>NZ_JAPIVN010000001.1:0-4964226 GCF_027863535.1 Paucibacter sp. B51 | reverse complement strand
CATGGCCCTTATGGGTAGGGCTACACACGTCATACAATGGCCGGTACAGAGGGCTGCCAACCCGCGAGGGGGAGCTAATCCCAGAAAACCGGTCGTAGTCCGGATCGTAGTCTGCAACTCGACTGCGTGAAGTCGGAATCGCTAGTAATCGCGGATCAGCTTGCCGCGGTGAATACGTTCCCGGCGATTACCACGGCAGGGTTCGTGACTGGGGTGAAGTCGTACGGAAGGTGCGGCTGGATCACCTCCTTTCTAGAAAATGGTCGAGCAGTTGTTTGCTGCGTGCAGCAGATGACCAGCGAGATCCACATGACTCATTTTTAAGCGCCCACACTTATCGGCTGTGAATACAACATCAGAGTAATAGCGTGAGCCTGCCGAGCTGGCCTCAACAGGCGAGCGTTACTGAGAGGCAGTGCACGCAAGAAACGCGTGGGTCTGTAGCTCAGTCGGTTAGAGCACCGTCTTGATAAGGCGGGGGGAGAGCACCTGCTTTGCAAGCAGGGGGTCGTCGGTTCGATCCCGTCATCCTCCACCAATTTACTCTGAAGGCATGGTTGACAAACCAAAGCATCCGTTGCGCGAAGGCGTGAGCGGTTGTTCTGGTTTGTCAGTCATAAGGCTCGAAAGAGTCGGCTGTTGTTCTTTAACAATTTGTAGAGTCGAATCAGCGCTGCTAGCGGAAAGCGCCATCTCGTAAAGGGGGTGAGCGTACCGTGCCGCTAGTAGCTTTTGATTGCGTCAAACACAAGACTTCAACTGAGCAAGAAATTGTTTAGATATGAAGAACGGCGTAACGCGTGAATACTCAATAAACGTATGGAGCTGAGAGGCTCTGTACGAGTCCTTGACGACAGTGCAGTCAGCGCTGTCAAAGTTATAGGGTCAAGTGACTAAGTGCATGTGGTGGATGCCTTGGCGATTACAGGCGACGAAGGACGTGATAGCCTGCGATAAGCTTCGGGGAGCTGGCAAATTAGCTTTGATCCGGAGATTTCCGAATGGGGAAACCCACCCCGCGAGGGGTAACTCTGACTGAATACATAGGTCATTGTGGCGAACCGGGTGAACTGAAACATCTCAGTAGCTCGAGGAAAAGACATCAACCGAGATTCCGAAAGTAGCGGCGAGCGAAATTGGAGTAGCCTTTACGTTTTAGCATCGTGTATATCAGAACGGAATGGAAAGTCCGGCCATAGCGGGTGATAGCCCCGTATGAGAATGCTGCGGTGTGGAACTAAGCGTAAGACAAGTAGGGCGGGACACGAGAAATCCTGTCTGAATATGGGGGGACCATCCTCCAAGGCTAAATACTCGTAATCGACCGATAGTGAACTAGTACCGTGAGGGAAAGGCGAAAAGAACCCCGGGAGGGGAGTGAAATAGATCCTGAAACCGCATGCATACAAAAAGTAGGAGCCCGCAAGGGTGACTGCGTACCTTTGTATAATGGGTCAGCGACTTACATTCAGTGGCGAGGTTAACCGAATAGGGAAGCCGTAGAGAAATCGAGTCCGAATAGGGCGAATTAGTCGCTGGGTGTAGACCCGAAACCAAGTGATCTATCCATGGCCAGGATGAAGGTACCGTAACAGGTGCTGGAGGTCCGAACCGACTAATGTTGCAAAATTAGCGGATGAGCTGTGGATAGGGGTGAAAGGCTAAACAAACTTGGAAATAGCTGGTTCTCTCCGAAAACTATTTAGGTAGTGCCTCAAGTATTACCATCGGGGGGGTCATGGCGACTTACCAAACCATTGCAAACTCCGAATACCGATGAGTACAGCTTGGGAGACAGAGCACCGGGTGCTAACGTCCGGACTCAAGAGGGAAACAACCCAGACCGCCAGCTAAGGTCCCCAAAATTGGCTAAGTGGGAAACGAAGTGGGAAGGCTAAAACAGTCAGGATGTTGGCTTAGAAGCAGCCATCATTTAAAGAAAGCGTAATAGCTCACTGATCGAGTCGTCCTGCGCGGAAGATGTAACGGGGCTAAGCCAGTTACCGAAGCTGCGGATGTGCAATTTATTGCACGTGGTAGGAGAGCGTTCTGTAAGCCTGTGAAGGTGGGTTGTGAAGCCTGCTGGAGGTATCAGAAGTGCGAATGCTGACATGAGTAGCGTTAAAGGGGGTGAAAAGCCCCCTCGCCGAAAGCGCAAGGTTTCCTACGCAACGTTCATCGGCGTAGGGTGAGTCGGCCCCTAAGGCGAGGCAGAGATGCGTAGCTGATGGGAAACAGGTAAATATTCCTGTACCGATCAATAGTGCGATGTGGGGACGGAGAAGGTTAGCTCAGCCAACTGTTGGAATAGTTGGTTCAAGCGTGTAGTCGTGCTCTTTAGGCAAATCCGGAGAGCTTAGATGAGGCGTGATAACGAGTCTGCTTGCAGACGAAGTGAGTGATACCCTGCTTCCAGGAAAAGCCACTAAGCTTCAGCTATTGACGACCGTACCGCAAACCGACACTGGTGCGCGAGATGAGTATTCTAAGGCGCTTGAGAGAACTCTGGAGAAGGAACTCGGCAAATTGACACCGTAACTTCGGAAGAAGGTGTGCCTCTAGTATGTGTAGAGATTTACTCTCGAAGCAGAATGGGGCCGCAGAGAATCGGTGGCTGCAACTGTTTATTAAAAACACAGCACTCTGCAAAGACGAAAGTCGACGTATAGGGTGTGACTCCTGCCCGGTGCTGGAAGATTAAATGATGGGGTGCAAGCTCTTGACTGAAGTCCCAGTAAACGGCGGCCGTAACTATAACGGTCCTAAGGTAGCGAAATTCCTTGTCGGGTAAGTTCCGACCTGCACGAATGGAGTAATGATGGCCACACTGTCTCCTCCAGAGACTCAGCGAAGTTGAAATGTTTGTGATGATGCAATCTCCCCGCGGAAAGACGGAAAGACCCCATGAACCTTTACTGTAGCTTTACATTGGACTTTGAACAGATCTGTGTAGGATAGGTGGGAGGCTTTGAAGTGAGGACGCTAGTTCTCATGGAGCCAACGTTGAAATACCACCCTGGTGTGTTTGAGGTTCTAACCTTGGTCCCTTATCGGGATTGGGGACAGTGTATGGTGGGCAGTTTGACTGGGGCGGTCTCCTCCCAAAGTGTAACGGAGGAGTTCGAAGGTACGCTAAATACGGTCGGAAATCGTGTTGATAGTGCATTGGCATAAGCGTGCTTGACTGCGAGACTGACAAGTCGAGCAGGTACGAAAGTAGGACAAAGTGATCCGGTGGTTCTGTATGGAAGGGCCATCGCTCAACGGATAAAAGGTACTCTGGGGATAACAGGCTGATACCGCCCAAGAGTTCATATCGACGGCGGTGTTTGGCACCTCGATGTCGGCTCATCTCATCCTGGGGCTGTAGCCGGTCCCAAGGGTATGGCTGTTCGCCATTTAAAGAGGTACGTGAGCTGGGTTTAAAACGTCGTGAGACAGTTTGGTCCCTATCTTCCGTGGGCGCTGCAAGATTGAGAGAGCCTGCTCCTAGTACGAGAGGACCGGAGTGGACGCACCTCTGGTGTATCGGTTGTCACGCCAGTGGCATCGCCGAGTAGCTAAGTGCGGAAGAGATAACCGCTGAAAGCATCTAAGCGGGAAACTCGTCTCAAGATGAGTCTTGCCGGGGCCTTGAGCCCCCTGAAGGGTCGTTCGAGACCAGGACGTTGATAGGCTGGGTGTGGAAGCGCAGTAATGCGTTAAGCTAACCAGTACTAATTGCCCGTGAGGCTTGACCCTATAACTTTGACAGTTCAGGCGATGGAAACATCAGCCGGTCTGATCAAGGATTATTGAGGACACAAGTTATACCGTTCTTCAGAAGTCAGATCATTCAACGAAATGATCCAACGTGTGAACGCAATCAAAACCAGCTGATTCGAAGTGCAATACATGACAAACTCATGTATACTGCGCAGCTCTACAAATTGGGCCTGTTGAAAATCTCTGACGAGACTTCAGCAAGCCAACCAGTTAAGCCTGATGACCATAGCGAGGCGGTCCCACTCCTTCCCATCCCGAACAGGACAGTGAAATGCCTCAGCGCCGATGATAGTGCGGGTTCCCGTGTGAAAGTAGGTCATCGTCAGGCTAATATCTATGCAAAACGCCCGGTCACATGGCCGGGCGTTTCTGTCTCTGAGTGTGGGTCTGCTAAGGCAGGTCGGGCACTCGGTCCCTAGATGCAAGCGAAGTCTGCCTGGTGTGTGGCAGCGTTTGCATCTGTGGATCCCGCCAGGCTAGGCCTGATGGTAAGCAGAGCAGAAGTTGCAGGCTGATGAAAATCGCATGCAATAGGTGTTGACGATAGTAAAAACATCAGTCATAATCTCGCTTCTGTGCTGTTGACGAGCTGCAAAGCAGTCGACGGACGCAAGACTCGATGCGAGTCGGTCTTGTCAAGATGAGCTTGGCTCTCTTGGTTCTTTAAAAATTAACAGCCGATAAGCGTGGGCGTTTGAAGGTGAGTTTTGATGCTCGGTGACGAGTATCAAGTCTCTTAGACTTTAAACGCTCACGGAAATTAGATGGAATCATGTAAATGGTTTTGTCGATTCCGTTGAGTAAATCAAGATCGAACTGTAGAGTTTGATCCTGGCTCAGATTGAACGCTGGCGGCATGCCTTACACATGCAAGTCGAACGGTAACAGGTTAAGCTGACGAGTGGCGAACGGGTGAGTAATGTATCGGAACGTGCCCAGTCGTGGGGGATAACTACTCGAAAGAGTGGCTAATACCGCATACGACCTGAGGGTGAAAGCGGGGGACCGTAAGGCCTCGCGCGATTGGAGCGGCCGATATCAGATTAGCTAGTTGGTGGGGTAAAAGCCCACCAAGGCGACGATCTGTAGCTGGTCTGAGAGGACGACCAGCCACACTGGGACTGAGACACGGCCCAGACTCCTACGGGAGGCAGCAGTGGGGAATTTTGGACAATGGACGCAAGTCTGATCCAGCCATGCCGCGTGCGGGAAGAAGGCCTTCGGGTTGTAAACCGCTTTTGTCAGGGAAGAAACGAGTTTCTCTAATACAGAGACTTAATGACGGTACCTGAAGAATAAGCACCGGCTAACTACGTGCCAGCAGCCGCGGTAATACGTAGGGTGCAAGCGTTAATCGGAATTACTGGGCGTAAAGCGTGCGCAGGCGGTTATGCAAGACAGAGGTGAAATCCCCGGGCTCAACCTGGGAACTGCCTTTGTGACTGCATAGCTAGAGTACGGCAGAGGGGGATGGAATTCCGCGTGTAGCAGTGAAATGCGTAGATATGCGGAGGAACACCGATGGCGAAGGCAATCCCCTGGGCCTGTACTGACGCTCATGCACGAAAGCGTGGGGAGCAAACAGGATTAGATACCCTGGTAGTCCACGCCCTAAACGATGTCAACTGGTTGTTGGGAGGGTTTCTTCTCAGTAACGTAGCTAACGCGTGAAGTTGACCGCCTGGGGAGTACGGCCGCAAGGTTGAAACTCAAAGGAATTGACGGGGACCCGCACAAGCGGTGGATGATGTGGTTTAATTCGATGCAACGCGAAAAACCTTACCTACCCTTGACATGCCAGGAATCCTGCAGAGATGTGGGAGTGCTCGAAAGAGAACCTGGACACAGGTGCTGCATGGCCGTCGTCAGCTCGTGTCGTGAGATGTTGGGTTAAGTCCCGCAACGAGCGCAACCCTTGTCATTAGTTGCTACGAAAGGGCACTCTAATGAGACTGCCGGTGACAAACCGGAGGAAGGTGGGGATGACGTCAGGTCATCATGGCCCTTATGGGTAGGGCTACACACGTCATACAATGGCCGGTACAGAGGGCTGCCAACCCGCGAGGGGGAGCTAATCCCAGAAAACCGGTCGTAGTCCGGATCGTAGTCTGCAACTCGACTGCGTGAAGTCGGAATCGCTAGTAATCGCGGATCAGCTTGCCGCGGTGAATACGTTCCCGGGTCTTGTACACACCGCCCGTCACACCATGGGAGCGGGTTCTGCCAGAAGTAGTTAGCCTAACCGCAAGGGGGGCGATTACCACGGCAGGGTTCGTGACTGGGGTGAAGTCGTAACAAGGTAGCCGTATCGGAAGGTGCGGCTGGATCACCTCCTTTCTAGAAAATGGTCGAGCAGTTGTTTGCTGCGTGCAGCAGATGACCAGCGAGATCCACATGACTCATTTTTAAGCGCCCACACTTATCGGCTGTGAATACAACATCAGAGTAATAGCGTGAGCCTGCCGAGCTGGCCTCAACAGGCGAGCGTTACTGAGAGGCAGTGCACGCAAGAAACGCGTGGGTCTGTAGCTCAGTCGGTTAGAGCACCGTCTTGATAAGGCGGGGGTCGCTGGTTCGAATCCAGCCAGACCCACCACGGATTTGAAGAGATCCCGGGGGATTAGCTCAGCTGGGAGAGCACCTGCTTTGCAAGCAGGGGGTCGTCGGTTCGATCCCGTCATCCTCCACCAATTTACTCTGAAGGCATGGTTGACAAACCAAAGCATCCGTTGCGCGAAGGCGTGAGCGGTTGTTCTGGTTTGTCAGTCATAAGGCTCGAAAGAGTCGGCTGTTGTTCTTTAACAATTTGTAGAGTCGAATCAGCGCTGCTAGCGGAAAGCGCCATCTCGTAAAGGGGGTGAGCGTACCGTGCCGCTAGTAGCTTTTGATTGCGTCAAACACAAGACTTCAACTGAGCAAGAAATTGTTTAGATATGAAGAACGGCGTAACGCGTGAATACTCAATAAACGTATGGAGCTGAGAGGCTCTGTACGAGTCCTTGACGACAGTGCAGTCAGCGCTGTCAAAGTTATAGGGTCAAGTGACTAAGTGCATGTGGTGGATGCCTTGGCGATTACAGGCGACGAAGGACGTGATAGCCTGCGATAAGCTTCGGGGAGCTGGCAAATTAGCTTTGATCCGGAGATTTCCGAATGGGGAAACCCACCCCGCGAGGGGTAACTCTGACTGAATACATAGGTCATTGTGGCGAACCGGGTGAACTGAAACATCTCAGTAGCTCGAGGAAAAGACATCAACCGAGATTCCGAAAGTAGCGGCGAGCGAAATTGGAGTAGCCTTTACGTTTTAGCATCGTGTATATCAGAACGGAATGGAAAGTCCGGCCATAGCGGGTGATAGCCCCGTATGAGAATGCTGCGGTGTGGAACTAAGCGTAAGACAAGTAGGGCGGGACACGAGAAATCCTGTCTGAATATGGGGGGACCATCCTCCAAGGCTAAATACTCGTAATCGACCGATAGTGAACTAGTACCGTGAGGGAAAGGCGAAAAGAACCCCGGGAGGGGAGTGAAATAGATCCTGAAACCGCATGCATACAAAAAGTAGGAGCCCGCAAGGGTGACTGCGTACCTTTTGTATAATGGGTCAGCGACTTACATTCAGTGGCGAGGTTAACCGAATAGGGAAGCCGTAGAGAAATCGAGTCCGAATAGGGCGAATTAGTCGCTGGGTGTAGACCCGAAACCAAGTGATCTATCCATGGCCAGGATGAAGGTACCGTAACAGGTGCTGGAGGTCCGAACCGACTAATGTTGCAAAATTAGCGGATGAGCTGTGGATAGGGGTGAAAGGCTAAACAAACTTGGAAATAGCTGGTTCTCTCCGAAAACTATTTAGGTAGTGCCTCAAGTATTACCATCGGGGGTAGAGCACTGTTATGGCTAGGGGGTCATGGCGACTTACCAAACCATTGCAAACTCCGAATACCGATGAGTACAGCTTGGGAGACAGAGCACCGGGTGCTAACGTCCGGACTCAAGAGGGAAACAACCCAGACCGCCAGCTAAGGTCCCCAAAATTGGCTAAGTGGGAAACGAAGTGGGAAGGCTAAAACAGTCAGGATGTTGGCTTAGAAGCAGCCATCATTTAAAGAAAGCGTAATAGCTCACTGATCGAGTCGTCCTGCGCGGAAGATGTAACGGGGCTAAGCCAGTTACCGAAGCTGCGGATGTGCAATTTATTGCACGTGGTAGGAGAGCGTTCTGTAAGCCTGTGAAGGTGGGTTGTGAAGCCTGCTGGAGGTATCAGAAGTGCGAATGCTGACATGAGTAGCGTTAAAGGGGGTGAAAAGCCCCCTCGCCGAAAGCGCAAGGTTTCCTACGCAACGTTCATCGGCGTAGGGTGAGTCGGCCCCTAAGGCGAGGCAGAGATGCGTAGCTGATGGGAAACAGGTAAATATTCCTGTACCGATCAATAGTGCGATGTGGGGACGGAGAAGGTTAGCTCAGCCAACTGTTGGAATAGTTGGTTCAAGCGTGTAGTCGTGCTCTTTAGGCAAATCCGGAGAGCTTAGATGAGGCGTGATAACGAGTCTGCTTGCAGACGAAGTGAGTGATACCCTGCTTCCAGGAAAAGCCACTAAGCTTCAGCTATTGACGACCGTACCGCAAACCGACACTGGTGCGCGAGATGAGTATTCTAAGGCGCTTGAGAGAACTCTGGAGAAGGAACTCGGCAAATTGACACCGTAACTTCGGAAGAAGGTGTGCCTCTAGTATGTGTAGAGATTTACTCTCGAAGCAGAATGGGGCCGCAGAGAATCGGTGGCTGCAACTGTTTATTAAAAACACAGCACTCTGCAAAGACGAAAGTCGACGTATAGGGTGTGACTCCTGCCCGGTGCTGGAAGATTAAATGATGGGGTGCAAGCTCTTGACTGAAGTCCCAGTAAACGGCGGCCGTAACTATAACGGTCCTAAGGTAGCGAAATTCCTTGTCGGGTAAGTTCCGACCTGCACGAATGGAGTAATGATGGCCACACTGTCTCCTCCAGAGACTCAGCGAAGTTGAAATGTTTGTGATGATGCAATCTCCCCGCGGAAAGACGGAAAGACCCCATGAACCTTTACTGTAGCTTTACATTGGACTTTGAACAGATCTGTGTAGGATAGGTGGGAGGCTTTGAAGTGAGGACGCTAGTTCTCATGGAGCCAACGTTGAAATACCACCCTGGTGTGTTTGAGGTTCTAACCTTGGTCCCTTATCGGGATTGGGGACAGTGTATGGTGGGCAGTTTGACTGGGGCGGTCTCCTCCCAAAGTGTAACGGAGGAGTTCGAAGGTACGCTAAATACGGTCGGAAATCGTGTTGATAGTGCATTGGCATAAGCGTGCTTGACTGCGAGACTGACAAGTCGAGCAGGTACGAAAGTAGGACAAAGTGATCCGGTGGTTCTGTATGGAAGGGCCATCGCTCAACGGATAAAAGGTACTCTGGGGATAACAGGCTGATACCGCCCAAGAGTTCATATCGACGGCGGTGTTTGGCACCTCGATGTCGGCTCATCTCATCCTGGGGCTGTAGCCGGTCCCAAGGGTATGGCTGTTCGCCATTTAAAGAGGTACGTGAGCTGGGTTTAAAACGTCGTGAGACAGTTTGGTCCCTATCTTCCGTGGGCGCTGCAAGATTGAGAGAGCCTGCTCCTAGTACGAGAGGACCGGAGTGGACGCACCTCTGGTGTATCGGTTGTCACGCCAGTGGCATCGCCGAGTAGCTAAGTGCGGAAGAGATAACCGCTGAAAGCATCTAAGCGGGAAACTCGTCTCAAGATGAGTCTTGCCGGGGCCTTGAGCCCCCTGAAGGGTCGTTCGAGACCAGGACGTTGATAGGCTGGGTGTGGAAGCGCAGTAATGCGTTAAGCTAACCAGTACTAATTGCCCGTGAGGCTTGACCCTATAACTTTGACAGTTCAGGCGATGGAAACATCAGCCGATCTGATCAAGGATTATTGAGGACACAAGTTATACCGTTCTTCAGAAGTCAGATCATTCAACGAAATGATCCAACGTGTGAACGCAATCAAAACCAGCTGATTCGAAGTGCAATACATGACAAGCTCATGTATACTGCGCAGCTCTACAAATTGGGCCTGTTGAAAATCTCTGACGAGACTTCAGCAAGCCAACCAGTTAAGCCTGATGACCATAGCGAGGCGGTCCCACTCCTTCCCATCCCGAACAGGACAGTGAAATGCCTCAGCGCCGATGATAGTGCGGGTTCCCGTGTGAAAGTAGGTCATCGTCAGGCTAATATCTATGCAACGCCCCCGGTTCGAAAGAATCGGGGGCGTTTTGCTTTATAGGTCGCAAATCCTTGTGGCGATGAAAATTTTGCCTTGGATCGGCCAGGCACCTTGCGCCGTGCCTTTGGATTCAATATGAAGCGAAGGCATAGCGGGAAGATTGTTTTGGCGCGCTCTTCCTCAGGCGCTATCAACACCTAAGCTCGCCCCCATGCGTTCGATACGTCGACGCAAAAAATCTTCGGCGAGGCCGGGTTCCGGTTGTAGGCGTTGGCCGATATAAAGCTCCTGGCGACGTTCTGCAATTTGGCTTCGCAGGCGTTGGACCATCACATGGAATGGGTCCAGCCCCAATTTTTCGGCCCGACTGATGGCCTGCCAGAGTTGGTGCATGGGGTGGGCTTCGAGCGCAACACGGTGGGCTTGAACCACGCGGAGACGGCCTTGTACCGAGTTCTCGCAGCGGCTGAGCCATTCGCGCAAGGCGTCGGCATTGCCTCCGGTGACTTTGAGTGGATCTTCTCCGGCAGCCAGGAGTAGTGCTTCCAGGCGTGTTCGGTTTTCTGAGGCGTAGGCTTCGTTCACCAGCATCATGGCTTGCTCGCGGCGCTGACGCTCGTTCTCGTTGTCGGCGAAATCAGGATGCAGACGCATGGCTGCGCGCCGATACAAAGTCTTTAAGCTCGGTGGCGGCAGATCGATCACCCCGGCAGCGGGTTCCGCGGGAAGTGGGGGTGCTGTGGGCAAGAAAGGGATGGTTGGCAAGGCCGTGGCTTGCGGCGCACGTGGCGTGCGAGCTGAAATGCCATTGCGGCGCAAAGCTTCGGCCAAGTATTGGGTGGCCGTGTGTAACTGCGATTCCAGAGCATCCAATTCCAAATAGGAGGAGCCAAGGGTGGCCACATACCGGTCGACGAAAGCCCTCAGGTGGCCATGCAGTTCGAAGAATTCCTGCTCCTGGGCTTGCAAATAGCGCTGCAGCTCTCGCAATTGAGCCCTTCGGCGGTCCAGTCCATGCCTTGAAAGTGCAGATTTGTTCATGGCACCGAGTGAGTGGGTTGGACGGTCATTCAAACAGTTCTATTGTGGCGTGACGAGTGAAGTTCCTGAAATGAAAACAGCCCCCGCAGGGGCTGTTTTATCTCGGGGCTAACCCGTGTGAGCCTGCCAATCGGCGAATCGCTCGCTCCAGTACTTTTGATTCAGTCTGTCAAGGTTGAGAGGCGGCGGCGCTGGCTTGTTCCGCAGCTGAGCCTGGCGCCGCGGTAAGCACCTTGGTGTCGGACGCAGCCTGTGGCGAATCGGTCGGTTGTGCAGCAATGGCGGCTGGGCTGTTCGTGCCGTGGGCTGCGGCCGGTGCCGTGGTGGGCAAAGGCAGCAGCGGAACGATCAGCAAGGCCACGATGTTGATGATCTTGATCAGCGGGTTGACGGCAGGGCCGGCGGTGTCTTTGTAGGGGTCACCGACCGTATCGCCCGTCACCGCGGCCTTGTGAGCTTCCGAGCCCTTGCCGCCGTGGTGGCCGTCTTCGATGTATTTCTTGGCGTTGTCCCAAGCGCCGCCGCCGGTGCACATGGAAATGGCGACAAAGAGGCCGGTGACGATGGTGCCCATCAGCAGGCCGCCCAATGCGGCGGGGCCGAGCAGCAGGCCGACCAAGACCGGTACCACCACGGGCAGCAGTGAGGGCACGATCATTTCCTTGATCGCTGCAGTGGTCAGCATGTCGACGGCGGTGCCATACTCGGGCTTACCGCTGCCATCCATGATGCCCTTGATGTCGCGGAACTGGCGGCGAACTTCGACGACCACCGCGCCCGCAGCACGGCCGACCGCTTCCATGGCCATGGCGCCGAACAGATAGGGGATCAGGCCGCCGATGAACAGGCCCACGATGACTTTGGGGTCGCTGAGGTCGAAGCTCACGCTCAGGCCGCGGCTTTCCAGCGAGTGGGTGTAGTCCGCGAACAGCACCAGCGCGGCAAGGCCGGCCGAGCCAATGGCGTAGCCCTTGGTCACGGCCTTGGTGGTGTTGCCCACGGCGTCCAGGGGGTCCGTCACGTCGCGCACGCTGGAAGGCAGTTCGGACATCTCGGCAATGCCGCCGGCGTTGTCGGTGATGGGGCCGTAGGCGTCCAGTGCAACGACGATGCCGGCCATGCTCAGCATGGATGTGGCGGCCACGGCGATCGCGTACAGACCGCCGAGTTGATAGGTCGCCAAAATGGCGGCGCAGACAAACAGCACGGGCCATGCCGTCGAACGCATCGACACGCCCAGGCCCGCGATGATGTTGGTGCCGTGACCGGTGGTGGACGCTTGTGCGATGTGTTTGACGGGGGAGTACTGGGTGCCGGTGTAGAACTCGGTGATCCAGACCAGGGCTGCGGTCAGCACCAAGCCGACGGCGCAAGCGCCGAACAAGCGCATGCGGGTGCCGGCACCCAGGGCGTCATCGGGCACGACTGCATTGGTGACGAAGTAGAAGGCGATCAGGGACAGCACGCCGGCTACCGCCAGGCCTTTGTAAAGCGCCGGCATCACATTCTTCATGCCAGGTGAGGCTTTGACGAAGTAGCAGCCGATGATGGACGCGATGATGGACACGCCGCCCAGCATCAGCGGGTAGAGGATGGCGGCCATCGGTGCGGCAGTGACCACCAGAGCGCCCAGCGCCATGGTGGCGATCAAGGTGACCGCATAGGTCTCGAACAAGTCAGCGGCCATGCCGGCGCAGTCGCCGACGTTGTCGCCGACGTTGTCGGCGATCACCGCCGGGTTGCGCGGGTCGTCCTCGGGAATGCCGGCTTCGACCTTGCCCACCAGGTCAGCGCCCACATCGGCGCCCTTGGTGAAAATGCCGCCACCCAGGCGAGCGAAGATGGAGATCAGCGAAGAGCCGAAGGCAAAGCCCAGCAAGGGCTTGAGCGTGGCGGAATCCACCTTCTCGCCACCACTGAGGTACCAGAAGAACAGGCTCACGCCCAGCAAGCCCAGGCCCACGACCAGCATGCCGGTGATGGCGCCGCCCTTGAACGCGACATCCAGCGCCGGGCCGATGCCCTTGGTGGCGGCCTGGGCGGTGCGCACATTGGCACGCACCGAGACATTCATGCCGATGAAGCCGCAGGCGCCCGAAAGCACCGCGCCCAAGACAAAGCCGATGGCGGTGCGCAGGTCCAGGAAGAAGGCAATCAAAAGGGTCAGCACGACGCCGACCACGGCAATTGTCTTGTACTGCCGTGCGAGGTAGGCGGCGGCTCCTTGTTGGATGGCCGCGGCGATTTCCTGCATGCGGGGATTGCCCGCGTCCTGACTCAAGATCCAGCTTCTCTGGATGAAACCATACAAGACTGCGGCGATACCGCAGGCCAGCGCGAAGTACAGCGCCAATTGGGTCGTCATGAACGGGTCTCCTGTTGGTGTAACTGCCAAATCGGAATGCGCCTCGATGCCCCTACGCCAGACCTGCACGGTGGCGGCTCAGGTCGCTGCGTTTGATGCTACGGGAAGGGCTTTGCGTAAAGCAATCGAGCGCTCTGGGTGTTTACCCAGTGTTTGCGGGTAAACGATGCGCTGACGCCCAGACCCAGCGGTGTGCCGCAAGCGCTGGTGTTGCAGCTTGCGCCACCGCTGTCACGGCGGTGTAAGCGGAGCCCTTAGAATCCGGGTTTCCCCTCGCGTTAGACCAAGAGAATCATGAGCCTGCACAACGTCACACCCGGCGCCAAGGCGCCCGAACAGTTCAACGTCATCAT
This sequence comes from Paucibacter sp. B51, assembly GCF_027863535.1. NCBI lineage: Bacteria > Pseudomonadati > Pseudomonadota > Betaproteobacteria > Burkholderiales > Sphaerotilaceae > Roseateles > Paucibacter sp. B51. The sequence goes on along the minus strand of NZ_JAPIVN010000001.1, from coordinate 4,950,439 downwards.
CGAGATCCCGATGAACGCCGACCCGATCAAGTACGAGGTCGACAAGGAAACCGGCGCCATGTTCGTGGACCGCTTCATGACCACGGCCATGCACTATCCCTGCAACTACGGCTACATCCCGCAGACCCTGTCGGATGACGGCGACCCGGTGGATGTGCTGGTGGTGACGCCGTACCCGCTGACCCCGGGCGTGGTGGTCACCTGCCGCGCGGTGGGCGTGCTGAAGATGGAAGATGAAGCAGGCGGCGACGCCAAGCTGCTGGCCGTGCCCATCGAGAAGATCCTGCCGATGTACACCCACTGGCAAAAGCCCGAGGACGTGAACAAGATGCGCCTGAACGCCATCCAGCATTTCTTCGAGCACTACAAGGACCTGGAGCCCGGCAAGTGGGTCAAGGTGCAAGGCTGGGAAGGCCCTGAAGCCGCCAAGGCTGAAATCACCGCCGGCATCGAAAACTACGCCAAGGCTCAGGCCAAGGCCTGAGTTCCTGCTGGCTGAGGCTGGCTCCTCAGTAACGCTGCGTTCAGCCTGCCGCCGCAAAAGCGCCCGCACAGCCTTGTGCCGGCGCTTTTTTTGTGGCCATTGAGGACGGCAAGCGCCGGACAGGGGTCAGCTGGGCTTGAAGGGCTGGTGCAATTCCAGCTCGTTGACGTAGGCATGCATGGCTTGCCCCTCGCGCCCGAGGAATTCCGCCACGGCCTGGCTGAAGTCCGGGTGTGCCAGCCAGTGGCTGGAGCCGGTGCTGACCGGCATCAGGCCCCGCGCCATCTTGTGCTCGCCCTGCGCGCCTCCTTCGAAGCGCTGGTAGCCCCGGGCGATGCACCAGCGCAAGGGCTGGTAGTAGCAGGCCTCGAAGTGAAGGCAGGAGATGGCTTCGGTTGCCCCCCAGTAACGTCCAAACGCCACGCCTTGCTCCGGGTCCAGCGCGATCAGTGAGGCGGCCACCGCCTGTCCCTCGCGCCGGGCGATGAACAGCAGCCAGTGTTCGGGCATGCGCTGTGCCATGAGCCGAAAAAAGTCCCTCGTCAGATAGGGCCGGCTGTGGTGGGCGCGGTAGGTCAGCTGGTAACAGCGGTAGAAGAAATCCCAATCCGCCTCTTGAATCTCCGTGCCCTGGCGAGCTTCGAAGCTCACGCCGGCCTCGCGCACTTTGCGTTCTTCCTGCTGAATCTTTTTGCGCTTCTCGCGCTGCAGCGAGGCGAGGAAGTCCTCGAAGTCTCGGTAAGGTGTATCTGAGCGATTGCTCCAATGGAACTGCACGCCGTTGCGCGCCATCCAGCCCCCCGCGCTTGCCGCGGACTGCTCCGCTTCGTTCGCAAACAGGATGTGCGCGGAGGACAGCGATTGTTGGCGCGCCAGAGTCAGCAGCGCATCCAGGAGAAACTGTCGCGCAGCCCCATCCGCGGCCAGCAGCCGAGCGCCGGGCACCGGGGTGAAGGGCACGGCCACCAGCAGCTTGGGGTAGTAGTCCAGGCCATGGCGTTGGTAGGCATCGGCCCAGGCCCAGTCGAACACGTACTCGCCGTAGGAGTGGCTCTTCAAATAGGCCGGGCAGGCCGCGATCAAGCGCTCGCCCTGCCAGACACTCAGGAACTGCGCCTGCCAACCCGTGGCGGCCGTGGCGCTGCCCGATTGCTGCAGCGCTTGCAGGTATTCCAGGCGCATGAATGGCGTGGCCTGGGCTTGCTCGGCCAGCAAGGCATTCCAGGCGTCGAGAGGCAGCTCCTGCAGGTCGGAATGGACCCGGATGACATAATCGGCCGAGCTAGTTTTCATCTGTGTGAGGCCCATGTCCGTGAAAGTCGCGCTTGCGCAAATCAATGTCACCGTCGGTGATCTCGCGGGCAACGCCAGAAAGATTGTCGAGTTCGCGCGCCGCGCCCATGAGGCCGGCGCCCAGCTCTTGCTGACCCCCGAACTGAGCCTGTGCGGCTATCCGCCCGAAGATCTGTTGCTGCGGCCTGCATTCATGCAGGCCTGCGATGAGCAGCTGCATTGGATCGCCAGCGAACTGGCTGATTGCTCGGGTTTGCATGTCGTCGTCGGCCATCCACTGCAACGCGAGGGAGCGACGGATCTTAGGTCCAAGAGCTGGGCCGTGCCGGCGCGCTTCAATGCAGCCTCAGTGCTGGCAGGGGGACAGGTCTTGCGCAGCTATGCCAAGCGCGAGCTGCCCAATTACCAGGTCTTTGACGAGCGGCGCTATTTCGTCTCGGGTCGAGATGCGGGCGAGGCGCCTCTGGTCTTTGAGGTCGGCGGTTTGCGTTTTGGCTTGAACATCTGCGAAGACGCCTGGTTCGACGAACCCGCCCGCGCCGCCAAGGCGGCCGGCGCCCAGGTGCTGTGCGTGCTCAATGCCTCGCCCTTCCATCTGGGCAAGGTGGCCGAGCGCGAGGCGCGCATGGCCGAGCGGGTGGCCGATGTGGGCTTGCCCTTGCTCTATGCCCATCTGGTGGGCGGGCAGGATGAGGTGGTGTTTGATGGCGCGTCGTTCGCGCTTGACGCCCAAGGCCAGCTCGCTGCTCGGGCAGCCATGTTCGAAGAGGATCTGCTGCTGATCGAACTGGATGCCCAGGGTCACGTCCAGGGTCAGGTCTTGCCCCTGCCGGAGCTGGAGGCCCAAGCCTGGGGCGCTTTGGTCACCGGCGTGCGGGATTACATCGGCAAGAACGGCTTCCCGGGGGCTTTGATCGGCCTGTCCGGCGGCATCGATTCGGCCCTGGTGTTGGCCATTGCGGTCGATGCACTGGGCGCCGACAAGGTGCGTACGGTGATGATGCCTTCGCCCTACACGGCGGATATTTCCTGGATCGACGCCCGCGATATGGCGGAGCGCCTGGGCGTGCGCTACGACGAAAAATCCATCGTGCCCATGTTCGAGGCTTTCAACGCCAGCCTGGCTGAGGAGTTCCAGGGCTTGCCGCTGGACGCGACCGAAGAAAACATCCAGGCCCGCATCCGCGGCACTTTGCTGATGGCGCTGTCCAACAAGTTCGGCTCCATCGTGCTGACCACCGGCAACAAGAGCGAAATGGCCACCGGCTACTGCACGCTGTACGGCGATATGGCCGGTGGCTTTGCCGTCATCAAGGATGTTGCCAAGACCTTGGTCTTCCGCCTGGCGCGCTGGCGTAACGAGCAGCCCACGCGGCGTGCCGATGGCACGGTCGGCCCCATCATCCCCGAACGCATCATCACCCGGCCGCCCTCGGCCGAGCTACGCCCCGATCAGAAGGATCAGGACAGTCTGCCGCCGTACGAGGTGCTGGACGCCATCCTCGCCCGCTATATGGAAGAGGATCAGTCTCTGGCCGAGATTGTCGCGGCGGGCTTTGATCCGGCCGATGTCGAGCGTGTGACCCGGCTGATCAAGATCAACGAATACAAGCGCCGTCAGGCACCCATCGGCATTCGCATCACCCATCGCGCTTTCGGGCGGGATTGGCGCTATCCGATTACCTCGAAGTTCCGTGCTTAAATCCCCAGGTCCCCATCTTTCCAGGAGCATCCGTCCATGAAGCAGATCACCGCCATCATCAAGCCATTCAAGCTGGACGAAGTCCGCGAATCGCTGGCCGAGGTGGGCGCATCGGGCTTGACCGTCACCGAAGTCAAGGGCTTTGGCCGTCAGAAAGGCCACACCGAGCTCTACCGCGGCGCCGAGTACGTGGTGGACTTCCTGCCCAAGGTGAAGGTGGAGGTGGTGGTCAAGGACGAAGACGTCGAGCGCTGCATCGACGCCATCCTCAAGGCCGCCAAGACCGGCAAGATCGGCGACGGCAAGATCTTTGTCACCCCGGTTGAACAGGTCGTGCGCATTCGCACCGGTGAGACCGACGAAGCCGCGGTCTGAGACCTCTCGTCAGCGGTTCGCGCCGCTGACGCCATGAGGCGCTCGGCCGCCTTGGCTCAGGCCATGAAGCGCTGCCACAAGGCTGCGCCCCACACACCGACGCACAGCAGCAGAGCAAGCAGCACGGCGGCGCTGGCCAGATCCTTGGCCCGCTTGGACAGATCGTGGATCTCGAAGGACACGCGGTCGATCGCGGCTTCGATGCCCGAGTTCAGCAGCTCGACGATCAGCACCAGCAGCAGCGAGCCCAGCAGCAGCGACACCTGCACCCAGCCCTCGCCCAGCCAGAAAGCGGCCGGCGTGGCCAGGATCAACAGCCAGACCTCCTGGCGAAACGCACTTTCCCCGGTGTAGGCCGCCTTCAGTCCGGACATGGAATAGCCGGCCGCATGGATGATGCGGTCGATGCCGGTACGGCCCTTGTGCGGGTTGCTCATCTCGAAGTGCTCACTTGGATTTAGGAGTCGGGACCTGGCTGACCAACTGGGTGCGGCCGATCACATCATGCAGGAACTGCCCGCCAGGCAGTACCCGGCTCAGTGCGGCATAGCCCAGCAAACCGAGCAGGCCCACCACACTGATGGCGCCAAAGCCCAGGCCGTGCTGGCGCATCTGCAGTGCAGCCATCACCGGCAGCAGCCACCAGGCGAAGCTCAAAACATAGCGCAGCAGGGCCTGACCCACGCTCAGGGGCTGGCCATCGAGGCGCAGCACACGGATGTGCCAGGTCTTCATCGGCAGGGTCTGGCCGCTGCGACTCCAGAAATAGACGAAGTAGGCGCCAAAGCTGCAAGCCAAGGCCAGCATCAAGCCGTTGCGGTGCTCCAGTGCGTGGCGTTGTTGCGCCAGCGGTGAGTACACCAGGCCCGTGGCCATGGCCACCGCAAACAGCAGGATTCCTTCATACAGGAAAGCCGCCAGGCGTCGCGCCAAGCCGGGCGCCCGCGCCGGCGCGGGTGTCAGGGAATCAGAGTCGCTCATGGATCAGGGGGCGGACGCGGCAGTGCTCGCTGGGGGAGGGGCGGAAGCCGTTGCGGCCGCTGGTGCGGCCGAAGCCGGGCGCCGCTTGGGCAGCAAGGTCTTGCTGTCGACCAAGCTGGGGTCGGCCCACACCTTGGTTTGGCCCGCGCGCTGGTGGCTGGGGCGCAGCGCATGCTGTGTGATCAGCACCGTGCTGACCCCCGGTTTTGCTTGCAGCACAGAAGGGGCCACCGGCTTGACAGGCAAGCTCTTGGGCAGGGCTGGCACAAGATTGGATTTGGTCTGGCTTGCGATGGCGGCTGCAGCCGGAACGCCGACCTTCTTCGGCGCCTGCTTTTTGGCTGCCTTGTCCGCAAGTTGCTGGCGCTTCTCCGGCGGCAGGGCCTGGTAGGCCTCCCATTTGGCCTGGCGGTCACCTGGATTCAATTGCTGGGCGGCGGCTTGGAAGCCGGCTCGCGCTTGCTGGCGTTCGGCGGCACTGAGTCGTGTCCAATCGCGCATACGCTCTTGCATGCGCGCTTGCTCTTCCGCCGGCAGACCGGGAAAGCGTTGAGCCACTTCCAGCCATTTGCTCTTGCGGCCGGTGTCCAGACCGTCCCAATCGCGTTCGAGCGGGGCCAAGATCTTCTTTTGCGCCGCGCTCAAGGCCGTCCAGTTCGGAGGGAGCAAGGCCGTCCCGGCACCGAGGATAGGAGCGGGCGCTCGCTTGACCGCCGAGGCGGCGGTGGCCGGGGGCAGAGCCTTGGGCGGTGGCACGGCGCTGGCTGCAGGAGCGATTGCGCCCGGCACGCTGGCGGCTTCGCTGACCGGCGTCGGAATCTGCGCCAAGGCTGTCGACGTGATCAGGCTCAGCAAAGCGGCAGCGAGCCCGCCGCAGAAAGTCGTCGAGAGGTCGGACCGGATGGACGCGCCTTTCGAGGGGGCAATGGTGCGCATCCGTCAGTCTTGCTCGTCGCTCAAGAATTCAGAGAAACCTGGGTCGCTGTAAGCCGAAGGGGGCAGGTTGTCGGCCAGCAAGGCCGTGTCCACTTCGGCAGCGGCCAGAATTTGCTCGTAGAACTGACCATGCTGAATCAGTGCCAGGCCAAGAACCAGCATGAACAGCGGCATCAGCGAGGCGAACTTCAGCCAGCGCGGCGACCCTTTGCCCCCGAACAGGGCCAAGCTGGCGCCGTTGCGCACCAGCTGGGTGCTGGGCGCGAGTTCGCTCTGGGCCGCGCGGGCGCTGCGCGCCTTGAGCAGGGCCTGCTCGCGGGCGAAACGCAGGCGTTCGGAAACATCGGCCGGCAAGGCCTGGTTGCGTTCGCTCAGGCCAGCGGCCACGCGCAGGCCGAAACGTGCCACGCGGGCGTCCAGCTCTTGCGCAAACTGTGAGTGCTTCGACGTGTTCATAGTGTGATTCCCTTGGCCTTCAGCGATTTTGCCAATGCATGCGTGGCTCGGGAGCAGTGAGTTTTAACACTGCCTTCCGAGCATCCCATGACGCTGGCGGTCTCCGCGACATCCAGTTCCTCCCAGTAACGCAGCAGGAAGGCTTCCCGTTGACGCGCCGGCAGCTCCGCCACTTCCGCATCAATGACCTGCAAGATCTGGGCCCGCGACACCTCGTCGGCCGCGCTCAAGGCGCCCAGCGCGCCCTCCTGGCCTTCCAGCATTTCGAGCAGGTCGAAATCGCCGTCGTCGTCGCTGCCTTCGAAGTCCGACATGTTTTGCATCACCCCGTTGCGCACCTTCTTGCGCCGGAAGTAATCCATGGTCGCGTTGGACAGGATGCGCTGGAACAGCATGGGCAGTTCGGCCGCCGGGCGGTCGAAGTACTTTTCGGCCAGGCGGATCATGGCGTCTTGCACGATGTCCAGCGCGGCATCGTCGTCACGCACCATGTAGGCGGTGCGTTTGAACGCGCGTTGGTCGACGCTGCGCAGGAAATCGTTGAGTTCTTTGTCGGTGGCCAAGGAGGAGGAGGGCGGCAAGCCCGGACTGGCAAAACAGCGCGAAGTATCGCATTGCGTGGCGCCAGAGCGCCGTTCTAGGCGAGCAAGTCGACGGAGGCGCACCCGAGTCGGTGCATAATGTTGCTTCGCACAATGAAGTCACTGGTCTCAGACTGGCTTGCCCGACCCGGGTGCCAAGTTTTTTGATCGCGCAGGTTCCGAGTCCACCTCACAAGGGTGCGAGAAGGGACACCGATGGTTTTTCGTTAGAGAAATTCACAAAGGTTCGAAATGGACATGTCTAGCGCGGAAGTCAAGCGCGTTGCGGCCTCGGATGGTCGTGCGCAGCCTCACTCCTCAAATTCCCCCTCCTCGTCGGAACTCAATGGTTCCGAGATCCTGGTGCGCTGCCTGCAAGCCGAAGGTGTTCAATTCCTTTGGGGCTATCCCGGCGGCGCGGTGCTGTACATCTACGACGCACTGTACAAACAGGAAACCATCCAACACGTTCTGGTTCGCCATGAGCAGGCTGCCGTGCATGCCGCTGACGGCTATGCCCGCGCCACCGGCGATGTCGGCGTTGCACTGGTGACCTCGGGTCCGGGTGTGACCAATGCCATCACCGGCATTGCCACGGCCTATATGGACTCGATCCCCATGGTGATCGTGACCGGCCAGGTGCCCACGCCGGCGATCGGCCTGGACGCCTTCCAGGAATGCGACACCGTCGGCATCACCCGGCCCATCGTCAAGCACAACTTCCTGGTCAAGGATGTGCGCGATTTGGCCATGACGATGAAGAAAGCCTTCCACATCGCCCGCACCGGCCGGCCCGGTCCGGTGGTGGTGGACATCCCCAAGGATGTCTCCATGGCCAAGCTGGGCGCTGCCTTCGAGTACCCCAAGCATGTGGAGATGCGCTCCTACAACCCGGCGCGCAAGGGCCACTCGGGCCAGATCCGCAAGGCCGTGCAGCTCTTGCTGCAGGCCAAACGCCCCTACATCTACTCGGGTGGCGGCGTCATCTTGGGCGAGTCCTCAGCCGAGCTGCGTGAGCTGGTCAATCTGCTGGGCTACCCCTGCACCAACACCTTGATGGGCCTGGGCGCCATTCCCTCGAGTGACCCCAAGTTCCTGGGCATGCTGGGCATGCACGGCACCTACGAAGCGAATATGACCATGCAGCACTGCGATGTGCTGCTGGCCGTGGGCGCGCGTTTCGATGACCGGGTGATCGGCAACCCCAAGCACTTCGCCCAGGTCGAGCGCAAGATCATCCATGTGGACATCGACCCGTCCTCGATCTCCAAGCGTGTGCGCGTGGACATCCCCATCGTCGGTGACGTCAAGGACGTGCTGCAAGAGCTGATCTTTCAGATCAAGGAAGCACAGGCCAAGCCCGATTCGGCCTCCATCAATGCCTGGTGGAGCCAGATCAACGAATGGCGTCGCCGCGAATGTCTGGCCTACAAGCCGTCCACCGAGGTGATCAAGCCGCAGATGGTGGTCGAGACCTTGTGGAACCTGACCAAGGACCGCGACGCCTACATCACCTCCGATGTGGGGCAGCACCAGATGTGGGCGGCCCAGTTCTACCGCTTCGAAGAACCGCGCCGCTGGATCAACTCCGGCGGCCTCGGCACCATGGGTGTGGGCCTGCCCTACGCCATGGGCATCAAGCTGGCCAAGCCGGAATCGGACGTGTTCTGCGTCACCGGCGAGGGCAGCATCCAGATGTGCATCCAGGAACTGTCCACCTGCCAGCAGTACAAGACGCCGGTCAAGATCGTCGCCTTGAACAACCGCTACCTCGGCATGGTGCGTCAGTGGCAGGAGCTCGACTATGGCAAGCGCTACTCCCACAGCTATATGGAAGCGCTGCCCGATTTCGTCAAGCTGGCCGAGGCCTACGGCCATGTCGGCCTGCTGGTCGAAAAGCCCGGTGATGTCGAAGGCGCGCTGCGTGAAGCCATGCGCCTGAAGGACCGCACGGTCTTTCTCGACATCCGCACCGATCCGGCCGAGAACGTCTGGCCCATGGTCCAGGCGGGCAAGGGTATTTCGGAAATGCGCCTGGGGTCCGAGGACCTGTGAGTGCCTGAGGGCAGGGCCTGGGTGCCAGCGTTACCGCGCTGATGCCAGAGGCCCTGCTCGCAGCACTCCGCCCAAGCCTCGCACCTGTTTCCCTCCATCGAAGAGCGTGGCCAAGAGCCGTCGGTTACCGCCGCCGGATTGAAGAGCGCGAAGGACGAGACCACACCCATGAAACACATCATTGCACTGCTCATCGAGAACGAGCCGGGCGCGCTGTCGCGCGTCGTCGCCTTGTTCTCCGCCCGTGGCTACAACATCGAGAGCCTGACCGTGGCGCCGACCGAGGATGCATCCTTGTCGCGCATGACCATCGTCACCACCGGTTCGGACGAGGTGATCGAGCAGATCACCAAGCACCTGAACCGCCTGATCGAAGTGGTCAAGGTCGTGGACCTGACCGAAGGCAATTACACCGAGCGCGAGCTCATGCTCATCAAGGTGCGCGCGGTCGGCAAGGAGCGCGAAGAGATGAAGCGCACCGCCGACATCTTCCGCGGCCGCATCATCGATGTGACCGAGAAGACCTACACCATCGAGCTGACCGGCGATGCCAGCAAGCTCGATGCCTTCATCGGCGCGATCGACCGCGCCTCCATCCTTGAAACGGTGCGCACCGGCACCAGCGGCATCGGCCGCGGCGAGCGCATTCTGCGCCTTTGATGACGCCCCAGTTCATCAGATCCTTCTGGCAGTACCCACCCCTTCTTTTTCGACCGATTCACTGAATTTTTCTGGAGACCGACATGAACGTTTTTTATGACAAGGACGCCGACCTCAGCCTCATCAAGGGCAAGAACGTCACCATCATCGGCTACGGCTCACAAGGCCATGCCCATGCGCAAAATCTGAACGACAGCGGCGTCAAGGTCACCGTCGGTCTGCGCCGCAGCGGCGCGTCCTGGGCCAAGGCCGAGAATGCCGGCCTGAAGGTGGCCGAAATCGCCGAGGCCGTGAAGGCCGCCGATGTGGTCATGATCCTGCTGCCCGACGAGCAGATCGCCGAGGTCTACAAGAACGAGGTCGAGCCCAACATCAAGCCCGGCGCTTCGTTGGCCTTCGCTCACGGCTTCAATGTGCACTACGGCCAGGTCACGCCGCGCGCCGATCTGGATGTCTGGATGGTCGCGCCCAAGGCCCCCGGCCACACCGTGCGCGGCACCTACACCCAGGGTGGCGGCGTGCCCCACCTGATCGCTGTCTACGCCGACAAGACCGGCCGCGCCCGCGACCTGGCTCTGAGCTACGCCTCCGCCAACGGCGGCGGCAAGGCCGGCATCATCGAGACCAACTTCCGCGAAGAGACCGAGACCGATCTGTTCGGCGAACAAGCCGTGCTGTGCGGCGGCGCTGTAGAGCTGATCAAGGCGGGCTTTGAAACCCTGACCGAAGCCGGCTACGCGCCCGAAATGGCCTACTTCGAGTGCCTGCACGAGCTGAAGTTGATCGTCGACCTGATTTATGAAGGCGGTATCGCCAACATGAACTACTCGATCTCCAACAATGCCGAGTACGGCGAGTACGTGACCGGCCCGCGCGTGGTGACCGAGGCAACCAAGAACGCCATGCGTCAGTGCCTGAAGGACATCCAGACTGGTGAGTACGCCAAGAGCTTCATCCTGGAAAACAAGGCCGGCGCACCGACCCTGCTGAGCCGTCGCCGCCTGACCGCCGAGCATCCGATCGAGCAAGTGGGCGAGAAGCTGCGCGCCATGATGCCCTGGATCAAGAAGAACCGCTTGGTCGATCAGAGCAAGAACTGAGTGAGGACCGAGTCGAGCGCCTCACGAAGGCCGGGCCGCATGCTTGCGGCCAGGCTGAGGGGTGAAGCATCTCAAAGCCGCGACCTGTTCGCGGCTTTTTCTTTGGAGCCCCTGTTGTATCCTTGCGCCCCATGACCGATCCCAAGAATCCACTGCCCGCAGCCCTGCCTGACGATGAGGACATCGAGGCGCACGAGCCGGTGCGCCGGCGCCGCAAGGGCATCTACATCCTGCCCAATCTCTTCACCCTGGCGGCCCTGTTCAGCGGCTTTTACGCCATCGTGATGGCCATGAATGGCCGCTTCGAACAATCGGCCTACGGCATTTTTGCGGCCATGGTGCTGGACAGCCTGGACGGCCGTGTGGCGCGCATGACCAACACGCAGAGCACCTTCGGCGAGCAGATGGACAGCCTCTCCGACATGGTCTCCTTCGGCGCCGCGCCGGCGCTGATCATGTACATCTGGGCCTTGTCCGGCTTGGGCAAGTGGGGCTGGTTCGCAGCTTTCGTTTACATCGCCGGTGCCGCCCTGCGTCTGGCGCGTTTCAACACCAATATCGCGGTGGTGGACAAGCGTTTCTTCCAGGGTGTGCCCAGCCCGGCTGCCGCGGCCCTGGTGATGGGCCTGGTCTGGGTGGTGGATGACGCCGGCTTCAAGGCCATCCACAGCACGCCGTCGCTGGCCTGGGTGGCGTTTGGCTTCACGTTGTACGCGGGCCTGACCATGGTGACCAATGCGCCGTTCTACAGCTTCAAGGATGTGAGCTTCAAGCGCTCGGTGCCCTTCATCGTGATCGTGGCGATTGCGCTGGGGATTGCCGTTATCAACATCGACCCGCCGCGTGTGCTTTTTGGCTTGTTCTGTGCCTACGGCCTCTCGGGCTATGTGGTCTACGGCTACAAGCGCATGAAGGGCAAGCCGGTCAGCGTGATTGCCACATCGACCGACGAGCCCGATGAAAAGGGCTTGCACGACTGAGGCGCCCGCGCTTTGGCGTGCATTTCGCGTGCTATATTCAAGCCCATGTTGTCGATCTCCGCATCCGCACTGCTGCTACTAGCCATCGAGCCCCGGGCCCGCTGATCGCGCACGTCGTTACACACCAGTTTCCTCGCACATCACCGGCCCGCCAAGCATCTGCTTCGCGGGCCGTTTTGTTTTTCTGTCCATCAACCCGAGCCACTTGGAGACCCTCATGGCTGACCAGCTGATCATCTTCGACACCACCTTGCGCGACGGCGAGCAATCGCCCGGCGCCTCGATGACGAAGGACGAAAAGCTACGCATTGCGCGCCAGCTCGAGCGGCTCAAGGTCGATGTGATCGAGGCGGGCTTTGCGGCCTCCTCGAACGGTGATTTCGAGGCGGTCAAGGCGATTGCCGACGCTGTGCGTGAAAGCACCATCTGCTCGCTGGCCCGTGCCAACGATCGCGACATCGCCCGTGCGGCCGAGGCGCTCAAGGGCGCGGCGCGCTCGCGCATCCACACCTTCATCGCCACCAGCGAGCTCCATATGGAGAAGAAGCTGCGCATGACACGTGAACAGGTGCTGGAGCAGGCGATCCAGGCCGTGCGCTTTGCTCGCAATGTGACCGGCGATGTGGAGTTCTCGCCGGAAGACGGTTATCGCTCCGATCCGGATTTCCTGGCCCGCGTGATCGAAGCGGTGATCAAGGAAGGCGCCCGCACCATCAACATCCCGGACACCGTGGGCTACGCCATCCCGGAGCTCTACGGCAATTTCATCAAGACCCTGCGCGAGCGCGTGCCCAACTCGGATCAGGCGATCTGGTCCGTGCACTGCCACAACGACCTGGGTATGGCCGTGGCCAATTCCCTGGCCGGCGTGAAGATCGGCGGCGCGCGTCAGATCGAATGCACCATCAACGGCCTGGGCGAGCGTGCGGGCAATTGTTCGCTCGAAGAAGTGGTGATGGCGGTCAAGACCCGTCGCGACTACTTCGGCCTCGATTGCAATATCGACGCGTCGCATATCGTCGCCGCCTCGCGCCTAGTCTCGCAGACCACCGGCTTTGTGGTGCAGCCCAACAAGGCGGTGGTGGGCGCCAATGCTTTTGCCCATGCCTCCGGCATCCACCAGGACGGCGTACTCAAGGCACGTGACACCTACGAAATCATGCGCGCCGAAGACGTGGGTTGGAGCGCCAACAAGATCGTGCTGGGCAAGCTGAGTGGCCGCAATGCCTTCAAGCAGCGCCTGCAAGAGTTGGGCATCGCGCTCGAGTCCGAGGCCGAGGTCAATGCCGCGTTCGTGCGCTTCAAGGATCTGGCCGACCGCAAGAACGAGATCTTCGACGAGGACATCATCGCCCTGGTGATGGACGAGTCGGTCAGCTCGGACCAGGAGCACTACCGCCTGGTCGCGCTGTCGCAGCGCTCCGAGATGGGCGAGCAGCCGCACGCCAGCGTGGTGTTTGCGGTCGGCGCGCAAGAGCACCGGGCTGAGAGCAGCGGCAACGGGCCGGTGGATGCGGTTCTACGCGCCATCGAATCCACCGTCCAAAGTGGCGCCGAGATGCTGCTCTATTCGGTCAATGCCATCACCAGCGGCAGCACAGAATCGCAAGGCGAGGTGACGGTGCGCTTGCAGCATGCCGGTCGCGTGGTCAATGGCGTGGGGGCCGATCCCGATATCGTGGTCGCCTCGGCCAAGGCATATTTGAGCGCGCTGAACAAGCTGCAAAGCAAGACCGAGCGGGTCGCGGCGCAGGGCTGATCGGTCGCTGAGGCCCGCGGCCCCGGGGCCTTTCGGCGGCGCGCCAGCGGGCTGGGGAGGGCTGTTTTGACGGCTTTCTCCAGCTTTAAGAGTCTGCGCTAAGCGATTGATCTTGCCTGTATTTTTCCTTTCACCTACACTGCCGACAGTTGTTGGGGGCCCAGTTTGAAGAACAATTTCTCGAAGCAGTTGACGCACCTGTCTGCCAGCCTGGCGCTGGTCATGGCCGGTTTTCTCGGCGCCGCACCGGTGGCCGAGGCCGCCAGCTCGAACAAGGCCCCGGTGGCCAAGAATGCCCGCGCCGCCAAGCCAGCCGCGCGCAGCACGCACCTGAGCAAAGCGGCCCGCGCCGCGCAAGCCAAATCGACGGTCAAGGCGAGTGGCCGTACTTCGGTGAAGTCCAAGGCCGGCAAGACCGCAGTGGCGCTTGGCGCAGCGGCAGCAGTTGAGGCGGCGGCCAAGCCGACGTTTGGTCAGCTGTACGGCCTGCACGCGGTTGAGGACTCGCTCAAGCTCAAGTCCAGCGTCGCGCTGGTGCTCGACCAAGACACCAACGAAGTCCTGTTCGCCAAGAACTCGCAGGCCGTGCTGCCCATCGCCTCGATCACCAAGCTGATGACGGCCTTGGTGGTGGTGGAAGCCGGCCAGTCCATGGACGAGAAGCTGACCATCACCGAGGAAGACATCGACTCGGAGAAGTACACCCGTTCGCGCCTGACCGTCGGCGCCACGCTGACCCGGGGCGAGATGATGCATCTGGCCCTGATGTCCTCGGAAAACCGCGCCGCCAATGCGCTGGGTCGCAATTACCCCGGCGGTCTGGCCTCCTTTGTGGCCGCCATGAACCACAAGGCTCAGTCCCTGGGCATGACGGACACGCACTATGTCGAGCCCACCGGCCTGTCCAGCCGCAATCAGTCCAGCGCCAAGGATCTGGCGGCACTGGTGAAAGTGGCGCACGAGGTGCCCCTGCTGCGCGAGCTGTCCACCTCCAAGGAATACCAGGTTGCCCTGGGCCGCCGCCAGCTGCAGTTCCACAGCACCAATGCCCTGGTCAGCAACCCCGCCTGGGACATCGGCCTGCAGAAGACCGGCTTCATCAATGAGGCGGGCCGTTGCCTGGTCATGCAGGCCCGCATGGCCGGCCGCAAGCTGATCATGGTCTTCCTGGATTCGACCGGCAAATACACCCGAATCGCCGACGCCGAGCGCGTTCGCAAGTGGATCAGCAGCAACCCCAGCGCCACTGCGGCGGTGCACGCCAAACCGACGATCTGAGCGGGCTCCGCTTCAGCCATGAAAAACGCGCTCCTCGAGCGCGTTTTTTTATTGCCTGTCGACCTGATGCAAGCAAGCCTGAGGCTTCAGCCGCGGTAGCCCAAGGAGGCCGAGATCTGCGCGGCGGTTTCCTTGAGCCGCGCCAGCCAGCTTTCTTCCAGCCGGTCGGCCGGGGCCGAGATGGACAGGCCGGCCACCAGCTTGGCCTGGTCGTCGTAGATGCCGGCGGCCATGCAGCGCACGCCCAGCTCCAGCTCTTCGTCGTCGCGCGACAGGCCGCGCTGGCGGATGATGGCCAGTTCGCGCTCCAGGGCGCCAATCTCGGTCAGGCTGTTGCGGGTGTGGCCGGCCAGACCGGTGCGGGTGGCGTAGGCGCGCACCCGTGTCGGGTCGTCGCTGGCCAGAAAGAGCTTGCCCACCGAAGTCAGGTGCAGCGGGGCACGTCCGCCGACGGCGCGCACCACCTGCATGCCCGAGCGTTCGCTGTAGGTGCGCTCGATGTAGACGATCTCATCGCCCTGGCGTACCGAGAGATTGACCGGCTGGTGGGTGAATTTGTGCAGCTCGCGCATGGGGCCCAGGGCGGCGTCGCGGACATCAAGCCGCGCCTTGACCAAATTGCCCAGCTCCAGCATGCGCATGCCCAGGCGGTAGCTGCCGGCTTCGGGCCGATCGACAAAGCGGCCGATGGCCAGGTCGTTGAGAATGCGGTGCGCGGTCGAGGGGTGCAGGCCGGTGGTCTCGGCGATTTCCTTCAGCGAGACCGGGTCCTGGTGGCTGGCCAGCACATCGAGCAGCGCAAACGTGCGCTCCAGCACCTGGATGGCAGGCGTTTGAGCTTCTTTGTTCTTCATGCGCAGATTGTGCGAGGTTTCGGCTTGTTTTGCATTGCGAAAAATAGATTCAGCTCACGACATGGTTTCGCCTGCGCAACAGCGCCGGCAGTTCGCATCGTGCAATGGCTAGGCTTGGCAGCCGCCGGCATGTCGCTGGCGCTGGCGGTGCAGGCTCAAGCGCTCATCGATCCCGCCGCGGCGCTGACCGAGGCGCCACCGGCAGCCGGGCCGCAGCAGCCGGCATCCAGCGCGGCGGGCAGCTCATCCGCGTCTTCGAGTGCCAACTCGGCAGCCAGCGCGCCAGCGCGGGCCGCTCCGGCTCCGAGCTGGTTGCGTCTGCCCAAGCTGCAAGGCCGTCTGACCGCGGCCGACCTGGGCCTCCTGATCAACAGCAAGGACCCCTATTCCGTGGCGGTGGGTGAGTACTACGCGCGCCGGCGCGGCATCCCTGAGGCTCAGATCCTGCGTGTGCAGCTCCCTGTGCGAGCGAGCTTGAGCTTGCCCGAACTCGAGGCCTTGCAAGCCACCGTGCGTCAGCGCATGGGCCCCCAGGTGCAAGGCCTGGCCCTGGCCTGGACCCAGCCCTATGCGGTTGAATGCAACTCCATCACCTCGGCCCTGGCCCTGGGTTTCCAGCCTGAGATCTGCAAGCAGAGCTGCGCGCCGAGCCGACCTTCGCCGTACTTCAACTACTCAGGTCGCAAGCCCTTCAGCGATCTGGGCCTGCGCCCCTCCATGCTGCTGGCCGCCCGATCGGTCGAGAGCGCCCAGGCCTTGATCGAGCGCGGCATCGCCGCCGATCACAGCCTGCCATCTTTCCTGCCGGCCCAGGCCTATTTCGTCAGCACGCCCGATGCGGCGCGCAGCGTGCGCTCGGTCCTGTTCCCGCCGGCCAGCAGCATCCGGGCCCTGGGCTTGGAGGCGCGGCGCGAGTCCAGCGAGGCCTTGCCCGCCCGCCTGCCTCGCGCCTTGTTGATGGTGACCGGCTTGGCCCGGGTGGAGGGCCTGGACCGTATCGAGTGGCTGCCCGGCGCGCTGGCCGATCACCTGACCTCCTTCGGCGGTCTGCTGGAGCGCAACAGCCCGCAGGAGCAGATGAGCGCACTCGACTGGTTGGAGTCGGGCGCCACGGCCAGCTACGGCACCGTCAGCGAGCCCTGCAACCACCTGCAGAAGTTCCCGCATCCACAAATCCTGCTGCTCAGCTATGCCCAGGGTTTGAGTGCGCTGGAGGCCTACTGGCACAGCGTGGCCTGGCCGGGGCAGGGGGTGTTTGTGGGTGAGCCTCTGGCGGCGCCGTTTGCGCCGCCTTTTTTGAGGCAAGGAAGCGGCGACCGGGCTATAGATTCGCCGCCGCAAACTCCCCCGCCATGACTGCGCCCTCGAGCGTGGCCGGGTAGGGGCCCTCGACATAGTCGCCTGCCGCCCACAAGCCGGGAGCGATGGCCGCGGGCGGGCGCTGCAGCCCCGGGGTGCAGGCAAAGGTCGCGCGTTTCTCGGCCAGCACGCGGATCAAGGTCGGCGCCTCTGTCCAGCCCAGCTCTTGTTGGGCCTGCAGTCGCACGGCTTCCGCGGCGGCGTCCAGCCCGCGCTCGACCCAGGGCGCGGCCCCGCTGATCACCCAGGCCGAGCGGCCGGCGGCCTCGGCGCTGAGCTGCCCCAGGTCGAAGGCAAACTGGGCCGGCGCCTGCGGCCCTTCCTGCAAGGCCAGCATGGGCGCGGGCCAGGCGGGGCCGGGGTGCTGCAGGTACACCGTGATGATGGGCTGGTAGTGCAGGGCGGCGGCTTGGGCGCTCCAGGCCGGCGCCAGCGGGGCGCTCAAGCTGGCGGTCAATCGGGCAGCCTCGGCGGCGCTGCAGGCGAGGATGACGCGGTCAAAGGCCTGGCCATCGACCTGCCAACCGCCCTCGGCGCTGCGGGTCAGCGATTGCACCCGTTGGCTGAGCCGCAGCACGGCGCCCTGGCCCAGCAGCCACGCCTGCGCCGGCTCGGCCAGCAGCTCGCTCAGCGGCCGGCGCGGCAGCAGCAGGTCCGAGCTGCCGGGGCCGTTGAACAGGGCGTCGTGCAGCACGCGCAGGAAGACGCTGGCGCTGGCCTGCGCGGCCGGGGTGTTGAGCGCCGCGACGCAGAGCGGATCGATCAGCTCGTCCTTGATGGGCTGCGGCAGGCCTTGGCAGAGCTCGGCCACACTGAGCCCGGGCGCGCAGCGAAAACCGCGCAGCAGCCAGCCGGTCGCGCCGAGCAGCAGGCCCAGCCGCGCCGACCAGGGCCAGCGCTGGCAGGCCAGCACGCCGCGCATAAAGGCGGGCAGGGCCGCGCCGGGCGGCAGGCGCAGGCCTTCATGCCCGGGGTAGCGCAGACGCAGGGGCAGGCGCAGCAGGGCGGCCTCGGGAGACAGGCCCAGCTGGCCCATCAGCGCCAGGCTGCGCCGGTAGGCGCCGATCAGGATGTGCTGGCCATTGTCCAGACGCATGCCGGCTTCGTCGGGCGGCAGGCTGCGCGCGCGGCCGCCGAGCTGGCCGGCCATGTCGAACAGCTCAAGCTGGTGGCCGGCCTCGCAGGCGCGCACTGCAGCAGCGAGACCGGCCCAGCCGCCGCCGATCACGGCCACGCGCAGGCCGCGCGCTTTTGCCGGCATTAGCGGCCCAGCCAGTTGGTGCGCATGGCCAGCCAGAGCTTGCGCAGCGGTGTCAGCGAGATGCGCTGCTCCAGCACGCGGAAGTTCTCGGCCTCGATCTCGCGCAGCAGGGCGCGGTAGATATTGGCCATCATCAGGCCGGGCTTCTGCGCCTTGCGGTCGGCCTCGGGCAGCAGGGCAAAGGCCTCATCGTAGAGCTGGTGGGCCCGTGCCGCCTGGAACTTCATCAAGGCGGTGAAGCGCTCGCTGTAGCCCCAGGGCTTTTTGCGCAGCAGGATCTCGTGCGCCTTGACATCGAACTGCTGCAGCTCCGAAATGGGCAGGTAGATGCGGCCGCGGCGCGCGTCATCGCCGACGTCGCGGATGATGTTGGTCAGCTGCATGGCCTGGCCCAGCTTGTGGGCGTAGGCGATGGTTTCGGGCTGGCTGCGGCCGAAGATGCCGGATGCCACCTCGCCCACCACGCCGGCCACCAGATGGCAGTAGCGCTGCAAGCCGGGGTAGTCGAGGTAACGGGTTTGCTCCAGATCCATCTGGCAGCCTTCGATGACGGCGTTCAAGTGCTCGAGCCGGATGTCGAATGCCGCGCAATGCGGCATCAAGGCCTTCATCACCGGATGCTGGGGCTGGCCGGCGAAGGCCTGGCTCGCCTCCTTGCGCCACCAGGCCAGCTTGGTCGAGGCCACGCCCAGGTCTTCGATCTCGTCCACCACATCGTCCACCTCACGGCAGAAAGCATAGAAGGCCGTGATGGCCGCACGCCGCTCGGGCGGCAGAAAGAGAAAGGCGTAATAGAAACTCGAGCCGCTCTTGGCGGCCTTGTCCTGCACATACTGTTCCGGGCTCACAGACGGCCCTCGGCTTGTGCGGCGCTCAGCCGCAGGTCGGCCGTGGCGGCTTGTTTCAGCGTGCGGCTGCGACCCATGCGCAGGCAGGCCCAGAGTAGGGCTGGGGCGTCAAATGGCCCAATGGCCGGGCGGTGAAGAAGACTGGCGTGATGCATGGCGCGGATTTTCGCAAGAATGCGCAGGCCGCCTTGTACCACCGCCCGCAACTCCCAGCCGGCCCGCCCGGGAATCTGGTGCACCAGGGGCGCACCCTGCTGCATCAAGGCTTCGGCCCAGTCGCACAGCTCGGCGATCAGGCGCCGCGCCGAGGCGCTGTCCCGGCAGGCCAGGATGTCGTCGCCGCTGAGCCCGTGGCGCTGCAAATCGCTCTCGGGCACGTAGAGCCGGCCGCGCGGGCCGTCGCGGCTGAAGTCCTGCCAGAAATTGATCAGTTGCAGGCTGCTGCAGATGGCGTCCGAGCGCTGCAAGGCCGCGGCATCGTCGATGCCGTAGAGATGCAGCAGCAAGCGGCCGACCGGGTTGGCCGAGCGGCGGCAGTAGTCCAGCAATTCCGTGCGATCGCAGTAGGAGGTCTTGACCAGATCCTGCTCGAAGGCCGAGATCAAATCATTCAGCAAGGGCGCGGGCAGCCGATATTGGGGCAGGACCCGGGCCAGGCCGGCGAAAACGGTGGTGTGCCAGCGGCCGGAATCGGGCCGGCCGGCCAGCACGGCATTCAGGTCGGCACGGTAGGCCTGCAGCTCCTGCTGGCGCTGCTCGGTGCTGACCAGACCCTCATCGGCCAGATCGTCGGCGCAGCGGGCGAAGTGATAGATCGCGGCCACAGCCGGCCGCAAATGCGGCGGGCACAGCCAGGAAGCAACAGGAAAGTTTTCGTAGTGTTCTATGCTCACGGCCAGGATTGTGGGTGCGTTCAGGCTTGTCAGCGGCAAGACAAGCCTGCAATGCGCCGTTTTCACTGGTTTGACAGTGCCGAATCGCTTGAATACATTGCTGACCGGTTGGTCAGTAACGGCGATTCTGGCCGGTCAGGCCCAGGTTTTTCTGCTCCACGCTCACCGGCAAGCCGCGGCGCTGACTCCAGCGACCGCGCAGCGGTGAAGCACGATTCGAGGTCATTCATGCCCCACACCGTCACCCGCCGTGCCCGCCAGCTTTCTGCGCTCGCCCTTGTTTTTCCGCTCGTGGCCTTGCTGGGTGCCTGTGGCAAGCAGGAGACCGCCCCCGAGCCCGAGCGGGCCGTGCGCACCCTGACCCTGCAATCGGCCTCGAGCGGCCAGGTTCATGAGTACGCCGCCGAGGTTCGCGCCCGGGTGGAGTCCCGTCTGTCTTTCCGTGTCGGTGGCAAGGTGCTCAGCCGCAAGGTCAATGTCGGCGATCGGGTGCAGGCCGGCCAGGTGCTGGCGGTGATCGACCCGCAGGACCTGGTGCTCGGTCAGCAGGCGGCCAAGGCCGGCTTGCAAGCCGCCCGCGCCAACCGCGATCAACTGGGCGCCGAGCTCAAGCGCTTCATCGAGCTGCAGCAGCAGGGCTTCATCAGCGCCGCCGAGCTGGAGCGCCGCGACCTGGCTTTCAAGGCCGCGCAAGCTCAGCTGGAGCAGGCCCGCACCCAGTTCGAGGCTCAGAACAACCAGGTGGCCTATGCCCAGCTGACCGCCGATTCGGCCGGCGTGGTGACGGCCGTGTTTGCCGAGCCCGGCATGGTGGTCGGCGCCGGCACGCCGGTGCTGCAGCTGGCGCATGACGGGCCGCGCGATGTGGTGTTCTCGGTGCCCGAGGACCAGCTTGGCCGCCTGCGTGAGGCGGCCGGTCTGCCCGGCGGCTTGACGGTGCGCCTGTGGAGCGAAATCAAGCCCGGCGCCGCGGACGCCGCACCCAGCCATGCGCTGAACCTGCGCGAGGTGTCGGCCGCCACCGATCCGGTGACGCGCACCTTCCAGATCAAGGCCGATGCCGGCAAGCTTGATGCCCGCATCGGCCAGACCGCGGCTGTGCTGCTGAGCTCGCCGCGGGTGGCCGAGGTGATCAAGCTGCCGCTGTCGGCGGTCTTGCAGACCCAGGGCCAGACCTCGGTCTGGGTGTTGGAGCCGGGCTCGATGACGGTCAAGCAGCAGCCGGTGCAGGTCGGCGGCGCCGACGGCAACGAGGTGGTGGTGGCTGCGGGCCTGAAGCCGGGCCAGGAGGTGGTGGTGGCCGGCGTGCACGTGCTCAAGGCCGGCCAGAAGGTCAAGCGCTACGAGCAGGCGCTGCCTGCCGCAGCATCTGCCGCGGCCTCGCGCTGATCCGGAGCACGCTGCATGAGCCTTCACGAGCCCCACGCGCCCGCGGCTGCCGGCCGCCATTCTTTCAATATGTCACGCTGGGCGCTGGAGCACCCGGCGCTGACCCGCTACCTGATGATCGTGCTCATGGTCATGGGCTTTGCCGCCTATTTCCAGCTGGGCCAGGATGAGGACCCGCCCTTCACCTTCCGGGTGATGGTGGTGCAGGCCTTCTGGCCGGGCGCCACCGCCCAGCAGATGGCCGAGCAGGTGACCGACAAGATCGAGAAGACCCTGCAGGAAGTGCCGCTGGGCGACAAGATCCTCAGCAGCACCAAGCCCGGTGAATCGTTGACGGTGTTCCAGCTCAAGGACGATTCGGCCGCCAAGGACGTGCCCGAGGTCTGGTACCAGGTGCGCAAGCGCCTGGGCGATATGAAGGGCACCCTGCCGCAAGGCGTGTACGGGCCTTTCTTCAACGACGAGTTCGGCGATGTCTACGGCTCCATTTTCGCGCTCTCGGCCGATGGCTTTTCGCCGGAAGAGCTGCGCGAGCATGCCGAGCGCGTGCGTTCGCAGCTGCTGCGTGTGCCTGATGTGACCAAGGTCGAGACCTTTGGCGCACAGCCCGAGAAGGTCTTCATCGAGGTCTCGCAGAAGCGACTGGCCAATCTGGGCCTGGACTTCGGTCAGGTGATCAACCAGCTTGGCGCGCAGAACGCGG
Source organism: Paucibacter sp. B51 (assembly GCF_027863535.1). NCBI lineage: Bacteria > Pseudomonadati > Pseudomonadota > Betaproteobacteria > Burkholderiales > Sphaerotilaceae > Roseateles > Paucibacter sp. B51. The sequence goes on along the minus strand of NZ_JAPIVN010000001.1, from coordinate 4,928,492 downwards.
TCGAGGGTGGCGGCGTGCTCAATGCCGGTGCCGGCAATTTGCAGATCCGCATCGGCGGCCAGTTCAATTCGGTGGAAGCGCTCAAGGACTTCGCCATCCGCGCCATCAATCCGGTGACCGGCCAGGCCAGCAATTTGCGCCTCTCGGACATCGCCGAGGTGCGCCGCGGCTATGCCGACCCACCGGCCGTGATGGTGCGCCATCAGGGCAAGGATGTGATCGCCCTGGGCGTGTCCATGGGCAAGGGCGGCGACATCATCGCCATGGGCAAGGCCTTGCAGAAGGCCACGGCCGCCATCCGCAAAACCCTGCCGGCCGGCATCGAGCTGGTGCAGGTGCAGGACCAGCCGCAGGCGGTGACCCGCTCGGTCAACGAGTTCGTGCAGGTGCTGCTGGAGGCGGTGGTGATCGTGCTGGCCGTCAGCTTCATCGCCCTGGGCCTGCACACACGGCCGCTGCGTGTGGACATCTGGCCGGGCCTGGTGGTGGCGATCACCATCCCGCTGGTGCTGGCCATCACTTTTGTGACCATGTTTTATTGGAGCGTGGGCCTGCACAAGATTTCGCTGGGCTCGCTCATCATCGCCCTGGGCCTGCTGGTGGACGACGCCATCATTGCCGTCGAGATGATGGTGCGCAAGCTGGAGGAAGGCTACGACAAGATGTACGCCGCCACCTTCGCCTACGACGCGACGGCCATGCCCATGCTGACCGGCACGCTGATCACGGCGGTGGGCTTTTTGCCGATCGGCCTGGCCAAGTCGGTGACCGGCGAGTACACCTTTGCCATCTTCGCCGTCACCGCGGCGGCGTTGATGATTTCCTGGTTTGTGTCGGTCTACTTCGTGCCCTATCTGGGTGCGCTGCTCCTGCACACCCACCCGGCCAAGGAGGGGCAGGCGCACGAGATGTTCGACACGCCCTTCTACAGCCGCTTCCGCACGGCCGTGGGTTGGTGCGTGCAGCACCGCTGGCTGACGATTGGCGCCACAGTGCTGGTGTTCGCACTCGGCCTGCTGGGCATGACCCGGGTGCAGCAGCAGTTCTTCCCGGATTCCAGCCGGCCCGAAATCCTGGTCGACATGACCTTGCCCGAGGGCTCGACCATCCAGCAAAGCCGCGCCGTGGCGGAGCGCTTCGAGGCGCGCATGCTGAAGGAGGAGGGGGTCTCGACGGTCAGCACCTGGATCGGTTCGGGCGTGCCGCGCTTCTACCTGCCCATGGACGTGGTCTTCCCCGATCCGGCGGTCAGCCAGGCCATCGTCCTGCCCAAGGGCATGAAGGAGCGCGAGGCCTTGCGCAAGCGCCTGCCCGAGCTGCTGGCGGCGGAGTTCCCTGAGGTGCGCGCGCGCGTCAAGCTGCTGCCCAACGGGCCGCCGGTGGCGTATCCGGTGCAGTTCCGTGTCTCGGGCGAGAAGGTCGAGCAGGTGCGCTACTGGGCCGATCAGGCCAAGGAGATTGTTCGCGCCAACCCGCATATGCGCGGCGTCAACGACAACTGGCGCGAGTCCATCAAGGTGCTCAAGCTCGATGTCGACCAAGACAAGGCACGCGCGCTGGGCGTCACCAGCCAGAGCTTGGCGCAGGCTTCGCGCACCATGTTCTCCGGCACCACCATCGGCCAGTACCGGGAGGGCGACAAGTTGGTGGATATCGTGCTGCGCCCGCCGCAGGAAGAGCGCAATGCCATCACCGACATCGCCAATGCCTATGTCATGACCGGCACCGGCCGCTCGGTGCCGCTGACGCAGATCGCCAAGGTCGGCTTTGCCTGGGAGCCCGGCGTGCTGGCCCGCCAGGGGCGCAGCTATGCGGTGACCGTGCAGGGCGATGTGACCGAGGGCATGCAGGGCGCCACCGTCAGCGCCCAGATCTGGCCGCAGCTGCAAGCGTTGCAGGCCAAGATGCCGCCGGGTTACAGCATCTCGGTGGCCGGGGCCGTGGAGGAAAGCAGCAAGGGCCAGGGCTCGATCGCGGCCGGCGTGCCGGTGATGCTGTTCATCACCTTCACCCTGCTGATGCTGCAGCTGCAGAGTTTCTCGCGCTCCATGCTGGTGTTCCTGACCGGGCCGCTGGGCATTGCGGGTGTGGCGGCGGCGCTGCTGATCCTGGACAAACCGTTCGGCTTCGTGGCCCTGCTCGGTGTGATCGCGCTGATGGGCATGATCATGCGCAACTCGGTCATCCTGATCGATCAGATCGAGCAGGACCGGGCCCGCGGTGTGCCGGCCTGGAACGCCATCGTCGAGTCGGCGGTGCGGCGTTTCCGGCCCATCGTGCTGACCGCTGCGGCCGCCGTGCTGGCCATGGTGCCGCTGTCGCGCAGCGTGTTCTGGGGGCCGATGGCCGTGGCCATCATGGGCGGCTTGATCGTCGCCACCGCCCTGACGCTGCTGGCGCTGCCGGCCATGTATGCGGCCTGGTTTCGCGTGCGCCGGCCGGAAGAGGGGCACTCGCAGCTGCCGCCCTCGCAGCTCAATCCCTCGCAGCTGAGCCCGTCCCGGCTCTGAATGTCTCGCAGTTGCGGCGCCACTTCGGGCCTCGCTGCTGCTCCTGATTGAGCCCCAGGAATGGCCCCCGACCGGGGGTTTTCCTTGGGCTCAATTTTTGGCTCTCCAATTGGCTACAATCCACGGTTTGCCGAAATGCCACGGGCTTGCAAGGCAAGGTTCCTGAGAGGGGGCCTAGCCAAGCAGGCTTGAATCCACTTAGCGCGGGTGGCGAAATTGGTAGACGCACCAGGTTTAGGTCCTGACGCCTTCACCGGCGTGCCGGTTCGAGTCCGGCCCCGCGCACCAGATAACTTTGTACTGAGTCAAAAATGGCTGTCACCGTCGAAACCCTCGAAAAGCTCGAACGCCGCATCACGCTCACGCTGGCGGCCGCTGACATCAACAGCGAAGTCGAGAACCGTCTCAAGAAACTGGCCCGCACCGTCAAGGCCGATGGCTTCCGCCCCGGCAAGGTGCCGATGAGCGTGGTCGCTCAGCGTTATGGCTACTCCGTCCAGTACGAAGTCATGAACGACAAGCTGGGCGAGGCTTTCTCGGCCGCTGCCAACGAAGCGCAGCTGCGTGTCGCCGGCGCTCCGAAGATCGCTCAGAAGGAAGAGTCACCCGAAGGCCAGATGGCTTTCGACGCCACCTTCGAGGTCTACCCGGAAGTCAAGCTGGGTGATCTGTCCACCGCCGACGTCGAGCGCGTCGCCAGCGAAGTGACCGAAGAAGCGATCGACAAGACCGTCGACATCCTGCGCAAGCAGCGCCGCACCTTCGCTCAGCGCGCCGCCGCTGAAGCCGCTGCCGATGGCGACCGCGTTACCATCGATTTCGAAGGCAAGCTGGACGGCGAGCCCTTCGCTGGCGGCAAGGCTGACGGTTTCCAATTCATCATCGGCGAAGGCCAGATGCTGGAAGCTTTCGAGAAGGCCGTGCGCGGCATGAAGGTGGGCGAGTCCAAGACCTTCCCCCTGGCCTTCCCCGAGGACTATCACGGCAAGGACGTGGCCGGCAAGGAAGCCGACTTCCTGGTGACGGTCAAGAAGATCGAAACCCAGCATCTGCCGGAAGTTAACGAAGCCTTCGCCAAGTCCCTGGGCATTGGTGAAGCCTCGGTCGACGGCCTGCGCGCTGACATCAAGAAGAACCTCGAGCGCGAAGTCAAGTTCCGCGTGCTGGCTCGCAACAAGGGCGCCGTGATGGAAGCTCTGGTGGCCAGCGCTGAACTCGACGTGCCCAACGCCCTGGTGGCCGGCGAAGCCGAGCGCCTGGTGGCTGCAGCTCGCGAAGACCTGAAGAAGCGTGGCGTGAAGGATGCCGACAAGGCGCCGATCCCCGAAGAAATCTTCAAGCCCCAAGCCGAGCGCCGCGTGCGCCTGGGCCTGGTGGTGGCCGAGCTGGTGCGTGCCAACAACCTGCAAGCCAAGCCCGAGCAGCTGCAAGCGCACATCGAAGAGCTGGCCCAGAGCTACGAAAAGCCGGCTGAAGTGGTGCGTTGGTACCTGAGCGACCGCAACCGTCTGGCCGAAGTGGAAGCCGTGGTTGTTGAGAACAACGTCACCGACTTCGTGCTGGCCAAGGCCAAGGTCAGCGACAAGACGCTGCCCTTCGACGAACTGATGGCCACCGCCGGCAACTGATCTCGTCGGCTGCTGACAGCCTGAAAGGCGCCGTACCGCAAGGCCGGCGCCTTTTTTCATTTTTTCAGGCTTTCTCTTGCGGCCACATAATCAGTCCCCATACCTAGTCGGTGCAAGCAAGTCGTTCGGTCATCAAGCCCATTTTTCTGAGGAAGAACATCCATGAGCGCGCTGGAAATCAACAACCTGGGCATGGTGCCCATCGTCATCGAACAATCGGGTCGCGGTGAGCGCGCCTATGACATCTACAGCCGCCTGCTGCGCGAGCGCATCATTTTCCTGGTCGGACCGGTGAACGATGCCGTGGCCAATCTGGTGGTCGCGCAGATGCTGTTCCTGGAGAGCGAGAACCCCGACAAGGACATCTTCCTCTACATCAACTCGCCCGGCGGCAGCGTCTCGGCCGGCATGTCGATCTATGACACCATGCAGTTCATCAAGCCCCAGGTGTCGACCCTGTGCATGGGCATGGCTGCGAGCATGGGCGCCTTCCTGCTGGCCGCAGGGGCCAAGGGCAAGCGCATGGCGCTGCCGAATGCCAAGGTCATGATCCACCAGCCGCTGGGCGGCACGCAGGGTCAGGCCACCGACATCGAAATCCACGCCCGCGAGATCCTCAAGACCCGCGAGCAGCTGAACCGCATCCTGGCCGAGCGTTCGGGCCAGAGCCTGGAGAAGATCCAGAACGACACCGAGCGCGACTACTACATGTCCGCCGCTGAAGCGCAGGCCTATGGCCTGATCGACCAGGTGGTGGAAAAACGCGCCTGAGCATCCGCTCGCTGGCGGCCTGAATCCAGGCCCAATTGACGGCAGGAGGGGGCCCTTATCCAGAAAAGGGCCCCTTGTCCGTTTGAACTATCATCACTGCAGGCATTCACGCCTGAAAGACAAGCAGATCCATGGCCGAGAAAAAAGGCAATTCCAGCGAAAAAGTCCTGTACTGCTCCTTCTGCGGCAAAAGCCAGCATGAGGTGAAGAAGCTGATCGCTGGCCCATCGGTGTTCATTTGCGACGAGTGCATCGAGCTCTGCAATGACATCGTCCGCGACGAAGTGCCGGCCGACACGCCGCAGGCGCGCGCCAGCAAGTCTGATCTGCCGGTGCCCAGCGAGATCAAGGCCAGCCTCGATCAGTATGTGATCGGCCAGGACGTCGCCAAGCGCACCTTGTCGGTCGCGGTCTACAACCATTACAAGCGCCTGCGCCATATGGCCGGCACCAAGGACACGGTCGAGCTGTCCAAGAGCAACATCCTCTTGATCGGCCCCACCGGCTCCGGCAAGACCTTGCTGGCTCAGACCCTGGCGCGCTTGCTGAATGTGCCCTTCGTCATCGCCGACGCCACCACGCTGACCGAAGCGGGTTATGTGGGCGAGGATGTCGAGAACATCATCCAGAAGCTGCTGCAGAACTGCAATTACGACGTCGAGCGCGCCCAGCGCGGCATCGTCTATATCGACGAAATCGACAAGATCAGCCGCAAGGCCGACAACCCCTCCATCACCCGCGATGTGTCGGGCGAGGGCGTGCAGCAGGCTTTGCTGAAGCTGGTCGAGGGCACCATGGCTTCGGTGCCGCCGCAAGGTGGCCGCAAGCACCCGAATCAAGACTTCCTGCAGATCGACACGACCAACATCCTGTTCATCTGCGGCGGCGCTTTCGATGGCCTGGAGAAGGTCATCCAGAACCGTTCGGAAAAGTCCGGTATCGGCTTCGGCGCTTCGGTGCAGAGCAAGACCGACCGCCGCGCGGCCGAGCTGTTCCGCGAAGTGGAGCCCGAAGATCTGATCAAGTTCGGCATCATTCCCGAGTTGGTTGGACGTCTGCCGGTGGTGGCCACCCTGGGCGAGCTGACCGAAGACGCCCTGGTGCAGATCCTGACCGAGCCCAAGAACGCGCTGGTCAAGCAATACCAGCAACTGTTCGCCATGGACGGCGTCGAGCTGGAAGTTCGCCCCTCGGCCCTGACGGCCATCGCCCGCAAGGCGCTGGCGCGCAAGATCGGTGCCCGTGGTCTGCGCTCCATCATGGAGCTCTCGCTGATCGACACCATGTTCGAGCTGCCTGCCCTGGACGGCGTGGCCAAGGTGGTGCTGGACGAGCACAACATTGACGAAGCCGCCAAGCCCTTGCTGGTGTATCGCGAGCAGGCCAAGGCCAGCGCCTGAGGTCGAATGAAGACAAACGAACTGGCGGTGAATTGCCGTCAGTTCCATGCCCCCGGGCATCTTGCAATACAGCCCTCAGACCGCATCTGGGTCTGAGAAAGAGAGGTTTTCATGTCCGGTCATCCTGTTTTGCCTGCGGAACCCATCACCCTGCCGCTGCTGCCGCTGCGCGATGTGGTCGTGTTCCCGCATATGGTGATCCCGCTCTTCGTGGGTCGCCCCAAGTCCATCAAGGCCCTCGAAGCCGCGATGGAAGCAGGTCGCCAGATCATGCTGGTGGCCCAGAAGGCTGCCGGCAAGGACGAGCCCAAGTCGGACGATATGTTCGAAGTCGGTTGCGTCTCCAGCATCCTGCAAATGCTCAAGCTGCCCGACGGCACGGTGAAGGTGCTGGTCGAAGGACTGCAACGCGCCACCACCGCCTCGATCACCGACGGTGAAGAGCATTTCGTGGCCGAGGTGCTGCCCATCCCGCCCGAGACCGACCCCAAGCCCGAGGTCGAGGCCCTGCGCCGCGCAGTCACGCAGCAGTTCGACCAATACGTCAAGCTGAACAAGAAGATCCCGCCCGAGATCCTGACCTCGATCGGCGGCATCGACGACGCCGGCCGCCTGGCCGACACCATCGCCGCCCATCTGCCGCTCAAGCTCGACGCCAAGCAGTCGGTGCTGGATCTGGCCGAGGTCAGCAAGCGCCTGGAAACCCTGCTCGATCTGCTCGAGCATGAGGTCGACATCCTGCAGGTGGAAAAGCGCATCCGTGGCCGCGTCAAGCGCCAGATGGAGAAGAGCCAGCGCGAGTACTACCTGAACGAGCAGGTCAAGGCCATTCAGAAGGAACTCGGCGACGGCGAAGAGGGCGCCGATCTGGAAGAGCTGGACAAGAAGATCCAGGCCGCCCGCATGCCCAAGGAAGCGCGCAAGAAGGCCGACGCCGAGCTGAAGAAGCTCAAGCTGATGTCGCCCATGTCGGCCGAGGCCACGGTGGTGCGCAACTACATCGAGACCCTGGTCAATCTGCCCTGGAGCAAGAAGACCAAGATCAAGTTCGATCTGTCCAATGCCGTCGACGTGCTGAACGAAGACCATTACGGCCTGGACAAGGTCAAGGACCGCATCGTCGAGTACCTCGCCGTGCAACAGCGCGTGGACAAGGTCAAGGCGCCCATCCTGTGCCTGGTCGGCCCTCCGGGTGTCGGCAAGACCTCGCTGGGTCAATCGGTGGCGCGCGCCACCGGCCGCAAGTTCGTGCGCATGGCTCTGGGCGGCGTGCGGGATGAAGCCGAGATCCGTGGCCACCGCCGCACCTACATCGGCTCCATGCCGGGCAAGGTGCTGCAAAGCCTGTCCAAGGTCGGCACGCGCAACCCGCTGTTCTTGCTCGACGAGATCGACAAGCTGGGCATGGATTTCCGCGGTGATCCGTCTTCGGCCCTGCTCGAAGTGCTGGACCCGGAGCAGAACCACACCTTCGGTGACCACTACGTCGAGGTCGATTTCGACCTGTCCGATGTGATGTTCATTGCCACCTCCAATTCGATGAACATCCCGCCGGCCCTGCTGGACCGGATGGAAGTGATCCGCCTCTCGGGTTACACCGAGGACGAGAAGGTCAACATCGCCCAGCGCTATCTGCTGCCCAAGCAGAGCAAGAACAATGGCGTCAAGGACGAGGAGATGGAAGTCACCGAGTCCGCCATTCGCGGCATCATCCGCTACTACACCCGTGAAGCCGGTGTGCGTTCGCTGGAACGCGAAGTCTCCAAGATCTGCCGCAAGGTGGTGAAGGGCCTGACGCTCAAGACCATCGAGGGCAAGGCGGTGGTGACCGAGGACAACCTCCACGACTTCCTGGGCGTGCGCAAGTACGACTTCGGCCGCGCCGAGAAGAAGAACCAGGTCGGCCAGGTGGTCGGACTGGCCTGGACCGAGGTGGGCGGCGATCTGCTGACCATCGAAGCCACGGCCATGCCGGGCAAGGGCAACATCATCCGCACCGGTTCGCTGGGCGATGTGATGAAGGAATCCGTCGAGGCGGCGCGTACGGTGGTGCGTTCACGCGCCCGCCTGCTGGGCATCAAGGACGAGCTGTTCGAGAAGCGCGATGTGCACGTCCACGTGCCCGACGGCGCCACGCCTAAGGACGGCCCGAGCGCGGGTGCCGCCATGACCACGGCCTTTGTCTCGGCCCTGACGGGCATCCCGGTGCGTGCCGATGTGGCGATGACCGGTGAGATCACCTTGCGCGGTGAGGTCACTGCCATCGGCGGCTTGAAGGAGAAGCTGCTGGCGGCTCATCGTGGCGGCATCAAGACCGTGATGATCCCGGAAGAGAACGTCAAGGACTTGCAAGACATCCCCGAGAACGTCAAGAACCAGCTCGAAATCGTGCCGGTGCGTTGGATCGATCGGGTGCTGGAAGTGGCGCTGGAATCCATGCCCGTGCCGCTGCCCGATGATGAACCGGCGGCTGCGGCCAAGACCGAGCCGGTGGTGGCTGCGCCTGCGGCCACGCACTGACGCTGCGAAGTCGTCTCCCCGCTCGTTCCTCTGGATCGGGCAGGGGGCTTGCAGAACAGCAAAAATCTGGTTTAGAATCTGCGCTTCGACAGGTTGCCGAGGTAGCTGGAAACAGCAAAATCAGCAAGATGTTGAAGTAGCAAGCGATGCGGGTGTAGCTCAGTTGGTAGAGCGCAACCTTGCCAAGGTTGAGGTCACGAGTTCGAGCCTCGTTACCCGCTCCAGAAATACAAGAATCCACTCATGCTTGCATGAGGCGATTCGCAAAAAGGGAGGCCCCGGCTTCCCTTTTTTAATCAGCTGAAATCTCGGTTTCTGCTGATTAAAGGAAGAAGAGTTTGGCGCGATAGCAAAGCGGTTATGCCCCGGATTGCAAATCCGGTTAGTCCAGTTCGACTCTGGATCGCGCCTCCAAAATTTGATGTGCATATGCGGGTGTAGCTCAGTTGGTAGAGCGCAACCTTGCCAAGGTTGAGGTCACGAGTTCGAGCCTCGTTACCCGCTCCAAACAGGCGATTGGCCGGTGTTTGAAGAAACTGCTTCATGCAGAGACTAAGAAACCAGGCGCCGTTGGAACTAAAGAAGGGAAGCCTGATGGCTTCCCCTTTTTGTTTTGCGCCGTGCAATCAGCGTTGCAGACTGGAGCTGTGGGCGCCCAATGTTCAATGACCTGCGCAACTGAGGCTGGCGGTGGCAGCTGGGCCTGAACAGAGTTCGCGTCAAATCAAAATCTCGCGAGAAGGCTTGCGAGAAGCCAAATATTCGGTATAGAATGCAAGACTTCGCTGATAACGCATTTGATGATTTGAATGCAAAAACAGCGGAGCGAAAACAAGATGGACACAGTGTCATCACTTCGGAAGCTGGTTTGCTCGGCAAGCCGGTGAAAGAAAACGATGCGGGTGTAGCTCAGTTGGTAGAGCGCAACCTTGCCAAGGTTGAGGTCACGAGTTCGAGCCTCGTTACCCGCTCCAGATTTGTTTTCCCAACCCTACCAACGGGTTTGCTGCCGGTGCGGAGCAGATTCGAAAAATGCGGGTGTAGCTCAGTTGGTAGAGCGCAACCTTGCCAAGGTTGAGGTCACGAGTTCGAGCCTCGTTACCCGCTCCAGATCTGCAAAAGGGAAGCCAGCGGCTTCCCTTTTTGCATTCCACAGTCGCCGTGCATTCGCGTCAGCAGACGCAGCGATAATGCGCGACTTGACCGCCGCCCGGGTGGTGAAATTGGTAGACGCAGCGGACTTAAAATCCGCCGACCTCACGGTCGTACGGGTTCAAGTCCCGTCCTGGGCACCAGTAGCGCGCCAGCGTTTCAGGTGAAGGCTGCCAGCAAGCGCTCCAGCGCCACGGTGAAAGGCGTTTGCATCAGCGGCAGGGTGGCGACCATGCCGATCAGCCCAATGCTCACGGTTAGCGGGAAGCCGACCGAGAACACGCCGATCTGCGGCGCCACGCGCGAGATCACACCCAGCACCAGGTTCACAAACATCAGCATGGTGATCAGCGGCAAGGCGATCCACAGGCCGATGCGGAAGATCTCGGCGCCCCAGACCTGAGGCTTGGCCACGCGCAAGAAGTGGAAGGGCTCATCACCGACCGGGAAGACCTGAAAGCTCTGGATCAAGGCATTGATCAGCAGCAGATGGCCGTTGATGGCGATGAACAGAAAAGCCACCATGCTGCCGAAAAAGCGCGCACTGGCCGTGCCCTGGCTGCCCGTGGCGGGATCGAAGAAGCCCGCATAGTTCAGGCCCATCTGCAGGCCGATCAATTCCCCCGCAAACTCCAGCGAGGCGAACACCAAGCGAACCGCAAACCCCATGGACAGCCCGATCAACATCTGCTGAGCCAGCAGCAGCAGGAGCATGGGCAAAGAATCCAGCGGGGTCAGTGGCATGACCGGCAGCGAGGGCTGGGCCGCCAGCGAGATGAAGAGCGCCAGGCCGACCTTGACCCGCGCCGGCACATTGCGCTGGCTGAACACCGGCATGCCGGCAAACAGCGCCAGGGTGCGGACGAAGGGCCAAAGCAGCGGGTTCAACCACGCCAGCAGCTGCGCCTCCGTGACGGAAAACATCAGCTGACCACTTGCGGAATGGTTTTCAGCGTGCGCTGGATGTATTCGACCAGGGTGGTCACCATCCAGGGCCCGGTGATGGACAGCACCAGCACGGCCGCCAGCACCTTGGGCACAAAACTCAAGGTCGATTCATTGATCTGCGTGGCGGCCTGGAACACGCTGACCAGCACGCCGACGGCGAGCACGGTCAGCAGCACCGGCGCTGACACCAGCATCAGGACATAGAGGCCTTGCTGGCCGAAGGTGAAGACTTGTTGTGCGTCCATGCGTTGAGGGCTCCGGGGCTTCAGGTGACGAACGATGCGGCCAGCGAGCCGAGCAAGAGGTTCCAGCCATCGGCCAGAACGAAGAGCATGAGCTTGAAGGGAAGGGCCACCAGCACCGGCGACAGCATCATCATGCCCAGGCTCATCAGCACGCTGCTGACGATCATGTCGATCACCAGGAAGGGGATGAAGATCAGGAAGGCGATCTGGAAGGCGCTCTTCAGCTCGCTGGTCACAAAGGCCGGCACCAGCACTTTGAAGGGCACATCTTCGGCCTTCACGCTGTCATCGAGCTTGGCCAGGCGGGCAAACAGCGAGACATCGGCCTGGCGGGTCTGTTTGAGCATGAAGCTGCGCATCGGCGGCTCGGCCCGCTTAATGGCTTCCTCGAAGGGCAGGGCGCCGGTGCTGTACGGCTGCCAGGCTTCGGCGTAGACCTTGTCCAGGGTCGGGCTCATGACGAAGAAGGTCAGGAACAGCGACAGGCCGACGATCACCTGATTCGGCGGCGCGGCCTGGGTGCCCAGGGCCTGACGCATCAGCGAGAGCACGATGACGATGCGGGTGAAGCCCGTCATCATCAAGAGCACCGCGGGCAGAAAACCCAGCGCCGTGAAGAACAGCAGGGTCTGGATGGGCACCGAGAAGCTGCCGCCATTGGCGCCCTGGCCCAGCAGCAAAGGGATTGTGGCCGGCGGGGTGCTGCTCTGGGCCCAGGCGCTGGCAGACAGCAGCAGACCGGTGCTCAGCAAGGCAGCTCGGCCCAGCCAGGCTTCAGCTCGCATCGCGGCCTCCGGCAGATTTGTCTTCGACATGGGCTGGCGTCTGGCCGCGCAGGCGCGCGCCCAGCTGCTGCGCGAAACTGCCGTTAGCAAAGGGCGCCAGGCCCGTGGCACTCGGGGCTTCGGCCTGCGGCGGCATCACATGCAAGGTGTTGATCTGCTGGCCCGTCACCCCCAGCACCAGCCAGCGGCGGTCGTCGCCCTGGCCGACTTCCACCGTCAGCAGGCGTTGATTGGGCGCGATGGGCAGTTGCGCGACCAGGCGCATGGCGCCGTGAGTCTGGCTGCCCGCGCCGCCCAGAGGCGTGCGCTTGAGCAGCCACAGGGCCAGGGGAATCAGGCACAGAATGGCCAGAAACCAGAGCAGGGGCAGCAGGGGTGAGGAGTTCATGGGCCCGATTGTGGGCCAAGCCAGGGCGGCGATGCGCCCTGAAGTGCCGGGTCTTGCCCCGGGAACTTAGGCTTTTGCGTGCAGGGGCGCTCCAGCCTTGCGATCGAATCTCGCGATCAGGCCTTGGAGAGACGGCGCATGCGCTCCGAGGGTGTGACGATGTCGGTCAGGCGAATCCCGAACTTGTCGTTCACCACCACCACCTCACCCTGTGCGATCAGGTAACCGTTCACCAGCACGTCCATGGGCTCACCCGCCAGGGCGTCCAGTTCCACCACCGAGCCCTGCGCCAGCTGCAGGATGTTCTTGATCGGAATGCGGGTGCGGCCCAGTTCCACGGTCAGCTGGACGGGGATGTCCAGGATCATGTTGATGTCGCCGCTGGGCAGATTGTTGGGCGAGGGCGAGAAATTGGCGAAGCTGGCCGGCGCGACCTGCTCGCTGGGCTGGGATACTTCTTCGGCGACTTCGGCCGGTTTGGATTCCGCCAGGGCCGCCGCCCATTCGGCGGCCATGGCGTCTTGTTCTTCGGCGGAGGGGGTATCAGGTGACATTGCGTGCTCCCAGCCAACCCTGGTCAGGGCTGGTCAGCATTTGTTCCACTTTGATCGCGTACTTGCCATTCGAGGTGCCGTAGTGGCAGTCGTAAATCGGCACGCCGTCGATCTTGGCCTTGATCATGGTTTCCAGGTCCAGCTCGATGAAGTCACCCGGCTTGAAGGCCAGCAGTTGCTCCACCGTGGCCGGCGCCGTACCCAGCTCGGCCACCAGCTCCACCTGCGCGGCCTGGATCTGGTGCTTGAGCAGATTGACCCAGCGGCGGTCGGGCTCGGTGGAATCGCCCACTGTGGTCGAGTACAGCACGTCACGGATCGGCTCCAGCGTCGCGTAGGGGATGCAGAAGTAGACCGTGCCGCTGGTCTCGCCGATTTCCAGCGTGAACGAGGTCGACACCACGATCTCGCTGGGGGTGGCGATGTTGGCGAACTGGGGCTGCATTTCCGAGCGTTGGTATTCCAGCTCCAGCGGATAGATGCCTTTCCAGGCCTTGTGGTATTCGGCCGTGATGACCTCGACCAGGCGCAGGATCACGCGCTGCTCGGTGGCCGAGAAATCGCGGCCTTCGATGCGGGCGTGGAACTTGCCGATGCCGCCGAACAGCGAATCGATGACGGCGAACACCAGGGTCGGGTCGCAGACGATCAGACCCGAGCCGCGCAGCGGCTTGACCGAGACGATGTTGAAGTTGGTCGGCACCACGATCTCGCGCAGGAAGGCGCTGTACTTCTGCACCTTGATGCCGCCGATGGCCACTTCCGGGCTCTTGCGGATGAAGTTGAACAGGCCGACGCGGATGTTGCGCGCAAAACGTTCGTTGATGATTTCCATCGTGGGCATGCGCCCACGGACGATCCGTTCCTGGCTGGCCAGGTTGTAGTCGCGGATGCCACCAACCTGCTCCTCCTCGGCGTCGAGCTTCTGGCTCTCGCCGGTGATGCCCTGCAGTAGCGCATCAACTTCGTCTTGGGAGAGGATTTGCTGATTCATGGCGAATCACCGATCTGCTTCAAGAGCGGGCTCACTGGACGATGAAGGTGGAGAACAACACCTGGGTGACGGGGCTGACCACGGCTGGCTTCTTCTTTTTCTTTTTCTTCTTCGGCGCGGCCTCTTCCTCGTGCTCGTCTTCGTCCTCGAGCTCGATGCCCATGGGGCGCACCGATTCACGCAGAACCTCGCGGGCCAGCTTTTCCTTGCCCTCGCGGCTCAGCAACTCGGCCGATGTTTTGTGTGACAGCACCATCAGCACATTGCTGCGGATGGCGGGCAGGTAGGCCTTGATCTGATCGGCGGTCTTGGCGTCGATCACCTCCAGCGTGATGCCGACCTGGGCAAAGCGATCCACATCCTTGTCGGACAGATTGACGGTGAAGGGGTCCAGGGGCACGAACACCGGCGGTGTGCCTGGCTTGGGCGCAGCGTGGGCCGGGGCTTCCTGATGGGCGGCGGCTTCACCACCTTCCTCATCGTCCGCGGGCGGCTTCTTTTTCATCAGGAGCAAGGCGGCACCGCCGCCACCCAGAACCAGCACGAGCACGGCCGCGATGATGATGATCAGTTTTTTGTTGCCTCCGCCTTTGGGGGCATCGGCAGGCGCTGCGGCCGGTGTAGACATGAGGACTCCTGTGTACTTTCTTGCTCAAACAGCCGGCCACCACCGTGGCGCAGTCGCGCCCGGGCGCAGGGGCCAGGGTTCGGGTTGAAGCTGATTATTGATGCTGCTGTCCTGTCTCAAGGGGAGAAAAGGCCGACCGGCGCTCGTCATTTCAGGGCTGCCGAATGGGCTTGCATCTAGGCGTACAGATCGACCACGCCCTGGCTGCGTCGCGTGCCGCCGGCCGGGCCAGAGAGGCTGGCTTCGCTGCTGCTCACGCCCATCTCGAGTCGGTTGCCGCGGCCCTTGTGGCCGCGTCCGCTGTCGTCTCGTGCTTCGGTCTGGGCCGAGGGGTCCCGGGCTTGCTGGAACACGCCGCCGCCGCTCAGTGTCAGGCCGCTGTCGCGCAGGGCGGCTGCCAAGTCGGGCAGGCTTTGCTCCAGAATCTGGCGCGTCTCGGCATGCTCGGCGTGGAAGGAGATCTGTGCCTGCTGGCCTTCCAGCACGATTTGCACCTGCACCGGGCCCATCTCGGCCGGATTCAGGTGGAGCTGGGCTTCTTGCACGCCATCGGCGGCCAGCACACTGAGTCTCGCGCCCAGCTCGGGAGCGAACGCCGGGGCATGCAGCGGCGACTGCAGATGCAACTGGGCGCTCTCGGCGCTGCCGCTGTTGGCCGGTGTTTGGGCGGTGGCGTCGGCGGCCTGGCCGCGGCTCAGCGCATCCAGGCCTGTGGCAGCCTGGGCTGCGGTCAAGGCGGCGGGGGCGGGGCTGTTTGCATCCGGATAGCCGCTGGCGCCTTGAAGCATGCGGGCGAAGCTGCTGCCTTCGCTGCCGGCCAAGGGCAGCGTGCCGGCCGCGCCTGTGGCGGCTGGGCTGGCGCCCGTGGCATTCAGGTCCTTGCCGAACACCTGAGCCTGGGCGCGGTCCACGGTGCTGGCGCGCCGGCTGCCGAGATCGCTGGCACCGGGGATGCTGTCGCGCCGCAGGCTGCGGCTGCCGTCCGGGCGGGCCGTTGTGGGGGTCGTGGTGGCGTCGAGTTCACCCATCTCGCCGGGCCGGCCGCCGCGAGCGGCCTCGATGGCGAGTGCGTCGGAATCGCTGTCTTCTGCTTTGTCCTCAGGTTGAGCCTGCTCGCGGCTCTGGCCGTTCCAGGCCTGCGTGTCGCTGCGCGGTGTGCTGGGCTCGGCCGTGGCTGGGGCTTTGGGGGCGGCAGCGGTGTCGCCGCTGCGTTCATCGGCTGTGGGCTTGCGGGTGCTGGCGCTGCTGCGATCGAGTTCGGCACCGCTGTCGCTGCCGCCCGCTTTGCTGGGCGGCTGTGCGCTCAAGGCCTGGCGCTCGGCCGCGCCCGCGGCTTTGGCGGCGGACTGATTCTGGGCGCGGCGTGCGGCCAGCTTCTGTTCCTGGCTTTGCGTTTCGCTGCGGCGTTCGGCCAGACGTTCGGCGCTGCGGTCGGGCGTGGCCGGGCGCAGATTGGCCGGGGATGTGCTTGGGGGCGTGGGCGCTGCTGCAGCCGCGACCGTGGGCTTGGGTGCGGCGGCGGCCACATCCAGCTTGTTCAACATCTGCTTGAACTGCAGGGCGGTTTCTTCGCTGCTGGCGCTGGGCGTGAAACGTGGGGCTGCGGCGCCAGACTGGCGCAGGGCGGCCGCGCGGGCGCTGTCCTGGGCGGCCAGCAGCTGGGCATTCAAAGGGCTGGACATGGGGGCACTCCTGGCTTGCGCGGCCGGCTCAGGCGCTCAGGCGCACAAAGGGATTGGCGCCGGCGTAGGCAGCGCGCGAGGCCTGCTCGTCGGTGGCCTTCTGTTCCTGGCGTTGCGCGCTGCGGCTGATTTCCAGACGGCGGCGCTCCAGCAGCTTGCGCACCGAGGCCACGCGCATTTCCAGCGCTTGCAGCTGTTCGCGTGCGTTTTGCACGCGCTGGTCGGCGAACTCGGCAATGTGGCTCTGGCTGGTGATGGCGTCGTTCAGGCGCATGCCGAAGTTCTGGTAGCAGCCGACGATGTCCATCGTGCCCTGGCGGGCGAACTGCTGGCTCCAGCGCAGCTGGTAGTCGTTGCGGTACTGGGCCAGATCGCCGTGCTGGGCGCGCGCGCGCTGGGCGCGGGCCTGGGCGTCTTGCAGCTGGCGCAGGCCCTCGTCACGTTCGGCCTCGGCCCGTTCGAGCAGGATGCTCAGGACCTGGAGATTGCTGGAACTGCTGCTCATGTAGCGATCCTCGGTAAAGCGGCGAGGTCCGATGCGGACCTCTGGTGTATCGGCAGAATTCAGGCGTCCTTGATGACGGCCGACAGCTGGCGAACGCTGTCGGCCAGCAAGGCCGGGCTGTGCATGTCCTGCTGCAGCAGGCGGCTGATGTCGGGGTGCAGGCGCACGGCCAGGTCCAGTTCGTGGTCATGCCCGGGCGCGTAGGCACCCAGCTGGATCAGGTCGCGGGCCTTGTTGTATTTGGCGAGCAGCTGGCGGCAGCGGCGGGCGGCGTCGATATGGCTTTGCGGCGCCACATTGGTCATCACCCGCGAGATCGAGCGTTCGATGTCGATGGCCGGGTAATGGCCGGCCTCGGCCAGCTCGCGGCTCAGCACGATGTGGCCGTCCAGAATCCCGCGCGCCGCGTCGGCGATCGGGTCTTGCTGGTCGTCGCCTTCGCTGAGCACGGTGTAGAAGGCGGTGATCGAGCCTTCGCCCGGCAGGCCGTTGCCGCTGCGTTCCACCAGCTGGGGCAGCTTGGCGAAGCAGCTCGGCGGATAGCCCTTGGTGGCCGGCGGCTCGCCAATGGCCAGGGCGATCTCGCGTTGGGCCATGGCATAGCGGGTCAGCGAGTCCATCAGCAGCAGCACGTGCAGGCCTTGGTCGCGGAAGTTTTCGGCGATCGCCGTGGCGTAATGCGCACCTTGCATGCGCACCAGAGGCGGGGCATCGGCCGGCGCGGCCACCACGACCGAGCGCTGCAGGCCTTCCTCGCCGAGGATGTCCTCGATGAATTCCTTCACTTCCCGGCCGCGTTCGCCGATCAGGCCGACGACGATGACATCGGCCTGCGTGTAGCGGGCCATCATGCCCAGCAGCACCGATTTGCCGACGCCGGTGCCGGCGAACAGGCCCAGGCGCTGGCCTCGGCCGACGGTCAGCATGGTGTTGATGGCGCGCACGCCGGTGTCCAGGGCGCTACGCACCGGGTCGCGATCCATGGCATTGATGGGGCGGCGCACCATGGGCTCGGCATGGGTCATCTGCAGGGGGCCGCGGCGGTCCAGCGGATGGCCGTGCGAATCGACCACGCGGCCCAGCAGGCCCTGACCCATGGGCAGGTGCAGGCCACGGTCTTCGTTGCGGCGCCAGGGGTGCAGGGGTTTGCCCAGCTGCGGGCCCATCAGGGGCAGGGCGCGCGGCACGACCATGGCGCCGCTAGACAACCCCTGGATTTCATCGGTGGGCATCAGGTAGGCGCGGTCGCCCGAGAAGCCCACCACCTCAGCCTTGACCGGTCGCTGGCCGCGTTGCGGGTTGGCGCTGGAGCTGGGCATGTGGATCTCGCAGACCGAACCCACCGGCACCTTCACGCCCGTGGCTTCCAGCACCAGGCCGGCCACACGCACCAGCTTGCCCTGCGATTCCAGTGGCGTGCTGTTGCTGGCGAACTCCTGCAGATTGCTCAGGTACTGCAGCCAGCGGCCTTGGCGGCCAGCGGCTGGGCTGTCGTCCTGGGCTTCGTCGTCGGTGCGCTCGGCCTCGATCTCATCAGCCAGCGTTCCGTAGTACTGCTCCATCACAGGTCCTCCTGCGTGGGCTGGGTGGGCTCGGCATCGTTGCGGCCGCTGCGGCGGTCTTCCCACAGCGAGGCCTGGCCCATGGCCGCGGCGGCTTGCTGCCAGCGGGCGGCCAGGCTGGCGTCGACGCTGCTGATGTCGGAATCGACCCGGCAGCCGCCGCGTGGTACTTCGGGGTCAGGCAGGAGCTGGGCATCGCGGGCGCGCAGCTCCTCGCCGGCGCCTTCCTGCACCAGCGGGTAGTCGCTGGGATTGACGCGCACGCGCACGTGGCGGGCCGAGAGCTGCAGCGCTTCCACGGCATCGTGGGCCACCTTGGCGATGTGCTCCGGGCGCTGCGTGATCTCGCTGCGCACCACCTGGCGGGCCAGCTCCACGGCGCAGCGCGCCAGGCTGCGGGCCATCTCGTCCTCCAGGGCGCGGAAATCGGCGTCGAAGCTGCTCACCAGCTGGCCGATCTGAGCGCTCATCTGCTGGGCAAAGCTTTTCTTGAAGGCATCGAGCGCGGCCATGCCGTCGCGGTAGCCATCCTGGTAGCCGGCTTGACGGGCGGCGTGCAGCAGCTCCTGCAGATCGGGTTCCGGCGGCGGTGCGGGCTCGGCCACCTCGGGCTGGGCGTTGGCCGGGGCCGGTGCGCTGATCGGTGCGCGCTGGGTGTTCACGGCGCCGTGGAAGGCATCCGGGTTCCAGGCGGCAAAGCTCTGCACTTCCTCGCGTGGAATGAAGCGGCTGTAGCTGCTGGTGCGCGGCGGCGCCGACGGGTCACGCGGCGGCGGCGGCACTTGGCGGGGCGGGCGAGGGGTCATGACTCAATCGCCTCAAACAAACTGATCGTCGCCGCCGCCAGCCAGCACGATGGTCCCTTCGTCCACCAGACGGCGCACGATCTTGAGCATTTCCTTCTGCTCGGCTTCCACCTCGGACAGGCGCACGGGGCCGCGCGATTCCAGGTCTTCGCGCAGGGTTTCGGCCGCGCGGCTCGACATATTGCGCAGGATCTTTTCGCGCAGCTCGGCGCTCGCGCCCTTGAGAGCCACCACCAGGGATTCGCTCTGCACTTCCTTGAGCACGGCCTGGATGCCCTTGTCGTCGATCTTGTCCAGATCGTCGAAGGTGAACATGTTGTCCATGATCTTCTGGGCCAGATCGGCATCGGCTTCGCGGATGTAATCCAGCACCGAAGCCTCCACGCTGGAGCCCAGCATGTTGATGATTTCCGCCGCGGTCTTGACGCCGCCGAGGTTGGATTTCTTCATGCGCTCGCCGCCGGCCAGCACCTGGCTCATGACCTCGTTCAGGTCCTTCAGCGCCATGGGCTGGATGCCGTCCAAGGTGGCGATGCGTACCAGCACCTCGTTGCGCTGACGCTCGGTGAAGACCTTGAGCACCGAGCTGGTCTGGTCAAAGTCCAGATGGGCCAGGATGGCGGCAATGATCTGCGGGTGTTCGTTGCGCAGCAGCTCGGCCACCGAGGCCGCGTCCATCCACTTCAGGCTTTCGATCGAGGACACATCGCTGCCTTGCAGGATGCGGTCGAGCAGCAGATTGGCCTTGTCTTCGCCCAGGGCCTTGCGCAGCACCTGACGCACGTATTCATCGGTGTCGGAGACCAGGGTGCTCTGGGTTTCGGCCACGGCGTCGAAGCGGGTCAGCACCTGCTCGACCTTGTCACGGCCCACGACCTTCAGCTTGGCAATGGTCTCGCCCAGCTTCTGCACCTCTTTCGGGGCCAGATGCTTGAAGACTTCCGACGCTTCCTCCTCGCCGAGAGACATCAGCAAGATGGCAGCGTCTTCGATTCCTTTGTCATCCATGGTCGGGCTCGTTGGTCAATGTGGCGGGGGAGACGCGCGGCCGGTCCGGCTCACTCGACCTCACCGTTGATCCAGTTGCGCATGATGTTGGCCACGGCAATCGGGTTCTCGCGAGCCAGTGCGCGGGCACGCTCAAGTTTTTCGTTAGCCACCGGGCCGCTCAGGGCGGGCAGGCCGCCGTCGGCGCCCAGGGCGGGCAGTTCGTTCTCGTCGTCGACCACGGCGTTGAGCTGCGAGGCGGTGTCGCTGGCTTCCGGCGGTGGCGGGTTGGCGGCCTTGATGGCCGGGCGCACCATGCCGAACACGGCAATCAGGGCCACCAGCACCAGGGCCAGTGGCACGGCAGCGCTGCGCAGCAGGTCCAGCACAAAGGGCTGCTTCCACAGCGGCAGTTCCACTTCTTCTTGCTTGTCTTGCAGGAAGGGCGCGCTGATGATCTTGAGCGAGTCACCACGCTCCTGGTTGAAGCCCATGGTCTCCTTGACCAGAGCGGTCAGCTTGTCCAGCTCTTCCTGCGGCACAGGGATGTTGGCAACCTTGGACTTGGGGTCGGTGTTGGGGCGGTGGTTGATGACCACGGCCGCATTCAGGCGGCGCACATTGCCGGTGGCGTTGCGCACCACGCGCACGGTCTTGTCGAGCTCGTAGTTGGTGATGGAGTCGCGCTTGGTGCTGTTGCTGGGCGAACCGCCGGCGGCCTGCAGTGGCGCAGCTTCGCCTTCGATGGGTGCGGTGGCCGGGGCTTGCGGCTGGTTGGCGGCGGCACCGGGCACGCCGGTCGGTGGCGCGGGCGTGCCGTTGACGGACTCGTTGGTCTGGGCGCTGCGCACCGCGGCGGTGGCGCCTTGGCCTCGATTGGGCTTGTACTCTTCGGCCGTGCTCTCGATCTGCGAAAAGTCGACATCGGCCGTCACCGTGGCGCGCAGATTGCCGCGGCCCACCACTGGCTCCAGCAGCTCATAAATGCGCTTGTTGAAGTTCGATTCGATTTGCTGCTTGTATTGCAGCTGTTGGCTGTCCAGGCCATTGCTGGCTTCCGGGCTGTTGGACAGCAGGGCTCCGGTCTGATCCAGCACGCTGACGGCCTTGGCCGACAGACCCGGCACGCTGGCCGAAACCAGGTGGACGATGCCGGCGATCTGGGCGCGATCCAGCGAGCGGCCGCCGCGCAGGGTCAGCATGACCGAGGCGCTGGGCTTTTGCTGCTCGCGGAAGAAGCCGTTTTGCTCCGGCATGGCCAGGTGCACGCGGGCATCGGCCACATCGGCCAGGGCGGTGATGGTGCGGGTCAGTTCGCCTTCCAGGCCGCGCTGGAAGTTCAGCCGTTCGTTGAACTGGGTCTGGCCGATGGAGCTCTTGTCCATCAGCTCGAAGCCCACGCTGCTGCCCTTGGGCAGGCCGGCCGAGGCCAGCTTCATGCGCACGTCGTAAACCTGGGCCGCCGGCACGAGAATGGTGCCGCCGGGTTCGTGGCGGTAGGGCACGTTCAGCTGGGCCAGCTGGGCGATGACGGCGCCGCCGTCCTTGTCGGACAAGCCGGTGAACACCGGCCGGTAGTCGCCCTGGTTGGACCACAGGGTGATGGCCAGCACGGCGGCGGCCAGCATGGCCAGGCCGCCGCCCATCATCAGCTTGTTGCGCACCGGCAAGGCTGCAAGGCGGGCACCGAAGCTGGCAGGCTCGGGTGTCACCAAGGGCAGGGTGTTGGCGGCGGGGCTGAGGGCGTTGTCCATGAGTCGGGCCGGGCTGGAGGGCGGGTCTGTCGGTCTGAAAGTGAAGAGGCGGGTGCCAATCCGTGATGGTTTTCACGGCGGGCGACAGGCATTGCCGATGCATTGAATTATTCGGATTTGCCCCCTCAAGAAAGCCTGGAACAGGCCGAAGAACCGAGCGCAGTTCCCTCCTTCAGGCGGCGCGTCCGGGCCTACAGTTCCCTCCATCGCTCCGGCCCTGGCTTCGCCTTGGCCACGGGGCGTGGATGGAGTCCCTTGTCATGGAACTGAAGCTCAGACCTTTTGATTTCGCCCAGGCCACCGCGCGCGCTGGCCTGAACATCAATGGCGAGCCGCTGTCCAAGGCCAAGGCCACGGGCGGCGCCAGTTTTGGCGACGCCATGGCCCAGGCCATGCAAGGCGTGAGTCGCTCGCAGAACGAGGCCTCACGCTTGCAGCGCGAGGTGCAGCTGGACAACCCGACCGTCAGCCTGGAAGAGACCATGGTGGCCATGCAGAAGGCCCAGATCGGTTTCCAAGCCACCTTGCAGGTCCGCAACCGCCTGGTGTCCGCCTATTCGGAAATCATGAACATGCAGGTCTGACGGGGTAGGGGGGGGCTGAGGCTCCGCCCGTCCCGCGGCATTCGATGCTGTTTCTTGCGCAAGGCTTCCCGCGTTGCGCTCCAGGCCCGAGGCCTTCAGCAGGGCGAGGCCGTCTGGGCTGCCGGCCCGCACACCTGCACCCGCCCCATGCTGTTGAGTTCTACGCGCAGGGCTTGGCCCTTGCCGGTGCTGAAGGCCGTGGCGCCATGTCGCGGCGCCTGGCCCAGGGCTGGCTCAAACTCGGCATCGACGGCTGAATCCATCCGAACATCGGGGTAGTCACGCCCCTTGCTACGGGTCAGTGTGCAGGCGGTGGCTCGCCCAGTGGCTGGATCGAAGGACTTGCTGCTGCCGGCCACCGTGGGGCCGCAGTCGCAGGGGTGGTCGCGGCTGATGCCCCAGCACCACTCTGGCCCGGCCTGAAAGCTCACGAACACCGGGCTGCGCTGGGACACGCTCATCTCCCGCGCGTTGCGCAGGTCCATCAGCAGGCTGTTGGCCGCGTCGCGCAGCTGCTGGCGCTGGATGAAGCTGCGGTAACTGGGCACGGCAACGGCCATCACCACGGCCAGCACGGCCATGACCACGGCCGCTTCGAGCAGGGTGAAGCCGCGGTGCATGTTCGGGCGGCTGTTGTGATTCATGGGGTGCCCTGGGCCTTGCGCAGCAGGCGTGCCATCTTCTGCGCCTGTTCCACATAGTGTTGCAGATCACGCTCGGCGAGTGGGTCGAGGTTCTCGAAGGTCAAGCCCAGCTGGCGGCTGCCGTCGGTTTGCGGGCGCACATGCTGCAGGCGCAGATCCACCATCAGGCGGGTGTGCCGGTCCAGCTCCACCCGCACGGCCTGCAGCAGCTGGCCGGTGGCCGGCGCAGCCGGCCCGGGCGGCAGCAGCAGGGCCAGGCCACCGAGGCTCAGGTCCAGCACGCGCAGGCTGAGGGTGATGGGGCTGGCCTCGTCGGCGCCGGGCACGCAGACATGGGCTTGCGGCGTGCGGCTGGTCGGGCGCACGCGAAAGGCCTGGCGGCGCTGAAAGCGGTAGAGCTGCTGAGGCAGATTGGCGTGCAGCAGATCATCCTGGCTGGCTTGCGGGCCGGCTTGCAAAAGCATCAGCCCCTCCAGATCGAACTGCAGGCGGATCTGGTCCAGATAGGCCACGGCTGTCAGCTCCTGGGCGCCCAGCAGGTTCGGCAGCGGGCTGGCGGCTGCGGGCCGGTCCAGCAGCAATCGGCCCTTGTCGGCATCGAGTTCGCAGACTCGGGTGGAGAGGCTGAGGCCCTCCGGTGTGCTGAGGATCAGCGGGGTCTGCTCCTGCTGCAGGCGCTGCAGCAGACCGAGAATCTCGACCGGGGACTGGATACGAAAATCGCCCGAGTCGGCAGAGGCAGCCGAGTCGGGCGAGGTGGAGGGAGGCGGAGTGGAGCTCATGCGGGAGGGGCGGTTTCGCCCGGGGGGTCTGGCAGGCTCCCGGGCGGCGCGTTGAAAGACCGTGGGCCGGTGTTCAGTGCAAGGTTTTGCTCTTGCCGGACAGCACCTGGTCCAGATCATCCAGCCAGGGTTCGGCCAGATGGCGGATCTCGGCGTCGTTGAGCAGGATGCGCTGCATGATGCGTGTCTTCAGCTTGTTCTCTTCGGGGGCCAGTTTTTCACCGGCAGCGGCATGCTTGAGCTGGGAGATCAGCAGCACGCAAGCGCCCTCGAGCTTGACGACTTCGTCCCAGTTGCCGGTGCGTGCGGCGGACAGCATATCGGCGCTGGCTTGCTCAATGGCTTCGTAGTAGCTCAGAAGTTGGGTGTTCATCACAATTTCCGCAAGAAACAAGTGTTAGATGGATCAGGCCGCGCGCTGCACTTCCGGCGACTGGCCGATGGCGGTCCAGGCGTCTCGTACCGGGGTGAGCAGGCGTTGGCACTCTTCGATCAGGGTTGCATCGCTGCGCAAATTGGCCTGAGTCAGGCGCATGCACAGGTAGGCGTAGAGGTCACCCAGGTCCTGGGCCAGCGGGCCGGCTTCCAGGTTCAGCGTGGCTTTGAGGCCCTCGTCCAGAATCCGAACCGCGCGGCACAGCGAGTTGTTCTTCAGCTCGGTGTTGTTGGTCTCGATGGCGACCAGGGCTTGATTCATGGCGGCAAAGATGCCGTCGAACAGCATGGCGACCAGACGGTGCGGGCTGGCGCTTTGAACATCGGTCTCCAGTCCGACCTTGCGGTACATCGAGGCGCGCTGTGTCCTGGATGCGAACGGAGAGGCTGCGTTGCCGTACATGGTGGGATTCTTTCCGGGGAAGCTCGTGTTGAATTGTTTTCGACCCCGGGGCGCTGAACTTGAGTGCTGGAAGACACCGCATCTGCCTGCAAACGCGGGCTTGAAGAAAGTGCGAATTTGTGCCGGCTGGACGGCGGCTGGCGCCGTGCTTTTGCATGCTTCACAAAGCAAACAAGCGGTGGCTTCTTGCGAAACCACCGCTTGCTCGGAGGGGATCAGACGCTGCAGCGCGCGTGCAGGGTCGAGGGGCCGCGGCCCTTACTTGTTCAGCAAGGCCATTTGCTGGCTGACATAGCTGGACAGGTTGTTGAGCTTGCCCATCTGCACATCGAGTGCGGTGTAGCGCGCGCGCAGCCGGGTCTCGGCCAGTGTGGCCTTTTCTTCCAGTTTGGTGCTTTGCAGAGCGTTGCCGTTGATGCGGTCCTGCAGGCCTTTTTGTCGCGTGCTCAGGCTGCCGTCAATGCCCAGGGCCTGGTCGGCGAACTTGCGCATGCGCTGCGCAATGCCGCTGTTCTCGGCGTTGCCGTTGTCCACGGCCATGAAGAGCTGCTTGAGGCTGTCCAGATCGGCCATGGATTTGTCCAGCTTGGTCGTGGTGACCTTGAGGCTGCCGTCGGCCACGGGGTCCAGGCCGATGTCGGCCAGGCGGCTGAACTTGCCACCCAGGGTGGTGGTGCCGCCGCTGACGCCACGCATGGCCGATTGCACACTCAGCACCGAGCCTTCGCCTTGCAGGGTGCCGGCGGTTTTGTTGGCTTGGTCGTACTTGGTCTGGTCCTTCACCAGGGCCGCCAGGCTGCTGTAGGCGGTGGCGAAATCCGTGACGGCTTTCTTGATGGCCTCTTTGTCCGCCGAGATGGTCAGGTTGACATCGGCGGTGGTGGGCTTGAGCAAGTTGATGGTCAGGCCGTCGATGGAGTCCTTGAGTGTGTTGGTTTCCGATTCAATGTCCAGCCCGTTGAGCTTGGCCAGGGCATTGCCGGCGGCCTGGTTCTGGGTGGCCTTGGAGGCGTCGGGCGTGCGCGGGTCGAAGGACAGGGCGTCCAGGCCCTGGCCGTCCAGCAGCCCATCGCCATCGATCACACCGATGCGAAAGCCATTGCTGGCGCCGGTTTCGGTGGATCGCATGACCAGACGGGAGCCGCCCTGATCGGTGACGATGGAGGCTGTGACGCCGGCCTTGGCGGCGTTGATCTTGTCGCGGATCTGGGCCAGGGTGTTGCCACCATCGCTGATGTCGATGGTCACCGCGGTGCTGCCGGCCTTGGGGTCAAAGCTGGTCTGGTCGGCATTCCATTTGCCGAGCTCGATGGTGATGCTGCCTTGGCCGATTGGCCCGGTGGCGGGCTGGTAGCTGGTGGAGACCGACTGCGCCGTGGCCAGCCGGCTGACTGAGACGGCCACATTGCCTGCAGCGGCGCCTGGGCCCGGGGTGACGCTGACGCTGCTGGCGTCGCTGGAGGTGCCCAGGCCCGCGCCCCAGGTGTCGGGGTTGGTCAGCTTGGCCGCGGCATCGCGCAAGGCCGAGAGGCTGCTTTGCACCTTGCCATAGGCCGAGAGCTGTGTTTTCAAGCCGTCGGTGGCGGTCTTCAAGGTGGCGATCGGCTTCCGTTCCACCGAGACCAGCTTGGTGATCAGTGACTCGATGTCGAGGCCGCTGCCAATGCCGGCGGAGGTGATGCTTGCCATGATGGGACTCCCTGTGGCGTGCGAAAGATCCGCGTCCGAGTCTTGTGGTCCAAACGGCGACAGATCGCGGGGTCGAGACAAAAAAGGCCGATACGCAAAGGCGGTATCGGCCGAAGGTGCTCAAAACTTGAGAGAAACCGTGCGCGCGCTCGTCGGCGCCAGGCCGGCGAGGCGGGGCCGATCAACCCTTCAGCAGACTCAGCACCTGCTGTGGCAGCTGGTTGGCCTGGGCCACCATGGCATTGCCAGCCTGTTGCAGGATCTGGGTGCGGCTGAGGTTGGAGGTTTCTGCCGCGTAGTCGGCATCCATGATGCGGCTGCGTGCGGCGCTTTGGTTTTCCACCGAAACCTGCAGGTTCGAGATCACGGCCTCGAAACGGTTCTGCGAGGCGCCCAGCGTGGCGCGCTGGCTGCTGACCGTGTTCAGGGCGATGTCGATGTTGTCGATGATGACCTTGATATCGGCTGTGGTCGAGGCATTGCCGATGGTGGCACCGGTGACTGCGGTGATGGTGGGGTCCACCGTCATGTCCGAGGTGGTCACCGTGATGGTGTCTTCCGCGCCGGTGTTGGGGCCGACCTGGAACTCCTGCGGGATCACCGCATCGGCGCCCAGGATCTTCTTGCCGTTGAAGGTGGTGCCCGCCAGCACGCGGCCGATTTCCAGAGCCAGCTCGCCGAATTCCTTGCCGATGGAATCCAGGTCGGTGGTGGTGTTGGTGGCGTTGCGGGACTGCACCGACAGCTCACGCATGCGTTGCAGCGTGTCGCCGACCTTGGACAGCGCGCCTTCAGCGGTCTGTGCCAGCGAGATGCCGTCGTTGGCATTGCGGATGGCGACGTTCATGCCTCGGACCTGGGCATGCATGCGCTCGGCAATCGCCAGGCCTGCCGCATCGTCCTTGGCGGAATTGACTCGCATACCCGAGGACAGGCGCTGCATGGACACCCCGAGGGAGCCCTGCGACATGTTCAGATTGCGCTGCGCGTTCAGCGAGGCAATATTGGTATTGATGGTTTGCGGCATTTGAGCACTCCTACAGAATCCGGTAACTCCCGGCCAGGCCGGCGCGTCAATCCAAGTGTGGGGAGCCGGCCGAGCCGGCGCCTTCGCTTGTCAACTCGCCCGGTCTGTTCAAGCTTGGGCCTGGTGGGGCCGGGGGCTTGGGTCCGGACGTCGGGTGATGCTTTCCATGTTTCAACCCGATGGCCAAATTCTTGAGCAGTCTGTCGTGCCTCGAAAGCAGGAAAAGGCCGTGAAACCACAGCCATAAAAAAGCTCCGCGCCCTGGAGCAAGCCAGGGTGGCGGAGCGAGCGGAGAGTCGTTTGTCGGGGCCGGCGAGCCGGCCTTCGGTGGCGTTTCAGCCGAGCGGCGGCTCAGCCGCCACGCAGCAGCGACAGCACTTGCTGCGGCATCTGGTTGGCCTGCGAGACCATCGCCGTGCCGGCCTGCTGCAGGATCTGCGCGCGGCTGAGGTTGGCGGTTTCCGAGGCGTAGTCGGCATCCATGATGCGGCTGCGCGAAGCGCTCTGGTTTTCCACCGACACCATCAGGTTGGAGATCACCGCTTCGAAGCGGTTCTGAGCCGCACCCAAGGTGGCTCGCGTCGAGCTGACCGTGTTGATGGCCGTGTCGATGTTGTCGATGGTGGTCTTCAGATCGGCCACGGTCTTGGTGTTGTCGATCGCGTCACCGGTGACTGCCGTGATGTCGGTATCGGTGGTCAGATTGGTGGTGGTCACCGTCACCATATCGTTCACCGTCGTGTTGGCGCCGATCTGGAAGTCATTGGCCTTCGCACCTGCGCCGAGGATGGCGGTGCCGTTGAAGGTGGTGCCGGCCAGCACGCGCTGGATTTCCGAGCCCAGCTCGGCGAACTCCTTGCCGATGGAATCCAGGTCCGTGGTGGTGTTGGTGGCATTGCGGGCCTGCACCGCCAGCTCACGCATGCGCTGCAGGGAGTCACCCACTTTGGACAGGGCCCCTTCAGCGGTCTGCGCCAGCGAGATGCCATCGTTGGCATTGCGCACGGCGACGTTCATGCCGCGCACCTGGGCTTGCATGCGCTCGGCGATCGCCAGGCCAGCGGCGTCATCCTTGGAGGAATTGACGCGCATGCCCGAAGACAGGCGTTGCATGGAGGTGGCCAGAGAGAGCTGTGTGGTTGACGCGTTACGTTGTGCGTTCAACGAGCCAATATTGGTGTTGATGATGGAGGGCATTTTCAATCCTTTCGGTGTTCAAGACATCCCGGAAACCCGGTCTATACGGTCGATAACTTGGCCGCTTGCAAAGCGGCTTTGCCAGCAGCCAGGCAGCCGGGGCCGCCTGTTCTGCACCGTCCGCGTCCTGCCTGGTGCGGCGCCTCGCATGAGGCGTCTGCACAGGGCCGGCTGACCGGACCACGGTGTCCCTTGTTTCCTCGGGCCCGTTGGGAAAGTTATCGAGCAATGTCTTGAATCCCTTGAAGATTTTTTCTTGCCTTTTTTTGAAAAACAGCCCTTAAAAAAGACGCTGCCCCGCCGAGAGGGCAGCGTCAAGGGGCTTGTGCTGGAGGGGTGAGGGTCGCCGTTTCTGTGACGACGGGCGTACTCAGGGCCAGCGAGGCTGGCCCGGGGTCATCGAAGAAGCGACAGGACTTGCTGCGGCATCTGATTTGCTTGCGCAATCATGGCCGTGCCCGCCTGCTGCAGGATCTGCGAGCGGCTCAGATTGGCGGTTTCCGTCGCGTAGTCGGCGTCCAGAATGCGGCTTCGCGAAGCGCTCTGGTTTTCCACCGAGACCATCAGATTGGAGATCACGGCGTCGAAGCGGTTCTGGGCCGCGCCCAAGGTGGCGCGCTCGGAGCTGACCGTGTTGATGGCCGTGTCGATGTTGTCGATCGTGGTCTTCAGGTCTGCAGCGGTTTTGGTGTTGTCGATCACATCGCTGGTGACGGCTGTGATGTCGGCGTTGCCACCCATATTGGTGGTGGTCACCGTGACCACGTCATTGGTTGTGGTGTTGGCGCCAATCTGGAAGGCCTTGGCCCCTGCGCCAGCACCGAGGATGGCCGTGCCATTGAAGGTGGTGCCGCCCAGCACCCGCTGGATTTCGGCGCCCAGTTCGGCGAACTCCTTGCCGATCGAGTCCAGGTCGGTGGTGGTGTTGGTGGCGTTACGGGCCTGCACACCCAGCTCGCGCATGCGTTGCAGAGAGTCGGCCACCTTGCCCAGCGCGCCTTCTGCGGTCTGCGCCAGCGAGATGCCGTCATTGGCATTGCGCACCGCGACGTTCATGCCGCGCACCTGGGCGCTCATGCGTTCCGCGATGGCCAGACCGGCGGCATCGTCCTTGGCAGAGTTGACACGCATGCCCGAAGACAAGCGCTGCATGGAGATGGAGAGAGAAGACTGTGACGTGGCAACGTTGCGTTGCGCGTTCAGAGAAGCAATATTGCTATTGATGATTGCGGGCATGATGCGCTCCTGTTTCAGCTACGAAGATTCCCGGCTCAGCGCCGACGTGTTGGCAAATGCCTTGCGGCATTTGTGACGTGGACGAAAGCCTTGTGACTCTTCCATCCACCCCGCCCGGCGCCAGTCAGCCTGTGAAGCCCTGCATTCCCTTGCGAGAGTGCTCAACCAGCGGCCTTGTTACCGGACCACGCGCCTGTTTCCAGACCCGTTGGAAGTGGTATCGGACAGCACCAGTCGGAACTTAAGTGCTGTTTGTCAAGAGGCTGGATCGCTCGATAAGCGGCTGGGTCCTGGTCTTGTTCTTCGGATCGCCTGGCGCCCCGAGCCTGCGGGCCCCGACGGCCGGATGCAGCGAGGGCTGAGAGAGCAGAGACAGGCGCAAACAACAAGTGAAGAGGGCCAGCGGCATGCGAGGGTGTCGTGCAGCTGTCGTGAGGCGCGTGTGCGAGCTGTGGCTGGGAAAGTCCTATTCTTCGTGGATGTGCTGAACTGGAGGCATGCATGGCCCCGGGGCCGCGTGGGCAGCGGCTGGATGGTCCATCAAACCGCCAAGTACCCGGGTTGATGCATGAACTGCAGGTCTCGGTCTTCGATTGCTTCATGCCATCACTTCACAAGGTCAGCTGAAACAGGAGCAGAGCGGGATGGCATCGCGGCCGGTCGAGAGGAGCAATCTCGAATTCGGCCTCGCTCTGACTTGTTTTCGGCGGCACCGGCTGCGCACAGGCTTGGAGTAAGGGCGCCAAGCCCGTGCTTTTCTCGCGAATCAGGCGTGCACGCCCACCTAAAGTCCACTCCATTGCGGTCGAAATGCGCGCCCCGCGCGTGCGCTTCCAAAGCCAGTACCAGCTCAAGGCCGCAGCACGCACAGCCCGACTGGCCACGGAATGACGTGGCCCGGGTCGGGTGGCTGGTCCGTGGTTTTTTGGATCGATCGGGAACGATGGTGCGCTGGACTCAGGCGCTGGCTGTGAATGGCATCAACACCTTTGGAGATTGAAATGCACACAACGACGCAAGCAAGCAAGAAGGCCGGCAAGCAAGGCCAGATCGAGTCGCAAGCCGCGCTCGCTCCGGCCCCGCAGGCGCAGCCGACCGAAATGGGCACCGAGGCGGCGCTTCTGCTGGCCCAGGCCCGCAATGCTGCCTTTGTCGAGGCCGCGCACGGCCGCTTGGGCCTGGGCATGTCCATGCTCAAGCAGGCGCTGGAGCAGACCCCGATGTCGCACGATCTGATGAGCGATCTGGCCGCCTTGCTGCTGAGCGCTGGCGAGCTGGCCCAGGCCGCGACCTACGCCAAGCGTGCGCTGGAATTGCATCCGCACCATGGCCCCAGCCTCTACACCCTGGGCTTCGCCTGCTCGGGCCTGGGCAAGACCCTGCAGGCCCAGAAGACCCTGCGCCATCTGCTGCGCCTGGAACCGCTGGCCATGGACAGCCTGTTGGACGAAGCCCCGGATCTGCTGCCGGTGGCCGAGGCCGAGCTGGCGCGTTTGAATTCCCTGCTCGGTCTGGGCGACTGAGCGTCGAGGATGACAGGGCGCGCGGCGTGACGCAGTTCACGCCCGCCCTGCGGGCCGGCCCTGGGACAGGGCAGCGCCCCGAAGCAGCAGGCACGTGCTGGACGCGCTTGTAAGAGTTTGCCTGACAAGGTTCTGGGAAGAACCGGGACTCAAGAGCTGGATTTGGGCTGATGTTGCGGGGCTGATCGGGTCTTCACAATTCGTTTCACGTTGAGACGAATCGCAAACAGACCGGAGTCAGACCATGAACGCAGACCAAATCCTCGCCGAGATCCGTGAAGCCAATCTGAACTACCTGATGCTGGCGCAGAACCTGATCCGCACGGACCGCGAGCAGGCGCTGTACCGCCTGGGCATCTCGGAAGACACGGCCACCCTGATCTCGACGCTGAGCCCGGCGCAGCTGATGAAGATCTCCTCGGGCAACACCTTGCTGTGCCGCTTCCGCATGGACGATGACCTGGTCTGGGGCCTGCTGACCAGCCACAGCAAGACGGCGGCCAACGACGGCGTCGGCCGCCTGCACGCCAGCATCCTGATGGCCGGCCGCCACCAAGAAGCCGCCTGAATGTAGACCCCCGGCTGCGCGGGACCGCGCAGCCACCCCCCGAGGGGGTTCGAATCAAGGCCGGGCAGGGCCCGCCGCTGATTCGCTCCGCGGGGCGCTTGGGAGCGGCCCGGCGCTGCCCCGCAAACACCAACACCAAATTTCGAGAGACTCCATCATGCGCAACAAGAGCATCCTGACCGAAGCCCGCCAGATCGAACGTGCGGTGACCCTGATCAATCTGGGTGCGCGCCTGCAAGTGCTGGAGTCGGAAACGGACCTGTCCTACGAGCGACTGCTGCGCCTGTACAAGGAAGTCTCGGGCAAGAGCCCCAGCAAGGGCCAGCTGCCGTTCTCGACCGACTGGTTCATGACCTGGCAGCCGAATATCCACGCCTCGCTGTTCCTGAACGTGCACGAGTACCTGAACAAGGTGTCGGAGCTGGATGAGATTGACGCGGTGATCAAGGCCTACCAGCTGTATCAAGAGCAGACGCAGGCGCAAGGCCTGGAGGCCATGTTGTCCATCACCCGCGCCTGGCGCCTGGTGAAGTTCATCGACAACGGCATGCTGACCATGACCAAGTGCTCGAGCTGCGGCGGCCACTTCGTGACCCACCCGCATGAGATTGCCCGTCACTATGTCTGCGGCATGTGCAACCCGCCGGCCCGTGCGGGCAAGGGCCGCGCCCAGGGCGCGATCCAGATGCACTGAGCCGCTCTGAGACCGAAGCCTCATGTACCGCGTCTGTCTGGTCGTCATCGCCCGCGATGAGGCGGCGACGATAGGCCGCCTGCTGGACAGCGTCCGGCCCTGGGTCGATGAGATGCTGGTGCTGGACACCGGCTCCAGCGACGCCACGCCGGCCCTGGCCCAGGCGGCAGGCGCGCGCGTGCAGCACTTTGCCTGGTGCGACGATTTTTCCGCGGCTCGCAACGCGGCACTGGACGCCGCGCAAGCGGGCGGGGCGGACTGGCATCTGGTGCTCGATGCCGATGAATGGCTGATCGCCGGTGGCCCGGCCCTGCAGGCTTTGCGCCATCAAGCCCCGGACCATGTCGCCAGCATCGAGCTGGTCGACCATTTTCACGATGGCGCGCAGCGCGAGGCGCACGCCCGGCTGAGCCGCGTCTTGCCGGCTGCCGTGCGCTATGCCGGCCGCATCCACGAGCAGCCCCAGCATCAGCTGCCGCTGCGCGCTCTGGCCGTGCAGATCGGCCACGATGGCTATCTGCCCGATCGTCTGCAGGCCAAGCGCGGCCGCAATGAAGCGCTGTTACGCCAGGAGCTGCAGCAGCGCCCGGATGATGCTTACCTTTGGTACCAGCTCGGCAAGGACCAGTCGGTCTACGAGGACTATGCGGCGGCCGAGACCAGCTTTGCCCAGGCGGCGGCCCTGGCGCCGACGCCGCCGGGTTGGTGGATGGACCTGGTCGCGCGGCGGTTGTTCGGCCTCAAGCAGCTCAAGCGCCACGATGCCGGCATGGATTTCGCACAGAGCCAACTGGACGTCTGCGCCGAGTCGCCCGACTTCTTTTTCGCCCTCGGCGACCTTTTGCTCGACTGTGCCGCCGATCTGCCCGAGCAGGCGCCGGCCTTGCTCCCCATGATCGAAGACGCCTGGCGGCGCTGCCTGGAGATCGGTGAGCGACCCGAGCTCAGTGGCGCGGTGGCCGGGCGCGGCAGCCATCTGGCCGCCCACAACCTGGCCCTGGTGCTGGATGGCACCGGCCGCCCGGACGAGGCCCAGGCCTTGCGGCAGCGCTTCGCCCTGGCCGCCTGAGGGCTCGCGAGCCGGCCTTCGAGCTCGCTCTGGATCTGCTGGGTGCGTCCGCAGCTTTTCTGGCGATGGCCGGATGGGCCTGCGGTATCCAATGCTCTGACGCGCACATCCGCGCGCGATTCACAGCGAAGAGCAGCCCCGGCATGAAAACACCCGCCCATCCCCAGGCCCGCCGCATCCAGGCGATGGCGCCGCGTTACATGCAGACATTTCGTTGTGTGGGGGCTGACTGTGTGGAAAGCTGCTGCGGAAGCTGGAGCATCGCCATCGATGAGCGCACCTACAAACGCTACCAAACCATCCGCATCGAGCCACTGGCGAGCCAGCTTCGGCACCATGTGCAGCGACATGCCGATCCTGCGTCGGCCCATGGCGCTTACGCCAGCATTTCGCTCAAGGTGGACGAAATGTGTCCCATGCTCGACAGCGACCGCCTCTGCAGCATCCAGAAGTCCTTGGGCGCCGAGGCCTTGTCCGGCACCTGCAACGACTACCCGCGCATGTATGTCCATGACGGCCAACATCTGGGCCTGTGTGCCAGCCTGAGCTGCCCCGAGGCTGCACGCCTTGCGCTCAGCGATGCCTCGGCCCTGGACATGAGCGAGATTTCGCTGGACATCAATCCCGAACTTGCCCCGGCCTTGCATCGCCGGCGCGACCCCTTCCCGTCGGCCGAAGAACCCGATCTGGTTCGCCGTCATGCGCCCATGCTGGCCACGCTCATGGATGCCCTGGTGCGTCTGGATTCGCTCACGGCAGAACAGGCCCTGGTGTATGGCGGTCTGCTCTGGCGCCGTATCGCGGCCCTGGGGGAGCCGGGCTCAGCCGCAGCGAGCGATGCGGCGCTGGAGCAGGTGCTTGATCAGTTCTTGCGCCCCGATTCCCTGTCGTGCGCGGCCGAGCTGGTGCAAGGACTGCCTGTGCCCAAGGAGGCTCAGTTCAGCCTCTTGCTGGGCGCCTGTCAGCGCTTCATGCGCGAGCATGGTGGAAGGGCTTCCTTCCGCGCCCTGATGGATGAGGTCAGCCAGGGCCTGCTGCTGGGCGAGTCCATGGAAGTGTGCCTGGCCCGTTACCAAGATGCCGATCAGCAGGTGCTGCGCCCCTTCCTGGCGCAGCATCCCCATTTGCTCAAGAACTACACGCTCAATGCCTTGCAGGCCGCGGTGTTCCCGCGTCGAGGCACGGCCGAGCTGCAGACGGAGTACATGGATCTGGCCGTTCGCCTTGCCTTGATTCGCTTCTACCTCGTCGGACTCGCGGCCCTGCGTGGCCCGGCTTTTGGGGTGAATGACGTCATCCGTGCGGTCTACGGTGTGGCCCGCAATATCGAGCACAACCGGCGTTTCATGCCGGGTGTGATGCAGCTTCTGCAGGAGCGCGGGGCCCTGCGCCTGGAAGTGCTGGCGACCCTGTTGCTCTGAGCCGTGCTCGCGCCAGGGCAGGGCGCCTGACAGCGCCAAGCTGCCGTCCGCCATGGGCAGGAAAAGCCAGATATTTCACGGTCTGCAGCGGGCTTGTAGGAAGTTGCCTGACAAGGTTCTGGGAAGAACCGGGACTCAAGAGCTGGATTTGGGCTGATGTTGCGGGGCTGATCGGGTCTTCACAATTCGTTTCACGTTGAGACGAATCGCAAACAGACCGGAGTCAGACCATGAATGCAGACCAAATCCTCGCCGAGATCCGTGAAGCCAATCTGAACTACCTGATGCTGGCGCAGAACCTGATCCGCACGGACCGCGAGCAGGCGCTGTACCGCCTGGGCATCTCGGAAGACACGGCCACCTTGATCTCGACGCTGAGCCCGGCGCAGCTGATGAAGATCTCCTCGGGCAACACCTTGCTGTGCCGCTTCCGCATGGACGATGACCTGGTCTGGGGCCTGCTGACCAGCCATAGCAAGACGGCGGCCAACGACGGCGTCGGCCGCCTGCACGCCAGCATCCTGATGGCCGGCCGCCACCAAGAAGCCGCCTGAATGTAGACCCCCGGCTGCGCGGGACCGCGCAGCCACCCCCCGAGGGGGTTCGGATCAAGGCCGGGCAGGGCCCGCCGCTGATTCGCTCCGCGGGGCCGCCCTTCCTTCAAGGAAATAGCGGCCCGGCGCTGCCCCGCAAACACCAACACCAAGTTTCGAGAGACTCCATCATGCGCAACAAGAGCATCCTGACCGAAGCCCGCCAGATCGAACGTGCGGTGACCCTGATCAATCTGGGTGCGCGCCTGCAAGTGCTGGAGTCGGAAACGGACCTGTCCTACGAGCGACTGCTGCGCCTGTACAAGGAAGTCTCGGGCAAGAGCCCCAGCAAGGGCCAGCTGCCGTTCTCGACCGACTGGTTCATGACCTGGCAGCCCAATATCCACGCCTCGCTGTTCCTGAACGTGCACGAGTACCTGAACAAGGTGTCGGAGCTGGACGAGATTGACGCGGTGATCAAGGCCTACCAGCTGTATCAAGAGCAGACGCAGGCGCAAGGCCTGGAGGCCATGTTGTCCATCACCCGCGCCTGG
Organism: Paucibacter sp. B51; assembly: GCF_027863535.1. Classification (NCBI taxonomy): domain Bacteria; kingdom Pseudomonadati; phylum Pseudomonadota; class Betaproteobacteria; order Burkholderiales; family Sphaerotilaceae; genus Roseateles; species Paucibacter sp. B51. The sequence continues at coordinate 4,892,314 of NZ_JAPIVN010000001.1, read as the reverse complement.
CGCCTGGTGAAGTTCATCGACAACGGCATGCTGACCATGACCAAGTGCTCGAGCTGCGGCGGCCACTTCGTGACCCACCCGCACGAGATTGCCCGTCACTATGTCTGCGGCATGTGCAACCCGCCGGCCCGTGCGGGCAAGGGCCGCGCCCAGGGCGCGATCCAGATGCACTGAGCTCTGCAAGCCCCAGCGCCTCGGTCGCTGGCCGTGCTCTGCTGAGTCCTTGCCGACGCTTTCCTCTTCAGCCTTCTTTTCCGCCCCTTCATGCCCTGGATGCGCTGGCCGTTGCCTGCCCTGCTCAGCTGGGGTGCTGCTTGGCTGCTGTTCATGCAGCTGCAGCGTGCGGGCTTTGCCGCGTGGCCGGCCTTGCTTGCCGCCGCGGCGCTGGGTGCCGGCCTGGCCTTCTTCCACAGCGCCCGTTGGCGGCGCCTGATGGTGGCCTTGGGCTTTCCTCTGTCAATTCTTCTGGCCGGCGGTGCGTCCGCTTGGCCGGCTTGGTCCTGGTTGCTGCCCCTGGTCTTGCTGCTGCTGGCTTACCCGCGTCGCAGCTGGGGTGATGCACCGCTCTTTCCAACCCCCGTGGGTGCCCTGAAGGACTTGCCGGCGCTGGCGCCCGTGGCGCCAGGCGAGGTGGTGCTGGATGCCGGATGTGGCCTCGGTCACGGCCTGCGTGAACTGCGTCGCTGTTACCCGCAGGTGCAGCTGCAGGGCATCGAATGGAGCCCCTTGTTGGCGCGCCTGGCCCGCTGGCTTTGCCCTTGGGCACGGGTCGAGCGTGGTGATATGTGGGCGCAGCCCTGGGCGCCGTTCGGCATGGTCTATGTGTTCCAGCGGCCGGAGTCCATGGCCCGGGTCTGGAGCAAGGCCCGTGCGGAGATGCGCCCGGGCAGCTGGCTGGTCAGCCTGGATTTCGAGATCGAAGGGCAGGGCGCCGTGGCCTGCCTGGAGCTGGGTGGCCGGCATCGGGTCTGGCTGTACCAGCTGCCAGGTGCGGTGCGCTGATGCTGTGGTTCTCGGTGAGGCACAGCTGCAGTTTGGGCGGTCAAAACCGGCCAGTTGCATGGAGTGCGCGAAGCAGGCCCCGGGCACACTCAAGCGCATCAAGCTCCGGCCGATAAGGACCGGAGAGCTTTCAAAGAAAACACCATGTTTGTCATCATCGGTTGGGCCGTTTCCATGGCTTGCATCTTCGGCGTCTACATTGCCCACGGCGGCAATATCGGCGTCATTTTGAAAGCCTTGCCGTTTGAAGTGACCACCATTCTGGGGGCCGCCATCGGCGCCTTCCTGGCCAACAACCAGATGAAGGTGGTCAAGGGCGCCGTGGCTGGATTGGGTCAGTGCTTCAAGGGCAGCAAGTTCAGCAAGGCCCGCTATATGGAGCTGCTGGCCCTGATGTACGACATCTTGCAAAAGGCCCGCAAGGAAGGGTTGATGTCGATCGAAAAAGACGTCGAAGACCCGCACAGCTCGCCGCTGTTCCAGAAATACCCCGTGGTCGGCAATGATCACCATGTCACCGAGTTCATTACCGATTACCTGCGCATGATGGTCTCGGGCAATCTCAATGCCCACGAGATCGAGTCGCTGATGGACGCCGAAATCGACACCCACCACGCCGAAGAGCATGCCGCCGTGGCCGCATTGCAGCGCATCGCGGGTGGCTTGCCGGCTTTCGGCATCGTGGCCGCCGTGCTGGGTGTGGTGAACACCATGGGCTCGGTGGGCCAGCCCCCGGCCGTGCTGGGCGGCATGATCGGCTCCGCTCTGGTCGGTACCTTCCTCGGCATTCTGATGGCCTATGGCTTTGCCGAGCCGCTCGCCGGCTTGCTGGAGCAGAAGGTCGAAGACGCAGGCAAAGAACTGCAATGCATCAAGACCACCTTGCTCGCCAGCATGCAGGGCTATGCCCCGCAGGTGGCCATCGAATTCGGCCGCAAGGTGCTGTACTCGGGCGACCGCCCAACCTTCGCCGAGCTTGAAGCTCATGTGAAGAAGAAGTGAGCACCATGACCCACAGCAAGCGCAGTCGTTTGTTCGAAGTGGTCAGGCCCGCCGCCGGGCCGCTCCCAAGGCGGGCCGCGCCCCCTCGGGGGGCAGGAGCCGTCATCGGCGAGGTGGGGGCTGTGCCCGCCGCCGGGCCGCTCCCAAGGCGGGCCGCGCCCCCTCGGGGGGCAGGAGCCGTCATCGGCGAGGTGGGGGCTGTGCCCGCCGCCGGGCCGCTCCCAAGGCGGGCCGCGCCCCCTCGGGGGGCAGGAGCCGTCATCGGCGAGGTGGGGGCTGTGCCCGCCGCCGGGCCGCTCCCAAGGCGGGCCGCGCCCCCTCGGGGGGCAGGAGCCGTAATCGGCGAGGTGGGGGCTGTGCCCGCCGCCGGGCCGCTCCCAAGGCGGGCCGCGCCCCCTCGGGGGGCAGGAGCCGTAATCGGCGACGTGGGGGCTCGTTATGGCCGGTGACGCCAAAAAGCTTCAGCCCATCATCATCAAGCGCGTCAAAAAGGGCGGCCATGCCGCCCATGGCGGCGCTTGGAAGATTGCCTACGCCGACTTTGTGACGGCCATGATGGCCTTCTTCCTGCTGATGTGGCTGCTCGGTTCCACCACCGAGGGCGATAAAAAAGGCATCGCCGATTACTTCGGCTCGCCGCTCAAGGTGGCCATGCAGGGCGGCTCGGGTTCGGGCGATTCCTCCCACATCGTCAAAGGCGGCGGCAAGGACCTGACGCGTGAGTCGGGCCAGGTCAAGGCCGGCGATGTCGAGGCGCGCCAGCGCACTTTCAGCCTGCGCGCACTCAAGGAAGAGCAGCGCAAGGCCGAAAAGGCCCGGCTGGAGGAGCTGAAGGACAAGGTCGAAGAGGTGCTGGCCAACAACCCGCAACTGGCCTCGCTGGGCGGGCAGATCCGCCTCGACATGACCAAGGAAGGCTTGCGCATTCAAATAGTGGATGAAAACAACCGCCCCATGTTTGACAGCGGCAGCGCAGTTGTGAAACCCTATATGCGGGCCTTGTTGCAGGAGCTCGGCTCCGTGCTAAAGGAAGTGCCCAACCGTTTGACCCTGGAGGGACACACCGATGCTTTGGGATTTGCCGGTGGTGAGCGTGGCTACAGCAACTGGGAGCTGTCGGCCGATCGTGCCAATTCCTCCCGGCGCGAGTTGATCGCCGGCGGCCTGCCGGAATCGCGTACGCTGCGGGTGCAGGGCCTGGCCTCCAGCAAGCTGCTCGACCCCAAGCAACCCGAAAGCCCGATCAATCGCCGCATCAGCATCATCGTGATGAATCGCGATGCCGAGGATGCGGTCTTGAAGAATGTGCCCCCGGAAGAAGACGGCGAAGAGGCTGGCGCTGCAGACCCGCCTGGGGCACCGAAAAACCCCTCAAGTTCCAACCCCAAACCCCGATAAGTCTCTCTAGCCCCTGCGAGGAAAGCCATGAGCACTGACATGAAATTTTTGGTTGTCGACGATTTCTCCACCATGCGCCGCATCGTGCGGGGCCTGCTGAAGGAAATCGGCTACAACAACTGCGAAGAAGCGGAAGACGGGGTCGACGCCCTGAGCAAGCTCAAGCTGGCCAAGTACGACTTCGTCGTCAGTGACATCAACATGCCGAACATGACCGGCTTCGAGTTGCTCAAGGCCATCAAGGAAGATCCCAACCTCAAGCATCTGCCGGTGCTGATGGTGACCGCCGAAGCCCGCAAGGAAGACATCGTGCTGGCCGCCCAGAGCGGTGCCGCCGGCTACATCGTCAAGCCTTTCACCAAGGCCACGCTGGAAGAGAAGGTCGTCAAGATCATGCAGAAACTGGCCGCTTCGGCCTGAGCCCTGGGAGACGACCATGCAGATGGAAGAACTGAGCAAACTCACCAGCGGTACCGATCCGCTGACCGTCTCTCCTGAAGTCTTTCAGCAGATCGGTACCATCACCCGCGTGCTGCACGACACCATGCAGCAATTGGGTGTCATGCCCAAGCTCCAGGTCGCGACCGACGGCCTGCCCGACGCTCGCAGCCGCCTGAGCTACATCGCCACCAAGACCGCTGCCGCCGCCAACAAGGTCTTGAACTCGGTCGACCAGGCCAAGGAAGACCACGCCCACATCACCGCCGCCACCAATGCCATGGCCGCAGCCATCGTGGCCGATCCGGTCAAGGCCGTGGCCAGCGGTGCGGTGCTGAACTTTGTCAAGGAAGTCGAAGACCGCACGGCGCGCATCGACGGCCACCTGACCGACATCATGATGGCCCAGGATTTCCATGACCTGACCGGCCAAGTCGTGGCCAAGGTGGTGACCCTGGCCAATGACCTGGAAGACAGCCTGGTCAAGCTGCTGGTGTCCATCGTCCCGCCCGAGCAGCGCGAGAAGGTCGACCCCAGCATCCTGCAAGGCCCGGTCGTGAACCCCGAAGGCCGCACCGACATCGTCGCCGACCAAGGCGAGGTGGACGACCTGCTGGCCAGCCTGGGCTTCTGAAACCCAGGGCTTCCAGACCCTCCGGAAAGAAACCCGCTGCGGCGGGTTTTTTGTTGCTCGCGCGAAGACGGTGGGCGGCAGTGGCAAGCGGCACATGGCGGATCTCTGTTGTGTTTGTCGTTCTCGCTGCGGTGTCTCGTCCCGCCGCCGGGCTCATGGTTCGCGGGTCGGCTCTGCGAGCCGGCTTCCCTCGGTGCTCACTCTGCGGCTCAACGGCGCCAAACTCCCTCCGTTCGCTGCGCTCACTGTGGTCAAACAGTGGCGCCGAGTCAGAGCTTGAAGCGCGTGAGTACACGCGCCTGAGCCGCTCCGCTGCGCCCTCGGCCGCGCACAAATCGCCCATCGGCGGGCCGAGCCACCTCCGGAGATGGCGTGTTCCACCGTGGATGAGGCAGATCGATCGCGATGCAAGCGCCCTGCAGCCCGTGCCGCTGCCGGGCGATTTGTGCCGGGCCGAGCAGCGCAGCGCCTCGGGGCGCGCACGTACTCGTGCGCTTCAAGTTCTGACTTGGCGCTTCTGTCTGAACGAAGCGAACGCAGTGAGCGGAGTGAGTTATGCGCCAGCCCCGAGGTGCGAGCAGCGCAGGGAAGTCGGCCCGCCAGGGCCGACCCCGGAACCATGAGCCCGGTGGCGGCGCGGGCTGCAGGGCCTCACGAGCAAAACCAAAGGCGGCTAAATGCCGCAAGCCGCCCCAACGCTTCAGCCTCTGGTACCGAGCAACTTGCCTCACCAGGGGCGCAGTGAAAGCGCGCTTTCCCCGGCCTTTTCTGGCTTAAGTTTTCCGGCCTGCCGCGAACAATGGCGACACGGGCGATCTGCATGCCCGTCCACTCGCATTTGCCATGGCCGACCAAGACGCTCAGGACCGAAATTTACCGGCCTCAGCCCGCAAGATCCAACGATCACGGGAAGAGGGCCAGCTGCCGCGTTCGCGTGATCTGGCGCATTTCGCCATGATGGCGGCTGGCGGTGCGATCCTGGCGTTCGGTGGCCCGGGCATCACCAGCTCCCTGCAGCGCATGCTGGAAGGCGCTTTGCAATTCGACGCACGCCAGCTCTCGCGCGGCGACTTCATGGCCTTGCGCCTGACCGAGCTGACCCTGCAGTTCTGCACCCTGATGCTGCCCATCTGCCTGGGTCTGCTGGTGGTGGCGATCGGCAGCAACCTCGCGCTCGGTGGCTGGAACTGGACCATGAAGCCGCTGCAGCCCAAGTTCTCCCACCTCAATCCCATCAGTGGAATTGGCCGCTTGTTCAGCGGCCAGGGCCTGGGTCAGGCGCTCAAGGCCGTGCTCCTGGCCGTGGTGCTGGGCACCGTGGGCGCCCTGGTGCTGAAGGACCGGATCGCCGCCTACATCGGCATCATGAGCATTCCGCTGCCGGCGGCTCTGGCCTATGCCGGCCAGCAGCTGATGAGCGGGCTGACCCTGCTGGGCGTGGCCCTGGCCTTGTTCGCGGCCATCGATGTGCCGCTGCAGCGCCAGCTCTACCTGCGCCGCATTCGCATGACGCGCGAAGAAGCCAAGCAGGAAATGAAAGAGGTCGAGGGCAATATGGAGATCAAGGCCCGCATGCGGGCCAAGATGCGCGAGATGGCCAAGCGCCGCATGCTGGCTGCCGTGCCCACCGCCGACCTGGTGGTGATGAACCCGACCCACTACGCCGTCGCGCTCAAGTACGACGACGCCAGCATGGCCGCACCCAAGGTGGTGGCCAAGGGCGCCGACCTGCTGGCCATGAAGATCCGTGATCTGGCCAAGGATTCCAAAGTGCCGGTGCTGCAGTCGCCGGTCTTGGCGCGGGCCCTGTACGCCCATGCCGAGGTGGACCGCGAGATCCCGGCCGCCCTGTTCAGTGCGGTCGCCCAGGTGCTGGCCTACATCTACCAGCTGCGCGCCGCCATGGCCGGCCGAGGCCAGACGCCCGAGCAACCGACCCCGAAGGTGCCGCCAGAGCTGGACCCGCACAACAAACCCCATTTCCGCAGCGCGACCGATCTTGACGGTTTGGAGGATGACGAAGAATGAGCCCGCTGATCGCCAATCTGCAAGCCCTGCTGGGCCCGCGCGCCGCCGTGCTGAGCGCGCTGGGTGCGCCGGTGGCGGTGATCCTGGTGCTGGGCATGATGGTGCTGCCGCTGCCGCCCTTCGCCCTGGATCTGATGTTCACCTTCAACATCGCCATGGCGGTGATGGTGATGATGGTGGCGGCCAATATGGTCAAGCCGCTGGACTTTGCCGCCTTCCCGACCGTGCTGCTGCTGACCACCTTGCTGCGCCTGTCGCTGAACGTGGCTTCCACCCGCGTGGTGCTGATGGAAGGCCACACCGGCACCGGCGCGGCCGGCAAGGTGATCGAGGCCTTCGGCCATTTCCTGATCGGGGGCAACTTCGCGGTCGGCCTGATCGTCTTCGCCATCCTGGTGGTGATCAACTTCATCGTGGTCACCAAGGGTGCCGAGCGGATCGCTGAAGTCGGCGCGCGCTTCTCCCTGGATGCCATGCCCGGCAAACAGATGGCGGTGGACGCCGACCTGAACGCCGGTCTGATCAACGAGGCCGAGGCCAAGCGCCGCCGCGCCGAGCTCGGCGACGAGGCCGACTTCTTTGGCTCCATGGACGGTGCCAGCAAGTTCGTCCGCGGCGACGCGGTGGCCGGCATGCTGATCCTGGCCATCAACATCGTCGGTGGTTTCATCATCGGCGTCGCCCAACATGGTCTGTCGGCCAGCCAGGCGGCGGATTCCTACATCCTGCTGGCTGTCGGTGACGCGCTGGTGGCCCAGGTGCCGGCTCTGCTGATCTCGGTGGCCGCGGCCATGGTGGTGTCGCGCGTCGGCACCGAGAAAGACATCGGCAGCCAGATCGGCCGCCAGGTCTTCGGTTCGGCCAAGTCCCTGGCCATCACCGCCGGTGTGATCGGCATGCTGGGCCTGATCCCGGGCATGCCCCATGTGGTCTTCCTGCTGATCGCCAGCACCCTGGGCTACCTGGCCTGGTGGCTGCGCACCCGCGACCAGGCGGCGCAGAAAGCCGCCGAGATCAAGCCCAAGGACAACGCTGCCGCGGCCGCCGAGCCCAATGGCGAAGCAACCTGGGACGACCTCATCCCGGTCGACACCCTGGGCCTGGAGGTGGGCTACCGCCTGATCAGCCTGGTCGACAAGAGCCGTGAGGGCGATCTGCTCAGCCGCATCAAGGGCGTGCGGCGCAAGTTTGCGCAGGAGGTGGGCTTCCTGCCGCCGGCCGTGCACATCCGCGACAACCTGGAGCTGCGCCCCAGCCAGTACCGCCTGAGCCTGCGCGGCGCCGTGGTGGGAGAGGCCGAGGCCTTCCCGGGCATGTGGCTGGCCATCAACCCGGGCCAGGCCACCCAGAAACTGATCGGCACCCAGACCACCGATCCGGCCTTCGGCCTGCCCGCCGTCTGGATCGACGACCGCCAGAAAGATATGGCGCAAATGGCCGGATTTACCGTGGTTGATTGCTCGACCGTGGTGGCCACCCATCTTTCACACTTGATGCAGGTTCACGCGGCCAAGCTGCTGGGCCGAGTCGAGACCCAGGCCCTGGTTGAACACCTGACCAAGCAGGCGCCGCAACTGATCGAAGATGTGATTCCCAAAATGCTAGGCATCGCCAATCTGCAACGTGTCCTCCAGCTCCTGCTGGAAGAGGGCGTGCACATCCGCGATATGCGCTCCATCGTCGAGTCCATCGCCGAGAACGCCGCCCAGATCAGCGATCCGGCCGAGCTGGCCCGCCGCATCCGCACCCACATCGCCCCAGCCATCGTTCAACAGATCTACGGCCCGGTGAAGGAGCTGGACGTGATCGCTCTCGAGCCCGAGCTGGAGCGCCTGGTCACGCAAGCCCTGAATTCCCCCAACGGCGCTGCCCTGGACCCCGGTGTGGCCGACACCCTGGCCCGCAGCGCCGCCGAAACCTCCCAAGCCCAGGAAGACCGCGGCGTGCCCGCCTGCCTCCTGGTGCCCGACCTGATCCGCGCCCCCATGGCCCGCCTGCTGCGCCGTGCCGCGCCGCGTCTCAAGGTGCTGGGCCACAGCGAAATTCCTGAAACCCACTCCATCCGTATCGGTTCCATCATCGGAGGCACAGCATGAATGTGAAACGCTTCACCGCCCGCACATCACGCGAAGCCATGGCCCTGGTCCGCAAGGCCTTTGGTGATGATGCCGTCGTGCTGTCCAACAAGCCCTGCCCGGAAGGCGTGGAAGTGCTGGCCATGGCGCCGGAAGGCATGTCGCAGATCGAGCGCGTGGCCGCCACCGCGCCGCGCGTGGCCTCGCCCGGCCGCCTGCAGGCCCAGCCGGGCCGCCCGGCCGCCGGCGCGCCCGTGATCAACCCTTCGGCCAAGAGCTTTGCCGCCCGCACAGGCCAGCGCAGCGAACCCAGCTTCGGCTACAACGACCCCGCCAGCGGCTTCGGCGGCGAGGTGGCTGACGATGTCCAGACCCTGGCCATGAGCACCTTGTCCTTCCAGGACTATGTGCGCGAGCGCGTGCTCAAACGCCGCCAGGCCGAGCTGGAAGGTGCGCCCGATCCCATCTACGCCCAGCAGGCCGAAGCGCCGGCGGTCACGGCCGACCATCCTGGCGTCAGCTCCCTCAATGCGGTGCGCCAGCAGCGCGCTCAGGCCGCCTTGCAAGCCATGCAGCCGCGCCGCCCGGAGTCGCAGCCCGCGCCTGCTCAAGCGGCGCAGCCGGCTCGCCGCGCCGTGCCGGTGCCGCCCTCGCCGCCGGTGCTGCGCGACGAGATCCGCATGCCGGCCACCAGCCTGACGGCCGAGTTGCCCGATCTGCCCGGCCGCGGCCGCCGCGACCAGCAGGACATGATGAACGAGCTGCGTCAGGTCAAGGGCCTGATCGAAGAGCGCTTCGGCGCCCTGGCCTTCATGGAAAAGCTGCAGCGCCAGCCCATCCAGGCCCGCCTGACCCAAAAGCTGCTGGAGCTGGGTTTTTCGCCCGCCCTGGTGCGCAAGCTGGTGGAAGGCTGCCCCAATGAGTTCAAGGGCGCGCAGGCCGCCAAGGGTGAGCCGGCCGATGAAACCCAGTGGGCCGCCAATGTGCTGTCCCGCAATCTGCACACCGATGAAAACAGCCCGGCGCTGGAAGAGCAGGGCGGCGTGTTCGCCCTGATCGGCTCCACCGGCGTGGGCAAGACCACGACCACGGCCAAGATCGCCGCCGCCTTTGCCACCCGCTTCGGCGCCGCCCACCTGGGCCTGATCACGCTGGACGCCTACCGGGTCGGCGCTCACGAGCAGCTGCGCGCCTACGGCCGCATCCTCGGCGTGCCGGTGCACACCGCCCACGACCGCGCTTCGCTGGAAGACCTGCTGGAGCTGCTCTCGGCCAAGAAGATGGTCCTGATCGACACGGCCGGCATGGCCCAGCGCGACAGCCGTACCCACGAGCTGCTCGAGATGCTGGCCCATCCCAGCGTGCGCAAGATCCTGGTGGTCAACGCCGCCCAGCAGGGCGAGACCATCGAAGACGTGGTCAATGCCTGGGGCGCCAAGGATTGCCACGGCCTGGTGCTGTCCAAGATCGACGAGGCCGTCAAGCTGGCCCCGGCCCTGGACACCCTGATCCGCCACAAGCTGACCGTGCTGGGCGTGACCAACGGCCAGCGCGTGCCGGAAGACTGGCACCGCCTGTCAAGCCAGGCCCTGGTGCAGCGCGCCCTGCGCAGCACCGCCGCCGGCGCCTGGCGCATGGACAGCGCCGATGTGAACCTGATTTTTGCCGGGGGGCCCGCGCTTGGCTCCCAACACCCGGCCGCCATGGGCATGTTTTAAGCCCGGATGCTGAAGCCACACGAGACCCCACTCATCATGCGCGACGCTCACACCTCTGCTTCATCCCACGCCCCGCAGGACCAGGCTCACGGCCTGCGCCGCCTGTTCGCCAGCTCACGGGTGCGCTTCATCCCGGTCGTCAGCAACCCCCATGTGGTGGGCGGCGGCGTGCTGCTGGAAGGCCTGTGCGCGGCCTTCGCCGAGCTGGGCCTGCACACCCTGGTGGTCGATGCCGGCGAGAGCTCGCCCAAGCCCTCGGAGCTGGCGAGTGTGGACCTGGCCTCCTGCGTGGAAAGCCTGTCCAAAGATGTGTCCTATCTGGCCGCGCGTGGCCTGCCCATGCGCTACATCAACGCCAACGGCTCGGCCGCCCAGTTCTTGGAAGCCGTGACCGATGCCGCCCCCTTCGCCGATGTCGTGCTGCTGCACGCCAGCGCGGCCGAACTGGCCCGTGTGGTCGCCCTGCGCGAGGTGCGCCCGGTACTGCTGGCCGACACCGACAGCATGAGCGTCACCCATGCCTACGCCGGCATGAAATGGCTGGCCAGCCGCGCCGGCCTGATGGTCTACAGCCTGCTGCTGGCCAGCTCGCCGCAGCTGCGCCTCTCGGATCGCATTGCCCAGCAGATCAGCTCCTGCGCCGATGGTTTCCTCGGCGCTGTGCTGCGCGACTGGGCCTGCCTGGACCCCAAGACACCGCCGACGGCACCGGTCTCCCCGGAGATCCGCCACCTGGCCCGTGAGCTGCTGCTGGCCGCCCCGCCGGGAGCCGCGCTGGAAGCCTCGGTCAACGCCAGCCCGCTGCGCCCGCCCGTGCGCATGATGGGTGCAGGGCGCCCGGCCATGGCAGCCACTCTTTGATTGACGCAGGAGCTGATGATGTACACCGCCAAAGGCCGCCTCGATAACTCCTCGCTGATCAAGCAATACAGCCCGCTGGTGCGACGTCTGGCGCACCAGATGATCGCCAAGCTGCCCGCCAATATCGAGATCGACGACCTGATCCAGGTCGGCCTGATCGGCCTGACCGACGCGCTCTCGCGCTTCGATGTCGGCCAGGGCGTGCAGTTCGAGACCTTTGCCACCCAGCGCATCCGCGGCGCCATGCTCGACGAGCTGCGCGGCGGCGACTGGATGAGCCGCGGCACCCGCCGCCAGCAGCGCGAGATCGAAGGCGCCGTGCGCAAGCTCGAGCAAGAGCTGGGCCGCGCCCCGGTCGAGAGCGAGATCGCCGCCGAGATGAAGATCCCGTTGGCCGAGTACCAGGACCTGCTCGGTAAGGTGCGTGGCACCCAGCTGGTCTATCTGGAAGACATGTCGGGCGACGAAGGCGACGAGGACTTCCTCGACCGCCATGTGGCCGACCACAGCAACAACCCCATGTTGAAGCTGCAGGACCATCGCATGCGCGAGGCCCTGGTCGCCGCCATCAAGAACCTGCCCGAGCGCGAGCAGTACATGATGAGCATGTACTACGAGCACGACATGAACCTCAAGGAAATCGCGGTTGTGCTCAAGGTCACCGAATCGCGCGTCTGCCAGCTGCACAGCCAGGCCATCGCCCGCCTGCGTGTCAAGCTGCGCGACTGGTAAGCCCCGCTGCCGTAATTTCAGATCCAAGCGGCGCCCAGCTCTTGCTGCTACCCTTCCGGGTGGTCAGGCTCGGTCTCGGAGCCGACCGCGACTCTAGGGAGGAGACGCCATGTTCTTTGGCTCCAAGCGCCAATCCGCCACCCGATCGAGCGTGCCCATCGCGCACCACGAATCAACTGCGGGCGCCGCGGCGCCCAGCACCCAGGCGCTGACCCAGCTGCTGGGCAGCCTGTCCCGTTCGGTCTCCCATGTCGGCCGCGATGCGGCCGAGGTGCGCGGGGTGCTGGATGACACACAGAAAGTTGTCGATGCCCAGGCCCAGGCCATGGCCGCTCTGTCGGGCGAGCTGGGCCAGGTGCGCCAGGCCCAGCAAGGCATCAGCCGGGCCAGTGAACAAAGCCGTCAGGCCGTGCAGCGCGCCCGCCAGGCCTTGTCCGGCGTTGGCGATGAGGTGGGCGGCATCGTCCAGACCCTGCACGAGGTCGCTGACGCGGCCTCGGACATCAGCAAGATCGCCCTGCAGACCCGTCTCGTTGCGTTCAATGCCTCGGTCGAAGCCAAGCGCGCTGGCGAAGCCGGCCTGGGCTTTGGCGTGGTGGCCGATGCGGTCAAGGACCTGGCCGGCAAGGTCGACGGTTCGTCCAAGGCCATCATGAGCACGCTGTCGGCCCTCGACGCCCGCATCGAACGCTTCAGCATCGAGCTGCGCAGCGCCAGCGGCGGCCTGGCCCAGCAAAGCGCCATCCACCAGGCCTTTGCCGCGGTGGAGCAGGATGTGCTGCACATCGCCGATGCCGCCCGCCAGAGCGAGCAAATCAGTGCCTCGCTCGGCGCCCGCGCGGACGAGTTGGCGGCCGACATCCAGCAGGCGCGCGGCAGCCTGCAGGTGGCCACCGCCTGCAGCGATCGATTCTTGAAGCTCTCGGAAGAGCTGATCGAGCAGATTGCCGGCTCCGGCGTCGAGGTCGAGGATGCCCGTTTCATCGCCGCCGCCCAGCAGGCCGCGACCCGCATCAGCGCCCTGCTGGAGGAGGCCGTGGCCCGCCGTCAGATCAGCATGGCTCAGCTCTTTGATGAACGCTATCGGCCTCTGGCAGGCAGCGATCCGGCTCAGCATCTGACCGACTTTGTCGAGCTCACGGACCGCCTGTTCCCGGCCGTGCAGGAGCCCGTGCTGCAGCTCGACGACAAGATCGTGTTCTGCATTGCCGTGGATCGCAACGGTTATGTGCCCACCCACAACAAGAAGTACTGCCAGCCTCAACGCCCGGGTGATGTGGTGTGGAACAGCGCCAACAGCCGCTATCGCCGCATCTTCAATGACCGCACCGGCCTGGCTTCGGCGCGCAACCAGCGGCCGTTTCTGCTGCAGACCTACCGGCGTGATATGGGCGGCGGCCGCTTTGTGCTGCTGAAGGAGGCCTCAGCGCCCATCACCGTGCAGGGGCGGCATTGGGGCGGTTTGCGTCTGGCCTTCGGCTTTTGAAGCCTTGGCGCGCTCCGAGCATCAGAGTTGCCAGCAAAAGCCAGCGAAGCGGTTCTGGCCAGGCGGACCGGTGCAGACAGTACGCTCAGTACGGCAAGCCGAGCCAACGACGCCGGCAGGATTTTGATGGCGACTCTCAGGGCGCCACGCAGGCGCGGTTCTTGCCGGTGTGCTTGGCCTCGTACAGCGCCACGTCGGCGCGGTCGAGTGCCGCTTCCAGGGTTTCGCCCGGCCGGTACAGGGTCACGCCGGCCGAGAAGGTGACGAACACATCCTTGCCTTCGTGCATGAAGAGGCTGGCCGACAAGGCGCGCTGCAGGCGCTGCAGCACCGCCTGCGCTTCCACCACCGGCGTGCTGGGCAGCATGAGCACAAACTCTTCGCCGCCGTAGCGCGCCACCAGGTCACCCGGACGCAAGTGCTGCGACACCCGCTCCGCCAGGGATTTGAGCGCCACATCGCCGGCGCCATGGCCCAGGGTGTCGTTGAGCTTCTTGAAATTGTCGATGTCCAGCAGGGCCAGGGCGATCAGGGCGTTGTCGCCGGTCTCGCGCTCGGCCTTGGCCTGCTCGACCGCGAAGGCGGCCAGCAGGCCGCGGCGGTTGGCGATCTGGGTCAGCTGGTCGGTCTGCACCTCGTTGGAGAGGCGCTGCAACTCGCCCTCGAGCTCGGCGACTTTGGCACTGAGGCTGCTGGCGCGGTCGTGCTCCAGGGTCAGGCGTTCCTGGGTTTGCTTGACCAGGGATTGCACACTGCGGCTTTCTTCCACCATCTCGCGCACCACGCCGGTCAGGCTTTCCAGTGAATCGGCTTTCTCGATCACCTCGGCATAGCGGCCGACGCTGTTCTGGAAACGATCGGTGTGCTGGCCCAGTTCGCCCAGCTCGGCCAGCATCTGGTGGATCAGCGCTTTCAGGGAATCGCGCGCGCGGCTGCGTTCTTCGCGCAGGGCGCGCTGGCGCTCGCGCGTGCCGCCCAGCATCTCGGTGACCGAGCGCACGCCGCGGCCGCTCAGGCCCTGCTCCAGGGTCTGGTTCATGGCCTCGCACTGGCCCTTGGCCCAGGAATCGTCCTCGGCCAGGTCGACCAGGCTGGCGCTCAACTCGCGGCACAGCTCGCCCAGCTCGCCGAACAAATGCTGGCGGTGATCCAGCAGATGGCGGGCACGCTGGCACAAGGCCTCGATCAAGGCCGCCTTCTCGGGCGTGGGGCCGCCGGCCAGCAGGTCCAGATGGGCGGCGTCGAGCTGACGCATCAGCTCATCGGCATAGCCTTCGGGGCTCTTCAGTGCATGCTGGACGGTGCCGTGCAAGCTGGTCTCGATGCCCGGCCAGGGGCTGCTCAGACCGGCACCGGCGGTACGGAAAGTCAGTGCGGCCGCGCCCTCGCCGCTGGCAGGCAGCTCGCTGTCGGCCGCCTCCACCGTGCTGGGTGCGAAGTCTTCTTCGGCGAAAAACTGGCTCGGCGTGCCGCCGGGCTCTTCCGAGGTGGCGATGCTGGCATCGGCGACATCGCCGTCCCAGCTGTTGACCAACTGGTCCAGGCGCTTGAGCAGGCGCTGGCCGTCGCCGCGGTTGCCTTCCAGCACGCGCTGCAGGCCGTCTTTCTTGCGTGCGACGGTCCATTGCCGGCCGCCGCGTTCCAGGCCGCGCACCAGGCGTTCCAGGGTCTGGGCCATGGCCTCGCCCTGGGCGCTGGGGCCCTCGCTGCGTTGCAGGCGTTCGAGTTCGCGCAGGGCTTCATCCCAGCGCGACTCGCGCACGCAGACCTGCAACTCCAGCCGCGCCTGCGCGTTGCTGACGCCCATGCTCAGCAGCTTGGCCAGCAGGGCCTGGGCGCGCTCGGGCAGGGCGGCGGGCGTGGCCTCGACGCCGGATTCCATGGCGTAGGCACGGGCGTAGTTTTCCGGCGTTGGCTCCAGCTGGGCCTGGGCCAGGCGCAGCAGCGCCGCCTTGGCGATCTGGGCCGGCGGCGTGGCGCCCGGCTTGCGGGCGGAGTTGGCGGGCAGAGGCGTGGGGCGGCGAGATTCGTCCATCGGTGTTGTGCTGGCTGAAGCTGGGGCGCGCTAGAGCAGTTTGCCGCCACTCGGGCGCAAGGGGCCGCCGCTCAGGCTGCCGAGGCTGCCTCCCGGATCGCCCTCGAAATCACTGTGGGCCTGGGCAATCCAGGGCGCTTTGCGTGGCAGCACGGTTTGTGCGAGCCATTGTTCGATTTCTTCCGGCGGCAGCGGTTTGCTGAACAGAAAGCCTTGCATCAGGCTGCAACCGAGGCGATGCAGCACGTCCATCTGGCGCAGGGTCTCCACGCCTTCGGCGATCACGCGCAAGCCCATGGCCCGGGCCAGGGCGATGATGGCGGTGACCACGGCCGAGCTTTGCGGCGTGATGCCCAGATCGCGCACAAAAGTGCGGTCGATCTTGACCTCGGAGCTCGGCAGCGTCGTCAGATAGGCCAGCGAGGAGTAGCCGGTGCCGAAGTCGTCGATGGAGATTTCCACGCCCACTTCGTTGAGCCGGTGCAGGGCCGGGATGACGTTCTGCAAATCCTTCATCAGATTGTTTTCGGTGATCTCCAGCTGGATCGCCCGGTGCGGCACGCCATAGGCACTGACGCATTGGTGGATGTGCTCGACCAGATCGGAGCGCTCGAACATGCGGCTGGGCAGGTTGACGGCGATCGAATCCGAGAAGCCAAAGTTGAGCTGCCAGACCTTGGCCTGGCGGGCCGCTTCCTTGAGCGCCCATTCGGACAGTGGCACGATCAGGCCGGTTTCTTCGGCCAGGGGGATGAAGTCGCCCGGCGGCACCAGCTTGTCGCCGCGCTTCCAGCGCATCAAGGCCTCGGCACCCACCATGCGGGCAGCGCGCACATCGATCTTGGGCTGGTAGTGCAGCACGATCTCTCCGCGCTCCAGGGCCTTGTGCAGGGCGCTTTCCAGCTCCAGCTTCTCGCGGCCCTGGCCGGCCAGCTGCGGGGTGTAGAGGGCGGCGGCATTGCGGCCCTGCGACTTGACCGCATACATGGCCACATCGGAGTTGCGCAGCAGGTCGGCCATGGTCAGGCCGTCGCGCGGGTAGATGGCGATGCCCACGCTGGCGGTGACAAAGCATTCCTGGCCCGAGATGAAGATGGGCTCGCGCATGGCATCGAGCACGCGCTCGGCCACGCGTTCGGCATCACGCTCGTCGCCGATTTCGGGCAGCAGGGCCACGAACTCATCGCCGCCCAGGCGGCCCACGGCCTCCAGGGTGCGGTGCGAGCGGCCGCCGATGGTCTCCAGCATGCCTTCCATGACCTGGTCGGAGTGGCGCACGCAGGCGCGCAGGCGCCGGCCCACCTCGATCAGCAGCTCGTCGCCGGCGGCATGGCCCAAGGTGTCGTTGATGATCTTGAAGCGGTCCAGATCGATCAGAAGCAGGCCGACCTCATGGCCGCCGCGGCGCGCCTGCTCGATGGCCCGCTCGACGCGCCAGATCAGCTGGCGGCGGTTGGGCAGGCCGGTCAGGGCATCGAAGTGGGCCAGCTGGCGGATGCGGTCCTCGGCCTGTCGGCGGTCGGTCACATCCTGCATCACGCCGGTGTAGCCGTTGGCATTGCCATGCTCGTTGAATTCGGGCTCGGCTTCGATGTGGACCACGCGCTGGCGGCCATCGAGCAGGGTCACCGGCAGATCGGTCACCAGCACCGAGTTGTGGGCGATCACGTCACGCAGCAGGCGCAGGAAGAGCGTGCGCTCCTCGTGCGGGATCATGCGCATCACGCCGATGAAATCGAGCCCTTCCTGCGGGCCGCGGCCGAACACGCGCAGCGCCTCGGCGGCCAGGGTGAAGCCACCACCCAGATGCCACTCGAAGCTGCCCATTCGGGCCAGGTCTTGCGCGCGGGCCAGGCGGGCCTTGCTCCGCTCCAGCTCGATGCGGGTGCGCGAACTGCGCAGCAGGTAGCGAAGGCGCCCGGCCAGCAGGCTCCACTGGGGCGACTTGACGAAGAAATCGGTGGCACCGACCTGGTAGGCGCGGTTGATCGAGGCCTCGTCGTCCAGGCCGGTCAGCATCAGCACCGGCGTCGATTCAAAACCTGGGATCTCGCGCAGGCGGGTGCAGGTTTCAAAGCCATCGAGCACCGGCATCATCGCGTCCAGCACGATCAGGTCCGGTGACATATGGGCAATCATGTCCAGCGCTTGGGCGCCGCTGTTGGCCGAGGTGACGTCGAAGCCGCGCTCTTGCAGGGCGGCGCTGGTCATCAGCAGATTGACCTCGTCGTCATCGACCAGCAGCACCTTGGCGCGTGCGGGCAGGTCGTCGTCGAGCTGGGGGCCGGCTGATTTCATGGTGTCGTCGGGGCCAGACTGGCCAGGGCCAGCTTGACCTGCTGAATGTCGGCCAGCATCGCGTCCAGCAAGCCTTCCAGGCCCTCGCTTTGCTGCTGGCGTGCGCGGGTTTCGATGTCGGCGCAGCGTTCGGCCAGGGCCATGGCCCCGAGGCTGGCTGAGGAGGACTTGAGCGTGTGGCTGACATGGCGTACCACGTTCAAGTCCAGCTGTTCCCCGCGCGCCGCCGCCAGCTCGGGCAGCAGGCGGTCCAGGGATTTGAGGTAGGCGGCCAGCACCCGCTCGATCAGCTTGTTGTGGCCGTCGGGGTCAAGCTCACGCAGGCGGTCCAGCGCCACCGGGTCCAGGCAGGAGCTCGCGGCGGCCGCCAAGCTGGCTTCGACCGGCTCGGCGAGTGGGGAAGGAATCGGCGTGGGCGTGGACATGTCAGGAAACGCGGGGCAGGGGCGAGTGTGTCAGACCGGCGGAACGAGCGGAGCGGCCGTGCTGCAGCGGCTCAGAATAGCGTGGCTGGAATGACAAAGCTTGCGCTCCCAAGAGACCCCTCGATATGTGCTTTTGTGGCCGGCCAGAGGCCGGACGGAAGTTGCCTATTTTGCCCCTTGTGCAGCGTCCCGTCGGCTTGGAAAAGGCCAAATGGATCACGGCAGCAGGGAGGGGGAAAACCGGCAGTCACTGATGGAATGTAGCCGCAGTGTCAAGCACTTGATCCAAGCGTCTGCGGCGCTCTCGCCCGGCGTTTCCGGCGACTGCCCAAAAGCCGGGCAGGCGCTCCGTACAATGACTCGCATGAACAGCCTCAGCGATGCCCGTGCCAGCACACGCCGACTGCCCCGTCGGGCCGCCGCTGCGTCACTGGCGCTGGTGCTGGGCCTGCTGGTCTTGGCGGCCATGGCCTGGTTCATCACCTTGCAAGATGCCGCGCATTTGAGCGTGGCCGTGGTGGTGCTGACGGTCTTCTGCACGGCCGTGCTGGCCCTGTTGCTGGCCGGCCTGGGTTGGCATGTGGGCGTGCGCCTGACGCGCCAGCGCATGCATGAGGCCTTGCGCGAAGCGCGCCAGCACAGCCGCCTGCTCTCACAACTCCAAACCGGCTGGCAATGGGCCACCGACGCCGAGCACCACCTGGTGCGCTGGCAAGGGCCGCGCGATGTGCTCAGCTCGCAGTGGGTGGGCAGCACGCATTGCCAGACGCTCTGGGAGCGCTTCCGCCTGGCGCCCGGTGAAGACCTGCCCGAAGGTGCCGACCTGCGCGAGCAGTTGAGCCGCCAGGCCGCGGAATTTGAACTTCAGCTCCAGCCGATCGCGCCTGAGCTGGCACCGGGCACCTGGGTGCTGCGCGGCCTGGCACGCTGGGATGCCCAGGGCCGTTTCGAGGGCTATTGCGGCACGGCGCGCCTGCTGGAGCCCGAAGCGGCGGCAGTGCCAAGCCAGCCCCCGGCCCAGGCCAGCACCGCCTGGCTGGATGCGGTGCCCGGCCCAGCCTGGCTGCTCAGCGTGGCGCCGCCGGTGGTGCTGCTGGCCCAGAATGCCCAGGCGGCCGCCGCCGGCGCCCGGGTGGGCGAGCGCTGGCAGGATTGCCAGGCCCAGTTCCCGGCCGAACTGAGTGAGCGTTTGAGCGGCCAGCTGCCCAAACCCTACACCGACGCCTCGGGCAGCTATGCCCTGGCCGTGCTGCCGCCTCTGCCGCCCCCGGCCCCACCTGCGGCCGTGGACCCGGGCGAGCATGAGTCCTTCAGCTACACCGTGTCGCACGATCTGCGCGCACCGCTGCGCGTGGTCGAGGGCTTTGCCCGCATCTTGAAAGAAGACTACGGCCGCCTGCTGGACCGTATCGGCAATGACCACCTGGACCGGGTCATGGGCGCGGCCGCGCGCATGAACAGCATGATCGATTCCCTGCTGTCCCTGTCCCAGCTCTCGGCCCAGCCGCTGGCGCGCCAGCCGGTGGACCTCTCGCAGCTGGCCGGTTTTGTGGTCGAAGAGCTGCGTCGCAGTGCGCCCGAGCGTTCGGTGACTGTGCACATTCAGCCACGCATGGTGGTGCAAGGCGACCCGACCTTGCTGCGCATGGTGCTGGAAAACCTGCTCGGCAATGCCTGGAAGTACAGCGCCAAGTGCGCGCAGGCGCAGATCCGATTCGAGGCGCAGCTCGAAGAAGGGCAATGGACTTACCGCGTCAGCGACAACGGGGCCGGCTTCGACATGCGTTTTGCCGACCGCCTTTTTGGTGTGTTCCAGCGCCTGCACAGCGCCAGCGATTTCCAGGGCACCGGCGTGGGCCTGGCTTCGGTGCGGCGTATCGTGCGCCGCCATGGCGGTGACATCTGGGCCGAATCGGCCGTGGGCGAGGGCGCCCGCTTCTACTTCACATTGGCCGGCTGAGCCAGCATCTCCAGGGCCTCGACCAGCAGGCGGGCCTGTTCGGTGTCCGAGCGGCCTTCGCTGGCGCTGAGCTTTTGCAGCCGGGCCAAGGCATCGGCACGCGACAGCGAGTAACGGTGCATGAGCACGCCCACCGCAATCGCCTGCACCTCGTCCAGCACCGGGTGCGGCTCGCGCCGCGCGGCCGGGGCCGGCTCGGCCGGGCCGCCCTGGCGGCGGTTGGCAAAGGCGGCTTCCACGGCCGGCACGATCTGGTGGATGTCCAGGGGCTTGACCAGATAGGCCACAGCGCCCAGCTCCTTGACCTTGGCCACGGTCTCCTCGTCGGCAAAGGCCGAGAGGAACATGAAGGGGATTTGCAGGTACTCGCGCAGGTAGGCGGCGACGTCGAAGCCGCTCAGGCCTTCCATGCGGATGTCCAGCAGGGCCAGTTCGGGGCGGTGCTCGCGCGCCAACAGGATGGCGTCGTCGCCATTGTCGGCATCGATGACTTCGAAACCGGCCTGCGCCAGACCATAGGTCAGGGTCGCCAGAACCAGACGGTCATCGTCCACTACGAGAATCTTGCCCTTGCTGCTCACCGCTGGAGGTCCCCCGCTGTGCTGGAATGCGGCCGGCTGCTGCCGACCTTGTGTTTGCTGGCATTGTCGCCCAAACCGGGGACCGGGGCGTCCTGGGGTGAGTACGGGGCTGTGCGGGCTCGGCTTTTCGGACGCGGCGTATCGGCTGCGGCTCAGTGTTCGCTTTGCAGGTTGACGCTGGGCTGCAGCAGCTCGACCCGGCAGACCACCAGATCGCCCTGCTGTTCCAGGCTCAGCCGTGCCGTGCGGCGCGGCAGCAGGGCGCGCACCAGGCCCAGGCCCGAGACCCCGCCGGGCACCTGTGCCAGGCTGAAGTCCGGCGGCAGGGTCCCAGGGTTGGTGATGGCGACGCTGACGCTGTCCACCCCGCAGTGCAGGGTGCAGCTGACGGCGCCGGCCGGGCTGTGCTTGAGCGCATTGCTGAGCAGCTCGTTGAGCGTCAGTGCGATCGGGATGGATTCCGCCTCGGGCAGGGTCCAGTCATTGACCCGCTCAGACGTCAGGCCCTCGATATGGCTGGCGATCTGGCGCCCGCTCATGCGCTGCACCGAGCCGATGATGGCGTCCACCACGCGGCGCAGGCGCAGCGGGCCGGAGCTGCCGACCTGCAGGCCGTAGACCTGGGCAATTGCCTGCACCTGACCGACCGCCTCGTTGATGACGCTGGCCACCTCGGGGCGCCGGGCGGCGATCTGCTGCAGCAAGCCGGCCACGCCTTGCAGATTGTTCTTGATGCGGAGGTGCACCTCGCGCACCAGTAGCTCGCGCTGCGAGATGGCGGCTTGCAGGCGCGCCTCTTCGGCAGCACGGTGCTCGGTCACATCGCTGGCCACCAGCAGCAGCTGTTCGGGCGTGCCTTCGTCGATGGCGTCCGGGCTGTCGCCGGTGCCGGCCAGGTGCAGGATGCGCGCATCCCAGACCCGCTCGCGCTCGCCTTCGCCGAGCCGGTATTCGCGCTGCAGCACGGTGCTGGCGCTGGCCGACAGGGCGCTCAACATATCGCGCCGGATCATCTCGCCCTGCAGCGGGCCGAACAGGTCTTCCGGGCTGGCGCCCATCAGCTCGTCCTCGCTGCGGCCGGCCAGGGCGGCGGCCGCCTGGTTGATCTGCTCCACGCGCAGGGTCTTGGCGTCGTGCAGGCTGATGGCCAGGGGCGCGGCTTCGATGATGCGGCTGAGCGAGGCCTGGGCCTGCAGGGTTTGCGCCTCGGCCTGGCGGCGGCGGTCGATGTCCAGCAGGGCAAAGGTCAGCTGGCGGCCGCTGCCGCGGGTGCCGGTGACCACCACATTGCCGACCACCCAGAACTCGCGGCCATCGCGGGCCTTGAGCCGGCACTCGAAGGCCTCGGTCTGGCCCTCGGTCAGCTCGTCCAGGTAATGGGTCTGGCGGAAGGGGTGGTCCGAGGCCGGCGTGGCGACGATGCTCATGGGCTGGCCGGCGAACTCGCTCAGGTCGCCGCCGAACATGCGCCGCGCCGAGCGGTTCATCCATTCGATGCCGCCGCGGCCGACGGTGACGATGCCCACCAGCACCGAGTCCAGCACCGCGCGCTCGCGCTCGGTCTGCAGCATCAGCGATTGCTGGGCGCGCCAGCGGTCGTCCACATTGACGTAGGTGGCGATGATGCCTTCGTCCGGCGCACCGGGCCGCATCACGCGCTTGCTCACCTGCATCCAGAGCACGCTGCCGTCCTGGCGGCGCACGCGGCGCTCGCCGCGCCACAGGCCCTGGCGCTGCAAGGCCTCGCGCACCTCGGCACTGAGGTGCTCGAAATCCTGGGGGGACTCGAACAAGGCCTCATGGGCCAGGCCGCCGAGTTCGTGGATGCGGTAACCGGTCAGTGCGGCCAGGGCGTCATTGGCGCGCGCGATGCGGCCCTTACGCAAGATGGCGATGCCCACATCGGAGAGGCTGAACATCAGCTCGCGGTCCTGCACCAGGGCTTCCAGTTCGCCTTGCTGGGCCTTGAGGCGGGAGATGTCGCTGATCACGGCGATGGTTTCGCTCTCACGCGGCGGGCCGCTCTCGAGCTCGCTGGCTTCTGAAGCGGCGCGCACCTGGCGCAGGCTCAGCGAGAGCCAGCGCGGCTGGGCCGCTTCGCTGCCGACCTGCAGGAACTCGGCCTCGAAGGTCTGCTGGGCCTGCAGCGTGGGCAGGGCGTCCTGCACCTGCTGGGCCAGCTCGGGCAGGGCGGCGAAGAGCTGGGCCACCGGCGTGCCGGCGTGTTGCAGGCCGGGCAGGCCCAGCATCTGCTCGAAGCCGCCGTTGCAGCGCACCAACTGGTCGCCGCGCAAATAGGCCAGGCCCAGGCTGGCGCTGTCCATGATGGTGGTCAGCTCGTGCAGCAGCTGTTCGCTGCGGGTTTCGGCCTGGGTTTGGGCGGTGACATCCAGGGTCACCACCGAGGTGGTGCGCTTGCCCGAGGCCAGCTGGCCGGGCTCGACCCGGGTCAACAGCCAGCGCCGGCCCAGCTCGGGGTGGCGCACGGCGTAGCGAACCTCGATGCGGTCGCCTTTCTTGAGCGCCCGTTGCAGGCGTTCGAATTCATGGAGCGAGCTGGGCTCGACGATGTCGCGGCCCACGCCTTGCAGGCTGGCCAGGGAGTTGCGCTGGCTGGCCGCGGCCTGGCCCAGATGGGCGCCGCCCGGCGGGCTGCGCGGCGTGCGCGGGCGCAGCCAACCGGCATCCTGCTGGAAGGTGGCCAGGCCGACGCCAGCGGTGTCCATCAAGGCATCGAGCTGCTGGTGGGCGAGGTCGCGCTCTTGCTCGGAGCTGCGGTCTTCCAGCACGGCCAGATAGCGCCGCGCCGGGCCGCTGCTGCCGGCCTGGGGCCGCAGGCGGCCGAGCAACCAGCGTGTGCGACCGGCCGGGTCCACCAGGGTGGCCTGGGTCAGCAGGCCGTCGTCGTGGCCACTCAGGGCTTCGGCCAGGCGGCCATTGTCCCAGGCCAGCAGCTGCTGGATGGCCGGGTCGGCCTCGTGCAAGGTGCTGGGCGGCTGCAGGCACAAGGCGGTGAAAGCGCTGTTGACCTTGAGCAGCAGGCCCTGGGCATCGAAGCTGCACATGGGCAGGGGGCTCATCTCGAACCACTGGGCCAGCTCGGCCTGGGCGCGCTCGGTGTTCTCGCGCAGCAAGGCTTCGCGCGCCTTGGCGTCGCCACTCAGGGCCGGGCCTTCGTGGGGGTGTTCGGCGGCGGTGCCGGCCAGCTTGCCCGCGGCCGGTTTGCCGCGGTGTTTTTCTTCCGGCCGGGCATGCAGCATCCAACGCGCGGCATCGTCAGCGCGGGGCTCCAGGGCGACCAGGGTCAGCAGGGCGCGCTGGCCGTTGGCCAGCTTGATGCCGGTGGGTGGCGGACCTTGGCGGCCGTCCAGCAGGGCGCGGCTGGCCAGGCGCAGCCAGTCGCCGACACGGCCGCCATGGCTGGTCTGCAGGCCGTGCAAGCCCTTGCCGCCGCTCAGGCCCGCGGCCTGCTCGAGCAGGCTTTGCGCGCTCGGGTTGGCCTCCAGCACCTCCAGCGCTTCGCCGAGCAGGAGCACCGGGTCGCTGATGAGCCCGAACACCCCGCGCAGGGCGGCGAGGTCTTGGGGCAGGAGGGAAAGCTGGGCTGACAGTTGAGCGGACATGTGCGCCGAGTTTACGGGGCGCCCGGCCGGGTTCCCGTTCACTCGAGCTGGGCGGCCTTGTTCAGGGCGCGCAGCACACAGTGGTTGATCTCTTCCGCCCCCAGCATCAGCTGTTCGGCGGCGGCGCGGAAGTCGTAGACCGATTCGTTCTCGATCGCATGCACCAGCTCCAGATAGGGCTGGTAGGGGCCGCTGCCATCGACCAGGGCCTGGCGCACGCGCTCGGGCATGGGGATGGATTGCAGCAGCTTGGTGAAGGGCTGCTTGAGCATGTGGTCCAGCAGCGAGAACAGGCCGCAGATGAACATCTCGTCGCGCAGCTCGCTGTCGCTCATGCTCTTGGCCAGCTCTTCCATCAGCAGGCCGCGGCGCAGGGCGGCAAACATGATGGGGCGCATGCTGTGGTCCTTGCTGGCCGTGGTCAGCAAGAGGGCCAGCCAGCGCTTGAGACGCGGATAGCCGAGCAGCATGATGGCGTGGCGGAAGGAGGACACCTCGACCGGCAGGCCGAAGGCGGCCGAGTTCAGGTAGCGCAGCAGCTTGAAGGCCAGGCTGGGGTCGCGCTTGAGGGTTTGCTCCAGGCGCTCGATGTCTTCATCCTGATCGACCCGCGACATCAGCTCGACGATGACCTGCAGATCGGCCTGGATCTCGCTGCGCGGCGCATTTGCCGGTGCCTCGTAGGCGCCCTGCATGGGCCAGCCGATCACGCCGGCGGCACCGCGGCCGAAGGCGCCATCGATGTCGGCCGCGCTGCGCAGGCCGGCCACCAGGCGGGGCAGGGCGCTGGCCTCGCCCGCGCGGTGTTCCTCGTCCTGATCCAGCACCTGCTGGGCAAAGCAAGCATTCAGCTCGGCCGGCAGGGCGGCGCTGGGCCGGCCCTTGAGCAAGAGGGTGTTGCCGCGTTTCTTGAGTGCGCGCAGCGCCTCGCCCAGGCCGGCATCGGCGGCCATGAAGGCAGGCACCTCGAACTGCACATGGGCCGGCGCTTCGGCACGCAGCAGCTCCTGCAGCAGGCCTTCGTTGAGCACATTGAGGATGACCTGGGGCCCGCCCGCGGGCCAGACCTCGGACACGGCGGCCAGCAGATCGGCCGCGTCGAGCTGGGCGTCCGGCCGCAAGGGGATCACGGTCAGGCGGGTGGCCGTGACCATGCGCTGGCGGTCGATCAAGGGGGTGTAGCCGAGGGCCAGAGCGCTCAGGATGGGATGGTTCATGACTCCGCGGATCCGATACGGGGGTGTTCAAACATTGAGGTACTGGAACAGCGACATGCGCTGCACCATGGCGTAGGTTTTCAGGGCGGTGTCGTAGCCGGTTTGCTGGTTCTGGAAGTCGGAGATGCCTTGCACCATGTCCAGGTCTTCGGCGGCCGAGCGCTCGGCCTGGTTGTACTGCTTGAGCGCGGCCATGCGGGATTCGGTGCCGTCCAGATTATTCAGCCTCTCGCCCAGTTGACTGCGAACATTTTGTAAGTTCGTCATCACCGCATCCAGGTCGCGCACCCGGCCCGAGTTGGATTGCGAGATTTCCACACCGGTGCGTAGCGGCGTGCGCAGCTCGGCCACGGTGCGGTCCAGCACGTCAAAGAGCTTGAGCGAGTTGGTCGAAGGCTTGACCTCGAAGCGGTCGCCATCCACCGGCTGGCCGGAGATGGTGACGGCCATGCCGTCGAAGGTGATGGCCTTGCCGGGTGTGAAAGGGGCGCTGAAGGCCGGTGTGCCGAGGTCGGTGTCGGTCACGGTGATGGTCTGGGCCGGGCTGGCGCCGCTGATCTCGATCAGATAGTTGTGGCCGGTCAGCAGCGAGGGATCGGCGGTGCGGCCGGCGTCGATCCAGCCCTTGGGCGCGACGCCGGGCGGCACCGAGATCAGATTGGGCAGGGGGCCGGTCTCAAACGTGCCATTGCCGCTGCGCGCCTGTTCGAACACCAGGCGGCCGTCCACGGTCAGGGGGAAGTTGTCGATATTGCCGGTCTGGATGGAGCCCGAGACGCCGTTGAAGCGCACGCCGCCGGCCTGGTCCAGGAAGGGCGGGTCGCTGGCGCCCTGGCCCGAGAACAGATAGCCACCGGCGCCGTCACCACGGTTGGCGATGGCCAGCAGTTGGTTGCGCAGGCCGGCAATCTTGTTGGCCAGGCCGGCGCGTTCGGCATCGCTGTAGCTGGCGTTGCCGGCGGCGATCATGGTTTCGCGCATCTGCTGCAGCAGCTCGTTGGCGTCGCCCAACGCAGCTTCGCTCAGTGTCATGCCGTTGCGGCTGGCCTCCAGCGCGCGCTGGTTGGCATCGACCCGGCCGATGGTGGACAGGGCGCGCTCGGAGCGTGCCGCGCCGGTCGGGTCGTCGCTGGCCTTGGTGATCTTCTTGCCCGTGGTGAGCTGCTGCTGCGAGGCCTGCATGGATTCCTGGCGGCGCTGCAGGGTCGCGATGCTGCTGTCAAAGATGTTGGCGGTGGACAGGCGCATGGTGGTCTTCCTGGTTGGGGCGCGGGCGCGCCATCAGCGGGCCGCCATCTGCAGCAGCTCGTCGAACAGCTTTTGCGCGGCCTGCAGCACCTTGGCCGCGGCCTGGTAGCCCTGCTGGAACTGCATCAGCCGCGCGGCTTCTTCGTCGAGGTTGACGCCGGCCTGGCCGGCCCGGGTCTGCTCGGCATCGGCGGCCACGGCCACCGAGACGCTGGAGAGGTAGGTGGCACCCTGCACGCGCGAGCCGATCTCGCTCATGGTGGCGGAATAGGCTTCGTTGATGGTGGCGCCCACGGCGATGCTGCCGTCAGGTCGCTGGCGCTGGCCGACGAACTTTTCCCCCTGGATGTTCAGGAAGGCCTTGGCATTGCCGTTGTTGGTGGCGGGGAACTGGGTGCGCTCCAGCGAGATGGTGTCGTCCTTGCGTGGCACGCCGTTCAAGCTCATCTCGAAGCCCAGATCGATCGGCGGCACGGCATTGGGCTCGTTGCCGATGTTCTGGCCTGCGGCCCAGGTGCCGTTGAGCACCGAGCCATCGGCCAGGGTCAGGGTGTACTGCAGCTTGGCCGGGTTGGCGGGATCGGGGTCGCCAAAAGCCAGGCTGATGGGCAGCTTGGTGGCGTCGAAGCGGTCGTTGACGGCGTAGATGGAATTCACCGTGGCTGAGCCCTTGTTGTCCACATTGGTGGTGGCAGTCAGGGGTGAAGCGGCGGCGATGCCGGTGGGCTGCTCCAGCACGCGACGCATTTCCACGGCGGCCTGGGCCACGGGTTCCAGGCGGTAGGAGTCACCCGGGGCGGGCGGCGTGGCGCCGAAGCTGATCTTGAAGCCATCGACGGTGTCGCCATCGGCCACGTTCTGCGTGTAGCCATCGCTGAGCCGGGTCAGCTTGTAGGTGCCGGAGCCGCTGAGATCGCTCTCCAGGCGGTAGGCGCTGGCCTGCAGCTGGCTGGCGTTGGTGATGGTCATGCTCACGTTCGAGGCAAAGCTGCCATCGGGCGCGCGCGCATTGGTGGTGGCGGGCAAGGCGCGCGGCTGACCAAAGCCGAAAATGGGCACGCCCTTGCCCGGCGGGTCGGACAGGTCCAGGCCCAGGGCTTGCTGCCCGTTGACGCGCGAGGCCAGGGCCGCGGCCATCTGGCCCAACAGATTGCGGGCGTCCTGCAGATCCTTGTTCTGGTACTGGAGCAGGGCGGACAGGGAGCCGCCGGTCAGCACGCTTTCGTCCAGCGAGCGCGGGCCGCCGGAATCGCTGATGCTGAGCGCGGCGCGCGAGCTGTCGTAGGGGTCCTGGGTGACGCTGAGTTCCTGCGCCTGCGCGCCCAGCACCAGTCGCTGGCCGCCGCCGATGAACACGCCCAGGGTTCCGTCGCTGGCGGGTAGGGTCGAGACCTGGATGTACTTGCTCAACTCGGAGACCAGCTTGTCGCGCTGGTCCAGCAGGTCATTCGGGGTGTGGCCATTGCCGTTGGCGCGCGAGATCTGGTCGTTGGCAAAGGCGATCTGTTTGCTCAGCTCATTGACCACATCGACATTGGCCTTGAGGTCGCTGACCACGCCCGATTGCAGCTCCACCAGCTGTTGGCCGGCGCTGGAAAAGCGCGCCGCCACCTCGGTGGCGCGGCCCATCACCACCTGGCGGGCGGAGGGGTCGGAGGGCCGGCTGCTCACGTCCACCATGGCGTTCAGGAACTGGCCGGCGGCGGCACCCAGGCCGGTCTCGCCGGGCGGGAAGATCTTCTCCAGCTGGGACAGCTGACTCATGCGAGTCGAGTCCATGTGGGCGATGGCCTTGGTGGTGTAGGCCTGGCGGGTCAGGAATTCGTTGTGTGCGCGCTCCACCGTCTCGATGGTCACGCCCTTGCCGAAGTAGCCGGCGCCGGTGAACTGGCCTTCCGGCGTGGTCAGCACCACCGATTGGCGCGAATAGCCGGGCGTGTTGGCATTGGCAATGTTCTGCCCAACCGCCTGCAAGGCGGCCTGGTTGGCGAACATGGCTCGAACGCCGATGGACAGCAATCCGCTCATGGCTGGCGCTCCTCAGGCCCGAAGCTCAGGCCAGGGCGCGCTGCACGCGCACCGTGGTGTTGATCACCCGGGCCAGCTTGCTGGCGTACTCGGGGTCGGTGGCATAGCCGGCGTTCTGCAAGCCCTGGGCAAAGCCCTTGGCCCCGCCCGTCTGGGCCTGGGCCACGACCTTGCTGTAGCGCTCGTTGTTGCTGATCAGCTTGGCGTAGTCCTTGAACGCTTCTTCGTAGCTGCCGTAGGCGCGGAACTTGGCGGTCACGCGCTGGGCCTTGCCATCTACATACTCGGTGGTCTGCACCTCGGCGACGGCGCCCTTCCAGCCCGGCGTGGCCTTGATGCCGAAGACGTTGAAGGAGGGCTGGCCGTCCTTGGTGTTGATCTCGCGCTTGCCCCAGCCGGACTCATGCGCCGCCTGGGCGATCATGAAGCTGGCCGGGATGCCGGTGCTGGCCTCGGCGGCCTTGGCCGCGTCGTCGTGCTTCTGGATGAAGCTGGCCACATGCGGCGCCACATTCTTCTTGGCCAGCGTGGGCAGGGGCTGCACGGTCTTGAGCGGCTCCGCCTTGCCGTCAGTCACGCCCATCTGGCGCTGCAGCTGACGTGCAATTGCATCGGACAGACCGCCCGGCAGGCCGGTCATCTTGCCGGCGAACTGGGTGTCCAGCATTTCGCTGCCCATCTGTGTGGCGGAGTTCTCCAGCATGCCGGTGGCCATGGTGTTGGAGCGCATGCTCTTCATCACCTCCTGCATGAACAGGGATTCGAACTGGCGCGCGGTCTCGCGAATGCTGCTCTTGGGGTCGCGCGAGGCGGCGGCACGCAGGGTTTCGATCGAGCGGTGGTCGTTGCCCAGGCTGGTGCCACCACCGAGGGCCATGCCATTGTTGGGAGAGAGGGCCATATCAGATCACCTCCAGCTCGGCGTTCAAGGCGCCGGCGGTTTTCATCGCTTGCAGGATGGCCAGCAGGTCTTGCGGCGTGGCGCCCAGCGAGTTCAGCGCCTTGACAACATCGGCCAGCTTGGCACCCGCGGGCAGCTGGATCAGCGAGCCGGGGTCCTGCTTGATCGAGATGTCGGTCTTCTCGGTCACCTGGGTCTGGCCGCCCGACAGGGCATTGGGCTGGCTGACTTGCGGTGTGGAACTGATGGTCACCGACAGATTGCCGTGGGCCACGGCACAGGCGGCCAAGGTGACGGCCTGGTTCATGACCACCGAGCCGGTGCGGGCGTTGATGACGATGCGGGCGGCCGGCTCGGCCAGATCCAGGGCCAGGTTTTCCATATCGGCCAGGAAGTTGACACGCTCGTCCGGGTCGTTGGGCGCGCGCACGCGCACGACACGGCCATCCAGGGCCTGGGCCACGCCATTGCCCTTGGCCTTGTTGATGGCGCGGGCCACGGCGCGAGCGGTGGCGAAATCGGCGGAGTTGAGGTCGAGTTGGATGTAGTCGCCGTTTTGCAGCGGCGTCGGCACCGAGCGCTCGACCAGGGCGCCGCCGGGTATGCGGCCGGCCGAGAGGTGGTTGATCTGCACCTTGGAGCCACCGGCCGAGGCGCCGGCGCCGCCGACGATCAGATTGCCTTGCGCCAGGGCATAGACCTGGCCGTCGGCACCGCGCAGCGGGGTGGTGATCAGGGTGCCGCCGCGCAGGCTCTTGGCATTGCCGACCGAGGACACGGCGATGTCGAGCTGCTGGCCGGGCTGGGCAAATGCGGGCAGCTGGGCCGTGACCATGACGGCGGCGATATTGCGCGGCTGCATGGTCACGCCTTGCGGCAGGATGACACCGAATTGCTGCAGCATGGCGGCCAGGCTTTGGCCGGTGTAGGGAGCTTGGGTGGTCTGGTCACCCGTGCCGTCCAGACCCACCACCAGGCCATAGCCGGTCAGCGAGTTGCTGCGCACGCCCTGGATGGCGGCCACTTCCTTGATCCGGGCGGCGGAGGCCTCGGCGGGCCACCAAAGGGCGGCGCTGGCCAGCAGGGCGGCGAGGCCGATCAGGGCGCGGAGGAATTTGTCGGTGGCTGTTTGCATGATGGTCGTGGAGGGGGAATCCTCTACGACCGATTCTGGGCAAACTTAAGTCGGCCAAAGGTTCAAAAAGAAGCGCGACAACCAGCCTATTCCATGGGCGTCGGCGGTGGCGCCGCGGCCCTTCTGTTCGATCCGAACATTGGCCACCGAAGCCGAGGGCACGACATTGCCCTGGGTGATGGCGCGCGGGTCCACCTGGCCCGAGAAGCGCAGAACATCGACGTTATGGTTGACGCCGATCTGCTTCTCGCCGCTGATCATCAGATGGCCATTGGGCAGCACGGCGGTGACCACGGCGGTGATGCTGCCGGAGAAGTCGTTGGTGTTCTCGTTCGTGCCCTTGCCGGTGGACTTGGTGGCCGAGCTGCCGCCGGCCGAGGCGCGGCCGAAGGAGTTGGCGCTGACAAAGGGCAGGGCGGTGACGCCGGCGGTCAGCGAGCCGGTCTTGTTGAGCTCGCTGGTGCTGCTCTGGCTGGCGGTGACCTTCTCGACAATCTGGATGGTCAAGGTGTCGCCCACCATGCGGGCGCGGTGGTCTTCGAACAGCGGCCGGTAGGCGGCGGCCTGGTAGATGGCGCCATTGCTGGGGCCATGGGCGGGCAGGGCGGGCATGTTCACCACCGGCGTGTGCTGCAGCTCGACCTGGGGTTCGCGGTAAAGCGTGCTGCAGCCGCCGAGCAGCAAGGCACTGGACAAGGCGAGCAGCAAGCGAGGCAGGCGGGCGTGAAGCATGTGATGGCGGGGCAGGGTGTTCATGTGCAGAGGCTCCATCAGATCTGTGCGAGCTTTTGCAGCATCTGGTCCGAGGTTTGCACGGCCTTTGAATTGAGCTCGTAGGCGCGCTGGGTCTGGATCATGGACACCAGCTCCTCCACCACATTGACGTTGGAGGTTTCCACATAGCCTTGCTGCAGCGAGCCCAGACCGTTGGCATTGGGCGCGCCGGCATTGGGCGTGCCCGAGGAGGCGGTCTCCGAGAACAGGTTCTGGCCCTTGGGGTCCAGGCCGGCCGGATTGACGAAATTGGCGAGCTGGATCTGGCCCAGGGTTTGCGGCGCCGGTGTACCCGGGACGGTGATGCTGACCGTGCCGTCATTGCCAACCGACACGCTCAGTGCATTGGCCGGCACGGTGATGCCGGGCAGCACGGTATAGCCGTTGTTGGTGACGATCTGGCCGTTGGCGTCGAGCTGGAAGGAGCCGTCGCGCGTGTAGGCCGTGGTGCCGTCCGGCATCTGCACCTGGAAGAAGCCATTGCCCTTGATGGCCAGGTCCAGGTTGTTGGTGGTTTGCTGCAGATTGCCCTGGCTGTAGATGCGGGCGCTGGCCACCGGGCGCACGCCCAGGCCGACCTGCAAACCCGTGGGCAGTTGGGTCTGCTCGGTGGTGTTGGCGCCGCTTTGCCGCAGGTTTTGATAGATCAAGTCTTCGAACACCGCGTGTGAGCGCTTGAAACCATTGGTGGCGACGTTGGCCAGGTTGTTGGAGATGGTGTCCAGCTGGGTCTGCTGGGCCTCCATGCCGGTCTTGGCAATCCAGAGTGAGCGGATCATGGTCGGTGTCCTTCAGGGAATCGGGAGGTCAGGTGGTGCCCAGCAGCTTGGCCGATTGCTGGCCCTGGGTCTGGGCAATCTGCATCAGCTTCATCTGTTGCTCGAACTGGCGGCCGGCGGCAATCATGCTGACCATGGTTTCGACGGCGCTGACGTTGGAGCCTTCCAGCGCGCCGTCTTGCAGGCGTGCCGTCGGGTCGGCGGGCAGGTCGCCGTCGGGTGCACGGAACAGACCGTCGGCGCCGCGCGTCAGGCGTGCCTCGGGCGTGACCAGCTTCAGCTTGCCGATGGTGGTGCTGGTGCCGTTGGCCGCTTTGGCGCTGACGGTGCCGTCGCCGCCGATGGACAGCTCGGTATTGGGCGGCGCATTGATCGGGCCGCCATCGCCTTGCACCGGCAGGCCGTTGCGCATGACCAGCAGGCCTTCGGCATTGACATCGAGTGCGCCCGCGCGGGTGTAGGCCTCGGTGCCGTCCAGGCCCTGCACGGCCAGCCAGGCGTTGCCCTTCATTGCCACATCAAGGCTGCGGCTGGTGGCTTGCATGACGCCGGGGTCGGAGTTGTAGCCGGTGGTCGTTTCCAGGGCGTAGGCTCGGGTGCTGGCGCCATCGCCACGCACCGGCACCGAGCGAAAGGCCTGCAGCTCGGCCCGGAAGCCATTGGTCGAGACGTTGGCCAGGTTGTTGGCCAGCACGTCCTGACGCTGCATGGCCGCCTTGGCGCCGGCCATCGAGAGGTAGATCATGCGGTCCATGGCGTGTCCTTGGGCAGGGTCATGCGGGATCAGGCCTTCAGTGCGAGCTCAGCATCAACGCAGGTTGACGATGGTCTGCAGCACCTGATCCTGGGTCTTGATGGTCTGGGCGCTGGCCTGGTAAGCGCGCTGGGCGGTGACCATATTGACCAGCTCGGCGGTCAGGTCGACGTTGGACTCTTCCAGCGCGCCCGATTGCAGCTTGCCCAGGTTGCCGTCACCCGGCACGCCCACCACCGCCTCGCCCGAGGAGAAGGTGCGCGACCAGACATTGCCGCCCATGGGCTGCAGGCCTTGCGGGCTGCGGAAAGAGGCCAGTTCGACCTGGCCGGCCGGCTTGGACTGTCCGTTCGAGTAACGCGCCATGACGATGCCGCTGTTCTCGATCAGGATGCCCGAGAGCTGACCGGGGGCGTAGCCGTCCTGGGTCAGGTTGGTCACAGCGAAGCTGGAGCCGTTTTCGGTGGCGCCCAACACGTCGAACTGGATGCCTGGAATGTCTAAGGTGGCGGCACCCGCGGCGTTGCGACCGGCGGGCACATCCATATTGAGCTTGGACGTGGGGTCGATGGGTTTGCCGCCGGTCTTGGGGAAGGTCACGGTGGCATAGGGCGTCAGCGGGTTGCCGCTGGCGTCGGTGCCGATGGCGCCACCGGCCGAATCGGTGGTGAAGGGCGAGCCATTGGCGGTGGCGAAGATGTTCCAGGTCGTGCTGCCGTCGGCGGCAGGCTCGTTCTTCTGGAAGTAGAGCGTGATGGCCACGTCCTGGCCCTTGGCGTCATAGGCCGTCAGCGAGGTGGCGTTGTTGTAGGTGGCCGGGTTCTTCAGGTCGATGCCGGGAATAGCAGCATTGGCCGTGACCTTGGAGCGCGAGTCGAGGTTGAACTCGGTGGTGATGGCGGTGGTGGTCTTGGGCGCGATGCCCGAGGTGGGCAGCTGCAGCGGCTGGGCCAGGCCGGGCTGGATCACACCGGCGCCGTCGGCCGGGTAGCCCATGAGCTTGAGCTGGTCGTTGTTGACGATGAAGCCGTTGCGGTCGACCTTGAACTGGCCGTTGCGGCTGTACATGGTCGGGTTCTTGCCATCGCTGAGCTGGAAGAAGCCCCCGCCGTTGATGGCCAGGTCCATGGGGCTTTCGGTCGTGGTGATATTGCCCTGGGTGAACTGCTGGGCCACGGCGGCCAGGGCCGTACCGATGCCGACCGGGCTGCTGCCCGCGCCGTTGAGTGCGCCGGCATACACATCTTTGAACTCGGCCCGCGAGGCCTTGGAACCATAGGTGCCGGCATTGGCGATGTTGTTGCCGATGACGTCGAGATTCTTGCTCGCGCCGTTCAATCCGGAGAGGCCTTGTTGGAAGCTCATGATGGGTCCTTAGCGGGAAATCGTGAAAGGGACAGGCGCGGCGAGCGTCAGTCGAAAGTCTTGATGCTGGCGTAGTCAACCAGCCCAGCGTTCTGAAGCTGCAGCTTCAGCGAGGTGCCGCTGGTGTTGACGGCCAGCACCTTGTCCTGGGCGTAAAGCGTGCTGCTCACGGCGGCCGTGCCCTTGGTCGCAGTGATGCGGAACTTGAGTCCGGCGTCGTCGGCGTACTTGTCCGAGGCCCACTTGAAGTTGTGGCGGCCGGTGCCTTGCGCGCCGAGCTGCACCGTGTCGACCACGGCACCGGCGGGGCTCAAGACCTCCAGCTTCACCGCATCGGCGGGGCTGCTCAGGGCGTAGCTGCCTTCGCCCACCCCGTTGGTTTGCTGCAGGCGGTTGCCCTCGACGCTGACTTCGCGGCCCACCAAGGAGACGCTTTGCAGGGCCTGCATCTGGGTGAACTGGTTGGCCAGGGACTTGATGCTGTTGTCCAGGGTGCTGACGCCGCTGACCGTCTGGATCTGCGCCATCTGGCTGGTCACCTGGGCGTTGTCCATGGGGTTCATGGGGTCCTGGTTCTGCATCTGCGCGACCAGCAGCTTGAGAAAACGGTCCTGCGTGTCCACGGCCTTCTTGCTGGCCGACTCTTCCGCGGTGTTGGTGGTGGTGCCGGTCGACTTGACGGCGCTGATGACGTCCATGGCGGGCCTCTTTCAGGTGAAGCTCAGGACTGGCCGAGCTGCAGGGTTTTGAGCAGCAGGCTCTTGGCCGTGCTCATCACCTCGATGTTGTTCTGGTAGGAGCGGGAGGCCGAGATCATGTTGACCATCTCCTCCACCGTGTTGACATTGCTGTAGGTCACATAGCCTTCGGCGTCGGCTTTGGGATGCTTGGGATCGTGAACCCGGCGCCCGGGCGTCTGGTCTTCGCTGATGGTGCTGACGCGCACCCCGGCGGCACCCTGGTCGCCGTTGGCGCCCATCAGGGCGGTCTGAAACACCACCTGGCGGGCCTTGTAGGCCTGACCATCGGGTCCGGCCACGGTGTCGGCATTGGCCAGATTGCTGGCCACCACATTGAGGCGCTGGCTCTGCGCGCTGACGGCGCTGCCCGAGACATTGAAGATTTGAAACATGGACATGGTCTGCTCCTGGCCGGTGGTCTGCTAGTGCCGGGCCGCTCAGGCCGCGTTGGGCGACTTCATGGCGTCCAGCGTGGTGCGCACCGAGCTGTTGATGAAACGCAGCGTGGCTTCGTACTTGACGGAGTTGTCGGCGAAGCTGGCCCGTTCGCGGTCCATGTCGACGGTGTTGTTGTCCAGATTGGTCTGCGCCGGCACGGCATAGAGCTTGCTTGCTTCGCTGCGCCCGCCGCCGATCGGGCCCATATGGCCTCCCTGGGTGGTCAGGAGCTGGCCCGAGCCGCGGCTGGACGAGGTGGCCTCACGCAGAGCGCGGGAGAAGTCAAGATCGCGGGCTTGGTAGCCCGGGGTGTCGGCATTGGCAATATTGCTGGCGAGCATGCGCTGGCGTTCCGAGCGCAGGGCCAGGGCCTCGGTCTGGAAGTTCAGGTTGGCGGTCAGTCGGTTCAGCATGATGCGTGCCCCCTGCTTGGGTTCGGGCTGGAGCGCCGCGCCTTGGGGCTGGGGAGGGTCTCAAGGTCCCTGTCCGTCGGACGGGAATGGGCGATGTGAACGGATTGTGTTGGGCCGCTCTGAAAACATTAGCGGGAATAGCAAGGGCTTTGCTGCGCATTTCGGCCCTCGTGGCCAAGGGGTGGCGGCCTACAGTCCATCCATGCTTTCGACTCGCTCCATCCCTGTCGCTCAGATGCTCCGCCGCCCGGCGCTCCTGGCGGCATGGCTGATCCTGAGCCTGAGTTGGAGCCTGCCTTTGTGGCTGGTAGGGATGCTGAGCGAGGCTCAGGCCCAGACGGCCAAGCCGGTGGTGACCGAAACGCTGAGCACCGAATTGCGCTTGCAGGTCCAGGACTTGGCCCAGGCCGGCGCCAAGGCCGGCATGCCCGCGCAGGCACGGGTGGAGGTGCAGGTCGGTCAACTCGATCCGCGCCTCAAGCTGGCGCCCTGTGCCCAGGTGCAACCGTACTTGCCCACCGGCCTGCAGATGTGGGGCCGCACCCGCATCGGTCTGCGCTGCGTCGATGGCCGCGCCCGTTGGAACGTCACGCTGCCGGTGCAGGTCAAGGTCTATGCCCGTGCCCTGGTGGCCGCCGAACCCCTGGCTTCGGGGGTGAGCCTGACTCAAGCGCAGCTGGCAATGGCCGAAATAGACATAGCGGCTGTGGCCGGCGCGGTGTTCACCGATGCGGCCGGCTTGACTGGACGCAGCCTGGTCCGCCCTGTGGCGGCTGGCGAAGCGATCAGCAGCAGCAGCTTGAGGGCGCGGCAGTGGTTTGCGGCGGGTGAGACGGTGCAGGTCCGGGTTTCCGGGCCGGGCTTCGCGGTCGCCGGCGAAGGTCAGGCCATGGCCGCGGGTTTGGAAGGACAGAACGTCAAGATCCGCTTCGAAAACGGGCGGATGGTGACGGGTCGGGTCGTCGGTGAACGACGGGTGGAGGTGTTGTTGTGAACAACGCTGACACACGTCAACCGGTGTTGAGACTCAGCTCTGAGGCGGAAAAACCCCGCTTCTGGGGCGGGAGCGGTTTTGTCGAAAGTACTAAAGTCTTCATGTTGAGCGTCGATACACCGGAAAACCTGGACAGGTTTGGGCATGACCCAGGCCTATGGAGAGCACCATGAAAATCGGTAATAGCCCAGAGATCGCATCGTCGGCCGTCGCGGCCGACAAGGCGGGCGCGGCCCAGACAGGGCGAGCGCAAGGCCAGGGCGCGACAGCACAAGTGGCCGGAAAGAAGGCGCCGGAGGCCAGCGCCACCCTGGAGCTGTCGACCAATGCGACCAAGCTCCTGGCGGGTGTGGCGGAAGACGGCAGCTTCGACGCCGAGAAGGTCGGGCGCATCTCGCAGGCCATCTCGGACGGCAAGTTCACGGTCAACGCCAACGTCATCGCCGACAAGCTGATTGCCAACGCTCAAGAAATGCTGAGCCGGATGACGCCTCACTGATCGAGGCGGTTCGGGCCTTTGCCTGCTGTGACAGGGCAAGGGTTGATCAAAGTTTCGTTTGTTGAACCCTAACGCGTTCTCAACGCCTTATGGCGGGGACAGCCATGCACGCTTTGCCTCCCTCAGATTCCACTCCCGCAGCGCTCGGCCAGCAGCTCGAGCAGCCGCTGCTGGAGGTGGAAAGCTGCCTCAATTTGCTGGGTGATGCCTTGCTGCGGCGCGACACCCAAGCCATCGAACAACATGCCGCCCGCCTGCATCAGGCGCTGGCGGTGGCCATCACCAGCTTCAGCGAAGCCGCTCGCAGCGGTGCGGTGCCGGCCCATCTGCGTCATCGTCTGGTGCAGGCTGGGGGCCGTGTGGCCGCCCAGCGTGAGTCTTTGGCCCGCGCCACGGCGGCGCTGGACCGTGCGATCGACGTGCTGATGCCCGGCGAAGCCAACGGCCTGTATTCGGCGCTGGGCAAGAACGAGCGCAAGAGCCTGGGCGGCGCTTCGATTCAAGCCTGATCGGCCCGCTCGCTGCTCGGCCGATGGGTGCCGGGCATGAAAGCAGCCCAAGCCACGCTCACTGCGTGGCTTTTT
Organism: Paucibacter sp. B51; assembly: GCF_027863535.1. Classification (NCBI taxonomy): domain Bacteria; kingdom Pseudomonadati; phylum Pseudomonadota; class Betaproteobacteria; order Burkholderiales; family Sphaerotilaceae; genus Roseateles; species Paucibacter sp. B51. The sequence continues at coordinate 4,854,149 of NZ_JAPIVN010000001.1, read as the reverse complement.
TTCGCACCTTGTCCAGGTAGGCGTGGCCGTCCGGCGGCAGGCCGCTGCGTTGCGATTCCCAGATCATTTCGCCCAGGCAGTCCATGGCCACGTGGTGGGCCTCGTGCAGGGAGTTGCGCCGGGCGGCCAGCAGATCGACGGCCTGGCGGATGCCATGCGGCTGGTCGATGGACTGCTGCTCGCTGATGGTCAGGTGCATGGACAGATGCAGAAAGGGGTTGGTGCGCCCCTCTTCGACGCTGTAGACCGCCGCCAGGGCCGCCTCTTCATCGGCCAGTTCGGCGTGGTATTCCGGATGCTGGGCGATCCAGTCGGCGGCGATGGCCTCCATGGGAATCAGGGGCTGGCCGTCGCGCAGCTTGCGGTAGGTGGCGCAGAAGAAGCGGCGCACCTCGAGTTGGGATGGGGCAAACATAGGGCCAGATTGTCGCTGCTGCGCACCCGTCTATTTTGTGGGTGGCTCGCCGGTGATCGCCGTGGGCGCGCTCCAGCTTTCGCCATGGCGGGCTTCATGTTCCCGCCGCGCCTGTTCGCGCTCCTGGGCCAGCAGGGCTTCCAATTGCTGGCGTGCCTGCCGCGACGCGGCGATCAGGGCGCCGTTGTCGTGCTGCAGCGGCAGCATCTGTTCCAGTTGATCCAGGTTGTGCTGGCGGAATCGCCAGGTCAGCTTGCGGGCGGCATGGGGCTCCAGGCCCAGCAGCTCCATGACGCTGCGGCCGCTGTTCAAGGCTGCGTCAAAGGTTTCGCGCTCGATCAGCTGCACGCCCAGATTGCGCAGGCTGAAGTAGTGCCGCACATTGCGCGCCCGCGCCACCACCTGGGCCTGCGGGAAATGCTCGCGCGCCAGCTCGGCAATGGCCAGGCTCTGCGCCACATCGTCCACCGCGATCACCAGCACCCGCGCTTGCGCCGCGCCGGCGCTGCGCAGCAGGTCCAGCCGGGTGGCATCACCGAAAAACACCCGCCAGCCAAAGCGCCGCATGGCCTCGATGGCCTCGGCATCGTGGTCGAGCACGGTGGCTTCATAACCGTGGGCAAACAACAGGCGGCCGACGATCTGCCCGTAGCGGCCGAAGCCGGCGATCAGGATGGGTGCGGGCGGCGGGCTTTCTTGCTCCGCCGGCCGTGCGGCTGTCTTGCGCTGCAGGCGCGGCAGCAGCAGGCGGTCGCTGGTCAGCAACAGGGCCGGCGTGCAAGCCAGGGAGAGGGCCACGGCCGCCACCAGGGCCGAGTTCTGCATCGCGTCGATCAAGCCGGCTTGCTGGGCCAGCTGGAACACCACGAAGCCGAACTCGCCGCCCTGGGCCAGCAGGATGACGAAGACAGGCCGCTCCAGCACCGGGATCTGCATCCAGCGCGACATCAGCCCCAGCAACAGGCCTTTGCACAGCAGCAGCGCGGCCAGCAGGCCCAGTACCAGGGCGGTCTGCTCGCGCAGCACCCGCAAGTCCAGGCCCATGCCCACGGCGATGAAGAACAGGCCCAGTAGCAGTCCCTTGAAAGGCTCCAGATCGGTTTCCAGCTCACGCCGGTATTCGCTCTCGGCCAGCAGCACGCCGGCAAGAAACGCGCCCAGGGCCATGGACAGGCCGACACTGTGCATCAGGGCCGCGGTGCCGATCACCAGCAGCAGGGCCGCGGCAGTGAAGATCTCGGGCGTGCGGCTGCCGGCGATCCAGCGCAAAGCCGGGCGCAGGGCCAGGCGCCCGCCGAGCACAATCAGCAAGACCATGCCCAGGGCCTTGGCGGCCGCCCAGGCTCCACTGCCCTCGGCCGCCGACACGGTGCTGCCGGCCGCCACAATGGGCACCAGGGCCAGCACCGGAATGGCGGCGATGTCCTGCAGCAAGGCCACGCTCAAGATGCTTTGACCTGCCGTTGTGCGCCCGAGGTTGCGCTCTGCCAGCACGGCCAAGGCCACGGCCGTGGACGACATGGCCAGGCCCAGGCTAAGCACCAGGCCCAGGCCGGCCGGCACGCCGAACAGCCACGCCAGGCCCAGCAGCAGGGCGGCAGACCCGAGCAGCTGCAGCGAGCCCCAGCCGAAGATGGGCCGGCGCATGGCCCAGAGTCGTTTCGGCTCCAGCTCCAGGCCGACCAGGAACATCATCAGCACCACGCCGAACTCGGCCACCTCGAGGATCTGCCCCGGGTCGCTGACCAGGCCCAGCACGCTGGGCCCGATCAGCACGCCGGCGATCAGGTAGCCGAGGATGGAGCCCAGGCGCAGAAAGCGCGCCAGCGGCACGGCGACGACGGCCGCGCCCAGGCAGACCAGGGGAAGTTGCAGCCAGTTGCTGCCGGCGGCCGCGCTCATGGCTGGGGCTCCTCATGTGAGGCTGCACGCGCCGGGGTGGCCGGGCGCAACGGGCTGAACAAGGCCGGCCGGGCGTCCAGCGGCACTTCGGGCAGGCTGGGTTCGGCTTCATGCACGCACCACTGGGGGTAGGCCTCCAGCCGGGCCAGAAAGGACTTCGTGTGCTGCTGCAGCGCGGCTTCGTCGGCTTGATGGGCGCCGTGCAGGATCAGGGGCGGCAGGAAGTTCATGCCGCAGATGCGCGCGCTCTGGGTGTAGGGCAGCAGGAAGTGCTCGATCGGGTGTTCGTGATGGCCCTGAGCGCTGTAGGCTTCTGCGCTGCCGCCGGTGGAAGTGACCAGCCAGAAGTCTTTCCCGCGCAAGGCATGGCCTCCGGGGCCGTAGGCCCAGCCGAAGCTCAGTACCTCGTCGACCCAGAGCTTTTGCAGAGCCGGCATGCTGTACCAGTGCAGGGGGTGGAGCATGATGACCAGGCGCGCGGCGGCCAGCGCCCGCTGCTCGGCAGCCACGTCGATGGCGTAGTCCGGGTAGCGGCGGTAGAGGTCGTGCAGGGTCCAGCGCGTGGCTTGGGCTTGCGCGGCGTCCATCAATCGCGCACTGACGCGCGAACGGGCGCGGTCGGGGTGGGCGGCAAGAATCAGGATGTCAGAAGTCTCAGGCATGGCCTGAGGTTAACCCGAGCGCCCAGCGCTTAGGATGTCGGGCTGTGTTGTTGTCGCTTGCAGCGGCTTTTGTGCATGCCCTGAGGAGTGAGCCCATGCCTGTGATCCTGATCGCCAATCCCAAGGGTGGGGTGGGCAAGAGCACCTTGTCCACCAACATCGCCGGCTACCTGGCCGCGCAAGGCCACAGCGTGATGCTGGGCGATGTCGACAAGCAGCAGTCGGCGCGCCGCTGGCTGGCCTTGCGCCCGTCCCACCTTCCGCGCATCCAGGGTTGGGATTTTGAAGGGGACCAGGTCGTCAAGCCGCCCAAGGGTGTCAGTCATGTGGTGCTGGATTCTCCGGCCGGGCTGGACGGCAAGCGCTTGAAGACCCTGCTCAAGTTGGCCGACAAGCTCTTGATGCCGTTGCAGCCCAGCCTCTTCGATATCCAGGCCAGTTTCGATTTCATTCAAAGGCTGCGCGAACTGCGTGGCGATGAAGATTCGCCCAAACGCCAGCCCGAGCTGGCTTTGGTCGGGATGCGTGCCAAGGAAGGCACGCTGTCGGTGCAGCAGCTGCAGGGCTTTCTGGAGGGGCTGGAGGTGCCGGTGCTGGGCATGCTGCGCGACACCCAGAACTATGTGCAGCTGGCCGCACATGGCTTGAGCCTTTGGGATGTGGCGCCCAGCCGTGTCGAGCGAGACTTGGCGCAGTGGGCGCCGCTAACGGCCTGGTTGGACGCAAGGAAAGCGTGATTGCTAAAACGCAAGTTGAGTTCGGCTTGCAGCTTTCGTTTGCGAGTTCTGACGCCAGAAAAGTGCGCAGGCCTAACACGGCAGCGTGGGTATCACCCATCGGGGTGAGTGCGATGCACCACGCCGGGGCTCTATCATGCGGTCCGACATGAAACTCTGCACACGTGGCGCCGAAGGATGGGCATGAAGGTTTTGCTGATCGATGATCACCCGCTGATCCTGGCGGCTTTGAAGACCGTCATCGAAGGCATGGGCGAGCATGTGCAGGTGGTGGGCGCCGACAGTGCGGCCTCCGCCCGTCAGGCCTTGCAGACGCACCAGGATTTCAACCTCGTGCTCCTGGATCTGCAGCTTGGCGATGCCAGTGGTTTTGATGTGCTGGATGAGTTCCGTGCCGCCTACCCGGCCCTGCCCGTGGTCATCATCTCGGCCTCGGACCGGGCCAGCGATGTGATCCGTGCCATCGACCAGGGTGCCATGGGTTTTGTGCCCAAGCGGGCCGAGACCGAGCTGCTCTCCCAGGCGCTCAAGCTGGTGATGTCCGGTGGCATTTATGTGCCACCCATGGGCCTGGGCAACGAAGGCGGTGCTGAATTCGAGACGGCTCCGGCCTCCGGGGCGATCAGCGCGCAGCAGAACAAGCTGCAGCAGATTCAGCAGCAGGCCATGAACTCCAACTATCAGGTCACCACCGGCCTGGAAGGTCTTGCGCTGACACCGCGCCAGACCGATGTGCTGGCCCTGCTGCTGCAAGGCAAGCCGAACAAGATCATCGCTCGCGAACTGGGCGTGTCGGTCGAGACCATCAAGGACCATGTCGCCGCCGTGCTCAAGGCCCTCGGCGTGGGTTCGCGCACGCAGGCGGTGCTGGCCGTGGGGCAGATGGTGCAGCGTCAACCCGACGCGCATTTCTCGACCTGGCGCGTGGCGCAACCCTGAGCACCGGACCGCTTCTGGGCCGGGGCGCCGTGATGGCGCTTGCCGCTCAGCTGGGCGTGTAGGCCAGGCGCACGTAGATCGGCGCAAAGGCCTCGGCCTGGGTGATTTCCAGCAGGCGCTCGCGCGCCAGTTCCAGCATGGCGATGAAGGTCACCACCAGCACCGACTGGCCGCGTGAGACATCGAAGAGCTGCTCGAACTCGACAAAGCGCTGACCCTGCAGGCGCCGCAGCAGGATGCTCATGTGCTCGCGCACCGAGAGCTGCTCCCGCGTGATCTTGTGGTGCTGGTTGAGCTTGGCACGGCGCAGGATGTCCAGCCAGGCCTCGCGCAAATCGTTGGCCTCCACGTCGGGGAAGCGCGGCTGCAGCGATTGCTCGATGTAGACCTGGGCGCGCAGGAAATCGCGGCCCAGCACGGGCAGGGCGTCCAGGCGAGCCGCGGCCAGCTTGATCTGTTCGTACTCGAGCAGGCGGCGCACCAGCTCGGCACGCGGGTCTTCCGGTTCGGCGCCGTCCTCGGTCTTTTTGGGCGGCAGCAGCATGCGCGACTTGATCTCGATCAGCATGGCCGCCATCAGCAGGTACTCGCTGGCGAGCTCGAGGTTGTGCTTGCGCAGCTGGTCGACGTAGCTCAGGTACTGGCGCGTGACATCGGCCAGCGGGATGTCGAGGATGTTGAAGTTCTGGCGCCGGATCAGGTAGAGCAGCAGGTCCAGCGGGCCTTGAAAGGCTTCGAGGAAGACCTCCAGCGCATCCGGCGGGATGTAGAGGTCCAGCGGCATCTGGAACAGCGGCTCGCCATACAGGCGGGCCACGGCCACGCTGTCCACGGTCTCGGGCAGCCCCGGCAGCTCTTCGGCCGGGGGCGGCGGCAGCTCAGGGCCTGCGGCCTGCTCGCCGCTGTTGTTGCTGCTGCTCATGGCAACTCAGAACCAGTCCGGCTGGGCGCCGAGCGCCGCTTACTTGGCTTGCGTCTGGTAGACGTAGGGCTGTTGCTCGACGCGTGCGGCGCGGTAGTCGGCCTGGGCGCTGCGGTCCACCGCCTTGTCCCAAAGTAGGGCACGGCCGGCGCGCTGCTCGGCTTCCAGCGTCGGCTTCTTGGCCTTGAGCTCGTCGATGAAGGTGCTGGCGTCGGACTTGTAGGCTTTCCAGAACAGAGGCATGGTGTGGCAGTGCTTCGCAAACAAGGTGGGCGGTCGGCAGAAATCCGGCTGCAAGGCGGCGATTTTACAGGCTGGCCGTGCGGGCGCTGACCCGCCATTGCTCGAAATCGGCATGAATGCCGTCCGGACCCAGGGCTTCGGCCAGGCCGCCGCGTCGGACCAGGCTGGCCGGCTGCTCGTTCAGCCCGCACAGCAGCAAGGCCTGACCCTGGCGTTGCAGGCCGCGCTGCAGCTGCAGCAGGGCGTCCAGGCCCGAGGTGTCCATGGAGATCAGCTGGTGCATGTCCAGCACCAGCAGGCGCTGATCGGGCTGCAGCCGTTCGGCCAGGCCCTCGACCTTGCCGATCGCGCCGAAGAACAGCGAGCCGTAGAGCTTGAGCGCCAGGGTGCCGGGCGGCAGGCCGGTCTGGGGCAGCTCCTGCACCTGGAACAAGGTGCTCATGCGGTAGATGAAGAACAGGCAGGCCAGCACCAGGCCAGCCTCCACCGCCACCATCAGATCGAACACCACGGTCATTACAAAAGTGCCCAGCAGCACGGTGCGGTAAGGCAGGCTGAAATGACGCAGGCGGGCGAACTCATGCCATTCGCCCATATTCCAGGCCACCACCAGCAGGATGCCGGCCAGGGCTGCCAGCGGGATGTGGGCGGCCAGCGGCGCGGCCACCAGCACGATGATCAGCAGCACCAGCGCATGCACCATGCCGGCCACCGGGCTGCTGGCGCCGGCGCGCACATTGGTGACGGTGCGGGCGATGGTGCCGGTGGCCGGAATGCCGCCGAACCAGGGCGTCACGAGGTTGGCAATGCCCTGGGCCATCAGCTCCTGGTTGGGGTCGTGGCGGGGCTGGTCGCTGAGCTTGTCGGCCACGCGGGCGCAGAGCAGGGATTCGATGGCACCGAGCAGCGCCAGGGTCAGGGTGGGGATGAGCAGCTGCTTGGCGCCGGTCCAGCTGACCTCGGGCCAGGCGAAGCTGGGCAAGGTCTGAGGAATGCCACCGAAGCGGCTGCCGATGGTTTCCAGCGGCAGCTGCAAGCCGTAGCACAGCGCGGTGGCGCCGACCAAGGCGATCACGGTGCCGGGCAGCTGCGACATCCAGCGCTGCAGCCGTGCGCGGGTGCTGTGGCTCTCGCGGTCCATGGCATAGGTCTTGGGCCAGAGGCTGACCACGGCCACACAGGCGCCGCCCAGCAAGGGCGCGGCCCAGTGGATGTCGCCGATATGCAGGGCGATCAGCCTCAGCTGGCTGAAGAAGTCGGCCGGCATGTGGGCGATGGGCAGGCCCAGGAAGTCCTTCAGCTGGGACAGGCCGATCAGCACGGCAATGCCGTTGGTGAAGCCGATGACGATGCTGACCGGGATGTAGCGCACCCAGGCGCCCAGCCGCAGGGCGCCGAGCGCGATCAGCAAGCAGCCGGCCAGCATGGTGGCGACCAGCAGATTGCCCAGGCCGTAGCGTTGCACGATGCCGTAGATCACGACGATGAAGGCGCCAGCCGGCCCGCCGATCTGCACGCTGGAGCCGCCCAGGGCCGAGATCAGGAAGCCGGCAATGATGGCGGTGAACAGGCCTTGCTCGGGCTTGACGCCCGAGGCGATGGCAAAGGCGATGGCCAGGGGCAGGGCGACGATGCCGACGGTGAAGCCCGCGCCGAGGTCGGCGATGAAGCGCTGGCGGCTGTAGCCCTGCAGCAGGCTCAGCGAGCGGGGGCGGAAGCGGTGGAGGAGCGGCGGCATGATCGAGGTCTTGCACCGATTCTGCGCCTCTTGCGGCTCGCGGTTTTGAGAAAACTCAGCTGCTGGTGGCGCTGTGGTATGGCCGCACGATGCTTTCGATCAGGGCAGCGCTGCCGGCCTGGGCAAGGCGGCGGTCCAGATGGGCCAGGATCTGGCGCGCGCCGGGAAAGTCCTGGCGCAGCCCGAGGTGAAAGGGCACGTTGGCGGCCAGATAGGGCGCCGGAATGGACATCACCTGCGCCTGGATGGCCAGCTTCTTGAGCCGCCACTGCGTGACCAGCGGGCTCAGCGAGACATGGACGTCACCGCGTGCGGCCAAGACCATGCGGAAGACGGCGTCGTGGCCCATGGTCCATTCGACATGCGGGAAATCGGCCAGCACCTGCTCGGCCCATTGATTGCCTTTTTGATCGACCAGATGGAAGGCCTTGAGGTCCTCGCGCGAGCGCAGGCGCTCCAGCTGCGCCCGCTGCGGATGGCGGGCACTGAAGAACAGATGGGGGCGCAGCTCCACCAGGGGCAGCTCGTTGAAGAGCGCGTACTGCCGGCGTTCGTCCGAGGCAAAGGTGCACAGGCCATCGGCCTGGCCCAGCTTGACCATGGCTTGGGCGCGCCGCCAGGGCAGGCCCAAGGCTTCCAGCCGGACGCTGTCCAGATCCTTCAGCAGGGCCTGCAGCAGATCGGGCAGGATGCCTTGCACCCGTTGAGGATGCAGCTGCGGATCGACGAAGGAGTAGGGCGCGTAGTCGTCGTTGTAGCTGATCAGCAGGGGCTGGCGCGCCGCGCCAGCCCGGGCCTCGCGGCCGACGAGGGCCGCTGCAGATGCCGCACCACCCGCCACGGCGCCCAGCAGCAGACCCAGGACGGTCTGGCGGCGGCTCGCCACCGGCCGGCTGCGCAGCATGGGCCGGGTGGGCCTCAGCGCACCCGCATGCCCGGCTGGGCGCCGGGGAAGGGCTCGAGCACGAAGATACCGGGATTGGCCTTCTCGTCGGCGTGGCTGGCGGCCAGCACCATGCCCTCGCTGATGCCGAACTTCATCTTTCGCGGCGCCAGATTGGCCACCATCACGGTCAGCTTGCCTTCCAGGTCTTCGGGCTTGTAGGCGCTCTTGATGCCGCTGAAGACATTGCGCAGGCGACCTTCGCCCACGTCCAGGCTCAGGCGCAGGAGCTTGTCCGAACCGTCCACATGCTCGGCCTTGACGATCTTGGCGATGCGCAGATCGACCTTGGTGAAATCGTCGATCTTGATCTCGGGCGCCAGCTCCTCGCCGCCCGGCAGGGGCTTGGCGGCCACGGCCGGTGCGGGGGCTTCGAACAAGGCTTCCAGCAGCTTGGGGTCGACGCGCTGCATCAAGTGTTCGTAGGCGCCGATTTGGTGGGCGCCGAGGGCGCGCTGGGCGTCAGCGAACTGCAGCGGCTCGATCTTCAGGAAGCTCTCGACCTTGGCCGCCAGGGCCGGCAGCACGGGCTTGAGGTAGATGGTCAGCAGGCGGAAGGCCTCGATGCAGACGCTGCAGACATCGTGCAGCACGGCGTCCTGGCCTTCCTGCTTGGCCAGCTCCCAGGGCTTGTTCTGGTCCACGAATTCGTTGACGCGGTCGGCCAGCATCATGGTCTCGCGCAAGGCCTTGCCGAACTCGCGTTCTTCGTACAGCTGGGCGATGGTGGCGCTGTGGGCGCGCAGGCCGTCCAGCAGGGCGCGGCCCTCCACGCCCAGATCGGCCGAGAGGCGGCCGTCAAAGCGCTTGGCCAGGAAGCCGGCGGCGCGCGAGGCGATGTTGACGTACTTGCCGACCAGATCGCTGTTGACGCGGGCCACGAAGTCATCGGGGTTGAAGTCGATGTCCTCGACGCGCGAGTTCAGCTTGGCCGAGATGTAGTAGCGCAGCCATTCGGCGTTCATGCCGAGGTTGAGGTACTTGAGCGGGTCCAGGCCGGTGCCACGGCTCTTGCTCATCTTCTCGCCGTTGTTGACGGTCAGGAAGCCGTGCACGAAGACATGGTTGGGCGTCTTGCGGCCGCTGAAATGCAGCATGGCCGGCCAGAACAGGGTGTGGAAGTAGGTGATGTCCTTGCCGATGAAATGCACCTGCTCGACCGATTCGTCGGCCATGAAGGCGTCGAAATCCCACCCCTTCTTGCCGAAGTAGTTCTTCAGCGAGGCGAGGTAGCCGATGGGCGCGTCCAGCCAGACGTAGAAGTACTTGCCCGGCGCGTCGGGGATCTCGATGCCGAAGTAAGGCGCATCGCGGCTGATGTCCCAGTCGCCCAGGCCGCCCTTGCCCTCTTCATCCTTGGTGAACCACTCCTTGATCTTGTTCAGCACCTCGGACTGCAAACGGCCCGGGGTTTGCGTCCACTGCTCGAGGAACTCCACGCAACGCGGGTCGCTGAGCTTGAAGAAGTAGTGCTCCGAGCTCTTCATCACCGGCGTGGCGCCGGTCAGCACCGAGAAGGGGTTCTTCAGCTCGGTGGGGGTGTAGACGGCGCCGCAGGATTCGCAGCTGTCGCCGTACTGATCCTTGGCGCCGCACTTGGGGCATTCGCCCTTGATGAAGCGGTCCGGCAGGAACATGGACTTCTCGGGGTCGAAGAACTGCTCGATGGTCTTCACCTCGATCAGCTCGTTGCGACGCAAGGCCTTGTAGACCTCCTTGGACAGCTCGTGGTTCTCCGGCCCGTCGGTCGAGTGCCAGTTGTCGAAGGCGATGTGGAAGCCGTCCAGATAGGCCTTGCGACCGGCGGCGATATTGGCCACGAACTGCTGCGGCGTGATGCCGGCCTTCTCGGCGGCAATCATGATGGGCGCGCCGTGGGCGTCGTCGGCGCAGACGAAATGCACCTGCTGGCCCTGCATGCGCTGGTAACGCACCCAGACGTCAGCCTGGGTGTATTCCATGATGTGGCCAATGTGGAAATTGGCGTTGGCGTAGGGCAGGGCGGTGGTGACGAAGAGCTTGCGTGTCATGGTGTCTTTGCAGGCCTGGCGGCGGTGCCGGGCAGGCGCGCATTTTAGGGCCAGGGCTGCACGGCACTTCGACGGGGCTGACGAGGGGCGTTCGCCGGGGCGTCGGGCAGCGCCCACGCCGCGGCTATAGGGGCGATCCGATGTGCTTTGGCAACAGGGCCGGCTTGCGGCCCCGCAGCTTGCGCGGGCGGGTGATCAGCCGGCGTTGTTTGGGGTGGGCGGGGTGGCGCCCGTGTCGCCGGCATCCGCTGCGGCGTCGCCTTCGGCCGAGGGCTCGTCGCTCTGGCCTTCCGGCTTGTTCAGCTTGCGCTGACGCTTTTCTTCGGTTTTGCGTTTCTTGGCCAATTCGCGTTGGCGTTTTTCGTATGAGTAGTTCGGTGTGGCCAAGGACATGCTCCTGCAAGGCATCTGCGGGGCGCAGATAGTCCCTTCAATGTAACCGCTGCACGCCGCACCCGGCGCGCCGCGAGCGGTCCAAGGCGGTCTCAGTTAGCGTGAAAAGCTCGGTCTGACATGAAACATCGCCCCTAAGTCCATGATTCGTATGGCCTAAAAAGACTATCCACTTTCACTGTGGATAACTTTGTGGAAAAGGGGGGTGAGTCAGCGCCAAACCCTTGTGGCGAGGCCCTCTGGCTTAATCTGCCTCTTTTCGCAGCAGTGCGCGCCTTTCTATATGAATCAACAACTTAGCCTTGAGTGATCGACTTCTCCGCCAGGGCGAAGGTGATCGCTGCCACAGATTGCGGTGGATCAAGAAATGGGGATAAGTCAAGAGCTGAATGGCCGCCGTCGCGAAATTCAGTGACAGCGCCGTGACGAAAAACGCTCGGTTTTGCACATCTGCTGTGGACAAGTTTGTGGGTGCTTCGCGGGCAGCGGCGCTAAGTGCTTGATGGGCCGAGAACTTTGCTGGTCTGCCTGTTTTTGCAGCAATTGCCGGCGGCGAAAGCCACGATTCGCGAGGCACATGGGGGCCTATCGGGGGCGATGCGGAGGGGCGGCCGCTTGACGCATGGCTAAAATCGCGCACTTTGCACGGTAGCGGCATCAAGGCAGAAGATGACTCAGGCACAACAGGGGAGGGCAGCGTCCAAGGGCGCTGAGGGTTTTGAGTTGAAGAGCGCGAGCTTGAGTCTGCTCTCGCTGGTCCTCAAGACCACGGACCTGGCCGAGTTGAGCCGCGAGTTGCAGGTTCGCGTGGGCGCCACGCCCGGTGTGTTCAGCAACGAACCGCTGCTGATTGACCTGAGCCAGCTGCCTCAGGAGCCCTCGCCCGCTGCCGCAACGGCCGCCGTAGTAGCCCCGGCCCAGCTGAGCCTGGACAGCGTTGTACCAGGCCGCGCCGAGGTGGACCTGGCCGCGCTGCTGCCGATGCTGCGCGGCCATCGCATGTCGCCGGTGGCGGTGTACGGCGCCACGCCGGCCGAGCTGGAGCAGGCCCTGGCCCTGGGCCTGGCCGAAGCGCCGGAACCTGAAGCGCAGGCCGCACCGCGTGGGCGCGCTGTTGATGCGGTGCCGGTGGTGCAGGAAGTGATTCGCGAAGTCGTGCGTGAGGTGGTCCGCGAAGTGCCGGTGCCGGCCGAGAGCGTGCCCACTCTGGTGATCGACAAGCCGCTGCGCTCCGGCCAGCGCATCTACGCCAAGGGCGGTGACCTGGTGGTCTTGGCCCTGGTCAACCATGGCGCCGAGGTGATCGCCGATGGCCACATCCATGTCTACGCCCCGCTGCGCGGCAAGGCCATTGCCGGCGCGCGCGGCAACACCGAGGCGCGCATCTTTGCCGCCAGCATGGAGGCCGAACTGATTTCGATTGCAGGCATCTACCGCACGACCGAAAACCCGCTGCCCGACACGGTGCAGGGCAAGCCGGCGCAGATCCGGCTGGAGGGCGAGAAGTTGGTGATGGAGGCGCTCAAGCTTTGAGTCATGATGGCTGCGTGAACATCCCGCGCCATCGCAAACAAGTCAAAAACCCTGGCCGGCCTGTGTGCCGTCCTTCTCAGTTGTAGTTTTGAAAGGATCTGATTCGATGACCAAGATCGTCGTGGTGACCTCGGGCAAGGGTGGCGTGGGCAAGACCACCACCAGCGCCAGTTTTGCAACCGGCCTGGCCTTGCGCGGCCACAAGACCTGCGTGATCGACTTCGACGTCGGCCTGCGCAACCTCGACCTGATCATGGGCTGCGAGCGCCGCGTGGTCTACGACCTGATCAACGTCATCAACGACGAGATCAAGCTCAGCCAGGCGCTGATCAAGGACAAGCAGCTGGACAAGCTCTACATCCTGGCCGCCTCGCAAACCCGCGACAAGGATGCGCTGACCTACGAAGGCGTGGAGCGCGTGCTGGAGGAACTCAAGGCCATGGACTTCGAGTACATCGTCTGCGACTCGCCGGCCGGCATCGAAACCGGTGCGCTGATGGCCATGCACTTCGCCGACGAAGCCTTGGTGGTGACCAACCCCGAAGTCTCGTCGGTGCGTGACTCGGACCGCATCCTGGGCATGCTCAACAGCAAGACCAAGCGCGCCATCGAAGGCAAAGACCCCATCAAGGAACACCTGCTGATTACCCGTTACAACCCGAACCGGGTCGAGGGCGGCCACATGCTGTCGCTGGAAGACATCCACGAGATCCTGCGCACGCCGCTGATCGGCGTGATCCCGGAATCGGAAGTGGTGCTGCAAGCCTCCAACCAGGGCTCACCGGCCATCCACATGCAAGGCACCGATGTGTCGGAGGCCTACAAGGACGTGATCAGCCGCTTCCTCGGTGAAGACAAGCCGATGCGCTTCATCGAAGCCGTCAAGCCCAGCCTGTTCAAACGCCTGTTCGGCGGCAAGTAAGCGGGAGGACCGGATGAGTTTCCTCAAGTACTTTCTGGGTGAAAAGAAAAGCACCGCCAGCGTCGCCAAGGAGCGTCTGCAGCTGATCCTGGCCCACGAACGCAACGGCCGCAAGCCCAGCGCAGACTACCTGCCCCAGCTCAAGAACGAACTGCTGGCCGTGATCTCCAAATACATCGACATCGACATGAAGGACATCAACGTCGATGTTCAGCATCACGGCGATATGGACGTGCTGGAACTTAAGATCGAGCTGCCTGAAGGCCGCTGAGATCCGGGGTTTGTCATGAAGGTCGCGCAAGCGACCTCTTTTGTTTGCCTGGCGCTAAGTTTCGAGAGGCTGCTCGAAGCCGATTTGCCTTCAATGTGAGGTCTTTGCTGAGCGCTACCGTTTCGAGCTTTGCTTGCTTGGCGGAGGCTTCGGGTGTCTCCGGTGGAAAAAAGGTCATCCGCGTAGGTGACCCTTGTCTTCGTGTCGGTCTCGAGGTTCGATCACTTCAGCGTGGTGAAGCGCGCCTCAGGTTTGTCGTCCGCGCGGTGGACGGTGTCCACATTGCTGCGCATGGCCCAGGGGCGGACCTGATGGTGGATGGGGATGAAGAGGTGTTCATCGCGCACGCGCAGAAGGGCTTCGCGGATCAGGCCGTTGCGCTTGGCGACGTCGTTCTCGGTCTTCATGGCCGTGACCAGTTGGTCGATCTTGGCGTCGCTGACCCGTGAGTAATTGCCTTTGCCATCGATGCCGGATGTCTTGGTGTGGACGATGTCCTGCAGGGTGTACTGGCCGTCGAAGGTGGGTACACCCCAGCCGTAGAGGTAGAAGGGCGATTCCAGCTTTTGCAGCAGCACCGAGTGTTGCGACATCGGCTGAGCGCTGAGCTTGGCCTTGATGCCGATCTTGGCCCACATGGCCACCGCGGCCTGGCAGATTTCTTCGTCGTTGACGTAGCGATCATTCGGGCAATTCAGCGGTACTTCGAAGCCGTCGGCGTAGCCGGCTTCGGCGAGCAGCTTTTTCGCTTTCTCCACATCGGCCTTGAGTGGTTGGTCGATATCGGGTGTATGGCCGTTGACGCCGGGCGCCACCATGATGGCTGCCGGCACCGAGAGGCCGCGCATCAGGCTGCGGCGGATCGCTTCACGGTCGATGGCCAGGTTCAGGGCCTCGCGCACGCGGCGGTCCTTGAAGGGGTTCTTGCCCTTGACACTGGAGCCGCGCAGCTCGTCACTGCCTTCGTCCATGGCAAAGAAGATGGTGCGGTTCTCGGGGCCGTCCAGCACCTTGAGCTTGGGGTCGGCCTTGAGCTTGGCTACGTCTTGCGTGGGCAGGTCGGTCAGCAGATCCACATCGCCCGAGAGCAGGGCGGCCACGCGGGTGGCATCGCTCTTGATCGGCAGATAGGTGATTTCGGTGACATTGCCCTTGTTGGTGTCCCACCAGTCCTTGTTGGCCACCATGCTGATGCGCTGATCGGGCTGCCAGGCGGTGATGCGATAGGGGCCGGTGCCCATGGCATTGCGTGAGGCGTAGGTGTCTTCCTTGGCCTTGTAGTCTTGCGGGTTGACCGATTTGTTCTTCTCCGCCCAGGCCTTGCTCATGATGCGGAAATTGGTCAGGTTGCGCAGCAGCACCGGGTTGGGGCCGTCGAGCAACATGTCGACAGTGTGCTCGTCGATCTTTTTCACTTCCTTGATGCCGCTGACAAAAATTTGCATATTGGCTTGCGGCTGACGGATGCGGGCGAAAGAGAACACCACATCGTCGGCGGTGAAGGGGGTGCCGTCATGGAATTTGACGCCGCGGCGCAGCTCGAAGCGCACTTGCGTGGGGCTGATCTGCGTCCATTTGCTGGCCAGCGAGGGCTCGGGCTGGAACTTCTCGTTGTAGCGGGTCAGGCCTTCGTAGGCATAACCGGTGATGTTGGTGGTGGTCGAGTGGTTCTGCGAATGCGGATCCAGGGTCTGGATGTCATTCTGGGCCGCCCAGCGCAGAGGGGCGGCATGGGCTGTGATCTGCGGGCTCATCAGGCCGCTGAAGGCCAGGGCCAGGGTCAGAGCAGAACTGCCGAACAGCGCGGTGGCGCTGCGTTGAATCAGGGGCTTGTGTGCGTGCTTCAAGGAGGACTCCCGTCGAGTGTCGATCGCGGCCCGCGCGGGATGGCGCCGGGGCGGTTTCAGCGCGCATGCTAGCCCTGCTGTTCGGGCTTGCTCGTAGTGGCTTGCCCGGATGGCGGGGTGGCTTGGATCTCGAGATCGGCGTCGCAGCCGATGCCGGCGGCGATCCAGCGCCGGCAGAGCCGGGCCAGCAGTTGGTTGCGGCGGCGCGCCGCCTCGCGCGCCCAAGGGCGAACTGCGCCCAGATGGTGCCAGGGGGTGCTCAGCATGCCGCAGACATAGCGCCGGGTTTCAGCGCACCAGCGCAGCGCCTCGCAGCGCCCGGAGCGACGTCGACTGATCAGCATGCCGACCGGGCAGGGCTCGCTCAGACAGCAGAGTCCGCAGCCGTTGCAGGGCTGGCCCAGCGCCGGCTTGGGCGGCGCTTCGGGGTGGATCTCGATGATGGCGGGGCCGGGCATGGCGCGATTGTGGCGCCGGCCGGACCTCAGGTCTTGACGCCGAGCTCGCGCAGACGTTCCTGCAGATAGCTGTGGGCGGTGTAGCGTTCGCTCAGCACCACCTCGTTGCGCGGGTGCAGGAACAGAGGCAGGGAGATGCGGCTCTTCTTGGCGCCTTCGCCAGTGGGGTTGACCACACGGTGCTGGGTCGAGGGGTAGTAGCCGCGCGAGGCTTCCTGCAGCATGTCGCCGATGTTGATGATCAGCATGCCGAAGTCGCAGGGCACATCGATCCAGTGGCCGTTCATGTCCTGCACCTGCAGGCCCGGCTCATTGGCTGCGGGCAGGATGGTCAGCAGATTGATGTCGCCATGGGCCGCGGCGCGGAGCGAGCCGGCCGGCTCTTGGCCGGTCAGCGGCGGATAGCGCAGCACGCGCAGCAGGGTTTGCTGGCTGTCCTGGATCATCTGCGAGAGCGGTTGGCTGTAGTGCTGGGCAATCTCGGGCGGCGTGTAGCGCTCGACCCAGCCCAGCAGTTCCTGTGCCAGGGTGTTGGCCTGGGCGTAGTAGCTGTCCGCATCGGCCTTCAGCGAAGCCGGCACGCGGCCCCAGGGGTAGATGTGGAAATACTCCTTGATGTCCTTCTGGCTGGCGCCTTTGGCCGTCTCGGAGATTTCGGTGGAGAAGTAACCGTCCTGCTTTTCCTTGGAAAAAGTGAACTGGTGCTTCTCTTCGGTGTTGAAGAAGGCCAGCCAGTCGGCGTAGATCTTTTCGACCAGGGCCTGCTGGATGGGGTGGTTGACCAGCACACCGAAACCGGTTTCGTGCAGGGAACGGGTGAAGGCTTCGGCCGCATCGGCCGCCCGGTAGTCAACGACGCGAACTTGCATGGGATCTCCTGAACTTTGTCCCGACGCCGTGCCATTCAATCGCGGGGCCGCGGCGCGCGGGCTTGAGTCTAGCGCCAATCGAGAACGATTCGCAAACGTTTGCCGGTGACGCGTTGCCGTGTTTTGACCAGAACAGCCGGGTGGCTGGCGAGCGAGGCGGCAGGAGAGCCCCGCGCAGCATGACGTCGATTTCCGTGCACAAAGCCTCAACTTCAGCGTGGGGCGGCCGATACAGCCGAAGGTCTGCGAGCCTGGCGGCTGCGGTAACTCCCGCGTAATTCGGGGGTGGAAGGAAGGCAAGGGTGTTAAAGTCGCGCCCTTGAGACTTCAGGTCCTTCCCGTCCCTTTTCCTGGCAACAGCGAAGGTGGGTCGCAATCCGCCAACCGGTCGAGCCGTGTCGCGGAAGGTTTATCAACCAGCCAAATCCCTGGAAGCCGGGGCTAGAGGTGAGCGAAGATGATGCAGCAATACAGGTCCAATTCATACCTGTTCGGGGGCAATGCGCCCTATGTCGAAGAGATGTACGAGGCCTACCTCGACAACCCGGGCTCCGTGCCCGACAACTGGCGTGCGTACTTTGACGCACTTCAGCATGTGCCCGCCACCGATGGCGGCGAAGGACGCGATGTCCCGCATGCGCCGGTGATTGAATCCTTTGCTCAGCGCGCCAAGGCCAATGCCTTCGCCGCCAAGGCCTCCAGCGCCGATCTGGCTGTGGCGCACAAGCAAGTGCATGTGCAGAGCCTGATCGCCGCCTACCGCTTCCTCGGCAATCGCTGGGCCGAACTCGACCCGCTCAAGCGCGCCGAGCGCCCCAAGATTCCCGAACTCGATCCGGCCTTCTACGACCTGACCGAGTCCGATATGGACATCAGCTTCTCGGCCTCCAACACCTACTTTGGTGGCGAGACCATGAGTCTGCGTCAAATCGTGCAGGCCCTGCGTGAAACCTATTGCAGCTCGGTCGGCTCCGAGTTCATGCACTGCACCGACCCCGGTGAGAAGCGTTGGTGGCAAGAGCGCCTGGAGAAGGCCCGTGGTAAGCCGACCTTCAGCGCCGAAGAAAAGCGCCACATCCTGGATCGCCTGACCGCGGCCGAAGGCCTGGAGCGCTATCTGCACACCAAATACGTGGGCCAGAAGCGCTTCTCGCTGGAAGGTGGCGAGAGCTTCATCGCCGCCATGGACGAGCTGATCCAGCGCGCCGGCCAGCGTGGCGTGCAAGAGATCGTGATCGGCATGGCCCACCGCGGCCGTCTGAACGTGCTGGTCAACACCCTGGGCAAGATGCCGGCCGACCTGTTCGCCGAGTTCGAGCACAAGGCTGCTGAAGACTTGCCGGCGGGTGACGTCAAGTACCACCAAGGTTTCAGCTCGGACGTCAGCACCAAGGGCGGCCCGGTTCACCTGTCGCTGTCCTTCAATCCCTCGCACCTGGAAATCGTCAACCCGGTGGTCGAAGGCAGCGTGCGCGCCCGCCAAGAGCGCCGCGGCGACAAGGACGGCAGCCAGGTGCTGCCCGTGCTGGTGCACGGCGACGCGGCCTTCGGCGGCCAGGGCGTGGTGCAGGAAACCCTGTGCATGGCCCAGACCCGCGGCTACGGCACCGGCGGCACCGTGCATATCGTCATCAACAACCAGATCGGTTTCACCACCAGCGACCCGCGCGACCTGCGTTCCACCACCTACTGCTCGGACGTCGTCAAGATGATCGAGGCGCCGGTGTTGCACGTGAATGGTGACGATCCGGAAGCGGTGGTGTGGGCCATGCAACTGGCCATGGATTACCGCGCCGAGTTCCGCAAGGACGTGGTGCTGGATATCGTCTGCTACCGCAAGCTGGGCCACAACGAGCAGGACACCCCCTCGCTGACCCAGCCCCTGATGTACAAGAAGATCGCGGCCCACCCCGGCACCCGCAAGGTCTACGCCGACAAGCTGGCTGCACAGAATGTGGTCGACGCTGCGGGTGCCGACGAGATGGTCAAGGCCTACCGCGCTGCCATGGACGAAGGCCGCCACACCGTGGACCCGGTGCTGACCAACTTCAAGAGCAAGTACGCCACCGACTGGTCGCCTTTCCTGGGCAAGAAGTGGACCGACAGCTGCGACACCGCGCTGCCCGTCTCCGAGTGGAAGCGCCTGGCCGACAAGCTGACGACGCTGCCCAAGGATCTGGTCGCGCACAACCTGGTGCAGAAGCTGTATGCAGACCGCGCTGCCATGGGTCGCGGTGAGATCAATGTGGACTGGGGCATGGGTGAGAGCATGGCTTTCGCTTCCCTGGTGGCCAGCGGCTATCCGATCCGTTTGTCGGGCGAAGACGCGGGCCGCGGTACCTTCACCCACCGCCACGCCGTCATTCATGACCAGAACCGCAGCAACTGGGATGAAGGCGCTTACGTGCCGCTGCAGCATGTGGCGGAAGGTCAAGCGCCCTTCGTGGTCATCGACTCCATCCTCAGCGAGGAAGCGGTGCTGGGCTTTGAGTACGGTTACGCCGCGGCCGAGCCGAACACGCTGACGATCTGGGAAGCCCAGTTCGGCGACTTCGCCAACGGTGCCCAGGTGGTGATCGACCAGTTCATCGCTTCCGGCGAAGTGAAGTGGGGCCGTGCCAATGGCCTGGTGATGATGCTGCCGCACGGCTACGAAGGCCAAGGTCCCGAGCACAGCTCGGCCCGCCTGGAGCGCTTCATGCAGCTGGCGGCTGACAACAATATGCAGATCGTCCAGCCGACCACGGCCAGCCAGATCTTCCACGTGCTGCGTCGCCAGATGCTGCGCATGTTCCGCAAGCCCTTGGTCATCATGACGCCCAAGAGCCTGCTGCGCGCCAAGGACGCCACCTCGCCGCTGGCCGAGTTCACCAAGGGTGAGTTCCGCACCGTGATCGGTGAGCAGGATGCCTCGATCAGCGCCGACAAGGTCAAGCGCGTGATCGTCTGCTCGGGCAAGGTTTATTACGACCTGGTCCGCAAGCGCGAGGAAAAGAAGGCCAGCGATGTGGCCATCATCCGCGTCGAGCAGCTCTATCCCTTCCCGCACAAGGCGTTTGCTGCCGAGATCAAAAAGTACCCCGGCGCGACCGAGCTGGTGTGGTGCCAGGACGAGCCGCAAAACCAGGGCGCCTGGTTCTTCGTCCAGCACTATGTGCACGAGAACATGCTGGACGGCCAGAAGCTGGGCTACGCGGGTCGTCCCGCCTCGGCCTCGCCGGCCTGCGGTTACGCCCACCTGCACCAGGAGCAACAGAAGTCGCTGCTGGATCAGGCCTTCGGCAAGCTCAAGGGTTTCATCCTCACCAAGTAAGAAGGGCCAAGCGGGCGTCTGCCAAGACAGCGCCCGCTTTTTGCCGCCCTTGTTGATGTTGTTGTTGAAGCCGCCGCAAGACGGCGCCTCAGCTCCGCGAACACGTTGAAAGAACACAGATCATGGCAATCGTTGAAGTCAAAGTCCCCCAGCTGTCCGAATCCGTTGCCGAAGGCACGCTGCTGACCTGGAAGAAAAAGCCCGGCCAAGCCGTCGCCATCGATGAAATCCTGGTGGAGATCGAGACCGACAAGGTCGTGCTCGAAGTGCCCGCACCCAGCGCCGGTGTGATGGCCCAGATCGTCAAGAATGACGGTGAGAGCGTGGTCAGCGAAGAAGTCATCGCCCGCATCGACACCGAAGGCACGGCCCAAGCCAGCCCGCTGGAAGTGAAGGCCGTGGTGGCCGCCGCTGCTCCGGCTGCAGCAGCAGCCCCGGCCGCCGCCACCGGCGGCGCCAAGGGTGATGTGGCCATGCCGGCCGCCGCCAAGATCCTGGCCGAGAAGGGCCTGTCGGCCACCGACGTGGCCGGTTCCGGCAAGGATGGCCGCGTGACCAAGGGCGACGCCCTGGCCGCTGGCGCCAAGCCCGCCGCTGTGGCCGCTCCGGTGGCCGTGGCCGCCGCGCCCGCTGTGGCCAAGCCGCTGCCCGCCGTGGCCGCCCCGGCCGCCCTGAATCTGGGCGATCGCCCCGAGCAGCGCGTGCCCATGACCCGTCTGCGCGCCCGCGTCGCCGAGCGTCTGCTGCAATCGCAAGCCACCAACGCCATCCTGACCACGTTCAACGAAGTGAACATGGCCCCGGTGATGGAGATGCGCAAGAAGTTCCAGGAAAAGTTCGAGAAGGAACACGGCGTCAAGCTGGGCTTCATGAGCTTCTTCGTCAAGGCCGCGGTTGCCGCCCTGAAGAAGTACCCGGTGCTGAACGCCTCGGTCGATGGCAATGACATCGTCTACCACGGCTACTTCGACATCGGCATCGCCGTCGGTTCGCCGCGCGGCCTGGTCGTGCCCATCATCCGCAATGCCGACCAGCTGAGCTTTGCCGACATCGAAAAGAAGATCGCCGAATTCGGCCAAAAGGCCAAGGAAGGCAAGATCTCGCTGGACGACCTGACCGGCGGTACCTTCTCGATCTCCAACGGCGGCACCTTCGGCTCCATGCTGTCGACCCCCATCATCAACCCGCCGCAATCGGCCATCCTGGGCGTGCATGCGACCAAGGACCGCGCTGTGGTTGAGAACGGTCAAGTGGTGGTGCGCCCGATCAACTATCTGGCCATGTCGTATGACCACCGCATCATTGACGGCCGTGAAGCCGTGCTGGGCTTGGTCACCATGAAGGAAGCCCTGGAAGACCCAGCTCGTTTGTTGTTTGATATCTAAACGGCTACTGCGCGACCTCAGGCCGTCGTTGCGGGTCCCGACCTCCGCATCCTCACGTAGCGCTGCTACGTTCCGGTGCATCGGCACCCGCGCCTAGCCCTGAGGCCGCTCGCTACGCCTTGGCGTTGGCGCACCCAATTCAGGAATACCTATGAGCACCAAACAATTCGACGTCGTCGTCATCGGTGGCGGCCCTGGCGGCTACATCGCCGCCATCCGTGCCGCCCAGCTGGGCTTCAACACCGCTTGCATCGACGAGTGGAAGAACGAGAAGGGCGGCCCGGCGCCCGGCGGCACCTGCACCAATGTCGGCTGCATCCCGTCCAAGGCCTTGCTGCAATCGAGCGAGCACTTCGAGCACGCCAACCACCACTTTGCCGACCACGGCATCTCGGCGGACAACGTGCGCATCGACATCAAGAAGATGATCGGTCGCAAGGACACCGTCGTGAAGCAGAACAACGACGGCATCCTCTACCTGTTCAAGAAGAACAAGGTCACGTTCTTCCACGGCCGCGGCTCCTTCGTGGCGGCCAAGGATGGCTTGTACGAAGTCAAGGCCGGTGAAGAAGTCATCCTGGCCAAGCATGTGGTGCTGGCCACCGGCTCCAATGCCCGCCAGCTGCCCGGCGCAGCGTTTGACGAAGAGCTGATCCTGTCCAACGACGGCGCGCTTCGCATCGGTGAAGTGCCGAAGAAGCTGGGCGTGATCGGCTCCGGCGTGATCGGCCTGGAAATGGGCTCGGTCTGGCGTCGCCTGGGCGCGGAAGTCACCGTGCTGGAAGGCCTGCCGACCTTCCTCGGCGCGGTCGATGAATCGGTCGCCAAGGAAGCCGCCAAGCTGTTCAAGAAGCAGGGCCTGAAGATCGAGCTGGGTGTGAAGATCGGCGAAGTCGCCAAGAGCAAGGACGGCGTGACGGTAGCCTACACCGATGCCAAGGGCGCCGCCCAGACCCTGGCCGTCGACAAGCTCATCATCTCGATCGGCCGCGTGCCCAACACCATCGGCTTGAACCCCGAAGCGGTCGGCCTGAAGCTGGACGAGCGCGGCGCCATCGTGGTGGACGACGAGTGCAAGACCAATCTGCCCAATGTCTGGGCGGTCGGCGATGTGGTGCGTGGCCCGATGCTGGCGCACAAGGCCGAGGAAGAAGGCGTGGCCGTGGCCGAGCGCATTGCCGGCCAGCATGGCCATGTCAACTTCAACACCATCCCCTGGGTCATCTACACCAGCCCCGAGATCGCTTGGGTCGGCCGCACCGAGCAGCAGCTCAAGGCCGATGGCGTCGAGTACAAGGCCGGTCAGTTCCCCTTCCTGGCCAATGGCCGCGCTCGCGCCCTGGGTGACACCAACGGTTTCGTCAAGTTCCTGGCTGATGCCAAGACCGACGAAATCCTGGGTGTGCACATCATCGGCCCGATGGCCTCCGAGCTGATTTCGGAAGCCGTGGTGGCCATGGAGTTCAAGGCTTCGGCCGAAGACATCGCGCGCATCTGCCATGCCCACCCGAGCTTGAGCGAAGCCACCAAGGAAGCGGCCCTGGCCGTGGACAAGCGCACGCTGAACTTCTGATTCCGGTCGGAATTCGCAAGCAACAAGGGGCGGCCGCGGTCGCCCCTTGGTCCATCTCGAAGAAGGTTGTAGTGTTTCTCTCATGACCCGCGTCACCGAGCTTTATCAGCAAACCCTGGCCGAGCGCGGCTACACCGCCGATCCCGCGCAGCTGCGCGCCGTGGCGGCATTGCAGCGCTGCCAGGACGAATGGGCCGACTACAAGGCACGACGCAGCAATGCTGTGACCAAGCTGCTGGTGCGCCCGCCGCTGCCGCGCGGCGTCTACATGTACGGCGGGGTGGGGCGGGGCAAGAGCTTTTTGATGGATTGCTTCTTCCAGGCCGTGCCGCTGACGCGCAAGACCCGGCTGCATTTCCACGAGTTCATGCGCGAGGTGCATCGCGAGCTGCTTGAACTCAAAGGCATTGCCGATCCGCTGGAGGAGCTGGGCAAGCGCATCGCCAAGCGCTTCCGCCTGATCTGCTTCGACGAGTTCCATGTCTCGGACGTGACCGACGCGATGATCCTGTATCGCCTGCTCGACTCGCTGTTCCGCAACCGTGTGTCCATCGTCACCACCTCCAACTTCCATCCGGACGACCTCTACCCGAACGGCCTGCACCGCGACCGCATCCTGCCGGCCATCGAGCTGCTCAAGGCCAAGCTGGAGGTGATCAATGTGGACAACGGCTTCGACTACCGTCGCCGCACCCTGGACCAGGCCCAGCTCTACCACCAGCCGCTGGGCGATGAGGCCGAGGCTGCACTGACCGCCACCTTCGAAGCCTTGGCCGAGGCCCGCGATGAAGACCCGCGCCTGCAGATCGAGCAGCGCCAGATCCGCGCCCGGCGCCGCGCGGGTGGCGTGGTCTGGTTCGACTTTGCTCAGCTCTGCGGCGGCCCGCGCTCGCAGAACGACTACCTGGAGCTGGCCACCCAGTTCCACACCCTGATCCTGTCCAATGTGCCGGAGATGCCGCCCCGCCTGGCCAGCGAGGCGCGCCGCTTCACCTGGCTGGTCGATGTGCTCTACGATCGCCGCGTCAAGCTGGTGATCTCGGCCGCCGTGCCGCCCGAGCAGCTGTATGCCGACGGGCCCCTGGCCCATGAGTTCCCGCGTACGGTCTCGCGCCTGCAGGAGATGCAATCGCAGGAATACCTGTCGCTGGCCCGGCGGGATGTCGACACCAGCTTGACCTGAGGAGGCCGGCGCCCATGAAGCTTTGCCATCACCGCATGCCCGTGCTTGGGCTCACGCTCATGGTCCTTTTGAGCCCGGCATGGGGCCATGCCGAATCTCCGGCGTCCTCAGTCAACGAGTCGCTGCGTTTGCAGGAGATCAAGCAAACCCAATCCGAGGCTCTGGCGCGTGATGCAGAGGCCCGGGAGGCTTGCCACAAGCAGTTCGCCATCAATGATTGCCTGCTGGCCCAGCGCCTGCGCCACCGGGCCGAAATGCAGCCATTGCAGCGCGAGCGAGATGCCATTGAGTCCAGCCTGCGTCGTGCGCGAGCCGAGGCGCAGCGTGAACGGGTGCGTCAGCGTCAGTTGGAGTTCGCTGCCAGCGAGGGTGAGCGTCGCACGGAAAGTCTGTTGCAGGCCGCCGATGCCGCCTCGGCGCCGATCAAGAAGCAGGTGGGCCTCGGTCGTGCGGCGGGTGAGCCCGGGGTTGCTGCTTCGGCCGCGCCGGTGCCCCATCGCTCGCCGGGTCTGAGCGCCCAGGCCCGGCAGCGCCAGGCCGAGCAGGCGGCGCGTCAGCATGCGCAGCAACGCGCCCAGATGGAGGCGCGTGTGAGGGCCCATCAAGCCCAGGTCAGGCAGCGACAAGAGGCGCGCAACAAGCCAGCAGCGGCAGCGCTGCCCGTGCCCACAGCGGCTGAAATTGCCGCCACATTGAGGTCGCCCGCGCCGGTTTCGGTCTCCGCTTCTGCGCCGCGCGCTGCGGTTCCAGGCTCGGGCCCGGCGCGCTGAGGCGCGCGCCCTGCTTCAGTCCAGCGCATCCACCTTGGCAATGGCCAGGGACAGGTTGTCGCCGCCGCCCCGGGCGCGTTGGCGCGCTTTGCTGATCAGCAGTTCTGCCGCCTCACGCGGCGGCAGGCTGTGCAGCACGGTGCCGATCTCGTTGACGCTGAAGTAATGCCACAGCCCGTCGCTGCAGCACATCAAGGTGTCGCCAGGCGTCAGGGTGTCGATGGTGTGGGTGCTGATGGTTGGTTCGGCCACCGTGCCCAGGCAACCGGTCAACAGGTTGGACTGTGGGTGGCTGCTGGCCTCGGCCTCGCTGAGCTGGCCTTCGTCCACCAGGCGCTGCACATAGGAATGGTCCATGGTGCGCTTGACCAGATTGGGGCCGCGGTAATGGTAGATCCGCGAATCGCCCGAGTGAATCCAGTGGCAGTGCCGATCGGGGCTGATCAGGAAGGCGGCGACCGTGCTGTGCGGCTCTTCCTCGGCCGACAGGGCGGTCAGCTTGATCATCAGATGCGCTTCGGACACCAGCTGATCGAGCAGGCTTTCGGGCAGCTCGCTCTCGGGCGAGAAGCGCTCAAACAGCTGTTGCGCAGTCAGCATCACCTGGTCAGCCGCCTTGCGGCCACCGCTCTTGCCGCCCATGCCATCGGCCACCACGGCCAGCAGGCAACCGCTGAGGCGGGCGTGGGTCAGGACTTGGACTTGGTCTTGCTGGTACAGGCGGTCGCCGCGGTGGATGCCGGTCGCCGCGCTCAGGCGAAAGCCCGGTGGAGTGCGCGTCATGCCGAAAACTATAAACGTTAAACTGCGCCACTTCGCCCGGGCAAAGCCCTCATGGATGAACAACTTCACTCGCAGTCACGCCGCTTGATCGAGCTGCGCATCGAGCACGGCGATCTGGATGGGTTGATCGACCGCGTGGCCCTGGAGCAGCCGCTCGACGAGCTGGCCTTGCGCCGCTTGAAGAAACGCCGCCTGCAACTGCGTGACCAGATCGCCCAGCTGGAGCGCGCGAGCGATCCCGATGAGCTGGCCTGATGCGGCGCCAGCGCGCCCGGCCATTTCCTTCAACACCCTGGCCGCCGGCGGCGCGCCACAAGCACCCTGGGCCCCCGCGCCGTGACCTCTGCTGAGATGCCTGCCCCTCCCGACGACGACAGCGTGCCGCCTGAATGGCCGGTCATGTCGCAGGAGCTCGACGATGACTTCATCGCCGCCATGGAGGCCGCGCCTGCGGCGACGACCCTGCAGCACAGCGAGCTGGAGCAGTGGGTGACGGCGGCCTTCGACATCGGCGGCCCGCTCTCGCGCAGCGATCCGGGCTACGCCCCGCGCGAGCAGCAGCTGGCCATGGCGCAGGCGGTGGCCCAGGCGATTGCGCGGCGCGAGACCCTGGTGGTGGAGGCCGGCACCGGGGTGGGCAAGACCTTTGCGTACCTGGTGCCCGCCTTGCTCAGCGGCGGGCGCGCCCTGATCAGCACGGCGACCAAGAATTTGCAAGATCAGCTGTATATGCGCGACCTGCCGCGGCTGTGCGAGTCGCTGCAGGTGGCGGTGCGCGTGGCGCTGCTGAAAGGGCGGGGCAGCTACCTCTGCCTGCACCGGCTCGCCCATGCGCGTCACAGCGCCGAGCTGCCGGACCGGCGCGCGGTCATGGCCCTGGCTCGGGTGGAACGCTGGGCGCAGGGCACGCAAAGTGGCGACCTGGCCGAAATGGAGGGCCTGGACGAGCGCTCGCCGGTGATTCCGCTCGTCAGCTCCACGCGCGAAAACTGCCTGGGCTCGGAATGCCCGGAGTACAAGTCCTGCTATGTGGTGAAAGCGCGGCGCGAAGCCATGGAGGCCGATGTGGTGGTGGTCAACCATCACCTGTTCTTTGCCGATGTGAGCCTGCGCGACAGCGGGGTGGCCGAGCTGCTGCCCAGCGTCGACCTGGCCGTGTTTGACGAGGCCCACCAGCTGTCCGAGGCGGGCGTACAGTTCCTCGGCACCTTGCTGGGCAGCTCGCAGCTGCTCGATTTCGGTCGCGATCTGCTCGGCCTGGGCTTGGCGCAAGCGCGGGGCCTGCAGGACTGGCAGGCGCTGCAGACCCGGCTGGAGCTGGCTGCGCGCGAGCTGCGCCTGGTCTGCGCCGGCCCGCTGGCCAGTGCCGGGCGCGAGCTGCGCGGCATGCTCAAGCTGGGCTGGAAGGAGCGCGCCGGGCGCCCGGGCTTTTCGGCCGCGCTGGAGGAGGTGGCCGCCGCTGCCGAGCAGGCCATCGAATGCCTGTCCACGGTGACCGAGCTCTCACCCGATTTTCAGCGTCTGCACGAGCGTGCGGTGGCCTTGCGCGGGCTGGCCGAGACCTTTGCGCAGGAGCCTGACCCCGGCGATGTGCGCTGGATCGACCTCAGCCCCAACCAGGCGCGTCTGGTGCAGTCGCCGCTGGACATCCGCGAGGCCATGCAGGAGCAGCTGCAAGGCCCGCCCAAGGCCTGGATTTTCACCTCGGCCACGCTGGGCGAGGACGAGCGCCTGCGCTGGTTCACCGAGCCCACCGGCCTGGACGATGCCACGGTGCTGCGCGTGGGCAGCCCCTTCCATTACGAGGAGAACGCGCGGCTCTACGTGCCGCGCGGCTTCCCCAAGCCCAACGAGCCCGATCATGCGCCTCAGGTGGCCGCCATGGCCGCACGCTGCGCGCGCGCCTTGGGCGGGCGAACCTTTGTGCTGACCACCACCTTGCGCGCCTTGCAGACCATCGGCGATGGCATGCGCGCTGCGTTTGAAGCCGAGGGCGATGACATCACCGTGCTGCAGCAGGGCGCGGCGCCCAAGCGGCTGCTGCTGCGCCAGTTCCTGGACAACCCGCGCGCGGTGCTGGTCGGCTCGGCCAGCTTCTGGGAGGGCATCGACGTGCCCGGCGACAAGCTGCAATGCGTGCTGATCGACAAGCTGCCCTTTCCGCCGCCCAACGATCCGCTGGTCGAGGCGCGTGTGCAGCGTCTGGAGGCGGCCGGCCGCAATGCCTTTGCCGAGTACTTCATCGCCGAGGCGGCGATCTCGCTCAAGCAAGGCGCCGGCCGCTTGATCCGTACCGAGCAGGATCGAGGTTTGCTCGTCGTTTGCGATCCGCGCATGGCCGGCATGAACTACGGCCGCCGCCTGCGTGCGGCCTTGCCGCCGATGACGCCCTTGGCGAGCGAAGGCGAGGCACTCGCCTGGTTGGAGCACTTGGCGGCGGAGCGCCTGCCCGACTGAAGCTCAGACCGACGGCCCATAAAAAACGCGTGCCATGGCACGCGTTTATGTGGGGGGCGAGGTTTCAGCCCTGAGGCGTCACCAGAAACGCCACCAGGCTTTCTTGCCGCCGTCGTAGTTGCCGCTGAGATAGGCGCTGTTGGGGAAGCTCTTCTCCAGCACCCGCTTGGCGTCGTCGCGCAGGGCCGGCAGGTCCAGCTTGTCGTAGCTCTGGGTCATGATGAACAGGGCTTCCTCGGCGGCCGGGGCGCGCTGGAACTCTTGCACCGCCTGCTGCGCGCGGTTGGCCGCGGCCAGGTAGGCGCCGCGGTTGTAGTAATAGCGCGCCACATGCACCTCGTACACCGCCAGGGTGTTGGTGATGTAGTCCACGCGCACGCGCGCTTCGGCGGCGTACTTGGAATCGGGGAACTGGTCGATCAGCTGCTTGAAGGCCAGCATGGCGTCGCGCGAGGCTTGCTGGTCACGCTCGGCGATGTCCTGGTTGGCCAGGCGGCCGAACAGGCCCAGATCCTCGTTGAAGTTGACCAGGCCCTTCATGTAGAGCGCGTAGTCCATGGCCGGGCTGGACGGGTTCAGCTTGATGAAGCGGTCCAGGGTGCTGACGGCTTGGGCGCGCTCACCACTCTTGTGGTACGCCCAGGCCAGATCCAGCTGTGCCTGCTGCGCGACAATCGTGCCGGCGGCGCGGCCTTCGATGCGCTCCAGGCTCTTGATGGCGCGGTCGTAGCTGCCCGAACTCAGGTCGTCCTTGGCCTCTGCGTACAATTTGTCCAGGCTGGCCTGAGAATTCGGGTCGTCCTTGGGGGCTGACGAGCAGGCGGCCAAGGCCAGGGCGACCGCGGCCAAGAAGCCGCTGCGCCAGGCCGCCGAAGAGGCGGCCGTGGTTTGAACCTGGGGGAGCACCTTTTGGGGCATCTCTTGGAGTGAACGTGCTGACGAGCCGTTCGATGCCCGCGCCGGGCGGCGCTCCACGCAATTTTCGATCATGATCCCTACAGGGCGGTGCTCATCACCGGCCCTCAGCTGAAGACGGAGCAACGATTATATGGTTCAGGCTCTGCCTGCAAGTCCGACCCTCGCCGCCATGGATGGCGATGATGAATGGGACGGAGAACAAGACCCCGCAGTAGCGGCAGACGAGACCGTCGAAGTGCGCGAGGCCCTGGTCGAGGCCGATTGGCACGGCCAGCGCCTGGATCGCTGGATGGTGCAGTTGGCGCCCGAGTTTTCGCGCAATCACCTGCAGAGCTTGATCGAGCGCGGCTGCGTACAGATCAACGGTCAGGCCGCCAGCAGCGCTTCGCGCAAGCTGCAGGCCGGCCAGCGCGTGCGCGTCGAGCTGCAGCCGACCGAAGAAAGCCGCGCCTTCCGTGCCGAAGCCCTGCCGCTGGACATCGTCTACGAGGACGAGCATCTGCTGGTCTTGAACAAGGCGGCCGGCATGGTGGTCCATCCCGCTTCAGGCAACTGGACGGGCACGGTCATGAACGGCCTGCTTGCGCATCACCCGGCGGCTGCGGCCCTGCCGCGCGCCGGCATCGTGCACCGCCTCGACAAAGACACCAGCGGCCTGATGATGGTGGGCAAAAGCCGCGAGGCCGTGACGGCGCTGACGCGCATGATCGCCGCGCGCGAGGTTCATCGCGAGTACGTGGCCCTGGCCTACGGCCGGGTGCCGGAGGAAATGACGGTCGATGCGCCGCTGCGCCGTGATCTGATCTCGCGCATCAAGATGGCCGTGCTGGCCACCGGCAAGCCCTCGCGCACCGATGTCTACCTGCTCGGCATGGGAGAGCAGGGTGTGCGCCCGATCAGCGCGGTGCACTGCGTGCTGCACAGTGGGCGCACCCACCAGATCCGCGTGCATCTGGCCTACAAAGGTTACCCCCTGGTCTCGGATGCGCTGTACGGCGGTGTGCCCGGCCTGGGCCTGACGCGTCAGGCGCTGCATGCGGCCCGGCTCTCGTTTGCCCATCCGGTCACTGGGGCGGCCTTGCAGTTTGAGGCAACCTTGCCGGCCGATTTGGCGGCGGCTTGGGAGACTTTGGGACTGCCGCCGCCGAGTCTGGCCCCCGTGTTCGATTGAGCGCGCTACAATCAGCGCCAGTTGATGACGCAGTGACGATGCGCGGGAAGCAGTCTCTGGCCCGCAAGGCGCGTCTCAAGCTTGGTGAGGTGGTGGCCGCCGGACTCGATGTCGATGCCGCCCGATCCGCCCGCCGCAAACCCAGCCCCGCCTTTCTTGTTGGCTTGAGTGGAAGCGCCGCCGAGGTGTTCAATTCGGTGCCGCATCCCATGCCGAGGCGCCGTGAGTGCGCCCCGCTGGCTTGCTGAGTGATGTCAGACGCAAGCGCCAAGCCCTGCAAGGCCCGGACGAATCAACACCCGCATGGAACGGGAACGATGACGAAAGTCAATGAACACACAGGATGCTAAGCGCGTCCTCGAGACCGCGCTGATTTGCGCCCAGCAGCCTTTGACGCTGCGCGAAATGCGCAGCCTGTTTGCCGATGCCGTCGGTCCCGACACCTTGCGTTCGGTGCTCGACGAGCTCTCGCGTGATTGGGAAGGCCGGGGCGTGGAGTTGGTGGCGGTGGCCAGCGGTTGGCGCTTTCAGAGCCGGCCCGAGATGCGCGAGTATCTCGACCGCATGCATCCCGAAAAGCCGCAGCGTTACTCGCGGGCCGTGATGGAGACCTTGGCCATCATTGCCTACCGCCAGCCGGTCACGCGCGGCGATATTGAAGACATCCGCGGCGTGGTGGTCTCCACCCAGATCGTTAAGCAGCTCGAAGATCGGGCCTGGATTGAAGTGATCGGCCACCGCGAAGCGCCCGGGCGACCGGCGCTGTACGCGACCACGCAGCAGTTTCTGGACGATCTGGGCCTGAACAGCCTGGAGCAACTGCCCGAACTGGAAGCCGGGCAGGCGCCGAGTGCAGCCGTGGCGGAAGCTGCAGGTTTGCAGGGCTTGTTGCTGGAAACGGAAGCCGAAACCGAAGGCCCGGCTCAGCTGTCGGTTGACGGTCAAAGCAGCAGCTCAGGCGAGGCGCCGTCAGAGGCCACGGCGCCGCAAGCCCTTGAACCCGAAGCGGCGCCCGATGCGAATCTGGCGACTGCTGAACCCATGCCGCTGGTGGATGCCTCTGTGCAGCCGCCGGCAGAAACCGCGAAGATTTCTTCGATCCATTCCGCGCCTATCGGCAACGATATCGGCGCCTCTATTCCGGCCGAGCCGGACTCTCAGACTGACGCCGCCGAACCGGTGCAACCCGACGCATGAATTCCAACGAAACCGATTCCCAAGCCGATTCCGGCGCCCCCGCCATTGAACCTGGCAGCGAGGCCGCAGCGCCCAAGCGCAAGCGTGCGCCGGCCAAGTCCAAGGTGGCGGTAGGCGCCGAAAGTGCGCCGGCTGCGGTTGAAGCCGCCGCTGAAGCCGCGCCCGTCAAGACGCGCGCGCCGCGCAAGACGGCGGCGAAGAAGGCCGCTGAAGCCGTGCTGGAGCTGAGTGGCGAAGCTTCGGCTTCAGTTGCGGCGCCGGCTCCGGCTCCGTTTGAACCCGAGACGGCAGAAGCCGCTGCGCCCAAGCGCCGTGCCCCGCGCAAGACCGCCGCTGCCAAATCGGCCGAAGCTTCCCCCGAGGCTGCTGCGCCCGAGGCGGCGCCAGCGCCGGCCGAAGCCGCACCGGCACCCGCCGCGCGCAAGCCGGTGTTCACGCTGGCGCCGGACGCCGAATCGGCGCCAGCGGCCGAACCGGTGGCGGAAGCCGCCGAAGCTGGCTCCGGCGAAGACGCGGGTGATTCGGCCGAGGGTGGCGAGCGCGGTGGTCGCAATCGCAACCGCCGCCGGGGCCGTAAGGATCGTGGTGATCGCGCCGAGCGTCCGGAGGGCGCCGTTGCGGCCGAGGGCGGCGAGCGCCCGCTGCGCGTGGCCGTGCAGGCGGTGGCGCCGGCACCCGAGGTGCTGGCGGCGGTGGGTGAGCGCTTCGCCGAGGTGCTGGCGGGTGAGTTCGATGGCAGCGACGAGGGCGAACTGCCTGAGGCTACGGCTGTGGTCGAGGACGAAGAAGAAGTCGACACCAAGCGTGTGCTGGCCGCCGAGCCCGATGCACCCAAGCTGCAAAAAGTGCTGGCCCAGGCCGGCATTGGCTCGCGCCGCGACATCGAGGACATGATTGCCGACGGCAAGATCGAAGTGAACGGCGAAGTGGCCCACATTGGCCAGCGCATTTCCTTCGGTGACCAGGTCCGTGTGGCCGGCAAGCCGATTCGCGTGCGCATCTCGCCGCCGGCGCCGCGCATCCTGGCTTACCACAAGCCCGCTGGCGAAGTGGTCACCTTCAACGACCCGGAAGGTCGCCCGACCGTGTTCCGTCACCTGCCGCGCCTGCAGCAGGGCAAATGGCAATCGGTCGGTCGCCTGGACATCAACACCGAAGGCTTGCTGCTGTTCACCAACTCGGGTGAGCTGGCCAATCAGCTGATGCATCCGCGCTTCGGTGTGGAGCGTGAATACGCCGTGCGCGTACTCGGCACCTTGCAGCCTGATCAAAAGGCGCGTCTGCTCGAAGGCGTGATCGTCGAGGGTCAGAAGGCCGCGTTCAAGAGCATCGAAGACGGCGGCGGCGAGGGCGTGAACCACTGGTACCGCGTGGTCATCACCGAAGGTCGCAACCGCGAAGTGCGCAAGCTCTTCGACACCGTGGGCCTGACGGTCAGCCGCCTGATCCGCATTCGCTACGGCACCGTGGTGCTGCCGCGCGGCCTTAAGCGCTGCGTCTGGATCGAGCTGGGTGAAGACGATGTGAAGATCATTCGCCGTCTGGCCGGTGGTGAGCCGCAAGGCCGTGGCCGTGAGGACCGTGCCGAGCGCGGCCCCCGCGGGAACGACCGAGGCAGTGAGCGCGGCGACCGCGGTGACCGCGGTGACCGTGGCGAGGCGCGTGCCGATCGCGGTGAGCGGGGTGAGCAACGCCCCGAGCGCGGCGGCGAGCGGGGCCGCAATGGCAATGGCAACGGCAACAACCGCCGTGCCGATGGTCGCCAGGCTGGTGTCGGTCCGCGCCCTTCGCGTGGCCCCGAGGCGCGTGCGCCCGAGCGTGATCGCGAGCCGCCGCGCGCCCAGGAGCGCGACCGCGATCGCGACCTGGATCGTGGCGACGACGAGTTTGACGACTTCATTCCGCGCAATATCAACCCGCTGGAGCAGACCTTTGACCGTCGCTTTGCCGGCAACAAGGGTCGTGGTTTCCCGCAGGGCTTCGGTGCCGGCGGCAGCAGCAGCCAAGAGCCGCGTGGCGGCCAAGGCCGCGGCGGCGCCCGTGGCGGCAAGGGCGACGGCCCGCGTCAGCCCGATCCGATGCAAACCTCGGTCGGCTATATCGGTGCGGACGCCTTTGTGCGCCGCAGCGGCCGGGGTGGTGGCGGTGGTGGTCGTGGCGGCCAGGGCGGCGGCAACGGCGGCGGTGGCCGCAGCGGCGGCGGCTTTGGTGGCCGCAAGCGCTGATCCAGCGTGGCGGATGGCGCGGTTTCAGGCCCGGCTCAGCCCGGCGCTGAAACCTCGCTGACACCGGCACACAGTACAATTGCGGGTTTTGCCAAGCCCTTAGATTTCAGGAGAAATACCATGGCGATCGAACGTACCCTTTCCATCATCAAGCCCGATGCCGTCGCCAAGAACGTGATCGGCCAGATCTACGCTCGTTTCGAAGGCGCAGGCCTGAAGATCGTCGCGGCCAAGATGACCCACCTGTCGCGCGGCGAAGCCGAGGCTTTCTACGCTGTGCACAAGGCACGCCCCTTCTTCAACGACCTGGTGAACTTCATGATCTCCGGTCCGGTCGTGATCTCCGCTCTGGAAGGCGAGAACGCCATCCTGAAGCACCGCGATCTGATGGGTGCCACCGACCCGAAAAAGGCCGAGAAGGGCACCATCCGTGCTGACTTCGCCGACAGCATCGATGCCAACGCCGTGCACGGTTCGGACGCTCCCGAAACCGCTGCCGTGGAAGTGGCATTCTTCTTCCCCGGCATGAATGTCTACAGCCGTTAATTCGGTCTGACGCCTCTTGTGCTGACAGCCTGGAGGCTGTGAGTTTGAGCTGTAAACCGCTTGCCGGCCTTCGGGCTTGCGGCGGTTTTTGCAAACCAGGGCGGCGCCATTTCGGGCCCGGCCCTGACGACAAGAGATAGAGGCAAGATCATGGACGCGGTCAACCTGCTTGGATTCGATCTGGAAGGCCTGGCTGCGTACTGCGAGCAGCTGGGGGAAAAGCGTTTTCGCGCCACCCAGCTGTTCCGCTGGATCCATCAAAAAGGTGCATCTGATTTCGCTCAGATGACCGACCTGGCCAAGTCGCTGCGCGACAAGCTGGCCAGCCGGGCGCATATTCAGGCGTTGCCGGTGATTTCTGAACATCGCTCCGCGGACGGCACGGTCAAATGGTTGTTTGACGTGGGCGCCGGCAATGCCGTGGAAGCCGTCTACATCCCCGAAAGCGACCGTGGCACGCTGTGCGTGTCCAGCCAAGCCGGTTGTGCCGTGGGCTGCCGTTTTTGCTCCACCGGCCATCAGGGCTTCAGTCGCAACCTCGAGACCTGGGAAATCATGGCCCAGCTCTGGTACGCCGAGCACCAGCTGCGCCGCGACCTGGGCCGCGATGAACGCATCATCTCCAACGTGGTGATGATGGGCATGGGCGAACCCCTGCAGAACTACAACGCCCTGGTGCCGGCCCTGCGCATGATGCTGGACGACCATGGCTATGGTCTGTCGCGCCGCCGCGTGACGGTCTCGACCTCGGGCGTGGTGCCCATGATCGACCGCCTGCGCGAGGACTGCCCGGTGGCCCTGGCCGTGTCCCTGCACGCGCCGACCGACCCGCTGCGCGACCAGCTCGTGCCGCTGAACAAGAAGTACCCGATTGCCGAGCTGCTGGAGGCCTGCAATCGCTACCTGGACAAGGCGCCACGCGACTTCATCACCTTCGAATACTGCATGCTGGATGGCGTCAACGACACGCCCGAGCAGGCGCAGACCCTGGTCAAGCTGCTGTGCGGAACCCACGGGGTCTCCTGCAAGATCAATCTGATCCCCTTCAATCCCTTCCCGGCTTCTGGCCTGCTGCGCAGCTCGAACGAGCGCGTCAAGGCCTTTGCCGAGGTGCTGCTCAATGCCGGCCTGGTGACGACGGTGCGCAAGACGCGCGGTGACGACATCGACGCGGCCTGCGGGCAGCTGGCCGGCGAGGTGCAGGATCGCACCCAGGCCCACATTCGCATGGTGCGTGCGCCAGTGGTGGTAAAAGGCGCAAGTTCTCCCTGAGTGCAGTGAACTTTTCGAACCCCTGGTGAAGACAACAGCCCAATGAAAACAAGAACTGAGCAGACAGGTTTGGCATCTTTGGTGGCGAAGTCCGGGTCCCGCATGCTGTTGGCGGGCTTGGTGCTGATGCTGGCGGCCTGTGCGGCCCCGGCGCCCACTGCCAGCACGGGCCCGCGCACCGCCTTCGATCAGACCGATGCGGACCGCCGCGCCGGTGTGCGCCTGGAGTTGGCGGCCGGCTATTTCTCGCGCGGCCAGTACAACACCGCGCTCGACGAAATCAAGCAGGCCCTGACCGCCAAGCCCGATATGCGCGAGGCCATCAATCTGCGCGGCCTGGTGTATGCGGCCATGGGGGAACCTCAGCTGGCCGACGACAACTTCCGCCGCGCGCTGGTGCTCTACCCGCAAGACCCCGACACCTTGCACAACTACGGCTGGCTGATGTGCCAGCAGCAGCGCTGGGCCGAAGCCAGCAGCCGCTTCGAGCAGGCCCTGGCGCAGCCCAGCTACCGCGCGCCGGCGCGCACCTACCTGGCCAAGGGCGTGTGCGAAGCGCGCGCCGGCCGCTTGGCCGAAGCCGAAGCCAGCCTGGTCAAGGCCTTCGAGTTCGATCCGGGCAACCCGGCCGTGGCCGTCAATCTGGCCGAGGTGCTGTACCGCAATCAGCAGTACGAACGCGCGCGCTTCTACATCAAACGGGTCAATGCCCAGGAAGACCAGAGCACAGCGCAGACGCTCTGGCTGGCCCTGCGCATCGAGCGCCGTCTCAACAACAATGCCGGCGTGGATGAACTGGGCCAATTGCTGCGTCGTCGTCATCCGCAGTCGGCCGAGCTGCAAGCCTTGAACAATGGGCGCTTCGATGAGTGAAGAGGGAGATCGCATGTCTTCGATCCTGAGCGAGGCCGCGCCCGTGTCGGGCATGGCCGCGCCGCGCCAGACCGCGGGCGCCTGGTTGCGCGATGCGCGCCAGCGCCATGGCCTGCACATCGTCGCCCTGGCGGCCACGCTCAAGGTTCACCCGTCCAAGCTCGAGGCGCTGGAAGCCGACCGCTGGGATGAGCTGCCGGACACGACCTTTGTGCGTGCGCTGGCCAAGTCCATCTGCCGCGTGCTCAAGATCGATGCTGCGCCGGTGCTGGCCCTGCTGCCGAACAGCGAAGACCGCGAGCTGACCATGTCGCGCGGCCTGAATCAGCCTTTCCGCGACCGCACGGCCGGGGAGGGTGGTTTCTCGCTGGCGCTCATTCAGCGGCCGGTGGTTTGGGGGCCGGCCTTGTTGCTGGCTGCTGCGGTCGGTGTTTACCTGATGCCTGCGGCCTGGCTGCCCTCGGCCGCCTCGCTCGGCGCGGCAGGCCCGGCGGCCAGCGAGGCGGTGGAGTCGAGCTCTGCCACCTTGCCCGTGCCGGTCGAGGCGCCTTTGGTCACGGCTTCGGCCCCGGTGCTCGCGGCGCCCGCTTCGGCCTCTGCCGTCATGGCTCAGTCGAGCCCGGTGCTTCAAGCGCCCGCCAGCGCTGCCGCTGTGGGCCTGCAGTCCACAACTGGGCAGGACTTGCGTTTGAGCCCGCCGTCACCTGCCTTGACGAAGCCACTTGCCGCAGCCGCTTCGGCAGCTGCGATCGCACCTGCGCAGCCGCTGGCGCCACCGCCGGGCTCCGTGCCGCTGGTGGTCAAGGTCAGCTCCGAGTCCTGGGTCGAGGTGGTGGACGCTTCGGGCCGTACCCTCTTGTCCAAGCTCCTGCGTCCCGGTGATGCGCAGAATCTGGCCGGCCTGCCGCCTCTGCGTGTACGCGTGGGCAATGTGGCCGGCACTGAGTTGATCTTGCGTGGCGAGCCGGTGGATCTGGTGTCGCGGTCCAAGGATAACGTGGCACGCCTGGAACTGAATTGACCGATGGATCCGAGCGGTGCCGGCGCCTGACCCCTCACCCCAGCCTGCATCCTCGCGAATCCAAGCCCTGTTTTTTGCCGAACCTCACAGCAGCATCGACATATGAGCGCAACGCCTGACGAGACCAGCCCCGCGCTGGCGTCCTCTCCCTTCTTGGCCGTGGCCGCCGCCCAACCGGCTGCGCGCCGCTCGCGCCAGGCCCAGGTTCGCTGGGGTTCGCGTGTGGTCACCATCGGCGGTGATGCGCCGGTGCGCGTGCAGTCCATGACCAACACCGACACCGTGGATGTGATCGGCACCGCCATCCAGATCAAGGAGCTGGCGATTGCCGGCTCCGAGCTGGTGCGCATCACGGTCAACACGCCCGAGGCGGCCGAGGCCGTGCCGCACATCCGCGAGCAGCTCGATCGCATGGGCATCGATGTGCCTCTGGTGGGCGATTTCCACTACAACGGCCACCGTCTGCTGAGCGAGTACCCGGCCATGGCGCAAGCCTTGTCCAAGTACCGCATCAATCCGGGCAATGTGGGCAAGGGCGACAAGAAAGACCGCCAGTTCGCGATGATGATCGAGGCCGCGATCAAGTACGACAAGGTCGTGCGCATCGGCGTCAACTGGGGCAGCCTGGATCAGGAATTGCTCGCCGCCATGATGGACGAGAACGCCCAGCGCGCCGAGCCCTGGGATGCCAAGCAGGTCATGTACCAGGCGCTGATCCAGTCGGCCCTGAGTTCGGCCGAGTACGCCCGCGAACTGGGCATGAACCCCGACAACATCATCATCAGCTGCAAGGTCAGCGGTGTGCAGGACCTGATCTCGGTCTACCGTGCGCTCAGCCAGCGCTGCGATTACGCCCTGCACCTGGGTCTGACCGAAGCCGGCATGGGCACCAAGGGCACGGTGGCCTCGGCCACGGCCTTGTCCATCCTGCTTCAAGAGGGTATCGGCGACACCATCCGTGTCTCGCTGACGCCCCAGCCTGGCGAATCTCGCACGCAAGAGGTGGTGGTCGCGTTGGAGATCTTGCAGTCTCTGGGCCTGCGTGCCTTCAACCCCAGCGTGACCGCCTGCCCGGGCTGCGGCCGCACCACCAGCACCACCTTCCAGGAGCTGGCCAAGCAGATCGACGATTTCCTGCGTGAGCAGATGCCGGTCTGGCGCAAAAAGTACCCCGGCGTGGAAAACCTCAAGGTGGCCGTGATGGGCTGCATCGTCAACGGCCCCGGCGAGAGCAAGCACGCCGACATCGGCATCAGCCTGCCGGGCACCGGCGAGGCGCCGGCTGCGCCTGTCTTCATCGACGGCGAGAAGGCCCTGACCCTGCGCGGCGAGAACATCGCCAACGAGTTCCACGCCCTGGTCGAGAACTACATCGAGAAGCGCTTTGGCGCCGTGCAAGCGGCCTGAGCGCTGGCATTGCTTGAAAAAAAGAACACCGCGAATTCCACACCCATGAGTGAACCGAAGAAGTTGCCCCAGCTGCAAGCCGTCAAGGGCATGAACGACATCCTGCCGCCCGACTCGGCGCGCTGGGAATGGCTGGAAGCCAAGATGCGCAGCGTGTTG
This sequence comes from Paucibacter sp. B51, assembly GCF_027863535.1. Lineage (NCBI taxonomy): Bacteria > Pseudomonadati > Pseudomonadota > Betaproteobacteria > Burkholderiales > Sphaerotilaceae > Roseateles > Paucibacter sp. B51. The sequence goes on along the minus strand of NZ_JAPIVN010000001.1, from coordinate 4,815,072 downwards.
CAACGCTATGGCTATCAGAATGTGCGCACGCCCATCGTTGAGCCCACGGCCCTGTTCGTGCGAGGCATTGGCGAGGTGACCGACATCGTCGAGAAGGAGATGTACGCCTTCGAAGACCGTGCCGACAAGCATGGCCAGGCCGAGCATCTGGCCCTGCGCCCGGAGATGACGGCCGGCGTGGTGCGCGCCATGATCGAGCATTCCTTCCTGCGCGACTCGGGCCGCCGCCTGTACTACTTCGGCCCCATGTTCCGCCGCGAAAAGCCGCAGAAGGGTCGTTACCGCCAGTTCCATCAGATGGGTGTCGAGGCCCTGGGCTTTGCCGGCCCCGATGTCGACGCCGAAGTGATCTTGATGGGCAGCCGCCTCTTGCGCGAGCTGGGTCTGAAGGATGGCGAGCATGTCAGCCTGGAGCTGAACTGCCTGGGCGAAGCGGCCGAGCGCCGCGCCCACCGCGAGGCCCTGATCGCCCACCTGGAGGCGCACAAGGACCTGCTCGATGAAGACAGCCAGCGCCGCCTCTACACCAACCCCCTGCGCGTGCTGGATACCAAGAATCCGGCCCTGCAGGAGATGGCGAATGCCGCGCCCAAGCTGCTGGATTTCCTGGGTGAAGCCTCGCTGGCGCATTTCAACGGCGTGCGCGCCATCCTCGATGCCGCAGGCGTGGCCTATCGCATCAACCCGCGCCTGGTGCGCGGCCTGGACTACTACAACCTGACCGTGTTCGAGTGGGTCACCGACAAGCTGGGCTCGCAAGGCACGGTCTGCGGCGGCGGCCGCTACGACGGCCTGATCGAGCAGCTGGGTGGCAAGGCCACGCCGGCCGTGGGCTTCGGCATGGGCATGGAACGCATGCTGCTTTTGCTGGAAGAAGTGGGCGTGGCCCCGGCCGCGCCGACCCCGCATGCCTACGCCATCGTGCCCTCGGCCAACGGCCTGGCCCAGGTCATGGTGGCGCTGGAGGCCCTGCGGGGCGCCGGCATCAGCGTGATCCTGCACCCGGGGCAGAGCAGCATGAAGTCGCAGTTCAAGAAGGCCGATGCCAGCGGTGCGGCCTTTGCCCTGATCTTCGGCGAGGACGAAGTCGCCCGCGGTGAAGTGGCCGTCAAGCCGCTCCGCCAGGGAATGCAACCCGAGGGGGCGGCGCAGTACACCCGCAGCATTTCGTCGGCGGCCGACTGGGCAGCCGAGCTGCTCAACGCATAATCGCGGCCTTCCTCCCGTTTTCACCACCGCAATCCGAGAATCTTTCATTCATGGCGTCGCATCTCGATCTCGAAGAACAAGAACAGCTGGACCAGCTGAAGGCTTTTTGGAAAACCTGGGGCAATCTGATCACCTGGGCGCTGACCATCGCCCTGGCGGCCTATGCCGGCTGGAACGGTTGGAACTGGTACCAGCGTGACCAGGCCAGCAAGGCCGCGGCCATGTACGACGAGCTGGACCGTGCCGTGCAGGCCGGTGATGCCGAAAAGGCCGGCCGCGTTTTTGGTGATCTGAAAGAGCGTTTTCCCAGCACCACCTATGCCGCTCAAGCTGCGCTGCAGGCCGCCAAGGCTCAGTTCGACAAGGGTCAGGCCGATGCCGCCCGCGCCAGCCTGAGTTGGGCAGCCAGCAGCGCTTCGCAAGAAGATGTGCGCGATGTCGCCCGCCTGCGTCTGGCCGGTCTGCAACTCGATGCCAAGCAGTACGACGAGGCGGCCAAGACCCTGGATGCGATCAAGTCGCCCGATTTCGTCGCCCTGCAGGCCGACCGCCGCGGTGACCTGCTGGTCTTGCAGTCCAAGCCGGATCTGGCCAAGGCCGAGTACCAGAAAGCCTATGCCGCCATGGACAAGAACCAGGACTACCGCCGCCTGATCGAGGCCAAGCTGAGCACCCTGGGCGTGGCCCCGCCGGTGGAAGAAGCAGCGGCCGCCGGCCAAGGAGCGGCCAAGTGAGCGGCGCGCTGAAGACGACGACGGTGCAGATGGGTGCGTCCCGCCTGCGCGCTGGTGCGCTGGCCCTGGCGGCTGCGGCCGTGCTGACCGGCTTGTCGGGCTGCTCGCTGTTCGGCTCCTCGAACGCACCCAAGCCCACGCCGCTGGAAACGCTGACGCCCGAGATCGCTGGCCGCGTGGTCTGGAACAGCCGCATCGATTCGGTGCAGTTCCCACTTTCGATCGCCACCGTGGCCGACCAGTTCGTGGTCGCCGGCAGCGGCGGCGTGGTCGAGGCCTTGCAGGCCAGCGATGGCCGCTCGGCCTGGCGGGTGGATGTGGGCCAGAAGCTCAGCGCCGGTGTCGGCTCGGACGGCCGTTTCGCTGCCGTGGTGACGCGTGAGAACGAGGTGGTGGTGCTGGAAGCCGGCCGCGTGCTCTGGCGCAAGCCGCTGCCCAGTGCCGTGCTGGCAGCGCCCCTGGTGGCGGGCGAGCGCGTCTTCGTGCTGACTGTGGATCGCCAGGTCCAGGCTTTCGATGCCCTGGACGGCCGCCTGCTCTGGAATCTGCGCCGCCCCGGCGAGCCCCTGACCCTGGCCCAGCCCGGAGTGCTGGCCGCCTTCAAGGACACCTTGATCGTCGGCCAGGGCCCGCGCATGGCGGGTGTCGATCCGCTGCGTGGTTCGGTGCGCTGGGAGGCCAGCGTGGCCAGCCCGCGTGGCACCAATGAAGTCGAGCGCCTGGCCGATCTGGTGGCCCCCGCTGTTCGTCAGGGCGACATGATCTGCGCGCGCGCCTTCCAGTCCGCCGTGGGCTGCGTCAATGCCGAACGCGGCAGCGCGCTCTGGAGCCGCAACTTCGGCGGCATGAATGGCATCGGTGGCGGTGCCACCGCCGTCGTTGCAGCCGACGCTTCGGATCGCATCACGGCCTGGGGCCTGGGCAATGGCGATGTGATGTGGACGGCCGATCAGTTCCAGCACCGCCGCCTGAGCGCGCCGCTGGTGGTGGGCAAGAATGTGGTGGTCGGTGACTTCGAAGGCCAGGTGCATTTCCTGGCCCTGGACAACGGCCGCACCCAGCTGCGCCTGGCCACCGATGGCTCGGCCATCCAGGCCGCCCCCGTGGCCCTGGGCACGACCATTCTGGTGGCCACCCGCAATGGCGGGCTGTACGCCTTGCGACCTGAGTAAGACCCGGCTCCGGCCGGCTTTGAACCCCTAGCAGTGAGAACAATAAGAATATGAAACCCGTCATCGCCCTGGTCGGACGCCCCAATGTGGGCAAGTCCACGCTCTTCAACCGGCTGACCAAGAGCCGCGACGCCATCGTCGCGGATTTCGCCGGCCTGACGCGCGACCGCCACTACGGTGACGCTCGTCTGGGTGATCGTGAGTTCATCGTCATCGACACCGGCGGTTTCGAGCCCGACAGCACCACCGGCATCGTCAAGGAAATGGCCAAGCAGACCCGCCAGGCCGTGGCCGAGGCCGATGCCGTGGTCTTTGTGGTCGATGTGCGCCTGGGTCTGTCGGCCCAGGACAGTGACATCGCCCGCTATCTGCGCCAGGCCAACAAGCGCATCTTCCTGGCCGTGAACAAGGCCGAGGGCATGAGCGATTCGCCCCTGCTGGGTGAGTTCCATGAGCTGGGCCTGGGGGAGCCGCACCCGATTTCGGCCTCGCACGGACAGGGCATCCGCAGCCTGCTGGAAGCGGTGCTGGAGCCCTTCGAGTTTGAAGAAGACGAAGAGGCTGCGCCCGAGAACGACGGCGTCATCCGTCTGGCCGTGGCCGGCCGCCCCAATGTGGGCAAGAGCACGCTGATCAACACCTGGCTGGGTGAAGAGCGCCTGGTGGCCTTCGACATGCCGGGCACCACGCGCGACGCCATTGCCGTGCCTTTTGAGCGGAATGGTCAGCAGTTCCAGCTGATCGACACCGCCGGCCTGCGCCGCAAGGGCAAGGTCTTCGAAGCCATCGAAAAGTTCTCGGTGGTCAAGACCTTGCAGGCCATCGCCGACGCCAATGTCGTGCTGCTGCTGCTGGATGCGACCCAAGGCGTGTCCGATCAAGACGCGCACATTGCGGGTTACATCCTGGAGAGCGGCCGTGCCGTGGTGCTGGCCGTCAACAAATGGGACGCCATCGACAGCTACCAGCGCGAGCAGCTGCAGCGCTCGATCGAGCAGCGCCTGGCGTTTTTGAAGTTCGCCCCGATCCACAATATCTCGGCGCTCAAGCGCCAGGGCTTGGGTCCGCTCTGGGGCGCTCTGGCCGATGCCTATGCTTCGGCCTACCGCAAGATGACCACGCCGGTGCTGACGCGCCTGATCCAGGAAGCGGTGGAGCACCAAACGCCCAAACGCAGCGGGCACTTCCGCCCCAAGCTGCGCTACGCCCACCAGGGCGGCATGAATCCGCCTCTGGTGATCGTGCACGGCAATTCGCTGGAAGGCGTGACCGAGGCCTACAAACGCTATCTGGAAGGCCGCATCCGCGCCCACTACAAGCTGGTCGGCACGCCCATGCGCATCGAGATGCGTTCCTCGAAGAATCCCTACAGCGACAAAGACAGCTGAAGCCTGTCTCCCGGGCCCGCAGCGGTGGCGGCCGGCCTGTGTTAAGGTGAACGCCGTTCCCTCCAAATCCCTCTCACAACACGGAGCATATCGTGAGCAACAAAGGCCAACTCCTGCAAGATCCCTTCCTGAACCTGCTGCGCAAGGAGCATGTGCCGGTGTCCATCTACCTGGTCAACGGCATCAAGCTGCAAGGTCACATCGAGTCGTTTGACCAGTATGTGGTTCTGCTGCGCAACACGGTCACGCAGATGGTCTACAAGCACGCCATCTCCACGGTGGTGCCGGGTCGTGCGGTGAATTTCCACACCGCCGACAGCGCTGACGAAGCGCACTGAAACCTGGGCTTTTGCCCCTTGCCCACACCTTGAGTTCCGCTGACTCCACCCACACGTCGCCGCCTTCTGAGGCGGCGCGTGCCATTCTTGTGGGCGTTGATTTCGGCCGCCACGCCAAGTCTTCGTTCGCATCCACATTCGATCCCACCCTGGACGAGCTGGCCTTGCTGGCCGAATCCGCCGGCGACACGCCGGTGGCCCGGGTGATCGCCCGCCGCCAGTCGCCCGATGCAGCGCTGTTTGTCGGTTCTGGCAAGGCCGACGAGATCAAGCTGCTGGTGCAGATGCACCAGGCCCACACCGTGCTGTTCGACCAGGCGATCTCGCCGGCGCAGCAGCGCAATCTCGAGCGTGTGCTGGGCGTGCCCGTGGCCGATCGCACCGCCTTGATCCTGGAGATCTTTGCCGCCCGTGCCAAGAGCCATGAAGGCAAGATGCAGGTCGAGCTGGCCCGCTTGCAATACCTGGCCACACGCCTGGTGCGCCGCTGGAGCCATTTGGAGCGACAGAGCGGCGGCATCGGCATGCGCGGCGGCCCCGGCGAAGCCCAGATCGAGCTGGACCGCCGCATGATCGATGACCGCATCAAGGCCATCAAGGAAAAGCTCAAGAAAGTGCAGCGCCAGCGCAGCACCCAGCAGCGCGCGCGCGCCCGCAACAGCGTGTTCCGCGTGTCCTTGGTCGGCTACACCAATGCCGGCAAGTCGACGCTCTTCAATGCCTTGGTCAAGGCGCGCACCTACGCGGCCGACCAGCTCTTCGCCACGCTGGACACCACCACGCGATCGCTCTATCTGGAGCAGGCCGGCGCCAGCGTGTCCTTGTCCGACACCGTGGGGTTCATCCGCGACCTGCCGCACAAGCTGGTCGAGGCTTTCCGCGCCACCTTGCAGGAGGCGGCCGATGCCGACCTGCTCTTGCATGTGGTCGACGCGGCCTCGCCCGTGCTGGAAGAGCAGATGCTGGAAGTGGAGCGGGTGCTGGAGGAAATCGGCGCCGACCACATCCCGCAGATCCTGGTCTACAACAAGCAGGACATGCTGGAAGAGAGCCAGCGTCCACGCAGTGGCATGGATTGGATCGAGCGCCAGAGCGATGGCAGCGTCGGTGCGCGGGTGCCGCGTGTCTTCGTCAGCGCGCTCGATGGCAGCGGCCTTGATGTGCTGCGCGAGCAGATCGTGCAGGCCCTGCTGACGCAGCGCCCGGCCGACTTGAATTCCCCAGGTCTCACCCCAGATGCAGGGGTGGACTTCGCCTCACTGGATTTCGACGATTCCGAACAACCGCTGGCAGACGCCGTGACGTGCGACCCTGCCGACACCCATCCCACACAGGCATGAGCATGAACACCTACGAGCGCGTGAGCCCCGAGCGGCCCGTGATGAGCAGCCCCGCTGCCGGCCGCATCAAGCCTCTGGCGGCCGCGGCTGCCGCTTTGCTGCGCGGCCTGTGGCCCCAGAACTGGCGGGCAGGACGTCTGCTGAACAACGGCCGCAATGACGGCCCGCCGGATCTGGATGAGCTCTGGCGTGATTTCAATCGCAAGCTCTCCGGCATGTTCGGTGGTAAGCCCGCCGGCAATGGCGGCAATAACAACAACGGCGACTCGGGTGGTGGCAACAACTACCAGCCCGATATGAAGAGCGCCAGCGTCGGCGCTTTGCTGATCGGCGGCGTGGTGTTGGTCGGTTGGCTGGGCAGCGGCTTCTTTATCGTGCAGGAAGGCCAGCAAGGGGTGATCACCTCCTTCGGCAAGTACAGCAAGACGGTCGATGCCGGCTTCCAGTGGCGCCTGCCGTTCCCCTTCCAGGCCAGCGAGGTGGTCGCCGTGACCCAGCTGCGCCAGGTCGAGGTGGGCCGCAACTCGGTGGTGGCGGCCACGGGGCTGCGTGACTCTTCCATGCTGACGCAGGACGAGAACATCGTCGACATCCGCTTCACCGTGCAGTTCATCCTCAAGGATGCGCGCGACTACCTGTTCGAGAACAACAAGCCCGATGAGGCGGTGATCTTGGCGGCCGAATCGGCCGTGCGCGAGATCGTCGGCAAAAGCAAGATGGACTCGGTGCTGTACGAGCAGCGCGATGCCATCGCGGCCGAGCTGGTCAAGTCGGTGCAGGCCCAGATGGATCGTCTGAAGGCCGGCATCCTGATCAAGGCCGTGAACGTGCAGAACGTGCAGGCGCCCGAGCAGGTGCAGGCTGCCTTCGACGATGCCTTCAAGGCCGGCGCCGACCGCGAGCGCCTGAAGAACGAAGGCCAGGCCTACGCCAACGACGTGATCCCCAAGGCCCAAGGCACTTCGGCGCGCCTGCGCGAAGAGGCCGAGGGTTACAAGGCTCGTGTGGTGGCGCAGGCCGAAGGTGATGCGCAGCGCTTCAAGAGTGTGCTGGCCGAGTACCAGAAGGCACCGGCGGTCACACGCGACCGCCTCTACACCGACACCATGCAACAGGTTTATTCCAACGTCAGCAAGGTGATGGTGGACAGCCGCAATGGCTCCAACCTGCTGTACCTGCCGTTGGACAAGCTGATCCAGCAGGCCGGTGGCAGTGTCACCAGCACCGTGCCGGCGGCTGTGCCGTCCAGCGAGACCCCGGCCACCGTGGGCAATAACGACATGCGTTCGCGCGACGGCCTGCGCAGCCGCGACGGCCGTTGATTTCAGGGAGTGATAGAGATGAACCGTATTGCCTCCATCGCGGTCGGCGCCCTGATCGCCTTCATGCTGGCCAGCTCCATGCTCTTCATCGTCGACCAGCGCCAGTTCGCGGTCGTCTACGCCCTGGGTGAAATCAAGGAAGTCATCACCGAGCCCGGTCTGAAGGTCAAGCTGCCGCCGCCGCTGCAGAACGCAGTTTTGCTGGATCGCCGTGTGCAGACCCTGGACAGCCCCGAGTCGCGCCCGATCTTCACGGCCGAGAAGAAGAGCCTGGTGATCGATTGGCTGGTGAAGTGGCGCGTGGCCGAGCCGCGCCAGTTCATCCGCAACAACGGCTCCGACATGCGTAACGTCGAGAACCGCCTGAGCCCCATCGTGCAAGCGGCGTTCAACGAAGAAGTGACCAAGCGCACCGTGCTGGCCGTGCTCTCGACCGAGCGCGAGAAGGTCATGAACGATGTGCGCAAGCGCCTGGAAGACGAGGCCAAGCAGTTCGGTATCGAGGTGGTGGATGTACGCATCAAGCGCGTCGACTTCTCCGCCAACATCACCGACTCGGTCTACAACCGCATGAAGTCCGAGCGCCTGCGCGTGGCCAATGAGCTGCGTTCCACCGGTGGCGCGGATGCTGAAAAGATCAAGGCCGATGCCGACCGTCAGCGCGAAGTGATCGTGGCCGAGGCCTACCGCGATGCGCAGAAGATCAAGGGTGAGGGCGATGCCAAGGCTTCGGCCCTGTACGCCGAAGCCTTCGGTCGTGACCCGCAGTTTGCGCAGTTCTACCGCCAGCTGGAGGCTTACCGCAGCACCTTCCGTAACAAGTCGGATGTGATGGTGGTGGACCCGAGCAGCGACTTCTTCAGGGCCATGCGTGGCTCCGGCGCTGCCGGTGGTGCGGCGACCTCCGGTCCGCGCAAGTAAACGCGGCATCGCTGGCAACACGCGAGGAGGGCAGGGCGCATGAGTGGCAACAGCTGGTTGACGGCGCTGGCCTTGATGCTGGTGATCGAAGGCTTGTTGCCCCTGCTCAGCCCGGCCTCCTGGCGCCAGGTCTTCGCCCGCATGCTGGCCATGACCGACGGGCAGATCCGTTTTGTCGGCTTGCTCAGCATGCTGGCGGGGCTGCTCGCTTTGTTGTGGATTTCGCAGTGAAGCGTGTTTGATTTGCGCCGCTGAGCGCGGAAAAACGGGGGAAAGCGGGGAATTGGGGATGCCCGAGGGGCAATCCGGCCGCAGCGCCGGTACAATGCGTTTTTAACCCCCTCCCGAATCCCCATGGCCTCTGCTTGGCTGCTGCCCGAGCATATCGCTGACGTTCTGCCGTCCCAGGCGCGCCGCATCGAAGAGCTGCGCCGCGAGCTTCTGGACATGGCGCGCAGCTACGGTTGCGAGCTGGTGATGCCCCCGCTGCTGGAGCATCTGGACTCGCTGCTCTCCGGAACCGGCCACGCGCTGGACCTGCAAACCTTCAAACTGGTGGATCAGCTCTCGGGTCGAAGCCTCGGCCTGCGCGCGGACACCACGCCCCAGGTGGCTCGCATCGACGCGCACCTGCTGAACCGCGCCGGTGTGACCCGCCTGTGCTACTGCGGCCCGGTGCTGCACACCCGTCCGGCGGGCTTGCATGCGACCCGCGAGCCGCTGCAGTTCGGTATCGAGATCTACGGCCATGCCGGCCTTGAGGCCGATCTGGAAGTGCAGGAGCTGGCCCTCGATGCGGTGCAACGTGCAGGCCTCAAGCACGCCGCCTTGGACATGGGCGATGCCCGTCTGGTGCGTGGTGTGCTGGGTGATCTGCAGCTGTCGGCCTTGCAGCTGGATGCCCTGGTGGGTGCCATGGCCAGCAAGGATGCCGGTTCGTTGCGCGCCTTGTCGGTCGATTTGCCGGCGGCGGTGCAGGCGCATTTGCAAAGTCTGCTGTCGCTGTTCGGAGGTGTCGAGGTGCTGGCGCGCGCGCGCGAGGTCTTGCCTGCGCATCCGCTGATCACGGCCGCGCTTGACGATCTGCAATGGCTGGCTCAGCACCTGCAGCACAGCCATCCGGACATCCGCATCGGCTTTGACTTGGCGGATCTGACGGGCTATGCCTATTACAGCGGCGTGCGCTTCGCGCTCTACGCCGAGGGTTTCAGCGATGCCGTGCTGCGCGGCGGTCGTTACGACGAGGTGGGGGCGGTGTTTGGCCGTCGCCGCCCGGCGGTGGGCTTCAGCCTCGACCTGAAGACGCTCGAGGCCCTGAGCCCGGCCAGCCCCTTGCGGGCGGCGGTCCGGGCGCCCTGGGGCGAGGATGCCGAGTTGCGGGCGGCGGTGCGTCGGCTGCGCGAGGCGGGTGAAACCGTGGTGTGCGTGCTGCCAGGGCATGAACACGAAGGCGACGAATTCGACTGCGACCGCGAGCTGGTCCAGATCGACACTCAGTGGGTGGTGCGCGCGCTCTGAGTCGCGTGTCGCCAGGAATTACTTTTGATCATCGGGTTATCAAGATGAATAGCGAAATCGCTCGTGGCCGCAATGTGGTTGTTGTGGGCACTCAATGGGGTGACGAAGGCAAGGGCAAGGTTGTCGACTGGATGACCGACCACGCCCAGGGCGTGGTGCGTTTCCAGGGCGGCCACAATGCCGGCCACACCTTGGTCATCAAGGGCGTGAAGACCGCGCTGCAGCTGATCCCCTCGGGCATCATGCGCGACGGCGTGGCCTGCTACATCGGCAACGGTGTGGTGGTCGATCCAACCCATTTGCTCGGTGAGATCGAGCGCCTGGAGAAGGCGGGCGTGGAAGTGCGTTCGCGCCTTTTCATCAGCGAGTCCTGCCCGCTGATCCTGCCCTTCCATGTGGAAGTGGACAAGGCTCGCGAAGCCCTGCGTGAAAGCAGCGGCGCCGGCAAGATCGGCACCACCGGCAAGGGCATCGGCCCGGCCTACGAAGACAAGGTCGCCCGCCGTGCCCTGCGTGTGCAAGACCTGAAGCATCCTGATCGTTTTGCCAAGAAGCTGCGCGAGCTGCTGGAGCTGCACAACTTTGCGCTGGCTGGTTATCTGAATGCCAAGGCTCTGGAGTTCCAGCCCATCTTTGATCAGGCCATGAAGATGGCTGAGGTGATCAAGCCCATGATGGCCGATGTGGGCTACATGATCCACAAGGCGCATCTGGCAGGCGCCAACATCCTGTTCGAAGGCGCGCAAGGCACGCTGCTGGACATCGACCACGGCACCTACCCCTATGTCACCTCGAGCAACTGCGTGGCTGGCAATGCCGCTGCAGGCGCTGGCGTGGGCCCGCAGATGCTGCACTACATGCTGGGCATCACCAAGGCCTACACCACCCGCGTCGGCTCGGGCCCGTTCCCGACCGAGCTCGAGTGGGAAAAGGAAGGCACCGTCGGCTACCACCTGTCCACCGTGGGCCAGGAAAAAGGCACCGTGACCGGCCGCGCCCGTCGCTGTGGTTGGTTTGATGCCGCGGCGCTCAAGCGTTCGGTCATCATCAACGGCATCACGGGCCTGTGCATCACCAAGCTCGACGTGCTGGATGGTCTGAGCGAGATCAAGATGTGCGTGGGCTACAAGCTGGCCGACGGCCGCGTGCTCGACATCCTGCCGCTCGATGGCGATGAGATCGTCGGCAGCGAAGCGATTTACGAAACCTTCCCGGGCTGGACCGAGACCACCTTCGGTGCCACCTCCTGGGACGCGTTGCCGCTGAATGCGCGCAATTACCTGCAACGTATCAAGGAAGTCATCGGCGCGCCGATTGATATGGTGTCGACCGGTCCGGACCGCGAGCACACCATCCTGCTGCGTCATCCCTACACGGCCTGAGCCTCGCGCTCGCGCTGCTCTGGCCTCGCTCGCTGCAGGGCCAGTCTTTCTTAGTTTTTTGAGCCTCACCCGCCCACTCCACAGGAGAAACCATCCATGTTGACCGACGACGGCAAGCATCTGTACGTGTCCTGGGACGAATACCACATGCTGACCGAGCGCCTGGCGCTCAAGATCCACGCTTCCGGCTGGGAGTTCGATCAAATCCTGTGCCTGGCCCGTGGTGGCATGCGCCCCGGCGACGTGCTGTCCCGCGTGTTCGACAAGCCGCTGGGCATCATGTCCACCAGCTCCTACCGCGCCGAAGCCGGCACCATCCAGGGCCGCCTGGACATCGCCAAGTACATCACCATGCCCAAGGGCGAGTTGGCCGGCCGCGTGCTGCTGGTCGATGACCTGGCGGATTCCGGCGTGACGCTGAAGGCGGTGGTCGAGCGCTTACGCGGCATGCCGGCGATCAGCGAGCTGCGCTCCGCGGTGATCTGGACCAAGGGTGTGTCCAGCTACACGCCCGACTACTACGTCGAAATGCTGGAAACCAGCCCTTGGATCCATCAGCCCTTCGAAGAGTACGACGACATGCGCCCCGATGCGCTGGCCAAGAAATTCGTTGTCTGAGCCTACGCTGCAGGCCATGCAAAAAGCCGGCGACGCTGACCTGATGCAGGTCGGCGTCGGCCGGCTTTTCTCTTTTTTCTCTACTTTCTTTTTCGCGGCATCCGCACTGTCGGATGCGCGCGTCGCACCTGATCTCGAATTTGAATTGGGTGCGCGCAAGAAAAAAGCCGGTATCTTTCGATACCGGCTTTTCATGGATTTGGTGCCCAGGAGAGGACTCGGTCACATGGCTGCGACCCCGCTTCGCTCCTTTGGGGCGAAGCCTTCTCGTCCTCACGCAAAGTCCGCCGGACTTTGCTTTCTGGGCGCGAGAATGACAAAGGCCGATATCTTGCGATATCGGCCTTTGATGGATTTGGTGCCCAGGAGAGGACTCGAACCTCCACGGAGTTACCCGCTAGTACCTGAAACTAGTGCGTCTACCAATTCCGCCACCTGGGCAAGGTTCAAAGCTGAGCTCGATTCCAAGTATCTTTCGATCGGTATCGAGTAAGCCCTGTCGTTTCAGGAAAGCAAGGATTCTATCATCAAAAACTTTAAGAACTCAAGTACCGCGAATGCGAAAGCAGCCGCGCCTGCCGAAACCCCCGGATTGCTGAGCGAGGTCGAGGGCACGCTGCAAGGCCATCGCGATGGCCACGGTTTCTTGCTGCCCGATGTCGGCACGCAAGACATCTACCTTTCGCAGCAGGAAATGCATGCCGTCATGCACGGCGATCGCCTGCGCGTGCGAATCACGCGTTATGACAAGCGCGGCCGGCCCGAGGGTCGGGTGCTGGAGATCCTCGAGCGCAAGAAGAAGCCCATCATCGGCCGTTTGCTGCTTGAGTCCGGCATCTGGCTGGTGGCGCCCGAGGACAAGCGCATGGGGCAGGACATCCTGATTCCCAAGGCCGGCATTGCCAATGCCGTGGCGGGTCAGGTGGTGGCGGTCGAGTTGATCGAGCCGCCTTCGCTTTATGCCCAGCCGGTGGGTCGTGTCGTTGAAGTGCTGGGTGAGATTGACGATCCCGGCATGGAGATCGAGATCGCCGTCCGCAAGTACGACGTGCCGCACCGCTTCAGCGCCGCCACGCTGGCGCAGGCAGCCAAGCTGCCCGAGAAGCTGCGCGCCGTCGATCTCAAAGGCCGCATCGACCTGCGCGATGTCGCCCTGGTCACCATCGACGGCGAAGACGCGCGCGATTTCGACGATGCCGTCTACTGCGAGCCGCACAAGCAGGGGCGAGGCAAGACGGCCTTCAGCGGCTGGCGTCTGTTGGTGGCCATTGCCGACGTCAGCCATTACGTGAAACCCGGCGACCCGCTCGATGGCGACGCTTACGAGCGTGCCACCTCGGTCTACTTCCCGCGCCGCGTGATCCCCATGCTGCCGGAGAAGCTGTCCAACGGCCTGTGCTCCTTGAACCCCTACGAAGACCGCCTGTCCATGGTTTGCGACATGCTGGTCAACGAAAGTGGCGAAGTCTCGGCCTACCAGTTCTACCCGGCCGTGATCCGCTCCCATGCGCGCTTCACTTACAACGAGGTGGCGGCGATTCTTGGCAACACCCATGGCCCCGAGGCTGCCAAGCGCCGCGATCTGGTGCCGCATCTGCTGAACCTGCACGAGGTCTACCGCGCCTTGCTGGGCGAGCGCCACCGCCGCGGTGCCATCGATTTCGACACGGTGGAAACGCAGATCGTCTGCGACGACAACGGCCGCATCGAGAAAATCATCCCGCGCACCCGCAATGAGGCGCACAAGCTGATCGAGGAGGCCATGCTGGCCGCCAATGTTTGCGCGGCCGATTTCATCGAGCATTCCAAGCACGGCTCACTGTTCCGCGTGCACGAGGGTCCCACGCCGGAGAAGCGTGTCGCGCTGCAGGCCTATCTGCGCGCCCTGGGCCTGGGCCTTTCCATCGGCGACAACCCCAAGCCCAGCGAGTACCAGGCCATTGCCGCGGCCACCAAGGACCGGGTCGATGCGACCCAGATCCACGCCATGCTGCTGCGCTCCATGCAGCAGGCGCAGTACACGGCCGCGAACGCCGGGCACTTCGGCCTCAGCTACCAGGCCTACACCCACTTCACCAGCCCGATCCGACGCTACCCCGACTTGCTGGTGCATCGCGTCATCAAGGCCATCCTGTCGGACAAGAAGTACCAGCTCGACGCCGGCAAGATGGATGTGCCCATGCCCGCCAAGCGCCCGGGTCGCGCGGCGCCCATCGATCCGGCCAAGGCCGCGACCGAGCTGGAACGCTGGGAGGTGGTGGGCGCGCATTGCAGCGCCAACGAGCGCCGCGCCGACGAGGCCTCGCGCGATGTCGAGGCCTGGCTCAAGTGCCGCTATATGCGCGAGCACCTGGGCGAGGAGTTTGCCGGCACCGTCAGCGCGGTCACCAGCTTTGGCCTGTTCGTGCAGCTCGACGCCTTGTTCGTCGAGGGCCTGATCCACATCACCGAGCTCGGTGGCGAGTACTTCAAGTTCGACGAGGTGCGCCAGGAGCTGCGTGGCGAACGCACCGGCATCCGTTACGCGACCGGTGCCAAGGTGCAGGTGCAGGTTGGCCGCGTTGATCTCGATGCGCGCAAGATTGATTTCCGGCTGGTGCAGGAGAGCGGCGAGGCCAAGCTGCTGGCCCGTGCGGCTCGCGACAAGGCTGGGCAGGGTGCGCGCGCCGCGGCCCTGGCCTTGCCGGTCACTGCCGAAGAAGAACTGGAGCAATTGCTGAGCCGCGACCGGGAAGTCAAGGCCGTGGCCAAGGCGGCACGTCGCGGCACGGCGGGCCGCAGCCGCAGCGGCGGTGCCAGCAGCCCCGCGGCGCAAGCGCCGCACCCCGTGGAGTTGGCGCGTCAGGTGGCACGCAAGAACCAGGCGTCCAAGGCCAGCAAGTCAGGCAAATCGGCCAAGGCCGGCAAGTCTGCGGCCGCGTCCGCCAAGACGGGTGGCAAGCGACGCTAAGGCTACGGCCTGAGTTGCGGCCTGAGTGCGGGTTCTGACCCGGGCTCAGACCCGGGCTCAGGCCTGCGCTTGCGCATGGAGCGCATGCATGCGCTCCACCAGATCGGCGGCTCGCAAGGGGCCGCCGATTTGCGTTTCAGCCGCCAGGCCATGCCAGTGGCAGGCGGCGCCGGCCACGCTTGCGGGTTGCAGCGAGGGCGTTTGCGCCCACAGGCCGCCCAGCCATCCGGCCAGCACATCGCCGCTGCCCGGTGTGGCGAGGGCCGCATTGCCGCTGGAGTTGATGGCGATTTGCGGTGTGAGGGGCGTGAGGTGTGAGAGGGGTGTGTGGTCCTGGCTCGGTGATGCGATCACGCTGCCGGAGCCTTTCAGCAGCACCGTGCAGTGCAGCTGATCTGCCAGCTTGCGCGCGCTCTGGAGCCGGTCCGCTTGCACCTCGGTCACCGTGCAGCCCAGCAGGCGCGCGGCCTCCAGCGGGTGGGGTGTCAGCACCGTCGCCAGGCCCAGGCCCATGCGAGCCGAGAGCAGGGCGCGCAGGCGGGGCTCGCGGGCCACGGCATTGAGTCCATCGGCATCGAGCACCAGGCGCTCGGCATGGCCCAGCACCTCGGCGAGCACGCCGCCGACGGCTTCGCCGCCGCCGCAACCGCAGACCACGGTGCGCCCAGGCCAGGTGCCTCCCTTGCCATCGGATAACGGGGAATTCCAGCGCATCAGCTCGGGGCGCTGCGGGTCCACGTCGGCGTCGGCTGCTGAGTCCAGCAGCCAGGCGTAGATCCGGCCGGCGCCTGCCGCCAAGGCGGCGCGGGCGGCCAGGCGTGCGGCGCCGCGCATGCCCGGCGCACCGCCGATCACGAGCACATCCCCTTGGCTGCCCTTGTGCTGCAGGTGCCGAGCGCCGCCCTGACCGCGCAGCCAGGGCTGAAGGCTGTCGCGCGCGATCAGCTGGGCCAGCGCGGCGCTGCCGCCGAGGTCCACGCCCAGATCGTCAAACCAGATCCGGCCGCACAAAGCGCGGCCCTGGCCGGTGAACAGGCCGGGCTTCAAGGTCAGCAGGCTCAGGCAATGCTGGGCTTGTACAGCAGTGGCAGGGCTGGTGGAGTCGCCCGGGGCGGGCATGCCGGTGTCGGCCATCAGTCCGCTGGGTAGGTCCACCGCCAGCAGGGCACAGCCGGACCCGCGAGCGGGCAGGGCGTTCAAGCCGCGGATCGCCTCGGCCAGCGCTCCGCTGGGTGCGCGCTGCAGACCCAGCCCCAGCAAGGCGTCGACGGCCAGGCTGCAGCGCTCCGGCGCCTGCCAGCCGACCTGGATGGGCACGCCGGCGGCTTGGGCGGCTTTCAGGGCTGCTTGCGCATCGGCAGGCCGCTGGCTGCCGGCGCGGCTGGCGTCCATCAGCTGAACCTGAACAGGCAGGCCGTGCTGATGCAGCAGGCGCGCGGCCACCAGGCCGTCGCCGCCGTTGTTGCCGGGCCCGCAGGCGAACAGCACCGGCCCCTCGCCGCGCCGCGGCAAGGCCAGGATCAGGCGCGCCAGCGCCAGGCCGGCCCGCTCCATCAAGGGTGGCGAGGGCGAATGGGCCAGGGCTGCGGCCTCGATGGCGCGGCTTTGTGCCGCGCTGTGCAGGGGCAGCGCGTGGGCGGGGTGTTGGAGGTCGAGCAGCACGGCCCCAGCTTGTCAGGCGGAGCGCGTGATGTCCAGCCCGCGGATATCGGGCGGCTCGCTGCCGTGCATGTCACTGGCTGTTTTGCCGCTGATTTGATGCGCCAGCACGGCGGCCGCACCGCAGGCCAGGGTCCAGCCTGAATGCGCGAGCGATTGCTGGCCTAGATTGAGCCAGATGCCGGGCTGCCCGCTGGCGCCCAGCACCGGCAGGCCGTCATCAAGAACCAGATGACTGCCTTGCCACTTCTGCACCTGGCCGGCCTGCATGGCGCCAGGGAACCAGTCGTTCAGGGTCTCATGCAAGGGCGCCAGGGTGCTGGCCTTCAATTCAAGCGCATGTGGCCGGGGCAGGCTGGACACGCGCACGCGCTGACCGATGCGGGCGATGCCGATCTGGCGCTGCCAGTCCAGCAGGCCGGCCGCCGGGCCCAGATGCGGGTGGGCCTCCAGCACGCGCAGTGGTGCGGTGATCGACAGGGTGTGCAGCTCGCGCCAGCGAGGCTTCAATCCCAGGGCCTTGAGCAGCGGCGCTGCACCGGTGCCGGCGCAGACCAGCACCGCGTCGAAGCGCTCTTCCTGCGGGCCCAGCGGCGCGGGCTGGGTGTCGCCGGCCTCCTGGGGCTCGTTGCGGCGCGGGCTGCTGCCCAGTTGCTCGTCGGTCGGGGTGTATTCGTGCACCAGGCGGGTGGGCGCGCCCGCTTCCAGGCTGCGCACCGTCGTGTGGAAGCGAAAGCGCGCACCCAGGCGCTGCGCTTCGCTGCGCAGCAGGTGGCAGAACTGGCGCGTGTTGCCCACCTCGCCCACGCCCAGTTGCACGCCGCCATGCAGGGCGATCTCGGGGTTGAGGCCGGGCTCCAGGGCCAGGCATTGCGCGGCATCGAGCAGGCGGTGCGGCAGCTCCAGGCGCTGCAGGCGTTCCAGGCCGGCCTGGATGGCCTTCTGATCCTTGTCCTGGCGCAGCAGCACGAGCTGGCCCTCGGCGCGCTCGTGATCCAGCTGCAGATGGCGGCGCAGTGCTTGCAGGCGCTCGAAGCTGAAGCGGGCGAGTTGCAGCAGGCGGTCTTGCGCCTCTTGCGTGGCCGGCTTGCGCTGTTGGCGCCAGCGCTGCCATTGCCAGCCCAGCGGGCCAGCGCCGGGGCGCGGGAAGGCGGGGGCCAGCCAGGGCAGCATCAGGGCCGGCGCGATATGGCCGCCGGTGGCAAAGCTGCCTTCTGCGGCCACGCTGCCGCGGCGCTCGAAGACGGTGACCTGGTGGCCGGCCGCGGCCAGCTCGTAGGCACTGCAGACGCCGGCCACGCCGGCGCCGATGATGGCGATGCGCATCTCAGTGCTCCTCGCCGGAGGTGTGCGCGCGCAGGGCCTGCTCGATGTGCAGGCTCAGGCTCAGGACCTGCTCGTCCTGCAGGGCTGGTGCCCACACCATCAGGCCGACCGGCAACTGGCCCGCCGCATGGCAGGGCAGGGACAGGGCACAGCCATCGAGCAGATTGACCACCGAGGGGTTGCGCAGCAGCAGGGCGTTGGTGGTGAAGAAGGCCTCGTCGCTCAGCAGCAAGGGTTGCAGCAGGGGGGCGACCACCGGCACGGTGGGGCTGAGCACGGCATCGAAGCCTTGCAGCTGCGATTCCATCGCCGCGATCCAGCGGCGGCGGGCGTGGATCAGGTCGATGTAGTCGGCGGCGCTGATGGCCTCGCCGCGGCGGATGCGTGTGGCGACACGGGGGTCGTAGGCGCTGTCGCCGTGGGCGTTCATCAGGGGGCGGTGCCAGGCCCAGCTTTCGGCCGCGGCAAAGCCACCTTGGGCTTGCAGCTGGGGCAGGTCCTGCAAGGCGGGCAGCTGGATCTCTTCGATCTGCGCGCCTTGTTGGCGCAGCAGGCGCAGGCTCGCTTCGAAAGCGGTGCTGACCGCGTCGTCCATGCCGTCGAGGAAATGGTTCTTCACCACGGCAAAGCGGCAGGCGTTCAGCGGCCGTGCTTGCAGGTGCACGGTGCGCGCGGCCAGCACCTCATGCAGCAGCACGGCGTCGCGCACCGAGCGGGTGATGGCGCAGGCGGTGTCGAGTGTTGTGGACAGGGGGATGCAGCCTTCGGTCGGCGTCAGCCGGGCGGTGTTCTTGAAGCCGACCAGGCCTTGCAGGGCGGCCGGGATGCGGATCGAGCCACCGGTGTCCGAGCCCAGGGCGGCCCAGGCGGCGCCGGTGGCCACCGAAACCGCGCCGCCGGAGGTGGAGCCTCCGGGGATGCGCTCGTGGCGATCGAGGGCTTGGGTGACGGGGTTGGCGGGCGTGCCTTGGTGCGGGTTGATACCCACACCGGAGAAGGCGAACTCGCTCATGGTGTTGCGGCCCAGCAGGGCGGCGCCGGCCTGGCGCAGGCGGGCCACCGCGGGGCTGTCGCTGCTTGCGGGCGGATGGCCCTGCAGCAGGCGCGAACCGGCGCTGCTGGTGGCGCCGGCCACATCGAACAAGTCCTTGATGCCGATGGCCAGGCCGCCCAGCCGAGGGCGGGGGGCGCCGGCGCGGGCCGCGGCATCGCAGGCCTCGGCGGCGGCTTGCGCGGCGGGCGCCATGCGATCGAGGGAGTCGTCGATGTAGGCGTGACGGCAGGCGTCGGAATGGGCGGCGTGCTGGCTGGACTGCAGGGCATCCAGAGCGTGAAGGCGGCCTTCATGCAGGGCAGCCAAGGCACTGCTCAGGTCGTTGGGCATAGGTCGTGTATACTCTTTGGGTTTTGCCGGACGCCCTAGGCAATTTTTGCCCGGGGTTTGTGCTGGTGAATCAATCGCAAACCGGCCACTGAGAGGTGTTGCTGCTGCAAGTTGTTGCAAGAGGCCAGGCCCCGTTTGGATATGGGGCAGAGGTCACGAAGCAGAGCAATTCGGGCCGGATTTTAGACACAACCTTCGGAGTTAAAAACATGTCCGTTACGATGCGCGAAATGCTGGAAGCCGGCGTCCACTTTGGTCACCAAACCCGCTTCTGGCACCCCAAGATGGCCCCGTATATCTACGGCCACCGCAACAAGATTCACATCATCAACCTCGAAAAGACGCTGCCTGCGTTTGAAGAGGCTCTGAAGTTCATTCGCCAGCTGTCGGCCAAGCGCGGCACCATCATGATGATTGGCACCAAGCGCCAAGCCCGTGAAGTGGTGGCCCTGGAAGCCCAGCGCGCTGGCGTGCCTTACGTCGACCAACGCTGGTTGGGCGGCATGATGACCAACTTCAAGACGGTCAAGGCCTCGCTGAAGAACCTGAAGGACATGCAAGCCCAGGTCGAAGCCGGCACCCAGCCCGCCATCAAGAAGGAAGCCCTGCTGTTCCAACGCGATCTGGCCAAGCTGGAAAAGAACATCGGCGGCATCCAGGACATGAACGGTCTGCCCGACGCCATCTTCGTGATCGACGTGGGCTTCCACAAGATCGCCGTGGCCGAAGCCAAGAAGCTGGGCATCCCCGTGATCGGCGTGGTTGACACCAACCACTCGCCCGAAGGCATCGACTACGTCATCCCCGGCAACGACGACTCCGCCAAGGCTGTGGCGCTGTACGCTCGCGCCGTCGCTGACGCCGTGATCGAAGGCCGTGCCAACGCCGGCAACGAAGTCGTGCAAGCCGCTGCCCCGGCTGGCGACGAGTTCGTGGAAGTCGCCGAAGGCGCTTGAGTTTCAAGCGGCCAGGCTGACGCCGAATCAAGGGGCTGTGTTCAGCCCCTTTTTTTCAAAGCAAATTGGTTGAAGTGTCTGCCCGCGTGAAACCGGGCAGGTTCATTGAGTAACGGAGAAACAAATGGCTGCAATTACCGCAAGCATGGTCGCTGAGCTGCGCGCCCGCACCGATGCCCCGATGATGGAATGCAAGAAGGCGCTGACCGAAGCCGAAGGCGATCTGGGTCGTGCCGAAGAAATCCTGCGCGTCAAGCTGGGCAACAAGGCGGGCAAGGCCGCTTCGCGCGTGACCGCTGAAGGCGTGGTCGCCTCGGCCGTGGTCGGCGGCGTGGGCGCCCTGCTGGAAGTGAACTGCGAAACCGACTTCGTGTCTAAGAACGATGCCTTCCTGGCCTTCGTGAACGCGGTCGCTGGCCTGGTCGCCACCGAAGGCCCGGCCGATGTGGCCGCCCTGTCGGCGCTGCCGCTGTCGCAAGAAGGCTTCGGCCCGACCGTGGAAGACGTGCGCAAGGGTCTGATCGGCAAGATCGGCGAGAACATGTCGATCCGCCGCTTCCAGCGCTATGCATCGGGCACCAAGCTGGCTTCCTACCTGCACGGAACCCGCATCGGCGTGATGGTCGAGTTCGACGGCGACGAAGTGGCCGCCAAGGACGTCGCCATGCACGTGGCTGCCATGAAGCCGGCTGCCCTGTCGGCTGCCGAAGTGTCGGCTGAGCTGGTCGAGAAGGAGCGCAAGATCGCTGCCGAGAAGGCTGCCGAGTCCGGCAAGCCGGCCGACATCGTCGCCAAGATGGTGGACGGCGCCGTGCAGAAGTTCCTGAAGGAAGTCTCGCTGCTGGACCAAGTCTTCGTGAAGGCCGCTGACGGCAAGCAAACCGTCGCCGCCATGCTGAAGGACAAGGCCACCACGGTGAAGAGCTTCACCCTGTACGTGGTGGGCGAAGGCATCGAGAAGAAGGTGGACGACTTCGCCGCCGAAGTGGCCGCGCAAGTGGCCGCCGCCAAGGGCCAGTAAGCCCTGAAGCAAACAAAGGGCGCCTCTGGCGCCCTTTACACTTGTGCCCGTTGAAGTCGGCGGCCCCATTCTTGGGCTGCATGGCTGCCTACCCGGCGGTCTGCAGACGCGGCACAAGCCCGACATCCCATTCAGCAACAGCAGCCATCAAGAGGTCCTCATGCCCGCGCTCAAACGCATCCTGCTCAAACTTTCCGGTGAAGCCCTGATGGGCGACGACGCTTTCGGCATCAACCGCGCGACCATCGTGCGCATGGTGCAGGAGATCCGCGAGGTCACCGAGCTCGGCGTGGAGGTGGCGGTGGTCATCGGTGGCGGCAATATCTTCCGCGGTGTCGCGGGCGGCTCGGTCGGCATGGACCGCGCCACGGCCGATTACATGGGCATGCTGGCCACGGTGATGAACTCCCTGGCCCTGGCCGACACCATGCGCCAGGAAGGCATCGTCGCTCGCGTGATGTCGGCCATCGGCATCGAGCAGGTGGTGGAGCCTTATGTGCGCCCCAAGGCCCTGCAGTATCTGGAAGAAGGCAAGGTCGTGGTGTTCGCGGCCGGCACGGGCAACCCCTTCTTCACCACCGACACGGCCGCCGCGCTGCGTGGTGCCGAGATTGGCGCTGAGATCGTGCTCAAGGCCACCAAGGTCGATGGTGTCTACACCGCCGATCCCAAGAAGGACCCGAGTGCGACCCGCTACTCGCGCATCAGCTTTGACGAGGCCATCACCAAGAATCTGCAGGTGCTGGACGCCACCGCTTTCGCGCTGTGCCGCGACCAGAAGCTGCCGATCCGCGTGTTCAGCATCCTCAAGGCCGGCGCGCTCAAGCGCGTGGTGATGGGCGAAGACGAAGGCACGCTGGTGCACGTTTGAGAAACAAAGGTTTTCAAGGTCAAGAATCATGAGCATTGCAGACATCAAGCAGAACGCTGAAGCCAAGATGGCCAAGTCGGTCGAGGCGCTGAAGAACGAGTTGCACAAGATCCGCACCGGCCGCGCCCACCCCGGCATCCTCGATCAGGTCAGTGTCGACTACTACGGCTCCATGGTGCCCGTCACCCAGGTGGCCAATGTGACCTTGCTCGATGCCCGCACCATCAGCGTGCAGCCCTGGGAAAAAGGCATGGGTGCCAAGATCGAGAAGGCGATTCGTGAGTCCGATCTGGGCCTGAACCCGGCTTCGCAAGGCGAGCTGATCCGCGTGCCGATGCCGCCGCTCAACGAAGAGCGCCGCCGCGACCTGACCAAGGTGGTGCGCAACGAAGGCGAAGACGCCAAGATCGCCGTGCGCAATCTGCGCCGCGATGCCAATGAGCAAGCCAAGAAGCTGACCAAGGACAAGCTGATCAGCGAAGACGACGAGCGCCGCAGCCTGGACGATGTGCAGAAGCTGACCGATCGCACCATCGCCGAGATCGACAAGCTGGTCGCGGCCAAAGAAGCCGAAATCCTGGCGGTCTGAGCGAGCTCGCGACAGTGACGACCGAGAAGAAGGCGGTGCCCCGCCATGTGGCCATCGTGATGGATGGCAACGGCCGCTGGGCGAAGAAGCGCTTTCTGCCGCGCTTCTTCGGCCACAAGCAGGGCGTCGATGCCCTGGTCAAGATCGTGCAGGCCTGCATCGATCGCGAGATCGAGTACCTGACGGTGTTTGCCTTCTCCTCGGAGAACTGGAAGCGCCCCAGCGATGAAGTCTCGGGCCTGATGGGTCTGGTGCTGGCAGCCGTGTCGCGCTACCTGGCGCGCATGGGGGCCATGGGGGTGCGCATCCGCATCGTCGGTGACCGCGAGGCAGTGTCTGACAAGCTGCGCAATGCCTGGAACGAGGCCGAGAGCAGCACGGCGCACAACAGCAAGCTGACCCTGTCCGTGGCCTTCAACTACGGCGGCCGCTGGGATGTGGTGCAGGCCTGCAAGGCAGCGATGCAGGCGGGCGTGCCGCCGGCCGAGCTGACCGAAGCGCGCCTGTCCGAGTTCATGGCCATGAACTACGCGCCCGACCCCGACCTCTTCATCCGCACCGGCGGTGAAGTGCGCATCAGCAATTTCCTGCTCTGGCAGGTCGCGTACACCGAGTTTGTGTTCTCCGACTGCCTGTGGCCCGAGTTCGGTGAGGCGCAGCTGGACGCGGCCATCGAGTCTTTCCGTGAACGCGACCGCCGCTTTGGCGGCGTCAAAGAGGCGCCGGCACTGGCTGGCGTTTGAACCCCATGCTCAAAGCCCGCATCATCACGGCCTTGGCCTTGCTGGCCGTTTTGTTGCCCGCTCTGTTCGCCGCCTCGCCCTGGCCTTTCGCCTTGCTGACCCTGCTGATGATCGGCGCGGCCGGTTGGGAGTGGTGCAGGCTCAATGCTGGCGGTGGCCTGCCGGCTCTGGCCTTCGGTGCGGCCTTGGCCGCGGCCTGCGCGGGCACGCTCTGGTTCTTCGGTCTGGCGCCGCGCCCGGCCTGGTGCTGGTGGCTGGCGGGCTTGATCTGGGTGCTGGGCGGGGCCTATGCCTTGCGCGGCGGCCCGGCAGCCTGGCCGCAGGCCTCCAAGGCCCTGCGCCTGCTGCTCGGCGCCCTGGCGCTGTGGGCGGCCTGGGGCGCCATGCTGGAGGCCAAGGCCACCGGCATCAACTTCCTGCTCTCCATCTTTTGCCTGGTCTGGATGGCCGACATCGCCGCCTACTTCGGTGGTCGGACCTTCGGCCGGCGCAAGCTGGCCGTGACCATCAGCCCCGGCAAAAGCTGGGAGGGCGTCTGGACCGGCATGGCCGGCGTGCTCGCCCTGGGTCTGTTCTGGACCTTTGTCATCGACCGCCAGTTCGCGGTCGATTCCGCCAGCCTCTACCAGCGCCTGCTGCAAGGGCAGGGCCTGGCCATCGGCCTGCTGGCTCTGGTTTTCCTGGCCAGCATGAGCGTGGTCGGTGACCTGTTCGAATCCCTGATCAAACGTGCGGTCGGCGCCAAGGACAGCAGCCAGTTGCTGCCGGGCCATGGCGGTGTGCTCGATCGCGTCGATGCCTTGCTGCCGGTCTTCCCGCTGGCCCTGGCGCTGAGTTCCCTGAGTTCCTCCCTGCCATGAGTCTTCATACCCGTCCGCAGCGCATCTGCGTGCTCGGCTCCACCGGTTCCATCGGCGTCAACACCCTGGATGTGCTGGGTCGCCATCCCGAGCGTTACGAAGTCTTCGCGCTGAGCGCCATGAGCCGGGTGGATGCCTTGCTGGCCCAGTGCCTGCAGTGGCAGCCGCGTTTTGCCGTCTTGCCCGATGCGAGCCTGGCCGCGCAGCTGCGCAGCCAATTGCGCGAGCAGGGCAGCCGCACCGAGGTGCTGGACGGCGTGGACAGCTTGTCCGCCGTGGCGGCCCATCCCGAGGTGGACATGGTCATGGCCGCCATCGTCGGCGCGGCCGGCCTGGCGCCCTGCCTGGCGGCAGCAAAAGCGGGCAAGCGCCTGCTGCTGGCCAACAAGGAGGCCATCGTCGTCGGTGGCGCCTTGTTCATGCAGGCGGTGGAGCAAGGCGGTGCCACCTTGCTGCCCATCGATAGCGAGCATTCCGCCATCTTCCAATGCCTGCCCGAGGATCGCAGCACCTGGGCGCAGCGCATCGATCACATCGTGCTCACCGCCTCCGGCGGCCCCTTCCGCCAGCGCGACCCGGCCACCCTGCACGAGGTGGCGCCGGCCCAGGCTGTGGCCCACCCGAACTGGGTGATGGGTCGCAAGATCTCGGTCGATTCGGCCACCATGATGAACAAGGCACTTGAGGTGATCGAAGCGCGCTGGCTGTTCTCGCTCAAGCCCGAGCAGATCAAGGTGCTGATCCATCCGCAGAGCATCATCCATTCGATGGTGGTGTGCCGCGACAACTCGGTGCTGGCCCAGCTGGGCACGCCCGATATGCGCGTCCCCATCGCCTACGGCCTGTCCTTCCCCGAGCGCATCGAGGCCGGCGCCAGCCGGCTCGATCTGCTGACCCAGCCCGCGCTGAGCTTTGAAGAGGCGGACGAGCGCCGCTTCCCCGGTCTGTATCTCTCCTGGCAAGCGCTGCGCGCGGCCGAGGGTTCGACTGCCGTACTCAATGCCGCCAACGAAGAGGCCGTCGCAGCCTTCCTCGACGGCCGCCTGCGCTTCGATCACATCCACCGCGTCAATGCCCAGAGCCTGGAGCAGACCCTGCCGCAGGCCGGTGAGTGCAGCAGCGTGGAAGGCTTGCTGGGCCTGGATCAGCGTGCGCGCCGCCAGGCCCTGGCCCTGATTGAGGAGCTCGGCGCGTGAGCACCGTGCTGGCCTTCATCCTGACCCTGGCGGTGCTGGTGGTCGTGCATGAGTACGGGCATTACCGCGTGGCTCGCGCCTGTGGCGTCAAGGTCTTGCGCTTTTCGGTGGGATTTGGCCGCGTGCTCTGGCGCCATCAGCGCACGCCCGATTCGACCGAGTTCACCCTCTGCGCCTTGCCGCTCGGCGGCTATGTGCGCATGCTTGACGAGCGCGAAGGCCCGGTGCCGGCCGGTCTGCGCGAGCAGGCCTTCAACAATCGGCCGCTGCGCCAGCGCGTGGCGGTGGTGGCGGCTGGCCCGCTGGCCAATTTGTTGCTGGCCGCCTTGCTGTTCGCCGGCGTCAACTGGGTCGGTCAAGAGGAGCCCAAGCCCATTCTGGGCGCGCCGCTAACGGGATCCATGGCCGAACGCGCGGGCTTGCGCGCTGGTGACTGGGTGCAGGCCGTGTCCGCCGATGGCCAGCAATGGCGCGAGCTGCAGTCCCTGGCCGAGCTGCGCTGGCAGCTGACCCAGGCTGTGGAGCAGGGTCGCAAGTTGCATCTGGAGCTCAGCGATGCCCAGGGCCATGGCCGCCGTAGCGTGGTGCTGGACACCGACAGCCTCGGTGCCCATGAGATCGATGCCCAGGTGGTCAGCAAGCTGGGTCTGGGCCCGGCCTTCAGCGAGCCGGTGCTGGGTCGCCTGACGCCTGGTGGCGCGGGCGAGGCTGCTGGGCTCAAGGAGGGCGATCTGGTGCGCCGTGTCGATGGCGTGGCAGTGGCCGACGCCGCCAGCTTGCGCGAACTGATCCGTCAGGCGGGCCAGAGTGAGCCGGCGCGCAGCATGCAGTGGCAGGTGGAGCGTCATGGCCAGATGGTTGAGCTGGAGGTGCGGCCCAAGGTGATGGTCGATGCCGGCCGCAAGATCGGCCGCATCGAAGCGATGGTGGGCGCAGCGCCTGCCATGGTGCTGGTGCGTTACGGCCTGTGGGATGGCCTGCTTCGGGGCGTCGAACGCACCTGGGATGTTTCGGCCATGACCGTCAAGATGTTCGGCCGTATGCTGGTCGGAGAGGCTTCGCTGAAGAACCTCAGTGGCCCGCTGACGATTGCGGACTACGCAGGTCAGTCAGCGCGGTCGGGTCTGCCGCAGTACCTGGGCTTTCTGGCCTTGGTCAGCGTCAGTTTGGGTGTGCTGAACCTGCTGCCGCTGCCGATGCTCGATGGTGGACACCTGATGTATTATCTTTTCGAGGGTTTGAGCGGCCGCCCCGTCTCGGAGTGGTGGCAAACGCAACTGCAGCGCGCGGGCGCGCTGATCCTGATGCTGATGATGGCTTTGGCCCTTTCCAACGACGTGGCCCGCTTGACGGGCCTGCATTGACTCTACTTGCATGTCCTCATTCTTTAGAACGGGAGCGCCCCTGCGCCCCTCCATCCTGACCTTGGCCATTGCGGCCACACTGCAGTCAGGCGCCGCCTGGGCGGTGGATCCCTTTGTTCTCAAGGACATCCGTGTTGAGGGTCTGAAGCGTACCGACCCCGGTACCGTCTTTGCGTCCCTGCCCTTCCGTGTCGGCGACAGCTACAACGACGACAAGGGCGCCGCCGCCTTGCGCGCCCTGTTTGCCACCGGCCTGTTCAAGGACGTGCGCATCAACATCGATGGCAACGATGTGGTCATCACCATCGAAGAGCGCCCCATCATTGCCAATGTGAGCTTTGTGGGCCTCAAGGAGTTCGACACCGAGGCGCTGAGCAAGTCGCTGAAGGATGTGGGCATCGGCGAAGGCAAGCCCTTCGACCGCGCTTTGGCTGACCGCGCCGAGCAGGAACTCAAGCGCCAGTACCTGACGCGCAGCCTCTACGGTGCCGAAGTCACCACCACCATCACGCCGCTGGAGCGCAACCGCGTCAACGTGAGCTTCAACGTGACCGAAGGCGAGCCGGCCAAGATTGCCGAAGTGCGCATCCTGGGCAGCAAGGTCTTCTCTGAGGGCACCTTGCTGGGCCTGCTGGAGCAGACCAGCAGCGGCTGGCTGACCTGGTACACCAAGACCGACCGCTACTCGCGCACCAAGCTCAATGCCGACCTGGAGACCCTGCGCTCCTACTATATGAACCGCGGCTATCTGGAGTTTGCCGTCACCTCGACCCAGGTGACCATCTCGCCGGACAAGCAGAGCATCAGCATCGCCATCACGGTCAATGAAGGCCAGCCCTACACCGTCACCGGCGTCAAGCTGGAAGGCGAGTTCCTGGGCCGTGAAGACGATTTCCGCCGTTTGGTGCTGCTGCGCCCCGGTCAGCCCTACCAGGGCGAGGCCGTGGCCCAGACCACGCGTGCGTTCACCGATCTGTACGGCAGCTTCGGCTACGCCTTTGCTCGCGTCGACAGCCGCCCCGAGATCGATCGCGCCACCGGCCAGGTGGTGGTGACCTTTGTGGCCGAGCCGGCTCGCCGCGTCTATGTGCGCCGCGTGCTGATCGCCGGCAACAACCGCACCCGCGATGAAGTGATCCGCCGCGAGTTCCGTCAGTTCGAATCGGCCTGGTACGACGGTCGCCGCATCAAGGCTTCGCGCGACCGCGTGGAGCGCCTCGGTTACTTCAAGGAAGTGACCATCGACACCAATGAGGTGGCGGGCGCACAGGACCAGGTCGATGTGATCCTGACCGTGGAAGAGCGCCCGACCGGCAACATCCAGGTTGGTGCCGGCTATTCCAGCCAGCAAAAGCTGTCCTTCAGCGGTGCCATCAAGCAGGAGAACGTCTTCGGCTCGGGCAATTACCTGGGCGTGGAAGTCAACACCTCCTCGGTCGGCCGAGCCCTGGTGGTGTCGACCGTGGACCCGTACTTCACCGTCGATGGCGTCTCGCGCGCGCTCGATGTGTTCTACCGCACGCAGAAGCCGATCAACACCCTGGGTGAGCAGTTCGAGCTGGTCACGCACGGCGGCTCGATCCGTTTCGGCGTGCCTTTCTCCGAGCAGGACACCGTGTTCTTCGGTGCCGGCTACGAGCGCACCAAGCTGACCACCAACCAGGGCCTGCCCCTGAGTTACTTGCTCTACGGGCGCGCTTTCGGCAACAACAGCCTGTCCTTGCCGCTGACCATCGGCTGGCAGCGTGACAGCCGTGACAGCATCATCTCGCCCATGGTCGGCAAGTACCAGCGCATCAACCTGGAAATGAGCCCGGCCGGCGATGCCCGCTATGTGCGCGCCAACCTGCAGTACCAGCACTACATCCCCATCACCAACAAGATCACCTTGGGCTTGAACAGCGAGCTGGGTTGGGGCGCCGGTATCGGCGGCAAGCCGTACCCGATCTTCAAGAACTTCTACGCCGGTGGCCTGGGTTCGGTGCGGGTGTTCGAGGCCGGCTCGCTCGGTCCGGTGGATGTGACCGGCTCCTACTCGGGTGGCAATCGTCGCATCAACTTCAATGCCGAGTTGTACCTGCCTGTGCCGGGCAGCGGCAATGACAAGACCTTCCGTCTGTTTGGCTTCGTTGACGCCGGCAACGTCTGGGCCGAGCATGAAAAGATCAATCTCGATACCCTCAAGAACGGCACCTCCATGTTGCGTGCCTCGGCAGGTTTCGGTTTGAGCTGGGTGTCTCCGATGGGCCCGCTGCGCCTGAGCTATGGCGTGCCTTTGCGTAAACATCCAACGGATAGAATCGAGAAATTCCAATTCCAGATCGGGACTGCATTCTGATGAAGAGCAAGCTTTTTAAGGCGGTGGCTGTGGCTGCCATGATGTCTGTGTCGACGCTGGGCGTGCAGGCGCAGGAATTGAAGATTGGCTACGTCAACAGCGATCGCGTGCTGCGTGAGGCCAATGTCGGCAAGGCTGCGACCCAGAAGCTCGAGATCGAATTCGGCAAGCGCGAAAAAGAGCTGAAGGACATCGAGACCAAGCTGCGCAGCTCGGCCGAGAAGCTGGAAAAAGACGCGCCGACCCTGTCGGAAGCCGAACGTAACCGCCGCCAGCGCGACCTGATGGAACTGGACCGCGACCTGCAGCGCAAGCGCCGCGAGTGGCAGGAAGACCTGACCCAGCGCAAGAACGAAGAGCTGCAAGCCGTCGTCGACCGCGCCAACAAGGTCATCAAGCAGATCTTCGATGCTGAAAAGTACGACCTGATCTTGCAAGACGCCATCCACTTCAGTGCCCGCGTGGACATCACCAAGAAGGTGATCGACGCGCTCAACGCCCAGAAGTAATCGGTGGGCGCAGTCTCACTGGCTGATGTGATCGCCGCCTTGGGCGGCGATCTTCATGGTGCGTCCGAAACGCAGATCACGCGCATCGGACCGCTTGAGGGTGCCGATGCAGGCACCCTGAGCTTTCTGTCCAACCCGCGCTACCAGGCGCAGCTGGCTGGCAGTACCGCCGCTTGCGTGATCGTGGCGCCGGCCTTTGCCGAAGCGGCCGCGGCCCGCGGCGCGGCCATCGTCACGCCTGATCCTTACCTGTACTTCGCGCGGCTCACCCAGTGGTGGGCGGCGCGGGTGCGTCCGCGCCCGGTGGCCGGCATCCATCCCAGCGCTGTGATTGACCCCAGCGCGGTGATCGGCGCGGATGTCAGCATCGGCGCCCTGGCGGTGATCGAGGCTGGCGTGAACATCGGCGATGGCGCGCAGATCGGTCCGCACTGTGTGGTCGAGCGCAATGCTCGCATCGGTGCCGGCAGTCGTCTGTCCGCCCGCGTGACCCTGGGCTTCGATTGCCAGATCGGCGAGCGCTGCATCGTGCACGCCGGGGTGGTCATCGGTGCCGATGGCTTCGGCTTCGCGCCGAATCAGGGTCAGTGGGAAAAGATTGAACAGCTCGGCGCCGTGCGCATCGGCAACGATGTGGAGATCGGCGCCAACACCTGCATCGACCGTGGTGCGCTCGAGGACACCGTGCTCGAAGACGGCGTCAAGCTCGACAACTTGATCCAGATCGGCCACAACGTCCATGTCGGTGCCCACACGGCCATGGCCGGTTGCGCCGGTGTGGCGGGCAGCGCGCGCATCGGCGCGCATTGCACGGTTGGAGGCGGTGCCATCGTGCTGGGGCATCTGAGCTTGGCCGACCATGTGCATGTGTCGGCTGCCACCGTGGTCAGCCGCAGCATCAAGCAGCCCGGCCAGTACAGCGGCGTCTTCCCCTTCGACGACAATGCCAGCTGGGAAAAGAATGCGGCGACCTTGCGTCAGCTGCATACTTTGCGAGAGCGCCTCAGGGCGCTAGAGAAAAGAGGCGCTTGACCTAGGTCGAGCGCCGCCTCGCGCGAACGCATCCGCGCACTCGAGAAGAAGAATTCAACATGATGGACATCCACGAGATCCTGAAGAAGCTCCCCCACCGTTATCCGCTGCTGCTGGTGGATCGTGTGCTGGAGATCGAGAAGGGCAAGCGCATCCAGGCGATCAAGAACGTCAGCATCAACGAGCCGTATTTCGTCGGCCATTTCCCGCACCGCCCGGTCATGCCTGGCGTGCTGATGCTGGAAGCCATGGCTCAGGCCGCCACCTTGCTGGCCCTGGACAGCAATGGCACGGTGCTGGATGAAAACACGGTGGTGTACTTCGCCGGCATCGACAACGCGCGCTTCAAGCGCCCGGTCGAGCCCGGTGACCAGCTGCTGCTGGACGTGACCCTGGACCGCGCCAAGGCCGGCATCTACAAGTTCAGCGGCAAGGTGATGGTGGGCGAGGAGCTGGCCTGCGAGGCGCAGCTGATCTGCACCATGCGCCGCATCGACGCCTGAGGCCTGACGCGCCATGACGAGCAGGATTCACCCGACGGCCATCATCGACCCTGCAGCCGAGCTGGACAGCTCGGTCACGGTCGGTGCCTACACGCTGATCGGCCCGCAGGTGAAGATCGGCGCGGGCACCCGCATCGGCCCGCACTGCGTGATCGAGGGGCGCACCACCATCGGTGCCGACAACCAGTTCTACCAGTTCAGCTCCATCGGCGCGATGCCGCAGGACATGAGCCATGGCGGTGAGGTGACCGAGCTGGTGATCGGGGACCGCAACACGGTGCGCGAGTTCTGCACGCTCAACACCGGCACCTTCAAGGAAGAGGGCGTCACCCGGGTCGGCTCCGACAACTGGATCATGGCCTATGTGCACCTGGCCCATGATGTGCAGCTGGGCAACCACTGCGTGCTGGCCAACAACGCCACGCTGGCGGGCCATGTCCATGTCGGTGACTGGGCGGTGATCGGTGGCCTGACCGGCGTGCACCAGTTCGTCAAGATCGGCGCCCACGCCATGATCGGCTTCCAGGGCCATGTGTCGCAGGATGTTGCGCCCTTCATGACGGTGGACGGCAACCCGCTGGCCGTGCGCGCCGTCAATCTGACCGGCCTGCGCCGCCGTGGTTTCAGCAATGAGCGCATCGCCGTGATCCGCCAGCTGCACAAGCTGATCTTCCGCAGTGGCCTGACGCTGGAGCAAGCGGTCGAGCAGATCACCGCACTGCGGGACGAGCAGGCCCAGGATGCCCAGGCCGATGTGCAGCTGATGCTGGATTTCATCGCCGGCGCCAAGCGCGGTCTGGTGCGCTGATCCCATGGCTGAGCCTTCGCTGAGCCTAGCCCTGGTGGCCGGCGAGGCCTCCGGAGACCTGCTCGCCAGTTTGCTGATCCAGGGCCTGAAAGCGCGCTGGCCCGAGCTGAAGACCCAGGGCATCGGCGGCCCGCGCATGGCCGCCCAGGGCTTCGAGGCCTGGTGGCCTTCGAGCAAGCTCTCGGTCTTCGGCTATGTCGATGCCCTGCTCAATATCCGCGAGCTGCTGGCGATTCGCCGCCAGCTGGGTGACCGCCTGCTGGCCCAGCCACCGGCGGCCTTCATCGGTGTGGATGCGCCCGATTTCAATTTCGGCCTGGAGCAGCGCCTGCGCGAAGCGGGCGTGAAGACGGTGCATTTTGTCTGTCCCTCGATCTGGGCCTGGCGTGCCGAGCGGGTCGAAAAGATCAAGCGCTCGGCCGACCATGTGCTGTGTCTGTTTCCCTTCGAGCCCGAGCTTTTGCAGGCCCATGGCATCGGCGCCAGCTATGTGGGCCACCCCCTGGCCGATGCGATTCCGCTGCAGCCGCCGCAGGCTCAGGCCCGCTCAGCTCTGAAGTTAGACGGAGCCGACACCGTGGTTGCCTTGCTGCCCGGCAGCCGCCGCAGCGAGATCCGCTACATCGCCGAGCCCTTGCTGCGCGCCGCCGTCCTGATGCAACGCGCGCGGCCCGAGCTGCGCTTTGTGATGCCGGTGGCACCGGGCCTGCGCGCCCTGATTGACCCGCTGGTGGCTCGGCACGCCCCGGGCCTGCAATTCGATCTGCTGGACGGCCGTTCGCACGAGGCTTTGGCGGCCTGTGACATCACCCTGGTGGCCAGCGGCACGGCCACCCTGGAGGCGGCGCTGTTCAAGCGGCCCATGGTGATCGCCTACCGCATGCATGCGCTCAATTGGTGGCGCATGAAGGGCAAGAACTACCAGCCCTGGGTGGGCCTGCCGAATGTGTTGGCGCGCGACTTCATCGTGCCTGAGCTGATTCAGGATCAATGCACGCCCGAGGCCCTGGCCCGCGAGGGGCTGGCCTGGCTGGACGACACGGCGCGCTGCGAGCGAGTGCGGGCCATTTTTCAGCAACAACACGAGCTGCTGCGCTGCAATACCGCGCAAAAGGCCTGCGATGCGATCGCGCAAGTCCTGCAAGCCTGAGCTGCGTGTGCCCGAGCAACTCGGCCTGAGCTGGGATGGCCTGGGGCTGGTGGCCGGCGTGGACGAAGCCGGCCGCGGCCCGCTGGCCGGCCCGGTGTTGGCTGCCGCCGTCATCCTCGACGATACCAACCCGATCGCCGGGCTGGCGGATTCCAAGGCCTTGACTGAGAAAAAGCGCGAACGCCTGTTCGACGAGATTCGCGCCAAGGCCTTGTGCTGCTGCATTGCCGAGGCCAGCGTGGAAGAGATCGACCGGCTCAACATCCTGCAGGCCACCCTGCTGGCCATGAAGCGCGCTGTGGAAGGCTTGCGCCTCAAGCCGGCCAAGGTGCTGGTCGATGGCAACCGCCTGCCGGTGCTCAAGATCCCGGCCGAGGCCATCGTCAAGGGCGACGCCAAGGTGCAGGCGATCTCGGCCGCCTCCATCCTGGCCAAGGTGGCGCGCGATCGCCAGTGCCTGGCCATGCACGACAGCCACCCCGAGTACGGCTTTGCCGGTCACAAGGGTTACCCGACCGCCGAACACCTGGCCGCCTTGCGCGCCCATGGCGTGACGGCCTGGCACCGGCGCAGTTTCGGCCCGGTGCGCGACATCCTCGAGAACGCATGAGCCCCAGCAGCCCGATTCTTCACATCACTTCGCGTGACAACCCGGCCCTGCAACGCCTGCGCAAGCTGAGCCAGGACGGCAGTGCCTACCGCAAGCTGGGCAGCGTCTGGCTGGAGGGCGACCATCTCGTGCGCGCCTGCCTGCAGCGCGGCCATCCGGTGCTGCAGGCGGTGCTGACCGAGGCCGCGGCGGCCGATCCGGTGCTGCGCGCCCTGGCCGATGCGGCGCCGCGTCAGCTGGTCGTGCCGCTGGCGCTGTTCAAGCAGATCAGTGGCCTGGAGTCGCCGGCCCAGATCGGCTTCGAGGTGCCGCTGGACGCCGGGCAAGACCTGGCCCCGGAGGCGGACACCGTGGTGCTGGATCGCCTGCAGGACGCCGGCAATGTCGGCACGATTCTGCGCAGCGCGGCGGCCATGGGCTTTCGCCAGGTCTTGGCGCTCAAGGGCACGGCGGCACTCTGGTCGCCCAAGGTGCTGCGCGCCGGCATGGGGGCGCATTTCGGCCTGCGCCTGATTGAGGGCCTGGCACCCGAGGACCTGGGCGGCTTGCGCGTGCCCCTGGTGGCCACCAGCTCCTATGCCGAGGCGCAGCTGCACCAGATCGCGCTGCCCAGCCCTTGCGCCTGGGTCATGGGCCACGAAGGGCAGGGCGTGCAGCCCGGGTTGATGGCGCGCTGCTCCTTGACGGTGGGCATTCCGCAGCCGGGCGGCGAGGAATCGCTCAATGTGGGCAGTGCCGCGTCCATCTGTCTGTACGAGTCGGCGCGCCAGCGTCTGCTGGCGCCGCGCTGAGCCCGCTCGCCAGCTGGCGCGTCAGTAGATCAACCGGTCCGGCCGGATGTCGCGCAGGATGGTGGTGGCGATTTCTTCGATGGATTTGTGGGTCGAGGACAGCCAGGAGATGCCATTGCGCTTCATCATGGCCTCCGCCTCGTTGACCTCGTAGCGGCAGTTCATCAGGTCGGCGTATTTGCTGCCGGGGCGGCGCTCGTTGCGGATCTGTGAAAGCCGCTCGGGATCAATTGTCAGGCCAAAGCATTTGCGCTTGTGCGGCTCGAGCATCGAGGGGATCTTGCTGCGCTCGAAGTCTTCCGGGATCAGTGGGTAGTTGGCCGCCTTGATGCCGTGCTGCATGGCCAGGTAGAGCGAGGTGGGCGTCTTGCCGCTGCGCGACACGCCGACCAGGATCACATCGGCCGATTCCAGGTTCTTGGCCGATTGGCCGTCGTCATGGGCCAGCGAGAAGTTGATGGCCTCGATGCGGTCGTGGTACTCCTGGCTGCGCGCCACATCCGAGAAGCGGCCGACCCGGTGGTTGCTCTTGACCTGGAACTCTTCCTCCAGCGGCTCGATGAAGGTGTTGAACATGTCCAGCACCAGGGCCTTGCAATGTTCGCGCACCACCTGCAGCACCTCGCGATTGACCAGGGTCGCGAAAACGATGGCGCGCCGGCCTTCCTCTTCGCTGGTCTGGTTGATCTCGTGCACCACCTGGTGGGCTTTCTCGGCTGTGTCCACAAATGGGCGGCGCACATGGCGCGGCTTGCCCGGGAACTGGGCCAAGATGGAGTTACCAAAGGTCTCGGCAGTGATGCCGGTACCGTCCGAGACAAAGTACACGGTGCGATTGGGCATGGTCAGCAGGCTCTAGAGTCTTTCTTCATCATAAGTCGGGCGAGCCCGTAGAATCGTTCGAAATGTCCTGCCTTCGCGCCATGACCATCCCATCCTCACAAACAGAATCAAGAATCGGCCGGGATGCCGTGTGGCTGCATTTCATGGGGGGCGCCGTGGGCGCCCCGGCGGGACTCCGGA
Source organism: Paucibacter sp. B51 (assembly GCF_027863535.1). Taxonomy (NCBI): domain Bacteria; kingdom Pseudomonadati; phylum Pseudomonadota; class Betaproteobacteria; order Burkholderiales; family Sphaerotilaceae; genus Roseateles; species Paucibacter sp. B51. The sequence goes on along the minus strand of NZ_JAPIVN010000001.1, from coordinate 4,779,447 downwards.
ATTTTCAACATCACGGAGTTTTCCCATGTCTGCACGCTTTGAGCCGACCGCCCTGGTCGTCCCCTTTGAGAATCTGAGGATGAGCGACGTCGAGGTCGTTGGCGGTAAGAACGCCAGCCTCGGCGAGATGATTTCGGAGCTGTCCTCCTCGGGCGTCCGTGTGCCGGGTGGCTTTGCCACCACGGCCCATGCCTTCCGCGAATTCCTCAAGCATGAGGGCCTGGACAAGCGCATTGAAGCGCGCCTGGCGACCTTGAATACCGACGATGTGCGCGCCCTGGCTGAGGCCGGTGCGGAAATCCGCGGCTGGCTGGAGGCGCAGCCTTTCCCGGCCGATCTGGAAGCGCAGATCCGCAGCTCCTTCGCCAAGCTCACGGCCGACCACCCGGACGTGTCCTTCGCCGTGCGCTCCTCCGCCACGGCCGAAGACCTGCCGGATGCGTCCTTCGCCGGCCAGCAGGAAACCTTCCTGAACGTGGTGGGCATCGAAGAGGTGCTGCACAAGATGAAGGAGGTGTTTGCCTCCCTCTACAACGACCGAGCCATCAGCTACCGCGTGCACAAGGGCTTTGCCCATGCCGACGTGGCCCTGTCGGCCGGCGTGCAGCGCATGGTGCGCTCCGACCTCGGCTCGGCCGGTGTGATGTTCACCATCGACACTGAGAGCGGCTTCAAGGATGTGGTCTTCATCACCTCCAGCTACGGCCTGGGCGAAACCGTGGTGCAGGGCGCCGTGAACCCGGACGAGTTCTATGTGCACAAGCCGGCCCTGGCGCGCGGCAAGCTGCCCATCATCCGACGTAACCTCGGATCCAAGCTGATCCGCATGGAGTTCACTTCGGCCGAGGAAAAGGCCGCCAGCGGCAAGCTGGTCAAGACCGTGGACACCCTGCCCGAGGCGCGCAACCGCTACTCGCTGAACGACGCGGAAGTGATCGAGCTGTCCAAGTACGCGCTCATCATCGAGCAGCATTACCAGCGTCCCATGGACATTGAGTGGGGCCGTGATGGCGTCGATGGCCAGCTTTACATCTTGCAGGCCCGCCCGGAGACGGTGAAGAGCCAGGCCGAAGGCCAGGTCGAGCACAGCTACAAGCTCAAGGGCCACAGCGCCGTGCTGGCCGAAGGTCGTGCCATCGGCCAGAAGATCGGCACCGGCCCGGTGCGCCTGGTCGAGAGCGTGGCCGAGATGGAGCGCGTGCAGCCCGGCGATGTGCTGGTCACCGACATGACCGACCCGAACTGGGAACCGGTGATGAAGCGGGCCAGCGCCATCGTCACCAATCGTGGTGGCCGCACCTGCCACGCCGCCATCATTGCGCGCGAGCTGGGCATTCCGGCCGTGGTCGGTTGCGGCAATGCGACCGAAACGCTCAAGGATGGCCAGCTGGTCACCGTGGCTTGCTCGGAAGGCGACACCGGCTACATCTACGACGGCTTGCTGGAAACAGAAGTCAGCGAGGTGCACCGCGGCGAGCTGCCTTACTGCCCGATCAAGATCATGATGAACGTCGGCAACCCGCAGCTGGCCTTCAACTTCGCGCAGATGCCCAGCGCCGGCGTCGGCCTGGCTCGCCTCGAGTTCATCATCAACAACAACATCGGTGTCCACCCCAAGGCCATCCTGGACTATCCGAACATCGATGCTGATCTGAAGAAGGCGGTGGAGTCGGTGGCCCGAGGCCATGCCTCGCCGCGCGCCTTCTATGTCGACAAGCTGGTGGAGGGCATTGCCACCATCGCGGCGGCCTTCTACCCGCGGCCGGTGATCGTGCGCCTGTCCGACTTCAAGAGCAATGAGTACCGCAAGCTGATTGGTGGCTCGCGCTACGAGCCCGATGAAGAGAACCCGATGCTGGGTTTCCGCGGCGCCTCGCGCTACATCAGCGGTGAGTTCTCAGATGCCTTTGCCATGGAGTGCGAGGCGCTCAAGCGCGTGCGCATCGACATGGGCCTGAGCAATGTCGAGATCATGGTGCCCTTTGTGCGCACGGTGCGCCAGGCCGAGCGGGTGGTCAGTATGCTGGCCGAGCGTGGCCTCAAGCGTGCGGCCGACGGCGGCAGCGACGGCCTGCGCGTCATCATGATGTGCGAAGTGCCCAGCAACGCCATCCTGGCCGAGCAGTTCCTGGAGCACTTCGATGGCATGTCCATCGGCTCCAACGACCTGACCCAGTTGACCCTGGGCCTGGACCGCGATTCGGGCCTGGAGCAACTGGCCGGTGATTTCGACGAGCGCGACCCGGCCGTCAAGGCCATGATCTCGCGCGCCATCGCCGCTTGCCGCGCCACGGGCAAGTACGTGGGCATCTGCGGCCAGGGCCCCAGCGACCACCCCGATTTCGCCGACTGGTTGGCCAGCGAGGGCATCGTGTCCATCTCCCTGAACCCGGACACAGTGATCGAAACCTGGCAGCGCCTGGCCAAGCGTTGATGGCCACGGGCCGGTGCTTGGGCGCCGGTTCGATGGATTGAGACCGAACGGCCCGCTTGACGCGGGCCGTTTTTGTTTCTTGCAAGGGCGTCTGGGCGTCCGCCGGACCTCGGGGCGGCAAGCCTCGGGTTTTCGGTATCGACAGCAGGGGGCCGGGGCTCGCATGATGGGGGCAGGCCACCGGCCCTGGCGCATCCCTCGCTGCCACCTCTTTCGTGTTCTCGTCGCCCAGACCTGCAGACCCACCGTGGCTTTTGTTCGCTCCCGCTCCTTTGCCCCCCGGCCACCGCTGCCTCTGGCGGCACGCATGAAGCGCATCTACCTGGGCTTCACCCTGGGTTTTCTGTTCTTCCTGCTGTGCCTGGCGGTGCTGGAGCGGCTGGGTCTGTCCAAGAGCGCGATTGGCATCAGTTTTCTGGCCGCCACCGTGGTGGTCTACGCCTGCATCGGCCTGTTCAGTCGCACCACCGATGCCGACGAGTACTACGTGGCCGGCCGTCGCGTGCCGGCCATTTTCAATGGCATGGCGGCCGGTGCCGATTGGATGAGCGCGGCCAGCTTCATCGGCCTGGCCGGCACGCTCTACCTCAGTGGATATGGCGGCTTGGCCTATGTGCTGGGTTGGACGGGCGGCTTTTGTCTGGTGGCTTTGTGCCTGGCGCCGTATCTGCGCCAGTTCGGGCAATACACCATCCCGGACTTTCTCGGTGCCCGCTACGGCGGCATGGCGCCGCGTCTGCTGGGCGCATTGGCGGCCATGCTGGTGTCCTTCATCTATGTGGTGGCGCAGATTTACGGGGTGGGCCTGATCACGGCGCGCCTGACGGGCTTCAGTTTCGAGATCGGGGTGTTTCTCGGTCTGGGCGGCGTGCTGGTCTGCTCATTTCTGGGGGGCATGCGGGCCGTGACCTGGACCCAGGTGGCGCAGTACATCGTGCTCTTGCTGGCCTATCTGGTGCCGGTGATCTGGATGAGTGTCAAACAGACAGGCATGCCGTTGCCCCAGCTCAGCTACGGCCAGCAACTGCAGCAGATCAGCGTGACCGAGCAGCGATTGCTGCGCGACCCGGCCGAGTTGCAGGTGCGAGCCGCCTTCGCCGAGCGGGCAGCCGGTTTTGAGCGCAAGTTGCAAGAAGTGCCCGAGGCGCTGGCGGCCGAGCGTGCTGAGGCGGCCCGGCAGGTGGCGGAACTCAAGGCGCAGGATGCCCCGCTGGCCGCCATTCAGGCGGCCGAGAAGCGCCAGGCGGCCTTGCCTCGCACGCCCCATGAGGCGGCCGAGCAATGGCAACGAGGCCGTGCTTACAACGAGGCGCGGGCGCAACCGCTGGGCGGCATGCCGGAGCATGCGCTGGCCTACGCGGGCCATCCGCAGGGCAGTGCGCCGGAGCAGCACAAGTTCGAGGAGTCGCGGCGCAACTTCCTGGCCCTGGTGTTCTGCCTGGTGGTGGGTACGGCCGGCCTGCCGCACTTGTTGACGCGCTTCTACACCACGCCCACGGTGCGCGAGGCGCGCAGTTCGGTGGCCTGGTCCCTGCTTTTCATCTCGCTGCTCTACATCACCGCGCCAGCCCTGGCCGTGATGGTCAAGTACGAGGTCTTCACCCATCTGGTGGGCACGCCCTTCGAGCAGTTGCCCGGCTGGATCATGCAGTGGACCCGGGTCGATCCCGGCTTGCTGGCGGTCAGCGACGTCAATGGCGACGGCATCCTGCAGCTCGGTGAGCTGCGCATCAGTGGAGACATCATCCTGCTGATGGCGCCCGAGCTGATGGGCCTGCCCTTCGTCATCTCGGCCCTGGTGGCGGCCGGTGGCCTGGCAGCGGCGCTGTCGACGGCCGATGGCTTGTTGCTGACCATCTCGGCCGCCTTGTCCAACGATGTCTACTACCGGCTCTTCAACCCGCAGGCCTCGATGACGCGCCGCGTCACCTTGTCCAAGGCCTTGCTGCTGGCCACGGCTTTGGCGGCCGCCGCCGTGGCGGCGCAAAAGCCGGCGGACATCCTGCTGCTGGTGTCAGCGGCGTTCTCCATCGCCGGCGCCACTTTCTTCCCCGCGCTGGTGCTGGGCATTTTCTGGCGCCGTGCCAATGGTTGGGGTGCACTGGCCGGCATGCTGACCGGTCTGGCGGTGACGGTGTACTACATGGTGGCGGCCAGCCCCAGCTTGCGCCTGGCCTTGGGCGTGCCGGGGCCGGCCCAGCTGATCGGCGGCATCGCGCCCGTCTCGGCTGGGGTGTTTGGTGTACCGGCCGGTTTCCTGGCCATTGTGCTGGTCAGCTGGCTGACGCCGCGGCCCTCGGCGGCGCAGGCCCATATGCTGGATCAGTTGCGCAGCCCGCCGCGCCCGCAGCCGCCATCGACACAGTTCTGAGCTCGAACCCGCCGCTTTGCGTGCACGCAAACCTTGGTGGAAATCGAGAAACTGCGCTACAATCGCGGGTTCCCCCTTGCCGTGACCACGTGAACTGACGCTGTGGCGCGGCTTCCACAGGCGAAAGCAGGGCGGTCCACTGTCGGGCGTCGGCCGGCTCAGCCTGGAATCCACAAGGAGTATTTATGCGTCACTATGAAATCGTTTTGCTGATCCATCCGGATCAAAGCGAACAAGTTCCGGCCATGCTGGAGCGCTACAAGACCCTGATCACCAGCAATGGCGGCGCTGTGCACCGCGTTGAAGACTGGGGCCGTCGTCAGATGGCTTACCTGATTCAAAAGCTGGCCAAGGCTCACTACCTGTGCGTCAACATCGAATGCAGCAAGGAAACCCTGGCTGAGCTCGAAACCGGCTTCCGCTTCAACGACGCCATCCTGCGCCACCTGACCGTGGTGAAGGCCAAGGCTGAAACCACGCCTTCGGTGATGATGAAGACCGTGGAACGCGAAGACGCCCGCAAGGCGCCCCAAGTCGCAACGGCCTGATCAGGCTTAGCTCCGTGTTCATGAAGGTTGCCAGCGAACTGGCCACCAGCGTGCCTTTCAAGACCCGACTGCGTTCTCTTTCACTTTGAACCAACTGGTTTTGCAAGCACAGCTGCTGGAGCTGGGGCTTGTCAGATACACACCGGCCGGACTGATGGCCCTGGATGCGATGCTCAAGCACGAATCCCAGGTCCAGGAAGCTGGCAAGCCGCGCAAGGTTTCCATGGAAATCAAGGCGGTCGCAATCGGTGAGATCGGCAAGCGCCTGCAGTCGCTGGGAGTGGGAGGCAATGCACTGTTCACAGGCTTCCTCAGCGCTCAGAAGAACGGCCGTGGAACCATCTTCCACATCACCGCTCTGACACCCAACTGAACACCGAATTGTTCGAATCCGGATTAAATTAAAGAGGTCATACGATGGCACCACCACGTGGCAAGGGTCGCTTCTCCAAAGACAAGAAGCCCAAGCGCAACACCCAATCCCTGCTGTTCCGCCGCAAGCGTTTCTGCCGCTTCACCGTCACCGGTGTTGAGCAGATCGATTACAAGGACATCGACACCCTGCGCGATTTCATCGGCGAAAACGGCAAGATCACGCCGGCTCGCCTGACGGGCACCCGCGCTTTCTTCCAGCGTCAGCTGACGGTCGCCATCAAGCGCGCCCGTTTCCTGGCCATGCTGCCCTACAGCGACCAGCACAAGGTCTGAGGAGTAACCCAACATGCAAATCATTCTGCTTGAAAAGGTCGCGAACCTCGGCAACCTGGGCGACGTCGTCAAGGTCAAGGACGGCTACGCACGCAACTTCCTGATCCCGACCCGCCAGGCACGTCGTGCCACGGCCACCGCGATCGCCGAGTTCGAAGCCAAGCGCGCCGAACTGGAAAAGGCCGCTGCTGAAAAGCTGGCCGCTGCACAAGCCGTGGGCGAAGCCCTGGCCGGCAAGACCGTGCGCATCAGCCAAAAGGCTGGCGTGGACGGCCGTCTGTTCGGCTCGGTGACCAACGCCGACGTGGCCGAAGGCCTGGTGAAGCTGGGCTTCTCCATCGCCAAGGCGCAAGTGCGCATGCCCAATGGCCCGCTGAAGGCTGTCGGTGAGTTCACCGTCGCTGTCGCCGCCCACACCGATGTGGTCGTCGAAATCAGCGTGCAAGTGGTGCGCGACGCCGAGTAAACTCCGGTGTCACTGACCGTCAGCGGTCAGACAGTCGAAAAGCCGATGCTGTCCGCAGTGTCGGCTTTTTGCGTTTTTGGGCGGCGGTTTATACAACGCTGCCCCCAGGCTATCCACAGGCTTGTCCACAGGGCAGGCCTGTGGACAGCCCGGTCTTGATTGCCTTGCCCTGTTCAGCCCGCCCGAACTGCGACCCCTCCTGCCATCCATGAGCGCCACTTTCTCTCCCACTCCCTTGCCCGGATCCTCAGGTTCCTTGCCAGGCGGCAGCGCCGGCCGCGATGACGATGTGGCCCGCCTGCGCGTGCCGCCGCACTCGATCGAGGCGGAGCAGAGCGTGCTGGGCGGCCTCCTGATCGACAACAGCGCCTGGGACCGCGCCGGCGATCTGCTGAGCGAATCGGATTTCTACCGCTTCGAGCACAAGCACATCTATCTGGCCCTGGGCAAGCTGATCAATGCCGCCAAGCCGGCCGATGTGGTGACCGTGTTCGAGGAGCTGACCTCGGTCGGCAAGGCCGAGGAATGCGGTGGCCTCGCGTATCTGAATGCCCTGGCGCAAAGCGTGCCGAGTGCCGCCAATATGCGGCGTTATGCCGAGATCGTGCGCGAGCGGGCCGTGCTGCGCAAGCTGGTCTCGGCCAGCGATGAAATCGCCAGCGCCGCCATGAACCCGCAGGGCCGTGCGGTCAAGGAAATCGTTGACGAGGCCGAGGGCAAGATCTTCCGCATCAACGAGGAAGGCAATCGCAGCGGCCAGGGTTTCCAGAGCATGGACAACCTGGTGGTGGACCTGATCGACCGGGTCAACGAACTGGCCGAGAACGGCGCCGAGGACGTCACCGGCGTGCGCACCGGCTTCTACGACCTCGACAAGCAAACCGCCGGCCTGCAGCCCGGCGACCTGATCATCCTGGCCGCGCGACCCTCCATGGGCAAGACGGCCTTCGTGGTCAATATCGGCGAGAACGTGGCCATCAACGAAGGCCTGCCCGTCGTCATCTACTCCATGGAAATGGGCGCCGCCCAGCTGGCATTGCGGATGGTGGGTTCGGTGGGCCGCATCGACCAGAGCCGTCTGCGCCTCGGGCGCTTGAATGACGACGAATGGGGGCGACTGTCCGAGGCGGTGGACAAGCTCGGCAAGGCCCATATCTACATCGATGAAAGCCCGGGCCTGAGCCCGTCCGAAGTGCGCGCGCGTGCGCGCCGCCAGGCCCGAATCAGCGGCCAGCTCGGCCTCATCATCATCGACTACCTGCAGCTGATGAGTGGCAATGGCGGCGGCAATGAAGAAAACCGCGCCACCGTCATCGGCGAAATCTCGCGCGGCCTGAAAGCCCTGGCCAAGGAGCTGAAATGCCCGGTGATCGCGCTCTCGCAGCTGAATCGCTCGGTGGAGCAGCGGCCTGACAAGCGCCCCATGATGTCCGACCTGCGCGAATCGGGCGCCATCGAGCAGGATGCCGACATCATCATGTTCATCTACCGCGACGAGTACTACACCAAGGAAGAGTGCAAGGAACCGGGCGTGGCCGAGATCATCATCGCCAAGCAGCGGAATGGCCCGGTCGGCACCATCAAGCTGGCCTTCCAGCGCATGCACACCAAGTTCGAGAACCTGTCGCCGGACTATGTCAGCCCGGTCGGTGACGAGTACTGAGCCGCGGCCGGTGAGCGCTTCAGACACCGGTGCGGCGCCGGGCGCCGAGCCACCCGCCCATTTGGCCAATCCTGCCGAAGCATCGATCACGGAGCAGCCCGAAGCCCTGTTCGTGCCCGAGCATTTCGCGCCGACCGAGGAGCAGCAGCGGATCCAGGCCACGCGCGCCCGCCATGTGCTGATCGAGGCCAATGCCGGTGCCGCCAAGACCACCAGCCTGGCCTTGCGCATCGCCCAGGCCCTGATGCGGGGCGCCGATCCGGCCATGATCCTGGCCCTGACCTACACCGCACCGGCCGTGCTGGCCTTGCGCGCGCAACTGCGCTGGGTGGGCTTGCCGGCCGAGCTGGTCGAGGCGATCCGCGTGCAGAGCTTCGAGGCTTTCAGTCTTGAGGTGCTGGAGCACCTCGAAGGCGGGCGTGCCCTGTCCCTGCAGCGCCTGGAGCAGGTCAAGCCTTATCTGCTGCGCGCGGTCGAGAGGGCGCAGACCCTGCCGGGTGAGCGACACCCCGAGGAGCTCAGCATCGACGGCTCGCCGGCGGCGCTGGCCGAGGGCTTGCTGCAGACCTTTGCTGTGCTTAAGGGCCGCATGCTGATCGAGCAGCTCGATGAGGATGAGGCCATGAGCCCCGCCTTGGCCGAGGACCTGGGCTTTGACTACCTGAGCCTGCGCGTGCGCTCGGCCTATGAGTTCATCCGCCGCGGCGGACACCCGGACCGTCCAGAGTTCCGCTGCGAGGGCGACGCCTGCTACGACCTGGCCCGCGCCCTGCTGCGCGATGAGATCCCGCGCGAGGGCTCGCCCCTGGCCCAGGGCCTGGCCTTGATCGTGGTGGACGAAATGCACGACACCAACCGGGCCATGTTCACCGTGCTCAAAGCGGTGCTGGAGGCGAACCGCCGTGCAGCCTTCGTCGGCGTGGGTGACCGCGATCAGGTGATCCACTCACAGGCCGGCGCCGAAGCCGCTTTCATGCACCAGAGCTTCGAGCAGGAGATCGGCCGGCCGGTGCGCCTGCCGCTGACGGCCAGCCACCGCTTCGGCCCTGAGCTGGCGCTGATGGCCGGCCGCCTGGCCCACAACAAGGCCTATGCCGCGGCCGCGCATTGCGCCACCGAGATCGAGCTGCTGCCTTGTGAATCGGCGCGGGTGATGGCGCAGCAGGTGGCACGTCTGGCCCAGGCCCATCTGCGCCAGGCCGAGCGCCACGAGCTGCGCATCCTGCTGCGCCGCCCGGCCCAGTCCATCCTGCTGGAGCGCGAGCTGCTCAAGCTGGGGGTGGACTACCGCGTCGATGGCTTTGAGTCCTTCCTGCGCCGGCCGGAGGTGCTGCTGGTGCGCGCGCTCCATGCCTTTGCGCGCGACGATTTCAGCAGCTTTGCCAGCCGCCCTTTGCGCGAGCAGACCTTGGCCGCGTTGATGCTGTTCGCGGGCGCCTTGATCGAAAGCCCGGAGCTGCGCCATCTCGACGCGGTCACCGCGCAGCGCCGCGCGATTGCCGACGCGGCCTCGCACATCGACGGCATGCGGCCTTTCATCGAGGGCCAGGTCTTGCGCAATGCCTCGCCGCGGGCCTTGGCGCGTCTGCGCGCGGCCCTGGCGGTGTTGAAGGCCGAGGATCTGCAGGTCTTTGGCGAGGGCTTTGTGCGCGCGCTCGACCCCAGCGGCCTGGCGGCCTCGGTGCTGGTGCGCAAGGAAGACATCCAGCAGGTGCGCGACAACATTGCCCAGCTGGTGCAGATGATCGTGGCCGAAGGCGAGGGGCTGGAGCAGGCCTTCCGCCTGCTGCATCTGCTGGAAGCCGGCCAGGCGCGCATGCGCGCCGATCCGCGGGTCAGCCTGTCCAGCATCGAGGCCGCCAAGGGCCTGGAGTTCGACCATGTGCTGATCCCGCATCTCTCGCGCGGCGAGTTTGTTGGCGAGGTCAGCGCCGCCGAAAACCGCAACCTGCTGTATGTGGCCATGACGCGCGCGCGCCAGCGACTGAGTCTGGCTTACAACCCGGCCTCGCCCTCGCGTTTCTTGATCGAGGCCGGGGTGCTGAGCGCCTGAGTGAGGGGCGACGGCGGCAGGGGCGAACTGTGCGAACGGGATGCGCGAAATGCTGTATAAACGTACAGTATGCCACCCCTCCCACCAAGCCGCCCCAAGCGCCCGCTGCCGCCGGTTCCGACGGACCAGCCGCTCTACATCGCCGCCGACACCCTGAAAGGGCGGGGCACGGCCTGGGCGCTGGCGCACCGCTTCCAGAGCGAACAGCGCGAGCAGTTCGATGATGGCTGGGGCTCGCTGGCCCAGAGCTTCGATCCCGAGGCCTTGCCGCCCAGCACCCAAATCATCGAGGAGCGCGCCCAGCGCATCCTCTCGGGCAACCAATCGCCCGACATCCCCTTTGACCAGTCCATCAATCCCTACCGGGGTTGTGAGCATGGCTGTGTCTACTGCTTCGCCCGGCCGACGCACAGCTATCTCAACCTCTCGCCCGGGCTGGATTTCGAGACCCGCATCATCGCCAAGGTCAACGCCGCCGAGCGCCTGCAGGCCAGCTTCGCCAGCCCGCGCTATGTGCCGCGCCTGACCTGCCTGGGCACGGCCACCGACGCCTACCAGCCCATCGAGCGCAAGCTGGGCATCACGCGGGCCTTGATCGAGGTGCTGCAGGCGCATCGCCACCCCTTCTCGGTGGTGACCAAGTCTTCGGGCATCGAGCGCGATCTGGATCTGCTCCAGCCCATGGCCGAGCAGCAGCTGGTGTCCTGCTACATCTCCATCACCACCCTGGACCCAGCCCTGGCCCGCATCCTGGAGCCGCGTGCCGCCTCGCCCCAGCGGCGCCTGCGCAGCTTGCAGACCCTGGCCGAGGCCGGGGTGCCCGTGGGGGTGAGCGTGTCGCCCTTGATTCCCTTTCTCAACGAGCCGGAGCTGGAGCAGATCCTGGAAGCGGCGGCGGCGCTGGGCGCACGCTCGGCCTTTTGCATCCCGCTGCGCCTGCCCTGGGAGGTGAACCCGCTGTTCCAGGACTGGCTGCAGCGCCATGTGCCCGAGCGGGCCGCGCGCATCATGGCCCGGGTGCGGGATATGCGTGGCGGCCGTGACAACGACCCGAATTTCGGCAGCCGCATGCGCGGCGAGGGCATCTGGGCCCAGCTGCTGTCGCAGCGCCTGCACAAGGCCTGTGCCCGCCTGGGCCTGTCGCGTGAGCGCTATCCGCTCGACCTGACGCGCTTTCAGCGGCCAGCAACTCAGCGCCCGGCATCGTCGGCAACCGAGCCCTCCAGCCAGGGCCGCCTGTTCTGATCCGCTTGAGGGGCGCTCAGCTCGGGGCGCCGGTGCGCAAGGCCAGGCCGCCGGCGGCGCGGTTGCGGTTGTTCAGCGAGGCGATGGGGATGACGTAACGCGCCTGCAGCTCGCTGATGCGCTCGGCCAGTTGTTCGGCGTCGTCGATCTTCTCGGCATGGCGCTTGAGCACCAGGCTGGCCATGTCGATGAGTTTGGCATTGCGGGTGCTTTCGCCTTGCTGGATCAGCAACTCCACGCCGGTGCGGGCCGAGCCGCGCATGGAATGGCGCATGGCCGTTTCGGCCACCCCGAAGATGCGGGTGTGGCAGCTGCGGAACTCGTTGGCCACGGCCTCGTTGTCCTCGCTGACCGAGACCAGCAGCTCCGAGCTGGCCTTGGAGGTGCAAAAGCGCAGGCCCAGCTGGGACATGACCGGCCCCATCTCGTCCAGTTGGATGGCCAGCTTGGACAGGCGGATCCACAGGCCCACCAGCAGGCTGGCGGCTTCGAGGTCGAAATCTTCGCCGTCCGCCTCAGCGCTGAGCTGGCGGGCCAGCTCCAGGGCATTGCCGACCTTGTGATCGGCCAGATGGCGCAGGCCGCGGAACACGGCCTCGAATCGCTGCAGGCGCTTGGACTGCGGCCGCCGCTCCAGCTCCTGCACCATGGCGTCGTGCGCGTACTTCAGGCCCTTGGTGTCCTTGTTGTCAAAGCGCATGAAGCCGATCAGCACCAGGCTCAGCATGTCAAAGAGCTTGGAGCGCAGGCCCTGGGCCATGGTGCGCTCCATCATCTTCAGGGCCTCTTCGCGCTGGCCGGCGTAAAAGGCCAGGCTGCCGCAGCGCTGCTGGCGCAGCAGGCAGCCGGGGGTGAGCTTGGCGGCGGTGCGGTAGGTCTCCAGGGCGGCTTCCAACTCGCCCTGTTCCATCTGCACCCGGCCCATCACATCGTAGGAATCCGCGTGGTCGGGGATGTCGCCGATCAGGGTTTCCAGCGTGCGCCGCGCCGCCACCAGATTGCCAGCGGCCAGCTCGGAGCGCGCCACACCCAGGCGGGCCCAGGGCACGGTCTTGGCCTCGATGATGGCGTCGTAGAGCTTGTGGGCTTCTTCGTGGCGGTTCAGGCGCAGCAAGAGCTCGGCTCCGATGCGGGCGGCGTAGAGCCAGAACTCAGCGCGCGCATTGAAGCGCTTCATGCAGTGCGCGGCGGCGGCTTCAAATTCCTGTTTTTCGATCGCCTCGAAGATGTCCTTGAGCACACGCTTGCGGTGGCGCGCATGGGCCAGGCGGTCGGCCAGCGAGGCGCTGGTGTAGGGCTTGATCAGGTAGGCGTCGAGCGCCGCCTCGGCGGCCTCGGCCACCTTGGCATAGGACGCTTCGCCGGTGACCATGACGAAGACGGTGGAGTAGGGCAGCAGGTGCTCGCGGCGCAGTTCGTCCAGCAGATCCTGGCCGGACATCTCGGTGCCGTCGAAGTGGTAGTCGCAGAGCACGATGTCGTAGGTCTTGTGCTCCAGGATGACGCGGGCGTCGCTGACGCGCGAGGCCTGGCGCACCTGCTGCACACCCAGATCGCGCAGCTGGGCCGAGAGCAGGCTGCGCGAGGTCGAGTTGCTGTCGATGATCAGCGCGCTGGCGTTCTGGATCTCGCGGTCCATCAAGGCCATGGGGCCTCCCGGCGCAAGCAGGTCGCGGCGCGGCCGCCGCGGTCAGGGCGGGCGGGGCGGGCGGGGCGTGGGGCGGTGGGCATCGGGCTTCTCACACCGGGAGTATCGGCGCGCCGGCCGGCCGACTTGAGTGCCCCCAAGGCCACAACAGCTCGGTGTTTGCCCGGCATTTCTGAGCCCAGCGCATGCCGAGGCGGGCAAGAAAAAGCGCCCGGATCAGGCCCGGTGGGACCTGATGGCGGGCGCTGGGGGAGGGGCCGGAGGGCCCTCCCGAGGGCTTACTTGAAGATGTCCTTGACCCGGTCGGTCCAGCTCTTGGCATTGGGCGAGTGCTTCTCGCCGCCTTCGCGGAAGCTCTTGTCCAGCTCCTTCATCAGCTTGCGCTGGTACTCGGTCAGCTTGACTGGGGTTTCCACGCTGATGTGGCAGTACAGATCGCCGGGGTAGCTCGAGCGCACGCCCTTGATGCCCTTGCCGCGCAGGCGGAAGGTCTTGCCATGCTGGGTGCCTTCGGGCAGCTCGATTTCGGCCTTGCCGCCCAGGGTGGGCACTTCGATCGTGCCGCCCAGGGTGGCCGTGGTCAGGCCCACCGGCATGGTGCAGTGCAGGTCATCCCCGTCGCGCTCGAAGATCTCGTGCTGCTTGATGCGAATCTCGATGTACAGGTCGCCCGAGGGGCCGCCGTTGACACCGGGTTCGCCATTGCCGGCCGAGCGAATGCGCATGCCTTCGTTGATGCCGGCCGGGATCTTGACTTCCAGCGTCTTGCTTTTCTTGACCTTGCCTTGGCCGTTGCAGGCGGTGCAGGGGTCCGGAATGATCTTGCCGGTGCCGTGGCAGTGCGGGCAGGTCTGCTGCACCGAGAAAAAGCCTTGGCGCATGTGCACCGTGCCCGAGCCATTGCAGGCGCCGCAGCTCTTGGCGCTGGTGCCGGGCTTGGCGCCGGTGCCGCTGCAGGTCTCGCAGTTGTCCCAGCTGGGGATGCGGATCTGCGATTCCTTGCCGCGGGCCGCTTCTTCCAGCGTGATCTCCATGGCGTAGGACAGGTCGCTGCCGCGGTAGACCTGCTGGCCGCCGCCGCGCCGGCCACCACCGCCGCCGTTGAAGATGTCGCCAAAGATGTCGCCAAAGGCCTCGGCGAAGCCGCCAAAGCCTTCGGCACCCGGGCCGCCGCGGCCGCCCATATTCGGGTCGACGCCGGCATGGCCGTATTGGTCATAGGCCGCGCGCTTTTGCGCGTCGGACAGCATCTCGTAGGCCTCTTTGGCCTCCTTGAACTGTTCTTCGGCCTTCTTCGCACCCTCGCCCTGGTTGCGGTCGGGGTGGTACTTCATGGCCAGCTTGCGGTAGGCCTTCTTGATCTCTTCTTCGGTTGCCGTTTTGGCGAGGCCGAGGATCTCGTAATAGTCACGCTTTGCCATGGGCGGGGTCCGTGCGGTTCAAAACAACAGCGCCGCGTCGAGCGGGGGAGGCATCAAACCTCCTTGGCTGCGGCGCGGCGGCGAAGACGGCCGGTTTCTCATTGGAGACCGGCGCGCCCAAGGTCTTTCTTACTTCGAGTCCTTGACTTCCTTGAACTCGGCGTCGACCACATTGTCGTCGGCCGGCTTGGCGGAAGCTTGCTGAGCCTGCGGCTGCTCGCCACCGGCGGCACCGGCTGCCGCCGCCTGCGCAGCTTGCGCGCCTTGTGCGTCGGCGTAGATCTTCTCGCCCAGCTTCTGGCTGGCGGTCATCAGGGCTTCGGTCTTGGCTTCGATGTCGGCCTTGTCGTCGGACTTGATCGATTCTTCGGCGGCCTTGATGGCTTCCTCGATCTTTTCCTTCTCACCGGCTTCCAGCTTGTCGCCATGCTCGGTCAGCGACTTGCGCACGCTGTGCACCAGACCATCGGCCTGGTTGCGGGCCTGCACCAGCTCAACCTTCTTCTTGTCCTCGCCGGCGTTGGCTTCGGCGTCCTTGACCATCTTTTCGATCTCGGCTTCGGACAGGCCGGAGTTGGCCTTGATGGTGATCTTGTTTTCCTTGCCGGTGCCCTTGTCCTTGGCGCCGACGTGCAGGATGCCGTTGGCGTCGATGTCGAAGGACACTTCGATCTGCGGCGTGCCGCGCGGTGCCGGCGGGATGCCTTCGAGGTTGAACTCACCCAGGCTCTTGTTGCCCGAGGCCAGCTCGCGCTCGCCTTGGTAGACCTTGATGGTCACGGCCGGCTGGTTGTCGTCGGCGGTGGAGAAGGTCTGGCTGAACTTGGTCGGGATGGTCGTGTTCTTGGCGATCATCTTGGTCATCACGCCACCCAGGGTTTCGATGCCCAGGGACAGCGGGGTCACGTCCAGCAGCAGCACGTCCTTGCGGTCGCCGCCCAGCACCTGGCCTTGAATCGCAGCCCCCACGGCCACAGCTTCGTCCGGGTTCACGTCACGGCGCGGTTCCTTGCCGAAGAACTCCTTGACCTTCTCTTGCACCTTGGGCATGCGGGTCATGCCGCCGACCAGGATCACGTCGTCGATGGCACCCACGGCCACGCCCGCGTCCTTGATGGCGGTGCGGCAGGGGGCGATGGTGCGCTCGATCAGCTCGTCCACCAGCGACTCCAGCTTGGCGCGGGTCAGCTTGACGTTCAGGTGCTTGGGGCCGGTCGCGTCGGCGGTGATGTAGGGCAGGTTGACGTCGGTTTGCGAGCTGTTGGACAGCTCGATCTTGGCCTTTTCTGCGGCTTCCTTCAGGCGCTGCAGGGCCAGCACGTCCTTGGTCAGGTCGACGCCTTGCTCTTTCTTGAACTCGGTGACGATGTAGTCAATGATGCGTTGGTCAAAGTCTTCGCCGCCCAGGAAGGTGTCGCCGTTGGTCGACAGCACTTCGAACTGCATTTCGCCGTCCACATCGGCGATTTCGATGATGGACACGTCAAAGGTGCCGCCGCCCAGGTCATACACCGCGATCTTGCGGTCGCCCTTGCCATGCTTGTCCAGGCCGAAGGCCAGGGCCGCGGCGGTGGGCTCGTTGATGATGCGCTTGACGTCGAGGCCGGCGATGCGGCCGGCGTCCTTGGTGGCTTGGCGCTGGGCGTCGTTGAAGTAGGCCGGCACCGTGATCACGGCTTCGGTCACTTCTTCACCGAGGTAGTCCTCGGCGGTCTTCTTCATCTTGCGCAGCACTTCGGCGCTGATTTGCGGCGGGGCCAGCTTCTTGCCGCGCACTTCCACCCAGGCGTCGCCGTTGTCGGCGGCTGCGATGGCATAAGGCATCAGCTCGATGTCCTTTTGCACTTCCTTCTCGGTGAATTTGCGGCCGATCAGGCGCTTCACCGCGTACAGGGTGTTCTTGGGGTTGGTCACGGCCTGGCGTTTGGCCGAGGCGCCGACCAGGATCTCGCCATCTTCTTGGTAGGCAATGATGGACGGGGTGGTGCGAGCGCCTTCGGCGTTCTCGATCACGCGGGTCGTGTTGCCTTCCATGACGGCCACGCACGAGTTCGTGGTGCCCAAGTCAATGCCAATGATCTTTCCCATGGTCTTACTCCTGAAGAATTTTGATGCGTTGCTGGCGGCGCGCTGATGGCTGGTGAAAGCGCTGGCGCGGCGGCCGGATGGTTCTTAGCTGCGGCTGGCGGTCGGGCTTTCAAGCCCGGCCGACCGAGCATTTCGTGCAGTTTTGTTTTTATTTCGGGGCGGTGACGGTCACCAGGGCCGGGCGCAGCACGCGCTCGGCAATGGAGTAGCCCTTTTGCAGGACCATGACCACCGTGTTGGGCTCTTGCTCGGCCGGCACGACCGAGATGGCCTGGTGCTGGTGCGGATCGAACTTGGTGCCGGCGCTGGGGTTGATCTCCAGCACCTTGTTGCGCTCCAGGGCCGAGGCCAGCTGGCGGCGGGTGGCGTGCACGCCTTCCAGCACCGTCTCGACCTTGGCGTCGGGCAGGGCGATGGCGGCGTCCATGCTGTCCATCACGGGCAGCATGGATTCAGCGAAGGACTCTACGGCGAACTTGCGGGCCTTGGACATTTCTTCTTCCGAGCGGCGGCGGATGTTTTCCACCTCGGCCTTGGCGCGCAGGTAGGCGTCCGACATCTCGGCCAGGCGGGCTTCCACCTCGGCCAGCTTGGTCGCAGCGCTGTCCGCGCCGGTCTCGGCGGCAGAGGTCTCGGGGATCGGCTCTTGGGGGGTGGGAGTGTCTGTGGTCATGATGCAAAAAGAAGCAATGGGGCGCATATGGGCCCCATGCCCTCGATTTCAAGAGGGCTTTTCGAAGGAAATAGGCCGGGTTAACCCGCTATTTTCTCATTCTGAGTCAGCGCTGGCCGACCAGCGGTCCCAGTCGCTGAGGCGGCGGCGGTCTTGCTTGGTGGGGCGGCCCTGGGTGATGGTGGCGGCCGGCTCGGGCGCCAGACGGCGGCGCTCGGCCGCCAGCTCGCGGCGCCGGATGCTCTCGGGCGTCTCTTCGTACATGCCCTGCGCCTGGCTGGCCGGGCCGCGCTGCGGGCTCAGGCCCAGCACGCGCACCTCGCGATCCACCACGCCCTGGCGGAAATGCAGCAGGTCACCGAGCTTGAGCTCGCGCGAAGCCTTGGCCACCTGCTCGTTCACCTGCACCCGGCCCTTGCCAATTTCCTCGGCGGCCAGCGAGCGGGTCTTGAAGAAACGCGCCGCCCAGAGCCATTTGTCCAGGCGCACGCCGGTCTCGGCGGCGTCGTGTTCTTCTTTGCCCTTGTTCTTCATGCCGGCGATTTTCGCTCAGGCTTTCGCTCAGGTGCCGGCCCGGGGCAGTTCCACCACCGCATCCAGCCCGCCCACCTGTCCCTCCGACCCGAGTCGATTGCTGAGCGTGATGCGGCCGTTCAGCGACATCACCAGGGCGTGGCAGATGGCCAGACCCAGGCCCGAGCCGGAGGGGTTGTCGCCGCTGGCAAAGGGCAGGAAGAGGCGCGCCTGCTGCGCCGGCGAGAGGCCCGGGCCGCTGTCGGCAATGGTCAGCCGTGCCAGCTCGTCCAGGCCGCGCAGCTCGATCGTCAGCCGCCCGCCAGCGGGCGTGTGCAGGATGGCGTTGTGCAGCAGATTGCGGGTCAGCTCGCGCAAGGCCCATTCGTGGCTGGCGATGGGGGCGGGCTCGGTGCTGATGTCGAAATCCAGGCCGCGCTGCACGATCAGCGGCGCCAGGTCCAGGGCCACGGCGCGTGTCACCTCGGCCCAGTCCTGGCGCGGCATGGCGGCATGGGGTTGGTCGCCCTGCTGGCGCATCTGCTCGGCCTTGGCCAGGGCCAGCATCTGGTTGGCGACCTGGGTGGCGCGGGCCACGGTGGTGTCGATCTCGGCCAGGGCCTGCATGGGCTCGACATCGCCTTGCCGGGCCGATTGCACCTGCACCTTGAGCACGGCCAGCGGCGTGCGCAGCTGGTGCGAGGCATCGCGCACAAAGCGCTTCTGGTGCTCCAACAGCCGGGCCTGGCGGGTCAGGGCCTCGTTGGTGGCCGCGATCAGCGGCTGCAGCTCGGCCGGCAGGCCGCTCGGAGCGCTGGGCAGCGGGCGCAGGTCATCGGCCTCGCGCGACTGGATCAGCTCGCTGAGCGCGCGCACCGGCCGCGTTGAGCGCTGCACCACCAGCCAGACCACACCGGCAATCACCGCCAGCATGGTGGCCTGGCGCCAGAGCGTGTCCAGCAGCACCTGGCGGGCCAGGGCGTGGCGCAGGTCCAGGGTTTCGGCCACCTGGATGGTGGCCTGGCCAATGCCGGCCTGGCCGGCCACCGGCTGCAGCAGCACGGCCATGCGCACCGGCTCGCCGCGGTAGAAGCCATCGTAAAAATCCACCAGGGCGGCGTACTTGCTGCGCTGGGGCAGGTGGCCCTTCCAGGCCGGCAGGTCTTCGTAGCCGGCCAGCATCTCGCCCTGGAAACCGCTGACCTTGAAATACAGCCGCGTGCTGTTGCCCGACTCGAAAGCCTCCAGCGCCGAATAGGGCACGCTGGCGCGCAGGCGTGGACCCTGCGGCGTGCCTTCGACGCTGAGCAGCTCACCGATGGCCTTGGCCGAGGCCAGCAAGGTGCGGTCGTAGGCGGTGTCGACAGCGCTCAGAGCCTCGCGGTAGAGACTGACCGTGTTGATCGCCACCAGCAGGCCCACCGGCAGCAAGATGCCCAGCAGCAGGCGGCTGCGCATGGACAGCCGGCTCCAGCGTGAGCTCGCTTCGCTGGAAACGCTTGAAGACTCAGGCATCGCCCGCTTCGGCCTGCAGCAGATAACCCAGGCCGCGCAAGGTGGCAAGGCGGGCGCTGCTGCCGCTGGCGGCCAGCTTCTTGCGCAGGCGATAGGCCACCACCTCGATGGCATCGGGCAGCGCCTCGCTGGCACCGGCAAACACCAGGTCGAACAAGCGCTCCTTGGCCACCGCCTGGCCGGGCTTGGCCAGCAGGGCGCGCAGCAGGGCGGCCTCGCGCGGGGCCAGGTCCAGGGGCTGGCCGCGCAGGTAGACGGCACCGCTGTCGGGGTCGGCGCGCAGTCCGCAGAACTCGGGCGTCAGGGGCCGGTCGTCGGCGCCGTGCGGGTTGCTGCCTTGCGGGCCGCGCCGGCGCACCAAGGCGCGCACGCGGGCTTCCAGCTCGTCCAGGTCAAAGGGTTTGGGCAGGTAGTCGTCGGCCCCGATGTTGAGACCGAGGATGCGGTCACCCAGGGTGCCGCGCGCGGTGATGATGATGACGGGGGTGTCCAGGCCTTCGGCGCGCGCTTCGCTGAGCACATCGAGGCCATCGCGGCCCGGCATGGACAGGTCCAGCAGCACGACATCGGGCAGGCTGGCGCGCCAGCGCGAGAGGGCGCGCTCGCCATCGTCGCAGGTGCTGACGCGAAAACCGCGGCGCTCGAAGGATCGCTGCAGCGTGGTTTGCATCGCCAGGTTGTCCTCGATCACCAAGAGTTTCATGCGGGCAACGATAGCAGAGCGCCCCCGCGCCGCCGGGCCTCGGCCGCCTCGGGTTTTGCCCCAGGGCTTTGGACAGGCATTTGACAGCCTGGCTCAGCACCATGGCGGTGCACGCTGGGCGAGCCGCCCCGCCTGCGTCCAAAACCAAACCCAAAAATGACGGAGACAAGACCTATGAAAACGAAGCGTGGATCTCAAGTCCTGGGCCGCGGCCTGGCTCTGGCCGTGCTGTGCAGCAGCGCCGGCCTGGCCGCTGCGCAGAGCTCGGTGACGATTTTCGGCGTCATGGACGTGGGCGTGCAGCGCCTGTCCAACGGCGGCAAGAACCTGTCCCTGGTCAGCATCGACGGCATGCAGACCAGCCGCATCGGCTTTCGCGGCACCGAGGATCTGGGCAATGGATTGAGCGCCAGCTTCCACCTCGAAGGCGCGGTGGGTCCCGATGTGGGTTCGGGCGGTGACTGGCGCCGCCGCGCGACCGTCAGCCTCAGCGACAAGGCGGCCGGTGAGGTGCGTCTGGGCCGCGACTATGTGCCCACCTTCTGGAGCATCAGTCGCTTCAATGCCTTCGGCACCAACGGTGTCGGCGCCGCCAGCAATCTGGTCTATGGCTTCGACGGCGCCTCGTCCACGGCCAAGACGGTGATCCGCTCGGACAACTCGGTCGGCTACTTCCTTCCCTCGAATCTGGGCGGCATCTACGGCCAGGCCATGATGGCTGCAGGCGAGGGTTCGACGGGCAAGTACGTCGGCGCCCGCCTGGGTTATGCAGCAGGTGCTCTTGACGTGGCCGGCGCCTGGTCGGAAACCACCAACACCGCGGCTGGCGCCAAGTTCAAGGTCGGCAATCTGGGCGGCAGCTACACGGTTGATGCCTTCAAGCTGCTGGGCCTGTATCACGTCAGCAAACAGGCCACGCGCGAGCAGACCAATTGGGTGCTGGGTGGCACTTACACCCAGGGCGCCCATGTGCTGCGTTTCAGCCATGTGCGCTCCAAGAATCGCGACAGCGCCAACGGCAGCGACTACAGTGGCAAGCTGCTGGCCCTGGGGTATGTCTACAACCTGTCCAAGCGCAGCTCGATCTACGCCACCACCTCGCGGGTGCAGAACAGCGCGACCGGCAAGTTCCTGATCCCCGGCGGCTCGGCCGTGCTGGCAGGGCAGAGCTCGACCGGCACGGAATTGGGCATCTATCACTCGTTCTGATCGGTCTCAGGCCGCGGCAGGCCTCGGCCGCCGCGGCGCAGAGGCGACCCGCACGACAGCAAAAACACAGGAGACAAGCACCATGCGTCGCGACACCTTTCTGAAATCCCTGGCTGCGCTGGCGGCCGCCGGCGCCTTGCCGGAGCTGGCCAGCGCCAGCGCCAACTTCAAGATGATGATTCCCGCCAACCCTGGCGGTGGCTGGGACACCACCGGCCGTGCCCTGGGCAAGGCCTTGCAGGACGCCGGCCTGGCAGCTTCGGTGCAGTACGAGAACAAGGGTGGCGCGGCCGGTGCCATCGGTCTGGCCCAGTTTGTCAATGCCAGCAAGGGCGACGGCAATGCGCTGATGGTCATGGGCGCGGTCATGCTGGGCGGCATCATCACCGGCAAGCCGCCGGTCAGCCTCAGCCAAGCCACCCCGATCGCGCGCCTGACCAGCGAGTACAACGTCTTTGTGCTGCCGGCCAACTCGCCGCTCAAGACCATGAAGGACGTGGTCGAGCAGATGAAGAAAGACCCCGGCAGCGTGAAATGGGGCGGCGGCTCGCGCGGCTCGACCGAGCATGTGGCGGCGGCCATGATCGCCCGCGATGTCGGTGTGGACGCGGCCAAGATCAACTACGTGCCTTTCCGCGGCGGCGGCGAAGCCACGGCCGCCATCCTGGGTGGCAATGTCACCGTCGGTGGCAGCGGTTATAGCGAGTTCGCCCAGTACATCGAGAGCGGCAAGATGCGCCCCATCGCCGTGACCGCACCGACCCGGCTCAAGGGCCTGAACGTGCCGACGCTGCGCGAGCTGGGCATCAACGTCGAGATCGGCAACTGGCGCGGCGTCTACGCGCCCCCAGGCATCAGCCCGGAACAGCACAAGGCGTTGACTGACATGATGACTCTGGTCTTCCGCAACAAGAGCTGGATCGAGGCACTGGAAAAGAACGGCTGGACCCCGGCACTGCTGACCGGCAAGGCCTTTGCCGATTTCGTGGACCAGGAGTTCGCCATGCTGCGGGCCGTGATGGTCAAGTCCGGAATGATCTGAGCGATCACGCGCCGGCAAGGCGCCGCACGCGCATCCGGCCGGGCGGGAGCCAGGCGGGATGGCGCTGAGTTCATCTGTTAGCGAGGGTCCTATGGCGACCGAAACTTCTTCTTCCTCCGTGCTGCACCAGAGCCTGGTGGGCGGCGGCGCGCTGCTGATCGGTGCGCTGATGGCGTACGGCGCCACCTTCATTCCCTCCGATGCCGGCTATGCCGGTGTCGGCCCCAATGCCTTGCCCTGGCTGGTCTCGGTGGTGCTGATGATTTGCGGCGCCTGGCTGATCTGGGAAGCGCGCAGCGGCGGTTACCGCGCCATGGAGACGCCCTCGGGCGCGGCCCAAGGTGACTGGAAGGCGGTGGCCTGGGTGGTGGCGGGTGTGCTCGCCAATGCCGGCCTGATCACCGTGGTCGGCTTCATCCTGGCCTGCGCCCTGTGCTTCACCCTGGCCGTGCGTGGCCTGCGCATGTCGGAAGGCCGCCCCGGCGGCGATCTTCGCCAGACCGTGATTGACGGCGTCAGCGGCGTGCTGATTGCCGCGCCGGTCTTCTGGCTCTTCACCAAACTGCTGGCCATCCAGCTGCCCGGCCTGACGGCCAGCGGCTGGCTCTGAGGACGACAACGCCATGGAACTCTGGAATCAGCTGCTCGGCGGCTTCATGACGGCCGGCACGCCGGTCAACCTGCTCTGGGCCTTTCTGGGTTGTGTGATCGGTACGGCCATCGGCGTGCTGCCGGGTCTCGGCCCGGCGGTGACGGTGGCCATGTTGCTGCCCATCACGGCCCAGGTCGAGCCCACAGCCTCGATGATCTTCTTCGCCGGCATCTACTACGGTGCCATGTACGGCGGCTCCACCACCTCCATCCTGCTCAACACGCCCGGTGAGACCGGCACCATGGTGACGGCGCTGGAGGGCTTCAAGATGGCCAAGAGCGGCCGTGCCGGTGCGGCCCTGGCCACCTCGGCCATCGGCTCCTTTGTGGCCGGCACGATCGCCACCGTGCTGGTGACCCTGTTCGCGCCGGTCATGGCCGAGTTCGCCGTGACCCTCGGCCCGCCGGAGTACTTCTGCCTGATGCTGCTGGCCTTCACCACCGTCAGTGCGGTGCTGGGCAAGAGCACGCTGCGCGGCATGACGGCCTTGTTCATCGGCCTGGCCATGGGCCTGGTCGGCCTGGACCAGATCACCGCGCAGGTGCGCTACACCGGCGGCGTGCCCGAGTTCATGGACGGCCTCGAGGCGGTGCTGGTGGCCGTGGGCTTGTTTGCGGTGGGCGAAACCTTGTACAACGCGCTCTACGAGGGCCGCAGCACGCAAGAGATCAACAAGATGAGCAGCGTGCACATGACCGGCAGCGAGTGGCGCCGCTCCTGGCCGGCCTGGCTGCGCGGCACGGTGATCGGTTTTCCCTTCGGCACCATCCCGGCCGGCGGTTCGGAGATTCCGACCTTTCTGAGCTATGCCGCCGAGCGCAAGCTGAGCAAGCACCCCGAAGAGTTCGGCACCGCCGGCGCCATCGAAGGCGTGGCCGGCCCCGAGGCCGCCAACAACGCCTCGGTGACAGCCACGCTGGTGCCGCTGCTGACCCTGGGCATCCCGACCTCGGTGACCGCGGCCATCATGCTCTCGGCTCTGCAGAACTACGGCATCCAGGCCGGGCCGCAGCTGTTCCAGACCTCGTCTACCCTGGTCTGGGCCTTGATTGCCTCGCTCTACATCGGCAATGTGATGCTGCTGGTGCTGAACCTGCCCCTGGTGGGCCTGTGGGTCAAGCTGCTCAAGATCCCCAAGCCGCAGCTCTACGCCGGCATCCTGATCTTCGCGACCGTGGGGGTCTACGGCATGCGCCAGAGTGTCTTCGATTTGGTCGTCATGTTGGCCATCGGCCTGCTGGGCGTGGTGATGCGCCGCTTTGACTTTCCGACCGCACCGGTGGTGGTGGGCATGATTCTGGGCCCGATCGCCGAGGCGCAGATGCGCAATGCCCTGTCCATCGGCGAGGGTCACTGGGGTGTATTCGTGCAGCGGCCCATGTCGGCCGGCCTGCTGGCGCTGGTGGTGCTGGTGCTGGTCTTGCCGCGGCTGTGGCCGCGGGTGGTGCGCTGGCGTGAGGTGAGGTTGGCGGCACAGCGCAATGCGGCGCACACCACCTGACCTTCTCCTGATCAGTGGCTCGCGCCCTGATCAGTCCTTGGCGCCCAGGGCCAGCGCGCGTTCGCGCTGTGCCGCCAGGGCGGAGGCATCGGCCACCTCGCGCGTGGGCCAGCCTTGCAGATGCTGTTCGGCCAGGTCGGCCAGGGCGCGCATGCCGGCCGGGTCGTCGTTCAGGCAGGGCACATAGCTGAAGCGTTGGCCGCCCGCGTGCAGGAACGCTTCGCGCGCTTCCTGGTTGATTTCTTCCAGCGTCTCCAGGCAGTCGGCGCTGAATCCGGGGCAGATCAGGGTGACGCTCTTCAGGCCCTCCTGGGCCAGCTTGATCAGGCTGGGTTCGGTGTAGGGCTCCAGCCATTTGGCCTTGCCGAAGCGGCTCTGGAAGGTCACCAGCCATTGCTCGCGACTGAGCCCCAGGGCCTCGGCCAGCAAGCGGCCGGTCTTCAGGCATTCGCAGTGATAGGGATCACCAAGGGCCAGGGTGCGGGCCGGCATGCCGTGGAAACTCATCACCAGCTTGTCGCTGCGGCCGTGCTCGGCCCAGTGGCGGCGCACGCTGTCCGCCAGGGCGGCGATGTGCTGGGGCTGGTCGTAGTAGCGGTTGATGAAACGCAGCTCGGGCAGGTGGCGGGTCTGCAAGCTCCAGCGCGCCACGTCGTCGATCACGCTGGCGGTGGTGGCGCCCGAGTACTGCGGGTAGGCTGGCAGCACCAGCACACGGGTGGCGCCTTCGGTACGCAGGGCATCAAGCTGGGCAGCGATGGACGGCTGACCGTAGCGCATGGCGTAGCGCACGCTGAGGCGGTGGCCACGCTCGCCCAGCAGGCCTTGCAGCAGCTTGGACTGACGCTCGGTCCAGACCTGGAGCGGAGAGCCTTCTGGCAGCCAGACGGTGGCGTACTTGGCCGCTGACTTGGCCGGGCGCACGCGCAGGATGATGCCGTGCAGGATCAGCATCCAGATCAAGCGCGGGATCTCAACCACCCGCGGGTCGCTCAGGAACTGAGCGAGGTAGGTGCGCAGCGCAGCGGCCGTGGGCGCCTCGGGCGTGCCGAGGTTGCAGAAGAGGAGGGCGGTCTTGGGGGCGCTACCGTGGCGGTAGGCGGGTTCAGGCTTCATCATGCTCATCCGGGCATGATAGGGCTTGGTCTGAGTGCCTGCAGCTGTGGGGCTGCAGGCAAGGGGGCGAGCTCAGTGTTGGCTGGCGTTGCTGCCGGGTTTGCTGCTGGCGCTGCCCAGCTGCAGCGGCTCGGTATCGGCGAAGTGCAGCACTTCGAAGCGCACGGTCGGCGAGGTCGGGTCCACCGGCGGGCTGCCCAGGCCGATGGCACCGCTGCCGTGCAGGGTGCAGCTGCCGCGCTTGAGGCTGACGATCTCGCCGTCCAGGCCGAAACGCACGAAGGTGCCGTTGTAGCTGAGGTCGGTGATGGAAAAACTGCCGCCATGCCAGTCGATGCGGGCATGCGAGCGCGACACCCGGCCATCGGTGATGCAGTAGGTGGCCTGCACGCTGCGGCCCAGCACGATGGGCATGCTGTCGATGTCGAAGACGCGGTCCAGATCCATCCACACCAGGCGGATGCCGTCGGGCTCTACCGCATGGACCACCTCGCCAAACTGCGTGGCCGCCATATCGCTCTGGTTGGGTTGGTCCAGCACATGGACATGCACCGGCTCGGCCCGGCCGCGCAGAGCGATCAGATCCAGGCTGCGAAAGCGCAGCTTTTGCGTGCTGGGCAGGCCGGCGAGCACCTCGGCGGTGATCAGGGTTTCGTTGTCGCCGGCGTGGTCGAGCAGGCGGGCGGCCACATTGACGGCATCGCCGAAGCAGTCACCGTTGAGCTCCACCACCTCGCCGCGCGCCAGGGCCACCTGCATGCGCAGGGCGCGCAGGCTGGCCGAACCCTGCTGCTTGCCGCGCGCCACCAGGTGCTCCAGAAACTCGTGCATGCGGATGGCGGACTTGACGCCATCGCGCGGCACCTCGAACACCGCCATCAGCCCGTCGCCCAGGGTCTTGATCAGGCGGCCATTGCACTCGTCGACCGCACGCGCGATCAGGTTCACGGTGTGGGTGACCAGGGCCGAGGCTTCGGCATTGCCCAGGGTCTCGAACAGTGCTGTGCTGCCGCGCAAATCGGCAAACAAAACAGTGCGTTCCCGGATGTCGGCCATGTCAGATCAGAAGGGGCGAAAGTGCGTGAAGTTCTTGGCAGTGTAGCCGCCCCACATGATGGTGGATGGTCAGGGCAGTGGGCAGGGTTTCGTGTGCGCGCCGGCCTCGAATCCGTGTCCCTGATGCGCCCATAAAAAGGGCTGGATCGCTCCAGCCCTTGGCTCTTCAGACTCGCCTGATGACAGCTTGCCCAGGTACGTGCGCAGCTTGTGCCTGCGGCTCAAGCCGCGTCGCCGCTGCGCGGCAGCCCGCCGTAGCGGGCTACGCATCTGGCCAAGCTTACAGGTTGTCCAGATATGTGCGCAGCTTGTCCGAGCGGCTCGGATGCTTGAGCTTGCGGATGGCCTTGGCTTCGATCTGGCGGATGCGTTCGCGGGTGACGTCGAACTGTTTGCCGACTTCTTCCAGCGTGTGGTCCGTGCTCATTTCGATGCCGAAGCGCATGCGCAGCACCTTGGCTTCGCGCGGGGTCAGCGAGTCGAGGATGTCCTTCACCACATCGCGCAGGCCGGCTTGCATCGCTGCTTCGATTGGCGCGGTGTTGTTGGTGTCCTCGATGAAATCGCCCAGGTGGCTGTCGTCATCGTCACCGATCGGCGTTTCCATGGAGATCGGCTCTTTGGCGATCTTCATGATCTTGCGGATCTTGTCCTCGGGGATTTCCATTTTCTCGGCCAGGGTCGGCGCATCCGGCTCAAAGCCGAATTCCTGCAGATGCTGGCGCGAGATGCGGTTCATCTTGTTGATCGTTTCGATCATGTGCACCGGGATACGGATGGTGCGGGCCTGATCGGCGATCGAACGGGTGATGGCCTGACGGATCCACCAGGTCGCATAGGTCGAGAACTTGTAGCCGCGACGGTATTCGAACTTGTCCACCGCTTTCATCAGGCCGATATTGCCTTCCTGGATCAGGTCCAGGAACTGCAGGCCGCGGTTGGTGTACTTCTTGGCGATGGAGATCACGAGGCGCAAGTTGGCCTCGATCATTTCCTTCTTGGCGTCGCGCGAGGCCTTTTCGCCCTCGTTCATCTTCTTGTTGATGTCCTTGAGGTCATCAATCGGCACGACGGCCTTGCTCTGGATGTCGATCAGCTTTTGCTGCAGTTCCTGCACCGGCGGCAGGTTGCGGGCCAGCACGGCAGAGTAAGGCTTGCCGGCGGCGACTTCCTTCTCGGCCCAGGCGCGGTTCAGCGCATTGGGCGGGAAGTTCTTGATGAAGTACTCCTGTGGCATGCCGCACTTGTCGACCACGATCTTGCGCAGTTCGCGCTCGTAGCGGCGCACATCGTCCACCTGCGAGCGCAGCAGATCGCAGAGCTTTTCAATCGTCTTGACGGTGAAGCGGATGGTCATCAGCTCGGCGCTGATGGCTTGCTGGGCCTTGTTGTAGGTCGGCGACTTGTAGCCGTCCTTCTCAAAAGCCTTGCGCATCTTGTCGAAGTTGACGGCCAGCGAATCCAGCTTGACCAGCGCGGCGTTCTTCAGCTCTTCCAGCTTCTTGGTCAGGGCCTTGGAGCCGCCGTTGCCGTCGTCGTCGTCTTCTTCGTCGAACTCGTCGAAGTCTTCTTCGGCCACATAGTCGTCGGCCTCATCGGCAGCGACGAAGCCGTCCACCACTTCCGAGATGGTCTTCTCGCCGGCGCGGATCTTGTCGGCCAGGTCGAGGATGTGGGCGATGGTGGTGGGCGAGGCCGAGATGGCCAGCATCATGGCCTGCAGGCCGCCCTCGATGCGCTTGGCGATTTCGATTTCGCCTTCGCGGGTCAGCAGTTCGACCGTGCCCATTTCGCGCATGTACATGCGCACCGGGTCGGTGGTGCGGCCGAATTCCGAGTCCACGGTGGACAGGGCGGCTTCGGCCGCTTCTTCGGCTTCTTCCTCGGTCGAGGTGGCGGTGGCACTGCCCTGGATCAGCAGGGTGGCGGCATCTGGTGCCTGCTCGTAGACTGCGATGCCCATGTCATTCAACATGGAGATGATGGCCTCGAGGATTTCCTCGTTGACCAGCTTCTCGGGCAAGTGGTCGTTGATTTCCTGGTGCGTCAGGAAACCACGCGTCTTGCCCATCTTGATCAGGGTCTTCAGCTCGTGGCGGCGCTTGGCGGCTTCTTCTTCCGTCAGCGCGGTTTCTTCCAGGCCGAATTCACGCATCAGCGCGCGCTCCTTGGCGCGCGAGACCTTCATGCGCAGGGGCTTGGCCTTGGGCTTGTCCTCGGCAGCTTCGGCCACTTCGGCTTCGGCTTCGGGCTCGCCTTCCAGATCGGCTTCGAGGTCCGAGAAGTCTTCTTCCTCGACCTCGGCGGCCTTCTTGCCCGCGGCCTT
This sequence comes from Paucibacter sp. B51, assembly GCF_027863535.1. Taxonomy (NCBI): domain Bacteria; kingdom Pseudomonadati; phylum Pseudomonadota; class Betaproteobacteria; order Burkholderiales; family Sphaerotilaceae; genus Roseateles; species Paucibacter sp. B51. The sequence goes on along the minus strand of NZ_JAPIVN010000001.1, from coordinate 4,750,496 downwards.
CTTGGTCTCGGTGGCTGCCTTGGGCTTGCGGCCGCGCTTGGGCTTGTCCTCGCCCTCTGCCGTGGCCGCTGCGGCCTTGGGCGCCTTCACGGCCTTGGCCGGCTTCTCGGCTTTTTCGGCAGTGGCTGCGTCGGCCTTCACGGCCTTGACCACCCGCACGACCTTGGCGGCGGGCTTTTTGGTTTCTTCGGCTTCGGGTGCGGTGGGCGCGGTCTTCTTGGCAGTCATGCAGATCCTCGGGTGGATGGTGGGCGGGCGGGCCGAAAAGCTAGGGAAAGCGGGAAACTGAAATATTTATTCGCTGAAACCGGTGCGCTGCAGTGTGCCGGACATGCAGCAGCCACCTGGGGGCGTTCACTGCGCTTTTCAAGGCGGAGTTCGACCCAGGTGGCATTCAGACGCTGCATTCCTCGCTGAGCTTCTTGTCAGCGTTGTCAGCAACGTGGCGCGACCAAGCTAGCGTGTACGTTTGTCAATGCAAGGCTTGGCGGATACAGGTGGCCTTGATACCGCTGTGGGTGCCCAGTGTCGCTGGGTGGCCGGGTCCGGAAGCACATGCCGTCACTCTTGAGACGCGCGCGAAAACCCCACATTATCGCCCAAAGCCGAGGTGGCTACAAAAATCGCCGTGACAAGCTGGCCGTGCTGTCAACGGACTACGCGGCGGGCGGGCCCTCTCAGGCCGTGCTTTCCTGGCTGAGCGGGGTGTCCTTGAGCTGCTTGATCTGGGCGCGGATCTGGGTGAAGCGGCGCAGGTCCTCGCTGCTGGGCGTGCCTTGCACCAGTTTCTGGGCCTCGCCCTCCAGTCGGGCGATCCAGAGCTGGCGCAGGGCCAGCTGGAAGACTTCGAACTGCGGCTCGTCCTCGGTGAACAGGTCGACCAGCAGGCCGCGCGCCGAATCGAGCACGCCGTCCTCCGACATGCTAGCCTCCAGTGCCGACCAGGGGCCGGCGCCGTGGTGCACCAGATAGCGCTCCAGCCAGGTCACCAGTTCGCCGTGCACGCCGGGTAGCTGGTGCAGCAGCTGGTGGTCCTCGGCGCTCAGCCGCTCCCACCAGGCGCTGTTGAGCAGCAGCATGCGCAGGGCGTTGTCCATGGGGGAACTGGGCGCGCGGCGCGGCAGCTGCGGCGCTTCGTCCTCGCCGCGGCGTTTCCAGCTGCCTTTGCCTTTCCAGTCTTTCTTGTCCTTCCAGTCGCCGCTGGGCTTCCATTCCTTCTTGCCCTGCCAGGGCTTGCGCTCCCCGGCCGAGGATCCGCCGCCCGCGGCAGCATCGCCATGGCTGGGGTCGGGATGGAAATCGCCGTAGTCGGCGGGCTCGTAGTCGGCCGGGCCGTAGTCGGGCGGCGGCTCGTCGCCGTCTTCGAAGCTGCTGCGTGGCGAGTGGCTGCTAGGCGCCGGGTTGCGCGGTGGGCGCTGCTCGCTGCGGCCGCCGCCACGGTTGCCTTCGGCCTGCACCTGCCAGGCGCTCATCAAATCCTGGTCGCTGAGCTGCGCGCGCTTGGCCAGCTCGCCCAGCAGCGCACGCTTGAGCAGACCCTGGGGCAAGGCTTGCCAGAGCGGCCGGGCATTGGAGAGCATGCGGGCGCGGCCTTCGACACTGCTCATGTCGCAGCCGTCGGCCGCGGCTTCCATCAGTTGGCGCGACAGCGGGATCGCCTCCTGCACGCAGCGCTCGAAGGCCTCGGCGCCGAGCTCGCGGACGTAGGAGTCGGGGTCGTGTTCGGCCGGCAGGAACAAAAACTTGACGCTGCGGGTGTCGGTGGCATGGGGCAGGGCGGCTTCCAGCGCTCGGCCGGCAGCGCGGCGTCCTGCCGCGTCACCGTCGAAGCTGAAGACCACCGATTCGGTGAAGCGAAACAGCTTGTGCACATGCTCGGCCGTGCAGGCCGTGCCCAGTGTGGCCACGGCATTGTTGAAGCCGCTCTGCGCCAGGGCCACCACGTCCATATAGCCTTCCACCACCAGGGCGTAGCCGCGCTGGCGCAAGCCGGCTCGGGCCTCGAACAGTCCATAGAGCTCGCGGCCCTTGCTGAAGACCGGGGTCTCCGGTGAGTTCAGGTACTTGGGTTCGCCCTTGTCCAGCACCCGGCCGCCGAAGCCGATGGTGTCGCCCTGGACATTTCGGATCGGGAACATGATGCGATCCCGGAATCTGTCGTAGCGCTTTTGTTCTTCGCCTTCTTCGCCGGAGACGATCACCATGCCAGCCTCGGCCAGCAGTGGGTCGTCGTAGGCCGGAAACGCGCTGGCCAGGGCGCGCCAGCCTTCCGGTGCGTAGCCGAGGGCGAAATGGGCGGCGATCTGGCCGGTGAGGCCGCGCTTCTTGAGGTAATCGATGGCGCGCGGCGATTTCTTCAGCTGACCGCGGTAATGGTCGCTGGCGCGCAGCAGCACATCGGTCAGCGTGGCCTGGCGCTTTTTCTGCGCGGCGGCGCGTTCGCGTTCCTCGGCCGAGCGTTCGTCCTGCGGCACTTGCATGCCGGCCTGCTGGGCCAGCTCCTGCACCGCCTCGACAAAGCCCAGGCCGCTGTGCTCCATCAGGAAGCCCACGGCATTGCCGTGCACGCCGCAGCCGAAGCAGTGGTAGGTCTGCCGGGTCGGGCTGACGATGAAGCTGGGCGATTTTTCGCCGTGGAAAGGGCACAGGCCCTTGTGGTTGATGCCGGCTTTTTTCAGCTCGACATGGCGGCCCACGACCTCGACGATGTCGGTGCGGGAGAGAAGGTCTTGAATAAAGCCAGGTGGGATCACGCGGCGAGTCTAAGGCAAGCCTCGGGCCGCGCCCGGTGTGACCGCGGCCCCTGCAGCCTCGCGCGCCCGCAGCGCTTGCATCCAGCCGGACTGCGGGAAGGCGCGCACCCAGGCTGCCACCTCGGTGGCCGGCATGGCTTCGGCGATGCCATTGCCCTGGCCCTGGATGCAGCCCAGGCGCAGCAGGGCGCGGGCATGGGCGGCGGTCTCCACGCCCTCGGCCACCACGCTGCAGCCAAAGTTGTGGGCCAGGCCGATCACGCCCTCGACCAGGGCGCTGTCCTGGCTGTTGATCAGCATGTTCTGTACAAAGGATCGGTCGATCTTGAGCGCATCGACCGGCAGGCGCTGCAGATAGGTCAGGGTGGAGTAGCCGGTGCCGAAGTCGTCGAGGGCGAAGCTCACGCCGTAGCCGCGGCAGCGCTTGATCAGGGCTTGCGTGGCATTGATGTCGGCCAGGGCGGCGGATTCCAGCACCTCCAGGCTCAGGTGGCGTGCCACCGGCTCGCTGTGCCGCTGCAGCAGCTCTTGCAGGCGCTGGGCAAACTCGGGCATCTGCAGCTGGCGGGCGGTGACGTTGACACTGATGTTCAGGCCCAGGCCCTCGGCCAGCCATTGCTCGCTGTGCTTGAGCGCTTGTTCCATCACCCAGTCGCCGACCTGCACGCCCAGGCCGGTGGGTTCGATCAGCGGCAGGAAATGGGCCGGGCCCAGCAGGCCGCGTTCGGGGTGCTGCCAGCGCAGCAGGGCTTCCATGCCCAGCACCTGGCCGGTCTGCATATCGATCTTGGGCTGGAAGTAGAGCTGCAGCTCGCTGGCATCCAGGGCCTGCTGCACGCGCGCCAGCGCGATCAGGCTGGCTTCGTTGCGCAGGCGCTTGGCGGTGTCGAACAGCCGGTAACCGTTGCGCCCGGTGTGCTTGACGCGGTAGAGCGCATGGCCGGCATGGCGCATCAGGGTCTCGGCGTCGCTGTCGTCCTGCGGGTAGAGCGTGGCGCCCATGCTGGCGCTGAGGTCGAGGATCAAGGTGTCGGCCAGGCCCGGCTGGCCGGCGGCCAGTTTGTAGGGTTGGGCCACCACGGCCAGCAGCCGCTCCAGCGCCTGCTCGGCCTCGTCCTGGTTTTTTGCGCGCAGCAGCAGGGCAAACTCGTCGCCGCCCAGGCGCGCCACCACATCCGACCATTGCGCGCTGCTGCGCAAAGCGCCTTGCAAGCGCTCGGCCACCTGCAGCAGCAGCAGGTCGGCCCGTTCGGGGCCATGCTCGGCATTGATGCGCTTGAACTGATCCAGGTCGAGGCGGCAGATGCTGAGGTGGAAGCCATCGCGCTCGCTGGCCTCCAGGCCGCCTTGCAGCAGGCGCATGAACTCGTCGTGGTTGGGCAGGCCGGTCAGGGGGTCGAAGCGCGACTGCCGGTCCAGCCGGTCCTGCTGCTGCAGGGCCAGGGTCAGGTCGGACATGGTCAGCACCCGGTAGCGCAGCGGGCCGTCAGGCTCGGGAATGGTGGACACCGTCAGCTGCAAATGACAAGGGCTGCCGTCGGCGCGCTGGGCATGCACGCGGCCTTGCCAGAAGCCCTCGCTCTGCAAGGCCAGCTGCAGCTGTTCCGGGCTGTGGCCCGATTGGCGCAGCACCTGGATCTGCAGCGGCGGCGCGGTCTGGCCGACCAGGGCTTCGCGGCTGTGGCCCAGCATGCGGCAAAAGCTCGGGTTGGCGTCCAGCAGCCGGTCTTCGGTGTCGGTGACGGCCAGACCTTCGTGCAGATGCTGGAACAAGGCCACGCTCATGCGCTGGCGCTCCTCGGCCTGGTGTTGCCAGTTGATGTCGCGCAGCAGGGTCAGCAGGCGCAGGGCATGGCCTTGCGGGTCGCGCGCCTGCACGCTGCCTTTGAGCTCGTACCAGTGCCAGAGCCCGGGCTCGCCACCCAGGCTGGGCAGGCGCAGCGAGGCGATGAATTCATCGGGCCCGCCCGGCGGCAGCAGGCCTTCCAGAGCCTGGCGGCAACGCTCGCGGTCCAGCGGGTGGCAGATGGCCAGCCAATCGCTGGGCCAGGCCGCAGCATCTTGTGCGGCGGCGGCGCCGGTGTAGCGCAGCCAGGTCGGACAGGCCTGGTGGCTGACATCCAGGCCGCGTGAGCCTTTCGTGCTGCGCTCCAGCCGCCATTCGGCCAGGCCCATGCCGGTGGCGGCCAGCAGGCCTTGCCAGTGGTGGCGTTCGCTGCGCGTCTCCCAGTTCTGAGCTTGCAGCAGTGCCGGCAGAAGACTCATGGCCAGGCCCAGGCTTGCCATCACGGCGCACAACTCAAACAGGTTCAAGCCTTGCAGTGGCCCCCAGCCTTGCGCCCAGCTCAGGCTCAAGCTGCCCAGGAGCCAGGGCAGCAACGCTGCGGTCAGCCAGCCGCGTCGATGCACAAGGGTCAGCAGGCTGAAGAGCAGCAGGACCGCCAACATCAGGCTCAGGCTGCCAGCGTCCAGGCCTTCATGCCGCCACAGCAGGCCGGTTTGGAGCAGCGCGCAGGCTGCAGCCAAGGCCGCGCTCAGCACCCTTCGCTTCCAGTTGCGGGCGGGAATCAAGGGCCTGGCGTTTTGCGGCCACAGCCGCGAGCCTGGCTCGGCGGACTTGTTCGGCGAGGCCAAGGCATGCAAGCCTTGAAAAAGCAGGGGTGCCAGACTCAACACGCCCAAACTCTGGCTCAGCCAACTCATCAGCAGGGCGGACCAGGCGCCATGTTCGGGGATTCCGCCGGTGAATTGCAGCAACAGACAGCTCAGCAGAGCACTCAGGCCGCCGCCACCCAGTGCTGCCAACAGCAGCCATTGCGCGACATCACGGCGTCGCTGTAGCCGGCTTTGAAAGCCTCCGGCATGCAGACCTTGTACGGCGATCCAGGTGCCGGCAAGCTGGGTGACCGCCAGGCCGGCAGCGAGAGCCGGCGGGGTTTGCATCAAGCAGGACGTGGCGAACTGCGACAGCCATAACGCGGGCAAGAGGCGCGGCCCCCACAGGCAAAGGGCAACCAGTGACACCGCGGCGGGTGCCCAGATCAGACCATTCATGCCGGCCGGCAACCAGCTCAGGCCCAGCTGAGAGGGCTTGAGATCTGCGGCCAGCAGCAGCCAGGCCCAGAGCAGGCCGGCCATGAGGACGCCCACCTGTTGGGCCAGCAGGCGTACGCGTCGGGCCACTTGCGACTGATGCAGCGCTGGCGTGTGGGGAAGGGCAGCGATGTCGTCCAAATCAATACGCGTGAAAACGGGCCAAGGTGAAGGCGTGCGGTCTATGTATCGAGGCGTCCCGCGGCCGGTTTCGAGGCGCAAGAGACGCTCCATTCACCCTGAAACTCCGTCCGCTTTGGATTGGATTTTCAGTGGCGCGGCGATGCTAGCAGTCATGGCGAGGCTTGCCAGGGTTTTCTGCCCCTTCAAACGGGGTGGGCGGTGCGGCCAGGCATCAATTTCACCCGAGGCCAAGCCGAGTTTCAGTGTGGCGTGGCGCTGCCTGCGGCCCAAAAAAAAGCCGCCCGAAGCGGCGGCTTTTTGAGATGTGCGACGAGGCGCGTTTTAGAAACTGGCAGGCGGTGCTGCGGGCGAACTCGAGACTGAAATCGGGTGGGCTGTGCCAGCGCCGGGAGCGTTGGGTTTGCTTCGGAGTTTCAGCGCAAAACGCCGGCCGAGCTTCAAGCCTCGGCAAGGGCTCAAACCCTCAAACGTGGAAATCGTTCAGGCTGGCACCGCCGGCAATGGCAGCTTTCAACCACTTGGGTTGCAGGCCACGGCCACTCCAGGTTTCACCGGTGGCTTGATTGCGGTATTTCACGGCCACTTTGGAGGCGGATTTCGCAACCTTGGGCGCGCGGGTGCTCAAATCGGCGGCGGTCAAACCAAAATCAGCCATCAGGGAGCGCACCTTGGCGATGGCATCGGCGCGCTCGCGTTCCTTGGTTTCGGCGATTTGTTGGTCGAGTGCAGCCCGTTGGGCCAGGAGGTCTTTCAATGATGACATCGGTGCAAATCCTCGCAAGGTTTGGTGTCCAACCCAAATGGTCGGTTTGATTATAGGCATGACCGCCCAAAATCAAACAAGTCCGTTCAAACCCTGTTGTGATTTGATCCTCAGTATCCTTGGATACTCAAGTGAGATTCATCAAACCCCTGGCCCGAGGTGCTTCATTTGTAACCGACGCGGTCAAGAATCTGCTGCACCTGCGGTTGGTGGCTGCCCACCACGGCCACCGGGATGGTTTCGCTCTTGAAGCGCCCCAGGGCGTCAAGCGCCGGGTTGGCCGGGCGCACCGAGGGCACGGCCGGCCATTCGTTGTTGCCGTTGGCGAAATAGGCTTGCGCTTCGTTGCTGGCCAGATACTCGAGGAACTTGATCGCGTTGGCGCGGTTTTTGGCATGGCGGGCCACCGCGCCGCCGGCGATATTGATGTGGGTGCCCCAGCTTTGCTGATTCGGGAACACCACGCCGATCTTTTCCACGGCGCTGCGATCTTCCGGTTTGTCGGAACGCATCATGCGGGCCAGATAGTAGGTGTTGGTGATGGCCACACCACATTCCCCGCTGGCCACGGCCTTGATTTGGTCGGTATCACCGCCCTTGGGCTCGCGCGCCATATTGGCGACCATGCCTTTGAGCCATTGCTCGGTGGCCGCCGCGCCCAAATGTTCATACACCGAGCCAAACAGGGAGAGGTTGTAAGGGTGCGACCCCGAGCGGGTGCAAACCCGACCCTTGTTTTTGGCGGCGCCCAGGTCTTCGTAATTGAGCACCTCATCTTTCTTGACGTTCAGCTTGTTGTAAACCACCACACGGGCGCGGGTCGACAGGCCAAACCAAGTGGTGCCCTGGGCAGTTTCCTTGGCGCGCAGCTGCTCGGGGATTCGTTGTTCCAGCACGGCCGATTTGATCGGCAGGAACAAACCTTCTTCTTCCGCCCGCCACAAACGCGCGGCATCGACCAGCAAAACCACATCGGCGGGGCTGGCCGCGCCTTCACTCTTCAAACGGGCCAGCAGGCCGGCGTCATCGGTATCGACGCGGTTGATGCGAATGCCGGTGGCCTTGGTGAAATTCGAATACAGGGCCTCGTCGGTTTGGTAATGACGGGCCGAATACAAATTCAGCTGTTCCTGGGCTGAAGCCGAGGTCCCTGCGCCGCACAAACCGGCCAGCAGGCTCAGGGCCAGCAGGGGGCGTTGCAGCGGCGAGAAAACGCGTTGACGCAGGGTGGGGGTGAGGTTTCGCATGAGAGACAACTCCGGTCCTTGAGAATGCGTGAAAGTGTACATTGAACAAGAATTATTCTTGTTTGAGATTGAAAACAAACCCGCGCGAAGCGGGTTGTGTTTGCAGGCGCGAGGGCAAATCGGCCAGTGCCGGGCTGTCAGGCCCCGTCGGCGGAGGTTCCGCGCAAAGCGGTGCCGCGCTTAGGCTGCGGGCGGGACGTAGCCCGCCACTGCTTCGGCGCCAGATCCGAAGAAGAACTGCTCCATCTGGCGGGCCAGGTATTGGCGGGCGCGCAGATCGGCCAGGTTCAGGCGGTTTTCATTGACCAGCATGGTCTGGTGCTTCATCCACAGCGCCCAGGCTTCCTTGCTGATGTTGTTGTAGATGCGCTTGCCCAGCTCGCCCGGGTAGGGCGCGAAATCCAGGCCTTCGCCTTCCTTGTTCAGATGGGTGCAGTGGATGGTGCGTGCCATGGGTGAATCCTTGTGGGGTCGTGAAAACGAAGCGAAACAAAAAGGTGTGTGGCCCGAGGGCTCAGGGTGGCGCACTCTAGCGTGCGAGCAATGGCCGTGTCAGCGGCGAGTTTTTTCAGTGGGCTCAGCCCAGTTTTTTGACCAGGACCTGCGAGCGGCGGTCCCAGTTGTATTTGCGCTTGCGCTCTTCGGGCAGCCATTCTGGGTCCACCGGGTGGAAGCCGCGCTTGATGAACCAATGCATGGTGCGGGTGGTCAGCACAAAGATGCTGCTCAGGCCCTGCGCCTTGGCGCGTTGCTCGATGCGCTTGAGGATGCGGTCCCCGTCGCCCTGGCCCTGCACATCGGGCGAGACCGTCAAGGCCGCCATCTCGGCCGTGCGCGCTTCCACATAGGGGTAGAGCGCGGCGCAGCCGAAGATCACGCCGTCGTGCTCGATCACGGTGTAGAGCTCGATGTCGCGCTCGATCTCGGTCCGGTCGCGCTTGACCAGGGTGCCGTCGCGCTCGAAGGGTTCGATCAGGGCGATGATGCCGCCGATGTCGTCGGAGTCGGCCTCGCGCAGGCTTTCCAGCTTTTCATCGACCACCATGGTGCCGATGCCGTCGTGGGTGTAGACCTCCTGCAAGAGGGCGCCGTCTACCGCGAAGGGCACGATGTGCGAACGCTCGACGCCCGACTGGCAGGCCTTGACGCAGTGCTGCAGGTAGAAATCGACATCGATGGGCGGCGTGGCGCCGGCGGCCGGCTTGTTCGAGCGCGCCAGCATGCGCACCGCGTCGGCCAGGGCAAGTTCGGTGTCGACCGGGCTGTCCGGGTCGCTGGGGTCTTCGCGCACCCCGGCCACTTCGCAGACGAAGAGCAGCTTGTCGGCCTGCAGGGCGATGGCAGCGCTGGTGGCCACATCTTCCATCGACAAGTTGAAGGCCTCCCCCGTGGGCGAGAAGCCGAAGGGGGACAGCAGCACCACCGCGCCGCTGTCGATGGCGCGCTGGATGGCCGCCGCATCGACGCGACGCACCAGGCCGCTGTGCTGAAAGTCGGTGCCGTCGACGATGCCCACCGGGCGGGCCGTCAGGAAATTGCCGGAGACCACCCGCACCGTGGCATTGGCCATGGGCGTGTTGGGCAGGCCTTGGGAGAAGGCCGCTTCGATCTCGAAACGCAGCTGGCCGGCGGCCTCCTGGGCGCAGTCCAGGGCCACGGCGTCGGTGATGCGCATGCCGTGGCTGTAGATGGCTTTCTGGCCCTTGGCGGCCAGTTGCTCGTTCACTTGCGGGCGAAAGCCGTGCACCAGCACGATCTTGATGCCCATGGCATGCAGGATGGACAGGTCTTGCACAAAGGCATTGAGCTTGCCGGCCGCCACCAGCTCACCCGGCATGCCCACCACAAAGGTCTCGCCTCGGTAAGCGTGGATGTAAGGCGCCACGGCGCGAAACCAGGGGACGAAGGTGTGGGGGAAGACAAGGCTCATGGCCCGGGATTGTGCCGCAGCCGCGGGTCTTCCCGAGGTGAGGCGCGCTGCGGATCCGGCGCGTGAACGGTGCCAGGCTTCAGCTTCGGCCTGAGCGCTTGGCCAGCCACTCGGGCGGGAATGCGCGCAGCACGGATAATCCGCGCCTCGTGAACGCCAAGCCCCCCCATCCCCCTCGTCCACCGGGCACTGCCCGCCCTGACACTCCGCGCCCGGCTCAGCCCGCGGCCCGCCCGGTCCCCCGCTCCTTGGATCGATCGGTGGACCGCCCGGCCGCCGGCGCGCCCGAGCCGGCCGAAGCGGCGCGTCCTCCACGCCCGCCGCGCCCACCGCGGCCCCCGCGGTCCGAGAGCGAGCGGCCCCTGCCGCCGGCCAACCCGCTGCCGCCCATCACCTTCCCCGAATCGCTGCCGGTGTCCAGCCGGCGCGATGACATCGCCCAGGCCCTGGCCGAGCACCAGGTCATCATCGTCTGCGGCGAGACCGGCTCGGGCAAGACCACCCAGCTGCCCAAGATCGCCCTGGCTCTGGGCCGCGGCCGCGCCAACACCGGCAAGCTGATCGGCCACACCCAGCCGCGGCGCATTGCCGCCAGCAGCGTGGCCAAGCGCATTGCCGACGAGCTGAAGACGCCGCTGGGCGAGATCGTCGGCTACAAGGTCCGCTTCCAGGACCGCCTGCAGCCCGGCGCCAGCGTCAAGCTGATGACGGATGGCATCCTGCTGGCCGAGACGCAGACCGACCCGCTGCTCAAGGCCTACGACACCCTCATCATCGACGAGGCCCATGAGCGCTCGCTGAACATCGATTTCCTGCTCGGCTATCTGCGCGAGGTGCTGCCGCGCCGGCCGGATCTGAAGGTCATCGTCACCTCGGCCACCATCGACGCCGACCGCTTCGCCAAGCATTTCGAGTCCGCCAAGGGGCCCTCTCCCGTCTTGATGGTCTCGGGCCGCACCTTCCCGGTCGAGCAGCGTTACCGGCCGTTTGAAGAGTCGCGTGAGTACGACCTCAACAACGCGATCTGCGACGCGGTGGACGAGCTCTGGCGCGAGGGTGGCGGCGATGTGCTGGTCTTTCTGCCCGGCGAGCGCGAGATCCGCGAAGCGGCCGAGGCCCTGCGCAAGCACCACCCGCCTGGCGTCGAGGTGCTGCCACTGTTCGCGCGCCTGTCGCAGCAGGAGCAGGACCGCGTGTTCGAGCCTCACGGCCAGCGCCGCATCGTGCTGGCCACCAATGTGGCCGAAACCTCGCTGACGGTGCCCGGCATCCGCTACGTCATCGACCCCGGCACCGCGCGGGTCAAGCGTTACAGCTACCGCAACAAGGTCGAACAGCTGCAGATCGAGCCGGTCAGCCAGAGCTCGGCCAACCAGCGCGCCGGCCGCTGCGGCCGGGTGAGCAACGGCATCTGCATCCGTCTCTACGACGAGAAGGACTTCAACGAGCGACCGCGCTTCACCGACCCGGAAATCCTGCGCAGCTCGCTGGCCGGCGTGATCCTGCGCATGAAGTCCCTGGGCCTGGGCCAGGTTGACGAGTTCCCCTTCATCGAGCCGCCGCCGCGCAAGGCCATCGCCGATGGCTACCAGCTGCTGCAGGAACTGGGCGCGGTGGACGATCTCAACGAGCTCACGCCCCTGGGCAAGGAGCTGTCGCGCCTGCCGCTGGACCCACGCGTGGGCCGCATGATTCTGGAAGCGCGCAAGCGCGAGTCGCTCAACGAGGTGCTGATCATCGCCAGCGCCCTGTCCGGCCAGGATGTGCGCGACCGGCCCATGGAGCAGCAGCAAGCGGCCGACGAGAAGCACAAGAAGTTCGACGACGAGAAGAGCGAGTTCCTCGGCTACCTCAAGCTCTGGAAGTGGATCGAGGAAGCGAAAGGCGGCCACGGCGAGCACAAGCTCAGCAACCGCCGCTACGAAGCCCTCTTGCGCGAAAACTTCATCAGCCCGCGCCGCGTGCGCGAATGGAAGGACATCTACTCCCAGCTGCACATCGTGGTGGCCGAGCAGGGCTGGCGCCTCAACGGCAGCCCCGCCACCTACGAGCAGCTGCACCTGTCCATGCTGGCTGGCTTGCTGGGCAATCTCGGCCTCAAGAGCGATGAGGATGAGTGGTACCTGGGCGCGCGCGGCATCAAGTTCTGGCGCCATCCCGGCGCCCACCTGAGCAAGAAGCCGGGCCGCTGGATCGTCGCCGCCGAGCTGGTGGAAACCACGCGCTTGTTCGGCCGCGGCATTGCGGCGATTGAGCCGCAATGGCTGCCCGGCATCGCCGGTCACCTGATCAAGACCCAGCTGCTGGAGCCGCACTGGGAGAAAAAAGCGGCCGAGGTGATCGCGCTCGAGCGCGCCACGCTCTACGGCATCGTCATTTACGCCAACCGGCGCGTGAACTTCGGCAATGTCGATGCCAAAGCGGCGCGCGAGATCTTCATCCGCGAGGCCCTGGTCAATGGCGAATGGGAGTCCCGCCTGCCTTTCCTGGCCCACAACGAGCGCCAGATCAAGAAGGTCGAGGAGCTCGAGCACAAATCTCGCCGCCAGGATGTGCTGGTCGACGACGAGCTGATCTACGCCTACTACGACAGCCAGCTGCCGGCCGAGGTCTGCTCGGGCGCCACGCTGGAGCGCTGGTACCGCCAGGCCAGCAAGGCAGCCCCACAGCTTCTGCATCTGAGCCGCGAGGAGCTGATGCGCCACGAGGCCGCCGGGGTCACCACCGAGGCCTTCCCCAAGACCCTGCGCCTGGGCGGCGTCGACTGCACGGTCAGCTATCTGCACGAGCCTGGCGATGCGCGCGACGGTGTCACCGTCAACGTGCCCATCTTCGCGCTCAACCAGGTCAGCGAGGAGCGCTGCGAGTGGCTGGTGCCCGGCATGCTGGCGCCCAAGATCACCGCCTTGCTCAAGAGCTTGCACCAGCGCCCGCGCTCGCGCCTGGTGCCGTTGCCCGACTTCGTCGCCGAGTTCATCGCCAGCCACCCTTTTGCCCAAGGCGCCCTGATCGAGGTGCTGCTCAAGGCGGTGCGCGAGCGCACGCAGCTGGCCATCCAGCGCAATGACTTCAAGCTCGAACAGCTGCAGCCGCATCTGTTCATGAACTTCCGCGTGGTGGACGAACATGGCCGCCAGCTCGGCCAGGGCCGCAATCTGGCGGCGCTGAAGTCGGAGCTGGGCGGCCAGGCGCGCTCGGCCTTCCAGGCCTTGGCTGCGCTCAAGCTGCCGTCATCGGCGCCTGCGACCGAGCCGCTGCCGCCCGTGGCGAAAGGTGGCATTCGCGCCGAGGTGGTGCCAGCCAAGAAGCCGGTGCAAGAAACCGCCAAGACCTACACCGCTTGGACCTTCGGCGAGCTGCCCGAGCTGATGGAGGTCAGCCGCGGTTCGCAGACCTTGATCGGTTTCCCGGCCTTGATCGACCGCAGCAGCCATGTCGAGATCGAGGTGTTTGACGAGCCCGATGTGGCCGCTGCCAAGCACCGCCAGGGCCTGCGTCGCCTGGTGGCGCTGCAGCTCAAGGAGCCGCTCAAATTCCTGGAGAAGAACATCCCCGATCTGCAAAAAATGTCGGTGCTGTTCATGAACCTGGGCACGGCCGAGGAACTGCGCGACCAGATCATCGGCGTGGCCCTGGACCGCGCCTTCCTGGCCGAACCCTTGCCCAAGGATGAGTTCAGCTTCAAAGCCCGCATCGAAGAAGGCCGCAGCCGCCTCAACCTGATCGCCCAGGAAGTGGCGCGCCAGACCGGCGTGGTGCTGCAGGAGCTCCATGCCGCGCAGAAGAAGCTCAAGGACAGCCGCGCCGCCAAGGACGTGGCCGAGGACATCACCGCCCAGCTGCAACGCCTGGCACCCAAGAACTTTGTGCTCACCACGCCCTGGGCCCAGTTGCAGCATCTGCCGCGCTACCTCAAGGCTGTGACCGCCCGCCTGGACAAGCTGCGCGCCGATGCCGCCCGCGACGCCAAGCTGATGGCCGAACTCAAGCCCCTGGAGCAGCGCTATCTGCGCCGCGTCATCGAGCTCAAGGGCACGGCTGACGCCCGCCTGGCCGATTTCCGCTGGCAGCTGGAGGAGCTGCGCGTCAGCCTCTTTGCCCAGGAGCTGCGCACGCCGCAGCCGGTCAGCGTCAAGCGGCTGGAGAAGGTCTGGGCCCAGCTGCAGGCTTGAGAACTCGGGAGCAGGTGAGGAGGGCAGGAGGGCAGGGGGCAGTAGGGGGGGGCTGAGCGGAAATAAACCGCCTTTCCCGCTCAGCTTGTGGCCTGCAGTTGTTGCAGTTTGTGTCCAATAGGGCGATAACGATCTCGGTCCTGTTGGGTCCCGCTTTGTCCGTGTCAGACGCCTCCGCCTCTTCATCCACCCCCGCCGACAAGACGGTCGCCGCGGCGCCCATGCGCCGCTTCGGCCGCTTCGAGCTGCGCGCCCTGCTCAACAAGAGCGCGCGCAGCATGCTGTGGGTGGTCTACGACGCGCGTCTGGGCCAGGAGCTGTACCTGTGCATGCCGCGCGTGGCGCCAAACAGCGCTGCAGCCATGGAGCATTGGCAGAAGATGGCCCAGGCCGCCTCGCGCGTGCAGCACCCGAATCTGGCCCATGTGATCGAGATCGGCCAGGTCGAGCAATGGCCGTTTGTGGCCTACGACCGTGCCCTCGGCGAAACCCTGGATGAACGCCTGGCCCGCCAGAGCGCACCGCTGCCGGTCGAAGCGGCCGAGTGGGTGTGCCAGTACCTGGAGGGCCTGGCCTTCGCCCACGAAGCCGGCCATGCCCACCGCGATGTGCAGTGCTCCACCCTCATCATCGGCGCCAACAACCAGGTCCGTGTGCTGGGCCTGGAGGTGGCGCAAGAGGTGTTTCCGGCCACCGTGGATTTCAACACCGTCACCCGCCGCGCGGTGCGCGAGTCGGCGGCGGAGGATGTGCTCTGCGTCGGCCTCTTGCTGCACCGCATCCTCAGCGGCCGGCCGGTGCTGGAGCAGAACGATCTGCAAGCCGTGGTGCAGCAGATGCAGCCCCTGGGCCGCGAGCTGGTGCGCCTGGGCTGGGAGACGCCGCACCCCATTCCCGACCCGCTGCGTGCCATCTGCAACCGCGCCAGCGACCGCCAGGCCCGCCAGCGCTACCACATCGCCCGCAGCCTGCTGCGCGCCCTCGATGGCTGGCGCACCACCGCCGCCAGCGATCAGGGCGGCCCGATCGCCCTGCTGATGGACAAGCTGCAGCGCATCGGCCACCTGCCCAGCACCAGCCCCAATCTCAGCCGCATCGGTGCTGGCCTGGAGCGCCAGCACAGCAGCACCTTGTCGGCCCTGGTGCTGCAGGACATGGCCCTGAGCCTGGAGCTGCTGCGCCGCGTCAACCTCTCGCTCAAGCAGAACGGCGCGCCGGTGGACGGCACCGTGCTCAATATGCAGCGCGCCATCGCCATGCTGGGCCTGGACGGCGTGCAGCAGGCCGCCCGCGCGCTCAAGCCCTGGCCCGGGCCGCTCAGCGAGCTGCAGGCCACCATGCTGCGCAGCCTGATGAAGCGGGTGCACCGCGCCGGGCAGATCGCCCAGGTGCTGCGTCCGGCCGGCTACGACGGCGAGGTGGTCTACCTGATCACGGTCATGCAGAACCTCGGCCGCCTGCTGCTGCAGTACCACTTCCCGGACGATGCTCAGCAGATCCGCCAGCTGATGCAGCCGCCCGAGCCCACCGAAGACCAGCCCCATCCTCAGGGCATGACCGAGCAAGCCGCCGCCTACGCGGTGCTGGGCTGCGATCTGGAAGCGCTGGGCGCGGCCGTGGCCAAGCACTGGAGCCTGGGCGAGGAGCTGGTCCACATGATCCGCCGCCAGCCGCCCGAGGCGGCCGTGCGCCACCCCAGCAACGACGCCGACCTGCTGCGCCTGACCTGCAGCCTGGCCAATGAGCTGGTCGACGCCCTGACCCAGGTCGAGGCGCGCCGCCAGCCTGCCGTCGAGGCGGCCACGCGCCGCTACGCCCGCGCCTTGGGCCTGGGCCTGCAGGACATCAAGCAGGCGCTCAACCCCGAGACGCCGCCGCCCCCCACCTTCGACGCCCAGCAGCCGCCGGCCCTGGTCGATGCGCCCCGCGCCTCGGCCCTGCGCAAGCGCCTGACCGGCGGCGCCACCGGCTAGCGGCCATGCGCGCCGGCCTGTGTCCGTCCTTCGCTTTCACGCCGGTGCTCCGGTGCTGAGACCTGCCCGAGATTCGCGCCCCCACCATGCTGCCCACGCTGCCCGCCGACGAACCGAGTGATCTGATCCAGGAGTCTGCGGAAGAAGCAGCGACGTCCGAATTCGGCGGCTACACCATGCCGGCGCCGCTGGCCGATCTGCACGTGCCGCAGCTGGGGCGCTTTCACTTGCTCAAGCGCCTGGGCGAGGGCGCGCAGGCGACCGTCTGGCTGGCCCATGACCCGCGCCTGGACCGCGAAGTGGCGCTCAAGGTGCTGCGCCCGCCGAGCGATGGCCGCAGCGTGGACGAGTGGCTGCACGAGGCGCGCGCCGTCAGCCGCCTCCACCACCCCAATATCGTGCCGGTCTTCGAGGCCGACATCCAGGATGGCCAGGCCTATCTGGTCTTCGAGTACGTTGCCGGCGGCTCGCTGGCCGACCGCATGCGCCGCCAGGTGGACAGCGGCGGCGCCCTGCCGGCCCGGGTGGCGGTGGAGCTGAGCCTGGGCCTGCTCGATGGCTTGCAGGCCGCCCACCAGGCCGGCGTGGTGCACCGCGACCTCAAGCCCAGCAACATCCTGATCGATGCCAAGGGCCGGCCGCGGGTGATGGACTTCGGCATCGCCGGGCGGCTGAGCGTGCCCTCGGCGAACAGCGGGCCGGGGCAAATCGGCCCGCGCATCGTCGGCACCCCGGCCTACCTCTCGCCCGAGGCGGCGCGCGGCGAGCTGCCGACACCGTCCATGGATGTCTTCGCCGCGGCCGTGCTGCTGGCCGAAATGCTCAGTGGCCAGCGCCTCAACCATGACCCCGATCCCTGGAAATCGGTGCGCCGGGTCAAGGACGAAGAGCTGCAGCTGCCGCCCGGCCTCGGGCCCGAGGTGGACGACGCCTTGCGCGCCATCGTGCAGCGCGGCCTGGCCCGCGACCCGGCCCAGCGCTGGCCCAGTGCCCTGGCCATGCACGACGCCCTGGCCCGCTGGCTGCGCCCCGAGGCCGCGCCCGAAGGGGCTGCAGCCCAGGGCGAGGGCGCGGCGCTGGAGTTTCTGTTGCGCCGCATGCGCATCAAGAGCGACTTCCCGGCCATGAGCCAGGCCATCAGCCGCATCCAGCGCCTGACCCAGTCCGAGCATGAGAGCCTGTCCAGCCTGTCCAACGAGATCCTCAAGGATGTGGCGCTGACGCAAAAGCTGCTGCGCCTGGTCAACACCGTGCAGTTCCGCCACACCGGCGGCGGGGTTCAGGCCGGCGGCATCAGCACGGTGTCGCGGGCCGTGGCCCTGATCGGCTTTGGCGGCATCCGCAATCTGGCCCTGTCCCTGATCCTGCTCGAGCGCATGGAAAACAAGGCCCATGCCCAGGCCTTGCGTGAAGAGTTTTTGCGTTCGCTGATGGCGGCCTCGCTGGCGCGCGAGCTCTGCCTCAACGGCCCGAGCAGCCAGGAGAGTGAAGAGGCCTTTCTGGCCGCCCTGTTCTACCACCTGGGCCGTTCGCTGACCGAGTTCTACTTCCCCGAAGAGGCGCGCCAGATCCGTCGCATGCGC
The DNA here is from genome assembly GCF_027863535.1 of Paucibacter sp. B51. Classification (NCBI taxonomy): domain Bacteria; kingdom Pseudomonadati; phylum Pseudomonadota; class Betaproteobacteria; order Burkholderiales; family Sphaerotilaceae; genus Roseateles; species Paucibacter sp. B51. The sequence continues at coordinate 4,732,838 of NZ_JAPIVN010000001.1, read as the reverse complement.
CGGCCCGAGCAAGGACCGGCCGGCGAGGAGATCGCGCCGGGCCTGAGCGAGGCCAGTGCTTCCATCCAGGTGCTGGGCATGAGCTATGAGCAGCTGGGCCTGGGCGTGGCCCGGCAATGGGGCCTGCCCGAGGGCCTACAGGAGAGCATGCGCCGGCCCAGCGGCGAGCCGCCCCAGCGCTGGATCGACAAGCCCTCCGAGCGTCAGCGCTGGCTGGCCCATGCCGCCAATGCCGTGGCCGATGTCATCTTGCACACCGAGCCGGAGCAGGCCCATGCCAAGGTGCATGCCATGGCCCAGCGTCATGCCCGTGCCCTGGGCCTGAGCGCCAGTGATTTCGACCAGGCCGCCGACCGGGCCCGCGCCCGCCTCAGCCAGATGGCCGAGGCCATGGGTATCGCCCTGCCCAAGAGCTCGCCGGCACGCCGCTTGCTGGCGCCGCTGCAGCCCGCGCCGGACGATTCGCTGAGCCCGCACCAGCTGCAGGCCACGGTGCTGGAGGAGCCCACGCTCAGCCTCACCGGTCAGGCGCTGACGCGCGAGCAGGCGGTGGAGACCCTGGCCTCGGGCATCCAGGACATCACCAACGCCATGGTCGAGAGCTTCAAGCTCAACGAAGTTCTGCGCATGATTCTGGAAACCATCTTCCGTGCCATCGGTTTCCGGCGCGTGGTGTTCTGCCTGCGTGACCCCAAGAGCGAGCAGCTGACCGGCCGCTTCGGCCTGGGCGAGGGCGTGGAGACGGTGGTGCCGGCCTTCCGCGTGCCGCTGCGCCTGCCCAGCCACGGGGCGCCGGACTTGTTCACCGCGGTGTGCCACAAGGGTGCCGACACCTTGATCGCCGATGCCTCGGCCCCCAATATCGCCGAACGCCTGCCGCCCTGGTACCAGGGTGCGGTGCGGGCGCCCAGCTTTTTGTTGCTGCCCATGATGCTCAAGGGTCAGCCCTTCGCCATGATTTATGCCGACAAGGCCCGGCCCGGCGCCATCGATCTGGGCGAGAAAGAACTGGCCTTGCTGCGCACACTGCGCAACCAGGCGGTGATGGCATTCAAACAGGTGGCATGAGCGGCCCATCGGGCCCCGGCGGCCTGGGGTTTTCCCGGCTCGGCTAGACTGCGGGCCCCGTCGCAGCAGCCCGAGCCATCGCCATGTCCAGCCCTATCTCTGAAGCCACAGTCTTGCAAGCCCTGCAGGCCGTGATCGATCCCAACACGGGCAGCGATCTGGTGTCGGGCAAGCAGATCAAGAATCTGCGTCTGAATGGCGCCGATGTGGCTTTTGATGTGGAGCTGGGCTACCCGGCCGCCAGCCAGCATGCCGCCCTGAGCGCCGCCCTGGAAACCGCCGTGCGCACGCTGTCCGGTGTCGGCCAGGTGAACATCGCCATCGCCAGCAAGATCGTGGCCCATGCGGTGCAGCGCGGTGTGCAGCTGCTGCCGGGCGTGAAGAACATCATCGCCGTGGCCTCGGGCAAGGGCGGGGTGGGCAAGAGCACCACCGCGGCCAATCTGGCGCTGGCGCTGGCCGCCGAAGGCGCACGCGTGGGCGTGCTCGATGCCGACATCTACGGCCCCAGCCAGCCGCTGATGCTGGGCGCCTCGGGCCGGCCGGACAGCCTGGACGGCAAGCTGATGGAGCCCAAGCTGGCCCATGGCCTGCAGCTGATGTCGATTGGCTTCCTGGTCGAGGACGACCAGGCCATGATCTGGCGCGGCCCCATGGCCACCCAGGCGCTGGAGCAGCTGCTGCGCCAGACCCGCTGGCAGGATCTGGACTACTTGGTGGTGGACATGCCGCCCGGCACCGGCGACATTCAGCTGACCCTGAGCCAGCGCGTGCCGGTGACCGGCGCCATCATCGTCACCACGCCCCAGGACATCGCCCTGATCGATGCCAAGAAGGGGCTGAAGATGTTCGAGAAGGTGGGCGTGCCCATCCTCGGCCTGGTCGAGAACATGGCGGTGCACATCTGCACGAACTGCGGTCATGCCGAGCACATCTTTGGCGCCGACGGCGGCAAGAAGATGGCTGCGCAGTACGGCCTGGATTACCTCGGCGGCCTGCCCCTGGCCCTGTCCATCCGTGAGCAGGCCGATGCCGGCCGGCCCTCGGTGGTGGCCGAGCCCGAGGGCGAGATCGCCGCGCTGTACAAGACCCTGGCCCGCCAGGTGGCGATCAAGATTGCGTCCCAGGCCAAGGACTATTCGGCCAAGTTCCCGACCATCTCGATCTCCAGCGGCACCTGAGTTTGCAAGGTTCGGCAGGCCCTCTAGCCAGGCCATAGGCCAGGCAGGGACTCAGAGTGGGCGTGGCCCAAGAACTCAGGCCACCGGGTGGGCCAGATCGCGCAGATGGGTGGGGCCGACGCGGCGCTCGATCTCGGCCAGCATGGCCCGGCCCCAACCCAGGGCAAACAGTGCTTCGGCCACGACAAACATTGGGCCCACCAGCAGGCCGACCAGGTCGTCGACAAAGGCGGGCTTCTTGCCCTCGTAGTAATGGCCCAGGAACTGGATGATCCAGCCCAGCACAAAGCTGCCCAGGCCCCAGCTCAGCCATTGTGCCGTCGAGCCTGCCGCCAGCGGCTCGGCCAGGGCCATCAGCAGGCCGTTGACCGCGCTGACGGCCAGGCCCAGCACCAGATTGCCGCGGGTCAGGTACCAGGCCGTGCTCAGGCCCCAGACGGCCCAGGCGCCGTTGAAAGACAGGCCGAGGGCCTCGAACTGCAGGCGTGCCAGCAGCACGCCGGCCGCGAACACGATCAGCGGGATGCCGACGAAATGGGTGGCGATGTTGCGGCGGTCGCGGTGGTAGCTGGCGTACTGGGCCATCAGCTCGATGGCAGGTCGGAAGGGGCTGGCGGCCATGGTGGCTCCTCGTGAAAGCGCGTGAAATCGTGTTTGTGCCGATGCTATCGCACTCGCCCTTGGGGGCGCTGCGGGCCGCTGTCAGAATGCCCCGAAGTTTTCGGGGCTCTCCCCGGGCCAGAGAAAGAAGTCGCATGTCTGAGTCTCGTCACCGCGCGCCTGCCCGGCTTTGGGCTGTTGGTTTGCTGAGCCTCGTGCTGCTGGGCTGTGCGAGTGCGCCATCGCCCCAGGCTGTGTCGAGTCCGGACGCGGTGCTGGCGCCGTTTGCCGAGGCCGAGCGCGATCTGCGAGCCCAGGTGGGCGGGCGCCTGTACCGCCTCGATGCCGAGGCCAGCCAGCTGCGCATCCATGTGTTTCGCGCCGGGCGCGCGGCGGCCTTGGGCCACAACCATGTCTTGAACGCACCGCGCCTGAAGGGCCTGCTCTGGTGGCCGCTGAACGAGCAGGCGCTGCCGCAGCCACGCGGCGGTAGCGAGGCCCGCTTCGAGCTGCAGCTGCGCCTGGACGAGCTGTTGGTGGACCCACCCGAGCTGCGTGCGGCGCTCGGCCCTGGCTGGGCTTCGGTGCTGAGCCCCGAAGCCGTGGCCGCCACCCGGCGCAATATGCTGGGTGAGCAGGGCTTGCAGGCCGAGCGTTTCCCGGAGCTGCGCATCCAGGGCCTGAGCCTGATCGGTGAGCCGCCCAAGCTGATCGGCCGCTGGCGCCTGAGCCTGCACGGCGCGACCCGCACGGTCGAGGTGCCCTTGCACGTCGAGCTGTCGGCCGATCAGGTTCGGGTGACCGGTGCCTGGGTGCTGCGCCAGAGTGACTTCGGCCTCCAGCCCTTTTCGGTCGCCGGCGGTTTGCTGGCGGTGCGGGATGAGCTGCTGGTGGAGTTTGATCTGCGCGGGCGCTGAAGCCTCGGCCTCAGCGCATGTTTCAGCGCATGTTTCAGCGCAAACTTCAGCGCAAACGCCGGCTCATCAAATCCTTGTCGACCAGGCGGCCGTCGGGCATCTTGATGGCGCCCATCAGGCGGCCGTAGCGGATGAAGCCGCAGCTCTCGTAGAGGCGCACGGCCGCATGGTTGCTGGCCGTGACGCTGAGTGTCACCAGCTCCAGCACCGGCTCGCCTTCCAGCAGCATCAGCGCGCGCTGCAGCAGCTGGCGGCCGATGCCGCGGCCATGGACCTCGTCGCGCACCATCATGCCGACGATGTGGGCGACGTGGCGCACCTTGACGCGAGCCTCATGCTCGCAGCTGATGGCGCCCACCAGCTGTCCGTCCAGCCAGGCCGTCAGGGTGAAGAGGTTGGCGCCACCGTCGCCGCCGCTGAGACGGCCGCGGTAGCTCTCTGCATCGCGCAGCAGCTCGGTGCGGGCGTCCGAGGTGAAAGCTTCGGGGTGGCCGGCCAGCATGCCGTCGCGCAGGGTTTTGTAGTCCTGCAGATCGGCCTCGCGCATCAGGCGGATCTGGCAGTCGATGCGCGGGGCGATGCTGGATGCAAAAGGTTCAGCCATGGTTGGGGTTCTCTGGGCTTTCGGGATTCAGGCCGTGCAGCTCACTCAGGCTGTTGAGGTTGATGAAGGCTGCAGCATCGCCGGGCTGATCGAAGTGCAGGGCGCAGTGGGCCTGCATCTGCTGCCAGCGTTCCAGCTTGCGGCCTCCCTCGGCGAGAAACTGCGCCGCGCTGTCGGCCAGGTGAGGGCGCAGCAGGCAGAACACCGGTTGGGCCTGGCCCTCGCAGACGGCGTAGGCGAGATCGGCCTGGGCTTCGGTGCAGGCTCGGGACAGGCGCGCGGCCAGATTGCGCGGCAGGCGCGGGCTGTCGCAGGGCACGCAGAGCAGCCAGTCGCTCTCGCAGGCTCGCAGGCCGGCCAGGATGCCGGCCAGGGGGCCGAGGTAGTCATCGCTGCTGTCGGCAATGACGGGCCAGCCGAACTGGGCATGCCGCTCCAGCTCCTGGTTGGCATTGATCAGCAGCGGGCCGACTTGTGGCTGCAGCCGCTCCAGCACATGGGCCAGCAGCGGCCGGCCGTGCAGCACTTGCAAGCCCTTGGCCACGCCGCCCATGCGGCTGCCTCGGCCGCCGGCCAGCACCAGGCCGGTGATCTGCTCGCGGGCGGGGGCCGACATCGGTGCGCCGCCCTCAGCCGCCGATGTAGTGCATTTCGACCCGGCGCTCGCCTGTGTCCGCGTTGCCCTGGCCATCCGTGCCCATACCGGCACCGCGCAGCTGCGAATAGCGGTCGCTGCGCTGCGACCACAGGCCGGCCAGGCTGGCCGCGATCTGCGCATCGCTGGCAGGGCCGCGCAGCAGGGCGCGCAGATCGGTGCCGCGGTGGGCGAACAAGCAGGTGTAGAGCTTGCCTTCGGTCGACAGGCGGGCGCGGTTGCAGTCGCCGCAGAAGGCCTGGCTGACGCTGGAGATCAGGCCGATCTCGCTGCTCAGCCCGCCCTGGCTGATGCGCCAGCGCTCGGCGGTTTCGCCGGCCACGCTGCGGCTCAGCGGCTCCACGGTGAAGGCTTCACGCAAGCGCTGCAGCAGCTGAGCCGAGGGCAGCACTTCGTCCATGCGCCAGCCATTGCTGCTGCCCACATCCATGTACTCGATGAAACGCAGGCGCACACCGCTGCCCAGGAAATGGCGTGCCATGGGCAGGATCTCGGCGTCGTTGACACCTTTCTTGACCACCATATTGACCTTGATCGGGCCCAGGCCTGCGGCTTGCGCGGCGGCAATGCCGTCCAGCACCTCGGCCACCGGGAAACCGACATCGTTCATGCGCTGGAACACGGCGTCGTCCAACCCGTCCAGGCTGACCGTGACGCGGCCCAGGCCCGCGTCCTTGAGGCGCTGGGCCATGCGGGTCAGCAGGGAGCCGTTGGTCGTCAGCGTCAGGTCCAAGGGCTGGCCCGCGGGCGTGCGCAGCTCGGCCAGCATGGCGATCAGGCGTTCGAGGTTCTTGCGCAGCAGGGGCTCGCCGCCGGTCAGCCGGATCTTCTCGACCCCCAGGGCCACGAACTGGCGCGCCAGGCGGGTGATCTCCTCGAAGCTGAGCAGGTCGGCATGGGGCAGGAACTCGTAGTGCTTGTCGAAGACCTGCTTGGGCATGCAGTAGCTGCAGCGGAAATTGCAACGGTCGGTGACCGAAATGCGCAGATCGCGCAGCGGCCGGCCGAGCTGGTCGCGCGGCGGCAGCGCGGGCTCGGCGGGGTCCAGTGGCAGCGGCAAGGCGCTCAGCTGGCGCTGGTCGGCGATCGGGATCACGGGCTTCTTGAGCGGGGGCATGCGTCCGATTGTGCCTCCAGCGACAAAACCTCTTGCGCCGTGGCCCGGCCCGGCCCGGCCCGGGGCGGCGCTCGCACGGCCGTGACTATCACCACAAGAGGGGGCTTGCCCTGGGCGCCTGCAGCAGTTGGAATGCGCAACATGACCGGCGTGCTCCATCCTGACCTCCCTCGCTTCATCGCCTTCGGTGCGGCCTACACCGAGCTGCAACGCAGCGGCCCCGACCTCTGGCGCAGCGTCAACCGCGGCGCGCCCTGGCAGGTGGCGGTGGCCCTCTCGACCCTGGGCGAACTCAGCGCCTTTGCCGGCGCCATCAGCCAGGATGCTTTCGGCCAGGAAATCTGGATCGACAGCAGCGATGCCAATCTCGACCTGCGCTTCATCCAGCAGCTGCCCAAGCCGCCGCTGATGGCCTTGAGCCGGCCCGACGAGGCGCCGCAGTTCTTTGTCGGCCAGGACAGCGCCGACCTGCACTTCCGCCCCGAGGGCCTGCCCAGCGGCTGGCTCAAGCGATTACGCTGGGCCCATTTCGGGGGCTTGAGCCTGGTGCGTCAGCCTCTGGGCTTGCGCCTGCTGGCGCTGGCCGAGGGCCTCAAGGCCGAAGGCAAAACGCTCAGCTATGCGCCCGAGTTCAGCCTGCAGATGGATTCGCGCTACGACGAGACCCTCGAGCGCATGTGCCGCCTGGCCGATGTGATCCAGATTTCGGAGGTCGAGCTGCGCGGTCTGTTCCGCGCCCAGGACTACCGCGTCGGTCTGGCCCAGATCAGCGCCTGGAACCCGGACGCCATGCTCTTGCTCCAGCACGGCGTGGCCGGCCATGCCACGCTGTTCCGCGGCCGCGAGGAGTGGCATGCGCAGATAGCCGATTACGACGTGGTCGACCCTGTGGGCGCGCGCGAGTCGGGCCTGGCCGGGCTGATCTTCAGCTGCCTGCGCCAACGCGAAGCGCCGGTGCAACAGCACCTGCGCTGGGCCGTGGCGGCAGAAGCCGCGGCCTGCAGCGCAGCCGGCTTCTGCCCGCCTTCGGAAGCCCTGGTCGCCACCCTGGCGGCCCGGGCCTTGCTCAAAACGGGGGGGTGAGCATGGACGCGGAGTGCCCTAGATGGGTGCTCAGCGCGTGCACGAAGCGGGGCAAGTGCGGGTCACTGCGTGCCAGCGGCAAGGCATCGAGTGCAAACCAGCGCAGGCCGTGAAACTCCTCGGCGTCAAACTGCAGCGCTTGCTCGCGTGGAATGCGCAGCCAATACCAGAGCGAGATATCGGTGTGGCCGGCGGTTCGGCCCACCGTGTCGCTGCGGCTCAACATCAGCGGCGGACCCAGGTCGTGGGGCAGGGCGATGCCGAGCTCTTCCTGCAACTCGCGGCGCACCGTGTCGCGCGGATGCTCGCCGGGCTCGACATGACCGCCGGGTGGCAGCCAGAGCTGGGCGTTCTTGTGGTCTACCAGCAGCAGGGCGCCGGCTGCTTCATCACTGACCACGAAGTAGGACACCAGATGCACGGGAGGGGTGGCCGGCTTGACGCGTCGGCACAGTTCGACGCCCGAGTCCACCCAGGCCAGCGCGGCCTCAAGGTCGCGCGCACTGGTTTCGTCCGGGGCGGGGATGGCGGCGATCTCCTGGCGGATCCAGGCGCGTGCTAGTTCGGTGGCGTCCATGGGCTGGGATTCTGCCCGGCTCGGCCCGGGGTGGACCGGGATGACGTCTGCGCTCAATCCGGAATGCGGTAGTCGGCCGGCCCCATCAGGTCAATGCCGCAGGCCAGGTTCTCGGCCCAGGCGATGAACTGTTGCACGGCCGGGCCGCTCATCGGGCTGCCGTGCTGGGGCACGATCATGGCGATGTCCAGCTCGCGCACCATGGCTGCCCAGAGGCGCATGACCTTGTTGCTGACCATGTAGCGGCGGTGGAAGCCTTCCATGTAGCGGATGTGGCCGGCCAGTTCGGTCACCGGTTTGGCGGGGTCGAGCTGGGCACCCAGCGAGGCGCCGAGGTCGCCCGAGAACAGGATGCGGCTGACTGGGTCGTAAAACTGGAAATTGCCCTCGGCGTGCAGAAAATGCGCGGGCAGGGCCCAGAGCTCGAAGCTGTCGGCGCTGCCCTGGCCCAAGCGCAGGCGTTGGCCGGAATCGGGCAGGCCGATGATGCGGCCGGCCGTCTTGCCGGGCTTGCAGAAATGCGGCGCGAAGCGTTCCCAGATGCGCGAGATGTAGACCGGCGCGCTGCTGGCCGTCATCCAGCGGTCCAGTGAGGCGATGATGTCAGGGTCGGCATGCGAGGCCAGGATGGCGGCCAGCTTGTGCGGCGCCATGTACTGGGTCAGGCCCAGGTAGAGCTCGTTGTAGGCGATATTGCCGCCCGGGTCGAGGATGGCGCCGGTGTTGCCGTGTACCAGCAGGAACTGATTGGATTGCACGGCCTCGCCTTCCTCCACGCTGAGCTTGGAGAACATCAGGCAGCGGTGCGAATCCTGGTGGAACAGTTCGATGGGCATGGCGCGCGTGCGGACGAAGCCGTCATTGGAATGCAGCGACTCTAGCCAGCCCGGGGTGGCCAGCCCTTGAGCCAGATCAAGCCGGATTGAGTCAAGCGCTGCCCGCAGGGTTTGGCGCCAGGCTTTCACGCAAGCTGAGTAGATCGGCCTCGGGCAGGGCGCGGCTGTAGAGCCATCCCTGGGCATCGCTGACCCCGAGTTTGAGCAGCACCTCGCGCTGCGCCTGGGTCTCGACGCCCTCGGCCGTGAGTTCCAGGCCCAGGGTGCTGGCCAGGGCCACAATGGCCCGCACAATGGCCAGATCATGGCCCTCGCGCTCCAGGTCGCGAACAAAGCTCTTGTCGATCTTGAGCCGGTCGAGCGGGAAATGCTTGAGCAGGGACAGCGAGGAGAAGCCGGTGCCAAAGTCATCGATGGCCAGTTTGACGCCCAAGCGGCGCAGCTCGCCCAGGATCACGCGGCCGCTGTCCACCGACTGCAGGGTCGATTCGGTGATCTCCAGCTCCAGGCAGGCCGGCGGCAGGCCGTGGCGTTTCAGCGCCTCGGCCACCAGATCGACAAAGCCTGGGCGTTGCAGCTGGCGCGCCGAGATGTTGACGGCCAGACGCTCCAGCGGCCGGCCGCTGGCCAGCCAGCGCACGCCCAGGCGACAGGCCTGATCCAGGGCCCAGCGGCCGAAGTCCTCGATCAGACCGATGTCCTCGGCCACCGGGATGAAGCGATCGGGGCTGATGGCGCCCAGCTCCGGGTGCTGCCAGCGCATCAGCGCCTCGGCGCCGATGACGCGCTGCCGGGCCATGTCGACGATGGGCTGCCAGTGCAACATCAACTCCTGGCCCAGGCGCGCGCGGCGCAGGCCTTGTTCAATCTGCAGCCGGGCCACAGCCTTGTCGGACAGCCGCGCGCTGAACACTTCATAACGGTTGCGGCCCGCGGACTTGGCCTCGTACATGGCGGCGTCCGCGGCTTGAATCAGCGCGTCTGCCGAACGGCCGTGCTCCGGAAACTGCGCGATGCCCACGCTGGCGGAGACGGACACCGGGTCACGCCCTGCGAGCTCCACCGGCAGGCGGATCTGGGCCAGCAGCTTCTCGGCCAGAGTGGTGACGTCGTCCGTGCGGTGAATGTCGCTGAGCAGGATGATGAACTCGTCACCGCCGAGGCGCACCGAGACATCCGAGCGGCGCAGGCACAGCTCCAGCCGGCGCGCGATCTGGATCAGCAGCTCGTCGCCGACGCCGTGACCCAGGGTGTCGTTGATGGTTTTGAAACCATCCAGATCCATGAAGAGCAGGGCGAAGCGCGCAGGCTCGCGATCACGTTGCCCCTCGTTGCCGATGAAGTGGCGCAGGCAGACCTCGAGGTGGTGGCGGTTGCCCAGGCCCGTCAAGGCATCGTGGTAGGCGAGATGCTGGATCTGCGTCTCGGCCCGGCGCAGGGCCGAGATGTCGGTGAAGGTCAGCACCTGGTGGCTGAGCCGGCCCTGGGCATCGAGCACCGGGGCCAGGTGTTGCCAGGCCGGAAACAGGCGGCCATCGCGGTGCCGGCACATGGTTTCGCCATGCCAGACGGCGGCGCGCGCGGAGCTGCCCTCTTCATCAGTGCTGGTGTAGTTGGCGCCCGCATGGAAGGGGGCTTGATCGTTCTGCCGCTGGGCGGGCAGAAAGCTGCGCACGTCCTGGCCCAGCACCTGCTCCAGGGCCCAGCCGGTCATCTGTGTGAACGAAGGGTTGACCGCGCGCACGCGGTGCTGGGTATCGAGGATGACGATGGCGTCGGCCGCGGATTCGAACACCACGGCGGCGCGGCGCAGCTGGGCCTCGGTCTCGAGCTGCACGCTGATGTCGCGGAACACGCCGATGATCTTGCCGTCGCCGGGCACGCCTTCGCTGAAGTGACAGGCGCGGATCTCCAGCCAGGTCGGTGGTTCCTGGGCGGGCTTCCAGCGCGTCACGCAATGGGCCGAGCCACCCGGTTGCAGCAGGGCGGCCAGCTGCTCGCGTGCTGACAGTTCGATGCAGGCCATGAAGGCCTGGCGCGAGAGTGCAAAGCCGCGTGCCGTGGAGAGCTGCAAGGGGTCGACATGGCCGTTCAGCTCGATCTGGTCCGATTCTGGATGGAACTCCATCACCCCGAGCTGGGCAGCGTCCAGGGCCAGACGGTAGCGCTGCTCGGCCCGTTCGGCCTGGCGTTCGACCTCGCGCCGCGCCAGGGCCATGCGGATGGTGGCATTGAGCTCACGCAGCTCGAAGGGCTTGAGCAAGTAGCCATAGGGCGCGGTCAGACCGGCCCGTTCCAGCGTGGCCGGCTCTGCATAGGCGGTCAGGTAGACCACGGGGATGCGCAGCTGGCTGATCAAGGTCTGTGCGGCGCGCGTGCCGTCGCCGCCCTTGCCGAGATTGATGTCCATCAGCACCAGGTCGGGGCGATCGCTGCGGGCCAACTCCAGGGCGCGCTGCTCGGAGGCCGCCACGCCGTTGACGATGTAGCCCAGGGATTCCAGGTCCTGCTTGAGATCCAGCGCGACGATGCGCTCGTCTTCGACGATCTGAATGCGGGCCAGACGTGGTGTGGGCGTCGGCGGGCTGGGTGGCGGCGGGTTCAGGAGTTCGTTCATTCCGGGCTGACCTGGGTGAGCGGTGAGGGTGCGCTGGGCGGCATGGCCGAGGCGCGGTCGGGCTGGCTGGCGAAGCGGACGCGGATGCGGGTGCCGGGCCCATCGAGCAGGCTGAGCTGTCCGTCGAGCTGCTCGGCCAGCAGGGGGATCAGCTGGAAGCCCAGTGTGCGGCTGTCTTTCCAATCGGGGCGCTGCGCCAGACCGATGCCGTCGTCGCAGACATCGAGATGCAGCAGACCTTCGGCTTCGTGTTCGGCACGGATTTCGATGCTGCCGGCACGGCCTTCGGGAAAGGCATGCTTGAAGGCATTGGTGACCAACTCATTGACGATCAGTCCGCAGGGAATGGCCTCCTGCAAATGGATGGACAGGCCGCATTCGGGCGCCAGCACTCGCACCTGGATGTTCTGTTGGGGATCGCTGTAACTTTCGCGCAGCAGGGCCGCCAGGCGCTTGAGGTAGGGGCCCAGCTCCAGCTCGGTGAAGTCATTGCGTTCGTAGAGCAGCTGGTGGGTCAGGGCCATGGCGCGGATGCGGTTCTTGCTCTCGCGCAGCACCAACTTGACCGATTCGTCGACATGGCGCGATTGCAGGCGCAGCAGGCTGGAGATGATCTGCAGATTGTTCTTGACCCGGTGGTGCACCTCGCTGAGCAGGGCGGTTTTCTCTTGCAGCGCGCGTTCGACCTGGGCTTGCGCCGCCAGGCGTTCGTCGATGTCGGTCACGGTGGCCAGCACCTCGGGCGGATCGCTGTCGGCAATCGGGTTGAGTCCCACCTCGACATTGAAATGGCTGCCGTCGCGTCGCAGTGCCTGCAGCGAACGGCGTTTGGCCATGGGCCGGGTCTGGAGGTGGCCGAAGAAATGGCTGATCAGAGCCGGGTGGCCGCTGCGCGACGCCAGCGGCACGAGGGAGTTGATATCACTGTCCTGCAAGCCGCTGCTGGGGCAGGCGAACAGCCGGTCCATGGCCGTGTTGGCCAGCAAGATGCGGCCGTTGGCATTGACCAGGGCCATGCCATCGGGCGCCGCGTTGAAGGCGCTGCGAAAGCGCGCTTCGCTGGCGCGCAGCGCTCGCTCGCTGTGCACGCGGTCCGAGATGTCGATGCCGCAGGCAATCAGATGGCTGATGCGCTCCTGCCCGTCGCGCAGCGGGGCGAGCATGAAATCGATGGTCATGCGCGTGTCTCCGCGCATGCGCACGACGATGTCGCGCCGGATCACCTGGCCACGCCCGGCGTCGGCGATGGCGGATTGCAGCCAGGCTTGCAGCTCGTTGTCGTGACCCCACCAATATGTTTGGTAGAAGGGGCGGCCCAAGACCTCGTCCTTCTCGATGCCGCCTGCCTCCAGGGGGGCGCGGTTGGCCTCCAGCAGCAGGCCGTCCAGGCTGAGCAGGCCGACAAACGCGAACAGCCCGTCCAGCACGCGGCGCAACTGGGCCTCGCTCTCGCGCAAGGCCTCTTCGGCGCGGCGCTGGCTGCTGAGGTTGACTGCCTGCACCAGGATGCCCACGATGGCCTGCTCTGCATCGCGCAGCGGCAGGTAGCTGGCCTCCCACTCCGAGAGCTCGCCCGGATGGCTGGGCACGCGCACCTGGATGCGGAACTTTTCCAGCGCCTGGCCCTGGTGCAGCACCGCGTGCAGCAAGGGTTGGAGATGGGGATAGGCCTCGGGCAGGACCTCGGCCACGCTGCGGCCCAGCAAGTGCTCGGCCGGCACGCCGTTGAAATCTGCCAGGGCGCGGTTGACCCGTTGATAGCGCAGCTCGCGGTCGAGTACGGCCAGGCCGACCGGCATATCGCTGGCGAACAAGGTGTCCAGCACGGCGCTGTCGGTGGGCCCGCTCACGCTGAAGACCCCGAGCGGCCGGGCAGGTCGCCGGCCGGATGCGGCGAAAACGAGGCCCGCAGGCGCCAAGTTGGCATTGGGTTCGAACACGAAACGATTTGCATGCCTGCTCCTCCCTGGGAACCAACGACAGCCACAAGCGCCAGTCTCGACCCCGCCTATCTTGACGTTTGTCAAATTCGAGTCTACCCGCATGCATGGCGCGGCGGCGGAATCTTTACGTCCTGTTCCAAGCGCTCGGATCTAAGCGCGGAGCTGAGGCTGGGCTACCGGCGCAGGCTCGCATGGCGGCCAGGATCTCGGCGCTTCGCGCCACGGGCGTTTCCCTCAGGCCTTGTCTGGCGCAGGCCCCGCGGTGGCTTGCTTGGGCCGGTGCGAGCCCACTTGCAGGCGTGGCCGCTGGCTTTCCGCCTCGGGCAGTGGCTGAACCTCGCGCAGGCTGGCTTGGCAGCGCAGGGTCAGGTCTTGATAGGTCTCGGTGCCGGTGCGCTTCCAGCGGATTTCATCCTCGCTGAGTTCGCGCATGACCTTGGCCGGCAGGCCGGCGATCAGCGAGCGCTCGGGCAGCTTGAGCCCGGCGCGCACAAAGGCGCAGGCGGCCACGATGCTGCTGGCGCCGACCTCGGCCGCGTCCATGACCACGGCATTCATGCCGACCAGGGCGTCGTGGCGCACGATGCAGCCATGCAGAACGGCGCCGTGGCCGATGTGGCCGTTGCGCTCGACCACAGTCAGCGAGTCCGGGAAGCCGTGCACCACGCAGCTGTCCTGGACATTGGCACCCTCGTGGATCTCGATGCGGCCGAAATCGCCGCGCAAGCTGGCCAGGGGGCCGATATAGCAGCCCGGGCCGATGTGGACATCGCCGATCAGCACGGCCGTGGGGTGGACATGGGCGCTGGGGTGGACGACCGGGATGACGCCGTCGATGGAGTAGGAGGGCATGGGCGGGGGTGGGATGGTGAACGGGTGAACGGGTGAACGGGTGGGGCATGCAGACGAGTGTGGCTGATTCACCTGTTCACCCATTCACTTGTTCACTGCATTCCAAGGGTTTACGCTGATCGGCGCCGTCTTGCGCCAAGTCAAGGCGGACCTTACGATCTACCGACCGGTCGGTCAATAGTGTTTTGCTGCACCCACCGACCGTGTCACAAGCCTGTTTGTTGCTCCATCGCCCCGAGGCCCGCATGCAAGAACCGCAACTTTTGAGCCAGCAGGACGGTGCCGTCCGCACCCTGACCCTGAACCGCCCGGCGGCGCTCAATGCCTTCACCTCGGGCCTGCTGGCCGAGCTGCGCGAGGCGCTGGATGCGGCCGCGGGCGATGCCAGCGTGCGCTGCGTGGTGATCACCGGCGCTGGCCGCGCCTTTTGCGCCGGCCAGGACCTCAGCGACCCCATGGTCAACCCCGATTTGAAACCTGGCGAATCGCCCAAGGACATCGGTGCCTTGCTCGACGGCTTCTACATCCCCCTGGCCCAGCGCGTTCGCAGCATGCCGGTGCCCGTGATCGCCGCCGTCAACGGCGTGGCGGCCGGCGCTGGCGCCAATCTGGCCTTGGGCTGCGACCTGGTGCTCGCCGGCAACTCCGCCAGCTTCATCCAGGCCTTTGCCAAGATCGGCCTGGTGCCCGATTGCGGTGGCAGCTGGTTGCTGCCGCGCCTGGTGGGGCGCGCCAAGGCCTTGCAACTGGCCCTCCTGGGCGAGAAGCTGCCGGCCGCCGAGGCGCAGGCCATTGGCCTGATCTACAAGGCCGTGCCCGATGAAGAGCTCGCCGCCAGCGCCCAGGCCCTGGCGCAAAAGATCAGCCAGATGCCGGTGCGCGCCATGGCCCAGACCCGCATGGCGTTTGATGAAGCCGGCCTGCTGGACTTTGACGACGCTCTGCGCCTGGAGGCGGTGACGCAAAGCCAGTTCGGCTTCTCGGCCGACTATCTGGAGGGCGCCGCGGCCTTTTTGCAAAAGCGTGCGCCCAAGTTCAGCGACCGCTGAAGAACCCCAGCGCCAGCATCAAGACGGAGCCGCCCATGAGCATGGATGCACAAGAGATTGCTGAAGCCGTGAAGCGCAGCATGTGGGCCCAGGATCGGGCCAGTCAGAGCTTGGGCATGGAGGTGCTGGCCATTGCGCCCGGCGGCGCCACCCTGGCCATGACCGTGCGCGAGGACATGCTCAACGGCTTTGAGATCTGCCACGGCGGCTTGATCACCACCCTGGCCGACTCGACCTTTGCCTTCGCCTGCAACTCCTACAACGAGCTGACCGTGGCCTCGGGCTTCAGCATCGACATCGTGGCGCCCGCCCGATTGGGTGACCGCCTGACCGCGGTGGCGCGCGAGGTCTCGCTGGCCGGCCGCACCGGCGTCTACGACATCACGGTCAAGAACCAGGCCGATCAGCTGGTGGCCGTGTTCCGCGGCAAGAGCTACCGCATCAAGGGCAAGCCGGTGGTGCTCTCGCCCCTGGCCCCGGATTTGGAACCCTCGGAAGGTGAGGCATGAACGTGACGACGAACAGCACGCCATCGCGTCCCGGCCTGGACGCGATCGAGAGTGCCAGCCAGGACGAGCTGCAAGCCCTGCAGCTGACGCGCCTGCGCTGGAGCCTGCAGCATGCCTACGACCAGGTGCCGCATTACAAGGCCGTCTTCGATGCGGCCGGTGTGCACCCGTCCGATTTGAAGAGCCTGGCCGACCTGGCCAAGTTTCCCTTCACCACCAAGAAGGACCTGCGCGACAACTACCCCTTCGGCATGTTCGCCGTGCCGCGCCAGCAGGTGGCGCGGGTCCATGCCTCCTCGGGCACCACGGGCAAGCCGACGGTCGTGGGCTACACCCAGCAGGACATCGACACCTGGGCCGGTCTGGTGGCCCGCTCCATCTACGCCGCCGGCGGCCGCGCGGGCGATCTGGTCCATGTGGCTTATGGTTATGGTCTCTTCACCGGCGGCCTGGGCGCGCATTACGGCGCCGAAAAGCTGGGCTGCACGGTCATCCCCATGTCTGGTGGTCAGACCGAAAAGCAGGTGCAGCTGATCCAGGATTTCCGGCCCGACATCATCATGGTCACGCCCAGCTATATGCAGGTGATCATCGAGGAGTTTGCGCGCCAGGGCCTGGATGCGCGCGAGATGTCGCTGCGCATCGGCATCTTCGGGGCCGAGCCCTGGACCGAGGCCATGCGCCGCGAGATCGAGGGCAAGGCTGGCATCGACGCGGTGGACATCTACGGCTTGTCCGAGGTCATGGGCCCGGGCGTGGCCAGCGAGTGCATCGAGAGCAAGGACGGCCCGGTGATCTGGGAAGATCATTTCTACCCCGAGATCATCGACCCCGAGACCGGTGCCGTGCTGCCCGATGGTGCTGAGGGCGAGCTGGTCTTCACCTCGCTGAGCAAGCAGGCCCTGCCCATCATCCGCTACCGCACCCGCGATCTGACCCGGCTGCTGCCGCCCACCTCGCGCAGCATGCGGCGCATGGGCAAGATCGTCGGCCGCAGCGACGACATGCTCATCATCCGCGGCGTCAATATGTTCCCGACCCAGATCGAAGAACTGGTGCTGCAGGAGCCGCAGCTCTCGGGCCAGTACCAGATCGTGGTCTCGCGCGAAGGTGCGCTCGACGAGGTGGAGGTGCGCTGCGAGCTGCAGCCGGCCGCCGCAGCCGCCGATGGCAGCCAGGTCGCCCAGGTGGCCAAGTCCTTGCAGCACCGCATCAAGACCCTGGTGGGTGTGTCCACCAAGGTCCATGTCGGCGCGCCCGATTCGATTGAACGCACCTTGGTGGGCAAAGCCCGCCGGGTGATTGACAAGCGCCCGCGCTGATTCAGCCCCGCGGCGGCCTCTTTCAGGAGCAAAGCAGATGTACACCCAAGCCATGAGCGTCGGCCCGCAGGATGTGGCCACCAAGGCCAAGAGCGCCGAGGACGCGGCCCGCGAAGCCGCCTTCGAGGCCCGCATCGATGCAGGCGATTTCATCGAAGCCAAGGACTGGATGCCCGAGCATTACCGCAAGACCTTGGTGCGCCAGATCAGCCAGCATGCGCATTCCGAGATCGTCGGCATGCTGCCCGAGGGCAACTGGATCAGCCGCGCGCCCACGCTCAAGCGCAAGGCCATCCTGCTGGCCAAGGTGCAGGACGAAGGCGGCCATGGCCTCTACCTCTACTCGGCCGCCGAGACCCTGGGCACCAGCCGCGATCAGATGCTGGACGCCCTGCACAGTGGCAAGGCCAAGTACAGCTCCATCTTCAACTACCCGACCCTGACCTGGGCCGATGTCGGTGTGATCGGCTGGCTGGTCGACGGCGCGGCCATCATGAACCAGGTGCCGCTGTGCCGCTGCTCGTATGCGCCCTATGCCCGGGCCATGATTCGCGTCTGCCGCGAGGAGAGCTTCCACCAACGTCAGGGTTATGAGTCCCTGCTGGTGATGATGCAGGAAGGCACGGCCGAGCAAAAAGCCATGGTGCAGGACGCGGTCAATCGCTGGTGGTGGCCGTCTCTGATGATGTTCGGCCCGGCTGACAAGGATTCGCCCAACTCTGAGCAATCGATGCGCTGGGGCATCAAACGAATCAGCAATGACCAGCTGCGCCAGAAGTTCGTTGACGCCACCGTGCCCCAGGCCCAGATCCTGGGCATCACGCTGCCGGACCCTGATCTCAAATGGAATGAAGAGCGCGGCGAGCATGACTTTGGCGCCATCGACTGGGCCGAGTTCTGGCGCGTGGTTGGCGGTGACGGCCCCTGCAACCGCGAACGCCTGGCCACCCGCGTCAAGGCCTGGGACGACGGCGCCTGGGTGCGCGAAGCCGCCCTGGCCCACGCCCGCAAACACATGAACAAGAAGGAGCAAGCCGCATGAGTTCGATCAACAAGGAATGGCCGCTGTGGGAAGTGTTCGTGCGCAGCAAGGCCGGCCTGGACCACAAGCATTGCGGAAGCCTGCACGCGCCCGACGCCAAGATGGCGGTGCAGATGGCCCGCGAGGTCTACACCCGGCGCCAGGAAGGCTGCAGCATCTGGGTGGTGCTCTCCAACCAGATCGTCGCCTCCGACCCGGGCGAGAAGGGCATGTACTTCGATCCGGCTGAAGACAAGGTGTACCGCCACCCGACCTTCTATCAGTTGCCCGATGCCATCAACCACATGTAAAGAAGCCGCTGGTATGACGCAAGCATCGATTCAAGTGGGCGCCAGCCCGCAAGTGCAGTACCTGCTGCGCATCGCCGACAGCTGTCTGATCCTGGGCCAGCGCCTGGGCGAGTGGTGTGGCCACGGCCCCATCCTCGAGGAAGACCTGGCCCTGGCCAATATGGCCCTGGACCTGATCGGCCAGGCGCGCGCGCTGCTGACCCATGCCGCGCATCTCGACGGGCAGGGCCATGACGAAGACCAGCTCGCCTTCTTGCGCGAGGAGCGCCAGTACCTGAACCCGGTGCTGATGGAGCTGCCGCGCGGCGATTTCGCCTTCACCCAGGTGCGCAACTTCGCCGTCGCCACCTGGCTGCAGCTGCTCTGGGGCCGCCTGGCTTCCAGCAGCGATGCCGAGGTCGCGGCGATTGCCGCCAAGGCCGTCAAGGAATCGCGTTATCACCAGCAGCATGCCGCCGACTGGGTGGTGCGCCTCGGTGATGGCACGGATGAATCCGCCGCCCGCATGCGCGAAGCCCTGGCACAGCTCTGGCCCTTGTTCAATGAGCTCTTCGACGCCGATGCGGTCGATGCCGCGGCGGTGGCCCAGGGCTTGGGCCCGGCCTGGTCGGAGCTGCGTGCCGACTGGCAGGCGCAGATGGACGAGGTGCTGGCCGACGCCACCCTGGCCCATCCCAAGCCCAGCGCCTACGTGTCCGCCGGCCGCCGTGGCGTGCACAGCGAGCATATGGGCCATCTGCTGGCCGAGATGCAGTACCTGCAGCGCGCCTACCCCGGGGGCAAGTGGTAATGAGTCTGCCTTCAAGCAGCGCCTGCGGTCGGCTGGAAGCCGCCTGGGAGGTGCTGCGCCAGATTCCCGACCCCGAGGTGCCGGTGATCTCGCTCTGCGAGCTCGGCATCGTGCGCGATCTGCGCCTGCGTGAGGACGGGGTCGAGGGCCTGGAGGTGGTGCTGACGCCCACCTACAGCGGCTGCCCGGCGACCGAGCTGATTCAGGACGATGTGCGCACGGCCTTGTCTGCTTTTGGCTCGGTGCAGGTGACCCTGCAGCGCGCGCCGGCCTGGACCACCGACTGGATCACGGCCGAGGGCCGCGAGAAGCTGCGCGCTTACGGCATTGCGCCACCGGGTCCGGTGGCGGCGGGTGCCGAGCAGCCGATTCGCCTGGTGCACCGCGCCTCGCTGAGCCAGCTGGCCTGCCCGCGCTGCGGCAGCCTGCAGACCGAAAAGCTGTCTGCTTTTGGCTCCACCGCCTGCAAGGCCCTGTACCGCTGCTTGAGCTGCCGCGAGCCGTTTGAGCATTTCAAACCCATCTGAATTCAAAGAAGACGGATCCCTGCGATGAGTCTGCACTTCCACCCTTTGACCGTACGTTCGGTGACTCCCGACACTGACGACGCCGTGATCCTCAGCTTCGAGGTGCCCGCCAGCCTGCAAGCTGATTTCCAGTTCGTGCCCGGTCAATACCTGACCCTGCGCCATGAGGTGAAGGGTCAGGATCTGCGCCGCTCCTATTCCATCTGCGCCGGCGCCGATGACGGCGAGCTGCGCGTGGGTGTGCGCCGGGTGGAAGGCGGCGCCTTCTCGACCTGGGTGCACGGCGAACTCAAGGCCGGCGCGGTGATCGAGAGCTATCCGCCTCAGGGCCGTTTCGGCGCCCAGGCTCTGGCCGTGCGCGGCGAGCATCATGTCGGTATCGCGGCTGGCTCGGGCATCACGCCCATCCTGTCCATCATGAAGACGGTGCTGGCGCGCGACCCCGAGGCCCGCTTCACCCTGATTTACGGCAACCGGGCCCAGGCCTCCACCATGTTCAAGGAGGAGATCGAGGATCTGAAGAACCGCTATATGACGCGGCTGTCTCTGCACCCGGTGTTTTCGCGCGAGCAGGTCGATGCGCCGCTGCAAGCGGGGCGCATCGATGCGGGCAAGCTGGCAGTGTTCCTGGCCACGGTGCTGCCACCGTCCAGCATCGACCAGGCCTACATCTGCGGGCCGTTCGAGATGAACGAGGCGGCCGAGGCCACCTTGCGCGCCTCCGGCGTGGACGAGTCGCGCATCCATGTCGAGCGCTTCGGCACGCCCGAGATGCAAGCCGGCCAGCCCGCGCCTCACCAAAGCCTGGCCGGCGATGCCGACAACGCCCGCGTGACGGTGATTCGCGACGGCCTCAGCCGCGAGATTGGGTTTTCCAAGAGCGATGCCAGCCTGCTGGACGCCGCCGCGCGTGCAGGCATGGATGTGCCCTTTTCCTGCAAGAGCGGTGTCTGCTCGACCTGCCGCTGCAAGCTGCTGGAGGGTGAGGTGCGCATGGACAAGAACTTCGCGCTCGACAAGCATGAGATCGCTGCCGGTTTCATCTTGAGCTGCCAGGCCCATGCATTGACGCCCCGCGTGGTGATTTCTTTTGATGAACGCTGAACCGATGTCGCGCTCCCGTTCACCGATGGACGCAAGCTGATGGCCCGCGGACGCGCTCCGGGTTTCGAGAACCAGCGCGAGCAGATCCTGCGCGAGGCCGCGCGCCTGTTCGCGCATCAAGGCTATCCGGGCACTTCGATGAATGCCGTGGCCGAAGCCTGCGCCGTGAGCAAGCCCACGCTGTATCACTATGTGCGCGACAAGCACGAACTGCTGGTGCAGATCTGCGAGAGCCATGTGCAGGATCTGGAAGCCTTGGTGCAGGAAGTGCTGGCGCAAGACCTGGCCCCCGAGGCGCGGCTGCGCGCCCTGATCGCCCGCTTTGTGCAGGCCTATGGCCAGGCGCAGAACGAGCACCGGGTGCTGACCGAGGATGTGAAGTTCCTGGATGAAGCCGATCGCCTGCGCCTGACCGCGATCGAGCGTCGTGTGGTCGCGGCCTTTGCCGACAGTGTGGCGGCCGTGCGGCCCGAGCTGCAGGGAGCCAGGCTGCACAAACCGCTGACCATGCTGCTCTTTGGCATGATCAACTGGACCTTCACCTGGCTCAAGCCCGATGGCGAGCTGACCTATGACGCGGTGGCCCCCATGGTGGCCGATCTGTTCTTTGGCGGACTGGGCGCGGTGCAAGCCGAGCCTGGGGCGCAGGCCTTGCAAGTTTGATGAAGGCTTGGCGGCGGACCATGGCTGGCTTGCCTAGGCACGCCTTTTTTCACGGACAACACACAGGAGACAGAACGAGCATGAATGCCACTTCGCTGAAGCACCCATCGTCGTCACACCGCAAGACCTGGCTGAGCCTGGCCGCTGGACTCTTGCTGTGCGCCCAAGCCCTGGCCGACATCAATGTCGGCGTCACCGTCTCGGCCACCGGGCCGGCAGCTTCCCTGGGCATCCCGGAGAAGAACACCTTGAGCCTGATGCCGACCAGCATCGCCGGCCAGAAGGTCAATTACATCGTGCTCGACGATGCCTCTGACACCACCTCGGCCGTGGCCAACACGCGCAAGCTGATCACCGAGCACAAGGTCGATGTCGTGATCGGCTCGACCACCAGCCCCAATTCCCTGGCCATGATTGATGCCGTGGTCGAGGGCGCCACGCCCATGATCTCCATGGCGGCCTCCAACCGCATCGTCGACCCGGTCGACGCCAAGAAGCGCTGGGTTTTCAAGACCCCGCAGAACGACATCATGATGGCCCTGGCCATCGCCCAGCACATGGCTTCGGCGGGCGTGAAGACCGTGGGTTTCATCGGCTTTGCCGATGCTTATGGCGAGGGCTGGTTCCAGGAGTTCAGCAAGATTGCCGAGCTCAAGGGCCTGAAGTTGGTCGCGTCCGAACGCTACAACCGCACGGACACCTCGGTCACGGGCCAGGTGCTCAAGCTGGTGGCGGCCAAGCCCGATGCGGTGCTGATTGCGGGCTCGGGCACGCCGGCCGTGCTGCCGCAGAAGTCACTGCGTGAGCGCGGCTATGCCGGCAAGTACTACCAAACCCACGGTGTGGCCAACAACGACTTCCTTCGCGTCGGCGGCAAGGATGTGGAAGGCACCTTTCTGCCCAGCGGCGGCGTGCTGGTGGCCAGCCAGCTGCCGGCCGATCATCCGGTCAAGAAGAGCGCGCTCGACTACGTCGCCAAGTACGAAGCGGCCTTTGGCAAGGGCACGGTCTCGACCTTCGGCGGCCATGCCTGGGATGCCGGCCTGCTGCTGCAGGCGGCGCTGCCCGTGGCGCTGAAGAAAGCACAGCCCGGCACGCCGGCCTTCCGCGCCGCGCTGCGCGATGCGTTGGAGGGCGTGAAAGAGCTGCCCGGCGCCCACGGCGTGTTCAATATGTCGCCGACCGATCACCTGGGCCTGGATCAGCGTGCCCGCGTGATGGTGAAGATCGAAAAGGGCGCCTGGCTCTACCAGCCCTGACACCAGCCCTGACGCCGGGTTCACACGGAACCCTTAGCAAGCAGGGGCCCGATCGGGCCCCTTTTGAAATCCACTCAGAGACAGACCACCGCCATGAGCGCCACCCCTCCCATTCTTCAAAGCCTGATTGCCAACCGCTGGATCGGCAGCCAGGCGGCCCGAGCCTTGCACAGCGCCGTCAATGGCCGGCCGGTGGCGCTGACCCATGCGGATGAGATCGACTTTGCCGAGAGCCTGAGCTATGCGCGGGGTCAGGCCCTGCCTGCCTTGCTGGCCCTGGATTTCCAGCAACGCGCCGCCCGGCTCAAGGCCTTGGCGACCTATCTGCTGGAGCGCAAGGAGGGGCTGTACGCCATTTCCGCCCACACCGGTGGCACGCGCAGTGACAACTGGATCGATATCGAAGGCGGCATCGGCACCTTGTTCGCCTACGCCAGCATCGGCCGGCGTGAGCTGCCCTCCAGCAATGTGATGCACGAGGGCCCGGCCATCCCGCTGAGCAAGGAGGGGCAGTTCATCGGCTCCCACATCCTGGTGCCCAAACGAGGCGTGGCGGTGCACATCAATGCCTTCAACTTCCCCATGTGGGGCATGTTGGAAAAATTCGCCCCTAGCTTCCTGGCGGGCATGCCTTGCATCGTCAAGCCGGCCACCGCCACCTCCTTCGTGGCCGAGGCCTGTGTGCGTTTGATCCATGAAAGCGGTCTGCTGCCCGCCGGCAGCTTGCAGCTGATCGTGGGCGGCTCGGGCGATTTGCTGGACCGCCTGGAAGAGACCGATGTGGTCACTTTCACCGGCTCGGCCGATACCGCCGCCATGCTGCGCGTCAACAAGAACTTGATTGCGCGCTCCATTCCCTTCAACGGCGAGGCGGACAGCCTGAACTGCGCCATCCTGGCGCCCGATGTGGAGGTGGGCGACCCCGAGTTCGAGCTCTTCGTGAAAGAGGTGGCGCGCGAGATGACGGCCAAGACCGGCCAGAAGTGCACCGCCATCCGCCGCGCCATCGTGCCCGCCCGCCACATCGATGCGGTGGCCGAGGCCTTGCGTGCGCGCCTGGCCAAAATCAAGGTCGGTGACCCGGCCGTCGACGGCGTGCGCATGGGCGCCCTGGCCTCCAAAGCCCAGCAGGCCGATGTGGCCGAGCGCGTGGCCTTGCTGAGCGCCGGCAATGAAGTCGTGTTCGGCGCCAAGGACGGCTTTGCACCGGTGGGCGAGGGCGTGGGCGAGGGCGCTTTCTTTGCGCCGACCTTGCTGCTCTGCCGCGATGCCTTCGCCAACGAGCAAGTTCACAACCTGGAAGCTTTCGGCCCGGTGTCCACCTTGATGCCGTACCAGGAACTGGACGAGGCCCTGAGCCTGGCCGCCAAGGGCCGCGGCAGCCTGGTCGGCTCGGTGGTCACCAAGACGCCGGCGATTGCCGCGCAAGCGGTCTATCACGCCGCGGCCTTCCACGGCCGTCTTCTGGTGCTGGACCGCGATGCGGCCAAGGAATCCACGGGCCACGGCTCGCCCCTGCCGCAGCTCAAGCATGGCGGCCCCGGCCGCGCTGGGGGTGGCGAAGAGCTGGGCGGCATCCGCTCGGTCAAGCACTACCTGCAGCGCTGCGCGGTGCAGGGCAGCCCGACCATGCTGAGCGCCATCACCGGCGAGTACCAGCGCGGCGGCCGGGTGCAGGAGGATGCCGTCCATCCCTTCCGCAAGTATTTCGAAGAGATCCAGGTCGGCGATTCCCTGCTGACCCACCGCCGCACCGTCAGCGAGGCCGACATCGTCAATTTCGGCGGCGTCTCGGGTGACTACTTCTACATGCACTTCGACGAAGTGGCGGCCAAGGACACGCAGTTCGGTCAGCGCATCGCCCACGGCTACTTTGTGTTGTCGGCCGCGGCCGGCCTCTTTGTGTCGCCGGCGCCCGGCCCGGTGCTGGCCAATTACGGCCTGGACACGCTGCGCTTTGTGAACCCGGTGGCGATCGGTGACACCATCCAGGCGCGCCTCACATGCAAACGCCGCATCGACCGCGGCAATCGCCCCGACCAGCCGCCGCAGGGCGTCGTGGCCTGGGATGTGCAGGTGATGAACCAGCGTGGCGAGCTGGTGGCCAGTTATGACATCCTGACCCTGGTTGCCAAGAAGCCGGCTTGAGCATCCTCTGCTGACAGGCCCGGGCCGGCGCCGTGATACCGTGCCGGCCATGAACACGCATTTGCAAGCCGCACAGAACGCGGTGCTGAACGAGGAAGACACCTGGGTGCAGAGCGATCTGCTCTGGCGCGATGAGCGCTGGACGGCCGAGGTCATCAAGAACGAAGACGACGAGGGCTGGGCTGTGGCCATGACCCTGGCGGGCGAGGCCGAACCCGCCTTGGTCGGCCCCTGGACCATGGGTCGCGACAAGAAGAACCCCAAGCCCTTGTCGGCGCCGGCCTTTCACACCTTGGTGAAAACCGCCTCCGAGGTGCTGCGTCGGCATGAGCAGCAGCTCCACGCCCGCCTGCACAAAAGCTTGAAGATCGACACCGAGCAGGGCCGCATCCAGGTCTTGCTGGACATCGTTCCCGATGAAGACAACCCTTATGCCACGCTGACCGCGCGCAACGACGATGGGGAGACGATCGCGCAGATCAAGGTCGACGCCGGTTTCAAGCTGAGCGAAGCCTCGGCCCAGGCCTGGGCAGCGAAAGAGTTCTTGCGGCCTTGAGTTCGGCCTGAAGACCGTCCAACGTCCGGCGGCTTACTTGGCCGGCGCGTTGTTGTTGGCTGCCGCCGCGTTCAGATCGGCGCGGCGTGCCCCGGTGAAGCGCTTGGCCCAGTAGGCCTCGCGCATGTCCTCCACCCGCACGGCGCCGCCGACGCGGGGCGAGTGGATGAACTTGCCCTCGCCGACGTAGATGCCCACATGCGAGAAGGTGCGGCGCATGGTGTTGAAGAACACCAGATCGCCGGGCTTGAGTTCGGTCTTGTTGATGGGCAGCAGGCTGGCCAGACGGGCCTGTTCGTCGGCGCGGTGCGGCAGCACCATGCCCACGCTGAGCTCGAAGATGTGGCGGGTGAAGCCGCTGCAGTCAAAGCCGCTTTCGACCGACTTGCCGCCGCGCGTGTAGCGCACACCCAGGAAGTTCATGGCCGAGAGCACCAGGCCGGAGGCGGTGTCGCGCACCTGGTTCAGCAGGCTGTTGGATTCGGCTTGCGCCAGCAGGCCGCGTTCTTGCAGAAATCGGCTGACGGGGTCGCTGGAGGTGGATGTGGTGACTCCGGCCGGGCCATGGGCGGCGCCGCCGTTTCCGGAGGCTGCCAGCGCCGCAGGTAGGGGCGCGAGGTTGGCATTGCCGGTGACTGCCGACAGGTTCTGTGAGTTCGTGGGGCCAGCCGTCAGTTGGCTGGAGCTCGAGTTCTGCAGCAGGCTCTGGCCGTAGGCGCCGGTGACCATGCCTGGTGGCGGCGTGGTCTGGGCTTGTGCCAAGGAGGCGCCCATCAAACCCAGGCTCGCCATCAAACCCAGCGCGCGGACAGCACGTCCGAGCGAAGTGGCAGTGGGGGAGGGGGTCTGGCGGCTGGCGTCGAGCATGGTGTTCGGCGCGCAGCTTATGGGGGGGCTGTTGCGAGTGTCAAGCAAAGTGGCAGGCGACCGAGGGAAATCCCGGCGCAATCAGAAGGCAGCGGAAGCAATCATCAACCCCAGTCGCTGCTCGATCTAGGGCTAACCCTTAATTTGAACACAGATGATGTCCGGCTATGAGGTGACAGGTCTTGCGTTCCGGCAAGGTTTCACGGATTGCGCTGGCGCAGCCCATGCCGTGGGGCACTTGTCGGCTGTGCGGCTTGCGCGCGGTGCATGGCTTGCAAAGGTCTGGCCTGTCGCAAACCCCGCTGTGGCCGGGATTCGCGGAGGCGCACAATCCCAGCCCACGAGGCGGCTGCGAGCAAAGCGTTTACGCCTGCAGCCCTCGGGCGGCCAGGGGCCTCCTGGTTCGCCCCATGACTTCATTTCATTTCTTCCCGATTGCCACCATGAAGCACAAGCATCTGTTCCTCGGCGCTGCCGCCCTTTTGCTGGGCGCACAGGCGCTGGCCCAGAGCGGCGGCGCCGCCGCCGTTCTGCCCGGCCCAGCGTTTCCCCAATTCAAATCGGCCGCGCAGGTCAAGTCGGCTTGCGATGCCGGGTTGGCCGGCGCCAAGAAGCGCTTGGCTGCGCTGGAACGCCGCAAGCTGGATACCGGCTGGCTGGCGGCCTATGACGATTACTACACCTACCAGGAGGACGTGCAGTACCCGATCGAGTTCGTGCTCAATGTCCACCCCGACAAAGCTGTGCGTGAGGCCGCCCAGGCCTGCGCCATGGCCTGGTCCGAGTACAACACGGGGGTGGGCCAAAACGAAAAGCTCTACCGCGCCCTGAAGAGCGTGCCCACGCCCACCGCTCTGGAGCGCGAGCTGCAGCGTGTGGCCCTGGGCAGCTTCGAGGATGCGGGCGTGGCGCTGCCGCCGGCCAAGCGCAAGCAAGCCAAAACCTTGCTGGTGCGCCTGGCCGAGCTGGACCAGAAGTTCGGTCAGAACCTGCGCGATGCCGGCGTCAAAGTCAGCTTCAGCGAGGCGGAGCTCAAGGGCGTGCCCGAGGGTGTTTGGGCCAAGGCGCCGCGCGATGCGCAGGGCCGCATCGTGCTGGGTGTGGACTACCCCAGCTCCGGCCCGGTGATCCAGATGGCCGAAGACCCTGCCGCGCGCGAGCGCATGTGGCGGGCCAAGAACAGCGAAGGCGGGGACGCCAACCTCAAGATCCTCGACGAGATCACGCAGGCGCGCCAGGATTTCGCCAAGCTCTTTGGCTACAACAACTTCGTGGACTTCAATCTGCGCCGCCGCATGGCCAAGGACTCGGCCAGTGCCTGGAAGTTCCTCAACGAGGTGAAGAGCCAGGTGAGCGAGCGCGAAGTCGCCGATATGGCCCAGTTGCGCGCCGCCAAGGCGCAGCATCTGGGTACCCCGCTGGAGGCCACCCAGGTCTTCGCCTGGGACAGCGCTTTCTATGCCGAACGCCTGCGGCAGGCGCAGTTCTCGGTCGACCAGGAAGCCTTCCGCGAGTACTTCCCGGCCCAGGAAAGCCTGCAGTTCGCCATGCGCGTGATCGAGCGGCTGATGGGCGTGAAGTACACCCGCGTGCCGGCCGAGCTGTGGCATCCGGAGGCTCAGGCCTATGCCGTCAGCGACGCTGCCAGCGGCAAGCCCCTGGCCACGCTTTACGTGGATCTGTTCCCGCGCGAGGCCAAGTACAACCACGCGGCCGTCTGGCCGCTGCGCTCCAGCGCCACCCGCATCGGCCGAACGCCCACGGCCGCCCTGGTGGTCAACTTCGACCGCAAGGGCCTGACCCTGGGTGAGATGGAGACGCTGCTGCACGAGCTGGGTCATGCCGTGCATAACAACCTGTCCAACACCCACTACGCCTCGCAAGGCGGTACCAATGTGATGCTGGACTTTGTGGAAGCCCCTTCGCAGATGTTGGAAGACTGGGTTTACGACAAAAAGGTGCTCAAGCTCATGGCCGAGGTCTGCCCCAGCTGCAAGCCAGTGCCGGATGCCCTGGTGGACAAGGCGGTGGCGGCCAAGGAGTTCGGCAAGGGCTCTCAGTACGGCCGCCAGCATCTGTTCGCCAGTTATGACCTGGCCTTGCATGGCCCGGTGCACCAGGAGCCGCTGGCCCTGTGGGCCAAGATGCAGGGCGCCACGCCTCAGGGTTATGTCGAGGGCAGCAAGTTCCCGGCCGGCTTTGCCCATGTGGCGGGCGGTTACGGCGCCGGCTATTACGGCTACCTCTGGAGCCTGGTCGTGGCCATGGATCTGCGCACGGCCTTTGCCGCTGACAAGCTGAACCCGGAGACGGGCATGCGCTACCGCAATCTGGTGCTGGGCCAGGGTGGCCAGAAGCCGGCGCCTGAGCTGGTGCGCGATTTCTTGCAGCGTGACAGCAATGCCAAGGCCTTCTTCGACTACCTGAAACGCTGATCCTCGCCAATCTTGACCGTCGCCGCCGCCGCTCCTGGCGTTGGCTTCTGTTTCGAGCCCGCAACTCCTGCACGGAGTTACGGGCTTTTTCATTTGCTTGCAGCTCAGGATAATTGTTACGCCGAACGGTCTGGCCGGCACGCACAATGCCGGCGATCCATGTCAGTGGGACCCGCGTCAGTTGGCGAGCTCCGGTCAGAGGCCATCCCCGGCCATTCCCGGCCATGTTGCAACCGAGCTCGCAGCAGAAGCTCTGCTGCATGCCCCACAGTTCCTTCACCAGTCCACGGGAGTTCTTGCCTTGAAGTACCCCAAGCTTCGCGCCATCCTTTTGACCTCCCTGCTGTGCGCGCCCGCCTTGGCCGCTCAGGCCTTGAGCTTTGCGGTCAATGAAGGGGTCAGCTATCGCGTGCCCTTGAGTGAGATCCGCACGCGTTACGAGGGCATTGCCGCCGACCTCAGCAAGCTGCTGCGCCAACCGGTCACCATCGAGCCCATCGGCGACTACCCGACCTTGCGCCAGGGCCTGGCTGACAAGCGCTGGGAGCTGGCCCTGGTGCACCCGGCGCATATCTCCATTGCCGCCATCCGCGATCAGGGCTACAGCTTGCTGGCCGTGACCAAGGGCTTCACCGGCTACAAGGCCAGTTTTCTGGTGCGCGCGGACAGCACGCTCAAATCGCTGGCCGAACTCAGGGGGCAGCGCCTGGGTGCGCCTGATGAAGATTCCATCACCTCCATGATGGTGCGCGCCACCTTGCGCGACAACGGCGTGGTGCCCAAGCAGATGGAGATCACTTACACCCGTTACCAGGACGCCGTGCCCTTCTTCGTGGAGAACCGCCTGACCCATGCGGGCGCCACCGCCTCCAACGCCCTGGTCAAGGACTGGCAGGACAAGGGCGGCAAGGTATTGGCGGCGTCCAAGGCGGTGCCCATCAAGCACATCATCGCCAGCCCGCAGCTCAGCTCGGAACAGGTCGAGAAGGTTCGCGCCTACTTTCTTGCCCTGGACAGCAGCGAGGACGGGCGCAAGAAGCTGGAGCCCACCAAGTGGAAGGGCTTCGAGGCCTACGACCAGGCGGCGCTGCTGAAACTTGGTGTTTGGCTGGATGTGAAATGACATCTTTCGCTGCGACACTGCGCCCCGAATCGGCCTGCTCCTGAATCTGAACGAGATGCAACGATGAGCCAAGACTCCCTGTTTGAGATGTTGTCGCAGCAATCGCAGCCCGACACCCCGGCCCTGCGAGCCCCGGGGCGGCCGACCTTGAGTCATGGCGCATTGCGCCAGCTGGCGGCCGATACGGTGTCCCGTCTCAATCACTTGGGCATCGGCCGCAATGACCGGGTTGCGCTGGTTCTGAACAACGGCCCCGAAATGGCCGCTTGTTTTCTGGCCTGCGCCTGCGGCGTGGCCAGTGCGCCGCTGAACCCGGCCTACCGCGCCGAGGAGTTCGAGTTCTACTTGGGCGATCTGCAGGCCAAGGCCCTGATCGTGGAGCGCGGCAGCGCCTCACCCGCCGTGGCGGTGGCGCTGAAATTGGGCGTTCGCATTCTGGAGCTGGTGGTTGAGGACGGCGCGCCGGCCGGCAGCTTCACGCTTCACGAGACCGAGGGCGGCGCCCGCACCGAGGGCCCGGCAGCGCAGGCTGGCTATGCCCAGCCCGACGATGTCTCCATGGTTCTGCACACCTCGGGCACGACCTCGCGGCCCAAGATCGTGCCGCTGTCGCAGCGCAATCTCTGTGCCTCGGCCCGCAACATCCGCCAGAGCCTGCAGTTCCAGCCCAGTGACTGCGGCCTGAATATCATGCCGCTGTTCCACATCCACGGCCTGATTGCCGGGGTGCTGGCGCCGCTGTCGGCGGGGTCCCAGGTGTTCTGCACGCCGGGTTTCAATGCGCTGAAGTTCTTCGGCTGGATGGACGAGGCCGCACCGAGCTGGTACACGGCAGTGCCCACCATGCATCAGGCCATTCTGAGCCGCGCGAGCAAGAACCAGGAGGTGATTGCCCGTCACCCGCTGCGCTTCATGCGCTCGTCTTCGTCGTCCATGCCGCCGCAGGTGATTGCCGAGCTGGAGCAGGTGTTTGGCGCACCGCTGATTGAGGCCTACGGCATGACCGAGGCCACCCATCAGATGTGCAGCAACCCGCTGCCGCCGGCCGTGCGCAAGCCCGGAACGGTGGGCCTGGCAGCAGGACCCGAGGTGGCCATCATGGGCGCCGGAGGCGCGCTGCTGGCGGCTGGCGAGACCGGCGAAATCGTCATCCGCGGTGCCAATGTGACGGCGGGTTATGAGAGCAACCCGAGCGCCAATGCCGAGGCTTTCAGCCAGGGCTGGTTCCGCACCGGCGACCAGGGCGTGATGGATGCAGAGGGCTATGTGTCCATCACCGGCCGGCTCAAGGAAATCATCAACCGTGGCGGCGAGAAGATCAGCCCACGCGAAGTGGACGAGGTGCTGATGGACCACGCGGCCGTGGCGCAGGTGGTGTGCTTCGGCATGCCGCATGCCAAGCTGGGCGAAGAGGTCGCGGCCGTGGTGGTGCTGCGCGAGGGGCAGGCCGCCAGCGAGCGCGAGCTGCAGGACTTTGTGGCCCTGCGCCTGGCGGACTTCAAGGTGCCGCGCAAGATCTTGTTCATGGACGAGATCCCCAAGGGGGCGACGGGCAAGCTGCAGCGCATCGGTCTGGCGCAGAAGTTGGGCCTGGGCTGAGTTTTTGCCGTTTCATCGATTGACTGCCAACAGTGCAATAAAGGGAGAGCGTTTCATGGGAGTGCGTGCGATCCACAAGAAGAACAATAAGGCCTGGTGGGCTGCGGCCCTGCTGGGCCTGGCGGCCGTGCAGGCCCAGGCCGCCGGCTGGGTGCCGACCAAGCCGATCGAGTTCATCGTGCCTGCGGGCACAGGCGGCGGTGCCGATCAGATGGCTCGTTTCGTCCAGGGCATGGTGTCCAAGCACCAGCTCAGCCCGCAGCCGATGGTGGTGGTGAACAAGGCGGGTGGTGCCGGCGCCGAAGGCTTCCTCGATGTCAAGGGCGACAAGGGCAATCCGCACAAATTGGTCATTACCTTGTCCAACCTCTTCACCACGCCCATGGCCACCGGTGTGCCTTTCAACTGGCGAGACCTGACTCCGGTCAGCATGCTGGCATTGGATCAGTTCGTGCTCTGGGTTAACGAAGAGGCGCCCTTCAAGACGGCCAAGGACTACTTCAATGCGCTGAAGGGTCAGAACCCCAACAGCTTCAAAATGGGCGGCACGGGCTCCAAGCAGGAGGACCAGATCATCACCGTCATGCTCGAGAAGGCCACCGGCAAGAAGATGATCTACATCCCCTATAAGGGTGGCGGTGATGTGGCGGTGCAGCTGGTGGGCAAGCATGTGGACTCCACCGTCAACAACCCGATCGAGGCCGAGTCGCACTGGCGCGCCGGCAAGCTGCGGCCGCTGTGTGTGTTCGATGAGCAGCGCATGCCTTACCCGGCCAAGGTCACTGCAAGCCAGGCCTGGGCCGATTTGCCCACCTGTGCATCGCAAGGCATCCCGGTCAGCTATCTGATGCTGCGCGGCATCTTCATGCCGCCGGGTGTCAGTGCCGATCAAACGGCGTTCTACCAAGAGCTGTTCAACAAATTGCGCGCCTTGCCCGAGTGGAAGGACTTCATGGCCAAGGGTGCGTTCAGGCAAACCGCGCTGCAGGGTGCCGAGTTCATCGATTGGCTGGGTAAGAACGAGCAGCAACACCGTGTGCTGATGAAGGAAGCGGGCTTCATGGCGCAGTAAGCCAGGGGCTCATCTCGGCTGGGAGGCGGGGTGATGAGCGAAGAACAAAACATGCAGACTGAATCGGCGGAGCGTGGAGACAACCTGTCCGCAAGCGCTGGGCCGGGTGCTTGGCAGCTGCGCTGGGTGGAGTTGGGCGTGGCCCTGTTCCTGCTCGTCGTGGCGGGCCTGGTGATCAAGGACAGCCTGCGCCTGGGCATTGGCTGGGCCGAGGACGGGCCGCGCTCCGGCTATTTCCCGTTTCGCATCGGCCTGGCGCTGGCGGCCTGTTCGGCCTGGCTCCTGCTCCAGCAACTGCTGCGTTGGCCGCGCTTGCGCAGCCGCGTGTTTGCGGAAGGTGCGCAGTTGCGCGATGTGGCGGCGGTGCTGCTGCCAACCACCGTGTTTGTCGCCGCCATCCCCTGGCTGGGCATCTATCTGGCAGCCTGCTTGCTGGTGGCTTGGTTCATGTGGCGCAACGGCGGCTATCGCTGGCCCTGGCTCGTGGGGTTGCCGCTGGCGGTGAGCGTCAGCTTGTTCCTTCTGTTTGAACGCGCCTTCACACAGCCTTTGCCCAAGGGCCCGATCGAACACTGGCTGGGGTTCTGAGATGGATGATTTTTCCAATCTGCTGCACGGCTTTTCGGTCGCCGCCACCCTGCCCAATCTGGGCTATATGTTGGTGGGCATCCTGCTGGGGGTCTTGATCGGCGTGCTGCCGGGTTTGGGCGGCGCCAATGGTGTGGCCATCCTGCTGCCGCTGACCTTCGCCATGGACCCCACCACCGGCATCATCATGCTGTCCTGCATCTACTGGGGCGCTTTGTTCGGCGGGGCCATCACGTCCATCCTGTTCAATATCCCCGGTGAACCCTGGTCGGTGGCCACCACCTTTGATGGCTACCCTATGGCCCAGCGCGGCCAGGCGGCGCAGGCGCTGACGGCGGCCTTCACCTCGTCCTTTGTGGGCGCCGTGTTCGCCACGCTTCTGATCACCTTTCTTGCGCCGCTGCTGGCCCGTTTTGCCCTGCGCTTCGGTCCGGCCGAGTTGTTTGCGGTGCAGTTGCTGACCTTCTGCAGCTTTGTCGGCATGAGCCAGGAAGCGCCGGTCAAGACCCTGATCGCCATGCTGCTGGGCTTTGCCCTGGCCGCCGTGGGCATGGACGACATGACCGGTCAGCTGCGCATGACCTATGGCTTCACCGATCTGCTCAAGGGCTTTGATTTCCTGATCGCGGTGATCGGTCTCTTTGGCATCGGCGAGATCCTGTTGACCATGGAAGAGGGCCTGGCCTTCAAGGGCCAGAGCGCCCGCATCAGCCCGCGCGCGGTCTGGCAGACCTGGGTGCAGCTGTTGCGCCACTGGAAGACCTTTCTGCGCTCCATGGCCATCGGTTGCTGGATGGGCATCACGCCCGGCGGCGCTACACCCGCTTCATTCATGAGTTATGGCGTGGCGCGGCGCATGGCCAAGAACCCCGAGGACTTTGGCAAGGGCGAGTTGGCCGGTGTGGTGGCGCCCGAGACGGCCGCCCATGCCGCCGGTACCTCGGCCCTGCTGCCCATGTTGACGCTTGGCATACCGGGCTCGCCCACGGCCGCCGTGCTGCTCGGTGGCCTGGTGATCTGGGGGCTGCAGCCCGGGCCCATGCTGTTCACCGAACACAAGGATTTCGTCTGGGGCTTGATTGCCAGCATGTACCTGGCCAACATCGTCGGTCTGATCGTGGTTTTGACGACGGTGCCATTCTGGGCTGCCATCCTGCGCGTGCCCTTTGCCATCATTGCGCCCATCATCATCGTCACCTGTGCGGTGGGTGCCTACACGGTGCACAGCTCCATGTTCGATGTCTACCTGATGTTGGGCTTTGGCGTGCTCGGTTATTTGTTCAAGAAGATCAAGATTCCCATGGCGCCTCTGGTGCTGGCCTTGGTGCTGGGCGACAAGGCCGAGGCCAACTTCCGCCAGTCCATGCTGCTCTCGCAGGGCGAGCTCAGCATTTTTTGGTCCAATGGCTTGGTCGGTGGCATCACGGGCCTGGCCTTGCTGATGCTGCTCTGGCCGCTGCTGGATGTGGCCAAGCGCTGGGCCCGCGGTCCGGCGGCAGATGCACAACAAGAGGTGAAGGCCGTATGAGTGGAATGAGGACGGGCGCATGAAGTTCGCCATCGTGGGTGCAGGCGCCATCGGCGGCCTGCTCGGGGTGCGTCTGGCCGCGGCCGATGAGCAGGTTTGCTTCATCGCCCGCAACAAGAACCTGGCCGCCATCCAGGCCCAGGGCTTCACCTTGATCGAGGAGGACGGTCGCGAGCTGACGCAGCCGGCCGGCGCGAACCTGCGCGCGGTCCAGCGCATGGCCGAAGCGGGCGTGCAGGATGTCGTGCTGCTGACCGTGAAAGCACATCAGCTGGTCGATCTGCTGCCCGAGCTGCCGGCCCTGATCGGCCCGCAGACCCTGATCGTCAGCATGATCAACGGCCTGCCCTGGTGGTATTTCCAGGGTCTGGCCGGCCCGCATGAGGGCCGCGTGCTGGAGTCGGTGGACCCGGGCGGCGCCATCGCCGCCACGCTGCCCTCGGCCCAGGTGATTGGCAGCATCGTCTACCCCGCGGCGCAGCTGGAAGCGCCCGGGCGCGTGCGCCTGATCGAGGGCAATCGCTTCAGCCTGGGCGAGCTCGACGGCCAGCGCAGTGAACGCATCGAGGCCTTGTCGCAAGCCCTGATGCGCGCCGGCTTCAAGGCACCAGTGGCCAAGGACATTCGCTCCGAGCTCTGGGTCAAGCTCTGGGGCAATCTCAGCTTCAACCCGATCTCGGCCCTGAGCCATGCCACGCTGGAAGACATCTGCCGCTTCCCGCTCAGCCGCGAGCTGGCCGCGCGCATGATGGGCGAGGCCCAGCAGGTGGGCGAGAAGCTGGGCGTGCAGTTCAAGATCTCGCTGGACAAGCGCATCGCCGGCGCCGAGGCCGTAGGCGCGCACAAGACTTCGATGCTTCAGGATGTGGAGGCCGGCCGCGCGCTGGAGCTGGAAGCCTTGCTTGGCGCCGTGGTCGAGCTGGCCCGCATCACCGAGACCTTGACGCCCAATCTCGATGCCATCTATGCCGTCACGCGCCTGCTGGCCTTGAGCCTGAGCCGGCAGGGTGGCCGCTTGCAGATCAGCCCGGCCTGACACCTCTCTCGGAGGCGGGCTTCAGCGCCGCCAGTCGGCTTCGATGAAGCGCAGCACCGCATCCTCGTGATGCGGGCCGATCACCTGGTGGGCTTCCTGCTTGACGGCCTCGATGGCATTGGCCACGGCAATGCCGCGGTGGGCGGCGCGCAGCATCTTGATGTCGTTGACATGGTCGCCAAAGACCACCACCTCGCGTTCCTGCAGGCCGTAGCGCTGGGCCAGCAGTTGGATGCCCTGATCCTTGGTGGCGCGGCGGTCGTGCACGGTCAGCCAGGGCCAGCCAGGTTTGTACAGGTCTTCGGCCAGATGGGTTTCCACCGCATCGCCGCACACTGCGTCGATGTCCGCCTGCAGCGCCGCCAGCGGCGCCTCGCGCTCCACCACCACAAAGGTCACGGCCGGGTCGCGCAGCTCGTCTTGCAGACGCGGGCTGTGGCGCAGGCGCGGGTCGGCATTGCGCTGGCGCTCGGTGACAAAGGCCTGCTGCGCCTCGTTGTGCACCGATTGGTAAAACAGCTGGTCGCCCAGCGGGCCGTGGGTGGAGACGAAGGGCATCAAGCCATGCTGGCGGATCAGGGCGAACACGGCCTGAGCCAGGGCTGGCTCCATGGCATTGACCACCTCATGCTCAGCGCTGGCCAGATCGCTGAGGTAGGCGCCGTTGCTGCCGATCACGGGCAGGCGCAGGGGCAGATCGCCCAGGATGTGGCGGATCGAGGTGACATGGCGGGCGCTGGCCACGGTGAAGAGCAGGCCTTGGTCCAGCAGGCGGGTCAGTCCGGCGCGGGTGCTGTTAGCCAGGCGGCCTTGGGGGTCGAGCAAGGTACCGTCGAGGTCGGAGACGTAAAGCGTCATGTCGGGATCAGGCTGCAAAAAGAAAAAGGGCGGCTGAAGCCGCCCCGGAAAAAGTTGCGATCGGCGCCAGGTGCTCAGAGCACCTCGGAGGCAAAGTCTGCCAGACGCGAGCGTTCGCCGCGCGCCAGCGTGACATGGCCGCTGTGGGCCCAGCCCTTGAAGCGGTCCACGGCGTAGGTCAGGCCCGAGCTGCCTTCGGTCAGATAGGGCGTGTCGATCTGCGCGAGGTTGCCCAGGCAGACGATTTTGGTGCCGGGGCCGGCGCGAGTGATCAAGGTCTTCATCTGCTTGGGCGTCAGGTTTTGCGCCTCGTCGATGATGACGAACTTGTTCAAAAAAGTGCGGCCGCGCATGAAGTTCAAGCTCTTGATCTTGATCTTGCTGCGCACCAGGTCGTTGGTGGCCGCGCGGCCCCATTCGCCGGCGGCGCTGTCACCGCGGGCCAGCACTTCGAGGTTGTCGTCCAGGGCGCCCATCCAGGGGCTCATCTTTTCCTCTTCGGTGCCGGGCAGGAAACCGATGTCCTCGCCCACAGGCACGGTCACGCGTGTGACGATGATCTCGCTGTAGCGGCGCTCGTCGAGCACTTGCGAGAGGCCGGCGGCCAGGGTCATCAGCGTCTTGCCGGTGCCGGCCGTGCCGGTCAGGGTGACGAAGTCGCAGTCGGGGTCGAGCAGCAGGTTGAGGGCGAAGTTCTGCTCGCGGTTGCGGGCGGTCACGCCCCAGACCGAATGCTTCTGGTTGCCGTAGTCCTTGAGCGTGCGCAGCACGGCGGTCTTGCCGGTGATCTCCAGCACCTTGGCGTACAGCGGCACGGCGCCGGGCGCCTCCAGGTAGACCAGCTCGTTGACCAGCAGCGAGGGCACCAGGGGGCCGCTGATGCGGTAGTAGGTCAGGCCGCCTTGCTGCCAGCTTTCCATGGTCTTGCCATGGCGCTCCCAGAAGTCGGCCGGCAGGGCTTGCACGCCCGTGTAGAGCAGGTCGGAGTCTTCCAGCGTCTTGTCATTGCGGTAGTCCTCGGCCGGCAGGCCCAGGGCACGCGCCTTGATGCGCATATTGATGTCCTTGGACACCAGGACGACTTCGCGCTCGGGCTGCTGGATCTTCAGCGCCTGCACCACGGCCAGGATCTGGTTGTCGGCCTTGCCCTGGGGCAGGCCGGCTGGCAGGGGTGTGTCGATCAGCTGGGTCTGGAAGAACAGCTTGCCGCCGGCTTCGCGGTGGCCGGTGTGGTCCAGGGGCAGGCCCTTGGCCATTTCCTCGATGCCGCTGCTTTTCAGGCCGCCGGCCAGGTTGTCCAGCTCGCGACTGACCTGGCGCACATTGCGCGCCACTTCGGTCATGCCCTTTTTGTGCCCGTCCAGCTCTTCGAGCGTGATCATGGGCAGGTAGATGTCGTGTTCCTCGAAGCGGAACAAGCTCATCGGGTCGTGCATCAGCACATTGGTGTCGAGCACAAAGAGCTTGGGCGCGGCGCTGCCGGCCTTCTTGCTGGTCTTGGCCGGCTTGGCGGCGCTGCTGGTCTTGCTGGCGCTTTCGGGCGTGGGTTTGCTGGTCTTGGGCTTGTCAGCGGGGTAGATGGTGGGCGCCAGGGCGTCCACCGGCAAGGTCGGTGCGGCAGCTGGTTTTGCAGCGCTGCGGGTTTTGGCGGCAGGGCTGCGGCCACTCACTGTGGCAGTGGCGGGTGCGGGTGCAGCTGTGGGCGCGGCGCTCAGCTTGGCGGCAGCCAGGCTGCGGCTGCTGGTTTTGGCGATCGGGGTCTCGGCTTTGTTGCTGGGGCTCACCGCCAAGGTGTTTGCAAAGGCGGTGGGCTCGAGGCGGGCGGCGCGTTTGGTCGGGGGCTTGGGCAGTGGCATGGTGCTCAGTGTTCGGGCGAGGTGAAGCTCACCACGCAGTCGGGAAGAAAAGCCGTGACGGCAGGCCGGGAGGCTGATGACGAAGCAGGCGGCCGAAAAAAGCAAAAAGCCGCACAGGCTGCTGTGCGGCTTGATGGTGTTTGTTCTTGGGCTTCGCGGCTCTCGGGCATGAATCCATTATGCACAAAGCCGGTGACGCCGCCGCCCAAATGCGCGGGCATGAAAAAAGCCGATGCGGGCAGGGCCCGAATCGGCTTTTGCTAGTCGCAAGGCTCGCTGAATCAGGCTGCAGCCTTTTTCAGAGCGCTGACTTCCTTGAGGACTTCGTCCACATGGCCAGCCACCTTGATGCCACGCCATTCGGCGCGCAGCACGCCCGACGCGTCGATCAGGAAAGTCGAGCGCTCGATGCCCTTGACCTTCTTGCCGTACATGATCTTGTTCTTGACCACGCCGAACATGTGGCAAAGCTTTTCTTCGGTGTCCGCGATCAGCTCGAAAGGCAGTTCCAGCGTTTGCTTGAACTTGTCGTGCGAGGCCATGTTGTCGCGCGAAACACCCAGCACAACTGCGCCAGCTTTCACGAAGTCCTTGTGGCGGTCGCGAAATTGCATCGCTTCCGTAGTACAACCGGGAGTGTTGTCCTTCGGGTAGAAGTACAGCACCACGGCTTGACCCAGGAAGGTTTGTGGTGTGAACTTCACGCCTCCGGTGGCAAGGGCTTCAATTTCCGGGAGAGGTTTGTTGAGCGCTGGCGTCATGTGGCGTTCTATGTATGATGTGCCCGGCTGGGCATAGCCGTTGATTATACGGCCTTTGGCGAGCCCCCTCCGGGAGGCCCGCCTTCGTCATTTAGGGGGATTGCCCTCGGTCCAGCGCTTGTGATGTGTGCCAGATTGAGCCCGGGATGGGTTTCAAGTGCATGGATTGCGCAGTGTCATCACCCTTGCAAAGCCGCTCGGCGCAGCCTCCAGCGCCCCATAAAGCTTCTGTATTTCAGGCTTCGATCAGCAAGGCTGCAAGCACGGCGCGATGCTCGCTGCTGAGCACGTTGTAGGTGCGGCAGGCCGCCGCCAGGTCCATGGTTTCGATGCCGATGCGGGCCTCGATCAAGCTGCGGTACAGCTTGGGGTTGGCGAAGCGGATGCGGCTGCCGCTGCCAAAGATCACCAGTTCGGGCTTCAGGCTCAAGATCTGTTCAAAGTGCGCTTCTGTCAGATCCTCAAAGCGCGTCAGCGCCCAGGACTGCACCTCGCCGCGCCAAGGCACCAGCACGCTGCTGCGGTGTTCGTCGGCATTGACCCGGACGCTTTGCCCGTCGTGGCGCGAAATGATGTTGCCGCCTTGCGGCTCGTCGAGTTGGAATTTCATCGTGGCGGGGAGGGCGGGGAGGGCGGGGTGGGGGGGGGGGGGGTGACGGCCATGCCGGGGCCTGCGAAGGCTCACTTGCTTGTACTCTCAGGCGGCGGGTGCCTGAGCAGCCGCAGCCCTGTGATTAAATTGTATGGTTTTGCACTGCAGCATGAGGGCCGCTGGGCCTTCTCGCTCTGCAGTGTCGAAGTTTCCCCAGCCCCACTTGCCCCCACAGATCGCCCGAGGAGTCCCCGTCTTGAAGCCCATCGCCAAGTCCAGCAAGCTCGCCAGCGTCAGCTATGACATCCGTGGCCCCGTGCTGGACAAGGCGCGCCAGATGGAGGATGAGGGCCAGAAGATCATCAAGCTGAATATCGGCAATGTGGCCGCCTTCGGCCTGATGCCGCCGGACGAGATCGTGCAGGACATGATCCGCAACCTGCCCGATGCTGCCGGCTACACCGACAGCAAGGGCCTGTTTGCCCCGCGCAAGGCCGTGGTGCACTACACGCAGGAGAAAGGCGTCAAGGGTGTGACGGTGGACGATGTCTACCTGGGCAATGGCGCGTCGGAGCTGATCCAGATGGCGATGAACGCCCTGGTCAACGATGGTGACGAGGTGCTGATCCCCGCACCTGACTTCCCGCTCTACACCGCGGTGGTGGGCCTGTCCGGCGGCAAGCCGGTCCATTACCTCTGCGACGAGGGCGCGGGCTGGCTGCCCGACCTGGACGACATCGAGTCCAAGATCACGCCCCGCACCCGCGCCATCATGGTCTGCAACCCGAACAACCCGACCGGGGCGCTGTACCCGGACGACCTCTTGCTGGGCATCATCGAGATCGCCCGCCGCCACCAGCTCTTGATCTTCGCGGACGAGATCTACGACAAGACCTTGTACGACGGCAACACGCACACCAGCATGGCCAGCCTGGCCGACGATGTGCTGTTCGTGACCTTCAACGGCCTGTCCAAGAACTATCGCTCCTGCGGCTACCGCGCCGGCTGGATGGTGGTCAGCGGCGAAAAGCGCCATGCCCGCGACTACATCGAGGGCCTGAACATGCTGGCCTCCCTGCGCCTGTGCTCCAACACGCCAGGCCAGCTGGCCATCCAGACCGCCCTGGGCGGTTACCAAAGCATCAAGGACCTGGTGGCCCCGACCGGCCGCCTGTGCCGCCAGCGTGATCTGGCCTATGAGCTGCTGAGCCAGATCCCGGGCGTCAGCGTGGTCAAGCCCAAGGCGGCGCTCTACATGTTCCCGCGCCTGGACCCCAAGGTCTACCCGATCGCTGACGACCAGCAGTTCGCCTACGAGTTGCTGGCCGAGGAGAAGGTGCTGATCGTCCAGGGTACGGGTTTCAACTGGGTGGCGCCCGACCACTTCCGCCTGGTCTTCTTGCCCAATTCCGATGACTTGAAGGAAGCGATCGGCCGCATCGAGCGCTTCCTGGCCCATTACCGCAAGCGCCACGGCACCTGAGCCGCCCTCCCGGGTTTGTTTTCTTCGAAACGTGAACAGCAAAGTGACAGACAGCATGAAAGCGATCAAAGTCGGCCTCCTCGGCATTGGCACCGTGGGCAGTGGCACCTTCCATGTGCTGCGTCGCAATCAGGCGGAGATCAAGGGCCGCGCGGGCCGCGGCATCGAGGTCACCATGGTGTGCCGTCGTGACCTGGCCCAGGCGCGCCAGATCGTGGGCGATGCCGATGTGGCGGTCACCGCCGACCCCTTCGAGATCATCCGCAACCCCGAGATCGACATCGTGGTCGAAACCATCGGCGGCTGCGATCTGGCCCGCAGCCTGGTGCTGGAAGCCATCGCTCAGGGCAAGCATGTGGTCACCGCCAACAAGGCGCTGCTGGCCGTGCATGGCACCGAGATCTTTGCCGCTGCGCGCGCCAAGGGTGTGATGGTCGCGTTTGAAGCGGCTGTGGCCGGCGGCATCCCCATCATCAAGGCCTTGCGCGAAGGCCTGACCGCCAACCGCATCGAGTGGATCGCCGGCATCATCAACGGCACCACCAATTTCATCCTGTCCGAGATGCGCAGCAAGGGCCTGGACTTCGCCACCGTGCTGAAAGAAGCCCAGCGCCTGGGCTATGCCGAGGCCGACCCGACCTTTGACGTCGAAGGCGTGGACGCCGCCCACAAGCTGACGCTGATGAGCGCCATCGCCTTTGGCGTGCCGGTGCAGTTCGACAAAGCCCATGTGGAAGGCATCAGCCAGCTGCAGGCCGCCGACATCAAGTACGCCGAGCAGCTGGGCTACCGCATCAAGCTCCTGGGCCTGACCCGCCGCCGGGACAGCGGCATCGAGCTGCGCGTGCACCCGACCCTGGTGCCCATGAGCCGCCTGATTGCCAATGTTGAAGGCGCGATGAACGCCGTGGTGGTGCAGGGCGATGCCGTCGGCACCACGCTTTACTACGGCAAGGGCGCCGGCGCCGAGCCGACCGCCTCGGCCGTGATCGCCGATCTGGTGGACATCACCCGCCTGCACACCGCCGACCCCGACCACCGGGTGCCGCATCTGGCCTTCCAGCCCGACGCGATGAGCGACACCGCCATCCTGCCCATGGCCGAGGTGCTGACCAGCTATTACCTGCGCCTGCGCGTGGCCGATGAGGCCGGTGTGCTCTCGCGCATCACCACCATCCTGGCCGAGCATGACATCTCGATCGATGCCGTGTTGCAGCGCGAATCCAACGAGGGCGAGCGCCAGACCGACCTGATCATCCTGACCCACGAGACCCAGGAAGGCCGCATGAACCGAGCCCTGGCTCAGATGCAAGGTCTGAACACCGTGCTGGCGCCCATCGTGCGCCTGCGCAAGGAAGAATTGGCTTGACGAACATGCGATACATCAGCACCCGCGGCGACCAAACTGAGCGCCGCTTCTGCGACATCCTGCTGGAAGGCCTGGCGCCCGATGGCGGCCTCTACCTGCCCACGCATTACCCGCAGGTGGACGATGCCACGCTGACGCGTTGGCGCGGCCTGGCCTATGCCGATCTGGCCTTTGAGATCCTGTCGCTCTACATCGACGACATCCCGGCCGAAGACCTGCGCGCCATCACCCGCCGCACTTACACCGAGGCCGTGTTCGGCACGCCCGAGATCACGCCGCTCAAGACCCTGGAGCCGGGTCTGGCCCTGCAAGCCCTGTCCAACGGCCCGACCTTGGCCTTCAAGGACATGGCCATGCAGCTGCTGGGACAGCTCTTCGAGTACGAGCTGGGCCGGCGCGGCCAGACGCTCAACATTCTGGGCGCCACCTCGGGCGACACCGGCAGCGCGGCCGAGTACGCCATGCGCGGCAAGGCGGGTGTGAATGTCTTCATGCTCAGCCCCCATGGCCGCATGAGCCCCTTCCAGCAGGCGCAGATGTTCAGCCTGCAGGATGCCAACATCCACAACATCGCCATCGAGGGCGTGTTCGACGACTGCCAGGACATCGTCAAGGCGGTCAGCAATGACCTCGAATTCAAGCGCAAGTACCAGATCGGCACCGTCAATTCGATCAACTGGGCGCGTCTGCTGGCCCAGGTGGTGTACTACTTCGCCGGCTACTTTCAGGCCACGACGAGCAACACGGAGCGGGTCAGCTTCACCGTGCCCTCGGGCAATTTCGGCAATGTCTGCGCCGGCCATGTGGCGCGCATGATGGGCCTGCCGATTGCGCAGCTGGTGGTGGCCACCAACGAGAACGATGTGCTGGACGAGTTCTTCCGCACCGGCGTCTACCGCGTGCGCGGCAGTGCCGAGACGCACGAGACCTCAAGCCCGTCCATGGACATTTCCAAGGCCAGCAATTTCGAGCGCTTTGTCTTCGATCTGCTGGGTCGTGATGGTGCGCGTACCAAGGCCTTGTTCGGCGAGGCCATCGCCCGCGAAGGTCGCTTCCAGATCAGCGCCGGCGAGCATGCCGAAATTGCGCGTTTTGGCTTCCAGTCCGGCCGCAGCAGCCATGCCGACCGCCTGGCCACCATCCGTAGCACCCATGCACGCTATGGCGTGGTGGTGGACACCCACACGGCCGACGGCCTCAAGGTGGCACAGGAGCGCCGCGAGCCTGGCGTGACCATGCTGGTGCTGGAGACGGCTTTGCCGGTCAAGTTCGCCGCCACTATCGAAGAGGCGCTGGGCACCGCGCCGCCGCGGCCGGCCGGCCTGGAGCACATCGAGTCCCTGCCCAAACGGGTGGTGGTGATGCCGGTCGATGTGGCCGCCGTTCAGCGTTTCATCGAAGCCCATGTCTGAGCCTCTTGCCGCCAAGGCCAAACCGGCCATGCTGCCGCTGGACGAAGCCCTGGCTCGTTTGCTGGCAGCCGTTCAGCCATTGGGCCTGAGCGAAATGCTGCCCACGGCCGAGGCCCTGGGCCGGGTGCTGAGCCAGGACGTGGTGTCCTTGCTTGATGTGCCGCCCGCCGACAACTCGGCCATGGATGGCTATGCCTTTTGCGCGGCCGATGTGCGTGAGCCGGGCACAGTGTTGCCGGTGGCGCAGCGTGTGCCCGCCGGCGTGGTTGGTGCCGCACACCTGCCGGGCACGGCCGCGCGCATCTTCACCGGTGCGCAAGTGCCGGTGGGCGCCGACACCGTGCTGATGCAGGAGCAGTGCGAGGCTGTGCCGGGCGAGGGCCTGGGCGCTGTGCGTTTCTTGAGCGTGCCCGAGTTGGGCAATGCCATCCGTCGCCGCGGCGAGGATGTAGAGCGCGGCGCCACCGTGCTCTCGGTGGGCAGTCGTCTGGATCCGGCCGGCTTGGGCCTGGCCGCATCGGTGGGTGCTGCAAGCTTGAGCGTGGCCCAGCGTCCGCGTGTCGCGCTGTTCTCCACCGGCGATGAGCTGGTCATGCCCGGCGAGCCGCTGCGCCCCGGCGCCATCTACAACTCCAACCGCTTCACCCTGCGCGGCCTGCTGCAAGGCCTGGGTTGTGAGGTGCTGGACCTGGGCATCGTGCCCGACCGTCTGGATGCCACCCGTGCCGCTTTGCGCGATGCTGCAGCGCAGGCCGACCTCATCATTACTTCGGGCGGCGTCTCGGTTGGTGAGGAG
Organism: Paucibacter sp. B51; assembly: GCF_027863535.1. Lineage (NCBI taxonomy): Bacteria > Pseudomonadati > Pseudomonadota > Betaproteobacteria > Burkholderiales > Sphaerotilaceae > Roseateles > Paucibacter sp. B51. The sequence continues at coordinate 4,688,154 of NZ_JAPIVN010000001.1, read as the reverse complement.
GACCATCTGCGGCCGGCCGTGCAAGCGGAAGGCCAGCTGGAGCTCTGGCAGATCGCCATCAAGCCCGGCAAGCCCTTGGCCTTCGGTTCGGTGCGCCGAAATCACGATGGCGGTTCGGCGTGGTTCATCGGTCTGCCCGGTAATCCGGTCGCCAGCCTGGTCACCTTCTGCCTGCTGGTGCGGCCGGTGATCCTGCGCTTGCAGGGTGCCACCCGCTTGCATCCTCGTGCCTACGCCTTGCGCGCCGATTTCAACTGGCCCCGGGCCGACCGGCGCCAGGAGTTTCTGCGTGCCCGCCTCAATGAGGCGGGCGGCCTGGATCTGTTTGCCAACCAAAGCTCGGGCGTCCTCAGCTCGGCGGTTTGGGGCGACGGCTTGGTGGACAACCCCTCGGGTCGCAGCATCGCGCCCGGCGACACGGTGCGCTTTCTGCCGTTCAGCGAGTTGCTGTCATGAGCGAGGGCGTGGCCATGATTCAGGTGCAGCTGAAATTCTTCGCCTCGCTGCGTGAGCAACTGGGTTCGGGTGAGCGGCTGGAGATACCTGCGGGAACCAGCGTGGCGGCGCTCCGGGCCCAGCTCTGCGCCCGCTCTGCCGTGCATGCCGAAGCCTTGGCGCCCGGGCGTGCCGTGCGCTGCGCGCTGAACCAGCAGATGGTGGCCAGCGATTCGGCCGTCATCCCTGCCGATGCCGAGCTGGCCTTTTTCCCGCCAGTCACCGGCGGTTGAGTTGCTGAGGCTGCTGTGCAGGGCTTGCACCTGACTGCCGATCTGCGTGGCTGCGACCCGCAATCGCCTCTGATGCTGGACCCAGAGGCTCTCGGCCGCCTGTGCCGCGATGCCGTGCAAGCGGCAGGTCTGGGCGCCGTGGCTGAGTTGTTCCATCGTTTCGAGGTCGCGCCTGGCTGTGAGCAGAGCGGCATCACGGGCGTGGTGCTCCTGGCCGAATCTCATCTGGCCATCCACACCTGGCCCGAGTTGGGGGGTGTGACGCTCGATGTCTACGTCTGCAACCTCGTGGGCGACAACAGCGCTTCAGCGGAGCGCCTGATGCAACTGCTGTGCGACGCCTTTGCGCCCCGCGAGCGGCGAGAGCAGCGTCTGTTGCGAGGTTGAATCGGTTAGCTGGTATCGGCACATTGCGGACCTCTGTGGGGTTGTCGTTCTCGCTGCGGTGTCTCGTCCCGCCGCCGGGCTCATGGTTCGCGGGTCGGCTCTGCGAGCCGACTGCCCTCGCTGCTCACTGCGCGGCTCAGCGGCGCCAAACTCCCTCCGTTCGCTGCGCTCACTGTGGTCAAACAGGTGGCGCCGAGTCAGCGCTTGAAGCGCGCGGGTACGCGCGCCTGATCCGCTCCGCTGCGCCCTCGGCCGCGCACAAATCGCCCGGCGGCGGGCCGAGCCACCTTCGGAGTTGGCGTGTTCCACCGTGGATGAGGCACATCGACCGCGATGCAAGCGCCCTGCAGCCCGTGCCGCTGCCGGGCGATTTGTGCAGGGCCGAGCAGCACAGTGCCTCGGGGCGCGCACGTACCCGTGCGCTTCAAGTTCTGACTTGGCGCTTCTGTCTGAACGCAGCGAACGCAGGGAGCGGAGTGAGTTATGCGCCAGCCCCGAGGTGCGAGCAGCGCAGGGAAGTCGGCCCGCCAGGGCCGACCCCGGAACCACGAGCCCGGCGGCGGCACGGGCTGCAGGGCCTCACGAGCAAAACCAAAGGCTGCTTCGTGCCGTATTCAGCCCTTCACAATGCAGCTCGCCAACAAAAAAGCCCCGCGGCTGCGGGGCTTTTGATAGCTGCATTCAGATCGGTGAGGATCAGAAAGCGTAGTTCAGACCCAGGTTGAACTGGTGGATCTTGATTTCGACGCTGTCGGTGCCGTCGCTGATCTTGTTCTTGCCCAGGTTGGCGTACTCAGCACGCAGGCTCAGTGCCTTGTCGATTTGGTAGGCGCCGCCCAGGCCGAAGAATGCCTTGGTCTTGTGGATGGAGTAGGTTGCCTTGCCTTCGTCCAGGTCCAGGGAGTTGCGGCTCACGCCCAGGCGTGCGAACACCGAGAACTCATTGTTGATCGGGGCGATGCCCAGGGCGGAAATTTGCAGAGCGTTGGCCGACAGCTCATCGCCGTTTACTTTCCAGGAGCCCAGGCGGCGAGCCGAGGCTTCGAAAGCCACATTGGTGTTCAGTTGGTAGCCCACGGTGGCGCCGAAGCCAGTGCGGGTCGAGGACGTGCCCAGCAGCTTGAACTTGGTGGAGCCGACGTCGCCACCCACGTACCAGCTGTTGTCTGCGGCGCAAGCGGTGGTGGCGGCGAAGGCCAGAGCGGCCAGGGCAAAAATCTTCTTCATTGGAATACTGCTTTCTGTCTTGATTTCGAGGATCAGGTCACTACTCTCTCCCCCTCTGGAGAGAGGGGGCGCATCCTATCAAGGGTTTTCCCGATTCGTGGGCCGCTGTTGTTATCACCCATCAAGCCGCGAAGGGGAAGATTTCCCTGCGTGACTTCATGCCAGCGACATCGTTCTTGGTGGTCTTGGCCCAAGAAATGGGCAACTCTGATGTCAGTTGGAAGATCGGCGGCTGCCGCGCCGCGCTACTTTGTGTTGGCCTTGATCGGGCTGCGGCGCGACATCTCCCAGCAGGTAGCGGGCTCCTGGGCCTTGCCTCGCGGCCTGGTCGGCCGGGTTGTAGAGCGCGCATTTGCTCAGGGACAAGCAACCGCAACCGATGCATGAGCTCAGCGTGTCACGCAGGCGGCTGAGCTCGGCAATGCGCTGGTCCAGCAAGGGGCGCCAGGAGGAAGACAGTCGGGCCCAATCGGCCACCGTGGGCGTGCGTCCTTCCGGCAATTCGGCAAGCGCGGCGCGAATCTGATCCAGGCTCAGGCCCACGGCCTGGGCCGCACGCACAAAGGCCAGGCGACGCAGGTCGCTGCGTGCGTAGTGGCGCCGGCCGCTGTCGCTGCGCGTGCTTTGCAATAGCCCTGCGTCCTCGTAGAAGCGCAAGGCGCTGGCGGCCACACCGCTGCGCCGAACCAGCTCGCCGATGGGCAGGCGATCGCTTGCCGAAGGCGCGGCGGTTCGCGTTGTTTGGCTGGAACTGGATGCGGAATTGGGAGCAGGCGGTTTGCGGATGCGCATGTTCATGGATGGGGCTGCATTTGAATGCCCTTGCGGCATGCAGGGCCAAGCGACTGAAAGGGCTTGACTTCAAGTTTACTTGAACTTTGAGTATAGAGGCCTCTTCATTGCAGCCGAGGTCTCGCACCATGAACCTACATCCCGCACATCCCGCACATCCAGCCCATCAAGCACCAGGTGCTCTCTCGACTCTCGCCGCGCTGCATGCCAGCCTGGACCAAGTTCAGGACCATCCCCCCGAGTACGGCGATCAGCTCAGCAGCCACCTGCCCATGGCCGCGCATGCCTTGTATCAGCTCGGTGCAGAAGCGGAACAGCTTGAGGGCTTTGTGTCGACCTATGCAGCGCGTTTCGAAGGCCGACGTCTGGACGAGGCTGGCCAGGTATTGCCCGACTGGCGCGAGGCCCTGGGGCAGTTCGACGCTTTTGCCGATCTGCGTTGCAGCTTTGCCGAAGAGCTGGCCCGTCACGGGCGTGATGAACTGCTGGGCCAAGCCCTGCCGGTGTTGCTGCCCGGCATGTCGGCCGTGGCCTTTCACGGCCTGATTCGTACTGCACATGCGGTGGAGGGCGGCCATGATGGCGAACTGGCCTCGGCTTTGGCCTACTGGGCCTGCCGTTGGCAGACTTTGCCCCCGCCGCCATCACCCCCGCCATCACCACCGCCATCGGCCATGGCATCGCCCGCATCGCCACCTGGCAGGGCGATGGACTTGGCCGCGTGGTCGCAAGCCCTGGTGGACGGTGCGCGTGGCTGGCGCAGTGAGGCGCCGCTGATCTTCCTGCGCATGCAGGAGGCCAGTGCCACGCCTTTGTATGCGGAGCTGGCTCACGGCCTTGAGCCCGAATCTCTTTTGGCGCAGCGGGTGGCTCAGCTGGCCCATTTGGCCCTGGGCTACTACCTGGCCAGCGGCAATTTCACGGTCTTGCACATGATCACCGGCCTGCGCGCCTTGCGGGTGCTTCTGCCCTGGCTGCCCCAGCGCTTGCATGTGGATCCTGCGGTTCAACACCTGCTCGGGCAAGCCTTTGTGGCCGCCTATCTGGCGGGACGGGTGCAGGTTCGGCCGCAGGCGAATGAGGCCTCACCGCTTCTGTCATGGCCCGAGCTTGCGGCCGCCGCATGCGGTTCCAAGGACGATCACGCGATCAAGTTGGTGCATGCCTGTGGCGATGAAATGGCGGTGTATGGAGACCGCCGCTATGTGCAGGCCGCGGCCCTGGCTTTGCGTTCGGGATGAGGGCTTGGGCCCGGCCAGGCGAGGGAGCACGGTTTGCTTCTGCCAAAGCGAAAGCCCCGCAGCTGCGGGGCTTGTCACGATTCACACGGGCTGAGGCACTCGTGTCAGAGGTGACGAGGCCTCAGCTTGAATCAGGTTCAGAAGGCGTAGTTCACGCCCACATTGAACTGGTGCATCTTGACCGTCACGGTGTCGGCGCCCGAACCCAGCTTGTTGCTGCCCAGGTTCATGTACTCGCCACGCAGGCTGACGTTTTTGGCCAACTGGTAGCTGGCACCCAGGCCGAACAAGGCCTTGGTCTTGCGTTCCGTGCCGTTGTAGCCGCCTTCGGTCACGGTCAAGGAGTTGCGGCCCACGCCCAGACGGCCGTAGAGCGAGAACTCATTGGTGATCGGTGCGATGCCCAACACCGAAGCTTGCAGCGCATTGGCCTTGGCAGAGACGCTGCCTTCCTTCCAAGTGCCCAAACGACGCGCGCTCAGTTCAAAGGCGACGTTCGGGTTCAGGGTGTAGCCCAGGGTGGCGCCGAAGCCGGTCTTGGAGCCGGACTCTCCATCGACTTTGAATTTGCTCGAGCCGATGTCGGCGCCGATGTAGAAGTTGCTGTCTGTGCCAGGGGCAGCAGAGGCGGTACCAGCGATCAGGGCCAGGGCGGCGGCAGCGATGAATTTGTTCATGGTGTGGACTGCTTTCAAGGAAAAGTTGTGGTTCAAATCAAGCTCCCCCTCGGGAGATGCTTCGCACTCTAACCATCGCTTCACCGGGTGTCGCGTCCGCCTGTGCAAGTGCTGTCGAACTGCCGCTTGGTGCTGAAAATTGCTACCTAAGCTGATTTTCTTTGGTTGTTGGTGGTGAATTTTGCGACTGTCGTCGCCGTTTCATATCCCAGGGTGTAAGCCTCCTCGAACACGGAGTAGGCGGCCAGGTCGCTGTGGGCGAAGTGGATGCGCCCGGGCAAGTTCCGCAGCGCCCGCAGGGCCGATGAGCCCCGCAAGCCTGGGCTCGGAATGCTCATGGCATGGCCCCAGCGCACCAGGTCGGCGCGTTCCAGCTGGCTGGGCAGATCTGGATGAACAGCGCTCAATTCCGCCAGAACCTGGGTGAGCCAGTGCCGCCTGTCTGAGCGCAGCAACTCTCCGCGGCGAGCTTGAGGTAGCGCCCAGTAGGCGCTCAGCACGGTCGGGCCGCTCACCGGGCGAAGGCTTTGGTGCATGGCGTCGACATAGCCCAGCGCCTGGCTGCCGTAAATGACGTTGTCCCAGGAGGGCGGGGCGCCCAGGCGCTGCAGCAGCGGCTGCTTGAGCTGCAGATTGGCCACCAGCCAGGGCGCGTGGGTTTGCTGGGCGACCACTTCATCGAGCGCGGCAAGACCAGGGCCCAGCAGGCGCTGGGCCATGAACAAGGGCGTGGCCAGCACCAGCTGCTGGCACTGCCAGCCTTCCTCGCGTTGCAGGCCTTCATTCCAGACGCGCAGGCTGATGTCGTGCTTGCCGGCTTCGATGCGCAGTACCGTGCGACCGGCATGGATGCGCTCACGCAAAGGTGCGCCCATCGCCTCGGTGAGGAAGGCATTGCCTTGCGGCCAGGTCAGCACCGGTTCCCGCTCGATGCTGTCGGCGCCTGGCGCATGAAAGCCATGGCGGCTGGCAAAGTAGTGCAGACCGGCCCAGGCCGAAACTCCCTCGCTGGACGTGCCGTAGTCATCGCGGCAGCAATAGTCGAGGTACCAGCGCAGCGTGGGCTCGTTCAGGCCTTGAGCGTGGAGCCAGGCCGCAAAGCTCTGGCTGTCGAGTGCCGCATGGGCTGGCGTCCAGGGCGCGCGATGGCTGGGCATGGCAAAACCCAGCTCGCGCTGTGCGTGCTCCACCGCCTGCTCGAAGCGGCGCAGCTGGGCCAGGGCATTCGGGCTGGGCTCGGGAGGGAGCAGGCCTTCGTGCCACTGGCCCTCGAAGAACAGGCGCTCCTGCGGGCTGTGGCAGAGGTAACGCTCGTCCCAGACGGCGCGGCCCAGCTCCTGGCGAACCAGCCCCAGCTGCTCCAGCAACTGGTAGACCTCGTGAGACTGAGGCCCCGGCAGCGGCAGGTAATGCGCGCCCATAGGGCAGGCCATGCCGCCCATGCGATGGCCGCGGCTGTTGCCGCCGACCTGGTCTTCCAGCTCCAGCAGGGCGAAGTCGTCCAGGCCCGCCTGGCTCAGGCCGCGCGCGCAGGCCAGGCCGGCGATGCCGCCGCCGACGATGAGCACCTGGCGGCGCTGCAGAGGCAGGGCTGGCGCGCTCTGAGCCGCAGGGAGGGGCCCACGCAGGCGGTGGCCACGCTCGGCGCTGGCGCCCAGCCAAACGCCGGGCAGCTGGGCCAGCTCTGCCTGTTGGGCTTCGCAGCCCGCCAGCAGCAGCGAGGCGCCTGCGCCTGCACCGGCGGCTGCTTGCAGGAACTCGCGCCGACTCCAGTCCATCAATGCACCTTGCCCCATTCGGCCTCGAACTCATGGACCAGGATCTGGTTGGACAGACGGTTGATCTCGGTGGGCACACGGGCCATATCGGGCGGAAAGTCCAGCAGCGCCGGCAGGCCGCCGAGGCTCAGGAATCGCAAGCCCTCGGGCAGTTGTCTCGGCAGGGCCCAGGGACGGCGGCCGGCCAGCACAAAGCCCCATTCACCGAAGCTGGGTACATGGGCGTGGTAGGGCGTGGTGCTCAAGCCAGCCGACTCCAGGGTGCTTACCACGGTCCAGAAGCTGCGACGGGCAATCAGGGGCGAGGTGGTTTGCACCACGGCATAGCCACCCGCGTTGAGGCGTTGATCGATCAGGCGGTAGAAGCTGCTGCTGTAGAGCTTGCCCAGCGAGAAGTTGCTGGGGTCTGGGAAGTCGATCACGATCACATCGAAGCGCTCGTCGGGCGGTTGCTGCTCCAGCCAGCCAAAGGCATCGGTGTTGACGATGCGCAGCTTGGGGCTGAGCAGGGCATCGCGGTTGAGCTGGCGCAGCAGGGGCAGGGTGGAGAACAGCCGGGTCATGTGCGGGTCCAGCTCGACCAGGGTCACCTGCTCAACGCTGGGGTAGCGCAGCACTTCGCGCACGGCCATGCCATCCCCGCCGCCCAGCACCAGCACCCGTTTGGGCGCGCCGTGGCCGGCCATGGCGGGGTGGACCAGGGCTTCGTGGTAACGGTATTCGTCGCGCGAATGGAACTGCAGATTGCCGTTCAGGAACAAGCGCGTGCCGGCCTGGCCCGAGGTCACCACCACGCGCTGGTAGTCGCTGCTCTCGCGCACGATGATGTGCTCGCCGTAGAAGCGGTCCTCCGCCCAGGTGTTGAGCCGCTCGGCCATCAACATGCCCAGCACGAGAAGCAGCACGCTCAGCCCACAGGCCAGGGCGTGGCTGCGCCAGGCGCGCAGCTCGCTGCGAAAGAGAAACAGGGCCCAGACCGCCACGCCCACATTGAGCAGGCCGAAGAACAAGCCCGTGCGCACCAGGCCCAGATGCGGCACCAGCAGCAGCGGGAAGGCCAGGGCCACGACCAGGGCGCCGAGGTAGTCGAAGGTCAGTACCTGGGATACCAGATCGCGCAAGGCATAGCGGTGGCGGAACTGCTTCTTGAGGATGCGCATCACCAGCGGGATCTCCAGGCCCACCAGGGCGCCGACCAGCAGCACCAGGCCGTACAGCAGCACCCGGAAGGCCGCCTGTTGCCCGGGCGGCAGCAGGCTGTGAGCCAGGAACAGGGCGGCCGGCATCAGGCCGCCGATCAAGCCCACCAGCAGCTCGATCTTCAGGAACTGCGCCACCAGCTGACGCTCGACGTAGCGGCTCAGCCAGGAACCCAGGCCCATGGCGAAGAGGTAGGTGCCGATGATGGTGGAGAACTGCAGCACCGAATCACCGAGCAGATAACTGGCCAGCGCCCCGGCAGCCAGCTCGTAGACCAGGCCGCAGGCCGCCACCACAAACACGCTGACCAGCAGCAGCACTTCGTGCAGGGAGATGCGCCCGGCCTCAGCCGAGTCTGGGCTGGCAGGCTCGGTCGTTTCGGCGGGCGAAGGAGGTGGCGTGAGGCTCATGGAGTCCAGGGCTCTTTTTTCGGGTGCTGCATTGTGGCCGCTGCGCCGCGGCTGATTCGGTGCAGGGCGCTTCTGGGTGGCTCCGGGCCTGGCGAGTTGCTGTTGCAAATCTGCAGCAGTCGGCCCGCCCTTGATTTGAGGGGGTTGGGCAAGGATGGGTGGCGCGAGTGTGAACTGCGTCACCGCGGCTTCCGGGTGGGCCCGGATTTTGCGCTGACACTGGTTTCATTCCACAGCCACGACACCAGGACCTTTCGATGAAGACCCAGACCATGAACGCTTGGACCCGCTGCGCCGCCCTCTTGAGCTTGTTGGGCGCTGGTGTGGCGCAAGCCGGCATCGTCAGCAACGGCGGTTTTGAGAGCCAGACCGGCAGCAATGCCAATGGCTATTGCTACACCAGTTCTGCGGGCTGCGCTTTTGCCGGTTGGAGCAGCACGGGCAACGGCACCGTGGTCATTGGCGCCAACAGCAGTGCCTGGGGCACGCCCAGCAGCCTGGGCAACGCCAGCGGCAATCTGGGCAGCTTTGTGCTCGGGTTGCAAGGCAATGGCGCCAACATTTCGCAAACCTTGAACCTGGCCACGGCCAGTCTGGTGGAACTGAGCTGGTTCGACGCCGGTCGCAGCAACTGGTCGGGCCTGCAAAGCTACAGCGTCTACTTTGCCGGCACCGAGCTCGGTACTTTCTCTACCCAGGCCGGTCAGGCTTGGCGCCAGCATCAGCTGAGCTTCACCGCCAGCGGCTCGGGTCTGCTGGAGTTCCGCAGTCTGAACCTGGGCAGCTATGACCGCACCAGCTTCATCAACGGCGTGCAAGCCACGGCCAGCCAGGTTCCGGAGCCGCAGTCGCTGGCGCTGGCCCTGACCGCACTGGCGGTCTTGGGCCTGACGCGTGCTCGTCGTCATCGCGGCCTCTGAGTCGGCGCGGCGCGCCATGCCGCAGGCGCTCTTGGGCAAGAGGGATTGGCAGAGTTTGCAAAAATACTGGCTGTCTGTTCGCTTCCTGTTACTTGATCGCGATGAGCCAGGCCCCTTCCTGCAACCCGCCCCATTCGTCCTCTGTTCCTATCCCTGCGGCCTCCCAGCACACCAGCCCGTGCCAGGCGTGCGGCGCGTGTTGTGCGTTTTTTCGCGTCTCGTTCTACTGGGCCGAGGCAGCCGAGTTGAACGCACGATGGGTGGAGCCACTCACGCCCCACCTGAGCTGCATGGCCGGCACCAATCGCAAATCCCCGCGCTGTGAAGCGCTGGGTGGGCAGGTCGGCCAGCATGTGGCGTGCAGCATCTATGCCCAGCGCCCCAGCCCCTGCCACGAGTTGCAGGCCGGCGATGAGAAGTGCCAGCGTGCCCGCGCCGCGCATGGCTTGCCGCCGCTGGCCTGAGGCTTGGGGCGACGGCGCTCAGCCGTGGATGGCCGCCGCGACGATCTGACCGATCGAGATGCACATCGCGCCCACCACAATGGCCAGGGCGATGTTTTTGTGCTCGACGATTTCTTCCCAGAGCTTGTAGGGGGTGAGCTTGTCGATGATGACGAAGCTGATCCAGAAGACCAGCACGCCGATCAGGGCGTAGAGGATGGAGCCCAGCACGATGCCGGGCTTGAGCCATTCGAAAGCGCTGTGGTCCATGATGTGGATCTCCTCAAATCTTGCGTGAACGGGTTGTGGCCTGGACGTTTGGCTATTTGTGGCCGCCGCCACCGCTGCTGTAGCCGCCGTAGGAGCCGCCATAGCTGCCGCCGCTTGTTCCGTAACGGGCGCCGCTGGATTTGCGGCATTGCTGGTACTCGCTGCTGGCTTCGCCGTAGCTGTCCTTGTAGGCCTGGCAATCGTCGCTGCTGCAGGCGCGCAGCAGCAAGACCAGGATCAGCAGGATGAAAAAGGCGATGACGATCTTGCGCAAGAGGCCGCCGCCGTCGCTGAGGCTGCTGGCATCGCGGCCCAGAGCCGCAGCGCGCTCGGGCGCCAGCTTGAAGGCCCGCGCCACCACGGCGGCATCGAGCTTGCGCCCGAGGCTCCAGACGACTTCGTTCTCGGTCTGTTCGCGGCTGAGCAGCATCTGCCGGGCTTCGCCCTGGCCTTCGTAGTCGCTGACCAGGGTACGTTGGTCGCGGCTGACCTGCCAATAGAACTCACCCAGCACATAAGTGACCTTGGCCTGATAGGTCCAGCGCTTCTTGTAGCTCTTGCCACCCCAATCGATGCGATCTCCGCGGCTGCTGACGGGTGCGCCGGTCAGGGGCCGCACCAGGCTCCAGCCCTCTTCGGTGTCGACCAGAAAGGCGAAGCCCTCGATCTTGTTGTAGAGCAGGTACTCGCGCCAAAAGGTCTGCTCGTCCTCGCTGCTCTCGGGCAGGTCGCAGCGCTCCTGGTAGCCCACCACCTGCCAGGTGATGGCCTGGCCGGTCTCGGTCTGCAGCATGCCGGTGCTGCCCAGGCGCAGCTGCGGCTCCATGCCATTGTTCTGGGCATAGTGTTCGAGATCGGCCCCGGCGCCCTGCGAGATATCCACCACCGCATGGCATTGGCCGCAGACGATGGAGCGGGTGCTGCTGAGGCTGGGCGTCAAGGCGGCGCCGCAGCTGGGGCATTCCAGGCTGCGCGATTTCAGGTCTTTGTTGTTGAGGTCGTCGCGCAGGCCTTGCATGGCCATGGCGTCCAGCCGGATCGATCGGCCGATCGACCAGATCGGTGCCGCGTTGCTGGATGCGAGTCCTGGGCTGAAGTCGAGGCTGCCGACTTCGTTGCCGGGCCCGCGCAGCTCGGCCACCAGGTACTGGCGCTCCGCTCCGAGCTGGGGTGGGCGTGGCAGCTCACCCTGGGCGGCACGCAGGTGACAGCGGGTGACGGCCGCCACTGTCCAGCGCTGGTCGGCCAGTTGCAAGCTGCGGTCAAGAATCAGTTCCTGTGCCTTGGGGGCGGCTTCCGGCAGAGGCGCCTCGAAGGCCATGACATAACTGCCATTGTCCTCGGCCAGCCAGCCCGAGCGTGGCCCGGCCGGTCCGCCATCGAACAGCACATGCCATTCGTTCCAGCTGCCCTCGGCATAGGCGATCTGCTGTCGGCCGACGACGGTGAAGGGCGCGCCGGCATAGCGGCCGCTGGCGCCGATCTGAAGCGGCGAATAGTCCTCGATCAGCTCGGCGCTGATGCCGATCTTGCGCAGGGCCTCGCCCTCGCGCAGCAGGCTGCTGCGGCAATAGCTGCAGACGGCGCTGGCAGAGGCCGCCGAGGCGAACTCCACCGTGGCGCCGCAGTTGGGGCAGGCAGCTTGCCAGCGGCGCTGAGGAGCGCCACTGGCGGAGGAGCCGGAAGGAGGCGAGGTGTCCGATGCCAAGGCGCGCGCTGCTTCCTCAGCCCAGCTTCTTGAGCAGGTCGGCCTTCTTGGCGGCGAACTCTTCGTCGGTCAGGATGCCCTTGGTCTTCAAGTCGCCGAGCTTCTCCAGCAGCTGCATGATGTCCTCGGCGCTTTGCACCACGGGCGCCGCAGCAGCCACAGCGGCCGCGGCCACGGGTGCTGCTGCAGCCGCCAGGCCGCCTTGCAGCTGTTGGGCCAAGACCTGACCCATGGCCAGGCCGGCGCCCAGGCCCATGGCGTCGCCCGCGACACCGCCGCCGCCGCCCTGGCCCACGCCTTCGGCCAGCTTGGGGATGGCTTGAGCGGTCTGGTACTGCATGAACTGGCCCATGTTCTGGCCGATCATGCCCATGCCGATCTTCTGGTCGAGGATCTTCTGCAGCTCTTCCGGCAGGGAGACGTTCTGCAGCGTCACGCCCTCCAGCTTCAGGCCGATCTTTTCAAACTCGGGCGCGGTGGCGGTTTGCAGCTGGCGCGCAAACTCGATCTGGTTGGCCGCCAGATCCAGGAAGGGGATGCCGCTTTGGGCCACCGCATCGCTGATGTGTTGCAGCATCAGGCCGCGCAGTTGGCCGTCCAGATCCTGCACGGTGTAGCGCTCGCGCGTGCCGGAGATCTCGGTGTGGAAGAGTTTCGCATCGGCCACCCGGTAGACGAAATTGCCGAAGGCGCGCAGGCGCACGGCACCAAAGTCCTTGTCGCGGATGGTCACCGGCTGCTGTGTGCCCCAGCGCTGGTCCACCTGCTGGCGGGTGCTGAAGAAGTAGACGTCACTCTTGAAGGGCGATTCGAAGAGCTTGTCCCAGTTCTTCAGATAGGTCAGCACCGGCAGGGTCTGGGTGTTCAGGGTGTGGGTTCCAGGCCCAAAGACATCGGCGACCTTGCCTTCGTTGACGAACACGGCCAGCTGCGACTCGCGCACCGTCAGCGAGGCGCCGTACTGGATTTCCATATCGGCCATGGGGAAGCGCCAGGCCAGCGTGCCGTCTCCATCCTCCGTCCACTGGAGGATGTCTATGAACTGCTTCTTGATGAAATCCATCAGGCCCATGGCCGCGTCTCCTTGTTGTCAGCCCGATCCCATGCAGCCGGCGCCAGCACATCACCGATGTGCTGGCATCGAAGCTCTGGCTTCGATGCAAACCGACCGCGCTTGCCGGGCAGTATGCGACAAAGTACCAATGCCTCCGGGCTCGCCCCCGGGTCAAATTCACCGTCGATCCCCAAGCTGGATGTGATATCTCCAGTGGCCGATGACACAATCCGCGCCATGACAGTCAGCCCCACTCGTGTCCGCATCCAGACGGAAGATTTTGACTTGAGCCAGGAAGCGGCCGCCTTGCGCGCGGGCGATGGGCGCACAGGCGCGGTGGTCAGCTTTCTGGGCACGGTGCGAGATGTCGGCGGCGAGGGGCCGGCCATCGAGGCCATGGAGCTCGAGCATTACCCCGGCATGACCGAGGCCAGCATCGAAGCCATGATTGAGGCGGCATTGCAGCGCTTCGACATCCACGAGGCCCGCGTGATCCACCGGGTTGGCCGCCTGGCGGCCTTGGATCAGATCGTGCTGGTGCTGGTCAGCGCCCGCCACCGCGGCCAGGCCTTTCAGGCCTGTGAGTTCTTGATGGACTACCTCAAGACTCAGGCGCCGTTCTGGAAGAAGGAATACACGGCCGAGGGCGGCCACTGGGTCGACGCCCGCGAAGCGGACGATGCGGCGCTGGCTCGCTGGGGCATTCAGGTGGCCGGCAATACGGCGGGTTCGACTCTGTGAGCGGCCTGCCTGTGGGGCTGGCCCAGGGTGCCGCCGTTGCCGGTGGTGCTGCTTTGGGCGCGCTCTGCCGCTGGGTCGCCGGCGTTTACTTCAACAGCAGCTACGCCGGTTTCCCGCTCGGCACCTTGCTGGTCAATCTGGTCGGCGGCCTGCTCATCGGCATGGCGCTGGAATGGTTCGGCCGCACGCCGGATGAGTTCCTGCGCCTGCTGCTGGTCACCGGCTTTCTCGGTGGCTTGACCACCTTCTCGGCCTTTTCGGGTGAATCGCTGGGGCTGTTGCAGCGGGGCGAGATGGGGATGGCCTTGCTGCACGCCGCAGCCCATGTGCTGGGCTCGCTGGCGTGTGCGGCGCTGGGTATGAGGCTGATTCGCTTGTGGCTGGCGATGGGTGCTTGATGTCGCGAGCAGGGCAGGGGCGAAGAACGAGGTCATGAGTTGCTGGCTCGACGGCGCCCCCGGCCAGCCGGGTGCCCGCTTACTGCTCAGCCACGCGGTGGCGACGCGATGACAGCCAGCCGAACAAAGCCAGGCCCGAGAACATCAGCGCCCAGCTGGAAGGCTCAGGCACCGCAGTCACGCGCAAGGTGATGTCGCTGGCGTTGTAGTCGACGCTCAGCGTCAAGCCCGGGCTGCCCAGCCATTGCACCTGGCTGAAGCGGCCCCCGCCGACCAGTTGGCTGAAGGTGGCGATCTTGAAACTGTCTCCCACCTGAGGGCCGAATCCGTCCAGGCTCTCCACTTTCAGCACGCCGCCGACGCGCAAGTCGCTGCTGATGCTGATGGCATCAAAGCTGCTCAAGCTGGCCAGGTCGATGTCCAGCACCGAGGTGCTGCCCAGGGTCAGATCGCCGTCGATGGCCAGTTGGCCGACGGTGGACAAGCTTCCTGGGCTCAGCTCGCCCAGGTTCAGCAGCGCATAGCTCTGGCCTGCAGTCCGGATCATTCCGTCGCCCTCCAGCCGCCCGTGGTTGTTGAAGTTGGCCTCAGATGAGCTCAGGCTCGCGCCTGCAGCAATGCGGGCGACCCCGGTGTTGTTCCATGCGTCTCGGAGCAGGAAAGTGCCGGAGTTGATGTGAATCTGGCCGCTGTTGTTGAAGCCGTAGGCCTGGGTGGTGCCCAGGCCGTTGCGCTCGTAGGTGCCGGCGTTGTTGAAGCTGCCATTGCCGGAGTAGGCGAGGTAGCGGTTGCCGGAGGGGTTGACGGTACCGGCATCGACGAAGGTGGTGCCTGCGGCGACGTTGATGCGGGCATTGGAGCCGACGGAGATGGTGCCGCTGCCGGCGGACCAGCTGGCGCCGCCGTTCAGGTTGAGGGTGTGGGTGGCGTCGACGTACTGGTTGTTGCTGCCGGAGAAGCTGGCCGCGCCGGTGATGGTGGTGGTGCCGGGGCCGAAGAGGGAGCCGGAGGAGAAGGTGAGGGCGCCGGCGGTGAGCAGGCCGCTGCCACCGCGGTTGCCGCCGGCCAGGCCCAGGCTGGCCACGCTGTGGCTGCCTTCGTTGTAGAAGTTGCCGTAGTCCAGTTGCAGGGCGCCGTCGATGCTGGCGGCCGCGGTGAGGGTGAGGTTGCCAGCGCTCTGGCGCAGCAGGCCGGCGTTGCTGACGCTGCCGGAGATGGTGGCGTTGCCACCGGAGTAGTCGAGCACAGCGCCGCTGGCGATCTGGATCTGGCCGGAGGAGCTGGAGTCAGCGCGCATCAGCATCGTGCCGGCGTTGATCTTGAGCGTGCCGCTGTTGTTGAAACCGTAGGCGTGTGTGGTGCCCAGGCCGTTGCGCTCGTAGGTGCCGGCATTGTTGAAGCTGCCGTTGCCGGAGTAGGCGAGGTAGCGGTTGCCGGAGGGGTTGAGGATACCGGCATCGACGAAGGTGGTGCCGGAGGCGACGTTGATGCGGGCATTGGAGCCGACGGAGATGGTGCCGCTGCCGGCGGACCAGCTGGCGCCGCCGTTCAGGTTGAGGGTGTGGGTGGCGTCGACGTACTGGTTGTTGCTGCCGGAGAAGCTGGCCGCGCCGGTGATGGTGGTGGTGCCCGGGCCGAAGAGGGAGCCGGAGGAGAAGGTGAGGGCGCCGGCGGTGAGCAGGCCGCTGCCACCGCGGTTGCCGCCGGCCAGGCCCAGGCTGGCCACGCTGTGGCTGCCTTCGTTGTAGAAGTTGCCGTAGTCCAGTTGCAGGGCGCCGTCGATGCTGGCGGCCGCGGTGAGGGTGAGGTTGCCAGCGCTCTGGCGCAGCAGGCCGGCGTTGCTGACGCTGCCGGAGATGGTGGCGTTGCCACCGGAGTAGTCGAGCACAGCGCCGCTGGCGATCTGGATCTGGCCGGAGGAGCTGGAGTCGGCTCGCATCAGCATCGTGCCGGCGTTGATCTTGAGCGTGCCGCTGTTGTTGAAACCGTAGGCGTGTGTGGTGCCCAGGCCGTTGCGC
Source organism: Paucibacter sp. B51 (assembly GCF_027863535.1). NCBI lineage: Bacteria > Pseudomonadati > Pseudomonadota > Betaproteobacteria > Burkholderiales > Sphaerotilaceae > Roseateles > Paucibacter sp. B51. The sequence continues at coordinate 4,672,162 of NZ_JAPIVN010000001.1, read as the reverse complement.
TCGTAGGTGCCGGCATTGTTGAAGCTGCCGCTGCCGGAGTAGGCGAGGTAGCGGTTGCCGGAGGGGTTGAGGGTACCGGCATCGACGAAGGTGGTGCCGGTGGCGACGTTGATGCGGGCATTGGAGCCGACGGAGATGGTGCCGCTGCCGGCGGACCAGCTGGCGCCGCCGTTCAGGTTGAGGGTGTGGGTGGCGTCGACGTACTGGTTGTTGCTGCCGGAGAAGCTGGCCGCGCCGGTGATGGTGGTGGTGCCGGGGCCGAAGAGGGAGCCGGAGGAGAAGGTGAGGGCGCCGGCGGTGAGCAGGCCGCTGCCACCGCGGTTGCCGCCGGCCAGGCCCAGGCTGGCCACGCTGTGGCTGCCTTCGTTGTAGAAGTTGCCGTAGTCCAGTTGCAGGGCGCCGTCGATGCTGGCGGCCGCGGTGAGGGTGAGGTTGCCGGCGCTCTGGCGCAGCAGGCCGGCGTTGCTGACGCTGCCGGAGATGGTGGCGTTGCCACCGAAGTAGTCGAGCACAGCGCCGCTGGCGATCTGGATCTGGCCGGAGGAGCTGGAGTCGGCGCGCATCAGCATCGTGCCGGCGTTGATCTTGAGCGTGCCGCTGTTGTTGAAACCGTAGGCATGGGTGGTGCCCAGGCCGTTGCGCTCGTAGGTGCCGGCGTTGTTGAAGCTGCCGTTGCCGGAGTAGGCGAGGTAGCGGTTGCCGGAGGGGTTGAGGGTACCGGCATCGACGAAGGTGGTGCCGGTGGCGACGTTGATGCGGGCATTGGAGCCGACGGAGATGGTGCCGCTGCCGGCGGACCAGCTGGCGCCGCCGTTCAGGTTGAGGGTGTGGGTGGCGTCGACGTACTGGTTGTTGCTGCCGGAGAAGCTGGCCGCGCCGGTGATGGTGGTGGTGCCGGGGCCGAAGAGGGAGCCGGAGGAGAAGGTGAGGGCGCCGCTGGTGAGCAGGCCGCTGCCGCCGCGGTTGCCTCCGGCCATGATCAAGCGGTCCAGCAGTCGGTCGCTGTCCAGAATGGCGCTGCCGGTGCTGAGGGTGGCTGTGTCGCCGGAACCCGGCAGGCCCAGCAGTGACCATTTGTTTGCATCGGTCCAACTGCCTGTGCCTCCCAGCCAGACGTAGTCCAGCGCCTGGACCGGACCGGCGCCCAATGCCAGCAAGCTGGCCAGCAGCAGGGGACTCAAGCGCATGGGCATCGGCATCAGCTGCTTCGATGGACGGCGAGATGGAATACGCGGTGCGTTCTTCATGTGGATCCCTGTGGTGAAGTGCTGCGGATGTGGGCAGCGGGACGGGGCGAATGACAATGGAGTGCCGGGCGTCATGGCCATGAACAGGCGAATGAGGCTGGGCCTGTGAAACGGCCGCCAGTCCCTTCGCCCACGCCTTGAGCGCGCCGACCCCTCAGAGACGGACATGCGGCAAGGCCGTCAGGGCCGGACGAACTTCAAGTTAGGGGGCTCGCGGACAAGCCTTGGGCGTCGTCGCTCACGCGAAGGACAGGCAACGTTGCCCCGGACATCGGGCGCGCTGGTTCAGGGGCTAACGGTAGCGATGCAAACCGTCGAAGTCCTGCTTGCCCAGGGGCACGCCGCTCTGGCGCAGCAAGGCGTAGGCGCAGCTCAGATGGAAGAAGAAATTGGGCAGGGCAAAGTGCTGCAGAAACTCGGTGGCGGGCAGTTGCAACTGCGCTCGGCCGGCGTCACTGTCGATCACCCGCGCTTCGGCACCTCGGAAGGCTTCGGCAGGCAGGGCGTCGAGGTCGCTTTGACGCTCGCGCAGCAGGGCTTGCAGGCCGGCCAGACCGGGCGCCGGGCTGCCCAGTGGTGGCACGGGCAGCCCTTGCAGCGGGGCGCAGGCGCGCAGGACAAATCCTGCGGCGATCTGCACCTGCAAATGCAGCGGCAGCATGTCCGGCGCCAGGCGCGCTTCCAGCAGCTGGGCCTCGTTGACGCGGCCCTTCGTGACTTCGGCTTGAGCTGCATCAAGCATCAGGCTCAGCTGCCTGAGGTAGCGTTGGAACACGGGCACGCTGGCGGTGTAGAGCTGGGGCGGGTTCATGGTGTGGAAGGCAGGCAGGGCGGCTGACAGGATTGCGGCGGCGATTGTGCCGCTCGCTGCGTGCCGTCGGTGGCAAGCCCTTCGCTGGAGCACTCCCCCTAGAAGCCGCGCTCTGCGCCGCGGGCCTCTTGAAAGCCGGGTCTATGGCCTCAGCTGTCCGAGCAACGGAGGATTCATCCCATGCGTGCAGACAAGTTCACCACCCGTTTCCAAGAAGCCTTGGGCGAGGCTCAGAGCCTGGCCATCACCCGCGACAACCCGTACATGGAGCCCGCCCATGTGCTGAGCGCCATGTTGGCGCAGGAGGACGGCCCCAAAGCCTTGCTGGAGCGTTCCGGCGTCAAGGTGTCGGCGCTCAAGACCGCGCTCGACAGCATCATCGCCGGCCTGCCCCAGGTGCAGGGCGAAGGCCAGCAGGTCAGCGCCGGGCGCGACCTGGTGGCCTTGCTGCAGGCGGCCGAGAAAGAGGCCTCCAAGCGCGGCGATCACTTCATCGCCAGCGAGATGTTTCTGCTGGCCTTGGCTGATGCCAAAACCGATCTGGCCGGCATCGCGCGTGGTCATGGCCTGAGCCGCAAATCGCTGGAAGCCGCCATCGAGGCGGTGCGTGGCGGCCAGAAGGTCGACAGCCAGGAGTCCGAAGGAAACCGCGAAGCGCTCAAGAAGTACACGCTCGATCTGACCGAGCGCGCCCGCGAAGGCAAGCTGGACCCGGTGATCGGCCGCGATGACGAGATCCGCCGCGCCATCCAGGTGCTGCAGCGCCGCAGCAAGAACAACCCGGTGCTGATTGGCGAGCCGGGCGTGGGCAAGACCGCCATCGTCGAAGGCCTGGCCCAGCGCATCGTCAACGGCGAGGTGCCCGATTCCCTGAAGAACAAGCGCGTGCTGGTGCTGGACATGGCCTTGCTGCTGGCTGGCGCCAAGTACCGTGGAGATTTTGAGGAACGTCTGAAGTCCGTGCTCAAGGAAGTGGCGCAGGACGAAGGCCAGACGATTCTCTTCATCGACGAGATCCACACCATGGTCGGCGCCGGCAAGGCCGAGGGCGCCATCGACGCCGGCAATATGCTCAAGCCGGCCCTGGCCCGCGGCGAGCTGCACTGCATCGGCGCGACCACTTTGGACGAGTACCGCAAGTATGTGGAAAAGGACGCCGCCCTGGAGCGCCGTTTCCAGAAGGTGCTGGTCGATGAGCCGACGGTGGAGGCCACCATCGCCATCCTGCGTGGCCTGCAAGAAAAGTACGAGGTCCACCATGGCGTGGAGATCACCGACCCGGCCATCATCGCTGCGGCCGAACTGAGCCACCGCTACATCACCGATCGTTTTCTGCCCGACAAGGCCATCGACCTGATCGACGAGGCCGCCGCCAAGATCAAGATCGAGATCGACTCCAAGCCCGAGGTGATGGACAAGCTCGATCGCCGCATGATCCAGCTCAAGATCGAGCGCGAGGCCGTGCGCCGCGAGAAGGACGAGGGCTCGATCAAGCGCTTCGAACTGATCGAGGAAGAGCTGCTCAAGCTGCAGCGCGAGTACAACGACCTGGAAGAGATCTGGACCGCCGAGAAGGCCCAGGCCCAGGGCAGCGCCCACGTCAAGGAAGAGATCGACCGCATCAAGCAGCAGATCGAGGAACTCAAGCGCAAGGGCGATTTCAACAAGGTTGCCGAGCTGCAATACGGCCGCCTGCCCGAGCTGGAAAAGGGCCTGAAGGAGGCCCAGGCCAAGGAGGCCGGCAAGGCCAAATCAGGCAAGGAGGGCACGGCGCGCCCGCAGCTGCTGCGCACCATGGTCGGCGCCGAAGAGATCGCCGAAGTGGTGGCCCGTGCCACCGGCATCCCGGTGTCCAAGCTGATGCAGGGTGAGCGCGACAAGCTGCTGCAGATGGAAGCCAAACTGCACCAACGCGTGGTCGGCCAGGATGAGGCCATCACCGCGGTGGCCGATGCCATCCGCCGCTCGCGCGCCGGCCTGTCGGACCCGAACCGCCCCTTGGGCAGCTTCCTCTTCCTGGGCCCCACCGGCGTGGGCAAGACCGAGCTGTGCAAGGCCTTGGCCGGCTTCCTGTTCGACAGCGAAGAGCATCTGATCCGCATGGACATGAGCGAGTTCATGGAGAAACATTCGGTGTCGCGCCTGATTGGCGCGCCTCCGGGCTATGTGGGCTATGACGAAGGCGGCTACCTGACCGAGGCCGTGCGCCGCAAGCCCTACAGCGTGCTGCTGCTGGACGAGGTCGAAAAGGCCCACCCCGATGTGTTCAATGTGCTCTTGCAGGTTCTGGACGACGGTCGCCTGACCGATGGCCAGGGCCGCACCGTGGACTTCAAGAACACGGTGATCGTGATGACCAGTAACTTAGGATCTCAGCAGATCATGGCCTTGGCTGGTGAATCGAGCGAAGTCATCAAGGACGCCGTCTGGGGCGAGGTCAAGGCGCATTTCCGCCCCGAGTTCCTCAACCGCATCGACGAGACCGTGGTCTTCCATGCGCTGGACGCCAAGCACATTGCCTCCATTGCCAAGATCCAGCTGCAGATCCTGGAGCAGCGTCTGGAGAAGCTGGAGATGAAGCTCGACGTCAGCCCGGCGGCCTTGGACGAATTGGCCAAGGTCGGCTTCGACCCTGTGTTTGGCGCCCGCCCGCTCAAGCGCGCCATCCAGCAGCGTGTCGAGAACCCGCTGTCCAAGCTCATCCTGCAAGGCCGCTTCGGCCCCAAGGATGTGATCCCGGTCGATGTGCAGGACGGCGAGTTCCAGTTCGGGCGCGTGGTGCATTGAGTGAGTGCGTGGCGGCCCCTCTCGTTCTGCGAGGGGCTGCTGGCGGCACATTGCTACCCTTCGCTGTGCTCGTCGCTCACGCTGCGGTGCCTCGGGCCGCCGCCGTGCTCAAGGTTCGCGGGTCGGCTCTTCGAGCCGACTCCCCTCGCTGCTCACTCCGCGGCTCAGCGGCGCCAAACTCCCTCCGTTCGCTGCGCTCACTGCGGTCAGACAGTGGCGCCGAGTCAGAGCTTGAAGCGCGCTTGAAGCAAACTTCGGCGCGCGCCTGAGCCGCTCCGCTGCGCCCTCGGCCGCGCACAAATCGCCCGTCGGCGGGCCGAGCCACCTTCGGAGTTGGCGTGTTCCTCCGTTGATGAGGCAGATCGATCGCCGTGCAAGCGCCCTGCAGCCCGTGCCGCTGCCGGGCGATTTGTGAGGGGCCGAGCAGCACAGCGCCTCGGGGCGCGCACGTACTCGTGCGCTTCAAGTTCTGACTTGGCGCTTCTGTCTGAACGAAGCGAACGCAGGGAGCGAAGTGAGTTATGCGCCAGCCCCGAGGTGCGAGCAGCGCAGGGAAGTCGGCCCGCTAGGGCCGACCCCGGAACCATGAGCCCGGTGGCGGCGCGGGCTGCAGGGCCTCACGAGCAAAACCAAAGAAAGCTCTGTGCCGTTCACTGCCATCCCAGCTCTCGGATCACCACATCGACCGATGGTCCTCGGTCACGCCCAGCAGCTGGTGAACCTCGCGCTTGGGGTCATTGGGTGATGCTCGCACCCAGCCGCTGAAGCGGCCGACCGGCTGCACGTAGTGGCTGGCGGCGAAACCGAGGTGGCGGGCGTCCTGACGGGCTCCTTCGGGCTGGAACTGCAAGTTGAGCAGGCCGTCGTCCGTACGGACATGCCAGAGTTGTAAGGGCCGGGCCGCATCGAAGGCGAACTGGGCGGCGCCGAGCGGGATGAGCTGGCCGTCCAGCCACAGCGCGTTCTCCTGCCCGCCGAAATAGCCCTGCTGCAGATTGAAGCCCAGCCCGGGCCCGTGGGCGCTGGCCCAGCGCCAGGCGGTGTGGCGTGCCAGCAGGCCGTTGGAGGCGTCGAGCGCACCCCAGGCCTGGTCCAGGCTCAGATCCTCATGCCCGGCAGCGCCGCGCAAGCGCGCCTGGCCGCGCAAAGGCAGGGCGCTGGTTTTCAGCGTGGCATGGGCCACGCCGCCATCGGCGATGGGGCCGATGGCCAGCAGTGGGGGCGCCATGTGGGCGAGATCCAGCTGCGATTCCAGTTGAAACTGTGGCGTGTCGAGCTGGACCTGCATCAGCTGACTCGAATCACGGCTCAGGCTGATGCGCGCGCCTGGGCCGCGGAAGCGGGTGACGCTGCCTGCTGCGAACGGCGCATCGGCCACGTGCGCCTGCAGGCCCGGCAGACCATCCTGGCTCCAGTCCACGCGCAGGCGGGCTTGCTGCCGGTCGAACAGGTAGGCGAAGGCCGTTGCGGTCCAGCCGACATCGACCACGGCCAGGCCGATGAACACCCGCTCGTCACCGAGGCCCAGGTAAAGCCAGCGCTTGTGATGCAGCCGGCGCCACAGCCAGCTGCGTGCGTGCGGGGGCTGCAGGCCGCGCCAGTCAAAGCCGAGGTCCAGCTGGCCGGCATAGCGCCCCGTGGCGGGGGCGCCGTTCAAGACCAGGCCGGCTGGCGCGGAGTGCAAATGGATGGGCTTCATCCGCGACGCACCTTGGCATCCTGTGTGCGCCGCCATTCCTGCGGCGTCTGCCCCGTCCACTGCCGGAAGGCGCGGCTCAGGGCGCTGTGCTCCGAATAACCCAGCAAGCCGGCCACCTCGCTGAGCTCCAGCTCGGGGTCGCGCAGATACGCTTCGGCCAGCTGCTGGCGGGTTTGGTCCAGCAGGGTTTGGAAGCTGCTGCCTTGCTCGCTCAGCCGGCGCTGCAGGCTGCGCGGGCTCAGGTGCAGGGCTTGGGCCAGGTCGGCCAGGGCCGTGCGGCCCGAGCGGATCAGGCCGATCAAGGTGTGGCGCCACAGGGCCAGCGGTTCGCTCAGGGCTTGGTGGGTGCCCAGCTCCTGCAGCAAGCGCTCGGCCTGCTCGTCCAGCAGGGCCAGCAAGGCGCTGTCCGAGGCTCGCAAGGGCAGGGCCAGGTCCGCATGGGCCAGGGTCAGGCGGGTGAGCGGCTGGGCAAAGCGTACCGGGCCGCCGAAGTAGGCCTCGTAGGGCTTCACATCGGCCGGCCGAGGGTTGACGAAATCCACGCCCAGGGCGCGCAGTGGCTTGCCGCTCAAATCACGCGTCAGGTGCATCAAGGCGGCCAGCGCGGTCTCGTCCACCAAGGGGCCGGGCCGGCCGCGCTCCACGCCCCAGACGATGTGCAGGCCGTCCGGACCCAGCTCGACCTGGGCCTGGTTGACGTCGTAGACCGAGCGGTGGTGGCGTTCCAATCGCTGCAGCGCTTGGGCCAGGGTGCCGCAGGCCAGGGCGGCATAGCCGATCACGCCGAAATGCCGCGGGCTGATGCCGCGACCCAGGCGCAGGGCAAAGGTGGCCGGCGGGCCGGGGTCCAGGGCTTGCGCGCGCTGTAACAAGGCCTGCCAGCGCTTCAGGGCCACAAAGTGTTCGCCCGCGGCCGGGCCTGGGCCCAGCAGGGCGGCTGCGTCGAGGCCGAGCGCGGCCAGATGCTCGTAAAGCAGCTGCACATAGCTGGCGGCAACGCGGGCTTCGGTCATGGGCAAATGAGGGGAACAGGTGAACGTGCGAAGAGCAGGTCTCGGGAAACTGGCCGCGATGATGCCCGAGCCGCATGCAGCGGCGCTCCGGACAAACGCCAGGGCGCCGCGGTTTTGGCGCGATCGGTCAAGTGATTGGCCATGTCCGTCAAGCCGGTGCCTGCGGTGCGGCGCATCATGTGGGTTGCCGCGGTTTTCTGTTGACCCCATGGACGCCCTGATCGACTTTTTCCAGCAGCTCTATCTCCGCCATGGCGACTGGCGCGACCTGACCCTGCTGCTGCTCTCGCCGCTCTTCATGGTTTTTATCGCCCTGGAGGCCTGGCGCCTGCGCCAGCGCCGCGTCTACCGCTGGCGCGACACCCTGGACAGCATGAACAGCGGCGGCAGCTATCTCTTGGTCGATCTGGTCCTGCTGGCCGTGTGGGTGCTGCCGGCCATGGGCTGGATCTACCAGCACCGGCTGTTCACCATCGAGGTGACGCCGCTGAACTTCATCGGCCTGTTTCTGGCAGTGGAGTTTTTGTACTACTGGTTCCATCGCGCCAGCCATCGCATCCGCTGGTTCTGGTGCGCCCATGTGGTGCACCACGGCTCGGAGCAGATGAACTTCACCACGGCGCTGCGGCAGAGCTGGTTCTACCCCATCGCCGGCAACTGGTTGTTCTACACGCCCATGGTCTGGCTGGGTTTCGAGCCGCGCTGGGTCTTGTTCGCGCTCTCGCTCAATCTGGGCTACCAGTTCTTCGTCCACACCCAGTGGGTCGATCGCATGCCGGCCTGGTTCGAGTGGGTCTTCAATACCCCCTCGCACCACCGCGCCCATCATGGCCGTAACGAGGTCTACATCGACCGCAACTTCGGCGGCATGTTGATCGTGTTCGATCGGCTTTTCGGCACCTTTGTGCCCGAAGACGAACCGGTGGACTACGGCCTGCAGCACCCGGTCGAAACCCACAACCTCTTCTGGCTCAATGCCCACGAATGGGCGGCCATGCTTGCGGACATGCGGCGTGAACGCAGCCTGTGGCTGGCCCTCAAGCATCTCTGGGCGCCGCCGGAATGGCGGCGGCTCAGCGACGGGGCCGATGCGCGCTGAGTTGCCGCCACAGCGGGCTCAGGCGCGCGCCGCCCGGCGTCGCAGCCAGAGGTAAACGCCGCTGCCCAGCAGGAGTGCCGGCGTCAGGCCGAACAGGGGTCCACAGCAGGCGCGCGCCCAGGCCCAAGGCTTCGCCCTTGTGCAGGGGGTAGATGAAATCCAGCACCTGATTGCCCGCCCCGGTGTGCAGCGGGTCGTGCAGGGCCTGCGGCTGGCCTTGAAGATTCAGTCGCAGCCGGGTGCTTCCGGTGTCCTTGCGCCACTCGCCCTGCTGCAGCAGGCGCAGCTCCGTCTGGCCTTCGGAGGCCTTGGCCAGGGTGATGCGTGTCCAGCGTGCCTGGCCGGCGGGGAACTGCGCTTCGGCGGCGCGGGCCAGGGCGTCGTAGTCCCAGTCGGTGCTTGCTGCCGCAGGCTGTGCTGATGGCTTGAGCTTGGGCCAGCTCTGCACCGGCAGCACGCTGCCGACCAGGGCGCGCGTGCTGTCACCAAAAGCCAGGGCCGCACCGGTGAGGCTCAGCACGATAAGCACCGGCGCCATCCACAGGCCCACGGCGCGGTGGACATCGAACCAGGTGCGTGCGGTCGATGCCCCCGTCTTGATGCTCAGCGCCTGCCGCCAGCTGCGCCAGCTGGGGCGCGCCGGCCAGGCCAGCCAGATGCCCGAGAGGCCCAGGCCCAGCAGCACCAGGCCGCCGATGCCGACCACCGTCTCGCCACGGTCGCCGCTGAGCAGGTAACGGTGCAGCTCGAACAGCGTGGGCATCAGATGAGCGGCGTCCCAGCGCACGGCGCCGCGATCGCGGTGGCCGAGGTAGAGCCCGCAGCGGGCATCGATGAAATGCTCGCGCCGCCAGCCGGTCTGCGGGTCGCGACGCTCCCACACCTGGTAGGCGGCGCCCGGCTGGGCTGGCGCCACGATCAGGGCCGGCTTGCGGCCGGGCGCCTGCTCGGCCAGCAGCTGCAGCACGCGGCGGATGGGCGCCGCCTCCGGGGCGGTTTCGGCCGCGGCGCAGGCCGGCCGCGCCTGCAACCAGGCCGGGTTGAGCATCGCATCTAGCTCGGCGCGCCAGACCAGGGCGCTGCCGCTCAGGCCCAGCAGCACCAGCAAGAGGCCAGCCGCCAGCGACACCCAGCGGTGCAGCCAGACCCAGAGCTTGCGAGCGTTCCAGCGCCGGGCCCGGGCCTGGTCTTGCATGATGTGCAGCGTCTCCACGTTCAGAAGGGGCGGCGCCAGCTCAGGCTCAGGCCGCGGCCGCGGCCGGCGTAGAAGTCCTCGCCCGTGCCGGCGTAGTGGGCCTGGCTGTAGTAGGTGATGTACTGGCGGTTGAACAGGTTCTCGACGCCGGCGCTCCACTGGCCTTGAGCCGTGTTCCAGCTCAGCGAGGCATCGACCAGGGTGACGCCCTTGAAGTGCTCTTCCAGCGAGGTCTTGCCCGAGAACTTGCCGACATTGGCATGCCGCGGCAGCTGCCGCTGCAGGCTCAGCTGGCTGCTCCATTGCGGGGCGAACTGCCAGGTGGCGGCGGCCACCCATTTGTCCGGCCCTTGCGAGCGGGCGCCCAGGTCCAGATCGAGCGCGCCGCCATTGCTGGTGCTGGACGTGCGGCCGCGGGTGCGGGCATAGCTGCTGCTGAGCTTGAGCTGCTCGCTCGGCCGCCATTCGCCGCTCACTTCCACGCCGCGCACGGTGATGGGCACGCGCTGCACGGTGCCGATGCCATTGCTGACGATCAGCTGGCTGCCCAGGTCGGAGCGCGATTCGTAGACCGAGGCCGAGACGCTGGCCTGCCGGCCGCGCCAGGCCAGGCCCAGCTCGCGGTTCTGGGTGACGATGGGTTGCAGGTCCACCAGGTCCGTGACTGAGCTGTTCGCGGCCTTGACGGCACGCAGGATCAGGCCCACATCCGGCGGGCCGAAGCCCTCGTTGTAGGCCACAAAGCTGGACCAGCCGCTGCGGCCAAAGCGCCAGACCGCGCCCAAGCTCTTGACCATCTCGCTGGCGCGGCGCTCGCCGCCTTGCACGCGCGGCTTGCCGTAGAACGCCAGGGTGTTGTAGCTGTCCACCTGCAGCTGGGTGTGCTCATCGCGCAGGCCGCCGCGCAGGGTCAAGGGGCCGAGCTCGTATTCCAGCTGGGCAAAGGGCGCGGTGCTGCGGAACTTGAGCGGCGGCACCCAGGCACGGCCGGTCAGGGTCAGGTCTTGCTGCGAGACATCGTCCAGCACGTCCAGGCCCAGGGTCAGCTCCAGGCCCGGGGTCCACAAGTCCTGGCGCACCCAGCTGGCGCGCAGGCCCCATTTGCGGGCTTCGATCTGGCTCTGGTCGACCAGGGTGTTCAGCGGCGCAATGGCTGCGTCCTGGAAGGTGGCGATCACGCCGCCGCTGTAGCGTGCGGCAAAGCGCTGGGCGAACAGCTGCAGCTGTGCCTGGCCCTGGGCCAGATCGGCGTGGCTCCAGCTCAGGCTGGCCGAGCGGCTGCGGTTGTAGAGCGGCTGGTAGTCCAGCCGGCCCGGCTTGGAGGAAGCGGGCAGCTCGCGGGCGCGGTCCCCCGGCACATCGACCCAGTCCTCGAAGCCATGGGCGGTGAACTGGTTAAACATCAGCTGCAGCTCTTGGTCGCCGAGGCGCTGGCCCAGCTTGATGAAGGCGTCGTTAGCCTTATGCAGGGATTCGGTGGCCAGCATGCGGCCCTCGCCGTCCACGCCCACATCTTGCGAACGTTGGCCGAGGTAGACCAGGGCGCTCCAGGGATCGGGTCCCTCGCTCAGGTGTTCCAGGCGGTAGCCGGTTTTCCAGCTGCTGCTGTTGCTGTGGCCCTGGCTGCCGAACTTCAGCTCCAGCAGCTGCTGGGTGCCGACCCGGCGCGGGCTGCGGGTGATGGTGTTGATGATGCCGCCGGTGGCGCCCATGCCCTGGGCCGCCGAAGCGCCGCTGACCACCTCGATGCGCTCGACGATCATCGGGTCGGCGAAGTAGCCCTCGCGGCCGCCGAAGCGCAGCGGGTTGGTCTGCGGAATGCCGTCCAGCAAGAGCAGGGCGTTGCGGCCGCGCAGGCCCTCGCCGAAGTTGCTCATCTTCTGCCGCGCCGGCGCATAACCGGGGATCTGCAGGGTCAGCAGCTGGCTGGGGTCTTCGCTGATCAGGCTTTGGGTCTCGATGTCCTGGCGGCCGATCACGCTGACCGCGCCGGGGATTTTTTCCAGCGCCTTGCTGCTGCGTGTGGCGGTGACGACGGTGCGTTCCAACTGCTGCACCGAGCTGGCGGGCGCCTCTTCGGGCAGCGTTTGCGCCTGGCTGGCGGCGGCAGCGCTGCACAGGCTGGCGGCGAGGGCGAGGGCGTGAGGGGTGAAACGAAGGGCGGAGGTGTGGCGGGCGGAGCGGGGAGGGCGTGACATGAAGAGGGAGGGGAGAAAAAGCGCGAACGAGAAGAAAAAAGAGGAGCCGCCAAGACCCGCGAGCTGCGGGCCTGACGTTTGAGGCCTGGGCTTGGCCAAGCCCAGGTGGCCCGACCAACGTTGCCGCGCATTGTAGATTGATAAATGCGAACAATTCGCATTTAATGTTGGACGAGGCGCAATTGACTGCAGGCTCGGCCCGGCTTCCGCCCCTGCCGCACAGCGGTCTCCCCTGCGCCTCCTAGAATGGCCCACGCTGATTTCTCAGCGCCCCGCCGAGACGGGGCGTTTTTCTTTCGATTTCATGACATCTGCCGCTATGCCGAATCCGGACACTTCGCTCCCCGTGGTCATCGTCGGCGCGGGTCTGGCCGGCCTGACCACTGCGCTCCACCTGGCCGACCGCGTGCCCGTGGTGGTGCTGGCCAAGCGCCAACTGGGCGAGGGCGCCACCGCCTGGGCGCAGGGCGGCATCGTCGGCGTGCTGGGCAGCGATGACAGCATCGACTCCCATGTGCGCGACACCCGCGACGCTGGCGCCGGCCTGGTGGACGAAGACACGGCCCGCTTCATCGCCGAGCGCAGCGCCAAGGCCGTCGAGTGGCTGGTCAATCAGGGCGTGCCCTTCACCGCCGACGAAGAAGGCCCGCTGGGCCTTCACCTCACCCGCGAAGGCGGCCATGCCGTGCGCCGCATCGCCCACGCGGCGGACGCCACTGGCAAGGCCATCCACGAGCAGCTGCTGGCCGCCGCTCAGGCTCACCCCAATATCGACCTGCGCGAGCGCTGGATGGCGCTGGACCTGATCACCTCGCGCCATGTGCAGCGCGAAGAAGAGCCGCGCTGCTACGGCATCTACGCGCTCAATATCGACAGCCAGCGTGTCGAGGCCCTGGCCGCGCGCGCCGTGGTGCTGGCCACCGGCGGCGCCGGCAAGGTCTACCGCTACACCACCAACCCCGACACCTCCACCGGCGATGGCATCGCCATGGCCTGGCGCGCCGGCTGCCGGGTGGCGAATATGGAGTTCATCCAGTTCCACCCGACCTGCCTCTACCACCCGCAAGAGCGCAGCTTCCTGATCACGGAAGCGCTGCGCGGCGAGGGCGGCCATCTGGTGCTGCCCGACCATGTTGGCGGCGGCCGCTTCATGGCCGCGCATGACGAGCGCATGGAGCTGGCGCCGCGCGATATCGTCGCCCGCGCGATTGACTTCGAGATGAAGAAGCATGGCGTCGATCATGTCTGGCTGGACGCCACCCACCTAGGCGAAGCCTTCTTGAAGGAACATTTCCCGACCGTGCATGCGCGCTGCCTGGCCCTGGGCATCGACATCGCGCGGCAGAAGATCCCGGTCGTGCCGGCCGTGCATTTCACCTGCGGCGGCGCCGTCACCGATCTGCAGGCCTGCTGTGATCTGCCCGGGCTCTATGCCGTGGGCGAAACCGCCTACACCGGCCTGCATGGCGCCAACCGCCTGGCCAGCAACTCGCTGCTGGAATGCGTGGTGCTAGGCCAGACCTGCGCCGAGCACATCCTCGGCCTGCCCGATCTGCCGCCCGCGCCCCTGCCGGCCTGGGACGAGAGCCAGGTCGAAGACGCCGACGAGCAGGTCGTCATCGCCCACAACTGGGACGAGATCCGCTTGCTGATGTGGAACTACGTCGGCATCGTGCGCACCACCAAGCGCCTGGAGCGGGCCCTCCACCGCATCCATCTGCTGCGCGCTGAGATTGACGATTACTACGCCAATTTCCGCGTCACCCGTGACCTGCTGGAGTTGCGCAATCTGGTCGATTGCGCCGAGCTGATCGTGCGCTCGGCACTCTTGCGCCACGAAAGCCGCGGCCTGCACTACAGCCGTGACTACCCGCGCACCCTGCCGGTCAGCTTTCCCACGGTGCTGGTGGCCGACCGCGGCCTGCGCACCACCAAGCGTTGAGCGCCATCATGCGGCGCCTTCGTGCATGGGCACTGGCCGGCTTGGGGTTGCTGAGCGGTGCGGCCCTGGCCGCCGATGTGACGGTGTCGGCGGCTGCCAGCCTCAGCAATGCCTTCAAGGAGCTGAGACCGGTTTTCGAGGCGCAGAACCGGGGTACCCGGCTGCTGTTCAACTTTGCCGCTTCGGATGCCTTGCTGGCCCAGATCAGCAAGGGCGCGCCGGTCGATGTGCTGGCCACGGCCGATCAGGAGACCATGGACCGGGCAGAGGTGCAAAAGCTCCTGCTGCCGGGCAGCCGTTTCAATTTCGTCAGCAATGAGCTGGTGCTGGTGACGCCGGCGGAGGGCGGGGCGGCTTTGATGAGCGGCCTGGCCGATCTGGCCCGGCCCGCCGTCAAGCGCGTGGCGCTGGGCAAGCCGGAGGGCGTGCCCGCAGGGCGTTATGCCAAGGCGGCCTTGGAGTCGGCCAAGCTCTGGGGCGTGGTGGAGCCCAAGGCCATCTACGCCATCCATGTCCGGCAGGCGCTGGACTATGTGGCGCGCGGCGAGGTGGATGCCGGATTTGTCTACGCCAGCGATGCCTTAGCGCAGAAGGGCAAGGTCCGGGTGCTGTTCACGGTGCCGACCGAAACGGCCATCCGCTACCCGGTTGCGGCCATTGCCGGCAGCAGCAAGGCCAGCGAGGCGCGCAAATTCATCGACCACCTGCTCTCTCCGGCCGGCCAGGCGGTGCTGGCGCGGCACGGCTTTCGCAAGCCCTGAACGGAGAGGCCGCGCCCCTCAGGCCTGCTGGCGCAGGGCGGTGCGGGCTTGCACGAAGTTGAAGGCGTAGTCGACCGCCTCTTCGATCGCGGCGTCGATCTCGCGGCGCTCGTTTTCGGTCAGGTAGAAGAGGAAATCCACCGCGTGGCGGATGTAGCGAGGCGGCAGGCGGTTCAGGGCCACGCAGGCCACGTCGCAGAGCAGGTCGCTGTCGGCCTCGATGCTGGGGTATTTGTGTGCCAGCGCCATCACGGCGGCCGTCACCTCGCGTTCGTGGTGGTTGTAAAGCGAGCTGAAATCTTGACTCATGGTGCAGGGGTCTCCGCGTTTCGCCGGCAGGGCGGCTTGATCCCTGCAACGATAAACGTTTTTACACGCCGGGCGTGGCAGAAAAAGCCGCGCCCGGCCGCTATTTCGCATCCTTGCCCGTGACTCAGATCTGCTGGCTGAAGCTCAGCTTCAGATTGCGTCCCGGCGCATAGACCGCCTCCGCCAGATAGGGCTGGTAGCTGCGGTTGAACAGGTTGTCGACACTCAGCTGCATCCGGCTGCCGGCCCAGCGGCCCCGGCCCTGCCATTGGGCGAACAGGCCGTGCACGGCATAGCCCTTGGCCGCAGGCAGGGCGTAGGGCACGATCTCGTCATCCGGCACCTGGGTCTGCGCGCCGACGAACTTGCCCTGCCAGCCCAGCGCCAGGCCGTGCGCTGGCCATTTGGCGCCCAGCACCAACACCGCCTTGGGCGCGCCGATGTCGATCAACGGCTGGTTCTTGGCCGACCAGGGGTCGCGGATCGAGCCCTGGTGCTCGCCGTCCATCCAGGCCAGCGAGGCCGTCATGAAGTAGCGGCGTTGCTCGTAATGCGCCTCCACATCCAGGCCCTCGCTGCGGTAGCCGGGCAGGTTGCGGTAGAAGGGCAGCTGCGCAGGCCGCACGCTGCCGGGCTCCACCATGACGCCGAAGCGCTTGTGGATGTTGTCGTGCACCAGATTGCGGAAGGCGGTGAAGGTCGCGGCCAGAGCATCGCCATCGCTGAGCCAGTCGGCCTGCTGGAACTTCAGCCCGCCGCGCAGGGCGGTGACCCGCTCCTTGCGCAGGCCGCGGCTGGTCGCCGGCGCGCTGGCCGCGGCCGACTGGACTTCGAACATCTCGTCGATCACCGGAGCCCGCCAGCTGCGGCCGGCATCGGCGAACCAGCTCGTCGCAGCGCTGGCCCGCCAGCTGGCAGCCAGGTGGTGGGACCAGCCGCTGTGCCAGGCGGCGCTGTAGTCATGGCCGGCCTTGGGATCGTTGTAGCGCGGTGCCAGATTGGGCTGGCCTTCGGTGCGCACCTGCTCGTAGCGCAGGCCGGGCTTCAGGCTGAAACGGCCCCAGCGCATCTCATCCTCCAGCCAGCCGGCGAGGCTGCGTTGCTGGCCGCTGGGCATGTAGTAGGGCTGCAGCCAGCCGTAGTTGTAGCTGGCGTCCTGCGTGCGGGTGTGCAGCAGCATCAGGGTGTCGCGCTGGTGGCGCTGCACTTGCAGGCCGGCGGCCAGCTCGTGCCCCAGCGCGCCGGTGGCAAAGCGGGCGGTGTTGCTCAGCTCGAACTGCTGGTCGCGGTAGCTGGCATGGCTTTGCTTGCCCAGGCTGGCGGCGAAATCGCTGCTGATGCTGTCGGGCCGCTGGTCGTCCTGCACGCTGGACGAGCGCGTCAGGCGCAGCTGCAGGTCCAGCAGCGGCTGTGCCGCCGGGGCGTACTGCCACTGCAGCGTCTGGCTGCTGTCGCGCTGATCGCGCCACAGGACCTTGCGCAGCCAGGCCTCGCGCTCGCCGTATTTGGCGATCTCGGCCGCTGTCGGCGCCGGCATCTCGTCGCGCTTGGCGGCAAAGGGCGACCAGGCCTGGCTGCGTCCCTCGATGGCGGACAGGGTCAGCTTGGCTTCGCCGATCGGCAGGCTCAGCTTGGCCAGGGCCGAGCGCGCATGGGTGTTGGAGAACTCGTACTCGCT
Source organism: Paucibacter sp. B51 (assembly GCF_027863535.1). Classification (NCBI taxonomy): domain Bacteria; kingdom Pseudomonadati; phylum Pseudomonadota; class Betaproteobacteria; order Burkholderiales; family Sphaerotilaceae; genus Roseateles; species Paucibacter sp. B51. The sequence goes on along the minus strand of NZ_JAPIVN010000001.1, from coordinate 4,655,423 downwards.
GCCGTCGGCGCGCCGCTGGTTGCCCGAGTCGCGGGCGGTGACGGCGAGCAGGAACTGCCAGGGCAGGGCAGCCTCGTCCTCGGCCCGCGCGAACACGCTGGCCGAGCCCAGGCGCTGGCCGTCATTGCTGTGCCAGGCGAGCTTGGCCAGACCGCCCAGGCGCTGGCCGGGTTGCAGCAGGTCGGCCGCGTCCTTGCTCTCGATCTGCACGGTGCCGCCGAAGCCGCCGTTGCCGAAGCGCACCGAGTGCGCGCCCTTGTCGACGGTGATGCGCTTGATCAGCTCGGGCTCGATGAAGATGGAGCCCTGGCGGTATTTCTCGAAGCCTTTGTTGGCGCCGTCCAGCTGCACCCGGATGTCCTCGACATCGCTGAAGCCCCAGATATTGAGGCTCTGGCCACCGGGGCGGAAGCTGCCGTTCAGGTCGACGCCGGGCAGATTGTCCAGCAGCTGCTGCACCGTCAGCGCCTGCTGGCGCTCGATCTCGGCGCTGCTGATGCTGGTCTTGCCAGGGCTGATGCTGCGCACGCCGTAGACGGTGACCGGCGGCAGCTCCAGTTCGGCAGGGGTGCTGGCAGCGAAGGATTCGGGGATGGCCAGCAGCAAGGGGAGGAGAAGAGACAACGAGGGGGCGGGATGCAAGGACTTCACGAAAACTCAAATGAGAATTATTATCATTTGAGTATAAGGCAGTCCAGCAGCTCAGCCCTCAAGCCAAGCGGCCAATCTGCCAACGAACTGGAAGCGCGGCGGGCCCTAATGGCCGGCCGCTTGCGTGCCGCCGTCGCTGCCGAATCAGGCCGCGCCGATGCCGGGCACCAGGCTGCCAGCAGCGGGAACCGGCGCCTGGGCCCGCGCCTGGCGCACCTTGAGCGCGGCGGTGAAGTCCAGCATGCGGTCGATGCAACCCAGGGCCTCGACCCGGATCGCTTCTTCGATGTGGATCTCGCCCAGGCCCTGCTCCAGGCAGTCGACCAGGTTCTGCAAGCCGTTCATGGCCATCCAGGGGCAGTGTGCGCAGCTCTTGCAGGTGGCGCTGTTGCCGGCAGTGGGTGCTTCGATCAGGGTCTTGCCCGGCGCAAGTTGGCGCATGCGGTGCAGGATGCCGTTGTCGGTGGCGACGATGTACTCCTGCGCCGTGCCTTCGACCACGGCCTTGATCAGGGCCGAAGTCGAGCCCACCACATCGGCCTTGTCGACCACGCTCTTGGGCGACTCGGGGTGCACCAGCACCATGGCGCCGGGGTGCTGCTCGCGCAGCAGGTCCAGCTCCAGGCCCTTGAACTCGTCGTGGACGATGCAGGCGCCGTTCCACATCAGCATGTCGGCGCCGGTCTGCTCCTGGATGTAGCGGCCCAGGTGGCGGTCCGGGGCCCAGAGGATTTTCTGGCCCTTGGCATGCAGATCGGCCACGATCTCGAGCGCGCAGGAGCTGGTCACCATCCAGTCGGCGCGGGCCTTCACGGCGGCGCTGGTGTTGGCATAGACCACGACCTGGCGGTCCGGGTGGGCGTCGCAAAAGGCCGCGAATTCATCGGCCGGGCAGCCCAGATCGAGCGAGCAGGTGGCGTCCAGATCGGGCATGAGCACGCGCTTCTCGGGGCTCAGGATCTTGGCGCTTTCGCCCATGAAACGGACTCCGGCCACCACCAGGGTTTGGGCCGCATGGTCGCGGCCGAAGCGCGCCATCTCCAGCGAATCGGAGACGATGCCGCCGGTTTCCAGGGCCAGGTCTTGCAGGTCCCCATCGACGTAGTAATGGGCCACCAGCACGGCGTTGTGCTGGCGCAGCAGCTCAGCGGCGCGGGCCTTGAGTGCCTGTCTTTGGCTGGGGTTCAGGGGCGCGGGCACCTTGGCCCAGGCGTGGGCGGTGCAGCTGTCGCCCTGGGCGTCCTGGCGGGTGTAGTCGAAAAGTACCTGTGTCATGGGCGGAAATGGTAGCGCAGGCCCGATGGACAGCGGCTGCGCAGGGTGAAGGGCGCGGTGCGGAGGGTGCTTTGCTCAGGCCTCGGCAAAGAACTTGCTCGGCGGCATGCCCACGGTGCGGGTGACCATGGCGCTGAAGGCGCTGGCGCTGGCATAGCCCAGCTCAGCTGCGATCAGGCTCATGGGCCGCTTGCGGGCGGCCAGGCTCAGGGCCTGGGCCAGCAGCACCTGCTGGCGCCACTGGGCATAGCTGCTGCCCAGCTGTTCGCGAAACAGGCGTGAGACGGTGCGCTCGCTGGCGCCCACCTCGGCCGCCCAGTCGGCCAGGGCGGTGTGGCGCTGCGGCGCTTGCAGAATGGCTTCGCAGAGCCGGCGCAGGCGCGGGTCTTGCGGCAGGTCCACGCCCAGGCGCAAGGGCTTGGCCCGGCCCAGCTCGTCCAGCACCAGGCTGGCGATCCAGTGCTCGCGCTGGGCCTTCTGCGCCGCCAGCTCGGGCGGGCTCTCGCCGCCGCGGGCCAACTGCAGCACCAGCTCCCGCAAGAGCGGCGTCACTTCCAGCACCCGGGCCTGGGCCCAGGCCTCGGGCCGGCTGGAGGGTGGGGCGGCATGCAAGTAAAGCGTGCGCAGATCGGCGCGCTCGACGGCGGTGACCGCATGCTCGCGCAGCGGTGGGATCCAGACCGCCCGCCCGGGCGGCAGCAAAAAGGTGGCGTCCGGCGTGTTCACCCGCACGACGCCGCTGATGGAGAACACCAGCTGGCCCCAGTCGTGGTGGTGGGCGTGGATGTCCATCCAGCTTTCCATCTGCCGCGCCTTGGCCCGCACCGGGCGTGCGGCGCTGGGGGCGTAGCGCTGCGGGTCCAGCGGCGGCAGGCTGGTGCGGCCGGCGGCTCGCAAAGCAGGGGTGGATGGTCTCATGGCGGAAATTCAATACTCTTTGGCGAACTATCGTAACCCGGCCGGGGAAGGGCCGCCTACATTGAGGGCATGAATTCCTCTTCTGCAGTCCTGACCCCTCCAAGTTCCGCCGCCGGCCTGGCCCCCGAGCAGGCCGCGGCCGAGCTAAAGCGCCGTGACATTGCCACCATCAGCCTGATCGGCCTGGCCCATGGCACCTCGCATTTCTTCCACATGCTGTTGCCGCCGCTGTTCCCGGTCTTCATCCGCGACTTCGGCCTGAGCTACTCGCAGCTGGGCCTCTTGGTCACCACCTTCTTTGTGATCTCGGGCATCGGCCAGGCCCTGGCCGGCTTTGTGGTGGACCGTCGTGGCGCCCGCCCCATCCTGTTCGCCGCGCTGGCCTGCTTTGTGGCGGCCTCGGCCGCGGCCGGCCTGGCCCAGGGTTTTGGCGGCCTGCTGCTGGCGGCGGCGCTGGCGGGGCTGGGCAATTCGCCGTTTCATCCGGTGGACTTCACCATCCTCAACAAGCGGGTCTCACCGGCGCGCCTGGGCCATGCGTTTTCGGTGCATGGCATCTCGGGCAATATCGGTTGGGGCCTGGCGCCGCTGTTCGCGCTGGCCCTGAGCAGTTGGAGCGGCAACTGGCGCTACGCCTATCTGGGCACGGCCCTGCTTGGCCTGGTGGTGATCGCCGTGCTGGCCTGGAAGCGCGAGGCCATTGACGATGCCCACGGCAGCTGGGCGCATGAGAAGGCCGGCGCAGCCACCCTGGCGCCCGAGCATCCGCTGGCCTTTTTGCGCCTGCCCTCGGTCTGGCTGTGCTTCTCCTTCTTTCTCTTCACCACCGCCTCCTTGAGCGCCATCCAGAGCTTTGCCAGCCCGGCCTTGTCCGCGCTCTACGGCCTGCCGCTGGCGGCTACGGCCTTTGTGGTGACGGGCTATATGTTCTGCGGCGCCATCGGCATGGTGATCGGCGGCTTCTGGGTGGCCAAGGGCAGCTCGCTGGAGCGCAATATCGCCATCGCCCTGAGCATTGCTGCGGCCCTGCTGATCCTGGCTGCCAGCGGCTGGGTGGCGCCGGCCCTGGCGGGCTTCATCGTTGCCCTGGCCGGCTTCGGCACTGGCCTGGCCGGCCCCTCGCGCGACATGCTGATCAAGCGCGCCGCGCCGCCGGGCGCCACCGGCCGGGTCTACGGCACGGTGTACTCGGGCCTGGACATCGGTTTTGCCGCGGCCGCGCCGGTCTTCGGCGCCCTGCTCGACGGCGGCCACCCGGGCGCGGTGTTTGTGGGCGCGGCCCTGGCCCTGTTGTCGGCCCTGTCGGCGGCCAGCCTGGTGCGGCGCGGGCGCAAGGATTGAGGCGATGCTCAGGTCTTGATCTGACACAAAGGCACTTGAGCTTGCCGCTGCAATGGCGGGTAAGCCCAGAGGCGGGAGGCCTGGCGCGGCGTTTAAAGTGGGGCGCATGAGCTCCAGCCCCAGCCTCCCATCTTCCGCAGTCGCGCCCTCCGCGATAGCACCCCGCATGGCCGGCCATGCCCTGGTCGAAGCCCTGATCGCACAGGGCGTGGACACCGTCTTCGGTGTGCCTGGCGAGTCCTACCTGGCCGTGCTCGACGGCTTCCATGAGCACCGCGAGCACGGCATCCGTTTCATCGCCTGCCGCCAGGAGGGGGGGGCCGCCTTCATGGCCGAGGCGCAGGGCAAGCTGAGCGGCCGCCCCGGCATCTGCTTTGTCACCCGCGGCCCCGGTGCGACGAACGCCAGCATCGGCCTGCACACCGCCTTCCAGGACAGCACGCCGATGATTCTCTTCATCGGCCAGGTCGCCAGCGAACAGCGCGACCGTGAGGCCTTCCAGGAGCTGGACTACCGGCAGATGTTCGGCCCCGGCACCCTCGGTTTCGCCAAATGGGTGGGCGAGGTGCAAGACGCCGACCGCCTGCCCGAGTACGTGGCCCGCGCCTTCCACACCGCCTTGCAGGGCCGCCCCGGCCCGGTGGTGCTGGTGCTGCCCGAGGACATGCTGACCCAGATGACGGCCGCGCCGGTGCTGCCGCGCGTGCAGGCAGCGCAAAGCTACCCCAGCCCCGCCGCCCTGGCCGAGCTGCGCGATCGCCTGCTGGCCGCGCAACGCCCGCTGGTGATTGCCGGCGGCGGCGGCTGGACGGCCGAGAGCTGCGCCGCACTGCAGGCGTTCGCGGAGGGCTGGCAGCTGCCGGTCGGCTGCGCCTTCCGCTTCCAGGATTTGTTTGACAACGCGCATCCGCTCTATGCCGGCGATGTCGGCATCGCCATCAACCCCAAGCTGGCTCAGCGCATCCGTGAGGCCGATCTGGTCATCGCCCTGGGCCCGCGCCTGGGCGAGATGACCACCGGCGGCTACACCTTGCTGCAGGCGCCGCGCCCGGCCCAGACCTTGGTGCACATCCATGCCGGTGCCGAGGAGCTGGGCCGCGTCTATGCGGCGGACCAGATGATCAACGCCAGCATGAGCTGCGCCGCCCAGGCCCTGGCCTCGCTGCGGGCGCCCGAGTCGGTGGCCTGGGGTGCCTGGGCCCGGCAGGCGAACGCCGATTACCAAGGCAATCTGCTGCCGCAGGCCGTCAGCCCGCTGGACATGGCCGAGGTCGTCAAGACCCTGGGCCGGCGCCTGCCCGAGGGCACGGTCTTCACCAATGGCGCGGGCAATTACAGCGGCTGGCTGCACCGCTTCCACCGCTACACCGGTTTGCAGCGTTATGGCCGCAGCCAGCTGGCGCCGACCAGCGGCGCCATGGGTTATGGCTTGCCGGCAGCGGTGGCAGCGGCTTTGCTTCAACAGTCGCCACGCCCCCAAGCCGATGCAGGGCATCGGCTGCCCCCCGAGGGGGAGCCTCGGGCTTGGGACGGCCCGGCGCCCGAGGACCGCTGGGTCGTCAACATCGCCGGTGATGGCGACTTTCTGATGAACGGCCAGGAGCTGGCCACGGCCACGGGCTATGGCGCCCGCCGGCTGATCTGCGTGGTGGTCGACAACGGCACTTACGGCACCATCCGCATGCACCAGGAGCGCGAGTACCCGGGCCGGGTCTCGGGCAGCGATCTCTACAACCCCGATTTCGCCGCCCTGGCCCTGGCCTATGGCTGGCGCTCGGCGCGGGTGGAGCGCACCGAGGACTTCGAGCCCGCCCTGCAGGCCGCGATGGCGGCGCCCGAGCAGCCGACCCTGATCCATCTGCGCCTGTCCAGCGATGTCTCCACCAGCCGCAGCAGCTTGAGTGCCATTCGCATCGCCGCCGAGCAGCGCCTGGCCGCCTCGAAATCTTGAGCACGCCGATGTGGCTGACGCTGGAGCCCGGTGGCCGGCGTCAGGTGCACAGCGCGGCCGAGCTGGCGCAGGCGCTGGACAGTTGGAGCGCCCGCGAACCCGGCAGTTTTGTCGTGCTGGAAGCGCCCGCGGGACGCTGCCTGCAGGCGGCCGGCTGCACCGCGACGGGCTTTCAGCTGGAGCTGCTGGATGATGAGGCTGAGGATGCCGAGCAGCGCCTGCTGCGCACCGAGCGAGATGACCTCAGCCGGGCCGAGCTGCTGCGGCGTTTGCAGGGCTTCTGGGCCTGTGGCGGCGAGGGCCGGGATGCCAAGGCGCCCTGGCGCCGCGGTCGCCGCTGGCTGCCCGATGGCCATGCGCGTGGCGGGCGCCGCGAGGACGAGGCGCCGACCTGGTGGTGCGCCTTGCGCGCGCTCTTGATCCTCATGATCGTTCCCGGCTTGCTGATCCTGGTGGGTTGCTGGGAGTTGCGCGAGAACGAGCGCTTTCGCAGCCAGGCCCAGGCCTTGGACATGCGGGTGCTGGCGCGCGAAGAGCATGGCAGCGGGCGCAAGGCCTATGTGCAGCTGCGCTTGCGGCCTCGCGATGCAGAAGGCCTGGAGCAGGGCGGGGAGCAGGAGCGGGTTTACACCGTTGCGCGAGGTCGCTTCCCGTCTTGGGGCCAGCCGGGCGATGTGATTCGACTCTGGCAGCTGCAGGATGGCAGTGGCCGCCTGCTGGATTCCGAGCCCCATTCCTACCTGGTTTTTCTGATGGGCGTCCTCTTCGGCCTGGGTGTCCTGCACATCTGGCTGCGCGGCATCTATCGCGACTGGCGCAGGCGCGGGCAGCGGCCGCGCTGGAGCGGATTGCCACCGAGTCATGCGGCGGCGAGGGACTGAGGAGGACCGCGGCGCCGGCGAGCGTTAGCGGGCTGGCGAGTCTGAGGGCCGCTCAATGTCTTGCCGCAAGGCTTCGATCTGAAGGCCCAGGTTCTCACAAGGGGCCGTATCGCTGCTGCTCAGGGCGCCCCGCGGGATCTGCGCGTAGGCCTGGCTCAGCGCTTCCAAGCCCGGCTTGAGCAGGCGCGCCTGGCTGACTTGCTCGATCTGCTGATGCAGGTCCAGATAGGCCTGACGCGCGGCCTGCACGGCCTGCTGCGCATCAGGCTCGGGATGCTGGCGGGCCAGGCACTGGAAGGCGTTCAGCAGGTTCGGGTGGCTTTGCGCGTGGGTCTGGCGCAGCGTCTGCATGGCCTCTGCATCGCGGGCGCTGGCCTGAGCCGCTGCATTGCAGGCCTGGATGCGGGTGAGCACATGCTCTTGAAGCTGGGTCTGCACGCTCTTCTGGCGATTGAGGCCGTGCCTGAGCAAGACCAGCTCGCGCGGCCAGGCGCTCAGCGCGCGCTGTTCGGCTTGCGTGAAAGCGATGACGGGTGCGGGTACTGCCGCCTGGCCTGGCCGGGGTGGGCTCATGGTTTGTCGCAGTTCGGCCAGTTGCAGCTGCAGCGCCCTCTGGCCCAAGGTCGTGCCAAGAAAGCGGTCCAGGCCGCGCAATTCCTCGGGCTTGTAGGCCTGCGATGCCAGCTCGCCGGCGAAAGCCCGGAAGTTGTCCGGGCCCAGGGCTTTGAGGCAGATCGCAGCCTCCGCACCGGTGCCGGGTCGGGCGTGGAGGGCTCGCACCTCGGCCACGGCCTGGGTGACGGTCCAGAGCTGCAGGGCAATGGCCGTTTCGCTGCGTTCGCCGGCCGAGGCCGGCATGGGGGCCAACAGGCTCAGGGCCAGGCTCAGGCCGAGCAGCAGGCCGGACCTGGGGGCCTGCAACCCGTGAGCATGGGTGACATCCGAGGCGAAGGGGATGCCGGCCAAAGTCTGGCGAAAGGGTCGAATCATGGTTCGGCGGCGAAACTGCCGTGGGCTGGATCTGTGGATCTGAAGGCCCGGGCCACTGAACTGCAGGCCGAGCGCCGGAGGGGGGGCGTGGCGGAGTTTAGAGGGTGAGCGGCCGGGCCCGACAGGCAGCGCATGCCACTCTGGGACAATGCCGCCATGCAACACATCGATTTCGAATTGCGCGGCGAGTTCATCGAGCTGGACAAGCTGCTGAAGGCCAACGGTCTGGTGGAGAGTGGCGGGCGTGCCCGGGCCGTCATCAGCGAGGGCCATGTGCAGGTGGACGGGCGCGAGGAATTGCGCAAAACCGCCAAGATCCGCGCCGGCCAGGTGGTGCAGTACCAGGATGCGCGCATCAAGGTCTTGCCGCCGGCCTGAGTTTGTTCTTGGCCCTGTGGCGAACCGACTCGGAGGAGGTGTCCCGATATGGAATTCTCGACCTGCGATATTTGCGACCGCTTCAAGTCCGACGAGTCCGGCCGCCTGCGTGTGCTGCCGTGCGTGTACCGCAGCTATGGGGCCCTGGGCCGCTTTGCCGGGCCTGTTCGCACGGTGAAGTGTTTCGAGGACAACAGCCGGGTCAAGGAAGCGGTGGAAAGCCCGGGCCATGGCCAGGTGCTGGTGGTGGACGGCGCGGGCTCGCTGCGCCGCGCTTTGTTGGGTGGCAATCTGGCAGCGGCGGCCGCTGCCAATGGCTGGGCCGGCCTTTTGATTCATGGCTGCGTGCGCGATCTGGCCGAGCTGGCGGCCACGCCGCTGGGCATCCTGGCCCTCGGCCATGTGCCCATGCCCACCGACCGCAAAGCTCAGGGTCAGAGCGATCTGGTCCTGCATCTGCATGGCCTGCCGGTGCGGCCCGGTGAGTGGTTGTATGCCGATGCCGACGGGGTGGTGATCAGCGAGCAGGCCCTGCACGCCGCTTGATAGCGGCTCAGGAGTCGGCTTGGGTGTCGGCTTGGGTGTCGATCAGGCCCGAGCTGCTGAAATAACGGCCGCCGCCCAGGTGGTGCAGGCAGCGCCGGCTCGCGTCGCTCGGCTCGATCCAGTGGCCCTCGGTGAAGGCCCAGTCCTCGGCCCAGGCGGCCACCACCTCGGCCAGGAACAGGTCATAACGCTGCTCCTGCGCGGGCTCGGGGATGCGCCGGCATTCCAGCCAGGCGAGACAGCCCTCGATCAGGGGCGCCGCCACCTGCGAGCCCGGTTGGGTTCGCAGGCCAAAGCATTCGAACTTGTCGACCTCGCGGCCGCTGCAGTGGCCCACGCCGGTGACCATGGCCGCCTGCGCCACGCAGGGCACGGCGATCACGAACTCGCCGCTGGCCTCGATCAGGCCGCGGGTGAAGGTGTTCTTGTCGATCACCACGGCGATCTTGGGCGGCTCGAAATCCAGCGGCATGTTCCAGGCCGCGGCCATCACATCCTGTTGCGCGCCGTGGCGGCTGCTGACCAGCACGGTGGGGCCGGTGTTGAGCAGGCGGCTGGCGTGGCGGAGTTCAACGGTGTGGCGCATGGCGAGGGGTCAGGTGCGAATTCAGTGAGAACGGAACGATTCAGGCCGGTCGCGGGCCGGGCTTGCGTCGCGCCCAGTGGATGGCCAGATTGGACAGCACGAAGACCAGCAGCAGATCGCCCCAGAGCGTGTACCAAAGCCAGGCGTCTTTGGACATCAGGCTGGCCACGGCCGCATTGACGCCGGCCAGGGCCAGGCCCATGGCGCACATGCCGGTCGAGAGCCGGCGCGCGTCGATGTCGCTGTAGACCAGATACGTCATCACTCGCTTGCCCAGCCAGCGGCCGCCAGCCAGCGCGTCAACGCCGAAGGCGCAGGCCACCAGGCCGCCGATCACGCTGGCCTTGAGTTGCACCAGGAACTCCGACTCGAAGTACCAGGAGAAGCCGGCTGACAGCAGCATCACCACCACGCCGAACAAGGCCATGCCACCGAGCAGATCGACCCGCCGCGCGGGCGGCGCGAAGCGGTTGATGGCCCATTGCAGCGGCAGCAAGGCCAGGCCCGCCGCGGCCGTTACCAGGGCGGCCGTGCGCAGATCACCGAGCTTGCCCATCACGAAGAAAAGCAGGCCGAGCGCAATGTCCACGGCGATCGCGGGCGCCTGGCCCTTGAGGCGAGAGAAATCGGGTGCGCCCGGCGCCGAGGCTTCCCGCTGGCGCTTGGCCATCATGGCTTGCACCCGGGCCAGGTAGGCGAAGGGGTCGGGGTGGGAGCGGTAGAGCACCTGGCCTTGGCGCGACACCTTGACGCCGTAGCTGAGCACCGTGCGCGGGCCCAGCTCGAAGACCAAGGGGCCTTGTGCCGTGTCGACCTGCAGCCGATGCAGGCGATAGGGTTCGCGGCCGAAGTCCTGCCGGTCTTCCAGCGTTTGCCCCTCGTGGGTGAGCATCAGTCGCGAGCCGCGCAAGGCAGCTTCGAAGTGCAGCGCGTAGCGCTGGCCGTCGAGGTCGACCGGGTAGTGGTAGGTCCAGATCTTCAAGATGGGGCAGCGATGTCGGGGGTCAGCGCAAGACCTCGAGCAGGCGATCCAGCCCGCCCGCGTTGATGGCCACCATGGCCTGCTCGCGCACCCGCGGCTTGGCATGAAACGCCACCGAGAGGCCGGCCGCACCCATCATGGGCAGGTCGTTGGCGCCGTCGCCCACGGCGATGCACTGGGCGGGCAGGGCGCCGATCTCGGCCGCGCATTGCACCAGCATGCGGCGCTTTTCCTCACCGTCGCAGATCTCGCCCCAGGGCTGCATCACGAGCGCGCCGGTCAATCGGCCATCCACGATCTCCAGCTCATTGCTGCGCACCCAGTCCATGCCCAGCTCGGCCGCGACATAACGCGTGAAAAACGTGAAGCCACCCGAGACCAGCAGCAACTTCAAGCCCGCGGCTTTGAGCGCCGCACACAGCTCGCGCGCGCCGGGGTTGAACTGCAGGCGCTCCTGCAGCACCTGCTCCAGCGCGCTCACCGGCACGCCTTGCAAGAGCGCCAGGCGGCGGCGCAGGCTGTCCTTGAAATCCGTGATCTCGCCGCGCATGGCGGCTTCGGTGATGGCGGCCACTTCCTCTTTCTTGCCCGCGGCGGCGGCGATCTCGTCGATGCACTCGATATTGATCAGGGTCGAGTCCATGTCGAAGGCGGCGAGGCGGAAGTGCGATAGAGGCGGGAGCGCACTGCCGTTGTGCTGGACGAGACCGCCAATTTCTGATGAGTTCACGAAATCAAAACCTTGGTCAATGGTGTGTTGGACGATTTGGGGTTCGTTGACATGGCCGGTGCTTGCTAGCCTATCGATAGCTGTTAATCCACTCGTCGTACGTCGGAACAATTGAAGCGATGCTGTCAAAGGACTCTCCGCGTACAGCCCGAAAGGTTTGTTCCACGGACTTGGGCGCATTGAACGCGACAGGTAAGCCAACTGAGGCGAGCATTTCCAAGTCATTTGCGCCGCGCCCAACAACGATGGTTTGTAAAGGGCTGCAGCCCACTACTTCCATGCATGCTCTTAGCATGCGGACTTTTACTCCCCCATCGCAAACTTGACCCCAAGGTTGGGGTGCAAGTTCACCGGTCAGTCGACCATCAACTACGCGGAGCTCATTCGCGCGAACGAAGTCGACCTTCAGGTCCGCTGCCAAGTCACGGGCAAACATTCCGAAGCCACTGGTAATGATGGCAGTCTTCAAGCCTGCAGACCGATACCGCTCAAACGTTTCTCGCACGCCTGGCCGAATTTGCATACGCTCCCGAGCGACTTCCAGCACTGCAGACATCGGCAACCCCGCTAGCAAGGTAACACGATTGAGCAGGTTGCTTTTAAATAAGCTGGGGTCGCCAGCCAGGCCCTCTTCGGTCATGGCTTCAGCGACTGATCGATGCCCTGAAAACTCCGCCAGCTCAATCAACATATCGTTGACGAGCAATGTGGAGTCCATGGCAAAAGCAGCCAACTTGTAGTCACCGAAAAACTGATTCATCGTTAGTCGCTTCGAACGGGTTGACCCAAAAGGCGCAGCACTTCGCGGATGGCCTGCGCGCGGTCCTTGGGGTCGCTCAGCGCCTTGTCGATGCGCAGCTTGTCGTTGCCGACCAGCTTGATGCTCTTGTTCTTCTGCACCAGCTCGATCACGCGCATGGCGTCGATCGGCGGATTGGGGCGGAAGTTGATGTTCATCACCGAGGGGGCCGCGTCGATCTTGAGCACGCCGTAGGGCTTGGCCAGCACGCGCAGGCGGTGGGTGTCGAACAGGGTCTGGCCTTGTGCGGGCAGCTTGCCGAAGCGGTCGGTCACCTCTTCCAGCAGCTTGTCGATCTGCTCGCTCTTCTCGGCGGTGGCCAGGCGCTTGTAGAGCGAGAGGCGCTGGTGCACATCGCCGCAGTAGGCATCGGGCAGCAGGGCGGGGGCGTGCAGATTGATCTCGGTGGTGGCGCCGAGGGGCGAGAGCAGATCGGGCTCCTTGCCGGCCTTGAGCGAACGCACCGCCTCGGCCAGCATCTCGTTGTAGAGCTGGAAACCGATCTCCATCATGTTGCCGCTCTGGTGCTCGCCCAGCATCTCGCCGGCGCCGCGGATCTCCAGGTCGTGCATGGCCAGGTAGAAGCCCGAGCCCAGCTCTTCCATGCCCTGGATGGCGTCCAGGCGCTGGGCGGCCTGCTTGGTCAGGCCTTCCAGATCGGGCACCATCAGATAGGCATAGGCCTGGTGGTGCGAGCGGCCGACGCGGCCGCGCAGCTGGTGCAGCTGGGCCAGGCCGAACTTGTCGGCGCGGCTGATGATGATGGTGTTGGCGCTGGGCACGTCGATGCCGGTCTCGATGATGGTCGAGCACAGCAGCACATTGTGTTTGCCGCCCACGAACTCGCGCATCACCCGCTCCAGCTCGCGCTCGGGCATCTGGCCGTGGGCGATGATGATGCGGGCCTCGGGCACCAGCTCTTCAAGCTTCTGACGCCGGTTCTCGATGGTCTCGACCTCGTTGTGCAGGAAGTAGACCTGGCCGCCGCGCTTCAACTCGCGCAGCATGGCCTCGCGGATGGTGCCACTGGTTTCGCTGCGCACAAAGGTCTTGATCGCCAGGCGGCGCTGCGGCGCGGTGGCAATGACGCTCAAATCGCGCAGGCCTTCCAGCGCCATGCCCAGGGTCCGCGGGATCGGCGTGGCGGTCAGCGTCAGCACATCGACCTCGGCCCGCATGGCCTTCATCGCCTCCTTGTGGCGCACGCCGAAGCGGTGTTCCTCGTCGATCACCAGCAGGCCCAGACGCGCGAACTTGCATTCGCTGGACAGCAGCTTGTGGGTGCCGACCACGATGTCGATGGTGCCGTCGGCCAGGCCCTCGAGCGCGGCCTTGATCTCCTTGCTGGAGCGGAAGCGGCTCATCTCCGCCACCTTGACCGGCCAGCGACCGAAGCGGTCGGCGATGTTCTGGTAATGCTGCTCGGCCAGCAAGGTGGTGGGTGCGAGGATGGCGACCTGCTTGCCGCCCATGACGGCGACAAAGGCCGCGCGCAGCGCCACCTCGGTCTTGCCAAAGCCCACATCGCCGCAGACCAGGCGGTCCATGGGCTTGGGGCTGATCATGTCCTGGATCACCGCATGGATGGCGGCGCGCTGGTCAGGCGTTTCTTCGAAGCCGAAGCTGGCGGCGAAGGCCTCGTAGTCGTGGCCTGAGTAGCGGAAGGCATGGCCCTCGCGGGCGGCACGGCGGGCGTAGAGGTTGAGCAGCTCGGCAGCGGTGTCGCGCACCTGCTCGGCGGCCTTGCGCTTGGCTTTTTCCCACTGGCCCGAGCCCAGGCGGTGCAGCGGCGCTTCGTCCGCCGAGACGCCGGTGTAGCGGCTGATCAGGTGCAGCTGGGCCACCGGCACGTAGAGCGTGGCCTTGTCGGCGTACTCCAGATGCAGGAACTCGCTGGCGCCATCGCCGATGTCGATATTGATCAGGCCCTGGTAGCGGCCGATGCCGTGGTTGTTGTGCACCACCGGGTCGCCGACCTTGAGCTCGGACAGGTCCTTGATCAGGGCGTTGACGTCGGAGACCTGCTCCTGCTTGCGCCGGCGCCGCGTGGTCGGCGTGGTGGCGAACAGCTCCGTCTCGGTGAAGATTTGAATCTGGTGACCGCCTTCGGGGTCGTTCCAGAAAAAGCCGGCCGCGAGCGGCGCCGCCGTGATGGCGAACTTCTCCGGGCTGGTCTCGAAATCGGCCAGGCCGCTGACCGAGGGCGGGTCGATCTTGTTGTCGCGCAGCAGCTCCAGCAGGCTCTCGCGCCGGCCTTCGCTCTCGGCCAGCAGCAGCACGCGGTGCGGCGTGCTCAGCAGATGGGTGGCCAGGCGGGCCAGGGGCTCTTGCGCGCCGCGCTCGACGGACACATCGGGCAGGGGCCGGGCATAGTCCACCGCCTCCTTGCCGCGCACGGCCAGCACCGGGTGGGCGTGGGTCAGGCTGAAGAACTCTTCGCTCTTGAAGTAGATATCCTCGGGCGGCAGGATGGGCCGCTCGGGGTCGTGCTGCAGAAAGCGGTGGCGCTCGCGGGTGTCGGTCCAGAAGCGGCCCAGCGCCTCGTCGATCTCGCCGTGCAGGGCCAGCGCGCAATGCTCGCCCAGGAACTCGAAGATGCTGGCGGTCTGCTCGAAGAACAGGGGCAGGTAGTACTCGATGCCGCCGGTGGCGATGCCCTGGCCCATGTCCTTGTAGATGCGCGAGCGGCTCGGGTCGCCCTCCATCTTTTCGCGCCAGCGCGAGCGGAAAGTCTGGCGCGCGGCTTCGTCCATGGGGAACTCGCGGCCCGGCAGCAGGCGCACCGCCGGCACCGGGTAGAGGCTGCGCTGGCTGTCGGGGTCGAAAGTGCGGATGGAATCGACCTCGTCACCGAACAGGTCGACCCGGTAGGGCACCAGCGAGCCCATGGGGAAGAGGTCGATCAGTCCCCCGCGCACCGCGTACTCGCCCGGCGACACGACTTGCGCCACATGGTTGTAGCCGGCCAGGGTCAGCTGGGATTTGAGGCTGGCCTCGTCCAGGCGCTGCTTCTGCGCAAAGTTGAAGGTGGTGGCGGCCAGGAAGCTGGGCGGGGCCAGGCGGGTCAGCGCCGTAGTGGCCGGCAGCAGCACCACGTCCAGCTCGCGCTCGGCCGCCGGCTTGCCGCGGCTTTGCAGCAGCTGCCAGAGCGTGGCCAGGCGCTCGGAGATCAGGTCCTGGTGGGGCGAGAAGGTGTCGTAGGGCAGGGTTTCCCAATCGGGGAAGACGCCCACGCGCAGCTCGGGCGCGAAGAATTTGAGCTCATCCTCCAGGCGCTGGGTGTCGCCCGGCTCGGCGGTGATGATGGCCGTCAGCCGGCCAGCGCCCAGTTGCTGCTGGGCGTAGCGCGCCAGCAGCAGCGCATCGGCCGAGCCCGTGGGTCGGGGCAGGCTGAACTTTTTTCCGGGCTGGATCAGGGGGAACTGCAGGGACGAGGGCATGGCGGGCGCACAAATGGAAACAGCCCCGAAGCGGGGCTGCGCGGATTGTAGGGAAGCGGGGCCGGCTGCGCTGCTCAGAGCCCGATGTCAGACGGTGCCGGGCCTTGATTCAGGGCGAACTCGAGTCCCGTCGGTGTGCACATGTCGCCCGGATGGGCGCGGGGTTGGGCCTGGGCTGCCCGGCGCGTTGCGCATGCGCTCCTGTCGCGCAGACCGCGGCAATGCTTGCTCGCGACGCGGCTTCGTTGAGGGGGATCGATCGGCGCGTGACGGGTGCGGTGCGCAGCGCGGTTTGTGGATTTGAGCGCATCGGGGCCTTGCAGCGGCGATTTTGCGGCGACGAGCTGCAGGTCGCCGTGCCGCATTTAAATGGTAAAAATGATAAATATGCACTTGCCGCATGGTGGGCCAGGTCTGAGACTTCCCTCCCATGTGTTTGCTGGCTCTTGAGGTGATCCAATGGTGAATAACAAGGCACGGTTTGGAATTGCCGCTCGGCTCTATGCCTTGGCTGTGTTTTTGTGCCTGTCGCTCGGGGGGGTGGCCTTGGTCGCCTACTTCAAGTTGGCTCGTGTGGATCAGACGGCCGAGATCACGCAGAGCATGCGGGTCCCCCAGCTGACGCGAATAGCTGCTGTGGAACTCAACATCACCCGTGTTTCGTTGCAGCTGCGCCATGCCATGCTGGCGCGCAGCCCGGCCGAAATGCAGGGGGCCCTCGATGACATCAGCGCCAAGCGCCAGGAGATCGACAAGCTGCTCAGGGCCTATGAGGGCGATCTGTCTACCTCGGGTGGTAGTGCGGGGTTTGACAAGCTCGCAGAGCCACTTTCCCGTTTCTGGCTTGCAGGGATGGCCAATCTCGATCTCATCAAAGCAGGCCAGAAGGACGAAGCCTTTGCCTTTTTGGTGGATCGAACCATTCCTGCCCGCAACGAGGTCCTTGCCCTTCTGGCCGATACAGTCTTGCAGCAGCAGAGCGCACTTCACCATGACATCGAGGGCATGCAGGATGAAACGCGGATCACCTGGCGGTTGGTGGTCGGGCTGGCGACCTTGTCTTTGGTGATCTTGCTGGTGTTTTCGATCCATGTGGCTCGTCTGCTCAAACGGCGTGTTCAACAGGCCCAGCAGTTGACCGAGCGCGTGCGTGATGGCGATTTGGCACACCCCGAGCTTGACCGCGAGCTGGATGAGTTTTCGCCCTTGTTGGCTGCACTCGATGAGATGCGCCTGGCCTTGACACAATTGGTTGGCGGCGTGCGCGGCAATGCCGAGCGGGTCTCGGGGGCCAGCAGCGAGATCGCGCAGGGCAATCTGGACCTGTCTTCTCGCACCGAGGAGCAGGCCTCCGCATTGCAGCAGACGGCGGCGACCATGGATGTGCTCAGCCACACCGTGCGCCACAACGCCGACAGTGCGCAGCAGGCCAAGCAGCTGTCCATCAACGCATCCATGGTGGCCGAACAAGGCGGCGATGTCGTCGGCCAGGTGGTCAGCACCATGAAGGACATCAACGAGTCCTCGCGCAAGATCTCGGACATCATCGCCGTCATTGACGGCATCGCCTTCCAGACCAATATCCTGGCCCTGAACGCGGCCGTGGAAGCTGCGCGGGCCGGCGAACAAGGCCGCGGATTTGCCGTGGTGGCCAGCGAGGTGCGCGCTCTGGCGCAACGCAGCGCCGGTGCGGCCAAGGAGATCAAGACCCTGATCAGCGCCAGTGTCGAGCAGGTCGAGCAGGGCAGCGATCTGGTCGATCAGGCCGGTCAAACCATGGGCGAGATCGTCAGCGCTATCAAGCGCGTGGCCGACATCGTCGGCGAGATCAGCGCCGCCAGCCAGGAGCAAAGCCGCGGTGTGGCCCAGGTCAACGAGGCCATCACCCAGATGGACAAGACCACGCAGCAGAACGCAGCCTTGGTCGAACAGTCGGCCGCTGCAGCCGAGAGCCTGGAAGGTCAGGCCAATGAGCTGGTCCAGGCCATGGCGGTGTTCAAGCTGCAGACCTGAGGCCTGAGGACTGAGACTTGGGGCCGGGGCTTGCCGGGCCGGCGCTTGCGGCTCAGTGCGCCCCGGCGCTGCGCCGCTGCACGCGGATCACCGCGTCGCTGGCGCTGCCATCGCTGGCCAGCGCCCGGGCGCGCAACTGGCCGCAGCCGCCGTCCACATCCTGGCCGGCCGAATCGCGCAGCTTGGTCAGCACACCGCGCTGGTGCAGGGCGCGGGCGATGCCCTCGGCCTTGTCCCAGCTGGGCCGGGTGAAGGGCAGCTCGGGCACGCTGTTGTAGGGAATCATGTTCAGGATGGCGTACTTGCCCTTGAGCAGCCGCACGATGCCGTCCAGCTCCTCGGCCGTGTCATTGATGCCGTCCAGCAGGGTCCACTGGTACTGGATCGGATAGCCGGTCTTGCGCGCGTAGTCTTCGCCCAGCTCGACCAGCTCTTCGGGTGTCAGCCGCGGCGCGCGGGGCAATAGGCGTTCGCGCAAATCGGCGCGGCTGGTGTGCAGGGACAAGGCCAGGGCCGGTTTGACCGGGCCCAGGGGCAGGCGCTCGAACACGCGCGGGTCGCCCACGGTCGAGAACACCAGGTTCTTGTGGCCGATATTGCCTTCCAAGCCCAGCAGCTCGATCGCCTCCAGCACATGCTCCAGGTTGTGGGCCGGCTCGCCCATGCCCATGAACACGACCTTCTTGACCGGCCGCAGGCGGCGCGCCAGGGCCACTTGCGCAATGATTTCGGCGCTAGTCACTTGGCGGATCAGGCCCTCGCGCCCGGTCATGCAAAACTGGCAGCCGACCGCACAGCCGACCTGGCTGGACACGCACAAGCCCTCGCGTGGCAGCAGCACGCTTTCCACTGTCATGCCGTCGCGCAGGGCCAGCAGCAGTCGGGCTGAGCCGTCCTCGCCAGGGTGGTTGGAAACGAGCCGGGTCAGGCCCTGCAACTCGGCATCCAGTGCCTCCAGGCCTTCGCGCAGGGCCAGGGGCAGAAAGTTCTCGGGCTTGCGCCGGCTGCGCTCGTGCGGGCGTGCCCGCACCCAGTCGCGCAGGAGGCGGAGTTCGTGGGGCGGCTTGGCGCCCAGGGCGCGCAAGCGCTGGCGGATGTCTTCGATGCGCATGGGGCGGCGATTGTCGCTCAGCCGCGTTTTGGAGCCGAGCTGCGCGCGTCAGCGCCGAAAGTCCGCGCGCAGCCATGGCTGGCCGCTCGGTGCCTGGAACGTCAGGCCGACATGGACGATGTCGCCCTCATGCCCGATCTTCGGGCGCTGGTAGCCGGGCAGGATGCAATCGCTGTCCTGTGGGTCCTCGGGGTCGTTTTGGCTGAGCGCGCGCATATAAGGCTCCGATCCCGCTCCGAGGATCATGTTCAGATACACACGGCTGCGCGGGATCGGGGCGCTGGGATCCAGGCCGCGGGGACGGAAGCCGATCCGAAACTCCTCGGCCTCGCTGCCCTCAGCCGTGGGCCTGGTCGCCGGGAAGTGTGACGCCTTGTGGTTCTGTCCGTAAGCGTCACGCCAGTGCAAGCGAAGCTGGGGTGTCGGCTCTTGCGACGACCACATCAGATGCAGATCGCCACCCTGCGTGCAGAACTGCGGATGGCTGACGCCGGCGCTGGGGTACCAGGGCCCGGCCACACGTTGGTCGATGCTCAGCAGGCGCAGGCCCTCGGGCGCGATCAGGCTTTGGGTCCAGACCAGGCCGACCCCCGGCATGCGGTAGAGCTTGGGCGGCAGCACGCGGTGGGGCAGCAACGATTCGTCGGGCGCTTGCCGGGGGCTGGCACTGAGCTGGCGCGCTTCCTTGGCCATCTCCATCTCCGCCATCTGGGCGGCCATCAGGGGCAGGCCGAACAGCAGCACCAGGCCGAGCACGGCCATCATCAGTGATTCCAGCCAGCTCATCGGCGGCCGCAGGCGCCGCCCCAGCCAGGCATGGCTGCCAAACCACAAGCCCGGGCCCACGGTCAGCAAGAGCAGGTAGAACACCCCCAGGGCCATGGGCCCGGAGACCGCCCGCGCGGGAAGCCAGACCACAGCGAAGCACAGCGGCGCCATCAGCAGGGACAGCAGGCGCAGCTTCAGCCAGCTGCCCGCCTTGGCCTGGCGGCGGAAGTACAGCAGTTCCAGCAGCAGGGGCAGCAGGGCCGCCAGGGCGAAGCCGGCCGCGCCTTGCCACCACAGCGCCCGGCGATCCGCCGCCATGGCCAGCCAGGTCTCTTGCATCTGTGCGAAGTCCATGGGCGCATCTTCTCGCAGTGAGGGCGGGGTAACTAAAGTCTAGGCCTTCACTGAGGCAGGCAGAACCGCACCTCCAGGCCGCCGCCTTCGCGGTTGCTCAGGCCAATGCGGCCGCCGTGGGCCTCGGCAATCTCGCGTGCCAGGGCCAGGCCCAGGCCGCTGCCGCCATGCTGGCCGCCGCTGCGCTTGGTCGAGTAAAAGGGCAACAAGGCCTGGGCCAGCACTGCCTCGCTCATGCCGCAGCCGCGGTCGCGCACGACAAAGCACAGCTCGCGCGCCTGCCACTCCACGGCCAGGCTGACCGCCTCGGGCGGGCCGCCGGCTTCCTGGGCGTTCTTGAGCAAGTTGATCAAGGCCTGAGCCAGCTGGCCCGGGTCGAAGCGGGCCGGGCGGGTGGGCTCGGCGCCCTCCAGCCGGTAGGGGTGCTGGGCCAGCAGGCCGGCCAGGAAGGCCGGCCAATCCACGCTCTGCAAGTGCGGCGAGGGCAGCTTGGCGAACTCGGCATAGGCCGCCAGAAAACGGTGCAGCTGGCGCGAGCGCTCGCCGATGCTGGCGAACACTGCCTCCAGGCGCTCGGTCTGGCCGCGCCGCGCCAGCTCGGCGCCGCTGTGCGAGAGCGAGGAGATGGGGGCCAGCGAGTTGTTCAGCTCATGGCTGATGACGCGGATCACCCGCTTCCAGCTGGCCACCTCCTGGCGCGAGAGCTCGCGGGTCATGCGCCGCAGCAGCAGCAGGCGGTGCGGCTGGCCTTGCAGCTGCAGGCTGCGTTGCGAGAGGTGGAAGAGTTCCTCCTGTCCGTTTTCGCTTATGCCGAAGACCTGGTCCTGGCCGCTGGCCAGGGCCAGGCGCAAGGTCTCGGGGCTGTCATCCAGCAGGCTGGCCAGGCTCAGGCCCGCCAGGCTGCGCCCCCGGGCCAGCAATTGGCGCGCGGCAATATTGGCATAACTGATTTCACCGCCGGGTTCCTGCAGCAGCAGCAAGGCCAGGGGCGTGTTCTGCACCACCGTGTCCAGCAGCAGCTCGCGCCGGGCCAGCTGCTGGCGCTGCTCGCGCAGGGCCAGGCCCAGCTCCTGGTGGGCGCGCAGCAAGGCGGCCAGCTCAGCCTGGCGCAGCGGGCCGCTGGGGCCGGCGGCGATGGACATGCTGAAGTCGCCATCGCGGTAGCTGAGCACCGCACCCTCCAGCGCGCGCAGCAGGCGGCGCAGCGGCTCCAGCAGCTGGCCGCTCAGGCCGTACAGGGGCAGGGCCAGCACCAGCAGGCTGTAGATCGGCCACTGCCACTGCTGGATGAGGGCCTGCGCGCCCGCACCGAGCAGGGCCGCGGTCAGCAGGGCCAGGAAGAGTCGCCATTGCATGAATTGGGCTCAGCTGGCTTCGGCCATGCCATAACGCTCCATGCGCCGGTACAGCGCCTGGCGCGACAGACCGAGGGCCTGGGCAGCGCGGCTGACCACGCCGCCGGCGGCCGTGAGGGCGGCCTGAACAGCCTCGCGGCTGGGCTCGTCGAGGTTGCGATGGCCGGTGGCCGAGGCGGCCGCTGGCGCTGCTGCTTGCAGGCCGAGGTGCTGCGGCTGGATGCTGGCGCCGGCAGCCAGCAGGCCGGCGCGCGCCATCACATTCTTCAGCTCGCGCACATTGCCCGGCCAGCGGTGGGCCAGCAAGGCCTCGCGCGCTGCTTCTGACAAGGAGGCCGCGCCGGCCAGGAAATGCTCGGCCAGCACCAGGATGTCTTCGCGCCGCTCCGCCAGCGGGGGCAGGCGCAGCTCAAAGACATTGAGCCGGTAGTACAGGTCTTCGCGGAAGCTGCCTTCGGCGACCATGGCCTTCAGGTCGGCATTGGTGGCGCTGATCACGCGCACCTGGCTGCTGCGCGTGCGGCTGGAGCCCAGGCGTTCGAAGCGTCCGGTCTCCAGCACGCGCAGCAGCTTGACCTGGCCGGCCAGGGGCAGGGTGCCGATTTCATCGAGGAACAGCGTGCCGCCATCGGCTGCCTCGAAGCGGCCCTCGCGTGCCTTGTGAGCGCCGGTGTAAGCGCCGCTTTCGCTGCCGAAGAGCTCGGCCTCGATCAGATCCGCGGGCAGGGCGCCGCAGTTCAGGGCCACGAAGGGACCTGTGCGCTGGGCCGAGTTGGCATGGACGATGGCCGCCAGCCGCTCCTTGCCGCTGCCATTGGGGCCGCTGACCAGCACGGGCAGCTCGGTGCGCGCCACCTGTGCGGCCAGCTCCAGCGTGCCCAGCATGGCATCGGAGGCGAACACCAGGCCGGCCAGATCCAGGCGCTGCGTCAGCTGTGCGCGGCGAGCCTGGCGGGCCTGGCGCGCCTGGCTCAGGGCGCGGTTGGATTCGCCCAGCTCCAGCAGGTTCTCCACCGTGGCCACCAGCTTGTGATCATCCCAGGGCTTGGCCAGGTAGTCGGCCGCGCCGGCCTTGACCAGCTCCACCGCCGCCTCCAGCCGGGTCCAGGCAGTCAGCAGGATGACGGGCAGGTCGGGGTGCTGGGCCCGGATGGCGCGGAACAGGGCCGCGCCTTCTTCGCCCGAGGTGGTGTCGGCGCTGAAGTTCATGTCCTGGATCACCAGGTCCACGGGAGGGCGGGCCCGCGCCAGCAGGGCCAGACCTTGGGCCGGGCTGTCGGCCAGCAGGGGCTCGATGTCGTGCAGGGAGAGCAGCAGGGCCAGGGCCTCGCGCACGCCGGCGTTGTCATCGATGATCAGCACATGTCTCATGGGGTGGCGAGCATAGCAAGAGCCTTCATGCGGGCGGGCCTCAGAAGCGCAGGGCTGCCACCGGCGGCAAGGCTGCGGCGCGCCGCGCCGGGCCCAGCACGGCCAGCTGGCCCAGCAAGCAAAGCGCCAGCGCGCCCACCGGCAGGTAATAGGCCGGCAGCAAGGGCAGCTCATAGCTGCGGATCAGGGCCAGATTGATGCCGTAGGCCGCGCCCATGCCGAGCGCAATGCCGGCGCTGGACAGCAGCAGGTTCTCGAGCTGGAAATAGCGCAGGATCTGCCCGCGTGTGGCACCCAGGGCGCGCCGGGTGCCGATCATGCGGGTGCGCTGCTGCACCCAGAAACTGGCCAGGCCGACGATGCCCAGGGCCGTGACCAGGAGCAGGGCCACGCAAACGCCGCCGAGCAGCCAGATCATGGCGCGGTCCTGCGCGTAGTAGCTGCTGCGCATCTCCTCCAGAGTGCGCGCCTCGCGCACCATGCGCTTGCCGCCGATGGACTCCAGCACCGGGGTGGCCGCCTTGAGCACCGCATCGCGTTGAGCCGGGTCCACGCGCATCACGTAGAAGCCTCCGCGATAGCTGTTGCGCAGCGGCAGCAGCATGCCGTACCGGCCTGCACCTCCGGTTTCGTTCGGTCCTTGGGCTTGGGGTCCCGGATGAACCTCACCCAAGGTCTGCACCACGCCAATCACCTCGATCGGCGCATCGCCGAAGACGTACACCTGCTTGCCGAGAGCTGAACTGCCGGGAAACAGACGTTTCGCCAGGGCTTGGCTGATGATGACCTGGCGAGGGCGCGGCGGGTTCTCGCCGGGGCCATTGAAGGCGTTGTCGAGCACGATTTCTTCGGCGCGGAAGTTGCGGCCCTCGACGAGTTTCAGGCCCATGGTCGCCAGCGCATGTTCATCGCTGGCGTATTGCGGCACGGCGATGCCTTCGCCATTGGGTTCCGGTTGTTGGCGCATACCGCTGACGGTACTGCTGTTGCCGAATGTCACCTGGTTGATGATGGTGGCGCTTTTCACGCCAGGCAGGGCGCGCAGGGCCTGAAGGTCCTGGCTGGTGATTTCGTCGACATTGTCGGCTTTGCCGATGCCGCTGAGGTAGAGGGTCACCAACTCAGATTCAGCCAGACCACTTTCGGCCTGGATGCGCTCCACGCGCTGTTGAATCAGGTGCAGGGCATTGCAGACGATGGCGCAGGTGAGCGCGACCTCGAGCACGATCAGGCCCGCCGCGGTCTTGTGGCGGCGCAGGGTGGAGAGGATGGGCATCAGTTCCATGGATTGAATCCTCACTGGGTTTTCAGTTGACGGGCCGGGCTGATGCCGGCGGCATGCCAGGCCGGCAGCAGGCCGGCGGCGAGGCTGGCCAGCAGGGCCAGGGCCAGGGTCAGGGCCAGCATGGGCCAGTCCATCTCGGCCAGGCGGGCATAGGGCGCCGGGCTCAGGCGCACCAGCCACAGACCCAGGGCCGCCAGCGCCAGGCCCAGCAAGCCGCCGATCAGGCCGAGCACGCCGGCCTCGACCAGGAATTGCTGAAAGATGGCGCGACGCGTGGCCCCCAGGGCCCGGCGCACCCCGATCTCGGCCGAGCGGCGCAGGCTCTTGGCCAGCAGCAGACCCACCGTGTTGGTCAGGCAGACCAGCAGGAAGGCAAAAGCCAGCCAGACCTGCAGGCGCACATCGCTGGGCAGCACTTGTTGATGATCCAGCCACGCCATCACCGGGCGCAGGCGCACATTGGCCGGCCGCTCAAAGCGCCCGGCGCGGCCTTGCTCCTCGGAGTACTGCTGCAGGTAATTGCGGTACTCAGCGGCTTGAGCGGCCGAGTCCAGCTCGACCCAGTACTGCAGCCAGGCGCAAGGCACGTTCAAGTCGCGAGGGTGCTTGCCATCCAGGTTGCCCCAGCAGTTCATATTGCCGGAGCTGCCCAAGTTCAGCCGGAACGAGGTGGATATCGGCGCATACACCTCGGCGGGCTGGGTGTAGGCGCCCT
Source organism: Paucibacter sp. B51 (assembly GCF_027863535.1). NCBI lineage: Bacteria > Pseudomonadati > Pseudomonadota > Betaproteobacteria > Burkholderiales > Sphaerotilaceae > Roseateles > Paucibacter sp. B51. The sequence goes on along the minus strand of NZ_JAPIVN010000001.1, from coordinate 4,630,983 downwards.
GGGTCAGGTCGAAGTAATGGGGCACCGGCCGCCAGGGCTTGAGCACGCCGACGACGCGGAAGCCCTGCTCGCGCAGGCGGATCTCGCGGCCCACGCTGTTGGCACCGCCGAACAGCTTCTCGTTCAGGCTGTGCGAGATCACCACCACCCTGGCATCAGCCTGATCGGCGGCCGCATCCCAGCCGCTGCCGTAGGCAAAAGGCACCTCGAACATGGTGAAGAAGTCGGCGCTGGTCCAGCGTGCCGTGGTGACGAAAGGTTTGAGCGCAGGGTCGTCCGGCAAGACCGTGGCCTGGGCGCCGGTCATCATGACCTGGCGCCGGCCCTTCTTGGCTTGCAGCAAGGCCTCGGCATCGAAGCGGGTCAGCTGCCGCACGGGCTCGTCGCCGGGCTTGAAGCTGGGGTTGGCCGCTTCGGCGTCCAACTGCACATTGAACAGGCGCTCGCTCTTGCCCGGGATGGGGTCGCCGCCCAGCACGTGGAAGACCGTCAGCGTGGTCATGCAGGCGCCGATGCCCAGGCCCAGGGCCAGGATCATCAGCAGGCTCAGGCCCTTGGCCGCGCGGAAGCTGCGCAGGGCCAGATCGAAGTAGTAGTTCAACATGCTCATGGGGAACCCTCGGCTGCGCCCGCGCGGGGCTGCAGCAATTGATTGACTTGGGCCAGGCTGGCCTCGTTCAGCTGGCCGGCCGCCTGTTGCAGCAGCACGGTGGCCAGCACATGGCGGTGGCGCGCTTGTTCATGCGCGCCTTGCGCGGCGGTCTGCGACTGAATCGCCAGCAGCAGGTCGGTCATGCTGCGCGTGCCTAGGGCCTGGCCGGCGCGGGTGGCGGCCAGAGCCTCGTTGGCGGCCTGCACAGCCGCGGCCGTGCTGTCCAGCAGCTGGGCACTGAGCAGCACGGCCTGGTACTGGGCCTGGGTTTCGCGTTGCAGGGCGCGGCGCGCCTGCTCCAGCTGTTCACGCTGGGCATCGCGCTGGTGCACGGCACGGCGGCTTTGCGCCTGCGTCGCGCCGCCGGCCAGCAAGGGGATGTTCAGGCGCAGGGCCACGGTGTGCTCGTTGCGCCCAGCCAGGGCTGCGGGCACGGCCGCGCCCTGCAGGCGCTGGCTGTCCAGGCCCAGGCTCAGGCTGGGCAGGTGGGCGGCGCGGCTGGCGGCCATGCGGTCTTCGCTGGCCTGCAGGCGCAAGGCTTCGGCGCGCAGGGCCGGGTTCTGGCGCAGGGCTTGCTCGACCCAGGCCTCACGCGAGGCGGGCTGCGGCGGCTGGGCTTGCAGCGCGGGGCTCAGGCCTTGCAGATCGGCGGGCGCCTGGCCGGTGATTTCGGCCAGGGCTGCGCGGGCATCTTCCAGGGCCTCCTGCGCCTGCAGGCTGCTGCCGCGCGAGAGCTGGTGGTAGGTGCGTGCCTGCTCGACATCGACGGCGGCCGACAAGCCGGCTTCGAAGCGCTTTTGCGCCTGCCCCACCTGGGCCGCAAACGCCGCCTCATTGGCCTGCGCATTGCGCAGCGCGGCTTGGGCCGAAAGCACGCCGAAATAGGCGCTGGCCACGCGAGCGCAGAGGGCTTGTTCGGCCGCTTGCAGCTGGGCGTCTTCAGCCGAAAGCAGGCGGCTCTCGGCATCCCATTCGCGCAGGCGGCTGAGGTCGAACAGCGCCTGGCTGATGCGGCTGCTCAGCTGCTGCTGGTGGGCGCCGCCGGGCTGGCGGCTGGCGGCCAGCTCCAAGTTCCACTGCGGCAGCAGGGCAGCGCGGGCCTGGGCCGCGCTTTCCTGCTGTACGCCGCGCAAGGCCTGGGCCTGGGCCAGGCGCGGGTCGGCGGTGCGGGCCTGGGCGTAGACCTGGAGCAGGTCCTGGCTCGATTGCGCTTGCGCCGCAGCGGTGGCAGCCAGGCTCAGCAGAGCGGCTGCGGCCAGCTGGCGCCAGCTGATATGGGTCAGATTCATCGTGGTGCTCATGGCATCTGGACGGCCTGGCTCTGACCTTGCAGCAAGGCCGGATCCATGCGCAGCTCGGCCGCCAGGTCGACCACCTGACCATCTATCACATGGACATTGCGCTGCGCGCGCGCGGCCAGCTGCATATCGTGGGTGACCATGACGATGGTGGCGCCGTCGCGGTGCAGCTCTTCCAGCAGGTCCATGACGCTGCGCGCCATGCTGCTGTCGAGGTTGCCGGTGGGCTCGTCGGCGAGCAAGAGCTTGGGCTCGCCCGCCAGGGCGCGGGCGATGGCCACGCGCTGTTGCTGGCCGCCGGACAGCTCGGCCGGGTAATGCTTGGCGCGTGCCGACAGGCCCACGCGGGCCAGGGCTTCGGTGGCGCGCTTCTTGCGCTCGGCCGCGCCCATGCCGCGGTAGCGCAGCGGTACCTCGATGTTGTCGAGCACGTTCAGATCGGGGATCAGATTGAAGGCCTGGAAGATGAAGCCGATCTTCTGGTTGCGGATGCGCGAGCGGGCGTCGTCGTCCATGGCGCTGACGTCCACGCCGTCCAGCTCGTAGCGGCCGCCGCTGAAGGCCTCCAGCAGGCCGGCGATGGTCAGAAAGGTGGTCTTGCCCGAGCCCGAGGGCCCGGTCACGGCGACGAACTCACCGGCCTTGACCTCGAGGTTGAAGTTGCGCAGGGCATAGGTCTCGACCATCTCGGTGCGGTAGACCTTGGCGAGGGATTGCATGTGGAGCATGGGTGGGTACCGGTTGGGAGTGAATCTGGGTGGGGCGAGGGCGTGAACAGGTGAACAGGTGAATGGGTGAGTGGGTGAGTGGGTGGTGGCAGGGGAGTGATTCACTTGTTCACCCGTTCACCTGTTCACCCAAAGAGTTCAGCTACTCACTCACTACTCCCCGCTCCTTGCCTTGGAACAGCTCGCCGCCGTTGCTGACGATCTGCTCGCCGGGCTGCAGGCCTTCCAGCACTTCGACGCGGGCGAGGCCCTGGGCGCCCAGGCGGATGGCGCGACGTTGCACCTGGCCGTCCTTCAGCACGTAGACAAAGCGGCCGCCGCCTTCATCGACAAAGCTGCCGCGGGCGACGGTGAGCACGCGGTCGCGGTGGTCCAACTGCACGCGCACCGAGAGGCGCTGGTTCTGGCGCAGCTGCTCGGGCCTTTGGCCCTGGAAGCGCAGCCGTGCGGCCACTTCGTTGTTGACCACCTCGGGCGAGATCGAGCTGACCACGCCCTTCCACTGTTGGCCATTGCCCTGGATGGTGCCGGGCATGCCGGCCTGCAGTTCGCGGGCAAAGCTCTCGGCCACCTGCATCTGCACCTCCAGCGCACTCAGGTCCACGACCGAGAGCAGCCGACCGTCCTTGGCGACGCTGGCCCGCTCGGTGACGAAAAGCTGGCCGACTTGACCGTCCACTGGCGAGCGCACTGCCAGCTCATCGACCTGGCGACTCAGGTCCTGCACATTCAGCTGCTGGCGCTCGAAGGCCTGGCGTTTGGCCTGCAGCTCGAACTTGCTGGCTTCGTCCTTCAGGTCCAGCAGGCCGCGCGCTTGGCGCAGGGCGACTTCGGCGCGGGCCAGGGCGTCTTGGGCCTGGTCGACCTGCGCGCGGGCGGTGGCGCCGGCCTCGAAGGCTTGCGTCTGGCGCTTGAGCTCGTTGCGCGCGCTTTGCTGGGCGATGGTGGCGGTCTCGAGATTGCTTTGGCTTTGAGCGCGCTGCTGGCGGGCGTCGGCCTCGGCCCGCAGCCATTCGCTCTTCAAGGCATCGGCGTTCGAACGTTCTTGGGCCAGGCGGGCGGCCAGCTCGGGGCTGTGGATGCGGGCCAGGATCTGGCCGCGCTGAACGGGGTCGCCGGCCTGCACCGTCAGGCTGACCGTACCGGCATTGCCGGCATAGAGCGTGGGGCTGATCGCGGCCACCACCTTGCCCTCGCCGCTGACTTCACGCGTCAGCGGACCGATTTCTGCGGTCGAGAGGCTCAGGCGCGAGAGCTTGACCGAAGAGGCGCCTTGGCCGCCGACTTGATCTCGCAGCTTGGGCACGGTGTAGGCCAGGGCCAGCAAGGCGGCCAGGCCGATCGTGGCCAGCAGCCAGCGGGGTGGCAGCCTGCGTCGACGGGGGCTCAAGACCTGGTCCTGGGCAGAGGTGTCTCGAATCATGGTGTCAGGGTCTCCTTGGAGGGGCTTTGCCTGAAACATTGCAAGCCGCATGCCAGCTCTTCGAGATGGCGCCAAGCCCGGTGGCATGGGCCTTGGCGGCCTTCAGGGGCCGGTGCCGCAGTGTCCGCGGACACTGCGGCGGACAGCGATGCCGGACAGGAGCGGACAGGATCGACCCGCATCGGACAGGGCTGGAACGGCGGCGGGGCCTCAGCGACGCCTCCATCCACGGTCCTAGAATCCGCGCCATGACACATTTCCCCATCGGGCTGCAGCCGCGCTGCTTCGCCCTGGTGCCGGCCGCTGGCATCGGCGCTCGCTCCGGCGCGACCGGGCCCAAGCAGTACGTGACGCTGGCCGGGCGGCCCATGATGGCCCACACCTTGGACGCTTTGTCGCAGGTGGCGGCGCTGGAGGCGACCCTGGTGGTGCTCTCGCCAGAGGACGATCTGTTCGAAGCGGCCATTCCCGAGTTCCAGGGCGAACGCGCCTGGGTGGCCCGGGTCGGCGGTGCCAGCCGGGCCGAGACTGTCAGCGCCGGCCTGACCGAGCTGATGGCGCGCGGCGCCCAGCCGCACGACTGGGTGCTGGTGCACGATGCGGCGCGCTGCTTGATCCGGCCCGAGTGGGTGCTGCGCCTGATCGAAGCCTGTGCCGAGGATGAGGTGGGCGGCCTGCTGGCCTTGCCCCTGGCCGACACCCTCAAGCAGGCCGAGGCTGGCCGCGTCGCCGCCACCGTGGACCGGCGCCACAAATGGGCCGCCCAGACGCCGCAGATGTTTCGCCTTGGCATGCTCAAGCCGGCGCTGATGATGGCCGGCGATTCGGTCACCGACGAGGCCAGTGCCGTCGAGGCACTCGGTCACGCGCCGCTGCTGGTCGAGTCGCCGATGGAGAACTTCAAGGTCACCTGGCCGGCGGATTTCGCCCTGGCCGAGCGCCTGCTGCGCAGCCGCTGAGTTCGCCCGAGCGGGCTCCGGTGCGAAGCTGCAGTTCATCGCGCCCAGCTGCAGTTCATCCTGAGGATTCGTAAAACTGAACTTTGCTTGTTAATTCTTGTAATTCGGTATTACGATGCGCTACCAATTTGAGCCCAGCGAGAGGAGAGAGTCATCATGAGCAGCCCCGAAGTCCTGATCCAGGTCCTGCGCAGCGAGATGCGCGCCGCCGGCATCACCTACAAGCAGCTGGGCCAGCGCCTGGAGATGAGCGAGTCCAGCATGAAGCGCATGTTCTCGCAAGGCGATATGAGCTTGTCTCGCCTGGCCCAGATCTGCAAGGCCGTCGGTGTGGCCATGGAGGATGTCCTGCGTCAGGCGGCGGACGCCACGCCGCATGCCGACACGCTGACGCTGGCGCAGGAACGCTCCCTGGTCAGCGACCCCAAGCTGCTGCTGGTGGCGATCTGCTGCCTGGGTCACTGGACCCTGGAGCAGATCATCGAGACCTATGACATCAGCGAGACCGAGTGCATCCGCTACCTGGTCAAGCTCGACCGCCTGGAGCTGATCGAGCTCAAGCCGCTGAACCGCTACCGCATGCGCGTGTCCATCGCCTTCCACTGGCTGCCCGATGGCCCGGTGCAGAACTTCTTCCGTAAATACGTCGTCAACGACTATTTCGCGGGCCGTTTCGATGGTGACGGCGAGGCCTTGCTCTGCGTGCATGGCCGTCTGTCCAACCCGAGCGCGCAGGAGCTGGTGCAGAAGATCCGCCAGTTGGCCGCTGAACTGGCGCGTTTGCACCAGGACGATCAGCGCCTGCAGCCCAGCGAGCGAGATGGCTTCACCCTGCTGCTGGGCCTGCGTTCCTGGGAGTTCGAGCAGTTCACGGCCATGCGCCGCGTCAAGAAGGCGAGCTGAGTCATCCGCGAGGCGGGGCGGGGCGCTCCGGCGCCACGCCTACCAGGTCGGGCCGAGGAAGAGGTAGGCGGTGCCCTGGCCCTTGTAGGTGCCGCCCAGCGCCAGGTAGAAGGGACCGAAGCGCGTGTCAAAAGCCAGGAAGGTGCTGCCGGCCAGTTTCAGCTGACTGCGGTCGAACAGCTCTCGGTCGCGGATGATGCCGCCCAATTCCAGCGACATGCCGGCGCGGATGGCGCCGCCCAAACCGATGGGCATCTCGCCGATGCGGCGTGCCATCACCAGGCGGCCGAAGCCCAGCGTGCGGCCTTCCAGTGAGTTTTCATTGGTGCCGGAAAGGCGCAAGAAACCGCCCAGGCTGCCCCCCGCGCTGCCCAGGGCTGCGTGCTGCCATTCGGTGTAGACATGGCCGGCCCAGCGGCCGGCACGGAAGGCGGCCAGGCCCATGGCGCCGGCGTTCAAGGCGTCCGTGCCGTGCGTGGTGGACGCGTATTGCAAGCGCAGCGAAACCATGTGCCCGCGGCTGGGGAAGGCCAGGGAATCCAGGGTGTCGGTGCGCAACTCGGCAAAAGCGCCCCTGACCCGGTACTTCAGATTGGGGTTCTCTGCGGGCTCAGGAATCACGGCGCGCACCGAACCAGAGGCCCGGACCGCACCCAGGCGCACATCACCCCAGTTGGACAAGCGGCGACCGATCGCCAGCTCGGTGCCGGCCTGGCCCACGCTCAGCCGCATGCTGCGCCGACCGAAGGCATCATGCAAATCGGTGTTCGTGCTCTCGGTGTTGCTGACCAGGTTGAGGTACCAGGGCGAACCGGCTCCCAGGGGTTGGATCAGATCAAAGCTCAGCCCGCGGTTCTCACCCAGGCTGGCCGAGCTGCGCAGCTCGGCCCCCCAGCGGTTCAGCCAGGTGCTGACATGCATGGCGCTGATCGTGAAGCCGTTGGTGTCGCCGAAATTGCTTTTCAGGCTGAGGCCGAAGCGCAGGCGGTTGTGCGCCCACTCGGCCTCCTGCACATGCAGGGTCAGGTGACGCTGTCCTTCGACATCGCTGACTTGCGCGTCGATGCGCTCGAAGTCGCCGAGGCCGTACAAGGCCGCCGTGGCGCGCTTGATGTCCTCAGGGCTGGCGGGCTTGCCCACATGCAGCCCCAGTTCTTCGCGCAAGGCCTTGGGGTTGCTGCGTTGGGTGCCTTCGATCTTCAGGCTGGCCAGAGGCAGGGCCTGCTGGCTCAGCGGGGCGGGCTCGCGCAGCCGACCTTGCTCGTAGCGCGCGAAATGCTCGTCGTCCACCGCCAGTGGAGTCAATCGTTCGAGCGCGGCCTGGGCGGCGCGTTCGCCCGATCTCATGGCCTCTTCGAAACGGCTGAAGTCCATGAAGCTGATATTGCCCAGATCGGGGTCGATCAAGACATCGACGCTGCGCAACTCGCGCAGCGACTGGGCCACATTCTGATTGGTCAGGATCTGCAGCATCTGGTTGGCCACGCCGACCGCGCTGGTGATCTCGCGCTCTTCCAGCAGGGGTGAGCCCACATTGACCGCAATGATGATGTCCGCCCCCATCTTGCGCGCCACATCGACGCCGAGATTGCGCACCAGGCCGCCGTCCACCACCGCGCGGCCGTTCACACGCACCGGTGAGAACACGCCCGGCACGGCCATGGAGGCGCGCATGGCCAGGAACAGCGGCGTGTCCACCATCTCGACCAGATCGCCATTGAGCAAATCGGTGGCCAGGGCGCGGAAGGGCAGGCGCAGCTGGCTGATCGGCGTCTCGGCCTGTTCGCCGCGCACCAGGCTTTCCAGCGCAGCCTCCAACGCGCTATTGCCCGCGGCCGAGGGTGGCAAGGTGGTGCGCCCGCCGCGTGGATCCACACCCAGTTCCAGGCGCGAGGGGATGGTCTGATCTTCCTCCCGGCGCCGGAAGCTGAGGTTCTGGCGCGGCGGGCGGTCGGCCAGCACGCTGGGCCAGTCGGTGTGTTGCACAAAGGCTTCCATCTCCTCGATGCTGCGGCCCGAGGCATAGGCGCCGCCCACCACCGCGCCCATGCTGGTGCCAACGACCAGATCCACCGGGATCTTGCGTTCGCGCAGCACCTTGAGCACACCGATATGGGCCAGGCCGCGCACCCCGCCACCCGACAGCACCAGACCAATCTTGGCGCGTTGCCCATCGGCGCGAATGGGCGCGATCGGAGGGTCGCCTGGCAGCACGGTCTGCGCCGGGCAGCCGGTACAGCCTAGAGCGAGACCCAATGCCAGGGTCAGACAGAACAAGCGAGGCAGCAAAGGCATGGGTGTTCGAGAGGGATGAATCAGTCAGGTGGCGCCGGGGCGAACGATAGCGCGTTCAGACGCGGCGCCAGCCGAATCCGCGGCGGGCCGTGGGCAGCATGGCGGAAGTGATGCGCTAAGCTCCCCCGCATTGGAACTCTTTGCCGGCCTTGCGCCCACTCGTCATGTCCCTGAATGCTGCCGCCACATCGTCCTCCGCCTCTTTGCTGCCGCCGCTGCGCATCGGTGAAGGCTGGGACACCCATGCCCTGGTCGAAGGCCGGCCCCTGGTGCTGGGCGGCGTGACCATCCCGCACAGCCATGGCCTGCTCGGCCACTCGGATGCCGATGCCCTGGCCCATGCCATCACCGACGCCTTGCTGGGCGCGGCCGCCCTGGGCGATATCGGCAAGCTCTTCCCCGACACCGCGGCCGAGTTCAAGGGCGCCGATTCCATGGTGCTGCTGGCTGAGGCCTACCGGCAGGTGCGCGCTGCCGGCTGGCAGATCGTCAACCTGGACAGCACCATCGTCGCGCAAGCGCCCAAGATGTCGCCGCACATCCTGGCCATGCGCAGCCGCCTGGCCGAGGTGCTGGGCGTCGAGCTGGCGCGCGTCAATGTGAAGGCCAAGACGGCCGAGAAGATGGGCCCGGTGGGTGAGGGCAAGGCGATCGAGACGCGGGCGGTCTGCCTGCTGGCGGCCTTGGCTTGACGGGGTTTTAGTTCGCGCGCTGCAGGCGAATCAGGGTCTGCAGTCCGCCGTCCACGGCATTGCCGATGCGCAGCTGTCCGCCCAGGCGTAGCACCGATTTTTCGACGATGGCCAGGCCCAGGCCGGCACCGTTGGCCGCCGTGCGCGCCGCGTCGCCGCGGAAGAAAGGCGTGGTCAGCCGGGCCAGCATGTCGGCCGGTACACCGGGGCCGTGGTCACGCACCTGCAGGGTGACCCAGGGGCCGTTCTGTGTGCAGGTCACTTCCACCAGGGCTGGCACATCGGGCGCGTGGCCGTAGCGGCGTGCGTTCTCGAACAGATTGAGCAGCACGCGCGCCAGCTCGGTTTCGTCGGCCCAGACCTTGGTGCCCGAGGGCAGGGCTACGGCGATGCGGATCTGGTCGGGCCAGCGGAAGGCCTGGGCCTCGCGCTCCACCACCGCGGCCAGCTCCAGGGGCTCGCGCCGCAGCTCGTTGGGGCGGGCGTAGTCCATGAACTTGTGAATGATGGCGTCGAGCTGGTCGATGTCCTGGGCCATGAATTGGCGTGCCTGCTCATCGGGCACGCTCATCTCGGCCTCCAGGCGCAGGCGGGCCAGGGGCGTGCGCAGGTCGTGCGAGATGCCGGCCAGCATCACCGCCCGGTCTTCCTCGACCTTGGCCAGCTCGCGCGCCATGCGGTTGAAGCCGGTGTTGACATCGCGGATCTCGCTGGTGCGGGTGGTTTCGTCCAGGCGCGAGTCGTACTCGCCCTCGCGGATGCGGTGGGCCGCCTCGCTGAGCGCGCGCAGGGGCTGATTGATCAAGCGGGTGATGGCCGCCGAGCCGAGCACGCTGGCTATCAAGGCAATCACCAGCCACCAGCCCTTGCCCGAGAGGCTCACCGAGACCGGCGCCGCGCTGGTCTTGAGCCAGTAGGCATCGGGGCCGATGCTGAAGCGCACCCACAGGCCTTCATCGTCGTTGACGCTGCGCGCCACCACCGTATCCTGGCCCAGGTTCTGGCGCAGTTCGGTCACCAGTCGGCGGGCGAACGTGTTGATGTCGTAGGGCTGCCAGTGGTCGCTGTCCTCGGCCACGCGCACCTGCACGGTGTTGCTGCGGGCCAGGGACTTGAGCGTGGTGACGCGGTTGATGGCATCGCTGCCTTCGAGCGCCACACGGCTGAGGTTGACCAGGCCGGCCAGCTGCTGCGCGGCCTGCAGCGCACGAGGCTCGGCCTCCAGCACCTTGAAGGTCTGTTGCCAGGCCAGCACGCCGCCGGCCAGCAGCAGGGCCAGCAGGGCAAAGGTGCGCCAGAAGAGGTTCAGAGCGAACTCTGGTTTGGGCATGTGGTCCGGTCGCTGGGCGGTCAATGCGTCAGGCCATCAGTTCGCTTCATCGGGCACGAAGACATAACCCACACCCCAGACAGTCTGGATGTAGCGCGGCTGGGTCGGGTCGGTTTCCAGCAGCTTGCGCAGGCGCGAGATCTGCACATCGAGGCTGCGGTCGAAGGGCTCGAAATCGCGGCCGCGGGCCAGCTGGGCCAGCTTGTCGCGCGAGAGCGGCTGGCGCGGGTGGCGCACCAGGGCCTTGAGCATGGAGAACTCGCCCGTGGTCAGGGGCAGCACCTCGCCGTCGCGGGCCAGGCGGCGCTGGGCCAGGTCGAACTCGAAGGGGCCGAAGGTCACCGTCATCGGCTCCTTCGAGGGCGCGCCGGGGGCTTCCAGCGCCGGGCGGCGGCGCAGCACGGCATTGATGCGGGCCAGCAGCTCGCGCGGGTTGAAGGGCTTGGCCAGGTAGTCATCGGCGCCGACTTCGAGGCCGACGATGCGGTCCACCTCTTCGACCTTGGCGGTCAGCATGATGATGGGGGTGTTGTCGCTGGCGGCACGCAGGCGACGGCAGATGGTCAGGCCATCTTCGCCGGGCAACATCAGGTCCAGCACCATCAGGTCCACGGTTTCGCGGGTCAGGTGCTTGTTGAGCGAGCGGCTGTCTTCGGCCAGCAGGACTTCAAAGCCTTCTTGCGTCAGGTAGCGACGCAGAAGGTCGCGGATGCGGGCGTCGTCGTCGACGACCAAGATGCGGTTGGGCCGGGAGGTGCTGGTGCTGGTCATGGCCAAGTCCTGGGAGCTCTGAATTTGTAACAGAGCCATTGTCAGCCGGTTTTTTGCCTTTGCCGCCGCGCTGCGGCCAGCGTTACAGCTGGTTAACAACTTTTTTAGACATCCAACTTGCAAGCTCCAGCGTTGTGACCAGCTAAGTGGCAGCCGCTAAGCTGTGCCGGCTTTCCCAAGCCTTTTCCAAGGAGAACCCGTCCCATGAAGAACTCAAAGACCCGCAAGATCGTCGCCGCCGCCCTGGGTGGCTTGCTGCTGCAAGCCGGGGCCCAGGCCGCCCCGGGCGACCAGCTGCCGCGCGACCGCCTCAACCTCTCGGCCACGGCCAGCGTCGAGGTGACCCGCGATGTGCTGGGCGTGGTCTTCAGCACCAGCAAGGAGGGCAGCGATGCCGCCGCCGTGCAGCAGGCGCTCAAGCAGGCCCTGGACAGCGCCCTGGCCGAGGCGCGCAAGATCGCCAAGCCGGGCCTGGTCGAGGTGCAGACCGGCAACTTCTCGCTCTACCCGCGCTACACCCCCAAGGGCGGCATCAATGGCTGGCAGGGCAGTGCCGAGCTGGTGGTGGAAGGCCGCGACAGTGCGGCCATCGCCCAGCTGACCGGCCGCATCAGCAGCATGAGCATTGCGCGGGTGGGCTACAGCCTGTCCAAGGCGCAGCGCGAGAAGGTCGAGTCGGACGTGGTGGCCCAGGCCATTGCGCTGTACAAGACCCGCGCCGCCGATTACGCCAAGCAGTTTGGCTACCCCGGCTTCCAGCTCGGCGAGGTCAATGTCAACACCGATGCCAACGGCGCCCAACCCATGGCCGCGCCGCAGATGCGCTTCAAGGCCATGGCCGCTTCGGCCGAGATGGCCCTGCCGACCGAGGCCGGCCAGGCCACGGTCAGCGCCACGGTCAATGGCTCGGTGCTGCTGGTGCGCGAGGCGGTGAACCGCTGAGCGTTGGGCAGGGCGGGCGCGGTGGCCTGAGGGCTATCTCGGCCTTACTGCGCCGTCCAGCCGCCGTCCAGACTCCAGGCCTGGCCTTGCACATTGCTGGCCGCGTTCGAGCACAGAAATGCGGCCAGCTCGCCCAGCTGCTCGGGCGTGGTGAACTGCAGCGAAGGCTGCTTTTCTGCCAACAGGCGGCGCTTGGCTTCTTCGCCGTCCACACCGTCCGCCTGCGCACGGGCGTCCACCTGCTTTTGCACCAGAGGGGTCAGCACCCAGCCGGGGCAGATGGCATTGGCCGTCACGCCGCTGGTGGCGATCTCCAGGGCCACCGATTTGGTGAAGCCCACCAGGCCATGCTTGGCCGCGACGTAGGCTGATTTCTGCGCCGAGGCCACCAGGCCGTGCACCGAGGCCACATTGATGATTCGGCCCCAGCCCTTGCGCTTCATGCCGGGCAGGGCCAGGCGGGTGGTGTGGAAGGCCGAGCTGAGGTTGATGGCGATGATGGCGTCCCAGCGCTCGACCGGGAAGCTCTCGACCGGCGCCACATGCTGGATGCCTGCGTTGTTGACCAGGATGTCGCAGCCGCCGAACTCTTGATCGGCATAGGCCATCATGGCTTCGATCTCGGCCGGCTTGCTCATGTCGGCGCCGTGGTAGCCGACGCGGGCGCCCTGGACCTGGCCGGCGGCCAGCACCTCGGTGCGCGGGCCTTCATGGTCGCCAAATCCGTTCAGCACGATGTTCGCGCCCTGGCGCGCCAGAACCAGCGCCATGCCCAAACCAATACCGCTGGTGGAGCCAGTAATCACGGCGCATTTGCCTTGAAGCATCGGGAATCCTTTCGAGGGTTGCTAGGATGGACTTTATAAGGATCTCAATCATGGCCGAACCACAACTGAATTTCGTGAAATGCCTGGAGCAGGGCGGTCTGCACCGCATGGCTTATTGGGAGTGGCCCTGCCGTGCTGCCTTGCCGGCGGGCGAGAAGGCGCCGGTGCTGGTCTGTGTGCACGGCCTGTCGCGCCAGGGGCGGGATTTCGATGCCTTGGCCGAGGTCCTGAGCGCACGCTACCGTGTCATCTGCCCCGATGTGGTGGGCCGCGGTCGCTCGGACTGGCTGGCCCAGGCGGCCGGCTACCAGGTGCCGGCCTATGTCGCCGATATGGTGACCTTGCTGGCCCGGCTCGATGTCGAGCAGGTCGATTGGGTGGGCACCTCGATGGGCGGCCTGATCGGCATGGGCCTGGCCGCCTTGCCCGGCAGCCCGGTGCGCCGCCTGGTGCTCAACGATGTGGGGCCGAGCATCCAGTTCGACGCCTTGCAGCGCATTGGCAGCTATCTCGGCCAGCCCCAGCATTTCTCCAGCGTGGAAGAGGGCACGGCTTACCTCTGGAGTATTTCGGAGAGCTTCGGCCCGCATACGCCCGAGCAATGGGCGCGCTTGTCCGCGCCCATGTTCAAGCCCGAGGGCGAAGGCTTCAAGCTGCACTACGACCCACAGATCGCCCAGGCCTTCCATGCCGTGACGCCTGAGCTGGCCCAGGCAGGCTCGGCGGCGCTCTGGTATGCCTACGACGCCCTGCGCTGCCCGACGCTGCTGTTGCGCGGCGCGACGTCGGATTTGCTGAGCGCCGAGACGGCGCAGGCCATGACCCAGCGCGGCCCGCGCGCTCAGCTGCATGAGTTCGCCGGCGTGGGCCATGCACCGACCCTGGTGCAGCCCGATCAAATCGCGCGGGTGCAGGACTTTCTCGAGGCGGCATGAAAACTGGTTTGACGACCCAGGCGCCGGCCCTGGCTCAGGCGGCGCCTATCGTGGCTTTGCTGGACACGCCCGAGGGCGGCTTGCCCTCCGAGGCCTTGCCCTTTGCCCGCGCACGCGCTTTTGCCGAGCCCTTGCTGGCCGGCCAGCCGCTGGACACCGGTGAGGACGCCCTGGCCCATGCCGATGGCGTGGCCGCCATCCTGGCCGGCATCGGCGCGGCGCCGACCATGCAGGCGGCCTCCTACCTGGTCTATGCCGGTGAGTACCTGCACAAGCCCGAGGAGATCGTCGCCAAGGCCTTTGGCGAGTCCTATGCGAGCCTGGTGCTGCACACCCGGCGCCTGGTGCAGATCCAGCGCGCGGCGCGTGAGGCGCGGGTGGAGGACGAGCGCCGCGGCGAACAGACCGAGCGGGTGCGCAAGATGCTGCTGGCCTTCTCCCGCGATCTGCGCGTGGTGCTGCTGCGCCTGGCCTCGCGTCTGCAGACCCTGCGCTACTTTGCTGCCTCCAAGCGGCCTTGCCCGGCCAGCCTGGCGCAGGAGACCCAGCAGGTGTTCGCGCCCCTGGCCAATCGCCTGGGCATCTGGCAGATCAAATGGGAGCTGGAGGACTTGTCTTTCCGCTTCTCCCAGCCCGAGGCTTACCGCGAAATTGCGCGGGCTCTGGATGAAACCCGGGTGCTGCGCGAGCAAGGCATCGAGGCTACCCGCGCCGCCCTGCAGGCCGATCTGCAAGCCCATGGCCTGCAGGCGCAGGTGCAGGGCCGGCCCAAGCACCTCTACAGCATCTACAAGAAGATGCAGGGGAAAAGCCTGCAGCTGGAGCGCGTGTTCGATCTGCGCGCCCTGCGCGTGGTGGTGCCGACCGTGGCCGATTGCTATGCCGTGCTGAGCCGTCTGCACGAGCAGTTCACGCCGGTGGCCGGTGAGTTTGACGATTACATCGCCCGGCCCAAGCCCAATGGCTATCAGTCCCTGCACACCGTGGTGCAGGGTGCCGACGGCCGGGCCATGGAGGTGCAGATCCGCACGCAGGCCATGCACGAGCATGCCGAGCATGGCGTGGCCGCGCATTGGGCCTACAAGGAGGCGGGGGCGCGCGGCTATGCCGGCGTCAGCGCAGCGGGCGAGTTCGAAGACCAAGTGGCGCAGGCCCGCAAGGCGGTGCTGCGCCAGCTGCTGGCCTGGGAGCGCGATTTCGTCGAAGGCCACAAGGACGACGCCCCGGCCGAGGCCGGCGGCGGACAGGCCTTGTTCGACGACCGCATCTATGTGTTCACGCCGCAGGCCACCATCATCGAGCTGAGTGCGGGCGCCACGCCGGTGGATTTTGCCTACGCCGTCCACACCGATCTGGGCCACCGCTGCCGCGGCGCCAAGGTCGACGGTGCCATGGTGCAGCTGAACACGCCGCTGCAAAGCGGGCAAACCGTGGAGATCACCGCGGCCAAGGAGGGCGGACCCTCGCTGGACTGGCTCAACCCCGAACTGGGCTATCTGCAAAGCCAGCGTTCGCGGGCCAAGGTGCGTGCCTGGTTCAACGCGCTGGCCCAGGCGCAGACCGCGGCGCGCGGCCGCGAGGCGGTGGAAAAGCTGCTGCAGCGCGAGGGCAAGACGGCGGTCAAGCTGGAGGACCTGGCCGCGCGTCTGGGCTTCAAGAGTGCCGAGGCCTTGTTCGAGGTGGTGGGCAAGGACGAGTACTCGCTGCGCAATATCGAGCAGCTCCTGCGCCCGCCCGCCCCCGAGCCCGACAACGACGAGCTGCTGGCTCAGCGCCGCACCAAGCCCACCCGCAGCGGTCCACGCGGCGGCGTGCTGGTCGTGGGCGTCGATTCCTTGCTGACCAATCTGGCGCGCTGCTGCCGGCCGGCCCCGCCGGACGCCATCGGCGGCTATGTCACCCGCGGCAAAGGCGTGGCCATCCACCGCCTGGACTGCAGCAATTTCCGCCAGATGGCCCAGCAGGCCGGCGAGCGGGTGATCGAGGTCGAGTGGGGTGGGGCGGCTGCGGCCGGCAGCGGCGCCAAGGGCCCGGCCCTGTACCCGGTCGATGTGGTGGTCGAGTCCAATGATCGCCAGGGCCTGCTGCGCGATGTGCTGGAAGTCTTCGCCAAGGAGAAGATGAATGTCATCGCCGTCAACACGCAGTCGGTCAAATCGGCGCGCAGCGACACGGCCTGGATGAACTTCACCGTCGAGGTGGCCGACTCCGGCCGCCTGTCCCAGGTGCTGCGCAGCGTTGCCCAGGTCAGCGGCGTGAGGGGTGCGCGAAGAAAATAATGAAGAAATATTCGCAAAGACTAGACAGACCCTAAAAATCTGTTCTATACTGCGAAGCTCTTGAGGCGCGTAGCTCAGCTGGTTAGAGCACCACCTTGACATGGTGGGGGTCGTTGGTTCGAGTCCAATCGCGCCTACCAAAATACGTAAGTAAGACGGTAGGCGTTACTCAAGTAACGTTGAAGCAGAAACCCGGTAGATCACAGATCTCCCGGGTTTTTTGCTTTTCGGGCCAGGTTTGTGTTGCCCGGCTTGGAGGGCGGTGCTGGCGGCGCGTATGTAACCAAGCGTGCAGTGCCGCAGCCATGTTCTGCTCCTGTGCTCCAATGCGGCCATCGTCATGGATGTCCCCGCGTTT
The DNA here is from genome assembly GCF_027863535.1 of Paucibacter sp. B51. NCBI lineage: Bacteria > Pseudomonadati > Pseudomonadota > Betaproteobacteria > Burkholderiales > Sphaerotilaceae > Roseateles > Paucibacter sp. B51. The sequence continues at coordinate 4,614,591 of NZ_JAPIVN010000001.1, read as the reverse complement.
TTGAGCCCGACCGATGATTGCTTCTGACAGTGCTTTTGTCACTCCCTCCTGCTTTGCCCAGCTCGATCAGCTGAGCTTGAAGGACATCATCCGTCTGCAGGCGCAGCTGGAGCAGGAGTTGAAGCGGCGCTTCGAGCGCTGCCTGGTGCTGCTGTTTTCGGACATGGTGGGCTCCACCTCGTATTTCCAGCGTTTCGGCGATGCCGCCGGGCGGCAGCTGCAACAGTTGCATCTGGACCTTCTGGAGGCGGCAGTCCTGGCCCACGATGGGCGCATCGTCGACACCGCCGGGGACGGCGCCTTTGTGGTTTTTGAGGACTGCGGCCGCGCGCTGCGGGCCATCCAGCAAGTGCAGGTGCAGCTCAGCGAACAAAACCTCAGCCGCGCGCGCTCGCATCAGTTGCAGCTGCGCATGGGTCTGCACTGGGGGCGGGTGCTCAGCGATGGGCAGTCCGTATCCGGTGATGCCGTCAATTTCTGCGCGCGCGTGGTGGCCTCGGCCGAGCCCGGTGAGGTGCGCCTGAGCCGCGAGGCCTTTCAAGAGTTGCCGGCCGCCTGGCGCGTGCAATGCCGGCCCCTGGCGCCGGTGCTGCTCAAGGATGTGGCGGCGGCGGTTGAGCTGATGGCCTTTGATTGGCGCGATCGCAGCCAGTTCCCGACCCATGTTCTGATCGGAGATGCCAAGGAAGCGCAGGCCTTGCCCTTGCTGGACATCATCAGCTTCGGCCGCCTGCGCGAACATGAGGGTGTGCCGGCCAATGATGTGGTGCTCTCGCATGCCGATCCCATGCAGGCGCTGCAGATCAGCCGCTGGCATTTCGAGCTGCGCCGCGGCGCCCAGGGCATGGTCTTGCGGGCCTTGTCGGACAGCGCGACCTTGGTCGATGGCCAGCCGGCACCCAAGGGTCGCGATGTGCCGGTCCGTGTCGGTTGCCGCATCGATGTGGCCAATGCTTTGAGCCTGCGCCTGCTGGCGCCGCTGCCTTGTCACGCGGCCGATGCCGACCAGACCCTGGTCAGCATGAGCCGCATGCGCCTGGATTTGTCGGCGGTGGCGGCGGCCGGGCCGCTTACGGGGGAAATCCCCGCCGGAGCACGTCGCGCGGGCTCCTAGAATATTGCTGCACCTGCACAACACCCTGTGCCGGTCGGACAAGGAGCATTCATGGTGACGGCCCGCAGAGGCAGCAAGACAGCAGCAGCCGGCTCGGCTCCCGAGGCCGACGGCGAGCGCGAAGCGCAATCGCCCGCCGTGCGCGTGCTCAAGAAATACCCCAACCGCCGTCTCTACGACACCCAGACCAGCAGCTACATCACGCTGGCCGATGTGAAGAAGATGGTGCTGGACGGCCAGGCCTTCGAGGTGCGCGACGCCAAGACCGCCGAAGACCTGACCCGCAGCATCCTGCTGCAGATCATTCTGGAAGAAGAAACCGGCGGCGTGCCCATGTTCAGCACGAATGCGCTGGAGCAGATCATCCGCTTCTACGGTCATGCCATGCAGGGCGTGATGGGCGACTATCTCGAAAAGAACGTCCAGACCTTCACGGCTTTGCAGAGCAAGTTCGCCGAGCAAAGCCAGGGCCTGGCTTTCAGCCCCGAGCTCTGGACCCAGTTCCTCGGCGCCCAGGCGCCGGTGATGCAGAACCTGATGGGCGGCTATGTCGAACAGAGCAAGAACCTGATCGAACAGATGCAGGAGCAGCTCAAGCAGGCCGGAGCGATGTTCCCGGTGATGCCAGGCATGCCCGGAATGCCGGGATTTGGCGGCAAGAAGTAGGGCGCTTGGCGCCCCGGAGGCGCCTGCAAGGCCGGGCTCAGGCAAAATCCGGGGATGAGCGACACCATCACCCCCAGCCCAGCAGCCGTTGCCGCGGGCGCTGCCCCCAAGATCGGCTTTGTGTCCTTGGGTTGCCCCAAGGCCTTGACCGATTCGGAACTGATCCTCACCCAGCTGCGGGCCGAGGGCTATGAAACCTCCAAGACCTTTGCCGGCGCCGACCTGGTGATCGTCAACACCTGCGGCTTCATCGACGATGCCGTCAAGGAAAGTCTGGACACCATCGGCGAAGCCCTGGCCGAGAACGGCAAGGTCATCGTCACCGGCTGCCTCGGCGCCAAGGCCGGCGCCAGCAGCAGCGATGCCGGCAGCCTGGTGCGCGAAATGCACCCCAGCGTGCTGGCCGTGACCGGCCCGCATGCCACGCAAGAGGTGATGGATGCGGTGCACACCCATGTGCCCAAGCCGCACGATCCCTTCATCGATCTGGTGCCTGAGTCGCGCGGCATTGCCGGCATCAAGCTGACGCCCAAGCATTACGCCTATCTGAAGATCAGCGAGGGCTGCAACCACCGCTGCACCTTCTGCATCATTCCGAGCATGCGCGGCGATCTGGTCTCGCGCCCGGTCGGCGATGTGCTGAACGAGGCACGGGCGCTGTTCGAGTCGGGCGTCAAGGAGTTGTTGGTGGTCAGCCAGGACACCAGCGCCTACGGCGTGGACGTCAAGTACCGCACTGGTTTCTGGGACGGCAAGCCGGTCAAGACCCGCATGCTGGACCTGGTCGCGCAAATGGGCGAGCTGGCCAAGCAGTACGGCGCCTGGGTGCGCCTGCACTATGTCTATCCCTATCCGCATGTGGACGAGGTGCTGCCGCTGATGGCCGAAGGCTTGATCCTGCCTTACCTCGATGTGCCGCTGCAGCATGCCCACCCCGATGTGCTCAAGCGCATGAAGCGCCCGGCCAGCGGCGAAAAGAATATGGAGCGCATCCTGCGCTGGCGCGAAACCTGCCCGGACATCGTCATCCGCTCGACCTTCATCGCCGGCTTCCCTGGTGAGACCGAAGAGGAATTTCAGTACCTGCTGGACTTCATGAGCGAGGCTCGTATCGACCGCGCCGGCTGCTTTGCCTACTCGCCGGTGACCGGCGCGACCGCCAATGAGCTGCCTGGTTCGTTGCCGCTTGAGGTGCGTGAAGAGCGTCGTGCGCGCTTCATGCAGATCGCCGAAGCGGTGTCCATCGACAAGCTGCGGGCCCGTGTCGGCGCCACCATGCAGGTGCTGGTCGATTCCGCGCCGGCTCTCGGCCGCAAGGGCGGTGTCGGCCGCACCTACGCCGATGCGCCCGAGATCGACGGCACCGTGCGCCTGCTGCCGCCGGAGAAGGCCAGCAAGACGCTCAAGGTGGGCGAGTTCACCCGCGCGCGCATCGTCGCGGTAGAGGGTCATGACCTGATCGGCATGCCGATCTGAGCCCGGTTCGATCTGAGTCAGAATCAAAGCGGGTTTCGGCCCGCTTTGTTTTTTCAGCGCCTCTTCAGGACCCCCTCGTGAGCAAACACGCCCCCGCCCCAGACCTCGCATTGGCCACCCAGCAGATCCACCATCCCTACCAGGCGCCCGAGGGCTGGGCTGCGCATCCGGTGGGTGTGTTCAAGGCATCCACGGTGCTGTTCAAGAACACCGCCGATCTGCACCAATACCGCCCGCGTGACGGCAAGAGCTACCGCTACGGCCTGCACGGAACGCCGACCAGCTACACGCTGGGGGCGCGCATCGCCGGCCTCGAGGGCGCCGAGCACTGCCTGCTGGTGCCCAGCGGTTTGGCGGCCGTCACCCTGGTGTCGCTGAGCCTGCTGCGGCCGGGTGACGAGGTGCTGGTGCCGGACAATGTCTATGGACAAAACCGTTACTTGAGCGAATCGCTGCTGCCACAGTTCGGCATCCAGCATCGCTTTTACGACCCGCTCGATGTGGCTGGATTCGCTGCCCAGATCAGTGAAAAGACCAAGCTGGTCTGGCTGGAGGCGGCGGGCTCCATCACCCTGGAGTTCCCCGATCTGATCGGCCTGCTGCGGGTCTGCCGAGAGCGCGGCATCACCACGGTGCTGGACAACACCTGGGGCGCAGGTGTTGCCTTCAAGGCCTTTGATTTGTTGCCGGACAGCGAGCCGGGCTTGGGCGTGGACATCTCCATGCACGCGCTGACCAAATACCCCTCGGGCGGCGCCGATGTGCTGATGGGTTCGGTCTGCACCCGCGACCTGGCCTTGCATGAGCGCATGAACTATATGCACGAGCACCTGGGCTACGGCCTGGGGCAGAACGATGTGGAGCTGGTGCTGCGCAGTCTGCCGACGCTGGAACTGCGCTACCGCGCCCAGGATGCCACGACCCGCGCGCTGGCTGCCTGGATGCAGGCCCAGCCCGCTGTGGCCCAGGTGCTGCACCCGGCTCTGCCTGGCTCGCCCGGGCATGCGCACTGGCGCGAGGTCAGCAGCGGCGGGGCGGCTTGTTTGTTCTCGGTGGTGTTCCAGCCTCGGTACAGCGCAGCCCAGGTGGATGCTTTCGTCGATGCGCTGCAGTTCTTCGGCATCGGCTACTCCTGGGCCGGCCCCATGAGTCTGGCCGTGCCCTACAACATGAGCCGCAGCCGTTCGCTGGGCTTGCCCTACCGCGAAGGGCATCTGGTGCGATTTGCCATCGGCCTGGAGGCCGAAGCCGACTTGCGCGCCGATCTGGTGCAGGCGCTGGAGGTCTTGAAAGACTGAGGGAGGCGGCTTCAGCTGCGCGACTTGGTCGCGTGGCGCATCAGCTGTCCCTTTTAGCGAAAAGGGCAGCGAGTCGCTACGCGCCTCAGCCCCGCGACTTTGTCGCGTGTCTCATGAGCTGCCCTTTTTCTCGTTCCCAATCGCGCTTTTTCTCGGTGTCGCGTTTGTCGTGCTCGGCCTTGCCCTTGGCCAGGCCGATCTCGGCTTTGACGAAACTGCCTTTGTAGTGCAGGTTCAGTGGCACCAGGGTGAAGCCGCGCTGTTCCACCTTGCCGATCAGGCGGCGGATGTCGCCCTTGCTCATCAAGAGCTTGCGGGTCCGGTCGGCCAGGGGGCTGACATGGGTGGAGGCGGTGCGCAGCGGGTTGATGCGGCAGCCAATCAGGAACAGCTCGCCGTTCTTGATCAGCACATAGCCATCGGTCAGCTGCACCTGGCCGGCGCGGATGGCCTTGACCTCCCAGCCTTCCAGCACGATGCCGCATTCATGCCGCTCGTCGATGAAGTAGTCAAAACGGGCGCGGCGGTTTTCGGCGATCGGGGCGCTGGACACGGCCGGCTTGGCCTTTGGGGGCGGGCGTGAACCGTGGTGGTGGGCAGAGGCAGCAGTGGACATGAAACTCGCTGGTGGGTGGGCGGCCGGGTCGGCTTGGGCGGGCCTGGGCGCGCCAATACAATCCGCCCATTGTATGAAGCGCTATGAAACACGTTAGGAAGTCTGTTCTGCTCTGGTACTCGCCGCGCGAGATGTATGACTTGGTGGTCGGTGTCGAGCGCTATCCCGAGTTCTTGCCCTGGTGCGAGCGCGCCGAGGTGCTGGAGCAGCAGGGCGATGCCATGACGGCCCGCCTGTCGCTGTCCTACGCCGGCGTGCGCCACGCCTTCACCACCCGCAACACCCACGAGACGGATCGCAGCGTCGGCATGACCCTGGTCGACGGCCCCTTCTCCTCGCTCGATGGGGTCTGGCATTTCCACCCCCTGCAAAAGCCTGGCAGCGACAGCCCGGAGGCGGTGGCCTGCAAGATCGAGTTCGAGTTGCGCTACGCCTTCTCCAGCGCAGCGCTGGAGGCGGTGGTCAGCCCGGTGTTCGACCGCATTGCCAACACCTTTGTCGATCGCTTTGTGCAGCGCGCTGAAAGTGTCTATGGCCCTCGCTGAGCCCGTCGAAGGGCAACAGGCCTTGATCGCCGTGGAGCTGGTCTGGAGCCCGCAGGCGGGCACCGTTCACCGCCTTGATCTGCAACTGCCGGCAGGCAGCACCCTGGGCCAAGCCTTGCAAGCCTGTGCTGAGTTTCAGCCCATGCAGGCGCGGCTGGCGGAGTTCAAGCTGGGTATCTGGGGGCGGCAACAACCGGCAGACACGGTCTTGCGTGATCGGGATCGCATCGAGGTCTACCGGCCCCTGACCGTGGACCCGAAGGAAGCGCGTCGGCAGCGCTACAAGGACCGAGGCGAGCGCATCGTCTCTCGCCATCGGCCGCTGGCGGGCAGGACCCGCCGTTGATTCTGCGAAAGGGGCGCTGATCGCTCTGTCAGGACTCAGCTGCCGCCGCAGTCGCTTGCCACGATGGCACGGGTGCGCTGGATTTCTTCGGACCGTTGGCGGTCGTCAAGGATCACGTTTTCGCCTTGCGCGTTGCGTCGGCTGATGCGCATGCCGTCCTGCAGCATGCGCAGATTCTCCTGGGCCCGGCTGCAGTTCTCACGCTTCTGTTCAGCGTAGCGGCGCTCCTGCTGTTTGTGTTTCTCGATCGCTTCGCGTTCCTGCTGCTTCTCAAGTTTTTCCTGCTCGCGCTGGCGGGCCTGTCGGTCCAGTTCGGCCTTGCTGGGTGCATTGGCCGAGGCCGCTGCGGCGGCGCTGGCGGCGGCCTCCGCCTTGCTGGCATAGGGCATGACAAACACCGGCGGCGGTTTGTAGCCGGCCGGGCGTTGCAGGATGTCTTTGTCGGGTGTGCCGTTGGGCGGCGGCAGATCGCTGATTTGCATGCGGCCACTGGCATCGCGCCATTTCCATTGCGCGTGGGCGGGCAGGGCGCAGCACAGCAGGCACAGCGTGGAGAGGGCCAGAACCCACGCTGGACGCCGGGTTTGCGAGGCGCGTGGGGACAGGTGGGCGTGGTGGGCGAACCGGGGCGTTTGCATGGGCAAAGTGTAGCCCTGGGTCCGGTGAAGCCGGGTTCGCAAAATTGCGTCAATTTGCGCAAATTCGGGTTGTCACAGCCCGGCGCGGGCAAGGCGGTGCCAGTCTTCCGTATAATGCCGCTTTGCGTCTGGAGCTTCCCTCATGCGCCTTTTAGGAAAAGCGCTCACCTTCGATGATGTTTTGTTGGTGCCAGCGTTCTCCCATGTGTTGCCTCGCGACACCTCTCTCGCCACCCGGCTGTCCCGCAATATCCATCTGAACCTGCCCCTGGTCTCTGCGGCCATGGACACGGTGACAGAAGCGCGTCTGGCCATCGCCATCGCGCAAGAGGGCGGCATCGGCATCGTTCACAAAAACCTCCCCGCCAAGCAGCAGGCCATCGAAGTGGCGCGTGTCAAGCGCTACGAGTCGGGCATCGTGCTGGAGCCCTTCACCATCACGCCCTCGACCACGGTGCGCGAAGTGGTGGAGTTGCAGCGCCAACACGGCGTCTCGGGCTTCCCGGTGCTGGAGGGCAAGCGCGTCGTCGGCATTGTCACCGGCCGTGACGTGCGCTTCGAGACCCGCATGGATCTGGCGGTGCGCGAGATGATGACCCCGGCCGAGCGCCTGGTCACCGTCAAGGAAGGCGCGTCGCTGGAAGAGGCCAAGGGCTTGATGCACAAGCACAAGCTGGAGCGCGTGGTCGTCGTCAACGACGCCTTCGAGCTGCGCGGCCTGATGACCGTCAAGGACATCACCAAGCAGACCAGCTTCCCCAATGCCGCCCGCGATGCCCAGGGCAAGCTGCGCGTCGGTGCTGCCGTCGGTTTCGGCGACGACACCGAAGAGCGCGTGGCCATGCTGGTCAAGGCCGGTGTGGACGCCCTGATCGTCGACACCGCTCACGGCCACAGCGCTGGCGTGCTGGAGCGCGTGCGCTGGGTCAAGCAGAATTTCCCCGGCGTGGATGTGATCGGCGGCAATATCGCCACCGGTGCGGCGGCTTTGGCCTTGGTGGAAGCCGGTGCCGATGGCGTCAAGGTCGGCATCGGCCCCGGCTCCATTTGCACCACGCGCATCGTCGCCGGTGTGGGCGTGCCACAGATCACCGCCATCGACAACGTCGCCACCGCCTTGCGCGGCACCGGCGTGCCGGTGATTGCCGACGGCGGTGTGCGCTTCTCGGGTGACCTGGCCAAGGCTATCGCCGCGGGCGCCGATTGCGTGATGATGGGTGGTGCTTTTGCCGGCACCGAGGAAGCCCCTGGCGACCTGATCCTGTACCAGGGCCGCTCCTACAAGAGCTACCGCGGCATGGGCTCCATGGGTGCGATGGCCAAGGGTTCGGCCGATCGCTACTTCCAGGACACCTCGGCCAACAATCCCAACACCTCCAAGCTGGTGCCGGAAGGCATTGAAGGCCAGGTGCCGTACAAGGGTTCGGTGGTGCAGGTCATCTTCCAGATGGCCGGCGGCTTGAAGGCTTCGATGCACTACTGCGGTTGTGCCACGATTGCCGACATGCAGAACAAAGCTGAGTTCGTGGAGATCACCTCGGCCGGCATGCGCGAAAGCCATGTCCATGATGTGCAGATCACCAAGGAAGCACCGAACTACCGTTCCGAGTGAGGCGGGTCGAAGTCCCGCCGCCGGCGCCGAGGCCTCAGGGCAAGGCCGGGCGCCGGTGAACTTCAAGAAAGGGGCCGCGGCCCCTTTCTTCGTATGCGGCTTCAAGCCGCGAGAGCTAGCTAGCAAGCAAGGACATCGATTGAGCGAGCGAGTGATGACAGAAGGCAGCGGTCAAGCAGCAGGCGGCAAGGGCCGCTCGGCCGGCATGGGCTTCATCCTGATTGCCGTGCTGATCGACATGATCTCCATCGGCCTGATCATCCCTGTGCTGCCGCCGCTGGTGGGCACCTTCACCCACAACCCGTCCGAGCACACCCTGGCGCAGCTGGCTGTGGCCTTTGCTTTCGGTATTGCCAATTTCTTTGGTTCGCCCATTCTGGGCGGTCTGTCGGACCGCTACGGCCGCCGCCGCGTCATGCTGATCGGCTTCTCGGGCCTGGCGCTGAGCTTCTTCGTCACCGCCATGGCCGATGCGCTGTGGATGTTGATCGTGGTGCGCCTGTTCTCGGGCGCCATGCAGGCCAATGCGGCCGTGGCCAATGCCTATGTGGCCGACATCACGCCGCCGGCCGAGCGTGCCAAGCGCTTCGGCATGCTGGGCGCGGCCTTCGGCATGGGCTTCATCCTGGGCCCGGTGCTGGGCGGCCTGCTCGGTGACATCAACTTGCACCTGCCTTTCTATGTGGCTGGCAGCATGGCGGTGCTGAACTGGATGTATGGCTTTTTCGTCCTGCCCGAGTCGCTGCAGCCAGAGAACCGCCGCGCCTTTGACTGGCGCCGTGCCAACCCCTTCAAGTCCCTGAGCCGTGTGCGCGATCTGCAAGGCGTGGGCCCGCTGGTCTATGTGCTGGCACTCAGCGGCCTGGCGCAGATGATTCTGCAAAGCAGCTGGGTCATGTACACCACCTACAAATTCGGCTGGGGCCCCAAGGACAACGGCCTGTCCCTGTTTGCCGTCGGTGTGATGGCGGTGCTGGTGCAGGGCGTCTTGCTCAAGCACATCCTCAAGCGGGTGTCGGCCGCCCGCCTGGTGCTGCTGGGCCTGGCTTCGGCCGTGTTGACCAACACCATCTGGGGCCTGTCCAGCGCCGGCTGGATGATGTATGCGGCCATTGGCGTGGGTGTGCTCAGTTATGCCGCCGGTCCGGCTTTGCAAAGCCAGATTTCCAATGCCGCCGATGCCCGCAACCAGGGTGAGACCATGGGTGCCATCTCCTCGCTGAACAGCCTGATGGCTGTGATCGCGCCGGTGCTGGGCCTAGGCCTGATCTACCTGGTCAGCGAGCTGCCCAAGGGCGATTGGCGCATTGGCGCCCCGTTCTACTTCTGCGCCGCGCTGCAGGCGCTGTCCCTGTTCTTCGCCTGGCGGCACTTTGCCCAGCTGCCTCAGCAAGCGCCTGGCGCCGACGCCGCACCGGCCGCCCCCGCCGGCCCCTGAATTCAGAATCCAGACAGAGAGTGAAAGCCCGACCATGCATGACAAAGTCCTGATCCTCGATTTCGGCTCCCAGGTGACCCAGCTGATCGCGCGCCGCGTGCGCGAGGCGGCGGTGTTCTGCGAAATCCACCCCAACGATGTTTCGGACGAGTTCATCCGCAGCTTCGCGCCCAAGGCCATCATCTTGTCGGGCAGCCATGCCTCGACTTATGAGGACCACGAGCTGCGCGCACCGCAGGCCGTCTGGGACCTGGGCGTGCCGGTGCTGGGCATCTGTTATGGCATGCAGACCATGGCGGTGCAGCTGGGCGGCAAGGTCGAGTGGAGCGACCATCGCGAGTTCGGATACGCCGAAGTGCGCGCCCATGGCCACACCAAGCTGCTGGACGGCATCCAGGACCATGCCACGCTGGAAGGTCATGGCATGCTCAAGGTCTGGATGAGCCATGGCGACAAGGTCACCGCCATGCCGCCGGGCTTCAAGCTGATGGCCTCCACGCCCAGCTGCCCCATCGCCGGCATGGCCAACGAGGAGAAGGGCTATTACGCCGTGCAGTTCCACCCCGAGGTGACGCACACCGTCAAGGGCCAGGAAATACTGACCCGCTTCGTGCGCGACATCGCCGGTTGCAAGGGCGACTGGATCATGGGTGACTACATCGAAGAAGCCGTGGCCAAGATCCGCGAGCAGGTCGGCGATGAAGAAGTCATCCTCGGCTTGTCCGGTGGCGTCGATTCCTCGGTCGCCGCCGCCCTGATCCACCGCGCCATCGGTGACCAGCTGACCTGCGTCTTCGTGGACCACGGCCTGCTGCGCCTGAACGAAGGCGATATGGTCATGGACATGTTCGCCGGCAAGCTGCACGCCAAGGTCATCCGCGTGGACGCCAGCGAGCTCTTCCTGGGTCAGCTGGCCGGTGTGACCGACCCCGAGAAAAAGCGCAAGATCATCGGCGGCCTGTTCGTCGATGTCTTCAAGGCCGAGGCCGCCAAGCTCAAGGCGGCCGATGCCGGCGCCAAAGGCGCCAAGTGGCTGGCCCAAGGCACCATCTACCCCGATGTGGTGGAAAGCGGTGGCACCAAGACCAAGAAGGCCACCACCATCAAGAGCCACCACAACGTCGGTGGCCTGCCCGAGCAGCTCGGCCTGAAGCTGCTGGAGCCCCTGCGCGAGCTCTTCAAGGACGAGGTGCGCGCCCTGGGCGTGGCCCTGGGCCTGCCGCCCGAGATGGTCTACCGCCACCCCTTCCCGGGCCCCGGCCTGGGCGTGCGCATCCTGGGCGAGGTGAAGAAGGAGTACGCCGACCTGCTGCGCCGTGCCGACGCCATCTTCATCGAAGAGCTGCGCAATACCAAGGATGAAGCCACGGGCAAGAGCTGGTACGAGCTGACCAGCCAGGCCTTCACGGTGTTCTTGCCGGTCAAGAGCGTGGGCGTGATGGGCGACGGCCGCACCTATGACTACGTCGTGGCCCTGCGCGCCGTGCAGACCAGCGACTTCATGACCGCCGACTGGGCCGAGCTGCCTTACAGCCTGCTCAAGCGCACCTCGGGCCGCATCATCAACGAAGTGCGCGGCATCAACCGCGTCACCTACGATGTGTCCAGCAAGCCGCCGGCAACGATCGAGTGGGAATGATCTCTCAGGTCTTGAACCCCTGGTTCAAGTCCTGAGTGAACGCAAAAGGCGGCCCGCAAGGCCGCCTTTTTTTTGTTTCAACTCAGCAGCGCTGGCTGCTCAGAAGAAGCCAAGAGCATTGGGCGAATAGCTGACCAGCAGGTTCTTGGTCTGTTGGTAATGGTCCAGCATGGCCTTGTGGGTTTCGCGGCCGATGCCGGATTCCTTGTAGCCGCCGAAGGCCGCGTGCGCCGGATAGGCGTGATAGCAATTGGTCCAGACCCGGCCGGCCTGGATGGCGCGGCCCATGCGGTAGGCGCGGCTGCCGTCGCGTGTCCAGACGCCGGCGCCCAGGCCGTAGGGCGTGTCATTGGCGATCTGCAGGGCTTCGGCCTCGTCCTTGAAGGTGGCCACGGCCAGCACGGGGCCGAAGATCTCTTCGCGGAACACGCGCATATTGTTCGTGCCCTTGAACAGCGTGGGCTCGATGTAATAGCCGCCGGCCAACTCGCCCGACATCTGCTTGCGGCCACCGCCGATCAGCAGCTGAGCGCCTTCCTGCTTGCCCACTTCCAGGTAGGACATGATCTTGTCCATCTGCAGGGCTGAGGCCTGGGCACCCATCATGGTGTCGGTGTCCAGTGGGCTGCCTTGCTTGATGGCGGCCACGCGCTTGAGTGCGCGTTCGATGAAGCGGTCGTAGATCGACTCTTGAATCAGCGCCCGGCTCGGGCAGGTGCAGACCTCGCCCTGGTTGAAGGCGAACAGCACCAGGCCTTCGATGGCCTTGTCCAGGAAGGCGTCGTCCTGGGCCATCACATCGTCGAAGAAGACATTGGGGCTCTTGCCACCCAGCTCCAGCGTGGCCGGTATCAGGTTGCTGGCCGCCGCCTGGGCGATCACCCGGCCGGTGGCGGTGGAGCCGGTGAAGGCGATCTTGGCGATGCGCTTGCTGGTGGCCAGGGCCATGCCGGCTTCGCGGCCATAGCCGTTGACGATGTTGAGCACGCCGGGCGGCAGCAGGTCGGCGATCAGCTCGGTCAGCACCAGGATGCTGATCGGTGTCGATTCCGCCGGCTTGAGCACCACGCAGTTGCCCGCGCCCAGGGCCGGCGCCAGCTTCCAGGCCGCCATCAGGATGGGAAAGTTCCAGGGGATGATTTGCCCGACCACGCCCAGCGGTTCGTGGAAATGGTAGGCCACGGTGTGCTCGTCGATCTGGCTCAGCGCGCCTTCCTGCGCGCGCAGGCATCCGGCGAAGTAACGGAAATGGTCGGCGGCAAGCGGGATGTCGGCATTGAGGGTTTCGCGGATGGGCTTGCCGTTGTCCACGGTCTCGGCATAAGCCAGCAATTCGAGGTTGGCCTCGATGCGATCGGCGATCTTGAGCAGGATGTTGGCGCGGGTGGCGGCATTGGTGGCTGCCCACTGGGCCGTGGCGGCATGGGCGGCGTCCAGGGCCAGCTCGATGTCCTCGGCGGTGGAGCGGGCGGCGCGGGTGTAGACCTGGCCGCTGATGGGGGTGACGACGTCGAAGTATTCGCCCTTGACCGGTGGCACGAAGCGGCCCCCGATGAAGTTGTCGTACTGGGCTTTGTAGGCGAGCGTGGCGCCGGGGGTGTTGGGGCTGGCGTAAAGCATGTCGGTCTCCGTGTGTTGTGTTGGGGTCTCAAGGTCTGGGCCTGCTCCGTCTCCATCGCGGGTGCTGAGTTGCGGGGTTAGAGGCAAGCAGGCCAGCCGCAGGGTTTCTTGCATGGAGCGTGCCAAGGCCTAGGTTTGCGCGGAACTTGGGCACAAGGGCTGCTGCTGCGCGGGGCGAGACGGCTGGCCGCCTCGCTTGGCTGCGCACCGTGCCGCCCCACTGTCACGAAAGAGGACAGGTGGCCGCCTCGCGTGGCACAGCTTTCACGTCCACTTGTGCTGGAAGCGGGCAAAACCAGCCCAAGGGCTTGGCAAGTGCCGTGAGCCTGTTAAGGTCGTGCTGCGGCGCGGGTTTCAACACCTGAGCCGCGTCTGATTCAGAGCCCGTTCACAAGGGCCGATCACGGAGACACACGCGATGACTGCTGCCAATGCCTTGATGAGCTTGCGCACGCCGCCCAGCCGCCTGCGACAGGCGCGCCGGCAGCTGCTGGAAACCGGTGAGCTGGGCGCCGGCTTGCTCGATGCCCGACTCCATGCCAGCTGGCAGCGCAGCCGGGCCTATGGTCTGGCGCCCGAGGGGCGGCCGCAGGGTGTGCCACACGCGTCGGCCGCCCAGCTGGCGCGGGCCCTGGAGCAGCGCCGCGCCTTGCTGGCCCAGGCCCGGCCGGTGATGGAGTTTGTGGCCGAGCAGGTGAGGGCCAGCGACAGCCTGGTCATCCTGGCCGACCCGCAAGGCATGCTGCTGCACGCACTGGGCGACGATGGCTTTGCCGACAAGGCCGCACGGGTGGCCTTGCGGCCCGGCGCTGTCTGGCTGGAACAGTGGCGCGGCACCAATGCGATCGGCACGGCGCTGGCCGATGGCCGGCCGGTCGTCATCAACGGCGCCGAGCATTATCTGGAGCGCAATGGATTCCTGACTTGCGCCGCTGCGCCCATCGTCGACCCCAGCGGTGCCCTGCTTGGGGTGCTGGACATCTCGGGCGACCGCCGTGGCTACCACCCCCACACCCTGGGCCTGGCCCGCTCGGCCGCGCGCATGATCGAGCACCAGCTGTTTGTGGCCCGTCACGGCGGCGGCCTGGTGCTGCGGCTGCACAGCCGGCCCGAGGGGCTGGACACGGTCACCGAGGGCTTGCTGGCCCTGGCCGACGACGGCCTCATCCTCGGCGCCAACGGCTTGGGCCTCGAGTGGCTGGGCCTGGCGCCCAGTGCCCTCGGTCGCTGCACGGTGGAGGCGGCGCTGGGGCTGCGCATGCAGGAGCTGCTGGCTGATGTGCATGGTTCGCAGCCTCGGCGCCTGCAGCGGGTGGACGGCAGCTTGATCTACGGCCGGCTCGATGGTGCGCGGCCCCTGCAGCCCCGCCCACGCGTGGCGCCGCCGGCTGCCACGGCTTTGCTCACGACGGCATCGCCAGCGTCTGCGCCTGCCCCTGCCTCGGATGCACTGAGCGCGCTCGACACCGGTGACGCGGCCGTGCACAAGCTGATCGAGCGGGCGCGTCGCGTGCTGGCCAAGCCGATTGCCTTGCTCTTGCAGGGCGAGTCGGGTGTCGGCAAGGAGTTGCTGGCGCGGGCCTGCCACCAGAGCGGGCCGCGGCGCGCCGGGCCGTTTGTGGCCATCAACTGCGCGGCGCTGCCCGAGCATCTGATCGAGGCGGAGCTGTTCGGCCACCAGCCGGGCGCCTTCACCGGGGCGCTCAAGGATGGGGCGCCAGGGCTGCTTCGCCAGGCGCATGGCGGCACGCTCTTCCTCGATGAGATCGGTGACATGCCGCTGGCGCTGCAGGCGCGGCTGCTGCGGGTCTTGCAGGAGCGCCAGGTCTCTCCGCTGGGCGGTGGGCAGCCGGTGGCGGTGGACTTTGCGCTGATCTGCGCCAGCCATCGGCGCCTGCGCGAGGAGGTGGACGTGCAGCGCTTCCGCGAGGATTTGTACTACCGCATCAACGGGCTCAGCCTGCAACTGCCGCCGCTGCGCGAGCGCAGCGATTTCGCGGCCCTGGTGCAGCGCCTGCTGGCCGAGGCGGAGCCGAGCCGCAGTGTGAGCGTAGAGCCCGATGTGTTGGCGCTGCTCGCCCGCCATCGCTGGCCTGGCAATCTGCGCCAGCTGGCCAATGTGCTGCGCACCTGCTGCGCGCTGCTCGATGCCGACGAGGCGCAGATTGGCTGGAGCCACCTGCCCGACGACATGGCCGAAGAGTTGCAAGCCCTGGCGCGGGCTGAGCCTGTTCAGTCGGAGCAGGAGAAGGAGGAGGAGGCGGCGCCGCTGGAGCTGGACCTGCGCCTGGCCTCCAGCCGCTGCGTTCAGCAGGCCCTGGCCTTGGCCCAGGGCAACCGCAGCGAAGCGGCGCGCCGGCTGGGCGTCAGCCGCAACACGCTGTACCGCAAGATGCGCGAGGCGGGACTGGATGCGCGGCTGGATGGGGCGCTCGATTAGGCTGGTGGCTTCTGGAGCTTTTGTTTTCCGCAGGAGGCGGTGTTTCGATGCGCGCAGCGTTCAGCATTTTGGGTTTGGTGATCACCTTGGCGGTGGTCTTGTTCATGGTCAAGCAGCAGGCGCGTTCCTTGCAGCCTCCGGCGGCATCGGGCAGCCGGGCGGCGTCCGCTGCCGGGCTCGAGTCATCGGCCCCTGGCGCTGTGCAGGCCGGCGCCGTGCGCCCGGAGGCGGTGCGCCAGGAGCTGCAACAGTTGGTGGACCAGGCCGCAGCGCGCGCCTCCGAGGCTCAACCCTGAGTGGCACCGGCTCTGGCAAGGCGAGCAAGGGATTTCCCGGAGCGGGGCAGGGCGCTTGTTACACTGCGCCGGGCCGACCATGACTGAAATCCTCCTCTCATCTTCCTCGCCAGCCGCTGCGGTTTCCGCCGCCGATGAATACGCCATGCGCATTGCGCTGGATCAGGCCCATAACGCCTGGCTTGCAGGGGAGGTGCCGGTCGGCGCGGTGCTGATGCGCGCCGGCCAGGTGATCGCCACCGGCTACAACCGCCCCATCACCACCCACGACCCCACGGCCCATGCCGAGATCGTGGCCTTGCGCCACGCCGCCAACTTGCTGGGCAACTACCGCCTGCCCGAGTGCGAGCTGTTCGTGACACTGGAGCCTTGCGCCATGTGTGCCATGGCCATGATGCATGCCCGGCTCAAGCGGGTGGTGTTCGCCGCCCATGATCCCAAGACCGGCGTGGCCGGTTCGGTGCTGGACTTGTTTGCCCAGCCCCAGCTGAACCACCACACCTGCATCCAGGGCGGGGTGCTGGCCGAGGCCTCGTCCAAGCTGCTGCGCGAGTTTTTTGCCCAGCGTCGCGACGCCGCCCGGCAGCGCCGCGCCGCCGCGCGTGCTGCGGCCGGCGACAGCGATTTGCCCGATGCCATCCCGACCGGCGACGTGACCCATCTCGATTTTTCTTCGTCTTCTGAACCCTCACCGGAATCCCAGCCATGAGCGCAAGCCCGAGTCTGATCCTCTACACCCCCGCCGGCGTGCTGGCCCATGCCGCAGCACTCAAGCGCGCGGCCAAGCGCCTGGAGAAGCTGGGCTTTGCGGTCAGCGTTGACGAAGACGCCCTGGCCCGCCATCAGCGATTTGGCGGCGATGACGCCACCCGCCTGGCGGCCCTGCATCGCGTGGCCAGCGCGGCGCCCAGCGTGGCCTTGGCCACCCGCGGCGGTTACGGCCTGACCCGTTTGCTCGATCAGATCGATTGGAAGCTGCTGGCGCGCAGCGTGGAGCAGGGAACGCGCTGGGTGGGTTACAGCGACGTCACCGCGCTGCAGATGGGTTTGCTGGCCCATGCCAAGGCACAGAGCTGGGCCGGCCCCTTGGCCTGCGGTGATTTCGGCCGCAGCAAGGACGAGGGCGGCGTGGACGATGTGACCCAGGACTGCTTCGTCGAGGCCATGGACGGCCTGCTCGAAGCCGTGGGCTTTCGCACCGAGAAGGGCTTTGACGGCCTGGGCCTCAAGGGCCAGCTCTGGGGTGGCAATCTCTGTGTGCTGAGCTCGCTGCTGGGCACGCCGCATTTCCCGCGCATCAAGGGCGGCGTGCTCTTCCTGGAGGATGTGGGCGAGCATCCCTATCGCGTCGAGCGCATGCTGCTGCAGCTGCAGCAGGCGGGTGTGCTGGACGCGCAGAAGGCCGTGCTGCTGGGTGAATTCAGCGCCTGGAAGAAGTCGCCGCTGGACCGCGGCTACACGCTCAAGCATGCGATTGAAGCGGTGCGTTCGCGCACCAAGACGCCGATCCTCACGGGCCTGCCTTTCGGTCATGTCGACACCAAGGTCTGCCTGCCGGTTGGCGCCAAGGTGGAACTGGTGGTGGAAGGCCGCGATGTGATGATGGGCTGGCAAGGGGACCCCAAACACCGCCATGCGGATGAGGATCATGCGCATGCGCATTGAGTTACCAAGCAGCAGCCATCCAGCGTCGGAAGAGCCGTCCGTGCCGGCTGGCGCGAGACATGAAGTGGCACCCCTGAAACGGAGCCATTTCGAGTGAGAGTGATGGCCTCGGTGCGTGTCCTTGTGCTCTCGCCGTTAGGTCTCTGTGTTCCGTGTCTCTGTGCCCGGGCCAGATGAGGGCCGTGGTGCGAATCGACAGACGGTGTCGCGAGCGCAAACCGCTATTCCTGCGGGATGTGTACTTGTTTCACAACTTTGCCTTTCCTCACGATCGAATCAGCGTAAACCCTGATTCGATGGGTGATGGGATTTGACTCGATACCACTAAAATACCAGTAAGGCCTGCGGCTCGTCGAAGATCAAAGCCTGGCGCGGGCTTCGGGTGTCATGCTCTTGTCAGCTCCTGGGGTAATCCCCACGGCTTCGGGGCTTTGGAACTCGTTTATGATCGCGGGCGCTTGTGTAGATGTCCGACTCCGCCTGACGCGGCTTCGGGTAGATGCCGAGCTCAAGCCCGCGGTCGCAAGCTGACGGGCATTTTTGTTGTAGGTGGTGCCGCAAGTGCCGATAGAGAGAATCGATCTGCCTTTGTCGGGTGGTGACGGTTCAGAAATTGGCAGACTGTGGGACCCGAACGTTCGAGACGGGCGCTGCGCAGGGGTGATGAACCCACGTGTCTTGATGAAAGAAATTCGCAGTCTTAAGAAGGAGCGCGCATGAACTTTGCGCAGGATAAGCAAGGCTCGTCACGCTTCACGGGTATTGGCATCGTGGTCTTGATCCACGTGTTGATCGCGTGGGCGTTGGCAAGTGGACTGGCCCGGAAAGCCATTGAGGCGGTCAAGGGTCCCATCGAGACCAAGGTGATTGAAGAGAAGGTCAAGCCGCCGCCGGAGCCTGAAAAGGTTGTTCCGCCGCCGCCGGACCTGAAGGCGCCTCCGCCGCCCTTCATCCCGCCGCCGGAATTCCAGGTGACCGCGCCCGCTCCGCCGGCACCGGCCATTGCGTCGACTCAGGTGGCGCCTCCGGCAGCTCAGCCGGTTCGCCCAGCGCCGCCGCCGGCTCCGGCTGCTGCCCCGGCCCCGGCCCCGGTTCGCACGGGCCCCAAGACTGCTGGCATGGTTTGCACCAAGATGGGCAAGCCGGAAGTGCCGTCGGTGAACTGGAGCGGTGAGGCTTTGTACAAGGTCACCGCTACGGTCAAGTCGGGTCGTGTGGCCAGCATCGAAGTGCAAAGCCTGCGCCCGGGCGTGGATCGCAAGGCTCAGCGCGCCATCATTGCGGCCATCGAGGAAACGCTGCGCGACACTTACGAGTGCCCCGGCGACCACGTGTTCGAGCAGGAATTCCAGTTCCGCATCGAATAAAGCCGCGACAGGCTAGAGTTCTGCAAGACCCAACACTGGGGCAGGGTAGTGCCCGGCTCCATTTCTCTCAAACCGATTTCGATTTCATTCGCAGGAGTTGACTCCATGATTTCTCGTATTTCCGGCCTGTTCGCCGCCATCGCCTTTGCTGCGGCAATGGCTGTTTCGCCTGTGCAAGCTCAAGAAGCGGCTGCTTCCGCTGCTGCTCCCACTGAGGCTGTCGCTCCTGCTGCTGAAGCTGCCCCCGTGGCGCAAGCCGCTGCCAAGCCTGCAGACAACCCCTACGGCCTGCAAGCCATGCTGGCTCACGGCGACATGGTGTCCAAGGGCGTTCTGGCCCTGCTGCTGATCATGTCCATGGGCAGCTGGTACATCCTGATCACCAAGCTGTGGGACACCCAAAAGCTGGCCAACGAAGCCAAGGACGTGCGCGCCACCTTCTTCAAGAAGGCCAGCCTGGCCGAAGGCGTCAAGAGCCTGAAGGAAGCCAGCGCTTTCCGCTACATCGCCGCCAACGCGATCGAGGCTTCGGAGCACCATGAAGGCGCCCTGACCGAGAACATCGACCACAACACCTGGGTCTCGACCAACATCGAGCGCTCGGTGGCTGAAGTGCAAAGCCGCGTGCAAACCGGTCTGGGCTTCCTGGCGACCGTGGGTTCGACCTCTCCCTTCATCGGTCTGTTCGGTACCGTGTGGGGTATTCTGCAAGCCCTGACCGCCATCGGCGTTGCTGGCCAAGCATCCATCGACAAGGTGGCCGGTCCTGTGGGTGAAGCGCTGATCATGACTGCCATCGGTCTGGGCGTCGCTGTGCCGGCCGTGCTGGGTTACAACTGGCTGGTGAACCGCAACAAGTCGGTGATGGGCCAAGTTCGTGCCTTCGCAGGTGACCTGCACGGCGTCCTGATGGGCAACCGTCAAGTTGCCAAGCGCTAATCAGCGCTGACCCGGAGAACCCATCATGGGAATGAACGTCGGATCTTCTTCCGGCGATGATGAAGTGGTCTCAACCATCAACACCACGCCCCTCGTGGACGTGATGTTGGTGCTGTTGATCATCTTCCTCATCACCATCCCGGCGGTGGTCAGCACGGTCAAGGTTGAGCTTCCTAAGGAAACCAACGTCGTCCGCGTGACCAAGCCGGAGAACATTGATATCTCGGTCACCAAGAACGGCGAGATCTACTGGAACACGACTCTGGTGCCTGATGTCGATGCCTTGGTGCAGCGTCTGGGCAAGGTGGCGGTTCTGAATCCGCAGCCTGAGGTGCATGTCCGTGGCGATGACAAGTCGCGCTACGAGTCCGTGGGCCGTGTGGTTTATGCCTGCCAGCGTGCCGGCATCATGAAAGTCAGCTTCGTCACCGAGCCGCCTGCGCGCGGTGGTTGAAGCGAGGAGCGAATAGCATGGGAATGAATGTAGGTAGCTCCTCCGGTGGCGACGAGCCCGAAGTCATGATGGACGTCAACACCACGCCCTTGATCGACGTGATGTTGGTGTTGATCGTGATGCTGATCATCACGATCCCGATCCAATTGCATTCGGTGAATCTGGATATGCCTCCGCCTGCTCCGCCGATCGAGAATCCGAAAGAGCCGGTGATTCACACGGTGTTGATTGACTTTGATGGCAAGGTGTATTGGGATGAAAACGAAATGCCCAATCACCAGGCCGTAGAAGCGAAGCTGGCTGAAGTTGCTGCTGAGGCAGACCAAGCCGAAGTGCACATCAAGCCCAACAAGCTGGCCGAGTACGGCGCTGTCGCAGCAGTCATGGCTTCCGCTCAGCGACTGGGTGTCAAGAAGATGGGCATGGTCGGCAACGAACAGTACGTCAAGTGAGACGGCGCAAGCCGTGAACTGAGACGACAAAAGAACAGCGCGCCGTCCGTCAAGGGCGGCGCGTTTTTTTTCGCAAAGAGGGTAGAAGACGATGAAGATCAGGACATTGGCCTCGGTCGCTATTGGCGCCATGGCGTTTGTGTTGGGCAACGCCCCCCAAGGCGAACTGGGCTTGGTGCAAGCCCATGCTCAGGCTGAGGGTGTGCGTCCTCAGGTGGGCAAGGCGCTGAAAGATGCCGTCGCCTTGATCAAGTCCGGCAAGTACAAGGACGCCCTGGCCAAGGTGCACGAGGCTGAAGCTGTCAGTGGCCGCAACGCCACCGAGAACTACAACATCGAAGCGATGCGCATGGCTGCTGCTTCGGGCGCTGGCGACACCGATTCCATGGTCAAGGCTTTTGAAGCCTTGAAGGCCAGCGGCAAGCTGTCGGGCGCCGAGCAGCTGCGCTACATCGAATCGATCGCGGGCACCTACCTGCGCAACAAGGACAACGCCCGCGCTCTGACCTGGGCGCAGCGCTACTTCAAGGAAGGCGGCAACAGCCCCACCATGAAGCAGGTCCTGACCTCGGCGCAGTTCAATTCCGGCGACATGGGTTCCATCATCAAGGACACCGAGGCCGAGATTGCTGCCGATGAGAAGGCGGGTCGTACGCCTTCGCAGGACAAGCTGAACCTCTTGCTGAGTGCTGCCATCCGTCAGAAGGATGGCAACGCCGAGCAATTGGCCATCGCCAAATTGCTGAACTACTACCCGCGCAAGGAGCTGTGGACGCAGGTATTGGGCGCGCTTCAGAGCAAGAAGGGTTTCTCGGATCGCTTCACCCTGGATGTTTACCGCCTCAAGCTGGCCACCGGCAACCTGAAGGATGCCAACGACTACATGGAAATGGCTCAGTTGGCGGCTCAGGCTGGCTATCCCGAGGAAGGTAAGGCGGTCGTGGACAAGGGCTTTGCGGCCAATGTCCTGGGCCAGGGCAAAGAAGGTGAGCGGCACAAGCGCCTGAACGACCTGATGGTCAAGCGCATCGGCGAAGCCAAGGCTGCTCTGCCCGAGGTCGAAAAGACCGCTCAGGCTGCCAAGGACGGCAACGCCCTGGTATCCCTGGGTCTGGCCACGGCTTTCCGCGGCGATGCGGCCAAGGGCGTCAAGTACATCGAGCAAGGCATCGAGAAGGGCAATCTGGCTCGTCCGGATGATGCCAAGCTCTACCTGGGCCTGGCCCAGTCCATGGCCGGTGATGCATCCAAGGCGCAGTCCACCTGGCGCTCGGTCAAGGGCACGGACGGCTCGGCCGATCTGGCTCGTCTGTGGGGCATCCACAGCCGCAGCGCCAAGCGCTGATTGAGCATGTGTTGACTCGCTTTCGCTCAGGTCAGACTTCGGTTGCTTGAGCGAGAGCAGAGACCAGAAAAAGGGCCCTGGCTTTGCGCCAGGGCCCTTTTTTGTTTGAGGCGCGCCGGACGGTTGCAGCGCGATGCCGTCGAATGAACGAATTACTTCGGTGCCAGACGGATGGCACCGTCCAGGCGAATCACTTCGCCGTTCAGCATCTCGTTGGTGATGATCTGGTGCACCAGCTTGGCATAGTCGGCGGGGGTGCCCAGGCGCGAAGGGAAGGGCACGCCAGCGGCCAGTGCGTCCTGCACCTCTTGCGGCATGCCGAAGAGCATGGGCGTGCCAAAGATGCCGGGAGCAATGGTCATGTTGCGGATGCCGTTGCGGGCCAGGTCGCGGGCGATGGGCAGGGTCATGCCGACCACGCCGCCCTTGGATGCCGCGTAGGCGGCTTGGCCGATCTGGCCGTCGTAGGCCGCGACCGAGGCGGTCGAGATCAGCACGCCGCGTTCGCCTGTGGGCTCGGGGTCATTCTTGCTCATGGCCTCGGCGGCCAGGCGGATCATGTTGAAGCTGCCGATCAGATTGACGGTGATGGTCTTGCTGAACAGAGCCAGGGCGTGGGCGCCGTCCTTGCCGACGGTCTTGGCGGCCGGGGCGATGCCGGCGCAGTTGACCAGGCCGAAGAGCTTGCCCAGGCTCAGGGCCTTGGCGACCACGGCCTGGCCGTCGGCTTCCTGGCTGACGTCGGCCTTGACGAAGGCGCCGCCCAATTCGGCCGCGACGGCCTCGCCACGCTCGATCTGCAGGTCGGCAATCACGACCTTGGCGCCGTGCGCCGTCAGCATGCGTGCCGTGCCTTCACCGAGGCCCGAAGCGCCGCCGGTGACGATGAAAACCTTGCCTGCGATGTCCATGTTCAATCCTTTGAAAGAAGGGTTGGTTGACGTTGACGTAAACGTCAATTATTGGTCAAAAGAAAGCCGCATTGAAGCGGCTTTGTTCGAGAAGGAAAAATGCTCAGCTCAGGGCGGCCAGGGCTCGTTGGGTGATGTCGTCGACCGAGCCGATGCCTTCGATGCAGCGGTACTGCGGTGCGCCGGCCTCGCCGCTGGCGGCCCATTGCGAGTAGTAGGCGACCAGGGGGCGGGTTTGCGACTGGTAGACCTCCAGGCGCTTCTTGACGGTTTCTTCCTTGTCGTCGTCGCGCTGGATCAGGTCTTCACCGGTGGCATCGTCCTTGCCTTCCACCTTGGGCGGGTTGAACTTGACGTGGTAGGTGCGGCCCGAGGCCACATGCACGCGGCGGCCGCTCATGCGCTCGATGATGGCGCTGTCGGGCACGTCGATTTCCAGCACATAGTCCAGCTTCACGCCGGCGGCCTTCATGGCATCGGCTTGCGGGATGGTGCGGGGGAAGCCGTCGAACAGGAAACCTTGGGCGCAATCGGGCTGGGTGATGCGTTCCTTGACCAAGCCGATGATGATGTCATCGCTGACCAGGCCGCCGGCATCCATGACCTTCTTGGCGGCCAGGCCCATTTCGGTGCCGGCCTTGACGGCGGCACGCAGCATGTCGCCGGTGGAAATTTGCGGGATACCAAATTTTTGGCAGATGAAGGCAGCTTGGGTGCCTTTGCCGGCGCCGGGGGCGCCCAGAAGAATCAGTCGCATGGGTCTCCTTGATGCAGCATGGAAGGCACGCAAGGCCCTCTTCAACAGCGGGCGAGGATAGCATGCGCTGACCTACGCCAGACTGACGCAAACCCCGCTTGTTGTCTTCACGTAACCCCGGGCTTCGCAGGAGCCGTGCCTCCGTGCCCGCGCTTCACTTGGCGGCCTGGGCGCGAAACACGGCGCGCACGCGCTCCAGGTCTTCGGGTGTGTCGACGCCGGGGCCGGGGCGCTCGGCGCTCAGGTGCACCGCGATGCGCTCGCCGTGCCAGAGCACGCGCAGCTGTTCCAGCGATTCGATCTGTTCCAGCGGGCTGACCTCCAGCTGCGGGAAGCGGCGCAGAAAACCGGCCAGATAGCCGTAGAGCCCGACATGGCGCAAGGCCGAGCCGGGCCGCGCGCGCGTTGCACCTGTGGCCTGACCATCGCGCCAGAAGGGGATGTGGGCGCGCGAGAAGTACAGCGCCAGGCCGTTCTTGTCGGTCACCACCTTGACCACATTCGGGTTGGCGAACTCGGCCTGGCCTTCGGGCGAGTCGTCCAGCCCATGGGCCACCGTGCTCATCACGCATTCGGGTCGCTGGCGCAGCAACTCTGCGCAGGCGTCGATCATGGCCGGCTCGATCAGGGGCTCGTCGCCCTGTACATTGACGACCAAGTCCTGCCCGTCCAGGCCCAGCAGCTCGCAGGCTTCGGCCAGGCGGTCGCTGCCCGAGACATGGTCCGCACGGGTCAGCACCGCCTCAATGCCATGGGCGGCACAGGCGTGCAGCACCTCGGGCGCGTCACTGGCCACCACCACACGGCTGGCGCGCGACTGGGCGGCGCGCTGGGCCACGCGCACGATCATGGGCAGGCCCTCGATATCGGCCAGCGGCTTGTTGGGCAGGCGGGTGGAGGCCAGCCGAGCCGGCACGATGACGGTGAAACTCATAGGGCGACAGGCTTGTGGCTCTCGGCATCCGGGTCGTAGGCGCGCGCCTCGTTTTCCAGCATCACGGGGATGCCATCGCGCACCGGGAAGGCCAGGCGGTCGGCATGGCAAATCAGCTCGCGGCCGCCATCGGGGCTGCGCAGATGCTCCAGCGGACCTTTGCACAAGGGGCAGACCAACATTTCCAACAAGCGGTTATCCATCGTCATCCCCATCTTCAACTGCAGTGCATCGTTCATCAATGATTCGTTCCGCCGCGCCAACTAGGCTGCGGCGGTGGCCAGGCCCAGGGTGCTCAATCGCTCTTGCAAGGCTTGCGCAAAGGCGGCTTCGGGGCGGAAGTCTAGCGCCACCACCCAGATGCGCGGGCCGCTTGCGGTGCTCGCCTCGGTGGGGCGCAGTTTGACTGCGTCCTTTTCCGTCACCAACAGATCACCCAGTTCGGCGCCCCAAGGGCGCTCGGCGAAATCGTAGTGGTCGGGCAGGGCGTGGCGCGCTTGCAGCGTCAAGCCGCAGGCCTCGAGCATGTCAAAAAAGCGCGCTGGCTGAGCCATGCCGGCCGCAGCGGCCAGGGGGCGCCCGCGCAAGGCTTGCAGGTGCTCGAGCTGCGCTGGCTTGCCGGCCCACCAGTCCTGCAGAGACACCGCGCCCGCGAGCATGCGCTGAGCCAGAAAACCGGGCAGGGCGGTGCTCGGCCGATCGGCGTTGTACAGCACCAGGTGGTCCGGCGGCAGCTGTGCCTGAAAGGGCTGACGCAGCGGGCCGGCCGGCAAGACATGGCCATTGCCAATACCACGGCTGTCGAAGACCAGGACCGAGAGTGCGCGCGGCAGGCGGCCATGCTGCAGGCCGTCATCGCTGATCAGCAACTGCAGTTCTGGATGGGCCTGCAGCAGCGAGCGTGCGGCGGCCACCCGGTCGCGGCCCACGGCCACGGGCACGCCGCTGCGCAAATGGATCAACAAAGGCTCATCGCCGACCTGGCGGGCGGCACTGTCATGTTGCACCAGAGCCACCGCATCATCCTCGCGCCCATAGCCGCGAGAGACCACGCCGGCCCGGATGCCCCAGCCCTGCAAGAGCTGCAGCAGGGCCAGGGTGGTGGGCGTTTTGCCGGCGCCGCCGACAATCCAATTGCCCACCACGATCACCGGCACGGGCAGGGTTTCGGGTTTCTGGAGACCCAGCCGGTAGAGCAGGCTGCGGCCAGCCCAGAGCAGGCGGTAGAGGCCCGAGAGGGGCAGCAGGCTGGCGGAGAGGGCGCCACCCGTGAGCCACTGCGCTTGCAGGGTCTGCGCCAAGGACGGAGACAAAGGCTGGGGCAGGGGCCGGGGCAGGGGCGCCGGCGGGCGCGGCACGCCGGCGGGCGGCGCGGACGGTTCTTGCTCAGCGGCCATCACTGGCCGCTGGTTTGCGCGGCGAAGGTCAGGCGGGATAAGCCAGCGCGGCGCGCCGCGTCCATCACATTCACCACCGACTGGTGGGCGGCCGAGGCATCGGCGGACACGATCACCATGGTCTCCGGCCGGCCCTGGCTGGCCTGGGTCAGCGAGGCGGTCAGCAGCTCCACCGTGCGGCCTTCCACCGCCTGGCCGTTGATCACGTAGCGGCCATCGGCCGAGACGGCGATGATGATTTCCTGCGGCCGCTCCTTGAGCTGCTCGGAATTGGCCACCGGCAGCGCGATCTGCAGCTCGGTGAACTTCGAGTAGGTGGTGGACAGCATCAGGAAGATGAGGACCACCAGCAGCACGTCGATGAAGGGGATCAGATTGATCTCCGGCTCTTCGCTGCGGCGCTGTCTGAATTTCATCGTGGCAACTCCGGCGCGGACTCAGGCCGTATAGCGCTGCAGCTGGCTCAGCAGGCGCTCGCTGCTTTGCTCCAGCTCCAGCACATACTCTTCCACGCGGCCACGGAAGTAGCGGTAGAACATCAGCGAGGGAATCGCCACCATCAGGCCGAAGGCGGTGTTGTAGAGGGCGATGGAGATGCCGTGCGCCATCTGCGCCGGGTTGCCGCCGCCAGGCGTCTGGCTGCCGAAGATCTCGATCATGCCGACCACCGTGCCCAGCAGGCCCAGCAGGGGGGCGGCCGTGGCGATGGTGCCCAGGGTGTTGAGGTAGCGCTCCAGCTGGTGGATGGCGCGGCGACCGGCCAGCTCGAAGACCTGGCGCAGCTTGGCCTCTGGCAGCTGCGGCTCCAGCGTGACGGCGCGCAGGCCCGAGGCCAGCAACTCGCCCAGCAGGGAATGCTCGGCCAGGCGGTTGACCATATCGGGTGTGGGCAGGGACTGGCTGCTGATGCCCAGCACTTCATCGAGCAGGCGGGGCGGCACGATGCGGCTGCGGCGCAGGCTGGAGAAGCGCTCGATGATCAGGGCCAGGGCAATAACGGAACAGATCAGCAGGGGCCAAATCGGCCATCCGGCGGCTTGTATGATCGAAAACAAAGACAACCCCTGTCGTTGAATGCTGCGATTGCTGAAAAACCTGCCGCGGGGCGGGGCCCCTGTTGGGCGCCTCGCGATTGCGGGCGATTATGGCCCGAAGCGCGGGCCTTTCAAGCGAGCCTGGGGTTGACCATCAGTTGCCGTGCGCGCTGCGTGGCGGGCGGTGAAAATCGGCGCCGAACACTCATCCACTTTCGCTGTGGATAACTTTGTGGGCAAGCTGAGTTTTCATGCGGCCAGGGCCCGAAAATCCAGGCTCTGGGCTAAGTTGCCTCATTCTTAAGCAGAAAAAACACTTGAAAAACAAGCGCTTGTGTGCGTATGACGGCGGCGTGACGGGCTCGACTTCCGGCCGGTCCATGATCGCGCTCGCTGTGGAGTTCTCGGCCGCTCAGAGCGAAAGGGCGCCGCATGTTTGACCGCTCTGGCGGCCCGCCGCAGCGCATGGTCTGGGGTGTGCAGGCCTTGCTGACGGCTGTCAGCGACAGCCTGGCCGCGCGCTTTTCGGTCTGCGTGGTCGGCGGCGAAATCTCCGGCTTCATGCGCGCGGGCAGCGGCCACTGCTATTTCAGCCTCAAGGACTCCAACGGTGCGGGTGCGGTGCTGCGCTGTGCCATGTTCCGCCGCGCCGCGGGTCTGCTCGACTTTTCGCCGGGGGAGGGCATGTTGGTCGAGCTGCGCGGCAAGGTCACGCTCTACGAGCCGCGCGGTGAGCTGCAGTTCATCGTCGAGAGCATGCGCCGCGCCGGCGCGGGCGCGCTGTATGAGCAATTCCTGCGTCTGAAAGCGCGGCTGGAGGCGCAGGGCTATTTCGATGCCGACCGCAAACGGCCGCTGCCTGTGTTCCCGCGCCGTTTGGGCGTGGTCACCTCGCGCGCGGGGGCGGCCTTGCACGATGTGCTGACCGCGCTGGCGCGCCGCGCGCCCCATGTCGAGGTGGTGATCTATCCCTGCCTGGTGCAGGGTGAGCAGGCGCCGCCGCAGATCGTGCGGGCCCTGGAGCTGGCCAATGAGCGGCACGAGGTGGATGCCCTGCTGCTGGTGCGGGGCGGCGGCTCGCTGGAGGACTTGTGGGCTTTCAACGACGAGCGGGTGGTGCAGGCCCTGGCGCTCAGTGCCTTGCCGGTGATTTGCGGCGTCGGCCATGAAACCGATGTCACCCTGGCCGATCTGGCCGCGGACTTGCGTGCACCCACGCCGACCGCCGCGGCCGAGCTGGCCGCGCCCTCGCGCGAGGCGCATCTGGAGCGCCTGGCTGCGATCTCCGATGCCCTGAGCCGCCGCCTGGAGCAGCGCCTGGACGGCCTGGCCCAGCGCCTGGACCGCGCGGCCCTGCGCCTGGCCCGGCCGACCGAGGTGCTGACCCGTCAGCGCCGCCGCCTGGCCTTGCTGGCCCAGCGCTGGGGTCAGGTCTTGCCTCGGGTGCAGGCGGCCGAGGCGCAGCGCCTGGAAAACCTGAGCCAGCGCCACCGCCGTGCGGCGCCGCAGCTGCTGCGGGCGCAGGTGCTGCGGCTCGATGCCTTGCAGGCGCGGCTGTCGGCCCTGGACCCGCAGCAGGTGCTGGCCCGCGGCTTCGCCTGGTTGGACGATGGCGAAGGCCGGGCTCTGATCTCAGTGCGGCAGCTGCAGCCGGGCCAACAGGTCCATGCCGTGCTGGCCGACGGTGAGGCGCAGATGCAGGTGCTGGCGCCCCGGCCCAAATCCACCAAGTCTGCCAAGCCCGCCGACTGAAGGGTTATCACCGCCGCCCCGTCAAAGCCAGCCAAGCTGCCTACAATCGCCCGCAACGCTTTGGCCCTGGCTGCCCGAGCCCAGCTTTCTTTCTCTCAATACAGCCCTGAGGAGTTGATATGGAACATCTGTTGCCCGCACTGCCCTATGCCAAGGACGCCCTGGCCCCTCACTACAGCGCCGAGACGCTGGAGTTCCACCACGGCAAGCACCACAACGCCTACGTGGTCAACCTGAACAATCTGCAAAAGGGCACCGAGTTCGAAGCCCTGAGCCTGGAAGAGATCGTCAAGAAGTCCAGTGGCCCGATCTACAACAACGCCGCCCAAATCTGGAACCACACCTTCTTCTGGAACTGCATGAAGCCCAACGGCGGCGGCGCACCGACCGGCGCTCTGGCCGAGGCCATCAACGCCAAGTGGGGCAGCCTGGATGCCTTCAAGGAAGCCTTCACCAAGAGCGCCGTGGGTAACTTCGGTTCCGGCTGGACCTGGTTGGTGAAGAAGGCCGACGGTAGCCTGGACATCGTCAACACCGGCGCCGCCGGCACGCCGCTGACCACCACCGACACCGCGCTGCTGACCATTGACGTGTGGGAGCATGCCTACTACATCGACTACCGCAATCTGCGTCCCAAGTTCGTGGAGACTTTCCTGAACCATCTGGTCAACTGGGACTTTGCTGCGGCGAATTTCGCCTGAAATCGCGAGTCGCCTTGATTTCGAAAGGGGCCGGCGTTAGCCGGCCTCTTTTTTTCTGGGGTCGACTGCTGCGTGGAATGAAGCAGCTTTGCGACACGGCCTTGATAAATGTCATGACGAGGCGAGGGGTTCGGGCCTAGATTACGGCTACGGCTGCCGAACCATGATCCCCATTACCGCTCCAGTTATTTCTCCTTCAGAGCTTGCCGGCGAGGCCAGGGCGGGTCAGCCTGTCGCAGGCCCCGCGCCTGCGGCGATTGCGCCCCTGGATGACCCCGATTTGTTGGCGCCCTTCACGCGTTGGTCGGGTGGTGAGTCGGTGGCGGAATCTCAGTTCCAGCTCTCCGGCCTGCATTGCGCGGCCTGTGCTGGCATCATCGAACGGGCTTTGTTGGAGCTGCCGGGGGTGAATGGCGCCGTGGTCAATGCGGCCAGCGCGCGCCTGAGCCTGCGCTGGCTGCCCACGCAGACTCGACTGGCTGCAGTGCTGGCGCGTATCGAGCGAGCTGGTTACGGCGCTGCGCCCGATGTGGCTGCGCCAGCCCGCCAGTTGCGTGAGCGCGAACAACGCCAGGCTGTCTGGCGCCTGTTTGTCGCCGCCTTCCTGATGATGCAGGTGATGATGATGGCGGCGCCGGCCTATTTTGCCGAGCCCGGTGACCTGAGCCCCGATCTGGAGCGCCTGTTGCAATGGGCCAGCTGGGTGATGAGCCTGCCGGTGCTTTTGTTCTCGGCCGGCCCGTTTTTCCGCGCGGCCTGGCAGCAGCTGCGTGCGCGCCGCCTGGGCATGGATGTGCCGGTGGCTCTGGGGCTGGCGGTCACCTTTGTCGCCAGCAGCGGGGCTTTGTTTGAGCCGGGTGGCCTGTTCGGCCGCGAGGTGTATTTCGACTCGCTGACCATGTTCGTCACCTTCCTGCTGGCCGGGCGCTGGCTGGAACTGCGGGCGCGCCATCGGGCGGCGGGTACGCTGGAGGCGGCCAACTCGGCGCTGCCGGATGCCGTGGAGCGCATCGAAGCCGATGGTTCGGTCAGCCGCGTGGCGCCCATCCGCCTGCGCGTGGGGGACCTGGTGCGCATCGCGGCGGGTCAGGCTTTTCCGGCCGATGGTCGTGTGGAGCGCGGCAGCAGTTCGGCCAACGAGGCTCTGCTCAGCGGTGAGTCGCAGCCGGTGGCTAAGACCGTGGGTGACGAGGTGGTGGCGGCCAGCATCAATGTGCAGGCACCGCTGTGGGTGCGCGTCAGCCGCGTTGGCGCCGACACCCGCCACGAGGCCATCCAGCGCCTGATGCGCGAGGCCATGAGCCAGCGCCCGGCCATGGTCGAGCTGGCGGACCGGGTGGCGGGCTATTTTCTGTGGGCCGTGTTGCTGCTGGCTGGCCTGGCCGCTGCAGCGTGGAGCCAGATCGAGCCCGGTCGAGCCGTCTGGGTGGCGGTGTCCGTGCTGATCGTCACCTGCCCCTGCGCTTTGTCTCTGGCGGCGCCGGCCGCGCGTTTGGCCGCGACCGGTGCCCTGGCTCGCCGCGGCTTGTTGCTGGTGCATATGGATCTGCTGGAGACCATGTGCAAGGTCGACACCGTGGTGCTCGACAAAACCGGCACCCTGACCGAGGACCGCATGAGCTTGCTGGCCCACGCAGCGGCTGATCCCGCGCAAGCGGCCGAGTTGCTGGCGGCGGCGCGCAGCCTGGCGCAGCAGTCGCAGCATCCGTTTTCGCGCGCCCTGGTGCAGAGCGCAGGATTGCAGAGCGCGCCGACTCAAGACAGCGAGACAGCCGCGGGCAAGCTGTGGTCCGAGGTGCAGGAGCATCCCGGGCAAGGCCTGCAGGCCCGCGATGCGCAGGGCCGGGTCTGGCGCCTTGGCGCGCCGGCCTGGGTGGCCACGGCGGGCCTGCCGGAAACCCTGCCTGCCGATTTGCGCCGCGACGCGCAGCTGGCTTTTGCCTGCCAAGGCCAGGATCAGGGCCAGCAGGCAGAGGGTCAGGTCTTGCTGATGCAGTTTGGCGAGTGCTTGCGCGCCGATGCGCTCGAGGCTTTGCAGCGCCTGCATGCTCTCGGACTGGATACGGTCTTGTTGTCCGGCGATGCGCCGGCGCGGGCCGAGGCCTTGTCCCGGCAGGCGGGCGTGCAGCGCGCCATCGGCGGCGCCAGTCCGGAGCGCAAGCTGGCCGAGGTGCAGCGCCTGCAAGAGGCGGGGCACTGTGTCTTGATGGTGGGCGACGGCATCAACGATGCGCCGGTGCTGGCGCGGGCCGATGCCAGCGTGGTGATGGGGCAGGGCGCCATGCTGGCGCGGGCCAGTGCCGATGCGCTCTTGCTGTCCGGCCGTTTGACCGATCTGGCGCAGCTGCGTGAATTGGCCTTGCGCACGCGCCGCATCATCCGCCAGAACCTGGCTTGGGCGGCCGGCTACAACGCGGCCTGCATTCCCCTGGCGCTGGCCGGCTATCTGCCGCCTTGGGCTGCCGGCCTGGGCATGGCCTGCAGCTCGGTCTGGGTGGTCTTGAACGCGCAGCGTCTGGCGCGCAATCTGAACGGACGCTGAGCATGGAAGTTCTGTATCTCTTGATCCCGGTGTCGGTGCTCTTGGTGCTGGTGATCGTGGGTGTGTTTGGGTGGGCAATTAACAACGGCCAACTCGAAGATTTGGAGCGCGAAGGCGTTCGTATTCTTGAAGAAGCTGCGGGGGTTGATGAAGGTCAATCCTCCGCTCCGGGCGCTGGCAAAGAATCGCCCTCGTCAAACTAAAAGCTGCAAGGAGCCAAAACAAATGGCAAAGACTGCTGCGCCGGACATTGCATCCGGAGGCGTATACGAGGATGGTGTGGTACGTGCATTCGCACTGGCCGCTGTTCTCTGGGGTGTTGTGGGCATGTTGGTGGGGGTGATCATTGCTGCCCAGCTGACCTGGCCGGAACTCAATCTGGGCATTCCATGGCTGAGCTATGGCCGCTTGCGACCGCTGCATACCAATGCGGTGATCTTCGCGTTCGGTGGTTGCACCCTGTTCGCCACGGCTTATCACGTGGTGCAGCGCACCGGCCAGACGCGGCTGTTCGCGCCCGGCTTGGCCTGGTTCACGTTCTGGGGCTGGCAGCTGGTCATCCTCTCGGCCGCGCTGACCCTGCCGCTGGGCATCACCAGCGGCAAGGAATACGCTGAACTGGAATGGCCGATCGACATCCTGATCACCCTGGTCTGGGTCTCTTACGCCGTGGTGTTCTTCGGCACCGTCGGCACCCGCAAGGTCAAGCACATCTATGTGGCCAACTGGTTCTTCGGCGCCTTCATCATCGCCGTCGCCCTGCTGCATTTGGTCAACAGTGCCGCCATCCCGGTGAGCTTGTTCAAGAGCTACTCGGCCTACGCTGGTGTGCAGGATGCCATGGTGCAATGGTGGTACGGCCACAATGCCGTGGGCTTCTTCCTGACAGCAGGTTTCCTGGGCATGATGTACTACTACATCCCCAAGCAAGCCGGCCGCCCGGTCTACAGCTACCGCCTGTCCATCGTCCACTTCTGGGCGCTGATCTTCACCTATATGTGGGCGGGTCCGCACCATCTGCACTACACCGCGCTGCCGGACTGGGCGCAATCGGTGGGCATGGTGTTCTCTCTGGTGCTGCTGGCGCCCAGCTGGGGCGGCATGATCAACGGCATCATGACCCTGAGCGGTGCATGGCACAAGCTGCGTGACGACCCGATCCTGAAGTTCCTGATCGTGTCCCTGTCCTTCTACGGCATGTCGACCTTCGAAGGTCCGATGATGTCCATCAAGACCGTCAATGCGCTGAGCCACTACACCGACTGGACCGTGGGCCACGTGCATTCGGGTGCCTTGGGCTGGGTGGGGCTGATCTCCATGGGTTCGCTCTACCACCTGATTCCCCGCATGTTCGGTCGCACCGAGATGTACTCGAAGAAGGCCATTGAGCTGCACTTCTGGGTCGCGACCCTGGGCATCGTGCTCTACATCGCCGCGATGTGGATTGCCGGTGTGATGCAGGGCCTGATGTGGCGTGCGGTCAACCCGGACGGCAGCCTGGTCTACACCTTCGTGGAGAGCGTCAAGGCCACCTATCCCTTCTACGTGATCCGTCTGCTGGGTGGCGTGCTCTACCTGGGCGGCATGTTGGTGATGGCCTGGAACGTGGTGAAGACGGTGCAAGTGGGCCGTGCCGTCAAGGCACCGATCCCCACTCTGGTGGCCGCCTGAAGCGCTGAACGCGAGATCCAAGGAGAAATACAAAATGGCATCCATAGAACACAAGTCCAGTGGCCATCAGCGCATCGAGACCAGCAATTTCTTGATGATTGTGCTGACCCTGGTGACGGTGCTGGCAGGTGGCGCGGTTGAAATCGTGCCGCTGTTCTTCCAGCGCTCCACCACCGAGGCTGCGCCTGGCCTCAAGCCCTACACGCCGCTGCAGCTGGCCGGTCGGGACGTCTACATCCGCGAAGGTTGCTACAACTGCCACTCGCAGATGGTTCGACCTTTCCGGTCAGAGACCCTGCGTTACGGTCATTACTCGACCGCCGGTGAGTTTGTCTACGACCACCCCTTCCAATGGGGCAGCAAGCGCACCGGTCCCGACCTGCACCGTGTTGGCGGCAAGTACAGCGATGAATGGCACCGCATTCACCTGATCAATCCGCGAGATCTGGTGCCGGAGTCGAACATGCCAGCCTATCCCTGGTTGGCCGGCGCTCAGCTGAACCCGGCTGAGCTGGCACCCAAGATGAAGGCCCTGCGCACCGTGGGCGTGCCCTACACCGACGCCGAGATCGCCGGCGCGGCCGACGAAGTCAAGGGCAAGACCGAAATGGAAGCTGTGATTGCTTATCTGCAGGTGCTTGGCACCTCGCTGAAGTAGTAAGCAAGAAGGAGTCCGCAATGGATATCAATAGCTTGAGAACGGCGGTGACCCTGCTGTCACTGCTGGTGTTCCTGGTGATCGTGGTCTGGACCTACTCCAGCCGCAACAAGGCGCACTTTGACGAATTGGCCGGCATGGCCTTGCAAGACGAAGCCGATGGGAGGCCTCAATGAGTGATTTTTTCTCTGACGGTTGGTCCATGTTCGTGGCCGGCGTGACGGTGGCTGGCCTGGTGTTCTGCATCGTCTTGCTGCTGGTCGCCGCTCGCCACCGCGTCATGGCCAGTGACAACAGCACGGGTCATGTGTGGGACGAAGACCTGCGCGAGATGAACAACCCCTTGCCTCGTTGGTGGGCGATTCTGTTCGTGCTGACGGTGGTGTTCGCCGGCATCTATCTGGCGGCCTACCCCGGCCTCGGCGCGAACAAGGGCTCGTTGGGCTGGAGCAGCGCGGGTCAGTACGAGAAAGAGCAGGCCGATGCCCACAAGGCCATGAGCGCGCTGTACGCCAAGTTCAACGGCAAGCCGGTGGAGCAGCTGGCCCAGAACCCGGAAGCCATGGCCATCGGTGAGCGCCTGTTCGCCAACAACTGCGCCGGTTGCCACGGCTCGGACGCCAAGGGCAGCAAGGGCTTCCCCAACCTGACCGACAGCGACTGGCTCTACGGCGGTTCGCACGAGACCATCGTGCAAACCATCAGCAACGGCCGCAACGGCGTCATGCCGCCCATGGCTGCCGCCGTTGGCGCGGCCGAGGACGTGCGCAATCTGGCCAATTATGTGCTGAGCCTCTCGGGCAGCGCCCACAACTCGATCGCCGCGCAAAAGGGCAAGGAGAAGTTCGGTGCCTGCGCTGCCTGCCACGGCGCCGATGGCAAAGGCAACCAAGCCCTGGGTGCGCCCAACCTGACCGACAAGATCTGGCTGCATGGCTGGGGTGAAGATGCGGTCATGGCCATGATCAACAATGGCAAAAACAATCTGATGCCAGCCCAGTCGACCCGTCTGAGTGCCGAACAGATCCAGGTGCTTGGTGCCTATGTCTGGAGCCTGTCCAACAACAAAACTGTGGCCACGGCCCCTTGAGTGATCGACCATGACTGAAGCCCGGGCAGTACCGCCGGCGCCCCGCGTCGGACCGGCCATCGCTCCTGCGCCAGCCGCCAAGCCGGCGGATGGCGAGGATGCGGTGGTAGAAATCGTCTCGCTCTACGCAGCGCAGAAGAAGATCTACCCCCGTGCCGTGTCCGGCCTCTTCGCCTCCTGGCGTTGGGCGCTGGTCTGGTTCACGCAGATCCTGTTTTACGGTCTGCCCTGGCTGCTTTGGAACGACCGGCAGGCGGTGCTCTTCGAGCTCGCCAGCCGGCGTTTTTACATTTTTGGCCTGGTCCTTTACCCGCAGGATTTCATTTACCTGACCGGGCTGCTGCTGATCTCGGCTTATGCCCTGTTCCTGTTCACCGCCGTGGCCGGGCGGCTGTGGTGCGGCTATGCCTGCCCGCAGACGGTCTACACCGAAATTTTCTTGTGGATCGAGCGGCAGTTCGAGGGTGACCGCCAGGCGCGCATGAAGCTGGATGCCTCGCCTTGGGGTTTCAACAAGCTGTGGCGCAAGGGCGGCAAGCAACTGGTGTGGATCGCCGTCGCGCTCTGGACTGGCTTCACTTTTGTCGGCTATTTCACCCCGATCAAGTCCTTGTGGGCTGAGGCGTTCACTCTCAGCTTTGGCCCTTGGGAATGGTTCTGGGTGCTGTTCTACGCCTTTGCGACCTACGGCTTCGCGGGCTTCATGCGTGAGCAGGTCTGCAAATACATGTGCCCCTACGCGCGCTTCCAGAGCGCCATGTTCGACAAGGACACATTGATCATCAGCTACGACGCCGAGCGCGGCGAACCGCGCGGCTCCCGCAGCAAGAAGGCCAGCGTGGACGAAGTCAAGGCCGCGGGACTGGGGTCGTGCATCGACTGCACCCTGTGTGTCCAGGTTTGCCCCACAGGCATCGACATCCGCAAGGGCTTGCAGTATGAGTGCATCGGCTGTGCCGCCTGCATCGACGTCTGTGATGGCGTCATGGACAAGATGAACTACCCGCGTGGCCTGATCCGCTACGACACTCAAAACGGCTTGCAGCAACACCTGAGCCCGGCGCAAAAGCTGCGCCGCTTGTTCCGCCCGCGTGTGGTGATCTACACCGTGGTTTTGTTCGTGTTGTGCACCGCCTTGCTGGCCAGCCTCTTGTTCCTGCGCAGCCCCGTCAAGCTCGATGTGGTGCGTGACCGTGGTGTGCTTGCCCGCGTGGTGGAGGATGGCTATGTCGAGAACCTCTACCGATTGCAGGTCATGAACGCCACCGAACAGAATCACCGTTATCAGGTGACGGTCATCGGCATGGAGGGCATCAAACTGGAGCAGGTGGCTGAGCTCAGTGTTGCACCGGCCGAGGCGCGCTGGCTGACGCTGTCGGTGCGGGTGCCGCCCGAGACAGCGGCCCGCGCGGCGCAGGATCGCAAGGGCTCGCACGCGATCGAGTTCCAGCTGCGCAGCCTCGACGGCGCCAGCAGCGGTGCGACCGTCGTGCATGAAAAATCAACCTTCATCGTGCCGCGCTGAACCAAGCTTGGCCCACACACACAGGAGACGAGACGCATGAGCCAGAATTTCAAGCCTGAAAATGGCACGGCGGCCCCCAAGGCCGCTGGCTGGTGGCGCACGCCGATGATGTGGCTGGTGGTTGGCGGCCCGGCGCTGGTGATTGTGGCCAGCTTCATCACTCTGAGCTTGGCCATCAACAATCCCGACCCCGTGCTGGAGGACAAGGTGGTGGCCAACAAGGCCAGCGGTAGCAAGGCCCTGGTTCCTGCGCGTGAAGCGCGCAACCATGCAGCCACTGGCGGGCAGTGATCATGGACGCGGCTGATCCGTCCGCATCGGCAGTTCCCAAGCAAAGCAGCCGCTGGGCCATGGCAGTGGCTTGGCCATCCTTTTTCATGGCCGGGGTGATGGAGGCTCTGGTGTTTGCGGTCGTCGACCCCAGTGATCTGAGCTGGTTTGGCGCCGAGCGCCTGGATTGGTCGCGTCAGGCGGTCTATACCGTCAGCTTCATGATCTTTTGGTTGGTCATCAGCCTGGCAGCCAGTGTCAGCGTCATGCTGGCCACCTTGCCTGATTTGCCCGAGGACGCCCACCCGCGCGGCTGGCCGCGTTGATCCCGCAATGCGATTCGCCCGCCCGGCGTGGTGGCGCCAAACAAAAAGGCCTTCGTTCACACGAAGGCCTTTTTGTTTGACTGCGCCGCCCGTGCCGCGGGCGCGTTGATCTCAGCAGTTGCTGTTGTTGACCAGCTTTTGCAGGCCGGCCTGGTCGAGGATGCGCAGGTGCCGTTGCTTCACCTCCAGCAGGCCTTCTTCCTGGAATTTGGAGAAGGTGCGGCTGACGGTCTCCAGCTTCAGGCCCAGATAGCTGCCAATTTCCTCGCGCGTCATGCGCAGCACCAGGGCGGCGGCGGAGAAGCCGCGGGCTTGCAGACGCTGAGTAAGGTTGAGCAGGAAGGCGGCCAGGCGTTCTTCGGCCCGCATGCTGCCTAGCAGCAGCATCACACCGTGGTCGCGCACGATCTCGCGGCTCATGATCTTGTGGAACTGGCGCTGCAGATCGGTGAACTCGCGCGACAACTCTTCGAGCTGTTCGAAGGGGATCACGCAGACCTGGGAGTCTTCCAGTGCGACAGCGTCACAGCTGTGGCGGTCGGTGCTGATGCCGTCGAGGCCCAGCAATTCGCCGGCCATCTGGAAGCCGGTGACCTGGTCGCGACCATCTTCCGAGGACACGCAGGTTTTGAAGAAGCCCGTGCGCACGGCGTAGAGCGACTGGAACTCGTCGCCGCTGCGAAACAGGGTGTCACCTCGAGCCACGCTGCGGCGGGTGGCCACCAGCTGGTCCAGCTGATCCAGGTCGCCGGAGGATAAGCCCACCGGCAGGCACAGCTCGCGCAAATTGCAACTGGAGCAGGCGACCTTCAGCGGCTCAAACTTGATAGGGACGGTGGCATTCATCGTGTGCTTTTTAAGGGATTCGCAGGCAGCAGGCGGAGCAGACTGGGGCTGCGGGACTTCCAGATTTTTCACGGACATGAGCATGATGCACCTCAAACATGGGTGCATTGTTGGGTCGACAATGCGCGCCGAGCTTGATCCTTGTCAAGTCGGCTCGCCAAAGCCTTGGCAAAGTGCGGCCCATGGTACAGAACATTCAAGACCGAGGCCCTCGGCAACCTGAGACAAAGCCTGCTAGCGGCGCTGCGGCGGGTGCGCCCGCAGCCGCACAAATCAACGAAGCGCTCTTGCGACGCTTCGATGTATCCGGGCCTCGCTACACCTCGTACCCCACGGCCGATCGCTTCGTCGAAGCCTTCACCATCGAGCAATACCAGCAGGCGCTGGCGCAACGCGCGGGCGGTTCGCAGGTGGGCGGCAACACGCCGCTGTCGCTCTATGTCCACATTCCGTTCTGCGAATCGGTCTGCTATTACTGCGCCTGCAACAAGGTCATCACCAAGCACCATGATCGTGCCACCGAGTACCTGCAGGCCTTGGTGACCGAGATGGACCTGACCCTGGAGCACCTGGGCCGGGGCGCGGCGGTCTCGCAGCTGCATTTGGGTGGCGGTTCTCCGACCTTCCTGAGCGACGCGGAGCTGAGCCAGCTGATGCAGGCCATGCTGGAGCGCTTCCGCCTGGCGCCGGGCGCCGAGGTGTCGATTGAAGTGGATCCGCGCACGGTCAGCGTCGAGCGCCTGGCTCATCTGCGTCAGCTGGGCTTTAACCGTCTGAGCTTTGGCGTGCAGGACTTTGACCCCGAGGTACAGAAGGCCGTGCATCGCCAGCAGAGCTACGAAAGTGTTGAGGCCTTGATGGTCTCTGCCCGCTCGCTGGGATTTGAATCCACCAATGTGGACCTGATCTACGGTCTGCCGCTGCAAACACCCGAGTCCTTTGCTCGCACCATCGAGCAGGTGGGGGCGCTCAAGCCCGACCGCATCGCGCTTTACGGCTATGCCCATCTGCCGCAGCGTTTCAAGCCGCAGCGCCGCATCAATGAGGCTGAGCTGCCGGTGGCGGGCGACAAGATCACCATGCTGGCCGCGGCCATCAGCGGCTTTGAGCGCCATGGCTACAGCTATATCGGCATGGACCACTTTGCCTTGGCCAGTGACTCCCTGGCCGTGGCCAAGCGCCAGGGGCGGCTGCATCGCAATTTCCAGGGTTACAGCACCCAGCCGGACTGCGACCTGATTGCGCTCGGCGTCTCGGCCATCGGCCGGGTGGGCGCCAGCTACAGCCAGAACGCCAAGACCCTGGACGAGTACTACGACGCGCTGAATCAGGGCCAGTTGCCCATCCAGCGCGGCCTGGCCCTCACGCGGGACGACATCGCCCGGCGTGCCGTCATCATGGCCTTGATGTGCCAGGGGCGGCTGGAGTTCGAGTCCATCGAGTTGGCGCATCTGCTCAGCTTTGAGCAGTACTTCAAGCCCGAGATGGAGCGCATCCGCGAGCTGGCCG
This sequence comes from Paucibacter sp. B51, assembly GCF_027863535.1. NCBI lineage: Bacteria > Pseudomonadati > Pseudomonadota > Betaproteobacteria > Burkholderiales > Sphaerotilaceae > Roseateles > Paucibacter sp. B51. The sequence goes on along the minus strand of NZ_JAPIVN010000001.1, from coordinate 4,574,702 downwards.
AGCAAGGCCTGGTCGTGTTGGAGCCGGGGGCCATCCAGGTCACGCCCATGGGCTGGTATTTCGTGCGCGCAGTTGCTATGGTGTTTGACCGATACCTGCAAGCCGATCGCAGCCGTGAGCGCTTCTCCCGCATCATCTGATCCCCATGCTTGACGCCAGCCTGGCCGCGTCCGCCGCCTTGATGGGGCTGGCGGGCACGCCGCACTGCCTGGCCATGTGCGGCGCCACCTGTGCCGCGGCGGGGGCGCGCTCGCCGCTCGCGTTCCAGTTCGGCCGCCTGCTGGGCTATAGCCTGGCCGGGGCCGTGGCGGCCGCCAGCATGCAGCTGCTCAGCCAGATGGGCCAGGCCACGGCCCTGCTGCGGCCTTTCTGGGTGCTCATTCACGTGGCGGCTTTTCTGCTCGGCATGTCCTTGCTATGGCGGGGGCGCCAGCCGGCCTGGATGGAGCGCTTGGGTCAGGATGTGGCGCGCCAGGTCGAAGTGCCTGTGGCCGGTTTGCGGCAAGGTGGCTTGGCTTTGGCTGGCCCCAAGCGCGCGGCCCGGGCAGGCCTGGCCGGCTTGGCCTGGGTGGCCTGGCCTTGTGGTCTTTTGCAGTCGGCACTGCTGCTCTCGGCCCTGGCCTCGGGGCCGGCGCAGGGTGGGGCGGTGATGGCCAGTTTTGCCCTGAGCTCGGGTGCCGGTCTGGCGCTCGGGCCCTGGCTGCTGCGTCGCCTGCGCCAGTCCAAGGACGGCGGCGCCGAGGGCCTGCGCTGGTCCGTGCGTCTGGGCGGCCTGGGCCTGGCCTCCGCCTCGGCCTGGGCCTTGGGCCATGGGGTGTGGGCGCAGATTGCCGCCGTGTGCAGCCAGTGGGCCTGATCCAGGCGCCGAAATGCCAAGACTTATATAAGACTTGAGTCCGCAGCCGGCGCCGCTGACTTAGAATCGGCGCCCTAATCGTTCCACTCCTTGGGCCTGAAGATGGCCGATCTGGAAATCACATGACAGCAACGCAGCCGACCATCATCTACACCCTGACCGACGAAGCCCCGCTGCTGGCGACGGCCTCGTTCCTGCCCATCGTGCAGGCCTTCACGGCGCCGGCCGGCGTTCGCGTCGAGACCAGCGACATCTCCGTGGCCGGTCGCATTCTGGGCCAGTTCCCGGAATTCCTGAGCGAAGAGCAGCGCGTGCCCGACCGCCTGTCGGAGCTGGGCAAGCTGACTCTGAAGCCGGAAGCCAACATCATCAAGCTGCCCAATATCAGCGCGTCGGTGGCGCAGCTGAAGGCGGCGATCAAGGAGTTGCAGGGCAAGGGCTACCCGATCCCGGATTACCCGGAAAGCCCCAAGACCGACGAAGAAAAAGACATCCGCGCCCGCTACGGCAAGTGCATCGGCAGCGCGGTGAACCCGGTGCTGCGTGAAGGCAATTCCGACCGCCGCGCCCCCAAGGCCGTCAAGGAATACGCCCGCAAGAACCCGCACAGCATGGCCGACTGGAGCCAGGCTTCGCGCTCGCATGTCTCGCACATGCACGGCGGCGATTTCTACCATGGCGAAAAGTCCATGACCCTGGACCGCGCGCGCAACGTCAAGATGGAGCTGATCACCAAGAGCGGTCAGACCATCGTGCTCAAGCCCAAGGTGGCCTTGCTGGACCGTGAGGTCATCGACAGCATGTTCATGAGCAAGAAGGCGCTGCTGGAGTTCTACGAGAAGGAAATCGAAGATGCGCGCCAGACTGGCGTGATGTTCTCGCTTCACGTCAAGGCCACCATGATGAAGGTCTCGCACCCCATCGTGTTTGGTCACTGCGTGCGCATCTTCTACCGTGAGGCTTTCGAGAAGCACGGCAAGCTGTTCGACGAGCTGGGCATCAACGTCAACAACGGCATGGTCGATCTCTACAACAAGATCGCCACCCTGCCGCAGAGCAAGCAAGACGAGATCAAGCGCGATCTGCACGCCTGCCACGAGCACCGCCCCGAGCTGGCCATGGTCGACTCGGCCAAGGGCATCACCAATTTCCATTCGCCCAACGACATCATCGTCGACGCGTCCATGCCGGCCATGATCCGCAACGGCGGCAAGATGTGGGGCGCCGACGGCCGCCTGAAGGATGTCAAGGCCGTGATGCCGGAGTCGACCTTTGCCCGCATCTATCAGGAGATGATCAACTTCTGCAAGTGGCACGGCGCTTTCGACCCCAAGACCATGGGCACGGTGCCCAATGTCGGCCTGATGGCTCAGCAGGCCGAGGAGTACGGCTCGCACGACAAGACCTTCGAGATCCCCGAAGACGGCGTGGCCAACATCACCGATCTGGACACCGGCGAAGTGCTGATGAGCCAGAACGTGGAGCAGGGCGACATCTGGCGCATGTGCCAGTGCAAGGACGCCGCCATCCGCGACTGGGTCAAGCTGGCTGTGACTCGCGCTCGCAACTCCGGCATGCCGGTGGTGTTCTGGCTGGACGCTTACCGTCCGCACGAGGCGCAGCTGATCACCAAGGTCAAGATGTACCTGCACGAGCACAACACGGCCGGCCTGGACATCCAGATCATGAGCCAGGTTCGCGCCATGCGTTACACCCTGGAGCGCGTGATCCGCGGCCTGGACACCATCAGCGCGACCGGCAACATCCTGCGCGATTACCTGACCGACCTGTTCCCCATCATGGAACTGGGCACCTCGGCCAAGATGCTGTCCATCGTGCCGCTGATGGCCGGTGGTGGCATGTACGAAACCGGCGCCGGCGGATCGGCCCCCAAGCATGTGCAACAGCTGGTGGAAGAGAACCACCTGCGCTGGGATTCGCTGGGTGAGTTCCTGGCTCTGGCGGTCAGCCTGGAAGACCTGGGCCTGAAGAACAACAACCCCAAGGCCAAGTTGCTGGCCAAGACGCTGGATGCCGCCACGGGCCAGCTGTTGGACAACAACAAGAACCCCAGCCCCAAGACCGGCCAGCTGGACAACCGCGGCAGCCAGTTCTACCTGGCCCTGTACTGGGCCCAGGCCCTGGCGGCGCAGAACGAGGATGCCGAACTGGCCGCCAAGTTCGCGCCCCTGGCCAAGGTGCTGGCCGAGAAGGAATCGGCCATCGTCGCCGAGCTGGCTGCGGTGCAAGGCAAGCCGGCCGACATCGGCGGTTACTACAAGCCGGATATGGCCAAGCTGGCCGAAGTGATGCGCCCGAGCGCCAGCTTCAATGCCGCCCTGGCCACGGTGCTGGGCTGATCAGCCGCGGCGTCTTGAGCGCCTGAACCGCTGTCGTTTGCACCCTGCAAACGGCAGCGGCCCCGAGAGAAAGCCGGTGCCCTGCATCGGCTTTTTCATATCCCGGCTTCGTCATTGAATGCCGCTAGAATTTTTGGCTGCCCTCTACGAGAGGGCATCCCGTCCCCTTCGGAGTACCTCCTACATGTTCCAGCATATCCAGGTCCCTGCCCAGGGCGCCAAAATCACCGTCAATGCCGACCATTCGCTGAATGTGCCGGATCAGCCCATCATTCCCTTCATCGAGGGTGACGGCACGGGCGCGGACATCACGCCGGTGATGATCAAGGTGGTCGATGCCGCGGTGGCCAAAGCTTACGGTGGCCAGCGCCAGATCCAGTGGATGGAAGTGTTCGCCGGTGAGAAAGCCACCCGTGTCTACGGCCCCGATGTCTGGCTGCCGGCCGAGACCCTGGAAGTGCTGCGCGACTATGTGGTCTCCATCAAGGGCCCGCTGACCACCCCGGTCGGTGGCGGCATCCGCTCGCTGAATGTGGCGCTGCGCCAGGAGCTGGATCTCTACGTCTGCTTGCGCCCGGTGCAGTATTTCAAGGGCGTGCCCTCGCCGCTGAAGGAGCCCGAGAAGACCAATATGGTGATCTTCCGCGAGAACTCGGAAGACATCTACGCCGGCATCGAGTACGAGGCCGAAAGCGAAAAGGCCAAAAAGCTGATCAAGTTCCTGCAAGAGGAAATGGGCGTCAAGAAGATCCGCTTCCCGGAGACTTCGGGCATCGGCATCAAGCCGGTCTCGCGTGAAGGCACCGAGCGTCTGGTGCGCAAAGCCATCCAGTACGCCATCGACAACGACAAGCCCAGCGTGACCATCGTGCACAAGGGCAACATCATGAAGTACACCGAGGGTGGCTTCCGTGACTGGGCCTACGCCCTGGCGCAGAAGGAATTCGGTGCCGAACTGATCGATGGCGGCCCCTGGTGCCGTTTCATCAGCCCCAAGAATGGCAAGCCCATCACCATCAAGGACTCGATCGCGGATGCTTTCCTGCAGCAGATCCTGCTGCGCCCGGCCGAGTACTCGGTGGTGGCCACGCTGAACCTGAATGGCGACTACATCTCCGACGCCTTGGCCGCGCAAGTGGGCGGCATCGGCATCGCCCCGGGCGCCAATATGTCCGATTCGGTCGCCTGCTTCGAAGCCACCCATGGCACCGCGCCCAAGTACGCCGGCAAGGACTATGTGAACCCGGGCAGCGAGATCCTCTCGGCCGAGATGATGCTGCGCCACCTGGGCTGGACGGAAGCAGCCGACCTGATCATCGCTTCGCTGGAAGCCGCCATCGCCAGCAAGCGGGTCACCTACGACTTCGCACGCCTGATGGACGGCGCGGTGCAAGTGTCCTGCTCTGGCTTCGGTCAGGTCATGATCGACCACATGTGAGCTGGCGTTCCGGCCCTGGCGCCGGAGACCTGCAGCGCACAAAAAAAGGCCCGCATCTGCGGGCCTTTTTGCTTGGGGGACTGAGCCGTGGCACATGGCCGGGCGGTGGGTCCTCTTCGCCTGGGGTCAGCGGGCTGACCGAGTGTTCAGCGTTTCGCCAGTGTTGCCACCAGCGAGCGCCAGTCTCAGGCGGCTTCGCTGAGTTCTTCCTGCGCTTGCGCGGCCGTGGAATACAGCGGGGTGATGTTCTGGGCCAGCTGGCCTTTGGGGCCTTGCACCAGCTCGTAACTCACCTTGCCGCCTTGTTGCAGGGTTCGAAAACCCTCCATCTGGATGGCTGAAAAATGCGCGAACACATCTTCGCCGCCCGCTTCGGGTTCAATAAAGCCAAAGCCCTTGGCATCGTTGAACCACTTCACCGTTCCTATCGTCATAACGCCTCCGTCCCGGTGTCTATTGCACCGCGGCGGATTTTTGGCGGCGGCCTGTGCGCTGTCAATTCAGGGCCTGCCCGGATGGGGGAGACCCTTGGGTGCCTGCGTTTGATGAAAAAGCCCGGGGCGCGGGTCTAATTTCACTCTTGTTTTCTCCCCAGTCGGCGCAAGATGGATTTCGGAGGGCCAGCGGGTATCGGTGGCTCTCGATAGAATCAATCCATGCCAGATTTCCCCAGTCAACCGCCAATGCCACCCGGATTGCCGCCCGGGCGTGAAGATGCCGACGGTACGACCACTGTTGAGCGTCTGACGCAAAAAACCGAGCCGCCGCGCCTCTACCAAGTGCTGCTGCTCAACGACGACTTCACACCCATGGAGTTCGTGGTCATGGTTTTGCAGGAATATTTCCGACATGACCTGGATACGGCCACCCAGATCATGCTCAAAATCCACCACGATGGGCGTGGGGTCTGCGGCGTCTTCAGCAAGGACGTTGCGGCGACCAAGGTCGAATTGGTGCTGGCGGCCGCAAGGCGCGCCGGCCATCCTTTGCAGTGCATTATGGAGGCCGCATGATTGCGCAAGAGCTTGAAGTTAGCCTGCATATGGCGTTCGTGGAAGCACGCCAGCAGCGCCATGAGTTCATCACCGTCGAGCACTTGCTGATGGCCCTGTTGGACAACCCTTCCGCTGCCGAAGTGCTGCGCGCCTGCTCGGCCAACCTGGACGATCTGCGCAAGAGCCTGACGCAGTTCATCAAGGAAAACACCCCGACCGTGGGTGGCGCCGATGAGGTGGACACCCAGCCGACGCTGGGCTTCCAGCGCGTGATCCAGCGCGCCATCATGCATGTGCAGTCCACGGGCAGCGGCAAGAAGGAAGTGACCGGCGCCAATGTGCTGGTCGCCATCTTTGGCGAAAAGGATTCGCACGCCGTCTACTACCTGCACCAGCAGGGCGTGACGCGTCTGGATGTGGTGAATTTCATCGCCCACGGCATCAAGAAGTCCGATCCGCCCGAGCCGCCCAAGGGGCAGGAGGGCAGTGCTGGCGCCGAGACCGAACGCGAAGAGGGCGAAGGTCAGGGCAAGGGCTCTCCGCTGGAGCAGTTCACCCAGAACCTGAACCAGCTGGCCAAGGACGGCAAGATCGATCCGCTGATCGGCCGCGAGCATGAGGTCGAGCGTGTGGTTCAGGTGCTCTGCCGCCGCCGCAAGAACAACCCGCTGCTGGTGGGCGAAGCCGGCGTGGGCAAGACGGCCATCGCCGAGGGCCTGGCCTGGCGCATCACCGAGGGCGATGTGCCCGAGGTGCTGTCTGAAGCCGTGGTGTATTCGCTGGACATGGGCGCTTTGCTGGCCGGCACCAAGTACCGCGGTGACTTCGAGCAGCGTCTGAAGGCCGTGCTCAAGCAGCTGAAGGACCAGCCGCATGCCGTGTTGTTCATCGACGAGATCCACACCCTGATCGGTGCCGGTGCGGCTTCGGGTGGCACGCTGGACGCCAGCAATCTGCTCAAGCCGGCGCTGAGCTCCGGCGCGATGAAGTGCATCGGCGCCACCACCTTCAGCGAGTACCGGGGCATCTTCGAGAAGGACGCGGCCCTGAGCCGTCGCTTCCAGAAGGTCGATGTGGCTGAGCCTTCCGTCGAGCAGACCATCGAGATCCTCAAGGGTCTGAAGTCGCGCTTCGAAGAGCACCACAACGTCAAGTACGCCCTGGGTGCGCTGCAGGCGGCGGCCGAGCTCTCGGCCAAGTACATCAACGACCGCCATCTGCCGGACAAGGCCATCGATGTGATCGATGAGGCCGGCGCTGCCCAGCGCATCCTGCCCAAGAGCAAGCAGAAGAAAACCATCACGCGCAGCGAGGTGGAAGACATCGTGGCCAAGATCGCGCGCATCCCGCCCGCCTCCGTGTCCAGCGATGACCGCAGCAAGCTCAAGAGCCTGGATCGTGATCTGAACAGCGTGGTGTTCGGCCAGGAGCCGGCCATCGATGCCTTGGCCGCTGCCATCAAGATGGCGCGCTCCGGCTTGGGCAAGCCGGACAAGCCGATTGGTTCTTTCCTGTTCAGCGGCCCGACCGGCGTGGGTAAGACCGAGGTGGCCAAGCAGCTCGCCTACATCCTGGGCATCGAACTGATTCGCTTCGACATGTCCGAGTACATGGAGCGCCATGCGGTCAGCCGCCTGATCGGCGCGCCTCCGGGTTATGTCGGTTTCGACCAAGGCGGTCTGCTGACCGAGGCCGTGACCAAGAAGCCGCATGCGGTGCTGCTGCTCGATGAAATCGAGAAGGCGCACCCGGATGTCTTCAATGTTCTGCTTCAGGTCATGGACCATGGCTCGCTGACCGACAACAACGGGCGCAAGGCCGATTTCCGCAACATCATCATCATCATGACGACCAATGCCGGCGCCGAAGTGATGAACAAGAGCAGCATCGGCTTCATGAACTCGCGCCAGCAGGGCGATGAAATGGCCGACATCAAGCGCCTGTTCACGCCGGAGTTCCGCAACCGCCTGGACGCCATCGTGTCCTTCCGTGCGCTTGATGAGGAAATCATCATGCGCGTGGTCGACAAGTTCCTGTTGCAGCTGGAAAGCCAGCTGCAGGAGAAGAAGGTCGAGGTCACCTTCAGCGACGCGCTGCGCAAGCAGCTGGCCAAGAAGGGCTTCGATCCGCTGATGGGTGCCCGCCCCATGCAGCGCCTGATCCAGGACACCATCCGTCGCGCTTTGGCCGACGAGTTGTTGTTCGGTCGCCTGGTCGATGGCGGTCGCCTGGGTGTGGATGTCGATGGCGCTGGCGAGGTCCAGCTGGACATCCAGCCTCTGAGCAAGCCCAAGGACAACAAGCCCAAGGCGGAGCCGGCCACGGCCAGCTGAGCTTGATGATGAGGCGCCCTGAGCCGGGCGCCCGAATCACCCAAGCCCCGAGCCTGTCTCGGGGCTTTTTCTTTTTATTGGGGGTGCCGCTGTTTCGAAGCGTCAGGCCGCCGGGTCTTGCCGGAAGAAGCCGGCCAGCAGCCGGTACAGCGAAGGCTGCTCCTGGCGCAGCTCGGTGGGCGCCACAAAAAAGGCCTCCACCGCCACGGCGAAGAACTCTTCCAGGCTCTCGGCGCCGTAGGGGTCGATCAAGGTGGCTTCACCTGCGTCCACGCGGGCGCAGAAGGCTTGCCACTCGGGCTCGATCACATCCAGCCAGCGCTCGCGCTCAGCCAGGCTGGGCAGGGGTGGCACGCCATCGGCCCAGCCGTCGCGCATGTCGATCACATGGGCGAACTCGTGGATGACGACGTTGAAGATGCTGTCGCCGGGGTCCAGGGCGGGATCGGGGTGTGCTGCCATGGCTTGCCAGCTCAGCATCAAGGGCCCGCCTTCCATGGCTTCGCCGGCCAGCTCTTCGTCAAAAGCGTGGACGATGCCGTCTTCGTCCATCATCTCGCGGCGTGCCAGCACTTCGCTCTCATGCATGACGATGCCGACGAAGCCGTCGTACCAGGCAAGCCCCAGGTGCAGCACCGGCAGGCAGGCCTGGGCCGCGACGGCCAGGGCGACTTCATCACTGACTTCAAAGCCGGCCGTGCCGTGGAACTCCTTGCTGTCGAGAAACAGCGAGCACAGGCGGCGCAACTCCTTCAGGTCTTCGGCGGAGCGCTGGGCGAGAAAGGGGTAGCGCAGCAGGGTCAGCTGCCACAGCGGCTCGGGGATCGCCAGGCGCTCCACGGTGCGTTGCTCGCGCTGCCGGCGCCAGGCGCCGGGCAGCGCTTGCAAACGCGAGAGAACGTGGCCCAGCCAGCCCATCAGGCCAGGTCGATGCGGCGCAGGCCGGCGTGCCGCAAACGCAGCAGGTCGCCGCGCGGCTGTGCGCCTTCGAAATCCCAGTCCGACAGCACATGGCGGCGCAGACCCGGCGCCAGCTCATGCCGGGCTGGCCGGTGGGTGTGGCCGTGGATCAGGTCGCCACAGCCGGAGGCTTGCAGCCATTGCACGCAGGCGGCGCTGTCCAGATCGGCGTACACGCTCATCTCGGCTTGGCCGGCCTGGCTGGCCTCGCGCATCTGGCGGGCCAGGGCGCGGCGTTCTTCAAGGGGGCGAGCCAGGAACTGCGCCTGCCAGGCGGCGCTGCGCACCTGGGCGCGGAAGGCCTGGTAGGGCTTGTCGTCCAGGCACAAGGCATCGCCATGGCTGAGCAGCCAGCGTTGGTCGAAGGCATTCAGCACCGTGGGGTCGGCCAGGGCTTGCATGCCGCAAGCGACCAGCATGTCTGGGCCGACGAGGAAGTCGCGGTTGCCGGCCATGAAGAACAGGGTGTGGCGCTGGCTGGCGGCGTGCAACAGTTCCACACACGAGGCTTCGAAGTCCTGGTGCCGGGCGTCGTCACCGATCCAGACTTCGAAGATATCGCCCAGCAGGAAGATCGCCTCGGCGCTGCTGTCCTGCAGATGGGCGGCCAGGGCGGCCAGGGTGGCTGGCGTGTCCGGCGAGAGGTGCAGGTCGGACAGAAAGTCCAGCCGGCGCCACTCGGCGGGCACGTTCAGCTCGGCAAAAGCCGGCAGGGCAGGGCGGGGTTCAGCCTCCGCTGCTGCTACGGCCGGCGCTGACGCCGCAGAAGGCGTCTCAGGCCGCAACTTCGACCGCGCGCTCGATGACCACGTTTTCCAGCGGCACATCGTCATGGAAGCCCGAGCGGCCGGTCTTGACTTTCTCGATGGCGTCAACGACTTCCTTGCCTTCGATCACGCGGCCGAACACGGCATAACCCCAGCCTTGCGAAGACTCGGACTTGAAGTTCAGGAAGCCGTTGTTGGTGGTGTTGATGAAGAACTGGGCGGTGGCCGAGTGCGGCGCGTTGGTGCGGGCCATGGCCAGGGTGTAGTGGTCGTTCTTCAGGCCGTTGTTGGCTTCGTTCTGGATCTCGCCCGCCGTCGGCTTTTGCTTCATGCCGACTTCAAAGCCGCCGCCCTGGATCATGAAACCCTTGATCACGCGGTGGAACACGGTGCCGTTGTAATGGCCGTTGTTCACATAGGACAGGAAGTTGGCGACCGAGATCGGGGCCTTGACGTCGTCGAGTTCGACGCGGATCAGGCCGTGGTTGGTGTGCAGTTCAACAATCTTGCTCATTTCTTGGGCTCCACAAGGGCTTTGGTGATGGTGATGGGGGTTTGCGGCAGGTTCTGGTGCGGGCCTTGGGCCGTGGTGGGCGTGGCGCGGATCTTGTCGACCACGTCCATGCCTTCGAGCACCTGGCCGAAGACGGCGTAGCCATTGCCGTCGCGCGAGTTGTCAGCGTCCAGGAAGGCGTTGTCCACCGTGTTGATGAAGAACTGCGAGGTGGCCGAGTTCGGATCGCTGGTGCGGGCCATGGCCAGGGTGCCGCGCAGGTTCTTCAGGCCGTTGCGCGATTCCAGCGGAATCGGCGGCTTGGTCGGGCGCTGCTGCAGGTCTTTGGTGAAGCCGCCGCCCTGGATCATGAAATTCTCGATCACGCGGTGGAAGATCAGGCCGTTGTAGTGGCCGGCCTTCACGTACTGCAGGAAATTGGCCACGGTCTTGGGTGCCTTGTCGGCATCCAGGCCGATGCGGATCTCGCCTTCGCTGGTGCTCAGGCGCACGAACACGGTCGGGTTGATTTGCGGCACGGCCGCGGCCGAGGCTGGCGTGGCCAGCGGGGCTTGGGCCTCGGCGCTGCAGACGGCCAGGGCGGCCAGCGAGAACAGGGCCAGGCGGCGGCTCAGGGACTGCACGAAATTCCTTGGCATGGGACGCATTCCTCCGGGGATCTTGGGGTCTGTGAATTGGATTGAAGCGGCGCGATTGTCGGTGCGCCGCCGGCTTCAGGCCGGCAACGCCTTCGCTCGTGAAAGGTCTTGTCTCTCTGGCCGCTCAGCGGCTGCGGCTTGACGCTTCCTGCAAGAGATCGTGGGTGCGCTTGAGTTTGAGCGCCAGGCTGGTCGACGGGGCGGCCATGGCCTCTTGCGCGCGTTGGTAGGCCCGCAGTGCCTGGCGCAACAGCACATCGCCGAGGTTTTCCTGGGCCTGGGCGTGGCTGGGTTGCAGGCGCAGGGCCTGTTCCAGCTCGTTGCGGGCCCGGTCCAGGTCGCCTTGGCCGGCATGGATGACGGCCAGATTGTTGTAGGGGTCGGCCAGGTCGGGAAAGTCTTCCGTCAGCTGGATGAAGATCTGCTGGGCGCTGGACAGCTGACCCATCTCCATGCGCATCACGCCCAGGGCGAAGCGCAGCTTCAGCTCGTCAGGGGTTTGCTTCAGGGCCGCTTCCAGCGTGCCTACGGCCTGCTGGCGCTGGCCGGCCAGCCACTGGCGCTGGGCGATGTCCAGCTCGCTGGCCTGGCTCCAAGCCGGTGCCAGCAGGCCGAGGGTCAGCAGTGCGGTGAGGAACGGCCGCCGTGCCCGCAGCCGAGGCTGCCGGCGGGGTGTTGGAAGCAGGGGGGAGGGCAGAGTTTGGTCGGGCATGGGGCGCAAGTGGGGCAGCTTGGCGGGTAAGTGCCAGGACTTGGCTGCAGAACCCTGCCGGTATACTGAGGCTCATTCTACGGCGCCCGCCCACAGTCGTCCGGCCGGCCTTCGAAGCAGTGTGAGCATCGCTTGAAGCCGAACCGGCCGCAGCCCATGCCTCCGCGCGCTTCGCAGGCTCGCCAGCCACTTTGACGTCTTTTGTCGGCTCGGCGCGTAAATCCTGGCTCAAGCACCCATGTCGTCTCTTCGCATTTACAACACGCTGACCCGCTCGGTCCAGCCTTTCGCTCCCATCGAACCCGGCCATGTGCGCATGTACGTCTGCGGCATGACGATTTACGACCTCTGCCATGTGGGCCATGCCCGCATGATGATGGCCTTCGATGTGGTGCAGCGCTGGCTCAAGGCCTCGGGCTACCGCGTGACCTATGTGCGCAACATCACCGACATCGAGGACAAGATCATCAAGCGCGCGGTCGAGCGCGGCATCAGCATCCGCGAGCTGACCGACGAGATGATCGCCGCCATGCACCGCGACATCGGCGCCTTGGGCGTCGAGCGCCCGACCCATGAGCCGCGCGCCACCGATTACGTGGGCCAAATGCTGGACCTGATCGGCACGCTCGAAAACAAGGGCCTGGCCTACCGGGCCAGCAACGGCGATGTGAACTACGCCGTGCGCAAATTCCCCGGCTACGGCAAGCTCAGCGGCAAGTCGTTGGACGATCTGCGCGCCGGCGAGCGCGTGGCCGTAGACGACGGCAAGCTCGACGCCCTGGACTTCGTGCTGTGGAAATCCGCCAAGGAGAGCGAGCCCGAGGACGCCAAATGGGCCAGCACCTACGGCCCGGGCCGCCCCGGCTGGCACATCGAATGCTCGGCCATGTCCTGCGCCTTGCTGGGTGAGCGTTTCGACATCCACGGCGGCGGCATGGATCTGCAGTTCCCGCACCACGAGAATGAAATCGCTCAGAGCGAGGGCGCGCTGGGCCATTCTTTCGTCAACGTCTGGATGCACAACGGCTTCCTGAATGTGGACAACGAGAAGATGTCCAAGAGCCTGGGCAACTTCTTCACCATCCAGGATGTGCTGAAGACCTACGACGGCGAAACCCTGCGCTACTTCATGCTGCGCACCCATTACCGCAGCCCCTTCAATTTCAGCGATGCCAACTTGGACGACGCGCGCGCCGCGCTGCGCCGTCTCTACACCGCGCTCGATGGGCTGGAGGTGCCGGAGCTGGCTGAGCTGGACTGGAGCGAGCCGCGTGCCGCGGCGTTCCGTGCGGCCATGGACGATGACTTCAACACCCCGGGCGCCCTGGCTGTGTTGTTCGAGCTGGCCAGCGAAGTGAACCGCACGCGTTCGTTGGCGGATGCGGCCTTGTTGAAGAAGCTGGCTGGCACCCTCGGTGTGTTGCAGCAACCGCCTCGCCAGTACTTGCAGGCCGGCGCCAGCTTGGACGAAGCCGCCATTCAGGCGCAGATCGAAGCCCGCGCCGCCGCCAAGGCCGCGCGTGATTTCGTCGGTGCGGATCGCATCCGCGCCGAACTCCTGGCCGCAGGCATCGTCTTGCAGGACTCCGCCGCTGGCACCACCTGGTCGCGAGCCTGAGCGTGGTGCGCGCCAATGCAGCCGGGGTGACCCCGGACTACTGGGATGAGGCTTGCCGCCATCTCGTCAAGCGCGATCGGGTGCTGAAGAAGCTGATCCCTCAGTGGGGTGAGGCCCGCCTGCAAAGCCGGGCCGATGCCTTCACCACCCTGGCCCGCTCCATCATCGGCCAGCAAATTTCGGCCAAGTCGGCCCAGGCGTCCTGGGAGAAGTTCGTGGCCTTGCTGCCCGGCAATGCCGCCAAGATTCAGCCGGCTGCCTTGCTGGCGCAGCCCACCGAGTCGCTGCGCGGCGCGGGTCTGTCGGCCCGCAAGATCGAGTACCTGCGCGATCTGGCCCAGCATTTCGAAGACGGCCAGGTCCATGTCAAGCAATGGACGCAGATGGACGACGAAGCCATCATCGACGAGCTGGTGGCCATCCGTGGCATCGGCCGCTGGACGGCCGAGATGTTCCTGATCTTCCACCTGACGCGGCCCAATGTGCTGCCGCTGGACGATCCGCGCTTGATCAAGGGCATCAGCGATCTGTACTTTTCCGGCGAGCCGGTGTCGCGGGCCGAGGCGCGCGAGCTGGGCGACGCCTGGGCGCCTTACCGCTCGGTGGCCACATGGTACATTTGGCGCAGCCTCGATCCGGCCCCGGTGCAGCCCTGATTCGCCCGTCTCCCGCCTCCCGTAAAATGGCGGCTTGAGTCGTCTCCGGACCCTCCTCACTGACACGAAATCGCAGGATGAGCAAAAAACATTTTCTCGAGTTCGAGCAGCCCATTGCGGAGCTGGAAACCAAGATCGAAGAGCTGCGCTATGTGCAAAGCGAATCGGCGGTGGACATCTCCGAAGAGATCGACCGGCTCTCCAAGAAGAGCCTGCAGCTGACCAAGGACGTTTATGCCAACGTCGAGCCCTGGCAGGTCTACCAGATCGCCCGGCACCCGCAGCGCCCCCAGACCCTGGACTACTGCGCCGAGGTCTTCACCGAATTCCAGGAACTGCACGGCGATCGTCATTTCGCCGATGACGCGGCCATCGTCGGCGGCTTGGCCCGTTTCAATGGCCAGGCCTGCATGGTGATCGGCCACCAGCGTGGCGCCGATTCGAAAGAGCGCGCACTGCGCAACTTCGGCATGCCGCGCCCCGAGGGCTATCGCAAGGCCCTGCGTTTGATGAAGCTGGCCGAGAAGTTCGGCCTGCCGGTCTTCACCATGATCGACACAATGGGCGCCTATCCTGGCATCGGTGCTGAGGAGCGCGGTCAGTCGGAAGCGATCGGCCGCAACATCTTCGAGATGGCCCAGCTGGAAGTGCCCATCATCGCCACCGTGATCGGCGAAGGTGGTTCGGGCGGCGCCCTGGCCATCGGCGTGGCCGACCAGGTGCTGATGTTGCAGTTCTCGGCCTACTCGGTGATCTCGCCGGAAGGTTGTGCCTCCATCCTGTGGAAGTCCGCCGAGCGTGCCTCGGAAGCCGCCAGCGCCCTGGGCATCACCGCCCACCGCCTGAAGGCCATGGGCCTGGTGGACAAGATCGTCAACGAGCCGGTCGGTGGCGCCCATCGCGACAACAAGCAGATGGCCTCCAACCTCAAGCGCGCTCTCAGCGACGCCCTGCGCCAGGTCAGCGACCTCAAGCCCAAGGAGCTGCTGGACCGCCGTTACGAGCGTCTGCAGGCCTATGGTCGCTTTGGCGACACCAAGAGCCGCTGATCCCTCCGCGGATCGCGAACACCGGGCCCCGAGGGGCCCGTTTTTCATGGGCGATGTCTTGCCGTGCCGAATCTCAAGCTGAATGTCGATCTGGCCCAGCCCCGGCTCGTGGCCGTGGCCTTCAGCGGCGGCCGGGATTCGACGGCCTTGCTCTACTGCGTGGCGCGCCAGGCCCAGGCGTTGAATCGCACGCTGGAGGCGCCTGTGCAGGTGCTGGCCCTCCATGTCCACCACGGCCTGAGCTCGCAAGCCGATGTCTGGCTGCAGCACGGGCAAACGCTGTGCCGGGAATGGGCGGCACAAGGCCTGCCGGTCGAGTTTCGTCACCGGCGCTTGGCGGGCGAGCCCGCTGCGGGGCAGAGCATCGAGGCCTGGGCTCGTGAGGGGCGCTACGCGGCCTTGGCCGAGATGGCGATCGAGGCCGGCGCCACGCTCATCCTCATGGCCCACCACCGGCGCGATCAGGCCGAAACCCTGCTGCTGCAAGCCCTGCGCGGCGGCGGTGTGGCTGGCTTGGCGGGCATGCCCCGCTTGCAGCAGCGCGGCGGCAACGCCGATCTGGTTTGGGCCCGACCCTGGTTGCAACAGGGCCGCGAAGCCATCGAGGCCTACGTCGAAGTGCAGGGCCTGAGCTTTGTCGAGGACGAGAGCAACAGCGACCCACGTTACAGCCGCAATCGCCTGCGCTTGCAGGTCTGGCCGGCGCTGGCCCAGGCCTTTCCTGCGGCCGAACGCAGCCTGGCCCTGGGTGCGCAGTGGGCCCAGCAGGCGCTGGCCTTGCAGCGCGAGATGGCCGAGCAGGACCTGCCGGCTTTGCTGAGTCCGCAAGGCCTGCATCTGCCGGCCTTGCGAACGCTCAGCCCGGCGCGTGCCAGCAATGCCTTGCGGGCCTGGCTGCATCAGCAAACGGGGCAGGTCGCGTCGGCCCGTCGGGTCACCGAGCTGCTGGCGCGTGAAGACGTGGAATCGACCCTCAGCTGGCCCTGCGGCCCCGGTGTCTTGCACCTTTACCGTGAGCATCTGAGCTGGCAGCCTGCGCTGCAGGCGGGAGCGCTGGTCGGTGAGGCGAAGCTGCTCGATTTGAGCCGGCCGGGCGTCTATCCGCAGCCCGATTGGGGCGGCGCCTGGGAGGTCGTGGCGGCGAGTGATGGCGGGGTGCTGGCCGAAAGCTTGGCCCAGGTCTGCATGCGGGCCCGGCAGGGCGGCGAGCAGTTTCAACGCCAGCCGCGCGGGGTGGCGCGCGGTCTCAAGAAGGCCTACCAGAGCGCGGCGCTGCCGGCCTGGCATCGCGAGGGGCCGCTCTTGCTGAAGGCCGATACCCAGCAAGTCCTGTTCGCGCCAGGCCTGGGTTTGGATGCCCGCAGCTGGGCCCCGCCGGGCGTGCCGCAGCTGCAGCTTCGCTGGCTTCGTCTGGGTGAGAGTGAGCCTGCGCCGGATGCGTAAGCCGGCTCCCGCAGGCCCGGGGGAGGGCGTCATATTGCTGCAATGCAGCAGCTAGAATCTTCGGCTGCGACCGCGGCGCACCCCACCCGACCGGGTTTCCCACCCTTTCCGCGCGTGACGAACTGACCCTTATGGCATTGATTGTTCACAAGTACGGCGGCACCTCGATGGGGTCGACCGAGCGCATCCGCAATGTCGCCAAACGTGTCGCCAAATGGGCCCGTGCCGGGCATCAGATGGTGGTCGTGCCTTCGGCGATGAGCGGTGAAACCAACCGTCTTCTGGGCCTGGCCAAAGAGCTGGCGCCCGCCGGCAGCAGCGCCGCGCTGAACCGTGAACTGGACATGATTGCCTCGACCGGCGAGCAGGTCTCGGTGGGCCTGCTGGCCATTGCCCTGCAGTCCGAGGGCCTGGAGTCGGTCAGCTACACCGGCTGGCAAGTGCCTGTGGCCACCGATTCGTCCTACACCAAGGCCCGCATCGAAAGCATTGACGACACCCGCGTGCGTGCCGACCTGGCCGCCGGCAAGGTGGTCGTGATCGCTGGCTTCCAGGGCATCGACGAAGAGAACAACATCACCACCCTGGGCCGTGGCGGTTCGGACACTTCGGCCGTGGCGATCGCTGCGGCCATGAAGGCCGATGAGTGCCTGATCTACACCGATGTGGACGGCGTCTACACCACCGACCCGCGCATCGTGCCGGAGGCCCGCCGCCTGCACACTATTAGCTTCGAAGAGATGCTGGAGATGGCCTCGCTGGGCTCCAAGATCCTGCAGATCCGCTCGGTCGAGTTCGCGGGCAAGTACCGCGTGCCGCTGCGCGTGCTGTCCAGCTTCACGCCCTGGGACATCGATATCAACGAGGAAGCCAAGTCCGGCACCCTGATCAGTTTTGAAGAGGACGAGAAAATGGAACAAGCCGTCGTGTCGGGCATTGCCTTCAACCGTGACGAAGCCAAGGTGACCCTGCTGGGCGTGCCGGACAAGCCGGGCATTGCCTTCCAGATCCTGGGCCCGGTGGCCGATGCCAATATCGACATCGACGTCATCATCCAGAACGTCTCGCATGACGGCAAGACCGACTTCAGCTTCACCGTGCCGCGCAACGATTACGCCCGCACGCTGGAGCTGCTGGAGACCAAGGTTGGCCCCGCCACCAATGCCTCCAAGGTGGTCGGTGATCCGCGCATTTGCAAGGTCAGCATCGTCGGCATCGGCATGCGCTCGCATGTCGGCGTGGCCTCCAAGATGTTCCGCGCGCTGAGCGAAGAGGGCATCAACATCCAGATGATCTCCACCAGCGAGATCAAGACCTCGGTCGTGATCGACGAGAAGTACATGGAGCTGGCCGTGCGCGCGCTGCACAAGGCCTTCGATCTGGACCAAGACGAAAAATCTTGAAGAAGTTCTTGCGAAGCCTGAAATTCTTCGTATAGAATGCAAGGCTACGCTGGAGTCGTGACCGAGTGGCCGAAGGTGCTCCCCTGCTAAGGGAGTATGTGGGCAAAACCTGCATCGAGAGTTCGAATCTCTCCGACTCCGCCAGCTGAAGTTGGCAGACTGCAAAGTCGAAAACAGACGCTGCAAAAATGCGAAACCCCTGATGAGCGAAAGCTGATCAGGGGTTTTTGCTTTGTGCGCTCGATTTTCTTATTCATCTGAGCAGTGGGCGCAAAAGAAAAGCCCGGTCACCTTGTGGTGCCGGGCTGTGCTGATGGGCTAACGGTTTACGGAGACGTGGCGGCCGCAGCGCTTGCTGAGCCTGCTTTGTTGCCCGCTGCTTCAGCAGCCTTTGGCTTGTAGGCATCCGACACATCGCGCTTGCCGCGTTCCAGCCAGGGCACGGGCTGGTCCATCCAAGCCGGGCGTGGCGCGTTCAGCAGGTAGTGGTCGAAGAACTCGGCCATATGCAGGCTGAAGTGCTTGATGTTGTCGCGCTCGCGCAGGCCGTGCTTCTCGCCGTTGTAGTTGAACCAGTAGGCTTCCTTGCCCAGGCGGCGCAGGGCGGTGAAGAACTCGATGGCCTGGTAGAAAGGCACGGCATCGTCCTCATCGTTGTGCACGGTGAGGTAGGGCGTTTGCACCTTGTGGATCTGGAAGATGGGCGAGTTCTCCAGATAGAGCTGCGGCTTGTCCCAGGGCGTGGCGCCGATGCGGCTTTGGCCTTGTTCGTACTGCACCGCGCGGCTGATGCCGGTGCCCCAGCGGATGCCGCCGTAGCCGCTGACCATATTGGCCATCGAGGCGCCAGCTTCCGCCGCGCGGAACATCGTCGTGCGCGTCAGCATGTGATTGATCTGGTAGGCGCCCCAGCTGTGGCCCTGGATGCCCACGCGCTTGGGATCGGCATAGCCTTTCTTGAGCAACTCGCGCACCGCCGGCAGCACCGTGTTCATGGCGCTCTGGCCCGGGTGGCCGACGCTGAACACCACGTCGGGGCGCAGCACCAGATAGCCCTGGCTGGCATAGCGCGTCGGGTTGATGTTCTGGCCCGGCGCCGGCGCCACATGGTTGTGCAGCTTGTCCGTCATCTTTTCGTAGATGTAGACCATCACCGGGTACTTCTTGGCCGGGTCGAAGGTCTCGGGCTTGGTCAGCAGGGCTTGCAGCTTCTTGCCGTCGGCGCTGGTGTAATCCATCAGCTCCTGGGTGCCCCAGAGGTAGCCAGCCTGCTGTGGGTTGGCCTGGCTGATCTTCTTCGGCGCGGCCAGGGCGGTGTTGCTGGCCCAGAGGTCGGGGAACTCGCTGAAGCTTTGCTGCGTGTAGAGCAGGGTGTCGGCCTGCTTGGCCTTGATCACCGTGCCCAGCAGCTTGTCGGCATGCAGCAGACGCTGCGGCTGGCCGCCGGACAGGGGCAGCCGGTAGAAGCCGGTGTCGCGCTTGAGCAGATGGGTGGCGCCCAGCATCAGGCCCGCGGCAGGCAGGGGTTTGTGCTCGGGCTCTTCGATGTCCAGCACGATCTGGCGCAGCTGCAGGCCGTTCTTGCGACCCCAGCCCTGGCTGAGGTTGCGGGTGCTCAGGTCACTGAGCTGCACGGCCCAAAGGTCGTAGCGGTCGTAGAGCACAACACTGGCATCTCCCTCGGTCCAGCCCGCCGAGCCATAGGGTTCAGCCGGTCCGGGCGTGTCGCGCTCCTCGTTGTCGAAGCGCAGGCCGCTGCGCTTGCTGAGCTTGGCGGTCAGTGCCTGCGCCTGGCCGCTGCGCGTGTCCCAGGCCCACCAGCCGCGGTCCTCGACCTGATAGCCCAGCACATAGCGGCCGGTCGGCGAGAGCTTGGGTGCGAACTTGAGCTTGCGGGCCAGCAGCTTGGCCTCGCCGGTTTGCAGGTTGACGGCGTAGGCATCCTGCTTCTGCCCCTGCCAGGAGGCTTCGATCTGGTAGGGCAGCTCGGACAGACCGAGGCCCATCTCGGCGTTGTCGTTGATCACCACCGTGGGCAGCTCGGTGCGGGCCAGCTGCACCAGGCGCGGCGCCGCTTCGCTGCCCGTCGCGGGCAGATGCAGCACGGCGCGGTAGTTGCGCTGGCGTTCCTTGTCGGCCTTGACCTTCTGCACCGATTGCAGCTCGGGGTCTTTCCAGTGCCAGAGGTCCACCTTGATCGGCTCGGGCGCGTCCTTGGGCTCGGCCTTGGGCAGGGGCGCGGTGCCCAGGAACAGGCGCTGGCCGTCCTTGCTGAAGCTCAAGGCCCCATGCTCGCTCGGGGCCCAACCGGCGGGCAGGCCGGCGGTTTCGGCGCTGACCACGGCCAGTGCGGTTTTCTGATCGGCGCGCCAGAAGAAGAGCTTGAACGGTGTCGGCTCTTCGGCCTTGTCTTTTTTGTCCTCGGCTTTGGATTCGGACTTGTCTTCCGTCTTAGCCGCCTGCGCTGCCAGATGGTCACGGTTGCTCAGCCAGGCCAGTTGCTGGCCGCTGCGGTCAAAAGCCAGCTGCCTGTAGCTGCCCGCACCGGCCAGCAGCGCTTGCGGCGTGGCGTTCTCCGCGCCCAGCTCCAGCAGGTAGACGCCTTCGCGCGCTCGCGCCTTGGCGGTGGTGGCGGCATCGGCTTTGCCTGACGGTTCTTTCACACTGACCGCATAGGCGATGCGCTGGCCGTTGCGCGCCCAGACGAAATCACTGGCCTCTTTGTCCAGGCTCTGCCGCTGGCCGGTGGCAGCGTTGATCAGCAGCAGCTCGCTGCCGCTGTCTTTCTTTTTTCCGGCGGCGCTGTTCGTGGCCGAAGCGGCGGCGGTCTGGTCATCGGCCTGCTCGGCCTCCTTGCCCTCATCGGTCTTGGCCTTGGCGGCCTCGTCTTTCTTGGCGGCTTCCTTGACCGGCTCCAGCAAGAGGGCCAGATGGCTGCCGCCGTCCTCGGCCCAGGCGAAGCGCTTGACGCGCTCCTGGCTCTCGGGCTTGCCGCTGCTCAGGTCCAGCCAGCCGGCGCCGGGCTTGGGCGCGTCATCGCCTTTTTTCTTGTCTTTCTTGGCCTTGTCCAGCTCGGCGCGGCTGGGCTGCAGGGCATAGGCGACAAAGCGACCGTCGGCGCTGAAGACCGGCGCCGTGCCGCGCGGCACGCGCCATTCCTGGCCATCGGCCAGGCGGCGCAGCACCAGCTCACCATCGCTTTCCTGGCCAACCAGGGCGTAAGCCGCCCACTGGCCGTCGCGGCTCAGGGCCGTGCCCTGGATGCTGCGCCAGCCGGCGTACGCGGCGTGGTCGATGGCTCGCTTGGCGCTGGCCGCGGGCGCACTCGCACCCACGGGCGCGGTTTCGGCGGCATGCAGAGGGAGGCTCAGCAGCCCCAGGCCGGCACTGGCCAGGCTGATGGCCAGAGGCCATGCGCGCAGCTGCTGCTTGAAGCGAGCGGGGCGCGTCGCTGCGCGGGGGTGAGGGAGGAGGGCGGAGCCCGAAGGGCCGGAGTGGGAGCCAGACATCGCAGCGGCGCCTGCGCAAACAGGCGTGGGGAATCATCAAGCTGCGCTTTATATCAAGCCCGGGCCCGCTCCTGGGTCCGAATGGATCATGCCTCCCAGTCGGCCGTGCCGATTTCCGCGAGTTGCAGATCCTCGAGATGGAAGGCCGCCAGCGTCCACCACATCCAGCCAGCCAGTGCCACCGATGGCAGCAAGAGCAAGAGGGCCAGCAGGTACAGGCCCGCGTTCATCCGGGCGTCCGGAGCGAGGTCGTGGGTGGTGTGCCAGTTGGCTCAAGGCTGGGCTGCCGCTCGTCTTCCACACCGAGCTCGGCCTGCCGCGGCCGACGTGCGCGCGGCTGTGGCAGGGGGAAGATGAACTCGCGAGCCGGCGTCGGCGTCGGGGCCGTGCCGGGGCGTACGGGCAGGTGCAGGGTGCTGCGTGTTTTCATGACGTCCTTGGTCGTGGAGGAGGCGAAGCCGGTGACGCGGTTGTAGCGGCGCCGAGGCCCGGAGTCGGTTCGCCAGCGCACCGCGCTTGCCGTGCCGCCTTGCTGCGCCGCCCTGCCGCGCCTGCCTGGTGCGCTAGGGCACAGACCGGGGCCAGGCACCCGCCCTAGGCTGGAGTTCTGAGCTGCCATCCCGGCGGCCCTGGAGGACCCACACCATGAGCTACGAAGACCGCGATCCCTACGGCATTTACAAGAGCAATGCGCAGCGCAAGAGCAGCAACAGCACGGGCACCGGCCCCGGCCCGCAGCTGATGGGCGCCGACACCTTGATCGGCAACGATGTGGTCAGCCTCAGCGAGGACGATCTGGGCGACATCAAGGAGCTGATGCTGGACATGAAGACCGGCCAAGTCGCCTACGCCGTGCTCGCCTTTGGCGGCTTTCTCGGCATGGGTGAGAAGCTGTTTGCCGTGCCCTTCAGCGCCCTGCGCCTGGATACCTTGCACAAGCGCTTTGTGCTCAATGTCGAGCGTGAGCGCCTGCAGGGCGCGCCCGGTTTCGACAAATCGCAGTGGCCCGATATGGCCGATGCCGAGTGGGCGCGGGGTGTCCATGCCTACTATGGCAGCAAGCCCTATGCCGACAGCATGAATCGCTGAAGCCCGTGCCTGACGGCACCGGGGCAATGCAGCGGCTATGCTCGGCGGGTCTCGTGGTTCGCCACCCGGCCCGCCTGTGCGGGCCCCGCATGGAGTCTTGTGTCCCGTGAATTCCAAGCTGCAGCACTACATCCAGCTCGCCGCCCTGTCCGTCGTCGTGATCGGCTGCTTCCAGATCCTGCAGCCCTTCATTCCGGCCCTTTTGTTTGCCGCCGTGGCCTGCTCGGCCAGCTGGCCCTTGCATCTGCGCCTGCGGAGTCGCTTGAACGGGCGTGCCACCGTGTCTGCCGCGGTGATGACCTTGCTCTTGGTCGTGCTGGTCATCGGTCCCAGCAGCTTGCTGGCCATGAGTCTGGCTGATGATGTGACCCATGCCGTCGAGCGTGTGCGTTTGCTGCTGGACGCCGGGCCCATGCCGCCACCGGCCTGGTTGCGCGAGCTGCCCCTTGTTGGCGTGCCGCTGGACAACTACTGGCACCGCATCGCCGACAGCCGCGAGGAGTTCGTGGCCCTGCTCAAAAGCCTGATCGAGCCCACCAAGACCGTGTTGCTGGTGGCCGGCCGTGCCGTGGCCGGCAGCTTGATCCAGATGCTGTTCGCCGCCTTTGTGCTGTTCTTTTTCTACCGCGATGGCGAGAAGCTGGTCGCGAGCGCACGTGCCATGCTGGGTACCTTGGCCGGGGGGCATGGCGATGAGATTCTCGACACCGTGCACCACACCGTCACTGGCGTGGTGCACGGCATCTTCGGTACTGCCTTGGCCCAGGGCCTGGTGGCCCTGGCCGGCTTCTGGGTGGCCGGTGTGCCCGGCGCCCTGGTGCTGGCGGCGGCCACATTTTTCCTGTCCATGATTCCGGTCGGCCCGCCGCTGATCTGGGGCGGCGCCACCATCTGGCTGTTCCAGCAGGAGCAGCCCGGCTGGGGGGTGTTCATGCTGCTCTGGGGCCTGCTGGCCATCAGCAGCATCGACAACGTGGTCAAGCCCTTGCTGATCAGCCGCCACAGCGCCTTGCCCATGCTGCTGATCGTGCTCGGCGTGTTCGGTGGCATCGCGGCCTTCGGTTTCATCGGCATCTTCATCGGCCCGCCCATGCTGGCCGTGGGCTTGAACCTGGTGCAGATGTGGACAGCCCGCCCGGCCGCTGGCGCCACGGCCGCATCAAGCACAGCGGCGCCTGACCAGGGTCTCTGATCCGGCGCCGCGGCAGTCCTTCGTGATGCGCAGGCTGATGAGGTCGTTTACTTTTTCGGAACCTTGCCGTCATGCGGGGGCGCCGGGCTGCTGAACCAGCCTTCGCTGGCGCGGCGTTCCCAGGCGGCCAGCTGCTTTTCTGCTTCTTCCTTGATCAGGCCATAGCGTTCCTGGATCAGGCCGGCCAGCTGGTCGCGGCGCCCGGCCACCACGTCCAGATCGTCGTCGCTGAGCTTGCCCCACTGCTCCTTGGCCTTGCCGGCCGCCTGCTTCCAATTGCCTTGTATGCGATCCCAGTTCATGGTGGGTTTCCTTCGAGTGTGAGTGTCTGTGATTGAAAAAGTGCGAGGGATGCCGGGCCGCTCAAGGCCGCACGGCAATCTCGTTCTTCACCGCTTTCACGCCCACCACCTTCCAGGTCAGCGCTTCAGCCGTGGTCTTCTCGCGGCTGCTCTTGGCAAAGCCTGAGAGCATCACCGTGCCTTGCAGGGTCTCGACGCTGATGGCCGAGGCGTCGACATCTTTGTTGTCAATGAAGCGGCCCTTGACGGCCGTGGTGATGGCGCTGTCGTCCAGATAGGCGCCGACGGTCTCCTGGCCGCGGGTGACGGCGCAGCCGCTGCCCATCAGCAGCAGGCTTGCGCAAAGCCCGGTGTAGATGCCGCCGAGGATCAGGGTTCGGAGTGGCGGGCGGGTGAGCTGTGGCCTGACTTGATTCATGATGATTCCTTGCTTGAAAGGCCGCCGGCGCGGGATGCGCCGCAGCGGGCTACCGTCACTATCCGGCGGCGCCGGGGGCGGCCGCCTAGGGCAACAGCGCAATCCGCTGTAGGACAAGAGGCCTTGAGCCCGAATCGGCCGCCAGCGTTCGCCAGCGAACCGACGCGCTCAGCCCCGCGCCTCAGGCTCGCTCATCCGTGTCAACACCTTGGAGCCCTTGATGAGCATCCCCCCGACCCCCCCGACCCCCACCACGCCCCCGATCCCCATGAGCACCGCCCGACGCCTGTGGACCTACGCCACCCTCTGCAGCGCCGGCCTGTTGGCGGCCTGCGCCAGCATGCCGCCACCTACGGAGCAGATGGCGGTGTCCACCGCGGCCTTGACCAGCGCCAATGCTGCGGGCGCCGGTCAGTGGGCGCCGATGGAGCTGCGCAGCGCTCAGGACAAGCTGGACCGCGCCCGCCTGGCCATGAACGACAAGAACTACGAGCAGGCGCTCTGGCTGGCCCAGGACGCACAAGTCCAGGCCCAGCTGGCCGAGAAGAAGGCCGGCGCCGGCAAGGCCGGCAAGGCCGCCGATGAGCTGCGTGAGGCCAGCCGTGTGCTCAGCGAAGAGCTGCGTCGCAAGACGCCCTGAGCGGCCTCGATTCCGTTCCGCGCATCCCACCCATCTCTCCGACAAGGACACCCCCCACCATGAAGCCTCCCCGTCGCATCCATTCCCTGTCCCTGGTCAGTGCGGCCTTGCTGGCCGTCTCGGCCAGCCTGCTGGGCTGCAGCAGTCTGCCCAGCGACAACCTCCAGCTCGACCGGGCGCGCAGCGATTACCGCAGCGCCCAGGCCGACCCGCAGACGGCCGCCCATGCCGCCAGCGAGATGAAGCTGGCCCGCGAAGCCCTGGACCGCGCCAACAGCGCCTGGGCCGCGCAGGACGCGAGCGCCAAGGTCGATCACCTGGCCTTCCTGGCCCAGCAGCAGGTCGCCATCGCCCAGGAGACCACGCGCCAGAAGCTGGCCGAGGCGGCGGTCAGCAGCGCCAATGCCCAGCGCGACCAGATCCGCCTGCAGGCCCGCACGCAAGAGGCCGATCGCGCGGGTCAAGCCGCCGGCATCGCCCAGGCCCAGGCGGCGCAGTCGCAGCAGGACAGCCTGAACGCCCAGGCGCAGACGGCCGCCGTCCAGCTGCAGGCGCAGAACCAGGCCGAACAGGCGCGCATTCGCACCTACCAGCTGGAGACCCAGATCCGCGAGTTGCATGCCAAGCAGACCGAGCGCGGTCTGGTCATCACCATCGGTGATGTGCTGTTTGACAACAACCGCGCCGAGCTCAAGAGCGGTGCCCAGCGGGACCTGGAGCGTCTGTCGGTCTTTCTGAAGACCTATCCCGAGCGTCGCGTGCGGGTGGAAGGTTATGCCGACAGCGTCGGCAGTTCCAGCAGCAACGAGTCGCTGTCCGGCCGCCGCGCCGAGTCGGTGCGCAGCGCCTTGCTGGCTCTGGGGGTGGAACCCGGCCGCGTGGTGAGCCAGGCCATGGGTGAGACCCACCCGGTCGCCAGCAATGACAACGCTGCCGGCCGCCAGCAGAACCGACGGGTCGAGATCGTGCTTTCGGATGAGAGTGGGGTGATGGCCTCGCGCTGAGCGCGCGGCCGGTCAAGAAGAAGGGAAGGGCGGCCTCGGCCGCCCTTTTCCATGGGCGCATGCCCCGGCGGACAGACCTCAGAGTTGCAAGACAAAGCGCGCCTCGAGTGGCAGCCCGGCGAGGGCCTGCCGCTGCCCTGGTCGCAGCAGCTGCGCCGCTTGTTCCTGCGCCAGGGCCTGGGCTTGCGCGGGCGTGCCGCGCAGCAGGGTGATCTGCAGCAGCCGGCCCTGGCGGCGCAGGATCAGGCGGGCTTGCGGCCAGGCCAGGGGCAGGCAGGGTTGCAGGCTGAAGTGGTCTGTGCCCAGCGCCAGGCCGAAGATGGATTCCAGCGCCGCCCGGTGCAACCAGGCGGCCGAGCCGGTGTACCAGCTCCAGCCGCCGCGGCCGGTGTAGGGCGGGGCGCTGTAGATGTCGCCGGCCACGGCATAGGGCTCGGCGCCGTAGACCCGGCTCTGGCGCGGGTCGCTGGCGCGGTGGGCCGGGCTCAGGTAGCGGAAGTAGCGGTAGACGTTCTCGCTGGCGCGTGTGGCCTGGGCCTGCAGGGCTGCTGCCGCCAGAGGCTGGGGCTCGCCCTGGGCCAGCTCCAGCAGCTGGCGCGCCAGGCCGGCCTGGGCCATCAGCGCCCACACGCCGGCATGGGTGTACTGGCCGCCGTTCTCGCGCACACCGGGCGGGTAGGCCTGGATGTAGCCGGGGTTGTGGGCGTGGTCGGTGCCGGCGGCCCCCGCTTCTGCAGCATCCTGCAGCGGCGGGTCCAGCAGGCGGATCAGGCCGGCGTTGCTGTCCACCAGCAAACCATCCATCGAGGCCAGGGCGCGTGCCTGCAGGTCCAGCGGCGCAGCGCCGGACAGCACGCTCCAGGCCTGGGCAATCAGGTCAATGCGGGCCGGGCCCGGCTCGGGCTTGTGTGCCTGGCCGCCCAGGGCCTGGCCGTCGTCGAAGTAGGCGCGGGTGAACCAGGCCCCGCCCCAGGCCGTGCCCAGCAAGGCCTGCTGCCAGCCCTGCGCCGCGTCCAGCCAGCGCTGCGCCCGCAGATGCTGGCCGCGCGCCTGTGCCAGCGGCGCAAAGTCCATCACCAGGCGCCAGAGCAGCCAGCCCAGCCAGACCGATTCGCCCTGGCCGCCCTGGCCCACGCGGTTCATGCCATCGTTCCAGTCGCCCGTGCCCATCAGGGGCAGGCCATGGCGGCCCACGCGCAGGCTGCGGTCGATGCTCAGCGCCGCGTGCTCGTAGACGCTGGCCCGCTGGGTGCTGATGCCGGGTCGGGCGTAGCGGTCCTCGCCCAACTCGGGCGGCTCCACGCCGTTCAGGAAGGGCACGCTTTCGTCCAGCAAGCCCGCATCGCCGTTGATGCGCAGATGCTGCAGGCAGGCCAGGGGCAGCCAGAGCAGATCGTCCGAGCAATGGGTGCGCACGCCCGCGCCCAGCGGCGCATGCCACCAGTGCTGCACATCGCCCTCGGCGAACTGGCGGCTGGCATGCAGCAGGATCTGCGCGCGCAGCAGCTCGGGCGCGACCCAGGCCAGGGCCATGGCGTCCTGCAGATGGTCGCGAAAGCCGGTGGCGCCCCCGGCCTGGTAGAAGCCCGCCTTGGCCCACAGGCGGCAGGCCAGGGTCTGGTAGAGCAGCCAGCGGTTGACCAGGGCGTCGAACAGCGGGTCGGGTGTCTGCACCTCGCTGGCCTCCAGCAGGGCGTCCCAGCGTGCCCGCACCAGGCTCAGGCGCTGCAGCGGCGGCTGGCGCACGGCCTGGGTCAGCAGGCGCTGGGCCGCGGCCGGGCTGGCGGCATGGCCGAGCAGAAAGGTCTGCTCGCAGCGCGCGCCGGCCGCCAGGGTCCAGCGCCGGCTCAGCAGGGCGCAGGGGTCCAGGCCGGCGCCCTGCGCCTCGCCGCCATGCTGCGGCAGCTGCAGGCGGCCGCGGGCGTCGAAGCATTCGCGGCGGTCGCAGCTCCAGTCCAGGCTGTCCTCGGGGCCGGCCGTGCCGGGGGCCATAGGCAGCAGGGTCAGGAAGGCGGTGCTCTGGCCAAAGCCGGCCGAGCCCTCGCGCTGCGTGCACAGCAGGGCCAGGCCGCCATCCAGCTGCAGCATGCGGCTGTCGCAGCTCATGCGCTCGTTGCGCTGCGCGCCCATCAGCCATTCGACCAGGCCGATCAGGCGCAGGCGCCGGCTGCGCTCACCCGCGTTGTGCAGGCGCAGCTGCACCTGCTTGATGGCCTGCTCGGCATCGACACACCAGCGCAGGGTCCAGCTCAGGCTTGCGCGCTGCTGGCGCATCTCGGTCCAGCCCTGGCTGTGACAGACCTGGGCCGGCGAGCCCTCGCCCCAGGCCGAGGGCGCCAGGCTCCAGACCTCCTGGCTGGCCTCGTCCTGCAGCAGCCACCATTCGCCCGGGGTGTCGGCCACGGGGTCGTTGGACCAGGCGCTGAGCTGGTGCAGGCGGCTGTTCAGCGCCCAGCTGTAGCCGGCGCCGCTGTCCGAGACCTGGGCGCCAAAGCCCGGGTTGGCCAGCACATTGATCCAGGGCCGCTCGGGCCGCTGGCGCGCGCTGACCTCGAACTCGAAGCGCGCGCCGTCCGGGCTGAAGCGCCCCGGGTCGGCCGGCTGCCGCGCCGCGCTGCGGCACAGCGCCACGACCTCGGCGCCGCCGTCCTGGCGCTGCTGGCAGGCGGCCTCGAAGGCGGCGCTCCAGACCCGCACCTGGTGGTGCAAGGGCCGGCCATCGGCCTCCAGGCAGACGCTGGCCAGCGCGCGCATGCTGTCCAGCTCGGCGGCGCTGACATCCTCGGCGCGCAGCAGGTGGAACTGGGTGCGGCTCGGGCCCGCGGCCTTGCCCTGGGTGTTGTGCGTGTTCTGCATCTGCGCCTGGGCGGCGCCTTCGGCGAGATGGCGTTCGCGCAGGGCCGCCAGCTCGCGCTGCAAGGCCATGTGGTACGAGGCCGATTCGGCATTGATCACCACCAGATCGCAGGCCACGCCAGCCCAGGCCCAGAGGCTCAGGGCCTGCGCCAGGCTGCGCAGCAGGCCCAGGCCTTCGATCACCCCGGCTTGCACGACGATCAGCGGCCGCTCGCCCGAGATGCCGAAGCGCCAGAGCAGGCTGCGATCGCAGCCGGGCGTGCCGTCCAGCAGCACGCCCGCCGCCTCTTGCAGCTGCGGGCGGCTCAGGCTCAGCAGCAGCGCGCTGCTCAGGGTCTGCACGGCCGCCAGATTGGCCGGGCTGATGCGCAGGCTGCGCAGGCGGATGCCGCAGAGTGTGGCCGACATCAGCGAGGCGCGTTGCACATGGGCGGCCTGCCGGTACTTGTCGATCACCGCATGCAGCGTGCCGGCCTCGCGGCTGGCCGCGGTGGCAAAGGTCAGCATCAGCTTGCCCTGGGCCGGGATGCGCAGGCGCGCGGCCAGCACGCAGACCGGGTCCAGGCCGGTGTCCAGCACCACCGCATCTGGCCCGGCCGGCACGGCGCGCAGCTGGCCGCGCGGGCGGCAGGCCGGCTGCAGGCGGCCGCGCCAGAGCTGGCGGTCGGTTTGCAGGGCCAGGCCGTGCAGGCCGCTCTCGGCGGCGGGGCTCTCGGGGCAGAGCTCGGTCAGGAAATGCGCCAGCAGCAGCTCGGGCTCGCCCGGCAGGCGCGGCTTGCGCTGCAGCAGCAGGGCCTGCTGCGCCGCCTGCCACTGGGCGCGCAGGAACAGGTTGCTGAAGGCCGGGTGCGCTTCGTCGGCGCCGGCTTCGGCCAGGGTGGGCTCGAAGGCCGAGATCAGCTCCAGCTCCAGCGGCCGATCACCGAGGTTGTGCAGCTCGACCTGGCGGAACTCGATGTCGTCCTCGGGGCTGACCCAGACGGTCAGCTGGCTGCTCAGGCCCGGCCAGTGCGCGCTCAGGCAGACGCGGTCGGGGTGGAAGCTGCAGCGGTAATCGGCCCGAGCATCGGGCGCGGGATGCTGGGTCAGCGAGACCAGGCGCTGCGGCTCGGCCGGGTCCAGGCCGCGCAGAAAGAGAAAGCTGCCGTACTCATCGCGCAAGGCATCGTCGCGCTGGCGGCTCAAGCCGCTGCTGCCCAGCTGCGAAGCGCCGGCCCCATTGGGCCGCAGGCTCAGGTGGTAGCGGCCGTTGGAGAGCAGCTGGCTGGGCTCGATGGCGGCCTCGCCCGGGTCCACCTCGCGCAGCAGGCCGCTGACGCGGCGCTCAAACACCGGCGCCGGCAGCAGGGCCACCGGCAGGCTCAGGCGCGGCAGCTCGCGTGGCGCACGCTCGTGCAGCAGGGAGGCCACCGCCTCCAGCGGCGCATAGGCCATGCCCCAGCGCTGCACCTGGCCGTCCAGCAGCACATTGGCCAGGGCGGCGATGCTCATGCCCTGGTGGTGGGCCATGAAGGTCACCACCGGCACGCAGCCGGCCAGGCGGCGCTCGGGCAGGCCCGGGCCTTGCTCCTGGCCCTGGCGTGCCGGGCTGAAATCCAGCGCTTCGATGAAGCCGTAGCGGCCGCGCGCGGACAGCTCCTCCAGCAGGGCGAAGTTGCGGCAGGCCAGTCGCGGCTCCAACTGCGCGGCCAGGGCGGTGGCGTAGGGCGCGATCACCAGCTCCTCGGGCGGCGTGCGGCGCAGGGCCAGGCGCGGCACGCCTTGCGGTGCGTACTGGTAGGCCAGGCTGTGGTCGCGCCCGGCATAGGCCGATTCCGAGATGCCCCAGGGCAGGCCGGTGCGGGCACCGAAGGCGCGCTGCTCGGCAATCGCCGCACGGCAGGCGCCGCGCAGGGCGCTGCCCACCGGCTCGTCCAGCATCAGGCTGGGCATCAGGTACTCGAACATCGAGCCCGACCAGGAGCGCAGCCCCGCTGCCAGGCCCGAGGCAAAGAAGGGCCGGCCCAGCGCCGCCCAGTGCCGCACCGGCACATCGCCCTTGGCCATGGCCAGCAGGCTGGTCAGGCGCGACTCCGAGGCCAGCAGGTCGTAGAAGCCGGCGTCCAGCTCCTGCTCGGCCACGCGGAAGCCGATGTGCAGCAGATGGCGCTTGGGGTGGTAGAGAAAACCGAAGTCGGGCTCGGCGGCGAGCGCTTCGCAGCGCTGGGCCAGGGCCAGCAACTGGGGGCTGGCCGTGGCCGTGCGGCCCTTGGCCTGCGCCTGAATGTCCTCCAGCGCCGAGCGCAGCAGGTTCAGATGGTCCAGCAGCAGCCAGTTCAGCTGCTCGCGCGGGTCGCTGCTGAGCTCGGGCGGCGCCTCATGCGCGCCGGTGCTGTGCGTGCGGCGCTGGGCCAGCTCGCCGGCCGCCTGCTCGAGCAGCAGCTCGAAGCCCGCCGCATCGGCGCGCGCCTGGGCCAGCGGCGCCGGCAGTTCGATCAGCTCGCGCAGGCGGGGCCAGCTCGGTTCCCGGCCTTCACTTGCCAGCGGCCACAGCACCCGCAGCGGCTGCAGGCGCTGGCGTGAGTCTTCCAGCGCGGCTTCGGCGGGGCTGCTGGCCCAGGGCGCCAGCGCCAGGCTGCGGCAGGCCTGGGCTACGGCCAGCAGATGGCCGCAGAGATTGCCGCTGTCCACGGTGGAGACATAACGCGGCAGCAGGGCGGTGCCAGTTTCGGTGTCGTACCAGTTCAGCCAATGACCGCGGTGGCGCTCCAGCGCGGCCAGGCTGTCCAGGGTGGCGCTGAGGCGGCGCATCAGCTCCTCGCTGCCGATCCAGCCGAACTGGCGGGCGCAGGCCACGCTCAGCAGGTAGAGGCCGATATTGGTGGGCGAGCTGCGGTGGGCCACCATCTCCTGCGGCAGCAGCTGCAGATTGTCGGGGGGCAGCTGCCGGTCTTGCGGGCCGACGCAGCGCTCGAAGAAGCGCCAGGTGTCGCGGGCAATGCCGCGCAGATAGCGCTGCTCGGCCCCATCCATGCGCTGCGATCGCCGCCCGGCTTGCAGCCAGCCGGGCCGGCTGGCCCAGGCCAGCCACAGCGGGCTGGCGGCCCAGAGCAGGCACAGGCCCAGGCCCAGGGCCAGGCGCGGTGCGGTGGCGGGCGCCAGGCTCAGGCCTGCGGCCAGCAGCAGGCCGGCCACGGTGACGCGGCGGTGCCGGGCCCAGATCGCTGTCCAGTGCGTGCCGCTGTGCAGCAGGGCCGCCTGTGCGGCGGCAGCGGTGGTCCATTGCAGCAGCAGGCGGTGGCTGTGGCCGCTGCGCCAGAGCGCGCGCACGATGGCATCCAGGGCCAGGGCGCTTTGCTCCAGCAGCAGGGCCAGCTGCCAGAGGCTGGCCAGCAGGGCCCGGGCCAGCTCGGCCCCGCCCTCGCGCAGGAAATGACCGAGGGCGATGCCGCTGCGGCTGGGCAGCAGGCCGGCCAGGGCACCCAGCAGCGGCCCGGCCAGATGGGCGGCCAGCACCAGAGCCAGGGCCGCGCCCGGTGCCAGCCAGAGCCCGGCCGGCAGGCCCAGGGCCAGCAGCAAGAGCAGCAGCGAGGCCGGCGCCACCAGGGAGCGGCGCAGGTTGTCGGCCAGCTTCCAGCGGTTCAGCCCACCCAGGCGCAGGGCCTGGCGGCTCCAGCGCTGCGGCATCAGGGCGGGCAGCAGAAACGGCAGCAGCTGCCAGTCACCGCGGATCCAGCGGTGCAGGCGCGAGGCGGCCACCTCGGCATGGAAGGGCGCATCCTCGACCAGGCTGATGTCGCTGACCGCGGCGCATCGCGCCAGCGCACCTTCCAGCAGGTCGTGGCTCAAGACCTGACCCTCGGGCAGGCGGCCGTTCAGCACGGCCTGCAAGGCCTGCACATGGAGCAGGCCCTTGCCGCTGAAGCTGCCTTCGTCGAACAGGTCCTGGTAGGTCTCGGAGCTGGCCGAACCGTAGGGGTCGATGCCGCACTGGCCGGCAAACAGCCAGTGGTAGGGCGTGAAGTCGCTGCGCGCCGGCAGCGGCGTGACCACGCGCGGCTGCAGGATGGCATAGCCGGCCAGCACGCGGCGCGGCTGCTCGGGCGTGGCGCCGGCCTCGCTCAGGCGCGGCTCGTTGCGCGGGTGGGCGGCCACGCCGACCAGCTCGCGCAGGCGGCCGGGCGGCATCTGGGTGTCGCTGTCCAGGGTCAGCAGGTGGTGGATGCCCGGCGCCGGCTGCGAGAGTCGGCCCAGCTCGACAAAGGGCGACACCGCCTCGCCCGGGCAGGCCAGATGCTCGACCAACTGCTCCAGCTTGCCGCGCTTGCGCTCCCAGCCCATCCAGCGCTGCTCGCTGTCGCTGAAGCGGCGCGGGCGGTGCAGCAGCAGAAAGCGCGCCGGGGCCTCGGGCGCCACCGGCGCGGCTCGGTTGAGCGCGCCGAGGGCGGCGACGGCGGCGCCGAGCAGGGCCTCGTCGCCCTCGCTGCTGGCCTGATCGGCATCGGCCCAATCACTGAGCAGGGCGAACTGCGCCTGCGGCTCGGGATTGGCCAGCTGGTGCAGGTGCAGGCGGTGGGCCAGAGCGGCGATGGTGGCCGCGTCGCTGAGCAGCACCGGCATCACCACCAGCACACGCTGGGCCGGTGGAATGCCGTCGGCCAGGGCCAGGCGGGGCAGCTCGGCCGGGCGCAGCGATTCGCTGAGCAGGCGGTTCATCAAGGCCAGGCAGGCCTCGGAGGCCGGCAGCAGCATCAGGGCCGCACAGGCCAGCAGGGCCGGCCAGGGCGCGGCCGCCAGCGAGGGCTCCAGCCACCAGAACATGGCCAGCACCGCGGCCGTGGCCAGGCCCAGGCTGCCGAGGTAGAGCGGCAGCGCACGGCGGCGCAGCACGGTGCGCAGGGCCAGGCCGGGCGATTCGCGCAGGCCCAGGGCCTGCAGCAGGGCCGGCCGGCCCTCGCCTTGCAGCCAGTGGCCGCAGGTCTGGGTGTGGGCCGCAGGAAGAACGACGCCGGCGCGTGGGCAGCGCATCACATCGAGCAGCAGCTGGGCCACGCCCAGTTCGCTGCGACCGCAGCGGCGCGCCAGCGCCTCGATGGCATGCAGGGTCTGGTCGCGGGTGCGGCTGTGCTCGGCGGCAAAGCTCTCGCAGCCCAGCAGCAGCTGCATCAGCGGGCTGCTGCGAGCGATGATCTCGGGCCAATCGGCCTCGCCGATCACGCGCAGGGAGTGCACGGCGTTGCTGACGCTGAGGTTGTCGGCCGTCTGCTCGGCCGCTTGTTGCAGTTGGGCGGCGGCCGGGTCGGGCAGGGCTTGCAGCAGCCAGGCGCGGCGGGCCTGGCTGGCCAGAGGCGCCGCCGCATCCAGCGGCTCGGCACGGTGCAGCAGGCGCTGGGCCATCTGCGCCAGAAAGGGCTGGTCCAGACCGCGCTGCTGCAGGGCGGTGCGCTGGGCTTCCAGCGTGGCCACATCGAGTTCGGCGATCCGGTCACAGGCCTGGTTGGCCAGCTCACGCGCGGCCTTCTGGCCGGCCACGCGCTCGGCCAGGCGGCGCAGGTTCTCGATCAGCACCACGCGCAAGGTGGTGGGCAGGGCCCAGATCTCGCCCAGATTGAGCGGCCGCACGCCTTGGTAGGCACACAGGAAATGGACCAGCAGGTCTTCATCGAAGGCGCCATCGGTGTGGGCGATGCAGGCCCAGGCCACGCCGTAGACGCGCGGCAGGCCGGCCAGCGGCTCTTCGCTGAGCACGGGCAGGGCGCGGAAGTAGCGCCGCGGCAGGCCTTGCTGCACCTCTTGCAGCTGGGCCTCGATCAGGTGGAAGTTGTCGAGCAGCCATTCGGCCGCCGGGCTGATGTCGAAGCCGGTGCTGGCCTGGCGGGCCAGGAAGCGATGGGCCTGGCGCAGGCTGTCGATATTGCTGCGCAGGCGCGGCACAAAGGTTTGGCCGCGCCGCTGTTCGCGGGCCGCGCGCACCCGGTGGGTGGCGGCCAGGCTGCGGCCATGCTGGGCAAAGCGCTGCCGGCCAAAGATTTCCGCGCGGATGGGCGCCAGCATGCGGCCCTGCCGGGGGTCGAGCAGGGCGTGCAGCAGCTCCATCGCTCAGCGCCAGGCCTGGTAGAGCAGGGCGGCCAGGGTGGCCAGCAGCAGGGCACTGGTGACGCTGCGGCGGCTGACAAAGCCCACCAGGGCATCGGCGCCGCAACGCAGGGCGAACAAGCGCCCGCGCAAGGCCCGGCACAGGCCCAGATGGGCGCCCAGGGCGGCGGCGCTGGCCGCGGAATCCTCACCACGACCTGGCGGGGCCAGGCGGTCTTGCGCGCAGGCTGGGTTCGGGGCGGTGAAGGCGGGCAGGCTGGGGTTCATGCGTGACTCCGATCTCAGCGCGGGCTGCTGTTGTTGTTGCCGCTGCTTTTGCTCATGCCGCTGCTGCTGACCTCGGCCTGCACCTCCACCTCGACCCGGCGGTCAGGTTGCAGGCAGCGCAGCAGGGCCGCAGACTTGTGCTCGCCCTTGCAGTCGCCCGCGCGTGTCACCGGCATCGATTCGCTCTTGCCCAGGGCGCTGATCTTGCTGGCCTCGATGCCGCCAGGGTTGATCAGATAGGCCTTGACCGCATCGGCGCGCTGCTGCGACAGGGTCTGGTTGTAGTCGCTGCGGCCGATGCGGTCGGTGTGGCCCTCGACCGTGACGAGCTGGAAGCTGCTGCCCTTGAGCTCGGCCGCCAGGGCATCGAGCGCACGCGCGCCCTCGGGGCGGATCTGGGCCTCGTCAAAGCCGAACAGCGATTCGGCCGAGAAGCTCAGGCGCCGCGGTGGGATGGGGATGCCGGCCGCGGGCGGCGGTAGCAGCATCGGTGTGGCCACGGGCTCGGGCGGCGGTGGCGGCGGCGCGGCGGCCATCACCGCGGCGGGCGGGCTGTAGCTGGGCGCCACGCTGCTCATGCGCGGGGCCGAGGTGGGCGAGCGGCCGAAGGGGAAGACCAGGCTCAGCGACACCAGGTTGACGGGGATGTGATAGCCCAGGGCATTGCGCACCCGATAGCGCTCCGCTTCGGCGCGCACGGCCATGCCACCCGGGTTCCATTCCAGACCGGCGCCGAGCTTCATATTGGTGTCGCGGCGGCTGGGGTCATAGCCGTTCAGCGCGGCGGCGCCGCTGCCGTCGAAATGGGTGCGGGTGCGGTTGAACTGCGTGCCGATTCGGCCCAGCAGCGACCATTGATCGCTCATCGGCAGCTTGCCGACCAGATCGAGATTGATGCCTTTCAGGTCGAAGCGGCCGTTGACTGTGCCGGCCGGTGTGGTGCTGGCATCGATATTGAATCGGCCGAGCTGGAAGTAGCCGGCCTCGACCGCCCAGTAGCGGTTCATCTGGTAGCCGAGAAAGAGCTTGTAAGCCGTGTCACGCTCATCGCGCGAGATGCTGGTGGCGGTGACGCCGGCAGGCAGCACCACGCCGAGGGCGCGTTCGGCATCGAGCTTGGCCCGCGCCTGGCCGGCACCGAAGCCGCCGTACATATACGGCTCATCGGACTGCGCCCAGGCGGGCAGGGCCAGCAAGGGCAGGAGGCCGATCGCGCTGCAAAGCCCCGCTCTCGCCAGGCCTTGCATGAGCGGACGAGCCGCAAGCCGGAGTGAGGGGCGGCTGCTGCGGAGGTGTGTGCCATGCGACATGGTGATCCTTGTGGAGTGAAGACGGGGCAGGGAGCCAAAGCGCCCTGAAAGACTGCGAACTTTCAGTCTCAGCGGCTTTGCCTCAGGGGTCTGTACGCTGGCGTACCGCAGCGCTGTGGCGTGCCTCCGGCGCGGCAGGCTTGGGCGGGGCCGATCCAGCGGGCGCCGAGCCGCGCGCGCGCAGATGGCTGCCCAAGGCCCGGTCCCAGAAGCTGCTGCTGACGCCGTAGCAGCGTGAAGCGCCGCCCTGGTGATGCAGGGCATGCCAGCGTGCACGCCGGGCCAGCCAATCGCCCGGTGCTCGCTCGGCCGCCAGCCCTTGATGCACGGCATGGTGGATGGCCGAGTACACCAGGTAGCCGCTCAAGACCCCCAGCATCACCAGCGTGCTCCATACGCCGCCGAGCAGCAAGTACAGGGGCGCAAATACCAGCGTGGCAAACAGGCTGGCGCTGAGCCAGGTGGGCAGGCCCACATGGGCTTGTGGCAAGGCATGGTGCAGGGCGTGCCAGCGCTGGAAGGGCTGCAGGCCGTGCAGCACAAAGCGGTGGGTCAGGTACTCCAGCAGCGACCACAGCAGCAGGCCCAGCAGGAACAGGCCCAGCACCCGCGCTGCAGATTGCGGCTGCCAGCTTGGCGCTGCGGCGTTCAGCCACAGGGCGGCCGCCAGGCCGGCAATGGCCAGGGCGTAGAAGGCCAGATCGGCCAGGCAGGCGCGCCGGCTTTGGCGCAAGGTGATCAGGGGCATGGGATTCCTTGGCAAGGACGAGGACAGGAGGCGTGGCCTGTTGGCCGCCCGGCCCAGGCTAAGCGCCGGAGGTGCCTGCGCTCTGTGCGCCTGCGCACCGATGGGGCATGGGGTGCAGCGGATGCGTTTGGACGCAGGCGGTCGGCTTGGTCCTTGTGTACGCTGGCGAACATACCGGCCAGGCTCGGCTGCCTATAGTCGGGCGAACGCCCTGCACGCCAGACCCTGGCTGCTGATGGCGTTCGGCGCAGGAGCGAGCTCTGCGCACCACCACAGGGAGCTGCGATGGCACACACGATGGACCCGAAGAAGAATCACCTGCTGGCCGCCTTGCCCGAGGCCGAATGGCTGCGCTGCCGAGGATTTCTGGAGCCGGTGGACCTGCCCCTGGGCCAGGTGCTGTACGAATCGGGCCGGCCCATGAGCCATGTCTATTTCCCCTGCAATGCCATCGTCTCCCTGCTGTTCGTGATGGAGAACGGCGCCTCGGCCGAGATCGCTGTGGTGGGCAATGAAGGCATCGTCGGCATCTCGCTCTTCATGGGCGGCGGCTCCACGCCCAGCCGCGCGGTGGTGCAGAGCGCCGGCCTGGGCTACCGCATGCGCGCCGGCGCGCTGACCGAGGAGTTCAACCGAAGCGGCCCGCTGATGCATCTGCTGCTGCGCTACACCCAGGCCTTGATCACGCAGATGGCCCAGACGGCCGCCTGCAACCGCCACCACAGCCTGGATCAGCAGCTTTGCCGCTGGCTGCTCTTGAGCCTGGACCGCTTGCAGGGTGATGAACTGGTGATGACCCAGGAGCTGATCGCCAATATGCTGGGTGTGCGCCGCGAGGGTGTCACCGAGGCCGCACTCAAGCTGCAGAAGCTGGGCCTGATCCGCTATGCGCGCGGTCACATCTCGGTGCTGGACCGTGCCGGTCTGGAGCAGCGCAGCTGCGAGTGCTACGGCGTGGTCAAGAAGGAATACGACCGCCTGCTGCCGGAGCGCATCGCGGTCTGATGCGATACGGCGGCGCAGACTGCCACGCAGGATGCCGCCGCATGTGCGCTTGCAGACAGAGAGCTTGCCGCGCCGGCCTCAATCTGGCGGCAGCAGCGCCGCAGTCTTTGCGGCGCAAACGAAAGTTGCCGTGAACTCGACGACACCGCCTGTCTCCACGCGTCCGCACAAGGGCGATGCCCGTCTGCCCGCACAAAATCGCCTGATTGCGGCGCTGCCTGCGGCGCGACGGGCCAGTTTGCTGGCGCTGTGCGAACCGGTGGATCTGAAGCTTTCGGAGCGTTTGTTCGAAGCCGGTGAGGCCACGCGTTACGTCTATTTTCCTGTCGATGCTTTCATTTCCTTGCTGGCTCAGATCGATGAGCACCCAAGCCTGGAAATGGGCATGGTGGGCCGTGAGGGCATGCTGGGCCTGCAGCTGATCCTCGGCGTCAGCCGGGCCCCGCTGGGCGCCATGGTGCAAGGTGAGGGCCGGGCCTGGCGCTTGGGCGCGTCGGCCTTTCGGGCCGAGCTCTTGCGCAGCCTGCCGCTGCGCCTGCTGCTGCAACGCTACCTCTACGTACGCCTGGCCCAGCTGGCCAGCGCCGCCGGCTGCCTGCGCTTCCACCAGATCGGCCCGCGCCTGGCGCGCTGGTTGCTGATGAGCCAGGATCGCGCCGGCCATGCCCAGCTGGCGGTGACGCAGGAGTTCCTGGCCTTCATGCTGGGCGTGCGGCGCGTGGGTGTGACCCAAGCGGCCGGCGCCATGCAGCGCAGCGGCCTGATCCGCTACCACCGTGGCCTGCTCACGGTGCTGGACCGGGCCGGTCTTGAAGCCGCTGCGTGCAGCTGTTATGCCTGCGACCAGCGCCACTATGCCGCCCAGTTTCCGGCGCTCAACGTGCGTCGGCGCACAGATTCAAGCGGCGCTCGCGCCTAAGGCGGGGTGGATTCTTCACCCCACCGGAGCCTCCGCATGTACCCCACTCCCACCCCTGTCCACAACACCCAGGGTGCCCTGGCGCACCGCGGCGCCGCGCTGCAAACCCCGACCGATCTGCACCCCAACGCCACCCGTGACCTGTCGGCCAGCCTCAACGGCGTGCTGGCCGATGTGTTTGCGCTCTACCTCAAAACCAAGAACTTTCATTGGCATATGAGTGGCCCGCATTTCCGCGACTACCACCTGATGCTGGACGAGCAATCGCTGGAGCTCTTGGCCATGACCGACCCGCTGGCCGAGCGCATTCGCAAGCTCGGCGGCTCCACCTTGCGCTCCATCGGCCACATCACCCGCAGCCAGCGACTGCTGGACAACGACGCGCCCTTTGTCGAGCCGGCCGACATGCTGGCCGAACTTTGCGAGGACAACAAGACGCTGAGCCAATGGCTGCGACAGGGCCATGAACTGTGCGTCGAGCACCGCGACCTGGCCACGGCCAGCCTGATCGAAACCTGGATCGATGCCGGCGAGCGCCGCACCTGGTTTCTGTTCGAGTCGGGTCGGCATGGCGACAGCAGCGGCCATTGATGATGGCCCGAGGCTCCAGCCCTTCGAACCCTGCCACCGGAGAACTGCCATGACGCTGAATCTCACACCCCTGCGCCCACTCCCGCGCCCACCCCCGTTCCGCCGCATCGCTCGGGCGGCTTGCCTGGGCCTGCTGGCCCTCAGTGCCGCCCTGGTGCCGGCCCAGGCTCAGCCCGGGGGCGAACGGGGGCGCGGCGAAGCGCAAGGCCGGGACAGGCAGGAGCGCCAACAGCGTGAGGAGCGCCGGCAGCGTGACGAGCGCCAGGAACGCCGCGAAGGGCGACATGCTCGCGATGAGCCGGGAGACCGGGGGCAGTTTCACGGCCGTGGCGAGGCCCGCGGCGCCGGCCCCGACCATGCCTACTACCGCGGCAGCCGTCTGCCGCGCGAGTACCGTGGCCCTCGCTATGTGGTGGAGGACTGGCGCGGCCACCGGCTCAGCGCGCCGCCGCGCGGCTACCACTGGGTGCAGTCGGGCGGTGACTACCTGCTGGTGGCCATTGCCACCGGGGTGATCCTGCAGCTCTTGCTCCAGCAGCAATAGCCGCAGTGGCTGGGCGGGTCGCGGTGGCGGCCAAGCGCCCGCGCCCTGTTCTTGCTATGCTGCCTCGCGCCAAGTTCACGGGCTGCCGCCACACGGCAGCCGTGCCAGCCCAGAACCGCAGAGAGCCCGCAGCATGAGCCAGTTCCGTCTTCATATCAACGGTGACGTCCGCCAGGTCGATGTGGCGCCCGACACGCCCCTGCTCTGGGTGCTGCGCGACAGCCTGGACCTGGCCGGCACCAAGTATGGCTGCGGCGTCGGTGCCTGTGGTGCCTGCACCGTGCACCTCAACGGCGTGCCCACTCGCTCCTGCATGACGCCGGTGGCCACCGTCGGTTTGAAGAAGGTGTTGACCATCGAAGGCCTGGATGCCCAGGCCCGCCATCCCCTGCAACAGGCCTGGGTGGAGCTGGACGTGCCGCAATGCGGCTACTGCCAGGCCGGCCAGATCATGACGGCCGCGGCTTTGCTCAAAGACAACCCCAAGCCCAGCGACGCCGACATCGACGGCGCCATGTCCGGCAACCTCTGCCGCTGTGCCACCTACCTGCGCATTCGCGCGGGCATCCACCGTGCCGCCGAGATTGCGGCTGTGCCCGTCAAATCTCCGGTGTCCCGCAAGACCAAGCCGCAAGCGAAGGAGGGCGTATGAGTCGCCCCGCCCTGGTGAACCCCAGCCGCCGCCGCTTCCTCGGGCACAGCGGCGCCGGCCTGGTGCTGGCGCTCAGCGGCTCGACCGTGGCCCTGGCGCAAAGTGCCAAGCCCCCAGCGGCCCAGGCGTTCAAGCCCAGCGCCTTCATCAGCATCTCGCCCGAGGGCGTGGTGACCTTGATCTCCAAGCAGCCCGAGATCGGCCAGGGCATCAAGACTTCGCTGCCCATGGTGATTGCCGAAGAGCTGTCGGTGAATTGGCGCGATGTGAAGATCGTGCAGGGCGATCTGGACCCCATCTACGGCAGCCAGGGCGCGGGCGGCTCCACCTCCACGCCCACCAACTACCAGGACTTCCTGCGCCTGGGCGCCACCGCCCGCACGCTCCTGGTTCAAGCGGCGGCGCAGCGCTGGGGCGTGCCAGTGGCAGATTGCCAGGCGCGCGACTCCTTCGTCCACCACCGGCCCACAGGCCGCAAGCTGGGCTATGGCGAGCTGGCCAGCCTGGCCGCCACGCTGCCCCTGCCCGATGCCGCCAGCGTGCAGCTCAAGGACCCCAAGGACTACCAGCTGCTGGGCCAGCGCATCGGCGGTGTCGACAATGCTGCGCTGGTGCGCGGCGCGCCGCTGTTCGGCATTGACGTCAAGCTGCCCGGCATGCTTTACGCGGTGTACGAGAAGTGCCCGGCCTTCGGCGGCAAGGTGATCAGCGCCAATCTGGCGGCGGTCAAGGCGCTGCCCGGCGTGCGCGATGCCTTTGTGATCGAGGGCACCAGCAATCTCAACGGCCTGATGCCCGGTGTGGCCATCGTGGCCGAGACGACCTGGGCCGCCTTCAGCGCTCGCAAGCAACTGCGCGTGCAGTGGGACGAGGGCGCCGTGGCCACGCAGAGCTGGGACGGCTTTGCCGCCCAAGCCGCGGCCCTGCGCGGCAAGCCCGGTGCCAGCAGCCTGCGCCGTGACGGCGATGTCGAGCAGGCCTTGCGGGCCAGCGGCGCCAAGGTGGTGGAGGCCAGCTACAGCTACCCCTTCATCTCGCACGCCAGCATGGAGCCGCAGAACTGCACGGCCTGGTGGAAGCCAGAGAGTGCCAGCCTGGAACTCTGGGCCCCGACCCAGAACCCGGCCTCGGGTCAGAACCTGGTGGCCAACACCCTGAATATCCCTAAGGAAAAAATTAGCCTGCACATCACGCGCAGCGGCGGCGGCTTCGGGCGGCGCTTGAGTTCGGATTTCATCGTCGAGGCGGCGGCCATCGCCCAGCGCGTGGCCGCGCCGGTCAAGCTCTGCTGGAGCCGCGAAGATGATCTGCGCCACGACCATTTCCGCCCGGGTGGCTTCCACCACCTGCGTGGCGCCGTCGATGCGCAAGGCCGG
This sequence comes from Paucibacter sp. B51, assembly GCF_027863535.1. NCBI lineage: Bacteria > Pseudomonadati > Pseudomonadota > Betaproteobacteria > Burkholderiales > Sphaerotilaceae > Roseateles > Paucibacter sp. B51. Next base: position 4,532,463 of record NZ_JAPIVN010000001.1, on the reverse strand, counting down.
GTCAGCGCCTGGCACAACCATTTCGTCACCTTTGCCAACCGGGTGCAGCGCGAGGGTCAGTCGCTGCTGCAGCCGGGCAGCGGCGGCAGCTTGTCGGGCGATGAGTTCCCCGGCCGCTGGCTGCCCAACATCGTGCTTGAGCAAACCGCGCTGGAATGCGGTGTGCCCATGGGTCCCTGGCGGGCGCCGGGCAGCTGCGTGTTCGCCTGGGTCTTCCACAGCTTCATCGACGAGCTGGCCCATGCGGCTGGGCGCGACCCGCTGGAGATGCGTCTGGAGCTGCTCGGCGATCGCGAGATCGTGCCGCCCAGCAATGAGCGCGGCCAGCCCTACCATGCCGGCCGCATGCGCGCCGTGCTGCTGGAGCTGGCGGCCAAGTCCGGCTGGGGCCAGAAGAAATTCCCGCGCGGCCAGGGCCAGGGCATGGCCTTTCATTTCAGCCACCGCGGTTACATCGCCGAGGTGGCCGAAGTGACGGTCAGCAAGAGCGGCCAGCTCAAGGTGGACCGGGTGGTGGTGGTGTCCGACATCGGCCGCCAAATCGTCAATCTCAGCGGTGCCGAGAACCAGGTCCAGGGCTCGGTGCTCGATGGCCTGGGCACGCTGATGCATGCCCAGCTCGACCTGCAGCGGGGCCGCATCGTGCAGGGCAATCTGGGCGAGTACCCGCTGCTGCGCATGCACGAGTCGCCGACCCGGGTCGACGTGCATTTCCTGCGCAGCGACCATCCGGTCACCGGCCTGGGTGAGCCGGCCCTGCCGCCGCTGGCGCCGGCCGTGTGCAATGCCATCTTTGCCGCCACCGGCCACCGTGTGCGCCAGCTGCCGCTGAGCTTGAGCGATCTGAGCTGGTCCTGAGCCCGGCAGCCCTCGCTGGCGGCGGTGTTGTCTGCACGGCCCAAGTGAGCGGTATGTTCGCAAGCGCACCGAGGCTGGGTGCGCGCCGGCGTAGTCTGAAGGTGGAGCGACATCCCGTGCGCTGCCCTCGCATCCACACAGACCCGGAGCCTCTCATGAGCTTGTCCACCATTTTGTTGATCGTCCTGATCCTGATGCTGATCGGCGTGGCGCCGACCTGGCCGCACAGCCGGGGCTGGGGCTATCTGCCCAGCGGCGGGCTGGGCCTGATCCTGCTCGTCGTGCTGATCCTGATGCTGCTGGGCCGCATCTGAGCCTGCTTGCCTGCGCCTTTGAAGGCCGCGGCACGCAACAAGGAGGAGGGCGCCCATGAAACCTGCTGATTCCCACGAGGCCCGAGGATGCTTGAGTCCGCCGTCACGAGCGCCGCAAGCCACGCTGGCGAGCCCGGCGCGCGAAAGCGGCAAGGACCTGGTTCTGGACCCCACGGCCGGCGATGTGTCTCTGGCCGACTGGAGCGTCTTGCTCGATGCCGTCAAGCAGCGCTTGCGCGCCAGCGTCAACGCCTCGCACGACGATGGCAGCGGCATGCGAGACAGTGGCAGCGCAAGGCGAGACAGTGGCAGCGCCAGGCGCCAAGGCCCACCGGGCCCATCACCGCGGCAGTTGGCCGAGCCACAAGCCTTGCGGCGCACCGTGCTGGAATGCGTGCAGGCCCTGGATCAGCTACACAGCACCTTGTTGCACGAGCTGGCGCGGCGGCTGCAGCTGGAGCTGCAGGTCTTTGATGGCCAGGTGGCGCTGGCCCAGGCGCAGGCGGAGCTGGGCGGGCGCACCTCGCTGGGCGCCAAGGTGAGGGAGCCCGAGCCGGCGCCAGGGCGTGCGCCACCCGGCCCCGATGCCTTCAGCCGCAGCCGCCACCTGGCCTTGCATGATGCGCTGACCGATCTGCCCAACCGCCGTTTCTTCCTGGAGCGCCTGGCCCATGGCCTGGTGCATCGGCGCAGCGAGCAGCCCTGCATCGCGGTCTTCAGTTTCTGCGTGGAGGGCTTCGCCGCCATCGAGGCCGAACATGGCCCCGAGTTCGGCCAGGCCCTGCTCAAGGTGGTGGCGGCGCGCTGGAGCCGGGTGCTGCGGCCCGAGGACATGCTGGCCCGGCTCGACGGGGCCCATTTCGCCTGCCTGCGCCTGAACCAGGGCGGTGACGCCCAGGCTTTGAGCCTGGCCTCGAGCAAGCTCTTGCTGGCCCTGGCCGGGCCGGTGCGGCTGGCGCCCTTGACCGTGCCGCTTCGTCTGAGCCTGGGCATGGCGCAAAGCCTGGCCGGCGCGGATGAGGCCCTGGCCCTGCTTGATCGGGCGGAGGCGGCGCGACTGGCCGCGCGGGCGGCGCACGACGAGGCGGCGGCTTCATGAAGCTGGCCGCTGTGCACTCAGCCCGCCGGCAAGCGCACCTGCAAGCGGCAGCCCTCACCGGCCGGCGCATGCAGCAGCAGCCGGCCCTGCTCGGCCTCGATGCGCAAGCGCATGGCCAGCAGGCCAAAGGAGGTGCTGCGCGCGGGCGCGCTGCCGCTGAAGCCGCGGCCATCGTCCTGCACGCTGAGCTCCACCCAGGTCGGCTCGGGTGCCGCAGCGGCCAGGGTCAGCAGCCGCACCTCCAGGCGCTGCGCGGCTGCATGCTGGGCCACATTGCTGAGCGCCTCTTGCAGCGCGCGGTAGAGCACCAGCTGGCGCGCCGGGCTCAGCGTGACCGGCTGCAAGGCACTGCGCAGCTGCAGGCCGCTGCTCTCGGCAAAGTCCAGGCACAGGCCCTGCAGCGCCGGCAAGAGGCCGAGGTGGATCAGGGCCGAGGGCCGCAGGTCTTCGATGATGCGGCGCTTCAGTGCAATGACGCTGTTCAGGGTGGCACTCAGGTGATCGAGCCGCTCCAGCGCCACGGCGGCATCGGGCGGCTGATGGCGCAGCCGGGCCTGGATGCGCGCGGTGTCCAGCTTGGCCGAGGTCAGCAGGGCGCCCAGCTCGTCGTGCAGATCAGCGGCCAGGCGCTGGCGTTCGTCTTCGCGCGCGCTTTGCAGATGCAGGTTCAGCTCGGCCAGCTGGGCGGTGCGCTGCTGCACCAGCGCTTCCAGCTGGGCCAGGCGTCGCTGGGCGCGGGTCTTCATGGGGCAGGCCTTCGGGTGGCGCGGTGCGCCGAGGGGCGGTGCATGGAACAAGGCAACAGGGGCTCCTTGCGATGATCCATATCGTCATCGTGGACGATCATGCCGTTGTGCGGGCGGGTCTGCGCCAGTATTTTTCCGAGCAGGCCGATTTCTGCGTGGTGGCCGAGGCCTCCCAGGGCCGCGAAGCCCTGGCGCTGCTGCGCGCTGCCGAGCAGACCGGCATGGCCATCGACGTGATGCTGCTGGACATCGCCATGCCCGATCAGAGCGGCGTCGATGCCTTGCAGGCCATCCGCGCCCGCGCGCCCAGCTTGCCGGTCCTGATCTTCAGTGGCTTCCCCGAGACCCAGTACGCCAGCCTCTTGCTGCGCCAGGGTGCCAGCGGCTATCTGAGCAAGGACTGCGAACCCGAGGCCCTTCTGCAGGCCATCCGCACGCTCAGCCGCGGCCGGCGCTACATCAGCGCGGCCGTGGCCGAGCAGCTGGCCGATGGCCTGGCGGCCGGTGGCGTGGATGCCGCCCAGGCGCATCAGCAGCTGTCCGAGCGCGAGCTGCAGGTCTTTCTGCGCCTGGCCGCCGGCCAGACCGTGGGCCAGCTGGCCCCGGCCCTGTGCCTCAGCGTCAAGACGGTCAGTACCTACCGCAGCCGCGTGATGGACAAGATGGGCCTGAGCAGCAACAGCGAGCTCACGCATTACGCCTTGCGTCACGGCTTGATCCTGTGAGGGCCGGGTCCAGCTGCGGCAGCAGCTGGGGCGGCAGGCCGCGCAGGTAGAGGATCAGCGCATCGATCTCGCCGGACTTGTCGAAGATGCGGTCGGCGCCCAGTTCCAGGCAGCTGCGCTGGATCTCCGGCGTGGCGTAGTTGCTGAGCACCACCAGGCGGCGCGGCAGATCGGGTGGCGGCAGGCGCTGCACCGCGCGCAGCAGGCCCAGGCCCGAGCCGCCCTTGAGAAAGATGTCGATCAGCAGCAGATCGACATGATGGCCGGGCAGGGCCAGCCAACGCAGGGCCGCGGCCTCGCTGTCGGCCACGCCGAGCACGCGCAGCGGCAGCAGCTCTTCCAGCGTGGCGATCAGCTCCGCTTGCAGCAGCGGGCTGTCTTCGACGAGAAAGGCCTTGAGTTCAAGCATGGGGCCCAGTGTCGGGCGCCGGCGAGGCCGGCGCCATCGGAGAAGCCGGTGAGGGCGTGTCAGACAAGGCCTACAGCCGAAGTGTGGCTGGCGGCCTGTAGGCCAGGGCCTACGCGGGCTCGCGGTGTCGTCCGCTGGTGGCCGATCTGCGGCCCGCCCACACTGGCCCTGGCCCGAGCCGCAAGCCCTGAGTGGCGCGTCGCGGTTCATGTTTCAACGCAGCCCATCAAGGAAGACCCACCATGAAGAAACTCAACACCTCCATCGCCTCATCCCTGTTCCAGCACAGCGCGCTGGGCCTGTTGCTGGCGGCCCTGCCGCTGAGCAGCGCCTGGGCCATGAGCAAGGCCGAGAACGCCGATGCGCGCAGCCGCATCGAGAGCAGCTACAAGACCGATCGCGCGGCCTGCAATGCCATGGCACACAACGCCAAGGACATCTGCATCGAGGAAGCCAAGGCCAAGGAGAAGGTCGCCCTGGCCGAGCAGGAGTTCGCCTTCAGCGGCACGCTGGCCGACCAGCGCAAGGTCGGCGTGGCCAAGGCCGAATCGGCCTATGCCGTGGCCAAGGAGCGCTGCGACGACAAGTCCGGCAACGACAAGGATGTCTGCGTCAAGGAAGCCAAGGCCATCGAGACCAAGGCCCTGGCCGACCTGACCCTGGCCAAGAAGGTCGGTGAAGCCGTCACCGAAGCCAAGGACGACAAGCGCGATGCCAATTACAAGGTCGCGACTGAGAAGTGCGATGCCATGGCCGGCACGGCGAAGGACAACTGCGTCGCCCAGGCCAAGCTCAAGTACGGCAAGAGCTGAGCCAGGGAGGGGCGGGATGGATCAGCTGGATCCATCCCACCAGGCCTGGGCCAGTGCGCGCACGGCCGGGCCGATCTCGGCCGTGGGCACGCTGGCAAAGCCCAGCACCAGGCCGGCTTGCTGGCTGTGCGCCGGCAGGCCGCCCATCTGTGCCAGCGCGCCCAGCTCGATGCCGGCGCGCCGCGCCCGTTCGGCCAGGCGCGTCTCCTCGGCACGATCGGCCAGGGGCAGAAAGGCCTGCAGCCCGGCCGGCACCGGCTGCAGGCGGTGCTGCGGGTGCAGGGGCAGCAGGTGCTGGGACCAGGCCTGCAGCAGGGCGTCGCGCCGCTCGCGTGCGGCCCGCCGCATGCGCCGCACATGGCGCAGAAAATGCCCCTCGGCCATGAACTCGGCCAGCACCGCCTGGTCGGCGATCGAGGCCTGGCGGTCCAGCACCGAGCGCAGGCGCGCCAGCGTCGGCAACCAGGCCGCCGGTGCCACCAGATAGCCCAGGCGCAGGCCCGGGAACAGAAGCTTGGAAAAGCTGCCCACATACAGCGTGCGCGCATCCGCCTCGCCTTCCAGCGAGGCCAGAGGCGCCAGCGGCACGCCGCTGAAGCGGTACTCGCCGTCGTAATCGTCCTCCAGCACATAGGCATCGCTTTGGCGCGCCCAGGCCAGCAGTTCCAGGCGCCGCTGCGCGCTCATCACCACCCCGGTCGGGTACTGGTGCGAGGGCGTGGTGTAGACCAGGCGCAGCCGCCCCAGGGCTTGCAGTGCGCCGATGCGCAGGCCCTGGCCATCCAGCGGCACCGGCAGCACCTGCGCGCCGCTCAGCCCCAGGGCCGCAGCGGCAGCGCGGTAGCCGGGCGATTCCATGCCCACCCGGTCACCCGGGCGCAGCAGGGCCAGGGCGGCCATGGCAATCGCCTGCTGCGAGCCGGCCGTCACCAGCACCTGATCGGCGCGGCAGTGCAAGCCGCGCGAGTGGCTCAGATAGCCGGCGATCAGCTCGCGCAGGCGCGGCAGGCCGGCGGCATCCTCGTAGCTCAAGGAGGCCCGAGGGCCGGGCCGCGCTTGCGCGCGCCAGAAGCGGGCCTGCAGGCGCGACCAGAGTGCATGGGGGAAGAGGTCCAGCGCCGGCAGGCCGTGGCGGAAGGCCCGGCCCGGGCCTTGCACCACCGGGCTGGGCTGGTAGTCCTGCAGGCGCAACCAGAGCGGGCTGTCGGGCGTGCGCGGGCTCGCGGCGCGGCTTGGGGCCGTGGGCGAGGCGGATGAAGACGGTGCAGCCAGATCGCTGACATAACTGCCCGCTCCCATGCGCGAGCGGATGAAGCCCTCGCTCTCCAGCTGCTCGTAGGCTCGCAGCACCGTGTTGCGCGAGACCGCCAGGGCCTGGGCCAGGGCGCGGCTGGTCGGCAGGCGCGCGCCGGGTGCCAGCTGGGCCTGCAGGATGCGGGCCTTGATCTGGCCGTGGATCTGCTGGCTCAGGCCAGGCACCGCGTCATTCCCGGTGCCCGCCTCGCCCAGCAGTTGCATGCCGGTCGGGTCCAGTGCCAGCGCGGCTTGTGGCGGGCGCCGCTTGGAAATTGGTTCCATCATTTTTTTGAAAAGTGGCTCTTTGATGGTACCAAGCGGCGCCCTATGCTGAGCGCCATGTACCAACCTGCCCATTTCCGCTGCGAAGAGTTCGCCCACGCCCGCCGCTTCATGGCCGAGCAGCCCCTGGCCCTCTTGGTCGGCCCCGATGCCCAGGGCGAGAGCTTTGGCAGCCATCTGCCGCTGAGCCTGCTGGAGCTTCCCGCCGACGCGCAGGGCCAGCCGGCCTGGTGTCTGGAAGGCCATATGGCCCGCGCCAACCCGCACTGGGCCTGGCTGGCCGGGCTGCTGCAGGCAGGAGGCCCGCAGGTGCTGGCGGTGTTCAGCGGCCCCGGCGCCTATGTCTCGCCGCGCCACTACGACAGCCTGCAGAACGTGCCAACCTGGAACTACATGGCCGTGCATGTCTACGGTGAGCTGGAACTGGTGGACGAAGCCGAGTCCAAGGATGCGCTGCTCAAGCGCCTGATCGCATCGCACGAGCCGGCCTATGCCGAGCAATGGCGCGACCTCTCACCCGACTATCAGCAGCGCTTGCTGGGCGCCATCGTCGGCTTTCGCCTGCACATCCGGCGCTGGGAGGCCAAGTTCAAGCTGAGCCAGAACCGCAGCGCGGCCGAGCGCCAGCGCATCCGCGCCGCCTGGAGCGAGGGCGGCCAGCCGCGCGAGCAAGAGCTGGCGGCCTGGATGGACCGGCTGGGCCTGTGAGACACCGATCAACCCACCCACTGACACAGCAGATGCAAGCTGAACCGCAACAACTTCAAGTCCCAGTGCCGCCGGACATCGCCCCGATGCAGATTCAGCCGGTGCGCCTGCAAGGCCGCGTGGTCTGTCTGGAGCCTCTGGACCTCGATCAACACCTGCCGGGCTTGTGTGCCGTGGGCCTGGACCCCGAGCTCTGGCAGTGGGTGCCCACCCAGGTGCGCAGCGAAGCGCAGATGCGGGCGTACGTGGAGACGGCACTGCAGGAGCAGGCGCGCGGCAGCTCGCTGCCCTTTGCCATCCGCTCCCTGGCCGAGGACCGGGTGATCGGCTGCACCCGCTTCGGCAATATCTCACCGCGCGACCATAGACTGGAGATCGGCTGGACCTGGCTGGGCCGCGCCTGGCAGCGCAGCGGCGCCAACACCGAAGCCAAGACCTTGCTGCTGACCCATGCCTTCGAGACCCTGGGCGCCTGGCGGGTGGAGCTCAAGACCGATGCGCTCAATGCCAAATCGCGCGCTGCCATCGCCCGCATTGGCGCGCAGCAAGAGGGCATCTTGCGGCGCCACACCCTGACCGACACCGGCCGCGTGCGCGACACCGTCTACTTCTCGGTGCTGGACCAGGAGTGGCCGGCGGTGAAAGCGCGGCTGCACGCGATGCTGCGCTGACGGGCGGTCCTGGGCTCAGGGGCCGGGGAAACGCAGGGTCAGTCCGGAGCCGCTGGGGCGGTGCCGGGTGTTAGGGTGCTGGCTTGGAAGCTGTGGCGCTCCCGCTCGACGGACGGTTCAGCCTGTGTTCACCCTTGCTGACCGACCCATCCGATGAGCACCGCTGCCAAGACCTTGCTTGATTCCGAGCGCCGCACCCTTCACCCTTCGTTCTTCATGTTCCTGATCGCGCCGTTCGGCGCGACCACCGGCTACACCGCGGTCTGCCTGGCCTATCTGCTGACCCAGGCCCAGGTGGGGGCCGAGTCGGTGGCCGGCCTGCTGGCCCTGGCCTATCTGCCGCAGACCTGGAAGTTCCTCTGGGCCCCGGTGGTGGACCTGAGCCTGAGCCGCAAGACCTGGTATGTGCTGGGCCTGGTGGGCATCGTGCTGTCCATGCTGCTGGTGGGCAGCAGCCCGCTGAATGCCGCCTCCATGACCCGGCTGACGATCTGGGTGCTGGTGATGGGCACGGCTTCCACCTTTCTGGCCATGGCGGTGGACAGCCTGATGGCGCATCAGACGCCCGAGCATGCCAAGGGCCGCGCGGCGGGCTGGTTCCAGGCCGGCAATCTCGGCGGTGGCGGCCTGGGCGGCGGAGCGGCCCTGTGGCTGATCCAGTCCGGTGGGCTCTCGCCCCAGATGGGCGCAGCGGCCCTGGCGGGCCTGTGCGTGCTCTGTGCCTGGCCGATTTTCTGGGTGTCTGAGGGCAGCGAGCCGGCCGCCGAGCAGGCCGCCGATCAAGCCGAGGGCGCGACACCGGCGCGCATCGGCCAGCGCTTGCGTGAAACCTGGGCCGATCTTTGGTCCGTGGTCCGCTCGCGCAACGGCGCCTTGGCCATGCTGCTGGTCTTCCTGCCGCTGGGCACCGGCTCGATGGCAAATATGTACTCCATCATGGCGACCGAGTGGCAGGCCTCGGCCAACACCGTGGCCCTGGTCACCGGCACGGTGGCCGGCCTGCTTTCCGCCCTGGGCTGTTTGATTGGGGGTTATGTCTGTGACCGCATGAACCGGCAGATGGCCTATGTGATCTTCGGCCTGCTGCTGGCCGGCGCCAGCGTGGCCATGGCCGTGGCGCCGCACACCGAGTGGCATTTCGTGCTCTGGACCAGCCTCTACTCCCTGATCACCGGCCTGTGCTACGCCGGTTTCTCGGCCGTGACGCTGGAAGCCATCGGCAAGGGCGCTGCCGCCACCAAGTACAACCTCATGGCCTCGCTCTCCAACACCCCGATCGGCTGGACCACGGCGCTGTACGGCTGGGTGTTTGCGCAGTTCGGCGGCCGCCTGACCTTGCTGGCAGAGCTGGCGCTGACGGTGCCAGCGGCGCTGCTGTTTGTGTGGGTGTTTCGCAGGGGGCGGGCTCGCGCTGCAGCCATGCTCTGAGCTGCGTGCGTGCTTCGCGCAGCAAGGCCGAAAACCGCACTGCCAGGGGCAGAGCGGCTCGGTCTCGAGTCGAGGATGACGCGAGTGCGCTGGTGCGTCAGAGCGTCATCTTCAAGGTGTACGCACCGGTCGTGCCCGCACTGCGCATCACACGCAGCACCAGGGTCACGGCACTGCCGCCGGGGTTGCTGATCTTGAGCTGCTGGCTGGCGCCGACGATGCCATTGGACAGCAGCACGGTCTGACCCGTGCTCATGTAGACACCGACGCCGAAGCCTGAGGCCGAGTTGCTGGCGCTCAGCACGGCGGTGACCGTCTTGCCGGCCGGCAGGGTGAACTTGAAGTAGTCGTTGTCACTGGTGCTGCTGATGCTGCCGGCCACCTGGGCGGGCAGGCTGGCAACAGCTTGAGCCGTGGCGATGGTCTCGTTGGGCTCTTTGTCACTGAGCTTGAGCAATGCCGGGATGGGCGAGGGGGCCGGTGCCGGCTTCGGTGCGGGGGTGGGTGCGGGCACCGGGGCTGGCTTGGGCGCCGGTGTCGGGGCCGGGGCGGGTGCCGGCGCCGGGGTTGGTGCGGGCGCAGGGGCCGGCGCGCTGGTCTTGGCCGCCACGGCGGCCAGCACCGCGGCATTGGCATCGACCAGGCCACTGCCGCAGCCGCTGCAGGCGGCCGGGAAGGCGCGGGCGCTGCTCTTGAGGAGGCTGGTCACCTGATCCGGTGTCAGCTTGGGGTTGGCCGCCAGCATCAGGGCGGCGACACCGCTGACCACCGGCGTGGCCATGGAGGTGCCCATCATCGAGCCGTAGTTGTCGGCGCCGGGCGTGGTAGTGCCGGCGTTCCAGGTGGAGAGGATGCCGAAGCTGCCGTCGCCGCCCGGGGCGGCCAGGCTCACCTTGCTGCCGAAGTTGGAGTAGCTGGCGCGGCCGCCGGTCTTGCCGGTGGCGGCCACCACGATCACGCCGCTGCAGTTGGCGGGCGAACTGCCTGCGGCGTCGACCTTGCTGTTGCCGGCCGCCACCACGACCACGGCGCCCTTGGCTCTCGCGGTGTTGATGGCATTCTGGGTGGTGGTGCTGCAGGCGCCGTTGCCACCCAGGGACAGGTTCAGCACCTTGGCCGGGTTGGGGTTGACCGGCAGGCCGCTGACGCTGCCGCCCACGGCCCAGACGATGGCGTCGGCGATGTCCGAGTCATAGCCGCCGCAGCGGCCGAGCACGCGCAAGGGCAGCACCTTGGCGGCATAGGCTACGCCGGCCACGCCCAGGCCGTTGCCGCCGCTGGCGGCGGCGATGCCGGCCACATGGGTGCCGTGCCAGGAGCTGTTATTGGCTTTTGAGCCGCTGGCGCACTGGTTGGCAAGGGTGAAGTCGCCGGGGTCGCTGGCATCGGCATCGCGGGCATTGCCATCGCCGGCGAAGTTGGCGCTGCTGATGAAGTCATAGCCTGGCAGCAGGCGGGCCGCCAGGTCGGCATGGGGGCGTACGCCGGTGTCCAGCACGGCCACGGTCACACCGGTGCCGTTGCTGCGGTCCCAGGCGGCCGGGGCACGGATGCCGGCCACGTTGTCGTTGAGGCTCCATTGCTGGGCCAGCATGGCATCGTTGGGCAGCAGGGTCGGGTGGTGCAGGCGGTCGGGCTCCACATATTCGATGGCGGCATCGCCCATGCGCAGATTGGCGGCCATGGCGCCGGCATCGGCCAGGCTCAGGCGGCGGTCGAGGTGGAAGACCTGGGCGCCGTTGGCCATGCGGCGCAGGTGCTTCATGCGCACGCCTTGCCGGTTGGCAGCCACCTGCATGGCCGCGGCACTGCGCGCATTGGGGCTGCCGTCGGCATTGCTGCTGACCGCGCCGCTGCGGTATTTGACGATCAGGCGGTCGGTGTGCGGGGTCGGTTCGAAGCGCGCCATCGTGGGCGTGAGATCGTCGAGCTGCAGGGGCGGGCGGGCTTGGGCCGGGAAGCTGGCCGAGCTGGCCCAGGTGGCCAGGGTGAGTGCGGCGGCGAGCTGGGTGGCGCGCAGAGGGAATGTGGCCAGGTACAGCATCAGGGATCTGCCTCGGGAGGATCGAGGCCAGGCTCCGCCATCTCTAGGCGCTCACCTGGCAGCCCCGCTACCGTGGCGCGCTGTCAGGCGGTGCGCTGTAGGCCGGAGGCTTTGCGTCCCTTGCTTTCACAAGGTTTGCGGGTGCCGGGACGATAGGGCCGGGGTCTGTGGCAGTCCAGGGGCGCAGAGCGCACATCGCGCAATTGTGAGAATTTGTATGCAAGCGGCGCAGAAAAGAAAACGGGCCCTGTGCAGGGCCCGCTTGCGGCGCGATTTTTCTGTTACATGCCGGCGTAGTTGGGCCCGCCACCGCCCTCGGGCGTGACCCAGACGATGTTCTGGCTCGGGTCCTTGATGTCGCAGGTCTTGCAGTGCACGCAGTTCTGGGCGTTGATCTGCAGGCGGTCCTCGCCGGCATCGGTCTTGACGAACTCGTAGACGCCGGCCGGGCAGTAGCGGCTCTCGGGGCCGGCGAACTTGGCCAGGTTCAGCGACACCGGCACCGAGGCGTCTTTCAGCGTCAGGTGGGCGGGCTGGTTTTCTTCGTGGTTGGTGTTGGACACGAAGACCGAGGACAGGCGGTCAAAGGTCAGCTTGCCGTCCGGCTTGGGGTAGTCGATCTTGGCGCACTCGGCCGCGGGCTTGAGGTAGAGGTGATCGGGCAGGGGGCGATGGATGGTCCACGGCGGGCTCTTCATGCCCAGCTTGGGCAGCAGCCATTGCTCGATGCCGGTCATCAGCGTGCCGACAGTGTTGCCCTTCTTGAACCACTGCTTGAAGTTGCGCGACTGGTTCAGCTCTTCATGCAGCCAGCTTTGCTCAAAGGCGGCGGGGTAGGCGCTCAGCTCGTCATGCTGGCGGCCGGCGGCCAGTGCCTCGAAAGCGGCTTCGGCCGCCAGCATGCCGGTCTTGATGGCGGCATGGCTGCCCTTGATGCGGGCGGCGTTCAGGTAGCCAGCATCGCAGCCGACCAGGGCGCCGCCGGGGAACACGGTCTTGGGCAGGCTCAAGAGGCCTCCGGCCGTGATGGCGCGGGCACCGTAGCCCAGGCGCTTGCCGCCTTCGATGTGCTTGCGGATGCTGGGATGGGTCTTCCAGCGCTGCATCTCTTCAAAGGGCGAGAGCCAGGGGTTTTTGTAGTCCAGGCCGACCACATAGCCCAAGGTGACCTTGTTGCCCTCCAGGTGGTAGAGGAAGCCGCCGCCGTAGGTGTCGCCGTCCATGGGCCAGCCGGCGGTGTGCACCACCAGGCCGGGCTGCGCTTGAGCGGCCGGCACTTCCCAGAGTTCCTTGATGCCGATGGCGTAGCTTTGCGGGTCTTTGCCGGCGTCGAGCTGGAACTTGGCGATCAGCTGCTTGCCCAGATGGCCGCGGGCGCCTTCGGCAAAGATGGTGTACTTGCCCAGCAGCTCCATGCCGAGCTGGAAGTTCTCGGTCGGCTCGCCGTCCTTGCCCACGCCCAGATTGCCGGTGGCGACGCCGCGCACACTGCCGTCTTCACCGTAGACCACTTCGGCGGCGGTGAAGCCGGGGAAGATCTCCACGCCCAGGCCCTCGGCCTGTTCGCCCAGCCATTTGGTGACGGCGCCCAGCGAGATGACGTAGTTGCCATCGTTGTGGAAGCAGCCGGGGATCAGCCACTGCGGCGTGGCGGTGGCGCCGGTTTCGTTGAGGAAGAGCACCTCGTCGGCCTGCACCGCCTGGTTCAGCGGCGCGCCGAGTTCCTTCCAGTTGGGCAGCAGCTCGGTCAGCGCGCGTGGGTCCATGACGGCGCCCGAGAGGATGTGGGCGCCCGGCTCCGAGCCTTTTTCCAGCACCACGACCGAGAGCTCCTGGTTCTTGGCCGCCGCCAGCTGCTTGAGCCGGATCGCGGTGGCCAGGCCGCCGGGGCCGCCGCCGACGATGACCACGTCGTATTCCATCGATTCACGCGGTCCGTACTGGCTCAGAAGTTCTTGGTTTGTCGTCATGGTGTTCTTGTCCTGGCTGAAGCTGTAGAGCTGGCTTGTCTGCGCGGCATTCTATAAGGGGCTTTGATAAAACGAACGATCGTGCTTTTCTTGCCGCTAGGTGCAAGGCTCTAGCGGCTTGTCGCATGTCAATCAGAGCTCGGCCGGGCGCTTTGTTTTCCTCGTAGGCCCCGGGGTCGCGTGCTACGCTTCTTCCGCAGTTTTCCCAGAGGATGACCATGAGTTACAGCATTGATTTGTCGGGCCGCGTGGCCCTGGTGACCGGCGCATCGAGCGGCCTGGGCGCCCAGTTCGCCCGAACCCTGGCCCAGGCCGGCGCCTGTGTGGTGTTGGCCGGCCGCCGCACCGAGCGGCTCAAGACCTTGCGCAGCGAAATCGAAGGCGCCGGTGGCGACGCCCATGTGGTGACCCTGGATGTCACCGATCTGGACAGCATCAAGTCGGCCGTGGCCCATGCCGAGACCGAAGTCGGCACGCTCGACATCTTGATCAACAACTCCGGCGTCAGCACCACCCAGCGCCTGACCGAGGTCACGCCCGACGACTACGACTTCGTCATGGACACCAATGTCCGCGGCGCCTTCTTCGTGGCGCAGGAGGTGGGCAAGCGCATGCTGGCTCGTGCCCAGGGCTCGGCGCCCGGCACCTTCATCGGCGGCCGCATCGTCAACATCGCCTCCATGGCCGGCCTGCGCGTGCTGAGCCAGATCGGCGTCTACTCCATGAGCAAGGCCGCGGTCATCCACATGACCCGCGCCATGGCGCTGGAGTGGGGCAAGTACGGCATCAATGTCAACGCCATCTGCCCGGGCTACATCGACACCGAGATCAACCACCACCACTGGGGCACCGAGCAGGGCAAGAAGCTGGTGGAGCTGCTGCCGCGCAAGCGCGTCGGCCAGCCGCAGGATCTGGACACCTCCCTGCTCATGCTCTGCGCCAACGAGAGCCATTTCATCAACGGGGCCATCATCCAGGCCGACGACGGTTTCGGGGTCTGAACATCCATGTCTTTGCGAACCCTGAGCGCCCTGGAGGCGCGTGTGCTGGCGGTGCTGGTGGAGAAGGAATCCACGGTGCCGGACAGTTATCCCCTGTCCCTCAACGCCCTGACCTTGGGCTGCAACCAGAAGACCGCCCGTGATCCGGTCATGAACGCCAGCGAGGCCGATGTGCTGCTGGCGCTGGAGGAGCTCAAGGCCATGCACCTGGTCAACAGCGTCAGCGGCAGCCGCGTGGTGCGTTTCGAGCACAACGGCGCGCGCGGCCTGGGCGTGCCCGGCGCCGGCCTGGCCTTGCTGACCTTGCTGATGCTGCGCGGCCCGCAGACCACGGCCGAGCTGCGCTTGCACACCGAGCGCCTGCACCGCTTTGCCGATGTGTCCTCGGTCGAGGGCTTTCTCGAGGAACTGGCTGAGGCCACGGACAAGCGTCCGGCCTTTGTCGTCAAGCTCGCCCGTGCGCCTGGCGCCCGCGAATCGCGCTGGGCCCATCTGCTCTGCGGTGAGCCGGTCATCGAGGCGCAAACCGGATTTTCCCCAGGAGCGAGCAGCCCCGAGCAAGCCGAAGACATCGCCCATCTGCGCGCCGAGCAGCAACGTTTGAGCCGCGAGCTCGAGCAGCTCAAACTTTTGGTACAGCGGATGGCAGGTGAGTTGGGCATAGACTCCAGCCTCAGCTGACCCTCAGCAGGTGCTACTTTTGCCGGCCTCACCTTTCCTGGTGGCCGAGTGGATGGGCGGGTGCTGGGTTCGGCTGGGCTATTGACCAAGGGCATCGATGAATTTCAAACACATCGAGCCCCAGCTTCGAGGGAGACCTGCACCATGACGTTGATCCGCACACGGAATCGCCTTTTTTTCTGTAGCCTGAGTGCCCTGGCTGCAATCGGTCTGAGTGGCTGCGCCAGCACCGCGGCCGAAGACCAGGCACAAGGCAGCTATGAGCGCCCCGAGTACACCACTGGCAGCAATTTGCCGCGCAAGAACAAGGACGCCGGCCGCTTGCCAGACAACGTCAAACTGGTGGACAAGGAAGCATTCCAAGCCGGTTTGCCTGGTGCGGCTGGAGCTGCCGCGGCGGCCAGCGCCAAGGGCAAATGACCGTTCTGGGCTGGGGTGGGCTGATCGCTGACGGCGGTTGCTTGGCAGGACCACGGGCGCCAGCGCGGCTTGTGGGCTGCACGCCGATCAAAGATCGCCCCAGCGTTTGATCAGAGACTGCCAGAGCTGGTGGCCGTTCAGGCTGTTGCTCAGAAAGACCAGGCCGCTGCCCTGTGAAGGGTTGAACTGGCAGTAGGCGCGAAAGCCACTGCTGTTCGTGCCGGTGTGATAGATCACGCGGCTGCCATCGGCCATGGGGTTGAGGATCCAGCCCAGGCTCCAGTAGGCCTTGGCCGGCTGGCCTGGCAGATCGAGGGCGCGCCCGGGCCGCTCCAGCGGCTGGCGGTCGCTGGCCACGGTCTGCGCGGCCAGCATTTCGCGCCGCCACTCTTCATTCAGCAAAGCGCTGGCCGTGGGTACCGGGCGCAAGAGCGCCGCCAGAAAGCGGCCGTAATCCTGCGCCGTGGTGTGCAAGGTGTAGGCCGCATTGGCCCGCTCGTAGCGGCTCCAGGGCAGGGGCTGGCCGTCCTCGCCATGGCCGCGCGCACGCCGGGCTTCGAGCGCCGGCGTCAGCACAAAGCTGCTGCTGCTCATGCCGAGCGGCGCGAACAGCTCGCGTTCCGCCGTGGTCTGCAGGGGCTCGCCCAGCAGATGCTCGAGTGCGCGCTGCAAGTAGAAATAGCCTTCGCCCGAATATTCAAAACCCTCGCCGGGCATGAACTTGAGGGGCAGGGGGCCGCGGTTCTCGTCGCCGCTGCGCCAATTGGGCAGGCCGGAACGGTGGCACAAGAGCATGCGCGCGGTGATGCGCGCCTGCGCGGGCTGCGGCGGTTGAAAGCGCTCGGGGTAGAAATCCAGAATTGGCTGATCAAGGCCCAGCCGTCCGCGCTGCACCTGTTGCATCAGCAGGTAGGCAAACACCGGCTTGCTCATGGAGGCGCATTCGAACACTGTGCCGGCCGTGACCGGCTCCGAGCTTTCCTCGCCGAACTCGCGCCGACCCAGGTGCCAGGCTTCGCTGAGCTCGCCATGCTGGATCAGCTGCAAGGCCAGGCCTGGCACGCCGAGTTTGGCCATCAAGCCCGGCCATTGCTGCTCCACCTCCTCGCGCCGCTCCAGCAGCCGCCGCGCCAAGGACAGGGCCTGCCAGGCGGGAGAGTTGCCGGAACCCGGCTCGACCGTGGCCCCAGCCGGCCGGGCGCGCACCCCAGCGGTCGACAGCCCCGCCGCGGCCAAGGCCTGCAATCCGAGACGGCGCTTCATGCCCACCTTCTCGATCGCCCGCCCGCCCATGCTCCGCTTCAGCGGAACTGGTACTGCACGCTCAGATAACCGAAGCGGCCACGCGGGTCGGTGTAGCTGGGGTCGTAGCCCGAGATGAAGAAATAGGCCTGGTTGGAGTAGGGGGGCGCGGTATTAAAGAGGTTCTTGATGCCGGCCCGCAAGGTCAGATCCTTGCTCGCGTTCCAGGCGCCAGACAAGTCCCAAAGCGAGTAGGCCTTGACTTTGTTCTTCTCGACCACTTTGCCGGAGTTGGTGTCAATCGCCGAGTTCTGGTCGTCGTAAGCACTGATGTAGTTGTTGGACAGGCTCAAACTCCAGGGGCCTTGGCTCCAATCAACGGTCAGGCGATGGCGCCAGCGCTGCACCACGCCATCGGTGACGAACTTGCCCAAATTGCTGACGAAACCATCGCCATAGCCCGTTTGCTTTTCTGACTTGAGCGCCAAGGTTCCCACGAGCTTGGCTCCAAAGTCGCCCACGCCGGTGCGCAGGCCCTTCAAATCCATCGTGATATCGAGCCCCGAGGTTCTTTGCTTGCCCCGGTTCTCCTTGCGCAATTCGATGAAGCAAATTTCGTAATCGTCCGGGTCGTAGTCGCAACCCTCGAGCCCTTCATCCATGTTGTAGCGATGGACCAGCTTGCCGTACTTGTCGAGGTTGGCCAGGATGATGTCCTCACCGATGGTGCTGATCAGATCCGACTTCTGGATGTTCCAGTAGTCCAGGCTGACGCTGAGGTTTCGCGTGGCCTCGAACACCATGCCCAAGGAGAACTGACGGGAGCGCTCAGGTTTGAGGTTGGGATTGGAGTAGGTCTGGGTATCCCAGTTGTTGGCGCAGCGACCAAAATCGTTGTTGACATCGGCGCAGTACACCGGGTCTGGCAGGACCTGGGTACTGCCGAACTTGGTCGGACGGTAAAGATCGTTCATGGATGGAGCACGGAAGCCCCGGCCCGCGGAGGCGCGCAGCAAAAGATCAGTGCTGGGCTGGTAACGCAGGCCGATTTTCGGGTTGGTGCTGCCGCCGATCTTTTGGTAGTGATCGTGGCGAAGTGCCAGCTGCAATTCCACTTGTTTGGTGAATGGGGCATTCAGTTCGCCATAGGCGGCCCAGACTTTGCGTGAGTTCTTGACGAACTGGGAGTCACCTGGCGTCCAGTCCTCGTTGATGTTGTCCGAGAGCAGCAGTTCGGAGGCGCGAGACTCCACTTTCTCCCGCCGGAGTTCGCCGCCAAATGCAATGGCAAGCGCTCCGCCATCCAGACGCATCAGTTCGCGTGAGGCTTTGGCATCGAAGGAACTCATGCTGCCCTTGGCGCTGCGAACTTCGTCATTGACCTGGATCTTTTCTAGGTAGTCGCGGCCGGCTGCCGACGATGGACCAAAAACATTGATCAGGCCTTTGTGGATGCCGTCAATCAGTTCCTGGTACAGCAGATAGCCCCTGACATCTCGGTCTGCCACCTTGTTGGTGCTGTGATTGAGCGCCCAGTCATAGTCCCATCCTGCCAAGGCGCCCGACATCCCAAGAACCAGACGTTCGCCACGGCTCTCGAGGTTTGACTTTCGTGGGCCGGCTTCCAAAAGACGGGCGCGTACTTCGACAGTTTCGTCAGGCAGAGCTGAATCAAGACCGGGAATCATGGACGTCGGTAACTCGTTGGCGCGACGCAGCCGAATTCGGGTTGATGTGCCAACATAGTTGGTCTCAGCCTTGGCCAGGGAGAGTTCGGCAAACGCTTGATGACCGCCGCCCAGATCGAGTACGCCACGGCTCAAAAAGCTGAGTTTTTTGGAATCAGGGTACAGCTCCACATCGCGCATGTAATCGAACGTACAGCCATCGGGGCCGCCAATGCCGTCCTTCAGGTTCAGCGAATGCGGGGGATTGCAGTTCGGGGCACTGAGGTTGATGGTGGTCGATGTGGGGACCCTGCCGTTGATCTTGAATCCTTGGTCTTGCAAGGCCGTCAATTGATCGTCGGAAAGCAGAATGTTGGCCGGCATCGGATAGCTGGACAGCAGATGCGGCAGCCGCTCAGGGACTTTCAGGTCCGAAATGAACTTGCGTTGCGAGGTGCTCAACGCATCCGTCTTCTGCACATCGAGCACCGCGAACACATTGAAGCCATCTTTGGCGTAGTCACCGAAGCCACCGGCCAGCGATGCACTTCGCTTGCCTGCGCCGCCTTCTTTGCTGGCGCCTGCGTAGGCATCGAGTTGCAGTCCTTGGTAGTCCTTTCTGGTGATGAAGTTGACCACGCCGCCGATGGCGTCGGCCCCGTACAAAGCGGATGCGCCGTCTAGCAGCACTTCCACGCGTTGGATGGCAGCCATGGGGATGGTGTTCAGGTCCACGCCGGCGTCATCGCCCGGCGAAGCGAAGTTCGCCATGCGTCGGCCGTTCAACAGAACCAGCGTGGATGAGGTGCCTAGGCCACGCAAATTGGCGGAGTTGAATCCCATCTGGTCTTTGTAGCCACCGATGGCGATGGAGGCTCCGTCAGTCAGGCTGTTGCTGGCGGCGCTGATGCTGGCCACCAGTTCGGCAGCTGTGGTGATGCCGGCCTTGATGATGTCAGCCTTGGTGATCACCTGCACCGGCAGCGCCGTTTCTGACTCCAGGCGCTTGATCGCCGAGCCAGTCACTTCGACACGGTTCAGTGTGCTGGTGGCTTCCTGGGCTTGGGCCAGGTGGCTGGTCACGGCGGTCGAGGCCATCAGGGCCGCCAGGGCCGTGGCGCGAAGAACGGGGCGGGTGCAAGCGCGGGGCGGTGTCATCGGTACTTCTCCCAGGATGTAAGGGGTTTGCACCAGTCTAGGAAGCATGGACCTGTCGGGCCATAGGGGATTCACGCGCCAGTCGCATCAGCGCAACTCAGGGTGCAGTTCGTTCGCATAGCGTTCCAAACGCCCTCGGGGCGGCCTCAGACTGACCGGTGCACAAGGCCGCGAGTGCGGCCGTGCCATGATTCGCATCGCCCCGCCTGAATCTTCTGTTTTTGCGTTGGCTCATTCACACAGTCTCCCAGGCCATGAACACCAAGCACGTCTCTGATTTGTTGATCTCCACCCTGGCTGCGGGCCTCCTGGCCACGGCCAGCCTTGGCGCATCTGCCCAGGGTGGCACGGTGCACACCCTGAAGCCGGGCACCTTCGGCCCCGCCGGCACGGTGCTCGGCGCCACGCCGCCGCCGCCGACCACGCCGGTCAAGGGCGTGCATGCGCCCTCGCCGGTCACGGCCAAACCGACCAGTTCGACGGCAGGCAACAGCGCCGCGTCCGGCAGCAGCGCCGGCCCCGGCCCGCTGGGCGCGGGAGAGGGCGCCATCAAAGGCTATGCCGTGCCCATCGGGGGGGCGTTGAAGGCCGACAACGAAGACGTCTGGGGCCGCATCGTGCAGCTGGCCGGCGGCAAGGGCGCGCGTTTTGTCGTCTTCGGCACGGCGGCCGAGGACCCCGAGGCCAGCGCCAAGACGGCGGTGGACATGTTGCAAAAGCGCGGCGCCGTGGCTGAGGCCCTGCCGGTGGCCCCCAAGTTCAGTTGGGTGGACCTGAGCAAGGTGGTGCGCGACCCGTCCCTGATCGCCAAGGTCAAGAACGCCCGTGGCGTGTTTTTTACCGGCGGCTCGCAAGAGCGCATCGTTGACGTGCTGATGCCGGGTGGCAACAGCACGCCCATGCTGGAAGCCATTTGGGACGTCTACCGTCGCGGCGGTGTGGTGGCTGGCACCTCGGCCGGTGCGGCCATCATGAGCACGGTGATGTTCCGTGACGCACCCAGCGTCATCAACATCATGAAAGGCAAGTGGGCCGAGGGCAAACAGATCGACCGTGGCCTCGGTTTTGTCGGCCCCGATCTCTTCGTCGACCAGCATTTCCTCAAGCGCGGCCGTTTTGGCCGCATGATCCCGCTGATGATGGCCAAGGGCTACAAGCTGGGCCTGGGTGTGGAAGAGAACTCGGCCGCCGTGGTGCATGGCGATGAGGTCGAGGTGATCGGCGCCAAGGGCGCCTTGCTGGTGGACCTGACCGATGTGAAGACCGACCCGACCCTGGGCGCCTTCAATGTGACCAGTGCACGCCTGAGCTTCCTGGACCAGGGCGACCGCTACAACCTCAAGACCCGGCAGACCACGCCCGCGCCCATCAAGCTGCGCGGTGCCAAGCACGACCACACGTCGCCGGACTTCAAGCCCTATTTCACCGAAGACCGTTTCGATCTGGACATGCTGGGCGACTCCACCATCGCCAATGCCATGACCTATCTGATCGACAGCAACCGCAACGAGGTGCGAGGCCTGTCCTTCGATGTGCTGCCCAAGCCCGGTGACCCGGTCGCCGAGCTCGGTTTCCTGTTCCGCCTGTACAAGGGCAAGGGCAGTTATGGCTGGAGCACCGAGGAGTGGGGCGGTGAGGAATTCACCGTGGTCAATCTCTACCTCGACGTGACCCCGGTGCGCATGCCCCAGCCGCTGTACAGCGCCTGGCCCGGCCCCGACCGCGCCACCGGCCCGGCCCCCGAGCGGGGCGACGGGCCGAGCAAGTGAAACGACAAGCCAGCCCCGATTGAAGTGAAAAAAGGGCCGGGCGCGTGATGCGCCCGGCCCCTTTGCTTTGAGGCTGCCCGGTTTCAGCGGAAGCTGTAGTTCAGGCTGAGGTAGAAGTTGCGGCCGCGCGGGTCGGTGTAGGTCGGGTCATAGGTGGCCAGGAAGTAGTAGCCCTGGTTGGAGAACGGCGGCTGCGTGTCCAGCAGATTCTGGATGCCGGCGCGCAGCTTGAGCTGCTTGTTGATGCGCCAGGAACCCGACAGATCCCA
The DNA here is from genome assembly GCF_027863535.1 of Paucibacter sp. B51. NCBI lineage: Bacteria > Pseudomonadati > Pseudomonadota > Betaproteobacteria > Burkholderiales > Sphaerotilaceae > Roseateles > Paucibacter sp. B51. Next base: position 4,510,894 of record NZ_JAPIVN010000001.1, on the reverse strand, counting down.
CAGCGAGTAGGCCTGCACGCTGCGCGCGGGCAGCAGTTCGTCGGTGTTGGGATTGAAGGCGGTGTTGTGGTCGCGGTAGCCCGAGTAGTAGGTGTTGCCCAGGGTCAGGCCGTAAGGCCCCATATCCCAGCCCACCGACAGGCGATGGCGCCATTTCTGGATCACCTGGTCGCTCAGGAACTGGCCGGCGTTGTTCATGAAGGGCTCGCCGGCGCCGGGCTGGCGTTCGTACTTGAGCACATAGGTGCCGCTCAGCGAGGCGGTGAAGCGGCCCCAGCCCTCGGTGGCCTGGCGCAGGGTCAACTCCAGGTCCAGGCCCGAGGTGCGCAGCTCGCCCTGGTTGTCCTTCTTGAGCAAGATGGTGTCGATGAATTCACCGAACTCGTCGCGCTTGACGAAGTCCTTCTCGTACTTGGGCAGATTGCCCAGGATCACCTGTTCCGAGAGGTCGCTGATGACATCGGTCTTGCGGATCTGCCAGTAGTCCAGGCTGGCGGTCGCGTCCTTGCTGGCTTCGAAGACCACGCCGAAGGAGGCCTGCTTGGACTTCTCGGGCTTGAGATTCGGGTTGCTGCGGCGCTCGACGCGCCATTGGTCGGTGCAGTCGGCGACGGCAAAGCCCTGGGCCACGCAGCCCGGGTCGGTCAGGAAGGCCGAGCTGCTGCCAAACGAGGTCGGGCGGGTCAGCTCGGTGATGGTGGGCGCCCGGAAGCCAGTGCCGGCCGAGCCGCGCAGCACCAGCTGCTTGTTCGGTTGCCAGCGCACGCCGAGCTTGGGGTTCAGGGTGTCGCCCACGCCGCTGTATTTGTCGTAGCGCAGCGCGGCTTGCAGTTCCAGCGTCTTGCTCACGGGGGCGTTCAGCTCGGCAAACACGGCGCCGACCTTGCGGCTGTTGCTGCTGGCCACAGGCGCATCACCGCGCGAGCTGCGGTCACCCTGGATGTTGTTGGTCAGCAGCAAGGCCGAGGGTGTGAACTCGGTCACCTCGCGGCGCAGCTCGGCGCCCACGGCCAGGCCCAGGTCGCCGCCGTCCAGCTTGCCCAGGCTGCCGCTGAGTTTGAAGTCCAGGGTGGTGGTCGTGCCCTTGGAGCGGCGCGATTCATCCTGCACGCGAATGCTGTTCAGCAAATCCTTGCCGGCCTGTGGCGAAGGGCCGAAGGGGTTGATCTTGCCCGTGCGCACACCGGCCACGAACTCGTTGTAAAGGAAGTAGCCATCCTCGATGGCATCGGTCGAGCGGTTGACGGCGCGGTTCAGGGCGATGTCGTAATCCCAGCCGCCGAACAAGGCCAGGCTGCCGCTGGCGCCCACCACCAGGCGCTCGGCATCGCTGGTCACTTGATTGGTCCGGTTGCCGGCTTCGGTCACGCGCTGACGGATGTCCACCGTGCCGCCGAAGGGCAGGGGCTTGCTCAGGAAGGGGTTGATGGCGCTGGTCGGCACCGCGGTGATTTCGATCGGGTTGGGGCTGGCCACGTACTGGGTCGTGGTCTTGCTCTTCAGCACCTCGGCGAAGAGCTGGTGCTGCTCGTTCAGCTGAAAGACGCCGCGGCCCAGGAAGGCGAGCTTCTCGGATTCGGGATAGAGCTCGGTGTCCTGCATGTAGTCGAAGCTGCAGGCCTCGGACAGGTTGTCGGGCGCATAGACCGTGGCCGGCGGGTTGCAGGCCGGGGCCGAGAGGTTGATGGTGCGCTGGGTCAGCGGCTTGCCATTGAAGCTGAAGCCGGCGGCGTTGAGGGCATCGAGCTGCACCTTGCGGGCGGCGGCCCGGCTGGCCAGGCGGATGTTGCCGGGGAAGGTGCGGCTGCTCATGTAGAAGGGCAGGGTGCTGGCCAGGGGGCGCTCCTTCAGGAAGTCGCGCTCGCTGCTGCGCAGGGCGCCGAGCTTTTGTGCGTCGATCACGCCGAAAACATTGAAGCGGTCCTTGGCCAGATCACCGAAGCCGCCGCCCAGCGAGGCGGCGGTCTTCTCGGCGCCACCCTCTTGGGTGCGCGAGGCGTAGACGTTCACATCGGTGCCGCGGTAGTCCTTGCGGGTGATGAAGTTGATGACGCCGCCGATGGCGTCGGTGCCGTAGATGGCCGAGGCGCCGTCCTTGAGGATTTCCACGCGCTCGATGGCGCCGGCCGGGATGTTGTTCAGGTCCACGCCCGAGTTGTCGCCGGGCGAAGCGAAATTGGCCATGCGCCGGCCGTTCAGCAGCACCAGGGTGCTGGAGACGCCGATGCCGCGCAGGTTCGCGCCGTTGAAGCCGCGCTGGCCGCCGGTGCTGTCGGTGATGGAGGCGCCATCCGTCAGGCCGGCGGCATTGCCGCTGATGGATTTCATGATCTCGGCCGCGGTGGTGGCGCCGGTCTTGTCGATGTCGCTGCGCTTGAGGGTCTGCACCGGCAAGGCGGTCTCGCCCTCCAGGCGCTTGATGCTGGTGCCGGTGACTTCCACACGTTCCAGTTTCGCTTCCTGGGCTTGGGCGCTGCTCAAGAGCTGACTGCCGAGCAGCAGCATGGCGGCCTGGGCCAGGCGCTGGGGTTGAAAGAGTCGATGCGGCTTGCGGGCTTGCGTCATGGTGGAACCTTGGAGGAAGGAGAAGTGAACAGGTGAAGGGGTGAACAGGTGAGGGGACGAACAACCTTGGGCGCCGGGGTGGCTGGGGTTCGAACGGACTCTAGAAGTGGCCCTCGTGACTTGCCTATGGGGTTTTGGCGCCTCGGTCGCTTGCGTGTAAATGCATGTCGCAAGCGCGCAAACCTCGATGAACAGGGGTGAAACGCGCTTGCATGGATGCGACACGCACTTGCGCTTTGCGCCCTTTGCAGGCGCTGCAGCGGGCCAACCCGCTGGTTTTGCGGCGCGCGCGCTGACAGACTGGCGCCATGCAAACCCCAAGCCACTCCATCGCATCCGGTGCGCGCGCCGCAGGCCGCCGTCGCCTTCTGCTGGTCTCGCTGCTGGCCTCGCTGCTCGCCGGCACGGGCCTCTTCGCCACACCCAGCCATGCGCAAACTTCGGCTGAAGCCGCACCGCGCGGCACGGCCATCGTCATCGGCGGCGCGCTGAAGTACGACAACGACGCGGTCTGGAAACGCATCGTTGACGAGGCCGGCGGCCCCGGCGCGCGCTTTGCAGTCTTCGCCACCGCTGCGGCCAACCCCGAGCGCAGCGCCGGCCAGATCATCGAAGCCTTGCAGCGCCAGGGCGCCCGCGCCGAGCACATTCCCGTGGCGCCGCGCCTGGCCGGCAGCGATGTGGCCGCCGCCGTGCGCGACCCGGCCCTGCTGGCCAAGGTGAATGCGGCGCAAGGCGTGTTCTTCTCGGGCGGCGCGCAGGAGCTGATCGTCGACAGCCTGCAGCCCGGCGGCCAGCCCACGCCCATGCTCGAGGCCATCTGGGCGCTCTACCGCCGCGGCGGTGTGGTGGCCGGCACCAGCGCCGGCGCGGCCATCATGAGCAGCACCATGTTCCGCGACGCGCAGGATTCGCTCAAGGTGCTCAAAGGCCAGCTTCGCCGGGGCCAGGAGGTGGACCGCGGCCTGGGCTTTGTCGGCCCCCATCTCTTCATCGACCAGCATTTCCTCAAGCGCGGCCGCATCGGCCGCCTCCTGCCCCTGATGCAGGCCGAGGGCTATCGCCTGGGCCTGGGCGTGGAAGAGAACAGCGCCGCCGTGATCAAGGGCGAGGCCCTGGAGGTGATCGGTGCGCGCGGGGTGCTGCTGGTGGACCTGGGCGAGGCCCGCCGTGATGCGCGCCTGTCCGCCTTCAACATCCGCGGCGTGCGCCTGAGCTTTCTCGACCGCGGTGATCGCCACCATCTGGGCCGCGGCGAAACCACGCCCTCGGCCGCCAAGCGCGCGGGTCTCAAGATCGACCCGCGTGCGCCGGACTTCAAGCCCTTCGTCATCCAGCAGCCCTTTCTGATGGACATGCTGGGCGACAACACGATTGCCAATGCCATGGCCCAGCTGATCGACAGCCCCTTCCAGGAAGTGCTGGGCCTGGCCTTCGCCGGCCCGCGCGCGGTGCCTGTTTCGGCATCGGCATCGGCAGCGAGCGCGACGGGCAGTGATCCGGACAGCGAGCTGGGTTTTGAGTTCCGCCTCTACAAAGGCCCCGACAGCCTGGCCTGGTTCACCGGCGCCCTGGGCGGCGAGGACTACACCGTGCTGAATCTGCGCCTCGATGTGCTGCCGGTGCGGGTGCAGCAGCCTTTCTACAAGCCCATCAGCCCCATGCCTTGAGCCGAGTCCGCGCGGCTCGCGCGCGGTCTACCTCCAAGTCGTTCTCGATCTCGGCCCTGGGCTCTCGCCCAGCCGAGCGGGGCAGGGCTATGCCCGCCCAACTCCCCCAAGCACTTTCACTTCTTCACTCACACCCCCATGCGCCGCCAACTTCATGCCCTACCGCCGGCCCATGCCGGCAGCGCCCGCCAGCTGCACAGCCTGCACTTTGGTGCCGGTCAGAGCGGCCGCAAGGTCTACATACAGGCCTCCCTCCATGCCGACGAGGTGCCGCCCATGCTGGTGGCCCAGCACCTGAAAGATCGATTGCTGGCGCTGGAGGCGGCCGGCCATATTCCCGGCGAGATCGTGCTGCTGCCCCTGGCCAACCCCATCGGCCTGGCCCAGGAGCTGCAGGGCACGTCCTTCGGCCGCTTCGATCTCAGCACCGGCGTCAACTTCAACCGCGGCTATCAACACCTGACCCCGGCCCTGCTGCCGCGCCTGCAGGGGCAACTGGGCGCCGATGCCGTGGCCAATGTGCGGACGGTGCGCGCGGCTGCCCAGGCCCTGCTTGCCGAGCGGCCCGTGGCCACCGAGACCGAGGCCCTCAAGCGCCTGTTGCAATCCCTGGCCTTAGATGCCGATGTGGTGCTGGACCTGCACTGCGACAACCAGGCCGTGCTCCATGTCTACACCGGCACGCCCCTGGCCTCGGCCCTGGCGCCGCTGGCTGCGCGCCTGGGCGCCCAGGCCTATCTGATCTCGCGCGAGTCGGGGGACGACCCTTTCGATGAATCCCTGGCCCGCCATTGGTGGGAGCTGGCCGAGCATTTCGGCCCGGCCACGCCGGTGCCCCTGGCCTGCCTGGCCGCCACGGTGGAGCTGCGTGGCGAGACCGAGGTGTCGCACGAGCTGGCTGCGGCCGATGCCGCCGCCCTGATCGAGTTCATGCGCGACACCGGCGATGTCGTGGATCGCCCGCCTGCCGCGCTCCAGGGCCTGGCCTGTCCCGCCACGGCGCTGGAGGCGGTGGAGCCCATCGTCGCGCCCCATGCCGGCGTGCTGGTCTTCCTCAAGGCGCCCGGTGATCGTGTCGCCGCCGGCGAGGCCGTGGCCGAGCTGATCGAGCCCTTGAGCGAGCAGCGCAGCCTGCTCTGCGCCCGCGCCGCGGGCCTGATGTTTGCCCGTGTGTCTCGGCGTTATGCCAGCGCCGGCATGCGGGTCTGCAAGGTTGCAGGCGCCATTCCTTTCCGCAGCGGCAAGCTGCTTTCCATGTGAGCCCGGCCATGTCCACGCCCATCACCCCAGCCAACCCCGCCGCAACCTCCGTCAAACCCCTCAAGTTCCCTAACACCTTTGTCCTGCTGTTCGCCCTGCTGGCCCTGATCGCCCTGGCCACCTGGGTGCTGCCCGGCGGCCAGTACCAGACGGAGCTGGTTGATGGCAAGAAGGTGATCGTGGCCGACTCCTTCCGCCACATCCCAAGCCAGCCGCAAGGCCTGGTGGCCCTGATGACGGCGCCGATCAAGGGTTTCGTAGAGGCGGCCCTGATCATCGGCTTTGTGCTCATCGTCGGTGGCGCCTTTTCGGTGCTGCAGCGCAGCGAGGCCATCGACGCGATGATCAAGTCCGTGGCCCGCGCCCATCGGCACTCGGCCCTGGTGCGCGCCGGCCTGATCCCGCTCTTCGTCGGGCTGTTCTCCCTGGGCGGTGCCACTTTCGGCATGGCCGAGGAGGCGATTCCCTTTGTGCTGATCTTCATCCCCCTGGCCCTGGCGCTGAAGTACGACAGCATCGTCGGCGTGGCGATTCCTTTCGTCGGCTCGCAGATCGGTTTTGCCACGGCTTTTCTCAACCCCTTCAATGTCGGCGTGGCCCAGAACATTGCCGGTGTGCCCATGTTCTCGGGCCTGGGCTACCGCCTGCTCTGCTGGCTGATCTTCACCACGGTGACCATCGCCTTTCTGATGTGGTACGCCGCCCGCGTGCAGCGCGATCCGCGCCTGAGCCCCTGCTTTGAACAAGACCAGGAGCGCCGCCGCCACCTGGACCTCAGCAGCTTCGAGCAGTTTGAGGGCCTGCAGCCGCGCCACAAGCTGGTGTTGGGCCTGTTCGTTCTGACCCTGCTGTCCATGATCGTCGGCGTGGTGCGCTTCGGTTGGTACATCGAGGAGATTGCGGCCCTGTTCCTGGTGATGGCCCTGGCCGTGGGTTGGGTGGCGCGGCTCTCGGCCGAGGATTTCGTCGCCGCCTTCATGCAAGGCGCCAAGGACCTGGTCAGCACCGCCCTGGTGATCGCCCTGGCCAAGGCCACCGTGGTGCTGATGCGCGACGGCCACATCATCGACACCGTGTTGCACAGCCTGGTGCCCCTGGTGGAATCGAGCAGCCCCATCTTCTCGGCGCAGAAGATGTTTCTGATCCAGTCGGTGATCAACTTCTTCATCCACTCCGGCACCGGCCAGGCCGCCCTGACCATGCCGGTGATGGCGCCGCTGGCCGATCTGGTGGGGGTGAGTCGGCAGACCGCCATCCTGGCTTTCCAGTTCGGCGAGCTGACCACGCCGGTCATCCCCACCTCGGGGATTACGGTCGGCGTGCTGGCCCTGGCGGGCATCCCCTGGAGCCGCTGGGCCCGCTGGATGCTGCCCCTGCAGCTGGCCTACCTGCTGCTGGCCTTGCTGCTGCTGGCGGTGCCGAGCTGGATTCAGTGGCACTGAGCCCGTGCCACGCGCCGCTTGCCGTACAGTGACCGCGTGAACGGCGACACCTCGATCTCCATCCGTATGCCGGCGCCTGAGCCGCAGGTGGCCGCGCTCGCCCCCGAGACGGCCACGCACTGCCGCTGCGCGCTCTTGCTGCTGCCTGGCGCCGCGCTCTTGTCGGTGGCTGGCGTGCTGGAAGCCTTGCAGCGTGCCAATGCGCTGCAAACGGCCTGCCGCTACGACTGGCGCTGCTTCACGCTGGAGGGCCAAGCGCCCGCCTGGCCCGGCCTGGCGCTGCTGGCGCCCGAGACGGTGCCGATGCGAGGCGGAGAAGGTGGCGAAGAAGGTGGCGGCGCAGCGTTGGACGCCGAGCTCCTGCTGGTCTTCAGCGGCGAGGCTGCGCTGGACGATGAGCGTCTTTTGTCCTGGCTGAGCCGGCAGGCGCAGCGGGGCGCCGAGCGCATGGCCATCGCCGGCATCGACGGCGGCAGCGCCTGGCTGGCCGCTGCCGGCCTGCTGGACGGCGAGCGTGCCACCGTGGCCAGCGAATGGATCGAGGCCTTGCAGGAAGAGCAGCCGGCCGTGGTCTGGAGCGACAAGGTCTGGGAGATGAATGCCTCAGGCCTGCTCATGAGTTGTGCCGGCGGCAGCGCCAGCCTCGATCTGATGACCGCCTGGCTGGGCCGCCGCCACGGCGAGCGTCTGGCGCAAGACCTGACCCTGGCCCTGGGCCTGGAGCGCGCGCGCGGCCGCGACGAGCGGCAGCGCCGCGCCGTGGCCGAACAGCGTGGCGGCAGCCCCAAGCTGGCCGAGGCCCTGAGCCTGATGGAAGCCAATCTGGCCGAGCCCCTGCCGACCGAGGAGGTGGCGCGCCTGGTGGGCGTGTCACGGCGCCAACTGGAGCGCCTGTTCAAACAGCATCTCGACGCGCTGCCCTCGCGCTACTACCTGGAGCTGCGTCTGAACCGCGCGCGCCGCCTGCTGCAGCAGGGCAGCCAATCGATTCTGCAGATCGGCCTGAGCTGCGGCTTTTCCTCGGGCCCGCATTTTTCGAACGCCTACAAAGCCCATTTCGACAAGACCCCGCGCGAGGAGCGCAGCCAACGCGCGGCGGCCTGGCGCCGCCCGGCAGGAGAGAGCCCCCCATGAACTTCATTGAGCCGCACGATCCGCGCGCGCTTGTCTTGCGCCCGGTGGCGCTGCCCGACCTGGCGGCGCTGGAGCGCATTGCCGCCGCCAGCGAGCACGGCATCAGTTCCTTGCCGCATGACCGCGAGCAGCTGCGCCAGCGCATCGCCCACTCGATCGAGTCCTTCGCCAGCGCCGACGATGCCAGTGGCGAAGAGCGTTATCTCTTTGTGCTGGAGGACCTGGCCCGGGGCGAGGTGGTGGGCTGCAGCGGCATCGCCGCCAGCGCTGGTTTTCACGACCGTTTCTACAGCTACCGCAATGAATTCGTGGTCCACGCCAGCGCCGCCCTGGGCGAGAGCCACCGTCTGCACACCCTGCATCTGTGCCACGACCTGACTGGCTACACCTTGCTCACCTCCTTCTACATCGACCCGGACTATGCCGAGGGCCCGGCGCCGCAGCTGCTCTCGCGCGCCCGCCTGCTCTTCATCCTGCGCCATCTGGAGCGCTTCAACGACCGCATCGCCGCCGAGAGCCCTGGCCTGGCCGACGAGGCCGGGCAAAGCCCTTTCTGGGACGCCGTGGGCCGGCGCTTCTTCGACATGGACTACCCGCAGGCCGAAGCCGTCACCGGCGGGCGCAGCAAGTCCTTCATTGCCGACCTGATGCCGCAGTCGCCCATCTACGTGCCCCTGCTGCCCGAGGCCGCGCAGTTCGCCATCGGCCAGCTGCATCCTGTCGGCGAGCTGCCGTTTTCCATCCTGCAGGACGAGGGCTTCGATGCTGACAGCTATATCGACATCTTCGACGGCGGCCCCACGGTCGAGGCCAGCCTGCACCTGCTGCGCAGCGTGCGCCACGCCCGGGAGCTGAGCGTGCGCGCCGACGCCATGGCCTTGGGTCAGCCGGTCTGGCACCTGGCGGTTCACAACGCCCGGCCAGGCTTTCGCGCCGTCTTGGCCGAGCTGCCACCGGCCGCACAGGCCCTGGCGCCCGGGCATGAAACCGTGCAACGCCTGGGCCTGAGCGAGGGGCAAAGCCTGTGGGTGACGCCGCTGCAGCCCGAAGCCTTAGAAAGGAGCCGGCCATGAGCGCCGCAGCAGCAACTGACTTCGGCCGTCTGCGCCCCTGGCGCGCCGAAGACGCCGCCCACATCCGCGCGGGCGGCTGGCGCAACCAGACCGGTGCCGCCCTGCAGCTGGAAGCCCCCGCCGAGCAATGGCTGCTGCTGGCCGACCTGGTGGACGAGCGGCCGCTGGCCTGCCTGCGTCTGGTGGTGCGCCTGGGCCAGGCGCCACTGCCGCGCTACAGCTACCACCTGGGCCAGATCGTCCACGCCGCCGCCGAGCTGGGCCTGTTTCGCGCCCAGCCGACCTTGCTGCTGGGCAACGACCACACGGGCGAGAGCGAGCTGGCCGATCTGGCCTGCGCGCCGGAGCTGGATGCGGCCCAGCAGCAGACCGCTCTGCAGCGCCTGATGCGCGCAGCCCTGGAAACCATGGCTGCCCAGCCTGAGCGTTATGGTCGCCAGCTCCTGATCGAACTGGCCGGCCCCCGCGATGCGTCCGGCGCCTCGCCCTTCTGGCAAGGCCTGGGCGCGCATTTCTTCAGCGGCGACCCGGCCGCCGCCGAAGCGCGCCTCGGCGAAGCCTGGCGCAGCCACCTCGCCGCCTTGCTGCCGCGCCAGACCTTGTACCTGTCCTTCCTGAGCCCCGAGGCGCAAGCCGCCGTGGGGCAGGTGGGCACCGCAGGCCGCGCTGCCGCAGCGGCAGCGGCCTCACTCGGCTTTGCCGATTCCAGCCATGTGCGGATTGATGATGGCGGGCCGGTGTGGGGGCTGCGGCTGCGTTGATGTGGAGCCATCTGGTGTTTTGTCCCCGGGGCAATTCGACGGCTCTGCTGAGTGGTTGGAGCATGTGCATGAATGGCATTAACCATTCTTAATCAACATGCACGCCGACTTTTGCCGTTACGATGTTCCGTGCAAGATCCGTCGTTGGCCGCGGCCGAGGACGGCTTTAGGTGATCGCAAACGATAGGTGCTGACTCTGGGTCGCGGCGGTTTGTTTCCGCAACAGCGACTTCGCGCCTGAAGAATCAGAAGACGGGGAGGCATTCAGGTGGGTAGGTCCGGTACCAAGTCGCTGGTTGTTTTTGTTCACGGCAGAGGAGGTGATAGGCAGACTTGGGGAAAATTCCCTGAATTGCTCAGAGCTGACCAGGAGGTCGCGCAACGGTTTGAGATCGCCGAGCCCTATGAGTACGCCACCAACCTCGCAGGTGCCGGCCCTGGCATTGATGAATTGGCTCGTTGCTTCCTAGGTCACCTCGATACGCCCCAGTTTCAGCAATACAACATGATCGTGGTGTTCGCTCACAGCATGGGTGGACTGCTCGCGCGCAGGGCTGCATTGAACGAATTGCAAGGTCCGGGTGCCTTGCGCTTGCGCCGTATTCTGGCTTTTGCAACTCCACATTTAGGGTCCGCTCTGTCTCCGCGGCTGGGTAACCAGGATCGTGACCTCGCCATTGGCTCTGATTTCATGAGTCGTTTAGGACGGGATTGGGCGGAGGCTGAGGCCGATCGCCACATCGAAGTGCGTCATGTGGTGGCTGGTGGCGACGGTGTGGTGGGTGAGTGGAGCTCTACAGCCGGTTTTCGGAATCGAGATTTCGACTTTGTGGCAGAGGCTGATCATCGGAGCTTGGTCAAGCCTGTAGACCGATTTTCTGCTTCCTTTGAACGGGCTCGCAGCTTTCTTCTTGCCCAGAATCAACCCGGGCATCGCGCCGTCGAGAAGAAGCATTACGAGCAGCCCTACCTCCGTTTGCCCTTGCTCGCTCCAGCCGCTTGGAGCACTGAGAACGCGTCCAGGCTCTATTTCGGGTCGCGAAGTGTTCCGCTCTTTGGCAGAGAGGGTGAGTTGCAACGACTGGGCAGCTTTCTCTCAGGTGCCGATCCCTTGCGTTGGTTGGTGATTCAAGGGCCTGGCGGTGCAGGCAAAAGCCGTCTGGCATTGGAGCTCTGTTTGAGCCAACGCGAGGGATGGTATGCAGGTTTTCTACCGGATGCAGAGCGTGAGCGTGACTGGCTGAGGTGGCAGCCATTGGTTCCAACCTTGATCGTGCTGGACTACGCGACCAAGGATTCAGCTCGCACGCGAACTTTGCTCCATGCCCTTGCCAGTCGCACCATGCCTGAGGCCCTCTATCCTTTGGCGTGTCCAGTTCGAGTCCTTCTTCTGCTGCGTGAAGCCGATGAACGCAGTTTGCTCGAAGACATTGTGGCGCGAGGGGATGCCGAGCATGCTTTGAGGCAAACCGGCGAGCTCAAACGCCCAATGAAGCTGGGCGCACTGTCGGACCCCTGGCCCTTGTTTGAGGCGGCCTACCAGGCTGCGCATCGCTCGCTCCCAGAGCGGGCCCATACATTGCAGGCGCTTGCTCGTTTGGATGCGCAAGAGCGGCCGCTTTTCGCGCTAATGCTGGCAGATGCCATGATTTTGGCGTCGTCAAAAGGCAGCCCCGAACTTCAGTCCTTTGACACTGGGCTCCTGATGGATGAAGTCATCCGTCGTTGGCGCACCAAGTTCTGGCGCCCGGCTTGTGAGGCGGCCGGCCTGGGATCCGGGCGGGCCGAGGAAACCTTGCTTGCTTTGGCGACTCTCAGTGGTGGATTGCCATTGCAACACGGCAGGGTTCCGGAGGTACCTATCCCTGGTTTGTTGCCAAGTTGGAACCCTCATTTGCACCCTGATTTGTTTGCCGCAATGACCGGTCGCGAGCCCCCTCGTACCGAAGTCTTGCCGCTCGAACCGGATCTGGTGGGCGAGCATTTTGTTCTTTCCGAGTTGAGTCAAAAGTCCACAGCTGAATGTCAGGCACTGATGGCCGTGGCTTGGCGGGCAAATCCATTGGGTAGCGCAGCCTTCCTGGACCGTCTGAGTCAAACCCTGCGTCAGGATTCCCTCTTTGAGTACCAAGGAGGCGCCAGAACTGCCATGGCCTTGTTGTTCCAAGCGCCTCCGGACTCAGGGACCTTGGCTTGGGCTTTGCTTGGTGTCAACTTGCTGGCCCGTCTGTCAGCACAGTTTCCAACCGAAACCTGGCAGCTCGCGCGGCACATGCATCAAGTTGCTCGAGTCGCAGACGAAGCGGCGCTGTGGGAGCAGTGGGCCAAAGGGGCGGTCAACCTGCTGAACGACCTGGGCAGCCGGGACCCGCAGGCGGCGCGGGCCTTGCTGGATGAGATGGCCCAGGCCGCGAAAGCGCGTGACGAAGCGGCGCTGTGGGAGCAGCGGGCCAAAGGGGCGTTCAACCTGCTGAACGACCTGCGCAGCCGGGACCCGCAGGCGGCGCGGGCCTTGCTGGACGAGATGGCCCAGGCCGCGAAAGCGCGTGACGAAGCGGCGCTGTGGGAGCTGTGGGCCCAAGCGGCGGTCAACCTGCTTAACGACCTGGGCAGCCGGGACCCGCAGGCGGCGCGGGCCTTGCTGGACGAGATGGCCCAGGCCGCGAAAGCGCGTGACGAAGCGGCGCTGTGGGAGCTGTGGGCCCAAGCGGCGGTCAACCTGCTGAACGACCTGGGCAGCCGGGACCCGCAGGCGGCGCGGGCCTTGCTGGACGAGATGGCCCAGGCCGCGAAAGCGCGTGACGAAGCGGCGCTGTGGGAGCAGTGGGCCCAAGCGGCGTTCAACCTGCTGAACGACCTGCGCAGCCGGGACCCGCAGGCGGCGCGGGCCTTGCTGGAAGAGATGGCCCGGGTTGCTGAATCCCGTGACGAGATAGTTTTGCAAGAGATTTGGGCCGTAGGAGCCCGCAACTTCATTGCTGAATTTGGCCAAACAGGCCCAGAGTTGCTTGAGTCGCACCTCGTGGATTGGGGTCGTCGATACCCGAAGTGCATGGAAGCTTTGATCAGGTTGATGAAGGGATAGAGCGTTCCTTGCGCCGGGTTTGAGCGATGCCGACGCTGATAGCGGAGGTGCTCCATCCTGGGCGACGGCAAGCAGGTGCTGCGCGTGCAACTGTCGGCCCTGGTGCTGGGCCAATGCGCGGCTCTACCCCAAGTCAGACAATGCCGCCGACAGCCACGGCGAGGTCTTGCTCAAGCTGGGCCGTCGCGCCGAAGCACGCGCCGAGTTCGCTCGCGCCCTGAGCCTGGCCGAGGCCGCCGGCCGCAGCCCGCGCGTGCTCGACAGCTACCGCAAGCACCTGGCCGAAGCCGCCGAGCTTGCTGCCAAGCCCTGAGCCTTCAGCTCACAGCCCCAGCGGGAAGCGCCCATCCGGCGCCGGCAAGTCCGGCCCGCTGAGGCGATGGAGCGGCCGCCCGGCCCGGTCGTACCAAAGCTGCAGCTCGCTGCCTTCCACACGCAAGAGCGCGAAGCCATCGCCGGGGAAGTCCGTCCAGGCGCTGACGCGGCAGCGCAAGACCTGACCCTCGGGGCCTGCGAAGGTGAACTCGTCGGGCTCGGCCAGGGCCTCGACATCGGTGACGGCAAAAGGCCAGGGGGCGTAGAGGGCTGAGCTGTGGATGCTGTGCAGGCGGACGGTTGAGCCCTGGGCCTCGCCATTGGCGTCCAGCGCGCAGATCTCGGCGCTGACGAAGCCCGAGCGGTGCTCGTCGCCGGAGAGAAACACCACCCCGTCGGCCTGCTGGGCCCAGAGCTCGGCCAGCAGAGACTTCAGGCTGGCCGGGTAGCCGCACCAGGCGTCCGAGTGCAGGGCGCTGGCGGCATGCTCCTGGCAGGCGCGGCGGCGCGGCAGCAGCAGGGAGCCGGTCAAGACCAGGCGGGGGCGCTCGCGATGGCTGCGCAGCCAGTGCGCGAATGCCGCTTCCTGCTCCGGGCTGAAGATGCGGGCTTCGCGCCAGTTGCTGCTATGCCGGGGTTCGCGCTCGGTGCGGGTGTCGCCGATGAAGAAAGCAGCGCCGCGCCAGACGAAGTCGTGCCAGAAATGCTGGAACAGCCCCGGGCGCTCCTGCTCATCACCGGGCTCCCAGCGCGCCGCCCAGGCGGCGGCCACCGCCGCCTCAAAGAAGGGGCCGCGGCGCAGGCCGCCAGGCGCCGAGGGGTCAGCGACAGGCTCCCAGTTGTCTTCGATCTCGTGGTCGTCGGGGGCGTGGACGATGCGCGCCAGGCTGGGCGGCAGATGCCGAACCAGACCGGCCTTGAAATGCTGGTAGGGCTTGGCATAACGCTCGATTCGCGTGCCCGCATCGGCCAGGCCGCCGCTGGCATCGGCATAGATCTCATCGCCGGCCAGCAGCAGCAAGGACAGCTCAGCCCCGCGCGCATGCTCGCGGCTGAAAGCCAGCAATCGAGCCAGCGAGGCCTGGGCTGGGCCCACCAGCTCGGGCGCGGTGTCGGCCGGCTGGCTGGCATCGAGCACGCCCGGCGGGTACTGGCAGGCGGCCAGTACCAGGCTCAGGGCCTGGCCAGGCCGGGCCTGCTCGGGCTGGGTGTCGGGCCGCTGTACGAGGGCGTGGCGCCAGCTCAGCGGCGGCTGGGCCAGGGCGTCGCGCAGGGCGTCTTCCAGGCCCGGTGGCGGCCGCTCGCCCTCGCGGCGCGGCGTGCGGGCGTCGGCGTAGACGAGAAGGCAGAGCAGGGCGGCATCTTCATCGGGCCCGCCCTCGAAGAAGTCCATCGGTATGGCATGGCGCAGCGGCTCGCCGGGCAGGGGTTCGCGCGTGCCATCGCCGGCCGGCTTCTCAAACACCTGCAGCCGCGCCTGGCTGGCCAGGGGCGCATCGGGCTGCAACGGCTGCCATTCATCGGCACTCACGCGCCGCATCGGCAGCCAGGCCCAGAGCCGCGGCCAGCCCAGCTCGGGCTGCAAGGCGGTCAGCACCAGGGCCAGGTCTTGCCCAGCTGGCGCATCGGTGTCGGGCAGGGCGGCGGGTGCCGCACGGTGGCGCACTTCCAGGCGGTGCAGGGGCGGGTGGGCGCTGCGCAGTTCCGGGTCGAGCCTCTGTGCTTCGGCAGGGGGGAGACGCTGGGGCATCACGACAAGCCCTCCTTCAGGAAGCCGATGATGTGGGGGAAGACGCGTTGCTCGATGTGGCGGCCGATCAGGCAGTCCTGGTGGCCATGCTCGGCGATCACGCGGAAACGGTAGCGGCCTGGCGCCACCTGTTCGTAGAGATCGGCCGTCAGCTCGGCGCTCTCGGCCTGGCAGAGGCCGTTGTCCTGGCCGTGGATGGACAACACCGGGAACTGCTGCAGCTGGGCCAGGGTCTTGGCCATGTCATCGAGGTAGAGGCTGGCGCCGCTCCAGTCGGTGATCTCGTTGCTGCGCGCGAAGTTGATGGCTTGCGCCACGGTGTCCATGTTCAGCGGGCCGAAATGGTCATCGATGAAATCGAACACCGGCTGATCGACATTGCCGATGGCGAAGTCGCGCCCGTAGAGCAGGTCCATGCGATGGCGGGTGGCCGTCCACGGCGTTTTGCGCAGGCTGGGGAAGGGCGGGTTCTCGATGTCGAACTCCTTGTCCGGGTAGGGCAGGCTGGACAACAGACGGTCGATCAGTTGGTCCGTCAGGCCCGCCGGCTCGCTCGGGCGGAAGCTGTAGTCGTCCAGTGGCAGGTAGGGCCGGATGTACTGCATCAGCTGCGCCCGCAAGCTGTTGGTCGGCGAGAAGATCATCTTGGGCGTGACCTGCGAGATCACCAGCCGGCGGATCAGCCCGCCGGCCATCAGCTTCTGACGCAGGGGGTAGAAGTGCTCGAAGGGTTGGGCTTGAGGCTGCAGCAAGGCCATGTGCAGCATCACCGAGCCCATGCAATGTGCGAGCACATCGATCTGGGGCTTGCCGCTGGCGCGCAGCACATGGTCCACCGCCACCGGGATGTCGTTGAGCGCGCATTCCTCAAAGGTCCAGGGCAGGCGGGCCGAGGGCATGCCGGCGCTGGTGCGCATGTCGGCGATCCAGATGTCGAAGCCGGCGTCCCACAAGAGCTGGGCTGGGCCCGGCTGCACCGAGTGGTGCGCAAAGGTCGTGCCGCTGGCGCTGTAGCCGTGCAGCATCAGCACCGGCTGGCCATGGCCGCCGGCTTTGGCGCGGTAGCGGGTCAAGCGCAGGTGCACGGCTTGGTCGTCATCGTCTGCTTCGCGTGTCTGCACCGGCTGGCGCGAGAGCCCGGCTTCGCCACGCCGGCCCACGGCCAGCTCGCAGATCTCGGGCGCCGGCAGGCCCGGCACCTCGGCCGGCAGGCGCTGGGGCTGGCGCGGCGGCGCCGCGTCGGGCTTGCGGAAGCTCCAGATGTGCACGCCGATCAGCAGGCGCAGCACATAGCTGAGCAGGGAGCCGACATCGCGCATGGCGCTGGCCAGGTCCTGCTGCTGGGTGATGCGCAGCAGGGGCTGGCCTTGGCGGGCCAGGTAGAAGAGATCCAGGTCCAGCTGCGGCGTGCCGCCGTCCAGGCCTGGCAGCTGCGGCGCCTCCAGGCTCATGCGGCTGAGCTGGGTCCAGGGGTTGGAGCGACGGGTGTAGCTGATGCGCTTCACGCCGTGCAGGGGCTGGGCATAAAGCGGCTGCAGCCAGGCGGGCAAGACCTGACCCGGCTCCGGCCGCTGGGGATGGACGTGGTACTCCATCAGGCGCAGCTGGCCGCCATGGCTGGCCAGGGCCAGGGCGTTGCGGGCCCGCTCGAGAAAGTCCTTGGGGCGAGGGCCGAAACGGGGTTTGGGCGCCTCGCTTTGCTGCAGCTTGTCCATCAAGGCAAACATGCTGTCGCGCCAGCCGCGATTCATGAACCAGGCTTTCAGTGCGCTGCAGCGGCGCTGGCGGTGGCTGCTGCGAGCGCGGTGGAAGACCTGCAGCTGTGCCTGCTCCAGCGGCGCCAGCCAGCGCGCATCGCGGTCCTCACGCTCGGCATGCATCCAGAGCTTGAGGCCCTGGCGCTGCGGGTCGGCGCTGACGATCATGGGCCGGCCGGGCGAGTCGGGGTCGGCGGCGGTGTCGAAAAGGCGCAGTCGGCTCTGGCCCCCGGGCCCGCTCTGCAAGCGGCGTTGCGGCCCCGGCTGCAGCAAGTCCTGCAGGGCCACCGGCTCGAATACAAACGTGAGCTCCAGATACTTGAGCTCGCCGCCCGGCGCGCCGGGCAGGCGCACATAGCCGCCCATGCGCTCGCGGAACTCGGCCAGGGTGGGCTGGCTCGCGGGTGCCTGCTCGGGGTCGATCGGGCGATAGACGGGGCGCGGTGTCAGGTCTTGCTTCTGGCGAGGCTTGCCCTCGACCAAGCCCCAGCGTTGGCGCAAGCCGGCCAGGGCGCGCAGGCTCAAAGCGGTGATGGTCAGCGCCGGGTTGATGCCCACGGCGGCCGGCACGATGGCGCCGTCCAGCACGGCCAGGCCCGGGTGCACGGCCTCGCCGAAGCGGCCGCTGAAGACCTGGCCCCATTCATTGACCACGCCGCGGCTGGCCTCGTCGCCCATGGCGCAGCCGCCCAGTGGGTGCACGGTCAGCATGGGGCCGCGCTGGTCATTGATCAGAAAGCTCATCTCGGCCGGCAGCAGCCGCCACATGGGGTTGGCCAGCAGGCGCGCGCCATGACGAGCGAGACGCAGGTTCAGCCAGTCGTGGCGGGCCTGAACCGCGGGGTCTTGCCGGGCTTGCGGCCAGTGCACGCCGAGGGTGCCGGGCTCGGGGGCTTGCTGCTTGCGCGCCGGGCTGTGCAGGCGGCCGATGGCCGCATCCAGGCCCATCACGGCCACCGGCAGCATGCGCGGGCGCCGCGCCACCGGGATGGCATAAGGGTCGTCGAAGCTGAGGCTGCTGCCATGCTCGCTGCGGTCCGGCCGGGCCAGGCCGTGCAGGGTTTCGGCCATGGCGAAGCTCTCTTCAAAGGCCCAGCGCATCGGCCCCGGGATGGCCAGGTCCTCGATCACAAAGCCGCCCGCCTCGCGCACATCAATGAGGCCCGTGATGGTGGGGCCGACCTCGCGCTGGGCGGGCGCCTGGTCTTCGTCCGCCAGGGCGTTCAGATCGCCCGGCGCATCGACGGCCAGAGCCAGCACATCGCCATTGCCGCTGAACTGCTCGCCCAGCCGGTCGGACAGGGGCAGGCCTTGCTCGCGCGAGCGCATCAGGATCTCGGTCGAGCCCAGGCTGCCCGCCGCCAGCACCACATGCCGGGCGCGCAGCTGCAGATCGCGTGGCTCTCGGGCGTTCAGCTTTTCGTCGGTGTGGGACAGGTGCACGGTCCAAACAGGCTCATCGCCCGCGCTGCGCTCCAGATGGCGCACCGTGGCCCCCGTCACCAGTCGCACACCACGGGCCTGGGCCTGGCGCAGCAAATTGGTGTCCAGCGATTCCTTGGCGCCCTGGTTGCAGCCGGTGGCGCAGTCACCGCAGGCGATGCAGCGCTCCAGCGGCAGGCCGGCGGCGCTGCGCGGCGCGGCCTCCAGGGCCACGGTGATGGGCACCTGGCGAGTCGGCACGGCGCCCTCGGCGCCCAACTGGGCCAGGAAGTCGGCCCGGCGCGGGCGGTGGCCGCTCAGGCGGGCGATGGTGTTGGGCTGGCCTTGCGCATCAAGGCTGCCCAGGGCGCGGCCGGCCTGCTCGTACCAGGCCTGCATCTGGCCGGGGTCGCGGCGCAGGGCTTGCGGCCAGCGCTCACCCTCGAAGACCGAGGCCAGGGCCGGCTCCATCACCCCGGCATTGATCAGCGAACCGCCGCCCAGGCCATTGGCCAGAACCACGCACATATCCGGCCCGAGGCGGAAGTCGAACAGGGCCTTGCGGTAGCCCTTGACCTCGGCGCTGCCCGCGGTGGCGAAGCGCACATGGCCGGGCAGATCGGCCATGCGGCGCGGGAAGGCGCCAGGCAGGTACTCCTGGCCGCGCTCGAGCACGGCGATGCGCATGGGCCGATCGGGGGAATCGGCCGTCGCGCAGCGCGACACATACTCGGCCGCCGCCGCACCGCCGTAGCCGCTGCCGATGATGAGCACATCGAAGGGTTCGCTGGCCGGGGCCCCGGCGTCCGCCATCTCGGCGAGCAAGACCTCCAGACCGACGGAGATGTCACGGGTGGCGCGTCGTGGGCGGGCCGCCCCGGCGGCCGGGTGGGTGTTCGAGTCTGAAGCCGGGGTGGACATCATGAAAACGGTCTCGCGGTGAACAGCCGCGCAGCATAACGGGATGTGCACGCGGGCGGGCCGATCTCGCGCTGCGGCTCGTGGGGTGGCAGAGGCCGGGCATCAATCCCTGGTCGTTTCGTCCCAGCCGGGCGGGCACCGAGCACAGGGTGGGCGCGCGTGCGGCCTGGCGGGCGTCCAATGCCTGCATTTGTAAAACTCGGAAGGAAGCTTGCCTCATGAAGATTGCACTGCTGAGCACGGCCCGCTTGCGCCCCCGGGCCGCCGGCTGGCTGTTGGCGCTGCCCATGCTGCTGCTGGGCGCTGCGGCCGTGCAGGCGCAAAGCCCGGTCATGCCGGAGCCTGATCACGACCGCCTGTTGCACAGCGACGATGCCCGCCTGGCGGCCCACAAGCAGCGGGTCTACGACTTCTGGCGCGAGGTGCTGGAGGCGGGCCAGTTGGACCGCGCCGAGCAGTACCTGGCCGAGAACTATGTTCAGCACAACCCCAATGTGCCGAACGGCCGGGCGGGCTTTGTCGAGTTCTTCCGCAAGTTCAGCAAGCCGCGGCCGGTGGCGGCGCGCGTCGAGGCGCCTCTGGTGGCCATCCTGGCCGAGGGCGACCTGGTGAACCTGGTGTTTGTCTCGGTGCATGCCGATCCCAAGGCGCCGGGCCAGACCTACACCAGCACCTGGTTCGATCTCTTCCGCCTGGACGCGCAGGGCCGCATCGTCGAACACTGGGACCCAGACACCCGGCGTTGAGCCTCCGGGCGGCCGCACGCCGGTGGCTCTGTAAAACCCTGAGTGAATGTGCGCTCGAGCAGCCCTCCTTTCCCGCAGAATGCCCCGGTTCAACAGGGAGGATTTTTCGATGCGTCTGCGTTCAACTTTTGCGCTGCTGGCCGTCTCGGCTCTGTTTGCCGGCTGCGCCAGCTACCAGCCCATTCCAGCGGATTACAAAGGCCCGACCGCCACCGTGACCGATTCCGGCCGGCTGGAGGACGGCACCAAAGCCCAGATGTTTGTGCTGGCCGAGATCGATGGCAATCGCATCGACAACGCCATCGGCGACAGTGCCCGCGCCAGCCAGGGCAAGGGCTTTGCGCTGACCACGGTGTTCACCAGCCGGGCGCTGCCGGCCCGGCCGATGAAGGTCAAGCTGGTGGCCAGCCACGCCACCGCAGCGCCGATTCAGGCCATGGCCAGCCAGATGGCAGGCACCTGGTATTCCACCGAGGGCGTGGTCGATTTCAAGCCCGAGCCTGACGGCCAGTACGTGGTGCGCGGCGAGCTGAAGAAGCAGGGCTCGACCGTCTGGATCGAGGATGCCAAGACCCGCCAGGCGGTGACCGCCAAGGTGGGTTCTTGAAACGGGAGCGCGCGCCGTCTTTGACGAGCGGCGCGCGCCGGCGCTGCCTGAAACAGTGGGGCGCCAGCGCCGCAGCCCTGGCGTTGCCCTGGGGTTCAGCCGGCGCGAATGGGGTGCCAGGGGCGGGGCCTGGGTCGGCCTTGCTGGCCACCCCGCGCGCGCGTTTCAGCCTGCCCTTTCATCGGGTCAATGGCTACATCCTGATCGACGCCAAGGTCGGCAGGCGGGCCGGGCGCTTGATGTTCGACACCGGCACCGAGTTCCCCTTGTTCATCAACCGCCATGTGCTGCCCATGGCCAAGGACCAGTTCATGGCGCGCGGCCATGCCGCCTCCGGGCAGGCCCTGGTGCTGTACCGGCAGCGCGCGCCCTTGCGCGATCTGGTGCTGGCGGGGGAGCTGGCCTTCGCGCCGCTGGCCGGGCTGCCGCATGCCGACTTCAGTTTTCTCGAGGCCGCCATCAGCGAACGCTTTTTGGGCATGCTGGGCCATGGCTTCAGCCGTGACTACGAGTTCGCGCTGGATTACCAGCAGCAGATCCTGGATTTCTTTGCCCTGCCTGCGGCAGGGGCTGCGGACCCGGAAGCGGACGAGGTGCCGCAGTACCGGCCGGATCCCGCCGCGGCATTGCTTCTGGTCATGAAATTTCGCCCCACTGGGGTGAACGGCAAGATGCCGGAGCTGGAGGTGCAGCTGGGCGGGCAGCGCCTGCGCGCCACCGTGGACACCGGCAACCTGGGCTCCCTGCGCCTGAGCCCGGCCTTGCGTGAGCAACTGGAGGCCCAGGGGCTGCTGCGCGTCACGCCGGGGCGCTATCTGCTGGGCCAGCCCTCGCAGCATCTGCGCGCCAGTCTCAGCGGGCTCAGCATCCAGGGTGTAGCCCTGCCGCCCTTGCAGGAGCTGCACCTGACCCTGGACGCCAGCGATGCGCCGGGCCAGGGCCCGCATCTGGGTCTGGGCTATCAGTTCCTCAAATCCTATGTGTCGGTCTGGAACTACCAGCGCTCGGAGATCCGCCTCTACCGGCCTTGAGCTGCGGCGGTGCAGCGAAGAGCAGCGAGGCGAGGCCGGGAAGGCGCGGCCGTGAACGATGTCTCGTTGCGTCGCGAGACCTAGGGTTTTCCCTTGATTTGCGATCGAGTCTTGATCACAATCAAATACCAGTTCAGAACCAGAGGCCCACAAGGCCTGGCGAGAACTGGTGTTGGCACACCCGATTGAAAAACGGGGTCGCAAAGCTTCCGGTCTACGACCGCGGAGGCACGGAATGGTGAACGCCTGGCCGCGCCACAACCCATCAGCCTGCTTCCGCGCGCCACGACAGCGGGGCCGCCACAGCCTGACAAGGAGGACGGGTTCATCCCGGTCTCGACTGCGAACTTGCCCGCGAGTTCGCCCTTCACCGGCGCCGCGTGCGCCCGATCTCAGGCCTGTGTTCATCGTCTGACGCGTTTTGCCCGTTCTCATGGACCGGGCCGGCCTTGCTTGTTGGCGATCGCGATTCCTTTTCCGTTCTTCATTCCGCCTTTGAGCGGCAGTCCCCGAGGACCGCCGGGCGGCATGCATGGCTGTGCGAATGACCGAATCAACGACGACCGACCGCCTGGACCCTGACGATGTTTGCCTCTCCCGCTGTAGCTGTTTCTTCTTCCGCCCAACGCTTCACCCAACGCTCCACCCAAGCCATGCCGGCCGCGCAACGCGCCGGCCGCCCCAGTTCCCTGGCCCGCCGCGTGGCCTGGATCGGCGGCCTCGGTGTGGCCCTGCTGATCGGCCTGACCACCCTGGGCCTGAGCCTGCAATCGAACGGCGTGGAACGCGAGCGCGCCGCCGCGCTGGCCACCAGCGAGGCGGCCTCGGTGGCCCGAATGGCCGATGCTTTTGACAACAGCGCGCGGCTGATGGTCGAGCGTTTCTACAACACCTTTGCCAGCGAGTTCCAGGGCAGCTTCAGCCTCAGTGCCGATGGCCGTGACCTGCAATTCGAGCAGACCCGCCTAGCCGGCAATTTCGAGGCGGTGGACCGTTTCAGCCGCAATTCCGGCGGCGCCGCCACCATCTTCATGCGCCAGGGCGATGACTTTCTGCGCATCAGCACCTCGCTCAAGAAGGAAAACGGCGAGCGTGCCGTCGGCACCTTGCTGGGCAGCAATCACCCGGCCTATGCCACGCTGATGCAGGGCCAGCCCTATGTCGGCCGCGCCGTCCTCTTCGGCCGCCCCTTCATGAACCATTACCAGCCGGTCAAGGACGCTGCGGGTCGGGTGGTCGGCATTCTCTTCGTCGGCTTCGACACCTCGGAGTTCCAGCGCTCGCTGGAGCAGCTGACGCGCGAGGTCAAGCTCTTCGAAACCGGTGGCCTTTACCTGGTGGACCCGACTGGCGCCAAGGGCCAGCCCCTGCTGCGCGCCCACCCCAGCCAGGCCGGCAAGCCGGTGGCCGAGCTGAGCCCTGAGGCCGATCGTTTCCTGCAGGAGATGTTCAAGAAGCCGGCCGGTTTCGCCGGCCCGGCGCCGGCCTTGCTGAACCCCAAGCAGAAAGACACCTGGCTGGTGGGTCAGCGCAGCGAGGCCACGGGTTGGTGGGTGCTGGCCGAGGTCTCGGATGCCGAGGCCTTGCGCGAGCACTGGCGCGTGCAGCGCCATCTTTGGCTGACCCTGGGCCTGGCCAGCCTGGCCCTGGCGGCCGGCCTGTACGGGCTGCTGCGCCGCTGGGTGGGCCAGCCGCTGGCCGCACTCAATGCCGCCGTGCTGCGCGTGGCCGAGGGCGATCTGTCCCAGCCGGTGCAGGCCCTGCGCCATGACGATCTGGGCCTGCTGGCCGGCAGTGTCGAGCGCATGCGCTTGCAGCTGGCCCGCACCATCGGCTCGGTGCGCCTGGCCACCGATGGCATTTCCACCGCCATCTCGCAGGTCGCCGCGGGCAGCCAGGACCTGTCCAGCCGCACCGAAAGCGGCGCCAGCAGCCTGCAGCAGATCGCCAGCTCGGTCGAGCAGCTGACCGTGGCGGTCACCCAAACGGCCGAGTCCGCCGGTGTCGCCAGCGATCTGGCCCTCAGCGCCAATGCCGCTGCCCAGCAGGGTGGCGAGGTGATGGAGCAGTTGGTGCAGACCATGGACGGCATCAGCCGTGCCAGCGGCAAGATCAGCGAGGTCATCGGCACCATCGACGCGATCGCCTTCCAGACCAACATCCTGGCGCTCAATGCCGCCGTCGAGGCCGCCCGTGCCGGCGAGCAGGGCCGCGGCTTCGCCGTGGTGGCCAAGGAAGTGCGCAGCCTGGCCCAGCATTGCGCCGAATCGGCGCGCGAGATCAAGGGCTTGATCAGCGGCAGCAGCGAGCGGGTCGATGCCGGCCTGAAGCTGGTGCAAACCGCCGGCCGCTCCATGGGCGAGATCGTGCACAGCATCGGCCGCGTCAGCACCGCCGTGGCCGAGATCAGTGAAGCCACGCGCGAGCAGGGCGCCGGCCTCGGTCAGGTCAACTCGGCCATCACCGATCTGGACTCCAGCACGCAGCAGAACGCTGCCCTGGTGGAAGAGAGCGCCGCCGCGGCCGAGAGCCTGCACGCCCAGGCCCAGACCCTGGTGGACCTGGTGCGGGGTTTCCATCTGCTGCAGGCGCAGGCGGCCACGCTGCGCCCCTGAGTTTCGGCAGGGGCGCCCGGCTCTGCGAAACTGCGAGCTTCATCGGACGCCGTTCGATCTGGCTTGGACCTGATTCACCATGAGTGACACCGCTGCTTCCCCTCAATCCCCAGCCGCACCCGCTAGCGCGGGCGGCACCGCGCCGGTTCAGGCGCGCATCGACTGGGCTGCGTTCGAAACGCATGCCGGCGGTGTGGTCAGCGCCTTGCGCGACTACAGCCGCGCGGTCGACGCCTCGGGCCTGGACAAGGGCCTGGTCGAACTGCTCAAGCTGCGCGCCTCGCAGATCAATGGCTGCGCGTTCTGCCTGCAGTTCCATCTGAACCTGGCGCGCAAGCTGGGCCTGGCGCAGCGCCAGCTCGACCAGCTGGCCGCCTGGCGCGATTCGCATGCCTTCAGCGCCCGCGAGCGTGCCGCACTGGCCTGGACCGAGGCCCTGACCCGCATGGCCGCCGCCCCGGTGGAGGGCAGCCTGTATGCCGATCTGCAAGCCCAGTTCAGCGAAGGCGAGATCGCCAACCTGACCGCGGCCATCGCCGCCATCAATGCCTGGAATCGCATCGCCGGCGCGCTGCGCTTCACCCCGCCGGGCGGCTGATCCCTTGTCGATGCCAAGCCGGCGCTTGGGTGGGCTGCGATGGCTGGCCCTGGCCCTGATCCGGGGCTACCAGCGTTTTCTGTCGCCGCACAAAGGCTTTGTCTGCGCCTACCGCGTGCATCGCCGGCATGCAGCGGGCTGCTCGGCCCTGGGCTACCGGGCCATTCGCCGCCTCGGCGTGTGGCGCGGCCTGGGTGTCTTGCGCCTGCGTCTGGCGGCTTGTGGTGACTTGCACCGGCGTTGTCAGGCCGAGATGGCCGAGGTGGCCGGAGTGGCCGGCGGCGGGCGTCGGCCGCTGGCCGCCCAGCGCGGGGACTGCGATTGCGGCTGCGATCTCGGCGACCTGGGCGGATGCAACAGCTGCGACGCCGGTGATGGCTCTCGCATCTTCAGCCGCCTGATCGATGGCTGCAGCTGCTGTGATTGCGGCTGCGATGGCTGGGGGCGGGATCGCAAGAAGTCGCCTGCAAAACCAAGCTGGCGCCAGCCACGCGATCACAAGACCTAGCGCCTGAACTTCAGGCCGACAGCGCCTGTATGCGCGGCTCGCTGCTCAGCACCACCCGGTTGCGACCCTCAGCCTTGGCGCGGTAGAGCGCCTGATCGGCCGCGTCCACCAGGCGCAGGGCCAGGGCTTGTTTGTCGTCGGGCTCGCGGCTGCCTTCGGGCGCGCGCTCCAGCATGGCCAGGCCCACCGAGACGGTGGCCGGGATGAACTCGCCGCTGGGCAGCAGCAGGGCACGGGCGGCGATGCTGGCGCGGATGCGCTCGGCGATCTCGCGCGCGTGCAGCAGCGGCGCCTGCGGCAGCAGCACCACAAACTCTTCACCGCCAAAGCGGGCAATCGTGTCGCCCAGGCGCAGCTGCGACTGGATCAGGTGGCCGATGCTGCGCAGCACCTCGTCGCCGGCCGGGTGGCCGTGGCGGTCGTTGATGGCCTTGAAGTGATCGAGGTCCAGAAACAGGCAGGCCAGGTCGTGGCGGTAGCGGCGCGCTTGCGCGATCTCGATCAAGCAGCGGTGCTCGAAATAGCGGCGGTTGTGCACGCCGGTCAGCATGTCGGTCAGGCCGGCCAGCTTAAGCCGCTCCTGGTTGAGCGCGCTGTCCAGACAGACCGAGACGATGGCGGCCAGGCGCTCCAGCAGCTGGGTGCCGGCGCCGCGTTCGTAGCGGGCCGGGTCGCTGCTGCCGAAATGCAGGCTGCCGATCAGCTCGCCGTGGCGTGACAGGGGCAGCAGGGCCACCGAGGCCAGGGTGGCTTGACGTGCGCGATGGGGCGCAGCATGGGGCGCGCCAAACAGCGGGCGGTGGCGCTGCTCGTTGAAGGGGCCCAGCCAGGGCTGGTGCAACTGGCCCTGGAACAGCGGCGCGATCGGGGCGATGCTGGGCAGCAGGGTCAGGCCGTCCAGCGGCGCGGGTTCGTGGTGATTGGGGCCCTCGTGGCGGTGGCGCTCAGCGTCCAGCATGCGGCTGGCTTCGTCGTCACGGTCCAGCAGCACCATGGACACGGCATCGATGCCAAAGGCCTGGCGGTAGTCATTGAGCAGCAGGCTCAGCAGCTCGGCCATGGAGCGGGCGCCGATCAGCCGGTGTTCCAGCTGGTCGAAACGGCGCATCTTCTCTTCGTTGTTGCGCGCTTCGCGCAAAAGGCTGTCCAGCTGCCGGCGCAGGGCCTGGTTTTCTGCCTGGAGATCGCTGTCCATCGGGTGCTTGCTGAGGGAAGGGGTGGAGGCCGCGGTGGGCCTCACTGTAGCCGCTCCGTGGGGCGATTCAGCCGAGTTTCGCGATCAGGTGCCGCTGCCTGCTTGCTGTGGCTGTTGCAGCTGCTACTGCTGTTGCTGCAGCAGCGCGAGTTGATCCTTGAGCCGCAGCACCTCATCCTTGAGCTGCTTGTTCTCGGCCGTCAGCTCGGCCACGGTGTCCTGCAGCAGCTTGAGCTGGGTTTCACGGTTGCGCAGGTCGGCGTCGCTGGCGCTCTCGGCGGCGCTGCCGGCTTCGCCACTGGCCTCAGTGCCGGCCTCGGCGGCCTTGGGGGCGCGGTTGCCGCTCTTGCCCTCGCGCACGCGCTTGGCGGCTTGTTGCAGCTCTTTCTTGCCGCCGGCCACCGCGGCGATCTGTTCTTCCGGCGCCAGGCTGGCCACGGCGGCGGCGGCGTTGATGGAGATGGTGCCGGCCTTGACCGCCTCGACCAGCTCGGGCGCGGCGCTTTTCTGGATCTTCTCGATCTGCACCACGGTGTTGCTGCTGATGCGCGCGGCCTTGGCGATGGCCTCGCGGCTGGTCAGCGGCTCGGGCGGGGGCAGGGCGCTGCTGTCCGGGCCGGTGGGCAGGCCATCGGCCAGGTCGGGCGGGAACTCCACCGCGCCCGCCGAGCCGGCTTCGGCCAGGCGGGCCACCGCCTCCTTGGCGCGCGCGGCGACGATTTCCTTTTTGCGCAGGGCCAGGATGCCGCGCTGGAAATCCGACACGCTGCGCCGGCCCAGGTGCTGGTCGATCATCCACAGATGCACGTCTTCCATGGATTTGAAGCGCGGGTTTTGCACCGTCTGGAAGGGGATGCCGTGCTTCTGGCAGATGCCGTAGCGGTTGTGGCCGTCGACCAGGATTTCGCCCCAGAGCACCAGCGCGTCGCGGCAGCCCTCGGCCAGGATGCTGCGCTCCAGCGCCTGGTGTTCTTCGGGGGTCAGCGGGTCGATGTAGGCGCGCAGTTCGTCAAGGACGGTGATGTTCATGGGCTGGGGAGGGGCAGGGCTTCCGCGAGGAAGCCGCCCTATTGGGCTGATCGGGTAACAAACGGGAAAGGGCGCGCATTTTAGGCTGGCTGCGCGACCCGCTCCTGGCCGCCCGGTGTCAGCGTCAGCCCCAAGCCCTGCGCCACGGCCTGGCGCAGCTCGCCCGCAGCAAACGGTTTGTGCAGCAGGAACAGGGCGCCATATTGCTGCGCGCGGCGTTGGCAATCGCTGCCCCGGTCCATGGTGATGAAGCCCACGGGCAGCTGCTCAAAGCCCGCTTGGCGCAGGCGTTGCAGCATTTCCAGGCCTGAGGCGCCGGGCATGTGCCAGTCGGCCAGCACCAGATCGGGCCGGAAGCGCGCCACCTGGGTCAGGGCGTCCAGGCCATCGCTGGCGGTTTCGATCTGCAGAGGGCCCAACTCTTCGCAGTCCAGGCAGCGGCGGATCAAGGCCTGGATGGCGCGGCTGTCGTCCACGATCAAGATGCGGCGCGTGCGCCGTATGGCCTGGCTGCCGCCGCCGTGGTCTCTGTCGTGGTCGTTGTTGGGGTGAGCGGCAGCCGCCAGCTCCTGGGTGTGCGCCGTCATCGCCATCCCTCGCTCGGTCTCGGCCGGAGCGCTGTTGTGCGCGCTCTCGGCGGTCTGATCTGCTCGCGCCGCATATCGCGCCCGGGTGGGGCGTGTCTTCGCGGGCAAGCGGGTGGCTCCCTGGGCCGTGCTGATGCCGGTGTGTGAGCCCGTGTTGGCGCGGGCACCGGGATGGGTGTTCCATCCACGCGCGCAGCGCCTGGGCTTCTTGGCTGCGGAGTTTCGGGGCGAGCTGCGCCCAGTCAAAGCCTGAACAGGGCGGGCAAAGTGGTGCATTTCTGCGCCGCGCCGGGCGTTGGGGCGCAGAGCGCGCTCCGGGGTGGGCTTCCGTGCCGCAGGGCGGGCTGGCGTTTGTGGCGGCCACCGCACAATGGGCAGCCGTGTGGCCCCGGCATGACGCCGGAGCAAGACGAGTCAAACAAAGGAAAGCGAGTCCCCTGCATGAGTGAGCTGTGGCCTGAGGCGGCTTTGGACCGCGTGGACGCCGTGGTGGTGGGCGCCGGCGTGCTGGGCCTGGCCGTGGGCCGGGCCTTGGCCCAGCGAGGCCTGGAAACCCTGGTGCTGGAGCGTGCCGGCCAGATCGGCAGCGGCATCAGCTCGCGCAGCAGCGAGGTGATCCATGCCGGGCTCTACTACCCCAGCGGCTCGCTCAAGGCCGAGCTGTGCGTGCGCGGCCGCGAGCTGCTCTACGACTTCTGCGCCTCGCATGCCGTGCCGCACCGCCGCTGCGGCAAGCTGCTGGTGGCCACCGAGCCGGCCCAGCTGCCGGCCTTGCAGGCGCTGGCCGAGCAGGCGCGGCGCAATGGCGTGGACGATGTGCAAGCCTTGAGTGCTGCGCAGGCGCGGGCCCTGGAGCCGGCGCTGCGCTGCGAGGCGGCCTTGCTCTCGCCCTCGACCGGCATCGTCGACAGCCATGCCCTGATGCTGGCCCTGCAGGGCGAGCTGGAGGCCGCGGGCGGCTGCGTGGCCCTGGGCAGCCCGGTGCGCGCCCTGCGCCGCCAGGGAGAGCTCTGGCGGGTGGAGTTGCAGGCCGAGGCCGGTGCTGAGCCCTATGCCGTCTTGAGCCCGCGCGTGGTCAATGCCGCCGGCCTGTGGGCACCGGCCTTGGCCCGGGCCACCGAGGGCCTGGCCGCCCGCCATCAGCCGGCGCCGCGTTATTGCAAGGGCAGCTATTTCTCGCTCTCGGGCCGCGCGCCGTTTTCGCACCTGATCTATCCCATGCCCCAAGCCGCGGGCCTGGGCGTGCACCTGACCCTGGATCTGGGCGGTCAGGCCCGCTTCGGGCCTGATGTGGAATGGCTGGACGGCGTCAGCGACCCGGACGCGCTGGACTACCGCGTCGACCCCGCGCGCGGAGTGCGCTTTGCCGCCGAGGTGCGCCGTTACTGGCCCGATCTGCCCGAGGGGCGCCTGCAAGCCGACTATGCCGGCGTGCGGCCCAAGATCAGCGCTCCGAGCGAGCCAGCCGCCGATTTCCGCATCGAAGGGCCGGCCGAGCATGGCCTGCCTGGCCTGGTGCAGCTGCTGGGCCTGGAGTCTCCCGGGCTGACCAGCTGCCTGGCGGTGGCCGAGCGGGTGTCAGCGCTCCTGGATTGAGTCAGGTGCGGCGCCCGCGCTCTGTGCTGCCCACGCCGCCCTCGCCGTCCTCTGCCCACTGCCACTGGCCTTGCTGCAGCAGCTGGTGCGGGCGGAAATCGGCCTTGTAGGCCATCTTGCCGCTCTCGGCGATCCAGTAGCCGAGGTAGAGGTGGGCCAGCTGCAGATCGCGCGTTTGCTGGATCTGCCAGAGCACGTTGTAGGTGCCGTAACTGCAGCGCACCTCGGGCTCGTAGAAGGTGTAGACGGCCGAGAGCCCGTCGCTGAGGATGTCCAGGATGGACACCATCTTGAGCACCATCTCGCCATCGTCGCGGCGCTCGCGGAACTCCACGAGGCGTGAGTTGATGCGGCTTTGCAGCAGGAACTGGCTGTACTGCTCGACACTGTCGTGGTCCATGCCGCCGCCCGAGTGGCGCGAGGCCTGGTAGCGCAGGTAGAGCTCGTAATGCTCCTGGCTGTAGCCCAGGCGCATGACCTTGGCCTGCAGATGCTGGTGCTGGCGCAGGGCGCGGCGCTGGCTGCGGCTGGGCTTGAAGCTGGCCACCGGGATGCGCATGGGCACGCAGGCCTTGCAGCCGTCGCAGAAGGGCCGGTAGGTGAACAGGCCGCTGCGCCGAAATCCGGCCGCCACCAGGCTGGAGTAAGCGTCGGCGTGGATCAGATGGCTGGGCGTGGCCACCTGGGAGCGCGCCTGGCGGTCGGCCAGGTAGCTGCAGGGGTAGGCGGCCGTGGCGTAGAACTGCAGCTGGGCCAGCGGAAGCTCTTTCAGATGGGTCACGGTCGTCGGCTCGGTGGCGGCAAATTGGGTGGAAGAAGGTGGGGGAGAGCGTCGGGCGAACGCTCCCGATCAGGGCTCGAATCCAGCATCCCGGTCAAACGCCGGGCCCAGCTGTGCCCACAGCGCTGGATGATAGGTCCAATCCTGCGGCCTGGGCTGTTGCAGGGCTTGCTGCAGATGCGCTTCGAACTGCTGACGCGGCACTTCGGCGGCGCCCAGCGAGGCCAGGTGGCGGGTGTTCTGCTGGCAATCGATCCAGGGAATGCCGTGCCGGCGGCACAGGCAGATCAGGGCGGCCAGGGCGATCTTGGAGGCATCGGTGCGGCGCATGAACATCGATTCGCCGAAAAACATACCGCCGAGGTTGATACCGTAGAGCCCGCCCGCCAGCTCCCCGTCCATCCAGGTTTCGATGCTGTGCACGGCGCCCCGCGCCCGCGACCAGGCCAGGTAGGCGGCCTGCATCTCGGGCAGGATCCAGGTGCCACTCTGTCCCTCGCGCGGCGCCTGGGCGCAGGCGCGCAGCACCTCGGGCAGGGCGCTGTCCACCCGGATCTCGCAGCCCGGCGTGCGGATGAAGTGCTGCAAGGTCTTGCGCAGCGAACGGGAGAGCTTGAAATGGGCGGTCTGCAGCACCATGCGCGGGTCCGGCGCCCACCACAGCGGCGGTTGATTGGGCCCGTACCAGGGAAAGATGCCGCGCGCATAAGCGGCGGCCAGGCGCTCGGGGCGGAGGTCGCCGCCGGCGGCCAGCAGGCCCGGGGCGTCGGACTCGGGCCCCAGCGCGCGCTGCGTCGGGGGGAAGTCCAGGCTGCGTTCATCCAACCAATCGATCATGTGGTCATGGTAGCGTGCGACCCATGATTACCGTTTATGGCATCCCCAACTGCGACACCGTCAAACGCGCCCGTACCTGGCTGCAAGAACAGCCCGGTCTGACGGTTGAATTCCACGACTTCAAGAAAGCCGGCGTTCCCGCCGACCAGCTGCCACTCTGGATGGCGGCCCTGGGCTGGGACAAGGTGATCAACCGCGCCGGCACCACCTGGCGCAAGCTCGACGAAGCGACCAAAGCCGCCGCCGTCGACGCCAGCAGCGCCACCCAACTCGCCCTGGCCCAGCCCAGCGTCATCAAGCGCCCGCTGGTGCGCTGGTCGGATGGCAGCTTCACGGTGGGGTTCGCCGTGGAGGTGTTTGGGGAGAAGGTGGCGGGGGGCGGGTGAGTGGGCTTTTTCTTCCGGGTGGCTCGCGGGCACTCAAGCGTTTCGCGTTGGATACCCAAACTGAGCAGACTTGGTAACAAAGTTGGGCGTCATGAAAGTCCTTCGTGTATCTCTATTGTTCCTCTCGCTCGCTGCGACGGCCTCGCCGCAGGCAAGCGCATCGGACCGTCCTGAGCGATCTGAGTATTCGGACGGTGCTTTGTCGCTTAAGCTCATTAGCCGCTCTGATGGCGGCGAGGATGGATACTTTGCGAGATTTGTTGGTACGGTCCGCCTCACCGGTACTTTGGTGATTGAGTTTGACCGACTCCCCGACATTACCGACGACCGAGACACGGACGGAGAAGCCTTCTTTGTTCCCGACGATTCGTCTCGCCGGAAGTTGCCAGCTGCCGTGGGCCGCTTCTATCCGCGGCCCGTCTCCTCCATCGCTTTGGACAAGAAACCTCGGGTACTGCTTCTGCCTTTGCTTGGTCGAAAAAGGACCGATGCGCTGTTGAACGGAGTCATGCCCAGGTATGAATTGCCAGCCTCACTCACGATCAAGTCTTTTTCCTCCTGGGTCGAATGCGATCACAGGAGCTACACGGCCGAGGTTGCATCTATCAGACCGGTGAGTTCACAAGTCATCGCGAAGGCTAAGCCATCGTTTATTGGGTGCTAAATGCCGTTGCGTGCAACGACGCCCAACCTTTCGCTCAACCGGACCTGCAACGGCATGCCACCTTCGGGCCTCATTTCATTCTGGCCCTTCGGCGTCCTGCCGTCGCAGGCCAGTTAGCTCAAACGTTAAGTTTCATAGCATGCCGTGGTTCATCATATGAAGCGCTCAATCCAATTTGTTTTGGCTGCGTTCCTGCTATTGGCGGTCGGCTTCGCCGCTGGCGCTGCTACTGCAGGAGTGAAGCAGTGGTTTCTACCGCTGGCCACAATCAACATCGAGAACCAAAGCGGTCAAGCTTTGCGCTACCTCGAAGTACGTTTCAAGAACTCAGTGTCAGACGCCACGTGGCAGTTGAAGCCTTTGGCGATCGGAGAGCGCGCAGTCGCTCGTATCCATATTCCGGGTGAGGGCGGATACACAGTTCGCGCTGTGCTCGCTGATGGTGCGGTTGTGAAGGAAAGCCAGGGTTACGTTCATGCTGGCTATCAAATCAATGAGGTTGTTGGCAAGGAAGAGATTCGCGGCGATGTTGTTCGCCTGTACTAAAACGATGACACTTGGCCCCCTGCTCGATCCGACCCGCAGTGGCATGCCATTCCAAACCATCATTTCTTTTGGGCCCGTCCGCGCCCTGCCACCGCAGGCGACTCCGCGTGGACTTCAAGCGCTCCGTCACAGGAGGAGTATCGGGTGGAGTTGTATCGTCCTAGCAGTCGAGGGAATGTTTGCTTGCTGACCTAAGTGTTCGCGTCAGCTGCTCGGTCAGCAGAAGCCTTGTCGCCCACAGCAGGGCGAGCCGTGAGGCTCGCCCTGCTGCTTGCAGGAGAGGCATCCGGCCATTCGTGGCTTTTGCTCGGCTTGGCCTGCTCAAAAATCGGGGCTGTTGGGACCTGAAGGGCCAGCCACGGTCGCCGGCTCTGGTGCTCATCCCTGGTGCGTTCGTGCCCCGAAATGAAGCTTGATGCATTGGTTTGGTGCGCGCGTTCCCGATTAGTCCTGCGCCAATTTGGGCACTGTTCTTGCTGATCTGGTGCGTCTGGCCCTCCGATGGTGCAAAGAAAAGAGGAAGGGCCGGCCACCAGACCCGACAACAAGCCAGCCCGCCCGCCCCATGGACACTACTTCCTCTCTGTCATCACTCAAGCAAGGCGCAGACGCGCTGTTCATCTTGCTCGGCGCCATCATGGTGCTGGCCATGCATGCGGGCTTTGCCTTTCTGGAGCTGGGCACGGTGCGCAAGAAGAACCAGGTCAATGCTCTGGTCAAGATCCTGGTGGATTTCGCGGTGTCCACGGTGGCCTACTTTCTGGTGGGCTACAGCGTGGCCTACGGCGTGCACTTCTTCACCGGGGCCGAAAGCCTGGCGGCGCGCAATGGCTATGAGCTGGTGAAGTTCTTCTTCCTGCTGACCTTTGCGGCGGCGATTCCGGCCATCATCAGCGGCGGCATTGCCGAGCGGGCCCGCTTTGGCCCGCAGCTGGCGGCTACGGCCGTGATCGTGGGCCTGATCTACCCGCTGTTCGAGGGCCTGGTCTGGAACCAGGGCTTTGGTTTTCAATCCTGGCTCAAAGCCCAGTTCGGCGCCGAGTTTCATGACTTTGCCGGCTCGGTGGTCGTGCATGCGGTGGGCGGCTGGATCGCGCTGGCCGCCGTGCTCTTGCTCGGCCCGCGCATGAACCGCTATCGCAAGGACGGCGCCATCAGCGCGCATCCGCCGTCCAGCATTCCCTTCCTGGCCCTGGGCGCCTGGGTGCTGGCGGTGGGCTGGTTCGGCTTCAATGTGATGAGCGCGCAGACCCTGGACAAGATCTCGGGCCTGGTGGCCGTCAACTCGCTGATGGCCATGGTGGGCGGCACCCTGGCCGCCGTGCTGGCCGGCCGCAACGACCCCGGCTTTGCCTACAACGGCCCGCTGGCCGGCCTGGTGGCCGTGTGCGCGGGCTCGGACGTGATGCACCCGCATGGCGCGCTGATCACCGGCGCGGTGGCCGGCTACATCTTCGTCAAGATGTTCACCCTGACGCAGAACCGCTGGAAGATCGACGATGTGCTGGGCGTCTGGCCTCTGCATGGCCTCTGCGGTGCCTGGGGCGGCATTGCCTGCGGCATCTTCGGCAGCCAGGCCGGCGGCGGCGTGGGCGGGGTGAGTTTCTGGTCACAGCTGATCGGCACCCTGGCCGGCGTGGCCTGGGCCTTGGCCGGCGGCTTTGTGGTCTACGGCCTGCTGAAGCGCTTTGTCGGCCTGCGTCTGAGCCAGGAAGAAGAGTTCGACGGTGCCGACCTGTCCATCCACAAAATCGGTGCCACGCCGGAGCGCGAGGTCAGCTGGTAAGCTCAGGCCAGCGCTTTCCTCCAATTGGGCAGCCTGTCTTCCACCGCCTTCGGGCGGTGGTGGCGTTTTGGGCCCAGGGTCTTCTTCATTCACCGCAGTTCAATCACGATGTTCACAGGCATTGTTCAAGCCGTGGCCCAGGTGGCCGCCTTGCAAGACCGTCCCGGTCTGCGCAGCTTCACGCTGCAGTTCCCGCCCGGCTTTTGCCAGGGCCTGGAGATCGGCGCCAGCGTGGCCTCAGACGGCGTCTGCCTGACGGTGACGGCGCTGGACGAGGCGGCCGACCGCGCCGACTTCGATGTGATGCAGCAGAGCCTGAACCTCACCACGCTGGGCGCGCTGCAGCCGGGCAGCCGGCTCAATGTCGAGCGCGCCGCGCGCGACGGCGCCGAGATCGGCGGTCACCCGCTGTCCGGCCACGTCGATTTCATGGCCACGGTGCAGGCCATCCGCCAGCCCGAGAACAACCATGTGATCCGCATCGGCGTGCCCGCGCCGTGGATGCGCTACATCTTCGCCAAGGGTTACATCGCGGTGAACGGCGCCAGCCTGACCGTGGCCGAAGCCGGCCGCGAGCGCGACGGCTCGGGCTGGTTCGAGGTCTGGCTGATCCCCGAAACCCTGCGCATGACCACCTTCGCCGAAAAGGGCGTGGGCGCAGCCCTGCACATCGAGATCGAGCGCCAGACCCAGGTCATGGTGGACACGGTGCGCGCCGCGGTGGACGAGCGTCTGGGCCCGTTGCTGCCGGCGCTGGAGGCTTGGCTGGCCTCGCAAGGCCAAAGCCTGGACGGCGTGCTGGGCGGCTGAGCCCGGCTGGGCGAGCGAGCGGACGGGCGGACGGACGGACGGGCGTCTTGCGCCCGTCCTTTTTTCAAGCCCGCAGCAAGTCGCGCAGCACAAAGGGCAGGATGCCGCCGTGCTGGTAGTACAGCACCTCGATCGGTGTGTCGATGCGCAGCAGCAGCGGGGCGCTGCGCTGTGTGCCATCGGCGCGGTGGATGCGCAGCTCGGCCTGGCGCTGCGGTGTCAGCTCGCCGTCGATGACGATATCGATGACTTCATCGCCGCGCAGGCCCAGGCTTTGCCAGCTCTCGCCGGGCAGGAACTGCAGGGGCAGCACGCCCATGCCGACCAGGTTGGCGCGGTGGATGCGCTCGAAGGAGCGAGCCACCACGGCCTTGATGCCCAGCAGCGCCGTGCCCTTGGCTGCCCAGTCGCGGCTGGAGCCGGTGCCGTATTCCTCGCCGGCAAAGATCACGGTCGGCACGCCGGCCGCCTGGTAGGCCATGGCGGCGTCGTAGATGGGGCGGGGCTCGCCGCCGGGCTGCTGCAGGGTCAGGCCGCCTTCGATGCGCTGGCCGTCGGGGCCGGGTGGCAGCATCAGGTTCTTGATGCGGACGTTGGCAAAGGTGCCGCGCATCATCACCTCGTGGTGGCCGCGGCGGCTGCCGTAACTGTTGAAGTCAACGGCCTTGATGCCTTGGGCCTGCAGGTAGAGCCCGGCCGGTGAGCTGGCCTTGATGGAGCCGGCGGGCGAGATGTGGTCGGTGGTGATGGAGTCGCCGAACAAGGCCATGATGCGGGCGCCCTGCACGCCGCCTGCGCTGCCTGCGCCAGCTGCGCCGCTTTGCGGGGGCTGCATCTCGAAGCCGGCGAAGAAGGGCGGGCGGGCGATGTAGCTGCTGCTGGGCCAGTCGTAGCTGTCGCCGCTGACGCCTTCGATCTGCTTCCAGAGCTTGCCGGGCTTGCGCTCCACCTGCTCGTAGTTGGCGCGGAAGGTCTTGGGGTTCATGGCCTGGCTGAGTAGGGCATGGACTTCATCGCTGTGCGGCCAGATGTCGCCCAGGAAGATCTCGCGGCCTTCGCTGTTGCGGCCCACCGGTTCGGTCATCAGGTCCACCTGCACATTGCCGGCCAGGGCATAGGCCAGCACCAGGGGCGGCGAGGCCAGGAAGTTGGCCTTGAGGTTGGGGTGGATGCGGGCCTCGAAGTTGCGGTTGCCCGAGAGCACGGCGGCGCAGATGAGCTGATTGGCCGTGATGGTTTCTTTGATCTCGGCCGTCAGGTCGCCGGCATTGCCGATGCAGGTGGTGCAGCCATAGGCCGCCACATTGAAGCCCAGCTGCTCCAGATAGGGCAGCAGGCCGGTCACTTGCAAGTACTCGGTGACCACGCGCGAGCCCGGAGCCAGCGAGGTCTTGATGTGCGGGGCCACGCGCAGGCCGGCCTCCACCGCCTTCTTGGCCAGCAGGCCGGCGGCCAGCATCACGCTGGGGTTGGAGGTGTTGGTGCAGGAGGTGATGGCGGCGATCAGCACATCGCCATTGCGCAGGGCCAGGCCGCTGCGGGTGGGGAAGCTCTGCGTGAGCTTTTCGGCCGGCTGGTTGAAACCGCTGGCGCTGTCCGTCGAGCTGAAGAGTTCGGCAAAGCGCTGGCTCAGGTGGGTGATCTCGATGCGATCCTGCGGCCGCTTGGGGCCGGCCAGCGAGGGCGTGACCTGGCCCAGATCGAGCACGATGCGGCGGCTGTATTCGATCTGTTGCAGCTCGGGTGAGGCCTCGGGCGTGCCAGGGATGCCGAACAGGCCCTGGGCGCGGAAATAGGCCTCGAAGGCGGCGATTTCGCGGCCGGTGCGGCCGGTGCCGCGGAAGTAGTCCAGGGTTTTCTCGTCCACCGGGAAGAAGCCCATGGTGGCGCCGTACTCGGGCGCCATATTGGCGATGGTGGCGCGGTCAGGCACGCTCAGGCGGGCCACACCAGGGCCGTAGAACTCGACGAACTGGCCGACCACTTTCTCGCGCCGCAAGATCTCGGTGACGCTGAGCACCAGGTCGGTGGCGGTGACGCCCTCGCGCAGCTCGCCGCGCAGCTCGAAGCCGACCACATCGGGCGTCAGCACATAGACCGGTTGGCCCAGCATGGCAGCTTCCGCCTCGATGCCGCCCACGCCCCAGCCGACCACGCCAATGCCGTTGATCATGGTGGTGTGGCTGTCGGTGCCGACCAGGCTGTCGGGGTAGTAGAGCTTGGCGCCCTTGTCGTCCTTGGGGCCGCTCTTGTGCACGCCGCGCGCCAGATACTCCAGGTTCACCTGGTGGACGATGCCGAAGCCGGGCGGCACGACGCGGAAGGTGTCAAAGGCCTGCATGCCCCATTTCATGAACTGGTAACGCTCGCGGTTGCGCTGGAATTCCAGTTTCATGTTCAGGTCCAGCGCGTCGGCGCTGCCGTAGTGGTCAATCATCACCGAGTGGTCCACCACCAGGTCCACCGGCACCAGGGGCTCGATGTTCTTGGCGGGCAGGCCGAGGCTGGTGGCGACATCGCGCATGGCGGCCAGGTCGGCCAGCAGGGGCACGCCGGTGAAATCCTGCAGCACCACGCGGGCCACGGGGAAGGGGATCTCCAGGCTGCGCGGCTCGGCCGACACCGGCTGCCATTGCGCCAGCTGGGCCACATGCTCGGGCGTCACGCCCGGCTCGCCGCAGTGGCGCAGCAGGGACTCCAGCATGATGCGCAGGCTGACCGGCAGCCGCGTGATCTGCGGGTACTGCACGCTCAAGGCCGGCAGCGAGAACAAGCGGCCACTGCGAGCCTTGCCGAACTCGAAGTGGCGCAGGGTGTGGGCGAAGGGATGTGCCGTTTGTGCGGATCCGGGCGCTGCTTGCTGCTCGATGGGCGTGGATTCGGTCATCAATGCCTCCTGGGAGATGGAGGCTGATTGTGAGCCTGTCTTGATGACAGCAGCGAGTAGCCCTTCAAAGCGCAGGAGGCCGCCCCGCAAGCAGGCGGCCTCCTGGCCCCGTGGCGCACGAGCCCCGGCTCACGCAGCGTGGCGGGGCTCAATGCCAGGGGCAGCTCGCCAAAGGCGAGGCCCGCTCAGTTGCAGCTGCCTTGCGCGGACCAGACGTTGCTGTAGATGTCCGGTTGCGCGGCTTGCGACCACCAGATGGCCTGGTACTTTTTGCCCTTGTAGCTGACCACATCGCGAATGGCGTACAGCTTGGTGGCGCTCCAGGCCGCCACACCGCCGCAGCCTGTGTCTCCGCCACCGCCCACGCGCAGCACTTGCGAGCTGGTGTTGCTTTGGTTGGCCGTGTCCGTGACCGTCAAGGTCACGGTATAGCTGCCTGCGCTTGCGTAGGCATGGTTGGGCGAGGCCTGGGTGGAGCTGCTGCCATCACCGAAGTTCCATGCCCAGCGGCTGATGCCCTTGTCGTCGGTGGAGGCATCGGTGAAGACAACGTTGAGCCCGGTGACGGTGGCGTTGAAGCGGGCCACAGGTGCCTGGTCGGGCGGCACATCGGTGTCCGGGCGCACGCCGGTTCGCTGGGCGATCCAGTCGAGATAGCTGCTGGTTCGTGTGAACACCGTCGCGCCACGGCAGGAGTTGCCCCAGCTGACCGTGCCGATGCTGTAGAACTTGCCGTTGGCGCTGGCCGCAAACGGACCGCCGCTGTCACCGTTGCAGGCCGACACGCCGCCGGTGCCGCCGCCGCAGATCACCGAGGCCGGCAGGTTGAAGGCCATCTCGCTGCTGCAGGCGGAGTTGCTCAGCACCGGCAAGTTGACCTCACGCAGCACATCGCTGGGGCTGCCGCCGTTGCTGGTCAGGCCCCAGCCAGACACGGTGACATAGCGGCCCACGCCCGCGATTTGCGATTCGATCGCCGCGGTGGGCAGCTTGGCCGGCGTGATGTTGGCCGGTGCGGGGCTGGCCAGGCGAAGCACGGCAATGTCCCAGCCGGAGCGGATGCCTTGCGCGCCGCGCCAGTTCTCGTGGCTGATGATCTGGCTGACCCGGATGTTCTGCCCATCGCGCCGGCTGATGCTGTGCGCGCCGACCTGCACCGTCAGGCTGGCGGTGGATGCGCCGTCCACGCAGTGCGCAGCCGTCAGCACCCAGTTCGGGCTGATCAGGGTGCCGCCGCAACCCTGGCGGCCGTTCATGAGCAGCGCCACTTGGTAGGGGCGGGAGTAGGGCGTGGTCACGGTGCCGCCCACGATCTGGGGCGTGGCTTCGTCGGGTTTGGCCGCGACGCCGCTGGCGGCC
Source organism: Paucibacter sp. B51 (assembly GCF_027863535.1). Lineage (NCBI taxonomy): Bacteria > Pseudomonadati > Pseudomonadota > Betaproteobacteria > Burkholderiales > Sphaerotilaceae > Roseateles > Paucibacter sp. B51. The sequence continues at coordinate 4,471,171 of NZ_JAPIVN010000001.1, read as the reverse complement.
GTTTGGGCGAAGCTTCCGCCCGCGAGCAGCCCGAGGCTGGCGGCCAGGGTCAGGCGCGCGCTGAGGCTGGCGAGTGAAACTGGGTGTGGGGTGTTGCGGGGGGTACGGCGGTAGGTCATCGCAGATCTCCGGTTGGGGATGAACAGCCTGATCCGAGCTGAAGTCCCTGTTCATGGGGCTGTGCAGAGGGTCAGGGCTTGCAAGAGCTGCGGATCGATCGCTGTTCTTGCGGCTGGCGATGGTGCGTTCAGGGGCCGCGTTCGGGCATGGTGCTAACCCTGAAAAACGGCGGTGAATTCCCGCTGAAGCCACCGAACGGGCTGGAGCCTGTAAGAGCTTGCATCAGGCCCAACCCCAGGATCGTTCCTCGGCTTATTCGCTGGCTATCGGCACATTCAGAGCTTGCTCGTTTTTTGCATAAGCAAACCGATTCTTCTTGTTTGCGGCCCGGGGCCCCCTACCTACAGTCCGGCGCATCCCTTCACCTCTTTGCGCTGCCTTGCAGCCCTTTGCCTGCCATGAACCTCTTGCGTCGTACTCTTTCCGTTTGGGCTGCCGCTGCCGCACTGGGCGGCGCTGGCTTGGCTCAGGCTCAAACCACCCTGCTCAATGTGTCCTACGACCCGACCCGTGAGCTGTATCAGGAATTCAACAACGCCTTTGCCAAGCACTGGAAAGCCAAGACCGGCGAGACCTTGACGGTCAAGCAATCGCATGGTGGTTCGGGCAAGCAGGCGCGCTCGGTGATTGACGGCCTCGAAGCCGACGTCGTGACCCTGTCCCTGGCCTATGGCATCGACGCTCTGCATGACGCGGGCAAACTGCTGCCTGTGGATTGGCAGAAGCGCCTGCCCAACAATGCCAGCCCTCACACCTCGACCATTGTCTTCCTGGTGCGCAAGGGCAACCCCAAGCACATCAGCAACTGGCCGGACCTGGCTCGCTGCGGCGTGGATGTGATCACCCCCAATCCCAAGACCTCGGGCGGCGCGCGCTGGAACTATCTGGCAGCCTGGGCTTTTGCCCTGAGCCAGCCGGGCGGCAATGCCGAATCGGCCAAGGCCTTCGTCAAACGCATTTATGCCAATACCAAGGTGTTGGACTCGGGCGCGCGCGGCTCGCTGACCACCTTCACGGAACGTGGCATTGGCGATGTGCTGATCTTCTGGGAGAACGAGGCCTGTCTGGCGCAGAAGGAGCTGGGTGCTGACAAGTTCGAGATCGTGACGCCCAGCCTCAGCATCCTGGCCGAGCCGCCGGTGTCCGTGGTGGACAAGGTGGTGGACAAGCGCGGCACACGCAAGCAGGCGCAGGCTTATCTGGAATTTCTCTACACGCCGGAAGGCCAGGATATTGCAGCACGCCATTTCTACCGCCCGCGCGATGTCAAGGTGGCTGCGCGTTATGCCAAGCAATTCAAGCAAAGCAAGCTGATCACGGTCGATGAGGTTTTCGGCGGCTGGCGCACGGCGCAGAAGACCCATTTTGCCGACGGTGGTGTGTTCGATCAGATCTTCACGCCGGGGCGTTGAGAAGCGAGTTTGGAGGCAGCAATCGGCACGTTGCGGACCTTCGCTGTCTTGATTGATCTTTCTCGCTGCGGTGGCCCGGCCCGCCGCCGGGCTCATGGTTCGCGGGTCGGCTCTTCGAGCCGACTCCCCTCGGTGCTCACTGCGCGGCTCAGCGGCGCCAAACTCCCTCCGTTCGCTGCGCTCACTGTGGTCAGACAGTGGCGCCGAGTCAGAGCTTGAAGCGCGCTTGAAGCAAGCTTCGGCGCGCGCCTGAGCCGCTCCGCTGCGCCCTCGGCCGCGCACAAATCGCCCGTCGGCGGGCCGAGCCGCCTCCGAAGATGGCGTTCTCCACCGACGAGGGGCACATAGACCGCGAATGCAAGCGCTCTGCAGCCCGTGCCGCTGCCGGGCGATTTGTGCCGGGCCGAGCAGCACAGCGCCTCGGGGCGCGCGCGGGTACGCGCGCTTCAAGTTCTGACTTGGCGCTTCTGTCTGAACGAAGCGAACGCAGGGAGCGAAGTGAGTTATGCGCCAGCCCCGAGGCGCGAGCAGCGCAGGGAAGTCGGCCCGCCAGGGCCGACCCCGGAACCATGAGCCCGGCAGCGGCACGGGCTGCAGGGCCTCACGAGAACACCGAGTGGCTGCTCTGTGCAGCGAGCAAAACGGCCCGTCGATCCAACCTGACGGTACAGAAACAAACTCCGCCCAGGCTGCTTGCCCGGGCGGGGCTTTGTCATGGCCGCAAGAAAGCTCAGGCCAGGTTGCGCAGTTCTCGCAGGGCGACCGACAGCATGGCCAGGTCCACGCCCTTGGCCTCGCTGAGTTCGGCCAGCAGGCGTTGGGCGCGTTCCAGCGCGGCCTGGTTGCTTTGCTCCCAGGCGCTCAGCTTGTGCTCGCCGGCATGGCTCAGCACATCGTGGGCGATCTGGCGTTGCAGGCCGGCCAGATCGTCGCCCAGCGCGGCCTTGGCTTGGGTTTGCCAGTAGCTGTCGGTCGGCAGGGCGTCGATCTGCTGGCGCAGGCGGGCCAGGCCCAGGCGTTCGCCCAGGCTGGCATGCACATCGGCCACTTCGCCCAGGGGCTGTTGCGTTGCGTCGGCAATCTCGGCAATGTCCAGGGCGGCGAACAAGGCCTCGGCCGTGATCACGGCCTGCGCCAACTCGCTCGGCACACCGGCGGCCACCCAGGCTTCGGCGCGTGGCGATTGCAGGGCCTGGGCTTGCACGCGGGCACGTAAGGCATCCACCGCCGGCGTGAAGCGCTGGAACACCTGCTCCATGGGCTCGGCCAGGCGGCGTGAGCGCAGGAACCAGGTGGTGGCATGGCTGCCCAGGCGGCCCAGCTCGTTGATCAGCTCGGCCTGCACCTCATCGGGCACCTTGTTGTCCAGAGCCTCGATCTGCAGCCACAGAGGCACAAAGCCGAAGACCTCGCGGGTGGCCAGGTAGGCGCGCACGATCTGCGCCGGCTTGGCGCCGGTCGATTCGCTCAGGCGGTGCACAAAGGTCGCGCCCACGCGGTTGAGCATGCTGTTCAGCACATGGGTGACGATGATTTCGCGCTTGAGCGGGTGGCGCGGAATCAGGGCCGCGAACTTCTCGCGCAGCAGGGGCGGGAAATAGCGCGCCAGGGCAGTGCCAATCCAGGCGTCCTCGGGCAGGTCCGAACTCATCAGCTGATCGGACAGCCACATCTTGCTGTAGGCCAGCAGCACGGCCAGCTCGGGGCTGGTCAGGCCCACGCCGCGGGCTTTGCGTTCCTTGATCTCATCGTCGGTGGGCAGGAACTCGATGGCGCGGTTGAGCTGGCCATTGCGCTCCAGGAAGCGGATGAAGCGCGCCTGCGAGTCGATCAGACTGACGCCTTGGCGTCGGGCAATCGACAGGGCTTGGGTCTGGAAGTAGTTGTCACGCAGCACCAGGGCGGCGACATCGTCCGTCATCTGCGGCAGCAGGGCATTGCGCTGCTTGGCCGTCATCTCGCCATCGCCGGTGGCCAGGCCCAGCAAGATCTTGATGTTGACCTCATGGTCCGAGGTGTCCACGCCGGCCGAGTTGTCGATCGCGTCGGTGTTGATGCGCACGCCATGCAGCGCCGCCTCGACCCGGCCGCGCTGGGTGCAGCCCAGATTGCCACCTTCGGCCACCACCTTGCAGCGCAGCTCGGCGCCGTTGATGCGCAGCGCGTCGTTGGCGCGGTCGCCCACCTCGGCATGACTCTCGCCGCTGCTCTTGATGTAGGTGCCGATGCCGCCGTTGTAGAGCAGATCGACTGGCGCCTTGAGGATGGCGCTGAGCAGCTCAGTGGGCGTCAGACGCTCGGCCTCGATGCCCAGCACGGCGCGGGCTTGCGGCGAGATCGGGATCGACTTTTCCGAGCGGGCCCAGACACCGCCACCGTCCGAGATCAGGCTGGCGTCGTAGTCGGCCCAGCTGGAGCGCGGCAGCTTGAACAGGCGCTCGCGCTCGGCAAAGCTCTTGGCTGCATCGGGATTGGGGTCGATGAAGACATGGCGGTGGTCAAAAGCGGCCACCAGGCGGATGTGCGGCGACAGCAGCATGCCGTTGCCGAACACATCGCCCGACATATCGCCCACGCCGACCACGGTGAACTCCTGGCTCTGCGTGTCCAGGCCCATCTCGCGGAAGTGGCGCTTGACCGATTCCCAGGCGCCGCGGGCGGTGATGCCCATGGCCTTGTGGTCGTAACCGATGGAGCCGCCCGAGGCAAAGGCGTCGCCCAGCCAGTGGCCGTACTCGGCGCTGACGGCGTTGGCGTAGTCGGAGAAGGTGGCCGTGCCCTTGTCGGCGGCAACCACGAGGTAGGGGTCATCCTCGTCCATGCGCACCACCTGGGGCGGTGGCACGACCTGACCCCCGGCGTAGTTGTCGGTCAGGTCGAGCAGGGCACGCAGATAGTCCTGGTAGCAGGCCACGCCTTCCTTCATGAAGGCCTCGCGGTCGCTGGACGGTGGCGCCTTCTTCAGCACGAAACCGCCCTTGCTGCCCACCGGCACGATGACGGTGTTCTTGACCATCTGCGCCTTGACCAGGCCCAGCACCTCGGTGCGGAAGTCTTCCGGCCGGTCAGACCAGCGCAGGCCGCCACGGGCGACCTTGCCGCCGCGCAGGTGGATGCCTTCGAAGCGTGGCGAGTAGGCAAAGATTTCGTACAACGGCCGCGGCTCGGGCAGGCCCGGCACCTTGGCCGAATCGAGCTTGAAGCTGACGAAGCTGCGGCGGGCGCCGGGCGCGCCCGAGTGGCCGATGCCGGTGCGCCAGAAATTGGTGCGCAGCGTGGCCAGGATCAGGGCCAGCAGCTGGCGCAGCACCCGGTCTTCCTGCAGATTGGAGACCTTCTCCAGCGCCTTCTCGATGGCGTTGACCTGGGCGGTGGCGCCTGCGGCGTCATGGGCCTCGGGGTCGAAGCGCAGCTTGAACAGGCCCACCAGCATGCGGGCGATGCGCGGGTGCGCCGCCAGCGTGGCCTCGATGCTGGCCTGCGAAAGCGCAAAGCCGATCTGGCGCAGGTATTTGGCGTAGGCGCGCAGCACCACGATCTCGTCGCTGGCCAAGCCCGCGCGCAGCACCAGGCGGTTGAAGTCGTCGTTCTCGACCTCGCCGCGGAAGACCCGGGCGAAGGTGTCCTCGAACAGCTTGGACAAGGCCTCGGGCTCGATCTCGTCGGACACGGCGGCCTGCAGCTGGAAATCGTGCAGGGACACGCTGTCGCTGCCGTCCGCGGCATCGGCGCCGGCTGCATCCGCGATGCGGTGGTTGTGCTCGCCGAGCACGCGCACGCCCATGTGCTCCAGCATGGGCAGGCTGTCGGACAGCACCACCGAGGCACCGCGGCGATAGACCTTGAAGCCCAGGCTGCCGGCCTCGCCGCCCAAGGGGCGGTAGAGGGCCAGGGCCAGCGGGTTGTCGCCGTTCAGACCGGCGATCTTCAGCACATCGGGCACGGCGGCGCGGGCGCTGACGCGCTCGCGGTAGCCGGCCGGGAAGCCGGCGCCCCAGCGTTTGAACAGCTCCAGGCCACGGGCCTCGCCCTCGGCATCGATCAGGGCGTCGCGCAGGTCGTCGTCCCAGCGGCGGGCGGCGGCGGTCAGCTTGGCCTCGATGTCACGGCGCTCGTACAGCGGCACTTGCCCAGGCGTGGTGCGCACGGTGAAGTGGATGCGGGCCAGCACGGCATCGCTGAGCTGCACATCGAACTCGGCACTGGTGCCGCTGAAGACCTGCATCAGGATGCGCTGGAACTTGATGCGCATATCGGTCGAGTAGGCCTCGCGTGGCACATAGACCAGGCAGCTGAAGAAGCGCTCGAAGGGGTCGCGGCAGACGAACAGGCGCAGGCGCTGGCGCTCGCCCAGGGCCAGGATGCCCAGAGCGGTTTCGTAGAGCTCGTCGTCCGAGATCTGGTAGAGGTCGTCGCGCGGGTAGGTCTCCAGGATGTGTTGCAAGGCCTTGGCCAGATGGCCGCCCGGCGGCAGGCCGGCGCGCGTGGTGATGGCGCCAACGCGGCTGCGCAGGATGGGCGTCTCGGAGACGCGGGCGCTGTAGGCGGTGGAGGTGAAGAGGCCGATGAAGCGGTGCTCGCCGATCACCTCGCCGGCCGCGTTGTAGCGCTTGATGCCGACGTAATCGGTGTAGCCGGCGCGGTGCACGGTGGAGCGGGTGTTGGCCTTGGTGACCATGACGGTCGGTTCGGGCGCCCGCGCCATGGCGCGGGCATTGGCCGGCAGCAGGGAGTAGCCGGTCGAGAGTTTCTCTTGCTCGGTTTCTCGCAGCAGGCCCAGGCCACTGCCGGGCTGCAGGCTCAGGGCTTCCTTGCCATCCTGGTCGAACACCAGGTCGTGGCAGCGGTAGCCCAGCAGGGTGATGTGGTCATCGGCCAGCCATTCCAGAAAAGCCACGCTTTCCTTGATGTGGGCGGCGCGCAGACTGGCCGGGGCCTGGTTCAGCTCCTCGATCACCTGGCGCAGGCGGCCGACCATGGGCTTCCAGTCCTCGACGGCGGTGCGCACATCGGCCAGCACGCGCTCGATGCCGGCGACCAGCTCCTGGCGCTGCTGGGCGTCAATGATGCGGTCCACCTCGATATGCATCCAGGATTCGCGCTGGCCGCTGGCCTCGGCGCCTTCGCGGCGCGGCCCGATGGCCTTGAGCTGGCCGGCGGCGTCGCGCTCGACGGCAAAAATCGGGTGGATGATCAGGTGCAGGGTCAGGCCTTGCCGATTGATCTCCATGGTCGTGGTGTCGACCAGAAAGGGCATGTCGTCATTGACGATGTCGATGACCGAGTGGCGCGAGGCCCAGCCATGCTCGGCGACTGCCGGGCTCTGCACCCGCACCAGGGTCTGACCGGGCAGGCGCTTGGCGCCGAACTGCAGATGCGAAAGCAGGGCGCCGAGCAAATCCTCGGGCGTGCGGGCCAGCAGGTCTTCCGGGTCGAGGCGGGCGAAATATTCGCGGCCAAAGCTCTCGATCAAGCCCTTGTGCTCGGCGGCCAGCGGGCGGCTGGCGGCCAGGGCCAGCACGGTGTCGATGCGTTCGCTTTGCAGCGCTTCTTGGGGGTCGGTCATTGCTCTTGTCTCCTTGGAAGGATGCTTGTGTGTCCAGTGTGCCCGGGCATTGCGACAGCCATTTAACCAGCAAGCGAGGCTTCTCGGTTTGAGAAGACGCAGGGTCAGGCCTTGCCGGCTCAGACGGACTTCAGGGTTTTCGGCGTTTCGCTGGAAAACTGCAGGCCGGCCAGCCAGTCGCTGACCTTGCGCTCCAGCAGATCCAGGGGCAGGGCGCCGCTGTCCAGCAGCATGTCGTGGAAGGCACGCAGATCGAAGCCTTCGCCCAAGGCCCGCTCGGCCCGCGCCCGCAGGGCCAGCATGTGCAGCTGGCCGATCTTGTAGGACAGGGCCTGGCCGGGCCAGCCGATGTAGCGGTCTACCTCGTTGACGATGTCCAGCTCGCTCTTGGGGGCTTGGGCGCGGAAGTAGTCGATCGCCTGCTCGCGGCTCCAGCCCATGGCATGCAGGCCGGTGTCCAGCACCAGGCGCACGGCGCGCCACATGTCGTAGCTGAGCTGGCCGAAGCGCGAGTAGGGGTCTTGGTAGAGCCCCAGCTCATAGCCCAGGCGCTCGCTGTAGAGCGCCCAGCCCTCCAGGTAGGCGTTGTAGCCGGCAAAGCGGCGGAACTTGGGCAGCTCGCCCAGCTCCTGAGCCAGGGCCAGTTGCAGGTGATGGCCGGGCATGGCCTCGTGGCTGGTCAGCACCTCGATCTCGAACTTGGGCCGCATCTCCGGCCGGTAGAGGTTGACGTAGTAGTAACCGGCGCGGCGGCCGTCATCGGACGGGGCGCTGTAGTAGGCCGCCGTGGTGTTGGGAGCGCTGCTCATGGGAATCGGCCGCACACCGTAAGGCATGCGTGGCAGCCGGCCGAAGAGCTTGGGCAGCTCGGGCTCGATCTTTTTGGCCGCCATCACATAGGCGCAGAAGAGCTCGTCTTCGCTGCCGCAGTAGTGGCGCGGGTCGCTGCGCAGCTGCTCGAAGAACTCGGGCTGGCTGCCTTCGAAACCCAGCTCGTCCATCACCGCCTGCATCTCGGCCTGGATGCGGCCCACCTCGGCCAGGCCGATGGCGTGGATGTCCTCGGCGCTGAGCGTGGTGCTGGTGTGGAAGGCGATGCGGTTGGCGTAGTAGGCCTCGCCGTCCGGGCTGTCCCAGATGCCCACGCTCTCGCGGCAGGCCGGCAGATAGCGTTCGGCAAACAGACTGCGAAAGCGCTGGTAGGCCGGCAGCACGGCCTCGGCGATCACCTGGAGCGCTTCGGCCTGCAGGGCCTCGACCTCCTCGGGCGCGATGCGTGCGGGCAGCTGGCGGAAGGCGCTGAAGAAGGGGCTCAGCTTGGGTTCGCTGACGCACTGGCCGTCCAGCTGGGGCAGCACGCGCTCCATCAGCAGGCGCGGCTGGGTGCGGCCGTTGGCGGCGGCGCGCTCCAGCAACTCGCCGTACTGCTGCAGGTAGTTGGGCAGGCCGCGCAGGCGCTGCACCCAAACCTCGAAGTCGGCCGCTGTGTCCAGCGGCATCAGCTCGGCCACTTCGTTGAGGGCCTGCGGGCCCTCGCGCGCGGAGATCGCCCAGGCGAGCGGATGGAAGGGCAGGACATCGAGCCGGGTGCGCAACTCGTGGCGGAACAGCTCCGCATTGAGCCGCTCGCTCTCGGGCAGGCCTGCCGCCTCGATGGCCTCGAGCTCGGCCAGGGCCGCGCGGTTGGCGGCCTCGCTGCGCGCCTGCGCCTCCTCGGACAGATCGGGCCAAAGCGCATTGAAACGCGGGTCGCCGATATAGCTGGCCTGCAGCGGGTTCTCGGCCAGCTCGCGTTCCCAGCAGGCCTCGAACAAGGCGTGCAGGCGCTGGGTTGGGCTGGGCGTGGGGACGACGGTTGGGGCAGCAGGTTCGAACATGGCAGCGGGCGGCGGGGCCTGAATCGCGGTGGCTCATCCTATGCCAGTGGGCGCAGGCCCAAGCCGGCGCCATTCGCTTGCACATCTTTGCAAATCAGACACGCTGGCGCAGCCTCATGTGCCAGATGATGGCAGCCGGGCCTGGGTCTGGGCCGATGGAGCGTGCCGTGTTGATGTCTCGACGATCTGGATTGCAAGCGGCGGCCTGGGGCGGCCTGGCCGCCTGGGCGGGTACATGGCGGTCGGTGTTCGCACAAGCCCGCCCGTCCGAGCCGCTGGCGCAGCCCCTGACGGCCCAGGAGCGGGCCGTCCACGCGCTGTGCCGCCTGAGCTACGGGCCGCGGTCGGCCGATCTGGCTGCGCTGCAGCGCCTGGGCGCCGAGGCCTGGCTCGAGAGTTTCCTGGCCACGCAACTGCGCGGCAGCGCAGGGGGTCAAGTCTTGCCTGAGGCGGTGCAAGTCCGGCTGCAGGGGCTGGACACGGTGTCGCTCAGCCAGGCTGCCCTGTTGCAGCGCTACCAGGAGGCGCGGCGCCTGGCGCGCCTGGACAAGGCCGGCGATGCAGCGGCGAATGGCGCGGCAGGTGTGGTCAGCGCCCAGGAGGCCCGCCGCGAGCTGGTGCGCCCCATCCTGGCTCAGGCGGCCGAGCAACGCCTGCTGCGCGCCCTGCACAGCTCGGCCCAGCTGGAGGAGCAGCTGCTGGAGTTCTGGTTCAACCACTTCAATGTCTTCGCCGGCAAGGGGCCGGTGGCCGCCCTGGTCGGCAGTTATGAGCGCGAGGCGATTCGGCCTTATATCTGGGGGCGCTTCCGCCAGATGCTGGGCGCCACGGCCAAGCACCCGGCCATGCTGTTTTATCTGGACAACGCCCAGAGCGTGGCACCGGGTTTCCGCCCGCCTGCTCGTCTGGGTGACGAACAAGTGGCGCGGCCGCGCGGCCTCAATGAAAACTATGCCCGCGAGCTGATGGAGCTGCACACCCTGGGCGTGGACGGTGGGTACAGCCAGGCGGATGTCACCGAGCTGGCCCGCATGCTGACCGGCTGGACGGTGGACGTGCGGGGGGCGCTGGGGCGGCAGGGCAGTGGCGATCTGTTCGAGTTCGCCCCGCGCCGCCACGACAACGGCTCCAAGCAGTGGCTGGGCCGGCCGGTCACGGCGCGCGGTCAGGCCGAGGGCGAATGGGCGCTCGATGTGCTGGCCAGCCATCCGGCCACCGCCCGCCATCTGAGCTTCAAGCTGGCCCAGGCCTTTGTCGCCGACGATCCGCCCGAGGCGCTGGTCGCCCAGCTGAGCCGCAGCTTTCTGGCCAGCGGCGGTGATCTGCGGGCCTGGGTGCAAACCTTGCTCGGCAGCGAGCATTTCTGGCAGCGCGAGCATCTGCGCAGCAAGTTCAAGACGCCCTACCAGTTTCTGCTCTCCAGCTTGCGCGTGCTCGACGCCCAGCCCCAGGACATGCAGCCCCTGCTGGGTGCGCTGGCGCAGAGCGGCATGCCGCTGTACGGCGCCGCCACGCCCGATGGCTACAAGAACGTTGCCTCGGCCTGGATGAACCCGGAGGCCTTGTCCCAGCGGGTCCAGTGGCTGAGCCGTTTGAACGAGCGCATAGCTGGGGTGGAGCGCGGGTCCCGGCAGGGCGGCAGCCTGCTCAAGACCCTGGCGCCTTTGCTCAGCGAACACACGCGCAGCGTGTTGGCCCAGGAGCCGGCGGAGCTGCAGCTGGCCCTGCTGCTGGGCAGCCCTGAATGGATGCGGCGCTGAGCGCGCTGTCGTTGGATCGCTTTGCTGCAAGAGGATGCACGCACCATGACTGAACTGAGTCGACGTCACTTTGTTCTGCGCCACGGTTTGGCGGGCCTGAGCCTGGCCGGCCTGAGCCCCAGGGCCATGGCCCAGCCCGCCAGCAGCCGCCGCAAGCTGGTGGTGATCCTGCTGCGTGGCGCCGTCGACGGCCTGAGCGTGGTCGCGCCATGGGGTGACCCGGCCTACGCGGCGGCCCGGCCCAGCCTGGCCTTGGGCAGCCCGGGCACCGAGGGCGGGGTGCTCCGCTTGGATTCGCTGTTCGGGCTGCACCCGGCGCTGGCGCCGCTGATGCCCTTCTGGTCGGAGGGCAGCCTTGGCTTCGTCCATGCCAGCGGCTCGCCGGACCCAACGCGCTCGCACTTCGATGCACAGGACTATCTGGAATCCGGCACCCCGGGCCGCAAGAGCACGCCGGATGGCTGGATGAACCGCCTGGTCGCACAGTTGCCGGGTTCGGCCGGCCCCACCCGAGCGCTGAACATGGGCGCCACGCCGCCGCGCATCCTGGCCGGTCCGGCGCCGGTGGCCACGCTGGGCCTGGGGCCGCGGGCCCTGGATCGCAAGGCCATCGACCAGCCTGCCATGCAGGCCGGCCTGGCCCGGCTGTATGCCGAAGACCCGGCCCTGGCTCGCACCTTTCAGAGCACCGCCGAGGGCCGCGGTCAAATGCAGCGCAGCATGGCGGCCGGCAGCGAGTCGGTACCGGACCCGACGGCCACGCCTGTGATGGCGATGTCGGCCACCCACCCCCCGAGCGCCGAGAGCGCCGACCGCGGCGCCGCCTCGGCCCGCAGCTTTGCCGCCGATGCTCGGCGCCTGGGGCAGCTGATCCGCCGCGACCCCAAGACCCAGCTGGCCTTCACCTCGGTCGGCGGTTGGGACACCCACGTCAACCAGGGCGCGGCCCAGGGTCAGCTGGCCAACAAGCTGGCCAGCCTGGCCCAGGGGCTGGAGGCGCTGGCGCAAGGTCTGGGCGACAGCTGGCGCGACAGCGTGGTGGTGGTGATGAGCGAGTTCGGCCGCACGGTGCGCGAGAACGGCACCGGCGGCACCGACCATGGCCGCGGCAATGTGATGTGGCTGCTGGGCGGCGCGGTGGCCGGCGGCCGGGTGCTGGGTGAGTGGCCCGGCCTGGATACGGCCGCCCTGGCCGAGGGCCGCGATTTGGCCGTGGTCACCGACTACCGCCATGTGCTGGCGCCGCTGCTGCAGCGCCACCTGGGTGTGCAGGACGCGGGGCTGGCGGCGGTGTTCCCCCAACTGCCCGCGTGGGCGGGTACGCCCGGTGGGCTGCGATTGCTGCGCGCCTGAGCGACGCTTCATTTCTCAATCGGTCTCGGCCTGTACCAGACGGTTGCGCCCCTCGGCCTTGGCCCGGTACATGGCCGCGTCAGCGGCCTGGAACAGTTCGCTCTGTGAATCCTGAGGCTTGGGCACAAGGGTGGCACTGCCGATGCTGACCGTGACCCAGGGCCCGGCCGATGAGGCCGGGTGGGACAACTGGCGCGCCAGCAGGTCTGCTCGCAAGGACTCGGCCCAGGCTTGGGCTTGCTCGGCATCGCCGGGCAGGATGAGGGCGAACTCCTCGCCGCCATAGCGCGCGGCCAGGCAGCCGGGTGGCGCCTCGGGCCGCTGGGCCAGCGCTTGCAGCAACTGGCCCAGCGCCTGCAGGCATTCGTCCCCGGCCTGGTGGCCGAGCCGGTCGTTGTACTGCTTGAAATGGTCAACATCGAGCAGCAGCAGGCTCAGGGGCTGGCCGGCTTCTGCGGCCGTTCGCCAAGCCTGGGCCAGACCGCAGTCGAACTGGCGGCGGTTGGCGAGCTGGGTCAGCTCATCGATTTCAGCCAGACGGCGCAGCACCTGCTCGGAATGCTTGTACTGGCTGATGTCGTGCAGCAGCGCGATCTGCAGCTCGGCTTGGCCGGGCAGGGGGCTCAGGGTCAGCTCGATGTGCAGCGGCTCGCCTTGCAGGGTTTGCGCGCACAGCTCCTGCCGGCCGGCTCGCAAGCGGTCGGCCGAGTCGGGCGTCAGCAGCTCGCGCAGCGAGCGGCCGCACAAGGACACGGGGCCAGCGCCGAACAGGCGTTCGGCCGCCGGGTTGGCTTTGCGAATGCACAGCGCAGGGTCGACCAGCAGCAGACCCTCGGCCATGTGATTGACGATGGCCTGCATGCGCTCGGCCTGCTCGCGCTGCACGCGCAGGTGATGGCGCAGCTGCAGCTGCGAATCGATGCGGGCCAGGGCCTCTTCCACACGCACCGGCTTGTGGATGTAGTCGGCCGCCCCGAGACTGAAGCCCTCGACCACATCGCAGCTGTCGGTGCGCGCGCTGACGAAGATCACCGGCACGGCGCGGCTGTGCGGGCTGGCCTTGAGGCGGCGGCAGGTCTCGAAGCCGTCCATTTCAGGCATGCAGACATCCAGCAGGATCAGATCCAGCGGCACCCGTTCGGCGATCTCCAGCGCCGCCTGGCCTGAGGTGGCGGCGTAGATCTGGTGGCCCCGGGGCTTGAGCAGGGTGCGCAGCACGCCGATATTGGCCGGCGTGTCATCGACGATGAGCAGGGCGCTGGGCAGGGGCCGCGGACCGGGCAGATCGAAGAGATCGGCCTCGGGCCCGAGGGGCTGCTGGATCATGGCAGTGCTTGCGCTCATGCGGGCAGCTCGTCGCTGGCGGCCAGGGCATGCAGCTCGCGCTGCAGCCGGGCCATGTCGTACTGCCGCAGGCAGTCCAGCAGGCGCTCGCCCAGGGCCTGCTCGGCGGGGCAGTCCTGCAGCAGCTGTTCAATGCCGCGCTCCAGTTCGCTGATCCAGCCGGTTTCGGCGGCGGACTGCAGCAGTTGCAAGAGTTCGCTTGGCAGGCGCTGCATGGCCGCGGTGTGTTGGCCGGCCGGCGAGGCCTGCGGGTGGCCCTCCACCGAGGCGGCCGCTGCGTCTGCGCCGGTAGCGCCAGGGCGGAACAGCGGCCCCAGGTGCTGGCGCAGCAACTGGTGCACGGTCTCGAAAAGAAAAGGCTTGCCGATGAAGTCGTCGAAGCCTTCGCGCATATAGCTCTGGCGTTCGTGCATCAGGGCCGAGGCGGTCAGCGCCACCACCACCGGTTGGGGCTGGGGCAGCTCGCGGCGCAGGCGCTTGAGGGTTTCGATGCCGTCCAGCACCGGCATGCGGATGTCGAGAAAGACGATGTCAAAGCGCGCTGGTGACTCCTGCAGCATCTGCAAGGCCTGCAGCCCATGCTCGGCCTGCTGCACCTCGGCACCCAGGCCGCTCAGCATGCGCGCCAGCACATCGCGGTTGGCCTCGATATCGTCCACCACCAGCACCCGCAAGACCTGACCCTCGCTGAGGCTGACCAGGGCGCCAAAGCCCGAGTCTTGAGGCAGGCTGCTGCGGTCGCCGGCGGCCAGATGCAGGCGGAATGAAAAGCGCGAGCCCTGGCCTTCGGTGGATTGCAGCTGCAGCTGCCCGCCCATCAGCTCGACCTGGCGCGAGGAGATGGCCAGGCCCAAGCCCGTGCCACCGCGCTGGGCGCCGGCGTCCGCTTGGTGGAAGGGTGCGAACACCAGGTCCTGCTGGGCCTGCGGGATGCCCAGGCCGGTGTCACTGACCTCGAAGCAGAGCTGCATGCCGGCCGCTCCGGCCTCGGCCCGCGCGCGGATGCGCAGCACCACCTCGCCGCAATCGGTGAACTTGACCGCATTGCTGAGCAGATTGAGCAGCACCTGGCGCAGCTTGCCGGCATCACCGCGCAGCACGCAGGGGCTGGGCAGCTCCAGTTCGCAGCGCCAACCAATGCCTTTCTGCGCACAGCGCAGCGCAAACATATCGCCCATTTCGCTGGCCAAGGCGGCCAGGTCCAGGTCGACCAGGTCCAGGCTCATGCCGCCGGCCTCGATCTTGGAGAGGTCGAGGATGTCGTTGATCAGGGTCAGCAGATGGGTGCCCGATTTTTCAATCGGCGCGACGATGCTGCGCAAAGCAGGGGGCAGGCGCGGGTCGCGGCTGAGCAGTTGGGCATAGCCGAGCACGGCATTGAGCGGTGTGCGGATCTCATGCGACATATTGGCCAGGAAGATGGACTTGGCATGGTTGGCCGCTTCCGCCGCGCGTTTGGCCTCTTCCAGCTCGGTGGTGCGGCGCTGCACGCGCAGCTCCAGGTCGCGGTTCAGGTCCAGGATTTGCTGGCGGGCCAGGCGCGCCTCCGTCACCTCGGTGGCGACGATGATGTGCTGGCTGGGCCGGCCGGCATCGTCGGCCAGAGGCAGCACGGTGGTCTCGGCCCAGCGGTGGCTGCCGTCGGCCTGCGGGTGGATGAGCTCGCCATGCCAGACCCGACCTTGTGCCAGGCATTGCTGCAGGCTCAGGCCCTCGTGGCCCAGCGCTCCACCGTGGCCGCGCAGGGGTTGGTGCTGCTGTGCCAGCAAGTGCTCGGCCGGGGCGCCGGCCAGGGCGCAGAAGCGCTCGTTCGCCGCGCTGAGCCGCCCCAGGCCGTCGCTGACCGCGACGATGGCGTGCTCGTTCAAGGCCTGCTCCAGATGCTGCACTTTCTTGAGCGTGGCGCGCAGCTCGGCCTGCTGATCGGCCATGGCACGCAAGGTGTCGTAAGCGCGCAAGGCGCTGACCACGGCCGCAAACAGCTTGGCGCCGGTCAACTCGGCCTTGTTGCGGTAGTCATCGATGTAGTAATCGACGATGACCTGGTGCTGCGGTGCCATGCCGGGCTGGCCGGTGCGCAGCAGGATGCGGGTCAGGTGGCAATTGAGGCCATGTCGGATCGTGTGCACCAGACGCAGGCCAGCGTCGTCGGTCTCCATCACCACGTCGAGCAGCACCAGGGCGATGTCGGGCGTGCTGGCCAGCAGGGTGCAGGCCTCGGCAGCGCTGTAGGCGCTCAGAAACTGAAAGCTGCGGCCGCGAAAGCTCTGCAGGCCCAGGGCCAGCAGGGTGGCTTGGTGGATGCCTTCGTCGTCGTCAACGATCAGGATGCGCCAGGGCGGCAAGGGCGCCGCGGCGGAATTGGAACCCCCCGTCGCCTCGCTGTCGGCATGGGGCGGCAGGCGCGAGGGGGCAGGCTCGTCCTCGTCGGCAAAGATCTGGAGCTCATCGAGGTCCGAAGGCTCGTCTCGGCTCCGGGTGTCCGACGCAGCGTCGGTCTGGCAGCTCGGTTTCATGGGGCACTCCCTGTGCGGGCCTCGATGCGTGGCGGCGGCGGTGTTGTGGGTGTGCTGCCTGCGGCGCGCTCTCGGCGTCTTGAGTTCTGGATTGGGGCCCGGGTGGCGCAGGCGAGATGACATCGCTCGCGCCTCGGACCGGGTGGCCTGCGTCAGGCCCCGTGGATCAAGGCGGGTGGACCCAGGTCCGCTTGAATGCCGTGAGGGTGTGGCTCATGAATGCACTCCGGCAGGGCGCAGCAGGGCCACGCTGCCGGCTTCATCACCGGGCCAGGGGGCCAGGGTCAGGTCAAGTGGCACACTGCCGCACAGACCCTGGGCCAGATGCACCTGACCCTGGCCGCTGGCGGGCAGGGCCTGACGGAGCAGGCGGCCGAGCTCGGGCGATTGGATTTCGACGGCGCTGCGGCCCAGCTGCTCTTGCAGGGCCGGGTTGCTGTAGCGAACGCTGCCTTGAGGGTCGAGCAGCAACAGGCCTTCGCGCATGGACTCGACGATGGCGCGCAGCTGTTGCTGTTCGGCGCGTTCCTGCTGGGCGCAGCGGCGCAGCGCCAGCTGGGTCTGCACACGGGCCAGCACCTCCTCGACACGGATGGGCTTGGCGATGTAGTCCGCCGCGCCGGCCTGGAAGCCCAGCACCACATCCTCGCTTTCGGTGCAGGCGGTGATGAAGATGACGGGCACGTCGGTGGTGGCGGATCGGGCTTTGAGGGCGCGGCAGGTGGCGAAGCCGTCCATGCCCGGCATCATCACGTCCAGCAGGATCAGATCGGGCTGGATGCGTTCGACCAGCTCCAGCGCCTGCAGGCCCGAGCTGGCCGCGTAAATGCGGTAGCCCTGGGGGCGCAGCATGGTGTGCAGCAGGCCGATATTGGGCGGTGTGTCATCCACGATGAGGATGACCGGGTCGGGCGACCCGAGGCGGGCAGTTGCTGTCGAGGACGCGTTCGAATCCATGCGAATCTCTCCTGCGCGGCCCGCCAAGTTCGGGGGGCTTGAGGATTATGTGGCAGGACCCGGTCCGCAGCTCGGCGTGAGAACCCTGATTCCCAGGCTGCATGCGCCACAATCGAAGGCTGTGGTGGCAGGCGTTCTGCGGCCGGTAAGCAGGGCGGACGATGGGGCTTGGGTTGGCAGACAGCACGGCAGTGACCGATATGGCAGCAGGCGTGGATGCTCAGGCGCTCGGTCCGCGCCGACAGTTGCTCAAGACCCTGGGCCTGGCCGCCAGCATGGGCCTGCCCTCCTTGGGAGGACCCGCAGCCGCCAGCCCGTCTGGTCGCCACAAGGACTGGGTGATCCGCCACGAGATGCGCCGTGCCGCCGACGGCACGCCTTCGCTGGAACTGGCCGTGCTGCACCTCCTGCTCAGCAAGACCGAAGCCAGCCATGGCCCCTTCCGTCTGGAAACCATGCCGCCGCGCGAGAACCTCACGCAGAGCCGGCAGATGTTGGATCTGCGCATCGGCGCGCTGGACCTGATGGCCACCATGACCTCCAAGACCCGCGAGGCCGATGGCATCCCCGTGCACACCTGCATGCGCCGCGGCCTCAACGGCCTGCGCCTGCCGATTGCCCTGGCCAGCCGCCGCCGTGAGCTGGAGGAGGTGCGCAGCCTGGAACAGGTGCGTCAGCTGCGCGTGGCGCAGGTGGCGCATTGGCCCGACGCCTCGGTGATGCGGGCCAATGGCATGACGGTGCTGCCCATCCCGCGCCTCGATGTCTTCGAGGCCATGCTCAAACGCGACCGCTTTGATCTGTTCGCCCTGGCCGCCGACGAGGCCTTTGGCATCGTCAATGCCTTGCCCGGCGTGGTGGTGCTGAGTGACTGGCTGCTGGCCTACCCGTCCACCTTCAGCTTCATCGTCAACCAGGCCCGGCCCGAGCTGGCCGAGCGCCTGCGTCAGGGCTGGCGTGTGGTGCAGGCCGATGGCAGTTTCGAGGCCCTGCACGAGAAGCTGGTTGGCGCCGAGGTGGCGCAGGCCCAGCTGGGCTCGCGCCGCTGGCTGAGCCTGAGCAACCCCGAGCTGCCGCCGGCCGCCCTGCGCCAGGACGGCCGACTTTGGCATCCGCTGGTGCGTCAGCGGGTGATTGCGCCGCTGCTGCGCTGAGCGGGCGGTCTTCGGCTTGACCGGCCGTGGCCGGGGCAGCTCACTCGAAACTCACTCGAAGCGATCCAGCACCGCGCCTGAGCTGGCGCTGGAGGCGTTCTTGGCGAACTTGGCCAGCACGCCGCGGGTGTAGCGCGGTGCCGGCTTGACCCAGGCGGCCTTGCGGCGGGCCAGCTCGGCCTCGTCGACATGCAGCTCCAGTTTCAGCTGATGCGCGTCGATGGTGATGCGGTCGCCTTCGTGCACCAGGGCGATCACGCCGCCCTCGTAGGCCTCGGGTGCCACATGGCCGACCACCATGCCCCAGGTGCCGCCAGAGAAGCGGCCATCGGTGATGAGACCCACGCTTTCGCCCAGGCCCTGGCCGATCAGGGCACCGGTGGGCGCCAGCATTTCGGGCATGCCGGGGCCGCCCTTGGGTCCCAGATAGCGCAAGACCATGATGTCGCCCGCCACGATCTTGCCGGCCATGATGGCGGCCAGGGCCGATTGCTCGTCCTCGAACACGCGGGCCGGGCCGGTCATCACGGGGCTCTTCAGACCGGTGATCTTGGCCACGCAGCCTTCGGGCGAGAGGTTGCCGCGCAGGATGGCCAGATGGCCTTGGGCATAGAGGGGTTGGTCCACCCGGCGGATGACCTCTTGCGTGGGCGAGAGCTCGGGCACTTCGGCCAGGTTCTCGGCCACGGTCTTGCCGGTGATGGTGATGCAGTCGCCGTGCAGCAGGCCGGCTTGCAGCAGCACCTTCATCACGGCCGGGATGCCGCCGGCCTTGTGCAGGTCCACGGCCAGGAAGCGGCCGCTGGGCTTGAGGTCGCAAAGCACCGGGATCTTCTTGCGCATGCGCTCGAAGTCGTCGATGGTCCAGTCCACCTCGGCCGCGTGGGCGATGGCCAGGAAGTGCAGCACGGCATTGGTCGAGCCACCGGTGGCCATGATCACGGCCACGGCGTTCTCGATCGCCTTCTTGGTGACGATGTCGCGCGGTTTCAGGTCGGCCTTGACGGCCTCGACCAGCACGGCAGCGGCCTTCTTGGTGTTCTCGACCACCTCGTCCTCGACATTGGACATGGACGAGGAGTAGGGCAGGCTCATGCCCAGGGCTTCAAAGGCCGAGCTCATGGTGTTGGCGGTGTACATGCCGCCGCAGGAGCCGCTGCCGGGGATGGCGCGCTTCTCGATCTGGCAGAAGTCCTCTTCGCTCATCTTGCCGGCGCTGAATTGGCCCACGGCTTCGAAGACCGAGACGATGTTCAGGTCCTGGCCCTTGTAGTGGCCCGGCTTGATGGTGCCGCCGTAGATGTAGATGGCCGGCACATTGGCGCGCAGCATGCCCATCATGCCGCCAGGCATGTTCTTGTCACAGCCGCCGATCACCATCACGCCGTCCAGCCATTGGCCGCCGACGCAGGTTTCCACGCAGTCCGAGATCACCTCGCGCGAGACCAGGCTGTACTTCATGCCTTCGGTGCCCATGGCCATGCCGTCGCTGATGGTGGGCGTGCCGAAGAGCTGGGCATTCGCGCCCGCAGCCTTGAGGCCGATCACGGCCGCATCGGCCAGCTTTTGCAGGCCCGAGTTGCAGGGCGTGATGGTCGAGTGGCCGTTGGCCACGCCGATCATGGGCTTGCCGAAATCCGTCTCCTGATAGCCCATGCCGTAGTACATGGAGCGGTTGGGCGCACGGGCCACGCCCTCGGTGATGTTGCGCGAACGGCGGTCGAAACGGATGGGCGGCTGGCTGTCCTGGCTCATGGTCTGGGGTCTCCTGCTGGGATGGCTTCAGTATCTCGAAGGGTCGGTTGGTTTTCAAATATATTATTCATGTTGAATTAATACGTTGAGTGAATCAATGAGCCTGGATCTGCGCAGCCTGCGCCAGTTTGTTGCCGTGGCCGAAGAGCTGCATTTCGGCCGCGCGGCCGAGCGCCTGCACATGACCCAGCCACCGCTGACCCAGGCCATCCAGAAACTGGAGGCCGAGCTGGGCGCCAGCCTCTTCGTTCGCAGCAGCCGTTCGGTGGGCCTGAGCCCTGCCGGTGCGGCCTTGCTGCCCCTGGCCCAGGGCCTGCTGGCCCAGGCGGCCGAGCTGCCGGCCCTGGCCCAGGCGGCAGCGCGGGGCACGGCCGGGCGCTTGCGCCTGGCCTTTGTGTCCACCCTGGGTTTTGGCGAGCTGCCGCGCTGGCTCAAGGGTTTTCGCGAGCAGGTGCCCGATGTGGCACTGAGCCTGCGCGAGGCCACGCTCGATGTGCAGCTGCAGGCCTTCGAGGCCGGCGAGATCGATGCCGGCTTTGTGCTGCATGCCCGCGGCGCCGTGCCGCCGGGCTTTGAGTCGCTGCAGGTGGCGGACGAGCCCTTGCTGCTGGCGCTGAGTGCCGATTCGCCGCTGGCCCGCTTCGATCAGCTGCCCCTGGCCGAGGTTCTGGGTTTGCCGCTGGTGATGTTCCCGCGGGCAATTGCGCCCTCGCTTTTCGATGCCGTGGTGGCCGTGTACCGGGCGCAGGGCTGCGAGCCGCGCATCGAGCAAGAGGCCATCCAGATGCAGACCATCGTCAACCTGGTCTCGGCCGGCATCGGTGCGGCCTGGGTGCCGGCCAGCATGCAGGGCTTTCAGCGCCCGGGCGTGGTCTACCGTGCGCTGCAGGCGCCGGCCGGGGAGCAGGTGCCGCTGCCGCGCGGCGAGACGCGGTTGATCTGGCGGCGCGACGCGGCGCCGGCCGTCTGGCGTTTTGTCGAGCATGTGGCGGCTCAGCTGGCGGCGCCGCAGTTGCCTCCGCAGCAAGTGTCGGAAGCCACCTCCGGCCCTCGGTGAATACCCCGCCAACCGCGGGCCTGCGGCCTCGTTCTAATGCGCAGGCCCCAAAAAAGGAGAGTGCCCGTGATGCGCGTGAAGACTGTTCGAATTGCCGTGTTGGCCCTGAGCGTGGGTCTGAGCTTGAGCGCAAGCCTGGCCCAGGCCGAGGTGCTGAAAGACCCGCAGTGGCGCGATTGGCTGGAGGCGGGCAAAAGTGCTGAACTGGAGCAGGCCGCACAGACCCGGCTCAAGGCCGACCCGGAGGACAGCCAGGCCGTGCTGGCCCTGGGCCTGCTGGCGCTGGAGTCGGGTGACGCCAAACGGCTGGAGGCTGCCGTCAAGCCGGTGCAGGCCTGCGCCGATCGGCAGCCGGCCCAGGCGGCGTGTTTCTATGTGCTGGGCTCCCTGCAAGGTGTGCAGGCCATGAACGGCGGCATGATGAAAGCCATCAGCCTCAGCGGCAAGATCAAGGACAACCTGAGCCGGGCGGTGGAACTCGATCCTCTGCTGTTTGACGCCCGCGATGCCTTGCAGCAGTTCTATCTGATGGCGCCCGGCATTGCCGGTGGCAGCGTCGCCAAGGCGCGCGATCTGGCCCAGGCTGCCCAGGCCCGCCAACCCGAACATGCCAAGCTGCTGCGTGCCCGCGTGGAAATGAAGGAGGAACGCTGGGCCGAGGCCGAGCGCGAGCTCAGCGCCATCAAGCCCGGCGAGGACAAGGATCTGCTCGCCGGCCAGCGCGCCGGCTTGTATCAGCTAGCCATCCAGCTCTTCTCCGACAAGCAGTTCGCCAAGGCCAGGCCGATCTTCGAGCGCCTGCAGCGTGACTTCCCCGGCCACGCGGCCGGCCACTACGGCATGGGCCGCCTGCTCAGCGAAACCGGCCAGATCGACGAGGCCATCAAGTCGCTGGAGCGCGCCCGCACGGCCGAGGGCGCCGAGCGCTATCCCGTCGACCATCGCCTCGGTTTTGCCCTGCTGGCCAAGGGCGATAAGGCCCAGGGCAAGTCCGTGCTGGAGCGTTTCCTCGGCAACAAGAAAGCCAACCCACGCAATCTGGACGAGGTGCGCAAGCGCCTGGCCGAGCTGGGTTGAACTTCAAGGCGGAAGTGCCGGCCGACTGACGCTTCAGCGCGGCAGGCGCTGCGCAGCGGCCAGGCCGTCCAGGGCGGCTCGGTTGCCCGGGGAGGTCTTCAGGTCTGCCTCGAAGGCGGCGAGGGCACCGGGTCTATCCTGCGCCCGCAAGAGCATCTGAGCCAGCCAGCGCTGGGCGCTGGCGGCCCAGAGCGGCGGCTCGCTGGGGCTTAACTCAGCCTCGCGGTCCACCGCTTCTTTCAGAGTGGACAGTGCGGCAGCCCGATCGCCGCGGGCCCAGGCTTGCTCGGCCTGCAGCGGCGCCAGCAGCAGGCGGGCCCAGGCGATGCGGGCGGGCTTGCGTGGGTTGTCGCTGGCCGTTTGTGCGTCCAGATGGGATTGCAGCAGCGCCAGATCGGATTGCGCATCCTGGATCAGACTCAGGCGCAGCCGTGCCAAGCCGCGAGCATGGGCCAGCAGCGTCGGTTCGATGCCCGCGGAAGTCGAGCGCGCGAGGATGTCGCGCCAGCGCTCGAAATGCACCAAGGTCAGCCAGGGCAGGCCGCGCAGGAAATCGCCCCATTCGCCGGCCGGGGCTTCGGCCGCCAGCTGCTCGGCCATGGCCAGGGCGGTTTTGAAATCGCCGCCGAGCTGGGCGGCAACCCACAGAAAGCGTTGGTTGTGCGGATTCCAGTTTGTGCCCGGACTGAAGCCTTGGGTGTGCAGCTGGCGGTCCAGCGCGGCTTGCGCCGCCAGACCGCGCTGGTTGGCCTGCACGGCCTCGCCATAACGGCCCAGCTTGACGAGCAGATGCGAGCTCATGTGCTGCAGATGCGGCGAGGCGGGGGCCAGGTGTTGCAGGTTCTGCACCGCGTTGATGGCGCGCGGCGCATCTTCGACGGTGTCGGCCGCATGGCTCAGGTAGTGGATCACGCCGGTGTGCTGCGGGTGCTGGCTCAGGGCCTCCAGCAGGCGGCTGCTCAGGCCGGCCCACAGGATCTCCAGGCCCGAGGGGTCGGGGTGGACGACGAACAAGGCCTCGGCCCACCAGGACAGCAGATCGGGGTCCTGCGGGAACATTTCGCTGAGGATGCGCATGCGGCGCTCGAACACGCGGTCGAGCGGGTGGACCTGGCGGGTTTCGTCGGTGTCCGGCCCGCAGGCTTCGAGTACGGCCAGGGTGGCGGCGGGCATCTGGCTGACGTCGCCGAGTTGCAGTCGCTCCAGCATGGCCTCGGCCAGTGCGCGCTCCAGCGGCGCTTCGCGATTGGCCAGGGACAGGCGCTGGGCCAGGCGGGCGTAGTGGCGGGCCTGCGCCAGATCGTTGCGCGGGTCCTCGCGCAGCCGGGCGTTGTAGGTGGGGGCGTATTGCCAGGCCAGGCCCCAGGCGCACAGGGTGCAGCGCGGGTCAGCCGCGAGGGCGGCGCGAAAGGCGCGCCGCGCCTCGATCTCATCAAAGGCATAGGCCAGTTGCAAGCCCTGGTTGAACCAGGCTTGGGCCTCGGGTGAGCGGCTGACGATGCGGCGCTGGGTGGCCTCGCCAAAGCCGGCCAGGCGCGGTGCGCGGGCGGCGTGCAGCGCCTCCGGCCCGGGCCCGGTGTTGGCGGCCAGATGCAGACCAAGCCCCAGGCCCAGCCCCAAGCCCAGGCAGGCCGACAGCACCCGGCGCCAGCGCGCACGCGCCAGGCGTGGGGCTGGCCTCAGGGCCACGGAGGCCGCAAGCGCGGGGGCGGGCAGGGCAGACATGGCCGGGAGTATCGCGTGAACTCGACGGTATCGCGGCCCGCGCCGGACCGCGCCAGTTCCTGCCGTAGGGCCGGGCGCTGCGGCTTGTTGCGGGCCTGCTGGCTATGATGCCGGCCTGAGGCGCGGGGTCGAGTCATGGCCGTCCGCGCTCGCTGTTCTTGTGTGCCTCACCGTTTCAGGATTGCCGCCATGTGGGTTCATCCCCAGTTTGACCCGATTGCCCTTCGTCTCGGCCCTGTGGCCATCCATTGGTACGGGCTGATGTACCTGGCCGCCTTCGGCATGTTTCTGTATTTGGCCGGCCGCCGCGTGCAGCAGCCGCAGTATGCGCAAGCCGGCTGGAGCCGGCGCGATGTCGATGACCTGCTGTTCTTCGGCGTGCTGGGCGTGGTGCTGGGCGGGCGCCTGGGCTATGTGCTCTTTTACAAGCCCGATTACTACATCGACCACCTGCTGGAGGTGTTTGCGGTCTGGAAGGGCGGCATGGCTTTTCACGGCGGTCTGCTGGGCGTGATCGTGGCGATGGCGCTGTTTGCCAAGCTGCGCGGCCGCCGCTTCTTCGAGGTGACCGATCTGATCGCGCCCTGTGTGCCCACCGGCCTGGCCGCGGGGCGCCTCGGCAACTTCATCAACGGGGAACTCTGGGGCCGCTTTGCCGATCCCAGCCTGCCCTGGGCCATGGTGTTTCCGCAATCGGGCTCGCCCGAGCCGCGCCACCCCTCCCAGCTCTACCAGTTCCTGGGCGAAGGCTTGTTCCTGTTCACCTTGCTGTGGCTCTACACCCGCAGGCCGCGCCTGACAGGCCAGGTTTCAGGCCTGTTCCTGATCGGCTACGGCGCGCAGCGTTTCGTCACCGAGTTCTTCCGCCAGCCCGATGATTTCCTGGGCCTGCGGGCCCTGCAGCTGAGTCAGGGACAATGGCTGAGCCTGCCCATGATCGTGGCCGGCCTGGCCATCTGGCTCTGGGCCAGCCGCCGCCCTGCGGCCTGATTGGAGCAGGGGCGCAGTGGTGCAGCGGGCTGGCTCCTGCGCCCGGCCGTGCCAACATTGAACGACTGACAGAACGAGTGACCGACTGACCCATGCGTCAAATTTTCTTCGACACCGAAACCACCGGCCTGCTGGCCGAGGGCGGTGACCGCATCATCGAAATCGGCTGCGTTGAGATGATCAACCGCCAGCTGACCGGCAACAACCTGCACCTCTACATCAACCCCGAGCGGGCCAGCCATGAAGACGCGCTGCGGGTGCACGGCCTGACCGAGGCCTTTTTGGCCGACAAGCCCAAGTTCGCCGAAATCGTCGACGAGTTGCTGGAGTTCCTGGCTGGCGCCGAGCTGGTCATTCACAACGCGCCCTTCGACATCGGCTTCGTCAACGCCGAGCTGAAGCGCCTGCGCAAGCCGCCCATCACAGATGTCGTCGGCAGCGTGCGCGACACGTTGCTGATGGCACGCGAGATGTTCCCGGGCAAGGCCAATTCCCTGGACGCGCTGTGCCGCCGCCTGGAAGTGGACAACTCGGGCCGGACGCTGCACGGCGCTTTGCTCGATGCGGAGCTGCTGGCCGACGTCTACATCAATATGACGCGCGGCCAGGACGCGCTCTTGATCGACGACGCCGGCGGGGACACCGACTCGGCCGAGTTCAAGCTGGCTGCGGTGGACCTGCGCAGCTTCGAGCTGCCTGTGTTGCGCGCCGACGAGGCCGAGCTGGCCGCACATACCAAGGTGCTGGGCGAGCTGGACAAGAGCAGCGGCGGCAAGCGGGTCTGGCAAGACGGCGTCTGAGCCGCTTCTCAGTCGCCTTTTTGAAGTTTTTCAGCGCAAACCTTGCCGAGCTTCAAAAACACGTGGCATAATAGAGGGCTTCCCGGTTAGCGAAGTTTGCAGGTTGAAAGACAAGCAAATGACGCACAGGCGACCAAGACAACCGGGCGGTTAGCTCAGCGGTAGAGCACTGCCTTCACACGGCAGGGGTCGCAGGTTCGAACCCTGCACCGCCCACCAGGTTTTTTGAACGGAGCTCGGCAATCGTATCGAGCCCACCCAAGAATCCTGATCGTCGTCGCCCGCCTCAGATTACCGGGCGGTTAGCTCAGCGGTAGAGCACTGCCTTCACACGGCAGGGGTCGCAGGTTCGAACCCTGCACCGCCCACCAGATCAAGCCCAGTGAACGAAAGTTCGCTGGGCTTTTTTCTTGCCCGCTTGTGCCTGGGCCTGCACCCGCTGTTGCGCCCATGCCGACAGTTAGGCTCCCAGGCCTGTCTCGCGGGGCTGGGCAAGCCTGTCGCAGTGGACAGCACCGGAGTGGCTTGGCATGCTGCCAAGGCCCCAGCTCTTTGAGGATTCCTCCATGCTTCGACGCAGCGCCGAATGGTTCGATGCCCAGTACAACAACCGGGCGCGTGTGCCCGACAGTGCGGTGCTGCTCGATCGTTGGACGCGCGCCTCGCAGCTGGTGCGGGATCAGGCACCTTGCGTCCTCGACATCGCCTATGGCGCCGCGCCCAGCGAGCGGCTCGATGTGTTTCCGACCGAAGCGGCGCAGGCGCCCGTGCTGGTGTTTCTGCACGGCGGTTACTGGCGTGCCCTCGATAAATCGGACCATTCCTTTGTCGCCAGCGCCTTCACCGACGAGGGCGCGATGGTGGTGGTGCCCAATTACGCGCTCTGCCCCTCGGTCAGCATGGAGCGCATTCCGCTGCAGCTGGTGCACAGCCTAGCCTGGGTCTGGCGCCATGCCGCCCAGCATGGGGGCGATCCCAACCGCATCGTGCTGGTCGGGCATTCGGCCGGGGCGCATCTGGCCGCCATGCTGAGCTGCTGCGACTGGAAATCGGTGGCGCCCGATCTGCCGCGCCATCTGGTCAAGGGTGTGCTCTCGATCTCGGGCCTGCATGACCTGGCCCCGATCCGGCAGACGCCGTTTCTGCAGGGCGACTTGAAGCTCGATGCCGACAGCGTGCGGCGCCTCAGTCCGGTGCATTTCCCTGCACCGGACACGCCGCTGTATGCGGTCTGCGGCAGCGAGGAGAGCGAGGAATTTCGGCGCCAGAACCGCTTGATCCGCCAGGCCTGGGGCCGGCGCGCCGTGCCCATCTGCGAGGAGATTGCCGGCTGCAACCACTTCGACATCCTGCATGACCTGGCCGATCCGCAAGGCCGCAGCCACCAGCTGGCGCGCAAGCTGCTCGATCTGCGCTGGTACAGCGCCTTGCTCTGAGGTCAAGCTCCGCCGTGCCGTTGGATTGGCGCGCTACCATGCGGTCGCGCCCAGAGATGGTGGAGCGCGAAGGAGATTCATGAGCATCAGCGCAGACAGCGTGTTGAGCCTCGAGGCTTACAGCGACTACCGGCGAGCCCACCACGAGGACATCCTGGAGCACCGGCAGCGCCGATCGGTGCTGCTGGGCGAGCACATGCGTCTGCAGTTCGAGAGCGAGCAGACCCTGCGCTACCAGCTGCAGGAGGTCTTGCTGGCCGAGCGCTTGGTCGACCCTGAGGATGTGGAACGCGAGCGCGTGCTCTACGCGGCCTTGGCACCGCGCGGCAGCGACTGGCGGGCCACGCTGATGATCGAGTTTGCCGACGCCCGCCAGCGCGAGCAGGAGTTGCCCCAGCTGGCCGGCGTCGAGCAGCGCTTTTTCGTGGAGATTCAAGGCCTGGGCCGGGTCTACGCCGTGGCCAATGAGGACATGCCGCCGGAGCCCAAAGCTGGCTCGCCCGATGGCGCCGCGCCGGCCGCGCCCGCGGCGGTGAGCTCGATTCATTTTCTGCGATTCGATTTCAGCCCCGAGCAGCGCGACGCCTTGCGCACCGGCGCCTCGGTCGCCGTGGGCTGTGAACATCCGGCCTATCCGGTCGATGCCGAGATCCCTGCGGCCACCTTGAGCAGCCTGCTGGGCGATTTCAGCAACTGAGCCCGGGCGAGGCTCAGGACATGCCGACGTAGCGCCCGGGTCGGTGGTTGATGGCCAGGGCCGCATTGATGGCCACCATACCGACCAAGGAC
Organism: Paucibacter sp. B51; assembly: GCF_027863535.1. Lineage (NCBI taxonomy): Bacteria > Pseudomonadati > Pseudomonadota > Betaproteobacteria > Burkholderiales > Sphaerotilaceae > Roseateles > Paucibacter sp. B51. The sequence goes on along the minus strand of NZ_JAPIVN010000001.1, from coordinate 4,443,483 downwards.
AGGCCCACGCGCTCGGGGGCGACAAAGGCCAGGGCGCTGAGCAAGATCAGGCCATCGAGGCCGGCCTGCACATAGCCGGCGCGCCAGCCGCGCTTTTCCTGCAGGTAGAGCACCAGCACATTGAGCCCCCCCAGCGAGGCGCGGTGGCGGAACAGGATCAGCATGCCGGCGCCGATCAAGAGGCCGCCGGTGATGGCGGCGAACCAGATGTTGAGCTCGGCGAATTTCAGCCAGTGCGGCAGCACCTCGGCCAGCAGGGCCATCAGGCTGACCGCGGCGATGGTGCGCAGGGTGAAGGGCAGGCCCATGCGCCGGTAGGCCAGCCAGTAAAACGGCAGATTGATGCAGAAGAACAGGGCGCCGAAGGGCAGGCCCGAGGCGTAGTGCAGCAAGAAGGCGATGCCCACCGTGCCGCCGGTCAGCATGCCGGCCTGCTTGAACAGCGCCACGCCCAGGGCCACGAACAAGGTGCCGGTGACGATGGCCTGCACATCCTCCAGCGGCGAGTGGCGGAAGCTGCGGCTCAGGGTCTCGCGCAAGCTCATCCGGTGATGCCCGACATGAAGTACTTGATCACGCCCTTGGCCAGAAAACCGACCAGGCCGAAGCCCAGGCCCAGCAGCAGGATGAAGGTGCCGAAGCGGCCGGCCTTGGACTCGCGGGCCAGCTGCAGGATGATGAACACCATATAGGCCATGAAACCGCCCACGCCCCAGGTGAGGCAAAACTGGGCGAGCTCCTGTTCGCTGTATCCAAACATCCTGGTGTCTTTCGGTCCGGTCCGGTCTTGGCGTCTGTGGTTTGGCGTTCGTTCAGTCGTGCACGCTGACCAGATCGCGGTAGGCATGCCAGCTGGCATGGCCCAGCAAGGGCACGACCAGCACCAGGCCGATCATGAAGCTGGCCATGCCCAGCAGGGTCAGCAGCATGATGATGGCGGCCCACAAGGCCACCGGTGCCGGGTACTCCATGACCACGCGCCAGCTGGTGAAGACAGCACCGAGCACGCCGATGTCGCGGTCCAGCAGCAGGGGCACGGCGACCAGGGTGGAGGCAAACACCGGCGCAGCCAGCAGGGCGCCCAGGGCCAGCCAGGCTTCGAACAACGGTGTCTCTTCGTTCAGCACCACATGGCGGATGAAATCAATCGGCTCGCGAATGGCGTGGCCGCTGAAACCGGTGATCAGCGAGGCCGAGGTCATCACCCAGCCGGTGCCGGCAAAGGCCAGCAGCACGCCGAACACCACCAGCCGCCCATCGCGCGGCCACCAGGTGTGCAGCACGGTGTGCAGGTTGGGTGAGCGGCCCAGCTCCAGATCACGGCTGATCACGTAGAGGCCTGTGGCCAGGATGGGGGCCACCAGCAAGAAGCCGCTGAAGGCACCGACCAGCAGCCAGAAATGATGGCGCGCCAGCAGCACGATCACCGCGCCGGCGATGGCCATGGCCATGCCATGGGCCAGCGAGGCACCCGGGCAACGCCAGATGTCGCGCCAGCCGCGGGCCAGCCAGCCCAGGGGGCGCAAGGCGGGGATGGGCTTCACGCCAAATTTGCGTGACTGCGCCAGGGCTTTTTCGGTGTCCAGAAAGGGCATGGGGTGCGGTGCGAGCTCAGGGAAGATGATGACATGCTCGCATGTCGCGGTCCTTGATGCCCATCAAGACAAACACGGGTGCAGGTCTGCATGCGCGCGGCGCGGCGGAGCGGCGTGCGCCGGGTATCAAGCCGGCAGGCTCACCGCGTCGAGCAATTCACTTTCGATCTGCAGCTGTGCCCGGTTGTGCTGCAGGGCCGGGCCATCGACGAGGAAGGTGTCTTCCACCCGCTCGCCCAGGGTGGAGATCTTGGCCAGCTGCAGATTGATGCCGTGACGGGCCAGCACGCGGGCGATGGCGTAGAGCAGGCCGGCGCGGTCGCTGGTGCTGATGGACAGCAGCCAGGCCTGGCCGCGCTCGTCGGGCCGCAGGGCAATGCGCGGGGTGTAGGGGAAGCTCTTGACGCGGCGCGAGAGTCGGCCACGGCGCGGCTCGGGCAGCGGGCCCTCGGCCTTGAGCGCCTGGCTCAGCTTGTTCTCCACCAGGGGCACGAGGTCACGGTGGTTGAGCTCCAAGTCGGGGCTGATGACCTGGAAGGTGTCCAGGGCGAAACCGCGCTTGGTGGTGTGCACCTTGGCGTCCAGGATGTTGAAACCGGCGCCGTCGAAATAACCGCAGATGCGGGCGAACAGGTCCTGGCGGTCGGGCGCGTAGACCAGCACCTGCAGACCTTCGCCAATTGGCGAGGGCCGGGCCTGGACCACCGGCGTGGCCGTTTGAACATGGCGCCAGAGCGAGCGCGCATGCCAGGCCAGCTCGCCCGCCTCGTGGCGCGCGAAATAGCTGATGGCCAGGGTCTCCCAAAGCGCGGTCTCGGTGCCGGGCAGCATGGAGTGCAGGGCCAGGCTGTGGCGGGCCTCGTTCTTGCGCGCCTCGATCTCGGCAGCCAGATTGGGCTGGGCGCCGCCCAGGGCGCGCAGGGCCAAGCGGTAGAGGTCTTCCAGCAGCTTGCCCTTCCAGGCATTCCAGACCTTGGGGCTGGTGCCGCGGATGTCGGCCACGGTCAGCAGGTAGAGGGCGGTCAGGTGGCGGGCGTCGCCGACCTTGGCCACATAACTCTGGATCACCTCGGGGTCGGAGAGGTCTTCTTTCTGCGCCACGCGCGAGTGGGTCAGGTGGTGGCGCACCAGGAAGACCACCAGCTCGCTGTCTTCCTTGCTCAGGCCGTGGTCGCGGCAGAAGCGCCGCGCGTCGTCGGCGCCGAGGTCGGAGTGGTCGCCGCCGCGGCCCTTGGCCACATCGTGGAAGAGTGCGGCGATGTAGAGTAGCTCGGGCTTGTCCCACTGCGAGGCCAGCTGCGAGCAGAAGGCGTACTCGTGCGCATGCTCGGGGATGAAGAAACGGCGCACATTGCGCAGCACCATCAGGATGTGCTGGTCCACGGTGTAGACGTGGAACAGGTCGTGCTGCATCTGGCCGACGATGCCGCGGAACACCCAGAGATAACGGCCCAGCACCGAGGTCTGGTTCATCAGCCGGAAGGCATGCGTCTGCCCCTCGGGCTGGCGCAGGATCTGCATGAAGGTGGCGCGGTTCACCGGGTCGCGGCGGAAGGCCGCGTCCATCTGCTCGCGGGCGTTGTAGAGCGCGCGCAGGGTGCGGGCCGACAGGCCCTTGATGCCGGGCGTCTGCTGGTAGACCAGAAAGGTGCGCAGGATGGCATGAGGCTCGCGCTGGTAGAGCTCGTCGCTGGCCACCTCGAGCATGCCGGCCCGGTCCAGGAACTGCGCCTCGTGGCCGGGGATGGGGCGCATCAGCCCTTGTTGCGAGCCGTTGATCTGCTCCTCCAGATTGAGCAGCAGGATCTGGTTCAGCTGGGTCACGGCTTTGGCCGCCCAGTAGAAGCGCCGCATCAGCACCTCGGAGGCACGCTGTTCCTTGGTGGACTGATAGCCAAAGCTCTCGGCCACGGCGGTTTGCAGATCGAAAACCAGGCGATCCTCGCGCCGCCCCGCCACCGCATGCAGGCGCGCGCGGATCAGCTTGAGCAGGCCTTCGTTGCGCTGCAGCTGGCGGCTCTCAAAGGCCGTGATCAGGCCGCGCGTGGCCAGGGCCTTCCAGGTGTGGCCCAGGCCAGCGGCGCGGGCGATCCAGATCAGCACCTGCAGATCGCGCAGGCCGCCCGGGCTTTCCTTGCAGTTGGGTTCCAGCGAGTAGGGCGTGTCGTCGAACTTGGTGTGGCGCTGTTGCGCTTCCAGTGTCTTGGCGCGCAAGAAGGCGCTGACATCCAGATGCTCGTGCTGGCGCTGCACCAGCTGCTTGAACAGCGGCCGCGCGCCGGCCAGGGGGCGAGCTTCCAGCAGAGCGGTCTGCACCGTCACATCGCCGGCGGCCTCTTGCAGGCATTCGCCCAGGGTGCGCACCGAGGAGCCCAGCTCCAGACCGATGTCCCAGCAGGCGGTGATGAAGGCCTCGATGCTTTGCTTGACGGCGCCCGGCTGGTGCGCCTCAACGCCGTCGGGCAGCAGCAGCAGCACATCGACATCGGAGAAGGGGAAGAGCTCGCCGCGGCCATAGCCGCCCACGGCCACCAGGCAGAAGCCCGGCGGCATGGCCGCCTGGGCCCAGAGCTGCTGCAGGATGCCGTCGACATGGCGCGCCAGCTGGCGCAGCAGGCGCTGGGCGGCGCGCTGCGTGGGCGGGCCGGCGCGGAAGGCGTCGATCAGCGCCTGCTTGCCGCTCTTGAGCTGCTGGCGCAGCTCGACCACAGGGTTGGCGCTGCTGCTGCTGGCCATGGCGGCGCCCTCAGGTGCGGGTGCTGCTGATGAAGGCGGGCAGGGCGGGGCTGCCCTCGGACAGGGTGAAGACCTCGTAGCCGGTCTCGGTCACCATCAGCGTGTGTTCCCACTGGGCGGACAGGGAGCGGTCCTTGGTGACGATGGTCCAGCCATCGCCGGTTTCCTTGATCTCGCGGCGGCCGGCGTTGATCATGGGCTCGATGGTGAAGACCATGCCGGGCACCAGCTCTTCCAGCGTGCCAGGGCGGCCGTAGTGCAGCACCTGCGGCTCTTCGTGGAAGACCTGGCCGATGCCGTGGCCGCAGAACTCGCGCACGATGGAAAAGCCATTGCTCTCGGCAAAGCTCTGGATGGCATGGCCGATGTCGCCCAGGCGTGCGCCCGGCTTGACCTTGGCGATTCCTTTCCACATGGCCTCGTAGGTGAAGGCGCACAGGCGCTTGGCGGCGATGGAGCCCTCGCCGACCACAAACATGCGGCTGGTGTCGCCATGCCAGCCATCCTTGATGACGGTGACGTCGATGTTGACGATGTCGCCGTTCTTCAGCGCCCGGTCATTGGGGATGCCGTGGCAGACCTGGTGGTTGACCGAGGTGCAGATGGACTTGGGGTAGGGGATGTAGCCGGCCGGCGTGTAGTTCAGCGGCGCGGGGATGGCCTGCTGGACGTTGACGATGTAGTCATGCGCCAGCTTGTCGAGTTGTTCGGTGGTGATGCCCGGTTTGACATGCGGGGTCAGCATGTCCAGCACCTCGGAGGCCAGGCGCCCGGCAATGCGCAAGGCCGGGATGTCGGCGCCGGATTTGATCGTGATCGTCATGGGGCGGGATTTTACGTGCTGCGCCGCCGGCTTGCCCTGCCTACCATCGCGGCTAATTGGTTCTGGGCTCTTGGGTCCGGGCTCTCGGTTCTGGGTTGGGCCTGCGGCGACGGGCGGGAGGGGCAGCAGGGATGACACAGGCAAGCGAAGCGGGCTCGGGCGGCGCAGGATCAGACCCCCTGGAGCGGAGTGCCCGGCCCTCGGCCCACCGGCTCGGTGCCATCGATCTCTTGCGCGGCCTGGTGGTGGCGCTGATGGCGCTGGACCACACGCGTGACTTTTTCGCGCCCCTGAACTTCAACCCGCTGGATCTGAGTCAGAGCAGCCCGGCCTGGTTCTTGACGCGCTGGATCACGCATCTGTGCGCGCCGACCTTTGTGCTGCTGGCGGGGCTGTCGGCCTGGCTGCGCGGCCAGCGCCACAGCCGCGCGGACATGAGCCGCTATCTGCTGAGCCGCGGCGCCATGCTCGTGCTGCTGGAGCTGAGCTGGGTCAGCTTCAGCTGGCAGTTTGGTTTCGAGACCCTGATCTTGCAGGTGATCTGGGCCATCGGTGTGTCCATGATGGCGCTGGGCCTGCTGATCTGGCTGCCGCGCTGGGCCGTGATCGCCGTGGCCGCCGGCCTGATCCTGCCGCACAACCTGCTCGATGCCTGGCATGACGAGGGCGCCAGCTGGGCCTTCATGCTCTGGCACCAGGGTGGCTACTTCAAGCCGGCCGCCGCCGGGCCGGGGGTGATGGTGGTGTATCCGCTGATGCCCTGGATCGGCTGGATGGCGGCCGGCTATGCGCTCGGGCCGCTGCTGCGCGCGCCGGCGGCGCCGCGTCAACGCTTTCTGCTGCGGGCGGCCCTGGGCTTGCTGTTGGGCTTTGTGCTGCTGCGTGCCACGGGTCTTTACGGCGACCCGCATCCCTGGGTGGCCCAGGGGCGGCCGTTCTGGCACGAGGCCCTGGCCTTCATCGACGTGCACAAATACCCGCCCTCGCTGCTCTACCTGGCCATCACCGGGGCCTTCACCTTGGCTGCGCTGGCCCTTCTGGAGCGCGCGATGGAGGGTGGGCGCTTGCAGCCACCCGCAGCGCTGATGCTGTTCGGCCGCCACGCGCAGTTCTTCTACCTGTTGCACATCGCCCTGATCCATGGGCTGGCGGGCGCCTGGTACTGGCTGCGCTACGGCGCCTTGCCCAGCGACGGGGCGCACATGCCGGCCGGCTATGCGCCCTCGCTGTGGGTTTGCTATGGCGCCTGGCTGGGCGTGCTGGGCCTGATGTGGGTGCTGTGTCGCGCCTGGAGCCGCTGGAAGCGGAGTCGGGCTCAGTCCTTCCAGACGATGATGCCGAAGTAAGAGGTGACCAGCACGATCACGCCGAACACGATGCGGTAGTAGGCGAAGGGCACAAAGCTGTGGCTGGAGATGTAGCGCAGCAGCCAGCGCACGCAGATCCAGGCGCTGATGAAGGAGAACAGCAGGCCGACCGCGAACATGGGCACATCGTCCATGCTGAGCAGGGCGCGCTCCTTGAGCAGGCTGTAGGCGCCGGCGCCGATCAGGGTCGGGATGGCCAGGAAGAAGGAGAAATCGGTTGCGGCCTTGCGCGACAGGCCCATGAGCATGCCGCCGATGATGGTGGAGCCCGAGCGGCTGGTGCCCGGCACCATGGCCAGACACTGGATCAGGCCGACCTTGAGCGCGTCCAGCGACGTCATATCGTCCACATGGGCGATGCGCACGGCCGCTTGTTGACGGCGCTCGGCCCAGAGGATGATGAAGCCGCCGATGATGAAGGTGCTGGCCACCACGGTGGGCGTGAACAGATGCGCCTTGATGGCCTTGCCAAACAGCAGGCCCAGGATCACGGCCGGCAAAAAGCCTATGGCGACATTGAGGGTGAAGCGACGGGCGCGGGCATCCGAGCCCAGGCCGGTGGCCACTTCACGCAGACGTTGCCAGTAGACCAGGATGACGGCGAAGATGGCGCCGGTCTGGATGGCGATGTCGAAGACCTTGCTCTTGGCATCGTCGAAGCCCAGCAAAGCGCCGGCCAGGATCAAATGGCCTGTGGACGAGATGGGTAGGAACTCGGTCAGCCCCTCGACGATGCCCATGATGGCGGCCTTGATCAGCAAAACGATGTCCACGCAGGGCACTCCCTCTGTCGCTAAAAGTCTCAAAAATGTCGGAAAAACGGGCCGGATGATAGCTGGTGGGTCATGACGGCCCGCTGAGCGTGCCGCTCGCCGGCCCCGATTGACCTGGCTCGATGCCGCCGCCTATATTGCTGACCCATTGGTCAGTAACGCTCTGTTTACACCCCATGGCTGCGCCATCTTCGCCTCCTGTTTCGCGTTCCGAGCCAGCCGTGGTGAGCCCGGCTGCGCGCCAGCGCCGCAAGCAATCGCGTCCGCAGGAACTGCTGGCCGCGGCGCTCGAGTTGTTCGTGGAAAAAGGCTTTGCCGCGACCCGCACCGAGGAAGTGGCGGCCCGCGCGGGCGTCTCCAAAGGCACGCTCTATCTTTACTACCCGAGCAAGCAGGATTTGTTCAAGGCCGTGGTGCGCGAGTGCCTGGTGGCCCAGATTCACGAGGCCGCCGCGCTCAGTGCCCTGCACCAGGGCCCCGTGGCCGAGCTTTTGGGCCAGGTGCTGCAGGCCTGGTGGCAGCGTGTGGGGCAGAGCACGGCCGGCGGCATCGCCAAGATCATGGTGGCCGAGGCGCGCAACTTCCCGGAGCTGGCGGCCTTCTACACCGAGGAGGTGATCCTGCCCATCCAGGCCCTGCTGGTGGGGCTGATCGAGCGCGGCGTGGCGCGCGGCGAGTTCCGCCCGGTGCCGGTGGAAGCGACGGTGCATGTGCTGATCGGGCCCATCCTGCACATGATTCTTTACCAACATTCCTTCGCGGCCTGTGCCTGTGGCGGGCCCACAATCGAGCCCGCCGCGGTCCTGGAAGTGCAGCTTGATCTGATGCTGCGCGGGCTCCTGGCGCCGGCTGTGGCTTGTCCGACATGAGTGCGTGTGCGGGCAGGGCGCTTCGGGCCCGCTGTCTTTGCGCGCGGCGCTTGTTGTGTTCATCCCCTGGCGCGTCCTGGCCGCATCAGGCCTGAAAAGAAGAGTGTTCATCGCATGAAGCTTTGGTTGAAGATCGCCGTTCCCGTGCTGGGTGTCTTGGTGTTGCTGGGCCTGGCGGGCTCCTGGATGAAGGGGCGTGGGTCCGCGGGGTCGTCCGCTTCAGCATCTGCCCCGGCTGCAGCCAGCAAGGCGCCGGTGTCCCTGGCCCTGGCCGAGATCGACCTGGCGCGGGTGCAGCGCCTGCGTTTTGCGCAAACCCTGGAACTTAGCGGCAGCTTGAAAGCCCGCGAGTCGGTGGTGATCAAGGCTAAAGTCGCCGGTGAGCTGCAGCGCCTGGATGTGCGCGAGGGCGACAGCGTGCGCGCTGGCCAGGCCCTGGGCCAGATCGACCCGGTCGAAGTGGACCTGCGCCTGCGCCAGGCCCAGGAGAACGCCGCCGCCGCCAAATCGCAGCTGGACATCGCGCAGCGCAACCTCGACAACAACCGCGCCCTGGTGGCCCAGGGCTTTATTTCTTCCACCGCCATGGAGACCGCCAGTGCCAGTGCGGCCGGAGCCCGTGCCACCCTGCAAGCGGCCGAGGCCGCCGTGGGCCTGGCCCGCAAGGCGCGGGCAGATGCCCAGCTGGTCTCGCCGATTGCCGGCCAGGTGGCGCAGCGCCTGGCCCAGCCGGGCGAGCGCCTGCCCTTGGATGCGCGGGTGCTGGAAATCGTCAACCTGAGCCAGCTGGAGCTGGAAGCGGCCGTGGCGCCCGAGCTCAGCGTCGGCCTCAAGCCGGGCGCAGCGGCCCAGCTGCAGGTGGAGGGCCTGGCCGAGCCAGTGCCGGCCACGGTGGCACGCATCAACCCGGCCACGCAGAGCGGCTCGCGCTCGGTCATGGTCTACCTGCGCCTGGAGGGCCGGCCGGGCTTGCGCCAGGGCATGTTTGCCCGCGGCCGCATCTTGCTGGACGAACGTGAGGCCCTGGTCGCGCCGGCCTCCAGCCTGCGTCTGGACAAGGCCAAGCCCTATGTGCTGCAGATCGCTGATGGCCGGGTCAAGGCCCAGACGGTGGAGCTGGGCGCCAGCGGCGAGGCGCTGATCCAGGGCCGCGGCGTGGCGGTGCAGGAGCTGCGCTCGGGCGTGGCGGACGGCGCGCTGCTGCTGTCCTTGTCGGCCGGCCAGGTGCCGGAGGGCACGGCGGTGAGCTTGGCCGCTGCGCCAGCTGTACCGGCTTTACCGGCTGTAGCGTCTTCAGCGGCCTCACGCTGATCGGGCCGCCGCCATGTGGTTCACCCGCGTTTCCATCCAGAACCCCGTCATGGCCGTCATGGTCATGCTGGCTTTTGTCGTGCTGGGCCTGTTCAGCTACCAGCGCCTGTCGGTCGATCAGTTCCCCAATATCGACTTCCCCACCGTGGTGGTGCAGATGGACTATCCGGGCGCTTCGCCCGAGATCGTCGAGAGCGAAGTCACCAAGAAGGTGGAGGAGGCCGTCAACACGGTGGCCGGCATCAATGCCCTGACTTCGCGCTCGTATGAGGGCAGCTCGGTGGTCATCATCGAGTTCAACCTCGATGTCGACGGCCGCAAGGCCGCCGAGGATGTGCGCGAGAAAGTGGCCCTGATGCGGCCGCTGTTGCGCGACGAGGTCAAGGACCCGCGCATTTCACGCTTCGACCCGCAGAGCACGCCCATCTTCAATGTGGCCATCCTCTCGGAAGACGGCAAGAAGAACACCCAGGAGCTGACCACCTGGGCCACGCAGGTGCTGCAAAAGCGCCTGGAGAATGTGCGCGGCGTGGGCTCGGTCAGCGTGGTGGGCGGCTTGCAGCGCCAGATCCAGCTGCAGCTGCGCCCGCAGGCCATGGAGGCGCTGGGCATCACGGTGGACCAGGTGCTGGCCGCCGTGCGGAGCGAGAACCAGGAGCTGCCCATGGGCAATCTGCGCTCGCTGGAGCAGGAGCGGGTGGTGCAGATCAATGCCCGGCTCAAGCGGCCCGAGGATTTCCGCGACATCGTGGTGGCGCGCAAGGGCGGCGCCTCGGTCAAGCTCTGGCAGGTGGCCGATGTGGTGGACGGCCCGCAGGAGGTGGAGAGCCTGGCGCTCTACAACGGCCAGCGCACGGTGCTGCTGAGCGTGCAGAAGAGCCAGGGCGAGAACACCATCGAGGTGGTGGATGGCTTGCAGCGCGCGCTCAAAGAAGCGCAAGACCTGACCCCGCCGGGCGTCAAGGTCGAGGTCAACCGCGACAACTCGCGCGCGATCCGCGTCTCGGTGGCCAATGTCAAACGCACGCTGTTCGAGGGTGCGGCCCTGACCATCCTGATCGTGTTCCTGTTCCTGAACAGCTGGCGTTCGACCGTCATCACCGGCCTGACCCTGCCGATCGCCTTGATCGGTACCTTTCTGTTCATGTACGCCTTCGGCTTCACCATCAACAACATCACCATGATGGCGCTCAGCCTGTGCGTGGGCTTGTTGATCGACGACGCCATCGTCGTGCGCGAGAACATCGTGCGCCATGTGCAGATGGGCGCCACGCCGCGCCAGGCGGCGCTGGACGGCACGGCCGAGATCGGCTTGGCGGTGCTGGCCACCACCTTGTCCATCGTCGCGGTGTTCCTGCCCATCGGCTTCATGGGCGGCATCGTCGGCAAGTTCTTCCATGAGTTCGGCATCACCATCGTCGCGGCGGTGCTGATCTCCATGTTCGTCAGCTTCACCCTGGACCCGATGCTGTCCAGCGTCTGGCATGACCCGCAGGCGCATGGCGTGCACCGGGGGCCGCCGGTGACGCTGTACGACAAGACCCTGGGCCGCCTGACCGGCGCGGTCGATCGCTTCACCAACTGGCTGTCGGCGGGCTACCAGCGCATCCTGGCCTGGTCGCTGCGCCACAAGGGCGCAACCCTGCTGATCGCGCTGGCGACCTTTTTGTCCAGCTTTGTGTTGCTGGCCGGCGTGGGCAAGGAGTTTGTGCCCAAGGCCGACCTGTCCGAGACGCAGATCAATTTCTACACGCCCGTGGGCTCGGCCCTGGAGGTGACCGAGGCGCGCGCCAAGCAGATCGACGCCTTGCTGCGCGAGCTGCCCGAGGTGCGCTACACCGTGGCCACCATCAACAGCGGCTTTGCCGCCGGCAAGATCTACGGTGCCATCTACGTGCGCCTGGTCGACCGCAAGGACCGTCAGCGCAGCGTGGCCGATCTGGCCGAGCCGATGCGCCAGCGCCTGGCCACTGTGCCCGGCATCACCGTCACCAACATCGGCCAGACCGATCTGGGCGGCGGCAAGAGCCTGCAGTTTTCCATCCAGGGCAGCGATCTGGGCGAGCTGGAGCGCATCTCCAAGCAGGTGGTGGCGCGGCTGCAGAAGATCCCCGGCCTGGTCGACCTGGACACCACGCTCAAGCCCAACAAGCCGACCGTCTCGGTCGAGGTCAAGCGCGATGTGGCGGCCGATGCCGGCCTCAACGTCAATGCCCTGGCGGGCACGTTGCGCACCTTGCTGGCTGGCACCACGGTGGGCAACTGGCGCGCCTCGGACGGTGAGAACTACGACGTGCTGGTCCGCTTGGGGCCACAAAGCCGCGACTCCCTGGCCGACTTGCAGCGCATGCCCATCAATCTGCCGGCGGCCTCGGACGGCGCGCCGCGGGTGATGGCGCTTTCCCAGCTGGCCGAGGTGCGCCCCTCGACCGGGCCCAACCAGATCAACCGCCGCGATATGGCGCGCGAGATCACCATCGACGCCAACGCCCTGGGGCGCAGCTCGGGTGAGGTGTCGGCCGACATCAAGAAGGTGCTGGACGAGACCGCCTTCCCGCCCGGCTACCGCTACAGCTTTGGTGGCTCGACCAAGAACATGAACGAGTCCTTCCAGTACGCCGTGGGCGCCCTGGGCCTGGCCGTGGTCTTCATCTACATGATTCTGGCCAGCCAGTTCAAGAGCTTTTTGCAGCCGCTGGCGCTGATGAGCTCGCTGCCACTGACCCTGGTGGGTGTGTTCCTGGCCCTGCTCTTGTTCCGCTCCACGCTCAATATGTTCAGCGTCATCGGCATCGTCATGCTGATGGGGCTGGTGACCAAGAATGCGATTCTGTTGATCGACTTCGCCATCCGCTCGCGGGCCGGCCAGCATGGCAACGGGGTGGATCAGGAACCCATGGAGCGCGAGGCGGCCTTGCTGCATGCGGCCCATGTGCGGCTGCGGCCGATTCTGATGACCACCCTGGCCATGGTCTTCGGCATGGTGCCTTTGGCTTTTGCGCTGACCGAAGGCTCCGAGCAGCGCGCGCCCATGGGGCAGGCGGTGATTGGCGGGGTGATCACCTCCTCGCTGCTGACCCTGGTGGTGGTGCCGGTGATCTATTGCTATCTGGACGATCTGGCCGGCTGGGCGAAACGGCGCTGGACAGGAAATAGAATTCCCGCTGTACCGGGCACGGCCGACGCCGCCGCCGCGGATTGACAGCACAACACGGAAAGACTGACTGAGATGAACATCGAACAAGCCCGCTTCAACATGATCGAACAGCAGATCCGCCCCTGGGACGTGCTGGACGCTGGCGTGCTGCAGCTGCTGGCCGTGGTCAAGCGCGAAGATTTCGTGCCGCCGGCCAGCAAGGGCCTGGCCTTCATGGACACCGAAGTGGCCCTGGCCGGTGGTCAGCGCATGCTGGCCCCGCGCGTCGAGGCCCGCCTGCTGCAAGAGCTGAAGGTGGCGCGCCATGAGAAGGTGCTGGAAGTCGGCACCGGCAGCGGCTTCATGGCCGCGCTGCTGGGCCACCGCGCCCAGCGCGTGCTGAGCCTGGAAATCAACCCCGAGCTGGCCGCCCAGGCCACGCTCAACCTCAAGCGCGCTGGCGTGCTGAATGTCACGGTCCTGGAGCAAGACGGCTCGCAAGGCCTGGCCAAGGAAGCCCCGTTTGATGTGATCCTGCTCTCGGGTTCGGTGGCCGAGGTGCCGTCGGCACTGCTGGCTCAGCTCAAGGTCGGCGGCCGTCTGGCAGCCATCGTCGGCGAGGAGCCGGTGATGCGCGCCCAGCTGATCACCCGCGTGGACGACAAGAACTACCGCACGACCGAGCTCTTCGACACCGTGGCCCCGCGCCTGCAAGGCTTTGCCGAGCGCAGCAGCTTCCAGTTCTGAGTGCCTGCACTGAGATGCTGCCTTCTCTGAGCGTCACCGATCTGCGCGAGCTCTGTGCGCGCAACGCACCTGGGGCGGCGCCAGCTTCGGGGCTGGCGGCGCCCTTGTTGCTCGATGTGCGTGAGCCCTGGGAAGCGGCGCTGGCCCGGATCGACATCGAAGGGGTGGCCAGCTGCCTGATCCCCATGGGCCAGCTGCCCGAGCGCCTGGACGAGTTGGACCGCTTGCAGTCCATCGTCTGTTATTGCCATCACGGCATGAGAAGTCTGCAAGTCGTCGCATTTCTGCAGCGCCAGGGCTTCGATTCCGTCTATAACCTCGCCGGTGGCATTGATGCGTGGTCCTTGCAGGTCGACCCTGGTGTGCCCCGCTACTGATGACCAAACCCAACAAGTGCGCATCCCGCTAGGATCGCGGCTCAGGAATCAAAAAGCTAATCGCTGACAAGGAAGCTCATGCGTGACCCCCGTGCAATGAATTCGCGCCACTCCTCCTCCAACCCGGGCCGTGCCCTGAGCCGCATCGGCATGGCCCTGGCCTTGTTGATGGCCGGCGGCGCCCAGGCGCAAAGCCTGCAGGAGCTCTACGACGCGGCCCGCGCATTCGATGCCCAGTACCTGTCCGCCCGCGCCCTGGCCGATTCCGCCCAGTACAAGGCCGCCCAGGCCGACGCCCTGGCCCGCCCCAGCCTGGGTTTGGGCGTCACGGCCAAGCGTGATGAGACCGATCCGCCGAACTTCAGCCGTGTCGGCGCCACCTCGCTGAGTGCCGGCCTGCAGGGCAAGTACGCGCTCTACAACCGCAGCAACCAGCTGACCATCTCGCAGGCCCAGCTGGGCCTGACCGTGGCCCAGGCCGATCTGGAAACCGCCGAGCAGGATCTGATCGTGCGCGTGGCCCAGGCCTACTTTGATGTGCTGGGCGCGCAAGATGCGCTGGGCACCGCCCGCGCCAGCAAGGCCATGATTTCCGAGCAACTGGCCTCGGCCAAGCGCAATTTCGAAGTCGGCACCCAGACCATCACCGACACCCGCGAAGCGCAAGCCCGCTACGACCTGGCCCTGGCCACCGAGATCGCGGCCGAGAACGACCTGCGCATCAAGAGCGTGACCCTGGATCAGCTGGTCGGTCGCAACGGCGTGACGCCCAAGCCCCTGGCCGTGCCCGTGGCCCTGCCGGCCGTGACGCCGCTGACCGTGGACCCCTGGGTGGCGCAGGCCGAAGAGCAGCACCCCCTGGTGCGCAAGGCCCGCCTGGGCCTGGATTCGGCCAAGATCGAAATCGACAAGGCCCGCGCCGCCGAAGGCGTGACGCTCGATCTCAACGGCAGCCTGGGCACCGTCAATGCACGCGGCGCGGGTGCTCAGCTCAAGGGCACGACCCACAATGCCAGCCTGGGTGTGACCCTGAGCCTGCCGCTCTACACCGGCGGCGCCACGCAAAACCGCATCAAGGAAACCCTGGCCTTGGAACAGAAGTCGCGCAACGACCTCGACTACGCGCGCCGCGCCGTGTCCGAAGGCACCAAGCGCGCCTTCTTCGGCGTGCAGTCGCTGACCGCCCAGGTCAAGGCGCTGGAAGCGGCCGAGTCCTCGTCCAAACTGGCGCTGGAAGCCACGCAGCTGGGCTACAAGGTGGGCGTGCGGGTCAATCTGGACGTGCTCAATGCCCAGACCCAGCTCTTCAACACCCAGCAAAACCTGGCCAAGGCGCGCTACGACGTGGTCATGACCAGCCTCAAGCTGCGACAGGCCTCGGGCCAGCTCAAGCCGGAGGATGTGTCGGCGGTGAACCAGCTGCTGGCCAAGTAAGCCAAGCGTCGCAGGCCAAGGCAAGGCTTGCGCAGCCCGCCCAGGCGAGAGGCCTCGGCGGGCTTTTTCATGCCCGGCTGCCTGGCCTGTCACGATGGCTGGGCGAGAATACCGGCCATGCTTTACCTGCTCTCTCCCGCCAAGTCGCTGGACTACGAAACCCCGGTTCCCGATGCCCTCAAGCCGCTGATCAGCCAGCCCCAGTTCACCGCCCAGTCGAGTGAATTGATCCAGGTGCTCAAGACCCAGACGCCGGCCGATATCGCCCGCCTGATGGACCTGTCCGAGGCTTTGTCCGAGCTCAATGTGGCCCGTTATCAGGCCTGGCGCCCCCGCTTCACCGAGAAGAACAGCAAGCCGGCTGTGCTGGCCTTTGACGGCGATGTCTACGATGGCCTGCAGGCCAAGACCTTGAATGCCGAGCAGCTGCAATGGGCGCAAGCCCATGTGGCCATCCTCTCGGGCCTGTACGGCGTGCTGCGCCCCATGGATTTGATGCAGCCCTACCGGCTGGAGATGGGCACGCGCCTGGCCAATCCGCGCGGCAGCAATCTTTACCAGTTCTGGGGCGACCGACTGGCCGAGCACCTCAACGCGCGCGCGGCCTCCAGCCAGGTGCCGGTGATCGTCAACCTGGCCTCGCAGGAGTATTTCAAGGCGGCCGATCGCAAGGCCTTGCAGCCGCGGGTGCTGGAGTGCGTGTTCGAGGACTGGAAGAACGGCCAGTACAAGATCATCAGCTTCTTCGCCAAGCGCGCGCGGGGCCTGATGGCGCGCTTTGCCATCACCGAAGGCGTGGATACGCCGGCCGGTCTGCTGGACTTCAATCTCGACGGCTACCGCTACCATGCCGAGGTGTCCACGGCCGAGCGTCTGGTGTTCCGCCGTCGCCTGGTCGACTGATCGTTTTTCGTTCCTCTTCCTCTTGTCCCTCGCTTCACCATGAGTGCACAACAACTGATCACCGCCGAGCTGCGCCATTGGATCGGCGCCCAGCTGGCCCAGGGCTGCAGCCAGGAGCAATTGCTGGCTGCCATGCAAAGCAGTGGCTGGGATGCCTCGGTGGCGGCCACGGCCTTGGCGCAGACGCTGGACCCTTCCCTGGTGCAGCCCATGGCCGCCAGTCCCGCCATCAGCCAGGCGGTGCGCGATGCGGCCGCTGGCAGCGCGGTGCCCGAGCCCGATCTCAGTGCTGGGCGCCCGGTGATCCGGGTTGGTGACCGCGAGGTGCAGGTGCTGCTGAGCCTGCGGCATCCGCGCGTGGTGGTGTTCGGCGGCCTGCTGTCGGATGAAGAGTGCGATGCCATGGTGGCCCAATCCGAGGCGCGCCTGGCGCGTTCGGAAACCGTGGCGGCCAAGGACAGCGGCAGCGAGGTCAACGCGGCCCGCACCAGCGAGGGCATGTTCTTCGAGCGCGGTGAGAACGAGCTGATCCGCCGCATCGAGGCGCGCCTGGCGGCCCTGATCAACTGGCCGGTCGATCACGGCGAAGGCCTGCAGGTGCTGCGTTACCGCCCTGGTGCCGAGTATTTGCCGCATTACGACTATTTCGACCCCGGCATGAGCAGCACGCCGGCCATCCTCAAGCGCGGCGGTCAGCGCGTCGGCACGCTGGTGATGTACCTCAACACGCCGGGGGCGGGCGGCGCCACCATCTTCCCGGACATCGGCCTCGACGTGCTGCCGGTCAAGGGCAATGCGGTCTTCTTCAGCTACGACCGGCCGCAGCCTCAAACCCTGACCCTGCACGGCGGTGCGCCCGTGCGGGAAGGGGAGAAATGGGTGGCCACCAAATGGCTGCGTGAGGGCGTGTTTTTCTGAGGCGCTGCCAGTTCAGCAATTCGCGTAGGAAATGAAAACCATGAGCAAGAACAAGAAGCAAGCGACGGTGTCTCGAATGGTGGCTGTGTGCTTGGGTCTGTCGGCCACGCTGGGCATGATGGCGCCCGCCTGGGGCCAGATCAGCAGCCAAGGCACCGTCATCCAGACCCCGCAGCCGGTGGCGCCGGCCGTGGTGGGCCTGCACCAGCTGGAAGACGCGGCCAAGGCGCCACCGGTGGAAGCTGCGGCCAAAGCTGGCAAAGCATCGGGCAGGGCCGCGAGCAAGGCTGCCAACAAAAAGACCAGCAAAGCCGCCGCCAAGGCGGCCCCGGCCAAGAAGGCCAAGGCGAGCAAGTCCGCCAAGCCTGCCAGCAAATCAGGCAAGAAGGCTGCCGCCGAGGGCGTCGGCAAGAGCAGCAAGAGCGGCAAAAAAGCCCAGCAGGCCAGCGGCAAGCGCAAGGCGCATTGAACCCAGGCCTGCGCGCGGGATGAGTGGCGGCGCCGGGAGGCGCGCCAACAGCCTCGGCGTTTGCAGGGTTCAGCCGCGCAGCGGCAGCTGGCTTTGCTTCAGCTGCCGCAGCACAAAGCTGGACTTGCTGTGGCGTATGCCCGGGATCTTGTAGAGCCGCTCGCGCAGCAGGCGCTCGTAGTCGCGCGTGTCCGAGACGGCGATGCGCACGTAGTAGTCGTAGTCGCCCGAGACCAGAAAGGCTTCCAGCACCTCGGGGATCTGCTCCAGCGCGCGGCCGAACTCGAACAAGGCCTCGTCGGAATGGTTGTCCAGGGTCACCTGCACGATCACGGTGTCGGCCAGGCCGATCTTGGCGGCATTGAGGCGCACGGCATAGCCTTCGATCACGCCGGCTTCTTCCATGCGCTTGATGCGCGCCCAGCAGGGCGAACTGGTCAGGCCGACCTGGCTGCTCAACTCTTGCAGGCTGATGCGGGCGTCCTGCTGCAGGCAGGCCAGGATGGCGAAATCAAATTTGTCGAGCTTCATGCTGCTGGAGTTTAGCTTTGCAGCAAAATTTGCTTCTTTGATTTGGTTTTGAGGAAAAATTCGGCAGCCTTTGCTGCGTGTTCTTGGGCACAGTGCTGGCATGAGTGCATCGCCCGAAACCTTGTTCGACGCAGCACCGGATCTGGCTCCGGTGTGTCTTCTGCCCACCATCCCGCGCAACGGCGCGCAGGCCTTGATTGCCAGCCTGCTGGCTCTGGGCGTGGACACCGTGTTCGGCTACCCCGGTGGTGCCGTGCTGCCGCTCTACGACGCCTTGCATGCCGAGCCGCTCCTGCGCCATGTGCTGGTGCGCCACGAGCAGGCGGCCGTACATGCGGCCGAGGGCTATGCGCGCAGCACGGGCAAGGTGGGGGTGGTCTTCGTGACCTCGGGCCCGGGTATGAGCAACACCACCACCGGTCTGCTGGATGCCTTGTGCGACAGCATCCCGGTGCTGTGCATCAGCGGCCAGGTGGCCACCACGGCGATCGGCACCGATGCGTTTCAGGAATGCGATGCGCTTGGCATCTCTCGGCCAGTGACCAAGTGGAATGTGCAGATCCGCGCCGTCGACCAGGTGGCGGCCACGGTGGAGGAGGGCTACCGACGCACGCGCGAGGGCCGACCGGGGCCGGTGTTGATTGATTTCCCCAAGGACATCCAGCTGCAAGCCCTGGCCGAAGACAGCTGGCAGACGCCTGTGCCCCGCCGGCCCGCGCCCCACCGGCCCGATGCTTCCGCGGTGGACGCCGCCCTCGATCTGCTGCAGGCTGCGCAGCGCCCGGTGTTCTACGGCGGTGGTGGCCTGATCAATTCAGGCGCAGCGGCCTGCGCCAGTTTTCAGCGACTGGTCCAAGCGACCGGTGCGCCGTGCACCTTGACCTTGATGGGCTTGGGTGCTTTTCCGGCTGCCAGCCCGCAGTGGCTGGGCATGCTGGGCATGCACGGCAGCCTGGAGGCCAATCTGGCCATGCACCATGCCGATGTGATCGTCTGCGTCGGTGCGCGCTTTGACGACCGGGTCACCGGTCGGCTCGACAGCTTCTGCCCGGGTGCCAAGATCATCCACCTGGACATTGATGCGCGTTCCATCGGCAAGGTGGTGCGTGCCGATGTCGGCCTGCGCGGCGACTGTGTAGCTTCGCTGGCGGCGCTGGAGCAGACCTGGCAGACGCGCGGCCTGCACCTCGACTTGCAATCCTGGTGGTCGCGCATTGCGCGCTGGCGGTCGGCCGACAGCTTTGGCTTCGAGGACAGCGGCAGCGGGGAGATCGCGCCGCAGGCCTTGATGCGCCAGTTGCAGCGGGCCATCGAGCGGCAGCGCCCGGCGCAGGGCGCCATCGTCTCGACCGATGTTGGCCAGCATCAGATGTGGGCGGCCCAGCATCTGCAGTTCCAGGCGCCCGGCCGCTGGCTGACTTCCGGTGGCGCTGGAACCATGGGTTATGGCCTGCCCGCGGCCTTGGGGGCACAGATTGCGCATCCGCAGGAGCTGGTGGTCTGCGTCAGCGGCGACGCCTCGGTGCTGATGAACATCCAGGAGCTGTCCACCGCCGTGCAGCACCGCCTGCCTGTCAAGCTGGTGCTGTCCAACAACGGCCGCATGGGCATGGTGAGGCAGTGGCAGGAGCTGATCCACGGCGGCCGCTACAGCCACAGCTACACCGAGGCACTGCCCGATTTCGTGGCCTTGGCCCTGGCCTTCGGCTGGCAAGGCTTGCGGGTCGAGCGGCGTGAGGATCTGGACGCCGCGCTGCAGCGATGCCTGGCCAGCGCCGGGCCCTTTTTCCTCGATGTGCAGGTGCGGGCCGAGGAAAACTGCTTCCCCATGATCCCGGCCGGCGCCGGGCACCAAGAGATCTGGTTGGGCAAGGAGCGGGCTTATCTCGAAGAAGCCGAGCTGCCCTCATCCTCAGGCTGAACGGCCTTGGACATGGGCAGCTGGATGAAGCTGCTGCTCAACCAGCGGATGTGCAGCGGATCGCTCGCATCCGCGGTGCTCTCCTCGCTGACCGGCTTGCCGGTGCCGTGATTGACCTGGGCGCCACTGTTTTTGTTGACGTTGACCTGCAGCACCAGGCGACTGCCCGCTTGCAAGTGGCGGGCCACCATGCGCGTGCGCTCGAAGGGGATGCGCTGGACCCGTCCGGGCGTCAGCAGCCGGCGCTGGCTCATGTCGCGGGCATGGCTAGCGCGGCCGAGGAAGTAGGACAGGTGAAGGTAGTCCCCTTGCGCCGTCAGCTCGTAGAGCACAAGGCCCAGATCGACGTCCCGTTTGTTGATCACCAGGTGCAACTCGCCGGAGAAGCGGCCGGCCAGATTCATGGCCTGCTTCAAGGGGGCGCTGACAAAGGTGTAGCCGCTGCTCGTGTCCAGCTCGCGGCGCAGGATTGGGGCAGGGTAGTAGTCGGTGTTGCTGCTGTGCTGGCGATCGGCGAGGTCCAGCGTTTGTTCAAAGCCGTGAGCTCGCTGGCGGCGGTCTGGGGTCAGCTCCGTGCTCCGTCCATCGGCCGACAGGCTCAGGTACAAGCGCTGGTTCTGGCGGTGAAGCGCCTTCAATGACGGCGCATGGAGCCAGCGGTTGGTGCCCATCACTTGGTAGTTGATGCGGTCTTTGAGGAGGGCTGGGCGTGGACCACCTTTCAGCTGGTGGTCCAGCCACTGGAAGGTCAGCTCCTGGGTGTCGAACTGCGCAACCGGGTCGATCGCGTAGCCGCGCAGCACCGGTGCCTTGAAGGACGATTGCGCGCCGCCGTGGTCGTAGGGGCCGATCAGCAGCACATGGTTCGGCCGCGGGTGGTGGGTTTCATGCTGCCGTAGGTATTCGAGGGCGGAGATCTGCCCGTCGTCGTAGTAGCCGGTGATGCTGAGCACAGGGATGTCAATGCGTGCATAGTCGCGGCCTTGCGGCACCATGGACTGCCAATACCCGTCGTAGCTCGGGTGTTGCAGCCAGCGTTGCAGCCAGGGGTTGGCTTGTCCGTCGATCTGGTCGATGTCTCGGTGGGGGCGGCCGCTCTCATACCAACGATCCGCCAGGCGGTTCCAGCGCTGCGAATCGAAATAGCTGGTCTTGTCGAGGTAGGCGTGGTTGCCCACGTAAAACGCCCAGCCGTAGTTGGCATTCAAGCCAACATTGTTTTCCATGGGCAGGCCCTGCCCAGGCATGGCTGCGACATAGGGCACGATGGTTTTCAGGGCCGGGTGTGGGCGCTTGAGGGCTGCCCATTGGGCAAAGCCGTCGTAGCTGCCGCCGAACATGCCCACCCGGCCATCGCTCCAGGGTTGCCGGGCCATCCAATCGATCACGGCATTGACGTCACGGTGTTCAAACTCGTAGGGCGCGATCACCTCCGGGCTGCCCGCCTTGCCGCGCGAGTACGCCGCCACGCCCACATAGCCGCGCTGGGCCGCGTTGCGAGCCTGGCGCCACAGATCCTGTTCATCGGCGTAGATGCTGAAGACCAGAGTGGCCGGCAGGCGAGCCGGCGCGTTCCTGGGCCGCATCACAAAGGCGGAGAGCGTGGTGCCGTCGGGGCCGCGCACCTGGGCCTGTTCTCGCAGGTAGCGGCGTTCTTCCTCGGCCTGCAGCAAAGGTGGCATCAGCGGCAACACGCTGCGGAACACCAGCCAGGGTTGGTAGGCGCGAACCCGTGCCTTGATCTGTTCCTGCGTGAGGTGGACCGAAGCATCCAGCGGCGCTGCCTTCAGTTGAGTCCGCCAGTCCTGCTCGCCGCGCTCCAGGTTGTAGGCAAAGCTGCGTTCCACGCGCATGGCTTGCAAGTCGCTGAGTGCATGCAGGACCTGCGTGTAGGTCGAGTTGAAGGCTGCAGCAAAGCCCGCACTGCCTTCGGCCTGGCTCAGGCGCAGGGCGCGGGCGTAGATCTCGTAGTTCAGATAGCTGAGCGGGGGCTCCGCCTGACCTTGGCGCACCTGGTCTTCGCGCAGGCGGCGCAAACTGTCGAGAGCGCCGGTCGCGTCCTCGGCGACGAGCTGCAGCCGCATGCGGTTCATCCAATCGACCCCGCGGGCGGCATTGCCCGGCCCTTGGGGTGATGGAGTGGTGCTGGCTTCAGGATTCGGGCTTTCGGTCAGCACCCTTTGTGCCCACGCACGCATGGCTGCCATCTCGGGAAGTTGTGTCACTTCTTCTGCGGCCACAGCGCGCACGGAGGGCTTGCCCGCCGAAGGTGCTTGGGCCCAGGCGGTGGCGCTCATCAGGGATGCCCAACACAGACCCAGCAGGATGAATCGCTCGGAGGGCCCGAAAGGTCGCCTGCGCGCGCTTGCTGCTGATGTGTCCCCCATGCTCCCTCCTGCAGGAATGATCTGGCACCAGGGGCCTTGTACCAGCAGGTCGCTGGAAACACAAAAGTCAGCCAGATCGGCTCGACACCCGGCGGGGTGGGCAGCTGCCCGCTGCGTGCGCCGGGTTTCGTCCGGGCGAAAAAAAGCCAGTCGGCATCAGCGGACTGGCTTTGTGTCTGGCAAGCGTCTGGGCCGTGAGGGCCCAGGCATCACGTCCTCAGACGCGCTTGCGGTACTCGTGCGTGCGGGTGTCGATTTCGATCTTGTCGCCTTGGGCCACGAAGATGGGCACGGGGATTTCGAAACCGGTGGAGATCTTGGCGGGCTTCAGGACCTTGCCCGAGGTGTCGCCCTTGACGGCCGGCTCGGTCCAGGTCACTTCGCGCACCAGCGAGGTGGGCAGTTCGACCGAGATGGCCTTGCCGTCGTAGAACACCACTTCCACGGGCATGGAGTCTTCCAGGTAGGACAGGGCGTCGCCCATGTTCTCGGCTTCGACTTCGAACTGGTTGTACTCGGTGTCCATGAACACATACATCGGGTCAGCGAAGTAGGTGTAGGTGCACTCGCGCTTTTCCAGGATGACCTGGTCCATCTTGTCGTCGGCCTTGAACACGACTTCGGTGCCGGAGTTGTTCAGCAGGCTCTTGAGCTTCATGCGCACGGTGGCTGCATTGCGGCCGCCGCGGCTGTATTCGGTCTTCAGCACGACCATCGGGTCTTTACCGTGCATGATCACGTTGCCGGCGCGGATTTCTTGAGCAATCTTCATGAGTGTTCCGATTTGGAGAGAAGTTCTGCGGGATGGCCCGGTGGATCACGCATGCTGCAGGTATGCACGATCGATTCGGGGCCCAGGCCATTGTTCGAACTTCGGTCAAAGAACAAGTGCCTGCTGTCTTGAGAGCCGGGTTTTCAAGGCCCAACACGACCTCAAATGCCCGACCAGGGTGCTGCGCCCAACACTTGCGGCGCGACAAAGCCCTCAATTTTAGCCCGATTTGGCGGCCAAGCCGAGCAGCTGGCTGCACAAGTCGGGCTGCAGCAGCAATTGCGCACGCCATTCCAGGGCTTGGGCGGCGGCCGGCGCAGCCGCTGGCAGCTGCAGCGGGCCGGCCTCCAGCTCGTTCCAGCGGCGCCAGAGCTGGCGGGTCGGGCTGGCCAGTTCGGCGGGGGCGCCTTGCAGGTAGAGATCGAGAAAGGCGTCGAGCTTGGGGCCATGCGCGCCGTCGTCCTGGCGGTAGATTTGCCAGACCATGGGCTTGCCGGCCCACTGGGCCCGCACAAAAGAATCCTCGCCGCGCACCAGGTTCAGGTCGGCCGCCCAGAGCAGGGCGTCGAACTCCGGCTGGCTGACAAAGGGCAGGGCATGCAGGCGTAGCCGGGCCGGCCACTCGCGCTGCAGCAGCTCGGCTTGCACCGCGCCGGGGCAGGCCAGCAGCAGGGTGGGCTGATCGGCCAGGGCGTCCAGCAGATCGCCCAGGCGCGGGTTGGGGTAGGCGAACAGGCTGACGATGCGCTCGCCCGGCTGGCGCTGCAGGCCCTGCGCGGTCAGCCAGGCGTTTGCATCGAAGCGGGCCTGCGCCTCCAGCAAGCTTGGTTCGCGCAGCAGGCCGCCGGTGCGCAGGCTGAAGCCGGGGTAGAAAAAACGCTTGTCCAGGCCGCGGCCCGGGCCGCTGAATTGCGGTGAGCTCAGGCCATGGCTTCGCTCGACATAGGCCTCGGCGCTGAGGTATTCCAGGTTCAGCCAGAGCGGCGCGGTCGGGCGCGTGGCCATGCGGGTGACAAAAGCGGGCGGCAGCTCGCAGCCAAAGGTTTCGATCACCACATCGCCGGCTTCGAGCTCCATGCCCTCGACCTCGGCTTCGCGCCAGTCATGCACCGAGATGCCAGCCGGCCAGCCGCCCGGCGCCATCCAGCGCAGCGGCGCCGCATCGTCGATCCACAAACGCACTTGCTGGCCGCGCGCGGCCAGGTCGCGGGCCAAGCGCCAGCTGACGCCGACATCGCCGAAGTTGTCGATCACACGGCAGAACAGATCCCAGACCCGATTCGAACACTGACTCATGGCGGGATTATCGAGCCGGGCACAATGCGGCCCCATGCCAACGCCTGACGCCCAAAAGCCCGCTGAAACCCCCGTCGACCCCGCTGCTCCAGCCTCTGCGGAGGAGGCGCGCGCCCTCGGCGAACAAGCCCAAGCGCACTGGGCGGCCGAGCGCCGCATCGTCGAGGAGGCCGAGGCCTTGCGGGTGCATCAGGTCGAGCAGGCCGCGCGCGAGCAGCGCGAGCGCATCCTGCAGGAGGTGGCGGCTTTGCCCGGCCTGCCCGGGGTCTACCGTTACTTCGACGCTCAGGACCAGGTGCTCTACGTCGGCAAGGCCAAGCACCTCAAGAAGCGCGTCTCCAGCTATTTCCAGAAGGACCATGGCGGCACCCGCATCGGCCTGATGGTGGCGCGCATCGCGCGGCTGGAGACCACGGTGGTGCGCACCGAGTCCGAGGCGCTGCTGCTGGAAAACAATCTGATCAAGGCCTTGAACCCCAAGTTCAACATCTTGTTCCGCGACGACAAGAGCTACCCCTACCTCAAGCTCAGCGGCCATCAATTCCCTCGCATCAGCTACTACCGCGGCGCGGTGGACCGGCGCCACCGCTACTTCGGGCCCTTCCCGAGCGGCTGGGCGGTCAAGGAATCGATCCAGCTGATCCAGAAGGTCTTCAAGCTGCGCACCTGTGAGGACACGGTCTTCAACAACCGCTCGCGGCCTTGCCTGCTGTACCAGATCCGCCGCTGCTCCGGCCCTTGCGTGCCGGAAGGGCAGGGCGCCGATTACGCCCGCAATGTCAGCCATGCCGAGCGTTTTCTGCTGGGCGAGACGCAGGAGGTGATGGACGGCCTGCAGGCGCAGATGATGGCCCACTCGGATGCCTTGCAGTTCGAGTTGGCGGCCGAAGTGCGCAACCAGATCCAGGCCCTGGCGCGCGTGCTGCAGCAGCAGTCGGTGGACGAGAACAGCGCCACCGGGCGCGACCGCGATGTCGACATCCTGGCGGCCAAGGTGCAAGGCGGCCGCGCGTGCGTCAACCTGGCCATGGTGCGCGGTGGCCGGCATCTGGGGGACCGCGCTTTCTTCCCGCGCCATGTCGAGGAGGCCACCGCCGTGTCGCTCGGCGACGACGAGCAGCTCAGCGCCTACTCGCCCGAGCGCCAGGTGCTGGAGGCCTTCATGGCCCAGCATTACCTCGATGCCCATGTGCCCTCGCTGATCGTACTCAGCGAGGCGGTGGACGAGTCCTTGTCCGAGGCCTTGAGCGAGCAGGCTGGTTACAAGGTCACGACCCAGGCCCAGCCGCGCGGTCAGCGCCGCATCTGGCAAGAGATGTGCGTCAAGGGCGCTGAGCTGGCGCTGGCGCGCTTGCTGGCCGAAGAGGGCTCGCAGCAGGCGCGCACCCGCGCCCTGGTCGAGGCGCTCGATCTGCAGGTGCAGGAGCTGGACAGCTTCCGCATCGAGTGTTTCGACATCAGCCACACGGCGGGCGAGGCGACCATGGCCTCCTGCGTGGTCTTCGATGCGCATCAGATGCAGAGCAGCCAGTACCGCCGCTACAACATCGAGGGCATCACCGGCGGCGACGATTACGCCGCCATGCGCCAGGTGCTGACGCGGCGCTACAGCAAGCTGGCCGAGGCGGCGCAGCTTGGCACCGGCCGGCTGCCGGACCTGGTCCTGGTGGACGGTGGCCGCGGCCAGGTGTCCATGGCGCGCGAGGTGTTTGAAGAGCTGGGCCTGGACCTGAGCCTGATCGTCGGCGTTGAAAAGGGCGAGGGCCGCAAGGTCGGCCTGGAAGAACTGGTGTTTGCCGATGGCCGGCCTAAGGTCTACCTGGGCCGAGATTCGGCCGCCCTGATGCTGGTGGCGCAGATCCGCGACGAGGCCCACCGCTTTGCCATCACCGGCATGCGCGCCAAGCGCGCGGCGGTGCGCACGGGCGGCTCCAAATTGGAAGATGTGGCCGGCATCGGCCCGAAAAAGCGCGCCCAGCTGCTGCAACGCTTTGGTGGAGTTCGCGGCGTGGCGGCGGCGAGTGTGGATGAGATTGCCAGTGTCAAAGGCATTTCCAAGGATCTGGCAGAGGAGATTTATCGTGTCTTGCATTGAACAGAACCGAGGCGCCGCGCCGTCGTTGCCGCCGGCCGCCAGCGTCTGGACCGGCCGCAGCGGCCTGGGTGCGATCGCCGTGCTGGCGGGCCTGATGGCGGGCTGCAGCAGTGGCCCGCGTGCGCCGGCGCCTTCCAGCAGCCAGCCCAGCACCTCCGCGGCAACGCCGGCTCAGCCGGCCTCGCCGAGCAAGCCCGCTGAGCCCGCCAAGCCGACCGAGAGCGCCAAGCACGGCCTGCCGCCGCCCGCACCGGTGCGCAGCCACGACGAGCTGCGCAAACAGGCCGCGCAGCGCCTGGTCGCCGCCAATCCGCACATGACCTATATGGGTCAGGTGCCAGCAGTGCTGCTGGCCATCCCCGTGCTGGAGGTCGAGCTCAAGCATGACGGCCACATCAAGCGCATCAATGTGCTGCGCCGCCCAGGTCAGGCGCTTGATACGGTGCAATTGGCCATCGATGCAGTGCACCGCGCGGCACCCTTTGGCAATGTCTCGCGCATGCCCGAACCCTGGAAGTTCAGCGAGACCTTTCTGTTCAACGACGACCGCCATTTCAAGCCCCGCACCTTGGACTGAAGGCCCTGGTTGAGCTCAGTCCGCCGAGGCAATAAAGCCACAGTCGGCGGGCGCCGAGCGGCCATCTGAGCCCGATGTAGGCTGCTTTGCCCGCTCTTGGTGCAAAAGCTCTGAATTGCACGGCGGCCTTGGCCTTTGTTTGGGCACAATGCCGGCATGTTCTTCACCCTGCCAACGCTGTTCACTTGGGCCCGCATCGTCGCCATTCCGCTGGTGGTCGGTGTTTTCTATCTGGACCTGAGCAAAGACAGTCAAAATTTCTTCGCAACCGCCTTGTTCATCCTGGTGGCCTTGACCGACTGGCTGGATGGCTACCTGGCCCGCAAGCTCAACCAGACCTCGGCGTTCGGCGCCTTTCTCGACCCGGTGGCGGACAAGATGCTGGTCTGTGCGGCGCTGCTGATCCTGCTGGAACTCGGTCGCGTCAATGCCCTGGTGGCCCTGGTCATCATCGGCCGCGAGATCGCCATCTCCGCCCTGCGTGAATGGATGGCGCAGATCGGCGCTTCCGGCAGCGTGGCCGTGCACATGGTGGGCAAGCTCAAGACCATGGCGCAGATGATTGCGATTCCCTTTCTGCTTTTTGATGGTGTGCTGTTCGGCGTGCTGCCGACCCGTCCCTGGGGCACCTGGCTGCTGCTGGCTGCCGTGGTGCTGACCATCTGGTCGATGGTGTACTACCTGCAAAAAGCCTTGCCCGAGATTCGCGCCAAGGCGCGCTGAAATCGGCGGAAGTGCCAGCGCCCGTCTTGTGCGCTGGGGTGCGCGCCGCAGTGCACGCCAGGTGCCCAGGCTGTCAGCAACTGATGCAGTTGTATCGGGGCTTTTCCCGGTCGGGCGGGCTCGCTGAATGCGCTTAGAATCCGCTTCCCCGCGAGTTTTAGCGTCCCTTGGGTCCGGTCAGAACGCCGGCCTGAGGCGCCAGAAGCCAGGGCCAGATTCGCTGTGCGGACGCATTTCCTTTTGAGGGGATCCAATTGAACAAGTCTGATCTGATCGAGCACATCGCCGTGCAGGCCGACATCTCCAAAGCTGCTGCCGGCCGTGCGCTGGAAGCGGTCATCGGTGGTGTCAAGGCGACGCTGAAGAAGAACGGTTCCGTTTCTCTGGTAGGCTTCGGCACCTTCAGCGTGACCAAGCGCGCTGCGCGTGCAGGGCGCAACCCCCGCACCGGCGATGCGATCAAGATCAAGTCTGCCAAAGTGCCGAAGTTCCGGCCCGGCAAGGCGCTCAAAGACGCGGTCAACTGAAGTTCGGCGTCAGCCCCGTTTGGAAGTTTTGAGTAAGTTGTAGTTGTTGGTTGATCCGGTTTCCCGGGTGCTTAGCTCAGTTGGTAGAGCGTCGCCTTTACACGGCGCAGGTCGGCGGTTCGAGCCCGTCAGCACCCACCAGTATTGCCCCAGTCCGACACTCTGTCTGGACGTGGGCCTTGGCTAGAAGAAGGCCATCCCACGCAAAGGCGAACTCCGGTTCGCCTTTGTCGTGTCTGCATGTCTGAGGTTTCGATGTTTGATTTCGTCCGTAAGCACAACCGCCTGTTTCAGCTGCTCTTGCTGATCCTCATCCTCCCGTCATTCGCCCTGGTCGGGATTGAGGGCTATACCAGCTTCATGGATGGTGCCAACAAGAGCGTGGCCACAGTCGCCGGTCAAAAGATCACCCAGGCCGAATGGGATGCCGCCCAGCGCGAGCAAGCCGATCGCCTGCGCCGCCAGATGCCCAATCTGGACCCCAAGCTGCTGGACTCACCGGAAGCCCGCCGCGAGGCCCTGGATGGCCTGGTGCGCGAGCGTGTGCTGCAAGCGGCTGCCAAGGACCAGCATCTCTTCGTCAGTGACGAGCGCCTGCAGGCCATGTTCATGAACGATCCTCAGTTCGCTTTCCTGCGCAACCCGGACGGCAGCCTCAACAAGTCGCTGCTGGCTGCCCAGGGCATGAGCTCGCAGATGTTCGTCGAACGTCTGCGTCAAGACCTGACCCTCCGCCAGGTGTCTGCAGGCCTGGCCAACTCGAGCCTGGCCAGCAGCGCCAATGCGGGCGTGGCATTTGATGCCTTGCTGCAGCAGCGTGAAGTGCAGTTGCAGCGATTCAAGGCCCAGGACTACGCTGCGGCCATCTCGCCCAGCGACGCCGAGTTGGAAGCCTTCTACAAGGATCCGAAGAACGCCCAGCAGTTCCAGGTGGCGGAGAACGCTCAGATCCAGTACCTGGTGCTGGATCTGGAGGCACTCAAGTCCGATGTCAGCTTCACTGAAGAAGACCTGCGCAAGTACTACAGCGAGAACGCCTCGCGTTACACCGTGGCCGAGGAACGTCGCGCCAGCCACATCCTGATCAAGACCGACAAGGACGGCAAGCCGGACGAGCGCGCCAAGGCCAAGGCCAAGGCGGAAGACCTGCTGGCGCAAGCGCGCAAGAACCCGGCTCAGTTCGCCGATTTGGCGCGCAAGAATTCGCAGGACGAGGGCTCGGCTGCCAATGGCGGCGATCTCGATTTCTTCGGCCGCGGCGCCATGGTCAAGCCGTTCGAAGACGCCGCATACGCACTCAAGCAGGGAGAGATCAGCCCTCTGGTCGAGTCCGAGTTTGGCTACCACATCATTCAGCTGACCGGCGTGCGAGGCGGTGAAAAGAAGAGCTTCGAGTCGCTGCGCGCAGAGATCGAGGCCGAGGTACGCAAGCAGCTGGCGCAAAAGCGCTTCACTGAAGTGGCTGAGCAGTTCAGCAACAGCGTCTACGAGCAGGCCGACAGCCTGCAGCCCGTGGCCGACAAGCTCAAGCTCAATGTGCTGAACGCCACCGTGCAGCGCAAGCCCGCGCCTGGCGCGACCGGGCCTTTGGCTTCGGTGAAGCTGCTGGAAGCCGTGTTCAGCGACGACTCGCTGCGCAACAAGCGCAACACCGAAGCTGTTGAGGCCGCCCCGAATCAGCTGGTCGCTGCCCGCGTGGTGCAGCACAACCCGGCGCACCTGCTGCCGCTGGCGCAGGTGAAGGACACGGTCAAGACCCAACTGATTCGCCAGCTGGCCACGGCACAAGCCGTCAAGGCGGGCACGGCCCGCGTCGCCGAGCTGCAGAAGGCCGGTGCCGCGGATGCTGCCGGGCTGGAAGCTCCCGTGCTCGTGTCGCGTGCGCTGCCGCGTGATCTGCCGCGCAAGGTGCTGGAAGGCATTCTGTCGGCCGATGCCAGCAAGTTGCCCGCCGTGGTTGGCATCGACGGCGGTGATGGCAGCTATGTGCTGGCTCGCATCAACAAAGTCGTCGCTCGGGATCCGGCGGTGGTGGATGCCAAGCGCGCCGCCACGCAGTACGCCCAAGCCTGGTCGGCTGTGGAAGCGCAAGCCTATTCCAATGCACTGAAGACCCGCTACAAAGCCGTGGTCAAGGCCCCTGCAGCCGCGGCCTCGGCAGCCCAGTAAGGCAATCCGATCCAGTCCTCCCACCCCACGATCGCGGGCGGCTGGATTGGACACCCGTTTCAATGAGGCGCTTGCCGTCGCAGCGCTTCAGGTTGATATGGACATTGGGTTCTTTCGTGGCTCAGCAGATTTTTCATCAAGACTTGCGCTGATCACAAAATCCGGTCTATAATCTTTGTCTCGACGGTGGTTGTAGCTCAGTTGGTAGAGTCCAGGATTGTGATTCCTGTTGTCGTGGGTTCGAGTCCCATCAGCCACCCCAAAACATGAAAACCCTCAGGCGAAAGCTTGAGGGTTTTTTCGTTTCTGGGCTTGCCGACACGGGTTGATCCATCTCTTGCCTCAACCCGGGGCCTCAACCCGAGCATGCGCGGCCGTTTCAGCGTTCAGGTCTGCGCCGGCGCATCCAGCGTCTGAGCAGGCCCGCAGCCACGGCGAGCAGTAGCAAGGCGCCCAGCAGCCGTGCCCCGTCGGCGGCATTGGCCTCGTGCCAGGCTTGAATCAGTGCATCCATGAAAAAGGCCAGGACCAGCGTGGCCGGCAGCATGCCGAGCAGGGTGCCGAGCAGCATGTCGCGAAGTCGGATGTGGCTGGCTCCGGCCACCATATTGACCAAGGCGAAAGGGGCAATCGGCAGCCACCGAATCAGGATCACGGCCATCAGGCCGCGCGCGGCCAGTGCCTGGCTGATCGCCTGCAGCCGCGGGCCGGCCAGTTCTCGCAAGGCGGCGTGCCCCAGGCCATGGCCGATGCTGTGGCTCAGCCCCGACGCCAGCACGCCCGCTGTCAAGGTACAGGTCATGCCCAGGGCCGGGCCCAGGGCCGCCAGTGCCAGCACGGTCATCAGCATCAGGGGCACGGCCAACACCAGAGCCATTGTCATCACGCCGATCACCCCCAACGGCCCCAGGGCCTGGCCCAGGGCTTGCAGGCGCGGCAGCAGGGTTTGCGCTTGCAAGGCTTCTCGCCCATCGCCATGGGCCCAGATCAGGCTCAGGCTGAGCAACAGCGCCAGCAGGAGCCAGAGCATGCGCAGGCGCCGGCGCAGGCGAGATCGGTCCGTGCGGTGGTTGGAACCACCCGGCGTCGTGTCGTGGCCCGGCGGTGCAGGGGAATGAGGCGTCATGCGTCCTCAGTGTGCCCCATGAACTGTGACAAGGCGCGGGCCAGATCATCGACATGGGCGGGCTCGAAGATCGAGCCGTGGGTGCCTGCGATCTGGCGGCGTTGCAGCTGATGCGGCATCAGCCGCTGCCAGCCCTGGAACAGCATGCGCTGCCAGCGCGCCAATCCGGCTGACTGCAGCAGCAGCACGGGCCCGTCGAACGCCTGACAGCGATGGCCACGCAGCGCCTGTACCTGGCTGACCAGACCGGGGTCGCTGAACATCGCGCCCAGGCGCCGGCCGTTGAGGCTGAGGTCTTGCACGTGCAGCTTGCGCACCAGCCAGCCCAGGGTGCGCCAGGAGGCGGTGCCGCCCAGCACGGCCTCGGGGTGGATGCTGTCCAGCAGGATCAGTCCGTCCGGCGGCAGCTCTTGCTTCTGAAGCAGCGCGGCCGTGGCCAGGGCCGTGACGCCGCCCACGGAAAAGCCAGCCAGCCAGCAAGGCAGGGGCGTCTCACGCACTGCTGCCATCGCTTCGGCATAGAGCTGGGCCAGTTCTTCGAGGCTGCGCTTGCGGTGGTCCAGGGGCGGTTGCAGCATGAAGAGTTGCAGCCCGACTGGCAGCGCATCGGCCAGCTGCTGCAGGCGCAGCACATCGCCGTGGCCGGATGCGGCCACAAAGAGCTGGGCCCGCACCGGTTCGCTCGCCGAGCGGCCTGGTCCGCGGGCCGGCAGCGCACGCAGCAAGCCTGGTTGGCGCGGCGGTCGGCGAAGGGCGCGGGCCAAGCTGGCAATGCTGGGATGCTCCTGCATCAGCTGCAGCGGAAGGCGGCGGCCCAGCTCGTCCTCCAGGCTGGCCAGAATGCCGAGTGCGGCCAGTGAGTCCCCACCCAGCGCGAAGAAGTCCGCGTCCAGATCGAGATGCTGGCCTAGGGCGGCAGCTGCCTGGGCGGCGGCCGGCAGGGCTTCGCTCCAGAGGCTCAGCAGACGCTGCTCCATGCCGGGTTGCGGCGGCCGGAGTTGGCCCGTGCTTGGGCATGCGGGGCTTCGATCACTGGCCTGCGGCTGAGGCAAGGCGCTGGTGAGCAACTTGCCCTGGGCATTGACCGGCAATTCCGGCAGCAGCGTGATGCCACTGGGCCGCATGGCCTCGGGCAGCCTCAGGCGCAGGCCGGCCCACAGTGCGGGCAGGTGCTCATCTCGGAGCTCGGGCCCGGCCAGCCAGGCGTGCAGATGGGCAGGGCCGGGCTCTTGCAGCAGTTGCACCACGGCTTGCTGTACCAGGGGCAAGTGCAGGCAGGCGGCTTCCACGTCTCCGAGCTCGATGCGCTGCCCGCGCAGCTTGACCTGGCGGTCCAGTCGGCCGCCAAAGTGGAGCAGACCCTGGGGGTCGAGCCAGCCTCGGTCGCCGCTTCGATACAGGCGGGCGCCGGTCTGTTCGGGTAGGAAGGGGTCGGGCACGAAGTGTTGGGCGTCCAGCTCGGGGCGCCCCAGATAACCGCGAGCCAGCGCGGACCCGCCGATGTAGATTTCACCGCTGACGCCGAAGGGCATGGGCTGGAGTAGGGTGTCCAGCACATGGATGCGCGTGTCATCGACTGGGCGACCCAGGGGCACGTCAGTCGCTTGAATACCTGAGGATGCTTCATCCCCATCGGGCGGCTGGGCCGAGGGTTCGCAGGGCCAGGCAGTGCTGAAGATGCAGGCCTCGGTGGGGCCGTAGAGGTTGTAGAGCTGGGCACTGCAGAGCGACTGGAATCGCCGCAGCAATTCGGGGGAAAGCAACTCACCGCCGCAGCAGGCCACACGCAGGCTGGGTGCGGGCAGGCCTTGACGCTGGGCCTGTGCCCAGGCCTCGACCAGGCCCGCGAGCGTGCTGGGCACAAAAGCGCCGAAGGTGGCGCCATGTCGGGCCATTTGCTCGGCCAGTCGGCGTGGATGCAAACGCCCAGGTGGGGGGAGGGCGATGCTGGCCCCCAGGCTCAGCGGCAGCAGCAGCTCGATCAGGGCCGGGTCAAAGCCGTGGTGCGTGCCCTGGATCGAACGATCCTGCGGCGTGATCTGCCAGCGACGAGCCAGCCAGGCCAGGCGCCGGCTCAAGGCCGCGTGTTCAACCATCACGCCCTTGGGCCGCCCGGTGGAGCCCGAGGTGAAGAGCACATAGGCCAGGTCCTCGGGGCGGGCCACATCGTGGCTCGGGGCGTCGCCAGCGAGCTCGTCGGCTTCGTTGTCCCTCGCCTCGGGCAAAGGCAGGGGCAGACGAAGGCAGCGCGAGCCCAGCCCCGGCAGTTCGGCCAGGGCTTCGACGCCTGATGGGTTGACGGCGTCCAGCAGCAGGGCCTGTGCGCCGCTGTCCATCAGCACGCCGCTCAGGCGGGCGACCGGGGCTTGCGGGTCCAGGGGTAGAAAGGCGGCGCCTGCCAGGCCGATGCCCAGCAATGCCACCACCAGCTCGGGTGAACGCTCCATGGCCAATGCCACCACCTGCTCACGCGCGACGCCCAGGGCGCGGAGCTGTCGCGCCAGCGCTTCGCCGCGCAGCAGCAGCTCGCCATAACTCATGGTCTCCGTGCCAGCCGCGCCATCCCAGACCAAGGCGCAGGCCTGGGGCTGCAAGCCGGCCTGATGGCAGAACTGGTGCAGCCAGGGCTGCGGGGCCTCCTGCGACGCCAGGTCTTTGTGCAGGCCGTGAATCAGGGCCCAGTGCTCTTCTTCGGGCAGCAGGCTCACAGCATCCAGCGGGCACTCGGGATGTTCGCTCAGGTGCCGCGCCACATGCCAGATTCGGGGCGCCAGCAGAGCGGCTTCTGCAGCCTCGAAGCAGTCGCCGCTGGCCTCCAACACCAGGGCGGGTGCGGCGCCTCCATCGAACTCGCACAGGGTCAGCGCCAGGGGAAAGCGCGCGCGGCCACTGAAGAGTTGGCGCGAGTCCTCCAGCCGCGCTTCGCCAAAGGGCAGTCG
This sequence comes from Paucibacter sp. B51, assembly GCF_027863535.1. Lineage (NCBI taxonomy): Bacteria > Pseudomonadati > Pseudomonadota > Betaproteobacteria > Burkholderiales > Sphaerotilaceae > Roseateles > Paucibacter sp. B51. The sequence continues at coordinate 4,408,962 of NZ_JAPIVN010000001.1, read as the reverse complement.
GTAGTCTTGACGTTCGAAAGACAGCAGCAACTCCAGCATCTCGCCCTGGCCCGGCAGGTGCAATCCTGGCAAGGCATGGGCGAGTTCGCTCAGCGGGTAGCGCGCATGGCGCAATGCGGCTTGCATCTGGGCGCTCGCTTGCTGCATCAGGCCGCCGGCAGTGCCGGCGCGTTCGAGGTCCAGGCGCAGGCATTGCAGGCCGGTGAACATGCCGGGCGTGTGGCGGAAGCGCTGGCCGCTGCGGTTCAAGCTGGGTACACCGACCAACACCTGGCTTTGGCCGCTGAGCCGGCCGAAGTACAGCGCCAGGGCCGCCAGCAAGACATTGAAGCTGCTCAAGCCCTCGGCGCGAGCGCGCTGCTCCAGCGCGGCATAGGGCGCCTTGTCCAGGCTCAGCTGGATCAGATGAGCAGCCGGCAACTGGGCGGGTCCTGGTGGCGCGTGAGCGATGCGCCGTCGTTCTACCAGGGGCTTGCGGCCGGGCGCAGCCAGCGGTGCCAGTTCGCGTTGCCAATAGCCAGCATCGCGCTCGAACAAGGCCGATTGCCGATAGCGCTTCGAGTCCTCGATGAAGGCGATGTAGCTGGCGCCGACGCTGCAATCGTCATTGCTGCCCGTGCAGTCGGTGCTCTCGTCATCCCTCGAGCCCAGGTCTTGGTAGATCGTGCTCCAGGCCTGCATGAGCTGGGTGGTGCCCCAGCCATCCATCACCAGGTGGTGGAATTGGATGCTCAGGCCGTGCAGGGTGGCATGGGCGCGCAGCAGGATGAAGCGCCAGGGCGGCTGTTCACCGAGCTCAAACGGCTCGGCCATGCGGGCATTCCAGTGCCGGGCCATGGCGGCTTCGGCTTCGGTGTCACTGGATTCCTGGAGCTCGATCACCTCCAGCCGGGCCGGGTGCGTGGCCAGCAGCAGCTGTTGGCCGTCGCTGCGAGGCACCAGGCGCAAGGCTTCGTGCCGGTCGACCAGGTGCTGCAGCGAGGCATGCAGGCGGGCGATGTTCAGAGGGCCGCGCAGCACGGCGCCGCCGCCGATATTGAGATGGCTGCTGCCCGGCCAGGCCCGCTGATCGAGCCAGACTTCGCGCTGGCTCAGCGAGAGTGGCAGCAGGCGGCTCAGGCGCGGTGATTGGCTCAGGTCTGCGGGGGGGGGCAGGCGGCCGCTGGCGTGCGTTGCCGCATCGGGCGCCAGGTTGCCGGCGCTCAGTCCCTGGGCTTCAAATTGAGCAGCTGTGTGCGATCCCATTGTTCGATGTGTTCCATCGCGTGGCGGTAGCCCAGCTCGGCGATCTCGGCGCCCTGGCTGTAGGCCATGAGCGGGTACTTCGCCACCGGTGGCTCGAGGTAATGGTCGGCCTGAGCCCGGGCGCGCTGACGCTGGCCCAGGCTGCCGATGTGGCCGGCGCTGTAGAGGATGTCGGCAATTCCGGGGGCGGCTGGAGCCCCGGGGCGCAGCCAGCGCTTCAGCACCTGCCAGTTGTTCAGCCGCTGCAGGCCCTGGTCGGCACGCAGGTTCTCGCGCACATCGACATCGACGGCAATGATGCTGCCGTTGCCGCGGCGCCGCTCGAGCGGCGTGCCCAGGCGCATGCGCATGGCCTGCACCGGCACGTTGTCGAGGATGGCGCCGTCCACCAGCAGGGCGCCGCCCTGCAGCACCGGCGGGAACAGGCCGGCGGGCGAATTGCTGGCCAGCACGGCGCGCCAAATCGGGCCTTGGTCCAGGGTGCTGGTGTTGCCTTCGCTGAGGTTGCAGGCGGCAGCGAAGAAGGGCAGCCAGAGCTGCTCGATCAGGCGCTCGCCGAACAGGCGGCGCAGGTCGCGCTCGACCCTTCGGCCGGCCACCAGGGACACCAACGGCAGTGTCAGGCGCTCGCCGCCGGCGGCGAAGCGCCGCGTCTGCGCCAGGATCTGATCCAGGCTGTGACCGCAAGCGTACTGCGCGGCGATCAGGGCGCCCATGCTGTTGCCGGCGATCAGGTCCACCGGCAGGGCATGCTCCTGCAGGGCGCGCAGCACGCCCAGATGGGCAAAACCGCGCGCGCCGCCGCCGCCCAGCACCAGCCCCAGGGCACTGCCGGTGAGAAAGCGGGCCAGGCGTTGCGTGTCGCCCAGTCGGGCGCGGCGCAGGGGGTAGATGCGCTCCAGCTCGCGGCCTTGTAGCCAGGGTGCGGGCAGCACGGGCTGGGCCTCGTGGGCGTCGTGCAGCAGCACCAGATGCTGGCGTTTCAAGGCGGCGCTGCCGTCCTCGGCCAACAGTTGTCGTTCGGCAGCGCTGGGGGCGGCTGGGGCATGGGCGCCACTGAGCAGGATCAGCTGATCGGCCTGGCGCAGGGCAAAGCGGGTCCAGGGCAGGGCGCTGGCGGCGCCGGCATCCTGTGTGAGCTCGCCCGGGACGCAGGCCGCCTGGTAGACGATGAAGTCGTGTTCGTCTTCGAGATGCGCGAGGGCTTCGCGCGCCATCGGCTGGCCGTTGAGCAGCAGCTGGGCGGGCTCGTCGGGGCGTGCCGCCTGCTGGCGCACATGGGCGGCGCGGCCTTGCAGGCTCAGGCAGCGGCACAGGTCCTCGGCCAGGGCGGTGGCGCAGCCGTCCGATTCCAGCGCCGGCTGCAGGGGCAGCAGGGCAAAGGTCTGGGCCATGCGCTGGTGGCTGGGGGCGTCATGCTGCGGGCGCAGGCGTTCGTAGACGGCCTGCACAAAGACCTGGCACAGCTCGCCGGGGTGGCGCAGCAACAAAGCCTCGTAGGCGCTGCGGCTGAGCACGGCCAGGCGCGAGTCGCGCACGGCGGTCACGTCCTGGGCGCGCGGCTGCTGCAGGATCAGGCCCAGCTCGCCAATGCTCTGGCCGGGCTGAATCTGGTTGTAGAGCAGCAGCTGCCCGTTCGGGCCGCGCCGGGTCACGCGCAGGCCGCCGCTGATGACGAAGATGATGGAGTCGGAGTCCTCGCCTTCGCGCAGCAGGGTCTCGCCGCCGCGCACCAGGCATTCCTGCATGGCCTCGGCCAGCTCGTCGATGATGGCGTGCGAGAGCGCACCGAACACCGGGCTGGCCCGCAACATGGCCACCACCTTGGCCAGGCTGGCCTCGCTGTGGATGTGTTCGGGCAGGAACTCCATCGGCCCAGTCTAGCGGCCGACCCGCCGACCGTGTGGGTAGAAAAGCCAAAGAAAAAGCCCGCGCGTCGGGAGACGGCGGGCTGAGTTTGGCAGCGTTCAAGGCGCTGCGCCGGGGAATGTCCGGGGAATGTCCGGGGAAGGATCAGTTGCTGGTGCCCATGGCGCCGGCCAGGGCTTGCACAGCCTCTTCCAGCTTGGCCTTGCCCAGGGCCTTGCACTGTTCAGGTGTGGCATTGGGAGCGGCGCCGAAGGTGGTGGCGCTCTTGGCGGGCTTGAACAGCAACTCCTTGCCCTTGCGCGGCACGACGACGGCGCGGGCGGTGATCACGCAGGTTTTTTGCGCCACATCGATGCCGCCCTCCACCTGGCTCAGGAAGCCCCAGGCCTTGGCCGGGAACAGCTTGACCGTGGCCGGGGTGATGCTCTTCAACCAGATGGCTTCGGCCGAGGCTTGATCCATCAGATTGGCGGTCGATTGGTCGTCGATCACGTACTTGGCCGGGGCGGCAAATGCGGCGGCAGCGGCGCAAGGCAGGATCAGGGCGGCGATCAGCTGGTTCAGTTTCATGGGTTTCCTTCGAGACATGCTTGTTGTTGCTTTGGCAGCGCGCAGTGGCGACCTCACGCCATGCGTGCGCAGGCCCGGCAGTGTGGGGGCTGCATTGGGCTTTGAGCCTCAGGGTTTACACGGGATCGTGGCCAGAGATTCGTGAACATCGCCTTCGGCCTCAGGCAAGCAAGGCGCTGCTGATCTTGAAGGTCAGCCAGGCCGCCAGGTAAGCCAGGCCGAAGAGGTAGGCCAGCATCAGCGCAGGTGTCTTGTAGCCACCGGTCTCGCGCCGGGCGGCGGCCAGGGTGGCGATGCACTGCGGCGCAAAGACAAACCAGGCCAGCAGGGCCAGCGCCATGGGCAGGCTCCAGCTCTGTGCGATCAGCGGACTCAAGGCCTCGGCCGCATCGGTGCCGCCGCTGGACAGGGCGTAGACCGTGCCCAGGGCGCTGATCACCACCTCGCGCGCGGCCATGCCCGGCACCAGGGCCAGGCAGATCTGCCAGTTGAAGCCCAGAGGCTCGAACAGCGGCGCGAGGCCGCGGCCCAGCATGCCGGCCAGGCTGTAGACGATGGCGGGCTCGCTGGCGCCTTCGGGCGCGTCAGGAAAGCTGGCCAGCAGCCAGAGCAGCAGCGTCAGCACCATGATGATGCCGCCGACCCGGCGCACAAAGATCACCGCGCGCTGCCACAGACCCAGGGCGATATTGCGCGGATGCGGCCAGTGGTAGGCCGGCAGCTCCATCATCAGCGGCCGCACCTGCCCACCGCTTTGGGTGAAGCGCTTGAGCAGCCAGGCCACGCACAGGGCGCCGAGGATGCCGGCCAGGTAGAGCCCGAACAGCACCAGGCCCTGCAACTGCAAACCCCAGGCCAACTGCCGCGCCGGGATGAAGGCGCCGATCAAGAGGGCGTAGACCGGCAGCCGGGCCGAGCAGGTCATCAGCGGCGCGATCAGGATGGTGACCCAGCGGTCGCGCGGGTTGGCGATGCTGCGCGTGGCCATGATGCCGGGGATGGCGCAGGCAAAGCTGGACAGCAAGGGGATGAAGCTGCGGCCCGAGAGGCCGACGCTGCCCATCAAACGGTCCAGCAAAAACGCCGCGCGCGGCAGATAGCCGCTTTCTTCCAGGATCAGGATGAAGAAGAACAGGATCAGGATCTGCGGCAGGAAGACCAGCACGCCGCCGACACCGGCGATCAGTCCGTCCACCAGCAGGCTGCGCAGCCAGCCTTCGGGCAGGGCGCCGCCGACCCACTCGCCCAGCGCGGCCATGCCGTCCTTGATCAGATCCATGGGCCCGGTAGCCCAGGCAAACACGGCCTGGAAGAGCAGGAAGAGCACGGCCGCCAGGATCAGCGGGCCGGCCACCGGATGCAGCAACACGCGGTCGAGGCGATCGCTGGGCAGCTCAGGCAGCTCTTGATCCAGTTGCAGTCGCTGCAGGATCTGTTTGATGCGTTCGTGGTCGCCGTCCGCCTCGCTGTGGGGCAGGGCGCCCGGCGCCCAGACCGCTTTGTCATCGAGCAGGGCTTTCAGCTCGGTCACGCCTTCGCCCGCCGTGGCCACGGTGCGCAGCACGGGTACACCCAACTCACGCGACAGCGCCTCGGCGTCGATGGTCAGGCCGCGCCGGGCGGCCAGGTCGGCCATATTCAGCGCCACCACGCAGGGCAGGCCCAGTCGCTGCACCGCCAGCACCAGGCGCAGGGTGCGGCGCAGATTGGTGGCGTCGAGCACGCAGACCACCAGATCGGGGCGCTTCTCGCCGCGCGCACGGCCGGCCAGCACATCACAGGTGACGCGCTCATCGGGCGAGCGCGGGTTCAGGCTGTAGGTGCCGGGCAGGTCGAGCAGGCGCAGGGCTCGGCCGGCGGCGCTGAGCAGGCGGCCCTCTTTGCGCTCGACGGTGACGCCAGCGTAGTTGGCCACTTTTTGCTGGCTGCCGGTCAGGCGGTTGAAGAGGGCGGTCTTGCCGCAGTTCGGGTTGCCGACCAGGGCCAGCAGCGGCCCGCCCCGGTGCACATGGATGACCGCCTCAGCCATGTGCTGGCTCCGGGTCATGCGGGGCTTGCACCTGGATGCATGCCGCCTCGGCGCGACGCAGGGCAAAGGTGGACTGGCCGATGCGCACGACCAGCGGATCGCCGCCGGGCAGGCCGCGGTCGAGGATCTTGACCGCTTCGCCGGGCAGGAAACCGATTTCGGCCAACCAGTCGGCCCATTCCGGCGCGTGGGCAGGCGCCCGAACGGCGAGCACCTGCATGGCCTGACCCAGGTCGAGCTGCGCCAAGGTGGCGGTGTTGCCGGCCCTGGGCTTGGCGTCGTCGATAGCGGTGTTGTGAGTCAGGGGTGCACTCGCCGCGGCGGGCAGGGCGCTGGAGGCACTGAGATCGGTCATGCGAGGCGTGGTGCGTTGTCGGGCACGGGTGGCGGAGCTTGGTTGCTTCGTCGGCTGCTGTTCTGGCGGGCCCGGTGCCCTTCAGATCATGCCGGCGATTTGCAATCGAGAATTATTCTCATTGTAGGCTTCGATGGGCGGGTCAGATGCCGCGTGGGTTTGCGCTGCCTCAGTCTTGGGTGAACTGGGCTTGCAGCCAGGGCCGGCGCCGGCCGGGTGGATCGCGGGGTGTTTCGAGCCCCGAGCGCGCTGTGGGCCGTGAGGTGCTGCGGACTTGTGCAGGGGCGCGCCAGTTGCCAGCAAGCCCGTGGCCATTTCCGGGCTGGAAAAGCGCCCACCCGAGTGGGTGTCCCTGCCTAGCGCCGCAGTTGCGCAAATGCATAAAATGGGGCGCGCAAACGTTTAGCGTTTTCCTTTATCAGCCGATACACTGAGTTTTCTTACAATCAGCGCCCGATGTCGACTACCGTCTGGCGTTCGTAAAAAGACGGGGGCAATCTGCCCGAAGCCCTACCCCGCGCTGCCGGCCGGCCCAGATGGCCCCGACGGCGTTCTTTCACCGATGTGCCTGCCCATTCCTGCTGCCATGATCGCCACACCTTTGTTTGTTCGTGCCGCCGTGACTCTTGCGCTGTCTGCCCTGTCCCTGTCGGCGCTGGCCCAGGCCGGGCAACCCGCTGTCATTTTTGACATGGGTGGCAAGTTCGACAAGAGCTTCAATGAATCGGCCTACCGCGGCGTCGAGCGCTGGAAGAAGGAAACTGGCAAGCCTTATCTCGAATTCGAGATCAGCAACGACACCCAGCGCGTGCAGGCCATCCGCCGCATGGCTGAGCGTGGCGCCAGCCCCATCATCAGCATCGGCTTTGCCCAGGCCTCGGCCCTGCAGCAGGTGGCCAAGGACTTCCCCAAGACTCAGTTCGCCATCATCGACTCGGTGGTCAACGCGCCCAATGTGCAGTCGGTGGTGTTCAAGGAACACGAGGGCAGCTACCTGGTCGGCGCCATGGCCGCGCTGACCAGCAAGACCGGCAAGGTCAGCTTTGTCGGCGGCATGGACATCCCCTTGATCCGCAAGTTCCAGTGCGGCTTCGAGCAAGGCGTGAAGGCGACCAACCCCAAGGCTGAGGTCTTCTCCAATATGACCGGCACCACCTCCAGCGCCTGGAACGACCCGACGCGCGGCGGTGAGCTGGCCAAGTCGCAATTTGCCAAGGGCTCGGACATCGTCTTCGCTGCGGCAGGCGGTACCGGCTCGGGCGTCTACCAGGCGGCCAAGGACGCCGGCAAGCTGGCCATCGGTGTGGACAGCAATCAGAACCATCTGCAGCCCGGCACCATGCTGACCTCCATGGTCAAGAACGTGGACGTGGCCGTGTACAACGTGCTCAAGGGCTGGAAGGCCGGCGTCTCGGTGCTGGGCCTGAAGGAAGGCGGCGTCGAGTACGCGCTGGATCAGCACAACAGCAAGCTGATCAGCCCCGCGCTCAAGACCAAGGTGGAGGCTATCAAGGCCGACATCGTCGTCGGCAAGATCAAGGTGGCGGACTACATGGCGGACAACGCCTGCAAGTACTGAGCGCCTGCCCGGCGTCACTTTCCGCGAAATTCAGCGACATCCATCCATGACGACCCAGAGCAAGGGCACCGTGCCCGCGGACGGTGCCCCGCCGGCCGTCGAGCTGCGAGACATCTCCAAGCGCTTCGGCGCCGTGCAGGCCAACCGTGAGGTCAGCCTGAGCGTGCGCTCCGGCACCGTGCACGGCCTGGTCGGCGAGAACGGCGCCGGCAAGAGCACGCTGATGGCCATCCTCTACGGCTACTACCAGGCCGACAGCGGCAGCATCGCCATCGCCGGCCGCCCGGCGCAGATCAAGGACTCGCAGCAGGCGATTGAGCTGGGCATCGGCATGGTCCACCAGCACTTCATGCTGGTCGACACCCTGAGCTGCCTCGACAACGTGATGCTGGGCGCCGAGCCGGCCTTCTTCCTCAATGCTGCCAAGCGCAAGGTGCGCAGCCAGTTGCAGGCCTTGATGAGCGAAACCGGCCTGCATGTGCATCTGGACGCCCTGGTGGGCGAGCTGCCGGTGGGTGAGCTGCAGCGCCTGGAGATCCTCAAGGCCCTGTACCGCGGCGCCAAGATCCTGATCCTGGATGAGCCCACTGCGGTGCTGACCCCGCAGGAAACCCTGCAGCTCTTCGAGACCCTGCGCCGCCTGCGCGAACGTGGCACCACCATCCTCTTGATCACCCACAAGCTCAAGGAAGTGATGGCGCTGTGCGATGCCGTCACCGTGATGCGTGCGGGTCAGGTCGTGCAGACCAAGACTATTTCAGAAACCAGCCCGGAAGACCTGGCTCAGGCCATGGTGGGCCGCAAGGTGCATCTGGGCCGACCCGAGCAGGCCGCCGCCCACGACGCCGCGGCGCCGCTGCGCCTGCGGGTGCAGGGCCTGAGCCTGACCGCCGGCCAGGCCGTGCCATTGCTGCAAGACATCGGCCTGCAGCTGCGCGCCGGCGAGATCGTCGGCGTGGCCGGCGTGTCGGGCAATGGCCAGACCGAGCTGCTGGAAGTGCTCAGCGGCATGCGCGCGCCGGAAACCGGCCAGCTGGAGCTGGGCGGGCGCCGCTTCGACGCCGCGGCTGGCTCATGGATGGAGCCGCGCAGTGCGCGCGAGTGCCGCCTGGCCCATGTGCCGGAAGACCGCCATGCCTGCGGCATGGTGATGAGCTTCCCCGCCTGGGAAACCGCGGTGCTGGGCTATCAAGACCTGCCCCTGTATCGCAGCGGCCCGCTGGGTGCGGCCATGAATCACGAGCGCATGAAGTCCGAGGCAGCGGCCATGGCCGAGCGCTTTGATGTGCGACCGCGTGACATGAACATCGGCTCCAGCAAGTTCTCGGGCGGCAACCAGCAAAAGCTGGTGCTGGCGCGCGAAATCGGCCAGGCGCCCACGGTGCTGCTGGTCGGCCAGCCGACGCGCGGCGTCGACATCGGCGCCATCGAGTTCATCCACCAGCAGCTGCGCGCCTTGCGCGATGCCGGCTGTGCGGTGCTGGTCGTCAGCAGCGAGCTGGACGAGATCCTGGCCCTGTCCGACCGCGTCATCGTCATGAACGGCGGCCGCATCACCGGCGAGCTGGACATTGCCGAGTGCACCGAAACCCGCCTGGGCCTGCTGATGGCCGCCACCGCGAAAGAAGAAACAAACGCTGCGGCGTTGCAACAAGCATGAGTGCATCTTCATCTTCATCGAGCAGCGCCTTGCCGCGCTGGATCGACCTGGGCCTCTTGCCCTTGTGGAACCTGGCCGTGGCCCTGGGCGTGGCCGGCCTGGTGGTGCTGGCGATTGGCCAGAGCCCCATGCATGCGCTGAGCGTGCTGCTGCAGGGCTCGCTCGGCAGCCTGCGCGGCCTGGGCTACACCCTGTACTACACGACCACCTTCATATTCACCGGCCTGGCCGTGGCCGTGGCCATCCACGGCGGCTTGTTCAATATCGGCGGGGAAGGGCAGGCCACGTTTGGCGGCCTGGGCGTGGGCCTGCTGGCCCTGGCCCTGGGCGCGCATCTGCCGGCCGCGGTGCTGCTGCCGCTGCTGGTGATCGCCGCGGCGGTGTTCGGCATGGTCTGGGCCTTGATCCCCGGCTGGCTGCAGGCCTGGCGCGGCAGCCACATCGTCATCACCACCATCATGTTCAACTTCCTGGCCGCCAGCCTGAACGTGTATCTGCTGGTCAACTGGCTGCGTCCGGCCGGCAGCATGGCGGTGGAGAGTGCGGACTTTGCCGAGTCGGCACGCATGCCGGCCCTGCATCAGCTGGCGGCGCTGTTCGGTGTCGAGATGCCATCCTCGCCGCTGAACCTGAGCCTGCTGCTGGCCTTGCTGGCTTGCGTCTTCGTCTGGTGGTTTTTGTGGAAGAGCGCGGCCGGCTATGCCTTGCGCGCCGTCGGCAGCGCGCCGCGCGCCGCGCATTACGCCGGCATCCGCCCCAAGTACCAGGTGCTGGTGGCCATGGGCCTGGCCGGCGCGCTGGCCGGCCTGGTGGCCGTCAATGAGATCTCCGGCGTGCAGGGCAAGCTGACCCTGGACTTCGTCGCCGGTGCCGGCTTCACCGGCATCGCCGTGTCGCTGATGGGCCGCAACCATCCGGTCGGCATCGTGCTGGCCTCGCTGCTGTTTGGCGTGCTGTATCAGGGCGGCGTGGAAGTGTCTTTCGAGCTGCCGGGCTTCAGCCGCGAGATGGTGGTCACGGCCCAGGGCCTGATCGTGCTGTTCGCTGGCGCCATGGCGACCGTGAGCCTGCCGCTGTTCGTCAAGCTGCACGGCTGGCTGTCTGGAAAAAACAAGGGCGTTGCGAAGGAGCTGGCTCATGGATGAGATCCTGATCGGCTCGATGCTGGCCTCGACCCTGCGGGTCACCACGCCGCTGCTGCTCTGCGCCCTGGCGGGCTTGATCAGCGAGCGCTCGGGCGTGATCGACATCGGCCTGGAAGGCAAGATGTTGTTCGCGGCCTTTGCTGCTGCGGCGGCCGCCAGTGCCAGCCATTCCGCCGGCATGGGCCTGGCGGCGGCCATCGCCGTGGCCTGCGCCATGTCGCTGATCCACGGCTTTGCCTGCGTCACCCACCGCGGTGATCAGGTGGTGTCGGGTGTGGCGCTCAATATGATGGCGGCGGGCCTGACCGTGGTGCTGGGCATCGCCTGGTTCGCCCAGGGTGGCCAGACCCCGCCGATCACGGCCGATGTGCGCCTGACCGGCCTGATCCCCGGCTGGAGCGAGCCCGAGGCGGCCGTGGCGGCCCTAGGCCCCTGGCTGGGCGCCATCGTCGGCCACGGCCTGCTCAGCCACAACCTGCTGGTCTACCTTGCTTTCTTCCTGGTGGCCGGGGTCTGGTTCTTCCTCGAGCGCACCAAGCCGGGCCTGCGCCTGCGCGCGGTCGGCGAGAACCCGGCCATGGTGGATGCGGCCGGCGTGTCCGTGCCGCGGCTGCGTTATGCCGCGCTGATGCTCAACGGCCTGCTCTGCGGCCTGGCCGGTGCCTACCTGACCCTGGCGCAGAACGCCTCCTTCTCGCCGAACATGACGGCCGGCCGCGGCTACATCGCCCTGGCCGCCATGATCTTCGGCAAGTGGAAGCCCCTGCCCACGCTGGCCGCCTGCCTGCTCTTCGGCTTCCTCGACGCCCTGGCCATCCGCATGCAGGGCGCGGTGATCCCCGGTGTCGGCGAAGTGCCGGTGCAGCTGATCCAGGCCTTGCCCTATTTGCTGACCGTGATCCTGCTGGCTGGCTTCATCGGTCAGGCCCTGGCACCCAAGGCGCTGGGCCGGCCTTACCTCAAAGAACGTTGAGCACACGCGTGAACGCTCTGAAGAACGCTCTCACACCGGATCTCGTGCAGCGCCTGCTGGCCGCCTCGCTGGGCGCGCGCCAGCATTCGCATTCGCCGTACTCCGGCTATGCCGTGGGTGCCGCCGTGCTCGATGAGCAGGGCCGCATCCATGCCGGCTGCAATATCGAAAACGCCGCCTACCCGCAAGGCTGGTGCGCCGAGGCCTCGGCCTTGACCGCCATGATCATGGCCGGCGGTCGCCGTGTCAGCGCGGTGCTGGTCACCGGCCCCGGTCCGGACATCATCACGCCCTGCGGCGGCTGCCGTCAGAAGCTGCGCGAGTTCGCCGACCCGGAGCTGATCATCATCGCCGCCGATCCGGGCGGCATCCGCCAGCAGTGGACGCTGGAACAGCTGCTGCCTTTCAGTTTCGGCCCCGAGCATCTGAAGCTCTGAGCCTTCGCAACAATTTCCAGGAGGAACCTCATCATGATCGACCACAAGACCCTCAATCCCGCCATCGCCCAGACCGCCGAAAAGCTCAAGACCTTGTTCGGCGCGGCCCCGGCCCCGGCCGTGGCCGTGGTGCTGGGCTCGGGCTGGGCCGGCGCGGTCAGCCTGGTGCAGAACGCCAAGCATCTGCCCTATACCGAGCTGCCGGCTTTCCCGCAGCCCAAGGTGGAAGGCCATGTCAACGAGATCGTGGTCGGCACCATCGGCGCGCAGACCGTGGTGATGCTGCGTGGCCGCGCCCACACCTACGAGAGCGGCGATTGCACCGGCATGGCCGGTGCCCTGCGCAGCCTCAAGGCCTGGGGTGTCAAGGTGCTGCTGCAGACCAATGCCTCGGGGTCCATCCGCAGCCACATGCCGGCCGGCAGCCTGATGCTGATCAGCGATCACATCAACGCACCGCAGCGCTCGCCCCTGGTCGGCGAGCCCGGCAGCGAGCGCTTTGTCGACATGAGCACCGCTTACGACCTGGAACTGCGTCAGCATGCCAAGGGTGTGGCCGCGGCCCAGAACCTGGCACTGGGCGAGGGCGTCTATTGCTGGGCACTGGGCCCGCAGTTCGAGACCCCGGCCGAGATCCGCATGTTTGCCGCCTGGGGTGCCGACGCCGTGGGCATGAGCACCGTGCCGGAAACCATCCTGGCCCGCCACGCCGGCCTGCGCGTCATGGGCCTGGCCCTGATGACCAATATGGCGGCCGGCTTGTCCGATGAAGCCCTGACCCATGCCCTGACCCTCCAGCAGGCCCAGCAGTCCGGCGAGCGCGCGGCGCAGTTCCTGGGCGCCGTGGTGGCCGGCATGGCCGATCTGGCCTCGCTGAAAGACTGAGCGCTCTCCCATGGCCTCTTTGGATCTGAAAGATGCAGCGCGCCTCGCGCTGCAATGCCTGGACCTGACCAGCCTCAACGACGCCGACACGGCCGAGGACATCGCGGCCCTGTGCCGGCGCGCTCAGACGCCCTACGGCCCGGTGGCGGCCGTCTGCGTCTGGCCGCGTTTCGTGGCGCAAGCGCGCGCGGCCTTGCCGGCCGAGATCAAGGTGGCGGCCGTGGCCAACTTCCCGGACGGCGCCCTCGATCTGTCACGCGCCCTGGCCGATGTGCAGGCGATTGCCACGGCCGGCGGCGATGAAGTCGATGTGGTCCTGCCGTATCGCGCCCTGATGGCCGGTCAACGCAGCGAGTGCGCCGAGTTCCTGGCCGAGGTGCGCCATGCCAGCCGGCCGCTGACGCTCAAAGTCATCATCGAGAGCGGTGAGCTCAAGACCCCCGAGCTGATCGCGGATGCGGCCCGCCTGGCCTTGATGGCCGGCGCCGACTTCGTCAAGACCAGCACCGGCAAGACCGCGGTCTCGGCCACGCCGCTGGCCGCCCGCCACATCCTCAGCGAGATCGCCGGCAGCGGCCTGGTCTCGGCCGGTTTCAAGGCCTCGGGTGGCATCCGCACCGTGACTGACGCCCAGGTTTATCTGGAGTTGGCGGCCGACAAGCTCGGCGCCGCAGCGCTGAACCCGCGCCGCCTGCGCTTTGGTGCCAGCGGCCTGCTGGGCGATATCGAAGCCGTGCTGTCCGGCACGGCCGCGCCCGCCAGCACCGCCAGCTACTGAGCGCAGCGGCCGTGCGGGCCCAGGAGATCATTCGCGCCAAGCGCGATGGTGCTGCGTTGTCCGAAGCGCAGATCCAGAGCATGGTGCGCGGCCTGGTCGATGGCAGCTGGAGCGAGGGCCAGATCGCGGCCCTGGCCATGGCCGTCCTCTGGCGCGGCATGAGCCGGGCTGAGTGCGTGGCCCTGACTCGGGCCATGCGGGACTCGGGCCGCCAGATGCACTGGCGCGATCTGCCTGGCCCGGTGTTGGACAAGCATTCCAGTGGCGGCGTGGGCGACAAGATCAGCCTGATGCTGGCGCCTCTGGTGGCCGCCTGTGGCGGCTTTGTGCCCATGATCTCGGGCCGTGGCCTCGGCCACACGGGAGGCACGCTGGACAAGCTGGAGGCCATCCCCGGTTTTTGCGCCACGCCCGAGGCCGCGCGCTTCGAGTGCATCGTGCGCGAGGTCGGCTGCGCCATCATCGGCCAGACGGCCGACCTGGCCCCGGCCGATGGTCGCTTCTATGCCGTGCGCGACATCAGCGCCACGGTGGAGAGCGTGCCCCTGATCACCGCCAGCATCCTGTCCAAGAAGCTGGCCGCCGGTCTGCAGGGCCTGGTCATGGACGTGAAATGTGGAAACGGCGCCTTTGCCGACTCGCCCGGGATGGCCCAGGAGCTGGCCCACAGCATCGTTGGCGTGGCCGCCGGTGCCGGTCTGCCGACCCGTGCACTGATCACCGACATGAACGAGGTGCTGGGCCAGACCGTGGGCAACAGCCTCGAGTTGCTGGAGGCCATGAAGTACCTGCGTGGCGAGGCGCGCGAACCGCGCCTGCATGCCCTGACCCTGGCCCTGGCCGGCGAGATGCTGCAGCTGGGCGGCTTGGCGGCCCATGCGGTGGAGGCGGAAGCCAAGCTGCAAGCCGCCCTGGACAGCGGCGCCGCGGCCGAAAAGTTTGTACAGATGGTGGCGGCCCAGGGTGGGCCGGCCGATCTGCTGGAGCGGCCCGATCGCTACCTGGCTGCCGCGCCGGTGCAGCGCCCGGTCTGTGCGCCGCGCGCGGGCCGTTTGAGCGCGATGCAGACGCGCGAGATCGGCCTGGCCGTGGTTGAACTGGGGGGAGGGCGGCGCCAGGCGGGCGACCGAATCGATGTGCGCGTGGGCCTCTCGGATGTCTTGCCCTTGGGCACCGTGTTCGAGGTCGGCCAGCCTTTCGCGATGGTCCATGCGGCTGACGATCCTGCAGCCGAGCGCGCCGCGGCTGCCGTGCTGGCGGCCTGCGATTTCAGCGAGCCTGAGGCGCCTTGGGGCCCCGCAGACCTGATTCAGGCCCGTGTCGGCTAGACTTCACGCCCCGTGGATCCGCCTGCATCCACCTGACCACTGCTGTACCTCTGCCATGCCTGATATCGACGACGCCACGCCCGCTCCCGCCACGCCCGACAGCCCGGATGGCGGCTCGCCCCGCCGCGGCATCAAGAGCTTTGTGGTGCGCGCTGGCCGCATGGGCTCGGGCCAGGTCAAGGCCCTGGCCGAGCTGGGCCCCAAGTTCGTCCTGCCCTTCCAGGCGGGCCAGCGCCTGGACACCGCGGCTGTGTTCGGCCGCGAAGCACCGGTGGTGTTCGAGATCGGTTTCGGCATGGGTGATGCCACCGCCAAGATCGCCCAGACCCTGGCCGACCATGACTTCATCGGCTGCGAGGTGCACGAGCCCGGCGTCGGTGCGCTGCTCAAGCACATCGAGGAAAGGCAGCTCGGCAATATCCGCATCTTTCAGCACGACGCCGTCGAAGTGCTGGAACAGATGATTGCCCCGGCCTCGCTGGCTGGCGTGCACATCTACTTCCCCGACCCCTGGCACAAGAAGCGCCACAACAAGCGCCGCCTGATCCAGCCTGAGTTCGTGGCCAAGCTCGTCCAGCACATCCGCCCTGGCGGATATCTGCACTGCGCCACCGACTGGGAGCCCTATGCCCAGCAGATGCTGGAGGTGCTGGGCGCCGAGCCGCTCCTGGAAAACACGGCCGCCGGCTACGCGGAAAAGCCCAGTTATCGCCCGCTGACCAAGTTCGAGAACCGCGGCCTCAAGCTGGGCCACGGGGTGTGGGATCTGGTGTTCCGCCGCCGCCCGCTGGCCTGAGCAGGCTGGCCCCGGCCAGCAGCACCAGGCCCAGGGCCAAGGGCAGGGTGGCGATGAAGCCGGCATGCTTGAAGCCCAAGGCGCCGATCAAGCCACCGACAAAGAAGGCCAGCACCAGGCTCAGGTGGATGCGCAGGCGCTGCCGGTTGGCCATCACGCGTGCTTGAATGAGCCCGGCCGGCGCCCGGTTCCAGTAGAGCAAACGCCCAAGCTCCAGGCCCAGATCGGTCAGCAGGCCGGTGACATGGGTGGTGCGGATCTCGGCATGCGAGATCTTGGTGATCAGGGCGTTCTGCAAGCCCATCACAAAGCACAGCAGCACGGCGGTCAGCGAGACCCGCAGGATCTGGTGCGGCAGCAGCTGGCTGCCGATCAGGCCGAAGACCAGCAGCAATGCCGCCTCCAGCAAGAGCGTCGGCACATAGGCCCAGCGCGGCCGGTGGCGCAGGCCGTAGTTGACCAGCAGCGCCGTACTGGCCGCGCCCATCACAAAGGCCGCCACCGCCAGCAAGGCACTGAAGGCCAGGCCGAACTGGCCCAGGGCGATGTGGTCGGTGCTGGCCGAGACCAGGCCGGTCATGTGCGAGGTGTACTGGCCCACGGCCAGAAAACCGCCGGCATTGAGCGCACCGGCCACAAAGGCCAGGCCGGCGCCCAAGTGCAGATTGCTGCGCGCGCTGCGTTCCGGCGCGGTCAGCTGAGCGAGGTAGTCCACGGGCATAGGCCCTGAGCATAAGGGCTGGCACGCCGAAGCCTGCGGCACAGCTGCTAGAGTGCCGCTCATGTCTGAATCCACATCTCTGGCCGGCCGCCACATCTTGCTGGCCCTGTCCGGCGGCATCGCCTGTTACAAGAGCGCCGAGCTGACCCGGCTCCTGACCAAGGCCGGTGCCACGGTGCAGGTGCTGATGAGCGAAGCGGCCGAGCACTTCATCACCGCCGTCACCATGCAGGCCCTGTCGGGCCGCACGGTGGCCACCAGCCAATGGGACGCGCGCGAGCCCAACAATATGGCCCACATCAATCTGAGCCGCGAGGCCGATCTGATGCTGGTCGCCCCAGCCAGCGCCGACTGCATCGCCAAGCTGGTGCAAGGCCGGGCCGATGATTTGCTGAGCCTCACCGCCCTGGCGCGGCCCAGCGATCGCTGCCCGCTGCTGGTGGCGCCGGCCATGAACCGCGAGATGTGGGCCCACCCGGCCACGCAGCGCAATATCGCCCAACTGCGCGCCGACGGCGGCATCGTGCTCGGCCCTGGCAACGGCGAGCAGGCCTGCGGCGAAACCGGCGATGGCCGCATGCTGGAAGCGGCAGAGTTGCTGGACGAGCTGATTGCTTTTTTCCAGCCCAAGCTGTTGTCGGGCCGCAAGCTCCTGATCACCGCCGGCCCGACTTTCGAAGCCCTGGACCCGGTGCGCGGCATCACCAATCTCTCCAGCGGCAAGATGGGTTTTGCGATCGCACGCGCTGCCGCCGAGGCGGGCGCCGAGGTGACCCTGGTGGCCGGCCCGGTGCACCTGCCTACGCCGCGCCATGTGCGCCGCATCGATGTGCAAAGCGCGCAGCAGATGTTCGATGCTGTGCTGCCCTTGGCGGCGCAGCATGAGCTCTTTGTCGCCACTGCAGCCGTGGCCGATTGGCGGCCGCTGGCGGCGAGCGCGCACAAGATCAAGAAAGACCCGAGCCAGGGCAATCGCCCGCCGGCCTTCGAGATGACCGAGAACCCCGACATCCTGGCGTCGGTCGCGGCCCTGCCGGCCGGGCAGCGCCCGCGCCTGTGTGTGGGCTTTGCGGCCGAGAGCCAGGATCTGGCCCGGCATGGCCGCGACAAGCTGCTGCGCAAAAAGGTCGAGCTCATCGTCGGCAATATCGGCCCGGCCACCTTCGGCCGCGATGACAACGCCTTGCTCTTGATCGATGCCGAAGGCGAGCGCGAGCTGCCCCGGGCCGACAAGCTCAGCCTGGCCCGTCAGCTGGTGGGCGAGATCGCCCGCCGCGTCTGACCGCCTTCTTCGTTTTCTTTTCTGATTCTCATGACCACCACCACCGTCGATCTCAAAGTCCTGGACCCTCGCATGGCCGAGCAGGTGCCCAGCTATGCCACGCCTGGCAGTGCCGGCCTGGACCTGCGCGCCTGCCTCGATGCGCCCATCACGCTGGCGCCGGGCCAGACCACCCTGATCCCCACCGGCCTGGCCATCCACATCGGCGACCCGGGTCTCGCCGCCATCATCCTGCCGCGTTCGGGCCTGGGACACAAACACGGCATCGTGCTCGGCAATCTGGTCGGCCTGATCGATTCCGACTACCAGGGCCAGCTCATGGTCAGCTGCTGGAACCGGGGTCAGAGTGAGTTTGTCATCCAGCCTTTCGAGCGCATCGCCCAGCTGGTCTTGGTGCCCGTGGTGCAGGCGGCCTTCCGCCGCGTCGAGGAGTTTGGCGACGCCAGCAGCCGGGGCGAGGGCGGTTTCGGCTCCACCGGCAAGCACTGAGCGGCGCTGAGAGCCGCACTGTCGACGCTGCACCACGCTGCAGCGCGGCATCTCATCCGGTGTGAATCTTGGGCTTGCATCAAATGGAGCGGCTTCTCTGCCCTGTTCGGCGCATTGCGGATGGCTGAAAAGCCTTACACCTGCGATAGTCGAAACATCGGTGGGACAGCCGACACAAAGGAGATGCAGATGGCAACACAGCCGCAAGCCGCAGCCGAGGGCGCCAGCGATGTGATCGCGGCCCGCATGCGCGCCCTGATGGTGCGTGCCCCCGTGGCCGCGGGCTTCGTCAAGAACGGTCAGTTCGAGGTGGTCAGTGAGCAGTTCAACCACCTCTTCGGACATGGCGACGAAACCGATCTCGCCGGTCAGGGCACGCGCAGCGTGCAGGTGTCCGATGCCTCCCATCAGTCGCTGCAGGAACGCACGCATGCCGCCTTCGTCAGTGGCAAGCCCCTGGACGACGAGATCGAGTTCGTGCGCCGCGACGGCAGCCGTTTCTGGGGCCGCCTGCAGGCGACGCCGGTGCATTGGGACCAGCCGGGCGGCGAGTCGCTCTGGATCGTGGATGACGTCACCGTCGCGCGTCAGCAGCGCATGCAGCCGACCTGGACGGCCAAGCACGATGTGCTGACCGAGCTGGCCAATCGCCGCGAGTTTGAGCGCCGCCTGACCGAGCATGTGGGCAGCCGCCGCCATGAGCCGGTCTCGGTGCTGTGGATCGACATCGACAAGTTCGGCGAGGTCGTGGCCGGCATGGGCGCCGAGGTGGGCGACCATTTCCTCTACGGCCTGGGCCAGCTCCTGATCACCAAGGTGCGTGCGTCCGACCTGGTGGCTCGTCTGGAAGATGACCACTTTGCCGTGCTGCTGCCCAATTGTGATCAGCACTATGCCGAGATCGTGGCCGAGAAGATGCGCGCCGGCATCGCCGCCTACCGCCTGCGCTGGGGCCTGCACCGCACCCGCGTCAAGGCCTGCCTGGGCGTGGTGCAGCTGCAAGCCTCGCTCGAATCCGTGGACGCCGTCCTCGGCGCCGCCGCCCTGGCCTGCACCGAAGCCAAGGCCGCCGGCGGTGACAGCGTGCGGGTCTTCATCTCTGCTGGGGCGTTTGAGGAACTGGCCGGCTGAGCCCGACCTGGGACCCCGTTCCGACAGCCCGCCGGCCCGGCCGACGGGCTTTTTTGTGCCCATTCGCTGAGAGCCTCAGGGCTGGCGTGAGGAAATAGCCAGAAAAACGCATTCTTTTCTAAAGTTCAGCGCGCGGCTGCCGATCTCGTCGGGACAATCCTGGCCTGCACCAGTAGTTTCGGAGCGTTGCTGCCATGTCCATCGGTCTGTCCACCGCCTTGTCCGGCATCTCGGCCGCCAACGAGCGCTTGCGCGCGTCGGCCCAGAGCACGGTCAGCAATGCGTCGGCCGATTTCCGCCGACAGCAGCTGCAGGCACAGCAGGCGGATGCGCAACAGGCCCAGCAGGGCAATCAGGCGTTGCGCCAGGTGCCGGCGACCGGCCCTTCGGCCGAGGCCGACCTGATCACGCAGAAATCGGCGACCTACGCCTTTGTCGCCAATCTGCGCGTGCTGCAGACCCAGCTGCGTGCCAGCGGCACGATGCTGGACATCCATGCCTGATTCACACCAGGTTCAGGCCTGATTCCAGGCGCCCGTGCCACACGGCTGCACTCAGCGCAGCGGCAGCCTCAGGCGCACCCAGGTGCCGCGGCCGAGCTCGCTGTCGATGCGGATCTGGCCTTGCATCAACTCTTCGACCACGGTGCGCACCACGCTCAAGCCGAGCCCTGCGCCCTCGCTGCCCAGGCGGCCGCTGAAGAACGGGTCAAAGATGCGCGGCAAGGCTTCGGCCGGGATGCCGCAGCCGTTGTCTTCCAGGCTGAGGCTCAGCGCCTCCCCATCGGCGCTGTCGTCCCGACGCAGCCGCAGCTGAATCCGAGCGGGAGCCGCCGCAACACTGCGGTCCTTCAGCCCATGGTCGACGGCGTTGTCCAGCAGCTCCTGCACCACATTGTGCAAAGACTGCATGGGCCCGAACATGGGCATGGCCGCGGGCAGATCGGCCGCCAGATCAATGCCCGCCGCCTGGCAACGTGCCTGGTTCAGCTCGATCAGGCGATGCATCAGGGCGCTGGCGTCGAAGTCCTGTGCCATCTCCTGCTCGCTGTCCAGCGACAGGGCTTTCAGGCGCTGGATCAGCTGACTGGCGCTTTCCAGCGAGCGGTCCACCAGGGAGGAGCATTGCTGCAGCGAGCTGGCGGTCTCGCTGAGCGCCTGACGGCGCAGCTGGCCCGCCTGCAGCCATTGCTCCAGCTCCTGCGCACGGTCGCGGATCACCGAGGCGCCCATGCGCGCATTGCCCAGCGGCGTGTTCAGCTCATGCGCCATGCCCACCACCATGCGGCCTAGAGCCAGCTGTTTTTCCTGCTGCATGACGGTGCGCAAGGCCTCCTCCAGCGAGGCGGTGCGGGCCAGCACACGCGCCTCCAGCTCCTCATTGGCCTGCTGCAGGGCGGCTTCGGCCGCACGGCGAATGCTGGCCTCGGCTTGCAGCCGGCTGAGGGTCTGCTGGAGCTCGGCATTGCGAGCGGCCAGCGACTGTTCCAGCTGGCCGCCGTGGCGCGCCAGCTGCTCGTTTTCCAGGCGCACGCGCTGCAGCTGGAACACATCGTCGACCGCACGCGACAGGGTGCCGGCCACGGCTTGCAGACGCAGGCGCTGAAAGCTCAGCAGGCGCTGGCTGCAGCGCAGGGCGGAGCTGCTGTCACCGGCTGCTTCGCCGAAGCGAACGATGGTGCGCAGCAGGTATTCGTGAACAAAGCGCAGCCCATCGCCGGCCTCGGCCAGCTCGGCCTCGAGGTCCAGCAAGGCCTGCCAGCGGGGCGCATCTGGATGCTCGCGCCAGGCCAGCAGGGTCTGGCTCAGCTGCAGGGCCTGGCGCGCCCCGGCGATCTGGCGCCAGACGCTGCCGGCGCCTGTGCGCAGCAGGCGCTCGATATGGGGCCGCGCATCGGCGGTGTCGCCCGCCAGCAGCTCGATGTAGGCCAGATTGAGCGAGGACAGATGAACATCTTCCTGCAGGCCATGCTGCTGGGCCAGTTGCAGTGCATCCAGGTGATGGGCGCGGCAGCGCAGCCAGAGCGGGTGCCCTGGCGGCGCGAGCTGCTCATCGGCCAGCACAAAGCAGGCGGTGGCGCAGTAGTTGAGGATGCGATGCACCGTGCCAGGCCGCATCTGCGCGCGGCGGGCCAGCAGGGCGTCGCTGTTCTTGATCAGCTCCTCATACATGCCCGCCTGGGCCATGATGCGGCCTCGCACCGCCTGTAGCTGATCGCTGAGGTTCTGCGACTGTGCGCGTTGACTCAGCTGCAGGGCGCGTTCCAGGCTCGACAGTGCCGCATGGTGCAGGCGCAGCCGGGTTTGCAGTTCGGCCAGGGGAAAGAGGGTCAGCACCTCGACCAGTGGATCGTCCACGAGCGCGGCGGCCTGCTGGCACAGCTCGTAGGCCTCCTGCAGCAAGAGTGCGTCACCGCGGCTGGCTTCGGATTGCAGATGCAGGCTCAGATGCAGGGCGCGGGCCAGCAGCTGGTCGCCTGGCTCGCTGATCTGGGGCAACAAGGACTCCAGCAGCGGGGCGGCCCGGTCCAGATCCATCTCGCTCATCCAGGTCTGGGCTTGCAGCAGCTGCTCCCGGACCGGGCCTGGTAGCGAACCCTTCGGCGCCGCGGAGGATTCAGGGGCTTCAGGGT
This sequence comes from Paucibacter sp. B51, assembly GCF_027863535.1. NCBI lineage: Bacteria > Pseudomonadati > Pseudomonadota > Betaproteobacteria > Burkholderiales > Sphaerotilaceae > Roseateles > Paucibacter sp. B51. The sequence continues at coordinate 4,387,058 of NZ_JAPIVN010000001.1, read as the reverse complement.
CAGGTCTTGACGGCGACGGCGACTTTGACTGCACGAGGGCGAACTCCGGCGGGGACCGGCCTCCCGACCGGGGTCAGCTGAATCCGCTGGTCTGTGCCAGGCTGGAGGCCTCTCGTCCGTCAGGCGGAGACAGGTTGGAGTGGATTGTGGGGCCGCCGGACCGGCTTTGTCAGCCCCGCATCTGGGTTGTGTGGGCTCAGGGTTGCAGGCGATACCAGGCCGAGCCATCGGGCAGACGCTCGATCAGCACGATGCCGGCCGTGTCCGCGCGCTTCAGATGCTCGGCCCCGGCGGCGCCGCTGCGGAACTTCAGTTGCACGCCGGGCACGGGCAGCAGGCGCCAGGCTGGCAGCGCTTGGGCGCCCGCCGTATCCGCTGGCAGCCGACCCAAGCCGCTGAGGTAGGCGGCCACGGCCTCGCGGTTCTCATCGGGGGCGTCGATGACGACCTTGCTGGCGTTCAGGCCCGGGAAGCCGCCGCCGCCGCTGGCGCGGTAGTGGTTGGTGATCACCAGGAAGTCCGCCTGGTCCTCGATCGGCCGGCCCTGGTAGCGCAGATCGCCGATGCGCCGCGCCTGGGGCTGGAGCAGCTTGCCCTCGGCGCTGTAGCGAGCCGGCTGGCGCACATCGATGGTGTAGCTCAGGCCGGGGCGGCCATCGGCCAGGGGCGCGGCGTAGAGGCTGTCGAAGTTGTAGGCGCGGAAGTCGTCGTCCAGCAACTCCTGCTCGGCCGGGCCAGCCGGGTCGATCCGGCGGAACTGGCCGGCCGACATTTCCAGCCATTCGCGCAGCTCGGCGCCGGTGAGCTTGAGCACCTTGATCTGGTTGGGATAGAGGTAGAGGTCGGCCACATGCTTGGCGGCGAGCGGGCCGGGCGGGATGTCGGTGTAAAAGTTCCAGCCCTGGCGGCCGCCAGCTTTGAAGGGCGCTGCCGCCGAGAGCAGGGGCAGGCCTTCCAGTGCCGTGCCCTGCACCGCACGCTCCAGATAGGACAGCTGGGCGCGGGCCACAAGGTCCACGGCCAGGCTGGGCTGCACCTGCGAGAAGTAGCTGTGGATGGCGACCTCGCTGTGGGCCACGGGCGCGCGCAGGGCCTGCAGCGTGTCGGCATGTTCGCGGGCGATCACATGGGCCACCATGGGATCGGCCTTCACCAGGGCGCGGCGGCTGGCGCGGTCGAGGATGGGCCGCAGCTCGGCCCGGCTGTGCTGCACCGTCCAGCGGCGGCCCTGGCGTTGCAGTTCCAGGTCCACCACGGCCAGGTGGTCGCCCCAGCGGCCGGGCATGGCGGCCGGCACGCCGTGGATGCGGCCTTGCACCAGGTCCACGCCGGGGTAGCCGGCGAATTGGGCGCTGGGGAACTCGGCATGGGCATGGCCGAAGAGCAGGGCGTCGATGCCGGGCACGCGGGCCAGCTCGGCCACGGTGTTCTCGGCCAGATGCCCTTGCTCGGTTTTCTCAAAGCCCGAGTGGGCCAGGGCCACCACCAGATCGGCGCCTTGCGCGCGCATGCGCGGCACCAGGGCGCGGGCGGTTTCGACGATGTCGCGCGCCTCGACCCGGCCCTGCAGATGTCGGCGATCCCATTGCATGATTTGCGGCGGCACAAAGCCGATCACGCCGATCTTCAGCGTCTGCGTCCGGCCGGCCTCATCCTTGAACTGGCGCTGCAGAAGCACATAGGGCGTGAAGGCATGTTGCAAACGGCCTTGCACGCCGCGCTCCATGACGTTGGCGCTGACGTAGGGGAAGCTGGCGCCGGCCAGGGCCTGGCGCAAGAAGGGCAGGCCGTAGTTGAACTCGTGGTTGCCGACATTGGCGGCATCCACGCCCAGCAGGTTCAGCACCTTGTAGGCCGGGTGGGTGTCGCCCTCGCGCAGGGGCTGGATGCGGGCCACCAGATCGCCGAGCGGGTTGCCCTGCAGCAGATCGCCGTTGTCAAACAGCAGGTGGTTGGGCGCTTCAGACCGGGCGCGCTGAATCAGGGTGATGGTCTTGGCCAGGCCGTAGTCATCGGTCTCGCGGTCCTGGTAGTAGTCGTAGTTCAGCAGATTCATGTGCAGATCGCTGGTCTGCAGCAGGCGCAGCTTGAGCGTGGCTGGCTTGGATGGCGTGGCTGGCGCGGCTTGCAGAGGGCCACTCCAGGCCAGGCCGAGGGCAAAGAATGAGGACAGGGCGAGGGAGGCGATGCGGCGCATGGGCTGAAGGAGGGCGAGAGGGCAGGGCGCATGCTAGCCCCTCCGGACCGCGATCCAGGGTTAGTTCTAGGGTTAACTGCCCGGGGCCGACCCGGCAATCCGCTACGCTGGAGCCCGGAGCTGCTGCCTGAACGGTGTGGCTCTTGAGAGGAGCTTGAGACCTGCCGCCACCCTTGGCAGGGCCAGAGCGCCTGACCCTGTCGACAACAAAGCCTTGGCGCGTGATCCGCGCAGGAGTGCCGTATGAGTCCTATCCCCCCGCCGGGCCAGCTGGATCCGCTGCCGCCCGCGTCTGACGCAGCAGCTGCTGCGCCAACCCCCGCCTACGAGGGCCTGCGCCTGCATGTGCCCGAGCCCACCGGTCGCCCCGGTTGCCACACCGATTTCTCCTACCTCCACCTCTCGCCGGCCGGCGCCGTGCGCAAGCCCGAGCTTGATGTGGCGGCGGTGGACACGGCAGACCTGGCCTACAGCCTGATCCGCGTTCTCGACGAAGACGGCGTGGCCCGTGGCCCCTGGGCGCCCGAGCTGGGCCCCGAGCAACTGCTGCATGGCCTGCGCACCATGCTCAAGACCCGGGTGTTCGACAGCCGCATGCTGATCGCCCAGCGCCAGAAAAAACTCAGCTTCTACATGCAGAGCCTGGGCGAAGAGGCCATCGGCAGCGCGCACGCCATGGCGCTGCGCGATGGGGATATGTGCTTCCCCACCTACCGCCAGCAAAGCCTGCTGCTGGGGCGCGACGATGTGCCCATGGTGGAGCTGATCTGCCAGCTCCTGTCCAACGAGCGCGACCCGCTCAAGGGCCGGCAACTGCCGGTGATGTATTCGATCAAGAAGGCCGGCTTCTTCACCATCAGCGGCAATCTGGCCACGCAGTTCATCCAGGCCGTGGGCTGGGGCATGGCCTCGGCCATCAAGGGCGACACCAAGATCGCCTCGGGCTGGATTGGTGATGGCGCCACCGCCGAGTCCGATTTCCACACCGCGCTGACCTTCGCCCACGTCTACCGCGCGCCGGTGATCCTGAACGTGGTCAACAACCAGTGGGCGATTTCGACCTTCCAGGCGATTGCCGGCGGCGAGGGCACGACCTTTGCCGCGCGCGGCAGCGGCTGCGGCATCGCCTCGCTGCGGGTGGACGGCAATGACTTCCTGGCGGTCTACGCGGTTTCGCAGTGGGCGGCCGAGCGCGCGCGGCGCAATCTGGGCCCGACCCTGATCGAATGGGTCACCTACCGCGCCGGCCCGCACTCGACCTCGGACGACCCGAGCAAATACCGCCCGGCCGACGAATGGCAGCGCTTCCCTCTGGGTGACCCGATCGCGCGCCTGAAGCGCCATCTGGTCGACCGCGGCCTCTGGAGCGAGGCCCAGCACGAAGCATTGCAGAAAGAGCTGGAAGCCGAGGTCATCGCCGCGCAGAAAGAGGCTGAGCGTTTCGGCACCCTGGCCGATGGCCACATCCCCAGCATCGAGTCCATGTTCACTGATGTCTACAAAGACATGCCCGCGCATTTGAAAGATCAACTGGCGCAGGCGCGCCACTACGGAGGTCGGCCATGAGCGGCAAACCGGAAGCACAGATGGAAGCGCAGCTGGCGCTGGCAGGCGAAGCGAGCGAGGCCAGCCCAGCACGCCTGCCCATGACCATGATCCAGGCCCTGCGCTCGGCCATGGACGTGATGCTGGAGCGCGACCCCGATGTGGTCATCTTCGGCCAGGACGTGGGCTATTTTGGCGGCGTGTTCCGTTGCACCGACGGCCTGCAGGCCAAGTACGGCAAGCAGCGCGTCTTCGATGCGCCCATCTCCGAAGGCGGCATCGTCGGCGTGGCCGTGGGCATGGGGGCGTATGGCTTGCGCCCCGTGGCCGAGATCCAGTTCGCCGACTACTTCTACCCGGCCTCGGACCAGATCGTCTCGGAAGCGGCGCGCCTGCGCTACCGCTCGGCCGGTGACTTCACCGCGCCGCTGACCATCCGCATGCCCTGCGGCGGCGGCATCTACGGCGGCCAGACGCACAGCCAGAGCCCCGAGGCGTTGTTCACCCATGTCTGCGGCCTGCGCACGGTCATGCCGTCCAACCCTTATGACGCCAAGGGCTTGCTGATCGCGGCCATCGAGTGCGACGACCCCGTTATCTTTCTGGAGCCCAAGCGCCTCTACAACGGCCCCTTCGACGGCCACCACGACCGGCCCTCGACCCCCTGGTCGGCCCACCCGCTGGGCCTGGTGCCGCAAGGCCACTACAGCCTGCCGCTGGACCAGGCCGCGGTGTTCCGCCCCGGGGCCGACATCACGGTGCTGACCTACGGCACCATGGTCTGGGTGGCCGAAGCGGCGGCGCGCGAGACCGGCATCGATGCCGAGATCATCGACCTGCGCTGCATCTGGCCGCTGGATCTGGACACCATCATTGCCTCGGTCAAGAAGACCGGCCGCTGCGTGGTCCTGCATGAGGCCACACGCACCAGCGGCTTTGGCGCCGAGCTGGTGGCCCTGGTGCAAGAGCATTGCTTCTACCACCTCGAGGTGCCGGTGGAGCGCGTCAGCGGCTGGGACACGCCGTATCCGCATGCCCAGGAATGGGATTACTTTCCGGGCCCGGCCCGCGTCGCTGCGGCCCTGCAGCGCGCCATGGAGAAATGAAGATGAGTAGCGAACATGTGATCAAGATGCCCGATATCGGCGAAGGCATCGTCGAAGTGGAAGTGGTGGCCTGGCGCGTGCAGGCCGGTGACCAGGTCAGCGAAGACCAGATCCTGGCCGATGTGATGACCGACAAGGCCACGGTGGAAATCCCCTCGCCGGTGAAAGGCCGTGTGCTGGCGCTGGGCGGCGAGGTGGGCGAGTTGATGCGGGTGGGCTCGGCCCTGATCCGCATCGAGGTGGAGGGCGAGGCTGGTGTTTCCGCACCTGCGGCTCCTGTTGCTGCACCGGCACCCGTTTCTGTCGCGGTGGCGCCGGCTCCCGTGCCAGCCCCGGCACCTTCGCCAACTCCCGTCGCGCCGCCTGCTGTGGCTGCCCATGCCCCGCAGGACCTGGGCCTGAGCCTGGCCGACAAGCCCATCGCCTCGCCCTCGCTGCGCCGCCGCGCCTGGGAGCTGGGCGTGGATCTGGCCCAGGTGCGCGGCACCGGTCTCGGTGGCCGCATCATGCAGGCCGACCTGGATGCGTTTGTTGCCAGCCATGGCAGCCAGCTGCGTCCGCCTGCGCCTGCTGCCGCGCCTGCTTCGGTTGCGGCTGCAATTGCAGCTGCACCGGCCAGTGCTCCGCGCCTGCCCCGCTCGGGCTCGCGCGGCGATGGCGTCGAAGCCATCCGCATCGTCGGCCTGCGCCGCAAGATCGCCGAGAAGATGCAGGACGCGAAACGCCGCATCCCGCATTTCAGCTATGTCGAAGAGGTCGATGTCACCGAGCTGGAAGCGCTGCGCCTCAAGCTCAATACCCAGTACGGCGCCAGCCGCGGCAAGCTGACCTTGTTGCCCCTGCTGGCCCGGGCGATTGTGCGCACGCTGCCGGATTTCCCGCAGATCAATGCGCGCCTGGACGACGAGGCGGGCGTGATCAACCGCTTCGACGCGGTCCATCTGGGCGTGGCCGCGCAAACGCAGGCTGGGCTGATGGTGCCGGTGCTGCGCCATGCCGAGAGCCATGATTTGTGGAGCTGTGCCGCCGAGATTCGGCGTTTGGCCGAAGCCGCCCGCAGCGGCCGTGCCACCCGCGACGAGCTCAGCGGCTCCACCATCACCATCTCCAGCCTGGGCGCACTCGGCGGCATCGTCACCACCCCGGTGATCAACAGCCCCGAGGTCGCCATCGTCGGCGTCAACCGCATCGTCGAGCGGCCCATGATCCGCAACGGCCAGGTGGTGGCGCGGCAGATGATGAACCTGTCCTCCTCCTTCGACCACCGCGTGGTTGATGGTCAGGATGCGGCCGAGTTCATCCAGGCCCTGCGCGGCCTGATGGAATCGCCGGCCTTGCTCTTCATTGACTGAGCGGCAGGAGCAGGTTGGCCAGGCCCGCAGGCAAGTCGGGCTTGGCCACCATCAGGTAGAAGATGAGGGGCATGGCCACGAAGGCGGCGTAGCCCAGCCCTTCCCACCAGCGGGCATAACGCCAGTAGCGTGCGGGCAGGGCTTGTTCGCTCTTCAGCGCTGCCTCGGCCATGTCGGACATGCGCAGCTGCAGCCAGACCACCGGCAGCCAGCAGGCCCCGGCAAACAGGTAGAGCGCCAGCCCCAGGGTCAGCCAGGGCGTGCCCAGCACCGGCCAGCCGGCCTGCTGGGCCAGCCATAGGCCGCTGAGCGGCTGGACGATCACCGCCGGCGTGGTGAACCAGAGGTCGGCCCGCTTGACCAGGCGGCAGACCACGACTTGCGCGGCCAGCGATCCACTGCGATTGGCAAAGAAGAGATAGAAGGCCGAGCCGAAGCCGGTGCCGGCCAGCAGCACGCTGGAGACCACATGCACGGTCTTGATGAGCAGATAGGTGTTCATGATGAGCTGCCGCCCTCGCGGGCGTCGAGAAAGAGCAGATAGAGCAGGGCGGCGATGGGCAGGTTCTTGCTCAGCGGGCCCAAGGGGTGCAGCCAGAGCGTGGGCAGCAGCAGGCTGCCCACCAGGGTCATCACCAGCATGGCCAGGCCTGCCGCCAAATAGAGTCGCGGCGCATGCCAGCGCCACAGCGCCGTACCGATCAGCAGGTCCAGGCCGGCGCCGCTGAGGATCAGGGTTTGGGCCAGCGCTGCATCCAGGCCGGCTGCGTGCAGCAGGGCCGCCGATTGGCCATGCAGCTCCCATAGGCTGACCACGCCGGTCCAGAGCCAGAGGCCGATCAGACTGAGGCGCGCGGCGCGGCGTCCGGCGGGATGGAGTGTGTGGCTCATGCGTGCTCCCAGGTGCTCAAGAACTCGTTCGGTGAGCGTGCGTCTCGATCCAGCAGTTGGCGCAACGGCGCCGGGTCGGCCGTGTTGTCTTGCCGCAGCAGGGCCAGCGTTTCTCGACCCCAGGGTTGGAAGGGCAGCTGGTCGCCGATGCGGGCACTGAGCCGGCTCAGCGCATCGGGCAGGCGTAGCACTCGAGCCGGCGGCCGGCCTTGTTGCCGGCGCAGGCCGGCGATGAAATCGCTGAGACACAAGGCTTGGGGCCCGACCACGGCGAGCTGCGGCGGTCCAGTTCTTGGCAGCAGGCGCAGGCAAGCCTCAGCCAGGTCTTGCACGGCTACAGGTTGGACACGGGTGTTCAGGGCCGCGCCGGGCAGGATCAGCAAGGGCAGCCGAGCCAGATTCAGGAACAACTCGCTGCTGGCGCCGCCCGGGCCGAAGACGATGCTGGGTTGCAAGACTGTGGCGTCCAGGCGCCCAGCTTGCTGCAGCGCCAGCAACTTCGTTTCCGCAGCCCGCTTGCTGCGCGCGTACTGCGTGTCGCTCTCGGCAATGCCCAGGGCAGAGATCTGCAGCACGCGTCGCACACCGGCTTCGGCGCAAGCTTCGAACAAAGCCACCGGGCCCCGGTGATGGATGGCGTCCATGGGCTGCCCCGGCCGGTTGCGAAGGACGCCCACGGCGTTGATCACGGCGGCTATGCCTTGCAGGCGCGGCAGCCAGTCCTTGGCCGAAAGGTCGCGGCTGAAATCGGCCTGGATCCATTCCAGGCCCGGCTTTTCAGAGCTGGGGCGTGCTGTCCGGCTTGTAGCCCGAACCGAGTGACCCTGGCTGAGCAATCGGCCCAGCACATGGCGGCCGATGAAGCCTTGAGCGCCGCAGAGCAGGATGTTCATGGTGATGCGCTGTGCCGTAGTGGAGGCGTATTCAGCGCGTGCAGCGCTCGGCTGTGCAGCGCGGTTGGCGGGCGGCGTGTTCGGCGGCGCGCCGCAGGGCGCGGCCGAAGACCAGACCGCTGATCCAGGCCGGCACATGGTGACGGTGGCGGGCAATCCAGGGGTAGAGGGTCTCGGCCAAGGGCCGCAGCACGGGCAGGGACAGGGCGCGGCTGACACCGGGCAGGCCCACGGCTGCGTAAGCCAGCCGGAAAACCTCGACGCTGCGGATCACCTGGCCATCGGCCCGCAGGCCATGCATCAGGCTCAGCAGATCTTCATGGCTGCAGCCCGGCGGCGGGCCGGCGAAATCGGGGGCCGAGACGTCCACAAAGCGCAGCAGGCCCTCGCGACTGCGCAGCATCAGATTGCGCATCTCGCTGTCGCACAAGGGGCAGGCCGATTCGTAGAACAGGGTCAAAGGGAAGGCGCCGGGGTGCATGAGGGTGATATTCATGATTCATCCGATATTTCAGTAATGACAGAAATTTGGAGTCAAAAAAGGGCGCCTGACTTTGACGACAGGCGCTGCCTTGCGCTTCAGTCCTTGCCGTCCGAGCCGCGCACAAACTTCTGCACACTGGCGCCAAGTTTCAAGACCTTTTCCAGGGTGGTGGGCGAGAGCCTGAGCATTTCTTCGGACCAGGCACCCAGGGTGTCCATGAAGCGCAGGGCTTCGCGCACACGGTCCTGGGTGTCGGCGCTTTCACCGGCAAAGCCGGGGTCGGCGACCAAGGAGCTCAGCACGCGAACGGTCGGATCGAATTCCCGCTCCTTGCGCTCGCGCACGATGGTGCGGAACAACTCCCAGACGTCGACCGAGGTCTCGAAGTAGTCGCGTCGGTCGCCCAGCACATGGGCCACCCGGATCAGGTTCCAGTTCTGCAACTCTTTCAAGCTGGTGCTGACATTGGAGCGCGCCACCGTCAGGGTGTCGGCAATCTCTTCCGCATGCAGCGGCCGGCCGTGAAAGAAGAGCAGGGCGTGGATCTGGGCCACGGTGCGGTTCACGCCCCAGGCATTGCCCATCTCGCCCCAGTGGACGACAAATTTGCGTGCGACTTCGCTGAGTTCCATGGAGCGGAGCATAGTCCGTCTGTAATTTCTGTCAATACAGAAATTTGCGCAGAATGAACGCCCTGCAGCTCGGCGGTCAGGACGCCACAGACTTCTCTCCCCACTGCCTCACATAGGCGGGCGCCGGCTCCCGGTTGTCGGCCGCTGCCTGTGGCGCTGCTTGCACCAGGCGCAGCGGCAACACGCCGGTCCACACGGGCAGATGCAAGTCCTCCTCGTCGTCCTGCGGCGGGCCGCTGCGGACCTTGCAAGCGGCTTCATCCAGTGGGATGCGCAACACGGTGGTGGCGGCGAATTCCTTGTCACTGCCGCGCCGGGCCTCGTGCTCGCGGCCGGGGGCGATCTTGTGCATGAAGTGGTCCAGGCTCGCGCGCTTTTGGGCTTCGTCGCGGACCGCTTCGAACTGACCGTAGATCATGCAGGCGCGGTAGTTCATCGAATGGTTGAAGGCCGAGCGGGCCAGCACCAGGCCGTCCAGCAGGGTGAGGGTGACGCAGGCTTGCGTCTCGGGGCGCAGCAGGGTCTTGACCATGCGGCCGCCGTTGGAGCCGTGGATGTAGAGGTGTTCGCCCTCGCGCCAGCAGGCCATGGGGATGCAATGGCTGCCGCGTTCGTCGGCAAAGGCGATGTGACACAGATAGGCGGCGTCGACGATGGCGTGCACAGTCTCGCGCTCGTAGCGGGCGTTCTCGGCCACGCGGCGCACGCGCGTGCGCTCGCTGGGGGCGGTGGCGGGGCTGGCAGGGATGGGGTTCATGGAGGTTTCGAGAAATGCGGTTCTAAGGATGAGGGAAAGCCGGCGCGCGCAGAAATTTCAGTGCGCAATGTAGTGAGGCAGTGGTTCTAGGAGAAGATCCACAAGTTATCAATTCTTTGGAACCACAAAACTGCCATGGATCACGCGCTCCTGATCAACCGCTTTGCGGCCGAGCAAGGCCAGCCCGGCTGGTCGCGCCAGCGCCTGCTGCACGAGGCCTTGCGCCACACAATTCGCAGCGGCAGCCTGCCGCCCGGCAGCCGCTTGCTGGCCAGCCGCGCCCTGGCGGCCGAGCTGGGCTGGGCGCGCAACACGGTGATCTATGCCTACGAGCAACTGGCCAGCGAGGGTTGGATCAGCGCCGGCCGGCGCGGCACGGTGGTGAATGCGCGGCCGGGTTCGGTGCTGGCGGGGGTGAGCAGGGCCGCGGGGACTGGGGCGATGGCCGCGCGAGAAATTTCACCGTCGGTGCCTGAGCGCGCTGCTTTGTCCCGGCGCAGCGCGGGCCTGGCTTGCTTGCCTGTCGCTGCGGACCTGGCCGCGGCCTTTGCACCTGGTGTGCCCGCGCTGGATGCGTTTCCGCTTGATCTGTGGCGGCGCCTGATGATGCGGGCCTGGCGTTCGCTGGCCGGCAGCCAGCTCAACTACGGACCGCCGGCCGGCGAACTGGCCTTGCGCGAAGCGATTGCCGCGCATCTGCGTGCCTCGCGGGCGGTGCGTTGCAGCGCCGAACAGGTCTTCATCACCGATGGCACGCAGGCCAGCCTGGACCTGTGCGCGCGCGCCTTTGCCGACGCCGGCGACAAGGTCTGGATGGAAAGCCCCGGTTATGGCGGCGCCTTGACCGCCTTCCGCGCCGCCCAGCTGCGACCGATCGGCATCACGGTGGACGCGCAAGGCATGGCACCGCGTCCGCAGGACTGGCTGCAGCACCGGCCGCAGCTGATTTACGTGACGCCCTCCCACCAGTACCCCAGCGGCGCCGTGATGAGCCTGGAACGCCGCCTGGCCCTGATCGCCCAGGCCCGGCAGCATGGGTCGCTGATCATCGAGGACGACTACGACAGCGAGTTCCGCTACGACGGCCCGCCGCTGGCAGCACTGCAGGGCTTGGGCGCCGACATCGACACCCTGGATGCAGCACAGCCGGCCAGCGACGCCCCCGTGCTCTACCTGGGAACCTTCAGCAAGACCTTGTTCCCGGGCCTGCGCATCGGCTTCATGGTCGTGCCGCCCGAGCGGGTGCAAGCATTGCAGCATCTGCTGGCCCGCTCGGCGCCGCGCGGGCGTGCGGCCGAGCAACTGGCTCTGGCCGAGTTCATGCGCGAGGGGCATTTCGGCCTGCATCTTCGGCGCATGCGCCGGCTCTACCATCAGCGGCGCGATGCTTTGGTCGCGGCCTTGGAACAGCAGCTCGGCGACATCGCCCAGGTGCGTGGCGCCTCGGCCGGCATGCACCTGGCGCTGTGCTTTGAGCCCGAGCTGGGCCTGGATGACTTGGCTCTCAGCGCCGCCGCCCTGCAGGCCGGCATCGTCGCCCCGGCCTTGAGCCAGCACCGCGTCGGCCGCCGCGCCAGCGCCTGGTCCGGTTTGATGCTCGGTTATGCCCAGGTGCCTGCCGAACAGATGAGCGAACGAGTGGGGCGTTTGGCAGCGCTGATCCGTGCACGCCTTGGCGGTACCGAAGGTGAAAGTCAGGGCATGAAAAAAAAGGCCTGACGCTGGGGGCGGCAGGCCTGGGTTTGATGCAGCGGGCTGGAGTGATCCAGCCCGCGTATCAATGCGGTGCGTCTCAGGAGCAGCTGGCGGCGTTCACAGCTTTGGCGTTCTCTGCATACTCTTCGATCTGGTCGAAGTTCATGTACTTGTAGATCGAAGCACCGTCCTTGTTCACCACGCCCATGGCCTCGTGATATTCGGCCACGGTCGGGATCTTGCCCAGCTTGGAGGCAATCGCTGCCAGCTCGGCCGAGGCCAGGAACACATTGGTGTTCTTGCCCAGGCGGTTGGGGAAGTTGCGGGTCGAGGTCGAGACCACGGTCGCGCCTTCACGCACCTGCGCCTGGTTGCCCATGCACAGCGAGCAGCCCGGCATTTCGGTGCGCGCACCGGCGGAGCCGAAGGCCGCGTAATGGCCTTCCTTGATCAGCTCGCTCTGGTCCATCTTGGTCGGCGGGGCGACCCACAGCTTGACCGGGATGTCGCGCTGGCCGCCCAGCAGCTTGGCCGCGGCACGGAAGTGGCCGATATTGGTCATGCAGGAACCGATAAAGGCTTCATCGATCTTGGTGCCGGCCACGTCGGACAGGGTCTTGGCATCGTCCGGATCGTTGGGGCAGCAGAGGATAGGTTCCTTGATGTCGGCCAGGTCGATCTCGATGACGGCCGCATATTCGGCGTCCTTGTCGGCTTCCAGCAGATTCGGATTGGCCAACCAGGCTTCGACCTTCTCGATGCGGCGCTGAAGGGTGCGGGCGTCGGCATAGCCATCGTTGATCATGTTCTTCATCAGCACGATATTGCTGGTGAGGTATTCCTTGATCGGCTCGGGGTTCAGCTTGACCGTGCAACCGGCGGCGCTGCGCTCGGCCGAGGCGTCGCTCAGCTCAAAGGCTTGTTCGACCTTCAGATCGGGCAGGCCTTCGATTTCCAGGATGCGGCCCGAGAACACGTTCTTCTTGCCGGCCTTGGCCACGGTCAGCAGACCAGCCTTGATGGCGTACAGCGGGATCGCATGCACCAGATCGCGCAGGGTGATGCCGGGCTGCATCTGGCCCTTGAAGCGCACCAGCACCGATTCGGGCATGTCCAGCGGCATCACGCCGGTGGCGGCGCCGAAGGCCACCAGGCCCGAGCCGGCCGGGAAGGAGATGCCGATGGGGAAGCGGGTGTGCGAGTCGCCGCCGGTGCCGACGGTGTCGGGCAGCAGCAGGCGGTTCAGCCAGCTGTGGATCACGCCGTCGCCGGGACGCAGGGCCACGCCGCCGCGGTTGGAGATGAAGGCGGGCAGCTCGCGGTGGGTCTTCACGTCCACCGGCTTCGGATAGGCCGCGGTGTGGCAGAACGATTGCATCACCAGATCGGCGCTGAAGCCCAGGCAGGCCAGGTCCTTCAGCTCGTCGCGAGTCATCGGGCCGGTGGTGTCTTGCGAGCCGACCGTGGTCATCTTGGGTTCGCAGTAGGTACCGGGGCGCACGCCCTGGCCTTCCGGCAGGCCGACAGCGCGGCCGACCATCTTCTGCGCCAGGGTGAAGCCGGCGTTCGTGGCAGCCGGTGCGGCCGGCAGGCGGAACAGGGTGGCGGCGGGCAGGCCCAGGAACTCACGCGCCTTGGCGGTCAGCGAGCGGCCGATGATCAGGTTGATGCGGCCGCCGGCGCGCACTTCGTCGAACAGCACATCGCTCTTGAGCTTGAACTCCACCACGGTGGCGCCGTCCTTCACGATCTTGCCTTCGTACGGGAGGATGTCGATAACATCGCCCATCTCCAGCTTGGACACGTCCACTTCGATTGGCAGGGAGCCCGAGTCTTCCTGGGTGTTGAAGAAGATGGGGGCGATCTTGCCGCCCAGGGTCACGCCGCCGAAGCGCTTGTTCGGCACAAAGGGGATGTCCTGGCCGGTGGCCCAGATCACGCTGTTGGTGGCGGACTTGCGGCTGGAACCGGTGCCGACCACATCGCCGACGTAGGCGACCAGATGGCCCTTCTTCTTCAGGTCCTCGATGAACTGCATCGGGCCGCGCTTGCCGTCTTCCTCGGGCTTGAAGGCCGCGTCGGGGCGGGTGTTCTTCAGCATGGCCAGGTAGTGCAGCGGGATGTCCGGGCGGCTCCAGGCGTCGGGGGCGGGAGACAGGTCGTCGGTGTTGGTCTCGCCGGGCACCTTGAAGACGGTGACGGTGATCTTCTTCTCGACCTCGGGGCGGCTGGTGAACCACTCGCCCTCGGCCCAGCTCTGGATCACGTCCTTGGCATGCGCATTGCCGGACTTGGCCTTTTCGGCCACGTCGTGGAAGAAGTCGAACATCAGCAGCGTCTTCTTCAGCGCGGCGGCGGCGGTGGCGGCCACGCTGGCGTCGTCCAGCAGGTCGATCAGGGGCTTGACGTTGTAGCCGCCGACCATGGTGCCGAGCAGTTCGGTGGCCTTGGTCTTGGAGATCAGGTCGACTGCCAGGTCACCGTGGGCCACGGCGGCCAGGAAGCTGGCCTTGACCTTGGCGGCATCGTCCACGCCCGGGGGCACGCGGTGGGTCAGCAGGTCCAGCAGGAACTCGCCTTCGCCGGCGGGTGGGTTCTTGATCAGCTCGATCAGCTCGGCCGTCTGCTTGGCATCCAGGGGCAGGGGCGGGATGCCCAGCGCGGCGCGCTCGGCGGTGTGTTGGCGATAGGCTTGCAGCATGATGAGCTCTCCAGGTGTTGCGAGGGGTGTGAGGGTGCGACCGCGTCAGGTGGCCTTGGGCGTGATGACCTTGAGGCCCTTGAAGTAGTCACGGAAGAAGGTCTCGTCGTGGGTGATCAAGGCATTGCATTGCAGCAAGGCATGAGCGCCCACGATGAAATCGGGAACGGTGCGTTGGCGCAGGCCGCCGCGGCTGCGGTAGCGGCGCTGCATCTCGCCGGCGCGGATGGCGGCTTTTTGCTCGACGGCGTGAAAGCTGATGCCCATGTCTTCCAGGGCCTGCATGGCCTGGTCGCCGTCTTGCAGCGAAGAGCAGATTTCCGACACCACCACATCGCAGACCACCACCGGGCCCAGGGACAGGGCGTCGCGCAGCGCAGCCTCGGCCAAGTCGGCGCGCTCGCTGTCGCTGAGCAGGTCGACGAGGACGGAGGAGTCGATGGCGATCATGGGGTGCTGGCGCTTGGCTGGGCGGCGGGAAGATCGCGGGGCTTATTGATCGAGCGGGTCGCCGGGGGCGCGGCCGCGCACGGCGCGCATGGCTTCATCGACCGAAGCAAAACCGTCGAGCTTGAACTTGCCGCGGGCGCGTGAAATGGCGTCGTCCACGTTTTTGCGCAGGATGATGCGGCCGCCTTCGAGCTCGACCTTGAGGATGGTGCCCTTGGTCAGGCCCAGTGCATCACGCACGGCCTTGGGCAGGGTGATCTGCCCGCGCTCAGCGACGGTGGCTTCCATGGGCTGCTCCGTAGTATGCGTTTGAAGGTATGTATTGATTATACGTACTTGCTGAGCCGGTCGGCAAGCAAGGCGCCGGCCGCGGCGGCATGGAGTATGGCAAGAAATCAAGGCCATACCCGCACATGATGCGGTCCGGCAGGGGCGAAAAAAAAGGCAGCCGAAGCTGCCTTTTCTCTTGCGCGGTGAACCTTGAATCAGACCGGCTTGACCAGCTTGGAGCGGGCCCAGGCGTCGGCCGCGCGGCCCGGGGTCGTGCCCTCGGCCTTGACGCGTTCCAGCAGCTCGGCGACGCGCTCGCCGATGCGGCTGACTTCGGCCATCACGGCGGACTCTTCGCCTTCATTGCGGTACTCGCGCGCCACGCTGATGATGCCGCCGGCATTGACCAGGTAGTCGGGCAGGTAGCAGATGCCGCGCTGTTGCAGGGTGTCGCCGTCTTCCACGGTGGCCAGCTGGTTGTTGGCGGCGCCAGCGATCAGCTGGGCGCGGATGGTGGGGATGCTGCTGGCGTTCAGCGATGCGCCCAGGGCGCAAGGCGCCAGCACGTCGACATCGGCCGACAGGATCTCATGGATGCCCACGGCGGTGGCGCCCAGCTGTTCTTGCGCGCGGGCCACCTTGGCGGCGTCCACATCGGCCACCACCAGCTTGGCGCCGGCCTTGTGCAGGAACTCGGCCAGGTGCCAGCCCACAGCGCCCAGGCCTTGCAGGGCCACGCGCACGCCGTCCAGCGAGCTGCGCTTCAGGTGCAGGCGCACGCCGGCTTCGATCGAGACGAACACGCCCCAGGCGGTCTTGGGGCTCGGGTCGCCACCGAAGGCACCGGCGCGCGGGATGCCGCTGACGAATTGCGTGTGGGCCTGCATGCCCAGCATGTCGGCCGTGGTGGTGCCCACGTCTTCGGCGGTGATGTAGGCGCCTTGCAGCGATTGCACGGCGCGGCCGAAGGCAGCGAACAGGGCGGGGCGGTCGAAATCGCCGGCCGGCTTGATGATCACGGCCTTACCGCCGCCGAAGGGCAGGTCGGCCAGGGCGTTCTTCAGGCTCATGCCTTGCGAGAGGCGCAACGCGTCGTTCAGCGCGGCCAGCTCGTTGTCATAGGTCCAGAAACGGCAGCCACCGAAGGCCGGGCCGCGGGCGGTGCTGTGCACGGCCAGGATGGCCTTCAGGCCGGTTTCGGCGTCTGCGGCCAGCAGCACGCGCTCATGCGGCTTTTGATCGGGCAGGCCGAACAGCGAAGAGGGGATGGAGGCGGCCGGAGCAGCGGCAATCGCGCGGGCGAGATCGTTCATGGTGGTAGGCACTCGTGATGCAGACAAAGTTCGCAGGGCCCGCCGGACAAGCAGGCCCCAAAAAGAAGCGCTCGCTTGTGGCGAACGCAGCCGCACAGTGTACGTGCTGGCGCGATTCTGCCCCTGGCCGGCCCGGCGAGGCAGCGGTCAGACTTCGCGCTTTGTCGAGTGAGTGTTCCGGCTGGTCAGACTCAAGCCGAGGCCTGGAAACCGCCGCGGCGCAGGGTCAGCACCAAGGTGTCGCGGTGGCCATGCTCAGCCGTGGGCTGGATGGGCGTGGTTTCGTGGATCACGCGTTCGTCATCCAGTAGCAGCAGGGTCCAGGGCTCGTTCATGGTGAAGCGCTGGCCTTGTGGGCCATGGGCTTCAAACACGCGCGACTCGCCGCCCTTGATGCCCTGCCGGTCGATCAGAAACACGGCCACGAAATCGACGCCGTCGCGGTGAGCGCCCTCGGGCGTGGGGCGGCCGATGCCGTCGGTGGTGTCGATGCGGAACTGGTGCGCTTCGATGTACCAGGCCTGCTCGCCCTTGTGCCGCGAGGCGATGCCAGCCAGGCCCAGCAGCAGCTGGCGCCAGGCGGGCAGGGCCACGGCGGCCTCGGCCATGGGCTCGAACCAGCGTTCGATGCCGCCATGCAAGGCGTTGTAGTCCAGCGGCTGCCAATGCGCGCGGTGCGGCGCCTGGCTCAGCCGATTGCCCTCCGCGACGAAGCAGCCGTGGCGGCGGTAGCGGTAACGGCCGCCGTCGCGCAGGTAGGCGTCGGGCGGCAGGTCGTTCCAGAAGGGGCTGAGCGCGGCCAGGTCCTGGGCTGAGAGCTGCAGGCAGTCCGGCAGGCTGGCGGGGGCCAGCACGGCCGCCCCCTGGCTGCGCAGCTGCGCTTCAAATTCAGCGGCGGGAACGTAGGGGGGCGTGAACATCGCGGCGGGGTCTCAATCGATGCGGGAGTTGGACTTCAAGCTTGCTTGTCGGCTTCGGAGGTGAAGGAGTCGGCGTAGAACTCTTCCGCGGGCAGGCCTGCCTTGGCCGTGAAATCGGCGCGTGCCGAGTCCACCATGATGGGCGCTCCGCAAGCGTACACCTGGTGGCCGGACAGATCGGGCAGGTCGGCCAGCACCGCCTGGTGGACGAAGCCGCAGCGGCCGGTCCAGCCGTCTTCGGCCTTGGGCTCGGACAGCACGGGCACATAAGTCAGGTTGGGCATCTGGGCCGCGGCCTGCGCGGCCCAGTCGTGCAGGTAGAGATCGGCCTTGCTGCGGCAGCCCCAGTACAAGACGGCCGGGCGGGTGCTGCCCAGGTGCTGCATGCGCTCGATGATGGCCTTGATGGGCGCAAAACCGGTGCCGCTGGCCAGCAGCACGATGGGCTTGTCGCTGTCCTCGCGCAGGAAGAAGCTGCCGAAGGGGCCTTCCATACGCAGGATGTCTTTTTCCTTCATCTCGCTGAAGACATGGTCGGTGAACTTGCCACCGGGCATGTGGCGGATGTGCAGCTCCACCGCGGCCGGCGTGCCCAGGTTGTGAGGCGCGTTGGCCATGGAGTAGCTGCGGCGCGCGCCATCTCGCAAGATGAACTCCACATACTGGCCGGCGTGGAACTGGAAGTTCTGCGTGGCCGGCAGTTGCAGGCGGATCACGGCCACATCGCTGCTGGGCTTGCTCAGGCTCATCACGCGGCTGGGCAGCTTGAGCACGGGGAACTGGCCGGCGCCCGGCACGGCGCGCGCTTCCAGGGTGCAGTCGGTCTGCGGCGTGGCGCAGCAGGTCAGCACCATGCCGGCCGCTTCTTCCTCGGGGGTGAGGGTCTTGGGCTGGTGGGCGCCGTGGATCACCCGGCCTTCCAGCAGGCGGCTCTTGCAGGAGCCGCAAGCGCCGTCCTTGCAGCCATAGGGCAGGCCGACGCCGGCGCGGATGGCGGCGCTGAGCATGGTTTCATCGCGTTCCACGGAAAAGACGCGGCCGCTGGGCTGGACGGTGACCTGGAAGTTCATGTTGGATGCAAAAAGGCGAGGGCTGGAGGATCAATCGAGAGTGGCCGGCGCGGCCAGAAAGCGAATTCGGCCCGGGGATGCCGGGCCGTACACTGTGCCGCCATTTTGCCTGAGCCGGATTCCATGCCCTTCAGCCCCGCTTCATGTCCCTCTGCTCAGTCTGCTTGCTCTGATCGCCCTGCGCGCCCCGCTCGCCGCCTGGGCCGGCCGCGGCTCTTGATCGTGGGCTGTGGCGATGTCGGCATGCGGGTGCTGGGCCTGCTGGCCGGGCGTTGGCAGGTGCGGGCCTTGAGTTCCAGCCCGGGCCGCTTCGCCGAGCTGCGTGCGGCCGGCGCCCAGCCGGTGCTGGGCAATCTGGACGACGCGGCTTCTCTGGCCGGCCTGGCCGGCTGGGCCGATGCCGTGCTGCATCTGGCGCCGCCTCCGGGCCAGGGTGAGCGGGATCTGCGCACGCTGAACCTTTTGCGCGCGCTGGCGCGTCGCTCCACGCCGGCGCATCTGGTCTATGCCAGCACGACCGGGGTGTACGGCGATTGCGGCGGGGCGCGTTTCGATGAGTCGCGCCCGGTGGCGCCGCGCAGCGATCGGGCCCGCCGGCGCGTCGATGCCGAGCGCCTGCTGCGCGGCTTCGGCCCGACTTTTGGCTGCCGGGTGACGATTCTGCGGGTGCCGGGCATCTATGCCGGCAACCGGGTCGGCGGCCATCCGCGCGAGCGGCTGCAGCGGGGCTCGCCGGTGCTGCGGCGCGAGGACGATGTCTACACCAACCACATCCATGCCGACGATCTGGCTCGCGCCTGCCTGCGCGCGCTCTGGCGCGGGGCGCCGCAGCGGGTGCTCCACGTTTGCGATGACAGTGAACACTTGATGGGCGACTACTTCGACCTGGCGGCTGATCTGTGCGGCCTGAGCCGGCCGCCGCGCATCAGCCGTGAAGAGGCGCAGCAGCAGATGTCTGCGATGCAGCTGAGCTTCATGAGCGAATCGCGGCGCTTGAGCAACCGCCGCCTGAAAACCGAGCTGGGCTTGAAGCTGCGCTATCCGCGGCCCGAAGACGGCCTGCTGGCCTGAGCCCGATTCGATCGATCAGCGGCGGCGCGCCGTGCGCCAGTAGCGGATCAGGAGGTAGGCACCCAGCATGCCGCCCAGGTGGGCGAAGTGGGCCACGCCGCTGTTGTTGTTCAGGCCCAGGATCAGCTCCAGTGTGCCGAAGATGGCGACGAAGTATTTGGCCTTCATCGGAATCGGCGGGAACAAGGGCACGATGATGCGGTCCGGGAACAGCATGCCGAAGGACAGCAGCAGGCCGAACAGCGCGCCCGAGGCGCCCACGGTCGGCGCGAAGGAGCCGAGCAAGAAGGTGACGATCAGCTGCACCGCAGCGGCGCTGATGGTGCTGGCCACCAGGATCTGGGTGTAGCGCTTGGCGCCCCAGACGCGCTCCAGCTCGGAGCCGAACATCCACAGACCCAGCATATTGAAGAACAGGTGGAACTCGCCGCCGTGCAAAAAGGCGTAGGTCAGCGGTTGCCAGGGCAGGAAGTTGCCCGTCATCAGGGGCCAGAGCTCGAAAGGTTCCTTGAGGCCGGGAACCAGATAGAACAGGCAGTACAGGCCCACGCAGGCCAGCATGAAGGCTTTGGTCACCGGAGGAATCGGGGGCATGAGTTCGCGAAGTTGGTGGGTGGGCGCGCAGGGCTGTTCACCGCCCCTGCCTTTCGGCGCAGTGTAAGCGCTGCCGATGACTGCATCGGGCCACTGGAGTCGGGGATCTGGGCGTTACGTTCATCGGCCTGTGCAAGTGGGGTGGAAGTGCGCAGGAGTTCGCACCACGCTGTCTGGTCGTCACGTCGATGTGAAGAGCCATGATGAAGGGCCCAGACGCAAAAAAGCCACCTCGAGGGTGGCTTGATGCAGGCTGGCACGGGGTGCCTTTTGTTTTTCAGCGGCTGCACCTTGCGGGGCATGGAGGATCACCTTGAGTGGTGCCCAGGGCCGGACTCGAACCGGCACACCTTGCGGCGGGGGATTTTGAGTCCCCTGCGTCTACCGATTTCGCCACCTGGGCATGCATCGCACGGTAGTGTCGCTGCTGAAGCCCATCATTATGCCATGAAAATTTCGGCCTCCGAAACGTCCTTCAACTTTGGCTGCGAGAATGTTTGATATGAGCAGCCCCAACCGCAAACATTACGCCAGCCTTGAAGAGCTGATCGGCAACACGCCCCTGGTCCGTCTGCAGCGCCTGCTGGCGCCGGAGCTGGCCGCGCGCGGTAACGTCATCCTCGGCAAACTGGAGGGTAACAACCCGGCCGGCTCGGTCAAGGACCGGCCCGCCATCAGCATGATCCGGCGCGCCGAAGAGCGCGGCGAGGTCAAGCCCGGCGACACCCTGATCGAGGCCACCTCGGGCAACACCGGCATCGCCCTGGCCATGGCTGCGGCCATTCGCGGCTATCGCATGGTGCTGATCATGCCGGAGGACCTGTCCATCGAGCGGGCCCAGACCATGAAGGCCTTCGGCGCCGAGCTGATCCTGACGCCGCGTTCCGGCGGCATGGAATACGCCCGCGATCTGGCCGAGCAGATGCAGCGCGATGGCAAGGGCCGGGTGCTCGACCAGTTCGCCAACGGCGACAACCCGCGCGTGCACTACGAGACCACGGGCCCGGAGATCTGGCGCGACACCGAAGGCCAGATCACCCATTTCGTCAGCGCCATGGGCACGACCGGCACCATCACCGGCACCTCGCGCTACCTGAAAGAGCAGAACCCGGCAGTGCGCATCATCGGCGCCCAGCCCTCCGAAGGCTCGCGCATCCCCGGCATTCGCAAATGGCCCGAGGCCTACCTGCCCAAGATCTACCGCCCCGAGGCGGTGGACGAGCTGATGCTGGTCAGCCAGGCCGATGCCGAGGACATGGCGCGCCGCCTGGCCAGCCAGGAAGGCCTGTTCGCCGGCATCTCCGCGGCCGGTGCCTGCTGGGTGGCGCTGCAGCTGGCGCGCACGGTGGAGAACGCCACCATCGTCTTCATCGTCTGCGATCGCGGCGACCGCTATCTCTCCACGGGTGTGTTCCCGGCATGAGCCAGGATGCTGCGCAGACCTTTCGCTTCTGCCCGCTGTGTGCGTCCGGGCTGGAGATGCGCAGCGAGCCGGAAGACAGCGGCCCGACCACGCGCTTGCGCTGCAGCGCCTGCAGCTTCACGCACTGGAACAACCCGACGCCGGTGCTGGCCGCGGTGGTCGAATGTGTGGACCGCGAGGGTCAGGTCTTGCTGGCCCGCAACGCCGCCTGGACCGAGCGCTTTTTCGGCCTGATCACCGGCTTCATGGAAGCGGGTGAATCGCCCGAGGCCGGTGTCAGCCGCGAGGTGCTGGAGGAAACCGGTCTGCAAGTTGAAGGGCTGAGCCTGCTTGGCGTCTGGGACTTCCAGCGCAAGAACCAGCTGCTCGTGGCTTACCACGTGCGGGCTCGCGGCGAGATCCGCCTGTCGCCCGAGCTGGCCGAATACAAGTTGATCGCGCCCGAGCGCCTGCGCTGCTGGCGCGGCGGTACCGGTCAGGCCCTGGCGACCTGGCTGCGCAGCAAGGGCCTGGAGCCACAGTGGATGGATTGAACCTGCGGCAACAGGGGGCAAGCCCGGGTGCTGATCGGGCCCTGCGCGGGGCACTCGCCACCTAAAATGCAGCGCAAACGAGGATCTCCATGGACGCCCACAAAGAAATCGACACCCGCGGCCTGAACTGCCCCCTGCCCATCCTCAAGGCCAAGAAAGCCTTGGCCGAGATGGAGAGCGGGCAGTTGCTCAAGGTGGTGGCCACCGACCCCGGTTCCATGCGCGACTTCCAGGCCTTTGCTCGGCAGACCGGCAACGAACTGGTGCAGCAAAGCAGCCAGGGCGAGGAATACATCCACGTGCTCAAGCGCCGCTGATCAAGCGCCGTTGATTCAGCGCTCGACCTTGCCCTGCGGCGCGCTGCCTGCCGCGTTTTCGTACACCCAGTGCTGAAACAAAGGCGCCAGGTCGCGTCGGCTTTGAGCCTGCATGGCCTGCTGGAAATCGGCCGCTCGCACACTGCGACCCGCATGGACTTGTGTGTAGTGGCGCAGACCAGCCCAGAATTCCTGCTCTCCCATGTGTTCGAGCAGCGCGACCATGAAGAGCGCACCTTTGCTGTAGTGGATGGCGCGTTTGAGGCTCAGGCTGGGGTAGTCACCCGGCCAGCTCAGCGGTCTGTCGAAGCCGGCGTCGCGCGCGCGCTGCATGCCTCTGTGCATCAGGCCCAGCTCGCGCTGGTAGGCAGCCTCACCCCAGCGGTGTCGCTTCCAGGCGGCGGTCATGAAGGTGGTGATGCCTTCGTTGAGCCAGAAATCTCGCCACTCCGCGCAACTGAGCAGATTGCCCCACCACTGGTGGGCCATCTCGTGCGCAATCACCCAGTCTTCTTGCGGTGTTTCCAGAATCGGGTCCAGCATGCGACGCCCAATCAAGGCATAGCTGCTGGCTTCCTGTGCCACGCCGCCCGGCAGCAACAGCTGGCTGTACACCGGCTGGGGCAGGGCGACGCCCGCTTTCTCGCTGAAGAAGGCCAGCATGGCAGCGCTCGGTGCGAACTTGGCTCGCAAGGTCTCTGTGTCATCGCTGACACCCAGAAAGGCCAGCTCGGATTGCCCCGTGACACCTGAGTCCATCTGCACGCGGCTGAACCGGCCAGCGGCAAAACCCAGGGTGTAGAGCGGGTAGGGCAGGTCTTGCTGCCAACGCTGCGCGTGCCCCAAGCTGGGCATGCGGCGGCCACTGGCCAGGCTGTCGTAGCCCTCGGGCAGCTCGAGGCTGATCTGGATACTCGCGCGGCTGAGGTCTGTCCCGGCACAAGGCAGCCACTGGCAGCTGTGGAAGGCGGTGTAGACATGCTCCGGGCCGAACACCAGCCCCTCGCCGGCTTGGGCGCGGTAGCGGATGCTCAAGCTCAGCTGCGACTGCTTGGCCGCATGGGCGGGCAGGTCGATCTGCCACCCGTCTTCCGGCCCATCCAGTCGCCTCAAGCGCAAGACCTGACCCGCGAGGCGTGCGGCCGTGATGTCCAGCCGGGGTGAGCGCAGCTGCACGGTGTTCTGCGCCTGGGCTGGGCTTTGCTGCGTCAGCTCGATTTGCGCCTCGCCCTCCAGGGTTTGACGCGCGAAATCAGGTCGCAAGCTCAGGGCGTAGTGCTGGCCCAGCCAGTCCGCATGCCCGGCGCTTGCAAGCAGGGCAAGCAGGCAAGCCATCCCGAACCGGCGCCATATGCGGCCCCGCTCAGTTGCGCGCATGCGTGACCCGGTATTCGGAGACGCCGGGAATCTCCATCACATGGTTGGCGAAGCGGGTCAGGGTTTCGCCGCGGAAATTGCGGCGTGCCGTGCAGACGAAGCGCCATTCCTCTCGCCCGCTGCTGGATTCGATGCTCAGCGAACCCGGTGCGAAGCGAAAGCCCAGATGGTCGGCAAAGGCCGCCAACTCGTCCTGGCGGAACAGCCGCCCCGGCTCACCACGCAACATCACGGCAATCGCCGGATGCGAGGGCAGGGTGTTTTCCAGCTTGGCGCCCCACATCATCAGGCTGGCGCAGAGTAGGGTCAGCATGATGGCAGCGAAATAGAAGCCCATGCCCACCAGGATGCCGATCGAGGAAGCCGCCCACAGCGAGGCGGCCGTGGTCAGGCCGCTGATGTTCATGCCTTCCTTCATGATCACGCCGGCGCACAGGAAGCCGATGCCGGTGACCACGCCCTGGATCACGCGCGTCGGGTCGGCCGAGGGCGGCAGCACGCCGCCGGCCTGCAAGCCGCCGAACCACTGCTGCGGATAGGCCAGCAGGATGATGACGGCGGCCGAGGCCATGCAGACCAGGGCATAGGTGCGCATGCCGGCTGCGCGGCCGTGGTAGGCCCGCTCATAGCCCAGCACCAGGCCTAGAATCATGGCGCCCAGCAGGTGCAGCAGCATCAGCACATTGGCCTGCCACTGGGTGGCGGTCCAATAGCGCAGCAGGTGGTCGAGGTCGAGCAAGCTCATCAGCAATCTCCGCGATTTCTCTCTGAAAAGGCCAGGCTCCCTGGCGCGATGCTAGCCCCGCGCGCGCGGGCTTCAGCCAAGAAAAAAGGTCCCGAAGGACCTTTTTCCATGCGCCGTGGTGCGGCTCAGACAGCCAGCAGTTCCACCTGGAACAGCAGGGTGGCATTGGGCGGGATCACGCCGCCGGCGCCGCGGGCGCCATAGCCCAGCTCGGCCGGGATCACCAGCATGCGGGTGCCGCCGATCTTCATGCCTTGCACGCCTTCGTCCCAGCCGCGGATCACTTCGCCGCCGGCCAGGTGGAAGCGGAACGGGTCGCCGCGGTCCTTGCTGGAATCGAACTTCTTGCCCTTGTTGCCGTTCTTGTACAGCCAGCCGGTGTAGTGCACGGTGACGCGCTGGCCGGCCTTGGCTTCGGCGCCGTCGCCGACCACGGTGTCTTCGAATTGCAGACCGCTGGGCAGGGCGGTCAGGTTGAGCGAGATCGCCTCTTCACCGCCGGCCAGGGCCAGCAGCTCGACCTCGAACATCAGGGTGGCATTGGGCGGGATCACGCCGCCGGCGCCGCGCGCGCCGTAGCCCAGCTCGGGCGGGATCACCAGCACGCGGGTGCCGCCGATCTTCATGCCTTGCACGCCTTCGTCCCAGCCGCGGATCACCATGCCGCCGTCGAGCTCGAACTTGAAGGGATCGCGGCGGTCCTTGCTGGAGTCGAACTTGGCGCCCTTGACCCAGTTGCCGTCGGCGTCCTTGCTGTAGAGCCAGCCGGTGTAGTGGACGGTGACATCGTGGCCGGACTTGGCCACGGCGCCTTCGCCGACCACGGTGTCTTCAAACTGCAGGCCGCTGGGGGTGGTGTTCATGAATGGGTCCTTCAAAAAGCGGATTCGTCGCCCGGCTGCGCAAGCGGGAGTGCCGGTGCAAGAGGGGATGGCGACGAAGAGGCGGGCATCATGCCATCAAAAGCGCGCCAGGCCTGCACGGCGCTGGCCAGGAACTCGCTGACCGAAGCGCCGGCCAGCTCGGCCGGCAGGCCCAGCGCCGCGGCCGCCTCACGCAGGGCCCGCAGTGCATCGGCCGGCGTGTCCAGCGCCAGGGCGGCCGCGCCATTCTGTTTGGACAGCTTTTCGCCATGGGCGCCCAGCACCAGGGGCGTGTGCAGATAGCGCGGCGTGGGCAGGCCGAGCAGCTGTTGCAGTCGGATCTGGCGCGGTGTGTTGTCAGCCAGATCTTCGCCGCGCACCACATCGCTGATGCCTTGCTCGGCATCGTCCACCACCACGGCCAGTTGGTAGGCCCAGAGCCCATCGGCACGGCGCAGAACGAAGTCGCCCACGGCCAGGGTCAGGTCTTGCGTCTGTGCGCCCAGGCGGCGGTCCTGCCAGTCGATCTGCAGCGAGGCCTCGTTCTGCAGGCCGGCCGTGCTGCGCAGGCGCCAGGCGCGTGGGGGGCGGCCCTGGGTGCCAGCGCGGCAGCTGCCGGGGTAGACCAGCTCGCCGTGGCGCTCAAGCGTGGCGCCGCGGGCCAGCAGGGCCGCGGCAATCTCCTTGCGTGAGCAGGCGCAGCCGTAAGCCCAGCCTTGAGCCTGCAGGCGCATGAGCGCCGCCTGGTAGAGCGCGCCGCGCTGCGATTGCCACACGGGCGGTTCGTCGGGGTGCAGGCCGCAACGGGCCAACTGATCGAGGATGAAGAGGTCGGCGCCAGGCGGGCAGCGCGGACCGTCCACATCTTCGATGCGCAGCAGCCAGCGGCCGCCCTGGGCCCGGGCATCGAGCCAGCTGGCCAGGGCCGCGACCAGGGAGCCGGCATGCAGGGGGCCGGTGGGTGAGGGGGCGAAGCGGCCGACATAGCCGCCGGATACCGTGGTGCTCGGCATCAGAGCAACAGCCCCTCGTGCTGCTCCAGCAGGGCGCGGCGGGTGGCGCTGCTTTGCAGCTGGCTCAGCCACCAGGCCAGGGCGCGGGCTGGCGGCTGGCCGTTGTCACGCCAGGCGTAGTGCATGGGCACGACGCGCGGCTCCTGATCGCTGGGTTTGTGCACCAGGCGGCCGGCCTCGATCTGACGGCGCACCATGGGCGTGGGCAGGGAGCCGCAGCCCAGGCCGCGCATCAGCGCCTCCAGCTTGGCCGCCATCGAGGGCATGGTCAGCACTTCCTGACCCGGCAGCACGCCCACGGTGCGCGGGGCCAGGCTGCGGGCCGTGTCGGCCACGGCGATGATGCGGTGCTGGGCGATCTGCGCGGCGCTCAGCGGCGTCGGCGCGCTGGCCAGCGCGTGGTGCGGTGCGACGCAGAGAATCATCTCCATATCGCCGAGCAGCTCGCATTTGAAGCCGGCGCTGGGCGGCTGGGTCGAGGTGCCGATGGCCAGATCGGCCTGGCCCGACATCAGCGCCTCCCAGGTGCCCACCATCACCTCCACGCGCAGCTTGAGCCGCGTTGGCGGGGCCTGGCCGGCTTCGTCGCGCAGCTGGTAGAAGGCCTCCATCAGGTCAAAGATGGCGCGGCGGGCGATGGCGTCGTCGATGGCAATCGTCAGCTCGCTTTCCCAGCCGGTGGCGATGCGGCGCACGCGGTTGGCCACGGCGTCCATCTCCTGCAGGAGGCGCCGGCCTTCGAACAGCAGCTCCTGGCCGGCGGCGGTCAGCTCGGCCTGGCGGCTGCGGCGGTCGAAGAGCAGCACATCGAGTGCTTCTTCGAGCTGGCGCACGCTGTAGGTCAGGGCCGAGGGCACACGCCCCATCTCCCGTGCTGCGGCGGCAAAGCTGCCGGTGCGGGCGATGGTGTCCATCATGGCCAGGGCTTCGGGGGTCAGGGCACGGCGTTTGTCGAGGGGGTTGGGCATGCCTTCATCTTATTTGAATGATGGCTTCAAGTGCCCAGCGCCCAGCTCAGGAGCAAGGCTTCTACAGTGTGTCCATGCCGCGCCGATGGCGCGCCCCAACAGGAGAAAGACATGCTTGAACTGATCAAATCGTCTGAACGCGGCTTTGCCGACCATGGCTGGCTGAAGTCGTTCCACAGCTTTTCTTTCGCCGATTACTACGACCCCAGCCGCATGGGTTTTGGCGATCTGCGCGTGATCAACGAAGACCGCATCGCCGCCGGCACCGGCTTCGGCACCCATGGTCACCGCGACATGGAAATCATCAGTTATGTGCTCTCGGGCGAGCTGGCCCACCAGGACAGCATGGGCAATGGCGCCCCTGGTGGCAGCGGCCACGACGGCGTGATCCGCCCCGGCGATGTGCAGCGCATGAGCGCCGGCAGCGGCGTGCGCCACAGCGAGTTCAACCATGCCGAGGGCCAGAGCACGCATTTTCTGCAGATCTGGATCGAACCCAACCAGCGCGGTGTGGCGCCCAGCTACGAGCAGCGGCATTTCGCGACCGAGGAGAAGCGCGGCCGCCTGCGCCTGGTGGCCTCGGGCGAGGCCGGTGCGGATGCGGTCTTCATCCACGCCAATGCCCAGCTCTATGCCGGCTTGTTTGATGGGCCTGAGCAGGCCGAGCTGCCGCTGCAGCCGGGGCGCATCGCCTATGTGCACCTGATCCGCGGCAGCTTGAACGTCAATGGCCAGAGCCTGCAGGGCGGTGATGCGCTGCAGCTGCGCGGTGAAGATGCCGTGCGTCTGGCGCAAGGGCAGGACGCCGAGGTGCTGGTCTTCGATCTGGCGCCCTGACCCTGCGTTGGCGGCGCGCGTGCTCATGCGTTTTTTCGGCGATGCGCGCCCGCCAATGCCTCTAAAGTCGAGGCCATGAAGACCTTGTTTTCCGCCCTGTCCCTGCTGCCGCTGATCGATTGGTTGGCGCTGTTCGTGTTCTTTGCCGGCTGGATCGGCTATGCCGTGTTTGCCAAGCGCCAGTCGCAGTTCCATGGCTCGCTGCTGGCCGCCACCAACCGCGAGCGCACGCGCTGGATGATGCAGGTCACCTACCGCGAGGTGCGGGTGATCGACGGGGTGGTGGTGCAGAACCTGTCCACCAGCCCGTCCTTCTTTGCCTCGACCACCATCCTGATCATCGGCGGCCTGCTGGCCGTGCTGGGCGCAGGCGACAAGGCCACCGAGCTGGTGCGCGAGCTGCCGTTTGCGGCCCGCACCTCGGACTTGGTGTTCGAGATGAAGCTGGTGCTGCTGACGGCCATCTTCGTCTACGCCTTTTTCCGCTTCACCTGGAGCATGCGCCAGTACACCTTTGGCGCCCTGCTGGTGGGTGCGGCGCCCGAGGCCGAGCAGTTCGAAAAAGGCGGGCTGTCGCGCGAGGCCTTTGCCCAGCGCGCCGGAAGGGTCATGGGCCTGGCGGCCGAGACCTTCAACGACGGCCTGCGCGCCTACTACCTGAGCTTTGCGGCCATCGCCTGGTTCTTCTCACCCCTGGCCCTGATGGGCGCGACGGTGGGCGTGATCTATGTGCTCTACCAGCGCGAGTTCCACTCGGACGTGCTGGAGGTGCTGCGCGATGAAGCCTCGGGCGCCTGAGCGCCCCGGGCTGTCTTACTTCAAACCGCCGCTGAGGAACTGCTGCAGGCGCTGGCTGTTGGGCTTGCTCAGCACCTCGCGCGGGCTGCCTTCTTCCTCGACCTTGCCCTGGTGCAGGAACAAGGTGTAGTTGGACACCTCGCGCGCAAAACCCATCTCGTGGGTCACCACAATCATGGTGCGGCCTTCGGCCGCCAGATCGCGCATGACCTTGAGCACCTCGCCGACCAGCTCGGGGTCGAGGGCCGAGGTCGGCTCGTCGAACAGCATCACCTCGGGCTCGACCGCCAGGGCGCGGGCGATGGCCACGCGTTGCTGCTCGCCGCCCGAGAGCTGGGCCGGGTAGACATCTTTGCGGTGCGAGACACCCACGCGGGCCAGCAAGGCCTCGGCCTTGGCGATGGCCTCGGCCTTGGGCACGCCCAACACATGGACCGGCGCTTCGATCACGTTCTCCAGCACCGTGCGATGGGCCCAGAGGTTGAAGTTCTGGAACACCATGGCCAGGCGCGCGCGCCAGAGCTGCAGCTGCTTGGCATCGGCCGCCTTGAGGCTGCCGTCGCGGTCGCGCACCAGCTTGAGCTCTTCGCCGCGCAGGGACAGGCGGCCCTCGTAGGGCTGCTCCAGCAGGTTCAGGCAGCGCAGAAAGGTGCTCTTGCCGGAACCGGAGGAGCCGATCAGGGTGATCACATCGCCCTTTTTGGCGGACAGGGACACGCCTTTCAGCACCTCACGTTCGCCGTAGCGCTTGTGCAGGTTGTCGACGATGAGGCTGGCGGTCTGGGTATCGGGCACGGTGGACATCTCGGGGAGTTTCTTGGTTCTCAGGCGCCCAGCAGCTTGCCGGTGCGCAGGGCCTGCAGGCCGGCCACCTTGGCCACGCGCATGCCGGCCGGCGCGAAGCGCACGAAATCGCGTGCGAAGAGCAGGCCGTCCACCGGGCTCTTGAGCTCGGTCACGGCATTGCTGATCGGGTCGATCACATGGGCCAGCACATCGCCGGCCGCCACGGTCTCGCCAGGCTCGCGCAAAAAGGTCAGGGCGCCCGCCACCGGGGCCTTGATCGGCATGCTGCCGGCCAGCGGGCGGGCGTCGCCCACGGCCTCGGGCAGGGCGGGCTTGTCGCCGCTGATCAGGCCGCGGTAGATCAGGAAATCGATGATGTTCTGCGCATCGGCCTCGGCCAGGGCGTGCTCGACATCGGCCGCGCCGCGCAGCTCGACGGTGACCGACAGGCAGGCCTGCTTGATCGGGAACTGGCCCTCGAAGCGCTTCGCCCATTTCCACCAGGTCTGCGAGCAGGCTTCGTCGAAGGGCGAATCGCCGCTCTCCTGGGCCAGCAGGGTCACGCGCGAGCGGATGAAACGGGCCAGCACCTCGCACTCGGGCCAGCAAGGCGTCTCGGTGTAGAGGTGCATCACGGCCTGGGCGTCGCAGTGCAGGTCGAGCACGATGTCGGCGTCGCAGCTCAGGCTCATCAGGGTGCGGCGCAGGGACTGCAGTTCCGTGTCCACCGGCGCGGCGGCCACGGCTTTTTTCAGCTCGCGGCGCAGCACACGGGTGTTGTGGTCGGCGTCCTGGCTCAGCTGGCTTTCCGCCGCCTGGGCCGTGGCCTCGATCTGGTCGGGGTAGTGGCGGTTGAAGTTCTCGCCCGTGGTGGTCTCGAAGCGACCCATGTGCATGTACAGCATCTGCTGCGACAGGCCGATGGGGTTGGCCATGGGCACCAGGATCACCTCGCCGGTGATGCGGCCGGCGGCCTGCAGCACATCGAGCTTCTTGCGCAGGTGGTGGGCCACCAGCATGCCGGGCAGTTCATCGGCATGGAGCGAGGCCTGGATGTAGGCCTTCTGGCCGATGCGCTCGCCAGCCGGCTGGCCGTAGTGGATGGAGATCAGCTCGCGCTGCGTGCCCGGGGCCGGGGAAATCAGGGGATGGGTCTGGATCTGCATGGGAAGGCGTCGTCGGGTTCGGGGGTCAGCGCGGCATCAGGGGTTTGAGCCAGCGCGCCTCGGCCTTGTGGAACAAGGCCACCAGGCTCAAGGTCATCAGGAAGTAGAAGACCGCGGCGGTGATGAAGGCCTCGAAGGGGATGTAGTAGGTCGAGTTGACCTGGCGCGCCGCGCCGGTCAGGTCCATGATGGTGACGATGCTGGCCAGCGAGGTGCCGTGCAGCATGAAGATCGCCTCATTGCTGTAGGCTGGCAGCGAGCGGCGCAGGGCCGAGGGCAGGACGATGCGGCGGAACATCACCCAGCGGCTCATGCCCAGCGACTTGGCCGCTTCGATTTCACCGGCGGGCAGGGCACGGATGCTGCCGGCGATGATTTCGGTGGTGTAGGCGCCGGTGTTGAGCACAAAGCTCAGGCAGGCGCAGAACCAGGCCGAACTCAGCCAGGGCCAGGCAAAGCTCTCGCGCACCGCCTCGAACTGAGCCAGGCCGTAATAGATCAGGAACAGCTGCACCAGCATGGGCGTGCCGCGGAACACATAGGTATAGACCCAGATCAAGCGCGAGATCCAGCTACCGCGCAGGCTGCGCAGCACACCCAGGGGCACGGCGATCAGCAGGCCCAGCAGCAGTGAAATCACCAGCAGTTCAAAGGTGGCCAGAGCGCCGCTGAAATAGAGCGGCAGGTTTTCTTGAATCGCTTCGAGGTTCACAGCGTCCCCTTGCGCACACCGATGGAGAAGCGCTTTTCCAGCCAGTTGAAGATCAGCTCCGAGAGGCTGGTGAAACTCAGGTAGATCAGGGCCACGGCCAGGTAGAAGACAAAGGGCTCGCGGGTCGAGCCGGCCGCTTGCTGGCCGCGCGTCATCAGGTCGGACAGGCCGATCACCGAGACGATGGCGGTGCTCTTGATCAGCACCAGCCAGTTGTTGGACAGACCCGGCAGGGCATGGCGGAACATCTGCGGCAGGGTGATGCGCCAGGCGATCTGCCAGCCGCTCAGGCCGTAGGCCAGGCCGGCCTCGCGCTGCCCCGGCGGCACGGCCAGAAAGGCGCCGCGGAAGGCCTCGGTCAGGTAGGCGCCGAAGATGAAACCGATGGTCAGCACCCCGGCGACATAGGGGTTGATGTCGATGTATTCCTCATGGCCCAGCCTGAGGGCGATCTCGTTCACGGCCACCTGGCCGCCGTAAAAGATCAGCAGCATCAGCACCAGATCGGGCACGCCGCGGATCAGCGTGGTGTAGAGGTAGGCCAAACCGCGTGCGAAGCGGAATTTGGAGAGCTTGGCGATGGCGCCCAGCAAACCCAGGGCCATGGCCATCGCCAAAGAGGCCAGGGCCACGCTCAGCGTGACCCCGGCTCCCTCCAGCAGGCTGTTCAGAAAGCCATGCAGGAACATCGAAAACGTTGCCTTTTACTTCGGGCTTACTTCTTGGGGGCGATGTCGTACGAGAAGTACTTGTCGTTGAGCTTCTTGAAGGTGCCGTTGGCGGCCACGGCGGCAATCGCGTCGTTGAACTTCTTGCCCAGGGTGGCGGCATCGGCCTTGCGCATGCCCACGCCCGAGCCCACGCCGAAGTACTTCACATCGTCATAGCTGGGGCCGACGAAGGCGAAACCCTTGCCTTCGGGCTTGGCCAGGAAACCTTGGTCGATGGCGACCAGGTCGGCCAAGGTCAGGTCGATGCGGCCCGACTTCAGGTCCAGGAAGGCCTGGTCTTGCGAGGCGTAGCGCACGATCTGGCTTTGCTTGAAGGTGGCGTCCACGAACTTTTCATGGATGGTGGCGCGCTGCACACCGATCTTCTTGCCCTTGAGGCCAGCGGGCGAGACGTCCAGCTTGGCGTCGGCCTTGGCGGCGAAGCGGGCCGGGGTGTTGTAGTAGGCGTTGGAGAAGGCGATGGTCTTCTTGCGCTCGTCGGTGATGGAGACCGAGGCGATGATGGCGTCGACCTTGCGCGCTTGCAGGGCCGGGATCAGGCCGTCGAAGTCTTGCTGCACCAGGGTGCACTCGGCCTTGATTTCGGCGCAGTAGGCCAGAGCCAGGTCGATCTCGAAGCCCTTGAGCTTTCCGTCGGCACCCACTTCAGAGAAGGGGGGGTAGGCGCCTTCCACACCGATGCGGATCTTTTTCCAGTCCGGGGCTTGGGCTTGGGCGGCGAACGAGCCGCAAGCCAGGGCGATGAAGGTGCTCAGGGCAATCAGTTGGCGTTTTTGCATGGCCTCTCCTAGAGGGTTCAAAAAGGGAAGGGTTGATCTTGCATTGCTTCGCATCGCTTGCTACCTAGGGTTTGAGCGTATGCAAGAACTCGAGCACCGGCTTTAGCGAGGCGGCGGGGTCTTCTTCCTGGGGCACATGGCCCAGGCCCGGCAGCAGCACCAGGCGGCTGCCGGCGATGTCTCGGGCGAAGGCCTGGCCGTCGCTGGGGGGCAGCAGGCGGTCGTGTTCGCCCCACAGAATCAAGGTGGGCAGGCGCAGCTTCGAGATCAGGCCGGCCTGGTCGCCACCGCCCCACTGGGCCAGGCGCTGGCGCAGGGCGGTGCGATTGCCGGCCCGCAGCGTCAGCTCAAAGTAACGGTCCACCAGCGGCGCGCTGACCCGCTCGGGCTGGCCGTAGACCTGGCGCAGGCTGAACTCGACCAGCTTGCGCGGCAGCAGGTGGTCGCTCAACGGCCCGATCAGGGGCAGGGCGCTGACCCGCCAGGCCAGCGGCACATCGCGCGGTGCCAAGGGGTAGCCGGCGGCATCCACCAGGATCAGGGCAGCCACCCGTTGCGGCTGTGCGGCCGCGAACTGCCAGGCGATCTGCCCGCCCAGGGAATTGCCGCCGAGGATGACGCGCTCGAGCTTCAGGTGGTCGAGCAGGGCCGCGAGGAACTTCTGATAGGCCGCGTCGCGGTAGTCGCCGCTGGGGCTGGGGCCGCTGAGGCCGAAGCCCGGCAGGTCCACGCTGATGACGCGGCGCTCGCGGCTGAGCGCCTTCACCCAGCCCTCCCAGGTGTGCAGGCTGCTGCTGGTGCCATGCAGCAGCAGGATGGGTGTCGGGTCGGCGGCCGGGCCCTGGTCGCGGAGGTGGATGGGCTGGCCGCCCAGCTCGATGAAATCCGAGGGCGGTGGCGCCCATTGCGGCACCAGGCTTTCCAGGCTGCGGTCGGGCGCCTTGCTGGCGCCGAAGAGCAGGGCGGCGATGAACAGCAGGGCACCGAACACGCGCAGGCCCCAGGCCGCCAGGCGCTGTGCAGCGCTTGGGGTCGGTGCCAGCTCGGCCGGGCCAGGTGTTCGCAGGCTCATGCCTCTTCAGCGGCTGGCCGGTGCGCGGTGGGCCTCGCTGGCCGGGCGCTGGATCTCAGTGGCCGGCTCCAGCGCGGCGCCCAGGGCCTCGCGCTGGTCAAAGACAAAGCAGCTGCCCTGGTAATGCGGGCCGCCGGTTTCCTCAAAGTACTTGAGGATGCCGCCTTCGAGCTGATAGACCGGGCCGTCCAGGTCTTGCTGCTGCAGATAGATGGCGGCCTTCTCGCAGCGGATGCCGCCGGTGCAAAAGCTGACCACGGTCTTGCCCATCAGCTCCTCGCGGTGCGCCTGCACGGCCTCGGGGAACTCGCTGAACTTGCTGATGCGCCAGTCGATCGCGCCCTCGAAAGTGCCGTAATCCACCTCGAAAGCATTGCGCGTGTCCAGGGTCACGACCGGCCGGCCTTCGTCGTCATGGCCCTGGTCCAGCCAGCGGGCCAGGGTGGCGGCGGGCAGGGCCGGCGCACGCGCTTGCTGATCCGGGCGGATGGTCGGGTGGTTCATGCGGATGATCTCCGGCTTCACCTTGACCAGCAGCTTCTTGAAGGGCACCGCTTCGCTCCAGCTTTCCTTGGGGGCCAGGTCGGCAAAGCGCGCGTCCTGGCGCAGGGCATTCACCCAGGCGTGAACGGCTTCGCCCGGGCCGGCCAGAAAGAGATTGATGCCTTCTTCCGCCAGCAGCACCGTGCCCTTGAGGGCCAGGTCTTGCGCGTGGGCCAGCAGTTGCTCGCGCAGCTCGGCGCAGTCCGGCAGAGGCACGAACTTGTAGGCCGAGATGTTGAGGATGGGCGGGTGGCTGGAGATCGACATGGTCGTGAGATTGTAGGCAGGGGTCAAAGCGGCCTCAGGCCCGGGGAGTCGGTGTTCCAATCACGGCATGGACACCTCTTTGCAGAATTTCGAGAACCGCCTGGTCGATCTGGAGATCAAGGCCTCGTTCACCGAAGACCTGGTCGAGCAACTCAACCAGGTGATCGTGCGGCAGCAACAGCAGATCGACGCGCTGACCCGCGAAGTGCTGGCCTTGCGCGAGCGCCCGGCGGCCGATGCCGGCGGGCCGGCCTTTCGCAGCTTGCGCGACGAACTGCCACCTCATTACTGAGGCCGCGCGCGGCCCGGTCGGGCTCAGTGCAGCGGTTCGCCGTCCGGCGCGCCGGCCATGCCGACGCTGAACACCGCTTCACCCAGGCTGCCGGCCTCGATTTCCTCGGCCGTGGCCTCGCGCACATCGCGCACCTTGATGTACATGCGCAGGCCCACGCCGGCCAGCGGGTGGTTGCCGTCCAGCACCACATGCTCGGGGTAGGTTTCAGTCACGGTGAAGATCAGGCCGTCGGGCATGTCTTCGGTGACGGCACCTTCGGGCAGGCCTTCGATCTGCATGCCCGCTTCCACGCCATCGGGGAAGAGGCTGCGGGATTCAAAGCAGACCAGGTTGGAGTCGTAATCGCCGAAGGCGTGCTCGGGCTCCAGGGCCACAGCCGCTTCAAAGCCGGTTTCCTGACCGGCCAGGGCTTCTTCGACCTTGGCGAACAGATCGCTGCCGCCGTAGAAAAACTCCAGCGGCTCGGCCAGTTCGTCGATCAGCTGACCTTGGGCGTCTTCGAGTCTCCAGCTCAGGGAGACCACACAGGGGGCGGAAATTTGCATGGCCGAATTGTCCCACAAGGGTTTGCCCGGCCTCAGCCCTGGGAGCGGGCGAAGCGCAGCAGGGCCTGGCAGCCCGGTCCGTCGCTGCGCGGCAGCAGTTGCAAGCTGCCCTGGTGGCATTCGGCAATCTGGCGGGCCAGCACCAGGCCGATGCCGCTGCCCTGGGGTTTGGTCGTGTAGTAGGGCACAAAGAGATTGGCCGGGTTGGCCAGGCCGCAGCCGCGGTCCAGCAGGCTGATCTGCAGCGGCTCGGCCTGCAGGCGCAGCTTCAGGCGCAACAGCAGCGGCGCGCCGCCGGCTTCGATGCCGTTTTTCAGCAGATTGATGAAGAGCTGCTCCAGCAGCCCCGGGTCGCCATAGAAATCCAGGCCAGCGTCGGGCGAGATGCCGTCGAATTCCAGCGTCAGCTGGGCCTGGGGCAGCAAGGCCGGCAGGCGGCGCAGCAGGGCCAGCAGGTCAAAGCGCTGCATGCGCGGCTCCAGGGGCCGGGCCAGCTGGGCATGGCGGCGCACGAAATCGGCCAGATGGCGGGCGCGCTCCTCGATCAGGCCCAGGGCTTCGGCCTGCTCGGCGCGCCAGTCGTCCGGGGGCAGGATTGCGCCCGGGCCCAGGGCGTCCAGGCGCCGCCGCAAGGTGTCGCTGAGGCTGGCAATCGGCGCCAGCGAGTTGTTGACCTCGTGGCTGAGCACACGCAGCAGGCGCTGCCAGGCCTGCAGCTCCTCGCTGCGCAAAACCTGTTTCAGATCGCTGACGAAGAGCAGGCGGCGCGCCTGACCCTCGACCTCGTAGCGATGCTGGCGCAGCCGCCACAGGCCGGCGGCGCCGGGAAAAACCTGCTCGCGCAAGGCCTCGGGGTCGGCGCGCAAGAGCTCGTCCAGGCCCAGCTCGGCGGCGCTGCGGCCCAGGGCATGTTCGCGCGCGCGCCGCAGCAGGCCCAAGGCACTGGGGTTGGCCAGTTGCAGGCGCTCCTGGGCATCGAAGGCAAACACCGCCACATCCAGGGTCTGCAGCACGTTCTCGGCCAGGCGCTCGGCGGCCAGGGATTGCAGGCGCTGCTGGTGCAGGCTGTCGACCAGGGCATTGAGCTGGGTGGCCAGCGCGTCGGGCTCTGCCGATCCGCCCTGCAGACGCAGGCGCTGGCTGTAGTCGCCGTTGGCCATGGCCTCGATCACATGGCCGAGCAGGCGCCTTTGGTGCTCGGCCCGCGCATGCAGCCAGGCGGCGGTGCCGAGCCAGCCCAGGCTGCACAGGGCGATGCAGAGCAGCTTGGGATAGATCAGCCAGGGCTGCTGCCAGACCAGCAGGCAGGCCAGAGCCCAGGCCGGTGCGCCGCCCAGCAGGGCCGCGCGGCGCAGCCGGCCGGCAAAGCCGCGGTCGACCGCCAGGGCCAGCCCAGGCTTGGCGGGCTCGTTCGCAGCGCTCACAGCTGGTACTTTTCCAGGCGGCGGTAGAAGGCCGAGCGGCTCAGGCCCAGGGCCTGCGCGGCGTGCAGGGCATTGCCGCCATGGCGACGCAGGGCAGTGCGGATCAGCAGCTTCTCGGCCTCTTCCAACGTCAGCTCGGCCGGCAGCGCGGTGTGCGCCGGAACTGTCGCGGCGGCGGCGCTCAAGCCCAGGTCGCCCGGCGTGATCTGCTCGGCCGGCGCCAGCAGGCTGACGCGTTCCATGCAATGGGCCAGCTCGCGCACATTGCCCGGCCAGGCATGCGCCAGCAAGGCGGCCTGTGCCGCATCTCCCAAGCGTTTGGCCGGCCGCTGGTAGCGCCGGCCGCAGTCCGCCAGGTAGTGAGTGGCCAGATCGAGGATGTCCGCCCCGCGCTCGCGCAGCGGCGGCAGGGTCAGCTGCACGCTGTTGATGCGGTAGAGCAGGTCGCGGCGGAACAGGCCCTGCTCGACCATGGCGTCCAGATCGGCATTGCTGGCGGCGATCAGGCGCACGTTGGCGCGGCGCGGGCGGGCCGAGCCCAGGCGCTCGAACTGCCCGCCCTCCAGCACCTGCAGCAGCTTGGCCTGCTGGGCCAGCGGGATGCTGCCGATCTCGTCCAGGAACAAGGTGCCGCCATCGGCCAGCTCGAAGCGGCCGATGCGAGCCTGGCGCGCGTCGGTGAAAGCGCCTTTCTCGTGGCCGAACATCTCGCTCTCAAACAAGCTCTCGGGGATGGCGCCCATATTGACGCTGATGAAGGGCCCGGCCGCGCGCGCCGATTGGCGGTGGATGGCCTGGGCCAACTGGCTCTTGCCGCTGCCGTTCTCGCCCCGGATCAGCAGGTTCACATCGGCCGGAGCCACGGCCGCCACCTGGGCCATCAAGGCCTGCATGGGCGCCGAGCGGCCGATCCAGGGGCGCTCGCCACCTTGGGCCTGCAAGAGCGCGTTCTCGGCCGCCAGGCGTTGGGCGCGGCGCTGGCTCTCGCCCAGGGCCAGCTGGGTGCGGACGATGCCGGCCAGGCGGGTGTTGTCCCAGGGCTTCTCGATGAAATCGTTGGCGCCGCCCTGCAAGGCCTGCACCACCAGGGGCACGCTGCCCCAGGCCGTCATGGCGACGATGGGCAGCTGGGCATCGAGGGCACGCGCCCGTGCGATCAGGTCCAGGCCTTCCTGGCCCGAGGTGGTGTCGCGGGCGTAGTTGAGGTCGGCCAGGAGCAGGCCGTACTCGGCCGACCCCAGCAAGGCCAGGGCCTGCTCGGGCGACTCGGCCAGCTCACAGCGCCAGCCTTCGCTCTTGAGGAGCAGCCGCAGCGCGCTGCGCACGGCCGCATCGTCGTCGACGACCAAGAGCGGCAGACTGAAATCGGGCAAGGCACTCATCGGGGCGGCGGAGTCACGGCCGCGGCATTCTCGCCCAGGCTCATGGGCTGTTCAGGGCGGCGGTGGGCGATTGTCGCAAGGCCCGGCGCGCCGGCAGCCAGGTCGAGAACAGCACCAGGCTCGAGATCAGCGTGCCCACGAGCAGCACGCCCAGTCCCAGCGGCAGGCTGCTGCCCAGCCCGCCGCTCAGGGCCAGGGCGCCGCCGGTCAGGCCCAGGGGCAGGGCCAGGGCCAGCAGACTCAGGGCCTGGCCCAGCAGCATGCGCATCAGCTGTCCGTCGCTGGCGCCCACGGCCCGGCGCACGCCGATCTCCTGGCCGCGCAGCTGCACCGCGCGGCTGGTCACGCCGTAGATGCCGCTGCTGGCCAGGCCCAGGGTCAGCAGGCCGAGGATCAGGTACATCGCGGCCGCCACGTCCTCGCCGCCATGGGCGATGCGCTGGCGTTCCTCGGCGCTGAACACCTGCTCTAGCGCAAGGGCCGGGTCGGCCTGGGCCACGGCACGGGCCAGCAGCTCGCGGCTGGCGGCGTGGTCCGGCACGCCGACCAGGGCGATGCCCATGTCTGCAGGCGCGCCGGGCGTCGCCTGGCTGATCGGCAGGTAGAAATTGGCCGCGCGCAGGCCGCGCTCACGGCCGATGCCCTGCAGCACATGCGGGATCACGCCGACCACGGTGATCCAGGGACCGATGCGCTTCTGGGTCTGGCCCTCGACGATGGCAAAGCGCTTGCCCAGCGGGTCCTGGCCAGGCCAATGTTGCTGGGCAAAGTTCTGGTTGATCACCGCGACCTTGAGGCTGTCGGCCCGGTCCTGCGGGCCGAATTCGCGCCCGGCCAGCAGTTTCACTTCCATGGCATCGAAGAAGCCCGCATTGATGCGGTAGTTGCCCCCCTCCGGGTACTGGCCGTCCTGCACCGTCATGCCTTCGGGCAGGATTTCGTCCGTGTCGATCATGCCGCCGCCAGGCAGGCTGGTGGACAGCGCCACACGGGCCTGGGCGCTGGCAGCGGCTTCGTCCAAGCGGGCTTGCAGGCGGTTCCACAGGGCGGCACGTGCCGCTTGCACCGCCTCGCCACTGCCCTGGTATTCGGCCGTGCGCAGGGTCAGGCGGGCGGTCAGCACGCCTTCCATGCGGGCGCCGGTGCCGGCGTTCAGGCGCTGGTGCACCGTGTAGGTCTGCAGGCCGGAGGCCAGCAGCAGCAGGCTGGACAGGGCGATCTGCACCCAGACCAGGCCGCGGGCAAAGCGGCTGCTGGCGCGGCCCTGGCTGCCGCGGCCGTCACGCAGCACGCTGTTCAGGTCCACGGCCGAGGCGCGCCAGGCTGGCAGCAGGCCGGTGGCCAGGGCCGTCAGCAGGCTCACGCCCAAGCCGACCAGTACGGCTTGCGGCCGCATGGTGAAGTGGATCCAGAAGGGCAGTCGGCCGTCGGCCGTGGCCATCACGGCCTGCTGGGTGGCCTCCAGGGCCCAGGCGCTGAAGAACAGGCCCAGGCCGGCGGCGGCCAAGCAGAGCAGCCAGGTCTCGGTCAGCATCTGCATCACCAGGCGGCCGCGTGGCGCACCCAGGGCGGCGCGCACGGCCAGTTCCTGCCGCCGCTCGTTGGCGCGCGCCAGCAGCAGATTGGCGGTGTTGATGCAGACCAGGGCCAGCAGCAGCGCGGCGGCGCCGGCCAGGCCCAGCAAGATCATGTCGACATCGGGCAGGCCCCAGGCGGCATAGGGCAGGGCCAGGGCGCCGACGCGGCGGTTGTTGGCGGGGAACTGTGCCGCCAGGTTCTGGGCCACCTGCTGCAGCTCGGCGCCGGCCTGCTCGCGGCTGGCGCCTGGGCGCAGCCGGCCCAGGGCCATCACATGCTGGGGCGTGCCCATGGAGTAGCCCTCGCCGCGGCTGAGCGTGCCGGCCGGGGGCTGGAAGGGCAGCCAGAGCTCCTGGGTCATGGGGAAGCGCAGGCGGCCGGGCAGCACGCCGACGATCTCCGTGTCCACGCCGTTGATCTTGAGCCGGCTGCCGACGATGGCTGGGTCGGCGCCGAGAAAGCGTCGCCAGAGATCGGCGCCGATCACGGCCACTGGCGCAGCGCCGGGCTCACTGTCGCCGGGCAGCAGGCCGCGGCCGAGCTCGGGCCGGGCGGCTTCGCCGAGCCAGGGCCAGATACCGGCCGACACGCGCGCGGCCGCGAAATTGGCCGGGTACTGGCGCTGGCCACCGAGGGTGACGGTGTCGGTCTGCAGGGGCAGCAAGGCCTCCAGGCTGGGCGTCTGGCGCTGGTACTCGAGCAGGTCGAGGTAATGCACGCTCTTGGCCTGGCTGCGCTCGCCGTCGCGGCTGGCCTCCACGGCGACCAGACGCTCGGGTTCGGGGAAGGGCAGGTCTCCGGCCGTGAAACTGAAATAGATGCCGGCGGCAAAGATCGCGAAGCCCAGGCCGCAGCTCAGGGTCAGCAGGCTCAGCAAGGCATGGCCGGGATGGCGCAGCAGGGCTTGCACGCTGTGGTGAAGATCGTCCCGCATCACAGGGCCTCCGCCAGGGCGGGCTGGCCGCCTGCCGCTCGCGCCTGGCCGGAGTGCAGGGCCGCGGTGGGCAGGTCGGCCA
Organism: Paucibacter sp. B51; assembly: GCF_027863535.1. NCBI lineage: Bacteria > Pseudomonadati > Pseudomonadota > Betaproteobacteria > Burkholderiales > Sphaerotilaceae > Roseateles > Paucibacter sp. B51. Next base: position 4,345,947 of record NZ_JAPIVN010000001.1, on the reverse strand, counting down.
CCACGCGGCCGTCGAACAAGGCCACGGTGCGCTGGGCCAGGGCGGCGTAGCGCGGGTCGTGGGTGACCATGCACAGCGTGGCGCCGCCGGCGTGCACCTTCTGCAGCAGCGCCATCACCAGCTCGGCATTGCGCGAGTCGAGGTTGCCGGTGGGCTCGTCCGCCAGGATCAGGCGGGGCTGGCCGACCAGAGCGCGGGCGATGGCCACGCGCTGCTGCTGGCCGCCGGAGAGCTGGGCCGGGTGGTGGCGGGCGCGGTGGGCCATGTCCACCTGGGCCAGGGCCTCGGCGACCTGGGCGCGGCGTTCGGCACGGCTCATCTCGCTGCGGTAGCTCAGCGGCAGGGCGACGTTGTCCTCCACGCTCAAGTCGCCGATCAGATTGAAGGCCTGAAAGACAAAACCAATCTGGCGGTTGCGCAGCAGGGCGCGGGCGCGCGGGTCCAGCTGATCGACCCGCTGGCCGTTCAGCTCGTAGCTGCCGCTGCTGGGGCTGTCGAGCAGGCCCAGGATGGACAGCAGGCTGGACTTGCCGCAGCCCGAGGGCCCGCTGACGGCCAGGAACTCGCCGCTGCGCACCACCAGGCTGACCTCGTCGAGGGCGCGGGTTTCCAGCTCGTCACTGAGAAAGCTCTTCTGAATGCCCTGCAGGCGGATCAAGGGTGACGCCTCGGCGGCGGCGTGCGGGGAGCGGTTCGTGCTCATGGGTTGGTTCCTCTCTGCCTCGTGGCGTTGAATATAGGGCTGAAAAAATAGACGGCGCTTCAGCGCAGGCGCACGCGCTCGCTCAGGCGCCAGCTGCTGGTGTCGGAGACGACGATGCGGTCGCCGGGCTGCAGGCCGCTCTGGATGACGATGCGGCCGACCGAGGCCGGGCCGTACTGCACATGCACCCGCTCGGCCAGGTCTTCCCCGATCAGGCGGTAGACCTGGGCCTGGCTCATGGCCTGGCTGAACACGGGGCGCTGCACCTGCACGGCGTCGCTGAGGCGGCTCAGGGCGATGCTGCCGTCGATGCTGAGGTCGGGGCGGGCGCCGCGCGGCAGTGGATCGAGCAGGCGCAGGTCCACCTTGAGCAGGCTGTTGCTGACCTTGGGCGCCACCCGGCTGACCACGGCGCGCAGCAGGCCCTCGCGCCCGCCGCTGCGCAGATCGATCTGGGCGCTCTGGCCCACGGCGATGTCGCGCGCCTGGGCTTCCTGCACCTGAATTTCTGCGTACAGGGCGTCGGCCCGGGCCAACTTGGCCAGCAAAGCACCGGCCACCACGCTCTGGCCGGCTTGCAGTGTCAGCTCCTGCACCACGCCGTCTGCGGGCGCACGCACCTGCAGGGCCTCGACCAGCTCCAGATCGCGCTGCCAGGCCTTGTGCAGGCGCGCCAGCGCCGCGCGCTTGGCCTCCAGCTGGGCCTGCATGGCCGCGCGCTGCTGCTGCAGCAGTTCGCGCTCCAGCTGCAGGGTCTGGCCGGCTTGTTCGACGCTGAAGCGGCTGCGCTGGAATGCCAGCTTGGAGACCATGCCGTCCTTGAGCAGCTCTTGATCCGCCTGCCATTGCAGCTCGGCACTGCGGGTGCCGAACTCGGCACGCTGCACCGCCGCTTGGGCGTTCATGACCTGGCTGTCCAGGCTGGCCTGCAAGGCCTTGAGCTCGGCCTCGGCCTGCTCCAGCTGCCAGCGGCTTTCCTGGGCGCGCTGCTGCAGCTGCGGGTTGCTGAGCAGCAGCAGCAGCTCGCCCTGGCGCAAGCTGTTGCCGGCCTGCGCCTGCAGGCGCTCGACACGCGCCTCGCTCTGTGCGGTGATCCAGCGCGGATCGCTGGACACCAGCACGCCGCTGCCGCGCACATCCAGGGCCAGGGGGCCGCGCTCGACCGCGGCGAACTGCAGGCCGCGGGCCGAGACCGTCAGCTCGATCGGCGCGGCGCGCAGGCGCAGGGCCAGCAGGCCGCCGGCCAGGCCCAGCAGCACCAGCAGGGCCAGGCCCAGAAAGGCCGGCCGGCTGGCGCGGCGCCGCCATCGCTGGGCGGGGGTGAGGGTTCTTTGCAAGTCCATGCACCGAGTGATTGCAGGAGCCGTGCCAACTGGCCTTCCTCACCCGTTTTATGCGCGAGAGCCCTGTTCATGGGGTTTGGCCGCGCGCGCAGCCGGATGGATCCAGCTCCAGGCTTTGCGAAATCGGGACCCTGGGCGAGGGGTTCGTCCCATTCCCGGGACGGGGCGCGCCGGCCACAGGCGACAATGTCGGCATGAACATCCAAGCCAAACTTCCGCTGCTGGGCGGCCTCAGCCCCGAACAATTCATGCGTCGCCACTGGCAGAAGAAGCCGCTGCTGGTCCGCCAGGCGCTGCCGGACATCCGCCCGCCGGCCTCGCGCAGCGAGCTGGCCGCGCTGGCCGCCAGCGAGGATGTGGAGTCGCGCCTGGTCTCGCAGTTCAATGGCAAGTGGGCGCTCAAGCAAGGCCCGGTGGCCAAGCTGCCGCCCTTCAGCAAGCCGGGCTGGACCCTGCTGGTCCAGGGCCTGGATCTGCATGTGCAGGCGGCGCATGACTTGCTGGCCCAATTCCGCTTCGTGCCCGAGGCGCGTCTTGATGATTTGATGATTTCCTACGCCAGCGACGGCGGCGGTGTCGGCCCTCATTTCGATTCCTACGATGTCTTTCTGATCCAGGTTCATGGTCAGCGTCGCTGGCGCATCGGCCGTCAGGGCGTGGCGACCACTGGCGCGCTGCGTGAGGGCGTGCCGGTCAAGCTGCTGGCCGACTTTGAGCCGGAAGAAGAGTTCGTGCTGGAAGCCGGTGACATGCTCTACCTGCCGCCTGGCTGGGCCCACGACGGCATTGCCATCGGCGAGTGCATGACCTGCTCGGTGGGTTTCCGCACGCCCTGGCGCGCCGAGTTGGCGCGCGAGTTGCTGCAGCGCTTGATGGACGATGACTCCAAGAGTTATGCCAACCGCATGTACGCCGATCCCAAGCAGCCGGCCACCGAGGCGCCGGGCCTGGTGCCTCGGCAGCTGCTGGATTTCTCCCGCGATGCCGTGGAGCGCGCGCTGCGCGAGCCTCTGGCCCTGGAGCGTGCCTTGGGCGAGGCGCTGACCGAGCCCAAGCCGCGCGTCTGGTTCGAGCCGGGCGAGCCGCTGCCCGCGGGCGCCGGCGCGCGCCTGGACCGGCGCAGCCGCATGATGTACGACGCGGCCCATGTCTTCATCAACGGCGAGTCCTTCCGCGCCGGTGGCCGTGATGCCCGCTTGATGCGTGCCTTCGCCGACCAGCGCGAGCTCAGCGCCAAGCAGCTGGGCCAGCTTTCGGCCGATGCGCGCGAGCTGCTGGATCTGTGGGCCGAGGATGGCTGGGTGCGGGCCGCGAATTCAGGTGACCATGCGGAGGCTTGATTGGCAACGTCGCCCGCTTCAGAGCTGCAAGCCGGTGAATTCACCGGCCGGGCCGAGTTTCAGCAGGCCTTGCGGCTCGCAATCGAGCAAGCCTGCGCGCAGGGCTGCACCGAGCTCGGCGCCTTCGATCCGGATTTCAGCGTTTGGCCTTGGTCAGAGGCTGGGCTGCTGGACCTGCTGAGCGACTGGGTTCGGGCTGCACCCGCCAGCCGCCGCATGCATTTGCTGGCGCCTCAGTTCGACGGTGTGCGGCGTGCCCATCCGCGATTTGTCGCTTGGCGTGGGCGTTATGGCCATGCGGTGCAGGCTCGGGCCTTCGAGCCGGAGGCCATGGCGGCGGTCGGGCCGGGTGGGCCGGCGGCGCTGTTCTGGGCCCGTTCACCCACGACTCAGATCACGCTGCGCTTGATGAGTACGCGCAACTGGCGCGGCAGTGTGTCTTTCGAGGCCTCGGAATTTGTGCGATGGAAGGATTGGTTTGACGTGATCGCACAACATTCTTACGAAAGCTTTGCATCGACCACCCTGGGCCTGTAAAAGATGCCAAAAGCAATGGCTATAATTAAGGGCTAGGTGAAGAAAGCGCTCGAGGTTTTCCTTGCCTTGTCATGCCGAAGTTTCCGATGCCGCGGCGCTGAAAAGCGAAGGCGACATTGAGTGGCTTCAAAAAATTACCGGTAATTGCATCTTCGTTTAACGAATTTTGAGGACAAGTATGAACAAGTCGATCCTGTTGGCTGCTGTGCTGGCTGCTGTTGCTCTGACCGCTTGCGGCAAGAAGGAAGAAGCCGCTCCCGTGGCCGCTCCCGCTGTGGAAGCTTCGGCTCCTGCTTCGGCTCCCGCCATGGAAGCTTCGGCTCCCGCTGCTGACGCTTCGGCTCCTGCCGCTGCTGACGCTGCTTCGGCTGCTGCCAGCAAGTAATCGGTCTCCGAGTACTTGAAAGAACCGCCCGGCCGCAAGGCTCGGCGGTTTTTTTACGTCTGTCGTTTTGGAAAAAGGCAGTCTCCTAGACTGTGATCCAGTCCAGGCCCTCGGCTTGTGAGGCCACGGGAACGTCTTCGGGGCGGCAGCCGCGCACCGCCGCCACCGCGGCGGCAGCCAGGTCGGGGCGGTTGTTGCGCTCGCTCAGATGGGCGGCGGCGACCGGGCCGAGCTTTGGGTGCAGCAGTGCACTCAGCAACTCGGCACTGGCCTCGTTGGAGAGGTGGCCGTGGGTGCCGAGGATGCGGCGTTTGAGGCTGGCCGGATAGTTGGAGGCGCGCAGCAGCGCCTCGTCGTGGTTGCATTCGAGCAGCAGGGCGTCCAGGCCTTGCAGCGCGTGGATCACGCAGGCGCAGACATGGCCGAGGTCGGTGAGCACACCCAGATGCTTCAAACCGTCGTTGCAGCGCAATTGCAGCGGCTCCTCGGCATCGTGTGGCACGGCAAAGGGCTGCAGCTGCAGGTCGCCCAGTTCCAGGGTGTCGCCGCTGCGGGTGAAGTGCAGCAGCTTGCGCTCAAAGCCGGCCAGATCGGCGGCGCGGCGCTCAATCGCGCTCCAGGTGCCGCGGCTGGTCCAGATCGGGATGCGGTGGGCTTGTGCCAGCTTGATCACGCAGCCGGCATGGTCGCCATGCTCGTGGGTGATGAAGACGGCGCTCAAGGCCTCGGGTGCGCTGCCGGCGCGCAGCAGGCGCCGGTTCAGCTCGTGCAAGCTGAAGCCGCAGTCCACCAGGATTTGCGTCTGGGTGATGCCCTGGCTGGCTTCGATCAGCGTGGCATTGCCGCCGCTGCCGCTGCCCAGGCTGCAAAAACGCATGCCTTGATCGCTCCGTGTTTGGCTTGAAAGAGCTCAGCTCAGAAAAAACGCCGCCCACCCGATGGGGCGGCGGCGCTCATGCCGAGGAGCCGGGTGGCTCGGATCAGCGCAGATCGTCCATCAGCAGATTGAGGATGCGCTTGGCGATCTCGTTGGTCTGCTGCTGGCCCTTGTCGTCCAGCACGGTGACGGTCGACTTCTCGCCTTCCGACTTGACCGACACGCGGTAGCGGGTGGCCGTGGTGGCCTTGTCGCCGCTGAACAGGCGTTCGAAGAAGTTGGGCTCTTCCTTGCCGGCCTGGTTCGGGTCGGCATAGCGCAGGAAGAACAGGCCGAGCTTGCGGTCGCGGTCTTCCACGGTGAAGCCATGGCGATCCAGCGACTGGCCCACGCGGCGCCAGGCGCGCTCGAAGCCCTCGTTGACGGCGATGGCATCCGGCACTTCCGACAGCGGGCGACCGGCGGCGATGACGGCGGTCGGCGCGGCGTTCTTGCCCGGGGCGGCAGCCGGCACATCGGCCACGGCGGCCTTGGCCAACTCTTCCTTGGCGCCCAGCTTGAGCATCAGGCGGGACAGCAACTCGGCTTCCAGCTGCGGGTCGCTGGGGCGAGGTTGCCAGGCGGTGTTGTCTTTCTGCGGGCCCGTATAGACCTCGATCATGCCGCGGTGGCTGATGAAGATCTCGGTGCCTTTGCCGTCGGCCGTGCGCTCGATGCGGGTGCGGAACATATCGCGTTCACCGGTCGAGTACAGGCCGTCGAAGACCTTGCCGATGGTGGAGCGGATGATGTCCTGCGGCAGCTTGGCGCGGTTTTCGTTCCAGTTGGTTTCCATGACGCCGACTTCGGCGGCGTCCTTGGTCAGCTCGAAGCCGCGTTGTTGCCAGAACTCGCGCAGCTGGGGCCAGAGTTGCTCGGGCGTCAGCGAGCTGCGCAGCCAGCGGGTGTCGGCGTTGCGCTCGAGGCGCAGATCACCGATCGCGTTCAGAGCCACGGTGTTGGCCGGGCTCAGGCCGCTGGTGCTGACCTTGGGGGCGGCATTGGCTTGCTGCAAGGCATTGGCGCTGACCGAGCCGCTGGCGTTGCCGCTGCGGCTGTCACGGGCCAGCTGAGTCAGGTCCGGCGGCACGTCCAGGCCGGCAGTCTGGCGGGCGTTGGCGCGGTAATCGACCTTGTCCGAGGAAAAGATGCCGTCCGTCGTGCTGCAGGCGGCCAGCGAACCCAGCATGAGCAGGCAGGCCAGGCGCACCGGAGTGGCCGAGGAAGAAACAAAAGAGGAGGAACGAGTCACGCTAGACATCTCCGGGGGACAAGGGAGCGATGGTTGAACCCTGCGAGCCGGCCCCGAGGGGCGGATGGCGTGCAAAGCTGGTGCGGATTAGAGCAGACTGGAAACGGTGATCAAGGCAAATCGCGCGCCGCGTCGGTTCAGAACAGGCCGGCTTCGCGCATGGCGGCGCCAACCTGGGCCTGACCGGCTTCGGTCAGCGGCACGATGGGCAGGCGCAGCTGGTTCTTGATTCGGCCCAGCTGCGACAGCGCCCACTTGGCGGCCGAGGGGCTGGGTTCGCAGAACAAATGCTTGTGCAGGCTCAGCAGCTGGAAGTGGATGCGGCGGGCCTCAGCGATATTGCCGGTCAGAGCCGCCTTGCACAGCTCGTGCATGGCACGCGGCGCCACATTCGCAGTCACGCTGACATTGCCGCTGCCGCCCAGCAGCATCAGGGCGATGGCGGTGCCGTCGTCGCCCGAGTAGATGTGGAAACCTTTGGGGGCGGCCTTGATCAGCTGGGCTGCGCGCTCGATATTGCCGGTCGCTTCCTTGACGCCGAAGACGCCGGGCAGGCTGGCGCAGCGCAAGGTCGTTTCGGGGGCCATATCGGCCACGGTGCGGCCGGGCACGTTGTACAACATCATGGGGATGTCGACGGCCTCCGCGATGGCCTTGTAATGCTGGTAGATGCCTTCTTGCGAGGGCTTGTTGTAGTAGGGCACGACCGACAGGGTGCAGTCGGCGCCGACTTCCTTGGCGAAACGGCTCAGCTCGATCGCTTCCGAGGTGCTGTTGGCGCCGGTGCCGGCCATGATGGGCACGCGGCCACGGGCATGCTCGACGGCCGCCTGGATGATCTGGCGGTTTTCTTCCATGCTGACCGTGGGGGACTCGCCGGTCGTGCCGACGACGCAGATGCAGTCGGTGCCTTCGGCGATGTGCCAGTCGATCAGGCCGCGCAGGGCCGGGTAGTCAACGCTGCCGTCTTCTTGCATCGGCGTCACGAGCGCAACGATGCTGCCAACAATCGGGTTCATGGAGGAATGTCCTATGTGATGCGGTGGATTCTACTCAGCGGCGCGTGTGCGCTCGGGGCCGGGTAACTCAATCGAGTGCATAGGCCTGAAAAACAGTGCCCGCAGTGGCGCTCGGCGCTTCGCAAACAGCGGCAACGCGCTGGACATAGCGCGGGTTGACGCCCTCGCGGCCTTTTTCGAAGCCATCTTCAAAGGCGACGATGCGCAAGCCCTGGCACAGGCTCATCAGTTCACCGGGCTGAAGCAGAAAATCCGGCCGCGCCGGACGGCCGATGGTGTGCTGGCCGAGGGCAAAGGTTTCGTAGATCAGCCAACCACCTGGCGCCACGGCAGCGCGGATCAGCGGGAACAGCGGCCGCCACAGGTAGTTGCTGACCAGCACCAGGTCGAACTGCCGGCCGCTCAGCGGCCAGGGGCCGTTCTCGATGTCGGCGCAGATCAGCTCCGCTGCCAAGCCTTCAGAGGCGGCGAGTGCCGCTGCATCCCGGTCGACGCCGCAGACCTTCATGCCGTGCGCGGCCAGATAGTGCAGGTGGCGGCCGGAGCCGCAGGCCAGATCCAGGGCCGTGGCCCCGGCGATTTGAGCCTGCGTCCAGCGGCGCAGCCAGGGCGACACCTCAGCCCCCATGTTCAGAAGCAGGCCCAGAGCTGTTCGGACAGCTGCACCATCAGCGCCGGCTGCAAATAGGCCAGAAACACCAGGCCCAGCACCAGCAGGATCAGCGCCCAGCGCAGGGCCGGCTTGATCTTGGCAGAAAGCTGGGCCGGACTCATGCCGCTTGGGGGCGCGGCTCGCCGCGCAAGATCGGGCCTTCACGCACCGGCAGGTTCACCAGGGCTGCGGCCACGCCCAGGGCCACGGCCAGCCACCAGACCACGTCGTAGCTGCCCGTGCTGTCGTAGAGCTTGCCGCCCAGCCAGACGCCCAGGAAGCTGCCCACCTGGTGGCTCAGGAACACGAAACCGCTGAGCATGGACATGTGCTGCACGCCGAAGATCTGCGCCAGCACCGCATTGGTCGGCGGCACGGTCGACAGCCACAGCACGCCCATCACCGCCGAGAAGAGGTAGACCGACATCGGCGTCAGCGGCGTGAGCAGGAAGGTGACGATGGCCACCGAGCGCAGGCCGTAGATGGCCGTGAGCAGGTAGCGCTTGGGATAGCGCTGGCCCAGCACGCCGGCCCCGTAGGTGCCAAACACATTGAAGAGGCCGATCAGGGCCAGGGCATAAGTGGCCACCTGGGGCGACAGGCCCTGATCCTTCAAGTAGCTGGGCATGTGCACACCGATGAACACGACTTGGAAGCCACAGACGAAGTAGCCGGCCATCAAAAGCTGGAAGCTGCGGTAGCCGAAGGCTTCGCGCAAGGCCTGAACGATGCTCTGCGAATGGCTGTGCACCGGCTTGGCGACCTTCGGCTCACGCAGGCCGAAGGCCAGGGGCAGGATCAGCAGGGCGGAAAGGGCCAGGACGAGGAGTGCGCTTTGCCAGCCGGCACCGGCGATGAGCCAGTTCTCGACCGGCACCGACAACCACCGGCCCAGCGCAAAAAGGGCATCCTGCCAGGCGACCTGAGAGATCAGCCAGTTCTCCACCGGCACCATCAGGAACTGGCCAAAGCTGCCGGCTGCTGCCGCCACGCCCATGGCCCAGCTGCGCTTGTCGGGAGCGACGTTGCGGGCGATCACGCCGTAGATCACCGCGTAGGTGGTGCCCGATTGGGCAATGCCGATCAAAAGCCCCGCGCTGCCGGTGAAGGCCAGACCCGAAGTCGACAGTGCCATCAGCACCAAACCCAGGGCGTAAAGCAGGCCACCCACGGCCAGCACGCGGAACGGGCCGAAGCGGTCGGCCAGCATGCCGGTGAAGGGCCCGGCTATGCCCCAGGCGATGTTCTGGATGGCCAGGGCGAAGGCAAAGGTCTCGCGCGTCCAGCCCCGGTCCATGGTGATGGGTTGCAGCCACAGGCCGAAGCCGTGGCGTATGCCCATGGACAGGGTCACGATCATGGCGCCGCAGAGCAGCACCTGGAACATGGACAGTCGCGGCGCGGCCGGTGACGTGATGCTGGCGTTCATCCGTGGACTTTAACCAAAGCAGCCCACCCTGCGGGGCCTGGGGTCAGCCGGCGCCCAGCACCCGCCCTTGACGCACCCGCATCTGGATCTTGCTCAGCGCGTCCAGATCCTGGATCGGGTTGGCGGGCAGCAGCAGGAAGCTGGCTTCGCAGCCCGGTTCGAAGCAACCCAGGCGGCGCTTGGGAAAGAGCACATGGGGCGTGGTGATGGTGGCCATCTTGAGCAGCTGCGGGCGGCCGATCACGCCCAGGCGGTCCAGGTTGCGCAGCTCGCCCAGCACGGAGCCATGGAACAGATCCGAGCCGATCAGCAAAGGCACGCCGGCCGCCTGCAGGGTGCGCAGATTGTCGGCCTGCTGGGCGCGCACCTTGGTCAGCTGCTCGGGCGACATGCGGAACAGCTCGCTGGCCGCGGTGGCGGTGATGACGGCCACCTTGCGGCGGGCGGCCTCGGCGGCCATCTCGGGGCTGATGCGGTAGGTCTCGGCGCCCGTGCCTTCGAAGAAGTAGAGGCCCGGCAGACGGGCGATCCAGTGTGCGCCGGCCTGCACGGCGATATTGAAATCGGCGGCGGTGTCGGCCTGGGCGATCACCAGCAGGCGGTCTTGCAAGGCTTTTTTGGCGATGGCGGCCGGCAGTTCGGGCTTCAGGCCCAGGCGGCCGAACTGCTTGGGGTCGGCGTGGAGCTCGGGGCTCTCCGAGCGGCTCAGCATGAGCTTCAAGGCCTCACTCTTGCGCGCCTGCACCAGGGGCCATTTCTTTTCGACCTGTTCCAGGCTGTCCATGACCAGCACGGTTTTATCGATGTGGTCCTCGGGCTTGGGTTTGGGGCCCGGGGAATTCGGATCTTCGGCCAGCAGTTGGGCCAGGGGCTGGCCGTCAGACGACGTGATGCAGGCCGTCACAAACACAAGCTCGGGCCCGGCCGCCTGGGCGCCCGCGGCAGCCAGGGGGCGCACGGCCCCGGCGCCCTTGGGCTCGGCGCATTGCATCAGGGCGTAGAACACGCCGTCGCGCAGATAGCCTTGGCCGTAGCGGCCCCAGGCCCAGGCATTTTGCAGGTTGTGGTTGTGGGCGTCGGCCAGGGGCGGGATCAGGAACTGACCCTTGAGGTTCATGCGCCGCTGGGCTTTTTTGATCTTCTGGCTGGTGAATTTGCCGTCCTTGACGTAGAGCGTGCCGCTGCGGAAGCCCTGGCCGTCGAACCACTCGGCGTTTTTCAGCTCCATGGTCACCGAAGCGCCGGGGCGCAGCTCGTCGGCGATGGGCGGCTGGGCCGAGCTGGGTGCGGCGAAGAGTGCGAGAGCCAGGGCGGCCGCGCCGGCGCCGGCCGGGCGAGGCAGGGGGCGGGGAGATGCGAAGAACAAGGCGAGGGCAAATGCGGGCATAGGCCGGGCATGGTAGCGAGTTTGAGAGTGCACACCTCAAGCCCGTTTTGCCGGGCGCCTCCCAGGCAAACCCTAGAATCCGCCCCCATGGCCACCAAAGCTTCCTCCTCCTCCACTCCCAATTCCCCCTCCGCCACGCCCGGCAGCTATGGCGAGGGCTCGATCCGCGTGCTCAAAGGCCTGGAGCCGGTCAAGCAGCGCCCGGGCATGTACACCCGGACCGACAACCCCCTGCACACCATCCAGGAGGTCATCGACAACGCGGCCGACGAGGCCCTGGCCGGTTTCGGCAAGCGCATCGACCTGATCCAGCACAGCGACGGCTCCATCTCCATCGCCGACGACGGCCGTGGCATCCCCTTCGGCCTGCACCCCGAAGAGGGCGTGCCCGTGGTCGAGATCGTCTTCACCCGCCTGCATGCCGGCGGCAAGTTCGACAAGGGCTCGGGCGGCGCCTACAGCTTCTCGGGCGGCCTGCACGGCGTTGGCGTCAGCGTCACCAACGCCCTGGCCAAGCGCCTGGAGGTGACGGTCTGGCGCGGCGGCGAAGTGGCCAGCCTCGCGTTCGAGAACGGCGATGTGGTGGAGCCGGTCACGGCCCGCAAGGCCGAGCGCGGCGACCGCAAGCAGGGCACGACCGTGCGCGTCTGGCCCGATGCGAAGTATTTCGAAAGCGCCGAGCTGCCCAAGAACGAGCTGGTCCACCTGCTGCGCAGCAAGGCCGTGCTGATGCCGGGCGTCATCGTCACGCTGACGAACGAGAAAACCGGCGATGTGCAGACCTGGTCCTACAAGGGCGGCTTGCGCGACTACCTGCAGCAGACCCTGACGGCCGATCCGCTGATCCCGCTGTTCGAAGGCGAGCAGTACGCCGGCCGCAGCGAGACCGAGAACTTCGCCGAAGGCGAGGGCGCGGCCTGGTGCGTGGCCTTCACCGAAGAAGGTCAGACCATGCGCGAGAGCTACGTCAACCTGATCCCCACGGTGGCTGGCGGCACGCACGAGTCTGGACTGAAAGACGGCCTGTTCGGCGCCATCAAGAGCTTCATCGAGCTGCACAGCCTGTTGCCCAAGGGCGTCAAGCTGATGCCGGACGATGTGTTCTCGCGTGCCTCCTTCGTGCTCTCGGCCAAGGTGCTGGACCCGCAGTTCCAGGGCCAGACCAAGGAGCGCCTGAACAGCCGCGATGCGCTGCGCCTGGTGTCCACCTATGTGAAGCCGGGCCTGGAGCTGTGGCTGAATCAGCATGTGGAGTTCGGCAAGAAGCTGGCCGAGCTGGTCATCAAGCAGGCCCAAACCCGCCAGCGCGCCTCGCAAAAAGTCGAGAAACGCAAGGGCTCGGGCGTGGCCGTGCTGCCGGGCAAGCTGACCGACTGCGAAAGCCGCGATCTGCTGCACAACGAAGTCTTTCTGGTCGAGGGTGATTCGGCCGGCGGCAGCGCCAAGATGGGCCGCAACAAGGAAACCCAAGCCGTGCTGCCCTTGCGCGGCAAGGTCTTGAACACCTGGGAGGTCGAGCGCGACCGCCTGTTCGCCAACAACGAGATCCACGACATCTCGGTGGCCCTGGGTGTGGACCCGCATGGCAAGAACGACTCGCCGGATCTGAGCGGCCTGCGCTACGGCAAGATCTGCATCCTGTCCGATGCGGACGTGGACGGCTCGCACATCCAGGTGCTGCTGCTGACCCTGTTCTTCCGCCACTTCCCCAAGCTGATCGAGACCGGCCACATCTTTGTGGCGCGCCCGCCGCTCTACCGCGTCGACGCGCCGGCCCGCGGCAAGAAGCCTGCTGCCAAGATCTACGCGCTGGATGAGGGTGAACTCAGCGCCACCCTGGACAAGCTGCGCAAGGAAGGCGCCCGCGAAGGCAGCTGGAGCATCAGCCGCTTCAAAGGCCTGGGCGAGATGAGTGCCGAGCAGCTCTGGGACACCACGCTCAACCCCGAGACCCGCCGCCTCAGCCCCGTCACCTACGGCGCGCTCGACCTGGGCGAGACCGAGATGGCCATCAACAAGCTCATGGGCAAGGGCGAGGCCTCCTCACGCCGCGAGCTGATGGAAATCCACGGCGACTCCGTCGAAGTGGACGTTTGAACCCAGCGAGACCGCCCAAGCCATGAAAACCGTCTACAACGCCCGCCATGCGGCGCATGCGGCCACGCACGAGTTCTTCCGCGGCCGCCTGGTGCCGGCCTTCGAGGTGCCGGCCCGGGCCGACTATGTGCTGGCGGCCGTGCAGGCCGCCCAGCTGGGCGAGATCGTGGCGCCGGTGGACCATGGCCTGGCGCCGCTGCAGCGCGTCCATGCGCCGGCCTATCTGCGCTTTGTGCAGGGCGCCTGGGCTGAGTGGCAGGCCTTGGGCGGCGAGGGCGATGCATTCCCTGCCGTCTGGCCGGTGCGTTCATTGCGCAGCGATGTCGCGCCGCGCAGCTTTGCCGCTCGCATGGGCCTTTACTCCATGGACAGCGGCACGCCGCTGACCGCCGGCAGCTGGGAGGCCGCCTACTGGGGCGCGCAAGCCAGCTTGACCGGCCTGGACCAGGTGCTGGGCGGCGAGCGCAGCGCTTATGTGCTGACCCGCCCGCCGGGCCACCATGCCGGGGCGGATTTCTTCGGCGGCTACTGCTTCGTCAACAACGCGGCAGTGGCGGCCCAGGCTGCGATTGATTCGGGCCTGCAGCGTGTGGCCATCCTCGATGTGGACTACCACCACGGCAATGGCACGCAGGCCATTTTCTACGAGCGTGCGGACGTGTTTTACGCCAGCTTGCATGGCGATCCGCAGACGGAGTTCCCTTTCTTCCTCGGTCATGCCGACGAGACCGGCGCCGGTGCCGGCCTGGGCTTCAATGCCAACTTCCCGCTGCCGGCCGGTGCCAGCAACGAGGCCTGGTTCGCGGCGCTGGAGGCGGCGTTGGAACGGCTGCAGGCCTATGCGCCCGAGCTGTTGATCGTCTCCCTGGGCGTGGACACCTACGGCGGCGACCCGATCTCGCATTTCAAGCTGGACCGCCCCGAGTTCAGTCGCCTCGGCCAGCGCCTGGCGGCCTTCGGTGCCCGCACCCTGTTCCTGCAGGAAGGCGGCTATGCCACCGAGGCCATCGGTCACAACGTGGTGGCCGTGCTGCAAGGATTCGAGCCCCGGCCATGAGCACCACGGCGCCGCGCGTGCACCTGCGTCCGACCATGTTGTCGGACCTGGACTATGTCGTCTCCATCGAGCAGGACGGCGCCAACCGCCCCTTCATCACGCCCTGGGAACGGGTGCAGCACGAGGGCGCGCTGCGCTTCCCCGATTCGCGCCACTTCATCATCGAAGCGGGGGCCGAGGCCACGCGCGCCGGTTTTGTCATCCTGCAGGGCTGCCGCAACCCGCACGGCTCGGTCGAGCTCAAGCGCATCGTGCTGGGCCCCAAAGGCGCGGGCCTGGGCCGGCGCTCGGTGCGCCTGCTCAAGGCCCTGGCCTTCACCCAGCTCAAGGCGCACCGCTTCTGGCTGGACGTCAAGGCGCTGAACACGCGCGCGCTCAAGCTCTACGCCAGCGAGGGCTTTGTCGAAGAGGGCCGCCTGCGCGAGAGCGTGCGCGTCACCACCGAGGGCGCCGATGGCTATGACAGCTTGGTGGTGATGTCCTTGCTGGACCGCGAGTACCAGGCCCGCGTGGCCCTGGGCGAGGAGGGCGTTTGAGCCGCTCGCTCTGGATCATGGGGGCTTTGCTGATGGCCTTGGCCGCCCCGGCGCGCGCCGAGCTCTGGGGCTATGTCGATGGCCAGGGCATGGCGCATCTGGCCGGCCATCAGGTCGACAGCCGTTACAGCCTGGTGCTGGGCAGTGCCCAGACGCAGCGCGAGGCGGCGGCGCAGACCCAGGTGCCGGGCAAGAGCGATGGCGGCCAGGGCCTGCTCACCTGGCTGGAGTTCGCGCCCGAGGTCAAGGCGGTGCAGCCCTATTTGCGCGAGGCCGCGGCCCGGCATGGTGTCGATATGGAGCTGCTCAAGGCCGTGATCGCGGTCGAATCGGGCTACAAGCATGACGCCGAATCCAAGCGGGGTGCACTTGGCCTGATGCAGCTGATGCCCGATGCCGCGCGGCGCTACGGGCCGGTGCCGCGTTTGAGCCTGAGCAAGAACCAGCTGCTCGACCCGCGCACCAATGTCCTGACCGGCGCCAAGATGCTGGCCGACCTGATCAAACGCTTTGGCCGCATCGATGCGGCCCTGGCCGCCTGGAATGCAGGCGAGGGTGCTGTGCGCCGCCACAGCGGGCGCGTGCCGCCTTTCGCCGAAACCCAGGCCCATGTCCACCTGGTGCTGGAGCTGTACTGGGCCTTGCTGCAACACAGCATGCCGGCCCAAGCCCAGCACCTCAAGATTCACAAGAACGAACCCTGACGACGATTCCGCATGAGCCAGCAGACTTCCATTTTTGACAACCCGCCGCCGAACTCGGGCGGCGGCGGCAGCGGCGGCGCGGGCGACGGTGAAAACCTGACCCTGGGTCACTACGCCGAGCGTGCGTACCTCGAATATGCGCTGAGCGTGGTCAAGGGCCGGGCCTTGCCCGATGTCTGCGACGGCCAGAAGCCGGTGCAGCGCCGCATCCTCTACACCATGGAGCGCATGGGCCTGTCCTACAGCGGCAACACCGGCGCCAAGCCGGTCAAGGGCGCGCGCGTGGTCGGCGATGTGATGGGTAAATTGCACCCGCACGGCGACCAATCGGTCTACGACGCCCTGGTGCGTATGGCCCAGGATTTCTCGCTGCGCTATCCGCTGATCGATGGCCAGGGCAATTTCGGCAGCCGCGACGGCGACGGCGCCGCCGCCATGCGCTACACCGAAGCGCGGCTGTCGCCGATCGCCCGCCTGCTGCTCGATGAGATCGACGAAGGCACGGTGGACTTCACGCCCAATTACGACGGCTCCACCCAGGAGCCGCGCCAGCTGCCGGCCCGCCTGCCTTTCGTGCTGCTCAACGGCGCCAGCGGCATTGCCGTGGGCATGGCCACCGAAGTGCCCAGCCACAATCTGCGCGAGGTCGCTGCGGCCTCGGTGGCCCTGCTGAAGAACGAGAACCTCAGCGATGAGGAGCTCTTCAGCCTGCTGCCCGGCCCGGACTACCCCGGCGGCGGCCAGCTGATCAGCTCGGCCGACGACATCCGCTCGGCCTACCTCAGCGGCCGCGGCAGCATGAAGCTGCGCGCGCGCTGGAAGATCGAAGACCTGGCCCGCGGCCAGTGGCAGCTGGTTGTGACCGAGTTGCCGCACGGCACCAGCGCCCAGCGCGTGCTGGAAGAGATCGAGGAGCTGTCCAACCCCAAGGTCAAGGCCGGCAAGAAGACACTCAGCCAGGAACAGCTGCAGCTCAAGGCCAGCCTGCTGGCAGTGCTGGACGGCGTGCGCGATGAATCGAGCAAAGACGCCGCTGTGCGCCTGGTCTTCGAGCCCAAGAGCCGCACGGTCGAGCAGCAAGACCTGATCACGACCTTGCTGGCCCACACCAGCCTGGAGACCTCGGCCCCGCTGAACCTGACCATGGTCGGCGCTGACGGCCGCCCGACGCAAAAAGGCCTGCGCCAGATCCTCAGCGAGTGGCTGGGCTTCCGCCAGACCACGGTGCAGCGCCGCACCCAGTTCCGCCTGGACAAGGTGCGCGACCGCATCCATGTGCTGGAAGGCCGGCAGCTGGTGCTGCTGAACATCGACGAGGTGATCCGCATCATCCGCAACGCCGATGAGCCCAAGCCGGCCCTGATCGAGCGCTTCCGCCTGTCCGAGCGCCAGGCCGAGGACATTCTGGAGATCCGCCTGCGCCAGCTGGCGCGCCTGGAGGCGATCAAGATCGAGCAGGAGCTCAAGAGCCTGCGCGAGGACGAGGCCAAGCTGGCCGACATCCTGGCCAACCCGAGCGTGCTCAAGCGCACCGTGGTCAAGGAAATCGAGGCCGACGCCAAGCAGTACGGCGACGAGCGCCGCACCCTGATCCAGGAAGAAAAGCGCGCCACCGCTGAAGTCAAGGTGGTGGACGAGCCGGTCACCGTGGTGGTCAGCATGAAGGGCTGGGTGCGTGCACTCAAGGGCCATGAGGTCGAGCCTGCAGCCCTGGCCTTCAAGTCTGGCGACCAGCTTTACGGCACCTTCCCCTGCCGCAGCGTGGACCCGCTGATCGTCTTTGGCAATAACGGCCGGGTCTACTCGGTGCCGGTGGCCATGCTGCCGGGTGGTCGCGGTGATGGCCAGCCCATCACCACCCTGATCGAGCTGGAAAGTGGCAGCCAGATTGCGCATTACTTCGCCGGCAATGCCCAGCAGCGTCTGGTGCTGGCCGGCACCGGCGGCTTTGGTCTGATCGCCCAGGTGGGCGATCTGGTCGGCCGGCAAAAAGCGGGCAAGACCTTCCTCAGCCTGGAGGGCACAGAGCAGCCGCTGCCGCCAGCCGTGGTGCCGGCCGGTGAGGTGCTGGGCGTGCAACTGGCCTGCCTGAGCCTGAACGGCCGCCTGCTGACCTACGGCCTGGACGAGCTCAAGCACCAACCCAAGGGCGGCCGCGGCCTGACCCTGGTGGATCTGGAGGACAAGGATGCGCTGCTCAGCGTGGCCGCTTTCACGCAAAGCCTGCAAGTGATCGGCACCGGCCGCGGCGCCAAGCCCAAGGAGGAAACTCTCAAGGGCGTGGGCCTGGCCAGTTATGCCGGCAAGCGCGCCCGCAAGGGCAAGCCGGTCGAGGCCTTCCAGAAGGTCATGCGCGTGCTGGCGCCCTGATGCGCCGCTCGTTTCTGAAGTGCGGCCTGGCCGGTGGCTCGTTGCTGCTGGGCCTGCCTGCGGGGCTGCGCGCGGCGCCGGCCTTGCAGCCGCTGGACTTTAATGCAGCCTGTCAGGCCCTCGAGGCCCGGCTCGGTGGCCAGATCGGCGTTTTCGCGCTCGACACCGGCAGCCAGGCGCGCCTGGCCTACCGGGCCGATCAGCGCTTTGCCATGTGCTCGACCTTCAAGCTGCTGCTGGCGGCCGCGGTGCTGGCACGCATCGATGCCGGACAGCTGCGGCCTGATCAACGCCTGCGTTACGGCCCGCGCGATCTGGTGCCGCATGCACCGGTGACAGGCGCCTTGCTGGAGGGTGGCTCGCAATCGGCCTCGCTGACGGTGGCCGCGCTCTGCGAGGCCATCCTGGTGCACAGCGACAACCCGGCGGCGAATTTGCTGCTGCCCCTGGTCGGCGGCCCGCCGGGCCTGACCCGTTTTGCGCGCGAGCAGGGCGATGTGGTCACCCGGCTGGACCGCATCGAACCCGCACTCAACAGCAACGAGCCCGGTGACCCGCGCGACAGCAGCACGCCCGAGGCCTTTGTCGGCCTGCTGGACCGCATCCTGGGCAGCGTCTTGTCGGACGAGCTGCGTCAGCAACTGCTGGTCTGGATGAATGCCTCCGAGACCGGCTTGCGCCGCCTGCGCGCCGGTGCGCCGAAAGACTGGCCGGCGGCCGACAAGACCGGCACCGGTGCGCGCGGCGCGGTCAACGATGTCGCGGTGTTTTTCCCGCCCGACCGCGCGCCTCTCTTGATGGCCGTGTTCATGAGCGGCTCCAGCCAGCCGCAGGCTGAGCTGGAAGCCGCCCATGCCGAGCTGGCCACGCGGGCCCTGGCCCAGCTGAACGCGCCGCCGTCGGCGGCGGCGGCTCGCTGAGGGCGCCGCGGATCCGCGCTGGCGCGCGAACTCACTTGGGTGCGCTGTACGTCAAGCTGTAGGCGCCGCCGCCCGCATAGGACTGGATCTGGAAATAGTAGAAGCCGGCCGCGCCCGTGTAGCTCAAGGCTTCGCTGGAGGCCGGACCCTCAGATTTGGCCACGACGGCCCAACTGCTGCCGTTCCAGCGGTACAGGTAGAGATCGAAATCGCTGCCCGCGGGGCCGCTGAGCTGGGCATTGAAAAGACCGCGGGCTGTCGTTCGCAGATAGCCGGGGCTGCCGCCTGGCACGGTGGCGCTGGCGCCTGCGCCGCTGAGTGAGCCGGTCACGGTGGTGCCGCCCCCAGCGGCGCTGACACTGAGTGTGGCGCCGGCGCTGGTGACCGAACCAGCCGCATTGCCGACCACCACGCTGTACACGGCGCCATGGTCGGCCAGGCTCAGCACCGGGGTGGTGTAGCTGGAGCCGGTGGCGCCGCTCAGGGCTGTGCCGTTGCGTCGCCACTGGTAGCTCAGCGGGCCGCTGCCGCTGGCTTGCACCGAGAAGCTGGCGGTGGAGCCTGCGACGGCATTGACGGCCTGGGGTTGGCTGTTGATCACCGGTGCTGTGCTGGCAGCGCTGACAGTGACGGTGGCTTGTGCGGTCTTGCTGGCATCGGCCACGCTGCTGGCCTGAATGCGGTAGCTTCCAGCCGTCTGAGGTGCGGTGTAGCGTCCGCTGCTGCTGATGCTGCCGCCGCCGGTATCGAGCACGCGCCAAGTGACGGCGGTGTTGCTGCTGCCGCTGACCGTGGCGCTGAACTGCTGGCTGCCGCCGGGACTGAGCGTGACCGAGGCCGGCGTGATGCTGATGCGGATCTCGCTGCCCGGGTTGACAGTCAAGGAGGCGGCATTGCTGCTGGTCGAGCCCAGCGAGTTGCTGACCAGCACGCTGTAGCTGCCGGCATCGCTGGCTTGCACCGCGTTGATGATGTAGCTGGCGGAGCTGCTGTTGCTCCCCAGGTTGACGCCGTTCTTGCGCCACTGGTAACTCAGGCCCGAGCCACTGGCCTGAACGCTGAAGCTGACCGTCTGGCCGACGTTGGCCACCACATTCTGGGGTTGGCTGTTGATGACGGGTGCTCCGGCGGCGCCCATGCAGGCGCTGTCGATGGTCTTGGGCAGGGTGTAGCCGGTGAAGTCTTCCAGAATGGCCAGATTCTCCGCAGCATAGACACGCGCAATCAGGCGCGGCACCTTGGCGCTGCCCAGCTTGGCCGCCCAGCGATCCGATTGCTTCATGTGGTAGGCATTGCGCAGAAACTGCACCAAGACCCATTTGCGCAGCGTCGGGTCGCTCTTGAGCTTGTTGTAGTAAGCGTTGTGCTTGGACTTGGCCACGCGAAGGTACAGCTGCAGATAGCTGGTGTTGGTCAAAGCCAGGTCACGTGAGTTGCTGGCGCCGATGCCGTCGATGAATTCACCGACTGCCGCCGCCGCCGGCAGGCCCATCAAGCTGGCATTGAGCTCGGCCGTGACGCCCTGCAGGTGGTACTCCCCTTGCTGGGCGTTCTTGAGATAGACCTCGTCGGTCTCGGACGAAGCGTCATCGGTGATCAGGCTCAAGATCTCCTTGCGCGCAAAGCCACCGTCGCTGTCGTAGAGATTGAACTTGAGGAACTGCGTCTGCTCGTCAATCCAGGATGAGCTGTAGTTGTTCCATTGCGTTCGTTCGGCCGCCAGATCCCACATATGGGTTTCTTCGTGGATGGCCACCATCAGGGACTCGGCCAGCTTGTTGAAGCTGCTGGTATCGACAAAGCCCTTGAAGTACTGATCATTGGCTTGAGCGGTGGCCAGGGCCTTGCCGCTGGGCCAGCGGCGGCCGTAGACGCTGGTGATGGTTTGCAGCCAGTTGTTGGACTGGTAGGCTGATTTCAGATCACTGACATCGGCGCTGAAATTGATGGGCTCGCTATAGCAGAAGCTGCCCTTGTCGATGTCGTCCAGCACGATGCCTTGCTTGGGGGCGGCCGACGCGCCCGCGGTGGCAGCCGTGGCTTTGGCACGGGGCATGTCGCTCGCTTGGGGGCTGATGCCGTTTTCGCTTGGGCGGTCTTGAAGGCTGCCGCCGCCGCAGGCGCTCAGCGCCAGTGCGGCCAGCAAGGACAGCGTCCATTGCCGGAAGGTCTGTTTCATGTGGGTCTCCTCTTTCTGCTTGAGAACAAGCCGGTGACGAAGGTGGGCGCCTCGCACGCGGGGCGCATGCGCTGCTGCCTGCGCCGGGCTGATTCGCCGGAGCTTCAGCACGGGCGAGGCAGGGCCGGCCTCGCTGCGGCCGGGAACGAACGCAGCGGGCGGGCGAAGGGACGGGGTGTGGTGAGCTAAGGCCTTACTTAGGCAGGGTGTAGCTCAGCGTGAACGCACCGCTGCCTGCGTACGAGCTGAGCTGCAGGTAGTAATAGCCGGCTGTCCCGGTGTAGCTGAAGGCCTCGTTGGCGTCCGGCCCCTCCGACTTGGCGACCACGGCCCAGCTGCTGCCGTTCCACTTGTACAGGTAGAGGTCGAAGTCGGCCCCGGCCGGGCCCTTGAGCGTGGCACTGAACTTGCCCCCGGCGCTGCTTTGGTGGTAGCCCGGGCTGCCGCTGGGGTAGGTCAAGCTGGCACCAGCCGGCAGCGTGCCGTTCACGGTGCTGCCGCCGCTGTTGTCCGAGGTGACGGTCAAGGTGGCGTTGGCGCTGGTGACGCTGCCGGCACTGTTGCTGATGGTGACGCTGAACTGCGCGCCGTTGTCGGCGCTGGCGGCGGCGGCGATCGAGTAGCTGGCCGCTGTGGCGCCAGCGATGGCACTGCCGTTCTTGCGCCACTGGTAGCTCAGCGGCCCGGTGCCGGCCGCGGTCACCGAGAAGCTGGCTGGGCTGCCCGCTCTGACACTGACATTGCTCGGCTGCGTGCTGATGCTGGGCGGTACGGCATCGCTGTTCCTGACCGTCAGCGTGGCGGCCGCGCTGCTCACGCTGCCGGCGCTGTTGCTGACCAGCACGCTGAACTGCGCGCCGTTGTCGCTGAGGCTGGTGGGCCCGGTGCTGTAGCTGGCGGCCGTGGCGCCGGCGATGGCCGTGCCGTTCTTGCGCCATTGATAGCTCAAACCGTTGCCGCTGGCGCTGACGCTGAAGCTGGCGCTCTGGCCGGCATTGACCGTCACGCTGCGCGGCGGGCTGCTGATCACGGGCAGGGCGTCGCCACCGCCGCCGGTGTAGCTGTCGAACACCGTTTTGGCTCGCGCTTCATTGACGGCATGCCAGGGGTTGGACAGGGCGCGCATGCGCGAGGTTTCGGTCGGCCGGTACTTGCCGCTGGGGCAATAGTCGGCACCCTGGAACACCCCCACCGTGCCATTGCTGACCGAGCCCGGGTTGGTCGGTACCGGCGTGGTGGCGGCGATCAGCGGCGCCCATTTGACCCCGTTGCGTGTGGCCACACGGGTGACGTTGGCGGCGCGGGGCTCGCTGCTGGTGTCGCAGGTGCCGTTGTCGTACTCGTCGGCCAACTGGAAGGCCGCATGGCCGATCTCATGCAGGGCGATCTCGATGGATTGGGGGTGCAAGGAGAAGCCGCCGATATTGCCGCTGGCCGCGCCGGCATAGGTGGGGCTGTTGACCAGCACGATGATCACATCGCGGCCATTGGCCGGCGCCACGGCCGAGACGGCCGCCAGCACCTTGGCCTCGTCGGTGCACACCAGGCGCGCGATGTTGAAACATCCCAGTTGGCTGCCCAGGGCCGAGTTGCGCACCACGCCGCCTTCGGTCACGCCCGACTGGGCGCTCTCGATGTCAACGCGGCGGATGTTCAGCGCACCCTTGAAACGGGCGAACAGCGGGTCGGCCAGGATGCCGTCCGACACCCGCTGGGCCGCGGTTTGCCAGGCCGGCATTTCAGCGCGGGTGAAGCCGTCGCCGATGATGACGATGTCCATGCGCTGAGCGCTGCTGCCGCTTTCCCACAGCAGGGTGCTGCCGGTGGGCACGGCGGTCGCTGCCAAGGTGTTCTGCTGGGCGCTGCGTTGAACCAAGGCATCCAACTCCTTGCGGCTGAGGCGTCGGCCCGGCGTTGCGCTCAGGCCCGCTTGGCTGCGGTACTCGCTCAGCTCAAGGCTGGCGAGTTGGGCGGGCTCCGGCACGCTCAGCTCAATCGCGCCCCGTGCGGCCAAGGGCCGAGACAGCTCAATCTGACCGGTCGTTTCATTGAAGATCTCGGCCGTCTTGCGGCTGGGGTTGGCCACGGCGCGGCGAAACAACTCCTGCCCCTGGGCATTGCGCCCGATCACGAGCAGTTCACCCTCGCGCGGTTTCTGCCGGGCGCCGGGCTGGGCAAAGCTGCCACGCTGCGCGTGGCTGATGTCGAGGCTGGTGGTGCCGAGGCTGGCGTCGGCAGACAGGCGCAGCAGAAGATCTTGGGCCTGCGCGGTGACGGCAAACAGTGCCAGAGCGGCGCCAGGGATGGACAGGGTGAGTGGGTTCCAATGCTTCATGGGCATGCTCCATCGGTTGCGGTCGAGCGGGTGGCCCAACCAGGGGATGACGGAGCGCCATGGTCGTGAAACTCAGCGCAGGCGGCTTGTACGGAATGCGCGCAAAACGAAAGAATGGATGCAAACGTGGTTTCGCTGCATCTCGGGACTAACCCGATGAATCGGCGTGGCCGGCCTGGCGGGGTTCACCAGCGGCAGAAGGGCAAATTGCTGAGCGCCGAGTTGAAATAGCGAGGGTCCTGGCTGACCTCTTGGCCCAGCCAGTCGGGGCGTTCGAAGGCCTGGTCGGCGTCGCTGAGCTCGATCTCGGCCACCACCAGGCCGGCGTTGTCGCCGAGGAACTCGTCCACCTCCCAGAGCATGCCGGCGTGGCTGATCTCGCGGCGGATCTTCTCGACCCGCGGGCCTTCGCACAGGGCCAGCAGCTCGCGTGCATCGGCCACCGGCACCGGGTACTCAAACTCGGCCCGGGCCACGCCTTCGCTGCGGCCCTTGATGGTCAGCCAGGCCTGTTCGCCCTTGATGCGCACGCGCACCGTGCGTGCGGGGTCGCGGTTCAGATAGCCCTGGCTGATGAATTCACCGGGGCCACTGGCTTTCCAGGCCTCGCCGAGGACCAGGAATTTGCGTTCGATTTCGACAGCCATGGCTTGCGCCCGTTCAGACGCGGGCCATGGCTGCTGCGCAGTCGCGGACGAGGGCCGGGCCTTGATAGATCAGGCCGGTGTAGATCTGCACCAGGTCGGCGCCGGCTTGCAGCTTGGCGCGGGCGTCTTCGCCGCTCATCACGCCACCCACGCCGATGATGGGATAGTTGCCCCCCAGGGCCGAGCGCAGCAGGCGGATCACCCGGTTGCTGGCCTCGAACACCGGCCGGCCTGAGAGACCACCGGTTTCCTCGGCATGCGCCAGGCCCTTGACCGCCTCGCGCGAGATGGTGGTGTTGGTGGCGATCACGCCGTCGATGCCGTTCTTCTGCAGGGTTTGGGCGATCACGGCGACCTGCTCCTCGTCCAGATCGGGCGCGATCTTGACGAACATGGGCACCTGGCGCTTGGCGCTCGCTTCCAGCTGCAGCTTGCGTTCCTGCAGGCGGCCGAGCAGGGCGTCCAGGGCCTCGTCGCTTTGCAGGGCGCGCAGGTTCTTGGTGTTGGGGCTGGAGATGTTGACGGTGATGTAGTCGGCGTGCGGGAACACACCGTCCAGGCCCAGCAGGTAGTCGCTGGCCGCCTCTTCGATGGGTGTGACCGCGTTCTTGCCGATGTTCAGGCCCACCAGGCCGCCGGCCGCGCGGAAGCTGTGCGCGCGCTGCACATTGGCCAGGAAACTGGCCAGGCCTTCGTTGTTGAAGCCCAGGCGGTTGATCAAGGCGCCGGCCTCGGGCAGCCGGAACATGCGCGGCTTGTCATTGCCGGGCTGGCCCTTGGGCGTGACCGTGCCCACCTCGATGAAACCGAAGCCCATGGCGCCCAGGCCGTCGATGCAGCGGCCGTTCTTGTCCAGGCCGGCGGCCAGGCCGATGCGGTTGGGGAACTTCAGCCCGGCCAGCTCGATCGGATCGGCGATGCGCGGCTGCGACCACAGGCATTGCGCCGGTGTGTTCTGCAGCCGGGCGATGGCGCCCAGCGTCAGCTCATGAGCATGTTCGGGGTCCAGTCCGAACAGAAAAGGGCGGGTGAGGGCGTAGGGGATCAGAGGCATAGCCGCGAATTGTCGCATTGGCCCGACCCCGCCCCCTGCGCAGCTTTGAGCTGCGCAGCCTAGGCGGCTGGCTGGTGGGCTGGCTGGGGGGAGGGCTCGCGGTCCCAGGGTGGCCGCTCGCCCAACTGCTCCAGCAGGTAGTCAATCAAGGCCCGCACCTTGGTGCTGGGCTGGCGGTTGGGCAGGTAGACGGCATAGAGGGTGTCGGCCTCGGCAATGCCGCTGATCGGCCGCCAGTCGGGCAGCAGCTGCACCAGCCGGCCCTCCCGCAGATCACCGCCCACGGCATAGCTGGGCAGCACAGCGATGCCCAATCCCGCCAGGGCGGCCACGCGCAGCGATTCGCTGCTGTTGACGGTCAGGCCGCTCTCAAAACGCAGGGCGCCTTGCACATCGACGCTGTCCTCCTGCCCGCTGGCGGTGTGGCGAAAGCGCCAGCGCTCGGGCGCTTGCAGATAGCCAAAACGCAGGCAGCGGTGCGCGGTCAGTTCCGCCACCGTCTCGGGCCGGCCGGCCTCGGCCAGGTATGCCGGCGAGGCACAGAGCCGGTAGTGGATGGGTGCCAGGCGCCGCGCCACCAGGCCTGGTGAGGGCGAGCCGGTCAGGCGCAGCACCACATCAAAGCCTTCCTCGGCCAGGTCAACGTAGCGGTCGTTCAAGCCCAGCACCACCTGCAGCTGCGGGTGCTGGCGGCAAAAGCCGGCCAGGAGTGCGGTCAGCTGCAGATTGCCGAAGGAGGTGGAGGTGCTCAGGCGCAAGAGGCCGCGCGGTTGTTCGCGCCGGTCGCGCAGCTCGGCATCCAGGGCCTGGGCATCGTCCAGCAGGCGCAGGGCGCGCTCGTACACCGCCTGGCCTTCGGGCGTGGGGCTCAGGCTGCGGGTGCTGCGATGCAGCAGGCGTGTGCCCAGCTCGGCCTCCAGGCGGCTGATTTGCTTGCTCAGCGCTGATTTGCTGCTGCCTAGCAGTCGTGCGCCGGCCGAGAAGCTGCGCGTCTCGACGATGCGGACAAAGCTCTGCAAGTCTTCCAAACGCCCCATGCTCGCCCCTTTCTCGGCCGATCCTGCATGCTTCATTGTTTCTTTTTTGGAAACTTTAAAGTGAATCAATCGTGGATTGTGGATTGATTCGGCGATTTTTACAGTGGGTGCCTTCTGTTGACTGCATCAAAGAACGAGGGCGGCGCCCGCGCCGAAAGCTGATGAACTCTGTTGCTCCGCATGCTGTGACGCACTCCTCCTGTCCCTTGGCTGCGACTGAGCCGCCGCCCATCGCACCGCGCAGGCTTCAGGGGGCGACGGTGGGGCCGGACGGTTGGGCGCGGCCCGAGCTGGCCGGTCGGGCTTTGCCCTGATTCTTCATTCTGTTCTGGAGCAGTGGCTACCCCATGGGCAAGCTGGGCCTGGCCCATGCGGCGCCGCTGAGCCTGCTCAGCCTGCGCTTTGGCCTGGCGGCCCTGATCTTGCTGGCCATCACCGGCTTCAGCCGGGCGCCCTGGCCGCGCTCGGCGCGGGCTTGGCTGCATCTGGGCATGGTGGGGCTTTTGATCCAGGTGCTGCATTTCGCCGGGGTCTATCAGGCCATGCAATGGGGCCTGCCCAGCGGTGTGGCGGCGCTCCTGATCGGGCTCATGCCCTTGCTGACGGCTCTGGGCGGCCATCTTTGGCTGGCCGAACGCATCCGGCCGCGCCAGGCTTGGGGCCTGGCCCTGGGTTTGGCGGGTGTGGGCCTGGTGGTGCTAGCCAAGCCTATCGGCCAGCAGGGTGGTGGGGGCGGCGGCACGGCGGAGCTGGCCTACGGCATGGGTCTGCTGGGCTTGGCGGGTTTGGTCCTGGGCACGCTGTACCAGAAGCGTTTCTGCGCCGGCATGGATTTGCGCAGCGGCAGCGCGATCCAGATGACGGTGGCGGCGCTGGCGATGCTGGGCTTGGCTGGGGCGGTCGAGGGCGGCGTGCAGGTCGAGTGGCGCAGCGAGCAACTCTGGTGGGTGCTGCTGTGGCTGGCCGGGGTCAATTCGATTGGCGCCTTCAGCCTGATGTTCAGCATGGTGCGGCGCGGCTCGGCCAGCCGGGTGGCGGCACTGTTCTT
Organism: Paucibacter sp. B51; assembly: GCF_027863535.1. Taxonomy (NCBI): domain Bacteria; kingdom Pseudomonadati; phylum Pseudomonadota; class Betaproteobacteria; order Burkholderiales; family Sphaerotilaceae; genus Roseateles; species Paucibacter sp. B51. The sequence goes on along the minus strand of NZ_JAPIVN010000001.1, from coordinate 4,319,000 downwards.
CCTGATCCCGGCCATGTCCACGCTGATGGGCTGGGCCTTGCTTGGGGAGGCTTTGCCGGGCTTGGCTTTGCTGGGCTTGGCGTTGTCGGCAGCTGCGGTCTTCTTGTCCGCGCGGACACCGGCTTAGGCCCTGCACGGATAATGCCTGCAATGTTTCTTGGAGTTTGAGTCATGCAGTCTCTCGACAACCCCGCAAAGGACCGCGAAATCGGCCGCCGCAGCGATGCTGGTGATGCCAGCACGCAGGACAGCACCCGCACCGACGACACCCGTATCGGCGCCGTTCGCCCCTTGATTTCGCCGGCCCTGCTGCTGGACGAGCTGCCGCCGCCGGACAGCTCGCTGCAGCTGGTCGAGCAGGCGCGCCGCGACATCAGCGATGTGCTGCATGGCCGCGATGACCGCCTGCTGGTGGTGGTGGGCCCATGCTCCATCCATGACCACGACCAGGCCATGGACTACGCCCGCCTGCTCAAGGACCTGCGCGCCGAGCTGCAGAAGGACCTGCTGATCGTCATGCGCGTGTATTTCGAGAAGCCGCGCACGACGGTCGGCTGGAAGGGCTACATCAACGACCCGCGCCTGGACGGCAGCTTCCACATGAACGAAGGCCTGCGCCTGGCGCGCAAGCTGCTGCTGGATGTGACGGCCCTGGGCCTGCCGGCCGGCACCGAGTTCCTGGACCTGCTGTCGCCGCAGTACATCAGCGATCTGGTGTCCTGGGGCGCCATTGGCGCGCGCACGACCGAGAGCCAGAGTCACCGCCAGCTGGCCTCCGGCCTGTCCTGCCCGGTGGGCTTCAAGAACGGCACCGACGGTGGCATCAAGGTCGCCAGCGATGCGGTGCTGGCCGCTCGCGCCAGCCATGCCTTCATGGGCATGACCAAGATGGGCGCGGCCGCCATTTTCGAGACCCGCGGCAACGACGATTGCCACATCATCCTGCGCGGCGGCAAGGCGCCCAATTACGACGCCGCCTCGGTGGCCGCCGCCTGTGAGGCCATGCGCAGCGCCGGCCTGCGCGAGCAGGTGATGGTGGACTTCTCGCACGCCAACTCGAGCAAGAAGTTCGAGCGCCAGATCGATGTCGGCCGCGATGTGGCGGCGCAGATCGCGGGTGGCGAGCAGCGCATCACCGGTGTGATGATCGAGTCGCATCTGCAGCCGGGTCGGCAGGACCTGGCCGAGGGCCAGACCAAGCAGGATCTGCTGCCCGGTGTCTCCATCACCGACGCCTGCCTGGGCTGGTCGCAGACCGAGCCCCTGCTGCGCGAGCTGGCGGCCGCGGTGCGCGCGCGGCGCGGCTGAGCGGGCAGGCCCCCGGGCCGAAACGCATCCGAACTGGATCGAGGGCGACCGCTGGCGGTCGCCCTTTTTTTGTTCACCAGGCTTGGCCTCAGCGGGTCTTTCCTTTCGCGCCTGCCGGCTGCGGTTGGCGCCGCGGGGCTTCACTTGGTCGCAAGGCGCTGGGACGCCAGCGCGGGGCTTTCTAGAGTTGAGTCATCGCCACTGACTGAACCCGAAAAGGACCTGCCATGAAGAAAAAGATGTCGTTCCATCGCCCGGCCGCTGCGGCGCGCCGACTGATCGGCCTGGCTGCGGCCGGCCTGGTGATCGGCGGCAGCTGCAGCCTGTCGGCCCTGGCCGCGGATGCACCGGTCAGCGCAGTTGCCGCGCCGGCTGCTGCGGTCGACATGGAGCTGGAACTCAGCGGCATCGCCAGCAGCGAGGGCCAGATCCTGGTCAGCGTGTTCGCCTCGCCCGAGGATTGGCTCAAAAAGCCGGTGGCCGTGGCCAGCGCCCCGGCCAGCGCGCAAAAAGATGGGCGTTTGGTGATCAAGCTGGCCGCTCTGCCGACCGGCCGCCTGGCTCTGAACGTGGCGCACGACCTCAACGGCAATGGCCGCCTGGACATGAACGCCATGCGCATGCCGACCGAGCCCTTTGCCTTCTCCAACAACGCCACCGGCATGTTCGGACCGCCCAAGTTCGAGGCGGCGCAGTTCGAGGTGGTGGCCGGTGCACGCCTGAGCGTGTCCTTGAAGTGATGTGAATTGGCGCAGCGCGCAAGGAGTGGACGCGATGACGATGACCCTGCAAAGACGTGATTGGCTCAAGTTCGGTGCCGCCACTGGCCTCGCTTGGACGGGGCTGCAAGAAGCCATGGCCCAGGGCCTGGGTGCGGCGGCATTCGCCAGCGGGGCGCCGGAGTTGCTGCCGCTGCAGGGCTTGCGTGGCCAGGATTTGGACGCCCGCGATCTGCAGATTGAAGGCCGCCTGCCCGACGGCTTGCGCGGCACCTACTACCGCAACGGACCGGGCCTGATGGCCCGCGGTGAGGAGCGCTACCGCCATTGGTTCGATGGCGATGGCCTGGTGCAGGCCTGGACCTTCGGCGGCAGCGCTGGCCGCGGCCAAGTGGCGCACAAGGCCCGCTTTGTGCAGACGCGCAAGTTCAAGGCCGAGGCGGAAGGCGGGCGTTTTCTGCTGCCGGCCTTCGGCACGGCCATCCCGCCGCGCATGGCCATCCAGAACTCCGACAGCCTGAATGTGGCCAACACCAGCGTGATCTTGCTCAACGGCCGGCTCCATGCCCTGTGGGAAGGCGGCAGCGCCTACGAGCTGGACCCGCAGACCCTGGCGACGCGTGGCCCACGGGTCTGGTCGCCTGAGCTGGCCGGCATGCCGTTCTCGGCCCACCCCAAGGTGGAGCCGGATGGCACGGTCTGGAACTTCGGCACGGCCGGCGACCGCATGGTGGTTTACCAGATCTCGGCCCGGGGTCAGGTCTTGCGCAGCGAGGTCTTCGAGTCACCGGTGCCCGTGCCCATGGTCCACGACTTCGCCATGTCTCAGCGCTTTCTGGTCTTTCTGCTGCCGCCGATCCAGCTGGACATGGCGGGCGTGCGCGGCGGCCAGAGCATGCTGGATTCCATGCGCTGGCAGGCGCAGGACGCGACCCGGGTGCTGGTGATCGACAAGGCTGATTTCAGCCGCCGCCGCGTGTTCGAGATGCCGGCCAGCCTGGTGTTTCACTTCGGCAATGCCTGGGACGAGGGGGCGGCCGGAGCCGAGACCTTGTACCTGGACTATGTGGAGTCGCGCCCGCTGCCGCAGGCCAATGCGGAGCTGCAGCAGGTCATGCGCGGCGAGCGGCCTGCGCCGCAGAGCTCGCAGCCGCGATTCATGCGCTTGCAGATGGGGGCCGCGGCGCCCGGTGCGGCGGGTATGCAGCCCTCGTCGCCCGGCCGCATCAGCCTGCAGTCGCGCAGCGAGTCGGTCGAGTTTCCGGTCGTCGATCCGCGTGTGGTTGGTCAGCGCCATCGCCATGTCTACTATCCGACCGCCGTGGACCTGGGCTCACGCTGGGGCTTCAACGGCTTGATGCATCTGGACCTGGACAGCGGCCGCCGCGAGCGCTTTGCCTTCGGCCCCGAAGTGGTGCTGGAGGAGCATGTGCTGGTGCACAAGCCGGGCACGCCGCAAGGCGCGGCCGGTGAGGGCCAGGGCTGGCTGCTGGGCCTGGGCTATGACTGCCGCCGCCAGCGAAGCTTTGCCAGCGTCTTTGACGCCCAGGCGCTCAGCGCTGGCCCCTTGGCCCGGGTGTGGCTGCCGTACTGGGTCACCTACGGCTTCCACGGCAAGTTCTACGCCGCCTGAGGCGGCAACAGCGCTGCCGAGGGTCCTCGAGCTCGCGCCGCTGCACAGCGTCGCCTCAGTTCAGCGCGGCATGCCGCGCCCGGTAGAGCTCGGGCTGGACTTCGAGCTCGGCTTCGGGCTCGGCTTCTGCCGGCTTCAGCGCTGGCTGCTGCTCAGTTCGGCGACCACGGCATCGTTGGTCATGCCGCTGTGCAGATGAATGGCGCTGCGCTCGCTGTGGCTGTCTTCGGCCTCAAAGGCGCCACCGCTCAGGCCCACCAGGGTCAGTAAGGCGATGGCCGTGATCCAGAACTGCGGGTCGCGCAGCGCACGCAGGGCGGACGAGACAACGGCACGCTCCTGGCCGGCGTGGCCATGCCCGCGCCGGTGTGCTGGCTTGCGGCCCGATTCCAGGCTGGTGCGAGCGACCCAGCCGGGCAGGGTGGAGGCCCCGCCTGCGCTTTGCGCTTGAACAGGGATGGGGGCTGCGCTCGAAGGCTGGGTGGTGTGTGCGGCGGTGGGGCGGCTCAGGTTCATCGTCAGGGCTCCAGGGGGGCTTGCTTGGGCTTGGCTGCTGATGCGGACATCGCGTGTTCCGTCGCAGCGTTGCGGCAACTGTATAAACAAACAGCTGTATATGCAAACAGTATTTTTCCCGGAGGGGTTTGCGTTCCAAGGCGCAACCCTGGCCAGGCTCTGGGGCCGTGCTCTGCTGCCGGGCCAGGGGGGCCCGCGAGCGTGATCGATAATGCGGGCTTTGGAGCGCAACCCTCGCTGCGCTGCTTCTCCTTCCTTTTTTGACCCCCCGACGCACCATGACCCAAGACGAACTCAAGACCCTGGTTGGCCAAGCCGCTTTGCAGTATGTGGAGCCCGGCAGCATCGTCGGCGTGGGCACCGGCTCGACGGTCGACAAGTTCATCGATGCCCTGGCCGCCAGCGGCATCCAGGTGGCGGGCGCCGTGTCCAGCTCGGTGCGTTCGACCGAACGCATGAAGGCCTTGGGCATTGCCGTGCTCGACGCGGCCGAGGTCCAGGGCCTGGGCGTCTACATCGACGGCGCCGATGAGATCGATCACGGCGGCCACATGATCAAGGGTGGTGGCGCGGCGCTGACACGCGAGAAGATCGTCGCCGATCTGGCGCAGAAGTTCGTCTGCATCGCTGACGAATCCAAGCTGGTCCAGACCTTGGGCAAGTTCCCGCTGCCGGTCGAGGTCATCCCCATGGCTGCTGCCCAGCTGGCCCGCCGCTTTGCGGCCCTGGGCGGCGTGGCGACGCTGCGCGCCGGTGTGGTCACCGACAACGGCTGCCACATCCTCGATGTCACCGGCCTGAAAATCAGCGACCCGGTCGCGTTTGAGGCCGATGTGAACCAATGGCCCGGTGTGGTCACCGTGGGTGTGTTTGCCCGCAACCGCGCCCAGGTCTGCCTGCTGGGCACCTCGGAAGGCGTGAAGACCTTGAGCTTCTGATTCGCCGATTCGGGCTCGCAGCAGAAAAAAAGCCGGCGCATCGCGACCGGCTTTTTTGTGCCTGGGCCTCGCTCGGGCCCAGGTTCCGGACTCGGTGTCAGTGGCGCCGTGCAGCGCCGCTGCGCTCCAGGCGGAACACTCCGATGGCCTCGGCCAGGCGCGAGGACTGATCGCGCAGGCTCTCGGCTGCGGCGGCCGATTCCTCGACCAGGGCCGCGTTCTGCTGGGTCATCTGATCGAGCTGGGTGACGGCGGCATTAATCTGGTGGATGCCATCGCTTTGCTCGCGCGCCGAGGCGCTGATCTCGCCAATGATGTGGGACACGCGCTGCACGCTGGCGACGATCTCGCCCATGGTGCTGCCGGCGTCCTGCACCAGGCGGGTGCCCGATTCGACCCGTTCGACGCTGGCGCCGATCAGGCTCTTGATCTCGCGTGCGGCCTCGGCCGAGCGTTGGGCCAGGGAGCGCACCTCGCTGGCCACCACCGCGAAGCCGCGGCCTTGCTCACCGGCTCGGGCGGCTTCCACAGCCGCATTCAGCGCCAGGATGTTGGTCTGGAAGGCGATGCCATCGATGGTGCCGATGATGTCGCCAATGCGGCGCGAGCTGTTGCTGATCTCTTCCATGGTGCTGACCACCTGGCCCACCACGGTGCCGCCGCGCTGCGCCACCTCGGCCGCGCTGCCGGCCAGCTGGTCGGCGGTGCTGGCCGATTCGGCCGTCTGCTTGACCGTGCCGGTCAGCTGCATCATCGAGGCCGCAGCCTGCTGCAGATTGGAGGCGGTTTGCTCGGTGCGGGCGGACAGGTCATGGTTGCCGGTGGCGATCTCGGCGCTGGCGGTGCTGATGCTGTCGGTGGAGCTGCGCACCTCGCCGATCAGCTTGAGCAGCGAGGCCTGCATCAGGCGCAGCGAGTTCAGCAGCTGGCCGGTTTCGTCGGCGCCGCCGGCCGGGATCGGGTGGCTGAGGTCAAAGTTGGCAATGGCCTCGGCCGCGCCCACCGCTTCTTGTAGAGGCCTGGTGATCGAGCGAGTCAGCCACAGGGCCAGGCCGGCGCCGGCGGCGGCTGCGCACAGGGCGAAGACGATCAGGCCGGTGCGGGCCGTGCTGTTGTTCGACTCGATGCGGTGCGCCGCTGCATCGAGCTGCTCCCGCTGCAACTGCACGATGGCCTTGATCTGCTCCTGGAAATGCGCCGCGGCGGGTTGAAACTTGCTGTCGAAGAGCTGGCGCGCGCCGTCTGAATCCCCACCTTTCTTGGCGGCGGTGACCGCGTCCCGGGCGCTCAGATAGGCCTTGCGGGCTTCTGACAGCGATTCGAACAGGGCACGTTCCTTGGGCGAGGTCAGCAGGGTTTCCAGGCGTTTTTGCAGCTCGCCCGATTGCTTGGTGGATTCGGCGGCGCCTGCGGCGAAGAAGTCGGCCAGGCTGGCGTCGGCACTGACGGCGATGGCGCTGGTGCGGTTCACGCCGTTGGTGATGTTGCGATACCAGTCCGTGGCGGCGCGCTCGGCCACCAGGGCTTCCTTGTGGATCACCTCGGACTCGACCGCCACCTTGTGCAGCGCCCAGTAGCCCAGGGCCGATCCCGCGGAGGAGATCAGCAAGACGAGGCTCAGTACAGCGCCCAGTCGTTGACCGATGGAGCGGCCCTTGAGGGAGGTTGGAGATGTTGAAGTCATTGAAAAGCCTGATCCTTGGGGGTGGGGTGAGCCCTGGCTGCCGCACAAGCGAGCGAAAGAGGGGGCCACAGGCCTCACCTCTGGCTTATCGGCTGGTGCGCGCACCTTTTGAGTGCCATGCACGGGATATGTGCGAAAGGCGGCCCTGGCAGCGGGCCATGCGCGCTCAGTCGGGCTGGGCCGAATGATCGGGCCAAGCGGGCACAGGCGCCGCGGCCGGCAACCGGGGCAGGGTGATGCGCACTTGGCAACCCTGTCCAGGCGGGCTTTGCAGCTCCAGACGCCCGCCCATCAGTTCGCAGACCAGGCTGTGGGCCGTGCTCAGGCCCAGGCCGCTGCCACCCTGACCCAGGCGGGTGCTGAAAAACGGCTCCAGCACATGGGGCAGGTGCTCGGCCGGGATGCCGGGCCCGTCGTCCTGCCAGAGCAGTTGCACGGCCTCGCGTTCCTCGGTTTCATCGCCCGGCGTGCGGATCTGGCTCAGTGCCAGCCCGGCCCAGCCTTGGGGGCGACCGGCCCAGCCATGCTGCAGGCTGTTGTCGAACAGCTGGTCCAGCACCTCATGCAAGGCACGCGGAAAGCCCTGCCAGGCCAGCCGCTCGGGCAGGCCCGAGATGTCGAGGCGGAAGTCTGGGCCTGGCAGGCGGGCCTGCCAGGCCTGGGCCCATTGGCGCAGTTGCGCGGCCAGGTCCAGCTGTTGCGGCGCTTCCTGATGCTGGCTGATGGCCAGGGCCTTGAAACGCTCGACCAACTGGCCGGCACGGGCCAGGTTGCGGTCCACCAGCTCGCTGCCTTCTTGCAAGCGGTTCAGGGCCTGGTCGAGCTCGCTGCGGCGCAGCTGGCCGAGCTGGGTCTGGGCGCGCAAGTCCTGGCACTGGTCCTGCATGGTGCTGGCGGCCATGCGGGCATTGCCCAGCGGCGTGTTCATCTCGTGCGCCACGCCCACCACCATGCGCGAGAGGGCCAGCTGCTTCTCCTGCCGCATCAGGGTGCGCAGGGCCAGCTCCAGTTCGGCGCTGCGGGCGCGCACCTGGGCCTCCAGCTCGTCGTGGGCTTTTTGCAAGGCGGCCTCGGCGGCGGCGCGGATGCTGGCCTCGGCCTGCACCTTGGCCAGGGCATGGCTGAGCTCCTGGTTGCGCTGGGCCAGAGACTGTTCGAGCGCGAAACCTTGTTCCATCAAGCGGTCTTTCTCCTGGCGCAGACGTGGCAACTCAAGTGCAACGCTTAAGGTGTCAGCCATGTTCTGGGCCAGGGCTTGCCGGGCTTGAAGCTGTTGGTCGAGCAAGGTCTCCATGGCCCATAACGCATCGTCCAGACGATTGCGCTGGCGGCCCAGGTGGTTGATGGTGCGCAGCGCGGCTTCGGCGGCTGCGGCGTGGTTCAGGCCGCCGTCGAGCAGACGGCGTGCGGTGGCGAGCAGGCCGCCCCAGGCAGCCTCTTCTTGGGCCGCGTTGCGAGGTTCGTGCAGTTCGATCAAGGCCTGGGCCAGGCCAAACCAGGCCTCCCAGCCGGGGCGGTGTGCGTCCAGATGCGTCAGCGCCCCGATGCGATCGAGGTAGGCCCGCGCTGCTGGTACCTGGCCCAGACTGGCTTCCACCACGGCCAGGTTGAGCAGACTGATCGCCTCCATCATGGTTTGCTGCAGCGTTTGGCTCAGCGCCAAGGCTTCCAGATGCAGCTCTCGTGCTTGCCGCCACCATTCCTCACGCTGCTGCAACTGCGGGCAACGCATGCCCAAGGTGTAGGCTGCACTGGCCGCGCCCCAAATCAGCCGGCAGCAAAAAACGTTGCGGCTCTGGCGCGCGCGGGGCAGCTGGGACTGGCAGGACGCGTAGAGCTCTTCGTACATCTGCGCATGGAAGAGCACGTAGTTGTGCGACTCCAGCATCATCTGCTCAAGCTCATGTTCCCCCGCGTCGGCGTACAGCTTGGCGGCCATGCCTGCGCTGTGCAGAGCGGCGGGGTGCAGCATCAAAAAGCTCTGCAGCAGCTGCATCACCCGCCAGACCGCAGCTTCGCACAGCGGGTGCTGCAGGGCCTGGGCCAGGTTCAGCAACTCCTGGCAGCGCTGCAGGGCGCGCAAAGCCTTCGGGGCTTCGGTATTGAGGTCCAGCAGGAGGGTGTAAGCCTCGATCTCGACCGCTTCAGAGCTGCTGGGTGATTGGCGCAGCAAGTCCTGCAGCTCGGCCAGGGCTTGCAGATCCAGCCAGCCCACCATGCTGTGCCGAAGCTGCTTCAGACGTTCAGCGATCTGAGCTGGGCGAGACGGCGGGCTTGCATTCACGGCTTGGGCTCCGGGGGGGCGAGGCAGGATGCTGAGGAGAGCGCTGAACGCCCGCTCATCCCTGCCGCTGTTGGGCTGCCGCCGATTGACGGCCGGCTGAGCGAGAGCGGCAGGGTGATGCGCACCTGGCAACCCTGGCCGGGCGGGCTTTGCAGCTCCAGACGCCCGCCCATCAGTTCGCAGACCAGGCTGTGGGCCGTGCTCAGGCCCAGGCCGCTGCCGCCCTGACCCAGGCGGGTACTGAAAAACGGCTCCAGCACATGGGGCAGGTGCTCGGCCGGGATGCCGGGCCCGTCGTCCTGCCAGAGCAGTTGCACGGCCTCGCGTTCCTCGGTTTCATCGCCCGGCGTGCGGATCTGGCTCAGTGCCAGCCCGGCCCAGCCTTGGGTGCGACCGGCCCAGCCATGCTGCAGGCTGTTGTCGAACAGCTGGTCCAGCACCTCATGCAAGGCACGCGGAAAGCCCTGCCAGGCCAGCCGCTCGGGCAGGCCCGAGATGTCGAGGCGGAAGTCTGGGCCTGGCAGGCGGCCCTGCCAGGCCTGGGCCCATTGGCGCAGTTGCGCGGCCAGGTCCAGCTGTTGCGGCGCTTCCTGATGCTGGCTGATGGCCAGGGCCTTGAAACGCTCGACCAACTGGCCGGCACGGGCCAGGTTGCGGTCCACCAGCTCGCTGCCTTCTTGCAAGCGGTTCAGGGCCTGGTCGAGCTCGCTGCGGCGCAGCTGGCCGAGCTGGGTCTGGGCGCGCAAGTCCTGGCACTGGTCCTGCATGGTGCTGGCGGCCATGCGGGCATTGCCCAGCGGCGTGTTCATCTCGTGCGCCACGCCCACCACCATGCGCGAGAGGGCCAGCTGCTTCTCCTGCCGCATCAGAGTGCGCAGGGCCAGCTCCAGTTCGGCGCTGCGGGCGCGCACCTGGGCCTCCAGCTCGTCGTGGGCTTTTTGCAAGGCGGCCTCGGCGGCGGCGCGGATGCTGGCCTCGGCCTGCACCTTGGCCAGGGCATGGCTGAGCTCCTGATTGCGCTGGGCCAGCGATTGCTCGAGTTCGCTGCCCTGGCGGGTCAACTGCGCATTGGCTTGCAGCAGGCGCGGTCGCTCCATCACCGCATGCACGGTTTCGCCCAGGGCCCGAGACAGTTCCCGCTTGCGCTCGCGCTCTTGCTGCAGCTGGGTCAGGCCGGCCCGCAAGGCTTGGTCCATATAGCCCCAGCGTTCGCCGAACTGGCGCAGGGCCTGCAAGACGGCATCGCGGTGGCCCACGCTGTACGACGGTGTCTGGGCCAGCTCGGTGTCGACAGCCAGCAGGGCGTGCCAGGCCTGGGCCTGGGTCGGGCCACCGCTGGCCTCATGGCAGTCCAGCAACACCGCGCACAAGCGCATCCAGAGCTGCCAGGAGGCGGGCAGCGGCTTGTCGCCAGCCATGGCCCGCAACTGCTCCAGGTGCTGGCGGCACGCTTGCCTCTGGCCCAGGGTGGCATGCACGACAGAGAGGTTGAGGTGGGCCAGGGAGCCGGCGTAGACCAGGCCATGTCGCTCAGTGAGGGCCAGGCTTTCCTGGTGCAGATGCAGGCATTCCTGCCAAAAACCGTGGGCCAGCCTGGGCTCGGGTTCTTCATTGGCCAGGTAGTAGGCAGCGGAGGCGGCGCTGTTGAGCAGCATCTGCACGGTGGCGACCGGCAAGCGCTCACGCTCCAGCAGCAGCTTGGCACAGGCCTCGCGCAGCTCGGGGTACATCTCTGCCATGAACAGCACCGGGCAGCGTGCTGCCTGCATCAACAAGGCCAGTTCCGGATGGCCGGCCTTCTCGTAGAGTGCGACTGCCTGGGCCACACTCTCCAGCGCGGCATGATGCAGCTTGAGCCGCGTCTGGATCCATTGGATGGCTCGCCAACTGGCGGCGCAAGCGAGCCAGGATTCCTGGGCTTGGGCCTGATCCAGCAGGTCGCGGGCCCGAACCAGCAGTTCCTTGGGATCTTCGGCCGGCGCGGTCGAGCGGCCGAGCAGCTCGAAGGCGGCCAGTTCCAGTTCATGTGCTGCGCTCAAGGCTTGGGCTTGGAGGGCCAGCAGGCGCTCGGCAAAAAAAGCCTGTTCGAAGCCGGTGCCCAGCTCACGCAGTTGCTGCAGGCCGGCCTCCAGCGAAAGTTCGGGGGCGAGGCCCAGCCCATGCCCGCGCGCATGCCCATGCGCTGGCGGCTGGGCAGGGAGTGGTGGGTTGGGGCTCGAAGAGCTGCTCATGGGGCACGTCGGGCTGAAGCCTGGACAGGGCCGATGCTAAAGCAGGCCCGCGCTCCCGCGCTCAGTTTGTGGCTCGCCGGCACCCGGATGTTGGGGCGCATGGAGGGCGGACCTGAGCCAGCGCGCGTGCTTCACGCCGCCGCCGATCCGGCCTGGCGACGCACCCGCAGCAGAAAGCGCGCCGGATCGATGGCCTCGACCAGGCTGGCCTCCAGCGGCAGCGGTGCGCCCGTTACCTGGGCAGCCAGCACCTGGGCGCACAGGGCGGCCCAGCTGATGCCGCGCGAGCCCATGCCCATGCAAACGGCAAGGCCGGGCCGCCGGGGCAGGAAGCGCAGCTGGTCGGGCAGGGCGCCATCCCCCAGCACCGGCAGGCCGCCCACCAGGGGCAGGCGGTCGGCGGTGGCCAGGCGCCAGCCGACCCGGCCGCCCTGGGCTTGTAGCGGCCCATCGTCGGGCATCAGTCCGGCCAGCTCGCTGAACTGGGCCAGGTTGCGGGCATGGTCGGCCTCGCGCAGATCGGGGTCGAGATCGCCGTCCTGGCTGGTGGCGCCGCACCACAGGCCCTGGGCCATGTCGGCGATGGCATAACCGAGGCCGGCCACCGGCAGGCGCGGCCGCGTGCGGGCGTTCAGCGCTGCGGGCAGCTCGGGCACATGGCTGAGCTGGCCGCGCAGCTGCAGCAGGGGCAGAGGCAAGTCGGGCGCCAGTGCCTGCAGCAAGGCTTGGGCCCGGTGGCCGCCGGCCAGCACCAGCAGCGGCGCCTCGCCGATCAAGGTCTCGTCTTCGTCCCAGGCCTGCCAGCCGCCATCGGCGGCCTGCCGCAGCTGCGCGACCTGTTGGCCCAGGCGCAGCTGTGCGCCGCTCTCGGCCAGCAGATGGGTCACCCAGGCCGGAGGCGGCAGGGCGCCGCCGCCGGGGTAGAGCCAGGCCGGGTGCCGCAAGGCGAGGCCGCTGAGTTCAGCGGCCGCCGCCGTGTCCAGCGCCTGCACATAGTCGGGCGGCAGCCCCAGTCCTGCCAACTGGGCCTGCATCTGCGCCAGCGTCAGCCGGGTCTCCAGCCTCAGCAGGCCGTGTTGCAGCCAGGGCAGGGCGGCCCCATGCTCGCGCAGCACCCGCTCGGTTTCCAGCGCGGCGGCGCGGTTGAAGCGGGCATGGACACCGTCATCGGGGTTGAGCGTGCCGTGGAACAGGCCGCCGGGGTTGCCCGAGCTGGCCTGGGCCGGCGCCGCATGCGCATCGATCACCGTGCAGTGGATGCCGCGCTGCGCCAGGGCCCAGGCGCAGGCCGCACCGGCCAGGCCGGCGCCGATGACCAGCGCGCGGCGCGCGCCCGGCGCCAGGGCCAGGCGGCCGGCGGGTTTCTGCGGCTGATGGCGCGGTGCATAACGCGCCACACACATGCCGCCCTTGTTGGCAAAGCCGCGCTGGCGCTCGACCTGGAAGCCCGCCGCTGCCAGGCCCTCGCGCACCTGCGGCGCCACGCTCCAGGTGCCGGCGCTGGCGCCCGGCGCGGCCAGGCGGCCGAGGGCTTTGAGCAGGTAGGCGTCCCACATCTCGGGGTTCTGCTTGGGGTTGAAACCGTCGAGGTAGAAGGCGTCCACCTCGGCCACCAGCTCGCGCAGCCAGGCGCGGGCATCGCCCAGGCAGAGCAGCAGCTGCACACGCCCGCCCTCGAAGCTCAGGCGGTGCAGGTCCGGCGTCAGCGGGGGCCAGGCGGCGTGCAGGGCCGCAGCCAGCTCGGGCAGCTCGCTGCCGGCGTGGGCACGCTGCAGATCCTCGCCTAGCAGCGGGTGTTTCTCGATGCTGATGAAGACCAGGCGCTGGCAGCGCGCCGGGTCCTGGCGCCAGGCATCCCAGGTGGCCAGGAAGTTGTTGCCCAGGCCGAAGCCGGTCTCCAGGATCACAAACTCCTCGCGCCTGGCCCAACGCCCGGGCAGGCCGTTGGCGCCCAGGAACACATGGCGCGACTGCGGCAGGGCGCCGGCGCGGCTGTGATAAACATCGCCAAACTCGGGCGCCAGGGGCGCCAGCGGGTCGGAAAAATCGATGCGGGCCGGCCGCAGCGGGCCGGCATGGGGCTTGCGACTCATGCTCAGTTCAAAGAGGACAAGAGGGGCCCGAGCAGCCACAGCAGACTGGCCGCCAGGGCCAGCGAGCTCAGCAGCACGGCGCCCACGATCAGGGCAAAAGACCGGCCGCCGGCCAGCCAGGCGGTGATGATGCGGGTCAGGCTGTTGCTGGCAATCGCGGCCAGCACGCCCTGGCACATCAGCGGGGCGTCGATCTGCCCGGCCTGGGCCAGGCCGGCCATGGAGGCCACCGGCGCATGGGCATCGGCCAGGCCGGCCAGGGCCACGGCGCCGAACAGACCCGAGCTGCCGAACTGGCGCTCGGCCCAGCTGACGCCCACCGTCACCACGCTCAGCAACAGGGCGATCAGCGCCGCCTCTTTCAGGCGCAGCGGGCCGCCGCGCTGGGGCTCGCTGCCGGTCTTGCCGGTGCCGCCGTCCTGGTAGGCGCGCCAGGCCAGGCTCAAGCCTGCACCGCCGGCCACCAGCACGCCGGCCAGGCCCAGGGGCAGGAAATGCATCGCGGCCTGCGGCGCCAAGGCCAGCAGCATCAGGCTGGCCTGCAACCAGGTGGCGGCCGTGGACATGACAGCGCCGGCGGCGCAGGCGCGAAAGATGGCCGGCTCCGCCCGCGCGCGATGGCCCATGGCCGCGATGGTGGCGGTGCTGGACACCAGGCCCGACATCAGGCCCGAGAGCGCCAAACCGGCCTGCGCGCCCAGCAAGCGCAGCGCCACATAACCAAAGGCCTGCAGGGCCAGCAGCAGGAGCATCAGGCCCATCAAGGAATGTGCCTTCATGCCCGCCAGCCAGGGCAGGGGTTCGGTCGGCATCAGGGGCAGCACCACCAGGGCCAAGGCAGCCAGCAGCAGGCCGTCGTGCAGCTCGTCCTCGCGCAGCACCCGGGTGGCGAAGCGGTGCAGGGCGGTGCGGGCACTGAGCAGGGCGGTCAGGGTGACGGCGGCTGGCGCGCCCAGCAGCGGCGCCTGCACGCAGAGCACGCCGATCAGATAGGTGGCCAGCAAGGCCATCTCGGTGGTCAGGCCCGGATCGCGCTCGCTGCTGCGGAAGTAGGCCATGGCCGCCAGCACCGTGACCGCCAGCGCGCCCACCGCCACCAGCCCCGGCACGGCCAGGCCATGGGCCAGGGCGCCGGCCAGGGCGGCAATGGTGAAGGTGCGCAGGCCCGCGGGCTCTTGCGCGCGCGTGCCGGCGTGGCCGCGGCCCTTGTGGCGCTCACGCTCCAGGCCGATCAAGAGCCCGCTGCCCAGCGCCGCCATCAAGCCCATGGCCAGGTCGGCCTGGGCGCCGAATGCGTGTTCCAGCAGGTTCATCCGAGGCTGACCGTTTCTCCGTGCTGCGGCACACGCACGCGCCAGCCGAGTTCGTCCTGGATGCGGCTGCGCAAGGCATCGCTGGCGGCGGGCTCGCCGTGCACCACAAAGACCTGTTCGGGCGCGCGCTTGAAGCCGCGCAGCCAGGCCATCAGGCCGTCGGCATCGGCATGGCCCGAGAAGCCTTCGAGGTGGCTGATCTCCGCATTGACCGGCACATACTGGCCGTGCAGCTTGATCTGGCGCTCGCCGGCCACCATCTTGGCGCCGCGGCTGCCGCCGACCTGGAAGCCCGGAAAGGCGATGTGGTGGCGCGGCAGCGGCGCCATGGTCTCGATGTGGTTGAGCACGCGGCCGCCGGTGGCCATGCCGCTGGCCGAGATGATGATGGAGGGCGGGGTGCGCGGGCTGCTCATGCTGCGGGCGAGCTTCATCGACTCGGCGGCCTTGCTGACCATGCGCACGCCGTCGCACAGGCCGCGCGCGTCCGAGGCCGGAATGCGCAGCAGCTTCTGGTGCTTGACCGTCAGCTCGGTGGCTTCGATGGCCATGGGGCTGTCCAGGTAGATGGGCACGTCCAGATCCAGCTCGCCTGCTTCGCGCAGGCGCTGCAGCACCAGCAGCAGGGCTTGCGCCCGGCCGATGGCAAAGCTGGGCAGCAGCACGCTGCCGCCGCGCCGGAAGGTCTGCCGCAGGATCTGCGCCAGACGCGCCTGCACATCCTCGGGCGGGTGCTGGCGGTTGCCGTAGGTCGATTCGATCAGCAGCACATCGGCCTCTTCCAGGCGTTGCGGTGCCGGCATCAGCAAGTCATTGCTGCGGCCGACATCGCCGCTGTAGACCAGGGTGCGGCCGGCGTGGCGCACGCTGATGGCGCAGGCGCCCAGCAGATGGCCGACCGGGGTGAAGCGGATCTCGGCCGCGCCGAGCTTGAGCCGGCCATCGCGGTGGATGCCGACGAAATGCTCGATCGCTTTTTTGGTCTCGTTGACGGTGTAGAGGGGCAGGGCTTTCTCGTGCCTGGAGGTGCCGTGGCGGTTGGCCTGGCGTGCGTCTTCTTCCTGCAGATGGGCGCTGTCCAGCAGCAGCACCTCGCACAGATCGCGCGTGGCCGGCGTGGAAAACACCTGGCCACGAAAGCCCTGGCGGCGCAGGGCCGGGATGTAGCCGCTGTGGTCCAGATGGGCATGGCTGAGCAGCACCGCATCGATGCTGGCGGGCGCCACGCCCAGCGGCGCCCAGTTGCGTTCGCGCAGGGTCTTGAAGCCCTGGAACAGGCCGCAATCGAGCAGCAGGCGCTGCTTGTCCAGCTCCAGCAGATGGCGCGAGCCGGTCACGCAGTCGGCGGCGCCGAGAAAGCTCAGCTTCATGGTGCTCATGTCGGGGCTCCCAGGGTTTGCAAGGCGTCCGATTCCAGCACCTGCGCGGCCGGCCCGTCTTGATGCAGGGCAAGGCTCAGCGCACGCGCCACCGTGTCCGCTTGAATCGGCCGCCAGCGTGCCGGGATCAGCGCGCCCAGGGGCTGCATCAGGCGCAGGCCCCAGCGCTCTCCGGGGCGGCGGGCCTGGCCCAGGGCTTCGCGCTCGCCGGCCAGCAAGGATGGGCGGGCGATCACCAGACGCTTGAAATGCAAGCCCTTCAAGGCCTGCTCCATCTCGCCCTTGACCCGGTTGTAGAACACCCGCGAGGCCGGATCGGCGCCCAGGGCCGACACCACGGCGCAGCGTCGCGCACCGCCGGCACGCGCCACGCGGGCAACATGGAGCACGGCCTCGAAATCGACCTCGCGAAACGCCTCTTGCGAGCCCGCTGCCGCGATGGTGGTGCCCAGGGTGATGTAGATCTCGTCGGGCGCCGGGATGTGGGCCGGGCCCAGATCGGGGCGGCCGAAATTGACCCGGTGCAAGTGCAGGCGTGGGTGACGACCCAGCTCGGGCGCCTCACGTCGCAGCAGGGCATGGACCTCCAGCGGCCGGCTCAGCAGCTGGCCCAGCAGGGCCCGCCCGACCAGGCCGGTCGCACCGGCGATCCAGATTTTGGGCAAGGGGCGGGTGGACGGCGAGGCGCTGGGGGGCAGGGGCGGGTTCATGGCTGCGCATCCTACGTCCGCGGGCCGTGGGCGGAAAAAATAAAAGCCCAGCGCAGGCTGGGCTTGAGCTCGCGGGCCCTGAGCGATGCTCCAGGGCCTGCGGGGGTGTGCAGCGCTGGATTCAGCGCTTGGGCGAGGTCAGGCGTGCGCCCTGGCCGCGGCCGGCGCCGCCACCATTGCCACCACCGCCGCCGCCGCCTTGGGGACGACCACTGCCGCCACCACCAGGGCGACCCGAGGAGGCCGGGCGACCACCGCCGCCACCGCCACCACCCTGGCCCGAGCGGCCTTGCGGAGCCGAGGAGCGCGGGGCGCCGCCATCGCGCGAACCACCGTCGCGCGAGCCGCCATCACGCGAGCCGGCGCCGGGTCGGCCGCCGGGGCGGCCACCGCCACCGCCGCCGCGCGAGTTGCCGCGGCCACCGCCGCCGCTTCGCGAGCCATTGCCGTTCAGGATCATGCGGCCCAGCACGATGGGTTCCGGGCGTTCGCTCGGATCGGGGGCAAAGCCGTTCACCACTTCCTTGGGGATCTCGCGCTTGATCAGCTTTTCGATCTCACGCAGGAAGCCGTTTTCGTCCACGCAGACCAGGCTGACCGCCTCGCCCTGGGCGCCGGCACGGCCGGTGCGGCCGATGCGGTGCACATAGTCCTCGGGGACATTGGGCAGCTCGTAGTTGACGACGTGGGGCAGCTGGTCGATGTCGATGCCGCGCGCCGCAATATCGGTGGCCACCAGGCAGGTCAGCTCACCGCTCTTGAAATCGGCCAGGGCCTTGGTGCGTGCACCCTGGCTCTTGTTGCCGTGGATGGCCATGGCGCTGATGCCCTGGTCATTCAGGTAGTCGGTCAGGCGGTTGGCGCCATGCTTCATGCGGGTGAAGACGAGCACCTGGTGCCAGTCACCGCTCTTGATCAAATGAACCAGCAGTTCCTTCTTGCGCTCGCGGCCGACCGGGTGGACCTTTTGCGCAATCGACTCGTTGGTCTGGTTGCGGCGGGCCACTTCGATCAGGGCGGGCTGGTTCAGCAGACGGTCGGCCAGGTTCTTGATGTCATCGCTGAAGGTCGCGCTGAACAGCAGCGACTGCTTCTTGGCGGGCAGCAGGGCCAGCACCTTCTTGATGTCGTGCACAAAGCCCATGTCCAGCATGCGGTCGGCTTCGTCCAGCACCAGGATTTGCACCTGGGACAGGTCCAGCGTGCCTTGCTGCGCATGGTCGAGCAGGCGGCCGGGGGTGGCCACCAGGATGTCGACGCCGTCGCGCAGGCGGTTGATCTGCGGCTGCATGCCGACGCCGCCGAACATCACCATGCTCTTCAGGGGCAGGTATTTGCCGTAGGTCTTGACGCTTTCTTCGACCTGGGCCGCGAGTTCGCGGGTGGGGGTCAGCACCAGGGCACGGATGGCGGGCTTGCCGCGCTTGTTCAGCACCGGGGCGCCTTCGCTCAGGCGGTGCAGCAGGGGCAGGGTGAAGCCGGCGGTCTTGCCGGTGCCGGTCTGGGCACCGGCCATCAGGTCACCGCCTTGCAAGACGGCGGGAATCGCTTGGGCTTGAATCGGGGTGGGGGAGGTGTAACCAGCGTCGGCGATGGCCTTCAGAAGAGGCGCGGCCAAGCCTAGAGAATCAAAACTCATGGAGTGTGATTTGCGCACGGTGCCCTGTGGGCGCAGCCGCGCCGCGGTGAGCAGGCGCCAGTCTTCGGTGCGCTAAGGAGCGTGCTTGAGCTGAAAAAGGAAACGCCGCGCAAGACTGAGAAGCGCGGCGAGCCTTCGATTATAGGCCGGGCCCGGGGGCGGCCGACCGGGCATTGTTGGCAGGTGCCCCGCCTGGCTGCGCACCGCGTGCGCTTGCGGGCCCAGGCTCAGCTTGTGGCACAGCCTGGCGATGCGGTTGCAGCTGGGGTTGACGCTGACAGCGTGGCGGCCGGTCTTGAATTCACCGATCTTGCCCGCCCGTCTCGCGAAGCAGCGGCCGAAGCTGCGACAATACGCGGTTGTTTCCCCTCACAGGCCCGTCGGCTTGGTGAGGCGCGGCTGCCGCCGAGCAGCCTGCAGCTCTGCCTCTTTTCAGCAATCCCAGGAAAACTCCCGCCATGGCGCAATACGTCTTTTCCATGAACCGCGTCAACAAGACGGTTCCCCCGAAACGCCACATCCTCAAGGACATTTCCCTGTCGTTCTTCCCCGGCGCCAAGATCGGCGTGCTGGGCCTGAACGGTTCGGGCAAATCGACCATCCTGAAGATCATGGCCGGCGTGGACAAGGAGTACGAGGGCGAAGCGATCCCGATGCCCGGCATCAAGATCGGCTACCTGGAGCAGGAGCCCAAGCTCAACCCCGAGCAGACCGTGCGTGAAGCGGTGGAAGAAGGCATCGGCGGCGTGCTGGCCGCCAAGAAGCGCCTGGACGAGGTCTACGCCGCCTATGCCGAGCCGGACGCCGACTTCGACGCCCTGGCCGCCGAGCAGGGTGAGCTGGAAGCCATCATCGCCGCCGCCGGCAGCGAAAACACCGATCTGCAGCTGGAACTGGCCGCCGACGCCCTGAACCTGCCGCCCTGGGACGCCGTCATCGGCGTGCTGTCCGGCGGTGAAAAGCGTCGTGTGGCCCTGTGCCGCCTGCTGCTCTCCAAGCCCGACATGCTGCTGCTGGACGAACCGACCAACCACTTGGACGCCGAATCGGTCGAGTGGCTGGAGCAGTTCCTGCAGCGCTTCCCCGGCACCGTGGTGGCCATCACCCACGATCGCTACTTCCTTGACAACGCCGCCGAGTGGATTCTGGAACTGGACCGCGGCCATGGCATTCCCTGGAAGGGCAATTACTCCGACTGGCTGGACCAGAAGGAACGCCGCCTGGAGCAGGAGCAGAAGAGCGAAGACGCCCGCGCCAAGGCCATGAAGGAAGAGCTGAAGTGGGTGCGTTCCAATGCCAAGGGCCGTCAGGCCAAGAGCAAGGCGCGTCTGGCCCGCTTCGAAGAGCTGAGCGACGTCGAATACCAAAAGCGCAACGAGACCAACGAAATCTTCATCCCCGTGGCCGAGCGCCTGGGCAATGAAGTGATCGAGTTCAAGAGCGTCTCCAAGAGCTTTGGCGATCGCATGCTGATCGACAACCTGAGCTTCAAGGTGCCAGCCGGCGCCATCGTCGGCATCATTGGCCCCAACGGTGCCGGTAAGTCGACCTTGTTCCGCATGATCCAGGGCGTGGAAACGCCGGACAGCGGCGAAGTCTCCATCGGCAAGACCGCCAAGCTGGCCTTTGTGGACCAGAGCCGCCAAAGCCTGGATGCCGAGAAGACCGTCTGGCAAGACGTCTCCGGCGGCCTGGACAACATCACGGTCGGCAAGTTCGTGATGCCTAGCCGTGCCTACATCGGCCGCTTCAACTTCAAGGGCAATGACCAACAGAAGCTGGTCGGCAGCCTCTCGGGCGGTGAGCGCGGCCGCTTGCACCTGGCCAAGACCCTGGCCCAGGGCGGCAATGTGCTGATGCTGGACGAACCGTCGAACGACTTGGACGTCGAAACCCTGCGCGCGCTGGAAGAAGCGCTGCTGGAGTTCGCCGGCTCGGCCATGGTGATCTCCCACGATCGCTGGTTCCTGGACCGCATCTGCACCCACATCCTGGCCTGCGAAGGCGATTCGCAGTGGTTCTTCTTCGACGGCAACTTCCACGAGTACGAAGCCGACAAGAAGAAGCGTCTGGGCGAAGAAGGCGCGCGCCCCAAGCGCATGCGTTTCAAGCCGATCAAGTGACCGCGCAGCGCCAGCTGCAAGGTCAGAAGAAAGAGCGCCTGCGGGCGCTCTTTTCATTGGCGCCGGGCATTCACAGATCTTTACGGCCGGGGCACAGCCGGCTTACGTCGGGGCTTGAAGATTCATTCACCCCAACACCGACGGAGTCCTGTGATGTCCCAACTGAAACTCAAAACCTGGCTGAGCACTGGCATGGTGGCCGCAGCTCTGGCATTCAGCGGCGTGGCGGCCCAAGCCCAGGGGCACGGTGGCCCCATGGGCCATCGTGGCGGCCATGGCATGTCGATGATGCCCATGGGCGGCGGTCATATGGAGCACATGCTCGACATGGTCGATGCCTCCGATGCCCAGCGCGCCCAGATCAAGCAGATCATGGATGCCGCTCACGCCGATCTGAAGGCCCAGCATGAAGGCAGCCGCAAGCTGCATGAGCAGAGCATGGCCTTGTTCACCGCGCCGAACATCGACGCCGCCGCCATCGAATCGCTGCGCCAGCAGATGAGCGCCCAGCACGAGGCTGCCAGCAAGCGCATGAGCCAGGCCATGGTCGACACTGCCCGCGTGCTGACGCCCGAGCAGCGCGCCAAGATGGCCGAGCGCATGAAGAAGATGCAGGCCCGCATGGCCAAGCACATGGAGATGCGCGGCGGCAAGCATGGCGGTTGAGGCGATTTGACCTGTGGCCTCCTCGTTTATGCTCAGTCCTCCTGAAGGGCCTGCGGCCTCGCTGCCGTCTCTGCGGCGCGGGCGCCGTGCGGCCCCGACATTTCCTCTTCACACAAGCACCATGAGTTCCAGACTGCTGCTGATCGACGATGACGCCCGCCTCACAGCCATGCTGGGGGACTACCTCAGTGCGGCCGGTTTCGAGGTGCGCGTGGCCGGCAGCTTGGCTGAGGGGCGAGCCGCCCTGGCCGAGCAGGTATTCGATCTGCTGGTGCTGGACCTGATGCTGCCGGACGGCGACGGCCTGGACTTCTGCCGCGAGCTGCGCGCCGATGCGCTGACGCGCCGCCTGCCGGTGCTGATGCTCTCGGCCCGTGGTGAACCCATGGACCGCATCCTCGGCCTCGAACTCGGCGCTGACGATTACCTGGCCAAGCCGTTCGAGCCGCGCGAGCTGCAGGCCCGCATCAAGGCCTTGCTGCGCCGTGCCGAGCCGGACACGCCGCCCGACGATGTGCTGCGCTTCGGCCGTCTGGAAATTGATCTGGCCGCCCGCATGGCGCGGCTGGACGGCAAGCCCCTCGATTTCACTGGCCACCAGTTCGACTTGCTGGTGGTGCTGGCGCAAAGCCCGGGTCGCGTTCTCTCGCGCGACCAGATCATGGATGCACTCAAAGGCCATCCGCTCGATGCCTTTGATCGCTCCATCGATGTCCACATCTCGCGCATCCGTGCCCTGATCGAAGACGACCCGAAAACGCCGCGCCGGGTGCTGACCGTGCGCGGCGCTGGCTATGTGTTTGCGCGCAAGCAGGATGCCGACCATGGCCACTGAGTCGGAGTGCTCGCAGCTCGCTGTCGTGCTTGCGTTGGCATGAAATCGCTTTACCTGCGCATCTACCTGACCCTGGTGGTCATCCTGCTGGCCTTTGCCTTTGGTTCGGCCTGGTTGTTCCAGCGCCATATCGAGCAGGAGCGGGGCAATTTTGAAGCCTCGGCCAATGACCGGTTGACGGCCATGGCCGAGCTGATCCACGGCGCGCTTCCGGCCGCCAGTGCACCGCGTGAGGAGCAGGCCGAGGCCTTGCAGGAATGGGGGCAGCGCCTGCATGTGGCGATTGCGCTGCTGGACCGCCAGGGAGAGCGTGTGGCGGCGTCTGAGGAGTTTCTCGATCGCGAGGTCTTTCCCGGCCCGCCGACCATCCGCGTGCCGCTGGAGGACGGGCGCAGCCTGCTGCTGATGCGCGGCGGCTTCCGCTTCGGTCCCGGTGCTCGCATGGGCCCAGGCTTGGGTGGTGGCGGCGGCATGGGCCCCGAGCGGCCCTTCTTCAAGCGCAACGAGGGCCCGCCCGCGCCCTGGAGCTTGCCCTTCCTTGGGCCGCGCCCCAATGGCCAGGTCTTGCTGGTCTTGCTGGTGCTGCTATTTTTCGGCGTGGCCGTGGGGGCCTACCCCGTGGTGCGCCGGCTGACGCGCCGCTTGGAGGGCTTGAAGTCCGGCGTGGAGCAGTTCGGTGCCGGCCAACTGGCCCACCGGGTGGACGAAAGCGGCAAGGATGAAGTGGCGGCCCTGGCCAGCAGCTTCAACCGCGCGGCCACGCAAATCGAAAGCTTGCTGCGCGCCCAGCAGTCCCTGCTGGCCAATGCCAGCCACGAGCTGCGCTCCCCCCTGGCCCGCCTCAAGATGGCCTTTGCCATGCTGGACAACGCCGGGCCGGAGCAGCGCGCCCGCCTGCAAACCGAGATCCACACCAACATCACCGAGCTGGACGCCCTGGTCGAGGAGGTCCTGCTGGCCAGCCGTCTGGACGCGGCGGCGCGCGGCGCCGAGCCCATGGCGCAGACGCCGCTGCAGGTCGATTTGATGGGCCTGGCTGCGGAAGAGGCCGCCCGCACCGGCGCCGAGTTCCAGCCTGCCCCGGGCTTGAGCGAGCTGCTGGTGCATGGCGATGAGCGCCTGCTGCGCCGCGCCCTGCGCAATCTGCTGGAGAATGGCAAGCGCTATGGCGGCTCGGAGGTGCTGCTGGAGCTGTCGCGAGATGCGGCAGGCCGGGCCGAGCTGCGTGTCAGCGATCGCGGCCCGGGCGTGCCCGAGGCCATGCGCGAGCGCATTTTTGAAGCCTTTTTCCGCCTGCCCGGCCATGCCGAGCAAGCCGGCGGTGTGGGCCTGGGCCTGAGCCTGGTGCGCCAGATCGCGCAGCGCCACCACGGCCAGGTGCGCTGCGAAGCGCGGCCCGGTGGCGGCAGCGTGTTTGTGTTCAGCCTTCCTGCTGCGACTTCAGCGTCGAACTGAGGGCGCCGGCCGCCTGCTCGCGTTCTTCCTGCCGGTGCACCCAAGCCAGGAAGGCGCTCAGGCCCAGCGCGGCCAGCACCAAGCCAGCCGTGGCAGCCGACCAGAAGCCCCGCGCACCCTGAAACTCCGCGGGCACAGCCGGACTGTGGCCGAAGGCCAGCCAGTAGCCGCCGCCCAGTCCCACGCCCCAGATCGCCAGGGCGTAAATGACCATGGGCGCGGTGGCGATGTGGTGGGCGCGCAGCACAAAGGCTGCCAGGGTCTGCCCGGCATCGGCCACGTGAAAAAGCCAGACCCAGAGCAGCAAGGGCAGGGCGGCGCCCAGGATGACCGGGTCGCTGGTGTACAGCCCCAGCACCGCTTCGCGCGCAAAAAACACCAGGGCACCGATCAGGAAGGACACGGCCAGGCCGATCTCCAGCCCATGCCAGCCCAGGCGCCGTGCACCGGCCGGGTCATGGGCGCCGACCGATTGCGCCACCAAGGTGCCGGTGGCATTGGCCAGGGCCAGGGGCAGCATGAACATCAGGCTGATCAGATTGACCGCCAGCTGGTGGCCGGCCACCGGCGTGGCGCCCAGGCGGGCGATGAAGATGGCCATGAAGGTGAAGCCGGTGACCTCGATCAGGATGGAACCGCCCATGGGCACGCCCAGCTTGAGCAGGGCTCGGATGTCGGGCCAGTGCGGCGCTTGCAGGCCGCCGCGGCGCAGGCCGAAAGGCTCGTAAAACGGGTCGCGCCGCATCCAGGCAAAGGCGATGGCCGCCTGCGCCCACATGGCGATGGCCGTGGCCAGGCCGCAGCCAAAGGCACCCAGGGCCGGCACCTGCCAGGGGCCGAGCGCAAAGCCTTGAATCAGCAAGAAGCTCAGCGGCAGCTTGAGCAGCAGGCCGCCGACCTGCAAGGCCATCACCGCTTTGGGCCGGGACACCGCCACATTGAAGCCGCGGAAGGCGGTGAAGAACAGCGTGGCCGGCAGGCTGGCGGCCAGGGCTATCAGGTAGTGGCGCACCTTGGCTTCGACCTCGGGGCTGGCCTGTGACACGGCCAGAAAGGGCTCGGGCAGCAGCAGGATCAGGCTGCCCAAGCCCATCAGGCCCAGGCACAGCCACAAGGTCTGATGCAACTGCGCCCCGGCTTCCCGCAGCTGGCCGGCGCCGAACAGGCGGCCGACGATGGGGGAAATGGCCAGCACCACGCCCATCAGGCCGACAAACACCGTGATGTAGATGGCGCTGCCCACGGCCAGCGCGGCCAGATCGACGGCCGAGTAACGGGCCACCAGCACGGTGTCGATGGTGCTGAAGGCCAGCACGGCCAGCTGCCCGACCAGCACCGGCCAGGCCAGCGGCGCGATGCGGCGCAGGCTCTCCAAATGGGCGCGGCCCATCATGTCGGGTCCGCCGGAGTCTGGGGGTCTTGCAGCTGCGGGTGATCGACGCCCTTGAACTCACGCGCCCGCTCGGCATAGCGGTTGAAGCGCCAGGCCGTGCCTTCCTGGGTGATGCGGCGCCAGGTGATGCGTTTCTCGGCCGGAGTCATCACCGGCCAGTGCTGCACCTCGTCAAAGCTGCGACCACAGCCTTTGCACAAGGCATCGCCCTGGCTGGTGGAGCAGATGGCGATGCAGGGCGCATCCGGCGTGCTGTCGTACCAGCGCAGCCAGGCGGCCTTGGCGGCGGCGGGCATGCTGTCCTCATCGCATTCGTGATCGCGGTGGTAGACCAGCAGGCCGTAGACCTCGGCCAGGGCCTGCACCTCGGGGCATGCGCTCAGGCCGTCGGTCGAAGGCTGGCGCTCGCGCCACCAGTTGATGGCAGCCTCGATGTCGGTGATGTGGATGCCGCTCATGGCTGGGCTCACGCGGGCGCGATCAGTAGGCCAGGCCCATGGCCGTGCGGACTTCCCGCAAGGTCTTGCGGGCGACGGCGCGGGCGCGCTCGGTGCCGACTTCGACGATCCATTGCACCTGCTTGGGGTTGGCCAGGTATTCATTGGCCCGCTCGCGCCAGGGCGCTTGCTCTTTCTGGATCGCCTCGATCAAGGGCTTCTTGCAGTCCAGGCAGCCGATGCTGGCCGAGCGGCAGCCCTCGGCCGCCCAGGTGCGGGTGGATTCGTCGCAGTAGAGCTGGTGCAGGGGCCAGACCGGGCAGCGGCTGGGTTCGCCGGCGTCGCTGCGGCGCACACGCTGCGGGTCGGTGGGCATGGTGCGGATCTTCTCGTCCACCACCTCGGGCGCGTCGCGCATGGCCACCGAGTTGTTGTAGCTCTTGCTCATCTTCTGGCCGTCCAGGCCGGGCAGTCGCGCGGTCTCGGTCAGCAGCTCCTGCGGCTCGGGCAGGATGGGCGCGTCCGGGCTGTAGATGCGGTTGAAGCGGCGCGCCACCTCGCGGGTCACTTCCACATGGGCGGTCTGGTCTTCACCGACGGGCACGAAGCCGGCCTTGTAGATCAGGATGTCGGCCGCCTGCAGCAGCGGGTAGCCGAGGAAGCCGTAGGTGGCGCCATCACCCGGGGTGCTGCTGGCGCGTTGCTTCTCGACCGCGTCCTTGTAGCTGGGAATGCGCTCCAGCCAGGAGGTGGGAGTGCTCATGGCCAGCAGGGTGAAGAGCTCGGCGTGCTCGGGCATGCGGCTTTGGATGAAGAGCGTGGCCTTCTCGGGGTCGATGCCGGCGGCCAGCCAGTCGACCACCATGTCGTAGACATTGCGTTCGATGCTGTTGCGGTTCTGCCGGTCCTGGTACTGGGTGGTCAGGGCATGCCAGTCGGCGACGAAGAAGAAACAGTCGTGTGTGCTTTGCAGGCGAACCCAGTTTTTCAGCGCGCCGTGGTAGTGGCCCAGGTGCAGGGCGCCGGTCGGGCGCATGCCCGAGAGCACGCGCGGGCGTGCGGCGGCAGAAGTCGGTTCGGGAGTAGGCAGGGAGCTCATCGGCGGGCCGCAGCAAAGATCAGGTCGGGCATTGTAGGCAGCTACACTGCCGCCCCATGAAACGCATCGTCATCCTGATCTCCGGCCGTGGTTCCAATATGGAGGCCATCGTGCGCGCCTGTGCGGCCGAGGGCTGGCCGGCCCAGATCGCCGCCGTGATCAGCAACAAGCCCGATGCCGCTGGCCTGAATTTTGCGGCCGCGCACGGCATTGCCACGGCCGTGGTCGACCACAAGGCCTTCCGCCAGCCCGGCATGGATGCACAGCAGGCCCGCGAGGCTTTTGATGCCGAATTGCAGCGCGTGATCGATGGTTTTGCGCCCGATCTGGTCGTGCTGGCGGGCTTCATGCGCATCCTGACTCCGGCCTTCACCGCCCACTATGCCGAGCGCATGCTCAACATCCACCCCTCGCTGCTGCCGGCCTTCACCGGCCTGCACACGCATGCGCGGGCCTTGGAGATGGGCTGCAGATTCGTCGGCGCCACCGTGCATTTCGTGACCGCCGAGCTTGACCATGGCGCCATCGTTGCCCAGGCCGTGGCGCCGGTGCTGCCGGGGGATGATGAAGACACCCTGTCGGCCCGCGTGCTCAAGCTCGAGCACCGCATGTATCCGCAGGCGGTGCGCTGGTTTGTCGAAGGCCAGCTGCGCCTGGTCGATGGCCGTGTCGAGCAACTCAGCGGGGCGAGCCAGTCCTTCAGCTGAGCGCGGGGCCGGCCCGTCAGCGGATCATGCCGGCCAGGATGTTGATCAGGAGCGCCAGCACGCCGGTGTTGAACAGGAAGGACAGCAGCGCATGCAGCAGCACCAGGCGCCGCATGGGCCGGGCGCTGACCGCCACATCCGAGGTCTGCGAAGTCGCGGCCAGGGTGACCGCGAAGTACATGAAATCGGTGTAGTCGGGCGGACCGTCCAGGCCGGGAAACTCCAGGCCATGCGGCGCGTTGTCTCGCCCTGTGCTGCGGTGATAGAGGCTGGCATAGGCCAGGGCGAACTCCACCGGCAGCAGCAGCCAGCTGCCCGCCACCGTCAACAAGGCCAGCGCCAGGGTAGCGCCGGGCGGGCCGGCCGGCTGGCTCAGCTCCAGGGTGATGGCGGCCAGGCTGGCCAGGGCGCCGGCCGCGGCCAGCAGCAGCACAGCAGCCACGCCATCGGCTTGGGCCACGCTTTTGCGCTGCACGTGTTCATGGTCGGCCGCCAGCATCATCTGCAGCACGGCCAGCAAATAGAACCAGACGCCGGCATTCCAGCCGCAGAGCAGGCGTGTGCTCAGGCTCCAGTTCGACGGGCAAGCGAGGCCGGCCAACAGACCCAGACCCAGAGCCAGCAGCAGGCGAGGGCGCAGGCGCAGCTGTTGCAGCCAGCGGGGCGGGCGCATGATCAGGGCGCTATGTTGCTGTCGCCGTTGCCGTTGCGGTCTATGGCGCTGAAGCGCGGCGTCAGCACGCCATTCACCTCCAGGCTGCCAAAGAACATGGCATGCGGCCGCACCCAGAGGCCGGTGGCGTTGTAGAGCGGGCGGTAGACCACCAGTGGCTCCAATGTTTCGCTGTGCCGTGCCGTGCCGATCACCTCGTACTCGCCGCCCTTGTAGTGGCGGTAGCGGCCCAGGGGCGTGGCGGGCAGGGGTGGCAGGTCGTCGGCACTCATCTCGGGGTGGCTGGGGGCAGAAGGCAAGGATAAAAGTCAGGGGCAGGCAGGGAAAGCCCGCGGGCCTGGGATAATCGCGCCATGCATCCTAATGCCCTTCTTGAAATGAGCAGCGAGCTTCTGCGCGCTGTGCTCCAGCTGGACTCTCCCGCCGACAGCGTGGTGTCCGCCTTCTTCCGCAAACACAAGGCCCTGGGCCAGCGTGAGCGCCATGCCCTGGCCGAGACCGCGTACACGGTGCTGCGCCAGCGCCCGTTGCTGCAGCATCTGGCCCAGTCGGGCAGCGGCCCGACCGAGCGTCGCCTGGCCATCCTCGGCTGGCAGGGCAATGAAGCCTTTTTGCGCGGCGCCCTGAACACTCAAGAACAGCAATGGCTGGAACAGGTCCGTCAGATCGACAAGACCCAGCTGGCGCCGCGCCTGCGCCACAACCTGCCTGAGTGGCTGGCCCAACCTTTGATGGCCCGCCTCGGCGAGGAACAGTTCTGGTCCTTGGCCGCCAGCATGAACGAGCAGGCCCCGCTGGATCTGCGCGTCAACACCTTGAAGGCCAAGCGCGAAGAAGCGCAGGCCACCTTGACCGCCGCCGGCATCCATGCCGAGCTGACACCGTTCTCGCCCCTGGGCTTGCGCATCCACGGCAAGCCGGCGCTCAACAAGCTGGAGCTGTTCACCAGCGGCGGCATCGAGGTGCAGGACGAAGGCAGCCAGCTGCTGGCCCTGATGCTGGACGCCAAGCGCAGCGAGATGGTGGTGGACTTCTGCGCCGGCGCCGGCGGCAAGACCCTGGCTCTGGGTGCGTCCATGCGCAATACCGGCCGGCTCTATGCCTTCGACACCTCGGGCCATCGCCTGGCCTCGCTGAAGCCGCGCCTGGCGCGCAGCGGCCTGTCCAACATCTACCCGACGCAGATTGCCCATGAGCGCGATGAGCGCATCAAGCGCCTGTCCGGCAAGATCGATCGCGTGCTGGTCGATGCGCCGTGCTCGGGCCTGGGCACCTTGCGCCGCAACCCCGATCTGAAATGGCGCCAGTCGCTGCATGCCGTGCAGGAACTGCAGGCCAAGCAGACGGCCATCCTGGCCAGTGCCGCGCGCCTGCTGAAATCGGGCGGCCGCCTGGTGTACGCCACCTGCAGCCTGCTCGATGCCGAGAACGAGGCAATTGCCGAAGCCTTCTCGGCCGCGCATCCGCAGTTCAAGAAGCTCGATGCTGCCGAAGTCCTCAGCCGTGCCCATGTGGCCGACGCCGAGCGCCTGGTGGAGAACGGCTATCTGCGCCTGTGGCCGCACCAGCACCAGACGGATGGCTTCTTCGCTGCCGTCTGGGAAAAGCAGTGACACCCCATCGCCCGTCTGGCGCGTCCTGAAGGTTCGCCGGCCTGTGCTTTGCACGCGGCCGGGCAGGATTCACGCGCGCTTGACCTGGCGCAGTGTTTTGCCCCCTTGTTTTTGGAGTCGTGCGCCTACAATTCGCCGACTCGAATCCGTCTAGCCGCCCGATCCCGGGCAGGATGAGGAAGCCATGAATTTCTTGATGTCGGTACATGATGCGCTGGTCCAGTGGTTGGCGCATGGCCTGCTGGAGGCCAGTGCGTGGCAGATCGTGGCGTTCACGCTCGTCATCACCCACTTCACCATCCTGTCGGTCACCATTTTTCTGCACCGTGCGCAGGCGCACCGCTCGCTGGATCTGGGGCCGATTCCCTCGCATTTCTTCCGCGCCGTGCTGTGGCTGACCACCGGCATGGTGACCAAGGAATTCGTGGCCGTGCACCGCAAGCACCACGCCAAATGCGAGACCGAGGACGACCCGCACAGCCCGCAGACACGCGGTCTGAAGGCCTTGCTGCTGACCGGCGTGGAGCTCTACCGCGCCGAGGCCAAGAACCCCGAGACCATCGCCAAGTACGGCCTGGGCACGCCCAATGACTGGATCGAGCGCAACCTCTACACCCGCTTCTCCTGGCAGGGCGTGGGCCTGATGCTGATCATCAACCTGGCCCTGTTCGGCGCCATCGGTGCCACGGTCTGGGCCATCCAGATGGTCTGGATTCCGGTTTGGGCGACCGGTGTGATCAATGGCATTGGTCACTACTGGGGCTATCGCAATTTCGAAGCACCCGATGCATCCACCAATGTCTCCCCCTGGGGCATCCTGATCGGCGGCGAAGAGCTGCACAACAACCACCACACCTACCCGACCTCGGCCAAGTTCTCGGTCAAGCCCTTCGAGTTCGACATCGGCTGGGGCTACATCCGCGCTTTCGAAATGCTGGGTTGGGCCAAGGTCCGCAAGACGGCGCCCAAGCTGCGCCATGGCGACATCAAGCCGGCCGACAAGGACACGCTGGAAGCCATCATCACCAACCGCTACGAGGTGATGTCCAAGTACGGCCGCGGCCTCAAGGCGGCCTGTGCGGCTGAGCTGGCGCGACTCAAGGCCCAGGGCCAGGAGCACAGCGCGCAGTGGGCGCAGTTCAAGCTGGCCAAGCGTTGGTCGCACCGCGATGAGGTCAACATCCCGGATCGCCTGTTGACCGAGATTGCCAACGCCCGCGCGGCCAGTCCCACCCTGGACAAGCTGCTGACCATGCGCGAAGAACTGCGCCAGCTCTGGACCCGCACCAATGTCTCGGCCGAACAGCTGGTGGCAGACCTGCAAGCCTGGTGCCGCCGTGCCGAAGAAAGCGGCATTGCCGAGTTGCGCAATTTCTCCATGAGCTTGCGCATGGCGCGCGCCTGAGGCTCGGTTTCAATCGTTGTGTCGTTCCTGCTGTGGCCAAGGAATCAGTGCAGTTTGACCGTTTGTGACGATTGGGTGTGACTGCGGTGACCGCAGGTAAGGCTGAGGTAAAAGGGCGCTCCGAGGGGCGCCTTTTTACGTCTGGGGACTAGACTCAAGTCATTGCAACGGAGCAATCCACCCCACACAAGGAGAGTCACCATGAGCATGAACAAGACAAGTCTTCTCCGCGCCGCTGCCCTGGCGCTGGCTTTGGGCGCTTCGGCCTCGTTGGCCCTGGCTGATGTGCAGGTTCGCTTCATCGAGCCGGACAAGTTCACCGACGCCAGCAGTGATTTCGGCCGCCGCGACCAGGAGCCGGTTCTGAAGGAGCTCAAGGCCCATTTGGAGAAGTTGGGCGCGCAGTTGCCGGGCAAGGACTTGACGGTGGAGATCAGCAATGTCGACCTGGCCGGCGGCTGGGAGCCGGTCGGGCGCCGCATGGACATGATCCGCGTGCTGCGTGGCGTCAGTTCGCCCTCGATCGAGCTCAGTTTCAGTCTGAGCGAAAACGGCAAGGTTTTGCAAAGCGGCAAGACCCGTCTGCATGACCTGAACTACATGGTCGGCATGAACCGCTACAACGAAAGCGACCCGATCCGCTACGAGCGCCGTCTGCTGGACGACTGGTTCCGCGAGGAGTTCAAGACCACCTTGGCTGCGGCGAAGAACTGAGGCCAAGCCCCGCTCGGCCACCACGGCCGAGCGCCCATGAAAAAACCCCGCCGGCTTGCGCCTTGCGGGGTTTTTTATGGAAGACCCACACCGAAGGCGTGGGCTCCAAGCCGAATCACTTCAGCTTGGTTTCCTTGTACAGAACGTGCTTACGAGCCTTGGGATCGAACTTCATGAATTCGAGCTTGTTGGTCGTGGTCTTCTTGTTCTTGTCGGTCGTGTAGAAGTGACCCGTACCTGCGGTCGACTCCAGCTTGATCTTTTCGCGTGCGCCTTTGGCCATGATGATGCTCCTTGATTCTCAGTTCTAGATCAGAGCTCGCCCTTGGCGCGCAGATCGGCGACGACTTGGTCGATACCGACCTTGTCAATCAAACGCAGAGCAGCATTGCTGATACGCAGACGAACCCAGCGGTTCTCGGTTTCCAGGAAGAAACGGCGGTACTGCAGATTCGGCAGGAAGCGACGCTTCGTTTTGTTGTTGGCGTGAGAAACATTGTTTCCCACCATGGGCTTCTTGCCCGTGACTTGACAGACGCGTGCCATGACGCTTCTCCGGTTTGATTTTTTTGACCAGCCATCTCTGCTGAGATTTCTGCTGAGTTCATTCAGCAGTTCGCATCTGCAAACTTGAGACGGCCACATGACCGCGATATGCCTGCCAAACCTGTTCAAGCGCACCGGGTTTGCACCTTGGCGGCACTTGTCTGGGCGCGGTCCATCCAGCAAGCAAGCCTAAGAGTATAGCCGAAAACGAAAAGGCACGCCAGATTGGGCGTGCCAGGGTATCGCGATGCCCGGCATCGCAGGGGCCTGTGATGTCGGGTGGGTGAGGCGTCGCGTGTGCGCGGGCCTCGATCAGCCGCGCTCTTGCTCCAGAAAGCGCTGGGCGTCCAGGGCGGCCATGCAGCCGGTGCCAGCGCTGGTGATGGCCTGGCGGTAGATGTGGTCCTGCACATCACCGGCGGCGAACACGCCGGGCACGCTGGTCATGGTGGCGAAGCCATTCAGGCCGCTGCGCGTGACGATGTAGCCGTCCTTCATCTCCAGTTGATCCTTGAAGATCTCGGTGTTGGGCTGGTGGCCGATGGCGATGAAGCAGCCTTGCAGGGCCAGGTCTTGCGTGCCGCCGTCCTGGGTGCTCTTGATGCGCACGCCGGTCACGCCGCTCTGGTCACCCAGCACCTCGTCCAGGGTGTTCCACAGGTGCAGCACCACATTGCCGGACTCGGCCTTGGCCATCAGTTTGTCGATCAGGATGGGCTCGGCACGGAATTTGTCGCGGCGGTGGATCACATGGACCTTGCTGGCGATATTGCTCAGGTACAGCGCTTCCTCGACGGCGGTGTTGCCGCCGCCGACCACGCAGACTTCCTGGCCGCGATAGAAGAAGCCGTCACAGGTAGCGCAGGCGCTGACGCCGCGGCCTGCAAAGGCTTCTTCCGAGGGCAGGCCCAGATACTTGGCCGAGGCGCCGGTGGCGATGATCAGGGCGTCGCAGGTGTAGGTGGCGCTGTCGCCCTTGAGGGTGAAGGGGCGCTTGGAGAAATCAACCGCGTTGATGTGGTCGAAGACGATCTGGGTCTGGAAGCGCTCGGCGTGCTTCTGGAACCGCTCCATCAGCTCGGGGCCTTGCACACCCATCACATCGGCCGGCCAGTTGTCGACTTCGGTCGTGGTCATCAGCTGGCCGCCTTGCGCCATGCCGGTCAGCAGGGTGGGGTTCAGATTGGCGCGCGAGGCGTAGATGGCCGCGGTGTAACCGGCCGGGCCGGAGCCCAGGATCAGCAGCGAATGGTGTTGGGTGTTTGCGTTCATGGGGACTCAGATGGGGCGGTTGGGCGGTTTCGCAAGCGCCGGGCGCTGTCGAATCCGCGGGGACGGAGGGAGCCGCTGTGCTCGGGAGCTGGTCTCTGTTGTACAGACGGTAATGGCCGGTTTTCCCCGCCTAAACCCTGTTTGAAATATGGGGCAGGTGGGCACAATCCCGAGCATTCTAGGCATGTCACGACGACAGCGACGGCGTGCCAAATTCAGGCTTAAACCAAAGGAGGCTGTTCATGGCGATGTTGTCCAATCTGGATCTGATCCGCAGGGTGCCCTTGTTTTCCTTGCTCACCACCGACCAGGCGCAGTCGATTGCTGACAGCGTGGTCAAGCGGCGCTTCAAGCGCGGCGAACTGATCGTCGA
The DNA here is from genome assembly GCF_027863535.1 of Paucibacter sp. B51. Taxonomy (NCBI): domain Bacteria; kingdom Pseudomonadati; phylum Pseudomonadota; class Betaproteobacteria; order Burkholderiales; family Sphaerotilaceae; genus Roseateles; species Paucibacter sp. B51. Next base: position 4,285,242 of record NZ_JAPIVN010000001.1, on the reverse strand, counting down.
GCAGGGCACCAAGTCCAATGCCTTGTTCATCCTGCTGAACGGCCGCGCCCGCGTGCTGACGGCCGATACCCGCGGCCGCGAGGTCATCCTGGCCGTGCTGCAGCCCGGCGATTACGTCGGCGAAATGAGCCTGATCGACCACGAGCCTCACTCGGCCACCGTGCGCGCCGAGGTGCAGACCGACATGCTGGTGCTGGGCCGCAACGAGTTCGCACGCTGCCTGCCAGAGAGCAGCAGCCTGTCCTACGCCATCCTGCGCGGTCTGGTGGCGCGCCTGCGCAATGCCGACCGCCAGATCGAATCCCTGGCCCTGCTGGATGTCTACGGCCGTGTGGCGCGCACGTTGTTGGACATGTCCGAAGAAGAGAAGGGCCTGAAGATCATCCGCGGCAAGGTGTCGCGCCAGGACATGGCCAAGGTGGTGGGCGCTTCGCGTGAGATGGTCAGCCGGGTCATGAAGGACCTGGAAGAGCGCGGCGTCATCGAAACCCTGGAAAACGGCTCGGTGGTGATCAAGGAACGCCTGCCCAGCTGAGCCCTTGGCTCTCTGAAGCAGCGGCCCGTGTGAACGAGTCCAACAGCGGCCCGTATGAATGGGCAGGGCGGCAGGCCCTGAAACCTGCGCCACAATGGCGGCATGAGTTTTCCGCTGGGTTCCCTCTCGCGTGACGACGAGGTCGGCACGCCCGACAAAGTCTACAAACGCCAATCCAAGAAGGCGGCCCCGCCGCCTCCGCCCCGCCACAACCCCCTGCGCACGCCGGTCTGGCTGCTGCTGAGCGGCGCCGTTTGGTGCCTGGTGGTGCTGGCCCTGGTCAGCCATGACCGCGCCGATGCGGCGTTTTCCATCTCCGGCCAACACGCGCTCTACGGCAATCGCATGGGCGCCGTCGGCGCTTGGGTGGCCGATCTGCTGCTGTTCAGCTTTGGTTTCTCGGCCTGGTGGCTCTTGATCGTGGGCTTGCGTGTCTGGCTGGGGCAACTGGCCGACCTGCTGCGGGCCGACAGCCCGCCAGCACCCGGCAGCCGCCGCCCGCTGCTGCTTTGGCTGTTGGGCCTGGTGCTTTTGCTCTGCGCCAGCTCGGCCCTGGAGTGGACCCGGCTCTATTCCTGGGAAACCCGCTTGCCTGGCCATGCCGGCGGCGTGCTCGGTTACTCGCTCGGCCCCTGGAGCATGAAAGTGCTGGGCTTTGCGGGTTCGGGCGTGGTCTGGATCAGCGTGTTGCTGCTGGGCGCCGGCCTGGCACTAAAGTTCTCCTGGGCGCATCTGGCCGAACAGCTCGGGGCGCGCCTGGACCAGTGGCGCGAGCAGCGCCTGGAGCGGCGTGAGAAGGCCGAAGACCAGCGTGTTGGTGAGCAGGCTGCGCAGGAGCGCGAACTGGTGGTCGAGGTCGAGCGCCAGGTGGTGGAGGAAACTCACATCCCCATCGTCATCGAAGCGCCGGTGATGGAGGTGCCCAAGTCCACCCGCGTGGCCAAGGAGCGTCAGACCACTTTGTTCGCTGACGCCAGCGACACCAAGCTGCCCCAGGTCGACCTGCTGGACACGGCGCCGGTGCAGGTGGTCTCGGTCACGCCCGAGTCGCTGGAAATGACCTCGCGCATGATCGAGAAGAAGCTGCGCGATTTTGGCGTCGAGGTGCGTGTGGTCGCGGCCTCGCCCGGCCCGGTGATCACCCGCTACGAGATCGAGCCGGCCACGGGGGTCAAGGGCTCGCAAATCGTTGGCCTGGCCAAGGATCTGGCGCGTTCGCTGAGTCTGGTGTCCATCCGCGTGGTCGAGACCATTCCGGGCAAGAACTTCATGGCTCTGGAGCTGCCCAATGCGCGGCGCCAGACCATTCGCTTGTCCGAGATTCTGGGCTCCCAGGTCTATGCCGATGCCAGCTCGCAGCTGACCATGGGCCTGGGCAAGGACATCGTCGGCCTGCCCGTGGTGGCCGACCTGGCCAAGATGCCGCACTGCCTGGTGGCCGGTACCACCGGTTCGGGCAAGTCGGTCGGCATCAACGCCATGATCCTGTCCTTGCTCTACAAGGCCGAGGCGCGCGATGTGCGCCTGATCCTGATCGACCCCAAGATGCTGGAAATGAGCGTCTACGAAGGCATCCCGCATCTGCTGGCGCCCGTGGTGACGGACATGAAGCAGGCCAGCAACGCGCTCAACTGGTGCGTGGGCGAGATGGAGCGCCGCTACAAGCTCATGAGCAAGATGGGCGTGCGCAATCTGGCCGGCTACAACAAGAAGATCGACGAAGCCACCGAGCGCGGCGAGAAGATCGGCAATCCCTTCAGCCTCACGCCCGAGGAGCCGGAGCCGCTGGAGCGTTTGCCCTTCATCGTCGTCGTCATCGACGAGTTGGCCGACCTGATGATGGTGGTCGGCAAGAAGATCGAAGAGCTGATCGCCCGCTTGGCGCAAAAGGCCCGCGCGGCCGGCATCCACCTGATTCTGGCCACACAGCGGCCTTCGGTCGATGTGATCACCGGCCTGATCAAGGCCAATATCCCGACCCGGCTGTCCTTCCAGGTCAGCTCCAAGATCGACAGCCGCACCATCCTCGACCAGATGGGTGCCGAGGCCTTGCTGGGCATGGGTGACATGCTTTACATGCCTTCGGGCACCGGCTTGCCAATTCGTGTGCACGGCGCCTTTGTCAGTGATGAGGAAGTGCACCGCGTGGTCGAGTACCTCAAGAGCCAGGGCGAGCCCAATTACATCGAGGGCATCCTCGAGGGCGGCGTGCTGGAAGGCGAGGGCGGCGAAGCCGGCGGCGGCGCGGCCGGCGGTGACGGCGAGGCCGATCCCATGTACGACCAGGCCGTGGCCGTGGTGCTGCAGCACCGGCGCGCCTCCATCTCGCTGGTGCAGCGCCATCTGCGCATCGGCTACAACCGTGCCGCGCGTTTGCTGGAGCAGATGGAAAAGTCGGGCCTGGTGTCCAGCATGGCCACCAATGGCAACCGCGACCTGATCGTGCCCAAGCGCGACGAATGAGCCCCGCGACCCCTCTCCGCACAGGACCCCAACCATGATGACGATGAAGAGCCGTGCCGTGCTGGCCGCGGTGTTGCTGACCCTGGCTTCTGTGGCTCGTGCCGACGCGGTGAGCGCGCTGCGCGATTTCGCCCGCGAGGTGAAAAGCGCCAGTGCCCAGTTCAAGCAGACCGTCAACTCGCCCGATGGCAAGCGCAGCAAGAGCTCGCAAGGCAGCTTTGAGTTTCAGCGGCCCAATCAGTTCCGCTTTGCCTACAGCAAGCCTTTCGAGCAACTGATCGTTGGCGATGGCCAGAAGGTCTGGATCTTTGACCCCGACCTGAATCAAGCCAGCTCCCGCCGCATGAACCAGGCCCTGGGCGCCACACCGGCGGCTTTGCTGGCGGGTGGCAATCTGGAGCGTGATTTCACGCTCAAGGCCCTGCCGTCCGAAGGCGGGCTCGATTGGGTGCAAGCCCTGCCGCGCCAGGCCGACGGTGGCTTCCAGTCGCTGAAGATTGGTTTCAAGGGTCGCGATCTGGCGGCGCTCGAGATCGTCGATGGTTTCGGCCAGCGTTCGCGCCTGGATTTCAGCGGCCTGGCGGTCAACGCCAGCCTGCCGGCGGACCGCTTCCGCTTTGTGTTGCCGGCCGGGGCCGATCTGGTCGAGCAGTGAGGCCGGGCTTCACGCCCCCGCCCACAGCTTCTTGAGTCCTTGGCGAAGATGAGAAAGTGCCCCGCATGGCGGCCATGAGTGATTCCCTGTTTCCCGAAGACGAGCTGCCCGCTGTGCTGCCCAGCCGCAGCGCGGGGTCTTCTGCCGCCCCTGCCGCCTCTGCTGCCTCGCCCGTGTTCGGTCAGGCCTCCTTGCATCCGCCCCTGGCCGAGCGCCTGCGGCCCAATTCGCTCGACGAGGTGATCGGCCAGCGTCAATTGCTGGGCCCCGGCATGCCGCTGCGCACCGCCTTCGAGTCGGGTCGGCTGCATTCCATGATCCTCTGGGGCCCGCCGGGCGTGGGCAAGACCACGCTGGCGCGCTTGATGGCCCTGTCTTTCGAGGCGCAGTTCATCACCATCTCGGCGGTGCTGGGCGGGGTCAAGGACATCCGCGAGGCGGTCGAGCGCGCGCAAAGCGTCGCCGCCCAGGGGCGGCGCACCGTGGTGTTCGTGGACGAAGTCCATCGCTTCAACAAGTCGCAGCAGGATGCCTTCCTGCCGCATGTGGAGTCGGGCCTGTTCACCTTCATCGGCGCCACCACCGAGAACCCGTCTTTCGAAGTCAACTCGGCGCTGTTGTCGCGCGCCACCGTCCATGTGCTCAAGTCGCTGGACGAGCAGGATCTGCTCGATCTGGTGCGGCGCGGCGCCGAGCTGCTGGCCTGCCCGCCGGTGACGGAAGGCGCGGCCAAGCGCCTGGCGGCCTATGCCGACGGCGATGCGCGCCGCCTGCTCAACGCTCTAGAGGCCGTGGCCTCGCTGACCCCGCCAGGTGTGGCGCAGATCGACGAGGCCGTGCTCGAGCGCGCGCTGGGCGAGCAACTCCGCCGTTATGACAAGGGCGGTGAGCAGTTCTACGATGTGATTTCGGCCCTGCACAAATCAGTGCGTGGCTCTGACCCTGATGCCGCGCTCTACTGGCTGGCTCGCATGCTCGACGGCGGTGTCGATGCGCGCTACATCTCGCGCCGCCTGATCCGCATGGCCAGCGAGGACATCGGCCTGGCCGATCCGCGCGCGCTGCGCATCTGTCTGGATGCGGCCGAAACCTACGAGCGATTGGGTTCGCCCGAGGGCGAATTGACGCTGGCACAGGCGGTGGTGTTCCTGGCGGTGGCGCCCAAGTCCAATGCCGTTTACAGCGCTTACAAGGCGGTGAGGGCGTTTGTGAAGAGCGATGCCAGCCGCCCCGTGCCCCTGCATCTGCGCAATGCGCCAACCAAGCTGATGAGCGAGCTGGGCTATGGGCGCGAGTACCGCTACGCGCATGACGAGCCGGGCGGCTTTGCGGCCGGCGTGCACTACCTGCCTGAGGGCATGGAAGATCAGCGCTTTTACGAGCCGGTGAACCGTGGCCTGGAGCTGCGCATCGGGGACCGTTTGGCCGAGTTGCGCCGTCTCAATGCCGAGGCGCGCGAGGGTGAATCGGGCTCGGCGAGCGAGCCCCGGGATTAGGCGCTCAAATCGAGGTCTTGGGGACTCTCTGCGCTAGGGGTATTTACCAGCGAAACCCCTTGGAACCCGACTCCTACAATGAAGCTCAGGCTGCAGGACTTGATGGCCACGTGGGCCCGCCGACATTGCGGCGGGCTTTTTTTTATCTGCTCAAAGTTCAGCACAACGATTGGGCGGGAACGCGCAAGACGCTGACCGCCATACCGGAGACGCTTCATGGAAACTTTTTTCCAGCAAATCATCAACGGGCTGGTGCTCGGGAGCATGTATGCGCTGGTGGCGCTGGGGTACACGATGGTGTACGGCATCATCAACCTGATCAATTTTGCGCACGGTGAGATTTTGATGGTGGGGGCGCTGGTGAGCTGGACGGTGATCAGCGCGCTGGCGGGCTCTGGGCTGCCGGGCTGGGCGCTGATGCTGATCGCGCTGGGCTGTGCGGTGCTGGTGTGCACGACGCTGAACTTTTTGGTGGAGAAGATTGCCTACCGGCCGCTGCGCAATGCGCCGCGCCTGGCGCCGCTGATCACGGCCATGGGCATGTCGCTGCTGCTGCAGACGCTGGCCATGATCATTTGGAAGCCCAATCCCAAGCCCTTCCCGCTGCTGCTGCCGACCACGCCGATCGATCTGGGCGGGCCGGTGATCACGGTGACGCAGTGTGTGATCCTGGGCGCCACGGTGATGATTCTGGCCACGCTGATGTGGCTGGTGAATCACACGAAGCTGGGCCGCGCGATGCGGGCCACGGCCGAGAACCCCAAGGTGGCGGGCCTGATGGGCGTGAAGCCGGACTTCATCATCTCGACCACCTTTGTGATCGGTGCGGCGCTGGCCGCGGTGGCCGGCCTGATGTGGGCGGCCAACTACGGCACGGTGCAACACACCATGGGCTTCATGCCGGGGCTGAAGGCCTTCACGGCGGCGGTGCTGGGTGGCATTGGCAACCTGGCCGGGGCCATGGTGGGCGGCGTGCTGCTGGGCCTGATCGAGGCCATCGGTGCGGGCTATCTGGGTGACCTGACCGGTGGCGTGCTGGGCAGCCACTATGCCGACATCTTTGCCTTCATTGCGCTGATCCTGGTGCTGACGCTGCGGCCCTCGGGCCTGCTGGGCGAGCGCGTGGCGGATCGGGCTTGAGGCCCCAAGGAGACACAGACCATGCAACAACAGAACAAACTCTTCGTCTTCCTGCTCTCGGCCCTGGGCCTGCTGGTGGTGCCGCTGATTGCGCAGCAGTTCGGCAACGGGCCGGTGCGCATCATTGACCTGGCGCTGCTGTACGTGATGCTGGCCCTGGGCCTGAACATCGTGGTGGGCTACGCCGGTCTGCTGGACCTGGGCTATGTGGCCTTCTACGCGGTGGGCGCCTACATGTTCGCGCTGCTGTCGAGCCCGCACCTGAGCGAGAACTTCGAGGCCTTCCGCATGGCCTTCCCCAACGGGCTGCACTCGCCGCTGTGGCTGGTGATCCCGCTGGCGGCGGGGCTGGCGGCCTTCTTCGGCGTCATGCTGGGCGCGCCCACGCTGAAGCTGCGGGGCGACTACCTGGCCATCGTGACCCTGGGCTTCGGTGAAATCATCCGCGTGTTCCTGAACAACCTGGAGTACCCGGTCAACATCACCAACGGCCCGCGCGGCATCGGCCAGATTGACTCCTTCCACTTCTTCGGCCTGGACCTGGGCAAGGGCACCGAGCTGTTCGGCTTCGCCATCCCCTCGGTGACGCTGTACTACTACCTCTTCCTGGTGCTGGTGGTGTTCAGTGTGCTGATCTGCTATCGCCTGGAGAACAGCCGCATCGGCCGCGCCTGGATGGCCATCCGTGAGGACGAGATCGCCGCCAAGGCCATGGGCATCAACACCCGCAACCTGAAGCTGCTGGCCTTCGGCATGGGCGCCACCTTCGGCGGGGTGTCGGGCTCCATGTTCGGCGCCTTCCAGGGCTTTGTGAGCCCCGAGTCCTTCAGCCTGCAAGAGAGCGTGATGATCGTGGCCATGGTGGTGCTGGGCGGCATCGGCCACATCCCTGGCGTGATCCTGGGCGCGCTGCTGCTGTCGGCCCTGCCCGAGGTGCTGCGCTACGCGGCCGGCCCGCTGCAGGAGATGACGGGCGGGCGTCTGGACGCCTCCATCCTGCGCCAGCTGCTGGTGGCCCTGGCCATGATCGGCATCATGCTGGTGCGTCCGCGCGGCCTGTGGCCGGCGCCCGAGCACGGCCGCGCCGCGCCGGTGCCGCAGAAGTGAACACCGGGTCTGCAAAGGAAAACAAGCCATGACAAGCAACAACAACAGCAACGCAGAGGTGGTGCTCAAAGTCGCCGGTGTGTCCAAGCGCTTCGGCGGCCTGCAAGCCCTCTCCGACGTGGGCATCCAGATCAACAAAGGCCAGGTCTACGGCCTGATCGGCCCCAACGGCGCGGGCAAGACCACCTTCTTCAACGTCATCACGGGCCTGTACACCCCGGACGGCGGCACGTTCGAGCTCGGCGGCAAGCCCTATGCCCCGACCGCCGTGCACGAAGTGGCCAAGACCGGCATCGCGCGCACCTTCCAGAACATCCGCCTCTTCGCTGAAATGACGGCGCTGGAGAACGTGATGGTGGGGCGCCATGTGCGCTCCGGCTCAGGCCTGATCGGCGCCATCTTCCGCACCCCCGGCTTCAAGGCCGAAGAAGCGGCGATTGCCAAGCGCGCCCAGGAACTGCTCGATTACGTGGGCATCGGCAAGTACGCCGAGTACAAGGCCCGCACGCTCAGCTACGGCGACCAGCGCCGGCTGGAGATCGCGCGCGCCCTGGCCACCGACCCCAAGCTGATCGCCCTGGACGAGCCCGCCGCCGGCATGAACGCCACCGAGAAGGTGGTGCTGCGCGAGCTGATCGACCGCATCCGCAAGGACGGCCGCACCATCCTCCTGATCGAACACGATGTGAAGCTGGTGATGGGTCTGTGCGACCGCGTCACGGTGCTGGACTACGGCAAGCAGATTGCCGAAGGCACGCCGTATGACGTGCAGCGCAATGAGAAAGTGATCGAAGCCTATCTGGGCGCCGGGCATGCAGCCCACTGATCGCGGCCCCAGGATCACCAGCAACAAGGCGACACCCACATGAACCCACAACAAGACATCCTGCTCGAAGTCAGCGGACTCAAGGTCGCCTACGGCGGCATCCAGGCCGTCAAAGGCGTGCACTTCGAAGTGCGCCAAGGCGAACTCGTCAGCCTGATCGGCGCCAACGGCGCGGGCAAGACCACCACGCTCAAGGCCGTGACCGGCCTGCAGCCGGTGGCCGACGGCGACGTGAAGTACCTGGGCCAGAGCATCAAGGGCCAAGGCCCCTGGGACCTGGTCAAGCAAGGCCTGGTCATGGTGCCGGAAGGGCGGGGCACCTTCACCCGCATGACCATCACCGAAAACCTGCAGATGGGCGCCTACCTGCGCAGCGACAAGGCCGGCATCGAGGCCGACATCGAGCGCATCTTCGGCATCTTCCCGCGCCTGAAGGAGCGCAGAGCCCAGCTCGCCGGCACCATGAGCGGCGGCGAGCAACAGATGCTGGCCATGGGCCGGGCGCTGATGGCCAAGCCGAAGGTGCTGCTGCTGGACGAGCCCAGCATGGGCCTGTCCCCCATCATGGTGGACAAGATCTTCGAAGTGGTGAACGACATCCACAAGCAAGGCGTGACGGTGCTGCTGGTGGAGCAAAACGCCAGCCGGGCGCTGCAGCTGGCCAACCGGGGCTATGTGATGGAGTCAGGCCTGGTGACGATGACGGGCGAGGGTCAGTCCTTGCTCAACGACCCCAAGGTGCGGGCGGCATATCTGGGGGAGTGAAGCGGGCGAGTGAGCTGAAAGGGAGGCGAGGACCTTTCGCCTCGACCCGGGACCCGGCCACAAAAAAAGGAGACCTTGCGGTCTCCTTTTTTGTTGGGGCCTGCGGAACAGGCCGTGTGAGCGATCCTTACTTGACGCGCTTCTTGGCGCTGGCCTTGACCACCGGGGCGGGTGGCGGGGTCTGCGGCTCGCTCGGGGTGATGCCGATGCCGCCTTCGGTCAGGGGCTCGTTCACCTGGGCCATCGCCACTTGCTCGGCATGCTGGCAGCCATCCACCAGGCGCTGGCCGATGCGGGTGTTCATCAGCATGGACTTGGCCGGGATCTGCAGCCAGACCACGCCGGCCTGCTTGTCTTCCAGGCGCACGGCGCCGGTGGTGGTGGGCTCGGGCGCCATGTTGTAGACGGCTTGGCCGAACTGCAGGCGGAAGCGGCCGGGCTTCTCGGGATGCGGTGTCACCGAGACCTTGTGCTTGAACTCGCAGCTGGCTTCGCCGGCGTGCACCTGCGGGGCCACGGCCATTTGCTCTTCGCTCAGCGGGCTGTTGTCCTCGACGGCTGCCACCGGCGCGGGCGCGGCCGGCTTGATCTTGGCGGCCAGGCGGTTGCGCGGCTTGGCGCTTTCAACGGCGGCGGACCAGGCCGAGCTGCTCAGCAGGGCCAGCGCGCAGGCCAACACGGTGGATTTCAAAGGGGTGTGAATCATGGAGGGGTTCTCAAGCAGGAGGGATGTGCGCCGCAGCGCTGGCATCTGAATGGCACTATTGTCGCTCCGTGATTCGTGCCCCAGGGTAATCGTTTGCCAGCAATTGCAAGCGGCCGTTGCGCGCAGCGCACTCCAGCGAATGATGGATCAGTCGCCGCTGAAATAGGCCAGGCGGGCTTCCGCAGGCAGGGGCTGGCCGGTCGCGTGGGCGCGTTCCAGCAGGTGCCAGAAGAAGCGGTAGCTGGCGCGGTCGTGCAGCACATCGCGATGCTGGATCGGCGCCCACTGGGCGGCTTGTGCGGCCTGGATGATTTCCAGTGCCTCATCCACCTCGGCGACGCTGGGGGCGAAGGCGTCCAGGATGGCTTGAATCTGATTCGGGTGGATGCTCCACATGCGGGTGTAGCCAAACTCGCGTGCCGCGCGGGTGGCGGCCGCTTGCAGGGCGGCGCTGTTCTTGAATTCGGTCACCACACAGTGCGAGGGCGTCTTGGCATGGGCGTGGGCTGCCGCTGAGATTTCCAGTTTGGCGCGGGCGATCAGCGGGTGGCTGAACTGACCCTCAGCCGTCAGCGCATGGCGCGGGATGGCGCCGCGGTGGGCGGAGACGAAATCCATCAGGCCGAAAGACAGGGACTCGATGCGCGGGTGGGCGGCGATCTGCATCACATCGCGCAGGGCGCCGTGGGTTTCGATCAAGGTGTGCAGGGGCAGGGGCTTTTTGGTGCCGTGGTGTTGCAGGCGCTCGTCGATGAAGGCGCAGGCGCGCGCCAGCTCCTCGGCGCTGCACGGCTTGGGGATCATCAGAAAGGCCAGGCGCTCGCCGGCCCCGGCGATCAAGCCGTCGACATCGGCCTCGAAGCTCGGGTGATCGAAAGGATGGACCCGTGCGCCGACGCGGCCGTGCCGGTTGTGCGCGCTCTGCAGCAGCTCCGTGACCAGCTGCACATGCTCGGCCTCGCCGCCGATGGGGGCGCCGTCTTCGCAGTCCAGGGTGATGTCAAACACCGGGCCCATCTCGGCCTGCAACTCCAGGCTCTTGCGCATGCGGACTTCAACGCCGCAGTAGTGGTCGACCACGGGCAGCACGGTGGCGGCATCACCGTCTTCGAACAAGGCCAGTTTGGGGTGCAGGGCGGGCAAGGAGCTCATGGTGCAGGCAGGCGGAAGAAGATTGTGGGCACGGGCGGGGCGGACCTGAAAACAAATCGGGCCGGCATGGATGCCATGCCGGCCCGATTTTCAACGCGTTTGCAGCGCCCGCCACCGAGGCGCGGGCGCTGACTGCATCACAGCAGGTGCTTGACGCCGTCTTGTTCGCCTTGCAGTTCGGCCAAGGTGATGTTGATGCGCTCTTGCGAGAAGGCATCGATCTCCAGTCCTTCGACGATCTTGTACTCGCCGCCAGCGGTGGTCACCGGGAAGCCGAACACGACGCCAGCGGGGATGCCGTATTCGCCGTTCGAAGGCACGCCCATGGTCACCCATTCGCCGTTCGAGCCCAGGGCCCAGTCGCGCATGTGGTCGATGGCGGCGTTGGCGGCCGAGGCGGCCGAGGACAGGCCGCGAGCGGCAATGATGGCGGCGCCGCGCTTGCCCACGGTGGGCAGGAAGGTGTCAGCGTTCCAGACCTGGTCATTGACCAAATCCTTGATCGACTGGCCGTTGGTGGTGGCGAAGCGGTAGTCGGCGTACATCGTCGGCGAGTGGTTGCCCCAGACGGTCAGCTTCTTGATGTCACCGACTTTGGTGCCGGTCTTGGCAGCCAGTTGCGAGGCTGCGCGGTTGTGATCCAGGCGCAGCATGGCGGTGAAGTTCTTGGCCGGCAGGTCCGGGGCCGACTTCATGGCGATGTAGGCGTTGGTGTTGGCTGGGTTGCCGACCACCAGCACTTTGACATTGCGCGAGGCGACGGCGTTCAGGGCCTTGCCTTGGGCGGTGAAGATCTGGGCGTTGGCGGCCAGCAGGTCGGCGCGCTCCATGCCGGGGCCGCGGGGGCGGGCGCCAACCAGCAGGGCGTAGTCGGTGTCCTTGAAGGCTTGCAGCGGGTCGCTGTGGGCTTCAACGCCAGCCAGCAGCGGGAAGGCGCAGTCTTCCAGCTCCATGATCACGCCCTTCAGTGCGTTCTGGGCCTTTTCGTCGGGGATCTCCAGCAATTGCAGGATGACGGGCTGGTCCTTGCCCAGCATTTCGCCAGAGGCAATGCGAAACAGCAGGGCATAGCCAATTTGGCCGGCAGCGCCGGTGACGGCAACGCGAACGGGGGTCTTGCTCATGGAGTGGCTCCGAAGGTTTGAATGAGAAAGGAATCGATCGGTACGACAGCGTGTTCGGCTTGGCCGGTCCGGGCGCCGCAGGGCTGCGAGGCACGGGGGGGGCGCAAGAAGTGCGCGGCAAGTGTAGGCCAGTCCTCGGGCAATCCCCTAGTCCCAGCGGCGCCCGCCGTTCAAATGCTGCTGCGAATTTGTGCAATTATGGCGAAAATCTGACAGTCTTCTGTCTTATATAAGACTGGAGTGCTGGGTCATGGCCTTGGCGATGGACTTTTGCGCGGCGCTTGTGCTGCAATGCCGCCCATGCCGAATCTGCCACCCTCGTCGCTGCCGAGAACAGCGCCCGCCGCCGCCGAGCGTTCGGGCGCGGTGCAGCCTGCGGCATCGGCAGTGTCCGGTGCCGTGACGAGCGCTTCGGCCTCCTTGCTCTCCAGCACTTCGTCCGCCGAGAGCCCGTCCTTCAGCCCGCTGTACCGCCAGATCAAGGGGCTGATCATTGCCCGCTTGCAGGTAGGGGAGTGGAAGGCCGGGGAGGCCATCCCCAGCGAGCTGGAGTTGGCCGCGCGCTTTGGCGTCAGCCAGGGCACGGTGCGCAAGGCGATCGATGAGATGTCGGCTGAGAACCTGCTGGTGCGTCGCCAGGGCAAGGGCACGTTTGTGGCCACCCATGCCGAGCAGAAGCAGCAGTACCGTTTTTTGCGCCTGATGCCGGACGAGGGCAGTGAGTCACTCGGCCGGCAGTTGCTGGATTGCCGCCGCCTGCGTGCGCCCGCCGCGATCGCGCGGCAACTGCAGCTGCGCACCGGCGACCCCATGGTCGAAGTGCGCCGCCTGCTGCACAGCAAGGGCGCGCCCGTGGTGTTGGATGACATCTGGCTGCCGGGGCAGTTGTTCAAGGGCTTGAGCACCGAGCTGCTGAATCAGCATCGCGGCCCGTTTTACGGGCTTTTCGAGGCGGAGTTCGGGGTTCACATGATTCGCGCTCAGGAGAAGATCCGAGCCGTGGCGGCCGATGCTGAAACGGCGGCCTTGTTGCAGGTGGAGGTCGGAGCGCCGCTGCTCAGCGTCGAGCGCCTGTCATTCACCTATGGGGATAAACCGGTAGAGTTGCGCCGCGGGCTCTACAACACCGCTTCGCACTTCTACCGCAATGAGCTGAACTGAGTCTTGCAGCACCGAATAGCCACCTGCTGCGTTGTGTTCGGCGCACGGGTTTCACAGGCTGCTGTGCTGCATTGCAATAAACTCCCGTGGTTTCACGTTGATTACAAAGGTTGGGTATGACAGACGCCACCAATTCAAAAGCAAAAAATCGACCGGTCTATCGCAATATCCATGTGACCGAGATCATTTCCTACCGTCTGCCGCCTGCCGGCATCGTGTCCATCCTGCACCGCATCAGCGGCTTGCTGATGTTCCTGCTGCTGCCCTTCATCATCTGGATGTTTGACACCAGCGTCAGCTCGGAAATCTCCTACGAGAGCTTCACCAACGCCTTCGTCGCCGGCATCGGCTTTGTGCCTGCCTGGTTCGTCAAGCTGACCGTGCTGGGCCTGATCTGGGGCTATCTGCACCACTTCATCGCTGGCGTGCGCCACCTGTGGATGGACGCCACCCACAGCGTGAGCAAAGAGCAAGGTCACAGCTCGGCCGTCATCACCCTGGCCTTGAGCGTGCTGCTGACCCTGCTGCTGGGCGCCAAGCTGTTCGGCCTGTACTGATCGGCCCTCGAGAAAGAAGAGACAAACAATGAGTACTTTTGGCTCCAAACGCATCGTTGTCGGTGCGCACTATGGTTTGCGTGACTGGCTGGCGCAGCGCGTCACCGCCGTTCTGATGGCCTTGTTCACCGTGGCTTTGCTGGTGCAGGTGCTGCTGCCGGGCCCGCTGGGCTATGACCGCTGGGCGGGCATCTTCTCGCAGCAGTGGATGAAGGTGCTGACCTTTGTGTTGATCATTTCGCTGGCCTACCACGCGTGGGTCGGTGTTCGGGATATCTGGATGGACTATGTGAAGTCGGTCGCCCTGCGCCTGACTCTGCAGGTGTTCACGCTGGTGTGGTTGGTGGGTTGCGCCGGCTGGGCGATCCAAGTGCTGTGGAGACTGTGATGACGGTGGCGAACAACAAGGCAATTCCTAAGCGCAAGTTTGATGTGGTCATCGTCGGAGCCGGTGGCTCGGGCATGCGCGCATCCTTGCAGCTCTCTCTGGCCGGCTTGAATGTGGCCGTCCTGTCCAAGGTCTTCCCGACTCGCTCGCATACCGTGGCCGCTCAAGGCGGCGTCAGCGCCTCGCTGGGCAATATGAGCGAGGACAACTGGCACTATCACTTCTTCGACACCGTCAAGGGTTCGGACTGGCTGGGTGACCAGGACGCCATCGAGTTCATGTGCCGCGAAGCGCCCAAGGTCGTGTACGAGTTGGAACACTTCGGCATGCCCTTCGATCGCAATGCCGACGGCACCATCTACCAGCGCCCCTTCGGTGGCCACACCGCCAACTACGGCGAGAAGCCGGTGCAACGCGCCTGTGCCGCGGCTGACCGTACTGGTCACGCCATGCTGCACACCCTGTACCAGCAGAACGTCAAGGCCAAGACTCAGTTCTTCGTCGAGTGGATGGCCCTGGACCTGATCAAGGACGCCGAAGGCGATGTGGTCGGTGTGACCGCGCTGGAAATGGAAACCGGCGAGCTGCACATCCTGGAAGCCAAGACCGTGCTGCTGGCCACCGGCGGCGCGGGTCGCATCTTCGCTGCCTCGACCAATGCCTTCATCAACACCGGTGACGGCCTGGGCATGGCGGCGCGCGCCGGCATTCCGCTGGAAGACATGGAGTTCTGGCAGTTCCACCCGACCGGCGTGGCCGGCGCGGGCGTGCTGCTGACCGAGGGCTGCCGTGGCGAAGGCGCGATCCTGCGCAACTGCAATGGTGAGCGCTTCATGGAGCGCTATGCGCCGACGCTGAAGGACCTGGCGCCGCGCGACTTCGTGTCCCGCTGCATGGACCAGGAGATCAAGGAAGGTCGCGGCTGCGGTCCCAACAAGGACTACATCCAGCTGGACATGACCCACCTGGGCGCCGAGACCATCATGAAGCGCCTGCCTTCGGTGTTCGAGATTGGCCACAACTTCGCCAACGTCGACATCACCAAGGAACCGATCCCTGTGGTGCCGACCATCCACTACCAGATGGGTGGCATCCCGACCAATATCTACGGTCAGGTCGTGGCGCCCAAGGATGGCAACCCGAATGCCGTGGTCAACGGCCTCTACGCCGTGGGCGAGTGCGCTTGCGTGAGCGTGCACGGCGCCAACCGCCTGGGCACCAACTCGCTGCTGGATCTGCTGGTCTTCGGCCGCGCCGCCGGCAATCACATCGTCGAGTCGGGCCTGAAGCAAAAGCTGCACAAGCCGCTGCCGGCCGATGCGGGTGCGCAATCGGTCGCCCGTCTGGAGCGTCTGGACAACAGCACCTCCGGCGAATACGCCCAGGATGTGGCCAACGATCTGCGCGCCGCCATGCAGCTGCACGCCGGCGTGTTCCGCACCCAGGAGTCGCTGAATGCCGGCGTGGGCAAGATCGCCGAGATCGCCGCCCGGGTGAAGAACATCACCTTGAAGGACAAGTCCAAGGTCTTCAACACCGCCCGCATCGAGGCGCTGGAAGTCGAGAACCTGATCGAGGCGGCGCAAGCCACCATCGTGTCGGCAGCAGCCCGCACCGAGAGCCGTGGCGCCCACACGGTCAATGACTACGGCGACACGCCTGAGCATCCGAACGGCCGCAACGACGCCGAGTGGATGAAGCACACGCTGTGGTATTCGGAAGGCAACCGCCTGGACTACAAGCCGGTCAATCTGAAGCCGCTGACGGTCGAGTCGATCCCCCCGAAGGTTCGCACCTTCTGATCGAACCCGCACCGACACACTGCGACCCGAATATCAAGGACACCCCATGACCAAGCGTACCTTCCAGATCTACCGCTACGACCCGGACAAGGATGCCAAGCCGTATATGCAGACCCTCGAGGTCGAGCTGGACGGCTCCGAGCGCATGCTGCTCGACGCACTGATGAAGCTCAAGCAACTGGATCCGACCCTGAGCTTCCGCCGCTCCTGCCGCGAAGGCGTGTGCGGCTCGGATGCCATGAACATCAACGGCAAGAACGGTCTGGCCTGCCTGACCAATATGCGCACCTTGCCGGGAGTTGTGGTGCTCAAGCCTCTGCCGGGCCTGCCGGTGGTGCGAGACCTGATCGTCGACATGACGCAGTTCTTCAAGCAGTACAACTCGATCAAGCCCTTCCTGATCAACGACACGCCGCTGCCCGACAAGGAGCGTCTGCAGTTCCCGGAAGAGCGCGACGAGCTGAACGGTCTGTACGAGTGCATCTTGTGCGCCAGCTGCTCGACCAGCTGCCCCAGCTTCTGGTGGAACCCCGACAAGTTCGTCGGCCCTGCCGGTCTGCTGCAAGCCTATCGCTTCATCGCCGACAGCCGCGACCAGGCCACGGCCGAGCGCCTGGACAATCTGGAAGATCCGTACCGGCTCTTCCGCTGCCACACCATCATGAATTGCGTCGATGTCTGCCCCAAGGGTCTGAACCCCACCAAGGCCATCGGCAAGATCAAGGAAATGATGGTGCGCCGCGCCGTCTGAGGACGCAGCAGCACCAGCCCTGGCCATGAGCACCCAAGCTGCCATCACTCCCGCTGCAGACGCGCTGATCGACGAGCGCGCCCTGTCCAAGCTGCGCTGGCGTTGCCGGCGCGGCCTGTTGGAGAACGATCTCCTGATCGAGCGTTTCTTCAACAAGCATGCGGACACGCTGACCGAATCGCAGGCGCAAGGACTGCGGGAGTTGATGGATCTGTCCGATAACGATCTGTTGGACTTGCTGCTGTGCCGCAAGGAGCCGCAAGGCGACTTGCAGCGCCCCGATGTTGAAGAAGTCCTGAGCCTCATCAGGACCGCCCCATAAAAGTTTCCCCAAGAAGTCAAAGGACCTGCTCATGACACCGTCTGACGTCAAAGCCACCCTGTCGTTCTCCGACGGCAGCCCGCAAATGGACCTGCCCATCTACAAGGGTTCGGTCGGCCCGGATGTGATCGACATCCGCAAGCTGTACGCGCAGACGGGCAAGTTCACCTACGACCCGGGCTTCCTGTCCACGGCTTCGTGCAACTCCACCATCACCTACATCGACGGTGACAAGGGCGAGCTGCTGTACCGCGGCTACCCGATCGAGCAACTGGCCGTCAACTGCGACTACCTCGAAACCTGCTACCTGCTGCTCTACGGAGAGCTGCCGAACGAGACGCAGAAGGCCGAGTTCGAGAACCGCGTCATGCACCACACCATGGTGAATGAGCAGATGCAGTTCTTCCTGCGTGGCTTCCGCCGCGACGCGCACCCCATGGCCGTGATGACCGGTCTGGTGGGCGCCATGTCGGCCTTCTACCACGACAGCACCGACATCAATAACCCCGAGCATCGTGAGATCGCGGCCATCCGCCTGATCGCCAAGATGCCGACCCTGGTGGCGATGGCCTACAAGTACACCATCGGCCAGCCCTACATCTACCCGAAGAACGACCTCAGCTACGCCGGCAACTTCATGCGCATGATGTTTGCCACGCCGTGCGAGGAGTACAAGCCCAATGACGTGCTGGTGCGCGCCATGGACCGCATCTTCACCCTGCACGCCGACCACGAGCAAAACGCCTCGACCTCGACCGTTCGCCTGTGCGGCTCTTCGGGCACCAACCCCTTCGCAGCCATCGCCGCTGGTGTGGCCTGCCTGTGGGGCCCCGCTCACGGCGGCGCCAACGAGGCCTGCCTGAACATGCTGGGTGACATCCAGAAGCAGGGCGGCGTCGACAAGATCGGCGAGTTCATCAAGCAGGTCAAGGACAAGAACTCCGGCGTCAAGCTGATGGGCTTCGGTCACCGCGTCTACAAGAACTACGACCCGCGTGCCAAGCTGATGCGCGAGACCTGCTACGAGGTGCTGGGCGAGCTGGGCCTGCAGGACGATCCGCTGTTCGAACTGGCCATGAAGCTGGAAAAGATTGCGCTGGAAGACGAGTACTTCGTCGCCCGCAAGCTCTACCCGAACGTCGACTTCTACTCGGGCATCGTGCAGCGAGCCATCGGCATCCCGGTGCCGCTGTTCACCGCCATCTTCGCCCTGGCCCGCACGGTGGGCTGGATCGCCCAGCTGAACGAGATGATCGGCGACCCGGAGTACAAGATCGGCCGTCCGCGCCAGCTCTTCGTCGGCGCCACCTCGCGCAACGTCAAGCCCATCGGCGAGCGTTGATCGCTCCGGGTTGATCCCGGTCTGAGGGCCTGCGCAGGCAGGCCACAATGCAGCCCCCGCGCGTCCTTGGACCGCCGGGGCTGTTCTTTTTGGGTGCACGCCGGGGAGCTGCACGCACCGTCCGGCTTCCTCGCGGGCCTGGATGCGCCAGCCTGGTTCATGCCTGCTCGGTTTTTGGGCATCCAAGCCCTGCTTTGCGCAAATTCCCAATTTGCATGTGCGCAGAACGCGCCTTGCATCGGCTATGCTTCGGCCTGGTTGGCAAACGTTTGCCAACCTCAATAAATCACATCAAAACAAGGCAGAGAGGGCCCGTCCGACGGCACGCATGCGCGCCGGCGAGAGTTCTCCACCAGCGAGACCGTGCGAGTGTTGATCCTGTGAGCACCATCAAAGATGTCGCAGCCCTGGCCGGGGTGTCCTTCACCACCGTGTCCCATGTGCTGAACGAGACCCGGCCGGTCAGTGCCGATGCCCGCCGCCGTGTCCTGGCCGCGGTCGAGGAAATCGGCTACCTGCCCAGCGCGGTGGCGCGCTCGCTGCGCAAGAGCGAGACCAAGATCGTGGGGGTGCTGGTGCCCAATGTGCAGAACCCCTTCTTTGCCGAACTGGTCTGCGGTGTGGAAGAGAGCTGCCGCCTGGCCGGCTACTCGGTGTTCCTGTGCAACTCGGACAACGACCCCAAGCGCCAGCAGCAGTACATGCGCACCCTGCTGGAAAAGCGAGTCGATGGTTTGCTGCTGTCCTCCGCCGGTGACGACGAAGCCCTGGCCCGCATCTTCAAGCTGGCCAGCGTGCCCTCGGTGACCGTCGACCGCCTGGTCCCGGGCGCGCGCGCCGACCGGGTGTCGGTGCACAACCAGCAGGGCGCCTACAACGCCGTGCGTCATTTGATCGAACTGGGCCACCGCCGTGTGGCCTGCATCAGCGGCCCGGCCGAGTTCGAGGTGGCCCGTGAGCGCATCGAAGGCTGGCGCCGCGCCCTGCAGGAAGCCGGCATCAGCCCGGACGCCTCCTGGGTGATCGAGAGCGATTTCAGCAGCCCCGGGGGTTACGACGCCGCACGGCGCCTGCTGATGGCCCAGGCTAAGCCTGAGCACGGCGCCGCGGCGCCGTTCACCGGCATCTTCGCCAGCAACGACATGATGGCCATCGGCGCCCTGCGCGCCGCGGCCGAGCTCGGCCTGCGCGTGCCGCAGCAGCTCTCGGTGGTGGGCTTCGATGACATCGAGCTCAGCCGCTATGTCTTCCCGGCCCTGACCTCGGTGGGTTGCTCCATCAAAGAGCTGGGCCATGAAGCCGGTCGGGTGCTGATCGAGCGCATCGAGAACCCGGGCGCCGCCCTGAAAGATGTGTTGTTGACCCCGCGCCTGGTTGTGCGCGAGAGCACGGCCGCCCCCGACGCGGCGCTGCTCGCCCCCTGACTTTGAATTCGGTAGAACCCAAGATGACAGCAGCACGCAGCGTGACCGTGGTCGGCAGCCTCAACATCGACATGCTGGCGCATTCCGAGCGCTTGCCCGAGCCGGGCGAGACCCTGGTCGGCCAGCGTTTCTTCATGACCCCCGGCGGCAAGGGCGCCAACCAGGCTGTGGCCGCCGCCCGCCTGGGCGCCCACACGGTGTTTTTGTCACGCGTTGGCACCCGCCAGTACGGCAGCGATTTGCTGCAGGCGCTGGAAGGCGAGGGCATCGATTGCCGCGCCGTGCATCGCGACCCGCAGGCCCTGCCCGGCATCGCCGTCATCATGGTGGCCAGCCGCGATGGCGAGAACTCCATCGTCTACGTGCCCGGCAGCAATGCCCAGCTGAGCGCCGCCGATGTGCAGGCGGCCCGCGCTCAGTTGCAAGCCAGCGCCGTGGTGGTGGCTCAGCTGGAGGTGCCGGTGCCGGCCATTCAGGCGGCCTTCGAGATCGCACGCGCAGCCGGTGCGGTCACTGTGCTCAATGCCGCCCCGGCCCTGGCCGTGCCGGCCGAACTGCTGGCCCTCAGCGACTGGCTGGTGGTCAACGAAACCGAGGCGCTGCTGATGGCGGGTGGCGAGGCTTCGATGGAGGTCTCCGCGGCGGCGGAATGCCTGCGTGCACGTGGCCCCGCCCAGGTGCTGGTCTCTCTGGGGGCCAAGGGTGCCTTGCTGTGCAATGCCGAGGGCCAGGTCTTGCTGCCGGCCCAAGCGGTCAAGGCGGTCGAGACGGTGGGCGCGGGAGACACCCTGGTGGGTGGCTTGGCCGCCGCCCTGGCCGAAGGGCAGGGCGCGCAAGCGGCCGTTCGCCTCGGGCAGGCCGCTGCCGCGCTGGCGGTCAGCCGCCCCGGGGTGCAAGATGCGATGCCGCGCCGCGCCGAGCTCGGCGCCGCATTTGCGCCGCGCTGAACGAATCAATGATGAAGGAGAAGCGCTTGGCTTCTCCGCGTGAGTTTTTGGAAGCAGTACCGTCATGACTGATCTCTCGCACCGCCCCCGCTCGGTGATTTTCGACACCGACCCCGGCATTGACGATGCCATGGCGCTGTTCCTGCTGGCCCGCCATCCAGCGCTCAAGCTGCGTGCCGTGACTTCGGTCTTCGGCAATGCCTCGATCGAGGTGACCACGCGCAATGCGCGCGCGCTCTGCGCCTTTTACGGCCAGCCGGTGCCCGTCGCCGCCGGTGCTGCCGGCCCTTTGTTCGCGCATGCCGCGCGGCCGCATTCCACCCATGTCCATGGCGAAGACGGCCTGGGCGGCCGTGCCGAACTGGCCTTGGCCGAGCAAGACCTGGCCCCGCTGGACCCGCGCCCCGCGCATGAGCTGATCTGCGATATGGTCAATGCCGAGCCGGGCGAGATCACCTTGATCGCTGTCGGCCCCATGACCAATCTGGCCCTGGCCCTGCAGCATGACCCCGGCATCGCCGCCAAGGTGGCCCAGGTCATCATCATGGGCGGTGCTTTTGGCACCCACGGCCACAGTGGCAACGTCACGCCTGTGGCCGAAGCCAACATCATCAACGACCCCGAGGCGGCCGATCAGGTGCTGGCCGCGCCCTGGCCGGTGGTGGTGGTGGGTCTGGACGTGACCCATGCGGTGGTGATGCGGGAGCCTTATCTCGATGGCCTGCGCGGCCGGGGCGGGCAGGGCGCTGCGGTGGCTGAGTTCCTCTGGCAGGCCACCCGCCATTACCAGGACTTCTATCACAGCGTGGCCGGCATCGAGGGCATCTACGGCCACGACGCCAGCGCGATTGCCTATGCCATCGACCCCAGCCTGTTCACCCTGCGCGCCGGCCCGGTGCGGGTGGTGACCGATGGTCTGGCCGTGGGCCAGACCATCCAGAACACCCGGCCCGCGGCCAGCCTGACGGCGCCCTGGGACCAGAGCCCTGCGCAGCAGGTCTGCGTGGCCGTCGATGGCCCGCGACTTCTGGCGCTTTTTGAGCAGGTGTTTGACCCATCGTTCGATCGCCCGGCCGCCTAAAGTCTGGCCCCATCCACCCCCTTCATCCCCGGAGTTCCCGACCATGAGCACGACGACGATTCTGAAAGCCCGCTGGCTGCTGACCATGACCCCCGGCAGCGAGGTGCTGAACGAGCACGCCCTGGTCATGCAGGGCGAGCGCATCGCCGCCATCTTGCCCTGGACCGAGGCCGAGGCGCAGTTCCCCGATGCGGAGCGCGTGGAGCTCGGCCAGCATGTGCTGATCCCCGGCCTGATCAACGGCCACACCCACTCGGCCATGTCCCTGCTGCGCGGCGTGGCCGACGATGTGCCGCTGATGGACTGGCTCAACAACCACATCTGGCCGCTGGAGAAGAAGTGGGTCAGCGAGGACTGGACCTACCAGGGCAGCCTGCTCTCGGCCGCCGAAGCCTTGCGCGGTGGCGTCACCTACCTCAATGACATGTATTTCTTCCCCACCGCCATGGCCCGCGCCGCGGTGGATTCGGGCATCCGCGCCGGCGTGTCCATCAATGTGATCGACTTCCCCACCGGCTATGCCTCCGGCCCGGATGACTACATCGCCAAGGGCGTGGCTGCCTACGAGCAGTTCAAGGGCGAGGCCTTGCTGGACTGGACCAGCGCGCCGCACGCGCCCTACACCGTGTCGGACGAGACCTTCGTCAAGCTGCGCGAGCTGTCCGAGCGCTTGGACATCCAGATGCACTGCCACATCCACGAAACCGAAGATGAGGTGCAAGGCAGCCTGAAGCAGTACGGCATGCGCCCGCTGGAGCGCCTGAACAAGCTGGGCGTGCTGAACAGCAAGATGATGGCCGTGCACATGGTGCACCTGAACGAGGACGAAATCGCCATGCTGGCCCGCCAGGGCGTGCACTTGGTGCACAACCCCAACTCCAACCTCAAGCTGGCCTCGGGCGTGGCGCCCATCACGGCCCTGGAGGCCGCCGGCGTCAACACCATCCTCGGCACCGATGGCGCGGCCTCCAACAACCGCCAGGACATGTTCGGTGAGATCCGCGCGGCCGCCTTGCTGGCCAAGGGCACGACGCAAAACAGCACCACCGTCTCGGCCCGCACGGCGCTGGAAATGGCCACCATCCGCGCCGCCAAGGCCATGGGCCGCGAGGCTGATCTGGGCTCGCTGGAAGTGGGCAAGCTGGCCGATGTGGTGGCCGTCTCGCTCGACGCGCTGGAATGCCGCCCGGTCTACCACGCCGACGCGCAGCTGGTGTACGTGGCCGGCCGCGAGCATGTCTCCGACGTCTGGGTCGGCGGTCGCCGCGTGCTCAAGGGCCGAGAGCTGACCACTCTGGATCAAGGCGCGCTGCTGGACCGCGTGGACGCCATCGTCCATGCCATGAAGACCGAGCGCTGAAGCGCGGGAAAGCTGAATCGCGGGAAAGCTGAAGCAATGAGGGGCCGCCAGGCGTTCTTGGCAGGCCCCTTTGCCGCTTTGTCCGGCCAGGCCCCGCGCTCTCGGTAGAATCCCGCACCTTCACACGGCATCTTGGCCGTGCCATCCACGCGGGACACCATGGCAACACCCAAGCACTTGCTTTCTTTCGAGGGCGGCAACGCTCTATCCGCCTTCCGGGCTCAGGCCTTGCTGCCGCAGCTGCAGGCGATCAACGAACGTATCAATGGTGTGCAAGCGCGCCATGTGCATTGGGTCTGGGCTGACGCAGCCCTGGATGCAGACGCTGGCGCCAAGCTGGCCGCGCTGCTGAACTATGGCGATGCCTATGTGGGCGGCGAAGACGGCCATCTGGTGGTGGTGGCGCCGCGCCTGGGCACGGTCAGCCCCTGGGCTTCCAAGGCCACCGACATCGCCCACAACTGCGGCCTGAACATCCACCGCGTCGAGCGCGTCACCGAGTACCGCATCACCCTCAAGAGCGGCCCGCTGGGCGGCACCAAGACCCTGAGCCAGGCCGAGCTGATCGCCTGCGCCGATCTGCTGCACGACCGCATGACCGAGAGCGTGCTGCTGGCCCGCGAGAACGCCGCCCACCTGTTCGATGAGAAGACCGCCCAGCCGCTGGAGCATGTCGATGTGCTGGGCCAGGGCCGCGCTGCCCTGGTGGCCGCCAACAAGACCTTCGGCCTGGCCCTGTCCGAAGACGAGATCGACTACCTCGAAAACGCCTTCCAGACCCTGAAGCGCAATCCCAGCGACGTCGAGCTGATGATGTTCGCGCAGGCCAATTCCGAGCATTGCCGCCACAAGATCTTCAATGCCAAGTTCACGGTCGACGGCGTCGACCAGGATCTGAGCCTGTTCGGCATGATCCGCAACACCGAGAAGCTGAGCCCGCAGCACACGGTCAAGGCCTATTCGGACAATGCCTCGGTCATGGAAGGCCACCGCATCGAGCGCTGGATGCCGGCCGGCGACCAGCGCGCGCCGCAGTACCAGGCCCGCGAGGAGCTGGCCCATGTGCTGATGAAGGTCGAGACCCACAACCACCCGACCGCCATTTCGCCCTATCCCGGTGCCTCGACCGGCGCCGGCGGTGAAATCCGTGACGAAGGCGCCACCGGCCGCGGCTCCCGCCCCAAGGCCGGCCTGACCGGCTTTTCGGTCTCCAACCTGCACCTGCCTGGCCTGAGCGAGCCCTGGGAGCAGAATCCGGTTGGCAAGCCCAGCCACATCGCCAGCGCCTTGCAGATCATGATCGAAGGCCCGCTCGGTGGCGCGGCCTTCAACAATGAGTTCGGCCGCCCCAATCTGAACGGCTACTTCCGCGTCTACGAGCAGAAGGTGGACGGCGTGCAGCGCGGCTACCACAAGCCCATCATGATCGCCGGCGGCCTGGGCGCCATCCGTGACGACCAGACGCAGAAGATCGAGTTCCCCGCCGGCTCCCTGCTGGTGCAGCTGGGTGGCCCCGGCATGCGCATCGGCATGGGCGGCAGCGCCGCCAGCTCGATGGCGGCCGGCACCAACACCGCCGACCTGGACTTCGACTCGGTCCAGCGTGGTAACCCCGAAATCGAACGGCGCGTGCAGGAGGTGATCAACCACTGCTGGGGTCTGGGCGAGAAGAACCCCATCCTGGCCATCCACGATGTGGGCGCCGGTGGCATCTCCAATGCCTTCCCTGAGCTGGTCAACGATGCCCATCGCGGCGCGGTCTTCGATCTGCGCAAGGTGCCGCTGGAAGAGTCCGGCATGGCGCCCAAGGAAATCTGGTGCAACGAGAGCCAGGAGCGCTATGTGCTGGCGATTGCAGCCGACAGCCTGGACCTGTTCCAGCGCATGTGCGAGCGTGAGCGCTGCCCCTTCGCTGTCGTTGGCGTGACCACCGAGCAGCGCGAGCTGATCCTGGAGGACGGCCCCGGCGGCCAGCGCGCTGTGGACATGCCCATGGACGTGCTGCTGGGCAAGCCGCCCAAGATGCACCGCGAGGTCAGCCGCGTCGCCCGCGATGCCGGCACCTTGGACCTGAACGGCGTCAGCCTGGCCAGCGTGGCCCAGACCGTGCTGCGCCACCCGACCGTGGCCTCCAAGCGCTTCCTGATCACCATCGGTGACCGCACCGTGGGCGGCCTGAACAGCCGCGACCAGATGGTCGGACCCTGGCAGGTGCCGGTGGCCGATTGCGCCGTGACCCTGGCCGATTACAAGGGCTTCGCCGGTGAAGCCATGGCCATGGGCGAGCGCACGCCGCTGGCGGCTGTGGACGGCCCGGCCTCGGGCCGCATGGCGGTGGCTGAATCCATCACCAACTTGTTGGCCGCACCGATCGAGCTGCCCCGCGTCAAGCTCAGCGCCAACTGGATGGCCGCCTGCGGCGAGCCTGGTGAAGACGCCGCCCTGTTCGACACCGTCAAGGCGGTCGGCATGGAGCTGTGCCCGGCGCTGGGCGTGTCCATCCCCGTGGGCAAGGACTCCCTGTCCATGCGCACCCGCTGGAGCGACGCACAAGGCGCCGAGCAGCAGGTGACAGCCCCCGTCTCCTTGATCATCACCGCGTTCGCCTCGGTGGCCGATGTGCGCGGCACGCTGACGCCCCAGCTCAAGACCGATGCCGGCGACACCAGTCTGATCCTGGTCGACCTGGGTGCCGGCCAGCACCGCATGGGCGGCTCCATCCTGGCCCAGGCCCTGAACCAGTTTGGTGGCGCCGTGCCGGATCTGGACGACGCGGGCTTGCTCAAGAGCCTGGTCGCGGCAGTCAATGAGCTGCGCGCCGCCGGCCAGCTGCTGGCGTATCACGACCGCGGTGACGGCGGACTCTGGGCCACGGCCTGCGAAATGGCTTTTGCCGGCCATGTGGGCGTGAGCCTCAATGTCGACATGCTGGTCACCGAGGGGGACGGCGTCAGCGACAGCCGCGCCGACACCGGCGACGCCAAGAACTGGGCCACCCAGGTGGGCGCACGCCGCGAAGAGCTGACGCTCAAGGCCTTGTTCAGCGAAGAGCTGGGCGTGCTGCTGCAGGTGCGCACCGCCGACCGCGACGCCGTGCTGCAGGTGCTGCGCCGCCACGGCCTGTCCAAGCTCAGCCATGTGGTGGGCAAGCCCAATGGCAACGGCCAGGTCGAGGTCTGGCGCGATGCCAAGAAGGTCTACAGCGAATCGCTGGAACAGCTGCACAAGAGCTGGGACGAGGTGTCCTGGCGCATCAACCAGCTGCGCGACAACCCGGCCTGCGCCGACAGTGAGCATGCCCAGGCGGGCCTGGCCAGCGACCCCGGCCGCCATGTGCACCTGAGCTTCGACCCGAACGAGGATGTGGCCGCGCCCTTCATCGCCACCGGCGCCCGCCCCAAGCTGGCCATCCTGCGCGAGCAGGGCGTCAACTCGCATGTCGAGATGAGCTATGCCATGGCGCAGGCCGGCTTCGACACCTACGACGTGCACATGAGCGATCTGCAGGCCGGCGCGGTGACGCTGGAGCAGTTCAAGGGCTTTGTGGCCTGCGGCGGTTTCAGCTACGGCGACACCCTGGGCGCCGGCGAAGGCTGGGCCCGCTCGGTGATGTTCAACCCGGTGCTGGCCGAGCAGTTCAAGGCTTTCTTCGCTCGCGGCGACAGCTTTGCTCTGGGCGTGTGCAATGGCTGCCAGATGATGGCGGCGCTGTCGCCCATCATCCCGGGCGCGCAGCACTGGCCCAAGTTCACGCGCAACAAGAGCGAGCAGTTCGAGGCCCGCCTTGCCATGGTGGAAGTGCTGGAGTCGCCCAGCCTGTTCTTCCAGGGCATGGCCGGCAGCCGCCTGCCCATCGCCGTGGCGCATGGTGAAGGTTTTGCCGACTTCTCGCAGCGCGGCGATGCCGCCCAGGTCGCACGCGCCATGCGCTATGTCGACCATTCGGGGCAAGCCACCGAGACCTATCCGCTCAACCCCAACGGGAGCCCGGACGGCCTGACCTCGGTGACCACCGCCGATGGCCGTTTCACCGTGCTGATGCCGCACCCAGAGCGCGTGTTTCGCAATGTGCAGCTGAGCTGGACTTCGGGCGACGTCAGCGCGTTCAGCCCGTGGATGCGGATGTTCCGCAACGCCCGCAAGGCCCTGGGCTGATCAGGCCAGCAGCTCGTAGGAGTGCAGCCGGGCCTGGAAATCATGCACCGCCGCGGCGACGATGAACTCGTCGGCGCCGGTGCGTTCCTGCGTGGTGCGCAGGCCGGCGCGCACCGTCACCGGTGAGCCGACGATGGATTCGGCCAGCATGCGCTCAGCCCCCAGACGTTCGGCCGGCGAGGCGGCCGCCCACAGCGGCGCCATGCTGTCCACCGGCCGCGGCAGCGGACCACGCTGGCCGCGCTGCATGCCCAAAAAGCGCTGCTGCAGGGAGCTGAACAAGCGGCCCGCCTCGGCATCGCTGTCGGCCACGATCACATTGAGCGCCACCATGGCGTGGGATTTCGGATGTGCCGCGCTGGGCCGGTACTGGCTGCGGTAGAGATCGAGCGCCTGTTGCAGCAACTCGGGCGCGAAATGCGAGGCAAACGCAAAGGGCAGGCCCAGATAGGCCGCCAGCTGCGCGCTGTAGAGGCTGGAGCCCAGAAGCCAGACTGGCACCTCGGTGCCCTGGCCAGGGATGGCGCGCACGAGCTGCCCCTCTCGGGCCGGCGCCAGATAGGCCTGCAGCTCCATCACATCCTCGGGGAAGCGATCCTCAGAAGCGCTGCTCAGGTGGCGGCGCAGGGCCCGCATGGTGGGGCCATCGGTGCCCGGTGCCCGGTGCGCGGCCTTGGGCCTGTTAACACGACGTCGATGGGTCGCGAAGGCTCGCCTCAGCGGGTCAGGCTAGGCGCACCGTGCCGCCCGCACTCGCGTGCGGGCCAGCGCCGCAACGACGCCTGGCCCGCTGAGTCGAGCCTTCCCGCAGGGTTGCGGCCAGAAAGACCGCCGGCCACGTTGCAAATCCTCGCCGGGTGTCCAACCCGGCTGCGGTTCGCGCCTTGCCTGCGGCCTTTCTGGCCGGCAACGCGACCCATCGACGTCGTGTTAACAGGCCCTAAGCCCAGATCGATGCGGCCGGGGTAGAGCGTGGCCAGGGTGCCAAAGGCCTCGGCCACCGTCAGCGGCGCATGGTTGGGCAGCATCACGCCGCCTGAGCCGACCCGGATGCGCGTGGTTGCGGCGGCCAGCCGCCCGATCAAGACCGCGGTGGCGGCACTGGCCACGCCGTCCATATTGTGGTGTTCGGCCATCCAGAAGCGCCGGTAGCCCAAGGCATCGGCATGGCGGGCCAGGGCGATGCTGTTCAGCAGGGCGCTGCGCGCGTCGCTGCCTTCGACGATGGGGGCGAGGTCGAGAATCGACAGCGGGATGGAGCGTCGGGTCATACCCCGAGTCTAGGAGTTCGGCGGCTTCGGCACAGGCCTGGGGTCATGGGCGCGCTCCTCGGCCTTGGCCGAGAGCTGCGGCGCCACATAGGGCAGGCGGAAGGTGAAGCGGCTGCCCTTGCCGGGCTCGCTGCTCAGCTCGATCTGGCCGCCCAGGATGCCGGTGACGATGTTGTAGACGATGTTCAGGCCCAGACCGGTGCCGCCGCTGCCCATCTTGGTGGTGAAGAAGGGGTCGAAGGCGCGTCGCCGCACTGCCTCGCTCATGCCCACACCGTCGTCCTCGACCACCAGCAGCAGCCAGTCGGGCGAGAGCTCATCGGCACGGATGGACAGGCGCCCGTGCTCGCGGCCGCCGAAGGCATGCAGCAGGGCGTTCAGCACCAGGTTGTTGATCACCTGGCCCAGGGGGCCGGGGTAGCTGTCCAGCGGGCGCTGGGTGTGCACCTCGCAGACCACTTGATACGGCGTTGTGCGCAGGCGCGGGCGCAGCAGGCTCAGCACATCGTCCAGGGCGCTGGCCAGGTCGAAGGCACGGCGCTGCGAGCTGGTCTGGTCGACCGAGAGTTGCTTGAAATGCGCCACCAGCTCGGTCGAGGTGCTCAGCGATCGCAGCAGGATGCTGGCCGCCGTGCCGGCGTCGCGCAGGTAGTCGGCCAGGCGCTGGCGGCGCAGGCCCGTGCCCTCGAACTCGGCCTGAATCTCTCGGGTGCGTTCCTCCAAAGTCGAGGCCGTGGTCAGGCAGTTGCCCAGCGGGGTGTTCAGCTCATGGGCCACGCCGGCCACCAGGGAGCCCAGGGCCGCCATCTTCTCCGAGCGCAGCAGCTCATCCTGGGCCTGGCGCAAGGTGTGCATGGCTTCGGTCAGCTCAATCGTGCGGCTGCTGACCCGGTCTTCCAGTTCGGCGTTGAGCTGCACCAGGGCGCGCTCGGCCTGGCGTTGCTCGGTGATGTCGCGGGCGATGCCCAGATAGCCCATGGCCGGGCCGCCGCGGTCGCGCACCAGGCTGACGGTCAGCGAGACATCGAGCGCGCTGCCGTCCTTGCGCAGATAGGTCCAGACCCGGGTCTCGCTGCCAAGCACGCGGGCCTTGGCAACAAACGTGTCGAAACCCTGGATGGTTTCGCCCAACTCGGCGCTCAGCTCGACGGCCCGTTGCCTGACCTCTTCACGCCGATGCAGGAAATCCGGGTAGCGGCCCAGCATCTCGCGCTCGTTGTAGCCCAGCATGCGCTCGGCGCCGCGGTTGAAGACAGTGATGCGGCCGTCCAGATCGGTGGCGATGATGGCCACTTCGCTGGCCGAGTCGAGGATGGCTTGCAGGCGGTTCAGCGTCTCGGTCAGCGCCGCTTGCGATTCGAT
This sequence comes from Paucibacter sp. B51, assembly GCF_027863535.1. Classification (NCBI taxonomy): domain Bacteria; kingdom Pseudomonadati; phylum Pseudomonadota; class Betaproteobacteria; order Burkholderiales; family Sphaerotilaceae; genus Roseateles; species Paucibacter sp. B51. The sequence continues at coordinate 4,255,350 of NZ_JAPIVN010000001.1, read as the reverse complement.
CAAGGCCTGCTCGGCTTGTTTGGCCGCCGTGATGTTGCGGCCGGTGCCACGGTAGCCGGCGAATTCGCCATGCGCGTCGAAAAAGGGCGTACCCGAGACGCTGACATAACGGACGGATCCATCGCCCGCGTAGTGCGCGTACTCGAAATCGCGGAAGGCTTCGTGGCGCTCCAGCATGGCCTGATGTGCGGCCCAATCGACCCCGGGCACCAGGGCGGGCGACTCCCAGCGCTTCATGCCCAACAAGGCCTGCGAAGGCACTTGCGAGGCTTTCTCAGCCGGGCGCGAGATGTAGCTCAGGCGCAGCTCGCGGTCCTGTTCCCAGACCCAGTCGGTGGACAGCTCGGTCAGGCTGCGAAAGCGGGCGTGCTCGGCATCCAGGGCGCTCTGCACCTGGCGGCTGTGGGCAATTTCCTCGGCCAGGGCGCGGTTGTGGCTGACCAGCAGGCGGCGCCGGTAGACCAGCAGGCCGGCCAGCCAAGTCAGCACCAGGCTCACCCCGACCGACAAGGCCGTCTCGATCGACCGCCAGCTCGGCCCCTGGCTCCAGCCCTGGGCCGGCACGGCCGCCAGGGTCCAGACGGCGCCGGGCAGGTTGACAGTCTGCAGCACCGGCCGGCGCTGCGGCAGGCTGCGGTCGCCCCAGATCACCGCGCCCAGGTGCTCGGCGGGCTGGCCCGTATGGTAGAGGCCCAGGCGCAGATCCTGGCGATTGGCCAGGCCGGTGCTCTCCATGAAGCGGGGCAGGTCGGCCACCACCGAGATCACGCCCCAGTACTGCGGCGCCTGGCCTTCGGGCCGTGGCAGGAACACGGGCACGCGTTGGATCAAGCCTTGGCCGCCCTGGACCAGCTGCACCGGCCCGACCAGCAAGGGCTGGCCCAGGCGTCGGGCGAGTTGCACCTGCTCGTACTGGCGCGGGATGCTGCGGTAGTCCAGGCGATAGACCGCTTCGTTGCCAGCCAGGGGATAGACGAACTCAGCCACGTCGTTGGGGGCGGCAACGATGCTGCGCACATGGGGCAGCAGGCGGATCACCTGGCTGCTCATGGCCTGGAAGCGGGCGTCCGAGATGCCGCCGTCGAGCCGGATCAGGGCCTCAAGGCCGAGGGTCGGCGCAAACGTGGTTTGCGCCACCGCTTCCAGGCGACTGCGCAGGGCGTTGAGTTCTTGCTGCACCTGCGCTTCTTCGGCCGCCAGGGTTTGGCCGTGGCGCATCCAGGCCAGGGCAATGCACAGGGTCAGGCTGACCAAGGCGGTCAGCAGGGCCGGCCAGTAGGCCGGCAGGATGCGGGACAGGCTCGGCGAGTCAGGCGCTGCGGCAGGGCTGGTGGCCGGGGGCTGGGTTTGCAGGCTCATCGCCGGGAGGCTCGGTCACAGAAAAAGTCGTTTGCTTTGACGGTAACACAGGCCCCGGGACCTGCCAGCCGGGGAAGCGCGGAGCTGCGGTGGTGTGGCGAGGGCCGGCCTTTTTTATCGCTCAGTCGGCGCTGCCCAGCTGCACCGCCTGCTTGCGGGTCTTGCCGGCGTTCCACAGGCTCAGGGTCACGCGCTCGCCGACCTGGCGGCTCTCCAGCAGGCTGAGCATTTCGTCCAGATCGCGCACCGGCTCGTCGTTGATGGCGGTGATCACATCGCCGGCGATCACGCTGCCGTCGCGGCCGCGGGCAAACACCTGCAGGCCGGCTTGCGCCGCCGGGCTGCCCGGCGAGACGCGCAGCAGGGCCACGCCCTTGGGCAGCTTGAGCGCCTGGTTGACGTTCTCGGGCGCGGCCGTGATGCCCAGGGCCGGGCGGATCAGGCGGCCGTCGCGGATGAGGCGCGGCACGATGCGGTTGACCTCGTCCACGGGAATCGCAAAGCCGATACCGGCGCTGGCGCCGCTGGGGCTGTAGATCGAGGTGTTGACGCCGATCAGCCGGCCGGCCGAATCGAGCAGGGGGCCGCCCGAATTGCCTGGGTTGATGGCCGCATCGGTCTGGATAGCACCACGGATGGTGCGGCGGGTGACCGACTCGATCTCGCGGTTGAGGGCGCTGACGATGCCCAGGGTCAGGGTCTGGTCCAGGCCGAAGGGGTTGCCGATGGCGTACACGGCCTGGCCCACCTGCAGCTCGCGGCTGCTGCCGATGGCGATGGCGGCGAGCTTCTCCTTGGGCGCCTCGATGCGCAGCACGGCCAGGTCACGGTCGGGGAAGCTGCCCACCAGCTTGGCCGGGTAGCTGCTTTGGTCCGACAGGGTGACGGTGGCGGCGTCGCCGTCCTGGATCACGTGGAAATTGGTCACCACATGGCCGGCATCGTCCCAGATGAAGCCGGTGCCCGTGCCGCGCGGCTGCTGCGTGATGTTCATGGAGAACAGATCGCGGCTCAGGGCCAGGGTGGTGATGTGCACCACCGAGGGCGACACCTTTTTGAAGACGTTGATGTTGTTCAGTTCAGCGGCATCGAGCGGGCCACGCGGCTGCACGGCGCGCGGCTCGGCCTGCGGCTTGCTCTGCGCGGTATTGGGCCAGCAGGCGCTCAAGCCCACACCGGCCAGCAAGGCCAGGGCGAGCAGGGCGGCTTGAGAGGCGGGGGCGGTGGGCAGTTTCATCGGGCGTGGCGGGGCAGTTGAATGAAAAAAGCAGGCGAGTGTGGCAGGTCGGTCTGAATTGCGGGGATTCAAGGCGTGGCGCCGGTCATGCTCGGCGCATGCCGGGCAGCCCGCAGCGGATGTGCGCGCGGCTGCGGCCCGGCCTTGCCCGTAGACTGCCGCCATTCTGACTCCTCTTGCGGCACTGTTTTGGCCCCTGATTCGCCCCTCACTCCCACTCCAGCGCCGCTGCAACGCGTGCCGCGGCTGGACGCCTTGCGCGGCGCGGCCATCGTCTGGATGGCGCTGTTCCATTTCTGCTTTGACCTCAACCACTTTGGCTGGATCCAGCAGAACTTCTACCGCGACCCCTTCTGGACCGGGCAGCGCAGCGCCATCGTCAGCCTCTTCCTGCTGTGCGCCGGCCTGGGCCAGGCCTTGGCCTTGCACCAGGGCCAGCCCTGGTCGCGTTTCTGGCGCCGCTGGGCCCAGGTGGCGGGCTGTGCGCTTCTGGTCAGCGCCGGCTCGGCGCTGATGTTCCCGCGCAGCTTCATCAGCTTTGGCGTGCTGCACGGCATGGCGGTGATGCTCTTGATCCTGCGAGCCATCGGGCCGCGCTTGCCGCTCTGGGCCTGCCTGGGCCTGGGCCTGCTGGCCTGGCTGGCGCCGCAGCTCTGGTCACATCCCTTCTTCGACAGCCGCTGGACCAACTGGGTCGGCCTGGTCACGCGCTTGCCGATCGCCGAGGATTTTGTGCCCGTGCTGCCCTGGCTGGGCATGATGCTCTGGGGCTATGCCGGCGGCCGCTGGCTGCTGGCTGCACGCCCGGCCTGGTTGGGAGGCGTGCTGCCGGCGCCGCTGCAGCTGCTGGCCGTGCTGGGTCGCTGGTCCCTGAGTTTCTACATGCTGCATCAGCCGGTTTTGATCGGTTTGTTGACTGCAGCCGCTACGATGCGCGGATGAGCAGCAGCACCAGCAACAAAATCCTCTTCGGCTTCCATGCCGTGACCGTGCGCCTGAAGACGCACCCCAAATCCATCAGCGAGATCCATGTCGACGCCACACGGCGCGACCAGCGCATGCGCCAGTTTGTCGAGCGCGCCACCGAAGCCGGCGCCAAGCTGGTCGACAGCGACGACGATCGCTTGGGCAAGCTGGCCGGCAGCAGCCGCCACCAGGGCGTGGTCGCCCGGGTGCAGCCCCTGGCCATGCAGCATTCGCTGGACGCGGTGATGGAGGACCTGGAAGCGGCCGAGGTTCAGCCCCTGCTGCTGGTGCTGGACGGCGTGACCGACCCGCACAACCTCGGCGCCTGCCTGCGCGTGGCCGATGGCGCCGGCGCCAACGCGGTGATCGCCCCCAAGGACCATGCCGTCGGCCTGAACGCCACCGTGGCCAAGGTGGCCAGCGGCGCGGCAGAGACCGTGCCCTATCTGATGGTGACCAATCTCGCCCGCTCGCTCAATGAGCTGAAAGAGCGCGACATCTGGATCATCGGCACCTCGGACCAGGCGACGAAATCGATCTACGACATCGACCTGAACCGCCCGGTGGCCCTGGTGCTGGGCGCCGAGGGGGATGGCCTGCGCCAGCTCACCGCCAAGACCTGCGATGAGCTGGTCAGCATCCCCATGCTGGGTGCGGTGGAAAGCCTGAATGTCTCGGTCGCCGCCGGCGTGTGCCTCTACGAGGCCCTGCGTCAGCGCCGCGCCCGCCAGGGATAATCGCCCCCCTCCCGCAGTTTTTGCCTCCCCCGAAGAAGAGCACAGCCATGGCCGTCATCGAAGTCCAGCACCCCCTCGTCAAACACAAGATCGGCCTGATGCGCGAGGCCGACATCTCGACCAAGAAGTTCCGCGAGTTGACGGGCGAGGTGGCGCGCCTGCTGGCCTACGAGGCCACGGCCGACTTCCCGCTGGAAAAAACCACCATCGAGGGCTGGTGCGGCCCGGTCGAGATCGACCAGATCGCCGGCCGCAAGGTCACGGTGGTGCCGATTCTGCGGGCCGGTCTGGGCATGATGGACGGCGTGCTGGACATGATCCCCAATGCCAAGATCTCGGTCGTCGGCCTGGCCCGCGATCACGAGACCCTGAAGCCGGTCAACTACTTCGACAAGTTCGTCGGCCATCTGGGCGAGCGTACCGCCCTCATCATCGACCCCATGCTGGCCACGGCCGGTTCCATGATCGCCACCATCGATCTGCTCAAGGCGCGCGGCTGCAAAGACATCCGCGCCCTGGTGCTGGTGGCCGCGCCCGAAGGCGTGGCGGCTCTCAACAAGGCTCATCCTGAGGTTCGCTGCTGGACGGCCGCCATCGACAGCCATCTCAACGAGCAGGGCTACATCATCCCGGGCCTCGGCGACGCGGGCGACAAGATCTTCGGCACCAAGGACGCCTGAGCGCGTTTTTTCAGAGAACGCTGTGCGCCTCGATGACCCGGCGCACCTCGCGCAGGGCCGGTGCCAGCGCGGCCCTGTCCACGGAGCCCAGGGCCAGGCGTATGGCCTGGGGCTCGCTGCCGTCGCGCTTGCCGGTGTAGGGCGCGGCGGTGGAGACCGAGATGCCGCCTTGCAGCAGCTCGGCCGCCACCCGGTCGGCGCGGACGTCCTCGCCCAGCGGCAGCCATAAAAAGTAGGAGCCCGGGTGGCCGATGCGGGGCAGGGGCCCGAGCAACTCGGCCGCCAGGCGCTGGCGCTCACGGGCGTCGGCGCGTTTCTCGCGCTCCAGCCGGTCCACCGTGCCGTCTTCCAGCCAGGCGCAGCCCAGGGCCGTGGTCAGGCCCGGCGTGCTCCAGGTGCTGGCGCGGATGGCACGCTCGAGTGCGGCAATCCATGCTTTCGGGGCATGCACAAAACCCAGGCGCAAACCGGCCGCCACGCTTTTCGACAGGCCGGAGATGTAGACCGTGCGCTCGGGCGCCAGCATGGCCAGAGGCGGCGGTGCCCGCTCCACCAGATAGGCGTAGGCCGCGTCCTCGATCAGCAGCAGCTCATGCTGTTCGGCCAGCGCGGCCAGGGCCTCGCGCTCGGCCAGCCCCATGACCCAGCCCAGCGGGTTGTGCAGGGTGGGCATGGTGTAGAGCGCGCGCACGCGGCGCTGCTGGCACAGGCGATTCAGCGCGGCCAGATCGGGCCCCGCCCCATGGCGGGCGGCCGGCACGGCCACCAGCTCCAGCCTCAGGGTTTCGGCCAGCAGGCGAAAGCCGGGGTAGCTCAGTGCATCGATCGCCACCACATCGCCCGGTTGCAGCAGGGCCAGGCCTACGCAGGCCAGGCCGTGCTGGGCGCCGTCCACCAGCAGCACCTGTTCGCCGCAGCTGGAAAGGCCGCGGCTGGCCAGATGGCGGGCCACGGTCGCACGGTCATGCGGGCGGCCGCCGTGGGGCTGGTAGCGCAGCATGGCCTCCAGGTCGCCGCCCTGCGCCAGCTGGCGCAGGCCGCTGCGCAGCAGCTCGGCCTGACCGGGCAGGGTGGGGTAGTTGAAGCCCAGATCCACCAGATCCGGCGCCAGCACGCCCAGATCCAGGCCATGGCCCGCCGGCAGGCTGGGGTCGCGCACAAAAGTGCCGCGGCCCACCTCGCCGCTGACCAGGCCCATGCCGGCCAGCTCGGCATAGACCCGGCTGGCCGTCACCAGGGCCAGGCCTTCACGCCGGGCCAGTTGGCGCAGCGGAGGCAGGCGCGTGCCGGGGCGCAGCGCGCCGCTGCGGATTTCCTGGGCCAGGCGGTCCAGCAGTTGTTTGTAGCGAGGGGCGGACATGGCGGTGGGGATGTATCCATGACAATTTTTTGATTGTATTGATCGCGGGCTTTAGGCTGTGCTCATCGGCCGCTGCGGTCACTCTTCGCGCTCCCCCCCTCAGCGGCGCTCACGACGGTATGGACAAGAATTCGAGCGGCTGGCTCCATGGCTTCATCGGAGTGCTGATCTTCAGCGGCTCGCTCCCGGCCACGCGGCTGGCGGTGCTGGATTTCGACCCGCTGTTTCTCACCGTCGCACGCGCCAGCATCGCCGGTCTGCTGGCCCTGGGCCTGCTGCTGCTGCTGGCCCAGCCGCGGCCGACGGCGGCGCAGTGGCGATCCCTGCTGCTGGTGGCCCTGGGCGTGGTACTGGGTTTCCCGCTGCTCACCGCCCTGGCCTTGCGGGGGATGAGCGCCGCACATTCCATCGTCTTCCTGGGCCTGCTGCCTCTGAGCACGGCTGCCTTCGGTGTCTGGCGCGGTGGCGAGCGGCCGCGGCCGGTGTTCTGGGTGTTCTCGCTGCTGGGCAGCTTTCTGGTGGTCGGCTTTGCGCTGTCGCAGGGCCTGAGCCTGGCGCCGCGCGGCGACGCCTTGATGTTGCTGGCCATCCTGGTCTGCGGTCTGGGCTATGCCGAAGGGGCGCGGCTCTCGCGAAGCCTGGGCGGCTGGCAGGTGATCTGCTGGGCCCTGGTGCTGGCCCTGCCGCTGATGCTGGCCTTGACCTGGTGGCGGCTTCCGGTGAGCTGGAGCGGCATCGGCCTGCCGGCCTGGCTGGGGCTGGCCTATGTTTCGCTCTTCAGCATGCTGATTGGCTTTGTGTTCTGGTACCGCGGCCTGGCCCAGGGCGGGATTGCCCGCGTGGGTCAGCTGCAGCTCTTGCAGCCGTTGTTCGGCCTGGCCTTGGCGGCCGGCTTGCTCGGTGAAGCGGTGAGCCCGGCCATGCTGGTCGTGACCGTGGCGGTGATTCTCTGCGTGGCCGGAGCGCGGCGCTTCGGGCGATGAAGTGCGCCGGGGTTCAGACGAGGTCCAGCGCCCCCAAGACCCCGCCGCCCAGCACCATCCAGACCAGGCTGAGCCGGGTCTGGAGCGTCAGCAGCACCGTGCCCGCGATCAGGGCCAGGGTGGCGAGCCGGTGTTCGGGCAGGCGCAGATAAGGCTCGGCCAGCAGCCAGCCCGTGGCCAGCATCAGGCCCAGGGTCAGCGGCGCCATGCCGGCCGAGAAGGCGCGCACGCCCAGGCTGTCCTTGTTGCGCCGCGCCCAGCGCGTGGCGGCCAGCACCAGGGTGGTGGAGGGCAGCATGATGCCGGCCATGGCGGCGAAGGCGCCGCTCAGGCCGGCCACATTCCAGCCCAGCACGGCCACGAACAGGATGTTGGGCCCGGGTGCGGCCTGGGCCAGGGCGATCGAGGAGGTGAACTCCGTGTCGCTGAGCCAGTGGCGTTCGCCGACGAGAAAGCGGTGCATCTCGGGTGCCGTGCTGATGGCGCCGCCGATGGACAGCAGGGACAGGGTCAGAAAATGCAGGAAGAGGTCGAGCAGGTCGACATGGGCGCTGGCCAGCATCTTGGTGTCAGCCTTCCGTGTGCTCGCCGACCGTCAGGCCGCGCCAGGCTGCTGCCATGCCTAGGCCACCCAGCAGCAACACCAACCAGGGCAGGGGCAGGCGCAGCCAGACCACGGCCAGCAGCGTGGCCAGGGCCAGCAGGGCTGCGATGGCCCGGCCCATGGGGTTGCTGCGGACCGCCGGCAGCAGCTTGAGGCCGGTGGCCAGGATCAAGCCGGCCGAGACCGCACCCATGCCGCGCAGGGCATTGCCCACCACCGGATGCTGGGACACGCTGCCGTAGAGCGCCGCCATGCTCAGCACCAGGACCGAGGGCAGCACGAACATGCCCGCCAAGGCCGCGAACGCGCCACGCAGGCCGAAGTAACGGTCGCCGATCATCAGCGAGATGTTCACCACATTGGGCCCGGGCAAGACCTGGGCGATGGCCAGAGTCTCGACGAACTCCTCGCGAGTCATCCAGCCCAGGCGCTCGACCAACTCGCGCTGCGCCACCGCCAGCACGCCGCCAAAGCCCTGCAGGGCCAGGCGGTTGAAGGCCAGGTACAGGGCCCAGAGCGAAGCCGGGCGCTGCGGCGCGCGTGCCGCTTCGGTGGCGCTCATCGCAGCACTTTCAGCGCTTCCGGGTTGACGATGTTCGTCGGCTCGCTCTTGATGAAGTTCAGGATGTTGTCGAACGCAGCGTTGAAATACAGCTCGTAGCTGTCCTGCTCGACATAGCCGATGTGCGGTGTGCAGACGGCGTTCTCCAGGCGCAGCAGGGGGTGGCCTTGCAGGATGGGCTCGCTCTCAAAGACATCGATGGCGGCCATGCCGGGGCGGCCGCGGTTGAGGGCCGAGACCAGGGCGCCATCGGTCAGCAGCTCGGCCCGCGAGGTGTTGACCAGCAGGGCGGTCGGCTTCATGCGGGCCAGGTCTTCGGGGGTGATCATGCCGCGGGTGGCCTCGCACAGGCGCAGATGCAGGCTCAGCACATCGCTGCTGGCAAAAAACGCTTCGCGGCTCTCAGCCGCAATGAGCCCATCGCTCTGCGCCCGCAGGCGCGAGCCTTCGCTGCCCCAGACCTGCACCTGCATGCCAAAGGCGCGGCCATAGCCAGCCAGGATCTGGCCGATCTTGCCGTAGCCCCAGATGCCCAGGGTCTTGCCGCGCAAAACCATGCCGACGCCGAAATTGGGCGGCATGGACGCGGCCTTGAGCCCGGCCTGTTGCCAGGCGCCATGCTTGAGGTTGCCGATGTACTGGGGCAGGCGCCGCATCGAGGCCATGATCAAGGCCCAGGTCAGCTCGGCCGGCGCCACCGGCGAGCCCACACCTTCAGCCACTGCAATGCCCAGCCGGGTGCAGGCTTCGATGTCGATGTGGTTGCCGACGCGCCCGGTCTGGGCAATCAGCTTGAGCTTGGGCAGCTTCTCCAGCAGCTGGCGCGGGAATTGGGTGCGCTCGCGGATCAGCACCAGCACCTCGGCGTCACGCAGCCGTATCGACAACTGGCCGATGCCTTTCACCGTGTTGGTGAAGACCTTGGCATTGAGGTGCTCCAGCTTGGCCGCGCAGTGCAGCTTGCGCACCGCGTCCTGATAGTCGTCGAGGATGATGATGTTCATGCGTGAGGCCTATTTTGCACCGAGCCGCACGACTCCCCGGGGCATGGTGGAACCGGGCAAGGCCTCAGAGGCTGGGGCGTTCCGGGTAGGCCTCTTGCAAGGCTGCGTGCAGGGCTTCCTTCAGGCGGTCGCTGTGCATCAGGCCAGACTCGCCTGCGCGTTCCAGCGCAGCCAGCAGGCTGCCCCGAATCAGCCACAGCTCGATCGGCTCGCTGGCCTGGCGAACCAGGGTTTGCAGATGTTCGCCGCTGACGCCGCGCAGCTCGGCTGCGGCCCGCATGAAGCACAGCTTGAGTGCCACAAAGCTGCGGCGGGCCGCGATGCGGCCGCGGCGCTCATCCGTTTGGGCCGTGCAGGCAAAGGCCCAAGGTGGAGGGAAGTGGGGGATGTCACGCAAGGTCAGTTCCATGGCGTTGCTCGGCCTCTCGCCAGCCTTTTCGTCTTCTTGGCATGAATCAATGCGCGGTGCAGGGTTCGGACAGAGTGGCCACGAAGGTGTCGGCGCTCAGTGCCTGCGCGGATTGGGCCTTGGAGTCCTTCTGGGCGCTGCGGGCCTGACGCATGCGCGCCAGCGTTTCCGCATGGGCTTGCGCTTGCAGCTTGGCCTGCACGCGAGCCTGGGTCTGTGCCAGCAGGCGTTGCTGCTCGGCATTCAGGGGCTGCGAGCTGCCGCCCTGGAACAAGGCGTCCAGGCGTTGCAGGCGCTGCTCGGCCTCGTGTTGCGAGAACTGGCGGGCCACTTCGGTGTACAGCCAGGTGCGCAAGTGCCAGAGGTCGCGCAGGCTGCGGGCGCGGCGGATGCTGCGCTGCAACTCACGCACGCTGTCGACCTGCGGGGGCGTGCCAGGCTCGGCGCCGCTGGCGGCCGGTGGGCTGTACAGCCCGGCCATGCAGGCCTGGAACTCGGCGCGTGCGCTGGCAAGATTTTGGCTGGCGGCCGGGGAGGGGGGCTGGCTGGCGCCCCAGGGGTCGCTGTCGCCCGGGATCCAGCGCAAGAGGCTTTGCCAGATGGAATCATTGCCGCTCAGCGAGATGCGGCTGCTGGCCGCGCCGCTGCGGGTCGGCGGCAGGGTGCTCTGGCGGCTGGCGATGCTGTTGTGTTGTCCGCGCGAGGGCGATGCTGCGCGGCTCCTGGCCCAACGAGTCAGAAATGCGTTCCACATTTTTTTGCTCTAGTTTGGCGGCCTCACTCATGGCCGCTCGCTCCCCCTCCAACAGGGTTCAACCCATTTTCGGCAGCGGGCGAGTGCGGCTGAAGCGAGAAAAGGCCCGGCTTTGCCCAGCATTCCCGCTGCGATCGGGCCGCAGGGCCCAGACCGCGAGGGGCGTGCTCCATGCGGGGAACAGGCCAGGCTTTCCCGCCCTAATCGAGCGGCCCGGTCGGGGCCGTCGCTCCTAACATCAGGTCGTGCGTCAATCCGCCCCGGGCCACTGCGGTGCCGGGCGGACCTGAGTCGCCGTTTTCCTCGTTCCTTGTCGTCACGTCGCCCAACTCTCAGCCGCCTTGCCCGCGGTCTGCACAGCCATGGATCTGTCCACCCCGCCGACCCAAACGCCGAATACCGCCATCCCCGAGGTGGAGCAACTGCTGGCCCGCGCCCGCAGCGGCCAGATGGGCTTGCCCGAGCTGATGGACCGCAGCAGCCATCTACAGCAGGCCGGCATGCTGGAAGCGGCGGCCTTGCTCTACCAGGTCTGGGTGGAGACCACCCCGTCGCCGCTGGCCCATGTGGCCTGCTACAACTGGGGCACGCTGCTGGGAGCGATGAACCGCCATGCCGAAGCCGAGCAGGTCTACCGCAAGGCCTTGGCCTTCAACGAGAACTTTGTCCAGGCCCGCCTCAATTTGGGCCATCAGCTGGAGCAGCTCGGTCGCCAGGAGGAGGCGCTGGAGCAATGGCGCCTGGTCTACGACGATCTGCGCGTGCAGGCCAAGGGACGCGATGGCGAGGAACTGCTGCTCCACGCCCTGAACAACGGCGCCCGCCTGCTGGAAAACCTCAAGCGCTACGACGAATCGCAGGCACTGATGGTGCGCAGCCTGGAGATCAACCCGCGCCAGGGCAGTGTGCTGCAGCACTATGTGCACATCCGCCAGAAGCAATGCGCCTGGCCGGTGTACCAGCCGGTCGGTGAGGTGACGCTGAACCAGCTGCTGGTCGGCACCTCGCTGCTGGCCATGCTGAGCGCCAGCGACGACCCGGCGCTGCAGCTGATGGTGGCGCAGCGCTTTGTCCATGAAAAGGTGATCGATTACAAGGACCGCCCCCTGCACGAGCTGGCCGCAGCCCAGCGCCCGCGTGACGGGCGCATCCGCATCGGCTACCTGTCGGGCGATCTGTGCATGCATGCCGTCGGCCTGATGACGGCCGAGCTCTACGAGCTGCACGACCGCAGCCGTTTCGAGGTCTTCGGCTTTTGCTGGAGCCGTGACGACGGCACGCCGCTGCGCGAGCGCATCGTCAAGTCCTTCGACCACCATGTGCGCCTGCACGGCATGGACGACCTGACGGCGGCGCGCACGATTGCCGCTGCGGGCATCGATGTGCTGATCGACCTGCAAGGCCTGACCAACGGCGCACGGCCCAATATCCTGGCCTACCGACCCGCGCCCATTCAGGCCTGCTGGATGGGGCTGCCGGCGACCTCGGCCCTGCCGGGGGTGGACTGGATGATTGCCGACCGCTTCGTCATGCCCACTGAGTACCTGCCCTACTGCACCGAGAAGCCCATCTACCTGGACCGCTGCTACCAGATCAGCGACCGCAAGCGCCTGGTCGGCCCCGAGCCCACCCGCGCCCAGTACCAACTGCCGGAAGACGCTTTTGTCTTCTGCTCCTTCAACAACAACCACAAGTTCAGCGAAGAGATGTTCCACGCCTGGATGCGTGTGCTCAAGCAGGTGGAGGGCAGCGTGCTCTGGCTGCTGGCCGACAACCCCTGGTCGCATGCCAATATGCTCAAGGTGGCGGCCTCGCACGGCATTGCGCCCGAGCGCCTGATCTTTGCGCCGCGTGTAGCGCCGCCGGAGTACGTGGCGCGCTTTGCCTTGGCCGATCTGGTGCTGGACACCTTCCCCTACAACGCCGGCACCACGGCCAGCGACTGCTTGTGGGTCGGCACGCCCATCCTGACCCGCTCGGGCCGCACCTACATCTCGCGCATGGCCGGCAGCCTGCTGACCCATGTCGGCCTGCCCGATCTGGTGACCCATTCGCTGGAAGAGTACGAGCAGCGAGCGGTGCAGATCGGCCAGAACCCGGCCCGCGCCCGCTCCTACAAGCGCTTCTTGCGCGAACAAGGGCGCGAGTCCACACTGTTCGACATTCCGGGCCTGGTGCGCGATCTTGAAAACAAGCTCGAAACCATGGCGGTGGCGCAGCGCCAGAAGCAGAAAAAGGCCTGAAGGCGTGGCTGAAGGACGACAGTGACTCAGCGACACGATTCATTCTTCGACGGCGGCCGTCCGGCCGCGCAGCCCGGGATCTACCTGGCTGTGGATCGCAGCGCGCCTGCCGAAGAAGCCAACGGGCCCGACGACAGCTGGCAGGACCAGGCGGCGTCCGACATCGGCAACCCCTTGCTCCATGCCCTGGTCTGGATGACCCAGCACCATGGCCGGGCCCGCTCGGCCGAATCGCTGTGCGCCGGGCTGACCGGCGGTGGCCCGCTGAGCCCCGATCAAGCCCTGCGCGTGATGCGCGAAGCCGGCTACAGCGCCGGCCTGGTGCGCAAGAAGATCGAGGATGTGAACCCGCTGTTGCTGCCGGCGGTGATGTTGCTCAATGGCGGCGATGCCTGTGTGTTGGTGCGGCGCCTGGATCCGGCCCAACCGGGTGGGGACTACCAGTTCGAGGTGGTATTCCCGGGCGCCGATGCCAATGTCTGCACGGCTTCGGCTTCGGAACTGGAGGCCGAGTACAGCGGCTTCCTGATGCTGCTGACCCTGCCCGAAACCTCACAGGCGCAGAACCGCGGCGAGCCGCTGCTGCGCACCGATGGCAGCCACTGGCTCTGGGGCACGCTCAAGCGTTTCATTCCCTACTACCGCGCCGCCATGGTGGCAGCCCTGCTCAGCAATGTGCTGATGTTGGTCACCGGCCTGGTGACCACGGTGATCTACGACAAGGTCATTCCCAACCAATCATTCGTGACGCTGTGGACTCTGGCCATCGGCGCGGGATTGGCCGTGGTGTTTGACCTCAGCGCGCGGCAGTTGCGCGCTCATCTGATCGACATCGCCGGGCGCAAGGCCGACCTCATCATCGGCTCCAAGCTCTTCCGCCAGACCCTGGGTGTGCGCATGGAGCACCGCCCGGCCTCGGCTGGCTCTTATGCCAGCACCATCGGCCAGATCGAGGTGGTGCGCGACTTCTTCGCCTCGGCCAGCGTCACGGTGGTGACCGATCTGCCCTTCATCGTGCTCTTCGTGGCCATGTGTTTTGTGGTCGGTGGGCCGCTGGGCTGGGTGATCGTGCTGGCCATCCCTTTGGTGCTGGGCCTGACGTTTGCCATCAAGAACCAGATGCGCAAGGCCGTGCGCACGCACATGAATGAATCGGCCGACCTGCAGGGCACGCTGGTCGAGGCCATCGAAGGCCTGGAAGATCTCAAGACCGCTGGCGCTGAAGGCCGTTTCCTGCAGCGCTACGAGGTCAGCACGGCGATTGCCGCCGAAGCCTCCATGCGCAGCCGCGGCCTGCACAGCCTGAGCAGCAATATCGCCATGAGCATGCAGCAGGTGATCACCCTGGTCATGCTGGTCTGGGGCGTCTACTTGATTGAAGACGGCATCATCAGCGCCGGTGCGTTGATGGGCGCCATCATGTTCGCGGGCCGCGCGATCGCGCCGCTGAACAGTGTGGTGGGGCTGGCGGCGCGGTATCAGAGCGCGCAAGCGGCCTTCATTGCGCTGAATCAGCTGATGTCACGCCCGACCGAGCGCGATGCCAGCCGCAACTATGTGCCGCTGTCGCGCGTCTCGGGCAGCCTGGGCATGCATGACGTGAGCTTCTCCTACCCGATGGAAGGCGAGGGCAATGCGCCGCGCGTGCTGCGCTCGGTCAGCCTGCGGCTCAAGGCCGGCGAGCGGGTGGCCGTGCTGGGCCGCATCGGCAGTGGCAAGTCCACGGTGCTGCGCATGCTGGCGGGCTTGTATCTGCCGTCCGAGGGCATGGTGGAGGTCGATGGCATCGACCTGCGCCAGATCGACCCGGCCGAGTTCCGTGCCCGGGTCGGCTTTGTGTCGCAGGACCCACGCCTGTTCCATGGCACGCTGCGGGACAACGTGCTGATGGGCCGTGCCCATGTGGATGCCTCACGTCTGGTGGAGGTGGCGCGCCTGACCGGCCTGGACCGTGTGGTGGCCGGCCACCCCATGGGCTGGGATCTGCCCGTGGGTGAAATGGGCAGCCTGCTCTCGGGCGGCCAGAGGCAGCTGGTGGCGCTTGCGCGCAGCCTGGTCACGAAACCGCAGATTCTCTTGATGGACGAGCCGACCAGCTCCATGGACGCTCAGTCCGAGGTCGCGTTCCTGCGCCAGCTGCGCGACGCCGCCGGCGAGTGCACCCTGGTGGTGGTGACGCACCGCCCGGCCGTGCTGGAGCTGGTCACGCGCATCATGGTCATGGATTCTGGCCGCCTGGTCATGGATGGCCCGCGTGACCAGGTGCTGGCCGCGCTCTCGGGCGTGCGTCCGGCCCAGCCGGCAGCGGCCGGCGCCGAGGCTGCCTCCAATCTGCACATGCACCCGGCCGCGCAGCCGGTGCAGCGCTCGGCCTCGGTCTGAGGCTGAGTGACGGTGTCTTTTTGAGTTTTTCATGACAAGCAGCTTCAGCGACAACAGCAACATCAAGGGCAGGGGATGGCTGCGATGAACACAGCCCGCGGCGACCAAGAGTTTTTGAGCAGCCTGGCGGCGGCTCATATCGATGAGCCCTTGCCGCGTGTCACCTGGGCGCTCTACCTGTTGCTGGCGGCGCTGGTGATTGCCATCATCTGGGCGGGCCTGACCCAGGTCGACCAGCTCAGCCGCAGCGACGGCGTCGTGGTGCCCGATGGGCGCGAGCAGGTGATCGCCAGCATGGAAATCGGCATCTTGCGTGAGCTCTTGGTGCGCGAGGGCGAGGAGGTGGAGGAAGGCCAGGTGCTGGCCAAGCTCGACCCGACCCGGGTGGAAGCACAACAGAGCGAAGGCAATGTCAAACGCCTGGCCTCCAAGGCCACGGTCGCCCGTCTGACCGCCGAAGCCAACAACCAGGCGCTGAGTTTTCCCGAGGAACTCAAGGCCGTGCCCGCCATCGTGGCGGCCGAGACCGGTGCGTATCAGGCCCGCCAGCGCCTGCTCAGCGAGGCGGTGGCCAGCCTGGAGCGCAGCATCGGCATGCTGGCGCGCGAGCTCAAGATCTCGCAGGACATGGCGGCCAAGGGCTTGATGTCGAATGTGGAGGTCATGCATCTCTCGCGCCAGATCAACGAGCTGCAGCAGCAGCGCAGCGAGCGCATCAGCCGCTTCCGCCAGGAGGCCAGCTCCGAGCTGGTCAAGCTGCAGAACGATCTCGCACTCCAGGACGAGCAAATGGTGGTGCGCGAAGACGCCATCAAACGCACCGTGCTGACTTCGCCCGTTCACGGCCTGGTCAAAAACATCCGGGCCAACACCTTGGGCGGCGTCATCACCACCGGCGCGCCCATCATGGAGATCGTGCCCCTGACCGACGAGGTATTGATCGAGACCCGCATCAAGCCGGCTGAGGTCGGCTATCTGCGCGTCGGCCAGAAGGCCAAGGTCAAGCTGCAGGGCTTTGACTACAACATCTACGGGGGCCTGGAGGGCCGGGTCGAGTACATCAGCCCCGATGCCCTGGGTGAGTCCGACAAGGCCGGAGGCTCGGGCCGCTACTACCGCGCGCTGGTGCGCTCCGAACGCAGCACCCTGCGCTACAAGGGTGAGGCGGTGCAGGTGATCCCGGGCATGAGCGCAACCGTCGAGATCAAGACCGGTGAACGTTCGGTGCTGAGCTTCCTGCTGCGCCCCATGCTCAAGGCGCGCGAGGCGATGAGCGAACGCTGAGCCGACGCTGACGCCGAGTGCGGCGCAAGTGCGCGTTCCAGGCTGCCCCAGGGAACCGTCGATTTGCGGCGTCATGCGAGCGCTGTTCCAGGCTTCGCGATGAGGCTGCTGTGATGAAGTAGCGGTCATGCTGACCGAACCTCTTCAGACCGCCTTGCGCCCTCCTGCTCGCCGAGCCTTGCACCGTCTCGTCCTGCCCTTGCTGGCCGGCCTGACGCTGGTCTTGGGCCCATCCGGCATGGTGGGAGCCGCACCGAACAGCAAGGCCGCGGGCAAAGCCCCGGCCAAGACGAGCAAAGCCGCGACGGCGCCCGCAGCGCCGGCCGCGGCTGAGAAACCTGCCAACCAAAGCCAGTGCGGCGAAGAAGACGCCCTGCCCAGCAGCAGTGGTCGCGACACCCGCATGGTGGACACCCAGTTCATCGACCCGCGCAGCCAGCTGCAGGAGTTGGTGGACCTGACCCTCAAGCGCAGCCAGGCGCTGGGCGCAGCCACCATGCTGGCCCAGGCTGCACGACTCGATTGGGAAGAGGCCCGTGCCGCGCGCATGCCGCAGGTCAATCTCTCGGGCAGCTTGGCCCATGTGGGTGTCAAGGCCGGCGATCTGCCGGTCAGCCACGGCAATCAGGGCCGTGCAAGCCTCACGGTCAGCGCTCCGCTCTACGACTTTGGCCGCAACAGCATGCTGGCCAACTGGCGCAACCAACTGGCCGAGTCGGCTCGCTTGGGTCTGGTCAATGCCGAGCAGCAGCTGGCCTTGCAGACCGTGTCATTGGCCATGGATCGCAGCCGCTACCAGCTGCAAGGTCAGGTCTATGCCCAGTACGTTCGCAAGATGGTCTGCCTGGTCGAGGCGCTGGACACCATCGTCAAGGCCGATCGCGGCCGTGCCAGCGAGCTGGTGCAGGCGGTCAAGAATCGCCAGCAGGCCGAGCTGGCTGTGCAGCAGACCCAATCGGCCCTGACGCAGACCGAGGCCCGCCTGCGCCGCCTGGTCGGCGACAACCTGCCACCGAGCGCCAGCTACTCGGCCCTGCTGACCCAGGTGCCGGATCTGGAAGAGATGCAGCGCGATGTGGTCAGCGCGCCCGATGTGGCCCAGCTCGATGCCCAGGCCAAGGCCCAGTCCAGCTACGCCGACTCGGTGGCGGCCAGCTTCAAACCCCAGATCAATGTCACCGGCACCGGCGCAGCCATCGCCGGCTTTGGCAAGGGCGCGGAATGGTCGGCGGGCCTCAGTGTCTCCATGCCCATTTACAACGCCACGGCCGAGCCGGCCATCAACTCGGCCCGCAAGCGCGCCGAGGCCGCCCGTCTGCAGCGCGAGGATGCCATCGAGGCGCGGCGTTACCGACTGATCGACATCCACGAATCGGCCGTGTCGTCCTTCGACCGTGCACGCCGCATCGTCGACATCCTGCGCAACAGCGACCGCCTGCGCGTGTCCACCCTCCAGCAGTGGCAGCAGCTGGGCCGCCGCTCGCTCTTCGATGTGATGGGCAGCGAGTCGGACTACTTCTCCTTGCGCGTGGCCCATGTCAACGCCTTGTTCGACGGCCAGCAGGCGGTGGCCATGATGTGGTCCATGGGCCGTGGCGTGATGACGCCGCTGCGCTGAACGGCCTTGCGCCTCACTGACTGACACAATCCCGCCCATGACGACGCCCCAAGCTCGACGCCCCCGCCTGGTCATCTACACCGTGCTCACCGGCTCCAAGGAGCCGCTGGGTGACCCGCTGGCCGAGTTGGAGCGTGCGCGCGATGACACCGATCTCGACATCGGCTTCGTCTGCTTCACCGACAACCGCGCGCTGCGCAGCCCGGTCTGGGAGTTCCGTTACCTCGACGACACGCCGCTGCCACCTGAGAAGCTCTCGCGTCGCCCCAAGGCCTTGCCGCATGAGTACCTGCCGGATTGGGAGTACAGCCTCTACGTCGACAACATCGTGCGCTTCAAGCGCATGCCACGGGCGGCCGATCTGCAGTGCGCCAGCCCCTACGCCTTTCGCACCTTCCGCCACACCACGCGCAGCAACCCGCGCCAGGAGGCCGAGGCCATCGTGCAGCTGGGTTATGAATCGGTCGATCGCTTGAGCGCCCAGCTGGATTTCTACGCCACCCGCATGCCGCTCAGCGACATCACGCCGCTGAGCACCTGCACCGTCATCCTGCGTCAGCACATGCACCCGGTGCTGGTGAAGTTCGGCGTCATCTGGTGGGAGCAGATCCTGAATTTCTGCAAGCGCGATCAGATGTCGTTTGATTTCGCCATCCATTGCGCCCAGGCCCAGATCGACTACCTGCCCGGGCTCAAGCATGACAACGACCTGATCCAGAACAGCGCCAACATCCAGCCCAACCGCGTGCATGCCAACTTCGACGCGGTGCGCTACGCCTGGATGCACCGCCAGGACCCGGCGGCGCGCGCCAATCCGCGCCAGCATTACCTGGACCATGGCCGCTTCGAGGGCCGCAGCTACAACGCACGCCTGGAGCTGTTCGAGTACCTCTGCTACCAGGCCGGTTCCAGCCTGGGTGCCCAGGTGGCACCGCGCCGCCAGGTGGCGGCCACGCTCAACGACTGGCTGACGCCCTGGCGGGGCAAGCCCGGGCGCTTGCTGCTGGTGAGCATCACCGGCGCCGAGCCCGCGGCCTTCGAGGCCGAGGAGCGCGCGCGGGCTGAGGCGGCGCTCTGCGCCTTTTTGCCCGGCTGCGTCGGCACCCGCATCGAGCTGCGGGCCGAGCAGCTGGCAGGCGGCGAGCTGGCCTTCCGCCCCGACGATGGCGGCTTTGACCTGATCGTGGTGCTGGGTGCCTCGGGCCGCCTGCTCAAGCCCTTGCTGAGCCTGGTGGCGGGAGCCTTCAAGCCGCAAGGGCAGATGCTGGTGCTGGCCTCGGAATCCGCGCCGCTGGCCGATGTGGCGGCGCTGGAGTCGGCCATTGCGCTCAAGACGGGCTCGCCTTGCCGCGCCCGGGTGCAGGGCAGCCGGCATGACAGCCTGGATGCCGGCCTGCCCAATAGCCTGCTCGGCTTCGAGTGGGGGCCGTGAGCCGGCCGCCCGGCGCCCGGGGCAGGGCTGCCGTGACGGAATGCCGTTTTTGAAAGGCCGGGCTTGTCCCGGCTTTTTGCTGCTTCGCACCGTGACGGCGCCGGGATACTGCGGGGATACCCCCTGGATTCGCACGGAGACCCGAGCATGGCTGACAAGTTCTTCATCGCCTACTGCACCAGTGGCCTGGGCAATCGCCTGCGCCCCCTGGCCGCGGCCATTGCCTACTGCCGTCTGACCGGGCGCAAGCTGCGCGTCTACTGGGATTCGATCACCCCCAACGGCTGCCTGACGCCGCTGGAGCGCCTGTACCAGAACCAGTTCGACCCCATCAGCCTGGCCGAAATCGAGGCTCTGGCTGGCCGCAGTGTGGCCTTGTTCACCGAGAAGGGGCCCGGCCATGGGGTCACGCGCGAGGCCGAGCGTTTCGGGCGCGATCAGCTGCTGAAGGTCTCGCAATTCTCGACGCCCCAGCATGCCCAGGCGCTCAGGCTCGATGATCCGCATGAGACCGTGATCGTCTACGACAACGACTATCTGGACTGCGTGCCGCGGGAATTGTCGATCGCTGCCTTGCGCAGCCTGGTGCCGGCCGAAGACATCCGCGACCAGGTGCTGGCTCAGGCGGCCGAGCACGGCCTGACCCTGCAGACCAAGGGCGTGCATGCCCGCGGCACTGACTTCGGGCTCAAGGACGCGCTCGATCTCTACAGCGGCCTGATCCGCGATCGCATCGGCGTGGACCGCGGCGAAAAGTTCTTCCTCTCGACCGAAGACGCGCAGCTGGAGCAGGGCTTACGTGAGCTGTTCCCCAGCCAGCTGATGAGCCGCCACGACCGCCTGCATCTGCAGCTCAACGAGGGCAAGGCAGTCTGGGGTGATCCGGACAGCTACACCGTCAGCGCCGACCATGGTGTCGATGCGCTCAAGGACATCTACCTGCTGTCCTGCGTCAATCTGGTGGTTTTCCACCCGGGCAGCACCTTTGCCGAGATTTCGCGTCATCTGCACGGCGTGCTGCAAGAGGCGGCTGCGCCTGTGGCCGCCACGGTGGCCGCGCCGGCTGCTGCGCCGCTCTCGGCCCTGGAGCAGGTCAACAGCCTGTTTGTGCAGCGCTGCACCCAGATGCTGCCGCGCGGCGGCGCCAAGTTTCCGCTCAGCGCCGTTCAGGGTGAGCCCGGACCGGCGCCGCTGGAAACCGTGCCGCCCGAGTTCATCTACTGGGAGACCCTGGGCTACAAGACCCCCATTCTCGAGCGCATGATCATGGTCAGCAGCTCGACGCCGGTGCTGCACTGGGATGCCGAGCGTTTCAATCAATGGGTGGAGGCCGGGCTGTCGCGCTTCACCGAGGCCGATTTCCGCACCCTGTGCCCCTACCCGGAGGCCCTGTCCCAGATCGCCAAGCTGCAAAGCCATATCCGCGGCAGCAAGATCCTGGTGATTGGTTCCGAGACCTACTGGCTGGAGCTGCTGTGCTGCCTGTTCGGCGCGGCCGAAGTCACCACGGTCGAGTACCGCGAGATCCACTGGGACGGCGAGCTGCGCAGCCCGACCCCCGTGCGCACCATCACCTGGGACCAATACCTGCAGGAGCTGGATCGTCATGAGCAGGCCTATGACATGGTGCTGTCCTACAGCTCCATCGAGCACTCGGGCCTGGGCCGTTACGGCGACCGCTTCATGCCGCTGGGCGACCTCTACACCTTCTTGCTGATGTCGCGTTGCATTGCTCCGCATGGCATGTGCGCCGTCGCCGTGCCGGTGGGGCAGGACCTGACCCATTTCAATGCCCATCGCATCTATGGCGTCACCCGCATGCGGGCGCTGGAGCAGGTCGGTGAAATGAAGCTGATCGGCATGGCCACGCCCGACGAGGCCTATCTGGCCAGCCACGAGACCGAGGCGGGCCTGCGCGCCGGCTGGTCGATCGCCTCGCTCGCCACCTTGCCCCTGGGCAAGCTGCGCCAGCCGGTGTTGTGTTTCGGCCAGGCCAGCTTCAGCAATGAGAACTTTGCCGCCCACCGCATGGGGCGTGTGCCGGCAGGCTTTGGTGCCGCGCATGCCACCGCTGCCGCAGCCGAGGCGCCGCAGCCGGCCAGCACGGCCGTGGCCGGCCGTCCGGCCGACCCGCACCAGATCGCGCTGCAGGCCAGTGCCCAGGCCATCGGTGGCGCCCGCTTTGTCGAGGTGACCCATGTGCGGCCCTTCGGTTTCAGCGAGCTGGAGGTTCAACGCGTCAACGTTTCTGTCGATGAAGCCCTGGCGGCCGATCCGGCCCAGTTCGCCGGTATCCAACATTGCTTCCTGCATGTGCTGCTGGGCTGTGGCGTGCCGCAGGCACGTTTCATCCAGACCTTGCGCTGGGCGCTGCAGCATTTCGAGCAGGTCCACATCTTGGAGCACAACGCGGCCAGCAGCGACTGGGAGGTCAGCGAAGCGGTGCGCATCGATCATTGCATCGCCAATTGCCTGAACAGCGAGCAGCTCTACAGCATGGCCCGTCTGCTGAGCTTGCAGGTTTCGCCCCTGCAGCGACTGCCGGGCTGGCAGTCGCCCGAGCGCAATGTGCTCTTCACCCTGGCCGGCAAGAGCCAGGCCTTGCGCTGGGACGATGTGGCCGGCTTCTACGGCCAGGTGGGCCTGACGGCGCAAATGGGCGGCAAACATTCCTTCCAAAGCTGGAACGATGTCTACCTGGGCACGGCCGAGGCCGTCAGTCTGGTGCAGCGCCACATCCAGCAGCTTCACGCGGCCCGCGGCCGCTATGTGGGCAAGAGCCTGTTTGCCAGCTGCGGCGGCTTTTTCAGCCTCGATCAGATGCAGGCCTGCAGCGGCCAGGGCCTGGCCGAGCTGGTGCTGTTCGATGTCAACCCCTTCACCGTCAGCTTTGCCCAGACGGTGCACCGCTTGATCAAGGGCGCGCCGAGCCGGCGTGATTTCCTGCAGGCCTATCTGCTGGCCAAGGTCGAGGCCTTGCCAGGTGACCGCTTTCAGATCGATGCGCGCACGCCGTTTGAGGCGCGCGTGCGCCAGGCGGCCGAGGTGGGCGCGCTGTACGGTGAGGATATTTTCAACATCCTGCGCAGCCTGTTGTTCGCCCGTCTGCAAGGCAGCGGCCTGCAGGTCTGGGGCATGCGCAATGTCGGCGACAACCGCATCGATGTGGCGGCGCGCCTGGACCTCCATGCCAACCAGGAGCGCTTCATCGATTCCAACTGCTTGATCAACGGCGAGGGCTCCTGGCTGTCCAGCGAGGGCGCCTACCTGCAGGTGCGCAATCTGCTGCTGAACACGCCAACCCGCTACGTGGTGGCCAGCATCGAGGCGCTGGACAGCAAGCCTGGCGATCTGATGCTGGCCTCCAATATCTTTGACTTTGTGCCTCCGGCGGTGCGCCAGAAGATCGCGGCTGATGTGCTCTGAGGCCGCATCCGATGCCGAGCTCAGCCCCATGATTTCGAGTCTCAGGAGGGCTCTGACATGATCGAAACCCGCACGGTGACCCTGGGTGACCAGAGCGCAACCGTCAGCCTGCGCGCCGACAAGTACGAGATTCCGCTGTTTGAACAGATCTTCGGTGCGCAGGTATTTTCCGTGGCCCGCCTCAAACGTGCGGCCGAACTGAACAAGTTCTACAACTTTGCGGTGCAGATGGGCTGGACGCCCTTGATCATCGATCTGGGCGCAAATGTGGGGCTCAGCGCCTTGTACTTCAGTCTGCAGTGGCCCAAGGCCAAGGTGCTGGCGGTGGAGCCGGAAGCCAGCAACTTTGATTGCCTGGTGGCCAACACCTTGTCACGCCCGCAGATCACGGCCTTCCAGCGCGCCGCCAGCTGCCGCCAGGAGGCGGTGGAGATCAGCAACCCCGACACCGATCCCGTGGGTTTTCAGACCCGCGCCGCCGCGGGCGGTGGCATTGCCACCATCACGGTGCCCGAGCTCTTGCAGCAGTACCCGATGTCGGCCGGTTTCCTGCCGTTCATGATCAAGGTGGACATCGAAGGCTATGAGTCGGTGCTGTTCGAAGAGAACGTCGACTGGATCGATGCCTTCCCCTTGATGACCATCGAGTTGCACGACTGGGCCCTGCCTGGCCAGGGGACCTCGAAGAACTTCCTCAAGGCGATCGCCGGGCGCGATCGTGATTTTGTCTACCTGGGTGAGAACGTCTTCTCGATCCCGTACCGCCTGAGCTTGCCGATCTGAAGCGGCCGGCTGCGGGTCTCTCAATCAAAAGGGCCACGCGGTTTGCGCCGCGTGGCCCTTGTGTTTTTGTTGCGGGCGAGGCCTCGTGGCCCCGATCGCTCAGCCCAGATAGAAGCTGCGGATGCTTTGGCAGATGCGCTCGATCTGCGCGTCACTCAGCTGGATCATGGACGGCAGCCACAGGCCCGAGCGGCCGATCTCTTCGGCCACCGGATGATGGCCGGGCAAGGCGTAGGCTTTCTGCTGGTGGATGGGCGGGTACATGGTGCGGGTGCCGATGCCCTGGGCCTTGAGATGGGCGGCCAGGGCATCGCGGCGCTCGGCGCGGCAGTCGATGAACCAGGGCGTGCACAGGCTCAGGTCATGGGCGAAGAGCTGGATGCCGGGGATGCCGGCCAGGCCTTCGGCATAGCGACGCCAGATTTCCTTCTTGCGCTCGATGCGGCCGGGCAGCTGACGCATCTGGGCCAGGCCGACGCAGGCTTGCAGCTCGGTGAACTTGAAGTTGTAGCCGATGCTGTCATGCACATCGGTGCCGCCTGCGGCGCGGCCGAAGTCCTTCAGGCGGCGCAGCCTGTCGGCCAGCGCATCGTCGTCGGTGATCAGGGCGCCGCCTTGGCCGGTGGAGATGATCTTGGGGGCCGAGAAGGAGAAGCTGCCGATGGCGCCGGCGCGGCCGATGTGGCGGCCGTCGGGGTAGACGGAGCCCAGGGACTGGGCGGCATCTTCGATCAGGGCCACCCCGGTTTCGCGCGCCAGGGCCTCGAAGGCCGCGATGCCGCAGGCCGGCGCGCGGCCGTTGGCCGAAACCAGCATGATGGCGCGGGTCTTGGGCGTGATGGCGGCGCGCGTGGCGGCCAGGTCCAGGATCAGGGTGTCGGGGTCGACATCGACGAACACCGGTTGCGCGCCCAGCATCTTCACCGAGTTGGGCGTGGCGATCATGGTGTAGTCGGGCACGATGACTTCATCGCCCGGGCCCACGCCCACGGCGATGGCGGCCAGGGTCAGCGAGACCGTGCCGTTGTTGACGACGATGCAGTGGCGCGCGCCGGTGAACTCGGCGATCTGGCGCTCGAAGGCCTCGGTCTTCTTGAACTCGGTGAAGAAGCCGTCTTCGTCGAGGTAGGCCATCAGCTCGGCCTTTTCCTCGCCGCCGAACAGCGGCCGCATCTGGGGGATGAATTCTGGTGTGTCGCTCATGATGGCGGGGTCAGGTGGGCTTGCGCGCCTGCAGGTTCAGGGACACCAGGATGCCGGTGTCCTTTTGCATGTGGGGAAAGTAGGCCTGCGAGTGGTCGTCCACCGCGGCATGCTCGGTCTGGCGCCAGTCCCAGCGCTCGGGGGCGACAAAGCCGCAGGCTTCGAGCAGGGTGCTCAGGCTGGCCTGGTCGTAGGTGGTCTTGTGATACAGGGTGGCCGGGCCTTGCTCGGTCTGGATGGCCATCTTGCCGTAGAGCGGGCCCAGCACCCGGGCCAGCTCGCCGGTTTGCTGGTAGACCTGGATCAGGGCCTGGAAATCCGGTACGGCCAGGCGCAGCACGCCGCCCGGGGCCAGCACCCGGTGCCACTCTTTCAGCACCTCACTGGCCTGGTCGCGGTCGAAATACTCCAGCGCATGGCTGCAGTAGATCAACGAGGCCGAGTTGTCGGCCAAGAAGGGCAGGGCGTCGATGCCGGATTTGTGGTCGATGTGCGGCATGTCGCACAGGTCCACATGGACGAAGCCGGGGATGACCCGGTGCCAGCAGCCCAGATGGACCTTGATCAGCGCGCCCGTCTCGCCCATTGCTGCCGCGCTCACAGCCGCCTCCGGTCCGCGTCGGCGCCGACATAGGGGCCGTTCTTGATCTCCAGCACCTGGGTGCCGTTCTCCAGGATGTGATAGCCGTGGCCGCCGCGCAGCAGCACCAGGATGTCTCCGGCGCCGGCCTCCAGCTCGGCCACCTTCTGATCGGCCGTGTCGTAGATCTCGGCGCGCACCCGGCCGGCGCGGATGTAAAGCACTTCTTGCGTCCACAGCACCTCGCGGCTCACTTCATTGTGGCTGTGGGCCAGCAAGGTCTTGCCCTGCTCATAGCCCCAGGTGCCCACCTGCTGGTAGTCACCCTCGGGGGAAAAGAACTGCAGGCCGCCGCTCCAGGCCACGCTGGCCGGGATGTGGCGGGCCAGCACCAGCTCGCCTTGCTTGATTTCAGTGACTGCCATGGGCTTCTTGCTCCAGATACCAGCGGATGGTGGCGCGCACGCCGTCTTCAAAATCGATCTCGGGGGACCAGTTCAGCAGGGCCTGGCCGCGGCTGCCGTCCACCGTCTTGTAAGGGGCGCCGTCGGGCTTGCTCGGGTCCAGCACCAGACGACCGGTGTAGCCGATCTCGCGCTGGATCATCTCGGCCGTGGCCAGGATGGAGATGCCGCGGCCGACACCGATATTGACCGGCTGCTCGCAGCGCGGCGCAGCCAGGCCGCGGACCAGGGCTTGCGCGCCATCGTCCACATGCAGCCATTCGCGCACCGGCGTGCCGCTGCCCCAGACCACCACCTCAGGCAGGCCCAGCTTCTTGGCCCGGGCGAACTTCATCACCAGGGCGCCCAGGGCATGGGAGCGCACTTCCTCGAAATGATCCTCGGGGCCGTACATATTCGACAGGATCAGGTTGATCACATCGAGCCCGTACTGCTGGGCATAGGCTTGCGCGCCGACCCAGGAGGCCTTGCGCACAAAGCCGTAGACCATGACGGAGTCATGCAGGGGGCCGTCCCAGAACTCGTCTTCCTTGAAGAGCGTGGCCTTGGCCGGGTAGGCGCAGTTGGAGATCGGGTTGACGATGCGCTGCACGCCGTGGCGCTGGGCGCTGGCGAGCAGATTCAGCGTCATCTGCAGGTTGTTGTGAAAGAGCTCGGCCGAATGCTTGTAGCCGAACTGGATGCCGCCGACAAAGGCCGCGCAGTGGATCACCTGGCTGGGCTTGTGGGCGGCAAAAAAAGCCTCCGTGGCGATGGGGTCGCGCAGGTCCAGACCCAGAGACAGGGAGGTCTTCAGATGGGGCTGGCCCTGGGCGTCCAGCAGGCGGCAGACGCGTCGACCCAGAAAACCGGTGGCGCCGGTGACCAGAATCATGGCTCATGGCCTCCGTAGGTTTCGTTCTTGAGGTCGTACTGCACCATCATGCGCACCAGGTCGCGGATCGAGGTCTTGGAGGTCCAGCCCAACTTTTCGCGCGCCTTGCTGGCGTCGCCCCAGAGCAGGTCCACCTCGGCCGGGCGGAAGTAGCGCGGATCGATCACCACCAGGGGGCGGCCGGTGCGGCGGTCCAGGCCGCGCTCGTTCACGCCTTCGCCTTGCCAGTCCAGCTCGATGCCCACTTCGGCAAAGGCCATGTCCACAAACTGGCGCACGGTGTAGGTTTCGCCCGAGGCGATCACATAGTCATCGGCCTTTTCCTGCTGCAGCATCAGCCACATGGCTTCCACATAGTCCTTGGCATAACCCCAGTCCCGCTTGGCATCGAGGTTGCCGAGGCTGAGCACGGCCTGGCGGCCTTGGGAGATGCGGGCCACGGCCTTGGTGATCTTCTTGGTCACAAAGGTCTCGCCGCGGCGAGGCGATTCGTGGTTGAACAGGATGCCGTTGCAGGCATAGAGGCCATGGCTCTCGCGGTAATTGACCACGATCCAGTAGGCATAGAGCTTGGCCGCGCCGTAGGGCGACTTGGGGTAGAAGGGCGTCTTCTCGCTTTGCGGCGCGGTCTCGGGCAAGCCGCCGAACAGCTCGGAGGTCGAGGCCTGGTAGAAGCGCGGCTTGATGCCCAGGTCTTTGATGGCATTGAGCAGGCGGATGGTGCCCAGGGCATCGACCTCAGCGGTGTACTCGGGCACCTCGAAGGACACGGCGACGTGGGACTGGGCGCCCAGGTTGTAGATCTCGTCAGGCTGGATCTTGGACAGCAGGGTGTGCAGATTGCTGGAGTCGGTCAGGTCACCGTGGTAGGTCTTGAAGCGTTGGTGCTCGAGCAGGTGGTCGATGCGCGCCGAGGTGAAGACCGAGCTGCGGCGCAGGGTGGCATGCACCTCGTAGCCTTTGGCCAGCAGGGATTCCGCCAGGTAGGAGCCATCCTGCCCCGTCACACCGGTGATGAACGCTTTTTTCATGGGTGTTTGCACTTTCGCTGGTTCAATTTCTCGCTGGAGCGTCCGAAAACGCGTGCGCCACAGCCTTGGCTTGCATTGGAGCGCAAGCCCGCCGGGCCCAAACGCCGGATTCAGCCGGGATTCGCTCCCTAAACCTGAGTCTATAGGGTGTGCCGCGCCTCTCCGCGCGGCCAGCATTGGGGTAAACAGCCGGGCTCCAACCCTCTTTGTCGTAGCTTCCTTGGACAGCGCATCCAGTATCCTGCGCAGCATCGGGTGCGGCGCCGGCCGTGCCCCTGAGACCCAAGCGCGACCAGCCAGCCAGGAGTGAGCCGCAACGTGAATGCACCGATCTTGACCCCTGAACCGCAATCGCCGCCGGGCGTCTATGTCCACCCCATGGCCTTGCTGGAGAGCGCGGCGGTGGGCGAGGGCAGCCGCATCTGGGCCTTCAGTCATGTGCTGCCGGGCGCCCGCATCGGCCGCGATGCCAATATCTGCGACCACGTTTTCATCGAGAACGATGTCGAAGTCGGTGACCGGGTGACGATCAAATGCGGCGTGCAGCTCTGGGACGGGGTGCGCATCGAAGACGATGTCTTCGTCGGCCCCAACGTCACCTTTTCCAACGATCCCTTCCCGCGCAGCAAGCAGCGGCCCGAGGCCTTTGTGCAAACCCGGGTGCGCCAGGGCGCCAGCATCGGCTCAGGCGCCACGATTCGCCCGGGTGTGACCATCGGCGCACGCGCCCTGGTGATGGACGGCGCCGTGGTCAGCCGTGATGTGCCACCCAATGCCATCGTCGCCGGCAACCCCGCCCACATCACCGGTTATGTGGACACACCCCACGTGGACTTGCCAGGCCAGGCTTCGGCCGCCCGGGCTGCAGCCCTGTCGGCCGACAGCCTGCCACAGCTCAGCGTGGCGCGCGCCACCTTGCACCGCCTGCCCAAGATCGTCGATCTGCGCGGTGCCCTCAGCTTTGGCGAGATCGGCAGCCATCTGCCCTTTCAGCCGCAGCGCTTCTTCATGGTTTACGACGTGCCCAGCCGCGAGGTGCGCGGCGAGCATGCCCACCGCGCCTGCCACCAGTTCCTGGTCTGCGTGAAGGGCTCGGTCGGCATCGTCGTCGATGACGGCCAGCACCGCGACGAGATCCTGCTCGACAGCGCCCGCCTGGGCCTGCACATCCCGCCCATGGTCTGGGGCATCCAGTACCAGTTTTCGCCCGACGCCGTCTTGCTGGTGCTGGCCTCGGACACCTACAGCGCCGAAGACTACATCCGCAACTACGACGAGTTCCTGGCTGCAGTGAAGGAAGCCAAGGCCACCGGGGGAGCCCAGGCATGAGCGAGATGGCGAAGATTCCTTTCCTCAACCTGCAGCCGGCCTACCGCAGCGCCCAGGCCGAGATCGACGCGGCCCTGCTGCGCGTGGCTGGCAGCGGCTGGTTTTTGCTCGGCCAGGAGCTGCAGCAGTTCGAGGCGGCCTACGCTCGCTTTTGCCAGACCCAGCATTGCGCCGGTGTCGCCAATGGCCTGGATGCGCTGACCCTGTCCTTGCGCGCCCTGGGCGTGGGCCCGGGTGACGAGGTCATCGTGCCCAGCAACACCTATGTGGCCACCTGGCTGGCGGTCAGCCAGTGCGGCGCCCGGCCGGTGCCGGTGGAGCCCGACCCGCAGACCTACAACCTCGACCCGGCCCGCGTCGAAGCGGCGATCACGCCCCGGACCAAGGTGCTGTTGCCAGTGCATCTCTACGGCCTGCCGGCCGAGATGGATGCCTTGGTGGCCCTGGCCCGCCGCCACGGCCTCAAGGTGTTGGACGACTGCGCCCAAGCCCATGCGGCCGAGTACCGCGGTCGCCGCGTCGGCAGCCTGGCGGACATCTCGGCCTGGAGCTTCTACCCGGGCAAGAACCTCGGCGCCATGGGCGATGGCGGCGGTGTCACCACGGCCGATGCGGCGCTTGATGCCCAGCTGCGCGTGCTGCGCAACTACGGCTCGCGCATCAAGTACCACAACGAAGTCAAGGGCATCAACTCGCGCCTGGATGAGATCCAGGCCGCCGTGCTGGCCGCCAAGCTGCCGCATTTGCAGGCGGCCACCGACGAGCGCCGCCGCCTGGCGGCGCAGCTGCGCGATGGTCTGTCCGGCCTGCCGCTGCAGCTGCCGGTCGAGCCCGAGGGCCTGCGCTCTGCCTGGCATCTCTTTGTGGTGCAGCATGAGGCGCGCGACCGCCTGGCCGCCGCGCTCGAGGCCCAGGGCGTGGGCAGCCTGATCCACTACCCGGTGCCGCCGCATCTGCAGCCGGCCTATGCCGAGCTGGGCTATGGCCCCGGTGACTTTCCCATCGCCGAGGCCATCCATGCCCGGGTGCTGAGCCTGCCGCTGTGGCCGGGCATGAGTGAGGCCCAGGTCGAGCGCCTGATCCAGGTCGTTCGAGCCAGCGTGTGATGCCAGCCCGGGCCTGAAGGCTCAGGCTGGTGCCGGTCCGCGGGAGCGGGCCGGGTTGCCCACCCACAACTCGCCCGCGGGCACATCGCGGGTCACCACGCTGCCGGCGCCGATCAAGGCGCCCGCCCCAATCGTCACGCCGCCGAGGATGGTGGCATTGGCCCCGATCGAGGCGCCTCGCTCGATGCGGGTGCGCTGGAACTCGGCCGGATAGCGCTTGGAGCGCGGCGTGCGGTCGTTGGTGAAGCTGACATTGGGCCCGATGAAGACATCGTCGGCCACGCTCAGCCCATCCCAGAGCTGCACGCCGCTTTTCACCGTCACCCGGTCGCCCAGGCAGACATCGTTTTCCACAAACACCTGGGCGTTGAGATTGCAGTCCGCGCCGATGCGCGCGCCGGCCAGCACCACACAGAACTGCCAGATCTGCGTGCCGGCGCCGATGTGCGGGCTTTGCACATCGGCCAGGGCGTGGATGCGGGGCGCGCGAGGATCGGCGGCAGGCGTGTCGGACATGGCAGGGATGGAGGCGGCGTGGATCGGTTGTCGGGGGAGCATAAAGCAAGCGAGCCCCGAGTGAGGGCGCCGTGGAGGGCGCCCCACTCGGGGCTCGCAGCCCCGCGGTGTGCGGGGCGACCCGGCCCCGGGGTCGGGGCCGGGTCCGGGCTGATCGATCAGATCAGCGGGTTCATGCGCTGCAGCTCGTCGTCGTCGGGACGCTGCTTGACGAACAGGTGTTGCTGGCTCACCTGCGCGTTCTGGCTGTGATCCAGATCGCTGCCCTTGACCGCGGCCCCTTCGCCGAGCAGGGTGCCAGCCGGTCCGGCCAGCACATCCCCCAGCTGCGGCGCGGGAGCTGCGGCCTGGCTGTTGTCCTTGGCGAACCAGACGTCGGCCATGGTGTGGGTCTGACCGTCGCTGGTCGTGTAGCCCGACACCAGTCCCACCAGATTGCCCTGGTCGATCGTGCTGTTGGCTTGCGCCGCCAGGTTCATCTCGGTGATGCCCAGCTCTTGCAAGGATTTCAGCTCGCCGCCATCGGTTTGGCCGTCGCTGTCCGCATCGACCCAGACCTTGAGCTCGCCGAAGCTCTGATCCAGCGCATTGAGCTTGCCGTCGTGGTTGAGATCCAGCTCGCGCATCGCGGCATAGCCGTCGGTGGCGCGTTGACCGGAGCCCAGTTCCGTGCCCGAGCCGAACAACTCCTTGCCGCTGTTGATGATGCCGTCACCATTCAGGTCGCGCACCAGCAGGCCGTCGTTGCCGCCAACCCAGCCCCATTTCTGGCTGGTGTTGCCCGTGCCGTTGACGTCAAAGTTCACGCCGTCGGCCGCGCTCAGCGTGCTGATGCCGTTGCCGTCCAGGTCCAGCACGATCGGGGTGGCCAGGTAGAGACCGTCCAACTGGGCTGCTGTCAGCGCTGCCAGAGATTCGGTGGCGAAGGACAGGACCTGAGCCATGTTCAGCTTGGCCAGATCTTCGGCGTCGAAGCCCTTGATCTGATCCGAGGTGATGCTGTGGATCTGCTCCGTGGTCAGGCCCGCCATCTGGGCCGTGGTGAAGGCCTTGATGTCCTCGGACACAAACTTGGAGAACTGCTCCGTGCTCAGGCTGCCGATCTGGATCGAGCTGAAGGTCGCGACCTGGGTGGTTGTCAGCGCCACCATGTCGTCGGTGCTCAGGGTGTCGAGCTGGTTGACGGTGATGGACTGGAACTGCTGGGTCGTGAAGTTCACCAGATGCTCGGTGGTCAGGGCCTCGAACTGCTCGGTGCTGAAGTTGCGCAGCGCCGAGGTGGTCAAGGCACGCAGGTCATCGGTGGCCAGCTTGGACATCTGCTCAGTCGTGAAACCTCCCACTTGCGAGCTGTTCAAGGCATTGGCCTGCTGCGTGGTCAGCGCGATCACCTGGTCGGTGGTCAGCGCGCCCAACTGCCCGGCCGTCAGGCCGCGGAAGCCCGCGGTGCCGATGGACGAGAAGTCTTCCGTCGTCAGCGTCTTGATCTGGTCGGTGCTGATGGCGCCGACCTGGGTCGAGCTCATGGCGCGGAACTGGGCCGTGGTGAAGGCATTCAGATCATCGCTGGCCAGGCCTTGGATCTGGCCTGCGGTCAAGGCATTGACCTGCGTGGTGCTCAGAGCGCCCAGCTGATCGGAGCCCAGGGCGCCGAGCTGGTCAGTGCTCAGGTTGCGCAGCGCGCCGGTGTTGATCGCCTGCAGGTCATCCGTGGCCAGCTTGCTCATCTGCTCGGTGCCGAAGCCAGCGACCTGAGCGCTGTTCAATGCAGCCGCCTGGGTGGTGGTCAGGGCGATGATCTGGTCGGTCGTCAGCACACCCAGCTGGCCGGCGCTCAGGCCGCGCAGACCGCTGGTGCCGATGGCGGCCAGGTCCTCGGTGGTCAGGGTCTTGATCTGATCCGTGGAGATGGCGGCCACCTGGCCTGAACTCATGGCGCGGAACTGCGCCGTGGTGAAGGCGTTCAGGTCGTCGCTGGACAGGCCTTGGATCTGTGCATTGGTCAAGGCATTGACCTGTGCCGTGCTGAGGGCGCCGAGTTGGTCGGAGGCCAGTGCGCCGAGTTGTTCGGTGCTCAGGGCTCGCAGGGCACTGGTGTTCAGCGCTTGCAGATCATCCGTCGCCAGCTTGGAGACCTGTTCGGTGCTCAGTCCCACGATCTGAACGCTGTTCAGCGTCGCCGCTTGGGCCGTGGTCAGCGCGACCACCTGGTCGGTGGTCAATGCGCCTACCTGGCCGGCCGTCAAGCCACGCAGACCCGCCGTGCCGATGGAAGACAGGTCTTCCGTCGTCAGCGTCTTGATCTGATCGGTGGTGATGGCCGCGACCTGGCCCGAGCTCATGGCGCGGAACTGGGCCGTGGTGAAGGCGTTCAGGTCGTCGCTGGACAGGCCCTGGATCTGGCCGGCGGTCAGCGCGTTGACTTGTGCGGTGGTCAGGGCGCCGAGCTGGTCGGACGCCAAGGCACCCAATTGCTCGGTGTTGAAGGCGCGCAAGGCACTGCTGTTGATGGCTTGCAGGTCGTCGGTGGCCAGCTTGGACATTTGCTCCGTGCCCAGACCGGCGACTTGCACGCTGTTCAGGACGGCCACCTGCTGGGTGCTCAGGGCGATCACCTGGTCCGTGGTCAGAGCGGAGACTTGACCGGCTGTCAGGCCTCGCAGGCCCGCGGTGCCGATGGACGCCAGGTCCTCGGTGGTCAGGGTCTTGACCTGATCCGTGGAGATGGCCGCCACCTGGCTCGAGCTCATGGCGCGGAACTGGGCCGTGGTGAAGGCGTTCAGGTCGTCACTGGACAGACCCTGGATCTGGCCGGCGGTCAGGGCATTGACTTGCGTGGTGGTCAGTGCGCCGAGCTGGTCGGAGGCCAAGGCTCCCAGCTGCTCGGTCGTCAGATTGCGCAGGGCGCTGGTGTTGATCGCCTGCAGGTCATCGGTGGCCAGCTTGGAGACTTGTTCCGTGCCCAGGCCGGCAATCTGCACGCTGTTGAGCGTGGCGGCTTGCTGGGTGGTCAGGGCGACGATCTGGTCGGTCGTCAGCACGCCGACCTGGCCGGCCGTCAGGCCACGCAGACCGCCCGTGCCGATGGCGGCAAAGTCCTCGGTCGTCAGGGTCTTGACCTGGTCGGTGGTGATGGCACCGACCTGGGCCGAGCTCATGGCGCGGAACTGGGCCGTGGTGAAGGCGTTCAGGTCGTCACTCGACAGGGTCTGGATCTGGCCGGCGGTCAGGGCATTGACCTGGATGGTGCTCAGAGCTCCCAGCTGGTCCGAAGCCAAGGCACCAAGCTGCTCGCTGTTGAGGTTGCGCAGGGCGCTGGTGTTGATGGCTTGCAGATCCTCGGTGGCAATCTTGGACATCTGCTCGGTGCCGAAGCCCACCACCTGGACGCTGTTCAGCGCAGCGAACTGGGTGGTGCTCAGCGCAATCACCTGGTCCGTGGTCAGGGCGCCGAGCTGGCCGGCCGTCAGGCCACGCAGGCCGCCCGTGCCGATGGATGACAGATCCTCCGTCGTCAGGGTCTTGACCTGGTCGGTGGTGATGGCGCCGACCTGGGTCGAGCTCATGGCGCGGAACTGGGCCGTGGTGAAGGCGTTCAGGTCATCGCTGGACAGACCTTGGATCTGGCCGGCCGTCAGCGCGTTGACTTGCGCCGTGCTCAGTGCGCCGAGCTGGTCGGATGCCAGGGCACCGAGCTGATCGCTGTTGAGGTTGCGCAGGGCGCTGGTGTTGATGGCCTGCAGGTCATCGGTGGCCAGTTTAGACATCTGCTCGGTGCTCAAACCGCTGACCTGGATGCTGTTGAGCGAGGCCGTTTGGGCCGTGGTCAGCGCAACGATCTGGTCGGTGGTCAGGGCGCCGACCTGGCCGGCGCTCAGGCCCCGCAGGCCGCCTGTGCCGATGGCGGCGAAGTCCTCGGTGGTCAGGGTCTTGACCTGGTCGGTGCTGATCGCGCCAACTTGCGTCGAGCTCATGGCGCGGAACTGGGCCGTGGTGAAGGCGTTCAGGTCATCGCTGGACAGGCCCTGGATCTGGCCGGCGGTCAGTGCATTGACTTGCGCGGTGGTCAGGGCGCCGAGCTGGTCGGACGCCAGCGCACCGAGCTGATCGCTGTTGAGGTTGCGCAAGGCGCTGGTGTTGATGGCTTGCAGGTCATCGGTGGCCAGCTTGGAGACTTGCTCCGTGCCCAGGCCGGCAATCTGCACGCTGTTCAGGGCGGCGGCTTGCTGGGTGGTCAGGGCGACGATCTGGTCGGTCGTCAGGGCCCCCAGCTGGCCGGCCGTCAGGCCACGCAGGCCGCCCGTGCCGATGGCGGCAAAGTCCTCGGTCGTCAGGGTCTTGATCTGATCGGTGGTGATGGCCGCGACCTGGGTCGAGCTCATGGCGCGGAACTGGGCCGTGGTGAAGGCGTTCAGGTCGTCGCTGGACAGGTTCTGGATCTGGCTGGCCGTCAGCGCATTGACTTGCGCCGTGGTCAGCGCGCCGAGCTGGTCGGACGCCAGCGCACCGAGCTGGTCGCTGTTGAGGTTGCGCAGGGCGCTGGTGTTGATGGCTTGCAGGTCATCGGTGGCCAGCTTGGAGACTTGTTCCGTGCCCAGGCCGGCAATCTGCACGCTGTTGAGCGTGGCGGCTTGCTGGGTGGTCAGGGCGACGATCTGGTCGGTCGTCAGGGCGCCGACCTGGCCGGCCGTCAGGCCACGCAGGCCACCCGTGCCGATGGACGCCAGGTCCTCGGTGGTCAGGGTCTTGATCTGGT
Source organism: Paucibacter sp. B51 (assembly GCF_027863535.1). Taxonomy (NCBI): domain Bacteria; kingdom Pseudomonadati; phylum Pseudomonadota; class Betaproteobacteria; order Burkholderiales; family Sphaerotilaceae; genus Roseateles; species Paucibacter sp. B51. Next base: position 4,219,668 of record NZ_JAPIVN010000001.1, on the reverse strand, counting down.
CGGTGCTGATGGCGCCGACCTGGGCCGAGCTCATGGCGCGGAACTGCGCGGTGGTGAAGGCGTTCAGGTCGTCGCTGGACAGGCCTTGGATCTGGCCGGCCGTGAGTGCATTGACCTGCGCCGTGGTCAGGGCGCCGAGCTGGTCGGAGGCCAGGGCACCGAGCTGATCGCTGTTGAGGTTGCGCAGGGCGCTGGTGTTGATGGCTTGCAGGTCATCGGTGGCCAGCTTGGAGACTTGCTCCGTGCCCAGGCCGGCAATCTGCACGCTGTTGAGCGCCGCGGCCTGGGCCGTGGTCAGGGCCACGATCTGGTCGGTCGTCAGCACACCCACTTGGCCCGCGGTCAGGCCCCGCAGGCCGCCGGTGCCGATGGCGGCGAAGTCCTCGGTGGTCAGGGTCTTGACCTGGTCGGTGCTGATCGCGCCAACTTGCGTCGAGCTCATGGCGCGGAACTGGGCCGTGGTGAAGGCGTTCAGGTCATCGCTGGACAGGCCTTGAATCTGGCCGGCCGTCAGTGCGTTGACTTGCGCGGTGGTCAGGGCGCCGAGCTGGTCGGAGGCCAGCGCACCGAGCTGGTCGCTGTTGAGGTTGCGCAGGGCGCTGGTGTTGATGGCTTGCAGGTCATCGGTGGCCAGCTTGGAGACTTGCTCCGTGCCCAGGCCGGCAATCTGCACGCTGTTCAGGGCGGCGGTTTGCTGGGTCGTCAGGGCGACGATCTGGTCGGTGGTCAGCGCGCCGACCTGGCCGGCGCTCAGGCCACGCAGGCCGCTGGTACCGATGGCCGCGACATCCTCGGTGGTCAGGGTCTTGATCTGGTCGGTGCTGATGGCGCCGACTTGCGTCGAGCTGATGGCGCGGAACTGTGCCGTGGTCAGCGCATTGAGGTCGTCACTGGACAGACCTTGGATCTGGCCCGCGGTCAACGCATTGACTTGGGCGGTGGTCAGGGCGCCAATCTGGTCAGAGGCCAGGGCACCGAGCTGCTCGGTCGTCAGATTGCGCAGGGCGCTGGTGTTGATGGCTTGCAAGTCATCGGTGGCCAGCTTGGAGACTTGTTCCGTGCCCAGGCCGGCGATCTGCACGCTGTTGAGCGTGGCGGCTTGCTGGGTGGTCAGGGCGACGATCTGGTCGGTGGTCAGGGCGCCGACCTGGCCGGCCGTCAGGCCACGCAGGCCGCCCGTGCCGATGGACGCCAGGTCCTCGGTGGTCAGGGTCTTGATCTGGTCGGTGCTGATGGCGCCGACCTGGGCCGAGCTCATGGCGCGGAACTGGGCCGTGGTGAAGGCGTTCAGGTCATCGCTGGACAGGCCTTGGATCTGGCCGGCCGTGAGTGCATTGACCTGCGCCGTGGTCAGGGCGCCGAGCTGGTCGGATGCCAGGGCACCGAGCTGGTCGCTGTTGAGGTTGCGCAGGGCACTGGTGTTGATGGCTTGCAGATCGTCGGTGGCCAGCTTGGAGACTTGCTCGGTGCTGAAGCCCGCGACCTGCACGCTGTTCAGGGCGGCGGCTTGCTGGGTGGTCAGGGCGATGATCTGGTCGGTCGTCAGCACACCCACTTGGCCCGCGGTCAGGCCACGCAGGCCACCCGTGCCGATGGCGGCAAAGTCCTCGGTGGAGAGGGCTTTGATCTGGTCGGTGGTGATGGCCGCGACCTGGGTCGAGCTCATGGCTCGGAACTGGGCCGTGGTCAGCGAGTTGAGGTCGTCGGTCACCAGGCCTTGCACCTGGCCGTTGTTCAGTGCGTTCACCTGCAGGGTGCTCAGGGAGGCCAGCTGATCCGAGGCGAGCGCGCCGACCTGTTCGGTACTCAGGGCCCGCAGGGCACTGGTGTTGATGGCTTGCAGGTCGTCCGTGGCCAGCTTGGAGATCTGCTCTGTCGTCAGGCCGGTCACCTGCACGCTGTTGAGCGCAGCCGTTTGGGCCGTGGTCAGCGCAACGATCTGGTCGGTCGTCAGCACACCCACTTGGCCCGCGGTCAGGCCACGCAGGCCGCCGGTGCCGATGGCGGCGAAGTCCTCGGTGGTCAGGGTCTTGACCTGGTCGGTGCTGATCGCGCCAACTTGCGTCGAGCTCATGGCGCGGAACTGGGCCGTGGTGAAGGCGTTCAGGTCATCGCTGGACAGGCCCTGGATCTGGCCGGCGGTCAGTGCATTGACTTGCGCGGTGGTCAGGGCGCCGAGCTGGTCGGACGCCAGCGCACCGAGCTGATCGCTGTTGAGGTTGCGCAAGGCGCTGGTGTTGATGGCTTGCAGGTCATCGGTGGCCAGCTTGGAGACTTGCTCCGTGCCCAGGCCGGCAATCTGCACGCTGTTCAGGGCGGCGGCTTGCTGGGTGGTCAGGGCGACGATCTGGTCGGTCGTCAGGGCCCCCAGCTGGCCGGCCGTCAGGCCACGCAGGCCGCCCGTGCCGATGGCGGCAAAGTCCTCGGTCGTCAGGGTCTTGATCTGATCGGTGGTGATGGCCGCGACCTGGGTCGAGCTCATGGCGCGGAACTGGGCCGTGGTGAAGGCGTTCAGGTCGTCGCTGGACAGGTTCTGGATCTGGCTGGCCGTCAGCGCATTGACTTGCGCCGTGGTCAGCGCGCCGAGCTGGTCGGACGCCAGCGCACCGAGCTGGTCGCTGTTGAGGTTGCGCAGGGCGCTGGTGTTGATGGCTTGCAGGTCATCGGTGGCCAGCTTGGAGACTTGTTCCGTGCCCAGGCCGGCAATCTGCACGCTGTTGAGCGTGGCGGCTTGCTGGGTGGTCAGGGCGACGATCTGGTCGGTCGTCAGGGCGCCGACCTGGCCGGCCGTCAGGCCACGCAGGCCACCCGTGCCGATGGACGCCAGGTCCTCGGTGGTCAGGGTCTTGATCTGGTCGGTGCTGATGGCGCCGACCTGGGCCGAGCTCATGGCGCGGAACTGCGCGGTGGTGAAGGCGTTCAGGTCGTCGCTGGACAGGCCTTGGATCTGGCCGGCCGTGAGTGCATTGACCTGCGCCGTGGTCAGGGCGCCGAGCTGGTCGGAGGCCAGGGCACCGAGCTGATCGCTGTTGAGGTTGCGCAGGGCGCTGGTGTTGATGGCTTGCAGGTCATCGGTGGCCAGCTTGGAGACTTGCTCCGTGCCCAGGCCGGCAATCTGCACGCTGTTGAGCGCCGCGGCCTGGGCCGTGGTCAGGGCCACGATCTGGTCGGTCGTCAGCACACCCACTTGGCCCGCGGTCAGGCCCCGCAGGCCACCCGTGCCGATGGCGGCAAAGTCCTCGGTGGTCAAGGTCTTGACCTGGTCCGTCGAGATGGCCGCCACCTGGCCCGAACTCATGGCGCGGAACTGCGCTGTGGTGAAGGCGTTCAGGTCATCGCTGGACAGGCCTTGGATCTGGCCGGCCGTCAGTGCGTTGACTTGCGCGGTGGTCAGGGCGCCGAGCTGGTCGGACGCCAGCGCACCGAGCTGGTCGCTGTTGAGGTTGCGCAGGGCGCTGGTGTTGATGGCTTGCAGGTCATCGGTGGCCAGCTTGGAGACTTGCTCCGTGCCCAGGCCGGCAATCTGCACGCTGTTCAGGGCGGCGGTTTGCTGGGTGCTCAGGGCGACGATCTGGTCGGTGGTCAGCGCGCCGACCTGGCCGGCGCTCAGGCCACGCAGGCCGCTGGTACCGATGGCCGCGACATCCTCGGTGGTCAGGGTCTTGATCTGGTCGGTGCTGATGGCGCCGACTTGCGTCGAGCTGATGGCGCGGAACTGTGCCGTGGTCAGCGCATTGAGGTCGTCACTGGACAGACCTTGGATCTGGCCCGCGGTCAACGCATTGACTTGGGCGGTGGTCAGGGCGCCAATCTGGTCAGAGGCCAGGGCACCGAGCTGCTCGGTCGTCAGATTGCGCAGGGCGCTGGTGTTGATGGCTTGCAAGTCATCGGTGGCCAGCTTGGAGACTTGTTCCGTGCCCAGGCCGGCGATCTGCACGCTGTTGAGCGTGGCGGCTTGCTGGGTGGTCAGGGCGACGATCTGGTCGGTGGTCAGGGCGCCGACCTGGCCGGCGCTCAGGCCACGCAGGCCACCCGTGCCGATGGACGCCAGGTCCTCGGTGGTCAGGGTCTTGATCTGGTCGGTGCTGATGGCGCCGACCTGGGCCGAGCTCATGGCGCGGAACTGGGCGGTGGTGAAGGCGTTCAGGTCATCGCTGGACAGGCCTTGGATCTGGCCGGCCGTCAGTGCATTGACTTGCGCGGTGGTCAGGGCGCCGAGCTGGTCGGACGCCAGCGCACCGAGCTGATCGCTGTTGAGGTTGCGCAGGGCGCTGGTGTTGATGGCTTGCAGGTCATCGGTGGCCAGCTTGGAGACTTGCTCGGTGCTGAAGCCCGCGACCTGCACGCTGTTCAGGGCGGCGGCTTGCTGGGTGGTCAGGGCGACGATCTGGTCGGTGGTCAGCACGCCGACCTGGCCGGCCGTCAGGCCACGCAGGCCACCCGTGCCGATGGCGGCAAAGTCCTCGGTGGTCAAGGTCTTGACCTGGTCCGTCGAGATGGCAGCCACCTGGCCCGAACTCATGGCGCGGAACTGGGCGGTGGTGAAGGCGTTCAGGTCATCGCTGGACAGGCCCTGGATCTGGCCGGCGGTCAGTGCATTGACTTGCGCAGTGGTCAGGGCGCCCAGTTGGTCCGAGGCGAGCGCGCCGAGCTGGTCGGTGCTGAGATTGCGCAGTGCCGCCGAGTTGATGGCTTGCAGATCATCGGTGGCGAGCTTGGACACCTGCTCGGTACCCAGGCCGGCGACCTGACTGCTGTTCAGGGCGGCCGCTTGTTGGGTGGTCAGGGCGACGATCTGGTCGGTCGTCAGGGCGCCCACTTGACCAGCGCTCAGGCCGCGCAGGCCGCTGGTGCTGATGGCGGCAAAGTCCTCGGTGGTCAAGGTCTTGATCTGGTCGGTGCTGATGGCGCCGACCTGGGTCGAACTCATGCCGCGGAACTGCGCCGTGGTGAAGGCGTTCAGGTCATCGCTGGAGAGGCCTTGAATCTGGGCGGCAGTCAGTGCATTGACCTGGGCGGTGGTCAGGGCGCCGATCTGGTCAGAGGCCAGGGCGCCGAGCTGCTCGGTCGTCAGATTGCGCAAGGCGCTGGTGTTCAGCGCCTGCAGATCGTCGGTGGCCAGTTTGGACAGCTGCTCGGTGCTCAGGCCCGAGACCTGGGTGCTGTTCAAGCCCGCCGCTTGCTGGGTGGTCAGCGAGACGATTTGATCGGTGGTCAGGGCCCCCAGCTGCCCGGCGCTCAGGCCGCGCAGGCCGGAGGTGCCAATCGCAGAGACATCCTCCGTGGTCATGGTCTTGAGCTGATCGGTGGTGATGGCCGCCACCTGGGTCGAGCTCATGGCCCGGAACTGTGCCGAGTTCAGCGCGTTCAAGTCGTCGCTGCCCAAGCCCTGGACCTGGCTCGCCGTCAGGGCATTGACCTGGGCGGTGGTCAGGGCGCCGAACTGGTCGGAGTTCCAGGCCGCCAGCTTGTCGGTGCTGAGCTGGCGGATCGCCGCGCTGCTCAAGACCCGCAAATCGTCGGTCTGGAAGAAGGCCACCTGGTCGGAGCTCAAGGACGCGAGCGCCAAAGTGCCCAGCGAGGCGAATTGACGGGTCGTCAGCGCAATGATCTGGTCGCTGCTGAATGCCGCCCAGTCTTCGGAGGTGAGGCGGGACAGCGTGCGCGTGGACAGGCCTGCAATCTGCTCTGTCGAGTAGCCGGGGATCAGTGTCGTCATGATGAGCTCACTTGGTATGTTCCTGGTTCCAGGGCCGGATCGGGCATCTGGAACCGATGATTCGCTGGGCTAAAACTGGCCTTGCTTCAGCAATTACGTGCTCGGACTGGGGCGTGAACGCCGCCGCCGGGCGGGGGGGTGTGCGCATCCACACTGCGCTTGTGTCGTCGGCTTCCTGGGTGGCCGGAGATCAGGGCGGGCTTGCGCAGGCCGCCATGCTCTCCTTCCGCTTCCGTGGGATTTCGACGTTGCTGGACCAAACTTGAGCAAGCACCCCCGCGCATGCGGCGGTGCTCATCCCGGCCTGAAACCTGGCTTTTCATGCTTTTGGCTCCCTGGTCAGAGTTTTCCGGAACTTGAGCCGGCCGAATCGGGCATAACAAGCCGATTGCCTGCGCATTTCTGCCTGCCACGGCGGCCGAAGCGATGCCGTGGCATTGATGAAGGGAGGGTGGGGTCGAGCTTGCATCGCGGGGCCCTCAGATCAGGGGAGGTGGCAGGCTGTCGTCGTCCAGCCAAGAACGACGCAAGGCCGCCAGGGCATGCGCGCCTTGCGCAGCCGACACCTGCTGGTCCTGTGCGGATGGGGCCAGCAAGGACGCGCTGGGGCCGCTCAGCAGCTCACCCAGGGCCGGCATGCTGGCGGCCGGGCCGGCGCTGTCGCCGCCACGGTCGCGGGCAAACCAGACATCGACCAGGGCATGGTTCTGCCCATCCTCGGTGCGGTAGTCCGCGACCAGGCCGAGCAGATTGCCCTGATCCAGGCTGTTGCCTTGCTGGGCTTGCAGGTTGAAGTCGCGAATGCCCAGTTCCTGCAAGGAGCGCAGCTCGCCGGCGTCGGTGCGGCCATCGCCGTTGCCGTCGACCCAGACCTTGAGGTCCTGGAAGCCGGCGTCGAGGGCGTCCAGACGGCCGTCGCGGTTGAGGTCGAGCTCGGCCATGGCGGCAAAGCCGTTGCTGGCGCGTTGGCCATTGGCCAGCAGCGTGCCGCTGCCGAACAGCTCGCGGCCGCTGTTGATCTGGCCGTCACCGTTGCGGTCCATGACCAGCAGGCCATCTTGCGGTGCCACCCAACCCCATTGGTGGGCATGGCCGGTGCCGAACATATCGAACTGCGCGCCCTGCGCGGCGGCCACGGTGCTGACGCCGTTGCCATCCAGGTCCAGCACGATGGGCGTGGCCAGGTACAGGCCTTCCAGCTGTTCGGCACTGAACACATTGGCCGCAGCGTCGCTGAAGGCCAGCACCTGGGTCATGTTCAGCGAGGCCAGGTCCTCGGGTTCGAATCCCGGGATCTGGTCGGTGGTGAAGGCATGGATCTGCTCGGTCGTCAGTCCGTGCATCTGCTCGGTGGTGAAGGCCTTGATGTCGTCGGTGCTCAGGGAGATGATCTGCTCGGTGCTGAAGCTGCCCAGCTGACGTGAGCTGAAGGCGGCGATCTGCTGGCTGCTCAGGGCCTGGATGTCCTCGCTGCTGAAGCTGCTGATGTGCTCGGTGCTCAAGGCCAGGATCTGCTGCGTGGACAGGGCGCTCAGGTGCTCGGTGTTGAGGGCGGCGAATTGCTCGCTGCTCAGCTGCTGAACCACCTGGGTGCTCAGGGCCCGCAGGTCTTCGGTTTGCAGCCGCGCCATATCGGCCGCCTCGATGCCGGCCACCTGGCTGCTGCTCAGGGCCGCGAACTGGCTGCTGCTCAAGGCCCGCAGCTGGTCCGAACCCAGGGCGGTGAAGTCTTCTGCGCTCAGCCCTCGCAGAGAACCGGTGCTGATGGCGGCCAGATCCTCGGTCGAGAACTGCAGAAGCTGATCCGTGCTGAGTGCACCCAGCTGGGCCGAGCCCATGGCATAGACCTGGCTGCTGTTCAGAGCGCGGATGTCCTCGGTGCTCCAGCTCTGGACCTGTGCCGTGGTGAGTGCACCCACCTGCAGCCGGCTGAGGGCCGCGATCTGGTCGCTTTGCAAGGCATTGAGCTGTTCGCTGCTCATGCCGCGCAGGGCGAAGATGCTCAGGGCGCCGACATGCTCGGTGCTCAGGCTGGCCACCATCTCGGTGCTGAAGCCCTCGATCTGGGCCGAGGTGAATCCACGGACCTGCTCGGTGTTCAGGCTGCGCAGCTCTTCAGTGCTGATGGTGCGCACCTGGGCGGCTGTCAGCACGGCGAACTGGGCGTTGGTGAGACGGGTCAGCTGCTCGGAGCTGAGGGCGGTGAACTGCTCGCTGTCCAGGGCGCGGATGGCAGCGGTGGACAGGGCTTGCAGATCGTCGGACTGCAGCTTGGCGATATGGTCCGTGCGCAGGCCTTCGGCCTGGGCGGCGGTCAGGGTGGCGGCCTGAGCGGTGCTCAGGGCCACGATCTGATCCGTGCCCAGGGCGGCGATGTCGCCGGCATCCAGGCCGCGGAAGCCCGCCGTGCTGATGGCGGCGAAGTCCTCGGTGCTCAGGGTGCGCAGCTGGTCGCTGCCGAGTGCGCCGATCTGGGCCGAGTTCAGGCCGCTGAACTGGGTGCTGGTCAGGGCATTGAGGTCATCGCTGCCCAGGCTCTGGAACTGCTCCAGGGTCAGGGCATTGACCTGGGCCGTGCTGAGGGCCTGGATCTGCTCCGAGCTCAGAGCCGCCAGCTGCTCGCTGTCCAGGGCCCGCAAGGCGCTGGTGTTGAGGGCACGCAGGTCCTCGGTTTGCAGCTTGCTGATCTGTTCGGTGTTCAGCCCGCTGACCTGGGCGCTGCTCAGGGCCGCGCTCTGGGCTGTACTCAGGGCCACGATCTGATCGGTGCGCAGCGCGCCGATCTGGTCGGCGCTGAAGCCTCGCAAGCCGGCCGTGCCGATCGTGCTCAAGGCCTCGCTGCTGAGGCTGCGCAGCTGGTCGCTTTGCAAGGCGGCCAGCTGGGTCGAGGCGATGGCCTGGAACTGCTCGCTGGTCCAGGCATTGAGGTCTTCGCTGCGCAGGCCCTGGATCTGGTGGGTCTGCAAGCTGTTGAGCTGCTGCGTGCCCAGGGCACGCCATTGCTCGGAGCCCAGGGCCGCCAGCTGGTCGGTGCTGAGGGCGCGCAGGGCGCTGCTGCTGAGGGCGCGCAGGTCTTCGGTCTGCAGCGTGCGCATCTGGTCGCTGCCCAGTCCGCTCACCTGGCTGCTGCTCAAGGCGGCGAACTGGCTGCTGCTCAGGGCCACCGTGGCTTCGGTACCCAAGGCTCCGAGTGTGGCGGCACTCAGACCGCGCAGCCCGGCCGTACCGATGGCGGCCAGGTCTTCGGTGTTGAGCAGGCGCAACTGGTCGCTGCCCAGGGCAGCCAGTTGGCCGCTGCTCAGGGCGGCGAACTGGGTGGTGGTCAGCGCATTCAGGTCCTCGCTGCGCAAGCCTTGCATCTGGCTCGAGGTCAGCGCGTTCACCTGGGCCGTGCTCAGCGCAGCCAGCTGATCGGAGCCCAGGGCCGCGATCTGATCGGTGCTGAGGGCCCGCAGGGCGCCGCTGTTGAGGGCTTGCAAGTCATCGCTGGCGAGCTTGGCGATCTGGTCGGTGCGCAGACCGGCGATCTGGGCGCTGTTCAGCGCTGCCACTTGGGCCGTGCTCAGCGCCACGATCTGCTCGGTGCCCAGGGCGCCGAGCTGGCTGGAGCTCAGGCCCCTCAGCCCAGCGCTGCCGATGGCCGCCAGGTCTTCGCTTTGCAGGCTGCGCAGCTGGTCGCTGAGCAGGGCCGAAACCTGGGTCGAACTCAGGGCCGCGAACTGGGCTGTGCTCAGGGCGTTGAGGTCCTCGCTGGCCAGGCTCTGGATCTGGCTGGAGCTCAGGCTGTTGACCTGGGCGGTGCCCAGTGCCGCCCACTGCTCGCTGCTCAAGGCGGCCAACTGCTCGCTGCTCAGGGCGCGCAGGGCGCTGCTGTTCAGGGCTTGCAGGTCGTCGCTGGCCAGCTTGGCCAACTGATCGGTGCGCAGGCCCTGCACCTGGCTGCTGTTCAGGGCGTTGACCTGGGCCGTGCTCAGGGCCACCAACTGGTCTGTGCCCAGCACACCGAGCTGACCGGCGCTCAAACCCTTGAGCCCGGCTGTGCTGATGGCGGCCAGGTCTTCGGTGCTGAGCGTGCGGATCTGTTCGGTCAGGATCAGGGCGATCTGGGCCGAGCTCAGGGCCCGGAACTGGGCGGTGCTGAGGGCGTTGAGATCCTCGCTGGACAGGCTTTGCACCTGGGCCGCGGTCAGGTTGTTGATCTGGTTGGTGCTGAGCGCCATCCATTGCTCGCTGCTCAGGGCCGCCAGCTGCTCGCTGCTCAGTGCGCGCAAGGCGCCGCTGTTAAAGGCCTGCAGATCGTCGGTGGCCAGCTTGGCCATCTGGCTCGTTTGCAGCCCCGCGACCTGGACGCTGTTGAGGGCCGCCACCTGGGCGGTGGTGAGGGCGATCAGCTGATCGCTGCCGAGCACACCGAGCTGCGCGGCGCTCAGGCCGCGCAAGCCGGTGGTGCTGATGGCGGCCAGGTCCTCGGTGCTCAGGGTGCGGATCTGCTCGGTCAGGATCAGGGCGATCTGCGAGGAGTTGAGGGCGCGGAACTGGCTGCTGCTCAGCGCGTTCAGGTCCTCGCTGCCCAGGCTCTGGATTTGCGCCGCAGTCAGGCTGTTGACCTGCTGCGTACCCAGGGCCGCGAACTGATCCGAGCCCAGGGCGCGCAGTTGATCGGAGCTGAGCGCGCGCAGGGCGGCGCTGTTGAGCGCCGCCAGGTCGTCGGTGGCCATGCGGGCCAGTTGATCGGTGCGCAGACCCGCGATCTGGGCGCTGTTGAGGGCGGCCGCGTGGGCAGTGCTGAGGGCGATGATCTGCTCGCTGCTCAGCACGGCCAGCTGGTCGGCGGCCAAACCCTTCCAGGCCGCCGTGCTGAGGGCGGCCAAATCTTCGGTGGCCAGGGACTGGAGCTGGTCGCTGCGCAATGCGCCCAGCTGGGCGGAGTTGAGGGCGCGGAACTGCAGGCTGGTCAGCGCATTCAGGTCCTCGGTGGCCAGGCTTTGCACCTGGCTGCTGCTCAGGGCGTTGACCTGGGCGGTGCTGAGCGCGGCCCATTGCTCGCTGCCGAGCGCGGCCAGGCGATCGCTGGCCAAGGCCTTGATCGCATTCAGGTTGAGGGCCTGCAGATCGTCGGTGGCCATGGCGGCGATCTGCTCGCTGCTCAGGCCCTGGATCTGGGCGCTGTTCAGGGCCGCCACCTGGGCGGTGCTGAGGGCGCGGATTTCATCGCTGCTCAGCGTGGCCAGCTGGTTGGCCGGCGCCGTGCTGAGGGCGGCAATCTGGGCGGTGGTGAGGGCGGCGATCTGGTCCGAGCCCAGGGCCTGGAACTGCTCGCTGCTCAGGGCTCGGATGGCGGCTGAGCTGAGCGCGCGCAGGTCCTCGCTCTGCATGGCCACCAGCTGGTCGGTGCGCAGGCCCTGGATCTGGGCGCTGTTCAGGGCCGCGAATTGGCTGCTGCTCATGGCCACGATCTGCTCGGTGCCCAGGGCGCCCAGCTGTGCGGCGCTGAGACCGCGCAGGCCGGTGCTGCCGATGGCGGCGAGATCCTCGCTTTGCAGGCTGCGCAGCTGGTCGCTGCCCAGGGCGGCGATCTGTGCCGAGCCGATGACGCGGAACTGGGCCGTGCTCAGGGCATTGAGGTCTTCGCTGCCCAGGCTTTGCAGCTGGCTGGGCGTCAGGGCATTGACCTGGGCCGTGGTGAGCGCGGCCCATTGGTCCGAGCCCAGCGCGCGCAGCTGATCGCTGTTCAGGGCACGCAGGGCGCCGCTGTTCAGGGCACGCAGATCGTCGCTCTCCAGGCGCGCGATCTGATCCGTGCGCAGGCCGGCCACCTGGGCGCTGTTCAGCATGGCGGCCTGGCTGCTGCTCAGGGCCACGATGTGTTCGGTGCCCAAGGCCGCCAGCTGCTCGGCGCTCAGGCCGCGCAATCCGGTCGTGCTGATGGCCGCCAGGTCTTCGGTCTGCAGGCTGCGTATCTGATCACTCGAGAGGGCCGCGATCTGCGCCGAGTTCATGGCCCGGAACTGGGCGCTGGTGAAGGCGTTCAAGTCCTCGCTGGCCAGGCTTTGAATCTGCGCCGAGGTCAGGGCGTTGATCTGCTGGCTGCTCAGCAAGGCCAGTTGCTCGGAACCCAGGGCGGCGAGCTGCTCGCTGCTGAGCGCGCGCAGGGCGGCGCTGTTCAGGGCTTGCAGGTCGTCGCTGGCGATCTTGGCGATCTGATCGGTGCGCAAGCCGCTGACCTGGGCACTGTTCAGCACCGCGACCTGGGCGGTGCTCAGGGCGATGATCTGGTCGGTGCCCAGGGCACCGAGCTGGTTGGCACTCAGGCCGCGCAGAGCGCCGGTGTGGATGGCGGCCAGGTCTTCGCTGGCCAGGGCGCGCAGCTGGTCGGTCGTCAATGCCGCCACCTGGGCCGAGTTGAGGGCGCGGAACTGGGCCGTGCTCAGGGCATTGAGGTCCTCGCTGGCCAGGCTCTGGATCTGCATGCTGCTCAGGGCGTTGAGCTGATTGCTGCCCAGCACCCGCCATTGATCCGAGCCCAGGGCGGCCAACTGTTCCGAGCTCAGGGCGCGCAAGGCCGCCGAGTTGAGCGCTTGCAGGTCATCGGTGGCCAGCTTGGCCATCTGGCTGGCTTGCAGACCCGCCACCTGGGCGCTGTTGAGAGCGGCGGCCTGGGCGGTGCTGATGGCAATGATCTGATCCGTACCCAGTACCGCCAGCTGGGTCGAGCTGAAGCCGCGCCAAGCGCCGGTGTGGATGGCAGCCAGATCGTCGGCGGCCAGGCTGGCGACCTGCTCGGTGCTCAGCGCTGCGATCTGGGCCGAGTTGAGCGCTCGGAACTGGGCCGTGCTCAAGGCGTTGAGGTCTTCGCTGCCCAGGCCCTGGATCTGGCTGCTGCTGAGTGCGGCGACCTGGGCCGTGGTCAGGGCTGCCATCTGGTCCGAGCCCAGGGCGGCCAGCCGGTCGGTGCCCAGCGATTGAAGCGCACGGGTGTTGATGGCGGCCAGGTCTTCGGTCGCCAGGCTGGCGAACTGGTCGCTGCTGAGGCCACCGATCTGGGCGCTGCCCAGGGCTGCAATCTGGGCCGAGCTGAGGGCACGAATCTCGTCGCTGCTGAGCACGCCCAGCTGGTTGATCGGCGAACTGCTGAGCGCCGCGATCTGCGCGGTGCTCAGAGCAGCAATCTGTTCGGAATCCAGCGCCCGCATCTGATCGGTGCTGAGGGCGCGGATGGCGCCGGTGCTGAGGGCTCGCAGATCATCGGTCTGCAGATGGCTGATCTGCTCGGTGCTCAGGGCCTGGATCTGGGCGCTGTTCAGTGCCGCGGCCTGCGCCGTGGTCAGGGCGATGATCTGGTCGCTGCCCAAGGCGGCGATCTGGTTGGCGCTCAGGCCACGCAGACCGGCAGTGCTCAGCGCTGCCAGGTCTTCGGTTTGCAGGCTGCGGATTTGATCGCTGGCTATCGCTGCCACTTGGGCCGAGTTCATGGCGCGGAACTGGGCCGTGGTGAGGGCGTTCAGGTCTTCGCTGGACAGGCTTTGGATCTGCACTGAGCTGAGCGCGTTGATCTGGGCCGAGCCCAGGACTGCCCATTGTTCGCTGCCCAGGGCGGCCAGCTGCTCGCTGCTGAGGGCGCGCAGGGCGGCACTGTTGAGGGCTTGCAGGTCATCGCTGGCGATCTTGGCGATTTGCTCGCTGCGCAGGCCCTGCACCTGGACGCTGTTCAAGGCAGCGAACTGCTGGGTGCTCAGCGCCACGATCTGATCCGTGCCCAGGGCGCCGAGCTGAGCGGAGTTCAGGCCGCGCCAGCCGGCACTGCCGATGGCCAGCAGGTCCTCGCTTTGCAGCGAGCGCAGCTGATCGGTGCTCAACGCGCCCACCTGGGCCGAGTTCAGGGCCTGGAACTGCTGGGTGCTGAGGGCATTCAGGTCTTCGCTGGACAAGGATTGCAGCTGGGTCTGGGTCAGCGCATTGACCTGCTGTGTGCCCAGGGCGGCCAGCTGATCGCTGCTCAAGCCGGCCAGTTGTTCGGTGCTGAGGCCTCGCAGGGCGCCGCTGTTGAGCGCGCGCAGGTCATCGGTGGCCAGCCGGCCCATCTGGGCGGCGCTCAGGGATTGGACCTGGGCGCTGTTGAGCACGGCGTACTGCTGGGTGCTCAGGCCGATCAGCTGATCGCTGCTCATGGCGGCCAACTGGCCGGCATGGAGGCCGCGCAGGGCGGCGGTGTTGAGGGCGGCGAGGTCGGAGACATCGAGCGCCTGTACCTGATCGCTGCCCATGGCCGCGACCTGGCTGGAATTCATGGCCGCAAACTGGCCGGAGCTGAAATCCTTGAGGGAGGCACCCAGCCCCTGAATTTGCGCGCTGCTCAACGCAGCCACCTGCTGGCTGCTTAGTGCTTGCTGAGAATCCGAACTGAGGTTGCCCAGCTGCTCGGAGCTGAGCGCGCGGATGGCGGCCGTGCTCAGGGCGCGCAGGTCGTCCGTCTCCATGGCCTGCACCTGCAGGCCCGTGATCTGGCTGCTCGTCAGCGCCGCCGCCTGGGCGGTGGTCAAGGCGGCGACCTTGCTGCCCGTACCCAGGCTTTCGAGCTGGGCCGAGCTGAGTCCACGCAAGCCCGCGGTGCCGATGGCGGCCCAATCTTCCGTGCCAATGCCGGCAATCTGATCCGTCAGCAGGGCGGCAGTCTGGGCCGAGCTCATGGCCTGCCACTGGGTGGCCGTCAGGGCATTGAGGTGTTCGCTGTCCAGGCTGCGGATCTGGGCCGAGGTGAGGGCATTGAGCTGGGCCGTGCCCAGGGCCGCCATCTGCTCGGAGCCCAGAGCCGCCAGCTGTTCGCTGCTCAGTGCACGCAGGGCGCCGCTCTGGATGGCGCGCAGGTCTTCGGTCTGCAGGGCGGCGATCTGGTCGCTGCGCAGGCCGCCGATCTGGGCGCTGTTGAGCACCGCCATCTGGGCGGTGGTGAAGGCGCGGATCTCGTCGGTGCTGAGTGCCGCCAGCTGGTTCACCGGGGCGCTGGCCATGGCGCTGAGCTGGGCCGTGCCGAGCACGGCAATCTGGTCTGAGCCCAGTGCGGCGATCTGTTCGCTGCTGAGCGAGCGGATCACGGCGGTGCTGAGCGCGCGCAGATCCTCGCTTTGCAGGGCGGCGATCTGGTCGGTGCGCAGACCTTGGGCCTGCACGCTGTTGAGGGCCGCGAACTGCTGGCTGCCCATGGCCACGATCTGCTCCGTGCCCAGGGCCGCGAGCTGCTCGGCGCGCAGGCCGCGCAGACCGGCGCTGCTCAGGGCAGCCAGATCCTCGGTGCTCAGCGTGCGCATCTGGTCACTGCTGATGGCCGAGAGCTGGGCCGAGTTCAGGGCGCGGAACTGGGCGCTGCTGAAGGCATTGAGGTCGTCGCTGGACAGGCTCTGAATCTGGGCGGCGGTCAAGGCGTTGACTTGCGCCGTGCCGAGTGCGGCCAGCTGGTCCGAGCTGAGCGCGGCGAGCTGATCGGTGCCGAGGCTGCGCAGGGCCGCGCTGTTGAGCGCTCGAAGATCGTCGCTCGCCAGCCTGGCAATCTGCTCGGTGCGCAGGCCGGCGACCTGGGCACTGTTCAGCGCGGCAGCCTGGGCGGTGCTCAGGGCCGTGATCTGCTCGGTGCCCAAGGCGCCGAGTTGCTCGGCGCTGAGACCGCGCAAGGCCGCGGTGTTGAGGGCGGCCAGGTCTTCGGTTTCCAGGCCGCGGATCTGGTCGGTGCGCAAAGACGCGACTTGGGCTGAATTGAGCGCGCCAAACTGGCGGCTGCTCATGGCATTGAGCTCCTCGCTGGCCAGGCTGGCCAGCTGGCTGCCGCTGAGGGCAGCCACCTGGGCGGTGCCCAGTGCTTGCCACTGCTCGGAGCTGAGCGCCGTCAGCTGTTCGCTGTTCAGCGCGCGCAGGGCGGCGCTGTTCAGGGCCTGCAGATCGTCCGTCGCCATCTTGGCGATCTGTTCGGTTTTCAAACCAGCGACCTGGCTGCTGTTGAGCGAGGCCACTTGCTGCGTGCTCAGGGCGACGATCTGGTCGCTGCCCAACTGGCCCAGCTGGTTGGCGCTCAGACCGCGCAGGCCGGCTGTGCTGAGGGCCACCAGGTCTTCGGTGCTGAGGCTGCGCAATTGATCGCTGCCCAGGGCCGCGATCTGGCTGGATTGCAGGGCGCGCATCTGTGCGCTGTTGAAGGCATTCAGGTCTTCGCTGAGCAAGCCCTGAATTTGCGTGCTGCTCAGCGCGGCCACCTGTTGGGTGCCCAGGGCGCCGAGCTGGTCGGAGTCGAGCGCGGCGATCTTGTCCGTGCTCAGAGCGCGCAGGGCGGTGCTGCTGAGTGCGCGCAGATCGGCGGTTTGGAAGAAGCGAATCTGCTCGCTGCTCAGCGCGCTCATGGCAAAGCTGCCGAGCGAGGCGAACTGCTGCGTGGTCAGGGCCTGGATCTGGTCGCTGCTGAAGGCAGCCCAATCTTCGGTCGAGAAACGGCCCAGCGTGCGGGTGGTCAGGCCCGCAATCTGGGTGGTCGACAAGTGGGGGATCAGGGTGCTCATCAGTGGCTCGCTCGGGCAGGCGATGGCAGCGGGCATTCATGCATGCCCAGCCGCACCGTCCCGACCTCCTCAGGGGTGTTCAGTGGTCCGACCCGGCAACTCCTGTGAAACCATGAGGCAGCGCACCCCAGCGGCGACAGGGTCGATGTCGCGCCGTGGTGATCGAACGGGCTCGAATGGCGGCACACAGTCCCTGTGATCAGGGGCTGTGTGCGCTTGATTCGAACGTCAGGGCCGGAAAACCATGCCTGTTCCGGGCATGAGTTCTCGATTCCTGTGCTAGCGCTTTCGACGAATGCCGCCCGGACTTGAGCCCGCAGCCTGGGGGGGGTCCCCCGGGCTGCGGCGCAAGAGCTGGCGGTGAAGGGTCGGGTGCGCATGGCGGGCTGCTTCAGGTGTCAGAGTGAAATGGCGGTTCGGTTCGTGTCCAACGGAATCGTTTTGTTCTTCTGTGTGAAAAAAAGCCTCAAGTTCTTCGAGGCTCTACCGATGTTAGGAAGTGGCGCGAAATACGAAGGTCGCATAAGGGGGCGCATTGCTCGCTTGTTTGGCGCGCTGTGCGCTCTGCGTCTTCGATGTAATGGCAGGGCCGCAAGCTGCGGTGAGACCGTCGCGCGCCATGCACATCACCACCCTGATCCCGGCCTACAAGACCAAATACCTGCAAGAGCTGCTGGCCGGCTTGATGACCCAGACCCGCAAGCCGGATCGGATCGTCATCTCCGACGACAGCCCCGGCGGCGAGTTCACGCAGCAGCTGCTGTCCCCGCGCTACGCCAACTGGGTGGCCACGCTGCCGCTGGAGCTGCATGTCGGCCGCCGTGCCGGCGCCTACGAGAATTTCAAGAACCTGGTGCGGCTCTGGGCGGGCCGCAGCGAGCTCTTCCACATCCTGCTGGACGACGACGTCATCTTTCCGGACTTCTACGCCCAGCATCTGCAGACCCACCAGATGGCCGAGCTGTCCTGCAGCATCAGCGCCCGCTGGAATGCCAACGAACGCGGCCAGCCCATCGAGGGCATGCCGGTGCCCGAGGCGATTGCCAGCTCCAACAGCCGCATCATGTCCATGGGCCCCAAGGCCATGTTCTCGAGCACGGTGCCGGGCAGCGTCAACTGGCTGGGGGAGTTCTCCAACTGCGTGATCCGGGCGCGCTGCGCCGAGCTGCTGGAGCAACCGGTCTTTGGCGGCGTGTCCTACGCGGGCTTGTGGGACCTGGGTTTCTTCCTGGCCGCCAGCCTGCAGGCGCCGATCGGCTACATCCAGGACCGGCTCGGTTACTTCCGCGCCGGTGGCGAGGGCCATTCGGCCCAGCGCAATGGCCCGCACATGAAAGCCGCCTACCTCGGCTATGTGGCCCTGGCCGTCGGCGGCTGCCGCATCGGCCAGGTCACGCCGGAGCAGATGCGCATGTGCGCCACCGGCATGGCCGGGGCCCTGGTCAAGAACTATGCCGATCAGCCGGACGTGATGGCCTTTGTGCCCCTGCTTCTGGAGTTGGGCCAGGGCAGCGAAGGGGCCGAAGCGGCCTTTGTCGAAGCCTGGCATGGCTTTTTGCAATCCCACGGGTTTTGAACATGGCCTTGCAGAACCGACTGGAACGCCTGCGCGGCCTGATCTCGCGCAGCTCGCCCTTGGAGCTGGAAGCCTGGGTGCGCGCCTTGCTGGTGCACTATTTCTTTCATGTGTCCGACAAACAGCGCATCGAGATCCACGGCCCAGGTTCGCGCAGCCTCAATTTCCTGACACCCACGGTGCTCAAGGGGGCCGGGCGCATCGTGCTCAGCACCAGCACCGTGTTTGGCGTGCCGCGTTCGCCGGGCAGCTATGCCTGCAGCTATGTGGAATCTCGCACGCCCGATTCGCTGATCGAGATCGGCCCCGGCACGGTGTTCAACAACCGCCTGAACCTGATCTCGGAAGGTGCAGCCATCCGCTTTGGCGCCAACTGCCTGGTCGGCGCCGAGCTGCAAGTCATGGACAGCAATCTGCACGACCTGCGCCTGGCCCACCGCCGCGAGCCCGACCCGCAACCGGCCGAGGTGGTGATCGGCGACGAGGTCTTCATCGGCTCACGCGTGACCATCCTCAAAGGCGTGCGCATTGGCCGCGGCTGCGTGATCGCGGCCGGCGCCGTGCTGCAGCCGCATTTCCAGGCCCCTGAGTTGTCCATCGTGGCGGGCAATCCAGCTCGGGTGGTGGGGCGGGTGGACGAGAGGCCGGACGGAGGCGCCTGAGTTCAAGCAAGAAGGTCTGCGGCTCATCTCAATGAGCGCAGTGCGGGTGCTAACGACGAATCTGCCGCGCTGTGAGGGGCAGCTTGTGGCACGAAGCGGCCCTTGAATCAGTTGTTGATCGGGCCGACTGGGCGCTCTGCTCCGTTCATGTCCCCCGACCCCAGCCTATGGCTGGGGTCTCCTCCTTTACTTCACTTCGCAGAGCACCCAGCCGACCCGATCCAGCACGGCCTTGCTCCTTCGGCGAAAACGCCAAGCGGTCGCACTGACAAGGGGTGTCGGGTGAGTGCTGAAGCGAAGTAAAGGGGGAGGCCTGTGCGCAGCACAGGCCGGAGGACATGAGCGGAAGCACTCGCCCGATGCCCCTTGGCACAAGCCCAACCTTCAAGGGCTTCTCTGTGCCGGCTCCAGCCACTGAGTTTGGTCGCCCGCAATCCTGCCCTCGAGCGAGGGCAGCCCTCATCAGGACTCGTCCATCAGCCTCAGCAGATAGGTGTCTTCCACGCGCTTGGCGCGCTCGACGCGGCGGCCCAGTTCGTTGACGGCCAGGTGCAGGTCGATCGAGCCTTTCTGCGCGACCATTGCCTGCAGGGACTCGGGCAGGTCATAGTCGATGGTGGAGGGCGGCAGGGCCGGGTCGTGGTTCTGCTTGGACAGGCCCACATATTCCCAGCTGCCCAGCATGGAGTGGCGGCCCCAGCTGTCGCCCGGGGGCAGGGCGGTGCCGGGGTCGACCGCGCGGCAGACGATGGAGATGAAGCCGCATTCCTTGCCCGCCACATGCAGGGGGCTGTTGGAGGGGTGGCGGCTGTAGAGGCAGTCAATCGGTGCGAAGTTGAAGTAGCGCAGCATGTACTCCAGCAGCGGGATGCTGGGATACCAGAAGGTGTTGGGCTCGGTCTGCAGCTTGCCGGCGGTGTTGAAGTGCATCAGGTCCGACTGCTCGTTCACCACATTGGTGGAGAGCATGAAGAGGCCGTTCTTCTTGACCAGGGGGCGGGCGCTGGCCAGGGTGTGCATGGGCGAGAACACGTGGTAGAGCACGCCCGACAGGTTCACATAATCGAACATGCCATCGGCCGCCAGCTTCTGCGAGAGCTCATACATCAGGCCGATCTCGCGGAAATCCCAGCTTGCACCGTAGACGCTTTGCAGCAAGGCCATCTTGTCGGCGCAGTGAGGCACGGCGTCGGCCGCGACGATGCGTTTGGCGCCCTTGCGGTGCATCAGCACCGGGATCACGCCTTCCATGGTGCCCAGGTCCAGGCAGTCCTGGCCGTGCAGATGGGCATTGCGCATCAGCATGCGCGGCATGTAGGGGAAGTCGGTGGGGTAGCTGCCCGGTGCGATCAGGCCCGGGGCCAGTTCCACGGTGTAGTACCACCAGGCTTTGGCGGCCTGTTCCAGCTGCTCGCGGCTCATGCTCATGTCGGGGCGCTCCTTGCGGGGATGGGATGAAGGCGGGGCTGGCGTGCGCAGCAGCGAGCCCGGATGCCGTGCAGTTTGCACGGCAGTGCCGCCGTCAAAACCCTGGTGGAGCCGGGTGCTTGGCCCCCAGTTCCAGGCTTTGGACGCCGCCGTTGCTCAGGCGCCGGTTGCGGCCGCCAGGCCGTTGTCGAAATGCGCCCGCATCAGGCGCGCGGCCTCGTCGGCGCGCCGGGCTTGCAGGGCCTGCATCAGCTCGCGGTGCTCGCGCAGGGAATCCTGCAAGCGGCCCTGCTTGAACAGCGAGTGGTGGCGGTTGAGCTTCATCACGCGGCGCAGGTCGGTGACGATCTGCTGGCGCCAGCGGTTGGCCTCGATCTCCAGCAGGCGCAGGTGAAAGCGCTCGTTGGCGGCGAAGAAGGCGTCGCGCTCGTCCATCTGACGCTCCAGCTCATCGTGCAGGGCCTGCAGTTCGGCCAGATCCGCCTCGCTGCCTTGGGCAGCCACGCGGGCGGCAGCGTCGCTCTCGAGCAAGGCCAGCAGCTGGTAGGCCTCGCGCACATCGCGCTCGCTCATCTCGGTGACATAGGCGCCGCGGCGCAGCTTCATGGTCACCAGGCCTTCGACCGCCAGCACCTTGAGCGCCTCGCGCATCGGTGTCCGGCTGATGCCCAGTTCGCCGCAGAGTTTGAGTTCGTCGATCCAGGCGCCGGGTTCCAGCTGGCGACTGAAGATTTGCTGGCGCAGATGTTCCGCCACCTCTTGATAGAGGGCGCGGTGGGCCAGTGCGTGGGCAAGCGGGAGCGCCGGAGCGGCCGTTCCGAGTGCCGGGCTGGGCTTGATCGAGCGAGGTTCGGCAGGCATGGTGGGGGTGCGTCGCCGTCAGTGTAGCGTCAATTCTGAATTTATAATTATGAATGATGGTCGCGCTATGATGGGGCGTCCGCAGGAGCCAAGAGATGTCTGAATCCAAGAAGCAAGCGTTCGAATTCCCGCAAGCCACGCTGGCGCAGTGGGAAAAAGCCGCCGCCAAATCCGCCCCCGGGGGCGATGTCTCGGCCCTGAACTGGCACACGCCCGAGGGCCTGACGGTCAAGCCGCTCTACACCGCGGCCGACACGGCGGGCCTGCCCTATGCCGACACCTTGCCCGGCTTCGAACCCTTTCTGCGTGGCCCGCAGGCCACCATGTATGCGGTGCGGCCCTGGACCATCCGCCAGTACGCGGGCTTCTCCACCGCCGAGGAAAGCAACGCCTTCTACCGCAAGGCCCTGGCGGCTGGCGGGCAGGGCGTGTCGGTGGCTTTTGATCTGGCCACGCACCGCGGCTACGACAGCGACCATCCGCGCGTGACCGGCGATGTCGGCAAGGCCGGCGTGGCGATCGATTCGGTCGAGGACATGAAGATCCTCTTCAACGAGATCCCGCTCGACAAGGTGTCCGTGTCCATGACCATGAACGGCGCTGTCTTGCCGGTGCTGGCGGGCTATGTGGTGGCGGCGGAAGAGCAGGGCGTTTCGCAGGATAAGTTGAGCGGCACCATCCAGAACGACATCCTCAAGGAGTTCATGGTCCGCAACACCTACATCTACCCGCCCGAGCCCTCGATGAAGATCATCGGCGACATCATCGAGTACACGGCGCAGAAGATGCCCAAGTTCAACTCGATCTCGATCTCGGGTTATCACATGCAGGAAGCAGGCGCCAACCAGGCGCTGGAGCTGGCCTTCACCCTGGCCGACGGCAAGGAGTATGTGAAGACCGCCCTGGCCAAGGGCCTGGATGTCGATGACTTCGCGCCGCGCCTGTCCTTCTTCTGGGCGGTGGGCATGAACTTCTATCTGGAGATCGCCAAGATGCGGGCGGCGCGCCTGCTCTGGTGCCGGATCATGAAGGGCTTCGAGGCCAAGAACCCCAAGAGCCTGATGCTGCGCACGCACAGCCAGACCTCGGGCTGGAGTCTGACCGAGCAAGACCCGTACAACAACGTAGTTAGAACCACCATCGAAGCCATGGCGGCGGTCTTCGGCGGCACGCAAAGCCTGCACACCAATTCGCTGGACGAGGCGATTGCCCTGCCCACCGAGTTTTCATCGCGCATCGCCCGCAACACCCAGCTCATCATCCAGGAAGAGACCCACATCACCAGCGTGATCGACCCCTGGGCCGGCAGCTACATGATGGAATCTCTGACCCAGGACATGGCCGACAAGGCCTGGGCCATCATCGAAGAGGTTGAGGCCATGGGCGGCATGACCCGTGCGGTGGACAGCGGCTGGGCCAAGCTCAAGATCGAGGCCAGCGCTGCCGAGAAGCAGGCGGCCATCGACTCGGGCCGCGATGTCATCGTCGGCGTCAACAAGTACAAGCTGGCCAAGGAAGACAAGATCGAGATCCTCGATGTCGACAATGTCCGTGTGCGTGACGGCCAAATTGAGCGGCTCAAGGCCATCAAGGCGAGCCGCGACAGCGCTGCTGTTCAAGCTGCGCTCCATGCCCTGACCGAAGCCGCCAAGTCCGGCCAGGGCAATCTGCTGGACCTGAGCATCCAGGCCGTGCGCCTGCGCGCCACGGTGGGCGAGATCAGCGATGCACTGGAGGCCGTCTATGGCCGCCACCGCGCCGACACCCAAAAGGTCACCGGCGTCTATGCCGCTGCCTACGATTCGGCCGAGGGCTGGGCCAAGTTGCAGGATGAGATCAAGGCCTTTGCCGATGAACATGGCCGCCGCCCGCGCGTGATGGTGGCCAAGCTGGGCCAGGACGGCCACGACCGCGGCGCCAAGGTGGTGGCCACGGCCTATGCCGACCTGGGTTTTGATGTGGACATCGGCCCCTTGTTCCAGACCCCCGAGGAATGCGCCCGCCAAGCGATTGAAAACGACGTCCATGCGGTCGGCATCTCGACCCTGGCCGCCGGTCACAAGACCCTGGTGCCGGCCATCATCGCGGCGCTGAAGGCACAAGGTGCCGATGACATCATCGTCTTCGTCGGCGGCGTGATCCCGGCGCAGGACTATGACATGCTTTATGAGGCCGGCGTCAAGGGCATCTACGGCCCCGGCACCCCCATCCCGGCCAGCGCCAAGGATGTGCTGGAGCAGATCCGCCAGTCGCTGACGGCCGCTGCGGCGTGAGCGGCACCGGGAGCCGCGCATGAGTGCCTATCAGTTGCAGCCGGTGGCGGCCGAGGATCTGGATGCGCTGTTCCAGCTGCGCATGGAGGCCTTGCGGCCCAGCCTGGAGCGACTGGGGCGCTTCGACCTCGTGCGCAGCCGCGATCGTTTTGAGGCCTTGTTCGAGCCCGAGACCATGCGCCACATCTGCCGCGGCAGCGAGCGGGTCGGGTTCTTGATGCTGCGCGAAACGCCCGCGGGTGAAGCGCCAGCTTTGCGTCTGGAGCAGCTCTACCTGCAGCCCGCGGCGCAAAGCCAGGGCATCGGCTCCTGGGTGCTCAGCTGGGCCAAGGACCAGGCGCGGCGGGCGGGGCGCGACCTCAGCCTCTCGGCCCTCAAGCTCAGCGATGCCAACCGCTTCTATCTGCGCCATGGCTTCAAGCCGGTGGGCGAGAGCGAGTTCGACATCGACTACCTCTGGCGCCTGCCCGTCGTTGGTGAGGAGGCCTGCCTGGCCCAGGTGCCGGACGGCATTGCGCCAGTCTGGTCGGGCGTTCAAGGCGAGCGATCGGGGCGCGCATGACGCTCGTGTTGCCCAGCCCGAGTCTGGCACCGGCCTTGCTGGCCGGCCCCGGCCCCCAGCAGCGCCGGGCCATGGCCAAGGCCATCACCTTGCTGGAGTCGACGCGCCGTGATCACCGCGCCCAGGCCGACACCTTGCTGACCGAGTTGCTGCCGCACACAGGCAAGAGCTTTCGCCTCGGCATCTCGGGCGTGCCCGGTGTGGGCAAGAGCACCTTCATCGAGGCCCTGGGCCTGTTTCTGATCGCACGCGGCCACCGCGTCGCCGTGCTGGCGGTGGACCCAAGCAGCAGCGTTTCGGGCGGTTCCATCCTCGGCGACAAGACCCGCATGGAGCGCCTGTCCATGGACGAGCGCGCCTACATCCGCCCCAGCCCCAGCAGCGGCACCCTGGGCGGCGTGGCCGAGAAGACGCGCGAGGCCATGCTGGTCTGCGAAGCGGCCGGCTTCGATGTGGTCATCGTCGAGACCGTCGGTGTGGGCCAGAGCGAAACCGCCGTGGCCGGCATGACGGACATGTATGTGCTGCTGCAGCTGCCCAATGCCGGTGATGATTTGCAGGCGATCAAGAAGGGTGTGATGGAGCTGGCCGATCTGGTCGTCATCAACAAGGCCGATCTCGATTGGGCGGCCGCCACCCGCGCCCAGGCGCAGATCGGCTCCAGCCTGCGAATCTACGGCTTCCATGGCCACAGCCACACGGACCACGCCACGGCAGGCAAGACCTGGCACCCACAGGTGATGCAGCTCAGTGCCCTCAAGCCCGAGCAGGGCGAGGGCCTGGAGCGCTTCTGGGCCCAGGTGACGGCTTACCGCGAATTGCAGCAGACCCAAGGCCACTGGCTGGCCAAACGCCAGCAACAGGCGCAGAGTTGGATGTGGGAGCGTATCCATGCCGGCTTGCGCCAGCAGTTTGCTGAGGCGCCTGCCGTGCGGGACTGCCTTGCCGAAATCACCGAAGACGTGCTGCAGGGTCGCCTGGCCCCGTCCACCGCGGCACGGCAGCTTTTGAATCGATTTTCTGGAGACCAGAAATGAAACCCCCACGCCCATTGACAGGGCTGCCCCCCGAGGGGGCGCGTCCTTTCTTGGGACGGCCCGACGAAAGGACTTCCCATGCATGACATCCAACAACGACTGGAAGAAAAACGTGCCCAGGCCCGTTTGGGCGGCGGCGAAAAGCGCATCGCCGCCCAGCACAAAAAGGGCAAGCTGACGGCGCGCGAGCGCCTGGAGCTGCTGTTCGACGAAGGCACCTTCGAAGAATGGGATATGTTTGTCGAGCACCGCTGCGTGGATTTCGGCATGGCCGAGAACAAGATCCCCGGCGACGGCGTGGTCACCGGCTACGGCATGATCAACGGCCGCCTGGCCTTCAGCTTCAGCCAGGACTTCACCGTTTTCGGCGGCGCCTTGTCCGAGGCGCATGCCGAGAAGATCTGCAAGGTGATGGACCAGGCCATGAAGGTCGGCGCGCCGGTGATCGGCCTCAATGACTCGGGCGGCGCGCGCATCCAGGAAGGCGTGGCCTCGCTGGGCGGCTATGCCGATGTGTTCCAGAAGAATGTGCTGGCCTCGGGCGTGATCCCGCAGATCAGCATGATCATGGGCCCTTGCGCAGGCGGCGCGGTCTACTCGCCGGCCATGACCGATTTCATCTTCATGGTCAAGGACTCGAGCTATATGTTCGTGACCGGGCCTGAGGTGGTGAAGACCGTGACGCACGAAGAGGTGACGGCCGAAGAGCTCGGCGGCGCCGGCACCCACACCAGCAAGAGCGGTGTGGCCGACCTCAGCTTCGAAAACGATGTCGAAGCCATCCTGATGCTGCGCCGCTTCTTCAACTACCTGCCGCTGAACAACCGCGAGAAGGCGCCGACCCGGCCCAGCGGCGACCCCGGCAACCGCCTCGACCATTCGCTCGACACCCTGGTACCGGACAATCCGAACAAGCCGTACGACATGAAGGAGCTGATCCAGAAGACGGTCGACGATGGCGACTTCTTCGAGCTGCAGCCCGACTACGCCAAGAACATCCTGACCGGCTTTGCACGCATGGAAGGCCAGACGGTGGGCATCGTCGCCAACCAGCCGCTCGTGCTGGCCGGCTGCCTGGACATCAAGAGCTCCATCAAGGCCGCGCGCTTTGTGCGCTTCTGCGATGCCTTCAACATTCCGGTGATCACCTTCGTCGATGTGCCTGGCTTCATGCCAGGCACCAGCCAGGAGTACGGCGGCATCATCAAGCATGGCGCCAAGCTGCTGTATGCCTACGCCGAGTGCACGGTGCCCAAGGTGACCGTCATCACCCGCAAAGCCTACGGCGGCGCCTACGATGTGATGGCCTCCAAGCATCTGCGCGGCGACGTCAACTTCGCCTGGCCTAACGCCGAAATCGCGGTGATGGGTGCCAAGGGGGCGGTCGAGATCATCTTCCGCGAGGACAAGGGCGATCCCGAGAAGCTGGCCGCCAAGGAAGCGGAGTACAAGGCCCGCTTTGCCAACCCCTTTGTCGCTGGCGCCCGTGGCTTCATCGACGATGTGATTCAGCCGCATGAAACCCGCAAGCGCATCTGCCGCTCCCTGGTCATGCTCAAGGACAAGAAGCTGGACAACCCCTGGCGCAAGCACGGGAACATTCCGCTGTGAGAGCTGCGAAGGCGCTGCTGATGTCGGGCTTGCTGCTGAGCGGCAATGTGCGCGTGCACGCCGCTGTGCCAGCGGCGGACTGCGTGGCTGCCCATGCCCAGGCTCATGCGTCTTCAGTGCGTTCCGAGGACTCTGCCGCGTCGGCGCCGGAAAGCGCCTCGGCCCAGCAGCTCTTCGCCACTTGCGCCTTGCAGCGCTACGGCGCAGCGGCCGCCAGCCGCGTCGAAGCCTGCAGCAACGATCTGGCCAGCCTGCCGGTGATCCTGCTCTACCGCGTCGATGGCCTGTCTCGCAGCCAGGCCCTGGCCGATCTGCAACGCGAAGGCGCGCTCAGTGACGGTAGCGAGTACGCGCAGCGCGCTCCGGCCATGCTGAGCTTTGCCTACCAGGGCGCCGCAGCGGCCAAGGGGCAGGGCGCCGCCTGGGTCGAGCGCCGCGTTGTCGAGTGGACCGATCTCTGCCTGGCTGGGCGCCTGCGTTTCTCGAACCCGCGCTGAAGCCGACCGAACCAATTTACTGATGGGGACAAGACATCATGTTTGAGAAAATTCTGATCGCGAACCGGGGTGAGATCGCTTGCCGGGTCATCAAGACCGCCCGAAAGATGGGCATCAAGACCGTGGCCGTCTACTCCGAGGCCGACAAGGACGCCCGCCATGTGGAGCTGGCCGATGAGGCCGTGCTGCTGGGCCCGGCGCCCAGCCGCGAGTCCTATCTGGTGGCCGACAAGATCATTGCGGCGGCCAAGCAGACCGGCGCCCAGGCCATCCACCCCGGCTACGGCTTTCTGAGCGAGAACGAAGAGTTCGCGCGCCGGGTCGAGGAGGAGGGCATCGCCTTCATCGGCCCCAAGCATGGCTCGATTGCCGCCATGGGCGACAAGATCGCCTCCAAGAAGCTGGCCAACGCAGCCCAGGTCAATACCATCCCGGGCCACAACGAGCCCATCCTCTCGCCCGAAGAGGCGGTCAAGATTGCCCAAGGCATCGGCTACCCGGTGATGATCAAGGCCAGCGCCGGCGGTGGTGGCAAGGGCTTGCGCGTGGCCTTCAACGACAAGGAATGCTTCGAAGGCTTCAGCAGCTGCCGCAATGAGGCGCGCAACAGCTTTGGCGACGACCGCGTCTTCATGGAGAAGTTCGTTGAAGAGCCGCGCCACATCGAGATCCAGGTGCTGGGCGACAGCCAGGGCAACACGCTCTACCTGTGGGAACGCGAATGCTCCATCCAGCGCCGCCACCAAAAGGTGATCGAAGAGGCGCCGTCGCCCTTCATCAGTGAAGCCACGCGCAAGGCCATGGGCGAGCAGGCCGTGGCCTTGGCCAAGGCGGTGAACTACCAGAGCGCGGGCACGGTGGAGTTCGTGGTCGGCAAGGACCAGAGCTTCTACTTCCTGGAGATGAACACCCGCCTGCAGGTGGAGCACCCGGTGACCGAGTGCATCACCGGCCTGGACTTGGTCGAGCAGATGATCCGTGTGGCCGCCGGCGAGCCGCTGAGCCTCAAGCAAGAGGACATCAAGCGCGAAGGCTGGGCGATCGAGTGCCGTATCAATGCCGAAGACCCCTTCCGCAACTTCCTGCCCTCGACCGGTCGCCTGGTCAAGTACCAGCCGCCGCAGGCCAATCTGGAGCAGGGCACGCTGACCCTGCAGGGTGAGAGTTATGCCCAAGGTTCATTCGGCGGCGAGGCAGTGACGAACACCGCTTGGGGCGGCGTTCGGGTCGACACCGGCGTCTACGAAGGCGGCGAGATCCCGATGTTCTACGACTCGATGATCGCCAAGCTCATCGTTCACGGCCGCGACCGTGCCGACGCCATCGCCAAGATGCGTGAAGCCTTGAATGGCTTTGTCATCCGCGGCATCTCCAGCAACATCCCCTTCCAGTCGGCCCTGCTGGCGCATGAGGACTTCAAGTCCGGCAACTTCAACACCGGCTTCATCGCCCAGCATTACGGCGGCGGCTTCCGCGCCGAAGATGTGCCGCACAGCGATCCGCTGTTCCTGGTTGCCCTGGCTGGCTTCATCCGCCGCAAGGCGCGCGAGCGCGAGGCTGGCATCAGCGGCCAGCTGCCCGGGCACGAGGTGCGCATCGAGCACGACTACGTGGCCCTGGTGTCCGAGGGCACGGCCGGCCAGCAGGCCCGCCACGCCCTGCACATCTCCGAGTTTGTGGGACACCTGGGCGAGGCGCTGGTGCGCGTCGGTGAAGGCGCCGAGGCCAAGAGCTACCGCATTGTCTGCAACTCGCGCCTGAACGACATCCGCCTGACCGGCACGGTCAACGGCCAGCCCTTTGTGGCCCAGGCCGAGCGCGGCACGGCCAAGCAGCCGCTGGCTTATCGCTTGCAGCACAACGGCTACGCCATCCTCGTCAATGTGCTCTCGCCGCGCGCGGCCGAGCTGCAGGCCTTGATGCCTTTCAAGGCCCCGCCGGACACCAGCAAGTTCCTGCTCTCGCCCATGCCGGGCCTGCTGGTTCAGATCGCTGCGCATCCGGGCCAGACCGTGCAAGCCGGCGAGCGCCTGGCCGTGATCGAAGCCATGAAGATGGAGAACATCTTGATCGCCGAGCGTGACGTCAAGGTGGCCGAGGTGCTGGCCAAGGTGGGCGAGAGCCTGTCGGTGGATCAGCTGATTTTGAGGTTTGAGTGAGGTTGATGGGTGAACAGGTGAACAGGTGAATGGTTCACCAAGCGCGCAGCGCTGCTCACCTGTTCACACGTTCACTTCCTCTTCCCCTGCTCAGCAAACCGACTGAAACATTTCCTTTTGTGGTGTACCAAACATGAAACCCTACAAAATCCTCGGAATCCAGCAGATCGCCATCGGCGGCCCCGACAAGCAGGCCTTGCGCAAGCTCTGGGTCGATGTGCTGGGCCTGCAGGTCACCGGCAACTTCGTCTCCGAGCGCGAGAACGTCGACGAAGACATCTGCGCCATCGGCCAGGGCCCGCACAAGATCGAGGTCGATCTAATGCAGCCGCTCGATCCCGAGAAGAAGCCGGCCGTGCACACCACGCCGCTCAACCATGTGGGCCTGTGGGTGGACGACCTGCCCAAGGCCGTCGAGTGGATGACGGCGAACGGCGTGCGCTTCGCGCCGGGCGGCATCCGCAAGGGTGCGGCCGGCTACGACATCTGCTTCATCCACCCCAAGTCCAGCGCCGAGTTTCCGATCGGTGGTGTAGGCGTGTTGATCGAGCTGGTGCAGGCGCCGGCCGAGGTCATCGCCGCGCTGGGCTGATCGATCCCTTCGCGGACCGCCATGGCTTCGAACTCAGATCCTTTGATCGGCCTGGCAGCTGGCCGCTTGACGGGCCCGCTCGTGCGTGCGCTCGGCCTGCCGCGCCCACGCGTCCTGCGGCGCGAGGCCGGCCCCTACCGCAGCGACGAGCTGCGTGGCCGGCAGCTGGTATTGACCGCCATGCCGGGCGGGCATGCGGGCGAAGCTGCGCGAAGCTTGCTGCAGGCACTGGGCGCCCGCCTGCTGATGGAGACAGACCTGGCCGCCGATGCGTCGGCCCGCGTCGACATCGCCGTGCTGGACGCCACCGGCTGCCGTGAGCTCGCGTCCCTGGCCCAGCTGCGCAGCTTTTTTTCGCCCCTGCTGCGCCGCCTGGCGCCTTGCGCCAAGCTCTTGCTGCTGGCGCCCTGTCCGCTGGAGGCCGCTCGCCTCTCGCCCGAGGCTGCGGCGGCCGCCCAAGGCATCGACGGTTTCGTGCGCAGCCTGGCCAAGGAGCTGGGCCGCAGCCATGCCGCCACCGTCAATGCGTTGCAAGTGCCGGTCGCAGTGGTGAGCGCTTTGCTGGGGCCTGTGCGCTTCTTCTGCAGCGCCCGCAGCGCTTACGTGTCCGGGCGGATTCTGCGTTTGGATGCAGGCCAGGCTCTTTATGCGAGCCCTGAACTCCCTTCGGTGCCGGGCCGCTTGCGCGAGCGCCTGGCCGTGGTCACCGGTGCCGCGCGGGGATTGGGCGCTGCCACGGCGGCGCGCCTGGCCGAGGAGGGCGCTCGCGTGCTGTGCATCGACGTGCCCTCGGCCGAGCCGCATTTGCGCGAGCTGGCGCGGCGCATCCAGGGCGACGCCTTGGCTCTGGACATCTCCAGCGCCGCAGCTCCCGCGGCGCTCTGCGACTGGCTGCGCCAACACCCCGGCCTGGCGGTCGATGTGCTGGTGCACAACGCCGGCATCACCCGCGACCGCAGCCTGTTCAAGATGAGCGAGGCCGAGTGGAAGCAGGTCATGGCCGTCAATCTGCAGGCCATCCTGGCCATCGATGCGGCGCTGGATCAGGCCGATCTGCTGGCGCCCGGCGCGCGAGAGATCTGCCTGTCGTCCATCAGCGGCATAGCAGGCAATGCCGGCCAGACCAACTACGCCACCAGCAAGTCGGCCCTGATCGGCTACGTCGCTGCTCGCAGTGCCGTGCTGGCCTCCCGCGGCGCCACCGTCAATGCCGTGGCCCCCGGCTTCATCGAAACCGACATGACCCGCCAGGTCCCCTGGCTGATCCGCGAAGCCGGCCGCCGCCTCAACGCCCTGTCCCAGGGCGGCCAGCCCCGCGACGTGGCCGAGGCCGTCGCTTTCCTGGCCTTGCCGGAATCGGGCGCCGTGCGGGGTCAAACCTTGCGGGTGTGCGGTCAGGCTTTGATGGGGGCTTGAGCCGGGCGGCCCTAGTGTGCCCCGATGGCCTGGGCCAGCGCCCACAGCGCGGCCCGATGCGCCGCCACCAGTGCATCGGTGCTGCCGTCTCCGGCCGGCACTTCGAAGCGCTGTTCGTGCACCTGGGGAGGCTGGCGGCCACTGGGGTCCAGCCAGGTCCAGCGTGCTAGCAGCACCAGCAGCGGGCGTGGGCCTGCGTCTGCGTCCAGCCTTTGGATGTCCACGCGCAGCTGTCGTTCGGCCGAGAGCCCAGGCGGCAGGGGCAGGCGCCAGATGCGGGCGCTGCCGTGCAAGCGGGCCAGGTCTTGCTGCAGCAGGCGGGGGATGGCGTCGCGCAGGGACTCGGCCCAGCGCTCGCTCGGGGTCAGACGCAGCATGGCCTGGCCGCTGGGGCGGACGATGGCGTCGCGGTCCAGGTACTCGGGGATCTGCACCGGGCCGAGGGCCCAGATGCCAGCGGAGGCCGACGCGGCTGAATCGGCCGAGACCGGGGCGGCGATTGGGCTGGATGATGTACCGGGCGGTTCCGCGCGCAGCTGGTAGTACTGCACCTGGGGGGAGCTGCCGCAGGCGGCGAGCAGGCTGAGGCCGATCAGCACGGGGACGGCCTTCATTCGATTGAGGAATCTGCTCATTTGGCGCGGCCCTTGAGTACGGCTTCGGGTTGCTGGTCCAGGGTGTCGGCCAGCTCGCGCAGGGCACGGGCGGCTTGGGCAATGTCTCTCAGCGCGCGCTGCAGGTTCTGGTTCAGCGGCGCCTCGTCCTGTGCCACATCGGCCACCGCCGCGGCGGCGCGGGCCAGTTCGGTGGAGACCCGGCGCAGGTCCTGCACCACGGCGCCCTCGGGATTGAAGGTCTTGCCCACCCGCTCGGCCGATTCGTTGACGGTCACGGCCGCGCGGCTCATGCGCTCCATGGCGTCCTGGGTGGCGGCCAGGGCGTTCAGGGCGGCGTCGCCCACCGGGCCGGCGCGGCGGTCCAGCTGCTGGCTGAGGCGGCGCAGGCTGGCGCTTACCGCCTCGATGTCCTTGAGGGCGCGGCTCAGCTCGGGCCCCTCGATCAGCCGCCGGCCGGTGCTGGCGATGGCCGAGAGGTCGCCCACCAGGCGCTTGATGTCCAGGCCGTCCACCTGGTTGCGCAGGTCCTGAAAGGGCGTGGCCACGGTGGGGATCTGCACATAGCGGCTGGCCTCGACGGTGCTGCCCACGGTGGGTTTGTCGGGTCGGAAGTCCAGGTCCACATAGAGCTGCCCGGTCAGCAGGCTTTGCAGACCCAGCTGGGCCCGCAGGCCACGCTCGACCAGGGCTTTGAGCGAGGAGGCGCCGCTGCCCGGCAGGCGTTCGCCGCTGAGATTGCCGATCATGTCGCGCTCCAGTTCGGCTTCCACCGGGATGGACACTGCATTGCTGGCATTGTTGTAGGCCACGCCGATGGCGCTGACATTGCCCAGGTGCACGCCGCGGAACACCACCGGCGCGCCGATCTGCAAGCCGTAGATGGAGCCGTGGAAGTACATTACCACCCGTTCCTTGCCGCCCAGCAGCTTGCCGCCAGCGATGACGAACACGGCGATGAAGAGCAGGATCAGGGCGGTGACGACGAACAGGCCCAGCAGGGCAGGGTGGCCGTGGCGCTTTCTCATGCGAGGCCTCCCGAGCCGGACGTTACGCCGCGGCGCAAAAACAGGCGCACCGCCTCGGGGCCAGTCTCCAGCAAACGGCGCGGGGCATCGAGCGCGGTCATGGTTTTCTCCTTGGCATCGAGAAACAGGGCGCGGTCGGCTACCGCAAAGATGCTGCTCAATTCATGCGTCACCAGCACGATGCTGGTGCCGAGATGATCGCGCAGATTGAGGATCAGTTCATCCAGGCTGGCGGCGCTGAGCGGGTCCAGGCCGGCCGAGGGTTCATCGAGGAAGAGCAGAGGCGGGTCCAGGGCCATGGCGCGGGCGATGGCGGCACGCTTTTTCATGCCGCCGCTGAGGGCGCTGGGCAGCTCGTCAAAGGCGGCTTCCATGCCGACCAGGGCCAGCTTGAATCGGGCCATCTGCTCGGCCGCGTCTTCGTCCAGCTCGCTGAACTCGGTCAGCGGCAGCATCACGTTCTCGCCCACCGTCATCGAGCTCCACAGCGCCCCGCCCTGGAACATCACGCCGAACTGGCGGCGCAGCTGCGCCATCGTGTCGTCGTCGGCCTCGGCCAGGTCTTGCTCGCCATAAAGTACACGGCCCGCGGCAGGCGTCTGCAGGCCGATCAGATGGCGCAGCAGGGTGCTCTTGCCACAGCCGCTGCCGCCCATCAGCACCAGGATCTCGCCTCGCTGCAGCTCGAAGCTGATGCCTTGCTGCAGCACGCGCCCCGGCACGGCCAGGGTCAGATCCTCGGCGCGAAGCAAGGGCGAGGGCAAGGGCACGGGCAAGGCCTGTTGCGGCTGCGCGTCCATCACCAGCCCAGACGTTGAAAGGCAATCGTCAAGGCCGATGCGGCGATGACGATCCAGATGATGGCTTGCACGACGGCGGCCGTGGTCGCTTCACCCACGGCCTGGGCGCTGCGGCCGGCATGCAGGCCCTGGCGGCAGCCCGCCATGGCGACCAGCACGCCGTAGACCGTGCCCTTGAGCAGGCCGATGCCCGCATGCGCCAGGGTGATGGCCTTGGAGCTGCGGTAGAGGTAGTCCAGCAGCTCGACATGGAAGATGCCCACGGCCACCAGCAAGCCCGCCAGCATGCCCACCACGGCGGCAAAGGTGGTCAGCAAGGGAGCCATCAAGGCCATGGCCAGCACGCGCGGCAGCACCAGGTGCTCGACCGGGTTCAAACCCAGGGCGCGCAAGGCGTCGATCTCCTCATTCGCCTGCATGCTGCCCAGCTGGGCGGCAAAGGCGGCGCCGACCCGGCCGGCCAGCATGATGCCGGTCATCAGGGCTGCGATTTCGCGCACCACGCCGATGGTCACCAGATCGGCCATGAAGGCCTGCGCGCCCAGGCGCTGCAGCTGGGCCGCGCCCATGTAGGCAATGATGAGCCCGACCAGAAAGCTGACCAGGGTGACGATGGGCAGGCTGGCCGGGCCGGTGGCGTGCAGTTGCTGGGCGAGGTCTTCGCCGCGCATGGCGGTGCTGCCACGCAGGGCGCGGTAGACAGCGATCAAGAGCTCGCCGGTGAAAGCCAGGGTGTCGCGCGTGCGGCGGTAGCGGGCCTGCCAGTCCAGGCCGATGCGCGTGAGCCAGCGCGGGCGGCGTTTGGTGTTCTGTGCATCGCCGGCGCTTTGGCGGGCGGCCAAGTCCAGCATGCCACGCAAGCCGGGTGGCAGGGCCTCGGTGTTCAGCGCCTGCTGGCGGCTGCGGCTCAAGGCCCAGAGCTGGGCGGCGAGGCGGCTGTCGAAATGGCTGAGGGCCTGGCCGTCGACAGGCAGGACCAGGGGCCGGGTGGCCCCGCGCGGCTCCGTCGAGTTTTGCAGTTCGGGGGGCGGCGGCAAGATGGGGCCGCCACGCCAATCGCCGCTCAGGCGCAGCCGCAGACCCGATTCGTCCTGCTGCCATTGCGCCTGGGCGGCTTGCCCTGCGCCAGCGTCGCCTTGCTGTGCCTCGCCCAAGTCTGCTCCCGCGCTGCCGGACCGGCCGTGTGCGCCTAGGTTAACAGCCCGCTCCCCGCTGCGGGAAGCCCGTGTGGCCGTGAGCAGTTGCACCCACCAAAAACAACGGCGACCCGAGGGCCGCCGTTGTTGTTGTTGTTGCTGTTGCAGGCTTGTTCTTGCTTGCGAATCAGTCCACGGACTTCATCAGGTGCGAGACCTGACCCTTGAACTCGGGCGATTCGCGCAGCTTGCCCTGCAGGCGCCAGACCTCGCGCGCCGTCTGGCCATGCTTGGCGAAGAAGGGCTTGGAGAAGATGGTGAAGTAGGCCTTGTCGACCAGGGGCGGGCTGATCCGCTCGATCTTGCTGTGCAGCGCCGGTAGGGCGGCCAGCGAGGCCTCGGCCTCGGTGGTCTGCAGGGCCGCGGCGAGGTAGCGGCCCGAGGCCACGCGGTTCAGCAGCTCATCGGCCGTGGGCGCGTTGTCTTCGACCTTGACGCCCAGCTGCTTCAGCTGCGCGACGATGGAAAAGCCGGCCTGGGCGCCGAAGGTGCCATTGCCGGACAGGGCCTTGCCGTCCCAGCTGACGCTGGCGCCCTTGGTCTTGTAGAGCGCGTAGGTGGCGCGGTACATGCGCTTGGTGGCGTCGGCTTCACCGTCGAGCTTGAGCGGGTAATGGGCAAACTCAGCGCGCTCGGCGCTGAAGCTGGCGTTCATGGCGCCGTCGATCTTGCCGCTTTTGACTTCGGCCAGGCATTGTTTCCAGGGCATGGGCACCAGCTTGATCGGCGTGCCCAGCTGCTTCTCCAGCTGCGTCATCATGATCTGGCTGTAGCCGGGTTTGTCCTTGAGCAGCCAAGGGAAGGCGTCTTCGTTCTCGTGGCAGATGTGCACGCTCTCGGGGCCGCCCTCGGCGGCTCGGACCGGCGCGCACAGGCCCAGCAGGGTGCCGCATGCGAGCAGGCTGAACAAAATGCCCTTGTGGGCGCGATGGGGGGAGGTGTGCAGTTGAGGCATGGGCGGCAATCGCGAACGATTCATCAAGAAGGTGAGTGGGTCATCCTAGGCCGCACCCCGCCCGCCCAAGCGCAGGAATGTGTGCATTCCTGGGCTCATTTCTCACTTGCGTGCGGCCGGCCTGTCGTGGACCTGACAGTGACAGCGATCGGATCTGGGTGAACGCGACACTTTCGGCGTTCTTCTGGGATGGGGCCTTTGCCAATGCCTCTGGGGTTGAGTTCTGTGGCCGAGCGGCCTGCTGCACATCCGGAGCCCCATCTTCGCGCTTGCTAAAAAACATGGAATCACAGCGTGCCTGGCTGGTTTAGACTTCGTGGGGCGCGAAGATGCAATTGTTGAACTCTGTGTGCGCATCTTGTTGGCGAAAGCTAAATTTCGTCTCTCGAGGGTGATTGCCGCCGGTCTGCCCTGCAATCGGTGCTGGTTCCCGCATACCAAACTTGCTTTTCTTCGCGCCACGGACCCTGATTTCCCGCTCTTGTCGGACCTTCGAACTCGGACACACCCATGCGCCTTGATCTGACCACCCTCAACCTCGTGCTGGCCATCGAGCAGACGCGCTCCATCACGCGCGGTGCGCAGCAGGAGCATCTGGCTCTGGCCGCGGCCAGCAAGCGGGTGTCCGATCTGGAGGCCCGCCTGGGCGTGCAGCTGTTCGAGCGCCGTTCGCGCGGGGTCGAGCCCACCGAGGCCTGCCGCGCCCTGGTGCGCCACATCCGTTCCCTCCATGCCTCCTTGCATGCGCTTGAGAGCGAGGTGGTGGAGTTCGCCCGCGGCATCAAGGGCCATCTGCGCATTGCCGCCAACAGCGGCGCGATTGCCGAATGCCTGCCCGCGGATCTGGTGGCTTTCAGCCAGGGCCACCCGCAGATCCGCATCAGCCTGGAAGACCTGACCAGCGCCGAGGTGCAAGCGGCCGTGGCCGAGGGCCGGGCCGATGCCGGTGTGTTCACCGCGCCCTTGCTGGACAGCCGCCTGAAGACCTGGTCCTACGCCCGGGGCCGCCTGGCCGTGCTGGTACCCAAGCGCCATGCGCTGGCGGCGCAGGACCGCGTGCGCTTTGCCGACCTCCTCGATTACGACCTGATCGGCCTGCATGCCGGCGCCTCGGCCCAGGAAATGATGCGCCAGCAGGCCCAGGCCCTGGGCCGCACGCTCAACGCCCGCATCCAGGTGCGCGGCTTTGATGCGATTGCCCAACTGGTCGAGGCCGGCCTGGGCGTGGCCGTGCTGCCCGGTGGGCCCGCCGAGCGCTTCTCGCGCGTGTTCGACGTCAAGCTGCTGGCACTGGACGAAGACTGGGCCGTGCGCGAGTACTGCCTGGGCGTGCTGCGCCAGGAGCGCCTGCCGGCCGTGCTGCAGCGCTTTGTCGACAGCCTCTGCCCGCCGGCGCCCAAGGCTTGATGGACCCTCAAGCCGAACCGAACTCATCGAATGAATTGAAGGAAAGAAGACTGTCATGACTGCTCGCACGCTCTACGACAAGCTCTGGGATGAGCATGTCGTCCACACCGAAGACGACGGCACGGCCGTGCTCTACATCGACCGCCATCTGCTGCACGAGGTGACCAGCCCGCAGGCCTTTGAAGGCCTGGAGCTGGCCTCGCGCAAGGTCTGGCGTTTGTCGGCCAATCTGGCGGTCAGCGACCACAATGTGCCCACCACCGACCGCAGCGGCGGCATCGCCGACCCGATCTCCAAGCTGCAGGTCGACACCCTGGACCAGAACTGCGACCGCCACGGCGTGACCCAGTTCAAGATGAACGACAAGCGCCAGGGCATCGTCCATGTGATCGGCCCGGAGCAGGGCGCCACGCTGCCCGGCATGACCGTCGTCTGCGGGGATAGCCACACGTCTACGCATGGGGCATTCGGTGCCCTGGCTCATGGCATCGGCACCTCCGAGGTCGAGCATGTGCTGGCCACGCAGACCTTGTTGGCCAAGAAGGCCAAGAACATGCTGATCCGCGTCGAGGGTCAGGTCGTGCCCGGCGTCGGCGCCAAGGACATCGTGCTGGCCATCATCGGCAAGATCGGCACGGCCGGCGGCACCGGCTACACCATTGAGTTCGGCGGCTCGGCCATCCGCGCGCTGACCATGGAAGGCCGCATGACGATTTGCAATATGGCCATCGAAGCCGGCGCCCGCGCCGGCTTGATCGCCGTGGACGAGACCACTCTGAACTACGTCAAGGGCCGGCCCTTCACGCCGACCGGCGTCGAATGGGATCTGGCCGTGCAGTACTGGCGCGGCCTGCATTCGGATGCCGGTGCGCATTTCGACGCGGTGGTCGAACTGGACGCCAGCCAGATCCGCCCGCAAGTCACCTGGGGCACCTCGCCCGAGATGGTGCTCGATGTGAACGCCCGCGTGCCAGACCCGGACAAGGAAAAGGACGCAGTCAAGCGCGGCGCCATCGAACGCGCCTTGCAGTACATGAGCCTGGAGCCCAACAAGGCGATTGCCGACATCCATGTGGACAAGGTCTTCATCGGTTCCTGCACCAACAGCCGCATCGAGGACATGCGCGAGGCCGCCGCCGTGGTGCGCCGCATCGGCGGCCGTCTGGCCTCGAATGTGAAGCTGGCCCTGGTCGTGCCCGGTTCGGGCCTGGTCAAGGCGCAGGCTGAGGCTGAAGGCCTGGATCAGGTCTTCAAGGCCGCAGGTTTCGAGTGGCGCGAGCCCGGCTGCTCCATGTGCCTGGCCATGAATGCCGACCGCCTGGAGCCCGGTGAGCGCTGTGCCTCCACCAGCAACCGCAATTTCGAAGGGCGCCAGGGCGCCGGCGGCCGCACCCATCTGGTCAGCCCGGCCATGGCCGCAGCGGCCGCCATGCGCGGCCATTTCGTCGACGTCAGCCACTTGGCATGACCCACCCCCTACGCGCTTCGCGCGCCCCCTCAAGGGGGCGTCACCGCGCGACCGGCAAAGCCGGATCGCCGGTGCCTGCTGGGTGGGGCACGAAAGAATTTTGAGAAAGGTTTCTCTGATGGATAAATTCACCCTGCACCAGGGCCTCGTCGCCCCCATGGACCGCGAGAACGTCGACACCGACGCCATCATCCCCAAGCAGTTCCTCAAGTCCATCAAGCGCAGCGGCTTCGGCCCTAACTTGTTCGATGAGTGGCGCTATCTGGATGCCGGCGAGCCCGGCCAGGACCCGGCCAGCCGCCGCCCCAACCCCGATTTCGTGCTCAACCAGGCGCGCTATGCCGGCGCTTCGGTGCTGTTGGCGCGCGCCAATTTCGGCTGCGGCTCCAGCCGCGAGCATGCGCCCTGGGCGCTGGAGCAGTACGGCTTTCGCGCCCTGATCGCGCCCAGCTTCGCCGACATCTTCTTCAACAACTGCTTCAAGAACGGCATCCTGCCCATCGTCTTGCCCGAGTCGCAAGTGGCGCGGCTGTTCGACGAAGTGCATGCCTTCCCGGGCTACCAGCTGAGCATCGATCTGCCGCGCCAGGTGGTAGTCAAGCCGGACGGCACGGAGCTGCCCTTCGAGGTGCAGGCCTTCCGCAAGTTCTGCTTGCTGGGCGGTTTCGACGACATCGGCCTGACCCTGCGCCATGCCGACAAGATCAAGGCCTTCGAGGCCGAGCGCCTGGCCGCCAAGCCCTGGCTCAAGCACCAGTTGTCGGCCTGAGCGCCACGCGAATTTTTCCAAGGACAGATATGAAGATCGCAATCCTCCCCGGTGACGGCATTGGCACCGAAATCGTCGCCGAAGCCGTCAAGGTGCTCAAGGTCCTGGACCTGCCGCTGGAGATGGAAACCGCGCCGGTGGGCGGCGCCGCTTACGAGGCGGCCGGCCATCCCTTGCCGGACTCCACCCTGCAGCTGGCCAAGGATGCCGACGCCATCCTGTTCGGCGCCGTGGGTGACTGGAAGTACGACAAGCTGGACCGCCCCCTGCGCCCCGAGCAAGCCATCCTGGGCCTGCGCAAGCACCTGGGCCTGTTTGCCAACTTCCGCCCGGCCATCTGCTACGAGCAGCTGACGCACGCCTCGAGCCTGAAGCCCGAGCTGGTGGCCGGCCTGGACATCCTCATCATCCGCGAGCTGACCGGCGACATCTATTTCGGTCAGCCGCGCGGCCGCCGCACCGCGGTGGACGGGCATTTCCCGGGCAGCGAGGAAGCTTTCGACACCATGCGCTATTCGCGCCCGGAGATCGAGCGCATCGCCCATGTCGCCTTCCAGGCCGCGCGCAAGCGCAACAAGCGCGTCACCTCGGTGGACAAGGCCAATGTGCTGGAAACCTTCCAGTTCTGGAAGGATGTGGTGACTGAGGTGGGCGCCCAGTACCCCGACGTCGAGCTCGACCACATGTATGTGGACAACGCCGCCATGCAGCTGGTCAAGGCGCCCAAGCGCTTCGACGTGGTGGTGACCGGCAATATGTTCGGCGACATCCTCTCGGACGAGGCGGCCATGCTGACCGGCTCCATCGGCATGCTGCCCTCGGCCTCTTTGGACAAGAACAACAAAGGCCTGTACGAGCCCAGCCATGGCAGCGCGCCGGACATTGCCGGCAAGGGAATTGCCAATCCTCTGGCTACAATCCTGTCCGCTGCCATGATGCTCAAGTTCTCCCTCAACCAACCCGAAGCTGCTGCTCGTATCGAAGCCGCAGTGGGCTCGGTGTTGTCCCAAGGTCTGCGTACCGCAGACATTTGGAGCGAGGGCACCCAGAAGGTGGGCACGCGCGAGATGGGTGACGCTGTAGTTGCAGCGATTACCACGACCAAAACCATGAAGGGCTAGTTCAGCTCCGGTTCGTCTCGCCCCTACACCCCCGGCGACACGAGCCGGGGGAGAAGAAGTCCAGAGGCTTTTTTCTTTTTTAGGGCGATAGAGGTAACAGCGATGACGACACTTGTTGGATTGGTAGGCTGGCGCGGCATGGTGGGTTCGGTCCTGATGGACCGGATGAGCGCAGAAAAAGACTTTGACCTGATCGAGCCGCTGTTCTTCAGCACCTCGAACGCCGGCGGCGCCGCCCCGGCCCAGGCCAAGAACGAAACCAAGCTCCAGAGCGCTTTTGACATCGAGCAGCTCAAGCGCTGCGAGATCATCATCACCGCTCAGGGTGGCGACTACACCAGCGAAGTTTTCCCCAAGCTGCGCGCCGCAGGCTGGACCGGCCACTGGATCGATGCGGCCTCGACGCTGCGCATGGAGTCCGATGCCGTCATCATCCTGGACCCGGTCAATCTGCCGGTCATCAAGGATGCCCTGGCCAAGGGCGGCAAGAACTGGGTCGGTGGCAACTGCACCGTGTCCTGCATGCTGATGGGCGTGGGCGCGCTCTACAAGGCCGGTCTGGTCGAGTGGATGAGCACCCAGACCTACCAAGCCGCCAGCGGCGGCGGTGCCCAGCACATGCGCGAGCTGCTGACGCAGTACGGCACCTTGAACGCGTCCGTGCGTGCCTTGCTGGATGACCCCAAGAGCGCCATCCTCGAGATCGACCGCCAGGTCATTGCCACCCAGCGTTCCTTGAGCGCCGCCGAGACTGCCAACTTCGGTGTGCCCTTGGGCGGCTCGCTGATCCCCTGGATCGACAAGGACCTCGGCAACGGCATGTCCAAGGAAGAGTGGAAGGGTATGGCCGAGACCAACAAGATTCTCGGCATCGGCGAGGGCTTCGGTTCCAGCGCCATTCCTGTGGACGGTTTCTGCGTGCGCGTGGGCGCCATGCGCTGCCACAGCCAGGCCCTGACCTTCAAGCTGAAGAAGGACGTGCCCCTGGCCGACATCGAAGCCATGATTGCCGCCGACAACGAGTGGGTGAAGGTGGTGCCCAACACGCGCGAAGCCACGATCAAGGACCTGACCCCGGTGGCCGTGACCGGCACCATGACGATTCCCGTCGGCCGCCTGCGCAAGCTGGCCATGGGCCCGGAATATCTGGGCGCTTTCACCATCGGTGACCAGCTGCTCTGGGGTGCGGCCGAACCGCTGCGCCGCATGCTGCGCATCCTGCTGGACCGCTGAGGGGAGGGCTTCGCTGAGCGGGGTGCGCAAGGCGCCCGCTCAGTGATATCCCGCATTCACGTTGCCCCCAAGCGACAAGCTGGGGCGGACGGGCGAAACTCAGCGGGGGCAAAAGTGCTTTTCAGGCATTGCCTGAGCTTGTGAGCGTATATGCTCGCCGCTATTGAGTTTTCCGGTCCGTGGACCTGGCGCGGACTTGGCGCGAGAGGATGGCATCGTGAGTGCTGTTGTGCGGAGAATCGTGATCGTCGAAACAGGCGGACACCCCTTGGTGCCCGCCTTGTTGCTTTGGGGGATGCCTTGAAACTACATAAAAGCGCCGTGGGTAGCGCACTGGGCCGCACATGGGGCCGTTTTTCTCTGACTCATGTGGCTGCCGCCATGTTGGCCGCCGCGAGCAGCGGAGCGTGGGGCCTGGGTCTAGGCAAGCTGACCGTGCAATCGGCGCTGGGCGAGACGCTCAAGGCCGAAATTGACATCACCAGCATCAGTGCCGAAGAGGCCGGCACCCTCAAAGTGCGCGTGGCGCCGCCCGAGTCTTACCGCGCCACCGGCGTCGAGTACAACGCCGTGCTCACCGGCACCCAGGTGCAGGTGGTGCGCCGTGACGGCCGCAATGTGCTGCGCGTCAGCAGCGATCGCGCCGTGCAGGAGCCGTTTGTCGATGTGATTCTGGAGCTGACCTGGGCCAGCGGCCGCTTGGTGCGCGAATACACCTTGCTGTTCGATCCGCCGGCCAATCCCAAGCCCAGCAGCGCCGCGCCCGCCGTGGCTGCAGCGCCGGTGATTTCTTCGCCGGCTTCGGAGGCCACGCCCTTGCCAGCCGCTGCCAGCCGCCCGCGCCCGCCCGTGCCAGCACCGGCGGTGGCCGAAGCGACCCGGCCGCGCGCTGAAGCACCGGCGCCTCGCCCGGCTCCGGCCCCCGTGCCTGCGCCGGCGCCACGCGCTGCAGCCGCACCGGCCGCGTCCGAGTATGTGGTCAAGCCCGGCGACAGCCTGTCGCGCATTGCAGGCAAGACCCAGCCCGCTGGCATCTCGCTGGACCAGATGCTGGTGGGTCTCTACCGCAACAACGAAGACGCCTTCATCAACGGCAATATGAACCGCCTGAAGGCCGGCAGCGTGCTGCAAGTGCCTTCGGCCGAGAGCCTGGGTTCGGTCAGCACGGCCGAGGCCCGCCAGGTGATCCGCGCCCAGAGCGCCGATTTCAATGCCTACCGCCAGCGCCTCAGCGGCGCCGCGCCGACGATCAAGCAAGACGAGAGCGATCGCCAGGCCAAGGGCCGCGTGCAGGCCGCCGTGGACGATCGCAAGCAAGCTGCAGCACCCACGCCGGACAAGCTGACCCTGAGCAAGGCCGCCGACGGCAAGATCGCGGCCGTGTCCAAGGACACCGAGAAGAAAGATTCCGCCGCCCGCGTGGCCGAGCTGACCCGCAATGTGGAAGAGCTGAAGAAGCTCTCCAGTGCGGCCAAGCCCGCTGCCACACCTGCACCTGCACCTGCGCCGGTCGCTGCACCCGCTCCGGCCCCAGCGCCGGTGGTGGCTGCGCCCGTGCCAGCTCCGGTGGTGACGCCGCCCGCTCCAGCCCCGGCTCCGGTGGCATCGGCACCTTCGCCGGTGGCCTCCAAACCGCTGCCCAGCACGGCGGCGCCGGCGGTTTCCAAGCCTGCCAGCGCGGCCCTGCCGCCGGCTCCGGCCGCTGAGGTGGCCGAGCCCAGCCTGCTCGACCATCTGCTCGACAACCCGCTGCTGCCACTGTCGGCTCTGCTGGTGGCCGCGGCCGGTGGTTTCGGTTTCTACCGCTTCCGCAATCGCAAGGCCCAGGCCAAGTCCGACACGGGTTTCCAGGAAAGCCGCCTGCAGCCCGATTCCTTCTTCGGCGCCACCGGCGGCCAGCGCGTGGACACGCGCGATGCGGCCAACGGTGCCTCGTCGATGAATTACTCGCTGAGCCAACTGGACGCCATCGGTGATGTCGACCCCGTGGCCGAAGCCGACGTCTACCTGGCTTACGGCCGCGATCTGCAGGCCGAGGAAATCCTCAAGGAAGCCCTGCGCGCCAATCCCGAGCGCATGGCCATCCGCCTCAAG
This sequence comes from Paucibacter sp. B51, assembly GCF_027863535.1. Lineage (NCBI taxonomy): Bacteria > Pseudomonadati > Pseudomonadota > Betaproteobacteria > Burkholderiales > Sphaerotilaceae > Roseateles > Paucibacter sp. B51. Next base: position 4,176,049 of record NZ_JAPIVN010000001.1, on the reverse strand, counting down.
CTGCTCGAGGTTTACGCCAAGCGCCGCGACATCAAGGGCTTCGAGCAACTGGCCATCCAGCTGTACGCCGAAACCCAGGGTCGTGGCGACGACTGGGCCAAAGCTCAGGAGCTGGGCCGTCAGATCGATCCCGAGAACCCGCTCTACCAGCCCGGTGGCGCACCGAGCCTGCCGGCCAGCGGCCGCGAAGTGCATCCCGAGCCCATGGACGCCAGCACCCTGCCACACACGGTGAATGCTGGCGGTCATCTGGCCACCGAGCCGCTGGGCCGCAACGCGCCCGACACCGGCCCGACCAGTGTGTTCGATCTGGACCTCGATCTGGATCTGGATTCGCCAGCGCCTGCGCCGTCGCCGATCTCGATGGAAGCCACGCAAGCCTTGCCCACCACCGTGGATCAGGCGCCCATGGCCATGGACTTCGACCTCTCGCCGCCGGCCACGCCGACGCAAGCGGGCGGCGCCGATCTGGAGTTCGATCTGGACGACCTGAGCGACGAGCGCCCGGCCACCGTGGCGCCGGACAGCGGCAACGGCGCCCTGGACTTCGACCTCTCGTCCATCGACCTGGACCTGCCGGCCACGCCCGCGGCTCCGGCCGCACCGATTCCCGCGCCTGAGTCGACCTCGGGTGCCGATCTGGCCGCTGAGTTCGATGCGTTGATGAACCAGGTGCCCGAGCCGGCTGCGCCGCCGGTGGTGCCGGACATCGCCGACCTGGGCCTGGACGATGGCGACCCGCTGCTGCGTCAGCTGGAACTGGCCGACGAGTTCCGCCAGATCGGTGACACGGAAGGTGCGCGCGAGGTGCTGACCGAGCTGATCTCCAAGACCAGCGGCGCTCTGCGCGACAAGGCGCAAGCCATGCTCAACGAGCTGCGCTGACCGGCCCTTGTGGCATCCTGTGAGGCGCTCGGCTTGGCCGAGCGCCTTTTTCTTTGTGGAGTGAGCGATTGATGTCGGGGCAAGACGAGGCGGGGCAAGACCAGGCGGTGCAGCTGGGGTCGGTGGAAGAGGGCGCAGCTGCCGCAACAGCGCTGCAGCGCGTGGCGCTGGGCGTGTGTTATCGCGGCCAGGGCTACCACGGCTGGCAAAGCCAGAAAGACCGCCGCACGGTGCAGGACGTGCTGGAACGGGCGCTCAGCGAGTTTGCTGCGGCCGAAGTGCGCACCATCTGTGCCGGCCGCACCGACACCGGCGTGCACGGGCTCAACCAGGTGGTGCATTTCGACACGGCCGTGCGGCGCGAGGCGGCCTCCTGGGTTCGTGGGACCAATCGCTACCTGCCGGCCGATGTGGCGGTGCAGTGGTGCGTGTTCCCGCCGGCCGACTTTCATGCCCGCTTTCTCGCGCGCGGCCGGCGCTACACCTTTGTGCTGCTGGAGTCGCCGGTGCGGCCGGCGGTGGAGGCCGGCTCGGTCGGTTGGGTGTTCCGTCCGCTGAATCTGGAGGCCATGCAGGCCGCCGCGGCCTTGCTGATCGGCGAACATGATTTCAGCAGCTTCCGCTCCTCGGACTGCCAGGCGCTGTCGCCGGTGAAGACGGTGCGCGCGATCGAGATCTCGCGCCGCGGCGCCTACTGGCGCTTTGACTTCGATGCCTCGGCCTTTTTGCATCACATGGTGCGCAACATCATGGGCTGCCTGGTGGCCGTGGGCGCTGGGCACCGCGACCTGCGCTGGATGGCCGAGGTGCTGGCGGCACGTGATCGCAGTCGCGCCGCGCCGACCTTCTCGCCGGACGGGCTGTACTTCAATGGCCCGTACTACGACGCGGAGTTGGCCATCCCGACCCGCACCGCGGCCATGGATTGGCTACCCTGAGCACCATCTGACTCAGTTTTCTACGTTCCTGTTTCCGCTGAGGCGCCTGCGCATGAGCCGTACCCGAATCAAGATCTGTGGCCTGACCCGCGAGGCCGATGTGCTGGCTGCAGTGGCGGCTGGAGCCGATGCCATCGGCTTCGTGTTCTACGCCAAGAGCGCACGCTTTGTCAGCCCGGCGCGGGCGGCCGAGTTGGCGCGCCTGCTGCCACCGTTCGTCACGCCGGTGGGCTTGTTCGTCAACGCCAGCGAGGCTGAGGTGCAGGCGGCGCTGGCGGCACTGCCGAACATGCTGCTGCAGTTCCACGGCGATGAAAGCGCGGCGGATTGCGAGCGTTACGGTCGCCCCTATCTGCGCGCTGCGCGCATGGAGCCGGGCTTCGATTTGCTAGACTACGCCCAACAGTTCTCAACAGCACAAGCCATCCTGCTCGACGCCCACGTCGAAGGCTATGGCGGTGGTGGAAAGGTTTTCGATTGGTCACTCATTCCAAAAAACGTGCCCTCTCCAGTCGTTTTGTCTGGTGGGTTGCATGCCGGAAATGTGCTGACTGGCGTGCTCCAGGTCCGGCCCACGGCCGTTGATGTGAGTTCCGGCGTCGAACAGGCCAAGGGCCTGAAGGACGCCGCCCTGATCCAGCAGTTCTGCGCCGCCGTGCGCGAGGCCGATGCCCAAATCGATCAGCAGATCGATGCCCAAGCGGCTCGCCAGAACTGCGCCTGAAGAGAAGCACGATTCCCACCATGCAAGACTACACACAGCCCGATGCCCAGGGGCATTTCGGCCCCATCCATGGCCAAACCTACGGCGGCAGCTTTGTTGCCGAGACCCTGGTTCACGCACTCGACGAGTTGAAAGAGGCCTACGCTCATTTCAGCAAGGACCCGGAATTCATCAAGGAGTTCAAGCGTGAGCTGGCTCATTTTGTCGGCCGCCCGAGCCCGATTTATCACGCCGATCGCCTGAGCCGCGAGCTCGGTGGAGCCCAGGTCTACCTCAAGCGCGAGGACTTGAACCACACCGGCGCGCACAAGATCAACAACACCATCGGCCAGGCCCTGCTCGCCAAGCGCATGGGCAAGAAGCGCATCATTGCCGAGACCGGCGCCGGCCAGCACGGCGTGGCCACGGCCACCATCTGCGCCCGTTACGGCATGGAATGCGTGGTGTACATGGGCAGCGAGGACGTCAAGCGACAGAGCCCCAACGTTTACCGCATGCATTTGCTGGGCGCCCGCGTGGTGCCGGTGGAGTCGGGCTCCAAGACGTTGAAAGACGCGCTCAACGAGGCCATGCGCGACTGGGTCACCAACGTCGAGTCGACCTTCTACATCATCGGCACCGTGGCCGGCCCGCATCCGTATCCGATGCTGGTGCGCGACTTCCAGCGCGTGATCGGTGACGAGTGTCTGACGCAGATGCCCGAGATGATCGGCCGCCAGCCCGATGCGGTGATTGCCTGTGTGGGCGGCGGCAGCAATGCCATGGGCATTTTCTACCCCTACATCCCCCATGCCGGTACCCGCCTGATCGGCGTGGAGGCCGCCGGGGAGGGCATGGACAGCGGCAAGCATGCGGCCACGCTGAGCGCCGGCAGCCCTGGCGTGCTGCATGGCAACCGCACCTACCTGCTTCAAGACGACAACGGCCAGATCATCGAGACCCATTCGATCTCGGCCGGTCTGGACTACCCCGGCGTCGGCCCCGAGCATGCCTACCTCAAGGACATCGGCCGCGCCGAGTATGTGGGCGTGACCGATGCGGAAGCGCTGGCCGCCTTCCATCATCTGTGCCGCACCGAGGGCATCATCCCGGCGCTGGAGTCCAGCCATGCGGTGGCCCATGCCATGAAGCTGGCGCCGACGATGCGGCCCGACCAGCACCTGCTGGTGAACCTGTCCGGCCGTGGCGACAAGGACATTGGCACCGTGGCCGATCTGTCCAAGGCCGAGTTCTACTGCCGGCCGTCCTGCAAGGGGCAGTCGGTCAAGGGCGGCGAGCAGCCGGTCCATGTGCTGAGCTCGAAAGGAGGCCTGTGATGAGCCGCATCCAAGCCACTTTCGCCCGTTTGGCCGAACAAGGCCGCAAGGCCTTGATCCCCTTCGTCCACACCGGTGATCCTTACCCCGAAACCACGGTGCCGCTGATGCGCGCCATGGCCGAGGCCGGCGCCGATGTGATCGAGCTCGGCGTGCCGTTTTCTGACCCCATGGCCGACGGCCCGGTGATCCAGCGCGCGGCCGAGCGGGCCTTGCAAAAAGGCATAGGCTTGGCCCGCGTGCTGGCCGATGTGCGCGAATTCCGCCAGGCCGACGATGTCACGCCGGTGGTGCTGATGGGCTACGCCAATCCGATCGAACGCTACGGCATAGCCCGTTTCGTCGACGATGCGGCGGCGGCCGGTGTCGACGGCGTGCTGGTGGTGGACTATCCGCCCGAGGAATGCGAAACCTTTGCCGCCCTGCTGCAGGCGCGCGGCCTGGACCCGATCTTCTTGTTGGCGCCCACCTCGACCGAGGCGCGCATGGCCCGCATCGGCAAGATCGCCAGCGGCTATGTCTACTACGTCTCCCTCAAGGGCGTGACCGGCGCGGGCCACCTGAACACCGCGGCCGTGGCCGAGATGATCCCGCGCATTCGTCAGCATGTCAGCGTGCCGGTGGGCGTGGGTTTTGGCATCCGCGATGCGGCCACCGCCCGGGCCGTGGCCGATGTTTCGGACGCGGTGGTGATCGGTTCTCGCCTGGTCGAGCTGCTGGAGACGCAGACACGCGATAATGTCGCTTTGACGGGTGCCCAGTTCATCCGCGAGATCCGTGCTGCGCTCGACGCGTAGCCTGACCTGAGAACCAGAACAAAGGAGTCTGCTTGTGAGTTGGCTTGAGAAACTGTTGCCGCCCAAGATGCAGCAAACCGACCCGACCGAGCGCCGCATGGTGCCGGAAGGTTTGTGGATCAAGTGCCCGTCCTGCGAGACGGTGCTCTACAAGACCGATCTGGAAAAGAACGTCAACGTCTGCCCCAAGTGCAGCCACCACCACCGCATCGGTGCCCGGGCTCGCCTGGATGCCTTCCTCGACGGCGAAGGCCGCTACGAGATCGGCCAGGAAGTGTTGCCGGTGGACGCGCTGAAGTTCAAGGACAGCAAGAAGTACCCCGATCGCCTGAAGGAAGCGCTGGAGCACACTGGCGAAACCGACGCGCTGATCGTCATGGGCGGCGCCGTGATGACGCTGCCGGTGGTGGTGGCCTGCTTCGAGTTCAACTTCATGGGCGGCTCCATGGGTTCGGTGGTCGGTGAGCGCTTTGTGCGTGGCGTGGAAACCGCCATCGAGCAAAAGACTCCGTTCATCTGCTACACCGCCACCGGCGGCGCCCGCATGCAAGAAGGCCTTCTGAGCCTGATGCAGATGGCCAAGACCAATGCGGCCCTGACCCGATTGGCCAAAGCCAAACTGCCTTACATCAGCGTGCTGACCGACCCGACCATGGGCGGCGTGTCGGCCTCCTTTGCTTTCGTCGGTGACGTGGTGATCGCCGAGCCCAAGGCGCTGATCGGCTTCGCCGGCCCGCGCGTGATCGAGAACACCGTGCGCGAAAAGCTGCCCGCTGGCTTCCAGCGCGCCGAGTTCCTGATGGAAAAGGGCGCCGTGGACATGATCGTGGACCGCCGCGAACTGCGCGAGACCATCGCCCGCTCGCTGGCCATGCTGCAACGCCAGAGCTCGGACGCCGTGGCCTGAGCTGCCTTGGCAGCCGCTGTCTGAGCCCTCGCTCCTCACCCCACACGGCCAGGCCCACAAGGTCTGGCCGTCTTTCTTTGCTGGAAGCGTTTTCCTCGCCATGACCTCTCAGAACCTCACGCCCGTGCCTGCCACTCTGGACGATTGGCTGGCCCATTGCGAACGCCTGCATCCCAAGACCATCGACATGACCCTGGACCGGGTCACTACCTTGCGCGAGCGCCTGGGCTTGAACTTCGAGCCGCCGGTGGTGGTGGTGGCGGGCACCAATGGCAAGGGCTCGACCTGTGCCATGCTGGAGTCCATCGCCCTGCAGGCGGGGTACCGCGTGGGCCTCTACATCAAGCCGCACCTGGTTCATTTCCAGGAGCGCTGCCGGGTGGGCGGGGCGCCGGTGGAGGCCGAGAGCCTGCTGCCGCATTTCGCGGCCGTGGAAGCGGCACGTGGGGATATGACGCTGAGCTACTTCGAGTTCACCACCCTGGCCATCATGCGCCGCCTGGCGGCCGAGCCCCTGGATCTGGTGATTCTTGAGGTGGGTCTGGGCGGGCGCCTGGATGCCGTCAATTGCATCGACGGCGACTGTGCCGTCATCACCAGCATCGACCTGGATCACACCGAGTACCTGGGGCCGGACCGTGAGTCGGTGGGCCGCGAGAAGGCCGGCATCATGCGCGCCGGCCGCACCGTGATCGTCAGCGACCCCATGCCGCCGGACAGCCTGGCGGCACGTGCGGCCGAGATCGGCGCCGATCTGCGCCAGCTGGGCGTTGATTTCAGCTACAGCGGCGACCGCCAGCAGTGGCAATGGTCAGGCCGCGAGCGCCGCTTCAGCGGCCTTGCTTATCCGGCGCTGCGCGGCGTCAATCAGCTGCTCAATGCGGCGGGCGTGCTGGCGGTGTTCGAGGCCTTGTACGAGCGCCTGCCGATCAGCGCGCAGGCGGTGCGCACCGGCTTAGCCTTGGTCGAATTGCCTGGGCGCTTCCAGGTCGTGGCCGGCCAGCCAGCTCTGGTGCTGGACGTGGCGCACAACCCGCATGCCGTGGCAGCCCTGGCCCAGAATCTGGACCAGATGGGCTTCTACCCGCGCACGCACGCTGTCTTTGGCGCCATGGTCGACAAAGACCTGGCCGGCATCTTTCAACGGATGGCCCCGCTGGTTGACGTCTGGCATTTCTGCAATCTGGAATTGCCCCGTGCCGCCAGCGCCGCCGATTTGCAGGCCCAGTTCGCCGCCCTGCAGGCCGAAGGGCGCCTGAAGGCGCCGCCTCAGGTGTGCCTGCACACCCATGCGCAGCCGCTCGACGCCCTGGCGGCAGCGGCGGCCGAGGCAGACCCCGCTGATAGAATTCTGGTCTTCGGTTCCTTCTACACAGTGGGTGGCGTACTCAAGAACGGTGTCCCCCGTTTGCAGTCCCACAAACCGCCGTCAGAAGCGGTGCCGCCACCGCAATTCCCCACCGCCTGATCGGGCTGGGTCGCCAGATTCGCCGGGCGGCCGGGCGGGGGGGGCGGTGCGGCGCTGAAGCGCCGAGGCCGGACGCCTCACCCGCTCCGGTGCTTCGCTTTCCATCGTCAACGCTGTCCTCCTTCACCTCGGCGCAGGCCGGATTTCTTGCCATGGGTTTGCTGTCCTTTTTCAAGCGCGACAAGGCCGCACCGGCTGCCAAGCGGGTGTCGGATTCGGCCGATGCGGTGCAGCAGCTGCGCCTGCGCGCACGCCATCGCTTGATCGGTGCCGCGGTGCTGGTGGGTGTGGGTGTGATCGGCTTCCCGCTGGTGTTTGAGACCCAGCCGCGGCCCATCCCGGTGGACCTGCCGATCCAGATCCCCAGCAAGGACGGCGCGGCGCCGCTGGCGATTCCGCAAGCGCGTCCGGCACAGGCTCAGCAGCTGCCCCAGCAAAGCCTGCCGACACTGGCCTCCGAGGACGAATTCGAGGTGGCCAAGTCTTCCGCCAACACCGCAGCAGGCAGTAGCCGTGCCAGCGAGGGCAAGGTGGCGTCCAACGCGGCGCCGACCCCGCTGCCGGTTCCCGCTCCGGCCAAGGTGGCTGAAAAGGCGATCGAAAAGGCGGCAGAAAAGGTGGCCGAGAAGCCTCCGGTCAAGCCGATCGAGCGACTGGTCGACAAGCCCGCCGAGAAGCTGGCTGACAAGCACGCCGACAAGGCCAGCACCAAGCCGAGCGCAGAAAAGCCTGCCGACAAGGCCGCAGACAAGGCTGCCGAAAGGGCCGCCGACAAGCGCAATGCCGCCGCCAGCAGCAGCAACCACAGCCCTGAGGCCGCCCGTGTGCAGGCCTTGCTCGAGGGCCGCAGCGCCGCATCGGCCAGCAAGCCCGGCGAGGCCGCGGCCGGCGCACGCCACATCTTGCAGATCGGCGCCTACGCCGACAGCAAATCGGCGCAGGAGGTTCGCATGAAGGTCGAGCGTCTGGGCCTCAAGACCTACACCCAGGCTGTGGACACGGCCGCAGGCAAGCGCATCCGCGTGCGCCTTGGCCCGTTTGCCAGCCGCGAGGAGGCCGACAAGGCCGCCGCCAAGCTCAAGTCCGCCGGTTTGTCGGCCGCGGTGCTGACACTTTGATGCTGCACAAGGTCGCCTTGCTGGGGCATGCGCGGCTTGCGCGGGAGCACGGTGCACCATGAGCTGGGTGGACCTGACCCTGTTGAGCCTTTTGCTGCTGTCCGTGTTGGTTGGCCTGTGGCGGGGTTTGGTGTTCGAGTTGCTGTCGCTGGCTGGCTGGCTGGTGGCCTACCTGGCCGCGCCGCATGTGTCGCCCTGGCTGCAGGCCTGGTTGCCCCAGCAGCGTCTGGGGCCGAGCTTGAGCGCGGGCTTGGGCCTGGTGCTGAGCTTTGCCCTGGTCTTGTTGCTCTGGGGCCTGGGTGCGAAACTGCTGCGGGCCTTGATCCAGGCCTCGCCGTTGAGTGTGTTGGACCGCCTGGCGGGCGCCGGATTCGGCGCGCTGCGGGGGCTGTTGCTGGCCTTGTTGCTGGTGGTGCTGGTGCAGATGACGCCGGCGGCCCAGTGGCCGGCCTGGCAGGAATCGCGGCTGGCGCCGCAGCTGCATCAGGTGCTGAGCGCCTTGCGGCCGCTGCTGCCGGAGGCGGTGGTGAATCGATTGCCGGCCTGAGCCACAAGCTCGGGCCGGTGTGAGTTGGAGCGGTGCCTCGTGGCGCCGCTGGGTATTGCGTAGAAAAGTCTCATCCAGAGAAGGAAAAGCCATGTGCGGCATCGTTGGCGTCATCTCCCGTTCCCCTGTCAATCAGCTGATTTATGACGCCTTGCTGCTGCTGCAGCACCGCGGTCAGGATGCGGCGGGCATCGTCACGATGCAGGGCAACAAGTGCTTCATGCACAAGGCGCGCGGCATGGTGCGCGACGTCTTCCGCACCCGCAATATGCGCGCGCTGCCAGGCAGCATCGGCCTGGGCCAGGTGCGCTACCCGACTGCCGGCAATGCCTACAACGAGGAAGAGGCCCAGCCCTTCTACGTCAACGCGCCCTTCGGCCTGGTGCTGGTGCACAACGGCAACCTGACCAATGCGCAAGGCCTGAAGACCGAGCTGTTCGACATCGACCGCCGCCACATCAACACCGAGAGCGACTCCGAGGTGCTGCTCAATGTGCTGGCGCATGAGCTGGAGCAGGTCGCGCGCGACCTGCCGCTGAGCCCCGAGGCCGTGTTCCAGGCCGTGCGTGCCGTGCACAAGCGCATCAAGGGCAGCTATGCCGTGATCGCCCTGATCGCCGGCCATGGCTTGCTGGCGTTCCGCGACCCCTTCGGCATCCGCCCACTGTGCTTCGGCCAGGCGGCCGATGGCGAATTCATGGTGGCCAGCGAGAGCGTGGCGTTGGAAGGCAACGGCTTCCAGCTGGTGCGCGATGTGGCGCCCGGCGAGGCCTTGTTCATCGACATGAACGGCACGCTGCACACCCAGCAATGCGCCGAGAACCCGACGCTGAACCCCTGCATGTTCGAGTTCGTCTACCTGGCCCGCCCGGATTCGGTGATGGACGGCATCTCGGTCTACCAGGCCCGTCTGAACATGGGCGAGACGCTGGCGCAGCGCCTGATCTCGACCATGCCGCCCAGCGACATCGATGTGGTGATCCCGATCCCGGAATCGAGCCGCCCCTCGGCCATGCAGCTGGCCCATCGCATCGGCAAGCCCTACCGCGAAGGCTTTGTGAAGAACCGCTACGTCGGCCGAACCTTCATCATGCCGGGACAGGGCGCGCGCAAGAAGTCGGTGCGCCAAAAGCTCAACGCCATCGGCCTGGAGTTCAAGGGCCGCAATGTGCTGCTGGTCGATGACTCCATCGTGCGCGGCACCACCTCCAAGGAGATCGTGCAGATGGCCCGCGAGGCCGGTGCGCGCAAGGTCTATCTGGCCTCGGCCGCGCCGCCGGTGCGCTTCCGCAATGTCTACGGCATCGACATGCCGACCAGCGAAGAGCTGGTGGCGCACAACCGCAGTATCGAAGAGATCCGCGCTTTCATCGGCGCCGATGCGCTGATCTACCAGGATGTGGATGCAATGAAGCGCGTGGTCGCGGCCCTGCAGCCGAATCTGCAAGGCTTTGAAGCGTCCTGCTTCGACGGCCGCTACATCACCGGCGATGTGACCGCCGAAGACTTCGCCAAGCTTGAAGCCCAGCGCCGCGCCCAGGGCGACGAAGAAGACGGCCCGGCCCGCACCCGCCTGGCCCTGCAAAGCGGGGGCGAGGGCCAATGAGCATGAGCGAGGAAGCCCGCCGCATCGCCCGCGCCACGCTGCCCGAGGGCCTGCGCCCCGAGACTCTGGCCGTGCGCACGGCCTTGCCGCCCAGCCAGCATTGCGAAAACTCAGAAGGCCTGTTCCTGACCAGCGCCTATGTGCAGCCGGACGCAGCCACCTCGGCCCAGCGCTTTGCCGACTCGGAAGACTTCACCTACTCGCGCACCAGCAACCCGACGGTGCGCAGCCTGGAAGCGCGCCTGGCCGCCATGGAAGGCACCGAAGGCGCCATCGCCACCGCCACCGGCATGAGCGCCATCCTGCTGCTCTGCATGGGCTTGCTCAAGGCGGGCGACCATGTGCTGTGCTCGCGCTCGGTTTTCGGCACCACCATCAATCTGTTCGCCAAGGAGTTTGGCAAGTTCGGGGTGGAGACGACGTTCGTTTCGCAGACCGAGCTAGCCGAATGGCGCGCGGCCCTGCGCCCCAACACCCGGCTGCTGTTCGCCGAGACGCCGACCAACCCGCTGACCGAGGTCTGCGACATCCGCGCCCTGGCCGATATCGCCCATGGTGCCGGTGCGCTGCTGGTGGTGGACAACACCTATTCGACGCCGGCGCTGCAGCAGCCCACGCGCTTTGGCGCCGACTTGGTCATGCACTCGGCCACCAAGTACATGGACGGCCAAGGCCGGGTCATGGGCGGTGCGCTGTGTGGCCCCAATCGCCTGATCAAGGACATGTTCGGCCCGGTAATGCGCACGGCCGGCATGGTGCTCTCGCCTTTCAACGCCTGGGTCATTTTGAAAGGCCTGGAGACCTTGAGCCTGCGCATGAAGGCCCAGAGCGAACAAGCCCTGGCCGTGGCCCGCTGGCTGGAGGCCCGGCCCGAGGTGGCACGGGTGTACTGCCCGGCTTTGCCCTCGCATCCCCAGCATGAACTGGCCATGCGTCAGCAGTCGGGGCAGGGCGGGGCGGTCCTGTCTTTCGAGCTGAAGGCCGACACGCCCGAGGCCGCGCGAGCCGCGGCCTTCCATGTGATCAACAGCACCCGGGTGCTCAGCATCGCCACCAATCTGGGCGACACCAAATCCATCATCACCCACCCAGCCACCACCTCGCATGGTCGCCTCAGCGAGGCCCAGCGCCAGGCCGCCGGCATCAGCCAGGGCTTGATCCGTCTGGCCGTCGGTCTTGAGCATGTCGACGACATCACCGATGACCTGAACCGCGGCCTCTCCACTTTGAACAGCTTATGAGCCAACACGCCAACACTCCCGTGCGCACCCGCATTGCGCCGTCGCCGACCGGTTTTCTGCACCTGGGCACGGCCCGCACAGCCCTGTACTCCTGGGCCTATGCCCGCCACTACGGTGGCAAGTTCGTGCTGCGCATAGAGGACACCGATGTGGCACGTTCCACCCAGGATTCGGTGGAGCAGATCCTGGCTTCGATGAAATGGTTGGGCCTGGACTACGACGAAGGCCCGATCTACCAGATGCAGCGCCTGGAGCGCTACCACGCGGTGGCCGAGCAATTGATCGCTGAAGGCAAGGCCTACCGCTGCTACTGCACGCCCGCCGAGCTGGACGAGATGCGCGAGGCTCAACGCGCGCGCGGCGAGAAAACCCGTTACGACGGCCGCTGGCGCCCGGAGCCCGGCAAGGTGCTGCCGCCCGTGCCGGCCGGTGTGACACCGGTGGTGCGTTTCAAGAATCCGCTGGACGGTGACGTCACCTGGGATGATCTGGTCAAGGGCCCCATCACCATCAACAACCGCGAGATTGACGACCTGATCATCGTGCGTCCCGCCGCTGAAGACGCGCCGGCCGGCAGCCTGGGTGTGCCGACCTACAACTTCGCCGTGGTGGTGGACGACTGGGACATGCAGATCAGCCATGTGTTCCGCGGTGATGAGCATGTCAACAACACGCCCTGGCAGATCAATATCTTCCGTGCCCTCGGCGCGCCGCTGCCGGCCTTTGGCCATGTGCCGGTGATTCTGGGTGACGATGGTCAGAAGCTGTCCAAGCGCCGCGGCGCGGTCAGTGTCACGGCTTACGAAGAGGGGGGTTACCTGCCCGAGGCCATGCTGAACTACCTCTCTCGCCTGGGATGGAGCCACGGCGATGACGAGCTGTTCAGCCGCGAGCAACTGGTGTCCTGGTTCGATGGCAGCCATCTGAACAAGAGCCCCGCGCAATGGGACCCGGCCAAGCTGGAATGGGTCAACAGCCAATACATCAAGCAGGCAGATGACAGCCGTCTGGCTGCGCTGGTGGCGGCGCATTTCGCTGCACGCGGCGTGCAGGTGGATGCCGCCAATCTCGCGCCCATGTGCAGCCTGTTCAAGGACCGTTGTTCGACGACCGTGGCTCTGGCCGACTGGCTGGCCATGTACTTCGGCCCGGTCAGCCCCTCGGCCGAGGATCTGGCGGCGCATGTCACGGACGCGGTGAAGCCGGCCCTGGCTGCGCTGGCGGACAAGCTTGAAGCACTGCCTGAGTGGAGCAAGCCCGTCATTGCCGCCGCCATCAAGGAAACCATCGGCGCGCATGGCCTGAAGATGCCTCAGCTGGCCATGCCGGTGCGGGCATTGGTGTGCGGGCGTGTGCAAACGCCCAGCGTCGACGCGGTGCTGGAACTGTTCGAACAAGAAATTGTTGTGAAACGCTTGCGCTCCTTGTAAAAAGCGTCCTATAATCTATGTCTTGCTTGAACAGCGCGAAACTTTAGATGTCTCGCGGTGCTTTGGAAGGCGAGTCGATCCGCAAGGAGCGGCTAGGCAGTCTGAAGTACTGATAAGAATCGTCGGGGGTATAGCTCAGCTGGGAGAGCGCTTGCATGGCATGCAAGAGGTCAGCGGTTCGATCCCGCTTACCTCCACCAAATTCAAATTGAGTTTGTGTGGCGCGCGGTTCAGATGCAAAAGTTTTGCGATATACTGCAGAGCTTGAATATATAGAGTTAATTGCTGTATACTATGCGGCAGTTAATAAGAAGGTTTAGTCCCCTTCGTCTAGAGGCCTAGGACACCACCCTTTCACGGTGACTACAGGGGTTCGAATCCCCTAGGGGACGCCAAGTTTGACAAGGCTTGGTAGTTATTGAAAAATAGCTGCAAACTTGTTTGATGTGATTTAAATTGTGTATATAATTTAAATCATCATCTGGAGTGGTAGTTCAGTTGGTTAGAATACCGGCCTGTCACGCCGGGGGTCGCGGGTTCGAGTCCCGTCCACTCCGCCAGCTTTGAGGCAAAGATTGAAATGTCTTTGTCTGCGTTGAAGAAATCTGCTGCGGTAGATTTCAAAGGCGGCCAAGAGATTGGCCGCTGTTATTTGTGAAGTTGTTTGAGGTTTGACACGCTTGAATGGCGCGGCGACCGAGATTCGCAAGGATCTGGGGGTATAGCTCAGCTGGGAGAGCGCTTGCATGGCATGCAAGAGGTCAGCGGTTCGATCCCGCTTACCTCCACCACCAAATTTTGTTTGGAAGTGGCGCGCGATTCAGGATGTGATCAGGCTAGAAGGTTGAGTCCCCTTCGTCTAGAGGCCTAGGACACCACCCTTTCACGGTGACTACAGGGGTTCGAATCCCCTAGGGGACGCCAAGTTTGACAAGGCTTGGCAGTGTTTGAATGAATACTGCGTAACTTGTCCGGTGCAGCGCAATATCGATTTCGATATTGTGTCTCATCTGGAGTGGTAGTTCAGTTGGTTAGAATACCGGCCTGTCACGCCGGGGGTCGCGGGTTCGAGTCCCGTCCACTCCGCCAACATATTGAGAAACCCCGCAAACGAAAGTTTGCGGGGTTTTTTCTTTTCCGTTCGATATTCGTGGCTTTGCGCTGTTGATGAAAACGGACTATTTGATCAATACCTGCACGACATTTCCTTGTCATTCCGGCGGTTCAGTCTCGAAATCTCCATTGGAGATCAAACCATCAGCGATGGCGCCTCGTCTGTGAGGTATTCAGCTGCAGTAATGCAAGGGTTCGATACGGGGTTTGGCAAGGTTCCTGCGCGTTCAGGCGGCGCCTCTTTTGGGTCTGGTGCAGATTGCTTTGTTCCAGCCACACAACTCGTGATCGGACGAATGTTTGATCAAGCGTCCGCCCGTTCAGGACCAATGTGAATAAACAAAAGAGCCTGCATTGGAGGCTCTTTCGTATGTGCTGGGTCTTCCGCGACATGAGGCGGCGAGCGATTCAGACGCGTCGTTGGCTGTCTATCGACGGGCGGAGCAAGTAGGCCCGACCCGGGCAAGGGTTGCACATCGTGCGGTCGGGGGATCAACTGAACATCTGATTGCGGATCAGGCCCACCGCCAGCCCCTCGATGGCAAAGCTGTCGTCATCGGCGGCCACCTGAATCGGTTCGAAATCGGTGTTCTCGGGCAGCAACTCAATGCCACTGCGGCCGCGCTTGAATCGCTTGACGGTCACTTCGTCGCCGATTCGGGCGACCACGATCTGGCCGTTCTTGGCGTCCGAGGCTTTCTGCACGGCCAAGAGATCGCCATCCATGATGCCGATGTCTTTCATGCTCATGCCTTTCACTTTGAGCAAAAAGTCGGGCTTCTTGGCGAACATGCTGGCTTCGACGGCGTAGTTTTGCTCGATGTGCTCCTGCGCCAGGATGGGGTGGCCGGCGGCCACGCGCCCAATCAGCGGGAGATTCAGCTGGGCCAGGCTGGCCAAAGGGAAATCGAGTTGCTGCCGATCGCTGCCGCGGGGTGCGGCGCGGCCGCGCGCATATCCGGCTTGAAACTCGCGCGCCTCTTTTGACTCGCGGGCATCGCGTGCGGAGTTGAGCGCTCTCAATGTGTCAGACTTCAGGCGGATGCCGCGCGAGGTGCCGCCGACCAGTTCGATCGCGCCTTTGCGAGCCAGGGCCTGCAAATGCTCTTCGGCGGCGTTGGCAGAACGAAAACCGAGCTCGGCGGCGATTTCGGCCCGGGTCGGTGGAGCGCCGGTGCGTTCGATGGCGGCTCGCACCAGATCGAGAATCTGCTGTTGGCGCGCGGTGAGTTTCGGGCTGTCTTCCACGGTGGTCGTCCTCTGCTTGGGGCCCTGGGGCTTGATTGCCTGAATATTTATCCAGTGACTGTATTTTCATCCAGGAAATTCAAAATTGCAAAGCAAGCAAGAAACAATTGCCGTGAATGCGCCGGTGTTTGAAGCGAAATCGGGGCTGGTCGTGATTCTCGGAACCGGTGGCACCATCGCCGGTACGGCGGCCGATGCCTCGGACAATGTCGGTTATCAGGCCGCGCAGCTCGGTGTCGCACAGCTGATTGCGGCGATCCCGCCGCTCGCCCGCCGTGCGCTGGAGGCCGAACAAGTTGTGCAGCTGGACAGCAAGGACATGGATTTCGCGACCTGGCGTCTGCTGGCTGAACGGGTCGCGGCGCATCTGGCGCGTCCAGAAGTGGCCGGCGTGGTCATCACCCACGGCACGGATACCTTGGAAGAGACCGCCTATTTCCTGCAGCGCGTCCTGGCACCCGGCAAGCCCGTGGTGATCACCGCGGCCATGCGGCCCGCGACCGCCCTTCAGACCGATGGTCCGCAGAACCTGCTGGATGCAGTCACTCTCGCTGCGGAGGGAGGGGTGCCTGGTGTGTTCGTGATGTTCGCCGGCAGCATCCATTCCGCCGAGCAGGTGCGCAAGGTACACAGCTACCGGGTCGATGCATTCGCGTCAGCCGACGGCGCGCGTCTGGGGGCGGTGGAGGAGGGAGTGGTGCGCTGGTTCGCCGCGGGTCCGCAGTGCGGTGCGCAGCCGGTGGTGGGTCTTGCCCACTTGCCCCAAGGCGACCTGAGCTGGCCACGGGTGCAGATCGTGCTCAACCATGTCGGCGCCGATGGCTCGGTGGTTCGAGCCTTGTTGGCGCAGGGTGTGGATGGGCTGGTGGTGGCCGGTACCGGCAATGGCAGCCTGTCGCACGCCCTGGAGGCAGCTTTGCGCGAGGCGCAGCAGCAAGGCGTGCGCGTGCTGCGAAGCACGCGCTGCGATGCCGGGCCGGTCACTGCCTCGGCCGAGGCCTTGCCCAGCGCGGGAGCGCTGAGCCCGGTGAAGGCGCGAATCGAGCTGCTGCTGGACTTGCTTTCAAGCCCCGTGCCGCGCTGATTCGCGCCTCTGGCCTTGCTCGGTCGACTCAGGCCAGGGTCAGCGTGACGTCGATATTGCCGCGGGTGGCGTTCGAGTAGGGGCAGACCTGGTGGGCGGCGTCTACCAGGTCTTGGGCCACGCTGCGCTCCACGCCGGGCACCGAGATGTTCAGGGCCACCTGGATGCCGAAGCCGGCCGGGATGGGGCCGATGCCCACATCGGCGGTGATGGACACGTCGGCCGGCAGGGCGACCTTCTTCATCATGGCGACATGCTTGAGGGCACCGATGAAGCAGGCCGAATAGCCGGCTGCGAACAGCTGTTCGGGGTTGGTGCCCGGGCCGCCGGCGCCGCCCAATTCCTTGGGTGTCGAAAGTTGCACGTTCAGCGCGCCGTCCGAGCTGGATGAGCTGCCTTGGCGGCCGCCGGTGGAGGTGGCGCGAGCGGTGTAGAGGACTTTGTCGAGTGCCATGGTGATGTGCTTCCTATCAATCAGGGGTGGTGGGTGAAAGTTCGGCGACCGCCAGCTGCTGTCGCAGCTCATGCAGGCGTCGGGTCAGGGAACTCAGTTCTTCCAAAGAGCAGGCGGCCGCACAGGCCAGTCGCGGTGGAATCTTTTGGGCTTGCACCTTCAGGGCCAGGCCCATGGGCGTGAGCAGGATGTCGACACGCCGTTCATCTTGCGCGGCGCGCTGCCGTTTCACAAAACCCGCCGTTTCCATGCGTTTGAGCAGGGGCGTGAGCGTTCCGGAGTCGAGCGACAGGCGTTGCCCCAGGGTGGAAACGCTGATGCCGTCCTGCTCCCAAAGCACCAACATCACCAGGTACTGCGGGTAGGTCAGGCTCAAGGGCTCCAGCAAGGGCTTGTACAGCTTGGTCATGGCCAGAGAGCTGGCGTAGAGCGCAAAGCACAGCTGCTGGTCCAGACGCAGCCAGTCCTCGTTTGCGGCGGCCGCCGGGGCAAGCTGCGGCATGTCGGGCTGGGGACAGTTGGATGGGCGTGACATGGGCGATAATGTAGTCCTCAATTTAATTGCACACAATTTATGTGACTAAGGGTCTTGCTGCTAGACGTTTGCGATTCAGCAGCGCAGGGCCAAGCAGACCCGGTGTCCTGAAAGCGAGCACAAGATGGCGATGAGCATGGTGGCGAATGGTTTGGTGGCCTTGGTGGCCGCCTTGCACCTGTATTTTTTGGTGCTGGAGATGTTCTTCTGGACCAAGCCTTTGGGTCGGCGCGTGTTTCGCCTGACGCCGGAGTTTGCTGAGGCCAGCAAGACCTTGGCGGCCAATCAGGGCCTGTACAACGGCTTTCTGAGTGCCGGCCTGGTGTGGGGCCTGCTGCAGGGCGCGGCCGGTGTGCCGACGCAGCTGTTCTTCCTGGGCTGCGTGGTGGTGGCCGGCGTGTTCGGCGCCGCCACGGTGGGCAAGAAGATTCTGTTCGTGCAGGCGCTGCCGGCGGCGCTGGCTGCGGCCCTGGTTTTGCTGACATGAACGTCTGAAGCCCTGCGCCAGAAAACAAAAAAGGGCCCGAGAAATCTCGGGCCCTTTTCATCGGTGCGTAGGGGCTGCGCTTGCGATCAAGCCGCCGCGTGAATCGCGTCGACCTCGGCGCTGAGCTCAAGCCAGCGCAGCTCGGCGCTTTCCAACTCGTCGTGGATGGCCTTGAGGCGCTTGCCGGCTTCAACGATCTGAGCCGGTGTCGCCTTGCCTTCCGCCAGTTGGGCCTCCAGGGCCGTGCGTTCATCGGCCAGCTTGTTGAGCTTGGCGTCGATGGCGTCCATCTCCTTGCGAAGCGGGCGGGTTTGGTCGGCAAGCTTTTGGCGAGCTTGGCCGCTGAGTTTGCGGTCCTCGCGCGCGGCCGGGGCCGGGGTCGGGGCAGGGGCGGCTGCAGCAACTGGAGCCGGGGTGGCTGCCGCCACCGTGCTGCCTGACTTGCCGGCTTTGGCCAGGGCCTTGGCGGCATCCTTGGCGGCCTTGGCTGCTTCCTTGGACTGGTCCAGCAGCCAGCGCTGGTAATCGTCCAGGTCGCCGTCGAACGGGGACACCACGCCCTTGCTGACCAGCCAGAACTCGTCGCAGACCTCGCGCAGCAGGGCGCGATCGTGGCTCACCAGCATCACCGTGCCTTCGAACTCGTTGAGCGCAATCGACAGCGCCTCTCGGGTGTTCAGGTCCAAGTGGTTGGTGGGCTCGTCCATCAGCAGCAGATTGGGGCGCTGCCACACCAGCATGGCCAGCACCAGGCGGGCCTTCTCGCCCCCCGAGAGGCTGCCCACCTGCTGGTTGACCATGTCGCCAACAAAGCGGAACTGGCCCAGGAAATCGCGCAGCTCCTGCTCGCGCGCCTGCGGGCTCACCTCTTTGGCCAGGCGGACCATGTGCGAGAGCGGGCCTTCTTCCGGCCGCAGCACGTCCATTTCCTGCTGGGCAAAGTAGCCGATCGTCAGGCCCTTGCCTTCGGTGATCTTGCCGCCCATGGCGCGCTGCATGCGGGCCACCGTTTTCACCACGGTGGATTTGCCCTGGCCGTTGGCGCCCAGGATGCCAATGCGCTGGCCGGCCAGCACCGAGCGGTCGATGCCGCGCACGATGATGTTCTCGACGCCGTCGACCTCATAACCGCAAGCCACATCGTCAAACATCAGCATGGGGTTGGGCAGGCTGACGGGCTCGCGGAACTCGAAATTGAAGTCCGCTGATGCCAGCACCGGTGCCAGTTTTTCCATGCGCTCCAGGGCCTTGACCCGGCTCTGCGCCTGCTTGGCCTTGCTGGCCTTGGCCTTGAAACGATCGATGAACTTCTGCAGGTGCGCAATGCGCTCTTGCTGCTTGCCAAAGGCGGCTTGCTGCTGCTCCATGCGCTCGGCGCGCATGGCCTCGAAGGCCGTGTAGTTGCCGCCGTAGCGGTGCAGCTTGGCTTCGTCCAGGTGCAGGGTGACTTTGGTGATGGCGTCCAGGAACTCGCGGTCATGGCTGATCACGATCAGGGTGCCGTCGTAGCGCTGCAGCCAGGCTTCCAGCCAGACCAGGGCGTCCAGGTCCAAGTGGTTGGTCGGTTCGTCCAGCAGCATCAGCTCTGCCGGGCACATCAGGGCGCGGGCCAGCTGCAAACGCATGCGCCAGCCGCCGGAGAAGCTGTTCACCGGCGCATCGACCTGCTCGCCCTTGAAGCCCAGGCCCATCAGCAAGGCCTGCGCGCGCGGTTTCGCGTCGAAGGCGCCGGCGTCCATCAGCAGGGCATGGGCGTCGGCCATGGCATGGCCATCCTCGGCCGCTTCCGCATCGGCCAGGGCCTGGCGCGCGGCCATCAGGCGCACATCGCCTTCGAGCACAAATTCGGTCGCCGGCATGTCGGTTTCCGGCATGTTCTGGGCCACTTCACCCACGGCCCATTGGCGGGGGATGTCCACCTCGCCCTTGTCGCTTTGCAGACGGTCGGTCAACAGCGCAAAAAGGCTGGACTTGCCGGCGCCGTTGCGGCCCACCAGGCCGACCTTTTCGCCCGGTTGCAGCACGACGCTGGCGTCGTCGAGCACGACCTTGGTGCCGCGTCGCAGCGTGATATTTCGCAGGGTGATCATGGCGTGGGGCGACCTTCCGGGTTCTTGTTCTTGTGGGCGTTCATCATGTTCAGTGATTCTTCGGTGATCAGCAGCACCTGGTCGGCCCCCGAGGAGGTGTCCATCCAGGCCACCTCCAGCTCGGGGAAGGCGGCTTCAAAAAACGGGCGCTCATTGCCGATCTCCAGCAAGAGCACGCCGCGCGGTTTGAGCACGGCCGGTGCCTCGGCCAGCAGGCGGCGGATGAAATCCATGCCGTCATCGCCGCCGGCCAGGGCCATCTCGGGCTCGGCGCGGTACTCAGCCGGCAGGCGGGACATGGTCTCGCTGTTGACATAGGGCGGGTTGCACAGAATCAGGCCGTAGCGGCGGCCGGCCGCCAGGGCCGGCGCCAGGCCATCGCCCTGCATCAATCGGATGCGCGACTGCAGGCCATGCTTGTCGACATTGATGCGCGCCACTTCCAGGGCTTCGGCGCTAAGGTCCAGGCCATCCACCTGCACCTCGGGCCAGGCCATGGCGGCCAGCACGGCCAGCGAGCCATTGCCGGTGCACAGATCCAGCACCTCGGTGGTCTGGTCGGAGAGCCAGGCATCGATGCTGGCATCGGCGATCAGCTCGGCGATGAAGCTGCGCGGCACGATGGCGCGCTCGTCGACGTAAAACGGCACGCCCTGCAACCAGGCCTCGCGGGTCAGGTAAGCGGCAGGCTTGCGCGTCGCAATGCGTTGCTCGACCAGCTCGGCGATGCGCGCTTGCTGGGCGTCGCTCAGCGTCAGGGCCTCGTGCTCGTCCAGCTGGTCCAGCGGCAGCCCCAGGGCCCAGAGCGCCAGCCAGGCGGCCTCGTCAAAGGCGACAGCCGTGCCATGGCCAAACGAAACGCCCGCCTCGGAAAGGCGGGCGGCTTGGGCCTCGATGCAGTTCAGTAAATTCATGGGGGCTCGGTGAAGGGCAGGGCGTGATTGTCGCCGATGGCGCGCGCGCCCTCGCCAACCCGTTACCGCCAACCCGTCACTGCCAACCCGTCACCGGCAAGCAGCCACAGGCTGTCGGCCTAGGGCGCGGAGGCTGGCGTGGGCTTGGCCGCGGCCGCGTCGACCGCCAGGCCGTAACGACCCGCCTCCTGCTCGATCTCCGGACGGTGCTCGCGCGCTGCTGCGAGTGCAGCTTGGGCGCCTGTGGCGTCGCCCAGCTTGCCCAGTGCGATGCCACGGCCGTAGTGGGGCCAGGCGAGCTTGTCGTCCAGCTTCAACGCACGATCAAAATCGGCCAGGGCCTTGTGCCACTCACCCTGCCGCAGGCGCAACCAGCCTCGGCTGTCGAAGTACTTGCCTTGCTCGGCATCCAGATCGATGGCCCGATCGCAGTCCCGCAGCGCCTGTGTCAAGTCACTGTGGAGCATCACGCGCGTCCAGCAGCGCTGGTTCAGCGCGTCGGCGGTGGCCAGGTCATGCGGGTAGGCCGCGAGCCAATGGTCCAGCTGCTTCACCACGGCGGGCAGGTGCTGCAGGCGCAGGTAGATCTGCGCCATCTGCAGGCGCTGCGGGGCTTGCGCGGGCAGCAGGCGATCCAGTTCGTCCAGGTCCTGGAGCGCGGCATCCGGCTTGCTCGGCTTGGCCATCAAGGTCGCCCGCTTCATCCTTGCCTCGGCGTGCGCCGGGTCTGCCGCCAGCGCTGCGTCCAGGTCTTGTTTGGCCAGCTTCGCTTGCCGCATCTGCAGGTGCAGGGTCGCACGAATCACGCGGTGTTCGGCGGCTTGGGGCTCCATCTCGCAGGCGCGGTCCAGGTCGGCCAAGGCTGCTTTGTAGTCCTTGCGCGCCATCGAGGCCGCGCCGCGCCGGGCGTAGGCCGAGGCCTTGGCTTCGGGGCCGAGTTCGGGCAGGCCGCTGGACTTGGCTTCGTCGCTGTCGTCCTTGGGCTCGGGCTTGCTCAGCGCGAACACCTGGCCGCCGTTGTAGGTGAAGTACATGCGGCGCTGCTTCTTGGACACATAGATGCGGTGCGAAAGGAAAAAGTCGACGCCCAGCAGCATGTCGATCTCGCGCAGCTCGAAGTCAGCCACGCTCAGGCGCACGTTGTGCACCACTTCGCCCCCCAGCTCGAAGCGATCGATCGCGCCGCTCCAGCCGGCCACCGTGCCTTGGCCCACACCGCCCACCCGGCCGGTTGGCTTCAGATCCGTGACGCCGACACTCTTGGCTGCCTTGAGCGACATCACCGTGCGGGCGCCGGTGTCGAACAACACACGCAGGCGTTTGCCATTGATCAGGGCGATGGTTTCGATGGCGGGGGTCTTGGTCTTGCGGTCGGGGCGCAGCAGCTCGATCTCTGAAACCGGCGTGTCGCCGGCCCAGTAAGCCATGCCATGCTTGTCGCAATCTTCGTTGGGGAACATCAGACGAACCAGACCATGCGCCAGGTCGTATTCGGTGTCGGCCACCGACAGGATGTTGCGGCCCAAAAGGCCCATGGTGCCGTTGCGGTCGTCGTTGCCGCCGATCACAAAATCGACGTTGGGCAACTCGCCGCCAAGCAAATTGATGCGTTCTGCGGTGGCAAGGCCCGCGTGTTCGTCTCGCCCGGTCACGCCTGTGATTTCCATGCCCCAGGGCAGGGCACGCACCTTCATCTTCAGCTGCTGGGCTGCGGCATGGGTGAGGGTGCTGAAGAACGCGCCGCTGTCGACGATCAGGGGAATGTCCTGCCCGTTGATGCCCAGTGTGGCCACTGCCCGAGAGCCCTTCATCGTGACTGGCAACTCCAGGCTCTGAACCTTGCAGGCGGCCCAGCCGGGCTGAGCGCAGGCCACCCAGAGGCCCAAAGCACTGATCACTGCGAGCGCTTGATGCGCCCAGCGCTTTGCTGCACGCATGCCTGTGCTTTCTTCTGTCATCTCCATGGCCTCCCTGCCTGCCTGATTGGTTTGGTTTTGCGCATGCGTTCGTGCTTGCGCGGGCTGCACTGCCTGCTCTTGCAGGTCTTGGGCTGCCGTCGAGTTTGGACTTGAGGTCAGTTCAGCAGCTGCTCCAGCGTGCGGCGGTAGATGTTTTTCAAAGGTTCAAGGTTGTCGACCGGCAGGTACTCGTCCACCTTGTGAATGCTGGCGTTGATGGGGCCGAACTCGATCACTTGCGGGCAGATCTTGGCGATGAATCGGCCGTCCGAGGTGCCGCCGGTGGTGGAGAGCTGGGTCGGGCGGCCGGTCTCGGCCTCGATGGCGGCGCAGACGGCGCCGCTCAGCGTGCCCACGGGGGTCAGGAAGGGCTCGCCGCCCAGGGTCCAGTCGAGCGCGTATTCCAGCCCGTGGCGGGCCAGCAGCGATTGCACGCGGGACTTGAGGCCTTCCGGGGTCGACTCGGTCGAGAAGCGGAAGTTGAAATCCACCACCATCTCGCCGGGGATGACGTTGGTGGCGCCGGTGCCGGCGTGGATGTTGGAGATCTGGAAGGTGGTGGCCGGGAAGTAGTCGTTGCCCTCGTCCCAGCGGGCGGCCGCCAGCTCGGCAATGGCGGCGGCGGCCTGATGCACCGGGTTGCGGGCCAGCTGGGGGTAGGCCACATGGCCTTGCACGCCCTTGACCTTGAGCTTGCCCGAGAGCGTGCCGCGGCGGCCGTTCTTGATCATGTCGCCGACCTGCTCCACCGAAGTCGGCTCACCGACGATGCAGAAGTCCAGGCGCTGGCCCTGGGCCTTGAGCCGTTCGCAGCAGACCTTGGTGCCGTCGACCGAGGGGCCTTCCTCGTCGCTGGTCAGCAAAAAGGCCAGGCTGCCGCGGTGCGCGGGATGGGTGCGCACAAATTCCTCGGCGGCCACCACCATGGCGGCCAGCGAGCCCTTCATATCGGCCACGCCACGGCCGTAGATGCGGCCCTCGCGGTAGCTGGGCACAAAGGGGTCTGAGGCCCAGGCGTCCAGCCGCCCGGGCGGCACCACATCGGTGTGGCCGGCAAACATCAGCACCGGGCCGTCTGCCTCGCTGCCGCGCTTGATTGCCCACAGGTTGCTGACGCGGAAGCTCTCTGGCCCGCTGTCCATGCGCTGCAGCTCGAAGCCCAGGGCGGACAGGCGCGCGCCAATCAGCTCCAGGCAACCGGCGTCATCGGGCGTGACGGAGGGGCGGGCGACCAGCGCTTCCAGCAGGGCGAGGGTGTCGGACATGAAGGCGAGGGCAAAAGAAAGGTGAGGGGAAAAAGACGCGCAGAAGCCTGAGAAGGCGCTGCGCCGCACAGCGCAGCACGGACTTCAGTCGCCGCGCACGTCCAGCGTGATCTCGGTGAAGCTGGCTTCGTCGCCTGCCGCTTCTTCCTTGGCCGGCGCTTGCTTGAGGGCGCCTGGGCTGTCGTTTTGCAAGCGCCAGAGCAGATTGGTCGGCGAGTCGGCAAAGGCCAGGCCTTCGTCGCGGGTGATGGTGCCGTCCTTGATGAGCTGGGCGAAATGCTCTTCGTAGCTTTGCGAGCCTTCGGCGATGGATTTCTCCATCGCGTCCTTGACGCCGCCGAAGTCACCTTTCTCGATGAACTCGGCGATCAGCTTGGTGTTGAGCATGATCTCGATCACCGGGATGCGGCCGCCTGCCGTGGCTCGCACCAGGCGCTGCGAGATGATGGATTTCAGGCCTGCGGCCAGGTCGTTCAGCAGGGCCGGGCGCGACTCGGGCGTGTAGAAGGACAGGATGCGGTTCAGCGCGTGATACGTGTTATTGCCGTGCAGCGTGGCCAGCACCAGGTGGCCGGACAGGGCGTAGGAAATTGCCGCCGTCATGGTCTCGCGGTCACGGATTTCACCGATCAGGATGCAGTCCGGCGACTGGCGCAACGCGTTCTTCAAGGCAATCTGCAGCGAGGCCGTGTCGCGGCCCACTTCGCGCTGGTTGACCACCGAGCGCTTGTTGCTGAACAGGTACTCCAGCGGATCCTCGATGGTGAGGATATGGCCGGCCATGGTCTGGTTGCGCAGCTCCAGCATGGAGGCCAGCGTGGTGCTCTTGCCCGTGCCGGTAGCGCCCACCATCAGGATCAGGCCGCGCTTTTCCTGTACCAGCTTGCCCAGGATGGGTGGCAGATTCAGCTCTTCCAGCGAGGGGATGACGTGCGGGATGTGGCGGAACACTGCGGCGATGGTGCCGCGCTGGCGGAAGCCCGAGAGGCGGAAGCTGCCCACGCCTGGGATGGCCACCGCCATGTTCAGCTCGCCGTTCTGGTCCAGCTCGGCCATCTGGGCCGGGTCCACCACCTCGGCGATCAGCTGACGCGGCTGCATGGGCCCGAGCAACTGATCCGACAGCTGCACGATCTGCCCGTTCAGGCGGATCAGCACCGGCATCTTGGCCGAAAGGTAAGCGTCGGAGGCACCCTTCTCGGCCATCAGCCGCAGGATGCGTTCCATATTTCCACTCATCCGCTGTCTCCCCGTTCTTGGTCTTCAAGCCGCTGGATGCGCCCCGGTCTCAGCCGGGGCAGTGCTTTTTTGCCCGGTTCAGGCGCGCAGCAGGTCGTTGATGCTGGTCTTGGCGCGGGTGCCGGCGTCGACCTTCTTGACGATGATGGCGGCGTACAGGCTGTACTTGCCCTCGTTCTTGGGCAGGCTGCCGCTGATCACCACCGAGCCGGCCGGCACGCGGCCGTAGCTGACGGTGTCGGTCTCGCGGTCATAGATCGGCGTGCTCTGGCCGATGTAGACGCCCATGGAGATGACCGAGTTTTCTTCCACGATCACGCCTTCCACCACTTCCGAGCGGGCGCCGATGAAGCAGTTGTCTTCGATGATGGTGGGGTTGGCCTGCAGGGGCTCGAGCACGCCGCCGATGCCGACGCCGCCGCTCAGATGCACGTTCTTGCCGATCTGGGCGCAGCTGCCGACTGTCGCCCAGGTGTCGACCATGGTGCCTTCATCGACGTAGGCGCCGATGTTGACGTAGCTGGGCATCAGGATCACGTTCTTGGCAAGGAAGCTGCCGCGGCGCGCCACGGCGGGCGGCACCACGCGCACGCCGGTGGCACGGATGGCTTCTTCGCTCAGGCCGCCGAACTTGGTCGGCACCTTGTCGAAGAAGGTCATGTCGCCGGCGCCCATCAGGCGGTTGTCGTTCAGGCGGAAAGACAGCAGCACGGCCTTCTTGACCCACTGGTGCACCGTCCACTGGCCCACAGCCTGGCGCTCGGCCACGCGCAGGCGGCCGGCGTCCAGATCGGCCAGCACATGTTCGACCGCCTCGCGCACCTCGGGGGCATTGGCCGGGTTGAGGTTGGCGCGGTTGTCCCAGGCCAGTTCGATGGTCGATTGCAAATGGGCTTGTGTCATGAGTGAAAGCTCGCGGCAGCGGGTGCCAGTCAGGAGGAGAAAGAAGAGGAAGGAGACGGGAACGATTCGATGTAGGTGACGATGCGCTGGGCCGCTTCAAGGCATTCCGCGCTTTCGGCCACCAGGGCCAGCCGGATGCGGCCGGCGCCAGGGTTCATGCCGTGGGCCTCGCGCGCCAGCAGGCTGCCGGGCAACACGGCCACATTGTATTGAGCCAGCAGGCCTTGAGCGAAGGCGATGTCATCGCCGCCGTGGATGTGGCGCGGCACGCCGCACCAGAGGTAGAAGCCCGCATCGGGCAGGGCCACGTCCATATGGGCGGCCAGCAGCGGCGTGACGGCGGCGAACTTGGCGCGGTACTGCGCACGGTTCTCCACCACATGGGCTTCGTCGTTCCAGGCGGCCACGCTGGCGGCTTGGACGATGGGGCTCATGGCGCTGCCGTGGTAGGTGCGGTAGAGCAGAAACTTCTTCAGCAGCGCCGCGTCGCCGGCGACAAAGCCCGAGCGCATGCCCGGCACATTGCTGCGCTTGGACAGGCTGGTGAAGGCGATCAGGTTCTTGAAGTCCGCGCGGCCCAGGCGGGCTGCCGCTTCCAGGCCGCCCAGCGGCGCTTCCTCGCGGAAGTAGATCTCCGAGTAGCACTCGTCCGAGGCGATCACAAAGCCGTGGCGATCGCTGAGCTCGAAGAGCATGCGCCATTCGTCCAGCGGCATGACCGCGCCAGTCGGGTTGCCGGGCGAGCAGACGTAGAGCAGCTGGGTGCGGGCCCAGGTGGCCTCGTCGATCTGTGACCAGTCGGCGGCGAAGTTCTTGGCCGGGTCGCTGTTGGCAAAGGCGGTCTGCGCGCCGGCCAGCAGGGCGGCGCCTTCGTAGATTTGGTAGAAGGGATTCGGGCAGACCACGGTGGCGCCGGCGCGGCTGGGGTCGATCACGGTTTGCGCCAGGGCGAACAGCGCTTCGCGCGAGCCATTGACCGGCAGCACCTGGGTGGCCGGGTTGAGGCTGAGGCCGTAGCGGCGCTGCAGCCAGGAGCAGATGGCTTCGCGCAGCGCCGGCTCGCCGGCCGTGGCAGGGTAGCCCGACAAGCCCTTGAGGCTGGCCATCAGGGCGTCTTCGATCAGCTTCGGTGCCGGATGCTTGGGCTCGCCGATGCCCAGGCTGATGGCCCGGTAGGCGGGGTTGGGTGTGATGCCCGCGTTCAGGGCCCGCAGGCGCTCGAACGGATAGGGGTGCAGCTTGTCCAGCAGCGGGTTGTGGGGCACGGAAGAGGCGGCAGCAGCGTTCATGACAGCGGGTGAGGGGATCGCCGGCATCATAGCCAGCCCAGGCACCCCGGCTGGCTACAGCGACAGGCAAGCCTGCCTTCGTGGTGGGTGGCGCCGTAGGCCACGGTGATCTCCTCGCCCACGGCAATCTCCTGCAGGGCGAAGAACTCGATGGCGCCGTCTTCCACGGCGATGCGGGCATTGGGCCGGCAGCTGTGGTTGGTGAAGCGCATGGGGTCGCTGGAGCGGGTGGCGTCCACCGCCCGGCTGCTGGACAGCTCGACCAGCATGATGCGCTGGCGGCCCTGGGCCCGGCGCCGGGCCTCGGCCACGCTGATGGCCTCGCCGGTGAGCGCGCCGATCTTGGCGCCCGCGGGCACAGGCTCGGCCGCAAACACGCCGAAGCCATCGATGCGGCTGCGCCGCACCGTGACTTCGATCAGCTGGTAAGCCGGATGCGAGGCGAGGGCCAAGGCGGCGAGACGCTCAAGCAGGCAGGATCACGCGCGCTTGATTCAGCGCAGCAGGCCGGATTCGAAGCCGTGGGCCGGCAGGTCCACGCGCGGCTGCTGCTTCCAGCCTTTCTTGCGGTGCTCGACCACCACATTGGTGTAGATGCCGCCGCGCACATACCACTTGGCGGTGATGCGGATGAAGCGCGGGTCGGTGACCTTGACGATGTCTTCCAGGATGGTGTTGGTCACCTTCTCGTGGAAGGCGCCCTCGTCGCGGTAGCTCCAGAAATACATCTTCAGGCTCTTCAGCTCGACGCAGTACTGGTCCGCAATCATGTCGATGGTGAAGTGCGCAAAGTCGGGCTGGCCGGTCAGCGGGCAGTGGCAGGTGAACTCGGGCACCTGGAACTGGATCACATAGTCGCGCTCGGGAGCCGGGTTGGGGAAGACGTGCAGCTCTTTGCTCGGGGCCGAGGGCGGGTTGGGCGGCATTTCGCGCATCTTGGGCGCGGGCTTGGCGGCCGCAGATTTGGCTGCGGGCTTTGCGGCTGCTTTGATCGGGTCCTTGTAAGCCTCGGCGGGCAGCAGCGCAGGCGCGGCGGCCTTGCGTCGGGGGGCGGCGGCTTTGGCGGCGGTCGTAGCGGTGGGGGTCTTGGACGAAGTGGAGGGCGAGGACTTGGCCATGGCGTCAATGCAGGGCGGCCACCGCGTCGAAACAACGCGACGGCGTGCCAAAAGATGGGGAAGGGCGGATGGTATCATCCAGGCCCGCTCAAGCCCCAGGTTTAAGGGCTTTTGTTCAAATAAATCAACAGCTTAGGAGGCTCGTCGGGAGCCGCTGCCGGTGCAAATCGAGCGGCCGCGCCCGGCGGGTAAGAATGGTCTTGCGCCCATGCGTCTGAACTCGATCAAGCTCTCGGGCTTCAAGTCCTTCGCCGATCCCACGGTGTTTCAGCTGCCCGGGCAGCTGGTCGGCGTGGTCGGGCCCAATGGCTGTGGCAAGTCCAACATCATGGACGCAGTGCGCTGGGTGCTGGGCGAGAGCAAGGCCAGCGAGCTGCGCGGCGAGTCCATGCAGGACGTGATCTTCAACGGCTCGGGCAACCGCAAGCCGGCCAGCCGCTCCAGCGTGGAGCTGGTGTTCGCCAATGAAGACGGCCGCGCCGGTGGCCAGTGGAACCAGTTCTCGGAAATCGCCGTCAAGCGCGTGCTGACACGCGACGGGACCTCCAGCTACTTCATCAACAACCAGCCGGTGCGCCGCCGCGATGTGCAGGACGTGTTCCTGGGCACCGGCCTGGGTCCGCGCGCCTACGCCATCATCGGCCAGGGCACCATCAGCCGCATCATCGAATCCAAGCCGGAAGAGATGCGCATGTTCCTGGAGGAGGCGGCCGGCGTCTCCAAGTACAAGGAACGCCGCCGAGAGACCGAGAACCGGCTCAAGGACACGCGCGAAAACCTGACCCGCGTCGACGACATCCTGCGCGAGCTCAACAACAACCTCGAAAAGCTGGAAAAGCAGGCCGAGGTGGCGGCCAGCTACCGCGCCCTGCAAGACGCTGGCACGCTCAAGCTGCACCAGCTCTGGTTCCTCAAGCACCGCGACGCCACCTCCGAGCAAGGCCGGGTCAAGGCCGAGCACCTGGAGGCCGTCAATGCGCTGGAATCGCGCATGGCCGAGCTGCGCCAGGTCGAGGCGGAGCTGGAGACCGTGCGCCAGGCCCATTACGCTGCAGGTGACGAGCTGCACGCTTCACAAGGCCGTTATGCCGAGGCGCAGCTGGAAGTCAGCCGCCTGGAGGAGCGCATCCGCTATGTGGTCGAGGGCCGCCAGCGGGTGGAATCGCGCCTGATCGAGCTGCAGGCCCAGAACACCCAGTGGCAGGAGCGCTCGGTCCAGGCCCAGGAGGAGCTGGAAACCATCGCCGAGCAGATCGCCACGGCCGAGGAGCAAAGCGAGATCCTGGCCGCCCAGGCCGAGGAGCAAGCTGCCAATCTGCCCAATGGCGAAGACGCGGTGCGCGCCGCCCAAGGCCGGGCCAATGAGCAGCGCGCCCTGGTCGTGCAGGTGCAGCAGCAGATCCAGGTGCTGGCGGCCGAGAGCCGCAGCATCGAAGAGCAGGCCCGCCAGCTGCGCACCCGGCGCGAGCGCCTGGCGGCCGAGCGCCAGGGCCTGGCCGTGCCCGATGCCGATCGCCTGGCCGAGCTGAAGCGCCAGAGCGAGGCGGCCGACGAAGCCCGCGACATGGCCGACGCCCGCCTGCAAGAGCTGCAGGAGCAGGTGCCGCTGGAAGACGAGCAGCGACGCCATGCCCAGGCCGATGCCAATGCCCAAGGCCGGCGCCAGTCCGAGCTCTCGGCCCGGCTCGATGCCTTGCGCGCCCTGCAGGAGAA
Source organism: Paucibacter sp. B51 (assembly GCF_027863535.1). NCBI lineage: Bacteria > Pseudomonadati > Pseudomonadota > Betaproteobacteria > Burkholderiales > Sphaerotilaceae > Roseateles > Paucibacter sp. B51. Next base: position 4,145,662 of record NZ_JAPIVN010000001.1, on the reverse strand, counting down.
GGTGCAGACCGAGGGCAAGCTCAAGCCCTGGCTGGCCAAGCATGGCCTGGATGGCCTGCAAGGACTGTGGACCAAACTCCATATTCAAGCGGGCTGGGAGAACGCCCTGGAGGCCGCGTTGCGCGAGCGCATGAGCGCCCTGCAGGTCGGCCGCCTGGAAACGGTGCAGGCTTTTGCCGCCGATGCGCCCCCGGCCCGGCTGGCCTTTTACTCGCCGCCGGCCGCTGCCATTGCCAACACCCACGAAACCCTGGCGCGCCTCAGCGATCTGCTGCGCCTGGACGACGCCGGCCTCAAGGCCTTGCTCAACGACTGGCTGGAGGGTGTCTACACCGCGGCCGGCCTGGAAGAGGCCCTGGCCCAGCGCGCCCGCCTGACCCATGGCGAGCTGATCATGACCCCGGCCGGCCATGCGGTCAGCCAGTTTGCGGTCAGCTTCTACGCGCCCGATTCCGAGCAGGCCGGCATGCTGGCCCGTGCGCAGGAAATCGAGCAGCTGCAGTTGGAACTGCGCGCCCAGACCCTGATTGCCGAAGAGGCCAAGAGCGCCCTGGTGCGCGCCGAAGCCGCCTACACCGAAGGCTCGCAGCGCCTGGTGCTGCTGCGCCGCGAGGCCGGCGAGGCGCAGAATCGCGCCCACCAGCTCCACGTCGAGCTGCTGCGCCTGACCCAGCAAAGCGAGGCGGCCAGCGCCCGGCGCGGCCAGCTGGAAGGCGAGCTGGCCGAGATCGATGCCCAGGCCGAGGAGTTGCAGGAACGCCGTGTCACCGGCGAAGCTCGCTTCGAAGAGCTGGACATGCAGCTGGCCACCACGCAGGAGCGCCATGCCGAGCTGGACGAGGCGGTGATCCTGGCCGAACGCCGCCTCGGCGAGGCGCGTGAGCAGCTGCGGGCGCTGGAGCGCCGCGCGCAGGAATCTCAGTACAGCGCCCGCGCCCTCGCTTCGCGCCGGGCCGAGCTGCAGCGCGCCATCGAAACCGCCCAGCAACAGGTGCACACCAACACCGCCTCGGCCGAGAGCCTGCAGCGCGAGATGGACACGCTCAACGATGCCGCCGCACAGGCTGGTCTGCAGGATGCGCTGGCTTTGAAGATGGAGCGCGAGCAGGCCCTGGCCGCCGTGCGCAGCAACTACGACGACCTGAGCCTGCGCCTGCGCAAGGCAGACGAGCAGCGCCTGACCTTCGAGCGCAGCCTGGACCCGCTGCGCGACCGCATCACCAAGCTGCAGCTGGAGGAACAGGCAGCCCAGCTCGGCGGTGCCCAGTTCATGGAGCAACTGGTCGCGGCCGAGGTGGACCTGGAGGCCCTGGCCCAGGGCATCGAGCAAGGCCAGGTCAAGCTCTACGGCCTGCAGGGCGAGATCGACCGCATCAACCGCGAGATTGCCTCGCTCGGTGCCGTCAACCTGGCTGCCCTCGATGAGTTGACGTCGGCGCGCGAGCGCAAGACCTTCCTCGATTCGCAATGCGCCGACCTGATGTCGGCCATGAAGACCCTGGAAGACGCCATCCACAAGATCGACCTGGAGACCCGCGATCTGCTGGGCGCCACGTTTGATCAGGTCAACCACCATTTCGGCCGCATGTTCCCGACCCTGTTCGGCGGCGGCCAGGCCAAGCTGGTGATGACGGGCGATGAAATCCTCGACGCCGGCGTGCAGGTCATGGCCCAGCCGCCGGGCAAGAAGAACAGCACCATCCACCTTCTGTCGGGTGGCGAAAAGGCGCTGACGGCGATCGCCCTGGTGTTTGCGATCTTCCAGCTCAACCCGGCGCCGTTCTGCCTGCTGGACGAGGTGGATGCGCCGCTCGATGACGCCAACACCGAGCGTTATGCCAAGCTGGTGGCCGAGATGAGCAGCGGAACCCAGTTCCTCTTCATCTCGCACAACAAGATTGCAATGGAAATGGCCGAGCAACTGATCGGCGTGACCATGCAGGAACAAGGCGTGTCCCGCATCGTGGCGGTGGACATGGACAAGGCCCTGGCCATGGCCGAGGCCTGAAGAGGATGAGCAGCGAGAAGATGCAGCAGCAGAAAGCGACAACTGTGACGAAGAACTGGATGCGGGCGCAGCTTGCGGGCTGGCGCGCTGAGCGGGGAGCCTGCGCATGAGCCTGACCGAAATGCTGGCCATCCTCGGCGGCCTGGTGCTGGCCGGTGTGGTGGGCCACGGCGCCTGGAGCGCCCGCAAGGCCGGCCCGCGCCGCGCCGAGCCGCAGAAAGAGCCGGTCATGGACGGCCAGCGCCAGGAGCCTGGCCTGGACGGCGCCGCCGCGGCCGAGCCCTCGGGGGCGGGCCTGGATGAGGCCTTGCCGACCGTCAGCCGCCCGCCGCGCAAGCCCTCGGCCCGCATCGATGCCTTGATCGACGCCATCGCCACCATCACCCTGGACGCACCCATCAGCGGCGAGATGGCCACCTCCCACCTGCCGGGCAGCCGCCGCGCGGGCACCAAGCCCTTTCACATCGAGGGCTTGAACGCCGAAAGCGGCGAGTGGGAGCTGCCCCTGGCCGGCCAGCGCTACGGCGAGTTCCAGGCCGGCGTGCAGATGGCCAACCGCAACGGCGCGATGAACGAGATCGAGTATTCGGAGTTTGTGCAGAAGGTCCAGGGTTTCGCCGATGGCATTGGGGCCTTTGTGCAGTTCCCCGACATGCTCGATGTGGTCAGCCGCGCGCGCGAGCTGGACCAGTTTGCCAGCGCCCATGATGCCCAGCTGGCCGTGGTCCTGCGCGCCCGCAATGCCGCCTGGACCCTCGGTTATGTGCAGCAGATGGCCTTGCGCCACGGCTTTGTGCCGGGCGCCATGCCCGGGCGCCTGGTGCTGCCGGCGGCGGAAGAGGGCGCGCCGCCCATCCTCTCGCTGAGCTTTGATTCCCAGGCTGCGCTGGCCGAAGATCCGCAGCAGTCCTCGCTGCGCGACCTGGCCCTGTCGCTCGATGTGCCGCAGACGCCGGAAGCGCTGGAACCCTTCGCCAGCTGGCAGGAAGCTGCACGCGGCCTGGCCCGCGACATCGAGGCCGATGTCTGCGATGACCGCGGCCACATCCTCAATCTGCACGCCTTCGCCAGCATCGGCCAGGAGCTCAGCACCCTCTACCGTGCCCTGGCTTCGCGTGATCTGGCGGCTGGCACGCTGGCGGCGCGCCGTCTGTTCAGCTAGGCTTCGAGCGCAGCGCCGCCCAGCGCAGCCCATCGCCAACCCCGACCCAAGGATCCCAATTTGCTCAGCAACCTGCTTTTCATCGCCGCCCTGATCGCCGCCAGCGCTTTTTTCTCGGTGGCCGAAATGGCGCTCGCCGCCTCGCGGCGGATGAAGCTGCGTCAGCTGGCCGATGAGGGCGATGGGCGTGCGGAGCAGGTGCTGGCGGTGCAGGAGCAGCCGGGCCACTACTTCACGGTGGTGCAGATCGGCATCAACACCGTGGCCATCCTCGGCGGCATTGTCGGCGAAGGGGCCTTGACCCCGCATTTCGCCGCCATGCTGGGCTATCTGGTGGCGCCCGAGCTGGCCCAGACCTTGGGCTTTGGCCTCTCGTTTGCGTCCATCACCTCGCTCTTCATCGTGCTGGCCGATCTGGTGCCCAAGCGCCTGTCCATGAACGAGCCCGAGCGCATGGCGGTGGCGGTGATCGGCCCCATGCAGTGGCTGGTGGCCTTGTTCAAGCCCCTGGCCTGGGTCTTCAGCGTGCTGACCGAGGGCCTGATCCGCGTGATGGGCCTGCCGGCTGCGCGCGACAACAGCATCACCCATGCCGACATCCTGGCCCTGGCCGAGGCCGGCAACCAGGCCGGTGTGGTGGCGGACGCCGAGCAGCAGGTGATCGAGAACGTGTTCGAGCTGGACACCCGCACGGTCGAGAGTGCCATGACCACGCGCGAGCGGGTGGTGTTCTTCTCGATCAACGACGATGACACCCTGATCCGCAACCGCATTGCCGATGATCCGCACTCGACCTATCTGGTCTGCGAGAGCGAGATCGACCAGGTGGTGGGTTATGTGGACGCCACCGATCTGTTCCAGCGCGTGCTGCGCGACGAGCCCATCGCCCTGCGCGCGGAAGGCCTGGTCAAGAAGGTGCTGATCGTGCCGGACCGCCTGACCCTGTCCGAGGTGTTGATGCAGTTCCGCGAAAAGCACGAGGACTTTGCCGTCATCGTCAACGAATACAGCCTGGTGGTGGGCGTGATCACGCTCAACGATGTGATGAGCACGGTCATGGGCAGCCTGGTCACCTCCTACGACGAGGAGCAGATCGTGCGCCGCGAGGATGGCTCCTTCCTGGCCGACGGCATCACCCCCATCACCGAGGTGCAACGTGCGCTGGAGCTGGACATCCTGCCCCATGCCGGCCAGTACGACACCTTGGCCGGTTTCCTGATGGTGATGCTGCGCCGCATCCCCAAGCGCACCGACCAGGTGCTCTGGGCCGGCTGGCGCTTCGAGGTGGTCGATGTGGACAGCCACCGAGTCGACCAGGTCATGATCGCGCGCGTGCCGCCGGTGCCGGCGATCGAGAGCGGCGGCTGATTCAGCCGCTTCGATGAGGGTCGCTCAGCCCGCGGCCGGGGCAGCTTTGCGGCCCAGCTGGATCAGTCCCACCGCCAGCGCCGTGCCCAGCAGCACGATCGCGCAGCCCATGGCCATGTGCAGGGTGAAGGCCTCGGCCAGGAAGACATAGCCCCAGATCACCGCGAACACCGGGATCAAAAAGGTCACGGCGATGGTGTTGGTGGGCCCCACGCGCTGCATCAGGCGGAAGTAGAGGATGTAGGCCACGCCAGAGCACAGCACCGCCAGCATGGCCACGCTGAGCCAGGCCTGGCCGCTGGGCATGCGCTCTGGCCAGGTGAACAGCGCGGGCAGCAGCAGCATGGCCGAAGCGGTGAGCTGGCTGCCGGTGGCGACGGTCAAGGGGTTCAGGCCGTTCAGATAGCGTTTGCTGAAGTTGGCGACGATGCCGTAGCACAGGGTGGCCAGCAGGCAGGCCAGGATGGCCCAGCCGCTGCCGCCCGGCTTGAAGCTGGCTTGATCCCAGGCCAGGAACACCACGCCCGCAAAGCCCAGGGCCAGGCCGCAGAGGCGGCTGAAATCCAGGCGCTGACCCAGCCACACCCAGGCCACCATCGCCCCCCAGAGCGGCGTGGTGGCGTTGAGGATGCTGGACAGGCCGGCCGTGATCGACAGCGCCGCGTAGGCGTAAAGCGCAAAGGGCAGGGCGCCGTTCAGCAGGCCCACCACCATCAGCGGCCGCCAGTGCTGGCGCAGCTCCGCCAGGCCGACACGAAAGGTCAGCAGCGGCAGCAGAAAGAGGCTGGCGCCCAGCACCCGCATGGTGGCCATGGGTACCGGGCCGAACTCATGCGCACCGAGCCGCATAAACAAAAACGAGGCGCCCCAGATGGCGGCCAAGAGGCTCAGTTCGATCAAATCCTTGGGCTTCATCATCTCGTGCCGGTGTTTTCCATGGCCGGCGACGGGCCAGCGAGCCGGCATGATAGGGGCTGGCCGGCGCCGGCCCACCCGTATCTTGCGCTCGGTCCGCCCCGGCTGGGCGCGCAGCGCGCCTCATTCAGAGAAACATGCCACCTGAGGCTTCGATGCGCTGGCCGTTGATCCAGCCGCTGCCTTCGCTCAGCAGGGCGGTGATCGCGCCGCCAATATCGTCGGGCAGGCCGACCCGGCCCAGGGCCGTCTGCGCTGCGATGAAGTCATTGACATCGGCGTTGTCGCGCACCACGCCGCCGCCGAAATCGGTCTCGATGGCGCCGGGCGCCAGCACATTGACGGCGATGCCGCGCAGGCCCAGCTCCTTGGCCATGTAGCGGCTCAGCACTTCCACTGCGCCCTTCATCGCGGCGTAGGCGCCATAGCCGGGCAGGGCGAAACGGGTCAGGCCGCTGGAGATGTTGAGGATGCGGCCGCCGTCCCGGATCAGCGGCAGCAGCGTCTGGCTGAGCAGGAACACACCCTTGAAATGCACGCGGAACAGCTCGTCGAACTGGTCCTCGGTGGTGTCCATCAGGCTGGCGTAGACGCCCATGCCGGCGTTGTTGATCAGGTGGTCGAAGTGCTCGCGCTGCCAGGTCTGGGCCAGCACCGTCTGCACGGCGGCGGCGAAGCTGGCAAAACTTTCGCTGCGGCCGGTGTCCAGCTGCAAAGCCACAGCGCGGCGGCCCAGCGCCTCGATCTCGGCCACGGCGCGGGCCGCTTCGTCGGCCCGGCTGTGGTAGCTGAGGATGATGTCGTGGCCCTGAGCGGCCAGGTGCAGGGCGCTGCTGCGGCCCAGTCCTCGGCTGCCGCCGGTGATCAGGGTGATGGGCGGGCGGGGGGAAGGGGTGCGGGTGTGCATGGATGCGTCTCGGTGAATGGTCGAATGCCCGGTCGGGCTCTTTGTCGCTGCTGCTGGTGCTGCTGCCGCTGCGGCTTGCTGCCAGAACAGAGCGTGAGCGAAGCTTATTGAAAGCCCTGACTTCGATAAACTGCTCTTCTGAGGAATGACTGTTCGCCAAACAAAGACAATGCAAGGGGCCCCGCGATGAATCCGATGGAGCAAATGCAGGTCTTCAGCCGTGTGGTGGAGACCGGCAGCTTCACCCAGGCTGCGGCCAGCCTGGGTCTGGCCAAGGCCAGCGTGTCGGCCGCGGTCCAGCAGCTGGAGGCGCGGCTGGGCACGCGGCTGCTGCATCGCAGCACACGCCGCGTGCAGCTGAGCCAGGACGGCCAGCTCTTTTACGAGCGGGCCAAGGATGTGCTGGCCGATCTGGACGAGCTGGACGGCATGTTTCGCCAGGCGAGTCCGCAATCGCTGCGTGGCCGCTTGCGCCTGGACATGTCCACCGGCATGGCGCGCCAGATCGTGATGCCACGCCTGCCCGAGCTGCTGGCGCTTCACCCGGAGCTGGAGATCGAGTTCGGCAGCACCGAGCGCCGTGTCGATCTGGTCCGTGAAGGTTTTGATTGCGTCCTGCGCGTCGGCCCGCTGGGCCAAGCCGAGGCGGGGCTGCAGGCGCGTCCGCTGGGCCTGCTGACGATGGTCAACTGCCTGAGCCCTGCCTATCTGGCCCGCCACGGCGAGCCCGAGGGTCTGGACGATCTGCGCCAGCACCGTCTGGTCCATTACGTCTCGGTGCTGGGCGCGCGCAGCAGTGGTTTTGAGTACCTGGACGCCGGCGGCCAACTGCAGCGCCAGGCCATGGCGGGCGCACTCACGGTCAACAACGCCGAGGCCTACCAGGCCGCCTGCCTGGCCGGCCTGGGCCTGATTCAGGCGCCGCGTGTGGGCGTGCAGGCCTTGCTGGATCAGGGCCTGCTGCGTGAAGTCCTGCCCGGCTACCGTGCGCCGGACATGCCGCTGACCCTGCTCTACGCCCACCGGCGCCAGTTGCCGGCTCGGGTGCGCGTGGTGATGGACTGGTTGGCCAGGGTGGTGGCCGAACATCTGCGGCAGGGCGCTGCACGACCAGGCGGAGAGGCAGGCCTCGCTCAGCCACAATCCACACCATGAGTTCCACGCCCCACGATTTGTTTTCCCCGCTGTCCGCCGAGGCGGCCAGCCCCGCCGCTGCTGTCAATGCAGCGGCCGCCCGCGCTGCTGAACTGCGCGACACGCTGAACCACCATGCCCACCTCTACTACGTGCTCGATGCGCCGGCCTTGCCCGATGCCGAGTACGACAAGCTGTTCCAGGAGCTGCAGGCGCTGGAGGCGGCCCACCCCGAGCTGCTGACGCCCGATTCACCCACACAGCGCGTGATCGGCCAGGTGCTGGATGGTTTTGCGCCGGTGCGCCATGCCGTGCCCATGCTCTCCATCCGCACCGAGACCGACACGGAGGCCTCGGGCGCGCTCAGCTTCGACCAGCGCGTGCGCAAGCAGCTTGAGCTCGACGAGGCGGCCGCGCCGGTCGAGTACGCGGCCGAGCTGAAGTTCGACGGCCTGGCCATCAATCTGCGCTACGAGCAGGGCCTGCTGGTGCAGGCAGCCACGCGCGGCGACGGCGAGACCGGCGAGGACGTGACCCAGAACATCCGCACCGTGGCCCAGATCCCGCTGCGCCTGCGTGGCATCACGGCGCCGGTGCTGGAGGTGCGCGGCGAGGTGTACATGCGCCGCGACGACTTCGAGGCCTTGAACGAGCGCCAGCGCGCCGCCGGTGACAAGACCTTCGTCAACCCGCGCAACACCGCTGCCGGTGCGGTGCGCCAGCTCGACCCGGCCCTGGCGGCGCAGCGGCCGCTGAGCTTTTTTGCCTACGGCCTGGGCGAGGTGCAGGGCTGGGCCCTGCCGCCCACGCACAGCGGCTTGCTGGCCGCCCTGGCCGAGATGGGCTTGCCGGTCTGCGCCGACCGGGCGGTGGTGCAGGGCGCCGAAGGCCTGGTGGCCTTTCATCAAGCCATGGGCGCCAAGCGCGATGCCCTGCCTTTCGACATCGACGGCGTGGTCTACAAGATCAACAGCCTGGAGCTTCAGCAGCGCCTGGGCTTTGTCAGCCGCGAGCCGCGCTGGGCCGTGGCCCACAAATACCCGGCGCAGGAGCAGCTGACGCGGCTGAACGACATCGAGATCCAGGTCGGCCGCACCGGCAAGCTCACCCCGGTGGCCAAGCTGGAGCCGGTGTTCGTGGGGGGCACCACGGTGTCCAACGCGACCTTGCACAACGTCTTCGAGCTGCGGCGCAAGGGTGTGCGCATCGGCGACCAGGTGATCGTGCGCCGCGCCGGCGATGTGATCCCCGAGGTGGTCGGTCGTCTGGCCCAGGCCCGCGCCAGTTATGTGCCCAACTTCCGCATGCCACGCAGCTGCCCGGTCTGCGGCAGCGAAGCGCTGCGCGAGCGCGGTGGCATGGACTACCGCTGCAGCGGCGGCATTTCCTGCCCGGCCCAGCGCAAGCAGGCCCTGCTGCATTTCGCCAGCCGGCGTGCGGTGGACATCGAGGGCCTGGGCGACAAGCTGGTCGACCAGCTCGTCGATGCCGGCATCGTGCTGAGCCTGCCGGGCCTGTACAAGCTCGGCGTGGCCAAGCTGGCCGCCCTGGAACGCATGGCCGAGAAGAGCGCCCAGAACATCGTCGACGCGCTGGAGAAAAGCAAGCGCACGACCCTGGCGCGCTTTCTGTTCGGCCTGGGCATCCGCCAGGTCGGCGAGACCACGGCCAAGGACCTGGCCCGTCATTTCGGCCGCATCGACGCCTTGATGGATGCCAGCGTCGAGCAGCTGCTGCAGGTGCGCGATGTCGGCCCTATCGTGGCGCAGAGCATCCACACCTTCTTTGCCCAGCCGCACAACCGCGAGGTGGTCGAGCAGCTGCGCGCGGCCGGCCTCAGCTGGGACGAGGGCGAGGGTGCGGCCGCCCAGGCCGGCCCGCAGCCTCTTGCCGGCAAGACCCTGGTACTGACCGGCACCTTGCCGACCCTGTCGCGCGACGCGGCCAAGGACTTGATCGAAGCCGCAGGCGGCAAGGTCAGCGGCTCGGTGTCCAAGAAGACCCACTACGTGGTCGCAGGTGAAGAGGCCGGCTCCAAGCTGGACAAGGCGCGAGAGCTCGGGGTGACGGTGCTGGACGAGGCGGGCCTGCAGGCCTTGCTGCAAGCCTCGCCGGCAGGCGAGCCGACCCGCTCAGACTGAGGCGGTTCTGGCGGGGCTGGGGCTGCCGGCGCTAGCGCTGCGGCCTTGCAGCTGGCTTTGCAGCTGCTCGGCGCTGACCGGGCGGCTGAACAAAAAGCCCTGCACCTGGGCGCAGTCCAGAGCTTGCAGGGCAGCCAGCTGCTCGGGGGTTTCCACGCCTTCGGCCACGGTGTTCAGGCCCAGGCTGCGCGCCAGGCCGATCACGGCTTCGATGATGGCGCTGTCGCCTGCTTGCGCACCGGCCTGAGCGATGCCGGCCACGAAGGAGCGGTCGATCTTGAGCGTCTGGATCGGCAGCAGCTTGAGGTAGGCCAGCGAGGAATAGCCCGTGCCAAAGTCGTCGATGGACAGCTGCACGCCCAGCGCATGCAGATCGTTCAGCGTGGCCAGGGCGTTGTCGGCATTCATGATCACCGATTCGGTGATCTCCAGCTCCAGCGCCCGGGGCGGCAAGCCGGTGGTGGCCAGGGTCTCGCGCACCAGCTCGACAAAATCGCCGCGCTCCAGCTGCCGCACCGAGACATTGACGGACGCATGGTCCAGCACCAGGCCGGCGGCGCGCCAGGCCATCATGTCCTCGCAGGCGCGGCGCAGCACCCAAGCGCCCAGCTCGTTGATGAAACCGCTCTCCTCGGCCAGGGCGATGAAGCGGCCCGGCGGCACCGCGCCCAGCTCCGAGCTGTGCCAGCGTGCCAGGGCCTCGACCCCGCAGCAGGGGCCTGCTTCGTCAACACCGTCGGAAGCCTGTGCCAGGAACTTGCTTTGGTAATGCACGCTCATCTCGCCGCCCTCCAGGCTGCGGCGCAGCAGGCGTTCCATATGAGCGCGGGCCAGCGCGGCCTGGGTCAGCTCGGGGCGGTAGAAATGGAAGCGGTTGCGGCCGGCGCGCTTGGCTTCGTACATGGCGGTGTCGGCGGCGCGGGCCAGCTCCTCGCCCGTGGTGCCATCGCTGGGGAAGAGGGCGATGCCGATGCTGGCCGAGACCTGCACCTCATGGCCTTGCAGCTCCATCGGTCGACACAGGGTCTGGATCAGCTTGTCGGCCACCACCGGGGCGTCCAGCAGCGCGTCCTCGCTTTCGAGCACGCAGACGAACTCGTCCCCTCCCAGTCGGGCCAGCAGATCGCTGCTGCGCACCAGGGCGCCCAGGCGTCGCGACACCTCGATCAGCAGGTCGTCACCGACAGAGTGGCCCAGCATGTCGTTGACTTCCTTGAAGCGATCCAGATCGAGGAAGAGCACGGCCAGCTGCCGCTGCTGGCGCTGCGCCTTGGCGATGGCATAACGCAGGTGTTCATGGCACAGCAGGCGGTTGGGCAGACCGGTCAGCGGGTCGTGGTGGGCCAGGTGTTCCAGCCGGGCCAGGGCGGCGCGCAGCTCTTCGGTGCGGTCTTGCACGCGCTGGTCCAGCACCCGGTTGGCGTCCTCCAGCGCCTGCGCCTGGCGGCGCAGAATCCCCTGCGCCCGCTGCACCAGCAGCAGCTGCAGGCCGTAGAGGCCCAGCATCAGCCCGAAACCGAACAGCACCAGGCGGCGGTGCAGGGCGGCCAGGCGCTCTACGAAGGGCGTGACGTCCTGGTAGAGCTCGATCACGCCCTGTGGCGCGCTTTGGCCAGGCGCGGGCGGTATGGGCATGTAGCTGCTGATCAGGTCGACCTGGGCGCGCTGCCCCTCGAAGGCGTCGAAGCTGTCGCGATGAACCAGCGCGCTGGCCGTGCGGCCGGCCAGGGCCGACTGAAAGCCGCCGTTGTCGCGCTTGTTCTCGCCGATCTGAGCGGCGCTGCTGGAATAGACCGTCAGGCCGGCGCGGTTGTAGAGCTTGATTTTGATGATGTCGGCATTGCGCATCAGGGCGCGGGCCTGTGCGTGCAGACCATGGGCCTCGATCATGGTGCGCAGGCTATCTGGGTCGGCGGGCAAGTCTGCCGCCAGCAGAGGGCTCAGCTGCGCACCGAGGGCGTTGATGAACACGGCCGTCATCGCCTCGTTGCGGCGCTCGGCCATGTGGATCAGCTCGCGTTGCATTTGTGCACGCATGCTCAAGGTGAGCAGCAGGCCGACGGCAGCGATCAGGCCGAGCGAGACCAGGGAGAAGTAGCGGGTCAGGCGGAATTGGCTGTTGGGGGCCGCTGGGGGGGCTGGGGGGGCTGGGGGCGACAACGGGGCGGGCGGTCGCTGCAGGCCTGCCGGGCCACCAGCGGTGGCCGGCGCTTTCAGCGAATCGGAGTGGGGGTGGCCCTGCCCAGGTGTGGATCGCATTGTGCTCCCTTGCCGCCCGCCTCATGTTTCGTCTGCGAGTGCGGAACACAAATGTAGGCCAAAGCGGCTGACGCCGGCATGACGAAGCGCACATCCGGCAACGGGTCGGCGCCGATCAAGCACAGCAAACGGGGGCGCTCGCCTTTCAGGCCAAAGGTGCAGGCTCGAGTGCCAAGATGTCGGCGGCCATGCGTGTGGCGGCGCCGCGGTGGCCTTGCGCAAATGCCAGCGCGCGCTGCCGCATGGCCGCGGCATCGTCGGGCTGTTGGCACAGGTGCAGCGCAGCACTCAAGGCCTGGGCCAGGTCGGGCTGGCGACGGGCCGCGCCGGCCGCCTCGGCCAACTCGGCCGCCTGAGCGAAATTGAAGGTGTGCGGGCCCATCAGCAAGGGGCAGCCGCAGGCGGCGGCTTCGATCAGGTTCTGGCCGCCGAGAGGCGCAAAGCTGCCGCCCAGCAAGGCCACATCGGCCAGGCCGTAGTAGAGCGCCATCTCACGCATGGAATCACCCAGCCAGGCATCGGCCGCCAGCGCCTCCGGGCCGGGCGCATCGGCCCATTGGCTGCGCCGCGCCAGGCGCAGGCCGGCGTTGCCGATGGCCTGGGCCACCTCATCAAAACGCTGCGGGTGACGGGGCACGATCAGCAGCAGGGGGCGGCCGGCCGCCTTCAGTGCGGCGCTCTGGGACTGCCAGGCCTTCAGCAGCAGGGCTTCTTCGCCCTCGCGGGTGACGGCGGCCAGAATCACCGGCCGACCGAGGGCCTCGTGCCAGCCCTGGCCGCGGGCCAGCAGCACAGCGTCCACGGTCATGTCGAATTTGAGATTGCCGGCCACCTGCACGCGCGGCACGCCGCTGGCACGCAGGCGCTCGGCATCGGCCTCGGTCTGGGCCAGGGCCAGGCTCAGGCGCTGAGCGGCCGGGTGGAGCAGGGCGCGCAGGCGCTCGCCGCGCCGCTGGCTGCGAGCCGACAGCCTGGCATTGGCCAGCACCATGGGCAGGCCGCGCCGTGTCGCCTCGGCCTGCAGGCAAGGCCAGATTTCTGTTTCCATCAGCACGCCGACGCCGGGCTGCCAGTGCTGAAGGAAACGGCGCACCGACCCCGGTGTGTCAAAAGGCAGCCAGACCTGGGCGTCGCCATTGCGCAGCAGCTCCACACCGGCTTCGCGGCCGGTGGCCGTGCTGTGGCTGAGCAGCAGGCGCAGCCCCGGCTGGGCGCGGCGCAGGGCGTCGATCAGGGCCGCCGCGGCCCGGGTTTCGCCCAGCGAGACGGCATGCACCCAGACCCAGCCGGGGCGGGGATGCTCATGGGCAGGGTAGATGCCCAGACGCTGGCGCAGAAAGCGCCGGTAAAGCGGCTCGGCCCGGCCACGCAGCCACAGGCGCAGCAGGTAGGCCGGCGTGAGCAGGCGCATCACGCCGCCGTACAGCCACAGCGCCAGGCGAGCGGCCAGGGTGGCTTCCAAGCGCGCAGCCTCGGGGGAACCCAAACCCTGGGTCAATGGCCGGCGGCGAAGGTGGCGTCGGGCTTGACGCGCTTGAGCTGGGCCAGCACGTCATGCTCGATGCGGGCCAGGGCTTCGGGCGTCTGGCCTTCGAAGCGCAGCACCAGCACCGGCGTGGTGTTGCTGGGGCGAACCAGGCCGAAGCCGTCTTCGTACTCCACGCGCAGGCCGTCGATGGTGACGATCTCCTTGGAGCCGGGGAACTCGGCCACTTCCAGCAGCTTCTTGACCACCTCGTGGTGCTCGCCTTCGGCGCAGGGCACATTGATCTCGGGGGTGTTGAAGCTGTTCGGCAGGCCGTTCAGCACGGCGCTGGGGTCGGCCACCTTGGACAGGATCTCCAGCAGGCGGGCAGCCGTGTACATGGCGTCGTCAAAACCGTACCAGCGGTCCTTGAAGAAGATGTGGCCCGAGAGCTCGCCGGCCAGCGGCGCACCGGTTTCCTTGAGCTTGGCCTTGGCCAGGGAGTGCCCGGTCATCCACATCAGCGGGCGGCCGCCATGCTCACGGATCCAGGGCGCCAGGCGCTGGGTGCATTTGACGTCGAAGATGATCTCGGAGCCGGGCTTGCGGCCGAGGATTTCGGCGGCGAAGAGCATGATCTGGCGGTCCGGCATGATCATGGTGCCGTCCTTGGTGACCACGCCCAGGCGGTCGCCATCGCCGTCGAAGGCCAGGCCCAGTTCGGCATCGGTGGCGTGGACGATGCGCTTCAAGTCGTCCAGGTTTTCCGGGCGCGAGGGATCGGGATGGTGGTTGGGGAAGTCACCATCGACCTTGGAGTAGATGTCGATCACCTCGCAGCCCAGGGCGCGCAAGATGGCCGGGGCCGAGGCGCCGGGGATGCCGTTGCCGGAATCGACCACGATCTTCATCGGGCGCTTGAGCTTGGCATCGCGCACGATGCGGTGGCTGTACTCGGGGATGATGTCCATCTGGCCGACCCGGCCCTGGCCGACCGTGTAGTCCTCGGCCTCGATGCGGCGGCGCAGGCCCTGGATCTGCTCGCCGTAGACGGCGGCGCCCTTGAGCACCATCTTGAAGCCGTTGTAATCCTTGGGGTTGTGGCTGCCGGTGACCATGATGCCGGAGCTGCAACCATGCTTGCTGCGGGTGGCGGCCACGTAATACAGCATGGGCGTGGTGACGGCGCCCAGGTCCACCACATCGAGGCCGGTGGACTGCAGACCACGGATCAAGGCGGCCACCAAGCTGGGGCCGGACAGGCGGCCGTCACGGCCTACGGCCACGGCTTTTTCGCCCAGCTTGCGCGCCTCGGTGCCGAAGGCGCGGCCCAGATGTTCGGCCAGGTCTTCGTTCAAGGAGGTGCCGACGACGCCACGGATGTCGTAAGCCTTGAAGATGGATGCGTGAACTTGCATGTGTTGTGCTTCTGCCTGAAGTTGACGGGCGGGAGATGGGCGAGCGCTGAGCGCGGTACGCCGGAATTGCGTGGGTGCCAGCGGCGCCAAGCGTCGCGTGGAGGGTGGATTGTAGGCAGGCTTGATGTCGGCTCTTCCGGCAACAGAACGCTTCGCACGCGGGCCTGCGTTCGAGACGCCGGCTCGTCGATTCGTTCCGGTTTGAAACCACCGATCGCACGCCGGCCCGCCTATGATCGCCTCTTGCCTAAACTGCCGTGCATGAATCCACTGAGCAATGCGTGGCGGCACACGGTCAGCACCGCTTTTGACGACCTTTGGCACATCGGCGCACCTCGCCGTTTGCCCGGGTACGTCCATTGGCCACTGATCGCCCTCACGGGTGCCAGCGTGGGGGGCTTGATCGTTCTTTTGGCAGCCTTGTTCAGCGGCAATCTGCTGCGCATGGGGTGGTGGTCGCCCAATTTTTTGTGGTCCATGCTCACGGGCAGCATCATCATGGGGCTGTTGCAGGGCAGCTTCATCGCTTTGGGCTGGCTCATTCCGTCTGAGCGACTCCGACAGTGGCGTGACGGCGTGGGCCGATCGCGCTGGCTGGTCTACATCGGCTTGCCTGCGCTGTGCAGCTTGCTCGGTCTGATTCTGCTCGATGTCCTGATGCGTTCCGTGGCCAAGGGCAGCCTGGCCCGACCTCGATGGCCCAACTTCGGTCTGGTGATCACCTTCCTGATCTGCGGGACCTTGCTGGCCGGCCTGAGCTGGTGGCGATTGCGCGCCCAACTGCAGGCTCACAAGGTTCGCCAGCAGATGACCGAGGCGCAGCTGCGGCTTTTGCAGGCTCAGATCGAGCCACACTTTCTATTCAATACCTTGGCCAATGTGCAGGGCTTGATCGACTATGAGCCGGCCTTGGCCAAGCGCATGCTGGATGCGTTTACCGACTATCTGCGCGCCAGCCTGCTGCAGATGCGCGCCGAAGACGTCAGCCTGGGCGAGGAACTCGACCTGGTGCAAAGCTATCTGACCGTGATGCAGTGCCGCATGGGTACACGCCTGCGTTGGCAGCTGGACATACCGGCCGAGGTGCGCACCGCCCGCATCCCGCCTCTGCTTTTGCAGCCCTTGATTGAAAACGCCATTCACCACGGCTTGGAACCGCAGATTGATGGAGGCCAGCTTTGCTTGCGCGCCCGCATGGACGGCTCGGGTTTGTGCCTCGAGATCGATGACGATGGCATCGGCCTTGCTGCTGCGCAGCAGCGTCAGCGCCGAGGCAGCGGCGTGGCCCTGAAGAATATCCGTGAGCGGCTGCGGGCCACCTACGGCCCTGGGGCCAGTTTGCAACTGCAGGCGAGAACGGACGGACATGGCACGCAGGTGCGCCTGAACTTGCCCCGTCTGCACCCTCAATCGGCGCCCGCCATCTGATGACCCCGAGATTGAGCTGAATCCGATGAACATTGACGCCATGACTCGCCCTCGCGCCCTGCTTGCCGACGACGAACCTCATCTGCTGCGCGTGCTGCAGGATCGGCTGCATGAGCTGTGGCCTGAGCTGGAGATTGTGGCCGCGGTCCAGCATGGTCTTGCTGCGGCCGAGCAGATTGAACGGCTGCAGCCCGACATCGCCTTCCTGGACATCCAGATGCCCGGGCTGACCGGCTTGGAGGTGGCCCAGGGTATCGAAGGCGCGACCCGCGTCGTGTTCGTGACCGCTTATGACGAACACGCGCTGAACGCGTTCGAGCACGAAGCAGTGGACTACGTGCTCAAGCCGGTTCGGGCTGAGCGGCTGCAGCTGACGGTGGACCGCTTGCGCCGTGCCTTGGCGGGCCGTCCGGGCGCGCCTTGGCCTGTAGGCGACGAAGGTGGCATGCCGGCGCCTTCGTCGCAAGCCGATGCCGCTCAACTGGCCAAGCTGCTGGCTCAACTGATGCCCAGCGCTCGCCCTGTTCAGCCGACGCTGCGCCATCTGCGAGCCAGTCACGGCAGCAGCACGCACATCATCCCGGTCGAGGACATCCTGTACCTGCAGTCCGACGAGAAATACACCCTGGTTCGCACCGCAGCGCACGAGTACCTGATCCGCAGCTCGATCATGGAGCTGGCCAGCCAGCTGGACCCGCAGCGTTTCTGGCAGGTGCATCGCGGCACGCTGATCAATGTGGACCACCTGCTGTCCACCCGCCGTGACGACAACGCGCGGCTTTTGCTAAAGATGCGCGGCCATGAGCGCGAGCTGCCCGTGAGCCGGGCCTATGTGCATCTGTTCAAGGCGATGTGAGTGCAAGCCGGGCCAGTGGGGAAGGGCAAGCCTGCGCCGCGACCATTGACGGCCCCGGCTTGCCGTTCGGCGGCCTGTCTTGCCACTCATCGCAGGAAAGGCTTTTGGGGGACACTCGCGCCCTAAGCTTCAGCGCATGTTCAAGCTGAACCGTCCCTCCATGAAAACCAATTCCTTCAGCGCAGAGCTGCGCTATGCCGCCCGTCGCTACTTCCGTCTTTACAAGCAGCGTGACGAAGCCGGCTGGGCCCGGGCTTTGATCACAACCGGCATAGGCCTGGCTTTCCCCAGTCTCTTCCTGATTCTGGCCGTGCTGTTTGGCAGCGCCACAGTCAGCGCGCCGAACTTGGCTTTCAGCTGGCTCAATGGCTTGTGCATCGCCTTCTTGATCCACGGCGTGTACCGGCTCATCGAACTGACGCAGCCGCAAGCCCGGCTCGATGCAATCCAACAAGGGGGCTGGCGGGCGGGGCTGTTCTTCAGTCTGATCCCGGTGGCCTGTATTCTTTTGGGCATGGTGCTGTTCGCCCAGGGCCTGGGCTGGTGGATGCAGTTGCAGGTCTCGACGCCGCTGGAAAGCACCCGTGGCCTGAGCCAGTTTCTTTTCGTCTCGCTGGTGGGCGTCTTGATTGGCTGGGCGATTGACCACCAGGTGCGCCGCCGCCAGGCCCTGGAGTTGCAGGCCACCGAGGCCCGCCTGCTGCACCTGCAAGCGCAGATCGAACCGCATTTTTTGTTCAACAGCCTGGCGGCGGTTCAAAGCCTGATCAAGCCGGCGCCGGACCAGGCCCTGGCCATGTTGGAACACTTCACCGACCATTTGCGTGCCAGCCTTGCCGCCCTGCGTGAGGACAGTTGCCTGCTGGGCACCGAGTTGCAAGCCGTGCGCAGCTATCTGGCCCTGATGCAGATCCGCATGGGCGACCGCCTGCGCTTTGTGGTGGAGGCCGAGCCCGCGGCCGAGCAGTTGCGCCTGCCTCCGCTGCTGCTTCAGCCCCTGGTCGAGAACGCCATCGTCCACGGCATCGAACCCAAGGATGAAGGCGGCGAGGTGCGACTGCGCGCCTGGATCGAGGGAACAAGCCTCAAGGTGCTGGTGCAGGACGATGGTCTCGGCCTGCTGGCCAAGCCCCGCCGCAGCCAGCAAGGGCATGGCATCGCCCTCAAGAACGTACGTGAACGGCTGGCGGCCCGCCATGGCGCGCGCGCCAGTTTGGATCTGCATATCGACGAGGCCGGCTGCCGCGCCTTGCTCTCCCTCCCCATCCAGCCTAAAGATCAAGGATCAGCAGCATGAGCCTGCGCGCCATCATCGCGGACGACGAAATTCATCTGGCCGAACACCTGAAGTCCGAACTGAGCCGGCTCTGGCCGGAGCTGGAGGTTCTGGCGCTTGCACGCACCGGACGCGAGGCCGCCCGCCTGATTGAAACCCTGCAGCCTGAGCTCGCGTTTCTCGACATTCAGATGCCGGGCTTGACGGGTCTGGAGGTGGCGCAAGGCATCGAGGGCAAGACCCGGGTGGTGTTTGTCACGGCTTACGACGAGTACGCCGTCGAGGCGTTTGAGCATGCCGCGCTCGACTACCTGCTCAAGCCCCTCAAGTCCGAGCGCCTGGCCCGCACTCTGGAGCGCGTGCGGGCGGGCTTGGCGCAAGACGCAGCCGCTGCTGCTGCGGCCGAGCCACTGACGGATGCCGGTTTGGCCGGCGTGCTGCGCCAGCTGATGGTCCGCAGCGAGGGGGGCTCAGCCGGCGCTGTGCCCGCCCCGCGATTGCGTTATGTGCGGGCTGGGCAAGGGGAGTTGATGCACCAGGTTCCGGTTGAAGAAGTGCTGTTCTTCCATGCCGATGACAAGTACACCGTCGTGCAGACGGCCGAGGCCGAGCATCTGATCCGCACGCCCATCGTCGAGCTGGCTGAGCAGCTCGACCCTGAGCAGTTCTGGCAGGTTCACCGCTCGACCATCATCAATTTGCGGCATCTGGCCGGCACCCGGCGTGACGAGGTCAGTCGCCTGTTCGTGCGCATCAAGGGTCAGGCGCGCGAGCTGCCGGTGAGCCGGGCCTATGTGCATTTGTTCAAGGCCATGTGAGCTTTCGCGCTGAGGGCAGGTCTGGCGACTCCATCGAGACGTCTGTACACGGCGGAAGGCCTTCGTGAGCGACCCCTTCGTGGTGTCCCTGCCCGCACCTCAGCGGCCTGCTGTGCGGTCACAGGCCCATCCGGCCACCCATGGCGTGTTGGTCTGGCGGCACGGAGCCCGAGCGACCGAGGCTCGCGCGCGCGAGGCCGGGGGGCAGGAGCTCCGGCCTTCAGCTTCTCAGAGCCCAGGGCGCAGATCGGTGCTCACGCCTTTGAGCTTGCGGTAGAGCGTGCTGCGGCCGATGCCCAGCTGACGTGCTGCCAGCGCCATATTGCCCTGGCAGTTCTGCACCGTTTGGAGAATCATGCGCATCTCTGACTCGCGCAGCGTCAGTGCATCGGCCGGCACCATGCCAGAGACTGAGGCGCCGTCGCTGAGCAAAGGGCTGAAGGCGGTGTCGCTCTCGAAGCCGCTGTGTCCCTCGGCGGCCGGTGGCAAGGCCGAGGCCTGCCGGACGGCCATGGCATCGCCGGCAAGGACCACTGGCGTCGGGTGGGCGCCCACGGGGACCACGGCAGCGGGAGTGCCCGCGAACTGCATCGGTGACGCAGCTCCGTTGGCGCCGGGACTCAGGCGCCCGTAGAGCAAGGCCGAGCCTTCCTTGACACCCGCCGCAGGGTGCAGCATCAGGCTCATGGCCGGCTCGGCCTGGCGGCGGCTCAGCTCGAACAGCTCGCCCAGGCTCAGGCCGAAGAGCTGTTGCAGATCGAGGCGGCGCAAGGCGGTTGAGGGCAGGTTGAGCAGGTCGAGGGCGCGCCGGTTGGCTCCCAGCAGTTGCCCGTCGTCGCCCAAGGCCAGCACGCCCTCGTTGAGGGTGCCCAGTCGCTGTGGGCTGGCATGCAGGTGCAGGCGCAGGTTCTGGCTGAACTTGTCATTGAACCACTGGTTCTCGATCATGCGCGCCGAGATGCGGGCCAGCGCCAGGGTGTGGGGGTGGTAGCTGCGGCGGTCGCTCGAGACGTCGATCACGCCCAGCAAGGCGCCCTTGTGGTCGAAGATGGGCGCGGCCGAGCAGGTCAGGAACTGCAAGGAGCGCAGGTAATGCTCGGCGCCATTGACCAGGGTGGGGCGCTCGGTCATCAAGGTGGTGCCGACCGCATTGGTGCCTTGCGTGGCCTCGGCCCATTGCGCACCCGGCGCCAGGGCCACTTGCTGGGCACGGGCCAGAAAACCGGGGTCGCCCAGCGAATGCAGCACCACGCCACTTGCGTCGGTCAGCAGCACCATGCTTTGTGCATGGCTGAGCTGCTCGTACAGCATCTCCATCAGCGGCAAGGCCTGGGCGCAGAGCCGGGCATTGCGATGCAGCAGCTCGTTCAGCCGGCTGCCTTCAATGCGGTGGAGATCGGGGGCTTGCTGGGGCTGCAGACCGAACATCTGGCAGCGTTCGTGCGAGCTTTGAATGGTGCTGTGGTGTAGAGCCTGGCTGTGCGCGGAGGCGGTGCCCCGCGCGATTTGGGATGAAAACAAAACCTACCCCTGTGTGCATTATTTGACGGTCGACTATGGTCCAAGCGTCAGGGGCTGACAAGCGGGGAAGATTGGGTAAGCAGGCTCAGCCCCCCAATTTGAAGTAACAATATTTGAAAAACGTATGTCAGGCGTTACTGGTTGCGCGCACTTCGCCCATTGTGGTGGTGCCTTGCAACACTTTCAGAATGCCATCCTGGCGCAGCGAACGCAGGCCTTCGTTCAATGCGGCCTGGAACAGTTCTTCGGCGCGTGCACCGGTCTGGATCAGGCGCCGGATCGGTTTGCTGACGACCAGCAATTCGTGCAGCCCCGCGCGCCCCTTGAAGCCGCTGAAGTCGCATTTTTCGCAGCCCGGGCTGTGGAAATGCAGCAGTTCTCCGCCAATGCCGAAGCGGGCCTGCCAGTCAGCCAGCAGAGCGGCCCGGTCGGGGCGCTGCTCCGGCGAAAAGACGTGGAGGTAATCGTCCAGCCACTCTTCCTGGTCGCTGCTGCTCAAGGGCTCGCCCACACGGCAAGACGGGCACAGCCGCCGCACCAAGCGCTGGGCCAGCACGGCCAGCAGGGAGTCGGCAAAGTTGAAGGGGTCCATGCCCATGTCCAGCAGGCGGGTGATGGTCTCGGCCGCGCTGTTGGTGTGCAAGGTGGACATGACCATATGGCCGGTCAACGAAGCTTCGACCGCGATCTCGGCGGTTTCGTGGTCGCGGATCTCGCCGACCATGATCACGTCCGGGTCGGCGCGCAGGAAGGCGCGCAAGGCCTTGGCAAAGGTCCAATCAATGCGCGGGTTGACCTGCACCTGGCGCAGGCCGGCCTGGGTGATTTCGATCGGGTCCTCGGCCGTCCAGATCTTGCGTTCGGGCGTGTTGATGTGGGCCAGGGCCGAGTGCAAGGTGGTGGTCTTGCCGGAGCCGGTCGGGCCCACGCACAGCACCATGCCGTAGGGTCGGGCCACCGCTTCCTGCAGGTTCTTGAGGTTGGATTCGCTCAGGCCCAGCTTGGCCAGGGGCAGGGGCTTGGAAGACGAGAGCAGTCGCATGACCACGTCTTCCAGATTGTTGTTGGTCGGGATGGTGGCCACGCGCAGCTCCAGCTTGGACTGCGGCATGAAGCGGCCGAAGTTGATCTTGCCGTCCTGCGGCTTGCGGCGCTCGGAGATGTCGAGCTCACACATGATCTTGATGCGGGCGATCATGGCATTGCGGTAGGTGTGCGGCAGCTCCAGATAGGGGTGCAGCACACCGTCGCGGCGGAAGCGGATCTTGACCTTCTCGCTGCCCGGGTGGGTTTCGATGTGGATGTCGGACACGCCCTGGTTGCTGGCGTCGAGGATCATGGTGTTGATCAGGCGCACCAGGGAGTTGTCGCTTTGCTCGATCGGTTGCTCGTCTTCGCGGACATTGCGCTCCTGGCCCTCCCGCTCCAGGGTTTCGATCAGCTTGTCAGCCTTGTCCAGGCTGAAGTCGATCTGGAACCCGCCTGGCCCCGCATCGGTGGCGCGGCCCAGGGACTCAGAGCCGTAGCGCTCGTAGGCCTGGTGGATGGCAAAGCTCAGCGATCCGACCTTGGCCAGGGTGGGCGTGACCTTGAGCTGGGAGATGAACTCCACCTCGTCCAGCGCATCGCGCCGGGTGGGGTCTTCCATGGCCACGATCAGGCGGCCGTCGCGCAGCAGCAGGGGCAGCACCTCCAGGCGTTTCGCCACTGCATAGGGCAGTTTGACGATGGCATCGGGCTCGAACGCGAAGTTGGTCACGTCCACCAGCGGATAGCCCATCTTGCGTGCCAGGGCCGACTGCAAGGCCTGCCGTGTGACCACGCCCTTGCGCACCAGCAGTTCGCCCAGCGGCACCGAACGGTCATCGCGTTGTTGCAGCAGGGCCTGTTCCAACTGGTCTTGTGTGATCAGGTCCAGGGCCAGCAGGGCCTCACCGATGCGCACCATGGGCATGCGGGCTTGCTGGTCGATGGCTTGGATCAGCTGGTCGGCGGTGACGATCTGCTGGGCCACCAGGATGTCGCCGACGCGGCGCGAGCGCAGATGGCTTTGCTCGTTGACGGCTTCCTCCACCTGATCGGAGGTGGCCAGTTGTTCCTTGATCAGCAGGTCACCGATGCGCTCGCCGATCTCGAAGTGCTCCAGCGCCTCGCGTGGGATGAAGACGCGCAGCACCGAGTCGTCGCTGTCGCTCAGCGGCGGAAAGAGAAAGAGGCCCAGGTCATCATGGCCATGGCCGATGGTGATGCCGCGCAACTCGCCTCCGCCGACGAAGTGCAGCTTGAACTCGCTGCGCGGGCGGTGGTCCAGCCGCAGCACATCCTCGGTGGTCTGCGAGCGCGGCGGCACGGTGATGGGCCGCAGCAGCTTGATGGCCCGGAACTGGCTGAACTTCAGCGGCATGGCGCTGCGTGCCGGCGGCACATTGATCTGCGCCAGGCGCTCATGCGGCGCCACAAGGATCACATGGCCGGCGGTGCGGCTGTTGTTCAGCCCCAGGATCTCGCAGGGTTCGGCCGACAACTGCGGCGTGGCCTGAGGGTAGGCGGCATAAGGCGGCATCGGCCATGCGAAACCATCGGCGGCCCGGCCTTGGGGGCGCTGGGGCGCCAAGCCCTCGCCCGCACTGGAGCCGGCCCTCTCATGGGGCCAGGGCAGTGGGGTGGACAGATCGGTCATGCTGAAAACTCTCCAATGAGGGCTAGGTGCGAGTCAGGGCGCGTCCGCTGACGCGAGACGCGCTGCGCGCGCCTTGAATGCTAAAGCCGCTGGCTTGGTCGGCAAGCCGCGATTAGCCCAGCCTGCCACATTCTCTTTGTTTTTTCCTCCCGCTCGCTTCGACGCTGGGGCACCGAGCGGTTTCAGTGTCCTGTGCGGCGCGCTTCACACAAGGCCTCACAATCCCTGCCCAGATCGCCATCCATGCCACGGATTTGTTTCATGCCCCACCTTCCGCCGAGCCATCCCTGCATTCTTCTGACTGGCTTTGATGCCTTTGGTGGCGAGTCCATCAACCCCTCCTGGCTGCTGGCCCAGACCCTGGACGGAGCGCTGCTCTCGGGCCACCGGGTGGTCTCGCGTCGTCTGCCCTGTGTGTTTGGCGAGGCCTTGCGCGAACTTCAGCAAGCGCTGGACGAGCTTCAGCCCAGCCTGGTGCTGGCACTCGGACAGGCCGCAGGCCGGGCCGAGTTGTCGCTGGAGCGCGTGGCCATCAATGTCGACGATGCCCGCATTCCCGACAATGCGGGCGCGCAGCCCATCGACGAGCCCGTGATCCCCGGCGCACCTGCCGCCTACTTTTCAACCCTGCCCATCAAGGCCATGTGTGCCGCCCTGCGCGAAGCCGGCGTGCCGGCCGGGGTTTCGCAAACCGCCGGCACGTTTGTCTGCAACCACGTCTTCTTCGGCTTGCAGCATGCCTTGGCGGGCCATCCCGTGCGCAGCGGCTTCATGCACATCCCCATGCTGCCGGAACAGGCGGCTCGGCACAGCCCCATGCCCAGCATGAGCCTGGCCACCATGGAGCAGGGCTTGCGCCTGGCATTGCAGGCGGCCCTGCATGTGAGTCAAGACCTGCATGTCAGCGCCGGCAGCATCGCCTGATTTATTTCTGCTCGGGGCTGTAATCCTGGATCCCTTGCTTGCGACAGACGTGGGCGGCAGGCAAGATGCCGCTGAGTCCGCACTGCGGTCTCGTTCGGTTTCATTCATCTCAGTCTTCAGGAGTTCTTCTTATGCAAAGCAAGCAAGTGGTATCCGCCGCCTTGGCCGCCGTGTTCGCCGTGGGTTTGGTCGGCCAGGCGGCCGCGCAGGAAAAGGCCGCCAAGGAAAAGTGCTACGGCATTGCCAAAGCCGGAGAAAACGACTGCGCCAACCTCAGTGGCTCACATTCCTGTGCGGGTCAGTCCAAGGTCGACATGGCCGTGGAGGAGTGGAAGTACGTGGCCAAGGGCAGCTGCAAGTCCCAGAACGGCCTCAGTGCCGAGGAGGCCAAGGCCAAGCTGAAGAAGTGATTCAGTCGGCAACTTGTCCGGCAGCACCCGCCTTCTTGTCAAGATGAAGCATGGCACCGTGGGCATGGGCTGGCGACAGCCTCATTACGATGCCGTACTGGCGGGTGAGGTCGGCGCCTCGGACGTGGATTTTCTTGAGGTCCATTCCGAGAATTTTTTTGCCGAGGGCGGCGCGAGCCTGCAGGTCTTGCTGGCCGGCCGGGAACGCCTGCCCCTCAGTCTGCACGGGGTGGGCTTGGGGCTGGGTTCGGCGTGTGGGCTGGACCCTTGGCACCTCGATCGCTTGGCCGATCTGGTGGAGCGGGTCGATCCCCTTCTGGTGTCTGACCATGCAGCCTTCACCCGGGCGCCTTGGAATGGCGCGCAGCAAGGCCTGATGCATGCAGCCGATCTGCTGCCCATTCCCTTCGATCGCGTCAGCCTGGACTTGATGATCGGCCATGTGCAGCAAGTGCAGGAGCGCTTGCGCCGGCCGATTCTGGTCGAGAACCTCAGTGCCTATCTGGCCTGGCAGGCAGACGGCGCATCGGCGCTGTCCGAGCCCGAGTTTTTCAATGAGCTGTGCCGGCGCAGCGGCTGCAGGATGCTGCTGGATGTCAACAATCTGGTGGTCAATGCCCGCAACAGTGGCGCCCCGCCGGACGAAGCGGCACGGCGCGCCATTGCCTGGGTGCAGGAGATTGCTGTCGATGCGGTCGGCGAGATTCACCTGGCGGGTCATTTGGAGCTGCCTGACGTGGTCATCGATGACCATGGCAGTCGCGTCTCTGAAGCAGTCTGGCAGGTGTACCGCGCGGCCATCGAGCGTTTTGGACCGGTGCCCAGCCTGGTGGAATGGGACAACGACATTCCTGACTTGTCCGTCTTGCTGGGCGAGGTAGCGCGCGCGCGTCAGGAAATGCGGATCTTGTGTCCATGAGTCTCGATCAGCTTCTACAGCGTCAGCAGGCCTTGCTGCAGGCTTTGACCGCGCCGCCATCCCTGGCCGCTCGCGCATTGCCCGAGAGTCTGGCGGCGCCGCCGGGTTTGAAAGGCGGCGTCGATCGGGGCCTGCTGGCCTATCAACTCAATGCCCAGGTCATGGCCGACAAGGTGCTGGCCCAAGCCTTTCCACGCCTGCGCGAAGTGTTGGGCGAGTCTTCGTTTGCGGCCATGGCTTGGGAATGCTGGCGCCAGCGCCCGCCGCAACGGGGTGATCTCGGCGAGTGGGGTCAGGTCTTGCCTGACTTCCTGGCCGAGCAGGAGGGCATGGACGCCTCGCTCTTGGAATTGGCGCAGCTGGAGTGGGCGGCCCACGGTTTGGAGCGAGGGCCTGATGACGGCTTGGATGCAGAGTCCTTGCAGCTGATGGCCACCGAATCGCCCGCTGACTACACGGTGGTCCTGCGAGCCGGCTCCCGGCTCCTGGACTTGAGTGCGGCTGCTTGGAACGCATGGCAGGGTGGGCCTGTTCCAAATGACGGGTCTGTCGACGCCACGCCCACGCCGGTTTTGTTGTGGCGGCCCTTTTGGCGTGTTGAGGCGCAAGTTCTGAGTGTGGCCGAAGCGGCATTCACGCGCGCGCTTTTGCAGGCGTGCAGCCTGGAGCAGGCGCTGGAGGCTGCGCAAGCGGCGGACCCATGCTTTGACTTTACGGTCTGGTTGCAGCGGGCCTTGGAACGCCACTGCCTCAGTTCGGTGCGTTTACTGGCTCGACCTTAAGGCGAGCCATCGCGCTCGAACACGACCCTCATTTTTTTCCCGAAAGGAGGCGCTCATGGCGACTCAGTGGATGGATGGCCTGCGTTCGGCCTTGTGTTTCTTGATGGATGCCGGTCCGCGGCGCGTGCCGGCCGCGACCGGGCAGCCCGACCGTGTCAACGTACTGTTGTACGGCATTGAGTTTCAGGCCCAGGGCCTGGCCAGTCTCTTGGCCCGACTCTATGTTGCACAGGTGTTTTTCCTCTCGGGCTTGACCAAGCTCCGCGATTGGTCGGTGACCTTGGCGCTGTTCGAGGACGAGTACCAGGTGCCGCTCCTGCCGCCGGAGCTGGCAGCCTACCTGGGCACGGCGGGTGAGCTGGCTTTGCCCGTGTTGCTGGTGCTCGGTTTGGGCGGCCGATTCGCCGCCCTGGGCCTGAGCGTGGTCAATGTGATGGCCGTGCTCAGCCTCAGCGAGATCGCTCCGGCCGCGCTGCTGGGCCATCAGCTCTGGGGCGCCTTGTTGCTGATGCTGGCGCTTTGGGGCGCCGGCCCCTGGTCGCTGGACGCCTGGTTGGGTGCACGCCGGGTGGCGCGCGCCTGAACCATCACCCACCCCCTCATTCGCGCGGCTGGAAACTGATCACCAGAACCGGCGGCACGCGGCCGTCGGTGTCGCGCGGCAAGGTCTCGGTCTTGTCGATGGCGCGCAGCACGGCTTTGTCCCACTCGGCATCGCCGCTGGGCTTGAGCAGCTTGCGGGCGATGATGGTGCCATCGGGGGCGGTGCGCACCTCCACCTCGGCCACTGGGTTGCCGCTCGGGGCGTCGGTGTAGATGATGTTGGGGCGCACGCGCGCCTTGATGCGGCCGCCATAACTGGCTGAGGGGCCGGAGCTCTTGAGCGCGGTGCCCGTGGCGCTGGGGCCGCCGCTGGCGCCGGCCATGCCTTGGATACGGCGCAGGTTCTCCTGGCGCTGCGCCTCCAGCTTGGCTTCGCGTTTGGCTTCTTCGGCCTTGGCTTGCTTGTCTTTGAGCTGCTTGTCGAGCTTCTCTTTCTTGAGCTTGTCTTCGGCTTCGCGCTTGGCCTGCAGCTGCTTCTCGCGCTCGCGTTCGAGCTTTTCCTTTTCCTTCAGGGCCAACTGCTTTTTGCGCTCGGCTTCCAGTTCGGCCAGGCGCTGCCGTTCGGCCTCCAGCTTCTTTTTCTCCTTGGCCTTGGCGATGGCGATCTCGGCATCGCGTTCGGCCTGGAGTTCTTCGGGGCTGGGCTGTTGGACCTTGGGCTCGGGCTTGGGTTCAGGCTTGGGCGGCTCGGGTTCCGGCTCCGGCTCGACCAGCTTGGGCGCGGCGGCTTGCGGCACGGCGGACCACAGCTCCGCCTCAAAGGCCGGCGGGTCCTGCGTGCGCCAGCTGACGCCCGCGCTGAGCGCGGCCAGCAGGGCCGCGTGGGCGATCAGGGCGAAGGCAAAACCGCGGCCCATGCCGGGCGGGGCCGGCGGGCGCAGGGGATCATGCAGGTGGCGGGCACCCAGGGGCAGGCTGCTCATGGCCGAATCAAGGGTTCCCGCTGCTGCTGTTATTGCCGCCATTGCGCACGGCCAGGCCCACGCGCTGGATGCCGGCGCTTTGCAGCACATCCATCACCTTGACCACGGCTTCGTACTTGACGTTCTTGTCAGCCGAAATCACGACCGGCGTGTTGCTCTGGGCGCCCTGGGCTTGCCGTGCGCGTTCGGGCAGTTGCTTGAGGGTCAGGGCTTGCGGCTCTTCCTGGTCCAGCTTGAGCTTGAGCTTTTCGTCCGGGCCGACGATGACGTGGATCACATGCTCGGGTTGCTGGCGGCTCTTGCCCACGCTGGGCAGGTCCACCACACCGGTGGTGATCAGCGGCGCGCTGACCATGAAGATGATCAGCAGCACCAGCATCACGTCGATGAAGGGCACCATATTGATTTCATTGATGGTGCGGCGGCGAGATCCGCTGCGCGAGGAGACGGCGGCCATGGTGGCGGGCTCCGCGTGCTCAGCGCGCCGGGCCGGCCGGCTGGGCGGGCAGGGTGGCGTTGCGCTGCAGGATGTTGGAGAACTCTTCGATGAAGGATTCCAGGGTGATGGCGCTGCGGTCGATCTGGCGCGCGAAGCGGTTGTAGGCCAGCACGGCAGGGATGGCAGCGAACAGGCCGATGGCCGTGGCCACCAGGGCTTCAGCAATGCCGGGCGCCACCGTGGCCAGTGTCACCTGCTGCACATTCGACAGGCCGACGAAGGCGTGCATGATGCCCCAGATGGTGCCAAAAAGACCGACGTAGGGAGAGACCGAGCCGACCGAGGCCAGGAAGGAGAGGTTGCTCTCCATGGTGTCCATCTCGCGCTGGAAGCTGGCGCGCATGGCGCGGCGCGAGCCGTCGAGCAGGGCAGTGGGTTCGACCACGCGACGCTCACGCAGCTTCAGAAACTCGCGCATGCCCGAGGCGAAGATGCGCTCCAGCGGCGCGCCACCGGTCTTGCCGTTGACGGCGGTGTAGAGCTCGTTGAGGTTCTTGCCCGACCAGAACTCCTGCTCGAAATCCTCATTGCCCTTCTTGATGCGCGAGAGCGAGATCAGCTTGCTGAAGATCACGCTCCAGCTGGCCAGCGACACGGTCAGCAAGGCAGCAATCACCAGCTGCACCGCCAGGCTGGCGTGCATGATCAGGGCGACGATGGAAAGGTCTTGGTTCATAGAGCCACAACAGGTTTTTGGAGCGCCTCGATCACCGAGGCAGGAATACGGCAGGGTTTGAATTCGGCGATGCCGCGCTCGGCGGACAGCTGGGAGGCCACGCAGCCAATGCGGATCTCGCCTTCGGCAAGCAGGCGGCGGCCCTCTGGTCCTTCAATGAAGGCCTGCTGAAAGACCAGCATGCTCGCACGACCGAGCTCGCGTGGCTCGACGGTGACGAACAGCCAGTCATCCAGCCGCGCCGGGCGAAGATAGCGCACCGAGGTCTGGCCGACCACGAACATCACGCCCGATTCATGGCGCATGGCCTCCTGGCCAAAGCCCAGGCGACGCAGCCATTCGGTGCGGGCGCGTTCGAAAAACTTCAGGTAATTGGCATAGAACACCACGCCACCGGCATCAGTGTCTTCCCAGTACACGCGCAGGCCATGTTCAAAAACGGGTGCAACGGCGCCTGCGTCAGGGTTCATGTCCTTCGAGCTCATGCGGATGCGATCCGGTAACGCGGCAGTTGCTCGGCCAGCCGGGCCACGGCCTCGCGCAGATCGTCCATGCTGCTGGCGTAGGACAGGCGCAGCCAATGTTCGCTGCCGCTGCGGCCGAAGTCGCGGCCGGGCGTCAGGGCGATCTGGGCGCTGCGCATCAGATCAAAGGCCAGCTCCCAGCTGCTGCAGTTTTCCGAGCAGAAGTCCGAGGCATCCATCCAGACGTAGAAAGCGCCGTCCGGCATCACCGGCACGCGCAGGCCCAGGGCTTGCAGCGCCGGCACGATGTAATCGCGCCGTTCGCGGAAGGCCGCGCGGCGTTGTTCATAGATCGCCAGGCTGTCGGGCTCGAAGCATGCCAGGGCGGCATGTTGGGCAATGCTGCTGGGGCAGATGAAGAGGTTCTGCGCCAGTTTCTCGATCGGTGCTACCAGTTCGGGCGGCAGCACCAACCAGCCCAGGCGCCAGCCGGTCATGCTGAAGTATTTGGAGAAGCTGTTGACCGAGATCACGTCCTCGCCCAGCGCCAGTGCGCTGTGCTCGAAGCGAGCGTCCTGGCTGAGGCCGAGATAGATCTCATCGACGATGGTCACGCCGCCGCGCGCGCGCACGGTGGCCACGATCTCGCGCAAGGCTTCGGGTTCGATCGAGGTGCCAGTTGGATTGCTGGGCGAGGCCAGCAGCACGCCTCGGGTCTGCGCGGTCCAGGCGTCTCGCACCTGGGCCGGGCTGGGCTGAAAACGTTGCTCGGGCCCGGCGGGTAGCAGCACCGCCTCAGCGTCCACCGCAGCGACGAAATGCCGGTTGCAGGGGTAGCAGGGGTCGGGCATCAGTACCTGATCGTCCGCCTCGAACAAGGCCTGGCAGACCAGCTGCAAGCCCGCCGAAGCACCGGCGGTGATGACGATGCGCTCGGGCGCGATCGTCAGACCCCATCGCTGGCCATACCAATCGGACAGGGCCTGACGCAGCGCGGGCAGGCCGGTGGCCGGGGTGTATTGGGTGCGGCCGGCGCTGATGCACGCCTGCGCCGCTGCTTGCACGGCCGCGGGCGCGCCAAAGTCGGGCTCGCCGATGTTCAGAAAGACCATGGGGCGGCCGCCCTGCGCCGGGTCGCAGATGGGGCTGCGCGCCAGCTCGGCGGCAGCCTTGCTGCACTCCATCACATAGAAAGGCTCGATGTGGTCGAGTCGGCCGGCCAGCTTCATTTCGAAGCGGAACTCCCGCTGCCGGACTTGCCACGCGCGCTCACTTCCAGCGGGCGCAGATCACCGGCGGCGCGGTCCAGCACGCCGTTCACGTACTTGTGACCATCGGTGCCGCCAAAGGCCTTGGCCAGCTCCACTGCTTCGTTGATGGCCACCTTGTAGGGGATGTCGATGCAGTGCTTGAGCTCGTAGGCGCCAATCATCAGCACGGCGTGCTCGATGGGCGAGAGCTCGGTGGTCTTGCGGTCCACATGGCGCGCCAGCACGCCGTCGAGATCGGGAGCTTCCAGGATGCATCCGTTCAGCAGGGCATCGAAATGGGCGCGGTCGGCCTTGTCGAAGTCTTGCTGTTCGCGCATGTGGGCGTCGATGGTGCCGACGTCATCGCCGGTGATCAGCCACTGATACAGGCCTTGCAGCGCCGCTTCGCGCGAGCGGCGGCGTGCTGACTTGGGCTGCACGCGCTTGCGCGGGGCGCTGGCGCTTTTGCTGGGGCTCGGGGTGGCGGCTGTCGCGCTCTTGTTGTTCGTGTTCACTGCAGGTCTTCCATCAAATTGGCCATCTCGACCGCCACACGGGCCGCGTCGCGGCCTTTTTCCTCGGCGCGTGCCCAGGCTTGTTCTTCGTTCTCGACCGTCAGGATCGCGTTGGCGATGGCGATCTGGTTGTCCAGGCCCACGCGCGTGATGGCCGCGCCACTCTCGTTGGCGACCAGCTCGAAGTGGTAGGTCTCACCACGGATGATGCAGCCCAGGGCCACCAGGGCGCTGTAGTCTTGGCTGTCGGCCATGGCATTGAGGGCGATGGGTACTTCCAGGGCGCCCGGCACGGTGACGTGGCGGATGTGCTTTTCGTCCACGCCCAGGGCCTTGAGCTCGGCCACGCAGGCATCCGCCAGGCGGCTGGTGATGGCGTGGTTGAAGCGGGCCTGCACGATGCCGATGCGCAAGTCTTGCCCGTTCAGCGAGGCTTGAGCCGCGGCGTGGCCTTTGTCCGATCCTTGCATGGTGTGCGCTCTTCTCAGGAGTTAGGGGTGGCGGCTTTGAAGCCGGTGACTTCCAGGCCGTAGCCGGTCATGCTGGGCATGCGGCGCGGGCTGCCGAGCAGGCGCATCTTGTGCACGCCGAGTTCACGCAGGATTTGCGCGCCCACGCCGTAGGTGCGCAGATCCATCACCGTGCGCGGTGGCTGGGCGGGCTCAGTGGCTTGCAGGCGTGCCAGCAGGCTGCCGGCTTCTTCGCCGCAATTCAGCAGCACGGCCACGCCGCAGGGGGCGGCTTGCAGCTCGGCCAGAGCGGCGGGAAGCGGCCACGAGTGGCCGCAGGAGCCGGTGTCCAGCAGGTCGAGCACCGACAGGGGCTCGTGCACGCGCACCAGCACCTCGTCGCTGGCCGACCACTGTCCCTTGCTCAGGGCCAGGTGGGTGGCGCCGGTTCGGTCGGTGTAGACGCTGCAATCGAACTCGCCCTGGGCGGTCTGCAGCTTGCGCTGGGCCACGCGGCTGATCAAGGTTTCGTTGCGGCTGCGGTATTCGATCAGGTCGGCAATGGTGCCGATCTTGAGCCCATGCTCCTTGGCGAACTCGATCAGGTCGGGCAGACGGGCCATGGTGCCGTCGTCCTTCATGATTTCGCAAATCACCGCGGCGGGCGTCAGGCCGGCCATCTGGGCAAAGTCGCAGCCGGCTTCGGTGTGACCGGCGCGCATCAGCACGCCGCCATCCTGGGCTTGCAGCGGGAAGATGTGGCCGGGCTGCACCAGGTCGCGCGCCTCGGCACCGCGGGCCACGGCGGCCTGAACCGTGCGCGCACGGTCAGCGGCCGAGATGCCGGTGGTGACGCCGGTGGCGGCCTCGATGGAGACGGTGAAGGCGGTGGCGTGCTTGGTGCCGTTGCGGCTGGCCATGGGCGGCAGCTGTAGGCGCTCGCAGCGCTCGCGGGTGAGGGTCAGGCAGATCAGGCCACGGCCGTACTTGGCCATGAAGTTGATCGCCTCTGGCGTGACATGGTCGGCCGCCAGCACGAGGTCACCCTCGTTTTCGCGGTCTTCTTCGTCAACCAGGATCACCATACGGCCGGCTGCAAGCTCGGCCACCAACTCGGGGACGGGAGATATGGGCATAAACCCGATTGTAGGCGGGGCAGGGCCGCTCCAACTGGAGCGGGGTCATCAATCGCGCAGCGGCCGGGCCCGCAGGCGCAGATCCTCGCCGATCGGCGTGCATTCTTGCCATTGCCAGCGCTGGGCCTGGTCGAGCTGGTTCAGGGCGGGCAGGGCAGCCAGCTCGCGCCCCGGGCCCAGCAGCAGGGGGGCCAGGTAGACCAGGAGTTCGTCCACCAAGCCAGCGCGCAGCAGGGAGCCGTTGAGCTTGTGCCCGGCTTCGACATGCAGTTCATTGATGCCGCGCCGGCCCAGTTCGTCGAGCAAGGCGGGCAGATCGACCTTGCCACCCGGGCCCGGAAGGCTGATCAACTCGGCGCCTTTCTCGCGCAGTGCAGCGGCCGTTGCATGCCCTTCCAGCGATTCAAGCGCGTGGCAGAGCAAGACCTGACCCGGTGGCGGCAGCAATCGGGCCGCGGGCGATATTTCAAGCCGGGAGTCAACGATGACGCGCATCGGTTGCAAGACGGTGTCGACCAGGCGCACATCGAGCCGCGGGTCGTCATCGCGCACGGTGCCGATTCCGCTGAGCACGGCGCCCGCGCGCTTGCGCCAGGCATGGCCATCCTGGCGGGCGGCCGGGCCGGTGATCCATTGGCTGACGCCGTTCTCCAGGGCTGTGCGGCCGTCCAGGGAGGCGGCCATCTTCATGCGCACAAAGGGCCGGCCGCGTTGCATGCGGGAGAGAAAACCGAGGTTCAGCTCGCGCGCTGCCGTGCTGAGAGCGGCGTCCTCTACCCATTCGGCTTGCACGCCAGCGGCGCGCAGCCGCGCCATGCCCTGGCCGGCCACCTGCGGGTTGCTGTCTTCCAGGGCGGCGACCACGCGGCCCAGGCCGGCGGCGATCAAGGCATCACAGCAGGGCGGCGTGCGCCCGTGGTGGGCGCAGGGCTCAAGCGTGACGTAGGCTGTCGCGCCCAGGACCGATTCGCCGCGTGCGTGTGCATCGCGCAGGGCCATCACCTCGGCATGGGCCTGGCCGGCAGCCTGGGTGTGGCCTTGGCCGAGCAGGCGCCCATCGGCCGCGACGATGACGCAGCCGACCCGCGGGTTGGGGTCGGTCAAGCCGATCGCATGCTCGGCCAGGCTCAGCGCATGGCGCATGGCGTCCTGCGCTGAGGCCAGGTGAGTCGGGCGGGGCAGGGCGGCACTGTGGCTCAACACTCAGTCCCAGGGCGCAGTTTCGAGCGTCTGGCTGGCAGATGCGCTGCCGGTCGGGTCGGTGCTCGGGCTTGCGCTTGCGGGCAGGGCGGCCAATGCAGCACCCGCGGCAAAGAAGTCATGCTCGCCACCGAGGCCGTCGATCAGCTCGGGAATGAGCTTGCACAGCTCGCCGGTGGCCAGGGCGGCGTCGGCATCAAAAGCCTCGTCCTTCTCGGGTGTGTCGCGGCCTTCGAAGGCGAGGTCAAGGAAGCTGATCTTCTTGATTTGCAAGGTGTCGGTGAGCATGAAGGACACACGGTCCTTCCAGCTCATGGCCAGGCGGGTGGGGGCCTTGCCGCTTTGAAGATGCTGGCGCACCTCTTCAATGTCCAGCGCATGGCGGGCGTAGCGCACCACGGATTTCATCTCGTCGCCGCTCTTGAGTTCGCACTCGCGGTCGATGGTGAAGCCCTCGGGCGGCACACCGTCCATCAACCAGGCGGCCATGCAGATGGCGGGCGATTCGGCGGTCTGGATCAGGTGAAGGTTCAGGCCGTCGAGTGCCTTGACCAGCAAGGTGACCACCTCTTCGGCCCGGCTGGCACTGCCGGCGTCAATCATCAGGAGCTGCTGAGCCGGCGCGATCCAGACCCGGATGGAAGATTGTTTGGTGAAAGCCTGGGGCAGCAGTTCCAGAGTGGCCTGCTCCTTGAGGTCCTTGGTCTGCTTTTTGCCGGGCTTGCGGCCGGTTTCCTGCTCGACGCGGGCTGCCAGCTCATCGGTGCGCTTGCGCACCACCGAGCCGGGCAGCACGCGCTGCTCCAGCACCAGCTTCAACAGCCAGTGGCCGCCAATGTCTTCCACCAGGGGGGCGTGGGGAACGCCGCGGGGCGAAGCCCAGCCCAGCGACTGCGCCTGGGTGGCGCCGCACTCGACGAAAACGGACTTCGCCAGGCTTTCCTCGATCTGCTCTACCGTGATCTGCCAATCCGCACCGATGCGGTACACCATCAAATTCTTGAACACTGCAGTCCTTGCTCTTGTCTCACGTGCGCGGCCGCCGCCTGAGGGCGCGCGACCAAAACGTGATTGTCACTCAGGCCGATGGCCGAGGACGAGAGACGGGCGCGGTTCTCGATCAGGGTTGCGCGGGCGCCGCTTGTTGGAGCTCGGTGTTGCTGTTGACGAACACGCCGTTGTCCGGATCGACGGCTGCGCCAGTCGGGCAGCGGCTCACGCTGGCATTGATGACCAGGAAGTTCTGCCGCGCCAGCGAGGAGCTCACGGCGTCGTAGTTTTCCGGGTGCTCCGCATTGCTGATGCTGCCATTGCCGTCGTAATCGGCGCTGTAGCGGCAGACCTTGCGGGCATTGGCTCCCGTCAATTCGATGCCGCTGAGTTCTGCCCGGCCGGACCAGATTCTCGGTGTGCCGTTGTTGGGCTCGATGAAGCAGTTGTAGCTCACGAAGGGCATGGTCGAGGAGGGGCTGGTCGGCGCATCGTCGAAGCATTGCTGCACGGTCGGGGCCGCAATCGCGTCGGCAAGCCGGCTGTTGGTGATCACCACATCCAGCGGCAAGGCAAAGCCTTCCGGATGGGCCGGGTCCGGGCGGAGGCTGTTCGAGAAACGAATGGTGCCACTCAGCAAATAGCCCACCGTGTTGTTCGAACAAGACTCGACGTCTTGCAAGGTCAGGCTGCTCGACGATGTGCCCATGGCCACCGTGCAACGCCCGGTGATCACGCCGGTCAGGTTGTTGAACACCCAAGCCACCGTCGCCGTGGGGCCGGGCACAAACACGCTGGTCTTGTTGCCGAGGTCTTTGGCTTGGGCCGGGATGCTGGCTTCACGCTCACCTGGCCTGCGAAGCGCTCCGGCAGAAGGAGCAGCAACCAATGAGCCACTCAGAAAGGTCTCTGCCTTGGAGATAAAGCTGTCCAATTGCACGAACTGTGCGCCAGCGGCGCGATCAACCCAACTCACGCGGACCTGAACATTACGCATGGGAGGGAGGGCCTGGGTCTGACCCGATAGCGCTTCTGTCCAGTCGCCGACGGTTCGGCTGATGGAGTAGCTCGCGTTTCCAACATTGATCGATTGGAGGCAGGCGCCTTCGCCTTCTTCACCGGTGCATGCATTCAAGCTCTGGATGCTGGCAAAGTCACGTGTACCAGCAGGTGAGCTTGCGTTGATGGTTGCGACGGAGAAGTCGCGCAAACGTTCCAGCTCTGATTGGGCGATCCGCATGGCTTCGCTGCGTTGCTTTGACAAATCAGAAGCCCTGCGCATGGTTCCTTGCAGGCCGATCAATGCAACCATGCCGAAGGCCATGATGAGAAGTGCCACCAAGGCCTCAATCAAAGCCACCCCGAACTGAGAAGAACCTGGTGGGGCTTGGACTGGCCTCACGAGTCGAGCCCAATGAGTGGGCTTTGAATGATGATGCGGTGCGCCCATATCAGTAGTTCCACCAGCTTCCGGGCATGCGCACAAAGCTGCCGGTCGCATTTTTCAGTTGATTGACGACCGAAGGGTGATACCAGATATCTGCCCGACCAGTGACTTCGAGGCCGCCCTCTAGCATGAGCAAGCCCGTGATCAGAGAGGGCTGAGTACTGGATCCGGCCCAGCGTCCTTGTCCCGTAGCGTAGATGAGCCCGGTAAGTTGCATGGGACCCTCGAGTGTCAGCGTGCCTTTCGCCACGATCACCATCGGCATGGCCACGCTGCCCAAGGTGACGTTGCTGGCAATGGTGACGGGGCCGTCAACCCAGGCCATGCGAACGCCGCGCGCGTAGGCGGTGACCAAGGCGCTCCCACAGTCTGCTTCCGGGCAGGTGATCTTTCGCATGGCCGGTTGATCCAGGTACTGCTGCAGCGTCATGCCGAAATATCTGGAGAACATGCGACCCGTAGGCGCATTCTTCAGGCTCAGGTCATTGTCCAAAATGGCCGTTGTGGGGTCAGAGCCTGGCAGGCTGCTCATTCGGTCCGTGCGTAAGGCCGGACTGCTTGGTCGGGCTTCGCCGGTCACCAAAAGCATGCCGTTGGCACGTGGGTCACTATTGTGCAAACCGAGACTCTCTGCGTCGACCGTGAGCGTGCCTTTCACAGTCAATGGGCTGGCGGGAGCGTTCTTGAGCGCACTGACGAGGGCAATATCTGCCTCGACCGTAGATCGGCCCTGCATGGCGAGGGCGCTGGCTTGCACATCGGCGCAGGTGGGAATTGAGCTGCCACTGCAGCCAATGGCTCGCAAGCGCATCGTGCCTGGTTTTGGGGGTGGGGGCGGTGTCGCGCTGTTGGCAGGTCGCCGGTCCAGTCTGACATAAAACGTTGGTTGCAGGCTGTCCGCCTCAGTGACTGAAGGGAATGCTGTCAAAGAGACCATTGTGCTTGCGCACTGGCAAGTCCATGTACCCGTTGCGTTGTTGCGAACGCAGGCAGCATGCCCGACAGCACCTGTTGAATCGAGTACGTTGATTTCGCGGGTTTCGGGCTGAATCGAAGTCAGGTAACGATCCCGGAAACTGGTCGTGGCAGTTGCACTGCTTCGGCAAGCTGCGTCAATGTTGATGCCATTGAGCATGCCCAAGGTCCACTCAATGCCAGCCTCTGCAGCTTCAACTGCAACATTGGCTCGATAGTAGTTGCTGGCAATTCGCTGCTCAAAGACCATGTTTCGATTGGCATACGCAGCCATCATTGCCATGATCAAGAACAAGACCATCACGACGACCAGAGTCGCCGCGCCATGTTGCTTGTTTGAAATGGACCTCATGAGCAAGTCCCAGTGATTTCATCGTTGCGGGCTTTGCCGCTCACGGTCACTTGTCTCACGACATTGCTGTCATGAGCCGCTTGTCCCGTCAATGTGATGGTGATGAGCCTTTGAATTTGACGAGGCGGGCAGTTGACACTCGCACCCTCGCAGCGATCGGGGCAGCTGTCGATCAGGCTGACCGTCTGCTCGTTGCTGCTGACATTGAAAGAAGAGACCAACAAGGTGTTGGAGTCTGTCATCGGCTGCCATCGGCCTCCGAGCCGCATGCGCAACATACCGCCTTCGAGTTTGAAGCCGAAGGATTCTGTGTCGTCATCAACTGCGTTGTCTTCGGCCGGGTCGGATGGAATGCCCGTACGTTCCTTGTGCTTGGCGTAGGCGTAAGTCAAGACTCGCGAATTGTCTTCACCGGTCACACGCAGTGATGCTGCATACCGATTTTCAATCGGGCTTGAACTCATGCCAGGCGCCCAGATGCCGTTCTGCGGAATGGTCCATGCCCCTGAACGACGAATCTCCCTGAGCATCAAGTCTGCTGCAGCCCGAAGATCTTGTTGAATTTGAGTTTCCAGCACAAGGCGTCGGTGATCCGCCAATTGGCTGGTCATCATCATGCCGGCCCCAGCAATCACGATCATGCCAACGGTGACCCCGACCATCAGTTCAATCAGACTGAGACCAAGTTGCCGGCTACGAATTGAAGCTCGATTTCGACCTAGCATGATGCAACCCCGGGCATGGTTCCATTGGGTGAGCACGTCTTGATGCGACCCATGGCGTTCACTTGAACTTTCAAGCTGACGCCCCTTCGTCCACTGACCAGGACTGAAAAGTCAGCCGGGTTGGGCGTGAACTGCGGAAAGGTGAACTCAATTCGATTGGCGCCGATACCCGTCGCGCCCGTTGATTCGAAAGTCACACCTAAGCTGCCGGGGATCTGTACTGTCTTGACTTCGGTGGCCGTTGTGTCGATGGGGTCACAAGCCGGGGCAGTGGTCGAAAGGCAGTTGCAAAAACCCACAGTGCCTCGATAGTTGACCGTGTAGCAACTGAGGTCTGTCGATTTCTTGTAATGGATTTGGACGTTGGTGCCCTTCGCGACCGCCTCAGAGCGTGCAAAGGCCAAATCGTTCGCAATTTCGTCGGCAACCGCAGCCACTCGGCGCCTGTTCCACATATCGGCCATGGATGGAGCTGCCAGGGCGGCCAGGACCCCGAGGATCACGAGCACCACCATCAATTCAACCAGCGTCACTCCGTTGCGCTTGTGCTTCATTTGGGCCAGCATTTGCTTGTTGTGTTGACTTGTCCGGCTTGAGCGGAGTAGGTCAATTGCCCGCCTGTCATTGTTGCCATCATGACCGGGCAATCGGAATCATTGTTTTGTAGACCGCGGGATTTGGCCGTAGCTTTCACGACATACCCCGTCGCGTAGCTGCCCGTTTCGCCAATCCCCTCCAAGGTCAACTCGTAGTGTTGGATCTGAAGTGATCCCACCAGGTCCGTCACGGAGTTTGAATAGGACGATCGATTGGCTCGCCATCTTTCCTGGGCTTGGACCACCGCTGAAATTGCGGTGATCGCCTCCGATCGGCGGCTGCGAGTCGCGTACTCTTTGTAACTGGGTAGTGCAACAGCCGCCAAGATGGCAATGATGACCACAGTCAGCATCAGCTCGATCAAGGTAAAGCCGGCCGTCTGGAGCCGTCTAAGGCTTAGCAATGCTGGGCTTTTTCGGCGCGGTGTTCTCATGCGTGCATTATGAAAACCGCAAGAGGCGCAATAAGGCGCTACTTTGCCGCTTGTCCTGGGAGCTGAACCGCTTGTCTGCAGACCCTCACTTGAGGGGGGGGGGCTCAAGCACAGGTGGGGCTACCGGCAATTGAACCGTTCGGCGAGCATGTCCGAATACGACCTGTGATGGCTATGACATGGCGAAGAGTTTCGCCTTGCTGGCTGCTCACGTCGATGTGGCCTGTGCTTGTTACGGTGCCTTGTCTGCTGTGAAAGCTGAGAGTCGTGACATTGGCTTGCATGGTCAAGCCACTGCTTCGTTGAACCCACTGGGATCGAATCAGTCGCCCGGCGGTGGTGCAGGAGGCTTGACCGTCCGCGTTGCAGCCACAGGCGCTGACGTCTCCAGCGTAGAGGACATAGCAACTTCCCGCTGCTGTCGAAGAGGTCTTGAAATGCGTGGAGGCGCCGAGCAAGACGGTGTCTCCTCGGGCTTGCTGCAAGTCCGTCATGAGGGTTTGCGACAGAGCTTTGAGGGATTGAACACGTTTGCTGGATTGCAGGGACGGCAAAGCTACCGCTGTCAATGTCGAGACGATCGAGAGGGTGACGCAGGCTTCAATCAGGGATACGCCTCGAATGCCGGTGCTTTGATTCAGACGGTTCATTTGTCACTCCTTGATGTGCCGCGATAGACACAATCTAGGAGGTACAGGTCTGAATCTCTGTCACTCCGAGGTGGGAGTGCCCCCCCTCTTTGGTGGGGGATGGTGTTGTGAGGCCGCGAGGCGCTAATAGCGGCAAAAAAGCGGCTCAGATCTCGCGGATCAGCTGGCGGAACTCGTCCACATCTTCAAAGCTGCGGTACACGGACGCGAAGCGGACATAGGCCACCTTGTCGATGCGCTTGAGTTCGCGCATGACCAGCTCGCCGAGCTTGGTTGAGGGCAATTCGCGGGCGCCGCTGGTCAGCAGGGCTTCTTCGATGCGCAGCAAGGCGGCGTCGATTTGCTCAATGCTGACCGGGCGCTTGCGCAGGGCCAGTTGCATGGACGCGCGAACCTTGCGGGAATCAAAGTCCGCGCGCGTGCCGTCTTTCTTGACCACCACGGGCAGGGCAATTTCTGCCCGTTCGTAAGTGGTGAATCGCTTGTCGCAACCCAGGCAGCGACGCCGACGGCGCACCACATCGCCTTCATCCGATTCCCGGGTCTCGGCGACCTGGGTTTCTCCATGATTGCAAAAGGGGCAGCGCATCGGCGTGTCGTGCCTGGATCAGGCTCAGCGGTAGACCGGGAAGTCGCGCGTCAGGGCGGCGACCTTTTCGCGCACGGTGGCGAGGTTGGCCTCGTCATGCGGCTTGTCCAGTACGTCGGCGATCAGGTGAGCGGTGGCGCGCACCTGTTCTTCCTTGAATCCACGCGTGGTCATGGCCGGCGTGCCCAGGCGGATGCCGCTGGTGACCATGGGTTTTTGCGGGTCGTTGGGGATGCCGTTCTTGTTGCAGGTCATGTGGGCGGCGCCCAGGATGGCCTCGGCTTCCTTGCCGGTCAGGTTTTTGGGGCGCAGGTCCACCAGCATGACGTGGCTCTCGGTGCCGCCCGAGACGATGCGCAGGCCGCGCTCGATCAAGGTGTCGGCCAGGACCTTTGCGTTCTTGACCACCTGAGCCTGGTAGGCCTTGAACTCGGGCGTCAGCGCTTCCTTGAAGGCCACGGCCTTGCCGGCGATGACGTGCATCAGCGGGCCGCCCTGGATGCCGGGGAAGATGGCGGAGTTGATCTTCTTGGCAATGGCTTCGTCATTGCACAGGATGATGCCGCCACGTGGGCCGCGCAGGCTCTTGTGGGTGGTGGAGGTCACCACATCGGCGTGCGGAACCGGGTTGGGGTAGACACCCGCTGCGATCAGGCCGGCGTAGTGGGCCATGTCCACCATGAAGTAGGCGCCGATTTCCTTGGCGATCTTGCCGAAGCGCTCGAAATCGATACGCAGGCTGTAGGCTGAAGCGCCCGCGATGATCAGCTTGGGCTTTTTCTCCCGGGCCAGGGCCTCCATGGCGTCGTAGTCGATCTCTTCCTTGGCGTTCAGGCCGTAGGAGATGACGTTGAACCACTTGCCGCTCATGTTCAGGGCCATGCCGTGGGTCAGGTGGCCGCCTTCGGCCAGGCTCATGCCCATGATGGTGTCGCCCGGCTGCAGCAATGCGAAGAACACGCCTTGGTTGGCTTGCGAGCCGGAGTTGGGCTGCACATTGGCGAAGTTGGCGCCGAAGAGCTCTTTCAGGCGGTCAATGGCAAGCTGTTCGACCACGTCCACGTACTCGCAGCCACCGTAGTAGCGCTTGCCGGGATAGCCTTCGGCGTACTTGTTGGTCAGCTGGCTGCCCTGCGCCTGCATCACGGCGGGCGAGGTGTAGTTTTCCGAGGCGATCAGCTCGATGTGATCTTCTTGGCGACGGT
The DNA here is from genome assembly GCF_027863535.1 of Paucibacter sp. B51. NCBI lineage: Bacteria > Pseudomonadati > Pseudomonadota > Betaproteobacteria > Burkholderiales > Sphaerotilaceae > Roseateles > Paucibacter sp. B51. The sequence goes on along the minus strand of NZ_JAPIVN010000001.1, from coordinate 4,103,593 downwards.
TTTCGTTCTGGACGGCAGCCCAGAGATCCGGATCGACTTGGGCGAGGGTGGAAGTGCTACGGTCAAACATAGGGGTGGCAGTGCTCTAGAGGTGGAGTGCCCGTCCGGCTGGGCACCGATTTGAAGAAACAGGTGCATCAGCGAGACCAAGCTGCCCAGGCGAACGGCTGAAGTCGGCGTGGGGTTCAGCCCATCGACGTTCGCGCTTCCCGGTGGTCCACCACCTCAGGCTGCCGGTGACGCTCGGTCACCTGGCCCTCCTTGATCGCCAGTCGCGCGAAGGCTGCAGTGTAGCCGCAGCGCCAGGGGCTCCCGAGGAAGCCGGCTTCGCCAAAGCACAGGGCAGGCTGCGCTCAGTGCAGCTGGGCGACGCGCTCGTCCTCGACCGTGGCCGGGCCGCTCGGCAGCTTGGGTACAGCCATTGGTGTGCTGGCTGGGCGAGCGGGTACAGGTCGGCCCGCGGCCACGGCCTTGAGTTGCTCCTGCATGGCCAAGACTCGGCTGGTGTAGTTGCCTTCGTCGGGCAAATTGGCTGCACCCACGTAGTAGCGCAAGCCTTCCTCCACCGTGCCGGCTCGCTGGATGCACTCTTTCAGCACTTGAACACCGACACGCATATTGGTGATCGGATCGAAGGCCGCGAAATTGCCGCCGAACGCCTCGTACTTGTCGTTGTGCACTTGGGTCATCACCTGCATCAGACCCTGGGCGCCCACCGTGCTTTGTGCAAATGGGTTGAAGGCCGACTCGATGGCCATGATGGCCAGAATCAGGGTCGGTTCCACCCGAGCGCGCTGGCCGACCGCGTAGGCTTCTTGAACCAGGCGACTGATGGGTTCCGGTGCAACCTTGTAGCGCCGTGCCACCCATTGGGCGATGGCGGCCTGCTGGCGAGGTAGGTCCTTGGGGTCGACCGCCGTGGCGCGGGCGATCGCATCCGGTTCTTCGTTGCCGATCAAGGTGTTGCCATCGGCGATATTGCGGGCTTCTTGGCGGGCATGGAGCCAACCACGGGCCTGGCCTTCGAGTTGCTGGCGCAGTTCCGCCTGGCTGGCAAAGGTCAGGAGCACAGCCACCACGGCCAGGCCAACCAGGGCCAGGGTGTTGTGGCTGACGACCAGCAGGCCTTGGCCGATGTCCTTGATGAACAAGGACGCAGCGGCTCCGGTGCTGCGGGTCAGGGATAAAAGATCACGACGCGCTGTCATGCGACTCCTTTCTTCTCTTCCACGAATTAAGCATCCCGGCTGGTGCCAGGGGCTCAAGAGGTGGCAGTGATAATGGGCCGGCCCAGGTGGCGGGGCTTGCGGATTGCAGGCCTTCGCCGGGGCTGACGTCCATCGGCAGCGGGGCGTCTTCACCCTCCCGAAGGCGAAGACACGGGTTAACCCTGAACGTTCAGGGTAGGCGGATTTTAAGGGTCAAAAATAACCCGTCAAGCTTGTTAACTGGTTTTTATATTACTGGATGTTATGAAGTATCGTGACCTGCGCGACTTTATTGGCGGTTTGGAGGGCATGGGTGAGCTCAAACGGGTGAGCCAGCCGGTCTCCCCTGTCTTGGAGATGACGGCCCTCAGCGACCGGGTTTTGCGCGCCGAGGGACCAGCGCTCTTGTTCGAGCAACCCACCGGTCACACCATGCCGGTGCTCAGCAATTTGTTTGGCACACCGCGTCGTGTGGCCCTGGGCATGGGGGCCGACAGCCTCGATGATTTGCGCCAGGTCGGCCATGTGCTGGCCAATCTGAAAGAGCCCGAACCGCCCAAGGGCGTCAAGGACGTCGGCCGTTTGCTGCAGATGATGAAAGCAGTCTGGGACATGAAGCCTCAGACGGTGCGCCGCGCGGCTTGCCAGGAGGTGCAGATTCAGGGCGCCGACATCAACCTCAAGGACATCCCGATCCAGACGTGCTGGCCGGGTGATATTGGCCCTCTGATCACCTGGGGCTTGGTCATCACCCGGGGGCCGCAGTCGGTGCCCAAGCCGCGAGCGCGCCAGAACTTGGGGATCTACCGCCAGCAACTGATCGGACGGCGCCAGCTCATCATGCGCTGGCTGGCCCATCGCGGCGGCGCCTTGGATTTCCGCGAGTTTGCGCTGGCCAATCCGGGGCAGCCGTTTCCGATTGCGGTGGCGCTGGGCGCCGATCCCGCCACCATCTTGGGCGCCGTCACGCCGGTGCCCGACAGCTTGTCGGAGTACCAGTTCGCCGGACTGTTGCGGGGCTCACGCACCGAACTGGTGGACAGCGGCGTGGGTGAAGCCGGCCGCATGTTGCAAGTGCCTGCCAGCGCCGAGATCGTGCTGGAGGGGCATATCCCGCCGGCGGCTGCGGGCTTCACCGGTGCCAGCGAGGACGGCGTGCCGCTGAAAGAAAAGGGCGGCTACCTGCACGCGCTGGAGGGGCCGTACGGCGACCACACCGGTTATTACAACGAGCAGGATTGGTTCCCGGTGTTTGAAGTCAGCCGCCTGACAAGGCGCGAGCAGCCGATCTACCACTCGACCTACACCGGCAAGCCGCCCGATGAGCCGGCCATTCTGGGTGTGGCGCTGAATGAAGTGTTCGTGCCGATTCTGCAAAAGCAGTTCACCGAGATCGTTGATTTCTATCTGCCGCCCGAAGGCTGCAGCTACCGCATGGCGGTGATCTCGATTCGCAAAGCCTATCCCGGCCATGCCAAGCGGCTGATGTTCGGGCTCTGGAGCTTTTTGCGGCAGTTCATGTACACCAAGTTCATCGTCGTGGTGGATGAGGACATCAACATCCGCGACTGGAAGGAAGTGGTCTGGGCCATCACCACACGCATGGACCCGGTGCGTGACACCACCCTGGTGGACAGCACGCCGATCGACTACCTCGATTTCGCCTCGCCGGTCAGCGGTCTGGGCGGCAAGATGGGCCTGGATGCCACCAACAAATGGCCGGGTGAGACCAGCCGCGAGTGGGGCCGGGGCATCGTCATGACGCCCGAGGTGCAAGCGCGCGCCGATCAGCTGTTTGAAACCCTGTTCACATCCTCAGCCCCGGGTTTGTCCGGGGCTTGATGGCTTGAAAGCGAGCCGGGCCTCACCTAGTGTTGGGAGGCCTGTCTCAGGCACAACCTCTGGCGCAATCATTGCGCGCCAGGAGCCCTCGGGCACATCCCCCGAGAGCCCCATCGGTGGCGTCAGCCACCACACCCCTTCCCGGTTCAGGCCTGGAAGGGGTTTCTACTTCTGGGCTTGACGTTTTCCGCTGGGCGTCGCCGCTTCAGTGGCCCGCGGCCAGGGCAATGGCCTCGTAGATGACATAGCGCACCCGGGCATAGCCCTCGCTGGATGGCAACCAGGTGCTCAGTCGCCATGGGCCGTCCGGACGCAAGCCGGCTGGGGCAGGGATCAGGGTGATGGAGCCCGGCACGCCCTTGTCATTCATGGCTTCGCGAAAAGCGCGCAGCGCGCGCGGCAGATGCTGCTCATGCGTGACCAGCACCAGGGTGCGGATCTGGCGCTGCTGCAGATAGTCGAAGCTGAAGCGGGCGTTCTCGCGGGTGTCGCGCGAGCGGTCTTCGATCCAGGACAGGGGGTGTTGAAATTCATCGGAAGCGACGCGGCGGGCGATCTGGCCTTCGCTGAGCAGCTGGTCGCGCGCCTGCCAGCCGATGCCGCCCGAAAAGCCCAGCGGCGCCTGGATCTGCCGTGACAGCCAGATGCCCAGCCTCAGCCGGGGCTGGCTGTGCTCATTGAGCGAGGGGCCCTGGTATTCCGGCGCCCACTGGCGTGCACCGCCGCCGAGCACCAGCACGGCCACGCCGCCGTCCTTGGCTTGCAGCTGGCGCAATCGGGCGATCTCCGCCCTGTCCAGGGCGGGCGGGGTGTTCAGCAATTGCTGGCTCAAAAAACGTCCGAAGCCTTCGCAACCACTGAGCCAGACCGCGATCACGGTCGCGAACAGGAGCAGCCAGCCACGACGCCGGCGTCCTTTTTGCAACTGCCAGCCGCCTGCGATGGCCAGGGCCATGAACACCATGGGTGCCTGCACCAGGCTCATGGCCAGCGGCTTCAAGTTTGGGGTCAACAAGCTCCAATCCACCTTCGCTCCACCTCGATTTCCACACCTGTTGTCGAATTGATTCTGTTTCGCCGGTGCGCATCATCGCTGCATGTGGGCATGAGCCCGTCGTCGGCAAGTGCGGGTCGGCTCGGCTATGCTCGCGCCGACTCGTTTGTCTCCCCCATACCTTCGCTGTGACGCGACCTGACACCATGAACAGCCCCATTCCTACCTCCTTGCAACGCATCACCCTCGGTGGCGGCTGTTTCTGGTGCACTGAGGCCGTGTTTGAGCAGGTGCGCGGCGTGCATGCGGTGCAGTCGGGCTATTGCAATGGCCCGGTCGAGAACCCGTCCTACGAGCAGGTCTGCTCTGGCCAGACGGGCCATGCGGAAGTGGTGCGCGTCGATTTCGATCCGTCTGTCGTCAGCCTGCGCGAGTTGCTGGAGGTGTTCTTTGTCATCCATGACCCGACCTCGCTCAATCGCCAGGGCGCCGATGTCGGCACGCAGTACCGATCGGGCATCTACACCCATTCAGCTGAGCAGGCGGCGCAAGCCCGCCAGGTATGGGACGAAGCCCAGGCCGCCCACCATGGGCGGGTGGTGACGGAACTGCTGCCCGAGCAGAACTACTGGCCGGCCGAGTCTTATCACCAGCATTACTACGCCCGCAACCCCGACCAGGGTTACTGCGCCTTTGTCGTGGCCGGCAAGGTCGAAAAGTTCCGCAAGACCTTTGCGCGCCTGCTGCGCCCGGCCGATTGACGCATCACGTGCACAAACACCTGCGGAGCGCTTGGCGTCGATGAGCATTCAATGGTCCGGGCTCAGCCACCACTACGCGGGTGGCGGCAGCCCCGTCGTTTTTCCTGATTTTTCGCTGCCGACCGGACGGCATTTGCTGCTGCGAGGCCCCTCGGGCAGCGGCAAATCCACTTTGCTGGCCCTGATAGCCGGTCTGCTGACGCCGAGCGCGGGCCGCATCCAGATGGCCGGTACCGAGCTGAGCACCTTGAGCGCGCGCCAGCGCGATGCCTGGCGCGGCGCGCAGCTCGGCTTTGTGCCTCAGCGCCTGCACCTCAGCGCCAGCCTCAGCGTACTCGACAACCTGGCTCTGCCCTTCATCAGCGCTGGCTTGCCGCCCCAGCCTGAGCGTGCCTTGGCTTTGATGCAGCAGCTGGGTTTGCAAGGCCTGGCCGCGCGCCTGCCGCACCAGCTGAGCGTGGGGCAGGCGCAGCGGGTCGCCCTGGCGCGGGCCTTGATGCGGCAGCCGGCGCTCTTGCTGGCCGATGAGCCCAGCGCCAGTCTGGACGATGCCCATGCGCAGCAGGTCTTGCACTTGCTGCTCGAGGTCGCTGCGGCGCAGGGCGTCAGCTTGATCCTGGCCACGCACGACGGCCGTCTGGTCCAGCCGCTGGCGGGCAGGGCGGATTGGTCGCTGCTGGATTTGGCGGCGGGCCGCGCAGGCGAGGTGCAGGCATGAGCGCCCTGATTCGCCTGGCCTGGCGGTATCTCTGGGCGCAGCCACTGACGGCCGGCCTGAATCTCTTGCTCTTGAGCCTGGGCCTGGCGGCGATCAGCTTTGTGCTCCTGGTCAGCGAGCAGATCGAGGCGGGTGTGCGCCGTGATCTGGCCGGCATCGATCTGGTGGTCGGCGCCAAAGGCAGCCCCATGCAGATCATGCTTTCGGGCGTGTTTCATCTCGATGTGCCCACCGGCAACATTCCGCTGGCCACACTCAAGACCTTGCGTGCGCAGCCCCTGGTCGCACGCGCCGTGCCCCTGTCGTTGGGTGACAGCCTGCGTGGCTTTCGCATCGTGGGCACGGAGCGCAGCTATCTGGATCTGTACGGCGCCAGCCTGGCTCAGGGGCAGGCGTGGAACGGGCCGATGCAGGCCGTGCTCGGTGCCGAGGTCGCACAGCGCACCGGCCTGGGCCTGGGCGCATCGTTTGCCGGCAGCCACGGCCTGGGCGAGCAGGGGGATGCGCACGAGGGCAGCGGCTACATCGTGACCGGCATCCTGAAACCCACAGGCACCGTGATCGACCGCCTGGTGCTGACCGATCTGGCCTCCGTCTGGCAGGTTCACGAGGCCCACCATGGCGAGGCGCATGAGGCGCATGAGGCGGAGGACAGGAATGAGGCCCAGCGGGAGGTCACCTTGATCCTGCTCAGCTATCGCAGCCCGCTGGCGGCCATCAGCCTGCCGCGCTGGGTCAATGCCCAGCCGGGCCTGCAGGCGGCAGCGCCGGCGCTGGAAACCGCGCGCTTGCTGCGCATGGTGGGGGCGGGCACCGAGGTCTTGCGCGGCTTTGCGTGGGTGCTGCTGCTGGCGGCGGGCTTGTCGGTGTTCGTGGCCTTGCTCAATGCCGTCCGGGCCCGGCAGGCGGATCTGGCCATGATGCGCATGCTGGGCGCGCCACCGTGGCGGGTGGCGGTGCTGGTGGGGCTGGAGGCGGCGATTCTGGCGGCACTGGCCTGTGTCATCGGCCTTGGCCTGGGGCATGGTCTGTGCGAGATCCTGGGCCGGGTGCTGGCCGAGCGCCAGAGCCTGCGCCTGACCGGCGCCTGGTTCTCAAGCTGGGAGTGGAGCCTGCCCCTGCTTGCCGCGGCGCTGGCCCTGCTGGCCTCGGCCTGGCCGGCCTGGCGCGCTTACCGGCTGGATGTCAGTGAATTGCTGCAGGCGCCGCGCTGAAGCGATGCCGCTGCAGGCACAATGCCGCACTCGATCCGAATCGCCATGAACCGAACTGTTCTGCTTGTGAACCGCCCATCCCGCTTTGCGCTTGCTGCCCGCCGTCATCTTGTGATGCTGGGCTTGGCCTTGTGCTGCGCTGGGGTGCAGGCGCAGGCGCCAGCCATCGGGCAAGGCCCGGGCTACCACGACCCGCGCAGTCCCTTCAAGCCTTTGCAGGAGCGCGAAGGTGTGCTGTCCTGGAGCCTGCTGTCCTCGGTGAGCACCAAGGCGGAGAAAAACCGGCTGGTGCCGACCTTTCCCGCTCCGGTGCAGGCGCTGAACCAGAAGAAGGTCAAGGTTCAGGGATTCATGATGCCGCTGGAGCCGGGCGACAAGCAGCGCCACTTTTTGTTGTCATCGGTGCCGACCTCCTGCTCGTTTTGCGTGCCGGCCGGTGCCGAGGGCTTGATTGAAGTCTTCACCCAGCAGCCGGTGCGCTACACCCTGGAGCCGGTGCTGGTCGAAGGGGTGCTGGCCGTGCTCAGCGACGACCCTTACGGCCTGTTCTACCGCATCAACGGCGGCCAAGGGCTGGGCGCGCCCTGAGCGCCTGCCCGGACTTCATCGACTGAATCCATGAGCCGAAGCTCCCAGACCCCACCACGCAGCGCCGCAGCGCTGCGCTGGCTGCAGGCGCAGGCCTGGCGGGTCTGGGCGCTGCTGGCCTTGATGCTGGCCTTCCAGGGCCTGGGGCAATCGCACCGGGTGCTGCACAGCGCCGGCTTCGCGCGAGCCCTGGTGCCGCTGGCTTCGCTGGCGCCGGCCAGCGCTGTGTCGGATGCCCAGACCGCCCGGATGACGTCCGGCGAGGGCTGGGGTCACACACGCGGCGAGCTGATTTGCTTGCTGCTTGACCAGCTCAGCCACGACCACGCGCCCCTGGCCTTGCCCGCGGTGGCGCTTCAAGACGCTGTGTTCGCGAGGCCCGATGCGGCTCCGGTGGCGTCCTTGCACCTGGCGGCGTACTGGAAGCGCGCCGCCCGCGGCCCGCCTTCGGTGGCCTGAGCGAACTCCCTTTTTCGCCTCGACCGCGCAAGGTTCCGCGTGTTGGCCGCTGTGTTCAGCGGCGACCGTCTTTGTGACCTGCGTTCGGATCGAGATGGGCTTCGCGCGCATCCCATCTGGGTTTGTCCGAGCCCCGTTCCTCCGGTCATGTTTTGTGTCCACGAGTCCGCGTGCAGGCGGACCGCCGGCACGAGCGCCAGAAAGTTTTCCGATCATGAGCACCGCTTCCGTTTTTGCCCCGCGGCCCTTGGCCCTGGGAGCCGCACTCCTGTGTCTGAGTCTGTCCAGCCAGGCCCAAACAGCCTCGATCGCTCCATCTCAGACTGCAGTCACGGCGGGTCCCGCTGCCGCGCTGGCCGCTGCGCCGTCCGCAGCCGGCAGCACCGAGCACCTGGGCCGTGTCCAACTGACCGGCAACCCCTTGCGCAGCCAGCAGCTGACCCAAGCCAACAGCGCGCTCAGCGGCGATGTGCTGAGCCTGCGCCGAGCCTCCTCGCTGGGCGAGACCCTCGATGGCCTGCCCGGCGTCTCGGCCAGCTACTTCGGCCCCAACAGCAACCGGCCCACCATCCGTGGCCTGGATGGCGACCGGGTGCGCATGCTGAACAACTCCGGCGCCTCGGTCGATGCCTCCAGCCTGAGTTTTGACCATGCCGTGCCGACCGACCCCTTGGTCATCGACCGGGTCGAGGTGTTGCGCGGTGCGGCCGCCTTGCTCTACGGCGGCAATGCCATCGGCGGTGTGGTCAACACCCTGGACAACCGCATCCCCAAGGCCATGCAGCCCGGCTTGAGCGGTGCGGCGGAAGTGCGCTTCGGCGGCCCGGCGCAAGAGCGCAACGGCGCCGTGGTGCTGGACGGTGGTGTCGGCTCGGGCAGCCAAGGCTGGGCCTGGCATGCCGACCTGGCCGGCCGTCGGGCCTCCAACCAAAGCGCCCCGCGCTTCACCGCCGAGGGTGAAAGCGCCACCGAGGTGCGCAACTCCGCGGCGCGCAGCCACGGCGGCGCGGTGGGCGGTTCCTACATCTTCGCCCAGGGCTATGCCGGGCTGTCGCTGGAGGACTATCACAACGACTACGGCGTGACGGTCGAGCCCGATGTGCAGATCCAGATGCAACGCCAGCGCGCGGCCACGGCCGGCGAATGGCGTTTCGCCCCGGGCAGCGGCGCGGCCGAACTGTTTCGCCGGGTGAGCTGGAACGCCAGCAGCAGCCGCTACCAACATCAGGAGGTGGAAGGCTCGGGTGAGGTGGGCACGGTGTTCAAGAACCGCGGCAAGGACCTGCGCCTGGAGCTGGAGCATGCGCCCTGGGGCGCAAGTGCTGCCGTCAAGGGCATGCTGGGCCTGCAGATGGAGCGCAGCGACTTCTCTGCCATCGGCGCTGAAGCCCTGGTGCCCAGCTCGCAGACGCGCAGCAGTGCGGTCTTCTTGCTGGAGCAATACTCAGCCGGCCCGCTGACCCTGGAGGCGGGCGCGCGTGCGGAAACGGTGCGCGTCAACTCGGCTGGCGATGCGGCCGATGCCGAAGAGCCACGCTTTGGCGCTGCCAGCAGCCAGCGCTTCAAGCCACGCAGCCTGAGCTTGAGCGGCAGCTATCGCCTGAGCGAGGCCTTCAGCCTCAATGCCCAGGTCAACAGCAGCCAGCGCGCCCCCATGTTCTATGAGTTGCATGCGCAAGGCGTGCATGTGGCCAGCGGCGCCTACGAGCGCGGTGACGTCAATCTCGGGCTGGAACGTGCCAAGGGTGTGGACTTTGGCCTGGAATGGAAGCAGGCCGAAAACTTTGTGCGCTTGAACCTGTACCGCACGCGCTTTGCCAGCTATATCGCCCTCGACGCCACGGGTGAGGAGTTTGAAGACGAAGGCGAGCGCTTCCCGGTCTATGCCTTCAAATCGGTTCCGGCCGTGCTGACCGGCTTTGAGCTGGAAGGTCACTGGCATTTGCCGGCCCAGCTGCTGCCGGGCACGCAGTTCGCGGTCTCGGCCACGCTGGATGGCGTGCGCGGTCACAACCGGCAGACTGGTGAAGCCTTGCCTCGTCTGGCGCCGTTGCGCGCCAGCCTGGCGCTGGACGCCAACCAGGGCCCGTGGACGGCCCGCGCAGAGTGGCGCTTGAGTGCGCGGCAGAACCGTGTGCCGGCCCTGGACCATGCCACGGCCGGTTACGGTGTGCTCAAGCTGAGCCTGTCACGCCAGCTGCGCATCGGCAACAACGAGGCGCTCTGGTATCTGAAGCTCGACAATCTGGGCAATCAACTGGCCTACAGCGCCAGTTCGGTGGCCACCATCCGCGAGCTCAGCCCCTTGCCGGGCCGCAGCCTGCACACCGGCTTGCAGCTGCGCTTCTGAGCGAGCGCCGCCTCGAGCTTGTTAAGGTGGCAGGGGCTCAGGGGGCCAGGCGCTCCTTGAGCCACTGACCGTCGGACTGCAGGCGGTAGCTGAGGCGGTCATGCAGGCGCGATTTGCGCCCCTGCCAGAACTCCCAACGCTCGGGCACCAGGCGGTAGCCGCCCCAGTGCGGTGGGCGGGCGGGGTTCAGGCCGTGCTGCACGGCGGCCTTGGCGGCGTTGGCCACCAGTACGCCGCGCGAGCTGATCACCTGGCTTTGTGGCGAGGCCCAGGCGCCCAGGCGTGAGTCCAACGGGCGGGAGTGGAAGTAGGCGTCCGATTCCTCGTCGCTGACCTTCTCGACCCGGCCCTCGATGCGCACCACCCGCTCCAGCTCCACCCAGTGGAACTGCAGGGCGGCAAAGGGGTGGATTGCCAGCTCCTGGCCTTTGCGGCTTTGGTAGTTGGTGAACCAGACGATGCCGCGCTCGTCATAACTCTTGATGAGCACGATGCGGGTGGATGGGCGGCCGTCGGCGCCCACCGTGGCCACGGTCATGGCATTGGGTTCGGGCACCTGGCTGGCCAGGGCGTGATCCAGCCATTGCTTGAACTGGCTCAGGGGCTCGTTCGCGGCCATGGCCTCGTCAAGCTCGCCTTGCTCGTAGCTCTTGCGCAGGTCGGCCAGGGATTCGGGTTTGCTGTGGTTGCTGCTGTTCATGCGCAGAGTATCGGCCCAGAGCGGGCGCTGGTACTTGCTCTGACGGTAGAACACCTTAAGTGATGGCCCCATTGCGCACAGCCGGGCCCGGGCGGCATGCTTGCGGCACTGTGCAGCCCGGCGTGTCGATCGGGCAGCGCCCGAGCCGAGGGGCTTTTTGAAGGATTTGATCTGATGACACATCGGCGACCGGCTGTCGTCGTGCTCGCGGCAGGACGCGGCATGAGATTCACCGGCCAAGGGCACAAGCTGGCGCAGCGCCTGGGTGCCGGCCAAGACCCGCTGCTGGATACGGTGCTGGCCCGCACCGTGGCGCATGCCTTGGCGACCGAGCTGCGGGTGGTGGTGGTGACCACACCGGCCCTGGCCGGCAGCCTGGAGCAGCTGGTGGCCGAGCGCGATGTCGTGGTGCTGCCGGAGCTGGACAGCCAAGGCCGCCCCAGTCCCGTGGGCATGGGCCACTCGATTGCGGCCGGCGTCAGTGCCAGCGGCGATTCCGAAGGCTGGTTGATTGTGCCGGCCGACATGCCCCTGCTGCGGCCTGAGACCATGACTGCGGTGGCCGTTGCGCTGAGCAGTTATCCCGTCGCCTACGCCCAGTACCGCGGCCGCCAGGGCCACCCGGTGGGCTTCAGTGCCGAGCTGTTCTCCGAGCTGGTTGATCTGCATGGCGACGAGGGCGCGCGCCGCATCATGGCGCGGTACCCCTCGCAGGCGGTGGATGTAGACGATCCCGGTGTGCTGCTCGATGTCGACACCGTGGCCGATTTGCAGCGGGTCAAGGCCCAGGTCAGCGCCTGATCCGCGCCAGGGTTTCGCACAGGCCGTGGGTGGCGGCCAGATGCAGCTGCCGCTCAAGTTCGCGGTCATGGATGCCGTGCGCGCGCAGGCCCAGCACGCAGCGCTGCAGATAGTCCAGGGTGCTGCCGTAACGGCCGCGAGCATGGCGCAGGATATGCAGCAAGGCGGCATCGTCCAGCGGGCCGACCCGGGCCGGGCTGTTGCGCTTGAGCGTGAAGCTCAGCGCCAAACGGGGGCCGGCCTTTGTGTGGCAATGCAGCCAACGCGGCGTGTACGAGCCCACCACCATCTCGCGCACCCAGAGCTCGTCCAGGACCCGCGCGCTGTGCTCGGGCGCCACCCGGTAGACCAGGCCGCGGCAGCTGCCGCCGGGCAGCAGGGTCAGCACCAGGCCGGGTTGTTCGCGATTGCCACGGTTGGACAGGCTGCGCAGGCGCAGCGCGCGGTGGTAGCCCTGGACCCGCGCCGGCCATTGCTCGGCCGCTTCAAAGCCCGGGCGCCAGATCAGCGAGCCGTAGGCGAAGAGCAGCAGGCCTTGTTCGCGGCACCACGTTTTGCGCGCCTCTTGCAGCAAGTCTTGGCTGTGAGCGGGCAGGGCGGCCAGGGCCTGCTCCAGGGGCAGGACTTCGCGCCATGCCGCATCACGGGCGGCGGCATCGGGGGAAGGCAAGTGAGGGCTCATCAGGGCAGTCATCCTGCCACAGCCTCGCGCCGCGCGCGGCAGCTGTGACAATCGCGGCAGCTTTTCCGCAGCAGCTTGCCGCGGCCTCTGTTCCGACTTCGCCTCATGTCCAACTTCCCTTTCCGGTCTTTCGCTCTGCTCCTGCTGATCGGCCTGTCGCTGCTGACGGCGCGGGCGGCCGAGCCCCTGAGTTCACCCACGCTGCGCAAGATCCGCGATACGGGCGTGATCGTGCTGGGCTACCGCGTGGCCTCGGCGCCGTTTTCCTACCTCGATGCCGATCTCAAGCCGGTGGGTTACTCGATCGAGTTGTGCGAGCGGGTGGTCCAGGCGGTGCGTAAGCGATTGCAGCTGCCGGAGCTGGAAGCCAAGATGGTTAGCGTCAGCTCGGCCACCCGCATGCCCATGGTGGCCAATGGTGCGGTCGATCTGGAGTGCGGCATCACCACCCACACGGCCGAGCGCCAGCGCATCCAGGCGTTTTCTCTGACCACTTTTGTGGCCGAGACCCGCCTGCTGTCCAAGCGCCAGCAGCCGATCCGCAGTGTGGAAGATTTGCGCGGCCAGCCGGTGGCGTCCACCATCGCCACCACCAGCATCCAGTTCCTGCACCAGCTCAACCAGACCCGCGAGCTGGACATGAAGATCCTGGTCGGCCAGGACGACAAGGACGCCTTCCGCCTGCTGCAGACCGGCCGTGCCGTGGCCTATGCCATGGACGATGTGCTGCTGCGCACCTGGCTGGCCGGCAGCGGCCGGCCCCAGGACTACCTGATCTCCGAGGCGTCTTTTTCGATCGAGCCCTATGCCCTGGGCTTGGCGCAGGGCGATCCGGGCTTCAAGCAGCTGGTCGATGAGGTTCTGCGGGCCTTGTTCCGCAGCGGCGAGATCCGCCGCATCTACCAGCGCTGGTTCGAGAGCCCGCTGCCGGGCTCGGGAGTGAATCTGCGCCTGCCTATGAGCCCTGCGTTTCAGCGCCTGATTGAGCAGCCCAGCGATTCGCCGGACCCGGCGCAGTACCGCTGAGTTTGCCCGTCAGCGTTTCAGTTCGATCTGAAGCGTTCCAGGTCGATTCCGTGGCGGTGCAGCTTGTCGTACAGCGTCTTCTTGGCCGTGCCCAGCAGCTCCATGGCCGCCGGCACCTTGCCCTGGCAGCGTTGCAGGGCCTGCTCGATGAGTGCCTTCTCCACCTGGTCCATCTGCTGGGCCAGGGTGGCTTGCGGTTCGGGCGTGGGTGCACTGGTGCCCTCGAACCCGCCAATGTCCAGCACAAAGCGGTCGGCCGCATTGCGCACCTCGCGCACATTGCCGGGCCAGTCATGGGCCATCAGCTCGCGCAGGCGTTGCGGGCTCAGCTCGGGCGCGCTGCGCTCGTAGCGGGCGCAGGCCTGGTTGACGAAGTGCTGGAACAGCAGCGGAATGTCCTCGCGCCGCTCGCGCAGCGGCGGCAGTGAGAGGGTGGCGACATTGAGCCGGTAGTAGAGGTCGCCGCGGAACAGCTGCTGTTCGCTCAGGGCGCGCAGATCGGCCTTGGTGGCGGCGATCACGCGCACATTGATGGGCAGCTCCTCGTTCGAGCCCAGGCGCTCGACGCGCCGCTCCTGCAGCACGCGCAGCAGCTTGATCTGCAGCAGCATGGGCATGGTCTCGATCTCGTCCAGCAGCAAGGTGCCGCCGTTGGCATGCTCGATCTTGCCGATGCGGCGCTTGGACGATGAGGTGAAAGCGCCCGGCTCATGGCCGAACAACTCGCTCTCAAAAAGCGCCTCGGGCAGGCCGCCACAGTTGATGGCGACGAAGTTGCGGTCGCGGCGCCGGCTCTCGTCGTGCAGGCAGCGCGCCACCAGCTCCTTGCCGGTGCCGGTCTCGCCCAGAATCATCACATCGGCCGAGGTGTCGGCCAGGTTCAGCACCTGGCGCCGCACCTGCTGCATGGCGGCCGAATTGCCCAGCAGCACCGCCTCCATGCCGCTGCGCCGCTGCAGCTGGCCGCGCAGCTCGTCCACCGCCACGCGCAGCACGCGCTTGTCCAGGGCACGGCGCACCGCGTCAAGGAAACGTTCGGGCGCAAAGGGCTTCTCGATGAAATCGTAGGCGCCCGTGCGCATGGCCCGCACGGCCATGGCCACATCGCCGTGGGCGGTGACCAGCACCACCGGGATCTCGGGGTCGGTGGCCATGACATGGTCGAGCAGGCCCAGGCCGTCCATGCCGGGCAGGCGCACATCGGTGACCACGATCAGCTGCGCCCCGGCCTGGATATGGGGCAGGGCCTCTTCGGCGCTGGCACAGGCCTGCACCTCCAGGCCCTCCAGCTCCAGGGTCTGGCTCAGGCTGGCCCGCACCGGCGGATCGTCTTCGACAAAGAGGACTTTGAATCCCTCGAACATGGATAGGTAGCTTTCCGGGTGAAGAGGTGAACGGGTGAATGGGTGAGCGCGTCAGCGGTAGTCGGCCGGCGCCAGCTCGAGGTCGAACTCGAAACACATGCCGGGCAGGCTGCCCACATCATCGCTGCGGCCGGCCGGCCGTGCGCGCAGCGTGCCGCCAAACTCGTGCACGATCTTGGCGGAAATCACCAGGCCCAGGCCCAGGCCCTGGCCCGGCGGCTTGGTGGTGAAAAAGGGTTCGAACAAACGCGCCATCTGCTCGGGCGCCATGCCGGCTCCGCTGTCGCAGACGCGCACCCAGATGCGGCCCGGGCGTTCACCCGGGCTCTTGCTCTCGTCCTCAAACGGCGCGGTGCTCAGGCGCAGATGGCGGGGCCGCGGCTTGCCGTCTTCGGCGAGCGGCAGTTCGGCCATGGCGTCCAGGGCATTGGCCATCAGATTGATCAGCACCTGCTCCAAGCGGTTCGCTTCGCAGTTGACGCGCAGCTCCGGCGCGATGGCCAGCTCCAGCCGCACCTGCTCGGCCTCGATGCGGTGGCCCAGCAGCACGCGCGCGCCTTCCACCGCGGCGGCCAGTGAAACCGGTGCGCTGGCGCTTTGCGCCTTGCGGGCAAAGCTCTTGAGCTGCCGGGTGATCTGGCTCATGCGCTCGACCATGGCGTCAATCGCGCCCAGGTTTTCGCCCACGGTGGTGTAGCGGCCCTTGTCGAGCAGCAGCAAGCTGTTGCGCGAGAGCGCGCGCAAGGCGGTCAGGGGCTGATTGATCTCATGCGAGATGCCGGCCGACATCTGGCCCAGCACGGCCAGCTTGGCCGCCTGCATCAGCTCGTCCTCGGCTTGCAGGCGCTGGGCGATCTGGCGTTTGAGTTCGGCATTGCTGAGCTGCAGCTCGGCCGTGCGCTCGCTCACCTGGCGCTCCAGCTCAGCATGGGCGCGCCGTCGCGCCAGCAGATAGAGCGCCAGCAGGCTGAGCGCCGCGCCCAGGGCCGCGCCGCCCCAGGCGACAAAGCGGGCCTGGCGCCAGACTTCAGCGGGGTCCGACAGGGTGACCAGGCGCAAGCCCAGGGGCACGACAGCCAGCTCCTGCGCCAGCAGGCGGTGGCGCTGCTGCGGTCGTGCCGGGTCCCAGGACGGGAGCTGCACCAGGGCGTTCTGCTGCTGGCTCAGCGCCTCCATGTCCAGGCCCAGCGTGTCTTCCAGCGTGCCCGCGTAATGGCCGCTGGCGCGCAGGGTGGCGCGTTGCTCGGCACCGGAACTTCCCAGCATGTGGTACTTCCAGGTCGGCACCGAGGACATGATGACCACGCCCTGGCCATCGACCACCAGCAGCTTTTCGCCCTGCGAACGCAGGCCTTGGTCCACCCAAGTGGCCTCCAGCGGCGCGAGATTGAGCTTGAGCACGATCTGACCCCAGCGCTGGCCGGCGCGCCGCAGCGGCTGGACGAGGAAGTAGTCGCTGCTGCCGTTGTCTTCATGTGCGGCAAAAAACTGACCCGGCCCGCTGAGCAGGCGCTCGCCCAGGCGCAGCGCCAGGCGGCGCGCCTCGGCATCTGGCTCCTGGGCCGTCTCTGTGTCGGCGCTCGAGCCCTGCGGGCTGTAGTTGTTGCTGGAGGCCAGCACCCGGCCCTGGGCATCGCTGATGAAGGCCAGGCTCAGGCCCGAGCGCACCCGCACACGGGCCAGCTTGATCCGGGTCTGCACCCGCAAGGCCTCGCTGTCGGGGCGGGCCAGCAAGGCCTGCACATCGGTGTCGACACTGAGCAGGCCCGGCAGATAGGCATGCCGGCCCAGCTCGGCCTCCAGGCCCGCGGCGTAGAGTTCCAGACGCTCATTGGCCACCGCCGCCAGCTGGGCCAATCCGGCGCGCTCACTCAGGCGTTGGCCCAGGGCTGCGCCGAGCACCGCCAGGGCCAGGCCGGCGCAGGCCAGCACCCAGGGCTGCAGCCGGCGGCGTGCGGCCGGGCTGGCTGCAGTGCTGGCAGCGGAGGCGGGGAAGGGAAGCGAGGAGGGCGGATTCATGCGTGGCAGCCTGCGGGCTGCGTAGTGTGCCCAATTTGCGAGCCCACTTGGAGCTCGAAGGCCGCGGCTTGTGGCGCCGAGTTCTCACTGGGGCGCGGCGTTCAAGCAGGTCTTGTGCGGATTTCCGCCCTGGCTGGCGGCAGCCGGTGTCGGATTCCGCCCGAGGGCGCTTGCCGCCCGGTCTGCGGGCTCCTCCCGCTTCATGGGAGGCCCTCGGTGAATACCCGCAAATCGTGATTTTTGGCATGTCGCTTGCAAACCTCCTGCCCAGTTCGACGCCACAGTCGACACAAAAAAAGGACGACATCTATGGAAACTTTTTTCCAGCAAATCATCAACGGGCTGGTGCTCGGGAGCATGTATGCGCTGGTGGCGCTGGGGTACACGATGGTGTACGGCATCATCAACCTGATCAATTTTGCGCACGGTGAGATTTTGATGGTGGGGGCGCTGGTGAGCTGGACGGTGATCAGCGCGCTGGCGGGCTCTGGGCTGCCGGGCTGGGCGCTGATGCTGATCGCGCTGGGCTGTGCGGTGCTGGTGTGCACGACGCTGAACTTTTTGGTGGAGAAGATTGCCTACCGGCCGCTGCGCAATGCGCCGCGCCTGGCACCGCTGATCACGGCCATGGGCATGTCGCTGCTGCTGCAGACGCTGGCCATGATCATCTGGAAGCCCAATCCCAAGCCCTTCCCGCTGCTGCTGCCGACCACGCCGATCGATCTGGGCGGGCCGGTGATCACGGTGACGCAGTGTGTGATCCTGGGCGCCACGGTGATGATTCTGGCCACGCTGATGTGGCTGGTGAATCACACGAAGCTGGGCCGCGCGATGCGGGCCACGGCCGAGAACCCCAAGGTGGCGGGCCTGATGGGCGTGAAGCCCGACTTCATCATCTCGACCACCTTTGTGATCGGTGCGGCGCTGGCCGCGGTGGCCGGCCTGATGTGGGCGGCCAACTACGGCACGGTGCAGCACACCATGGGCTTCATGCCGGGGCTGAAGGCCTTCACGGCGGCGGTGCTGGGTGGCATTGGCAACCTGGCCGGGGCCATGGTGGGCGGCGTGCTGCTGGGCCTGATCGAGGCCATCGGTGCGGGCTATCTGGGTGACCTGACCGGCGGCGTGCTGGGCAGCCACTATGCCGACATCTTTGCCTTCATTGCGCTGATCCTGGTGCTGACGCTGCGGCCCTCGGGCCTGCTGGGCGAGCGCGTGGCGGATCGGGCTTGAGGCCCCAAGGAGACACAGACCATGCAACAACAAAACAAACTCTTCGTCTTCCTGCTCTCGGCCCTGGGCCTGCTGGTGGTGCCGCTGATTGCGCAGCAGTTCGGCAACGGGCCGGTGCGCATCATCGACCTGGCGCTGCTGTACGTGATGCTGGCCCTGGGCCTGAACATCGTGGTGGGCTACGCCGGTCTGCTGGACCTGGGCTATGTCGCGTTCTACGCGGTGGGCGCCTACATGTTCGCGCTGCTGTCGAGCCCGCACCTGAGCGAGAACTTCGAGGCCTTCCGCATGGCCTTCCCCAACGGGCTGCACTCGCCGCTGTGGCTGGTGATCCCGTTGGCGGCGGGGCTGGCGGCCTTCTTCGGCGTCATGCTGGGCGCGCCCACGCTGAAGCTGCGGGGCGACTACCTGGCCATCGTGACCCTGGGCTTCGGTGAAATCATCCGCGTGTTCCTGAACAACCTGGAGTACCCGGTCAACATCACCAACGGCCCGCGCGGCATCGGCCAGATCGACTCCTTCCACTTCTTCGGCCTGGACCTGGGCAAGGGCACCGAGCTGTTCGGCTTTGCCATCCCCTCGGTGACGCTGTACTACTACCTCTTCCTGGTGCTGGTGGTGTTCAGTGTGCTGATCTGCTATCGCCTGGAGAACAGCCGCATCGGCCGCGCCTGGATGGCCATCCGTGAGGACGAGATCGCCGCCAAGGCCATGGGCATCAACACCCGCAACCTGAAGCTGCTGGCCTTCGGCATGGGCGCCACCTTCGGCGGGGTGTCGGGCTCCATGTTCGGCGCCTTCCAGGGCTTTGTGAGCCCCGAGTCCTTCAGCCTGCAAGAGAGCGTGATGATCGTGGCCATGGTGGTGCTGGGCGGCATCGGCCACATCCCTGGCGTGATCCTGGGCGCGCTGCTGCTGTCGGCCCTGCCCGAGGTGCTGCGCTACGCGGCCGGCCCGCTGCAGGAGATGACGGGCGGGCGTCTGGACGCCTCCATCCTGCGCCAGCTGCTGGTGGCCCTGGCCATGATCGGCATCATGCTGGTGCGTCCGCGCGGCCTGTGGCCGGCGCCCGAGCACGGCCGCGCCGCGCCGGTGCCGCAGAAGTGAACACCGGGTCTGCAAAGGAAAACAAGCCATGACAAGCAACAACAACAGCAACGCAGATGTGGTGCTCAAAGTCGCCGGTGTGTCCAAGCGCTTCGGCGGCCTGCAAGCCCTCTCCGACGTGGGCATCCAGATCAACAAAGGCCAGGTCTACGGCCTGATCGGCCCCAACGGCGCGGGCAAGACCACCTTCTTCAACGTCATCACGGGCCTGTACACCCCGGACGGCGGCACCTTCGAGCTCGGCGGCAAGCCCTATGCCCCGACCGCCGTGCACGAAGTGGCCAAGACCGGCATCGCGCGCACCTTCCAGAACATCCGCCTCTTCGCTGAAATGACGGCGCTGGAGAACGTGATGGTGGGGCGCCATGTGCGCTCTGGCTCGGGCCTGATCGGCGCCATCTTCCGCACCCCCGGCTTCAAGGCCGAGGAGGCGGCGATCGCCAAGCGTGCCCAGGAACTGCTCGATTACGTGGGCATCGGCAAGTACGCCGAATACAAGGCCCGCACGCTCAGCTACGGCGACCAGCGCCGGCTGGAGATCGCGCGCGCCCTGGCCACCGACCCCAAGCTGATCGCCCTGGACGAGCCCGCCGCCGGCATGAACGCCACCGAGAAGGTGGTGCTGCGCGAGCTGATCGACCGCATCCGCAAGGACGGCCGCACCATCCTCCTGATCGAACACGATGTGAAGCTGGTGATGGGTCTGTGCGACCGCGTCACGGTGCTGGACTACGGCAAGCAGATTGCCGAAGGCACGCCGTATGACGTGCAGCGCAACGAGAAAGTGATCGAAGCCTATCTGGGCGCCGGGCATGCAGCCCACTGATCGCGGCCCCAGGATCACCAGCAACAAGGCGACACCCACATGAACCCACAACAAGACATCCTGCTCGAAGTCAGCGGACTCAAGGTCGCCTACGGCGGCATCCAGGCCGTCAAAGGCGTGCACTTCGAAGTGCGCCAAGGCGAACTCGTCAGCCTGATCGGCGCCAACGGCGCGGGCAAGACCACCACGCTCAAAGCCGTGACCGGGCTGCAGCCGGTGGCCGACGGCGACGTGAAGTACCTGGGCCAGAGCATCAAGGGCCAAGGCCCCTGGGACCTGGTCAAGCAAGGCCTGGTCATGGTGCCGGAAGGGCGGGGCACCTTCACCCGCATGACCATCACCGAAAACCTGCAGATGGGCGCCTACCTGCGCAGCGACAAGGCCGGCATCGAGGCCGACATCGAGCGCATCTTCGGCATCTTCCCGCGCCTGAAGGAGCGCCGCGCCCAGCTCGCCGGCACCATGAGCGGCGGCGAGCAGCAAATGCTGGCCATGGGCCGGGCGTTGATGGCCAAGCCGAAAGTGCTGCTGCTGGACGAGCCCAGCATGGGCCTGTCCCCCATCATGGTGGACAAGATCTTCGAAGTGGTGAACGACATCCACAAGCAAGGCGTGACGGTGCTGCTGGTGGAGCAGAACGCCAGCCGGGCGCTGCAGCTGGCCAACCGGGGCTATGTGATGGAGTCGGGCCTGGTGACGATGACGGGCGAGGGTCAGTCCTTGCTCAATGACCCCAAGGTGCGTGCCGCGTATCTGGGGGAGTGAAGCGGGCGAGTGAGCTCCGCCACATCCGGACCCGCTTCAACCGCAAGACAGGGTCAGGTCTTGCTTTCGAAGGCAGCCGCTAGCGGCTGCCTTTTCCATTCCTGCCTCCGTGTTTTCCCATCCCCCATGGCTGAGGGGGCTTAGGGCTTTGTACGCATATGTGAAATATCACCGGGGTTCTACGCTGCCATCACGTTCTTCGGTTGTAACGCTCGCGCAAGCAGTGTTGCTGCCGAGGGCTGATCAACACCTCTTTCGAGGGGAAGACGAGGAACCTATGAAACTAGCTAAAAAATGCTTGTTGGGATTGGCCGGCGCGACGCTGGCCCTTGCTGCGCAAGCTGACACCTACACCGAGGGTTTTGACAACCTGGCCGCCTCCGGCTGGACCTTGACCAACAACAGCAGCCCCGCCGGTCAGGCTTGGTTCCAGGGCGTGCCCGAGTATTTCGCGGCCCAGTCGGGTGGCAACGGCTCTTATGCCGCCGCCAACTTCCTGAGCGCGGCCGCCGGTGCCGGCAGCATTTCCAACTGGTTGATCAGCCCCGAGCTGACCCTGGGTGGCGCCAACACCGTGAGCTTCTTTGCTCGCACGGAAGCTGTCGAAGGCTTCTCCGACACGGTCAAGGTCTACTTCAACGCAGGCGCGGACGCCGCCACCTCCAGCTTCACCAGTCTGCTGGGCACCGTGACCCTGAGCACCTCGGGCTGGACGCAGTACACCTTCGCCCTGCCGAGCGCTGCCACCGGCCGCATTGCCTTCGAATACGCCGTCAGCGACGCCGCCACGGCCAATTTGGCTGCGATCGACAGCGTCAGCGTCAGCGCCGTGCCGGAACCCGCCAGCTTCGCCCTGATGGGTCTGGGCGTGCTGGGCCTGGCTTTCCTGCGCCGCCGCCAAGACTGAGAACGCCGGGGCCGCAACGCTGCCTCCGGCGCAAGCGTTCGCTGCCCAAGCTCGGAAACACAGATTCGGCTCTCCACACAAGGACATTGCCATGATTGAAAAGAAAACCCAGCAAGCCCTGCGGCTTGCAAGCGCCGCGGCCTTGATGGCCGTGGCTGGTCTGGCCCAAGCGGCCAGTCAGACTGTCGCCAAAGACCCCGAGACCGGCGCTCTGCGTGCACCGACCGCCGCCGAAGCCCAGGCCCTGCGCGGCAAGGCCGCCGCCGGCCGCGTGAGCAACGCTGCCAGCCAACCGCGCGGCCTGCTGACCGGCAAGATCAACCCGGCGCCGGTGTACCACCGCGACGGCACGGTCGAGCAAGAGCTGGATGAAAGCAGCCAGTCCTTCTCGGTGGCCGTGCGCAATCCGGACGGCACCATCGAGACCGCCTGTGTGACCGGCGCCGAAGCCGCACAGGCCATCGTCAAGGGCAAGAAGTCCATCAGCAAGACAGCAAAGGTGCATGCACATGAGCACAAATAAATTCATCGGCGGCAAGTTCGCCACTGGCGCGCTGCTGATCGCCGCCGGCCTCCTGGGTGCCAGCCTGCAAGCGCAAGCCGCGGCCATCATCACCATCAACAACATGAATGCGCCGGGTGTGGGCTTCAATGACCCGACGCCGGTTGACCCGGTCGGTGGCAACACCGGCACCACCCTGGGTGAGCAGCGCCTGATCGCCTTCACGCATGCCGCCAACATCTGGGGTGCGACGCTGACCAGCAATCAGCCCATCGTCATCAATGCGCAGTTCACCGACCTGGCCTGCACGGCCACTTCGGCGACCTTGGGCAGCGCTGGCGCCACCTCGATCTTCCGCAACTTCCCCAACGCACCGAAGGCCAACACCTGGTATTCGTACGCGCTGGCCAACAAGATTGCCGGCGCCTACCAGGGCACCGCCGGTGCGGCTCAGATCAACGCCAACTTCAATGCCAAGCTGGGCAAGACGGGTTGCCTGGACGGCACCTTCTTCTACCTGGGCCTGGACAGCAATCACGGCACGAACATCGACTTCGTCGTGACCCTGCTGCATGAAATGGGCCATGGCGTCGGTTTCCAAACCTTCACCAACGGCTCCACCGGTGCGCAGAACGGCGGCTTCCCGGCCATCTGGGACCATTACCTGATGGGTACGGCCACCGGCAAGCTGTGGAAGGACATGACCAATGCGGAGCGTCAAGCTTCGGCCCTGAGCGGCGACAAGCTGGTCTGGACCGGTCCGCTGACCAACGCGGCTGCGCCTCAGGTGCTGCGCGCTGGCGTGCCCGCACTCAATGTGAGCGGCTCGCAAGCCGGCGCTACCGCGGGTGCCCATCCCGTCGGTGAAGCCTCCTTCGGCCCCGCCCTGACCGCCACCCCGATCACGGGCGCGATCATGCCGGTGGTGACCGCGACGGGTGCGCTGGATCTGGCCTGCGAACCGGTGACGGGCCTGAACGCCATCGCCGTGCGCAACAACATCGCCCTGGTCAGCCGCGGTACCTGCGGTTTCACCGTCAAGGTGAAGAACCTGCAGAACGCAGGTGCCAAGGCCGTGCTGGTGGCCGACAACGCACCCGGCACCGTCACGGGCCTGGGCGGCAGTGACCCGACGGTCACCATCCCCTCGGTGCGCATCACGCAAGCCGACGGTGCCGCTCTCTTGGCTGCACTGAGCAAGCGCACCCGCACGACTTCGGCCGTGTACGCCTCGCTGGCTCTGGACATGACTCGTTACGCCGGTACCGACGCTGCAGGCCGTCTGCTGATGTTCGCGCCGAATCCTTTCCAGGGCGGCTCGTCGGTGTCTCACTTTGATACATCGGCCACCCGCAATCTGTTGATGGAACCGGCCATCAGCGCCGACCTGACCCAGTCGCCCATGGTGCCGCAGGATCTCACCTTCAAGCTGCTGCAAGACATCGGCTGGTAAGCATGTCGATGTGGGGGCGATCCGTCGCGCCCACTCGCCTTCTTCGCGGCGCGTCGCCTTCGGGTGGCGCGCCGTTTTTCTTTAGGGGCGCGGCTCGGGTGGGGCGGCGAGAAAGCTCGCGTTCCGTACCTCGCATGTAACCCACGGGTCGCCTTGTTCTTGTAATATGGTTACCAACTTTCAAGCCGCCGAGTTACACCGGCCGACTGTATGAACAAGACCCTGATCGCCGTCACCGAACGCATCCGCGCGCGCAGCGCTGCCAGCCGCGCCGCCTACCTCGACGGTGTCGACCGACTGGCGGGCCGCAAGCGCGGCATCGAGCGCATGGGTTGCGCCAATGTGGCCCATGCCGTGGCGGCCATGCCGGCCAACGACAAGCTGCGCATCGTGGCCGAGAAGGCGCCGCATCTGGCCATCGTCACGGCCTACAACGACATGTTGTCGGCCCACCAGCCTTACGAGGCTTACCCGAATCTGCTCCGCGCCGAAGCCCATGCCCAGGGCGCCACGGTGCAGGTGGCCGGCGGTGTGCCCGCCATGTGCGACGGCGTGACCCAAGGCCTGCCCGGCATGGAGCTGAGCCTGTTCTCGCGCGACACCATCGCTATGGCCACGGCCGTGTCGCTGAGCCACGACGTCTTCGATGCCGCCTTGCTGCTGGGCATCTGCGACAAGATCGTGCCGGGTCTGCTGATCGGAGCCTTGCATTTCGGCCATCTGCCCTGTGTCTTTGTGCCGGCCGGGCCGATGAGCAGCGGCCTGCCCAACAATGAAAAAGCCAAGGTGCGCGAGCAGTTCGCGCAAGGCCTGGTCGGCCGCGATGAGCTGCTCAAGGCCGAGTCCGCCGCCTACCACGGCGCCGGCACCTGCACCTTCTACGGCACGGCCAACAGCAACCAGATGCTGCTGGAAGCCATGGGCTTGCATGTGCCGGGAGCAGCCTTTGTTCATCCGCATGAGCCGCTTCGCGAAGCCCTGACCCGCGAGGCGGTGCGCACGGCCCTGTCCATCACCGCCAAGGCCCGCTACACGCCCATCGGCCGCCTGGTGGACGAGCGCTGCATCGTCAATGCCATGGTGGCCTTGCTGGCCACCGGCGGCTCGACCAACCACCTGATCCACTGGGTGGCGGTAGCCCGTTCGGCCGGCATCTTGATCGACTGGAGCGATTTCTCCGAACTGTCCGCCGTGGTGCCTCTGCTCAGCCGTGTCTACCCCAACGGCGCGGCCGATGTGAACCAGTTCCAGGCTGCTGGTGGCCCCAGTTTTGTGATCCGCGAGCTGCTCGATGCCGGCTTGATGCACGAGGATGTGCTGAGCGTGGCCGGCAACTCGCTGCGCCCCTTCGCTCGCCAGCCGCATCTGGCCGAAAACCAGGCCGTGCAGTGGCACGATCTGGCCCCCGAGAGCGGCGACGAGAGCGTGGTGCGCCGAGCAAGTGCGCCCTTCAGCGCCAGCGGTGGGCTGAAGCTGCTGCAGGGCAATCTGGGCCGTGCCGTGATCAAGGTCTCGGCCGTGCCGGAAGACCGTCACATCGTCGAAGCGCCGGCCCGCATCTTTGCCGACCAGGAGTCCATGCTGGCGGCCTTCAAGGCCGGCGAATTGGAGCGTGACGTCGTCGTGGTCGTGCGCTTCCAGGGCCCGCAAGCCAATGGCATGCCCGAGCTGCACAAGCTGACGCCGCCGCTCGCCGTCTTGCAAGGTCGCGGTTTCAAGGTCGCCCTGGTCACCGATGGCCGCATGAGTGGTGCGTCGGGCAAGGTGCCGGCCGCCATCCACGTCTCGCCCGAAGCTCTGGCCGGTGGCCCGCTGGGCAAGCTGCGCGATGGTGACTTGGTGCGTCTGGATGCCGTCACGGGCGAACTCCTGGCCATGGTGCCTGAGGCCGAATGGGCCGCCCGCGAGCAGGCCCAGATCACGCCCGAGCACGCTGCGCAGAACGGCCAAGGCCTGGGCCGTGAGCTGTTCGCCGGCCTGCGCCGCAATGTGCGCACGGCGGAAGAGGGCGCCGTCAGCTGGCTCTGATCCGCCACTTCTTGCCGCCTCGCCTTTTGTATCGATTCCCCACAAGGTTCTAGCCCATGAGCATCTCCAACACCCTGGCCCTGGCCGCGCACGGCCCCGTCATTCCCGTCATCGTGATCCAGCGCCTGGAAGACGCCGTGCCCCTGGCCCAGGCCCTGGTGGCCGGTGGCGTGCGCGTGCTGGAGGTGACGCTGCGCACGCCGGTCGCCCTGCAGGCCATGGAAGCCATGGCGCGCGCCGTGCCTGAGGCCATCGTCGGCGCCGGCACGCTGCGCACGGCGGCCGATGTGCAGGCAGCCAAGAACGCCGGCTGCCAGTTCGGCGTCAGCCCCGGTTTCACCGAGGCCATTGGCGCCGCCTGCCAGCAGCATGGCTTGCCCCTGTTGCCCGGCGTGTCCACCGCGAGTGAGGTGATGCAGGCCAATGCGGCCGGCTACAGCTTTTTGAAGCTGTTCCCGGCCGTGGCCGTGGGCGGCGTGAACTTGCTCAAGGCCCTGGGCGGACCTTTCCCCGATGTGGCGTTCTGCCCCACCGGCGGCATCAGCCTGGAGACCGCGCCGCAGTTTCTGAGCCTGCCCAATGTGAAGGTCTGCGGCGGCTCCTGGCTGACCCCGCAGGACGCGGTCGATGCCGGCGATTGGGCGCGCATCACGCGCCTGGCGGCCGAGGCTGCCGCGCTGCGCGCCTGAGCCTGAGCCTGAAACTCAGGCCGGACGTTCAAACACCAGGCAGGTCGTGCTGGCATGGGCGTACAAGCGCCCGTCATGGCCGACCAGTGTGGCCTCGGCCGTGGCCACTTGGCGGCCGCTGTGCAGCACCCGGCCGACGGCGCGCACCAGGGGCACCTGCTCGGTCAGGGCGCGCACCATATTCACCTTGAACTCCAGCGTGGTGTAGGCCCGGCCCACCGGCATGGTGGTGTGGACCGCGCAGCCCAGGGCCGAGTCCAGCAAGGTGGCAAACCAGCCGCCGTGCACCGTGCCCAGCGGGTTGTAGTGGCGCCGCTTCGGTTGGCCCTGGAACACTGCCTCGCCAAAAGCGCCGGATACCAGCATGAAATCCAGGGTGTCGCAGATGGGCGGGGGTGGCAGCTCGCCGTCCAGCATCGCGTGCAGGATTTGCAGGCCGCTCAGGCTCTGCACCTGCTCCGGGCGGGCAATGCCGGCGTTCTCCGGGCGAATGCGGGCGCGCACCGCTGCTTCGTCGGCACGCCATTGCTGCAAGATGATGTCGTGGCTCATGAGCGGGGGCTTCCTTCGGCGGTGGCGGCGATTTGGCGCAGGGCCTGGGCGAAGACCTCGGGCGGCTGGCCGCCTTGAATCAGGTGGCGTTGGTTGATGACGATGGCGGGCACGGAGTTGATGCCGGCGGCCTGCCATTCGGCTTCAAGCTGACGCACCTCGGTGCTGAACTGCTCGCTGGCCAGCACGGCGGCGGCGGCCTCGCCGTCCAGCCCCACGCCTTCGGCGGCGCGCCGCAGCACCGCGTGGTCACCGGGGTTCTGGCCCTCGGTGAAGTAGGCACTCAGCAGCGCCAGCTTGAGATCGCGCTGCGCCTGGCCGCCTTGCAAACCGGCCCAGTGCAGCAGGCGGTGAGCGTCAAAGGTGTTGTAGATGCGGTCACGGGCGCCCTTGGTGAAGGTGAAGCCCAGCTCGGCGCCGCGCTGGCGGATGGTTTCGCGGGTTTGCTCCAGCTGGGCCGGCGCCGCGCCGTATTTGCGCGCCAGGTGGGCGTTGATCTCCTCACCCTCGGGCGCCATCTGCGGGTTCAGCTCGAAGGGCTGAAAGTGCAGATCCACCTGCAACTCCGGCAGGCTTTGCACGGCCTGCTCCAGCGATTTGAGGCCGATCGCGCACCAGGGGCAGGACACGTCGGAGATGAAGTCGATGCGTAGGGAAGGAGAAGATGAGCTCATGCCGGGCACTGTAGCCCAGGGCTGACGTGCCAGCAGGCCTGTGGTCTTGCGGCGCTGGTTTCAGCCCTGCCTGCGGCCGGGCAGGGTGGCCAGCAGCACGCCGGCCAGGGCCAGGCCGTAGGCCCAGGCCTGCCCGCCGCTCAAGTGCTCGCCGAGCAGCAGGCCGACCAGGGCCGTGGCCACCGGCAGAAAGACCATGAAGACACCCGCCTGGCCAGCCGGCACCTTGCGCAGCCCGCTCATCCACAACCACACCGTCACCATGCTGGCGGCTGCCGCGTAGAACAGCAGCAGGACCCAGATCGGCAGCGTGGGTTGGCTGAAATCAAAGCGGGTCGCCTGCCACAGGCCGAGCGGCGTGACCAGGGCCAGGCCCCAGAGGTTGATCAAGGCACTGATGCGCTTGGCCGACACCTGGGCCGTGAGCTTTTTGCCGATCACCACATAGCTGGCCTCGCAGAACACCGCGCCCAGCAGCAGGCCGATGCCCAGCCAGGAGCTGGCCGCCGGGCTGCCGGCCGTCGCACGCTCCAGCGCCACCAAGGCGATGCCGGCGACGCCCAGCGCGATGCCGGCCCAGACGCGCGCCGTTTGACGTTCCTTCAGCAACACACGGCTGAGCAGGGCCACGGCGGCCGGGATGCCTGCCAGGATCACGCCGGCCACCACGGCCGAGCTGTGCTGCAGGCCGAACAGCAGGCAGATGGAAAACAGGAAGTTGCCGAGAAAGGATTCCAGGAACAGCAGGCGCCGGTGCCGACCGTCGAGCGGTGCCTCGCCGGGCCCGCGGCGCAGCCAGGGCAGCATCAGCACGGCCGCGAGGCCGAAGCGCAGCCAGGCCAGAAGAAACACAGGAAAGCTCAGCAAGAGAACTTTGGACAGGCCTACATAACTGCCCACCAGGCTGGTGCTCAGGGCCAGGCAGGCGTAGGCCAGCCAAGGCGTTGCAGCGCGTGGAGAGGTCGACGTGGGGGAGGATTGCATCAGGCGGTTGGTGGCAAGGGCGGGGAGGGGCGAGGCGAAGTCAGGCGAAGTGAGGCGAAGTGAGGCGGGGCGGGGAAAGGGGGGGAGCTGTCTTGCTCGCACAAGTCGGGCGCCCATTGTGGCGGCAGTGGCGCTTGCTTTTGGATGTGTCGGAAGTACTTCTGCGACGCAGAGCCTGAGTGGCTTGCCGGGCGAAATGACGCAGAAAACTAGGAATCAGGCGCGTGTGTCAGGGCTTCCTGTCGTTCGTTGGAGCGACAGCCTGTTTTGTGCCTGATCTCGCGCGGCCGTAGGAGCTGGCGTGGCCGTTGCCCGTGGCTTGAGGCGTGTGTGGGCCTGCGTTGTGGCGATCCTGCCTCGTCCACTTGTCTGTCCCTGGTATTGCAGGGGGGGCTATCTGGATCGCGCTGTCTTGGGGCTGTATCCAAAACGCTTCTTGAAAGCCGTGGCGAAGTTGCCGGCGCTGCCGTAGCCGGCTCGTGTGGCTGCCTGGCTGACATTCAGCCCCTCGTGCACCAGCGAGAGCCGTGCGGCCTCCAGGCGGCGGCCGCGCATGTACTCGAACAGGCTTTCGCCGACAAAGGCCTTGAAGGCGCGCTGCAGGCTGCTGGGGCTCATGCCCACGGTGAGGGCGATGTCACCCAGATTGCTGGTGTCAAACTCTCCGGCATCAACGCGAGCTTGCAGTTCGCGAAGGCGTCGATGGTCGCGCGGGCTCAAGGCCACCTTCGCCGGTGCCTGGCCGCCCACGGTGGCCAAGGCCTCGGCCAGGATCTCCATGACCCGCGCTTCCTGCTGCAGACGCTCGATCAAGCCGGCATGTTCCGGCGCGTGCACGATTTGCTGCGCCAGCCCCAGGGCTCGCGGCGATGGATGCCAATCCAGTCGAGCCAGGTGGCTGGACTGAAAAGCGCGCAGGCGCGCCTGCATCTGGGTGTCGCCCTCGCCCTGCATGACCCAGCACTCCGGCATCAAGGTCAAGACCAGTTTGTGTTCGTCTTGACCTTGATGGGCGCGACGAAGATAGGTGTCGGGCTCGGCAATGGCGACCAGCATGCCGCCGGAAGGCGTGGCCGTTTGTGGGCCGAGCCGGAAGTCCTGGTGGCCCAGCGAGAAGTCGGACTGCCCGCCGACGACCAGGCCGATCTTGAGCCCGGGTTGCACCGTGCCGTGGGTTTCACGGTCGTCCAGATCTCTCACGCGCATGCGCTGAAGAATCAGCCCCGAACTGAGTTCCCGACGTTCCACCAGTCCGGTGACCCATGGGGCGCCTCTGGTGCGGTCGTTCCTCTGATCGCGGTTGGGTGCGCCGCGTTTTGACCGCGGTGCAGAGAAATCAGGCGTGCTCGCAAAGGTTGCAGACATGGGGTGCTTGGATAATTGCGGATGAGAATCGTTTTCATTCGCAAGTTTGCCACGTCTTCTTTCATGACCTCATTCAAGCCCACTTTTCGTCTCAGTCCCCTTGCCCTCGTGGCCCTCTCAAGTCTGACCTGCGCCCAGACTGCGCCGACCCAGCTCCCCGAGGTGGTGGTCACCGGATCTGCCCTTGAGAAGCGCCTGGAGGAAGCGCCGGCCAGCATCTCCATCTTGACGCGCGCAGATCTGGAGCGTCGCCCGGTGCACGAGCTGGCCGAGCTGCTCGGCTCCGTGCCTGGCGTCACGTTGACACGCGGCGGCAACGGTGTGCCCGGCGTACAGATCCGTGGGCTGGGCAATGCCTACACGCTCATCCTGGTGGATGGGCGCCGCGTCAACTCGAGCTCGGCGGTGTTCCGTGGCAATGACTACGACCTGGGCTGGGTGCCCGCTGAGGAGGTTGAGCGCATCGAGGTGGTGCGCGGGCCGATGTCATCGCTGTACGGTTCCGATGCCATTGGCGGTGTGGTGAACGTCATCACGCGCAAGGTCGGTGCGCAGTGGCGCGGCAGTGCGCGGCTGGATGCGATCCAGCAGCAAAACCGGCTGGCGGGCGACAGCCGAATTGCCAGCTTCTCGGTCGGCGGCCCCTTGATGGCCAAGCAGCTGGGTGTGAAGCTCTCGGGCGGTGCCGACAAGCGCGAGGCCGACGATGCGGCACTCAACCCCGCCGCCGGCAATGGCGTGCGCCAAAGTGGCTTGCCGGGCCTGAAGAATCGCTACATCAGCGGGCAACTGGCGTGGAGCCCCAGCGAGCTGCATCAGGTGACGCTGGACCTGGACACCAGCCACCGAGATCATGCGGGGTTTGAGCTTGAACGCGACGCCTTGTCGCTGCGTCACCAAGGCCGCTATGAGTTCGGCCGCAGCGAGCTGCGCTTCTACAGCGACCACTCCAAGAATTTGACTGGCACGGTGACGGGCCAGATCAACCCCAACAAGTCCAAGGTGAAGGTGCTGGATGGCAAGTTCAGCCTGCCGCTGGACTTGTGGGAACAGAACCTGACCTTGGGTGCTGAACTGCGTCACGAGCAGCTTTGGGATCCCACCAACTTGGCCGGCGCTCCCGGCAGCTCGCCGCGCGCAAACCCCTCCACGGCCGTGCGCCAGAAGGCGGTGTTCTTCGAGGACGAGATCACGGTGCTGCCCGGGCTGACCCTGACGCTGGGTGATCGATACGACGACCACGAGAACTTCGGCGGGCACCACAGCCCGCGTGTCTATGGCGTGTGGCATCCGGCGAAAGGATGGACCGTTCGTGGTGGCTGGGCGCGTGCGTTCCGAGCCCCGACGTTGTTGATCAACAGCCCCGATTGGGGGTCGCCGTCTTGTGGAAGCGCCACCGCGGGTTGCTACATCACCGGCAGCCGGGATCTGAAGCCGGAGACCAGTATGAGCAAGGAGCTTGGGGCAGCCTTTGATGGCGGCCGCTGGCATCTGGGCCTGACGGTTTACGACACCCAGCTGAAGAACATGTTGGACATCACCAACCGGACCTCGAACAAGACGCTGGCCCCGAGCTACGCCAACTTCATCGGTTTCCTGCCCGATGGCCGACCCATGTTCCGCTACCAGAACATTGCCAGTGTCCGCAGCCGAGGTGCGGAGCTGAGCGGCCGACTCAAAGTCAGCTCGGCACTGGATATCCGCGCCAACTACAGCTACACCGACGCCAAGAACACCAGCGGTGTCAGCGCGCTGCCGCTGACCTACCGTTCCAGACACGTGGCCAATCTGGGCGCAGATTGGCAGGCTTTGCCTGCGCTGGCGCTGAGCCTGTCTGCTCGCTTCAACGGAAAGCAATACATCAGCGTACCCGCCAACGGTCAGAACCTGCAGCAAGCCGCGGCGTACGCCATCGTGGATGGCAGCGTCAGCTGGACGATGAACCCGTCGCTGGTGGTGCGGGTGGGCGTGTTGAATCTGGCCAATACGACCGTGGACCGGGAGAACAGCAACGAGTTCAACGAAGACGGGCGCCGCTTCTACCTCTCGGCCACGGTGCGCTTCTGATGAAGGCCTGCTTGATTCTTTTGCTGCTCGCCGCTGTGCTGCCGGTGTCTGCCCAGCAACTGCCCGTTGATGCCGTGAAGGGCGACTACATCGTGGGCGCACTCCAGCTCCCCGAGGCCGGTGTGCTGGAGTTGCAGTCTCCAGATGGACAACTGCTGCGTCGCCAGGCGGCGCCGGCCGGTGAGTCGGAGTTCCGCTTTGTGGCTCTCCAGTCGGGGCGCTACCGAGCCGGGCTGGCCAGTCCGCAATCGCAAGGACGAGTCTGGCTGACTGAGCAACGCCCGCTGGAAGCGCAGCTGCCTGAGGTCGCCGCACCTGAGGCGCCACTGGCCAGCCCCAAGTTGCGCGCCTTGGCCAATGAGCTGGGTGCCGGAACGCCTGCGTTCTGGGCTGCCGTCCAGGCCTCGGGCGCTCCGTGGATTGAGCCCATCCCCGACCATCCGCAATCGTGGCAGGTCAGCTTCTTGTGGCGAGGGGATGCGAGCACGCGCAGCGTTCGTCTGTTCTGGCCGGTGCGTCAAGGCGATCAAGAGCGCTTCGCACGCCTTCCTGGAACGGATGTCTGGCATTACAGCGTGCGATTGCATTCGGGAACGCGGCTGGCCTATCAACTGGCTCCCGATGTGCCACAGCTCAAAGGCGCGGGGCGGCAGGCGCAGCGCCGAGCCATTCTGGCGCGCGTCCAGGCCGACCCATTGAATCTGCGTCGCTGGGCGGCCGGCACGCCAGCGCTGGGAGGCTTTGACAACATCCAGGCGGAGCATTCGCTGCTGGAGTTGCCTGGAGCACCGCCAGAGCCTTGGTTGGAGCCGCGTGCCGAGGTGCCTCGCGGGCGCGTGGAGCATCTGCGTTTTCAAAGCCAGCAGCTCGGCAACGAGCGCCGCTTGACGGTCTATCTGCCGGCACAAAAGTCGGCCGAAGCACTGCCCTTGCTGCTGCTGTTCGATGAGGATGCATATGTGACACGGGTGCCCACGACGACCATCCTGGACAACCTGATCTCATCGGGCCGCATTCCTCCGCTGATGGCCGTGTTGGTGGGCAATCCGACCCGCGAGTCACGCTCCGAAGAACTGCCTTGCAATCCACGCTTTGCAGACATGATGGCCGGCGAGTTGCTGCCCTGGCTGGCTGCGCGCTATCCCGTCACCCGCGAGGCCGGCCGCACTGTGGTGGCCGGTTCCAGCTACGGCGGGCTGGCCTCGGCCTGGTTGGCGCTTCGCCATCCAGAACGCTTTGGCCGGGTCCTGAGCTTGTCGGGCTCGTTCTGGTGGGCTCCTGCGCGGCCGCCCGGCTTTGTGGCTGGCGGGCTCGACGATGCGGCGGAAGGCGAGTGGCTGACCCGCCAGTATGTCGCCGCCCCGCGCAGCGATGTCGTCTTCTACCTGTCACCTGGCTTGCTGGAGCGAAGCGCCCCGTCCGACGGCCCCGGAATTCTCGAAACCAATCGGCATCTGCGCGATGTCCTCATGGCTCGCGGTCATCGCGTGATCTACCGGGAGTTTGCCGGTGGGCACGACTATGTGAACTGGCGCAGCGAACTGGCCGAGGGATTGATCGCACTGTTGGGGGCGCCATGAGCCAACTGATCTACCACCCTCTGCGCGCGCGCCTGTTGCAGGTGTTGTCCGTGGAGGCGCTCTCATCGCGTCTGCGGCGCATCACCTTGGGCGGTCCTGAGCTCGAGGGCTTCGTCAGCCCCATGCCTGATGACCATGTGAAGCTGCTGCTCCCGGCGCCAGGCGAGACCCTGCCCGTCTTGCCGACCTTCAGCGACAAGGGGGCGACCTTTCCCGACGGTGCGGTCCGCCCGGTCGCGCGCGACTACACGCCGCGCGCATTCGACCTGCAGCGGCATACCTTGACCTTGGACTTTGTCCTGCATGGCGACGGACCTGCCTGCACCTGGGCTGCTTCTGCAAAGCCGGGTGATCAGGTCGGCGTGGCCGGGCCTCGTGCCTCGCATGTGTTGGACCCCAATGCCCACGCGCATTGGCTCTTGCTCGGCGACGAAACCGCCTTGCCCGCGATTGCGCGCTGGCTGGAATGGCTGCCTCAGCAAGCACGG
The DNA here is from genome assembly GCF_027863535.1 of Paucibacter sp. B51. NCBI lineage: Bacteria > Pseudomonadati > Pseudomonadota > Betaproteobacteria > Burkholderiales > Sphaerotilaceae > Roseateles > Paucibacter sp. B51. Next base: position 4,069,647 of record NZ_JAPIVN010000001.1, on the reverse strand, counting down.
GTCACCGTGCGCATCGAGGTCGGACGTGCGGAAGATCGCATTCAGCTGCCTGCGCATGAAGGGCTCGATCTGGTCTGGCTGCAGCGTCGAAGTCAGCCCGAGGGCTGCGCGCTGTTGGCGGAGCTTCGTCGCCTTGACTTGTCAGAGGGCTTTGCCTGGATCGCTTGCGAGTCCGCGCAGATGCGGGGTTTGCGACAACACCTTTTGAGTGAACGCGGCTGGCCGCGTGAGCAGATGTATGCCGCTGGCTACTGGAAGCGCGGCGCTTCAGATCATGACCATGAACATTGAAATTTCTCGCCGCCAGCTGCTGCTGGCCACCCTGATGGCGCCGGCATGTGTCCGCGCGCAGCTTGTGACCGATATCGCCGGTCGCAAGGTTGAGCTGCCCAAAAGGGTCGAGCGAATTGTGCTCGGTGAAGGCCGTCAGCTCTACACGCTGGCCCTGCTGGAAGACCCACCCCTGGCCCGTGTCATCGGTTGGCAGGGCGATATGTCAACTTTCGATCCGCAGACCTACCAGCAGTACCGCGCGCGATTCCCTCAGATCGACGGCATCGCCAAGATCGGTGGAACCAGCGAAGCCAGTGTCAGCCCTGAAAAGGTGTTGTCGCTGCGCCCCGATCTGGCCATCTTCAGCATCAGTGGCCATGGTCCGGGGCGCCGCAACCCCTTGGTCGAACAGCTGCAGAAGATCGGCGTGCCCGTGATCTTCATCGACTTTCGCGAGCATCCTCTGGCCCATACCATTCCGAGCTTGCGCTTGCTGGGCCAGGCATTGGGACGCGAGGCGAGGGCGGAGAAGTTCATCGCCTTCTACGAGGCACAGACGCGCCGTGTTACCGAGCTCACGGCTGGCATTGGAAGTGCCTTTCGTCCACGCGTCTTGCTGGACGCCCGCGCGGGTGATTCAGCGGGCGTGCTGACGGCGGGCCGGGGCAGTTTGGGCGAGCTGATCGAGATGGCCGGCGGCATCAACGCCGGTGCGGATCTCATCCCCACGCCGCTGGGTGAAGCCAGCCTGGAAGCGGTGATTGCATGCAAGCCCGAGGTGTATGTCGCTACGGGCTACCAGCATCCCGGGACCAGCGCCCCGGGTTTGCGCATGGGGGCCCAAGTCAGTGAAGCCTTGGCCCGTGAGTCCTTGCTGCAAGTGGCGCGACGCCGCCCCGAGATCGCCAGCCTGCCGGCTGTGCGATCGGGGCGTATTTATGGCGTTTGGCATCACTTCTACAACACGCCCTACCATGTCGTGATGCTGCAGGCCATGGCTGCATGGCTGCATCCCCAGCGGCTTGCTGCCGTCGATGCGCGCGCCACCTGGCAGCAGATGCACCGCGAGTTCTTGGGCATGGCGCCGACCGGCCAGTACTGGATCTCGGCATGAGGGGCGCGTATGCCATCCTGCTGCGGCGCCGTCTAGGCATGGCCGTCTGGATCGTGCTGGCCATTGTGGCGAGCTTTGTCTGGGACTTGACGACAGGCCCGTCTGGTCTGAGCGCTTCGCGCCTGCTTGAGCTTCTGATGGCGCCGATCCAGGGCGCCGCAGTTTTGGACGCCGAGCATGTCATCGTGTGGGACATCAGGTTGCCGCAAGCCTTGATGGCGGTGGTCGTGGGCGCCGCTCTGGGGCTGGCAGGCGCGGAGATGCAAACCGTGTTGGACAACCCCTTGGCCAGCCCGTTCACCCTGGGTTTGTCGGAAGCCGCCGCCTTCGGCGCGGCCTTGGCTCTGGTGCTGGGCGCGGGCAGCGCCTGGTCGGTGGCGGCCTCGGCCTTTGCGTTCGCCTTGCTGGCCGCCCTGTTGTTGGATCAGGTGGCGATACGACTGAGCATGAGCGCCGGCAGTGTTGTCTTGTTCGGCATTGCTCTGGTGTTCAGCTTCAATGCGCTGTTATGGCTGTTGCAATACATGGCATCCCCTGAAACCCTGCAGGCCATCGTGTTCTGGATCATGGGCAGCTTGGCGCGGGCGGATTGGCCCAAGGTGGCGGGGCTCACCGCGGTTTTGCTCTTGTGCTTGCCCTTGGCACTGCGCGATGCCTGGAAGCTGACCGCCCTGCGTCTGGGTGAGGACCGTGCGGCCAGTCTGGGCATCGATGTGCAGCGGCTGCGTCGCGGCAGCCTGTTTCGCGTGGCTCTGCTGGCGGGGTCTGCAGTGTCTTGTGTGGGAACCATTGGGTTCATCGGTCTGGTGGCGCCTCATATCGCGCGCCGTCTGTGTGGGGAAGACCACCGCTTCTACCTGCCTATCAGCGCCCTGGTGGGGGCGCTGGTGCTGTCCGCCGCTGCGATTGCTGCCAAACAGATCCTGCCGGGGGCTTCATTGCCTGTGGGGGTGGTCACTGCGCTGGTGGGCGTTCCCTTCTTTCTGGCCATCGTCTTGCGACGTGGAGGTGTGGCATGAGTCTGGACGTTCGGAACCTCAGCGCGGGCTACCGAGGGCGGCCTGTGTTGCGCGGTGTCAGTCTGCCCCGCTTGGGTGGAGGCAGCCTGACCGCATTGCTAGGTCCCAACGGCAGCGGCAAGTCCACCTTGTTGAAGGCGCTGGCTGGTTTGCTGGGCTATCAGGGGCAGATCGAGCTGGAGGGTGTCGAACTGCGTCGGCTTGGGCTTGCGCAGCGCATGGCGCGGATGGCTTACTTGCCGCAAGCGCTGCCGCGGGGCGTGCATTTGCGCGTGTTGGAGGCGGTGCTCACGGCACTGCGCGCTGATGGAGTGGCCCGCAGCGACGATCTGGAGCGTGTCGAGGCTGTGCTGCGAAGACTCGGTTGCGAAACTCTGGCCTTGCAGCACTTGGATGCCTTGTCGGGTGGCCAGCGCCAACTCGTGGGTTTGGCCCAAGCGCTGGTGCGCCAGCCTCGGGTGTTGCTGCTGGATGAGCCGCTCTCTGCCTTGGATCTGCGCCATCAACTGCGCACGATGGAGTTGCTCGCTTCTCTGGCTGTTGAGCGCGATATGGCCGTACTGATCGTGCTTCACGATCTCAATGTGGCGATGCGCCATTGCACTGGTGCGGTGCTGCTACAAGAGGGGCAGACCGTTGCGGCAGGTGCGCCCGCCGACGCCATCACGCCGGCCAACTTGGCGAGGGTGTACGGGGTGCAGGCGAGGGTGGAGGCTTGCTCCAAGGGCCATTTTCAAGTCCAGGTGGACTGCGAGCTGCCTCAGGTGCCGTGCAGCACGCCGGTGTGATGGCGGCGTGATGGCGGCGGATCGTGAAGCTCACGCGATGTGCTCGCATGCGCTGGCAAGCCATGGGCACAGGCAGGTCCCGACAGAACGGCTCGCTGGTGCACTTCATCGGGAAGTACCAAGCTAGACGCGCAACAGGGTGGGGCTTTCGCCCGCAGGCCTTGCGACGCCGCCGACAGCGGCCCGGCACAGGCGCTGTGACGAGTAGGGGTGGAACCATGTGCCTCGCGCCAGCACCGCGCCATGGTCGGCTTCATTCGACCCTGTTGGCTTGGGCGCCGTTCAGGCGGCTGTTTGAGCATCTGGTCGGATTGAGGCATGCCGAGCCGCAGATGTCGCGAGATGCTTGACCGAGCGGATCGCGAACCCTTGCCTTTGGCCGACTTCAACAAGAACGGAACCCCTCGATCATGATGCCCAGAAACTCCGCGGTAGTTGGCTTGCTCGTGGCCTTGTGTGGGCTGTTTTTCAGTGCGACTGCTCGTTCATCACCGACGGAGGAAGCCGCCGACAAGGCCCGCGCCGTTTCGAGTCTGATTCAGGCGGAGATGGCTGCCCGTGGCATCCCTGGGGCTCAGGTGGCCATCGTCCAGAACCAAAACATCATCTTCACCGGCGCCTTTGGCCTGGCCACCCTGGAATGTGCCGTCCCGGTGACTCCGCAGACCGTCTTCCCGATCAATTCGATCAGCAAGGCCCTGGCGGGTGTGGCGGTGATGCAGCTCGTCGAAGCCGGAAAGCTGGATCTGGACGCGCCCTTGAAGACCTACCTCGAGTCGCTGCCAAGTGCCTGGGGCGCGGTGACCGTTCGGCATGCACTCACCCACATGTCGGGCCTTCCAGAGATCGTCGATGACAACCTCCGAGCGATTGACGGCGCCGCGCCGGAGCTGGCCTGGCAGAAGGTGCAAAGCCGGCCCTTGGACGCACCGCCCGGGACCCGGTTTGGCTACACGCAGACCAACTATGTGGTGATCGGCAAGGTGATCGAGACGCTGACGAAGCGGTCGTATGCTGACTTCGTTCGGGAACGGCAGTTCATGGCCGCTGGTTTAACGCGGACCCACTTTTCTATCGATGGTGAGCCCGATGCGGCTTCGCTCTACAGCTTCCTGGCGCTGCAAATTCAGGGGATGAAGACGGTCGGCGTCGAGCGAAGCAAGGTCCCTTTGCTGCGACATGAGCCCATGACGGCCTATCTGGACGCGGCCGGCGGGGTCAAGTCAACGGCGACGGACCTGGCCAAGTGGGTGATCGCCTTGCAGCGCACGAAGCTGGTCAGCGCCAACAGCTTGGATCAGCTCTGGAAGCCGCAGGCGCAGAAGGACGGCACCATCCGCGGCTTCAATGCCCTCGTCAATGGCTACGGTTTGGGTTGGCCTTCGGCGCGGCGCGACGCCCATCCTGCGCTGACGCCGGTCGGCGGCGCACGTGCCGCTGTGTTCATCTACCCCCGGGATGAGCTGACGGTGCTCGTGCTGACCAACCTGATGGGCGCTTCGCCGGAAAGGTTCATCGACAACATCGCGTCGATCTACATCCCCGACCTGGTTCCGACGGGGCGTTAGTGGGAGATGCGTGAGGTTTGCGGCAGCGAACATGAGGGCTCGCAAGTCGCGGATGTTCAAGCGGGGGGAGCTACAGCGATGAGTGAGTTTGCACATCGGGCGGCCAGAAATGAAAAACGGGCCGCTTGGGCCCGTTTTTGCTGACTTTCTGGCGGAGAGGGCGGGATTCGAACCCGCGGTGGGGATTAACCCACACACGCTTTCCAGGCGTGCGACTTAAACCGCTCATCCACCTCTCCGAAGCCCGCCATCATAGCGCAGTTTTCAGAGCCAAAATCGAAAAGCTCGAGTTTTCTGGCGGCTGGCCTTCAATTTTTTGCGTTCGAGCCTTTGAGCAAGGCCATGGCCGTGCCGATCAGGCCGGAGACCTCGCTCATATTGCCCGGCACGATCATGGTGTTGTTCTTCTGGGCCAGCTGGGCGTAGGCGTCCACGGCTTTCTCGGCGACCTTGAGCTGCACGGCCTGGTCGCCGCCCGGTTGCTGGATGGCGGCGGCGATCTTGCCGATGGCGTCGGCGGTGGCGTCGGCAACGGCCGTGATGGCGGCCGCGGTACCGGCGGCCTTGTTGATCTCGGCCTGCTTTTCACCCTCGGAGCGGGCAATGGCGGCCTCGCGCTCGCCGGTGGCGATGTTGATCTGTTCCTGGCGGCGGCCCTCGGAGGCTGCGATCAGGGCGCGCTTCTCGCGCTCTGCGGTGATCTGCGCCTGCATGGAGTGCAGGATGGCCGGCGGCGGCGTCAGATCCTTGATCTCGTAGCGCAGCACCTTGACGCCCCAGTTGAGCGCGGCTTCGTCGAGCGCTTGCACGACCGAGCTGTTGATCACATCGCGCTCTTCGAAGGTGCGGTCCAGCTCCATGCGGCCGATCACGCTGCGCAGCGTGGTCTGGGCCAGCTGGGTGATGGCGACGATGTAGTTGCTGGAGCCATAGCTGGCGCGCATGGCATCGGTCACCTGGAAGTAGAGGATGCCGTCCACCGTCAGCTGGGTGTTGTCCTTGGTGATGCAGACCTGGCTGGGCACATCGAGCGGGATTTCCTTGAGCGAATGCTTGTAGGCCAGGCGATCAACAAAGGGAACGAGAAAGTTCAGGCCGGGGGTGAGGGTGCCGTGGTACTTGCCCAGGCGCTCGATGACCCAGGCGTTTTGTTGCGGCACGACCTTGATCGACTGGACGATGAAGACGGCGGCGATGACCAGCAGGAGCAGGGCGATTTCCATGAATGCCTCGATGTGAAGGAAAAAAGAGTGAAAGGAAACGAAAACAGCTCAGCAGCGGCCGCTGCAGGCGGATCGTTCAGCGGTCCAGCAAGAGGCAGCTGCCTTCGATGGCGCGGATGGTGTGCCGGCCTGGCAGAGGCTCGCCCTTGCCGCTGAAGCGGGCCTGCCATTCGGCGCCGCGGTAGCGCACCTGAGCTTGGCCCTGGGCGTTCCAGGATGCAACATCCACCGCCTGACCGATGTCCAGATGCGCATCGGGGTTGGCATTGATGGGTGGTGGGCTGGGGCTGCGCGAGCGCTTGAGGTGCCAGAGCACCACGGCCGTACCGCCGAGTGCGGCGGCCGAGATCATCTGCGCGCTGCCGCTCCAGCCCAGGTGGGCGGCCAGGGCGCCGGCGGCGCAGCCCAGGGCAAGCATCAGCAGGTAGAACGTGCCGGTGGCCAGCTCCACGGCGACCAGCGCGCCGCAGGCAATCCACCAGGCGGTGGCCCAATTCACAGCCATGTCATCACTCCCTCTCCATGATCGGGGCCACGCTTGCTTGCTCGGGGCATGTTTGGCGGTGCAAGTGGGGCCTGTGTTTCGCGCTGAGTGTACGGCGGCGGATGTCTCCTGCTGAGCAGGGCGCCGACCCGGACGAATTGAGTTTCCACGGCCCATGTCGGGATGCCAAAAGACACCGGGAAGCGCCCGCGGGCGTCCTGTTTGTGCGACAAAGGCCGGCGTGCGGCGCACACTGGCTTGGCTTGGCCCTACACTTCGCGCCTTTCGTTTTTCTGTCCCAGGCCCTGGAGGCTTTCACATGCTGCGCTTTCGCTTTCCCATCGTCATCATCGACGAGGACTATCGCTCCGAGAACACCTCGGGTTTGGGCATCCGCGCCCTGGCCGACGCGATCCAGAAAGAGGGCTTTGAAGTCCTGGGCGCCACGAGCTATGGCGACCTGAGTCAGTTTGCGCAGCAGCAAAGCCGCGCCAGCGCCTTCATCCTGTCCATCGACGACGAGGAGTTCACGCCCGGCCCCGAGCTGGACCCGGCCGTGCTGAGCCTGCGCAAGTTCATCGAAGAAATCCGCTTCAAGAACGCCGACATCCCCATCTACATCTACGGCGAGACGCGCACTTCGCAGCATCTGCCCAACGACATCCTGCGTGAGTTGCACGGCTTCATTCATATGTTCGAGGACACGCCGGAGTTCGTGGCCCGCCACATCATCCGCGAAGCCAAGAGCTACCTTGATGGCCTGGCGCCGCCCTTCTTCAAGGCGCTGATGGACTACGCGCAAGACGGCTCCTACAGCTGGCACTGCCCGGGTCACTCGGGTGGCGTGGCCTTCCTGAAGAGCCCCGTGGGCCAGATGTTCCACCAGTTCTTCGGCGAGAACATGCTGCGCGCCGACGTCTGCAATGCGGTCGAGGAACTCGGCCAACTGCTGGATCACACCGGCCCGGTGGCTGCGTCCGAGAAGAATGCCGCGCGCATCTTCAATGCCGACCACTGCTTCTTCGTCACCAATGGCACCAGCACCTCCAACAAGATGGTCTGGCACCACACGGTGGCGCCCGGCGATGTGGTGGTGGTGGACCGCAACTGCCACAAGAGCATCTTGCACTCCATCATCATGACCGGCGCGGTGCCGGTCTTCATGACGCCGACGCGCAACCACTACGGCATCATCGGACCCATCCCCGAGAGCGAGTTCTCGCCCGAGACCATCAAGAAGAAGATCGCCAAGAATCCGCTACTCAAGGGCGTGGACCCCGAGACGGTCAAGCCGCGCATCATGACGCTGACCCAGAGCACCTACGACGGCGTGCTCTACAACACCGAGACCATCAAGCAAAAGCTCGATGGCTGGATCGACACCCTGCATTTCGACGAAGCCTGGTTGCCGCATGCGGCTTTCCATAACTTCTATGGCTCCTACCATGCCATGGGAAAGAACCGGGTGCGCCCCAAGACCGCAATGGTCTACGCGACCCAGTCCACCCACAAGCTGCTGGCCGGTTTGAGCCAGGCTTCGCAGGTCTTGGTGCAGGACTCTCAGAACGTCAAGCTGGACAAGCATTTGTTCAACGAGGCGTATCTCATGCACACCTCGACCAGCCCGCAGTACTCCATCATCGCCAGCTGCGATGTGGCGGCGGCCATGATGGAGCCCCCGGGCGGCACGGCCCTGGTGGCCGAGAGCATCTCTGAGGCGCTGGACTTCCGTCGCGCCATGCGCAAGGTGGACGAAGAGTACGACCAGGACTGGTGGTTCAAGGTCTGGGGCCCGGATCAGCTGGCCGAAGAGGGCTACGGCAAGCCGGCCGACTGGATGCTGGGCGCCAACGAAGCCTGGCACGGTTTCGGCGAAATCGCCGCCGGCTTCAATATGCTGGACCCGATCAAGTCCACCATCATCACCCCCGGCATGGACATGAGCGGCAAGTTTGCCGAGACCGGCATTCCTGCTTCCATCGTCACCAAGTTCCTCGCTGAGCACGGTGTGGTGGTAGAGAAGACGGGCCTGTATAGCTTCTTCATCCTGTTCACCATCGGCATCACCAAGGGCCGCTGGAACACGCTGCTGACCGCGCTGCAGCAGTTCAAGGACGACTACGACAAGAACGCGCCGCTGTGGCGCATCCTGCCGGAGTTCTGCGCCGCCCAGCCGCGCTACGAGCGCATGGGCTTGCGTGACCTCTGCCAGAGCATCCATGAGGCCTATGCCAAGGGCGACATCGCGCGTCTGACCACCGAGGTCTATCTGTCTGATCTCGAGCCGGCCATGAAGCCTAGCGATGCCTTTGCGCACATCGCCCACCGCCGCACCGAGCGGGTCGAGATCGATCAGCTGGAAGGCCGCGTGACCACCTCGTTGCTGACCCCGTACCCGCCGGGCATTCCGCTCTTGATCCCGGGCGAGCGCTTCAACAAGAAGATCGTGGACTATCTGAAGTTCACCCGCGACTTCAACGCCAAGTTCCCCGGCTTTGCCACCGATGTGCACGGCCTGGTGGAAGACAAGGGCGAAGACGGTCGTTCGCGCTATTACGTGGACTGCGTGGCGGCGGGCTGATCCGGCGGCGACGCACAAAAAACGGGACCCGCGGGTCCCGTTTTTTTATCTTGCGGCTGCCAGCCGAGAGCTCGGCCGGCACGTGCTGCCGAGAGAAGGGCTCAGCCTTCGCTCAGCGCCACATGGCTGAAGCCGCCGTCCACATAGGTGATTTCGGCGCTGACGCCGGCGGCCAGGTCGGATAGCAGGAAGGCGGCCACATTGCCGACATCCTCGATCGTCACATTGCGGCGGATCGGGGTGCTGGCGGCGAATTGGCTGAGCAGCTTGCCGAAGTCCTTGATACCGGAGGCGGCCAGGGTCTTGATTGGGCCGGCCGAGATGCCGTTGACCCGCACGCCCTTGGCGCCCAGGGAGTGGGCCAGGTAGCGCACGCTGGCTTCCAGCGAGGCCTTGGCCAGGCCCATGGTGTTGTAGTTGGGCACAAAGCGTGCGGCACCCAGGTAGGACAGGGTCAGCAGCGCAGCGCCGGGGCGCAGGCGCGGGGCGGCCAGCTTGGCCATGGCCGGGAAGCTGTAGGCCGAGATGTCGTGGGCGATGCGGAAATTCTCGCGCGTCAGGCCATCGAGAAAATCGCCGGCGATCGCTTCGCGCGGGGCAAAACCGATGGAATGCACAAAGCCGTCAAACTCGGGCCAGGCCTCGCCCAATTGATTGAACAGGGCTTCAATTTGTGCGTCGTCGGATACATCGCAATCAAACACCAGTTTGGAATCAAACTCGGCGGCAAACTCGGTGATGCGGTCCTTGAAACGCTCGCCTTGGTAACTGAAGGCCAGTTCCGCACCCTCCCGGTGGCAGGCTTTTGCAATGCCATAAGCGATGGATCGGTTGGACAGCACGCCCGTGATCAGCAATCGCTTGCCTGCGAGAAATCCCATGTGTGGCTCCTAGGTTTGAAATCAGCGTGGGATTTTCGCATGCCAATGCCTCTTCGCAAGCTGCGCGCTTGTAGGCATGGTGCTTGCATAGTACAATCCCGGCTTCGCTGTTGGACACGGCGGACGGTTTGTTAGCAAAAACACCGGCTTGCGACTTGGCTTCAAGTGCAGGCACAGTGCGAGGCTGGCGAGCTGGGGGTTTGTGGTGCGGCAGCTTGCGGCGACGTCATGAGGCGTGGTTCAAGTGGGGCGGATCCGGATCTCATAAGCTGGTCGGGCAGTGCGACAGGCGGGTGCTTCGTGAGGGAGTGCAGGCCGGTTTTCAGCGCTGTAAGAACATGGGCGGATTCATCCAGCCCATTTTTTTTGCTTGATCGTTCCGTGTCCTTTTTGAAATCGCCGTACGGATCAGCCTCCGCGAGAGAAACGAAGATAGACCACGCATGAATTGGCAAGACGCTGTTGAGAAAACCGTGACCGGTTTGGGTTACGACCTGGTGGACTGCGAGCGCAGTCCGGGGGGCTTGCTGCGCGTGTACATCGACAAACTGCCCGCCGAGGCGCTGACCGGTGCCTTGATCAGCGTGGATGACTGCGAGCGTGTGACGCGCCAATTGCAGTATTTGCTGGAAGTGGAAGGCTGCGCCTACGAACGCCTGGAAGTGTCATCGCCCGGTCTCGATCGACCCCTGAAGAAGCCGCAAGACTATGCGCGCTTCCTCGGCGAGGAAATCGAAATCACGCTGCGCATGCCTTTCCAAGGCCGCAAGAAATACAAGGGTGTGCTGACCCAGCAGCCGGTCGAGGGTGGCGAGCCGCTGGCCCACCCGTTCCCCCTGGTTGCGCCTGATGGCGTGGCCGTGATCGAGCCGGCAGCAGCGTTGGCCGTGCTGGCTGCATTTGCCGACACCCAGGCCTGGCGTCTGGTGTTCAGTGAAGGTGGTGCCGAACAGGCACTGGATTTTTCTCTTGAAGAAGTGCGCGAGGCCCGCCTGGTGCCCGTGGTGAGCTTCAAGGGTCGTGGTGTGAAGCCCGCGCCGGCCAAGAAGCCGCCGCGCGCCAAGCCCGCACGCAAGGATGACAAGGTTGACGGAGGTCCTGATCAATGAACCGCGAACTGTTGATGCTGGTGGACGCGATTTCGCGCGAGAAGAGCGTGGAGCTCGATGTGGTGTTTGGTGCGGTCGAGGCCGCCCTGGCTTCGGCCACCAAGAAGCTGTGTGGCGGCGAGGCCGACATTCGCGTTTCGATTGACCGGGATTCCGGCGCGTACGAGACATTCCGCCGTTGGCACGTCGTGCCCAACGAGGCCGGCCTGCAAAACCCCGATGCGGAAATCCTGCTGTTCGAAGCCCAGGAGCAAATCCCTGACATCGAGGTGGAAGACCATATCGAAGAGCCCATCGAATCCGTGCCCATCGGCCGTATCGGTGCGCAAGCGGCCAAGCAGGTCATCCTGCAGAAGATCCGTGACGCCGAGCGTGAACAGCTGCTGAACGACTTCCTGGCTCGCGGCGAGCAGATCTTCGTTGGCACCGTCAAGCGCCTGGACAAGGGCGACATCATTGCCGAGTCGGGCCGCATCGAAGGCCGCCTGAAGCGCTCGGAAATGATCCCCAAGGAAAACCTGCGCACCGGGGACCGCGTGCGTGCCGTGATCCTGGGCGTGGACCCGACCCAGCGCGGCCCGCAGATCATGCTGTCGCGCTCGAGCCCCGAGTTCATGAAGGAATTGTTCGCCCAGGAAGTGCCTGAGATCGAACAAGGCCTGCTGGAGATCAAGAGCTGCGCGCGTGACGCCGGCTCGCGCGCCAAGCTGGCCGTGCTCTCGCACGACAAGCGTGTCGACCCCATCGGTACCTGCGTCGGCGTGCGCGGTTCGCGCGTCAACGGCGTGACCAATGAGCTGGCCGGCGAGCGCGTGGACATCGTGCTGTGGTCGGAAGATCCGGCTCAGTTTGTGATCGGTGCTCTGGCACCAGCCAATGTGCAGTCCATTGTGGTGGACGAAGAACGTCATGCCATGGACGTGGTGGTCGACGAGGAAAATCTCGCCATCGCCATCGGCCGTGGCGGCCAGAACGTGCGGCTCGCTTCCGAGCTGACCGGCTGGCGCATCAACATCATGTCGGCCGAGGAATCGGCTGTGAAGCATGAGCAGGAATCGGAATCGGTCCGCAAGCTCTTCATCGAGAAGCTCGATGTCGATGCCGAAGTGGCCGATATTTTGATCGCCGAGGGTTTTACCAGCCTGGAAGAAGTGGCCTACGTGCCTATGCAGGAAATGCTGGAAGTTGAGGCCTTCGACGAGGACACGGTCAATGAATTGCGCACCCGGGCCAAGGATGCCTTGTTGACCATGGAAATCGCCCGCGAAGAAAAGGTCGAGGAAGTTTCCCAAGACCTGCGCGACCTGGAAGGCATGACGCCCGATCTGGTCGCCAAGCTCGCGGATGGCGACATCCACACTCGCGACGACCTGGCCGACCTGGCCGTCGACGAGCTCGTTGAATTGGCCGGTATGGATGAGGGTGCGGCCCGCGCTCTGATCATGAAGGCCCGCGAACATTGGTTCAACGCCTGAGGCGATTCAGCCTCTCGGCATTGCCCAATCATTCGCCCAGCACCGAACGCATAAGTTAAGGATCCAACAATGGCTGTGACTACCGTCGCCCAGTTCGCCGCAGAGCTTAATAGGCCTGCGAGCACGCTGCTTGAGCAGCTGCAAGCTGCGGGCGTCAAGACGTCTTCTCCCGATGACGCGCTCAATGAAGCCGACAAGGAACGTCTGCTCGATTACCTGCGCACCGCGCACGGTACCGGCGGCGCCGATCGCAAGAAGATCACGCTGACCCGCAAGTCGACCAGCGAAATCAAGCAGGCCGATGCCAGCGGCAAAGCCCGCACCATCCAGGTCGAAGTGCGCAAGAAGCGCACCTTCGTCAAGCGCGACGACGCCACCGGTGTCGATGACGCCGCCACGGCTGCCGCCGAGGAAGCGGAACTGCACCGCCGCGAGGAAGAAGCCCAAGCTCAAGCTGCCGCCCTGCGCCAGCAAGAGCAGGAGCTGGCTGCCCGCGTGAAGGAACGCGAAGAAGCCGAAGCCCGCGCCCGCGAAGCCGAAGAGCAACGCCGCAAGGAAAAGGCCGAACAAGCTGCAGCAGAAGCCCGTGCCGCTGAAGAAGCCGCCGCCCGCGCTGCTGAAGAAGCCGCGGCCGCCAAGCTGGCTGCCAAGGCCAAGGCCCCGCGCCAGACGGCCGAAGCCGCTGCCAAGGAAGCTGCCGCCATCAACCGCGCCGCTGCCGCTGCTCGTGCGCCGGCACCCGCTCCGGTGGCTGCACCCGCACCGGCTCCGGTCGCTGCAGCGCCGGTGGAGGCCCCTGCGGCTGCCCCGGTCGCCGCCGCTGCACCAGCCGCTCCCGCTGAAGCGCCCAAGCCCGCCCTGCGCGTGGTCAAGGCCGTGGACGTCGGCGCCGAAGAGAAGCAAAAACAGGTCGATCTGGAGCGCCGCCGCAAGGCCGCCGAGGCCGAGGCGGCTGCCATCCGCGCGATGATGAATGCACCGAAGAAGGTGATGGTCGCGAAGAAGGAAGAGCCCAAGCCGGTCGAAGCCAGCAAGGAAGGCATCAAGGGCACCATCCACAAGAAGCCGGGCACCCCGGGCGCGCCTGCCGCGCCGGGCGCCGCCACGGCCGGTGCTGCCAAGCCGGGCGACAAGAAGTCGGTCAAGTCGGAAAAGCTGTCGTCCAGCTGGGCCGACGATGCCAAGAAGCGTGGCGCCAAGCCCAGCGGCCCGGCCGCTCCGGGCGGTGCGCGTCCGTCCTCGGCCTGGCGTGCGCCGGGTCGCAGCGGCCCGGCTGGCCGTCGCGGCAATGACCGCGGCGCCGATCGCCGTGGCAGCAGCACCTCGACCTTCGTCGCCCCGGCGGAGCAGGTGGTGCAAGAGGTGCATGTGCCGGAAACCATCTCGGTGGCCGATCTGGCGCACAAGATGTCCATCAAGGCCTCTGAGGTCATCAAACAGTTGATGAAGCTGGGCCAGATGGTCACCATCAACCAGCAGCTGGATCAGGAAACCGCCATGATCTTGGTGGAAGAAATGGGCCACAAGGCCTTTGCCGCCAAGCTGGACGATCCCGATGCCTTCCTGGAAGAAGAGGGCGCTGGCGCCGAGCAGCAGCACGAAGCGCTGCCCCGCGCACCGGTGGTCACCGTCATGGGTCACGTCGACCACGGCAAGACCTCGCTGCTGGACTACATCCGCCGTGCCCGTGTGGCCGCGGGTGAAGCCGGCGGCATCACGCAGCACATCGGTGCCTACCACGTGGAAACCCCGCGCGGCGTGATCACCTTCCTGGACACCCCGGGTCACGCGGCCTTCACGGCCATGCGTGCCCGTGGCGCCACCGCCACCGACATCGTCATCCTGGTGGTGGCGGCGGACGACGGCGTGATGCCCCAGACCAAGGAAGCGATCCACCATGCCAAGGCTGCGGGCGTGCCCATGGTCGTGGCCATGAACAAGATCGACAAGCAAGGCGCCAACATCGAACGCCTGAAGGGCGAGCTGGTGGCCGAAGGCGTCGTGCCGGAAGACTTCGGCGGCGACACCCCCTTTGTGCCGGTCTCGGCCAAGACGGGCGAGGGCATGGACAGCCTGCTGGAGCAAGTGCTGCTGCAAGCCGAAGTGCTGGAACTCAAGGCCCCGGTGGCCTCCATGGCCAAGGGTCTGGTGATCGAAGCCAAGCTGGACAAGGGCCGCGGCCCTGTGGCCACGGTGCTGGTGCAGAGCGGTACGCTCAAGCGTGGCGATGTGGTGCTGGCCGGTTCGACCTATGGCCGCGTGCGCGCTATGCTGGACGAAGACGGCAAGGCAGCGACCGAAGCCGGTCCTTCCATCCCGGTGGAAATTCAGGGCCTGACCGAAGTGCCGCAGGCCGGTGATGAGTTCATGGTGCTGTCGGATGAACGCCGTGCCCGTGAAATCGCCACCTTCCGTTCGGGCAAGTACCGTGACGTCAAGCTGTCGCGTCAGCAAGCCGCCAAGCTGGAAAACATGTTCGAGAACATGGGTGCCGGCGATGTGCAGACCCTGGGCATCATCATCAAGAGCGATGTGCAAGGTTCGCAGGAAGCCCTGGCTTCTTCGCTGCTCAAGCTGTCGACCGCCGAAGTCAAGGTGCAGATCGTGCACGCCGCCGTCGGTGGCATCAGCGAGTCGGACGTCAACCTGGCGATCGCCTCCAAGGCCGTCATCATTGGCTTCAACGTGCGGGCTGATGCCGGTGCGCGCAAGCTGGCCGAAGGCAATGCCGTCGATCTGCGCTACTACAACATCATTTACGACGCCGTGGATGAGGTGAAGGCAGCGATGACCGGCATGCTGGCTCCTGAGCAGCGCGAGGAAGTCATCGGCATGGCCGAGATCCGCACCGTGTTCGTGGCGACCAAGATCGGCACCATTGCCGGCTGTATGGTCACCTCGGGCGTGGTCAACCGTTCGGCACGCTTCCGCCTGCTGCGCGACAACGTGGTGATCTACACCGGCGAGATCGACACGCTCAAGCGCATGAAGGACGATGTGCGCGAAGTCCGCGAAGGCTTCGAGTGCGGTATCAAGCTGAAGAACTACAGCGACATCGCCGAGGGCGATCAGCTGGAATTCTTCGAGGTCAAGGAAGTGGCGCGAACGCTGTAAAGCGGAGTTGCCCCAACCGGCGCAAACCCCGCCCTCCCGAGAGTGGCGGGGTTTGTGTTTGTGAGGGGCGCCGCCTGCAGTCTCAGCACAGGAGCAGTCCGAGATGCGACACAAACGAGTCATCCCCAACCGCAGCTTCCGCGTGGCCGACCAGATCCAGCGCGATCTGGCCGAGCTGATCCGCGAGCTCAAGGATCCCCGTATCGGCATGGCCACGGTCAATGCCGTCGAGGTGACGCCCGACTACGCGCATGCGAAGGTGTTCTTCTCGGTGCTGGTCGGCGATCCGACCGAAACCGCGGAAGCCTTGAACGAAGCCGCCGGTTTTCTGCGCAACGGCCTGTTCAAGCGCCTGCAGATCCACACCGTGCCCAGCTTGCACTTCCACTACGACCGCAGCATCGAGCGCGCGGCCGAGTTGAGCGCGCTGATCCACAAGGCCAATGCCACGCGCGCCCTCGATGACGAGGCGCCCGCTGAGGGCGACGCTGCCGCGGAAGCGAGCAAGCCCACCGACCGCGCCGAGTGAACTTCGAGAAGCCCTGATTCTTTGTCCACCATGAACACCCGTCCCCAGCGCGTCAAGACACCGCGCCGTGCCCTGCACGGCGTGCTGCTGCTTGACAAGCCGCTGGGTCTGTCCAGCAACGACGCGCTGCAAAAGGCCAAATGGCTGCTGCGGGCGGAAAAGGCCGGCCATACCGGCACGCTGGACCCGCTGGCCACCGGCCTGCTGCCGCTGTGCTTCGGTGCCGGCACCAAGTTCAGCCAGGTCAGCCTGGATGCCGACAAGGCCTACACCGCCACCCTCAAGCTCGGTGAGATCACCACCACCGGCGACGGTGAAGGCGAGGTGCTGGAGCGCCACCCGGTGAAGCTGAGCCGCGAACAGATCGAGGCCGCTTGCGCCCAACTGCGCGGCGAGATCACCCAGGTGCCGCCGATGTACTCGGCCCTCAAGCATGAAGGCCGGCCCCTGTACGAGTACGCCCGCGCCGGCATCACCATCGAGCGCCCATCGCGTCAGGTCACCATTCACGCGCTCGACATCCTGCATTGGCAGGATGATGAACTGGTGATTGCCGTGCGCTGCAGCAAGGGCACCTATGTGCGCACCCTGGCGGAAGACCTGGGTCGCTTGCTGGGTTGTGGCGCGCGATTGAGTGCGCTGCGTCGCACCGCTTCAGGGCCGGTGTCGGTGGAACAGGCCATCAGCCTGGACGCCCTGGCAGCGCTGACCGAAAGCGAGCGCGAGGCCTTGCTGCGCCCACCCGACTCTTTGTTGGCGGACTGGCCCGAGCTGCGTTTGAGCAGCGACGAAGCCGCCCGCTTTCTCACCGGTCTGCGGCGCCGCGTTGCCGCTGCCGATGCCCCGCATGTGCGGGTCTACGGCCCCGAGCCGCAAGCCTTTCTAGGCAGCGCCCATGTCCAGGCCGGCGAGCTGATCGCCGACCGGCTGCTGAGTCCCGCCGAGGTGCAAAGCCTCATGGGTACACCAGCCGCCTGAAGTCCAGAATTTTTTGAAAGTGTCGTATGAGCAAGCAGATTCGTAACATCGCCATCATCGCCCACGTTGACCATGGCAAAACCACCATGGTCGACCAATTGCTGCGCCAAAGCGGCACCTTCGCCGACCACGAAAAAGTCGTCGACACGGTGATGGACAACAACGCCATCGAACGTGAGCGCGGCATCACGATCCTGGCCAAGAACTGCGCCGTGTCCTGGGAAGGCACCCACATCAACATCGTCGACACCCCCGGACACGCGGACTTCGGCGGTGAAGTCGAGCGCGCACTGAGCATGGTGGACGGTGTGGTGCTGCTGATCGACGCCCAAGAAGGCCCGATGCCCCAGACCCGCTTCGTGACCAAGAAGGCCCTGGCCCTGGGTCTGAAGCCCATCGTCGTGGTCAACAAGGTGGACAAGCCCGGAGCCAAGCCGGATGCCGTGATCAACGCTGCCTTCGACCTGTTCGACAAGCTGGGCGCCACCGATGAGCAGTTGGACTTCCCGGTCGTGTACGCCTCGGGCATCAACGGCTGGACCTCGCTGGAAGAGGGCAAGCCCGGTGAGCAGTGGGGTCCGGACATGTCCGCCCTGTTCAACACCGTGCTCAAGCATGTGCCCGCGCAATCGGGTGACCCGGCCGCCCCGCTGCAGCTGCAGATCTCGGCCCTGGACTTCTCGACCTTTGTCGGCCGCATCGGCGTGGGCCGCATCAGCCAAGGCACCATCAAGCCCGGCATGCAAGTGGCCGTGATGGAAGGCCCGGACGGCAAGTCCGTCAACGGCCGCATCAACCAGGTGCTGACCTTCCAAGGTCTGGACCGCGTGCAAGTGACCGAAGCCGGCCCCGGCAACATCGTGCTGATCAACGGCATCGAGGACATCGGCATCGGCGTGACCGTGACCGACCCGGCCAACCCCAGCCCGCTGCCCATGCTGAAGGTGGACGAGCCGACGCTGACCATGAATTTCTGCGTCAACACCTCGCCCCTGGCCGGCCGTGAAGGCAAGTTCGTGACCAGCCGCCAGATCTGGGACCGCCTGCAGAAGGAACTGCAGCACAACGTGGCTCTGCGCGTGAAGGAAACCGACGAAGACGGCATCTTCGAAGTCTGTGGCCGCGGCGAACTGCACCTGACCATCCTGCTGGAAAACATGCGCCGTGAAGGCTATGAGCTGGCCGTGTCCAAGCCGCGCGTGATGTTCCAGGACATCGACGGCGTGAAGTGCGAGCCGATGGAGCTGGTGACGGCCGACGTGGAAGAAGCCCACCAAGGCGGCGTGATGCAGGCCCTGGGTCTGCGCAAGGGTGAAATGCTGAACATGGAGCCGGACGGCCATGGCCGCGTGCGCCTGGAATACCGTATCCCGGCCCGTGGCCTGATCGGTTTCTCCAACGAGTTCATGAACTTGACCCGTGGTTCGGGCCTGATCTCTTCGATCTTCGACGGCTACGAAGCTCACAAGGGCGAAATCGGTGGCCGCAAGAACGGCGTGCTGATCTCCATGGACGAAGGCGAAATCTTCACCTACGCCCTGGGTAAGCTGGATGATCGCGGCCGCATGTTCGTTAAGCCCAACGATCCGGTCTACGAAGGCATGATCGTCGGCATCCACAGCCGTGACAACGACCTGGTTGTCAACGCCACCCGAACCAAGCAGCTGACCAACTTCCGCGTCAGCGGCAAGGAAGACGCGATCAAGATCACCCCGCCGATCGACCTGACCCTGGAATACGGCGTGGACTTCATCGACGACGACGAGCTGGTCGAAATCACGCCCAAGAGCGTGCGCCTGCGCAAGCGCTTCCTGACCGAGAACGAGCGCAAGCGAGCTTCGCGCTCCTAAGCGCGAGAAGCTCGCTCCAGCGAGTTCACTGTGCTCCTCCCAGCCAGGGCCAGAGAACCTGGCCTTTGCCAGGCTGAAACAGTCCTCAGGACTGTTTCAGTCCGGGCGCAGCCCTCCTCCGAGAGGAGGGCTCCAGTCAGTCTGTTGCCCGCGCCCCTCTCAGGGGCGCTCTCAATTCATCTGCCGTGACACATCGCAAGGCTGTGGTTCTGATGGTGCTGGTCACCCTGCTGTGGAGCACGGGGGGGGTGGTCACGCGCCATCTGGAGGCGGCGCGTGGCTTCGAGCTGACCTTCTGGCGCAGTGCCTTCAATGCCCTGGCTTTGCTGATCGGCTTGGCTTGGCTGCGTGGGCCCGCGCTGTTGGCTCAGCTGCGCCAGGCGCCGCGCATGGTCTGGGCCTCGGGCCTGTGCTGGGCGGTGATGTTCACTGCCTTCATGCTGGCGCTCAGCCTGACCACGGTGGCTAATGTGCTGGTGACCATGGCGCTCAGCCCTTTGCTGACCGCCTTGCTGGCGCGGGTGTTTCTGCACCACCGGCTGCCGGCGCGGACCTGGCTGGCCATTCTCGTGGCCAGCCTCGGCATCGCCTGGATGTTCGGCCACGAAATGGGGCAGGGCGGCGATGGGCCTCAGGCCACAGCACCTCTGGCTTGGCTGGGCATCGTGGTGGCCTTGGGCGTGCCCATGGCCTCGGCCATCAACTGGTCCCTGATGCAGCATGCCGGGCGCCAGGTGGCGGGCGATGCGCCTGCCACGTCGACGGCCTCGGACATGCCCTTGGCGGTGCTGATCGGTGCGCTGATCTCGGCTTTGTGTATGCTGCCGCTCGCTTGGCCGCTGCAGGCATCGTGGCATGACGTCGGATTGCTCGCCAGCTTGGGCGCGTTTCAGCTGGCCCTGCCTTGCTTGCTGGTGGTGCACCTGACGCGGGTGCTGTCCGGCCCCGAGGTGGCCTTGCTGGCCCAGCTGGAGGTGATCTTTGGCGTGCTCTGGGCCTGGCTGTGGGCGGGCGAGCAGCCTTCGTCGGCTGCCTTGCTCGGTGGCGGGCTGGTGCTTGCGGCCCTGGTGGGCAACGAGCTGCTGGCCTGGCGCGAGCAGGCCGGCCATGCCGCAGCAAGCCGCCGTTAGCGCGAACGATAATCGCGCACTTGAACATCAACGTTTCCAGGAGACAGGCATGAAGCCGCCCTTGCTACCCGAACTGCAATCCGCCGGCCAGGTTCTGGCCGAGGTCAATGGCTGCCTGGGCCTGATCACCCTGAATCGGGCGCAAGCACTCAATGCCCTGTCCCTGGCCATGATCCGCGATCTGACCTTGCTGCTGCAGACCTGGGCGACATCGCCCGAGATCGAGGCGGTGGTGATCCTGGGCGCGGCGCGCGAGGGCAAGCCGGCTGCTTTTTGCGCCGGCGGTGACATCCGCTTCTTCCACCAGGCGGCCCATGCCGGCGACGCGGCACTGGCTGCGTTCTTCACCGAGGAATACGCGCTCAACCACCTGATCCACCACTACAAAAAGCCCTACATCGCCTTGATGGATGGCGTGGTCATGGGCGGCGGCATGGGCTTGAGCCAGGGCGCCAAGCTGCGCGTGCTGAACGAGCATTCGCGCCTGGCCATGCCCGAGACCAATATCGGCCTGTTCCCGGATGTGGGCGGCGGCTACTTTCTCAGCCAATGCCCCGGCCATGTCGGCGAATGGCTGGCCCTGACCGGCCATGGCATCGCTGCGGGCGATGCCATCGAGCTGGGCCTGGGCGATGTGTTTGTTCAGAGCAGCGCCTTCCCGGCCTTGATCGAGGCCTTCCGCCACGGCCAGCAAAGCAGCGCCGAGCATGTGGTGGCGACCGTCATGGACAAGGTGGATCTGGCACCGGCGGCCGATCATCTGAAGCAGCGCGCCCGCATCGACCGCCATTTCGCCTTACCCGATGTGCCGTCCATCCTGGCCTCGCTGGAGGCGGAGCGCGATGACGAATGGGCCGCACACACGGCCGCCATCTTGCGTAAACGCTCGCCGCTGATGCTGGCCGTCACGCTGGAACAGCTGCGCCGCGCGCGTGGCATGGGTCTGGGTGCGGAGCTGCGCATGGAGCGCGAGATGGTGCACCATTGCTTCCACCTGAGGCCGGCGGCCGAGAGCGAAACCGTGGAAGGCATCCGTGCCCTGGCCGTGGACAAGGACCACGCGCCGCGCTGGCGCCATGCGCGCAGCGAAGAAGTCACGACCGCTGAGGTCCAGGCGTTTTTTGCCCCGGTCTGGGCGGCGGATCAGCACCCCTTGGCCGGTCTGAACTGAGGGCGAGGCACAGACGATCCCTGCTTGGGGCAAGGCCATAATCTGCGCGGCAAGGTCCCACCGGACCTTGCCGTTTTTCATTGGCCCCTGCGCTGGCGCGTCACCCGAGCCAGCCACAACCGAAGAGCCCGCAGATGCCCACCGACATCGAGATCGCCCAAGCCGCCACCCTGCAGAAAATCCTGCCCCTGGCCCAGCGCACGCTGGACCTGCCAGAAGAGGCGCTCAGCCCTTACGGCCACTACAAGGCCAAGCTGGGCCTGGAGCATCTGCCCGCCCTGGCCAGCCGCAAGAATGGCCATCTGATCCTGGTGACCGCGATCTCGCCCACACCGCCAGGCGAGGGCAAGACCACCACCACGGTGGGCCTGGGCGATGGCCTCAATCACATCGGCAAGAAGGCCATGATCTGCCTGCGCGAGCCCTCGCTGGGCCCCTGCTTCGGCATGAAGGGCGGCGCGGCCGGAGGTGGCCGCGCACAGATCGTGCCCATGGAGGACATCAACCTCCACTTCACCGGCGACTTCCACGCGATCGCCCTGGCCAACAACCTGCTGGCCGCCTTGATCGACAACCACATCCACCATGGCAATGCGCTCGGCATCGATGTGCGCCGCATCAGCTGGCGCCGTGTGGTGGACATGAACGACCGCGCCCTGCGCGACATCACCGTGGCCTTGGGCGGCCCGGGCAATGGCTATCCGCGTCAGGATGGCTTTGACATCGTGGTGGCTTCCGAGGTCATGGCCATCTTGTGCCTGGCCACCTCGCTGGAGGATCTGAAGCGCCGCCTGGGCAATATCGTCATCGGCAGCACGGCCGACAAGCGCCCGGTCACCGCGCGCGAACTCAAGGCCGATGGCGCCATGGCCGCCTTGCTCAAGGACGCGTTGGCGCCGAATTTGGTGCAGACCCTGGAGGGCAATCTAGCATTTGTGCATGGCGGCCCCTTTGCCAATATCGCCCATGGCTGCAACTCGGTGATCGCGACGCAAACGGCGCTGAAGCTGGCGGACTATGTGGTCACCGAGGCCGGATTTGGCGCCGACCTCGGCGCCGAGAAGTTCATGGACATCAAGTGCCGCAAGGCCGGCCTGCAGCCCAGCTGCGCCGTCATCGTGGCCACCGTGCGGGCGCTCAAGTACCACGGCGGCGCCGATGCGAAGAAGCCGGGCAGTGACACCCTGCAGGCGCTGGAAGTTGGTTTGGCCAACCTCGGCCGCCACATCGAAAACGTGCAGCAGCATTACGGCCTGCCGGCCATCGTCTCCATCAACCACTTTGACGCCGACACGGCCGAGGAGATCGCCCTGATCGAGGCCTATTGCCAGGCCCGAAGTGTGCGCTGCGTGCTGGCCACCCACTGGGCCGAGGGCGGCGCCGGTGCGGCCGAGCTGGCCCGTGCCGTGGTGGCCCAGTGCGAGCAGGCTGGGGCGCGCGCCGCCAGCATCTACGAGGATGCGCTGCCGCTGGCCGACAAGATCCGCGCCATCGCCAGCAAGGTCTACCGGGCCGGCGAGGTGGTGTTCGAGCCCAAGGCCGCCGCCCAGCTGCAGGACTGGCAGAACGCCGGTTGGGGCCAGCTGCCGGTCTGCATCGCCAAGACCCAGTATTCCTTCAGCAGCGACGCCAGCTTGCGCGGTGCGCCGGAGGGTCATGTGCTGCGCGTGCGCGAAGTGCGCCTGGCGGCAGGCGCCGAGTTCGTGGTAGCCATCTGCGGCGACATCATGACCATGCCAGGTCTGCCCAAAGTGCCCTCGGCCGAGCGCATCGATGTCGATGCTCAGGGGCGCATCAGCGGCTTGTTCTGAGCCTCGCAAGCCGCCAACGCTTGAACCTGTAAGGCCTTACAGCCTCGGCCCGATTTGAGGGTTTCTCCTTGCGCGTTGGCCCAGCCGGCTGCGCACACTGCCCATCCATGGCCCATGGATGGGCAGTTCGCGAAGGAGAAGCTCGATGCCTGCAATTCGCCCCTCGGTCTGGCTGCTGACCTCGCTGTTCAGCGGCCTTCTGCTCTCGCCGTCGTTCATGGTGCAGGCGCATGATGCACCCGCCAGTCCGGCGTCGGCCAAAGCGTCTGCAGCCGAGAACCTTCGCACGGTCTATCGGGCCTACTTCAAGGATCTGCGCCTGGCCCAGGGCATTGCCCACAGCCGCTTCGACACCCTGGAATCCAAGTACGAGCTGGGCTACTTGGTCGTGCTGGCCGATGCGAACGAGGCGCGTGAACTGCGCGCCCTGGGTTTCCGCCTTCAGGTCGATGAACAATGGCTGCCCGAACAGCAGGCCCAGGCCGCGCGTGAAAGCGCCGAGCTGGCCGAGCGGCGCCGCAGCCTTGGCAAGGAGCTGGTGCCCAGTTTCGCCGGCATTCCCAGCTACAGCTGCTATCCCACGGTGGAAGAGGTGTTTGCCGAGGGTGACGCCTTGATCGCGGCCAAGCCTCAGCTGGCACGCTGGGTGGACATCGGCGACAGCTGGCAAAAGACCCGCGCCAGCGGCGGCTACGATCTGCGCGTGCTCAAGCTCGGCAACAGCGCCGGCCCGACCAACAAGCCGCGCCTCTTCGTCAATGCCGGCATCCATGCCCGCGAGTACACGACCACCCCCTTGGTGCTGGAGTTCGCCAAGCGTCTGGTCAATGGCTACGGCGTCGATGCCGACGCGACCTGGATCCTCGATCACCACGAGATCCACCTCTTGCTGGCCACCAACCCCGATGGCCGCAAGAAGGCGGAAAGCGGCCTGCTCTGGCGCAAGAACACCAACACCGCCTACTGCGGCGCCACCAGCAACAGCCGCGGTGCTGACCTGAACCGCAACTTCACATTCCAGTGGAACAGCACCAATGGCGCAGGCTCCAGCGGCAGCGCCTGCAACGAAACCTACCGCGGTCCCAGCGCGGCCTCCGAGCCTGAGACCCAGGCCGTGGAGGCCTACATCCGCAGCCTCTGGCCCGATCGCCGTGGCCCCAACCGCGCCGATGCCGCACCGCTGGACACCTCGGGCATCCATCTGGACATCCACAGCCACGGTCGCCTCTTGCTCTGGCCCTGGGGCACCAATGGGGTGGTGGCCGGCAACGACAAGCAACTGGCCACCTTGGGGCGCAAGTTCGCCTACTGGAACAACCACACGCCGCAGCGCTCGCTGAGCCTGTACGAGACCGATGGCACCAGCGATGGCCCGAGCTACGGTGAGCTCGGTGTGGCGGCCTTCACCTTCGAGCTGGGCACGGCCTTCTTCGAGCAATGCAGCTACTACAACAGCACCGTGCTGCCCGGCAATCTGCCGGCCCTGATCTATGCCGCCAAGGTGGTGCGCACGCCCTATCAAACCCCGGCCGGGCCTGATGTGCTGAGCCTCGCTCTGGCCGGCAACGCCAGCAGCAGCGGCGTGCCGACGGGCACCCAGGTGGCCCTCAGCGCCACCGTGGACGACAGCCGCTACAACAACAGCAATGGTGCCGAGCCGACCCAGGCCGTGTCCGCTGCCGAGGCTTACATCGACACCCCGCCTTGGGTGGCCGGTGCCACGCCGCGTGCGCTTCAGGCCAGCGACGGCAGCTTCAACAGCAGCAGCGAAGCCGTGCGCGCCAGCCTCGACACCACCGGCCTGGCGCCCGGCAAGCACCTGGTCTATGTGCGCGGCCGCGACGCGGCGGGCAACTGGGGCGCTCTCAGCGCGGTGTTCCTGAACATCAGCGATGGCAGCGGCGGCACGGCGCCGGTGGCTGCCTTTGACACCAGCATCAACGGCCTCAACGTCAGCTTCACCGACCGCAGCAGCGACGCCGATGGCAGCATCGCCTCGCGCAGCTGGAACTTCGGCGACGGTGCCACCAGCAGCGCCGCCAACCCCAGCCATGCCTACGCGACGGCCGGCAGCTACACGGTCAGCCTGACGGTGACCGACAACGAGGGCAAGAGCAACAGCTTGAGCAAGCCCCTGGTGCTCAGCGCCGACAACGTGCCAGTGCTCAGCAACGGCCAGACGGTCAGCGGCCTCAGCGGCGCCAGAGGCAGTTGGCGTTACTACAAGCTTGCCATCCCCAGCGGTGCGCGCAATCTGGTCGTCAAGGGCAGTGGCGGCAGCGGCGATATGGATCTCTACACCCAGAACGGCAGCCAACCCAGCCTGAGCAGCTACAGCTGCCGCAAGAATGGCTCGACCAACACCGAGACCTGCAGCATCGCCAGCCCGGTGGCTGGTTGGGTTTACATCGGCCTGTACGCCTACGCCGCCTACTCGGGCTTGAGCCTGAACGTGAGTTTCACACCCTGAAGGCGAGGGTGCTCGGCGCCGGGGAGGCGGGCTTTGGGATAATCGGTCGGTGAATACCGCGCCCACTTTTGCTCCCGCCGCTTTCCCGGCCTCGACCGACTCATCCGCGATCAGCCCCTGGCGGCTCTCGGTCGCCCCCATGCTCGATTGGACGGACCGGCATTGCCGGACCTTCCATCGCCTGCTGACCCGCCAGACCCGGCTCTACACCGAGATGGTGACGACCGGCGCCCTGCTTCACGGCGATCAAGCGCGGCATCTCGACTTCAACCCCGAAGAGCATCCGGTTGCTTTGCAGCTCGGTGGCTCGGAGCCGGCCGATCTGGCCGCCTGCGCCAAGCTGGCCGAGCAATGGGGTTATGACGAAGTCAACCTCAACTGCGGCTGCCCCAGCGAGCGGGTGCAGCGCGGCGCTTTTGGCGCCTGCCTGATGGCCGAGCCGGCCCTGGTGGCCGATGGCGTCAAGGCCATGCGCGATGCGGTGAGCATCCCGGTGACGGTCAAGCACCGCATTGGCATCGACAGAATTGAGAGTTACGACTTTGTGCGTGATTTCGTCGGCCAGATCGCCGAGGCCGGCTGCGAGGTCTTCATCGTCCATGCCCGCAACGCCTGGCTGCAAGGCCTGTCGCCGAAAGAGAACCGCGAGATCCCGCCGCTGCGCTACGAACTGGTGCACCAGCTCAAGCGCGACTTCCCTGCGCTGACCCTCGTGCTCAACGGTGGCATCAAGACCGATGAGGAGATTGCCGAGCAGCTCCAGCATGTGGACGGCGTGATGGTGGGCCGCCAGGCCTACCACGAACCCTGGCAGATGGTGGACTGGGACCGCCGCTTCTTCGGCACGCCCAACCCGGCCTTGTCGCGCGAGCAGGTCGAGGCCGACTGGCTGCTCTATCTGGAGCGCCATGTCGCGTCGGCCCCCTATGCCAGCTGGCCCCAGGCCATGCGCCACGCCCTGGGCTTGTGGAACGGCCAGGCCGGTTCGCGCCGCTGGCGCCAGATTTGGTCCGACCATCAGTACAAATCCCTGGCGCCCCGCGCCGTGGCTGAGATCGCCACGCAGGCGCGCATCGGCGTGGCGGCTCATGTCGCTGAGAAGGCGGCCGAGAAGCTGGCGGCCGAGGCCGGTGTCAGCGCCACCGCGGCCTGAAGCCTCGATGATCTGGCTGCATGGCTTCGACACCGCCCTGGGCCGTTGCGGCATTGCCTGGAATGAGCACGGGGTTTGTGGCAGCCAGCTGCCCGAAGCCACGCCCAGCCTGAGTCGCGACCGTCTGCGCCAGCGTTTTCCTGCCGGGCGTGAGACCGATCAATTGCCGCCCCCGATCGCCGCGGCCGTGCGGGCCGTACAGCGCCTGCTGTCGGGGCAGCTGAACGACGATCAGGAGTTGTTGGCCATCGTGCTGGACGACAGCGCGCTGCCCGAGTTCCAGCGCCAGGTGCTCGCGCAGACGCGCCTGATCCCGCTGGGCCAGACCTTGAGCTACGGCGAGCTGGCTGCGCAGCTGGGCCAGCCCGGTGCCGCGCGCGCCGTGGGGCAGGCCGAGGGCCACAACCCTTTTGCGCCCATCGTGCCCTGCCACCGCGTCCTGGCCAGTGGCAGTGCGGCCGGCGGTTTTTCGGCCCATGGGGGCTTGCATACCAAGCTGGCGCTTCTGCGCCTGGAGGCTAGAGCCACCGCCGATCGTCCCGGTCGGCAGGCCGAGCTGCCGTTCTAGGGGGAAGCCTCGCGCTCAAGGAGCCCGTTCCGAGCGTGCCTTCATGCGACTGTCTTGCACGCAGAGGTCGTCCGGATCATGGACCGCCGTTTCGTCGGGTGCGCGCTGGACCCAGCCGTTACGTCTGCTTGCGAAAGGGGCAGGGCAACTGTAAGGGTTTACATGGCGATGGGCTCAGACCCCCAGGTATGCTGGGGCAGCCATTTTTTGGGTGTCTGAAGCAGCTTTGGGGGAGCGATGAAAGTTTGGCAGGAGGAACTGTTGCGTGTGGCGCATGACGCCGATTGCGAGCACATGATGCTGCAACGGCTGGGTGGTGCTGCGCGTGACCTGGGCTTCGACTATTGCGCCTATGGCATGCGCATCCCCCGTTCCTTCAGCAATCCCAAGACGGTGATGCTGAACAACTATCCGGCCCGTTGGCAACAGCACTATGCTCAGGAGAACTACCTCAAGATCGATCCGACCGTGCTGCATTGTCGGCAAAGCCTGCAGCCTCTGGTCTGGGCTGACGCGGTGTTCGTGAACGCCCTGAAACTCTGGCGTGATGCCCAGGACCATGGCTTGCGTCATGGCTGGGCCCAGTCCAGCCTCGATGCCTTCGGCGTGGGTGGCATGCTGACTCTGGCGCGCAGCGAAGAGCCGCTGTCACAGCGCTGGCTGGACCAGGAGGAAGTCAAGCTGCGCTGGTTGGTCTGCGTCGCGCATCAAAGCCTGTCTCGGCTTTTGAAGCGTCGCCATGCTCCCGGGCGCGAAGCGGCCTTGAGCATACGAGAGCTGGAAGTGCTCAAGTGGAGCGCGGATGGCAAGACCTCGGGAGAGATCGCCACCATCCTGACCGTGTCCGAGAACACGGTGAACTTCCACATCAAGAACTCGATGGCCAAGCTGCGCGCCAGCAACAAGACCGCTGCGGTGGTGCAGGCGGCCTTGCTGGGTTTGCTGAACTGAGCTGAAGACGCTCAGGGAATGTGGCAGGTCATGTCCGAGTTGGGACCGCAACGGCCGTTCCAGTTCCATTCCAACTGAACCTGCTCGTGCAGGCGCACGCTGAAGCTCAGGCCGGGCACGGAGATCTGCAGATTCAGGTGATCGCCTTGGACCTGGTAGTAGCCCGGTTCGCCGCCGCCCCAATGGGTGTCGGGCACGATGGCCCCCTTGCCCAGCTGCACGGTGACCTGTGCATTGCCCAGCAGATATGCCAGGTTGTTGTGTACATACTGGCCGATGGGGAACTGCTGACCGTTTGGCAAGGTGACCTGGCGATCGGCCGAGATCAGGCGTGTCAGGCCGGTGAGCTGCAGATTGTCACGCCCGTAGAACAGAGCTTGGTTGCCTTGCCCCAGCGTGCCTTGCAGGCCCTGCAGCACGGCCTGGTCGATCTGACCTTCGACCTTGCGGATGATGAAGTTGCCGACCACCGGCAGGATCCAGCTGAGGTTGGAATCGCAGTCGGTGGATGAGTTCGGCTGACCATCGAGCATGATGCTGCTGCTGGGCACCTGCCCATTGCTGACGTTGTAGCTCGCGCCCACCGAGATGTTCGCCAGGGACAGGTGGCTGACGCAGTTGAAGCGGATGATGCCCCACTTCTTGCCCGAGAACTGGGTCCATGCGTTGTAGCTCACACCGCTGAGGGTGGTGCGCATCAGGCCATTGCCTTGCGGGCTGATCTGCAGACGCAGATCGCCGCTGAGCGCGCCACGTTGGAAGTTCACGCCATTGCTGCTGGCATAGCTGCGCATGAAGCTGTTGAGACCGTTTTCCATCTGAAACGGTATCGCGCGCAGCTCACCGGCGGTTCGGGCCAGGGGGCCGTACTGGTTGCGGCCTTCGCTGACGCTGACGCTGCCACCGCCATATTCCACGGTGACGATGTACTGGCCACCGGTGACCACCGGATCCCAGCCGGCCTGGGCGCTGGGCAGGGAGAGAAGGGCGGCCAGGGCGACCAGGGTGTGTTGAATTCGCATCGACAGTTTCCTTTGTTGAGGGAGGCTACGAGAGGTGGAGATTGCTTCCGGGCCCAGGCATTACCAGGCAGCCGGCAGCGGCGAGAGCGAGAACAGGCGGCGCTGTTTCACGCAAGACAAGGCAGCTTCGAGCAGGCGTTGATCGCGGGCTTCGCAGGCTGGGATGCGCAAGTCGGGCAAGGTCTGGCGCAAGCCTTCGAGCAGCAGATCGCTGTCCAGCCGTGGTGCAGCCACGGTGGATGAGGACTCCTGAGCGAATGACCAGGCCAGGGCCAGCGCACAAGCGGACCAGAGACGGGCGTAGTCCACGGCCAGTTGCTGCGCTGCGCAGCTGTCCACGGGCAGGCGCTGCACCCAGAAATGCTGTTCGATCTCGCTCAGGCATTGCTGCAGCCGCTGGTCGAGGGCGTGCAAGGCGGACGCCACGGTGCCTTCCTCGGAGACCGCGCCCTCACAAGCACCGGGTTCGCGGCGCCAAACCAGGTAGGCCTGCATCAGACGGTCCTGGCCCTGGCTGCTCAGGCGCAGGTCCTTGCTGTCCGGCCAGTCGCAGGCCGCGGCCTCGCTGCGCAACAAGGCGCGCGCATCCTCAAGCAGCGCTTCGCGGGCGCTTGAGCCTTCTTGCCAGCATTGCAGCAGGGTGGGTTGCAATTGGCGCAGCTGGGCGGCGAGCAGGCCCAGATTGACCTGCGTGCTGCCGTCAAACAGGCTGACCACCTGCAGATCGCGCGCCATCTTTTGAAACATGCCCAGCGCATCCTGGCTGCGCAGATAGTGCCGGGCGCCCAGCACCTGGGCCAGTTCGCGGGCCACCGCTTCGCAGCTGACGGGAAGCTGGTATTTGCAGATGGGCGACAGAACGCTCAATTCAGCGGGTAGACGAGCGATCGCTCGCGTGCAGGCCTGGGCCAGCAGATCGTTGCACAGCAAGCGCGCGTAGCTGTGGGCCAGCTTGGCTCGGGCGGGGGGAATCTGCGTGACGGTCTTGCCGTAGAGCTGCCGCTGGCTCGCAAACTCCAGGGTGAGACGCAGCAAGGTGTCGGTGGCGCCCAGCGAAAAGCCTGCGCACAGGATGCGCGAGATCTGCAAGGTCTTGAGCACCAGGTTCAGGGCCGGTTCCTGGCGCGGCAGGCTGACATCGGCGGCCAGGCAACGGTGGTCCTGCAATGCAAAGCCGCTGATGTCGGCCCCACGGATGCCATGCGTGGCGTTCTTGGGCAGGCTGTGCCAGCTGGGGTCGGCATCAGGCTCGGGGCGGCTCAGGCGCAGCAGCACAAGTTCCTTGCGACCGTCCGCGTGGTGCTGGCAGGCCAGCACCGTGGCTGAAGCGCCGCGGCTGCCGTTGTTGATCAGCCATTTTTCGCCCTGGATGCGCAGGTGCTGCCCGTCCGCCTCGGCTTCGACGCGGAACTCGGTCGAGAGGATGTCGCTGCCATGGGCTCGCTCGGTCAGGGCCAGGCAAGCCAGCCCACCGGCCCTGAGGCTGCGTGCATGGGCCGCTTGCTGGGCGGGGCTGCCCGCCAGCCAGATTGGCAAGGAACCGAGCAAGGTCTGGCCGAAGGCGATCACGGTGCTCAGGTCGCGGCGCGAAAGGATGCGAGACAAGGTCAGAATGCGCTCGGGTTCCTGGAGCTGACCGCCCAGGCGGCTTGGCACCAGTTGATCGAACAGACCCAGGCGCCGCAGCTGTTCCAGGCTGTGTTGGGGGAAGACTTCGGCCTCATCCTCACGCAAGGTGTCGGCAAAGCACAGCAGCGCATCGCTCTGCCGCGGATCGCCCAGTTCTTGCTCCCACTGCGCTGCCAGCTTCAGGCTCTCAGCATGCATGGCGGCTCTCCTCAAACGGCGCTGCACCAGGCCGGGTGTGGACCAGGGCGCAGGCTTCGTGTTCGTTGATGTGCAATCGGACGTGCCAGTGACGCCCGGCCGGGGCCGGCGGCCAGGCCGACTGGCGGCGCCAGCGCGGTTGGGCGTCGCTGCTCCAGCCCTCCAGCCGCCAGCCCTGGGCCAGGCTCACAAAGCTGCCCTGGCCCTGGCATTTGAATCGTGCTTCCTTGAGACACCACACCACGGTGCGGGCTTCGTGGATGCTCAGGCCCAGCTGCTGTGCCGTGAGCGCGCTTTCGTCCGCGGAGATGAGCATCTCCAGAGACTGGGCGCGCACGGCCTCGTGCAGTTCGGTGTCCAGTCCCAGCGGCGCGGAGTCGGCTGCGGCCATGGCCCGGCGGCGGCTGTGGCTGATGCTCAGGTGCAGCGGGCTGCCAGGCAGACAAGGGCGCGACAGCGCATCGCAGCCAATCAGCAGGCGGTCTGGTGCCGCCTCCGAGGCGCTCAACCAGGGGCGCAGGGCGGATTTGGCACACAAGCGGCCTGCCAGCCATTCGCGCCGACGCTTGGGCCAGGCCATGCCGCGCCAGCGTTGCAGCTCCTGCGGATGCAGTCGGGCGGCCAGCCATGCAGCATCGGGCGGCTCGGGCAGCGCATGCAGCAGCAGCTCGCAGCTCGTCGGCGTGTCCCGCTGCGGCTCGCTTGCTGCTGCCAGCCATGTCGGCGATTCAGGCCAGGCGTTCAAGGCGTTCAAATCCCGGCTCCAGCAAATCGCCCGAGAACTGTTCGCCCAGCTCGGCCAGTTCCACGAAGCGCGCGACCAGGCTCTGGAACAGGGGGCTGGAGGTGTCGGCCGCAAACGCATCGAGGCTGCTGATCTCCACGATCTCGAAGAAATCCAGGCCGTCACCGCCGGGGCAGGCAAACACCCGAAAGCGTTGCACGCTGGGGAGATCCTGGCAGGCGGCATAGTCCACCTCCTGCACCCATTGGATGAAGGCGGCGCGGTGGTCGATGGACCTCAGGCGAATGCGGTCGATCAGAACGGGCATGGTGGGGTCTCCTCTGCGAGGGTGTGCTGGCGTTCAATGGCCACCAGGCCGCGTTCGCCATCGACGGTCAGCCAGTCACCGCTGCGGATGCTGGAGGTGGCGAACTGCGTGTTCACCACCGATGGGATACCGAATTCTCTCGCCACGATGGAGCTGTGCGAGAGCATGGAGCCTACATCCGTGACCACCGCACCGGCCAGGGCAAACAGCGGCGTCCAGGAGGCGTCGGTGAAATGGGTGACGATGACCTCGCCGCTTTGCAGCTCGGGCGCCTGGCGGTTCAGGTCCAGGATCACACGGGCGCGTGCTCGCAACACGCCGCGCGAGGTGCCCAGGCCGGTCAGGTCGCCGCGCACGGTGGCCACGGTGGCCGGGCGCACTGGCGGGGGGCCCACAAAGGTCAGTGGAGGTTCGCCGTCACGCAGCCAGGCTTGTTGGCGACGCCGGCGCGCCTCCAGCACGGCAGGGGGAAAGGCTTGCTCGGCGCTCAGGCGCCCCTCGAGATAGGCCTGGATGTCGGCGAACTCCATCCAGGCCATGTCGCTCATATCTCGCAACTGGCCTTGCTCCAGCAGGCGGCGGCACAGCTCCACCAGCACCCGGCGGACCAGCCAGATCGAGGTGATCATGCTCATGCGGGTCTCTTCGCGCAGGCGGCTGCAGGCGCAGTACAGGGTGCTGACACGGCGCAGCAGCCAGCGGCGGCCGGGCGAGAGTTCGGCCAGCAAGGCCTCGGTGTCGACCGAGCGGTGTTGATCGTTGTTGGCCAGGCGCTCATCCACGCTGAAGCCCTGGCGCATATAGATCTTGATCATCTGGAAGACATAGCTCGGGTCGTCGACCCAGCGCGGGTGCGTCAGCTCCATTTCTTCGTGGCCTCGCACGCCGTTCTCGCGCATGAAGGCGGCGTACTCCGCGCGCAGGAATGCCTGGCCTTGGGCATGCTCGGCCAGGGTGCTCAGGGCCAGCTCGGCCGGTGTGCGATCCAGGAGCGCGGGCAGTTCCGGGTAGGCCTGCAGGGCCTGGGTCAGCTGCCACAGCTCGCGCGCCGATTCCACGGTGCGCAGATTGGACATATCGCCCTTGAGCCGGTTCTGCAGATGCAGGCCGCGCCCGGGCAGCCAGCTGGTGCACATTTCCTCCAATGCGCCGTAAAGGGTGAAGGCATTGATGTAGAAGGGCAGGTAGCCCATGTGCATGGACTTGAAATAGGCCAGGGCATGTTGCAGCTCCTGGTTCAGCTCGCCCCGACTGAGCCGGCTCAGGTCCATCTGCTGTGCGCGTGCGTACTCGCGGTGGCGGCTGGCCACCATCCGGCGCGCACGTCGCTGGGCGCCCAGCAGCTCGCGCGCGGTTTTGTACAGCCAGTAGCCCGTGCTCTGCAGGCGGCGCCACGCGCTCGCGCCCAGGCGCTGGCCGTAGGGGTTGCGGTAGCCGTCCAGCACCACTTCC
The DNA here is from genome assembly GCF_027863535.1 of Paucibacter sp. B51. Lineage (NCBI taxonomy): Bacteria > Pseudomonadati > Pseudomonadota > Betaproteobacteria > Burkholderiales > Sphaerotilaceae > Roseateles > Paucibacter sp. B51. Next base: position 4,036,054 of record NZ_JAPIVN010000001.1, on the reverse strand, counting down.
TCGCTGCTGAAGCGGTGCAGGAAGGGCGCCTGGTCCATTCCCGGCGGCGTTTGCGACAGCAGGTAGGCGGTGTAGGCCACATTGAGGTAGACATGGCCGCGGTAGTAGCCCATGTAGTGATCGGGGTCGCCGAGATCCAGCAAGCCGATGCCGGCACCGCAGGCGCGGTGCACCTGGTACTGGTAGTGCTTGGCGAAGCTGATGCCCAGTGGGGTCATGCGACCCGTGAAGATCTCGCCGATGTCCATGCGTGACCAGAGCACGGTGTCGGTCAGCGCCGCATCGGCCTGCCCTTGCTGTGGCCCCTCGTCCGGTGCGAGTGTCTGCAAGGTCGTGATCGCACGGCTTTGCAGCAGCCAGAGCTGGCCCTGCTCATCGCGCGCCCACTCGATGTCCTGCGGCTGGCCGAGCAGGCGCGAGCAGCGCAGCAGCAAGGCGCCGACTTCCTTGCGCGCCGGCTCATCCAGCGCCGCTGCGGTGGCCAGATCCTGGGGCAGGCTGTGCACCTGCAGCTGCGCATGTTCGGGCGACCAGAGCAAGGCGCTGTGCTTGTGAGCCAGGTCCTCGCCCAGAGTTCGCAGATCGTCGAGCGCCAGGGTATAGCCATCGCTGGGCACCCGCCCGGAGACCAGACCCTCACCCAGTCCGCGGCAGGCTTCGATGCGCATCTGTTTCAGCTCGGGTGCCAGCGGATCGCGTGCAAAGCCCACGCCGGCGCAGCTGCTGGCCGTGGCCGGCACCATGCGTTGAATCACCACCCCCATGCGCGCGCCGGCCAGCGCCTGCGCATGTTGGCGCCGGTAGCTCAGCGCCGCGGCATTGAACAAGGACGCCCAGCAGCAGCGCAGGCGTTGCAGGAGTTCGGGCACTCCTTGCACCTGCAGATAGCTGCTGTGCTGGCCCGCGAAGGACAGGCTGTGGCCGTCTTCATCACAGGCCGATGAGCGCACGGCCACGGCAACGGCGCCCAGGCCTTCGTAAGCCAGGGCCAGTTCGCTGATCGCGTGGCTCGGAAACTCGCCCTGGCGCAGCTTGTCCGCCATCTCGGCCCAGACCGCTGCATCGCCGCTGCCCAGGGCACGGTCCAGATCCAGACCGTTGTGCTGGGCGTACTCGTCCATGGCTTCGATGGGAATGCACAGCCCGTCGGGCACGGGCAGACCCAGGGCATGCAGCCGGGCCAGTTGGGCGCCTTTTCCGCCCAGTCGCTGGGCGTTGAGGTGGTGGCAGGCGGAGAAGCGCCAAGCCCAGCGCTTGTCGGGGTGGCGGTTGGCGTGAGGGCTGCCGTCGCCGTGGCGGGGGCTCAGATCGAGCGGGCTGTCCAGTTTCATCGGGGTCTCCTCGTCATTGCGCTTGGGCGGGGCGGCGGGCCAGAAAGCCGTAGTAGCTTTCGCCGGGCAGCAGCTGGCGGTGCGTGGCGTCCCGCCAGCCGGCTTCTTGCAGCAGGCCCAGCAGCTGGTCGCGCCGAGGGAGGCCGGCGTCGATGTCGGACAAGGTCCACCACAGGTGCAGGGCGGCCACCGCCGGGCTGCCACCTTGGCAGCTGCTGGTGATCAACAGACGGCCGTCAGGGGCGAGCAGACCGGCCACATGGTCCAGCAAGGCCCGGCGCTCGTCCGTCTTGAAGTAGTAGAAGTTGTTGTGCAAGGTGATCAGGTCAAAGCCCTGCCCGGCCGGCGGCGGCGCCAGCTCGAAGAGCTGCGCCTCTTGCAGCGACACGCGCTCCAGCAGGCCTTGCGCCTTGAGGTGGGCGCGTGCGCTGGCCACCACCTCGGCCTGCATGTCGATGGCGCTCAAGCGCATCTGCGGCCATTGCCGCAGCATGTAGCTCAGGTAGTGCCCGGCGCCGCAGCCCACCTCCAGCACGCGTTGTGGCGGCTGCGGGTCCTGGGCAAATGCCCAGTCGATCGCTTCTTCGACGAAGGGCTCCAGGATGCGTGAGGAACGGGCAATCAAGGCGCCGTCCTGATCGTCCAGGGTGTAGGCGCGACCCTCGCGCAGCCGCGTCGGTGCAGCAAGAATGGCGTCAAAGTGATAACGCGTCACTTCGGCGAACATGGCGGCGGTCACATCATTGCGCGGCCGTGCCAGCAGGCGCGACAGCTTGCCCTTGAGGTGGTAGCGGCCGCCGCGCAGGGCCAGCTCGCCCACGCCCAGGCCGCAGTCCAGCCAGGCCAGCAGGGCGTGATGGCGCTCCGGCCCCACGCGCAGGGCTTGCGCGATGCTGTGGCTGTCGCGTGGCGCCTCGTGCAGCAGGCTCAGCAGGCCCGAGGCATCGGCAGCGCTGGCGAAGGCGCTGCGGTACAGGCTCTGGGTTTCCCCGCCCAGGCGCAGAAAGGACAGCACGTTTTTCTCAAAGATCAGCTTCTTCAGCGTGGCCAGTTTCATTCGCAATCCTTGTGTTCAGTGGTGCATCAGCAGGCTCAGCTGCAAAGCCTGGCCGAGCTGGCGGAACTCGCTGCTGGCCGCGCCGCTCAAAGGCCGGCTCCAATGGGCGCGCAGCTCCATGGCTTCGCGCACCTGCCACTTCAGGCCCAGCAGCAGCTGGCCGCTGGCGTCCTCGCGTTGGTGCAAGCCCATCAGGTCGACTTGCAGCAGGGGGTGGGCCTCCCAGCTCAGTGCGGCCGCGAGGTAATGCCGGCCGCGGCCCAGGGCGGGCAGGCCGGGGCTCTGCGGCGCGCTCTGACGCAGCAGCTCCAGGTTCAGCAGCCAGCCCGGGCGCAGCCGGTATTGGCTGCCCAGCAAGGCGCGCTGCTGCCAGCCCGGGGCGCTCGCCGCGCCGCCGCGGTGGGCGAGCAGTTCCAGGTACCAATCGCCGCCGGCCAAGTCCAGTCGTTGGGCGCCGAGGCCGATCACGGTGCGGCCGCCGCGGCGCGCCAGCCAGAGCTGGCCCAGGTCGGAGCTGCGGCTCCAGGCCAGGCCTTGCTGCACATGCCATTCCCGCTGCTTCGCTGCACTGCTGCCGTCCGGCGTGGGCTCTCGGTGCAGGCTGATCAGGCTCTGGCTGCTCCAGCCTTCGCTCAAGCTCTGCTCGAACAGCAGGGCATCGATGCCGGGTTTGTAGAGTCGCTCCAGATCCAGAGGCTGAAACGGCGCATGCAGATCCAGCACCGACCAGATGCGGCCCAGACCGCGGCTGATCGGCTGCCGGCCCAGGCTGGCTTGCCAGCCGGCCTGACGTGCGCTGAGATAGGCCCAGTCCAGCTGCAGGCGGCTGGCATGGCGAGCGCCCAGGCGGGCCCGCGGCGATCCCAGTGCACGCACGTCCGGCGAGGGGCGCAGCCAGGCCCAGTCCTCACGCTTCTCAGCCTGCCAGTGCTCGGCATCGAGATGCAGGGTCCAGCGCGGCTGTGCGGCGCTGCCGGCGCCGCCTTGCGCATGCAGGCGCAGCTGGGCATTGAGCAGATGCTGCCGCTCTGTGGGCAGGACGCCGAGTTCAGGACGCAGCTGCATGGCGCGCAGCCAGAGCAAGGCGCCGCGCTCGCTGGCCATCTCGCGATCCTGCGACACCTCCAACGGGGGCAGGCTGGCCGCCTCGGTCGGGGGCGCGGCGCGACTTGCCCCGGGCGCAAGCAGGAGCAGGAGGAGCAGCAACACGAACATCACCATCGCACTCAGGCCAGTGCGGGCGAGGGCGAGGCCGCGCGCCGTGGCGGCTCGCGCCCTTCGGCGCGACCCCCGGGCTCCACCGCGTCCTGGGCCTGGTCGGAGACCAGCTGGCCATCGCGCAGCAGGATCACGCGCCGTGCGCGCTGGATCACCAGAGGGTCATGGGAGCTGAACACAAAGCTCACGCCCTGATCGCGGTTCAGCCCCTGCATCAGCTCCATCAGCGCAGTTGCGGTGGCCGAGTCGAGATTGGCCGTGGGTTCATCGGCGATCACCACCCGCGGCCGGCTGGCAATGGCGCGCGCCACCGCCACCCGCTGTTGCTGGCCGCCGCTGAGCTGGTCGGGATAACGGTGCATCTGCTCGGCCAGACCCAGCTGCTGCAGCAACTGCATGCTGCGCTGGCGGCGCTCGGCTGCGGGCACGCCCTGGAACTCCATCACCATCTCGGTGTTCTCCAGCGCACTCAGCACCGGCATCAGGTTGTAAGCCTGGAACACAAAACCCAGGGCATCCCGGCGCAGCACGGACAGCTCGCTCGAGGACAGGCGCGAGACATCGCGCCCGCCAAACAGAAGCTGCCCTTCGGAGGGTGAGTCCAGCAGGCCCAGCAGATTGAGCAGGGTTGACTTGCCGGAGCCGGAGGGCCCGGCGATCACGACGAACTCGCCGGCATCGATGCGCAGATCGATGCCGCGCAAGGCATGCACCTGCACATCGCCTTGCTGGAATCGCTTGTGCAGGCCCTGGGCCTGGAAGATGGCGGAATCAGGCATGGTGTTGGATCGCTTCGATGGGTTTGAGACGTCCGGACTTGACGGCCGGCATGAGGCTGACCAGCAGGGTCAGGACCAGGATCAGGGCGGCCACGCCGGCCAGCTTCAAGGGGTTGAGCAGGGAGTAAAATCGCTCGGGCAAGAGCACGCCGCCGGCCTCCAGGCCGGTGCCGAAGACCTCGCGGAAGTTCAAGCCCTCGGTGGCGAAATGGGCATGGGCGGCCAGGCCGAGCATCAGGCCCAAGGCCAGGCTCGCGCCGGCCAGGTACAGGGATTCCAGCAGCACCACGCGCACGATCAGGCCCGGGCTGCTGCCCAGGGCCAGCATCACGCCGAATTCCCGGTGCCGCTTGAGCACGGACATGATCACGGTGTTGAGGATGCCCGCCACCACGACCACGACTACGATCACCATCAGCAGGGCCATGCCGGCCGCATCCATGGCCACGGCCGAGTTCAGCTCCGGCGCCGCTTCGGTCCAGGTCTGTGCCTCCCAGCCGCGCGCTTGCAGCACCGGCTGAAGTCGCTCTTGCAGGGCTGCAAGCTGGCGCTCATCCTGGAGGTAGAGCGCCAGATGGCTGATGCCCTGGCCGCTGCGGCTCAGGGTTTGCGCCTGCGGCAAGGGCAGCTCCACCCAGAAGGCATCGAGTTCCTGAATGCCGGTGCGGAAGATGCCGTGCAACTGGAACGCAGCGCGGGCAAATTCGCCGCCACCCAGGGGCTTGACCGTCAGCGTCACACGATCGCCGATGCGCACGTCCAGGGCTTTGGCCAGGCGCTCACCCAGCACCAAGGGCGGCAGGCCGGCTTGCCCGGACGCAGAGCGGCCGTCTTCCGTGGCGCTTTCCGCGGGCAAGGGCTGGCCTTGCACGATGGCGCGGGCATCGGCGATGCCGGAGACCGGCAGCTCCAGCGCCGGGTCCACCCCGGAGGCGGTGACCGCGATCTGCTGCGCCCCGGCCTGAGCCATGGCCGAGAAGCGCAGGCGCGGCACGGCGCTCTGGGCCAGCGGGCCGGCACTGGCGCGCACCAGAGCCAGGGCCTGCGGCCCGGCGCTGATCAGCCGCTCCAGGCTGGGGTCCTGGGCATGGCCTTGCTGGGACAGGATCAAATGACCCAGGCCCATGCGCACGCCGACCTGGATCATGGCCTGGTGGCCACCGTCGGAGAGGCCCTGGAAGCAGGTCAGCAGGGCCATGGTGATGACGATGATGGCAGCGGTGAAACCGCTGCGGCGGCGGTGGCGCAAGAGATTGCGCAGGGCCAAACGGTGGGCAAGCATGCTCATCTCCTCACTGCGCTCTCATGCCGGCAGCTGGGGCCAGGCGAGCAGCCCAAAGCGCCGGCACCAGGGCCGATACGACACTGATCAGCACCAGCATCGCCAGGGGCAGGGCCGCGCCGGCCGCACTCAGCTGCGCCCGCAGCACCGGCGCCATGCCCACGCCCGACAGGCTGAACTCGCCGAAGCGCGACACATCCAGACCATGGACCTGCAGCCAGCCCACCAGCGCGGCCCCAGCCGTCAGGCCCGCCAGGCCGCCGGCCAGACACAGCAGCACCGTCTCGGCCATCACCAGCAGCAAGACCTTGCTCGGCGCCAGCCCCAGGGCCTTGAGCAGGCTGAGTTCGCGCTGGCGCTCCATCACGCTGACCAGCATGGTGTTGAGCACACCCACGCCGGCGATCAGAAAGACGATGAAAACCAGGGTGCCCATCAGCGCCCGATTGGCCGCAATCAGGGCCAGCACATCGGGCCGCAGCTGCGACCAGCTCTGCACCTGCTGACCCTCGCCGAGCTGGGCTTGCAAAGCAACGGCGCGTGCATCGGCCTGGCCGGGGTCGGTCAGGCGCAGCGCGATCTCGTGCGCCTGATCGGGCAGTTGCAGCATGTGCTGCAGATCGCTGAGATGCAGCAGCAGACGGCTGCGGTCCTGGTGGTCGAGGCCGGTTTGCAGCACACCGCGCACTTCGAGTTCCAGATGGCTTTGCACACCGTGGGCGCCTTCCACCAGCAGCTCCAGCACCTGGCCCCATCGACCTTCGGGGTCGGCGCTCAGGCCCAGATTGGCGGCCAGCTTGGCGCCCAGCACCACGCCGGGGCGCCGGCTTGGCCCCGGTGCCAACTGCTCGGCCAGGGCCAGGCTGGCGTCGGCACCCGACGTGGCGGTGGGTGAGGGCGCGGGCGTGGGCGTGGGCGTGGCCGTGGAGCTGGCGCGCCCCTCCAGCCGGGCAAAGGCCTCGGCGATGGCCGCCTCGGTCAGGGCCTGGTCGGCGGCCTGCTGGGCTTCGCTCAGCGCCTGGGCCTGGCGCCAGGGCGTGGCCTCGGCCGAGAGCCACTCGCCGCTGCTGCGCTTGCGATGCAGCACGGTGACGGCGGCTTCCTGTTCAGGATCGATGCCCAGCAGCTGCACTCCGCTGGAGCGACTGCCGTGGCTGAGGTAGGCGAAGGCATAGAGCCGGGCGCTCACGCCCTGCACGCCCTCGGCCGACCTCAGCGCGGCCAGGGCCTGGGCGTCGGCCGGCACGCTGCGGCGCAGAGCGCGGCTGTCGAGGTAGCGAGGCTCGTGGATCTGGATGTGGCCGACCTCGCCCTCGGTCGTGCCCTGAATCAGCTCCTGGCTGAGGCCATCCATCAGGGCCAGGGTGGCCATGCACAAGGCCAGGGCCAGGGCCAGACCCAGGCCGGTGACGCGGCTGCGTTTGGCGTTGCGGCCCAGATTGCGCCAGGCCATGCGGTAGACGGTGCTCATGGGGTTTCAGCGCAGCGCGCGCTCCGAGAAGTCGTCGGCACCGAAGTCGCTGTCGAACTTGAGCCGGACGTAGTCGATCCGGGTGTATTCGTCGGGCTTGTCCAGGGCCTTCATGGTCAGGCGCGTGGGCAGCACGCGGCCCTCCAAGGGCTTGAGCTGGCTGTAGCGCAGCGAGCGCTGGGCCTGCGTGTCATCGGCGCGGCGAAAGTAATCCACCTGCAGCGGCAGCACGCTTGCGCCTTTGCCGCCTTCCAGCAGCTGCAGCTGATATTCCACCTTGCCCCAGGCCACGGGTGCTGCGTGCTTGGGGCTCAGGCGCAGCAGGGCGCGTTCGACCGGGCGGCCCAGCTCGTCCTTGTCCCGTGTCTTTTGCAGCAGCTCGTAGCCGTAGTGCCGCGCCAGATCGGTTTCGCGCATCAGGTCGTCGTTGCTGAAGTGACTGCCCATCCAGTTGTCGGCCAGCATGGAACTGCCCATCACCGTGATGCGGCGGCTGCGCGGGTCGTAGAAGCTGATGCGCTCGCCGACCTTGAGCGTGGCATTGCCGCGCCACAGCGCCGGGCCCAACATGCGGATCAGGACCTTGCCGGGCTCGCTGCGGTCATCGCTGAGCACCATCAGGTCGTAGCTGCGCTGGTAGTCGCTGCGCTCGATGTGCATCTTCATCACCGCGGCCGAGCTGCGCCCGCGCAGCACGCGCTCGGCTTCGTGGATCCACTGGCTGAGCGCGGCTTCGGAGACCGCCTCCGCGGCCCGGAGCTGCATGGGCACGGCGGCGGCCGGCAGCAAGGCCAGCAGCTGCAGAAACAGGCGGCGCGCCGCGGGCGGCGCTGCCAGCGAACGCCAGGTGGGCGAGGGCGAGCTCGGCGAGGGCGGTCTTGACGAGGGCGGCTTTGTGGCGGTCATGGGCTGGGGCTGCAAGGCAAACAGGGTGATGCGTCGGAACGCTGCGAGACGCAGAACGCAGATGGCGCACGGCGGTGGTGCTGGGCCTGGCGCAGGGCCTGAGCCGGCGTGCCGGCGCGCGCGATGAACAGCAGGCGCTCGCGGCAACCGAGCAGACCCGCCAGACCCTGAGCCAGGTCCTCGTGCTGCAGCGCCACGCTCAAGGGGTGCAGGGCCTGGCCGGCATCGGCCGCCGCCAGCCAGAGCCGGGCGATGGCCTCCCCGGCCAGCCATCCCTCCAGCGCCGTGCCGCTCTCGCGGGGCGTGCTGAGGTAGAGCAGGGCGGGGCTGCTGAGGATCAGGGCGCGCAGCTGGCGTCCGGCCTCGGCCGTCACCGGGCGGCCGGCCGGCCCGCGTAGCAAGCGCGGGTGCAGCAACAGCTGCAGCAGGCGGCGGCGCCAGGCGGGCAGGGGGCCGAACAAGCGTTCGATTGGCATGCCCTGTGGCACAGGGCGGGCGGGCTGCTCGGCGGCAAAGTTCAGGTGGGCATAGGTCTCGGCCCAGGCCTGCGGGTGCATCAGATCGCGGGCGCCGTGGCGGGCATAGAACTCGGCCAACTCGGCCCGTGCGGACCTGGCATGCAGGGCTTGCCAGCGCAGCGTCGGGCGCGGCTCCTGCAGGTCCAGCGTGTAGGGCAGCGGGTTGTCCGGTGACTCCAGGTGAAAGCGCAGGCCCTGCATTGGCAGGTAGGGGCCGCGCTCGGTGTGGCGCAGGCGCAGGGCGCGGTTCAGGCGTGCCAGGCCGGCGTGATCGACGCGCTCGGCGCAGGGCTGAGCGCCGAGCAGCAAGAGAAGGCGCCCTTCCTGGCCTTCTTGACTCGGCTCGGCCGGCACCGCCTTGACCGGCCAGGCGCTCAGACGCAGCAGGTTCAGCAAGATGGCCGCAAAGCCGCCCAGGCTGATCAGCATCTCGCGCTGCAGCGCCGGCAGGGCGCGCAGGCAGCGCGCGGGGTCCAGCTCGATGGCCAGGGCCTGGGTCCAGGGGCCGCTGTCTTGCCAGCGTGGCGGAACCGCGGGCAGGCAGCGCAAGCGCCAGGGCTGGCTGTTGTGCGAGGACGGCGCCCGTGCAGCCAGGGCCAGCAAGGGCTCGATCCGCTGCAGCAAGGCGTCGGGCATCACGGCGTCGTGCATGGGGCCTCGTACTCAGAAGGCGCCGACGCGCTTTTCATGATCGATCTCGAAACCGTGCAGGCGTGCCAGACCCTCGATCTCGCGCACCTGCTCGGGCCGCACCGGACCCTTGCTGAAGTCGGCGCGGATGCCCGAGAGGCCCAGCAGCAAGGTCTCAGCGGCGCAGGCGAAGATCAGGCCCGGATCGAGCTGCATGCCGGGCAGCTCCAGCTCGGGCGCCATCGGCAGGCGCACCACGCCGCCGCGGATCAGGCGCAGCTGCGGCAGGGCCTGGACGCTGTCGGCATCGACATCGCCGGGCACCGCCACATCGCAAACCAGCACCGGGCGGTCGGTCGCGAAATGTTCGGCCCGCAGCACGGGCTGGGGGCTGCTGGAGGCGCTGATCACGATGTCGGCCTCGCGGCAGGCGTCCAGCGAGGTGCTCAGCTGCACCCAAGCCTGCTGCGCCAACCAGGCATCCAGCTGGGCCAGGTCCGGCGTGCCTTGCTGGGCTTGGCGCCACTCCCGCAGCGCCCGGGCCCAGGTGCTGGCGGCATCGATGCTGGGCAGCGGCTGTTGCAGCAGCTCGCTGGCGATGTCGCGCCGCACCTGGGCCAGGCGGGCCTCATGGCCGGGGCGTCCAAGCAGGATCAGGCGGCGACACTGCGCGGCCAGCAGCAGCGCTTGCACCTGACCGATATTGCCGGCGGCGCCGACCACGGCGACCACCGCTTCGGAACTGACCAGGCCCATGCGTGCGGCACTGGATCGGGTCGCGGCCAGGCTGGCCGCCACCGTCAGGGCGTTGCCGCTGGTGACGGGCGGATGCTCGTACTCGAAATCGATGCAGTTGGCGGTGACGATGGAGGTGTAGCCGCCAAAGCCGACCAGGCCGCAGCCTTCATCGCGCGCCCGCTGGTAGGCATGCTGGACCTGACGCCGAATCTGCTGGGCACGGTGGAAGCGGATGTCGGCGGCAATGCTCTCCGAATCCATCATGATGCCGTAGAGCCGCAGCTCGACCTCGCGACCCAGGGGTGAGCGCACGCGCCGGCTGGCAATCAGCTGCGGCTCCATCGCGCATTGCACGCGGCTGCACAGCTCGCTCAGCTGTTCGTCGCTGAGGCCGGCCAGGCCGGGCTCCCACTCGCGCAGGCTTTGGGCGTCGATCAGGTGGGCCAGGAAGCCGATGCGCTCCACGGCCGTGGCGCTGCCAGCGGGCGCCAGAGACTCGGCGCCGCTGCCCGTCCGCGCGGCCGGCAGGACCAGGGGCGTGAAGCCGCTGGACAGCATGTGGGCGAGCAGGCTTTGCAGATTGCCCTGGGCCAGCGTCTCGAACAAGGCCCGGAAGGCTTGCAGCGCCTGCTGCAGATCGGCGGGCTGCAAATAGGCCGAGGGCTGGATGCGCAGCACGCTGCGTCGGCCCAGCGAGGGCAGCACCCGCAAGCCATGAGCGTGCAGCAGATGGCCGGCGCAGACCATGCCCAGGAGCTGCTCCTGGGCCAGGCTGGCCAGCAGGGGGGAGCGATGCTCGCTCAGGTCCTGCAACTCCAGACCCAGCATGCAGCCGCGCCCGCGCACTGCGCGGATCAGCTCGGGATGGGCGCGCTGGAGGGCTTGCAAGCCCTCCAGCAAGGCCTCGCCGAGCGAGGCGCAGCGTTGCGCCACAGCATCGCGCTGCAGGATCTCGAGGCTGCGCAGCGCTACTCTGGCGCTGAGGTCGTCCTCGGCAAAGGTCGAGCTGTGCAGCATGCCGAACTCGCGGTGCTGCAGCGATTCGCGCACCGCCAGGGCCGAGATCTTGCACAGGCCACCACCCAGAGATTTGGCGAAGGTGAGGTAGTCGGCCGGCAGCCCTTGTGCTGCACTTTCGATCGGCCGGCCGGTGCGGCCCAGGCCGCACTGCACCTCGTCGGCGATCAGGGCCACCTCGGGGTGGTGCTCGCGCAGTGCTTGCAGCAGGGTGCGGAACTCCGCATCCAGCTCCAGGATGCCGCCCTCGCCGCGCAGGGGTTCGTAGATCAGACCCGCCAGCCGGGGCAGGCGGCGCTCGACCAGGCGCAGGGGCTGGAACTCGAACTGGTAGACGCTGACGCTGTGTTCGCGCAGCTGGGCCAGGAACTGGCTGGGCTCATGGACGAACAAGGCGTCGGGGTTGTTGCGCACAAAGGCCAGGCGGGCATCGCGGTTCCAGGTCAGGGCGAGCGAGCCCAGGGTCTTGCCATGGAAGGCATAGGGCAGGGCCGCCATCAGCGGCGCCGTGGCCAGGGCTTGCAGATTGCGCTGGTTCACGGCGGACAGCAAGGCGTCCACATGGTCCAGGGGCTCGTGTTGCAGCAGGCGCTCGGCCTGTTGCAGCAGGGGTGCGTCGATCTGGATCTCGCCGCGCTCCAGCCGGATCTGCAGCTCGCGGGCATTGGCCGCGCAGGCATCGCTCATGGCCTCCATGCGCTGGGCATAGGCATAACGGGCATGTTTGATGGCGGCTTCGACCGCCTCGGTGCCGGTGTTGAGCAGGTAGATCTTGTAGCGCTCGCCGCTGTGCTGGTGCAGGTAGTCGGCCAGGGCCTGCTTGAGTTCGCTGGCTTGTTGCCTGCGCGAGCCCTGGGCATGCACCGGGCGCTGCTGCGCCAGGCAGCGGGTCAACAGCTCCACCAGCTCGGGGTGGTTGTGGCCCAGCAGGGTGGAGCCGAAGCCGCCGACCAGATCCAGGACTTGCCGTTCCTTCCCGTTCTCATCGAGGTAGTAGAGATGGTCTCCGCGCGCGCGGGTGAACTCGACCATCAGCCCCGCCGTCTCCAGCAGCTCTTCCTTGCCCAATGTGGCTTGTCCCACCATGCTTGCCATGTTCAACGTCCTCCGCGCGCTTCACGCTTGTAGTCGCCGCGCAGTTGCTGCACGAGCTGGTTTTTCAAGACTTCGCTGCCGCCCGAGAACACGCTGCTGGGCAGGGCATTGCGAAGCTCGCGTTCGATGGCGCCACTGAGCATGCCGAGCGCGCCGTGCAGATGCACTGCATCGAGTCCGTTGAGCACGGCGGCCTCGCTGAGGGCCAGCTTGGCGGCCAGGCTGGCATCACCGCGGGCGGGCTGCGGCAGGTCCAGCGACCAGGCGGCGCGCAGGCAGAGCAGGCGCGCCGACTCGTAGCGCAGCTGCATATCGGCCAGGCGGTGGGCCAGGCTTTGCTGCTCGATCAGGGGGCGACCGAACTGCTCGCGCTCCTCCACATGGGACCAGCAAGCGCGCAGCTGGCGCTTCATGGTGCCCAGGTACATGGCGAACAGGCAGCTGCGTTCCCAGGCCATGCTGGCCTGGAAGATGGGGCCGCCGCTGCCCTCCTTGCCCAGGCGCTGGGATTCATGAACCCAGACGCCATCGAACTCCACATCGCCCATGGCCGTGGTGCGCAGGCCCAGCTTCTCATGCGGCGTGGCGCTGATGTGCACGCCGCTGCTGTGGCGGTCCAGCACAAAGCTGCTGTAGTCGAGAAAGCTGCCGCTCTCGCCGGTGCGGGCGTGGACGATGAGGAAGTCGCAGACCGGCGCATTGCTGATGTAGCACTTGCGCCCGCTGATGCGATAGCCCTGGCCTTCGCGTTGGGCCCGGGTGCGCATGGCCGAGATGTCCGAGCCGGCTTGCGCCTCGGTGATCGCATGGGCGCCCAGCCAGCCTTGCTTGCCGATCTGCGGCAGCCATTCCTTTTGCTGCGACTCGCTGCCGAAGGTCAGCAGCGGATGGATGCAGGCGCACAGGTGGGCGGCCAGGGCGAACACCAGGCCGGTGTCCGGTACCTGCTCGCCCAGGGTCTCCAGGGCCAGAGCCAGATCCAGGGCGCCCAGGGCCTGCCCGCCGTACTCGGCCGGGGCGGGCAGCAGGTGCAGGCCCGCGCTGGCCATGGCCTGCCAGAGCGGCCGTGAGAACTCGCAGGCCCGGTCACGTTCGTGCAAGAGCGGGTCCTGCAAACTGGAGGCCAGGGTGGCGATACGCGCTTGCAGCGCATGCTGCGCGGGGGTCAGGGCGAACTGCATTCAAGCCTCTTCCAACACAAGGTGGTAATTGATGCCGCCGGTGCCAAAGGCATTGATGCCGGCACGGCGACGCTGCTGAGGGTTGCGTGGCCAGGGGCGCTCGGTGAACAAGGGGTCGAGGCCCAGGCGCGGCCATTCCAGCTCGGGCTTGAGCGGGCGTTCGAAGTGGTTGGCCGGCATGCGCTCATGGGCCAGGGCCAGCACGGTCTTGATCAGGCTGGCCATGCCGGCCGCGGCAAAACAGTGGCCGAACTTGGACTTGAGCGCCCCCAGTGCCAGGCCTTGGGTGGCCCCGGCGTAGACCTCGGCCAGCGAGGCGGTTTCCACCTGATCGCCAATCAAGGTGCCGGTGCCGTGGGTCTCCACATACTGCAGCGCCGACGGGCCGATGCCCTGGGTCGTCAGCGCGGCAAAGGCACGACGCATGGCCTGGGTCTGGCCCGCCTGGTTCGGCGCGATCATGGATTTGCTGTCGGTGCTGGCGCCGAAAGCCAGCAACTGTGCAAGCACTGGCAAGCCCAGGGCCTCAGCCTGGGGCTTGCGCATCAGCAGCACCGCGCCGGCGCCATCGCCCGGCGTGAAGCCGCTGGCATCGATGCCGAAGCTGGCCATCAAGCCGGGCGCCAGCATGCGTTGTGCGGCGCAGAGCAGCAGATCGCTGCTGTTGACCGGCAGCTCCACACCCAGCACCAGCACGGTGTCGACCTGACCGGCGCGCAGGGCCAGGCCGGCCAGATCGAGCGCCGCCATGGAGCTGGCACATGCGGCTTCAAGCGCCAGAACCTGGGCCGGCAGGTCGCCGACCACGGCACGGCCCAGGCCGCTGGCGGTGGCCAGGCCCTGGTCCTCGGCGGAAGGCAGGCGTTCGGCCTGGGCCTGGTTGTGCAGGGCGTGGGCCAGCGATTGGCGCAGTGCCTCGTTCCAGCCCTGCAGGCGGCCGAGCGCATCCAGGCGCTCCAGCACGCGCGGCAGCAGGGCTTGGGCGCCGGCGCTGCGCAAGGCCGGCGTCGTCAGATTGCTGGCGCAGATGACTTGCAGCCGGCCGAGGCGCTCCGGGGCCAGGCCGGCGACAGCCGACCAGGCCTCGCTGGCCACGCTGCGCGCCAGATGCATGCTGGCTGCATGCGGGTGCACGGCCGGCTCGAGACCGGCATGGCTGGCCTGCTCGATGTAGTAGGCCAGGCTGTGGCGGGCTTGCGGGTCCAGGAAGGGATCGCAATGATGGCGCGCCGGGTCGAGCGGGCGGAAGCGGTGGCCGGGCTGGCTCAGGGCTGCCCAGAACTCGGCATTGCCCCGGGTGTCGCCAAAGGCGCTGCCGCAGCCGACCACGGCCACCGGGCCCGTCTCGGAGCCAGCCTGTTCCGGCAGCGGCTGGCCGGCGGCCTGCAGCACAAGACGCGCCTGCGGGCCGAGTTCGGCGTGGACGGCTGGGCTGCGGCTCGCACCAGCTCCCGCGGTTTGTGCTTGTGCTTGTGCTTGTGCTTGTGCTTGAGCCAGGGCCGCCAGAGCCAGGGCCTGCAAGTCTTGCATCGCATGGCCGTAGCCCAAGACCGTCTGCACAGGCAAGACCTGACCCTCGATGTGCACCACCGGCCCGGCGGCCACGGTCGCTGCGGGCCTTGGACAGACGGGCGTGGCGGGGGGCAGCTGCAGCATCATCTGCCCGGCGTGGGCGGCGGACACATCGCCGAGCAGCAGGGCGCAGGCGGACTCGCGCCAGGTGGGCAGCTCAGGGGTGGAGGTGTCCGTCAGGTCGGGGCGTTCGTGCAGGGGACTGTCCAGGGTTTGCGCGCCCAGGATCAGCACCTGCCGGCTGCCGCCATGCGACAGACAGTTCAGGGCTGCGGCCAGCGCTGCGCGCCCACCTTCGGCACGTGCCTCCAGGGCCAGCACGCGTCCACGCAGCTGAAAATGCGCGGCCACCCGCGCGGCCAGGGCGCTGGCCATTTCGCCCACCTTGTCGTGCGAGCTGGCGGTGAAGCCCTGCTCCAGATCCTGACGCCACAGTTCCAGCAGAGCACGTGCATCGGGGTGGTCGCGCCAGCCCGCGGCGGCCCAGCGCAGCGCTGCCGCGCGAGCTTCGTTTTCGTGGCTGCGGTTGAGCCCGAGGGCGGTGACGAGAATCACATCGCAGTGCTCGCGTTCGAGCTTCACGCCCGCCCGCTCGGCCTGCTGCAGCGCTTCTTGCGCGAGTTCGAGCAGATGGATCTGAATGCGGTGGATGGACGCGCGATAGATCGGTGGGATGCCGAATTGACCCAGATCGCCCGCGCTTACGGGCAGGCGCTGCTCGGCAGGCAAGGGCGGCAGGTTATGGAGCGGCAAGGCATGGTCCGCGCCTGAACCCGTGCAGGCCGAGCGGACGGCCGCCAGCCGATCCAGCCAATCCTGGGTTGCTGGCAGGTTGGCGTGACGCAAGCCCATGCCCAGCAGGTGTGCGGCGGAAGCGTTCATGACTGGGCGGCCTCTTCATCCAGGATCAGGGCCTGAAGCCGGCGCAGGTCGATCTTGCCGTTGGCGTTCTTGGGCAACTGAGCCAGCGCCACCCATTGCTGCGGCACCATATAGGCCGGCAGGAGGCTGGCGCAATGCTGCTTCAGAGCCAGGGTGCCGGGCACGCAGCAGCCTTCGCGCGGCACATAGGCGGCCAGCAGGCGGGTGCCACTTGCGCCTGGCAGGGCCAGCACCGCGCATTCGGCCAACTGGCTTTGGCGAGCCAGGGCCGCCTCGATCTCCCCGAGTTCGACGCGGAAGCCATGGATCTTGACCATGCGGTCGCGGCGACCGTGATAGAGCAGGCTGCCCCGATGCCAGGAGCCCTGGTCACCCGTGGCATGGCGGCCCAGCCGGTGCTGGTGGCTGTTGGCATCGTCGGGGCGTTGCCAGTACCCGGGCGTGACACAGTCACCGGCCACCCAGATCTCGCCCTGATGGCCTTCCTCGACGATGTGGCGACCGCTTTCGTCCTGCAGCCAGACCTCGGCGCCGCGGATGGGGCGGCCAATTGGCACAGGCCCATCGCTGGCCAGGTCTTCGGCGCTGACCGGATGCCAGAGGCAGACATTGGTCTCGGTCGGGCCGTAGAAGTTGTAAAGGCGACAGTCGCGCGGCAGCTGCGCTGCCAGGGCCTGCAGCAGCGGCTTGGGCATGACTTCGCCGGCAAAGATCAGGTGGCGCAGGGCCGACTGGCGTTCCGGTGTGAGGACGCCGCTGCGCAGCAGAAGGCCGAAGGTGGAAGGCACGCCGTAGACCACGGTGGTCGCTTGCTGCTCCAGCAGCTCGCCCAGTCGCGCCATATGACGCAGCTCCGACTCGTGGCTGATGTAGACGCTGGCGCCGGCCTGCAAGGCAGCGAAGAGATCGAAGGTGCTGAGGTCGAAATTGAAGCTTGCGAGATTGAGCAGGCGGTCTTCATGCTGCAGGCCCAAGGTCTGGGCGGCCCAGCTGACGAAATTGAGCACATTGAGCTGGCTCAGCTGCACGCCCTTGGGCAGCCCGGTGGAGCCCGAGGTGTAGAGAATGGCCGCCACCGCTCCGGGATCGATGCGCTCCTCCTGCAAGGCCGGTCCCGGGGGAAGGCCGGTCAGCTTCGAAGAAAGCCAGCGTCCCTGGGCTTCGGCCCAGGCGTCCGCCCAGGCCTCCAGTGCCGGCGTCTGCTCGCTCAGCACCAGCAGGCGTGTCGGGCGTGTGTCGGGATCGCGGCGCTGCGCTTGGGCCTGAAGCCAGAGTTCGGCATGGGCGGCATCCAGGATCAGCAATGCTGGCCGCGCGTCGGCCACGATGGCTTGCACGCGCTCGACCGGCTGCGCGCCGTCCAGGGGCAGGTAGCGTGCGCCCGAGAACAGCGTCGCCAGAATGCACTGGGCGTACAGCGCCTGCTTGTCCATCCAGATGGCCACGGCCTGGTCGCCGCAGTCCGCCAGCAGCTGCTCACGCGCCGTGGACACCCATTGGCGGCAATCGCCATAGCTCAGCTCATGTTCAGCATCACGCAGCAGCGGCCAGGCGTCGGGCCATTTCAACAGGGCTTGATGCACGCCGCGTTGCAGCACGGCTTGCAGTCCCAGGGACCGCCGATCCATGGCTGCTGGGGTCGTTTCCAGCGTGGGGCTGCTCATGCGGCCAAGGCCTCATGCAGGGGCAGGCGGTTCTCCTGGGCGGCCGCGAGCAGCATGTCCAGCGCCTGGTCGAGATCCTGCCGGGTGTGCGATTCCAGCACGCTGATGCGCAGGCGCGCATCACCCACGGCCACGCCGGGGAAGACCACGGTCTGGCAGTAAAGACCGCGCCGACGCAGGGAGCGACCCATATTCATGGCCAGGGTCTCGTCGCCGATGCGTACCGGGATGATGGCGCTGTTTGACTGCTCCGTGTCGAAGCCCAGTCGGTCCAGGCTGGCCTTGAGGTAGTCGATATTGCTCCACAGCCGCGCCAGCCGCTCTGGCTCCGCTGCCATGATGTCCAGGCTGGCGTTCAAACCCGCGGCCACGGGGGCCGGAATCGTGGCCGCGAAGACATAGCTGTTGGCGTAGTAGCGCAGGTAGTCAATTACCTCGGCGTCACCAACAACAAAGCCACCCTGGCCACCCAGGGCCTTGCTCATGGTGCCGACCTCGAGATCCACCCGGCCCTTGAGCTGGAAATGCTCGGTGGTACCGGAGCCGGTGGTGCCGAGCACTCCGGTGCTGTGGGCCTCGTCGATCAGCACGCGGGCCTGGTAGCGCTGGGCCAGCTTGAGCAGCTCGGGCAGATGCACGATGTCTCCATGCATGCTGAAGACCCCGTCGGCGACGATCAGGCGCCCGCCCGACTGGTCTTCATGGCGCGCCAGCATGTCCTCCAGCGCTTGCATGTCGTTGTGCGGGTAGAGCCGGCGGGTGGCGCCCGAGAGCTTGCAACCGTCCTGAATGCTCATGTGGTTGTAGACATCGCCGATGACTTGATCGCCCGGTCCCACCAAGGCGGCGATGGTGCCCAGATTGGCTGAGTAGCCGGACGGGAAGACCAGGCAATCCTCGCGGCCCTTCAGCTGTGCCAGCTTGCGCTCCAGCACCTGATGCACCTCGGTGGTGCCGGCGATCAGACGGCTGCCGGTGTTGGTGGCACCGTACTCGCGGCTGGCCTGCTGAATCGCGTCCAGCACCCGTTCGTCATTGGCCAGGCCCAGGTAGTTGTTGGAGGCGAACAGCAGGAACTCACGCTCCCGGCCCTCGTGCCGGTCGAAGATGCGCGCACGGTTGCTGCTGCGCCCACGCGAGGCCATGCCGTACCAGAAGTGGCCTTGCTCGGCCCGCTCGCGCTGGAAGCGCTGGAAGCGACGGGTCTTGGTGAAGATGTCCGGGTCGGTGCCGTTGCCGACAAAATCACGCATGGTCGTCTTGCTGCCCGTGCTGCCCGTGCTGCTGCTGGAGTCAGCCGTGGCCAGCGCGGGCGCGCTGAAGGCGGCTGCAGCGGCCACTGCAGCCCGTGCCAGCGCAGCCGGGTCGGCGCTTGGCGGCTGTTGCACCGGAGCCTGTGCCGGTAGCTGGGCCGCAAAGCGCGCGCTCAGGCTCACCAGGGTGTCGGAATCCCCCGGGGACACGCTCACCCGCGTTTGCAGGAGACTGTTGAGCTCGCTGACGATGCCGGCCAGCATGATGGAGTCGATGCCCAGATCCTCTTGCAGCAGGACATGGTCCTGCAAGGCCTCATCGGCGTACTGCGAGTGCTTCTGAACGACCGCCCTGACGGTGGCCGCAATGTCGTGATGTGCTGCGTTCATGGTGCGTGCTGCGTGGTTGAGGGGCTGACTGAAGTGCTGGCCTGGCTGCTGGGCTTCAGGCGGCTTGCGGCTTGTGCGGCAAGATGTGGATGGGCTTGATCTCGCAAGGCGGCGCCTCCTGCTCGTTGGCGGCTCGCTGGGCCGAGGCAGCGCTCACCTGGCTCTGCGCTTGAGCTTGGGCCTCCTGGATCAGCTGATCGCGCAGACGCAGGTAGTAGGCATTGACCTTGTCGACCGAGATCAGCCGGTTGGCCTCCAGGCTGGAGATCTTGGGAGTCTGGCCCCTGAGCGCGGCCATGTCCTTGGATTGCTGGATGAAGCGCTCCATGCGACACATCAGCCAGGGGCGCACGCGGCGCCAGCCCGGGATGGGCAGGGGCTTCACCATCGGGAACAGCAGGTCGCGCTTGGGCTCCTTGTAGCAAATGCAGAGCCAGCAGTTCTCATCGTCGATGGGCGTGGCGATCAGGTAGACGTCGAACACATCGTTGCGGATCTGCACCATGTTCGGCATCTGCACATCCACGCCGATGCGCCAGCCGCGGGTCCAGGGCAGGCGTGCCCTGAGGGTTTCCTCGGCCGTGCGGTCGTCGTCGGGCCGCAGGATGAAATCGCTGCGAATCAGGTGCCCTTCGAGATGGCAGCTGAAGTCATCGACGCGTCCGCCCTTGGGGTCCCAGATGTTCAGGGCCGAACCCTTGTGGACGAAGGGCACATGGTAGACCTCGCAGACGCTCTCCACATAACGTGTGTAATGCGTGGGCGCATGCCAGGCATAGCGCGAGGTGAAGCCGGTGTACTCAGCAAACTCCTTGAACATGGGCACTTCCGGCAGTTGCTCGGGCACCTGCTCGCCGGTCCAGCACCAGATCAGCCCATGTTGCTCGCGCACCGTGAAGCTGGGCACCTGCATGTGCTTGGGCACCACGCCGTTCTTGCCCAGCACCGGCATGTGCACGCAGCGGCCATTGGCGTCGTACTGGAAGCCGTGGTAGGGGCAGGCGATGTAGTCGCCATGCTGCTGACCGTGGCTCAAGGGCACGCCCTTGTGGGCACATCGGTCGGCCAGACAAACCACCTGGCCGGCGGTGTCCCGGTAGACCACCAGGTTCTTGTTGAAGCGGCGAATCCCGACGGGTTTTTTCTTCTTGACGTCTTCGCTGCGAAGGATGGCATACCACTGGTTCGGAATCATGCGATTTTCTCCAAGGGGTTGAGACGCAGCACCAGCGCTTCGAGCTGGGCGACATTGGCGAAATGCTCGGGGTGGATGTCGGCCACCGGAATCTGCACGCCGAACTCCTGGCGGATGTAGTCCACGACATCGAAGAGCGCGGCGGAATCCAGGATGTTGAGCTCCAGCAAGGGGGTGTCCCGCTGCACGCGGCTGCCGTCACCCAGGAAGGCATCGGCGATGAATCGGCACAGGGTCAGTGAGAAATGGCTGTCAGCCATGGCGTGCTCCTTCAGCAGGCAAGAGGGTGCAATTGGGTGCGGCGCCAGATTTCCTGGGCCAGCAGGGCGGGGCTGTTGTGGCGGTAGAGCGCATCAGGCTCCAGCTGGATGCCGTGGCTGCTGTCCAGATCGGCCAGCAGCTCCAGCGCCGCCACCGAATCCAGCGCCATGCTGGCAAAGCTGTCCTCGGGGTGCAGCTGCGCAGGCGTGCAACGCAGCGCCTGGGCGATGCGAAGCAGCAACCAGCTTTCGATGGCGGCCGCGCTGTCCAGGCGCGTGGGCAGCGTGTTTGCCGCGGCCTGGCTTTCGATCGCTTCAGTCCGAGCATCGATGCGCAGGTAGATGGGCAGCCGGCCTTCAATGAAATCCTGCTTCAGCGCCACGCGCTGCAGCTTGCCCGAGGAGGTGGTGCGCACCGTCTTGCGCGGGATGAAGAGCAAGGTATCGAGCGTGATGCCGTACTTCTCGCTCAGGCGGGCGTTGATGCGGCGCTGCATGTCGAGCTCGTCGATCGCGCTGCGCGGAACCTCCAGCGCCAGGGCCACCTGTTCCTCGCCCAGCGGACCATGCTGGAAGGCCACAGCACGGCAGTTGATCAGCTCGGGGCAGGCGCTCAGGGCTTCATGTTCGAGGTCTTGAGGGAAGTAGTTGGCACCGCGAACAATCAGCAGCTCCTTGCTGCGCCCGGTGATGAACAGCTCGCCTTGATCCAGGGCGCCGAGGTCGCCGGTGCGCAGCCAGCCGCCTTGCCCGTCCAGCCATTGGTTGAAGCTCTGGGCGCTGCGCTCGGGGTCTTGCCAGTAGCCGTGGGTGACGCTGGAGCCGCGCACCCAGACCTCGCCGATTTCACGCTCGCCGCGCGCCAGTCGCGAGCTGGGCTCGACGATGCGAAGCTCCAGGCTGGCGTGAGGCCTGCCACAGCTGACCACGGTCTGGCTGTGCGGCAGCTGCGCATCCTGCGGCAGCCATTGCTGGCGCGCAAGGGCGCGTGCGTCCAGGTGGCGTCGCCCCAGTGCCTGACCCAGGGGCTTGCCGCTGACCATGAGGGTGGTCTCGGCCATGCCGTAGCAGGGGAACAGTGCTTCGGCCTTGAAGCCCGCTGCGGCGAAACGTTGAGCGAAGGCATCCATGCAGCGCGCATGGATGGGCTCGGCGCCGCAGAAGGCCACCCGCCAGCCACTGAGGTCCAGATCCTGCAGCTCGCGATCACGCACCTTGTCGACGCAGAGCTGGAAGGCAAAGTTGGGGCCGCCGCTGCTGACCCCGCCGCTGCAGCCCTGGCTGAACTCGCTCACTGCTTGCAGCCATCGGGCGGGGCTGCGCACCAGCACACTGGTGGGCATCAGCAAGGTGGCGAAGCCTGCATGGACCGGCTGCAAGACGCCGCCGACCAGGCCCATATCGTGATACGGCGGCAACCAGATCACCGATCGGCTGTGCCCCTTGCGGTGGCCGAAACAATCCTGGATCAGTTGCGAGTTCTCGACCAGATTGCGCTGACTCAGCATCACGCCCTTGGGCCGGCCGGTCGAGCCCGAGGTGTACTGCAGCATGGCCAGGGCCTCCGGGTCGGGATCCAGCCCGGCCAGGCTGGCTGCGGGCGCCTGATCCAGCTCCTCGACGCAGATCCATCGAGTGGCGCCAAGCTCAGGGTCGGTGCGCAGCTCGGCCAGTTCCTCATGGAGGCTGGCCCGGCGGCACAGCACATGGGCCTGGCCCAGCTCACGCAGCACCAGGCGCAGACGATCGGCCTGCAAGGGGCTGCGCGGCGGAAAGGTCGGCACGACCACGACACCCGCCGCCAGGCAGGCCAGAAAGGCCACCACGAACTGCCGCCCCTGCGGCAGGGCCAGGACCAGCTGAAGACGCCCCTCGTCCGCACCCGGCAGCTGGCGC
The DNA here is from genome assembly GCF_027863535.1 of Paucibacter sp. B51. Taxonomy (NCBI): domain Bacteria; kingdom Pseudomonadati; phylum Pseudomonadota; class Betaproteobacteria; order Burkholderiales; family Sphaerotilaceae; genus Roseateles; species Paucibacter sp. B51. The sequence continues at coordinate 4,013,719 of NZ_JAPIVN010000001.1, read as the reverse complement.
AAGGCCTGGGCATAACGACCCACCCAAGCGGCCAATTGGCTGTGGCTCAGTTGCTCGTCCTGATCGTCCTCGGTTTGCCAGAATTGGTAGACCAGGGCGTCGCCCTGTTCTGCGGCATTGCGACGCAAGGCCTCGGCAAAGTTGCGCGCTCGGGGCCACTCGGGCAGCTCATGGCTGATGCTGTGCTCCTGCGGCGGGGCCACCGCACGAGGGCGGGTGGAAGGGGCGATCAGGGTGTCGTCGAAGCTCATGGTGCTCTCGCGGTTGGGTGCCGGGCTCAGGCCGCCTGAACGCTGGGGCTGCGGCCGGCCGCTTGCACGCGCAGGGGGCGACGGGATTGGCATTCGATCTGGCAGGCAAACAGGCGGTGGCCACCAACCACCTGCGCGGGCGCCAGGGCGCGGGTGACAAAGCCGGCCATGTTCAGCAGTCGCTCGATGCCCACGGGGGAGACGGTGACCAGGCTGCGAACGCCCAGGCCCCGGGCGTGGTCCAGGGCCGCCTGCAGCAAGGCGATGGCCTCGGTCGAGGAAAACTGGGGCAGCGTGCTGTGGGCGCGCGGCCGGTCTGCATCGATCAAGGCTTGACTCGGATTGAGAACTGCAAAGCGCGAGAGCTCCCAAACCGCCGCATCGCGCGGCAATAGCCCCGGCGCCAGCATGGGGAAAACCTCCTGCAGCAGGTAGGGCCTCAGCGTCGGCAGCAGGCGGGCGCATCCTCCCAGAGCGCCCGATTCGTCACGCAGCAGGAGGTAATGGGCATGGGCATGATCGAACTGATCGAGCTCGCAGCCTGGAGGGCAGTCGAGCTGCCACCCCAAGGTTTCGACGAACACCTGGTAGCGGTAGGCCGCAATCTCGGCCAGCAGTTGCGCCCCCATCTCGTCTCGCGAAACAGCACTGATATGCACGTCCATCTCCTCCGTTTGGAACGGTGCGGACGATACGCAAAGCGCTGTGGTTTGAAACCTATCAACTCTGGTAGGTCGATTGCCATGAAGCTGCAGCATGCCTGGGGCGGGCGGTGCCGGCCTGCGGCTGCCCGCAACGGCGGGTCAGAAGTCTCGACGCAGGCCGATGGCCGCACTCAGGTCTCGCGCGTCGTGGAAGTCCCAGGACGATTGGCGATGGCGCCAGGACAGGCGCCCGAAGGCCGTGAACTTGCGCAGCCCGAAGGGTGCGGCGTGAGAGGCCATCAGCGCCGCGCTGTGGATCTGTTCACTGCCTACCCCGCTCGACGCTGGAGCCAGGGGATGCGGGCCGCGCTGCTTCTGCCGATGCCAGGCCAGGCTCAGTGCCAGCCCCTGACGTCCCCATTGCTGCTGGTAGCGCAGCTCGCCACCCCAGCGCCGGTGGGCCATGGCCTGCCCTTCGGCGGTGTCGTGGCGGGCGTCGAGCTGCCAGCTCAAGGTCTGGTGGGCGCCGACATCGTGGCTTCGCCACAGGCTCAGCTCGCTGACGCGGCCCGAACGTCGCAGCAGCAAACGCTCGGCCTCCGCGAGCGACTGCTGGCCACTGAGTTCCGTGGCGATTCGGCGCTGCGCGCTGCTCAAGCGCAGGTTGTAGCTGCTGCCCAGCAACTGCGACGCCTCGATCTGCCAGCCCTGCAGGCTTTCCCGGCTGCGCTGGCGCACGACACCCAGGGCATAGGGGTCTTGCCAGACTTCGCGCTGGGGCAGAGCCGGCATCCAGTACAGGCCCAGAGTGGAGCCATCATCCCAACGCATGCGAGAGCCGAGCAGCATGTGATAGCCATCGGCCACGCCGCCCACGGCACTGCTGACCCGCCACTCGCCCGCCGTGCTCCCCAGGCGCTGACGCAACTCGAACATGGGGCGCAGGAGCAGCTGCCGGTGTGCGTCAACCGTGGACTGCAGCGACTCTTGCTGGGCTTGCCCCTCGCCGTCCAGGCGGGATCGGCGCTGCTCGGCCATCAGCAGCAGGCTGATATGCCCGTGCAGGCCGACTGAGTCGCCTGCTTCTTGCGGTACCGGTGATGCGGCTGACGTGCCTGCCCCGTGGGCAGGGGGCAGGCTCAGGAACGGGCCCAAGCCGATCCCACAAATGAGGCGCCAAGCGAGGCGGTGCGCCAGGGCGGGCGCCCTGCCAGCTCGGCGGTGGGCAGGCGACGCGGTTTGAGCGGCGTGCGGGAGAACAGAGGCGGTGAATGCCATGGTGTCGATTCCTGTGTGATGGGGATGTCGACACTCTAGAAATCAGCGCGTCACAGCCAGGTCACAGCGTTCGTTCCGGGGCCGTGGCGGTCAGACCGGCCGTGTCGGGCGGCACGGTTGCAGGGCTCGCAGGGTTCGCAGGGTTCGCAGGGCTCGCAGGGTTTGCATGATTCGGAAAGCAGGGCTCCGCGGCGGCGCTTGCCGGCGCGCCGGCAGCAGGCCCTGCGCCGCCCGGGAACTCGATCTCGACCCGATATCGCTCGGCCTGCACCTCGGTACTGAGGCGCCACGCCAGGCGCTCAGCGATGGCGGCCACGATGTCCAGGCCGTGGCCGTGGCCAGGCTCCGGCGGCGCGCCCGCGTGGCGGATGGCTGCACTGGCGCTCCGCCCATTGCTGAGCTGCAGCCGCCGCTCGCGCATGGTGATGCAGATTCTGCCGTCGCCATGCAGCCAGGCATTGCGCAGCAGATTGCCCAGGGCCATGCGTCCCAGTGCCCGGGGCAGGCACAGCTGTTCGAGCTCTCGCCAGTCCTCCGCACCGTCCGCGGGCCATTGCACATGAGGCGCCGTTGTGGTCGCGGCGGGAAGTTCCTGCAGACAGGCGCGCAGGCCTTGCAACAAGGGTTCGTGGTCAGCCGCCGGACCTTGCTGCTCGCGGGCGAGCAAGAGGAAGAGCTCAATCAAGGCCTGCATCCGAGCGCCGGCCTCCTGAACCCGTTGCAGCGGTGCCAGCATGCGTTCGCGGTTGGGCGCCAAACGCATCAATTCAGCGGCGCCCTGGATGACGCTCAGCGGTGTGCGCAGCTCATGGCTGGCGAAGCGGGTGAAGTCGCGCTCGCGCCGGGCATAGTCGGCCAGATCTTGGTAAGCCCGGGCAAAGCTGTGGCTGAGCCGCCCCATCTCGTCGGGCCGCTCCAGCACTGGGCTGCGCATTGGCGCCAGGCCCTGCGTCTGGGCCTGGACCTGGGCGGTCAAGGCCTCGATCGGGGCTGCGGTCCAGCGCCCAAGCCGCCAGGCCATGAACAGGCCGAGCAGGGCGGCACCGGCCAGCATCAGCAGTAGGTGGACGCGGATCGCACGGTCGTAGGCGGCCAACTCGCTGTCCAGCTCGGGCCGGTAGAGCAGAAAGACCTGCTCGCGGCGGCCGCCTTCGGGCGCCGGATGTTCAAGCACCAGCACATGCGCATCGATCTCGCTCAGTTCATGCACGCCTTCTTCGCTCAATTGCTGCAGCACGGCGGGCAGCCCCGCCTGTGCGCTGCTGTAGAAATGGTAGGCAGGGCGAGAATCCTGGGCGGCCAGTTGCGCGAGCGGGACGCCTTGGCTCAAGTGCTGGCGCAGATCCTGCGCGCGCCTCTCCAGCGCCTGGTTGATGAAGCTGTCGGCCGCCAGTTCCGTGGCTGCCCAAGCGATCACTGCCATGCCCATGGACAGCACTGCGACCAGACCCAGCACCGCCAGCTGCACGCGGCGACGAAGGCTGGCTGCCCACCAGTCGGCCACTCGGCCACGCGCCAGTTCAAGTGCCAATTCAAGCGCTCGCATCGAGCCGGTAGCCTTGGCCGCGGACGGTGCTGAGGCAGCCGGGCGGCAGCAGCTGGCGCAGCCGGTAGACATGCGTACGCAGTGCGCTGCCCTCGATGGCTTCGTCTTGCCAGATCGCGTACTCCAGATCGGCCTTGCTGACCACGGCGGGGGCCTTTTGCATCAGCAGGCGCAAGATCTTCAGCTGCACCGGATCCAGGGCGATGGGCCGGTCCTGATGTTTCAGGATCAGGCCGACCAGGTCCAGTTCGAGCGCGCCGCATCGCAGGACTCGCTTGTGCGCGCCGATGTGACGGGCATGCAGGGCGCGCACGCGACAGCCCAGTTCTTCGAGCGCAAAGGGCTTGACGAGATAGTCGTCGCCACCGGCGGCAAAGCCGGCCAGCTTGTCCGGCAAGGTATCTCGGGCGGTGAGGAAGAGGACGGGGGTGTCGATCTGCAGATCCTGGCGCAGGCTTCGGCACAGGCTCAGGCCATCCATGCCGGCCATATTGATGTCCAGCAACAGCACGTCGAAGCAGTGGCTGCGCAGGCTGGCCAATGCACTGGCGGCGCTGTGGGCATGACTCACGCTGCAGTCCAGCAGGCCCAGGTAGTCACCCAAGGTGGTGGCCAGGGCGGCCGAGTCTTCAACAATCAGTACACGCATGGTTCGAGCTTGGTTTCAGCACGCCGCCCGGGGGAGCGAAGCAGGAGGCAGCGCGTGCGGCGGCGCAGCTTAACCGAGGAAGCCGACCGGCTCGGTCCGCCGACCTGGAGTCTGAGGGGCTGTCTCACGATTTGACCTGCTTGTGACAGGGCGGGCGCTAGGGTGAAAGGGCGCCGCTGAGCTTGGCCAGCGAGCCTTTCCAACCCGACCGACCCTTCACGTTCACAAGGCTGCCTCATGTCGATTTCAGATCCCTTCCTGTCCCCCACCTCGGTTTTGTCAGCGCAGCGCTCTTGTCGCCGCGCCGGATCGTGGGCCTGTGCATGGCTTGCAGTTGCACTCATGGTGCAGGGCCCGGCCGTCTGCGCGGCGCCGCAAGGCACGCCGCAGAACACACAGCCAGACGGACCGCAGCCCCAGCAGCTGGCGTCGCTGGATCAAGCCTGGACGCTGGCGCAGCGCCGGTCGCCCGAGGGGCGCGCCCACACCTTGCTGGTGCGCGAGGACCAGGGCGCGCGCTTGCTGGCGCAGGACCTGAGCGTGGGCTTGCAACGCTTTCCCGAAGACAGTCTGGAGCTGGTGCGCAGCATGGGCCACGCGGGCCTGCAGGCGCTCTCGGAGCGGCTGCCCTGGGTGGCGGTCGACAAGCGCGACTTGCTGCCTAGCGCCAGGGCTCATTCCCATATTGCCGCGGGCACCAACTACGCTGCGCATGCACGCGAGGCCGACATCGACGAGGTCTTTCTGTTTCCCAAGTTCAGCACGCCCAGCCCGGCGCGCAGCGAGCTGCGCCATGAAGCGGGGCAGTTGCTGGACTATGAGGTGGAACTGTGCCTGAGAGCCGATCGCGATCTGGCCAACTTGGCCGATCTGCAGGCAGCGCAGCTGGGCTTTTTTCTCTGCGGCGATCTGACCGATCGTGCCGAGCTGCTGCGCCGCATCAACACCGAGGACCTGACTTCGGGCCATGGGTTCAGTGATGCGAAAAGCGGGCCAGGGCGCATGCCCACCGGGCCCTATCTGGTGGTGCCGCGCGACTGGCGCCGCTGGCTGCAGGGCGTGCGCTTGCGCAGCCATGTGAACGGGCAACTGCGCCAGGACGCCGCGGCGTCGGACATGCTGAAAACCCCCGACCGCCTGTTACAGCAAGCCTGGCAACGGGGCCTTCTGCCACTCTGGCGCTACCAGGGGCGGCCCGTGCCGCTGCTGGAATCGGGTGTGCTGCGGCAGGGGCAGGTGCTGCTGACGGGCACGCCCGAGGGTGTGGTCTACCGGGCGCCGAGCCTGGGCTTCCGGTGGCGTCATGGGTTGGCCTGGTTCTTCGGCCTGTCCTGGCTGCACCATGGACCGGTGCGCTATGTGCTGGATGCTCAGATTCGCGAGGGCCTGGCGTCGGGCCGCTTTCTGCAAGCAGGCGATGTGCTGGAGCACAGCGCCGAGGGTTTGGGGCAAATCACCGTGAAGATCCGCTGAAGCCGGCCGGACGTCGCTGGCAACCTACAATCGGCGCCCGTCTCGCAGCCAGGTCCGACCATGTCTTTTGCTTCTTTGGGCCTTGCGCCCGTCTGGGTTCGTGCCGTTCGCGAGCAGGGCTACCACGCCCCCACGGCCATCCAGGCCGCCGCCATTCCGCCCATCCTGGCCGGGCGCGATGTGCTGGGCCTGGCGCAGACCGGTTCGGGCAAGACCGCCGCTTTCGGCTTGCCCCTGCTGCAGCGCTTGCGCATGCCGCCCGGCCAAGGCCCGCGCCGCCTGCAGGCCCTGGTGCTGCTGCCCACGCGCGAGTTGGTGGTCCAGGTGGGTGAGGTGCTGCGGGAGTTCGCGCGCAGCCTGAGCGGCTCGCCGCGCCTGAAGATTTCCGAGGCCTTCGGCGGTGTTTCCATCAACCCGCAGCTGATGGGCTTGCGCGGTGGCACCGATGTGATGGTGGCCACACCGGGCCGTTTGCTGGACCTGATCGAGCACAAGGCCCTGGATCTGCGCAGCGTCGAGATGCTGGTGCTGGACGAGGCCGATCGCCTGCTGGACCTGGGCTTTGCCGAGGAGTTGCAGCGCATCCTGGCCTTGCTGCCGGCGCGCCGTCAGAGCCTGTTTTTTTCAGCCACGTTTCCGAAGGCGGTGCAGGGCCTGGCCCAGGGCCTGCTGCAGGAGCCTGTGGAAGTCCGCATTGCGCCGGAGCCGCAGCGCACGGCCGCCATCCAGCAGCGCGCCATTCAGGTGGACGAGAGCCGGCGCACGCCGCTGCTGCGCCATCTGTTGCAGACCGAGCCCAGTTGGAGTCGGGTGCTGGTGTTCGTGGCCACGCGCTACGCGACCGAGCATGTGTCCGACAAGCTCTGGTCCCACGGCATCAAGGCTGCCGCCTTGCACGGCGAGTTGAGCCAGGGTGCCCGAACCCAGGTGCTGGCGGCCTTGCGCCATGGCGAGATTCAGGTGCTGGTGGCTACCGATGTGGCGGCCCGCGGCCTGGACATTCCCGAGCTGCCGGTGGTGGTGAATTACGACCTGCCACGTTCGCCGGCCGACTACATCCACCGCATCGGCCGCACCGGGCGTGCGGGCGAAACCGGTCTGGCCGTCAGTCTGGTGCCGGCCAGCGCCGAGGCCCATTTCCGGCTGATCGAGAAGCGCCAGGGCCAGCGCGTGCCGCGTGAACAGATCGCGGGTTTCGCAGCCAGCCCCCTGAGCCCGGAGCAGGCACAGGCTCTGAACTCGAACGGCGGCATCAAGGGCCGCCGCAAGAGCAAAAAGGACAAGCTGAGGGAAGCCGCTGCAGCGGCTGCAGCAACGGCCGCTGCGGTGGCGTCAGCGCCCCTGCCTGGCGACGAAGCTCAGCGGTAACGCGACCACAGCAGGTTGGCGCTGTTGGCGGCGGACGGGGTCACTGCTGTCTCGCCCGGCTTGAAGCTGGAAGGCAGGTTGCTCAGGTCGATCTTGGTGCTGGCGCCGATCTTGCTGGCACCCGGTGCGGTACCGATGCGCGCCGCCGAGATGTAGCCGTGCACTGTGGTGCTGCCACCGGTTTCCAGGATGTCTCCGGCCAGCACATCGCCGTAGACATGGTTGGAGGCAGCCAATGTGACTTTGCCGCCGGTGTAGTTGTTGCCCACCTGACCGCCGGCGCCGAAGGCGATATTGCCCGCGCCGACCGACAGCAGGGTGCTGCTGCCGGCCTTGCAGAAGTTCTTGGGTGCCAGATTGGGGTAGCTGCTGTTGGTGCACACCGAGGCGTGACCGGCATAGTTGACCGCGTAGGACACATTGGTGCCGCCGGTGTTGATGTTGCCGGTGGCCAGCCAGCTGTTGTAGAAGGTGCCCTGGCCAGCTTCGAAATCACCCTTGAACCAGACAATGCCGGGTGCCATGGTCACGCCGGCCAGCGTCCATTTGCCGCCGCTGTAGCTCAGGCAGCTGTTGTATTCGCTGTAGCCGGTGCAGATCTTGGCCGGGCAACTGGCGGGGCTGTAGCTGTTGCTGCTGCAAACGTAGTCCTGGTTGGCACCACTTCCGACCAGAAAGTAGACGCCGTCGGGGATGTTGCTGACGTTCTTGACCGTGACCTTGGTGTCACTGCCGACCCGCTCGAACGCGTAGTTGGCGGAGCTCTGGTAGGCGTAGGCATCGAAGGTCGGCACGCTGATCGTGCCGGCTGTCAGCGGCGTGATCGCGACATTGAGGCCGGCCACGCGGCTCATATGCACTCCGGTGTTCCAGGGCTGCACGGTCAGGCTGCCGCCGTAGTTGCCGGCGGCCACCGTGCCGGCCACTTGTTCCTCGTAGTTGCCCTGCACCTGTGCCGAGCCCGTGATCAGCGAATTGCTGGCGACCACGCTGCCCTTGGTCTTGAGCGTGGCGATGGTGGCGCTGCTGCCCAGGGTGACATTGCCGATGGCGAGCAGTTCGGTCACGGCATTGCTTTCCAGACTGACCGTGCCGTTGGCCTTGATCGTGCCTGCGCTGACGCCGCCGGTCAGCGACACATTCTTGAGGGACTGCACCTGGCTGTAGCTGCCGCTGCCGCTGAGGGCGATACTGCCCTCGGAAAACAGGGTCTCGATGCTGGTGCTGCCGCCCAGGCTGATGTCGCCCGAGGCGTACAGATTCGAGATGCCGGCCAGGCTGCCGGCACCGGTGACCTTGCCATCGACCACGATCTTGCTGCTGGCATCGCCGATCACGGTCAGGTCACCGCTGATGTCGAGATTGCCCTTGATGTTGACGGCTGCGGTCTTGCCGCCGCCACCGCCGCCGCCCGGGCTGCCTTTGGCGCAGAAGGTGGCCGCCAGCAGGGCATTCGCGCCGCCGCTGCTGCCCGTGATGTTGAAGCCCACCCGGGTGCCACCGCCGCAGTTGACCGTGTCATTGGCCAGCACCTCGCTGACCGTGGCGGCAATGCCGCTGACACCGGCGAAGCTGACCACCTGATTGGCGCTGAGCTTGGCCGCCTCGACCGCCCCGATCTGGAACAGGTACTGCCGCACCGCTTCAATGCCGCTCCAGGCTTTCAGCTGCGCCTGCGTCAGGGCATGCACCGTGACCGATTGCACCTGCAGGCTGCGCACGTAGTAGATGCCGCCGAACACCATGCCACCCAGGGACAGGCCTGTCAGCAGCATGAAGAGCACCGAGGAGATGCCCTGCTGCAATGAGCGTGCGAGGCGGGTGCTTGAAACAATGCGAATGGCCATGGGAGATCAGGAAATCAGATTGGCCAGGCAGCTGATGTAGGTGTTGCTGCTGCCGCTCACACTTGAGGCATAACCCAGACTCACGCTGACCGAAGCGGCCGGCGCGCTGAGCTTGCTGATGGCCTCTGGCACGGCGCCGTAGGGCCAGCAATTGCTGCCGTTGCGGGCGCTCAAGGTGACTGCCTGGGCCAGCACCTGGTCTTCCACGAGTGCGCGGCTGGTCCAGCTGATGGTTTTCCAGTTGCTGCTCAAAGGGTGACAGCCGCTGCTGGCCTGCAGCAGGTAGAGCGCCTTGTTGCTGCTGTTGGAGAGAAGGGCGCCGCAGCTGTAGCTGGCGGTGTTGGCGCTGAGCCCCGGGTTGTGCACCCAGACCAGGGCATTGCCGCTTTGCGCCGCGCTGCTGAGGGTGACCGGGGTGCCATCGAGCTTGCCCGTGCTGGAGTTCAGCACGGCGTTGCGAATCAGCAGCAAATGGTTGCCGCTGCTCGGACTGCTGATGCCGTAGCCCGCGCCTTGCAATGCGATTTGTGCACTGAGCAGGCCGGTGGCCAGCTGACCGTCCTGGATGGAGCTGCGCACCAGGCCTCCGTCGCCGAAGACGGTCTGCGTGGTGCTGCGGTACAGCGCCAAGGCGCCCAGCACGGCGATCAAGGAAATCACCATGCCCACCATCAAGCTGATCAGGCTCAAGCCCGCTTGGGGGCGTCGGCTTGCGGAGGTGAGCCGGGGCGTGGACATTGGCTCGGGCCTCAATTGCTCACCGTCAGCGTGCCAGGCCCGAACAAGGTTTGGGCATCGGCAGCGTACTGGATCTGCGGCAGGCTGGTGGCCTTGGCCACACCGTTGACGGTGACCGTCACGGCCGTGATGGTGCAGGTCTTTTGCACACCCGAAACCTGCAGGCTTCCGCCGAGGCTGAGGTTGCTGCTGCTGGTGCTTGCGCCGGTGGCCGGGCAGCCATTGGCCACACCTGCGCCTTGCAGATCGGCGCGGATGCTCTGGATGGCCAGGCTTTGTCCCTTTTGGTACTTCTGCGCGACCATGGCGCGGCTGACGGCGTAGACCAGGCCCAGGCCGATCACGCCCAGCAACACCATGGCGATCAAGGACTCGATCAAGGCATCGCCGCGCTCGCCGCGCCGGCGAGCGGATCTGCCCGGTACGCAGGCGTGAGGGACGGAGGGAGAGGTCGCTGTCATGGGTGCCGTCATCTCAGTTGAGCGTGCCATCGAGCGGAGCTTCAGAGCCGCGGCTGACGCGAAAATTCAGGGCAGTGCCGCACACGGTGCCGGCCACCGTGGCCGCGATCGGCATGCCTGCGCTGTCCAGCGCCACGCACTGCCTGTCGGCGCCGTTGACCTGGATGCTGGCTGGCGGGTTGGAGGTCCAGGCCGCGGCCGTGCAGTTCAGTGCGGCAGGCACGCCGCTGGCGACGCAGAGCTTGCCGGGAATGCTGATCATCACCGCCGAGGCGCCGGCGCTGCTGGCGCTCGGATTGCGCAGCGCCAGGGCCTTGAGCTGGCTCATGCCCTGCATCAGCAAGGTCTGGCTCTGGCGCATATAGGCCTGGGCGCCCCAGGAGGCCGAGAACGGCGCGACGGCCAGGGCCAGCAGCATCATGATGGCAATGGTCACCATCATTTCGATCAGCGACACCCCGCATTGCCTCGTGCCCAACGATGCGCGGATCACCATGTCGTGAAGCCACAGGCATTGGTGGCGGTGCGCGTGTTGCTGTTGTTCAGGGTCAGCACACAGCTGGCCAGGCTGCCCTTGCCGGTGGCGGTCAGGGTGTAGCTGGTGGCCGTACTGACCAGGGTGTAGTTGAAGTAGGCCGATTGCGTGGGGGCCCAGGCGGGGAACATGGTGGTGGTGGCCACCGTGCCGGCAGCATTGACCGGATAGCTCAGCTGCAGCTGATAGCGGTTCTCCATGTTCAGCGCCAGGGCGGCGAGGTCGGCGCTGCCACTCTTGGCGCGGCTTTTGTTGACATAGCTGGTGTAGGAGGGGATGGCGATGGCGGCCAGGATGCCCAGCACGACCACGGCAATCATCAACTCGACGAGAGTGAAACCGGTCTGTGCCGCAGTGGGCTGCGCGCGGCGATAGGCCGGGGCCGCGGCCGTCGAGGACTTGGGGGCAACAGCAGGAGCAGTGTTCAAGATCATTCCTCGCAAGCGCTGGACAAACAGGCCAAAAACGGCCGCGAATTCGCTTCGGCCTGTGCACACAACATTAAAACCAACTAGATACCAATTTTACAGACTGGTATCTAGTTAGGTCTGCGATGTTTGTCACGCTCGCGGGCTGCGTGCGAGCCCGAATCCGTCAAGCGCACATGCAGATTTGCTTATATCGGAAGCCTGGGCGCTTGGGTACCCGCGAAGCGGGACTGGTGGACCGCAATTGCCCAGCTTTTCGCGCAGGCGAGGGCTCAAGCCTGTTGTGGCGGACGCGCGGCGCGGCGCAATGCCACTGCATCGGGCAGCTCGCGCGCTGCGCCATGTTGCAGGCGGAATATCTGCACCGCGGCCTGCACCTCGCCGACCTGGGCCTGCAAGACGCTGGCCGCACGTGCCAGTTGCTCCACCAGGGCCGAGTTTTGCTGCGTGATGCCGTCCAGATGGCTGATCGCCTGGTTGATCTGCGAGATGCCGCGCAGTTGCTCATCGGCACCCAGGTGGATCTGGCCGATCAGGCGCGTGAAGTGCTGCACCGACTGCAGGGTCTGTTCGATGCTGTCCTGGGCGCTGCGCGTTTGGCGTTCTCCGGCCTCGACCTTTTCGGCTGAATCGTGAATCAGCTGGCGGATCTCAGCTGCTGCCTGCTGGCTGCGTTGGGCCAGAGCACGCACTTCGCTGGCCACCACGGCGAAACCTCGCCCATGCTCCCCGGCGCGGGCCGATTCGACGGCGGCGTTGAGTGCCAGGATGTTGGTCTGAAAGGCAATGGAGTCGATCACCTGGATGATTTCACCGATGCGCCGAGAGGCGCCGGCAATGCCGCCCATGGTGTCGGTGACATGGTGGACGACGTCGCCGCTCTGGCTGCTGACCCGACTCAGTTCCTCGGCCACCGACGAAGCCTGGTGGGCGCTGTCGGTGCTTCTGCGCACCGTGCCGGTGATTTCCTCCATGGCGGCGGCAGTTTGCTCGAGGCTGGCGGCCTGAGCCCCGGTGCGCTGGGCCAGATCGGCATTGCCCTGGGCGATCTCGCGGCTCAGACAGTTCATGTCCTGCAGCTCATCGAGTGTGTCGGCCACCAAGGCGCGCAAATTGACGCGCAGCTGGTTCAGCGCGGTTTCCAGCGCCTGCAGATCGCTGGCCGAACTCAGACTCGCCTGAGGCTTGAGTGCCTGGCTGAGGTCGCCTGCGGAGAGCTGATGGGCAAAGGCCAGCAGGCGCTGAAGGCCCGCGCGATCGCGATTCACGCAGGCGCGGGCGAGGCCCAACGTCAGGGCGGCCAGGAGCAGCACCTGGGGCACAAACCAGGGGCTGGCTGGCGCCACGCCCCAGCGCCCCACGGCCATGCTCAGGCCCGCGACCAGCAGCACGATCAGGCCTGTGGGCAACCAGGGGCCGGGCCGCAGTGCGCGCAGCCAGCGGCTGCGCCAGTCCCGGCGCAAGACCTGACCCTCGTGCAGCACATGCAGCAAAGCGCCTTTCGCCGCTTCACCGCGCATGGTGGCGTAGAGCGCCTCTGCCGCCTGCACCTGCTCGCGGCTGGGCTGGGTGCGCACCGACAGGTAGGCCACCGGCCTGCCGTTCTCGCTCAGCGGTGTGACATTGGCCAGCACCCAGTAGTGGTCGCCATTCTTGCGGCGGTTCTTGACCACGCCGGACCAGGGCAGGCCGCGTGCCACGGTGTCCCAGAGGTCGCGAAAGGCCTCCTCGGGCATGTCCGGGTGACGAATCAGGTTGTGGGGCTGGCCCAGCAACTCGTCCGCGCTGTAGCCGCTGACCTGAATGAAGGCCGCATTGCAGTGCAGGATGCGCCCCTTGAGATCGGTGGTGGACACCAGCGTGCGCCCGCTGGGGAAGGGGAATTCCTGCTGGCTGACGGGAAGATTGCTTCGCATGGGCAGCGTCCTCGCGGCGCAGATCGCCCGTGGCCGCCGGTGGTCCCGGCCGCATCCGCGTCTGCTGGGCGCAGTATCACGCGCCCGGGCGCTTCATGACCAGCCCCCGTGCGCGGCGCTGCGGCTGCAGGCCGCGGCGGGCGTTCAGCCCAGTTCCACCCAGACCGGCGCGTGGTCGCTGGGGCGTTCGTTCTTGCGCGGGGCGCGATCGATGACGCAAGACTTGACCCTGGGCTGCAGGGCGGCGCTGGCCAGGATGTGGTCGATGCGCAGGCCTTGGTTTTTGCGGAAGGCCAGGTTGCGGTAATCCCACCAACTCCAGCTCTTGGGTGCTTGCTCGAAGAGGCGGAAGGCGTCGCAGAGTGGCAGCTCGATCAGGGCCTGGAAATGCGCCCGTTCCTGCGGCGTGCAGTGGATCTGGCCGGCCCAGGCCACCGGGTCGTAGACATCACGGTCGTCCGGTGCGATGTTGAAGTCGCCCATCAGGAGCAGGTTCGGGTGGGTTTGAAGCTCTGCCGCGACAAAGCTGCGCAAGGCCTCCAGCCAGGCCATCTTGTAAACGAACTTGTCGCTGTCGGGCGCCTGGCCATTCGGGAAGTAGGCGCCAATGCAGCGCACGCCGTCGACGGTGCCGGTGATCACGCGCGCCTGGGGGTCTTCGAAGCCGGGGATGTTCTTCACCACGTCGGTAGCCGGACTGCGGCTGATCAAGGCCACGCCGTTGTAGGTCTTCTGACCGAAGAACTGCACCTGCCAGCCGGCAGCCTCGAAGTCCGCCTGCGGGAACTTGTCGTCGGTCAGTTTTGTTTCCTGCAGCACCAGGCCATCGACCGGGTTGGCCGCCAGCCAGTCCAGCACCTGGGGCAGGCGAACGGCCAGGGAGTTGACATTCCAGGTGGCAAATTTCATGGGGCGTGCTCCGGTGCAGGTCGCGTACATCAAGCAAATGGTCGAATGCGTCAGAAATGACGCAGGGCCGGCAGCTTAACGCCTGGCCGGCCCTGGTGAGGATGCAGCGCTGGGAAGCCTGCGCGAAATCAGGGCGCTGCCTGGCGCACCCGTGAGGGGGGCAGGAGCAGTGTGAAGCGGCTGCCCTGTCCCACTTCGCTCTGCACCTGCAACTCGCCACCGTGGCGTTGCATCACATGTTTGACGATGGACAGGCCCAGGCCGGTGCCGCCGGTCTCGCGGTTGCGGCTGCCATCGACACGGTAGAAGCGCTCGGTCAGGCGCGGCAGGTGCTCGCGGGCGATGCCGGGGCCGGTGTCGGTGACGGAGATTTCGCCGTGACCATCGGCGGCCAGGCGCCAGCTCAATTCGATCTCGCCGCCCTCGGGGGTGTAGCGCACGGCATTGCTCAGCAGATTGCTGATGGCGCTGATCAGCTCCGTCTCCACGCCCGCCAGTTCCAGCGCGCCGACTTCGCCGACCTTGAGCTGGTGCCGGCCGTTGGACAAGGCCTTGGCATCGGTGCCCAGGCGCTGAAACAGCGGCGCCAGACCGATCCATCGGTCCGAGCCGGGGCGCGGGCTGCCTTCCAGCTGGGCCAGGGTCAGCAGGTCGCTGACCAGGCTCAGCATGCGCTCGGTTTGCTGGCCCATCAAGGTCAGCACACGGCGGCGTTCGGGCTCGCTCAGGGGCAGGGAGCTCATGGTTTCGATGAAGCCGCTGAGCACGGTCAAGGGCGTGCGGATCTCGTGCGAGACATTGGCCACGAAATCACGGCGCATGGCTTCGGCGCGTTCGCGCTCGGTCACGTCCTGGCTCAGCACCAGCCGCAGGCCGTCGCCGTAGGGCCGCACGATCACCGACAAGGTGCCCGAGCCGCGCGAACTGGTCAGCAAGAGGGGCTCGTTGAAACGCCCGGCCTGCAAATAGCTGACAAAGCTCGGATAGCGGACCAGGTTGGTGATGCGCTGCTGCAGATCGCGCTGCGGGTCGAGCGCGAAATGGTCGGCCGCGACACGGTTGCACCAGGTGACATGGTCGTGGGCATCGAGCATCAGCACGCCGTTGGGCGAGGCCTCGATGGCCGACAGGAACTGCTGCAGTTGCAGGCGTTCGTGGGCGATGGCCCGGTCGCGTTTGCGCAGGGCGCGCTCGATCAGATAGGCCAGGTCGCCCCAGTAGCCGCTGCTGCGCGGCGCATCGCCGGGCTGCTTCTCGCGCAGCCACTGCATCAGGCGGCGGATGCGCAAGGTGTCGATCAGCAGCAGGGCCACGATGGCGCTGACCACGCCCAGCCACTCGCTGAGCTGGGGGTAGCCCGTCAGCGTGCCGATGCCGCGCCCGGCCAGATCACCGGCAAACACGATCAAACCCACCAGGGCCAGGCGGGGGAGAAAACCGATCACGGTCATGAAAAACGCTTTCCAGGCGAAGGCGGATTCATCAGGCCGAAACGGGCTGGGCTTGCTGCGACAGGCGGTAGCCGGCGCCGCGCACGGTCTCGATCATGCGCGCGCATTGCACGCGCTCCAGCGCTTCGCGCAGGCGCTTGACGTGCACATCCACCGTGCGCTCTTCGATGAAGACATGGTCGCCCCAGACGCGGTCCAGCAGCTGCGAGCGGCTGTGCACGCGCTCGGGGTGGCTCATGAAAAAGTGCAGCAGGCGGAACTCGGTCGGGCCCAGCTTGACCTCGGCACCTTCGCGGCTGACCCGGCGGGTGCCGGGGTCCAGGCTCAGCCCGCCAATCGTCACCACGGAATCCAGCGCCTCGGGCGCCTTGCGGCGCAGCACCGCGCGGATGCGGGCCAGCAGCTCGTTGGTGGAAAACGGTTTGGTCAGGTAGTCATCGGCCCCGGCGTCCAGGCCCGAGACCTTGTCGGTCTCTTCGGCACGGGCCGTCAGCATGATGATGGGCAGGTCCTTGGTGCGTTGCTGGCCGCGCCATTGGCGGGCCAGGGCCAGACCGCTCTGGCCGGGCAGCATCCAGTCCAGCACCACCAGATCGGGCAGCACCCTGTCGACCTCGTACTGTGCTTGGTCCGCGCTGCTGGCCAGGGTCACTTCGAAACCGGAGTGGCGCAGATTGATGGAGATAAGTTCGGCAATCGCCGACTCGTCTTCGACAACAAGAATCCTCGACATGCTGTGCTTCTTCTTTTCGAATGAGGTTGATCAGTCTTTGAGGGCCACGGATTCCACGGTGTCCATGGGGTTGTGGCGGATGTCCGTGCCCTTGACGATGTAGATGATCTGTTCGGCCAGGTTCTTGGCGTGGTCACCCACACGCTCGATCGCCTTGGCCACGAACACCAGATCGATGGAGGCCGAGATGGTGCGCGGGTCTTCCATCATGTAGGTGATGAGCTTGCGCATCAGGCCGTCGAATTCCTGGTCGATCTGGTTGTCCTGCTTGATCACTTCCAGCGCTTGCACGGTGTCCAGGCGGGCGAAGGCGTCCAGCGCCTTGCGCAGCGAGGCCGTGGCCAGCTCGGCCTCGAAGGAGATGTCGCTGACCGGCAGTCGCAGGCGGCTGAACACGCCCGAGTTGATCAGGCGGTGCACGGTGCGGGCGATGCGTGCGGCTTCATCGCCAACCCGCTCGAGGTTGCCGATGGTCTTGGAGATGGCGATCAAGAGGCGCAGATCGCGGGCGGTGGGCTGGCGCAGGGCGATGATGGCGGAGAGGTCGTGGTCGATCTCGACCTCCATCTGGTTGACGCGCTCTTCAGCGACCAGCACGCGCGAGGCAATGTCGCCGTCGAAGGAGGTCAGGGCCGAGACAGCCAGTTCCACCTGCGATTCCACCAGGCCGCCCATTTCCAGAACGCGGGTCGAGATACCGCTCAATTCCAGATCGAACTGGCTCGACAGATGTTTGTCACCCATGACTTCTACCCTTTGCGAATTTGAATCAATCGTTGCAGTCTAACGAGCAGCTTGCGCTGAGAGGCGGCCGTGCCGCCCGTGGGCTCAACCGAAGCGGCCGGTGATGTAGTCTTCGGTTTCCTTGCGCTTGGGTTTCATGAAAACCTCGCGCGTGGCACCGTACTCGACCAGCTCACCCAGGTACATATAGGCCACGAAGTCGGAGACACGAGCGGCCTGTTGCATGCTGTGGGTCACGATGACGATGGTGTACTTGGTCTTGAGCTCTTGCAGCAGCTCTTCGATCTTGGCGGTGGCGATCGGGTCCAGGGCCGAGCAGGGCTCGTCCAGCAGCAGCACTTCGGGCTCCAGGGCAATGGCGCGGGCAATCACCAGACGTTGTTGCTGACCGCCGGAGAGGCTCAGGCCGCTGCTGTCCAGGCGGTCCTTGACTTCATTCCACAGCGCGGCCTGGCGCAGCGAGCGCTCCACCGTTTCATCCAGCTGGGCACGGTCCTTGACACCCAGCAGGCGCAGGCCGTAGGCCACGTTTTCGTAGATGGATTTGGGGAAGGGGTTGGGCTTCTGGAACACCATGCCGACCCGACGACGCAGCTGGGCCACGTTGACGCTGCGGTCGAAGATGTTCTTCTGGTCCAGCTGCACCTCGCCTTCGATACGGCAGCCATCCACCAGATCGTTCATGCGGTTGAAGCAGCGCAGCAGGGTGGACTTGCCACAGCCGCTGGGGCCAATGAAGGCAACCACATGGCCGCGCGGAATGTTCAGCGAGACGTTGTGCAAGGCCTGCTTGGCACCGTAGAACAGGTTCAGGTTCTTGACCGCCAGGGCCACGTCCAGTTCTTCCAGCGGCTTGAGCGGCACGGCCGACTCAGGCACGGCGGTGGCGATCTTCAGCTTGGGCAGTTCGGCGGTTTGGGTGAGGGAGCTCATGAAAGTCTCTCCAGATCAATAGTGTGGGGCAGAGTGTGGGGCAGGGCGATGCAATCAGGGCATCAGACCGAGTCCAGCTCTTTGAATTTTTCGCGCAGACGGTTGCGCATGCGAATGGCGGTCAGGTTCAAGCCGATGATGACCACCACCAGCAGCATGGCGGTCGCGTAGACCAGGGGCCGTGCAGCTTCGACATTGGGGCTTTGGAATCCCACGTCATAGATGTGGAAGCCCAGGTGCATGAACTTGCGCTCCAGGTGCAGGAAGGGGAAGAAGCCATCGAGCGGCAGTGCCGGCGCCAGCTTGACCACGCCCACCAGCATCAGCGGCGCCACTTCGCCAGCCGCGCGAGCCACGGCCAGGATCAGGCCGGTCATCATGGCCGGGCTGGCAATGGGCAGCACGGTGCGCCACAGGGTCTCGGCCTTGGTTGCACCCAGGGCCAGGCTGCCTTCGCGCACCGAGCGGGGCACGCGGGCCAGGCCTTCTTCGGTGGCCACGATCACCACCGGCAGGGTCAGCAGGGCCAGGGTCAGGGCCGACCACAGGATGCCGGGGCTGCCGAAAGTCGGGCCGGGCAGGGCTTCGGGGAAGAACAGGCGGTCGATATTGCCGCCCAGGAAGTAGACGAAGAAGCCCAGGCCAAACACGCCGTAGACGATGGAGGGCACGCCGGCCAGGTTGTTCACCGAGATGCGGATGATGCGGATCAGGGTGCCTTGCTTGGCGTACTCGCGCATATAGATGCCAGCCATGATGCCCAGCGGCGTCACGATCACGGCCATCAGCAGCACCATCATCACCGTGCCGAAAATGGCGGGGAAGATGCCGCCTTCGGTGTTGGCTTCACGCGGGTCGTCCCAGATGAACTCGCCCAGCTTCTTGGCGTAGTGGCTGATCTTGTCGAACAGGCCCATGGTGTTGGCGCGGTAGACATCGGCCACCTGGGCCAGGGGCACTTCCACTTCGCGGCCGTCGGCCACGCGGGCGACAAAACTGTCGCGGGCCAGTTGCTTGCGCAAGGCGTCGGTCTTTTCCTGCAGGGCGCCGAACTCCTTGTTCAGGGCTTCGCGCTTGGCAGCCAGACTGGCCTTGGCGGCATCGTCCAGGTGGTCTTCCAGTTGCAGGCGGCGTTCGCTCAGGCGCAGGCGCTCGAGCTCGTAGTTGACTTTGCCAATCTCTTGCTTCTCGAGCTTGTGGATCTGCTTGAACAGGTCCTGGGCACGGGCGGTGCGTTCTTGCAGCGGCGCCCAGGCGGCTTCGCCGCTGGCAATCAGTTGACCTTCTTGCTTGACGGCCACCAGATGACCGTAGAAATTGCCCCACTCGCGGCGCTCGACGGTGATGACGTCGTGCGGCTTGGTCTGTTCGCCCAGCAAGGGCAGAGGGAACCAGCGGAAATCCACACCCGACACATCGCGGTTGCCCATCTTGATGAGCACGCGGTCGGTGAAGGTGTCATCACCCGGGATCACGAAGCCCGCTTCGCGCAGGCGGCGCACAGACACCTCTTCGCGTTCACGGATTTCGCCGATCAGGCCGATGGTGGAGCCGTCACGTTCCTTGTAGGTGGTCTCGATGACCGCCTTGGGCCAGAAGTGGCCGAGGCCACGCAGGGCCGTCAGGGCCATCACGCCGGCCACAGCCAGCACGGACACTGCCACGGCACCGGCGGTGAGCCAGATCCAGGGCGAGCCGCTTTTGAACCAGTCTTTCATGATTGATCGTGCTCCGTCAGATGGTGCTGTACTTCTCGCGCAGGCGCTGACGAATCAGCTCGGCGAGGGTGTTGACGAGGAAGGTGAAGGCGAACAACACCAGGGCGGACAGGAAGAGCAGGCGGTAATGGGTTTCACCAACGCCGGCCTCGGGCATTTCGACGCCGATATTGGCGGACAGGGTGCGGAAGCCCGAGAACATGCTGAAGTCCATCACGGCGGTGTTGCCGGTGGCCATCAGCACGATCATGGTTTCACCGACGGCACGGCCCAGGCCGATCATCACGGCCGAGAAGATGCCAGGGCTGGCGGTCAGCAGCACCACGCCCATCATGGTCTGCCAGGGCGTGGCACCCAGGGCCAGCGAACCCGAGGTCAGCGACTTGGGCACGCTGAAGATCGCGTCTTCGGCGATCGAGAAGATGGTCGGGGTGACGGCGAAGCCCATGGCAATGCCCACCACCAGCGAGTTGCGCTGCTCGAAGCTGATACCGGCCGTGTTGGACAACCAGTGCGGCAGGTCACCACCGAAGAAGGCGGCCTCGATCGGGTGGCCCAGCTGGAAGAAACCCCAAATGGCCAGGGCGACAATGGGCATCAGCAGGGCGGCTTCCCAGCCCAGGCCGACACGTTCGACCAGGCTGCGGGGCATCAGGTGCCAGACAAAGGATGCAAGCACCATGGCTGCCGGCAGCAGCAGCAAACTCATCAAGACGCCGGCGAGGTTGTTCTCCACCAGCGGAGCCAGCCACAGGCCGGCCAGGAAACCCAGCACCACGGTCGGCAGCGCGGCCATGACCTCGATCGAGGGCTTGACGATTTCGCGCATGCGTTGGGTCATGAAATAGGCGGTGAAGATGGCGCCCAGGATGGCCAGCGGCATCGCCACCAGCATGGCGTAGGTGGCGGCCTTGATGGTGCCGTAGGTCAGCGGGGCCAGGCTGAACTTGGGTTCAAAGTCAGCATTCGAGGCCGAGCTTTGCCAGACGTAGTCAGGCTCTTCATAGCTCTCGTACCAGACCTTGCTCCACAGGCTGCTGAAGGAGACTTCCGGGTAATGGTTGTCGACGGCGGCGGTGTAGACGCGGCCGGCCTCATCCTGCGCCAGATAGCCATTGCCGCGCGGCGGCACGCCGAGCACGGTCAGCGGCTTGTCACTGAGTTTCTCGACGAAGAGCAGGCGTTGCGAGGTGGCGAAATAGCTGCCCAGATTGCCGGCGGCATCGCCGACGATGAAGCCCTTGCGGAAGAACTCCGGCGCCAGGGCCGTGACCGCAGCCGGCATGGGCTTGAAGTCCCGGATACGGGTCATGCTGAAGTTGGCGCCTTCGGTGCGCACCAGGAACCACTGGCTCAGCTCACCCTTGTCGGTGCCGACGATCAGCGAGTAGCCACCGCTGAGCATGGTCAGGGCCGTGACCTTCTGGCCCTTGGCCAGTTCCACGGTTTCCAGCAGTTTGGGATTGCTCTTGTCGCTGATGTTGTAGCGCGCCAGCTTGGCGTCGCCGTGCAGCACATAGAGCTCGCGTTGCTTGGCTTCCACCACCAGCTGGCGAATGCCGGCGGGCGGGTTGGCGATTTCGGAGCTCTGCACCTCGCTCTTGGTCTCGCCCGTCATCGCATTGTTGCTGATGTTCACGGCGGAGAGCAGCAGGCGTCCGTCTTCCGTGACGGCGGCGATGGTCGAGCCATCGTCCGACTGCTGCATGCCGATCAGCTGAATGGCGCGGCCTTGCGGGTCCAGGGCCAGCGGTGCTTCGCCGACCGGGTAGGCCAGGGCGGGCGTGATCACGCGCTTGTTGTTGGGGAAGCTGACCGAGAAACTTTGCTTGACCAGCAGCACGCGGCCATCCGACAGACCGAAGGCCTGTGAGAAGCTGCGGCGCTCGCCGGTCTCGGCGCTGGTGATGCGCACACCCTCCGGCACGGGCACTTGCACCTGGCCGATGGTCTCGCCCGAGGCGAACTTGAAGAAGGTGATGGCGCCACCTGCGCCCACGCGCGAGCCGATCTCGCGCTGTTCCTCACCCGTCAGGGTGAGGGTGGCTTGAGCGTTGCCGCCCGGGGTGGCGAACTGGGCGCGGTGATCAATGCCAGGCGGCATGAACAGCGGCACCACCACGCTGACCAGATAGACGAAGATGGCCGACACGGCGACGATGACGCTGAGGCCGCCGACGGTCATCAACTTCTCGAACAGCTTGTCGGTCAGCAGGCGCCGGCTCATGGCTCGGTCGACGCTGATGGCCGTTTGGGTGGGACTGGCAGTATTCATGGCTTGGAAAAGTTCCGCGCTGATGGTGGTCAAGGGTGGGCAGGACTGGCCTGCTCACCCTTTTTCTCTCAGAGGCTCAAAGTAAGGACAGAGCCAGGTTTTGTATTCAGGACTTTTGCGCCACGCGCAGGGACTTGAAACGCTCCACCCGGTTCATCGGCTTGCCACCCTTGACGCTGTCCTTGTTCATCACATAGACCAGGGTCTCGCCCTTGGGGCCGCTGCCGATCTCGGTGAAGCTGTAAGGCACTTCTCCGAAGGCCAGGAAGTCCTTCATGTCCTTCAGGTCGCCGAACACGTAGAAGCGATTGCCCTTGAGCACTTCGCCGTAGAACTCGGGCGCGCCGCCGAACTGGCCGCTCAAGGCCTTTTCGCCGAGGCTGGGGCGGTTGCCCTTGACATCGTCGCCGGTGATGCCGAACACCAGGGTCGCGCCGCCCGGGCCTTCACCGATCTTGGTGCGGGTCAGGGTCACTTCGCCGTGGTTCAGGAAGTCCTGGTAGTTCTTCAGATCACCGAAGGCATGGACACGGCCCGACTCGGGCAGCACCACATACAACTCCTTGATCAGTTCAAGCGCCGGCGCAGCGACCGGGGCAGCCACCGGAGCCGGTGCCGGCGCAGCGGCCACCACCGGAGCGGGTGCCGGCGCGGCAGCCGGAGCGGCCACAGGCTGGGTGTTGGCGCAAGCGCTCAAACCCAGGACGGCCACGAGCAGGGCCGAGTTCAGTGCAGTCGTCTTCATTGCTTGGGTTCCTTTGCAGCTTGAGGTCGGGCTGCCGCTGCGCCACGAGGGCTGGGCGGCAGCCGCGTCATCCTCTGGCTTGCTTCTTACTTGCTGATCTCAGCCAGGAAGCGGGTGGCCATGGCGGCGGGCACCGGCACGAAGCCGTCCTTGATGGTCACTTCCTGACCTTGCTTGGACAGCACCATCTTGAAGAACTCGCGCTCCAGCGGGTTCAGCGGCTGGTTGGGCTTCTTGTTCACGTAGACGTACAACACGCGGGCCAGCGGGTAGGTGCCGTCGATGGCGTGCTTGGCATCGGGTTCGACGAAGGGCTCACCGGCCTTCTTCGACAGCGGCAGGGCGCGCACGCCCGAGGTCTTGTAGCCAATGCCCGAGTAGCCCAGGGCATTGATCTGGGTGGACACGCTCTGCACCACCGAAGCCGAACCCGGCTGCTCGGCCACATTGCGCTTGAAGTCGCCCTTGCACAGGCCCACGTCCTTGAAGAAGCCGTAGGTGCCCGAGACCGAGTTACGGCCGTACATGGCGATGTCGCGGCTGGCCCACTCACCGGTCAGGCCGACTTGGCCCCACTTGGTGAAGTCAGACGCGCCGCCGCACTTGCGGCTGACCGACAGGATGGCGTCCAGGTCGGTGATGGTCAGGCCCTTGATCGGGTTGTCCTTGTTGACGTACACAGCCAGGGCATCAATGGCCACGCCGACGGCGGTGGGCTTGTAGCCGTGCTTCTTTTCGAAGCCTTCGACTTCACGGGCAGTCATCAGACGGCTCATCGGGCCGAAGTTGGCGGCGCCTTCGGTCAGGGCCGGCGGCGCGGTGGACGAACCCGCGCCCTGGATCTGGATGTTGACGTTGGGGTAGAGGCGCTTGAACTCCTCGGCCCACAGCGTCATCAGATTGTTCAGCGTGTCAGAGCCCACGCTGGTGAAGTTGCCGGAGACGCCGGATGCCTTTTGATATGCGGGCAGTGCCGGATCCACCTTGACAGCCTGGGCTGTGGCGGAGGTTGCGACAAACATCAAGCCTGCGATTTGCAGGGCAGCGGCAAGGCGAGAAGGGGTCATTCGTCAACTCCAGTGATTAGAAGGGGTGTGCTTTGTCTTGAAGCAGCCCGGATGCTAAACAGCGGTCGTGACAGAGATATGACGGAATTTGACATCCGGCGTCACAAATGAAAATCGCCGCCTGTCATGTGACAAGGCGACGACTGTCATATGTCACTGCCTTCTGGCCCAAGCGGCCCAGGCAGTGGACGCCAAAACGCCCGAAAAAGCCAGCGGGAGCCGGTGAAAATCGCGGGCCTTGACTGAAAACTGAAATATTACAGATGCAGCGCGGCCATGCCGCCCAGGCCAAAACCCAGCAGGCCGAGGCCGACCGTGGCCCATTCCATCCAGCGCTTTTTCGTCAGCAAGGCGATGGCGGCCAAGGCAATCGAAACCTGCAAAGCGGTGGTGGCCTGTGCCCAACGGTGGTGCAAATGCATCTGCTCGGCGCTCTTTTCGTCAAAAGCCTGAGACTCCTTGTCCAGCGCTTCGGCCTTTTCTCGGATGCCGCTTTTCTCTTCCTTGTAGCGTTCGACTTCCTTTTGGTAGCCGGCTTTCTTGTCCTCGGGCACCAGGGCCAAGGCCAGTTCGGCCATGTTTTGCTTGTTGCTCTTGGATTGGTAGAGCGCCCATTGGTTGGCCGCTTCGGTCTTCTTGATGGCGGCATCGTTCTTGTACAGACCGGCATTGGCCTGTGTGGCCCCGCCCATATAAGAGAACATCGCGCCCACAGTGGCCAGGACAGCCGTGATCACCGCCAACTGACCGGCCAGGCCCTTGGGGTCGGCATGGGCAGCATGTTCAATCTCGTGGTCGTGCGGGCCGTGCACATGGAATCCGTGTCCAGACATGGTGGCTTCAGTCCTCTCTCGCTATCCAATCGTTCTGTTTCAAGGCTGGGCGCGGCGCTCGTAACGCACAAAGTCGAAGCGCCAGCCATTTTTCTCGCTGTGCAGCGTCTGCCGCCCAGTCTCCGCAAACTCGGTCGCGGGCCAGGCCGGAAACCAGCTGTCGGCATCCGCAAAGTCGGCGGCCACCTCGGTCAGTTCCAGCACATCGGCATGGGCCAATGCTTCTGCGTAGATCTGCGCGCCTCCGATCACGCAGACCTGGGGCAGGCCGTCACAGGCCCGCAAGGCACTCGGAACATCAGCAAATACCTCGGCCCCGGCCAGCATCAGACCCGGCTGCCGTGACAGAACCATGTTGCGCCGACCCGGCAGGGGCCGAAAACGCTCAGGGAGGGAGTCCCAGGTCTTGCGGCCCATCAGCACCGGCTGTCCTTGAGTCAAGGCCTTGAAATGAGCCATGTCTTCAGGCAAGTGCCAGAGCAAGCCGTTGTCGCGGCCGATCTCTCGACCGCGGCCCAGGGCGGCGACCAGCACGACCCGGGGTCGTGTGGAAATGGCGGGTGTCCGCTGCTCGCTCATACGGCCTCCATGGCCTTGGTGGCCGGGTGAGGGGCGTAGCCCAGCAGCTGAAAGTCCTCCAACTCATCGCTGAAGATGGAATCCGGCCGGCGGCGGATCTTCGTCTGCGGGTAGGCGCGCGACTCGCGGCCAAACTGGGTACGCATCTGGTCAATACGGCTGTTGTAGACAGGGCGATCGCCGCCGGTCCAGGCGAAATCGTCGAGGTCGCACTGCGGCGCCAGCATCTGGGTCAGCAAGGCGTTGCTGGTGATTTTGAAGGGCAGGCCCAGGAAAACGTCGAGGTTGCGCTGGTCGCACGGGCAGGACGTGCGGTCACGCCGGCCCAGCGTCTGAGGCGTCGCGAGCAAAGACCGAAAGGTGGCGTGACGATTTGCGACATCCCATTTCCGAGCCCGAACGGTACGCATAGGTGTTCTTGACGAGGTTTCCAAAAAAGTACCCACAACCGGGCGCCCATGAAAGTAGTGCAGAGACTGCGGGCCGCAATTATGCGGGGCGTGGGGCTGCCAGGTCGGATCACGGCCCGCTCGATCTGGCGAGCAAGAGTTTCCATGGCCCACCGACTGCCGATCCCTGCCAGGGTGAAGAACCTCGAGAACGGCTTGCTGACGCAAACCGGCCCGTTAGGAACGTCCGCACGGTCCGCGCCATGAAGCACGCGCCGGGCGATGGCCGCACATGAGTCGCAATGAGGCCAGGGATGATGTCGGTTGTCTTGAGGCCGCCTTCAGTGTCTGTTCCCTCTGCCGCAGCGTCGCATCGGTTCGCATCGATGCCAAAGTACGGGCGCGTGAGGCCCTCGAGGCGATGCTGTCGTGCGGTGATCCGCGGGGCTTGTTGAGCGAAGACCTGCGCCTGTTGCTGGCGAACTCTGAGGCAAGAAGTTCCCGCAAACCGATTCGATGGGAAGCCTTGGGGACTCTGCCGCGCAGGAGAGGCTGCCTTCTGCAACGCTGAACACGGCCCATCGGACCGGTGATGTCCGAGGCCTCCAGTTTGAAGCTCAGACCCAGGCACGCGGGGGCGTGATGGACCCGCTGCGTCAGCTTGCTGGCACCGGCGATGCCGAACCCCTGGACATGGTCAATCGCCTGTCGGCGTCGTCGCCTGCCCGATGACTGGTGCTTTGACCTGGTCTGTCGGATTCAGGTTGCCCAGGCCCTGCTGCAGGCCCCTGCGGCACCAGAGCACGCAGGGGCAGTTTCCTGACCAGCTTTCCTTACCAGCTGTAGCGCAGCGCAACACCACCCGCCCGCGTGCGGGTGTCCCGGCCGTACTCAGCCTGCAGGTTGAACTCCACGGCCAGCGATGGGCTCAGGCGCAGCTCGGCCTGGCCGGACAGGATGGCCAGGTCGGGCGTGGGCATCAGGCCGTTGACGCTGAAAGCTCGTCCGTTGAGGGTTTTGAATGCGGCAAACATGCGGTGCTCACTCCAGGTCTCGTGAGCCCAACCCACGCGTCCCTTCAGCTGGAGCGAGGCGCCGCTGGGCAGCATCATGCGGCCCTCCACCGCCGTGCCCAACTCGCTGCGCAGCTGGGTGAATGCGCTGCGCTGGTAGCTCAGGGCCAGGTGAGGCTGGGCCGAGGCCTCCTCGTCGTGCGCGTGGATCGTGAAATGCTGCAGTTGCAAGGCCGCGAAGGGGGCGATGCGCCATCCTGGAGGATTGATGCGCAGGCCGGTCTCGATCCGCGCACCCCAGGCCTGGGTGCGCATCTGAGCCTGGTGGTGTGCGCCTGTCAGTTCAAAGCGTCGCTCGGTATCCAGCGTCTGGCGTGAATGCGTCAGCGAGCCCGTCAGGTACAGCTGGCCCCAGCGGCTGTCCGCCTGGCGCACCGCATAGGCGCCCAGCTGAACGCCGGGCCCGCGCGCCTGGTAGCCGTGGGACATCTCCAGGCTGGAGCGGTTGCTCGAGAGTGCGGCGCCCACCATCGTGTTGGCGTCGAGCGAAGTTTCAAGCCCGAAGGCCAGACCGCCCAAGTGGGCCTTGACATCCGAGCTGCCTGCGCCGTCGTAGCTGGCGCTGTGGCGTTCACCCAGGGCCTGGACCCAGGCATGTCGTGTCAGCTGACCCGATGAAGGTGCGGCGGGCAGGGCGCCCAGGCGGTCCGTCAACAGGCGCCCGAACAGGGTGCTCAGCCGAGTGCCGACCGTCGCCACCGTCGTAGCACCGGCGCCGCTGAGGTCCCAGTACACCTGGTGCAGCGCCTCAGGGCTTGACAGGGTCACCAGGCGGGCGGTCAGGTCGCGGTAGTTGTCGCGTGACTCCGACTGGGCGGTGGCCAGCAGGTCGCCCAGTCGCTGCACGTCCTCGTTCATGCCCTCGGGGCTGAAATCGGCGTGCATGCTGAACCCCAGCTTGCCATCCTGAGGGTGCAGGCGGAAGTCCAGGATGGCCGTGTCGGTCACGGACAAGGCGCTGGCGTCCAGGCCCCCGCCCGCGCTGAAGATGGTGCCCAGCGAGTGCGTGCCTGGCGTGATCACGTGAGCGGTCTGCAGCACCGGTTGCAAACGGCCCTTGAGGGTGGCGTTGCCAGTGACGTGCAACTGATCGGCCACCCCGCTGGCATGGTCCATGCGCAGCGCCAGCGTGCCGCCTTCCCCTTGAATCAGATGACCGTCGATGCGCGTGGCAGCACCGGTCTCGCCGCCGTGCATGACCGTGCCCTGGTTGTGCAGCGTGCCACTGCCACCGAGGTTGAGCGTGCCACCGTGCAGCATCTTGCCGCCGCTGTGGTTGTGCACCTCGTTGCGCGCGCCCTCCGTGAGGTGCAGGTCACCCAGCAGCTCACCATGGTTGTGGATGGCGATGTCGCCTCCAATGGTCTGCACTGCGCGACCGGCGTGCCCGTCGGCGCTGCCCACGTACCCCCGGTTGTGCAGTTCGTTGATGGGGCCCTCAAAGTACATGGCGGCTCCGCCGCTGCCGCCCACCAAGCGTGCGCCCTCAGCGACATTGACAATCGGGTCGGTCGAGGATGAGCCCCATAAGGCGTGTGCGTTTTGGCCTGAGGCCGTCACCTTCACACCGGCGGCGTAGTTCACCACCACATCGCCGCTCTTGCCGTCACTGCCTTTGTAGGTGGTGGTCTTGGTTCCGCTGGCGATGATGCCGCCGCCGCCGGCGATCGATTGCGCCACGATAGCGTGAGCGCCATCTCCGCTGGTGCTGATGTCCGCATAGACATTGACCGTCACGGCGCCGGCGTCTCCACGGCCCGTGTTGTGGGTCGGGGTCAAGGCATTGCCCACGCCAATCACGGCGCCACCCCCGCCGCCCACACTCTGGGCCAGGATGCCGTAGGCGTTCACACCCGAGGTGCGGATGGGTGCATAGCTGTTGACCTCCACCTTGCCACCATGGCCGCCGCCGCCGCCCGCGCCGATTGTGGCGCTGTTGCTGGCATAGGCCAGGCCGCCACCATTGCCCACGCTCTGCGCGACGATGCCGATGGATCCGGCCCCTGTGGTGCTGATGGCCGCGCGGTTGTTCACGAGCACAGCCGGCTTGGATCGCTGATCCTCACCCGGATAGGCAGGGCTGCCAGGCAGCCCGCCCAGTTTGGCATTGCTGGCCAGCGCCAGGCTCAAACCGCCGCCGCCGCTGACCGTTTGGGCCACTAAGGCCGGCGCCATGTCGCCGCGTGTGCTGATGCTGCCACCGTCCAGTTGCACCGTGACCGGCCCGCTGAACTTCCAATCGTTCTTGCCATTGGCGGTTGAACCCAGGTTCATCGTGCCGTTGAAGACCTGGCCCGCACGTCCTGCGGCCAGGGCCACGCCGCCGCCATTGGAGACGCTCTGCACCACCAGCCCGGCCGAGTGCAAGCCGCTGGTGCTGATCGAAGGGCTGCCGCTGACGCTGGCATCGAAGGCGCGGCTGCCACTGCCGGTCTGGCCCAGCTGGCCGCTCAGGGTGGCGTTGGTGCTGGTCGCACTGCCGGGCGCCGCCACGGTCGGCGCCACCCGGGAAAACACACCGCCGCCGCCCGCCACGCTTTGCGCCAGCACACCCAGGCTGCCCGCATCAGCGGTGCTGATGGCTCGCGAGCCCAGGTTCACCCGGGCGGTGCCGCCGTCACTGCTGCCGTCGGTGCCGCCGAGCTGGAAGCTCAGGTCCACCCGGCTGGCCTGAGTCAGATTGGTGTGGGCAAAGTAGCCGCCCCCACCGCCAATGCTTTGCGCCACGAGTACGGGCGCATTCATGCCGCTGGTGCTCCAGGCCTGCGAGCCTTTGGATGCATCCACGCTGACCGCCGCACCGGTGGACAGGTTTGTGCTGCTGGCCGCGCTCAGCTTGTGGGTGACGCTGCCTGTTCCCCAGTAGTGGTCCCCGACCAGGCCGCCGCCCGCCCCGATGCTCTGTGCCACCAGGCCGGCGGCCCCATGGCCTTGTGTGCTGATGGCCTGGGCGGTCCAGACGGTCACGTCGCTGCCGATGGCACCGCTGCCGCGCAAAGTGGTCTGCAGCGGGTTCTCCGGGCTGAGCACCATCCCGCCGCCGCCGCCAATGCTCTGGGCCACCAGGCCGTGGCCGAGTGCGCCATGGGTGCGGATGCTGCCCGTCAGTGCGACATCGCCGCTGCACTGACCGGCGCTGTCCAGCCCATTGCACAGGCGCACCACGCCGCCGTTGGCAAAGCCCGGCGCGCCACCCAGGGTGGCTGATCCGAAGGAGGTCGACAGGCCGCCGCCGCCGCCGATGCTCTGGGCCACCAGGCCCGCGGCCCCCGTGCCGCTGGTCTCCACCGCAGCGCTGCTGGACAGCAGCACGCGAGCGCCCGCCTTGGCCTGACTGTTCCCCAGGACGGTGCCGCTGGCCCGGCTGAGGTTGAGACCGCCGCCGCCGCCAATGCTCTGCGCCACCGCCGCATGCGCCAGGTTGCCGGAGGTGCTGACACGCTGACCCAGCGCCAGCTCCACCGTGCCGCCCGCGCCGCCTTTGCCGCCGCTGCCGCCGAGGTTCACGCTGCCGCTGAAGGCGCTGCCCTCGCTGGACGAGGTGGCCGCTGCACCCACGCCACCGCCGCCGCCCACGCTCTGGGCCAGCAGGCCCACGGCCAGGTGTCCTGCGGTGCTCAAGGTCTGGTCGGACAGCAGCCAGATACCGCCGCCATCGCCCCCATCTCCGCCGCTGCCGCCCAGCTGGCTGCTGATCGAGACGCTGCCCAAGCTGCCGGACTGTTGCCAGGCGGCCGCGCCCCCGACACCGCCGCCGCCACCAATGCTCTGTGCCATGACCCCGAAGGCGGCCAAGCCCTGCGTGCTGATGTTGGAGTTGATATCACGCAGAGCCAGCGTCACCGCACCGCCGTTGCCGCCGGCGCCGCCAGCGCCCCCGAGGTTGAGCCCCAGGCTGTAGCTGCTGCCCTTGGCGCTGCTGCTGCTTTGGCTGCTGCCGCCCACGCCGCCGCCGCCGCCGATGCTCTGCGCCATCACTGCGGTGGCGAAATGTCCCTGGGTTGCCAAGGTCGCGGTACCGTTGGCGTTGACGCTCACCGTGCCACCCTGGCCGCCGCCACTGCTGCCACTTTGGCCACCCAGCGCGAGGCTGACCGACTTGGTGTTGTCGCCACCCGTGTTGCTGCTGGCGTTGCCGCCGCTGCCGCCACCGCCGCCAATGCTCTGCACCAAGAGGGCGCGGGCCGCTTCGGCCTCGGTCTTCACGCTGCCAGAGAACAGCGTGACCGCGACATCGCCACCTTTGCCGGATGCACCGCCCTGGCCGCCCAGGGCGAGGGACGCAGCAGCTGTTCCTGTCGATGCGCTGCTCGACGCTGCGCCTCCGGTGCCACCGCCACCCCCGACGCTTTGCGCCACCAGGCCATCTGCGCCCCAACCGCTGGTGCTGATGCTGCCGCCGCTGTTGACCTTGACGGTGCCGCCATCTTGGCCGCTCCCCGCCTTGCCGCCCAAGGCCAGGCTGGTGTTGCTGTTGCCGGCATCGGCGCTGGTAGCGCTGGTGCTGCCCGCCACGCCGCCGCCGCCGCCCACGCTCTGGGCCATCAAGCCCTGAGACATCAGGCCACGGGTTTGCAGCTGGGCGCTGCTGGCCAGGTCCACCGACACATTGCCGCCCCGGCCGCCGCTGCCGCCGCTGGCGCCAAGCGCCAGGCTCACCGCATGGGCGCCGCTGCTGGCGTTGGTGCTGCTGCTGCCGGCCTCACCGCCACCGCCGCCCACACTTTGAGCAAACAAAGCTGTCGAGCGCGCCCCGAGGGTGCTGACTGAAGCCGCAATGGACAGCCGGACATCCCCCCCGTAGCCGCCGCTGCCACCGCTGCCCCCCAGGGCGGCGGCCACCGCCACGCCGCTGGAGGCGGAAGCCGAGCTGCTGCCATTGCCCGTGCTGGCACTGTTGTCACTGCCACTGGCGTCACCCGCGGTGGCTGCCGCGCTGACGGCTCCGCCGCTGCCACCGCCGCCGCCCACGCTCTGGGCGAACACGCCGTGCGACTGCACGCCGCCGGTGCTGATGCTGCTGCCCAGCGCAGTGCCGCAGCTGCCATCGGCCTGGCGCGTGCCACACACCGTCACCGCACCGCCGTGGCCGCCGCCACCCGCGGTGCCCCCCAGTCCCATGGCCACCGAGGCCGAACTGCCTTGGCTGGCCGTGGAGGTGGACGAGCCCCCGTTGCCGCCACCGCCGCCCAGGCTTTGCGCGATCAGCCCGGACGACAAGGCGCCCCGCGTGCTGAGATTGCCGGCGCTGGCATGCACGGCCACCGTGCCCCCATCTCCACCGCCAGCGCCCAAGCCACCCAGCGAGATGGCCACGCTGCTCTTGGCCGCATCGGCATTGCTGCTGCTGCTTCCCCCTTGGCCACCGCCGCCGCCCACACTCTGGGCCAGCAGGGCCGGGGCGTGGGCGATGCTGTGCACGACACCGTCTTGCACCGCGAGGCCTGTGCTTACGCTGCCGCTGTGCTGCACCACCACCGTGCCGCCATGACCCGCCTTGCCACCCGCTCCCCCGAGGGCGAGGCTGGCTGCGTAGCCGGTGCTGGCCCCTGCGGCGCCGCCCTTGGTCGGGGTGCTGCCGGACACGCTGCCGGCGCTGGCCGAGTTGCTCTGGTTGTTGGGCGATGAGCTGGCCGTGCCGGTGCTGGCACTGGTTTTGCCGTCGTCTGCGGCCGGGGTCACGCTGGCGGCCGTGCTGGCCGCCCCCCCGTTGCCACCGCCTCCGCCCACGCTCTGGGCAAACAGCCCGCCGGCGTTGCCCAGCCAGGTGCTGACGCTGCCGGTGTTGATCAGATTGACGTTGCCGCCACTGCCACCGCCGCCGCCGCTGCCGCCCAGACCCAAGGAGGCGGCGGCCTTGCCGCCGGCCTGTGAGGTGGCGCTGACCGAGCCGCCATCACCGCCACCGCCGCCCACGCTCTGGGCAAAGACGCCCAGGGACTGGGTTCCGGCCGTGCCGATGCGGCCGCTGTTGCGCACCTGCACCGAGCCCGCGTCGCCGCCCGTGCCGCCGCTGCCTCCGAGGCTGACGGCGACTGCACTGTTGCCGCCCTTGGCATTGCTGGTGCTGCTGCCGCCGTGACCGCCGCCTCCGCCCACGCTCTGCACATACAGACCGGCCGACAGGTCACCCAAGGTGCTCACCAGCGCGCTGCTGTCCACCGCCACGGCGTTGCCTTTGCCGCCCAGGCCACCGGCGCCGCCGATGCTGAGGGAGGCCCCCACGCCGTTGTCGTTCTTGGCGCTCGAGCTGCTCGGGGCGCCGTTGTCCTGGCTGAACTTCTGCGCCACGGCCACCGTGGCATTGCCCACGGTCGAGCCCACCAGGCCGGTGTACGCGGCCACACCGGCGGCCTCCACCGCGCCCTGTGAGCCGTCCGCGGAGGCCGATGCCGAGCCCCCATGACCACCACCGCCGCCAATGCTCTGCGCCAGCACCCCAGGCGACTGCGCGCCCGTTGTGTTGAGGGCGCCAGTGGGGGTCACCACCACCATGCCGGCATCGCCGCCGCCGGCACCAAAGCCGCCGACGGCCACCGAGGCCGCGTGCTGGTTGCTGACGGCGCTGGCCGACGCGGCACCGCCCTGACCGCCACCGCCGCCGATGCTCTGAGCCACCATGGCCGGGGCCTGCTGACCGAAGGTGCTGACGCTGGGCAAGCTCACCTTGTTGACCGGGGTGCTGCCCGCCGCTGCGCTGGCAGAGCGCCCTTCGGCCTGGCCGTTGGTGATCCAATGCACCGTGGCGGCGCGGGTGTCGTCGCCAAAGCTGGCCCGCAGGTCGGCATAGTTGGCCAGGTACTGGGCCGGGTTGAAGCTGCTGGTCACGCGACCTTCCCCATACCCCCAGTCCCGGTAATGCCGCAGCCCGGCGAGCGGATCGTTGCCCAGGGCGCGGATCAGGTCGGGGTGGGACGCGATGTAGATCAGCGGGTCCACGAAGGCACTCGCGCTGTCGGTCAGTGCCAGTGAGACCGGGGTGCTGCCGGCGGGCGCGCTCGCGCTGCGGCCCTCGCTGACGCCGGTGCTCACGTAGTGATTGGTGGCAGCTGCCAGGTCGCCGTTGAACGAGGCTTGCAGGTCGCTGTAGTTCGCCATGTACTGCGCTGCATTGAAGCTCTGCGTAGGGCGCGCCTCGCCGAAGCCCCAGTCGATGTAGTGCTTGAGGGCAGCCGCCGGGTTGTTGCCATAAGCCTTGAGCAGGTCGGCGTTGCTGGCCAGATAGGTTTGCGCATCGAAGTTCAGCAGCGCATTGCCCGCGTTGCTGCCGCTGCCGCCGCCACCGCCGATCGCCACAGCCGCTGCGGCGGAGCCGGCGATGGCGTGCGAGCTGGCCGCGCCCCCCTGGCCGCCGCTGCCGCCGATGCTTTGCACCAGCACACCTGCTGCACGGTCACCCTGGCCGGCCGCGCCCGAAGCGCTGTTGCGGCTGGGCACGCCTGTTTGCACGGCATCCAGCAAGCGAACGGCGGCCTCGGCCCCGGCGCCGCCGGCAGCCCCCTTGCCGCCCACCGTCACAGCGGCGGCCATGCTCTTGTTGTTGGGGTCGCCCCCAGAGGCTGAGGCCGCAATCGCGGCGGTGGCCCCGCCCTGGCCGCCGCCGCCGCCGATGCTCTGAGCCACCACGCCCACCGCCCCTTGACCCTGGGTGATGATGGTGCTGCGGCCCACCACGGCGACGTTGCCGGCGTTCTGTCCACTACCCCCCGTGGCACCTGCTGCACCCGCCGCGCCGACGGATACCGCCATGGACGGGTTGCCCGTCGATGCGCTGGCCGACAGGGCCGAGCCGCCATTGCCGCCGTTCCCGCCAATGCTCTGCGCCAGCAGGCCGAATGACTGCTGGCCGCTGGTGAGCACCGGCGCATCGGCCTTGATGTTGACCGTACCCCCTTGTCCGCCCGAGCCACCCGTGCCGCCGATGCTGGTTGCCATCGCCACGATGGTGGTGGCCGAACCGGCGGCCGTGAAGCCGCCGCTGCCGCCGTTGCCACCGATGCTTTGAGCCGCCAGGCCTGGGGCCATGTGTCCGCTGGTTTGTACGGGCAGGCGGGCCGTCATGGCCACCAGACCGGCCCTGCCACCGGCGCCACCCGCGCCACCCAGGGAGACGGAGGGCGCTGCCGCCATGCTGACCGAAGCACTGGCGGCCCAGCCGCCGGTGCCGCCCGAACCGCCCAGGCTTTGCCCCAGCACGCCAGGCGATTGGTCGCCCTCGGTGACCAATCGCTGCTCGGGGCCATGGACATGCAGCCAGACATCCCCACCGGTGCCACCCTTGCCACCGCCGCCACCCAGGTTGGCGGCCAGGCTCAGCCCGCCGGCCAGGGCGCCTGCCAGGGTGTGCCCGCCACTGCCGCCATTGCCGCCCAGGCTCTGGCCTTGAATGCCCGGAGAAAAGGCGCCGCGGGTGAGCAGGCTCGCGCCATGGTCGATGCTGACCGTGCCGGCACTGCCCGCATTGCCACCGCCACCGCCCACGGCCAGCGCGACACTGCCCTGAAAGGACAGCGCACCTGCGGCGCTGAAGCCGCCTTGTCCGCCGCCGCCGCCGATGCTCTGCGCCAGGATGCCTGGCGCATGGCCGACCTGACTGGATTGGGCGGCGATGGCGCCGGTGTTGTTGACCTGCACGGATGAAGCCGCAGCGCCAGAGCCGCCACTGCCTCCCTTGCCGATGCTGATGCTGCCCATGCCCGCCACGGTGCCCGCGATGGCATGGCCACCCGAGCCGCCGCCGCCGCCAATGCTCTGGGCCAGCAGCACGGGGGCACCACCGCCCTGGGTGGTCAGCGCCCCCTTGTTGCTGACGTTGACTGTGCCCGCATGGTTGCCCGAGCCGCCGCTGCCGCCCACGCTGACCGCGCCGGCCACGAACTCCGCGCCGGACAGGGCCACCGAGAACCCGCCATGGCCGCCACCGCCGCCAATGCTCTGGGCCACCAGGGCGCTCGCGCCGCTGCCCTGGGTGGTGATTGCGCCACGTCCGTAAGTCGGATTGCTGCTGCTGTCCTCATTGACGAGGGTCACGTTGCCGCCGGTTCCACCCGTGGCACCATCGCCGCCGACCGCCAGGGAGCCGGCATAGCGTCCCGAGGCCGCCAAAGTGATGGCCGAGCCCCCATTGCCGCCGCCGCCGCCAATGCTCTGGGCCACCAGACCTTGTGATCCTTCGCCGCTGGTGTTGATCACGCCACCGGGGTTGTGGACCGCCACAGCACCGGCCGCTTGACCACTGCCCGCTTTGCCGCCCACACCCAAAGAGGCCGAGCTGCCGGTGTACGCCAGGCTCAGGTCCATGGTGCTGCCGCCGGAGCCGCCACCGCCGCCGATGCTCTGGGCCAGCAGCCCAGGTGATTGCGCCCCGGAGGTGTTGATGCTCTGCCCATTGCTGCTGGCAAAGACCTGCCCCCCGGTGCCTGCCGCGCCGCCGCTGCCGCCGAATCCCAGCGACTGCGAGCCGATCAGGCTGCCGGACAGCGACATGGCGTAGCCGCCCGCGCCCCCGCCGCCGCCAATGCTCTGGGCCACGATGCCAGGCGAGGCGAGGCCGGTGGTGGCGATGCGGAAGTCTGTTCGGACCGCGGTCAGCACAGGGGTTCCGGCGCAGGGGCTGAAGCTGGAGGAGAGGGCGCTGTAGCTGTTGCAGTTCACCAGCACATTGCCGCCGTTGCCACCGCCTCCGCCGGCACCCCCATGAGACACGGCGGCACTGTCGCCGGCCAGGGCTGTCGCATAAGCAAGGGCCCCGCCCGCACTGCCGCCGCCGCCGCCAATGCTCTGGGCCAGCAAGCCGGGTGAGCTGATCTCGGCGGTTCCGAGGTGACCGACATGCGTGACCAGCACCTGCGCGCCTGCGCCGCCACTGCCGCCGGTTCCGCCCACGGCCATGGCCGAGGCATTGCCGAAAATGGTCGTCGCCTTGCCTTTGGCCTTGGCAAAGCCGCCCACGCCGCCACCGCCGCCGATGCTCTGGGCCACCAGCGCGATGGCACCCCCTGCGCTCGAGTCATCGGCCGTCCAGCGGTCCTGACCGTTGCAGGCGACGCCGGTGCACAGACTGTTCCAGTTGATGACGGTCACGGCGCCACCGTCACCGCCCGCGCCGCCGGCGCCGCCGACGGCCGTGGTCTTGCTGCCGCTGGAAATGGCCATGCCGCCCGAGCCGCCGCCGCCGCCAATGGCCTGGGCGAACAAGGCGGTGCTCGCGGGACTGAACACAGAAACCGATCCGGTGTTGTTCACCACCACGGCGCCCGCATGCCCGGCTGCCCCACCATCTGCACCCAGGATATGAAGCCCTGCACTGGCGCCGGCATGGCCGCCGCCGCCGCCGACCGACTGCGCGGCCAGGCCGAATCCGCCCACGGGATTGCAGTTCGTGGTGACACTGTCGCTGCAGCCCAGGCGGGATCCTGATCCGACCAGCAGCGCCCCCGTGTTGTCCACGGCCAGGGTGCCGCCATTGCCACCCGTGCCGCCACTGCCACTGTGGCTTTTGGTGTTCACACCGCCATCACCACCAAAGCCGCCAATGCTCTGCGCAGACATCGCGTTACCGCCGTCGGTCAGGATCTTGGCGGTGTTGCGCAGCACCACATCACCCCCGGTGCCTCCGCTTTTGCCACTGCCCGCATTGGCTTTGTTGGCGGCATCGCCGCCGGTGCCACCGGCGCCGCCACCGCTTTGGGCCACCAGCCCCGCCGCACCGAGCCCACCACTGACCTGCATGGACAGCGCGTTCTCCAGCCGGACATTGCCGCCAGCACCGCCCGCCCCGCCATCGCCTCCCTTGTAGTCGTCTTTGCCGCGGGTGTTGTCGCCACCATTGCCGCCCGAGCCACCATGGCTGACCGCCACCACGCCGGTGCTCGTGGTGCTGTAGATTGCTTCTGCCGGGTTGGCGCCGGGCTTCACGAACACGGTCACGGAGCCGCCTGCACCGCCAGGGCGACCGTCAAAGTCGCCCTTGCCGCATTGACCGGAAGGGTCACCATTGCCGCCATTGCCGCCATTGCCGCCGCTGCTGCTCACGCCGATGAGCGTCCCTGGGTAGCTCAGGGACACGAGGCCGAGCTTGATCGTCTCGTCAATCGAAGGGCCGGTACCGCCCGCCGTACCCGGTACGGGGCCACTGACGCAAGAGCCACCGCCGACCGCATCCTTGCCCGCGGTGCCATTGGCGCCACTGCGGGCATCGGACACGTAATAGTTGGGGCCGGCCGTGACCGCCTGTGGCCAGGCTGCAGTTGGTGCGCACAGGCACAGAATGCCCCAGCCTTGCGCCAGCATCAGCCGACGTGAGGGGCGATTGGCAAAAGCCCCGTGAAACGCGTGCGCGCTCGTGTCGACGTCGGTGGCAGAGGAAGTGATACGTGGAGTCATGGCAGAAGACGGCAGGTGAGGGCGGTTGCCTG
This sequence comes from Paucibacter sp. B51, assembly GCF_027863535.1. Lineage (NCBI taxonomy): Bacteria > Pseudomonadati > Pseudomonadota > Betaproteobacteria > Burkholderiales > Sphaerotilaceae > Roseateles > Paucibacter sp. B51. Next base: position 3,975,719 of record NZ_JAPIVN010000001.1, on the reverse strand, counting down.
GCACCGGGTCTGCCCTGATGCCTGCACAGTTGTGGGGCGCGCGGGGCTGCACGGTGCAGGAGGCGGATTCGCCAACCATCTTAAGAATGCTTCTTGAGTGGGCATCGCTCAGTTAGCGTGCCCAAAAACGCATTTTTCAAGCCATCTGACTCGGGCTCACACCAGGTCTTTGGAGGGGCGTGAGCATGCGTCCAGCCAAGCTATCTTGACTGGCTGATCCAGCTTGAAGCAATGTCCGCTGCGCCCAGCGATGCTGAGGCGTGCTGGCGATGGGGCGCGTCCAGAAGCGATGCGAGTTCGTTCTCCTTCGAAGCACGCTGTTCGAAGGAGTGAAGGCGGCATTGCCCTACAAGGACTAAACCGCGACTGCGCCCTTGATGTGGGGGTGCGGTTCGTAGTCGGTGAGCTGGAAATCCTCGAGGACATAACCGTCTAACGAGTCCGGCTTCCGAACAAGGTTCATTTTGGGAAGCGGGCGCGGATCGCGCGTCAATTGCAGCTTCACTTGCTCGAAGTGATTGCTGTAAATGTGAACATCCCCCCCCGTCCAAACGAAGTCGCCGGGTTCCAAATCGCATTGCTGCGCAAGCATCAACTGCAGCAGCGCATAGCTTGCGATATTGAAGGGCACGCCCAGAAACACATCACAAGAGCGCTGATAGAGCTGGAGGTGAAGCTTGTTTCCGATCACAGCCGTCTGGAAAAGACAATGGCAGGGAGCGAGTTTCATCTGTTGGAGCTCGCCCGGGTTCCAGGCAGTAACGAGCTGACGGCGTGAGTTTGGGTCGCGCTTGATTTGCTGAACTAGCTCAGCAATTTGGTCAATAGTGCGCCCGTCCGAAGTCGTCCAGTGGCGCCACTGTTTTCCATAGACCGGCCCAAGGTCGCCATTCTCGTCGGCCCATTCATCCCAAATGGAGACCTTGTGCTCCTTGAGCCATTTGATGTTTGTGTCTCCGCGGAGGAACCACAGGAGCTCAACGATGATGGATCGCAGATGCAGCTTCTTGGTCGTCAGGACTGGAAATCCCTTCGCCAGGTTGAACCGCATCTGATGTCCGAAGACAGCGCGCGTGCCGGTCCCGGTCCGGTCTGGCCGGTCGGTTCCCTCATCCATTACGCGTTGGAGTAGCTCAAGATATTGCTGCATGGGATGTCGCGTCCAGGTTAGGCCGGTGACTGCGGTCACCTTGACTTGTATACGTTCATTGCCCGCCGGACAGAAAGCTATCCGCAGGCGGCTTTTATGGCTGGTCAGTGGGGGGTCGGATGTGTACCGGTACCCATCGAAATTTGCACGCTGTAGGCCGCACCCTGGCGGCTGTTCTCGCGCGGCCATTCGTCCCAGACGGTGTCGCCGCGTTCCGGCAGCGATTTCACCTTCGAGGCACCGCGCAGGAGCCGGGGGAGCTCCTGGATGATCGACTTCAGCTGCCCCGCCGTGGTCGTGGCCCGTGCAAAGCCCGGGCTCGGATCGACGCGCATCTGGGGACCGCGCGACGAGCGCGTGCGCTTGCTGGTGCCGGTGCGATCGCCCTTGTGCGCGCCATACTCCAAGACATGGTGCATGAAATCCTCAAACTCGCGAGGTGCGACGCTGCTGCAGATGTACATGGGGCGGGATTCTAGAGCTGCGGGCTGCATCCAGCGGGGTCTGTCACAGGCAAGCGCCGTTCAAGCTGCGATGATGGCGCGTCTGGTTTGCCGCCAAGGCATGCGCTTCCGCCCAATTTCATCCCATCCCATCTCATCCCCTCCCATTGAAATCTACGGTCCTATGTTGATCAAACGTCTGCTCATCGCTTTGCTGGTTCTGGTGCTTCTGGCTGTGGCCTATTTTTACGCTGCCTTGAATTGGAGCTACTCCAGCGGCGAGCGGGCGGGTTGGATTCAGAAGCTGTCCAAGAAGGGCTGGATCTGCAAGACCTGGGAGGGCGAGCTGGCTTTGGTGTCCATCCCGGGCAGCTCCACCGTCGAAAAGTTCCAGTTCACGGTCGCCAATGACGAGACCGCCGCCGCCCTGACCGAGGTGATGGGCAAGCGCGTGAGTCTCCACTACGAGGAGAAGGTCGGCCTGCCCACCAGCTGCTTTGGCGAAACCCGCCATTACGTGACCAAGGTGACGGTGGCTTCGGACATTTCCTTGTCACCGGGCGTGGTGGTGCACACCAGTCCCGCTGCTGCATCGCCCGCACCCGCAGCCTCGGGCGCCAGTGCCCAGCCTTGAGTGCCGGCCAGCGGCGACGGTCAGGACAGAAACATCTGCCTCAGCTCGCGCCGCGGTGCCGGTGAGGCGGCCTCGAGCCCGTAGCCCACGCGGGCCAGCATTTGCACGGTCTCGGGGCTGTCTTCGCTGCAGGCCAGAAGCTGGCGCAGGGCGCGCAACTGCGGGCGGACTTCGGCGTACTCCTGCAAGGCCTGAGACAGCGGATGCATGTCCAGGCCGGCCGCGCAGGCGCGCAGATGGCTGCGTACATAGGCTCGACCGCAGCGCAGCTGGGCGGCGCGTGAGTTGTCTTCGCTGACGATCCAGAGATAGCCGCTGGCGGTCTCAAAAGCGGCCCAGCGCTTGCGGATCTGCGCCATGCTGCTGCTGTCAGCCCGGGGCACTTCGAAGCGATTGAACAGGCCCAGCGCGGCGCTGAGCCGCACCATGCCGCCCATCAAGGCGATGCCGTCCCGGTGCTGCTCCACTTCGGCCGGGCCGATGCGCATCAAGCGGGCGGATTCCAGATAGGTGCGCGGGGTCAACATCTCGGTCTCGAAGGCCTCACGCGTGATGCGTCGCAAGGCATCCATGGTCTTGCCGTCCGTCACGGCGCCCACCCTCAGGCCCGCCCCAGCCTCCACCGCTGCATCGCGCAAGGTTTGCCATTGCTCGGCGCTGACGCTGCGGCTGCTGTCGTACAAGCCTTTGTGGGTGTGGCGGCGCCGAATCTGTGCGAACAAGGGGTCGCGCGCAAGCCCGGGTTCTGTCCTCAGGCGCAGGCGCGCAATGACCTGGCCACCCGGCAAGGTAAAGGGTGTGGGCTCACCGTTTGGGAAGGCCTCCACCTGCAGCCGAATACCTCGCTCGGCCGCGGCGATCACGGCCAGTTCGATGAAGGCGCCGCAACCGATCAGAATCTGCCGGCCCCAGGGGTCCGTCTCGGGCAGCAGGCGCTCACCATCACAGATCAGCAGGATCTGCCCGGATTCACGCAGATCGGCCAGCCAGGGCTGGCGGTTGTGCGGGTTCGGTGCCAGCAGCGCATGCGCCAGCAGCCAGTGCCTCACATCCCCAGCGATGTTTTGGACAGGTTCTTGCCATGCGCTGAGCGCAGGCGGCGGAACCTCCTGCGTGCAGCCGCTCAGGGGCAAGGCTGCCCCCACCACGCCTCCGCCCAGCAGGCGGATGAAAGCCCGCCGCGCGGGCTGCCGGCCGTCAGCGCGCGGCGACATGGGGTGGCACCGCCTGGGCCAGGAGTTGAACAAAGCGCTGGGCCACGCCATCGGCTTGCAGCCTGGCATGGCCGGTGGCCGTGTAGGCCGAGCCGATGTCCTCCATGCCTGCCCGTCCCGTGATGGCCAACGCCGCCACAGGTTCCTGGCTGACGCTGTCCAGGGCCTGCAGTTCCACGGTCACGCCACCATGCGAGAGCGGGCCGATCAAGAGCAAGGTGGTCAGGAAATTTGCGGCGGTATTGGCCAGCTGCACCTCGGTGATGGATGCCTTGATCGACAAGGTCTCGCGCGCTTCGCCCATGCTGTGCAGCTGCCAGCCGGCCGCAGTGAATCGTTGGCTGAGTGCCGCCATCAAGGCCTCGCGCAACTCGCCTCGTTGCTCCTCACTCAAGTCCACGCTGTCGCCGAATGCGATCGTCGCCGGGTCGATGCGCACCGCGCGATAGCGTTGAGGTTGGGCACTGCGCCAAGACTTGGTGCCATCGGCCTGTGTTTGCAGCTCAATCCGCGGGCTCAGGCTTTGCGTTTGTTCCGGCGCGCCGATGCTGGCGCAGCCCGATAGGACCAGGCCCAGGCTCAGTGTCATGCCCCATGCCAGGGCGCCGTGCCGCAGGGCTGTGCGCGTCTTGATGTACTTCACCATCGTGTTGGATCTCCAGTGTCCATGCCGCTTCGGACTGAAGCGACTGGGGGCACTGTCGCAAGCCCTCTGCGGCCTGCCTAGATCGGCGCGCGCAAGCCAGCTATGCCAATCTGCATGGCCCGCCTGACGCGTTCGCGATGGGAAATCAAGCGGTCTCGCCAAAGGCCGGCGGCAAGGCTTCGGCCAGAAAGTCGTAGACCCGCCGCACCAGCTTGTTCGAGCGGATCTCGCGATGCACCGCCAGCCAGCAGGGCAGGGTGGGCACGCTCACCTGCGGCAGCACTCGCCGGATCTCGGGTCTCTGGCGCGTGGTGTAGCTGGCCACAAAGCCGATGCCGGCGCCGGCCTCCAGCAACATGCGATAGGCCACCTGGTCATCGGTTCGGATGGCGAAGTCCTCGCGGCTCAGTGGCAGGCCGAGAGCGGCCAGGCCGCGCTCGATCTGTGGGTCGCTGGCATAGCCGATCAGGCTGTGTTGCAGCAAATCGGCGGGCTCGCGTGGAGTGCCCGCGCGCTGCAAATACCGCTCGTGGGCAAAGGCGCCGATCTCGATCACGCCCAGCTTGCGCGCGATCAGGGAGGTTTGTTCGGGCCGCACCATGCGAACGGCAATGTCTGCCTCACGGCGCAGCAAATTGCTGAGCTCGTTGCTGGCAATCAGCTCGATCTGGATGTCGGGCTCCTGGGCTCGCAACTCGGTCAAGACCGAGGGCAGCAGGTAGCTGGCCGCCGTCACGCTGCAGCTGATGCGCACCGTCCCCGCCGTCTGATTGCGCTGCCCGGCCAGCGAGCGAGCCAGGGCGTCAGCGCCTTGCTGCATCTGCCGCGCGGCGGCCGCGATGGCCAAGGCACTGCGGGTGGGGGTGACACCGCGGCCGGTGCGCTCGAACAGCGGTTCGTTCAGCTGCGCCTCCAGCTCGGCGATATGTCGGCTCAGCGTGGGCTGCAAGACGCCGGTGCGGCGCGCGGCGCCCAGCAGGCTGCCGGCATCCAGCACCGCCAGAAAGCTCTTGATCAGCGCCCAGTCAAAGGTCTCAAGCTCAGGATGTGTGGCCATGTCGATGCGGCGAGGATTGGGGTCCGCTGAAGCCCTGTCAGAGATCGAACTGCAGCGCCGCCAGGCGCGCATAGAGCCCGCCGCGCGCGCTCAGTTCCGCATGCGCGCCTTGCTCGACGATGCGGCCGTGCTCCATGACGATGATGCGGTCGGCGCGCTGCACCGTGGCCAGGCGGTGCGCAATGACCAGGGTGGTGCGGTCCTGCATGGCCACTTCCAAGGCGGCTTGCACCATGCGCTCGCTTTCGGCGTCGAGTGCGCTGGTGGCCTCGTCCAGCAGCAGCAGGGGCGGGTTCTTGAGCATGGCGCGGGCGATGCTGATGCGCTGCCGCTGCCCGCCGGACAGGCGCACACCGCGCTCACCCAGGAAGGTGGCATAGCCCTCGGGCAGGGCGCGGATGAAATCGTCGGCAAAGGCCGCCTTGGCGGCGGCCATCACCTCGGCATCGCTGGCCTCGGGCCGGCCGTAACGGATGTTTTCCATCGCGCTGGTCGAGAAGATCACGCTGTCCTGCGGCACCAGGCCGATGGCCGAGCGCAGATCGGCCAGGCGCAGGCGATCGGTGGGCACGCCGTTGAGCAGGATGCGGCCGCTTTGCGCCTCATAAAACCGCAGCAGCAGCTGGAACACCGTGCTCTTGCCGGCGCCGCTGGGGCCGACCAGGGCCACGGTTTCGCCCGGGGCAATTTCCAGATCGAAGTCCGCCAGGGCTGCCTGTGCGGGGCGCGAGGGGTAGTGGAACTGCAGGGCTTGCAGGCTCAGGGCCGTGCCGCCCTGGACCGAGGGCAAGGGCAGGGGATCGCGGGCTTCGGCCACGGGTGATTCGCTGGCCAGCAGCTCCATCAGGCGCTCGGTCGCGCCGGCCGCGCGCTGCACATCTCCAAAGACCTCGGCCAGCACCGCCACGCTGCTGACCAGCAGGATCACATAGACGACCGTCTGGCCCAGATGGCCGGCCGTGATCTTGCCTGCCAGCACGGCTTGCGTGCCCTGGTACAGGCCCCAGAGCAGGGCGGCAAAGGTGGCGGTGATGATGAAGGCCACCAGGCCCGAGCGCACCTTGGTGCGCTTGCGGGCGGTGTCGAAGGCGCTCTCGCTGGCGGCAGCAAAGCGGGCGGCCTCGGCCTTCTCCTGGGTGTAGCTCTGAACCACCGGCACGGCATTGAGCACCTCGGCCGCGATGGCGCTGGTGTCGGCCACCCGGTCTTGCGAGGCGCGGCTGAGCTTGCGCACGCGCCGGCCGAAGTACAGGGCCGGCAAGACCACCAGCACCAGAATGCCCAGCACCTGGCCCATGACCAGCGGGTTGGTCGCCACCAGCATGATCAGCGCGCCGATGCCCATGACGGTGTTGCGCAGGCCCATGCTGAGGCTGGAGCCCACCACCGTCTGCACCACCGTCGTGTCGGTGGTGATGCGGCTGAGCACCTCGCCGCTCTGCGTGGTTTCAAAGAACTCGGGGCTTTGCTGCAGCACATGGCGGTAGACCGCGTTGCGCAGATCGGCCGTCACCCGCTCACCCAGCCAGGTCACCATGTAGAAGCGCCCGGCCGAGAACACACCCAGCGAAGCGCCCACCATGAAGAGTGCCAGGAAATGCTCGCGCATGGCCATCAGGCGCTCGCCATGGTTGCTGGCTCCGCCCAGGCCCTGATCCACCAGCTGGCGCAAGGCCATGGGAAAGGCCAGGGTGGCCAGGGCCGCGAGCAGCAAGAACAGCAGGGCCGCACCGATGCGCAGGCGATAGGGCCGCAGAAAAGGCCAGAGGCCGCTCAAGGAACGCGGATGCGCCCCGGGGCGAGCGGCTGCTTTGGTGCCATCGGCCGCAGCCAGAGTGGCGCGGGAGCTGGAAGGCAGGGTGGCAGGCGTGGCGGCAGGCGAGGTGGCAGAGGATGACATGCAGCGCAGTGTAGACAGGACAGAGGAGGGGGCGCGAGGTGCACGAAACGCAAGAGGATGCGTGCTGAGCACGCCGGCGCTTCGGGCTCCGAGCGAGGGGCCTGGGGGTGGGGATCGCAGCAGTTGAGATGGGGTGGCCTGCCCCATCCACAAGCCCTGGCTTCGGTGAGCTTTTCCTTTATTTGACTTGACAATGATTGCCTAGGCAAATAAATTGCCACCGATGCCCAAAATCAAAACTCCTTCGGCCGCCCCTGAGCCCGGCCAGCACCCGGGCCCAGATGTGGGTGCCAGCGCGGAAGCGGGTCTCGACCCCGCTGGTCATCCGCGCTTTTATCAGTCGGCCAGCTACCGCCGCGAAGACAGCTTGGGCTGGCTCTTGCGCAAGCTCAAGCAGTCCATCGTCCATCAGGCAGGCCGCCAGCTCGGCGATCATGGCCTGACCCATGCGCAGTGGGGCGTATTGATGGTGCTGCGCTTTGGCAGCAACCACTGCACGACCACGGCCCTGTGCCGCGAACTCGATGCCGACGCGGGTGCGCTTTCGCGCTTGCTGGACCGCCTGGAAGCCAAAGGCCTGGTGCTGCGAGAACGCTTGGCCGAAGACCGCCGCGTGGTCCAGGTCTCCTTGACCGACGCCGGCTTTGCAGCCTCCGACCAGCTTCCGGCCTTGCTGTCCGATGTCTTCAATGCCCACCTCAAGGGCTTCAGCCACGCCGAATGGCAGCTGCTGCTCAGCATGTTGCGCCGAATGATTGACAACGGCGAAGCGCTGCGCCGGGCGCAAAGCACCCCGGACATCGACTGATCGCCGCCGCCCAGGCTGCAGCGGCCGCGCCGTTGAAGGGCCACCTTGCCGGGTACGCGGCATCCCCTTTCTCTCGAATTCATGACCATGCTTGCACACCCCTTCAAACGCTTGACCCTGGCGCTGAGCTTGCCGACCCTTTTGGCGGCCTGCGCCGTGCAGCCCACGCTGACTCCAACTGCCCAGCGCCTCGATGGCTTACAAATCGGTCTCCAGGTCAACGCGGACGCCCCCGCCCATATGGCGCCGAGTAACTGGTGGACCGAGCTGAACGCGCCCGAGCTCAATGACCTGATGCAGCGTGCCCTGAGCGAAGCGCCCAGCCTGGCCCAGGCACGCGCCCGCATCCAGCGCGCCCAGGCCAGCATCGAGAACGCCGAGAGCAGCGAACGCGCCGCCGTCGGCCTGGGCCTGGACGCCGCCCGCCAGCGCTTCCCCGAGCACAGCATCTACCCGCCGCCGCTGGCCGGCACCATTCGCAACACCGCCACCCTGCAGGCCTCGGCCAGCTATGAGTGGGATTTCTTTGGCCGCCACCAGGCCGAGCTGAACGCCGCCCTGGGCAGCGCCCAGGCCGCCCGCGCCGATGCCGCCGCCGCCCAGCTGATGCTGAGCAGCCAGCTGGCGCGCAGCTATGTGCAGCTGGCCCGCGTGCTGGCCCAGCGCGAGCTGCTGGCGCGCCAGAGCGCCGAGCGCGAGCAAGCCCTGGCCCTGGTGCGCCAGCGCAGCCAGGCCGGGCTGGACACGGCCCAGGACCTGCGCGCCGCCGAGCTGCCTCTGCCTGAACTGCGCCGCCAGGCCTTGCAGCTCGATGAGCAGGCCGATTTGCTGCGCCACCAGCTGGCCGCGCTGAGCGCCCAGCCCATGGCCGCGCTGAAGGATTTGAAGCCCGCGCTGCCGGCCGCGCTGCCGCTGGCCGGCGAGGGCGCTTTGGGCCTGGACCTGCTGGGCCGCCGCCCCGATGTGGTGGCCGCGCGCTGGCGTGTGGAGGCGGCCACGGCCCAGGTCAGCAGCGCCCGCGCCCAGTTCTATCCCAATATCTCGCTGGGCGCCTTTGTCGGCTTCAACGCCATCGGTTTTGACAATCTGCTCAAGTCCGGCAGCCTGCAGTACGGTGTGGCGCCTTCCTTGCGCCTGCCCCTGTTCGACAGCGGCCGCCTGCGCGCCCAGCTGCGTGGTTCGGCGGCCGAGGCCGACGCGGCGGTCGCGGCCTACAACGGCGCGCTGCTGGAGGCTGTGCGTGATGCCAGCGACCAGCTGCGCAGCCTGCGTTCCTTGCAGGAGCAGAAAACCGAGCAGGCCGCTGCGCAAGCCCATGTGCAAGCCGCCCTGGAGCTGGCCCGCCAGCGCCACAGCGCCGGCCTGGGCAACCGCTTGGCCGTCCTGAACGCCAGCCAATCCCTGCTGCAACAGCAGCGCCAGGCCCTGGACCTGCAAGCCCAGACCCTCGATGCCCAGCTCCAACTGCTGCGCAGCCTGGGTGGCGGTTGGACCGAGGCCAAGCCCTAATACCCAATTCACGCGGCGCCGCCCGAGCGGCCCGGCGCCCGCCACCACGCACACCGAAGAGACCCAAGATCATGTCCGACATCCAAGCCTCCAAGCCCGAAACCAACCCCAAGCGCAAGAAGGCGCTGACCGTGCTGACCCTGGCCGTTCTGGCCGGCGGCATCGGCTACAGCGTTTTTGAAACCATGGTCGGCCGCCGCTACGAGCAAACCGACAACGCCTACGTCAACGCCAACGTGGTGCAGATCACCCCGCTGGTGGCCGGCACTGTGCGCGCCATCCACGCCGACGACACCGATTTCGTGCGCGCCGGCCAGCCCCTGGTCAGCCTGGACGCTGCCGACGCCCGCGTGGCCCTGGAGCAGGCGCAAAGCCAGCTGGCGCAGACCGTGCGCGAGGTGCGCGGCCTGTATGCCAACAACAGCACCCTGCAAGCGCAGATCCGCGCCCGCGACAGCGAGGTGCGCCGCGCCGAGGTGCAACTGGCCACGCTGCAAGCCGATGTGGCGCGCCGCGCGCCGCTGCTGGCCACCGGCGCCATCGGCCGCGAAGAGTACGAGCACGCCACCGCCCAGGTCGCCAGCGCCAAGCGCGCGCTGCAGACCGCGCAGTCGGCCTTGTTGACCGCCCAGGAGCAGCTGAACGCCAACCAGGTGCTGACCGAAGGCGTCAGCGTCGAGCAGCATCCCAATGTCCAGCGCGCCGCCGCCCGCGTGCGTGAGGCCTTCCTGGCCTTGCAGCGCGTGGAAGTGCCGGCGCCGGTGGACGGATGGATCGCCCGCCGCAGCGTGCAGTTAGGCCAACGTGTGGCCGCCGGTGCGCCGCTGATGTCGGTGGTGGGCCTGCAGCAGGTCTGGGTCGATGCCAATTTCAAGGAAGGCCAGCTGGCCCGCCTGCACATTGGCCAGCCCGCCACCCTGGTGGCCGATGTCTACGGCAAGAAGGTCGAGTTCAAGGGGCAGATCGCCGGCCTCGGCGCGGGCACCGGTGCAGCGTTTGCGCTGCTGCCGGCGCAAAACGCCACCGGCAACTGGATCAAGGTGGTGCAGCGCGTGCCGGTGCGCATCGCGCTCGATGCCAAGCAGGTGGCCGAGCATCCCCTGCGTGTGGGCTTGTCCATGAATGTCAGTGTCGACGTGCAAGACCAGAGCGGCAAGAGCCTGGCCGAAGCGCAAACCCGCCAGACGCCGCTGGCCCAGACTTCGGTGTTCGAGCGTCAGGACCAGGCGGCCGAAGCCGAGGTGGCCCGCATCATCAAGGCCAACCTCGGCAGCAAGGTGGCCGGCAAGGCTGCCGAAGCCCTGAAGCCAGTCACGCCGGCCGCCAAGGCCTGAGCGGCGAGACCCTCGCATGAGCAGCCTTTCCGCCTCCGCCCCCGCGTCCGACCCCCGGGCCCCGCAGGCTTCGTTGGTGCCGCCGGCGCCACCGCCGCCGCTGCAGGGCTCGGCCCTGGTGCTGGGCACCCTGGCCCTGTCCCTGGCCACCTTCATGAACGTGCTGGACTCGTCCATCGCCAATGTCTCGCTGCCAGCGATCTCGGGCGATCTGGGCGTGAGCCCGGTGCAAGGCACCTGGGTCATCACCAGCTTTGGTGTGGCCAATGCGATCTCTGTGCCCCTGACCGGCTGGCTGACCCAGCGCTTCGGCGCGGTGCGCCTGTTCACCGCCAGCGTGCTGCTCTTCGTGCTGGCCTCCTGGCTGTGCGGCTTCGCGCACTCGCTCGAGATGCTGATCGCCTGCCGCGTGCTGCAAGGCCTGGTCGCCGGGCCCATGATCCCGCTCTCGCAGACCCTGCTGCTGAGCAGCTTTCCGGCCGCCAAGGCGGGCACCGCTCTGGCGCTCTGGGGCATGACCACCCTGGTGGCGCCCGTGGTCGGGCCGCTGCTGGGCGGCTGGATCACCGACAACGTCTCCTGGCCCTGGATCTTTTACATCAACGTGCCGGTGGGTCTGTTCTCGGCCGTGCTGACCTGGCAGCTCTACCGCAAGCGTGAGACGCCGATCAAGAAGCTGCCCATCGACGGCGTGGGCCTGGCCCTGCTGGTGATCTGGGTCGGCGCGCTGCAGATCATGCTGGACAAGGGCAAGGAGCTGGACTGGTTCGCCAGCGGCGAGATCCAGATCCTGGCCGTCGCCGCGGCCGTGGGCTTTGCCTTCTTCGTCGCCTGGGAGCTGACCGACAAGCACCCGGTGGTGGACCTGCGCCTCTTTGCCCGCCGCAACTTCATCTTCGGCACGGCCACGCTGTCGATCGGCTACGGCCTGTTCTTCGGCAATGTGGTGCTGCTGCCGCTGTGGCTGCAGCAGTGGATGGGCTACACCGCGACGGACGCCGGCATGGCGCTGGCACCGGTGGGCCTGCTGGCCATCCTGCTCTCGCCCGTGGTGGGCAAGAACGTGGCCCGGGTGGACCCGCGCAAGATCGGCACCTTTGCCTTCCTGATGTTCGCCCTGGTGCTGTGGATGCGCTCCAACTTCACCACGCAGACCGATTTCGCCACCATCATGGTGCCGACGATTCTGCAAGGTGCAGCCCTGGCCTGCTTCTTCATCCCGCTGACCACGCTGACCCTGAGCGGCCTTACGCCCGACCGCCTGCCCGCCGCCGCCGGCCTGTCCAACTTCGTGCGCATCACCGCCGGGGCCATGGGCACCTCCATCTCGACCACGCTCTGGGAAAGCCGCGCCACACTGCACCACCAGCACTTGGTGGAACGCTTGGCGCAAGGCGACCCGGTCGCCACCGAAGCTATGGCTGGGCTGCAGACGGCGGGCCTGACGCCCCAGCAAGCGGCCTTCCAGATCAACCGTCTGATCGACCAGCAGGCTTTCACTCGCGCGGCAGACGACATCTTCATCGCGTCTGCCGCCATCTTCCTGCTGCTGATCGCCGGCATCTGGCTGACCCGTCGGCCGCCGAAGTTAGCGGCGGGTGCGGCGGTGGTGGATGCGGGAGGGGCGCATTGAGGTCACTCGCGACGAAGGCGCCAAAGCTGCTGCTAGCTCAGCAGTCCAAATTGCATGAGCACAGGCGCTCCATCTCTTGCCTCAGGGAGGAATTGGCTATGTACCGACAAGCCATCTGGTCAAAGCGATGCTGCAAGCAACATGCCGAATCCCACCAGCGCGACAACTCCAAGCGTGAGCACAATGACATGACATAGCATGGAGTCGTACTCCACGTATCGCCGCAGCGAGTTCGGCAATAACCGATAGATCGCTAGACCCGCCAATTCCGCCGCTGCAGCGATTGCATCCATGTACCGCTTAGCGTTTGAGCCAACCGGCCAGCGACGGCAGGACACCGAAGGGCCAGAATGAAATGAGGCACATAGGCGGCATGCCGTTGCGGGTCCGGTTGAGCGAGCGGCTAGGCATCGCTGAACGTTAACCGAGGGCCCAACCCAATGTTTGTACGAAAGACCTTTGCTCTCGGGTAGTGCTCCGTGAGAAGCGAGATTTCAGACGCTGTTCCGGAGTCCATTCGTGGGCCGAGGTATACGCCCAGTAGTTCCTCGGGATCAAATCGATAGTCTGAGAAGTAGCCTGCCTCCTGTTCCCGCTTGTACGAGAGAAGTCTCCACTCTCGCTCGTAGCTCCAGTCGGATGATTTGAAGTAAGCGGAAAGATGAGTCAGGTCGGTAACTGCCTCGCTCGTTTCGAGCACGAGGAGATTGGCCCACGTGTCTACTTCTGCGAGTGGGTTGCCAGAATCGCGGTAGGTGACTGGCACTGCTCCAAGCCAGGCGCTGTCTAGTCTATCGTCGCAAGCAAGTTCAAGAACTACCCCGCGGTACTGGTCTGCGTAGTGGTGCCACATGGCCACATGGCTAGGGCTCTCGCACAGGCAAAGAATCCTTAGCTCAGGGAGAAGTTGCTTCCAAAGTTCGCCCAGTTGACGTAGACCAACTCCCACTGGCTTTGCGGTACCTGCCTCTGACTTGAAGAGCTCGATGATCCGTCGCCTTTCCGAGTCGGGTAGGCCACCTTTGATGGCCTCTACGATTGCGCGAAGTTTTGGAGTGAGGCGCTCAGTGTTCGATGGTGGCTCCTCGACTAGTGCGACGCACTTAGCCAGGGCCGCAAGAATGATTTCTTGGGGGCTGAATGAATAAGCCAGTTCAAGCGGCACATCGAATGGATCGTTGAAGATCAGAGGGGAACTCCAGCGAAGTCTTCCGCCTGCAAGAACTGCCTTTGCGGTTGTCGCGGTGCAGTACTTGAAGAACGTGCTGCGTTCGTGTCTTCGAAGAGGTGAGCGCGGCATAGGGAGTACGCGATGCCTAAAGTGTTGTAAGTCGACGGCACACACCCCACATCACGGCGTGTGCCGTGACAAGCGGCCACGCGAAAGTTCAGGCAAGTACTTTTCGCGAAATGTTTTTCGTTCAAACACATGCTCTCCTCTCCGCGTTAATCAAGGCGACAAAAGCCGCGCTTGTTACAAATGCCAGCCGGGCACAGATGGCGCTCGACACAGACTTGCCGAGCCGCATATTGCCATCAAATCGTGCCGGCTTTGGCGTCCCAAAGCTGAAACGCGTGGACCCTTTAGGGGAGGGGCGGCGTGGACCCTCGGCCATCTCTTCGGGCAGCCAGTGTCGCGACTCTCTCCAGATTCAAAGATTGCTCGCAAACAACCTTCGCAGAAACAACTGCTTGAAGCTGTGCGCTTCATTCAAGCCCAGGCGCTCCAGCCAGGCTTCGGGCACCGGGGCTTGCGGTCCCAGGCTCTTGACGATCAGCTTGACCAGCTCGACCGGGTGGTGGCTGGCGTGTTTGAGCTTTTTGAGCGCGCGCACGATCTGCATTTCTTCGTCGCTGAGGTCGGTGCCAAAGGGGAAGTCGGGCAGCACGCCGCTGTTGCGCCAGGGGCGCAGGCGCTCGCGCAAGGTTTCGGGCAGGTTGCGCCGTGCCGCAGTCGGCAACTGGTAGTCGGCCGGCAGCTTGCCGTGGGCCTTGGCTTCGTCCATCAAGCCCTGCTGGAAGCGTGAATCGCAGACCTGCAGCAAGCGCGAGATCACCTCGGCATCGCTGCAGCCGCGCAGATCGGCCACGCCATACTCGGTGACGACGATATCGCGCAGGTGGCGCGGGATGGTGCAGTTGGCGTAATGCCAGGCGATGGAGCTGCTCAGGCCCTGGGCGTTGTCGTGCGTGGCGCGCAGCAGCAGGATGGAGCGGGCGTCCGGCAGCGCATGGGCCATGGCCACGAAGTTGTACTGGCCGCCCACGCCCGAGACCATCTGGCCCGACTCATAACCGTCTGATGATGCGGCACCCAGCAGCGTCATCTTCATCGTCGTGTTGATGAAGCGGGCGTCGCGGCGCTGGGCGCGCTTGAGTGCTTCCGAACCCCGGACGTCGCCATAGAGCTCGTTGATGTAGTGGATGCGCGTCATGGCGATGCGCTGGCGCAGGGCTTCGGGCAGCTCGCGCAAGCGCTGGTAAAAGTCGCGCGGGCCGAGGAAGAAGCCGCCGTGCATCAGCGCCGCGCGGCGCCAGCCCAGGCCTATCAGTTCGGGCGCCAAGGCCTCGGGCTGGTTGGGCCAGGTCTGGCCTTGCCAGAAGAGCAGCTGGCCGTCCGCGGCGAGCGTCACGCCGGCCTGCAGCAAGCCCTGCGATTGCAAAAAGGCCAGGTCGCTTGCGCGCAGCGGCGAGGCAATGCGCCCGCGCTCGCACAGGGCGCGGATCACGCCGGCATCGGGCGCGGCGCCCAGGCGCCCCTCCAGGGCCAGCTGCTGCAGCGCCAGATCGTCGAACACCAGGCGGCGGATCAAACCCGCATCGATCAAGCGCATGAAGCCGTTGACGAACATCTCCGAGCAGCCGTACAGGCCTTGCTCGAAACGGCCCAGCTCGCGCCCCTCCTGCCAGCCGTCGGGCGCCTCGGCCGCGCCGCCGCTGCACAGGCCGGCCAGGATGGCGCGGTAGTCGTGGTTGCGGCTGTCGCGCACGATCAAGGCCTGGGCGATGGCGTCGCCGAGCGAGCCGATGCCGATCTGCAGCGTGCCGCCGTCCTTGACCAGGCTGGAGGCATGCAGGCCGATGGCGTAGTCGGCCCAGGAGATGGCCGCGTTGGGTGGCGCAAACAAGGCATGGCTGCAGCCCGGGCCTTCAACCATGAGATCGAACAAGCGCGCATCAGCAACCGCCGGGCCGGGCATGAAGGGCAGGGCCTCGTTGACCATGGCCACGGTCAGGACCGGCTGTCCCGCGGCGCGCTGGTGTTCCAGCAGGTCAAAGCTCAGATCCGGGTTGCAGGACAGCGAGAACTCGCGCTCGCCCGTTTCCGGATTGACGCGCGCCGCCACCGCCTGGATCAGCAGATTGACGCCCTGGGCACAGATGTCGCGCACGGCAAAGCTGTAGTTGGTGCAGATGAAGCCCTGCTGCGCCGCCTCATTGCCCAGGTAATCGGCGGTCTTGAGAAAGAACTCTTGCACCGCGATGTTGTCCGGCAGCTGGCCGGCCCGCAGCGGGCCGACGTAAGCCAGATCGGGGTAGTCGGCAAACACCCGTTCGACCAGGGGTGCGAGGAAATGCTGCTCCAGCTCGCTGCGACCCTTGGGCTTTTCCAGCGACAAGGCGGTGTAGATGCGCAGGCGCCGCTCGGGCAGGGCGGCGATGCGGCGGTAGAGCGCGTTGACCAAGGGATTGGGCTTGCCGATGCCCAGGGGCAGGGCCAGGCCGATGTCGCCGGGGATGCGGCGCAGAATCTCGTCGACGGCGGCCTCCAGATCGGCGCAGTGCTGGGGCTGTGGCTTGGCGCTCAGGTCGTCGCCAGGTGCTTGGGGGGCGTTGCGATGCAGCAAATCAGTCTCCTGCGGTCTTGTCTTTGTTGTCTTTCCACTCGGGTGGATGCCACAGTTTCCGGCCCGGCCGCAAGGTGAGTCTTGACATTCAGCAAGATCGCCACAAAAGCCGGCCAAAGCGGCGAAAAGGCCTAGTGGCTTCCCCCCAAGCTATGGGGTGAGCGCCCTGGCGGCCGGCCAGCCTGTGCTGAAATGCGGGCAGCTGTGCGATCTGCGGCGCAGGCGGGCCCGTCCGGCGTCTTTCTTTGCGCCGATCTCTGCGCCGGCCTCTGCGTCATCGCCAGCCTCCCGCTCCCGCGTCCCCCAGTCTCTGATCCCTGTAGTTTTGGCTCCTGATCCCATGCAAGACGACCTGAATGTGCCGGCCTGGCTGCCGCCGCTTCGCCTCGCCCTGCAGCGCGTGGGCCCGGGGCCGCTGCGCTGGCTGTTCTGCGCCTTTGTCGGCCTGGTCTGCGTGGCGGTGTCGCAGCTGCTGGTGTCCTTGATGGGGCAGGGCGACCGTCTCAGCGCGGCCGTGGTGGCCGCCGTCTGCGGCCTGGGCCTGGCCGCACTCTTCAGCGCCAGTCTGCTGGGCCTGCTCAGCCATCTGGACCGGGCGCTGCGCTACTCGGTGCGCTACGCCACCCGCGACAGCCTGACCGGCCTCTACAGCCGCCGCCATTTTCTGCATCAGGTGGAGCGCGAATGGTCGCTGGCGCGGCGCTACGAAACCCCCTGCGCCCTGGTGCTGATCGACATCGACCATTTCAAGCGCATCAACGAGGCCTACAGCAGCCGTTGCGGCGATCTGCTGCTGCGCGAGGTGGCCGGGGTCTGCGGTGAAACCCTGCGCCACGCCGATGTGCTGGCACGTTACGGTGGCGAGGAGTTCATGCTGTTTCTGCCGCACACCGATCCGCTGGGCGCGCTCGATGTGGCCGAGCGCATCCGTGAGCGGGTCGAGCGCATGGGCTATGGCTGGAACGGGCACAGCATCCCCACCAGCGTCAGCATCGGCGTGGCCGTGCTCAAGCTCAACCACACGGGTCTGGACGATCTGCTCAACGAGGCCGGCGAGGCCTTGCACCTGGCCAAGGCCGATGGCCGCAACTGTGTGCGCGCCGGCCCGGGCCTGCTGCCCGATTCGCTGAGCGCCATCCGCGGCTGAGCGGGCCGCCGGCTTCAGATCTTCAGGGCCTCGGCATAGCCGGTCAGCTCCAGATAGCCCAGGCCGCTGCGTCGGCCACTGGCGTCCAGCAGCTCGGCCGCGCCCTCCCAGTAGCGGATGCCGGCGCCGGCGCGGCCGTGGATCTCTTGGTCGTCCATCAGGGCGCGCAGGCGCTGCTCACCCTGCGGCGTGCGCAGCCGCCATTCGAGGGGATAGCGTGCGCCACCGCGCGGGCTGGCCCACAGGCGCCCGGGCTGCAGCTGCACCTGCTCGGGCCCCAGCGCCTCGGTCCGACCATCGGGCCGGCGCCAGCTGCCACCGCTCCACAGCGTGCTGCCGTCGGCCCGGCGCAGGCGAAACACGGTCAGCGCGCCACCATCGCTGAGGTTGATGCCGGCCCAGTCCCAACCCACAGCGGCATCCTGGCTGGCGCCGGCTTCGGCGCCGGGCTTGCCGAGCAGATTGTTGCTCCATTCGTGGTCCAGCCAGGATCGGCCTTGCAGGCGCAAGACCTGACCCTCCAGCCGCAACTCCGCCTGGCTCAGCAGCTGCACCTGGCTGTAGTAGTGGCTGAACTGATCGGGCTGCGGCCCTTTGCGTGAGTAGCCGCCGTCGCCCTGCAGCAGCAGGGCCTGGCTGGTCTGCAAGTTCAGGCGCAGCTCGAACCCGGCGCTGCGGCTGCGCAGCAGGGCTTGGTAGGCGTGGCCGCCCGGCAGGTTCTGGCGTTGCAGCGACCAGTCGCCCATGCGCAGCTGGCAGTCTTGCTCACTCGCTTCATGGAGGCCGGCCACGGCCCGGCCCAGGCGCTGGTCGTGGCGCAGCCGCCCGCCGGGGCGCAGATCGCTCAAAGCGCCATGGGCCAGCATCAGCTGGCGCGCGGCCAGGGCGCTGGGGTGATCGAGCGGCGCCGGGCCGCGGCGGCGGAAAAAGGTCAGCTGGTAGCCAAACTCGGGCTCGCTGCGGCCCTCGCGCGCCATGCAGCCGGTCAGGTACCACCATTCGATGGCGGTCTCCGGGTGGGCGCCGAAGTCGCGCGGAAACTGCAGGCGCGTGGCCGGGGCTTGCGGCGCCGCCCAAGCCGCCGTGCCCGCTACCGGACCCAAACTGGCCGCTGCCGCCTGCAGCAGCCAGGCGCGGCGGCGCCGGAGCAGGGCCTTCGCTTCCGCCGACATCACCAGTCCTCCTTCACGGCCTGCACCGCATGCTCGCCAATCGCCTGGCGCCCAGCCAGCACGGCCGCCAGCACGCCGGCCACGAACACCGCGGCCACCAAGGCCGCCAGGCGCGCGATCGGCAGGCTCATGTCCATGCTCCAGTGGAAGCTCTGCGGGTTGACCACCCAGATCAGCACGGCGCTCAAACCCAGGCCCAGGCCCAGGCCGGCCAGGGCGCCGACACCGCAGAGCAGCAGCGATTCCAGGCCCAGCAGGCGCAGCACATCGGCGCGCCGGAAGCCCAGGTGCAAGAGCAGGCCGAACTCGCGCCGCCGCGCCAGAGCCTGGGCGGACTGGGCCGCGGCGATGCCGAACAGGCCGATGGCCAGGGCCACCGCTTGCAGCCAGACGGTGACCGCAAAGCTGCGGTCGAAGATCTGCAGCGACAGGCTGCGCAGCTCGCCCACAGCCGCGATCTCCAGGTCTTGCGGCGCCGCGGCCAGGGCGCGCAAGGCCTCACTGCGGCTGCTCGCATCCGCGCCGGGCGGCAGCCAGAGGTAGAGCTCGGTGATGCGGCGGTCGCCACTCCAGGCCTGGTAAGCCACCAGCGGCATCAGCAGGGCGCCGCTCTGGCGCGCGTAATCGCGCCAGACCCCGCGCACAAAGACGGGCAGGGCGGGGCCCTGCGGGCTCAGGCGCAGCTGGCTGCGCTGGCCCGGCTGCAGACGCAGGCTGTCGCGCAGGGCTTCGCTGATGTAGATCGGGGTCAGGTCTTGCGAGCCGGCCGGCGGCGCTGCGAGCGGGCCGGCCAGGGGCAGGTCTTGCTCGCGCAGCTCACGGGCTTGCAGGGCCGGCAGCTCCTGCTCGGGCGCGAGCCCATCGATCCAGACATCGCGGCTGCGCTGCAGGCTCAGTCGCTGGACCTGGCCGCTCTGGCGCACCGCTTCGATCAGTTCGGGCGGCAAGGGCGCCTGGTGCCCGCCCTCGCCACGCAGGGCCGAGCGCAGGTAGAGATCGGCCGGCAGCATCTGGCTCAACCACTGGCTGAGCGAATCGCGGAAGCTGCCCACCATCACCAGCATGGCCACCGACAGGCTCAGCGCCACCAGCACGCCGGCCAGGGCGCGGCTGGCCTCACCGGCCTGATCGCGGGCGCGCTCACGCATCAGCAGCAAGCCAGCACTGGGGCGAAGCCAGGCCAAGGCGCGCAGGCTCAGCCGCAGCAGCAAGGGCACGCAGGCCATGCCACCGGCCAGCATGGCCAGCATGGCGGCATAGGCCGCCACCGGCACGCCGGCCAGCCAGGCCGGCCAAGTCGGGCTGGGCAGCAAAGCCAGCAGGCCCCCGAGCGCCAGCAGACCCGGCCCCAGCCACACCGGTGCGCCGCCGCCCAGGCGCTGGCCCAGGCCTTTGAGCACCTGGGCCACCGGCATGCGCTGCACGCTGCGCGCCGGGAACCAGGCGCTGAGCAGGCTGACCGCCAGGCCCAGGCCGCCGAACACCGCGGCGGCCGGCAGCTGCTCAGCGGTGAAGCGCAGAGTGGGCCGCATGCCGCTGACCGCCGCCAGGCCCAGATCGCTGCCCAGCAGCTGCAAGCCCAGGCGGGCCAACTGCCAGCCCAGCAGCAGGCCGAGCGCGCTGCCCAGCAGGCCCAGGGCCAGGCCCTCCATCAAGACCAAGGCCATGCGCTCGCGCGCACTCATGCCCAGCACGCCGAGCAGAGCCCATTGCGGCAGGCGCTGCGCCACCGAAAGCGAGAGCACGGCAAACACCAAAAAGCTGCCGGTGAACAAGGCCATCAGCGAGAGCACGCCGAGGTTGACGCGGTAGGCCTGGGTCAGCCGCCCCAGGCGCGCGCCTTCATCGGGCGGCGGGCTGAGCGTGAGGCCGGGGCCCAAGCGCTGCGCGGCCCGCCATTCCTCCAGTGACAGGCCTGGCGCCAGGCGCAGGTCCACCCGGTCGAGCTGGTCCAGGCGGCCGAACAGAACTTGAGCCGCGGCGATGTCGAGGATGGCGCGTGGCGGCCCGCCATCGGGGCTGGCCGCTGCGACCTGAAAGCTCAGGCTTTGCACGGCCCCGCTGTCGGGTGCCGCCCCACGCAAGCGCAAGACCTGACCCTCCGGCATGGGCTCGCTGAGGCCCAGCCGGCGCAAGGCAGCGGCGTTGAGGTGGATGCGGCCGGGGTCCAGGCCGTCCAGCGGCGAGGCGAGGCGCGGCAGCAGATCGGGCTGGATGGCGCCGGCCTGCAGCAGGTCCAGGCCCAGCACGGTCAGGTTGAAGGGGCGGCCTTGGGCGTCGAGCGCCTGGGCCTGGCCTTGCAGCACGGGCGAGGCGTGGTCGACCCCGTCCAGGTTCGCGACCGCCGCGTAGTCTGCATCACGAAGCGACGTACCCGCCTGACTGCGCAGCACCAGATCGGGCTGGCCATTGAGGCTGGCTGCGGCGCTGCCAAATTCGGCCAGGGCGGCGCCGTTGAGCAGGTGCACGCCGTAGGACAGGGCCACGCCCAGGGCGATGGCCAGCACGGCCAGGGCCTGACGCCCGGCCTGGTGGCGCAGGGCCGGCCAGGAGAGCGCACGCAGCCAGACGAACAGGCGCATCGCGTGGCGCATCAGGCGGAGGGGCTGCCCATCAGGTCTTCCAGGCGCAGGCAGCGGTCGGCCCGCTCGGCGGCGCGTTCGGAATGGGTCACCAGCAGGCAGGCTGCGCCCTGTTCGCGCACCTGGGCCAGCAGCAGATCGAGCACGGCGCTGGCACTGCGGCTGTCGAGATTGCCGGTGGGTTCATCGGCAAGCACCAGGGCCGGCTTGTGGACCAGGGCGCGGGCGATGGCCACGCGTTGCAGCTGGCCGCCCGAGAGCTGGCGCGGCAGCCGCTCGCCCAAACTGCCCAAGCCCACGGCATCCAGCATGTCTTGCACGCGCTGGGCATCGGGCCGACCGAGCAGCAGCAAGGGCAGGGCGACGTTGTCGCGCACGCTCAAATAGGGCAGCACATGAAAGGCCTGGAACACAAAGCCGAGCTGCTGGCGCCGCAGCAGGGCACGCTCGCCCTCGTTCAGGCCTTCGAGCTGCTGGCCCAGCAGCTGCACGCTGCCGCTGTCCAGCTCGTCCAGACCGGCCAGGCAGTTGAGCAAAGTGCTTTTGCCCGAACCCGATTCGCCCAGCAAGGCCACCAGCTCACCCCGGCGCAGCAGCAAGTCAATGCCCGAGAACACCGGCGTGTGCCCATAGCTCTTGCTCAGGCCGCGGGCCAGCAGCAGGGGCAGCTCGGTCATGCCTTCAGCTCCAGGCCATCGGCCTGCAGGATTTTCTGCAGCAGGGCCAGCACTTGCAGCTGTGCTTGCGGGTGATCGCAGGCCACGATCTGGCGCTGCGGCATGCTGCGCAGCCAGGTGATCTGGCGTTTGGCCAGCTGGCGGGTGGCAGCGCTGCCGCGTTCGGCCAGGGTGCTGAAATCACCGCTGTCCAGCGCCTCCCAGGTCTGGCGGTAGCCCACGCAGCGCATGGAGGGCAGGTCCAGGCTGAGGTCGCCGCGTGCGCGCAGGGCTTTCACTTCCTCGATCAGGCCGTCTTGCAGCATCTGCTCGAAGCGCTGGTCCAGGCGGCGGTGCAGCCAGGCCCGGTCGCTGGGCTCGAGCGAGATCAGCGGCCAATCGACCCCTTCGCTGCGCTGCTGGTGCAGCTCGCTCATCGGCCGGCCGGCCAGCTGGCAGACCTCGAGCGCGCGCTGGATGCGCTGCGAATCGAGCGGTGCCAGCCGGGCGGCGGTGACGGGGTCCAAGCGGGCCAGCTCTTCATGCAGGGCCGGCCAGCCCAGGCGAGCGGCGCGCTCGTCGATCTCACGACGCAGGGCCTCGTCGGCCTGCGGCATGTCGCTCAGGCCATCGAACAAGGCCTTGAAGTAGAGCATGGTGCCGCCCACCAGCAGGGGCAGGCGGCCGCGCGCCAGGATCTCGGCGCTGAGGCGCCTGGCGTCCGCCACGAACTCGGCCGCCGAGTAGGCCTCGGTCGGCTCGATCACATCGATCAGGTGGTGCGGCACGGCGGCCAGCTCGGCCCTCGTGGGCTTGGCCGTGCCGATGTCCATGCCGCGGTAGACCAGGGCCGAGTCGACGCTGATCACCTCCACCGGCAGAAACTCGGCCGCGGCCAGGGCGGCCGCGGTCTTGCCCGAACCGGTGGGGCCGGCGATGCAAATGGGCCGGCGAAACACCGCAGGGGCCTGGGCCTGGCTCATCATCAGTCGAAACGCTCCCAGGGGGTCAGGAAGCGCCACTGGCCGACCGGCAGATTGCCCAGATTGATGCGGCCGATGCGCACGCGCTTGAGGCCCACCACCTTGAGGCCGACCAGCTCGCACATGCGGCGGATCTGGCGCTTGCGGCCTTCGCGCAGCACAAAGCGCAGCTGGTCTTCGTTCTGCCAGCTGACCTTGGCCGGCTTCAGCTGCACGCCGTCCAGCTCGAGGCCATGGTTGAGCAGGGCCAGGTCTTCGGCCGGCAGGCGGCCGTCTTCACTCTTGACGCCGTTGCGGCCCTGGTACTCGACACGCACCAGGTATTCCTTCTCGACCGTCGAATCCTCGCCGATCAGCAGCTTGGCGATGCGGCCGTCCTGGGTCAGCACCAAGAGGCCGGTGGAGTCGATGTCCAGGCGCCCGGCCGGGGCCAGACCGCGACTGTGGCCGATGTGGTACTTGATGCCCGAGCTGTCTTCGCTCCACTGCGCATCGGACTTGATCAGCACCGAGGCGGGCTCGTAGCCGTCTTCGGCCTGGCCGGAGACGTAGCCGATGGGCTTGTGCAGCAGGATGGTGACGCGCTTGGCCTGCTCCTTGTGGGCCAACGGGTCGACCTCGATCTTGGCATCGGACTTGACGCGCTGGCCCAGCACGGCCAGCTTGCCGTCCACGCGCACCCAGCCGGCGGCGATCCATTCATCGGCTTCGCGGCGCGAGGCCAGGCCGAGCACGCCCATCTGCTTGGACAGGCGCACGCCTTCGCTGTTGGCGTCGACAAAGACTTCGTCGCGGTCGTCACCGTCATCGCCCTCGTCCAGCTGGCGGCGCAGCTTGGCCGCTGCTTCGCGCAGATGCGCGGGCAGCTGTTCGCCGGCGCGGGTTTGCGCGCTGGGCCGGGGGGTGTTGTAGCCCGGGCCGCCGCTGTGGCGGCGCTGGTCCTGGCGGGCGAATTCAGGCCGCTGCTCATTGCCGCCGGGGCGCTGGTTCTCGCGATAGCCCTCGCGGTATCCACCGCGCGGCTCGCCACGCGGGCTGCCATAGCCACCACTGAAACCGCCGCCGAACCCACCGTCATTGCGGCGCGGCTCCTGGGCATAGCTGGGCCGCTGGCCTTGCCAACGGTCTTCACGCGGGCCCGGGGCTCCGCGCTCATCGGGGTGGCGGCGCGGGCCTTGCGGCGCCTGGCCGAAACCGGGGCGGCGGTCCTCGTAACGCGGGCGCTGCGCGTCCCGTGAGTCCCGTGGATCGCGTGCATCACGGAACTCGGGTCGGCCGCCGCCGTCGCGGCGCGGGTCGGGGCGACCCTCGTAACGGGGGGCAGAGCGGTTGTCGAAACGGTTGTCGCCTCGGTGCTCGAAGCGTCCCTCGTTGCGGCCCTCATTTCGTCCTTCACCGCGGCCTTCACTGCGGCCTTCACTGCGGCCTTCACTGCGGCCCTCATGCCGGCTCTCGAATCGCGGGCCTTCGTTGCGCCAGCCATCGCGTGCCGGCGGGCGTTGACCCGGGCCACCGGGGCGCGCATCAGGGCGCGAATCAGGGCGCGAATCAGGGCGACCACCAGGGCGCCCGCCAGGGCCACCGGGGCCGCTCGGTCGGTCACCACGCGGGCGGTCTGTGTCGCTGCGGCGCTGCGCTTTGTTTTGCTCGCGTTGTTCGAACTGGGCCTGGCGCTGCTCGCGCTCGGCTTTGGCGGCTTCCAGGCTTTGGCGCGGGCGAGACACGCCTTTGCCGCGGATGGGCGCGCGGCGCTCGCCATCGGCATTGCGTTTGTTGCCGGAACCGGGCGGGCCTGCAGTCTTCTTGTTGAGTTTCAAAGTGGCCATGATGCCTCCGAGGTTCCGTCGAAAAAAGAGAGAAATTGAGTCAAGGAAAAGCGAGCCCGCGCGCGCACTGGGCGCCAGCGAGGGGGCTCAGCGCCCGCGCAGGAAGAGCGCGTCCAGCTCACGCATGCTGAGCTGGCGCCAGGTCGGTCGCCCATGATTGCATTGATCGGCGCGTTCGGTGCGCTCCATATCGCGCAACAAGGCATTCATTTCGTCCAGACTGAGCTGGCGGTTGGCCCGGACCGCGCCGTGGCAGGCCATGGTGGCCAGGATTTCGTGCTGGGCGCGCTCAATGGCATGGCTGGCATCGAACTGTGCCAGCTCGGCCAGCACGCCACGGGCCAGCTCGACCACATCACCGCCAGCCAGGGCCGCCGGCCGCGCGCGCACCGCCAGCATCTTGGCCGAGAGCGGCGCCACATCGAGGCCCAGGCGCTGCAGGGCCTCGGCGTGCGCCTCGGCCGTGGCGATCTCCTGGGCCGTGGCGGCAAAGGTGACGGGGATCAGGAGCGGCTGCGATTCAATTGCCGCCGCACCCAGGCTGGCCTTGAGCCGCTCGTAGACCACGCGCTCGTGGGCCGCATGCATGTCGACGATGACCAGGCCCTGGGCGTTCTCGGCCAGCACATAAACACCCTGGATCTGGGCAATCGCCCGGCCCAGGGGCCAGTCGTGCTCGGGCAGGGGCGTGCCGCTGCGAACAGCCAGGGCGTCGGCGTTGGGCCCCGCGGGTGCGGGGTCAGGTCTTGCGGGCTTGGCATCAGCGTTGGAGTTGGCATTGGCATTGGCATTGGCATTGGCATTGGCATGGCTGGCCGTGCTGTAGCTGAAGGCCGGTGCCGTCTGGCCGTAGAGCGTGGCCACCTCGGCCAGGCCCAGCGAGGCCTGCTTGTTGCTGCGCCAGCTGGGCGTGCCCGCGTAGAGCGGCGGGCTGGCCTCAGCGGCCTGCTGGCTTGCGGCGTGTTGAGCGGGCTGGAACCAGGCGGGGGTGCTGCCCGGCGCGGTGCGAACGGTCGGCGGCTCGGCGTCGCCCGCCGCAGTCGATGCGACTTCCGCTGAACGCGAGGTGGCCAGCGCATCCTGCACGGCGTAGCGCACGCGCTGGTGCACCTCGCGGCCGTCGCGGAAGCGGACCTCGATCTTGGTCGGGTGCACATTGACATCGACCCGGTCCGGGGCGATCTCGATGAAGAGCACATAGCAGGGCTGGCGGTGGCCGTGCAGCACGTCCTCGTAGGCGGAGCGGATGCCGTGGGCGATCAGCTTGTCGCGCACATAGCGGCCGTTGACGTAGACGTACTGCATGTCGGCGCGGCTGCGCGCCGCCTCGGGCAGGCCGGCGCGGCCGTAGATGCGCAGCGGGCCGTTCTCGGCATAGACCGGGCGGCTCTCGGCCATGAATTCGTCACCGAGCACATCGGCCAGGCGCGCTTCCGAGCTGCCAGAGCGCCATTGCTCGACCAGCTTGCCTTCGTGCCAGACGGTGAAGCCGACATCGGGCCGGGCCAGGGCGTGGCGGCGCACGGATTCCAAGCAATGGGCCAGCTCGGTGGCGTCGGTTTTCAGGAATTTGCGGCGGGCCGGGGTGCTGAAGAACAGCTCGCGCACCTCGACGCTGGTGCCGCGCGAGCGGGCGGCGGGCACCAGCTCGCCCGAGCGCGCATCCAGCCGGTGGGCATGGGCGGCACCGGCAAAGCGGCTGGCCACCGACATCTCGGCCACCGAAGAAATGGCGGCCAGAGCCTCGCCGCGGAAGCCCATGGTGGCCACCGATTCCAGCTCGTCCAGCGAGCGGATCTTGCTGGTGGCGTGGCGCTTGAGCGCCAGGGGCAGCTCTTCGGCGGGGATGCCCAGCCCGTCGTCCTCCACCACGATGGCGCGCACGCCGCCCGCCATCAGCTTGACCTGGATCTGGCTGGCGCCTGCGTCCAGGGCGTTGTCCACCAGCTCACGCACGACCGAGGCCGGCCGCTCCACCACCTCGCCGGCGGCGATCTGGCTGATCAGTTCATCGGGGAGCTCGCGGATGGTGCGGCGAGAGGCCGCCGGAGCGGGACTGTCTGGGGAGGGCGCAGCAGAGGAGGGAGAAGACTCGGGGGTGGAAACATCCATGCCGCTATTGTAAGAAGGCCCCGTGCCTCAGCCGGGCAGGCCGGCCAGAAAGGCCGCCAAAGCCGTGTTGAAAGCCTCGGGCGCCTCCAGCGAGGGCAGGTGGGCCACGCCGGGCATGACCGTGCGACGGGCACCCGGGATGCGTGCCGCCATGGCCTCGCAGCGCGGGAAGAAGTAGCCCAGATCCAGGTCGCCCCAGAGCAGCTCGGTCGGGGCGCTGATCTGCTCCAGCCGCGGCCAGCTGGGTTCGGCTTCGAGGGCTGTGCCCGGCGGCGTGGCGCGCAGCATGCGATCGTCCATGTCCAGGAAGAGCGCCCGTGCCGCGCCGCTGACACGGCCGGCCGGGCTGCTCGGGCCATCCAGCCAGAGGGCGGCCAGGGCTTCGTTGGCGGCAGCGAGATCGCCGGCTTCGTAGGCGGCATCGGCTGCCGCGTCCATGGCCTGTTCCTGCGCGTTGAGTTCCGGTGCCGGGACGCCATTGACCGCCGGCGCCACCAAAAAGAGACCGGCCACGCGCTCGGGGCGCTCGAGCGCCGCCTCCAGCGCCAGGCGCCCGCCCAAGGAGCAGCCCACCAGCACGGCGCGAGACAAGCCCGCGGCGTCCATCACGGCCCACAGGTCGGCCAGGTGAGAGAACGGCGCCGCCTGTTCGATCTCCACGCCGCCGTAGCCGCGCCGGTCATAGGCCAGCACCGTGCGCTCGGCGGCAAAGGTCTCGAGCTGGGCCAGCCAGAGCCGGTGATCGCAGACACCTGCATGCAAGAACACCAGCGGCGGCAACTCGGAGCCTGGGTGGCGCTGAAGGCGTGCGGGCAGTCGGGCACCTGGTACCTGAAAAGTAACGGAAGTAGTCATGGCAGGCTCGTGACGATCAAGGGACGGATGGGCATTCTGGCCGAGCTGCGGCGTTCTGAGGCTTGCTGTGATGCCGCTTGTGCGCCTGGCGCGAGCGCCGGTGGGCCGAGCACGCAGGCCCTGGGGTTGGAAGACCGCTGCTTCACCACCTGCCCCGCTGCGCGCGTTGAGTGCACCATGATCACACCATGAGCACGCCATGAGCGCGCCACATGCCGGCCCCATAATGCGCCGCCATGGAACTGCTCACCTTTTTGATCGACTTCATCGTCCATGTGGACAAACACATTGCCGCCTTCGTGGCCAGCTATGGCGCCTGGGTCTATGCGCTGCTGTTTTTGATCCTGTTCGTGGAGACCGGCGTTGTCGTGATGCCTTTTCTTCCTGGCGACTCGCTGCTGTTTGTTGTCGGGGCCTTGTGCGGTGCTGGCCTGATCAGCCTGCCCCTGGTCCTGGTGGTCATGCTGGTGGCGGCCATTTTGGGCGACCAGTGCAACTACATGATCGGCCGCTACTTCGGGCCCAAGGTGTTTCAGTGGGAGCAGTCGCGCTTTTTCAACCGCCGCGCCTTCGATGCGGCCCATGCGTTCTACGAGCGCCACGGCGGCATCACCATCGTGCTGGCGCGCTTCATGCCATTTGTGCGCACCTTTGCGCCCTTTGTGGCCGGCGTGGCGGCCATGAGCCGCGCCAAGTTCAGCGCCTACAACATCATCGGTGCCCTGATCTGGGTGCTGGGCATCACCTTGCTGGGCTATGCCTTTGGCAACCTCGCCTGGGTGCAGGCCAATTTCTCCAAGATCATCTGGGCCATGATCCTGATCCCAGGTCTGTTGGCCATCGCCGGCGGATTGCGGGCCAAGCAGCAGGCCTGATTTCAGGCCGCTCGCCCTTGCTGTGCTCGCTGTTGCAGCCAGCGCAGCAAGGGCTCGAAACACACCTGGGGCGAAAAGTGCTGTCGGGCATAGGCATGGGCGGCCATGCCCATGGCGGCGCGGGCCCCGCTGTCTTCAAGCAAACGTGCGCAGGCCTCGGCGAACATGAGCGGATCGTCGCAGCGGACCAGGGCCTGGCCGCCGTCCTCGGGCAGGCCGCGCGCGCCCTCCAGCGTGCTGACCAGGGGCAGACCATGGCCCAGGGCTTCCACGCTTTTGATCTTGAGCCCGGCACCCCAGCGCACCGGGTTGATGGCGACGTCGATGCCACCCCAGGCCTGCTTGAAGTCGGCCACAAAGCCGTGGCGATGGAAGCCGGTGAACTCCGGCCGCCAACGCTCGCTCAGCCAGCCGAAGAGGTGGAGTTCGATGCCAGCCACCCGGGTGCCCAGATGGGGCCAGACTTGGTCGGCGAACCAGTCCATGCCATGCAGATTGGCCGACCAGTCGCTGCCGATCAGCCCCAGGTGGCGGCGCTTCGCCTGCATCGGCAAGGCCGCGAACTGCACCGGGTGCGGCGCCAGCAAGGCGCGCTCACCCAGGGCTGCTTGTACCCGCGCATGGTCCTCCGATTGAATCAACAACACGCGCTGGTAGCGGCTGAAAAGCGCCAGCTCCTGCTCCCAGCTCAAGCGGGTGTGCGCCGCGACGCCCTGCGCCCGGCGTGAGGCGGCGGCCTGACTCTCCAGGTCATGGGTATCCAAGACGGCGGCCACGCCTTGCGGCAGCAGATCACGCAAACCATGCACGCTGAGACGTTGGAAGATGCAGGCATCGAAGCGCTGGCTGGCGCAGATCTGCTGGAATCGCGCCCGTTCGGCGGCTTCGCCCTGCAGGCCAGGCGCCGCAGCATCCACGTCATGGAGCTCGGCCTGCACGCGCAGACGTGCCAGGAGCTGTCGCTCTTGCGCGCTCAGCGAGCCCAGGTAGAGCAGGCTGAGCTGGCAATGGGCTCCCAGCAGCCACACCATGGCCAGAACCCGGGTGCGTTCGCCGGCACCCATGCGCCAGAAAGGGATGCGCGTCACCATGAGCACGCGGGGCTTCATGGGAGGCCTTCGCCGCAAGAAGGGCGGGTGGCCTGTGCGGCCAGCAGGGCCTGGCACTGAGCCAGGACGGTGGCGACGGTGTCCTCCTGACGGTAGCTGCGGTGAGCTTCGGCAAAAGCTTGCGCGGCCAGCCGGTAACGCGGCTCCGTCAAGACATGCTGCAAGAGCTGAGGCAGTCGCCCGACCTCGTCGATCAACAGACCGGCGGCAAGGCCTTGGGTCTGCAGGCGGTGGGCGCTCATCCATTGCTCGGTTTGCATGGGCAGCAGGGCCAGCGGTTTGCCGGCCAGCAACATCAAGGCCGTGGTGCCGGCGCCGCCGTGGCACAAGGCCAGATCGCACTGCGCGCTGACCTCAGCCATGGCCAGCGGCTCGGCACTGATGTGCACCGTTCCATGGCTGTGCTGGTCCAGGGTTTTGCGGGCCACGCCGGGCACATGCACCAGGCAAGAGGCGGGCATGCGGTGGAGGGCCTGCAAGACCGTCTCCAAGGGGGCATAGCCCGGCTTCAGATAGGCGAAGATGCGCGGGCCGGGCACCTTGGGCCAGGCCGGGCTTCGGCCCTGGTTCAGCAAGAACACCGGACCCAGTCGCGCGGTCTCAGCCGCACGCAGCGCGGGCGGATAGGGGTCCAGCGCTTCAAAGCTGCACAGCGCTTGCGCCTCCACGTCGAACAAGTGGGCCAGCGTCTTCAGCGGTGGTTCACCCAGGGCGGCCAGCACCTGGTTGGCATGACCCAGGACATGGGCTTCGGAATCGGCCAAACGCGCGCCAAGGGCCGGCTGCCACCAGGCGAACTGAGGCAAAGGGTGGCGGGCCGGCGGGATGCAGAACCCATCGCCAAAATGCAGGCGGGGCAGGCCGAGGCCGCGGCTGGCCAGCAAGGCGGTCGGTGCGTGGTCGAGTACCAGCAAGTCGGGTTTCAACAGCTGCCACAGCTGCCGCCAGGCCCGGCAGATGCCGGTCAGGGCCTGCGGCTTGAGAAAGCCAGCTGGCATCAGCAACTCGGCATAGCTGATGGGGCTGGGCAGTTGCGTCAGGCGGCCCAGCCACAAGGGTGCTTGCAAGGCCGTGAAGCCATGGGGTTGCAACAGGGCTTCGGCGCCGAGCAGGTCTCTGACCACAAACACCGGGCGGTGGCCCTGGGACCGCAAGGCCTGGGCCAAAGGCAGGAGGCGCGCCAGATGGCCGTAGTCCCCGCCCAGCTCCCAGGCAATCACAACAGTGGCCATCGACCGATCACTCCACACCGACAAAAAACTTTGCGAAAACAGACACGGCGCCCGGAGGCGCCGCGCTTGAAAGAGCGCGAGGCCTCCCTCAGGAAGCCTCGATCTCAAGGGCTCTGGCTGATCCCTGGGGTGGCTCAGTCTTGAGCTTGACCGCCCTTCTTGCGGCGGCTGGTGGCCGCGAGGCCAGCCAGGCTCAGACCCAGCAGGGCCAGCGAGCTGGGCTCGGGGATGTTGGCCGTGGGGCCGATGTGGAAATTGGCCGGATTGCCCCAGCTGAAGGGGTCACCCGAGCGCGCCGTGGCCGAACCGGCGCCGCCGCCACCACATTCCCACAGCGCGACTGGGCCATCGCCCTTGGCAGCCAGGGTCGGGCAATCGCCGTAACCGCCACCGCCGTCGCTGGCGAGGTCGCCGCTGACCGTGGCGATGATGTCGTAGTCCAGGGTGAAGCTTTCACCGGCGCCGATCATGCCCAGGCTGACATTGAAGTTGGCGTCATTGGCATAGCTGCTGGCGCAATCCATATAGCCGCCCAGGCTGCCCAGATCGTCGCTGACGCAGCTCTGGTTGCCGTTGATGTCCTGGCTGCGGGTGGTGCGGTCGCGGGCAATGGCCTGACCGTTCTTGCTCACTTGCAGCAGCAGGTCGGCGAAGCCCAGGCCGGTGCCGTTGATCGAGGTTTCACCGCTGTCCACATGGAAAGAGAAATTGAACAGCTGGGCCACACCGGTGGTGTTGGTGAAGGTGCGGCTGTAGCGGGTGCTGGTGGTGGCGCTGAAGTTGCCCGTACCGGTCACGCGGGCGCCGAAATAGCTGGTGGCACCGGCATCTCCATAGGTATGGAAGAACACGGAACCTTCCGCCTGGCTGCGATCCAGGTAGAAGTCGGCGCCGGTGGCTGTGGTGCTGGGCGGGCTCTCGATCATGCCGTCTTGCGTGCTGCCGTTGCCCGGCAGGGCATAGGTGGCGGCGAGCGTGATTTGCCCGTCGTTGGGATTGCCCACCACCACGGGGCCGGCCAGTGCGGCGCCGGAGAGGAACGCCAGAACCCCGGCGCTGACGGTCTTGATTGGGAAATGTTGCTGTGCCATCTGAGGAATGCTTTCTGCTGCGAAATGTGAAATAGGGCACGGGTCAAGGCAGCAAGTTTCAGACCAGCTGTGGCAAATCCAGCAGTTACAGCAGGGTTTCGTTGCAATGGGCGCTCAATGGCAAGTCCACCGACATTCGGGTTTCTACGAGCTATTGCGTGATGGGCGCAGGCTGACGAAACCTCAACTCAGGGCGCGATGACGCGCCAGCGGCGGGTTCTTGGCGAAATAGCGTGCGATGCCGGTGGCCAAGGCCTCGACCAGCTTGGCCTGGTATTCGGGGTCACGCAGCTTGGCCTCTTCCTCGGGGTTGGAGATGAAGGCGGTCTCGACCAGGATGGAGGGCACATCGGGTGCCTTGAGCACGGCAAAACCCGCTTGCTCGACCCGGCGCTTGTGCAAGGTGCCGACCCGGCCGATCTGGCCCAGCACCTCACTGCCGAGCTTGAGGCTGTCCTTGATCTGAGCGGTGGTGCTCATGTCCAACATGGCCTTGAGCAAGCTGGCATCCTTCACCGCCGCGTTGACGCCGCCAACCAGATCGGCCGCATTCTCGCGGTTGGCCATCCATTTCGCGGCTTGGCTGCTGGCCGCACCATCGCTGAGCGCGAACACCGAGGCGCCGCGTGCCTGCGGCGTGAAGAACGCGTCGGCGTGGATGGACACGAACAGATCGGCCTGCACGCGCCGTGCTTTCTGCACCCGCTCGCGCAGCGGCACAAAGAAATCGGCATCGCGGGTCAGCAGCACGCGCATGTTCGGATTGCGGTTGAGGCGTTCGCGCAACTGCTGAGCAATGGCCAGCACCACATCCTTCTCGCGCAGGCCGCTGGGCCCGATGGCGCCAGGATCCTCGCCACCATGGCCAGGATCGAGGGCAATGACGATGAGCCGGTCCAGCTTGGCTTGCGAGGGTTCAGCCGGAGCCGGGGCGGGCAGGTTGACCTGCGGGGCCGGGGTGTTCTGCGCTGCAGGTGCAGACGCCGCACTGGCGCCGGACTTGGCGGCGCCGGGCGCATTGAGCGCCGGTTTGTCGAGCTTGGCAATCAGCTCACCCAAGGCGTCTTGCACCGACTGCGCGGCCTCGCGCTCGGCCTGATCTTTTTCTTGGATCAAGGCCAGCAGGGGGTCGACGGCCACCTTGGGGTAGAGGTCAAACACCAGGCGGTGCTGGTAGGCGGCCACCGGCGCCAGGGTGAAGATCTGCGGCGCCACCGGCTGCTTCAGGTCCAGCACGATGCGCACCACGCGCGGCGTGTTCTGGCCCACTCGCACGCCGGCGATGAAGGGGTCGTCGGCCTTGACCTTGCCCAGCAGGCCGCGCAGATTGGGGCTGAGCTCCAGGCCATCGACATCGATGACCAGGCGGTCGGGCGCCTCCACCATGAAATGGGTGGCGGCCAGGGCCTTGTCGGATTCCAAGGTCACCCGGGTGTAGGCCTCGGCCGGCCAGACCCGCACAGCGACGATGGTGCTGTTGGCGCCATGGCTGCTCGGTGCTGCCGCAGCCGCGGGCAGGCGCAGCAGCAGGGCCAGGCTGCCCATGGCCCGGAGGGCGCGGCGTCGCTCGGCGCTCATACCGGGCCTCCTGGGATTTCGAGGGCCTGAAGCTCTTGCAGCAAGACCTGACCCCGTGCCGTGCCAGCGCGCAGCTCGACGGTGCGGCTGTCATCGTTCTCGGTGTTCAGATGCACCTGCAGATCGGCATCGGGCAGCATGCCGGCGGCTTTCTCGGGCCATTCGCTGAGCTTGAGGCCAGGGGCGGTGAAGATATCGCGAAAGCCCGCGTCTTCCCACTCGCGCGGGTCGCTGAAGCGGTAGAAATCGAAATGGCTGACGAGGCCCTGGCCGCCCCAGTCGGCGAGGTCGTAGCTCTCCAGCACGGCGTAACTCGGGCTCTTGATGCGCCCGGCCACCCCCAGCGCTCGCAGCAGATGGCGCACCAGGCTGGTCTTGCCGGCGCCGAGGCTGCCGTGCAGCTCCAGATTGGCATCACGCAAAGAAGGGCAGCGCGCCAGGCGCTCGGCAAAGGCCTGGGTGGCGGCCTCATCGGGCCAGCGCAGAGAGCGGGTTTCTAGAATGCGCAAATGACGCAGGCTCCACAACAGTCGAACACAAACAGCAAGCCGGGCACAGCGGGCTTGGATGCCGACGGCCTGATGGCCGCGCTGCGCCGCTGGGCGCTGGAGCTTGGATTCTCACAGATTGGCGTGGCCGATATCGATCTGCACAGCGCCGAAGCCGGTTTGCTGGCCTGGCTGGAGGCGGGTTTCCACGGCTCCATGCACTATATGCAAAGCCATGGCCTCAAGCGCGCGCGGCCGGCGGAGCTGGTGCCAGGCACGCTGCGGGTGCTGAGCTTGCGCATGGACTACCTGCCGCGCGACAGCGGCGCCGACTGGCAGGCCGTGGAATGGCAGCGCCTGGCCGATCCGCAGCGCGCCCAGATCTCGCTCTACGCCCGGGGGCGCGACTATCACAAGGTCCTGCGCGCCCGCCTACAGCAGCTGGCCACGCGTTTGAGCGAGGCCGTGGGCCCTTTCGGTTACCGCGTGTTCACCGATTCGGCGCCGGTGCTGGAGGTGGAGCTGGCCTCGCGCTCCGGCATCGGTTGGCGCGGCAAGCACACCCTGACCCTGCACCGCGATGTGGGCTCGATGTTCTTTCTGGGCGAGATCTACATCGACCTGCCCCTGCCGCTGAGCGAGCCGGTCACGGCCCATTGCGGGCAATGCAGCGCCTGCCTGGCGGCCTGCCCGACGGGCGCCATCGTTGCACCCTACCGGGTCGATGCGCGGCGCTGTGTGTCTTACCTGACCATCGAACATGATGGCGCCATTCCCCTCGAGTTGCGGCCCTTGATCGGCAACCGCCTCTACGGCTGCGACGACTGCCAGCTGATCTGTCCCTGGAACAAGTTTGCCCAGAAGGCCCAGCTGGCCGATTTCGATGCCCGCCCGGCCATGGCCGGCGGAGATTTGCTGAGCTACTGGTCCTGGAGCGAGGAACAGTTCCTGCGCCAGACCGAGGGCTCGGCCATGCGCCGCATCGGCCATGGCCGCTGGCAGCGAAATCTGGCCGTGGTCTCGGGCAATGCCTTGCGTCAGCGCGAATGGCCAGCCCTGCGCGCGGTCTTGCTGACCCAGCGCGCCCAGGCCGGCGAGCTGCTGGCCGAGCATCTGGACTGGGCGCTGGCGCAAAACGCCGAAGTGGCCGCTACAGAAAGCGCAGCACCATCAGCCACAGCGGCAGGCTGAGCATGCCCAGCAGGGTAGACAGGGTGACCAGGCCGGCGACAAAAGGCCCGTTGCCGCCCATGCGCACGGCCAGCACATAGGCACTCGAGGCGGTCGGCAGGGCGGTGAACATCAGCAAGGTGGCGCGCTGCGGCGCCGGCAGCTGCAGGGCCAGTGCCAGGCTCAGGCCGACCAGCGGCAAGGCCAGGTGGCGGATGCCGAGCAGGGCGGCCGCCAGGCGCGGCGCATCACGCAGGGCGCCGAAGCGCAGGCCGGCGCCCACCGCCATCAGGCCCAGGGGCAGGGCGGCCAGGCCGATACGGTGCAAGGTCAGGGCGGCCGGTTCAGGCAGCTTCAGGCCGAGGAGATTGCCGGTCAGGCCGGCCAGGGTGGCCAGGATCAGTGGGTTGCGCGCCAGCTCGCGCACATAGCCGTGACCGCCATGCCGGGCCAGCGGCCAGACGGCGGCGACATTGCAGATTGGCACGCACAAGGCAATCAGCAGCGCCACCCAGGCGACGCCTTGCGCGCCGTGCAGGCGTTCGGCCAGGGCCAGGGCGATGAAGGAGTTGAAGCGAAACGCCGTCTGCGCGCCCGAGGCGTGCAGGCGCGCATCCACGCCGGGCAGGGCGCGCAGGCTGTAGGCCAGCAGCACGCCGGCCAGGCAGCTGAGCACGCCGCCCAGGGCCAGATCGGCCGTGGCGCCGGGCTGCAGCGGCGTGCGCAAAATGGAGTTGAAGAGCAGGACCGGGAACAGCAGGTAGTAAACCAGGCGCTCGGCCGCCTCCCAGACCGGGCGGTCCAGGCCGCTGTAACGGCAGAGCAGAAAACCGCAAAGAATCAGCAGGAAGTCGGGCAGCAGCAAATAGACGTCGGGCATAGGTGCCAGTGTGCCAGCGCGGCTGAGCGGGCGAAGGCATGCGCCGGCATGAGCAGAGCCGGAAGGGCGCATTTCCTGCTACCTCTCAGCGCGCCGGGCCAGCCACTCGGGGCGCGCTCGGTAACAGGTATCGTTGAGGCCTTGTCGCGACTACCGGCTTCTTGCCCGCACCATGGCTGTTGTTGTTCCCTCGGCCCACCCGGCCCGCATTGCTTCTTCGACCCTTGTGACGGGCGCTGCGCGTCGCCGCTTCTTGCTTTCGCTCGGTGCGGCCGTCGTGGGCAGTGCCTGGTTGGCCCGCCCGGCCCAGGCTTTCAAGTACGAGGACCAGGAGTTCGAGGACAAGATCCAGCTGGCCGGCAGCAGCTTGGTCCTCAATGGCGTGGGCAAGCGCGCCGTTTCGATTCTTCGCGGCTATGTGGCAGGTTTGTACCTGAGCCACAAAGCCACCTCACCCGAGGCCGTCTATGCCACATCGGGACCCAAGCGGGTGCAGATCCGCATGTTGCTGGAGGTGGGCGCCGAGGAGTTCGTCAAGGCTGTCAACAAAGGCGTGGGCCGCAACTGCAGCGAGGCCGAGAAAGAGGCGCTGAGCACGCGGCTGCCCCAGTTCACGCAAAACCTGCAGTCGGTGGGCAAGGTGCGCAAGAACGACCTAATCAACATCGATTTTCTGCCCGAGCAGGGCACGGTGTTGATCGTGAACGGCAAGCAATGGGGTCAGGCCGTGCCTGGGGCTGATCTGTACACCGCATTCCTGAAGGTGTTTTTGGGCGAGAAACCCGTGGACAAGCGCCTCAAGGCCGGCTTGCTGGGCGAAACCACCAGCTGATCTGCGCAGGCTACGTAGAAATGCGAGCCGGACTGCTCGGCGGCCGGGCTAGGATGGTGAGAAATTCACCCTCGGAGATTGGCATGACCTTGAAGCACCCGAAGCGCAATACCTCGCAGAGCCTGAACATCAACCGCCGCCGCGCCTGCCTGCGCGCCAGCGTGGCGGCCGCCGGCAGCCTGATGCTGGGCCTGGGGGCGGTGAGTTCGGCCCAGGCCCAGGCAGCCTATCCCAGCGCCAAGCCGGTGCGCCTGATCGTGCCCTTCGCTCCGGGCGGCACCACCGACATCATCGCCCGCGTGGTGGCTGAAAAGGTCAACCAGGCCTTGGGTCAAACTATGTTGGTCGAGAACAAGGCCGGTGGCGGCGGCAAGATCGGGGCCAATGAAATCTCCAAGGCGGTGGCCGATGGCTACACCCTGGGCGTGGCCACGGTGTCCACCACGGCGGCCAACCCGGCCATCGACCCCAAGATCCCCTACAACCCGATCAGCGACTTCACACCCATCATCAATATGGCGGCCACGCCGAACGTGATTGCGGTGCACCCGAGCTTTCCCGCCCGCGACTACAAGAGTTTTGTGGCCGAGCTGAAGAAGAGCCCGGGCAAACACAGCTACGCCAGTTCGGGCACCGGCGGCATCGGCCATCTGCAGATGGAGCTGTACAAGAGCTTGTCCGGCGTTTTCGTGCTGCACATCCCGTACCGCGGCGCGGGCCCGGCCCTGAACGACACCGTGGCTGGCCAGGTGCCCATCATTTTCGACAACCTGCCTTCGGCGCTGCCCTTCATCAAGGATGGCCGCTTGATCCCCATCGTCGTGGCCGCACCCAGTCGCTTGGCGGTGCTGCCCAATGTGCCCACGTTCAAAGAGATGGGCCTGGAGCCTGTCAATCGCATGGCCTACTACGGTGTGCACGGTCCCAAGAATCTGCCCAAGGACGTCGTAACCAAGGTGCATGATGCAGTCAAGAAGACGCTGGAGCTGCCCGACGTCAAAAAGCGCATCGAGGACACAGGTTCCCTGATCGTTGCCAACACCCCCGAGCAGTTCGCCGCCCAGATCAGTGCCGAGTTTGATGTCTACAAAAAGGTCGTCGAGAAGCAAAAGCTCAAGCTCGACTGAGGCCCAGGGCACTGCACCCTCGGCCGCGCAGCGCGTGGCCGAACTCGCCAGTCAGCAGGGCATCGAGGCCTTTGTCGAGGCCCTGTGGCTGGAGGACGGCTTGGCCGGCAATTCTTTGCAGGCCTATCGGCGCGACCTGACCCTGTTGGCCCAATGGCTGGCTGCGCACGCACAGCGCTCGCTCGACGCCTGCAGCGAGGCCGATCTGCATGCCTATGCCATGTCCCGCCACGCGGGCAGTAAGACC
Organism: Paucibacter sp. B51; assembly: GCF_027863535.1. Classification (NCBI taxonomy): domain Bacteria; kingdom Pseudomonadati; phylum Pseudomonadota; class Betaproteobacteria; order Burkholderiales; family Sphaerotilaceae; genus Roseateles; species Paucibacter sp. B51. The sequence continues at coordinate 3,937,581 of NZ_JAPIVN010000001.1, read as the reverse complement.
AGCAGCGCAAACCGGCGGCTGAGTGTGTTCAAGCGCTACTTCCGCTGGGCCCTGCGTGAGCAGCGCCTGGGGCAAGACCCGACCCTCAAGCTGGCCAATGCCAAGACCCCGCTGCGCGTGCCCAAGCTGCTCAGCCAGGCCCAGGTCGAGGCCTTGCTGCAAGCGCCCGATGTGGGCAACGAACTGGGCCTGCGCGACCGCGCCATGCTGGAGCTGATGTATGCCAGTGGCCTGCGCGTGACCGAGCTGGTGACGCTCAAAAGCGTGCATGTCGGCTTCCGCGAGGCAGTGTTGCGCATCACCGGCAAGGGCAGCAAGGAGCGCCTCGTGCCCTTTGGCGAAGAAGCGCATGGCTGGCTGATGCGTTACTTGCAGGAGGCGCGGCCGTTGCTGCTCAAGAGCCATGCCTGCGATGCCTTGTTCGTGACCGTGCGCGGCGAAGGCATGACGCGCCAGATGTTCTGGACCTTGGTCAAGAAGTACGCGCTGCAAGCAGGCATCCTGAGTCCCATCTCACCGCACACCTTGCGCCATGCCTTCGCCACCCATTTGCTCAACCATGGCGCCGATCTGCGCGTGGTGCAGCTGTTGCTGGGTCATGCCGATCTGTCCACCACGCAGATCTACACCCATGTGGCGCGCGAACGCCTGAAGCTGATTCACGCCCAACACCACCCGCGCGCGTGACGGCCAGGCTCTTGGGTGTCAGCGAGCCACTGGCAAGGGGGAGGGCGGCTTGATCTCTTCCAGGCAAATCATCGAGCGGATGTCGGCCACACCGCGGATCTGCATCAGCCGGTCGGTCAGGAATTGGGACAGCGACTTCAGGTCGCTGGCCACCACCTTGAGCAGGTAGTCGCAGTCGCCCGAAACGGTGTGGCATTCCAGGATCTCGGGGAAGTCGCGGATCAAGCCCTCGATCTCGCGCACCCGGTCGAAGGCTTCGCCGTCGATATTGAGGCTGACAAAAGCCGTCACGCCCAGGCCCAGGCTTTGCGGCGTCACCAGAGCGCGGTAGCCGCGCAGCACGCCGCGCTCTTCCAGGGCCTTGACGCGCCGGAAACACTGAGGGGGCGAGAGATGCACCTGCGCCGCCAGCTCCACATTGGAGGCCCGGCCATCGCGTTGCAGGGCCTCGATCAGGCGGCGGTCGATGGTGTCCAGCTTGGTGGCGGCGTCGGTCATGGCGGGCTCTGGGAGTGGGCGTGGGAACGGGCGCGGGAACGGGCGTGGTAAGGGGCAAGACAGAGATTGGCGGGCATTTGCGGCGCAAGTTCAGTCTTGTGTCACGGCAGGGGCGCGACAATTGCGGCCATGGATCATAGTTTTCTCTCCGCCTTCATCCTGCTCTTGCTGGTGCTGGACCCGCTCGGCAGCTTGCCCATCTTCATCGGCATCATGCGCGAGGTGCCCAAGGAACGCCGGGCCCGCGTGGCCACCCGCGAGGTGGGCCTGGCCGCCATCGTGCTGCTGGCCTTCATGTTCTTTGGCGACAGCTTTTTGAGCGTCATGCACCTGTCCGAGCGTTCGCTCGAAGTGGCCGGTGGCGTGATCCTGCTGATCATCGCCATCAAGATGATCTTCGGCAGCGCCGGTGAATCGGCCTACGGCCTGGAGCCGGGCAAGGAGCCCTTCATCTTTCCGTTGGCCGTGCCCTTGCTGGCCGGCCCCTCGGCCATGGCGACCGTGCTGCTTCTGGCCTCGCGCCAGCCCGAGCGCATCTGGGATTGGATCGGCGCGCTGTGCGCGGCGATGTGGGTCTCGGGCCTGACCTTGCTGATGGCCGATCGCATTCGCCGCCTGCTCGGCGATTCGGTGATCTCGGCCATCGAGAAGCTGATGGGCCTGGTGCTGACGGCCATCGCGGTGGAGATGTGCCTGGCCGGCCTCAAGCGCTATTTCATCGGCGGCCTCTGAGCACTGCCCTCGCAGACACAAGCCCGGCGCGCCGGGCTTGTGCTTTTTTCAGCCAAGCACAGAACCTTTTCTTCGTTAAAGCTCTTATGAGCAAACCCTAGAGTTGCGGCTCCACAGAACGGTGCGGTCGGCGTGAGCCAAACAGACCGACACCCGACATGCCAGCCACCGCAGCACCGCGCTGCCGCCGGACTGGCGGAAGTTTGCAACCGAGGGAAATTGCTCCACATGAAATCTCCGACCCTGTTCCGCAGCAGGCCGGCGCCGCTGGCTTTGGCTGTCATCCTGGCCTATGGCCTATGGCCTATGGCCTGCCGCACGCCGCCGCCCTGACCCAAACTCCAGCCCAGCCTCCTGCCGCCAGCACCGACACCTTGCCCCAGGTGCAAGTGACCGGCTCGCGCATCTCGCGCGCCCAGGCCGAGGGCCCGGCCGCCGTCACCGTGCTCAAGTCCGAGGACATCACCCGCCTGGGCTTCAAAAATGTGGGCGACGCGCTCGCCTCGCTGACCGAGAACACCGGCTTCACCCAGGGTGAGGACTTCGGCAACACCTTCACCCCGGCGGCCAATGCCATCAGCCTGCGCGGCCTGGGGCCCAACCACACGCTGACCCTGGTCAACGGCCGCCGCGTGGCGGACTACCCGACGGCCTACGAGGGTTCGGTCAATGTCGTCAACACCGCCAACATCCCGGCCGCCCTGATCGACCGCATCGAGGTGCTGAACGGCGGCGCCTCGGCCATCTATGGCTCGGACGCAATCGCTGGCGTGATCAAAATCATCCTCAAGAAGCAGGTCGACAGCACCCAGCTCAACCTCAAGCTGGGCGGCACCTAGCGCGGTGGCGGCGAAAACGCTCGCGCGCAGCTGACCGGCGGCCTGGAGTCCGGCGCCCTGAGCCTGGTCTATGCCGTGGAGCTGAGCAAGCGCCAGCTGATCTGGAGCCGCCAGCGTGAGTTCATGGCCGACACCACCTTGACCGGCGCGGCGCCGACCGTGGTCTTTGGCCGCAAGGATGCCAAGAGCAACAAATACATCACGCCGGACGCAGGCGCTTGCGAAGGCGCGGCCGGGCTGTTCGACGGCTCCGTCAAGTCCTTCACGGTCAAGTCGGGCACCTACGGCGGCAGCGGTCGTGGTTCGCCGAGCTTCTGGACCACCCAGACCGGCAACCAGAGCGAGAACTTCGCCGGCCTGCTGAACTACGGCTTGAACGCCCACACCGAGTTCTACGCCGAGGCCCTGCTCGGTTTCACCCGCACCGAGAACAACACCCGCGGCCCGAGCTGGACCTCTCTGAGCGCCAGCAACGGCTACTTCGTCAATGCCAACAGCGGCAAACTGGAAACCTGGAGCCGGCGCTTTGCACCGGAGGAAATCGGCGGCGCCGAGGCCTTCAACCGCGAATGGAAAGACCGTGCCCACAATCTCGTGCTGGGCGTGCGTGGCGATCTGCAAGGCACGAGCTGGAGCTATGACCTGGGCTTGAACAGCTCGGGCTACAAGAGCAAGCTGAACCGGCCGCGCCTGCTGGCCACGGTAGACAGTTTCTTCCTCGGTGCCCAGCAGGGCGTCAATGCCGACGGCGTGCCGATTTACAAACCCGACAGCGCGCGCCTGTTCAAGGCCCTGACACCGGCCGAGTACGCCAGCATCTCGTCCAGCAACCAGGCCGATGACCGCGCCTGGACCCGCAACTCCAGCGCCACCGCCAACGGCGAAGTGCTGCAGCTGCCCGCGGGCCCGCTACGCGCCGCCGTGCTGGCCGAGGTGGGCAGCCAGGGCTTTGAGAACAAGGCCGATCCGCGCCTGGGCCAAGGCCTGTTCTACGCCACCAGCGAAGTGGCCCGTGTCAGCGGTGATCGCACCCGCTGGGCTTTGGGCACCGAGCTGAACGCACCCCTGACCCGCGAACTCACGGGCACGCTGGCGGGCCGCTACGACAGCTACAAGTTTGCCGGTCGCGACACCAGCGCTTTCACCTACAACGCCGGTCTGGAGTTCCGCCCCAGCAAGGAGCTGCTCGTGCGCGCCCAGCACGCGACCAGCTTCCGCGCACCGGACATGAGCTACATCTTCACGGCCGAGAGCCGCGGCTATTTCGCCTCGGCCAACGACTATTACCGCTGCGCATTGGCGGGCCAGGCGCTGGACAAATGCGACTTTGCAGGCATCCAGCCGAACTACGTCAAGAACGGCTCCAAGGATCTGAAGAGCGAGAAGGGCAAGTCCTGGGGTCTGGGCCTGGTCTCGTCGCCGAGCAGCGAGTTCGATGCCTCGCTGGACCTGTGGAAGATCTCGATCAGCGATCTGGTCACCGACCTCAGCAGTGACAAGATCCTGCGCGACGAGGCCGACTGCCGCACCGGCAAGCAATACATCAGCAGCCCGACCTGCGTGGACGCGATTGCCCGCGTGCGCCGCAACCCGGCCGACGCGGTGCTGCGCCCGGGCGAGATCAAGGAGATCGTGGTCAACCCGATCAATGCGGCGGTGCAAAGCACCTACGGCTTCGACATCAGCAGCCGCTACAGCCTGAAGACGGCCACGGCCGGCAACTTTGTCTTCTCGGCCAAGTACACCCAGGTGCAGAGCTACAAGTACGCTCAGTTCGAAGGTGACGAGGCGAGCAACCAGGTCGGCACCCGCAGCTTCAGCGACTGGCCCAACAAGCTCATCACCAGCGTGAACTGGCGTTACGGCGCCTTCAACACCACCCTGGCGGGCCTGCGCAACGGCAAGATCGTCAGCAGCGACGGCAAGGGCTGGATCTCGCCGAAGTGGAGCTTCAATGCCAGCAGCAGCTATGAGCTGAACAAGAGCAGCAGCGTCACTCTGATCGTCAACAACCTGGCCAACAGCGTGCGCAAGGATGACAGCGGCGGCTGGCCCTACTACCCGGTGGGCTACTACCTGCCGCATGGCCGCCAGTTCTGGCTGGAGTTCAACCACGTGCTCGGCAAATAAGGGCAGGGGCGGGGCGGTGCGAGTCGCGGCTCATCGGCTCGCTGCGGCCTCGCCTGCGCAGGCCGGTGTGGGCCCACACGGTGAATGGGTTGGCCGCGGCTGAGTCGGCTCAAGCCGTTTCGCCTTTGCTCACCGCTTCTGCGCAAGCCTTCATCGACACCGCAGGCTCTCCGTGAGGAGTCCTGCGGTTCTTTCTTTCTCCCGTTGGGCCTGGTCTCGCCATGTCTTGCACGATGCGGAAACATGTTTTCACATTGTGAACTTCGCACATGCTGCGCCGCCGCAAAATTTCTCATGATGGTGAAATGCTTTTCACGATCAGAAATTCAAAACTTAAGTCATTGATTTTTATTAGTAAAAAATTAAGTCTTATATAAGACATAAGTGTTCCGCAAGACGGCTCGGAGGACTAATCTTGAGCCCAACAAAGCTTCTTCTTTGTTCGGCCCCTTCAGCCGCAGGACCTGGATGCCAAACCCAGCCGGTCCCGACGCTGAAATCGGTGCCAGCAGATCAGGCCTTGGTTTCCAAGTTTCGATATCGCACCACCCACTTGCAGGAGCACACCATGAGCATCGCCACCCGTGAACAGCAAATCGCCGCCCTCGAAAAAGACTGGGCCGAGAACCCGCGCTGGAAGGGCATCAAGCGCGGCTACACCGCCGCCGATGTCGTGCGCCTGCGCGGCTCGCTGCAGATCGAACACACCCTGGCCAAGCGCGGCGCCGAGAAGCTCTGGGGCCTGGTCAACACCGAGCCCTTCGTCAACTCCCTGGGCGCCCTGACCGGCAACCAGGCCATGCAGCAGGTCAAGGCCGGCCTCAAGGCCATCTACCTGTCGGGCTGGCAGGTCGCCGGTGACGCCAACAGCAATGGCGAGATGTACCCCGACCAGTCGCTGTACTCGGTCGACTCCGTGCCCAAGGTCGTCAAGAAGATCAACGCCACCTTTGCCCGCGCCGACCAGATCCAGTGGAGCGAAGGCAAGAACCCCAGTGACCCGGACTACCGCGACTACTTCGCCCCCATCGTGGCCGATGCTGAAGCCGGTTTCGGCGGCGTGCTGAATGCCTTTGAGCTGATGAAGGCCATGATCGAAGCCGGCGCCGCTGGCGTGCACTTCGAAGACCAGCTGGCTGCGGCCAAGAAGTGCGGCCATATGGGCGGCAAGGTGCTGGTGCCCACCCGTGAGGCCGTGGCCAAGCTGGTCGCCGCCCGCCTGGCAGCCGATGTCATGGGCACGCCCACCGTGCTGCTGGCCCGCACCGATGCCGAAGCCGGCGATCTGGTCACCAGCGACATCGACGACAACGACAAGCCCTTCTGCACTGGCGAGCGCACCGTCGAAGGCTTCTTCCGCACTCGCAACGGCCTGGACCAAGCCATCAGCCGGGGCCTGGCTTACGCCCCTTACGCCGACATGATCTGGTGCGAAACTGGCAAGCCGGATCTGGCCTTCGCCAAGGCTTTCGCCGACGCCATCCACGCCAAGTTCCCGGGCAAGCTGCTGGCCTACAACTGCTCGCCGTCCTTCAACTGGAAGAAGAACCTGGACGACGCCACCATCGCCAAGTTCCAGCGCGAGCTCGGCGCCATGGGCTACAAGTACCAGTTCATCACCCTGGCCGGCTTCCACAGCCTGAACTACAGCATGTTCAACCTGGCCTACGGCTACGCTCGCAACAATATGAGCGCTTTCGTGGAACTGCAGGAAGCCGAGTTCGCCGCCGCTGAAAAGGGCTTCACCGCCGTCAAGCACCAGCGCGAAGTCGGCACCGGCTATTTCGACGCCGTGACCACCACCATCGAACGCGACGCCTCCACCGCCGCGCTCAAGGGTTCCACCGAAGACGAACAGTTCTTCGAAGCCAAGCACGGCTGATCTCTCTGATCGCGCCCTGAACGGCAGGCCCGGCTCCCACGAGGAGACCGGGCTTTTTGTTTTCAGCTGCTTGGACTGACGGTTCTCGGCACGAAGCAGCCCTTGGGTTGCTTGTTGATCGAGCCGACTGGGCGCTCTGCTCCGTTCATGTCCCCCGACCCCAGCCTGCGGCTGGGGTCTCCTCCTTTACTTCACTTCGCAGAGCACCCAGCCGTCCCGATCCAGCAAGGCCCTGCCCCTTCGACGAAGACGCCGACCGGTTGAACTGACAAGGGGTGTCGGGTGAGTGCTGAAGCGAAGTTAAAGAGGAGGGCCGCGCGAAGCGCGGGCCGGGGGACATGAGCGGAAGCACTTGCCCGACACCCCTTGTCAACAGCCCAATCCGAGCGACTGCTTCGTGCCGAAACCCGCCTCACAACGATGACGCCAACATGGCCAGATAGTCCTCCCGCGTAGCCAGGCGCGGGTTGCTGCGGTGGCAGTGGTCGGCCAGGGCACCAGTGACGACGCGTTCGAACATGCCCGGGTCCACGCCCAGTTCGGCCAGGCCCGCCGGCAGGCCCAGGCGCTGGTTCATGGCCAGCACGGCCTCGGCCAGCGTGTGGCCGGCGGGGTCGCAGTGGCCCAGACCCATGGCCTCGGCCATGCGCAGCAAACGCCATTCGGCCTGCATGCTGGGAGCGCTGGCGTTGAAGCGAATCACGGCGGGCAAGAGCAGGGCGTTCAGACAGCCATGGTGCAGGCCGGGGTCCACGCTGGCCAGGGCATGGCTGAGCGAGTGCACGCAGCCCAAGCCCTTCTGAAAAGCCATGCCGCCTTGCATGCTGCAGCTCATCATCTGCCAGCGTGCTTCACGGTCCTGGCCGTTGCGGGTGGCGCGCTCCAGATGCGACCAGCCGCGGCGCAAGCCATCGAGGGCGATGCCATCGGCCGGCGGGTTGACCGCGGCAGACATGAAAGTCTCCATGCAATGCGCGATCGCGTCCATGCCGGTGGCAGCCGTCAGGCGCGGCGGCAGGCTCAGGGTCAGCTCGGGGTCGCACAAGGCCGCTCGCGGCATCAGTTCCTGGCTGTGAAAGCCCAGCTTGCGGCCATCCTCCACCGTGATCAATGCGCCGCGCGCGACCTCGCCGCCGGTGCCGGCGGTGGTGGGCACGGCGATCACCGGCGCCGTGGCCTTGCTGATGGACAGGCTGCCGCCTTCGATGGTGGCAAAAGCCTTGAGCGGCTCCGGATGGGTGGCGGCAATGGCCACGCCTTTGGCAAGGTCCATCGGTGAGCCGCCTCCAATGGCGATCAGGCCATCGCAATAGTGCTTTTTGTACTGCTCCACCGCGCGCCGCACCGCCGCTTCATTGGGGTTCGGGGGTGTCTGGTCGAACACGGGCGGCGGATGGGTGCCCCACGCCGCCAGAGCCCGCGTCAGCACCCCGGCAGCGCGGACTCCGCTGTCGCTGATCACCAGCGGGCGCAGCATGCCCACACGTTGACATTCCTGAGGCAAGAGCGCGGCGGCGCCGAACTCCAAATGCACCTGGGTCAGATATTGGATCAATGGCATGGCGGGCCTCCCTGGCTGCGCTGCAGGTGATCGTGTCCGCCAGTGTGCGTCGAGGCAGGCCAATGGGCAAAGGCCTTTTGCCAACAGAGGTGAGAAAGTGATGCGCCTTTCGGCGGTGCACCCCATAAAGTTCACTGTGGGACGTCCGAAAAGCCGTTATTGCGCGCCGGTCGCTCGCGTCTGAGCGCGGCTTTCTTTCTGAGCCGAGATGCGCCTGCTCAAGTGGCGACGCCTCGTGTCACCCAGGGAGTAACTACATGCCACGCTGCCCCTACGTTTCTCGCATGGCCCGATGGCTGGCTTTGATCGGCCTTGTGCCGGCCGCCATGACCGTCCAGGCCGGGCGCCCACTGTCCAGCGATGACGCCGCCACCGCGCCAGTGGGCAGTTGTCAGCTCGAAGGCTGGGGCGAGAAAGCCGGATCCAGCCGGGCCTGGGTGCTCGCCCCGGCCTGCGGCCTGTCCGACAGCTTGGAGATCGGTGGCGACTACAGCCGCCCCCAACCTCGCGATGAGATTCGGGGCGAGGCCAGCGTCGCCGTCAAGTGGGTGCCCAAGAGCTGGCAGGTCCCGACCGCCTGGGGTTCCTTGAGCTTTGGCCTCAAGGCCGGCCTGAGCTTCGAGCGCCCGGTGAGCAGCGGCTGGCGCCGCAGTGCCAGCGGTGCGCTGGGCCTGGCCACGCTGGCGATAAGCGAGGAGGCGGCGGTTCACCTCAACATCGGCCCGCACAAAGAGCGGGCCAGCGGCCAGACCGGCACCGTGCTCAATCTCGCCGGTGTCTGGGTGCCCGATCCGCGCGCGCTGCTGTTTGCTGAGATCCAGACCAATGACCGCCGCGCCTTGCTAGGGACCACGGTGCGCACGGTGGGCGGCCTGTGGTGGCTGAGCCCGGACAAGCTGGGCCTCAGCCTCACCGCCAGCCGCCAGAGCGGCAGCTCGCAAACCTTGTGGACGGCAGGGTTTGGCTGGTACGGCCTGGAATTTTGAACCCTGCCCAGCGGGACAAGCCGCCGGGCCTGCGAAAATACCGGGTTAACCCTTGGAGCCCTTGTTGAGCCGCACCCACTTGTTGACGCCGCGCATGGCTGGCGTGCTGGAGAGAATCCATCGCGCCAAGCGACCGGCCTTTCACAGCCTGAGTCCCAAGCAGGCCCGCATCGCCTACCTGATGGGCGCTGAGATCCTGGACCTGCCGCGCGCGCCGGTGGCGCGGGTGGAAAACCTTCACGTGCCCGGTGCCGAGGGCCCGCTAGCCGCCCGTTTGTACGCGCCGCAGACGCCCGAAGAGGCACGTCTGCCGGTGCTGCTCTACCTGCACGGCGGCGGCTTCACCATCGGCAGCATCGACACCCACGACAGCCTGTGCCGCCAACTGGCCCTGCGCAGCGGCGCTGCCGTGCTCTCGCTCAACTACCGGCTGGCGCCCGAACATCGCTTCCCGGCTGCGGTGGATGATTGCTGGGCGGTGATGCGCTGGCTGGCGGAGAACGCCGGCAGCCTGGGCCTGGACGGCCGCCGCCTGGCCGTGGGCGGCGACAGTGCCGGCGGCACGTTGGCCGCGGTCTGCGCCCTGCATGCGCGCGACATCGGCCTGCCTCTGGCCCTGCAGCTGCTGATCACGCCGGGCACCACGGCCCATGCCGACACCGCCTCGCACAAGCTGTTTGCCAACGGCTTTCTGCTCGACGCCGCGTCCATCGCCTGGTTCTTCGACCACTACATCGACCACGCGCACAAGCGCGACTGGCGCTTTGCGCCGCTGGAGGCGCCCGACCACAGCGATCTGGCTCCGGCCTGCGTGCTGCTGGCCGAATGCGACCCGCTGGTGGATGAAGGCATTGCCTATGCCGATCTGCTGCGCGCCAACGGCGGTCAGGTGCAGCTGGAGCTCTATCGCGGCGTGACCCATGATTTCATCAAGATGGGGCGTACGATCCCGGAAGCGTTGAACGCGCTGGACGCCTGCGGCCTGGCCCTGCGTGAGGCGCTCCAGTCTTGACGGCGCTCAGCGCCTGCCTCCCCGCCTGCGTCCGCATCGTCAACTGATTCACCACAGCCCCTCGCTCACCTCATGAAATTGCAAGACTTCCGATTCTTCGAGCCGCTGCGCGTGCGCTGGGGCGAGATCGATGCCCAGCAGGTGGTCTTCAACGCCCACTACCAGAACTACTTTGATGTGGCCGTGGGCGGCTACTGGCGCGGCCTGGCCTTGCCTTACATGGAAACCATGGACCAGCTGGGCGGCGATCTGTTCGTGCGCAAGGCCACGCTGGAGTACCTGGGATCGGCCCGTTATGACGACCAGCTCCGCATCGGCGTGCGCTGCGAGCGCATCGGCCACAGCTCGCTGCAAATGCTCTGCGCCGTGTTCCGCGGCACCGAGCTGCTGGTGCATGGCGAGCTGATCTATGTGTTCGCCGATCGCGCCAGCGCCTCACCGCGCGAGGTGCCGGCCGAGCTGCGCAGCCTGATCGAGGGCTTCGAGGCCGGCGAGCCGGTGGTGGAGGTGCGGGTGGGCAGCTGGGCCGAGCTGGGCGCCGAGGCGGGTGCCATCCGCCAGGCCGTGTTTGTCGATGAACAAAAGATCCCGGCCGAGATGGAATGGGACAGCGCCGACGAGAGCTGCGTCCACGCCGTGGCCTTCAACCGCTTCGGCCAGGCCCTGGCCACCGGGCGCCTGCTCGAGCATGTGCCGGGCGTGGCCAAGATCGGCCGCATGGCCGTGCTGCGCAGCATGCGCGGCAGCCGCATCGGCCGCGAGGTGCTGGAGGCCTTGATGCAGGCCGGCCGCCAGCGCGGCGAACGTGAGGCGGTGCTGCATGCCCAGCTCTCGGCCGCGGGCTTCTACACCCGCGCCGGCTTTGTGCAGCGCGGCGCCGCCTTTGAGGAGGCCGGCATCGGCCATGTGGAGATGGTCAGAGCGCTGTGAACAGCTCGCGGTGGCGCAGGCCCTGAACAAAGGGCGCCATCACCACCGCCACCCGCGCTTCCAGCGCGAGCGGGTCGGCAAGCCCCGGGCCGTAAATCTCCATCCAGGTGGGCAGGCTGATGTCGCTGTCCTGGCGCTGCATCACGCGCAGTGCCTCGACCGCATGGCCCTCGGCCGCCAGTTCGGCACGCAGGGCCTGGAACGCCGCCAAGGCCGCGGATGCGTCGGCGGCGCGCAGGCGGTAATAGACGAAGATTTCGGTGGCGGGCATGTGCATGGCCGCGCTCATTCCAACGACTTCAGCTCGTAGGGCAGGGCGCGCGGCTGCAGGCGAGGGCCGTCCGGGCCGCCCAGATGCAGGCTGCCGCTCTCCAGGGCGGCGATCTTGGTTTCAGCCAGGATCAGGCTGCGGCCATCGTCGCGCACGGCGGCCAGGGCCACCAGGCCGGCCGGTTGACCCGGGTCTTCGCTGTGAAAGATCTCCTGGCCGGCTTGCGCCGCGCCCTGCAGCTCGTACAAGAATGTCCGGCGCTTGAGGGTGCCGCGGTACTGGCTGCGCGCCACCACCTCCTGGCCGGGGTAGCAGCCTTTCTTGAAGTTCACCCCGTCGAGCAGCTCGAGGTTGAGCATCTGCGGCACGAACTGCTCCTGCGTGGCCGCCTGCACCCAGGCCAGGCCAGCCTGCACCTCCAGCCAGGCCCAGTCCTGCGCGTTCAAAGTCGGCAGGGCTGGCGCTGCCGCAGCGGCAGGCTGGATGCGCAACCAGCGGCTGTGGCTGGCCACATCTGGCAGGCGGATGCGTGCGCCCTCGCCGTCCTCGCCGTCCTCGCGGCTCAGGGCCCAACGCGCGCCGTCCTGCGGCTGCGCGATCTCGCCCCAGATCGCCCACTCGGCGCTGGCGTCGCTGAGCTTGCATTTGGCGCGCAGCACGAACATGGACAGGCGCTTGAGGATGGCCGGCAGCAGAGCGGCCGGCAGGGCCAGCAACACGTCATGCTCGCCTTCGCACCAGCCCAGCAGGGTGGCCAGCAAGCGGCCCTTGGCTGAGCAAAAACCGGCCAGACGGGCCTGATCCGGGCCCAGCAGGGCGAAATCCTGGGTCAGCTGGCTGTGCAAAAACTTGGCCGCGTCTTCGCCTTGGGCGCGGATCACGCCCCAGTCGGTCAGGCGCAGCGCGGCAGAAGCGGGCAGGGAGAGGGTGGTTTCAGGCAAGGTCGTCATGCCCCCGATTATCATCAGCGCCCGAATCAGAGCGGCCGGGCAAGGGCATTGATGGCGAGCAGCAAGACAACAAACGCAAAGCGGAACAAGGCCATGGGTGCCAAGTACAGAGGCCGGCGAGGGCGCGGTGCTGGCCTGTTGACCTGGATCGTCGCCCTGTTGCTGCTGACCCTGCTGCTGGCCGGCGGCGCCGCCGCTGCGGCCTGGTGGTGGCTGCAAGCCCCCATGCAACTGCGCAATCCGACGGTGGAGCTGTCCATCGAGGCCGGCAGCTCGCCGCGCGAAGTGGCCCAGGCCTGGGCGCAGGCCGGCGTGGCCGAAGACCCGCGCCTGCTCTACCAGTGGTTCCGCTGGTCCGGTCAGGCTCGCCAGATCCGCGCCGGCAGCTACGAAATCCACCAGGGCGCCACGCCGCGCGAGCTGCTGGCCAAGATGGTGCGTGGCGACGAGGTGCTGGAGCAGTTGCGCCTGATCGAGGGCTGGAATCTGCGCCAGCTGCGCGCCGCCCTGGCCCGCGCACCCTCGCTCAAGCAGCAGACCGCCGGCTGGACCGAGGCCGAGCTGATGGCCGCCCTGGGCGCGCCGGGCCAGGCCGCCGAAGGCCGCTTCTTCCCCGACACCTACGCCTACAGCCGCGGCGTCAGTGACCTGACCGTGCTCAAGCGGGCCTATGCCGCCATGCAGCGCCGCCTGGACAGCGCCTGGGCCGGCCGCAGCGAGGGCCTGCCGCTCAAATCGCCGGAAGAAGCCCTGATCCTGGCCTCCATCGTCGAAAAGGAAACCGGCGCGCCGGCCGACCGGCAACTGGTGGCCGCGGTCTTCATCAACCGCCTGCGCATCGGCATGCCGCTGCAGACCGACCCCACCGTGATCTACGGCCTGGGTGAGAAATTCGACGGCAATTTGCGCAAGCGCGATCTGCAGACCGACACGCCCTTCAACACCTACACCCGCGGCGGCCTGCCGCCCACGCCCATCGCCATGCCCGGTGTCGCGTCGCTTCAAGCCGCCCTGCATCCGGCACCCAGCCGGGTGCTGTACTTTGTGGCCCGCGGCGACGGCAGCAGCGAATTCAGCGAAGACCTGGCCGCGCATAATCGCGCGGTCAACAAATACCAGCGCGGGCGCTGATCTCCAGGCCGCCCCGAGAGAGAGAAAGAGAAGTTCCCGCCCGTGAGCCCTGTCGCCCCCACCACTGCCCGTTTCATCAGCTTTGAAGGCATCGATGGCGCCGGCAAGTCCACCCATATCGAGGCCCTGGGCGAGCGCCTGCGTCAGCGCGGCGCCGATGTCGTGCACACCCGCGAGCCCGGTGGCACCGAGCTGGCCGAGAGCCTGCGCGAGCTGATCCTGCACCGCAGCATGGACAGCCTGACCGAGGCGCTGCTGGTCTTCGCCGGCCGGCGCGACCACCTGCAGCGCGTCATCGAACCCGCCCTGGCCGCCGGCAAGACCGTACTTTGCGACCGCTTCACCGATGCCAGCTTTGCCTACCAGGGCGGTGGCCGCGGCATGGATCTGGCCGTGCTGGGCACGCTGGAGCAATGGGTGCAAGGCTCTCGCCAGCCTGACCTGACCCTGTGGTTCGACCTGGACCCGGCCATTGCTGCGCAGCGCCGCGCCGCCGCGCGCGAGGCCGACCGTTTCGAGCAGCAGGACCTCGAGTTCTTCACCCGCGTGCGCGCCGGCTATGCCGCCCGCGCCGCGAGTGCGCCGCAGCGCTTTGCCCGCATCGACGCCGGCCTCTCGGTTCCTGAGGTGGCCGCGCAGATCCACCAGCTGTTGGAGGCGCGGGGATGGTGAGCGAAGTGTTGAACGCCACTGCAGAGTCCGGGATCCAGCCGCTGCCCTGGCTGGCCGAGCCGCTGCGCCAGGCCCTGGCCACGGCACGCTCCCATGCTTTGCTGGTGCAAGGGCCGGCCGGCGTCGGCCAGCTCGATCTGGCCTTGCTGCTGGCCCAGGCCTGGCTGTGTGAGGCGCCGCTGGAGGGCGGCTTTGCCTGCGGCCACTGCGCCAGCTGCAAGCTGCTGCATTCGCACACCCACCCCGACTTCATGCTGCTGCTGCCCGATGCCTTGCGCGAACAGCTGGGCTGGGGCGGCGAGGCCGAGACCGGGCGCGACGGCGAGCCCAAGGCCAGCAAGACCAAACCCAGCCGCGAGATCAAGATTGAGGCGGTGCGCCAGATGCTGTCCTTCGCCCAGGGCACCAGCTCGCGCGGTCGCGCCAAGGTGGTGGTGGTGTATCCGGCCGAAGCGCTCAACACCGTGGCCGCCAATGCCTTGCTCAAGACCCTGGAAGAACCCAGCGGCAGCCTGCGCTTTGTGCTGGCCAGCAGCGCGCCGGAAAGCCTGCTGCCCACCATCCGCAGCCGCTGTCAGCCGGTGCCTCTAGCCCTGCCGCCAGCCGGCCCTTGCCTGCAATGGCTGAAGACCCAAGGCGTGGAGTCGCCCGAGGTGCTGCTGGCGGCCGCCGGTGGCCGGCCCCAGGAGGCGCGTGATTGGTTCGAGGCCGGCCTGCGCGCCCAGGCTTGGACCCAGCTGCCGCAGCGCCTGGCCCGCGGTGAGGCCGCCGCCCTGGCGGACTGGTCACAGCCGCGTGCCATCGATGCGCTGCAGCGGCTCTGCCACGACCTGCTTCGACGAGCCCACGGCGCCGCACCGAGCTACTTCCCGGCCGAATCCCTGCCCAGCCCCAAGCTGACCGGCCCTTTGCATGAGTGGGAGGCGGTGCTGCGCCGCGCCGCCCGCCATGCCGAGCATCCGCTCAATGCCGGTCTGTTGATGGAATCGCTGTTTGCCCAGGGCCAGCAGGCGCTGCAGGCGGCCTCGCGCAGCGGCACGGCGCGGCGCGGCTGAGCCTGCCATCTCCAGCGGCAGGCCTTCGCTACACTCGCGCCATGGACAATTCCTCAGCCAAACCCGCCCTGGGCGGCCTGACCACCTCGTTGGGCGCTGCGGCTGGTGCTGCCGCGCCGGCTGCGGCCAGCGCCGGCCCGCGCCCCAGCGTGATCCAGCTGGTGTTCCGCGAGAAAGGCGCGCTCTATGCGGCCTATATGCCGCAGTTCCTCGACGGCGGCCTGTTCGTTCCGACCACGCGCGAGTACCGCCTCGGTGAGGACGTCTACCTTCTGCTGGCCCTGCCCGAGGACAATCAGCGTTATCCCGTTGCCGGCAAGATCGCCTGGCTGACGCCGGCCAATGCGCCGGGCGGGCGCACGCAGGGCGTCGGTGTGCGCTTTCCTGCCGATGAGAAAAGCCGCTTGATCAAGCTGCGCATCGAAGAAATCCTCGGCACCCAGATCTCGTCCGCCAAGCCCACGCAAACCATGTGAGCGGCGGGCGCCGGCCCGTGTTTGCCTTGCGTGTCTGCTGCATTACTGCTGTACTTTCCGCCTCCCCATGTTCATCGATTCCCACTGCCACCTGAGCTTTCCTGAGCTGAACGCCCGCCTGCCCGAGATCCTCGGTGAGATGGCGGTGGCCCAGGTGGAGCAGGCCATCTGTATTTGCACCACCATGGAAGAGTTCCCCAAGGTGGCGGCGCTGGCGGCCGAGCATCAGGTGCTCTGGGCCACGGTGGGCGTGCACCCGGACAACGAAGACGTGCACGAGCCCAGCGTTGACGAGCTGGTGGCCGGCGCCCAGGCCCCCAAGGTGGTGGCCATCGGTGAAACCGGGCTGGACTACTACCGCCTGAACGGCCGCAGCATCGAGCAGGACATGGAGTGGCAGCGCGATCGATTCCGCACCCATATCCGCGCCGCCCGTCAGGTGCGCAAGCCGCTGGTGATCCACACCCGCAGCAGCGCGGCCGACACCTTGCGAGTGCTGGACGAGGAGGGCGGTGAACAGGCCGGCGGCGTGTTTCACTGCTTCACCGAAAGCCTCGAGGTGGCGCAAGCCGCCGTGGAGCGCGGTTACTACATCTCCTTCTCGGGCATCCTGAGTTTCAAGAACGCGCAGGACCTGCGCGATATGGCCAAGGTCCTGCCGATCGAGCGCCTGCTGATCGAGACCGACAGCCCTTATCTCGCCCCCGTGCCCTACCGCGGCCGAACCAACAGCCCCGCCTATGTGCCTCATGTGGCGGCCGCGCTGGCGGCGGTCAAAGGCATGAGCATCCCCGAGCTGGCGGCCCAGACCTCGGCCAACACGCGCCGCTTGTTCGGCCTGGTCTGAGCGAGCGTGCTGCAGATGGTCAAGCGCTGGGCTGGCTGGGTGCTGCTGCTGGCCGCACTGCATTCGCTTGCCAAGGCCGCCCCAATCGATGACCTGGTCCTGGCCGCCGAACTCGACAACGGCCGCGAGATCATGACCCTGCTGGTGCGCGGTGTGGACCCCAATGCCAGCGACGGCCGCGGCCGCAATGCTCTCGAAGTGGCCTTGCGCGAGGGCTCCAGCCGCGCCTTGGACAGCTTGCTGAGCCACCCCGGCACCGATGTCAACCGTGCCAATGCCGCCGGCGAAACGCCGCTGATGCTGGCCGCCATCAAGGGCCGGCTCGATTGGGTCAAGAAGCTGGTGGCCCGCGGTGCCCAGATCAACAAAGAGGGCTGGACGCCGCTGCACTACGCCTGCAGCGGCCCGGACAAGGGCGTGGCCCTGTGGCTGCTGAGCCAGGGTGCCCTGCTGGACGCCCGTTCGCCGAACGGCAGTACGCCGTTGATGATGGCCTCGCGCTACGGCGCCATGGACCTGGCCGAGGCCTTGCTGGCCGCCGGTGCTGACCCCAGCTTGCGCAATGCCCAGGAGCTCTCGGCCCTGGAGTTTGCGCGTGCGGCCGAGCGCAGCAAGCTCGTCGCCGCCTTGCAAAAGGCGATCCAGGGCATCGCGCCCAAAGCCCCTTGATGACGCCGGCTGGCGTGTTTTTCTGCTGTTTTTCAGGCCGCTGGGACGCGGTGTTCGCAGCAAGCACCTAGGAATTTGTCTGACAAGGACTTTGGGGCGCAGCCGACTGTGAGGCCGAGGCTCGGGCTTCTACAGTGGCATCCATGCTGAGACGCGAACGAAGCCCCTGAGGGGCCCGCAGCGACTCCCAACGCCACAAACCCACGGACACCCCAGCGCTTCGCGCGTCCGAACCGAGACGGAGCCCCATCATGATCAACGCCAAGCACCTGAACCTCAGCAGCCCCTTCGCCATGCTGATCGACCCCGAGCGCGTGGTCCGTGCCATGGAACATTCCGAACGCCTGAATCGCCTGCACAGCCGCGTCTACCGCCCGCTGGACAAGCCCCTGATCGCCAAGAGCGCGGTCGCCTCGGCCGACTTTGACCGCCAGATCGAAGAGGCCGCCGACGAAAGCGACGACGGCCTGGACGTGGTCGGCAGCTGCTGAATCGGCCCCAGCCCGGCTCAGGGCTGTGGTGCAGCGCTGGGTGCCGCCGCGGCAGGAGAACCCGCCGGACGGCCGCTCAGCAGCTCCAAGCGCGCCAGCTCGGCGCGAAATTTCTCCGCCTCATCTTCCGCCCGCACCGCCTGCAAGCCCAGCACCGGATCGCCCAGCAGGGCTGAATCGATGCGAGATCGGCCCAGGAATCGGCGCACCAGCTCATGCCCCAGCTCCTGCAGCTGGCGGTTCTTGAGCTCGGCCTCACTCAAGGCGCGGCTGCGCCCCTCCAGCAAAGCCACCAGGCCGAGATTGGCCTGCTCGCGCTCGCTCGCCAGCCGGCGTGCTTCCATCAGCTGGGTTTGCAAAGCCTGAGCGCGTTCTTGCTCGGCGCCGTGCTCGCCACGGGCCTGGGCCAGGCCTTGGCGCAATTGGTTCAGCTCTTCCTGGGCCGCGCTCAGCGCCTGCTCCTTGGCGCGCAGCTTGGCGGCATGAGCGCCGATCTGCCCGCGCAGGGCGGCTGATTCCTTGCTGGCCTCGCCGGCGGCAGCCTCGGCCTTGGCCTTATCGGCCTGCAGGCTGCTTTGCTGTTCCTGCGCGGCGCGCAGTGCGGATTGCGCGCGGCGCAAGGCCTCGCGTTCCTTGCTGGTCTTGCTGTCCTGCGCTTGTGCACCGGGGCTGAAGATCAGCAGGCCGGCCAGGACCGCCACGACCAGCCGTGCAGCCGGGGCCGACTTGAATGGGTGATTCGGTGTGCGCATGATCGGGCGGTCAGAAGCGGGCGTTGAGGTCGAGCTGGAACACATCGATGCGCAGCGGCGCACTGCTCAGATTGCCGCTCAGCGACGCTGCATCACCGGGCACGGCCAGATAGCGCACACCATCGTCGAGATTGCGGGTGCTGGTCCAGCGTGCATTCATCCAGAAGCGCGTGTCCAGGGCATAGCTGCCACCCAGCGACCAGCCCTTGTAATTGGTGCCGCCGAGGTGCCAGGTGGTGTCGGTGAAGCCATCGACCCAGGCATCGCGCTCGACAAAACGGAAGGCAGCAAAGGCCTGCCAGTCACCCCGTCGGGCCAGGGCCGCACGGCCGATCTGGGCCTTGGCCTGCAGGGCCTGGGTCTTGGCCAGCAGGCTGTTGGGCTTGTCGCGCGAGTCGCTGAGGCTGACGCCGGCGCGGGCCTGGATGTCAGACAGGCTGAAGCCGGTGTTCTTGATCCAGTCCATGCTCAGGGCCAGGCGGGTGGAGGCGAAGTTCTCCAGGGTCAGGCCGGCCGTGAGATTGATGGGGCGGAACTTGGAGGCCAGGCCCCAGGTCGGCGCGGCCACGCTGGTCGGGTCGTTCAGGTTGATCAAGGTGTTGCCCTTGAGGCGCAGCGAGCTCGGGTACTGCGAACTGAAATAGGCGCCCGTGCCGGCACGCGGGCCGCTGGGAGGCCGCTCGCTTTCACGCTGGCCTTCGATGTGGCGGAACTCGTAGGCCGCCAGACCCAGCTTGAGCTGGGCCCCGCCGCCGAGCGAAACATCGCCGCCGATCTGGCCGCCGAACAGCCATTTGTCGCGCGTGCTGCCGCTGAACTCTTCCAGCGGGAAGGCACCCATGCTGGCAAAGACCGAGCGCTGCGGCGCGAAGCTGTGCTTGAGCTGGGCGGCCACGCCGTCGAAGGCCATGTCCTCGGGCCAGCTCAGGTCGCTGCTGTAAAAGGGGTTGGGCATGCGGCCGAAATCGGCGGCCAGCTTGTTGTGGAACCACTCGGGCTGCCAGCGCAGCCAGGCGCGGTCCAGGCCCAGGGCATAACGGTTGAACTGATTGCCCAGGGTCTGCGAGGTGGAGGTGGGGCCGCTGCTGCTGCCGCCGCTGCTCAGGCGCAGGCCGGTCTGCACCTGGTCGCTGAGCTTGGCGTCGACTTCCAGGCGGGCGCGCAGGGTCATGCGCTGGCGGTCCAGCGTGGTGTTGCTCAGGTCCGGCGCCCAGGCCGGCGAGCTGGTCTGGGCCCGGAAGATCTCGGCCGGCACATTGCTGTCGGCCATGTACTCCTTCTGCGCGCGGGCGCGCACATCGCCGCCGACCCGCACGCGGCCCAGCCATTCGGGCAGGGCATCGGGCTCGCCCCAGCGCTCCCTGCGGGCCTGGGCCAGCACTTCGGTCTTGATCTCCTCGCGCATCTGCAGCCGGGTGCTCTCGGGCACATAGGGGATGCGCAGGACCTTGGCCGGCTCGGGCGCTGCGCTGGCGGCGGCGCTCGTGGCGACAGGTGCTGTGTGGGCTGCCTGGGCGCCGGCCTGCTCGGCCTGACGCTTGATCGCATCGGCGCGTTCGCGGGTCAGCAGACCCTGGCTGACCAGGGCGTCGATCAAAGCCAGGGTGGTGGCCCGCAACTGGGCCAGCTGCTGGGCTTCAGATGAAGCCAGCGCAGGTGCCGCCGTCTGGGCCTGTGCCGCAGGCAGGGCCAGCAAGGCGGCCAGCAGGCTGGCGCTCAAGCCCGCGGGGCCGGAGAAACGAAGTGAGGAGGAAGGCATGGTGGGGCTGCTGATAGACATCTGGGGTTGGAAGCTCAGGCGAGCGGTCGCACGCTGAGCTTGAATCGCATCGGTTGGGCCAGCGCAGTGGCCGGCGGCGGCGGCAGCTTGAACTGGCGCGAGGTTTCGTCGAGGGCGCTGCGCAGGGCCAGATCGCCCGCGCTGTCGCCGCTGGGTTGCAGCTCGAAGCGCTGGATGGCGCCGTCCTGGGCCAGCCAGATGGAGAAGGTGGCGGTCAGCTGTTCGGCCTCGGACTTGAGTCGGCGCTCGATCTCGTCGCGCAGCAGCTGGCGGGCCGTGTTGGCGTAGAAGCGCTCCTGCGCCCGATCGGACTGGGTACCGCCCGCACCCGCCGCTGGGGCGCCGGTGCTGGGCGCGCCGCCGGCATAGTCCTTGCTGACCGCGCCGGCACCAAAGGCGCTCGGGCCGTCGCCCGCAGCACCTTCCATCTTCAGCGGCTCGTTGGCGGCCTTGGGCGCCTCAGCCTGCTTGAGCGGCTCTTCGCGGGGCGCCTGCTTGCTTTCATCCTTGGGGGGCTCGGGCTTCTTCTCGTCCTTGGGCGGTGGCGGGGGCGGCGGCGGGGTGTTGGGCAGGATGGAGATCTTGGCCACCTGGCGCTGCGGCTTGTGGTCGTCGCTCTTCAGCGTCTTGACCACCACCAGCGTTCCGCCCACGAGGGCGATCAAGCCGGCGGCAATCAGGCCGCGAATCAGCCAGGCCCGGCCGGGCTTGTCATCGAGATGGTCTTCGGCGAGTCCGCTCATGGCTGGGTTCCCTTCTTCCTCAGTTACCGATGCGGGCCGTGACCAGGCCCATATTGACCTGCAGCTTGTTGCACAGGTCCACCACGGCGACCACATGCGCATACTGCGAACGCGCATCGCCCTTGATCGCCACCGACATCTGCGCGTCGCGCGCCTTGGCCTGCAGCAGGCCTTGCTCCAGCTCGTCTTCACTGACGCTGGCGCCGTTCATCAGGAGCCGGCCCTCGGGCGTGATCTGCACGATCACCAGCTCGTGCTTCTCGACGCTGGGCTTGTTGCTGGGCTTGGGCATGCTGATGTTCAGGCCTTGCACCGAGGCGGTGGTCATCAGGATGAACACCACCAGCAGCACATAGGCCAGGTCCAGCATGGGCGTGACGTTGATGGTGTCGTAGGGTTTGACTTCGTTCTGGACTTGCATTTCGAGCCCTCCAGGCCTTCAGCCTGCACTGCGTTTGGTGACGAGGCCGATCTCGGTGATGTCCAGCTTCTTGGCAATCTCCAGCACCTCCATCACCCGCTCGTACTGCGCTGCGGCGTCGGCCTTGAGCACCACCGGCAAGGCCGGATTGGCGCTCTTGTACTGGGCCAGGCTGCTGCTGAGCTGCTCCATGCTGACCGGGAAGGCATCCAGGTAGACGGCGCCATCGGCGGTGATGGTGATGGCGCGCGTTTGCGGCTTGGCCAGATTGTTGGCCGCCTGGGTTTGCGGCGAGTTGACCCGCACGCCCTGTACCGAGGCGGTGGTCAGGATGATGAAGGTGACCAGCAGCACATAGGCCAGATCCAGCATCGGCGTGATGTTGATGTCGTCGTAGGGCTGGTTGTCGTTCTTGACGTCGGCGGCCATGGCTCAGTCTCCTGACCTCAGATTTCAGCGGGCACCGTAGAGTTCGGCCGCGCGGGTGATGAACTCGTCGATGAAGATCTGCATGTCCGAACTGGTGTTCTTGATGCGCGAGGCCAGGTAGTTGTAGGAAAACAGGGAGGGGATGGCCACGCCCAGGCCCGCCACCGTGGCCAGCAAGGCCGAGGCGATGCCGGGAGCGATGGCGTTCACATTGACGTCGCCGGCCTGCGCAATCGCGGCGAAGGTGATCATCACGCCCACCACGGTGCCCAGCAGGCCCAGGAAGGGGCCGCCCGAGATGGCGATGGTCAGCATCACCATGCCGCCGTTCAGGCGCGCGTTTTCGCGCACATAGTCGGCATCCACCGAGGCCTTGACTGCGTCCATGGACGCGCCGCTCAGCGGCGCCGCACCGTCCTGCCCGGCTTTGCGCTTGGCCAGCTCACGCACGCCGGCCTGGTAGAGGCGGAACAAGGGCGATTCGGCATGCGCGCCGCCTTGCTCCAGATGCAGCAGGTTGTCGGTGGCGTCGCGGAAACGCTTGAGGAAGGCGCGATTCGCCTGATCGATGCGGCCCATCAGGAGGCCCTTGGCCACCGAGATCCAGATCGCGATCAGCAGCATCAGGCCGCAGATCACGATCACGACCCAGGCGTCGGCGGTCAGGTTCTTGATCAGGATGCCCATATAGCCGTGGCTCTCGCCCTCGGCTGCTGCGGCGTCTTCGCGCTGGGCACTGAGCAGCTTGCCTTGGGCACCTTGCGCGCCGGCACTGATGGCCAGCCAGGCATTGCTGCGCGCGCTGGCCGAGATTTGCAGCTCATCGGCCAGGCCGCGGGCGCCGTCGCCCAGGCTCAGCGTGCTGCCCAGGCTGGGCAGGGCGGAGGCCGCGGCATCCGCGACCACCGCACCATCCAGCAGCAGGGCTGCCTTGCCCGCGCCCACGCGCAGGCCCAGCTGGGTCCAGCGGCCCACCGTCAGCTCGCCACCGCGCAGCTCGCTGCCGCCTACCGAGGCGCGCAGCTGGCCGGCCTGCACCGCGATCTGCAGCCCGCCCCATTGCAGCAGCTTGGCCGAGGCCACATCGTCCAGCTTGACCCAGACGCTCAGGCTCAGCTGCGCGGCATCCAGCAGCGGCTTGTCGGCCACCGGCAGCTGCACGGCACGGCCCTCGAGCTTGAGGCTGGCAGCCAGCAGGCCGTTGGGCTCCACCACCACGAGTCCAGCCTCGCGGCCCGGGCTGCCCAGGTGATCGGCGCCGGGCTTGGTGATGTCGCTGAAATGAAAGGCCGACACCAGGGCAGCATCAAATCCGCCCGCGGGGCTGGCTTCGCCCGCGGCGACCTTGCTGTTGCCGGCGTAGACGTAGAACTGGTTCTTGTCGCTGCCCGGCAGCACGCTGGGCAGCTGCACCCAGAGCACGGCCAGCTCGTTGACGCTGTCAAAGCGCTCGAGGCTGAACTTCAGCGGCGTCTTGTCGTCGGCGGCCAGCACACGCAGGTCCGAGCCGTCTTCCTTGGCCGAGGCAAAGTCGAAGTTGCCCGAGTGCAGGCGCACGGCCACAGGCACTGCCGAGGCGGCCTCCTGCGTGGCCAGGCCCTGGTCCGTGGTGTTGAGGGTGATGCGGGTGCGCTGCGTCCACTCGGCATTCCACCAGGCCTCGGAGGTGGCCGGCAGGGCCGCGCTCAGGGCCAGCAGCAGGGCGGGGATCAGATGGGTTTTCATGCGTTCGGTCCGATGTGTCATAACTCTCAAAAGGATCAGGCCTCGGTCACTGACCGCCAAAGCCCAGGAACTCCAGCAGCAGATTGCGGCGGCGACGACGTTTCTTCTTGCCGTCCTCCTCGCTCTCGCTGCTTGCGGCGCCGGCGCTGGTGGCGTTGAGCGTGGTGTTGGGCGGCGCGCTGATGGTGGCGGGCGGGGCCTCCACCTTGCCGCCGCCCGAGGTCTTGCCGCCGACCTGGATGTCCACCGCATTGACCACCCGCTCGGCGGCAATGAAGGCATTGCCCTTGGAGCGGATGCCGGCCTCGCCGGCATTGATCTCGCCGGCCGGTGCGAACAGGTCGAGGTCGCTGCCTGCGCTCAGCACCGCGATGCCGGAGCCGCTGAAGGAGCCCGAGGTGTCAAAGATCAGCTGCCCCTCGTTGTCCAGGCGCAGCACTGGCGAGGGCGCGCCCGTCACCGTCTTGGCGCCACGGCCCGCGTCGATATTGCCGCGTGAAGACCAGAGCAGCAGATCGCCTTGCGCCAGGGTGAAGACCCGCGACTGGTTGACCGCAAAGTCATCCCGCACCGCGGCCGACACGCTGCCGCCGCTGACGGTGACGATGCCCAGCTCATTGGGCTTCTTGCCTGAACCCGAACTGGCCAGCTCACCGGCATTGATGCCGCCGCCGGGCGCCATCAGGGTGATGTCGGCCTGCTGGTTGGTCTTGATCTGGCTGGTCGGCATGCGCAGCTCGCCGACCGGGCGGGTGCTCAGGCCATCGACCGGGAACAAGGTGTTCACCGCCAGATAGGCTGGCGCATAAGCCGCCCAACGTGCATCACCCTCGGCCAGCGCAGCCTCGCGGCCCGCGACGCGCAACTCCTGCACCAGCTGGCGGTTCAGCCAGGGGATCTGGCGCGCCAGCGGCAAGGCCTCGAAGGCAGCCACCGCCTGGCTGTCGCTGAGGCCACGCGCCGCGTCACCGCTGACCTCGCGGACATAGGCTGCCAGAGCCTTCAGCGCGGCCTGGCCCGGGGCGTCGCGGCCGGCCAGCTGCTGCAGCAGTTGCTGGCGCGCCTGCGGGGTCTGGCGGCCCAGCTGGGCCGTCAGCAGGGCTTGCACGGCAGCAGCCTTCTGGCCGTCGCTCAGGGTGGCGAAGACGGCCAGGGCTTGTTCGCGGCTGAGCTCGCTCCAGGCCGGTTCGGTCTTGTTCGGCGAACTCTGGAGTAAGTCCTGCACCGTCTTGTCCTGCAAGGGTTTGCCCAGCAGAGTGCTGGCACGCAAGCCCTGTTCGCTGGCATCGGCGCGGGCCGGCAAGCCCCGCACATAGTCGGCCAGCGCGGCATCAAACTGTGCCTCGCCCATCAGGCGGCGCAAGCCATCGAGCTGGGCCGGGGGTGCCAGCTGCTCGAAGCCTGGCAGCGGCCCACCCAGGGCGCTGTAGAGCTGGCCCAGACGGCCTTGCCAGGCGCGGCTGCCGAACAAGGCAAAGCCCTGATCCACGGCCTGCTGGTAGTCGCGGCCATCGGCTCGCAATCCGGTCACCACGGTGATGTCCGCCCCCAGGCTGGGCAGCAGATTGCCGTTGCGCAAAGCGCCCAGCGAGAGCAGACCGGCCTTGTTGCCCAGGTCCACATCGCGCCCGGCCAGCAGCAGCAGATCGCCCGGTCCGGCAATCTCCACCGCCACATTGCGCATGTCGCGGCCGGCTTGCAGCACGGTGAACTCGTGGATGCGCAGCGGCTGGGTCGGGCCCGCGCTCAGCTGCACATCCTGATGCTGCAGCTTGAAGACATTGCCTGAGCCGGCAATCAGGTCGCGACCGGCTTTCAGGTCCAGTGCTCGTGCCGAGAGGATCTCGCCCTCGACCTTGATGTCGCCGCCGGCGGCCACACGCACCGGGCTGCGGTCGCTGTTGTCCAGTCGCGCCACCTCGCTGCTGGGCGCAGCCTCCACGCCCAGATCGGCATAACGCGCCAGCGGCATGGCCACCTGGGCATTGGCCAGCGCGTCACCCAGCTGGCGACGGCTGTAAAGGCCGGTTTCCAAAGCCTGACGCTGGGCGCCCACCTTCAGCGCGGCCAGGTTCACATCGCCGGCGGCCAGAACCTCGGTGCGCGCGGGGGCGCCGCCGGTTTCGGGCATCTGCACGATGTCGTGCGTGATGCTCACATCACCGCGCGGCGCACGGATCTGCAGCTGCGCGGGCACCACGCTGTTGACCAGATCGGGCGCGTTGGACATGCCGCCATCGAGCACACCGTCGTTGCGCAGCGTCACCGAGCCCGACTGGCTTTGCAGCAGGGCCGAAGCGCCGGCATGGACGCCGCCCAGCACCGCATCCAAGGCCAACTCATTGTCCTTGGTGCTCAGCGCATAGCCGGCGCTGCGCAGGGCGCCCAGATCGAGCGCGCCTGCAGCTTCGGCACGCACGGCCGTGGCGCCGTAGAGCAGTTGCAGTCCGAGATCGACCGTGGTGGCCGAGCTCGGTGCCGCCGTGTCGCGACGCACATCACCGCCAGCTTGCACGCGCAGCTGTGGCCCGGCTGCGAAAAGGCGGCCAGCCACCACATCGCGGCCGGCTTGCAGGAACACGCTGCCGCCCAGCACTTGCATGGCCTGGCTGCCGGCCGAGTTGGCGTCGCTGGCACGCCAGCCGCTGCTGGCGGCCGAGGCATGAACCTGCTGCGCGTCACGGCCGGCCAGCAGGCGCACATCGCCGCCGCCGAAGCTGGCAATGCCTTGACCGAAGCGGTCATAGCGCGACCACCAGGCGGTGACCGAAGCGCCGTCCACGCCGGAGCGCCACCACCACTGGCTGACATCGTCCTGCTCGCGGGCCAGGAGCGCGCCCTTGATGTCACGTCCAGCGCGCAGGTGAACCTGGCCGCCTTGGCGCAGGAAGGGGCTGAGCCCGTTGCGCTGCAGATTGCTGCTCAGACTGTCGAGGTCCATGCCCAGCTCGGCGCCTTGGGGAATGGGGTCCGGCACCGGCGCGGGCTTGGGCGCCGGTGTTGGAGTCGGCGCTGGTGTCGGTCCCGGAGTGGGCGTCGGCGCGGGTGCAGGTGCTGGCGTAGGCGACGGGGTCGGTGCAGGAGTTGGGGCCGGCGTCGGCACTTCACCCGGTGTCAGCGGGGGTTTGGGCGGTAGCTTGCCATTGGTGGTGCCAGAGCCGTTGCCGGCTGAAGGCTCCAGCTGCGGCTGCGGCGTGTCTTCGCTGACTTCGCTGCGTTTCCTTCGAACGCGGCTCTCTTCCGGTTCTTCCACGCCCGCTGCGGCGTGGGTGTGCAGTGCCGAGCGCGATGCAGGCAGCGCCACACTCTGGCCGCCGGGAAGGCCGACGGGTGGCGCCGGCGGCAAGCTGCCGCCGGTGGTCTCGTTGCCGTTGCCGGTCGAGGGCGTGTCGGGCACCGGCGTCGGAGCCGGAGCCGGAGCCGGAGCCGGAGCCGGAGCAGGTGCCGGAGCCGGTGCCGGAGCAGGTGCGGGCGTGGGTGTAGGCGCAGGCGCAGGCGCAGGCGCAGGTGCAGGCGCAGGTGCAGGCGCAGGTGCAGGTGTCGGTGCTGGCTGTACGGGTGGCGCTGGCGGCAGGGTGTTGCCCGTCGTTTCGTTGCCATTGCCTGCCGAGGGGGTGTCGGGGACCGGAGTAGGTGCGGGCGCTGGAGCTGGAGCTGGAGCTGGAGCCGGTGCAGGTGCAGGTGCAGGTGCAGGTGCAGGCGCAGGCGCAGGAGCAGGCGCAGGCGCAGGAGCAGGCGCAGGAGCAGGCGCAGGCGCAGGAGCAGGCGCAGGCGCTGGAGCCGGGCTGGGCGCCGGTGTCACCGGCGGTGGCGGCGGCAAGGTGTTTCCGGTGCTGCTGTTGCCGTTGCCTTCCGAGGGCTGAGGTGGCCGAGGCGGAAGCGGTGGGGCCGGAGGCAGCTTGCCGTCCGTGGTTTGGTTGCCGTTGCCTGCGCTGGGCTGGCTAGGGATGGGTGTCGGGGCGGGCGCCGGTGCCGGTGCCGGTGATGGCGTGGGACCTGGCTCCGGCGATGGCGCCGGGGCGGGCGAGGGTGCCGGTGCCGGAGATGGCGCAGGCGCAGGAACGGGAGCAGGCGCCGGGCTTGGTGCAGGCGCAGGCGCAGGCGCAGGAGCAGGTGCGGGTGCGGGTGCGGGAGCCGGCGAGGGTGTCGGCGCTGGCGCCGGGCTGGGTGCAGGAGTAGGCGCAGGTGCTGGTGGGCTGGGCGGCAGGTTCAGGTCTTCCTGTTGCAAGCTCAGCACCGGCTGGCCGGTGGTGTAGACCTTGGCGCCGGTGTTGAGCAGGACCACATCCCCCGAGGAGGCCAGCTGCAACGAGCCCGTGGTGCTGCGCAACGGCACGCTGGGCGTTTCGCCGCCCGTGCTCGCCCGGCCAATCTGCAGCTTGATCTCCTCCTGGGCGAGGCCATTGCCGGTGCCGCCTGCGGTGGGCGTGCGCGTGGCCATCACATCGGCCGAGCTCAGATCGGCACCGGCCACCACGCGCAGGTCACCGGCCATGCCGCTGACCGCCAGCCATTGGTCCAGCGGCTCACTGGCCTGGTTGGTGGGCGACTGGAAACCGGCGCTCAAGCCGCGCTCCAAGTAGAGGTTGCCGGCAGCGCGCAAGGTGATGGAGGTCTCGGCCGCATGCGGCATGGCGGCGCGATCGGCCGCCACCAGCAGGGGCAGGTTCCAGTCCACGCTCAGGCGCATATCGCCGGTCGATTGCAGCTCGGCACCGGCGCGTACGCGCAGGCGTTGCTGCAACTCGGGCTGCAGCGCCGTCAGGCGGCGTGTCACGGCCTCGGCATGGCCTTCCAGATAGTCGCGGCTCTCGGCATCGATCAGGGCGGTGCCGAACTTGCCGGGAATGGGTGCGGGCGTTGGCACCGGAGCTGGAGCTGGAGCTGGAACCGGTGCCGGTGCCGGTGCCGGGCTCGGCGAAGGTGCGGGAGCCGGGCTTGGGGCGGGTGTCGGTGAAGGCACAGGCACTGGGGCGGGCACCACCGGGTCGCCCGGCTTGAGCGGCGGACGTGGGGGCAGTTGACCCAGGGTGCTGCCATTGCCATTGCCGGTCGAGGGCGTGCTGCCCTCGTCGGTGCGATTCATGTTGAGGGCCAGCGGTGCGGGCGGCAGGCCTGCAGCCTGCGCGATGCGGCCCGGGTTCCTGCTCAGGCCTTCGGCTTCGGCCTCGGGCTCCTCGGGGGCCGGTGTGGGCGCTGGTGTGGGGGTAGGGCGGGGCGGAGTGCCCGGCGTGGGCGCCGGCTGCATGGCGCTGCCCAGGCCGATGGTGCCCGCTTGGCCATAGACCTTGACCGCCTCGACATCGATGCTGTAGACGCCCTCGATGCGGCCGGCGAGCGCACCGATCTTCACGTCACGACCTTCGGGCGCTTTCTCGCTGCTCGTGTCCTCGCGACCCGCGCGCAGCAGCAGCTGGCCACCATGCACGCGATCGCTGCCGCGCAGATCCAGCAGCGAGCCGGCCTGCACATCGATCTGGCCTGCGCTGCTGTGCAGCTCGATGCGGCCACCCTGGCCACGTGGTGCCTGCACCTGCAGCTGGGCGCCCGCGGCAATGTTCAAGTCCTGTCCGGCCGCCAGCACGATCTGGCCGCCTTTGCCTTGCGCGGCGCTGTTGCTGGCGCGCAAGCTGCCGGCGATGTCCAGGCGCCCCGCGTCGCTGACGATGCGGATCTCATCCGCCGCCAGTTGCACGTCGGCCCCCAGGCTTTGGTTGCCGCTGCGATTGCGCAGGCTGAGGCTGCCCCTGAAGTTGTTGTCCCCCAAGCCCTTGGCCAGGTCCGCCAGCTTCACCGGCTGGCCGCTGTCGATCTCGAGCTGGCCGCCTCGGGCGCCGGCTTTGGACTCTCCGCTCAGCTTGCCCGCCAGGATCACCTCGCCCGCAGGCGCGCTCAGCTGCAGCGTGCCCGCATCGCTGGCGCCTGCGCCCGACACATTCAATGTGGCACCCGCCTCCAGCACCAGGTTTTTCTGGCCGCTGCTTGCCACCAGCTTGCCGCCGGGCAGGTCCACTGCGCTGCCGTGCAGGTTCAAGGTTTGGCCCGCCACGAGGGTGTCCGAGCCGGTCTTGAACTCCAGGCCGTCGCGGGCCGCCAGGTTCAGCTGAGCACCGCGCATCTCGATACGGCTGGCTTGTGCAATCGTCTGGGCGGCAATGCTGAGCTGACCTCCCGGTTCCAGCAGGGCCAGGGCCGCTTCACTGACCTCGCTGCCCCTTGCCTTGCTGAAGACAAAGCCGTCCCGCACCTGCCAGCTGCTGCGGGCATTGCCGCTTTGGCCCAGCAGCGGGGCCGTGGCGTTCAGGGCGCCGCTGAAGAAAGCCTCGCTGCCGCCCTGCACCAGCAGGGCCTGGCCGGCCTCCCAGTCCGTCTTGATGGCATCGATGCGCTGGCTGCCAGCTTCGCGCGTCAGGGTCTTGGTGGCACTCAGCAGCAGGCTGCCGGCCGGGAGCGCCGCGCCCTCAAGAGCGGGCTTGACGGTCTGGCCGCTGGTCTGCGTCAGCACGATGTGCTGGGCCAGGGCGCTGCCGGTCCCGTTCTGCGGGGCGCGCAACAGGGGGGCGTCCAGGGTCAGCTGTTCCCAGCTGGGTTGCCCCAGGCTGGCGCCCGCGGTCCAGTCGATGCTGCTGTAGCTGCGCAGGGTCAGGCTGTGGATGCTTTTATGCGCGCTCAGCTGCTGCAGCAGGTCTGCATCCAGGCTCAGACTGCCGCTCGGCACGCTCGCCGCGCCGATCAGCACCTGTCGGGCACCCAGATCCAGGGCCTGGCCCGAGAGCGTCAGCCCGCCGCCCAGGCGGCTGTCGCCGCTGCTGTCCAGGCTGATGCTGCCGCGCCCAGCGGCAGCTTGGAGTTGGACCCGATTGCCGAGTTCGAGCGTGGCCACAGGCAGTGGAGGCGCTTGGTCATCGGTCTTGGGCAGATCCTGGCGTTGCAGGCCTGCATCGGCTTGTGCGCTCACCCGCACGGCGGCGCCGCCGCCCTTGAGCTTCCAATCGCTGCCGGCGGACAGGCTTGTTGTCGTGGCGGGCGCCTCGGCCTTCAGATGGCTGCCGTCCTCCAGTCGCAGCGTTTCGCTGGCGCTCAAGAGCAGGTCCTGGCTGCTCAGCGTGCTGCCGGCCTTGACCGTCAGCTCGCGGGCCACGGCTTGCAGGCTGTCGCTGCTGTTGCCCAACGGCACGGCACCGATGACGAGCTGCTCGGCCTGGATGCCTTCCAGTGTCTTCGTGTCGAGTCTCAGGGTCGTGCTCGGCACGCCCGCATCGGCCGTGCCACCAATCTGGATGCGCTCGCTGGCGATGAAGACCTGGGCGCCGCGGCCAGGGGTGGCCTCCTTCGCGCCATCAGGCTTCATGCTGCCCACGGCGCTGCGCAGGCTGGCCTGCATCTGCAGCTGCTGCGCGTTCAGCACCAGGGCCGCGGCATCGCGATTGCCGGCCGGCAGGGCTTCACCGGCCTTGCTGGCCTTCTCGGCAAAGTGACTGTCGATATCACGCAGGCGGATCTCGCTGCGCTTGCGTGCCTGCTCGGCGCTCAGCAAGAGCCAGCCCGAGGGCAGGGTGCTTTGGAAGGCGGTGCCGGCGTCGCGCAGGCGCGCACCGATCCACTGGCTGCCATCGGCCTGCGGGATCACGGCGCCCAGGTTCAGCGGCGTGCCGCTGAGCGGCCACACCAGGTAGGCGCCGGCCAGCATGGCATAACGCGCCGGCAACAGGGTGTAGCGCCCGGCGGGCACGGCCGCGCCGTCGCCGATTTCGAGCTGGCGGCCCAGGGCCGGCGTCACGGCCGCCAGGCTGGGGTCCCAGAGCGCCTGCAACTGGCGCGAGGGCAGCAGGGCAAAGGCCCCATCGCTGCCCGTGAACACATCGCTGGAGCCGCCCGGGCCGGGCACAAACTGCCAGCCGCTGAGCTGTCCACCGCCGCTCAGGTCCAGCAGGGCTTTTTCTTCCAGGCTCAGGGACGGGGCCTTGAGCAGCAGCTGTTTGGCCAGGGGCTTGTCCAGCAGCAGTTGGCTGTTGGCGCTCTGGCTCCAGGCGCTGGCATCGGCCTTGCCGAAGAGCAGTTGCTGGCCAGCGCCGCTGACCGATGTTTCGCTGCCTGCCTGCAGGCTCAGGCGCTCGCTGGCCTGCAGCTCGATGCGGCCAAAGGGCGCGCGCACGACGCCGCCTTGCTCGATCTCGCGGGCCTTGATGAAGAGCTGGCCGCCAGCGCTGGCCGGCTGGTCGGCCGGCGTCTTGCTGCTTCGGGCAATGCTGAGGCGGTGGCTGCCCACATCGAGGGTGAAGGGCGTGTCGGTGGCCGGGTAGATCTGGGCGGCGCGCAGGCTCAGATCGGCCGGGCTCAGCAGGGCGCCGGCCACGCGGTCTCCGGTGGCACTGGCCTCGGTGCTGCGGCTTTGCAAGCGCAGATCCTGGCCGGCGTTCAGGGCCAGGCTGCCCAAGCCCTGGGTCACCAGGCGGTCGGACAGCACCAGGTTCTCGCTCGCGGTCAAGGCCAGGGCGCCGCTGCCGGCGCTCGCCTGCAGCAGGGGCGC
The DNA here is from genome assembly GCF_027863535.1 of Paucibacter sp. B51. Lineage (NCBI taxonomy): Bacteria > Pseudomonadati > Pseudomonadota > Betaproteobacteria > Burkholderiales > Sphaerotilaceae > Roseateles > Paucibacter sp. B51. Next base: position 3,905,382 of record NZ_JAPIVN010000001.1, on the reverse strand, counting down.
CGGCGTGCCATTGGACTGGGTGGGGCGATCCTTGTTGGCGAAGTTGGCCCAGATCAGTTCGGTGGCGGCCAGCTCGGCGCTGGCGCCCGCGTCCAGGCGCAGGCTGGGGCTGTCGAGCTGCAGCTGGCGGGTCAGGTTCAGCGTCACGCCGTTTTCGATGCGCAGGCCATCCTGCGCGCCGAGGCTCAGGTCGGCCAGGCCGGCCGCCTGCAGCTGGGCCGCCGAGATGCGGGCATTGCTGGCTGCGATGGGGGCGGCGCTGTTGCCGCCCAGATCGGCGGGCTTGGGCAGCAGCTCGGCTTGCATGCCGCCGCTGGCCTCGCCGCGCTGCACGCTCAGGCTCAGCTCGCGCAGCGGCGGCAGGCTGCCGCTGTTGCTCCGGCCTGCGGTGAGGTTGATGCTGGCGCGGCCGCCGGCTTGGGATGCATCGCCACCCTGGGCGCGCAGATCGCCCTCCAGGATCAGTGCACCGCTGCCGCTGACATTGAGGCTGCCGCCGCTGCTGGTCAGGGTCTGGCGCAGTGTGCGGTTGCCGCCGCTCTCGCGCAGGCTGACATCGAGCTCGCCCTGGGCGCCGCCGATGTCGATGCGGCTGCCCTGGCTCCAGACCAGGCTGCTGGCAAAGCTGCCGCTGGCGTTGAGGTTGACCGTACCGCCGGCCAGCAGCTGGCCGCGCAGCAGTCCGTCATCGCTGGGCGTCAGCAGACGCGTGCCGGCCACATCGATCACGCTGTTCGCGCCCAGCCACAGGTACTGGGCCGTGCTGTCGTCGCTGGCCGCCACACGCAGGGCCACCGTGCCGCCCGGGGCCTGCACGCGGCCGTCGAACTGCAGATGCGCCGCGGCATTGAGCGAGAAGCTGGCCGTGGGCCGCAGCTCGATGGCCGCACCTTCTCCCACCTTGAGGCTGCCCAGGATGGGCGCGTTGGCGTTGAGGCTGAGATTGACGACCTGGGGCAGGGCGTTGCTGGCCGAAGCGGCCTGCATCTGCGCGGCCACCGCCGAGCCGCTCGGGGCCAGGCGGGCCGTGGCCAACGGGGCCCAGCTTTGCGCGACCGGGGCGATGCGGCTGCCCGCCGCCACTTCCAGCGTGGCATGGCCGTTCAGCCAGAAGCTGGCAAAGCCGCCCTGGCTGAAGAACTCGGTGCCCAGGCGCAGATCGGCTGCGGCTGCGTTGCTGGGATTCGCGCCGATCTGGATCGTCTGCGTCGTCAGGTTCAGCGCGCCGCCGCGCTGGGCCGAGTAGGCGCGCAGCTGGGTGCTGGCGTCCAGCTGCAGGCGCACGGTGTTGAGCGCCTTCTTGGCATCGTCGGCATTGCTGTCCTGCCCGAGGCTGATGCTGCCGGCCGTGCCGCTGCGCACCGCGCCGCCGGCATCGACCCAGGCGCCGCCCGAGACATCGATCACTGCGCCCGCGCCGGTCTTGACCGCACGCTGGCTGGCCAGCATGACCGAGCCGCCGGCCGTGCCGGCGCCCGAGCCCACGCCGTCCAGCAAGGCATTGGTCCAGGTGCCCGAGGCATCCAGGCGCACGCCCGCGCCCAGCTGCACCTCGCCGCCGTCCAGGCTGCGCGCCAGCAGGCTGCCGCCCGGCAGGCGCAGATCGCTGCCCAGGATGACCGAGCCCTTCTCGGAGCTCAGCTCCAGCTGCCCCAGGGTGGGCAGGCTCAGGCGCGCCTCGCTCGGCAGCTCCAGGCTTTGCACGCTGCTGATCTGCACGCGGCCGAAGCCGCCTGCCTCGATCTGCGCCAATGAGAAATTGGCGCCCACCTCACCGGCCTTGCGGCCCAGCACCAGGCGCTCCAGCACGGCGCCAGCATAGGCGTCGGCCGCGAAGTCGCGGCCATGGCGGGCGGCGCCCAGGCTCAGGCGGGCCAGGTCCGCGCGGGCGTCCTGGCCGTTGAGCTGGCGCCGCCCCTGGGCCACCTGGCCGCGCAGCTCGCCCTGCAGGCTCAGCTGTGGCGCCACGATCTGCAGGCTGCCGCCGGCGCGGCCTTCCACATAGCCGGCCTCCAGGCGCTCGCTGCCTTGCAGGCCAAAGCCGACGCGGGCGCCATTGCGCTTCCAGGCGCTGCGGTTGACGAAGGCGCTGCTGATGCCTTCGAACACCACATCCTTGGGCGCGTTGTTGAGGGTGTAGACCTGGCCGTCGGTCGCGGTCAGCAGGCTGGGCCGCACCTTGGCCTCGCCCACCTGCACCTGGCCGCCGCTGACATCGAGCCGTGCTCCCGCGGCGACATCGACCGTGCCGCCCGAGAGCATGGACAGGCTGCCGCCCTTGGCCAGGCGCTCGCTGGCCGTGCGCTGCAGGCCCAGGCGGTAGCTGGACAGATCGCCCAGGATGTCCGAGCCGCTGCGGATGTCCAGCGTCACCTTGTTGCGGAACAACAGGCCGTCTTTTTGCAGCGGCGCGTCGCGCAGGTCATTGCTGCCCAGCAGCTCGGTGGTGACGAAGTAGCGGTCCACGCCGACCTGGGTGTCGGTGGTGCCGGCGAGATCGATCACCGCGCCTGCGCCGATGCTCAGGCTGCCGCCCTCGGGCTTGAACACATGTTCGCCGCCCGGGCTGCCGTCGTAATTGGGCGTCAGGCTGGCGCGCACAAAGGCTTGCGCGCCCGGGGCCACGACCTGGGCGCCGGGCTGCAGGCTGATGGCCGCGCCGGCCAGGTTCAGGCGCGAGGCGGTGAAGCCGGCGTTGTCGTCCGAACTCAGCGGCTTGCCGTCGGCCCCGGTGTTGTCGGGCTTGATCTCGGTGCGGCTGTCGCCGCCCAGGATCAGGCTGCCGCCCGTACGGGCGCGCTTGTACTGCGCGTCCGAGGGTGTGGTGTTGGTGGAGGCCCCGGCCGCATTGCCTTGCGCGAGCAAGAAGATCGAGCCGTTCTGCGCCACGCTGGTGGTGGCCGACACGCGGCCCAGCTGGTTCACCGCCATGCCCACCAGGGTGGTGTTGCCGCGCGGCGTTTCGATCACGCCGGGCTGGGCATTGGCGGCACCCGTGCCGGCCGCACGCCCCGCGTTGGTGACCGTGCCATCGCCCGCATCCTTGCCGAGATCGGCCTGGCCCACCTCGACCAGCAGGCCGCGCAGGGCCGGCACATCGGGGTTGGACTCCGAGGCGTAGAGCGTCTGGCTCAGACGCTCTTTCGCGGTGGAGGGCAGGCCCAGATAGACCTCGGCCCCGGCGCCCAGCACCACCTGGCCGCCGGGTGCGCTGATCGTGCCGGCGTTCTCCACCTGTTTGGCGAACAGGAAGATGCGGCCGCCCTCGGCGCTGCGCAGTTCGGCGCCCGGCGCCACGCTCACATAGCTGTCGGCGAACAGGGCTGCGCCCGCGCGGCCGCCTTCGGCCGCAGCGTCGTAGCGGAAGGCCGGGTCGCCGCCGAGGATGTTGTTGGCAAAACCGTTCTTGTAATCCTCGTCGCGCGGCTTGAGCGAGGTGGCGATCAAGCTGCCCACGTCCACCCGGGCCCCCGCGCCGAACAGGATGCCGTTGCGGTTGTAGAGCAGGATCTCGCCGCCGTTGGTGGCCTTGAGGCTGCCGAAGATCTGGCTGGGGTTGGCACCGCCGATGCGGTTCAGGGCGCTGGCATTGCGCTGCGCCATGTCGAAGGTGACCGAGCTCTGCGCGCCGATGTCAAAACTCAGCCAGTCGTAGATGGCGCGCTGGCTGTCCTGCTTGATCACCATGTCCGCGCCGCCGCGAGCATTGGGCACGCCCTGCGGCAGACCGCTCTGGCCGCTGCCGAACACACGCCAGCCCGGGGCCGGCTGGGGCAGGGCGTTGACCTTGGGCGCCGCCTGCGTCTGGGCCTGAGCCTGCCAGGGCATCACCGTGGCCAGGGCCGCCACCAGGGGGTGCAGCAGGGCATGGCCCCAGTGCGGCACCGGCGGAGCGGCAGGAGCCAGAGTGCCCGCCTGCGGCAGCGGCGGGGGTGTCAGGCGAGAGGCAAGCGAGGAGGCAGGACGACGCGACATGGCAGCAGGGGCACGAGGCTCAGAATTTCACGGCCATGCGTGCATGCACGCGCTGGCGAGGGGTGTCGGTGAAGGCGATCGCCTTGTGGGCGCGGGCCGCGATCAGCTCGATGCTGAAACCGGCCCGGCTGCCGAAGCGGATGCCCCAGCCGCTGCCCAGCAGGGGCTGGCGGCGGTTCTGTCCAGGGTCGGGGTTCAGGGTTTGCAGACGGCCGGCGTCGACAAAGCCCATGAGGCTCAGCTCGGCCACATCGTCCAGCGGCGCACCTGGGTGCTGGCGGCGCAGCCAGTCGGCCAGGTTGGCGCTGCGCAGCTCCAGCGAAGCCAGCAGGCCGTGGTCGCCCACCGCCGCGCCTTCCTGGTAGCCGCGCACCGATTCGGCCCCGCCCAGCGAGAACTGCTCCGCGCTGCTCAGCTGCTGCGAGGCCAGCTGACCCGAGAGCCGCGCCAGCGCGCTGCCCCAACGCCCCTGCTCGGTGTGACGCAGGTCCACGCGCAGGGCTGCAAAGCCGCCATCGGCGCCCTTGCGCTTGCAGCGGAACTGGTCGTCGACGCCAATGCTGCCATCCTCCAGCTCGCAGCCCGCAATGCGCCGTGCCATCAGCGGCCGCAGGCCAAAGCCCAGGCTGGCGTTGAGCTGGGTCTGGCGCTCGGCCGAGTACCAATTGCCGGTGTAGGCCACTTGCAGCGGCAGGTAGCGCAAGGGCTTGGCCAGGCGCAGCTCGCCCAGGCTGATCTGCTCTTGCACATCGCGGTAGTCCGCGCCCAGGGCCAGGTTGTGCAGGCTGCCTTCGGCTCCGGGCAGGTTGATCGCGTAGCGCAGGCCCAAGGTGTCGCCCTTGCCCAGCACCTTGGTGCCGCCCAGGGCGTCGATATTGCTGTTCGAGTGAACCGCGTAGAAGCCCAGGTTGTCGCCGCCCTCGAGCGGGATGCCGTAGTTCAGCACGAAGACGCTGGTCTGCGCGCTGTGGTTGGGCGCGGTGGTCAGGGTCAGGCCCAGGTTGTGGCCGCGTTGCCAGAGGTTGTCGTAACGAAGCTGGCCGGTCACGCGCAGCGGGTCGGTGTTGGCCGTGCCGGCATTGCTGGCTTCCAGCGAGCCGCTCAGCGGCAGGCGGTCTTTCACCTGCAGTTCCGCCTCCACCGTGCCGGGCAGGCGGCCCGGCCGCAGCACCGGCTGCACGCGCCGGTCTTCGCTGTTGTTGACTGTGGCCAGCTGGGCCTGCATCTCGTTGAAATTGGGCACCTGGCCCGGTGTCAGCGCGGCCACGCGGCTGCGAATCACGCCCTGGTCAAAGTAGCGTGCGCCGGTGACCGCCAGGCGCTCGACCCGGCCCTCGATCACCTGCAGGCGGATCACGCCGCCATCGACCCGCTGCTCCGGCAGGTCCACGAAGACGGTCAGAAAGCCGGCGCTCTGGTAGGCCTTCTCCAGCGCCGCACGCGCCGCCTCGGCATCGGCCAGGGCCCGCTGCGGGCCCATGAAGGGCAGCAAGGCCCGCTCGATCACCAGCGCCCCCAGCACCGTGTTGCCCTCGACCTCGAACTCCAGGATGTCAAAGCGCGGCGCCTGCTCCGCGCTGGCCGCCGGGGCAGGCTCGGGTGTGGCGCGCGGCGCGTCCTGGGCCCAGCCCGGCGCAGCACTCAGCAAGGCCAGCACGGCCGTGCTCAGCGCCGGCACGAGACGGCCACGCGCGGGCGGCAGCACGGGGCGCGGCAGGGCGCAAGAAATCCGGCAGGTCGGCAAGGACAAGAACGACATGAATCCCAGCCCGGCTAGAGGCTGACTCCCTGGATGGATAGACGAATGAATGAACGAACGAAAAGGAGAAGAAGCAGCGAGGAGCAGCGAGGAGCAAAAACCTGGACGTCAGCGCGAGCGGCAAGCGAGCAAGCAAGAAACCAAGCAAACAAGCACGCCTGCGCTGCCGGTGAGCTGCAAACGCCCGAGCTCAGCGCCAGTCACCTGGCCCGCGTGAAGGCAGTGTCCCGAGCCGTGGTGAATCCGCGATGAAGCGCCGTGGTCCGAACGGCAGGGGGAGTAAAGGCTCGAAGCGAGGTGGCAGGCGAAGGCGCAGGCTCAGCCCGCGAGCCGCTGGGGCTCGCGGGGACGCCTGCGGCGCAGCTGCGTGCTCGCCGAACAGATCAGGCTTGCGAGGCGCCGCTGCTGCTGCTTGTGTTGCTGAGGCCGTTGCTGAGGACGTTGCTGTTGCTGCTGCGGCGGCGCGCATGGGCCGCCAGGCCCAGCAGGCCCAGAGCCATCAGGCCCCAGCTCTGCGGCTCGGGCACGGCCATCACGGCCTGCTGTGCAGCCAGGCTGCCGTTGAGGAAGAGCGCCGCTGCATCGGGCGCATTGGCCACATCGTCGCCGGCCAGGGCCAGGATCTGGCGAGCAAAGCCGCTCTGCGCGCTGTAGTCGGTGAAGGAGAGCCGGCTGCGGCCGAAATCGGTGCTCACCAGGCTGCGCGGGTTGGAGCCCGCCAGGGTGTAGCTGAGCACGTACTTGCTGGAATTGGGGTCCTTGATCAAGCCCCAGTAGCCGTCACCGCTGAGGTTGTCGAATTCGTCGTAGATGAGGGGAAGGTTAAAATCGGCCTCGCCATCCTCGTCAAGAGTGGGCGTGAGTTTGTAGAACCAAGACGAAGTGCCCAGAGGGTTGCCCATGCACAGTGTGGCGGTCGCAACGCAATCGCCAGGGGCTAGAGTGCTGCCCCTCTCAAAGAAACCGGTGCGCATCCCCGCATAAGTAAACACATTGCCCGCAGCATTGCTGGCCAGGGCACTGCCGTTTTCCTCAGTGCCGATGGTGGTGATGAAAGTGTCCTTTGGAATGGCAACATCAGTGAGGTACTTGTTGATGTCCTCCTTTCCCGTCAACGAATACGAACTCATCTCAATCATCGCTTTGAAATTCTTTTGTTGTGTGGACAGGTCCCCGCTGTTGTTCAGGGTGACATAGTCGTTTCTTTCCTTACCATCACCGCTGCCTTTGTTGCTTGCAGCAACGATCCAGCGGACGCTGGCCAGGTCAGCACTGCCAAGAAAGGTCTTCAGGGCCGCGTCCGTCTCGGGGTCCAGATACTTGAAGAAAGAGGCGCCCATGTCCTGCTGCGCCGTGATCCAGAACTCGGTGGCCGTGATGCCGAGATCCTTGATGTAGGTCATCTCCGCCTTTTTCTGATCCAGCAGCAGCAGCGCCAGCTCTGACTTTTGGCCTATGGTTTCAAGTTTGGCCTGCGCAGGTGCGAGAGCCGCAGCGCACAAGACAAACCCCAGCAGAGGGCGCAGCAAGGGAGCACGAGATGTAGAAGCGGTCAACATGGAAGCAATCCTCAATGGCGAGATGCGGGGCAGACGCCCGATGCGCGGCAGTGTGCGCAAGTGATGTGAAAACCTGATGCCAGCGCCGAGGGCTGGAAATAGACCGTTCGGCTCAGCGGGCGTAGCGAACCCGTCTGCCAAGCCCCTCAGACGGCTTGTGATGCGCCATCTGAGGGCTTGCGCTCCGCAACGGCGGCTGCAGGAGGCCATGAAAAACGGGGTCGGAACACCGACCCCGCTTCAAAGGTACTGCGAAGCACCCGGCTTGCGGCCGGGGGCAGCAATCGCGCCGATCAGCGCGCCAGTTTCAGCACCGAGCAGCTGTCGCCGGCCGAGCGAGCCACGCGCGAGGCGAAGGGCTTGTCGGCAGCCGGCAGGGCCGGGTACTGGGCGGGGGCCCAGGTCGAGGACGGGGCCATCACGCCTTGTTGCGTGTCCACATCGGCCTTGGCCAGCGAAGCGGGCTTCGGTGCGCCGTTGCGGATGGCGGCGATGAAGGCGATCTTGTCGGCGTTCAGGTTGGGGTTGGTGGTGTTGTACTGCAGGGTGGACTCGTAGACGAAGTCGTAGTCACCGTAGATGGCGCCGCGGCCGGTGCTGGCGTCATAACGCAGGGGCTGAGCGCCATCGAGCTTGACATAGCGGTACTTCTTGTCGCCGCCATTGGCCAGGGGGTTGTTCTCGCGGCCCAGCACGCCGATGGCGTAGGCGCCGGCGATGTTTTCCACGGTGCTACCGATGCAGGTCTCGACATTGCCGGTGCCGGCGCCTTCATTGACCACATAGGTGCTGCCGGTGGCGACGTGAGTCGGGGCGGCAGCGCTGGTTTGGCGCAGGGCGCTGGCGGTGGACAGGCCGCAGGGGTTCTGGGCGAAGTAGGCGTTGGAGGCGGCTTGCGTGCCCGAGCTGGGCTGGCGGCGGCAGATGTTCAAGGTCTTGGTGTGCACCGAGGCGTCCACGGCCGGGCTGATCACCAGGCCCCAGCCGCGCTGGCTGGTGTTGGAAGCGGTCAGGCCGCCGGTCAGGGCGCCGCGCACCCAGGCGGTGGGCAGGCTGGGGCGGTTGGCGTCGCTGTCGTCCTGGGTCAGACCTTGGGTGGCTTGCAGGGCGCGATAGGCGCGCAGGTTCACGGCCACGCCGAAGATGCCTTGCACAAAGGGCTTGACGTCCAGATTGCTCAGGTTCACTGGAGCGGACGGGCCGCTGGTCGGGTCGCCGGGGGTGTTGTCGGCCAGATTGATGGTGGCGTTCAGCAGGCCGGGTTCGACGTCGGAGATGCCGGCATCGGAGACGCGGTTGCTGACGGTGCCGCAGGTGTAGTTGGGCACCTGGATGTCGGTGAAGTTGGGGGTGGCGGTGACCACGCAGGAGGCGTCCACATTCATGTGGGCGATGGGCGTGTTCAGGGCGATGGGGGCCACGCCTTGGCCGGAGCCGCCTTGGTCGCGCTTGGTGACCAGCACCGGGGTGCCGGCGGCATAGTTGCCCACGGCCACGCCGAGGTTGCAGCTGTAGGCGCGGTGGTTGGCGCCGGCGGCGTTGTTGAAGAACACGTGCATGGTGCTCGTGTTGCAGATTTCCTGGACGTAAGCACCCAGGGACAGGCGCAGAGCCGAGGCGCCCGAGAAGGTGACTTCCTTCAAGGTGCCGGCAGTGCGCGCGTCAGCGATCTGGGCGGGGGTCAGGGCGTGGGCGCTGGACACAGCGGCCAGGCCGGCGGCGATGGCGAGGAGGCGGAGCTTCATGATGAACGGGTGCTTTCGTGAGTAGAAAGAAGAGAACAAAGAGACAAAGAGAAACCAGGAGTGAAGGGAGTGACCCAGAGGTCGATCCCTTCAGCAATCCACGAGGGAAGGCAATGCCAGGCGCAACACTTTGCTGTTGATGAGGCTGGCCGCGTCTTGGCACATGGCCAGCTCAGCGAAGCGTCCCGAGGTCGAGCGCTCGGGATGCGCCCGCTGCGATCAGAATTCGCGGCGGCGGCGTGCCATGAAGGCCACAGCCACCAGGCCGGCCAGCATCAGGGCATAGGTTTCGGGTTCCGGCACGGCGGAGACATTGGTCACGGCGATGGTCTGGCCGTCGAAGCTGACCTTGACGTTCTCGAAGGCTTGGGCGCCCACATAGAGGTCATAGTCTTCTGGATCGGTCGGGGTGACATGGACCAAGGCGGAATCAACACCGACCTTGTTGCCGATCTTGGTGAAGGCATTGCCCCAGTTGAAGAAGCGGTCACCGGCATAGCCTAGGGTGCCCACAGCGTTGTAGCTGGAGCCATTGAGCTGGGTCGGGTGAGTGCCCGTGCCGCCGCCTGCAATGACGAGGCCGGTCGAGCCGCCGAAACTGCTGTCGAAGCTGTTGGCGGTCAGGCTGTTGCTGATGGTGGCGGCGCTGACGCCGGTGCCGACCGTGGTCAGCACATGCTTGTCGGTCAGGTCGAACGTGCCGTTGCCTTCGTAGACGAACAGCGACCAGCGGATGCCGGTGGTGCTGTTGGAGGCGCCGTTGAACAGGTCGGGGCGGGTGGACACGAACTCGGACCAGCCGGCGGTGCCGACCACGCTTTGGCTCAGCAGGGTGCCCGGGGTGCCGGCGCTGGCCAGGCTCAGCATTTGCTGGAAAGTGACGCCGGTGTCCAGCACATAGGAGCCGTTGTTGTCGCCAACCACCAGGAACAGCTCGGAGCCAACGGACACGGCCTTGATGGTGGCGAGAGCGGGAGTGCTGGCAACAGCGGCCAGGGCTGCGACGGCAGCGATGAGTTTCAGCTTCATGGGTGAGTACTCCAGTACAGAGGTTTGAAGAAAGTGAACAAGTGAAGGCCAGTGGCCCGGATGAAACACGGAGGGATGAGTTCAGCCCTCGTCCGAGGCCCGGCGTGGATGCACCGGCCGCGGGCAGCGGGCGCGACACCTGGACATCACCGATGGAGTGAGAGCCGCCCTTGCAAGGGCGCTCGGACTCGGCGGTGGCACTGGGTGCCCGGGGCCTCCCGAAGCAAAGGCAAAGAACAGGTGTCGTCCTGCGACAGGGCGGACTGTGGCAGCGAGAAGTGACGCTCGTATGCGTGCAAATTCGAGGTTTGCGCGCCGAACGGACTAGACCTGTGGCGTGGTTGCGACGCTTTGCGGGGCTTCCAGCGCGACTTGGCGCTTCACCGACAGGGGCCGATGACGGCATCGCGGGTTCGCCCGAGGCTGCGCCTTTGTCACGGGCGCTTCATGCGAACGGCCTATGGTGCGCGCCATGAGTACGCCACATCCTTCCGCCTTCATGTTCACGCGCTTGCTGCGCAAGACACCCGCCAGCCTGGGCCTGGCCACCGCCGTGGGTCTGGGCGCTTGGGCCCTGGCCGCTCAGATCCCGCAGCCCAAACCAGCACGGGGCAGCACAGCCGCGGTCGGCACCGAGCTGATCGTCAAGCTGGCCGATGCCGGCCGCGACCGCGCCCAGCAAGAAGCGCAGCTGCGCCATCTGCTGGCCGAGCACGGCCTGCCGCTGCGCGCGCAGCAGCCCCTGGGTTCGGGCTGGTGGCGCTTGCAGGCCAAGGCTGCAGCCCCGGCGGCAGCGAGCCAGCGTGAGCAATGGCTGCAGGCCCTGCGCGCCGATGCCCGCATCGGCCACGCCATGCCGGACATGCGCGAACAGCGCGCGGCCGTGCCCAACGACCCCATGTTCCGCAACAGCAGCGATCCCAAGAACAGCCAGTGGTGGCTGGACGAGCAGGCCGCCGACAGCAACCCGGCGGCCGCTGGCTTCACCAAGGCCTGGGATCTGAGCAAGGGCTCGGCCTCGGTGGTGGTGGCGGTGCTGGACTCCGGCATCACCTCGCATGGCGATCTCAACACCAATGTGCTGAAGGGCCACAACTTCGTCAGCAAGCCCGAGTACGCCAACAACGGCGTGGGCCGTAGCGAAGGCGCGGCCGACCCCGGCGACGCCCTGAGCAAGGCCGAGCATGATGCCAACCTGGCCCTGTGGGACGGCTGCCTGGTGAACGAAAGCAGCAGCTGGCACGGCACCCTGGTGGCGGCCCAGCTGGCGGCCGTGACCAACAACGGCGGCGGCGTGGCCGGCATGAACTGGAACGGCCGCGTTCTGCCGGTGCGCGTGTCGGGCAAATGCGGTGCTTCGGTCGGCGATATGGTGGACGGCATGCGCTGGGCCGCCGGCCTGCCCGTGGCCGGTGCGCCGGCCAATGCCAACCCGGCGAAGATCGTGGTGATCGGCTTTGCCGGTGTGACCTCCTGCGACATCAACGACGCCAATGCCGATGTGGCCGCGGCCGCGCGCCTCTACCGCGACGCCATCGAGGAGCTGCGCAAGCTCGGCGTCATGGTGGTGGCCGCCGCCGGCAACTACCGCGGCGCGGTGGGCCGCCCGGCCAATTGCGCCGGCGTCTTCGGCGTGGCCGCGGCCAACCGCCAGGGCTTCAAGGCCATCTACTCCAACTTCGGCAAGGAAGTGCAGCTGCTGGCCCCTGGCGGCGACGCGGACAGCGGACGTACCTGCGACGCCGAGCTGGCCGACAGCGGCCTGGTCTCGGCCAGCAACAAGGGCAAGACAGCACCCAGCGAAGCTGGCTACGCGGCCGTCAGCGGCACCAGCTTTGCCGCGCCCCAGGTGGCCGGCGCGGCCGCGCTGATGTGGTCGCTCAACCCGGGCTTGAGCCTCAACCAGATCGAATCCGGCCTCAAGCTGAGCGCGCGGCCCCATGTGACGGCCTACGCCCTGGGCTACTGCAGCAGCAGCAATTCCAGCCGCTGCACCTGCACCACCGAGACCTGCGGCAGCGGATTGCTGGACGCAGCCGAGGCGGTGAAATACGCCCAGGCGCCGGGCAGCTACACGCCGCCGGTGCGCAGTGCCCAGACCCTGCAAAGCACGGCCTTGAGTCGCTGCGGCCAGGCCCAGGGCAGCACGCCCATCCCCGCGCCTGCTCCGGCACCGGCCCCTGCGCCCGCACCGGCCCCAGCACCGAGCCCCACGCCCGCCCCCGCCCCCGCGCCCAGCTCGGGCGGCGGCGGTGGCGGCGCGGCCTCGCCCTGGTGGCTGGCCGGCCTGGGCCTGGCGGCGGTGGCGCTGCGCGCACCGCGCCGGCGTGAGGGCAACAAGCCCGCGGCGGAGCACTGAGACGCGCCGCCATGCAGCAGCTGCCCACGCTCTCGCCGCCGCGCCCGCTGAACCCGGCCCCGCCGGTGCTGCCGCCTGAATGGCTGCAATGGGTGGCCGATTGCTTGATGTGGGAGGGCGAGCCGGCCTCGATGCGTGCGGTGATGCAGTCGGCCGGCCTGAACCCCGCCGCCTGCGAGGCCGCCATCGCCAGCATCCAGATGAGCCCGGCCTTCATCGCGGCACAAAAGCACAAGCAGATGCTGCGCAAGCTGGAATCCCTGATGGCCAGCCACCAGAAGCTGCTGGAAAGCGCGCCGGCCTACCGCGAGATCGAGCGGCGCCGCGGTGTGAGCCGCGAAGAGTTGCTGGAGCGCTATGTGCTGGGCTGCCGCCCGGTGGTGCTGGAGGATGTGGCCGCAGACTGGCCGGCGCTGCAGCGCTGGTCGCCGGCCGACTTTGCCACGCGCTTCGGGCATCTCGAGGTGGATGTGCAGGTGGGCCGATCGCGCGACCCTTTGTTCGAGCAGAACAAGGGGTCGCTGCGCCAGCGCATGCGGGTGGGCGAGTTTGTGGATCTGGTGCAGAGCGCCGGTGACAGCAACGACCACTACCTGACGGCCAACGACGAGATGCTGCGCCGGCCCGAGTTCCTGCCCTTGCTGGCCGATATCGGCAGCATGCCACCCTTGTGCGACCCCAGCCTGCTGCCGGGTGCCGCGTCTTTCTGGTTCGGGCCCGGCGGCACGCACACGCCGCTGCATCACGACACCTTGATGCTCTTCCACACCCAGGTCGTGGGCCGCAAGCGCTGGCGCTTCATCTCGCCCTGGCAGACGCCGCTGCTCTACAACCGCATGGGCGTCTACAGCCCCATCGATCTGGACCGGCCCGACTTCGAGCGCTACCCCTTGTTCCGCCAGGCCACGGTGCTGGAGACCGTGCTGACGCCTGGCGACACGCTCTTCCTGCCCCTGGGCTGGTGGCACCAGGTCAGCGCGCTGGAGCTGAGCATGTCCTTCTCCTTCACCAATCTGGACATCCCCAACCAGTTCAGCTACGCCAACCCCAGCATCGGCAACTGGTGAGTGGATCTCGCCTTCAGCGCCGCTGCTCGCTCCAATGCTGAGTGGCGGCCAGGAACACCGGGTCGCGCTGCAACACGGCCAGCGCCGAACGTGCGCTCACCGGGGCCAGGCCTTGCTCGAGCAGGGACTCCAGCACTGCCTCGGCTGACTCGCCGCGCAGCAACTGCCCCGTCATGGCCTGCAGCTGCGGGTCGCTCAACACGGGCTGCCGGCGCTGATGAACCAGACCGGGATCCACATCGAACAGATCGCGCAGCAGCACGGCATCGAGCCGGCCTTGGGCCTGCAAGAGCAGCGAGGGTGCATGGTTGGCCTGGGCATGACGGTGGACGCGGCAGCCGGGCAGGCTGGCGAATCGCTCGGCATGAAAAAGATCGAGGTTCGCCGGGCCCTGTTCGGGGAAATCCGGCTGCTCGCCGTAATGCAGGCGCAGGTCCAGAGGCCGGGCCGAGGCGGCGGCCAGAGTGACCAGATCGCTGCGCGCGGGGCGGATACCCTCGGCCTGCAAGCGCTCCATCACCGACAGCCAGCGCGGGTCGGCCTGCGCGCGCGCCACCGCGGGGTCCATGGTGGACAGAGCGCCAAAGGCGACGATGCGATCGGCGCCCAGGGCCAGGCCGTAGAGGATGGCGCCGTAGCCGCCCATCGATTGGCCCAGGGTCAGCACCCGCGTCGGAGCCAGCGCGCGCACCTGGCTGGCGAGTGCGTCCAGCGTGCGCAGCAGATTGGAGCCCAGACCGGGCAGGCCGTGCAGATACCACGACAGGCTGCGGTCGCGCAGATGGATGCGATGAAAGCTCTGACCGAGCAGGAACTCGAGTTTGCGCAACCGCCCCACGAAATCAAACGCCACCGGCGCATTCCACTGCGCAAAGCCAAAGGTGATGATCAGAGGCGCGGGGCCTTCGGCGGCTTCGATCAGGACATCGGGTTCCGAAACAGTCATCGCGGCGGCGGCCAGGCCGGCTGAAATTGGGAGATGCCCGCATTCTGGCCAAGCTTGATGACAGCCCTGTCGGCGAGGCCGATTGTGCGCAGGCGGCAAGGGCTGCGCGGCAATTTTCTGCGGGCTTAATCACGAAATTTCAGGCGCCTGGCGACCGTATAGTCTCGGCACGAGGCGTGTCGAGCGGGGTCGCCTGCTCGCCAGGAACGCCCCAGGTATTCGAGGACCTATGCCAGCATCGACCGGGTTTCTGATGGGGATGAACAGCGCGGCTGGCGCCCATCTGCGCTTTCGCGCCATGACGGCGTCCGAGGCGCTGTCCACGCCGTTTGAGTTCCAGGTTTCCGCCATCTCCTCGGAGGCCACCCTGTCGGCCGACGATCTGCTGGGCACGGCGGCGGCGGTCTCCCTGCGCCTGGATGCGTCCAACACCCGCTGGTTCCATGGCCTGGTCAGCGCCTTCTCCTTCCAGGGCATGGAAGGGCGTAACTTCGTCTACCAGCTGACGCTGCGCCCGGGCCTGTGGCTGCTGACGCGGTCCAGCGACCTGCGCATCTTCCAGGACTTGAGCGTGCCCGAGATCCTGGAGCAGGTGTTCGCCGACTACAGCGGCAGCGTGGTGCAGGAGCTGAGCGGCAGCTATGCCAAGCGGGCGTTCTGCGTGCAGTACCGCGAAAGCGACTTCAATTTCGTCTCGCGCCTGATGGAAGAAGAGGGCATCTTCTACTTCTTCCGCCACAGCGAATCGCGCCACGAGCTGGTGATTGCCGACAGCAGCAGCGCCCACGTGGCCATGGCGGGCTTTGAGACCATTCCCTTCCTGGCCGAGGGCAATGCCCTGACCCAGCAGAGCGCCATCCACAGCTGGCAGATGCGCAGCGAGGTGCAGACCGGCAAGGTCGTGCTGCGCGACTACAACTACCTGACGCCCGACACCGACCTGAGCAGCTCGCCGGCCACGGCCAGCCGCAGCCATGCCGAGGCCGGCCACGAGGTCTACGACTATCCCGGTGGCTACGAAGCCAAGGCCGCTGGCGATGCGCGCGCGCTGGTCCAGCTCGATGAAGCACAGGCGCAGTTCGGCCGCTTTCACGGCAAGGGCGACTCGCCGGGCCTGTGCGCCGGGGGGCGGTTCAAGCTGAGCAAGCATCCGCGCAGCGACCAGAACGCCGAGTACCTGGTGCTGTCCACCCGCATCGAGATGAAGCGCGGCGGCTATGAGTCCGGCGTGGGGGCGGGCAGCTTGGGCTCGGCCTTTGGCCTGCAGTGCGAGTTTGAGTTGCAGCGCTTTGACCAGGCCTTCCGGCCGCGCCGCCTGAGCCGCAAGCCCAGCGTCGCCGGGCCGCAGACCGCGGTGGTGGTCGGCGATGCCGACCCGGGCGACATCGTCACCGATGAACATGGTCGCGTGAAGATCCAGTTCCACTGGGACCGCATCGGCACCAAGACAGCCGCCAGCAGCTGCTGGGTGCGCGTGGCCAGCCCCTCGGCCGGCAATGGCTTTGGCATGGTGTCCCTGCCGCGCCTGGGCCAGGAAGTGGTGGTCGACTTTCTGGAAGGCGATCCGGACCGCCCGCTGATCACCGGCCGGGTCTACAACGCCCAGCAGAAGCCACCCTACGAGCTGCCGGCCCATGCCACGGTCAGCACCCTGAAGAGCCGCAGCAAGCTGGGCGGCGCGGCCGAGTTCAACGAGCTGCGCTTCGAAGACAAGAAGGGCGAGGAGTATGTGCTGCTCCATGCCCAAAAAGACCGCCTGGACTTTGTCGAGGAAACCTACAAGAGCGAGATTGGCAAGGACGAGCACCGCAGCCTGAAGGGCAACCGCCACGACAAGGTCGAGGGCGAAATGCATCTGAGCGTGCTCAAGGACCTGAAGCAGGCGGTGGACGGCAAGCTCGACCTGACGGTAGGCAAGGACCTGGTATTCAAGAGCGGCGGGGTGTTCAGCCTCAAGACCGACAAGGACATCACGGCCAAATCGGGCGCGGCCATCTCGATGGAATCGAGCGCTGACCTGCACCTCAAGATCGGCGCCAATATCGGCGCCGAGGCCAGCCAGAACTTGCATCTCAAGGCTGGCATGAATCTGGTGATCGAGGCGGGCACACAGATCTCGATCAAGGCGGGCCCCGCCTCCATCGTGCTCGGGCCGGACGGGGTGTCCATCACCGGCCCCATGATCAAGCTCAACTCGGGCGGCTCGCCGGGCAGCGGCAGCGGCGCCAGCCCGGTGTCACCGCTGGATCCGGAGGCGCCGCAAGCACCCGAGGCGCCGGAAGATCCCTTGACCCACCGCTGAGGCCTCCATGCAGGCACAGCTTTCCTCAGAAGCCCAGGGCACGGTGGCGTGGCACGATTTTGTGCCCCGCCTGGCCGCGCATCTGGCCGCGCAGTGGCCGGCCATGGAAGCCTTGCTGGCCGAGCGTTACCACACCTTTGTCCAGCTGGCGGTGGAACAGGCCCGCAAGCTGGGCTTGCGCCAGCCCGCCAGCGTGGGGCGTTACGTCAACCTCTGCTTTGTCTGGGGGCCCAGCTTCCAGGAGCGCCCCGAATACGCCTGGGCCGCGCAGCATCTGAGCGATGCCAGCGAGCGGCCGGCGCTGGCGGAATGGGCCAGCCTGCATCAGCTGCTGCAGCGCTCGCTCACCGAGTTGCGGGGCATGGCCGGCGCCAAGGTCGATGCCGCCAGCCTGCGTGCGGCCGACGCACGCTTGCTCGATGCCATCGAGGCCTGGGCGGCCGAGCCGCGCGCCGGCCTGGCCCGGGTCGCCGCCGCGCCGCCCCTGCCGCGCGTCGCCTGTGATCTGGAGGCCGTGGAGCTGCGTGTCCTGCCTGCCGGAGTCGCCGAGGGCGGCGAGCGCCCGGCGCCTGTGGCCCAGGATTACCACTGGCAGGCCGGCGGCTGGCAGCGACTGCAGCGACCGGAGCCGGCGCCGCTGCGCATCGACAGCCAGCACCCGCTGCCGGCCCTGATCAGCGTGCTGGCCCCGGTGGCGGGCCAGGGCGAGCCCTGCCGGCTGCAGCTGCGCGCCCGCAGCCATGCCAGCTGCAACGGCGGTCACCATCCGGCCCTGAGCGTCACCGGCCCGCAAGACCGCCAACGCTGGCAGGGCTACGAAACCCGGGCCCTGAATTGGCCCATGGTCGCCCGCGCGCCCAGCAGCCGGGCCAGCGGGCCGGGTTGTCTGGTGGCGGAAGAAAGCTCGCCCGAGTATTACAAGCTGGAGCTGCAGGTCTGCGGCCTGCGTGACCAGGGCGAGGCCCTGGGTTCGCTGCATGGCCTGATCCAAGCCTGGCCAGCGGCGCAGTGGTGGGTCGAGATTCAGCGTCCGCGCCTGGCCATGGACCAGCGCGAGCTCATCACGCCCAGCCACCAGGCCCGCCGGCAGTCGCTCAGCCGTTGCCGTGTCGAGCGCGACGGCGAAGCGCAGGACGCCCAGGCTTTGCAGATACAGCTGGACCAAGGCCTGGACGCCGCCTGCGCCCAAGCCCTGTGGCGCCTGGCCGAAGCCTGGGCCCAGGTGCCCGCGCTGCAGCAGCCCAAGCTGGAGGGCTGCCTGGGCCTGCTGCGCGGCTCGGCCGCGTTCAGCTGGGGCTGGCGCCTGGGCGCCGAGGGCCTGGCGGCTTCCGCCTGGATGGGCCTGCAGGCCCAGCTGCAGCTTGAGGCCTGTCTGGCCGATCTGGAGTTCAGTGCCGAGCTGCAGCTGGGAGACGCCCGCAGCCGGCTGAGCCTGCGCTGCGCCGGCCGCGCCGAGCTGCAGGCGCAACTCAATCGCAGCCAGGCCGGCGAGCCAATGCCGGCGCTGATGGCGCAAACGGTCAGCCGCTGGCGCCTGCCGCTCAGCCTGAGCCTGGACCCACTGGCCTCGGAGACCGGCGCGCTCTTGCAGCCGGTGTCGGCGCCGCAGGCCGCCCTGCTTGGCGAGCTGGGCTTGCGGCCCAACAGCAAGGTGGGCAGCGGCTGGGAGTGGTATGCCAAGCTGCAGCTGGAGGCGGTGTCGCTGGAGCTGCTGACCCAGGACCCGCTGATGGGGCCCTGCCAGCAAACCTTGCAGCTGCTGCCCGCCTTGCCACTGCTGGACTGGAGCATGGCCTGATGGAACGCCTGCTCGTCCTCCGACTGGAAGCGCTGGGCTGCAGCGCCGAAGCCTGGTTCAACGGGGTGCCGCTGGGCCGTGTGGACGGCCAGCAAAGCACGGTGCTGAATCTGCCGGTGCATGAGTACGCGCTGGCCGGTGCCAATCAGCTGGAGCTGGTCATCAACCCTGCGCCGGTCCTGGCGGAGGGCAGCGAGGCCGAGGCGGAGCCGGCCTTGTCCGATGGCCACCTGGGCGCACGCCTGTGTCTGCTGCTGCCGCGCATGGGTGCGCTGGCCCACCCCAGCCATGCACGCACCCTGGCGGCCCTGGACTGGGCACCGGCGGAAGCCGAGGTCTACCGCTCGCCCACACGCTTGCAACAGCGCTTCGAGCTGCCGATCAGCTTCCCGCGCTGGCGGTGGCTGGATGCGCCGGTTCAGAGCCTCAATCCGAGTGTGAGAGCCGGTCTGGTCGACCATGTCATGGGCTTGGCCCTGGGCCTGGCCAAGGGTGATGCCGAGCCGCTGATTCGCGCGTCGCGACTGCGTCTGGAGGAACTGGCCCAGGCCTACCAGCGCGAGCTGGGCAGCGAAGTGGCACGGCTGCGCGCCCAGGTCCAGAGTCAACATGCCGCTCAGGCGTTGAAGCCCGTGCTGCCCAGCCTCGGCAATCTCAAGCTCAGATCGGTGGCCGGGGGGCGGCTGCTGGAATGCCTGGGGGCCGATGGCCTACCGTTTCTTCGCAGCCCCGGCCGCACGGCCTCGGGCGCTGCTTGCATGCTGCATTGGCCGCTTCGCGTCTCGGCCATCGAGGGAGAGTTTTATGTCTTGCGCTGATCACCACACACAGACGCCTGGCCGCTTGCTGACGCCCACCGGCCGCGAGATGGAGGTCCGGGCATGATCCGCCTGACCGTGCTCAGTTTCAACGGCGAGCCCATGCAGGGCTTGAGCGCCAGCTTTGACGAGCTGGGCGGCAGCATCGGCCGGGCCGAGGGCAACCAGTTGGTGTTGCCCGACCCGGAGCGCAGCATTTCGCGCCAGCATGCCCGCATCAGTTTCCGCGCCGGGCGTTATGTGGTGGCCGACAACGGCAGCAATCCGGTGCTCTACAACGGCCAGACCTTGGCGCCGCAAGCGGAGCAGCTGCTCCAGGCGGGCGATCAACTGCAGATCGGTGGCTACCTCTTGAGCGTGAGCGAGGAGCACAAGGCCGCGGCCAGCGCGGACCCCTTTGCCGATCTGTTCGGCGACATCAGCGGCGGCCTGGCGGCGCCGGGCGTGACCGCCCCAGCCGCTGCCGCTTCGCCGCCCATCTCGCCCTTGCCGGCATCGCGGCCCCCGGTGGCGGCGCCGGCCGCCCACGGCGGCGCAGGCGCAGCCATGATCCCCGAGGACTGGGACCCGTTTGCCGACCTGAGCCCGTCCAAGGCCGGCGCGGCCTCAACGAGCGCGGCCCCCTCATTCCCCGCAGCGGCTGCCGGATCGGCCGGCCTGGCTGGTTTGCTGGGCGGTGGCAGCGAGAGCTCGCTGGACGCCTTGTTCGGCCTGGGCGGGGTGGGCGCAGCCGGGGCCAGTGCGGGTACGGGTGCCGGCGGCGCCGACCCCTTTGCCCATTTGCTGGCGCCCGCGCCTTCGAGCATCGACCCACTGCTCCAGCCCGGTGGCGCAGCGCCCGCCCGGTCCGGGCCCAGCTTGGCCGACCATGGCTCCGAACTCAATGCCGCCATGCCGCGTGTGCGCGCCGAGGCGGCCAAGCCGGTTCCTACTCCCGCTGCCAGCCCTGCAGCCAGCCCCGCGGCGCCGGCCCTGCCGCCCGGCGCGGTGTTCTCCTGGGACGAGATCAAGGACCCGATGCCCACCACGGTGCCCGGTTTTCTGGCGCGCGGGCCGGGCGATCGCCAGGAGCGGGTGCAGGGCGCGCCGGTGCCAGATCCCTTGGCCACGCCGTGGCCGTCCACCCTCGATCGTTCGCCTGCGGCGCCAGCACTGGCTGCCGCTCCAGCTGGAGTGCCGCCTGCGGGCCCCCATCCTGCGTCCACGGCCACGGCAAGCCCCACGGCCGCGGCCGGGGAGGGCGCCTTGCTGGCCGCCTTGCTGGAAGGTCTGGCCACGCCGGGCCTGCGCCTTGAGGCCCTGACGCCAGACCTGATGCGCCTGATCGGCAGCCTCTTGCGGGAATCGACCCGCGGCGCCGTGGAACTGCTGGTTGCGCGTGCCGCGCTCAAGCGCGAGATGCGCGCCGAGATGACCATGATCGTGGCCAAGGAGAACAACCCGCTCAAGTTCTCGCCCTCGGCCGAGGTGGCCATGCAGTACCTGCTGTCGCCGGCGCTGCCGGGCTTCATGCCGGCCCAGCCGGCCATGCGCGATGCCTTCAACGATCTGCGCGCCCACCAGCTGGCGGTGATGGCCGGCATGCGCTCGGCCCTGGACAGCGTGCTGCTGCGCTTCGACCCGGTGCGGCTGGAGGCGGACCTGACCCAACGCTCGGCCCTGAGCGCGCTGCTGCCCTCGCTGCGCAAGGCGCGGCTCTGGGACACCTTCGAGGAGCTGTTCAGCCAGCTCTCGAGTGAGGCGCAGGACGATTTCGAGGACCTGTTTGGCCAGGCCTTTCTCGATGCCTACGAAGAACAGCTGGACCGCCTGGCCGCGGAGCGTGAGCGCCCATGATGCCGCTGCATGTCGAAATTGCCCTCTTGTCGGACCGAGGCGGGCGCAACTACAACGAGGACGCCTGCGGGCACTGGCAGTCCGAGCGCCAGCTCTGCTGCGTGCTGGCCGATGGCGCGGGCGGGCATGGCGGCGGCGATGTGGCCTCCAAGCTGGTGGTGCAGGGCGTGGTCAGCCATTTCGCGCGCCAGCCGTCTCAGAACGGCGCCGCCCTGGGCGAGCTGCTGCGCTCGACCAACCAGCAGCTGCGCGCCGAGCGCGAGCCCGGCACCGAGCGCGAGGACATGCACAGCACGGCGGTGAGCCTGGTGCTGGACCTGACCAGCGGCCAGGTGCACTGGGCCCATGTCGGTGATTCACGCCTGTACTGGTTCCGTGCCGCGCGCCTGCTGCAGCGCACCCAGGATCACAGTCTGGTGCAGACCCTGGTGGATGCCGGTCTGCTCGACGAGGCGCAGATGAACAGCCACCCCAAGCGCAGCGAGCTGCGCTCGGCCATGGGCCTGCCCGATGAGGACCTCGAGGTCAGCTGTGGCGATGGCATGCAAGCGGCTCAGCCCGGCGATGTGTTCCTGCTGTGCACCGATGGGCTGTGGGAGTATCTGGACGCCGAGGTCCTCGAACGCAGCCTGGCCGCAGCGCCCTCGCAGCAGGCCTGGCTGGACACCCTGGCCGCCGAGGTGCGCCGGCGCACCGCGCACAAGAACAGCCATGACAACTTCACCGCACTGACCGTCTGGGTCGGCGCGGCCTGAACCTGCGACCAAGGAGCAGCCACCATGCCCATGCACGTGTGTACCGGCGCCCAGATGATGTGCTCCATGGGCGTGGCGCCCGCGGTGTTCAACGCCACGCCGAAGACGGTGATGACCAACAACATGATGGCCGGCAACATCATGGACCACGTCCCCATGCTCAACATCCCCGCCTTCGGCATGTGCCAGAGCATAGGCAATCCGTCGGTGGCCTCGGCCACCGCGGCGGCCCTGGGCGCGCTGACGCCCATGCCTTGCATCCCCAACACGACGGCGCCCTGGACCCCGGGTGCGCCGACGGTGCTGGTGCTGCAACAACCTGGGCTCGACAACACTTGCAAGCTGATGTGCAACTACGGCGGCGTCATCAGCTTTGTCAGCCCGGGCCAGACCAACGAGATGATTCCCTGAGTCCCTTCGGCTGAGGGGCCGACCGCCCGCAGCCCGGACCGAGACCGCCCCATTTTCAGGAACGAGAAATCTATGACATGGCATAACAAGGTGATGTGGACGGAGGGCATGTTCCTCCAGCCACAGCATTTCCAGCAGCAGGACCGCTACGTGGCCAGGCAGATCGACGGCCGCATCCAGGCCGCCTTGCCCTGGGCCTGGGGCTTCAGCCGCTTGCAGATCGACGAAGCGGCCTTGCTGCAGGGGCGGGTGGCCCTGCCCAGCGCGCGGGGCATCTTGCCGGACGGCCTGGTGTTTGACATCCCTGGCGATGACCCGGCACCCCTGGCCTACGAGGTGCCGGCCGATGTGCGCGACCAGGTGCTGGTGCTGGCCCTGCCGCTGTCGCGCCCGGGTGTGGCCGAGAGCGATGTGGAAGCGGCCGATGGCGCCATGCCGCCACGCTTTCGCGCCCTCGATCTCGATGCCGCCGACATCCACGCGGCCAGCCTGCGCGAGGCGCCGCTGCAGATCGGCCGCCTGAACTTGCGCCTGATGCTGGAGCGCGATGCGGGAGAGGGTTATGCGGTGCTGGGCCTGACGCGCATCATCGAACGCCGCGCCGATGGCCGCGTGGTGCTGGACAGCCAGTACGTCGCGCCCATGCTGCATGCGCCGGCCCATGCCGTGCTGGACAGCCATCTGCGCGAGGTACAGGGCATGCTGCACCAGCGCGGTGAGGCACTGGCCACCCGCCTGGCCCAGCCGGGCCGGGCCGGCGTCGGTGAGATCGCTGACTTTCTGCTGCTGCAGACCGTCAACCGCCAGCAGACCGTCTTCACCCATTTGCAGCGCCTGCCGGTGCTGCACCCCGAGCGCCTGTATGCCCAGTGCTTGGAGCTGGCCGGCGATCTGTCGACCTTCCGCGAGCAACGCCGGCCTCTGGCCTATCCGGCCTACCGGCACGAGGACCTGGCCAGCTGTTTTCGCGCGGTGATGACGGACCTGCGCCAGTCCCTGTCCATGGTGCTGGAGCAGACCGCCATCCCGATCGAGCTGCAAGACCGCAAGTTCGGCATTCGCGTCGCCCTGATCCCCGATCTGGAGTTGCAGCGCACGGCCAGCTTCGTGCTGGCCGTCAATGCGCAGATGCCAGGCGAGGCCTTGCGTTCGCGCTTCCCGGCCCAGATCAAGATCGGCCCGGCCGAGCGCATCCGTGACCTGGTCAATCTGCAGCTGCCCGGTGTGATGCTGCGGCCCATGCCGGTGGCACCGCGCCAGATCCCCTACAACGCGGGCTACACCTATTTCGAGCTGGAAACCCGGGGCAACGAGCTCTGGAAACAGCTCGAGACTTCGGGCGGCCTGGCCATGCACATTGCCGGCGACTTCCCGGGGCTGAGCCTGGAGTTCTGGGCCATCCGGAGTTGAGGACCTGTCATGAGCGAGAACGAGAACGACCCCTTTGCCGCGTTCGAGTCCGAGCGCACCATCATCAAGCCCAGTGCCGGGCGTGCCCGTGCTGGCGCATCGGCCGCGCCGGCGGGTGCGGATCGTGCCGCTGAGGCTGGCAGTTCGCCCACCCAGACGGCCGCCGCGCGCGCCGACGGCCCGGCTTCCGCGCCGCTGCCCGAGCTGGGCGCCCAGGCCAGCCTGAATCCACTGGTTCATGCGGCCGCGCCCTTGCTGTCGGCGGCGCCACGCTTGCGCGCCATGCCGCGCCATCCCAACCCGCAAGCGCTGCGGGCCAGTCTGGTGGAGGCGATTCGCCAGTTCGAGCTCAGCGCCCAGCAACAGCAGCTGCCCAATGAGCAGCTGGTGGCCGGGCGCTATGTGCTGTGCACCCTCCTGGATGAATCCGCGTCGAGCACGCCCTGGGGCAGCGCCGGCGCCTGGGCTTCGCAAAGCCTGCTGGTGCAGTTCCACAACGAGAGCTGGGGCGGCGAGAAGGTCTTCCAGCTGCTCGCGCGTTTGATGGAAAGCCCGGCCCAGCACCGCAATCTGCTGGAGCTGATGTACCTGACCCTGTCCTTGGGTTTTGAAGGGCGCTACAAGGTGCTGGACAACGGCCGCGCCCAGCTGAATGCCATCCGCGAACGCCTGGCCCAGGTGCTGCGCCAGCTGAGCGGGCCGGTGGAGCCGACGCTGTCGCCGCATTGGCAAGGCGTGCAGCAGGCGCCGGCGCGGCTGCGCGATGGCATCTCGCCCTGGCTGGTGGCGGCGCTGAGCGCCTTTGGCCTGCTGCTGATCTTGCTGCTCCTGCGCCTGACCCTGGGCGCACAAACCGATGCGTCCTTCATGGCGCTGCAAGCGCTTCATGCCAAGGCCGAGGCCAAGCCCGCGGCCGCGATTGCGCCCGTGGCCGTGCCGCCGCGCCTGGCCCAGCTGCTGCGCAGCGACATCGAGGCTGGTGCGGTGCAGGTGCGCGACGAGGCCGATCGATCGGTGGTGACCGTCCTGGGCGACACCATGTTCGAGCCCGGCAGCGCCGATGTGGCCGCCCGGGCCACGCCTTTGTTCGGCCGCATTGCCGCGGCCCTGCAGCAGGTGCCGGGCCGCGTGGCCGTGGTGGGCCACTCCGACAACCAGGCCATCCGCTCGCTGCGTTTCCCCTCGAACTGGCATTTGTCGCTGGCGCGGGCGCAAAGCGTGCGTCAGCTGCTGGCCCAGACGGTCGAAGCCAGCCGCCTCGGCGCCGAAGGCCGCGCCGACAGCGAACCGGTGGCCGACAACGCCAGCGCCGAGGGCCGCGCGCGCAACCGCCGGGTCGACATCGTGCTGACGGTGGCGGCGCAGTCCTGAGGCGCCCAGGCTCCGACATGACTCGAACTCGAACTTCCAAGAATTGCATCGCCGATCCAGCCCCGCGCCGGATGCGGCAAGAAAGTTACCCATGAAGCGATTTCTGCAATGGCTCCTGAGCCCCGCCGTGATGGGCACGCTGGCCCTCTTGCTGCTGTCGGCCGTGATCTGGTGGCTGGGCCCCTTGATCGCCATCGCCGGCGCCACGCCGCTGGGCGGCTGGCTGCCGCGTGCCGGCCTGCTGCTGCTGATCTGGCTGTGCTGGGGCGCGCGCCTGCTCTGGAAGGCCCACCAGCGCCGCAAGACCAATGCCGCCTTGCTGGCCGGCCTGGGCGCCGGCCCCTCGGCCGCTGACAAGGAAGCGCAGCTGATGGCCCAGCGCTTTGCCGAGGCAGGCCAACGGCTGAGGGCCGCATCCAAGCGCAGCTGGTGGTCGGGCGAGCAGTATTTGTACGAGCTGCCCTGGTATGTGTTCGTCGGCGCGCCGGGCTCGGGCAAGACCACGGCCTTGATGAATGCCGGCTTGCAGTTCCTTTTGCGCGAAGGCAAGGAGGGCCAGAGCGCGGCCGTCAAAGGGGTGGGCGGCACGCGCAACTGCGAGTGGTGGTTCACCCAGGACGCCGTCTTGATCGACACCGCCGGCCGCTATGCCACGCAGGAGAGCGACCGGGAGGTGGACGCCAGCGCCTGGGACAACTTCCTCTCGCTGCTCAAGAAGACCCGCCCGCGCCAGCCCATCAACGGCGTGTTGCTGACGGTCAATGTGCAGGACCTGCTGCAGCAGGGTGCGGTCGAGCGCAAGCAGCACGCGGCCCAGCTGCGCGCGCGTCTGCAGGAGCTGCACAGCAAGCTCGGCGTGCGCGCCCCCGTCTATGTGCTGGTGACCAAGGCCGACCTGATCGGCGGATTCAACGAGAGCTTCGAGGGCCTGGGCAAGGAAGAGCGCGACCAGGTCTGGGGCTTCACCTTTGCGCATGAGGAAATGCCGTCCGGCGATCCGCTGGCCGATTTCGCTCGCTTCTACGGCGAGCTGCAGCAGCGCCTGGTGGCCCAGCTGCTGGGTCGGCTGGAGGCCGAGCGCGATCTGAGCCGCCGCCAGGCCATGCTGGCATTCCCGCAGGAGTTTGCGAGCCTGCAGCCGCTGCTGGCCGAGTTCCTGAACCAGGTGCTGGCCGGCGGTGGGCAGCTGGAGCAAACGCCGCGGCTGCGCGGGGTCTATTTCACCAGCGGCACGCAAGAGGGCTCGCCGATTGCGCGTGTCATGGGCGCGCTCGGCCGCTCGTTTGGTTTCGACGCGCGCGCTGCCGCGCCGGCTGGCGCCAAGGGCAAGAGCTTTTTCCTGAACCGTTTGCTGCGCGATGTGGTGTTCGCCGAACGCGGGCTCGGCGCAGTCAGCCAGGCAGCCACAGCCCGGCGCCGTTTGCTGCGCGGCGTGGCTTTCGCCGCCATCGGCTTGTTCAGCGTGAGCCTGCTGCTCGGCTGGGCGATCAGCCGATCGCGCAATCTGGACCATGCCGAGCTGGTGCAATCGCGTCTGCCGGCGCTGCAAGCGGCGGTGGATGCGCTGCCGGCCGCCAACAATGCCGATGTCAGCGCCTTGCCCGAGGTGCTGGCCCAGGTGCGCGATGCGGCGCACAGCGAGGCCTTCGACCTGAAGAACCCACCGCTGCTGCAAGGCCTGGGCCTGTACCAGGGCGACAAGCTCGACGCCGGCGCGCAGCAGGCCTATGGCCGCTTGCTCGAACAGCAGCTGATGCCGCGCCTGGCACGCCGTCTGGAGGAGCGCTTGCGCACCGCCTCGCGTGACAACCTGGAGCAGGCCTACGAGGCGCTCAAGAACTACCTGATGCTCTACCAAGCCGAGCAGCTGGACGCTGCCAGTCTCAAGGCCTGGATCGGTGTGGACTGGGACCAGAACTACGGCCGCATGGACCCGGCCCAGCGCCAGCTGCTGGATGCCCATCTCGAGGCCTTGCTCTCGCGCGGCCCCGTGCGGCCATCGGTGGCCATGGACGAGAGCCTGGTCGCCGGCGTGCGCGAGATGCTGGCGGCCTATCCGCTGGAGTACCGCGTCTACAGCCGCATCAAGCGCCAGTACCGCGCCGGCGATGTGCCGGAGTTCACCGTGGCCGCTGCGGCTGGCCCCAATGCCGCGCAGGTCTTTGTGCGCGCCAGCGGCGAGCCGCTGACCAAGGGCATCTCGGGCCTGTACACCAAGCAAGGCTACGAGAAGCTGGTGAAGTCGCAGGTGCAGAAATCCGCCCTGCGCCTGGCGCAGGAAGAGCCCTGGGTGCTGGGCATCAAGAGCGACCCGGCGCGACTCAAGGACCTGGCCGTGGGCACGCAACTCAGCGACAAGGTGCGCCGCCTCTACTTCGAGGACTACATCAAGACCTGGGACCGTTTCCTGGCCGATGTGCGCCTGGTCAAGCTGGCCGGGCTGGAGCGCAGCATTGCCGTGGCGCGCATCCTGTCGGCCGTCGATTCGCCCCTGGCCGCCTATTTGCGTGGCGTCAGCGCCGAGACCCGCCTGGTGCCGCCCGCTGGTGGCGGCAATGCGCTGGACAAGCTGGCCAATCAGGCCAAGAGCGATGCGGCCGCCCTGGCCGGCGCCGCGCCTGCCGACGCCGCCGGCGGGGCAGGGCCGCTGGAGCGCATGGTGGACGACCATTTCGCGGGCATCCATCGCCAGATCAGCGGCCAGCCCGCGCCCATCGATGACACGCTCAAGATGTTCAACGAGCTCTACACCCAGCTGAGCGCGGTCGACGCGGCGCAAAAGAGCAAGTCGCCGCCTCCGCCGGGCGGCGGAGCGGAGCGCATCAAGACCATGGCCGGGCAGCAGCCCGAGCCCATCCGCTCCATGCTGGAGCAGCTGGCCGATGCCGGCGCCAACCAGAGCCGCGGGGCCGAGATCCAAGGCCTGTCGGCCGAGCTCAAACCCATCTCCGAGTTCTGCGCCCGCGCCATCAATGGGCGCTACCCCTTCGCCAGCGGATCGCGGGCCGATGTGCTGCCGGAGGACTTCGGTCAGTTCTTCGGCGCGGCCGGTCTGATGGACGAGTTCTTCCAGCGCCGCCTGGCCACCCTGGTCGACACCACGACCCCCAGCTGGAGCTACAAGCCTTTGGGAGACGGCAGCAAGCCGGTGGCCGCCGCAGCCCTGGCCGAGTTCCAGCGCGCCAGCCGCATCCGTGAGGTGTTCTTCCGCAGCGGGGGCAAGCAAGCGGGCCTGAAGATCGAGCTGCGCCTGTCCGAGATCGACCCGGCCCTGAAGGAGTTGGTGATCGACAACGACGGCCAGATCCACAAGCTCAGCGCCGGGGGTGCCTCCATCACCCTGAACTGGCCCAGCAGCCGCGTGGCAGCGCAGATCAAGCTCAGCAGCGGCGCCCCGGGCGCGGCCGCGCCCATGTTGTTTGAAGGGCCCTGGGGCTTGTTCCGCCTGTTCGATCGCTTCGGCATCGAGCCCTCCAACGTGCCCGAGCGCTTCAGCGTGCCGGTGGTGATCGATGGGCGCAAAGCCAAGCTCGATGTCATTGCCGCCAGCGTCTTCAACCCCTTCCAGCTGCGGGAAATCAAGCAATTCCGTTGCCCGGCGGCGCTGTGAACCGGCGTGACACCCTGCCGGGCTGGTATGGCAAGCTGCCGGCCCTGGGCGACTTTGCCTCTCGTCGCATGGGGCCCGACCTGCTGGCCTGGTGGGACGCCTGGCTGGCCGAGGGCCTGCTGGATTTGCAAACCCAGCATCGCCTGCGGGGCAGCAACTGGCTGGACGCCTACCTGGTCAGTCCCAGCTGGCAGTTTCTGCTGAGCCCGGCCTGCCTGCCGGGCGAGCTGGAGCATCAGGCATGGATGGGCTGCCTCATGCCCTCGGTGGATCGGGTCGGTCGCTACTTTCCTTTTCTGGTCCTGCAGTCCTTGCCGGCCTTGCCGCGAAGCCTGGCCGCGTGGCGGGCGGTGCAGGCTCGCCTGCAGGCGCTGGACGCCTGCGCGGCCGACGCCCTGGAGCAGGACTGGGTGGTCGAGCAGGTCGAGGCCGAGCTGGAGGCCGCCCTGCGAAGCTCGGCCTGGCCCGATGCCTTGTGGAGCGATCCAGGCGATGCGCCTGGGGCCGCGGTCTCGCCGGGGCAATGGCTGGATGTCGCAGCCACGCCCGACCTGGCTTCAAGCGATCCGGTGCTGGACGCAGGCCTGCGGCTTTGGGCCCAAGACCTGGCCTCTTCCAGCCAGGCCCCGCGCTCCTACTGGCGCGCGCAGCCGGCCGGGCAGGCCGCGCGCTGGCGCGTGTGCGCCGGCATGCCCCAGCGCGCATCGGCGCTGCTTGGAGGTGAATGAACCGAGCGGTCGGGCCCGCCGCTGAGGCGGGCCTGCTCGCGCCCCTCGTCGATCTTCTCAGGGCTGCTGACGAAAGCGTTCGCGCAGCGCTTGCAGCTGCGCCTCCGTCACGCCCAGGCTGCTGGCGTTGAAAGCACGCTGATCGGGCGTGTGCATCAGCAGGGCTTGGGTTTCGTTGACCATCAAGGCCTCGTTGCCCGGGTCGTAGTCCATGCTGGAGAGCAGGCTGCGGAAGCGGGCACGCTCAGCTTCGTTCAGGCCCTGTTGCCAGAACGCCCAGCAGCGGCGCTGGTAATCCGGGTTGGTGAAAAACTCGCCATGGCTGAGCTCATGCCGCAGGGTCGACTCACGGCGCAAGGCATCGACCTGCTCATCGCTGGGGGTGGCCGGGTCGTCCTGCTGCACGGCCGTGAAGCTGACCAGGGCCTGCGGGCTCGCCGTTGACGGGGCTGCAGCCGTGGCCGTCAGCAAGCCCTGCGCCTGCAGCAAGCTCTGCAGCTTGAGCTCCTGGGCATTGAGCTTCAGGCCCTGCACTTGGGCCTGGGCAAAAAAGCGCTGCAACTGCTCGGCGCTGTAGTCATGGCCGAAGTAGAAGGTCGCCACCGAATCGCCCGAACGGGCCAGCAGCCGCTGCATCTCGGCATCGCCCAAGACCGCGCCGCCAGCGCTGTGCTTCTTCTCGATGAAGGCCGCGGCGCGATTCAAGGCCAGGCCCTGCTCCAGCAGGCTGGGGAACTCCAGGATCAGGATCGAGGGCTTGTCGCGCAAGCGGGCGAGCTGCCACCCCGAACCCCGGCCATCGTGGGCCAGGATGTCCGCCAGGCTCAGCACTGGAACCGGCTCCTGCCTTGATGCTGTGGCGAGGGCCGGTGCCGCTGCCGAGGCTGCGCGGGCAGCCGGAGATGCAGGCTCCGCCGCCGCTGTTTCTTGGGGCGCGCCAGCCCCTGCGAGTGAGGCCCAGCGCTGGTAGGCCAGGCCAGCGCTGATCGCCAGGATCAGACCCGCTGCGCCCCACATCAGCGCCTGACGCCGCGCACCGGCCCGGGGCAGCGCTGCGGGATGAACGGCTGCATCGGAAGCCCGGCCGCGCAGTGAAGGTGGGGGCGGTGAGGGTGTGGGAGTTACGGGTGAGGTCGTTGCAGTGGCGCTGAACGGCTGGGGTCGTTCAGCCTCATCGGCCCTGGGACGCCGACGTCTGGGGCCGAGCCGCCGACGCGCGGGCGTGGAGGCTCCGGACTGCGAGGCTTCCGCCTCGGTCGATTTGAACGCTCTCAATCGCGAGCCGCCATCGCGTTCAATCGGCACAGGCAGGCTCCGCCCCTGGCAGAGGGCTTGGGTTCAGGGCATCCGGCCTGGGGCCGATGGCGCGGGCATCACACACGTTCGCTTCTTCGCTCGAAAGACCTGGATGGGTGGCTATGGCTTGCGCAATGGCGCCGCTCGGGCCTGGCCCTCGGGTGCCCGGACGGCGCAGCGTCGCCATGCGCCCCACACCATAGTCGGCCGCGCAGGGCGCGAACAGCGGCCATTCGCGTGCTTATTCACGACTGGGGTCTGGAGGCCCATGAGCGTCACTTTCGTCAATCAGAATTCACGACACACGCAAATGCGGGGAACAAGAGCAGGGGTCAGCCAGCACGCCATGAGCAGTGATAACTCCGATGACGATCGCACGGTCATCCGGCCTTTGAAGTCGCCACCCGCCGGCCCGGCGCCGACGTCTGGACTGGCCGATATGGCGACCTTGATCTCGCCCCAGGCCCCGGTGAGCGCTGCGGACTTGGCCGCGCGTGCACAGGCTCCGGCGCTGGCGCCGACCTCTCCATCTGCCTCCCCATCAGCCGCCAGCTCGCGGACCTCCTCTGCATCGAGTGCGGGCGACAGCGGCAACGCCTTGCCCTTGGGCACCTACCTCGGGGAGTTCGAGCTGACCGGGGTGTTGGGGGAAGGGGGCTTTGGCATCGTCTACCTGGCCTGGGACCATTCCCTCGAGCGGCGCGTGGCCCTCAAGGAGTACATGCCTGCGGCCTTGTCGGCGCGCCTGGGCAACACCCAGGTTCAGGTCAAGTCCGAGCGCCACCGCGACACCTTCGAGGCGGGCCTCAAGAGCTTTGTGAACGAAGCCAAGCTGCTGGCTTCGTTCGACCATCCCTCCCTGGTCAAGGTCTACCGCTTCTGGGAAGCAAATGGCACGGCCTATATGGTCATGCCCTTCTACGAGGGCATCACGCTCAAGGACAAGCTGCGCGAGCTGGGCGAACCGCCCAGCGAAGCCTGGCTCATGGGCCTGCTCGCGCCCCTGACCGAGGCGCTGGCCGTGATCCACACGCAGAACTGCTTTCACCGCGACATCGCCCCCGACAACGTCATCCTGGTCGGTGAGCGCCAGAAGCCGCTGCTGCTCGATTTCGGCGCGGCACGCCGGGTCATCGGCGACATGACGCAGGCCCTGACCGTGATTCTCAAGCCCGGCTATGCCCCGGTGGAGCAGTACGCCGAGGCGCCCAATATGAAGCAGGGCCCCTGGACCGACGTCTATGCCCTGGCGGCATCGATGCATTTCGCCATCATGGGCCGCACGCCGCCCACCTCGGTCAGCCGCTTGATGAGCGACAGCTATGTGCCGCTGGAACAGGCAGCCGCTGGCCGCTACAGCCCGCAGTTTTTGCAGGCCCTGGACCGGGCCTTGCGCGTGCGGCCGGAGGACCGGACCGCGTCAATCGCCGCGCTGCGCCAGGACCTGGGCCTGCGCGCACTGAGCGGCCATGAGTCGGACCCTGACTCAGCGCCATCGGCGCTGGACGATGGAGCATCTGCTTCCACCCCGGGCGCCGCGCGCGCCAAGGCCGCGCCCGCGAGCACAGCCGCCACAACTGGCGCCGTGCATGCGCCCAGCCGAACAGCTGCGGCGGACACAGGCGCCGGGGCTGGGCGCAAGCGTTGGTTGGCCCTGGGTGCAGCTTTGGGACTGGCGGGGCTGGGTCTCACAGCCTGGTTGGGCGGTCAGGGTGGGCCGGGCGCTGCACCCAAAGACAGCACTGCCGTGCTGTCGAGCGGTGCCTCGGCCGCCAGCGCGCCACCGAGCCTCACAGCTGCGCCGCCGAGCGAGGGCGCAGCAACCGCGCTGCCGCGCTTCGAGCCCGCGCAAGCCTTTGAGGATGTGCTGCAGCGGCAAAGCCCGGGCTTTGCGGTGGAGGTCCG
The DNA here is from genome assembly GCF_027863535.1 of Paucibacter sp. B51. Lineage (NCBI taxonomy): Bacteria > Pseudomonadati > Pseudomonadota > Betaproteobacteria > Burkholderiales > Sphaerotilaceae > Roseateles > Paucibacter sp. B51. Next base: position 3,872,703 of record NZ_JAPIVN010000001.1, on the reverse strand, counting down.
CCTGGCGCGCGAGCAGTTTGTGATCGGCAAGGATCGTCTGTCTTTCCGGATCAGGTCGGCCCGCGAGGGTCACGTCCAGGTGCTGCTGCTGGGCCAGGATGGTTCCTTGCTGCAGTTCCTGCCGAATGCGCAGATTCCCCAACTCAAGGTCAAGGCGGGTCAGGAGTTGGAGCTGCCGCCCAAGTCCTGGCCGGTCGATGCGGCAGAGCCGCCGGGCCGCCAGGAGTTCCTGGTCATCGTCAGCGCCCAACCTCGCGACTACAGCGCCCTGAGCAGCGAGCGCGAGGACGTGTTCTTGAAGCTGCCCACGGGCGAGCAGGCTTCAAGCCTGATGCGCGGTCTGGCTGCGGGCAGCCCGCCGCTTCTCTTGGGCCGCAGCGTGGGCTGCACGGCTCAGGCTTGCGATGACTACGGGGCCGCGCGCTTCCATGCCGATGTGGTGCGCTGAAGTGAGGAGATGGCCAATGCTTGAAACAAGGTGGGTGAAATGAGTGAGATCGAACAAGCGCGCGAGAAGATCGCGCTGTGGTCCGCGCCTTTGGCGGACGACAGTGCGCCTTGCGGCCCTGACCTCGAGTATGACAACGACTTTCTGACTTTGAGCCGGGCGGCGGCCGGCAAGCCGGAGTCGCAGTTCGGTCCGGCCGAGCCGCCTGCCTGGCGCGAGGTAATGGAGCTCTCGGAGGCGCTGCTGGAGCGCAGCCGCGACTTGCGCATCGCCATCCTCTGGATGCGCTCGCTGGTGCATCTGCAAGGCTATGCGAGCCTGGCCCCGGGGCTGGAACTGCTGCGCAGCATGATCGAAGCGCTGTGGGACCATGTGCATCCCTTGCCCGACCCTGACGATGGCGACCCCTATGCCCGCGTCAACGCCCTGACCTTGCTGCGGGAAGTCGAGGGCCTGATCGGAGACCTGCGCGAAGCGCGTCTGATCGAAGATCGCAGCATCGGCCTGGTCACGGGCCGACATGTGGAAGTGGCGCTGGGCTTGTCGCCGGCGCGCGAAGGTGAGGATGTGGTGAGCACCGCGGCCTTGAGCCAGATGGCCGCCGCCGCGGAGGCCAAGCGGCCCGGGCTGCGCGCCGCCTGCGAGGCCGCGCAGGAACAGCTGAAAGCGCTGCGCACGCTGCTGCTGGACAAGCTGGGGCATGAGCTCGCGCCCGATCTGCGCCCGCTGCAAAGCCTGGTGCAGGGAGTCTTCGGTACTTTTCCCGCAGAAGCGCACGATCTGGCAGGAGCGTCAGATACTTCCGACGATGGCGAGCAGTCCATGTCTTCAGGCGTTAGGACGCAGGAGCGGGGACTGTCCGGCAGTGTCAACTCGCGCGAGGATGCGCTGAAAGCCATCGCCATGGTTTGCGAGTATCTGGAGCGTGTCGAGCCCTCGAATCCCGCCCCCTTGTTTTTGCGTCGAGGCAGTGAATTGATCAACCAAAACTTCCTCCAGCTGGTGAAGATGTTGGCCCCCGATGCCTTGGCCGGCGTCGCTGGTTTGGTGGGCATTGACCCCTACAACACCGACAACTCGTGATCCCCCAATTCGCGGCAAACCTGAGACCCTGAAGCCGCGAATGTCTTGAATTTCTTCTACGTCGCACAGGAGCCTGGAATGAGTAGCAGCCAAAAGTTCATCGCCCGCAATCGCGCACCGCGGGTGCAGATCGAATATGACGTCGAGGTCTATGGCGCCGAGAAGAAGGTGCAGTTGCCCTTCGTCATGGGTGTGCTGGCAGATCTGTCGGGCAACCCGGCCGAGCCTCTGGCCCCGGTGGCCGATCGCAAGTTCCTGGAAGTCGATGTCGACAACTTCGACGCCCGCATGAAGGCCATGAAGCCGCGCGTGGCGATTCAGGTGCCCAACACCTTGACCGGCGAAGGCAATCTGAGCGTGGACATCACGTTTGACAGCATGGATGACTTCTCGCCCGACGCCGTGGCCCGCAAGGTCGATTCGCTGAGCAAGCTGCTCGAAGCCCGCCAGCAACTGCAGAACCTGGTCACCTATATGGACGGCAAGGGCGGTGCCGAAGAGCTGATCGGCAAGCTGATGGCCGACCCGGCCCTGCTGGGCTCTCTGGCCGCCACCGCCAAGCCCAGCGACGCCTGAAGCACACGGCCGCGACATCAAAGACACGAGTAGGAGAGAACGATATGGCAGAAACCCAAGCCTCCGCCGCGCTGGCTGGCGTCAGCTTCGAAGGCAGCGACCTGGCCTCCTTGCTGCAGAAGGAATTCAAGCCCAAGTCCGATGATGCCAAAGGCGCCGTCGAGCAGGCCGTGCAGACCCTGGCCCAGCAGGCCCTGGCCCAGACCCAGCTGATCGGCAGCGATGTGGTGTCCTCGATCGAGGCCATGATTGCCGCCATCGACAAGAAGCTGTCCGATCAGATCAATCTGATCCTGCACCACCAGGAGTTCCAGAAGCTTGAGGGTGCCTGGCGTGGTCTGCACTACATGGTGAACAACACCGAGACCGACGAGTCGCTGAAGATCCGCGTGATGAATGTGTCCAAGGCCGAACTCGGCAAGACGCTCAAGCGTTACAAGGGAACCAACTGGGACCAGAGCCCGATCTTCAAGAAGATCTACTCCGAAGAGTTCAGCCAGTTTGGTGGCGAGCCCTTCGGCTGCCTGGTGGGCGACTACCACTTTGACCAAAGCGCGCCCGATGTGGAGCTGCTGTCGGAAATGGCCAAGATCGCCGCTGCGGCCCATGCGCCCTTCATCACCGGCGGTTCGCCCACGCTGCTGCAAATGGACTCATGGCAGGAGCTCGCCAACCCGCGCGACCTGACCAAGATCTTCTCCACGCCCGACTACGCCGCCTGGCGCTCGCTGCGTGAGTCGGAAGACTCCAAGTACATCGGCCTGGCCATGCCGCGCTTCCTCTCGCGCCTGCCTTACGGTGCCAAGACCAACCCGGTCGAGGCCTTCGATTTCGAGGAAGACACCGGTTCGGCCGACCACGGCAAGTACACCTGGGCCAACGCCGCCTACGCCATGGCCACCAACATCAACCGCTCCTTCAAGGAAAGCGGCTGGTGCACACGCATCCGCGGCATTGAATCGGGCGGCGCCGTGCAGAACCTGCCCACCCACACCTTCCCGACCGATGACGGCGGCGTGGACATGAAGTGCCCGACCGAGATCGCGATCGAAGACCGCCGCGAAGCTGAGCTGGCCAAGAACGGCTTCATGCCCCTGGTGCATCGCAAGAACAGCGACTTCGCCGCCTTCATCGGCGCCCAGTCTCTGCACAAGCCGGCCGAGTACGACGACCCGGACGCCACCGCCAACGCCAACCTGGCTGCGCGCCTGCCTTACCTCTTTGCCACCTGCCGTTTCGCGCACTACCTGAAGTGCATCGTGCGCGACAAGATCGGCTCCTTCAAGGAACGCGAGGAAGTGCAGCGCTGGCTGTCGCAGTGGATCACCCAGTACGTGGACGGAGATCCGGCCCGCTCTTCGGAAGAGTACAAGGCCAGCCATCCACTGTCGGCCGCCGAGGTGGTGGTGGAAGAAGACCCGAGCAACCCGGGCTACTACAGCTCGAAGTTCTATCTGCGTCCGCACTACCAGCTCGAAGGCCTGACCGTGTCGCTGCGGCTGGTGTCCAAGCTTCCTTCGGCCAAGGCGGCCTAAGCAAGAAAAAGCGCAGGGCGAGAGCCCCGCAGTTTGTGGGATGCGTCTCTTCGTTCTTTCCATCGAAGGCGCACCTGTTTTCCCTCTCGTTACTTTTTAACCGCCCCACAGGGGCTGAATAGGAGAATGTCATGGCCGTTGACATGTTTTTGAGCCTCGCAGGCATCAAGGGTGAATCCAAGGACAAGAAGCACGCAGGCGAGATCGACATCCTTGCCTGGAGCTGGGGCGTTTCGAACAGTGGCACTTTCCACGCTGGCGGCGGCGGCGGCGCTGGCAAAGCCAACTTCCAGGACATCTCGATCACCAAGTACGTGGACAAGGCTTCGCATGCATTGCTGGACAGCTGTGCTACAGGCAAGCACATCGACACGGCCAAGCTGATCGTCCGCAAGGCCGGTTCCAGCCCGCTTGAGTACATCATCATCGAATTGACCGAAGTGCTGGTCACTTCGGTGAGCACTGGCGGCTCGGGTGGCGAGGATCGCTTGACCGAGAACATCAGCCTGAACTTCGCCAAGATCAAGTTCTCATACGTGCCGCAGAAGCCGGATGGCTCGGGTGACACCCCGCTGCCCTTCACCTACGACATCGCAGCAAACTCGAAGTAATTCGAACTCGGCTCCCGGTTGCGGCTTCTGCCGCACCGGGAAGCGGCGAAGCGTGAGCAGTGCGCCACGATTTGAGCCATCTGCAGCTTGCAAAGCTTCCGGCTGTCTCTTCGCTCTGGCTCAAGCCACGAGCCTCGCCCAGCGCGATTCAACGATCTCGAACCGTCAGTGGCCGTCGCGGCCCGAACTGGCCTGTTTCTTGCGCCTGCGCTGCAGTGCTGATAAGGCAATTGTGCTCGGCGTTGCGGACTCTTCTTTCCTATCAGTTCCCTCTCCTTTCCTTCCTGCACGCTTGCTAACGGAATTCCCACATGGCCCACTCTAGCCTCGCCGAATTGGCCCTCAAGAAGGGAGACGCAGCGGCAGCGCTCAAGTCCTTGAGCGAGCAGATTCGTGCCAATCCCCAGGATGCGAAGTTGCGTGTTTTTCTCTTTCAGCTCCTGTGCGTTTGCGGGCAGTGGGAGCGTGCGCTCAACCAACTCAATGTGGCACTGGAGCTGGATGCCGGCATGCTGCCCATGGTGCAGACCTACCGCGAGGCCATCGCCTGCGAGGCGCTGCGCATGAAGGTGTTTGCCGGCGAAAAAGTGCCCATGCTCTTTGGTGAGCCGGAAACCTGGGTGGCTTTGCTGATCGAGGCCTTGCTGCGTGAAGGGCAGGGCGACGTGGCCGCTGGACAAGCGCTGCGCGCTCAGGCCCTGGAGCAGGCCCCGGCCAGCACTGGCAGCATCAATGAGCAGCCCTTCAGCTGGATCGCCGATGGCGACAGCCGTCTCGGCCCGGTGATCGAAGCCATCATCAACGGCAAGTACTACTGGCTGCCCTGGAACCGGCTGGCGCGTGTGGAGATCGATCCACCACAGGACTTGCGCGATGCCATCTGGATGCCCGCGCACTTCATGTTCACCAACGGCGGCGAAGTCGTGGGCCTGATCCCCACGCGCTATCCCGATACCGACCTGGCGGCCGGCGATGCCCTGGCCTTGTCCCGCGCCACCGAATGGCGCGAGCGAGGCCCGGACAACTACATCGGCCTGGGTCAGCGACTCTGGTCCACCGACGGCGAAGAGTTCGCGCTGATGGATGTGCGGACCGTGGTCGTGCACGAATCCGCGGATGACAGCGCAGCGCCTCCGGCGGCGGCCAGCGCCTGACGCACGCCCACGAGCTTGCTGCCATGGCCCAGTTGCGCGCCCGAGACCGGCTCCAGCCCGCACTGCTGGACCGCTTGACTGACGACGAACCGAATTCGTCGGTTGAAAGCGCCGACAGTCGCGTTATCGGGCGCGCTCAGCTACGTGAGATGGTGCTTCGCGATCTGGCCTGGCTGTTCAATGCCAGCTCTCCTACCGAACACATTGACTGGAGTGGCGCTCAGCTCGCTCGGCGCTCAGTGCTGAGGTTTGGCCTGCCGCCGCTCTCAGGCTGCAGCGTCTCCAATGTCGACCTGCTCCAGCTGCAGCAGAACGTGCGCCAGGCCATCCTTGACCATGAGCCGCGCATCCTGCCCGAGACCCTGGTCGTCGAAGCCGTGGTCTCGGCCCAGCAGCTGGACCACCACAACCAGATCGGCTTTCGCATCGCCGGCCAGCTCTGGGCTCAACCCGTGCCCCTGGAGCTGCTGCTGAAGACCGACATCGATCTCGAAACCGGCCGGGTCGCCGTGCGCGAACTGGACCGCTGAAGAAGCCTGGCCATGGATCCCCGCCTGCTCCGCTACTACAACGAGGAACTGCGTCATCTGCGCGAGATGGGCGGCGAGTTTGCCCAGCAGTTTCCCAAGATCGCCGCCCGCCTGGGCCTGGAAGGCCTGGAGGTCACCGATCCCTATGTCGAGCGACTGCTGGAGGGCTTCGCCTTCCTGGCCGGCCGCATCCAGCTCAAGCTCGACGCCGAGTTCCCGCGTTTCACCCAGGCCCTGCTGGAAATCATCTACCCGCAGTTCCTGGCGCCGACGCCGTCCATGCTGATCGCCAAGCTGACGCCCGACCTCAAGGACCCCAGCCTGGCCACCGGTCTGCGCTTGGAGCGCGGCAGCGTGATGCAAAGCCAGCCGGGCAAAAGCGGCCTCACGGCCTGCGAGTTCCGCACCGCCCATGCGCTGACGATGTGGCCGCTGGAGATCGGTCAGGTCGAGTATTTTCAGCAGGCGGCGGACTTGCCCCTGGCGTCTGTGCCCGAGTGGCGCAAATACCGTTCGGGCTTGCGCATCCGCCTGCGCTGCACGGCCGAGACCGATTTCTCCAAGCTGAGCCTCGACAGCCTGCGCCTGCATTGCGCAGGGCTGGATGACACGGCCTTCCGATTGCACGAGCTGATTTGCGGCCATGCGCTGGGCGTCTTCGTGCTGCCGGCGCAGCGCTCTGGGGCCTGGTTCGAAACCCTGGATGCCGAGTGCCTGAGCCCGGCGGGCTTCGAGGACGAGGAGGCCTTGCTGCCCCAGACCCTGCAGGGATTCCAGGGCTACCGCCTGCTGCAGGAGTACTTTGCCCTGCCGCAGCGCTTCCTGTTCTTTGACATTCACGAGCTCGGCGATGCCTTGCGCTCGCACAGCGAGCAGGAGGTGGACATCGTCATCCTGTTCTCGCGCGCTGACAATGCCTTGTTGCAGTCCGTCGATGCCGAGAGTCTGGCCTTGCACTGCGTGCCGGCCGTCAATTTGCTGGAGCGCCGCTGCGATCGCATCCAGGCACAAACCGGCGAGTTCGAGTACCACGTGGTGCCCGATCGAACCCGGCCGATGGACTACGAGGTGCATTCGATTCTCGAGGTCAATGGCTACGGCGAGAGCGGTGTGTCCAAAGGGGGCGCCTCGGACTGGCAGTTCCTGCCGCTCTACAACGCCTTCCACACCGAAAGCCGCAAGCACCCCGCCTACTACTCGGTGCAACGCCTGCCGCGCCTGCTGTCGCAGCACCAGACCCGCGAAGGCCCGCGCACCAGCTACATCGGCAGCGAGGTCTACATCTCGGTGGTGGACCCCAAGGAGGCGCCCTTTCCGGCCGAGCTGCGCCAGCTTTCAGTGCGGGCGCTTTGCACCAACCGCGATCTGCCCATCCTCATGCCCACCGGCCAGGCCAAGGGAGACCTGACCCTGCATCAGACCGCGCCGGTCAAGATGATCCAGGTGATCAAGGGGCCGTCGCGGCCACAGACCGCCATGCGTGAAGGCAATGTGGCCTGGAAGCTGATCAACCAGCTCTCGCTGAACCACCTGTCGCTGACCGACACCGATGCCCAGCAAGGCGCCGCTGCGCTGCGCCAGATCCTGCATCTGTATGCGGCTAGCGGCGATGCCGCCGCGCAGCGGCAGATCGAGGGCGTGCGCTCGGTGAGCTTGTCGTCCGTGGTGCGTCGTCTGCCCATGGCCGGCCCCATCACCTTCGGCCGCGGTGTCGATGTGAAGGTGGAGATCGACGACCACGCGTTCGAAGGCGGCAGCGCTTTCCTGCTGGGCCTGGTGTTGGAGCGTTATGTGGCCCGCCATGTCTCGCTCAACGGCTTCACCCAGCTGCGCCTGCACTCGCCGGCGCGCGGCGACATCTTGCAAGGCCGCCCCCGCGTGGGCGCCCGGGCCATTCTCTGAAGCCCGCCATGAACGCGCCACAAGCCCCTCGCCGTGCCGACCCGATTGCGGACATCGCTGCGGCACCGCACCGCTATGACTTCTTCCAGGCGCTGCGCCTGATCGATGCCTACCATCAAGACCTGCCGGGCTTGGGAACGGCCAAGCGCCCCGTGGACGAGCCGCTGCGACTCGGACAGAACACCAGCCTGGCCTTTGCGCCCAGCAGCCTGCATGCACTGAATTTGCAGGACCGCAGCGGCCGGCCGCGCCTGGAAGTGAACTTCTTCGGACTCTTCGGCCCCAACGGCCCCTTGCCGCTGCACCTGACCGCCTATGCGCATGAGCGCAAGCTGCACAAGGGTGACGAGACCTTCGCGCGCTTCGCCGATCTCTTCCATCACCGCCTGCTGCTGCTGTTCTATCGCGCCTGGGCGCAAGGCAAGCCCACCGTCAACCTCGATCGCCCCAAGGATGATCGCTTTGCCGGCTTTGTTGGCGCCTTGATGGGCGTGGCCGGCGAAGCCTGGCAGGGGCGCGACGCGGCGCCCGACCATGCGCGCCTGGCCCATGCCCAGGTGCAGGCGCGCCAGGCCCGCAATGCCGATGGCCTGAGCCAGCTGCTGAGCGCCTATCTGGGCATGCAGGCGCGCATCGAACAGTTCGTGGGTCGCTGGATGCCGCTGCAGGCGCAGGAGCGCACCCGCCTGCAACGCCAAAGCCGCAAGGGCGCCTCGCGCCGCCATTCGACCCACCAGCTTGGCGTCAGCGCCGTGCTGGGCCGGGCGGTGTATGACCGCCAGCACCATTTCCGCATCCACATCGGCCCGCTGGACCTGCCGGCCTTCGAGGCCTTGCTGCCGGTGGGCTCGGCCCTGCCGGCGCTGCAAGCCCTGGTGCACCAGTACATCGGCCTGGAGTACGGCTGGGACCTGGCCCTGACCCTCAAGCCCGAGCAGGTGCCCGCATGCCGGCTGGGCCGCAGCAGCCGGCTGGGCTGGACCAGCTGGCTGGGGCGCCCGCACGCGCGCGCCGAGCCGGCCGAGCTTCGTCTTCAACCCAGGTCGAGCCCGCTGTAGCGGCGCTGCTCGACTTGATTCATCCGACCACGTTTCGTCGTCTTCTTCTTTCCTACCAGTCAAAGGATTCACCATGGCGGACATCAACCGCGTGACCCTCTTCGGCAAGTTGAACAGCACCGCCTACAAAGCGGTTGAGGGCGCCACCGTCTTCTGCAAGCTGCGCGGCAACCCCTATGTCGAGCTGGAGCACTGGATTGCGCAGATCCTGCAGCTCGCCGACTCGGACTGGCACCGCATCATCAAGTTCGGCGAGCTCGACACCGCCGCCCTGGCCAAGGACTTGACGGCCGCGCTCGACCGCCTGCCGCGTGGCGCCACCAGCATCTCGGACATTGCCGAGAACATCGCCGATTCCATCGAGCGCGGCTGGGTCTACGGCACGCTGCTTTATGGCGACAACACCGTGCGCACCGGCTATGTGCTGGTGGGCATGCTCAAGACCAAGACCCTGCGCAATGCGCTGATCGCCATCAGCCGCCAGTTCGAAAAGCTCAAGGTCGAGGACCTGAGCGACCGCCTGGCCCAGGTGCTGGCCGGTTCGCCCGAGGAAGGGCAGGGCGCCACCGATGGCTCCTCTGCCGCAGGCAGCAGCCCGGGCGAAGAGAGCGGCGCCATGGCCCCGGCGGCCATGGGCAAGCAGGAAGCCTTGAAGAAGTTCACCGTCGACCTGACCGAGCAAGCGCGCAACGGCAAGATGGACCCCATCGTCGGCCGCGATGACGAAATCCGCCAGGTGGTGGACATCCTCATGCGCCGGCGCCAGAACAACCCCATCCTTGTCGGCGAGGCCGGCGTGGGCAAGACGGCCGTGGTCGAAGGCTTTGCCCAGCGCATTGCCCGTGGCGACGTGCCGCCCAGCCTCAAGGAGGTGGAACTGCGCGCGCTCGACGTGGGCCTGCTGCAGGCCGGCGCCAGCATGAAGGGCGAGTTCGAGCAGCGCCTGCGCTCCGTCATCGACGAGGTGCAGGCCAGCCCCAAGCCCATCATCCTGTTCATCGACGAAACCCACACCCTGGTCGGCGCCGGCGGCGCGGCCGGCACGGGCGACGCAGCCAATCTGCTGAAGCCGGCCCTGGCCCGCGGCACCCTGCGCACCATCGGCGCCACCACTTTTGCCGAGTACAAGAAGCACATCGAGAAGGACCCGGCCCTGACCCGCCGCTTCCAGACCGTGCAGGTGGACGAGCCCGACGAGCCCAAGGCCATCCTGATGATGCGCGGCGTGGCCAGCACCATGGAAAAGCACCACCAGGTGCAGATCCTCGATGAAGCGCTGGAAGCCGCCGTCAAGCTCAGCCACCGCTACATCCCGGCCCGCCAACTGCCCGACAAGAGCGTCAGCCTGCTGGACACCGCCTGCGCACGCGTGGCCGTGAGCCTCCATGCCACGCCCGCCGAGGTGGACGACAGCCGCAAGCGCATCGAAGCGCTGGAAGTGGAGCTGGGCATCATCGCCCGCGAGAAGGCCATTGGCATCGCCATCGGCAAGCGCGAGGAAGAGGCGTCGCTCGCCCTGGCCGAAGAGCGCGCCCGCCTGGCAGCGCTGGACCTGCGCTGGGGCGAAGAAAAAGCCCTGGTCGACCAGCTGCTGGATCTGCGCGGCAAGCTGCGTGCCGGCATCCGCCCGGTCGAGGGCACGGGCAGCAAGCTGGAGGCCGACGCCGCCGCGGAAGCCGCAGCCGAAGGCCTGACCGACAGCGACCGCGAAGCCGAGCGCCAAGGCCTGTTGACACAGCTGAACGCCGTGCAGGAAAAGCTGGCCGCGCTGCAGGGCGAGAACCCGCTGATCCTGCCTACGGTGGACTACCAGGCCGTGGCCGCGGTGGTGGGCGACTGGACCGGCATCCCGGTCGGCCGCATGGCCCGCAACGAGATCGAGACGATTCTCAAGGTGGCCGAGCATCTGGGCCAGCGCGTGATCGGCCAGGACCACGCGATGGAGATGATCGCCAAGCGCATCCAGACCAGCCGCGCCGGCCTGGACAACCCGAGCAAACCGATCGGCGTCTTCATGCTGGCCGGCACCTCGGGCGTGGGCAAGACCGAAACGGCCCTGGCCCTGGCCGAAGCGCTCTACGGCGGTGAGCAAAACCTCATCACCATCAATATGAGCGAGTACCAGGAAGCCCACACGGTCAGCACGCTCAAGGGCGCGCCTCCGGGCTATGTGGGTTACGGCGAAGGCGGCGTGCTGACCGAAGCCGTGCGCCGCAAACCCTACAGCGTGGTGCTGCTGGACGAGGTGGAAAAAGCCCACCCCGACGTCCACGAGATGTTCTTCCAGGTCTTCGACAAAGGCTTTATGGAAGACGGCGAAGGGCGCTTCATCGACTTCAAGAACACGCTGATTCTGCTGACGACCAACGCTGGCACCGACTTGATTGCCGGCCTGTGCAAAGACCCGGATTTGATGCCCGACCCCGAGGGCATGGCCAAGGCATTGCGCGAGCCGCTGCTGAAGATCTTCCCGCCGGCCTTGCTGGGCCGTTTGGTCGCGATTCCCTATTACCCGCTGTCCGATGAAATGCTGGGGCAGATCGTTCGCCTGCAGCTGAACCGCATCAAGAAGCGGGTGGAGGCGCGCTACAAGATTCCGTTCGAGTATTCAGACGAGGTGGTGAAACTGGTGGTTTCGCGTTGCACGGAATCTGAATCTGGTGGGCGAATGATTGATGCAATTTTGACCAACACCATGCTGCCGGATATCTCACGTCAGTTCCTGACGCGGATGATGGAGGGGAACGACATTACTGGGGTGGCGGTGGATGTAGCTGAAGGGCAGTTTGTATACACATTTAAATGACAGAATTTTCTAGTGGCGGCAATTTGCTTTTCAGGACTCCGCGATTGCCCTAATTCGCTCCTCATGTTTTGTCAATATCTACACGGAGATTTTCATGAGCATTTTTAGTTCACTTGCAGATGAGCATGGCGGGAAATTTAGAAGATTTAATCAAGGAAAAGGTCTAAGCAAAAACTGGGCGTCAATGTCATCTGGACTGGCGGCTCAAAACGGAATTTGCGGTGGACTGAGCATTGCATTCTTGGCTACAGAAAGAATGGGCACAAAGGAGAGCAAGTTATCTGAAAAAGGGGCTGAAACCGATGGGGCCTTGTACTGCTACGCCGAGAGGCTAGCAATTTTCGGGGCGGACAACTCCAACGGTATAGAGGGAATTGATAATGCGCTTAGCAAAGTCGCTATGCGTCGGTGCTCCGCCGTACTGACTTCCGCAATTCCAAATACTGTTGCGAAAAACTGCGTCAAATCCCCGTCGGGGTTAAGCTACTTGGCACTCTATTCAGGTTCTCATGCGACTGCAGTCGCAATACAAAACGGTCAGTACATCTACTTTGATCCAAATTTTGGCTTTGCAAAGTTTCCTGACTCATTGAAGTTTGTTTTGTTCTTGGAGAGTTTTCTTGATGCTGGTGTATATGATTCATCAAGAATGGGTGTGATTTGGGTGAAGTAGAATTATCAGTATCGCGCCCGGTAGGCCTTGGGGTCATAAATTTTGAACCCGTGGCCCTTGAAACCTCGGGGCAACTCATTAGCTAATTCATCAATAGTGAGGTGCGAGGCTCTACAGCTGCCTCCATATATTTCAATTTGATTCAGTCTTGCTTTCACCTGCTGTAGGACTCGCTGCGCACACTTGAGGAACCTGCAAAGGAACCTGGGGCCTGGGGCAGGTTTTAAATTCAAACCTCAGGCAAGGTCATGAACATGAAGCTTTTCATATTCATCGCCTGATTTTTATAGTCAGCAGTGCGTAACTACATTGATGCATTCAAAGGAAAAGCAGCATGCATTCAAATACCTCCAGCGCAGCCAAACCTGTCAACCGCTGGCGTAGCACCAAGCAAGTTGCCAAAGCGGGCATGGCGGTTAGCAGCACGGGAGTTTCAGTGGCCGGGCAGGCACTGGGTGTGCCCAATGTTGCTTTGCTGGCGGCAGGTGCTGCAGCCTCGGCCACGGGTATTGGTCTGGTCGTGACGGGGGCTGCGCTGACGTTGACGGCCTCCACCCTGTCGGCCGTTTCGGCTCACAAGTCACGCTTGCACCGCAATGCCCTTGGAGAGATCCAAAAGCGAGTCAATGCATACGAATGCTGGCCGCTGATCGACAACAACCCCGACATCGAGTCGCGGCAGTTCACGGTGGCGGACGCGGCCGAGCACCAGAAACTGGTTGACGCAGTACTGCCCTATGCCATTGCTCAGAAGAGTAGCAAGTACCACCGCAAGGTGGTGGGTGCAGTGCCAGTGGTGGGCCTGTTGGAATCGGTGCGAGCCGTTGGAAAGAAAGCCTACAAGATGGCAAAGGGAACGCAAGGTGTGGAGCGCAAGGCCCACGCCCGCGCCCTTGCCAGCCACTTGATCACGCACAACTGCGCACTGGCTCAGGCCATCGTGGCTGAGCTATATAGCTTTGAGGAAATGCTGTGGCTCAAAGATCAAGACTACGACGAGGTCGTGAGGCTGATCGAAGAAAAGCTCAAGTCGACTTGAGCTGAGGGGAGACAGACTTGTGAGCGCGCGAAGTCACACGCGGAGTTGGAACCAGGGTTCAGAGACTCCTGTCCTCTCTCGCCCGACCTTCTGCCTTTGCATGGCGTCAAGTCTCACCGCTCTCGAGCCACAACGAGGAACCTGAAATGGTTGATTGGACCAAGACCTTCAAGGCGGAGTACGACTTCGGACGAAAGTTTCTCGCCAAGGAAAGCAATTTCGCCGAAGACTGGCAGCCCTTGGTGCGCAAGTTGCATCAGTTGATGAGCGATGAAGGCTTTGATGCGGGGCGCGCTCAGGCCTTGAGCGATTTGCGCAAGAAAGTGAAGCAAGGAGAGAGCACCTTGCTGGGCCACAAGACGGTGACTGAGGACAAGGGCATCCTCAGAGCCGTTGGCGGCTGGACTGACGCCGCTGACGGCGCACTGGACTCGCGCACGAAATCCCGAGCCGCCACGCTCAAGCTCTTGCGTCATGTGTATCTGCTCAATAAATCGGGAAACCGCAAGGTATGGCTCCTGTCGCTGCCCCAGGATTTCCACGATTGGCCCACCGACGATCTGCATGCCCGAGCAGCCACTGAGATCGCTGCCCGCCAGTTGCTGCGCAGCGACAACGAACTGTTCTCGGACGAAGACAAAAAGAACCTCGCCAGTGCGACCCAACATGCTTTGGCCTGGTGCCAGAAGGCCGGTATCGTGCTGGCCAACGCTGCCAATGGCATCAGTGGCAAGCCCGGCGAAAAGAATGTGGCAGCCGTCAACCTGGTTAAGCGTTGGTTCGGCGACCCCGGGGCCAGTGTGGTCGACCTTGCCGGCTTCATAGCCACCTTGTCCACCGGCTTCAAAGCCATCATTGCAATGCTGAACAAGGGCCATTTCGTATTGACCGACTGGGTGCCGCTGCGTACGGCTTCGGTGCAAAACGATGTGGACTATCTGTACTCCGAGGCATTCACCTTTCGATCGCGTGCCGAGGGCATGGACACTGTCTACATTGAGCGCTCATTCTTTGGCCACGATGCCGGCGGAGTGGTCCACGGTCACAAGAATTGGGTGCGCATCCTTGTACACGAACTAACTCATCTAGTGTGCGGCACCGATGATGTCAACATCGGCAGAGCCCGGTACGCCCACTACGGCATTGGGCCACACGGAGGATTCCCTGGCAGCGCAGCCGTTCGCAATGCCGACAGCTGGGCATTCTTCGCTGCCGACTGTGCCGGGGTGCTCACCGAAGGCGAGCGCAATCATGCGCTGAGAATCATATGAAGCCGGCTTGGGCGGCTTGTGCCGCCGCGCTTCTGTCATCGCTGCCTTCGTTTGCCCGGGCCTATGGTCCGTCGCCAGCCGACACCGCCAAGGAGAAACTTCGCATGAATGGACCATCCATCAGCCGCCCATCTGCCCCCCAGGTGGCCGACATTGAGCATGAGGGCGTGCGCTATGTGCAGGACGTGCACGACAGCCGCAACGGTGATCAAGCTGGGGGATACCTCGCCGCCATCGACATTGCAAGCGGCCAGCGACTGTGGCGCCTGAAGGTGTACGAGGTGCCTGGCGCTCAAGTCGCCGGCCAGCCCACACTGCCACGCTATTTCCGCTCGATGCAGCTGTTGCCGGGAGCTCAGGCACTGGAAATCGTCAACGAGGCCGGAGGCATTTACCGGGTGGATTTGGCCACACGCATGAGCACCCAGGTCGGCGGTCCCCCGGTCAGTGCGCCGGTGGAACCCAAGCTGCCACCCAAGGCGGAAGCAGACTGACACACCGGCCTCTGTTCAAGCAAAGGAACTGGCAGCGCTGAAGCGCGTGGCTGCGACCGCGGCGTTAGGCCTTCATTCGGCACCACACTCGACCAGGCCCATCATCAGAGATGGGACCTTTTTGCCTTTAGCGCGCGTTGGGATTCGCCAGCCTCCCCGCCAACCCAGCCAACCCGCCGGCCGGCTCTGCGATCGACTGAAACCGCATCACCGTCACCGCATGCTGGTTTCGGTGGCTCAGCAACGGCATCAAACCCGCGTCCAAGATCACTTGAGCCGCTCTCTCGCTGAGATAGGTTTCGGCGCAGGCTTGCAGCTCCTTTTCGCCATCGCGCTCGAAGCTGAAGCTCGGCAGATCAGCCAGTTCGCTTTCATCGCCGGGCTCGAAGTCCCAGCCCTGTTGACGGAAGGCTCGGGCCATGAGCAGGGCGGTCACCAAGGAGGAGGGCCCCCAGAGCAGGTGCTCATGCTCGGGCACTCCGGCCGGGAGTTCCTCAAAAACAAAGGCCGTGATGGGGTCGCTGCGGCGGCCGTAGGGTGCGCGCAAGAGCAGGCGAGGGGCCGAGAGGCCGATCCAGGGTGCCAGTTCAGCGCTGCGGCGCAAGCGCTGCCAGCCCGTCAAGGCAGAGGGTTCGGCCAGTGCCAAGTCCATGTCGGCCGCGGCCAGGAATGGGCCGTCGGCCTTGGAGGCGAGCACGCCCAGCGCGGCCAGCAGGCCGATGTCGGTGTCCGAGGGGCCAAAACTGAAAAGCCCGACGAGCAGGCTCCAGGCCTGCGCATCCGGCGCGCCGTGGTTTCGCTCGACGAGGGCGCGAAACAGGCCGGTGCGCGGGACATCGCCCTGCGCCGCGACCAGATCGGCGAGCATCTCTTCGCGGCTGACATCAAAGAGATGCAGCTGCAGTTGTTCATCCAGTTCGAGCTGGGACAGCAGCAAGTGCAGACCGCGCCAGGCGGACTCGATGGCTTGGAATTCAGGCGCATGCAGCAGCTGACGCATCTGCTCGGCAATCGCCAGATCGACCGACGCCAGCAGCGCCGCTTGCTGCGCCCCATGGTCAGGCACGACATGGGGTGCGACGATCTGGCGGATGAAGGCATCGATGCCGGCGGGCGCTGCTTGAGCGGCAGCCGGCGTTCCTGTGTGACGA
The DNA here is from genome assembly GCF_027863535.1 of Paucibacter sp. B51. Lineage (NCBI taxonomy): Bacteria > Pseudomonadati > Pseudomonadota > Betaproteobacteria > Burkholderiales > Sphaerotilaceae > Roseateles > Paucibacter sp. B51. Next base: position 3,856,372 of record NZ_JAPIVN010000001.1, on the reverse strand, counting down.
GCGGCGCCCCCCGGCCGGCCGCCCAGCAGGCCGGACAGCAGATCGCCAGCAGCCTCTGCTGGCACGGCGCCTGCCCGCGAATCAGCCTTTGCTGAGTTCATCCCCAGCTCTGCCGCGGCTTGCGCAAACTGCGCCGGGTCCTGCAAACGCCGGCGCAGCTCGCGCAGGGAAGCGAAAACAGGCACCCGCGCGAACAAGCTGTCGGGATGGAAGTCGTCGATGTCCTGGGCCTCGAAAGCGGTGGCACCGACCCGCACGCTGGGCGCCAGGCGGCGCATCAGTTCAGGCAGGGTGTCCACGTCCACCCGATGGGTCGGCCGTGTCGCCAGACTGGCAGCAGCCGCTACACCTTGGCGCCCGCTGAAGTTGCCGATCAGGAGGATGCGCATGGGCTGCGCCTGCGCAGCGCCTCGCCCTGCGGGGCCGGAGCCAGTGGGTCTGATCGCGAAGTTGAATTCCATTGATCCCGCCATGAAACATGCTCCCTGAGAACTGCCGTGCTCAATCCGTACTCAGTCCACGCTCAAGCCACGCGCTGAGCCGCGAAGAGCAAGCCCACCACGGGCTGATGACTTTCGGTGCGCAGCGTGACCCGCCGGGTGGCCTTGATGCTCAGGCCTGCGTCCTCAAGCATGCGTCGGACGTAGCTTTCGCTGTGGCTGTAGCGCCCGTGCAGTTGCAAGCGGTAGCCCGGCTCACAGTCGTCCTCGCCGGCTTCAAGCGTGAACACCAAATGCCCGGACGGGCGCAGCGCTGCGGCTGCGGCCTCCAAGACCTGCTGCAAGACACCGAAATAAATCAGGGTGTCGGTGGAGACGATGAGGTCAAAGGCCGCAGGATGTTCGGCGAGATAAGCGCTCAGCTCGGCCTGTTCGAGGTGATCGTAGGCCTGGCGCTGCGCAGCCTTGTCCAGCATGCCTTGGGACAGGTCCATGCCAAGCAAGTGGCGCGCATAGGGCTTGAGGTAGGGCGCGCACAAGCCCGTGCCGCAACCGGCATCCAGCACCTGCAGTTCGGCCCGGGGTTGGCCCAGCAACTCTGCAATCAGCTCGCCGGCATATGCCGGGGCGCGGTAGCCAAGGCCCGCCAGGACGGTGTCGAAACTCTCGGAGAAGCGGTCGAAAACGTCTTGGACATAGCCGTCAGAGGCGCGCGTGTGCCTGGCTTCGCCACCGCAAGCGGCGATCAGGTGTTCAATCACGGGGTTGTCGGGTTCGATGGTTTGCCACTGGCGATAGACGGCCAGCGCTTCATTGGCACGCTGGCTGGCGGCCAGGGCATTGCCCAGATCCTCATAGGCGCTGGGCGTGTAGGGCGCCAATTCAATGGCACGCCGGAAGGCGGTCAGCGCCTCCTCCAGCCTGCCGCATTTGCTCAGCATATTGCCCAGGTTGTGCCAGGCATCGGCAAAGTCGGGCTTGAGATCGATGGCCTTCTGGTAGCTGGCGCGCGCTTCCTCGTGGCGTTTGAGCTTGGCCAGCACCACGCCCAAATTGCTGTGCGCCATCACGAACTCGGGGCGGAGGTCCAGGGCCGCCCGGTAGCTGGCCTCTGCCGCTTCAAACTGGCCCAGCTCCTTGTAGACGTTGCCGAGGTTGTTGTGGGCATCGACATAGGCCGGCACGAGCTCGACGGCCCGCCGAATCATGCGCACCGCCTCCTGCGGGTGGCCGAGCTGGTGCTCGGCCACACCGAGGTAATGCAAGGCGTCCGGCATGTCTGGCGCGAACTGGAGCAAGACCCGGTAGTGATCCGCGGCCGCCTGGATCTGTCCCTGCTGGTGCTTGCTCATGGCGGCCTTGAGGCCCTGCTGCAGCTGGGAGGCCGCAGCCGCATTCTTGCTGGACAGCTTTTGTTTGCGAGAGTTCATCGGGCGCTACCGTGCGAGCGCAGCGCATTCGCTCGACCGAGCGAACAGGGACGCAGACGCCAAAAAGAAAAGGCCGGCTGCTGACGCTGTCACACGCCAACACCGGCCATCAGCTCAGACCAGGGCTCAGCGGCCCAAGGTGACGCGACGGTTTTCCGCTGCGGTCGGGGCCTCGGGGCGCAGCAGGTCCTTGGAACCGACGCCCGTCACTTCCAGCATGCCCGCGTCTGCGCCCTTGTTGACCAGATAACGCTTCACCTCCTCGGCGCGGCGCTGCGACAGCTGCAGATTGCCGGCTTCGTTGCCGCTGCTGTCGGCATGGCCGACGATGCGGATCTTCTGTGCGGCGCCGCGCTTGGCTTTCAAGACCTCGGCAAACACGTCCAGCTGTTGCTTCAGCGAATCCGGCAACACGGCCGAGCCCAGGGCAAAGGCCACGGCGCTCAGCGAGAAGGTGGTGGCGGGCTTGAAGCCCATGCACTTGAAGCCGTTCTTGATCAGCTCCTCGCACATGTCCTCGGGGAACAGGCCTTCCTTGACGGCGGTCAGGTCCGGCACCTTGCTGCCCAGGTCCAGCACGGCAGGCGCTGCGGCCGACGCTGCTGAGGCGGGCGCCGTGGCCGCGCCCGGTGCTGCCTGAACAGCCGTCCCCGCCACCGAGCCAGCCGCCAGCAGGGCGAACGCACTCAGGCTTCGGGTCGCGGCGCGCCACAGGGTGGTGCTTGAGGGGGCGAGGGTGAATGCGGTGGACATGATGTGTGGTTCCTCGTGCTGAATCGTCCACAGGCCGGTCAGGAAGGCCGTGCCGAAACCGGCTGTGAATCAGGGTTTCCCTGAGCGATGGGCGGATTATTGTCCGCATCCGGCCGGGCCGGAATGGCCGGTTCGTGCTTTGCGACAAATTCACGAAGCAGGAGCAAGCCGCTGAATCAAGGGTAAACCAGCAGAATCACAAACCGCAGCCGCGAAAATCTGGCCATGCGGGTGTACCGCGGGAATATGCACACAGCCCAAAACCCTCATATATCCAACCCTAGAATTTGCGGTCGATTCTTGAAATCGGGTTTCCTACAGGGTTTTCGTGAAAACAAAGGTTCAAGCCGCACTGCTGCTGACGCTGCTGAAGCTGGCCCTCCTGCCGCCGCTGGCTCAGGCTCAGGGCGTCAGCACGCCGGCGCTGGTGCCGCGAGCGTCCGATCTGGGCCCCAAGCCCGCGCCGCTGGACAGCGACACGCGCCTGCTGCCGCAACGTGCGGTGCCGCGCGAACTGCAAAAACCCGAGGACGAAGTCCTGCTCGATGTCGCAGGCTATGCGGTGCCGGACGATGCCCCCGATGCCCTGAAACAGGCGCTGGCCCGGCTGACCGCCCCCTATGTGGGCAAGAACAAGAGCTGGGAGGACCTCGTCAATGCCAAGGATGCGGTGACGCGTTTTCTGCAGAGCCAGCTCGGCTACTACCTGGGTTATGCCTTCATTCCGGAGCAGACACCGGACAAGAACATCATTCAGCTGGCGGTGCTGGAAGGCCGCCTGGATCAGGTGCGTCTGCTGTGGGATGAGGAGCCCTGGCTGGTGGACAAGGCCGTGGTCGAGTCCTATCTGGCGCAGTTGGAGCCCGGCAGCATCCTGACCGTCAGCCAGGTCGAGCGGATTGTTTTCCTGCTCAACGACCTGCGTGGCATCGTGGCCAGCTTCGAGATCGAGCCGGGGCGCCGGCCCGGCACGGCGACCTTGGTCGTGCGGCCGCAACGGGAACGCCGCCTGGCGTACAAGCTCGATGCAGACCTCAATGGTTCGCGCTTCATCGGTTTGGGCCGCGTTGGCGCCCAGATGACCGTGGCCAGCCCCTTCGGCCGGGGCGACAACGCCTCGCTCAGCGGGCTCAGTTCGGTCAACGCGGGCATGAAGTTTCTTCTCGGCAGCTACAGCAGCCCGGTGGGCGCACGCGGCTTGCGCGCGGGCGGCGCCGTGACCCTGGTTCGCTACGCCCTGGACAAAAAAGAGTTTCCCATCGGCAGGAATGGCAGTGCGGTCAACCTCAATGCCTTCGGCCTGTATCCGGTGGTTCGCTCGCGCAATTTGAACTGGTTTGCCCTGCTGGCCTTCGACGCAAAACACTACGACGACCGGGAAGAAGCGTCTGCCTCGCAAACCAAGAAACAGGTTCAGAGTATCAGCGTGGCCAGCAACGGTGATATTCGTGACAGTTTATTGACGGGTGGCGTAAATAGTTATGACCTGAATATCTCTACCGGCCAGGTCAAATACATCACCAATCGTCCCTCGGGTTTGACCGACGCGGATCGATATACCAAAGTGAATGCCTCGGTGTCGCGGCTGCAAAACCTCTGGACCGGCCGTTTGCTGGCCTACCTCAGCGTGCGCGGCCAATACAGCCTGGACAACCTCGACACCACCGAACAGTTCCGACTCGGCGGCCCCGATGGCGTGCGCGCCTTTGCCAACGGCGAGGGCACGGGAGATTCCGGCCTGCTGGCCAGCCTGGAGTTGCGCTCGCCGCTGAGTACCTTGTTCTCCAGCCAATGGGCGCAGGAATCGGTGCTGGCTTTCTTTGCCGACTATGGCCAAGTGACCTTCCGCCGCCATCCGGCCAGCCAACTGCCCACCGGCGGCGCAGCCGGGGCCGGCAGTGCGAGCAATTCGGCCGCCTACTCGGGCGTTGGCTTGGGCCTGGCATGGTCGCGGCCTGGGCTCTATGCCTTGCGTCTGAGTGTGGCCAAGCCGCTCAAGGGCACGCCCACCGGTGACACCGTGAAACGGGACCCCCGCTTGTATGCCCAGTTCAGCGCCTTCTTCTGAGTCCGCAGGCCGGCTGAACTGCTCACCGCCTGATTCGAACCGCTTGACCTTCACCGCCTGACCCACCCGAGCTACACCATGCCCGCCCCAAAGTCGAACCTGTCCTGCCGCGCCTTGTCCATCGAGGCCGAGGCGCTGCGACTGAGCCCTGTGTGCCTGGCCGTGTGGGTGGCGAGTGGTCTGGCCGTTTGGGCCGGCGAGGCGGCAGCAACGCCGCAGAACGGGGTGGTCACCTCCGGCACGGCCACCATCCTGACGCCCAAACCCGGCCAGATGGAGATCCGGCAGGGCAGTGACACCGCCAGCATCGACTGGCGCAGTTTTTCCATTGGCAGCCAGGAATCGCTGCGCGTGGTTCAGCCGTCCAGCCAGTCGGTGCTGGTCAATCGCGTGATCGGCGACGACCCGAGCCAAATCCTGGGCCGACTTGATGCCAATGGCCGTGTCTTCCTCAGCAATCCTCGCGGCATTGTGTTCGGGCGCGACGCCAGGGTCGATGTGGGCGGGCTGCTCGCCACCACCCTGGCCATCAGCGGCAGCGGCTCCCAGTACAGCCTCAGCGGCAGCAGCGATGCGCCAGGCAGCATCGTGGTTGAAGGCCAGCTGCGCGCACCGGTCGGACTGCTCGCCTTCGCCGGGCCGCAGATCACCCTCGGCGGCCAATTGGAAGCGCAGCGCGTGGCCGCCGCCGCGGTCAATGCGGTGCACATCGACATCGATGGCGATGGCTTGGTGTTCTTCAAGCCACGCAACGATGAGCAGCTCGATGCCAAGCTCAAGGTCTTGGGCTCCATCAAAGCCGACGGTGGTGTCGTTGACTTGCGCGCCGCGGCGCGTGCGGGCTTGGCCGACACGGTCTTGAACATGGATGGCCTGGTGCAGGCGCGCTCCATCGGCACGCGCAACGGCCAGGTCGTCATCAACGGCGGTGCAGTCGGTGATACGGTGGTCACGGGCAAGATCGACGTCAGCGGTACCGGCGCGGGCGAGCGCGGCGGCGACGTGCGTGTGCTGGGTCAGCGGGTGGGCTTGTTTGGCTCGGCCTTGATCGACGCCTCGGGTGCCGCGGGCGGCGGACTGGTGCATGTGGGCGGTGGCTTCCAGGGGCAGGGCGAGCCGCAAAATTCCAGCATGACGGTGATGGGCACCCAAGCCAGCATCCAGGCCAGCGCAACGGACAAAGGCGATGGCGGGCAGGTGGTGGTCTGGGCCGATGGCCACACCACTTTCGCCGGCAGCATTGAAGCACGGGGCGGTGTCGACGGAGGCCATGGCGGCCGGGTCGAGACCTCGGGCAAGCAAACCCTGAATTTCAAGGGACGGGTCAATACCATGGCGCCGCATGGCAAGACCGGCACCTTGCTCCTGGATCCCAGCGACATCACCATCTCCACGGGTGCGAATGATGCGGACGATGATGGCATCGGTGGATTTACCGGATCCGCCGATTCGTCCGTGCTGAACACCACGACGCTACAGAACGCGCTTGCCTCCAACAACGTCACCGTCGATGCCACCGCCGGTGGGGCTGGCGGCAGTGGCTCGATCACGGTCGCGAACTCGGTGTCCTGGTCCAGCGTCAAGAGCCTGACCCTCAAAGCCTCCAGCACCATCACCGTCGACACCGGTGCCGCCATCGCGAACACCAACACCGGCGGCCTCAATCTGTTCACAGACGGCAATGTGGTTGTCAGATCGCCCATCAATCTGGTCGGCGGCGCTTTCACCGTGAGGGGAACGAACGGCGTGACCTCGGCCTCATCGTTCCTTGCGAATTCGGGGGGCGCGATCACCACAAGCGGTGGAGCCAATGGGGCGGGCGGCGCCATCGACATCAAGACCAGCGGCAACTTGACCACCCTGGCCCTGACCGCCAACGGCGGAGCTGCCACCGGCAACAACAACGGTGGTGCGGCAGGCGCGGTGATCCTGAACAGCGGCCAAGCTCTGGCGCTGGGCGGCGCCATCAGCAGTGCCGGTGGTGCGGGCAGTGGCAGCGGTACTGTGGGCAACGGGGGGCAGGTCACCCTGAGCGCCGGAGGGCTGCTTTCGCAGAGCGGCGTGATCACGGCGAGCAGCTTGAGTGTGAGCAACACCTCTGCAGCGACCAATCTATCGAGCTCGGTCAATCAAGTCGGCACCCTCGGCACAATCAACGCTGCAGGTCAAAGCTTCAGTTTCAGAAACGGCCTGGCCATCACTCAGAGCGGTCCGATTCAAGCCGCTGCAGCCACGTTCAGCGCGGGCAATAACCCGATCACCCTGACCCACGGCAGCAACAACTTCACCGGTGCGGTGAGTCTGAGCAATAGCGGAGCGAACAACGTCCAGCTGACTGACGCCAACGCCTTGACGCTCGGGACGCTGAATGTCGCCGCGGGCAACCTGACCGTGACCTCAACGGGCGCGCTGAACCTGGGCACCGGCACGGTGGGTGGCAACCTGGTCGCGGCCTCCAACGGCGGCGCCATCACGCAGACTGCAGGCGGCTTGAGTGTGGGTGGCAATAGCAACCTGCAAGCCGGTGCGGCTGCAATCACGCTGACTGAGAGCAGCAACAACTTCACCGACACGGTAAGTCTTAGCAATAGCGGAGCGAACAACGTCCAGCTGACTGACGCCAACGCCTTGACGCTCGGGACGCTGAGCGTTGCCGCAGGCAACTTGACCGTGACCTCAACAGGCGCGCTGAACCTGGGCACAGGCACGGTGGGCGGCAATCTGGTCGCGGCCTCCAATGGCGGCGCTATCGCGCAGACTGCAGGCGGCTTGACGGTGGGCGGCAGCAGCAGCCTGCAAGCCGGTGCGGCAGCGATCACGCTGACCGAGAGCAGCAACGACTTCAGCGGCGGGGTGAGCCTGAGCAACACAGGTGCGAACCACGTCCAGGTCACCGACACCAACGCCTTGACGCTCGGGACGCTGAATGTGGCCTCGGGCAACCTGACCGTGAATTCGAGCGGCGCGCTGAACCTGGGCACGGGCACGGTGGGCGGCAATCTGGTCGCAGCTTCCAACGGTGGCGCCATCACGCAGACTCCAGGCGGCTTGACGGTGGGCGGCAGCAGCAGCCTGCAAGCCGGCACGGCAGCAATCACACTGACCGAGAGCGGCAACAACTTCAGCGGCGCAGTGAGCCTCAGCAATACCGGGGCGAACCACGTCCAGGTCACCGATACCAACGCCCTGACGCTCGGGACGCTGAATGTGGCCGCGGGCAACCTGACCGTGAGTTCGACCGGTGCGCTGAACCTGGGCACCGGCACCGTGGGCGGCAACCTGATCGCGACCTCCAACGGTGGCGCCATCACGCAGACTGCAGGCGGCTTGACGGTGGGCGGCAGCAGCAGCCTGCAAGCCGGCACGGCAGCGATCACACTGACCGAGAGCGGCAACAACTTCAGCGGCGCAGTGAGCCTCAGCAATATCGGGGCGAACCACATCCAGGTCACCGACACCAGCGCCTTGACGCTCGGGACGCTGAATGTGGCCGCGGGCAACCTGACCGTGAGTTCGACCGGTGCGCTGAACCTGGGCACAGGCACGGTTGGCGGCAACCTGGTCGCAGCCTCCAACGGTGGCGCCATCACGCAGACTGCAGGTGGCTTGGCGGTGGGCGGCAGCAGCAACCTGCAAGCCGGTGCGGCAGCGATCACGCTGACCGAGAGCAGCAACAACTTCAGCGGCGCGGTGAACCTCAGCAACACTGGGGCGAACCACATCCAGGTCACCGACACCAGCGCCTTGACGCTCGGGACGCTGAATGTAGCCGCGGGCAACCTGACTGTGAGTTCGACCGGTGCGCTGAACCTGGGCACGGGCACGGTGGGCGGCAATCTGGTCGCGGCCTCCAACGGCGGCGCCATTACGCAGACTGCAGGCGGCTTGACGGTGGGCGGCAGCAGCAACCTGCAAGCCGGTGCGGCAGCGATCACGCTGACCGAGAACGCCAACAGCTTTGCGGGAGCAGTCTCTCTGAACACCAGCGGGTCCGCGGCTGCTGCGATCAAGAGCGGCAGCTTGAACCTGGCGACGAGCACGGTCGGTGGGGCGCTGGCGGCAACAGCAACAACGGGCGGCATCACACAAAGTGGCGTCATCACGCTCGGCGCCGACGGTAACAGCTTCAGCGCCACCGCGGCAAACCAGTCCATCACGCTCAACGCCGCCAACGTCTTCGGCAGCAACACGGTCGCGCTCAACAGCGGCGCCGACGCCAGCATCACCGCCGACACGCTCAAGTTCGCCGCCAGCAGCATCGGTGGCAAGCTCATCGCCACGGCCAGCACCGGCAGCATCACCCAGACCGGCGTGCTGAACCTCGGCGCCGATGGCAACAGCTTCACCACCAGCACGGCCAACCAGGCGATCACGCTGACGGCGGCCAATCAGTTCAACGGCAAGACCGTGGCGCTGAACACCAGCGGCGGCAGCGGTCATGCCAGCCTGAGCGGCCAGGCCCTGAAGTTCGCCACCAGCGCGATCGGCGGCACGCTGACGGCCAACGCCAGCAACGGTGGCATCAGCCAGAGCGGGGCGATCAGCACCGGCGCTGCCGGCAACAGCTTCAGCGTGTCTACCGGCCAATCGATCGACCTGTCCACGCAGGCCAACAGCCTGGCGGGGCTGGTCAACGGCAGCGATGTGTTCAACACGCAGGGCGATCTGGGCCTGAGAAACCTGGCCGGCATCCAGCTCGGCAGCACCACGGTCAGCGGCAAACTGGTCCTCAGCTCCGACACGGGCGCCATCAGCCAGACCGGCGCCTTCAACGTGGGCGCCGACGGCAGCAGCTTCACCGCCAGCTCGGCCGGCCAGGCCGTCACCCTCTCGTCGGCCAATGTCTTCAACGGCAAGACGATTGCGATCCACAGCGGGGCGGACGCCAGCATCACCGCCGATGCACTCAAGTTCGCCAGCAGCACCATCGCGGGCAAGCTCATCGCCACGGCTACGAGTGGCAGCATCACGCAGACCGGCGCGCTGAGCCTGGGCGCAGACGGCAACAGCTTCAGCACCTCCGGCGCGAGCCAGGCCATCACGCTCAACGCCGCCAACCTCTTCGGCAGCAACACGGTCGCGTTCAACAGCAGCGCCGACACCAGCATCACGGCCGACACGCTCAAGTTCGCCACCAGCAGCATCGCAGGCAAGCTGGTCGCCACCGCCACCAGCGGCAGCATCACCCAGACCGGCGCGCTGACCCTCGGTGCCGACGGCAACAGCTTCACCACGTCCGGAACCAGCCAGGCCATCACGCTGAACGCCGCCAACGCCTTCGCCGGCAAGACGGTCGCACTCAACAGCAGCGCCGACGCCAGCATCACCGCCGACACGCTCAAGTTCGCCGCCAGCACCATCAGCGGCAAGCTGGTCGCCACGGCGAGCACCGGCAGCATCACCCAAACCGGGGCCTTGAACCTCGGTGCCGATGGCAACAGTTTCTCGACCTCCGCCGGCCAGACCATCACGCTGGGCAGCGCCAATCAGCTCAACAACAAGACCGTCGCGCTCAGCAGCGGCGGCGATGCCACCATCAGCGCCGACGCACTCGAGTTCGCGGCCAGCACAGTCAGCGGCAAGCTCGTCGCCACCAGCAACTCCGGCAGCATCACCCAGACCGGTGTGCTGAACCTGGGCGCCGACGGCAACAGCTTCAGCTCGGCCCAGGCCATCACGCTGGGCAGCGCCAATGTCCTGAACGGCAAGACCGTGGCGCTCACCAGCAGCGCGGACGCCAGCATCAGCGCCGATGCGCTCAAGTTCGCCACCAGCAGCATCGGTGGCAAGCTCATCGCCACGGCCAGCACCGGCACCATCACCCAGACCGGCGCGCTGAACCTCGGCGCCGATGGCAACAGCTTCACCACCAGCACGGCCAACCAGGCGATCACGCTGACGGCGGCCAATCAGTTCAACGGCAAGACCGTGGCGCTGAACACCAGTGGCGGCAGCGCTCATGCCAGCCTGAGCGGCCAGGCCCTGAAGTTCGCCACCAGCACGATCGGCGGCACGCTGACAGCCAACGCCAGCAACGGTGGCATCAGCCAGAGCGGGGCGATCAGCACCGGCGCTGCCGGCAACAGCTTCAGCGTGTCTACCGGCCAATCGATCGACCTGTCCACGCAGGCCAACAGCCTGGCGGGGCTGGTCAACGGCAGCTGTGTTCAACACGCAGGGCGATCTGGGCCTGAGAAACCTGGCCGGCATCCAGCTCGGCAGCACCACGGTCAGCGGCAAACTGGTCCTCAGCTCCGACACGGGCGCCATCAGCCAGACCGGCGCCTTCAACGTGGGCGCCGACGGCAGCAGCTTCACCGCCAGCTCGGCCGGCCAGGCCGTCACCCTCTCGTCGGCCAATGTCTTCAACGGCAAGACGATTGCGATCCACAGCGGGGCGGACGCCAGCATCACCGCCGATGCACTCAAGTTCGCCAGCAGCACCATCGCGGGCAAGCTCATCGCCACGGCTACGAGTGGCAGCATCACGCAGACCGGCGCGCTGAGCCTGGGCGCAGACGGCAACAGCTTCAGCACCTCCGGCGCGAGCCAGGCCATCACGCTCAACGCCGCCAACCTCTTCGGCAGCAACACGGTCGCGTTCAACAGCAGCGCCGACACCAGCATCACGGCCGACACGCTCAAGTTCGCCACCAGCAGCATCGCAGGCAAGCTGGTCGCCACCGCCACCAGCGGCAGCATCACCCAGACCGGCGCGCTGACCCTCGGCGCCGACGGCAACAGCTTCACCACGTCCGGAACCAGCCAGGCCATCACACTGAACGCCGCCAACACCTTCGGCAGCAACACGGTCGCCCTCAACAGCAGCGCTGACGCCAGCATCACCGCCGACACGCTCAAGTTCGCCGCCAGCACCATCAGTGGCAAGCTCGTGGCCACGGCCAGCACCGGCAGCATCAGCCAAACCGGGGCCTTGAACCTCGGCGCCGATGGCAACAGCTTCTCGACCGCCGCCGGCCAGGCCATCACGCTGGGCAGCGCCAATGTGCTCAACAACAAGACCGTCGCGCTCAACAGCGGCGGCGATGCCACCATCAGCGCCGACGCACTCGAGTTCGCGGCCAGCACAGTCAGCGGCAAGCTCGTCGCCACCAGCAACTCCGGCAGCATCACCCAGACCGGTGTGCTGAACCTGGGCGCCGACGGCAACAGCTTCAGCTCGGCCCAGGCCATCACGCTGGGCAGCGCCAATGTCCTGAACGGCAAGACCGTGGCGCTCACCAGCAGCGCGGATGCCAGCATCAGCGCCGATGCGCTCAAGTTCGCCACCAGCAGCATCGGTGGCAAGCTGGTCGCCACGGCCAGCACCGGCAGCATCACCCAGACCGGCGCGCTGAACCTCGGCGCCGATGGCAACAGCTTCTCAACCGCCGCCGGCCAGGCCATCACGCTGAACAGCGCCAATGTCTTCAACGGCAAGACGGTGGCGCTCAGCAGCGGTGCCGACGCCAGCATCACGGCCGATGCACTCAAGTTCGCCGCCAGCACGGTGAACGGCAAGCTGCTCGCCACCAGCAGCAGCGGCGACATCAGCCAGACCGGTGCCCTGAACCTCGGAGCCGACGGCAGTGTTTTCCAATCTGCCCAGGGCGTCACGCTGGCCAGCGCCAATCTTTTCAATGGCAAGACCGTCGCGCTCATCAGTGGCAGCGATGCCAGCATCACCGCCGATGCGCTGAAGTTCGCCAGCAGCACCATCGGCGGCAAGCTGGTCGCCACAACCAGCGCGGGCGCGATCACCCAAACCGGTGGCTTGAACCTCGGCGCCGACGGCAACAGCTTCACCAGCTCGGCGGGCCAGGCGATCAGCTTGACCGGCGCCAATGTGCTCAACGGCAAGACGGTGGCCATCCACAGCGGCGCTGGCGCCAGCATCAGCGCCGACGCTCTGAAGTTCGCCGCCAGCACGGTCAGTGGCGATTTCACAGCCACCGCCACCAGCGGCGCCATCAGCCAGAGCGGCGCACTCAGCATCGCGGGCACGAGCCACTTGAACGCGGGCAGCAACGCCATCAACTTGACCCAGGCCAATGATTTCCAGGGCCTGGTGCACCTGGCCGGCGGCGACAGCCAGGTTCGCGACATCAACAACCTCGCAATCGCAACAGCCCAGGTCGCCAATCTGACGCTCAACAGCCAGGGTGCACTGAATCTGGGAACCACAACAGCCAGCCAGCTGACGGCCACCAGCCAAGGTGGCGCCATCACGCAGACCGGCGTTTTGACCGTCGCCGGCGACAGCAGCCTGGATGCCGGCAGCGGCACAATCGTCCTGACACAGGCCAATGCCTTGGCCGGCCGCGTTTCGCTGACCGGTGGCAGCGCCGAGCTGAACAATCAACAGGCTTTGAGCCTGGGCAACCTGAGCGTGGGCGCGCTCGGCGTGAGCAGCCAGGGGCCGCTCAACCTGGGCAGTGGCCAGGCCGGCAGCCTGGTGGCCAACAGCCATGGCGGGGCCATCACGCAGAGCGGCGCCTTGCAAATCGCCGGAAGCAGCCAGCTGAACGCCGGTGCTGCGGACATCACCCTGGATCAAGCGGGCAATGACTTCCAATCGACGCTGTCGCTGACCGGCGGGCGCGTGCAGCTGCGCGATCAGAATGCCCTGAGCCTGGGCGCGCTGCAGACCGGTGCGCTGACCCTGCGCAGCCAGGGCGCGCTGTTGCTGGGCGCCGGTGACCTGGCCAGCCTGGACGCGCGCAGCGAGGGCGGCGCCATCACGCAAAGCGGTGTGTTGCGGGTGCTCGGCGATGCCTCGCTGAATGCGGGAAGCGGGGCCCTGCAGCTCAGCCAAGCCAATGAGTGGCGAGGCGCCGTGCGCGTGGACGCCGCGGCGGTGAACCTGAACAGCGCCACGGCCCTGAACCTGCGCCTGGCCAGCGGCGGGGCCGCCGTTCTGCGAACGGCCGGTGACCTGCAGCTGTCCGGGCAGTCTCAGTCTCTGGATGCCGCCAGCGCTGGCGCCATCACCTTGGGCACGACGCAAGTCGATCAACAGCTCCTCTTGAGCAGCCAGCAAGGCCTGCGCCAGTTAGCGGGCAGCGCCTTGCAGGTGGGCGGTGGCAGCCAGATCCTGGCAGCCGGCCAAACGGTGGATCTCCGTGGCACGCAGGGCGGGCCCAGCAACCGCTTCGGTGGCGAGATTGACATTCAAGCCGCAAGCCTGCACCTGCGGGCCCAGGGGCCGTTGCGCGCCGCGCTGCAAACCAGCGGGGGAGCCGATCTCGACGGCCTGAATGATGCCGTCCAGCTGCGCGGCCATGTGGGTGGCGACCTGATCAGCCACAGTGCGGCTGCCACGACGATCGCCGGCTTGCAAGTCGATGGTGGTGCGCAGATCACGGCCGGCACCAGCCTCAGCCAGAGTGCGGCCCTGCATGTGGCGGGCGCCAGCCGCATCAGCAGCGGCACCGGCAGCCTGAACCTGGAGCAGGCCGACAACCAGTTCGGCGCCACGGTGCAGCTGCAAGCCGGAGGCACCGCCCGCCTGCGCGCCGCCAGCGCGCTGGACGTGGTGATCAACAGCGGCCCGGGCGACAGCCGGGTCGAAAGCCTGGGCAATCAACTTACGGTGACAGGTCAAACGGCCGGTGCGCTGCAGCTGGAGAGCGCCGGCAGCCTGAGTCTGGGGGCGCTGCAAACCGCCGCAGGCCTGCAAGCCCGGGCCGAGCAGGGCGTGAGCCAAAACGCTGCACTGAACCTTGGCGCCTCAAGCCGCATCGAGTCGAGGCGCGCTGCCTTGCTTCTGGACCATGCGGACAACCGCTTCCAGGGCACGCTGCAGCTCCAGTCCGGCGGCAGCCTGGATCTGAACAGCGCCGGCGATCTCGACCTGAACCTGGTGAGCGGGCAGGGCGCCCGCATCAACAGCCAGGGCAGCTTGCGTGTGTCAGGGCAGAGCGCAGGGGCTTTGCGCAGCCGCAGCACGGCTACCACGGCGTTCGCGGGCTTGCAGGTGGCGGACAGCCTGGACAGCGAGGCCTCGGCCTTCAGCCAGAGCGGCGCCCTGATCGTGGGCCGCGACGCGCAGCTTCGCGCCACCGCCGGCGGTGCCCGGCTGGATCAGGCAGGCAATCGCTTTGGCGGTGCGCTGAGCCTCTCGGCCTCGGGCAGGGCCAGCCTGAGCAGCAGCCAGGATCTGGTCTTGACCCTGCAGACCGAGGAGCAGGCCTCCATCCAGCTCGGCCAGGGCCAGTTGACGCTGTCGGCCCAGGCACGCAAGGGCTTGAGCGTGGAAAGCGGCGGGGGCGTCCAGCTGGCCGCCAGCCAGGTGGACGGCGTCTTGAGCATCCAGGCGCAGGGCCCGGTCACGCAAAACGCCGCGCTGCGCAGCCAGGGCTTGTTGCTGACCGGCCCCGGCGCGGTGCAACTGACGCACGCCGACAACCAGATCGGTAGCCTGGCGGTGCGAAGCGCGGGCGTCGCCGAGGGCGCCATCGCCGTGCGCAGCGCCAGCGCACTTCGCGTGGCGACGCTGCAGGGCGTGAGTGGCGAGACCGTCGCAGGCATTCAGCGCCAAGGTGACGTCAGCCTGCAGACCGGCAGCGCCGGCCTGTCGCTGGAGGCGGGCATCGCGACCGGCTCGAACACGCTGAGGCTCGAATCCAGCGGAGCGGTCAGCCAGAACGAGGCCGCCACCATCCAGGCTGCGCGCCTGGCCTTGCTGGGCGCCGGCAGCTTCCAGCTGCAGTCTGCCGGCAATCGCATCGATGCCGTGGCCATGAGCGGCACGCCGGCAGGGGCGGGCCTCAGCGCTGCGCGCGACGGCAGTGTCAGCTTGCGCACGGCGGGGGCGCTGCAGGTCGACACGGTGCAGAGCCTGCAAGGCATTCAGCGCCAAGGCGATGTCAGCCTGCGCAGCGACAGCGGTGCCCTGCGTCTGAACCAGGCGGTGCAAGCACAAGGCAGCCTGTTGGTGTTGCAGGCTGTGGGCAACGTGAGCCAGGCCAGCGGCGCCACGGTGCAGGCCACCGGCCTGGAGCTGCGCGGTGCAGGCGCGGTGCAGCTGGATCAGGCGGGCAATCGGGTCGAACGCCTGGCTGCCCTCGGGGGCGGCGGGGCCGCGGGCAGCGACGGCGCCCTGCGCTTCCTCAACAGCGGGGCGCTGGAGTTGGGCACGGTGCTGTCCAGCGGCGTGCAGCGCCAGGGTGATGTCAGCCTGCGAAGCGCCAGCGGCGATCTGCTGCTCAGCCAGCCCATCCAGCTGGGCGGCGCCACCCTGCGCCTGGACAGCGCGCAAGGTCGCATTCAGCAAAGTGGTGGCCGCATCGAGGCGGGCAGCTTGGGCCTGCGCGCGGCCGAGGGCATTGCATTGGGGCAGGACAACGCCTGGTCGGGCCGCGTGGCGGCCCGCAGCGAGCGCGGCGACCTGCTGCTGCGCAACAGCCAGGGCTACACCGTGGCCGAGCTTGCCGGGGATGGCGATTTGTTCGCAGGCACACGCGGCCTCGCAGCGCCTGCGGCCGGCGCGGCCGTGGTCCTGAACACGGGCAGCGGCCTGGTGCAGCAGGCTGCGGGCGCCGGCATTCTGGCGGAAGGGCTGGAGCTGCAAGGTGCTGCCGCCTACAGCCTCAAGGACGCCAGCAACCAGGTGCAGCGCTTCGCCGCCGTGCAAGGTGGCGCCAACGATGGCGCGATCGACTACGTCGACCAGGACGGCTTCGAGGTCTCCAGCGTCAAGGCCAGCGGCATCCAGCGCTCCGGTCGCGTGCAGCTGAGCAACCCGGCGGGGCAGTTGACGCTGGAGCCGCAAGCGGCATCCCTGGTGAGCCTGCAGGGCGGCACCGTCAGCGTGGCCAGCCCGCAGCTGGTGGACGGGCAACTCAGCCTGCCGGTCTTCACCTTGTCCGGCACCATCGCCCTGGACAAAGGCCTGCTCAGCCTAAAGGCCTTGCAAGGCGCCAAAGTCGATGCCGAGCGCCTGGGCCGCTACCAGGCCGAGCTGGGCCTGGCCAAGGAGGTCATCCTCGTGGACGCGGCCGGCCGGCCCGTCAAGATCCTGGCCGATGTGTTCGTGCAGAACTCGGGCGCCATCCGCGTGGCCGAGGGCGCGCAGCTCCATCTGCAGGCAGAGCAGGGCGCTTCGGCCAGCCTGCTGCAGACCGGCAATGATTTCAGCGGCGGCTTCAGCGCCAGCCTGGGCAAGGCCAATGCGGCAGGCAGCACGGAAGACCGCGGCCCCCGGTCCTTGCTGCAGCTGGCGGGCCAGACCATCCAGCTGAAGAACGAAGGGGTGGCGGCCGATCTGCTGCACTTCACGGCCGATCGCATGAGTACCGTGGATCAGGCTCAGATCACGGCGCGCATGAGCTTCAACAACACCCTGGGCACCCTGACCCAGATGCCGGCTTTGGTGTTCAACTTTGGCAGCCAGGCGGCCACACCCAGCAATCCCAACCCCTTCGGCGTACAGCCCTCGGGCAGCTTGAAAGTACAGGTGGGCACCGACGGCCTGGCGGCGCAAGGCGGGGCGGAAGCCGGCTATGTCAGCCTCCGGCCTAACACTCGCTTGGACCCCACACGCACCCAGAGCCTGATCGCCAACCGCGCAGCGATCTATCTCTCGGGTCGGGAAACCGGTGTGGCGGGTTACCTCTTCTTCTACGACGGCGCCGGCGTGCAAACCGAGATCCCGATCTACTACAACGGCTATGCGCCGAGCTCGCCGCAGGTGGAAGGTGCGCTGTCCTCGATTGCATCCGTGTCGGAATCCGCGCGGCGCGACCGCTTCGAGGAAGCCGTGCGCACCGAAAACGTGGCCTCTCGCCTGCGTGGCGGCGTGATTACCGAGGTGGGTCCGGGCAGCCCGGCCACCAAGGGCAGCTCGGGTGCAGCCTCGCCGGCCGGCTGCAATGTGGCTGGCGGGGATGGCAGCAGTGGCCAGAGCCCTTTGAGCTGTGCCGCCGGCAGTTGAGTCCTCGCCTCAATTCGGCTGCAATAAGCCCATCAGCCAGGCTGCCCAGCGCGCGCCAGTTGTAGAAAATCACGGCGACCAGCCCAAAGCAGGCGGGTCGCAGCAAGCGATGTCACGAACTGCGGCTTGCCAAGGCAATCCGCATTCCATCTCCCGGAGAAACACATGAGCAACACACCCACCAACCGTCCTCGTCGCTTTGCCCTCAAGGCCGGCGGAGCCATGGGTCTGGCGCCCTTGTTGATCGGCAGCGGGCCCGCGACGGCACAGTACGGCAGCAGCTACGGTCGCGCCCCAGCACCGACACCAGCGCCGGCCCCCGTTCCTGCCGCCCCTCCCTCGACAGCGCTTGCCGCCGCGCCCGGTGCGCCGACCGGCCCTGTGGATGAGGTACGCCTGGCCTTGCTTCTGGGCAATAACGAGTACCCCGCGCAGCAGGACCTGCCGCCGATCCCGAAGAACATCCGTGACCTCAAGGCCTCGCTGGAAGCCAAGGGTTTCGCGGTCACCGACGCCCTGAACCTGGACCTGCCGCGCTCACGCGCCGCCATCGACGCGTTCTCGCGCACCGTGGCCGCATCGCCGCCGAACGCGACCATCTTTTTCTATTTCGCTGGCCACGGTGTGCAAGACCAGGCTCGCAATCTGCTGATTTCGGCCGGGGTCAACCCCAGTGTGCTCGGTGATGTGCAGAACGGCAGCCTGGAGCTCAATCTCGATGTGGTGGGGCCGCTGGCGCCGCGCACCACGGGCGCCACCTATGCCGTGATCGACTCCTGCCGCGTGTCGCTGCGCAGCGCGCTGCGTGACCGCGACGGCCTGAACCAGGTCGAGGCCCCGGTCGGCTGCCTGATTGCCTTCTCCACCGCGGCGGGCAAACCGGCCATCTCCTCGGCTTTGCCCACCGAAAACACCTTCTACACCGCCTCGCTGGTCAAGGTGCTCAACGCCAGCAGCGAGGACACAAGCTTTGTCGACCTCTTCAAGATGGTTCGGCGAGATGTACGTGACACCATGCTGAACCATCCGATCAAAGAGATCCGCATGGTGGCGCAAGACCCCTTCATTGCCGACAACACCCGGGTCAATGTGCCTTTGCATCGCCGCAGCGCAGCCCAGATCGCCCAGGCACAGGCTGCGACCCAGGCAGAAGAGGAATCGCTGTGGCGGGAGATCCAGGCCGGCCTCTGGCCCGCCGACATCGTGCGCCTGTGCAGCAAGTACATCGAGCAGTTCCCCCAGGGACGGCGCCGCCAATCGGTGGAGGTGGCCTTGGAAGGCGCACAAGACTCCGCCAAGATTCTTCAGCGCAACGACGTCAAGCTCTACAAGAGCTCGTTCCACAACACAGCGGCCCAGAATCCCACCCTGCAACAGGACATTGCCCGAGCCGCTCGCGGCGACAAGGACGCCGCCAAGCGCATCGGCGTGATCTACAAGGACGGCAGCACGGGGCAGGAGCTGGGCCGCTATGAAGGCTGGCTGCAATACGCCGCCTGGCTGGGCAATGGCATTGCCAGCTACGACCTCGCCCTGCTGTACCGCAAGCTCGACCAGCCCGACCTGGCTGCGCGTTATGAGTCGCGTGCACGCGAACTCGGTTTCACGCCGCCGCCATCGCTCAAGTCCGGCTTGAAGTGATCCATTGAGGGGAAGTTCTGAACAGCTCAATCACCTCGCTTCACCCCCAGCTTGGCCAGGATGGATTCCATCAGGCACCAGCGGGTGAAACCACTTTGCAACAGATTGGCGCCCACGAATGCGGTGAAGGCCAGCCACCAGCTGGAGACGAATACGGGGCTGCCAGGCAGGCCCAGGGCGAGGGACAGCAAGATGAAGCTGCCGGCGACGATGCGGACGATTTGCCAGGTGCTCATGAGGGATGCTCCTTGTGAAGAATGGGTTTGAAGACGTAAAAGAACAGGGTGGAAGAGGGCGGTGGCACCCGGGGTCAGGGCGCCAGTAGCAGATGCTGGCGGTGGCGGTAGGCCGCGTAGTACAGCGTCGGGATCACCACCAGGGTCAGCAGGGTGGAGACGAAGATGCCGAAGATCAGCGAGATGGCCAGGCCGTTGAAGATGGGGTCATCGAGGATGAAGAAGGCCCCCATCATGGCCGCCAGGCCGGTCAGCATGATGGGCTGGGCACGGGTGATGGCAGCGCTGACGATGGCGCGCTCAAACGGCAGGCCTTCGCGCAGCTGCAGATTGATGAAGTCCACCAGCAGAATGGAGTTGCGCACGATGATGCCGGCCAGCGCGATCATTCCGATCATGCTGGTGGCCGTGTACTGCGCGCCCAGCAGGGCGTGGCCCGGCATCACGCCGATGATGGTCAGCGGAATGGGCGCCATGATGATCAAGGGCGTCAAGTAGGAGCCGAACTGCGCCACCACCAGCAGATAGATCAACACCAGGCCCACGGCGTAGGCCGCGCCCATATCGCGGAAGGTCTCGTAGGTGATCTGCCACTCGCCGTCCCATTTGATGGCATAGCCGCGGTAGGCATCCTGGGGTTGGCTGATGAAGTACTCCGTCAGGCCCGCGCCATCGGGGGCCTGGATCTTAGCGATGGCCGAGCGCATGCTGAACATGCCATAGAGCGGGCTGTCGATGGCGCCGGCCATATCGGCCACCACCAGGTTCAGGGGCAGCAGATCCTTGTGATACACCGGCTGTTCGCGCACTGTGTCGCTGACCGTCACCAGTTCGCGGATAGGCACCAGGCCGCCGCTTGCCGAGCGCACGGCGAGCGAGAGCAGGGCGTTCAAATCCCCTTGTGACTCCGGCGGCAGTTGCAGCAGGGCCGCGGCTGGGTACTTGCTTTGCTGATCGTGCAGCCAGCTCACGGCTTCACCCGCCTGCGCCGCATGCAGGGTCGAAACAATGGCCTGCTGGGGAATGCCAAGCAGGGCGGCCTTGCGGCGGTCCACCAGCAGCAGCTTGCGCGGCGCGGCAGCGATGCTGCTGTCGTCCACATCGACCAGGCCCTGTTGCTGCGCAAACACGGCGCGCACCGCCTGGGCCACCTGGCGGCGGCCCTCGGCCTCGGGGCCGTAGATCTCAGCCACGATGGGCGAAAGCACCGGCGGGCCCGGCGGCACCTCCACCACCTTGACGTTGGCGCCAAAGCGGCGGCCGATGGCTTGCAGGGCCGGCCGCACGCGGGTGGCGATGGCATGGCTTTGGGCCTTGCGCTCATGCTTGTCGACCAGGTTCACCTGAATGTCGCCTTGCTCGCTGCCGGCGCGTAGATCGTACTGGCGCACCAGGCCGTTGAAGTTGATGGGCGCTGCCGTGCCGGCATAGGCCTGGTAGTCGCTCAGCTCGGGCATGGTGGCCAGATGAGCGCCAAGCTCGCGTAACACGGCCGCGGTCTGCTCCAGCGGGGTGCCGGCCGGCATGTCCACCACGACCTGGAACTCCGACTTGTTGTCGAAGGGCAGCATCTTGAGCAGCACCAGCCCCGCTACCGGCAGCGCCAGGGACAGCGCAATCAGGCCAGCAATGCCCAGGCCCAGCCAGCGGCGATTGCGGCCACCGGCCCGGGCATCGAGCAAAGGCTTGAAGACCCGCTCGAACAGCGGGGCGAGTTTGGCGGAGAGGCCATGCAAGGCATGGGGGTCGGTCGGGGTGTCGGCCGGCAGGGCCTTCATCCACAGGCGCGCCAGCCAGGGCGTGACCATGAAGGCAATGGCCAGCGACAAGAGCATGCCCATGCTGGCGTTGATGGGGATGGGGCTCATGTACGGGCCCATGAGACCGGACACGAAAGCCATGGGCAACAGGGCGGCGATCACCGTCAGCGTGGCCAGGATGGTGGGGCCGCCGACTTCATCGACCGCGCCCGGGATGATGTCCTTGAGGCTGCGCCCCGGGAACAGCTGCTGGTGGCGGTGGATGTTCTCCACCACCACGATGGCATCGTCCACCAGAATGCCGATGGAGAAGATCAGCGCGAACAGCGAAACGCGGTTGAGTGTGAAGCCCCAAGCCCAGGAGGCGAACAGGGTGACGGTCAGTGTGAGGATGACGGCCGTGCCGACAATGGCGGCCTCGCGCCGGCCCAGGGCGATGAACACCAGTGCCACCACCGAGGCGGTGGCGAACAGCAGCTTCTGAATCAGCTTGCTGGCCTTGTCGTTGGCCGTAGCGCCATAGTTGCGCGTCTCGCTGACCGACACCTCGGCCGGAATGACGGTGTTTCGCAGCGCGTCGACACGTTGCATCACCGCTTCGGCCACATCGATGGCGTTCTCGCCGGCTTTCTTGGTGATGGCAATGGTCACCGCAGGGAACTCGCGGCCAGGGCTCGCATCGGGCGCGCTGCCCTGGGCCTTTTCGCCGTGCCAGACGTAACGACTCGGCCGCACGGGGCCGTCCTCGATGCGCGCCACATCGCGCAGGAACACCGGCTTGCCACCGTGCACACCGACGATCAGCTCCGACACTTCGGCCGCGCTGCTCAAGAAGGCGCCCGCTTCCAGCGCAATGGCGCGGTTGTTCTGCAGCAAATCGCCCAGCGGCAGGGCCAGATGCGCGCCCTGAAGGGCATGGCGCAGGTCGGCCACGGTCAGGCCGCTGGCGTTCAGCCGAGCCGGGTCGATCTGCACATTTACGGCACGGCCGGGCCCGCCGATGCTGCGCACCTCACGCACGCCGGGCACGCGCTTGAGCTCGATCTCCATGCTGTGCGCCACGCGCTCCAGATCGAAAGCGCCGATTTCACCCTGCTCGGCAAACAGGGTCAGGGTGACGATGGGCACATCGTCAATGCCCTTGGGCTTGATCAGTGGGGTCTGCACGCCGAGATTGGGCGGCAGCCAGTCGGCATGGCTGGCCACGGTGTCATGCAGACGCACCAGGGCCTCGGTGCGCGGCACACCGACCTTGAACTGCACCGTCACCACCGCCAGGCCCGGCCGCGAGACCGACATCACATGCTCGACCCCGGCCATTTGCGACAGCACCTGCTCGGCCGGCGTGGCCACCATCTGCTCCACATCGCGCACGCTGGCGCCAGGGAAGGGCAGCAGCACATTGGCCATGGTGACGTTGATCTGCGGCTCTTCCTCCCGCGGTGTCACCAGCACGGCAAACATGCCCAGCAACAGAGCCAGCAAGGCCAGGAGCGGGGTGATCTGCGCCGTTTGGAAAAACGCCGCGATGCGGCCCGAGGCGCCCAGCGGCGCGCTCTCACGAGGGTCTTGCGGTTTCATGCGAGACGGCTCCTTGCTGTTCTTGTTTGCTGGCTGCAGCTGTGGCGGCTGCTGGTTCAACGCTGGCGTGCCGCGACTTGCGGTTCCAGGGCTATGCGTTCGCCCGGATTCAGGCCCGACAAGACCTCGACCTGCCCTCCCTGGACCGCGCCCAGGCGCACTTGGCGAAGGAGGGGCTTGCCTTCGGCGTTGATGACGTAGACACCGCTCATCTCGGCACGGCTCAGCACGGCGCTCTGGGGCACCCGCAGCTGCGAAGCCGAGCTCAGGCTGGCCGGCAGTTGCACCCGCGCGAACATGCCGGGCACCAGGCCAGGCAGGGCGGGCAGATCGATGCGCAGCTCCATGGTATGGGCGTTGGCGTCCACCGCCGGCAGCAACTGGTAGCCCTGCGGCACCACCGCCTGGCTCTGGCCAGGCAGCTCGACCCGCAAGCCACTTTGGTCCCGGAGCTGCGCCGCCAGGCTTTGCGCCAGATGGGCGCTGACGCGCAAGGCACGAGGGTCGTAGACCGTGAGCAAGGGGCGCCCCGGCATGGCCATATCGCCCAGGGTCACCGGCAGTTCGGAGATCACGCCGTCGTAGGGGCTGCGCACGATGTTGAGGTCGCCCTGGGTGTGGCTCAGGGCCAGCTGCGCAAGCTGCGCCTGGGTCTGGGCCTGCATGGCCTTGAACTGCGCCTCGGCCTGATCGAGCGCAGCCTGGCTGATGTAGTGCTGCTGGTGCAACTGCTTCTGGCGCTCGTACTCGCGGCTGGCCAGTTGCAAGCTGGCGCGGGCGGCCTGGGCCTGGGCTTCGCTGGCCTGGCTGGCCTGCTTGCTGGCGCGGGCGTCGATGCGCAGCAGCACCTGGCCTGCTCGAACCCGGTCACCGGCCTTCACCTCCAGCTGCACGATGGCCCCCGACACCTGGGCCGCGAGGGTGGTTTGGCGCACGGCCTCCACCCGACCTTCCGCCACGCTGCCCTGCAAACCCGTGGACGGGCCCACGACCAAGCTTCGAAGGGCCGGGGCTGTGCTGGCCTGCTCGGCGCTGCGGCCTCCTGCCGCGCCGCCTGCCGCCACGCCGGGTGTCTGCAGAAACGCCGCCATCAGAACCAACAGGCCGAGCGCAGGCCCGTGGCGACGCGGCAAGACGGTGGCAGGAACGGTGTCGGCGTGATTCATCTGAAACCTCGGCTGGCTGGACAGATCAAAGAAGTTGCCATATTATTTGCGCACAAATGCAAATAGTCAATTAATCAAGCAATCAGAGACTCATGTGTTCAGGGGATTTCGACCGCCTGGACCGCCAGCAAAGGGCCCAAGACCATGGAAGCCGCCAGCCCGTCTGAAAACGTCCGCCAATTCAGCCAGCCTCCACGCATCGCGCAGGGCCTGACACAGGCCGAGGCAGGCAGCCTCGTTCCCTTGGCCACGTACTTCAAGGCCCTGGGCGAACCCATGCGCCTCAGCATCCTGCGCTGCCTGTCGGCGCAGGAACGCCATGTCGGCGAAATTGCGCTTCAGTGCCAGGCCACGCCCGCCAACATCTCGCGCCATCTCAGCGTCTTGCAGCAGCAAGGCGTGCTGCTGCGCTACACCCGCGGTGCGCGGGCTTTTTACCGGGTGCGAGATGACGCGGTCTTCGATCTCTGCACCCGCGCGCTCGGCTTGATGTCGCAGACCTCGGCGCTGCAACAAGCCTCCGCACATGCTTCGCTCGATTCCAGCTGAAGCCGCTGGCTTCAACATCGCGCGCCTTACTCGTCATCACAAGGAAGCCAACGCCATGACACAGGCCTTCGACCTCAATATTCACGCGCTGGACGCGCATCATTCGCTGCGGGCCGAAGCCGGCACCTGGCTGCTCGATGTGCGCGAGGCTCACGAGGTGGCACGCGTCGCCTACGACGTGGAGCGTTTTATCCATATGCCGCTCAGCGAGCTGCAGCAGCGCCACGGCGAGCTGCCACGCAACGGCAAGCTCATCGTGGCCTGTGCCGCTGGCGGACGCAGCCAGCAAGCCATGCAGTTCCTGCTGCATCGCGGCCACACCCAGGTGTGCAACCTGGCCGGCGGTATGTCGGCCTGGATGGCCCTGGGGCTCCCGGTTCGCACAGCTCTTTGAAATATCGTAACCAGGTACTTCGGGATAGCTGTTGCGTTTTCCTTCCCAGGAGAAACTGCGAAATCTGCGTCAAACCCGTTGCAAATGACAAAACCGGTTCAGTGTTGCGTTTGCTTCTGCTGCATGTCCGGACAGCAAAGCTGTTCGAACGATCCGGTGTTGCGTTTGCTTTGGGTGGGGCAGCGCTCCGTACCTGCTTGAAATCGGCTTCGTGACGATTTAAGACTGAGCGGAACGCAGGAAAGTCTAGCTTTTCGCGCTTAGTTGGCAATCGTCGATGTGCGGTTCATATGTGTACTCGATCGAATACACTTTGCATCAGATCGATGCGCTCACAGCGTGTGGGCTGATCGAGATAGCGCGACGACAACGAGACGACGCCGATGGCACGAGACGAATTCAACAGGACAGACATAGACAAGCTCGCAAAACGCGTGGCTTTCCTTTGCTCTCGCCCCTCTTGTGATGCGGTCACCATTGGGCCGAGCTCGGACGTGGCCAGCGTCTCCAGCACGGGCGTAGCGGCGCACATTTGCGCCGCAGCACCCGGTGGACCAAGGTACGACTCGTTCATGACCCCCACACAGCGAAGCAGCATCAGCAATGGCATCTGGCTTTGCAACAACTGCTCGCGGCTGATTGACAACGATCCCGCCAGCTTTCCGGCGGAGTTGTTGCATCGCTGGAAGGCACAAGCGGAGACCCTCGCAGCAAGTCGCCATGGGCGGCGGCATTTGCGACCAAAGGACGTTCAGGATCAGATGAAGATGGTGCTGGGCGCTCTCCCACCTAGCGTTCAAGACGGTGCGATCGCAAATGTTCACCGGGCATCGAAGGCGGCGCTTGAGTCGCTGGACCGCAGGTTTTCGGTCGAAACCTCGTTTGTCCGAGGCGAATCCCTGTACACGCTGAATGCCCTTGAGACGGTTCCGTTTCGCTTCAAGGTTCCGGCTCATCGCGCGCCGGAATGGCGTGAGCAACTCCGAGGTCTCCTGGATCATGGGCGCAGAGTCAAAGTGAATACGAAGGACGTCAAGATCGAAGGTTCCGATTTGATGGCGCATCTATTCGATGGTGTCGAGCAGGGCACGCTTGAAATTGCGCCACATGGCGTCGAGGCCGCAGTTCGCGTGTCACTTCGCGATGCTGCAACAGGCAAGGATCGAGAACTAGAACCTTTTGCCGGAAGGGCGTATGCCGGTGTCAAAACCTTCAGCGTCGACGCGCAGTCGTTGGGCGGCCTACTTAGACTAGGCTGTGAACACGACCTAGCTGCAAGTGCAAGCGATAACCTGAATCTTTCGTTTGAACTTTGCACCGACGTCTGGGAGGGCGGCGACATTCGTTTTCTTCCAAATTTTCAGGCGGCCTATGACCTGTTCGCAGCGCTGGCTGCTGGCGCGGCCGTTGATCTCGAATTGTTTGCGCGCGGTCTGAAAGTTTGCCGGGCTAGCTACGCTCCACAAGCGGCCGCCGACCATGTTCGCGATGCCTACAACAGGCTCGGCTATTTGCGTCGGGCGCGTCGGGTCGCGGACTTCCTGAATCGGTCGATCAAGTACAAGGCTGATCTTCGGTTTACCGCTGAGCAGCATGTGGCACTTGCTGAAGCCGCAGACATCATCGAAGGCGCTCATGAAGGGAAACTCACATCGGATGTCGAGGCGACGCTTACGCTGACCGCGGATGATCCCGAGGTGCTCTCGTCCAAAGTTGTCGGCGAGCTGCTATTCGTCGGCAGTGATCCGGGGCCGCAGATCGATGTCTATGGAGAGGTCGTTCAAATGCCCGCTATCGAGATTAGGGTCACGAACGTCGTCGCAAGGCCGCCGAAAAAAATCAAGCGAGGGGCGACGATCAAAGTGACTTGGAAGCCGACTCCGCAGGCTCGTTGTACATACCGGTACCAAAGTCTGGGCGTTCCGCACAACTGACTAGCCGTGTGCATTGCGCTTTGAACGGAGCCACCATGGGAAAGAAGTGCAGCAAAGCCGTCGAACTGACGCCTTTCTATGCCGCCGAATATCTAGCTGATGAGAAAGCTATCGCGGCCTACCTTACCAAAGTAATCGCAGAGGGTGACGCAGGCGCACTAGCTCAGGCACTGGGAACCGTGGCGCGGGCTCACGGGATGTCGGCAATTGCCGAGTCGTCGGGTGTCGGCCGGGAGTCCCTTTACAAAGCCCTTCGGCCTGGCAGCGCTCCTCGGTTCGAGACCGTGCAGCGCGTCTGCGCGGCGCTGGGCGTTCGCTTGATCGCTGTTCCAGAACACTCACGCGCTACATGAGAGACCTTCGTCCACGACGCATTCCTATCGGACAAGGGATCCCCAGTCAGCAGTGCTCACAGACTTGAGCCATCTAATTCGGGGCCAATGCGGCGATTCCTTCTGGCGCGCCTCACCGCGATAGCCTTGACTACCGGAGCATCCGTTAACTTCTCAGGGAGATCGACTTAGAACTGAGGAACCACGAGAGTGGTTTGTCCTACTCGGCGGAGCTGGAACACGTCGCAGACGATGTGGTCATGATCGACGCTCAAAAGTTGCCCGCCTGGCTCAAGCCCCGTATGGTTCCGCCTGCCTGCGACGAGATTGCTTAATAGCCACGAGAGTCATGTTCCAACTCTGGCGCTCGACAAGGCTGGCGGTCGTTGGGGCGGACACACCCAAATGTTGACGCACTAGCTAACCGGGCCAAGCGCACACGGTACGCGGCAACGGCGGCAATGCCAACAATGAGACTATGACCTACGCGCTGCTCGAAAAACCTACGCCGCTCGGTGACAAATTCACTCAAGCCGTCGGCTAAGCTGTACGCGCCTTTGGCGTAAAAGGAGCTTAGGTCAGGGATGAAGAACAGCGAGAAAGCCACGGCAGTAGCCGCTGAGAAGGCAAGATTGGCAGGTTTGCTCAAGCAGAAGGTTGACGCCTATGTTGAAGGGATCGAAGACAACAATCGGGCGATAGACTTCGATCGTGTACCAGCCGACCAGCTGCTCGTGATCGAAGCGTTCAACGACTGGTCTGCAGGTGCTTTGGGCGAGGACGTGGACGTCCGCTTCACCTTCAGTGGTGCTGATCCTGCATGCGCGACCGAGGAAGAACTGCAGAACCTTCTCAGTCGGCTGCACACGAATCAGGCGATCCTGTACCCGGTGACAGGATTCCTTTTATCGCAAGACGAGCAAAGCCTGCGTTATCGGCCGATAGAAGCGAGCTACCGGCTCAGGCCGCACCTTGATGGCTCTCGCGCGAGCGCAGTGCGGGTGGCGGAGGCGAAGCACATCTCAGACGTCGAAGCGGCCCATCAGCTCTGGGTGACCTGCGCAACGGAGGATTGCTTTGCCTATCTCACCCAGCAAATGAGTCTGTACTCCCTGTGCCTCGAAGACGAGGAAATCGCGTCGACCAAGCGGCTCGTCGCGAGCTACGTCCAGGACCGCTTCTCGCCTGCGCAGATTTGGAATGCCATGTGGCGGTCCGTGAAACACGCTGCTGCACTGTCAAAGCGGGATTACTTCAATAGCGTCAAGGCCGCCAAGACGATCCCCAAGAAAATCGACAAGGTTCTGAACAAGGCGCTCGAAGATCCGTCGTTTCAAGCTTACGACCGGATGTTATCCACGCCGGTCGGCGCAGTGCTCATGCTATTCCGGCAGAGATTCGGCGTTGGCGACTTGACACCCGGATGGAAGGTAAAGGAGGTTCTAGCGGCGGATGCCGCCCTGGCCCCGCCGGAAAACGGAACTGACAACAACGATCCGGATGACGACGGCGTCGAGGGCTATGTACCGAATGAAGTGCTGGCGCGGGGAACCTTGTACTTTCAAGAGGAGGTCACCGAACTAGACCGACTAGCGCTGGCTTGCTTTGAAGGCGCCCAGTTGGAGTCGGAGATGCCCACCTGGGACGAAGCAGGGCTCATCGGCAGCATTGATTTCACGCTGCCCGACCTCTACGCATTCAGCGGTAAGCCCTTCTTCATTGGCGTGCTAAAGATGCTTAATGCAAGTGCGCCAACGGAGGAACAGGTCTCGCGCCGTGCAGCCGAGTTGCCAGACGACCGCTGGGCACGATCCACAGCATACGCTGCGCTCGCCACAGACGCGCTGTTGACCGCCGGAATCTCGGAGCGCGCTGCAGGAAACATCAGCTGGGCGACGCAGTATCCGGTCGATCCGGAAGAAGTGATTGCCATGCTTCAAGGCATCCCACTCCCCTCCGGTTTGATCGCAATGAGGCTGGACTACACGAGCCTCGGCGATAGCTATTCCATCAAGAAGGACTGCATCGCTGTCGGCAGATACAACCTTGCGATACCGGAAGACTGGTTTGAGCCGGACGGCAGTGACCAAGAAATAGTCAAGTCTTTCGTCAAGGGCGATACGGACAGTTTTGCCGGGATTCTGGCTGCGGCAATACGAAAGCGTCTTCGAAGTTCTGATGCGGAGGAGCACTCGTGGCTGCTGGAGCAGATTGGCAGAAAACTGATTGCACTTTCCTCGCGAGACCAGCCCATAGGCGCAGGTTGTACAAATCCGCGCACCTAGCTGGTTGACGCACCGTCGATTCAGCAGCACTGAGGTTATCCGCACTTCTCGCGATGTTTATGCCCGATTCCCCTCTCAACTTAGAAGTCGCCTCGCTTGCAAGCCCAGCTGACGGTGTTCCAACCGTCCGGCCTGTCGCCACACGGGAGCAGGTCTTGCCCTTTGGCCGGCTAACCTGGGAAAACTTCGAACGTCTGTGCTACCGCCTGGTCCGCTTAGACGCTGACGTCGAGCACGCGGCTCGATATGGACGCCAGGGCGACGCTCAAGAAGGCCTTGATATCTATGTGCGCCAAGGCAATGGCCGCTATCACTGTGTACAGGCCAAGCGTCACAAGGCGTTTTCTTCGGCTCAACTTGCGGAGGCCGTGGACTTGTTCCTGGCGGGAAGCTGGGCATCGCGATCGGAACGCTTCACGATTGTCGTCCAGGCGTCCCTTCGTTCTGCTGCAGTTCAGGATGAAGCCGAACGTCAAGCTACTAGGTTGTCGGCGAGCGGAATCGTGTTCAACGCGCTCGATGGCGAGGACTTGACGGACCGTCTTCGAGCACAACCGCTGCTCATTGACGACTTCTTTGGGCGGCCATGGGTGTCCGCATTGCTGGGCGAAGATGCCGCGGCGACGCTGAATTCTCGCCTTGACGGTGAAGCCTTCTCAAGAGCGCGCAACCAGCTCGCCAACGTGTACAGGACGCAATTTCACTACATCGACCCGGGTAGCTTCGGCTCGACGGTCGATGCCGACGCACGCCCTGCATTGACATTGTTGGAGCGATACCTGAAGCCTGATGTGCTGGTACAGGAAGCATCGCCGACGGTTGACGACGGTGGTCTGGTCGGAGATGACCCAGGTTCCCCGGTGTCAGAGCGCGATCAAACGACACCGAGAGATCAAAGAGTCTGGAAGAAGGTCACTGAAAGCGTTCGTGCACGGCGCCTGCCTTTGGATGAATGGTTCGGTAACGCGCAATGGCTGGCTGTTCTCGGTGATGCAGGTAGCGGGAAGAGCACGCTGCTTCGAGTCATTGCGCTGGACATCTTGCAGCATCAGTTGCTCTTCCCTGAACTAGCCTCGCGCTGGGGGCAACACCTTCCCGTCTACATTCCCTTTGCCCGCTGGTCAGCTCAAACGGCGCGCGATGGCGGAATTGTTGGCATCAAGGAAATCGTTCGACGCTCCGTCGAACACTTGATGACCCAATCGTTGGCCAATTTGATTGATCAGGCCATTGATGATGGTCGCGTGCTCTTGCTGATCGATGGCCTTGACGAGTGGAGCAACGAGCAGGCTGCGAGAACGACGCTCAGTGCGCTCGTCACATCAGTCGAAGCGCATGGAATACCAGCCATCGTCTCCGGCCGCCCGCGAGGGCTGGACCGCATCGGCGCGCTGCCTTCCACATGGCAGCGCGCAAGAATTGCAAATCTTTCCGTGCCTCAACAACGAAGCATCGCCTCACGCTGGTTTGTACGGTTTTCCAGTTCGAGCGACGGAAGTTCAGGCGCATCGGACGCAAGCTTGCGAGTCGATCGCTTTATGTACGAGCTTACGCGCGACACCAACTTGGGGGCGCTTGCTTCGACGCCGTTGCTTTTGATCGGCCTGGTAACGCTGGCCCTTCGTGGGCAAATCCTGCCACGCACGCGAGGCGAGATCTATAACCAACTCGTACGGGTCCTTCTCGAGGTCCATCCGAACAGCCGAGCTACGGCATCTGGCGACACTGAACCCCGATATCGCTACGCAAGCGAGGACCAGCGTCGGGCGGCAATTGCATATTTAGCGTTCTTTGTCAGGAAGAATTCGGGTGGCGCCGGAATATCGACATCTTTGGCGCGAGACACTTTACGGTCCTATCTCTCATCACCCGACGGCATTGCTCTCGACGGAGTCGAGGCTACGCGAGCGGCAACTGAGATCCTCTCTGTCAATTCGGAGACTCAGGGCCTAATCGTCGAGAAGGCCCCCGGAGAAGTGGGCTTTGTCCATGCAAGCTTTGAAGAGTACCTGGGAGCCGAGCATATTGGCAGTTGGCCGTTTCTTGAAATTGAAGAGTTCGTTAGGGCGAACGTCGGGCAGAGTCGATGGCGCAACGTCGTGGCCAATCTGCTCGGCTACGTACAAAGACGAGATGAGTTTGATCGACTCGTAGCAATCATCGAAGAACCTGGGCCTGACGACGTCTCTCAGTTGAACAAGCAGGCGGTGCTTGGAGACATCGCATTCGGTGTGACGATACGCGCGGCGCCGACGGCGAAGCGCTTGGCACAGGGTGTTATGGAAGCCGTTGAGACACAGGACTGGATGCCGACTCGGCGCGAGGCACTGGCGTCTGTACTCAATGGGCTCAGCGATCCGGGGCTCAAGGCGGATGTTGAACGCAAGGTCGTTCAGTGGTTGCCAGCCCGCATTTCTTGGCGAACTTCGCTTGTCAGCGCACTTGGAGGCTGGGCGCCTACCGACAGGCTTCAGGAAACGCTGTTCCGGGCCATGCATGATGAGGACCGAAGTGTGCGGCGATCAGCGGCTGCGGCGTACGCCAAGGTGTTCTCGGCAGGCCAGGGTGCGCAGCAGCGTCTTCTCCGCGGCCTTGCACACTCGCGTGACTTGCATGCGAGTGTGGCTATGCTCGAGAGCTTGGCCTTGGGTTGGGCTGATGCAGAGCAGTCGGTTGAGTTGTTCCAGGAGGCTGCGGCATCCCGTCGAGATGATTTGCGCCTGGTGGGAACCTTCGGGCTGATGTCGCAAGGCCTCGAACAGGCTGATATGCGCGACGGTTTGCTTCGCGCCCAGAACTTTTGGTCAGGTGTGTCTCGAGAGTACCAAGCGGTAGCGTCATGGATGCTTCAACGATATTGGCCCAATCATGCTGACCTCATCAAGGGGGCCGTTGCCCGAATGACCGGTCTGGGCGAGTCAATATGGGAGCGGGACTCCGCCGCCTCGTACCTACTGGCCTGCGACATACACAATGCGGACCTGCGCCGATGGGTGCTGAACGAATTCAGCAGCCAGTACCCATTCGATTTCCACTTTGGTGACGATTCGGTATGGAGGCAGATTGGTCGATTTGCTGCGTCCGATGCGGAGATTCGGAGCGCTGCAATTGCCTACTGGAAAAATCCTGAGAATAGGATCATTGGCATGCGCAATATGGTGAGCTTCGCGTCGCACGTAGCCGACGCTGAACTTGCGGCTGTTTTTCGGCTTGAGCTGGCTGAAGGTAAGCAGGGATTCAATAGGTACTGGGCCCTTCAAGGACTGCTCGCCGGATGGGGGCGGGACCACGTAGAAGTCTCCTCAACGATAGATGCATTGGTCGGTGCTCCAGATGATCAACTGGAGCAGCTAGTGTCGATGATGCCTGAGATCTATCGGGACAAAGCGGCGGCACGCGAGCGTCTTCTCCGGATGAGCGAGCGCCCCAATATGCGCGGTGATTTGCTTACCGAAGGCTTGGCCAGATGTGGATCCGACGGTTCTGATCAGGAGGCGGTGCAAGCCGTAATGAAGTTTCCGGAGCGCAAGGGGATCTTCGATCCGAGCCCCGGAATATTCCAGTGGTTCGGTTCGCATCCAAAGGTACGGGCTTTGGCAGCGAATCGCTTGCGCTGCGAAGAGCCCCCGATTGCAGCAATTGCTCAAGCTTATGCAGACGACGTGGACTTCGGCCCATTGCTGCTCTCTGCGGCCGTGCCATTGCCTGTCGGCCTGCGGGCTCAAGTAGTCGAGTTCGCGATCGGTAGTGACCCAGGAACTTTCCTGGGCGGCATCCTCGATATGGCTATGCAAGAGTGCGACCCAGATCTGAGGGTTCGCATGGCGATCGCGAAGTATGGGGCGGTGGCCGCTGAAGGGCGGGACGAATCCGTCCGTGAACTACTCGGCTATGCCGTAGCCGTCGGGCCGGACTATGAAAGCATTCGCGCCGCGGCTCTTGCTGGGTTAATAGTGATCGGCGCACTCGATAGACTTGCTCAACTGCACGATCAAGGCAAGCCAGTCGCCCTTTTCACTGGAAACGCGCTGCATTCGATGCCCTCGCTCGAACGCCTTATATGCGAACGCTTTTCTGAGTTGGAAAGTGTTTTTGGCGAGAGCCTCTTGGAAAGGATAGGGCGTTCAGGCCGTCAGTCTGGCCTGGCAAGCATTCTTTCCGTTGCCCCCAATGCATCTCCCGCAGCGAAGGCGGCCTTTTCGGCTTTAGCCGACCAGGGCAAACTGCCGCTTTCGTCCAATGCGTTGAGGGCACTCGCGGGCGAACGCCCTCGCAGTCAGGTTCTTCTCGATCACTGCTGGAAGGTGCTTGCCGCCAAGGATTACAACAATGGCAAAGCGATGCTCAATGCTGAAGTCGCCGAGATCCTGCGGACTCACTTCCCAGAGGACAAAGCAGTGCGACAGAGTCTCGTTACGCTGTTCAATCAAGGACACAATGCGGTGTCGGAGATTGCATTGGCGGTCTATGCACCAAACGCCACTGAATTCGGTGCCGCGCCGGCGACCAATCGGCAACGCCATTTTGCGGACTGGGCTGTCGGCGTACTTATCTCTGCCGCGCGTGACAACCCCGTCACGTTCGTTGAACTGCTGAAACGCATGGTGACCCGGGAACTCCCGATGCAGTTTGATGCCCAAGACAGCATCAATCTAGCAGTGCATGAGCGCCTGCAGCGTGATCCAGAGGTAGTGAGCCTTCTTGGCAAACAACTGCGGTTGGACGTTGATGGAAGTATCAGTGGCAGTTTTGCTCGGTACCTTGCGAGTGCGGGAAAGCTGGATGAATCTGCGAGAGCATCAGCGCTGGGCCTTCTACAGAGCCTTGCCGCGGATCAGAGGCTTGTGGTCGTTGGCTATGACGCGGTAGCAGCAAGTTCGCGTGCACTGCGGGCCACCCTCCTCGACGCTGTGACAGCAGGATTGGAACTGAGCTGACCTGCACATTTCTCCTTGCACCGCCAGGGGCCATGGAAAACTAAGCAAACGGTGGAACTAGCAACACTGGAATGGGTAGCTTGGCTCAACTATCACTGGTTGATGGGGCTGCTTGACTATGTCCCGCCTGCCGAGTTCGAAGCCAATTAACATCGTCAACGCGCTGGTCAGGCCGCGACCTAATGACTTAAACCAACGGGCCACTGTGAAACCCGGAGCGATCCTTTTTACGGCCCAATCAAAAGCACAACGAGAGCGAGATTCGTTGGACGACAAGCTCCCCAACGTCGGCATCATGTTCATGGGGCCTAGTTTGACACTATTGTATTGCAACAACGATCAACGATTCAGGGATGAAGCATGAGTGTAAAGCCTGCAAGTCTTCAATTTAGGTTCAGAAAGGGTGCATCAATTGGCGAGCCAGACGCGGAAAGCGATGATCGATTTATTTCCAGCTGTTTTGTAGATACCGGCGACTATGAAGTTTTAGCCGACTGCTCGACGTCGCAGCGAATAATCGTCGGTAGAACAGGTGCTGGCAAAAGTGCCTTGATGCGTCACATCAAGGCGTCACAGGAGCATGTCATCGAGATTCAGCCGGAGAACTTATCTCTAAATTTTATATCAAATTCTGATATTTTGCAAACACTTGCAAAATCAGGTGTAAAACTCGATCTTTTTTATTCTCTACTTTGGAAGCATGTATTTACCGTTGAGCTTCTTAGGAATAAATTCAATTTATCAAGCGAAGAACGCACACGAAACTGGATTTCAAATTTTTTGCCATCGCTTAGAAAAACTGATCAAGCAAAGGAGCGAGCGCTAAACTACCTCAAGAACTGGGGCGATAGGTTCTGGGAAGAGACAGAGTATCGAATTAAAGAAGTTACCAATAAGCTTGAGTGCGAAGTAAAGAGCCAAATTGGCGCCGACATTAAATATCTAAATACCGGAATTTCTGCGCATGAGAAGGGAGCCCAGGAGATAAGGGCCGACGTAATTCATAGGGCTCAAAGGGTAATAAATGGAATTCAGATTAAAGAGCTCTCTGATGTTATTCAATTATTGGCGGACGAGATATTCAACGACCCCCAAGCGAAGCAGTATATTCTAATAGATAGGCTGGATGAGAATTGGGTTGATGATGAGTTGAGGTACAGGCTCATCAGATCTTTGATTGATACAATCAAGCACCTTCGCGTGCTATCGAATGTCAAGATTATTGTGGCCCTGCGAGTGGATTTGCTGGAGAGCGTTTTTGAGAAAACGCGTGATTCTGGCTTCCAAGAAGAGAAATATCGTGCGCTGTTTTTGAGGCTTGCGTGGAGCAAAGAGCATCTTGGGCAGCTTTTGGACCGTCGTGTTGCTCAGCTTTGTCGCGAACAATACACTTCCAATGGCCTAAAGTTGGCGGATATTTTTCCAGAGATGATTGGAGGAATGCCAATTCTGGATCATATATTGCAACGGACGCTTTACAGGCCAAGGGATGCAATTGCCTTTGTGAATGAGTGCTTGAGGCGTTCCGAAGGTAAGGGGGTTGTGTCGGTTCAAACAGTACGCGAGGCTGAGAGGGAGTATTCGGCTCAGCGACTGGATTCGCTCTGTTATGAGTGGTTCAATCATTTTCCAGGGCTAAAGAAATATCTGGGGCTCTTGGAGCGTTTGCCCCACAAATTCAAACTTTCTGCGATCTCCAAGGAGGCAGTTGAGGAATTCTCTCTCAGGCACTGCATTGATACTGAACATCCAACTGATCCGGTGATAGATGCTGGGCGCACCTTTATTAATTCGCCGGGTGCTTCAGCGCATGCATTTGTTGTGGTTCTCACAAAGGTTTTATTCACCGTAGGCGCAATCGGAATCAAGTCAGACGGTTTTTCGTCGGAGGCTTGGAACTTTTCATCGGAGCGTCCACCATCAGATGGGCAAATTAAGCCATCTTCTACCGCATTTGTTCATCCAATGCTCTGGGGTAGCTTAGGAACCGTCGTGGCGTGAGCCAACGGAGCAAGTTGACGACGGACTGACCAGGAACTCGAAGACGCGACTGGTGGCCTCGAGGTGCGACACTTTGGACGGAACTTGCGCTCGGATGTCCTTGCACAGCTGACCCAGGAAATCCTAGAGATTCCTTTCAGCGCGGTCACGCCGGAGACCGTAATGAGCGCGTCCATTCGCCCTGGTGATTGTTCACCTTCCTGGATCCGGGTGGACCGCAGATGATTTCCTGTTTCCGACCGGCAAAAGTCTTCAACTATCAGGCATGCGCAAATGGTTTCATGTATCGGAGCTGACCGGCGATCGCCTTTACGTCGGCATCTCCGACAACTTCATTCGGCGGCACCGCCAGCATATGAACGGCAAAGGGGCGATGTGGAGCAGACTTCACGAGTCGATCCGAGTCCTGTTTCGGTATCAGTACGAGGTGGCAAACGATGAATCGCCCCGGGGTCCGAGGAGGCCCGTTGATTTAAGTCAGACGGTCGCGGCCTGACCAGCGCGTTGACGATGGTAATTGGCTTCGAACTCCACAGCCGGGACGTGCCCCAGCGGCCCCATCAGCCGGTGATGGTTGAACCAGGCAACCCATTCCAGTGTTGCCGGTTCCACTGCCGTCCTCGTGCGTGAGCTTGTCGATAACGGCCTACTTGAACTCAGCCTCGGCGCGTGCAGCCGGCAGGGCATCGCGCAGTTGGTGGGCGTCGAGTGTGTCGAGGTCATCGGCAATTACGAGTGGTGAGGCTGCCCGCCATGAGCCTCGCCGCCCATCGGCAGATGCCGCAATGGACGAGCGACTACGGCAGCGTGATGACGCCGGCCTCGCTGACGTGCTGCCACGACAGGCCTAGCACCAGGGCGTCGAATTGAGCACGGGTCAGGTTCAGCGTGCCGGACACATCGCGGGGCTAGACGAAGTGGCCCGCATTTAGGCGGCGGGACGCCAGCCACACGCCGACGCCGTCATGCACAAGAACCTTCATCCGGTTGGCGCGGCGGTTGGCGCGGCGGTTGGCGAACAGGTAGGGCGGCTCCTCGCGTTGAGCGAGCCTGTTGGACCCAAAGGTTGAAATGCCCTGGCTGACAGTCGTTTGGCGGAACCGTGCAGCCGGTTAAAGTGGCAGCATCGGCCTAGCGCGATGACAACGATGCCGAAAAACGGCGCAGGGAGGACGGATGGAAAAGTCAGATGGACAGAACAAGCATGCCTGGTTATTCCAATACAAGCCAGCTGGAGAGGCCACTTGGCTGAAGGACCTCGCGGGACTGCGGCAGGTCAACTGGAGAATCATCTATAGGTCCAAGGACACGCACGAGGGTGATCTCGTTGTGTTCTGGGAGTCAGGCCTCAAAGGCGGTCTGAGGGGCTGGGGCATCGTTAGCGGCGCCCCTGTCCTGGAGTCGACGCTAGAAGACACTGAGCGCTGGCGCATTCCCGTCTCACCTGAGCTCTTTCTGGATAGTCCTGTATCGAGGCGGGAGCTTGTATCCTCCGGCGTTCTCGGCAATCACAGCTTCTTAAGGGTATCCCAAGGGGCAAATTTCCCCTTGCAGCCCGATGAGTTTGAGGGGCTTCTGGGTCTCATGCGCGTAGGCGAGAGTAGACGCAAGGCTATCGGCCGAGGCTTGCTACCGCACCTACCGAGAAAACGCGGAGGAGCGAAGCCCGGATCCGACCTGCCCGGCGGCCTGAACGCAGATGGATTCACATCCCCTGCAGCATCCATCATCCGAAGCGCCGACTACCGGCGCGTTGGGCTGACGGGCTCTGTCAGCTCGACTCGCCTGCTTCTTGCTGCGCTCGACCCTGAAGCCTGGGGGGAGGTTGACGAGCGTAGCTCGCGGGAGTATGCAGCGTGGCGAGCCGTTCGCGACGTGGCCGAGGAGTTCAGTGATCCACTTGCCAAGCTGAAGACTGACTATCTTCGCCAACAGAAGAAAGGAAAAGGCGAGGATGCGCTCACCCCAAATTCGAATGACTTACTTTCAGCCGCCCGCGCCTCTGAGTTCACGGCCCCTGCGAATGGTCTAGTCTCAGCTGATGGACTTCTTGCCGCGCTTCTCAAGGCGGAGGACGCTGCGTTCCTGGGACACGCTGAGCGAGCAGGTCTGTCGCTCGGCGACCTGAAGGCTCGATTCCTGACCCGCGTAACGGCGCACGCGCACGTGTTCCGCCCCCTCTGGCAGCGCGCCATCGGTGGCCGCGGCTCCCTTGCGATCGCAGCCGAGGGACAAACCGGCGTTGTCAGCCTGGGCAACGACAGCGCCTGGTCCCAGGACGCCAGAGACTCCCTCGGCGCTACACGTGAAGCTGAGGCGTTTGCAGCTCTCGCCATCTCTGGAAAGCTGACCCCGCCGTTGGCTGTTGGCGTATTCGGAGATTGGGGGGCAGGCAAGTCATTCTTCATGCGTCTGGTCTATGACCGGATCGAAGCGGCGAACAAGGCACCAAAGGAGACGGCGAGCAAGAAGCTGCTTCGCGACGTGGTGCAGATTCGCTTCAACGCGTGGCACTACGTCGAGTCCAACCTGTGGGCAAGCCTGGTTGACCACATATTCTCGGAGCTGAACAAGGCGACAACCGAGAAATCCGCTGACAAAGTCTTTCAGCAACTCACCACAGCACGCGAGTTGACCATCGCCAGCGCCGAGCAACTCATGGAGCGCCGCGCCGAGCAAGCGCACGCCGCAGTTTTCTTGGCCGACGCTGAGTTCAAGTTGAATTGCAGGCGCACCGAAGCGGCAGCGTTACCGGTCAACTACTGGGAGACGGTGCTTGCCCTGTTTAAGGAGCGCATCGGTGGCGACACTGAGTTGAAGGCTCACGCGAAAGCTCTCGGTCTGGACGGTGTGACCGAAGACGGCCAGAAGCTAAGCGCTGCGTTTCAGGAGCTCAACGAATCTCGGGTTGACGCGGGCACTGTGCTGGAGGAGGCCAAGCGAGCTTTAGGCAGCCTAAAGGGGGTTGCGTGGTTCATTGGCGCCGCCAGCGTGGCAGGGCTCTTTGTGTACTTCGGACCGACCATATTGGGCCGGCTACTTGACCGACCTGATCTCGCTACGCTGGTGTCTGGATGGACCGCATCCGCGAGTGGCTTGCTTCTGGGACTGACGGCCATCCTGGTCAAAACAACCTCCAAGGTCCGGAGCGCAATCAAGTTCATGCGGTCTGTGCGGGAGAAATTCAAGCAGGTCTCCGAGGAGCGGCTTGAGAAGCCTGTCGAGGAGGTCAAGAAGCTTCATGAGGATCTGGCGCGCATCTCCGCAGAAGTTTCAGAAGGCAAGGCCAGGCTGGCCGCGAGCACAGCAAAGGTTGGCGAGGCCGCACGCGAGTACAACTCGAAGAACGGACGCGGGCGCCTGCTCAGCTTCTTGCGTGCAAGGGCCGCTGGCGACGACTACGCCAAGCACCTTGGCCTGGTATCTACGGTACGCAAGGACTTCGAAGAACTCTCTGACCTTATCTCTGAATCAAGGAACAAGAAGCTCGACCGCGACGCTGAGGCGAAACGCGAACAGGAGATGTTCGACAAGCGCGTTAAAGACCTGGTCGCGAGAGCCCAAACGTCCGCGGACAATGAGGGCGTCCTGCTCCTGCGCGAAGAGGAAGTGAAACAGTTGAATGACAGCGTGGTTTCCACTGCCGTTCGGACGGATGCTCCAACCGTCAGCCGCATCGTGCTGTACATCGACGACTTGGATCGATGCCAGCCTGACAGGGTTGTGGAGGTTCTGCAGGCTGTACATCTGCTGCTTTCCTTCCGGCTGTTCGTGGTTTTCGTTGCCGTCGATGTGCGTTGGGTGTCGAAGGCGCTGAACGCCACCTACTCGAAGATGCTCGGAAAGACGGCAGGCGACGGTGGCGCCACGGCGCATGACTACCTGGAGAAGATCTTTCAGGTCCCCTACTGGGTCCGCCCGTTGGACGGAGACGGTGGTGAGACGTTCATGGAGGACAGGCTCAAAGGCGCCGCTGCGCAGAGCATGGTTCCAGACGCAGAAGAATATGATGGAGACGCCCCTAGGGCATTCGACTGCGGGAGGGGCGACGGAGGCGAAGGCGGCGGCGAGAGCAATGGCGTCGCCAACGAAGTAGCTCAAGTCCAGGCAGCCGGGCCACTCCAAGGAGCCGGCGCTGGGACCGCCCCTGAGCTATCGCCCAATGAGTACGCTGGCGTCGCAGCGGATGATGAGGCCGAGTCCACCGACGTCCCCAGCGTGGAGCTCAGTAAGTCGGAGGTGGAGTTCATGACCAGCCTTGCTCGCTGGGCTGGAAACTCGCCCAGACGGCTCGTACGGTTCCTCAACATTTATCAGGTCATGAAGGCGAGCCTGTCCGGCGTCAAGGCAGGCGGCAGCATCGATGGCGACTTCTTTGAGCTCATGGCTCAGGCCGCAATCGTCACTGGCGCGCCAGACCTTCTAGAGGATTGGAATCGGCTACTTGAGACTGCCCAGGTTGGTGAGACCGTCGCTGACCTGCGAGCGAAAGTCCGAAAGTGGGAGAAACATCCCCAGAGGGACAACATCGATGCCATCCTCGCGCTGCTAACGTCGAAGCGTGTCTGGGCCAACGCAGATGGACTGCATCAGTACGCCTTGCTGTCGCGCAGGTTCAGTTTCGGCGCGAGCTTCGATTGACCTGAGACGTTTCGTGTGACCAGATGGAAGGTGAGTTCTCTCGTAACCTTGAAACGAGGAGAACTCATGAAGAAGCGATTTACCGACGAGCAAGTGGTGCGCATCCTGCGCGAAGCGGAGAGCAAGCAGGAATCGATCCGCGAGGTCTGCAAGCGCCACAACATCACCGAGCAGACCTTCTTCCGCTGGCGCAACAAGTTCGGCGGCATGGATGTAGCCGAGGCCAAACGGCTCAAGGAACTGGAATCCGAGAACGCCAAGCTCAAGCGCATGCTGGCCGAGCAACTGCTGGTCATCGAGGGCCTGAAGGAGTTCACCGGAAAAAAATGACATCCCGTCAGGTCGCCGGGCTGCTGTTCGAGCCCTGATCTGCCGGGGCATCTCCGAGCGCCGGGCCTGCCAGATTCTGGGGCTGAGTCGGCGCGTGAGCAGCTATGCGCTGCGCCAGCCTGGCAAGGACCGGGCGCAGGGAACTCGACTCATGGACGCAACGCAAGACGTGCCGCGCTTCGGCTACCGCCGCATGGCGGCCTGGCTGGACGTGGGCGAAGCCCGGGTGCGGCGGCTGTGGCGCAGCCTGGGCCTGCATCAGCCGCGCAAGCGTCCGCGCCGTCGGCGCAGCGGCTGCGACATGCGCCTGCCCGGTGCCGTGCGACCTAACAGCGTCTGGAGCTACGACTTCGTGCACGACCAGTTCGTGAACGGGCGCGTGCTGAAGATGCGGTGCATGTTGGACGAGCACACGCGGGAGTGTCTGGCCATCGTGCCGGCCAGCCGACTGCGCTCGCAGGATGTGATCTTTACGCTGTCGCGGCTGATGCGCCTGTACGGCAAGCCTGAGCACATCCGAAGCGACAACGGTGCAGAGTTCACCGCGCGCTCCGTGATGCGCTGGCTGCGCGACGAGGCCATCGGGCCGGCCTTCATCGCGCCGGGCAAGCCCTGGCAGAACGGCTTTGTGGAAAGCTTCAACGGCAAGCTGCGCGACGAGTTGCTCAACCGAGAGTGGTTCCGCACACTGGCCGAGGCCAAGGTGCTCATCGAAGCCTGGCGCCAGTTCTACAACGAGCGCCGGCCGCACAGCGCCTTGGGCTACCGGCCGCCCGCTGCGGTTCGCCGCGAATGGTCCGACACCGATAACATCACCCCGAGACTCACCGCCTGAGTGGCTACAAATTACGTACGCAGGTCACCTCGATGGCAAGCGACGTAACACTGAACTGACCGAGTACCTTGCCGAAATCGAACCGTCTAACTAAGGCGCGACTGGCGACTACTCGAGTTCCAGCTGGCACATCGCTTAGGCTAGCTGCGCCTGCTTGGCAAACAATCCGAACAGAAGAATCTGGGCGTTGTGAGGAGCTACCCAAGAGCAAGCTTGAAAAGGGCGAGAAGGCGTCACTGGCGCCCGCGAGGATGCTCGTCGACGGACGGGACGTTTCAGGGAGCTGTTCACCTGCCGTATCACGGTGCCTCTACGATTGCCGATCATGAGCTTGCGGGAGTTCTTCAGCGCATGTATCTGATTGAGAGAAATGCCAAATTGCATATCACCTCGGACGCGAGCTCGGCATGACGATGAAGTCGCAAGAGCCTCTCTGGACGAACCGAACTGCTTGAAATGAAACGCCAGAAAAGCGGTTCGATTCAGCATTTAAGGAATCGTGACGCGCACTTAAAGCGTCAGATTTGCGCACGTCGCATTAGCTCGCTAACTGCGAGCCCCAGTGCACCCGCAATTCGAGCAATGGAGATAATCCCTGGGTTCTGGCGGCCGCGTTCAATGCTGCTCATGTAAGCGCGATCGATCTGGCTCCCATGAGCCAGGTCTTCTTGAGACATGCCCGCTTCCAAGCGGATCTCGCGGATTGCATTGCCCAGGGCTACCAAGATAGGGTCCTGCGCATGCCTAGGGGACGGCGTTGGCATGCGACGATGATCTGAATATGATGCCAATCAGACCACGGACGATCTTCCACATATGACGCAGACCCAGCAGATCAAAAGTCGCAGACCCTATCCAATCAAGATGAGGAGCGTTGGGCATGTTCCGAGCGCATGAGACTTGGTCGCGGATCTGGCCGAAAGGCTTGAACTCAGAGCCAGGTTTCACCTTTTACAGCGCCACAGAATTGATCGGGCCAATGCCAATTTGGCTCTTGCAGGCAGCGGCGAAGACATCGAGAGGTGACAGTCACCTATCTAGTCGGCGTCTTGCGTTCGGCTTGCTTGAAGATGCGATCACGGCAGCGCGACTTGATCGATGGGACCAGCGGCGGCTCTACGTCATGCTGCCACAGCAAGTTACGGGTGAGGACCGACTGATACTCTCGCGATGTACCACCATCACCGAATGCTCAGAACCTTACTCGGATGACCGATGTTGGAGGATCGAGACCGAATCAGGCACATACCTCTGGAGTTTTTTTGGGACTCGACTCGGCGAAGAACGAAGTCTCCAGGCTCTGTGGACGGTTGAAGATGAATGACTAGTTCGTATTCGACATTTTGAGAGGACTTGCCGATTCAGGTCGAGCGCTCTAACGGCATTCCTCGCGACTCAGCGGTGATGTTTTCTGGCAATGCACCTTGCCTATGAAGCCGATTTCGAACCTCCGCGTAAGCGCGATAGAAAGCAAGTAGCTTTGCAGTCCCCCCAAGTTCCGCTACTGCATGAATCATCGCCAAATGGCTGGAGACTCTGGCGCTCTCGTTTTCTTCCAACGCGCGTATCCGGGCTTCGGCAGCCTGCAATTTTTCCGCTGCAAGACGCGAGCCTTCCCGTCGCACCTTCGTTGAGAATTTGCGGAGTTCTAACTGCTTGGTCTGAGCTTGCTCCAGAAGCGCCCGCCGTTCCGCATGCCGGGTGTAGTCACTTGCATTCTTGATGGAGGAATGTCGTCTCGCCACGGCTCGAGCGGTGATGTCTTCATCGCGGTCAAGCATGCCTGAGAGCACATCTCGAAGCTCGAGGTGGGAGGGGTCCTTTGTCTTACGCACCATGCAGCACACTTTGTGGGAGATCTGCAGAAGCACCGGAGAGATCTTTGCCATCCGGGAATACGGCTTGGCCGGGGAGGGTGGTCATTAGTGCTTCGACCCCTTTGAGCCGCTCCATGGCGTGGGCGATCTGATTGGCCTTGCCCACCGTTCCTTCCGGGCGAGCCTGCGCGCTCTCCAATGCAATCTTCAATCGCCCGTGCAACTTGAGAATGTTGTCTTGGTGCTCCGGTAGATTGGTTGCCGACAGGTGGCGACAGCCCGAGAAACACTCAAGGTGCTTGGGGCAGGGATCGACAGTGAACGAGTTCAAGCAAGTCCCATACGGCGTGGCATGGAATCCATCTGCCTCGACCGCCAAGAATCGCAACGCAGCCTCGTCACCTTCCTTGGCTTGAATACTCCTGAACTCTCGAACGATTGGGCCATGGGCACGGCCTGCTTTGATCATCTTGGCCACGCTTGCAGCCTTACTTGCGCCGATCATGAGCTCCCATTCCTCGGGCAATTCAATCTGATCTAGCTCCTCGGCTAAGCTCCGGTGATCGTAGTCGTAGCTTTGCGCCACGCTCCGCCGATTGAAGCGCTTGGAGATGATCGTGTCGGCGACGCCAAGGCGGAACAGTTCGGTGTTTTGCAAATGACGGAATGCGTGGCTCTTGATGCTCAACTTTCGGTCGTTGTCAGATTGTCCGTACAAGT
The DNA here is from genome assembly GCF_027863535.1 of Paucibacter sp. B51. Classification (NCBI taxonomy): domain Bacteria; kingdom Pseudomonadati; phylum Pseudomonadota; class Betaproteobacteria; order Burkholderiales; family Sphaerotilaceae; genus Roseateles; species Paucibacter sp. B51. Next base: position 3,811,588 of record NZ_JAPIVN010000001.1, on the reverse strand, counting down.
TGAACAGCGACGTGGCCTCTCTCGCGTCTCCCCCAAGCGAGCTTTGGACCAGGATCTCGTCCGCAATTCCGATGGACGAGGCTAGCACTGGGTCCACAATCGTCTCCCCTCTACCCGCGCCAACTGCGCGCTTCGGCATAAGGAAGAGCATTTCCCAAGGTGCAATCATTGAGCCATTGTCGAGAACTAGGGGGGTCAGGTCTGATACCTTGGTCGGCTGATGCTTGCCTATAAAAGTTTCGACTTCGGCAATGCGCAAGTAGGTTCCTCTTATGCCGCGCTTTGGCCGACTTCCATCCGCTCGCCTTTGAACAAGTCCAAACTCTCGGCGCTCGGCAGAAAAATATCTGCTGACCGTTGCCGAAAGCGAGTCTGCGGAGGCTTGCATTTCCTGGAGGTCAGCTAGTTCGCGCGCGTCAAAAGAGTCGGCATAGCGGGAAATGGCGGCCTCTACCTCGGCCGAAGGTACAGCTGCCCAGACGGGGTTTCCAGACATGCGAACATACATTTCTACCGAATCCACCAACTGGTCTAGTTCGTACATTGGGAAAATGCGGCCAGACTCGTACTGAGCCTTGAGTGTGGCCCGCAGTGGTGCCGTCAACACTGCAACTTCGGCCAGGGTGCTCTCCAACGGTTCACGGAACATGTCCGGTACGAATTGCGTCTCCTCGTAGAGCTTGTTGCAATCCTGTTTTTCGGCGAAGTGACGGATTGAGAGGGTCTCCGAGATACCACCTAGCTCGCCAGCAGGGCGTCCCGAATCATCCAGGTACGTGCGCGATCGCCTCCAATCCAGGGGCAGGTGTGCGACTTCGCCAACTCTTAGCCCAGTGAACAGCAGCACCTTGATCATTGCAAAGCGAAGTGCATCGTTGAAGGTGCGCGGCTTTTCAGTGAAGACGATGCGAACAAGCTCCCAAAATGCACGACGCTCCGGCAACTTCTCCTCGGCCTTCCGCTCTGCGAGTGTCTTCGCCAGCTTCTTTGTAGTCTGAGCAAAGCGCGCCCTTCCAGAACGCATCCTCTCTGGACGGGAAAGCAAGCCGCTTAACGGGCATGCATTGAATAGATGGAGGGGATCAACAACGGTTGAAATTAACCCCAGAATGACGAGGGTACGGCCTCGAGAAGGTTGGAGTTCGTCCGAAATCTCGCATGCAAGCCGAAGGTCGTCCGCTGTAGTCGTCCAGGGTTCCCGTCGAGAAATCGTGGCGATGAGTCGAAGTGCAGCTGCAGCCTGACTGATGTACTGAATGCTCTTCCGTCGCACCAGTACGTGCTCAATCGTGTACGCCTTTATGAGGTCCTGCCAGGCTTTCGAAACAGTGCCCGCCTTCAGAGATCCGCTTACAGCCTCTCGCCTCCCCATCACTTGAAGAGCTTCACCGACCTCAGCGAACGTACGCAAGATCTGTGGCTTCGGGCGGCCGTCGTTGGCCATGAGCCGAAGGTTCCACTCGAATCCCTTGGCAGCGTTTCCTGCTTCGTTCACACGCATATCCCAGTGAAACCCGGCATCTGTGGCGATACGCTTGGCTTGCTCGATAAATGCCAAAAAGTTCGGGTTGATGTTGTGTGCGAAGGGTAAGGTAGGCTGCAAATTCAGCATGTTGTTCATTCAGCCCCCAGTGCACGGATTACACCTTGCACCTCGGAGATGGTGCGCTGGAGTTGCAGGAATGCGGGTGAAGCCACTTCGCCGTGGCCAACGTCTTTGTAGAACAGCACGATGCTCCTAAAGTCTTGAAGGACCTGTTCATGGAGCGCAAGGTCACGCACGGGCATGAACTTTGGACAGCCATAGCAGGCTATAACTGGGTTAAACGAACAGCTTGGTTGACCGGATTTGCATCCGCCTATTCCGGATATGGGAATACCATGCGGCACGCCTGCTATCTGCTGATCGCCACGGAGCTTTGCTAATTCGCACTTGTCGATAAATCTTTCGGTGGCAATCCTGGCTACGGTGCGATACGTCTCCGAGACCCCGAGAGCCTTGTTCACAAGTTCCGCTTGGTTTGCAGAGGCCCGGAAATAGACGAGACCGGTCCGCAATTCGGAATGTCCCATAGCTGCAGCCAATTCCTCGTGACTGGCACCTGAATCCACCAAGCGTTGCGCCAACGAATGGCGGAGGTCGTATGCAACGCGACCGCCGGCGGGAAGAATCTCATCGAGCTTATCAATCAGCGCCGCACTTAGCGTTGATCGACTCGTGAAGCCGAACAGAAAGGAGTCGTCCCTGTCAGAACTCTTCAGACTCCATAGAGCAGCAAATAGCGAGGCCCATTCACGTTTAACTTTGCGGACAAGCGGAAGTCTTGACATTAGCGCGTCCCTCTGCTTCAGCATCCGAAACTGTAGGTGCACGATTGGGCTGCCATCAACATCGCTCCAACGAACTGAGCAGTCCCGCTTCCGAAGGATCCCCAGCTGCTTAGGCCTCATTCCCATTTGGTATGAGCAAATGACCAAGCACGCGATTTCCAAATCTGCCTTGTTCATCTCAGAAGGAGATCTCGCGGCGTCGTCTATCCAACGGACTAGGCGCGCCTCCTCATCAGTGCTTAGAAAGCAGTCACCCGCGCGAACTGAAGCATAGGCATCGCGGCCTTTGGGAACGGCCAATGCCTTACGGACAAAATCTGCATGCAACGGAGTCCACTGACCGATGCGAGCTTGACAAAGGAATGCGACCAGGGCCTTGAGGACAAATGCTATTTCTTCCGAGTACTTTGCCAGCATCACTGGCCAAGATGCCTTCGCATCCATTGGCCTGGAGAGGGCCAGCAACTCGACATCGTCGCCGTCGATCCGGATCAGGTTCTTGTAGTAGTTCTGAACCGAAGCTGGTGAGAGGGTCTGCAGACTAATGAGTAGGAATGAGCGGAGGAGGGGGCGAGTCCTTGGTGCGAACTTACTGAAATTCAGCTTTGTTGGCTTGCCGGACAGGTGTAGTTCGGCAAAGTTTTCGGCGTCCTCGACATGAATTGAGCGAATCCGCTCGTCGTAGTCATCTTCGTATTGGATGATTCGAGGAAGTGGAGGAAGTGTCCGGAGCGCCTGAGCGAAATGGTCACTAGCAATAGGTAAGGCGAGAATCATTGAGCCAAGCTCCGCAGCAGGTCCAGACGGGTATCAAACTTGTCCTCCCAGACTTCGGACAACCTTTCATCTAGGGCTGTCTTTGCATAGTGCAGCGGCATAACTGAGGTCTTGGACCATCCAAAGAAACTGCGCAGATGCATCATGGCTTGATCGGTCGTCGAGTTCCTCGCTAGCAACTGCTTCATACGCACCACTGCGCTGGTATGTCGCAGTGCGTGGGCTGTAACCGTTTCGGTGCCGGTCCGGCCTTTGAGTTCGATTCGAGCTTCTGTTGAAAGGGCCGTCGACAGGTTCTGCATCAGCTTCGTTACGCCGGCGATCGAAAGCGGCGAGCGGCGAGCGCTGCTGATCAAGTAAGGGTGCTTGACTCTTCCGCGATAGTTCTCAACGTATGTGAGCAGGACTTCTGCAGTCTCCGCCGAAACCGGAATTTGGCGAATGGATTGAGCGGTCTTGATGCTGGGCATATTCGCGCGAGAATCTCCCTCGCCATCACTCATCTCCACGGCGAGCAGCCACCGAACGGCGCCAGTTGCGGGATCACGTTCCGAACGGATTGCATCGGCTCGCAAAGTTAACGCCTCGCCTCTGCGCAGACCTTGAAGCAGAAATAGCAGCACTAGCGTGTATGCCCGCCATTGCGTCGGCTCCCGAGAAAATGGATTTCTCGCATTGCCGGGCCTTGCGATCTCCAACAATTCAGAAAGCACTAACCGCGGCAATGCTCTGGGCAATGCTCCAAATCGCTGCTTCAATGGTCGAAGACCGAGGTAGAGCCGGTCCAACCGAGCTACGTGGCCTTTGAGTTCAGCCATTCGATCGGGGGCAAAGGGATTGGAAGCAATGCGATCGCAAGTATCCCGAACAAAATGAAACGCCGCGTTCCAACGCTTCAACGCGCGCGAGGTAGGCACAGGAATGTTCCGCAGCGAAATGAAGAAGGACTCAAGGGCGCTGCTTAGCACGTCAACATCAAGCTCTGATAGTGCGTCGTCCAGACACCCGCCGCCGGCCAATTCTGTGTACTGATAGAGGGCTTCGATGTGGCCTAGCCGCTCCTCTAGTGTCGAGCTAGCGAGACCAGCGCCGTGAAAAAGCTCCCAGACAGCAGGCCAGTACCGGGGAAGCTTTTGACCATCAACGAGAACGCATCTTCGGTTTGTGATCTTCATGAGCATGGTTTTGCAACGATATCAAAGTACCCTGAACCCCTGGGAGGACTCCTGGACATCGGCAAACGCAACACTGCAAATACTACCCCGAATTTCGACAATGTGTATTATGTAAAATCAAGCTAACACTCAGGCTCTTAAAACGTCGCGACAAGACGGCGCTTCCGGCTCCCCAAACGCTCGCCCCTTAACGATCGCCAACCCACAGGAGACACACCATGGCTCAAATCGTCATCATCGGCGCCGGACTCGGCGGCATGCCGGCCGCCTACGAGATCCGGGAATTGCTCGGTCCCGAGCACCGCGTCACGGTTGTGAACGCGAGCGAGACTTTTCAGTTCACGCCCTCCAACCCCTGGGTGGCCGTGGGTTGGCGAGAAGCTGCGGAAACCACGATGCCGATCCGGCCCTACCTGGAACGCAAAGGAATCGAGTTCATCGCGCAGGCGGTTCAAACCATCCGTGCCGACGCGCATCAGCTGCAGCTGATGGACGGCCAGACCATCGCCTACGACTACCTCGTCATCACCACCGGCCCCAAACTCAGCTTCGACGAAGTACCCGGCGCAGGCCCGCACGGCGGCCACACCCACTCGATCTGCAGCGTGCCGCACGCTGAAAAGTTCTGGGCCGAGTATCAGGAGTTTCTGAAGAATCCTGGTCCCATTGTCATCGGCGCCATGCCCGGCGCCAGTTGCTTCGGGCCGGCGTATGAGTTCGCCTTCATCGTCGATCGCGACCTGCGCAAGCGCAAGCTGCGCCACAAAGTGCCGATGACATTTGTCACCAGCGAGCCTTATATTGGCCATATGGGTTTGGGCGGCGTTGGCGACAGCAAGAGCATGCTGGAGAGCGAGCTGCGCGGACACGATATCAAGTGGATCTGCAATGCCAAAACCCACCAGGTCGAAGCCAACCAACTGCATTGCAGCGAGCTGGATGATCTGGGCCAGGTCAAGCGCGAACACGCGGTGGGCTTCAAGCTGGCCATGATGCTGCCCGCCTTCAAAGGCGTGGACGCCGTGGCCGCCGTGCCCGAGCTGTGCAACCCGCGCGGCTTTGTGCTGATCGACGAGCACCAGCGAAGCAAACGCTATCCCAGCATCTTCTCCGCTGGCGTCTGCGTGGCCATTCCGCCGGTAGAGGTGACCCCGGTGCCCACCGGCGCCCCCAAAACGGGCTACATGATCGAAAGCATGGTCAGCGCCATTGCCCACAACATCGCCGACGAACTGGCGGGCAAACCCGCCACGGCCAAAGGCACCTGGAACGCCATCTGCCTGGCCGATATGGGCGACACCGGCGCGGCCTTCGTCGCCCTGCCCCAGATCCCGCCACGCAATGTCAACTGGTTCAAGAAAGGCAAATGGGTGCACCTCGCCAAAATCGCCTTCGAGAAATACTTCATGAGCAAGATGAAGAGCGGCAACACCGAACCCATCTACGAGAAGTACGTGCTCAAGGCACTGGGCATCACACGACTGACTGATCACCGCTGAGCAAAAAAGGAGCGGGGCCGAAGGCTCCCGCTCGGCTCAATGCAATCGGTAGCGGTGCGCATCCTCCAAGCTGCCCCGCACATTCAAGCCCTGGGCCTTCCAGCGCTGGATATGCGGTGCCAGGCGCTTCACAAAGGCGGCCGGGCTGGAATTGGCGCTCTGACGCCAGGCCACCTCGGCCACCGCCGCCAGACGCGGGTAGAGCATGAACTGCAGATAGCTTTCGCTGCGCACGTTCTCGGTCCACAGCGGCGCCTCGATGCCCAGCACGCGCTCGCGCTCCGCCTCGCTCAAGCCTTCCGGCATGGGCTCCCAGGCCACGATCTTCTCGACCGAGACCGGGCCGCCGGTGTTGCCTTCCCAGGGTGCGCCCGGTTCACCCAGGCCGGCGGCGTAGTCCAGGTACATGCGGTCAGACGGCGACAAGATCAGCGACTGCCCCTGCCGCAGCGCCTGACGTGCCGCCTCGGGCTTGTCCATGCGCCACCACTGCACGAGCAGCGCAGGATCATCAAGCCCGGCGGCGATCACCTCGTCCCAGCCGATGGGAATGCGGCCATGCTTCTGGATCAGCTGCACCACGCGGCGCGCGAAGTCCGCCTCCACCGCCTTGAGCTGCGGCGCTTGATCGGCCGGCGTGAGCTTGCGCGCCAGGGCCATGACATCGGGCATGTCCTTCCAGCGGGTGTTGTCCACCCAGACCTCGTCGCCGCCGAAATGCAGGTAGCGGCCCGGGAACAGGCGCACCAGATCGCCCAGCAGGGTGTCGATGAAACGGTAGGTCTCAGGCTTGGCCGGGTTGAAGGTGACACGGCCGTCAAAGAACTCGGGGTAGGCGCGCGCCGCGGCACCGCTGTGGCCCGGCATGTCGATCTCAGGCACCACCTCGATATGGCGCGCGGCGGCATAACGCACGATCTCCCGCACATCGGCCTCGCTAAAGAACTGCGCCGGCCCCGTGTCGGGCTGCGAATGACTGCCGCGCCCGCCGACCTGGCTGAGCCGCGGCAGGCTGCGCAGCTGCACACGCCAGCCCTGGTCGTCGCTGAGGTGCAGATGCAGGCGGTTGAGCTTGTAGGCCGCCATCTGGTCGATCACCCGCTTGACGCGAGAGGCATCGTGAAAGTGCCGGGCCACATCGAGCATCAGGCCGCGCCAGGCAAAGCGCGGCCCGTCCTCGATCTCGACGGCCGGCAGGCGGACGCGGGCATCACCCCGAAGGCGCCAACCCGGCGGCAGAAGCTGGCGCAAGGTCTGGCCGGCGTAGAAGGCGCCGCTGGCCTCGGCCGCTTCGATGACGAGGGCCTCGCCGGCCATGCGCAAGCGGTAAGCACCCGCCACGGCCGGCAGATCTTTCGCCAGGGCCAGGCGGATCTGCCGGCCCGGGGCGCCGGTCGCCGGTGCTTGACCAGAACGGGCCGGGCGCAGGCCCAGCTCGCGCGCCAAGGCCTGTGCCGGCGCCCGCAAGGCCGGATCGGCCCAGACCTGCACCCTCCGGTCGAGCTCAAACGGCGCTTGATTTTCCAGCGCTTGTAGCCGCTGCGGCTGCGGCAGCACCGCAGCCAAGGGAATGGGCGGGGCCGCAGGTGCTGCGGGTGCCGCAAGGAGCAGGCCGCAACTCAGGGACAAGGCCCCGAGCAGCAGCGCCTTGCAGGCAGCCTTGGCAAGCCTTCCAGTCGATTCAGAAGCCATAGCTTTGGATCTCGGTCAGGCGCGGCCAGCGGTCGCTGCGGAATGCCATAGCGGGCTGGCCGGCGCGGTTGAAGAGATTGATCGGCTGCGGGTTGTCGAGCCAGCCGTAGCGCAGGGCCTGCGGCTGAGGCACGGCGGGGCTGCTCACGCGCACACGATGCTTGCCGATCAGCTGCGCATGGGCCGGATGAAACACGCCATCGGCGCCGGCCACGGTGAAGCCGCGAATCTCGGCGTCCGGGCAATACAGGCCGCCCGCGGTTTGGGTGAAGCGCAGCTCCACGGCGGATCCGTGGATGCGCATGCGCTGCAAGAGCGGGCCGTGAACCCGGCCGTGGACCAGCGGGTTCAGCTTGGCCTTCGGCTTGCCGTTCGGCTTGGCGTAGTTCGCGGATCTCGCGTCTTCGATGGCCAACGCCGCCAGCCGCTCACCCAGCTCGCGCTTGTGGCGCGGGTGCAGATTGCCATCGTCGGTCAGGTCGCTGCTGAGCACCAGGCCGGTGCGCGGCAGGCGCAGCGCCCTCGCCTGCGCCTCGCGCAGCTCGGCCCAGGCACTGCCCTGCAGGCTGTTGTTCTGCCAGGGCTGATCGGCCGCCAGCTGCACGATGAAGAAAGGAAACTCGCCCTGGCCCCAGCGCGCGCGCAGATCGTTGATGAAGGCCGGCAGCAGGCGTTCGTACTGGGCCGCACGCGGCACATTGCTCTCGCCCTGGTACCAGAGCATGCCGCGAATCGGCAGGCCCTGCAGCGGGCTGAGCATGCCGTTGAACAGCAGCGAGGGCAGATCATTGGGCCCCAGCTCGGGCTTCTCGAGCAGCGATTCAACCTGGGCCCGCCAGGGCCCGGCCAGGCTCAGCGTCTGCCCACCGAGCTGCAAGGCCAGGCCCTCAGGCCGGCCATGCAGACCACCGCCGCCGCCGGTGTCGCGCACGCGCACCGCGATCACATTCAGGCCAGCGCGCAGCAGGCCGGGCGCCAGGGCGTAGCGGCGCAGCTGGTCCCAGCCACACTGGCCGCCCACGGCTTGGCCGTTGACGAAACTTTCATCGCAATCGTCAACCAGGCCCAGGTTCAGCACGGCATCAGGCGCCGCGGCCTGCGCTTCGCTGAGCTGCAGGCTGCGGCGGTACCAGACCGTGCCATCCAGATCGCTCAGGCCTTGGCCTTCCCACATGCCCGGCGCCTGCAGCTGCGGCCACCGGCTGTCATCCCAATCGGCGCGGGCCCAGTGGGCCAGAGCCTGCCCGGGCTCGCTCGCCCCCCTGCCCTGCCAGGCCGTGAGCAAGGCGTCCATGCGCGCCTGGTAGCGCGCTGCAAAGGCCTGCGGCGAGTCCGGCATGCCGACCAGCAAGGGGGCGATATCGGGCTGGCGGGCCAGGGCCTCGCGGCTCATCCAGCTCTCGATCTGGGTGCCACCCCAGGAGACATTGAGCAGGCCGATGGGCACGCCCGGCTGCTTCTGCCGCAGCTGTCTTGCGAAGTGGTAGGCCACGGCACCGAAGTCCGCCGCTTGGGGCCCGGTGGCGGCTTGCCAGGGCGCGGGCGCCAGATCGCTCTGCGGCTGAGTGGCCGTGCGATGGGCGATCTTGAGGTGTCGCAGGCCGGGGTCCTGGGCCGCAGCCGCTTCGGCCGGGCCACCGAAAGAGTCACGCAGCGCCCATTCCATATTCGACTGGCCCGAGGCCAGCCAGACATCGCCGACCAGCACATCACGCAGCACCAACACCTGATCGCTGCGCTCGCCACGCAGCTCCAGCCGGTAGGGGCCGCCGGCCGCCTCGGGGCGCAGCTGCAGGCGCCAGCGGCCTTGGGCATCGGCCTGCACGGTCTGACGCTGCCCATGCAGGCGCAGCTCGACGCGCTCGCCGGGCTCTGCCTGCCCCCAGACCGGGATGGGCACGGCGCGCTGCAGCACCATGTGATCGCCGAAGACGCCGTGCAGCCGCAGTTCGGCATGCGCAGCCATGCTGCTCAGCGCGGCCAGGACCAGAACACAGCGCGCACCCGCGCGGCTGCACCTCACTGGCCCGCCCAGGTGAAGGTGACCACGCTGTGCTTGGGCAGGGTGTAGGCCAAGCGGCGCGCGCCCTGCCCGACGGTGAAGCGGCGGCTTTGCGCCTCGCCATTGCTGACGATCAGGGCGATGGAGCCATCGTCGCCATTGCGAAAGGCCACCGTCTCCAGGCCGCCCAGCTTGGTCGGCGAGGCAATGCGCTGCGCACCGCGGCGCACGAATTTGCTGGCATGACCGAGGGCGTAGTACTCGATGTTTCGGGTCACCTCACCGGTCTTGGAGTCGATGGTGACCACGCCGCGGCAGTCCTTGCAGCCCCCCAGATGGGGCCCGTGGTTTTCGTCCAGCGCCATGTTCCACATCAGCACGCCCTTGGCCCAGCCGCGGGTGCTGCCGATCACCAGATTGCTCATCATCCAGGGCAAGGTTTTGTGCCACTCGGGCGCCCATTCGCCGCCTGAGCATTCGGTGAACCAGGTGTCCTTGTCGGGGTGGGCCTCATGGACCACGGTTTGGGCCTGCACATCGCCGGCATAGCAGTGCCAGCCCACGCCGGCCACATAGCGGCGTGCCACCGGATCGGCCAGCACCGCCAGCGGCGACTTCAGTTCGTCCCAGTTGTGGTCCCAGTCGATCAGCTGCGTCTTCAGGCCGCGTTGCGCGAGCAAAGGCCCCAGGTGTTGGCCGACCAGGGCGGCACGTTCGGCCGGATCGACGCGCATGCCGGGGTAGTCAGGCGGCTCGAAGTGCGGCTCGTTCTGAATCGTCAACGCGAAAATAGGCACGCCTTCTGCCGCAAAAGCGTCGACATAACGAACCAGATACTCAGAAAACACACCGTACATCTCAGGCTTGAGGCGACCTTTGATCAAGCTGTCAGTCTGCTTCATCCAGCCCGGCGCGCTCCAGGGCGAGGCCATCACCTGCAGGCGGGGATTGATGGCCAGGGCCGACTTGACCACGGGCAGCAGCTCGGCGCGCGCAGCTTCGATCGAGAAGGCCTTCAATGCCATATCGGTCTGGCCGGGAGGCAGGTCCAGATAGCTGTAGTGGCTGCGCGAAAAGTCTGAGGCGCCGATGGTCAGGCGGGTCAGATCAAAGCCGATACCCCCCGGCCCGCGGCCGAACAATTCCTCCAGCAAGGCCTTGCGCTGCGTCTCGCTCATGCGCTGCTGCATCAGCCAGACCGAGGCATCGGTGAGGGAGGCCCCGAAACCTTCCATGGTCTGAAAGCGCTGGCTGGGGTCCACCTCGATGTGCAGGGGCAGCGCCTTTTGCCCGGGCTTGAAGCGGCGGTCAGGCTCGCGGGCCAGCAATCGGCTTTGGTCGGCGCGCGTCTGCCAGGACGACACGCTGCCGGCATCCGGTGCGGCCTGGGCCACACCGGCACCGGCGCCGGCACTGATGCAGACAGCCAGCATCAGCACAGCAGACGCAAAGCCAGGGCGGCTTGAGGAGGAGAAAGAAGCAGGAAACAGGAGGCTCATGGAGGGAGTCGGGTCAGAGAACGAAAAGGGATAAGCATGGCATCGGGTGCCGGCGTCAATTCAGTCCAGGCGCACGCGCAGCAGCACCGGATGGTGGTCAGACGGGAAACGGCCGGCCTGCGAATCGCTGAGCACGCCGTACTTGAGCACCGTGATGCCGGGGCTGAGGAAGAGGTAGTCGATGCGGGCCGTCATCGGCGCGTCGATCTTGAACGCGTTGAAGGTGCCGACCGGGCCGTAGGGCGGGCTCTGGCTGACCCGGTAGGCATCGCGCAGCGCCGCCTGCATGCGCTGGATCTGCTCGGTCTCGGGGGTCGAGTTGAAGTCGCCCAGGCAGATCACCGGCGCTGTGCCGGCAATCTCCTTGACCTTGTGCAGCAAGAGCTTGGCCGATTCCTTGCGGGCCACTTCACCCTCGTGATCGAAGTGCACCGAGAAGACGAAGAAGCGGCGCTGGCTTTCCCGGTCGCGCAGCTGCACCCAGCTGGCCAGACGGTTGCAGCAGCGTGCGTCCCAGCCTTTGGACGGAACGTCCGGCGTCTGGCTGAGCCAGAAGTCACCACTGCTGAGCGCCTCGAAGCGCGCCTTGCGAAAGAAGATGGCCGAGTGCTCACCGGCACGCTTACCGTCGTCGCGGCCCACGCCAACATGGGCAAACTCCTCCATGCGGGCCAGCTCGTCGATCTGCTCGGGCAAGCCCTCCTGGGTGCCGAAGACATCGAACTCGTGATACCGGATCAAGGCCTTGACGGCCTCGGCCCGCAGAGGCCAGGCGTTTGGCCCATCCGAGGCCAGATTCAGCCGCAGGTTGTAGGTGGCGATCTGAAAGCTGGGGCTGGGGCTGGGGCCGGCCGCTGCCCTCACATTGCAGGCCAGCAGGCCCGCCATGGCAAGGACTGCCAACATCCATCTCATGTGCCGCTCCCTGGCCTGAGGGCCTGACAATGTTCAGCGATATAGGCGGCCTGCGTGGGCATGACCTGCACGCAGCGCGCAATCACCTGCCGGATGTGATCGAGCAACTCCACCGCCTCGGCCTTGGGCGTCTGCTCGGCCAGCGGGTGGTAGCCCCGCGGCTGCAGGCCCTGCCCATTCATCACCTGCAGCCAGCTCAGCTCGGCGAACAGCTCATCGGCCTCGCGCACGATGCGGCCATTGCTGCAGAACAGATCGATCTTGCGCTGCAAGGTCTCGGGCACGGCCATCTGGCGGCAGTGATTCCAGTACGGCGAGTCGTCCCGCGCCGTGACCTTGTAGTGCAGGATGATGAAGTCGCGGATGCGTTCGTATTCGAACTGGGTCTGGCGGTTGTATTCGGCGATGTCGGCCGCGTCGAGCCCGCCATGCGGGAAAAAGCTCATCAGCCGGGCCAGCGCGGTCTGGATCAGGTGGATGCTGGTCGATTCCAGCGGCTCCAGGAAACCACCCGACAGGCCCACGGCCAGGCAGTTCTGATGCCAGGCCTGGCGCCGCCGCCCGGGCTGGAAGCGAATGGAGCGAGCCTCAGCCAGGGGCTTGCCGTCGAGATGACGCATCAGCAGATCGCGCGCCTCGCCCTCGTCCATGAAGCGGCTGGCAAACACATGGCCGTTGCCGGTGCGGTGCTGCAGCGGGATGCGCCACTGCCAGCCGGCGCTGTGTGCGGTGGCCCGGGTCATGGGCAGCAAGGGGCCGGCCGATTCACAAGGCACCGCCCAGGCGCGGTCGCAGGGCAGCCAGTGTGACCAGTCCTCGAAGCCCACCCCCAAGGTCTGGCCCATCAGCAAGGCGCGCATGCCGGTGCAGTCGAGGAAAAAGTCGCCCTCGATCTGTTCGCCGCTGTCCAGGCGCAGAGCGCGGATGCGGCCGTCTTCGGCCGCGCGCAGCACCTCGACGATGCGGCCCTCGCTGCGGCGCGCGCCGCGCTGCTCGGCATGCCGGCGCAGATACGCGGCGTAGAGGCCGGCGTCGAACTGGTAGGCGTAGGCGATGTCGGCCAGCGGCGAGCCGGCCATCTCGGGCCGGGCCCGCATGAACTTGGCCTGGCGAGGCGCGCTGGTGTTGATGGAGTAGTCATCCAGGGCCGAAGCCAGGCCTTCGCGGCGCAGGCGCAGCCATTGGTGGTGAAAACCAACGCTGCCGAACTCCTGGCCGAAGCTGCCAAAGCCATGGATGTAGCGCTCACCCAGCCGGCCCCAGTTGACGAACTCGATGCCCATCTTGAAGCTGCCCTGGGTGGCGCGGATGAAGTCGTTCTCATCGAGGCCCAGGGCGGCATTGAAGTTCTTGATGTTCGGAATGGTGGCCTCGCCCACCCCGATGGTGCCGATTTCCTCCGATTCGACCAGGTGGATCTCGTAGCCCGGCGGCAGCAAGGTGGACAGCGCGGCGGCGCTCATCCAACCGGCGGTGCCGCCGCCGGCGATGACGATGCGGCGCAGGAGCGGCAAACTGGTCACAGGGGGCAAGCTCATGGTGCGTCCCAAGCAGCGCGGTGGCTCAGAGCCGCTGCTCGCTGGCCTGATCGAACAGGGAGGCGCGCGCCAGGTCGAGCTGGAAGCTCAGGGCCTGGTCGGGCTGCAGCTGCACATGGTCTTCGACGATGGCGGCCAGCAGCTGCGCACCGCACTGGATCCATACCACCTGATGGTTGCCCATGGGCTCGATCAGATGGACCACGCCGCGCCAGGCGCCCTGCGGGTCCAGGCGCACATGCTCGGGGCGGATGCCCAGCAGCACGGCCTGCCCGTCGCGCGGCTGCTGCTGGAAGGGGTAAGCAGCCAGATCGGCGCTCAGGGCGCCGCTCAAACCCACCTCGCCGGACGCAGACACGGAGAGCTGACCCGGCACCAGATTCATGCCCGGTGCGCCCAGGAAGCCGGCCACAAAAAGATTGGCCGGCCGCTCGTAAACCTCGGTCGGCGCGCCGATCTGCTGGATCACGCCGCCCTTCATCACCACGATGCGGCTGGCCAGAGTCATGGCCTCCACCTGGTCGTGGGTGACGTAAATCATGGTGGAGCCCAGCTTCTTGTGCAGCAGCTTGAGCTCGCGGCGCAGCTCGGCGCGCAGCTTGGCGTCGAGGTTGGACAGGGGCTCGTCAAACAGCAACACCGCCGCCTCCCGCACCAGGGCGCGGCCGATGGCCACGCGCTGGCGCTGGCCGCCGGAGAGCTGGCCCGGCTTGCGCTGCAACAGCGGCTCCAGCTGCAACATGGCCGCCACGCGCTGCACCCGGCGCTGGACCTCGTCCTTGGGGCAGCCGGCCACGCGCAGACCGAAGGACATGTTCTTCTCCACCGTCATGGTCGGGTAGAGGGCATAGGACTGGAACACCATACCGATGCCGCGCTCGCTGGGGTCGGCAAATGTCATGTCCTGCCCGGCAATCTCCACGGTGCCTTCGGCGATGCTCTCAAAATCAGTCAGGCCGGCAATGCTGTGCAGCAAGGTGGACTTGCCGCAGCCCGAGGGGCCGAGCAAGACCAGGAACTCGCCCTCATAGATTTCCAGGTTCAGGCCCTTGATGACCTCGTGGCCGTCAAAACGGATGCACAGATCGCGGATGCTGACGCCACTCTTGGGCTGTGGGCTCGTCGTCGTACTCATTGTTCTCTCAATCAACCTTTGACCGCACCGGCCGCAATGCCGCGCACAAACCAGCGTCCGGAGACGAAATAGACCAGCAGCGGCACCATGGAGGTGAGGATGGTGGCCGCCATGTTGACGTTGTAGAGCCTCTCACCCGTGGTGGTGTTGATCACGTTGTTGAGCTGCACCGTCATCGGCAAATGCTCGCGGCCGGCGAAGACCAGGCCGAGGATGTAGTCGTTCCAGACCCCGGTCACTTGCATGATGGCCGCCACCACGATGATGGGCGTGGACATGGGCAGCATCAGCTGCACAAAGATGCGCCAGAAGCCGCCACCGTCGATGCGTGCGGCCTTGAACAGCTCCGGCGGGATGGCGCTGTAGTAGTTGCGGAACAGCAAGGTCATCACCGGCATGCTGAAGATCAAGTGCACGGCCACGATGCCGGGAAGCGAGCTGTAGAGGCCCACGGCCGCCATCACCTTGACCAGCGGATAAATCATCACCTGCACGGGAATGAAGGCGCCCAGCATCAGGATGCCGAACAGCACATGGGCGCCGCGCGGCCGCCAGAAACTCAGCGCATAGCCGTTGAGCGCGCCGATCAGCACCGGCAGGATGGTGCTGGGCACGACGATGGCGACCGAGTTCCAGAACCCGGCGCTGATGCCTTCGCAGGACACCCCCGTGCAGACCTCGCTCCAGGCCGCGCGCCAGGGCTCGAGCGTGGCATTCATGGGCAGCGCAAAGAGCTGGCCCAGGCGGATCTCCTCCATGGTCTTGAAGGAGGTGACCAGCATGATGTAGAGCGGGGCCAGGAAGAACAGGGCCGCCGTCAGCAGGAAGGCGTAGATGCCCCAGCGGGCCGGATTGAAGCGTCCGCGCGCTTGAGCGCGGCGTTCGGCTTGTGTTTTCATCATGACAGCAGAGTGGCTCATGCGCCCTTCCCCTTCCGCGCCTTGCGGCTGCGGGCGTAGAAAAACGGCGCCACCAGGGCCAACACGGTCAGCAGCAGCACGATGGCGCCGGCTGAGGCCAGGGCCACATTGGCGCGCCCAAACAGATGGTCCATGATGAACTTGGCTGGCACATCGCTGGCTGTGCCTGGGCCGCCCTGGGTCATGGCCGCCACCGCATCGAACACCTTGACCGCCGCGGTGAACAGCAGCACGAAGACCGTGGCGAAGGAAGCGCCGAGCATGGGCAGGACGATGGACAGGTAAACACGCCAGGGCTTGATGCCATCGATGCGGGCGGCTTTCCAGATGTCTTCATCAATGCCGCGCAAGCCAGCCAGCAGCAGCGCCATCACCAGGCCCGAGGCCTGCCAGACCGAGGCGATCACCACGGTGTAGATCACCATGTCCTGGTCGATGATCCAGTCGAAAGTGAAGTTCTCAAAGCCCATCTGCCGCACCGCCTGCTGGATGCCGTCGGTGGGATTGAGCACCCATTGCCAGACCAGACCGGTGGCCACAAAGGACATGGCATAGGGGTAGAGAAAGATGGTGCGCAAGAGGCCCTCGCCGCGCACCTTCTGGTCGATGAACACGGCCAGCAAGAAGCCGATCACCATGCAAGCACCGATGAAGAGCAGGCCGTAGACCGCGAGGTTCTCCAGCGAGAGCAGCCAGCGCTCGTTGCCAAACAAGCGCTCGAACTGGGCCAGGCCAACGAAGTCGTCCTTGGGAAAGGTGCGCGAGCTGCTCAGGGACACACGCAGCGTCCAGAGCACCGCGCCCAGATAGCCCAGCAGCACGGTCAGCGCCATGGGCAGCAGGGCGGCCCAGGGCGTCAGCCCACGGAGCCGAGAGCTTCGATTCGAAGAACGATTCTTGCGAGACATCAGCGCCTGTGCCCTCAGTTGTTGTTGAGGGCAGCGATCAGGTCTTTTTGCACCTTCTCAACCGGGATGTTGCGGTTCCAGTAGGCGGTCACGATGTCCTGCATGGCACCGTTCTGATCCGGCGTCAGGTAGACCTCGCCATTGCCCAGGTGGCGCGACTTGTCTTTCATGATGGCCACGCCCTGCTGGCCGCAGATGTCGAGCTGGCTGGCATCGACATCGCTGCGCGCCGGGATGGAGCCCTTCTTGATGCTGAAGGCAATCTGCGTGGCCGGCGTGGTGGCCACGGTGGCCAGCAGCTTCTGGGCCTTGATGGCCTCGGGCTGGTTGGTCTTGGGGAAGACCAAGACATCGCCCTGGATGATGTAGGGCGAGTTGGGGCCGAAGCCGGCAATGCAGCCGTAGTCGCGCCCGGCCTCCTGCTTGGCCAGGGCGAACTCGCCCTTGGCCCAGTCGCCCATGAACTGCACGCCGGCCTTGCCATTGATCAGCAAGGCGGTGGCGTCGTTCCAGTTGCGGCCCGGCGAGCCCTTGTCCACATAGCTCTGCAAGCGCTTGAAGCTCAGCAGCACGTTCTTGAACTCGGGCGACATGATGGCCTTGGGGTCGCGGTCGCGCATGACCTTGAGGTAGAGCTCGCGGCCGCCAACATTGCTCAGCACGGCGGCAAACACCGTGTTGTCCTGCCAGGGCTGGCCGCCATGGGCCAGGCCGATCAGGCCGGCGGCCTTGAGCTTGTCGAGCGCGGCAAAGAGCTCGTCCATGGTCTTGGGCTCGGCCGTGATGCCGGCCTTCTTGAAGGCGGCCTTGGAGGTCCAGATCCAGGCCGGCATGTGGATGTTGACCGGCGCGGCGTAGAAGTGGCCCTTGACCTTGATGACCTTGAGCACGGTCTCGGGCAGCACCTGCTCCCACTTGCCGGCGGCGGCCGCTTCATCCACATGATTCAAGAGCCCCTGATCCACCACATCGAGGAACTGCTTGGAGGTGTTGAACTGGGCCGCCGTCGGCGGGTTGCCACCAACGATTCGGTTGATGGCCACCGAGCGCGCCTGCTCGCCCAGGGCCACGGCCGTGTCCTTCCAGGCACCGCCCGCGGCGCTGTAGGCATCGGCCAGGGCCTTGACGGCGGCCGACTCGCCACCCGAGGTCCACCAGTGGATGACTTCGGCCTTCAACGGTGCCGCAGCGGGCGTGGCGGCCGGTTTGGTCTGCGCCTGAGCCATCGCAGCAGCGCCAGTTGCGGCGAGCAAAAGGGCCAGCTTGCCCCAAACATGGTTCGCGTGTTTCATCGGTCCGCCTCTCCAGGCTGCAGGAACTGGGCATACCACTGGCCGCTGGCCTTCAGGGTACGTTGCTGGGTTTCAAAGTCGACGTAGGCCAGGCCGAAGCGGCGCAGATAGCCCTCGGCCCACTCGAAGTTGTCGAGCAGGCTCCAGGCGAAATAGCCCTTCAGCGGCACGCCGGCCGCCATGGCGCGCTGGGCAGCTGCCAGATGGCGTTGCAGATAGCTGCGGCGCTGCACATCCTCGACACGGCCATCGGGCAGCAGTTCGTCCTCGAAGGTCGAGCCGTTCTCGGTCAGATAGACGCAATTGGGCGCGTAGTCGCGCTGGATGCGGGTCAGCAGGGTGACCATGCCTTCCGGGTCCACCTCCCAACCGAAGGCGGTGCGCTCCACGCCGTGCGTCTCGACCACACGGGTGGCGATGGGCGCCACGCCCGGGGCGTTTTCGATCCGCTCAGGGAAGTAGTAATTGACGCCCAGGAAATCGGTAGGCGTGGCGATCTCGCGCAGGTCATTGCTGAGCAGCTGCGGTGCATCCGACCCCAGCAAGGCCAGCACATCCTCGGGGTAGCCGCGGCCATGCAGCGGGTCCAGGAACCAGCGATTGCGCAGGCCATCGTGGCGGATCGCGGCCGCGGCATCCTCGACGCTGTCGCTGGCCGGCGAGATCGGGTGCAGGCTCAGGGTGATGCCCACGTTCGCATCGGGCACCAGGCGCTTGATCAGCGGCACGGCGCGGCCATGCGAGAGCAGCAGGTGGTGGCAGACCAGCAAGGCGGTCTTGTGGTCCTTCAGGCCCGGCGCATGGTTGCCTTCGAAGTTGCCGAGGAAGGCGGTGCAATAGGGCTCGTTGTGAGTGATCCAGTGCTTGACCCGGTCGCCCAAGCGGCGCGTCACCAGCTCCGTGTACTCAAGAAAGGCATCGACCGTGGCCCGGTTGGCCCAACCGCCCTGCTCTTGCAGGGCCTGCGGCAGGTCCCAGTGGTAGAGCGTGGCCCAGGGTTGCAGGCCGCGCTCCAGCATGCCGTCGACCAGGCGGGAATAGAAATCCAAACCCTTTTCATTGACGGCACCGCGGCCTTGCGGCAGCAGGCGCGGCCAGGCGATGGAGAAGCGGTAGGCATTCACGCCCAGCTGCTTTGCCATGTCCAGGTCTTCGGGCCAGCGGTGGTAATGGTCACAGGCCACGGCGCCGCTGCTGCCGTCGCGGATGCGGCCGGGTTCGCTGCAGAAACGGTCCCAGATGGATTCGCCACGGCCGTCTTCCTGCGCCGCGCCTTCGATCTGGTAAGAGGAGGTGGAGCAGCCCCAGCGGAAATCGCTGGGAAAGTCGCGGCGCAGGACATTGGCGCCGCTGTGGCTGGGGTCGGTCTTGAAGTTCATGATCAGGGAGCGGGAGAAAATTGGCTGCAGCTCAAAGCATCGGGCTCTTGGGCCGCGCCGGCACGGACGCGGATGTGGGCGAAGGCGGCGGCAAACGGGGCGTCGGCCGTCAGGCTGAAGGGCGCGCCGATGCGACTCAGATCCGCACCTTGGGCGGCGAAGCAGGCGAGCGGAATCTTCAGGCTGTGGCGCTGCCCAGTAGGCAAGGCGCTGATCACGCGCTGCAGATCCAGCGTGCCACCACAGCCCGGGCCGCATTCCATGCGCAGGCGCACGGGGCGCTGCGGCGCCTGCTCCGGCAGCAGGTCAAACACCAGAGCGGGTGCGGGGTAGACGGTCAGATCGGCTTGCTGGTTGGAGCCGATGTGGAAGGTGGCCGGGCCCATCCAGACCAGGCGCTTGGCATCTTGCTGGGTGTTGATCTGGGTGGTCGAGACACGGATGGCGGGCTGTTCGGCCGGGGCTTCCAGCACGGCATTGAGGTCGGAACCGAGGCCGCGGTTGGGCCAGGCGCCGCTGGGGCTGCCGACATGCATCTGGTAGGGGCCCTGCCCCGTCTGGCGGAAGATCAGCAGCTCTTTGGACACATCGCAACCACCGCTGCGAACGCTGACCGGCAGTTGGCGCACGGTGCCCGGCTTGGCATAGCTGAGGCCATAGCCTGGCTTGAACTGGGGCTGGCTCTTGGCGCTGACGCAAGGCGCCGAGGGCCAGGCAAAAGGCAGCTTGGCACGGAAGTCATGGGCCACCTGGCCGGCCGCGTTCTTGAACAGCAGATCGGCCACGCCCGCACCTTCGCTGCCCGGCAACCAGGCGGCGACGAAGGCATCGGACAGGTTGAGCAAGTCATTCGCGTAGACCGTGCGGCCGCTCAGGAAGACGCTGATCACTGGCACACCGCGGCCGCTGACGGCGCGCAGCACCGCCAGGTCTTCCGGGTAGCGGCGGCTGTGCTGCAAGGTGCTGGAGGGCGAAATGTCGCCCACCCCTTCGGCGTAAGGCGTCTCGCCGATGACGGCGATCACGGCATCGAACTGGCTCGGGTCCACACCGGAGCCATCGGCACTGAAGCTCAGCGTGGCGGCACCGGCCACTTCACGAATTCCAGACAGAATGGACTGCGAGGCCGGGAAATCGGCGTTCTGCGTGTCCGTGCCCTGCCAGGTCATGCTCCAGCCACCGGCCTGGTTGGCCAGGTTGTCGGCGCTCTTGCCCACCACCAGGATGCGCTTGCCCTGGGCCAGCGGCAGAGCGCCGCGCTCGTTCTTCAGCAGCACCAGGGTCTGGCGCACCGCACGGCGGGCCAGGTCTCGGGCCAGCAAGGCCTCGGGCTTGCCAGCCACCGCGCTCTGGCGCGGCGAGGTCTCGAACAGGCCAGCGCGCATCTTGACGCGCAGGATGCGCGTCACGGCATCGTCGATGCGCGACATCGGGATCTCACCGCGCTCGACCTGGGCGATGGTGTTCTGGATGAAGGCGCGCCAGTCCTCGGGCACCATCACCATGTCGATGCCGGCCTTGATGGCCTGCGGGCAGCTGCTGTCGCGGCAGCCTGGCACCTGGCTGATGCCGTTCCAGTCGGACACGACCAGGCCGTCAAAGCCCATCTTCTCTTTCAAGGCCACGGTCAGCAACTCATGGCTGCCATGCATCTTTCCGTAGTCCTTGCTGGCTGGCTTGGCGCCCACATCGGTCCAGCTGTGGAAGGAGGCCATGACTGTTTGCACGCCGGTGGCCAGGGTGGCGTAGTAGCCCTGGCCGTGCACATTGATCATCTGCGCGCGGCTGACCTGGCTGTGGCCCTGGTCGCGGCCGAACTCGGTGCTGCCGTCGCCGATGAAATGCTTGGCGGTGGCCACGACCCGACTGCTGTCGCCGAGCTGGCCTTGCAGACCGCGCACCGAAGCGGCACCGAGGCGCGCCACCACCATCGGATCCGCGGAAAAGCTCTCGTAGGTGCGCCCCCAACGCGCATCCTGGGCCACGGCCAGGGTGGGCGCGAACACCCACTGGATGCCGGTGGCGCGCACCGCGCGCGCCGTGGCCGCCCCGATCTCTTCCACCAGGGCCGCGTCACCCGCGGCACCGAGGCCGATGTTGTGCGGGAACAAGGTGGCGCCACGCACATTGCCATGGCCGTGCACGGCATCCGTGCCCCAGATGATGGGGATGGGGGTGCGTGCGCCGCTGGACATCAAGGCCTCGTGGTAGGCCTGGGACAAGGCGAGCCAATCGGCGACCGAAGCCTCGCGCTTGTTGCCCGGCCAGGCACCGCCGCCATTGAGCACCGAGCCGATGTGATGACGGCCCGCCTCCTCGGGCGTGATGTACTTGATCTCGGGCTGGGTCATCTGCCCGACCTTCTCCGCCAGGCTCATGCCGGCGACGATGGCCCGGATGCGCGCCTCCATGGCCGGGTCGGCGGCGACCAAGCTTTTCACGGCGGGCCAGTCTTTCAGCACACGCGGCGCGGCCTCAACCAGGCCGGTGGAACAGAGCAAGGCAGCTGCGCAAGCCAGGAGGCTGGGCACATGCCGACGGACAGGAGCTGAAGCTGGATGCATGGTTCGTTCCCTCAAAGATCGCGTTCAGGTGCTCGACTGGAGTATCCGGGCAGACCCCGGCAGCTCCCTATCGCGCCTTACCCTCAGTTCGCGGCCTTCACCTCGATGTAGTTGATGTTCCATTCCTTGCCGACCGACTTGATGCGCAGGCTGTGCGTGCCAGCCGGGATGCGGATCACCGGGCTGCTGTAGGTCTTCCAGGTCTGCCAGCCACCGGTGTTGGGCACCGCCAGGCTGTCCAGCTTGCTCTCGCCCAGCCAGACTTCGAAGCCGCTGCTGCCATTGGCCGATGCCAGGCGGTAGTCGATGACAAAGTTGGCCGCACTGGCCACCGAGACCTTGAACTCGATGAAACGATCGGGTTCGAAGTGGCCCACATTCTTGCCGCCGCCCGCATCACTGCAGTCTTCCAGCTGGATGCCGGACATGGCCGTGTAATCCTCGGCCTCAATCCGCGCCGGCAAGGCCACGGCCTCGCTCTTGGTGCCCAGCTCGTCGCTCCGGTAGCTTTCGTCCTCGAGGTCGGTCGCCGTCACGGTGTAGAAGTAGCGCTGGCCAGGCTGGGCCGTGCTGTCGAGGTAGGCCGGCGTCTTCAAACCTTCGGCCAGCAGCACTGCCTTCGCGCTGTCGCCCGGCTGGGTGCTGCGATAGACCTTGTAGCCGCTGAGATCGGCCTCGGTGTTGGCCGCCCAGCTCAGACTGACGCCGGCACCGCTGGTGCTGAACTTGAGCCCGGTCGGACGTGCGGGCAAGGTGTAAAGCGTGGTGCCCGCGCCCTTGAGCTGCTGCAGCAAACCAGGGTGCGGCTCCAGGGCCTGGCTGCCAAAGCTCTTGAACAAGGTCTCGATCTCGGCCAGCGAGGCGGTGTTGAAGTCCAGCTTCAGGCTGGGCTCGAGCACATCCTTGCCCTCCACCGGGGGCTGGGCCAGCAAGTAGATCTCGGCCCAGGTCTCGACACTGCCGTTGTCCTTGAAGACGCCGCTGAATCGATAGCTTTGCCCGCCTTGCAGAGTCACCGCCTGAACGATGGCACCGTTGATGTCACCGCTCACGCCCGCCGGCCGAGTGACGCGCAAGACGGCACCCTCGCCGCCAGTCGGGGTCTGGCCTGCGTCGCGGGCATTGAAATCCAGATTCAAGCTGCCGCTGATCTTGAGCGGGGTCCAGCCTTGGCTGCTGCCGAAACCTCCATTGCTCAACACTTCGGTCTGCGTGGCCTCGTTCACCAAGCTGAGCTTGTCGTAGCTGACATCGGGTCGGCCATTGCCGGTCGCGCCGGTCTTGACGACCAGGTAAAAAGTCTTGGCGCCGCTGCCGCCGACCTTGATGCTCACAGGGCTGCGTGCGCAGGCCTTGGCCAGGCTGCTGTTCCAGCCGGCGCAATCCCAGCTGCTGGCCTTGGCCAGCAGGCCCAGCCCACTGTCCTTGCTGCTGTCCACGGCATTGGTCACCAGGCCCCAGGTGCCGCGGCCATGGCCGCCCTGAGCGCTGACGATCTTGTAGGACCAACTGGTGGCGGCAAAGCCCTTGGCGGCATAGCTGTCATAGGTGGCACGCCCCAGCTTGCCCCCCAGTTCAAGTCCTGCGCCCTGCCAGGGCTGGAACTCCCCCATCAACAGCGGCGTTTTCAGCGTCGTGATCTTCTTGCTCCACTCACAGATGCCGCCCTGCCCTTGCGGGCCGCAGCGCAACCAATCGCGGTGGATGTCGTAGGCGGAATCGTTGGGACGGTCTCCGAAGAGACCGGGATAGGGGTGCAGCTCGAAGGCCACATTGCTCATGCCCTTGGCCGCCGGGTCGCCGTAGACCTCGATATTGCCGTAGTGACTGGGCAGCATGACGATGTGCTTGCTGTCGACCTTGCGGATGGATTGGTAGAGCTCGGTGACACGTGCGGCCATGTCCTCGGGCGTCGAGCCCCAGGGCTCGTTGAGCGGGTCATAGGCGGCCACCACCGGCTCGTCCTTGTAGCGGGTGGCGATCTGCTCCCAGAGCCATTTCGTCCGGTCTTGGTACTCGCTGCTGCTCCAGTACTTGTTCTGGCCCGAACAACCGGTGTGGTCATTGGGCGTCTGCCCACCCACGGCGCCGTGCAGATCGAGGATCACATAAATGCCGCGCTTCTTGGCCTCGGCAATCGCCCCATCCAGGTACTTCCAGGCATCGGCGCGCAGAGTCTTGGGCTGGGCCTCGTCCTCGATCACGCTCCAGAGAATCGGCAGGCGCACGAGGTTGAAGCCAAAGGCCTTGAGCTGATCCCAGTCGCGTTCCTTCATCCAGTTGTCGCGAAACAGCGCGATCAAGCGCTCCTTTTCGGCGCGGCCGAAACGCTCACTCAGCTTGGCCTCCAGCGTGCACTGGTCCACCACACCGGCGGCGCCCTGCTCCATCATCCAGAACTCCTGAACCAACCAGTTGCCCAGATTGGTGCCCTTGAGGGCGACCGGCGTGCCACTGGCCTTGACCCAATGCGCGCCCTGGGCACGCAGGAAGGTGAGGCCCTCCTCGACCGGTACGCTCGGCTCGGGTGTCACCGGGCTGCCGCCCGAAGCGCCGCCACCGCAGGCCGGCAAAGCCAGCACCGCCATGAGGCACAAAGCAGGAATGGCGCCCTGGACTGCGGCGACAGAACGACGAGGAAGGATCGGTGTCATGGGGTTTCCATTGCTTCTTCACAGGCCGTCGGGCGACCCTGCAACCGCCCGACGGTGTCGAGACTCGGAGTCCAGGGCCACACCGGCCAGGGCGGGCGGCAAGCCGACCGAGCCGACCGAGCCGCAAAAAGGGATCGGCACAGGCCCGGGCCTTGTCAAAAGAACGCTCAGAACTTGTAGCTCGCGCCCAGCAAGATTTGGCGGCCGTAGGTCGTGTAGCGCTCGGGCATCAGGTTGTCCGGGTTCTTGGCATTGCCGACGCTGACGCTGGTGCGATAGGGCTCGTCGGTCAGGTTGTTGACCTGCAGCAGCAGACCCAAGCCCTTGAAGCTGCCGGTCTCGAAGCTGTAGCCGATCTGCATATCAGTCACCTTTTCCGAGTTGATATTGCTGATCGCCTCGGAGTAGAAGATGCCGCGCGTCTTGGCGCTGTAGTCCGAGCGATAGCGCTGGCTGACACGGAACGAGAAGCCGTTCTTCTCGTAGTAGCCCGTCATGCTGCGCACCACGCCGGACAGCCCATCGATGCCGTTCTTGAAGCCGTCGTCGTTCAGATTGCTGCGGGTGTTGGAGTAGCTCAGCACCACGCCGAAGCCGTCGAGGGCTGGCGTCAGCATGGCCGCTTCCAGCGAGGCAGCCACCTCATAGCCGGCCACCATGCCGCCATTGCCGTTCTGCAAGGTGGTCAGGTTGCCGATGTTGCTGATCGGCACCACGGGCGGCTTGCCGGTGTTGGGGAAGCCGGTGAAGTCGTACTGCACCGTGCCCGAGCCGATGAAGTTCAGCAAGTGTTTGTGGAAGATGGCGTAGGACAGATAGCTGCGCTTGCCGATGTACTTCTCGAAAGCCAGATCCACCGAATCGGCCAGCCAGGGCTTGAGGGTCGGGTTGCCGCCGCTGCCGTTCCAGGTCTTGGTGGTCGCGTCCACGCCCACGCCGGTGAAGCCGGCACGCATGTCATTCATGCGCGGGCGGGCGTTGGAGCGTGCCAGGCCAAAACGAACAATGGTGTTGGCCGGCAACTCCGACACCAGGTTCAGGCTGGGCAGCCATTGGCCGTAGCTCGTGCCACCGGTGATGGGCACGGCCTTGCTGCCGTCCCAGACAAAGCCATTGGACTCCTGCTGGGTGCGCACATACTGCAGACCCAGATTTCCGCGCAGCGGGTGACCAAACAAGCTGGTGTCGATATTGCCTTGAACATAGGCGGTGTTGACCTTCTCGGACACACCGTAGTGGCGGGCAAATGTCTGATCGGCGCCGATCTCGGTCTGGGTGTAGAGCGCATCCTTCACGCCCATCACGTCATAGGACAGGATGGCCGGAATGCCACCGAATCCCAGGGAGCTGTTGCCCAGCAGAAAGCTGGCCGGCACGGCAATCGGCGCGCGGTTGTTCTTCAGGTTGAGCTGATACTCGACCATGTCCACGTTCTTGACCCGCTCATTCAGGTTCAGGCCCAGCTCCATGCTGCTGAAGACACCCGTCAGCTCGCGCTTGGCCGAGAGGCGCAGGGCCTTGATCTCGTCCTTGGACATTGGGTAATTGCTGCGGCCATCGCGCCCCCACCCGCCCGGGTCGCTGAGCAGCAGCTTGTTCGGGTCGGCATAGTTGAATTGCGTGGTGACCTGGGAGATGCCGCTGCCGGTCTGCACATTGATGTCCAGTGAGGTGGTGCCGGGAGCGCCGGCGCTCAACTCCATGAACTGTTCCTGGCGCTTGGCGCGCGAGTAGCTGAGATCGGCCACGGCCACCCAGTTGTCGCCCAGCTTCCACTTGTTGTTCCAGCCAAGGGCAGCGATGTCATCGTCGCGGGTGTTGTACTGGCTCAAATGCACCGGCTTCAGATTGCCGATGGTGGCCTGGGTCACGAACTGGTCGCCATTGACCTCGCCGACCTTGACATTGGAGTAGACCGGCTCGGTGGCCGCATTCCAGGTGGCGCCGAGATTCGACATCAGGGCGCGGTAGTTGCGGCGCTGTTCGAACTTGCTGTAGTACAGATCGAGCACGCTGTGGAATCGGTCATTCGGCTTGTACTCGAGCGCCGCCATCAGGCCATTTCGCACCTGCTTGGAGGCCGTCACCGTGTCTTCAAAACCGTTGAGCGTGGCCACGCCCTTGGGCACGCCAGGCACCTGGTCGCCCCAAGGGCCGGTATCGGCCCACCACCAGGATTTGTAGTGCGTTTCCTGCCCCGGTGAATCGAGGTGGGCGAAGCCCACGGCCAGGCCGATAGTGCGGTCGGCAAACTGATCGATGTAGGAAGCGCTCAGGCGCTTGCCATTGGCGCCCGGCCCAGGCGTGACCTGGCCATTGGAGTTGTTCTCGGCGCGGCCGCTGAGCACCAGCTGGCGGCTGCCGAAGTTGAGCGGGCGCACCGTCTGCATGTCGATGGTTCCGGCCAGGCCCTGGCCCACCAAGCTGGCGTCGGGCGTCTTGTAAACCTTGACGGCGCTCAGCAGTTCGGACGGGAACTGGTCGAACTCCACACCGCGGTTGTCGCTGGTGCTGACCATCTCGCGACCGTTGAGCAAGGTGCCGGCATAGTTGCCCGCCAGACCACGCACCTGGATGCCTTGAGCGCGGCCGTCGACGCGTTGGGCGGTCAGGCCCGGCAGGCGCGAGAGCGAGTCGGCGATGCTCACATCGGGCAGCTTGCCAATGTCCTCGGCCGAGATCACCTCGACGATGGAATCGGAGTTGCGCTTGGAGGCCACCGAGGCTTCGATGCCGCGACGGATGCCGCTGACGACCACCGCCTCCAGCTGCTGGCGGCCATCGGCCGTGGGCTGGGCTTGGGCGGGCGCCGAGGCCGGAGCGGCTGGCGGGGCCAGCTGAGCTTGGGCCGCCTGGGCTGCAAACAGCAGGCTGGCGCAGGCGGCGGCGACGGGACGAATCTGCCAAGCGGCACCGGGCAGGCACGCTGAGCTGAACTGCGGGGAATTCTTCATGTCGGTTTGTCTCCTGTGAAGACCTTGAGCAAGGCATCCGCTGCAGCGATCGGACATTACACTGCCCTGTTATGAATCGCTGAAACTCAAACGAATTCTTAACGAAATTAATGTTTTATTAATTCCGTATTAACCCGCGGATGGATGAAATCCGCACAGGCTGCCACCATGAACCTTCTGCTTGCTGAAGACGATGCCATCCTGGCCGATGCCCTGACCGTGCAACTGCGGCGCAGCGGCTTCGAGGTCGAACATGCGCCCAATGGCGCCGTGGCCGAGTACCTCCTGCTCAAGAACCCGTTTGACATCGCCATCCTCGACCTGGGCCTGCCCATGGTCGACGGCCTGACCGTGCTCAAGCGCCTGCGCGCGGCGCGCCGCGGCCTGCCGGTGTTGGTGCTGACCGCGCTGGACAGCCTGGACGACCGCGTCTCCGGCCTGAACGCCGGCGCCGACGATTACCTGACCAAGCCCTTTGATTTCCCGGAACTGCAGGCGCGGCTCCATGCCCTGCTGCGCCGGGGGCGGCCGGTGGCGGCCGCGGGGCAAGACCTGGCACAGCTGAGCTTTGACCGCGCCGCGCGGCGCGCCAGCGTGCAAGGCGAAGCCCTGGAGCTGAGCCCGCGTGAATGGCTGCTGCTGGACCTGCTGCTGCAGGAGCGTGACCGCGTGGTCACCAAGGAGCAGATCGTGGCCGCCTGGGCGCAAGACCGGGGCGAGAACGGTGGCGGCAATTCCGTCGAGGTCTACATCCACCGCCTGCGTCGCAAACTGGAAGGCTCGGGCCTGCAGATCCGCACCGTGCGGGGTCTCGGTTATTTGCTGGAGGCAGAAAGCAGTGCCGGCGGCGCACCCGCCACGCCATGAGCACCAGCGCGCGCTCCCTGCACCGGCAGCTCTTTGTCTGGCTCTTGATGCCGCAGGTGGTGCTGTGGCTGGCAGCGGCGCTGTTCACCTACAAGCTGGCCGAGCATTACGCCAACGCCACCATCGACGCCAGCCTCTCGCAAACCTCGCGCACGCTGGCGCGCCAGGTCAAGCCCCTGGACAACGGCCTGTTCATCGATTTTCCGCGCGCAGCGCAAGACATTCTGGAGGCCGATCCCAGCGACCGCGTGCTCTACACCGTCAGCATGCCGCCGGGCCAGTTCATCCTGGGCAACCGCAATCTTCCGCCCCTGCCCCGCGGCGCCAAACCGGTCTACGGCGAACCGTTTTTCTACAACGGCAAGCTGGCGGCGAATGACGCTGCAGCAGCGCCGGAGGCCGTCGCCAGCGGCGCTGCGGCCAGCAGCGAGCCGCAGCGCCTGCGCGTGGCCGCCCTGCTGCTGCGCTACGGCACACCCGATTCGCCGGGCCAAAGCATGCTGGTCCAGGTGGCCCGCTCCAGCACCAACCGCGAAGCCCTGGCCCGGCAAATCCTGCTCGACACCGTGCTGCCCCTGTCGGCCCTGATGGCCTTGATGACCATGATCGTCTGGGCCGGCGTGCGCACCGGGCTGCGGCCGCTGGCCGTGCTGCAAAGCCAGGTCGAGGGCCGGGCGGCCAATGACCTGACGCCGATCAAGATCACCGACGCACCACCCGAGGTGCGCTCTCTGGCCCTGGCCATGAACAGCTTGCTGGTCGAGGTCAACCACAATGTGGTGGCGCAAAAGCGCTTCATCAGCGACGCCGCCCACCAGCTGCGCACGCCCCTGGCCGGCCTCAAGAGCCAGACCGAGCTGGCCCTGCTGGACGCGCAGGACCCCGCCCTGAGGGCCCGCCTGCAGCTGGTGCACAGCAGCGCCACGCGCAGCGCCCATCTGGTCAACCAGCTCTTGAGCCTGGCGCGGGCCGAGCCCGAATCGGCCAGCCAGCAGGCGCGCAGTACCCTGGACCTGCGCCAGCTGGCGCGCGAGCTGACCACCGAGATGGTGCCGCGCGCGCTCGCCGCCGGCATCGACCTCGGCTTCGAGGCGGCCGAGTCCTGCAGCCGCTGCCCGGTGCGCGGTTTCGAGTCGCTCTTGCGCGAGGCCCTGTTCAATCTGATCGACAACGCCATCCGCTATGCCGGCCGCGGCGCCAGCGTCACCGTGCGGGTGGAGCTCAGCAACGGCCAGGCCATCGTCGAGGTCGAAGACAACGGCCCCGGCCTGCCCGAGAGCGAATGCGAGCATGTGTTCGAGCGCTTTGTGCGCGCCACGCACGACGGCACCGGCTGCGGCCTGGGCCTGGCCATCGTGCGCGAGATCGTCGAGCGCCATGCCGGCCGCGTGTGCTTGCGGCCAGTGCAGGCGCAAGCCCCCTTCGGCGCCCTGGTGCGCGTCACTCTGCCGGCAGCGGTTCAGGGATAGCCCGCTGACCGAGACCTTGCCTTGAAGGCAAAATGTTAATGCCGTGTTAATAATTAATGGAGGCCAGGGCTCGCGGACTGCATGCCGCAGCACTCGGCCCCGGATGGGGACCCGCCAATGAAACTGAATCCCGCCCGCGCGCAGCGGCTGGCCGTGAGTCGTTCGCGACTGCTGGGCGCCCTGCTGCTGACGCTGGCCACGGCTTTGCCGGCTGCCCGCGCCGGCGAGATCGAGGTGCTGCACTGGTGGACCAGCGGCGGCGAGGCGCGGGCGGCCCAGGCGCTCAAGGCCAGCATGCAGGCCAAGGGCCACAGCTGGAAGGACTTTGCCGTCGCAGGCAGCGGCGGCGACTCGGCCATCACCGTGCTGCGCTCGCGCGTGGTGTCGGGCAATGCGCCGGCCGCCGCCCAGATCAAGGGCCCCTCCCTGCAGGCCTGGGCCCGCGAGGGCGTGCTGACCAGCATCAACGAAGTGGCCCGGGCCGAACGCTGGGACGAGCTGCTGCCCCAGGTCGTCAGCGACCAAATGAAGTACCGGGGCGACTACATCGCCGTGCCGGTCAATGTGCACCGGGTCAACTGGCTCTGGGTCAATCCGGCAGTGTTTGCCCGCGTGGGCGCCAAGGTACCCAGCAGCTGGGACGAGTTCTTTGCCGCCGCCGAAACCCTGAAGAAGGCCGGCGTGATCGCCCTGGCCCATGGCGGGCAGAGCTGGCAAGACCTGACCCTGCTGGAGACCGTGACCCTGGGCGTGGGCGGCGCCGAGTTCTACCGCCAGGCCTTTGTGCTGCGCGAGGCCAGCGCGCTGAACAGTCCGACCATGGACAAGGTGCTCAGCACCTACAAACGCATCAAACCCTTCACCGACCGCAATGCCCCGGGGCGGGATTGGAACCTGGCCACAGCCATGGTGATCAAGGGCGAGGCGGCCATGCAGCTGATGGGCGATTGGGCCAAGGGCGAGTTCCTCGCCGCCGGCAGCCTGCCGGGCAAAGGCTTCATCTGCGCGCCAGCGCCCGGCACGGCCAAGAGCTTCATCTTTGTGGTGGATTCCTTCGCCATGTTCAAGCTCAAGAACCCGGCCAACAGCGCGGCGCAGAAAGACCTGGCCAGCGCCGTCATGTCGCCTGAGTTCCAGGAGGCCTTCAACCTCAGCAAGGGCAGCATCCCAGTGCGCTTGGGCATGAAGATGGACCGCTTCGACGACTGCGCCAAGGCCTCGGCGCAAGAGTTCAGCACCGCCGCCAAGCAGGCCTCGCTGCTGCCCTCGATCGCCAACGGCATGGCTGCGCCCTCGTCCATCGAGTGGGCGCTCAAGGACGTGGTCAGCCAGTTCTGGAACAGCGACAAAATGAGCACGGCCGAGGCGATGAAGCGCATGGTCGAAGCCAGCCGCAGGCAATAGGCGCCAGCGCTGCGGGACAAGCCATGGGCTGCGTGAGCTTCCCGCGGGTTCCCAGTCCTGGATCGCGGCTAGCCGGCGCGCGATCCCGGGCCTCTGGACGGCCATTGCAGGCATACCGCGAAACCGCGGGGCCCGGGGCCGCCCGTCGCAGCCGGGATCTCCAGGCTCAAGCAGCCGCCGTGCGCTTGCGCCACCAACTGGGCCAGGCGCAGGCCCAGGCCGACCGCAGCCGCGTCTTCAGGTTGATTCAGGCCGGCTTGCAACTGGGCCAGGCGATCCGCATCCACGCCCGGACCGTCGTCACGCAGGCGCAAGCGGACCATGCCGTCCGCCTCCAGTTGCAGGCTCAGCCAGGCCTGCTCGGCACCGTGACGCAGGGCGTTGTCCAGCAGATTGGCCAAGGCAGCGCTGAGCAGATTGGGATCGGCACGCACTGGAACTGTTCGGTCCGCCGGAGCCTGGACATGCAGTTGCAGCTGATCCAGGGGCAAACGCTGAGCCAGGTCGGCCAGATCACCCAGACTCAGGTCCTGCACATCCAGCTCCGCCCCGCTGCGGAACATCAGCAGCAGGGACGAAACCACGCGCTTGAGCCGTTCGGCCGCGGCCCGAGCGCGCAGGATGCGGGGCCGCGAGGCTTCGTCGGCCTCACGCTGAGCCAAGGACAGTTGTGCGTCCATGCCGGCCAGCGGGGTGCGCAAGGCATGTGCAGCATGTGCGGCAAAGGCCTGCTCATGGCGAACCCGTAAGGCCAGACGCTGGCCCAGC
This sequence comes from Paucibacter sp. B51, assembly GCF_027863535.1. NCBI lineage: Bacteria > Pseudomonadati > Pseudomonadota > Betaproteobacteria > Burkholderiales > Sphaerotilaceae > Roseateles > Paucibacter sp. B51. The sequence continues at coordinate 3,779,846 of NZ_JAPIVN010000001.1, read as the reverse complement.
TCATGGATGGCGCTGCGCACCGGCAGCAGCTCCGCCCGGCTGGCTGGAGGCAGATCGGTCTCGGCGCGCATAGGGTCGTAAGCCTGGATCTGCGTGCCCAAGGCCGCCAGCGGCTGCAAGGTGGCCCGCACGCGCCGGCTCAGCAGTGCCGCCCAGAACGCACTGACCGCCAAGGCCGCAGCCAATAGTGCGAGGAGCGCGCCGTAACGCGATTCCAGGCGCTCGGCCCGGGTCTGGGCCACCAGCAAGGTGCTGCGGCCGTCCGACATGGGTATGGCATAAAGCCGCCAACCGCCCGGCGCATCAAAAAGGCCGCGGCGCGTTGGCATCAACAAGGCGCGCGCCGGCGCCGTATGGGAGCGGCGCAGCACCTGGGCAGAGCGGCTGTCCAGCAGTTGCCAGACCAGATGCTCCTTGTGCGGCGGCGCAGGCAAGACCTGACCCTGCAGCTCGTCGGGCAGGCGGACGCCCTGCTTCAGCAGACCATAGATCAGCTCCGAAGATTCGCGCAAAGCCTCGTCCATCAACTCCTCGGCCTCGTGACGCACCACCCACACCACGCTCAGCAGCACGGTCAGCAGCCAGGCGGCGCTGATCCACCACAGGCTGCGCGAGAGTTCGGCCCGCAAGCTTGGCAGCGTGTTCGTCGTCATGGGCTGACCCGATAGCCGAGGCCGCGCACGGTCTCGATCAACGCACGCCCCAGCTTGCGCCGCAGATTGAAGACATGTACTTCGACCACATTGCTGGCTGCCTCGCCCTCGAAGCCTTGGGTCAAGGCCTCCAGATCGGATTTGGACACCACACGGCCCGCGCGATTCACCAAAGCCTCCAGCAGCGTCCATTCCCGTGCGGTCAGGTCCACGCGTTGGTCGCCGCGGTACACGCATTTGGCGGCCAGATCCATGTCCACCTCCGCGGACAGGCGCCGACGCTGTGCACCTTGCGACAGCGAACGCCGCTGCAGGGCGCGGATGCGCGCTGCCAGCTCTTCCGGTTGAAATGGCTTGACCAGGTAATCATCGGCGCCGCTGTCCAGTCCCTGGATGCGCTCGCTGAGCCGGTCCTTGGCCGTGAGCACGACGATGGGCAGCCCGAGGCCGCGCGCGCGCAGCTGGCGGATCCAGTCAACCCCGGATCCATCGGGCAGTTGCCAATCGACCAGCAGCAGGTCGTAGGGTTCGCTGATCACCAGTTGCGCGTCGCGCAGGCTCTGGAACCAATCCACCAGATGGCCCTCCAGGCGCAGGAACTCGCTCAAACCCTCGCCCAAGGTGTCGTCATCTTCAAGCAGCATCAGACGCATGCGCCTTACCTCCTGCTGCAACGGTAGCACTGTGGAGAGCGCCCCACTTCAGCTCAGCTTCAGATGGGCACCACGGCCATGAGCCGTGGCGCCGCTCAGGCACTTGCGCGAGCAGCGCCCAACTGACGCGAAGGAGCCCGCCGCAGAGGGCAATTGCTCATGGCTGCAGGAGGCGGCTGTCGCTATCCTCGCCCGGCACTTCACCCAAGTCATCCCATGAGCACAAGCACTGCCACACCTTTGTTTCTGAGCCCCGCCACCGCGGGCAAGACCTGCCCCTCCGCCCTGCGCGCCTGCGCCCTGGCCGCCGCCCTGCTGGGCGCTGTGCACAGCGGCATCGCCCAAACCGCCCCGGCCGCCGAGAAAGTTGCCGATAAACCTGCCGAAAAGAAAACCTGGAACGTCAACCAGCCGCCCGGCACCGGCCGCCAGGTGCAGATCGACACCCGCAGCGGCACCTGGATGAGTGTGGACGTGAGCCCCGACGGCAAGCAGCTGGTCTTCGACCTGCTTGGTGACCTCTACCTGCTGCCCATCGCGGGCGGCGAGGCCAAGCCCCTGACCCATTCCATCGCCTGGGAGCAGCAAGCCCGCTTCTCACCCGATGGCCGCCAGATCGCCTTCCAGAGCGACGCCGGCGGCGGCGACAACATCTGGGTGATGAATGCCGACGGCAGCGGCGCCCGCGCCGTGACCAAGGAAGACTATCGCCTGCTCAACAACCCGGTCTGGCACCCCAACGGCAAGTACATCGCCGCGCGCAAGCACTACACCGGCACCCGCTCGGCCGGCTCGGGCGAGATCTGGCTCTTCCATGTGGATGGCGCCGCGGCCGGCAACAAGGGCGTGCAGCTGAATGAGAAGCCCAACTGGCAGAAAGACCTGGGCGAGCCCGCGCTTTCGCCCGACGGCAAATACCTCTACTACTCGCAAGACACCACGCCGGGCCGCAGCTTCGAGTACAACAAAAACTCCAACGGCGAGATCTTCAAGATCTTCCGCCAGGACCTCAGCGACGGCACGGTCGAGGCCTTTGTGCAAGGCGCCGGCGGCGCCATCCGCCCCACCCCCTCGCCCGATGGCAAGTACCTGGCCTTTGTGCGCCGCGTGCGCAACCAGAGCACGCTCTTCCTCAAGGACCTGAGCAGCGGCCGCGAGTTCGCCGCCTGGGGACAGCTAGAGCGTGATCTGCAGGAAAGCTGGTCCATCAACGGCGTCTACCCGGCTTTTGCCTGGACGCCGGACGCCAAACAGATCGTCGTCTGGGCCCAGGGCAAGCTCTGGCGCGTCGACCCCTTCAAGAGCGCGGCCGCCGAGATCCCCTTCCATGTGAAAGACCAGCGCGAGGTGCGCGAGGCCTTGCGCACGCCGCAGGAGGTGGCGCCCGATCAGTTCGCCGTCAAGCAGCTGCGCTGGGTCAACACCTCGCCCGATGGCAAGTCGGTCGTCTACTCGGCTCTGGGCCACATCTACCTCAAGGACCTGCGCTCGGACGCCGCGCCGCGCCGCCTGACCCAGCAGCAAGGCGAGGCTTTCGAGTTCTTCCCCAGCTTCTCGCGCGACGGCCACGAGCTGGTCTATGTGAGCTGGAACGACGACAAGCTCGGCAGCGTGCGCAAGCTGGACCTGGCCAGCGGCCGCGAGACCGTGATCACCAAGGCGCCCGGCAAATACCTTTCGCCGCGCTTCTCGCCTGATGGCCGGCAGATCGCCTACGTCAAGGCCAGAGGCGGCTACCTGACCACGCCCTGGCATGGCCTGGAGAACGGCGTCTACATCGCCGCGGCGGATGGACGTAGCGAGCCGCAGCGCATCAGCAAGGACGGCGACAGCCCGCAGTTCGGCGCCCGCAATGACGCGGTGTATGTGAGCCGCTCCAGCATGAGCAGCGAGGTCGATTCGCGCCGCTCGCTCTGGCGCATCGAGCTCAAGGACCGCAGTGAAACCGAGGTCGCGCGCAGCGAGTACGTCAGCCAATACAGCCTCTCGCCCGATGGTCAGTGGCTGGGCTTTGTCGAGCGCAGCCATGCCTATGTGACGCCGCTGCCGCAGGCCGGCAAGACCATCACCGTGGGCCCCAAGATGGACGCGCTGCCGGTGCGCCAGTTCGACGTGGTCGCCGGCGAGAACATGCAGTGGAGCGGCGACAGCCAGCAGCTCTGGTTCAGCCATGGTGACGAGCTCTTCAGCGCCCGCCTGGCCGAGGCCTTCCCTCCCGCGGCCGTGGATGCGGACGGCAAACCGGTGGCCAGCGCCTTCAAGCCCGAAACGGTGCAGCAGGCCGGCCGCAAGATCGGCTTCAGCCAGGTCAGCGACAAGCCCGCCGGCCGCATCGCCATCAGCGGCGCCCGCATCGCCACCATGAAGGGTGATGAGGTGATCGAGGACGGCGTGATCGTGGTGCAGGGCAACCGAATCGCCGCCATCGGCCGGGCCGATCAGGTGCAGATCCCGGCCGACGCCAAGCGCCTGGACGCACGCGGCAAGACCATCATCCCCGGCCTGATCGATGCCCACTGGCACGGCGGCATGGGTGAGAGCGAGATCATCCCCCAGCAAAGCTGGATCAACTACGCCTCGCTGGCCTTTGGACTGACCACCATCCATGACCCGTCCAACCGCAACGGCGACATCTTCACGCAAGCCGAAATGCAGCGCGCCGGCCTGGTGACCGGCCCGCGCATCTACTCGACCGGCTCCATCCTCTACGGCGCCAAGGGCAGCATCAATGCTCCGGTCAACAACCTGGACGATGCGCTGGTTCACCTCAAGCGCCAGAAGGCGGCGGGCGCCATCAGCGTCAAGAGCTACCAGCAGCCGCGCCGCGAGCAACGCCAGCAGGTGATCGAGGCCGCACGCCAGACCGGCATGATGGTGGTGCCCGAAGGCGGCTCGCTGTTCCAGCTGAACATGAGCATGATCGTCGACGGCCACACCGGCATCGAACACGCCCTGCCGGTGGCCGAGGTCTATGATGACGTCAAGCAGCTCTGGACGCAGACGCAGGTCGGCTACACGCCCACGCTCAACGTGGCCTACGGCGGCCTGGACGGTGAGCATTACTGGTACGCGCGCACAGAGGTCTGGAAGCACCCGCTGCTGAGCAAGTACGTGCCGCGCGCCGTGCTGGAGTCACGCAGCGTGCGCCGTGAGACCGCGCCCGAGGAAGACTTCAACGTCATCCGCGTCGCCCGCACCGCCACCGAGCTGCAGCGCGGTGGTGTCAAGGCCAATATCGGCGCCCACGGCCAGCGCGAAGGCCTGGGCGCCCATTGGGAGATGTGGATGTTCGGCCTGGGCGGCATGACCCCGCTGGAGGCCATCCGCACCGCCACCGCCAACCCGGCGCATTACCTGGGCCTGGACAAGGACCTGGGCTCGCTCGAGGTGGGCAAGCTGGCGGATCTGGTCATCATCGACGGCGATGTGCTCAAAGACATCCGTCAGAGCGACCGCATCAGCCATGTGATGCAGAACGGCCGGGTCTTCGAGGTCGGCAGCATGAACGAGGTGCTGCCGCGCCAAAAGGCCCGCAAGCCCTTCTTCTTCGACGGCGCCGACGGCCGCAGCATGCCGGTCGAGGCACACAGCCATGGCCACGGTCACGGCGGCGAGGAGGACTGAAGATCAGAGGGTGGCGAGAGAGGAAATTCAGCTCCGTACTGAATTCTTGTTTTCGTTCGCCAAAGAACTTACACTGAACTCCTCAGCGACGCCGCTCCTGCCTGCCCAGGCCGGCGCCGCCCACCTGCCAGGAGTTCGCCATGGCCGCCCTTCCTTCGGACTTCCACAGCCAGCCGCAGCCGGGCTTGCCCGATCTGCACACCCCGGCCGCCGCCGGCGCGGCGCTGCGCACGTTTTTTCGCATGGCCCAGGCCTGGGGCCTGAGCAATGAAGAACAGCAGCGCCTGCTCGGCTGCGGCCGCACCACTTTTTACGACTGGAAAGCCGGCCGCATCAAGGCCGGCCTGGACGGCGCCACGCTGGAGCGCCTGTCTCATCTGTTCAGCATCTACGCCAGCCTGCAGATCCTGCTGCCCATCCCGGAGCGGGCCGATGCCTGGATCAAGAAGGCCAACAGCGCGCCCCTGTTCGGCGGCGGCAGCGCCCTTTCGCGCATGCTGGGCGGCCAGATCGCCGATCTCTTTGTCGTGCGCCAGTACCTGGATGCACAGCGCGGCGGCTGGGCCTGAAAGACCTGGCGTTTGAGCTCTTCCACCCTGCCCCCGTCTGCCACGATCACCCTGCCCTGCATCCCCGTGCACTGGCCGGACTCCTGCCGCCTGCTTCCAAGCCGCTACCCGCCCGTACTGCTGTTCGACGCGGTGGCCGAGCCGGCCGATCTGGCCGTGATCTTCGCCATCGAGGCGCTCGGCAACCCGCGCCTGCGCGAGCAACTCGGCGAGCTGAGCCTGGTGCCGCCCGAGCAGCGCCTCTGCGGCCCCGGCAGCAGCCCCATCATGGCGGCCTTCACCCACCTGAACCCCGAGGGCAGCCGTTTTTCCGACGGCAGCTACGGTGTCTACTACGCCGCGGCCACGCTGGAAACCGCCGTGGCCGAGGTCAGCCACCACCGCGCACTCTTTCTCGCCCGCACGGCCGAACCGGCCATCGATGTGGATCTGCGCTGCTACCGCGTCACGGTGCAGGCTGATTTGCATGAGTTGCGCGCAGAGCACCAAGACCCTCGCGCGCTGGCGCTGCTGGATGCGAACTCCTACGTCGCCTCCCGGCCCTTCGCCCGGAGCCTGCGCGAGCAAGGCAGCGCGGGCCTGATCTACGACAGCGTGCGCCAGCCAGGCGGCCAGTGCGTGGCCCTGTTCACCCCGCGCGCCGCCTTGCCGCCGGCCCGGCAGGCCGAGCATGTGACGCTGCGCTGGAACGGCCAACGCATGGCCGACTGGTACCTGAAGTCAGGCCACCACGTGATCTGAGCCCCAGGCTCACGCGAGCTCAGCGCCAGACGCCTTCGCGGTTTTCTTTCTGCGTGGCGTAGTAGGTGTAGAGCACTGCGTCGGTCACGTTTTCGGTCTGGAGCAGGCCGGAGGCCGACATCTTGTGCGACCAGGTGCGATCCGCCCCGTAGTGGCCGACCCAGGGGATCTGGCGCACCAGCTCGCTGCGGATGGGGGTCAGGTGTTGCGGGTTGCGGTAATAGCCCTCGGGCGCATCGACCCAGACCTTGTTCTTCATGCTGTAGAACACCGATTTGAAGGGCCCGCCCTCGACGCTGATGCGCGCCGAAAAGCCCACGCAATCAACTCCGTTCAGCAAGGGGTAGATGGTGTCGACGTAGTGCTCGGAGATCTCGTCGTCATCGTCCACGAAGTTCAGGTACTCGCCCTGGGCGATGTCGATCATGGCCTGCAGCTTGGGGCCGTACTCGCGGCTGCGGTTGTCTTCGAGCACCAGCAGTTCCACATCGGGATAGCGGGCCACCTGGGGTTCCAGGATGGCCAGCATGCGCTTGCGCAGCTCGCGCCGCGCCGGCAGGCTGGGCACGAGGATGGACCATTTGAATTTCTTCGTCGCGCCGGCCTGCGCCGCCGGGCCAGCGGGCAACAGGCGATGGGCCGCGTCCACGGCATCGTCGGGCAGGCGCAAGCAGCTCTGGCGAGCCCGCGCCGTGGTGCGCTCGCGCAGCGAGCTCTCGATCTTGCGCAGCACCACCCGCGTGCCCAGGGCCGCATCGGCTTTGCAGGGCCGCGCCTGGGCATCGAAGTAGGCATGGGCAAGCAGCTCGAAGCGCTGCTCGAACCAGCCCAGCGCCCAGAAATCCTCGCCGCAAGCCTGCCAGAAGCTGCTGAAGAGATCGGGCGCGGCCAGCCAGCCCGCAGCCGCTGCCGGCTCGGGTGGCAAGGCGCCGGCAAGATCCAGCTGCAGCTCGCCGCCGGTTTGCAGCAGTCGCAAAGCCTGGTTCAGCACCGCCTTCAAGCCCGCGGCCTCATGCTGCAGACCGCTGACATCGAGCAGTTCCAGGCTTTCGCCGTGCAGCTCGATCGGTCCATGGGCGGCCGACAGATCGCGCAGCGGCAAGTCCAGCGGGCGGCTCAGGTCGAGCAGCAGATCGGGCTCTTGCTCGGCATCGCGGCTGATATTGAGCCAGCCGGCTTTGTAATCCGCGCCAGCGCCCATATGCAGGCGCTGCGGCCGCCAGGGCTCTTGCAGCAAGGCAGGCAGGCGTTCAACGGCATGGTTGGCCGCAAAGGCGAGCATCTCGGCATAGGGCACGGCCGGGTCGGCCTGCTCAAAGCGCTCCAGCGCCAGGCGGGCGAAATCAAAGAACGCCGGCGTGCCGAAATCCTCGCTGAAGAACTGCTCCAGCTGCCCGCCCTCCAGCCACAGGACCGAGTCCTCGAAGGCCGGATGCACCTCGGTGCCCGGCACGCGCTCGGAGATGACGGGCGTGCCCAGGGACAGGCAGATCGCCGCCCGGGTCTGCTCGAAGCGGCTGCTCTCGTAGAAATGCACATTGAGCACGGCCTTGGCCTGGCGGATGAACTCATCGCGCTCGGGGCCGTAAAGCGGGCCATCGAACAAGGCCACGCTCAAGCCCAGGGCCTCGATGCGATCCAGCCAGGCGCGGCGGCGCTCGTTCATGCTGCCGATGAACAGCAGATCGATGGGCCGCTGCTCCAGCGGGATGGATTCCGCCGGCCTCAGGTACGGTGCATGCAGCAGGGGGAACACCGGCACCTGATCCGGCCGGGCGCGGTAGGCGCTGCAGTTGGCGGCGTCGTAATCCACCACCGGCCAGTTCGCCAGCAGCTGCAAATACTCGGGCGAGACCTGGGCCCCGCCCTCGCCCAGCTGCTCCAGGTTCACAAACACGCAGACATGGCGATCGAGCAAGGCCGGCTCAAAACCGAGATGGGCGCCAAAGATGAAATTGATCGCCCCATGGCGCAGCCGGTTCTTCGCCATGCTGACCTCGGCCCCGAGGCGGCGGAACTGGTAGCGGAAGTAGCGCGCCTGATCGAGCAAGCCCAGGGAGTGCACATAGGCCCCGGGCTGCTGGATGCAGAGGTGAATTTCGGGCGTGGTGTGGCTCATGGGCGCGGTGTTGCCTGCAAGGTGTGATTCATGCTGCGGCCAGCATAGGCAGAAGCGGCGCCCGCCATGGCGTGATGAACGCGAGGAAGCCGGCGCATTTGTGGATTTGCGAAGAGGCCGCGCCACGGAGCCACTTTTTGCGCAAAAACCAGGGCTACAATCGCCGCCGTCAGGAGAGAGCTTCCTCGCGGAAGCCGCCGAAGGCGCAGTGGCACTGGTGATCCCACGCTGCGAACGCTCAGGCAAAAGGACTGATAAAACGCCCGTTCACAAAACGTCGGGCGTCCTCACTGGAGAGAGACGGGTTTCGAGCCCGTCCACCGAAGGGGCAAGCTGTTGGCAATACGCCGGCGGCCAATCTCTCAGGTAAAGCGGACAGCGAGGGCATTCCCCCCACTCCTTGAGTCGGTCTCAGGGGCGTGGGCCAGACGATTGCCCTCGAAAGCTGCTCCCATGTCCGCTGCTGACTCCTCCGCTCCCCTGCTCAAGACCCCCCTGCACGCCCTGCACATCGAACTCGGCGCCAAGATGGTGCCCTTCGGCGGCTACGACATGCCCGTGCAGTACCCGACCGGCGTGATGGCCGAGCACAAGCACACCCGCGCGGCCGCCGGCCTGTTCGACGTGTCCCATATGGGCCAGGTCCGCCTGATCGGCGACGGCGCTGCCGCTGCGCTGGAAACCATCGTGCCCGTCGATGTGATCGACCTGGGCCTGTTCAAGCAGCGCTATGCCCTGTTCACCAATGAACAAGGTGGCATCCTGGACGACCTGATGATCGCCCGCCGCCCGGACGATCTCTTTGTGGTGGTGAACGCCGGCTGCAAGGTGCAGGACATCGCCCACATGCAGGCCAAGATCGGTGACAAGTGCCAGGTCTTGCCCCTGCCCGAACAAGCCCTGCTGGCCCTGCAAGGCCCGCAGGCCGTGACTGCCCTGTCGCGCCTGAACCCCGATGTCGCCAAGCTGACCTTCATGACCGCCGGCTTCTTCAATCTGGACGGCATTGAGACCTTCCTGACCCGCTCGGGCTATACCGGCGAAGACGGCTTCGAAATCTCGGTCCATCAAGACCAAGCAGTCGAGTTGGCCCGCAAGCTGCTGGCCCAGCCGGAAGTCAAGCCCATCGGCCTGGGTGCGCGCGACTCGCTGCGCCTGGAAGCGGGCCTTTGCCTCTACGGCCATGACATCGACACCGGCACCACCCCGGTGGAAGCCTCGCTGACCTGGGCCATCCAGAAGGTGCGTCGCGCCGGTGGCGCCCGCGCCGGTGGCTACCCCGGCGCTGCGGTGGTGGACGAACAGTTGGCCAACGGCGCCGCACGCAAGCGCGTCGGCCTGGTCAGCAGCGAACGCATGCCGGTGCGCGAGGGCGCCAAGCTGGTCAACGCCGAGGGCGTGGAGATCGGCGTGGTCACCAGCGGCACCCTGGGCCCCACGGTGGGCAAGCCGGTGGCCCTGGCTTACCTGGCCAAGGAATTTGCGGCATTGGGCACCGAGGTCTTCGCCATCGTCCGCGACAAGCGCACACCAATGACCGTGTCGAGCACCCCGTTCACTCCCAACGGCTACTACCGCGGCTGAACGGACGAGAGCCGGCTCGGCTCACGTCGCGCTTGCCCGGCCCCGATCGGGCACCCTACATTTCATTTTCTTTCTCCTTTCCACCTTCCGAAAGCAACGGAGCACCGCATGAGCAACATCAAGTACACGCCTGACCACGAGTGGGTCCAGATCGAAGCCGACGGCATCGTCACCGTGGGCATCACCGTGCACGCACAAGACGCCCTGGGCGATGTGGTGTTCGTGGACCTGCCGGCCGTGGGCAGCAGCTTCGAAGCCAAGGAAGTGGCGGGCGTGGTGGAGTCGGTCAAGGCCGCCGCCGACGTTTACATGCCGGTCGCCGGCGAGATCACAGAAGTGAACGAAACCCTGCGTGACGACCCGTCGCTCGCCAACAGCGACCCGCTGAAGACCGGCTGGTTCTTCAAGGTCAAGTTGAGCAAGCCGGCCGAACTGGACGGCCTGATGGACAGCACCGCCTACGACGAGCTGGTCAAGAACAGCTGATCGAGCCGGCCGCGGCGACTCCGTGAGTGAGGCCGCGGCACCCCCTGCCACACAGCGCAGTCCTTGCGCCTTGATGTGGCAGGCTCTCCCGAACACAAAAAGCCTGAGGCCGCCACAAGCGGCGCCAGGCCCCAAGGATTTGCCATGTTGATGTCCGCCCTGCAGCCCCTGTCGGTGCTCGAGAACGCCACCGAATTCCAAGCCCGCCACATCGGCCCCGATGCCGCTGACGAAGCCGGCATGTTGTCGGTAATCGGTGCGGCCTCGCGCCGCGCCCTGATCGAAGCCGTGGTGCCCGCCAGCATCAAGCGCTCGGTGGGCATGGACCTGCCAGCTGCTGCGACCGAAGCCCAGGCCCTGGCCGAGCTGAAGGCGCTGGCGGGCAAGAACAAGGTGCTCAAGAGCTATATCGGCCAGGGCTACTACGACACCCTGACCCCGGGCGTCATCTTGCGCAACATCCTCGAGAACCCCGCCTGGTACACCGCCTACACGCCCTACCAGGCTGAAATCTCGCAAGGCCGCATGGAGGCCCTGGTCAACTTCCAGACCATGGTGACCGACCTGACCGGCATGGCCATTGCCAACGCGTCCATGCTGGACGAAGCCACCGCCGCCGCCGAAGCCATGACCCTGGCCGCCCGCGTGGGCAAGAGCAAGAGCCAGACCTTCTTCGTCGCCGACGACGTGCTGCCGCAAACCCTGGAAGTGGTGCGCACCCGTGCCGAGCCCCTGGGCTTCAACGTGGTGGTGGGCCCGGCTGCTGAGGCTGGCAAGAGCGAGTGCTTCGCCGCCCTGCTGCAATACCCCGGCGTGAACGGCGATGTGCGCAGCCTGCAAGCCGCCGCCGACGCGGTCCATGCCCAAGGTGCGCTGCTGATCGCCGCCGCCGACCTGCTGGCCCTGACCCTGATCAAGGCCCCCGCCGAACAAGGCGCCGACATCGCCGTGGGCACGACCCAGCGCTTCGGCATGCCCATGGGCAATGGCGGCCCGCACGCGGCCTACATGGCCTGCAAGGACGAGTACAAGCGCAGCCTGCCCGGCCGCCTGGTCGGTGTCTCCATCGACGCCCACGGCAAGCCGGCCTACCGTCTGGCCCTGCAGACCCGCGAGCAGCACATCCGCCGTGAGAAGGCCACCTCCAACATCTGTACCGCTCAAGTGCTGCCGGCCGTGGTGGCCAGCATGTACGCCGTGTACCACGGCCCGCAAGGCCTGAAGCGCATCGCCCAGCGCGTGGCCTCCTTCACCGCCGTGCTGGCCGAAGGCCTGAAGAGCCTGGGCTTTGCAATCGGCAACGCCAGCGCATTCGACACCCTGCATGTGCAGACCGGTGCGCAGACCGCGGCCATCCAGGCCCGCGCCGTGGCCGCCGGCATGAACTTCCGCCGCGCCAGCGCCGAGGCCCTGAGCCTGTCGCTCGACGAGACCACCACCCGCGCCGACCTGGCCGCCGTGCTGGCCGTGTTTGCTGATGGCAAGGCCCTGCCGGACCTGAGCGCGTTCGACAAGGGCATCGCCAGCCTGATCCCGGCCGAGCTGCAGCGCACCAGCGCCTACCTGAGCCACCCGGTGTTCAACCGCTACCACTCCGAAACCGAAATGCTGCGCTATCTGCGCGGCCTGTCGGACAAGGACCTGGCGCTGGACCGCAGCATGATCCCGCTGGGCTCCTGCACGATGAAGCTGAACGCCACGGCCGAGATGATCCCCATCACCTGGCCCGAGTTCGCCGGCGTGCACCCATTTGCCCCGCACGATCAGCTGCAGGGTTATGCCCAGCTGAACGAACAGCTGACCGCCTGGCTGTGCCAAGCCACCGGCTACGCCGGCATCAGCCTGCAGCCCAATGCCGGCTCGCAAGGCGAGTACGCCGGTCTGCTGGCCATCAAGGCCTGGCATGAGTCGCGCAATGAAGGCCATCGCAAGATCTGCCTGATCCCCGAATCGGCCCACGGCACCAACCCGGCCTCGGCCCAGATGGTGGGCATGCAGGTCGTGGTGACCAAGTGCGACAAGGAAGGCAATATCGACCTGGCCGACCTCAAGGCCAAGTGCGAGCAGCACAGCGCCAACCTGGCCGCCATCATGATCACCTACCCCTCGACCTACGGTGTGTTCGACACCCAGGTCAAGGAAATCTGCGCCCTGGTGCGCAGCCACGGTGGCCGTGTCTATGTGGACGGCGCGAACATGAACGCCCTGGTCGGTGTGGCCGCACCGGGCGAGTTCGGCGGCGATGTCTCGCACCTGAACCTGCACAAGACCTTCTGCATCCCGCACGGCGGTGGCGGCCCGGGCGTCGGCCCGGTCTGCGTGGTGGCCGATCTGGTGCCTTTCCTGCCCACCCACCGTTCGGCCGGCTACGACAGCAAGACCGCCATCGGCGCCGTGTCCGCCGCACCGCTGGGCAATGCCGCCGTGCTGCCCATCAGCTGGATGTACTGCCGCATGATGGCTGCCGAGGGCCTGCAGGCTGCGACCGAAGTGGCCATCCTCTCGGCCAACTATGTGGCCGCACGCCTGGCCGATGCCTACGACATCCACTTCAGCGGCAATATCGAGGGCATCAAGGGCGGCGGCGTGGCCCACGAGTGCATCTTGGACATCCGCCCGCTGAAGGACGCAACCGGTGTCGGCGCTGAAGACGTGGCCAAGCGCTTGATCGACTACGGCTTCCATGCGCCCACCCTGTCCTTCCCGGTGGCCGGCACCCTGATGGTCGAGCCGACCGAGAGCGAATCCAAGTTCGAGCTGGACCGCTTCTGCGACGCCATGCTGGCCATCCGCGCCGAGATCGCCAAGGTCGCTGACGGCAGCTGGACGGCAGAAGACAACCCGCTGGTCAATGCCCCGCACACGGCAGAGAGCCTGCTGGCCGCCGAGTGGACCCATGGCTACAGCCGCGAAGAAGCCGCCTACCCGGTGGCCTCGCTGCGCCGCCAGAAGTACTGGGTGCCGGTGGGCCGCGTGGACAACGTCTACGGGGATCGCAATCTCAGCTGCTCCTGCCCGCCGATGAGCGACTACGCCTGAGCGTCCCAGGACGCTCGGCACCGCCCTGCCAGAGCCGGCTTGCTGTCTGATGGACCTCTCACCATCGACGCCAGCCGGCTTTTTTGTCACAAGGCCGGCCTGATTCATCAGGCCGCGCTCGAATCTCACACCAACGCTTGGAGGCCCCATGGCCGTTTCAGTCTTCGACCTCTTCAAGATCGGCATCGGCCCATCCAGCTCACACACCGTGGGCCCCATGCGTGCGGCACGCATGTTTGTGCAACGCCTGCGCCACGAAGGCCAGCTCGAGCGCACGGCACGCGTGGTCTCGCAGATGTACGGCTCGCTGGGCGCCACCGGCAAGGGCCACGGCAGCGACAAGGCCGTGCTGCTGGGCCTGGCCGGCCATGAGCCGGACACGGTCGATGTCGAGCAGGTGCCGGCTTACCTCGACGCCATCCGCAGCGGCGGCCGCATCCGCCTGGGTGGCGAGCATGAGATCGAGTTCAATGAGGCCAAGGACCTGGTGCTGTTCAAGCGCCAGAGCCTGCCCTTCCATGCCAACGGCATGCGCTTCTCGGCCTTTGATGCCGAAGGCGTGGAAATCCAGCAGCGCACCTACTACTCGGTCGGTGGCGGCTTTGTCGTCAGCGACGAGGTGGCGGCCGACGGCAGCAAGCAAAAAGTCATTGCCCCCGATGCCACCGTGCTGCCCTACCCCTTCAAGACCGGCGACGAGTTGCTGGCGCTGACGAAGCAACACGGCATCAGCATCGCCGAAGTCATGCGCCGCAACGAGCGCCACTGGCGCAGCGATGATGAGACCCGCGCCGGCCTGCTGAAGATCTGGCAGGTGATGCAGGACTGCGTCAGCCGCGGCTGCCGCACCGAGGGCATCCTGCCCGGTGGTTTCAAGGTCAAGCGCCGCGCCGCCCAGCTGCACCGCGACCTGACTGCCAACCCGGAGGCGGCCCTGCGCGACCCGCTGCAGGTGATGGACTGGGTCAACCTCTACGCCCTGGCCGTCAATGAAGAAAACGCCGCCGGTGGCCGCGTCGTCACAGCGCCGACCAATGGCGCGGCCGGCATCGTGCCGGCGGTGCTGCATTACTACAGCCGCTTCGTCCACCACGCCAACGACGAGGGCGTGATCGACTTCCTGCTGACCGCCGCCGCCATCGGCATCCTCTACAAGGAGAACGCCTCGATCTCGGGCGCCGAGGTCGGCTGCCAGGGCGAGGTCGGCGTGGCCTGCTCCATGGCCGCCGCGGCCCTGTGCCAGGTCATGGGCGGCACGCCCGAGCAGGTCGAGAACGCGGCCGAGATCGGCATGGAACACCACCTGGGCCTGACCTGCGACCCGGTGGGCGGCCTGGTGCAAATCCCCTGCATCGAGCGCAACGCCATCGCCTCGGTCAAGGCCATCAATGCCGCGCGCATGGCCTTGCGCGGCGACGGCACGCACTTCGTGAGCCTGGACAAGGTCATCAAGACCATGCGCGACACCGGCGCCGACATGATGACCAAGTACAAGGAAACCGCACGCGGTGGCCTGGCGGTGAATATCGTCGAGTGCTGACGCCGTTCGCGCACGCTGGCACGAAAAAGGCGACCCACGGGTCGCCTTTTTTCATGGAGCCAGCAGGGCTCGCAGGATCATCAAGCGCGACGGCGGCGCGAAACCGCACCCAGGCCAGCCAGGGCCAGGCCCACCAGCAGCAGAGAGCTCGGCTCCGGCACGGTCGAGGGCGGCTGCACCGAGCCATTGCGCACGCTGAAGCTGTAGCGGCCGGCGACGTTGGAATTCAGCGAACCGGCAACCAGGGACTGGGCGCCGCCATCCAGCAGCGCGCCGTTGACGGCCGAGCCGGGCAGCTCGAAGGAATTGCTGTTGCCGTTGGACCAGCCGACGCGCACTGAATTGCCGCCTTGGCCGTTGCTGCCGCCGCTGCTGGCAGCATCTCCAGTCTCCCACTGGATCTTGTCGTAATTGAACTCGAAGTCGAAGTCACCGGCATTGATGTCCGAGCGGTCGGTGATGATGAGCTGGAAGGTGTTCAGCTTGTTGGCCTGGGTGTCAAAGTAGCCCACGTCCAGCCAGTTCACGCCGAAGACCTTGTGGCCGTTCAGCAGGCCGGTGCCGTACTGGGTCACGCCGCTGCGGGTATTGCGGGTGTCCACGTCGGCAAAGAAGGCCGCCAGGATCTGGCGGTTGGTGCCCTGCAGGCCGAAGGGCGTGTAAGTGTCCAAGGCTCGATCAAACGTCACGTTGCCGTTGTTGTTGACGAACAGCTGGGTGAACTGGCTGCCGAAGAAATTGACGTTGAAGCCGATGTTGACCAGGCCGGTGGAGCCATCGTCGTTGCGCGGCAAGGTGTTGGCCGAGAACAGGTCGGTGTGATGCACAGCGCCCGCCAGAGCCGAAGAGCTCGCTGCCACCAGTCCCGAGACCAGCAGTGCGGCGGAAAACAGAGTCTTGATCTTCAATTCGTATCCCTACAAGTGTCCAAAACAAAAGTTCGCCCATTGGCGAACTTGCTTTGTGAAGCAGGGTTCATGCCAGCGCACCAAGTCCTTGTGGCGCGGCAATTTGCACGAAACAGAACGTAACGCTGTCAGAAAACCCGACAACGTGGTAACAACTGCATACAAAAAACCCATGACCTGCGGCACGGGTACAGACTGCAAGACCGGGCTTAGCGCTTGATTGGCGGGCTGTCCTGAGGCAGCCAGCGCTTGTAGATGGCGGCAAAGCTGCCGTCGCGCTTCATGGCATCGAGTGCCCTTTGCCAGGCTTGAACGACACGGTCAGGGGTGTCACGCGAGAAGGCGATATACCCTTCGGCGCTGGCATAGCTGTACACGATCTCCAGCGCATCCTCGGGCACGCCGGCCTGCGCCATGATCTTGGGCATGGACAGACGTTCGGTGGCGAAATAATCCGCCCGCTGGGCCAGGAGCATGCGGATGGCTGCCTGCGGATCGGCAACGCTGACCAGGTTGCGAAAGCCCAGCTGGCTCAGCTCCTCCGAGGTGTACCAGTCACGCACCACCAGCACCGACTTGGCCCGCTTGGCATCGTCCATGCTGCGCAGTCGCAGGCCACCGCGGGCCGGCGCATAGATCGAGCTGTAGAAGGTGACCACCGGCCCCACCCACTTGAAGAGGCGCTCTCGCCCTGGCGTGCGTGCCATGCTGAACAAGGCGGTTTCGCCACCCAGTTGCACCTCGCGGTAGGCACGCGCCCAGGGTTGGAACTCGATCGGCAATTCCTTCTTCAGGCGCCGCTGGATCTCCTGCACCACCTCGACCGCCAAGCCCTTGGCCTCGCCGTTCTCGCTGAAGTTGATGGGAGCGAACTCTTCGCTGAGCAGGCGTTGTTGGGCTTGCGCTGGCAGCGTCGGGCCGATTGCGACCATGAGCAGGCAGAGCAGCCATCGGCAAGGGCGCGCCGTGTGGCGGCAGGCCTGCCGCCAGAAACCAAAACGAGGGAACATGGCTGCGCAGCATAGCCAAGCCTGAGCCCCTTGCTGCGGCCGGCCCCGCCGCGCGCACGGGCAAATCGTTCCGAACTCACGCGAGCGATCCTGTCGTACAGGAGAACACGCCCCTCAAGAAAAAGAAACGGCGCCCCGAAGGGCGCCGCCGTGAGTCAAAGACCTGGGGCTGCCTGCGGCATCAAGCGCTGGCGCTGGCGCCGGCGCCAAGCGCTGGCAGCTCGGCCAGCATCGCCTCCTGCTGAGCGGCCGGCTTGGGCTTGCGCTCCCGCACCAGGTAGGAATACAGCACCGGAACCACCACCAAGGTCAGCAGGGTCGAGGTGATGACGCCGCCGATGATGGCCCGGCCCATGGGGGCTTGCACCTCACCGCCCTGGTTGAAGGCAATCGCCATGGGCAGCATGCCGAAGACCATGGCCGCTGTGGTCATGATGATGGGGCGCATGCGCACCAGGCCGGCCTCCAGCAGCGCCTCGGGAATGCTCGCCCCGCCCTTGCGGGCGTGGTTGGCAAAGTCGATCAGCAGGATCGCGTTCTTGGTCACCAGGCCCATCAGCATGACCAGGCCGATCATGGAGAACACATTGAGCGTGGTGCCCGTGATCAGCAGGGCCAGCATCACACCGATCAGCGAGAGGGGCAGCGAGGCCATGATGGCGATCGGCTGCACAAAGCTTCCGAACTGGCTGGCCAGCACGATGTAGATGAAGATCACGGCCAGGCCCATGGCCGCCAACAGGCCGTTGAAGGCTTCCTTCTGCTGCTTGCCGGCGCCATCGACATTGAAGCTGACGCCGGGCGGCAGTTCCATGGACTTGACGATCTTCTGCACATCGGCATTCACATCACCCGAGGGGCGGCCCTCGGTGCCGGCAAACACGGCCTCGCGGCGCTGCAGGTTCTGGCGGCGGATCACCTCGGGGTTGAACACCGATTCGATGGTGGCCACCTGATCGAGCGCGATCGGCGAGCCATCCTTTGCAAAGGCCACGGGCAGCTTGAGCATCTGGTCGATGCGCTGGCGTTGCTCGACCGGCAGGCGCAGCAGCACCTCGACCTGGTTGCCATCGGGCGTGGTCCAGTAGGTGGCCACCTCGCCGTTGACATAGGCGCGCAGCGATGCGGCCACCTGCGGTGCGGTCAGGCCCAGCTCGCGAATCGCCGAGTCCTTGAGCTTGACGGCAAAGGCCGGCAGGCCCGGCTTGACCGTGGTCTCCACATCGACCGCGCCCTTGACCTTCTTGATCTTGGCCACCAGATCGTTGGCCACCTGGGTCAGGGCTTCGGGGTCATTGCCCAGCAAGGTGATCCAGATCGAGCGGTCGCCGCCGACGCTGGCATCGACACCGGGGATTTTGGCGATCTCGGCACGGATGGCATCTTCCACCTGCTTCTGGCTGCGCTTGCGGTCCTTGCGGTCCACCAGCGAGATGTTCAGCGAGGCCTGGTTGCGGCCGGTGGCCATGCCCTCACCAGTGCCGCCGACCACGGTGGACACGGTCTTGATCTCGGGGAACTGCGCCAGCAGTTCCTCCACTTGCAGCACCTTGGCATTGCTGCGCTCCAGGCTGGAGGCCACGGGCAAGCGCAGGTTCACCTGGGTGAAGCTGTCATCGGTCTTGGGTGCAAACTCGGTGCCGACAAAGCCGGCCAGCACCATGGCCAGCACAAAGCTGCCGCCGCCAGCCATCATGACCAGGCCACGCGGCGTGATGGTGGCCAGGCGCAGGCGGCGCGGGGCGCTGCGATCGCGCTGGCCTGCGGCGTCGAAAGGGCGGCCCCAGACCGGAATCGGCAGTGCAAACAGGCGATAGCGGCGGCCCGAGAAAGCCCAGCGAATCAGGCGCTCGTAGACCCGGTGCAGCACATCCATGCCGTGATCGGTGGCGCGGATCAGGTGGCCGATCACCGGCAGCTTCTTGACGTAATGGCTTGGCGGGTCCTTCCAGACCGAGCTCAGCATGGGGTCGAGCGTGAAGCTGACGAACAAGCTCACCATCACCGCCACCGCCACGGTGATGCCAAAGGGGTAGAAGAACTTGCCGATGATGCCGCCCATGAAGGCCACCGGCACAAACACCGCGCAGATGGCAAAGGTGGTGGCCATCACCGCCAGGCCGATCTCGTTGGTGCCGTCAAACGCCGCCTGCTGGTGGCTCTTGCCCATGCCGACATGGCGCACGATGTTCTCGCGCACGACGATGGCATCGTCGATCAACAAGCCAATGCACAGCGACAGGGCCATCATGGTCATGAAGTTCAGCGTGAAGCCGAAGGCATGAACGGCGATGAAGCTGGAGATCACGGCGATCGGCAGGGTCAGGCCGGTGATGATGGTCGAACGCCAGCTGTGCAGGAACAGAAAGACGATGGCCACCGTCAGCAGCGCGCCCTCGACCAGGGTGTGCTTGAGGCCGTTGAGCGAGTCCTTGACGTTGTCGCTGGAGGCGTAGATCAGGTTCAGCTCCACGTCCTTGGGCAAGGTCTTGCGCAGCTCGGCCATGGCCTCCTTGACGCCCTCGCCGGTGTTGACGATGTTGGCATCCTGCTGCTTGAAGACATTGAAGGTCACGGCGGCCGCACCATTGATGCGGGCCAGGCTGTCCGGTTCGCGCTCACGCTCCACCAACTGGCCCAGATCGCCCAGGGTCAGCACCAGATTGCCGCGCCGCGCCACCACCACCTTGGCAAAGGCCTTGGGGTCCTTGACCCGACCTTCCACGCGCAAGATGGCATCGGCACTCTTGTCCGAGATCAGGCCCACCGGCTGGTCGACATTGGCCTCGCGCAAGGCCTGGGCAATCTCGGCCGGTGTCACGTTGTAGGCCCGCAAGCGCATCGGGTCCAGATCGATGCGCACCTCGCGCGAGACCAGGCCGCCCACGTCCACGCGGGCCACGCCGTCCACGCGGCCCAGGCGCTTGGCGATGATGAGCTCACTCATCATCGACAGCTCGCGCGCCGGCCGTGTCTTGCTCATCAGCGCAGCCAGCACCACGGGCTGGTTGTCTTCCATCTGGGCGCGCGCCACGGTCGGCGTTTTTGCTTCCTTGGGGAAGGCCGATTGCGCCAGCGAGACGCGGTCACGCACCTCCTGCATGGCGCGGCCCATATCGGTGTTCAGGCCGAACTCGACCTGGGCCTGCACCCGGCCCTCGAAGCTGCGCGACACCACGCGTTCGACGCCGGCGATGGTGTTCAGCGATTCTTCGAGGGGCTTGGCGATCTCACGCTCCACCGCCTCGGGCGAGGCGCCGGGATAGCGCACATCGACAGACGCGACGGGGATGGAGATGTCCGGCATGTTCTCCACGCCCAGCTTGGCGTAGGAGAACAGACCCAGCACACACAAAGCCACCATCACCATGGTGGCGAAGACCGGGTTTTGAATCGAGACGCGAGTCATCCACATGATGCCGGTCCTCGCTCAGGGTGCGGTGGCCGCAGCCACCTTGGTCTTGGCCGCCACGACGGTCGCCTTGGCGCCCTCGCGCAGATTGTCGAAGCGCGCCGACAGCACCTGGGCCGCCGGTGTCAGGCCTTGCAGCACCTCGACCCGCCCTTCCCTCGCGTCCCGGCGGCCGGTGGTGACGATGCGGCGCACCAGGGCGCCGTTCTCGATCAACCAGACCTGCTCCTGGCCGCCATTGCTGCTCAGCGCAGTTTCCGGCACGGTCAGGCGCTGGGCCTCATCGGCCAGCTCGACGCGAGCCACGGCGTACTGGCCGGCACGGAACTCTTCCTTGCCATTGGCCAGCTCGAGAGTCACGCCGATGGAACGCGTGCCCGGTTCGGCGGCCGGAGCGATACGGCTGATGCGGGCCTGGACGGGCGCCTCATGGCCTTCCACCTTGATCTGCACCGTCAGGCCGGGCTTGAGGCGACTGACCTCATGCGTGCCCACCAGGCCGGCCAGCTCCAGCCGGCTCAGGTCGACGATGCTGAGCACCTGTTGCTCGGGCGCCAGCTTCTCGCCAGCCACCGCATGGCGCTTGGACACCACGCCGCTGATCGGCGCCACCAGGGCCGCCTGGCGCAGGGTCACCTGGGCCGTGTCGAGCTGCGCACGGGCGCTGGAGAGTTGGGCGCGCGCGGCTTCCAGGGCCGCACGCGAGGTGTCCAGCGCGGTGCTGGCGATGAACTTCTGGTCGGCCAGGCCCTGGTTGGCCTTGAACTGACGTTCGGCCTGCTCCAACTGGGCACGGGCCGATTCGACGCTGGCATTGCGCTCGGCAATGCGAAAGCGCAGCTCTTCCAGATCGATCTGGCCCAGGGCCTGACCGGCACGCACACGGCTGCCCTCGACCACGGCCAGGCTCAGCAGCGTGCCGCTGGATTTGGCCCGCACGATGGCGGTGTTGGGCGCCACCAGCGGGCCCGAAAACTCGATCTGGGCTGGCATGCGGGTCAGGGTCGGTTTGACCACCTCATGCGGCACAAACTCCAGCGTCACCTTGGCCGGCCCGGCCTCGGCCTCTTTCTTGGGCGTGTCGCCGCCCTTGCTGGCCCACACCGTCACGCCCGCGCCTCCGGCCAGCAGCACCGCTGCAATTCCACCAACAAGCCATTGTTTGCGCATGGAGTCCCCCATTCATCTGTCAAAACCACAAAGTGGCCGCAGTGTAGGAAGGCGCCTCATGGAGCGCGGGCGGGATGCGACGAAACGCCAAAAGCCAGCACCGATCTGCTTTTGGCCACGACCGCCCGTGCGGGCCGGGGCGGGTGTGAGGCTCAGGACTTGGTCTGCTGTGCCTCGCAGACCAGGCTGCGCCAGCCACAGAAGGCTCCGGCCAGGGCGCAGAGCGAAGCGGCCCAGAACACCGCCGCATAGCCCAGGTGATCGACCAGCCAGGCCCCGCCCAAGCTGCCCAGCACGCCCGACAAGCCATAGCCCAGCACCGAGTACAAGGCCTGCCCCCGGCCGCGCAAGCGGCCCGGGAAGTAACGCGTGATCAGCGCGATGCAGGCCGTGTGCTGGGCCGCGAAGGTGATGGCATGGCCGCATTGGGCCAGCAGCAGCAGGCCGAGGTTGGCTCCGAAGGCCGCCGTCATGGCAAAGCGCAGGGCCGCCAGCAAGGACGCCGCCACCAGCCAGTGGTGCAGGGTGGCTCGCTCCAGCAAGCGGCCCGAGAAGGCGAACCAGAAAATCTCCACCACCACCGAGATCGCCCACAGCCCGCCAATCACCGGCTTGCTGTAGCCCAGGGCATCAAGAAACAGGCTGAAAAAGGCGTACAGCGCCGAATGCGCCAGCACGGTGAGGAACACACCGAGGAAGAACCAGCGCACCTCGGCCCGGGCAAACACGGCCAGCACCGAATCGCTGCCCTCCGCCACGGCTGCCGCGCTGCGTGCCGCCGGGCTGGGCCGCGCCTGCAGCGGCATGCGCCAGGCCATCAAGACCACCAGGGCCAGCAAGGCAAAGGTGGTCAGCGCAAACCAGCGCATGCCGAAATGCTCATACCACCAGCCGGCCAACACCACGGTGGCCAGAAAGCCGATCGAGCCCCACATGCGCACGCGGCCATAACGGCGCGTGTCCATGCCACCATCGGCCGTGCTCAGATGGCTGGCCACCACGGTCTCGGTCAGCGGCACGATGGCGGCGTTGAAGCTGAACATCAAAAAGGTGGCGATCACCAGGGTCGCCAGCTGAGGCGGCAGCAAAAAACCGGCGCCGGCGATGCAGCTGGCCAGGGCCGTCCAGCGGATGATCTGCACCCGCTGGCCCGTGCGGTCGGCCAGCGCGCCCCAGGCGTAGGGCGCGAACAGGCGCGTCCAGCTGGACAAGGACACCAGCAAGCCGATGGCAAACACCGGCAGGCCCAGCTCCTTGTACCAAAGCGGGGCATAGGGGTTGAAGCCGCCGATGGCGGCGAAGTAGGCGCAAGACAGCGCCGCGCTGGCGGCCAGAGTGCGGGCCGAAGCGCCGCCGCGTGGCAGACCGAAGCTGCCGGAGCCGCTGAGCGGCTCGGTCATTCAGCCAATCCGTCCGCGCCTGCGGCGGCGCTGGGGCGGGCGCCCGGGATCGGCGCCAGCGGCAGGGCCACATCGCCGCACTGCGCGCGGTGGCGCAGCACATGGTCCATCAACACCAGGGCCAGCATGGCCTCGGCGATCGGTGTGGCGCGGATGCCCACGCAAGGGTCGTGGCGGCCGAAGGTCTCGACCACGGCCGGCTCGCCGGCGCGGTTGATCGAGGCCTTGGGGTTGCGGATCGAGCTGGTCGGCTTGATGGCGATGGAGGCCACGATGTCCTGCCCGGTCGAGATGCCACCCAGCATCCCACCGGCGTTGTTGCTGGCAAAGCCGAGCGGGGTCAGCTCGTCGCCATGCTCGCTGCCGCGCTGGGCCACGACGCCGAAGCCGGCGCCGATCTCCACACCCTTGACCGCGTTGATGCCCATCAGGGCGTAGGCGATGTCGGCATCGAGCTTGTCAAACAAGGGCTCGCCCAGACCCACAGGCACGCCGGTGGCCTCCACGCGGATGCGCGCACCGACCGAATCGCCGGATTTGCGCAGCGCATCCATATACGCCTCCAGCTCGGCGATCTTGCTGGAGTTGGCGGCGAAGAAGGGGTTGTCGCCCACATGCTGCCAGCCCTCGAAGGGGATCTCGATCTCGCCGAGCTGGGTCATGCAGCCGCGGAACTCGGTGCCGAATTTCTCTTTCAGCCATTTGCGCGCCACGGCGCCGGCGCCGACCATGGGTGCGGTCAGGCGCGCCGAGGAGCGGCCGCCGCCGCGCGGATCGCGCAGGCCGTATTTGCGGTAGTAGCTGTAGTCGGCATGGCCCGGACGGAAGGTATCCAGGATGTTGCCGTAGTCCTTGCTGCGCTGGTCGGTGTTCTTGATCAGCAGGCAGATGGGCGTGCCGGTGGTGTAGCCCTCAAAAACGCCGGAGAGGATCTCGACGGCATCGGGCTCGTTGCGCTGGGTCACATGGCGGCTGGTGCCGGGGCGGCGGCGGTCCAGCTCGGGCTGGATGTCGGCTTCGCTGAGGGCCATGCCCGGGGGGCAGCCGTCGATCACACACCCAATGGCCGGGCCATGGCTCTCGCCGAAATTCGTGACGCGGAACAATTCGCCGAAAGTGCTGCCTGACATGGGAATCCTGTGCTGCCTGAAGCGCAGGATTCTACGGGCAGGCCGGGTGAAGCCCAGCCTGCCCCGCGCTCATGCTGCGCTCATGCCGCGATCACAGCACCATCACGGCGTGACCGTGGCCGTGACCGTCACGCCGCTGTAGGCCGCATAGGCTTGCACACCGACGATGTAGGTGGCCGCCGTCGGCGCGGTGATGGCGCAGCTCTCGTTGCTGGTCGAGCCATCGCTCTTGCAGGCATAGCTGCTGGTGCTGGGCTTGGCCGTCTTCTGCACAAAGAGGTCGGCATCGCCGTTGCTGCCCTTGAGCGTGACCGTCAGCTTGGAGGCTGCGCTGGGCAAGGTGATGGCGTAGTAGCTCCAGCTGCCGGTGGCGCCGCTCTGGTTGGCCAGGGGCACGCCATTGCTCAGCGGAGTAGGTGGCGTGTCGGGCACGCCGCCGCTGAGCGTGCCCTTGAGTGCATAAAGGCCAACCGAGGAGTAGTTCGAGAAGCCCCTCTGCGGCGTGCCCTCAGCGCCGCCCTGGATCTTGATCGAGTAGCTGCCGGCAGGCAGTTGCAGATTGCTGAACTCGGCCGAGCGATTCACCGCCAGATTGCTGCGCGCCACCTGCTGGCCGCTGCTGTTGAGGATCTGCGCCTCGACATCGAGCATGCGCAAGTACTCGATCGGGTCCACCCGCAGGTTCAGGGTCGCGGCATTGGCGACCGTGAAGGTGAACAGATCGTTGTCGGTGTTGCGTTCGATCTGGCCCCAGTTGTCCAGCGGGTTGATCTCCCCCCCGGCGCGCAGCTGCAGGGGCTTGCCGTTGACGTTGTCGTCGGCCACATAGGGCACCGACTCATTGACCGTCATGATGCGGAAATCGTCTTCCTGGTTGTTGGCGGTGCTGTACTCGCCACGGCTCCATGTAAACAGCTGGTTGACCCAGGAGCCACCCATCCAGTAGTTGCCCATGATGGGGCCCCACTGGTAAGCCGGGATGCCTTCGAAGTACTCACCACCGCTGCCGCCGCCGTCATGCGACATGCCCATCTGGTGACCCACCTCGTGCGCACCGGTCATGCCGATGCCATAGCCGTAGTCGAAGCCGGCCGAGGGGTTGCGGTAAAGCGTGCCGGCCGAGGTGGTGCCGAAAGAGCGCAGCGGCGCAAAGGAGCGACCATCCTGGTTGATGAAGTTGATGATGCCGGTGCGCAAGGTGTTGGCCGTGCGCGCCGCGTCATAGACCGAGCGCTTGGTCGTGACGTTCATGTTCAACATCGAGTACTGGTCGGCCACCGATTGCCAGGCTCGGTACATCTGCTCTTTCGTCACGCCGTTCAGCGGCGTGCTGCCGCTCATGACGGCCGTGGTGTTGAGATAGAACACCCAAGGGCTGCCGGGTTTGCTCTCCAGCTGGGTGACATCCTGATTGGCATAGGGCCCGATGTGCGGTGCTTGGCGCAAAGCCATAGGGCTGTAGACCGGCGCGGCCACGGCCAATGTGGTGACGTTCTGGGCGCGCTCATAGTCGTGCTGGAACTTTTCGTCAAAGTCGGGATAGACCACGGTGTAAGGAACTTCGCGAACCAGCACTTGACCTTTGGCGCCATCGGCGCTGCCGCTGCTGAACTCAAAGGCCTTGCGCTTGTCATGCAACGCCAGATAGCCACCCAGGCTCTTGGCACTGCCCTTGAGGAAGAACACCGAGTTGCTGTTGCCCAGGGCATGGCCGGAGATGGACACCAGACCATTCTTGTCGAAGAAGTCCTGGATCTGCACTGCGAGCGACTCGTTGCCGAAAGTGCGGAAGAAGGGGCTGCTGCTGCCACGGTGTTGCTGGCGCAGCGCCTCGATCAACTGCTCGCCGCTGCCGAGATTGAGCACGGCCGTGCTCGCGACAGCGCCGTCTTGAGCAGCCGCAGGCAGGCTCATGCTGGACAGTGCACTCAGGATCAAGGCCGCAGCCGGAAGCAGAGCGAGTTTGAATGGGGTCTTGTGGGCAGGCATGGGGGTCTCCAGAGGTAGATGTGGACCGTCGGCCGGAGCCGAGGCTGCGCAGTGTCCTCAGCGCAGCCGCGCTTGAACATAGAAACATCTGACAGAGGGTCGGGGCCCGTGGGCCAGATTGAGACAGGGCCTGTTGGCTCGGCAGGCAGAAAGTGAAAGTCCGATCGCGGAGCTACTTTCGATCTTCCACGGATACACGTGCGCTTGACGTTCGCGGATCGAGCGCTGCGGGACCGATGCCGCTGGCATGCAAAGGGTCGCCCCCGATGGCCAGCTTCCGCCCCGCTTCGTAGAGTCCAGGCGCAGGCCACAAGCCCAACACACTGGCAGGAGGAGAAGCCCATGAGCAGCGTCCATCGAATCTCGCGCGAGCAGGTGATCTACGCCATGTCGCGCGACAACCCGCCGGTGCTCAGCGTCGACAGCGGCGAGCGGCTGCTGTTCGAAACCTGCGACTGCTTCCAGGACCAGATCGTCAGTGAAGACACGCCGTTTGAAGGCGTGGACTGGGCCCGCATCAACCCGGCCACCGGCCCGGTCTTCGTGCGCGGCGCCGAACCCGGCGATGTGCTGGCCGTGGACATCGAACACATCGAGGTGGGCGAGCGTGCCGTGATGGTGACAGCGCCGGGCCTGGGCATTCTCGGTGACCGCTTCACCGAGGCCAGCATCCGCAGCATGGCCATCGAAGGGGGTCAGGTCTTGATGCCCGGCGGCATCCACCTGCCCTTGCGGCCCATGATCGGCGTCATCGGCACGGCGCCGGCCGGCGAGCCCGTGTCCTGCGGCACCCCCGACGCCCATGGCGGCAATATGGATTGCAAGCTGATCAGCGCCGGCCACACGCTTTACCTGCCGGTGCAGGTGCCGGGCGCCCTGCTGGCCCTGGGCGATCTGCATGCGGCCATGGGCGATGGCGAGGTGTCGGTCTGCGGCTTGGAGGTGGCCGGCGAGGTGCGCGTGCGCCTGCGCGTGATCAAGCCCGAGGCCGGCAAGCCCTGGCCCCTGCCCTTGCTGAGCACGCCCAGCCATGCCTACACCCTGGGCTCCGCCGTGCAGCTCGATGAGGCCGCCCTTCTGGCCAGCCGCCAGATGGTGGACTTGTTGACGCAGCACGGCCGCATGAGCGAGGTCGATGCGGTGAACCTGATGAGCATCGCCGGCAATTTGCAGATCTGCCAGATCGTCGACCCCAAGAAGACCTGCCGCTTCGAGATGCCGCAAGCGCTGCTGCAGCAGTTGGGGATTGCGCTGTGAGCCGCTCGACCCCGCCAGGCCTCACGGCATCGCCAGACTTGGCCGACTTCGGCTACCGGCAGGAACTCAAGCGGGCCCTGGGCTTCAAGGACCTGCTGCGCTACGGCATGGTGGCCATGGTGCCGATCGCGCCCTTCGGCGTGTACGGCTATGTGGCCGACGCCTCGCAAGGCCTGGTGCCCCTGGCCTATGGCCTGGGGCTGCTGGCCATGGTCTTCACCGCGCTGTGCTACGCGGCCATGGCGCAAGAGTTTCCCGTTGCCGGATCCGCGTACACCTACACCCAGCGCGGCCTGCACCCGCTGGCCGGCTTTCTGGCCGGCTGGCTGCTCCTGCTCGACTACATCCTGGTGCCCGCCCTGCTCTTTGTGGTCAGTGCAAATTCGCTGCAAGCCCTCTGGCCCGCCCTGCCCGCCGGTTGCTGGGTGCTGGCCTTCATCGCCCTGTGCACGGCCATCAATCTGCGAGGTGTCGAGCTGACCGCCCGTGCCAACCGGGTCTTTCTCGCTTTGCAGCTGCTGGTGCTGGCGGTTTTCATGGCGCTGGCCTTGTGGACCCTGCTCGGGCCGGGCGGCACGGGCCTGAGCCTGCGCCCCATCCAGGGCCCGCAGCTGAACTGGAACTGGGTGGCCGGTGCCGCCGCCATCGCCGCCCTGTCCTTTCTGGGCTTTGATGCCATTTCCACACTCAGCGAGGAGGTCAGATCCGACCCCGCGCGCCCGCGCGACAACCCGATCGGCCGAGCCACGCTCTGGGTGCTGTTCCTGATGGGCAGCTGCTTCATCGCCCAAACCTGGCTGGCGAGCGAACTGGCCCTGGCAGCCGGGCCGGACTTCAAGCCGGCCAGCGCCGACAGCGCCTTTTACGACATCGCCGCACTGGCCGGCGGACGCAGCCTCTTCATCAGCTGCGCGGTGGCCACCGCCCTGGCCTGGGGCGTGGCCAATGCCTTGAGCGCGCAGGCAGCCGTGTCTCGCGTGCTCTACGCCATGGCGCGGGACGGCCAACTGCCCGGCTCACGCTGGCTGGCCCGCGTGCACCCCGAGCGCCAGACGCCGCAGACCAGCACCTGGCTGGTGGCTGCCGTGTCCCTGGCCGTGGCCCTGCTGTTCCTCGAGGACGCTGCCGCCCTGACCAATCTCGTCACCTTTGGCGCGCTCAGTGCCTTTGTGCTGCTGCACCTGGCCGTGATCTGGCACTTCCTGCTGCGCCAGCGCAGCGGCCGCTGGCTGCGCCATGGGCTGGTGCCGGCCCTGGGCCTGGCCGTGCTGCTCTTCATCCTCTACGGGCAGGACCGTGCGGCCATGAAGCTGGGCCTGGCCTGGTTGGGCCTGGGGCTGCTCTGGTGGGCCACACTCGGCCGTGGCCGGCACGGCACGCTGAAGCTGGCGGGCTGACCCCGGTCGGCCGGCACCCGCGCGCGCCTGCCCGCCTGCTCAGGCCTGGCGGCGCTGTGGCTCGCTCAGGTGCAGGAAACGGGTCAGCAGATCGCGCGGCGACGCGACCGAGATGGCCTTGATCATCTGGCCCACATTGCCGCGGTGATAAGCGCCATGGGTGATCAGGTGCAGCAGCATTTCCTCCCGGCTCATGCAGCCGGTGTCGCCATCGGTGAACTGGAAGCGCAGGCGCTCGGCCGCCTGCTCGGGCGAGAGTTCGGCGACATAACGCTCGAACCACGCATCCAGCTCCGCCTGTTCGAACTGCAGGGCCTCCAGGCTCGGCGTGTCATCGGTGTTGCTGCGGGTGTAGCCATGCGCCTGCTGGCTGAGATGGGCGTGAAAGATACGGTCCACCACGTAGATGTGGTTGAGCATGCGCAGTGCGGCATGCAGCGCCTCGGCGTGCTGGCTGGCATCCACGTCCGCCAGCACGGCAAACAGTTCCTGGTTGGCCCAGGACTTCTGGGCAAAGAGTTGCTGCAGGCTGGTCATGGCGGAACGTCCTTCGGCACATCGCCTGGCACCGGTCGGCCGAGGCTGGAAAAACAAAACAGAGAAGGCGGCCGAGCCGCGCTTCTCTGTGGGTGTGAAAGCAGGAGTGAAATTCAGGCCAGCTCAGGCAGCCGAAGGCGCAGCTGGCGTTCAGGCGCCTGCCGCTCAGAGCTTGGATTCGTCCGCCGCGGCCGGGTTGTCTTCCAGCGGCCAGTCGCGGATGTAGGCCTTGAGCATGCGGTTTTCGAAATCCTGGCCATCGACCACAGCCTTGGCCACGTCGTAGAAGGAGATCACGCCCATCAGCGTGCGGCCGTTGAGCACCGGCATGTAGCGGGCGTGGCGGCCCAGCATCATGCGGCGGACTTCGTCGATTTCAGTCTCCGGCGTGCAGGTCAGCGGATGGTCGTCCATGACGCTGCGAACCAGGGAGGTGCCGACCGTGCCGCCATTGCGCACGATGGCCGCGATCACCTCGCGGAAGGTCAGCATGCCGACCAGATCGCCATGCTCCATCACCACCAGGGAGCCGATGTCGCGTTCGGCCATGGCGGTCACGGCCACGGCCAGCAATTCGTCGGGCGTGACGGTGAACAGCGTGCCGCCCTTGACGCGCAAAATGTCGACGACTTTCATGATCAGCTTTCTCCTCGTTGTCACTGCCTGCCACTGCCTAACACAACCTGCTGCACTGTCGGCAAGACCCGGCACCTTGCGCCGCAGGATGCTTGGGAACATAGCACACAATCCGCGCATTCAACACCACGAAAGTCCATATGTCCGGTTACAGCGACCCTGGCTTTGACACCCTGGCCTTGCATGCCGGCGCGGCCCCCGATCCCGCCACCGGCGCGCGCGTCACGCCCCTGCATCTGAGCACCTCCTTCGTGTTCGAGAACAGCGAGCATGCCGCCTCGCTCTTCAATATGGAGCGCGCCGGCCATGTCTACAGCCGCATCTCCAACCCGACCACGGCCGTGTTCGAGGAACGCATGGCCGCGCTGGAAGGCGGAGTCGGCGCCATCGCCACGGCCAGCGGGCAGGCGGCGCTGCACCTGGCCATCTCCACCCTCGCCGCGGCCGGCTCGCACATCGTCGCCTCCAGCGCGCTCTACGGCGGCTCGCACAATCTGCTGCACTACACCTTGTCGCGCTTCGGCATAGAGACCACCTTCGTCAAGCCCGGCGATCTGGAAGGATGGCGCGCCGCCATCCGGCCTGAGACCCGCCTGCTGTTCGGCGAGACCCTGGGCAACCCGGGCATGGACGTGCTGGACATCCCGGCCGTCGCGGCCATCGCCCACGAGGCCGGCCTGCCCCTGCTGGTGGACGCCACCCTGAGCACGCCCTATCTGCAGCGGCCCATCGCCCAGGGCGCCGATCTGGTCATGCACTCGGCCACCAAGTTTTTGTCCGGCCATGGCACGGTGGTCGGCGGCGTGCTGGTCGACAGCGGCCGCTTCGACTGGCAGGCCGCGTTCGAGCGCAGCAGCGGCCGTCGCTTTGCCGAACTCTGCGAGCCCTATGCCGGATTCCACGGCATGGTGTTCAGCGAGGAGAGCAGCACCGGCGCCTTTCTGCTGCGCGCGCGCCGCGAGGGCCTGCGCGACTTCGGCGCTTGCATGAGCCCGCACACCGCCTGGCTGATTTTGCAAGGCATCGAGACCCTGTCCCTGCGCATGGAGCGCCATGTGCGGAACGCCGGCCGCGTGGCCGAGTTTCTGTCCACCCAGCCCCAGGTCAACCGTGTCGGTTACCCGGGCCTGGCCAGCCACGCCGACCATGGCTTGGCCCAGCAGCTGCTGCCGCGCGGCTGCGGCTCGGTCTTCAGCTTCGATCTGCAAGGCAGCCGCGAGCAAGGCCGGCGCTTCATCGAAGCGCTCAAGATCTTCTCCCACCTGGCCAATGTCGGCGACTGCCGCTCGCTGGTGATCCACCCGGCCAGCACCACCCATTTCCGCATGGACGATGCGGCCCTGGCCCAGGCCGGCATCACGCCCGGCACCATCCGCCTGTCCATCGGCCTGGAAGACGCCGAGGACCTGATCGCCGACTTGAAGCGCGCGCTCAAGATCGCAGCCCGCTGAAGCGAAGCCACCGAGACCCCCACCATGCTCTTCAACGTCCACGAACAGCCCAGCTACGCCTACACCGGCGGCAAGCCCTTCGACCCCACCCTGCCCTGCGTGGTCTTCATCCACGGTGCCCTCAACGACCACAGCGTCTGGACCCTGCTGGCGCGCTGGTGTGCCCACCACGGCCATGCGGTGCTGGCCGTCGACCTGCCCGGCCATGGCCGCAACCGCGGGCAAGCGCCGCTGGCCGATATGCCGGCCATGGCCGAATGGTTGCTGGCCTTGATGCAGGCGGCAGGCCTGAGCCGGCCCGCCGCACTGGTCGGCCACAGCATGGGCTCGCTGATCGCGCTGGAAGCCGCCGCGCGCGCGCCCGAGCAGGTCAGCCGCCTGGTGCTGGTGGGCACGGCCTACCCGATGAAGGTCTCGCCCGCCCTGCTGGAAACCGCCCGCACGGCGCCCGAGCAGGCGATTGCCATGGTCAACACCTTCTCTTTCGCCAGCTGGGCCAGCAAACCTGGCTACCCCGGCCCCGGCAGCTGGCTGCAAGGGGCCGAGCTGGCGCTCAAGAGCCGCATCCAGAACGGGCAGACCGCGCTCAATCTCTTCGAGCACGATTTCCGCGTCTGCGACAGCTATGCCGGCGGCTTGGAGGCTGCGGCCCGGGTGCGCTGCCCGGCGCATTTCATCCTCGGCGAGCAAGACCAGATGACGGCGCCCAAGCAGGCGCAAGCCCTGATCGAAGCGCTGAAAGCCCAGGTGCCCACGGCCGTGCACACACTGCCCGCCGGCCATTCGATGATGGCCGAGGCGCCCGACGCGATGCTGGCAGCCCTGCGCCAGGCGCTGCGCTGAAGCCGCGGCTCAGCCGCGCTGGATCATGCCGTCCACCACCAGGATGGTGCGGTCGCAGCGCTGGGCCAGCTCGGGGTTGTGGGTCACGAAGAGCACGGCCGTGCCCTGCTCACGGTTGACCCGGCGCAGTAGCTCGAACACCGCATCGGCACTCTTGGTGTCGAGGTTGCCGGTGGGCTCGTCGGCCAGCAGCAGGGCCGGCTTCATGGCCAGGGCTCGGGCCACGGCCACGCGCTGCTGCTGGCCGCCGCTGAGCTTGTTGGCCAGGTTGTCGCGCCAGGGCGTGAGCCCCACCTGATCGATCAGCTCGGCCGCCCGCGCCGCCATGGCCGCATCGGGCCGGCCCTTGGCGCCGAGCAGGGGCAGCATCACGTTTTCCAGCGCGGTGAAGGCGCTGATCAGGTGGTGGTACTGGAAGACAAAGCCGATGTTGTGGCCGCGCAGCCGGGTCAGCGCATGATCGTCCAGACCCACGGTGTTCTCGCCGCAGATGCTCAGCTCGCCGCTGCTGGGCCGGTCCAGCAAGCCGACGATATTGAGCAGCGTGCTCTTGCCCGAGCCGCTGGGGCCCATGACGGCGCAGAACTCGCCGCGGCTCAAGTCCAGATCAATGCCGTGCAAGACCTCGCTGGCGAATGGCGTGCCCGGATTGAAGACCTTGCGCACGCTGCGCATGGTCACCACAGCGCTGCGATCGGCGCCCTCAGCCACGGATGGCCACCACGGGATCAAGCCGTGCCGCACGCAGGGCCGGCGCAAACGCAGACAGCAAACCGGTGATGCTGGCCAAAAGCAAGGCCAGGGCAAACAGCTGCGGGTCCAGGCTGAGCGCGAACAGCGGCGTGCCGTCGGCATTGCGCGCAAAGCGCTGCCAGGCCAGCAAGGCCGCCGCGCCGATGGCGCAGCCGATCAGCGCGCCGCCCAAGGCCAGCAAACCACCTTGCAACAAAAAGACCCGCAGAATCTGCCCGCGCGAAATGCCCATGGCGCGCAAGATGCCGATCTCACGCGACTTTTGCACCACCACGACCACCAGCACGCTGGCAATGCCGAAGGCGACCGAGAGGCCGACGAAAAACCGAATCGCCGTGTTGGCCGTCGACTGAGCACTGATGGCCGAGAAGAACTGAGCGCTGGCCTTGATCCAGCTGTCCGCCTGCACGCCGGTTTCCGCAGCAATGCGCTGAGCCATGCGCTCGGCGGCATAGACATCTTCGACCGTCACATCGAGGCTGCTGACGCCGCCGGGCAGGCCCAGCAAGCTTTGCGCCGTGCGCAGCGGCACATAGGTGCTGCGTTCATTGGCCCCCTTGTTGCCGAGGTCAAAGATGCCGGCGATCTTGAAGGTGCTGAGGCTGGGTGCGGCGCCGGGATTGGCCGCATTGCTGGTGCTCAGGCGCAACTTGTCGCCGACATCGAGGCCCAGGTCGGCGGCCAGCTCGCTGCCAATCAGGATGTCACCGCTGCCCAGCTGGGCGCTGCCGCGCAGAAGCTTGTCGCCAAGATCGACGATGCGGTAATACAGCGCTGGCTCGATGCCGGTGAGCGACACCGCGCGGCTGGCACTGCCGCGCAGCACCAGGGCCGAGCCGCTGACCTGGGGGCTGACCACCCGCACGCCCGGCATGGCCTGCACCTGCCGGGCCACGGCCTGCCACTGGTCGATGGACTTGAGCCGCTGCAGCGGCGGCTGGACGATGGCACCGACCACGGC
This sequence comes from Paucibacter sp. B51, assembly GCF_027863535.1. NCBI lineage: Bacteria > Pseudomonadati > Pseudomonadota > Betaproteobacteria > Burkholderiales > Sphaerotilaceae > Roseateles > Paucibacter sp. B51. Next base: position 3,745,984 of record NZ_JAPIVN010000001.1, on the reverse strand, counting down.
GCCGGGCTGGCCCTCAGGCCCCAGCTCACGCTCGCCGCGCAGCTCGCGCGTGTGCTGCTGCGGCGGCAGCAGTTGGATGTGGGCTTGGGCCGAGAGCACGCGGCGGATGAAGTTGCCCTGCAAACCGGCCAGCAAGGCCGACATGAAGACAATCACGCCCACACCGATGGCCACGCCGGTCATGATGAAGAGGGTCTGCAGCCGCCCTTCGCGCAGAAAGCGCAGGGCCACGATCCACTCAAAGGGCTGCCAGGACTTGAGCATGGTCAGGTATCAGCGCCTGTTTCAGCGACTGGCGGGCAAGGACCTTGGTGCGGCTGCTGTCGGCTTGGCGAACACTGGCCGCACAGGGTCGCCCGCTTTCAGACCCGCAGCATCGGCAGCCGCAGCCTGCAGCACCACGTCACCTTCAGCCAAACCACCCAGCACCTCGACCCAGCCGCCGCTGCGCAGGCCCAGCTCAATCTCGCGCCGCTGCAGCCCCTGCTGGGCATCGACGCGCCAGACCCAGGGTTTCTGGCCCGACGCCTCATGCAGCTGCGCCAGGCCCAGCAGCAGCGCCCCTTGGCGCCGGCCGACCTCGATGTCGGCCGAGACCGTCATGTCCTGGCGCAGATAGGCCGGTGGCGCATCGACCGCCAGGCGCACCTCGACCGCGCCGGTCTGGGCATTGATGCCCGGGTTGATATAAGCCACGCGCGCGGCAAAGCGCTGCTCCGGGTAGGCGTCGGCCGAGGCCAGGGCCGACTGGCCCAGTTGCAGCAGGCGCAGGTTCTTCTCGTCGATGGACATGACCAGCTCGGTCCGGCCCTGGGGCGAGAGCGTCATCAGCAAACGCCCGGCCTGCACCACATCACCGACCTCGACATTGCGGGCGATCAGGGTGCCGGCCACCGGCGCCTGGATGCGGGTGTAGCGGGCCCGCGCCCGGGCCAGGTCGGCGGCGGCCTCGGCCTGGCTCAGGGCCGCGCGGGCCAGGGCCAGCTCGCTGCCAGCCGGCTGCAGGCTGCGGGTCTGGGCCTGACTGACACGCGCCTGGGCTTCGGCCAGGCTCAGGCTCTTGCGGGCTTCATCGAGGGCGGCCGCACCGATGAAACCTTGTTGATGGAGCTGCTCGCTGCGCTGCAGCTGGGCACGGGCCAGATCGAGCGTGGCTTGCGCCTGGCGCAGCTGCTGCTCGCTGACCGGCAGCTGCACCTCGCCCAGGCGACGCAGGTTCAGCTGCGCCTGCTGCAAGGCCGCCTCGGCCTGGCGCTGCGCGGCACTGAGTTCACTGGCCTCCAGCGCCACCAGCAACTGGCCCTGCGCCACCGTCTGCCCTTGCGCCACCGGCACCTCGCTGACCGTGCCGGTGATCTGCGCCGCCAGGTCCACCCGGTGCGGCGCCTCCACGCGAGCACTGGCCACCACGGTCTGCACAAAATCGCGCCGCTGCAGCTGCTCCGCCGGCAGGGCCTTGCCCCCTTGGCTTTGCCAAACACCCAGAGCCACCGCAATCAGCAACAAGCCCAAGACCCAGAGGGCCCAGCGCGGCAGGAAATGGCGTCCGGCCTTGGCAGCGGCGACAGGTGTATCCATGATGGGAGCGAGTGGGGAACTCAGTTGCGGTAGGCCAGGCCCAGACTCCAGTTGAAGGAGCCCGACTTCTGGTTGAGAGGGCTGTCGGCGGCCGTCCCCAGCAGGCGGCCGGTGCCCAGGCTGCTGAAGCAGACCCAATGCTTGCTGATCGAACGCGTGTAACTGAGGCCCAGGCCAGCGTCGCGCAAGCCCGAGCCCGGGCTATAGCTGCGACCCAGGCGCTCCGCCGCCGGCCCTTCAGGAACACCGAAGTAGCTTTGCATATAGCGGCCATTGCCGCCCGACACGCCGATACCAACACTGAGCTCGCCACCGGCCGAACGGTAGAGTTGCTTGCGCAGATCGGTACTCCAGACAAGGCCGCCATCACGCCCCGCCAGGTCCTGGCTCAAGCTGCCGCCGAGCTGCCAGCCGGGGGCCAGGTTGTAGCTGACGTAGACCCGTCCACGCAGGGTGCGCTTCACATCGGGCAGCCCCTGGGTGCTCTCACTGTCGCGGCTGTCTCGGCCGCTGTCGATACGCAGACCAAATCCGAGGCTGAAGTTCTCGTTGCGGAACAGCTCGCGGCTGGCACCAGCACCGCCGTCCACGGTTTCGCGGCCGAAACCCATCAATCCCGAAGAGCCCGAGGTGGCAATGCGCCAGCGCCCCCAACGCAAAGCCCAGAGCGGTTTGATATCCCCACCGTTCTGCCGGGCGCCAAAATACTCCGGTCCGTAGCGGTAGGACATACCGAGCAGGTAACGCATATCGCCCGCGGCATCACCCTCGCGCACGGCCTGCGCCTGGCACAAGCCAGGCACAGCCATTGCCACAAACAGCAGCGCAGCGACCCGTGGCCGGGCGGGCAAGGCGGAATTCGACGCGGAACCTGAGCGAAAGCATCGCAGCACAAGCCGCGGCAGGAGTGAGGGGCGGAGGGAGGCGGAATTCAGCAGCATCAGCACAGCTTAGCAGCGCTGCGCTTCATTTGTCGGCGCGCTGCGATGCCGCCGACTCAGATCCAGTCTGGCGCCAGACCCAGCACGCGAGTCAGAGGCCCAGCATGGGACGCAGCTGGGTCAGCATATCGGTGGCCATGGCCTTCAGGTCGTACTCGAGTTTCCAGCCCCAGTCCGCCACGGCGGCGCTGTCGTCGATGCGCTGCGGCCAGCTGGCGGCGATGGCCTGGCGGAAGTCCGGCGCGTAGTCGATCTGGAAGCCCGGCACCTGGCGGGCGATCTCGGCGGCGATCTCGGCCGGGGTGAAGCTGACGCCGGCCAGGTTGTAGCTGCCGCGCTGCTTGATGGCTTCGGCCGGCGCTTCCATCAGCTCGATGGTGGCGCGCAGGGCGTCGGGCATGTACATCATGGGCAAGGCCTGACCCTCTTCCAGGAAGCAGGTGTAGCGGCCGGTCTTGAGCGCCGAGTGGAAGATGTCCACGGCGTAATCGGTGGTGCCACCGCCCGGGGGCGTCTTGTAGCTGATCAGGCCAGGGTAGCGCAGGCTGCGCACGTCAACACCGTGCTTCTCAAAGTACCACTGGCACCAGCGCTCGCCGGCCAGCTTGGAGATGCCGTAGACCGTGGTCGGGTCCATGACCGTGGTTTGGGGCGTGTCCAGGGCCGGGGTGTTGGGGCCAAAGGCTGCGATCGAGCTGGGCCAGAAAATGCGGTCCAGCTTCTGGGTGCGGGCCAGCTCCAGCACATTGAGCAGGCCCTTCATGTTCAGGTCCCAGGCCCACATCGGGTGCTTTTCGCCGGTGGCGGACAACGCGGCCGCCAGCAGATAGATCTGGGTGATGCTGTGGCGCTTGACGACGGCGGCGATGGCCGCTGCGTCGGTGGCGTCCAGCATCTCGTGCGTCAGGGCCGGCACGCGGCCTTCAGGCGCCAGGTCGCTGGTGATGACCTTGTCGTTGCCGTGGCGCAGGGCCAGGGCCTGGGCCAGCTCGGTGCCGATCTGGCCGTTGGCGCCGATGATGAGGATCTTGGGGGTGCTCATGGGTCTGAGTGCAATTCGGGGAGGGGCTTCAGAAAATCAGGCCTTGATCAGGCCTTGATCAGGCCCAGCTCGCGGCCGGCCTGGGCAAAGGCGGCGACGGCGCGCTCCAGCTGCTCGCGCTCATGGCCGGCCGAGACCTGCACGCGGATGCGCGCCTGGCCCTTCGGCACCACGGGGAAGAAGAAGCCAACGGCATAAACGCCCAGCTCGAGGATGCGGGCGCTGAGCTTTTGCGCCATCACCGCGTCGTAGACCATGATGGGCACGATGGGGTGGGTGCCGGGCTTGATCTCGAAGCCGGCGGCCTGGATGGCCTCGCGGAAGTAGGTGGTGTTGGCCTCCAGCTTGTCGCGCAGGGCGGTGGAGCCCTCCAGCAGATCGAGCACGGCGATGGACGCGCCGACGATGCTGGGCGCCACGGTGTTGGAGAACAGATAGGGGCGCGAGCGCTGACGCAGCAGCTCGATCACTTCCTTGCGGCCCGAGGTGAAGCCGCCCGAGGCGCCGCCCAGGGCCTTGCCCAGGGTGCCGGTGATGATGTCGATCTTGCCGAACACACCGCGGTACTCATGCGTGCCGCGGCCGGTCTGGCCCAGGAAACCGCTGGCATGGCATTCGTCGATGCCCAGCAGCGCACCGTATTGGTCGCACAGGGCGCGGATCTTGTCCAGCTGGGCGATGGTGCCGTCCATGGAGAACACGCCGTCGGTGAAGACCAGGGTGTGGCGGGCGCCGGCCGCCTTGGCGGCCTCCAGCTGGGCTTGCAGATCGACCAGATCGTTGTGCTTGTAGCGGAAGCGCTTGGCCTTGCACAGGCGGATGCCGTCGATGATGGAGGCGTGGTTCAGCTCGTCGCTGATGATGGCGTCTTGCTCGCCGAGCAGGGGCTCGAACAGGCCGCCGTTGGCATCGAAGGCCGCCGCGTAAAGGATGGTGTCCTCGGTGCCCAGGAACTTGGCCAGGCGCTGTTCCAAGGTCTTGTGCAGGTCTTGCGTGCCGCAGATGAAGCGCACCGAAGACAGGCCGTAGCCGTGGCTGCGCAGGGCTTCGTGCGCGGCTTCGATCACCGCCGGGTGCGAGGACAGACCCAGGTAGTTGTTGGCGCAGAGGTTGATGACTTCGCGGCCATCGTTGGTGTGCACCAGCGAGCCTTGCGGGCCAGTGATGACGCGCTCGTTCTTGTAGAGACCGGCCTCGCGGATGCCCGCCAGTTCATTGCGAATATGGGCGTAGAAGTCTTCGCTGCTGGCCATGAGGGTCTCCTGGGTGTGGCTTGACGTTGCGCGCGGCGGCTCACCCCACTGGGCTTGATGCACAATCCGCTAAATTGAACATAGTTCGATATATCGAACTGTCGTGCAGTATCTGGGATTTCCTTTTTGGGGTCAAGCGTCATGTCCGTGCCGAGTTTGGATCATCTGGAGCCGCCCAAGGTCGGCGCCACCCTGCAAGCCCTGAGGCAAAGCCAGGGCTTGTCGCTGGACGAGCTGTCGCGCCGCGCCGGGGTGAGCAAATCCATGCTGTCCCAGATCGAGCGCAACCAGGCCAATCCGACCGTAGCCGTGGTCTGGCGCCTGGCCAATGCGCTGCGGGTGGAGCTGTCCGAGCTGCTCGGCGGCGAGCGCGCCGCAGCGCCGGCGATTGAAACCGTGGCCGCCCACGCCACGCCGGGCATGAGCAGCCCCGACGGCCTGTGCCAGCTGCGCATCCTCGGCCCCATCGACCTGGCCGGGCAGTTCGAGTGGTATCAGCTGACGGTTCAGCCCGGCGGCGCTTTGGAATCGGCCGCGCACGAGCCTGGTTCGCGCGAGCACCTGAGCGTGCTCAGCGGCAGCCTGCGCGTGGAAGCCGGTGGCAGCAGCCGGACCTTGAGCGCCGGCGAAACCGCGCGTTATGCCGTCGACGGACCGCATGCCATCCGCCACCTTGCGGCGCTGGGCGATGCGCAGGCCGAGCCGGCCGTGGCCCTGCTCGTGGTGCTGCACCCCTGAGGGTGATCAGGCCGACTGTGCGTCCAGCAGTTCGGCCAGGCTGACACGCTCCCAGCCGCTGCGCGCCCACAACGGCGCCAGCCCCGGCGTGCGTTCGGCCAGCGTGGCTTGCAGCAAAGCCTGGGCCAGGGTTTCCTGCGGCAAACACAGAAGCACCAGGCGCTGCGCGCCCTCCTCTTCCAGCCGGCCCAGCCAGTCCAGGTCCAGCAACTGATCGAGCACCGGCTCCAGCTGCAGCGGGTCCACCCGCAGGCGGCGGGCCAGCATCAAGCTGGTCAGCCCGCCCTCGCCGCGCGCCTGGCTGTCGCGCAACTCACGCAAGACGCCCAGCGAGAGCTCCAGGCTCAGGCCCGGCGTCTCGGGCCGGCGCAGCATGCCGCTGCTGAGGCTGGGCGCATTGGCCGCCAGCAAGGCGCCCAGCAGCACGATCACCCAACCGAGATAGAGCCAGACCAGAAAAATGGGCACGGTGGCGAACGCGCCGTAAAGCGTAGAGAAGGTCGGCACCTGTTTCACGTACCAAGCGAGGCCGGCCTTGGCCAGATTGAAACCCACGGTGACGAAGACGCCGCCCAGCAGCGCATGGCGCCAGCGCACATCGGTGTTGGGCACATAGTGGAACAAGGACGCCACGCCGAAGGACAGAAACAAGAATTGCGCCGTGCTGAACAGCAGGGACAGAGACACCGGCAGGGTGCTGACCAGCTCATGGCCGGTGGTGATGGCATAGCTGGTCAGGGCCAGGCTGCCGCCCAGCAGGATGGGGCCCAGGGTGACGGCCGCCCAGTACACCAGCACCCGCTGGGCAATCGGCCGCGGGCGCTTGACGCGCCAGATCTGGTTCAAGGTGCGGTCGATGGTCAGCATCAAGGCCAGGGCCGAGAGGCCCAGGGCCACCAGACCCACGGTGCCGAGGCGGCTGGCCTTGGACGCGAACTGGGTCAGCGCGCCCAGCACCGGCCGGGCAATGGTGTCGGGAATCAGGCTCTTCAGGAAGTACTTTTCCAGCGCCACCTGGAAGGACGCAAACATCGGGAAGGCCGTGAACAAGGCCAGCATCACGGTGAGCAGCGGCACCAGGGAGATCAGCGTGGTGAAGGTCAGGCTGCCGGCGGTCAGACCCAGGCGGCCCTCACGAAAGCGTTCGCGCAGGCTGTGTACGGTCAGGCGCCAGGGCCAGTTTTGCAGGGAGACAAGAAACTGATCCAGCGTCGGTCTCTGGATCAGGGGGTCGGAACTCGGTTTTCGCATGCTGGCTATGATGCCAGCATGTCTCAGCCGCCCCTGCCATCGAACGCGCCCCAGAGCGCGAATGCACCCTCTCCCATCGAGCTTCCAGCCACGCCCATCCCGCTGAGCCCCACCGAACAGCGCCGCGCCGAGCGAGCGGCCAAAGCCACCGCCCGCGCCGCCAAAGCCGCGGCCCGTGCGGCTGCGCGCGAAGCCCCGCCGCCACCGCCCACCGGGCGCACCCAAGCCAGCCCGCAGGAGGCGCTGAGCCGCAATCTGGCCTTGGGCGCCCTGATGGCCTTGTTTGTGCTGTGCCTGGCCTGGGAACTATGGCTGGCGCCCACGGGCAGCGGCTCGCTGGCCATCAAGGCCCTGCCCTTGCTGCTGCCCATGGCCGGCTTGTGGCGCTATCGGCTCTACACCTTCCGCTGGCTGAGCCTGATGGTCTGGCTGTATTTCGCCGAGGGCGCCGTGCGCGCCACCAGCGAAAGCGGCCGGGCCATGTGGCTGGCCACGGCCGAGGTGCTGCTCAGCGTGCTGATCTTTGTGGCCTGTGCCCTGCAGGTGCGCCAGCGCCTGGCGGCAGCCAAGGCCGAACGCGGCGAGGCCTGAGCCCCGGGGCTGCTCAGCCCGCATCGATTTTCTGCAACACCCCATAACAACCAGAACCATGAGACAAGAACACGCGGCCCTGATCGAGGCCTTGACATCCCTGCTCGGCGAAGCCGGCTTGCTGATGGGTGGCGCCAATGCCGGTGATGCCGACCTGAGCGCGTATGAGCTCGACTGGCGCCGCCGCTATGCCGGCCGCGCCCTGGCCGTGGCCCGGCCGGCCAACACCGAGCAGGTGGCCGGCGTCGTCAAGCTCTGCGCCGCCCATGGCGTGAGCCTGGTGCCGCAGGGCGGCAACACCGGCCTGGTCGGCGGCTCCACGCCCGATGCCAGCGGCACGCAGATCGTGCTCAGCCTCAGCCGCATGAACCGCGTGCGCGCCCTGGACGCCGCCAACCTGACGCTGACGGTGGAAGCCGGCGCCATTCTGCAGACCGTGCAGGCCACGGCCGCGGCGCAAGACCTGCTGTTCCCGCTCAGCCTGGCGGCCGAGGGCAGCTGCACCATCGGCGGCAATCTGGCCAGCAATGCCGGTGGCACGCAGGTGCTGCGTTATGGCAATGCGCGCGAGCTCTGCCTGGGTCTGGAGGTGGTGACGGCCGCCGGCGAGGTCTGGGACGGCCTCTCCGGTCTGCGCAAGGACAACACCGGCTACGACCTGCGCGATCTCTTCATCGGCAGCGAGGGCACGCTGGGCATCATCACCGCGGCCACGCTCAAGCTCTTCCCCAAGCCCGTGGCCAAGATGACGGCGCTGGCCGCCTGCGACAGCCTGGACCAGGCCGTGCAACTGCTGAGCCTCGCGCGCGCCCGCGCCGGCTCAGGCCTGACCGGCTTCGAGGTGATGAACGAGTTCTCGCTGGGCCTGGTGCGCAAGCATTTCCCCCAGCTGCAACAGCCGCTGGCGGCCAGCGCCTGGATGGTGCTGCTGGAGATCTCGGACGCAGAGAGCGAAGCCCATGCGCGCGCCCTGTTTGAAGGCCTGCTGGAGGCGGCACTGGAGGCCGAGCTGATCAGCGACGCGGCCGTGGCGGAAAGCCTGCCACAATCGCACGCGCTCTGGCATCTGCGCGAGTCCATCCCGCTGGCTCAGGCCGAGGAGGGCCTGAACATCAAGCACGACATCGCCCTGCCCGTCTCGGCCATCCCGGCCTTTGTCAGCGGCACCGATGCGGCCCTGGCGCAAGCCTTTCCCGGCATCCGCATGGTGGACTTTGGCCATCTGGGCGACGGCAATCTGCACTACAACGTGCAAGCGCCCGAGGGGCAGGCTGCTGGCGAGTTCTTGAGCCAGCACGAGAAGGCCATCAACGCCATCGTCTACGACGCGGTCGTCGCCCATGGTGGCTCCATCTCGGCCGAGCATGGCATCGGCCAGCTCAAACGCGAGGAACTGGTGGCGCGCAAGAGCCCCGTGGCCATCGGCTTGATGCGCGCCATCAAGCAGGCGCTGGATCCGCAGGGGCTGCTGAATCCGGGCCGGGTGCTCTGAGCCCGGCTTGAACCGCCCGCTTCCGCGCCGACAAAAAAAGGCCTCCACTCAGGAGGCCTTTTGCATGGGCTGAGCCCGAATCAGCCGAGCCCGCTCAATCCGCACCTTGCGGCGCCGCAGGTCCGCCGCGGCGGCGGGTCAGCAGGTCGAATGCCTTGAGCACCATGCGGAAGACAAAGCGCAGCAGGATCAAGGTCAGCAGGGCCTCAACAAAGGTCATCACGAAAGCAAACAGGCCGTTCCAGCGATCCATGCGACGACGGAACTTGGCGATCATGCGGTCGCGGGCGATCTCGATGCTGTCGTAGAAGGTCGGGATGACCAGCAGGGTCAGCAAGGTCGAGGTGATGGTGCCACCGATGATGGCCACGGCCATGGGACGGTAGAACTCGCTGCCCTCGCCCAGGCCGATGGCCACCGGCAGCATGCCGGCGATCAGTGCCAGGGTGGTCATCAGGATGGGGCGCAGGCGCTTGCGGCCGGCGGCCATCAAGGCGTCTTCGCGGCCCAAGCCCTCACGCTCCAGCTGACGCGCGGCGTCCAGCAGCAGGATGGCATTCTTGGCCACCAGGCCCATCAGCATGATGACGCCGATGAAACTCATGAGATTGAGCGTGCTGTTGCTCATCAAGAGGGCCAGCACCACACCGATCAGGGACAGCGGCAGTGACATCATCACCGGCAGCGGCGCGGTAAAGGAACCGAACTGCATCACCAGCACCAGATACATCAGGCCGATGCCGGACAGCAGCGCAATGCCCATCTCGCTGAAGACCTCGTTCTGCTCGCGCGAGTCCCCTTCCAGCTCCAGGCTGTAGCCGGGCGGGAAGTTGATGGACTTGGCCAGCTTGAGCGCGTCGGCCGTGACCTCGCCGGGTGAGCGGCCCTGGACGTTGGCGGCCACGGCGATGGTGCGCTTGCCATCGGCATGGCTGATCTTGGACGGGCCCTTGCCCATGGTCACGGTTGCGATCTGCTCCAGCGGCACCATCACATTGCTGCCGCTGACGGCAATGGGCAGGCGTTCGATATTGCTGGCATCGACACGGTCACTCGGATGCAGGCGCACGGCCACATCGCGGGTCTCGCCCGAGGGGTCGACCCAGTCACCCACTTCCACGCCGGCAAAAGCGACACGCAAGGCTTGCGCGGCATCGTTGACCGAGATGCCCAGGGAGTTGGCCAGGCCGCGGTTCAGCTCGATCTGCAACTCGTCCTGCGGGTCTTGCTCGGACAGGCCCACATCGACCGCGCCCTTGACATTGCGCAGCTTGGCCATGAACTCGTTGGTGATATCGAGCAGTTTGCGCGAATCGACGCCGGTGAAGCGGATCTGCACCGGCTTGCGGCCGCCGCCATTGAGGTTGTCGGACACGGCGTACTCGGCACCGACCAGACGCGAGAGCTTTTCGCGCAGCTCATTCGCCACTTCATTGGCCGAACGCTTGCGATCCTTGGCCTTGCCGATGTCCACGTAGATGCGGCCACCGTTGACGTTGACATTGCTGTTGGTGGCCACGGTCTCGGGCATCTCGCGCGCCAGCTTGGCGGCCGCTTCGAGCTTGAGCTTGGAGTACTCCAGGCTGCTGCTGGCGGGGGTGCGGACTTCCACCGCGACCATGCCGTTGTCGGTCACCGGCAGGAAGCTGGAGCCGCCGAACTTGGCGTGCAACATCACGGCGCCGACCAAGCTGGCCAGGGCGAAGGCAGCCATCCATTTGCGATGGTGCAGGGCCCAGGCGATGACAAGACCATAACGCTCGGTCTGATGATCAAACCAGTCGTTGAAGCGAACCAGGGCTCGACCCAAGGCGTTCTTGGGCAGTTGGTGATGATTCGGTGGGTCACCCCAGAAGGCCGACAGCATCGGATCGAGGGTGAAGGAGATGAACAAGCTCACCATCACCGAAGCCACCACGGTCAGCGCGAAGGGTCGGAACCACTCACCCGACACACCCGGCATGAAGGCCACGGGCACAAACACAGCCACGATGGCAAAGGTGGTGGCCGCCACGGCCAGGCCGATCTCGGCCGTGCCCTGCAGCGCCGCGGTGCGCCGGTCGGAGCCGCGCTCGAGGTGGCGCACGATGTTCTCTCGCACCACGATGGCATCGTCGATCAGCACACCGATGGCCAGAGACAGTCCCAGCAAGCTCATGAAATTGAGCGTGAAACCGCACAGCCAGACGGCGATGAAGGCCGCGATCACCGAGGTGGGCAAGGACAGCGCCGTGATCAGGGTCGAGCGCCAGGAGTTCAGGAAGACATAGACCACAAAAATGGTCAGGCCCGCCCCCAGCACCAGGGACTCGATGACGTTGTTCAGGCTGTTCTGCGCATCTTTGCCGCCGTCCTGGGTCACTTCCAGCTTGGCGCCTTCGGGCAGGGTCTTGTTGATCTCATCGACGAGGCTGCGGATCTTGTTGGCCGTGGTGACGGTGGAGGCGTCGCGCGAGCGCGTGATGGCCAGACCCACATTGGGGTTGCCATTGCGCAGGCTCTGGCGGGTCAGCTCGCCGTAGCCGTCTTCGATGCTGGCCACCTGGGACAGGCGCACCAGCTCGGTGCCACGGCGTTTGACGACGATCTGCTGGAACTCGGCGGGTGACTCCAGACGGCCGAGCAGACGGATGCTCTGGTCTTCCAGCGTGCCGCGCACCTTGCCCACGGGAGCCGTGCCGTTCTGGTTGCGCAGCGCCGCCACGACTTCAGTGACGGAGACATTGTTCTCGCGCAGCTTCTCGGCATGGAGCAGCACACTGAGCTCGCGCTTGAGCGCGCCGTTGACGAAAACCACGGCCACGCCGGGCACGGCGCGGAACTTGTCGGCCAGTTGATCTTCGGCAATGCGCGAGATCTCGGCATGGCTGTGTTTGCTGCTGGACAGGGCCAGCTGCATGATGGGCTCGGCGGCGGGGTCTTCCCGCTCCAGCACCGGCTCGCGGATCTCGGTTGGCAGCTTGTAGCGCACCGTGCCGATGGCGTTGCGGACCTCATCCGAGGCCTCGATCATGTTCTTGTTGAAGTTGAAGATCAGCACGATCTGGGCGAAGCCCTCGGCCGCCGTGGCCCGCACGCGCTGCACGCCCGAGATGCTCTGCAGCGACTTCTCGATGCGGTTCACCACCTCGCGCTCCACCGTCTCGGGCGAGGCGCCGGGGTAGGCGATGGACACCACCAGAACCGGCTCCTGCACATCGGGGATCTGGTTGACGCGCAGCTTCTTCAGGGCCAGCAGGCCCATGCACATCAGCGCAATGATGATGACGATCGTGGCGATCGGCTTCTTGATGCTGAAATCGGAAAGAAACATGGCAATTACTTCCCTGTGCTGGCCGGCGCCGAAGCCGAGGCCACGGCCGCAGCGGCGATTTGGACTTTCTGACCATCCTTGAGGTTGGAACCGGGGCTGCGCAGCACCTGGTCACCCACGGCCAGGCCGCTGCGAATGACGAACTCACCGCGGCGCGCGTCGCGCTCGCCCAGCTCCACCGCCACCTTGTTGAGCACGCCGTTCTTGACGCGCCAGGCATGGGCCGCGTCGCCCGAGCGCTGCAGCGAAACCTCGGGCAGCATCAGAGTGCTGACGCTGCCGGATTCCACCCGACCTTCGGCATAGAGGCCGGCCACCGTCGGCGCCTTGCCGGGCGCGAAATCCACCAGCACTTCGAGCTGGCGGGTGGTGGCATTGGCGGCGGCATCGATGCGGCGGACCTTGCCGCTGAAGTTGCCTTCACCAAAGCCGTTGACGCGGAAATTGACGGTTTGCCCCGCCTTGATCTCGTGCATGCGGTCGGCCGAGACCAGGCCCTCGAAGCGCATGCTGCGCGGGTCGATCACCTTGACCAGCTCCTTGCCCACCTGCGCGGTGTCGCCGGCCGAAACCTTGCGCTCGCTGACCACACCGTCAAAAGGCGCGCGCACCTCGGTGCGTTGCAGCTGCTGGCGCGCCTGCACCAGGCGAGCCTTGGCGGCGACCAGATCGTTCTGGGCGTTGTTGCGGCGCAGCTCGGCGTCTTCCAGCGCTTGCAGCGAGCTCATGCCCTGGGACTGCAGGGTCTTGAGGCGCTGCATCTGGCGCTCGGCCTGCTCGAAAGACTGGGCGGACACGCGGGCACCCTCCTCGGCCGAGGCGAGTGAGTCGCGGATGGAGGTGTCATCCAGACGCACTAGCAGGTCGCCGCGGCGCACGTTCTCGCCGTTTTCCTTGAGCACCTGCAGCACCACGGCCGACACCTCGGCACGCAGATCGGCGCGCTTCTCGGGCTGGATGGAGCCGGTGATGACGGGGCCGAAGGCATAGCTGGACAGACTCAGGGTGCGCAAATCTTCCGGGGCCACCAAGAGCGAGGCGGCGGCGGCACTGGCCGCCTTGCTGGGCGCATCCGCAGCGCCCGCCCCTTCGCGCTTGCCGCAGGCACTGAGCGCCAGTGCAGCGCACAGCAGCAAGGTCGGGGAAACAGAACGGGCAAGGCGGGACGAACGCGTCATCGGATCAACTCCGTTTGGATGAGTTTGAACAAGCTGGAAACAAAAGGAAGTTCGGGCTTGGTGTGTGAGCAGAGGTCACCCAAAAACCGCATGACGCCCACCCCGCGCTCAAGGCCAGCAACCACCCGGTCAGCGTGGCCGGCAGCAACCCTCAAGCGAGTCTTTGAAAGCCGAACAAAAGCCCCGCAGCTTAAGTGAGCCCAAGGGGTGGGCCATAGGTCATGGAGCAGAATTGAGCCTCGGATTTACCCTAGCTTCGCCCAGCGCCCGTCAGGCCATGGCTCGGCAAGAAAGCCCGAGGTTCAACGAGGCGTGGCGCCTACTGCAAAGGCTCTTTGAGCCCGGGCACATCGGGCAAAGGCAAGACGGCAATGCCCTCCTCCACCAGGGCCTCGGTGTCAGCCCGGCTGGCTTGGCCACGGATGCTGCGCGGCTCGGCCTCGCCATAGTGAATCCGACGTGCTTCTTCGGCGAAACGCGAACCGACGTTTTCGCTTTGCGAGACCATGGCACGCAAAGCCTGCATCATCTGCGCTTGCACGCGCGCCAAAGACTCGGCAGAAGACGAGGCGCTTGAGTCGACCTCGGAAGCGCTGCTGATTGACGAGGGCTCAGAACGTGCCGCGATCGCTGCAGGCGAGGCGGTATCGGCACGCTCAGCCCCAGACGCACCACGGCGCAGGTGCGAGACATTAAGTCGCGGCGCACTGGGCAAACGTCGGACCTCATTGCTGCCGCACATGGGGCAGGACACCAGGTCGCGCGCCTGCTGGCTCTCAAAGTCGGCCGCAGAGGCGAACCAACCTTCGAAACCATGATCGAGGGAACAGCAAAGATTCAGAACCAGCATGGAACGATGGTAAGCGCTGGCGGCAGGCCTTTCAGGCCACCGCCACTCATTCTTGCGCAGCAGCCACCCATTTGAGGGCCCAAGCCCCCGCCTGCCAACGCTGCAGCCAGAGCAGGCCGATCAGCGTCTTGGCATCGGTGATGCGGCCGTCCTGGCACATGGCATCGACCTCGGCGACGGTAAAGGCCTGCAGCTCGATGAACTCCCCGTCATCGAGCGCCTGGCGGCCCGGCGTGAGGCCGCGGGCAAAGAAGATCTCGATGCCTTCGTCCGAGTAGGCAATGGCGTTGTGAAGCACGCCGGCATGGGCCCACTCCGCCGCGTGGTAGCCGGTTTCCTCGATCAGCTCGCGTTGGGCACAGCGCAGCGGGGCTTCGCCGGCATCGAGCTTGCCGGCTGGGAACTCCAGCATCACCCGGCCCATGGGGAAGCGGAACTGACGTTCCAGCAGCAGACGGCCATCGTCCAGCAGCGGCACGATCATGACCGCGCCGGGGTGCAGGATGTACTCACGGCTGGCCTGGGCGCCATCGGGCAGGCGAACGATGTCGCGCTGTACGTGGAGGAAGTTGCCGTTGAAGACGCGCTCGGAGGAGACGCTGTCTTCGCGCAAGTGGGCGTCCGAACTTGTGGAGCCCGGCTGCGCAGCGGCGCCGCCCTCAGGGTTCATGGCGATGGCGGCGCAGGTAGCACCAGACAAAGCCCGGGAAACCCAGGGTCACGAAGAGACAGAAGCCGGCCGCGTAAAACTCCCAGCCCTGAGGCTGGCGTTGACCGAGCTTGGACTCGAGCAGGAAACCGAGTCCCAGGGTCAGAAGCGCGAGCAAGACCAATTCCAGCAGACGCCAGCCCACCGCCTTGGGACTGCGGCGCGGCCCCACAAGCAGGACCCGGTTGCTGAAGTAAGGCAGGTTGGCGGCCAGAACAGCCGCCAACAAAACCAGCCAGACGGCTGCGGTTTGATCCATGGATTCGGTAGAAAAAGCGAAACCGGAGGATCAGGTCGCCAGCGTCTTGACGATGGCAGACGCGCACCAGGCCATCAGACCGCCGGGCAGCACACCAAAGACCAGCACGGCGGCACCGTTCAGCGACAGCACCAGACGCACATCGGCAGGCGCTGCCAGGGGCGCGCGGTCCGTGGGTTCGTCGAAGAACATGACCTTGACGACACGCAGGTAGTAGAAGGCGCCGATCAGCGACACCACCACGGCGGCAATGGCCAGGCCCAGGTAGAACGGCACATTGGTCGAGACCAGGGCCTGCAGCACCGACAGCTTGGCGTAGAAGCCCGCAGTCGGCGGCACGCCAGCCAGAGAGAACATGAACACCGCCATCACCACGGCGAACCAGGGGCTGCGCTTGGCCAGACCGGCCAGATCCTTGAGCTCCTCGGCCTCATGACCGGCGCGCGAGAGCAGCAGGATCATGCCAAAGCTGCCCAGCGTCGTCAGCACATAGGTCACGGCGTAGAACATGGCCGAGCTGTAGGCATTGGCGGCCGACAAGGTGTTGTTGTTCACCACGCCCGAAGCCAGGCCCAGCAGCATGAAGCCCATCTGCGCGATGGTCGAGTAGGCCAGCATGCGCTTGAGGTTGGTCTGGGCGATCGCGGCCAGGTTGCCGACCAGCAGCGACATCACCGCCAGCACGATCAACATCTGCTGCCAATCCACGGCCAGGCCGATCATGCCTTCCACCAGCAAACGCACGGTGATGGCAAAGGCTGCCAGCTTGGGCGCCGAGCCGATCAGCAGGGTCACGGCCGTGGGCGAGCCTTGGTAGACGTCCGGCACCCACATATGGAAGGGGGCAGCGCCAAGCTTGAAGGCCAGACCAGCGGTCACGAAGACCACGCCGAAGACCAGCACCGATTTGTTGGGCACGCCGGTGGAGATGACCTCGAAGACGCGCGGAATGCTCAGCGAACCGGTGGCGCCGTACATCATGGACAAGCCATAGAGCAGGAAGCCGCTGGCAAGGGCGCCCAGCACAAAGTACTTCATCGCCGCTTCGGTCGACACCGCATGGTCACGGCGCAGGGCCACCAGGGCATAGAGCGACAGGCTCATCAATTCCAGGCCCAGATAGATGACCAGGAAGTTGTTGGCCGAGAGCATGACGAACACGCCCAGCAGCGAGAACAGGCTCAGGGTGAAGAGCTCACCCTTGAGCATCTCGCGCGAAGCGGCGTAGGGACGCGCATAGACCAGCACGACGATGGTGGCGATGCTGGCGAAGAAGCCCAGCAGATGGCCCATGGGGTCGGACACCACCATGCCCTGCATGGCGTACAGGGTCTGGCCCTCGCTGAAGGCGCTGAAATGCACGGTGGCCACGGCCACCAGGGTCAGCTGGGTCAGCCAGTAGGTCGGGCGGCGCGCCGGGTCCTTGACGAACAGGTCCGCCAAGGCCACCACGCAGGCCATGGCCAGCAAAATGATTTCGGGATAAACCGCGAGCCAGTTCATATTGTTCATGTCTTGTTGGCCCTAAGAATCAACCGGGGATCAGCTTGGACGTTGCCACATGCTTGAGCAACTCAGCCACCGACACCTGCATCACATCGGTGAAGGGCTTGGGGTACACACCCATCCACAGCACAGCAATGGCCAGCACTGCCAGCATCAGGAACTCACGGGCGTTGATGTCCTTGAGGTTGCGCACATCGTCGTTGGTGACGGCACCGAAGTAGACGCGCTTGTACATCCACAAGGTGTAGGCCGCACCGAAGATCAGGGCCGTGGCGGCGATGGCGCCGAGCCAGAAGTCGTAGCGCACGGTGCCCAGGATCACCATCCACTCACCCACGAAACCGGCGGTGGCAGGCAGGCCGCAATTGGCCATGGCGAAGAACAGGGCGAAGGCCGCGAACTTGGGCATGGTGTTGACCACACCGCCGTAGCTGGCGATCTCACGCGAGTGGACGCGGTCGTAGAGCACGCCGATGGACAGGAACATCGCGCCCGACACAAAGCCGTGCGAGATCATCTGCACCAGACCGCCTTGCACACCCAGGTCGTTGAAGATGAAGAAGCCCAGGGTCACGAAACCCATGTGGGCGATGGACGAGTAGGCCACCAGCTTCTTCATGTCCTGCTGCACCAGAGCCACCAGGCCGATGTAGACCACGCCGATCAGGGACATGGCAATAATCAGCCAGGACCACTGATGGGCCGCGTCCGGCACGATGGGCAGGGAGAAGCGCAGGAAACCGTAGCAACCCAGCTTCAGCATGATGGCGGCCAGCACCACCGAACCGCCGGTGGGCGCTTCCACGTGGGCATCGGGCAGCCAGGTGTGCACCGGCCACATCGGCACCTTCACCGAGAAGGCGGCCAGGAAGGCAAAGAACAGCAAGGTCTGCGTGCCACCGGCAAGGGGCAGCTTGTGCCAGGTCAGGATGTCGAAGCTGCCACCGGACTGGAAGTACAGGTAGAGCAGCGCGAGCAGCATCAAGAGCGAACCGGCCAGGGTGTAGAGGAAGAACTTGAAGGCCGCGTACACGCGACGCGGGCCGCCCCAGACGCCGATGATGATGTACATCGGGATCAGCGTGGCCTCGAAGAACACGTAGAACAGCATGCCGTCGAGGGCCGAGAACACGCCGATCATCAGGCCCGACAGGATCAGGAAGGCGCCCATGTACTGATTGACGCGCGACTCGATCACCTCCCAGGCGGCCAGCACCACGATGACGGTGATGAAGGCCGTCAGCGGCACGAACCACATGGAGATGCCGTCCAGGCCCAGGTGGTAGCGGATGTTGAACCGCTCGATCCAGGGCTGGTTTTCGACGAACTGCATGGCAGCCGTGCTGTTGTCGAAACCGCTGATCAGCGGCAGCGTCACGGCAAAGCTGGCCAGCGCGGCCAGCAAGGCCAGCCAGCGCACGGTTTTGGCCCGGTCGTCACGACCCAGGGCCAGCAGCACGGCGCCGCAGGCGATGGGCAGGAAAATGGCAAGACTTAGCAACATTGTTGTTCTCCGCCCTCAATCACAGACCGGTCAGGGTCTTGAGTTGGGGCCACATATAGGGCCACAGCTGCCAGGTCATCAGGCCGATCACGCCCAGGATCATCACCAGCGCATACCAGTACAGGTGGCCGGTTTGAACGCGACGCACCAGGCCGGCGATGCCGCCAACCGCATGCGCAGAGCCGTTGATCAGCACACCGTCGATCACGGCGCCGTCACCGGCCTTCCAGAACACGAGGCCCAAGCCTCGCGCGGCCTTGGCCAGGATGTTCTCGTTGATCCAGTCCATGAAGTACTTGTTCTCCAGGACCACGATCAGCGGACGCAGCACACGAGCCAAGATCGCCGGCACGGCCGGCCAGACCATGTAGAACAGGTAAGCCGTCACCACCCCGCCCAGAGCCAGCCAGAACGGCAGCGTCTGCAGGCCATGCACAGCCATGGCCGCAGCGCCGTGGAACTCATGGCCCAGCTCAGTCATCGCGTGGTGGACCTGGTGGTTGATGAAGATGGCATCTTTGAAGAAATCGCCATGCAGCATCGGGGCGATGGTGAAGTAACCGATCAGCACCGAAGGCACCGCCAGCAAGGCCAGCGGCAGGGTCACAACCCAAGGCGACTCGTGAGGCACATGAGGCTCATGGTGACCGTGGTCATCGTGATGGTCATGCTCGCCCGGGAAGGGCTTGTGGCGGAAGTTCTCCTTGCCATGGAAGACCAGGAAGTACATCCGGAAGGAATAGAAGGCGGTGACGAACACGCCAATGATGACGGCGTAGTAAGCCCATTGTGCCGCCGGCAGATGGCTGGCATGCACCGCTTCGATGATGGAGTCCTTGGAGTAGAAACCCGAGAAGAACGGCGTGCCGATCAGAGCCAGCGAACCCAGCAGCGAGGTGATCCAAGTCACCTTCATGTACTTCCACAGACCACCCATATTGCGGATGTCCTGGTCGTGGTGCATACCGATGATGACCGAACCCGCGCCTAGGAACAGCAGGGCCTTGAAGAAGGCGTGGGTCATCAGGTGGAACACGGCCACCGAGTAGGCCGAGGCACCCAGGGCCACGGTCATGTAGCCGAGCTGCGACAGGGTCGAGTAGGCGACCACGCGCTTGATGTCGTTCTGGATGATGCCCAAAAAGCCCATGAACAACGCCGTGATGGAGCCGATCACCAGGATGAAGTTCAGCGCGGTGTCAGAGAGCTCGAACAGCGGGCTCATGCGGGCGACCATGAAGATGCCGGCCGTCACCATGGTGGCGGCGTGGATCAGCGCGGAAATGGGGGTCGGGCCTTCCATCGAGTCCGGCAGCCACACGTGCAGCGGGAACTGGGCCGACTTGCCCATGGCACCGATGAACAGGCAGATGCAGGCCACGCTCAGCATCATCCAGTCACTGCCCCACAGCGGCGCGGTGAACTTGATCTGAGACAGCTCACCGGCCTTGGCAAAGGTCTCGGTGTAGTTCAACGAACCACCGTAAGCCACCAGCAAGCCGATGCCGAGGATGAAGCCGAAGTCACCGACGCGGTTGACCAGGAAGGCCTTCATGTTCGCGAAGATCGCGGTCGGCTTGGTGTACCAGAAGCCGATCAGCAGGTAGGACACGAGGCCCACCGCTTCCCAACCGAAGAACAGCTGCAGCATGTTGTTGCTCATCACGAGCATCAACATCGAGAAGGTGAACAGCGAGATGTAGCTGAAGAAGCGCTGGTAGCCCGGATCTTCTTCCATGTAGCCGATGGTGTAAATGTGCACCATCAGCGACACAAAGGTCACCACGCACATCATCATCGCGGTCAGACCGTCGACCAGGAAGCCGACTTCCATCTTCAGGCCGCCGACCACCATCCATTCATAAATGGTCTGGTTGAAACGGGCACCGTCGTTGATGACGGATTCCAGCGTCATGGCCGACAAGATGAAGGCCACTAGCACGCCGAGGATGGTGACCGTGTGGGCACCCTTGCGGCCCACTTGCTTGCCGAACAGGCCGGCCACGACGGCGCCGACCAACGGGGCCAGCGGCACCGCCAGGAGGAGGTTCTGAGAGAGTTGTGCAGACATTGTTCTTCAGCCCTTCAGCGCGTCGAGCTCTTCGACATTGATGGACGCCCGGTTGCGGAACAGCACGACCAAAATGGCCAGGCCGATGGCCGACTCGGCAGCCGCCACGGTCAGGATGAAGAACACGAACACCTGGCCTGCCATATCGCCCAGGTAGTGCGAGAAGGCCACGAAGTTCAGGTTCACCGCGAGCAACATCAGCTCGATCGCCATCAGCAACACGATCAGGTTCTTGCGATTCAAAAAGATGCCCACCACCGAGATGGCGAACAGGATCGCCCCCAAGGTCAGGAAATGGCCCAAGGTCAAGCTCATCATGCTTTGGCTCCTGTGTCAGCAGCAGCATCGGCTGCAGGCGCGGCGGGCAGTTCCACCGTGGGCGCCATCTTGACGATGCGCAGGCGGTCGGCCTTCTTGACCTTGACCTGCTCGGAGGCGTCTTGGCTGCGTGAATCCTTGCGGCGGCGCAGGGTCAGCGCGATGGCGGCAATGATGGCCACCAGCAGCAGCACGGCCGCAATCTGCAAGGGATAGAGGTATTGGGTGTAGATGGCGATGCCGAGCAGCTTGGTGTTGCCTAGCTGCATGGCTGCGGGCGACAGCTCCGGCGCGTCAGCCAGGCGGAAGCCACCCATCAGGATGGCGGCCATTTCCAGCGCGATCAAGGCGCCGACCAGGCCAGCCATGGGCATGTGTTTCCAGAAACCCTCCCGCACGTGGTCTGAATTGATGTCCAGCATCATCACCACGAACAGGAACAGCACCATGACGGCGCCGATATAGACCAGCACCAAGGTGATAGCCAGGAATTCCGCCTTCAGCAGCATCCAGATGCACGAGGCATTGAAGAAGGCCAGGATCAGGAACAGGGCCGAGTGCACAGTGCTGCGCGCCGTGATCACACGGAACGAGGCGCCCAGCAACACGGCCGAGAAGATGTAGAACAGAGCAGTGGTGATTTCCATAGCGTTCCAGCAGTACTTAACTCTTGTCCGATCGAGTCGCCCGCCGGGCCGCCTTGAAACAAGTTCAGGGCGACTCGAGCCGAGGTGTACGGCGGCGTTGGCCGACGGACCTCTGCGTCCCCTCGGGGGACCGGCCGAGTACTCTCGGACGAGGGGTCAACGGTACTTTGCGTCGGCCTCCTTTTGGGCTGCGATCTCGGGTTCATAGCGGTCACCCACAGCCAGGAGCATGTCCTTGGTGAAGTAGAGGTCGCCGCGTTTTTCGCCGTGGTACTCGAAGATATTGGTTTCCACGATCGAGTCGACCGGGCAGCTCTCTTCGCAGAAACCGCAGAAGATGCACTTGGTCAGATCGATGTCATAACGCGTGGTTCGGCGGGAGCCGTCATCGCGCACATCGGACTCGATGGTGATGGCCATCGCCGGGCAGACTGCTTCGCACAGCTTGCAGGCAATGCAGCGCTCTTCGCCGTTGTCGTAACGGCGCAGCGCATGCAGACCGCGGAAACGCGGCGACAGCGGGGTTTTTTCTTCCGGAAACTGCACGGTGATCGTGCGCGACAGGAAATGGCGGCCGGTCAGGGCCAGGCCCTTGAACAGCTCGATGAGCATGAAGCTCTTGACGAAGCTCACTGCAGACATGGGAGGACCTCAGCTCACTTCCAGATGTTGTACGGCGACTGAATCCAGAGGCCGACGACGACCAACCAGACCAGGGTCACAGGAATGAAGATCTTCCAGCCCAGACGCATGATCTGGTCATAGCGGAAGCGCGGGAAGCTGGCGCGAACCCAGAGGAACACGGTGACCACGCAGAAGGTCTTGAGGCCCAGCCAGATCCAGCCCGGGATGAAGTCCAGCGCAGCCACAGGGGCCAGCCAGCCGCCCAGGAAGAACAGCACGGTCAGGATCGAGACCAGCCACATATTGGCGTACTCGGCCAGGAAGAACATGGCGAAGGACATGCCCGAGTACTCGACCATGTGGCCGGCCACAATCTCAGACTCACCTTCCACCACGTCGAAGGGGTGACGGTTGGTTTCAGCCAGGCCGGAGATGAAGTAGACGCCAAAGATCGGCAGCAGAGGCAGCCAGTTCCAGGACAGCAGGTTCAGACCCATATCGGCGAACTGACCGCGCGACTGGCTCATGACGATGTCGCTCATGTTCAAGCTGCCGCTGACCATCAGCACGATCACCAGGGCAAAGCCCAGGGGAATTTCGTAGCTGACCATCTGGGCGGACGCGCGCAGCGCACCCAGGAAAGCGTACTTGGAGTTCGAGGCCCAGCCGGCAATGATCACGCCGTAAACCTCGAGCGAGGTGATGGCCATCAGGAACAGCAGGCCGGCGTTGATATTGGACAGCGCGACTTCCGGGCCGAAGGGGATCACAACCCAAGCGGCCAGGGCCGGCATGATGGTCATGATGGGGCCGAGGAAGAACAGGCCTTTGTTGGCCGCCGTCGGGACGATGATTTCCTTGAAGATCAGCTTGACCGCATCAGCGATGGGGGTCAGCAGACCGTAAGGGCCGACACGGTTCGGGCCCGGACGGATCTGGGTCCAGCCGATGGCCTTGCGTTCCCACAAGGTCAGGTAGGCCACGCAAATCATCAGCGGGGCAACCAGCACGATGATCTTGATCAGGTTCCAGACCACGGGCCAGGCACCGCCCAGCAGGCTGGCGCCAGTTTGGTAGAGGGTGTCAATCATTGCTGTTCTCGCCTCACACCTTGGACACGTTCAGCGAACCGAAGGCCGCGCCCAGGGCCGCAGTTTCCGGGAGCCCGACGGGCACACGCACCACATTCGCGGGCAGCTTGGCGTCGAGCTTGGCCGGCAGTTGCACGGTGCCGGCGCCTTCCTGGCTGATGCGAACCGAAGCGCCCTGCACCTCGGCCAAACCCAGCTGATCCCACAGCGCCTGCGGCAGGCGCGCCACGGCCGCCTGGCGGGCGTCGGTGGTCAGCTGCAGCGAGGTCGAGTGGCGAACCAGAGCATCAGTGGCATAGATCGGCACCTCGGCCAGGCGTTCCAGACCGCCCGCTGCCGCTTGCAGCTGCACCGGCGCTTGGCTGGCATTGCTCAGGCGGCTGCTCAGATCAGCATCTACGCCCAGCGCTTCGTTGCGCACCTGCTCGGAGCTGTCCTGGCCGAAACCATCCAGAGCCAACAGATTGCCCAGCACGCGCAGGATCTTCCAGCCCGGGCGGGTTTCGCCCAGGGCCTTGGCCACGCCCACAAAGCTCTGCAGGCGACCTTCCGCGTTCACGAAAGAGCCCGAGGTCTCGGTAAAGGGCGAGGTCGGCAGGATCACATCCGCGTACTCGATGCCGCTCTTGAAGGGGCTCAGCACCACGACCATTTCGGCCGCGGCCAGGCTCTTCGCAGCGGCGGCCGCGTTGGCGCTCTCCAGCACCGGGTCGGTGTTCAGCAGGATCACAGCCTTGAGCGGCGCGCCGCCGGCTTGCGCACCCAGCATCTGGGCGGCATTCAAACCATTGCCTTGCGGCACAGCGCCAACCAACTGCGCACCGACGGTGTTGGCGGCTTCGGTCAGGTAGCCGACTTGAGCGCCCACCTGGGCAGCGATCCAGTTGGCCAGGCTCAGCAAGGCCGCGGCTTGCGGATGTTGTGCAGCGGCATTGCCCAGCAGAACCGCCTTGCGCTCGCCGCTCAGCAGCGATTCGGCGATCGCGTTCGCAGCCGGGGTCACTTCAGCGCTCACCGGTGCACTCACGCCCTTGGCCTGGGCCACGGCTTGAGCAACAGCGGCCAGCGACTGCAGCCAGGCGCTCGGCGCCGCGGTGATGCGTGCAGCGATGGGCAGGAGCCAATCGTCTTCGCTGCCGTGGATCACATTGATCTGGGCGCCGTGACGGGCGGCCTGACGCAGGCGCTGCGCAAACAGCGGATGATCCTTGCGCAGGAAGCTGCCCACGACCAGGGCACGATCCAGTTCGCTCAGCGCGGCGATCGAGCCACCCAGCCAATGGGCCTTGCCGGCTTCGGCGGTGTTGCTGAAATCGGCGTGGCGCAGGCGGTAGTCCACGTTCTGGCTGCCCAGACCGCGCACCAGCTTGCCCAGCAGATGCAGCTCTTCCACCGTGCTGTGGGCCGAGCCCAGGGCACCGATGGCCGCTGGGCCGTGTTCGGCCTTGACCAGCTTGAGGCCGTTGGCCACGTATTCCAGCGCCGTGGTCCAGTCGACGGTCTTCCAGGCACCGCCCTGCTTGATCATGGGCTGGCTGATGCGCTGGTCACTGTTCAGCGCTTCGTAGGAGAAGCGGTCGCGGTCGGCGATCCAGCATTCGTTGACGGCTTCGTTCTCGAGCGGAACGACGCGCATCACCTGGTTGTTCTTGACCTGGACGATCAGATTGGCGCCGGTCGAATCATGCGGGCTGACACTCTTGCGGCGCGACAACTCCCAGGTGCGGGCGCTGTAGCGGAAGGGCTTGCTGGTCAGGGCGCCGACCGGGCAGATGTCAATCATATTGCCCGACAACTCGGAGTCCACCGAGCGGCCGACAAAGGTCTGGATCTCGGCATGCTCACCACGGTGGGCCATGCCCAGCTCCATCACGCCGGCAATCTCTTGGCCGAAGCGCACGCAGCGGGTGCAATGGATGCAACGGCTCATTTCCTGCATGGAAATCAGCGGGCCGACGTTCTTGTGGAAAACCACGCGCTTTTCTTCGGTGTAGCGAGATTTGCTGCCACCGTAGCCCACGGCCAAGTCTTGCAGCTGGCACTCGCCACCCTGGTCACAGATCGGGCAATCCAGCGGGTGGTTGATCAGCAGGAACTCCATCACGCCCTGCTGCGCCTTCACGGCCTTCTCGCTCTTGGTGCGAACGATCATGCCCTGGGTCACGGGGGTGGCGCAGGCCGGCATGGGCTTGGGCGCCTTTTCCACATCCACCAGGCACATGCGGCAGTTGGCGGCGATGGAGAGCTTCTTGTGGTAGCAGAAATGCGGGATGTAGGTGCCGGCCTTTTCGGCTGCATGCATGACCATGCTGCCTTCCTGGACCTCTACCTTCTGGCCGTCGAGTTCGATTTCAATCATGTCGTGTCCTGTCCTGCCTCAGACCGAGGCCGGCACCAGAGCCGTTTTGTGTTCGATCAGATGAACGAACTCGTGTTTGAAGTTCTTGATCATGGCGCGCACCGGCATGGCCGCCGCATCGCCGAGCGCGCAGATCGTGCGACCCTGGATGTTGTCGGCCACCGAGTTCAGCAGGTCGATGTCTTCGGGCTTGCCCTGGCCGTTGGCGATGCGCTCGACCACCCGGTGCATCCAGCCCGTGCCTTCGCGGCAAGGCGTGCACTGGCCGCAAGACTCGTGGGCATAGAAGTAGGACAGGCGCAGCAGGCTCTTGACCATGCAACGGCTGTCGTCCATGACGATGACCGCGCCCGAGCCCAGCATGGAGCCGGCCTTGGCGATGGAGTCATAGTCCATGGTGCAGTTCATCATGACCTCGGCGGTCAGCACCGGCGAGGACGAACCGCCGGGAATCACGGCCTTGAGCGTGCGACCCTTGCGCACGCCACCGGCCAGCTCCAGCAACTTGGAGAACGGCGTGCCCAGCGGGATCTCGTAATTGCCCGGGCGCTCCACGTCACCCGAGACCGAGAAGATCTTGGTGCCGCCGTTGTTGGGCTTGCCGATTTCCAGATAGGGCTGGCCGCCGTTGCGGATGATCCAGGGGACGGCCGCAAAGGTCTCGGTGTTGTTGATGGTGGTCGGGCGGCCGTAGAGGCCGAAGCTGGCCGGGAACGGCGGCTTGAAACGCGGCTGGCCCTTCTTGCCTTCCAGCGACTCGAGCAGCGCGGTTTCTTCGCCGCAGATGTAGGCGCCGAAACCGTGGAAGGCGTGCAGCTGGAAGCTGAAGTCGGAGCCCAGGATGTTGTCACCCAGAAAACCGGCCGCACGGGCTTCTTCCAGGGCCGCTTCGAAGCGCTCGTAGACCTCGAAGATCTCGCCGTGGATGTAGTTGTAGCCCGTCTTGATGCCCATGGCGAAGGCGGCGATGGCCATGCCTTCGATCACGATGTGCGGGTTGAACATCAGGATGTCGCGGTCCTTGCAGGTGCCCGGCTCACCCTCGTCCGAATTGCAGACCAGGTATTTGGCGCCCGGGAACTGGCGCGGCATGAAGCTCCACTTCAGGCCGGTGGGGAAGCCGGCGCCGCCACGTCCACGCAGGCCCGAAGCTTTGACCTCGGCGATGACCTGATCCTGGGTCAGCGGCGTGCCTTCCGGAGCGCCCTCGCCTTTCAGGATTTTGCGCAGCGCGGCATAACCGCCACGTGCCACGTAGTCCTTCAGGCCCCAGTTCTTGCCGTCCAGACCGGCGTAAATCTGTGCGCCAATGTGGCGATCATGGAAACAGGTCTCGACGCCCTGACTCTGAAACTTGGATAGATCCAGCATGCTTCTTCCCGTTCCTCAGTTCTTGGCCGCAGCGGCTTCGACCGCAGCATGGGCCTTGAGCACGTCCACCAGCTCATCGAGGCGCTGGTTGCTCATGAAGCTGCACATCTGGCGGTCGTTGACCAGCATGACCGGCGAGTCCGCGCAAGCACCCAGGCACTCGCTCTTTTGCACGGTGAACAGGCCGTCGGCCGTGGTGCCGCCCTCTTCCACGCCGAGCTTTTCGCAGAGGTGCTTGAGCGCCTTCTGGCCGTCGCGCAGCTGGCAAGGCAGATTGGTGCAGACATTCAACTTGAACTGACCCAGCTTGCGCTGGTTGTACATGTTGTAGAAGGTCGTCACTTCATAGACGGCGATCGGCGGCATGCCCAGGTAGGCGGCGATCGCGTCTTCGCTGGCGCGCGACACATAGCCGATTTCCTGCTGCACGATGGACAGGCAGGCCATCACGGCCGATTGCTTCTGGTCCGCCGGGTACTTGGCCACTTCACGCGCAAAGCGGGCCGCCGTGGCCTCGCTCAGCACATAGGTTTCGTTGTTCGTTGTCATCGTTCTGCTCATCACTCAACGATCGATTTCGCCGAACACGATGTCCATCGTGCCGATGATGGCCACCGCGTCGGCCAGCATATGGCCTCGGGCCATCTCATCCAGCGCAGCCAAGTGGGCAAAGCCCGGGGCACGGATCTTCAAACGGTAAGGCTTGTTGGCGCCATCGCTGACGATGTAGATGCCGAACTCACCCTTGGGATGTTCGACGGCCGCGTAGGCCTCGCCTTCCGGCACGCGGAAACCTTCGGTGAACAGCTTGAAATGGTGGATCAGCTCCTCCATGTTCGACTTCATGTCCACACGCGAAGGCGGCGCCACCTTGTGATTGTCGGTAATGACCGGGCCCGGGTTGGCGCGCAGCCAGTTCACGCATTGCTGAATGATGCGATTGGACTGGCGCATTTCCTCGACGCGAACGACGTAACGGTCGTAGGTGTCGCCGTTGGTGCCGACCGGGATGTCAAAGTCCAGCTGGGCGTAGGCGTCGTAAGGCTGAGTCTTGCGCAGATCCCAGGGGATGCCGCAACCACGCAGCATCGGGCCGGTGAAGCCCATGTTCAGCGCGCGTTCCGGCGAGACCACGCCGATGCCGACCGTCCGCTGCTTCCAGATGCGGTTGTCGGTCAGCAGGGTTTCGTAGTCATCGACGTTCTTGGGGAAACGCTTGCAGAAGTCCTCGATGAAGTCCAGCAGCGAGCCGCTGCGGTTCTCATTCATCTTGGCCAAGGTCTTGGCATTCTTGATCTTGGACACGCGGTACTGCGGCATGGTGTCCGGCAGATCGCGGTAGACACCGCCCGGGCGGAAATAGGCCGCATGCATGCGAGCGCCCGACACGGCCTCGTACATGTCAAACAGGTCTTCGCGCTCGCGGAAGGCGTAGATCAGCACGTTCATCGCGCCGCAATCGAGACCGTGCGCGCCCAGCCACATCAGGTGGTTCAGCAAGCGGGTGATTTCGGCAAACATCACGCGGATGTACTGCGCACGCTCGGGCACTTCGATGCCCAGCATCTTCTCGATCGCCAGGCAGTAAGCCTGCTCGTTGGCCATCATGGACACATAGTCCAGACGGTCCATATAGGGCAGCGACTGGATATAGGTCTTGCTCTCAGCCAGCTTCTCGGTGGCGCGGTGCAGCAGGCCGATGTGCGGATCGGCGCGCTGGATGACTTCGCCATCCAGCTCCAGCACCAGGCGCAACACGCCGTGAGCGGCGGGATGCTGGGGACCGAAATTCAGGGTGTAGTTCTTGATTTCAGCCATGAATCAAAGTCCACCGTAATTGTCTTCGCGAATGATGCGCGGCGTGATTTCACGCGGCTCGATGGTCACCGGTTGGTAGACCACGCGCTTTTGCTCGGCGTCGTAGCGCATTTCCACATGACCCGAGGTCGGGAAGTCCTTGCGCATCGGGTGGCCGATGAAGCCGTAATCGGTCAGGATGCGACGCAGGTCTTCGTGGCCATCAAAAATGATGCCGTACAGATCGAAGGCTTCGCGCTCGAACCAGTTGGCCGAGTTCCAGATCGGAGTGATGGCTGCCACCGACGGGAAATCGTCATCCGGGCAGTAAACCTTGAGGCGCAGACGCCAGTTCTTGTTGACCGACAGCAGATGCGAGGCCACAGCGTAACGCGGACCGTCGTATGCACCGTCCTTGTAGCTGCTGTAGTCGATGCCGCAGAGGTCAATCAGCTGCTCGAAGCGCAGCTCGGAGTGATCGCGCAGCGTTTTGGCGACGCCGAGGTAGTCGGCCGCACGCACTTGCAGGGTGACTTCGCCAAATTCGGTCTTCAGACTCTGGATGCGCTCGCCGAGGGCAGCCTCCAGCGACGTCTTGAGGGTGTCAAGTTTGCTCATCGGTGCTTGATCCTTCAGCGCGCGATCGTGTTTTCACGGCGAATCTTGGCCTGCAATTGCAGGATGCCGTACAGCAAGGCCTCGGCCGTCGGCGGACAGCCCGGCACATACACATCAACCGGCACGATGCGGTCGCAGCCGCGCACGACGGAGTAGCTGTAGTGATAGTAGCCGCCACCGTTGGCGCAGGAACCCATGGAGAGCACCCAGCGTGGCTCGGCCATCTGGTCGTAGACCTTGCGCAGGGCCGGCGCCATCTTGTTGCACAGCGTGCCGGCCACGATCATCAGATCGCTCTGGCGCGGGCTGGGGCGGAACAACATGCCGAAACGGTCGATGTCATAACGGGCCGCGCCCGCGTGCATCATTTCCACCGCACAGCAGGCCAGACCGAAGGTCATGGGCCAGAGGGAACCGGTCTTGGACCAGTTGATCAGCGTGTCGACCGAAGTGGTGACAAAGCCTTCTTTCAATACGCCTTCAATACCCATTGCAAGCTTTCATTCGTTCAGGCCCTTGCGAGCCGAGCGCCGAGCCCTGACCCAGCATTGCTGCCGAGCGAGCCCGCCATGCCCATCCATCGACGGAGGGGCGTCCCCTCGGGGGACCGACCAGCGCAGCGCGCCGGGCGAGGGGCTAACAATCACTCCCAGTCCAGGGCGCCCTTTTTCCATTCGTAGGCGAAACCCACGACCAGAATGCCCAGGAAAATCATCATCGACCAGAAACCAGCCGCACCAATCTCACGGAGCGAAACCGCCCAGGGAAACAGGAAAGCAATTTCCAGGTCAAACAAGATAAACAAAATGGCCACGAGGTAATAGCGCACATCGAATTTCATGCGCGCGTCTTCAAAGGCCTCGAAGCCGCATTCGTAGGGGGAGTTTTTGGCCTGATCCGGCCGATTGGGACCCAGCAGAAAGCCGAGCACTTGGGGCGCCACACCGACGCCTGCGCCGACCAGGATGAAGAGGATGACGGGGAGGTACTGATCCAAGTTCATAGGTGACGCTCTTTAAAAAACCGCCGTACGCCTCCAGGCCCCGGCCGAGTTTTATGCAGTGATTTAACAAAAGCAACGGGCGCGCCGCCAGCGAATGTATCGCTCACGGACTGCGCCCGCCATGTCCCCCGCAAAAATGCGACAAACTTCGTTTGCTCACACCCTTGCAACAGAGGCGCTACGACCAATATTCCGCAGGCTCCAACCTTTGGATATTAACCGAACATTTGGTGCCGTCGGCGAGACTCGAACTCGCACAGCTTTCGCCACTACCCCCTCAAGATAGCGTGTCTACCAATTTCACCACGACGGCTGAATTTCACTTCTCAACTCTGTCTGGCGCCGATCTTCATCAGCGAGAGGGATTGCTTCCCAGACAGCCTTGAATTCTATACCGAAAATTTCGCACTTTTGATCATTTCAGATCGAAGCACTCAAAATATCTGCGGCGAGCTCATCCGAACATCGTCCACCCCAAGCACCAAGCCCGCAAGCGGGCGGCAAGCGGCCGCGATCGCACGTGACTCAAGCGCCTGGCGCTGCGCACGCCAGCCGGAACCACAGCGCGTGCGCAGGCTTTCGCATCATGCGATCAGTTCGAAGCAGCAGAGGCGGCCGGAGCCACCACGGGTGCCACCGCAGGCGCAGCACCTGGAATGGCTGCAGCACCCGATGCTGCGACGGCTGCCGGAGCCGCGCGATCCAGAACCGTTTCAGCGGCAGCACCACCGCTGCGGTGGTTGGACAGATAGGCCAGAGCCAAAGTGCAGGCAAAGAACAAGGTCGCGCACACAGCCGTGCTGCGCGACAGGAAGTTGGCGCTGCCGGTGGCGCCGAACAAGCTGCCCGAAGCACCACTGCCGAAGCTGGCACCCATATCGGCACCCTTGCCTTGCTGCACCAGCACCAAGCCAATCATGGCCAGCGCGCTCAGCAACTGCACCACCAGAACCAAATTCATCAAGACCTGCATCTCTAACTCTCCAGTCAATCGTTCTTTTCAAAGGGCCGATTGCCGATCAGGCAATCCACCCAGGATTTCAAGCCAACTTTCAGTGCGCTGCACGGCAGATGGCCGCGAAGTCCGCGGCCTTCAAGGCCGCGCCACCAATCAAGCCACCATCGATATCGGGCTGCGCAAACAACTGCAGCGCGTTGTCGGGCTTGACGCTGCCGCCGTACAGGATGCGCATGGCATCCGACTTTTGCGTGGCCGCATGCAACTGCTTGCGCAGGACCGCGTGCACCGCTTGCGCCTGCTCCGGCGTGGCAGTCAAACCCGTACCGATGGCCCACACCGGCTCATAGGCCAGCACGATTTCACCGATGCAATGGGTAAGGGTGTGGATGACCGCAGCCAGCTGACGCTTGACGACCGCTTCGGTCTGGCCAGCCTCGCGTTCTGCCAGGGTCTCACCCACGCAGACGATGGGCGTCACGCCGTGCGCCAGTGCCGCCTTGGCTTTGTCGGCCACCAGCTGATCACTTTCGTGATGGTAGGCACGACGCTCGGAGTGACCAACGATCACATAACGACAACCCAAATCGGCCAGCATGGCCGAAGAGACCTCGCCAGTGTAGGCGCCTTGCTCGAAAGCAGAGCAATCTTGCGCACCCAGACCGACAGCCTGCCCCGTCAAGGCCAAAGCCGTTTCGGCCAGGTAGGGGAATGGCGCACAGACCGCCACATCGGCCGACCAGGGCCCCAGCTCCTTCAGGCCCGACAACAGGGCCGCGTTGGCCGCACGGCTGCCATGCATCTTCCAGTTGCCAACGACCAATTTCTTGCGCATCTCGTTCTCCAAACTCCCAGCAAGCCCAATCGAGGCCCACTGAGGACTGCCGCTCACCAAGTCAAAACAATCTTGCCGATGTGCTCGCCCGATTCCATCAGCGCATGCGCTTCGGCCGCCTGGGCCGCAGGCATCTGACGGTACAGCACTGGCGAAATCTCTCGCGCGGCCAGCAAAGGCCACACACGCTCACGCAGGGCCTCCGCAACACCCGCCTTGAAGGCCAGCGAACGCGGCCGCAGGGTCGAGCCACTGATCGTCAGACGACGACGCAAGACCGCGCCCGCATCAAAGCGAGCCTCAACACCACCCTGCACCGCAATGATGACCATGCGACCATCGTCGGCCAGGCATTGCACGCCACGCTCGACATAGGAACCGGCCACCATGTCCAGAATGACGTCGACGCCCCGCCCCGCCGTCGCCGACTTCACTTCCGCAACGAAATCCTGCTCGCGATAGTTGATGGCGACATCGGCCCCCAGCTTCAAGCAGGCCTCGGCTTTGGCTGCCGAGCCCACCGTCACCAGCACACGCGAACCCAGCGCCTTGGCCATCTGGATGGCGGTGACACCGATGCCGCTGCTGCCGCCATGCACCAGCAGGCTCTCACCCGGCTGCAGAGCGGCACGCGCGAACACGTTGGACCAGACCGTGAAGCAGGTTTCCGGCAGACTGGCCGCCTCCGCCATGCTCCAGCCGGCAGGCACCGGCAGGCACTGGCCAATCGGCGCCACGCACAACTCGGCATAGCCACCGCCCGCCACCAAGGCACAGACCGCATCACCCAGCTTGAAACCCGAAGCCGCCAGGGCCTCGGCATCACCGGCGACGATGCGACCCGCCACCTCCAGACCCGGCAGATCGCTGGCACCCGCTGGCGGTGGATAGGCGCCCTTGCGCTGCAGAACATCGGGGCGGTTGATGCCATAGGCCTCCACCGCGATCAAGCACTCCCCGACCCCGGCGACGGGATCAGGGCGCCCAATCAACTGCAACACCTCGGGCCCGCCGGGGCGGGTGATGGCGATCGCCTTCATGGACAGGTCTTACTCAGCGTCAGCCGGCGCTTGAGCGGGCGCTGCGTCGCGCTCGATCAGGGCCTTCATGGACAGCTTGATGCGACCCTTTTCGTCGGTTTCCATGACCTTGACCTTGACGATCTGACCTTCCTTGAGGAAGTCGGTCACCTTCTCGACGCGCTGGTGGGCGATCTGGCTGATGTGCAGCAGACCATCCTTGCCAGGCAGCAGGTTCACCAGGGCACCGAAGTCCAGGATCTTGGTGATCGGGCCTTCGTAGACCTTGCCGATTTCAACTTCAGCAGTGATCTCCTCGATGCGCTTCTTGGCGTATTCGGCCTTCTCGGCGTCGGTCGAGGCGATGGTGATGGTGCCGTCTTCGCCGATGTCGATGGTGGTACCGGTTTCTTCGGTCAGCGCACGGATGGTGGCGCCGCCCTTGCCGATCACGTCACGGATCTTTTCCGGGTTGATCTTCATGGTGTACAGGCGCGGCGCGAACTGCGACACCTCGGTGTTGGCCGTGCCCATGGCTTCGACCATCTTGCCCAGGATGTGCAGACGGGCTTCCTTGGCTTGCGCCAGGGCGACCTGCATGATTTCCTTGGTGATGCCCTGGATCTTGATGTCCATCTGCAGGGCGGTGATGCCACCCGTGGTGCCAGCCACCTTGAAGTCCATATCACCCAGGTGATCTTCGTCACCCAGGATGTCGGTCAGCACGGCGAAGCGGTTGCCGTCCTTGATCAGGCCCATGGCGATGCCGGCCACATGGGCCTTCATCGGCACGCCTGCGTCCATCAGGGCCAGGCAGCCGCCGCAGACCGAAGCCATCGACGAGGAGCCATTGCTTTCCGTGATTTCCGACACCACACGCATGGTGTAGGGGAAGTCTTCCTTACTCGGCAAAGCGGCGATCAGCGCGCGCTTGGCCAGGCGGCCGTGGCCGATTTCGCGGCGCTTCGGGCTGCCCACGCGGCCAGTTTCGCCGGTGGCGAACGGAGGCATGTTGTAGTGCAGCATGAAGCGGTCTTCGAACTCGCCGGCCAGGGCGTCGATGCGCTGGGCGTCACGATCGGTACCGAGCGTTGCCACCACCAGTGCCTGCGTTTCACCGCGGGTGAACAGAGCCGAACCGTGGGTGCGCGGCAGGATGCTGTTGCTGATCTCGATCGGGCGCACGGTGCGGGTGTCGCGACCGTCGATGCGGGGCTCGCCCGCCAGGATCTGACCACGCACGATGCGGGCTTCGATCTCGAACAGCAGGCTTTCCACCTCGACCTTGTCGAACGCCACGCCTTCGTCGGTCAGCGCCTTGAACACGTTCGCCGTCACTGCACGGCAAGCCTGGGTGCGAGCTTGCTTGTTGCGGATCTGGTAGGCGGCGGCCAGGGCTTCGTCGGCCAGGGCGCCAACCTTGGCGATCAGCGGCTCGTTCTTGGCCGGAGCCTTCCAGTCCCAGGCCGGCTTGCCGGCGTCACGCACCAGCTCGTCGATGGCGGCGATGGCGATATTGCCTTGCTCGTGACCGTAGACCACGGCGCCCAGCATGATCTCTTCGCTCAGGCCGTCGGCTTCCGATTCCACCATCAGCACGGCAGCTTGCGTGCCGGCAACGACCAGGTCCATCTTGCTGTTGATCAGCTCGGTCTTGCCCGGGTTCAGGATGTACTCACCGTTGACATAGCCCACGCGCGCAGCGCCGATCGGGCCATTGAACGGAATGCCGGACACGGCCAGCGCAGCGCTGGACGCAATCAAAGCGGCGATGTCGGCCTGAACTTCGGGATTCAGCGACAGCACATGCACCACGACCTGAACTTCGTTGTAGAAGCCTTCCGGGAACAGCGGGCGGATCGGGCGATCGATCAGGCGGCTGGTCAGAGTCTCCAGCTCGCTGGGGCGGCCTTCACGCTTGAAGAAGCTGCCCGGGATCTTGCCGGCGGCATAGGTCTTCTCGATGTAGTCCACGGTCAGCGGAAAAAAGTCCTGACCGGCCTTGGCTTCGGTCTTGGCCACCACGGTGGCCAGCACCACGGTGCCTTCGATGTTCACGACAACCGCGCCGCTGGACTGACGGGCGATCTCGCCGGTTTCCATCACGACGGTGTGGTTGCCCCACTGGAAGGTCTTGGTGACTTTATTGAACAAACTCATGGTCTCTCTCCTTGTATGCGCTCAGGCCACACGGCCCGACAACGCAGTCATAGCGGCTTGCGGTGCCACTTCAGAACCGAGAGTGAGACTGGGTTTGGCGGGATGCCATTCCAGAGAATCTGCAAGATCGACACGACTGTCGGCAGAGGCCTTGGAATGACACAGCAGCGCCACTTCAGCTCAACTCCATGCAATGCCAAAAGACAAAGAGCCTGTACTGGACGAACAACCCAGACAGGCTCTTTGATCTCAGCGGCAAATTACTTGCGCAGGCCCAGCTTCTGGATCAGCGCGGTGTAGCGCGTTGCGTCCTTGGCCTTCAGGTAGGCCAGCAGACTCTTGCGGGTGTTGACCATCTTCAGCAGGCCGCGACGACCGTGGTGGTCCTTCATATTGGCCTTGAAGTGGGGGGTCAGCGCGTTGATACGGGCTGTGAGCAGGGCCACTTGGACTTCCGGCGAGCCGGTGTCGTTGGCGCTGCGGGCGTTCGATTGAACGATTTCTGCTTTGTTGATATCGGCGACTGACATGTGCGCGTTCCTGTTGTCGGAAGCCGCCGGCGACTCAAGGACAGGCTTGAGCCAGACACAGACGGTTTCCATGGTTTCACTTGCGGTCCCGGGTGAAACCGACCCGGGCCGTGCTTCGCTGCTGCGGCCTGCAAGCCCGTTTTGCCACGGTCTTGTTGCGCCACTTCAGCGGCTTTGCCCCACCCAGATTCAAAGCCGGAAGAGACAAAACTCTCGGATTATAGCCCAGAGTTACAAGGCCACCTCAGAGCCCCAGTCGCCCGCGGCTCCAAGCTTGCGGCCAATCGTCGACATATGGCGCCAACGTCTCCGTCAGCAAGAGGGCCGGCGGAGAATTTTTTCAGCCCCTTGAAAGGCAAAAACCCAGGCGCAATTGAGGCTGCAAGGGGATGCGAGACCCAGCGCAAGACGGCTGACTCGCCCCTCCCCCAAGGAGTTCGGCGCGCCGCCAGGCCCGCCGAAATGGATCGAAACCCAACGCCGCCGAGCACCGCTCGGAGCCAAGCCCAGGAGACTGCCATGTTTGTGATTCCCGTCGCCCGCCATGCCGCCGAACTGTCCCGCCAATTGGAGCGCCACCGTGTCGGCGGCCAGATTGAGCGCCTGTTCACCCAGGATCCTCAGGCCCTGGCCTTGCGCAGCCCGGCGCTGGATGTCAGCGAAAGTGCGAGCGGCTACACCGTACTGCTGGATCTGCCGGGCGTGAGCAAGGAAGCTGTGAAGATCAGCATCGAGGGCCGCCGCGTCAGCATCGACGCCGAACAAACCCGCGACCCGGAACTGGCCGAAGGTGAAAAGCTGCTGCACCGCGAACGGGCCGCCACACGCTTCTCGCGCAGCCTGCAGCTGCCGCAGGAGCTGAACCAGAACGAATGCAGCGCCAAGCTCGAAAACGGCGTGCTGACCCTGAAGCTGAGCAAGCTGCAGGCCAGCGGCCCGACCCAGCTGATCGTCAGCTGAGGCCAAGCCGGGCGTGCAGGTGCGCGGCGCTCAAGCCGCGCCCAGCGTCCAGCGAGGCCGCACCTCAAAGCCCGCGCCCGGGCGCAAGCTGGCCATGCCACGCTGCAAGCGCATCGCGGCGGCCATGGCGATCATGGCGCCGTTGTCGGTGCACAAGCTCAACTCCGGGTAATGCACCCGGATCTGGCGCTGGGCGCAGGCCGCATTGAGCTGCTCACGCAGATGCCGGTTGGCCCCCACGCCGCCAGCCACCACCAGGCGCTTGAGCCCGGTCTCTTTCAAGGCCAGCAAGGATTTGCGCAGCAGCAGCTCGACGATGGCCGCCTGCGTGCTGGCGGCCAGATCGGCCTTTTGCTGCTCGGTCGGCACCTCGCCCAGGCGCTTCACCTGGGTCAGCACAGCCGTCTTCAGGCCGGCAAAGCTGAAATCCGGCTTGCCGCTCTTGAGCATGGGCCGCGGCAGATCAAAGGCCGTCGGGTCGCCCTGCTCAGCCAGCTGAGCCAGATGCGGACCGCCCGGATAGGGCAGGCCCAGCAACTTGGCGCTCTTGTCAAAGGCTTCGCCGGCGGCGTCGTCGATGGTCTCGCCCAGCATCTGGTACTGGCCGACATCGTCCACCCGCATCAGCTGGGTGTGCCCGCCGGACACCAGCAAGGCCACAAAAGGAAACTCCGGCGGATCGACCGACAGGAAGGGCGAGAGCAAATGCCCCTCGAGGTGATGAACACCCACGGTGGGCTTGTCCAGCGCTGCCGCCATGGCCACGGCCACACCGGCGCCCACCAGCAAGGCGCCAGCGAGGCCGGGGCCCTGGGTGTAGGCGATGACATCGATGTCGCTCAAAGCCACCTGGGCTTGCGACAGCACCTCACGCGTCAGCGGCAGCACGCGTCGGATGTGATCCCGCGAAGCCAGCTCTGGCACCACGCCGCCGTAGGCCTGGTGCATGCGGATCTGGCTGTGCAGCGCCTGGGCGCGCAGCTGGGGCGCGCCGGCAGCCGGCACCTCGACCAGCGCCACCCCGGTCTCGTCGCAAGAGGATTCGAATCCCAGAACCAGCATGGCCGCGCTCAGTGGCCTTCTTTGGCGTGGTTGATCGAGTACTTGGGAATCTCGATGGTGACGTCTTTCTGCCCGAGGATGGCCTGGCAGCTCAGGCGTGAATCGGGCTCCAAGCCCCAAGCTCGATCCAGCATGTCCTCCTCGCCCTCCTCCATCTCGGACAGCGAGGCCATGCCTTCGCGCACGATCACGTGGCAGGTGGTGCAGGCGCAAACCATGTCACAGGCGTGCTCGATAGCAATCTGGTTGTCCAGCAGCGCCTCGCAGATCGAGGTGCCGGCCGGCGCGTTGACCGTCTTACCCTCGGGGCAGTATTCGGCGTGGGGAAGAATCTTGATGACAGGCATGGGGCTCTCCTGGCGCGGCGCGCCGGCTCAGATCTGGTCGACGCTGCGGCCGGTCAAGGCCTTGTGAATGCCGCGGTTCATGCGCGCGGCGGCAAAGGCTTCGGTGCCCTTGGCCAGGGCTTCGACGGCGGCGGTGATGGCATCGGCATCCTCGCCATCGGCCGCCTGCGCCAGCGCCTGCAAGAGGCCGGCAATGTCTGCCAGCTCGGCTTCGGACAGCAGATCGCCGTCGGCGGCCTGCGCGGACAGCGTGGCCAGGCGCATGCGCTCGGCCTCGACACGCGCCTCGCGCAGCTTGCGTGCCGTCATGTCGGATTCGGCGCTGGCAAAGCCATCCTTGAGCATGCCGGCGATCTGCTCGTCACTGAGGCCGTAGCTGGGCTTGACCTGGATGGTGGCCTCCACGCCCGAACCCAGTTCCTTGGCAGCGACGCTGAGCAGGCCATCGGCATCGACCTGGAAGGTCACGCGGATGCGCGCCGCGCCGGCCACCATGGGCGGGATGCCGCGCAGCTCGAAGCGCGCCAGCGAACGGCATTCGCTGACCAGCTCGCGCTCACCCTGCAGCACATGCAGGGCCATGGCAGTTTGGCCGTCTTTGAAAGTGGTGAAGTCCTGCGCCTGGGCCACGGGGATGGTGGCGTTGCGCTCGATGATGCGCTCGACCAGGCCGCCCATGGTTTCCAGGCCGAGCGAGAGCGGGATCACGTCCAGCAGGAGGATGTCGCCATCGGCCGCATTGCCGGCCAGTTGGTTGGCCTGAATGGCGGCGCCCTGGGCCACGACCTCATCGGGGTTCAGATTGGTCAGCACCTCGCGGCCGAACAATGCACTCACCGCCGCGCGCACGCAAGGCATGCGGGTGGAGCCACCCACCATGACGGTGCCCTGCACCTCGTCGGCCCGCACCTTGGCATCGCGCAGCACGCGCTTGACGGCGCTCAGTGTGCGGGCCAGCAGCGGCTGGGCAAGGGTTTCGAATTGGCTGCGAGACACGCGCACTTCCAGCGCTCCGGCATCCAAAGACGCCCGCAGCAGCACGCTGTCGACACCGGAAAGCTGCTCCTTGGCAGCACGCGCCGCCACCAGAACCGCACGCTTGTCATGGGCCGAGCTCAGCTGCAGGCCGCTCTGCGCCAGCGCCCAATCGGCGAGGACGCGGTCGAAATCATCGCCGCCCAGGGCGGCATCGCCGCCGGTGGCCACCACCTCGAACACACCGCGACTCAGGCGCAGCAAAGAGATGTCGAAGGTGCCGCCGCCGAGGTCGTAGACGGCATAGAGCCCTTCGCTGGCGTTGTCCAGGCCATAGGCAATGGCCGCGGCCGTGGGCTCGTTGATCAGGCGCAGCACATTCAGGCCGGCCAGCTGGGCCGCGTCCTTGGTGGCCTGGCGCTGCGCGTCGTCAAAATAAGCGGGCACGGTGATCACCGCACCGAACACATCGTCGGCAAAGCTGTCCTCGGCACGGAAGCGCAAGGTGGCCAGGATCTCGGCCGAGATCTCCACCGGCGACTTCAGGCCATCGCGGGTGCGCAGGGACAGCATGCCCGGCGTGTCTTCGAATTCATAGGGCAGCTGGCCGCGCTCGGCCACATCCGCCAGGCCGCGGCCCATGAAACGCTTGACCGAGACAATGGTGTTGACCGGGTCCTCGGCTTGCGCGGCCAGCGCGGCGGCACCGATCTGGCGGCGGCCTTCTTCCAGGTAGCGCACGGCCGAGGGCAGGATCACCTGGCCCTGCTCATCGGGCAGGCACTCGGCCACAGCGTGACGCACGGCGGCCACCAGAGAGTGGGTGGTGCCCAGGTCAATGCCCACCGCGATGCGACGCTCGTGCGGATTGGGCGACTGGCCCGGTTCGGAAATTTGCAGCAAAGCCATGTCTTATTGTCCTAGGGCTTCCAGGCGTCGATCGAGATCGGAACGGAATCGGTGAATGAACATCAGCGCCCTCACCTGCTGGGCGGCGGCAGCGGTGGCGGCGGCCATATCGGTGTCGGCGTCGGCATCGAGCAGGCGCTGCACCTCGGCCAGCAGTTCATGCTCGCGCGTTGCCACCTCGGCATCCAATGCCTCCACTTCGGCCAGGCCTTGCGCTTCGTCCAGGGCCTCGCGCCAGGCCATCTGTTCCATCAGGAACGCTGTGGGCATGCGGGTGTTCTCGTGGATCTGCAAAGGCACACCGCGCAGCTCACACAGGTAGGCCGCGCGCTTGAGCGGATCACGCAAGCGCTGGTGCGCCTCATTGACCCGCATCGCCCACTGCGCGCTCAGGCGCTGCGCCGCGGCGCCCTGGGCCGCAAAACGGTCGGGGTGGACCTGGGCCTGCAAGGCCTTCCAGCTGGCATCGATGGCGGCACGATCCTGGGTCTGCCGCTGCGGCAGGCCGAACAGGCTGAAGTCGTCGTCATCGAGTTTCATGGAACTGGTCTCGGGCTTTTCGAATCTTGGGGCGGGCGCAGAGCGGCCGACACTTGGCTTCGGCCATGAAAAAAGCGCGGACCGACGCCGCGCCCTCCTGGCCTGCACCGCTCGCGCGGCGCAGCACTGTATTACACGCGGAAGGACTCGCCGCAGCCGCAGCGGTCTTTCTCGCGCGGGTTGCGGAACTTGAAGCCCTCGTTCAGGCCCTCGCGGACAAAGTCCAGCTCGGTGCCGTCCAGATAAGGCAGGCTCTTGGGATCGATCAGGATCTTGATGCCATGGCCTTCGAAGATCACGTCCTCGGGGGCCACCTCGTCGGCGTACTCCAGCTTGTAGGCCAGGCCGGAGCAGCCGGTGGTCTTGACGCCCAGGCGCACGCCGACGCCGCGGCCGCGCTTGGTGATGTAGCGCGTCACATGGCGTGCGGCGGCTTCGGTCACGGTCACTGACATGGCGCCGTCCTTACTGCGTGTGCTTGGCGCGGTAGTCGTCCACGGCCGCCTTGATGGCGTCCTCGGCCAGGATGGAACAGTGGATCTTGACCGGCGGCAGGGCCAGCTCTTCGGCGATCTGGGTGTTCTTGATGGCCAGGGCCTGATCCAGGCTCTTGCCCTTGACCCATTCGGTCACGAGCGAGCTCGAGGCGATGGCCGAGCCGCAGCCATAGGTCTTGAACTTCGCATCTTCGATCAGCCCTGTGGCCGGGTTGACCTTGATCTGCAGCTTCATCACATCACCGCAGGCCGGCGCACCGACCATGCCGGTGCCGACCGACTCGTCGCCCTTTTCGAAGGCGCCGACATTGCGCGGGTTTTCGTAGTGATCAACGACTTTTTCGCTGTATGCCATGATTTTTCTCCTAGCTATTGGCGGATCAACGTCTCATCGCAAGGCGCTGAACCAAGCCTGTTGCCGACTTCAATCGGCGGCGGGCTGTGATCGGTCGGTCAGTGGGCAGCCCACTGGATGGTGCTGAGGTCGATGCCGTCCTTGTACATATCCCACAGCGGCGAGAGCTCGCGCAGCTTGGCCACGCGGTCCTTCAGGGTGGCGATGGCGTAATCGATCTCTTCCACGGTGGTGAAGCGGCCGATGGTCATGCGCAGCGAGGAATGCGCCAGCTCGTCGCTGCGCCCCAGGGCGCGCAGGACATAGCTGGGTTCCAGGCTGGCCGAGGTGCAGGCCGAGCCCGAAGACACTGCCAAACCCTTGACGCCCATGATCAGGGACTCGCCTTCCACATAGTTGAAGGACATGTTCAGGTTGTGCGGCACACGGCGCTCGAGGTTGCCGTTGACGAAGACCTGCTCGATGTCCTTGAGGCCGTTCAGCAAGCGATCGTGCAGCATGCGGATGCGCTCGCCTTCGGTCGCCATTTCTTCCTTGGCGATGCGATAGGCCTCGCCCATGCCCACGATCTGGTGTGTCGCCAAGGTGCCCGAGCGCATGCCGCGCTCCTGGCCACCACCGTGCATCTGCGCTTCCAGGCGCACGCGCGGCTTGCGACGCACGAACAGGGCACCAATGCCCTTGGGGCCATAGGTCTTGTGCGAGGCCAGGCTCATCAGATCGACCGGCAGCTCGGCCAGGTTGATCGCAATCTTGCCGGTGGCCTGAGCGGCGTCGACGTGGAAGATGATGCCGCGCTCGCGGCAGATGGCGCCGATGGCCGGGAT
The DNA here is from genome assembly GCF_027863535.1 of Paucibacter sp. B51. Lineage (NCBI taxonomy): Bacteria > Pseudomonadati > Pseudomonadota > Betaproteobacteria > Burkholderiales > Sphaerotilaceae > Roseateles > Paucibacter sp. B51. The sequence continues at coordinate 3,703,906 of NZ_JAPIVN010000001.1, read as the reverse complement.
GTCCTGGATCACACCGATCTCGTTGCTGACGTACAGCACCGAGGTCAGGATGGTGTCCGGGCGGATCGCCGCTTTGAAGGCCTCGATGTCCAGCAAGCCATCGGCCTGCACATCCAGGTAAGTGACTTCAAAACCTTGGCGCTCCAGCTCGCGGCAGGTGTCCAGCACCGCCTTGTGCTCGGTCTTGAGCGTGATGATGTGCTTGCCGCGGGTCTTGTAGAACTGGGCCGCACCCTTGATGGCCAGGTTGATGGACTCGGTCGCACCCGAGGTCCAGACGATTTCGCGCGGGTCCGCACCGATCAGGGCGGCCACTTGTTCGCGCGATTTCTCAACCACGGCCTCCGCCTCCCAACCCCAGGCGTGGCTGCGCGACGCGGGGTTGCCGAAATGCTCGCTGAGCCAGGGCACCATGGCGCTGACCACACGAGGATCCACCGGGGTGGTGGCGCCGTAGTCGAGATAGATGGGGAAATGCGGGGTCATGTCCATGTTCGAGAAATGCTCTTTTTGTTCTGACTTTTGTTCCGACTGGCTCCGCCAGCTGAGCAGGCCCAAAGCGCCTGCCCTGCTGGCGTGGTCGCGGATGGCGGCTTACTTGGTGAAGGCATTGCCCAAGGCAAAAACCGAGTTGGGCGCGGTGATGCGGATGGGTTTGACCACCGGCGTGGAGGAAATCGCGCGCTTCATCGGCGACTCCTCGATGGTCACGCCCTTGGCCAGTTGGTCTTCCACCAGCTTGCGCAGGGAGACCGAATCGAGGTACTCGATCATCTTGGCATTCAGGCTGGTCCAGAGCTCGTGCGTGATGCAACGGCCGGTGTCCTCGCCCATGCAGTTTTCCTTGCCGCCGCAGCCGGTGGCATCGATGGGCTCGTCCACGGCCACGATGATGTCGGCCACGGTGATTTCGCTGGATTTGCGGCCCAGCGAATAGCCACCGCCCGGCCCGCGGGTGCTTTCCACCAGCTCGTGGCGGCGCAGCTTGCCGAACAGTTGCTCCAGATAGGACAGCGAAATCTGCTGCCGTTGGCTGATGGCCGCCAAGGCGACCGGGCCACCGTTTTCACGCAAGGCCAGATCGATCATTGCCGTGACGGCAAAGCGACCTTTGGTGGTGAGACGCATCACACTCTCCTTTTGCCCGAACTCATGTCCGAAAGACCCAGGGCAACCACCGCGCCAAGCGCCGACAGCTGCCACCTCGATCCGGGCGCCCTTGGCCGAAGCCTGAAGGGTTAACCCGGGTCTATTTCCGACAATTTTACTCAATTACTGAGTACTTTGCTGGGGGCAGGCAAAACCGCAGGTTTTGCCAGGGCTTCACGCCGCCTGTGGCCGAGAGCGAGGCCGGCTGCGTCAGCCGATATTGTCGTGCACCACGGCACCGAAGGCCTGCTCCCGCAGCTGGGCCAGCTGGTCGCGCACGCGCGCGGCCTTTTCGAACTCCAGATTACGCGCATGCTCGAGCATCTGCTTTTCCAGCAGGGCGATGCGCTTGCTGAGGTCTTTCTCGGACATCTGCTCCACCTCCGCCACCTGCAGCAGCTTTTGATCGTCGCGACCGCTCTTTTCTGAGTACACGCCGTCGATCAAATCCTTGATGCGCTTGTTGATGCTGCGCGGCGTGATGCCATGGGCCTCGTTGAAGGCCAGCTGCTTGCTGCGGCGGCGCTCGGTCTCGCCCATGGCCTTGCGCATGGACTCGGTGACCCGATCGGCATACAGAATCGCCTTGCCGTTGAGGTTGCGGGCGGCCCGGCCGATGGTCTGGATCAAGCTGCGCTCCGAGCGCAAGAAGCCTTCCTTGTCGGCATCGAGGATGGCGACCAGGGACACCTCGGGGATGTCCAGGCCTTCGCGCAACAGGTTGATGCCCACCAGCACATCGAACGCACCCAAGCGCAGATCGCGCAGGATCTCCACCCGCTCGACCGTGTCCACATCCGAATGCAGGTAGCGGACCTTGACGCCGTTGTCGCTCAAGTAATCGGTCAGCTGTTCGGCCATGCGTTTGGTCAGCACCGTGATCAGCACCCGGTCGTTGGCCTCGACGCGCTCGCGGATTTCCTGCAGCACATCGTCCACCTGGTGAGTGGCCGGGCGCACCTCGACGATGGGATCAACCAGGCCGGTCGGGCGCACCACCTGCTCGACCACCTGGCCAGCGTTCTGCTGCTCATAGGCCGCCGGCGTGGCCGAGACGAACACGGCCTGGCGCATCTTGCGCTCGAACTCATCGAACTTGAGCGGCCGGTTGTCCAGGGCCGAAGGCAAGCGGAAGCCATACTCCACCAGCGTGGTCTTGCGCGCCCGGTCGCCGTTGTACATGCCGCCGAACTGGCCGATCAGCACATGGCTCTCGTCCAGGAACATCAGGGCATCGCTGGGCAGGTAGTCCACCAGGGTCGGCGGCGGCTCGCCCGGCGCGGCGCCGGACAAATGCCGGGTGTAGTTTTCGATCCCCTTGCAGTGCCCCACCTCCTGCAGCATTTCCAGGTCGAAACGGGTGCGCTGCTCCAGGCGTTGCGCCTCGACCAGCTTGCCTTCCTTGACGAAGAAACCCAGGCGCTCGCGCAGCTCCTCCTTGATGGTCTCCATCGCGCCCAACACTTTCTCGCGTGGCGTGACGTAATGGCTGCTCGGGTAGACGGTGAAGCGAGGAATCTTTTGGCGAATCTTTCCGGTCAGCGGGTCGAAGAGCTGCAGGGTCTCGATTTCGTCATCGAAGAGCTCGATGCGCAGGGCCAGCTCCGAATGCTCGGCCGGGAAAACATCGATGGTGTCGCCGCGCACGCGGAAAGCGCCACGCGTGAATTCCAGCTCGTTGCGGGTGTACTGCATGCGGATCAGCTGAGCGATCACATCGCGCTGACCCAGCTTGTCGCCGTTGCGCAGGGTCATCACCATCTGGTGGTAGTCGCTGGGGTTGCCGATGCCGTAGATGGCCGACACCGAGGCGACGATGACCACATCACGCCGCTCCATCAGGCTCTTGGTGGCCGAGAGACGCAGTTGCTCGATGTGTTCGTTGATGGCGCTGTCCTTCTCGATGAACAGGTCGCGTTGCGGCACATAGGCTTCGGGCTGGTAGTAGTCGTAGTAGCTGACGAAATACTCGACCGCATTGTTGGGAAAGAAATCGCGGAACTCGCTGTAGAGCTGGGCCGCCAGGGTTTTGTTGGGCGCAAAGATGATGGCCGGCCGCCCAAGGCGGGCGATCACATTGGCCATGGTGAAGGTCTTGCCCGAACCGGTCACGCCCAGCAGGGTCTGGTAGCTGAGGCCGTCATTGATACCTTCCACCAGCTGCGCAATCGCCGTGGGCTGGTCTCCGGCCGGCGGAAAGGGCTGAAACAGCTGGAACGGCGAGCCTTCGAAAGACACGAACTCACCCTTGGGTGCTTGCGCAGCATCGGGAGCGTTGTCAGTGAGGCTGTCTGAATCTTGCATGGGTGGAGACCGGGTCGGGAGAGAAAAGCAAGGGGCGCAGGCGCCGAGTACCGAGGGTTTGCCCACCTAAAATCGCAAGGCTGGGCAACCCGCAAGGGTAGCGCAGGCCGAGCCGCGCCGCAGCAAGCCCCAGCAAACGCGCCCGTTTGTTCATGCCACCGTCCTGTCAGGAAGCTTCCATGTCCTTGTTTGCCGCCGTCGAAATGGCCCCCCGTGACCCCATCCTGGGCCTCAACGAACAATTCAATGCCGATCCGAATCCGGCCAAGGTGAACCTGGGCGTGGGCGTCTACTTTGACGAAAACGGCAAGCTGCCGCTGCTGAAATGCGTGGCCGAGGCCGAGCGCGCCATGCTGGCCGACCCCAAGGCCCGGGGCTACTTGCCCATCGACGGCATCGCCGCCTACGACAAGGCCGTGCAAGGCCTGGTCTTCGGCGCAGACAGCGCCGTGCTGGCCGACAAGCGCGTGGCCACCGTGCAAGCCATAGGCGGCACCGGCGGTCTCAAGATTGGCGCCGATTTCCTCAAGCGCCTGAACCCCGGCGCCCGCGTGCTGATCTCCGACCCGTCCTGGGAAAACCATCGCGCCCTGTTCAGCAACGCCGGCTTCCAGGTCGAGACCTACCCCTACTTTGACGCCGCCAATCTGGGCGTCAACTTCGAAGGCATGCTGGCCGCGCTGAACAGCGCAGCAGCCGGCACGGTCGTCGTGCTGCACGCCTGCTGTCACAATCCCACCGGCTACGACCTGACCCCGGCCCAGTGGAGCCAGGTGGTCGAGGTGGTGAAGGCCCGTGGCCTGGTCGCCTTCCTGGACATGGCCTACCAAGGTTTCGGCGAAGGCATTGCCGAAGACGGCGCCGTCATCCAGCAGTTCCTGGCTTCCGGCCTGAACTTCTTTGTTTCGACCAGCTTTTCCAAGAGCTTCTCGCTCTACGGCGAGCGTGTCGGTGCGCTGAGCGTGGTCTGCGCCTCGGGTGAAGAAGCCAGCCGCGTGCTGAGCCAACTCAAGATCGTCATCCGCACCAACTACTCCAACCCGCCGACGCATGGCGCTCAGGTGGTGGCCACCGTGCTGTCCAGCCCGGCACTGCGTGCCCTGTGGGAAGAAGAACTGGCAGGCATGCGGCTGCGCATCCGCGCCATGCGCTCGGCCCTGGTCAGCGCCTTGCAGGCCGCAGGCGTCAGCCAGGACCTGAGCTTCGTCACCCGCCAGAAAGGCATGTTCAGCTACTCGGGCCTGAGCGCTGCCCAGATGCAGCGCCTGCGCAGCGAGTTCGGCATTTATGGTGTGGATTCGGGCCGCATCTGCGTAGCCGCGCTGAACGAGAAGAACCTGCCGGCCGTGGCCGCAGCCATGGCGGCGGTGCTGCGCGGCTGAGACCCTCAGCTCGGGTGAGACGCTCGCAGGACGCCCGGTTTTCGGGCGTCCTGCGCACAATTTCGGGTTTGTTCGCTGCGAGCTGTCACGCTTTTCACCGCTAATAGCCGACCATGCCGCTGTGCCGCGCGCGGTAAAATGCTGCGCTGCACAAAAGATTTCAGGCAAGATCGAGCTTCAGCAACCCAGCGCAGCCCCGCCCTCCCCCGCGATGCTGTGCGCCATGACCCCGAGGCCCACCCATGCTGTACCAGCTTTTTGAAACCCAGCGCGCGCTGATGAGCCCGTTCTCGGAGTTCGCCGCCGCCTCCGCCAAGCTTTACAGCCACCCGCTGTCCCCGTTCGCGCACACACCCATGGCGCAACGGGTGTCGGCCGGCCTCGACCTGATGCACCGCCTGGCCAAGGATTACGAAAAGCCGGAGTTCGACATCCGCAGCGTCGAGGTCAGCGGAACCGAGGTGGCAGTGCAGGAGCTGGTGCCCATCACCAAGCCCTTCTGCCGCCTGCTGCGCTTCAAGCGCTACACCGACAACCTGCAGGTGCTGACCGAGATGAAGGACCAGCCCACCGTGCTGGTCGTGGCGCCGCTCTCGGGCCACCACAGCACCCTGCTGCGCGACACCGTCAAGCAGCTTTTGAAAGAGCACAAGGTCTACATCACCGACTGGACCGATGCGCGCATGGTCTCACTGGAGGAAGGCCCCTTCCACCTCGACGACTACATCGCCTACGTGCAGGAGTTCATCCGCCACCTGGGCCCCGATTGCCATGTGATCTCGGTCTGCCAGCCCACCGTGCCCGTGCTGGCGGCCATCTCCCTGATGGCCAGCAATGGCGAAACCACGCCACGCAGCATGACCATGATGGGCGGCCCCATCGACGCCCGCAAGAGCCCGACCGCCGTCAACAACCTGGCCATGAACCGCAGCTTCAGCTGGTTCGAATCGAACGTGATCTATCGCGTGCCGACCAATTTCCCCGGTGCCGGCCGCGCCGTCTACCCGGGCTTCCTGCAGCACACCGGCTTTGTGGCCATGAACCCGGACCGCCACCTGAGCTCGCACTACGACTATTTCCTGGACCTGGTCCGCGGCGATGACGATGGCGCCGATGCCCACCGCAAGTTCTACGACGAATACAACGCCGTGCTGGACATGCCGGCCGAGTACTACCTGGACACCATCAAGACCGTGTTCCAGGACTTCGCCCTGGTCAACGGTACCTGGAAGGTCAATGGGCAGTTCGTGCGCCCCCAGGACATTCAAGGCACCGCCTTGCTGACCGTGGAAGGCGAGCTGGACGACATCTCCGGCGCCGGCCAGACCCGCGCCGCCCATGCCCTGTGCGCCGGCATCCCACCCGAGCACCAGTACCACTACGACGCCATCGGCGCCGGCCACTACGGCATCTTCTCCGGCCGCCGCTGGCGCGAGAAGGTCTACCCCGAGGTGCGCAACTTCATCGCCAAGTACGACCACGGTGAAGCCGCCGCCGAAGCGCAAGCCCAGGCCACCGTCAGCAAGGCGCGCAAGCCCCGAGAAAGCCGCGCCAAACCTTGAGCCTGATCGAGAAGACCGAGGCCAGCTCCCTGCTGGCCGAGCTGACGGCGCGCATCGACGCCGCCCTGCCCCAGACCCAGTGCACCCGCTGCGGCTATGTGGATTGCCGCGCCTATGCCGAGGCCGTGGCCCACGGCGAAGCCGGCATCAACCAATGCCCGCCGGGCGGCAACGAGGGCGTGGCGCGCCTGGCCGCCCTGACCGGCCGCCCCGTGCTGCCCTTGAGCGCCGAGCATGGCCAGGAGGGGCCGCGAGCGCTGGCCGTGATCGACGAAGCCTGGTGCATCGGCTGCACGCTGTGCATCAAGGCCTGCCCGGTCGATTGCATCGTCGGCGCGCCCAAGCAAATGCACCTGATCGTGGCTGAGCAATGCACGGGCTGCGAGCTCTGCGTGCCAGCCTGCCCGGTGGATTGCATTTCCATGCGCCCGGTCACGGGTGAGCAGACCGGCTGGTCGGCCTGGAGCCCGGCGCAAGCCGATGCTGCGCGCGATCGCTACGGCTTCCACCAGTTCAAAGCCGAGCGCGAGCTGCGCGACAACGCCGCCCGCCTGCAGGCCAAGGCCGAAGCCAAGCTGGCCGATCTGGCTGCCGCCTCCAAGCTGACCGCACCCGATGATCTTGAGCGCAAGCGCGCCGTGATCCAGGCCGCCCTGGCCCGTGCGCGAGCGCAACGCCAATGCTGAACCAGGCTCGGCTGCGAGGCCGAGCTACGGGCACAATCGCGCCTCATGAACGCGCAACAGATACACGGTTTTTTCTCCACGCTGCGCGCCGCCAACCCCAGTCCACAGACCGAGCTGGAGTACAGCAGCGTGTTCGAGCTGCTCGCGGCGGTGCTGCTCTCGGCCCAGGCCACCGATGTCGGCGTCAACAAGGCCACACGGCGCCTGTTCCCGGTGGCCAACACGCCGCAGAAAATCCTGGCCCTGGGCGAAGACGGCCTGAGCGAGTACATCCGCACCATCGGCCTGTACCGCAGCAAGGCGCGGCACCTGATCGCCACCTGCCAGATCCTGGTCGAGCAATATGGCGGCCAGGTTCCACGCACCCGCGAGGCGCTCGAGGCCCTGCCCGGCGTCGGCCGCAAGACCGCCAATGTGGTGCTCAATGTCGCCTTCGGCGAGCCGACCATGGCGGTGGACACGCATTTGTTCCGCCTCGGCAACCGCACCGGCCTGGCGCCCGGCAAGACACCGCTGGCGGTGGAGCAAGGCCTGCTCAAGCGCATTCCCGAGGAGTTTCTGATCGATGCGCACCACTGGCTGATCCTGCATGGCCGCTACGTCTGCAAGGCCCGCGCGCCCATGTGTGAGAGCTGCAGCGTCGCTACATTTTGTGACGAGGGCCGCCGCCTACAATCCCGGCTTGCCAGAGTAGGAACTGTTCCGAAAAAGCCCTAGGGAGCCACGGGAAACCATGCCAAGCCTCAACGACTTGATCGACCGCGTCGAGCGGTTGCTGTTGCGCCACGAAGAGTTGAAGCGCACCAATGCGCTGCTTCAGGAGCAGGTTCAGGCGCTGAGCCAGGAGCGCGACAGCCAGCGCTCGCGCCTGAATGCCGCGCGTGCGCGCATCGATGCCTTGCTGGAACGCCTGCCCGTCGAAAGTGAATCTGGAAAGAATAGTCCATGAAGCAAATGGAAGTGACCATCATGGGGCAGAGTTATCTGCTGGGCTGCCCCGAGGGTGGAGAAGCGGCGCTGAGCAAGGCCGTCAGCCAGGTCGACAAGGAAATGAGCGCCATCCGTGACGCCGGCCGCGTCAAGGCGCGCGAACGCATCGCCGTGCTGGCGGCCCTGAACCTGGCCTATCAACTGGCGGAGGAGAAGCCAACCAGTGCGCCGGCTGCGCGCAGCGCGGTCACGGCACCCAACGGCGCCGACCTGCCCGATCTCGACGGCCTGATCCGCCGCCTCGATGAAGCCCTGGGCCACGACGGACAATTGCTCTGAACTCCGTCGGCAAGCGGCCGGCTCGCCGTAGAATGCAGACGTCCATCGCATTCGCGTGAGCTCTATATTTCCTTGAACCGATGCTCTATGAGCAAGGGCTTGGAACATTGCCCAGCTGGTGTGATCGTCTCGCGTCAGATGAACCCGAAGTTCGGTTGACCTCGCCCACCTGAATCCCCCTGGGTTCAGGAATGCGGCTCACGGTTCGCGGTGGACACCTTTTTCCAGCATGCAAACGGCCCCTCACGGGCCGTTTGTGTTTCGCTGGATTGCCCAAGCTGGCGCCAGCGGCCGATTGACCCTGCGCCTGACCTCGCGCCTGACCATGAGTCCGCCCATGAACTACTGGTTGATGAAGTCCGAACCTTCGGAATGCTCCATCGATGATCTGGCGCAGGCGCCGGGTCAGCAACTGCCCTGGGTGGGCGTGCGCAACTACCAGGCACGCAACTTCATGCGCGATCAGATGCAGTTAGGTGATGGCGTGCTGTTCTATCACTCGTCCTGCCCCAAGCCGGAGCAGATCGGCATTGCCGGCCTGGCTCGCGTCGCCAGCCCGGCCTACCCCGATGCCACGCAGTTCGATCCGGCCAGCCCCTACTTCGACGCCAAAGCCACGGTCGAGTCACCGCGCTGGCTGCATGTGGATGTGCGCTTCGAGCGCAAGACGCGGCTGCTGAGCCTGGCCGAGCTGCGCGCCGAGCCGCGCCTGGCCAGCATGCGCTTGCTGCAGCCAGGCAGCCGCTTGTCAATCACGCCGGTCACGCCGGACGAATGGTCGGTGATCCTGTCGCTGCTGGGCTAGAGCCCGAGCCAGGTCACTGGATGCAGGCTCAAGCGCCGAAGGGAATCGAGGCCAGGACCACCTGATTGCCGCCCCGGCGCTGGGCTTCGTGCACGGCCGCTTCGCTGGCGTTCCAGAGCTCATCCTGCTTGGAAGCCGTGTGCGGGAAGCTGCACACGCCCATGGACAAGGACAAGCCCATGTCCTGGCCGTTCAGCACGATGATCTGCGCCATGCACTGGCGACGCAGCTGCTCCATGCGCGCATGCGCCGTGGCCAGGCCCACACCCGACAGCAAGACGGCAAAGCGGCTGTGGCCGACACGGCAGGCCGCATCCATGGCGCGGGTGTTGGCGCGCAGCATGCGGCCCATGCCTTCGAGCAGACGCTGATTGGCCTCTTCGCCCAAGGCCTGGATGGCGGCGGGCGCCGGGTCCAGGGCAATGATGACGAGAGCAAACTCGCGATGCTCACGGGTCGAAAGGTCGATTTCACGCAGCAGCGCATCGTCGAACTGCGCCTGGAGGTAGAGGCCCGAGACCTCGTCACGGCCGCTGCCCTGTTGCAGCTCACGGCGGATCTGCTCCAGGGCTTTTTGCTGCTGCTCCAGTTGCTGCAGGGCACGCTGTAAATGGCTTTCGCGGTGCCGCTCTTCGGTGCGTTCTTGCCAGACAGACAGCACAAATTCGGTGCCCAAGCCGGCCCGGGTGACGGTGAACTCGCGCCGGCGCCCGCCCAACTCCAGGCGATGCTCGCTGACGGTGACCGAGCGCTGCGCCATCACCGCCTGTTCGACGCGGCGCATGGCCACCACCTCCTCGGCGCGCATCAGGTCGTTGTCAACGCTGCCGACCACCGAGCTCTCACTGCGCTCGAACAAGCGGTCCAGGCCCGGGCTGGCGAACACATAGCGGCCCGTGGCCAGGGACTTGATGGCAGCCAGCAAGTTCAGCGGCTCGATCAAGCTGAGCAGGGTCGCCCCCATGTCGCTGGCCACCGCCCCATGCCCGGCCAACCAATGAGCCAAACTGCCCTGAGCGGGTGGCACGGCGTGGTCAGGGGCGGCTGGATTGTTCATGAGGTCTCAGTCGTTCAATCATTCAGGGTCGACGCACACAGGCTGACGGGACGAGCAGGCCAGCGAGACCTTCGCTCACTCGCGCGCCATTTTGGGGAACCGCGCAAGCTTTCGGGCACTGTAGATGGCTTCGCGCCCGCGAATCAAGCAAGTGTGCACAGGCCCGGGGTTCTCCCCCTAACTTGGCAACAGCTTGCATCCTAGCGAAGTGCAGCCTGGGCTCTGGTCGATCCAAATGCAAATTTCTTCACGGTTCGTCCCTAGATCACGCCCAGCGCCGTATTCAAGCGATATCGGCCTCTTCAGAACCATCTCAAGGACCGATGCTGCGGCTGCGGGACAATTGCTGCACTCTTTGCAATGCCTTGCAGTTCTCGCCGCATCAACGAGGGGCAGGCGCGGCATTGACGCAACAGCTTTCACCCCGGGCACAGCGCATCTGCCCGCCCCGAACACATCAACCGCATTCATGCATTTCGACCTCGTCATCATCGGCGCCGGCGCCGCAGGACTTTTTTGTGCCGGCCAAGCCGGTCAACGCGGCCTCAAGGTGCTGCTGATCGACCATGCCGAGCGCGTGGCCGAAAAGATTCGCATTTCAGGCGGCGGCCGCTGCAACTTCACCAACCGCGACGTCGGCCCGGCCAATTTCCTCTCCGACAACCCCGCCTTCTGCCGCTCGGCCCTAGCGCGCTACAGCAGCCAGGACTTCATCGCCCTGGTGCAAAAACACGGCATCGCCTTCCACGAAAAGCACAAGGGCCAGCTGTTCTGCGACGACTCCAGCGACCAGATCATCCAGATGCTGCTCAAGGAATGTGCGGCCGGCGGCGTGGAGCGCTGGCAGCCATGCAGCGTGCAAGAGCTGCAGACCCTGAGCGCCGAATCGACAGAGGCCTCGGCGGCCCGATTCGAGCTGCACACCACGCGCGGGCAGGTGCGCGCGCACTCGGTGGTGGTGGCCACAGGCGGCCTGCCCGTGCCCAAGATCGGCGCCACCGATTGGGGCCTGCGCCTGGCCAAGCGCTTCGGTCATGCCATCGTCGAGCCCCGCCCGGCCCTGGTGCCACTGACCTTCGACGAGCAGGCTTGGGCGCCCTTTTCGGCGCTGGCGGGCCTGTCACTGCCGGTCGCGGTCAGCACCGGCCAGGGCAAGGTCAAGGCGCGCTTTCTGGAAGACCTGCTCTTCACCCACCGCGGCCTGAGCGGCCCGGCCATCCTGCAAATCTCCAGCTTCTGGACCGAGGGCCAAGCCTTGCAGATCGATCTGGCGCCCGAGCACAAGCTGCTGCCCTTGCTGCAGAGCGCCAAGCGGGAATCCAAGCGGCAGCTGGGCAACGAACTGGCCAGCCTGTTCCCGCAACGCCTGGCCCAGGCCTGGCTGGAACGCCTGGGCCTCGCCAGCCAGCGTCCCATGCCGGAATGCAAGGACAAAGACCTGCAGAACCTGGCGCAACAGCTGCAAGCCTGGTCGCTGATTCCCAACGGCAGCGAGGGTTGGCGCAAGGCCGAGGTGATGCGCGGCGGCGTCGACACGCGCGAGCTGAACTCGCAGAACATGGAGAGCAAACGGGTGCCGGGCCTGTATTTCATCGGCGAAGTGGTGGACGTCACCGGCTGGCTGGGAGGCTATAACTTCCAGTGGGCCTGGGCCAGCGCGGCGGCCTGCGCGCGCTCTTTGCATGCGAATACCGCAATCGCTTGAAAATCAGGCTACAATCTTCGTCTTTGCTGGCAAACCTGCGCGTCGATTCGCAACGCTTCTGAAGCGGAATCCGGATAAGCCGTTTCAGACACTGAATTCAAAATGTCTTGAATGAAGTACTTGGCGAACACCGAGCGCATATTGAAGGAACTACCTTTTCATGACCACGATTCGCGTCAAAGAGAACGAGCCGTTTGATGTGGCCCTGCGCCGTTTCAAGCGCACCATCGAAAAACTGGGCCTGCTGACCGACCTGCGCGCCCGCGAGTTTTACGAGAAGCCCACGGCTGAGCGTAAGCGCAAGAAGGCAGCCGCCGTCAAGCGTCACTACAAGCGCGTTCGCAGCATGCAGCTGCCGAAGAAGCTGTACTGATCGCCTGATTGCCTCGGCAGTTCCTCTGGAACCGCTACACGGCCGAAAAAACCCGCACAGGACGCTGTAGCGGGTTTTTTTTGATCTCGAACCTGCGCAAACGCAGGCACACTGCGCGCCGAGAGCACGTTGGTCCCGCGTGCAACGCACCCACCTATTCCAAGACACCCAGGATTTGCCATGAGCTTGAAAGACCGCATCACCGACGACATGAAGGCCGCCATGCGCGCCAAGGACAGCGAGCGCCTGACCACCATTCGGGGTCTGCTCGCCGCCATCAAGCAAAAAGAAGTCGATGAACGCGTGGAACTGGACGAAGCCGGTGTGATCGCCATCGTCGACAAGCTGATCAAGCAGCGCAAAGACTCGATCAGCCAGTTCAGCGCGGGCGGCCGCCCTGACCTCGCTGAGAAGGAGCAGGCAGAGTTGCAAGTGCTGGAGCCCTACCTGCCGCAACGCATGTCGGCGGAGGAAGTGGCAGCCGCCGTGCAAGCCATCGTCGCTGAGCTGGGCGCCAAGGGACCGGGCGATATGGGCAAGGTCATGGGCGCCGTGAAGGCGCAGCTGGCAGGCAAGGCCGATATGGGCCTGGTCTCGGCCGCGGTCAAGCAAGCTCTGAGCCAGTGATTCCGGGACGAAGCCCTGCCATGAGCCTGCCCGCGCAAACCATCGCCCCCGATTTCTGCGTCTCGCCACAGCTGCAACCCGAGGCCATGGCCTTGGCGGCACAAGCCGGTTTCCGCAGCGTGATCAACAACCGCCCTGACTTCGAAGGCGGCCCGGATCAGCCCACTACGGCGCAAATGGAAGCAGCCGCACGAGCTGCCGGTCTGGAGTACCGCCATCTGCCGGTCAGCGGCAGCTACCAGTCACCGGAAGAGATCGTGCAGTTCCATCAGCTGCTGAACAGCCTGCCCAAGCCCATCCTGGCCTTTTGCCGTTCAGGCGCACGCTCGACCCGTCTCTATACGGCCGCCTCGGTGCTCTGAAGCTCCGCCCATTCAATGCCCAAGGGCCTGCGTCGATGCAGGCCCTTTTTTCATGGGCAAAGCGAACCAGCCTAGGACTTGCCCTAGGACAGGCCCCACAAAGGCTCCAAGCCTGGGTGTCAGCTCTTACAGTGCAGGCTTGCCACGCGGGGCTGGCCAGGCCGGCAACCCTGCGCAAGCCCTTGCGGGCCCTCTGCCCCAGAAAATGCATTGGAGACCACCTTGAATTCCCTCCTCAAAGTCTCAGGCCTGATTGACGGCCTGAGCCGTTTCATCGGCCGCTGGGTCATCTGGCTGGTGCTGGCATCCACGGTCATCAGTGCGGTCAACGCCATCATCCGCAAGGTCTTCAACTACAGCTCGAACGCATTCCTGGAACTGCAGTGGTATCTGTTCGCCGCGTCCTTTTTGCTGGCCGCTGGTTACACCCTGCTCAACAACGAGCATGTGCGGATTGACGTGGTGGTCGGCCGCTTCTCCAGGCGCGTGCAAACCTGGATTGATGTCTTCGGCCTGCTGGCCTTCCTGATGCCCATGTGCGTGACTGTGCTGTGGCTGGGCACGCCTTTCTTTCTGCAGGCCTGGCGCTCGGGAGAGATTTCATCCAACGCCGGAGGCCTGATCGTCTGGCCTGTCTACGCCTTGATCCCCTTGGGATTCAGCCTCTTGCTGCTGCAGGGCCTGAGTGAGCTGATCAAGCGCCTGGCCTTCCTGCAAGGCCTGGCACCCGACCCCGGCATCAAGGTGCAGCAGCGCAGCCCGGAGGAAGAGTTGGCCGAGGCCATCCGCTTGGCTGCCGAAAGGCAGCAAGAAGCGCTGCAAGCCCCCCACGACCACAAGAAGGCCTGAGGAAGCGCCCACCATGGAATTCATCGCCAACAACCTGGCCCCGATCATGTTCGCGGGGCTCATCGTGTTCCTGCTCATGGGCTTTCCGGTGGCCTTCAGCCTCGGTGCCTGCGGCCTCTTCTTCGGTTTTGTCGGCATCGAGCTGAACGTGCTGCCCGCCTCCCTGATGCAGGCCCTGCCCTTGCGCATCTTCGGCATCATGAAGAACGACACGTTGCTGGCCATTCCCTTCTTTACCTTGATGGGATTGATCCTGGAGCGCTCGGGCATGGCCGAGGACCTGCTGGACACCATCGGCCAACTCTTCGGCCCCATCCGTGGCGGCCTGGCGTTCGCAGTGATCTTCGTGGGCGCCCTGCTGGCGGCCACCACTGGGGTGGTGGCGGCTTCGGTGATCTCGATGGGTCTGATCTCCCTGCCCATCATGCTGCGCTACGGCTATGACCGGCGCGTGGCTTCGGGCGTGATTGCCGCATCCGGCACGCTGGCGCAAATCATTCCGCCCTCGCTGGTGCTCATCATCCTGGCCGACCAGTTGGGCAAGAGCGTGGGCGATATGTACAAGGGTGCATTTCTGCCGGGCTTCATCCTGACCGGGCTGTACACCCTCTACATCGTCGGGCTGGCTGTGTTCAAGCCGCACTGGGTGCCAGCCCTGCCTCTGGAGGCGCGCTCCATCCGCGAGGACAACGGCCAAAGCGGTCTGCGCTCACTGGCCGTGCTGGCCACGGTCTCGACCGGCTTGGCCGTTCTGTTCGGCCAGCACTACCGGGAGGTGACCGAGTACTTCAAGGGCGAGGCGGTGGCCAGCGTGGCGACGGATGAGACCATCGTCGTGGCCATGTCGGTCGGTGTGGGTGTGGCTTTCATCGCTTCAGTGCTCAACAAGGCATTGCGACTGAACCTGCTTTCGCGCATGGCCGAGCGCGTCACCTTTGTGTTGATCCCACCACTGGCGCTGATTTTTCTGGTGCTGGGCACTATCTTCCTCGGCATCGCCACGCCCACCGAAGGCGGCGCCATGGGCGCCATGGGTGCACTGTTGATGGCCGCCATGCGGGGCCGCATGTCGTCTGGCCTCTTGCGCCAAGCCCTGACCAGCACCACCAAGCTGTCCTGCTTTGTGGTCTTCATTCTGGTGGGCTCCACCATCTTCAGCCTGAGTTTCCAAGGCGTGGACGGCCCCAAATGGGTGGAGCATTTGCTCAGCGCACTGCCCGGAGGCCAGATCGGATTCCTGATCTTCGTCAACGTGCTGATCTTCGTGCTGGCCTTCTTCCTGGACTTCTTCGAGCTGTCCTTCATTGTTGTGCCCCTGCTCGGCCCAGTGGCCGAGAAGCTGGGCATCGACCTGATCTGGTTCGGCGTGCTGTTGGGCGTCAATATGCAGACCTCCTTCATGCACCCGCCCTTTGGTTTCGCCCTGTTCTATCTGCGCAGCGTGGCCCCACTGACCGAGTACATCGACAAGCTGACCCAGCGCCGCATTGCACCAGTCACCACCGGCCAAATCTACTGGGGCGCCGTGCCCTTCGTGCTGATCCAGATCGTCATGGTGGGTCTGATCATCGCCTTCCCCAACCTGGTCTCGGGTGGCATGGGCCAGGCGGCCAGCAGCACGGACAACGCCAACGTGGTGATCGAAGCCCAACCACAAAGCGAATCCGGCAATGCCATCGAGATGGACGCCAACAAGCTCTTTGGCCCCGCTGACGAACCGGCTTCAGCAGCCTCCTCTGCAGCCCCTGCAGCTCCCTCTGGAGCCGGCAAAGCGTCGGCAGGCCACATCGACCCGCTGGAGGCCGCAGCCGAAGCCAGCCGCAAGCCCTGACGATCAATTCACGCGCATCGCGCCCATAAAAAAAACCCGGCCTTGGCCGGGTTTTGTTTTGTCTGAGCGACTCGAGGCTTAGAACTTCTGCGATTGCATGAAGTCGTCAAACCCAGCTTCAGCAAAGCGGAACCAGAGATTCTGTTCGCGGCGGAAATTGGAATAGTCCTCGTAGACCTTTTTCCAGTTCGCGTTCTTGCTGCCCAGTTCGGCGTAAATGGACATGGACTCCTTGAACGCCGCATCCATCACATCCTTGGGGAAACGGAACAGCTTGGTGCCACCCTTGACCAGTTCGCGCAGGGCGCCCGGGTTCTTGGCGTCGTACTTGGCTTGCATATCGACATGGGCGACCGCCGCTGCGCATTCCACGATGGCCTTGTACTCGGGATTCAGGGCATCGAACGACTTGGTGTTGATGTAGAAGTCCAGCTGCGGGCCGCCTTCCCACCAGCCCGGGTAGTAGTAGTTGGGCGCCACTTTGTTGAAGCCCAATTTCTGATCGTCGTAGGGCCCCACCCACTCGGCCGCATCGATGGTGCCTTTTTCCAGAGACTGATAGATCTCACCACCCGGGATGTTCTGCGGCACGCCGCCCATGCGTTCCAGCACGCGACCGGCAAAACCACCAATCCGCATCTTCATGCCCTTGATATCGGCCAGGCTCTTCACCTCCTTGCGATACCAGCCGCCCATCTGCGCACCGGTGTTGCCGCCCGGGAAGTTGATGATGTTGTAGCCGCGGTAGAACTCGCGCATCAGCTTGAGGCCGTTGCCCTCAACCATCCAGGCGGTCATCTGGCGGCTGTTCAGGCCAAAAGGGATGGCGCAGCCCAAGGCGAAGACTTCATCCTTGCCATGGAAGTAATAGGGCGCCGTGTGCGCGATCTCGACTGTCCCCTCCTTGACCGCATCCACCACACCAAAAGGAGGCATCAGCTCGCCGCCGGCATGCACGGAGATCTGGAACTTGCCCCCGGTCATTTCGCCGACCTTTTTGGCGAACACATCGGCCGCGCCAAAAATGGTGTCCAAGGACTTGGGAAAGCTGGAGGCCAAGCGCCAGCGCAAGGTGGTCTGGGCGTGAACAATGGCCGGAGCGGAACCTGCGGCCAAAACGCCCGCAAGCCCGGCGCCACGAATGAAGGTACGACGCGTCATCTCTTGTCTCCTGGTGAAATGGTGCTTCAAGTAGCGAGCTGATTCTAGGAGGCGAGCTCCTCGCCTCCTTCACCGGAGAAACCCCTGCGCGAGGCGTCAGCGGGGCGTCAGGCGATGCTCAGCTGCCGGCCAGTTTCATGCGCGAGATCAGCATGGAGCCAACCGTCTTGCCGCCCAGGGTGTAGCGATCGGTACCGAGCCCGACGATGTCCTGGAACATGGACTTCAGATTGCCGGCAATGGTCACCTCATGGACGGGGAAGGCGATCTCGCCGTTCTCCACCCAGTAGCCGCTGGCACCACGTGAATAGTCACCGGTCACCGAGTTGACGCCCTGCCCCATCAACTCAGTCACAAAAAGGCCGGTGCCGAGGCGGCGCAGCATGGTGCGCAAATCATCGCCAGGGGCCGTCAGGCGGCTGCTCATGCTCAGATTGTGCGAGCCGCCGGCATGGCCGGTGGTGCGCATGCCCAGCTTGCGCGCGGAATAGGTGGACAAGAAGTAACCCTGCAGCACACCGGCCTCGACCACGCTGCGCGCGCGGGTGGTGACGCCTTCGTCATCGAAAGGCGAGCTGGCCTTGCCTTTGCGCTCGTGCGGGTCTTCATGGATGTCGATGTGCGAGGCCAGCACGCTCTGGCCCAGACTGTCGAGCAGGAAGCTGGCACGGCGGTACAGCGCCCCCCCGCTGACCGCCTGCACCAGGGCACCCAGCAAGCCGGCTGCGGCCGTGTTCTCGAACAAGACCGGCACCTCGGCCGTGCCGACCTTGCGGGCCTTCAGGCGCGACAGGGCCCGCTCGGCGGCATAACGGCCAATGGCCTCGGGCGCCGCCAGCTCCTGCGCATCGCGCATCGAGCTGTACCAGGCGTCACGCTGCATCTGCGCGCCACGGCCCGCAATCGGCGCCACCGAGATCGAGTGACGCGAGCTGGCATAACCACCGCGAAAGCCGCGGCTGTTGCCCATGTAGAAATGCGACTGCTGCGCCGACACGGCCGCGCCCTCGCTGTTGGCGATGCGATTGTCGGTGGCAAAAGCCGCTTCTTCACAGCGCAGGGCGATGGCCGCGGCCGCCTGCGCGTCGATGGCCCAGGGGTGGAACAGGTCCAGGTCCGGGCGGCTGGCCGCGTCCAGGGACAGGTCTTGCTCGTCGGGCAGACCGGCCACCGGGTCCTCGGCCGTGAAGCGGGCGATGTCAAACGCCGCGCGCACCGTGTCTTGCAGGGCCTTGGGCGAGAAATCCGAGGTGCTGGCATTGCCGCGGCGCTGGCCCAGGTAGACCGAGATGCCCAGCGACTTGTCGCGGTTGCGCTCGACGTTCTCCAACTGGCCCAGGCGGGTGGACACCGACAGGCCGCAGCCCTCGGACACCTCGGCGCCGGCGTCGCTGGCGCCCAGGCGCTTGGCCTCGGCCAACACATCCTCGATCAACTGCTGGAACTGCTCCACCTTGTACGCAAATCCACTGCCATTCGCGGACGATGCAGACATGGCAGACGAGGAGACAGGCTTGGATGTAGAGGTCATGGAGGGCGCGCAAACGTGAGAGAAAAGGGCCCGAGCGCCAAGCGCACCGACCCAGACACCGCGCGCGCCGCACACAGGCGCACGCGCGGAGATTCAGAACTGGGGGACAATCATACGAGTCGCAGCGCCCTGCTGCCGGGGCCGGGCCCATGCGCCCACTGCCTTCTCCCCTATCCCGACGCCGCATCATGAGAACACAAGAAGATCTGCACGACGAAGACGACGATTTCGACCGCCCCAGCAAAAGCCAGCTCAAGCGCGAAAGCCACGTCCTGCAGAGCCTGGGCGAAGACCTGCTGACCCTGCCGGCCAGCCGCCTCGAGCCGCTGAACCTGCCGGAGATCTTGCTCGATGCCCTGCGCATGGCCAAGAAGATCACCTCGCACGAAGGCCGCCGCCGCCAGATGCAGTACATCGGCAAACTGATGCGCCGTGTCGACCCCGAGCCCATCCGCCAGGCTGTGGCCGCCTACAAGCTGGGCCATGCCAAGGACAGCCTCGCCCTGCACGAGAGCGAAGCCTGGCGTGAGCGCCTGCTGGCCGACGACAACGCGCTGCAGAGCTTCATCGCTGGTCATGCCGGCATCGATGTGCAGCAGCTGCGCAGCCTCGTGCGCGCCGCCCGCAAGGACGCCGCCAACGAGCCTGAGAAGCGCAGCGGCCGCGCCTTCCGGGAGCTGTTCCAGTTCATCAAGACCGAGCGCCTGCGCGTCAACCCGACGACCGAAGGCGAATCGGCAGACGACGCGGACGAGGACGAACAGGCATGAGTGAGACCGCGCTGGCGCCCCTGCCAGCCACACCCGAGCCGGTGCGCATCGGCATTGTTTCCATCAGTGACCGTGCATCCAGCGGCGTCTACGAAGACAAGGGCCTGCCGGCCCTGCAGAGCTGGCTGAGCGAGGCCCTGCACAACCCGATCAAGTTCGTGCCGCGCCTGATCCCCGACGAGCGGCCCTTGATTGCGCAAACCCTGCGCGAGCTGGTCGATGCGGCGGGCTGCCACCTGGTGCTGACCACCGGCGGCACCGGTCCGGCGCTGCGCGACGTCACGCCCGAAGCCACGCTGGACGTAGCCGACAAGGAGATGCCTGGCTTTGGTGAGCAGATGCGCCAGATCTCCCTGCGCTTTGTGCCCACGGCCATCCTCTCGCGCCAGGTGGCGGTGATCCGCGGCCAGGCCTTGATCATCAATCTGCCGGGTCAGCCCAAAGCCATCGCCGAAACGCTGGAAGGCCTGCGCGACGCCGAGGGCCAGAGCTTGGTGCCCGGCATTTTTGCGGCCGTGCCCTACTGCCTGGACCTGATCGGCGCGCCGTATCTGGAAACACGCGAAGCGAAGTGCAAGGCCTTCCGGCCCAAGACGGCCATCCGCCAGCGGGCTTGAGCCGGCAGAGCAGCGTCAGCCCCAGACCCTGATTATCGGGGCCTTCACTTGACCAGCTGGTTCAGCGACGCGGCGTCGAAGTCCTCGCATTGCCGCGCGCCCGCCGGCACACAATCACCCAGCTGGGCCGGCGCTGCCGCCGACAGCTTGCAGACCGCCTGCCACAGCAAAGCGATTTGATGCTCATGGCCGGCGGCGCTGTCGATCAGGCCCCGCATGGCTTGCGCCACCGGGTCATCACCCTGGCTGACCCCGTAGGCCGAGAAGCCCATCTTGGCCGCCTGCTCTTCGCGGCGGGCATCGGCCTTGGCTTCGATGATGCGGGCCGGGTTGCCCACCGCCGTGGCATTGGCCGGCACCGGGCGCGTGACCACCGCGCCCGAACCGATGCGCGCGCCCGCCCCCACCGTGAAGCCGCCCAGCACGCAGGCATGGGCACCGACGATGACACCGGCCTCCAGGGTCGGGTGGCGCTTGGCGCCCTTGACCAGCGAGGTGCCACCCAGGGTCACGCCCTGGTAAATCGTGCAGCCTTCGCCGATCTCGGCCATCTCACCGATCACCACGCCCATGCCGTGGTCGATGAACACACGGCGGGCGATGGTGGCACCCGGGTGGATCTCGATGCCGGTCAGGAAGCGACTCAAGTGCGAGATGAACCGCCCGATCCAACGCAGGCCGTGGCGCCAGCACCAATGCGCGCGGCGATGCATCCACAGCGCATGCAGGCCCGGATAACAGGTCAGCACCTCCCAGGTCGACCGGGCAGCCGGGTCGCGCTCAAGGATGCAGGCGATGTCTTCGCGGAGGCGCTGGAACATGGGGCGTCAAAGGAAACAGGGGTCGTCCAGTTTAGCGGTGGCAGCAAAAGCCCGTTCAAGAGCGGCTGATAAGCCAGGAGCGGCGCTTCAGGCGGCGCGCCTCAGGTGTCAGGCGTCACGTTGATGCGGCTCCACCATGGCCCGCGCAATGCCGCGCAGGATGTGGACTTCCTCGGTGCTCAGCTGTGCGCGGTTGAAGAGCTGGTTCAGGCGCGGCATCAGCTTGCGGGGCGCGGCCGGGTCCAGAAAGCCGATCTGCTCCAGCGAGGCCTGCAGATGCGTGAGCAAGCCCTGCAACGCGCGCGCGTCGGCCAGATTCGGGTCGGGCGTGCGCGCGGCCACGCTGAAGCCACCCAGCGCCTGGCGCCAGTCGTAGGCCAGCAGCTGCACGGCCTGGGCCAGGTTCAAGGAGCCGTAGTCCGGGTGGGTGGGAATCGACAGCACCGCGTGGCAGCGGTACACGTCTTCATTGCTCATGCCGTAGCGCTCGGAGCCGAAGACCAGGCCCAGCTTGTGCTCGGAGGCCGCCAGCTCGGCAAACAAGGCGCGTGGCTCGCGCACCGGCGGGCCGAAGTCGCGCGGCGTCATGGCCGTGGCGCAGGCAAAGGTGACGCCGTCAAGCGCTTCTTCCAGGCCGTCGACGATGCGCGCCCGAGTGAGGATGTCGGCCGCGCCGCTGGCCATGGCCACCGTTTCTTCCTGGCTCAGCACATCGGCAAAGCGCGGCCGCACCAGCACCAGCTCGGAAAAACCCATCACCTTCATGGCCCGGGCGGTGGCGCCCACATTGCCGGGGTGGCTGGTCTGAATCAAGACAAAACGTGTCATATCAACGCGGGGCACCGGGGTCAGCCGGGCAGAATCGGGAAAGATCGGCCAAGGAATCGCTAGGCAAAACCCGCGCCTCGGTTAAAATGCGGGATTATCCTAGGCTCCCCGGCCTGAACCCGAACAGTTTCAGACCGGCCGCGGCACTAGAGACGCTCTTTTTCTTCGCCAGTCCACCTCAACCCTCCTTCTTCAGGCAAGGTTTCACGCATGTCGCAGCAAGCTTCACTCCATCCCATGCTCAATGTCGCCATCAAGGCGGCACGCGCAGCTGGCGCCATCATCAACCGCGCCTCGATGGACCTCGATATCCTGAAGATCAACACCAAGTCGCCCAATGACTTCGTAACCGAGGTGGACCAAGCGGCAGAAAAAGTCATCATCGAAACCCTGCTCCAGGCCTACCCTGACCACGGCATCCTCGCCGAAGAGTCGGGTCGCGAGTACGGCGCCAAGCATTCCGAATTCGTCTGGATCATCGATCCCCTGGACGGCACCACCAACTTCATCCACGGCCTGCCCATGTACTGCGTGTCGATCGCGCTGGCACACCGCGGCGTGGTGCAGCAGGCGGTCGTCTACGACCCGACCCGCAACGACCTGTTCTACGCCACCAAGGGCCGCGGCGCTTTCCTGAACGACCGCCGCCTGCGCGTCTCCAAGCGCACCCGCTTGAGCGACGCCCTGATCGGCACCGGCTTCCCCTTCCGCCGCGGCGACAACTTCAAGCGCTATATGAAGATGTTCGAAGCGGTGATGGTCGAGTGCGCCGGCCTGCGCCGCCCGGGTGCCGCCGCCCTGGACCTCTGCTATGTGGCCGCCGGCTACTACGACGCCTTCTTCGAGACCGGCCTGCAGCCCTGGGATGTGGCCGCGGGCTCGCTGATCATCACCGAAGCCGGTGGCCTGATCGGCAACTTCACCGGCGAAGCCGACTTCCTGCACCAGCGCGAAGTGGTGGCCGGCAGCCCCAAGATCTACGGGCAGCTTGTGCAGATCCTGGCGCCCTACACCCGCGTGATCACGGCGGAAGAGGCCGAGGGCGATGCCAAGCCGGCAGACGCCAAGGCCGCCGGCAAGAAGAAGACCGCAGACGCTGCGGGCGTTGTGGCCGCAGACGCTGCCGCCGCACCGAAGAAGCGCGCCGCGGTGCGCATCCGCAAGGATGAACTGGGTGGCGAAGGCGCTTAAACTGCGCGCTGAGCTGTCTCAGCACCCCTGACCGACAAAGCCCTCCGCCCGAGGGCTTTGTTCATTTCTGACGCCCGCATCACCGACGCCCGCATCCCGACCATGAGCCACGCCCCGGATTTCTCTGCCCACACGCCGGTGATGGCGCAGTACCTGCGCATCAAGCACGAGCACCCCGAGGAGCTGGTGTTCTTCCGCATGGGCGACTTTTACGAGGTCTTCTTCGACGACGCCCGCAAGTGCAACCAGCTGCTCGACATCACCCTGACCACCCGCGGCCAGAGCGCCGGCGAGCCGGTGGTGATGGCCGGCGTGCCGGTCCATGCGCTGGAGAGTTATCTGGCCAAGCTGATCAAGCTGGGCGAGGCGGTGGCCATTGCCGAACAGGTGGGCGATGTGGCCACCTCCAAAGGTCCGGTCGAGCGCAAGGTGGTGCGTGTGGTCACGCCCGGCACGGTCACCGACAGCGAGCTGCTGGCCGACAAGCAGGACTCGGTGCTGCTCTCGGTCGTTCAGCAAGGCAAGACCCACGGCCTGGCCTGGCTCTCGCTGACCCAGGGTCAGTTGGGCCTGGCCGAATGCACCGAGCGTGAGCTGCCCTCCTGGCTGGCGCGCCTGAGCCCGGCCGAGGTGCTGGTGGACCGCGAGCGCCAGCCCGCCGCCGTGCTGGCCGCGCGCGCGCCCATCACCAACCGCCCGAGCTGGCAGTTCGACACCGCCCTGGGTGCCCGCAAGCTCTGCGAGCAGCTCGGCGTGGCCAGCCTGGCCGGCTACAACGCCCAGCAGATGACGGCGGCGCAAGCCGCGGCGGCCGCCCTGCTCAGCTATGCCGAACACACCCAGGGCCGGGCCCTGGCCCATGTGCGCGCGCTCAGCGTCCAGCGCAGCAGCGAACTGCTGGACCTGCCGCCCGCCACCCAGCGCAATCTGGAACTGACGCAAACCCTGCGTGGCGAGACCAGCCCCACCCTGCTCTCCTTGCTCGACAGCTGCCGCACCGGCATGGGCAGCCGCGCCCTGCGCCACTGGCTGCTGCACCCCAAGCGCGAACGCGCCGAGGCCCTGGCACGCCATGGCGCCATCGCCGCCCTGCTGCAGGCCCGGCCCGAGCCGCTGCGCGAGGCGCTGCGCCAGGTGTCGGATGTCGAGCGCATCGCCGCCCGCATCGCCCTGCGCCAGGTGCGCCCGCGAGAGCTGGCCGGCCTGCGCGCCACCCTGCACATCCTGCCCGAGCTGCAACAGACCGTGCCCGCCGGCAGCAGCGAACTGCTGGATCAGCTGGCCCAGGGCCTGCTCGCCTCACCCGAGCTGGAGCAGATGCTGAGCCGCGCGATTGCCGAAGAGCCGGCCGTTCTGGTGCGCGACGGTGGCGTGATCGCCAGTGGCTTCGATGCTGAACTGGACGAGCTGCGCGCCATCCAGAACAACTGCGACGCCTTCCTGCTGGACCTGGAAACCCGCGAGCGTGCACGCACCGGCATCCCCAATCTGCGCGTGCAATTCAACAAAGTCCATGGCTTCTACATCGAGGTGACGCAGGGCCAAGTGGACAAGGTGCCGAGCGACTACCAGCGCCGCCAGACCTTGAAGAACGCCGAGCGCTACATCACGCCCGAGCTCAAGGCCTTCGAAGACAAGGCCTTGTCGGCGCAGGAGCGCTCGCTGGCGCGCGAGAAGCTGCTGTTCGAGCAGCTGATCGACTGGCTGATCGAATCGCTGCAGCCACTCTCGGCCCTGGGCCGTGCCCTGGCCAGCCTGGACGCCCTGGCGGCCCTGGCCGAGCGCGCCGCCACGCTCAACTGGTGCCGGCCGGAGTTCGTCAACCAACCCTGCATCGACATCAG
Source organism: Paucibacter sp. B51 (assembly GCF_027863535.1). Taxonomy (NCBI): domain Bacteria; kingdom Pseudomonadati; phylum Pseudomonadota; class Betaproteobacteria; order Burkholderiales; family Sphaerotilaceae; genus Roseateles; species Paucibacter sp. B51. Next base: position 3,679,182 of record NZ_JAPIVN010000001.1, on the reverse strand, counting down.
CCAGGGCCGCCACCCGGTGGTGGAATCGCGCCTGCGCGAAACCGGCGCCGGCGAGTTCATGGCCAACGACTGCCGGCTCGATGCGCGCACCCGTATGGCCGTGATCACCGGCCCGAATATGGGCGGCAAGAGCACCTTCATGCGCCAGGTGGCCTTGATCAGCCTGCTGGCGGCCATCGGCAGCTATGTGCCGGCCAGCGCCTGCCGGCTGGGGCCCATGGATGCCATCCACACCCGCATCGGCGCGGCCGACGACCTGGCCAATGCCCAGTCCACCTTCATGCTGGAAATGACCGAGGGCGCGGCGATTCTGCACAGCGCCACCGAGCAGTCCCTGGTGCTGATGGACGAGATCGGCCGCGGCACCTCGACCTTCGACGGACTGGCCCTGGCCGGCGCCATCGCCAGCCATCTGCATGACAAGAGCCGCGCCTTCACGCTCTTTGCCACCCATTATTTCGAACTGACCGAGTTCCCCAGCAAGCACCCGCAAGCCATCAACTGCCATGTCGGCGCGGTCGAGAGCGGCGACGACATCGTCTTCCTGCACGAGATCCAGCCCGGCCCGGCCAGCCGCAGCTATGGCGTGCAGGTGGCACGTTTGGCCGGCATGCCCGCCTCCCTGGTGCGCCAGGCGCGGGCCACGCTGGAGGCCCTGGAGGCCAAAGCCGGCGAAGGCCAGGCGCAGATCGACTTGTTTGCGCCACCACCGGCCGCGCCCGAGCCGCCGCCTGTCTCGCAAGCGACAAGCGCGCTGAGCCAAGCCATCAATGATGTGGACCCCGACACGCTCACGCCGCGCGAAGCGCTGGACCTGGTCTACCGGCTCAAGAAGCTGAGCCAGGCCGAGTAGCCCTGCCGCCCGGCACTCCCAGGAATGAACCGGACTCTCGTCTTCTCCCACGCCAACGGCTTTGGTGCCGCCTGCTACCGCCTGCATTTCGAGGCCTGGCGGCGCGCCGGCTGGCAGGTCCATGCCTTGCCTCAGATCGGCCACAACCCAGCCTATCCCGTCAGCAGCAACTGGCCGCATCTGCGCGACGAGCTGATCGATTTCATCCGCACGGAGGTGAAACCCAGCGGGCCGGTCAGCCTGGTCGGCCATTCCCTGGGCGGCATGCTGAGCCTGCTGGTCGCCTGCCAGCAGCCGGAGCTGGTGCAAAGCCTGGTGATGCTGGACTCGCCGGTGGTCAGCGGTTGGCGTGCCCAGAGCGTGCGGGTGGCCAAGGCCACAAGGCTGATCCACCGGGTCTCGCCGGGCAAGGTGTCTCGCCAGCGCCGCTACGAATGGCCGGATCGCGAGGCGGTGATGAGCCACTTCGCCAGCAAGCACAAATTCGCGCGCTGGGACCCGCGGGTGCTGCAGAACTATGTCGACGGTGGTTTTGAGGAACAGGACGGGCGCAGCCGCCTGCGCTTTCGCCGCGAGATCGAGACCCGCATCTACGACACCCTGCCCCATCACCTGCCGGGCCTGCTGCGCCGGCACCCGCTGCGCTGCCCGGTGGCCTTTGTAGCGGGCACCCAATCCGAGGAACTGCGCCAGGCGGGCGCTGCCGCCAGCAAGGCCCTAGCCGGGCCCCACTTCGTCTGGATGGAGGGCAGCCACCTCTTTCCTTTCGAGCGCCCGGACGACACGGCCGCCCTCGTGCTGCAGTTGCTCGAGGCCATGCAGCTTTCCACACCGTCCCCGGACTGATTCCCGGGCCGGTGTCCGAGCGGTCCGTCGGGCCTCGCTATAATCGCGCTTTACCACCACAGCGTTTTTCACGAGAACGCTGCACGACATGACCAAGTACGTCTACGTCACAGGCGGTGTGGTGTCCTCCCTCGGCAAGGGCATCGCATCGGCCTCACTGGCTGCCATCCTCGAATCGCGCGGCCTCAAGGTCACCCTCATCAAACTGGATCCGTACATCAACGTCGATCCGGGCACGATGTCCCCGTTCCAGCATGGCGAAGTCTTCGTGACCGAAGACGGCGCCGAGACGGACTTGGATCTGGGTCACTACGAGCGCTTCATCACCACGCGCATGAAGCGCGCCAACAACTTCACCACCGGACAGATCTACATGTCCGTGCTGGAGAAGGAACGCCGCGGTGATTACCTCGGCAAGACGGTGCAGGTGATTCCGCACATCACCAACGAAATCCAGGATTTCGTCCGCCGCGGCGCCGGTGCCGGCACGCCCGATGCGGTCGACGTGGCCATCGTGGAAATCGGCGGCACGGTGGGTGACATCGAGTCCCTGCCCTTCCTCGAAGCGGCGCGCCAGATGAGCCTGAAGGCCGGCCCGAACAATGTCGCCTTCGTGCACCTGACCTATGTGCCCTGGATCGCTGCGGCCGGTGAGCTGAAGACCAAGCCGACTCAGCACACGGTGCAAAAGCTGCGCGAAATCGGTATCCAGCCGGACGCCCTGCTGTGCCGCGCCGACCGCCGCATCCCTGATGACGAGCGCGGCAAGATCTCGCTCTTCACCAATGTGCCCGAGTACGGTGTGATCTCCATGTGGGACGTCAACACCATCTACAAAGTGCCGCGCATGCTGCACGAGCAGGGCCTGGACCAGTTGATCTGCACCAAGCTGCAGCTCAACACCAAGTCGGCCGACCTGAAGCGCTGGGACACCCTGGTCAGCGAGGTCGAGAACCCCGCCAAGGACGTGACCATTGCCATGTGCGGCAAGTACACCGACTTGAGCGATTCCTACAAATCGCTGAACGAGGCCCTGCGCCACGCTGGCATCCACAACCACGCACGCGTCAATATCGAGTACGTGGACTCCGAAATGCTGAACGCCGAGAACATCTCGCAGCTGCAGCAGTTCGACGCCATCCTGGTGCCCGGCGGCTTCGGCAAGCGCGGCGTGGAAGGCAAGATCCTGGCCGCCCAGTACGCCCGTGAGCACAAAGTGCCCTACCTGGGCATCTGCCTGGGCATGCAGGTCGCCACCATCGAGTACGCCCGCAATATGGCGGGCCTGACCGGTGCCAACTCGACCGAGTTCGAACCCGAAACCCCACACCCGGTGATCGCCCTGATCGACGAATGGCAAGACGCCGACGGCTCGATCCAGAAGCGTGATGAGAAAAGCGACCTCGGCGGCACCATGCGCCTCGGTGCGCAGAGCTCGGACGTCAAGGCCGGCACCCTGGCTTATGACATCTACGGCCCGGTGGTCAGCGAGCGTCACCGCCATCGCTTCGAAGCCAATACCCATTACCTGGACAAGCTGCAAAACGCCGGCCTGGTCATCTCAGCCATCACCCAGCGTGAAAAGCTGACCGAGATGGTGGAACTGCCGCGCGAGGTGCACCCCTGGTATGTGGGCGTGCAATTCCACCCCGAGTTCAAGTCCACCCCCTGGGACGGCCACCCGCTGTTCACCGCCTTCATCAAGGCGGCGCTGAACCACAAACAGGCCTGAAGGAATCCTGCCCATGAAGCTTTGCGGTTTTGAGGTCGGCATCGACCGACCTTTCTTCCTGATCGCCGGCACCTGCTCGATCGAGGGCCTGGAAATGTCGCTCGACGTGGCTGGTCAGCTCAAGGAAGCCTGCACGGCTCTGGGCATTCCGCTGATTTACAAGGGTTCCTTCGACAAGGCCAACCGCTCCTCGGGTTCGACCAAGCGCGGCGTCGGCATCGATGCCGGCCTGAAGATCCTCGATGAAGTGCGCCGCCAGCTGCAGCTACCCATCATCACCGATGTGCACGATGAATCGCAGGTGGCAGAGGTCGCCAGCGTCGTCGACGTGCTGCAGACCCCGGCCTTCCTCTGCCGCCAGACGGATTTCATCCGCGCGGTGGCCAAGTCGGGCAAGCCGGTCAATATCAAGAAAGGCCAGTTCCTGGCCCCTTGGGACATGAAGAACGTCATCGACAAGGCCCGCGACGCTGCGCGCGAAGCCGGCCTGTCGGAAGACCGCTTCCTGGCCTGCGAACGCGGCGTGAGCTTTGGCTACAACAACCTCGTCGCCGACATGAGCAGCCTGGCCGAGATGCGCAAAACCGGCGCGCCGGTGGTGTTTGATGTGACCCACTCGGTGCAGAAGCCCGGTGGCCAGGGCACCAGCAGCGGCGGCGCCCGCGAGATGGTGCCGGTGCTGGCCCGCGCCGGCGTGGCTGCGGGTGTGGCGGGACTCTTCATGGAAACCCATCCGCGCCCGGCGGAGGCCTGGTCGGACGGCCCCAATGCCGTGCCCCTGCAGCGCATGCGCGCCTTGCTGGAACAACTGGTGGCCCTGGACCGCTTGGTCAAGAGCCAGCCCCTGCTCGAGAACGACTTCTCGGCCTGAATTGGATCGCCCGCCTTGGCGGGCGGACCCCGCGCACGATTGTTCAGCGCCGGTAACTGCCAGCTGGCAAGATGCGCGCCGAAACCGAATTTTTGACCTTTTGGAGAGCTTGAATGAGTGCCATTGTTGATATCGTCGGCCGCGAAATTCTGGACAGCCGCGGCAACCCGACCGTCGAATGCGATGTCTTGCTGGAATCCGGCGTGATGGGCCGTGCCGCCGTGCCTTCGGGTGCATCGACCGGCTCGCGCGAAGCGATCGAACTGCGTGACGGTGACAAGAGCCGTTATCTGGGCAAGGGCGTTCTGAAGGCCGTCGAGCATATCAACACCGAGATCTCCGAGGCCGTGCTAGGCCTGGATGCCTCTGAGCAAGCCTTCCTGGACCGCACCCTGATCGACCTGGACGGCACCGAGAACAAGAGCCGCCTGGGCGCCAACGCCATGCTGGCCGTGTCCATGGCCGTGGCCCGCGCTGCGGCCGAAGAATCGGGCCTGCCCCTGTACCGTTACTTCGGCGGCATGGGCGGCAACCAGCTGCCGGTGCCGATGATGAACGTCATCAACGGCGGCGCGCACGCCAACAACAGCCTCGACCTGCAAGAGTTGATGATCATTCCCGTGGGCGCACCGAGCTTCCGTGAAGCCCTGCGCTGGGGCGCCGAGGTGTTCCACGCACTGAAGAAGATCCTGCACGACAAGGGCATCTCCACCGCCGTGGGCGACGAAGGTGGTTTCGCGCCCAGCGTGGAAAGCCATGAAGCCGCCATCCAGCTGATCCTGCAAGCCATCGACGCCGCCGGCTACACCGCCGGCGAGCAGATCGCCCTGGGCCTGGACTGCGCCGCCAGCGAGTTCTACAAGGACGGCAAGTACGTGCTGGAAGGCGAAGGCGGCATCCAGCTGACGGCCCAGGAATGGACCTCCATGCTGGCCACCTGGGTGGACAAGTACCCCATCATCTCGATCGAAGACGGCATGGCCGAAGGCGACTGGGACGGCTGGAAGCACATCACCGAAGTGCTGGGCCAGAAGGTGCAGCTGGTGGGCGACGATCTCTTCGTCACCAACACCAAGATCCTGAAAGAAGGCATCGACAAGGGCATCGCCAACTCGATCCTGATCAAGATCAACCAGATCGGCACCCTGACCGAAACTTTCGCCGCCATCGAGATGGCCAAGCGCGCCGGCTACACCGCCGTGATCTCGCACCGCTCGGGCGAAACCGAAGACTCGACCATCTCCGACATCGCCGTCGGCCTGAACGCCGGCCAGATCAAGACCGGCTCGCTGTCGCGCTCGGACCGCATGGCCAAGTACAACCAGCTGCTGCGCATCGAGGAAGACCTGGGCGATGTGGCTGTCTACCCCGGCCGCGCTGCCTTCTACAACCTGAAGTGATGCGGGCCGCCACTCGATCCTGAGTGGCCCTGATCTGCCAACGCCGCCCGACCCTCCGGTCTTGCGGCGTTTTTTATTGCTTCGCGGCTCGGCTAAACTGCGCGCGTGAAAACACTTGGCGTCATCCTCGCGGCCTTCTTGCTGCTGATCCAGTACCAGCTCTGGCTGGGCAAGGGCAGCCTGCCTCGCGGCGTGCAGCTGCGCGCCGAGCTGGCCCAGGCACAGCAGGCCAATGAACAGGCCCGCGCCCGCAACGCGCAGCTGGAAGCGGAACTGCGGGACCTGCGCGAAGGCCTGGAGATGGTCGAGGAGAAAGCGCGCTTCGAGCTCGGCATGATCAAGCCCGACGAGATCTACGTGCAAGTGCGCCGCTGAGCGCCGCCGCGCTGACAGCCCGGCCCTGCCCTACCTTGCCCTAAATCCACCCCGATTCGAGGACACGCCGTTCCGCATGGACGCTTTGCTGCTGCAACTGCAACCCCTGTTTGCCCCGGCCTTTGAGTTGCTGGGCAGCCCCATCACCTGGACCGAGTTGATCGCCTTTGTGCTGGCCTTGTGGATGGTGGTCTGCAATATGCGTGTGCACGCCCTGGCGTGGCCGCTGGCCATCCTCAGCTCGCTGCTTTACTTCCTGCTGTTCTGGAGCGGCAAGCTGTACGGTGAAGCCAGCCTGCAGCTGCTGTTTGTGAGCCTCTCGCTTTGGGGCTGGTGGCAATGGCTGCGTGGCAAAGGCGATGACGGCCAGGCCCTGCGCGTGCGGCGCCTGAGCACCACGGGCCTGTGGGCCTCGCTGCTTGCCACCCTGCTGGCCTGGCCGCTGCTGGGCCTGTTTCTGCAGCACCAGACCGATTCACCCGTGCCCTTCTGGGATGCCTTCCCCACGGTCGCCAGCCTGCTCGGCCAGTGGCTGCTGGCGCGCAAGTACCAGGAAAACTGGGGCGTCTGGGTGCTGGTCAACGGCGTCAGCGTCGCCTTGTTCGCCTACAAGGGCTATTGGCTGACCGTGCTGCTCTACGCAGTCTTCATCCCCATGTCGGTGGCCGGCTGGCGCGCCTGGGCGCAGCAGCTCAAGCACAGCCACGCGAGCGGCGGTTCCCGCCAGGCACTGGCTTGATGAAGACCTGGCAGACCCAGCCGTGCCCGGCTTGCTGATCGCCATCGTCGGTGCGGAGAGCACCGGCAAATCGACCCTGGCCCAAAGCCTGCAGCAGCGCTTGAGCGAGGCCACCGGCCTGCGCTGTGCCTGGGCCCCCGAGCTGCTGCGCGAATGGTGCGATCAAGCGGGCCGCACACCTCGCCCCGAAGAACAGGCCGCCATTGCCGCCGCCCAGGCGACCCGCTGCGAAGCCCTGGCGCTCAGCGCCGATCTGGTGCTCTGCGACACCACGCCGCTGATGACGGCGGTCTACAGCGAGCTGCTGTTTGACGACCACTCCTTGCTGGATACCGGCCTGGCTTTCCACCGCCGCTGCGCCCTGACCTTGTTGACCGCGTTGGACCTGCCTTGGGTGGCCGACGGTCTGCAGCGCGACGGCGCCCATGTGCGGGCGCCGGTGGATGCGGCCGTGCGGCGAGCGCTGATGGGCGCGGGCCTCGGTTGGTCGGTGGTGGCCGGCAGCGGTGCGCAGCGCCTGGAAGCCGCCCTCAATGCCATCACGCCCTTGCTGCTGGCCCGAAAGACCGCGCCCCTGCCGGCCACGGGCCTCTTCAGCCGCCTGCAGGCCCGCCAGGACGCCCTGCCCGAGTGGCGCTGGGCCTGCGACAACTGCGATGTACCCGAGTGCGAGCACCTCTTGAACCGGCGCCGCTGAACGCGCCCGGCCCAGCTCACTGACCGAGGCAGAGGCCCAGCCCCCGCGCTGCTTGCAGCAAGGGGTGATCCAGGGGCACAAGGCGGTTGCGCCCCGCCACCTCGGCCAGGGCCACGCTGGTGAACTCTGCCCCTTGCAAGGCCACCATGCGGCCGAAGCGGCCCTCGCGCACCAGCTGGGCCGCGGCCCAGCCAAACTGTGTGGCCAGCACGCGATCGAAGGCCGTGGGTGTGCCACCGCGCTGCACATGGCCGAGCAAGGTCGAGCGCACCTCCACCTCGCTGTGTTCACCCAAAGCCTGCTGCAGCTGCTGGGCCAGCAGCGCACCGATGCCGCCCAGGCGCACCGGGTCCGGGCTGTCGGCCAGCAAGGCACGCACCACCTGGCTTTGCGCCTGGGCATGCGCCCCTTCGGCCACGCAAATCAAGGCATGGCCTCCGCCCTCTGTCCGGCGTCGGCAATGCTCGATCACGGCCTCCAGCCGGTAGGGCAACTCGGGCAGCAGGATGGCATCCGCCCCACCCGCCAATCCCCCTTCCAGCGCAATCCAGCCGGCATGCCGGCCCATGGTCTCGGCAATCATGACCCGGCCATGGCTGCGCGCCGTGGTTTCCAAGCGGTCCAGGGCTTCGGACACCACCGCCACGGCGCTGTCGAAACCGAAGCTGCGTTCAGTCAGGTAGAGGTCGTTGTCGATGGTCTTGGGCACCCCCACCACGGGCAGGCCCAAACGGCTGAATTGCTCGGCAATCGCCATGGTGCCGTCGCCGCCGATGGCGACCAACGCATCAATACCTTGGGCCCGCACGAAATCGAGCACGCGCGCCGAGACATCCGCCCCGCCCTCGGCAAAGTAGTGGAAAGGATCACAGCGGTTGTGCGTGCCGAGGATGGTGCCTCCCTGGGCCAGGATGTCCCGTACATCGGCGAGGGCCAGGGGCCGCAGGCGCTGCTCGATCAGGCCCAGGAAGCCTCGCTCGACACCGCTGACCCGGGCCCCGCATTGCTGGATCAGGGCCAGGCTGACGGCGCGGATCACCGCATTGAGGCCGGGGCAGTCGCCGCCGCCGGTGAGGATGGCTATGTGCATGGAGGGGCTGCAAAGGTCATGGTGATCGCAACAATTATGGGTCAGCGCGCCAGCAGGAAATACTCGAACAGCTGGGCGCCGCCAGCCCCGCCCAAGGGCACCAAGAGGGCCTTGACCAAGGGCTGCTCAAAGATCGGCGCCAGCGCGCCGCCGCGCTCCTCCTGCACCGAGGCCATCAGCCGCTTGAAGGGCTCGATCAGCTTGCGCTGCTCCTCATCGCCGCCCATCAGCCAGCGCAGATCGGCCTCCATACGGCGCAAGGCCCGGCTGCGCGCCTGTTCGGCCGCCTGCTTGAGCAGCACGGCCAGGGCCAGCAGGCCCAGCAGGTAGGCACTGGCGGCCATGGCCACCGGCAAGGTCAGCGACCAGTTGTCGAACAAGCGGCTGCGCCCGACGATCAAGAGCGCCAATACCACGAAGGGCCCCATCACCAAGGGCCCGATGCGCGCGCTGCGGCGCACGACGATTTGCACATCGATCCAGTCGTCCAGCAGGCTGTGGCGGCGCAGTTCGGGTGGCGCCACGGCGCGCTGGGCCGGGTCGGCGGCGATGGCGCGCAGCCACAGTGCCTCATGCGCGCTGCCCAGGCTGGCGGCGAAATGCGCCAGCGTGCTCGCCGGGTAGATCGTGCGCGCGGCCGTGAGCAATCGAATGAATCGGCAGGCCAGCATGGTGGCGTCGCCCACCGCCACCACCAGCAACGGCAGCAGCACCAGGATGGCATCGAGCGTGAAACGGATCAAGGCGCGGTGATCCTCGCCTCGCACGGGCACGGCCGGACCGACGCCGTCGCTGAAACCAAAGAACAAACCCAGGACCACGAGCAGAGTCAGCACAAAACCCAACATGATGCGCAGAGCCCGAGGCACCCGGCTGCCACGCCGACCGTACTGATGCCAGAGGATGCGAAAGTCCAGGCTGCCCCCAGGCGCCGCATGCCAGCCGGCCACGCTCAAATGCCGCTGCCAGATCCGGCGCATGAGGCGCAAACCGCCCTGGCGGGCCGCGACACCGGCGCGTTTGGGCGTCTGTTCGGGCAGATGCAGCCAGGCGCTGTCTTCGGCCATGCCCTGAACACTGCGAGACCAGGTGGCATCCAGGGTGTCAACAATCGCGAGCAGGGCCAGCAGATGGAGCAGGTGCGAAGGCCAGGCGCTGAGCCCCTCCAACCAGGCCAGGGGCTCACAGCTGTCGCAACGGCGGGCCTCGACGCCGCTCAGCACATAGGCCCAGACCAGGCCCAGGGTCACCCAACACAGCCCGCGTAGCGTGCGACGCAGTCCCGGGGCCATGATGGCCGGCGCGCCCCCTGCGCCGAGGCCCTTGCCAAATCCGAAGCCGAAACGATGCTCGGGCGCCAAGGACAAGAGCACCAGCAGCGTGCTGCCCAGGCTCAGGCCCAACATGCCAGGCGCAAAGCGCAGATGGCCCGGCCACAGCATCTCGCTCAGACTGACCAGGGTGAAGAAAAACAGCCAGCAGTAAAGGGCCACGAAGCCCAGCTCCGGCAAGGAAATGGAGGGCACCAATCCAGCCGGCAGATGCTCCAGCCGCGCCGCGGCCCGGCGACGCCGGATGTTGCGCAGCACCGGCGTGCCCGGCCAGACCAGCAGGCCCAACAGCAAAAGCACCGGCAAAGCCACGGCCGCCAGGCGCACACCGTAGGCTTTGCCGGGCGGGCGGCGCTCGAAGGCATAACCACTCAAAGCCATGGCGCCGCTGCGGCCCACCTCGTAGAGCGAGGGGTGATCGAGTGCCTCTTCGGCCGCACAGTCCTCCACGGCCCGGCAGGCTTTGCTGCGACAACCGGCATGCCGAGCTGCGAGATAGGCTGACGATTGGTACACATCGCGCCAGGGTGGATTGCCGGCCGCCAGATCGGGCGCGGGCAGCCCAACGCGATCGGCCACCGCCTGGCAGCGCGGCGACGACAGGCGCGGAAACTCCAGCGGCAGACTGGATGCCACCAGCAGATTGCGGGTGAAGGTCTGGACACGCGGATGCAGAAAGCGTGCATCCATATCGGTGGTGAAAAAAACCTTGTCCGCGAAACTCTCGTGCAGAGCCTGCAGCAGCAGGAGCTTGTCATGCACGTCACTGGCCATCAGACCGATGGCCCCGATGGGCAGGGCCCCGACCTTGGACTCGCTGCGTTGCAACTGCTGGGCCAGGCGACGCAGGTAGTCCAGCTGATCGCGGGCTTCGGGCCACTCAATGCGTGCTTGCGCATCAGCTTTGCCGGATCCGCCGCGCGCCTCATCGCGACCGACGTCGCGCGTTGTCACACCGTCCAGGCCACGGAAAAAGTACAGCTCTTCCAAATGAAGGGCCGGATTCTGCGAAAGCTGTGCACGCAGTTGCCCCGCCAAGGCCTGGGCGTAGAGCGAGTCGCGTTCGCCGATCAAGACCACACGCTGCGGCGAGCGTGCTGTGGCCGACAGTCTCAAGCTCAGCTCGCCCGTCAACTGGTCCAGCAGCTCCTTGTCGCTGCCGATCTTGCGGATCAGCCGCACCGGCGGGTCCTGGCGCCCACCCTGCAGGCGACAAAAGCGCCAGGACACATAGTCCTCGAGGCTGCTGCCGTCGAGTTCGCTGAGCATGGCGTCACTGGCGGTGGAGAACGGGCTCAGCAGCAAGGCCCGCGACAGGTGCCAGTAACCATCGAGCCAAGGTTCGGAGGCAGTCGGGGCCTGGGCCAGAGGTCGCTGCCCGGGCGGAACCGAACAATGGCTGCGCGAACCGGGCCCCGGCCCCAGCCGCCAGGCGGCGCTGCGCAGATCGGCCAATGCCACCCGCAGGGCATCGGTGGTGGACGGGCCAATCACAGCCAGTGGCGGTGGCTCCCGCTTGCCAGCAGCCCAAGGCTCGAAAAGGGCATGCAGCATCAAGGCCAGGCTGTCGAGCTTGCGCGAAGGCAAAGCGGTCTCATCCACCCACAGCACAGCCACCTGGCTGTAACGCGAGGCCTGCGCGATGTCGGCCACATCTGAGGCTGCCTGAGCCGGCCGGGCCGGAGAAGTCCGGGCCACCGCCGCGCTCAAGCTGCTGGCCGAGAGCAGCTCATAGGGCACCAGCAAGCCCGGACGCACGCCATTGCTGGCAGCAGCCTGGGGACTGAGCTTGGCTTCGTCCAGCTGCAGCAGGCCCAGGCGCTCGGCGTTGTCGGGCACATAGCCTTTGGCCTGCAGGCCCGCCAGCACGGCATAGCGCGTGCGCCGCCGCCCCTCCTCGGCCCCAACAAAGGCGTTGCCGGGCACCAAGGCCACAAGAACCAGGGTTTCGCTGGAATCCGGTTCGTCATCGCCACTCAGGCGGCGCGACAACTCCTGCGGCGTGCGCAGAGCTGCGACCGACTTGAGTTTGCACTCGGTGGCCTTGGCCGGGTCCTTGTAGAGCTTGTCGCAGCGCTCCAGCCGTTCGGCCTCATGGCGGCGCACGGCCACAAAGGGGTCTTCCCAAAGCCGCGCTTCCACCTCCAGGTCGGCCGCCGTCACGGCTTGCGCCCGCTCCTTCTCGGCCGGACGCAACTGGTCAAACGCATGAGGAACCAGCTGGGTGCTGGTGATGAAAGCGACCAGCACGGCCAAGCTGGTCCAGGGGATTCCACCGCCTTTGTTGTCCATCCTCGCCCTTTCAGGCCGCTACCGGCCTCGCACCCGCGGAACACGCGGGACCGCCGGACAAGGTCGAGGATCAGGGCGGGAGCGTCAATCCCTCAGGTCGTATTGCCAGCGGAGCGCGGCATCCGCGCCACGCCGCGCCTCGGGGGCATGGGGACCGCAGCGTCGCCGGGCTTATTGCACGGTGCCGCTACCGCCGGCTTGGGCCAGCTCTTGCGCAAACAGTTGGCCAACATCAACCGCGTCGAAGTGGTACTGCAGGCCGCAGAACTCGCAGCCGATTTCGACATTGCCGCGCTCGGCCAGCACCTCTTCGACCTCGTCGCGGCCCAGGCCCTTGAGCATCTGGCTGACGCGCTCGCGCGAGCAACTGCAGGCGAAGCGCGGCGCCAGCGGCTCGAAGCGGCGCACGCTTTCTTCCCAGAACAGGCGGCGCAGAATGGTCTCGGCATCCAGGCCCAGGAGTTCATCGCGGGTCAGGGTGGAAGCCAGCATGCTGATGCGGTTGAAGGCGTCGGACAGGCCGATTTCGTCCTCGTTGCGCAGGGTGGCGCCCTGCCCTTCCAGATTGGCCTCACCCTCGACCGGCAGGCGCTGGATCAAGAGGCCGGCGGCGATCTCGTCGTTGGCGAACAGCACCAGTTTCGTGTCCAGCTGCTCGGACTGAAGCATGTAGTGCTCCAGCACCTCCGAGAGCTTTTGCAGCGGCTCGCGCTGGTCACCGTGCAGCGGCACCACGCCCTGGTAGGGCTGCTGGCCGGGGAACTTGTCCTTGGGGTCCAGGGTGATGGCGCAACGGCCCTGGCCATGAACATTGAGCATGGCTTCAAGCTGGGCGCCCTCCGGCACCTCACCGACCAGTTTGGCCGTGGCGCGGAAGCTCAGATCAGGCTGCACCTCGGCCACGGCCAGCTTGACCGGGCCGTCGCCAAACACCTGCAGCACCAAGGCGCCGTTGAACTTGATGTTGGACTGCATCAGCACGGCCGCGGCCGACATCTCGCCCAGCAGGGCGCGCAGTTCGGGCGGATGCGCGCCCACCGCCTCGCGGCGCTGAAGCACCTCTTGCCAGCTGCCGGTCAGGCGCACCAGCATGCCGCGCACGGGCAGGCCTTCGAACAGGAATTTATGCAGTTCACTCATGGTTTGGCTTTGGAATTCTGGGGATAGTCGCCGCTGATGTCTTGCAAGCCGCTGGCGTAGCGCTGGCCGTTGGCGATGTAGTGGCGGGCACTGGCACGCAAGCCTTCGATCTGCTCAGGCGTGAGCTCGCGCACGACCTTGGCCGGGCTGCCCACGATCAGGCTGCCGTCCGGAAACGCCTTGCCCTCGGTCACCAGCGCACCGGCGCCGACGATGCTGTCGCGGCCGATGCGGGCACCGTTGAGGACCACGGCGCCAATGCCGATCAAGGAGTTCTCGCCCACCGTGCAGCCATGCAGCATCACCTGGTGGCCGACCGTCACGCCGGCCTCCAGACGCAGCGGAAAGCCATGGTCGGCATGCAGCACGGAGCCGTCCTGGATATTGCAGCCCGGGCCGATGTGCAGGTGTTCGCTGTCACCGCGCAACACAGCGTTGAACCAGATGCTGACATCTTCGTCGAGATGCACCCGGCCGATGATCTGGGCGCTGTCGGCCACCCAGGCGCTGGCGGCGACTTCGGGCCGGTGTTCGTCCAACTGGAATATCCCCATCTCGTGCTCCCGGACGGCGCCTGGCCGCGGCAAAACCCGTTATTTTAAGCGGGCCGCTGGGCGGCACGGCGCGACCGGGGCTTTGCCGGCCTGAACCTGGCAAGCCCTGGCGGGATAATTGGGCCATGATGCCTCTGGACTGCCGCGCCCGTGCCCTGCACGTTCTCTGCCTGATCTCCCCCGCCGACAAGGCCGCTGCGGCTCAAGCCCTCTACCTGGAGGCCCAGAACGGGCTTTCCCTCGACACCGAAGCCCGGCTGCAGCGCCCCGAGGGCGTGCCGGGCCGACCGGAGCGGCCGCGTTTGCTGTCCGCCCTGCAAGTGCCGAACCGCTCGCCCTTCACGCTGGAAGGCCGGGCCGCGCTGATCCACGCCATCGCACATATCGAGTTCAACGCCATCAATCTGGCCTTGGATGCGGTCTGGCGCTTTGCCGGCATGCCGCGTGAGTTCTACCTCGACTGGCTGCGTGTAGCCGCCGAGGAGGCGCAGCATTTCAGCCTGCTGCACGATCATCTGCAAAGCCTGGGCCACCGCTACGGCGACTTCGACGCCCATGACGGCCTTTGGACCATGGCCGAACGCACGGCCGACGATGTGCTGGCCCGCATGGCCCTGGTACCGCGCACCCTGGAGGCGCGCGGCCTGGATGCCACGCCGCCGCTGCAGGCCAAGCTGGCCCGCGCCGGCGACGCACGGGCGGTGGCTATTCTGGACATCATCCTGCGCGAAGAAATCGGCCATGTGGAGATCGGCAACCGCTGGTACCGCCACTGCTGCCGCTTGCGTGGCCTGGACCCCGTGGCGATTTATCCTGGCCTGGTGCAGCACTACCAGGCGCCGCGGCTGCGCCCGCCCTTCAACCTGAGCGCTCGCGGCGCAGCCGGCTTCAGCGAAGAAGAATTGGCCTACCTTCAGGCGGATTTCTCGAACGATCGAACGGGCGCGCCCGACGCCGCTCAGGCGATCAACGGCACGGCCAGCTAAACTGCGACCTGTGACCCTGTTCTCCGCCTTCATCCTTCGCCTCGCACGCGGGCTCCAGCTCGGGCTGGCGCTCTGCCTGGCCCTGGGCCTGCTCGTGATGGGCAGCGCACCGGCGCAAGCTTGGGGACTGATTGCGGCTCAGCAGTCCGCAACCACCTGCGCGCCGGACTTGAACGCCGCGGATGGTTTCACTTCCTGGACCGAGGTCACGTTAGAACCAGCGGTCGACACTCCAGTGACCGGCGCCGAGCTTGGCGATGGGTTGGAAGCGCCCGAGCTGGGCCTGCCGCCTTCGGGCTTGCAGCTCAGTGCCACAAGCCTGCTGCCGCCGGACCTCAAAGTCCCGCCTCTGCTCGATGCCCCCTGGCTCGAAGGCCTGCAGCGGCCGCCACGCCCGCGCGGGGGCTGATCGCCCGCAGCTGCCGCGCTCGCCCATGGCCTGAAGGGCCCAAGTTGCGAGCGACTCCATTCGGCGCCGTCCTTCCTCCCCGCTTTTCTCTTCTTTTGCCGCCGGCAGTTCGCAGCCTCTGTGCTGCGGCCTCGTGCACCGCCTCAGCCCCTCTTTCTCGCCCGCATGGACTTTCTTTTCGACCCCAATCTCTGGCTCGCCTTCGCGATGCTGACCGCCCTGGAAATCGTCCTGGGCATCGACAACATCATCTTCATCTCCATCCTGGTCGGCCGCCTGCCGCCGGAGCAGCGCGATCAGGCGCGGCGCCTGGGCCTGGGTTTTGCGATGGTGTCGCGCCTGCTGCTGCTGTTCTCGCTGAGCTGGGTCATGGGCCTGACGGCCGATCTCTTCCATGTCTTCGGCCAAGGCATCAGCGGCCGAGATCTGGTCTTGCTGCTGGGTGGCCTGTTCCTGCTGTACAAGGCCTCGCACGAGATCTTTGTCGAAGTGGAAGCCCATGAGCAGGACGGCCCGCCGACGGCCGATGCCGCTGCGCTGAAAGCCGCCGGGCGCAAGCTGTTCTGGATGGTGATCGGCCAGATCGCCGTGATCGATATCGTGTTCTCGCTCGATTCGGTGATCACCGCGGTCGGCATGGTGGACCGCATCGGCGTGATGGTGGCGGCCGTGGTGACCTCGGTCGGCGTGATGCTGATCGCGGCCAAACCGATCGGCGAGTTTGTGGACCGCCATCCTTCGGTCAAGGTGCTGGCTCTGGCCTTCCTGGTGATGGTGGGCATGGCGCTGACGGCCGAAGCCTTCGACCAACATGTGCCCAAGGGCTACCTCTACGCCGCGATGTGCTTCTCGCTGGCGGTCGAGGCCCTCAACATCCGCGCCCGCGGCAAGCGTTTGGCCGCTGCTGCGGCCGGC
The DNA here is from genome assembly GCF_027863535.1 of Paucibacter sp. B51. Taxonomy (NCBI): domain Bacteria; kingdom Pseudomonadati; phylum Pseudomonadota; class Betaproteobacteria; order Burkholderiales; family Sphaerotilaceae; genus Roseateles; species Paucibacter sp. B51. The sequence goes on along the minus strand of NZ_JAPIVN010000001.1, from coordinate 3,662,952 downwards.
GACAAGGGCTGAGGCCGCAACTCGCTCGCCCGAGATCGAGGTCGATCAAACTCACAACCCAGTCTTCCCTTCTTCTTTCAACCCATTCATTCACTCACTCTCACAGGAGTTGCTGTCATGAACCCGAACTTCGGATCTTTCTCTGCCGTCTCCACCGGCCTCAACGAGGGCGCGCTGCGCCGCGAACGCAACCGCGTGCTGCGCAACACCTACTGGCTGCTGGCCCTGTCCATGGTGCCGACGGTGCTGGGCGCCTGGCTGGGCGTGGCCACCGGCCTGTCCAAGGCCATGTCGCCCATGGTCGGCCTGATCGTCTTCATGGCCGGTGCGTTCGGCTTCATGTTCGCCATCGAGAAGACCAAGAACTCGGCCGCGGGCGTGCCTGTGCTGCTGGGCTTCACCTTTTTCATGGGCCTGATGCTGTCGCGCCTGGTGGGTGCGGTCCTGGGCCTGGGCAATGGCGCCGAGCTGATCATGACGGCCTTCGCGGGCACGGGCGCCATCTTCCTGGGCATGGCCTCGCTGTCCACGGTGATCAAGCGTGACCTGAGCAGCATGGGCAAATTCCTCTTCATCGGCATGATCCTCTTGCTGGTGGCGGGCATTGCCAACATCTTCCTGAAGTCCAGCGCGCTGATGATCACGCTGTCGGTGCTGGCGATTGGCATCTTCTCGGCCTTCATCCTGTACGACCTCAAGCGCGTGCAAGACGGCGAAGAAACCAACTACATCACCGCCACACTGAGCGTGTACCTGAGCCTGTACAACGTGTTCCAGTCGCTGCTGTCGCTGCTGGGCATTTTTGGTGGCCGTGAGGAATGATGAGGATGGCTGAATGAGCTGAGCTGAGCTGAGCGGAGTGATTTCGGCCATGCGCCGAAACTCACTCTGACCCCAGTTTTGGGTTTGACCCCAGTTTTGGGTTGAGCTCAGCTCTGGCTTGAAGCGGCGCCGCGATAATCGGCGCCGTTTCTTTTTGGCCGCCACGCCATTCGAAACGATCACGCCAGTTGACCCCCGCCTCTTGCACGGAAAGCCCCATCTCTTGAGCCGCATCCAAGCCAATCTCCTGCTGACCCTCATCGCCCTGATCTGGGGCTCGGCCTTTGTGGCGCAAAGCCATGGCATGCAGGAGCTGGGGCCGATGATGTTCACCGGGCTGCGCTTTCTGGTCGGCGCCCTGGTCGTGCTGCCGCTGGCCTGGCGCGAGTGGAACTACCTGGCCGGGCGGCAGCTGGCGCTGAACCGCGATGACGGCCTGAAGATCCTGGGCCTGGGCATGCTGCTGACCTTGGGTGCAGCCATGCAGCAGATCGGCATCAAGTACACCACGGTCACCAATGCCGGCTTTCTGACCGCGCTGTACGTGCCCCTGGTGCCGGTGCTGGGCTGGTTGCTGCTGCGCCAGCTGCCGCATTGGTCGGTCTGGCCCGGCGCGCTGGCCTGCCTGGTCGGCGCTTTTCTGCTCTCGGGCGCGCAAAGCCTGGAGATCGGCCTCGGCGACAGCTGGGTGATCGCCTCGGCCCTGCCCTGGGGTCTGCATGTGCTGCTGATCGGCCGCGTCGCGGACCGCATGGCGGCGCCCTTTCTCGTGGCCTGCGGCCAGTTTTTCGTCTGCGGCCTGCTGGCCTTGATCTGGGGGCTGCTGTTCGAGCCCTTCAGCGGCGCCGGCATCCAGACCGCTGCCACACCGATTCTGTACACCGGCATTCTGTCGGTCGGCGTGGCCTTCACCGCCCAGGTGGTGGCGCAGCGCTATGCCCATGCGGCCGACGCCGCCATCGTGCTGTCCTCGGAGACCTTGTTTGCCGCACTGTTTGGCTACTGGCTGATGGGGGACCGCCTGGCCCCGGCGGGCCTCGCCGGCTGCGCCCTGATCCTGGGCAGCCTGCTGGTGGTGCAGTTGCTGCCTCTGCTCCAGCCAGCCAAGACTTCAAGTGAAGTTTTACCAATTAAGTAGAAACCCTGATTTTTGTCATAGGGTTTTCACGGATGTCATTGATAATTGCGCTCGAAGTCACCCACAGGGGTGTCGCTACAGAGACAAAACATCATCATGACTGCAACTCCCGCCTTCCTCGCTCAATCGCAACAGTACCTGCTGAACGCTGAACAACAGCAACCGTCCCTGGCCGGCACCTTTGCCTTCGGCAAGCAAGTGAACCTGGTCGCCGAGACCCTGGGCCTGGCCGCTACCCTGAGCTGCTTCGGCCTGACCGCCCTGATGATGGGCCTGGCCATGTAAGACCGGCGGGATCGCTGCCGCGATCCACCGCACAGCCCGGAAACCACTCGGCCCGGGCTCCAAGTTCAGCGTTCAAAGCTCAAACGCCGTGGTCTTCTTGACCGTGCGCAGCACCAGCATCGAGTTGCTGCGCGCCACACCAGGCAGATGCATCAGCACATCGCTGTGCAGGCGCTCCAGGTCTTCGGCATCTTTGTAGGCAAAGCGCATCAGGTAGTCATTGGTGCCCGCCACATAGAAGCAGTCCAGGATCTCCGGGATGTCCCGCACCGCCTGCTCGAAGGCGCCCAGCGCCTGCGGCGTCATCCGCTCCAGATTGATGATGGTGAAGCTGGTGCCCGGTTGGCCGATGGCCTTGGGGTTCAGCAGCGCCACATAGCCGGCGATCACACCGGCGTCTTCCAGCTGCTTGACCCGCCGCAGACAGGCCGAGGGCGAGAGATGGACCAGCTTGGCCAGCTCCACATTGCTGATGCGGCCATCGCGCTGCAACGCCGCCAGAATGCCGCGGTCAATCGCATCCAAAGTCACTTCTGAACTCATATTTCGAATTTTGTGCGAATCATTCACTGAATGATGGCACAAACGTGCAGAACCTCGGGTAAGCACCGGGGCGAATGCGCTCGCACATTGCGCGCAAGGCTCTCTAGACTGACCCTCAGTTGTTGACTTGAGGAGAGCCCGTCATGAGCCAGTCCATCGCCCCCGATTCGGCCCCCAGCACCACCGCCAGTGCGGACCCGAAGCGGGACGCCTACTGGATGCCGTTCACCGCCAACCGGCAGTTCAAGAAGTCGCCGCGCCTGCTGACGCGCGCGGACGGCATGTACTTCACCGATGACAAAGGCCGCCAGGTGCTGGACGGCATTGCCGGACTCTGGTGCGTCAACGCCGGCCACAACCGGCCGCGCATCGTCGAAGCCATCCAGAAGCAGGCGGCCGAGCTTGATTTCGCGCCGCCCTTCCAGATGGCCCACCCCAAGGCCTTCGAGCTGGCCGAGCGCCTGGTCGAGCTGACGCCGACCGGCCTGAACAAGGCCTTCTTCACCAATTCGGGTTCTGAATCGGTGGAGACCGCGCTGAAGATGGCCCTGGCCTACCACCGCGTGCGCGGTGAAGGCTCGCGCACGCGCTTGATCGGCCGGGAGCGCGGTTACCACGGTGTGAACTTCGGCGGCATCTCGGTCGGCGGCATGGTGGCCAATCGCAAGATGTTCGGAACCTTGCTCAGCGGCGTGGACCATCTGCGCCACACCCACGACCCGGCGCGCAATGCCTACGCCATGGGCCAGCCCTTGCACGGCGCTGAGCTGGCGGATGATCTGGAACGCATGGTCGCCCTGCATGACGCCAGCACCATCGCGGCCGTCATCGTCGAGCCGATTGCCGGCTCCACCGGCGTGCTGATCCCGCCCCAAGGCTATCTGCAGCGCCTGCGCGAGATCTGCGACAAGCACGGCATCCTGCTGATCTTCGACGAGGTCATCACCGGCTTCGGCCGCACCGGCCAGCCTTTTGGCGCCCAGACCTTCGGCGTCACGCCCGATCTGATGACGGTGGCCAAGGGCCTGACCAACGGCGCCGTGCCCATGGGCGCGGTGTTCGCCAAGCAGTCCATCTACGACACCTTCATGCAGGGGCCTGAGCATCTGATCGAGTTCTTCCACGGCTACACCTACTCGGCCCACCCCCTGGCCTGCGCGGCGGCCCTGGGGACCTTGGACACGTATGCCGAAGAAGGCCTGCTGACCCGCGCCGCGGAGATGCAGACCTACTTCGCCGAAGCCCTGCATTCGCTCAAGGGCGCGCCCCATGTGATCGACATCCGCAATCTGGGCCTGGTCGGCGGCGTCGAATTGGCGCCGCTGCCGGGCGAGCCGGCCAAACGCGCCTTCTCGATCTTCCTCGATTGCTGGGAGCAAGGCGTCTTGATCCGCACCACCGGCGACACCATTGCCTTCAGCCCGCCGCTGATTATCGAGAAGCACCACATTGATCGCCTGATCGACACCGTGCGCGGCGCCTTGCAACGCGCCGCCTGAGCCCTCACCAACCCACGCTTGCATGCCTTTGCTGCAGATCGATCGTCAGCTCGCGAGAGACAGCTATTACGCGGCCACCGCGCCGCAAGGCCCCGGCTTCGCGCCGCTGCGGGGCACGGTGGAGGCCGATGTGGCCATCGTCGGCGGCGGACTGGCGGGACTGTCGGCCGCCCTGGAGCTGAGCGAGCGCGGCTTCAGCGTGGCGCTGATGGAAGCGGGCGAAATCGGCGGCGGTGCCTCTGGTCGCAACGGCGGCCAGGCCCTGGCCGGGCTGGCCTGCGATATGGCCGAGATCGAACGCCAGCTGGGCCTCGCCGAGGCGCGCCGCATCTGGGCCATGAGCCTGGAAGCCGTCGAGATGATCCGTCAGCGCAGCAAGCGCTACGGCATTGACTGCGAATGGCAGGACGGTTTTCTGAGCGTGGCCACCAGCCCACGCAAAGCTGCTGACCTGCAAGCCTGGCAGCAGGGCATGGCCGAGGTCTATGGCTACGAGCAGCGCTGGATTCCGAAGAACGAATTGTCCAACTGGATCGCCAGCCCGCGCTACCAGGCCGGCGTGCACGACCCGGCCTCGGGGCATCTGCATCCGCTGAAGTACTGCCGCGGCCTGGCTCAGCTGCTGAGCGAGCCCGCGCGCCGCCCAGGCACCGCCCCGGTGCAGCTGTTCGAACACAGCCCGGCCCTGGCACTGGAACAGGGCACAAGCGCTCAAGCGGGGCTCACGCTGCGCAGCAGCCAGGGCCAGCTGCGAGCCCGCTTTGCGCTGCTGGCCGGCAATGTCTACCTGCCCGAACTGGCGCCCGAACTGGCACCCCAGCTGACGCAGCGCATCATGCCGGTCGGCACCTACATCGGCTGCAGCGCGCCGATCGAAGCCGAGCGCCTGAATGCCCTGATCCCCTCGCGCAGCGCGGTGTGCGACAACAATTTCGTGCTCGACTATTTCCGCCCCACGGCCGACCAGCGCCTGCTGTACGGCGGGCGGGTCAGCTACAGCACCCGCACGCCGCGCGATCTCAAGGCCAGCATGGCCACGCGCATGCAGGCCACCTTCCCGCAACTGGCCGATATTGGCATGGACTATGCATGGGGTGGCTTTGTGGACATCAGCATGAACCGCGCCCCCGATTTCGGCCGCCTGGGCACCGCTCAGAATATCTATTACCTGCAGGGCTTCTCCGGCCATGGCCTGGCCCTGACGGGGCTGGCGGGCCAGCTCGTGGCCGAGGCGATCGCGGACGACGCCAGCCGCTTTGATTGTTTTGCTGCCTTGCGCCACCGGCCCTTCCCCGGTGGCACACTGATGCGCATGCCGGCCTTGGTGCTGGGCATGGCGTACTACCGACTGAAGGATCTGCTGTGACACAGGTCAAGAAGCCCCAAGCGGAAGCACCTCAAGCACCGCCGCAATCAGCACCACGCAAACCCGTGGTGCTGGTGCCCGCCTGCCAACGCATGGTGGGCGACTACCCCAACCACATCGCCGGCAAGAAGTACGTCGACGCGGTCCGTCTGGCCGGCTGCCTGCCCCTGATCGTGCCGCCGCTGGACCTGCAAGACCTCGATGCCTTGCTGGACCAGGCCGACGGTGTGCTGCTGACCGGCTCGCCCTCGAATGTGCACCCGAGCCATTTTGACGAGGCGGTGCACAACCCCGCCCTGCCCCTGGACCCGGATCGCGATGCCTGGACCCTGCCCCTGATCCCCAAGGCCTTGGCGCGCGGCATGCCCTTGTTCGCCATCTGCCGCGGTTTTCAGGAGGCCAATGTGGCCCTGGGCGGCAGCCTGCACCAGGCTGTGCAGGAACAGCCTGGCTTGCACGACCACCGCGCCCCCGAGGGCCAGCCGCCCGAGATCGCCTATGCCGACCAGCACGAGATCGCCATCCAGCCCGGCGGCCGACTGCAGGCCTTGCTGGGCCAGGCGCGCATCCGCGTGAACTCGCTGCACGGACAGGGCGTCAAGCGCCTGGCGCCGGGCTTGCGCGTCGAGGCGCTGGCGCCCGATGGCTTGATCGAAGCCTTCAGCATGGCCGAGGCCCCCGGCTTCTCGCTCTGTGTGCAGTGGCACCCCGAGTGGCAGGCCGCGCACAACCCGCATTCCATGGCTTTGCTGCAGGCCTTTGGCCAGGCCTGCCGCGATTACCGCGACCAGATCCACCAACCCCGGCACGACTCGCTGCGCGACCCCGAGACCTAGGTCCCATCGCCTGAACTCCCAAGACCCCATGCCCCGGCACCCGGGCCGCAACCGCGGCCGGCCGGGGGCTCAAGACCCACGGAGATTCAAGATGGTTGATCGCAGCAATTTCACATTCAGCGAGCTGGAGACCTGGCTCAAGGCGCAACGTGTGACCGAGATCGAGTGCCTGGTGCCCGATCTGACCGGTGTCGCCCGCGGCAAGATCCTGCCGCGCGAAAAGTTCACCGAAGACCGCGGCATGCGCCTGCCCGAGGCGGTGGTGGCCATGGGCGTGACGGGCGAGTTCCCGGAAGAAGGCCCTTACTACGACGTCATCAGCCCCAACGACCGCGACATGCATTTGCGCGCCGACCCGACGACGGCGCGCCTGGTGCCCTGGGCCATCGACCCGACGGCGCAAATCATCCACGACTGCTTTGACCGCGATGGTCAGCTGGTGCCCTTCGCGCCGCGCTCGGTGCTGCGCCGCGTCTGCGGCCTGTTTGCGGCCGAAGGCTGGGAGCCGGTGGTGGCCCCGGAGCTGGAGTTCTACCTGGTCGCCCGAAACAGCGACCCCGACATGCCGCTCAAGCCGCCCATCGGCCGATCGGGCCGGGCCGAGACCTCGCGCCAGGCCTACTCCATCGACGCGGTCAACGAGTTCGACCCGCTGTTCGAGGACGTCTACGAGTACTGCGAGAAGATGGAGCTCAATGTCGACACCTTGATTCACGAGGTGGGCGCCGGGCAGATGGAGATCAACTTCTTCCATGCCCACCCCATGGGCCTGGCGGACGAGGTGTTCTTCTTCAAGCGCACGGTGCGTGAAGCGGCGCTGCGCCATGACATGTTCGCCACCTTCATGGCCAAGCCGATCGCCGGCGAGCCCGGCAGCGCCATGCACATCCACCAAAGCGTGGTGAACCAGGCCACCGGCCGCAACCTCTTCAGCAATGAGGACGGCTCGCCCAGCCCCGAGTTCTACTGGTACATCGGCGGCCTGCAGAAGTACATCCCGGCGGCCATGGCCTTGTTCGCGCCCTATGTGAACAGCTACCGCCGCCTGGCCCGCCACACGGCCGCCCCGATCAACATTCAGTGGGGCATGGACAACCGCACCGTGGGCATCCGCTCGCCCTTGGCCGAGCCGGCGGCGCGCCGCATCGAGAACCGCGTGATCGGGGCCGATGCCAACCCCTATGTGGCGCTGGCGGCCACCCTGGCCTGCGGCTATCTGGGCATCAAGAACCGCATCGAGCCCACGCCCGAGTGCAAGGGCGATGCCTACCTCGGCGACTTCCAGCTGCCCCGCAGCCTCGGTGAGGCGCTCAATCTGCTGCGCGCCGAGAAAGAGCTGGCCGCGGTGCTCGGTGAATCCTTCGTCACCGTGTATTCGGAGATCAAGGAGATCGAGTACGCCGAGTTCATGAAGGTGATCTCGCCCTGGGAGCGGGAGCATCTGCTGCTCCATGTGTGAGCGCCATCACATCGCTGAACTGAGCCAAGGATCTACATCATGAACGCCATCTCCACCGTCGCCCCTCAAGCCACTTCCAGCCGTACCACCCAAGACTGGCAGGCTGCCGACAGCCGGCATTTCCTCCACCCCTTCACCGATTTCCAGGGACTGGCGCGCAAGGGCGCGCGCATCATCACCCGCGCCGAGAACATCTACCTCTGGGACAGCGAGGGTCACAAAATCCTCGATGCCATGAGCGGCCTCTGGTGCGTCAACGTCGGCTATGGCCAGCAAAGCCTGATCGACGCCGCCGCGGCGCAGATGAAGGAGCTGCCCTTCTACAACGCCTTTTTCCAGACCGCCACCACGCCGGCCATCGAACTGGCCGAGGTGCTGGCCGAGATCAGCCCGCCGCAGTTCCAGCATGTCTTCTTCACCAGCTCTGGCTCGGAAGGTAACGACACGATTGTGCGCATGGTGCGGCGCTACTGGGATGTGCTGGGCCAGCCCGAGCGCCAGGTCATCATCGGCCGCAAGAATGGTTACCACGGCTCCACCATGGCGGGCGCTTCGCTGGGCGGCATGAGCGGCATGCATGCCCAGGGCGGCCTGCCGATACCCAACATCACCCACATCGACCAGCCGCATTGGTTCGAGCATGGCGCTGGCCTGCGCGGCGAGACGGCCGGGCTGACGCCCGAGGCCTTCGGCCTCAAGGCCGCCGGCTGGCTGGAGGCCAAGATCCTGGAGCTGGGAGCCGACAAGGTGGCCGCCTTCATCGGCGAGCCGGTGCAGGGCGCGGGCGGCGTGATTGTGCCGCCGGCCAGCTACTGGCCCGAGATCCAGCGCATCTGCGACAAATACGGCATCTTGCTGGTCAGCGACGAGGTGATCTGCGGCTTCGGCCGCACCGGCCAGTGGTTCGGCTGCGAGACCATGGGCACCAAGCCCGACCTGATGACTTTTGCCAAGGGTGTGAGCTCGGGCTACATCCCGCTCGGTGGGGTGATGGTGGGCGATCGGGTGGCCCGGGTGCTGATTGAGCAGGGCGGCGAGTTCAACCACGGCTTCACCTACTCCGGCCACCCGACCGCCTGCGCCGTGGCCCTGGCCAATATCCGCCTGCTGCGCGAACTCGATGTGGTGCGCCATGTGCGCGAGGATGTGGGGCCTTATCTGGCCCAGCGCTTTGCCGAGCTGAACGATCACCCGCTGGTGGGCGAAACCCAGAGCTGCGGAATGATGGCCGCGGTGCAACTGGTCAAGGACAAGACCACGGCCACGCCCTTTGACGAGGCTCTCGAAGTGGGCATGGTCTGCCGCGGCCACTGCTTCGGCAACGGCCTGATCATGCGCGCCGTGGGCGACCGCATGATCGTGGCGCCGCCGCTGGTGATGACGCGCGCCCAGGTCGACGAAATGATGGGCCTGGTCCGCCGCTGCCTCGACCTGACCCTGGAGGACCTGCGCAAGCGCGGTTGGCTCTGAGCGGGGCCCGCGCCACAGCCCCGGGTTTTGGCCGATGGGCGCGGCCCGGCCAATGCCTAGACTGGGGCGCAATCCTGTCCTTGATTCCTCTCACCCTTCACCTTCTTTGTCAGACTGAACTTTCGGGAACCCCACCATGAAGCTGTCACCTGCCCTGCGTCGTCTTGCCTGTGCACTCACCCCGGTGCTCGCCCTGCTGGCCGCGGCCGGTCCGGCCCGAGCGCAAGAGGAAGAGAAGGTCCTGAACATCTACAACTGGTCCGACTACATCGCCGAAGACACGATCAGGAACTTCGAAAAGGAGACCGGCATCAAGGTGCGTTACGACAATTTCGACAACAACGAGATCGTCCACGCCAAGCTGGTGGCCGGCAAGACCGGATACGACATCGTCGTGCCCTCGAGCTACTGGGCCAAGATGCAGGCCGATGGTGGCCTGCTGCGCAAGATCGACAAGAGCCTGATCCCCAATTACAAGAACCTCGATCCCGAGGTGCAGGCGCAGCTGGCCAAGCTGGACCCGGGCAATGAGTTCTTCGTCAACTGGCTCTGGGGCTTCTCCACCGTGGGTATCAATGTGGACAAGGTCAAGGCGGCGCTGGGCGGCATGCCCATGCCCGAAAACGCCTGGGACCTGATCTTCAAGCCCGAGTACATGGCCAAGCTCAAGAGCTGCGGCGTGAGCTTCCTCGACTCGGCCACCGAGGTGGTGCCCGCCGCCCTGCACTACCTGGGCAAACCGCCCTACACCAAGAACATCGGCGACTTCGCCAATGTGCCAGCCCTACTGAAGAGCGTGCGGCCCTATGTCAGCCTGTTCAGCTCCTCGGGCTATATCAACGACCTGGCGAACGGCTCGCTGTGCGTGGCCATGGGCTACTCGGGTGACATCAACATTGCCCGCCAGCGCGCCATCGACGGCAAGACCGGCCAGAAGATCGAGGCGCTCATCCCCAAGAGCGGCGGCATCATCTTCATGGACGTGATGGTCATCCCGGCCGATGCGCCGCGCCCCGGCAATGCCCACAAGTTCATCAACTACATCCTGCGCCCCGAGGTGCACGCCAGCCTGACCAACAAGGTCTTCTACGCCAACCCCAACAAAGAGGCCAAGAAGTTCGTCAAGCCCGATGTGGCCAACAACCCGAGCGTGTTCCTGAGCGACAGCGACCTCAAGAAGATGGCCGCCCCCGACGCCATCAACAACGATGTACGCCGCCAGATGACGCGCATCTACACGAGCTTCAAGACGGGACTGTAAGTACTTGGCAGTGAACAGGTGAACGCGTGAATGGGTGAACAACGGCCTCACCCAGCTGCACCAGAACTCACGAATCACCCTGTTCACCCGTTCACCTATTCACCTCTCAAACCCCATGTCCACCAACTACCTGCGCATCGAAAACGTGGTCAAGGATTTTGGCGGCGGCGCCGTCGCAGTGGACCGTGTGTCCATCGACATTGCCAAGGGCGAGATCTTCGCCCTGCTCGGCTCCTCGGGCTGCGGCAAGACCACCTTGCTGCGCATGCTGGCCGGCTTCGAGACACCCACCAGCGGCCGAATCATCCTGAACGGTCAGGACCTGGCGGGCCTGCCGCCCTTTGCCCGGCCCATCAACATGATGTTCCAGAGCTATGCGCTGTTCCCGCACCTGAGCGTCTGGGACAACGTCGCCTTCGGCCTGCGCCGCGACGGCCTGCCCAAGGATGAAATCGCCAGCCGCGTCGAGGCCATGCTCAAGCTGGTGCAGCTGGGCAAGTACGCCAAGCGCAAGCCGCATCAGCTCTCCGGCGGCCAGCAGCAGCGCGTGGCCCTGGCGCGCAGCCTGGCCAAGAAGCCGCAGCTGCTGCTGCTCGACGAGCCGCTCGGTGCCCTCGACAAAAAGCTGCGTGAGCAAACCCAGATCGAGCTGGTCAACATCATCGAAAGCGTGGGCGTGACCTGCGTGATGGTGACGCACGATCAGGAAGAGGCCATGACCATGGCCACCCGCATCGCCGTGATGAGCGAGGGCCGCATCCTGCAGGTGGGCGCACCGGCCGACATCTATGAAACCCCGGCCACCCGCTTCGTGGCCGACTTCATCGGCAACGTCAACTTGATGGACGGCCAGCTCAGCGTCGACGAGCCCGACCATGTGGTCATCGCTTGCGCCGACTGCCAGCACTATGTGGGCCACGGCATCACCGGCACCGCCGGCATGGCGGTCAGCGTGGCCTTGCGGCCCGAGAAGATCCGCCTCAGCAGCGAAAAACCCGAGGGCGAGTTCAACCAGGTGCGGGCCACCGTGCGCGACCTGTCCTATTTCGGCGCCTTCACCGTTTACCACCTGCAGCTGCCCAGCGGCCAGGTGCTCAAGGTCAGCGAAAGCAATCTGGAGCGCCACCGCGCCGACCCGCTGAGCTGGGACCAGCAGGTCTGGGCGCACTGGTCGCCCACGGCCCAGGTGGTGCTGACGCAATGACCGCGGCCGCCATGAAGAACCCGCTCCGCCGCCTGCGCCTGCCCACGGGGCGCAGCGCTGTCATCGCCCTGCCCTATGCCTGGCTGCTTCTGTTCTTTGCGCTGCCCTTCCTGATCGTGCTGAAGATCAGCGTCTCCGAGATGGAGACGGTGCACTTCAAGGATCTGGTCAGTTATGCGGACGGCATGCTGCGCGTGGCGATCAAGCTCAGCAACTACCTCTTCATCACCGAGGACGAGCTCTATTTCAAGGCCTATCTGGCCAGCCTCAAGTACGCGGCCATCACCACCGTGGGCTGCCTGCTGATCGGCTACCCCTTCGCCTATTTCATGGCCAGAGCCCGGGCCAGCCTGCAACCGGCCTTGCTGATGCTGGTGATGCTGCCCTTCTGGACCAGCTTCTTGCTGCGCGTCTATGCCTGGAAAGGCCTGCTGGGCGAGCACGGCTGGGTGGCCGAGGCCATCGAGGGCCTGGGCCTGGACCAGCTGCTCTATTCGGCCGGCATGATCCCTGCCCTGGGCAAGCTCTTGAACACGCCCTTCTCCCTGGTGGTGGGCATGGTCTACACCTACCTGCCCTTCATGGTGTTGCCGCTCTACGCCAACCTGGCCAAGCTGGACCTGCGCCTGCTGGAAGCCGCCAGCGACCTGGGCGCCACACCCTGGCAGGCCTTCTGGCGCATCACCGTGCCGCTGTCCAAGGCCGGCATCATCGCCGGCTCCATGCTCGTCTTCATCCCATGCGTGGGCGAGTTCGTCATCCCTGAGCTGCTGGGCGGGCCACAGACCCTGATGATCGGCCGCGTGCTCTGGGACGAGTTCTTCTCCAACAACGACTGGCCCATGGCCTCCAGCGTGGCCGTGGTGATGATTCTGCTCATCATCGTGCCCCTGGCTTTGTTCAACCGCTACCAGGCGGAAAGCCAGGCCGGCCCGGCCGCGGCGCGCAAAGGAGGCCAGCCATGAGCCGCCGGGCCCTGCTCGGCCCCCAGGCTACGCGCTGGTTTGCGCGCAGCTGGCTGGTGGCGGTGTTCGCCTTCCTCTACCTGCCGATATTCACGCTGATTCTGTACTCCTTCAACGACTCCAAACTGCCCTCGGTCTGGGGCGGATTTACCACGCGCTGGTATACCGAGCTGCTGCAGGACGGTGAGTTGTTGAACGGCCTCAAGCTTTCGCTGCAGATCGCTTTTGCCACCGCCTGCGCCTCGGTGCTGCTGGGCACTTTTGCTGCCTTCGCCCTGGTCAAGTACAAGCGCTTCACCGGCCGCACCTTGTTCGCCGGCATGGTCAATGCGCCCCTGGTGATGCCCGAGGTCATCGTCGGCCTGTCCCTGCTGCTGATGCTGGTGTCGCTGCAGCGGGCCCTGGGCTTCCCGGAGCGGGGCGCCATGACCATCTGGCTCGGTCACCTGCTGCTGGGCATGGCCTATGCCACGGTGGTGATCCAGGCGCGCCTGTCTGAGCTGAACCCGCAGCTGGAAGAGGCGGCCATGGACCTGGGCGCGCGGCCGCTGCAGGTCTTCGGCCTGGTGACCCTGCCCATGATCACGCAGTCCCTGATGTCGGCCTGGCTGCTGACCTTCACCCTCTCGCTGGACGATGTGGTGCTCTCGGCCTTTCTGAGCGGGCCGGGTTCGACCACCCTGCCTCTGGTGATCTTCTCGCGCGCGCGTTTGGGCGTCAGCCCCAGCATCAATGCCGTGGCCACGGTCATCATCGTCCTGGTGGCCCTGGGCGTGGTGCTGGCCAGCTACCTGATCGCCAGGGCCGAACGCCGACGCAGCCTGGACATGGCGGCCGCACAGCGGGCCGCTTGAGTCCTCCGCCCATTCAACAGAACCGATTCCTCTTTCGTCCTCCCCATACCCACCCAATCAAGCCAAGGAGCAGATGCGATGAAGCCCACCCCGAACGCAAAGACGGCCGCCCCCTTGCTGGCCGCCCTGAGCCTGGCGCTGGCCTCGGCCTACCCCAGTGCGGCCCTGGCGCAAAGCAATGAAGAGCTGCTCAAGGAACTGCGCGCGCTGAAAGACCGCGTCGGCCAGCTCGAAGAAAAACTCAAGGCCGCTGAGCAGAAGGCTGCCGCGCCCAGCAGCGCCCAGTGGGGCATGACGCCGGCCCAGGCCCAGGAGTTCAACCGCATCGCCGTCAAGACCGAGGCCCTGGAAGACTCGGCCGAGGCCATGGGCACCAAGAACCTGAAGATCAGCGGCTTCATCGACCCCACCTACATTTACAACCGCCAGAACAACAGCAGCAGCTTCCAGCTGCTCAACAAGGACGCCTACGCCTACGACAGCGGCTACTTCGGCATGGCCCTGATCGATTTTCAGAAGGAAATGGAAGGTGGCACCAAATGGCGCTTGACCCTGGCACCTGAACGCGGCGTGGGCGCCACCTTCAACACCGGCTCCATCGTCCACGAAGCCAGCGTCAACATCCCGCTGGGCGACCTGCAAACCCGGCTCTGGCTGGGCCAGATCCCCGACTGGACCGGCTATGAAATGACCTTGCCTCCGCTCAACAAGCTGATCACCCACAACCTGCTGTTCGACTTCACCGCCCCTACCGCCTACACCGGCGCGGCGCTGGACCTGACCCGCGGCAAATGGCTGATCCGGGCCGGCCTGGCCAATGTCAACAACGCCCGCAAATCCCCGGGCAACAAGACCCCGGCCTTCATCTATCGCGTCGACTATGCCAAGGGCGAGTTCCAGGGCTTCGGCTTCACCGGCCTGCATGGCAAGGCCTACAACTACGCCGCCGATGGCGTGGACGCCAACGGTGATCTGCGCTTCGCCGATGCCAACGGCCGCGACACGCGCGTCGACCTGCTGGAAGCCGATGCCTACTTCATCCGCGGTGACTGGACGGTCCAAGGCCAAATCAGCTGGGGCCGCCAACGCGGCAGCGCCATCTTCAACGAAGATGGCCAACTGCGCGACGCCAGCTGGACCGGGCTGTCCACCCTGGTCGGCTACAAATTCATACCGCGCTGGGAAGCGGTGGCACGGATGGACTATCTGCGCAACGCCAAGAACGGCGGCGGCCTGTTCGGCTACAGCAGCGACGACAGCCGCAACGGCCTGGGACGCGGTGGTGGCTTCGCCTGGGACGAGGCCAACCCGGACCCGGACACGGCCTCCAAGGGCGCCAACCGTTATGCCCTGACGGTAGGGCTGAACTATCTCTTCAACCAGAACACCATCTTCAAGTTCGAGTACCGCCTCGACGGCGCCAACCGCGCCGTATTCGGCAACCCGAGCAACGGACAATGGGCCAAACGCAACCACCTGCTGGGCTCCTCCGTGGTGGTCAGTTTCTGAGTTGGTGCAAGCACGACAGGATTTTCATGAGCAGTTCCTCCTCCACCCGCCCCAGCATCGACTGGGCCGCGCGCGCCGCCGCCGTGCAGATCGACGGCCGCCCCGTCATCGAAGGCCGCCGGGTCGACACCCAGTCTGGCCTGCAGTTCGACTGCATCTCGCCCCTCAACGGCCGCAGCCTCGGCGCTGTGTCGCGTGGCCAGGCTGCTGACATTGACGCCGCCGTGGCCTCGGCCCGCGCGGCCTTTGACGACGGCCGCTGGGCCCGCCGCGCGCCGGCCGCGCGCAAGCGGGTGCTGCAAGCCTTCTCCGAGAAAATCCTGGCGGCCAAGGAGGAGCTGGCCCTGCTGGAGACCCTGGACATGGGCAAGCCCATCCAGTACTCGCTGGCCGTCGATGTGCCCTCCACCGCGCGCTGCATCGCCTGGTATGCCGAAGCCATCGACAAGATCTACGACGAGATCGCGCCCACAGGCCCCAATGCCCTGGCCCTGATCCAGCGCGAGGCAATGGGCGTGATCGGCGCCATCGTGCCCTGGAACTACCCCATGATCATGGCCGCCTGGAAGCTGGGGCCGGCCTTGGCGGCCGGCAACTCGGTGGTGCTCAAGCCCAGCGAGAAGTCGCCACTGACGGCGCTGCGCCTGGCCGAACTGGCACTGGACGCCGGCCTGCCGCCGGGGGTCTTCAATGTGGTGCCCGGCTACGGCCATGAGGCCGGCGAGGCCCTGGCCTTGCACATGGAGGTGGACGCGGTCGGTTTCACCGGCTCCACTCGCGTGGGCCGCAAGATGCTGGAGTACGCGGGCCGCAGCAACCTCAAACGGGTCTACAACGAGCTGGGCGGCAAGTCGGCCTTCCTGGTCTTTCCCGATTTCGACGACCTGCCGCGCGCCGCCAAAACCGTGGCCGGCAGCATGTTCTTCAACCAGGGCGAGAGCTGCAATGCCCCTTCACGCGTGCTGGTCCATGACAGCATCGCCGATGAGTTCCTGGCGCTGCTGGCCGCCGAGGCGCCCAAATACCAGGCCGGTGACCCACTGGACCCGCGCACGGTGATGGGTGCCCTGGTGGACGCCGGGCAGCTGGGCACGGTGATGGGCTATATCGAATCGGGCCGCAGCGAGGGCGCGCGTGCGGTCGTCGGCGGCGAACAGCAACGCGTCGAAACCGGCGGTTACTTCGTCGCCCCCACCATTTTTGACGGGGTGAGCCCGGGCATGAAGATCGCCCGCGAAGAGATCTTCGGCCCCGTGATGAGCGTGTTGCGTTTCAAGGATGAGGCCGAGGCCGTGCGCCTGGCCAATGACAGCCCCTACGGCCTGCAGGCCAGCGTCTGGAGCAGCCATATCGACCGCGCCCACCGCGTGGCCCGCGCCCTGCGCGCCGGCACGGTGCACGTCAACCAGTACGACGAAGACGACCTGACCGTGCCCTTCGGCGGCTACAAGCAAAGCGGCAACGGGCGGGACAAATCACTCCATGCCTTCGACAAGTACACGGAACTGAAAACGACCTGGCTGCGCATCAACCCCTGAGCAGGGCCGGAGGTCCGAGACCGAGACTCAGACCAGCACTTCCACGCAGCGCGGGTGGCCGAGGAAGTGCTCGGGGCTGGCACTGGCGCCGTAGGCACCCGACTGGAACACCACAGCCAGATCGCCGATCTCGGCCACCGGCAGGTCCATGCGGTCGGCCAGCAGGTCCAGCGGCGTGCACAACGGGCCCACGACCGAGGCGGTCTCGCGCTCAGCCACCGGCGCTGCGCCATGCTGGCGCACGATGGTGACCGGGTAGTTCTTGCGAATGACCTGGCCGAAATTGCCCGAGGCCGAGAGGTGGTGGTTCAGGCCGCCGTCGGTGACCAGATAGGTCTGCCCGCGCGAGACCTTGCGATCGACGATGCGGGTCACGTAAATGCCGGCCTCGCCGACCAGATAGCGGCCCAGCTCGATGACCAGATGCGCTTGCGGCATGTCCACCGCGGCACGCTCGACCAGCTGCTGCAGATTGACGCCGATCGGGCTCAAGTCCAGCGGCTGCTCGCCCGGGAAATAGGGAATGCCGAAGCCACCACCCAGGTTCAGGAACTTGACCGGCGATGGCGCCAGGGCCGCCAGGCGCAGGGCCAGCTCGTAGGACTTCTGCTGCGCCTCGCAGATGGACTCCGGCTTCAGGTTCTGCGAACCGGCAAACAGATGGAAGCCTTCGAAGGCCAGGCCCAGGCGGCCGATTTCGGCCAGCAGCTCGGGCATCTGCTCGGTGTCGATGCCGAATTGCTTGGGGCCGCCGCCCATCTTCATGCCCGAACCCTTGAGCTCGAAGTCGGGGTTGACACGCACGGCCACGCGGGCCGGCAGACCATAACGCTGGGACGCAGCGGCCAGCACTGGCAGCTCTCTTGCTGACTCCACATTGACCAGCACACCAGCCGCCACGGCTTGTTGGAGCTCGATGTCCCGCTTGCCGGGGCCGGCAAAGCTGATCTCGACCGGATCGGCGCCGGCATTGAGCGCCACTTGCAACTCGCCGGCCGAGGCCACGTCGATGCCGTCGACCAAACCGGCCATCCAGCCCACCACGGCGGGCAGCGGATTGGCCTTCATCGCATAGTGCAGCTTGACCTGCTTGGGCAGGGCAGCGCGCAACTGGGCCACGCGCTCACGCAACAGGCCACGGTCGTAGGCATAGAACGGAGTCTGACCCACGCGCTCGGCCAGCAGGCTCAGGCTTTGACCGCCGATCTGCAGCGAGCCGTCGGCCGCTTGCGGGAACTGGGTCATGGGGGCGTGCACCGGAGCGCGCTTGGGGGTGGGCGTGGCGTCAGACATGGTGGGTTCGGGAACGTCTTCTGGGAATGGGTGGCGGCTCAGCGGTCGATCAGCGGTCAATCAGTGGTCATTCAGGCCGAAGTCTGCTGGCGCTCGACCCAGGCGGTGGACAGCAGCTTGCGGTCGATCTTGCCGTTCGGGTTGCGCGGCAGCGGGCCGGGCTGGGCCTCGATGCCTGCGGGCACCATATAGGCGGGCATATGCAGGCGGCACTGCGCTTGCAGCGCGGCCAGGTCCAGCGCTTCCGCGCCGGCCGGCGGCGTGGCGATGACCTGGATGGCCTGGCCCAGCGTCGGGTGGTCCACGCCGAAGGCCACGCACTCGCCGACCAGCTTGGTGGCGTAAAGGATCTCTTCCACCTCGGTCGGGCTCACGCGGTAGCCCGAGGTCTTCATCATCTCGTCGCGGCGGCCAATGAAGTAGAGGAAACCTTCGGCGTCACGGCGCACGTTGTCGCCCGAGAACACGGCGTACTCGGGCAGCTGCAGACCGCCTTCGCGCCCTCCCACGCCGGCCAGCAGCAGCTTGTAGCGCTCAGCCGTTTTCTCGGCGTCGTTCCAATAGCCCAGGCCCACCAGGGCGCCGCGGTGCACCAGCTCGCCCGGCTCATCGGGCGCGCATTCGCTGCCGTCCTCGCGCAGCACCAGGATCTCGGCGTTGGGGATGGCCTTGCCGATGGAGTCGGGCCGGCGGTCCACCTCTTCCGGCGGCAGATAGGTCGAGCGGAAGGCCTCGGTCAGGCCGTACATCAGGAAGGGCTTGGCAGCCGGCACGCGCTGGCGTAGCAGATCCAAGGTTTCGCGCGGCATGCGGCCACCAGTGTTGGCGAAATAGCGCAGGTTCTCGTTGATCGCGGCCGGCCACTCCAGCTGCGAGAGCTGGATGTAGAGCGGTGGCACTGCAGTCAGGCCAGTGACCTTCTCGCGCTCCATGGCCTTGAGCACATCGCGCGGCATCAGGTAATTCAGCAGCACCACGCGCGCACCCGAGTGGAACGCCGTGGTCAGCTGGCTGAAGCCAGCATCGAAGGACAAAGGCAGCGCTGCCAGCAAGGTGTCCTGCGCATGGTTTTCCAAGTAGCTGGCCACGCTCTTGGCGCCGGCCACCATATTGCGGTGCGAGAGCACCACACCTTTGGGGCGACCGGTGGAGCCCGAGGTGTAGAGGATGGCGACGATATCGGTGTCGATGACGCGGTGGCCGGCGCAGGCCGGGGCGGCCATGAACTCGGCCCAGCTGTGCAGGCGCACGCCCTCGGGTGGCGGGGGCAGCGTGACGGCCGCGCCATCGGTCAGCACGATGTGCTTGAGGCTGCTGCCTTGCGCAAGTGTGGGTTGCAGCAAGGCGTAGCGCTCGGGCGAGGTGAGCAGCACGCTGACAGCGCAGTCGGCCATGATGAAACCGACCTGCTCGGGCTTGAGCAAGGGGTTCATGGGCACGAACACCATGCCGGCTGCCGGTGCGCCAAAGCTGCCCACCACCGTCTCGATGCGCTTGTCCAGATAAATGCCCACGCGGCTGGCGCGCGCCAGGCCCGTGCCCATCAGCCCCTGGCTGAAGGAGCGCACCTGATCGGCCAGCTCTGCATAGCGCAAATGGGTCGAGCCGGCGGTCAAGGCCAGGGCGTCGGGCGTGCGCGCGGCGCTCACCAGAATCAACTCATGCAGCAAATGGGCTTCCCGAACGGGCACGGAACTAGATTCAGTCATGCTTCACCAAGCAAATAGGCAGGCCAGAAAACAAGAGCTCAAAATGTAGCGCATGGCCCCCGGGCTGAACCCAGCCGCCCCAGTGCCGCACGCGAGCAGGCGGGAGTGTGCACGCGATTGGGCGCCGCGCTTTCGTGCCGCGCGTGAAAACTACCTCTTCCCCCCCAGGAGCAGGGGGGCTGACAGAGGGAAATCGCGCCATTTCGGCCTGATAAGATCGCGCGCCGCAACGCCACTAGCGATGCCCGCTGGCGCAATCCCCGCGCCCTACAACCGAAGCAGCCGAATGAGCACAGAAAAGCATGTCCTGAGGATTCTGGACGAGGTCCTGAGTCTGGATGGCCGCAGCGCCACCTTCACCCGCGAAACGCCTTTGCTGGGCGCCGTGCCGGAGCTCGATTCGATGGCCGTGGTCAGCCTCATCACCGGACTGGAAGAACAGCTGGGCATCGTCACCGACGACGATGAGATCGACGGCGCGACTTTCGCCACCGTCGGCTCCCTGGTGGACTTCGTCGCCGCCAAGCTGGCCGGCTGAACCACGCCTGCATGAGCGCGCCGCACGCCGTATTCCTGGATGCCCCTCATAGCGCCGACCAGCGCTATGCCTTGCTTCACCGGCCTGTGGGCCCGCTTCGCGGGCGCGTGCTCTACCTCCCGCCGTTCGCGGAGGAGATGAACAAAAGCCGGCGCATGGCCGCCCTGCAAGCGCGGGCGCTGGCCGAAGCCGGCTACGCCGTGCTGCAAATCGATTTGCAGGGCTGCGGCGACAGCGATGGCGATTTTGGCGATGCCTCCTGGCAGGGCTGGATCCAGGACTGCCTGCTCGGGGTCGAATACCTCAACACGCAAGTGGGCCGCGAGGCCCCGCTGACGCTCTGGGGTCTGCGCGCCGGCTGCCTGCTCGCGCCGGCAGTGGCCGAAGCCCTGGACGAAGCCTGCCATTTCCTCTTCTGGCAGCCGAGCACTCAAGGCAAGCTGGTGCTGCAGCAGTTCATTCGATTGAAGACGGCCGCCGCCATGATGGACGGCCAGCAAAAAGGCTTGGCGGAACAGGTCCGCCAGACCTTGACGCAAGGCGACTGCGTCGAAATCGCAGGTTATCGCCTGCCACCAGGCGTGGCGCATGGCCTTGAAACCGCCAGCCTCAAGCCACCGCCGCGCAAGCTTGACAGCCAGCCCCGCGTGGCCTGGATCGAGATTTCACGCAGCGCGACGGAGCTGAGCCCCGCCTCTCAAACCATGATCGGCCAATGGCAGAACCAGGGTTACGCCATGCGCAGCGCCTTGGCACTCGGCCCTTCCTTCTGGCAGACGACCGAGATCGAGGACGCGCCGGAGCTGTTGACCGTCACCCGAGAGCTGATGGCATGAGCACGGTGACCAGCAAGTCCTACCTTCAACAGGCACTGACCTTCACCTGTGAGGGGCAAACCCTGCAGGCGGTGCTGACCCTGCCGCCGGCAGAAGTCACAGCGCAGGCGCTGGGCGTGCTGATCGTGGTCGGGGGGCCCCAATATCGAGCGGGCAGCCATCGCCAGTTCACCCTGCTGAGCCGTGAACTGGCGCGCCAGGGCTTTCCCGTGCTGCGCTTCGACCACCGAGGCATGGGCGACAGCAGTGGCGAGCTGCATGATTTCAAACAGATCACGGCCGACATCGGCGCTGCCCTCGATGCCTTCCAGGCAGCCTACCCAGACGTGCAGCGCCTGGTGATCTGGGGCTTGTGCGATGCCGCTTCGGCCGCGCTGATGTACTGGCAGCGCCGTCGTGACACCCGTCTGGCCGGCCTTTGCCTGCTCAATCCCTGGGTGCGTTCCGAGGCGAGCCTGGCCAAGGCCACCGTCAAGCATTACTACCTGGACCGACTCAAGCAGCCGGAGTTCTGGAAGAAGCTACTCAGTGGCCGCGTTGCAGGCGCGGCTCTGCGCGATCTGCTCGGCAACCTGCGCCGTGCGCGAGCGGCAGGCGCAGCCAAGGCTGCCACGAGCCTGAGTTTTCAAGAGGAAATGGCAACCGCCTGGCGCCAGCTGAATTCGCCCTTGCTGTTGATCTTGAGCGGCCGGGACCTGACGGCCAAAGAGTTCCTGGAACATGCCCAGGCCGACGCCGGCTGGCAGGGTCTTCTCCAGGCAACTTATGTGACGCGCGCCGATCTGACCGAAGCAGACCACACCTTTTCGAACGCGGCGGCTCGCGATCAGGTGGCCCAGCTGACGGCTGACTGGCTGCGCCAGGTCTCCAGCAAGACCCCGCTCGACGCACGGGCACACCCATGAACTCGGTGCCCGAGAGTCCACCGCGGCCTGTGTTGCGTCGCTTGCGCTTCGACGCCAGCCCTTGCCGCTTCCCGCGCGCCGCCGTGCCCATGCTGGCGCCGGTTGACCGCAAGCAAATCAGTTGGTGGCGGCAAGAGGGAGTGAGGCTTGACCCGACACGCACCCAAGTCTTTCTGCGTGGCCGCTACGCATTGCTCGAGGCCTGTCGGCGCGCAGGGCTCGCGCCTGGTCGCACCTTGCTGGCCCCGAGCTACCACTGCCCGACCATGGTGGACCCGGCCCTGCGTTTGGGCGCTGACATCGCGCTCTACGCCTTGCGCCCCGATCTTGCCGTTGACTTGCCTGCGCTCCAGGCTCTGCTGCAAAGCCGAGACCTGCGCGGCGGCTGTCTACTGTTGACCCACTTCTTTGGCTTTGCCCAATCGCCCGAGCTGATGCAAGCGGTACGCGCCCTGTGCGAGACCCATCAACTCAGCTTGATCGAAGACTGCTCGCACTGCCTGGCACTGGGGCCAGGAGCACTGCCCGAAGGCATCGGCATGCACGGCGATTACGCGGTTTCCAGTCCCTACAAGTTCATCCCCGTGCCCGAGATGGGCCTGCTCTGGCCCCGCCCAGAGGGCCCGATCGCGGCAAACATCGAAACGCCCCGCCGAGGCCGCCAGGGCTGGCGACAGGTGGCTCAGTTGCTGCGCGAGCTGGCGGCAGGTCCTGCACAGGCGCCGCGCTTTGTCGAGCCCGATCCGCAGTTGACCGCTGCGGCTGCGCCGGCCCGGGAATGGGAAGAAGATTGCGTCGGCATTTCATCCCATTACCTCCCCACCGATGAAGGCAGCTACCAACTGCCCATCTCCAGCTTCATTCTGGCTCGCAGTGCCTTGGCCCCAGTGGCGGCTCGGCGGCGCGAGAACTTCCGTCGCTGGCTGAGCCTGTGCGCTGAGTTGCCCCGGCTCCGGCCCCTGCACGCAAGCCTGCCCGAAACCTGTGTGCCCTATATGTTTCCGGTGCTGCTAGAGGCGCCCGAGCTTCACTTTGCCCGACTCAAGCATGCCGGCCTGCCGATCTGGCGCTGGGATGATGAACTGGCCTCGGAATGCAGCACGGCCCGCCGCTATCGACTGGGCCTGCTGCACCTGCCCTGCCATCAAGGCTTGAGCGAAGCGCATTGGCACTGGATGAGCCGTACCTTGCATGCTTGCCTGTCGCGGCAAGGGGCCCGACCATGAGCGGCAGCTGGAGCTGTCACCCGCTTCGACATGCGCTCGGCGATTTCAGCGTGGAGTGGGATGAGCTGAACCGCCAAAGCTTCCGTGCCCACCCCATGCTCTGGAGCGGGTTCGTCAACCAATTGCTCAAGCACTTTGGAAACGGAAGCGAGTTGCTCTGCATCCGCCGCCAAGACGGCAAGGCCGATGCCATGCTGGTGCTGCGCCGCAGAGACTTCGGCACCTGGGCCACGTTTCTGCCAAGCCAGGCCCAAATCGCGCCGGCCTTGCTACCCGATCTGGCTGCGGCCCAAGACCTGCTGGCCCATCTGCCCGCTCCTGCCTGGGCCCTGGATCTGATGTGCATCGACACCGGATTCACCCAAACCGGTGGCCTCGAGGCCAACCCGCGCGCTGCCAGCCGCTCGCTTGAGCATGCCCGAACCATCGCCATTCCGATGACGGGCAGTTTCGAGAGCTACTGGGCTTCGCGGCACAAAAAACTCATCAGCAATATGCGCCGCTATGAGCGACGCACCCAGGAAGAGGGCTTGCAGCCAGATTTTCGGGTGGTCGATCAGGCGCAGGACATCGACGCGGCAGTGCTTCGTTATGCCGAGCTTGAATCACGCGGATGGAAAGGCAGCACGGGAACAGCCCTCAGCGCTGACAACCAGCAAGGCCACTTCTACCGCGAGATCATGCGAGAGTTTGCCCAGCTGGGCAAAGCGCTGGTGTTCGAGATGTGGTTCGGGGCCGATTTGGTCGCCTCGCGCCTGGTCATCCTGCGCAATGAATCGGTGGTTTTTCTCAAAACCACCTACGCCGAGGCCTATGCCAGACTTGCACCGGGAAGGATACTGCTGATGTTTGTCATTAGGAATCTGCACCAGCGCTATCCGGGGCGCCGAATTGAGTTCTACACCAATGCCGATCAGGATCTTTTGTCCTGGGGCAGCGAGTCTCGGCTCATCCTCCATTTCAGCCTGTATCGCCACGCCTTGATAGCCAGAACCTTCAGCGCCGCGCGCCAGATCAGGCGTTGCTTCACACCCAGCCTGCTCGACCCCAGCCTGCCCCAGGCAGAAGCCTCGCTGGAGTTCTACAAGCGGCCTACCGACTTCCCGGACGATGTGAAGGCCCTGATGGCCCAATCCGAACGCCAGTCTGCACAGTTCAGCTCGGATTGGTACCAGGTGCTGCTGGACACGGTGATGACGGCCGAAGACGCCCCCGGCTTTTACGTGCTGCGCCGTCAGGGCAAGGCGCTGATCGTGCTGCCGGTGCGCATGGAAATGGACTTGGCACCGCGCCATGGCCGGCTGGTGGCACTGGGCAATTACTACACCGCGTTGTACGCCCCGGTCCTGGCACCCGAGGCCCAGGTCACGGACATCACTCATTTGTTCCGCATGATCTTGGCCGAACGACCCGAGATCTACGCCATGTACTTCGCGCCGCTCGATCGCGACTCGGATGCCTACCGCATGCTGGGCGAAGGCATGCGCCAGGCTGGACTCAAGACTCACCCATATTTTTGCTTTGGCAATTGGTTCCAGACCATCACGATCAGCGGTGATGCCTTTGTGGATCAGCTGAGCACCAGTCTGCGCGGCACAGTCCGACGCATGCGCAAGAAGCTGCTGCAAGAACAAGGGCGGCTTGAGGTGATCACTGACCCAGCCGACCTCGAGCGCGGCCTGGAGGCCTTTGCCTCGGTCTATGCGCGCAGCTGGAAGAAGCCCGAGCCCTACCCTGATTTCATCCCGAACCTGATGCGCCGTTGTGCCCAGCGCGGTTGGCTGCGCCTCGGCCTGGCCTGGCATGGCGACACCCCGATTGCCGCCCAGCTGTGGCTGTCGTCCCATGGTCGTGCCGACATCTACAAGGTGGCATACGACGAAGAGTACAAGCGCTTTGCGCCCGGCAGTGTTCTGACCGCCGAGGTCATGAAGCATGTGATCGACATCGACCAGGTCAAGGAAGTCGACTACCTGATTGGCGACGACCCCTACAAGAAGCGCTGGCTCAGTCAGCGGCGCGAACGTTGGGGTTGGGTGGCCTACAACCCGAAGACCTGGCCCGGTCTCAAGCTCCATGTACGAGATCGCCTGGCCACGTGGCTGCGCCCCTGGCTGGCGCGCCTGCAACAGGCCTGGCAAAGACTACGCAAAGCTCCGGAAGATGCTGCAACGCAGACGACCAACCTCCCTGACAATGCTTGAATGCCCGCCATGCCCTCATCCAGCGTCACCCCACACCGCCGCCCTCACCGCGTTTTGATGGTCGCTACGCTCTTGTGCCTGACGCTCCAGGCACCCGCGCACAGCGCAGAGCAAGGCAACTTCACGGCCGGAGAAATCGCCCTGCTGCCCGATTTTTGCCAAGACCGCCTGAATTACCCGGTCTACTCCTTTTCCCATCCCAAATGGGCGTACTGGGGCGCGCGGATGGGCGAGACCTTCAAGCATGTGCACCACTACTGCTGGGCCTTGGTCAGCCTGCGACGCGCCAGCATGACACCCAACAAGGAAAAACGTGCCCACTTGGTGACGACCGCGCTCAACGACCTGGAGTACGTCATCAACAATGCCTCGGCCGACTTCCGCCTGAAGCCTGAGGTGTACGCACGCATCGGCGACGCCGCTTTGCAGTTGGAGAACTTCAGCAAGGCCTTTGACGCCTACGACAACGCACGCCAGATCAAGCCAGGCTACCCGCCGGCCTACACCGGCTGGGCAGAGGTGCTGGTCAAGGCGGGCCAGAAGGATGCGGCACGCGAATTGATCGAAGAAGGGTTGCGCCACGCTCCGGATGCCCCGGAGTTGCGCAACTTCTACCGTCGCCTGGGCGGTGATCCGTCCAAGGTGACCCCCTACCCATCCCCAGCGGCGGCCTCGTCCGCGACGGCCGCCGATGCCACTGCCTCCGCGCCCAGCGGCTCTGCCAGCGACGCTGGTCGCAGCCGCTGACGTCGCCCATGGCCATGTCTGCCCACGAGATTGCGTTTTCCCGATGACCACTGTCCGTCGCTCCCTGGCTTACTCACTGGCCGACAACTATCTGGGCGTGGTGCTGCAATTGCTGAGCACCCTGGTCATTTCCCGGCTCTTGAATCCGACTGAGATCGGCATCTTTGCCGTCGCTGCGGTGCTGTCCAGCCTGGCCTCCACATTTCGGGACTTCGGCGTGGCTGAGTACCTGATCCAGGAGAAAGAGCTGACCGCGGACAAGATCCGGGCCTCGCTGGCAGCCAACATCGGCGTGTCTTGGCTGATGGCCGCTTTGCTTTTCTTCGGCAGCAGCTGGGTCGGAGAGTTCTATCGCCAAGACGGAGTGACCGACGTTTTGCGGGTGCTTTCGCTGAATTTTCTGTTGGTGCCTTTTGGCGCCGTGACCATGGCCTGCTTCCGGCGCGACATGAACTACCGGCCGATCTTCCTGGTCAATATCAGCGCCAATATCGTCGGTTTCATCGTGGTCATGGCCTGTGCGCTGGGCGGCCTGGGCTATATGAGCATGGCCTGGTCCTCGCTGGCCTCCATCGTCTGGACCGTGGCTTTGGCCAACTTCATGCGACCAGCCAGCATGCCCCGTTGGCCAGGGCTCAAGGGCATCGGCGAGGTCATCCGATTTGGCAAACAGGCCACGGGCATCTACTTGTTCTCACAAGCCGGCCGCAGCGCGCCGGAGGCCGTGATCGGACGCGTGCTCGATATGGCGGCCGTGGCCTTCTACAGCCGGGCCAATGGCTTGATGGAAATTTTCAACCGCACGGTCTTGCGCGCGGTCATGCCGATTTGCCTGCCCTACTTCGCCCGCGCGGCCCGCGCCGGCGAAGATGCCAAGACCGGCTATATCAAGGCCCTGGCCCTGTTGACCGGCATCGGCTGGCCCTTTTTTCTTTTCATCGGCTTGCTGGCCTATTCGGCCATACGCATTCTTTACGGTTCGCAATGGCTGGACAGTGTGCCGCTGGCGCAAATCCTGTGCCTGGTGGCCGCAGCCGAACTGCCCTACTACCTGGCCGGTGAAATGCTGATTGCCCAAGGCCGCATCGACCTGGCGACCAAGCTGCAATTCGCCACTCAATGTTTCCGACTGGCCGCCTTGGCCTTGGTGATTCCATTCGGTCTGGTGGGAGCCTGCTGGGGTTTGCTGCTTGCCGCCTTGGCCACTGGCGCGCTGTCGCATGCCCTTTTGCACAAGATCGTTGGTTTCCGACTTCAACACCTGTTTGAAGCTTGCCGCAGCAGCGCCATGGTGGCGGTGCTGAGCTTCATTCCCGCATGGCTGCTGCTGCAGGCCGTGCCTTTGAATGCGGACAACTTCGTGCGCCTGCTGCTGGCCGCAGCAGGCCTGTCCGTCCCGGTCTGGCTGCTGGCGATTCGCGCGTTCAAACACCCGCTATGGCTCGAATTCAGCACGCTGGGAGGGGCATTGGCCCAGAAACTCAAGCTGAGAAAGCACGCTGCCTGATGAGCTCGACCGCCCGTGCCGCCGCTGCACCGACACGCCTGGACCAGGTCGACGCCCTGCGCGGCCTGGCCGCACTGGCGGTGGTGTTCTTTCACTACACCACCCAGCATCAAAAGCTGTTTACGCCAGCCACCGCGGCAAGCTTTTCAGTGCCATGGGGTCATCTGGGCGTCAATCTGTTCTTCATCATCAGCGGCTTCGTCATCTTCATGACTCTGGACCGTTGCCGTCAGCCCATGGATTTCGTGGTCTCGCGCTTCAGCCGCTTGTTCCCGTCCTATTGGCTGGCGATTGCCCTGACATTCACTGTGGTCAGCATCTTCGGCTTGCCCGGCAAAGAGGTCAGCGCCTGGCAGGCCGCGGCCAATGTCGTCATGTTGCACGGCTTCGCCCACATTCCGCATGTCGACGGCGTCTACTGGACGCTAGAGGTGGAGATGTTGTTCTACATCGCCATGTTCACCTTGTACCGGGTCGGACAGTTGTCAGCCGTGCACCGGGCCATCGCAGTGCTGCTTTCGATCAAGCTGGTGTACCTGGCATGCGCGCAGTTCCTGAGCATCGATCTGCCCTGGATCCTTCATCGCGCCCTGTTCCTGGGCACGGCGCCTTGGTTTGCGCTGGGCATCTGCGTGCGCCAGCTGACCCAACTGGCTGAACCGACGACAACTCCTGCACCGGCCCTGAAGCGCAGCATTGCCATTTCGGTGCTGCTGGCCCTGCTGACCATCGCCTGGGGCGAAGGTTGGCACATGGCTGTGCTGGCCGCCAGTTTGACGCTGGTGGTCCATGCAGCGGCCTTGGGGCGCTTGCCCATGTTGCGCCTGCGTCTGCTGGGCTGGCTGGGCGCCATTTCCTATCCGCTCTATCTGCTGCACGAGAACATCGGTTGGGTGTTGATGAACCAGTTGCTCGCCCGCGGCATGCCCATCGATGTGGTCGTGGCCCTGGCCCTGCTCTTCAGCCTAGCATTGGCCCACCTGATCACCCAATGGGTTGAGCGCCCAGCCATGGCCGCCATTCGGCGCCGCTGGGCGCAAAGGCAGCAAGGGCACACGGCCTCACCTCGCTCCGTCTGAATTTGCACTTGAAGCCCTCAACCGTTGACCTCGCGGTCGAACAAGGCGCGCGGGACATCCAGAACTCGCGGCCTCGCCGGCGCAAATCCATGTGGGCCGCTGGTCTGCTGATCCTCCTGGCCCTGATCGCCCTGTGCGCCAGCTTAGCTCTTCAATGGCTGAAGCAAAGCCGGCGTGACGCTTGGCTGAACAGCGAACTGATGGGTCGGGCACAGCCAGCAGCCCACAGCCGACCTTGTGATGACGATCTCGGCGGCACGATGGCAGCTCCGCTCAAGCTGTTGATTCTTGGGCAATCCAATGCCGGCAACCATGGTCCGCAGCCCACCCGTCAAGCCTTGCTGCCACGCTGGGTGCAAGTCCAACACGGCTCACAATGCCTGTGGACCCAAGACCCCTTGCCAGGCGCCAGCGGCGATGGTCGCAGCATTTGGAGTCGCCTGCCGCAAGCCCTGCAACAACAAGGCTTGATGCGAACGCCCCAATTGGCGGTGATGGCGGTGCAATCCACCACCATCGAAGACTGGAGCCGTCCCAGCAGTCCTCTGAATCGGGCCTTGCAGCAGGAGCTTCACGCGCTGAAAGCGGCCGGCTGGGCCCCTGATCTGGTGCTCTGGCAACAAGGCGAAGCCGATGCCTTGGCGGGCACGACAAGCACCAACTATCAGCATGCCTGGCAACGGCTGCTCACCCAGTTGCAGAACGCGGGGATTCAAGCACCGGTCTTGCTGGCCCGCTCCACCCACTGCGAGTTCGATCCCAAGGCGAGCGCTGCCAGCCGGCGCGCGGATGAGGGTCCGGTGGCGATCCGTGCGGCACTGCTGGCCTTGAGCAAAGCCCACGCCCAACTGCGCCTGGGACCGGATACAGACACATTGACCGACATCTCGCTGCGACGGGATGGCTGCCACTTTTCGGGCGCTGGCCAAGAGGCTGCGGCACAGCTCTGGGCCGAGTCCATTGCCGAAGCTCTCAAACACTGAGGCGTAGCCCGCAAGCGCTTAACCTCACGCCAACGCATCGAGCCCCGTGAACACGCCAAGCACGTACCTCGCTCGCCCGCCTGAATTGGACAAGCCCCCCATGGAATCACGCCTGCCACGCCGGGAGTTTGTGCAGTCCCTCCTCGGCCTGGGCGCGGCGCCCGTCCTCGGTACCGGGCTCACGGCTTGCGGTGGTGGCGGTGGCGGTGGCGGTGGCGGCGGCGATGGCAATGCAGTGCCAAGCCCGGCGCCGCCACCACCACTTCAGATCAAGGGCGCGACCTGGTCGCCCACACGCGATGCCGATGGTCGCGTTCTCGCCAGCGACTGGGCCCAGCTGCCGACGATGCGGTGGTTCTTCGTCAGCGACGCCGTCCTGGACCGCGTGATCGAGACCCCACGCTACCCGAAGGCCAAGGCCAGCAGCGGGGATGCCAGCCCGAACATCGTGGCCGCCTGGGGCGGAGCAGCCTGGGACCATCAGAACCAGATCATGTACATCAGCGGCGGCGGCCATGGCGACACCCATGAATGCGAGACCGGCATCTATGCCTTGAATGCGGCACAGATGCAGTTCAGGCGCGTCGTCAATCGCGCGCCGCTCGACATGGTGCAAAGCTGGGATTTCAGCCAAGGTGAAATCGTGCCTCGTTCCTCGGGCAACGCGACCAATATGCCGCTGCGCAACGGAGTTCCCGCCGCCATCCACAGCTACGACGGTCTGGTGTGGATTCCTCCGGGGCTGCCCGGCGCAGGAGCCAACGCAGGCGGCTTGTTCTGCCCTGGCAACGCGCGAGCCATCGTCAACCTGGACTCGGGCCAGTACTCCATCGCACATTGGTTCAATCCCACACGGGACAGCGCGAACTGGTCCTACTGCACGGCCTTTCTGGACGGCGGCGCCATCTACGGGCCGCACGACAGCTTTGCCCATTTCAGATTTGAACTGGCGGCCAGCGAGGCGACCGATTGGAGCACCCAGAGCTTGGGGCGCCTGAGCTTCAATGCCATCAGCTCCAGCACCGCCTTGCCCTATGCCAACCGGAGCTGGACCTTGTTGCGCGAGCGACGCGAACAGGTCTGCCTGTTTGGCGATGCACGCGGCATCCGAGTGCGCCATGGTCAGGCTCTGGACGCGCAAGCCAGCAACTGGACCACCTACCATGAGCCGTTGAGTCTGAGCTCCAGCGACGGTTCACACCTGGACTTCAACCCCAGCACACTCGCAGACGACGGAGCTCTGGCCAATGCCGGCATGCACTACGACCACAGCCGAGCCTGCATCTGGGTGCAAAGCAATGCGAAGGACGGCGGCCTCTATCGAATTGACGGTCTCGAAGGCCGGAATTGGCGCGTCAGCCGGCAAGCCGGGCCGGCCGCCTTGCTCGGCCATCAGCACGGCACCTGGGGTCGTTTTCGCATCGCACGCTTGGCCGGCGCTGATGTAGCCATTCGACTGAGCAGCACCACCGAAGCCCTGCAAGTATTGCGCCTGAGCTGACAGTCCCAACCGGGCGACGCGGCGCAGCAAGGGGGAAGCCCCCCCTTGCCTGCGCAAGGCTCAAGCTCAGGCCGCGCTGCGCGGCCCGATGTACTCCCGCGCAATCACGACCGAGTTCATTCGGAAGTGCATATCTGCGGCGGCAGCTTCGGTACCACCGTGGTACCAGTCGAGCCAGAAGCCCTGGACGCCCATCTCAGGGTGGCAGCGCCAACGCAAGTTGGTGCGCTCCCAGGCCAGCACGCCATCCACCCAGACCCGGTACTGGCCGTCGCGGTTGGCGACACCATTGCCCAGTTCGTCGTAAGGACCGCTGATGGTGTTCATGACGATCTCATGTTCGATCGAGAACCAGCGCTCCTTGCTCAAGACCACGCCCGGCCAGTAGCAATCCTCGCCAAAGGCCGAGGCCTGGTCGAGGTGATACATGTAGTTGGCCATGGTGAACAGGCCGTCGTAGGGATTGCCGTCCTTGCTGGCCATGCCGCCGAGGCCGCGCATGGAGCAGCCCTCATAGGTCCAGCCACCGGTGCTTTTGTTTGCAACTTTGCGGCCCGTACCGGGCGAGCCACCGTTGCCGGTGGTGGACTGCCAATAGCCATTGCCTGCCGTGTTCCACCAACCGAAGCGGCCATCCCAACCGGGCATCTTGTTGGCCTGCAAGGTCGAGCCCCAGTCCTTTTCCAGGTAGACCATGTAACGGGCAAACAGCCGGGTCTCGACACCAGTGGGCACGCCCTTGGCGCCGCCGCTGACCACATTGCGCTGCAAGTCACCGCCTTTCAACATGCCTTTGGCGATCACGCCACGAACATAGGTCCCGGTGGCCGGCGACTCTTGCACCTGGCTGAAGCCAGGCGACATGTCTCCGGCCTGCCAACGCGTGCGATCGAGTACGGAGAAATCGCTGGCGAACAAAACCGAGCCATGTTTCTCGATGCCTTGATCACCGGGATACTTGGCAGCAATCCCGGGCTGCGCCGTGCCACTGCCGCCACCGATCCGGAACGTGGGGGGATTCAGCTCAAAGGCGTAAATGCTGCCCGGATACTTGAGTTCCAGGCAATACAACTTGATGGTGGCCTTGCTCACTTGACCGCTCACCCCACTCAAATCAAATTGAAGCGCCGCAAACCAATTGGTCTTGGACACTTCGAATTTGCTGCGGGTGTTCTTGCTAGCGGAAGAAGATGGGCTCCAAGCCGCATTGCAAATACAGGGAAGCACATAAGTGCCGGTATCGGTCACAACTTCGAGCACGGGTTTCAAACTGGCATCGCTGTGGTCTCGCCCAGCGAAATGGAATGACCAGTCCTGGTTGGTGCGCAAATAGAAGCCGCGATTCGCGCCCTGCGCCATCCAGCGCTTGACCAAAGCAGCCGCATCGAGCTGAACCCAGCCTACGGCGACACTGGCCGTGGCATAGGGCTCGCCGCCCTGGGCCACTTGTTTGGCATCCAGCCAATCGCCGACACGGAAGTTCAACCAGCCCAGCTTGAGGCGCTCGCTCCAGTAAGTATTGTTGGGGCCGCTGCCACCATCGTAGGAAAGGAACTGAGGCAGTTCACCCGGTGCAGGTGCTGGCACAGGAGCAGGCGTCGGGGCCGGCTTGGGCTCAGGAGCCGGCGCTGGCACCGGCGCAGGTGTCGGGGCGGGCGTCGGCGATGGTGCGGGGCTGGGCGCAGGGATCGGGGCCGGCGCAGGTGCTGGCGCGGGCTTAGGCGCCACATCAGCCTCCCCACCCCCGCCGCCACCGCAAGCACTCAGCGACAAACCGCCCAAGGCAGCCAGAGATGATCGCAGGAACAGGCGACGGTCTTCCGCGCTCCGTTCATCGGCGCTTCGATCTTCGGCCGAACCCATCAGTTCTGAGTCGGCCCTGCTCACGACACCGAGGTCACTCACAATTTCAATCACTGGCTTCAAATCAATGCTTTCCCTTGAGCGTGCAGACGCACATTTTTCCCCAGACGCCCTGATTGAGGTGTTGAGTATCCAAGGGCGCCCACTATAGTCACGCCTTTCGGCCGAAACACAGCCGCGCTCACACTCTTTTTGTCACCAATGGAAACAACTGCCCATTCGCTTCAGCCCATTGTGCTCGGCCAGCCCCGTTTCAAGAACTCCAGCGTTCAGGCCGCACACCAAGCGACCGGTTTGGCCTCGGCATGGTTGCTTGCGTTGAAGCAGGGCCCGGCCACGGCCGCGAAAGAGGCTGAAGGTGACTTCGCTGTGGCATTGCGCACCGAGCAAGGCCAGGTCTTCATGGCCCAGGACCGATTCGCAACCTACAGCCTGTGCTACCGGGTGGTGGACGGCCAGTTGCACTTTGCCGAACGGGCCGATACCCTGGCCGATGAGGCCTGCGAACTCGACCCGCAGGCCCTGTTTGACTATCTGTACTTTCACTGCATTCCCTCGCCCCGCACCATTTACAAAGGCATCTATCGCCTGCCGCCCGGGCACTACGCCTGGTTCGATCAGGGTCGGCTGGAGGTCAAGCCGTTCTGGCAGCCCGAGTTCAACGAAAACAAGTCACTGAACTTTGAGGCTGGCAAGCAGGAATTCCTGCGTCTGCTGCAGCAATCGGTGCAGCGCCAGTTTGATGGCAGCAAGGCTGCCTGTTTCCTGAGCGGCGGCACCGACAGCTCGACCGTGGCCGGCATGCTGATGCGCGCCAGCCCCTCGGGCGCCGCCAGCTACTCCATCGGCTTTGATGCCGAGGGCTATGACGAGATGGAGTACGCCCGCCTCGCGGCGCGCCATTTCGGCACCGAGCATCACGAGTATTACGTCACCCCGGACGATCTCGTGCGCAGCATCCCGGCCATGGCCGCCCATCTGGACCAGCCTTTCGGCAATTCCTCGGTGCTGCCCGCCTTCTACTGCGCCAAGATGGCCAAGGACGACGGTGTGACCCGCCTGCTCGCCGGCGACGGCGGCGACGAGCTGTACGGGGGTAATTCGCGTTATGCCACCCAGCGCCTGTTCGGTTTTTACGAGCAGGTGCCCAGCATCCTGCGATCCGGCCTGATCGAGCCCATCGTGGGCAACAGCGCCTTGAGCCGCATCCCCCTGGTGCGCAAAGGCGGCAGCTATGTGCGCCAGGCCAAGCAGCCCATGCCCGACCGCCTGCGCAACTACAACCTGATTACTCGTGTCGGCCCGGAGCAGGTGCT
The DNA here is from genome assembly GCF_027863535.1 of Paucibacter sp. B51. Classification (NCBI taxonomy): domain Bacteria; kingdom Pseudomonadati; phylum Pseudomonadota; class Betaproteobacteria; order Burkholderiales; family Sphaerotilaceae; genus Roseateles; species Paucibacter sp. B51. The sequence continues at coordinate 3,628,496 of NZ_JAPIVN010000001.1, read as the reverse complement.
CAGCCCGGCCCTGCTGGCCCAGCTGGACCTGAACGCACCGCTGGAACACCAGCGCCAGACCTGGCGCGCCACCCCGCAGCCCTGCAGCGAATTGAACCGCGAACTGGCCTACGACTGGCGCTACACCCTCGGCGAAAGCGACCTGCCCAAAGTGCGAGCTGCCACCAGCTTGGCCGGGGTGTCGGTGGGCTTCCCCATGCTCGACCAAGGCTTGCTGGATTTCTCCCTGCAGCTGCCCAGCAACTTCAAGCTGCGGGGCCAGAAGCTGCGCTGGTTCTTCAAGGAAGCCCTGCGCGGCTTCCTGCCGGATGAAATCATCACCAAGCGCAAGCAGGGGTTTGGCCTGCCCTTCGGCGTCTGGACGGTCAAGAACCCCGGACTTCAAAAGCTGGCGCGTCGCTCGCTGGACGCCCTGGTCGAGCGTGGTCTGGTGCGCGCCGACTACATCCACACCCTGCTCAACGAGCAGTTGCCGGCCTACCCGGGCTACTACGGCGAGATGGTCTGGATCCTGATGATGCTGGAACAATGGCTGGAGCAGCACAAGCCCAACTACCGCCTCAGTGCGCCCTGAGCTTGCGGGCCTGAGCCGAACTTGAAGAACCCCGCACGCGCCCCGGGCGCCTGGCCACTGCCATGAGAGACATCATCATCACCGCGATCATCCTGGGCCTGTTGCCCATGGTGATCAAGCGTCCCTGGACCGGCACCGTGGTGTGGGTCTGGCTGGCCATGATGATCCCCTACCGCTTGGCCTATGGCTTCGCGCGCGGCTTGCCCTTCGCCATGATTGTGGCGATCTGCACCTTGATCGGTATCGTCGCGATGCGGCCCAAGATGGCCTGGCCCAAGAGCAGCGTCAAAACGGTCTATCTGCTTTTCATCGCCTGGATGTTCGTCACCTCGATCTTTGCGCTGAACAGCTCGGCGCTGGTGATGGAACAGCTGATCACGGTGCTCAAGATCCACTTCATGGTCATGCTGGCGATTGCGCTCATCCACGAGCGCAAGCAGCTGGAGGTGCTGGTCTGGACCTTGGTGGGCTCGCTGGCTTTCTACGGGGTCAAAGGCGGAATCTTCACCATCACCAGTGGCGGCAGCGGCCGTGTCTGGGGCCCATCGGGCGGCATCATCGAGGGCAACAACGAGATCGGCGTGGCCCTGGTCATCATCCTGCCCCTGCTGTTCTACCTGTACCAAATCACCGAACGCCGCTGGCTGCGCCGCGGCCTGTTGTTCTCGGGCCTGATCAGCATTTTGTGCGTGCTAGGCACCCAGTCACGCGGAGCCTTGCTGGCCATCGTGACCATGGCCTGCATGCTGGGCCTGAAGAGTCGCCGGCCCGTGTTGACCTTGATGGGCATCGGCGTGGTACTCACCATCGCCATCATCTTCATGCCCGACAGCTGGAACCAGCGCATGAACACCATCCAGGACTTCAAGGCCGACGGCTCCGCCATGTCGCGCCTCTACACCTGGACCACCTTGTGGAATTGCGCCCTCGATCGCCCCTTTGTCGGCGCTGGTTTCCGCACCGACAACCCGCTGGTGTTCCGGCTCTACGGTCCCGCCATGGAAGTGGGAGGTTATGACTTCGCAGGTGGGCAGGTGCTGGTGGCCCACAGCATCTACTTCCAGGCCCTGGGTGAGCACGGCTTCCCGGGCCTGGCCTTGTTTCTGCTGCTCGGCGTGGTGACTTGGGTTCGTGCCAGTGGCGTGTCTACTGCCGCGTCGAAGATTCCGGAGTTGCAGTCCTGGATGCCTCTGCTGATGCGCATGACCCAGGCCAGCTTGCTCGGGTTTGCCGTCGGCGGGGCTTTCCTGACTCTGGTGCACTTCGACCTGCCCTACTACCTGTGCGCCATTGTCATGATGGCCGACCACATGGTGAAGAAGGCCCTGGCGCAGGCGCCGGAACCCGCAAGCGCCACAACGGCCGGCAACCTGTCCGGCCGTTGAACGCCGGAACGGATTGCCGGCCTGGGCCGCCGCTCAGGGTTGGACGCCGGGATGCTTCCGCATGGGGCCGATGTAACTGCGCGCAATCACCACGTTGTCGATGAACAGGTGCATGTCCTGCGGCGCGGGTGACACCCCGCCGTGGTAGACATCGAACCAGACCTCTTCAATGGCCAGACGCTTGGTGTCGCGCAGGCGCACACCGCTGCGCTTCATGACCTGCTGACCATCAATCCAGGCCTCAACAATCCCATCCGACTTGCCCGGTTGGTTGAGCTTCACACGCTGCTCGATGCAATACCAGCGCTCATTGCGCACCAGGCCGGTTGGGCCCTGTGACCAGCCCCAGGGATCACCCGTCTCGTCCTTCATGTCGGCGTGATAGGCATAGAAGTTCAAGGCATTGAGCTCAGCCACAGAACGGTCGCCTACCGGGCGCTTGGCGAAGCCACCACGCAGCGACCAGCCATTGCTGCCGTCGGCCTTGCGCCGCCCCCAGCCGGCCTTCCCGTAGGTGCCTGCGATGCCGGGCAGCTTGCCGCCATCGAGCACCGGCTGCCAGTCGCGGCCCAGGCGCAGGTAGTAGCGGAAATAGACGTCCTCCGGCTCCGCCTGCCCACGTGCGCTGAACTTGTAGCGCAGATCCAGGCCCAGGTTCTCACCCTTGGCGATACGCACCTTGAGGGCCCGGCCCGACAGGGCTTGAAACCCAGGGGCGGAGTCTTGCGGCCCGATCACGCCGCCGTCACCTCGCAGCACCCAGCCGCCAAACTGGCGCAGCCAGTCCGAAACTTCGAAGTCAGCGCTGAACAAGACTTCGGGGTGGGAGGCGATGCCTTGGTCGCCCGGGTACTTGGCCGCCAGCCCTTCCTGCATCTGCGCGGGCCGGGCATAGCTGGGATAGAGCGCAAAGCTGCCGATATCGATGAAGGCACTGCCGTATTGCTGGTCTGAGGTCAGCATGAGCACGGCTTTCTTGACCTTGGCCGCCTCGGGAATGTCAAAGCGCAGCAGCACATGCCGGCCGCCGCCCAACTTGAGCTCCGGGCGCTGGCCCAGGCTGCTCAGGCTGCTGCAATCGGTGAAGGTATCGGCCGCCGGGCTCAGTCGCAAACGGCTGCCATCCTCCAACTCCAGCTTGAGCATGGGGCGAGCCGCACGGTCGGGTGACTCCTTGCTGTGGAAGTCGACGATGTCACCGGCCCCGGCCGCACCCAGGGCGCGCAGCAGAACCACGCGAGGCAGGCTGGGCGTCGCCTGCCAGCGCTGCACCAGGCTGCTGAGGTCCATCTCCACAAAAGGCCTGCCCATGCCGCGCTGCAGCTTGATCTGCGAGAAGGCGCGGTCGCCCTGCGGTTTGCCCTGGGCATCGAGCCAGTCGCCGCCCGGGTGCTGCCAACGGATCTCGCCCATGCCGGTGAGAAAGGCGCAACTCGGGCCCGCCTCGCCATCACCGATCACCAGACCGGGCCCGGCACTGGCGGGCAACTGCGCCACGGCCTGATTCGGCCAAACCAAAGTCTGCAGCAGCACGGCAGCGCACAAGCCCGGGCGCGCCCAGAGGCGCCAGAACGATGCGCCTTCAAAAGACGAGAAAGCGCAAAGCGCCGCGTTGGAAAGCAGGCTGCGGCGCAAGGCAATCATGTGGGCCTCAGTGGCGGATCAGGTTTTCGACGATGCGGCTGCGGTAGCGGAAACGGCTCGTATCCCAGGGCGTGAAACGGGGCAACTCGAACATCGAGTCGCCCTGGCGCGCCGCGCCCCAAACCGTGCTGACCGCAGCCAGGAAGCCCAGATCCTTGACCTGAGCCACGCTGTCGGCGTTGTAGTCCTGGCCCGGCTTGCCATTGGGATAGGCAAACAGGCGCACCGGCTCACGCAGCACCGCTTCGAGATAGTCCTTGCTGTCACCGATCTCGCGTCGCATACCGGCCGCATCGAGCGTGGCCAGGATGGGGTGGTTGACCGTGTGCGCGCCAATCTGCATGCCGGCGGCTCGCAGCTGGCGGATGCCGGCATCGCCCATCATCAAGGCCTGATCGTGGGCACCGCCGCACAGGGTCTCGATCGCGGCGACGCACTGCACACGCTCATCCGGCACGCGGTACTTGATCACGCCGAGCAGCGCATCAATGGCCTGACGTCGGCTGCTGGCATCGCCGATCTGAAAGCGGGAACGCTCATCGCCGGTGACCGTACTCAGGTCCAAGGCGCCCGCCGGCGCATGCCGGATGGCCTCGATGATGCGGTCGTTCCACATGCGCCCCTGTCCGAGAAAGCCGGTGGCGATGAAGAAGGTGGCTGGCATGCGGAACTCTTGCAAGATGGGCAGGGCCACCGAGACATTGTCCTCATAGCCATCGTCAAACGTCAGCACGCAGGCTCGCGCCGGCAGGCTGCCACGGGCCAGGCGTTCGGCCGCTTCGTCCAGCGGCATGACATGGGCCCAGTCATTCAGCCAGCCCAGGATCTCGCGGAAACGCGCAGCGTCCACCTCGCCCGGGAAGATGTCATCCGCTTGCGGCAGCACGCGGTGCAAGGTCAGGATGGTCAATCGCCCGCGGGCGCCGGCGGGCGAGAGCAGGCTGTAAGCCAGTTTCGTGAGCATGTCAGTGTGGTTCCAATGGCCTGGGGCTTTGTGGTCAGCTCAGGCTCAAGATGCAAAAGCCTTGACGCGGCTGATCACGTAGCGGAATTTTCCGGAAGCTTCGGCCGGGATGTCGTCCACCAGCAGCACTTCGACGCGCACCGCCGCACCCAGCCTGCGCCGGAAATCGTCCTCGATGCGTTGCACGCCAGCCGGATCAAATTCAGCGTTACGCACCACCTGCACCTGGGTGTGATCCAGGCTCAGCTGTTCGATGCGGAACTTCTCGACGCCGGGCAGATCGCGCACCGTGTAGATCAAGGCCAGGCCGTGCATGATGGTGCCGTTCTGCGCCACCACGAAATCGGTGCTGCGGCCATGCACCTCTTTCAACACCGGCAAGCCGCGGCCGCAGCCGCAAGCCTGGCTGCCCAGCACGCCCATATCGCCGGTGCGGTAGCGGATGAAGGGGAAATCGCGCGTGGCCATGTGGGTGACGACGATCTCGCCAATCTCGCCCTCGGCCACCGGCTGACCCTGAGGATCCAAGGTCTCGACAATCATGTCTTCGGCGCTGATGTGCAGGCTGCCGGCCGGGCATTGGTGGGCGATGAACCCGGCGTCGCGTGCACCATAGCCATTGGCCACCGGGCAGGCGAAGGCCTCCGAGATCAGGCGGCGCTGCTCTTCGTAGAGCCGCTCCGAGGTGACAAAGGCCACGCGGATGCCGAGATCGCGCATGCTCACGCCGCGCTTCATGGCATGGGCCGCGATCAGGGACAGGCTGGACGGGTAGCCAAACAGCATGGCCGGTCGAATGCGGCGGATGTCGGCGACAAAGGCGTCCAGCTTGGCCTCGCTCATCTCGAAAGCGGGCAGCAGATGGCTGCGCATCAGCCCGTCTCGCAGGCGGCGCACACGGTCCTGCGCGCCCAGCTCGATCGGGCTGCCCCAGACCACGATCTCGGGGTCGCCGATGTCCACATTCCACCAGCGCGTGGCGCGCCATTTGGCCGCCACATCATGGCTCTTGCGAGCCTTGCCCATGTAAAAGATCAGGGGCTCGCCCGAGGACCCACCGGTGTTGTAGCGGCTCAGCACGCCGTGGTCTTCGGCCTTGAGCGCGTCCTGATGGGCTCGGATCAAGGGCTTGTCCAGGCAGGGCAGCTTTTGCAGATCGGCCACGCTCTGCAGGGCTGCCGGGTCGAAGCTGAGCTCCTTGAAAAGCTGGCGGTAGTAAGGCACGTGACGCCCCACATCACCCAGGAATTCGCGCAGACGGGCGAGTTGCAGGGCCTGCAGCTCTGCTGGCGACAGCCACTGGCTGCGCTCCAGCAGGCGCAAGCGCGCCACGCTGTCATGCCTCTTCAGCCTCTCATGCAAAGGGAAGAGCAGATGGGAACAAAGATCGGTGTAGAGGTTCACGGTTCTCTCGGCTCAGGCAGAGGCGGAAGGAAACGGCGCCACAGCGGCTTGCCGGGCCAGGCCCGCACGGTCATAGGCCGCCAGCCAGAGCGGCTTGACTGCTGACCAGGCGTAGCGCTGCGCCTCGGCGTGGGCCGCCAAGCTGAAACGCCGGGCCAGATCCAGGTCCTGCAGCAGCCGCAGCGCCGCTGCGGCCATGGCCTCGGCATCGCCGATGGGCACCAGCAGGCCGGTGCGGCCCGACTCCAGCAAATCGGGTATGCCACCAGCATCCGTGCTCACCACCGGCACCCCGCTGGCGAAGGCCTCCAAGATGGAAATGGGCATGTTGTCCACGGTGCTGGCATTGAGGGCCAGGTCGGCGCGCTGGTAGAGCGTGGGCATGTCGGCATTGTTGACACGCCCGGCAAACTCGACCGCAGCGGCGATCTGCAGCTGTTCGCACAGCTGCTGCAGAGCGGCGCGCTCCGGCCCCTCCCCGGCCACGATCAGCCGCGCCGCCGGGAACTGCTCACGCACGCGAGCAAAGGCGCGAATCGCGGTGGCGTTGTCGTAAATCGGCTCCAGGTTGCGCGCCACCAGCAGCACCGGTGCGCTCGCAGCCACCGCAGGCGTCTTGGCCTTGAAGCGAGAGAGGTCGATGATGTTGGGAATGATCTCGGCGCTCAGGCCATGCTTGGCAAACACACGCTGCAAAAAGGCCGAGGGCGTGACGCGCAAATCGGCCCGTGAAAGCAGGCGCCGCACATGGGCCGGCCCCTGGCTGAGGAACTCATCAGCCAGGCCACCCCGGTAGTTGATGATCAAGGGCACGCCACGGCCCAGCGCCAGGCGCGCGACCGGCAGCACGAACAAATGCCAGGCCCAACCCGAGTTGGCCATGATGTGGACCACGCGCGCACCGCGAATCTCACGACGAGCCGCCAGCACATAAGCCAGCAAACGAACAACCGCACGGAGCACGGGCACACGGCCCGTCCAGGCCGGCCGGTACGGTGGGTTGTTGCGCAGCAGGCGAACCTGCACACCCTCGGCCTTGAGCAGGCGCAGGAGTTGTTCGCACTGGTTGGCCATGCCGCCGGCGGGCGGCGGCAGCGGCCCAACCAGCAGCACATGGCCGTGTTCACGTGACCAAGCCTGCAAGGCCGGACGCAGGCGGCGCAAGCGCAAGGCGCTGAGGAGCAGCAGGACCAGGCCTGCCGCCAGACTCAGGCCCAGCAAAGGCAAGGCCGTCTTCAGACGGCGCAGGTGCGCATGCGCCGCCTGGCTCTCGGCCATGGGCCAGATCGCCATGCCGGGATAGACGCCCGTAGCGATGGCGGCGAACTGCTCCAGGCTGCGCGAGAGTGAGCCGGTGATGCGCACGGCCGGCTCGCGGTCGTAGCTCTCGAGGTTGTCGCCCAGCCACTGGAACCATTGGGTCTCGCCGCGGTGGTAGTACTCCCAGGCCTTGGCGTCCTCGACATAGCCTGGGCGGGCCTTGGGCGCGATGGGCAGCATGCGCAGCTCGGCATCACGGGCCAGCAAGGCGGCGCGCACCTCATGCGCCGACAGCGGCCCCTGGCCCCGGCTGAAATAGACGTTATTGAAGACGTCGAGCAACTGCCAGCGAGCCAAGGGCTCGTTCCAGATCTCCACCCAGATGTGGCCGTGACCGCCAAAGCCGTCAAAGGCAAAACCCCAGCTGCGCGTGGGGATCTTTGCGGCATGAGCCAGGGCCATGAAGCTGCGCACGAAATCGCCGCAATAGCCTTCGCCGTCCTGAACGATGCGCTGGTAGGTGCGTTGCAGATCGCTTTGGATCGGGCCACCGGTGAGCACCGGCGCCGAGCTCAACAAATGGGAGGCAATCGCCAGCGAGCGCTCCCAGGGCCCGGGCAATTCGGCCAGGCCGAGCTTGCGCACCTGCTCCACAAACACCGCCGAGGCCGGCGCCTGCTCACGCTTGAAGCTGGGCGGCGGCGCACTCGCCGGCCAGTCGATGGCCGGATTGACCGACTCATCCAGCACCAGAGCATTGCGCAGGCGCACCCGGTCGGTGCTGCCCAGCACCTGCGGCAGCAGGATGAGCAGCGGCAGCAAGACCAGCAGCCAGCCGAGGCGCTGGCCCCAGCGCCAACGGCCTTCACTCAACCAGGGCGAGGCACCCGATATCACCAGCACAGCCCCTGCACCCGGGCCTTGAAGTCCGCCTTGTTGGGCAGGTTCACCAGGTCCAGCAGGTCCTGGTCGGCGCGAGCCAAGCCCGCCACCTGCGCCGCGATCTCCACGCCCGACAGGCCCATCACCAGCACCTCGCTGCCCTGCACCACCTCGGCCAGATCGCCCTTGAGCATCTCACCGATGTGCGGCAGGTGCTTCTGCACAAAGCTGCGGTTCGCGCCCAGCAGACTGGCCAGATGCACCTCGGGGTCATAGATCGACAGCTGCATGCCCTTGCCGATCAGCTGCTCGGCCAGGGTCACCAGCGGGCTCTCGCGCAGATCGTCCGTGCCGGTCTTGAAGGACAGGCCGATGAAGCCGATCTTGCGCTTGCCCAGGGCCAGCAGCTTGTCCAGCGCCAGGTCCAGGTGCTGGCGGTTGGAGGCCAGGATGCCCGAGAGCATGGGCAGCTCCAGATCGTGCGTCTTGGCCAGATACGTGGTCGCGCGCAGGTCCTTGGGCAGGCAGGAGCCGCCGAAGGCGAAGCCCGGTTTCAGATAGGCCTTGGAGATGTTGAGCTGCGTGTCCTGGCAGACCAGGTCCATCACTTCAAAGGCGTCCACACCCAAAGCGCCGCACAGGCGCGCGGTTTCGTTGGCGAAGGTGATCTTGAGCGCGTGGAAGTTGTTGCAGCAGTACTTCATCATCTCGGCCGCGCGCACCGAGGTCTTCAGGAACTTGCAGGGCAGATGGCCGAACAGGGCTTGCAGCCGCTCGGCCGCGTACTCGTGGTTGGCACCGACGATGGTGAAGGGCGGCTTGTCGTAGTCGCGGATGGAGCTGCCTTCGCGCAGGAACTCGGGCTGGAAGCACAGGTGGAAGTCCACGCCGTCGCGCTTGCCCGAGGCGCGCTCGATGATGGGGCGCAGCACGTCTTCCACCGTGCCCGGCACCAGGGTCGAGCGGAACACCACCACATGCGGCTCGCTCTTTTGCTTGAGCGCTTCACCGATCTGCTCGGCCAGGCGCAGCACCGCGCCCTGGTCCTGGCTGCCGTTGGCCGCCGAGGGCGTGCCCACGCAGACCAGCGAGATCTCGGTGCTCAGCACGGCCTGCACCGCGTCCGTCGTCACGCTGACATGGCCGCTGGCCGCGACTTGCGCCATCAGCTCCACCATGCCCTCCTCGACCACCGGCGTCTTGCCGTTCTTGATCAGGTCCAGCTTGGCCGGCTCGATGTCCACGCCCACCACATCATGGCCATCCCGCGACAAACAGGCCAGCGACACCGCGCCCACATAGCCCAATCCAAAAATGCTGATCTTCATTGCTCAAAGTCTCCGAAATCTTGTTGCAGCTACGGGGCGCGAACGCCCCGGAATCCAGCTGAGCCCGCCGTCAGAAAAAGCCAGGCGGGCAGACCCTACTTAGGCGGGGACGCCGTCCCGGCTGTGCACGGCCAAAGGCAACTCTTCATCCACCACCTGGCGCAGGAAGGCCTCGAACATCAGCAGCGTCCACAGCGGCGCGCTGTAGTCGCGGGCGCCGCTTTGATGAGCTTCGACCAGGTGCTGAAGGTATTCGCGGTTGAACCAGCCAGTGGCGGCCAAGCGCGGGCCGAGCACGGCGTCCTGCACCCGTTGCTTGAGCGGGCCACGGAACCAGCGCGCCAGCGGCACGGCGAAGCCCATCTTGGGCCGGTACAGCACCTCGTCGGGCAGCAGTGGCTCCATGGACTTCTTCAGCAGGTACTTGCCTTCCTGACCGCGAATCTTGAGGTCCGATGGCAGGCTGGCCACCCACTCGACCAGCTCATGGTCCATCAGCGGCTCACGCACTTCCAGCGAATGCGCCATGCTGGCGCGGTCCACCTTGGTGTTGATGTCGCCGACCAGATAGGTCTTGGTGTCCAGGTACTGGATCAGGGCCAGCGGATCGTCGGTCTGGGCCTTGGCGGCATGGCGGTCGAACACCTCCTGGGCCTCGTAACCGCTGAGCTGGGCCTTGAACTGCGGGCTGAAGAGCTGCTCGCGCATGGGACCGCGCAAGATGGACACCGAGTGGAAGTAGGCCTCGACGGCATTGCGCGACAGGCCTTCGAACGTGGTCTTGGCGCGGAACACGCGCGGCGCCCAGTCCGCCTTGGGGTACAGGCGCCCCAGCGTGCCGAACAGCGGCTTGCGCAGGCCGGCCGGCATCATGGAGCGCATGCGCTCTTCCATCAAATGCATGCGGTAGCGGCGGTAGCCGCCGAAGGTCTCGTCACCGCCATCGCCCGACAGGGCCACGGTCACATGCTTGCGCGCCAGCTGGCAGACCCGGTAGGTCGGGATGGCCGAGCTGTCGGCATAGGGCTCGTCGTAGAGCCGAGCCAGGGTGTCGAGCAGGTCGAAGTCGTCGGACTTGACGGTCTCCACCTTGTGCTCGGTGCGGTAGCGGTCGGCCACCAGTTTGGCGAACTCAGATTCGTTGAAAGCCGGGTCGTCGAAGGCGATCGAGCAGGTGTTGACCGCGTCCGAGCTGATGCCGGCCATGGTGGCCACCACGGCGCTGGAATCCACGCCACCGGACAGGAACGCGCCCAGCGGCACCTCGGCAATCATGCGCAGGCGCACCGATTCCTTGAGACGTTCCTGCAGTTCCAGACAGGCTTCCTCGACGCCGATCTGGCGGTCGAGCGTGAAGCGCACATCCCAGAACTGCTTGGGCTCGGGAATCGGCTGGCCGCGACGGATGCACAGGCTGTAGCCCGGCTCGAGCTTGCGCGCCTGCTTGAAGATGCAGCGCGGCTCGGCCACATAGCCGAGCGCGAAATACTCTTCGACCGCCAGCGGGTCGATGTCGCGGCGCATCTGGCCATGGGCCAGCAGAGACTTCAGCTCCGAGCCGAACAGCAGTTGGCCATCATCCAGCACGCTGTAGAACAGGGGCTTCACGCCCATGCGGTCGCGGGCCATGAAGAAGGTCTGCTTGTTGCGGTCCCAGAGCGCAAAGGCAAACATGCCGCGGAAGCGTTGCACGCAGTCCTCACCCCAGGCTTCCCAGGCATGGACGATGCACTCGGTGTCGCTCTTGGTGTGGAACACATGACCCAGGGCCTGCAGTTCGGGGATCAGCGACTGGTAGTTGTAGATCTCGCCATTGAAGACCACGACCACCGAACCATCCTCGTTGAACAGCGGCTGCTGGCCGGTGGAGATGTCGATGATGGACAGCCGGCGATGCCCCATGCCCAGGCCGGGTTCGGTGTGCAGGCTGCCTTCATCGGGGCCGCGGTGGTGCTGCGACTCGTTCATCCGATGCAGGCGCGCCGCATCGATCTCGCGGGCCGCACGCGTGTCAAAGATTCCAGTGATTCCGCACATATCTTGTTCTACTTTGTGGTCCGCAGACCGTGTTCGAGATCGAGTGGGGGCCGCCCCAGCGCCTGGCTGTACAAAGCATCATATGCCGCGACCATGGCACGCAAGCTGAAGCGCTGCTCCACCCGCTGACGCCCGGCTTGGCCGAAATCGGCCCGCAATGCCGCGTCCTGCGCCAGGCGGATCAGGCCTGCAGCCATGGCCGGTACATCGGCTGAGGGCACCAAGAGTCCGGTACGCCCCTCTTCCACCAGCTCGGCATTGCCACCGACGCGGGTGGCCAGCACCGGCAGGCCGCAGGCCATGGCCTCCAGTATGGTGTTCGAAACACCTTCCGCCAGCGACGGCAGGGCAAACACATCCAGCCCGCGCATCAGCTCCGCCACATCGCGCCGCTCGCCTGGCAGGTAGGCCAGATCGCTCATCCCGGCTTCGGCCAAGACCTGGGCCACCTGAGCACGAAGGGGGCCATCGCCCGCCATCACCAGCCGCAGGCGTTCGCGCAAGCCAGGCTGCAGCTGCAAGGCCAGGACAAAGGCGCGGGCCAGGGTCAACTGGTCCTTGACCGACTGCATGCGACCCACCGTCCCCACCAGCAGCTGTGGGCCGGATTGGAAGGGACATCCTTCTATCGAGGCCACCGCCGCGCCGCGCGGGAGGAACTTGTCGGTGTCCACCCCGTTGTAGATCTGGTGGATGCGCTGCGACCCAATACCGACCGCATTCTCCAGATAGCCGCCCAGGTCGCGCGACAGCGCCACATAGCGCTGCACAAAAGGGCTGTAGAAGCGCCGGGTCAGGCGGTTGCGCCGGTTGAGGCCATCCACATCGTCCATGTCTCGGCCATGCTCACCGTGGATGCGCGCCGGCACACGGGCCAGCCACGCCGGCAGCTGGCCTTCGAGCGCCGCCAGATTGCGGCTGTGAACGATGTCGGGCCGCAGCTCACGGCACATGCGATACAGCGCACCCCACTGCAAAACGCCCGGCCCCGGCGGCTTGTTCAACCCCAGGAATTGCACATCCTCTCGCTGGATGCGGCGCCGAAACTCAGTAACCTCGGTCATGGCCACCACCGCATGGCGCCAGCGGCTGGCGTCCATGTGGTTGATCAGATTGACCACCCCGTTCTCCAACCCTCCGGTGTCGAAGCGGAACAGCAGGTGGACGACGAGAGGCCGGCGCTCGCTCATGCGGTGAGGGGTCAATCCCAGCGCTCGATCAGAGGCGCCAGACGCGGAAGCCGGCAGCTTCCAGACCGCCTTGATCAAACGCTGCCTTCACATCGATGAAAGCCCCGCCCTTGACCAGCTTCTTGCCCAGGTCTTCGACGCTCAGCTTCGCGTACTCCTTGTGGGCGACGGCCGCAACCACGGCATCAGCTCGCGGCAGTTCGTCGAAGGGCAGCAAGCGCACGCCGTACTCGTGCATGGCTTCCTCAGCCTCGGCCTGCGCATCGGTCACGAACACTTCCACGCCGTAGGTGCGCAGTTCGTTGATGATGTCAATAACCTTGGAATTGCGCAGATCGCCACAGTCTTCCTTGAAGGTCAGGCCCAGCACATTGACACGGGCGCCCTTGATGTAGGAGCCCGAAGCAATCATGTGCTTGATGGTCTGCTCGGCAATGAACTTGCCCATGCTGTCGTTGATGCGACGGCCGGCCAGGATGACTTGCGGGTGGTAGCCCAGCATGTCGGCCTTGTGGGTCAGGTAGTAGGGGTCCACGCCGATGCAGTGGCCGCCAACCAGGCCCGGCTTGAACTTCAGGAAGTTCCACTTGGTGCCGGCCGCGGCCAGCACCTCGGAGGTGTCGATGCCGATCTTGTCGAAGATGATGGCCAGCTCGTTCATCAGCGCGATGTTCAGGTCGCGCTGGGTGTTCTCGATCACCTTGGCAGCCTCGGCGGCCTTGATGCTGGAGGCGCGGTGCACGCCGGGGATGATGATCTTCTCGTAGAGCTCGGCCACCTTGTTGAGCGTCTCGGGCGTGTCGCCGGAGACGATCTTCAGGATCTTGGTCAGCGTGTGCTCCTTGTCGCCCGGATTGATGCGCTCAGGGCTGTAGCCGACGAAGAAATCCTGCTTCCACTTGAGGCCCGACTCGCGTTCCAGCACGGGGATGCAGACCTCTTCGGTGGCGCCGGGGTAAACGGTGCTCTCGTACACGACGATGGCGCCCTTCTTCATGTGGCGGCCGACGCTGGTGCTGGAGCCGATCAGGGGCTTGAAGTCGGGAATGTGGGCCTCGTCCACCGGCGTGGGCACAGCAACGATGATGATGTCGGCCTCGGCCAGCATCTCGGGCTTGTCGGTGTAGACCGCATGGGTGGCCGCCTGCACCTGCTCGTCAGTCAGCTCGCGCGAGGGGTCGACGCCACGCTGGCAGGACTCGACCTTGGCGGTCGAAATATCAAAACCAATGGTCCGGATCTGCTTGCCGAACTCCACCACCAAAGGCAGGCCCACATAGCCCAGGCCGATCACCGCTAAGGTCGTCATCTTGTTTCCCTTGTCAGTCCAAAACTCAAAGTCGATCGTTCAAAAACAGCTGTTCAGCCGGGCACCGCTGGTGCCGCGGCCTGCGCGTCCCGGGTCTTGCGCAGGGCCGCATCGAATGCGGCCCAATTCTCTTGCACAAACTCACGCAGGACAGCCTCACCCGCCCCCTCATCTCCGCGGTCTGTGTAAAAGACCAAAGAGGCAGCATCGTCACCGCGGCCCATCAGGCGATGCCAAAGGGCCAGCAGCTTGGCCTGCCAGTCACGGCTGGTGGCGTCACCATTGATCCAATACACCTGCCAGACATCGAGGCGCCGCGGCCACGGGCTGTCCGTGCCACGCAGATTGAGCAGTTCAACGCGACGCACGGCCAAAGAGGCCTGAGGCAAGTCAAGCCGCCCCTGCGACACCACGGACCATTGACGGTCCTCGCTTGCGACCAAGGTGTTGACCGAGCTGATCAGCTTGCTGCGGTAGCTTTGCTGGCGGTAGTAGGCCACGTGCACGCCCAGCTCTTGATTGCCCTTGCGGAAAACAGCCGCCGCCTGCGCAGCAGGAGACTGGAACACGGGCTTCAACATCGGCGCTGTGGCCGGCATCGACGTCCAAGCGCCCAACGACCCCGTGGGCAGTGCCAAACGAAGCTCGGTCTGACTCGCTGGTACGGCGAGGTGCTGGGACCAGGCAAATGGCGCCAGCAAGACGAGCAAGCCGGCACCCAGGGTTGTCAACCCAACGGCAGGCGCCCGAGAGGTCAAGGCCGCGCCGTTCGCAGCCGGTGGTGTGTCAAGGCCTTGCGCATCGGCCTCGGCCCAACGGCCACCGACCATGAACATGGCCAGCATGATGATGCCGAAGAACACCCAGCCGTAGAGCAAATGATCAGCCCCGGTCGCCAATTCATTGCCGGACACATGGCCGAGCAACACGGTCAGATAGGCTCGCACCCAGTTGGCCACCACCGGCAGCATCGTGGCGAAGATCACAAAGATCACGCGCCGCTTGAGGGAACGGTAGTTCAGGTAGGCAAACAAAGCGCCCACCATGACCGAAGCCATCAGGTAACGGATGCCACTGCAGGCTTCGACCACTGACCAGTTGCCGCTCGGGATCACGAACTGCAGACCTTCGCGGTAGACCGGAATGCCGCTCAATCGCAGGGCGCTGACCGTGAAGTCCGCCGTCCAGTTCATGAACAGCGGCATCAGAAACTCACCGATGGGTACGGCGAAGAAGAAAAAAGCGAGCGGGAAGGCCATCACACGCGCCACCGCCGCCCCCAGGCACAGCGGTACGGCGCACACCAACATGCCCACCAAGGCCAGCTGGGTGGCCGCGTTGACGGCCGCCAAGTCGCCGAGCAACCACAACAGGCCGCAAGCTGCCATGGGCAACAGGAACCAGGGCGACGGCCGCGGCTCAAGCACGGCGATGGAGGCTCGGAGTCGCCAAATCAACCACAAGGCAATTGGCGGCACCGTGAAAGCATGTGCAAAGGTCTCCGAGCGGTTCCAGATTTGCACCATGGCCCAGGCGGTCTGGTGGTACAGGCCCAAAACCACGAGCAAGAGCAGCACAAGCCCCGCGAGCGCACGTGGCCAGCCTGCGCCGCCGGGCGCGCCGCGCTTCACTGGCGTCGGGCTGTTCGGACTCATCACCAGCACAGCCCCTGCACCCGGGCCTTGAAGTCCGCCTTGTTGGGCAGGTTCACCAGGTCCAGCAGGTCCTGGTCGGCGCGAGCCAAGCCCGCCACCTGCGCCGCGATCTCCGCGCCCGACAGGCCCATCACCAGCACCTCGCTGCCCTGCACCACCTCGGCCAGATCGCCCTTGAGCATCTCACCGATGTGCGGCAGGTGCTTCTGCACAAAGCTGCGGTTCGCGCCCAGCAGACTGGCCAGATGCACCTCGGGGTCATAGATCGACAGCTGCATGCCCTTGCCGATCAGCTGCTCGGCCAGGGTCACCAGCGGGCTCTCGCGCAGATCGTCCGTGCCGGTCTTGAAGGACAGGCCGATGAAGCCGATCTTGCGCTTGCCCAGGGCCAGCAGCTTGTCCAGCGCCAGGTCCAGGTGCTGGCGGTTGGAGGCCAGGATGCCCGAGAGCATGGGCAGCTCCAGATCGTGCGTCTTGGCGAGGTAGGTGGTCGCGCGCAGGTCCTTGGGCAGGCAGGAGCCGCCGAAGGCGAAGCCCGGTTTCAGATAGGCCTTGGAGATGTTGAGCTGCGTGTCCTGGCAGACCAGGTCCATCACTTCGAAGGCGTCCACGCCCAATGCACCGCACAGGCGCGCCGTCTCGTTGGCGAAGGTGATCTTGAGCGCGTGGAAGTTGTTGCAGCAGTACTTCATCATCTCGGCCGCGCGCACCGAGGTCTTCAGGAACTTGCAGGGCAGATGGCCGAACAGGGCTTGCAGCCGCTCGGCCGCGTACTCGTGGTTGGCACCGACGATGGTGAAGGGCGGCTTGTCGTAGTCGCGGATGGAGCTGCCTTCGCGCAGGAACTCGGGCTGGAAGCACAGGTGGAAGTCCACGCCGTCGCGCTTGCCCGAGGCGCGCTCGATGATGGGGCGCAGCACGTCTTCCACCGTGCCCGGCACCAGGGTCGAGCGGAACACCACCACATGCGGCTCGCTCTTTTGCTTGAGCGCCTCACCGATCTGCTCGGCCAGGCGCAACACCGCGCCCTGGTCCTGGCTGCCGTTGGCCGCCGAGGGCGTGCCCACGCAGACCAGCGAGATCTCGGTGCTCAGCACCGCCTGCACCGCGTCCGTCGTCACGCTGACATGGCCGCTGGCCGCGACTTGCGCCATCAGCTCCACCATGCCCTCCTCGACCACCGGCGTCTTGCCGTTCTTGATCAGGTCCAGCTTGGCCGGCTCGATGTCCACGCCCACCACATCATGGCCGTCCCGCGACAAACAGGCCAGCGACACCGCGCCCACATAGCCCAATCCAAAAATGCTGATCTTCATGACTTCACTGCCTGCTTTTTTGATGAGGTGGATGCCGAGGTCAGAACCTGGGCAATGATCTTGTCCAGACGCTCCATGGAGCGCGGCCAGGCATGGTGGCTGAGCATGCGCGCGCGGCCGGCCAGGGCCAGACGCTCCCGCTCGGCGGGATTCTCGACGATGCGCAGCACCGCCTCGGCGCATTGCTGCGGCGTGTCGGCCACCAGCAGATGGGTCTCGGCCTCGGCGTCGACACCGCCTGCGGCAATGCTGCTGGTCACCACCGGCACCCCCATGGCCATGGCTTCGAGGATCTTGTTCTGCGTGCCGCGGGCAATCGCCAGCGGGGCCACCATCAGGGCCGATTTGCGCACATAGGGCTGCACATGCGGCACCGAGCCGGTGACGGTGACGCCGTCGATCTCACCGAGCTTGCGCATGGCCGGCGACGGGTCGGCGCCGACGATGGTCAGCTTCATCTGCGGCCGGCGCGCCTTGATCAAGGGCCAGGTTTCCGCACAGAAACGCGACATGCATTCCTGGTTGGGGTAGTAGTCCATGCGGCCGATGAAGCTGATGGTGTCAGGGTCGTAGGCCGTGCCATTGGGGCTGAAGTAATCGGCATCGACACCGTTGGGGAACCAGTCGGTCGCTGCACCCGTGCCATAGTCGTTGAGCGTCTGCCATTCGGCGCGCGTGGTGGCGGTACAGAGGTCAAAGCGGCGGGCCAGGCGCTTCTCGGCCGCCAGCATCTTGTAGCCTTCGAGCCGGTAGCCCAGGGACAGCGGGAAAGGCTTGGCGTCCGCGTACTCCAGCCACTTCTGCGAGTCCATATCGCCGAAGTCCAGGATCTTGGGAATGTCCTGCACATGCTCCACGTACTGCGCGACCGAGGAGCAGTGAACAAAGATCAGATCGAACTTCTGCGTGGCCAGCAGGTGCTTGATCTTGGCTGCCAGCTCGGCCGAGTAGAAAAAGCCCATGGACGAGGGCGTGGTCAGGGGCAGACGCGCCACCATGCGCAAGGCCTGCACCGGGTTGTGCACGCGCGCCATATGGAAGGCCTTGCAATGCGGTGCAATGCCCTGCCCTTCCACGCCTTCGTCTTCGGCGCGCACCAGCGAACAGACGGTGACCTCATGCCCCGCCGCCGTCAGGTGGCGGATCATATTGAAGGGCCGGATCTTGCCTCCACGCTTGGGCGGGAAGGGAAAGCGATGGCAGACGTAGAGGATGTTCATGCGGGCAGATGGAGGAGCGGGGGCGTCAGGCGCGGGGCAGGTAAGACTTCAGCTCCAGCGCCACATCGGCGGGGCTGCGGCCGTCCAGATAGACCCGGCTCCAGATTTCAAGATTCATCAGAGACAGCAGCGCATCGGTGCCGTCCATGCGGTTGGCTTCGTGGTCGGCGATCAGGCCTGACACGACGGCCGGCACGAACAGGCCCCGCGCCTTCACCACCTCAGGCGCCAGCAGGCGGCGCAGCAGCGGCGCCAATTCCTTCTTGAGCCAGGCGCCCATGGGCGTGCCGAAGCCGCGCTTCTTGCGGTTCAGGATGTCATCCGGCAGCACATCGGCCAGGGCCGACTTCAGCACATGCTTGAGGCGGCCACCACGGATCTTGATGTCCGAAGGCATGGACGCCGCCAGCTCCAGCAGTTCGTGATCGAGCAGAGGCACGCGGCACTCGAGCGACACGGCCATGCTCATCTTGTCGGTCAAGAGCAGCAGATCGTCAGGCAGCTGCGTTTCTGCGTCCACGGCCAGCATGCGGTTGAGTTCGTCCTCATGGCCGGCGCTAGCGAAAGCCGCGGCCAGCGGGTCTTGACCGCCCGCGCCGTCCACCAGCAGACGGCCGACCAGGTCCTGCCCCAGCACTTGCAGATAGCTCTGGTAGCGCGCATCGGCGCCCATACCGGCGCTGGCGACAAAGCCCTTGGCCAGGCGCAAGGTGTTGAGCAGTCCTGAGTGACGATCGGCCGGCAAGCGGCCGGCCGCAAAGCCGATGGCTGATTGCAGCCAAGCGGGCAGCGCCTGGAAACGGCGTGCGTAATGACCGCCCAGGTAGCGGCGATAACCGCCAAACAGCTCGTCACCGCCCACGCCCGAGAGGATCACCTTCACATCCTGGCGCGCAAACTGCGAGACCAGATAGGTGGTGATGAAGGCCGTGTCGGCCAGCGGCTCGTCCATATGCCAGAGCAGCTGGGGCAGCAGACCCACCACATCGGGCTTGACGACAATTTCCTTGTGCTGGGTCTTGAACAGCTCGGAGACCTGGCGCGCGAACGGCAGCTCGTTGTACAGCGTCTCGGCCTCACCGCCTTCGAAACCGATGGCATAGGTGCGGATGGGCTCGCTGGACTCGCGGGCCATATAGGCCACGACCGCGCTGGAATCGACACCACCCGAGAGGAAAGCGCCGATCGGCACGTCGCTGACCATCTGCATGCGCACGGCGCGCTGCAGGCTTTCGCGCGAGCGCTCGATCCACTCGGCCTCGCTCCAGTCGCGGCGGATCTGCGCCGACACGCGCCAGTAGCGCCACTCCTTGACCTGACCAGCCTCCACCGCCAGCAGCGTGGCCGGCGGCAGCTTGCGAATGCCCTTGAACATGCTGCCCGGCGCGGCCACATAGCCCAGCTGCAGGTAGCTGGAGAGCACGCGAGTGTCCAGCTCGGCCCGAACGCCGGGCAAAGCCAGCAAGGCCTTGGCTTCGGTGGCAAAAGCCAGGCGCTGACCGTCCTGCATCACGTACAGGGGCTTGACGCCGATGCGGTCACGGCCGATCAGCAGACGGCGGCGGCGCGCATCCCAGAGGGCGAAGTCGAACATGCCGTTGAGGCGGTGGACGAAGTCATCGCCCTCGGCGTCGTACAGATGCAGCAGCACCTCGCTGTCGGAGCCGGTCTTGAACTGAAACCCCTTGGCTTGCAGCTCGGCACGCAGCTCGCGGTAGTTGTAGATCTCGCCATTGCAGACCAGCCAGAGGCTGCCGTCCTGGTTGGACAGGGGCTGGTGGCCGCCGGCCAGGTCAATGATGGACAGGCGCCGCATGGCGATGCCGCAGGCACCGTCAATGTGCTGGCCTTCATCGTCGGGGCCGCGATGCTGGGTGATGTCGCCCATCAAGCTCAGATGGGCCGATTCGACCGGGGCGCCGTCAAGACGCAGGATGCCGTGGATGCCGCACATAGCTGGGTCGGGCCTCAGGAAGAAACAGGGGGGAAGGTACGACCGTAGCGGCCCAGGGCGCGCCGGTAGACCTCTTCGTAGCGGGCCACGCTGCGGGCCCAGGTGCGCTCGGCTTCCACGAAATGGCGGGCCTGCGCGGCGATGCGCGGCCATTGCTCGCGCTGGGCCAGCAGCTGTTCGATGGCAGCGGCCAGAGCGCCCACATCGCCGGCCTTGAAGAGATGGCCGGTCTCGCCGTGGCGCACCAGCTCATGGTGGCCGCCGACATCGGAGGCCACGAACATGCGCCCTTGGGCCATGGCCTCCAGGGGCTTGAGCGGCGTGACCAGCTCGGTCAGGCGAATGGGCAGGCGCGGGTAGGCCAGCACGTCGATCAGTTCGTAGTAACGCTGCACCTCCGCGTGCGGCACCCGGCCGGTGAAGATCACCTGCTGCTGCAGGCCCAGGCGCTCCACCTGCGCCTTGAGCGCCGCCTCCTGCGGGCCGCCGCCGACCAGCAGCACGCGAAGCTGCGGCAGCGTGGGCAAGAGGCGAGCCGCAGCGTCCAGCAGCAGGTGCAGGCCTTCGTAGCCGTAGAAGGAGCCTGCAAAACCAAGCACAACGGCGCCGTCCAGGCCCAGCTTGGCACGCAGCACCGGGTCCGGGCTGACGCCAAACTGGAAGGCCTGGGCGTCAACCGCATTCGGGATCACGGTGATGCGATCCGCCGGCACACCGCGCGACATGATGTCGCCACGCAGGCCTTCGCAAATGGTGGTGATCTGGTCGGCACGCTTGAGCGCAAAGCTTTCCAGCGCCCGCGACACGCGGTAGCGCAAGCTGCCTTCGGTCGTCGTGCCGTGGTCGACAGCCGCATCCTCCCAAGAGGCTCGCATCTCATACACCACCGGCAAACGCAGCTGTCGGCCGACCCAGAGGCTGGGCAAGGCATTGAGCACCGGCGAATGGGCGTGGATGATGTCAGGGCGCTCGATGGCCACGACTTCCCGGATGCGCGCGGCCGTCAGCTGCATCTGGCGGATCAGGCCATCGGCCGCGGTGCTGGGCGTGCGGTGGAATTGCCAGCCCGAGGCCTCCTCCATCAGGCCCTCGCCCGGGCCCTGCTTGGGGCTGGTCAGGTGAGAGGTGATCCAGCCGCGCGCACGCTGCTCGCGCAGGATGGAGGCGGTGCGAAAACTGTAGCCGCTGTGCAGCGGCAAGGAGTGGTCGAGGATGTGGAGAACGCGCAAGCTCATAGCGGCTGGACGCGCAGGCATGCGCGAGAGATCAGATTCAGTGGGCGGCTTCGTGCATCAAGCAAGCAGTGGTGTGGGGCGGGCATGGCTCAACCCAGATTGCGCACGATGAAGGGCCCCAACCAGTTGACAAAGCCCAGGGGCAAGCGCCGCCAGGTCTTGATCAGGAGCTGGTACTTCGCATTGCTCGGGTTGTTCTGCGGCACGGCGTCGCGCTTGTAGAGGCAGTACTCGTAATGCAACGGCGTCGGCTCGAAGCCCCAGTTCTTCTTGAAGGCGTAGGAACCGGTGCCCTGCTTGCTGCGGCCGTAGTCGAACACCTTGCAGCCACGCGCGCAGGCGCGACGCATCAGCTCCCAGTACTTGAAGTCGTTGCCGGCCAGATCGCGCGCGGCTTCGTCGTCGCCGGCGTAGTAAGGCAGCACCTCGTCACGGAAGTAGAAACTCAGCACCGAGCTGAGTGGCTTGCCTTGGGCATCGGTGACCGTCAGCACCTCAGCATCGGCACCGAACTCGTCCAGCAAAGCCGCGAAGTAGCGCTTGGGCATGGCCGGCGTACCGTGGCGGTGGGTGTTGTCGGCGTAGAGCGCGAAAAAGCGATCCACCGTTGGATCGATGTGCGAGACCAGATTGTTTTTGATGCCTTTGCGCACACTGGCCCGGGCCTTGCGCGGAATGGCCAGCATATTGGCCTCTTCCTCGGGCAGGATCTCCTTGCGGAAGGTGACGTACAAATCCTGCTTTGGCCAGTCGGCGTGACGGGGCGCGATATTGCGGAACTCGAGGTGCTCAGCACCCAGGCGCTGCGCAATGGCCTGCGCTTCTTGCTCCAGAGCGGCGGCTGCCTCGTCGTTCAGGGCTGCAACACCGCCATACACCGCAAAGGGCAAAGCCACCAGCGAGTGGCCGAACAGCATGCTCTTGACCTGAGCCAGGGGCAGCACACCCTCGATCTCGCCCTCACGCTCGGCGTAGAGAAAGAAACCCTGGTGCTTGAACACCTGCTCGACCATGCGCAACCAGCCGGCACGGTGAAAGAAGGTGGCTTGCGAGCAGGCCAGGACGAATTCGTCCCAGCGCCGGGCAAGCGCGGCGTCTTGCGCCGTCAGGCGCTTGATTTGGAGTGCAGCCATGGTTCAGGCTGCAACTGCGCTGGTGGCCAGCGCCGCGGTGCGTCGACCCAGGAAGATCTCGTCCATGCGACCCCAGGCAAAGTCCTGCAGCAGGCGGCCGATGCGGTCGTGGGTGCGCGCAATATTGACGTAGTGGCGGAAGCGCGACTTGCTGTCGATGCCGGCGACACGCGGCTGATCAACGTCGATTTCCCAGGGGTGGAAATAGAACACGGCGGACTGTTGATCCTGGGCATTGACCTGACGGATCAGCCAACGCGACACCGAATAAGGCAGCAGGCGGAAATAGCCACCGCCGCTGGACGGCAGGTTCTTGTTCATCACCCGCAAGGTCGTGACCGGCACTTCCAGCAAACCCTCACGCACCGGGTAGGCGAAACGCGGTGAATCTGGCATGCCGTAATGGTCGTGCTGAATCGGGTAGACGCTGGAGCTGTATTGGTAGCCAGCCTCGCGCAAGGTGTCGAAGGCCCAGAGATTGCTCTTGCCGATCGAGAAACTCGGCGCGCGGTAGCCAATCACCTCATGGCCGCCCAGATCTTCCAGCAACTTCTTGGCACGGACGACGTCCTGCATGAAAGCTTGCGGGCTCAGATCGCTGGCGCGTTCGTGGCCGTAGCCATGGCTGGCGAGTTCGTGGCCGGCCGCCACGATATCGCGCACCACCTGCGGGTAGCGCTCGGCGATCCAGCCCAGGGTGAAGAACGTGGCCTTGGTCTGATGCTGGGCGAACAGGGCCAGGATGCGCTCGATATTGCGCTCCACCCGGCACTCACAGCCTTCCCAATCGCCACGCGCAATATAGGGCGCGAAGGCCGAGACCTGGAAGTAATCTTCCACATCCACGGTCATCGCATTCCGTATGGCTTTTTGTTCAGACATGAGACTCTGCGCACCCACTCTTGTTGGCTTATTAAAAATCTTCAGACACTGCACACCGATATCGGCCACGAAGCCCCGGTTCTGCCCTGCCCTTGCGACAGCTCTGTGACAGAGTGCGCAAACGGGGCAAAAGCAAGCTCAGTGGGTCCGGACCGCTTCCACCAGCTTCTGCAGCAAGCTCAGGGTTTGCAAATTGATGCGTTCCAGTCGCTGCAGGCCGTTTTCCAGGCGCTGCAAGCGCTCTGCAAAATGACCCTGGCTGAGGTTCGACAGCTCTTCACTCAAACCGTTGACCTCGTCGGCATTCAGTTTGACGCGCGAGAAATCGATGGGCTGATCGGTATCCAGGAATTTACCCACACCTGTGTCCGATCCGCCACCCACCACCTGAGTGGGTGTTTGTGCTTCTTGCGCAATATCCTTGAGCACATCATGGAGTTCATGCAGGGTCAAATTGACCTTGTTGCCCATGAAACCCAGCAGCAACAAACGATCGCACAGGGAATTGATTCGACGCGGAATGCCCTGGCTGGTTTTGTAAATCAGCGGGAATACATCAGCATCGAAGGTCGGCTTGCCGGTACTG
This sequence comes from Paucibacter sp. B51, assembly GCF_027863535.1. Taxonomy (NCBI): domain Bacteria; kingdom Pseudomonadati; phylum Pseudomonadota; class Betaproteobacteria; order Burkholderiales; family Sphaerotilaceae; genus Roseateles; species Paucibacter sp. B51. The sequence continues at coordinate 3,604,538 of NZ_JAPIVN010000001.1, read as the reverse complement.
CCTGCGCATTTGAGCCGGTGCTCGATATAGGCCTTGGTTTCGTCTTCATCCAAGGGCCCGATATGGCAGGTCGCCGCCACGCGCTGACGGAACTGCTCCATCTCGGGCCGCTGCAGGATGCCGCGGAACTCAGGCTGGCCGACCAAAAAGGTCTGCAGCAAAGACTGGTTGCCAAACTGGAAGTTCGAGAGCATGCGCAGCTCTTCCACGGCCCGCGCCGAGAGGTTCTGCGCCTCGTCCACGATCAGCAAGCAGCGCTTGCCCTGCGTGGTCTGGCTGACAAAAAACGCCTCCAGCGTCATCAGGATCTCGGATTTGGGCAGATCCTTGAGGCGCACACCAAAGGCCGAGCCGACCATGCGCAGCGTGTCTTCCGCGTCCAACTGTGTGGTGACCAGATTGCCGATCACCACATTGCTGCGATTCAGGCTGTCCAGCAGACCACGCAAGAGGGTGGTCTTGCCGGCACCGATCTCCCCAGTGATGACGATGAAACCATCGTTGCGCAGGACACCGTAGTCCAGATAAGCCTTGGCGCGCCGATGCTGCTTGCTGCCAAAGTAGAAGTTGGGATCAGGACTGAGCTGAAACGGCTTGCTGCTCAACCCGTAAAAGGATTCGTACATGGCTCAGAACTGCTGGACGAGGTTGGCGAACATGGCGTTTTCGCGATAGGAAATCAACCCGCCCGAGTGCGCAGCTCGCGCGCCCAGTGTGAAGTTGGTCCGGGTACCGAGTCGGCAATTCCAGCTCGCCGAAATGGATCGCAGCGTGGTGGTCTGAGCCGCCGAATCGCCTTCGCTCTCCTGCTGCAAGACGCTGAGCACGGCGCTCGACGTGGGCGTCAGGTTGTGCGAAACATTCAAGCTGAGACTGCGCTGGAGCACACGGCCCGTGGCGGCAAAATCACCAGCACTCGCGCTGGCTGAGGCCAAGCGCCGGTTGTTGCTTCGGCTGGCGGTCGTCGTGATGGTGGTTCTCACCCCTTGCAGGGTGTAGGACAGCAATTGGTTGCGGAGCACAGTCGGGCCGGTGTCAACCACGGCGCTGTTGGCCAAAGCATCGGGCGTCAAACCCTGAGCGCGCAGAAAATTGCGCACAAACACATCGCGCTGCGCCGGATCAAGCACCAAAGAGGCGAACTGGAAAAAATACAGGTCGTAGTTGCTGCGCGGCGCGCCGGCGTTCTGGAAGCTCGCCGCGTTGACGGACTGTGAATCCGAGAAGCGCAGGGCAGAACGCGACCAGCGGTGCTCCAGGTTGTAAGTGAACGAGTCGCCGTAATCGTGAGACTGGAAATCCGCCGAAACCTTGGTGCGCAGCGAAGGTGTCCAACTGAGATTGGCGCCATACGTCCAGCTGTTGCGCAGCACGAAATCCTTCAAATCACTGCGCTCACGTCCGGCCAGCACACCCAGTTGCCAGTCGATATCGGGTTTGTAGTTCAGGCTGCCGGTCACACTGCTGACCCGGTTCTGCGCCCCCGTCTTGAAGCTGGACTTCTGAGTCGAGGCATCCACCGACCACATCAGCGCCGCGCGCCCCGCGCGACTGATGCGCAAGCTGCCTCCATTGGCATGGCTGTCACCAATGACGGCGTCTGAGACATTCGTGGCCGAGGTGTTGGCCCGAAACTCGAAGTTGGCAAGGCTGCCAAGACGCCCTTGCAAACGCGGAGACAAGCTCACCGTGGCAGTTTCACGTCGATTGGCATTGGCCAGCGACGGATCCACGGTTTGGACGCCAAATGCCGAGGCAGCCTGCTGCGAAATGCTCGCGCTTGCATCGACAAAGAACAAGCTATCAATCAGCTCAGCCACGCCTTTCGCCGCCAAGCTGTGTTGCACGCGGGCCTTCTCTTCGCTCTTTGTGTAAACGATGCCATTGAGCGAATAGTCCAGCGAGCCTCGCACGGCACCGCGTGTCGTGCTGATGGAGATGCCGGGTGTCAAGGTCGTCAGGAGCGCCGCGTCTTTATCGGTGCGGCTCAGACGATTGTTGTCGGTCCAGGTCTGCATGACCCCAAAACGCGGCTCCACCAGAACCGAGGGCCGCCCCGAGGTCGAAAGCTTGCTCGACGCCCCCGATTCGTCCTGCGCCCAAACGGCAGACGCGCTCAGCAGGCAAGCCACGGCCACGACTCCCGGCTGCAAGCCCCACTCCCGCGCATGAAAATTTCGAATCGGCATGAGTTCAGCTTGCCGTATCTTCGGTGCCATAGCCATAGCCGTAGCCGTAGCCACCACTGCCATAGCCGCCCGAACTGTTCGCATTGGCCTGATTCAACAACAGCATCTTCAGCGGGCAGGATTCGATAGTCGCCAGAGCTTGCTGCACTGCACTCTGTGCCGTCTTCTCAGCGTGAACCACCACCACGATCTGCCCCATATGCGATGCCAGAACGCGAGACTCTGTGGTCAAGAGCAGCGGCGGCGAATCAAAAATGATGATCCGATCGGGATAACGCCGCGCCATATCGTCCAGCAGATGGCTCATGGCATCGCTGGCCAAGAGTTCGGTCGCGCGGGCATGAGGCGTGCCGCTCGGTAGCAAGGTGAGCTTGTCAACATTGGTGCGAAGCAGGACGCTGGACATGTCCACCGACTCCTCCAACACGTCCAGCAGACCCGGGCCTTGAGGCAGACCCAACATGCGCAAAACCGAGGGACGGGCAACGTCGGCATCCACCAGCATCACCGTGTTGTCCAGTTCCGCCGCAATGCTCAATGCCAGATTCAGCGACGTAAAGCTCTTGCCCTCGCCCGCCAAGGCGCTAGTCACCATGATCAGATTGCCATGATTGAGACTGGCCACGCCTTTGCCCATGGCGTTTTTGATCAGTGGGCGCTTGATGACGCGATATTGATCCGCCATATGGGAGCGCGCCGCATTGGGTGTCAAGAAGCCTTGAGCAGCCAAAGCCTCCAAATCCAGATCGACCCGCTTGGACGAGGCATGAAACTCCTCCGGTTTGGCCTGGACCGTAGCCACAGCCAGCGAGGCCAAATCTGTGCCATCGCCGGCAAAAGAAACGGGGGGGGTCTGCGGCATGGCCTGCGCATCATTGGGCAACACCACGCCGGCTTGCCGCAGCTGCTCCAGTCGCTGGGCCGCTTGTTCAATCAGACTGCTCATCTCAGACCACCTGCCTGCTCAACATGATTGCCAACGCCGTCAGGCCCAGGACATACATCCCCACCAAACCACCGGTTGCTGCGCCAAAGCGAATCAGGTCGGAACGTTGGTTGCGCTTGTCCGCCTCGGACACCAAGCGGGTCACCACACCCAAGATTGGCACATCCAGACGAGCACGCATTTCCAAGGTGTCATGGAAAACCGGGCGCAACTGGCTGACGGCAAATGCGGCAAGCACGCCAGCCACAAGGGAAACCAGCAATGCACCCACCAACAGCAAGAGACGATTGGGCGCGACGGGCTTGGGATTGGCGCGCGGAGGATCGATCAGACGGAAGTCCGCAACACCGGACGCGACGTCCAACTCACCAGTGATTGAAGCCGATTCGCGACGCGCCACCAGGTCCTCGTAGTTCTTCTTGTGAATGGCATAGTCACGATTGAGTTGCGCGGCCTCAGACTCCAATTGGGGCGCCGTCTTGACTGCCGACAAAGCCTGGGCATAACGCGAAGAATACTCGTCCACACGAGCCTTGAGCGCTGCCACCTGAACCTCACTGGTGGCCAGCAAGCGGTTCATTTCTTGGTAGGCCAAGCTGCCGCTGTTACCACCCAATGGTGCGGGCGCAGCCGCCGCTGCGGCAGCTGCCTTGCGCAACTCAGCGACTTCCTTGGCTTTCTGCGACTCCAGATCTTTGATCAGCTTGCGAGCGCCGATCACATCGGGATGCTGATCGGTGTAGCGCTGCAGCAAGGCGTCAAGGTTGCGACGCTGGGCATCGATGCGAGAGTCGATCTCGGGCGTCGCCACCACGGCGTCCCCCTCTTGCAACAAGGCCTTGACGGGCGAGCTCGTGTTTCCGGAGCGCTCCTGAGTCAGCTGGGCCTTGGCGGCGTCGCGCGCATTGACGGCCTCACGGTACTCCAGACGAGCACGCTCCAACTGAGCACTGAGTTCACCCAGGCGGCTGGCAGCATCCTTGCCGTCACCTGACATGTTCTGGATATTCCGCAGGCGGAACTCTTTCAGGCGGCTTTCGGCCTCCTCCAGCTTGGCTTCGTACGACTTGATCTGCTCGTTGATGAAGGAGGTGGCCGTAGCCGCATCCTTGCGGCTGGCGCCCAGACTCGATTCCACGAAGATCGAGACCAGAGACTGAACCACCCGCTTGGCAGTTTCAGGATCATTGTCGCGGTAGGCCAAGGTGTACAGATTGTCGCGAGCAGTGCTCTGAATCGACAGGCTCTTGGTTACTTTCTCAATGGTGGCCTCTTGCTGTGCCTTGGACTGATTCTTCAAATCCAGATCAGCCATCCGAACCAGCTTTTCAACATTGGGACGGCTGATCAAGGTTCGGCTCAGCATGGTGACTTGCTGCTCGATATTGGGCTGCACCGCCAAGCCCGACATCAAGGGCTTCAAGATGGATTGCGTGTCCACAAAGATACGAGCATTGGCCTCATATCGATCCGGAAGTATCCAAACAACCACCGCACAAATGACGCCGACGATCCAAGAGGTGGCTACGCCAGTCCAACGATATTTCCACACCCGCCGGGCGATCGCCTGCAGTTGCGCAATGAGTAAGTCCATCGAGTTAGGGTTCCAAAATTAGGACAGAAGCAGGGGCCCCGCGTCGAGGCCAAACTCGCACCGTTGACCCAGCCACCTGGACCGAGCCCTCCAGTGCGAGAACTCGCACTGCCGAGATCAGAACAAGCTCTGCGGGATGATCAGCACATCACCCGGACGCATTTCGACATTGGCGGAGACATCGCCGCGTTTGATCAGGTCCTTGAGGCGAACGGAATACTGTTTGCCAGCGCCGTCGGCGGACCGAAGAATGGTGGCTTCGTTGCCGGCTGCAAAGTCCGTCAGTCCACCGACCGCGATCATCACATCAAGCACCGTCATTTTTTGCTTGAAAGGCAAGGCCTGGGGACGGGCAGCCTCACCGATCACTCGGATCTGTTCGCTGTACGGGCCCACGAAGCTGGTCACGATCACCGTGACCACCGGATCACGCACATACTTGCCCAACTGCGCTTCAATTTCACGAGCAACCGCGACCGAGTTCTTGCCCTGAACCACCATTTCGTCGATCAAGGGCGCAGCAATCTTGCCGTCGGGACGGACAGGAACCACCATCGACAACTCGGGATTGCGCCAGACCATGATGTTGAGGGAGTCGCCTGCACCGATGATGTAACTGTAATCACCGCTGGTGGCGCTCGCGGGCGCTGGCGGGAATTTGCCATCCACGCTGGCGCAGCCGGAGAACAGCAACGATGCCGCAACACCGAAAACAAGGCCAACACGGCGCAAGGTCGAAGCAAGAATCTTGTTCAAGGTATGTCCTCTCAAATTCATCGGCTGCGGCAAACACTGCCAGTGCTGCGACGGACGCCACGCTAAAAAGCAGCCTGAAAAAACCTCCGGCATCATGCCACATGGCACCCTAGGCTCAGCCCCTGCAAATAAGCGTCCCCCACGCTTGAAATCGGCAGTGGTACACAAAATCGCGCAGCTATTGGCCCCACCTAGGACATACCCTAGGCGCATCGATCTCAAGAGCGAGGCCGCCCCACACCCTTCAGCAGCGGCCGAATCAACAACAAAAGCAGGCGTTGTAATGGATGGGCATTCCCGAAGGGCCGCCAAGTGAAGCTGAGCTTTTGCTTGTAGGCATCGAACTGCATGACCCATGGCGCTGCTTTCAAAGCTCCGCGATTGAGCAAGACCTTCAAGACTGAAACACCCATCACCCCCGCACAAAGGTCACAAGACATCATGGTGGAGGGACCGCGCTTTTCGTGAAAATTCACAGCCTCCGGCGCCACCAAATAGCCTCGCTGCAACATCGCAGGCGAAAGGCCTGCAATGAATCGCGCATATTGCTCCTGCTGGCTACGCCCCTCGACTTTGAAGTAATCCTCAAAGCTCATGCCACCGGGTTTGAAATACAGAAAGGCAACCCCCATGCCCAGCGGCGCGGCTGTCAAAGCAGGGATTCCTCGCTCATAACAGGCCCGAAACAACATGCGTCGCGCCTCGATAGCAAAAAAGTCGATGCCATCGACATAAACATCGACACCCGACAGAAACGCATTCAGGTTCTCGGGCGTCACGCCTTCAGCAAAAGCCTCAACATGAGCCTCAGGATTGATCTCTCGCGCCATTTCGGCGAGAACCTCGGCTTTGGGTCGACCCAAAGTAGACATCTGTGCACCAACTTGCCGATTGAAGTTATGAACTTCAAATTGGTCGAAGTCAGCGATGTGAAATGCACCCACACCCAAACGGGCCAAGGTCAACAAATGCGCCCCACCCACGCCGCCCAAGCCAGCAATTGCAACGCGAGCCTCTCGAACTCGTGCCTGCTCAGCCTCGGTCAACCAACCAATGTTTCGGGAAAACGCCCGCCCATAGTCAAACTCAGAATGCGCACTCATGAAAGTACCTTTTAGCAATGTGGCAGCGTGTTTCCATTTCGCACATGATGCCCTATGAAAACCCGACAATCCAGCCAGCATGCAGAGATGCGGCATCAGCGCCGGACAAGGATTGCAACATGAACGAACTCGCAGTGATTCATCGAATTCTGGACCTGGCACGGTGGGCACCCAGCGGAGACAACACGCAACCTTGGCGCTTCGAAATCGTCGGGCCTCACGATGTCGTTGTTCACGGCTTCGACACCCGAGAACATTGCGTCTACGACTTGGATGGACACCCGAGTCAGATTGCACTGGGCGCGCTGATCGAAACTGCAGCCATTGCCGCCAGCGAATACGGATTGAGACTTGTGTCCACGCACAGATCATCCTCACCCGAGGCTCGCCCAGTGTTTGACTGGCATTTCTCACCCAGCGACAGCTCAAGACGCAGCCCATTGATTGACTGCATTCAATGCCGAAGCGTTCAACGGCGACCCTTGAGCACCACCCCACTGACCGCGAGCCAGAAGCAAACACTTGAATCGGCTTGCGGCGACGGCTTCGAAATCTTGTGGCTAGAAGGGCCCCAAGCCCGCTGGAACACCGCCTGGCTGATGTTCCATTCCGCAAAGATCCGCCTGACTTCCCCTGAGGCCTACGAGGTGCATCGCGACATCATCGACTGGCGCAAGCAGTTCAGCACGAGCAAAGTTCCTGAACAAGCGCTCGGCACAGATCCAATAACGACCCGCCTGATGGAGTTCGTCATGGGAAGCTGGGAGCGGGTGCGCTTTTTCAACCGATTTCTGGCTGGGACATGGGCACCAAGAATTCAGCTGGACCTTCTCCCAAGCCTGCGCTGCGGCGCGCACTACGTGCTGGTGGCAAAACAACAAGCTCGGACACTCGAAGACTTCGTGGACGCCGGCCGTGCGATGCAGAGGCTTTGGCTCACATCCACGCACTTGAATTTACAAATGCAGCCGGAAATCACTCCGCTTGTGTTTGCACGCTACGCACGCGAGAACCGCAAGTTCTCCAGGGAAACGAAGGTGATTGACCTGGCCCAGGAGGTGAAAGCCCGGCTTGAAGCCCTACTGGGCACGGAGGCCTCAAATCGCGCCGTGTTCATGGGAAGGCTGGGCTCGGGCCCCGCCGCCACCTCGCGATCCCTGCGACACCCCCTTGAGGAGCTGATCATCACGAAGCCAACCATTACGCCGACGCAGCACGGATGAAGGAAGGGTGGCTACTGCTTCCGACAAAAAAGAGAACGCAAAACAAAAAAAGGGGCGCTAGAGCGCCCCTTTCATCTTGCTGCTAGCCAGCCTGATCGACGACCAAGCCAGCTTTGAAACAAGCTCAAGCTTGCTTGCGGCGGCGAGCCGACAGGCCCAGGCCCAGCAGAGCGAAACCAGTCAGAGCCAACGAAGTCGGCTCAGGCACGCTGAAGAAGAAGGACTGGCTGGCATCAGCTTGGCCGATGAAAGCGGTGTTGTCGCCGACCGGCAGACCGTTGCCGCCCACGCCGAAGCCGCTACCTTGCCAAGAAGTCGGCTGGGTCCAGGTACCGTTGGTGCCGCCCAGGAAGCCCAGGGTCGACTGAACCGTGGTGCCGTTCAGGTTGGGCAAGATGTAGGCATTGTTGGTGTAGCTGGTCGTGCCATTCACCGAAGCGCTGGTCAGGCCGCTGCTCGGATTGGTAAAGCCCTGTGGGCCGGCCACGGTTTGACCACCGGTGAAAGAACCGCCCAAGATTTGATCGCCGTCACCAAAACCAGACTGGCTAACCAGGGCTGCGTCGGGGGTGTTGTCCAGGTAGATGCCCCAGGTACCGGTGATCGGAGTGATCGACACCAGCGAGCAGTTGTAGTTCAAGCACGTCACCTTCTCTTGGAAGTTTGCGCGCACGGTGATCTCGTAGCCAGCACCACCGGTGCCTTGCACCAGATTGGGCAGCACGAAGTTACCACCACCAGCCTGCAGAACAGCCACAGCGAAGGAGTTGTAGAACACGTCGATCACATCAGACGTGCCAGTGCAGCCGCCGGTGAAGTTGGGGCCGAAAGCGCCGACAGCGCAGCCAGAGCCAATGTTCTGCGCGGTAATGTCGTAGCTCTTGATGAGCACGGACGACGACGACGACCAGTCGAAGCCACCGAAGTTATTCAGGAGACCATCGGGGGTCTGGAAGGTAGCGGCGCTGGCGGAAGCCACTGCTGCCATCAAACCAAAGCCGGCGAGGACTTTCTTTGCTGCGTTCATGAGTGTTTCTCCAAAAGAGGTTTGGGACATTCCCTGCCCTATCGCAAGCACTTGGCGTGCCAACAATGAAATTCATTTAACAATCAACAACTTACAAACTTGGCCGAGGACAGAACTCACAACAACCAGGGCATCCGTAAAAATTTCCGACACCCTCAAATCTGCCCCCCCAAAAAAACTGCAAGCACCCCAATCAGGCGCACACCAAGGAGGCAGCGCCTGAAGGATCACAAGCTCTTGGCGAGTTGCCGGTATTCATCTGACCTGGCGTACTCTGGCCGCTCGCGCCCCAACTTCTCGTACTCGGACTTGGCCTGATCCTTCTGCCCCGCCGCCAGCAGTCGCTTGACCAGATTGAGTCGGTAATTGGCAACCGATCCATCCAAATCAACGGCTTTGCGCTGAAGTTCGACCGCTTTGGCGAAGTCCCCCTGATCCGAATGGATCTCAGACAAGGTATCCAGCACGCCCGCGCTGCGCGGCTGCAAGCGTTGAGCACGCTCCGCCAGCTCTTTCGCCTGCGGGCGTTTCGACTTGTTGTACAACCACGCCATGTTGTTGAGCGCCCCAACATTCTCCGGCTGCATCTTGAGCACCGCTCCGTACCAACGCTCTGCTTGAGCGAAGTCCTTTCGACTCAGGGCAACGTCTCCGAGGTAGAAGGTGAAGATGGCATCGTTCGGCAGGGCTTGAGAGCGCTGCTGAGCAAACGAATCGGCAGCAGAAACATCCTTGGCCATGAGCAGGGACTTGTGAAGCTTGATCGCCACATCCGTGTGACGCCCATCCACCTGAAGTGCCTTCCGATACCAATCAACAGCTGCACCCCAGTCCTTCTTGAACGCAGCCACGTCACCGGCCAACGCCCAGCCCAGCGGCAATTTCGGATGACTCTTTTGGATCTGCTGGCACAACTTGTAGGCATCATCTGCCTTGCCTGAACCTGCCAATACCGAGACCAGTGCAGACTGCACATCCCGGTTGTCCGGCTGCAATAGCATGGCCTTACGAAGCACCGAAATTGCAGCATCGAACTTGTTGTTGGCCACATGCATCTTGGCAAGCGACAACAATGGCTTGACCGACTTGGGCTGCATCAAGATCAGCTTGCTCAGCTGGTTCTCGGCTTGAATGAAATCACCTCGGCTTGCATATGCATCCGCCAGCAACTCCAAGCCCTCGGGGCGGTTGGGCAATTGCGTGATGGTGTCTTGCGCCAAAGCCAAGGCCTTGGTCGTGTCGCCACTGCGAAGGTAGAAGCGACTCAGTTGCACCCGCGGCGCAACCTCCGCGGGAAGATCCTTGACCACCTCCGACAGAACAGCAATCAAGTCCGAGGCCTTGGCTCCCATCTGCTCACGAAGGCCCACCACAGCCATCCGAGTGCTGATGTTCTTCGGGTTCTCGGCACTCATGCGCTCAAAGCGCGCCAGCGCCAGATCCACGCGCTGATTGCGCACATCCAGATCCGCAAGGCTATGGGCTGCCACGAAAGACTGTGAATCGAGCTTCATTGCAGCCTCAAAAGCCTCGCGCGCGCGCGCAACATCGCCACGCTGAAGCTCAATCTGCCCACGCAGATTGGCCGCATCGGGGCTCTTGGGGTCCTTCTTCTCCAGATTGGACACAGCCTCCAAGGCGCGCACGTAGTCCTTCTTGCTGATCAAGGAACTGATCAAGGCAAGGTCTGCCGTGACAGCCTTCTCGCGTTCGGAGATGGCCCGAAGCTCTTGAATCCCGGACTCAACATCCCCCTTCTTCAAGCGCTCGACAGCCAAAAAGGTCCGCGCCCGCGAATCGTTCGGGTTGACCTGCACCACCTGCTTGAACAGTGTCTCAGCCCTCGCGAACTCCCCCAATTTGAGGCTGGCCTCAGCCCCCACCGCCAAGGCTTCGGCATCCACCGGCGAGCGCTCCAGCAAGGGCTGGATCAACACCCAGGCCTTGGCCGGATTGCCGATTCGAATCAAAACACGGGCCAGCAATGTGCGAACACCTGGCGCCGCCTCACCCAAGCTGGTGCTCATGGCTTTACCCAAATAGGTCTCAGCCTGGGTCATTGCACCCTTCTGGAAATACACAGCACCCGCCAAGTACAAGACCCGGCCGTTCGCAGCACCATATTTCAACAAGGGCTGGAGGCGCTCTTCCGCCAGCTTCAACTCACCCCGCTCAAAGGCGAGCAAGACTCCGAAGTACGCAGTATTGAGGTTGTTGGGGATCTTCGCATTCATCGACTCCCAAACAATCTGAGCCTCCTTGTAATCCTGCTGCCCAATCAACGCCGCCAAAGCGCGACTTTGGGCTACATAGTTCACCGAATCGAGGTCAACAGCTTTTCGATAGGACGCAATTGCTGCCCGCACATCTCCCTTGGCCTCTTGGAATTCCCCCAACAAGAGCGCCACGTCACTGCGCTTCGGCTGCTCACGCGACAGCTCAATGACTTGCGCAAAGGCTTCGTCGACTCGCCCTTCAGCCGCGCGCAAACGAGCTTCGGTCAAACGCGCCCGAACATCTCTTGGCGAGAGCTTGAGCGCAAGATCGATCGTCTTTCGCGCGTCCGTCAAATGTCCGAGCGATGAATGCGCCACCGCCAAGGAGGTCAGCAAATCAGACTGCGACTCCGCCCCTTTCAGAACCGGATTGGCAAATTTCTCTACGATCTTGGCCATCTCGCCCTGGAGGATCAGCACCCTCGCTTCCAAGGGCTGAACTTCTTCGTCTGGATAACCCAGTTGCGAGGCTTTGCTCAACTCAATCAGAGCCCCCTCCTGATCGCCCATCTCAGACAAGGTCTTGGCCAGCAAGAAGCGAGCTTCAGACAAATTACCGTTCTTCTGGATCGCCGTTTTCAACTGAATCAAAGCCGCCTTGCGGTCATTCTTTTCAAGATAACCCTTCGCCGACCCCACCAGCTTTTCAGGCGTTTCACTGGAGCAACCAGAGAGCACAGCAGCCAGCACCACGGACCCAATCACAGACTTTGCAAAGTTGTTGTTCACAAGCAATCTCTTTTTCTATCCAGGAAACACCCAAAGCTGCAATCGTGATGGCGCGGCATGCGTACGGCCAGCTACCACCCCCCGGGTCACGATCGCATCAAAGCGCGACACGCTACCACAGGCGTGAGGCGGACCTGTTGAGGCCAATCCACGCAGCCACAGCGAGTCGATTGAGCGCTGCATTTGAACCGCATCCAGTGCCATTGCCAGCCCGCATGACCAAAGGGTGAAAAGTGCCACGGGCACAGGCATGGCAGCAAGCCGGACATGCAAGAAGGGTTGATCTAGCCCTGCCAATTGCCCCTCCCGAGGCACCATTCATACACTCGGGCTCTGACGCCAGGCAAAAAAAGCCCCTGCTGCGATGTGCAGCAGGGGCCTTGATGAAGGAAGGTCAAAAACAACCGAATCCCTGATATTGGTGGGCCGGGGGGAATTGAACATTCCGCGCTACCCCGCATTATTGTTCATCTTCCGCTTACGAGGGATAGCGAGTTACTTCACAAATCACTGCGTAGTCTTGCACCAACAGATCTGTATCGCGCCGGGGATTGAGATGTGGGCCACCGCCCGTTCCATGAACAGCTTGTTAGTGTGGAAAGTGAAGTCGGATGTTGTCCTGCAAAGTACAGCGGTGAGCCCATTCACGAAATCACTGAGCAGGACGACCGCGCCTTTCCCTACCCAAGGGTCGATGGCATAGGTTTATGCCACTTTGCGGTCAGCTGTCACCTCTTTTGCAGCGCGGTGATCTCTACTCCCAAGACGGCATGGTTGCCGCTCGCTTGATTGCTCTGAAGAGACGGTAGAACGGTGGGCGCGACCGCCACCCCAAATGCCCCGCCTGGGAAATGAGGGAGGCCTAGGCGCCAACGCCGGTATCTATACCGTCACCAGTACCGTCCGCTAGCACGGCTGGACAGACTAACGAGCACTGGCACTGGATGTACGCGCTGGCCAACTTCTTTCCCAGTGAACAAACACTTGTCGCTGAAACATGAATAGCGATCACATGGCGGTATCGCTTCCATTGGCGAAGCATATATCGAGGGTATCGGCGACGGTAGGTGTTCCGCCCTCTCCGCCAGAAAAGAGAAAAAGCCCGTGATTTCACGGGCTCTTTTTTCGTCTTGTTGATCCGACTGTCAAATTGACCATCACACAAAAGCTTTATTGACTCGGGACAGTTCTGGCTCAATGAACCGGCCCTGCCGCACTGCTGAATCCACTACAGCGTCCATCGCCCTCCTCTACGCCAGCCATCGGCGCGTCAATTCCAACTCGGCGAGCCGCTGCACTACACAACACCCGTTGAACGACAGGCTTCGGCACGCCTTCCTCGTGCCGCGCCGATCAGCTCAGGATCCGCTACTGCCCCTCGTTCTGGGCAGTAGCAACTAGCGGCTCTGGCAGACCTGCGACATCGGGCGGGCGACCTGTGACAAGTGCGGAGTGGTCAGAGGCTTGCGCGAGTTGAACAGCCGATCTGAGACTTGGCGTACGGTGAGCTTGCCCGCCATTCGAGGCGATCGGTCCCAACGGATCAAGTCACGAGGATGCTGCATGCCCTTGTCGGCGAGCCAACTGACAATCCGTGACAAGTGCCCACCATCACGGATCCAGTCGTCGCAGTCCTTCGCGCCAAGGGCCTGGGCCAACGTGTCGTAGAGCGCCGATGGCTTGAGCGAGCGTTTTGTGGCCTCGGGTGAGTCCGACGAAAGCCGCTGCTTGCGCAGCGTAGTGACGGCCGCATGCAAGTCATCGCGGTGCAAACCGCTCAGAGGCATTGCCCAATAGTCAGCGGCACCCGATGTTTGTCGCCCTTGCTTGGCGGCGAGAACATAGATCGTCCGAACGGATGTCAGCAGTTCATGATGGCTCATTCAAGTCTCCAAATGCGGCGGCGTTACCCGCCGTGCTGCGTTTTTCAGCAAGGTTGGCGCAGATGATTTGGAGAGGGGGGCGTCGCGCCCGTTGAGCCGATCAGCCAGAAGGACGGGCCCTGGCCGCGGTTGCATCAGTACCGCATCGCTCGCCTGCAACCACAAAATTTATCATGTGAGAACGGATAAGGCGATGCTTGAGCGGAACTACCCCGGCGGGGACTGACATTTACTTTTGGGCCAATCGTGATCGCTAGTGCCGCCCATCGCCCGACGTCAGGTATGGGCAACGACATACAGTGGAAAGCGTTAGCCTGACCGTCCGCAGCCAGCCCGTTGGCGCGGATCGGCGAATTTCCGCTTTGGGCACGAAGCTGCCAGCTGACACAGAACAAACGATAGGTGCTGACCCACAAACCCAGTCAAATCGGACGAGGGACCGATTTCAGTGACGGTAGTCTTCTTCGCGCTGGTGTCTAACTGCGCCCACGACTACGTCATTGCCGATAATTTCGAACAGCACAACATAGCCTGCGCTGCCAAACGGCACGATCAACTCACGCGAGCGACCATTCCCCAGTTCCGCCTTTCTGCAGGTGAAAGGCGACCAGGACAGTAGCCGCATCCCCTCACTAACCGCGTCGAGCGCTCGTTGAGGCGTCGTCCAATCAGGCGTTTCACTGGCGAGCTCGCGCTCGATGGCGAAGTCCTCCAGGCGCTGAAGGTCAACAACTGCCTCTTCGAGCAGCGTGACGCTGTAGACGGGCTTCACCGGCCAGTGCGGTCAGCTGCTCGACGTTTCGCGTCGTCAAGGCGCCCCTGCAAGCCGGCCATGACCTCGTCGACCGTACGGCCTCCGCCTTCTTGCTTCCAACGCTCGATCGCCGCCTCGCCGCGATTGACGAACTCGGCTTGCACGCGACGCCAAGCTGCGGCCGCAACGACCGCCTCCTCGATGAACTGGGTCAGCGACTCGCCGTCCCGCAAGACTGCTTCGACTTCGGCTCGAACCTCGGGCTCGACGCGGATTGGGGGAAAGCTGGCAGAGCGCATTTCTCAAATGTATAGCAAACGTGCTACGCCGACAATCTGCATCCAAGCTGCCAACGTGAGACCTCTATCGATTCAGGAGGCCCAGGCGCGTGATTGCTGGCCCTCAACTCGATGGGGGTCCGCGCTGCCCACCATCAGGTGGTCCTGCCCATAGTCGTTACAGCGCATTCGCGATATCGCGCGCACAGCCCGGACTCACTACGTGCGCGCGACCTCTCGGCCGTCCTTCAGCATCGCGCGCGCTGCCTACAGCTGAATGCCGAATGAGCGGCCGGCCACCGCCGTCTTCGACCTTCAGGTGGTGACAGGGTTGCGCCCGCCGTATGCCCCGATATTGCGGAACCCATCCACGGTTCAATGCTTAGACCATTGCTTTGCAGAGATGGACCTTGCCTCGGAGTGTCTGCACAAACGGCGACTCACCGTCTTGCCTTCGACTCCTGCCTCCACAAGGCCACCTTGGTGCACATTGATGATGCGTTTGAGAGCCGATTCTTGAGAGCATGCCATTCATGGTCAGGTAGAGCGGTTGACCAGTGGCCCGTTAAGTCGACCTCAAATACACCGCTTTAGCACTTGCCGATCCACCTCCACGCGAACAGACAGCCCGTCATCATGAAGATCGCCTTCACCTCCTGCTTTAGCGCCACAGTCTTTCCGCAACAACCGGTTTGGAAGCAGATCTTGGCGCTCAAGCCCGACGCGCTAGTGCTGACCGGTGATTCGATCTACATCGATGAGCTGACGCATCCGACACACCCGAAGGCTATGGCTGACTTCGAGTTCTTTCAGTTCGTGGCAGCAAAGTACCGCCGCCAACTGGCGCAGCCTGACTTCGCCGCGTTGATTGCAGCGGTCCCCACCTACGCGATCTGGGATGACCATGATTTTCTTTGGAACGAATCCTACGAGGAGAAGGCCATTCAAAAGAAAGTCTACGCTGGCTTGATCCGCGCATCGCGGGCGCTGTTCAATGCCTACTGTGCTCATCTCGAGGGCCGACAGAGATTTCCTGACGACGACAGTGATGCCCGGTTGTGGGATGCGAATGAGCCTGCCCCCGGCTACCGACAGGTGATCCTGGACGTGCCAAACGGCGCACCTGTACATCTGCACCTGACGGATGGACGCAGCTGGCGCGTCAACCGTACGCTACTAGGCAGCGTGCAGCGAACCGAGATCGAGGCAGCTATGGGTGCCGCACCAGTTGGCACGCTGCATTTGGTGGCAAGCGGCTCGGTGGTCGAGGCCCACAAGGGCGACCAGTGGGGTAACTTCGAAGACTTGGCCTGGCTGCGAGAACTTGCCAACAAGTACTGCATTGCCTGCCTATCGGGAGATATCCACGCCAACGACTTCCACCGCATACCAACGGAGAACGGGCGCATGGTGTACGACTTCACGTCTTCGGGCGCAGCAATTCGCCGCGCGATCTGGGCGGGGACCGACTGCGAGAACTTCGGTTTGATGGAGATCGACGCCGCCACACTGCGTGGCCAATGGATCCGCTTCGGACAGCCCGGAGCACTGACTCCTGTCACTATTGACCGCCTCAGCTGGCAAATGCAAGCATGATGGCTGCTCACCCTCAAGCGCTACTGCGGATAAGAAAGACGGTGCCCAGGGTGCACCATCACTACCAGGCAGACTCAAGGCTGCCGAGCTTGGACCCGCCACTCGGAGAACGAGGCATCCGAGAATCCGCCCTTACGGCAGAGCTCCTCCACGGCCATGCGGGCCTCAGCCTGCTTGAGGAACCCGATGATTTGTTCCTCGGTGAATTTGCTCTTTCTCATGTCCGCGATTCTCCTGAACTGCGGACCCCTGCTCGTTTAGGTTGGTACGACTGGATGGGCGCAGGTCAGAACACTTGACCAGTGCAGCTGATCTCTGGTGGTCTATGAGAATGAGGACTCGGATTCCGACGCGTTCATTGCTTCCATTCTTCGACCGGCTGGCTGACCCTAGATCAGCAAGTTGGCGCCCCTACACAATCGCAACCCCCAGATCGGCAACAAGCTCTGCAGGCGAATGCCCCCCCCAAAAAAAGCTGCTCCTTCTGAGTGAAGTGGCGCCGGGTCACGCGTAGGCGATGCTGGAAGCATCCCGTCCATGTCAACCAGCCGCAATGCCGGCACATCAGAACTGTGAATTCGAACCAACAGCGACAGCCTGTTTGTTCTGAGGCCCCAGGACCCGACAGCGCCATATCACGGCCTGCTCGGCGTCCGTCCGCCCGCGAAGGTTGCGCCGCTCAGCGAAAAACGACTTCCCGGCCTGATGGTGCAAGACTCGAATTGGGCCGAATGGGAGGCGGTTCATGCCGAGCTGTGGCGCTGACGAAGACGATGCCACCCCTTGGGAGCCGCTTCTCCGTCGCCAAACTGACCACCATCTCAAGCTGACTTACACCGGACCGCATCAACGGTCAACAAGCAAGAGCGACCGCCCTGCGTTGGTTGTCAAACTGAGCCAACTCGGTCGTGCATTTTCACAGGGTGCACATTTATCCGCGTGCTAGGCTGCAATTTCGACGTCTTCACGTGGAGCCTTGCCATGGTCAGATTTGTTGCCTGCAGCCCTTCATCAGTTGCTCGACAGAAGAACACTGAATCTGAAGGTCTCGAAGTTGGGCAGATTCGATCGGCAGCAGCAGCGAAGGGCAAAGCACAGCGTCGCTCGCCCTGGCAGTTCGCCAGTGTGCTCGGCATGGCCGCTCTGATGGCGGCATGCGCCAGCGTGCAGCCAGAGCCGCTGAAAGTTGGCGAGATCCAATCACAAGCCGCACTGGATCGCACTCAGTCGCGGCAAGGCGTCGATCCGATCACGGGACCGCTGAGCCTTGAGGAAGCGATCGCGCGGGCACTGAAGTTCAATCTGGACCGACGCACACGGCTGATGGAAGAAGCCATCGCCTTCAACCAGTTGGACGCCAGCCGCTACGACATGCTTCCCAAGCTGGTCGCATCGGCCGGCTACAGCACACGCAGCGAGTTCGCGACTAGCAGGGCGGTCGACTCGGTGACCGGTCAACCCTCGTTGGCCAACCCCTTCATCTCCAGCGACAAGAGCCACACGGCCAGCGATCTTGGCCTGACCTGGAGCCTGCTGGATTTCGGCCTGTCCTACTACGGCGCCAAGCAAAACGCGGACCGCGCGCTGATCGCTGTCGAGCGCCGCCGCAAGGCCATGCATCTGCTGATTCAGGACGTTCGCAGCGCGTTCTGGCGCACTGCAAGCGCGCAGAAGCTGCGCGGCGAGGTCAAGTCGGCCATCAGCCTGGCTGAGGACGCCTTGACTGACGCCCGCAAGGCGGAGGACGAGCGCCTGCGCTCGCCGCTGGATTCGCTGCGTTACCAGCGCCAGCTGCTGGAGAACCTGCGCCTGCTGGAATCGATCGACCAGGAACTGGCTACCGCGCGCATCGAGCTGGCCCATCTGGTCAATGCACCGTCCGGCACGGAGCTGCAGGTGCAGGAGTCGAACGGCGCGCTGAACCGGCGCATGCTGGACTTGCCAATGGAAGCGATGGAAGCCGCGGCCATCGCAGGCAATGCCGATCTGCGCGAGCAGTTCTACAACACCCGCCTGGCCAGCGATGAGGCGCGCAAGGTGCTGCTGCGCCTCTTTCCCAATCTGAATCTGAATCTGGGTCTGAAGTACGACAACGACAAGTACCTGGTACACGACAACTGGAACGCCGCCGGTGCCCAGCTGTCCTTCAATTTGCTGAATCTGTTCTCAATGCCTTCGCAGCGGAAGCTGGCCGAGGCCGGGGTCACGCTGGCTGAGCAGCGCCGGGTGGCCGCGCAGATGGCCTTGCTGGCCCAGGTCCATATCGCCCGCCTGCAGTACGCCAATGCGCTGCAGCAATACCAGCGCTCGAACGCGATCTGGGTCGTCGACGACCGCATCAAGACCCATATGAGCAACCGAGAGCAGGCCCAAGCGTCCAGCAAGCTGGAGACGGTGGCCAACCACACCACCGCCATCCTGAGCCAGCTGCGCCGCTACCAGTCACTGGCGCAAGCCCATGCCGCGGCCAGCCGGCTGCAGGCCACCCTGGGCATGGAGCCGCAGCTGGGCAGCGTGCACGAGGCCAGTCTGGCCGAGCTGAAGGCGGCCATCGCGGCTGCGATCCAGCGCTGGGAGGCCGGCGATCTGCCCAGCCACAGCGAGGTCGCCGCTCCGGCCTCGGCCAGTTGAGACGGTCACCAAGCAGGCCATCCGGATGAATGTTTTTTCTTGCCACTTCGGCCGGGGCCTGAGATCCTCGGGTGCCCTGGCCGCCGTCTTGCTCGTGGCACCGATGCCTGCGCTTGCGCAAGCGCCCGCGCCGATGCCGACTGCCTCAGCGACGACCGCACCCAAGCCCAGCCTGGAGCAGCGAGAGATCCGCGCCCAGCTGGCGCCGCATCGATACACCACGTTGGCCGCCGAGATCGGCGCCAAGATCCAGCGCCTGCCGGTGCAGGACGGCGGCACATTCCGCGCAGGCCAGGTGCTGATCAGCTTCGACTGCTCGCTGCAGCAGGCGCAGCTGAACAAGGCACGTGCTGCCCTGGTCGGCGCCGAGAAAAGCTGGGCCGCCAACAAGCGCCTGGCCGAGCTGAACTCGGTGGGCCGGGTCGAGCTGGACCTGTCCGAGGCCGAGGTGCAGAAGAACCTGGCCGAGCTCGCCGCCATGAGCACCATGCTGGCCAAGTGCAGCATCACCGCGCCCTTCTCGGGCCGGGTGGCAGAGCAGAAGGCCCGCGAGCAGCAGTACATCCAGCCGGGCCAGGCCATTCTGGACATCATCGATGACAGCGTGCTGGAACTGGAATTCTTGGTGCCCAGCAAATGGCTGGCTTGGATGAAGGTCGGCCATGTCTTCCAGGTCGGCATCGATGAGACCCGCAAGAGCTACCCGGCCAAGGTCCAGCGCATCGCCGCGCGGGTCGATCCGGTCAGCCAGTCGGTGCGTCTGGTGGCGAACATCAGCGGCCGCTACCCGGAGCTGATCGCCGGCATGAGCGGCCGGGTCAGCATCGTCGCGCCGGCCGGCCAGTAAGGCGGCGCGCACGCTCCAACACAGGGACCAAGCAAGCCTCACGCAAGCCCCGCAGCGCACCCAGCGGTCCTTGTCCACTTGCCGGAGATTTCAGCATGAACCGCATTTACAACTCCATCTGGAACGAAGTCACTCAGGCCTTCGTCGCGGTCGGCGAGCACGTGAAAGGCCGCGGCAAGCGCTGCAGCAGCCGGTGTGAAGCCCCGGCCGAGGGGCCGCGGCAGATCCTACAAGCACGCCCGCAGATGCTGGCACTGGAAGCGCGCCTGATGTTCGACGGTGCGGGCATGGCCACTGTCGTCGAAGCCGAGCACCAGGCGGAGCCGGCTGCCGAGGCGGCAAGGACATTGTCGGAGCCCGTTCGGGCTGCGCCGGTCGACCAAGGGGCAGCCGGGCAACGAAACGAGATCGTGTTCGTCGAGGGCAATGTCGCAAATTACAAGACCTTGCTGGACGGGCTCAAGCCGGGCACCGAAGTGCATGTGCTGGACTCCACCCAGGACGGACTGGCGCAAATTGCAGCAGCGCTGGCCGGGCGCAACGATATCGATGCCCTTCACATCCTCTCCCACGGTGCCAAGGGCGTGCTGGGCCTGGGCTCGGTGACCCTGACCAGCGAGAACATGCCCGCCCATGCCGACAAATTGGCCGCCATCGGTGCCAGCCTGGCTCCTCAGGGCGATGTACTGCTGTATGGCTGCAATATTGCCGCCGGCGCGGAAGGTCAGGCCTTTGTGTTCGCGATTGCGCGCGCCACCCAGGCCGACGTGGCGGCCTCTGTCGACGCCACGGGCGCGGCGGCACTGGGAGGCAACTGGGTGCTCGAATCGAAGTCCGGTGATGTGGCCGACACTCAGCCGATCAGCAACATTGCCTACGACGCCATCCTGCCTGCGCCGCGGGTGGCGAATCCGGGCACAGGTAACACCTCGGTCTATGTTCGGCCCGGAGGCATCAGCGACGTCTGGAGCTTTGGAACCTGCGAAATCCCAGGCCAGGGCACCCAACCCACGACCACGATTGCATATGGTGGCGGCACGCTGAACCGCGGCAGCTTCGAGTACAGCAGCAATGGCGGCGCCTCCTGGACAACCTACAACTACGACGGCAACTTCAGCTCCTACATCACCGTGGCCGGGACGACCTGGCGCTTTGTCGACAGCCAGCCCGGCAATGCCACGACGAACAATTCCTTTTTCATCGGCTACCAGTCTTCGGGCGTTCCCAATTCCACCACGACGTCAGGCATGTTCGTGGGCCCGGACACTGCACCAACCGACATCGGCAGCAACCGCAACTACGTCTTGTCGGACGCCAGCCAGAGCATGGTGGTGGCCACGCTGACCCCCACCGACATCGGCTACACCACGGGCGGCGTCTGGGTCATCGATAGCCAGTCGGACAGCAATCTGTTCACGATCGCTCCCGTGGCCAATGGCAACACAGCCACCCTCAGCATGGGCACGGGCGTGCTACCAGCCGTGGGACAAACAGTCACAGTGACCGCCCGCTACTACGACCGCTATCAGACAGACAACAGCAACAACCCAATCAATGGTCAAGGTTATGCCAAGACCCTGACCTACACCGTGGTCTCCGCCACCTCGCAGGACCTGAACTTCGGTGACGACCTGGATGTCAGCAGCACCAGCACCCGCGACCAGACGAATGCCAGCGTGACCACGCTCAGCAATGGCAACTTCGTGTCGGTCTGGCAGAGCGATGGCCAGGGCGGCGAGGCCGCTGGCCAGAACGGCATCTATGCCCGCATCTACGACGCCATGGGCGCGCCGCTGAGCGCGGAGTTCGCCATCACCACCGCCGGCAACGGCGTGGACGAGATCACGCCGGTGGTCACCGCGCTGAACGGCGGCCGCTTCGCCGTGGCGTACACGACGACCGGCACTGGCCGGGACATCGGCTACCGCATCGTCGAAGCCAATGGCACGGTGGGTAGCCAGCTGATCGCCAACACCGCCAACGCCGGCGATCAGGCCGCGCCGACGATGGCCACGCTGAGCGATGGCTCCTTCGTCATCGCCTGGACCACCGCCGCCGGCGTCCAGGCCCAGAAATTCAATGCCGCCGACGGCAGCAAAAACGGCGGTGAGCTGAGCCTGGACGCTAGCGGCGGCAATGTCAGTCCCAGCCTGGCCGCACTCAGCGATGGCAGCTACGTGCTGGCCTGGGGTGACAGCAACAGCTACAACATCAAGGCCGTGGTGAGCAGCGCGCCGTCCACCGTCATCGACGTCACCAACGACGGCCTGGCCTCCTCCGACGTGGCCAACAGCGGACTGCCGGCCGCGAAGGTAGTCGGCTTGAGCGGCGGCGGCTTCGTCGTCGCCTGGAGCGCCTACGACGCTGGCTACGCACAGTGCGACATCTACTTCCAGCGCTACAACAATGCCGGCGCGGCCCAGGGCAGCATCACCCAAGCCAATACCAGCAGCACAGCCGCCACCTACAAGGACGCAGCGACGATTGCCGCCCTGTCAGGCGGCGGCTTCGTTATCGGCTGGCAGGCCGACACCGGCGACTACGACGAGTCGGGCCTGTTCGGCCGCCGTTTCTCGGCAACCGGCGTGGCCGTGGACGGCAGTGATTTCGAGATCAACCAGTTCCGCCGCGGCCACCAGAACACGGTCGCGCTGACCGGCGTCGGCAGCGATCGCTTTGCCGCCGTCTGGACCGACAACAGCTCGGACGGTGCCAGCAACAAAGGCGTGGAAGGCCGCGTCCTGCTGCCCCCGAATGCAGCCCCGGTATTTGTCGGGGCCACCACCACGCTGAGCGCCAACGAGAACAGCGGCGCCATCGACATCAAGAACCTGCTGCACGTCAGCGACAGCGACAGCGGCCAAACGCTGACCTGGTCGCAAAGCTCGGCGCCCAGCCATGGCAGTTTGAGCTTTAGCGCTGCCACTGCCAGCTCCGGCGGCGGCGACATCACGCCCGGCGGCACCATCACCTACACACCGACCGCCGGCTACACCGGCAGCGACAGCTTCAACGTGCAGGTCAGCGATGGCAGTGGCGGCACGGTCACGCGCACCATCACTGTCACAGTCAACGACATCGACCCGGTGCTGGCCAACGCAACGATGAGCGTCAATGAGAACGTGGCCGGCGGCAGCGCCGTGGGCACGATCAGCGCGACGGGAGATACCAACGGCCTCATGTATGCGATCACCGGCGGCAGCGGCCAGGGCCTGTTCACGATCAACAGCAGCACCGGCGCCATCAGCGTGGCGGCCGGCGCCGACCTCGACTACGAGGCCGCCAGCAGCCTGACGCTGACGGTCTCCGTCGACGACGAGGACGCCGACAGCACGGCCGACGCGACGGCAACGGTCACGGTCAATCTGAACAATCTGGCCGAGCCGGCGGATCAGAACTTCGAATCCAGCGGCAACAATGGCAATACCAGCACCAGCCGCACCATCGGCAACCTCGTGTTCAGCAGCAATGGCCCAGCCCAAGTCGACGTCCTGGACGACGTGAATGGCTTTTATTCAGAGACATTCACCAACTTCACTGGCAAAGCCATCATCAACGACTATACGGGCTCAGCCAGCGGGAGCATCACCTACTTTCAATTCAGCTCCCTGGGCCTCGCCGATGACTTCCGGCTGATCTCGCTGGCCGCCAATGCGGGGGACATCATAGGAGGCTTCCCGAGCAACTTCACCATCACCGGCTATCAAGGCGGGTCCGGCGGCACGATGGTGGCGCAGGTGACCGGCTTCAATTTCGCGCAGGGCGCCACGTACGGGGCCGGCAATTCGGCGATCGTCTACAGCAAGGGCTCCGCCGTCTACAACGGTGGCAATTTGAGCTTTGGCAGTGCCTGGAACAATATCGACACGGTGCGATTCACCGCCACCACGGGCGGCGGCGTGGGTTTGGCACTGGACACCATCAACCTCAGCGCCGCCACCCCGCCCAATCTTGCGCCCAGCTTTGTCGGCGCCACCACCACCCTGACGGTGGACGAGAACTCCGGCGCGGCCGACATCAAAAGCCTGCTGCATGCCAGCGACGCCGACAGCGGCCAGACCCTGGTCTGGTCGCAAAGCGCTGCACCCAGCCATGGCACGCTGAGCTTCAGCGCAGCCACGGCCAGCTCCGGCGGCGGCGACATCACCCCCGGCGGCACCATCACCTACACACCGACCGCCGGTTACTCGGGCAGCGACAGCTTCACCGTGCAGGTCAGCGACGGCAATGGCGGCACGGCCACCCGCACCATCACGGTGACGACCACCGACATCAACCCGGTGATCAGCAACGCCAGCGCTGGCCTGGCCGAGAACAGCGGCAATGGCACGGCCGTCACCACCGTCACCGCCACCGGCGACACCAATGGCCTGAACTACGCCATCACCGGCGGCAACACTGGGGGCGCCTTCGCCATCAATGCCGCGACCGGCGCCATCACCGTGGCCAATGCGGCAGCCCTGGACTACGAGAGCAACCCCAGCTTCAGCCTGACCGTGACCGTGGACGACGAGGACGGCGACAGCACGGCCGACTCCACCGCCACCATCACCATCAATCTCAGCAATGTCAACGAAGCGCCGGTGAACACCGTGCCCGGCGCCCAGACTTTCAACGAAGACACCGTGCGGGTCTTCTCGGTCGGCAATGGCAATGCGCTCTCGGTCGGCGATGTAGATGCCGGCAGCATCCTGACCACGGTGCTCTCGGTCGGCGCCGGCAAGGGCAGCCTCAGCGTCACGCTCGGCGGCGGCGCCAGCATCAGCGGTGACGGCACGAACTCGGTGCAGATCGTCGGCACGGCCGCCCAGGTTCAGGCTGCCCTGGCCTCGGTCAGCTACACACCGACGGCCAATGCCTTTGGCGCCGGCTACGCCACGCTGACGATCAGCAGCAGCGACAACGGAGCGGGCACGCTCAATGACAGCGACACCGTCACCCTCAACCTCAATGCCGTGGCCGACACGCCCAGCGTCACCGGCGCAGCAACAACGCCGGCCACGCAGAGCAGCAGCGGCCTGGTGTTCAGCCGCAATGCCGCCGACGGCGCCGAGGTCAGCCACTTCAAGATCACCGGCATCAGCAACGGCACGCTGTATCTGAACGACGGCACGACCGTCGTCAGCGAGGGCAGCTTCATCACCTTCGCCCAGGGCAACGCCGGCCTGAAGTTCACGCCCAGCGGCGCCAGCGACGGCAGCTTCGACGCCCAGGCCTCGCTGAGCAACAACGACGGCGGACTCGGCGGCGCCCTGGTGCACGCCATCATCTCCACCGGCATCGCCGTGGCCAGCCCGACCATCAACGAAGACAGCGACTCTGGCGCCATCACCATCTCCGGCACCGATGCCTTCTACAAGCTCAGCGCCATCAGCGGCGGCACGCTGTACAACGATGCGGGCTACACCAGCGTCATCGCCGAGGGCAGCTTCATCGCCAGCGCCGGCATCAGCACCTCGGTCTACTTCCGGCCCACGGCCAACTTCAATGGCAGCGCTGGCTTCTCGGTGCGCGGCTCCAGCAGCAACAACGACGGTGGCCTGGCCGGCAGCACGGTCAACTCGCTGATCACCGTCACCGCCGTCAATGACGCGCCGACGCTGGGCGGGGTCAACCATGTCTTCACCGGCACCGACGAGGACACGGCCAGCGCCGGCACCCTGGTGTCCGACATTCTGGCCAGCGGCGGCTGGGCCGATGTGGACAGCGGCGCCCTCGCCGGCCTGGCCCTGACGGCCAGCAGCGGCAACGGCAGTTGGCAGTACTCGACCGATGGCACGAACTGGGCGGCCGTCGGCGCCGTGTCCGGCAACAGCGCCCTGCTGCTGAGCGCCAGCAGCCGCCTGCGCTATCTGCCCGACGGGCAGAACGGTGAGACCGCCACCCTCGCCTACCGCGCCTGGGACCAAAGCAGCGGCACGGCCTCGACTTTCGGCAGCGCGCAAAAGGTCAGCACCGCCAGCAATGGCGGCAGCAGCGCCTTCTCCAGCGCGAGCGGCAGCGCCTCCATCGTGGTCAGCGCCGTCAACGATGCGCCGAGCCTTGGCGCCGTCACCCCGGCCAGCTATGTCGACACCAGCGCCGCCGACAGCTTCGGCAATGACAGCGGCAGCCTGGCCGGCGCCGACGTCGACGCGGGCGCCAGCCTGGTCTACGGCATCACCGGCGGCACGGTGGCCGGCGGCTTCAGCACCCTGGTCGGCAGCTACGGCACGCTGAGCGTCAACACCAGCACCGGCGCCTACGTCTACACGCCGAATGCGGCGGCCATCAACGGCCTGTCGGCCAATGGCAGCGAGAGCTTCACCGTCAGCGTGTCTGACGGCGTCAGCAGTGCCACGGCCAGCTACACCGTCAACTTCACCGGCGCCAATGACGCGCCGCTGCTGCCCACGCCGGCCGCGGCCAACCTGGTCGACACCGCGGCCAACGACAGCTTCGCCAATGTCAACGGTAGTCTGGGCGGCAGCGACGCCGAGGGTGGCGCGCTCAGCTACGCCATCAGCGGCGGCACCCTGGCCGGCGGCTTCAGCAGCAAGGCCGGCAGCTACGGCACGCTGTCAGTCAATACCGCCACCGGCGCCTACGTGTTCACGCCGGACAGCGCCGCCATCAATGCGCTGGGCGCCAACACCAGCGAGACCTTCACCATCAGCCTGTCGGATGGCAACAGCAGCGTCAACACCAGCTACACGGTCAATCTGACGGCCGCCAACGACACCCCGGTGCTGACGGCGCCGACCCCGGTCAGCTACACCGATACCGAGGCCAACGACAGCTTCGCCAGCGCCAGCGGCAACCTGGCCGGCAGCGACCGCGAAGTCGGCAGCACGCTGAGCTACGGTGTCAGCGGTGGCACGGTGGCCGGCGGCTTCAGCACACTGGTCGGCGTGCACGGCAGCCTGGCCGTCAACACCACGACCGGCGCCTATGTGTTCACACCCAATGCGGCGGCCATCAACGCCCTGGTGGCCAGCACCAGCGAGACCTTCACTCTGACCCTGTCGGACGGCAGCGCGACCGGCACGGCCAGCTATGTGGTCAATCTGGTCAAAGCCAACCGGACGCCGCAGCTGAACCCGGTCAGCATCAGCTATGTAGACACGGCCGGGCTCGACGTCTTCGGCGCCAGCACCGGCAACCTAGCCGGCAGCGACCCAGACGCTGGCAGCACGCTCAGCTATGCGATCAACAGTGGCAGCAGCAGCGGCGGCTTCAGCGTGCTGCAAGGCCTGTACGGCAGCCTCAGCGTCAACACCGCGACCGGCGCCTACAGCTACACGCCCAACAATGCAGCCATCAACGCCCTGGCCGGCAACACGAGCGAGACTTTCACGATCAGCATCTCCGATGGGCAGCTCAGCAGCAGCGCCAGCTTCACTGTCAATGTGACGGCTGGCAACGATGCCCCGCAGCTGCAGGCACCAGCGCCGCTGCGCTTCGAGGACACGGCAGCGAACGACAGTTTCGCGGCCAGCAACGGCAGCCTCAGCGCCAGCGACGCAGAAGGCGGCGGCCTGAGCTACAGCCTGCAGGGCGGCACCGTTGCCGGCGGCTTCAGCACCCTGGTCGGCAGCTACGGCACGCTGCGTCTGAACACCAGCACCGGCGCCTACAGCTACAGCCCCAATGACGCGGCCATCAACGGCCTGCTCAGCGATGCCTCCGAGCGCTTCGTGCTCAGCGTCAGCGACGGCAATGGTGGCAGCAGCAGCTTGAACCTGGACGTGCAACTCAGCGGCCGCAATGACGCGCCCCAGCTGCCGACCCCGCAGGCCGCCCAGTACAACGACCGCATGACGCCGCAAGAGCTGCAGCCGACCCGCGGCAACTTGCAAGGCAGTGACGGCGATGCCGGCAGCAGTCTGAGCTACAGCATTGCCGGCGGCGTCACGACGGACGGCATCAGCCGCCTGCAAGGCCGCTACGGCAGCCTGAGCCTGAACACCGCGACCGGCGCCTACGTCTACACGCCGGATGCGCAGGCCATCACCAGCCTGAGCGCCGATGCCAGCGAGAGCTTCAATCTGCAGGTCACGGATGGCAGCGCGCAGAGCAGTGCCGTCTTCACCGTGAGTATCAGTGCCAGCAACAACGCGCCGGTGATCAGCGCGCCGGCTGATCTGGTCTTCAGCGACACCGCCGCGGCTGACAGCTTCGGCGACATCCAGGGCCGCATCGCGGTCAACGATGCAGAAGGAGGCAGCCTCAGCTACGGCCTAGTCGGCGGCACGACGGCCGGCGGCTTTAGCACGCTGCGCGGCCGTTTCGGCAGCCTGGTGCTCAACAGCAGCGACGGCAGCTACCGCTACATTCCCGACAGCGCGGCCATCAATGCCCTGGCCAGCGCGGCAGAGGAGAGCTTCGAGCTGATCGTCTCCGACGGCAGCAACAGCAGCAGCACCGTCTTGCGCGTGCGGCTCGAGGGCAGCAACGACGCGCCGCAGCTGCAGGCGCTGCCGGCCCTGCGCCTGGTCGATGGCCCCGGCCGAGACAGCTTCGGCTCCATGACTGGAAATCTGGCCGCAAGCGACGCCGAAGGCGCGACGCTGACCTACAGCTTGGATGGCGGCACCGTGCAAGGCGAGCTGAGCAGCCTGAGCGGCCCGCTGGGCAGCCTGGTACTGAACACCCGCACCGGCGCCTACTCCTTCACGCCCAATGAAGACGCCATCAACGGTTTGGCCGAGCTGGCCAGCGCGAGCTTCAGCATCAACGTGTCCGATGGCCAGAACCGCAGCAGCCAGCAGTTGCTGATTCGCGCCGAGGGCAGCAATGACGCCCCGCGCGTTGGCAGCTTGCCGGCCAATGTCGAGATCCGCCAGGACCAGACACTAGCCCTGACCTTGCCAGCCGATGCTTTCAGCGACCCAGACAGCACAGCACCGCTGAGCTTGAGCCTGAGCCTGGCTGACGGCAGCCCCCTGCCCGCCTGGCTGCGCTTCGACCCGGCCACTGGCAGCCTGAGCGGCACGCCGGGCACGGCGGACAGCGGCCTGCTGCGCCTGCGCCTGACGGCCAGCGACAGTGGCGGCGCCACCGCCAGCAGCGAGTTCCAGATCGCGATCACGGCGGTGGCACCGCCTCCGCCGGTACCCGAGCCGCCGCCGGCCCCGCCGCCACCGGCTCCGCCCGCACCTGTGCCGGCTCCAGCACCGGTGCCCGCCCCCAGCCTGCCACCGGCCGTGGACACCGGCCTGACCCAGGACACCCGCCCCGGCGCGCCGAACCTGCCCTCGCCGCTGCAGCCTTTGCAGCCTCTCCTGCCCGTGCAGCCGCTGCCGGTCGATCTGGCGCCAGCGCCGGCTCCGGCAGCGCTTGCACCGGTACCTGCACCGGCACCGCTCGCCGCTCCAGCGGCCGCGACACAGCCGAGCGGCCCGGTCACCGCAGCGCCGGCCCGGGACACCGTCGCCACCGGCACGCCGAACAGCGCGGCCCCGGTGCTGACCAGCAGCGGCGGCAGTGGCGGCGCTTTCCAGATCGCGGTCACCCAGGCCGATCAGCCGGCCCTGGTGCTGTTCAAGGGCGTGCCGGACCAGGCCATCACCAGCGGCGGCAGACTCAGCTTCGCCATTCCGGCCGATGCATTTGCTCATACCGATGCAGGCGCCGTCGTGCAGCTTGCGGCCAGCCAGGTCAATGGTCAGCCGCTGCCGGCCTGGCTCAGCTTTAATGCCAGCAATGGCAGCTTCAACGGCACACCGCCGCGGGGGCTGCGCGGCGATCTCAGCGTACGGGTGGTGGCGCGTGACCAGGACGGGCGCGAGGTGGTCGCCATCTTCCGCATCACGGTCAGCGTCGGCACCGGGGCGGCCACTTCGGGCCGCAGCATGCCCGCGGCGGACCTGAACTCTGGCGAGCTGCAGACCGAGCCTGATGCGCTGCCGGCAGACGAACTGAGCTTCGAATTCGACGGCAGCGAGCCGCGCGAACCGCAAACGGACGCCCACAAGCGCGACGCCCAGCAGAAGCCGCTGTCGCAGCTGAAGCCGAGCGGTCGGGCCAGCTTCAGCGAGCAGATCCGCATGGCCGGCCGCGGCCAGCCACTGGAGCGGGCCGTGGCCGCGTCATCACGGAGCGCTGCCTGATGCTGCCCATCATTGAACAGGCTGACGCCGATGGCGCATCCACTCCGGCATGACGGCAGCTGAGGGAGGACCTGCGTCGGGTACCAGCTCGGCGGAGCGCCTGCTGGAGTTGGCACGCCGAGCCCGGCAGGCCGGCAGCCGCGCGGTGCTGGGCTTTCTAGCCGTCAACGACAGCCTGCAGCTGGCACCCTACCGGCAGAGCGCGCTGTGGCTGCGCGAGGGCGGCGTGCGCGCTCTGTCCGGGGTCGTGCAGATCGAGGCCAACGCGCCCTATGTGCACTATCTGGCGCGTCTGTGCGGCCATCTGGCCGCACAGACCGGTGTCGAGCCGAGCACGGTCACCGCCGACTCACTGCCGCCTGAGCTGGCCAGCGAGTGGGCCGA
Source organism: Paucibacter sp. B51 (assembly GCF_027863535.1). Classification (NCBI taxonomy): domain Bacteria; kingdom Pseudomonadati; phylum Pseudomonadota; class Betaproteobacteria; order Burkholderiales; family Sphaerotilaceae; genus Roseateles; species Paucibacter sp. B51. The sequence goes on along the minus strand of NZ_JAPIVN010000001.1, from coordinate 3,574,231 downwards.
CTGGCTGCCGGCCCAAGGCCTGTGGTTGCCGCTGCTGGACGGCCTGGGCGGTCTGCTGCTGCTGCGCGAGCCGGCCTGGTCGACCGAGGAACAAGCCAGTCTGCTGGAATGGGCTGCCATCTGGACGCATGCCTGGCGCGCAGCCGGTCCGCGTACCGAGGGCGGCTGGTGGCGCCGACTGACTGGCGGCAAGCATCAAGACGCGGCCGAAACGCCGCGCGCCTGGTGGCGCCGCCCGCGGCTGCGCTGGCTCTTGCTGGCGGCCGGAGTGGCGCTACTGCCGGTGCGGCTCAGCGTTCTGGCGCCGGGTGAGCTGGTGCCGGCCAGGCCGGCCGTCATCCGCGCGCCGCTGGAAGGTGTGCTGGGCAGCTTCCAGGTCAAGCCGAACGAGGCTGTGAAAGCCGGCCAGCCGCTGTTCCGCTTCGACGACGCGGCCCTGCAAGCTCGGCTGGAGGTGGCCCGGCAATCGCTGGCCGGCTCCGAAGCCGAGTACCGCCAAGCAGCCCAGCTGGCCGTCTCCGACCCCCGCTACAAGGCCCAGCTGGCGCCGCTGATGGGTAAGGTGGAAGAGCGCCGGGCGGAGGCCGAGTATCTGCAAGGGCAGCTGGAGCGCGCCCATGTGCTGGCACCGGAAGACGGCATCGTGCTATTCGACGACCCCAGCGAATGGATAGGCCGGCCGGTCTCGACCGGCGAACGCATCATGCGGCTGGCGCGGGCCGGCGACGTCGAGCTGGAAGCCTGGCTGGACCTCGGCGACGCCATCCCGCTGCCCGAGCAGGCCGAAGTCCGCCTCTACCTGAACGCCAGCCCCTTGCAGGCCATTCAGGCCAAGCTGCGCTACATGGCCTTCGAAGCGGTGCAGCGGCCCGACGGGCGCTATGCTTACCGGGTGCGCGCCCGGCTCGACCAGGCCACCGAGCACCGGGTCGGCCTCAAGGGCACGGCCAAGCTGTCCGGCGAGCGGGTGCCGCTGATCTACTGGGTGCTGCGCCGCCCGCTGGCCCTGCTGCGCCAGGTGCTAGGCTGGTGAGCGCATGCTGAACCGCAGCTCCACCTTGATGCCGACGTCGGGCTCGATGGCAGCGCAACTGCGACACGAGCCGCCCCAGCCGGGCGGCGCGCCCAGGCTACCGCTGCTGCGCGAGGAACTGGCCCTGCACCCCGGACCCGATCTGGCCGACGGTCAACCCAGCTGGACCTTGCAGGATCCGGTGCGTCACCAGTTCTTCCGCATCGACTGGCTGAGTTTCGAGATCCTCAGCCGCTGGGCGCTCGATGACCTGCAACGGATTGCCGACGATGTACAGGCCTGCACCACGCTGCGCCCTCAAGCCGCCGATGTGCAGGCCTTCGCCCAGTTCCTGATCGACAACCAGCTGGTGCAGCCGCGCGCCGCCGACAGCGCCCAGCAGCTGGCGGCGCGCCTGCAGCGCGCACGCGGCAATGCCTGGACCTGGCTGCTGCACCACTATCTGTTCTTCCGCATCCCTCTGGCCCGACCGGACCGCTGGCTGGACCGCGCCCTGCCCTGGGTGGCGCCGCTGTACAGCCGCGGCTTTGCCCGGCTCAGCCTGCTGGCCCTGCTGATCGGCCTGGTCGAGGTCTACCGCGACTGGGGCCGCTTCTCGGCCACCCTGGTCGACACCTTTTCCTGGGGCGGTCTGCTGGGCTACGGCCTGGCCCTCAGCGGGGCCAAGCTGATGCACGAGCTGGGACATGCCTTCACCGCCAAGCGCTATGGCTGCCGGGTGCCGACCATGGGCCTGGCCTTTCTGGTGCTCTGGCCCATGGCCTACACGGACACCAACGAAGTCTGGAAGCTGCGCAACGCCAGACAACGCCTGGCCGTGGCCGGAGCCGGCATCGCCACCGAGTTGCTGATCGCCGTCTGGGCCACCCTGGCCTGGAGCCTGCTACCGGACGGTGGGCTGCGCTCTGCCGCCTTCATGTTGGCCACAACGACCTGGCTGACCACGGTGGCTATCAACAGCAGCCCCTTCATGCGCTTCGACGGCTACTTTTTTCTGTCCGACGCGCTCGACATGCCCAATCTGCATGGCCGAGCTTTTGCGCTGGCGCGCTGGCAGCTGCGGGAGCACCTGTTCAAACTGGGCCTGCCGCCGCCCGAGACCTTCAGCCGGCAGCGCCGGCGCGGCCTGATCCTGTTCGCCTACGCCACCTGGTTGTACCGACTGGTGGTCTTTCTCGGCATCGCCGTGCTGGTCTACGGCTTCTTCATCAAAGCGGTCGGGGTGCTGCTCTTTGTGCTGGAGCTGCTCTGGTTCGTCGCCCTGCCGCTGTGGCGCGAGATCAAGCTGTGGCCAGCCTTGCTGCGCCAGCGGGCAGGCACAGCAGACAAGGCCTCATCCTGGGCTGCATGGGCGAGTGCCTGGCGCCGCCCGCTCCTTCTGCTGGGCCTGCTGCTGCTGGCCTTGATCCTGCCTTGGCCGCAGCGACAGACGAGTTCGGGCCTGCTCAAGCCGATCCAGGTGATGGCCCTGTATGCGCCGGCCGGGGCGCGGCTGCAAAACCTGCCTTGGACCGAGGGCGCGCCGGTGACGGCCGGCCAGCTGCTGCTGGAGGTGGACTCACCCGAACTGCAGCTGCGCCAACTAAAAGCAAAGGCACGGCTGGAACGGCTGCGTTGGCAGGCCAGCTTGGCCGGCGTGGATCAAGAGCAGCGCCGCAATCTCGGCGTGCTGCAGCAGGAGGAAGACACAGCCCGGGCCGAGCTGGCCAATCTGCAGGCGGAGTTGGCCCAGTACCGACCGCAGGCGCCCTTCAACGGCGTGCTGCGCGACATCAACCCGGAGCTCCAGACTGGCACCTGGGTGGCCCGGCGCGAGCGCCTGGCACTGCTGGTCAATCCGCAAGCCTGGCAGGTTGAGACCTGGCTGGACGAGGAGGCGGTGCGCCGCATTGAGGTCGGTAATCAAGGACGCTTCCGGGCCGATGGCCTCGAAGGCCCGACCATCGCACTAAAGGTGCTGGCGATCGACCGTGATGCCACCCGCCAGCTGCCGGGCGCCGAGCTGAGTCTGGCGCAGGGCGGCTCGATTGCCACACGCGACCAACAAGGCCAGCACATTCCCGAGCATGCGGTCTACCGCGTCGTGCTGCAGGCATCCGCCCCGCCGCCCGGCATGGCCGCGCACAGCTGGCGCGGCCAGGTGCTGATCGAGGGCGAGTGGGAGGCGCCGGGGCTGCGCTATGCCCGCGCCGCCCTGGTGCTGCTGTGGCGCGAGCTGGGCTTCTGAGCAATTCACGTCAGTTGTAACGTGCGGCAAGGCAAATGGAACTTACAAGTTCACCTTGCCAGAAGCGCGACCTATCGGTGAATGAATCGCTGCGAGTTCGTAACAGCCGCCAGCCTGGCTGGGCTTTCCGCAGGGGCGTCTCGTGCTTTCCGCAAGACGTCAGTTCCAGTAGGCTTTGAATGGCTGAGCCGAGCCTACTCGGCCACCCAAACTCCAGCTCTCAATCGAGTTCAGCGAAACAAGCGTGGCCTCCAAGCGCTGGCGTTCAGCCTATCCTGCACTCAGTTTTTCTATTGTTCTTAATCTTCAAAGGTGCGACCAAGCGCTGAATTTCAGGCCCAGATCATCGCCTACGCCTCACTTTCGGAGCACTCGGTGAGCCTGGTCGCTGGCCAACCGACAGCAACCTCTCGGATGTGGACCGAAACCGGACCATATCCGGACCGTATCCGGACCAAAAGCGGACCATATCCGGACCGTATCCGACCCGAAGCCAGGCCGCCTGCTGTCAATAGCCAAAAGAGCAAAGGGCCGGGGCCGTGCGCCCATCACCGAGACGAGGAGCAACGGCGAATTCCGCTGGAACTTTCATCGCCGCAGATGGCTCTCCTTGACCCCATCATTTCAATCATGAATGCGTCCGAACGCCATGATCCTCGCCCCCAAACTTCCACCTGGTCGGGCCAATCGAAAGGCCTTGGCCTTCAACGCTGAAATCCTCCGTCTGCGCGGCCTGGGGTACAGCTTTGAAGCGATTCGACAGGCTCTGCTCGCAGCCGGGATCGCCGTGAGTCGAAGCACGGTCAAACGCGAAGTCGTTGCAGAGCGTGCGCACTACAAGCGAGGGGTGACTCGCCCCACATCCAAGCTCAGCAAAGAAAACACAGAACTTCCTGAGTTGCGCTCCCCCCTTACACCGGGACAAGGCGCCGTAACTTTCAAAAGCACGCACGCGGTAGCAGCGCGCACCGGCAGAGAAATCGCTGAAGACTTCATGAAGGGTCGGATCGCCAACCCGCTCTTGCAAGAAAGGAAGCGCAAATGAAGATCGCTGTTCTGAGTTTCTCGGGGAATGTCGGGAAGTCCACGATTGCCCGCCACCTTCTTGCACCCAGGCTGCCAGGCGCCAAACTGATCTCCATTGAGAGCATCAACGCAGGCGAAGAGCTAGACCATGTCATTCGCGGGCGCCAGTTCGCGGAACTGCAGGAGTACTTGCAAGTTGTCGAGGAAGTGGTGGTCGACATCGGCGCCAGCAATGTGGAGGACTTGCTGGCCTTGATGAAGCGATACCAGGGCAGCCACGAGGACTTTGACGTCTTCATCGTGCCCGCGGTTTCAGCTGGCAAACAGCAGCGCGACACCATGGCGACCCTGGTCGAACTTTCTCGCTTGGGCATCCCCGCTGCAAAGGTTCGGGTGCTCTTCAATATGGTCGAGGAGGACGGCGAGCTGGAGCACCAGTTCGAACCGTTGCTCGCATTCCTGAAGCAGAGCCCGATGGCCCAGGTGTCGCTGGACTGTCGTCTTGGTTTCAACGAAATCTATGGACGACTCAGTGGCTCTGGCGAGGACTTGTCAGCATTGGCCGCCGACCCAACCGACTACAAGGCCCGGATCAAGAACAGCACGGACAGTGATTCCAAACTCGCTCATGCGCAACGTCTAGCGATGCAGCGACTGGCGCGGGGCGTGCTCCCCGAGCTCGACGCATGTTTTGAAGCACTGAACCTGAACGAGCAGTGAATGCCTGTCAGCCCATTGAACCGAGTTCACATGCTGTGAAGTCACCCAGCAGTTCGCGCGAGGCACTGATGGCAGAGGCGATCGGTGAATTGGGACGCGTGCTCGACAAAGCGGAGGCACTGTTGCCAGCGATCACTGAAGTGACGCGTCTCCAGAGCGAGGCGACATCGCAGCTCTCGAACCAACTCGGCAACCTCGAAGCGCAAATCAATGCGCTGACTGACCGCGTCAAACTGTATGCATTGAAGTACCTTCTGACTCAAATGGAAGAGCATGCTGCTCGCACCATGCAAGCGCAAACCCTGGCCATGTGCCAGGCGATAGGCGCTCGGGTCTCCCTAGAGCTCGACCGAGAGATGAAACAGTTGGCGCAAGCAATGCATCAGCACCAAAGTCAAGTCTCAAATTCGAGCAACTGGTGGCGGCTTCTATTCGGGTGCCTGAGCGCTGCAGCAGCAGGCGCTGTCGCCGGCGCATTGGTGACATGGCTTTGGGCCCGGTAAACCAGAGGTTTCCGGACCCACTCCCCACACAACGGCGCATCAAGAGCGCTTCAGCTTGCGCATCTCCTCTGCCAGCACCCATAGAGCGCGATTCAGGCCAACACTGCGGTCGATGCTTTCAACCGCACGGGTTCGAACGCGCCGCCCCTGGATGCTCCGACCCGGCAAGCCGCCTTGAATCAGGTGTTCCTGGGTACGCTGAAAAGTCATCCACAAACTCCCCTCTTCGTCCTCCTGCCTCCGAGCCTGCAAGAGCTGGGTTGCGGTGATCGGCGCAGGAGGCACTGAATTGGCTTGCTCGCCACCTGCCTGTGCGATCTCTGCATCTCCATAACGTAGCGTCAGAGCGGCCTCGGCAAAGGCCAGTTGCTCATCGCGGCTCAAAGGCAAAGCCTTCATTTCCTGGGTGGAGGATTCCACTGCTTCAAAGTCTTGAAGAACCCGAAATGCGCCGTCGATCACTTGATCCTGGATTCGGCCCTTGTGTGGAATGCGAATGTCGTTGGCGATGTCGCCGACCACGAGACCGTTGCAGCAGACAAAACGGAAGACGCCTGCCAGCATTTGATAGGAGCTGGCCCCATCGTGGCTGTTGATCAGAATGATTTCATGAGCCTCAGACTTGGCCTGCACCTGGCCGGCATGCCGCATCCGAATCATGTGCTTGGTGAACTCACTTTTTCCGGCAATGCGGCTGGCGCTCTGCGCCACCATGAAGGGCTCAAAGCCCTCGTGGTGCAGAGCTCTTAGCACCTCAATGGTCGGGATGTAGGTGTACCGCTCAGAGCGGCTGTCATGCTTACCTTCCGCGAAGATGGAAGGCGCTGTCGTTCGCATTTGGGCTTCGCCCAGAGGGCAATTGCTGCGAAAAATATGGCTGTTGCGGCCGAAGCGGCTTGCCAGTGTGGAACCTGTTTGCATGGTGGTCTCCTAGACGTAAACAAGTGCCCGTTCGTACTGAACGGGTCTATGCCTCAAGAGCGGGGGCGAGGCGATCGCCTCGCCCTGGCTTGAGATGAGCGAAGGCCGTCAGCCTTGCTTGGGTTTGCGCGAAGCGTTGGGCTTGTTTGCGCTGCGGCGGCGCTGCTGCTGCGCAGGCGTCTCCAGACTGGACTCACCCCAGCCCTCTCCCTCTTGCGCCCGAACCTGGCGGGCCTCTGACGACGCGCGGGAGTCGAGGTAGTCGATTTCCTCGCAGGTGAAAGCCATGGCATAGACGTCAGCGCCGTCGTTGTCCTGGTAGTTGTTGTTTCGCAGGCGACCGACCACATTCACATGCGCCCCCTTTCCCAGGTACTCAGCAGCGTGTTCGGCTTGCTTTCCCCAGAGCGTCCACTGCACAGCCGTGCATTCCTCTTTGCGCTCGCCCCCACTGCCGTGGCGGGTGTTGCTGATGGCGGTCAGCAGGGCCCGGGCCAACTTGCCATCACGACGATTGACGAACTCCAGCCGAACTGGACCAGCCAGATGAGCATTGCGTTGCTCTACTCGTACGGATGCCATTGCTCTCTCCTTGAAGAGTACTCAGCCGGCAAGGCCGGAATGGCTGCCTCTTTGCTGATCCTCTTGCTCGGACTCCTCGCTCCCGCCCACGGGCGGGCGGGGGGTGGGCATGACCCCTTCCCTCACGGGAAGGGGTTGGGGATAGGTGGGGTTCACGCAGCCGAAGCAGCGAACCGCTGTTCGGGTCCGCCGCATCAAAGATCCCCCCACAAGTCCCCCTCACCCACGGATGGGGGCGCGTGGGGGGAGCGCGGCGGACTGCACAGCGCGCAGGCAGCCACCAGCACGGGCGGCGTAGCGTCGCGAAGCCAACCCATGCCTTTCGATGCGGCGCCCCTGCGAAGGCCGTGACATCAAGCGCAGCGACTGGCGCGGCCTTCGAGCCGCATCGAACCACTCGCTGAACCGCTCGGCCGGCTTCGGGTGTGGCGAATGGCCAGGGTGGCGATCTGCCTGAGGCTCGGGCCGCGCCGAGGAACGGCAAGGTGCGAGTCGCGGGCAGTTCGCCAAGCGGGCTCGTTCGCGTGCAACGCGAAGGAAGTCAGCCTGCGATCCCTGACCATGGGAAGGCCGGGCCTTCTCGAGCGCCAGACCCTTTCGAAGAATGACTGAACCGGCCATGGTTTTGCCGAGAAAGTCATCGCCTTGGCGCAAGCCGCATCAGCCTAGAGTCAATCAAACTTCATCACAGGAGTCTTCAAATGAAGCCCACTTCAATCAGCCCACCGCCCGAGGTTTCAAACACCCAAATCACGCTGATTCGTCTCGCGGGGGTGATGCGGATGACGGGTTTGTGCAGGTCTTCAATCTATGCCCTGATCGCAGAGAAACAATTTCCTTGCCAGGTGCAACTGAGCAAGCGAGCCGTAGCATGGCGTCGCACAGAGGTGGAGCAATGGAGCCTCTCACGCCCTACCGTGCCACACGCACAGCATGACAAACTCGCGGCAGCCTCACGCCTGTCGGACGTCCCCGAGCAGCTCAAACCAAGCGCCACCGTCGTTGGCGCTGTGACGAGCACCAGCCGAATCCCCACGCGTGGTCGAACAGACACAAAGCATGCCCGGCATCATTTGCCATGACCAGGAGAGCCTGGGGCGGCGCGCCCATGCGGCTTGGCATCCGCACGATGCAAGTGAGTGTCTGCGCTGGCCTTCAGAAGCGCGGTCTCGTCCAGTATGCGACGCAGGGGCGTCGCAAGGATCGACCGGTCGCTGGCCCGAAGACGGCAGGCCGCCATCTGCTCACTGAGCGTGGCCTTGGCGCGATGAAAGTGCCTCGCCACTGCGGCGGCAGAGCACAGCCGGTGAGCCCGAGCCAAGCCGGCCACCAGTGCACGCCCCCTGGCAGCCAGATTGCCAGAACCGGAATGCAAGTCCGGTGGACAGCTCGGGTCGAGCTTGGCACTCACCCAAAGAGACAGCAGTTCAAGAGCGCCGTCGACGCCATACCCTCCAGCAGCAGCGACCAAGCTGGCTGCTGCGCCCTGCACCGACCGGGCCATTTCAGCGCGGGGCCCGACATGACCCGTGGCCAGAACCAAGCCGCGCGTCAATTCCCAAGCACAGCGTTCCATATCGGTCGGACGCCTGGCAACCCACTGGCGCAAGGCCTTTCTCGACGTGGGCACAGAGTCACCAAAGTGCTGCAACATGGGCCGGGCATCGAACCCTGTGGAGGGGGTGAGCCCCAGGGCGACACGAAATCCTCCATGAGGATGGTGCGAGGGTGTCTTGCAGGACCCAAGAAACACAGCACGCCATGCCAGCATACGAAGCTCTTGAAGAAGCTCGCCCTCGTCGCAGAGAGCATGTGCCCGGAAAGGGCCGGCCAACACGGGACTGCGAACTGGCTGCGCCTCCCTCACCCAGCGAGACACGACATTGCCGAATGCTCTCGCCACAGCCCCGACGGAATCGTCCCCCAGCAAGAGCGAAACTGCATGGATCTCCGTGGGCAACAGCACAAAGTCGATGAGCACACGTCCCGAGCGGCGATGTGCATCGAGAAGCCGCCCTCGAATTCGCCGCACCAGCGAGGGATTCGCCAGAAAGTCGCGGCCGACTGCGGCCTGCCAGCACAGGCTCCATACCTGCGCGGCGACGCCACAAGGGACGCAGGCGGCATCAACGGATTTGGTGGGCCCCATTGAACTATGACGTTTTGAGCGCCAATACCCTCAATGGCGCCGTGCAAATAACGCGAAAAACGTTCGGTATTTTTAATGCCTATCGCTTTTCGACACTGGCTGGCTGGCTGCCGAACAAGTAGACCTCTTGTCTCGGATTCGCGGCCGACCATAGCGCGTAGGTAGCGGGCCTGGGCGCTGACGATTGCTCGCCACCACCGAACGGTTCGGGGCGATGCACACGCGCCATCGACAGTCGCACGGGCCGCGGCTAACTTGAAACCGCCTGGAGCCCAAACCGCACAGGCATTCCGTCTCACCCTCAACCTGAAGGAGTCTGTCATGGACGAGAAATCGCAATTGGAGCAGCAAACCCCGGTCTTCGAGCTGGGCGATGCCAAGGAGCTGACGCAGGGCTTCCCTGCGCTGGAGTTTGCTGAGGAGAACCCGGTGATCCCGGGTCGCCGCGAGCCCTGAATGAGCGTGGCACGCGCCCGCAGAGGGTGCACTGCCTAGCTTGAGAGAAAGCCCTGGGCTCGTTGAATAGCGAGGCCAGGGCTGCAGTACGCCGCAGGAACACCTACGTGAACTCAGCATGGGGCCAGGCTTGCACCAGAATTTCGGGTTCGACACCCCACACGATGCCGCGCCCCTCGCAGGTCGATGCGACTCCAGCTTGGATAGCGCGCCAATCGCGCACCACCCGGGCGAAAGCCGCCGTCCAAATACAGCCCACCTGAGCTTGGATTTCGAGACAGCCAATGCCTCCGACCGGGAGAACACCATGCAAGATGCGCCGTCGAAGCAGCGCCTGGAGCTGGCCAGCCACGTACGTGCCTGCGCATGCGAGAGCTGCGTGGTCCTGCTTGATCTACGACGAAGCCGCTATCTGGCCATCAGCAAGCCGGAGGCGCTGCAACTGTGCAGTTGGATCAAGGGTTGGCCAGCCTTGGAGGCCCAGCACGATCACGAGGTCAGCCCCTCGATACCCCATGCGACGCTGCAACACCTTATTGCACTGGAGCTCTTGACTCGTGCTGGCCCAGCGAGCGCCGCCATGGACGCCCATGAACAAAAGCTCCCTGCAGCATCGGCCGATCTGGATCAGGCCACGACGGCCCCTCGGATCAGTGCACGACGCGTTCTCAGGTTCCTGAGCAGTTCGGCTCACGCGAGCTGGTGCTTGCGCCACCAGTCGCTGTGGGCCATTGCCCATGCAAGCACTTCGCGCAGGCACAAGCTGTTGGGGCCCAACACGGAATCGATGCGGGCCATCCAAAGCGCATGCGCTGCGTATGCAGCGCTCCGCCCATTCTTTTTCAGCACCCAGAAGCAGTGCCTTCATGACTCCTTGGCGCTCCTGAGCTTCTTGGCCACCGAGGGCTTGCTGGCGAGGTGGGTGATTGGCGTGAAGTCCGGCCCGTTTGCAGCTCACTCCTGGCTCCAGAGCGGCGAGACGGTCCTGAACGATCAGCATGAACGCGTCCGCCAGTTCCGCCCCATTCTTGTCGTGTAGCCCTGAGCGAGTGATGTCATGTTTCGCTACCTTGCCTTCGTCTGGAACCCCGAGCATCTCGGCCCGAGTGCATCAGCCCGTGACCTGTGCGAAACGACTGAGCAGCATGCGGCCTGGAGGCGAGTCCTGAGCCGCCCCGGCCTGCAGGTCTACGCACATGGCGAAACAAAGGGCATCAACGAATCCCACCGCTTGCACAAGGATCGCGGCGTCATCCTGGGCAAGCTGTTTCAGCGCTCAGGCCTGGAATCGGGCATGGGTCCATTGGCAACGCATGGCGACTTCGACCAGGCAGCCAGCGACGAAATACTGAGTCACGGGGGGCAATCATTGGTGCAGCAGTTCTGGGGGCGCTATATCGCCTTCCTCAGCGACAAGGACGGGAGGCACAGCGTGTTGCGCGACCCCAGCGGCACCCTGCCCTGCTTTCATATGCGGCGTCGCGGCGTGACGCTTGTCTTCTCATGGCTGGAGGATGCACTCCAACTGTTGGCCGCCGATGAACAAGCTCGGGTGAACTGGGAGGCTCTTCAGGCGCAGCTGCTGTGCGGTCCCGCAATTGGGCGAGAAACTGCCCTGGCTGGCATCTCTCAGATCCTGCCAGGCGAGCGACTCGATCTGTTGGAGGGTCGGTCGACGTTGCTATGGGATGCAATCCGCTTTGCTCGCGCCCCCCTGCAGCTGCCGTATCAAGACGCGGCGACCTTGCTGCGACAAACCGTGCGCAGCTGTGTGCAGGCCTGGGCCAGCTGCTACGACACCTTGTTGCTGCGTTTGTCCGGCGGTGTCGATTCGTCCATCATGCTGAGCTGCCTGGCCAAAGGCAGCACGCCCGCCGATGTGATCTGCCTGAACTACCACTCGCTAGGTTCAAACAGCGACGAGCGTCACTACGCCCGCGTTGCGGCTGCGCGGGCCGGCCGAGATCTCTTGGAGCGAGCACGTGAGCCGGGCTTTCAGCTTGAGCGCATCCTGGAGATGGCACGCATGCCGGATCCTGTGCCCTACCTCGGTTGGATGAACTCCAGCACGGATGCCGGGCTGGGCGCGGCTCATGCAGCACCTGCCCTGTTTACCGGTGCGGGTGGCGATGCACTGTTCTTTGAAATTCCATCTTGGTGGCCGGCCGCCGACTACCTGACCACGCGCGGGCTGGACACTGGTTTTGCAGCCGCCGCCCTGGACGCTGCGCGCCTGGGCCGTGTGTCGGTATGGCGCGCCATCCGGTTTGCGGTGAGGGAACGTCTGAGCCCGGACCAGGCCCTCCGAGCCACATCAGGTCCAGCGTTGCCATTCACCCCTGAGCTTGAAGCCCATAAGGTGGACATCGCCCGCTTCAGTCATCCGGCGCATGGCGAGGCCCAGGGTCTGCCAATTGGCAAGTTCACTCAGGCCACAGCACTCATGCAAGCCATCGGGTACTACGACCCTTTCTCGCAAGATGCAGCCCCGGAGCTCGTCAACCCTTTGCTGTCTCAACCCGTGGTGGAGCTGTGTCTCCGCCTTCCAAGCCATCTGCTGACACGCGGGGGACAGGGCCGCGCCTTGGCGAAGCGGGCGTTCGAAGACGACCTCCCTGCCCTCATCACCAGGCGCCGCTCCAAAGGTGGCATGGAAGAGCACATCAAGGCCGTGCTAAGTAGCAATATCGCAATGGTTCACGGGCTCTTGCTCGACGGTGAACTCTGCCGCCGAGGTTGGCTCGATCGCGAACGTCTGCAGGCCCAGCTTTCTGAGCGCCCCAGCATCCGTTCCGCATCGAGCAGCCAAATTCATGCGCTGGTCGCGGTGGAGGCTTGGCTCAGCCGCTGGACGTCATAGCAGATCGCTGGCATGCACACGGACCACCCAGATCTAAGCCATGAGGAACAGCCCGGCCTGCGATGGATGCGATGACCCGCTTGACGCAGCGCCAGTCGGTCTTCAACAGGACGTCCAGAACACGCCCAAGAGAAAGCGAACCGAGCTGAGGCAAGCGCTTCAGCTCTTGCTCTCAGGCTGTGATCGGTCACACCTTTTAGCCTTGCTGGCGGCCAATCTCTTGGCCATCGCCGGAGGCCTTCTTGCGGGACTGGCTCCGCTGGCTCTCAAAGGCCTGATTGATGGTGCCACGGCGCCGGTCGAGCGGCCGACACCGGCGTCCATGCCCCACCCAATACTCTGGCTCATCCTGGCCTACCTGCTGTGCCTCTGCGGGGCCCGCTTGTGCGCCGATCTCCGCCCCTGGTTGCTCAGTGCTGCCGAACAAGGCCTTTACGCACAACTGCGGCAGCGCTTCTTCGCGCACATCCTGGCATTGCCGCTTTCCCTGCATTTGCGAGGGCGAAACGATGCCATGGTCCAGACCTTGCAGCAGGCCATCTCTGCCTACCAAGTCATCCTGTTCAATCTGGCAGCAAGCGCTCTGCCGATCGTGGCGGAGGCACTCACGGCCACTGCGGTGCTGTTGACGCTAGGCCAGCCTGCATTGAGCGGCGTCTTTGCTGCCGCAGCATTCGCCTACCTGGGCCTGGTCCTGATTTGGTCCTCCAGAATCCGCGCTGCGGCCCGTGGAGTCTCATGCGCCAGTACCAAGACCTACGGTCTGATGAGCGACAGCCTGAGCAACTGTGAGCCCCTCAAGTGTTTTGGTGCCCAAGCCTGGGCACAAGCAAGATTCACCGATGCCACACGCGAGCTTCAGCACGCCTGGTCTGGGCTCCAGGACCAGCGACTCAGGCTGGCCCTGCTGACCACCGCCGCCTTCGGCACGGCCATGGCTACATCACTGCTGCTCGCTGGCCATGCGCTGGCGCACGATGAACTGACAGTCGGGGGATTCTTCCTGGCCAACCTCTACGTGGTCCAACTCATACGCCTGCTGGAGATGCTGAGTTCTGCCCTTCGTGACACGCTGCAAAGCCTAGCGTTCATCAAGCCGCTGATCGATGTCTTTCAGCAAGAGAAGGAGGTGGAGTTACCCGCCCGGCCCAGGCCCAAGCCCGGAATCGAAGCAGTAGACCTTGCCCCCAAGGCCTCCAGCGTGGGCGGATCATCGCCCACCGTGAGACCGCCGCACATCCGCTTCTCCGACATTCATTTGGCCTTTGATCCGCAGCAGCTCGTGCTCAATGGATTGAGCCTGGACATCCCCGCGGGACGCGCGATCGGCATCGTTGGCGCGAGCGGAAGTGGTAAGTCCTCACTGGTGCGAATCCTGCTGCGACTCCACATACCCCAAGCTGGCCAGGTCTTGTTCGATGGTGTCCCGATCCAGACCCTGCCACTGAGCACGCTGCGAAGCATGATCGCCGTGGTGCCACAAGATATCGTTCTGTTCGATGCATCCATCGCAGACAACATCGCCATGGGTCGGGACGGCGCGACGATCCAGGAGGTCCAGGAAGCCGCAGTCTTGGCTGGACTGCAGGGCGTCATCGCGTCCATGCCACAGGCCTTCAAGACCCAAGTCGGCGAGCGCGGCCTCCGGCTCTCGGGCGGCGAGCGCCAGCGAATCGCCATGGCACGCGCCATCCTGAAGAACCCTCAGATCTACGTCTTCGACGAGGCGACCTCGATGCTCGATGCCAACACCGAACGCCAAATTCTGCTGGACCAACGCAGATTCACCGCGGGTCGCACCTCCATCACCATCGCCCACCGACTCACGGTCCTTCAAGACCTTGACTTGATCGCGGTTCTGGCTGACGGGCGTATCTTGGAGCAAGGCGACCATGCGACTCTGCTCGCTCGTCGAGGCATCTACGCAGCGATGTGGCGCGCTCAGCAGGCCGGGATTGGCCGCTGAACAAAGAGCCTCGCTCGGAAGCTCCCCGTCCACTTTGGCCTTCATCTCGCCTGATCGAGGCATCAGGTTCAGTTGAGGCTCAAAGTACGCACACAGGCGGGCAACTTGTCCGCCGCCTGTTTCAACGACGCCATTTGCTCCCAGCGCTGGTACTGTTCCTTCAAGCTGCCCGCCGTCTCACCCGGCACGAGAAGTTCGTCCCGCTTCTCACCCTTCAACCAGAAGCGATACCAATCGACATTGCCTTGCAAGGAGATCATGCGTTCGCTGGGGCGAGCCAAGGCGTGCGCGCCACCTGGGATCATGATCAGCTCGGCCGGGCGGTACTGTCGGCGCAGGAGCGCATAGATGTCCCAGTTGTTATGAACCTCGGGTCCATAGGTCTCGATGCGCAGCGCTGCACGAATGCAGTCGGTGTACAGGGAGGGATCGTTGCGAATCCAGGCAGAGCGGGACTCTCCAAACGGGCCGCCTCCGTTGGTGCGCTCCTTGCGAGCCTGAATGCCGTCCATCACCGCGTAAGTGATCGTCATGGAGTACAGGGTGTTGGCGTCCCCATCTAACAACGAGGCGGCACGGATCGGCGTGTCCGTAAAAGTCAGCAGATTCAGAACCCGCTCGCCTGTGGCACTCCACCCCAGGATGCCGATTCGCTCCCGGTCCACCCAACCTTCCGCCACCAACGCATCGATCGCCGCCTTCACCCCGTCGTGGAAAGCTTGGCGCGCCCCGGGTTCGTCGGTCGGGGCACCGGTGCTGGCTCGCCAGGGAAAGGCCAGCACCAGAATTCCCTCTCGCAGGAAAGCTCGACCGGCAAAACCGCTGGTGAATCCGTCATAGTCGTTGGAGCCATCGCGATAGAAGCGCTTGGGTGAGAAACCATAGGGCTGAATCACCAAGGGGTAGCGCGTGCCCTGTTTGAAATCCGAAGGCACCATCAGCCCGCCACGCCATTGCCGACCCACCGGGTCTTTCCAATCGTATTCACGCATCGAGCCCCACTGAGATGCACGGTATTGCGGGTTCAGCTGGGTCAAGCGGACTTCGACGCCACCAGGCCCCTGGGCAACGATGTCAGGGGGCTGATTCAAAGACTGAGCGACGCTCAAGTGCCAGGCGAAGTTGGAGCTCGGAACGCCCTGTTCCGAGCCCGCAGCGGCGACCACCTCCTGCCAGCTGCCATCCGCGTGACGCTCAAAACGGCGGTGCTGCCCTCCGTCAATCACCATGAATGCGCCAGCCTTGCCTGCGATCGAGAAGGCTGTCTTCAAACGCTGGCGGAGCGCTGCGATGACCTGCCAGTGCCCGGTATCCGGCCAGTACTCAATGATGTGAGACGCAAGGCTTGGCTTTGAGTCAGAACTCACCGGCGATGGACTGTCTGAAGCACCCTTGGCAGACCTCGTCGCGCTCAGAGCCCCCTGCTGAGGCAAATAGGTACCAGCAATCACCAAGGAGTCACCGCCTTCCTGCCAGATCCGATCCGTCCGCGCCTGGTTGCCAGGCAAGACATCATCGGGCGCATCAAGGATGGTCTGCTCTTGGCCGTCGGGCAGACGATAGAGCACCAGCTGGCGCGCGACGTAACTCATGGGACGCGAGTAGTAGGCCAGCGGATCCAGAGCCACCGCGGGGCCGTACTTCGTCGTCGCCTCAGCGATCTGAGGGTAGTCCGCAGCCCATGCAAGTTGCCGGCCGGGCTCGTACTTGGGCAGAACCAACCAACGCCCATCCGGCGACATGCTCACCGCCGGAAAGCCACCGGAGCTCTCCGCAAAGGAATCACCGACAGGCCGTGCAGCAGTGCGAGAGCCCGACTCCGCCACGAAAAACTGGTAGCGGCGCTGCTGCGTACGAAAGCTGTCCTGCCCGAAATGAACACTCCAGAACGAGTGGGTCCCCACCACCACGCTGCGAGCGCCCGGCGCCATTGCAGGGTTGGGCACTGGGGCCATATAGACCACACGCTTCGAATCTCCCGACACATCGAAGCTCACGACCCCCAGCGGCGCAAAGGTCAGCTGCGTCGCTCGCTGGGTCAACACATCCAGCTGATAGACCTGAAACGGCTCGTCGCGCAAACGGGCCCGAAACACCAGACTGCGATGCCCATGCCAGCGGACCTCCCGCAAGGAGGGGTTCGCATCGTCATCATCATTGCGTGATTCCACCGAGAACACGCGAACTGCAGCCCCCGGTTTGCCAGAGGCCAGACGGTCGGCGTTCAGATCCAGCAGCAGGATTTCGAACCGATTGACATCGCTCGCCACCTTCGCCGTGCGGGTGACCACAAAGGCTTGTGAGCCGTCCGGAGAGACCTGGCTCTGCAGCGTTTCTGCGTCATGCTGAACCGGTTGGATGATGCGTGTGAACTCGATCAGATCACGCACGGTTGGCCCTACGGCCGCCTGGGATTCATGGAACGGCAACACCATACACAAGATCAATAGAACAGACCAAAGGCAGTGGGCCCGGCCCTTAGAGCACACCTGCATCCAACTGGAGATAAATACTCGAAACATGGGATCCCCCCAGACCTGTGGGTCGGGTTTGCAAACATGAATGGAAAAAAGGGCGACAAGCAGTGCACGGCACGAAAGGCCAGAGCGCGCTCAGTCACGAAGTCCGTCGATGAACACGAAGGCAGAGACACACGGGGCGACGACCTGTGGTGCGCTGCACCAGCGCACAAACAAAGGAAGCGAGGGGACCTGCCAGGATGTGCGCTGAGTGCGGAATGCCGCGCCAAATGGAAGTCACAAGGCGGAATGGCGCAAGTGCGCTGGCCAGGACCGGCGGCGACGCGGGCCCAGCCGGCTCTGGGTCGGCGCTTACCAGCGCATCGACAGCCGCAGGCTCAGATATCGGCCACGCCAGTCACCCTGGGTGAAGTCGTAGTAGGGCGAGGCCTCGACAAACTCAGGCAAGCGATTGGCGATGTTCGCCACTGCCAGAGAAACGGTGGTGTCATTGGACGAAGCAAAGCTCAAGCCCAGCGGTGCCAGTTTGAATGTGGCAGCAAGGTCGTGAATCCAATAGCCACCGAGCCGGCGCTCGCTGGGCAAGGCGTCGCGGTAGCTCCCAAGGTAGCGGCTGGTTAAGCCCAGGTTCCAGGCACCACGATCCAGCCCAGCAAACAGGCGCCCTTTCCATGCCGGGGACCAAAAATCGATGGCACGCCGACCCAGTCGGTTCTCAGTCGGCGCGCCTGGCGCCAATGTCACGTCGTAGTCGCGAGTCCGCGTGGCACTGGCCGACAAGGTCCACTTGCTTGCCTCGGTCTTCCAGGCATGGGCAAGCTCCAAGTCCAGCCCCGAGGTGTCAACCCCGCCGTAATTGACCTCGGCGTACAGCACCCGCGTGACGGCACCCGTCTGCCCCGGCGCCGCCGGCGCGCGCGTCACAAAGCCAGGAAAGCGGGCCTCATTGGCCAAGACCACCTGCGGCCACAGAAGGGAAATCAGCCCATCGATCTTTACCCGCCAAGCCGTCACACCAAGGCGGGTTCCTTGGGCAGATTCAGGCTCCCATACCGCGCCGACTGCAAAAGCGCGGCCACTCTCTGGCTTCAAATCTCGATTGGTGGTGCGCAAAACCTCTCCGCCCACAATGGGTGCATTGGCTCGTGCCGGGTCCAGCAGACCAAAGGCTTCCGTGCTGTAGCGCAAATCATCCACCTTGGTCTGTAGCAAGGTCGGTGGCTTGAAGGATGTGGCGGTTGACGCCCGCAAGAGCGTCGTCTTGCTCGGGCGAAACTCTGCGCCGGCCTGGTAGGTGCTGGCGCTGCCGAAGTCACTGTAGCGGTCGCGACGCGCAGCGAGCGTCAAAGCCGCCATCTCGCGCGTGGCCCCCTCGCCAGGACTGGACCGCCAGAGCGGCAGGTGCAGTTCGCCATAGGCCGCACTGTTGGAGCGCCGTGCGGCAATGTCGAAACTCCCAGGCGAGACCGTCTGGTACCGGTCCTGAGCCGTCTCAGCCCCCGCTATCAAATCCACACTGCCCATCGGCAACTCCAGCACCGATCCGCGCAGGAATGCGCTGACCTGATCCTTGCGGCCATGGTTGTCACGAATCGAGTCCGACCAGATCGCCTGCAGCACATCATCATTGGCCGCCTTGCCCACGGTGAACGGATTGAGAGCCGCAGCGGCATTGGAGGTGGCCAAGGCCGCGGTGCGGGCCGCCACATTCGGCGTCGTGTTGGAAAGCCGGCGCTGACCGTCATCTCGGGTGCTTGAAAGCGAAGCTTCCAGCTCCCAACCCGAAGGCAAGTCGCCGCGCAGCCCCACCAAAGCCCGGTTGAAATCGGTGTCGCGAGCCAACCGTTCCAGGCCGTTCTCCGGACCCAGACGCGCAGTCACACGTACAGGCACGCCGAAGGGATTGTGGGGATTGGTGGCCGGCACCAGCACATTGCTCAACAGCAGGCCGCCTTCCTCAGCCGACAGCTTGTCCTTCGCATGGGTCCATTCGCCGAACACTGACCAGGCATCGCTCAGCCGGTAGTCCCCTGCGACATGAAAAGAAAGGCTCTCTGTGCCGTGAACCAACGCCCTGCCCTTGCCGTTGGCCATGGAGTTGCAGAGATTGGCCTGACCGGCGCCAGCAGCGAAGCTTGCCAAGGTCGGGGCTTGACCGGGTGCGAGTACCGGGATGGCTGCGAACGAGGAGTTCAGACCCGGGAGGTTGGCGCCCGTGCTGCTGCTCACCGTACCAGGGGTGCACGAGCGTGTCCGGGCATCGACACCGCCAAAGCGCCGGTAATCCGCATCCACAAAGAAGTCCCGCTCTGCCATGGTCAGCGGCGAGCTCTTGTTGTACGCACCGAGCACGATGTAGGAGCCAGACTGTGTGCGAGTTCCAGTGCCCATGGACAGGCTTCCATCGCCACTGCCCTGGCCTGAAGCCAGGCGCGCGTCGAGCACCCAACCATCAATCGACTTCTTGAGGATGATGTTCACCACACCGGCCAGTGCATCGCCGCCATAGACGGCAGAGGAGCCGACTGGGACGATCTCGATGCGATCCACTGCAGCCATGGGGATCAGATTGAGGTTGAAGAAGTTGGCAGACGATGAACCCACCGCTTGCAAGCGGCGACCATTGATGAGCACCAGAGTCGACCCCAGCGGCAAACCTCGCAGCTGGACGGAACCCTGACCGGTCGTGGCGACAAAACTGCTTTCGCCGGGGCTCACCGAAGCTTCGTTCAAACTGCTCAGAAAGCGCTCCAGCGTTGGTTGACCGCTGCGATCGATGTCGCCGCGGGTGTAGACGTTGACGGGTGTGGGCCCGTCGGCCTCGATGCGCTTGAGGCGAGAGCCGGTGACTTCAATCCGGCCGAGTGAGGTCACCGAGCCGTGCCCATCGTCCGACGGCGTCGAGCCTGAGTCGACAAGCTGTGATGAGAACGCCGTCATCGAGCGGATGCTCGCAGCGTCGGCCACGGCCTCAGCCCTACCAGATGGACGCGGCAGGAGCTCGGGCGCCGAGCCCGGCACAACCCCAGGCCCACTGGCAGGGCCCGACGGACCTGGTGTCGCTGCAGGCCGAACCACGATGGAGCCATCGCTCATCACGGTGGGCGCCAAGCCTGATCCCTCCAGAGCACGCGCAATGGCTTCTGCGGCTGTCAAATGACCCAATACCGAGCGGGACGTTCGGCCACTGACCTTGCCGGGATCAAACACAATCGATACGCCCGTCTGTCGAGCAATCGCCCGCAGAGACTCGCCCAGGGGCTGCGCTGGCTGATCAATCCGATATTTTGCAGCGTTAGCTGTTTCGCCGGCGCAGGCGATGCCGCAACAGAGAACCAGCGCAACCACAGCGCTGTCAAGGAAGGGGCAGCTGCCCCATCGGTTGCCGCTGAACACTTTGTCTAACATCTCGTGCCTCTCTCGAAGTTCCAGGTTGGTGACATCGAGATGACGAGCTTGTCGAGTTCGTTTCCGCCAGGGCTTCCCCTATTGAGGCTGCGATAGCTCCAACCGTCCACCTTGCTCACGCAGCTGCAAACCATGCAGGGCAGCCACAGCGTGGGCGAAGCCCACACTGTCCCCGGTTCGGTACAGCCCGCTGATCCGAAGCCTCCCAAGCGAGCCATCACCGACCAAAAAGATGGGGGTGCGGTTGTAGCGATTCATCTCTGACGTGGCCTCCATCAAAGTCACATCTTCAAAGTCCACTTCGTTGCGCCTCCATGCCAGCAAGGTTTCGAGCCGCGGGCGGTCCACTTTCACCTGCACGGGACGGCTGGCTCCAAGCTCTTGAGGAATCCAACGCATACGCTCGCCCGGCTGCATCAGCACAGGCTTTGCTTCCCCATGCACAGATGCGGTCGTCGAGACCGGCGCGCGCACAGCCACCCTTCCCTCGATCAGCGTCACCGCGGACTCTTGTAAAGCGCCTGCGCCACCTGCTCCAGGCATGCGGACAGAGAACACCGTGCCCATGGCCACCACTTCGCGGCCCGCGGCTCGCACCACAAATGGACGCGCTGGGTCCTTGTTGACTTCAAACAAGGCCTCACCGCTTTGCAACTCGACGGTTCGCTGCGATGACCCCATCTCCACCCGGACACGGGTGTCGGTGTTCAGGGACATTCGGGTTCCATCTGCCAACACGACCTGCTGTTGCTCGCCGACTTGGGTTCCAAATGAGGCCACGCCACTCATCTGATGCCAATAGACACCGGAGCCAAGCAAGAGCGCCGCGAGAGTCGGCGCCAGGATCCACATCCGTCTCGACGTGCGGGGGGAGACTTCCCTTTTGGATGGCTTTTGACCTGCATCGGTCCCGGCGCGGGAGGCACTCGCGAAGGCATCCGTCAGGCGAACGCCAGGAACCGCCTCCCAGACATCGGTGCAGCGCTCAAACGCGAGGCGGTGCACATTGGAGCGCCGCTGCCAGGCCAGGCACTCTTGCTCCATCTCCGCGCTGCGGTCAGGCCCATGCAAGCGTGCAATCCAAACCGCAGCCTCGGCAGCGATTTCAGGTGTGACGGGGGAGCGAGACCCTTCCCCTGAACCCTTCTCAGCTGAAGCATCCATGGCTACCAGCCCTCCATCGACCGGGTGAGCACCAAGGTGGCTTTGGCGATGTACTTTTCCACCGAGCTGATACTCAAATTCTGCTCCCTGGCAATCTCAAAATAGCTCAAGCCGTCCACGCGGTGGGCCAAGAAAATCCTGCGCGTTCGGGGATCCAGTTGTGCCAGACACGCGCTAATGCGCGCCAGCCGCTCCCGAGCCAAAAGTATCGTCTCCGCAGATGGGCTGGAATCGACCATCACCAGATCCTCGATCAAAACTTGCTCCCCGTGCCTCTCGGCACTTCGGTATTCATCGATGGACAAGTTCAAGGCGACTCGCATCAGAAAAGCCTCAGGCTTGGCGACGAATTGATGCTGCTCCTGACAAGCCAAACGAATCCAGGCTTCTTGCACCAGATCATCCGCATCCTGCCGCGTGCGACCTCGACGCATCAGGGCAGCCCTGACGCGAGCGAGCGCGGCTTGCCAGTTCTTCACCATCGCCATGGGGTGTCATGCATCGAAGTTGAAAGACCAATATGAATCTTAGGTCGCGAGGACTCACAAGGCGAAGAAATGCGAGGCAACCGACCTAACCTTTCTGGATGACACCGAACGAAAGCAACATTAGGCAGGAGTCCGCTCAGCTCCGGCGGCGCTCGCCAGGCCAAGCCCCTCGGCTCTTTACCTTGGGCCAGCTCGCAGTCAGATCGGCACCTCCCGATCTATGCAAGATTGCGGTGCACTGACGGGCAAGATTCAAGCTCCTGGACCACCGCACCGTATCTTGAGCCAGAAGGCGACACGACTGGAGGCATACGCTCGGGCACGACTTCAGCGCAAGATCCCACCGAACGCGCATGCAATCATGAGGACACCGGCCTTGCCCTCACAGCCTGTACGCCGCAATCATTCGCACCGCCTTGCGCCAACCCGCGCCTACGGAGTGCTGAAGGCAGACCGCGGCCGATTCCTCGGCCTCCACCAAGCGGACTGGGCCAGGAAGCTAGAAGCTGGGGCATAGGCTCACTTGCGCATCGCTCGTATTTGGCCACTCACACCAGGAGCACGCCATGGCGATCAACAGGACGCGTGACGCAACAAGCACCGGGCGCTTCAGCGTCGTTCAGCCAGGCCGCCTCACGAAGCGAAGCGGCCCCAGGAGCACGGCCCGGGATACAAAGCCACCCGGCGGAACCGCAGGCTTGGAAGTCCATCTCTTGAGCATCCCGTCCGGGGTTGCTGCAGGCCGGACACGCGCAGGGAGGGGCAACACACGAACGGAATGGTGGACGCTGTTTGGAACGCGCGAGCAGTTCGACGCGTGCCTGGACACGGATCCATTGCGTTTCGCTGCGCCACTCCTGCACGCTCAACTCAAACGGGAGTTTGACCATGTCATCCAAAGAACTGGCGCAGCACAGCTCCATCCGGGAGCTTTCGAAGACTGAGAACTTCGCCGCAAACGTCGTGGCGGCCATCGTTCAGATTCCCCTGGCCAACAGCCCTGCCGAGCTGCTCGATCGCTTGGCCAAGGTCACCCAGGCCATCGGTGCCAGCGGCAGCATCTACACCGCGGGCATCCCGGAGGGCGGCCGAGAGACCTCCAGCTTCAGCCTCTTTGCTTGTCATCCTGGCTTCGCTCAAGCGCAATGCACGACAGGCTCCATGTTGGAGCACCCATGGTTCCGCTTCGCTCGACGTCACACCATGCCGGGAACGAACCATCAAGTGCCTCAGCAAGACAATGTCGATGTTCAAGCCATCGACCTTGCCAATCAGTATGGTTTCAGGTCCTGCCTGATCGTGCCCACGCCAGCGGGACCTGACGTGGATCGCCTGGACATGCTCTGCATTGGCAGCGCCACGCCCGATGACTTCGAAGGCACGCAGGCCCAGCTGGTAAGGACGCTGGCTCGAGCACTGGCTGCCGAACTGCACGATTGGTTGACTCGGCACTTGCAAGAACGGCTGCGTGAAGCAGCGCGACTGCACACCCATGACGTGACCCTGCTGGCCATGGAGTGGCAAGGCATGGGAAGCAAGGAAATCGCTCAACGCACCGGCATGACCGCGACTTCGGTGAACTCACGTTTTCAGCGCATCAATGCACGACTGCACTGCCGCAATCGCCGGGCATCTGCACAACGCGCGGCTGCTCACGGCTTGATGGAGTCCAGCCAAGTCGGGCCCCAGTCATGACGCTCTGCAGGGCAAGCAAGGCGCGTCCAGGTCCAACAGCTGCAAGGCCGGTCACTATGGTTTCTCTGTGAGCGTTCGGAACAGCTCGCCATCTCGAGTGAAACACGGCAGCTCTTCTGCCCCCGGCCAGACTGCACAAGACTGATGACCGGCGCTCAACAGGCCAGGTCGTCTGAAGCCCTCCGATTCCCAGGGCCCATGAAGAGACAAGTCCAGGCGCCCAGGACCTTGTCGACGCAAACCTCGGTACAGCCAGGACGCTTTGCCCAGCCGACAGCGAACAAGTCATACACGCAGCCCACGCGTCCCCAAAAGCCTATCCCCCCAAAGGTAGCCCCCCAGGGGTCGGATAGAAATTCAGACGGCCATCGCCGAAAGTTGCTCCCACGCAAAAGGAGTCAGCCATGTCACACCTTGAAGCCCTGAGCGCCCCGCTGGGCCAATTGATGGACCGTTTGATGCAGGGATTGCGAGGCACCCGCCCGCAACAAGGCCAGCAAGCCATTGAAGGCCTGGAAGTGACCGAATCGACCTGGCAAGACTGGCTGGACACGTGCCAGCGCTCGCCAGACCAGGCCGCCCAGCCCCACTGAACACCACGGCGAGGGCGCCGTCGCCCTTGCGCTGATGGCTACGCCGGCGCTGCGACCCAAGCTCGAACTAAGTGTTGGGGCTGCGACCCCAGCAATGTGGGAAGAAGACGCCAAGATGCAGCGAGACTGGTAGCGCGAACTACTCAGGAAGGCGCGAACAGGCAAGGCCAGAATCTTCGAGCACGGAGCGACTTGTTCGTTCTGATTCCGTAGTCGACAGCAGACTTAGCGGGTGATGTCAGAAATGATGAGGGGCCGACAAGAGGCTGCGCTGCGCTGATTTCGCCAGACCCCGAGATTCGGCGTCGCTTCTCCCGGTTGAAAGCAAGGCCATCGGCGAATAACCTCCAGCACGACTCCACCTCTTGTGACGTACAGCTAGCTCGAGACCTGCGTCACATGCTTGCACTCTCAAAAAAATTTAAGTCAGCACCATGCCCGGACGATAGGATGGTCTGGAGTTCGATTGGGTCGCAAGCCTTGTAGAGCGCTCACAAGGATCTTGCTGGTAGTTGCGCACTCGAGATCTGAAGGCGAATCCATGTTCAAGGGCCTGACAGTAGCCAACCGCTTGGCGATCGGAATGGGAGTTGTCATCGCGCTCGGCGTCGGCATCGTGGCCTATGCAGCCATGACCCTGAACAACCTGAACACAGGGATCGATGAGTTAGCTCACAACCGCATGGTCAAGCTCGCTCAGTTCAATGATCTGAAGGACAACTTCCAGACCATCGGCCGATACGCACGAAACATCGTCATCAACAGCGATCCTGCCTTCGTCGAGGGCGAGAAAAAGAAGATCGCTGAGCTGCGTGCCAAGAACAGCGAGATCCTTGCCAAGCTGGACAAATCGATCACAGTCCCGAAAGCGCGGGAGCTGTACAAGACAATCACTGAGAAACGCGGCACTTACAACGCAGCCATTGATCGCGCCATTGAAATGGCTGTCAAGGGCGAAAAAACAGAAGCTGGCGCCTACCTAATTGGTGAGGTTCGCGCCCTCCAGGACGTTGTTTTCAAAGCCACCGATGACTCGGCCGACCTGCAACAGGAGCTGGCCGACAAGCTTGCCAAGAGCAGCACTGAAAAAGCGTCGTTTGGCGTGAAACTCATGTCTGGCTTGGCCCTCTTGATGGCTGCGATCGGACTGAGCGCCGGCTATTTGCTCACTCGAAGCCTGCGTAAAGCGCTGGGCGCGGAGCCGGCGGCCCTGAGCGATGCCGTGGCCCGGGTGGCGGATGGTGATTTGAGCCAGACGCTACATGTCGACCAAGGGGATCTATCGAGCGTGCTGGCCAGTGTTGTTCGCATGCAAGCGAACCTTTCTGCGGTGGTATCCAACGTTCGTTCCAACTCAGAAAGCGTCGCGACAGCCAGCGCTGAAATCGCCATGGGCAACCACGACCTGAGTCAGCGAACGGAAGAGCAGGCCAGCGCCCTTGAGCAGACTGCAGCCACCATGGAACAGCTGAACACCACGGTGCGTAACAACGCTGACAGCGCCAAACAGGCCAACCAGCTGGCACAAGGCGCCTCAGAGGTGGCAGCGCAAGGCGGCGATGTGGTCGGCAAAGTGGTCGACACAATGCAAGGCATCAGCGAGAGCAGCAGAAAGATCAATGACATCATCGGAGTGATCGACGGCATCGCCTTCCAGACCAACATCCTGGCCCTGAACGCAGCCGTCGAAGCTGCCCGGGCTGGAGAGCAAGGCCGAGGTTTCGCCGTGGTCGCCTCGGAAGTTCGCAGCCTGGCTCAGCGCAGTGCTGAAGCCGCCAAAGAAATCAAGAACTTGATTGGTCGCAGCGTAGAACAGGTCGAACGCGGCACCGTCCTGGTCGACCAGGCAGGCAAGACCATGGGCGAGATCGTAGGGTCCATCCAGCGCGTAAGCGACATCGTGGCTGAAATCACCACGTCCAGCGTTGAACAGAGCTCGGGCATCTCGCAAGTCGGAGAGGCAGTCAGTCAAATGGACCAAGTCACCCAGCAGAACGCGGCACTCGTCGAAGAAAGTGCGGCCGCAGCTGAAAGCCTGAAGATCCAGGCGAAGCAGCTTGTTGAAGCGGTCGCCGTGTTCAAACTGCCTCATCAAACTGCGCACTCTTCGATGGCCACTTGACTGCACAAGAGGCCTACATAAAAGGCTTCACACGATTCGGCCTGCTGTATCTTAGGATTCTCAGTGCGAGGGGATCACCTTGCCCTAACCGTACGCCACGGAGAGTTGGTGCAAAGCGTCGGTAGATGTCGCCACTTCTCGCTTTCGTGTTGGTGTGGAGTCAGGGCAACTGTGCTGCCGGCCCGCATTGCCGTGAAGCCAAAGTCGAACCCTTGCTTCGTATCAAGTGGCAATGACACCGTTTCGCTCTTTTCTGCTGCTGTGCCTGAGCGTTTGGCGCAGCATGGAGACACCTGTGACAGGTGTTTGAGGCCGCGCTCGCTCAAGCCGCGAAACGAGACAGCCCCAGATCGGACTGAGGCCGACCTAGCCCGCCAATCGGAGGCACCGCACCGGGTGCTGCCCTTTGAATCGCTGAACTCGACGGCACAACGTCTCGAAGCAGTCTTTCAATGACGGATCTCAAACGCCGCCTAGGCCGGCATGCGGTGAGAGTCACGGCCCCGCGCTCCTCAATACGTGGGTACCGCCGGCCTTTTCTAATGCCGCCTGGTTTGCTGGCAACCTGTCACTGCCAAACTCAAGCGCCGATCACCTCACTCCACGACTTCACCATGTGGTCGCTCTGGACTCCGACCTCAGGGAGGTCAGAATCTTTGAGGGTCGTGCAGCAAAGCAGGTTCAGCCAGAGTGGCGAGCCCAAATCGGAGACGACCCGCCCGAGGGTACTTCGCCATGTACCCGGCAGCGGCATCCACCTACCGTTTGCCATGTTCATGATGAAACACGGGAGCTTGTCGTCACCAGCTAGATTGACATCCGGAGAGAACCCGCCCTTTCCTTCCAGGGGGGCGATCGGGGTGTAGCCCTTCAAGCTGGATGCGAGCTGCTTGTCTGTCATGTAAGGATCGGATTTGAGCGCCTTGATGACCGCAGCGGCGACCTGAGCAGACAGCGGCGTACCGTAGTTGCCACGGTATTGCACAGTCTGACCGTCAGCCAACTCGAAAGAGCTGTAGTCCTTGAGCCCACCATGGCACAGCAGGATGATGTTCATTTGGACTCCCCCTTCAAAATGACGCCGATGGACTCAACAAACTTCTGAAGCTGTTGGTCGTAGAACGCCTTCACGAACTGCAAAAGCTTGTCGGCCATGTAGTCGACCATCTGATCACCCATCTTGGCCTGCATCTTGATCATCAACTCCTTGTCCGCCACGAACTGGTAGGTGTCGTAGGCGGAGTCGAGCGCAGTCTTCTCGAAGCCACCGCACAGCGTCTTCACCACTGTCTTCTTTAGGTTCATCGCGTACTTGATGACGCGCACAGAAATCTCGGTCTCGTTGTAAGCCGTGATCACACCGAAGTAGTTGAAGTGCTGCTCAGTGCCCTCGTAGCTGGCCAAGTTGCCTCCGCTCTTGCGCAGAGCGCCAATAACGGCATCTTTGAGGCCAGCGACGTTCTTGATGTTGACGATGCTCTCAACAACATCCGGATCCGCGTTGAGCGAAAACTCATCCTTCTTGTAGGTGTTGCTCTGGGTGTCCTTGAACGTGAAGAACGGGAAAGGGAACTCCACATAAGCCTTCAACCAGGCGTTCATGGACTTCAAAGCAACATCGGGTGCGATGCCGGCCGCCGTGGCTGCATCAGTCAAGGTCTTCTGCACCATGTTTTGGCACACCGCCATCACCATCGAGCAGGCCTTGTAGTCTGCCTCCGTCATGGTGCCGTTCTGGTTCACGGTCACTGGGTCCGGAATACTCATTGGCCCCGCCGGAACCTGGTCATCTTTCCCGAAATCCGCAGATGCTGGCGGATCCGCAGCAAGCAGTCCGCGCTGCAAATGGCGTCGTTCCATTGCCTCGACAAGGAACGGAAGATCTTCCTTCGTGAATCCAAGGTCCGACATCGCATACCTCTTGACGTGATGGTTGGGTACCGTAGGCTAGTCAAGTTCCGTACGCGGCACATCCGTCAGCGATAGGAAAGAGTGCGTCTATAAAATTAGTTAGCACTATCCAGCTCGCGCAGCGAATGCAAGGTTGCGCCTGAGGGCAGCCATGCAGCCAGTCCTCAGGCCACTTCTGCGCGCCTTAGCTCATAGGGCGAACGGCAGATGTCCTCAGGGTCTTCTTCAGCGCTACGAATCCTGCCCGCGCGCGCAGCACTCAAATGCAGCTCACGCAGTTCGGGGCTGGCAGCAATCCTGCGCTGAGCCTCTCGAATGGCTGGGGCAAATTCCGGACTGACTCTCAATTTGAATTCAAGAAAGGCGTCATGCCGCTCTGGAAACACCTTCCACCAGTTCAAGATGCTGGCGGGGTCGTTCAAGCTGACGATCATCTGCAACTCCTCGTTCTCTGTCGGGTACTGGGCTGGATAAGCTGCCGGCCTGCATATACTGTATGCCCATACAGTTGTTTCGCACAAGTCCTATGCCTCCGTCCGAACCATGGGAAGACCCTGGCGAAGTCCATCCACGGCCCACATCTCCCTCACAGAACACGCAGGGCATGCCTGTGCACGCCCTCCCCCCATCTGTCGAGGCAGCGCTTTGGCGTGGGAGCCAGTTGGGTGGGTCCGTCAATACGGTACTGAGCACTGGTTTCGCTTCTCTGGATGCAGTCTTGCCGGGCGGCGGCTGGCCATGCGGTGCGCTGACTGAAGTTCTGGTCAGCCAGTTCTCGATCGTGGAGTTCCGACTCCTGTCTTCCGTGGTGTCCAGGCTGACCCAGAAAGGGCGAACTGTCGCCCTTGTTGGTCCAAGTCTGGCTCCGCATCCTCCTGGATTGCGACACGATGGAGTCGATGAGCGCCACTTGGTTTGGATCAATGTAGATTCCCCAAGGGATCGACTCTGGGCCACCGAGCAGTTGGTTAAATCCGGCTCCTGCGGCGCGGTCATTGCCTGGCTCCCTCTGGTACGAGCCGAACAGATCCGCCGTCTACAGGTCCTGGCAGGCCTGAGCAAAGGCCCTGTTTTTCTGTGCCGCCCAGTCACTGCAGCCCGAGACTCATCCGCCGCCCCTCTGCGATTGCAGGCACGAGTTCAAACCGACTGGCAAATTGCAGTGGAGGTCCTGAAACGCAAGGGGCCTGCACTCGAAGAACCTTTGCAACTGCTGTCCATGCCGGGAGGCCTCGGCGCCATCATGACCCCGCGCCTGCGCTACCCCAGCCGCCTTGTTCCCCAGAACCCCGCCCATCATGCTGTGGACAGCCTTGCTGCTGCCGCCGTGCGCGAGCGCCCCAACCCCGAACCCGCCCTCTTCTGACGCGCTTCGAGCCGTGGCGATCTGGGGCCTGCAATTTGCACCTCGCGTTGCCATCTCCGAAGACGCTGTCTTGATCGAGGTGGAGGCCAGCACTCGCCTGTTCGGAGGACGTCGAGCACTGCGCGACCGTGTCGTTTCGGAAGCCAAGGAACTCGGCGTGCGCCAAGTCGCCTGGGCCACCAACAGCATGGCCGCCCATGCCCTGGCCCGGTGTGGCATCGAGAACGGTTTCAGAAAGCCGCTGCCAGAACTGCTGGACTGTCTTCCAATGGAAAGCCTGAGCGCCGCCCGTCCGCACATGGTGACGCTGGCTCAAATCGGCTGCCGCACCCTTGGTGATGTGCGCGCCCTGCCCAGAGGCGGGCTGAGCCGCCGCTTTGACAAACAGCTCCTGCTCGCCCTAGACCAGGCTTATGGCCATGCGCCCGAAGTCCACGTCTGGCAAACCTTGCCCGAAGTTTTCTGCGCGCGTCTGGAGTTGGGTTTTCGGGTTGAGCATGCCCCAGCATTGCTGCAGGGAGCCAGAAAGCTGCTGCTTCAAATGTGCGGATGGTTGGCGGCTCGACACGCCGGCGTGACAGCCTTCACTTTGCGATGGTGGCATGACGCCATGAGATCCAGGGCCGCAGGTGAAGGTGGATGCCCGCGCATCGGCACCGCCGAGCCCAGCCGCAACATCGAGCACCTGTGCCGCTTGCTGGCTGAGCATCTGAGCAAGGTGGAACTGCTGGCGCCAGTGGGTGACCTAGAGATGTCGGCTGACACTGTCCACGATGTGGCCGGCAGCAACACTTCACTCTTGCCCGACTCGGACGAGGATGGTGAAGCGCTGGGCTTGGTACTGGAACGCATGGCGGCCAGGCTGGGTCCTGATGCGGTGCGGCGTTGCCTGACCCGCGCAGACCACCGGCAAGAATGGATGAGCCACTGGCAGCCCGCAGCAGCCCCCATGCCACGCAAATCAGCAGCCAGCACCGACCTTCCGCAGCCAACCTGGGTCTTGCCGGAACCCCTCAAATTGGCGGTTCGCAAGAACCGACCGGTGTACCAAGGCGAGCTGCAACTGCTGGCGGGTCCGCAGTGCATCGAGGAAGGCTGGTGGGATCGCGATGAGCCGGCCGGTCAGCTGCGCCATGTGGTCAGAGACTACTGGCTGGCAGAGTCCAAGCACGCCGGCTTGCTGTGGATCTACCAAGCCCGTCAGGACGATGGATCGGCGTGGTACCTGCACGGCACCTTTGGTTGACGAGGTGCCACGATGATTCCTGACTATGCAGAGCTGCGGTGTCTGTCCAACTTCTCTTTCCTGCGTGGCGCCAGCAAGCCCGAAGAGCTGGTCGCGCGTGCCAGAAAGCTGGGCTACCGAGCCATTGCCATCGCGGACGAATGCAGCATGGCCGGCGTGGTGCGCGCCCATGCCGCCGCCAAAGAGGCGGGAATCCAGCTGCTCGTAGGGAGCCAGTTTCAGGTCGACGCTGACACACCGTTCAGCTTTGTGGTGCTGGCGACCAATCGCAACGGCTACGGCAACTTGTGTGAATTCATCACCCACCTGCGTCGTCGGTCCGAGAAAGGCACCTACGAACTGGACCTGGCGGAAATCGACAGCAAGACCCTGGCAGATTGCGTCGTCATCGCGGTGCCCGATCGCTGCTGCAGTCAGGCGCAAATGGAGGTCATCGCGCGCTGGCTGCTCATGCACTGGACCGGTTGCTGCTGGCTGGGCTACGAACAATTGCGACGGCTGGACGACGAAGTGCAGCTGTACAAACTGAGGCAGTGCAGCGAGCAGACCGCCGTGCCCATCGTCGCCGTAGGCGATGTGCATATGCATGTGCGCTCGCGAAAGCCGCTTCAAGACTTGTTGACGGCCACCCGCCTTCGCCTGCCCTTGGCCGACTGTGGCCTGAAGTTGAGTCAGAACGCGGAGCGACACCTGCGCACCCGGCGCCGCATTGCGGAGCGCTGCCCCGCGGAGCTGATGGAAGAAACTCTGCAGGTGGCCAAGCGATGCCAGTTCAGCTTGGATGAGCTGAAGTACCAATACCCCAGCGAGGTGGTTCCTGCGGGAGAGACACCAGCCAGCTATCTGAGACGCATCGTCTATGAAGGCGCGGGCCGACGTTGGCCTCGTGGCATTCCCGCGAAGGCGCAGGAGCAAGTCGAACACGAGCTGGCACTGATCGCCGAGTTGAAATACGAGCACTACTTCCTGACGGTCTACGACATCGTCGCATTTGCACGCTCCAAGGGCATCTTGTGCCAAGGCCGAGGTTCAGCCGCCAACAGTGTGGTCTGCTATTGCGCCGGCATCACCGAAATTGACCCGCTGCGAAGTTCCATGCTGTTCGAACGTTTCATCAGCAAGGAACGAGGCGAGCCACCTGACATCGACGTGGACTTTGAGCACGAAAGGCGCGAAGAGGTCATCCAATACCTCTACGCCAAGTACGGCCGCGACCGTGCCGCGCTCACCGCTGTGGTGACCAGCTACCGCCCGCGCAGTACGCTGCGTGATGTCGGGAAAGCTCTGGGATTCTCGGACGCCACCCTGGACCTGCTTAGCAAAGGGAATGGACACTGGGAGCTCAACATCAGCGATGAATTGCTGGCGGAAGCAGGCTTGAACAAGGACAGCCTGGCCGTGCGCCAGCTGCTGGACCTAAGCCAACAACTCCTTGGATTTCCGCGGCACCTCAGCCAGCATCCAGGAGGCTTTGTTCTGACCAGCGATCGCTTGTCCCGCATCGTCCCCATCGAGAACGCGGCCATGGAAGACCGTACCGTGATCCAGTGGGACAAAGACGATCTGGACCTGATGGGCTTGCTCAAAGTCGATGTGCTGGCCTTAGGCATGCTGACCGCGCTGCACAAAGCCCTGGACCTGATTGGTCTGCGCAAAGGCTATGTGTTCGAGATGCAGGACATTCCCTCCGAGGACGCTGCGACCTACGACATGATCTGTAAGGCCGACACGGTCGGCGTCTTCCAGATTGAAAGCCGTGCACAGATGAGCATGCTGCCGCGGCATCAGCCACGCTGCTTCTACGACCTGGTGGTGCAGGTGGCCATCGTTCGCCCCGGCCCCATCCAGGGTGGATCCGTCCACCCCTACCTGGACAGGCGCCAGGGCCGCGTGCCGGTGACCTATCCCAGCCCGCAGATCGAACAGGCTTTGGGCCGCACCCTTGGCATCCCCCTGTTTCAGGAACAGTGCATGCAGCTGG
Source organism: Paucibacter sp. B51 (assembly GCF_027863535.1). Classification (NCBI taxonomy): domain Bacteria; kingdom Pseudomonadati; phylum Pseudomonadota; class Betaproteobacteria; order Burkholderiales; family Sphaerotilaceae; genus Roseateles; species Paucibacter sp. B51. The sequence goes on along the minus strand of NZ_JAPIVN010000001.1, from coordinate 3,541,334 downwards.
CCATTCTGTGCGCCGGATTCACACCGGGAGAAGCTGATGGCCTGCGCCGCGCCATGGCGGCTTGGCGGCGCACAGGCAGCCTGGACAAGTACGAGCCACGCATCATTGGCGGCATGCTGGAGCGGGGCTACACCGAGGCCTTCGCCCGCAACGTCTTCGAGCAAATGAAGGGCTTCTCGTCCTATGGTTTCCCTGAGAGCCATGCCGCCAGCTTTGCTCTCTTGGTCTACGCCTCCTGCTGGGTCAAACGCCACCATCCGGCGGAGTTTCTGGCGGCCATGCTCAACTCACAACCCCTGGGCTTCTATACCCCAAGCCAGCTGGTCCAAGACGCCCGCCGAGCAGGCGTGAAAGTCGGACCGGTTGACGTGCTCCACAGCGACTGGAACTGCACATTGGAAGATCTGGATCATCAGCCCTCCGTGCGACTGGGCTTGCGGCTGGTCCAAGGCTTGAAGCAAGAGTCTGCGGAGCGAGTATCCAAGGCACGTATTGAGACCTACTTTGAGAGCTCAGAAGAGCTTGCCCAGCTGGCAGAACTCGAACAACACGAAATGCGACAACTCGCTGCAGCAGATGCACTGCGCAGCCTCAGTGGACACCGACGCCAGCAAGTCTGGGATGCTGCAGCACTCCGCCGCCCGCCCAAACTGCTGCGACAGGCCCGAGTGGACGAGGACACACTGGAACTCGCGCCAGCAGCCGAAGGCGAAGTGGTGCTCTGGGACTTCCGCGCCCTGGGACTGACTCTGCGGAGTCACCCTCTGGAACTTCTGAGAGCCAAGCTCAACGAGCGCAAGTTTTCAACCGCGAAGGACTTGTCGAACCTGCGCGACGGCGCCATCGCTCACTACTGCGGCATTGTCACCCTGCGTCAACAACCGGGAACCGCAAAAGGTGTCGTCTTCGTCAGCCTGGAAGACGAAACCGGCAATGTCCAGGTCATCGTGTGGCCGAGCGTCAAAGAGAAACAGCGCAAGGAAGTCTTGCGCTCCCGCCTGATGGCCGTTCACGGCACCTGGCAGCGTCAAGGTGACGCCTGCAGCCTGATCGCTGGCCGTCTTGAGGACTTGACGATCCTCTTGGGCGACCTTGAAACCTGCAGTCGGGACTTTCATTGACTGCAAAGCGAACTACAAAACTGCTCGATCCTGTCTGATGAACCAACTGCCAGATGCGTTCCCCTGGTACTTCGGGGAGACCGACCGAGACAGCAGCCTCATCATGGTTTCGTCGTGGACTCAACCTCGTCCCGTAAGGCAGATCACGATAGACGAATGGGCAGCTGTAAGGCTGAAACGGCTTGCATCAAGAGCAAGGCCCAATGATTCAGGCCTTCCGCCGATGCAGCCGCCTTTTCAAACACAGCAACATTCGGCTGTGTCATTTGATCCAACTGCAAAACAGATGCTTCAACCGGCTCGAGTCCAGGACTCCGATCAGCCGTAGCTACACCGATGTCGCTCATGAGTTGATGAAATCGTGTTACCGGGTCGACAACTTAAGTTGTCAGCGCCCCCCTCAGCCAACATGGCAGGCGAAATGCACACCGCACGCCAAATGCGTTTCGAGGAGTGACTTTCAGCAAGCGGATCAGAAAACGAACGACGGCTTCAGGATCCGAGGAAGTTGGGACGACTCGTACGCCCAGGTGACCCATACCGGCCAGAGGTCAGGTCAGAGAATGGCGCGAACAGCCAGGGACCGTTGCTGACGATCTGGTAGCTGCAACGCAATGAAGTGCCTCGCCGGCGGAGTGTCAGTACCCGAGGGTGGAGACCGCCGACATCGATGTCATGGACACCCAGGTCTTCCTTGATCTCGAAGTCCGCTGGGTCAAATCCGGTACGAAAGATGAGTGCCTGCAAGGACTGCTTTGGGTCATCGCGATTCACCGTGAACTGCTCGGCCATGCCTTCGCTCCTCGCATCGTCAGTACTGCACGCTCTAGTTGAGCGATGCTCAATGACGCGCAGATGTCACTCATCGGATCAGCCCGCAAACAAAGCGTGCGGAGCGCCGATTGCGTGAAAAAATTTCCGGACAAACGTGTCGAATCAGCCAACAAGGCTGTCCGGCGACAACCTCGAACTCAGCAGCTTGGATGGAGTTGATGAATTCGCCACCCTCGCAGCATGCCCTGACATGAAACCCAGAGATTCCCAACCAGAGTCGACACAACTTTCATGGGGCGACTCTGGTCACAACAGCATCCATGGGCACCAGCTACAGTAGCAGCAGAGGGAAAAGTACCAAGGCAAGCAAGGTAGTCAGCGACATTGACCATGTACCCACTCAAACAAATCAGGTCTCCTCAAGTCACAAGAAAGCCGTTCGCAGCTCGGTTTCAACGCTTGTTTTCTCGTGGCGCAACAAGGGCATATCGCTTCGCTGGTTTTCTCGCCACGCCTCCCATCGTTCGCCCGACCGAGCTCCCCCCTCAAGCTGTCTGGCGAGAAATCTCCGGTCTCTTTGAGGGCTGCGGTGTTCGATTGCCGACATTTATCGGAAAGGCCCCCGAGGTTGCGACCATCCAAACAGTGGCGAGAGCGCTTGGGCTCGAAATCACTCGCAGATGGGTGTACCTCACCTACGACTGCTGGGGGCGTCAGATTGACTTTGTCTACGGAGTTGGCTGTTGTGATGGCCAAATGTTTGGGCCGATAGAAGCCGACGGACCGTCTGAGGCGGAAGTGGCCTTCACAGCCATCATGGCCAAGCTGGGTTTGAGCCCGGAGCAAGCGATGCAGTTTCCAGCGTTCGAACGAGGTTTCTGGAGCGAACCCTGAACGAGTACCCTTCTAGCTGTGACGCGTGAGCCGCGGTTCTGGATCAGAGTCGAGCTCAGATTTTCGACGCCTCCTTTCTAAATCGAATGGTCGAGCCAGGCACTACCCCCGCGTCAAGTAGGGACAGTTCGAAGTCCGACCTCCGATGGGTTTCCACTGCGGTGGGTCCAGGGTCAACTTCAAAGCCCCACTTCTTATCGAGTCCTAAGTATTGGGCGACCTGAGCAACACTCTTTTTGCCTGCAACGTACATGGGCAACCGTGTAGTCTCTGCGCCGAGATGTATCTCAACAAGAAAACGCAGGGCCTCGCAATTCAAAACCTCAGAGGGGTCGAGCTTGCCCGACTCGATGGCTTGCCAGGCTGCGATGCTCCGGTCAAAGGATCTGCCAGCTGCTGTGTCGTGAATGATCACGTGGAGTGGCAACAGATCGCTACGACCGAGAGCGTACTGGCGAATGCCGCGCAACATTTCAATCAAGGAAAAGACACGCGGCCAGCGCCCCTTTGAAGTGCTCGCGCTCAAGATCATGAGCGATACCACCTTTGCACCATTGGTAGCGGCAAAACTCAAAGCGCGTGCCGTGGTGTCCGCTATTTGGCGAAGGTCACGTCCAGCCCGGCCATTGACTGTGCTTTTTCGGGCAATCGCGTAGAGAACGTTTCTGCCGTCCACCCGGTGCAAGTCTTCATGATCCGACACAGCAACCGTAGGCCCGTGCAGTGAAGTTGGAACATCTCCACTGACAAGCAGCTTTCCAGAGCTCAATCGACTACCCCCCGAACGACCCGCGCTGCCAACGATCCAGTGGTTTTCGCTATCCGTGGGCGGTATGGCAGACGGCTCAAGGTCGACGCTCACAGACTCATTCAAGGAACTTCGAACCCAGAATCTGCGCCCCCCCTTGGGTGGCACATTCAAAGCTGCTGCGAGCTCTTGAAGACAAGGCGCAAAGCCGCTGTACTTCTTGCCGCCCTTGTCGCTGTAAGTGACGGCCACAATATTCAAACGTGTGTGCAAAAACCAGGGAGTGTCCAGAGCCAAATCGGACTCATTGATCAAGGCGCAGTGAGCATGCTGGTGAACGCCAAGGCGAACGATGGACTCCCCGAAAAGGCCCTTGAAGTACTCTTCGCTCAAACCCGAGCCCACGAAGAAAAATGATCGCGAGCGGAACAACTCAGCGAAGGAGCTGCGAAAGGCGGCGTTCTCAAAAGTAGCGCGCCGATATTGCTCAAAGCCCAGCACGATTTCTTTCTGAAGATCAGCACCGTGCATGCTTTGGCCCAAAAAACCCTGAAGGGCCCAAAGCAGCGGCCGATATGGCTGATTCAACGACTGAAGTACCGTGTGGCTGTCATCCGCACCTCGGCCAAGGGCAACCATCCTGTCGCCATCGTGCTTTCTTTTGCCGTCGTGGTGCATGACGTTGAAAGCATCGAGGAACAATCGGTCGTAGTTGGTCGAAAGAACAAGTGGCCACCATACCGAAGCGAGTGCAGCAGTCGCCGCTGGCGTAGCGGCGTGGTCGCACTCGGTACCTGGCAAGCACTTCGCCATCAAGTTGCCTAGCGAGAGTCCGCGCGCCTTGGCCTGCCAAACCACACGCTCGGAGGCAAGGATAAGGTGCTGGTCGGTCGGATTCTCGGGGAGCTTGAGATCCTTGACGTCCGCCTCCGCCGCGAGAGCCTTGACCAAGCTCAACCACCCACGCATGCGGGGTGCACTGAGCCCTGCACCTACAAACGGCACCAACAGGCCACGACGATAGCCCGCCCTAAGGTGATCGATGCCTTCACTGAGCGACAACACTTCGAAAGGTTGAGGCATAGGGTGACTCCATGGGCGACCACTCCTGCGGTGGCGAGCGGCCACACATCCATTTTCCACGGAGCTCTACTTAACCTGCAGCCTATGGCAGCGCACCCGCCGGAACATCCTCAGAGGTACTGAAGATCCCTTCCAATTGCGAATTCAGATCGGCTGCTTCAGATGTGTTCCGAGTTGTTCCATGACAGCCGAAAGGAAGTTGGCAAAGTGCTCGAGGGCTGGGGCCAAGCATCGCGCGATGCTCCGCGCACGATCATCTGTCGTTCAGCTGCGCTCATGTCAATAAATGCGAATCATTAGCATTACAATCCTTTGTTGACGAACCGTCGTCAACCGTTTCTAGGTCAGCCGCCGCCAGCCAAAATCAACCCATTCGCGTCAGCACTTGCTGGCGCGTCGTTGTGGCGAAAAAGCGCCTTACCTCCCAATGAACACAGTCCCCACTCGGGCCCGCATTCGGACCCTTCTCCGCCTTGGCGTAATCGCCTGTGCACACAGCACTCCGCAAACGTTCGCGGCCAGCCAAGCCTCCACAGAACCGGCGACCCAGGCCATTGCACCTCGCACTGAAACGGCGACACAAGAAGCGGAACCGACTCAAACGGCCAAGAAGGCAAAAGCCCCCGCAGCCCTCACAGACTTGCCCATCGTCCGCCTGCGTGTGAAGCCCACATCCGAGGACCAGGGGGTGCGCACTTTCGATGCAGACAGACTCCGCAAAACACCGATGATCGGCAACGACATCAACAGCGTTTTGAGACTGAGCCCCCGTGTCCAGGTCAGCAACACACAAGACAACTCATTGACCCAAGGGGAAATCGCTCCGGCAGAGCTGTCGATCAACGGAGCCAAGCCGTACCAGAACCTCTTCCTTCTTGACGGACTGAGCCTGAACAACGACCTCGATCCAGCTGCCAAGGATCCCGCGCATTACGCCGACGTTCCAGGAGCGTCACTGGGCATGCCGATCGACAAAGAGCTGGTGTGCGACGTTGAGGTGCTCGATAGCAATATCAGGGCCGAATACGGAGGCTTTCAGGGCGGAGTTGTGAAGGCCGAGCTCTGTGATGCGCGCCGCAGCCTGGGTGGGCGCGTCACATGGAAGGTTGCGCGCAGTGGATGGACGAACATCTATGTCGATCCCGCGCGAGCAGACGCCCTGGCTCAGTCCAATTCTGAAACTCTCCAGCCGCGCTGGAACAAGCAGTTCTGGACCTTCAGTGGCGAAGCGCGCCCCACCCGCACCTTGGGTGTTGTGATGCAGGCGTCGATTGCGCGCTCAGAAATCCCGCTGAAAGGTTTTGCCAGCAGCCAAACGCCCGGCGACCCAACGCTGAGCAACAAAACACAGCTAAGGCAACAACAAGATGCCATGGCCAAAATCAGTTGGCGCGCCACTGATCAAACCAACACATGGCTGACATTGCGTCACCAGCCCTTGGATGACCGCTACTTCAACATCAACGGTCGGGACACTGAGTTTGACATTCGTGGTGGCGGCACCCTGGTGGCCGCTGGGGCCACGACCAATCTCGAGTCCTGGACTGTTCGGCAAGAACTGAGTTGGAGTGACATGCAGAACTCGCGACGTGGCGTCGTGCCTTACATGCGTGTCTGGTCGTGGTCGGCAGCCGACAAGAACTGGGGCGACGGCTCTCGTGGAACAACCGCTATCAGCACCGAAGGCGCCTGGGGCAATGTTGACACCACCCAGCAGACGAAAAGCTACTCCCTGCGGGCAGCAGCCAAACGAGCAATTCCGGCATGGGGCTGGGACCATCTGCTTCGTGGCGGCCTGCAGCTTTCCCAGCGGGAAGCAGATTACAGCCGTCCCAATGATCACCTTGTGTACCTGGGCACGACTGCCTACCGTGTCGCGACCAACACTTGCACCTCGCCTTTGGGTGTCGTGGACACCGAAAACTGCTCACTCGCTCGCTCAAATCGCTTTCCCAACAGCGGGCAGTTCTGGCGCTTCCGCGACAACTACCAGGCCGGCAGCTTCCACGTTGAAGCTGGGCAATACGGGCTGTGGCTTGAGGACCGAGCGACACGAGGCTCACTGACACTCACGGCGGGACTGCGCGCAGATCGAGACGAACTCGCTGGTCAAGCGACCTTGGCTCCACGCCTCTCGGGTCAGTGGCAGCTGGATGACCAGAAGCACAGCGTGCTTGAGTTTGGACTGAACCGCTACTACGGCCGCAGCTTTTTCAACGCAGCACTCCGGGAAAAGCGCGAGACCTTGAAAGTTACACAAACTCGACGCGCCAGCGACTGGGCTTGGGTGGACAGTGAGCGCAGTCTCCCCACGAACAGCCTCGCAGAAATGGAAGTCCCCTACGACGACGAGGCTGTCTTAGGCCTGCGTCAGCGTTTGGGACAGCATCTGGGTGGCACCCTCAAATGGGTCCACCGTGAATCGCGGGACCAGCTCGTGCGTGTGCGACTGCGAGACACCAGTGGCACCTTCTCCAACAACCAGTACTTCCGTTACGAGAACAGCGGTCGAGGCTCTGCAGATGTTGTGTCGCTAGAGCTTATGGGGACCCTGGCTCATGACTGGCTCGGTGCGCGCCACGGACTGGAATTCGGCACTGGCTGGACGCGGACCCGAAGCAACCACGTGGACTACGAGGCACTGCTGGCTGAGGGCGATGCGGACAGAGACATTGTCTTCAAGGGCCAAGTGATCAGATACAGCCAACTGCCTGCCGACAACTTCAACCGCCCTTTGATGGCGAACCTCAGCTTGGTCAGCGACTGGCTGGCACAAGGTATCAGCTTGTCACAGTCTTTCCGTTGGACCGGCGGATACCGACGTGTCGCCAACACCGGCAAGACCGAAACACGAGGCACCGATGTGCTCGACGTTTTCTCGGAAACCCCTTTCCCGAGCGCCTACAGCTGGGACATCTCTCTGCGTTGGCGGCCGAACTGGGGCTTCCAACGCCCCTTCATGCAACTCACAGTGAGCAACCTGACCAACAAGCGCAACATCATCAGCATCAGCAGCACCGGTATCGTGAACTATGAAACCGGCCGCAGCGCAACCGTACAGATGGGCTATGAGTTCTAACCTCAACTGGCGACGTGCCATGCTGGCGCTCACGAGCATGTTTGCTCTGGGCTGCACCAGCATCTCCGTGCAAGCCCAGACTACAGGGCCGGCCAACCCGACTTCCACCATGGACTGCGGCGCTGACGCAGCATGCCTCAGGCGCGCCTACGCGGGCCCGAGCAGCACCTGGCCGCGCCCCACGGTCGACAAAGGGGTTCACTGGCAAGAGCTCGGTCCACGGCCTGTGCTGCCTGCTCAAGGACCGCAACTTGCTGCACTTGGAGAAAAGCTCTTCCACGACCTTCGTCTGAGCAAAAACCAAGACATCAGCTGCGCAAGTTGCCATACCCCCCATCTTGGGTTCGCCGACGGACGGCGACTCGCCGTCGGACATGAAGGTAAGGCGGGCACTCGACACACGCCAGGTCTATGGGGCGTGGCCTTCGTCAAAAACCTGATGTGGGATGGCCGAGCAGGGCAACTAGAAACACAGGCCTTGCTGCCCCTGCTACACCCAAGTGAAATGGCGGCCGATCTTCCAACACTGCTGGAGCGGCTGAATCGGCACACCGACTACCCAGAGCGATTTGCCAAGGTTTTCAAAGGCCAAAGCAGCGTCACGCCATCAAAACTCGGCACCGCGCTGGCAAGCTACCAGCGCACTCTGGAAGCACCGCGGAGCCGCTTTGACGACTTTATCGAAGGTCGAAGAGATGCGTTGAACGATCAGGAATTGCGGGGCCTGCACCTTTTCCGCACCCAAGCGCGCTGCATGAATTGTCACAGTGGCCCGCAAATGACTCAGCAGGAATTCCACCAAATTGGAATGAGCCAGCTCCGACGTCGAGGGGAGGACGTCGGTCGAATGGCCGTGACTGCCAAAGCCGAGGACGAAGGCGCAATGCGCACACCCAGCCTGCGAGGGATCGCAAGGACTGCACCCTACATGCACAACGGCATCATGCCCTCCTTGCGAGGAGTTATAGAACTCTACAACGCAGGCATCCCTCAGCCCCGCTCATCAGCCACGGCGATACCTCCGCCGTCCCCGCTGATACAGCCCCTGCGCCTGAAGATTGAGGACATTCAGGCCCTTGAGGCGTTCCTGGCTGTTTTGTAAGAAACCCAGGCAAGAGAACGCTGACTGAACTCCTGCAGACGCTAGCGAATTCCGATTCCTTCAGCCTGCCAACTACTGCCACAACTGAACACAGGCTTCATTGCAACTGCGGAGGGAAACCCACTGGGTAAGCGTCCGGCCAAGTCATCTTGAACTTGACCGCTGAGGCAGCAAGGATCATGTCCACGATCAATTCAATGGTGGACATGATGGCAAGCGACAAATCCGCAAAGCGACGGAACTACAGCGAGGCGCTGAAGGCGCAGGTGATGGCCGAATGCGAAGCGCCCAGCAGCTCGGTGGCAAAGGTGGCACTGGCCCACGGCATCAATGCCAATGTCGTGCACCGCTGGAGGCAACTCGCCCGCGAAAGCCGGCCATCAGTGCCCGCGATCTCCAGCGGCTTTGTACCGGTGGCGCTGGCGCCGTCACCCGTTCAGTCAGGGTCGGCTCCCACCACTGACATTCAGGTCCAGTTGCGCCGCGGTGCGACTTTGATGACGGTCACCTGGCCGGTGTCAGCCGCTTCGGACTTCGCTGCCTGGACCCGTGAGTTGCTTCGATGATTCGGGTGGACGCCGTGTGGCTGGCGGTCGAGCCGCTGGATATGCGCGCGGGAACCGAAGCGGCGATGACACGCGTCGTCAACGTCTTTGGTGCAGCCAGGCCCCACCATGCCTACCTGTTCGCCAACCGGCGCGCCAATCGCATGAAGGTATTGGTGCACGATGGCATTGGGGTCTGGTTGGCTGCGAGGCGACTGAATCAGGGCAAGTTCGTCTGGCCCCGAGAAACCGACCAGACCCTGGCGCTGACTCAGCAACAGCTCGACGCCCTGGTGCTGGGCCTACCCTGGCAGCGCATCGGCGAGGCCGACATCATCAGCATGCTGTAGATGCCCTAACGCAGTACTCCAGCGCAATTGCCGGATGTGCTGATGTGGCGTGGCCAAGTCACAGGCACGATCACTCTCCGTGATCGCCACCGACTTCATCGACACGCTTACTCCCGAGCAACTGCGCCAGGCGTTGCATTCGGCGCTGGCCGAAGTTCACCGTCACGAGCGCCAGGCAGCGCACAACCGGGCGCTGATTGACAAGCTGACCCATGAGATGGCGGTGCTCAAGCGGCTGAAGTTCGCAGCCAAGTCCGAGAGCTTCAATGCGGAGCAGAGGAGCCTGCTCGAAGAAGCACTCGATGCCGATCTGGCTGCGCTGGCACAGGAGATCGAGCAACGCGAGCCTGCCAAGGCCAGTCCCGACGAGAAGCGCCAAGCCAAACGCAGCGCGTTGCCGGCTGAACTGCCACGGCGCGAAGTGCGCCATGAGCCCGGCTGCCTCACCTGCCGTTGCGGATGCCAGCTCAAGCGCATCGGTGAAGATGTAGCCGAGAAGCTCGACTACGTGCCCGGCGTCTTCACGGTCGAACGCCATGTGCGCGGCAAGTGGGTCTGCGGCCACTGCGAGACTTTGGTGCAGGCGCCCGTGGCCCCTCACATCATCGACAAAGGCATCCCCACCACCGGGCTGCTGGCGCAAGTGCTGGTGGCCAAGTATCTGGACCACCTGCCGCTGTACCGCCAGGAGGGCATCTTTGGCCGCGCCGGCATGGCCATCCCGCGCTCTACGCTGGCCGAATGGGTCGGCCAATGCGGCGTGCAGTTGCAGCCGCTGGTAGATGCGCTCAAGGCCAAGATGCTGAGCCGCAGCGTGCTGCACGCGGACGAGACACCGGTAGCTATGCTCAAGCCCGCGAGCCAAAGAGATGGCAGACCCACCGCGCCTATTTGTGGAGCTATTGCACGACGGCGTATAGCGACCTGCGCGCGGTGATCTTCGACTTCGCTGACAGCCGAGGTGGCCAGCATGTCCGGGCCTTCCTTGGATTGGATGAAGGAAGGAAACCAGCCTGGCAAGGCAAGCTCGTCTGCGATGACTTCTCCGGCTACAAGGCCTGCTTCGAGCTGGGCGTGACCGAGGCGGGGTGCCTGGCCCACGCCAGACGTAAGTTCCATGAGCTGTGGGCCAACCATGGCAGCCAGGTCGGCGAGCAGGCGCTGAAGTTCTTCGGCGAGCTCTACGAGATCGAGCGCGAGGTCCGTGAACTTGATCCCGAAGGTCGCAAGCGCCTGCGGCAACTGCGCTCAAGACCCGTGGCTGACGCCTTGCAGCAATGGTTGAGTGGGCAACGTCAAAGGGTGCCCGAAGGTTCTGCCACGGCCAGGGCCATCGACTACAGCCTCAAGCGTTGGCAGGCGTTGACGCGCTTCATCGACGATGGCGACTTGCCTGCTGACAACAACTGGGTCGAAAACCAGATCAGGCCCATTGCCATCGGCAGGTCGAACTGGCTATTCGCGGGCTCGCTTCGCGCCGGCCAGCGTGCAGCCGCCGTCATGAGCCTGCTGCATTCGGCAAAACTCAATGGACTTGAGCCATACGCATATCTCAAGGACGTACTGACTAGACTACCAACGCAGCCTGCCGTCCGGATCGCTGAACTTCTGCCACATCACTGGCTGCCCGCAGAGACAGCAAGTTGACTCTCCGCATCCGCCGAAGCCGGTCAGCGGTGACGCTTCCGGTCCTTGTGTGCGCCCGCGCACAGACGGCGAGTTCTGAGAGTGCCAACATCGCTGCATGGGTAAAAAAACATCTTCCAATGGAATACCGATCCAACAGGCCATGGCGAATTGGGCCGCAGCTATTGAAGCAGTCCTGCAAGACATTGACCGCATTGCAAAGGGGGGGGCAGCCGAACCCGACAGCGACCAGTGATTTGATCGCCGCGGCTGAAGCTGCTCGGCTTCAATGTGAGGAGGCTCACTTGCTGTGAACCTCACACAAGATGTGTTTGCCGGACGCATACCCCACTGGTGTGACCGTGTAGCTTGCAAACCTAAAGGCTACAGGTCGCCATCGGTAGTTCTCCCCTAGGACGAAACCTTGAGCACTGCTGTGGAACCGACGCCATCAGGCAATCCTTGCACTTCGAATGTCTCGATCAGTCGAACAACAGCACCAGGTTCCACTGGGAAGTAACCATCTTTTCCAACTGACAGGTTCGCTGCGCGAGGCCATGCCGACACATGCACGCGTCACGGAGTCCGGACATACGGGAGAGCCGCTTTAGGACTCAGTCGATTGGAGTCGTTTCAGAATATTCTGGGCGAGCCCCTTCGCCAACTTCACAGCGGCGCGGGTTGACTCATCGCAACGGCCCTTGGATAGATGGAGATCCGCCGCTCGCAGGCTTTCGAAAAGAACCCGGGCCGAATCAATCAACTCAGTTGAGCTGGCTTCCATGGAAACACCGAGCCGAACGATCAGCATCTGACGGTCGGCCTGAGTCAATAGCTCATGCAAAGCACGTTCCCAAGGCGTCGACGTCTTGACGCCCTTGCACAGCAACTGCAGTAAGTTGTCGAGGTCGGCAATAGCCTTTGCCGTTGGATCCAAAGCGGTCATCAGTCGCTGAAATGCAGTGAGAAGTTTCGAGAGGGCTTGCAGCGCCACAGCCAAACGCTATTGGCCAAGCGAAAGCACACGATCAAGGGGCTTGCCGGGTACAAATCACAGCACCTGTGACAAATCCATTGTGCCCTGAGTCTTTCCTCTATCCGGTTCAGGGCCGACTTTCCTCGCAAGCTTAAAACGAGGAAACTCATGAAGAATCGATTCAAAGACGAGAGAGTGACTCACATACCGGCAGCGGCGGAAAGCTTGCAGGAATCGACCTCTTTTCTCATGGCTGCCGTGAAAGCCTGAACCAACGGGATATCGAAGACCGCCGCGATCACCAGATCCTGGGTCTGAGCTGGCGCGTCGGCAACCGCGTGCTGCCATGGCCTGGAATGAACAGGACGCGCGGGACTTGACTCATGGCTGCGGTCCAAGACCTGCCCCGCTTCGGGTGCCCTCGCATGGCAGCTGGCTGAACGAGTGGCGCACCAGCCGAGAAAACTACCACGCTGAGGTCCAAGCTGCCGCGAAAACCACCTCGCTGACACCGTGCAGCCCGCCAGCGTCTGGCGCCACGACTTCTTGCCAGACGAAGTCCGTACTTGACGAGTACATGCGGGATTGCCTGTTCATCATGCCGGCCCGCCGGCTGCGCTCACAGCACGCGATCCTGACACTTTGCAGACTCATGCGCATCTAAGGAATGCCCGAACATATCCGAAGCGACAACCGCGCGGAGTTCGCCATACGCTCGCTGCTCTACGAGACTCACCGGCACGGCAGCCACAAATCTCGTGTGAAGCTGGACGGATTCTTTCCGTTCAAGCCGGATGCAAAAAATCTGAAAGCTTCAGAACTCGGGATCCAGATAGATAACAGCCAAGTAACGCGACAAACAAGCAGCACAATCAGGAACATTCACGCGGAGAATCGCCCAACCGATCCGACTCAACCTTGTATTTCAAACGGTGAACCTCGATCACTCTGTAGGTTCAAGCTGCAGAAGACGTCAAGTGAGCTTTTGTTGTGAGCCTCGATTGACTTAGCCAACCAAGGAACGCTATGCCCGCAGAAAGACCTCAGCTGTACGACCAGGACTACCGCCACTTTGACACGCTGATATGGCAGGCGCCAACCTGGGCGAGCGCCGTCTTCACGTTCACGATGACGACTGCAGGACTACTTCTAACCAACCTCGAGAAAGTTAGCCTTGCGTTGAAGCTAGATCCTCTGCCAACGCTCTCAGTCTTCCTGCTGGCCGTTTTCGTCGTGTTAATGCTGCTCGCCAATGCCCTGGTTCGATTTCGCCTGCATCAGGGAGCACTGCCTGCACCGGCGATCGTGGTCAGAAGGCCGTGGTGGCAGCCTCGAGGGCACACATCGTTGTTGCTGGTGATTTTCATCGAATCGGCTGTTTTACTTTCCTTTGGTCTCTACTGTGCAGGGTTGCCGATCCAAGCGTCCAACGCTGCGGCAATTGCACTTCTTGTGGTCCTGTTTCCAATCCTGGAGTTGTGGGTGCTCAACACAATTGAGCTACAACGCCATCAGGCCCAGTCTTCTGGGGCTACCTCGCAACCCACGCATTGAGAGCGATTGAACCCAAACCAGTGGCCCACTTTAGTGGCTGACTTGCGTCCTTCGATGCGGTCCAGTTGCTAGGATGCGGCCATGATTCAACACTCCAACAACGAAGAACTGCGTGTCCTTGTCGCCTCCAGCGGTCTACCCATGGCGGTGGCGCTGACTATTTTCAATCGAGGCCTGGGCGTCAACGCATGCACATCAAGCGCATGGGCGGCATACCTCAGTGATCCTGGCTCATCTCAGTACCGAGAACTGAACGACGACCTGCTCAAGCACGCAGAAGCCCAGTTCGCAGCAGCAGCGCGCTAAAGCAAGCCAAGCTTTCTCGTTCGACAGGCCTCCGCTCAGGCAGGCACGGTCCATCGCAACAGCACGCCCATAAAGCCCAACACCAACAACAGCTTCAACATCAGCCAGGTTGTGAAGCGGTAGCGACCATTGTTCGCGACTGCCCGGTGCAAGCGGGAGCACAGGCAAAAGAAGGCGAAACCACAGACCATCAGCCACAGATCACCTGAGGCTGAGGGCAAGGAACTGGCTCCCGCCATCCAAAGACCGGGCCACAGAACAGCATCCAAGGCGGCCAGCCATCGGCGTCCCGGCCAGTACGGAGCGTCCGCCTCCAACTGGGGCTCCCGAACCCATATCACCCACATAACACCTCCTTGATGCGTTGCATCGACCGGATGGTCGAAGCTCCGTCTCTTGATAGACGTTTGTCGCCCGCATCACCTCCATCCGATTTAGGTCTCCGAGTGCGCAGCCCCAACTGAACAGGACCCCTGATGAGCTGAATTTGGACAGGAAGTCATCGAGAGGCACCAACCGACCACGCCCTAGAGTTTGCTCAAGCAGCCCGATGTGGACTGCACAGCTCCTGGAGCCCATCGTGCCCACCACCCAGAACTGCAGCGCACCTACTCTCACCAGCGCCCTGCCCTGCGCGAAGAGGCTCAAGTTCCGCCAGACCCAAATCAGGGGACGACTGCCGCTGAGCCTGTTGGCCGCGCTTGTCCTCAGCACTGCTGCTTCAAACTCCGCCTTCGCGGTGGATGGGTGCCTGGTTCTTTTGTGCTTTGCGGCGCCAAATTGGCGCGCAGTTCCACAGTGCGTGCCTGTGATACGACAGGTCCTGCGAGATCTTGCTCGCGGTCGCGTCCTCCCACATTGCAGCATGTCGGGGACAGGAAACAGCGCCACCCACGAGTCGGCATCCGCGCCCGACAACTGCCCACCGCAATACATCCGATATCTGGAACGCCCCAACGGTGTGGTGCCCATCTGTCAGTTCAGCGGCGCTGTGGCGATCAAAGTGCGAGATGACTTGTGGTCTCGAACCTGGTGGGCATTCAACGGCGACAGCGTCACCGAGTTCAGCAGGGAAGCCAAACAGCAACTGGGTCAATGGGACCCACGTTTCGACGAGGACTATGCGCGCTGGTTGGCCGCACAACCGGTGAGTGAATGCTCGGACTGCTGATGCCATGGACAGCACCACCTTTGCCGCCCTCGCCCTGAGCTGTGCACCGGCGGTCCACCTGGAGACCGCCAAGGCCATCGTGGCCGTCGAAAGCAGTTTCAACCCCTATGCCATCGGGATCGTCGGCGGGGTGCTGGAGCGACAGCCTCGCCACCTCGCTGAAGCGATCGCCACGGCTCGGGCCTTGCAAGCCGAGGGCAGGAACTTCAGCGTCGGCCTTGGCCAAATCAACATCAGCCATTTCAAACGCCTCGGTCTGACCACGCGCACGTCCTTTGACCCATGCACCAATCTCGGCGCCCTTCAACGTGTGCTCGCTGAGTGCTTTGGCCGAGCTCTCTCGCGGAACGTGACGGACTCTCAGCCGCAACGAAGACTCAGACGCGCCCTCTCCTGCTACTACAGCGGCAGCTTCCTGACCGGCTTCCAACACGGTTATGTCCGCAAAGTGATGTCGGCAGCCGCGGGCATCTCACGCGAGGCTGCAAAGCCCGCCTCAAACGACAGTCCCAAGGAGAAGACATGAAACACATCGACTTCATCCGCCGTGACATGCCGGTCCTCGCCGCACTGGCATATGCACTGGGGGCATCCAGCGCCGCGGCCCAGGGCTTCGAAAAAATCAACACCACGGTGACCAATGTCAACGCCATCCTGGTCACGATTTCCGTCGCGGTGGTCACCATGGCCATCATCTGGGCCGGCTTCAAGATGATCTTCCAGGGGGCTCGCCTGGTCGATGTCGCCAATGTGCTGATCGGCGGCACGCTGGTCGGAGGCGCTGCAGCCTTCGCCAGCTTCATCGTGCTCTGAAGCCGCTGGTAAATCCACCATGCAAGGCGAGGCCATCTACAAAGGTGCCACCCGCCCGGCGATGAAGCTGGGCGTCCCTCTGGTGCCGCTTGTGCTGCTCTGCGGCAGCGGACTGCTCATGAGCCTGTGGAGTGGCCTGCTGCTGAGCTGGTGGCTTGCACTGACGGTATGGCTGGCCTTGCTGCCCACCCTGATGTGGATGCGTTGGCTCACCCACCGAGACGATCAGCGCCTGCGTCAAATGTTCGTGGCAGTGAAGTTGCGTCGCTATGACCGCAACCATCGACTGTGGAATGCGCGCTGCTATGCGCCCACCCTCTACCGGGGAGCACGTGATGCTTGGATTGTCTAAGACCCGAAGTCCACATCCAGATGCGCTGGCGCGCAGTGGCCTGCTAGGCCGCCGCCCGCGCCACTGGAACCAGATCCGGGCGGAGAATCCTCTGGCGCGATTCGTGCCTTTTTCTTCTCTGGTCAGCCCCCATGACGTGATCACACGCGGCGGCGACTACCTGCGGGTCTGGCGGCTCGACGGTGTGGCCTTCGAATGCGCAGACGAACATCAGATCGCAGACCGGCATGAGGCCTTGTGCAGCTTGCTGCGCAACCTATCAGGGGGTCAATGGGCGGTCTGGACCCACCGCGTGCACCGCATGATTGGTGATCGTCTGACCGATCCTGCCCACCCAGGCTTTGCGCAGGACTTGTCTCGCAGATACCAGGACCATCTGAGCAAGCAGCCCATGATGAGCCATGAGCTCTACCTGACCCTGGTCTATCGCCCCCAAGCTTTTCGCATCAGCCGCGCCTTGCAGCCGCGGCAAAGAACACGAGAGGCGATCGCTGAAGCACAAGCCGAGGCACTGCGCTCGATCGCTGAAAGATCCGCCCTATTGGAACGACTGCTGCGGGGCTTCGGTCCTCAGCTGCTGGGCAATCGAGAGCTGCAGGGCCGCCGCTGGTCCGAGCTGGCCACGTTTCTTGGCTTTCTGGTGAACGGTTGTTGGAGACCGATCCCCATGACGGCTGCACCGCTCTACCGAACCCTGCCAACCGCTCGCCTTTCATTCGATGGCGACAAGCTGGAGCTCCGGCAAGGCAGCAAAGTTCGCTATGCCGCCTTGGTCGACATCAAAGAATACGCCGATGAAGTTGAGCCCGGCGTCTTGAACCCTCTGCTGTACGAGCAAAGTGAGTTCATTGAAACGCAGAGTTTCTCGATCTTGCCGCGGCGACAAGCCATGCGCGCTCTCGAGCTGCAGCGTGATCAGCTGATCGCCAGCGATGACGTTGTGGCAAGCCAGGTATCGGCCCTCGATGTCGCCATGAACGAGCTGGGTGATGGTCAGTTCTGCATGGGCGAGTACCACTACTCCCTGATCATGTTCGGCAGGGATGTTGCTGACGCGGGCCGCCGAGCCGCACAAGCCAGTGGCGCAGTGAGCGAAGCCTGCTCACTCCAAATGACGCCTGTGGACTTGGTTGCAGACGCAGCCTGGTTCGCCCAAATGCCGGGCAACTGGCAATGGCGAGCACGCGAAGCCAAACTCTCATCCCGGGCATTTGCTGCGCTGGCCAGCGGGCACAACTTTGCAAGAGGCAAGCGGGATGGCAACCCCTGGGGCGAGGCCCTTGCCCTGATGCGGACGCCGTCGGGCCAGCCCTTCTATCTCAACCTCCACAGCAGCCCGGAAGGCCAGGACTCGAAGGACCAAAAACTGCCGGGCAACACCCTGATCATCGGGTCCACCGGCGTGGGCAAGACGACGCTGGAGATGTTTCTCCTCTGCCTCACACAGAAGTGGCAACCCATGCCGCGCCTCGTGCTCTTCGATCTGGACCACGGATGCGAAATCGCCATACGCGCACTCGGCGGGCGCTACCTCGCGCTCGAAGCTGGACAGCCTACTGGCTGCAACCCCCTCCAGCTGTCCCCCACGCCAGCCCGCTTGCAGTTCTGGGAGCAACTGGTCCGCAACTGCATCACCAGCACCGCCCTGCCACTCCTGCCAGCCGATGAGCGTGCCATCGCTCATGCGATCCAAGCCGTAGCCATGATGCCGGCGCCCCTGCGTCGGTTCTCAACGCTGAGGCAGAACCTGCCCAAGGCCGGTGAGAACAGCTTGTACGAGCGATTGGGCCGCTGGTGCGAGGGCGGTTCCTTGGGCTGGGTCTTCGATCAAGCGCCCGACCAGCTCGGAGACCTCGTCCAGGCCCAGATCCTGGCCTTCGACACCACCGAGTTCCTGGACCTGCCAGAAGTACGCACGCCCGTGATGATGTACCTGCTGCATCTCATGGACGAGATGGTCAACGGCGACCGACTGATCTATGTCATCTCGGAGTTCTGGAAGGCACTGGATCACGAAATCTTCAGTGACTTTGCCAAGCACAAGCAGAAGACCATTCGCAAACAGAACGGTCTGGGCATCTTTGACACCCAGAGTCCATCCGACGTTCTCCGGCACCCGATCGGCCGAACCATGGTCGAACAAAGCGTGACCAAGATCTTCCTGGCCAACCCCGAAGCGGTTCGAGAAGAGTACGTCGAGGGCTTCGGCCTCAGCCAGTCCGAGTTAGAGATCGTCCGCAGCCTGAGCGCCCAAGGCGGGCGACGCTTCCTGGTCAAGCAAGGCCACAGCAGCGCCATCTGTGAGTTGGATCTCTCAGGCCTGGAGGATCTCATCACCGTGCTCTCTGCCACGACCGACAACGTCGCCCTGCTCGACGAACTTCGCAAAGCTCATGGCGACCAGCCCGCACAGTGGCTGCCGCAATTGCTGCGCGAAGTGCACGGCCGCAAACAAGGCACATCAAGGAGCTCCACATGAACGCCGCAATCGCGACGACGACCATGCTGCTGTGCTTGACCGCGCTTGCTGCCAAAGCGCAGTACGTGATGGGCAACGAGGCCGTTCACTTCATGCCCGACGGAAGCACGCGGGTCGAAACACCGCCAACACAGCAAGTGCTGATGCCCAAGCCATGCCCAGCCGCAAGCCCTGCTTGCACAGGAGGAGGCTGGCGCATGGTCGAAACCCAGCGTGGCTTGATGGAGTGCACTGAGATCTATGCCAGGCCCAGCACCTGCCGCACATCCACCTACGGCGCATTGAAACGGTCCCGCCTGTGGATCGTCAAGACTGGTGGGCAATGGATGCAGTGCAGCTATCCCGATCTCAGCAAGGGCTGCGTCAGCACCAAAAGTTTGCCCAGCCCGAAAGTGCAGTAGACAACAGGAGTCCACACCATGTTCACCTGGGTTGGCAATCAGTTCAACACGGTTCTCAACACCTACGTGCTGGGCGTGGTGTCCGCTTTGATGGCTGCCATCACACCGTTGGCGCTGGCCTGCATGACCGTCTGGGTCAGTCTCTACGGATGGGCCGTCCTGCGCAATGAAGTGCCGGACAGCCTTCCCGTCTTTGCCTGGAAGGTCTTCAAGATCGGGCTGGTGCTGGCATTTGCATTGCAGGCTGCCTTCTACATTCGAAATGTCTCGGAGACTGCAGAAGCACTGGCTTACGGCGTCGCCAGCACGTTCCTTCCGTCGTCTTCTGACCCAACGACGGTAAATACGCCCTACGCGCTCCTCGACGTGTTCAATGACCGTGCAAGCCAACTGGTCGTCGACTTGTTTCGCGAGATCAGCATCACACGCCTGGATCTGCTGTTCGCGGCGGTTGTGACCTCCATCGGCAATGTCATCTTTCTGTGCATCGCACTCTATGTGGTCACGCTCTCCAAAGTCTCTCTCAGCTTCGTCATTGCCATCGGACCGCTCTTCATTCTGTGCCTGGCCTGGCGCCCCACAGCGCGCTTCTTCGACAGCTGGTTATCCATGGTACTGAACACGGTGGTCCTGACCTGGTTCGCGTTCTTTGCCTTGGGGCTAAGTCTGTTCATGGGTCAAGCGATGGTCCACACGCTCGAAGACCAAGGTGGCTTTCTTGGCTCCAGCTTCAATGCCGTATCCGAATCCATTCGGTACGCGATCGTCATGGTGCTGATGGCCGTGATCTGTTTCCAGGCACCCAGCTTGGCCTCGGCACTCACCGGCGGGGCAGCCATCCAGCAAGGCATCCAGATGGTCCAGAACACCTTGATCGTCTCGCGCGGACGCTCGTGGTCCCCGGCCGCTGACGCAGGAACGGCACCGGGCGGAGAGATGCGCGCAGGCGTAGGAGTTTCTTATGCCGCAGGGCACAGCGTTGGCGCCACCGACCGTTGGTCTCGATCCGCAGCTCATGAAGCCAGTGCCCTTGCACAGCGCAGCTACGGTGCCCTCCGCACCGCGGCCTACAAGCTTGCCGCCATGCGGGGACGCAATTGACACCCTCAACGCAACGGAGGTCTTATGAGCAGCAACCGTCCCTTCATCACCGCCATCGTGGCCGGTGCATGTGCAGCTACGGCTCACGCCCAAGGCATCCCGGTGATTGACGTCGCCAACCTGGCACAGACGGTTCAGCAGGTGAGTAACGACATCGCACAGATCAACAACCAGTTCGCCCAGATCCGCCAGCTGCAGTTGCAAATACAAAGCGTGTCTGGCAGTCGCGGGCTCGGCACTGTTTTCAACAGCCCGCTCCTCAAGAACTACGTCCCTGCAGAGGCCTACAGCCTTCTCAATGCTGTAGACAGCTCGGGCTATGTGGGGCTGAATAGCACCGCCAAAGCACTGCGCGATCGAGGCATGGTCTACAACTGCCTCGATCTCAGTGGCACACCGCGCACTCGCTGCCAGGCCGAGCTCGCACGGCCCTACCAGCACAAAGGCTTGCTGCAAGACGCCATGCGTTCGGCCGCCGGGCGCCTGAGCCAGATCCAAACCCTGATGGCCCAAGTCAACGCCACATCCGACCAGAAGGCAGTGCTGGAAATACAGGCTCGCATCGGCGCAGAAAACGCAATGCTCTCGCATGAGGTTTCACAGATCCAGATGCTGCAGGGCATGGCGGACAGTGAAGAGCGAATCGCGCGTTCGCGCGATCGAGAGCGGCAACACCAAATGCTCTCCCGCACCGCCAAGGTGTCGGACTACCTGCCGTAGATCCGCAGCTCCGTCCGATCCGGCCGAACCAAGCATGTGCCTGGTGCCAGACGTGCCTGATGCCAAACGTGCCCAGCATCATTGGAGGACACCCCATGAGTGCGATCTTTGAATCCAATCACGCTGCCGCATGGACGGAGTCAGGGGATGAAACCGCCCGGGAGTCTGATGAGCCAAGCATCTGCGAAACGAACCGCTTGTGGGAGCTTGATCGCACGCTGTGCATAGAGCGTTCTGAGCGAAGGGCCTGGTGGGTGGCCGGAGCCGGCTTGACCCTGGGCCTGATGGGCGTCGCCGCAGTCTTTGTTCAAGGCCCACTGCGTCGGGTGGTAGAGATTCCCATCGTCGTGGACCGGGTCACCGGCGAGACCACCATTCAGCAGCGCTTGAGCGCTGAAACCATCCCTCCCCTGGAGGCGCTGGACAAACACAACCTGGCCTCATTCGTGCGCGCCAGGGAGGGCTATGTCTGGATGTTCCTGCAACGCGACTTCGATCAAGTGGCCCGCATGGCCGTGCCGGCCGTGTTTTCGGAATACAACCGACAGTTCGAAGGTGACAACCCGCTCCACAAACGCATCGGAGCCAGCGAGGACTGGCGCATCCAGGTGATCAGCGTTCGCCTGTCCCCGGCAGGCCGCAGTGGCAACCGCAGCGAAGCCACCGTCACCTACGAGAAAACCGTTCGCGCTACCGAACGCACTGTGCCCGAGTCCACGACACGCCATGTGGCAAGCGTGGTCTACCAGTACCAGCCCGATGCCCTGGCCAAAGAGCGGGATCGTCTGGAGAACCCGTTCGGGTTTGTCGTCACGGCTTATCGCTCCGATCCTGAGATCAACACCGCCGCGCAAGGACAACGACCATGATGCACTTCAGCGCCACCCTGGTCGCGTGCGTGTGGATCGCAGGAAGCCACGCATTCGCCTCACCGAGTCCAGCCGACCCGAGATTGCGCGAGGTGACCTACAGCGCACAAACTGTGGTCAGCATCCCGGTGCGCCGGGGTGTCGTGACCCACATCATGTTGGACGAGGATGAGTCCATCCTCGAAGTGGCAGCCGGGCTGGGCGCGGACTGTGCCAGAGCAGAGACTGCGTGGTGCGTGGCAGCCCAGGCCGGCAATCGACACCTGTTCGTCAAACCCAAAAGTACGGCCACCGCAGCCAACAACCTTGCGGTGGTGACAAGCCGCCGCGTCCATGCGTTTCGCCTCGAGGTCTTGAGTGACGCGGACACAAGACCCGCAGTCTTTCGACTGATGGTCAGGGCTCCTCAGCCTTCAGCCCCAAACAAGGCTTCGCTGATGACGGCCGCGCCCAGACTCACAGCAGGTACTTGGCTGGAGCCGATCACAGCCCCGATGCTCAGCACGCCAGCCGCCACAAAGCCGAACGCAAGCTCCTCCCGAGAACTCGTGGCCGAGCGACTGAAGGCCAAGCCGCAGGCGCTGAACACTCGGTACTCATTCGCCGAAGGCGACAACTCCCAGGACATCGTTCCGACCTTGGTCTTTGACGATGGTCGTTTCACCTACCTGAAGTTTCCCGGCAACCGAGAGCTGCCTGCGATTTTTCACGTCCTGGGAGATGGCGGCGAAGCTCTACTGAACACGCGCATGGAAGACGACTTGCTCGTGATCGACCGCGTCGCGCGGCGACTGATGCTGCGCGCGGGGAATGCTGTGGTCGGCCTCTGGAACGATGCGTTTGATCTTGAGGGCAAGCCACCCATGCAGGGCACGACGGTACCGGGCATCGAACGTGCACTCAAATCCAACGCTGACGAGGCGATGCACACACCACCAGGAGTCTCGCCATGAAACGGAGCCAATCCCCTGCGCCTGACAGCCTAGCCCCTGGCCCTTCAGAACGGGAATCGACCGGCGTCCATAGCTCCGCGCAGCGTACCGAGCCGTGCACCTCAGCGGACACCACGCCGGACACTGAAGCTGGTCTCAACAAGTTCCCAGCTGGGGATGGTGAGGCGGTCATACCGGACATCTCTGCCGGGAACAAGCCCGGGCTGTCCAAGAAAGGCTTGCTCGCGATCGCACTGTTGTTTTGCGTGCTGAGCGCCATCGCCACATTCAGCATCCAACGCAGCCTGTCCAAACCCAAGACACCTTCAGATCAGCGGCCTCAGCTGAACAAGGATCGGCCCATGGCGGCCTCTGTCCAAGCCCGCAAGCTCGATCTGCAAGAGCCGCCGACAGAGCTCAACTCAGCACTGCGCAGCGCAACCCAAGCGCCTGGCGACACGGCCCCTGCCCAGCGGTCTCTTGACCTCTCACCAACTTCACCCACCATCCCAGCCCCCGTGCCCAATGCCGACGAGCTTGCAGAGCCCATCGGCATCCGTCGCCATGCTGGATCCGCTGGCGCCCTGCCCGCCACAAGGCCCGAGGACGCCCCCACCCTCATCGTGAGTTCGCGCCCAAACCCTGCATCAACGCAAGGTTCAACACAGCGGCGAATGCCGGTCACTGACGCGGGCATAGACACGCCGGAGTCCCTGACGCGGACCGATGCGCAAGATGCCTTGGACGCAAGCTCACGGAACCTGCAGGAATACCAACGCCAGCTTCAAACCCTGCTGACATCTCTGAGTCACCGCGGCGAGCTGGCGGACGGTATGACAAAAGGCCTCAGCGCATCCAGCGATACGGATCTGGAGAGCAGGTTGAACTCCGAGGTGGGCGGAAGGCTGGACGCCAAGCCATCCTCAGGTGCCAGGGTACAGGGTGCAGCAAGCACGACAGGCTACCGCCCAAACACTCGCGATGAGGGACCGGAACAACGCCGCGGCGCTCTTTTTGGCGGGCAACTGCAGGCTTCAAACACCGCCGCAGTCATGGCATCAGAGCTGAGTCACCGCAGCCTGACTCTGCCCAAAGGTACATCGTTTACCTGCGCCCTCAAAACCCGTCTGATCAGCGCCGCGTCTGGTCTGGTCGGCTGCCTGGTCCAGCGCCACGTCTACAGCGATGACGGTCGGGTTCTGCTGATTGAGCGTGGCTCCCACATGGATGGCGAGTACCGGGTGGCGGCCCTTCGTCCAGGCGCTGTTCGCATACCGGTTCTGTGGACTCGAATACGGACCCCACATGGGGTGACGGTTGACATCGATTCACCCGCAACCAGCGCTCTCGGCGACTCAGGCATTGATGGGCATGTGGACAAGCGATGGGGTGAGCGCATCGGCGCGGCCATGCTCTTGTCACTGATCGACGATTCGGTGAAATTGGTGATCCAGAACCAGCGCAGCGAGCAGGGGCGAAACGAAACCATCTTGCTTCCCTCGACCACCGCCAACACCAGCAAGCTGGCTGAGAAGGTGCTGGACAGCACGATCAACACGCCGCCATTGATCTATCAGACTCAGGGTGCTGTGGTCGGCATCTACGTGGCACGTGATGTGGACTTCTCCTCCGTGTATGAGCTCCGGCCGACAGCACGCCCCACACCTCAGGAGACCCGCGAATGAAAGCCGTGGTTGCCAGCTCGCTTCAAGATGGCCCCGAAGGCTGCACGGTCGAGGCCGTGTGGCGCGGCGATGCCACTTCTGTCGTTGAGTTCATGCGTCCGCTTCGGGAGCAACTCGATGCGCCGGGCGTTCTCGAAGTCTGCGTCAACCGCCCCGGCAAGCTGATGGTGGAAACAGCCACGGGTTGGCGCGCGGTCGCAGCCCCAGAGATGACGCAAGAGCGCTGCCTGGCCCTTGCCGTTGCAGTGGCCACGTTCTGCGATCAGCACATCAGCTCAACATGCCCATTGCTTTGCGCAAACCTCCCGAGCGGCGAGCGCATCCAGTTTGCGATACCCCCGGCGGTACCCCGCGACACCGTGTCCATTTCTGTGCGCAAGCCCTCCCAGTTGACCCGGGCCCTGGAGGACTTCAAGCGGGAGGGTCAGTTGGACTGCTGGAGTCGCACAAGGCCATCTGTGACCGGGACTTCCGATTTCAGAGAACAGGAACTTCTAAGTCTGTATGAGACAGGCCACTACATCGAGTTCCTGAAGCTCGCGGTCCGAAGCCAACAAACCATGGTGGTCAGTGGACGCACCGGATCTGGCAAAACGACATTCATGAAGAGCTTGATTCGTGAGGTTCCGCGCCAGGAACGACTCATCACGATTGAAGACACTCCCGAGCTGACCTTGCCCGACCATCCCAACGCGGTGCATCTCTTTTACAGCAAGGGCGCCCAAGGCTCGGCCCATCTCTCCGCCAAATCTCTTCTGGAAAGCTGCCTGCGCATGAGGCCCGACCGGATCTTGCTGGCGGAGGTGCGAGGAGATGAGTGCTTCCACTTTGTCCGGCTGGCAGCCTCGGGCCATCCAGGCAGCATCACCAGCATCCACGCAGGCAGCTGCGAACTGGCCCGTGAGCAGATGGCCTTGATGATCCGAGAGACCTCTGCAGGCGGTGGTCTGGGCCTCGATGAAATCAGACGACTGCTTGATGGGATCATTGACGTCTTCGTTCACTTCGACCGCGACGAGCGAGGCCGCTTCATCTCGGACATTCAGTACCGACCACGCAGCTCGCGTGCCCGCCAGAACACGTCGCGAGCTTCCAGCTCGGTTTTTCCTGAAGTGTGGGTGAGGCCCACGCGCCATCAAGCGAGGGCGCGATGAGCTCCGCTGGTGCGCTACCCGGCCCCACCTGGTCACCCCGACGTAGATGCGCGGCCGGCCTGTTTGCAGTTGCAGGGTTGGTGGGCGCGGCCTGTGTTGTCAGCTACCTGGCTGGCGTCCTCTTCCTGATACTGAGCAAGACCGACCCGAGGCAGGCTGGGCCCACCAGCATTGCCCACTACTGGCGTCTCTACAGCGCGGACACTGTGCTGAGAAAGCGCCTACAGACGGCCATCACCGCCGCATTCGGGCTCGTGATCCTGCCTGCCGCGGGATTGCTCGCCAGCGCTCGCACGCGGCGCCCCCTTCATGGCGATGCCCGATTCGCCACGCGCGCTGAAATCGAACGTGCGGGCTTCTTCTCAAGAGATGGATCGCCAGCAATCCTTCTGGGGCGCGACCGGGGTCGCTTTCTGAGCTTGCGCGGGCAACTGTCCGTCATGTTGTCAGCCCCCACTCGCAGCGGCAAAGGTGTGGGCGTGGTCATCCCCAACCTGCTGAACTGGCCCGACTCTGTCGTGGTCCTCGACATCAAGGGCGAGAACTACGACATCACCGCGGGGTATCGGGCCGCTCACGGGCAAGCTGTTTACGCCTTCTCCCCGTTCGACGAGGACGCCCGGAGCCATCGATGGAATCCGCTGGAGACCGTTCGAGCCGACCCGCTGCACCGCGTTGGTGACTTGCTGGCGATCGCCCAGATCTTCTTCCCGAGCGAGAGTGGCAGCACCTCATCTGAGGCCTTCTTCAACGACCAGGCGCGCAGTCTCTTCATGGGCCTGGGACTGCTGCTGCTGGAAACCCCCGCGTTGCCACGGACCATGGGAGAAATGCTTCGTCAGTCCTCCGGCAAAGGGCAGCCCTTGAAGGAGCACCTGATCTCCTTCATGCAGCAACGCAAGCAAGGGCCACGCCCCCTGAGCCAAGAATGCACAGACGCGTTGCAGCGCCTGCTCTCTAACTCGGACAACACCTTGACCAGCATCGTCGCTACTTTCAATGCGCCTTTGACTTTATTTGCAGATGCGGTGGTTGATGCTGCCACCAGCGCCAGTGACTTCCGAGTCGACGAAACACGCCGTCGCCGCATGTCCATCTATGTCCGCATCCCCCCAAATCGACTGGCCACGGCCAAGCCACTGCTGAACCTGTTTTTCTCCCAGCTGATCCTGCTGAACACGCGACACCTCCCGGAACAGGACCCGACACTGACGCTGCAATGTCTGCTAATCCATGACGAGTTCACCGCCATGGGGCGTGTGCCCATCATCAGCAGCGCTGCGGGCTTTCTGGCGGGATACAACCTGCGGCTGCTCACCGTGGTCCAAGCCATGTCTCAGCTCGATGTCGTCTACGGAGAAAAGGACGCCCGGTCCTTCGCCACCAACCACGGCGTACAAATTCTCTTCGCACCTCGCGAGCAGCGCGATGCAGACGAATACAGCGCCATGCTGGGCCACTACACGGAACGGTGCACCTCAAGAGGTCGCAGCCAGTCCTTCAGTGCCCAAGGCCAGAGCAGCATCAGCAGCAATGAGAGCGAGCAACGCCGCGCGCTGCTGCTGCCGCAGGAGTTCAAGGAACTGGGCAGTGAGCGCCTGGTCCTGATCAGCGAGGGCTGCAAACCCATTCTTGCGGAGAAGATTCGCTACCACCGCGATCCCGCCTTCGTGCTGCGCCTGCGCGCGCCCCCCCTGGTCCCAAGAATGGACATGGAACTGCACTTCGCACGTATCCAGGAGCGATGGCGCTACGCCGATGACAACCTCCCCGACGAAAAGACCATCCAGGTCGAGGACATGGCCTACAACTTGAGCGCACTGCCGGATCAGCTCACCGGATCTCCGGAGGACATTGCCTCGCTCCTGCTTGACTTCCTGGAGGGCGCGGGCGCCGCGCAGGACGGCACCGGGGGCCAGATCGAGCCTCTGGGAGATACCGATGGCGTACTGATTCATCAGCAACAGACTTTTGGCGCTCCCCCCGCCCCGATCCGCACTCAACTGCGAGCTTGAAATGGAGCTTCACTGCATTCCAACTCAGTCACAGCGCAAGGGAACCACACCATGCAAACAACAGTAAGCCAGCGCCCGAAGCTGGCCTTGGGACTTCGGGAAGCCGTCTGTCGCATGCCCTTCACCTGGGGTCGAGCAGCACTCGTCAGCAGCATTGGCCGCCGGCTTTTGCTTTGCGCTCTACCTGCCTTGGCCTCCTGCACATCGCCACCCGGGCCGCCGAATGTGGACGAAACGCGGCGACGCCCGCTGAACATCGCCGCTGCCGTTGATCTACTGGCCTGTAGAAACGAGGCTCACAACACCAAACTGCTGCTCAACGACAAGGAGCTTGCCTTGCAAGAAGCCCAATCAAACAGAGCGGCGAACGCAGTTGAGCGGGCAAACCTTCTCCGCACGCACCTGCAACTCCTCGCCGATCACCAGCAAGTTCGGCCCCCGCAAGTCAATCAGGTGATCCTTGTGCACTTCGACTCAGGGAGCTCGGACCTCAAGCGACCCAGCCCAGCAACCAACGCCATGATTGAGGCGGCCAAATCCGCACCTTTGGTGGTCTTGCGAGGCCGCACTGATGGCAGCAAGGAGACGCTGGGCGACTCGCGACTGGCGCGCGGTCGGACCGCGGCCGTCTACGAGTTCTTGGTCAGCGCCGGCATCAGGCCCGACCGAATACGCAGCACCTACCAAGCAATAGGGGATCATTTGGCCGACAACAGCAGCGCCGCTGGACGAGCCAAGAATCGAAGAGTCGAGGTCGAGATCTATGCGGCGACGCCCACCGCATGGATGCCACCCAAGGACCTCCACGACTGATCCTCCTAACTCACAAGACAGGAGCAGCGATATGGACGCGGACAGTTCGACGACAACCAGCGCGGGGCCTACGCCAGGTGGGCAAATAGAACCGGAATCCCGAAGTCGTGGAGTTGCCAAGGCAGTTCGGCAGCGGGCAGTGGACGTGAGCCATGACACTCACTATGAGCTTCGGGACCCATTTGCCGAAGTCACCTACCGAACCAAGAGCTTCGCAGACATGGTGAGCACGGCTGATCGGCTGGGGAGTGTGCGATTCGTCGAAATCGGCGAGGACGGCACACGGCGAGCAGTGACCAAAACGGCGGGCACATGGCCAAGTCCGACCCAAACATCCAAAAAGCCAGGGAAGGCCCGCGCTCCTGGATCTAAGTCCCTCGATACGGTGCAAGTCGAGCGGGAAGCGCAGGCATCCAAGCCCTTGGAGCTTTCACTGGAGATGCCAAAACTCTCACCCAATCCAGTCGAGGAAACGCGAGCACGAATTGAAGCCGCTCTGGAAGAACGTTATCTCGTCCATCGCAAGCCACTGGCTCTCGGCTCGCTGAGCCTGGGCCAAATAGAGTACCGATTCCGTGCTGACAGCTCGCGGCTGGCCTTTACCGAAACATCCCTGCGTCTGGCCACCGAGGTCAACAATCCTTCGGTCGCTCGTTCCATGGTGGATGTTGCCGAAGCCCGCAACTGGAATGGCCTCCGGGTCTCGGGACACGAAGATTTCAAACGCATCGTCTGGCTGGAGGCCTCGGTTCGTGGGCTCAAGACCGTTGGCTACGAAGTCAAACCGGGTGATCTGGAACTGGTCCAGCGTGAGCGTGAGGCACGGCTGATCAACCGCATCGAGCCCGCCGCAGATGCCCCAAACACGGGAGCACAGACGTCTGCGGCCAAAGCGACTGCGCGTGGCGGCGGAAGCCGCAAGGCTGTACTGGCTGCTATCGAAGCCTTGCTCCGGAGCAAAGGAGTTCCAGAATTGACGCGAAACGCGGTCCTGGATGCGGCAGCTGAGAAACTCTTGCAGCGCCAACACGCGGGCCAGAACCCCAAAGTTAAGGTCTACGACCTCTCTGCGCCGTCTCGGGCGACAGCAAATGAACGCACACCCGACGCCCACCGAGAAAGAGATCGGGGCGCTCACGTTCATGTGCGCTGAAAGGCTTTACCGGAGCGGTGACACGGCGTTCGCAACCGGTGCCGCCGGAATGACCGCCCCCAGATCATCTGCGAGCTATTTGATCGGCAAACGTCTTTACCTGGACACGACACCCGAATTCCACGAAGCCTTACGCGAAGCCCACGGCTCCATAATTCGGCCACGCTGCTTGTGCCGCCCCGAAGGCATCGAGATGTACGTTGCCCGGCAGGACTTTGGGTTTGTGATCAAACGCATGCCGGACTCCGGCCAGTTCCATTCCAGCGACTGTCACTCCTATGAGCCGCCAGCAAGTTGGTCCGGCCTCGATTCATTGATGAACCATGCAATCCGGGAGGACCCAAGGTCCGGCGAAACGATGCTGAACGTCGCCTTCGCCATGAGTCATAGGCCACCCAGGACACCAAGCAAAGATGCCAGATGCGAGAGCACACCCGCCCCGCATCCGCAATGCGTCAAGCTGACTCTGCTAGGACTTCTGCAGTACTTGTGGCATCAAGCGGAACTGACCCACTGGCAGCCCTCCTTCAGCGGCAGGCGAACCTGGGCCACCGTCAGGCGTCTGATGCTGCACGCTGCGGCGAACAAGCGAATTCAAGGCCGAGAACTGACAACGCACCTGTTTATCCCCGAGAGCTTCTCGGT
This sequence comes from Paucibacter sp. B51, assembly GCF_027863535.1. NCBI lineage: Bacteria > Pseudomonadati > Pseudomonadota > Betaproteobacteria > Burkholderiales > Sphaerotilaceae > Roseateles > Paucibacter sp. B51. Next base: position 3,510,873 of record NZ_JAPIVN010000001.1, on the reverse strand, counting down.
CGAACAACGAGGCGCCATCGATTCGAAACGCCTGGCCCAGTGGAGCGGCTTCATCTCAACTCAGAAGACACGCCCTCTGATGCTGTTGATCGCCGAACTCAAAGCGCTACAGCGAGCGCGCTTTGGCTATCTGGCCGTGGTGAAACACATACCCGACCAAGCATTCACACTCCAAGAAGAGCTCTATCGTCGTATCGAACGTCGCTTCGAGGCCGAGCTTGAGCTATGGACGTCAGCGCCAGACCTGCGTCTGATACTGATCGCCACGTACTGGCTGAGCGCCACAGGCATTCCAAAGCTTGAAACCGCAGCGCTGATGCCAGTCACACCTCAATGGCTGCCAATCGATGATCGCGCGGACTTGCACTTGCTCCGGGCCCTGCAGCTTGAGGATCGCGCCTTCATCAAGATTCAGCGATACGGCCTGCCAACGACAAGTCGCACCCCTTGCGCGGTTCTGACGGATACCGGCGACACGCCAGTCCGGCTTTTCATCGACCGTTCAACACACTCGACCAACACATCAACGACGGGTGAGAAGGAAGCGAACATGTCTGCGCCAGAAACCAATTGGAGCTGGCAGCTGCACGCTGGCGAGATGCCAGAGCTGCCAGCAGCACATTTCATCGCTCACAAGGAATGAACTGCCCGAAGAAGTTGGAAGCCTTCCTCGTCCGAGCGCGAGATCAACGTTCACGCTTGGCTTCCTTGATGGCCTGCGAATCCACAGGAGCCAAGGACCTGAGGGGCGTGCGTGAGCGCAGGCCTCGATCCTTTTGCATTGCCAGTTCCCGGCCAAACATCGACTCACGGAGAAAGCTGGAGATCCGGATAGCCAGCTCACGATCTGTGGCTTGATCAGACAATCTCAGCGCCGATCCGATCTGTGCCCAGGCTTCCAAGGCGCCGACTCGACTGCGCCGGTATGCCTCGCCTGACTTGGAAGGTACCGGTGACTTCTTGAGGCGTCCTTGCTTTTGAGCGCAGGTTTGCCACAGCGCTGGATAGCATTGGCCCTCTCCTCGCGAGGCTTGCCGGGTCGCTTCCGCATCAATGCCCAGGCCGCGAAGGCGCTCAGCAAAGGTCTCACGCCAGCGATGTAAATCAGACTTGCGGGGGTTCAGTCTGACCCCATCCATGGATTCAGCCCTGACACACAAGTGCACATGCGGATTCTCCTGATGTTCATGAAGCACCATCACATATCGATGATCTTTCAGCTCAATTCGAGCGAACTCTCGAGCCGCTTGCAAAACACCATGGCCAGCCGTGCCTCGCGGCATCGAAAGCACCAGATTGAAGGCCTCGCGCCGGGGACTGTTTTCATCAATCAATGATCCGCCGAAACGCCATTGCTCCAACATCGCATGCACGGCCTCTTTGCCAGACTCAATGGAGCCACGATCGTCCTCAATGGTAAGGCGGCCGTTCTTGCTGATGTAACGGAAATGCGCGGCAATGCCCCCCATGCCCCGGCCCCCGCCGGTCACCTTAAGCATGACTTGCGGTGAGCGTCTGACAACTGCCGCTTCAATCCTATTTCGAATAGCCTTGGCTTGAGAACGCAGAGAGGTGCCCAGACGCAGGGGAGCCTTGACCTTGAGCATCCGGTTTCCCGGATAGAACAGGCGATCACCCCATTGAACGAGTACGCCATCGATGTCACGGTGAGCATTCATGCAGGTCTCCCTGATCTCGCTGAGCCCCCCTAACGTCTGCGACTGAACAGGCAGCGCTTGCCCTGGCGAATGGCTGCAACGCAGCAACCAGAGGTGCAGTCAATTCCAGATGGTGAGCAACCGCCTCCCCCAGGCGAGATATCTGCGCGTCAGTGCTGACAGAACCCGAAGCGCAGCGAGAACGAAGCGTCTCAATCAGCAGCCGAAGCTCAAAAGCCAAGGCAGCAAGTGCAGCGTTTGAACGAACAAGCACTGCTCGGTTCTCTCGCAGGTCTGGTGGTACGGGACTAGGTGGGCAGGACGCCAGAAGCCTGGCCACATACATGCCCTGGGGGACGCATGCCTCGCGCGCAGCATTCGCAAGCGCAAGCGCTTGTTCAACCGGTAAACGCAAAGTTACTTTCGTCCGAGAAGTCGTGGGTTGGGAGGGCTGGGTCACACTCAGCCCGCAGTGGGATTCACTCGATGAGGCACGCTCCAACCACTCCTGAATCGCGGACCTCAGCAAACTCGCCACGGTCACGCCGTTCGCTCTCGCTATGGCTGTCAGTGCTTCGTGAAACCCACGCAAATCAATGGACTGCCGATCGCGTCGAAAGCCGCGCCCCGCTGGCAGAGACGGAGAGTGCTCGATTCGTTTGTCATTCGCCATGACGAGCAATGTGAATCAAGTCATGCCACTGATGCTCAGTGAATCCAGCGCCAAATTCGTCAGCGTTTATGGAGTGGGTCGCAGCACCGACACGCCAGCCAGCAGGCCACGCGACCGGGCATCGCCTGATGCCCGCCAACAAATATTCCATTCCAACCAACACTCGGTGGCACCCGGAAACTTGCCACCTCGTGGCTAGACAGACCCGCGCCAACTCGTCAGCGAAACAGCCCTCTAAACCATCGATGCGCAGTGCGCGGCCCAGTCGTTCATCAAGGCCTTTCGCTTCTCGAATTGCGTGCCGCGTTGATAGGCCCGCTCCACAGCATTCGGTATTTGGTGCGCAAGGGCATGTTCCGCGGCCCCGCGGGGGAATGTCGTCGCTTCAGCCGCCCACATCCGGAAGCCTCCTCAGAATCCATGTACGGTGATCACCGCGCCGCTCGAGTCGACCCACAAAGGCTTGTCTTCGAGATCGTTCATTCGCCGGATCACTACGGTGAGCGACATGTCCGATACAACCTGCACCTTGGTTCCAGTGAATACCAGGTCGACTCCATGTTTGGCTGGCTGATTGAATCGCCCTGGGTTTGAACTGACCCCCATCATTGAGTGGCGGCTTCAGGCTAGCTGCGGTCGATCGCCATCAGCGCACGGCCGGCAACAAAGTGCCCAAAGCCGACGTCTGAACTCATAGTGGAGTCAGCACTGCAACGCTCTCGGTCGTTGGGTGCTGTGCGTCATACGACCGGTCGCCCACGCATACCAGTCTTCCAGGGGTCGGCTAGGCAAAGGTTCGATCGACAGGTCCGGTGACTAGACCAATCGTTCGATGTCGTTGACTGCGCTCATGGCGTCGGCGTTACACGAGTTCACGCGGAGCCGGTTCCAAGGTCGCCATCCGCATGCATAGCTCACTCAAAAGGCCCCTAGGGTAGCTGCCCTTCGAGCGCTATGCTGTGACGTTGGGCCGGAGCGCTCAAGCAAGGGTGGCCCCCCCTCTCCATCAAGCGCCACGCGACGACAAAGGGTGTTGAGCTCTCCCGACCTGAGAGTTTGCATGGCACCAACCAGGCCTTGCATCCAGTTGCGACGATCGCTTGGGCTTAAGGCGCGTGCGCCATCGTCTTCGTTCATCGGCGCACCCAGCCCGTAAAGCAGGCCATCCAGTCCGCCCATAGCGCACTGCCCGCATCGTTGCTTGCGTTCATCCGATGCACGACCGGCAGGCCGGTGCCGCTGTCAAGACTCTTTCCCCGAAAGGGGCGAGGTTGAAACCCGGGTTATCGAGCTTTGCCCTGCAGCGAGGTGGCTGACAATGCTCCTTGGGTGCCGTGCACCTTTCAACCTGCTTGCGGTACCGAATGCCTCTTTATTGCTTCCATCAGTGCGTCATCGATACCACGCGGCATCGGCTGATGGTGGGCCAGCAGCCGGTGGCGACACAGCCCTTGATCTTCGAGTTGCTGCTGTTTCTTGCCAGCCATCCCAACCGCGTGCTAAGCAAGGATGAGCTGCTGCAGGCGGTCTGGGGCACGACCTTTGTGAGCGAGTCGGTGGTCGCTCGCGCCGTGATGAAGGCCCGCAGGCTCATCTCGGACGACGCCAGCACCGAGGGCTTGATCACCACCATCCGTGGGGTGGGCTACCGGTTCGACGCCGAAGTCACGGTCATGGAGGACGAGGTGGCGGCGCCTCGGGAGGCTGATGCCCCGTCGACCGCGGCTACAGCCGAGAGCGTGCCGGCCGAGCTGCCGTCGGTCTCTTCGATCAAGCCGGCGCTGGCCGTGCTGCCTTTTTTCAACGAGGCGGGCGATCCGCAGCTGAGCTGGGCTGAGCGCGGCTTGGCGGGTTTGGTCCACCATCAGCTGGAAACCAAAGGCCGGATCTCCGTCGCCAGCATCAATGCGACCGGCGATTGGCACGGCATCGCAACCTGGGGCGCCGAGGCCCTGGCTCAGGCCTGCCAGCAGCTGGGGACGGAGCGCGCGCTGCTGTGTCAGTTCGCGCGAACCCCTGCCGGTGACTTCCGTCTGGAAACCTTGCTGGGCAGCAAGGAGTCTGACTTGGAGCAACGGGTGTTTCAAGGCACCGATCTGGTCGCGCTGGCCTCTGCCGTGGTGTCCTACGTCGATGCCCTGGCCGCGCCGAGTCGAGATCCTGTCCCGGTGTTTTGGGAGGAGCAGTTGGCGCGTGCCTTTGACTGCGAGCTTCGCGGAGAGCTTGGCGCTGCCTTGCCCTTGCTGGAGTCGTGCATGGAGCAGCTCCAGGTCACGCCTCGCATGCGCCTGGTTCATGCGCGTTTGCTGCGCGAGCAAACCGCCGACATGGAGCGTGCGCAGCAAACCGCAGCCGAGGCACTGCGCGGCGCACAGGCCGAGCAACAGACCGATCTTCAGGTAGACATTTATGCAGAGCTCTGCCGCATTGGAGTGAACTCGGGAGACTTGGTGGCGGCGCAGCGCTGCTGTGAACAGGGCATGGAGCTGGTGTTCTCCGGTGAGGCCAGTGCAGCCGTGCTGGCCAATATCCTGATCGCACGCGCCGACATGGAGCGCTTTCAGGGCAAAGCTGAGCTGGCAGCCAAGACGGCGGCCCGAGCGGTCGAGGCGGCCAGGTCGGTGGGCGATGTCTACCGCGAGCAGCTGGCGGCCTGTTTGCACGGGCATGTGCTGATGTCGGTGCCGCGCCTGCCCAAAGCCATCGAGCTCTTGCGCGCTGTGGTGCGTGAAACCCGCCTGCGCGGGCTCACCCGTGTCGAGCTGCAGGCCTACCAGTCACTGGGCACCGCCCTGGGCATGGTGCGGCAGTTCGCTGGCGCTGTGGAAGCTACCCGCCGTGCAGCGCTGCTCAGCAACACCCTGGGCTTCAAGGGCAAGTTCATCGGCTCGCGCATTCAGGAGACTTTTGTTTTGGTCGATGCTGGCCGCCTGGCCGAAGCAGAGGCCAATGTGCGAGAGTGCCAGAGCCTGATGGGGGCAGAGGCCCCGATCTACCTGAGCTCGGCGTTAGCGCGGGCCGAGGCGCATCTGAAGTGGCGGCAGGGCCATCACGACGCCGCCATTGAGCAGATGGAGGCGATGCTGGCACTGGCGCGGAAGTGGGGTTGGTATACCCGATGGCTGTGCGCCTCCTTGCTGTGTGGCTGGTATCTCTGCCTGGGCCGACTGGCGGAGGCGGAAGCAGCCTTCCTCGTGCTGGCCGACGATGCCAATGCCGCGCGTCGGGCGCGCTGCGAAGCTGCCCTGCTCCTGCATCAAGGCCGCCTCGATGAGGCCAGAGCCTGCTTGCGTTCGGCTTGGACCACCGAGCCCAGCGATGGGGCGGCAGGCCAAGACCTGGCCATCGATCTGGGTTGGATGCTGCTGGAGCAGGGCAATCTCAAAGAGCTGGAGCTGCTCATGAAATCCGTCGCTCGCATGAGCGAGGAGCACGCGCCCACCGCCTTGCTGCAAACGGTCTACGCATGGCGGCTGGCGCACCCGTCAGAGCCGCCGGAGTCCTTGGCGCGTTCATGGCAAGCGTTGCTGGACCAGCTGCCGGCCCTGCAGCGCAATGCCGTGGCCTGGGCCAGCCCGCTTGGCTTGCAAGCATTGCTCTGCGGCCCCGTCGACCCCAGCCGCCAGCTGCTGACCCAGGCCTGTGACTGATGTCTGTGACTGAGGCCTGAAACCGAGAGGGCTTTCACTCACACAGCGTCTTCGGATGCCTTGCCGTTCAAGGCCGCCAGCCGCTCCCCGAAGGCGTGTGCATCCAGCGGGCGATCCAAGAGGTAGCCCTGCACAGCTGTGCAGCCCGCGTTGCGCACGGCATTCAGCTCACCCTCGGTCTCGACACCCTCGGCCACCGTGGTCATGTGGAAGGCGTGCGCCACCTCGACGATGGCCTTGACCAGCTGCTGAGCCTTGGGGTTCTCGTCCATGCGCCGCACAAAGCTCCGATCGATCTTCAGTTTGTCGCAGTTGATGCGGTGCAAATAGCTCAGGGAGCTGTAGCCCGTGCCGAAGTCATCCAGAGAGATGGAGTAGCCCCGCCCTTTGAGGCGGTGAATGATGGAGTCCTTGCCCTCTAGCTCTTCAAAAGCGGCGCGCTCGGTCAGCTCAATTTCGAGGGCATCTGGGCCCAGTTCCAGAGCGCTCAGCTGCTGCAGAAACCGGTCTTTGGACTGCTCTTTTGGAAACTGCAGGGAGCTGATGTTGATGGCGATGGGCGGCACCTGCAGGCCGGCGCACAGCCACGCCTGCCGATCTCGCTGCAGCAGGCCGAGCAGGTGCAGGCCGATTTCTTCAATCAAGCCCGAGCTTTCGGCGATGGGCACAAACCGGTCGGGTGAAATCAGCCCGCGGCTCGGATGCTTCCAGCGAATCAAAGCCTCCGCACCATTCATGCGCCCGCCATGCATGCTGTAAATGGGCTGATAGTTCAGGCGAAACTCGCCGCGCACCAAAGCCAGGCGAAGTGCATCGGTGAGGTCGGCGCGGTCACGAAGCTTGCGGTCATGCCCTTCCTCGTAGCGGCAGACGCTGCCATGCCCGGCGTGCCGCGCCATGCTCAGCGCTGCACTTGCTGATTGAATCGCGCTGTCTTCGTTGTTCGCGTCGTCCGGCAGCAGGGCGACGCCGATGCAGGCTGTGGCGCGTAGCGGCACATCGCCCACGAAAATGGGCTCCCGCAGGACCTCCTGAATGCGCGTCGTGAACTCCAGCAGGCTGTGCTCGCTGCCATGCTGCAGCGACAACGCGAACTCGTCCGCGCTCAGCCTGGCCAGGCGGTCTTCCGGCTTGACCAGGGTCTGCAGTCTTTGGGCGATGACGCGAAGAATGGCGTCGCCCTGGTGCGCGCCATAGGCTGCGTTGAACACGGTGAAGTCATCGAGGTCCAGCAGGTACAGCGCCGAGTGATTGGGCGAGCTCTGGAAGCGCTCACGCAGGTGCGCGCGCAGCTCTTCGCGGTTTGCGCAGCCGGTCAAAGGGTCGTGGCGCGACATCCAGGCCAGCTTTTGCTGGGCCTGACGGGCGGCCTTGGCCGCGCGCCGTGCCGACAGCCACGAGGTGAACCAGGCCACCGCGATGCTGATGCTGCCGATGCCGAGAAAGACTGCGGTCCAGCTCAGGAGCTTGTGGGACGAGGCGGTGAGGATCAGCTGCCCCACCTGTTTTCCATAGGCCAGCACCGGTCTGGACACCCTTAGTGGCATCAGCTCGTCACAGCGCCGGGCTTGACCATTGTCGTAAACCGCGAGCAGCCGTCCGTCCGGGCTTTCGAGGCGAGCTTTGAGCAGGTTTTTCGAGCGGGCCAGCGCTGAAAGCAGCTCGTGGGCTTCCGTGTCGTCTTCGATCACGATCGCATGGCTGGCGTTCTGAGCAATCAGCTCGGCGGCGGCTTCCAGGTCAGACAGCATGCTGGCCTTCAAGCCGTGAAACTGGACCACGGCGAGCAGCAGCATCAGGCTGAACAAGGCCGCAACCAGGCCCGCAATTTCTTTGTTGGGCGTGGTGCTCAGCCTCCTCTTGCTGTTGGGATGGGGGAAGAATGGGGTGTGCATAGGAACTGCAGAGGCGCAGGCGCCTCGATGCGCGAAAAGAAGGGATTTAGGGAAAGACTTGTTTCAGGCTGGCGTCCAGATCCTGGCGCCGCAAATAGGCCACGGCATGGGGGTCTTCTTGCAAACGCGCGCGGAGCAAATCCACCGACTCGTAGCGCCAGGGTGGTCGGGCCTTGCCGGTGAACACCATGGCCGCCCAGTGCGAGCGCAGCTTGTGCTCGGACATGCCGGTGATGGCCGCATGGAAGGCCAACCGAAGCTCGGCGTCGTCACGCAGCTCCAAAGGCCGAACCGTGCCTGCGCCCGGCAGGGTTTCGATGCGCCCCAGAAAGACATTGCTGATGTCGTGCGGGCTCAGGTGTTTCAGCGGGCTGTGTGGCCCGACCACCACCACGAAAGATTGCGCCTGCGCCTGGAGCGAGAGCGCCAGGCTGCACAGGGCCAGAAGAATGAAGCGGGCGCGAATCATCTTCAGTACGCAAAGTCTGCGCTCAGGTTGTAGATCTGGACAGCGGGCCCGCGGGACAGGTTCTTTCCGACCAGGCCGACCCGGTTCAGCTCGCTGATGCCATTGCCCGTACCCTGGGGGCGGATGCGGTCCACCTGGGCCTTGAGGGCCCAGCCGCTGCGCGCATCCCAACGCAGGCCGAGGCTCCAAGTCGTTTGCTGCGGGCCCTCTTCGCCGGCGGGCTTGTAGAGCTTCAGCGTGGGTTTGACGAACTGGGCGTACTCCGGTCGCACCTGCACCGAAAAAGCCTTGGTGGTCGCTCGATGCCACGAGAAGGTCAGGTAGGGAGTGATCGACGTCATGCTACGCGCCAGCGTGAAGTAGCCAGCACGGCTATTGGCGATCCGTGACTGATGCTGGAGCCAGATCGACTCGGCGATCAGGCGCCAGGCCCCCCACTCGGAATCGAGCCCGATGCTGGTGAACTGAAACGGGGCGTGGTCCACGTCGTAGCGGGCTTCGAGCGCGGAGAAGCCGAGGTACAGATCGCGGCACAAGAGGGTGGTTCGAGCGAGTGCTTCTTTGCCCATGCAGGCGCTCTGGCTGGCGCCGAAAGTGCGCAGGCCCTGCTCGGGCTTGCCTTGGGTGGTGATCAAGGTCTGCTGCGCGCGCAGGTGCGCGAACCGCAGGCTCAGGCCCTGGTGCTGCAAGTTCAGGTTGATGCCTGCCATGCCTTCGTACTCGACGGCCTGGTTGGTGAGCAGGCCGCTGGCGCTGCTGCGCGGAAACGCTTGGCGCGATCGTCCGCCCCAGAGTTGAAACAGGGCCGTGCTGTCCTGCCAGGAGGTACGCCAGATGAGGTCTGCGCCATCGACATGACTCATGCCCAGGGTGTAGACGTCGACCGGCGGGCGCACCCAGAGGTTGGCGTAGCCGAGCAGGCGCGTGTCCGACGCTGCGAACAAGGGCGCCACAAATCGGCCACCACGCAGCGTCAAGCCGTGGCCGGGCTCCAGGGACAGATAGGCCCACTCCACATCGGGCCGGTAGTTGTTGGATGCGTCGCGTTTGGACGTCAGCTGCAAAGTGGCTGAGGCGTGATCGGCCACGCTGTAACGGGCCTGGATGCCAAGCAGGCTGTCGATGTCGGATTTCCAGGCCTGCCGTGCGCCGCTGGGCTGGGTTCCAAAGGGCAGGAAGGTCACGCCGTCGCCTTCGGTGCGAACCAGGGAGGCGGTGCCGAAGGTGGAGATCGTCCAAGCCGCGCTTTCGTCCTCTACGCTGGTCCAGGCCGAGGCTGGCGCCATGCAGGTGGACAGGGCCAGAACGCAGATGGACTGCAGACCCGAGGTGGAGCGAAACGACATGAGGGCTGGGGCGAAGAAGATCGAGACGGCGAGAGGGCGAAAAGGCAGAGAGAACGCTGTGTTGGAAGGCCGGGTAGCAGGGCTGGGCACGCCCGCGCGGGGCGTGCCGGTCGGCACTGTGCCGACCAGCCGATCAAGGCGTCAGCAGCACCTTGACGGAAGCGTCCACCGCCGATTTCTCGATGTAGGCGATGGCCGTGCTGTTGGCGCTGAGCGCCTTCTTGATGGCCGCAGCGCCGTCCATCGCGCGCGGGGGCTGGCCCTTGCCGGTGAAGATCATGCGCGACCAGTAGGCCTTCAGTGCGCTGGCGTCCTTCTTGGTGGTCTCGGCATAAAAGCTCTCGCGGATCGGGTTGCCTTCAGGCAAGTCCAACAGTGTGACCGGTCCAATGCCGGGCACTTCGGTGACTTTGCCGAGGAACAGATTGCTGGCGGCTTCCGCGTCAAGCTTGTTGATGCCGCTTTTGGCGCCGGCAACCAGCGCCCAATCCCCAGCGAACGAATCGTTTGGGAACACGCACGCGAGGGCAAGTACGGCCACGGCGAGGGAGGACAGTTTGTTGTGTTTCATGTCCCGCTCCTCAGAAAACAAAGTCAAGCGACACCGTCGCCAGATTCACAGAACCGACCGAGGTCGACATGGGCGTGGTGAGGACTCCGTTCACACGCGTCATGGTTTGCGCATCGGTCGCGCCGAAGCTGTTGGTGCGGGGGGTGTAGCGATCCAGCTGGAACTTCAAGGCCACCGAGGAAGCCACGTCCACCCGCATGCCCAGCGACAGGGTGTTGTTGTCGGTGTTCGAGGTTTGCACATAGGGGTCTCCCATGGTGAAGCGGCGCGCCACATCCGCTGCGTAGGCTGGCACCGTGGTCAAGACCATGCGGCGGGTGTCCGTCTTGCTGCCGGAGTAGCTGAGATAGGGCAGCACCTTGCCGAAGCGATAGCCGGCTGTCATGTAGTAGGCGCTGGAGTTCGACAGCTGGGAGTCAGACTTGCGCCGCATGTACTCCGCTTGCAGGACCACCTTGCCGTTGTCGAAGGCCAAGCCGATGTCGCTGATGTTGAAGGGCTTGTGATCTCGGCGGATCGCTTGATTGACCGCATCGAAGTTGGAGAACAGATCCGAGCATCCCACGTTCGCCTTGATGCTGGCGTTGCAGGTGGCTGCGCCCGGAGTGAGGCGATAGCCGCGCCCGGTCGCGGGGTCGCTCACCGCGAACACGGTGGAGGGCGACACCTGACCGTCGGCCTGGTAGTTGGTGTGGCGGGCATCCATATGACTGACGCGGAAGGTCCAGCTGCCCAGTTCGGCGGTGAGGTTCACGCCGCCCATGCGATTGAACTTGATGCCGGAGCCGCCGTTGAACTTCAGGTCATAAGTGCCGTAGTAGGCCTGGGCGCTGAAGGAGAACGGGCCCAGCTCGCCGCGGTAGATCGCGTCCAAGCCGTCCACATTGTTGATGGTGGCCGAGTTGTAAACGTCGGTGGGCGGGCGAACCCAGACATTGGAGTAGCCGACATTGCGGTAGTCCGAAGCCATGAGCACGGGCGCTACAAAGCGACCGGCGCGCAGCGACAAAGCGCTGCTCGGCTTGTAGGCGATATAGGCCCAGTCCACCGAAGGCTTGAAGCTGTTCTCTTCGTTGCGGCGCGACAGCAGCTGAACCACGGCTTGCAGCTTGTCGGTCGGGCGATAGCTCAGCTGCAGGCCGAGCTTGCTGTCGTTGTCGAACTCGTGGCTGTTCGCCGTGCCGTTGGGCAGGCGGTTGTCCGAGCGGAACTCGATGTTCGCGTTGTTGGTTTGCACTGCCGACAGCGTTCCGAAGCCGGAGAGCACCAGCGTCTTGCTTTCATTGGAGATTTCGGCATGGGCGGTGGCCGAGCAGAACAGCGCGGCGGCCAGAGCCGTCATGTGGCGGCGAGGAGCTAACTTCATCGTGAGTCTTTCTGGGCGGATGGACATTCAACAGGCCGACATGCACCGCCTTGCAAATCGGCAACAGGGCGCCCTCACGCGCCTTGCAGCAAGGGCGAGATGGGCGGGATCAATGGGGGAGGAAATGGCTGCCGACCGTGTCGGCTGCTGCGCCGCGCGCTAGGCGGGCAGGCGCTCGGTCTGGAAGCGCTGCGTCAAGGAAGCCAGGCGCTGGGTTTGTTGTTCAAGGCTGGCTGCCGCTGCAGCGGCCTGCTCCACGAGTGCGCTGTTCTGGCGCGTACTGTCGTCTATGCCGGCGATGGCGCGGCTCGCTTCGGTGATCCGCTCGGCCTGGTCGTCACTGGCCTGTGCGATTTCGGTGATCAGCGTGGCCACCGAGTTGACGGACTGCACGGCGTTTTGCATGGCAGTGCCTGCCGTGTTGACTTTGTCCGTGCCGTGCAACACATGCTGCGTGGAAACCTCGATCAGGCCTGCGATCTCCTTGGCGGCCTCGGCCGCCCGGTGCGCCAGGCGACGCACCTCGCCAGCCACCACCGCAAAGCCGCGGCCATGCTCGCCTGCGCGGGCCGCTTCGATCGAAGCGTTCAACGCCAGGATGTTGGTCTGAAAGGCAATTGCGTCAATCACACCGGTGATCTCGGAGATTTTTTGTGAGGATTCGCTGATCCGCTGCATCGAAGTGATGGCCTCGCGAACCGCCTCGCCACCTCGTGCAGCGTCGGCGCAGGCCTGGCCTGCATTGCGAGTTGCTTGCCGTGCGCTAGACGCGTTGTCTTTCACTGACTCGGTCAGCATGCGCATGGATTGCGTGGTCACCTCGACCGCGCCGGCCTGGATCTCGGTTCGCTTGGACAGGTCCAGGTTGCCGGCTGCGATTTCCTGGGCGGCGTAGGCGATCTCGCCTGCGCCGTCTCGCACCTGGTTGACCATGTCGCGCAGGCCGTGGGACATGCTGGCAATGGCATGGAGTAGGTTGGTGCCTTGCTCGTCGCGGGCCTCGATGCGACGCGACAAATCACCGGCCGCGATCTCCTGCATGACCTCGCGCACCTCGGCCGGCTCGGCGCCCAGCTGTTCCCAGACGCTGCTGATGATGCGCCAGGAGGCAAACACCAGACCTGCCAGCACAAAGGCGGCGCTGATCAGGGTGACCGTGCCGACCGAGCGCACGCCTTGGTGGCTGCCAACCAGCATTTCATCAAAGGTCTTTTGCGCCAGTTGGGCTTCCAGCTCCAGCGGTTCACGCAGAGCCTTCAGTTTTTCCTGCATGGCCGTCACCGCCTCGGCGGCTTCGCCATCGGCCTTGCCTAACAGGATCAAGGCGGTGTTCTCGGCCGCAGCGGCATAGGACTGGCTCGCGTCCCGCAGCCTGGCGGCGGCCACTTCCCGCCCTTGCACCTTGGCGATCCGATCCAGGTGTTCGTTCAAGCCCGTGGTCAAGTGCTTGGCGTCTTCAATGCGCTTGGGCTCGGTTTCACTCACGGCCGCTTGAAAGGCCACGGAAATTGGGTCCAGCAATGAAAGAGCCTGCGTGGCTGCCTGCAGATGGGGGTAGGCATCACTGCCCATCTTGTTGATCGTCTCCGATGTGCGCTGGGACACCGTCAGGATGATGCCGATGCTGATGGCGAAGATAAGGGCCGCGATCGCGGGAAGGGCCCAGATGCGTTGTTTGATTCCCATGAGATGCAGACTGCGTTGTTGTTGTGCTGAACGAGTCGGCAGTTTCGGCTTGAGGGCCCCGCGCCGTCTTGATCGGAACTTGACCAATTCATGACCAAACCGGTGCCCGGCCCGCACCGGGGCTGCTGCCGGCCAGCTCACGCTGGCGGGTCCTCAAGCCTGTGGGGTGGCCGCCTCTGGATTCATCAAAAAAGCCCCCCAACAGATGCCCATCCGGGTCCGCCAGATTGCGGGAGCACATGAAACCCAGGTTTTGCACCGGGTTCACATGGGCCAGGCCGCCCTCGGTTCGAGCCACCTCGTTCATCGAGTCCACGGTCCCGCGGCTGGCGAGCGAGAGATTGAGCGCGCCGCCGCACTGGCACAAACGCGCATGACGGTACCGCGGGCTCGCGCACAGAATGCCCAGCGGCAAGAGTCGGTCCGTTTTTGCCGAAGCCAGCGTCCGGTCGAGTACCCGGTCTCGGAGGTGCTGCGGACATACGCTCCACTGTCCGTCGAATGGCAGCTACCGATCAGAGCCGCCGCCCAGGCCGCTGAGTGCGAATGACTCTGACCAGCCTGTTGTTGAAATTCGACGGACTTCTGCTTTGGGCACTTTGCTGACGGCCCCCTCAGCAATCCGAAGGACGGCAATCGCGGCGTAGCGGAAGCTCGGCCACCCTCAGGAACTAGCTGACTACTGCCATTCGCTTCAGGCCAGAGCGCAAGCAGCAATGCCCAGTATCAACCGAGCGAGTCGAGACACCGCGCTCAGGCCGCACCATTGCGTCGCAGCGGCAACACGTCGGCACCCTTGCGGATCTTGTCCAGATAGTTCGCCCAAGACTGCATCATCTTCCTCCGCTGATCAAGGAACTGCGTGCGGTTGTAGGCGCGACCTAGAGAGTCAGCTACGGCGTGCGCAAGTTGAGCCTCGATGATCTCAGCGGCCACATTGAGTCGCTCTGCGATCATCGTCCGCGCCGTAGCCCTGAAGCCATGCGCCGTCATCTCATCGTTGCCGTAGCCCAGCCTGCGCAGGGCGCTGCGCACCGTGTTGTCACTCATGCACCGCTGCCGGGTCGTCAGCGCCGGAAACACAAATCGACCGGCTCCCGTGATCTCATGCAGTTCCCGCAGGATTCGCAGCGACTGCGATGCCAACGGAACGATGTGAGGCGGCCCGCCCGCCTTGTCGGCCTTGCTGCGCTTCATCGTCACCGCGGGCACCGTCAAAGTTGCACCTTCAAAGTCGATCCACGCCCACTCCATGTGTCGCAGTTCGCCAGGGCGCAGCAAAAGCAAAGGCGACAAAAGCAAGGCTGCCCGGGTGACGGACTGCCCGGTATACGCGTCGATGTCGCGCATTAGCTTTCCGACCAACTTCGGCTCCGTGATCGCTGCATGGTGGCTGACTTGAACCGGTTTCAGTGCATCCTGCAGGTCAGCCGCCGGGTTACGCCGGCATACCCCCGTCGCGATCCCATACCGGAAGACTTGGCCGCAGGCATGCTTGATCCGATGCGCCGTCTCGATCGCACCGCGCGCCTCGACCCGCCGCAGGCACTGAAGGAGTTCCGGTGGCTCAATCTCCCCTATCGGGCGCCTGCCGATCCACGGAAAGGCATCCTGCTCAAGCCGAATCTGGGTGCGCTTGGCATGCCCTTCACTGACCTTGGCCTGATGGACCGTATCCAACCATTCTCGGGCGACAGCCTCGAACGATCCAATCGGCGGCAAACCGGCGTGGCCACGCGACTCCGCCTCGCGCTGACGCGAGGCCTCGGCCTTGGCCTCCGTCCGAACCTCACTGGGATCCAAACCCTGCGCCACCAGTCGCCGCGCGTCGTCGGCCTTCTGCCGGGCCAGCGACAAACCAGTATCCGGATACGTACCCAAGCTCAGCGTTTTGCGCCGCCCCTGATAGCTGTAGTCCAGACGCCAGCCATGCGAGCCTCCGCGAACAAACAGAAGCAGATACAGACTGTCGCCATCGCTCAGACGCTTGCGGGGATCACCCGGCTTGATGGTCCGGATCGACAGATCAGAGGGGATCAGGTTGCGAGCCATGCAGTAACTCCTGACGCAGATCGCGTGCTTTTTTCAGGTTACTGCAAAAGTTACTGCATTTCCAATCGGAGGTCGGGGGACTTCACAAGATGTGCTGAGCAAAAGAAAAAGGCCTAAGTACTTGATTCACTTAGGCCTTTTGGATTTTTCGGGCCCGTCGTGGACGTCCTGAAATCGTTAAATGGTGGAGCCGGGGGGAATTGAACCCCCGTCCGCAAGCCATCACCGGGCAGTTCTACATGCGTAGCCGTCTGATTTGAATCTCACGGTCAGTTCGCGCAGCGGCACGCTAACTTTCCCGCCAGTCACTGAATCTTGTTGCCTGCCGAGTGACCCGGCGGACAACCAGCCAATGTGAATGACTTCTCAGCTTTCTGCCTTGCGGCTTGAGCCCGGCCCATTGGCCAACCGTTGAGAAGCTCACGCGCAATTAAGCGGCGAGTGCGAACGTAGAGTCGTTTGCAGTTACTTTGTTTCCAGTGGTTTTACGAGCGGACTGGTGCTCGGCATGCCCTACTCCGGATCCGCACCCACGTCGAAACCTGGTCGGCCCCAGAGGGTCACATTTTAGGCCAAGCCCAGCACTTGCAAGAGCTCGATCGGCGAATTTAAAACAATATCTGCGTTCCAGGCCTCAACCGGCTCGCCCTGCCCCAGATATCCCCAGGCTGCGGCCACCGTACGCATGCCGGCCGCACGACCCGCCACGATGTCCCGCTCATCATCGCCAACATAGATGCAAGACTCAGCGGCAATGCCGCCACGACGCGCCGCCTCCAGCAATGGCGCAGGATGCGGCTTGGCATGCGGCGTGCTGTCCCCACCCACCACCGCCAGAGCACGCTGCTTCAGACCCAAGGCCTCGGTCAAGGGCAGCGCGAAACGCTCCGCCTTGTTGGTCACCACACCCCAGGCCAGGCCAGCAGAGGACAGGCCGTCCAGCAGGTCAGCGACTCGATCAAACAAGACGGTTTCCTGGGTCAGGCGAGCCTGGTAGCGATCGAGAAATTCGACCCGCAAGGCCTCGTACCCCTCGTCTTGGGGTGCGACGGTCAGACCCACGCCCAACATGCCGCGAGCACCAGCGCCGACCATGGGGCGCAACATCTCCAGCGGCAGCGGCGACAACTGCCGAGCCACCCGCATCTCGTTGAGCGCCCCCGCAAGATCGGGCGCACTGTCGACCAAGGTCCCATCGAGATCAAACAAGACCGCCTTCGCACTCAACCAAGGCAGGCCGGGTTTCATTTCCGCCATGCAGACACTGCTCATGAGGGCTTGCGGCAGGCCAGCATGTAATTGACGCTGGTATCGGCACTCAAGCTGTAGCGCTGATGGATCGGGTTGTAGCCCAAGCCACGGCTGGCCTGCAGATCCAAGCCCGCATTGCGGCAGAACTGCGCCAATTCCGAGGGGCGCAAGAAGCGCGCGTATTCATGAGTGCCGGCGGGCAGCATCTTGAGCACGTACTCTGCGCCCACAATCGCTTGCAAAAATGACTTGGCATTGCGGTTGAGGGTGGACAAAAACACCCAGCCGCCAGGCTTGACCAGATCCGCACAAGCCTGGACCACGGAAGCCGGGTCGGGCACATGCTCCAGCATTTCCATGCAGGTCACCACATCAAAACTGGCCGGCCGCTCCATGGCCAAGGCCTCCACCGCAATCTCGCGGTAGTCGACGCCCTCAGTTCCCGCCTCCATCGCATGCAACTGCGCCACTTTGAGCGCCTTGGTGGCGAGGTCGATACCCAGCGCCTTGGCACCTCGGCGCGCCATGGAATCGGTCAGGATGCCACCGCCGCAGCCCACGTCCAGCACCTGTTTGCCGGCCAGGGGGCAATAGGACGAGATCCAATCCAGGCGCAGCGGGTTGATCTGGTGGAGCGGCTTGAATTCACTTTCGGTGTCCCACCAATGGTGGGCGAGGTCACCAAACTTGGCGAGCTCTTGAGGGTCAGCATTGATCATGGCGCGGATGGTAGCAACAAAGATTCATCAGCTCGGCGAAAGGCTCAAGCCACGCCGGCATAAAAAAAACCCCGCAGGAGCCGAAGCCGTGCGGGGTTGATTTGAGAGGGCGCGCAGCGCGCCCGACTCAGGACTTACTTGTTGCGGGTACCGACCACTTCGATCTCCACGCGGCGGTTCTTGGCGCGGCCTTCGGCGGTCTTGTTGTCGGCCACAGGCGACTTCTCGCCCTTGCCTTCGGTGTACACGCGGTTCTTTTCAGCGCCCTTGCTCACCAGATAGGCCTTGACGGCTTCAGCACGAGCCACCGACAGCTTCTGATTGTAAGCATCCGAACCCACCGAGTCGGTGTGACCGACGGCGATGATGACTTCCAGGTTCACACCCTTGGTCTTGCCGTACAGATCGTCCAGCTTAGCCTTGGCTTCGGGCTTCAGCACAGCCTTGTCGAAGTCAAAGAATGCATCAGCAGCGTAAGTCACCTTTTCGCTGACCGGCTTCGGCGGCACCACGGCGGGCTTCGGTGCCGGTGGCGGGGTCACAGGAGCGGCAGCTTTCGGGGCAGGAGCCGGCTCAGCCTTGGGAGCGGGCTTCAGTGCGCCGTCGCATTCCTTGGCGGCGGTGGCCGGGGTCCAGTTGGCATCGCGCCAGCAGTGTTCGTTGCTACCGTTCTTCCACACGGTGCCATCGGTGGCGCGCCAGTTGTCGACGGTCTGCGCCATTGCGCCAGACGCAGCGAAAGCGGCGACGGCGAAGAGCGATGCCACGCGGTTCAATTTCTTCATGAATTCTCCTCTCAAGGAATGCCGCAGTTGCACTGCGAGTGCCCAGTACTTGAACAAAAACCTCAAAGATACCCTGATACGGGTTTCTCCTAGGGACTCATCGATTGTGCCATAGGGCACCGATAGCGCCGTATTGTGGCGGCCTCCTATGCCGGGTCAGTGACGAATGTTGCAAAGGTGCTACAGCCACAGGCCTTTAGAATCGGCGGCTTCTGTCCTCAACGATGCAGGCCCATCTCAACCATGGAGCCGCGCACAAGCGCATGACCCAGTTCGCCAAGGAAACATTGCCGATCAGCCTCGAAGAGGAGATGCGGCGTTCATATCTCGATTACGCGATGAGCGTGATCGTGGGGCGCGCCCTGCCCGATGCACGGGACGGCCTCAAGCCCGTGCACCGGCGCGTGCTGTTCGCCATGCACGAACTCAACAACGATTGGAACCGGCCTTACAAGAAGTCCGCCCGTATCGTTGGCGATGTGATCGGTAAATACCACCCGCACGGTGACACTGCGGTGTACGACACCATCGTCCGCTTGGCGCAGGACTTTTCCATGCGCCATATGCTGGTCGACGGCCAAGGCAATTTCGGTTCGGTGGACGGCGACAACGCCGCAGCCATGCGTTACACCGAAATCCGCCTGGACAAAATCGCCCACGAAATGCTGGCCGATATCGACAAGGAAACCGTCGATTTCGGGCCCAACTATGACGGCTCGGAAAAAGAACCCCTGGTTCTGCCCAACCGCATTCCGAATTTGCTGGTCAATGGCTCGACCGGTATTGCCGTGGGCATGGCCACCAATATTCCGCCGCACAACCTCAACGAGGTGGTGGATGCCTGCCTGCACACGCTGAAAAACCCGGAAGCGACCATCGACGAGCTGATGGAGATCATTCCGGCGCCCGACTTCCCGACCGCCGGCATCATCTACGGTCTGTCCGGCGCTCGCGACGGCTACCGCACCGGCCGCGGCAAGGTGGTGATGCGCGCCAAGGTCCACTTCGAAGACATCGACCGCGGCAACCGCCAGGCCATCATCGTTGACGAGATCCCGTATCAAGTTAACAAGAAGACCCTGCTCGAGCGCATTGCCGAGCTGGTGCACGAAAAGAAGATCGAAGGCATCAGCCACATCCAGGACGAGAGCGACAAGTCCGGCATGCGCGTGGTGATCGAGCTCAAGCGCGGTGAAGTGCCCGAAGTGGTGCTGAACAATCTGTACAAGCAGACGCAGCTGCAAGACACCTTCGGCATGAATATGGTGGCGCTGATCGACGGTCAGCCCAAGCTGTGCAATCTGAAGGACCTGATCACGGTCTTCCTGGAGCACCGCCGCGAAGTCGTCACCCGCCGCACCATCTTCAGCCTGCGCAAGGCGCGTGAGCGCGGCCATGTGCTGGAAGGCCTGGCCGTGGCTCTGGCCAATATCGATGAGTTCATCGAGACCATCAAGACCTCGCCGACGCCGCCGGTCGCCAAGGCGGCGCTGATGGCCAAGAGCTGGGATTCCTCGCTGGTGCGCGAGATGCTGTCGCGTGCCGAGGGCGACACGCCCGGCGGCCGCAACGCCTTCCGCCCCGAGGGCCTGCCGACCATGTATGGCATGCAGGATGACGGCCTGTACCGCCTCTCGGACGACCAAGCCAGCGAAATTCTGCAGATGCGTCTGCAGCGCCTGACCGGCCTCGAGCAGGACAAGATCGTCGGCGAATACAAGGATGTGATGGCCCAGATCGCCGATCTGCTGGACATCCTGGCCAAGCCCGCCCGCGTCACCGCCATCATCAGCGAAGAGCTGGTTCAGGTCCGCCAGGAGTTCGGCCAGACCAAGGTCGGCGCACGTCGCAGCACCATCGAGCACAACGCCCAGGAACTGGGCACGGAAGACCTGATCACACCCACCGACATGGTGGTGACGCTCTCGCACACCGGCTACATCAAGAGCCAGGCTCTGAGCGAATACCGCGCGCAAAAGCGCGGCGGTCGCGGCAAGCAGGCCACGCAGACCAAGGATGACGACTGGATCGACCAGCTCTTCATCGCCAACACCCACGACTGGATCCTGTGCTTCAGCAACCGCGGCCGCGTCTACTGGCTCAAGGTCTGGGAAGTGCCGCAGGGCTCGCGCGCCTCGCGCGGCAAGCCCATCGTCAACATGTTCCCGCTACAGCAGGACGAAAAGATCACCGTGGTGCTGCCG
Source organism: Paucibacter sp. B51 (assembly GCF_027863535.1). Classification (NCBI taxonomy): domain Bacteria; kingdom Pseudomonadati; phylum Pseudomonadota; class Betaproteobacteria; order Burkholderiales; family Sphaerotilaceae; genus Roseateles; species Paucibacter sp. B51. Next base: position 3,490,548 of record NZ_JAPIVN010000001.1, on the reverse strand, counting down.
CTGACCGGTGAGTTCCGGGTCTTCCCCGAAGATCACTTCATCTTCATGGCCACGGCCATGGGGACGGTCAAGAAGACCTCGTTGAAGGACTTCAGCAACCCGCGCAAGGCCGGCATCATCGCCGTGGACCTGGACGAAGGCGACCACCTGATCGGCGCCGCGCTGACCGACGGCAAGCACGATGTGATGCTGTTCAGCGATGGCGGCAAGGCCGTGCGCTTTGACGAAGACGATGTGCGCCCGATGGGCCGCACCGCCCGCGGCGTACGCGGCATGATGCTGGAACCCGAGCAGCGCCTGATCGCCATGCTGGTGGCCGAAGACGAAAACCAGAGCGTGCTGACCGCCACCGAAAACGGCTACGGCAAGCGCACCGCCATCGTCGAATACACCCGCCATGGCCGCGGCACCAAGGGCATGATCGCGATCCAGCAAAGCGAGCGCAATGGCCGTGTGGTGGCCGCCACCCTGGTGCGCCCGGACGACGAAATCATGCTGATCACCGACCGCGGCGTGCTGGTGCGCACCCGGGTGTCGGAGATCCGTGAACTGGGCCGCGCCACGCAAGGTGTGACCCTGATTGCCCTGGACGACGGCAGCAAGCTCTCCGGCTTGCAGCGCATCGTGGAAAACGATGCAGTTGACAACAGCAACTCCGATGCCAGCTCCAACCCCGAAGACGGCGACTCCACCGGCGCCGACGACGCCGCCGCCAGCGACGACTCCACCAAGGAATAAGCTTGAACTCCAAGTCCATCAAGACCCTGAAGGCCATCCAGGCCGTGGCTGCCGCAGCCGCTCTGCTCGTCGGCACCGGCCTGAGCCACGCGCAAAGCGCGCCGGCAGCGGCCTCGTCGCCCGCCAAGAAGGAGCTGATTGCCAAGTTGCTGCAAGTGCAGCAACCCGGCATCGAGAACCTGTCCCGCGCGGTGCTGCAAGGCCCGCTGGGCAATCTGATGCAAGGCGCCGGTGCCGCCCTGCAGCAACTGCCGCCCGAAAAGCGCGAAGCGACCGCCAAGTCGATCGAAGCCGAAGTCAAGAAGTTTGCCGAGGAGAACGGCCCGATGCTGCGTGACCGCGCCATCAAGCTGGCCCCCAGCACCATCGGCACCATGCTGGACGAACGCTTCACGGAAGACGAACTCAAGCAGCTGCTGGCCTGGCTGGAGTCCCCCGTGAACAAGAAGTTCAGCCAGATGGGCGGCGAAATGCAAAAAGCGCTGACCGAAAAGCTGATGGCCGATACCGGCAACACGCTGGACACCCGCTACAAAGCCTTGCAGCAAAGCGTGGCCAAGCAGTTGGGTATTCCGGCCCGACCCGCTTCGGCACCGACCGCGCCAGCACCGAAGAAGTAATCAAGCTGGCTGGCAAGGCCGCCAAGGTCCGACGCAATAGGCGCATCAGCGCGCCCGACGCCGGCCTTGGCAAAAGGCCAACTGGCCCCGCCGCGCCAACTCCGCCACCCGATTTCGCTGTTGTTGACCCGACCAGGCCTGATCCGATGAGCTCCCGCCCGTTCAATTTTTCCGCCGGCCCGGCCGCCCTGCCCGAAGCCGTGCTGCAGCAAGTGGCCGGCGAGATGCTGGACTGGCACGGCTCCGGCATGAGCGTGATGGAGATGAGTCATCGCGGCCGCGAGTTCACCGAGATCGCCGAGACCGCGGAGCGCGATCTGCGCGAACTGCTGCAAGTCCCCAGCCACTTCCGCATCCTGTTCATGCAAGGCGGCGGCCTGGCCGAGAACGCCATCGTGCCCATGAATCTGGCCGGTCGCCAGGGCCTGGGCAAGGTGGACGCGGTGGTCAGCGGCTCCTGGTCCAAGAAAAGCGCCCAGGAAGCGCGGCGTTATGCCGATGTGCAGATTGCTGCCGACAGCGGCCCGGGCGGCTACCGCAGCCTGCCCTCACCCGGCAGCTGGCAGTTGCGCCGCGATGCGGCCTATGTGCACATCTGCTCCAACGAAACGATTGACGGGCTGGAGTTCCACGAGCTCCCCGATCTGCGTGCGCTCGGCAGCGAGGCGCCGCTGGTGGTCGATTGCTCCTCCCATGTGCTCTCGCGGGCCATCGACTGGTCACGCGTGGGCCTGGCCTTTGCCGGCGCGCAGAAGAACATCGGTCCGGCCGGCCTGACCCTGGTGTTTGTGCGCGAAGACCTGCTGGGCCATGCCATGGCCATCTGCCCCTCGGCCTTCGATTACAAGACCGTGGCCGAGGCGAACTCCATGTACAACACGCCGCCGACCTTTGGCATCTACGTGGCGGGCCTGGTGTTCCAGTGGCTCAAGGCCTTCCGCCACGGCGAGCTGAGCGGCGTGGCTGCCATCGAACAGCGCAATATCGAGAAGGCCGCCCTGCTCTACGCAGCGCTCGATGCCTCTTCGGTGTTTGAAAACCGCGTGGCGGCCGAGTGCCGCTCGCGCATGAATGTCCCGTTTTACCTGCGCGGCGCGTACGACACGCCGCAGCTGAACGAATCCTTCCTGAACGGTGCGAAGGCGCGAAACCTGCTGCAACTCAAAGGCCACAAGTCGGTGGGCGGCATGCGGGCATCGATTTACAACGCCATGCCCCTGGAGGGCGTGCAAGCCCTGGTGGCTTACCTGAAGGATTTCGAGGCTCAATATGGCTGATACGGACGGCAGCACCCCGCTGCCCGAACTGGGCACCCTGCGTCAGCAGATCGACGCGCTGGACCAGCAACTGCTGGACCTGCTGAACCGCCGCGCCCGCGTGGCTGAGCAGGTCGGCGAGGTCAAGCGCCGCGAAGGCTCGCCCTTCTTCCGCCCCGACCGTGTGGCGCAGGTGATCGAGAAGATCCGCCAGGCCAACCGCGGCCCACTGAAAGACGAGCATGTCAGCGCCATCTGGCGCGAGATCATGTCGGCCTGCCTGGCCCTGGAATCACCGCAGCGCGTGGCCGTGCTGGGGCCGTTTGGCACCTTCTGCGAACAGGCCGCCATCGAGTACTTCGGCGGCGCGGCCGACCTGATCTACTGCAACAGCTTCGACGAAGTCTTCCATGCCACCGCCTCGGGCAGCGCCCAGTACGGCGTGGTCGGCGTGGAGAACATGACCGAGGGCGTGGTCACCCGCTCGTTGGACCTGTTCCTGCACACCCCCACCCATGTGGTCGGCGAGGTCAGCCTGCTGATCCGCCACAACCTGCTGCGCAAGGACAACAGCCTGCAGGGCATCGAGGCTGTGCTGGCCCATCCGCAAGCCCTAGCCCAATGCCAGAACTGGCTGAACAAGCACCTGCCGAACGCCGAGCGCCGCGCCGTCTCCAGCAATGCCGAAGGCGCCCGCCTCGCGGCCGCCAACCCGGCCTATGCCGCCATCGCCAGCGAGCGCGCCTCCGCCCTGTTTGGCCTGCACATCGTGGCCCATGCGGTGCAGGATGAGGCCTACAACCGCACCCGCTTTGCCGTCATCACCCTGCCGCAGACCATGGCCACGCCGCCGGCCACCGGCCGCGACTGCACCAGCCTGATCGTCTCGGTGCCCAACCGCCCTGGCGCCATGCACGACCTGCTGGTGCCGCTGAAGACCCACGGCGTGTCGATGACACGCCTGGAATCGCGCCCGGCCCGCACCGGCCAGTGGGACTACTACTTCTACATCGATCTCGACGGCCACCCGTCCGAGCCCCATGTGGCCGCGGCTCTGACCGAGCTGCGCGAGTCCTGCGCCTTCTTCAAGGTCATCGGCGCCTACCCCTTGAAGGCCTGAGGGAGCCAGCACCCATGTTCAACCAACTCGGCGTGATCGGCTGCGGCCTGATGGGCGGCTCGTTTGCCCTGGCCATGAAAAAAGCCGGCCTGGTCAAACATGTGGTGGGCTACAGCAAATCGCCCTCCACCACCGAGATGGCCAAGCGCCTGGGCGTGATCGACCAGGTGGCCGAGTCGGCCCTGCTGGCCGTCTCGGGCGCCGACATCGTGCTGCTGGCCGTGCCGGTCTCGGCCACCGAGACCACCCTCAAAGCCATCCGCCATCTGATCAGCCCCAAGGTCTTGCTGATGGATGTGGGCTCGACCAAATGCGATGTGGTCAGCGCCGCGCAGCAAGCCCTGGGCAAGCACATCGATTCCTTTGTGCCGGCCCACCCGATCACCGGCAAGGAATCGGGCGGGGTGCAGAACGCCGACGCCAATCTGTACCAGGACTGCCAGGTCATCCTGACGCCGCTGCCGCAAACCCGGCCGGCCCTGGTGCAAAAAGCCACCGATGTCTGGTCGGCCCTGGGTGCGCAGGTGCTCAAGATGACGCCGCAGAACCACGACGCGGCCTTCGCTGCCGTCAGCCATCTGCCGCATCTGCTGGCTTTCGCCTTTTTCCAGTCGGTGGCGGCCCAACCGGCCGGCCGCGACTACCTCAGCCTGGCTGGCCCAGGCTTCCGCGATTTCACCCGCATCGCCGCCAGCGAACCCACGGTCTGGCGCGACATCCTCATGGCCAACAAGGCCGAGGTGCTGGTGCAATCGCAGCGCTTCCGTCAGGCGCTCGACGCGCTGGAAGCGCTGCTCAAGAATGATGACGCCGCCGCGTTGGAGGCCCGCATCCGACTGATTTCGGATGCCCGCAGCCAGTGGCAGCTGGCCGCGCCGCGTGTACCTAAATAGCGCCCAAGTAGTGCCCAAGTAATCGGCCGGCCCGCGCCGCGGGCGGCACCACCGCTTTTCTCGTCCGTCCGCCATGTACAAGATCCCTTTCCTCGACCTGCCGCCACTGCGCAGTGCCGCCGGCACCGTGCGCCTGCCGGGCTCCAAGAGCATCTCCAACCGCGTGCTGCTGCTGGCCGGCCTGTCCGAGGGCACAACCGAAGTCCACGACCTGCTGGACAGCGACGACACCGCCGTCATGCTCGATTCGCTCAAGGCCCTGGGCTGCCGCCTGGAAACCTCGGACCACGGCGTGCTACAGGTCACCGGCATCGGTGGCCAGTTGAAGGTCGACGCTGCCCAGCTCTTCCTCGGCAATGCCGGCACCGCCATGCGGCCGCTGACCGCCGCCCTGGCCCTGCTGGCCGCCACGCAAGGCGGCAGCTTCGAGCTGAGCGGCGTGGCGCGCATGCACGAGCGCCCGATCGGCGACCTGGTCGATGCCCTGCGTGCGCGCGGCTGCCAGATCGAATGCCTGGGCCAGGAAGGCTATCCGCCGCTGCGCCTGAGCGGGCCTTCGGCCCTGGACTTCAGCGCGCCGGTGCAGGTGCGCGGTGATGTGTCCAGCCAGTTCCTGACCGCCCTGCTGCTGGCCCTGCCCCTGGTGGCACAGCAGCAGCCCATCGTCATCGAGGTGCTGGGCGAGCTGATCTCCAAGCCCTACATCCACATCACGCTGGAACTGCTCAAGCGCTTCGGCATCGCCGTCGAGCGCGAGGGCTGGCAGCGCTTCACGATCCCCGCCGGCAGCCGCTATCGCTCGCCCGGCGCGGTGCATGTCGAAGGCGATGCGTCCTCGGCCTCCTACTTTGTGGCGCTTGGGGCTTTGGCCGCCACCGAGGCGCCGCTGCGCATCGAAGGCGTGGGCAGTGCCTCGCTGCAAGGTGATGTGCGCTTTGTCGAGGCGGCGCAAGCCATGGGTGCGCGCGTGGAAGCCGGACCCAATTGGCTGGAAGTGCGCCGCGGCAGCTGGCCGCTGCGCGGCATCGAGCTGGACTGCAACCACATCCCCGACGCGGCCATGACCCTGGCGGTGATGGCGCTCTACGCCGACTCGCCGACCACCCTGCGCAATATCGCCAGCTGGCGGGTCAAGGAAACCGACCGCATCGCCGCCATGGCCGCCGAGCTGCGCAAGCTGGGCGCCACAGTGGAAGAAGGCCCGGACTGGCTGCGCGTGCACCCGCTGCAGAGCTGGCAGGCCGCCGCCATCCACACCTACGACGACCACCGCGTGGCCATGTGCTTTTCGCTGGCCGCCTTCAACGGCCTGGTGGTCGGCAAGACCACGCCCTCGGTGCCGGTGCGCATTCTGGAGCCGCATTGCGTGGCCAAAACTTTTCCGGACTATTTCGAAACTCTGTTCAGCGTGGCCAAGGCGCGCAGCAAGGACATCCCGGTCATCTGCATAGACGGCCCCACCGCCTCGGGCAAGGGCACGCTGGCCGACGAGGTGGCGCAGGCTCTGGGCTATGTGGTGCTGGACTCAGGCATGCTCTACCGCGCCAGCGGCCTGGCCGCCCAGCGGGCCGGCGCCGATCTGGACGACGGCCAGGCTGTAGCCGCCATCGCCGCACGCCTGGACCTGCACTTCAGCCGTGGGCGCGTGCTGCTGGGCGACGACGACATCACCGACGCCCTGCGCCTGGAAACCACCGGTCTGCTCGCCTCCAAGGTGGCAGCGCACTCCGAGGTGCGCCACGCCCTGCATCAGCTGCAGCTGGACTACCGCCGCCTGCCCGGCCTGGTGGCCGATGGCCGCGACATGGGCACGGCCATCTTCCCCGACGCACCGCTCAAGGTTTTCCTGACCGCCAGCGCCGCCACACGGGCCGAGCGGCGCTACAAGCAATTGATTTCCAAGGGGATTTCGGCTAGCATCGCGGGCTTGCGTCAAGATTTGGAGGCGCGTGACTTGCAGGACAAATCCCGCAAGGCCTCGCCTTTAGCCCCTGCCGCAGATGCGCGCGAGCTCGACAACTCCGCCCTGTCCATTGAGGAATCAAAGGATCTGGTGCTGGATTGGTGGGCCCAAGCGGGGTCGTTTGCAGACCAGCGTTGATCCGCAAACGACTCATGTCCACGCCGGACCGGTCTTCCCTTCCGAACGTCAGTTCATCAAGACCGGTCTTGTCTACAACCTAACCCGCGAAGCCGCAAGGCCTAGCACCCATCGTCCGCCGGTCAAACGCCTTGATCCGCTGGCACAGGAAACACCATGTCCCAAACCCAAACCGCATCTTTCGGCGAATCGTTCGCCTCCATGTTCGAGGAATCGCTGCAGCGCTCTGACCTGCGCGCCGGCGAAGTCATCTCCGCCGAAGTGGTGCGTGTGGAACACAGCTTTGTGGTTGTGAACGCAGGCCTCAAGTCCGAAGCTTACGTGCCCATCGAAGAATTCAAGAACGACCAGGGCGAGCTGGAAGTTCAAATCGGCGACTTCGTCTCCGTGGCGATCGACGCCATCGAAAACGGCTACGGCGACACCATCCTGTCGCGCGACAAGGCCAAGCGTCTGGCCTCGTGGCTGTCGCTGGAAACCGCACTGGAGTCGGGCGACTTCGTGACCGGTACCGTGTCGGGCAAGGTCAAGGGCGGCCTGACCGTGCTGGTCAACGGCATCCGCGCCTTCCTGCCGGGTTCCCTGCTGGACACCCGTCCGGTCAAGGACATGAGCCCGTACGAAGGCAAGACCATGGAGTTCAAGGTCATCAAGCTGGACCGCAAGCGCAACAACGTCGTGCTGTCGCGCCGTGCTGTGGTCGAAGCTTCGATGGGCGAAGAGCGCGCCAAGCTGCTTGAAACGCTGGCCGAAGGCGCCATCGTTCAGGGCGTGGTCAAGAACATCACCGAATACGGTGCCTTCGTGGACCTGGGCGGTATCGACGGCCTGCTGCACATCACCGACATGGCATGGCGCCGTGTCCGTCACCCGAGCGAAGTGGTCACCGTCGGTCAGGAACTGACCGCCAAGATCCTGAAGTTCGATGCTGAGAAGAACCGCGTTTCGCTGGGTCTGAAGCAGCTGGGCGACGATCCGTGGTTCGGCGTGGCTCGCCGCTACCCGACCAGCACCCGCCTGTTCGGCAAGATCACCAACATCGCTGACTACGGCGCGTTCGTGGAAATCGAGCCGGGCATCGAAGGTCTGGTGCACGTGTCCGAAATGGACTGGACCAACAAGAACATTGCGCCTTCGAAGCTGGTCACCCTGGGTGATGAAGTCGAAGTCATGGTCCTGGAAATCGACGAAGACAAGCGTCGCATCTCCCTGGGCATGAAGCAGTGCAAGGCCAATCCTTGGGAAGATTTCGCTGAAACCGTCAAGCGCGGCGACCGCGTCAAGGGTCCGGTCAAGTCGATCACCGACTTCGGCGTGTTCGTGGGCCTGGCCCAAGGCATCGACGGTCTGGTGCACCTGTCCGACCTGTCGTGGAACGAAACCGGCGAAGCTGCTGTGCGCAACTTCAAGAAGGGCCAGGAAGTCGAAGCCCTGGTGCTGGCCGTGGACGTCGAGCGCGAGCGCATCTCCCTGGGCATCAAGCAGCTGGACAGCGACCCGTTCACGACCTACACCACGGTCAATGACCGCGGCCAGATCGTGACCGGCAAGGTCAAGACTGTGGACGCCCGTGGCGCCGAGATCGAACTGGCTGACGAAGTGCTGGGCTACCTGCGCGCTTCCGAAATCAGCCGCGACCGCGTCGAAGACGCCCGCAATGTGCTGAAGGAAGGCGACGAAGTCTCCGCCCTGATCATCAATGTGGATCGCAAGACCCGCAACATCCAGCTGTCGGTCAAGGCCAAGGACAACGCCGACAACCAAGAAGCCATGCAGCGCCTGTCGGCCTCGGCCGAGCGTGAAAACGCCGGCACGACCAGCCTTGGCGCCCTGCTGCGCGCCAAGCTGGACAACCAGGGCTGAGACCGGACATGAGTCCCGGAAGGGACTCATGCCTGTCGAAGGCCAATTCGCAATACCAGCGAAATGGCTGAGCTCGCACGCAAACTCCGGAAGGAGTTTGTGGCTAGCGAAGGCCAAGTCGCAATACCAGCTACTTGGCTGAGACTGCAAAGCCTCAACATCCCAAAGGCCCGCCCTCCGCAAGGAGTGCGGGCCTTTTTTATGAGAACCCCTGTGCCCACTGGACCCCGCATCCCATGACCCGATCCGACCTCGTTGCCCTGCTGGCCGACCGCTTTGGCCAGCTGACCCAGCGCGACACCGAGTTCGCCGTCAAGACCATTCTGGACGCAATGTCCGACGCCCTGGCGCGCGGCCACCGCATCGAGATTCGCGGCTTCGGCAGCTTCCAGGTCAACCGCCGTCCGCCCCGCATGGGCCGCAACCCACGCAGCGGTGAGCAGGTGCTGATCCCCGAAAAGCTGGTGCCGCATTTCAAGCCCGGCAAGGCCTTGCGCGAGGCGGTGGACGCCAACAGCTCGGCAGCCGCCGACTACGCCGCAGCCGCCAAGGTCTGAGTACCCCATGGACCTGCGGCGGGCGCCCTCTCGCGCCGCCACAGTGTCTCGCGCCAGCAGCGTGGCAGCCCGCGGCCACGCACTAGAATCATCGCTCCATGCGAATCCTTGTCTGGCTCCTGCGGGCCTTCCTCTTCTTCACGCTTTTCGCCTTCGCGCTGAACAACAGCCAGGAGAGCGTCGTGCGCTGGTTCTTCGGCCACGAATGGCGTGCCCCTCTGGTGATCATCGTGCTGCTGGCTTTTGGCCTCGGCTGCGCCGTGGGTGTGTTGGCCATGGTGCCGGCCTGGTGGAAGCACCGCCGCGTGGCCAAGCGCATCGCTCCAAACCCCGATGGCAGCACCCCGCCGGCCAGCGCTGCCCCCAACGACCCTTTGAACGGCCCCGCCCTGCACGATGGAATTTGACTTTCGCTGGCTTCTTTGGGTCCTGCCGATCGCCTTCGCGCTGGGTTGGCTGGCCTCCAAACTGGACACCCGCCAGTGGAAACGTGAGCAGCGCGACGCGCCCAAGGCCTATTTCAAAGGCCTGAATCTGCTGCTGAACGAGCAGCAGGACAAAGCCATCGACGCCTTCATCGAGGCCGTCCAGAACGACCCCGACACCACCGAGCTGCACTTCGCCCTGGGCAATCTGTTCCGCCGCCGCGGCGAGTACGAGCGCGCGGTGCGCGTGCACCAGCACCTCTTGCAACGCGGCGACCTGCCGCGGGCCGAGCGCGAACGCGCGCAGTCGGCCCTGGCGCAGGATTTCTTCAAAGCCGGCTTGTTCGACCGCGCCGAGGCGGCCTACCTCGCCCTGCGCGGCACGCCCTACGAAAACGAGGCGCAGCTGGCCCTGCTCTCGCTGTTCGAGCGCTCGCGCGACTGGCGCCGTGCCGTCGAGGTGGCGCGTGAGCTGGAGCGCAGCGGCACCGCCTCCTTCTCCGCTCGGATTGCCCATTACCTCTGCGAACTGGCCCTGGCCGCGCAGGCCCAGCAAGACCTGCTTGAAGCCGGTCGCCTGCTCGATGAAGCACGCCAGCAATCCCCGCAGTCGGCACGCGCCCATGTGCTGCGCGGCCAGATGCTGGCCCGCGCCGGCCAGCACGAAGCCGCCATGGCCGCCTATGCCGAGCTGCTGACGCTCAACCCCGAGGCCTTCAATCTCGTGGCACGGGACTACGCCGATGCGGCCCTGGCCCAGGGCCAGCCGGACACGCGCTCACGCGCGCTGGCGGCGCTGAGCGCCCAGTACCAGCGGGCGCCCGGCATGCATCTGCTGGCGGCCATCGCCAAGCTGGACCCTGATGGCCCGGCCCAGCGCCAGCGCCTGCAAGAGCATCTGCGCGAGCAAGGCAATCTCTCGGCCGCGCGCGGCCTGCTGCAACAATCCCACAGCCAGCTCAGCGAGGACGAAGCCCAGCTCGTCAACACCGCGCTGGAGCGCGCCGCGCGCCCCTTGCAGCGCTACCGCTGTGCCGCCTGCGGCTTTGAAGCCCAGCACTACTTCTGGCAATGCCCGGGCTGCCTCAATTGGGACACCTACCCGCCGCGCCACGTCGAAGAGTTATGACCCACCCCCTACCGGCTTCGCCGGCCCCCTCAAGGGGGCGCACCCGACGGCCCGGCCAAGCCGGTTCCGTGGGTGCCGCTCGGGAATACAGAAGAGTTGCAAAGTCGCTCCAATGAGAATCGTCATCTGCATGAAATGGGGCACCAAGTACGGCCCCGAATACGTCAACCGGCTCTACGCCATGGTGCGGCGCCACCTCAAGGGCGAATTCAACTTCGTCTGCCTGACGGACCGCAGCGAAGGCATCCGCGCCGAGGTGCAATGCCTACCCATCCCAGAGCTGACACTGCCCAATGGCGAGCCCGAGCGCGGCTGGAAGAAGCTGACCACCTTCGAGGCTGACCTGCATGGGCTCAAGGGCACGGCCCTGTTCCTCGACCTCGATGTGGTGATCGTCGATGACATCACGCCCTTCTTCGAGGTGCCGGGCGAGTTCCTGATCATCCACGACTGGAAGCGCCCCTGGCGCATCACCGGCAACTCCTCGGTCTACCGCTTCGAGCTGGGCGCGCATGCCGATGTGCTGCAGCAGTTCCGCGAGAACCAGGCTCAAGCCAAGGCCGATTTCCGCAACGAACAAGCCTTCTTGACTGCCGTTCTGCACAAGCAGGGCAAGGTCCGCTACTGGGATGCCAGCTGGTGTGCCAGCTACAAATACCACTGCATCCCCTTCTGGCCGAGCAGCTACTGGCGCGAGCCCTTCATCCCGCACGGCGCGCGCATCCTGATCTTCCACGGCGTGATGAACCCGCCGGACGCCCTGGAAGGCCGCACCAATGGCAACTGGCGCCACGCCAAGCCAGCGCCCTGGATCGCCCAGCATTGGCGGGAATGAGCAGCCTGGAATGGATGGGCTTGGCCGTTGGCCTGAGCCTGCTGCTGGCTCTGGGCCTGGCGCTGCGCGAACTGCTGCGCGTGCTGCGCGCCCAGGCACCGCTGCAGGTGCGGCAGCAACTGATTGGCGCGGACGCACAGCCCTCGCGAGCGCGCATCCCCAAGATCATCTGGACCTACTGGAACGAGGACCAGCCTCCACCTTTGATCCAGCAGTGCCTGGCCAACTGGCAGCGCCTGGCGCCCGACCATGAGTTGCGCCTGCTGAAGCGATCCACGCTGGAGCGCTGGTTTCCGGCCTCGGCGCTGGGCGCCTGCTTTGATGCCCTGCCCGCCTACCGCCAGGCAGACTGGCTGCGCATCCAGTTGCTGGCCCGCCATGGCGGCATCTGGATGGATGCCTCCACACTGCTGAGCCAGAACCTGGATTGGGTGCACCAAGCTCAACAAGCGCAGCAATCCGAGTTCGTCGGTTTCTACATCGATCGATACAGCAACCGCCCCGAGCTGCCTTTGATCGAAAACTGGTTCCTGGCGGCCGTGCCCGGCAGCGGCTTTGCCAAAGCCTGGGCACAAGCCCTGGACCATGCCTTGCAGATCGGTGCCGAATCCTTGCTGCAATCGCTGCAAGACCAGGGACGCTTCGAACGTGTGGTGCAAGACCTGACCCCTGACTTTCAGCGCTACTTGCTGATGCACGTGGCCGTGGCGGACTTGCTGGACCGTGAGCCGCAGCGCTTCCGCCTCGCCCTGCTGCGCGCCGAGGATTCGGCCTACGCCCTGCATGCAGCCCTGGGTTGGCGCAAGCGTCATCTCTACGCCCGCCTGGCCCTGACCCCCTGCCCCGCCCGACTCCCTGCCTTGATCAAGCTTCGCGGCCCTGACCGCCGGGTTCTCGAACAAGGCTTGGCGCGACGACCTGTCCTGCCCTCCAGCGCCCTGGCGCAGCTGATGCCAGCGAGCCCACCATGAACCCGGCTCAATCCACACCCAGTTCCGGCACAAATCCCTGGCTCAGCATCCTGATCCCGGTCTACAACGTCCAGGCCTACCTCGGCGAGTGCCTGAACTCGGTGCTCTCGCAAGAACTGAACGGGGTTGAAATCCTGCTGCTCGATGACGCCTCCAGCGACGGCTCGGCGCAATTGATGGAAGCGCTGGCGGCGCAATCGCCTCATCCGCTGCGCCTGCTCCGCCATGAGCGCAACCGCGGCCTCAGCGCCGCACGCAACAGCTTGCTCGAAGCCAGCCAGGGAGCCTACCTTTGGTTCCTCGATTCCGACGACCTGCTGATGCCCGGGGCGCTCGCGGCATTGGCCGGCCAGATTCGCGAACTGCAAAGCCCGGATCTGGTTCTGGTCGATTTCCGGGTGCTGCGCGAACGGGAACGGCTCAAGCACCGCTTGCGCGGTGAATTGCACCGCCGGACTTTCGCAGGCACTCCCGCCCAGCGACTGCAAGACCGTGGCGCCTTGCTCGAAGGGGTATTCCGCCAAGGTTTGCTACACAGCTGGAGCAAGATCGCGAAGCGCGAGATCTGGGGCAGCGATCTCCGTTTCCCCGAAGGCCGCTACTTTGAAGACATGTACACCACGCCTGAGCTGCTGCTGCGCTGCCGCAGCTACAGCCACCTGCCACGGGTGTGCGTCGCCTATCGACAACGCGAAGGCAGCATCCTGGCCAGCATGAACACCCGCAAGGTGCAGGACATGATGGGCGCCCTGGTCGGCCTGCCCCAACGCTTGCGTGCTGCAGGCGTGCACCACGAAGGCGGCGAACAGGCCCTGGCACAGTACGCCGCACGAACCTTTGTCACGGCCTGCCGTTTTGCACAGCGCAGCCGTGAGCTCAGCGACGAGGCACGCTCACAGCTGTTGCGTGACTATCGGGCCGATTTCGAGCGCAGTTCGCCGCTGGCGCCGCAGCAGCTGCTGCGCGCCTGCTGGCGGCGCGGCTGGTTCTGGCGAGGCCTGCGGCTGGCCCACTGGTTGCGGCAGGCCGGCGCCCGCTTCACCGGCTGAGCGGCGCCGCCAAGCTGCGAAACAGCGCGGCATAGCGTTGCCGCATCAAATCCAGGCCATGCTCCTGCAAGGCCCGCTCTCGTGCGGCCCGACCGAGGCGGGCGCCGAAGTCCTCGTCTTCCAGCACCTTTTGCAAGGCATCGGCCAGAGCCTGGGCATCGTTCTCAGGCACCAAGAGCCCCGTGTGCCCTGACTGCAAAACCTCGCTGACACCGGCCACATCAGAGGCGACGCAGGCGCAGCCTGCAGCCATGCCCTCCACCAGAGCCAGTGGCATGCCTTCGTAATGCGTGGCAAGCACACAGATGCGCTGGCTCATCAGCAGTTCCGGCATGCCCGCGTGATGCCCGAGAAATTGCACCTGATCACGCAAACCCAGGCGCGCTGCCTCGGCCTCGGCACGGCGTCGATAGCCGGGCTTGCCGCTGCCGGCCAGCAGCAGCGAGGGACGCAAGCCACGCGCCTTCAAAAGCGCCAGAGCCCGCAAGAGCGTCAGGTGATCTTTCTGACGCGCGAAGCGCGCCGACATGACAATGCCCGGCTGCCGCTGTGCCCAATCGCGTTCGCCCGCCGAAGCGAAGGGCGCGAGATTCACCCCGTTGGGAATGGCCTGGGTTTTTTCAGCTGGCATGCCGAGCTTCAAGAGCTGCTGCCGCACGCCCTCGGAGACGCCGACCAAGCGCGCGCTGTGCAGGCTCAGGCGACGCGCTTGCCAGAGCTTCCAGGGGCTGTAACGCTCGCGTGAGTTGTGCTCCACCTGAACCAGCACGGGCACCCTCGCCCACCAGCCTGCCCAGCGGCCGAGCAGATGCTCGGGGAAACCATGCGCGACCAGCAGATGTGGCTGCCAGCGCTGGCACACACGCCACAACGCCCACAAGGTCGCGAGATGCGACCAGCCCGGCACCAGTTCCACATCCAGCCCCCGATCTCGCAGCGCCTGAACCCGGGCCGCTTCGGTGCTGCGCTTGCTGCGCAAGACCAGCAAGGTCTGCATTCCGGCTTCCTGCGCGCCCGAGGCCGCCAGATCCACGGCCACCTGCGTGGCGCCTGAGAAACCGCCGGTGACGAAATGAAGCACGCGCAAGGGTGAACTGGTCGACGCTGGGCCTGTGGCGGATGCGGAACGGGGGGAATCGGTCATGCCCGGCAGTATAGGAACAGCGGCGACAATCCGAGGCTATGACCGCGCCTGTTCCCGAGCCCTCCTCCAGCACGCCGCCCGTTGAACCCGGCGACCTCGCCCCACAAACCGATCGTGAGATCGCGAAACGCCTGCGTCAGTTCGTGCGGCCCTACCGCGGCGGCCTGGCGCTGACCATCCTGGCCTATATCGGCGCTGCGGCCACCGAACCGCTGATTCCGCAGCTGATCAAGTACGTGTTCGGCGATGGTTTTGCCCGGGATGCCTTCAGCGTCTGGTGGGTGCCGGTGACGCTGATCGGCCTGTTCGCGGTGCGCGGCCTGTTTGGCTTCCTCGGCCAGTATCTGTTTCACTGGACGCTGAGCCGCAGCGTCATGGATTTCCGCGCCGCCCTGCTGGAGGCCTTGCTCAAGGCCGATGCGCGCGTCTTCACCAGCCTGCAGCCGGGCACGGCGGTGACCAAGGTGGTCAACGATCCGCAGCAGATCCTCTCGCTGCTGGGCAATACCTTGATCACCGTGCTGCGCGACGGCCTGCCGGCCCTGGCCATGCTGGGCACCCTGCTCTACATGAACTGGCAGCTGACCCTGCTGGCCATGGTGGTGACGCCGCTGATGGCCGTGGTGGTGAAGAAGGTCAACCAGCGCGTGCGCGCCATGTCCAGCCGCAGCTACGAGGCCCAGCTGCAGCTGGTCAACAAGGTCGACGACATCACCCGCGCCTGGCGCGTGGTGCGCAGCTTCGATGCGGTCGAGCATGAGCGCAAGAGCTTTGCCGATCGCGCGCGCGAACTGCAGCGCAGCAGCCTCAAGGCGGTGGCCGCCGGCGCTTTGAGCCAGCCGCTGTCGCAGCTGATCGCCAGCGTCGGCCTGTCCCTGATCATCTGCGTGGCCCTGTTGCAGGCGCGCCAAGCCAACACCGGCGTGGGTGAGTTTGCCGCCTTCGTCACCGCCTTGCTGCTGCTGACCTCGCGCCTGCGCCACCTCAGCGATCTGGCCCAGCCCATCACCAATGCCCTGGTGATCGCGCGCGGCTGCCTGGAGCTGCTGGACATGCCAGC
Organism: Paucibacter sp. B51; assembly: GCF_027863535.1. NCBI lineage: Bacteria > Pseudomonadati > Pseudomonadota > Betaproteobacteria > Burkholderiales > Sphaerotilaceae > Roseateles > Paucibacter sp. B51. The sequence continues at coordinate 3,474,787 of NZ_JAPIVN010000001.1, read as the reverse complement.
CGAGCCCGACCGTGGCCAGCGTGAGCTGCAGCAATGCCGCGGCGAGCTGCAGTTGAGCGAGGTGCGCTTGCAATACCCGGGCAGCGAGCGCCCCGCGCTGGACGGGCTGAACCTGCACTTCTCACCGGGCCAGACCACCGCCCTGGTCGGATCCTCCGGCGCGGGCAAGAGCTCCATCATCCACCTGCTCCTGGGCTTTGGCACGCCCGACCAGGGTCAGGTCTTGCTCGACGGCGTGGACATCGCCGAGCTCAAGCGGGCCCATCTGCGCCGCCAGTTCGCCGTGGTGTCGCAAGACATCGTGCTGTTTGATGCCTCGGTGGCCGAGAACATTGCCTACGCCCAGCCGCGCGACCCGGCGCGGCTGGAGCAAGCCCTGCGCGCCGCCCATCTGTGGGACTTTGTGCAGCAGCTGCCCGAAGGCCTGGACACCCTCATCGGTGCCAACGGCAGCAAGCTCTCCGGCGGCCAGCGGCAGCGCCTGGCGATCGCCCGCGCGCTCTACCGCGACGCGCCGATCTGGGTCTTCGACGAAGCCACCTCGGCCCTGGACACTGAGAGCGAACGCGCCGTGCAGCAGGCGCTGGAGATGTGGCAGGGCCGCAAGACCCTGATCGTGATCGCCCACCGCCTGTCCACCATCCGCAGCGCCGACCAGATCCATGTCATGAGCCAGGGTCGCGTCAGCGAATCGGGCAGCCACGCCGAGCTGCTGGCCCGCGACGGCGCCTATGCCGCCATGGTGCGGGCACAGAACGGCGAGTGAACCCCGGGGTGAGGCGCGAGCACGAGATGACGCCGATGGACGCCGCCCCCTCTCGCCGCCAGCTGCTGATGTGCGGCCTGGCTGCGGCCTGCCTGGCGAGGCCACCCCTGGCCAGCGCCCAGAGCGATCCCAGCCCCAAGCCGCTGGAACTCAACACCGCCAGCCGCGCCCAGCTGGAATCGCTGCGCGGCCTGGGCCCGGCCCTGGTCGAGCGGCTGCTGCACGCGCGCCAGCAGCAGGCCTTTGAAGGATGGGCCGACCTGCGCCAACGCGTGCGTGGCATCGGCCCGGCTCTGGCCCAGCAGCTGTCGGAGCAAGGCCTGCGCGTCGCAGGCCAGGCCTGGCTGGACCGCGAGCCCGCGGTCAGCACGAGTGCTCCCTGAGCGAGCTGTTGTGTCAGTCCCGACACAAACTGACTGAACCACCGACAAACGACGGCGCTCCAATGGCCTGCAGGCAGCCCCCGCTGCCCGGCCGAGCCCCAGGGTGCATGCCCCGGCAGCTCCGCCACGCCCACGCCTTGCTGCAGGAGTTTCCGTCATGTCGCGTCATCCTTCGCCCTCACCGCTCATCACCGCCGCCCACGCCCCCCGCGAGGATCACGACCTCGGCCTGTCACACGATCTGGCCCGCCTCGAAGCCGGTCGCCTGCAGCGCCGCCAGGCCCTGGCCTGGTTCGCCGCGGTGGCGGGCTCGGCCAGCAGCCTGGGCCTGGTGGCCTGCGGAGGCGGTGGCGGCTCGGACGGCCGCAGTGCCAGCTCCAGCAGCGGCAGTGGAAGTTCGGGTGGCAGCAAAGGCAGCGGCAGCAACAACAGCGCCTGCCCCCTGATTCCCGAGGAAACGGCCGGCCCCTATCCGGGCGACGGCTCCAACAGCGCCAATGGCAGCATCGCCAATGCGCTCGCCCTGAGCGGCATCGTGCGGCGCGACATTCGCAGCAGCATCGCCGGCGCCAGCGGGCTGGCTGGCGGCGTGCCGCTGACGCTGACCCTGCGCCTGCAAAACAGCAACAGCAGTAGCTGCGCCGATCTGTCGGGTTATGCCGTCTACCTCTGGCACTGCGATCGCGAAGGCCGCTACTCCATGTACTCCAGCGGCGTCACAGACCAGAACTATCTGCGCGGCGTGCAAAGCAGCGGCAGCGACGGCCTGGTGGTCTTCGACACCATCTTCCCCGGCTGCTACGACGGTCGCATGCCGCATATGCATTTTGAGGTCTACCGCAGCCAGGCCCTGGCCAGCGGCTATGCCAACAAGCTGCGCACCTCGCAGATCGCCTTCCCCGAGGCGATCTGCCAGCAGGTCTACAGCAGCGCCACCGGTTACAACGCCAGCAGCAGCAACTTCGCCCGCATCAGCTTTGCCACCGACAACGTCTTCAGCGACGGCGTCAGCACCGAGCTGGCCAGCGTCAGCGGCAGCCTCAGCCAGGGCTATGCCGCGACCCTGAACGTCGGCGTGGGCGCATGAAGCGGGCGGCTGGGGTAGGCTCGGCAGCACCTGTGACGCCCGAGGAGCCGGTGATGGACTGCCTGGTGGTCGATGACGACCAAGAGATTCGCCTCAGCCTGCAAAGCTATCTGCAGCGCTTCGACATCCGCGCCCAGACGGCCGCCGATGGTGTGGAGATGCGCCGCCTGATCGCCAGCCAGCATTTCGATGTCGTCATCCTCGATCTGATGCTGCCGGGCGAGGGCGGACTGAGCTTGTGCCAATGGCTGCAGCAGCGCGGCGGGCCGCCGGTCATCATGCTGACCGCTCACGGTGACCCGATCAACCGGGTGCTGGGCCTGGAGATGGGCGCCGACGATTACCTGGGCAAGCCCTTCGAGCCGCGCGAGCTGGTGGCCCGCATCCACGCCCTGATGCGTCGCATCAAGAAAGCCGGTGCGCCCGAGGACGTTCAGGGCGCCCGCCTGGGTTCGGCCCGCCTGCTGCAGTTCGAGGGCTGGCGTTTCGACCGCATGCTGCGCCAGCTGATCTCGCCGGAGGACGTGGTGATGGCCCTGTCACAGGCCGAATTCCGCATGCTCAGCGCCCTGGTCGAGCGGCCCGGCCGCGTGCTCAGCCGCGAGCAGCTGATCGAGCTGACCCGCGCGCCCGGCGTGGACGTCAACGACCGCAGCGTGGACCTGAGCATCTCGCGCCTGCGCCAGAAGCTGGGCGACTCCTCGCGCGAGCCTCGCCTGATCCGCACCCTGCGCGGCGAGGGCTACCTCTTCGATGCCACACCGCAGGTGCTGAAAGGTGGCACCGCATGAGCTGGGCGCAGCGCGCCTCGGCAGCGCTGTTCAAGGACAGCCTGGCCAAGCGGCTCTTCCTGCTGCTCTGGCTGAGCCTGGTGCTGAGCCATGTGCTGGCCTTTGCCACGGTGCGCTGGCTGCACTTCTCCGACGCCCCGCCACCTGGTTTGCAGCCAGCCGAGGGCCCAGGAGCTCACCCGCCGCCACCACCACCGCATCGAGCGGCAGGCCCGGAGGCCGGCCCGGGCGAACCAGGGCGCCTGCCCACCTTTCCTTCCCTGCCGCCCACGCGCGGCCTGCAGATGCTGGAGCAACCCTCCGGCCCGCCGCGCGGCGCGGGGCCTGGCGGCCCTCGCCCGCCCGGCCTGAATGCCGCGCAAACCGCGCTGGACTACGGCGTGCGCCTGCTGGTCATGGCGCTGGCTGCCTGGCTGGGATCGCGTTGGCTGGCACAGCCCATGCGGCGGCTGATGCAGGCCTCAGCCGGCCTCGGCGACGCGGTCAAGGGCCGCGCGCCCCTGCCTCAGCTGGATGAAGGCAGCGGCACCTTCGAAGTGCGTGAAGCAGCGCGGCTCTTCAACCAGATGGCCCGGCAGATGCGCCAGCAGTTCAACGAGCGCGGCCTGCTGGTGGCGGCCATCTCGCATGATTTGCGCACGCCGCTGACCCGCTTGCGCATGCGCCTGGAAACCTTGAGCCTGGAAGAAGGCCCGCGTCGCGCGGCGGTGGGCGATATCGTCGAGATGAGCGCCATGATCGACTCGGTACTGGAGCTGTTCCAGGGCGATGGCCTGGCCTCGACCGAGGCGGCGCAGATCCAGGACCTGAGCGCCCTGCTGACCGCCCTCAGCGACGACCTCAGCGAGCAAGGCCATGCCGTGCACTGCAGCGGCCCGCCGGCCCGGGTGCGGGCCCAGCCCAGTGCGCTGCGCCGTGTGTTCGGCAATTTGCTGGGCAATGCGATCCGCTACGGCGGCAGTGCCGAGGTCAGCGTGGTGCTGGAGGACGAGCGCGTGCGGGTGCGTATCGAGGACGCGGGGCCTGGCATCCCGGCCGACCAGTTGGAGGCGGTGTTCCAGCCCTTCTACCGGCTGGAATCCTCCCGCAACCGCCACACCGGCGGCACGGGGCTGGGGCTGTACATCGCGCGAGATTTGATCGAGCGCCAGGGAGGTCGGCTGCAACTGAGCAACCGCGCTGAAGGCGGGCTGTGTGCCGAAGTTGAGCTGCCTCTGGCTTGAGCTCAAGCCTCCATGGGGGCATCCACGGGCGCCTGTGCAAAGCCTGCCTTGCGCCGCCGCATGGCGGCCGGGTCGAAGCTTGGCGCCTGCGTCGGCCAGCCAAAGAACTTCTGCACCTCGACACGCCGCGCCAGCGTGTCGCTCATGCCCAGATTGATCAGCTCGCCGGTGAAGGAGGGTTCAAACAGCAGATAGCTGGTCAGCGCCGAGCCGCTGGCCCCCTTGCCCTCACCCGCCACGCCGACGCTGCGCAGCAAGCCCTTGATGGCCGGCGGCAGGCTGCCCTGGTGCTCGGCCGCCAGCTCATCGAGGCGGCGGCTGGGGGCGATCACCAACACATCGATGGGCCGCAGCGGCGTGGCCTGCAGCGCGTCCGGCGGCAAGAGCGACAAGGTGTTGTTGATGCGCTGCAGGCGCTCGACATCGACCGCCAGCGCATCGAGAAAGATATTGGACAAAGCATGGCCGGCGATCTGCGCCATGCTCGGGTGGCCGCTGACCAGGGTCTGGCGCCGGCCCGGGGGCTCGTGCATGCGACCGGCGCCGATCACCAGCACCCGGTCGGCGCCCAGATGCACGGCCGGCGAGATCGGTGCGCTCTGGCGCATGGAGCCGTCGCCGAACCACTCGAGCTGGCCGTCCAGATCCAGCTGCTGGGCCGGGAAGATGAAGGGAATGGCCGAGGAGGCCATCAGATGATCGATGCTGAGCTTGGCCCGCACGGCGATGCGCTGCGAGCGCAGCCAGGGCTCGAAGGGCAGATGGGTTTGGTAGAAGGTGACGTGCTGGCCCGAGGTGTAGCTCGATCCGCTGATGGCCAGGGCCTGCATATGGCCGGCGGCCAGCATGGCATCGAGCCGATCCATACGGATCCAGCGGTTCAGCAAGCGCCCAAGGGGCGAGTTGTCGAGCAGGCTGTTGGGCCGCGTGCGGCGCCAGCGGGCCACGGCCCAGCCCAGGCTCATCATGGTCATCCAGCGCGCGCCGGTGCGGATCACGCCAAAGGCATCGGCGGCGTAGACCTGGTCCACATGGAGGTTCTGCCAGAGGTGCACCAGGCCATCGACCGCGGCATCAAAATCATCGGCATTGCAGGCCAGGGTGGCGGCATTGATGGCGCCGGCCGAGGTGCCGGCCACCACCGGAAACGGGGTCGAGGTCTGCGGGCCGCCCAGGCCGGCATCCCGGCGCAACTGGGCAAGGGCCGCCAGCACGCCCACCTGGTAAGCGGCGCGGGCGCCACCTCCAGTCAGGATGAGACCGGTGCGGGGAGAAGACGAGGGAGTCGCAGCCATGGTGTGAATTGCGTCACATCATCGCTGAATTCCAGCCCGGACGAAGCCTCGAGAAGCCGGCAAAACACCACGGCCTGCAGCCCAGCCGCCACAGGGCAGGCATGCGGTGGCCCGCGTCATGCAGCTGCAAGAATCAACGTCAACCGGCGTCGTAAATGATTTGCGCCTGCGGCAAGGGCTTGGCCTGGCCTTTCACCGGGCCGCCAAACTGGCTCAGGCGCGCCAAGGCCTCGTCGCAGGGCCAGAAGCGGCTGTCTTCGCCCAACTCCAGCCGGAACTCGGCGCCCTCATGCTCGCCCTGCAAGAAGTGGTGGGTCTGGATCTTCAGGCCCTGCAGCGTCACACCCTGCTCGGTCTGCACCTGGCGCGGCGGCCATTGCTTGACCACCTCCTTCAGATCCGGAAGGGTCGCGCCGACCGGCACGTAGAAGTAACGGCCAAATCGCGTGCGCGCCGCGGCCAGGTCCCAGATGGCCTGGACATTGAAGCGGTAGCCGCCAGCAAAGCGGTCGATCTGCACCTTGCCCTGCAGGATCAAGAGCTCGTCGTCGACCAGCAGCTCCTTGTGCAGATTGAGCAGCTCCTCGTTGGCCACGGCTTCGATGATGTCGCTCTTGTCGTCGAGCTTGAAGATCGCCACGCGGCCGCGGTTGCCGTTGATCACGCGCAGATCGCTGACGATGCCGGCCAGCATCACCACCTCGCGGCTCAGCGCGGCGTCCTCGACATTGGCAATGCGGCGCTTGACCATGCGCCGCACCTCGTCGCCGCTTTGGTCAAACAGGTGGCCGCTGAGGTAGTAGCCAATGGCCGTTTTCTCCAACGTCAGCTTTTCCTTGATGCTCCAGGCCGGCACGTCCACCAGATCGGGCTCGGCCGTGGACGAGCCATGGGTGTCGCCGAAGTCGAACAGGCCGCCCTGGTCGGCATTGGCCTCCTGGGTTTCGGCATGGGTGTAGCCGCGGGCCACGCTGGCCAGCAGGCGGGCGCGGTCGGGTTCCAGGCTGTCGAAGGCGCCGGCCTTGATCAGCGCTTCCACCACGCGCTTGTTGCAGGCCTTGCGGTCGATGCGGCAGCAAAAATCGTAGAAGCTCTTGAAGGGGCCGTCCTTCTGGCGCACCGCGACGATGGAGTCGATCGCGCCCTTGCCCGTGCCCTTGATGGCGCCCAGGCCGTAATTGATGCGCTTGGGCCGGCCGCCCGGCGTGCCCGGCGCCGCCCAGTTCGGGAACACCCCGTCGCCCGGCATGATGGGCTCGAAACGGTGCACACCGAGGTTGACGTTCGGCGGCTCGAAATCGATGCCGAAGAGCTTGGCGTCATTCAACAAGACCTTGAGCTTGTCGGTGTCGTCCATTTCAATCGTCATGTTCGCGGCGAAGAACTCGGCCGTGAAATGCACCTTGAGCCAGCCCGTGTGGTACGCCAACAGGGAGTAGGCGGCGGCGTGCGACTTGTTGAAGCCGTAGCCCGCGAACTTCTCCATCAGGTCGAACACTTCGTCGGCCTGTTTTTCATCCAGGCCGTTGACGGCCGCGCCCTTGCGGAAGATGGCGCGGTGCTCGGCCATCTCCTCGGCCTTCTTCTTGCCCATGGCCCGGCGCAGCATGTCGGCGCCGCCGAGGCTGTAACCGCCCAGCACCTGGGCGGTCTGCATCACCTGCTCCTGGTAGACCATGATGCCGTAGGTCTCGGCCAGCACCGGCTCGGTCAGCGGGTGCGGATACTCGACCACTTCCTTGCCGTGCTTGCGCGCCACAAAGGTCGGGATCAGGTCCATGGGACCGGGTCGGTAGAGCGCGTTCAGGGCGATCAGGTCTTCCAGCCGCGAGGGTTTCGCGTCCTTCAACATGCGCTGCATGCCGGTCGATTCAAACTGGAACACGGACTCGGTCAAACCATCCGAGAACAGCTTGTAGGTGCGCCGGTCGTCGAGCGGAATGGTCTCGAAGGCGAAGTTCTTCTGGTCCGGGTAACGCGCGACGATGAAGTCCTTGGCCAGCTCCAGAATCGTCAGCGTGGCCAGGCCCAAGAAGTCGAACTTCACGAGACCAATGGCCTCGACGTCGTCCTTGTCGTACTGACTCACGGCCGAGGTGGAGCCGGGCTGCTGGTACTGCGGACAGAAGTCGGTGATCTTGCCCGGCGCGATCAGCACGCCGCCGGCGTGCATGCCGATATTGCGCACCATGCCTTCCACGCGGGCGGCCAGCTTGAGCAGCTCGGCCACTTCTTCTTCCTGGGCCTCGCGCTCGTTCAGCTCCGGCGCCTCGTGCCGGGCGTAGATCATCTTTTCCTTTTCAGGATCGAAGTTCTCCGGCAGCTTGGCCAGGGTCACGGTCTTGCCCGGCGGCGCCGGGATCAGCTTGGCGATGGAGTCCACCTGGCCATAGCCCATGCCCAGCACCCGGCCGATGTCGCGCAAGGCCGCCTTGGCGGCCATGGTGCCGAAGGTGGCGATCTGGCTGACGGCCGGGCGGCCGTATTTTTCCTTGACGTAATCGATCACCCGGTCGCGGTTGCCCTGGCAGAAGTCGATGTCGAAGTCGGGCATGGACACCCGCTCCGGGTTCAGGAAGCGCTCGAACAGCAGGTTGTACTGCAGCGGATCCAGGTCGGTGATCAAGAGCACATAGGCCACCAGGGAGCCGGCACCCGAGCCCCGACCCGGGCCCACCGGGCAGCCATGGGTTTTGGCCCACTTGATGAAGTCGCCCACGATCAGGAAGTAGCCCGGGAAGCCCATCTTGATGATGGTGTTCAGCTCGAACTCCAGGCGCTCCACATAACGCGGCCGCTCGGCGTCACGCTTGGTCTCGTCGGGGTACAAGAGTTTGAGCCGGTCCTCCAGGCCCTCAAAGGACAGCTGGCGGAAGTACTGCTCCATCGGCATGGGCGTGCCGTCTTCCAGCAGCGGCGTCGGGAAGTTGGGCAGCTGAGGCTTGCCCAGCACCAGGCTGATGGAGCAGCGGCGGGCGATTTCCACCGTGTTGGCGATCGCCGACGGGATGTCGGCGAACAGCGCCTCCATATCGGCTTGCGAGCGGAAGTACTGGCCCGGCAGGAAGCGCTTGATGCGCTTGGGGTTGGTCAGGGTCTCGCCCTCGGCCACGCAGACGCGCGCCTCGTGGGCATCGAAATCGTCTTCGCCCAGGAACTGGATCGGGTGGGTGGCCACCACCGGCAGGCCCAGCTCGGCCGCAAAGGGCACGCTGGCCTGGACCAGGGCCTCCTGGCCGGCCAGGCCGGCGCGCTGCAGCTCGATGTAGAAGCGGTTCGGGAAGATGGCCGAGAAGCGCTGCGCCCAATCGCGCGCCCGCACCTTGTCGCCACTGAGCAGGGCCTGGCCCAGGCCGCCAAACTGGGCGCCCGAGAGGCAGATCAAGCCCTCATTCAGCTCCTGCAGCCATTCCCATTTGAGGCAGGCCTGGTTGCGCTGCACGTTCTGGATCCAGGCGCGCGAGAGCAGTTCGCAGATGTTCAGATAGCCCTGGTAGTTCTGCACCAGCAGCAGCAGGCGGGTCGGGTTCTTGTCCGAACCCTCGGGCTCCAGCCAGCAGTCGGCGCCCAGCACCGGCTTGACACCTTTCTTGCGGCAGGCGTTGTAGAACTTGATGCCGCCAAACATATTGGCCAGGTCGGTGATGGCCAGGGCGATCTGCCCATCTTTGGCGGCCGCAGCGGCCGCGTCATCGGTTCTGAGGGTGCCGTCGACGACGGAAAATTCGGTGTGGGTGCGCAGATGAACAAAAGCCATGGCGGCATTGTAGGCAGGGGCATGGTTCTCCCCAGCCGCGGGCCCGCTGCCGGCGGCTATGCTGCCGGCCAGATTGCAACCGCATCCCCACGGAGGAGCCCCCCCATGCACAAGACCTTGCCCACCCTGGCCACCCGCCTTGTCTCCAGCCTTGCAGCCGCCTTTCTGCTGAACCCCAGCGCCCAGGCCGCCGGCCAGCCCGACCCCGGCAAACGCCCCAGCAGCGCCGATGTGCTGGCCGCCGCCCAGCCCGGCGACTGGCGCGAAGTCAAGGCCGAGGATGCCCTGCTGATGGAACTGGCCAGCGGCCCGGTGGTGATCGAGCTGGCGCGCGAGTTCGCGCCCGTGCATGCCAGCAACATCGTCCGACTGGCCCGCGGCGGCTATTTCGACGGCCTGGCCATCATCCGCGTGCAGGACAACTACGTCACCCAGTGGGGCGATGCCGATGACGAGGCGCCCACCGCCCGCGCCAAGCCTGCGGACCTGGCCAAGGCGCCGGTCGAGTTTTCCCGCGCGCTGAAAGGCCTGGACTTCCGCGCCCTGCCGGAGCGCGATGGCTGGGCGCCCCAGGTCGGCTTCGTCAACGGCTGGCCGGTGGCGGCCGATCCGAAGAAAGGCCGCGCCTGGCTGACCCATTGCAACAGCATGGTCGGCGCCGCCCGCGGCAATGAACCCGACTCCAGCGACGGCAGCGGGCTTTACACCGTGATCGGCCATGCCCCGCGCGCCCTGGACCTCAACATCACCAGCGTCGGCCGCGTGCTGCAAGGCATGGAACGCCTCAGCGCCCTGCCCCGCGGCACCGGCGCCCTGGGCTTTTACGAGAAGGCCGAGCAACGCACGCCGATCCAGCGCGTGCGCGTGCTGGCCGATGTGCCCGAGGCCGAGCGCCCCAAGCTGCAGGTGCTGCGCACCGACACCGCCACCTGGAAGCGCTGGCTCGATTCGCGCCGCTACCGCAGCGGCTGGTTCGTCCACAGCCCCGACCGCGTCGAGCTGTGCAGCGCCCTGCCCCCGGTGCGCCCGGCGCCCTGAACCAGCCTCGGCGCTACAGCTCCTGCACGCGCAGAAACGTTGCGAAGCGCGGCAGGCCCGAGCCAGTCAGCCCGCGATAGCGGTAGCTGACCGTGCTGCCCAGCGGCGGCGGCGCGCGGCGCTGGGCCTCGCTGAAGCCGCTGCCGATGTTGAACTCCTGGCCCGCGGCATTGCGCACGCGCAGCGCACCGAGCAGGCCGCTCCAGCGCCCCTGGCCCGGCAGGTGGGCGATGACCACAGCGTCTTCATCGTCGTGGGTCTTGAGCTTGAGCAAGGCCTCATGACGACCACTCAAGTACGGCGCATCGGCCTCGTGCAGCATCAGGCCCTCGCCACCGGCGCGCAGCACGGCCTGCAAGCGCTGGCGGAGTGCAGCCAGGCTCTCCACGCGGTCCTGCGGCACGACCCGCAGCAGCGGCGCGTCGGCTGCGGCCGCGAACTCCTGCAATCGGGCCACACGCGCAGAAAACGGACCGGCCCCGCCGGGCAGCTCGAACAGCAGGTACTGCATCTGTTGCCACTCATCCTCACGCGGCGCGCTGCGCCTCAGCGCCGCCGAGCAGGCCTCGAAGCGCCCTCTCCCCATCCACAGCTCACCATCCAGGGGCTGCTGGGGCGGCAGGCGCGCCAGAACACTCGGCGGCGCCGCCAAGACCAGGCCCTGGCGGCTAAGCAGGCGCTCGCCCGTCCAGTAGGCACGCACGCCATCGAACTTCTCGCTGACCAGGTAGCGGCTCAGGTCCTGCCCGGCCAAACCGTCCAGCCCTCCGCGTGGTGTTTGTGCCAGCAGCAAGGGGGGCTTGGTTGCGCCGGCCGGCGACGTGGCTGCAGCAGCCCAAGTCCCGGCTGGCAGCAGGGCCGGGCTGAGTTGCAAGAGCTGGCGGCGCTGCAAGCCCGCACCCGCGCGCCCGGCCGCCTTCCCATGCACCTGGATACAGGGCTCAGACCCCGAAGCCATCGATTCCATGAGCAGCTCCTTGCATCAAAACGCCGTGGACCCATTTCATGACGGAGGCCACACCAGCGTGTGTGCAATGAGCCTACGCCGGCCCACGGCCCCTCTCAAGCCGCTTATGCTGTGGGAGCCGTGCCGAACACCAGCGTGCGCCGGATTTCATCCTTCGAATCGAGGATTGAGGAGCTGCCCTTCATGCCCCATCGCCGCCATGCCCTGGCACTTCTGGCCGCGCCAGCCCTGGCACGGGCCATCCCGTCCATGGCACCGGCCAACAGCAGCGCGGAAGGCGTCTTGCGCGTGGTGGCCACCGAGTTCCCGCCCTACACCACGCAGGAAAGCAGCGAGGGCGGACCGGCGATCGCCATTGCCCGCGCCGCCCTGGCCCGCACCGGCCTGACCCTGGAGATGGACTTCCGCCCCTGGTCTCGCCTGATTGCCGAGCTGCAGCGCGGCCTGTGGGACGGGGTCATCGGCGTCTGGCGCAACCCCGAGCGCGAAGGCTATCTCAGCTTTCCGCAGCCTCTGGGCATTGCCAACCGGATCGGCTTCATGGCGCGCAGCGATCGCCGCTTCGATGTGCGCGAGCTGAGTCGCTTGAAACACCTGCGCATCGGCATCGTGCGCGGCTACGCCAACCCGCCCGCCTTCGAACAGGCGAACTTGCAATGCGACGAAGCCCTGGACGACCTGGGCAATCTTCGCAAGCTGCAAGCGGGCCGCATCGATCTGGCCCTGGTGGACAAAGGCGTGGCGGCGTACTTGCTGCGCCGCCAGCTGTCCGAAGCGGCGGCATCTCTGGTCTGGCTGGAACCCTCGGTGGCGGACATGCCGCTCTACATGGCCTTCAACCGCGCTCACGCGGCCCACGGGTCGCGCGTGACTGCCTTCAACAAAGGCATGGCCGAAATGCAAAGCAGCGGGCAGCTGGCCCGCTTGTTGATGCGCAGTGCCGAGTTGATGTGATGGGCCGCACCCCGCCGTGCGGGCGGGGCCGGGCTCAAGCTTCCGGGGCGATCTGCTCGGCGTATTCGTAAAGTGCGCCGAGGATGTCCTGGCCGCGCTCATCGGCCGCCTCGCTGAGCTCGTCCACACGCTCGAAAAACGCCGCCAGGGTCTGCGCGCCGCCGGCGCCCTCGTGCAGGCGGGCGGCGCAATGGACCTGCCAGCGCTGTGCCTCGGCCGCGCTGAGGCTGGCCGGGAAATTGCGCGCGCGGTAGCGGAACACCAGCTCGGCCAAGCGCTCATCGGCAAAGGTGAGCTTGCCCTCGGCCGCGCGCTGGGCAATCTGCTCGGGCGTCTGGCTGCGCAGGCGCTGCAGGGCGCGGCGGTCATCGGGGCCGATGAAGCCGCCGTAGAGGTCTTCGTCCACATCCACCGGGCCGGGCGTCGCTTCGCGCTTGAAGACATCGCCCCAGAGTCCATCGAGCAAGCGGCCTTTCTCCATCAGCATTTGGGCATGGGCCAGGCCCTGGGCCATATCCAGCCCCCAGCGCTCGGCCATGGCCGGGCTCAGGGTCTTGAGGTTGCCGATGACGACGGGGGACTTGTTGATGTGGATGGTCTTGATCGGCAGCCGGGTCTGGCCCTCGGGCAGATCCTCCTGCTTGACGAACATGCGGCCGCGGATGTCGGCAGCGTTCAGGGTCAGCAGCTCGGCCGGGTCGGTGGCCAGGTCCCAGACGATCAGCTCGTTCTTGTTCGTCGGGTGCGGCGCCAGCGGCCAGACCAGGGCGATGCAACCGCGCTCGGGGCCGTACATGCCCGAGATGTGCAGAAACGGCCGGCCGACACCGATCTCGGCCCAGACCGCGTCTTTCTTGCGCAGGCGCAGGCAGAAGTCAAAGAGCTTGGGCTGGGCGGTCTTGAGCAAGCGCGCCAGGGCGATGGTGGCGCGCACATCGCTGAGTGCATCGTGGGCCGCCTCGTGCACCAGGCCGTTGGCCACAGTAAGGTGTTCGAGCTTGAAGGACGGGCGGCCATCCTCGTGGCGAGGCCACTCGATGCCCTCGGGGCGCAGGGCATAGGCACAGCGCACCACATCGAGGATGTCCCAGCGCCCGCACTCGTTCTGCCACTCGCGGGCATAGGGGTCGATCAGATTGCGCCAGAACAGATGGCGCGTCACCTCGTCGTCGAAACGGATGGTGTTGTAGCCCACGCCCACCGTGCCGGGTTCGGCCAGCGCCGCCTCGATGGCGGCCGCGAAGGCATGCTCGGGCACGCCTCGCTCCAGGCAGGTCTGCGGCAGGATGCCGGTCAGCAGGCAGGACTCGGGGTCGGGCAGGCTGTCCGGGCTGGGCTGGCAGTACAGCATCAGCGGCTCGCCGATCTCGTTCAAATCGGCATCGGTGCGCACGCCTGCAAACTGGGCCGGCCGGTCGCGCCGCGGCACCCGGCCAAAGGTTTCGTAGTCGTGCCAGAAAAAGCTGAATTCACTCATGGCGCGCAGCGTAACGCATGCGCCGCGCTGACCGAAGCATCCAGACACCGGGCGGGCGGGAATGCGAGGCCATCCCTCGCCCCTGGCCATCCCTCGCTTGCGGGTCGCCAGCAATTCAAGCCCGATGTTTGGCAACTATTTCACACTCAAGCGCACGCACGTTGCGCCGATAGAACGAGGCGGACCTCTCGAAATGGCCAGACTGATCGGCTCGCCTTGCCCTGCCAACAGTCCGTTCATCCTCTCCTCCCTCATCCTGGAGCGCGCACATGAGCCTCATCCCCGTTGTGTCAACACACGACATGAAATGCCCGCCCTCCCAAGGCCGCCATGCCCCCATGCTTCGACCGAATTGCCCGCCGGTAGCCTGCCGAGCACTGGTTCGTGCGCTGAGCCTGGCTCTGCTTGGTCCAGCCAGTGGCGTGGCCTGGGCCGCCTTGTCCGCCCCGCTGCCCAGCGGCGGGCAGGTGGTGGCCGGCCAAGCCCAGATCAGCCAGCGGGGCCAGGTCTTGACCGTGCAGCAGAGCAGCGCCCAGCTGATCACCGACTGGCGCAGCTTCAATATCGGCGCCGGCCACAGCGTCGAGTTCCTTCAGCCCAGCCGCAACGCCGTGGCCTTGAATCGGGTGCTGGGCAATGAGGTCTCGACCATCCAGGGCGCTCTCAAGGCCAACGGTCAGGTTTTCCTGCTGAACCCGAACGGCGTGCTGTTCACGCCCAGCGCCCAGGTCAATGTCGGCGCCCTGGTGGCCAGCACCTTGAACCTGGACAACCAGGACTTTCTGGCCGGGCGCTACCGCTTTGAAGGCAGCAACAGCCAGGCCATCGTCAACCAGGGTCTGATCCAGGCCGCCCAGGGCGGTTCGGTCGCCTTGATCGCGGCACGCATCAGCAACAGCGGCAGCATCCAGTCGCCCGGCGGCCAGGTGCTGATGGGTGCCGGCGCCAAGGTCACGCTGGACCTGGGCGGCCCGGTCAAACTCAAGATCGACGAGGCCGCCATCGATGCGCTGATTGAACAAGGCGGCGCAATACGAGCCGATGGAGGGCTGGTCTACCTGACGGCCAGGGCCGCGGGCCGGCTGACGCAGACGGTGATCAACCACACGGGCATCACCGAGGCACGAGCACTCAATGAAGGTCCAGGCGGACGAATCGCCCTGGAGGCAGACAGCGGCATGGTGATCGCTGGGGGCACCCTGGACGTCAGCGCAAGCGCTGGTGCGGCGGGTCATGTCAGCGCGACCGCGCCACGCGTCTTGCTGCCGCAGGACAGCCGCATTCATGCTTCAGGCGGCGCGGGCGGAGGGCTGGTTCAAGTGGGTGGCGGCTGGCAGGGTCAAGACAGCCGCATCCACAATGCCCAGGAGGTCTTGGTACTGCCCGGCGCAAAGATCGATGCCGATGGCATGTCGCAAGGTGACGGGGGAACCGTGGTCGTATGGTCCGATGGTTTCACCAGCTTTGCAGGCTCGATCTCAGCCGTTGGCGGCGCCCTGGGAGGCCATGGGGGACAGGTAGAAGTCTCTGGCAAGCAAGGGCTAGGCTTCAGCGGCAAGGTCGATACATCCGCCATCCGTGGCAGGGCCGGCTTGTTGCTGCTGGACCCCAACACCCTGACCATCACCGACGGCAGCTCAGGTCAGACGGGCACGCCTTCTGACTGGGCGAACCAGTCCAACTTCAACAGCTACTCGATTCCAGAAACCGTGCTGGAAGGCCTGACCGGGGATGTGGTGCTGACTGCGGTCACCGACATCATCATCAACAACCTGTCAGACAACGTCCTTAACCTCTCTGCCACCAATATGTCGTTCTTCGCCAACGACGAGAGCGGGCCTTCCAGCTCGGGCGGCTTCACGATGCGGGACATCAACGACAAGATCGTCCTCAACCAAGGCGCCGGCAGCACCCTGACATTCCAGGGCGGATCTGTCTCCAGCCGGAACAACGCTTCCAACAGCAGTGCATCCAGCACGTACACCGCATCGTCCATCACGGTCGGCAATATCGAGACGGCCGGTGCTTCGGTGGTTTTCAACACCAAACGATCATCCGCTGCAGATCCGATTCGCGCCTTCGGGAGCATCACAACCAATGGAGGCAGCGTCACCGTCACCCCCGGGACACGCTTCGGTTTGACCAACTCGGCCGTGGTCAACGTTGAATTCTTGGGCGCCGTCGCAACGGGCGGCGGCAACATGACCAGCAATATGACCGGCACGGTCAAGATCAACGGGGGTCTCAATCTGGGCGCAGGCAGCGCCACCTTTGGCGGGACAGGCACCCAGATCAACTCCTTGGTCCAATCGACCAGCAATGTGACGATCAGTTCCCCTGTGAGCTTCGGCGCGGGTTCGGGCATCAGCACGTCGGGCACGATCACTTTCAATTCCACGGCCTCCATGCTCGCGGGAGGCAGCCTGACCTTATCGGCCAACGACTTTGCCTTCAACAGCGCATTCACGGGCAATTCGGCGGCCATTACCCTGCAACCCTTCAACCCAAGCGCCAATATTGATGTCGGTGCCGCCGGCAGCGGCGGCGGGATGACGATCACACAAGCAACCCTCGGCCAACTCAATGGCTTCTCGAACATCACCATCGGGCGCAGTGACGGCACGGGAATCACCACCGTGGTGTCCGACACCACGGTCGGTGCAAGCACACGCCTGGAGTTGATCAACGATCGAATCAATGTCACAGGCGGAAAGGTCGCCAACACCTCAGGCGAAGTGCGCCTGACTGGCAATCAGATCAACGTCACGCGCCCTGTCGAGGCCCCAGGAAAGGTTTCGGTACAGGCACTCTCACCGGGCGTCTCACTCAGCCTCAGCACTAGTGGCGCGGGCACGCTGGACGCCCCCGTGCTTGAACTGGGCAGCACAAGCGGCCCTGACCTGGTGATCAGCAGCGATATCAACACCACCGCTGCCAGTGCCATCCTCAAAAGCGCCGGCAACGTCACCGCGAGCGCAGGCGGTCTCTCTTCAGCCAGCCTTGCCGTGCAAGCTGGAGGCTCGGTCACTTTGAGCGACGACAGCTTTGCATTCACCAGTCTGGCGCTTCAAGCGGGCGGCACGGTGTTGGCAAAGAGCAGCCAGCCCTTTGATATCGGGACGGTCCAGGGAGTTTCGGGGATCCATGCGCCGGGCCAAGCACTCACGTTGGAATCCACGGGAACCGGTACGGTGACCAGCGGCCAACCCATCAATGCCGCTTCTGTCGTCTTGCGCGGAACCGCAGCTGGCTTCGACCTCTCGGGGGCCACGCACTCGATCGGCACGCTCGCGGCCAACGTCGGCGGCGCGCTGAATTTGATCAATACTGGCCCCCTCTCGATTGACGTGTTGGGAGGCACAAATGGGGTCAGCGCCAACGGACCGATCCATCTGAGCACCCTCAGCGGGAACTTGAGCATCAATCGCCCGGTGCTCAGCACCGACACCAGCGTCGGTGCCATCGTGCTCAACGCGGGGCGCAGTGCCAGTGCAGGAAGCAGCAGTGGTGGAGACCTCCAAATTGGTGCACAGGGAAGCATCCAGACTGGCAGCGGCGGTCGTGCCACGCTGTACTCGGGCAGCATCTCTGGCAGCACGGGTTTGACGGGCTTGCTGGGTCTAGGCAGCGGCCGCTTCCGCTACAACAGCGATGAAGCCAGTGCAGGATTCGACGGCACAGCGGCCGCACTCGGCACGGGCTTGTATGCGCTGTACCGGGAGCAGCCTCGCCTGCGCGTGAGTTTTGCGGACCAGAGCTCGGTGTATGGCGAGACCCTCGCCACACCCACCCATCAGCTCAGTGGCGCCGTCAACGGGGATACGGGCGATTTGTTGTCCAGCGGCAGCGCGACCGTGGTGATCGGGGGCGGCACCTCAAGTGCATCGCGGCCCACCGTCGGCGCCCATGACCTGCAGTACAGCCATGGACTCAGCAGCGGCCTGGGCTACGGATTTGAAGATGACACCACCCGCAACCAAGAGTTACAGGTCCGAGCACGCGCGGTGAGCCTGAGCGGACTGAGCCTCAGCCCACGTGTCTACGACGGAACCTTGACCGCAACTCTCACAGGAAGCCCCTCCGTCACAGGACTGGCGGGCGACGTGGTCACCATCTCCGGCACACCGACCGCCAGCTTTGCGGACGCAAACGCCGGCACAGCCAAACCAGTGACCCTGACGGGTCTGACCTTGTCGGGCAGCGATGCGGGGAACTACACGCTGAGCGGTTCCTTCACGGGAAGCATCGACGCGCGCCCGATCACAATCAGTGCGACATCGAAGTCAAAGGTCTACGGGAACATAGACCCGGCGTTGACTTGGAGCCTCAGCAGTGGCTCCTTGATCGGCAACGATCCCTTGAATGTCGTGTTGCAACGCACAGCCGGGGAGAACGTCGGCAGCTATGCCATCAGCGCGGCGGCATCCGGCAACAGCAACTACCTCATCACAAGCATCAATGGAGCGCTGACCATTGAGCAACGCCCCATCACCGTCACCGCCGACAACAAGAGCAAGGTCTACGGCAACGCCGATCCGAGTCTGAGCTACCAGATCAGCAGCGGCAATCTGGTCGGCAGCGATGCGCTCAGCGGCGCCTTGAGCCGGGCGGCTGGCGAGAACGTCGGCAGCTACACCATCGATGCCAGTGCCCTGAGCAACAGTAACTACGCGATCACCGCGCAGAACGGCAGCCTGAGCATCAGCCCACGGCCGCTGGCCGTCACGGCCGATAACAAGAGCAAGGTCTATGGCAATGCCGATCCGAGCCTGAGCTACCAGATCAGCAGCGGCAATCTGGTCGGCAGCGATGCACTCAGCGGCGCCTTGAGCCGGGCGGCTGGCGAGAACGTCGGCAGCTACACCATCGATGCCAGCGCCCTGAGCAACAGCAACTACGCGATCACCGCCCTGCCCGGCCAGCTGGCCGTGACACCGCGCCCGATCACGGTCCAGGCCGACAACAAGCAAAAAACCTTTGGCGCCCCCGACCCCGCGCTGAGCTTCAGCATCACCGAGGGCAACCTGGTGGCCGGCGACAGCCTCGCTGGCAGCCTGAGCCGGGTGGCCGGCGAATCGGTGGGCGCACATGCCATCCTGGCGGCGAATTTGAGCAACAGCAATTACGCCATCACCCGCCGTGACGGCGAGCTGAGCATCTCGCCGGCACTCAATGCCAATGTGATCGCAGGCAATCAACCCGCGCTGACCTTTGTCATCAGCAGCAGCCCAACAGGCAGCCTGCCCAGCGGCGCGGCCAGCTCCAGCGGCCTGCAGCTGGTGGACTCCGGGCCGGCGCCCACGCCAAGCGGCTCAGCCGCAGCGCCCGGAGCAGCCACTCCCGCGGCGACGTCCGCGACGGGTGAAACGAGCAGCAGCAGCAGCAGCAGCAGCAGCAGCAGTGACGGTGGCAACGCGCCTTCGTCTGCCGCTTTGCTCGGCAGCGGCAACACCAGCGTTGGCGGCACGCGCATCTTTGTCCGCCAAGGCGGCATCCGCTTGCCCGAGCCCGGCAGCAGTTCCAACAGCACCGGCAACGACGGCCAGCGGGAGGACAAGAAATGAGCCAGCCCCATGGCAAGCCCCTGTCTTCGCAGGCCTTGAAACCCTACTCCCCCCACGCCGCCATGGACCACCACTCAGCCCCCTACCCGGCCCACCTTGTGGCCGTGGCCGTCTCCAGCCTGCTGGCCCTGGCCGCACCGATGGCCGCTCATGCGCAAGCAGTGCCGGATGCCGGGCAGATCCTGCAGCAGAGCCGCCAAGCGCCACCGGAAGCGCCCAAGCCCGGCGTGCAGCTCAAGCTCAACAACCCCAAGACCCAGCTGGCCCTGCCGGGCGGACGCAAGGTGCAGGTCAAGGCCCTCAGCTTGGGCGGCAACAGCGTCATCGACAACAAGACCTTGGAAGCGGCCGTGGCCGATCTGCTGAACACCGAGCTCGATCTGTCCGGCCTGCAGTCGCTGGCCGAGCGGGTCGGTCTGTTCTACCAACAGGCCGGCTATCCCTTCGCCCGTGCCTACTTGCCGCCGCAAGAGCTCAGCGATGGCACGCTGCGGGTGGAACTGCTCGAAGGCCGCTACGGTCAGATCAAGCCGATCAGCAGCCGGCCGGACTGGGCCGAGCAGGCCGCGCCTTACCTGTCGATGCTGCAGCCCGACACTGTGATCCGCAGCCCGGAGCTGGAGCGCAGCGTCTTGATCCTCGGTGACTTGCCCGGTGTGGCCGTCACCCCGTTGATGCAACCCGGTGAGAAGGTCGGCACCGGCGACCTGCTGGTGGAGCTGGCCCCCGCACCCGCCCTGGTCGGTTCGATCGGCGCCGACAACCATGGCAACCGCTACAGCGGTGCCCACCGCCTGCAGCTCAATCTGGACTGGAACAGCCCCTTCTCGCTGGGTGACCAAGTCAGTCTGCGCAGCCTGTTCAGCGATCAAAAGCTCTGGCTGGGCAGCCTGGGCTACTCGCGCCCGCTGGGGCGGCACGGCCTGCGCGCCGAGGCCAGCTACTCGCACAGCGACTACCAGCTGGGCAAGGAGTTCGCCGATTCGAAGGCGCAAGGCTATGCCAAGACCGCCTCCCTGGGTCTGAGCTACCCGGTGCTGCGCAGCAATGCCGCCAATGTAAAGCTCTCCATGCGCTACCAGTACAAGCGCCTGCAGGACCGCACGCTCAATGGCAGCGACGACAAATCCAGCCAGAGCCTGCCGCTCTCACTTGACTTCGATCGCCGCAACAGCCTGGGCCTCGGCGGCATCAGCTACGGCAGTCTGAGCGTCACCAACGGGCGCCTGCGCCTGTCCGACGCCCTGGTCGGTCTGGACAGCAACCAGACGCGCGGTCGTTTCCTCAAGTTCAACCTCGACCTGGTGCAGCAGCAAACCGTGTTCACACCGGACAGCAGCCTCTATGCCCGCTTCAGCGCGCAATGGGCTGACAAAAACCTCGACTCCAGCGAACGCATCAGCCTGGGCGGCATCAGCGGCGTGCGTGCCTACCCCAGCGGCGAAGGCGTGGGCGACCGCGGTGCCCTGGCCCAGCTGGAGCTGCGGCATAACATCGGCGCCGCCACGCCGTTTGTCATGCTGGATGCCGGCCGGGTGCGCATCAACACCGTGCCCACCGCCGGCACCGCACAGAACTACCGCACCCTGGCCGGTGCCGGCCTGGGCGTGCGCGTCAACGGCGAGCGCTGGCAGCTGGAAGCCGCCGCCGCCTGGAGCCTCAAGGGTGGCGAGCCGCAAGCTGACCCCATCACCCGCCACAAGCCACGCCTGTGGTTAAGCCTGGGCTACCGGATCTGAGGCCGCCCGCCGGCACGATACCGAAGAGCTGACGCCGCGATGCCGGGCGGGCCGGGGGGGCGCTGGCCGGCCCGCCCGCCATAATCGCGGCTTCCTCTCAGCCCGGCGCCTGGCGCGCCGTGATCGCCCTTGAAGAAACTGCTTGTGATCGGCGCCGTGGCGCTGAGCCTGATCGCCCTGCTGCTCGGCGTTGCGGCCGCGCTGATCTATCCCACCCTGCCCGATCTGGCCGAGCTGAACGACTACCAGCCCAAGCAATCGCTGCGGGTCTTCACCAGCGACGAGGTGCTGATCGGCGAGTTCGGCACCGAGCGGCGCAAATACCTGCCGCTGGACCAGATCCCCAAGCTGATGCAGGACGCCTTGCTGGCCATCGAAGACAGCAATTTCTACGAGCACAGCGGCATCTACCTGCCCGGCATCCTGCGTGCCGTGGTGGCCAATGCCACGCAAGGCCGTACCCAAGGTGCTTCCACCATCACCCAGCAGCTGGCGCGCACCCTCTACCTGACCAAGAAAAAGGTCTACTCGCGCAAATTCGTCGAGGCCTTGCTGGCCATGAAGCTGGAAAGCGAGCTGAGCAAGCAGAAGATCCTCGAGGTCTATATGAACCAGATCTATCTGGGTCAGCGGGCTTATGGTTTCGAGGCCGCGGCCGGCGCCTACTACGGCAAGACGCTCAAGGATCTCTCCATCGCCGAAACCGCCATGCTGGCCGGCCTGCCGCAAAACCCGGCCTATGCCAACCCGGCGGTCAACCCGGAGCGCGCACGCCGCCGCCAGCATCTGGTGATCAACCGCATGGTGGACACCGGCGTCATCACGGCCGAGCAGGCCGAGAGCGCCAAGGCCGAAAAGCTGCACATCCGCTCGCCCCAGGACGCGCGCGTCCATGCCGAGTTTGCCGCCGAAATGGCGCGTGATGTGGTCTTTGAGCAGTACGGCGAGGAGGCTTACACCAAGGGCTTGCGCGTCTACACCACCCTGGTTTCGCAAGAGCAGGCCGCCGCCTACCGGGCCCTGCGCCGCAGCCTGCTGGAGCTGGAAAAGCGCAAGCCCTACCGCGGCCCGGAGGGCTTTGTCGCCCTGCCGGACGACGAGGCCGAACGCGACAGCACCATCGCCCAGGCCCTGGCCGAACACCCGGACCAAGACGATCTGCGCGCCGCCGTGCTGCTGCAAACCTCGACGCAAAAAGTGCGTGCGGTGATGCAGAGCGGCGAGGAGCTGACGCTCAGCGGCGAGGCCTTGCGCGGCGTGCAATCGGCCCTGTCCGACAAGGCACGCGAAGCCAGCCGCTTGCGCCCCGGCGCCATTGTGCGCGTGATGCGCGGCGCGCCCAGCAAGGCCGAGCCGCAAGGCGCCTGGTCCATCGTCCAGCCGCCCGAGGCCGAAGGTGCACTGGTGGCGCTGGAGCCCGGCACCGGCCGCGTCCATGCCCTGGTCGGTGGCTTTGACTTCAATCGCAAGCAGTACAACCACGCCACCCAGGCCAAGCGCCAGCCGGGCTCCAGCTTCAAGCCCATCGTCTACTCCGCCGCGCTGGAACAAGGCGTCAGTCCCAGCACCGTGGTGCCCGACGAGCCCCTGGTCTTCGGCGACTGGGAGCCCAAGAACTCGGACGGGAAGTTCGACGGCCTGATGAGCGTGCGCCAGGCCCTGGCCCGCTCCAAGAATATGGTGACCATCCGCATCACCCAGCTGATCGGGCCGGCGCGGGTGCGGGAATGGGCTTCTCGCTTTGGCATCGAGATAGACGCCGGCCGCGAGAACCTGACCCTGGCCCTGGGAACCAGCGAAGTCACGCCCTTGCAGATGGCCAGCGCTTACGCGGTGTTTGCCAACGGTGGCTACCGCCTGCCTCCCGTCATCATCGAGCGCATCACCGACAGCAAGGGTCAGGTCTTGTTCGAGGCACCCAAAGCCCAGCTGAGCGAGGACCAGCGCGCCATCTCCGAGCGCAATGCCTTTGTGACCGCCAGCCTGCTGCAGGAAGTGACGCGCAGTGGCACGGCCGCACGCGCCCAGGGCACGCTGCGCCGCCCGGACCTGTACGGCAAGACCGGCACCACCAACGATGCGGTCGATGCCTGGTTCGCGGGCTTCCAGCCCAGCCTGGCCACCGTGGTCTGGATCGGTTACGACCAGCCGCGCTCGCTGGGCGACCGCGAGTCGGGCGGCGGCCTGGCCCTGCCGGTCTGGATCGATTTCATGAGCGTGGCCCTGCGCAACAAGCCGGTGCAGGAAATTGCGCCGCCGGGCGAAGGCCTGCTGCGTGGCGCCAACGGCGACTGGAGCTTTGAAGAATTCACTGGAGAGGCGGGCATTCGTGCCATCGGCCTCGATGGCACTGCGAGCCTGAGCCCACCATCAGCGGCCAGCGAGGCCGCTTCCTCGCCCTTGACCACACCCTGAGGCCGCGCGCCCTCAGCGCTTCTTGACGATCACGCTGCCGATGGAATAGCCGGCACCGAAGGAGCAGATCACGCCCAGATCGCCGGCCTTCAAATCGCCGCGGTGCTCGTGGAAGGCAATGATGGAGCCGGCCGAGGCGGTGTTGGCATAGGTGTCGAGAATCAGCGGCGCCACGTCCGAGCCGGAGGCGCCCATGCTTTCACCGATCAGCTTCTTGATGATGAGCTGGTTCATGCCCAGATTGGCCTGATGCAGCCAGAAACGGCGCACCGAGCTGGGCGCGGTCTCCAGCGTGCCCAGATGGGCCTCGATGTGGGCGGCGGCCATGGGCACGACTTCCTTGAACACCTTGCGGCCTTCTTGCTTGAAGGTCTTGTCGCGCGCATTCGGGTCGCTGTCCTCGGCGCGGTTCATGAAACCGAAGTTGTTGCGGATGGCGTTGGAGAACTGGGTCACCAGCTTGGTGCCCAGGATCTCCCACTGGTCTGCCGAGGTGGCCGTGTCGGCGCGCTCGATGATCAGGGCGGTGCAGACATCGCCGAAGATGAAATGGCAGTCGCGGTCTTTCCACTCCAGGTGGGCGGAGGTGATTTCGGGGTTGACCACCAGCACGCATTTCGAGGCGCCGGAGCGCACGGCGTTGTAGGCCTGCTCGATGGCGAAGGTGGCCGAGGAGCAGGCGACGTTCATGTCAAAGCCATAGCCGCTGGCGCCCAGGGCCTGCTGGATTTCGACCGCCATGGCCGGATAGGGGCGCTGCATATTGGCGCTGGCGCAGAAGATGGCGTCCACATCGGCGGGCTGCTTGCCCGCGGCGGCAATGGCTTTGCGGGCTGCGTCCACGGCGATCTCGGCCATCAGCGAGAGCTGCTCGTCGCTGCGCTCCTGGAAGCGCGGGTACATGCGCGTGGGGTCGAGCACGCCGTCCTTCTCGATCACATAACGCTGTTTGATGCCGGATGCTTTTTCGATGAACTCGACGCTGGAATGCGTCAGCGGCGCGCGCGTGCCGGCCGCGATTTCATCGGCATGCTGGGCGTTCTGCAGATCGGCGTAGGCGTTGAATGCAGCCACCAGTTCGGCGTTGCTGATGATGTGGGGCGGCTGGTAGAGACCGGTGCCGCTGATGACGACGGAATGCATGGAATGGAACCTTTGGGTGTCGCGGAGCCTGAATGGCCCGGGTGTGCCAGGCAGTGTAGCCAGACTACATGCGGTGAGAACTGAGGGCCAGCTCCAGCATTTCGCCGAGTTTGTGGACCGAAGGCGGTCAAGATCGGCGTAGAATCGCTCACCGGGCCCAAATTTTGGCGTCCGGTTTTTTTCGTCCGTACCACCCTCGCTGGTGGCTTCGCGGATGCAAAGCAGGCGTGACTCTTTCCCGAGACGCCACGCCGGCCGGATCTCCAAGTCAAGTGCTCGCAGCCCAGGGTCTGCACTGCATGAACGCAGCCCGAAACTTGCGAACGATTCGACTCATGGAAATCTTTGACTACGACAACATCCTGCTCCTGCCCCGCAAATGCCGCGTGGAAAGCCGCAGCGAATGTGACACCTCGGTCCAGTTCGGGCCCCAGCGCTTCAAGCTGCCGGTGGTGCCGGCCAATATGAAGACGGTGGTGGACGAAAACATCACCGAGCACCTGGCCGCCAATGGCTACTTCTACGTCATGCACCGCTTCGACCTGGACACGGTGGCCTACGCCAAGTCCATGCGCAGCAAGGGCTTGCTGGTCTCCGTCAGCTCCGGCGTGCAGGCCGCCGACTATGCCGTCATCGACCGACTGGCCGCCGAAGGCGTGGGCGCCGACTACATCACCATCGACATCGCCCACGGCCATGCCGAAAGCGTGCAGCGCATGATTGCCCACATCAAGCAGCGCCTCCCCGAGACCTTTGTGATCGCCGGCAATGTCGGCACGCCCGAGGGCGTGATCGACCTGGAGAACTGGGGCGCAGACGCGACCAAGGTCGGCATCGGCCCCGGCAAGGTCTGCATCACCCGGCTCAAGACCGGCTTCGGCACCGGCGGCTGGCAGCTCTCGGCCCTGAAATGGTGTGCCCGCGTGGCAACCAAGCCCATCGTCGCCGACGGCGGCATCCGCCACCATGGCGACATCGCCAAGAGCATGCGCTTTGGCGCCTCCATGGTCATGATCGGCTCGCTGTTCGCCGGCCATGAAGAATCGCCCGGCAACACGGTGGAAGTCGACGGCAAGCTCTACAAGGAGTACTACGGCTCGGCCAGCGACTTCAACAAGGGCGAGTACAAGCATGTGGAAGGCAAGCGCATCCTGGAGCCTGTGAAGGGCAAGCTGGCCGACACCTTGCGCGAGATGCGCGAGGACTTGCAAAGCTCCATCTCCTACGCCGGAGGCCGCAGCCTGGCGGACCTGCGCAAGGTCAACTATGTGATCCTGGGCGGGGAGAACGCGGGGGAACATTTGTTCATGTGAGCAAGCAAGGCTGTCGAACCCGAGCAATACGGGTCTTGCTCACCCTCAGACACAGGCTCCCTCAGCGACGGCTCGCATAGACTGCGAGCCGCTGCCCTGCGGGCCTTTTTGCTGGAGAGGCACAGCGCTGACACCGCCCCACCATGAACCGCCCTGCCCTGAACACCTGGCGCCGCGCGCCCAAGTCTTTGCTGATTTGCCTGATCCTGCTGTCGCTGTGCTTGGGTCTGTTCGCGCGTGCCTTGGTGCGCGTGGAACGCGAACGCCAGGCCTTGGCGGTGGGCCTGTGCATGCTGGACCCCGCGGGGCGCAGTTCCTTGATCCCCTGCCAGGACCGTTTCGCTCCGCGTGAAAGCTGGGCCGAGCATCTGCTCGACGTGCTCTTTCCCTGAGGCGCTCGCCCCAGGCGCGGAGCCGCGCGCATGGTGGACAATCGAGCCATCCCGTTTTGTGCTTTTCCTCCCTTCCCTCTTCCGGCCGAACAGGGGCCCGGGTGCTGGCTGAATGCTGGCACACCGGCCCCTTTGCCGTTTTCTCAGCAGCGACCCTTGTGCCATGACCGAACTTGCCAAATCGTTTGAGCCCGCCGCCCTCGAAGCCCATTGGGGCCCTTTGTGGGAGCAAAAAGGCCTGTACAAGCCCACCCTGGATGCGAGCCGCGAGTCCTTCAGCATCCAGCTGCCGCCGCCCAATGTGACCGGCACCCTGCACATGGGCCACGCCTTCAACCAGACCATCATGGACTCGTTGACGCGCTACCACCGCATGCTGGGCCACAACACCTTGTGGGTGCCGGGCACCGACCATGCCGGCATTGCCACCCAGATCGTGGTGGAGCGCCAGCTGGCCGACAAGGGCGCCGAAGGCCAGAAGACCCGCCACGACCTGGGCCGCAAGAACTTCGTCGCCCGCGTCTGGGAATGGAAGCAGGAGTCCGGCAACACCATCACCGGCCAGATGCGCCGCATGGGCGACTCGGTGTCCTGGGACCATGAATACTTCACCATGGACGAGAAGCTCTCGCACGTGGTGCGCGACACCTTCGTCAAACTCTACGACGAAGGCCTGATCTACCGCGGCAAGCGCCTGGTCAACTGGGACCCGGTGCTCAAGTCTGCCGTGTCGGATCTGGAAGTCAGCAGCGAAGAGGAAGACGGCTTCCTCTGGCATATTCGCTACCCCTTGGCCGATGGCTCCGGCGATCTGACCGTGGCCACCACCCGCCCCGAAACCATGCTCGGCGACGTGGCCGTGATGGTCCACCCGGAAGATGAGCGTTATGCCGCCCTGATCGGCAAGCAGGTGACCCTGCCGCTGTGCGGCCGCAGCATCCCCGTGATTGCCGACGACTACGTGGATCGCGAGTTTGGCACCGGCGTGGTCAAGGTCACGCCCGCGCACGACACCAACGACTATGCCGTCGGCCAGCGCCACGGTCTGGCCATGATCTGCGTGCTGACCCTGGACGCTAAGATCAATGACGAAGCCCCCGAGGCCTACCGCGGCCTGGACCGCTTTGTCGCACGCAAGAAGATCGTCGCCGACCTGGAGGCCCAGGGCTTCCTGGTTGAGGTCAAGAAGCACAAGCTGATGGTGCCACGCTGCGAGCGCACCGGCCAGGTGATCGAGCCCATGCTGACCGACCAGTGGTTTGTGGCCGTCAACAAGGTCAGCGCCAGCACCGGCCGCAGCATCGCCCAGGGCGCGGTCGATGCCGTCGAGAGCGGCGCGGTCAAGTTCTACCCCGAGCAGTGGATCAACACCTACAACCACTGGATGGGCAATATCCAGGACTGGTGCATCTCGCGCCAACTCTGGTGGGGCCACCAGATCCCGGCCTGGTACGGCGAGAGCGGTGAGCTCTTCGTCGCCCGCGACGAGGACGAGGCCCGCGCCAAAGCCACGGCGGTCGGCTACAGCGGCACGCTGACGCGCGACGAGGACGTGCTGGACACCTGGTACTCCTCCGCCCTGGTGCCCTTCTCCACCCTGGGCTGGCCCGAGAAGACGCTGGAGCAGGACCTCTTCCTGCCCTCCACCGTGCTGGTGACGGGGTACGACATCATCTTCTTCTGGGTCGCCCGGATGATCATGATGACCCAGCATTTCACCGGCAAAGTGCCCTTCAAGCATGTCTACATCCATGGCCTGGTGCGTGATTCGCAAGGCCAGAAGATGAGCAAGAGCGAAGGCAATGTGCTGGACCCGGTGGACCTGATCCAGGGCGTGGACCTGGACACCTTGGTGGCCAAGTCCACCGTCGGCCTGCGCCGCCCCGAGACCGCGCCCAAGGTGGCGGCCCGGGTGAAGAAGGAGTTCCCTGAGGGCATGCCGACCTACGGCGCCGACGCCCTGCGCTTCACCATGGCCTCCTACGCCAGCCTGGGCCGCAACATCAATTTCGACACCAAGCGCTGCGAGGGCTACCGCAATTTCTGCAACAAGCTCTGGAACGCCACCCGCTTTGTGCTGATGAACACCGAAGGCCAGGACTGCGGCCTGCTGGAGCACACGAAAGAGCAATGCGCTCCGGGTGGTTCCGCGCACGGCTATCTGGACTTCAGCCGCGCCGACCGCTGGATCAGCAGCGAGCTGCAAAAGGTCGAGCTGGCCGTGGCCCAGGGCTTTGCCGAGTACCGCCTGGACAACGTCGCCAACGCCATCTACTCCTTCGTCTGGGACGAGTACTGCGACTGGTACCTGGAAATCGCCAAGGTGCAGATCCAGAACGGCAACGAGGCCCAGCAGCGCGCCACCCGCCGCACCCTGATCCGCGTGCTGGAAACCACGCTGCGCCTGCTGCACCCGATCGCGCCCTTCATCACCGAAGAGCTGTGGCAGACGGTGGCGCCCCTGGCGGGCCGTGGGCCCGGCAGTCAAGATGCCTCGGGCCGCAAGATCGGCGACTACATCGTCAGCGCGGCCTATCCCCTTGCCCAGCCCGAGCGCATCGATGAAGCCGCCTGCGCCTGGGTCCACAACCTCAAGGCCGTGGTCGGCACCTGCCGCAGCCTGCGCAGCGAGATGAACCTTTCACCCAGCACCCGCGTGCCCTTGCTGGTCGGTGGCGACACCGGTTTCATCGCCGAAGCCGCGGCGCTGCTCAAAGCCCTGGCCAAGCTCAGCGAGGTGCAGATCATCAGCGACGAAGCCGCCTTCCAGGCGGCCAGCGCCAGCTCACCGGTGCTGGTCCATGGCGAAGCCCGCCTGGCCCTGCATGTGGAGATCGATGTGGCCGCCGAAACCGCGCGCCTGGCCAAGGAAATCGCTCGCCTGGACGGCGAGATCGCCAAGATCGAAGCCAAGCTGGGCAACGAGGGCTTTGTGGCGCGCGCGCCGGCGGCCGTGGTCGAACAGGAGCGTCAGCGCCTGAACGACTTCAGCGCCACCGTCTCTCGCTTGCGGGATCAGGCAGCTCGGCTGGCCCGCTAGCCCGAAACTCCGCCACCTCGGGTGGCGTGGCCAGGATCTCGTCCATGCGCCGCGCCACCCCCCAGGCGGCGCGCGTACGCGACTCGCGCGTGGTGCTGGCCAGGCGCGGTGTGACCTGCAAATTGTCGAGCCCATGCAGAGGCAGGCCCGGCTCCTGCAAACCCGGCTCCAGGCTGTCGAACCAGGCCGCCAGCAGGCGCCCCTTGCGTAAGGCATCGGCCAGGGCGGCATCGTCGAAGATGGCGGAATGGGCGATGCTGACCAACACCTGCCCCGGCTTGGCAAAGCTCAGCACCCGCTCGCCGATCAGGCCACGGTAGCGCGGGAAGTAGTTCAGCTGCACGCAGACCCCTTCGCTGTGCTCCATCAGCTCGCGCAGGGGCAAGGGCTCGATGCCCCACTGGGCCCAGATCGGGTCGCTCTGGTGCAGGCTGGGGTCGTATCCCACGACCCGGGTGCCGAAGGCCGGCAGTAGCTGCGCCAGCATGCGCGCGGCCGGCGTCATGCCGATCAGGCCCACCGTCACGCAACCGAGCTCGCGGCCCACCCACATGCCGTCAGAGCCCTGCACCGGCACGCGGCGCAGCAAGGCCAGCAAGGCGCCGACCATGAACTCCGCCTCGGCGCTCGCCGTGGCTGTCAGGCTGCGGATCACTTCCACATGGGCCGAGCGGCAGGCCGCCAGGTCGATGTTTTCACCGCCCGAGCTCATGCGCCCGACCACGCGCAGCCGCGGTGCGGCGCGCAGCAGGGCCGCATCGACGGACACATTGGGCGGCAGGATCAGCCCCTGCGTCTGATGCAAGGCCTCCAGCAAGCGCGCGGGCTCGGCGGCCAACTCCGGCGCAAACTGCACCGAATGGCGCTCGCTGAGCCACTGCATGACTTCGATTTCCAGCGGTTCTACGATCAGCAAAGTCATGTTTTGAATCGGTCGAGGGCAGATCGAAGAGCCGTCATCTGCCCATGCAACAATGCGCGAAAGCAAATCAAGGAGTGTACTTTTATGGCGTCCAAGCCCAGCTCAGTCATCACCAAGGCCATCTTTCCCGTCGCCGGCCTGGGCACCCGTTTCCTGCCGGCCACCAAGGCCCAACCCAAGGAAATGTTGCCGGTGGTGGACAAGCCGCTGATCCAGTACGCCGTCGAGGAAGCCTATGCCGCCGGTGTGCGCGAGATGATCTTCGTGACCGGCCGCCACAAGCGACCGATCGAAGACCACTTTGACATGACTTTCGAGCTCGAGATAGCCCTCGAACAAGCGGGTAAGCAGGAGCTGTTGGACGTGGTGCGCAGCGTCAAGCCCGATGACATGGAGTGCGTCTATGTACGCCAGGCCCAAGCACTGGGTCTGGGCCATGCCGTGCTCTGCGGCCAGCGCCTGGTCGGCAACGAGCCCTTCGCCGTGCTGCTGGCCGATGACCTGATGGTGGGCCCGCCGGGCGGCCAGCCGGTGCTCAAGCAGATGGTGGAGCAATTCGCCGAGTGGCGCGCCAGCATCCTCGCGGTGCAGGAAGTGCCGGCCGAACACACCCGCCGCTACGGCATCGTCGCCGGCAGCCAGGTCAACGAGCATCTGGTCGATGTGAGCCGCATCGTCGAGAAGCCGGCACCGGAAGACGCCCCCTCGCGCCTGGCCGTGGCCGGCCGCTACATCCTCACGCCCGGCGTCTTCCACGAGATCGCCAACCAACCGCGCGGCGTGGGCGGAGAGATCCAGCTGACCGATGGCATCGCCGGCCTGCTGCGCCGCGAAAAGGTGTTCGCCTACCGCTACGAAGGCAAGCGCTACGACTGCGGCAGCAAGGAAGGCTTTTTGCAGGCCAATGTGGAACTGGCCCTGGCGCACCCGCAGCTGGGCTCAGGTTTCCGTGACTACCTGCGCTCGATCGAGATCTGAGCGATCAGGCCGCGCCGGGCGCGAACACGCGCAGGCGGTGGCCATCGGGATCGCTGGCCGTGAAGGTGTAGCCAAAGTCCATGGCGCTGGGTGCTTGCAAGATCACCACGCCGCGTGCGACCCAGGCCGCATGCACCGCATCCACCGCGGCAGCGCTGTCCTGCACAAAGGCCAGCTCGCTGCTGCCACCCTGCCCGGCCGAGGCCGGCGCCACCGTGTCGCGCGCCCAGAGGCCCAACATCAGGCCCGGGGCCAGGGCAAACATGGCGAAGGTGGGCGAGGCCTCGACCGGCTCTGCAGCGAGGATCTGGCGATAAAAGCTCGCGCTGGCGGCCGGGCTCTGCACATGGAGCAAGACAAAGTGGGCCTGGCTTTGCAGGCTGAAGTTCGTGGGGTTCATGCTGGAAATTGGCTGCGAGCCATGGGTTGAAAGAGCCGCCATGCTAGGCAGCCGCCCTGTCAATTTCTGGCAGCAGCAGGCAGCGCAAGTTCCGCCCCTCTCAACTCACTGCGTCGCGATGCCCTCGGCCTCGCGCCAGGCTTTCAACAAGACCTGGCGGCGCTGAGGGTAGCGCTGCTCCAGCACCTCCAGGCCCTCGATCTGGTCGCATCTGAAGCTGCGCCTCTCCCCGCGCAGTTCACACCACGCCACCAGCACACGGGCCTGATCGAAAAAACCCAGGGCAAAGGGCCAGACCACGCGCTCGCTGCTGCGGCCTTTCAAGTCGCGGTACTGCAGCCTGACCTTGCATTCCTGCCGCATGGCGGCACGCAGCCGGGCCAACACCTGGTCCAGGCGCGGCAGCGGCTCGCCCGGCCCCACCAGCAGGGCCGTGCTGTCCATCTCATGGCGCAGCCCGGCCGGCAACACGGCCGAAATCTTGGCCAAGGCGTGGCGCGCTGCCGCGGCCAGCACCTCATCATCAGCGCGGCCCGCCACCCAGCGCGATCCCAGCACCAGGGCCTCAACCTCATCGGCCGAGAACATCAGCGGCGGCAAGGTGAAACCCGGCTTGAGCACATAGCCGAGGCCCGCCTCGCCTTCGATCTGGGCGCCCTGCGCCTGCAGGGTGGCGATGTCGCGGTAGAGGCTGCGCAGGCTGATGCCCAGCTGCGCCGCCAGGCTGGCGCCGGGCACTGGATGGCGGTGCCGACGCAGCAACTCCATCAGGTCCAGCAGGCGGGCGGCGCGAGACATCGCAACAGCGCGCTCAGTCGTAAATCGACTTTTCTGGCCGCCGCGCCAGCACCGCAATCGGCGGCGCCCAGCGCTCGCCACGCGGCTTCTTGCTGGTGACCAGGGTGATCTCGCTGGGCTCGAAGACCTCGACGTTGTGCGTGATCGGCGTGGTCAGCAGGTACTGCGCGCGGGTGGAGCGCAGGAAGTGGCCGACCAGCTGGATGTTGCGCACGTCCAGGTGGGCAAAGGGCTCGTCGATGAAGACGAAACCGCCCGGTGAATCGTCGTCCTTCATCAAGCCCACCAGCAGGATCAGGCTCTTGAGCACCTGCTGACCGCCCGAAGCCTCACCGTCGTTCAGGCCCACCTCGCCCTTGCCGTCGAAGTTGAACTTGACCTGCAGCCCGGCCTGGGCGAGCACCATATCGTCGTTGTCCAGATGCGGCAGCTCGGCCTGCGCCATCACGCCGGCCAGCTCGCCCAGCTCCTGCACGTTCTTCTTGTAACGGCGCACGGTCGCGCGCAGCACGTCGATATAGCGCTCGCGGGCGTTGAAGGCGGCGATGCGGGCCATCTCATTGCTGGCGCGGCGGTCGTCGAGCTGGGCGGTCTGCTCCAGCACCGACACGCTCATGCGTGCATGGCGGTCCTGCACCTGCGGGTCGGTCTCCCAGACACCGTTTTCCAGCTCCGCCTGCACATGGCGGCCGGCAATCTCGGCCTGCTTGGCGTTCTCGAACTCATCGCGCAAGGCCTGCAGCGCCGCGGGCGTGACCCAGGACGCCGGGAAACGCGCCTTGGCCGCACGCGATTCGCGCGCCTGGGCCAGCAGCTCGCGCTTGCGGCCCTCATGCTCGCGCTGGGCGCGGCCGACGTTCTCTTCGCTGGCCTTGAGGCTGGCTTGGGCCGACTCGTAGTCGCGCTCGCTGCGGCTGTGCTGGGTCAGGGCGCGGTCGTGCTCGACGTCGAGCGCGGTCATGCGGCCCGAGGCCTCGACGCGGGCCTGGCGCAGGGCTGGTAGGCGCTCGCGCACGGCGGCAAAGTCCTCGGCCTTCTCCGCCAGTTCCTGCGCGGCCTTGTGGCCCTGGGCGGCGCGCTGCGCATCCTTGAACTGGCGCTCGACCTCGGCCTGCTCCTTGGCGATGCGGCTCAGCTCCGCGTCGTAGCGGTTGAGTTCGCTCTCCAAGGCCTTGCGACGCGACTCCAGGGCCGACACACCGAACTGGAAGTCACGCGGCTCGACCCAGAGGCTGCGGCCTCCACGGCCGTCCTTGTAATAGGCATCGGGTGTGATCCACTCGCCGCCCACCTTGGCACCGGCCTCGGTGTCCTTGACGCGGCGGATGCCGCCCAGTTGCCGGATCAGCCAACCCGGAGCCTTGGCATTGAAGCGAAGAGCCGCGAGCAGGGAATCGGGCGGCACGCTGGCCGGCACGTTCTCGGCCTCGGCCACCACATAGTGGCGATAGCGCTCGCGCGAAGCCAAGGCAAAGGCATGGGCCTCGTCGCCGCTGCGCTGCAGCACCACCACCCAGCGCGAGGGCCGCAGCATGCCTTCGGCGGCGGCGCGCCAGCTTTCATCGGCGATGTCGATGCAGTCGGCCAGCACATGGTGGGCAATGCCGGCGTCGTCCAGCGCGCGACGGAAACGCGTCACCTCCGCCGGCGGCGGCGGCAGGCGCTGGCCGCTCAAGGCCTCCAGCGCGGCCTGGGCCTTGCGGCTCTGGTCATTCGCTCGGGTGAAGGCTTCGCGCAGGCGGTGTTGTTCGCCGCTGAGCTGCTCCACGCGCTGGGCCAGCTCCTGCGCATCGGTCTCCACCGCGGCCAGGGTGCGCAGCTCTTCCTCGCGCTTGGCCAGCAGCTCCAGCGGCCGCTCGGCCTCGCGCGCGGCATCAAAGGAGGCGCGGGTCTGGCGGCGCTCGGCTTCCAGCTCGACCAGGCGCTGCTTGGCACGCTCCAGGGCCTCGAACAAGCTGTGCAGCTCGGCCCGGCGTGCGGCCTGCTGGCGCGCATCGGCGCCGGCAAACAGGCGCTGGCGGTGCAGCTCGCGCAGGCCCTGGGCCGTGCGCGCGCGGGCCTCGCTCCACTGCAGCACCGGCAGCACCTCGGTGGCCAGGCGCTCGCGCTCCTTCTGACGCAGCTGGTACTGCTGAAAGCTGTTGACGCGGTTGGCCAGGTCGGACAGCTGCGCCTGCGTGTGCGAAAGCTCGTGCGTGGCCTGCTCCACCTCTTTGAGCAAATGCTGCTGGTGGCTGCGGGCCTGGTCGTAGCGGTCCAGCACCTCCTGGTCACCGAAGACTTCAAACACCAAGCGCAAGAGCTCCTTGGGGCTGAGCTCGCACAGCCGGTCGGTCTGGCCTTGCTCCAGGGCCAGCACGCGGCCGATGGCGCGGGTCAGGCCGGCCGCTTCCAGGCGGCGGCGCCAGGCTTCGATGCCCATCCAGTCCTTGTCGCCGCGCTCAGCCAGGGCTTCGATTTCATGGACGCCGTCCATCATCATGTAGCGACGCTGCCAATCGCCGCCGTGGCGCTCGATGCGGCAGACCAGGGTCACCTGGTCTGCATAGAGCAGGGAGCTGGCGAAGGGCCGCGAGCTGTTCTGGCGGCCACGCGGGCGGTTGTCCACCAGAGCGCGCAGCCAGGCGCTCTCGGCATTGGCGTGGCGGGCATAGGTCTTGTACGTGCGGCCGCCCGAGCATTCCAGGCCCAGCAAGGTGCGCATGGCATCAAGCAAGGTGGTCTTGCCCGAGCCATTGGGGCCGGCGATGGTGATGATGGCGCCGTCCAGCGGCATGCTCACCCGCCGGCAATAGTCCCAGTGCAGCAGTTCCAGCGATTGCAGGTGAAACATCAGGTCTCGCTCTTGTTCTGTTCTTGTTCGGGCAGGGTTTGGGCATCCACCGCTGGCTCGGGTTCCGGCTCGGGTTCCGGCTCGGCCTCAACTTCAGGCATTTCAGGCTGGCGCGCCTTGGCAATGGCCGCAGCAATCTCCGGGTCGGTCGTGCGGGCCAGCACATCGCCCAGGGCGCCGTCCAGGATGCGCGGCGCCAGGGTGTCGTAGTCCAGCAGCAGGTCCAGCAGCGGGCCTTCGGCAATGTCCTCGCCGCGGCGGGTGATGAAGCCATTGCGCTCGAGCAGCTTGAGGTTGCTGTCCAGGCGCATCTTCTTGCCCAGCTGGTTGCCGAAATCGGCCAGCAGGCTGCGGTAGCTCAGGGTTGGGCTGACGCTGGCCGCCGTGGGCAGGGGCTTGTCGGTGGCAAACATCTCGCCCTGCCCTTCTTCCTTGGCCTCAGCGCGGGCCACCTGGCGCTGGCGCTTGGGCAGCACGATCAGCGACCACAGCACCACCAGCAGGGCGACACCATCGCGCGGCAGGTCGAGGTTGTTGTTGGCGGCCAGGCCAGTTTCGCCAAACACCGCCACCTCGGCCGGGCGCAGCATGGCCAGGCTGATGTGGTCGGCATAGAGGTTGTCGATCACGCGCAGGCCAACCGCGGCCAGGCGTTGGCCCAGGGCGTTCCAGACCTCCTGGTCGATCAAGGCGCGGCGCACCAGCGGGTGGCTGCGGGGCAGCCAGCGGCGGGCCAAGAGCTGCGCGGCCAGGGCGGCCGCGTCGTCGAGAGCAGCGCTCATGCTTGGTCTTCTTCCTTCGGTTCTTGTTGTTCTTCTGCGGATGCAGCGTCAGCCGGTGGGCGGCGCAGCACGCCGCGGCTCATCCAGCGGATGTACTCGTCATCGCACTCGTCCTGCTCCACCGACCAATGCACGCGCCAGGGCTGGCGCGCCATATCGCCGGTGGCACCGGTCAAATGCTGGGCCTCCTTGTCGCCCAGCAGGGGCAGCAGCTGGGCGCGGTAGCTGGCGCGGGCATAACTGCCGCCCAGCACGGCCGGGGCCAGGTCTTGCTCGACCTCGCCCGCCTCGCTCCAGCGCGTCAGCAGCGCCTGCATGATGGACATCTCGGGCGGCAGGCTCATCACGGCCAGCTCGCCCTCGGGCGCGGCCTGGGCATTGGGCAAAGCCTCGGGCGTGGGTGCGGCCGGGCGATCCCGTTCGAACTCGGCCTCGGTCGTGTCCAGCAGCTCATGCTGGGCCACCAACACCGGGTGCACCGGGCGCGACAAGGCACCCAGGGACAGGTTTTCCAGGAAATCCACGCTCTGCAGCCAGCGCCGCACATCGGTGGTGGTGATGCCGGTGGAGCCCAGCGTGACGCGCTGGCGGTCGGCTTGCTGCAAGGCCCGGTTGAACTGGCTGGCCATGGACAGCAAACGCGCCTGGGCCAGACCCAGCTCGCGGGCCAGGCGTTCCAACCGTGCATTGCCCTGCTCCTGGGCCTGCACCATGATGGCCGAGAGCGCCTCGCTGGCCTTCTCGACCAGGCTGAGCGCCCGGCCGAAGCGCTGGCGGGCGCGGCGCAGGTGAAATTCCGAACCGCTGGCAATCGCGTCGGCGAACTCGTCGTAGAGGCGCGAGAGCTGGGCCTGCAAATGCTGCAGCTGGGCCGGGTCCAAGGTGCCCAATTGGTGGGCACCGGCCACATTGGCCAGCAAGGCGCTGAGGTCGGCGTCCTGCTGCACGCTGCTGTTGAGCAGGGGCTGCAGCAAGCCCAAGAGCTGCTGAGCCAGAGGCGTGACGCCGTAATGCTGGTTGGAAGGGTCCCAGGCCAGCAGATCGGCCTCGCGCAGGCGCTTGAGCACCAGCTCCAGCGGCTCGTCGCGCAGCATGTGGAAATGCTGGTTGAGTGCCTCGCGGCTGATGCGCGAAGCCGGCATGGCCATCACTTCCAGGAAAACCCAGACGCGCAGCTTGACCAGGCTGGCCGGGCCGTGAAAGAGCGCGCGCAGGCCGGCCATCAGGCCATCCTGCCGCTCCATCTGCCACAAGAGCTGCGCCTCACCGGGGGCAGCCGCGTCGCGAAAAAAATCTTCAAAGCGAGCTTCGTCTTCGCTCGCTGGGTTTGGGGTCTCCCGCATGGCCGTGATTATCCCCGCTGGCGCGCCCATTTCCGGCCCGCAGCCCCGCGGAAGTTCAGAGCTGGTCGATCTCCTGCGTGTCGCCAAACAGCGAGGCACGGAAGGCCGGTGCCGAGTTCTTGTCGTCCATGGCCCACAGCAGGATGGCCTGGGCCGACATGGGGCGGGCAAACAGATAGCCCTGCAGCTCGTCGCAGCCCATGGCCACCAGCACCTGCTGCTGGCCTTGGGTCTCCACGCCTTCGGCCACCACGCGCAGGCCCAGGGCATGGGCCAGGCGGATGACGGCATCGACCACCGCACGGGCATCGGCGCTGGCCACCAGGTCAGTAACAAAGGCCCGGTCCACCTTCAGCTCCTGGGCCGGCAGCTGGCGCAAATAGCTGAGCGAGGAATAGCCGGTGCCGAAATCATCGATGGACAAATGAACGCCCAATTCGCCGAGGCGGCGGAAGGTGTCCTGGATGGCCTGGGTGTTCTCCATCACCACCGATTCGGTGATCTCGCAGGTCAAGAGGGTCGGGTGCATGCGCGAGGCTTCGAGCGCCTTCTGGATGCGATCGACGATGTCGGCCTGCCGCATCTGCTGCGCCGAGAGATTGATGGCCACGCGCATGCGCAGGCCGCTCTCGCGCCAGACCTGGGCCTGGCGGCAGGCCGCATCGATCACCCAGTTGCCCAGCTCGCGCATGAAGCCAAAACGCTCGGCGATGGGAATGAAGATCACCGGCGACACCATGCCTCGGGTCGGGTGGTGCCAGCGCAGCAAGGCCTCGGCGGCCGTGACCTCACCGCTGCGCGCATCGATCTTGGGTTGAAAATACAGCTCGAGCTGGTTGCGCTCAACCGCATGGCGCAGGTCACGCAGCAGATCCAGCTGCTCACGCGTGTCACCGTCCATGCCGGCGGCATAAAAGCAGTAGCAGGCGCCGCCCAGACGCTTGGCCGCGCTCTTGGCCGCGTCGGCGCAGGCCAGCATGCGGGCCTTGCCGCCGTCGAGCGGATAACGGGCAATCCCCGCCGAGCAAGAGATCGCCAGCTCGCGCCGGTCCAGCAGATAGGGCCGGGCCAGCTCGGCCAGGACCCGGGCCGCAAAACTGGCCACCGCCTCCTTGCTGCTTGCCTCGTGCAAAAGGATGGCGAACTCATCGCCGCCGATCCGGGCCGCCACATCGTGCACGCCCAGACAGCCGCGCAGGCGATCGGCTGCCAAGCGCAGCAAGGCATCGCCCTTGTCATGGCCGAAGCTGCTGTTGACGGGGTTGAAACCATCGAGATCGAAGAGCAGCAAGGCCAGCGGCTGCTCCTTGGCATCGCTCTCCAGCACCGCCTGCGCCAGCTGACGTTCCAGCCCCAGGCGCGTGGCAAGGCCGGTCAGCGGATCGGTGAAACGGGCGTCGCTTTCCTTGTCCGCCGCCACTTGCATCTCGCCCACATGGCGCAGCAAGGCCGGCAAGGCCCGGGTCATGAGCAGCACCAGCAAGAGCAAGGCCAGCTCGCGCGCACCCAGCGCCCAGCGCGGCCACATCGCCAGCACCGCCTGCCAGCGGGCCTCACCAAAGCCCTGGCCCGCCTCGGGCCCGCTGAGCAGCAGGCGCACGCCCAGCGGCAGCAACACCGCCGCAGCCATCACCAAGCCACGCAAGCCACGCGCCGCGAATGACCCGCCGTTCAGCCACAACAAGCCGGCCACGGCCAGCAAACTCAAGACACCCGCCGCCGGCGCCATCGGCACGCGCGCCAGCAGCAGCCCCTGCGCGGCTGCCAGCAGCAGAGCCCACAGGCCCATGGCCACGCGAAAGCCGGTGCTCAAGGCGCGACGTGGCTGCAAGGCCTGGAGCAAGGAGCGCGAGGCGGCATAGGCCATCAGCAGGGAAAGGAGCAGCGACACCGCCGGCGTCTCTGCCGACATCCACGGCCACCACAGGCCCGCGGCCAGCAAGAGGCTGCCCAACCAGCGGCTGCGCGGCACGCCGCGGGGCTGCACATGCAGCTGAGCCATGGCCCGGGCCTGTGCGCCCGCCAGCAGTGCGGCCGCACTGAGCAGCAGCCAAGCGGCCGGAAGCAGCCCAAACAGCAGCACGCAGGCACTGCCACGCAGCCAGGGCCAAGCCGACTGCCAGCTGGCCGGCAGGCTGTGCAAGAGCGTCTGCATCAGCAGATCCGGGTCGAACGCGTTCAAGGCATCCACGCCAGACGCCCAGCTCCCGCGGGCCGAGAAAAATACAGCAAGTCCATGGTCGAGCAGCCTAGCGCGGCTGCAGCCACAAGGCCGCGGAAAACTAGCCCGGTTTGCCCACTTTGTTTCGCCAGACGCAAACGACGGCTCGGGCTCAAAGGCCAGCGAGGCGGCGCAGCAAGGAGAACAGCGGCGTGAACAGCAGCGCGAAGCCCAGGAGATTGCCCAGCACTGTCCACCAGAACTGGCGTCGGAACGCCGGCTTGCTGGACTTGTGGCGCAAAAGCTGCTGCGCCAGCAAAGCGCCCGGCCAGCCTCCCGCCAAAGCCAGGCCGTGCAAAGTGCCCTCACGCACCCGCCAATGCCCCAGCCGCGCGGCCCGCTTGTCTCCGGCGTAGACGATGAAGGTGGCCAGGCTCAGCGCCATGTAAGCACCCCACAGCGCCGGCGGCAGGCCCCAGAGCAGGTGGCAGCTCAGATAGGCGGCAGCGAAACCAGGGATCAGGAGCAAGCCAGCGCTGCCAGCGCTTGCGCTCGAGTGCCGCGCAGGCGCGGCCGGCGCCACCCGAGGCCGCCGCACCCGCACCGCCCGCCGCTTGCCCTGGCCATCCACACCCAGCTCGAAACTGAAAGCTTCCCCCTGCTGGGGCCGTTGCGTCAGCAGTTCGAAATCACGGATGTGGACGAACAGCTTGGCGTCTGGCGCCGAGGGCGAGCGCACAAAGCCATAGCCTTTGCTGTCGTCCCACTGGATCAGGATGCCGGTGTGGCGCATGGACAAAAAAACAAGAAGAGAACAGTGAACCCGGCGAGCGAGTCGCGCCGACGAAAAAAGGCCCGCCAGGACGAACCTTGGCGGGCCTTTTGATCTTAGTGCAGCTCCGGGTCAGAACCCGGGTCGCTCAGCAGGCGCTGCGCTGCAGCGCAAGCTTCAGCGGCCGAAACCGCTGCGGCGCGGGCCGGCCGGGCCGCCACGCTTGGCGCCCGGGCCGCCAGGGCCACGCGACTCAAAACCGCCGGGGCGGCGGTCGCCACCAAAGCTGGGCTTGCCACCGAAGGCCGGCTTGTCGCCGAAGCTGGGGCGATCGCCACGCGGGGCGAAAGCAGGCTTGTCACCGCGGGGGGCGAAGCCGGCATTGCCGCGATCGAAGCCACGGTCAAAACCACGCTCGGCCGGTGCCCGGTCGAAGCCGCGGTCTTGGCCACGGTCGAAACCGCGATCGAAGCCACGATCCACAGGACGAGCATCGGGGCGGAACTCACCACCGCGCGGCTCGAAGCCTTGCGGACGGCCACCGTCACGGTTGTCTCGAACGAAAGGACGACCGGCATCGCGATGGAAAGGCTTGCCGCCACCGAAGCTCTTGCCGCCGAAGCCGGGCTTGCCACCCCAGCCCGGACGGGCACCGCGGTCTTCGAAACCACCGGCGCCGGCAGGACGCGGCGGGAAGATGCGCGGCTCTTGCGACTTCGGCTCCAGGCCTTCGATCTGCGCCGAAGGAATGGTCTGGGTCGTGAACTGCTGGATGCGGCGGATCATGGACACATCGTCACGCGTGGCCAGGGTCACGGCCAGGCCTTCACGGCCGGCACGACCGGTGCGGCCGATGCGGTGCACATAGTCCTCGGCCTTCATGGGCAGACCGTAGTTGATCACGTGGGTGATGGTGGGCACGTCAATGCCGCGGGCGGCGACGTCGGTGGCCACCAGCACGCGCACTTCACGACGGCGCAGGGCCATCAGCACGCGGTTGCGACGACCTTGCGGCATGCCACCGTGCAGAGGCGCCACGGCATGGCCCAGCTCCTGCAGGCGCTCGCTCAGCCAATCGGCATCGCGCTGCGTGCTGGTGAAGACCAGGGCCTGGTCGACATCCTTGTCGGCCAGCAGATGCTCGAGCAGCTGGTCCTTGTGGTTGTTGTTGTCGGCCCAGTGCAGACGCTGGGTGATGTTTTCGTGAGTGTCGGTGTGCGAGGCAACATCGATGCGCTGCGGCTCGCGCAGCAGATCGTTGGCCAGACGGCCGACGTGACCGGCGAAGGTCGCGCTGAACATCACGGTTTGGCGGGTGGCGGGGATGCGGTCGGCGATGAACTTGATGTCATCGATGAAGCCCATGTCCAGCATGCGATCGGCTTCGTCCAGCACCAGCATTTCGACGTTGTCCAGCACGGCCTTGCCGGACTGGATGTGGTCCATCAGACGGCCCGGGGTGGCAATCAGGATGTCCAGGGGGCCGCTCAGCTGGCGCAGCTGCAGGGCATAAGGCATGCCGCCCAGCACGGTCGACAGCTTCAGGCCTTGCACATGGCGGCCGTAGGTTTGGGCAGCCTTGGCCACTTGCATGGCCAGTTCACGCGTGGGGCACAGCACCAGCACGCGGGGGCCTTGCACACGGCCTTTTTCGCGGCGGGTGTTCTCGCCACCGGCGGCGGCGGCAGCGGCTGCACGGGCTTCGATGACCTTCTGCAGCGCGGGCAGGGTGAAGGAAGCGGTCTTGCCGCTGCCGGTACGCG
Source organism: Paucibacter sp. B51 (assembly GCF_027863535.1). Lineage (NCBI taxonomy): Bacteria > Pseudomonadati > Pseudomonadota > Betaproteobacteria > Burkholderiales > Sphaerotilaceae > Roseateles > Paucibacter sp. B51. The sequence continues at coordinate 3,432,691 of NZ_JAPIVN010000001.1, read as the reverse complement.
AGGACACCATCAGGTCCACGCCCTTCAAGCCGGCGGGGATCGCCAGGGCTTGCACTTCGGTGGCGGTTTCGTAACCGGAATCCTTCACGGCACGCAGCAGGGACTCGTGCAAACCTAGATTTTCAAAACTCATATCTTCTTTCAACAAAGCCATGCCCCGCCTCGCAAAAACGAGACGAAAACACGCGCATGCCACGCAAGAAAAAAATGCGCGTCACGCCAGTAAAGTCGCTGGGAGAAAGCTCGCGTCGTGCACCGGGACTTGAAGGGGACAGCCGGGCAAAAGCCAGCCGATTGGTGCCAGGTGCGGCGCCGGGGGAACAGTCAAAGCGACGGCATCGCCGCCGACCGAACCCGAAGGGTGTTCAGCACACCATCCCGGTGAGGGATGTTCGCGAGGCCTGGGGCGTACCCGGGATTTCGCGTCACTGAGCGCAACATGCCCAAAAACTCGTGAACGAGTGTTTGACTGTGGTCAGCGGCCTGAACGAGGTCAGAGGAGACGAACGAAATGCAAAACAGCTTCAGCTGCAAGCAAGACCATGACTATAGCACACTAGGGTTTTCACGGAAGCTTCATCGCGCCGTCAAATTCAGATTTATCTGAGTTGAGCGTCGAAAGCCTCAAGAAGAAACGGCCGGCCGTGACAAGTTCACGACCGGCCGCACACTCAGAAAGACGCTTGTGCTGACGCCTTGTCTCAGGCCACCAGGTCCAGCAAAGCCGCCAGGGCCGAGAGGTAGTCGGCCAAGGCATCGCCCTGCAGCAGTTGCAGGCCGGCGTCACCGTCCAGGCTGCAGGCCGGCATGGCCTCACGGGTGTCTTGCAGCTGCAGCAAGGCCGCTTCAAAACCGCTTTGTGCCTGCAACTGGATCAGCGGCAAGCCGCGCGAGCCTTCATCCGCCACGCGAGCCAGGCGCTCTTCCAGCACCGCTTCACCCCAGGCCAGCTCCAGATTGAGCAGGCCACAGCGCGGCACCTGCAGATCCAGGCCTTGCGCCGCTGCATCGCTGCACAGCAGCACGCTGGCGCGCGCATCCTGGCGCCAGCGCTCGGCCAGAGCTCGGCGCTGCGCCAGTGGCAGCGAGGCCGGAATGGCAACCTGCGCAATGCCGGCCGATTGCAGCACCGGCTGCAGCTGGGCCAGCGCGTCGTCCCACTGGCTGCATACCCAGAGGCGATCCAGCGCCTTGCCCTGCAGCTCTCGGGCCACCGCCGCCACGGCCAGCAGCTTGGGCGCCTCGGCCTGACGGCCAGGTTCCGCGGCATCGTCCAGCAGCTGCGGGCTGATGGCCAGGCGGCGCAGGGCTTGCACCGTGCGGTTGAGTTGCAACTGCTCCGCGCCCGAGACAAAGCCGCTGCGCTGCCAGCGCGCCACCGCCTGGCGCAGGCTGGCCAGCAGCGGCGCTTGCAAGGCCTGCTGCGCTTCGCTCAACGGCACAGCACGCAGCTGCACCAGGGCCAGGGGCAGATTGGGCAGCAGCTCGGCCTTGGCGCGGCTGAACACCAGGCGCTCCAGGGTCTCGTCCACATCGCCCAGCGACATAAAGCCGGTCACGCGGCCCGAGCCGTCGCGGTGCACATGCTCGGCCAGGAAATCGGCCAACGGGCCCTGGCGGTGGCAATCCAGCAGCTCCACCAGGGGCAGCAGGATTTGCGGCTGGCTGTTGAGCAGCTGGCTGCTCAGCATCAGCACAAAGCCGCCCCGCGCATCGAGCTGCTGCAGGCGCTCCAGCGTGGCCGCATCCAGGCGCTGAGCTTCGTCGACGATGACGAGATCGGCGCCATGCGCTTGCAGCGCATCCAGATCCTGGGCCAGGGTGTTGAGCGCGGCAATCTTGATCTCGCCGGCGGCGGCCAGTTGCTCGCGCCGCGCCGCCGCATCGCCCCAGACCAGGCTGGCGCGGCGATGGCTCAGGCTTTGCGCCTCGCTGAGCCAGCGGGTCTGTGCCGACTCCGAGCACAGCAGCAGCACGCGCTCCACGCCAAAGTGACGCAGCATCAGCTCGGCCGTGCCCAGCGCCGGGGCGTAGAGGCCCAGCCCCAGATCGTCGGCCACCAGGCTGCGGCCCGCGCAGGCGGCGAACAGGGCGGCCTCCAGCTGGTAATGCGGCAGCGGCAGCTTGAGCAGATTGCGCAAGCCCTCGCTGTCAAACAGCTGCGGATAGGCCTGGCCCAGCACGCGCACCCGCTCGGCCGCATCGGCGGCCAGGGCCAGGTGTTGCCAGACAGCGTCCGACACCCGCAGCTCATGGCCGGCCTCGGCCGCCTGGCTCAGCAGCCCGGCCACGGCGCTGGCGCCCGCCAGCTTGCCTTGAGCAATGCCACGCAGCACGGCTTGAACCTCGGCCGCCAGCGCCTCCGGGCAGGAGGGCGAAGCACGCCAGACCAGCTGACGGCGGGCGCCGCCGCCGAGGTCCAGCTCGCTATGCTCGGCCTGCCAACCGGCCGCCAGGCGATCGCGCAGCTGGGTGAGCAGGAACTGGCCATGCTCGCAGCCGGCCGGATCGCTGAGTGCAAAGCTGCGGCAGCTGCACTGCAGATCGCGGGCACGCGGGCCACGCAGACTCAGCTGCCAGCGCTCACCGCCCTCGATGGCTTGCACCTCGTAGCGGCCGAACAGGCGATCGCTGCGGGCCTCCAAGATGAATCGAGGCGCTGGCGCGGGCGCGGCCTTCGGAGCCGGGGCCTCGACAGGCGCCGGCTTCGCAGCGGGCACCGCTTTCGGCGCTTGCGGCTCTTTCGGCGCAGTGCGGGTCGAAGTCGCAGCCGGCTTTGATTTGCCGTTCTTGCGCTGAGATTGCTGTGCCTTGGCTGGGGTCGGAGCTGCAGGCGCGGCAGGCGAGACGGGAGCAGTTGCAGGCGCCGCAGGAGCCTCGGCGTCCACACTCACCGCCACAGGCTTCTTCTTGGCCTTGGCTGCCGTCGTTTTGACAGGCTTGGCGGCAGCCTGAACCTCAGCAGGAGCAGCAGCTTGCACCTCCGGTTCCGCCTTCTTCTTGCGAGCCTTGGCGGCTGCCTTCGCTGGCGCAGGTGCCGGAGCGCTGACCGGCTCGGCGGTGGCGGCTGCGCGCTTGGCCGTTTTCTTGCTGGCCGTCTTGACCGCAGTGGTAAGAGGCTCGGCGGCCGCGGGCGCCGGGCTCACGGTCTTGGAGGCCGCCGCCTTGCGCGCTGGCTTGGCAGCGGGGGCTTCAGCGACCTTGGTGGCCTTGGCAACTTGAGCGGTCTTGACAGCCTTTTTGCTCGCCACGACGGGCTCGCTGCCAGCCTTCGGGACGGCAGCGGCTTTCTTGGCGGGTGCGGCCTTCTTGGCCGGAGCCGTCTTGGCAGCCGCCTTGCTGGGCGCCTTGGCTTCCGCCTTGACGGCGGGCTTGGCACTCGTCTTCTTGGCGGGCGCTTCGGCGGTCACCGCGCGGTTGGCCACCGCTTTCGTGGCCGCGGTCTTCTTGGCCGCTGCCTTTGTGGCTTCCGCCTTTTTGGGCGCCGCTTTAGCAGGAGCCGACTTCTTGGCCACAGCGCTCGGGGCCACCGCCTCGGTCACGTCCACGGCCTTGGCTTTCTTGGCGGGCGCGGTCTTGATCGCCGTCTTGAGCGCTGTCTTCTTGGCCGCTGCGGCCGGCTTGGCGGCGGCGGTGCGTGCTTGGGTTTTGGTAGCCATGGGGATTCAGTCAGATGGTCGCAACAGGGTGAGGCCGTGAGCGCAACACATTGCTCGCGCTTCTTGTTTCATTCAGAGCGGCAGCTCACCCGGATTCAGCAGGCTGGCAGGACACCAGCCGCGCAGGCTGTTAAAAAATGCAAGGGCTTGGGCGCGCTTCAGATCGTTCTTCATCAGCTGCGCCTCGCGCAGCCGCCCTTCTTGCAGCAGTTCTTCTCGGTAAACACCGGGCAGAAGCCCGGCTTGCAGGCGTGGCGTCAACCACTGCCCCTCAATTTGCACGGCGATATTGCCAAAGCTGCACTCGGTCAGTTCCCCGGCCTCGTTCCACAGCAACACATCGAAAGCCCCGGCGGGCTTGGTCGCGGCGAAGGCCTCGTACACCTCGCGCCGCGTGGTCTTGTGCTGGATGAACTCGGCCGCCGCCCCTTGCGAGGCGATGGCATGTGCAGCCAGCGCGAGTATCACGCAATTTGGTGTCGGCTCCAGCGGCGTGGCGCGCATTTGCAGGCCCGCTTGTGCGCAGAACGTGAGGCGCACACGCCATTCACCCTGGACATGCGCGGCCGCCAGATCGGCCAATGCGGCGCGCACATCGGGCAGCTTGGGCTTGAGCCCGAAATGATGGCAGGTGCGCTGCAAACGGGCCAGATGGCCGCTCAGCCGCACCCACTGCCCCCCCGAGAGTCGCAGTGTTTCCAGCGCAGCCACCGGCGCCTGGGCGCGCAGCAAGAAGCGCGCCTTGGCCCGCCACTCGGCCACTTCGGCTGCGGCTTCGGAATCGAGCGTGATGGCGCTGCCGACGCCGGCCGACAGAAGAGCGGCATCGGCGCCCTCACCCTGCTCCACCGTCCGGATCGGCACGTTGAAGGTGGCCACGCCGCCGGGTTGCATCAGGCCCAGCGCGCCGCAATACCAGCCGCGCGGCTGCGGCTCCAGCTCGGCAATGATCTGCATGGCCCGCACCTTGGGCGCACCGGTCACCGAGCCGCACGGAAACAAGGCCGCGAACAGCTCCGACAAGCGCAAGCGCGGCCGACTGACGGCGCTGATGGTGGAGGTCATCTGCCAGACGGTCGGCAAGGCGTGCAGCTCGAACAAACGCGGCACACGCACGCTGCCAAGCTGGGCCACGCGGCCGATGTCGTTGCGCAGCAGGTCCACGATCATCAGGTTCTCGGCCCGCTCTTTTTCGCTGGTGCGCAGATGGGCCTGGGCCGCTTCGTCTTCCACCACATCACGGCCGCGCGCCGCCGTGCCCTTCATGGGCTGGGCGGCCAAAAGCCAGCTGTGCTGGGCATCGGGCACGGGCCGCCAGTCAAAGAACAACTCGGGCGACACGCTGGCCACCCCCGCCTCGCGCAGGAACAGCGAGAAGCCGCCGGGCTGGCTGCGGTGCAGGGCCAGGAAGAAGGTGGCCAGATCGACCCCGGGCGACAGGCGGGACAACAACCGCGTGGTCAGGTTGACCTGGTAGCAGTCACCGCTGCGAATCCACTCGCGGATGCGTTCGATCTGCACCGACTCGGCCACCTCGTCTTGAGCATCCGCCCAGTTGGCGGTGAGCAAATCGGACGACGCGGCTGCAAATTCAGGCCAGGGCTGCGGCGCCTGCTCGTACACCGCGAACTCGGCCCAAGGCGCACTGCCCACAGCCTGGGTACGCAGCGCCGGGTCGAGCGCAGCAGCAGCCTCGTAGCGCAGGCCGCCCAACACCCAGGCGCCGGCACGGCTGGCCGCATGCGCGGCATCCAGCACGGCGGCCACTTCATCGGCGGCATGGGCACGCAGCCAGCGGGCCGGCGGCGCGTAAAAAGCGCCCCGCACCCGTTCGCCGTCTTCACGCGCCAGCGGGTGGCGCGGGAAATCAAAAGCCGCCCACAACGCGGCAGCCTGGGGCACCGCAGACTCAGCCATGGGCCGCCATCCTGCTCAAGAACATGGCTGGAGGATGAAAGCGAGAGGGATCAATCAAAGAGACAGGAAGTGCTCGCGGTAATAGGCCAGCTCATCGATGGACTCGTGGATGTCGGCCAGGGCCGTGTGGGCCTGAGCCTTCTTGAATCCATCGAGGATGCCGGGCTTCCAGCGGCGTGCCAGCTCCTTGAGCGTGGACACATCGAGGTTGCGGTAGTGGAAGAACTCTTCCAGCTTGGGCATGTAGTTGGCCAGGAAGCGGCGGTCCTGGCAGATGCTGTTGCCGCACATGGGCGACTTGCCGGCCGGCACATACTGCTTCAGGAAAGCGATGGTCTGGGCCACGGCCTCGTCCTCGCTGATGGTGGAGGCCTTGACGCGGTCGATCAGGCCGCTCTTGCCATGCGTGCCCTTGTTCCAGGCGTCCATCTTGTCCAGGGTCTCGTCGCTTTGGTGGATGGCAAACACCGGGCCTTCGACCCGCACATTGAGCTGCGCGTCGGTGACCACCACGGCGATCTCGATGATGCGGTCGGTCTCGGGGTAGAGGCCGGTCATTTCCAGGTCGATCCAGATCAGGTTCTGCTCCTTGATGGGCAGCAGGGGCGCGGCGTCGGCCGGGGCGGAAGGGGTCAGGTCGCTCATGGGCAGGGCTTTCAATGCAATCAGTGCGCCGCATTGTCGCAGCCCTACACTTGCCACCCATGTTTGCAAGCCTTTCTCCGACCCTCCACCCCACGATGCTGAGCCTGGCCTTTGCCCTGGCCCTGCTGCTGTCCCTGGGCCTGAAATTCTGGTTGAGCAGCCGCCAGGTGCGCCATGTGATGCAGCACCGCGGCGCGGTGCCGGCCGCGTTTGCCGCCACCGTGCCTCTGGCCGCGCACCAGAAAGCCGCCGACTACACCGTGGCGCGCAGCCGCTTCGGCCTACTGAACCTGGCCTTCGACAGCGCCCTGCTGCTGGCGTGGACCCTGCTCGGCGGCCTCGATCTGCTCAACAGCTGGGTGCACGCGGCCACGGCCGAGCGCTTCGGCCCCATGGTCTATCAGCTCAGCCTGCTGGTGGCGTTCACCCTGGTCGGCAGCCTGCTGGACCTGCCCTGGGAGCTGTACAACACCTTTCGCATCGAACAGCGTTTTGGCTTCAACCGCATGACGCTCAAGCTCTATGTGGCCGATGCGCTCAAGGGCGCCCTGGTTGGCGCGCTGATCGGCCTGCCGATTGCCGCCCTGATCCTGTGGCTGATGGGCACGGCCGGCAGCATGTGGTGGCTGTGGGCCTGGGGCAGCTGGATGGGCTTCAATCTGCTGATCCTGGTGCTCTACCCCACCGTGATCGCGCCACTGTTCAACAAGTTCACGCCCCTGCCCGACGAGGCGCTGAAAGCGCGCGTCGAGGGCCTGATGCAGCGCTGCGGCTTTGCCTCGCAAGGCCTGTTCGTGATGGATGGCAGCCGCCGCTCGGCCCATGGCAATGCCTATTTCACCGGCTTCGGCCCGGCCAAGCGGGTGGTGTTCTTCGACACCTTGCTGCAACGCCTCAACGGCAGCGAGGTCGAAGCGGTGCTGGCCCATGAGCTGGGCCATTTCAAGCACCGCCACGTGCTCAAGCGCATGCTGACGATGTTTGCGCTGAGCCTGGCCGGCTTTGCCCTGCTGGGCTGGCTGGGCACGCAGGCGGGCTTCTACATCGCCTTCAACGTGCAGCCCAATATGGCGGCGCCGAACGACGCGCTGGCCCTGCTGCTCTTCATGCTGGTGGTGCCGGTGTTCAGCTTCTTCTTCACGCCGCTGGGCAGCCGGATGTCGCGCCGCGACGAGTTCCAGGCCGATGCCTATGCCTGCGCCCATGCCAGCGGCGCTGAGCTGTCCTCGGCCCTGCTCAAGCTGCATGAAGACAATGCCGGCACCTTGACGCCAGACCCGGTCTACGCCGCCTTCTACTACTCGCACCCGCCGGCCAGCGAACGCCTGGCCGCCATCGCCCGCCAGCCCTCGGGCACGGCGGCGCCGGTGGCCTTGCAAGGGGCGGCCTCGTGAGCCAGGCCGGCAAGTTTGCGCAGCTGGACCTGGGCCTGGTGGTGCGCGGCCACGGCCGGCACTACATCGTCGAGGACGCCGAGGGCCAGCGCAGGGTCTGCCACCCGCGCGGCAAGAAAAGTGATTGTGTGGTGGGGGATCAGGTGCGCTGGGCGCCGTCGGGCTCGGACGAAGGGGTGATCGAGGCGGTGGAGCCGCGCCGCAATCTGCTGTTCCGCCAGGACGAATGGAAGACCAAGAGCTTCGCCGCCAACCTGGACCAGTTGCTGATCCTGGTGGCCGTGGAGCCGGTGTTCAGCGAGAGCCAGCTCTGCCGCGCCATGATCGCGGCCGAAAGCGCTGGCATCGCCACCACGATTGCGCTGAACAAGACCGACCTGCCCGGCACCGCCCACGCCCGCGAGCGCCTCGCTCCCTACCGCGCCATGGGTCTGCCGATGATGGAGCTGGCCATGAAGGCCGAGCCGGACGCTGCGCGGGCCCAGTTGCTGCCCTGGCTGCAAGGCAAGCGCAGCTTTGTGCTGGGACCCAGCGGCACCGGCAAGAGCACCTTGATCAATCTGCTGGTGCCCGACGCCAAGGCCCAGGTCGGCGATATCTCGGTGGCCCTGAACTCAGGCCGCCACACCACGACCACGACCCAGTGGTACTGGGTCGATGCCCAGCGCGAGAGCGCCTTGATCGATTCGCCTGGCTTTCAGGAATTCGGCCTGCACCAGATCGACCCGGCCGCCCTCGCCCGCCTGATGCCCGACCTCAGTGCCCACGCCGACCACTGCCGCTTCTACAACTGCAGCCACCAGCACGAGCCCGGCTGCGGCGTGCGCGAAGCCGTGGATGCCGGCCAGATCAGCGCCTCGCGCTACCGCATCTACGGCGAGATCCTGGCGGAGCTGTCGAACAAGCGCTACTGACTCCGGCCCGCCTGGGAGGGCGGCTGCCGGCACATTGCGGACCTTTGTTGTGCTCGTCGCTCTCGCTGCGGTGGCTCGGCCCGCCGCCGGGCTCATGGTTCGCGGGTCGGCTCTGCGAGCCGACTTCCCTCGCTGCTCACTGCGCGGCTCAGCGGCGCCAAACTCCCTCCGTTCGCTGCGCTCACTCTGGTCAAACAGTGGCGCCGAGTCAGCGCTTGAAGCGCGTGAATACACGCGCCTGAGCCGCTCCGCTGCGCCCTCGGCCGCGCACAAATCGCCCGTCAGCGGGCCGAGCCACCTCCGAAGCTGGCGTGCTCCACCGTGGAAGGGGCAAATCGACCGCGATGCAAGCGCCCTGCAGCCCGTGCCGCTGCCGGGCGATTTGTGAAGGGCCGAGCAGCACAGCGCCTCGGGGCGCGCACGTACCCGTGCGCTTCAAGTTCTGACTTGGCGCTTCTGTCTGAACGAAGCGAACGCAGGGAGCGGAGTGAGTTATGCGCCAGCCCCGAGGCGCGAGCAGCGCAGGGAAGTCGGCCCGTCAGGGCCGACCCCGGAACCATGAGCCCGGTGGCGGCACGGGCTGCAGGGCCTCGCGAGCAAAACCAAAGACGACTTCGAGCCGTCCGCAGTCAAGCGCCGGCCGCTCGGCAGCTCAAGGCAAGCGCGAGCTGCTCGGGCTAACTTCGCGGACTTCGACGTCGACCACCTCGCCCATGGGCTGAGCCGGGCGGCGAGCACCGAAACCGGGGCGGGCCTGGCGGGCGCGCTGGAAACGGCCCATGTCGATCACCGGCCTGCGGCCGCGCAACAGGCTCCAGAGCAGCAGGCCCACGACCGAAACCAGGGCCACGGCCATCAGGCTGAGCACCAGAACCACGGTGGCCACCGCCAAGACCAGGCGGAAGAGCAGGGAAAAGAGTGCAGACAGCACAGCAGCCTTTCAGGACACGACAAAAAGTTCAGATCGGGCCATTGAAGTGCATTTCAACCCCGGCCGACAAAAGGCATGGTGGTGGCCATGACGGTCAGGGTCTGGACATTGGCGGACAGCGGCAGGCTGGCCATATAGAGCACCGCGCTGGCCACATGGGCCACGTCCATGGTCGCCTCCACCGCGATGCTGCCATTGGCCTGGGGCACGCCCCGGGTCATGGGCTGGGCCATCTCGGTCAGGGCATTGCCGATGTCGATCTGGCCACAGGCGATGTCGAAGGCCCGGCCGTCCAGAGACAAGGACTTGGTCAGGCCGGTGATCGCATGCTTGGTGGCGGTGTAGGGGGCCGAGTTGGGGCGCGGCGCATGGGCCGAGATGGAGCCGTTGTTGATGATGCGGCCGCCGCGCGGCTCTTGCTGCTTCATCAGCCTGAACGCGGCCTGGGCGCACAAAAAGGCACCGCTCAAATTGACGTCCAGGACGGAGCGCCATTGCTCGAAGCTGAGCTCATCGATGGGCACGGCGGGCGCGCCGATGCCTGCGTTGTTGAACAGCAGATCCAAACGCCCCCAATGCTGGCGCAAGCTTTCGAAGGCTGCGCTGACGGCCTCCGGCCGGCTGACATCCGTCGGCAGCACCAGCACCCGATCCAAGGAGCCCGACTGCAGTGGATCGACGCCGCCCAGCACAGCCGTCTCGGTCAAGGCCTCCGCCCGGCGACCCAGCAGGGCCACCCGATAGCCCGCCCCCAGCAAGGCCAGGGCCACCGCGCGGCCAATGCCCGAGCCGGCGCCGGTGACCAGGGCGACCGGCCCCTCATCACTGCGAGGCGATGCGGATGCAGCAGCAGAAGTCATACGAGGAAAACCAAGGTTATGAATCCAAAAACGAGCACGCCGTCAAGCCCGGGCAAGTCCCGTGAACAGTTTTCAACAGACTGAATCCAAGTCAAATTGACTGTCACAGGAGCGACGTAGACTGTAACGCTATGTTCACGCTGTCCAGCCAAAGTCCGGAGTTCCTGAGCAGCCTGCCGGCCTCCGCTCGCAGCCCTGCCGCAGCTGCGGCCAGCGACTCAGCCGAGCGCAGCCACACGGCACCTGCACAGGCCCAACTGCTGTACATCGAAGACAACCCCGTCAACCAGCTGGTGATCCAGGAATTGGTCGCTCTGCGCCCGGCCTGGCAGCTGAGCCTGGCAGGCGACGGACAGCAAGGCCTGGCTCGGGCCGCCGGCCTGCGCCCGGACCTGATCCTGCTCGACCTGGAACTGCCCGATATGAATGGCTTCCAGGTGCTGGAGGCGCTGCGTGCCGACCCGGCCACGGCCTCCATTCCCTGCATCGCCCTCTCGGCCAGCGCCATGCCGGACGACCTGCGGCGCGCACAGGCGGCGGGATTCGCCGAGTACTGGACCAAGCCGGTGGACTTCAAAGCCTTCCACGCCGGCCTGGACCAGTTTCTGACCTGGCTGAAGGCGCCGGGTCAGTAAGCCCTGCTCCTGCTCCAGCTCCTCCTCAAGCCGGCAGCAGGCCGCGGCTCTTGAGCATGGGCTGCACCACCGGATCGCGGCCACGGAAGGCGCGGAAGGCGGCCCCGGGCTCCTGGCTGTTGCCACTGGACAGAATGCAGCGGCGCAGGCGCTCGGCGGTCGGCGCATGGAAGGCGCTGCCAGCTTCGACAAAGGCCTCGAAGCCATCGCAGTCCAGCACTTCCGCCCACATGTACACGTAGTAGCCGGCGGCATAGCTGGCGCCTGAGAACAGGTGCTGAAAATGCGTCAGCCGGTGGTTCATGCCCACAGCGGCCGGCAAACCGTAGGCCGCCATGCACTCGGCCTCGAAGGCCACCACATCCGGGCCCTCGGCCTCGCTGCGCGAATGCACGGCCAGGTCGACCAGGGCGCTGGCGGTGTAGCGCACGGTTTCATAACCCTGGTTGAACAACTCGGCCGCCTTGAGCTTGGCCAGCAGGCTGTCGGGGATGGGCTCGCCACTTTGGTAGTGGCGGGCGTGTTTCTTGAGCACCTCGGGCTCGCTCATCCAGTGCTCGAAGATCTGCGAGGGCAGCTCGACAAAATCGCGCAGCACCTGCGTGCCCGAGAGGCGCTCGAACTCCACCTCGGACAGCAGGCCGTGCAGGCCGTGGCCGAACTCATGGAACAGGGTGCGGGCATCGTCGAAGCTCAAGAGCGTCGGCTCACCCGGTGCGCCCTTGGCGAAGTTGTTGTTGTTCAGGATGATGGGCACGCAGTCCATGCCGTTGCGCGCCTGCCAGCGCATGGCATTCATCCAGGCGCCGCTGCGCTTGGTGGGGCGGGCAAAGTTGTCATGCAGGAAGACGCCGCGCAGGCTGTCATCGGCATTGCGCACCTCGTAGACCTGTACATCGGCGTGGTAGCCGGCCACCTCGGGGCGATGCACAAAGCGCAGGCCGAAGAGGCGCTGGGCGCAGTCGAACAAGGCCTGCACCATGGCATCGAGCGGGAAGTAGGCCTTGACCTCCGCCTCTTCCAAGTCATAGCGCGCCTTGCGCACCTTCTCGGCGTAGAAGCGCCAGTCCCAGGCTTCCAGTGGGAAATGATGATCCAGCGAGGCCATCATGCCCTCCAGCGCCTGACGCTCGTCCTCGGCGGCCGCCTTGGCCGGCTCCCAGACCTGGTTGAGCAGGCCCAGCACCGCCTCGCGCGATCCGGCCATGGTGTCGGCCAGGGCAAAGTCGGCGTAGCAGGCATGGCCATGCAAGCGGGCCTGCTCCTGGCGCAGGCTCAGGATCTCTTGCGCGATCGCGCGGTTGTCGCTGGCACCGGCCTTCTCACCCCGACCCACCCAGGCGCGCCAGGCTTGCTCACGCAGATCACGCCGCTCGCTGAAGGTCAGGAAGGGCACAATGTGGGAGCGCGACAGCGTGATCACATGAACGCCGGCCTCCAGGCCGCGCTCGGCGGCCGCCTGGGCCGCCGCGGCACGCACGAACGCCGGCAAGCCCGCCAGCTCCTCTTCGCTGCGCAGCTCCAGGCGGAAGCCGCTTTCGTCGGCCAGCACGTTCTGGCCGAACTGGGTGTTGAGCTCGGCCAGGCGCTCCATGACCTGGGCATAACGCGCTTGCGCCTCGGGGGCCAGTTGGGCGCCCGCACGCACGAAGTCCAGATGCACACGCTCCAGCAGGCGCAGCTGTTCGGCGCTCAAGCCCAGCGAGGCGCGCTGCTCGAACACGGCATGCACGCGTTGGAACAGGCCGGCGTGCATGTACACCGCGTTGTTGTGCGCCGCCAAGGGCGCGGCCAGGGCGCGCTGCACCGCCTGGATCTCGGGCGAGGACGCCGAAGCCGCCAGCGAATAGAACAAATGCTCCAAGCGCGTCAGCAGGCGGCCGCTGCGGTCGAAGGCAGCCAAGGTGTTGGCGAAGCTGGGCGCCTCGCTCTGCGACGCGATGGCATCGAGCTCGGCGCGATGTTCGGCCAGGGCCTGCTCGAAGGCGGGCGAAAAATGGGCGGCTTCAATGGCCGCAAACGGGGGCAGACCGAAGGGGCCGGTCCAGTCTTGCAAGAGGGGATTGGTCGTTGGTGCAGACACGAGAGAACTCCAGAAAGGGCGTCACACCGGGCTTGCTTGATCAAGCCTCGCGCTCGCCAGAAAACACAAAGGCGCCAAGCCGTTGGGCCTGGCGCCTCGGGCGCAGGGTGAGCGAACTCAACCCAAGACCGCCATCACTTGCCGGCCGCAGCCCGCTCCTTTTTGATGGCTTTCTCGTCTTCTTCGTCGTAGGACTTGTTACCGCACTCCTGCTTCCAGGTATCGACCTTGTCCAGGTGCGCTTCCTGGCGCTCTTCCAGCGCCTTGAAACTGGCGTTCAGCGCATCGACCTTGGTGCCGAAGGCCTTGCGGGCTTCGTTGCTCTTGGCGTTGTTTTCATTGATGCCGGTCACGCGGGCATCGAAGGCCTTGGCGCGTTCCTGGTAGGCCTTGTTACGAGCGGCCAGCACTTCCGGGTCCGGGCGCGGGTCCTTGTTCTCGGCATAGGCCTTGATGTTCTCGAATTCCTTCAGGATGGCTTCGCGCTCGGCCTTCATTTCGGCCAGGGCGACACCGGCGGCTTCGTCGGCCTTTTGCAGCGCATCACGCTCGGCCTTGAGGGCTGCAGCGGTTTCCTTGTAAGTGTTCTGGTCGGCCTTCACCGCCTCGGCTTCGACGTTGTTGGCATCGCTCAGGTCCATGCACTTGCGCAGCTCATCGCGGCTGAGCAGCTTGACCTTGGGCTTCTCCACCACGGGGCGGCTGACCTTGTTGTTCTTGGGGTCGACCTTGGCACCGGGGTTGGCGGTCTGCGCGAAGGCGGGCATCAGGGCCACAGCGGCCAGGGAGATGATGAAACGTTTCATGGCAATGTCTCTTTTTCGATGGCGGGACAGCCGCCAGGCCCGATGAGCGACCCTGGCGCATGCAACAAAGCAAAGAAGGAACAGAAAAAAGTAAGAGAAAACAGGAACGATGTGGTGCGACAGGCGCAGCCCAACACACGACGGCGGCCATCATGCCATGGCTGCGCATGGCCGGGGATCAGGCCGGGTACGGACGCCGCCCCGGGCATCCGCTCCAGGCTTCAAGCCAGCGATTTCTGCAGCAGCTCGGCCACCAGGCCGTTGATGCCGCCCTCGTGGCTGGCCGCGCGTTCGCGCAGCTGCTGGGTCAGGGCAGCGGGCAGCTTGCAGGCAAAAGGCACCAGACCGGCGGCCGCGTCGAGGCGACGTTGCTCCTTGCGGTCGGGCAGCTGGGCGGCCTGCTTGCCAAAGCGACCGGGGATCGCGGCACCGCGCATCTGGCTGTCCAGTTTGATGCCGGCAAGGCGGTCGAGATCGGTCTTCTTCATGCTCATGGCAAGGCTTTCGCGGCGCGACAAGGCGCCGACAGTGGAGGAGAAGCGGCCGATTGTCCCCCATGCCCTGGCCTTGGCAGCCAAGCTCCGGCGCGGGACGCCAGGGCCAGCCCCGATAATGCGCGATTGCCCCGAGCCCGCCTCGCGCCTGGGGCCGCCTCTTCCACAGCAGAAAGCACCGCGCCCGCCATGGCCCTCAAAGCGACCATCCACAAAGCCCAGCTGCAGATCGCCGACATGGACCGCCATGTCTACGGCGAGCACAACCTGACGATCGCGCGCCAGCCCTCGGAAACCGACGAACGCATGATGGTCCGCATCCTGGCCTTTGCGCTCAATGCGCCGGCCGATGATTTGCGCGGCAAGCTGGAGCTGAGCAAGGGCCTGGCCGACGCCGAAGAGCCCGAACTCTGGCAGCGCGACCTGACCGGCGACATCCTGCACTGGATCGACCTGGGCCAGCCCGACGACCGCCGCCTGCTCAAGGCCCACGGCCGGGCGGAGAAGGTGTCGGTCTACGGCTATGCCTACAGCACGCCGATCTGGTGGGCGGGCATCGAATCCAAGCTGCAGCGCTGCCCGCGCCTGGCGGTCTGGCAGATCCCGGCCGAGCAATCGCAGGCGCTGGCCGCTTTGGCCCAACGCAGCATGCAGCTGCAAGTGACGGTGCAGGACGGCGGAATTTACGTCTCCACCGCCGAGAGCTCGGTCGAGATCAACCCCATCGCGCTGAAGCGGCCGGCCGACGAGTGAGTGGAAGCTGGAAGCCGCTGGCCACCGCTGCGGTCTTGCGATCCACTATTCGCACACCCCAACAAGCCGCTGCGGCGCGCCGCGTCGCTGCACCTAGGATGCTCGCCATGAACTCAAGCTCCCAAACCCAGTCGCGCCGGCACGCCTTCGGCGCCCGCGCCCTGTCTCTGGCCCTGTTCGGACTGATGACCATGACCACCAGCGCCCCTGCCTTCAGCCAGACACCCGGCCAGACACCCGGCCAAACACCCGAAGCAGCCAGCACCGATCCGCGTCAATGGCTGGAAGAGGTGCAAGGCGAGCGCGCCCTGGCCTGGGTCAAGGAACGCAACCAGCTCACCCTTGCTGAGCTGCAAGCCCGCCCCGAGTACCCGGGCCTGCGCCGCGAGATGCTGGACCTGCTCAATGCCAGCGACCGCATCCCGCAGATCAGCCGCAAGGGCGCCTGGGTCTACAACCTCTGGCAAGACCAGAACCACAAGCGCGGCCTGTGGCGCCGCAGCAGCCTGGGCGAGTACAAAAAAGCCAGCCCCGCCTGGGAAACCGTGCTGGACCTGGACGCACTTGGCGCCGCCGAGAACGAAAGCTGGGTCTTCGCTGGCGCCCATTGCCTGGCGCCCGAGTACCGCCGCTGCCTGATCTCGCTCTCGCGCGGCGGCTCGGACGCCCATGTGGTCCGTGAGTTCGACACCGTCAGCAAGCAGTTCGTCTCAGGCGGCTTCGTCCTGCCCGAGGCCAAGAGCGAGGTCAGCTGGATCGATGCCGACCACCTTTATGTGGCCAGCGATTTCGGCCCCGGCAGCCTGACCGATTCGGGCTACCCGCGCGTGATCAAGCGCTGGCAGCGCGGTACGCCGCTGGCCCAGGCTCGCACGGTGTTCGAGGGCCAAGCCCAGGATGTGGCAGTGTCAGTGCTGGTGGACCGCACGCCCGGCCATGAGCGCACCGTGTTCAGCCGCGCGCTGGATTTCTACAACCAGCGCTATTTCCTGCTGCAGGGCGACAAGCTCCGGGCCCTGGACGTGCCCAGCGATGTGCAGCTGAGCTTCTGGGGCGCCCGCGTGCTGCTGCAGCCGCGCAAGGACTGGCGCGTCGGCGGCGTGCGGCATGCCGCCGGCAGCTTGCTGAGCGCGCGGGCGGCCGCCTTCATCCGCGGCGAGCGCAAGTTCAGCACCTTGTTCAAGCCCAGCGCCACCCGCTCGCTGGACAGCTTCATCACCACCCGCCAGCACCTGGTGCTCAATATCAACGATCAGGTGGCGAGCAAGCTGGAAGAGTGGCAGTTCGCGCCAGGCCGCCCGGCCCGCCATCGCCGGATCCAGGCGCCCTTCCCCGGCACCCTGCATCTGCAGGCCCTGCATGACAGCGAGCTGGCCCAGGATGAGCTGGCCGAGCACTACCTCGTCAATTACGCGGACTTTCTGACCCCCGACAGCCTCTTCCTCGCCCGCGCCGGCAGCGACGCGCGCGAGCTGCTGAAGGCTCGCGCGGCCAAGTTCGAGGCCCGCGGCCTCAAGGCCGAGCAACATTTCGCCACCAGCAAGGACGGCACCCGCGTGCCCTACTTCGTGGTGAGGCCGGAAGGTGTTGCCCTGGATGGCCAGAACCCCACCCTGCTCTACGGCTACGGCGGCTTTGAGGCGTCCATGCAGCCCTTCTACTCGGGTGGCTTCGGCCGCGCCTGGTACAGCCGCGGCGGCGTGTTCGTGCTGGCCAATATCCGTGGCGGCGGCGAGTTCGGCCCGGCCTGGCACCAGTCGGCCGTCAAGGCCAACAAGCAGCGCAGCTACGACGATTTCATCGCCGTGGCCGAAGACCTGATCGCCCGCAAGATCAGCTCGCCCCGACATCTGGGCATCATGGGCGGCAGCAATGGCGGCCTGCTGGTCGGCGCCACTTTCGTGCAGCGGCCCGATCTGTTCAATGCCGTGGTCTGCCAGGTGCCGCTGCTGGACATGCGCCGCTACCACCAGCTGCTGGCCGGCGCCTCCTGGATGGCCGAGTACGGCGACCCGGATCGCGCCGAGGAGTGGAGCTTCATCTCCAAGTACAGCCCCTACCAGAACGTCAAGCCCGGTGTGAAATACCCCAAGGTGCTGTTCACCACATCGACCCGTGACGACCGCGTCCACCCTGGCCACGCCCGCAAGATGGCGGCGCTAATGCTGGAGCAAGGCCACCCGCTCTACTACTTTGAGAACACTGAGGGCGGGCACGGCGGCGCGGCCGACAACGAGCAGCGGGCCACCCTGCAAGCGCTGGAATACAGCTACCTCTGGCAACAACTGGGACGCTGAAGTCATGAGCAGCCTCGACATCCAACACCACAGCGAGAGCGGCGCCGGCGGCGCGATTCAAGGCCGTTTTTGGGCCGAGATCGACGGCCAGCAGATCGAGCTGGACTACCAGCTCAGCGGCCGCGACCTGGTCTTCACCCACACCGGCACCGCGCCCGCCCTGCAAGGCCGCGGCCTGGCCGGCCAGCTGGTGGCACATGGCCTGCGCTGGGCGGCCGGTCTGGGCCTGCCCCTGCTGCCCGGCTGCAGCTATGTCGAGGCTTATCTGCAGCGCCACCCGCAATGGCAGCGCCTGCGCCTGCCGGCGGAGGCCCAGGCGGTGATCAACTACTGGTTCGGCACGCTGGGCAGCGCCGAGGACGACCAGGTGCGCCCGCTCTGGTTCAACAAGAGCGCGGCCACCGATGAAGTGATCCGCAGCCGTTTTGGCGACCTGGTCGAACAGGCCTTGCAACAAAGCCTGAGCCATTGGGGCGACAGCGCGCAAGCGCGTCTGGCGCGCATCCTGCTGCTGGACCAGTTCACCCGCAACATCTACCGCGACAGCGCCCGAGCCTTTGCGGGCGACCCGCTGGCGCTGCAGCTGGCCCTGGGCCTGATGGACCTGCCGCAAGCCCGTGAACTGTCCACCCTGCAGCGCTGGTTCCTGCTCATGCCGCTCGAACATGCCGAAGATTTAAGCCTGCAAAACCGCTGCGTGCAGGCCTTCGAAGCCCTGGCTGCCGAGGACGCACGCCTGGCCGGCGCGGCCGACTACGCTCACCGCCACCAGCAGGTGATCGCGCAGTTCGGCCGCTTTCCTCATCGCAATGCCCTGCTGGGCCGGGCCTCCACCGAGGCCGAGCAGCAGTACCTCGCCCAACCGGGCGCCGGCTTTTGATCACTCGCGGCGCCATGCCTTGTCAGCCGGGCGCGACGCTGCGCCGGGCCGGGCGTGAAAATTGACAGAAAATGCAGGCCGTCTGTTCTTTGCGCCCTTTGTTGTCCACCTGCTGAGCTTGGCTCCCGAACGTTTCGCTCGAACCCACTCAGCCCCCTCGAGTTCCACATGTCCAGCATTCTTCAGAACATCCCCGTCGGCCAGAAGGTCGGTATCGCTTTCTCCGGTGGCCTGGACACCAGCGCCGCCCTGCACTGGATGCGCAACAAGGGCGCCATCCCCTATGCCTACACCGCCAATCTGGGCCAGCCCGACGAGCCGGACTACGACGAGATTCCGCGCAAGGCCATGCAGTACGGCGCCGAGAAAGCCGTGCTGGTGGACTGCCGCGCCCAGCTGGTGCACGAGGGCATTGCCGCCCTGCAGGCCGGCGCCTTCCACATCAGCACCGCCGGCGTGACCTACTTCAACACCACGCCCATCGGCCGCGCCGTGACAGGCACCATGCTGGTGGCGGCCATGAAGGAAGACGACGTCAACATTTGGGGTGACGGCTCGACCTTCAAGGGCAATGACATCGAGCGCTTCTACCGCTACGGCCTGCTGACCAACCCGGCGTTGAAGATCTACAAGCCCTGGCTGGATCAGGCCTTCATCGACGAGCTGGGCGGCCGCGCCGAGATGTCCGCCTTCATGAGCAAGGCCGGCTTCGGCTACAAGATGTCGGCCGAGAAGGCCTACTCCACCGACTCCAACCTGCTGGGTGCCACCCACGAGGCCAAGGACCTGGAGCACCTGAACAGCGGCATTCGCATCGTCAACCCCATCATGGGCGTGGCCTTCTGGCGCGATGACGTGGTGGTCAAGGCCGAGGAAGTCACCGTGCGCTTTGAAGAAGGCATGCCGGTGGCGCTGAACGGCGTCGAGTACAGCGACCCAGTCGCCCTGCTGCTGGAAGCCAACCGCATCGGCGGCCGCCACGGCCTGGGTATGAGCGACCAGATCGAGAACCGCATCATCGAAGCCAAGAGCCGCGGCATCTACGAAGCCCCGGGCCTGGCCCTCTTGCACATCGCCTACGAGCGCCTGGTCACCGGCATCCACAACGAAGACACCATCGAGCAGTACCGCATGAATGGTCTCAAGCTCGGCCGCCTGCTCTACCAAGGCCGCTGGTTCGACCCGCAAGCCATCATGCTGCGCGAAACCGCCCAGCGCTGGGTGGCCCGCGCCGTGACCGGCGAGGTGGCGATCGAGCTGCGCCGCGGCAATGACTACTCGCTGCTGGACACCAAGAGCCCCAACCTGACCTACAAGCCCGAGCGCCTGTCCATGGAAAAGGTCGAAGACGCGCCCTTCTCGCCGGCGGACCGCATCGGCCAGCTGACCATGCGCAATCTGGACATCGTCGACACCCGCGCCAAGCTGATGACCTACACCCAGGCCGGCTTGCTGACCCCGGGCCACAGCGGCAACCTGCCGCAGCTGCAGCAGGCTAAGACCGAAGGCGGCGACTCCAGCGGCCGCTGAAACGCGGGCTGACCCTGCGCTCTCGGGCTCGATGATGATGCGTGCGCGCACCCTGCTGGCTTCAAACTGCCCGGCTTTCGTGGCACGACGCCAGACTCATGGCTTGTGGCGCCTGGTTTTGTGGCGCCTGCTTGGCGCCCTGGGCCTGCTCACGGCCAGCCTGGCGGCCTCGGGCCAGCCTGTGCCACAGGCGCCCAAGCCCGCCAATGCCATGGACAGCAAACCGGCCGCCAAGGCGCCGGTGCTGCTGACCATCAGCGGCGCGCTCAAGGCCGGGCCCGGCAAGACGGTGCAGCTGGACCTGGCCCAGCTCAGCGCCCTGCCCCAGCAACAGCTGCACACGCAAACGCCCTGGTACCCGGCACCGCGCACCTTCAGCGGCCCGCTGCTGCAAGATGTACTGAACCTCGCGGGGGCGCAGGGCCAGACCCTGGAAGCCCGCGCCATCAATGACTACAAGGTCAACATCCCGGTCAGCGACGCCGCGCGCTTCAAACCGGTCCTGGCCCTGCAGATCGACGGCAAGCCGATCGCGCTGCGGGACAAGGGCCCACTCTTCATCGTCTACCCCTACGACAGCGACCCCCAGCTGCGCAGCAGCGTCTACTACAGCCGCTCCATCTGGCAACTGAAGAGCCTGGAGGTCCGGTGAGCAGCAGCCCCAGCACCCAGAGCGCCGGCCAGCGCCGTCGCTGGCGCATCCTCTTGCTGGCCATGGGCGGTTTGCTGGTGCTGGTGCTGGGTTCGGTGGGCGTGCTGCAAGCACGTCAGTTTCTGCTGCTCAATGCCACACGCAGCTACCAGGATGACTACATGATCTGGAGCCTGTTCCAGTTCGAAGTCGAGTCCTTGCGCTTGCGCCTGGCCCTGGAAGATGCCGAGCATCGCTCAGACGAGGTGGACCCCGATCAGGTGGAGCAGCGCTACGAGATTTTTGTCAGCCGCCTGGGGTTGATCGAAGGCGAACACGCCACCCTGGTGCTGCGCGAGCATCCGGACTATCAAAAGACCCTTGACCGCAGCAAGCGCTTTGTCGCCTGGGCCGATGCCCTGCCGCTGAAGGCGGACTGGGTGCGCCGGCAAACCGAACAAGGCCAGGCCGGCCCGGAGCTGCGCGAGGCCTTGGCGCAGTTGCAGTCCCTGTCCGACGCCGTGCGCGAGCTGTCGCTGACCGCCTCGCACCACGTCGCAGCCCAGGTCGATGAACGCAACCAGCTGGTGCGTGAGCAGGCCCGCATGAGCTTGTGGTTGACCGGTTTGCAATGCGCGTTGAGCCTGGGTTTCGCGGCCATGCTGCTGCGCCAGTTCCGCCGCCTCAACCGCTACGGCCAGGATCAGCATGCCCTGGCCGAGCGTCTGCAGCAGGCGCAAATCGAAGCCGAGGCCGGCAGCCGGGCCAAGAGCGTGTTCCTGGCCAATATGAGCCATGAACTGCGCACCCCCATGCACGGCCTGCTGGGCATGCTGGACCTGCTCAAGGACACAGCACTGACGCCGTCTCAGAGAAGCCAGCTGCGCGCTGCGCACGACTCCAGCCGCCATCTGCTGACAGTGCTGAACGACATCCTCGACGTCTCCAAGATGGAGGCCGGTGGCATCCACATCCAGCCCGAGCCGGTCCACCTGCCTCGCCTGCTGCAGGAGCTGGACGAGCTGAGCCGTCCGCAGGCCCTGGCCAAATCGCTGGACTTGCAGCTGCTGGCCGACGCCGATGTGCCCGCCTGGGTCAGCGCCGACCCGACCCGCCTGCGCCAGATCCTGCTCAATCTGCTCAGCAATGCGCTGAAGTTCTCCGAACAGGGCCGGGTGCGCCTGCACCTCAGCCGCCAGGAAGACATGCTGGGCCAGACCCTGCTGAGGTTCGAGGTCAGCGACACCGGCATGGGCATGGACGGCGACACCCAGACCCGCTTGTTCCAGCGCTTCAGCCAGGGCGACACCACGCGCTCGCGCCGCTTTGGCGGCACCGGCCTGGGTCTGGAGATCTCGCGCAACCTGGCCCGCGCCATGGGCGGCGACATCTCCGTCAGCAGCGTGCTGGGCCAGGGCTCGACCTTTACGGTCGACCTGCCCCTGGTCAGCTGCGCCGCACCCAGCAGTGAGCAAGCCAGCACCGTCCAAGACGCACTCGCGGGCGAGCACAAGCCCTTGCGCATCCTGGTCTCAGAAGACCATGCCACCAACCGCGCTTACCTGCAGGCGGTGCTGGAGCGCCTGGGCCACCCGGCCTTCTTCTGCGAGAACGGCCACGAGGCCTTGCACGCCCTGGCCAGCCAGGACTTCGACCTGGTGTTGATGGACCTGCACACACCGGTGATGGATGGCTACGCCGCCACCCGCGCCATGCGCCGCCTACCGGCGCCGAAATGCCATGTGCGCATCATCGCCCTCTCGGCCGATGCCTTTGACGAGTCGCGCCAACGCGCGCTGCAGGCCGGCATGGATGATTTCCTGCCCAAGCCCATCGGCGTGGAAGCCTTGGCGCAGGCCTTGAACCAGCATGCCCAAAGCCTGGCCAGCCAGGCACAGCCCGATCGACCGACCACGGACTCCGCCCCTGAAACGCCGGACACGATGGCAGCAGCCGTGACCCGCGGCGAGGCCGACGAGCCTGGACTCGACCCGCAGGCCCTGGCCGATCTGCGCCAGATGCTGCCGGCCAGCACGGTGCGCCAGCTCTACGCCAGCTATGTGGCCAGCCTGGAGCGCACACGCGCCGATCTGCAAGCCGGCCTGAGCGGCCGCAACCAACGACAGCTCGGCGAGGCCGCGCATGGGGTCAAAGGAGCGGCGGCGAACCTGGGCTTCCAGTTGGTGGTGCAGCCCGCCTTGCAGCTGGAGCAAAGCGCCAAAGCCTTGCAGCAGGACCAGGGGGCCGTGGACTGGCCTTCAGTCGAAGCGCAGACCCAGCAACTGCTGGCCGCGCTCAGCCGCAGCGAAGCGCTGTGCCGGGAGCAAGACCTGGCCTGACACCCCGGCGCAGCGGCCGCCGGCCGGCCGGCCGAAGATCAGAGCAGGACTGGCTCCGGCTCCAGACGAATACCGAAACGGCCGTAGACGCTTTCTTGGATCGCCCGTGCCAGAGTCACCACCTCGGCGCCACGCGCCTCGCCGCGGTTGACCAGCACCAGGGCCTGCTTTTCGTACACGGCCGCACCGCCCACCGTCTTGCCCTTCCAACCGCAGGCATCGATCATCCAGCCGGCCGCCAACTTGATGCTGCCATCGGGCATGGGGTAGTGAACGATGCCAGGGTCGCGGCCGATGATGTCGCGGCATTGCTCGGGCGTGACCACCGGGTTCTTGAAAAAACTGCCGGCATTGCCGATCACGGCCGGATCGGGCAGCTTGGCGCGACGGATGGCGCAGACCCAGTCGAAGATCTGGCGCGGCGTCGGGGCGCTGATGCCGGTCTCGGCCATCTTGCGCTCCAGCTCCAGATAGCCCAGCACCGGCTGCCAGGGTTTGGGCAGGCGCAGACGCACCGAGGTGATCACGCTCTTGCCGGCCAGGCCGCCGGGGCCGCTCTGCTTGAACACGCTGTCGCGATAGGCCAGCTGGCAGACCTCGGCCGGCAAACGCACCGGCCGGCCGGTGACCAGGTCCATCACCTCGACACTGTCGAGCCGGTCTTTCATCTCCAGGCCGTAGGCGCCGATGTTCTGCACCGGCGCGGCGCCCACCGTGCCCGGGATCAGGGCCATGTTTTCCAGGCCCGGATAGCCCTGCTCCACGCACCAGCGCACCAGCTCATGCCAAGGCACACCGGCGCCTGCCTCGATAATCCAGGCGTCCGTACGTTCTTCCAGCAGTCGCAAGCCTGGAATCTCCATCTTCAACACCACGGCGTCGAGGTCTTTGGTCAGCACCAGATTGCTGCCGCCGCCGAGCACAAACTTGGGTGCACGGCCCAGCTCCGGGTGGTCCACCACACGGCGCACATCGGCCGCTTCGCGGATGCGCACCAGGCGCCGTGCCGTGGCCGGCAGGCCAAAGGTATTGCAAGACTTGAGATTGACATCGCGCTCCACCCGCAAGGCGGGGGTGGTCAGCTCATTCGGGGGATTTACAGCGGGTTGCGACATGGCAGAATTTTCCCAGATCAAGGCGGACTCTCCCGCCCTCCACCAGAAATAAGAAGCCCATCCATATGCCCAGTTTTGACACCACCCTTGAAGCCGACATGGTCAAGATCCGCAACGGGGTCGACAACAGCATCAAGGAAATCAGCACCCGCTTCGATTTCAAGGGCACGGCTGCCGAAGTCACCCTGAAGGAAAAAGAGAAGGAAATTCACTCGGTGGGCGAGAGTGACTTCCAGTTGGAGCAGATCGAGGCGGTGCTCTACGCCAAGCTGGTCAAGCAAGGCGTGGTCATCAGCTTCCTGGACAAGCAGGACAAGGTCGAGAAGCTCGGCGGCGACAAGGTGCGCCAGGTCTACAAGATCAAGAACGGCATCGAGTCCGACCTGGCCAAGAAGATCGTCTCGGCCATCAAGAACAGCAAGATCAAGGTGCAGGCCTCCATCCAGGGCGACACCGTGCGGGTCACTGGCAAAAACCGTGACGACCTGCAAGTGGCCATCAACATGCTCAAAAAAGAGATGGCCGATGTTCCGCTCGACTACGGGAATTTCCGTGATTAAGAGCTCATGTGCGGGCTTGGGGCTGCTGCTGACGGCAACGCTGAGCTTGAACGCTCAGGCCCAGGTGGTCAGCTTCAACGGCAGCTTGGGTGCCAAATCGGCCCTGCTGCTGATTGATGGCGAGCCTCGCACCGTTCCCGTGGGCGAAACCGTGCGGGGCGTGAAGCTGCTGTCACTGGCCGACGCCCAAGCCGTGGTCGAGATCAAAGGGCGCCGCGTCAACCTCGTCCTCGGAGCCTCGCCGGGCCGGGTCGGTGACGGCGCCGCAGCGGCCAACACCGGCCGCAAGATCGTGCTGTCGTCAGGCCATGGCGGCCACTTCACCACGGTTGGCAATATCAATGGCCACTCGACCCAGTTCCTGGTCGACACCGGCGCCACCGCCATCTCCATCAGTCAGTCCGAAGCCGAACGCATGGGCCTGCGCTACCGCGAGGGCCGTCGCACCATGACGCAAACCGCAAACGGCATCATTCCGGCCTACGCGCTGATGCTGGATTCCGTGCGCATTGGCGACGTCGAGGTGCGAGGTATTGAAGCCATCGTCGTGCCCAGCCAGATGAGCCATGTGCTGCTGGGCAACAGCTTTCTGACCCGCTTCCAGATGAAACGGGACAATGACGTGCTGACGCTGGACCTGCGCTACTGATGCCGCAGGCGTTTGCGCTCAAAATGGCCGTCAGGTCCGCACGCTCGACCCACGGCATGTGGCGCGAAGAGCGCATTCGAAACACCTCTCTCCCGGTATAAATTCCGCCCGCCTCGACAGGCGCTTGACGATACTTCGCCCATGCGATCCAAACACCAGCCCACTCCTTCGTCTTCGCCCTCGTCGACCCCGTCCCTGGCTCCGCGTCTGCTTCGCCCTCTGGTGCTGGGCCTGCTGCTCTTGAGCGGCTCCCCCTGGAGCCTGGCGGCGGCCGACAAGGCCTCGACCTATTACGAAGACGGCCTGCGTCGATTCGAGCGAGGCGATCTGCCGGGTGCCATCATCCAGCTGAAGAACTCCATCCAGGAGGACCAGAAGATGCTGGCGGCGCACCTGCTGCTGGGCAAGGTGTTGCTGGGCCAGGGCGAGTTGAAGGCTGCTGAAGCGGCGCTGGAAGAAGCGCTGAAGCAAGGCGTCAGCCGCAGCGAGGTGGCGATCCCGCTGGCACAAATCTATCTGCTGCTGGGTGATCGCAAGAAGCTGATCGACCAGATCACCACCAGTGGCCTGCCCACCCAAGCTCAGGCCGAGGTCCTGACCTTGCGAGGTTCGGCCTACGCCATGTCTGGCAATGTCACCCAGGCTGCCAAGAGCTTCGCCGAGGCCAAGGCCTTGAATCCCCGCTCGGGCAGCCCCTGGACAGCCGAGGCACCCATGCTGCTGCGCCTGGGCGAGCGAGACAAGGCCAAGGCCTCGGCACTCAAGGGCACCGAGCTGTCGCCCAACGAAGCGGGCGCCTGGTACACCCTGGGCACGATCTTGCAAGGTCAGCAAGACCTGAAGGGCGCCCTGGCGGCCCAAGAACGCGCCCTCAAGATCAATCCCAAGCAGGTCGACGCCCGCGTGGCACGTGCTTCCCTACTGATTGGCCTGAATCAGGAGGCCGAGGCCAGCAAGGACCTGGCCCAACTGGTGGAATGGGAGCTGGAAGACCCTCGCGCCTCATTTCTGCGCGGCTTTCTGGCCAACCGCAAAGGCGACCTTGCCACCGCCAAGACCGCCTTCGCCAATGCGGTGGACCTGATCGACGCCATTTCCCCTGAAGTTCTGGCGGGCAACGACCCTTTGCTGCTGGCCGGAGCAATGTCGCACCGTGCCCTGGGCAACCCGGAGAAGGCGCGCGGCTATCTCGACATCCTCCTGGGCTTGAACAGCAAGAACTACGCCGCACAGGTGATGCTGGCATCCATCCTGGTCGACACCCGAGACTACGGGCGGGCCATGGTTTTGCTGGAAGCCGCACAGCGCATCAATCCGGAAGACCCGCAGGTCTTGTTCCTGCTGGGCACGGTGAACATGGCTCGCAAGCGCTATGTCCAGGCGAGTGAGTTTTTCGAGAAGTCGGCCGCCCGCAGCGGCTCGGCCTCGGCCATCCGCGAGCTGGGCTTCAGCCAGTTGAGCCTGGGCCAGGACAAATTGGGCCTGGCCAATCTGGAGAAAGCCTTCGCCGCCACACCGGGCGATGGCCGCGCTGGCATTCAGTTGGCCAACGTCTACCTCAACCAAGGCCAGACCGCCAAGGCCTTGCAGACCGCCCAAGCCATCGTCAAGCGCGAGCCCGACAACCTGACCATGCTCAACTTCCTGGGCAATATCAAAGGCAGGGCCGGTGACAAAAAGGGCGCTCGCGACACCTTCCAGCAGTTGCTGCAGAAAGACCCGAACTTCCGCCCGGCGGCCGTCAATCTGTCCTGGCTGGACATGGAAGAAAGCAAGTTCGATCCGGCGCGCAAACGACTGGAGAAGCTGCTGGAAGGCGGCAACAAGGATGATGCCGAGTTGCTCTACCAGCTGGCGATCCTCGAGCTGCGCGCCAAGCGCCCCAATGAAGCGATCGCCCACCTGCGGCATGCCCACGAGGTGCAGCGCGTTGACGCGCGCCCGGGCTTGATGCTGGTGGAGCTTTACATGGAACAACGCCAGGCAGACCTTGCTCTGCCCCTGGCCAAGAGTCTGGCCGCCAACTATTCCGGCAAGCTTCCCGCCTTGCTGTCGCTGGCTCGTGTCTACCTGGCCTTGAACGACGGCAGCAACGCACGCCAGGTGCTGCAAGAGGCCACCCGCGTGGCGGACTTTGATGCACAGGAGCAGGTCAAGATTGGACGTATGCAACTGGCTGCAGGCAATGTCGATGGGGCCACTTACAACGTGCAAAAGGCATTGCAGTCGCAGGCGGGCGACCTCGGCGCCCTGCTCTTGCAGGTCGAGGTGGAAGCTCGCCGCGGCGATCCCGCCAAGGTGGATGCCGCCTTGAAGACGTTGAACAACACCCACCCAGGCAAAGTGCAAACAACGCTGGTTGGCGCCCATGTGGCCATGTCGCGTGGTCAATTCCCTGCCGCTCAAGCTGGCTACCGCACCGTGTTCGAGAAAGAACCGAGCACGGCCAATGCGATTTTGCTGGCGCGCTCCATGGTGGCCGCAGGTGAGCTGGACAAGGCCCTGCTCATGCTGGAGGGCTGGGCCCGCAAAGCGCCCAATGACATCACCGCCCTGAAGGCCGTCGCGGGCGTGCAAATGCAAGCGGGCCGAAATGAAGCTGCGAAAAAGAACTACCAACAGATTCTGGCCTTGCAGCCAGGCGACATCGGCATTCAACTCAATTACGCCCAACTTCTGCATCGCATGGGCGACGCTGGAGCCGTCGCTGCAGCCGAGAAGGCCTTGAAGCAGGCGCCCGGCAACGCGGATGCAGCCGATACCTTGGGCTGGATCTTGGTGCAGCGCGGCAATATCGAGGGCGGCCTGCGTCATTTGCGTGAGGCTCGCCTGCGCAGCCCCGGCAATGGCGAAATCCGCTTTCACCTGGCCTTCGCCTTGGCCAAGCTGAACCGCAAAGCAGAAGCCAAGGAAGAACTGAGCGCTGCGCTCAACGCCCAACCCAAGCTGCCGATGACGCAGGAAGTCAGCCGTTTGAAACTGGAACTCGGTCTGTGATCACGGCTCCAGTCTGGCGCCCTGACGCCAATACGGCAAATCAAGCCCAGAATATGTAAGCCAAACGGCCTATTCGAATATCCAAACCAAGGCCAATTGACCGAGACATTACTCACGCCCCTCGATATCGGGGGTTCTCTTGCTACGGATTGAACAGGCAGAATCCGGGCATGAAATTGGTATTGAGTATTTGCTTGGGTAATTGGCTGCAACTGTGAATTTTTTACAGTCCCTCAACACCCCCCGGTTCGCGGGATTGTTGGAAGCCAAGGGCCGAGTAGGATGCAATCCAAGATTTCCGTAACACCATCTACGCCGACAGGGTCCACACCATGAACTACGCTGCCACAGCGACAACTACCACCGGTCGATTTGCGTCTTTTGCCGCAACGGCTCTGTTCGTGGTGGCCGCCGGCTCCGCTTACGCTCAAGGCGCGACGACCGTGACCAAGGCGACTGGCTCCGGCTCTTCGCTGATCGAGACCCACTCGCTGGTGTTCGGCAACACCAGTGCCCGCGACACCGGTCTGGGTGCTTGGAAGGTCAATGAAGGCACAAGCAATGCACTGGGCGCCAACAGCTTCTGGGTTTACTGCCTGGACCCGCTGAACAACTACCTCTCGCCGGACACTTATGACAAGGTATCGCTGAACAACTTCGTCAATGGCTACCAGGCCACGCCCGGCGGCGCCACCATGGGCTACGCCTCGATCTTTGCGGGCGCCAACTACCAGGCGACAGGCATCAAGGGCATGTACGACGACTCGACCACGACGACCAGCCGCGTCCTGGCCGACTTGACCAACTTGTTCGAGCACGCCTACTCTGACAGCCTGACTTCATCGACCAAATCGGCCGCCTTCCAGTTCGCCATCTGGGAAATCCTGGGCGACGGCGCCGGCAAGAGCTCCGACAAGAAATACTACAGCGCCGCCTACACCAACAGTGGCCTGGACGTGAACGAGACCGGTACATCGTTCAAGAACCAAGTGGACGTTTACCTGGCAGGTCTGAATGGCACCTGGGCTGCCGGCCTGACTGGCACAACGAACTACACCTTCTCGGTCTACAACCCGAACCCGAGCGGCTCGGGCCAAGCCCTGATCCGCGCAACCGCACGCGCCGTGCCGGAGCCTGGTTCGCTGGCACTGGTCAGCTTGGCTGTGTTCGGCGTGGTTTACACCCGCCGCCAAAGCAAGAAGCACTGATGCAAAGGGCTGGGCCATCCAGCCCGGCCATCAACAGAAAGAAGCGGCCGCGGGCCGCTTTTTTCATGTCTTTGTCGAATCTCAGACAAGCAGTCATTAAGTGCGCAAAGGAGCAAATCAGCCTGCGTGCCGATGCCTCAGCACAACTACTCTGAGCGATAGACCGCCACCACGGGCTCGCCGGCAGCCACCCGCGCATAACCCCGATACATCCCCTCGGAGTTGAATGGCAGACATACCTCGCCTCGGGCAGAGACTGCAATCAATCCACCGGCATCCGGCGGAAGCTTTTGCATCACCACACGCTCACAAGCCTCGGCCAATGACAGACTGGCATATTCCATCAGTGCCGACACATCATGTGCGGCGCAAGCACGAATGAACAGCTCACCCGTGCCCGTACATGACACGGCCACTGTGGCGTCATTGGCGTAGGTTCCGGCTCCCACGAGTGGCGTATCCCCGACTCGACCGACCTGCTTGTTGGTCATGCCACCCGTAGAAGTGGCGGCCGCCAGATGGCCGGCCGCATCCAGGGCGACAGCGCCGACCGTACCAAACTTGGTCAGCTCATCAATTGGGCCAGACACCCGAGCATCGCCCCGCAGCGATGACACATCCCGAGCCAGCAACTCTTGACCATCGTGATCGCGCAGCACGCCAGCCTGCAGTTGCTGCGCACGCCGAAGCTGCTCCAGGCGATGCGGCGTACCAAACCAACTGGGCTCCACCTGCTCCAAGCCATGGCGTGCGGCGAACTCATCGGCTGCCGCGCCGACAAACAGCAGATGAGCGCTGTGCTCCATCACCGCTCGAGCCGCAAGAATCGGGTTGCGCGTGCGGCTGACCCCAGCCACTGCGCCTGCACGACAGCCATGCCCATCCATCACGCAGGCGTCAAGCTCATGGGTGCCAGCCGCCGTGTAAACCGCGCCCTTGCCAGCATTGAACAGCTCACACTCTTCGAGCTGCCTAACCGCCTCCACCACCACATCAACTGAGCTTGCGCCTGCGGCGAGCTGCGCCTGACCGGCGCGCAGAATGCCTGCCAAGGCAGCGCGATAACGAGCCTCTTGCTCGGCACTCATGGCGCCCCTCGTCAAAGTACCAGCGCCACCATGGATGGCCAGGACAGGAGCAGGACGAGAAGTGGTTGTATCGGTCATTTTGAGGTCCATGGCGAGCGAATTACTGCGGCAGCGAGGATCACCCCGGACTTGGCGCTTGTGGATCATAGGCAAGCATCAGCGCCCCTTCAGCGCCCGCGTGCGAACAGCGCAGCGGGCTCATGGACAATAGCGATATGAAAATGCGCCTCTCCAACATCCTGTTCTCGCAAGGCTTCGGCACCCGCCGCCTCTGCGCCGGTCTGATCTACAACGGCGAGGTTCGCATTGCCGGCGAAGAGGCAGACGATCCGGATGCCGAATACGAAACCGAGGGCTTCAGCTTTCAGGTCAGTGGCAAGACCTGGCCCTTTTACGAAAAGGCGCTGATCCTGCTGAACAAGCCGGCAGGCTATGAATGCTCGCAAAAGCCCAAGCACC
Organism: Paucibacter sp. B51; assembly: GCF_027863535.1. Taxonomy (NCBI): domain Bacteria; kingdom Pseudomonadati; phylum Pseudomonadota; class Betaproteobacteria; order Burkholderiales; family Sphaerotilaceae; genus Roseateles; species Paucibacter sp. B51. The sequence goes on along the minus strand of NZ_JAPIVN010000001.1, from coordinate 3,401,847 downwards.
ACCCCAGCGTCATGAGCCTGCTGCCAGCGCCGTTGCGCGAGCGCAATGTCCAGCCAGTGGGTCGCCTGGACGAAGACACCACCGGTCTGCTGCTGCTCACCGACGACGGCAGCTTGATCCACAAGCTCACCAGCCCCAAGCACCATGTGCCCAAGGTCTACGAGGCGCAGTGCAAGCATCCAGTCACGCCCGAGATGGTGGCACAACTCTTGGCCGGCGTGGAGCTGCGCGAACCTGCAGAGTCCAAGCTGCCGGCCGAGCTGGCAGCCCGCCGCGCCAGCGAATCACGCAAACCCCAAAAGTCGAGCAAGCCTGTCGCCAGCGAAGGCCCGGGCTATACGCCGGAGATGGTCAAGGCCGAAGGCGCCGAGGCCTTCGGCAGCCACGGCCTGCGCCTGACCCTCACCGAAGGCAAGTACCACCAGGTCAAGCGCATGGTGGCAGCCGTCGGCAACCGGGTGGAGAGTCTGCATCGACCCCAGTTCGGCGCGCTGGCCTTGCCCGCCGACCTCAAGCCCGGCGAGTGGCAGTGGGTTCACAGTCCAGCGCTGATCAGCTCCTGATTGCGCTGAGACAAACGCCCTAGTGGTTTGCCCTGGAAACTTCATATGACTGTGGTTTTCAAGGGTTGTTCCGGTTCAATTTGTCATCTTTGCCCTGTAGAAACACGCCCGAGAGTGGAGCGATCACAAGCGTGGGCAAGAACCCACGCTGTTGGAGCGGCCTCAGCAAGAGGCGGCCGGACGTCGAGGGGTGAAAGAGATGACAGCAGCGTCGGCCGCATGGGCCGCGAACGGGACGGATGCCGCACAGGCGTCCGAGTTCCCGGCAGACCTGGAAGGCGGCCGCGAAACGCGGCTGAGCCCCGATATTTCCGCCCAGGTTCTGGTCGAGCAAATCCTTGGCTTGTTCGAAGGCACACTCAAGCGCACGCTGCTGGGCCTGGCCTTTTGCCTGCTGCCCGTCTACCTGCTCTGGCCCCATCTGTCTCACGAGCTACTCTTGGGCTGGCTCGGCGCGCGCGCCCTGGTGACGCTCTGGCGCTGTGCGGAAGCCTTGCATTTCCAGCGACATGTGTTGGCGCCCCTTGGCGGTCAACGCCCCCCGCTCCAAACCTTGCTCCCCTGGCGCCGGCGTGCGCTGCAATTGCTGGCCCTTGATGCGCTGAGTTGGGGCGCCATGGGCTGGTTCTTTCACACCCCGCAGGCACCCGAGCTGGAAGGCGTGATGCTGGCCTCCATGGTCGGCCTGAGTGCCATGGGTCTGTTCGTGTTGGGCGGTCGCTTCCAGGCCAATCTGGTGTTCTCTACGCTGGCCCTGGCCCCGTTGATGGCCTACAACCTGAGCCTGGGCACGCAAACAGGCGCCCTGATCGCCTTGGGCCTGGGCTTCTTCCTTTGCATCGCCTTGAGCGAGTCACGCCGCATCGAGCAACGCCACACCGAGCTGCTGCGCCTGCGCTTTGCCAATGCATGGGTGGCCGAACAGCGCCAACAGGCCCTGCAGTCGGCCGAGCACCAAAGCACCAGCAAGAGCCGTTTCGTCGCGGTGATGAGCCACGAAATCCGCACGCCGCTGAACGGCATCCTGGGCATGACCCAGCTGCTGGAGCGCAGCGAACTCAAGCCCGAGCAGCGCGAGCAGATCGACATCGTGCGCCGCTCGGGCCGCCATCTGCTGGCCCTGGTCAACGACATCCTGGATCTGGCCCGCATCGAGTCCGGCAAGCTGGCCGTGGACGCCGGCCCGGTCAGCCTGCGCGAGGTGGTGGACGATGTCTGCCAGCTGCTGGTGCAGACCGCTCGCGACAAAGGTCTGGCCTTCGAGCTGCAGTTCAGCCCCGCCCTGCCCAGCCATGTGCTGGGCGATGCCTCGCGCATCAAGCAAGTGCTGCACAACCTGATCGGCAACGCCATCAAGTTCACCGAGCGCGGCGCCGTGAACGTGGAGGTCAGCTCGACCCTGGACATGCGCGCCGGCACCTTGCTGCGCTTTGCGGTGCGCGACAGCGGCGAAGGCATTGCGGCCGACCAGATGGAGCGCATCTTTGCCCCCTTTGAACAAGCCACCCAGCAAAGCCGCGCGCCGCGCCAGGACGGCAGCGGCCTGGGCCTGACCATCTCGCGCGAGCTGGCCCGCGCCATGGGTGGCGATCTGCGCTGCAGCTCGGTGCCCGGCCAAGGCTCGCTGTTCGAGTTCACCCTGCCCCTGCAAGCCTGCCAGCCCGCGCCTGCGCGCCCCCTTCCTGCCAGCGACTACCGCGCCCTGGGTACCAGCAGCGCCAAGGACCTGGCGCCCCAGCTCAGCGGCCGCGTGCTGCTGGTGGACGACAGTCTGGTCAATGTGCTGGTGGCCTCGTCCATGTTGGAGTGCTGCGGTCTGCAGGTGGACACGGCCGAGAATGGCCTGGAGGCCCTGGACCGGCTGAGCCAGCAGCACTACGACCTGGTGCTGATGGACTGCCAGATGCCGCGCATGGATGGCTTCGAGGCCACGCGCCGCTGGCGCAGCCAGGAGCGCCAGAAGTTCCTGACGCCCGTGCCCATCGTCGCCCTGACCGCCAGCGCCGTGAACGGCGACCGCGAGCGCTGCATCCAGTGCGGCATGGACGATTACCTGGTCAAACCCTTCGAGATGGACGACCTCGTCGCCGTGGTGCAGCGCCATATGCAGGTCGCGCAGCAGAGCCGCTCGGCAGCCCTGGTCTGAAGGCCAAATCCGGTCGCTGCGCTGGCGCACGATAATCGGCGCCATGCAGGTTTTTCGCGGTTTCCATCATCCCGGCATCGCCAGCGCCTGTGCGCTGACGATTGGCAATTTCGACGGCGTCCATCGCGGCCATCAGGCCATGCTGGCCTTGCTCAAGTCCGAGGCCTCACACCGCGGCTTGCCCAGCTGCGTGATGACCTTCGAGCCCCACCCACGCGACTTCTTTGCCCAGCTCGCGGGCAAGCCGGAGCTGGCGCCCGCCCGTATCGCCACCCTGCGCGACAAGCTCAGCGAGCTGGAACGCTGCGGCATCGACCAGGTCATCGTGCTGCGCTTCGATGCGGCGCTGGCTGCGCTCAGCGCACAAGCTTTCATCGACCAGGTGCTGATGCAGGGCCTGGGGGCGCGCTACATCCTGGTTGGTGACGACTTCCGCTTCGGCGCCAAGCGCCAGGGCGACTACGCCACGCTGGACGCCGCCGGACGGCAGCGCGGCTTCGACGTCGCCCGCATGATGAGCTACGAGGTACACGGGCTGCGCGTCAGCAGCTCCGCCGTGCGAGAGGCCCTGGCCGCCGGTGACATGGCAGGTGCCGCGCGCCTGCTCGGTCGGCCATATGCCATCTCGGGCCATGTCGTTCATGGCCAGAAGCTGGGCCGCAGCCTCGGTGAATCCAGCCCCGGTGCCCTGGACGGCTTTCGCACCCTGAACCTGCGCTTCAGCCATGACAAGCCGGCCGCCCACGGCATCTTCGCCGTGCGCACCCATGGCCTGGCCGCCGAGCCGCTGGACGGCGTGGCCAGCCTGGGTGTGCGACCCACGGTGGAAGACGCCGGTCGCGTGCTGCTCGAGGTGCATTGCTTAGCCTGGCCCGCTCCCCTGGGGCGTGAGGAGGCCTACGGTAAACTCGTGCGCGTGGAACTCCTGCACAAACTTCGCGACGAAGCCCGCTACGACGGGCTCGATGCCTTGACGGCTGCCATCCGGCAGGATGCCGAGCAGGCACGCGCCTTTTTGGCCACCCACGCCGCCTTGCGCCGGCAGACCACCCGCGATCGAATTTGATCGGCGCGGGGGCCGGGTGCAGCACACCGGCCTGCCGCAGCCCCTGCGATGGGCTCTACACCCTCGCGCCTCCTGCACGCCCTCCACCGCCCGCCCTGCGCGCGGCGACTCTTTTGAACGGGCTCACGCCTGAAAGCCATCGCTTCACCATGACAGCCGCCAAAGACACCCCCGCTGATTACCGCGCCACGCTGAACCTGCCCGACACCCCGTTTCCCATGCGCGGCGATCTGCCCAAGCGCGAACCGGGCTGGATCAAGGCCTGGGAAGAACAAGGCACCTACCAGCGCCTGCGCGAGGCGCGCCGCGGCGCGCCCAAGTTTGTGCTGCATGACGGCCCGCCGTATGCCAATGGCCAGATCCACATCGGCCACGCCGCCAACAAGATCCTCAAGGACATGATCGTCAAGGCCCGCCAACTGGAAGGCCTGGACGCGGCCTACATCCCCGGTTGGGACTGCCACGGCCTGCCGATCGAGAACCAGATCGAGAAAACACACGGCCGCGGCCTGCCGCGCGACGAGGTGCAGGCCAAGAGCCGCGCCTATGCCGGCGAGCAGATCGACGCCCAGCGCGCCGATTTCAAGCGCCTGGGCGTGCTCGGCGAATGGGACCGCCCCTACCGCACCATGGACTTCAAAAACGAAGCGGGCGAGATCCGCGTCTTGAAGCGCTTGTTCGAGCGCGGCTTCGTCTACCGCGGCCTCAAACCCGTGTACTGGTGCTTTGACTGCGGCTCCTCGCTGGCCGAGTTCGAGATCGAGTACCAGGACAAGAAGAGCCCAGCCGTGGACGTGGCCTTCCTGAGCGCTGAGCCGGTGCGCCTGGCCGCAGCTTTTGGCCTGAGCTCGCTGGACAAGGATGCCTTCACCGTCATCTGGACCACCACCCCCTGGACCATCCCGGCCAACCAGGCACTCAACCTCAACCCCGAGCTGAGCTATGCCCTGGTGGACACGCCGCGCGGCTTGTATGTGGTGGCCGAGGCCCTGGTCGAGAAGTGCCTGGCACGCTGGAAGCTCGAGGGCTCGGTGCTGGCCACCACGCTCGGCAAGAACCTGGCCGGCCTGGAGTTCAAGCACCCGCTGGCCCATGTCGATGCGGGCTACAACCGAACCAGCCCCGTCTATTTGGCCGATTACGCCACCGCCGAGGACGGCACCGGCGTCGTGCATTCGGCGCCCGCCTACGGCCTGGATGACTTCCAGTCCTGCATCTCGCATGGCATGGCCTTCAAGGACATCCTGAACCCGGTCACCGGCAACGGCACTTACGAAGCCAGCCTGCCCCTGTTCGGCGGCCAGCACATCTGGAAGGCCAATGCCGTCATCGCCCAGACCCTGGAAGACGCCGGCCGACTGCTCTCGCATGTGCAGATCACCCACAGCTACCCGCACTGCTGGCGCCACAAGACGCCGGTGATCTACCGCGCGGCCGCGCAGTGGTTCGTGCGCATGGATGAGGGCGAAGGCCTGTTCGCCACCGACCCGGCCGCCAAGACCCTGCGCCAGACCGCGCTGGAAGCCATCGACGCCACCAGCTTTTACCCCGAGAACGGCCGCGCTCGCCTGCGCGACATGATCGCCGGCCGGCCCGATTGGTGCATCTCGCGCCAGCGCAGCTGGGGCGTGCCCCTGCCCATCTTCCTGCACAAGGACAGCGGCCTGGCCCACCCCAAGACCCTGGAGTTCATCGAGCGCGCTGCGCAGTTGGTGGAAGTCGGCGGCGTCGAGGCCTGGGCCAAGCTGGACCCGGCCGAATGGCTGGGCGAAGAAGCGGCGCAGTACAGCAAGGGCAGCGACATCCTGGACGTCTGGTTCGACTCCGGTTCGACCTTCCAGCATGTGCTCAAAGGCAGCCACGTGGGCGCCGCCCACGACAGCGGCCCCGAGGCCGACCTCTATCTGGAAGGCCATGACCAGCACCGCGGCTGGTTCCACAGCTCCCTGCTGATCGGCTGCGCACTCTACGGCCGCGCGCCCTACAAGGGCTTGCTGACCCACGGCTTCGTCGTCGACGGCCAGGGCCGCAAGATGAGCAAGTCGGTCGGCAATGTGGTGGCGCCGCAGACCGTCAGCGAGAAGATGGGCGCTGAGATCATCCGCCTCTGGTGTGCCTCGACCGACTACTCGGGCGATCTGGGCCTGGACGACAAGATCCTGGCCCGCGTGGTCGATGCTTACCGCCGCATCCGCAACACCCTGCGCTTCCTGCTGGCCAATGTCTCGGACTTCGATGCCAAGACCGATGCCCTGCCGCTGGATCAGCTGCTGGAAGTGGACCGCTTCGCCCTGGCCCGCGCGGCGCAGCTGCAGGCCGACATCCTGGCGCACTACCAGCGCTATGAGTTCCACCCGGTGGTGGCCAAGCTGCAGGTCTATTGCTCGGAAGACCTGGGCGCCTTCTACCTGGACGTGCTCAAGGACCGGCTCTACACCACCGCGCCCAAGAGCCTGGCGCGCCGCTCGGCGCAGACGGCGCTCTGGCACATCACCCAGGCCATGCTGCGCTGGATGGCGCCCTTCCTGAGCTTCACCGCCGAGGAGGCCTGGGCCATCTTCGACGGCGGCCACGGCGGCGAGAGCATTTTTGTCGAGACCTACTGGAAGTTCGCTGCCCCGGACGAGGCCTTGCTGACCAAGTGGGGCCGCATCCGCGAGATCCGCGAGGCGGTCAACAAGGCCATAGAGGATGTGCGAAGCGCCGGCGGCGTGGGCGCCTCCTTGCAGGCCGAGGTGGCCCTGGGCGTCGAAGCGCAAGACCTGGCCCTGCTGCAAAGCCTGGGCGAGGATCTGAAGTTCGTCTTCATCACTTCGGCCGCCAACCTCTCGGCTGCGGAAGCATTGAGCGTCACGGTCACCCCGTCGGCTCACCAGAAATGCGAGCGCTGCTGGCATTACCGCGAGGACGTGGGTGCCAACCCGGCCCACCCGACTCTGTGCGGCCGCTGCGACAGCAATCTGCACGGCGGCGGCGAAACCCGTACGGTGGCCTGAACGATGGCGAGCAGCAACAAGAAAAGCGGCGCGGGCGGTGGCAACAAGCTGGGCCTGTGGCTGGGCATCGCCCTGGTCATCATCCTGCTGGACCAGTTCACCAAGGTGCTGATCCTGGGCAACTTCCAGCTCGGCGACAGCCGCTATGTAACCAGCTTTTTCAACGTCGTGCGGGTCCACAACACCGGCGCCGCTTTCAGCTTCCTGGCCAATGCGGCAGGCTGGCAGCGCTGGTTCTTCGTCGGACTGGGTGCAGCAGCCACGGTCTTCATCCTCATCATGCTCAAACGCCACGGCCAGCAAACCCTGTTTGCCACAGCGCTGAGCTTGATCCTGGGCGGCGCCATCGGCAATGTCATCGACCGCCTGCTGCACGGCTATGTGGTCGATTTCATCCAGGTGCACTGGAGCGGCCGGGCCTTCCCGTCCTTCAATGTCGCCGACAGCGCCATCACCGTGGGCGCGGTGCTGCTGATCTGGGACGAGGTTCGGCGAGTTCGCAAGGGCTGAGTGCGGCCCCGCGCCGCACTGCGCCGCTGAACCTGAGCGCCAGCTTGACTCGCGTCCCGCGGGGCCTGCATCTGCTGGAAAGCCCGCTGGTGCGCAGGCCTTGCAGGCGCCTAAGCTGCGGCCATGACACCCGCCGAACTGCCCTCCAGCGATGCGCCCCGGCCCCAGCCTCTGCCGCCCTCGGCGGTGAATGAGGAAATCCCTGCCGACAGCGCTTTTGCCATCCGCCTGCGCCCGCTGGGCTTTGGCGACCCCGTGCGCTGGCTGGCGGCCGGTTGGGCTGATTTCCGGCGCGCCCCCCTGATCGGCCTGTTCTTCGGTGCCTGTTTCATGCTGATGGGCTGGTGCCTGCTCGGTGTCTACGAGCATGCCCCCATCTACACCCTGGCCTTGTCGGCCGGCTTTTTGCTGATGGGTCCGTTTCTCTGCCTGGGCCTGTACCAGGTCAGCCGACGCCTGCAGCAGGGCTACCAGCCCCGCCTGCTGGACTGCCTCACCGCCTGGCGCAAGCGCATGTCGCAGATCGCCATCTTCGGCACCGTGCTGCTGATCCTGGAGATGATCTGGGGCCGCGCGGCCCTGGTGGTGTTTGCCGTTAGCTTTGATGGCATGCCCGATCTCAGCGGTTCCCTGGTCAAGTTGCTCAACCCCGAGAACCTGGGCTTCATCGTCGCCTACCTCGGCGTCGGCGCCTTCTTCGCCGGCCTGATCTATGCCGTCAGCGTGATCTCCATCCCCATGCTGCTGGATCGCCCGACCGATGCTGTCACGGCCGGCCTGACCAGCTTGCGCCTCGTGCTGACACAAACCGGTGTGATGCTGTTCTGGGGCGCCCTGATCACGGTGCTGGTGGTGCTGGCCTTGCTGCCGGGATTTGCCGGCCTGCTGGTGGTGGGGCCGGTGCTGGGCCATGCCAGCTGGCATGCCTACCGCGCGGCCGTGGAAGACTGAAGCCGCCGAATTGCGCACCAGTCGCGCGTCGAACGCAGTTTTTTGCGCAACAGCCGGCCGACAAGCGACGGCAGGCCGCGTCACCCAGGCGACAATGCGCAGCGCCACGCGCAGCCTGCCGGATGGCCACGGAGGTGGCCCCACAAGGCCTGCACGCTCGGCCGTTTGGCCCACCCTGACCCTCCATGCTCGATTTTTCCTGCTTGACCCATTACGACTGGCTTGACGTGCCAATGTGGGTGTTCGACCCCGCACGCCAGCGCAATCTCTGGGCCAATGCCGCCGCACTCGGTTTCTGGCGCGCGAGCAGCGCCGAGGAATTCCTCTCGCGCGATTTCTCCGACACCAGCGAGGCCGTGCGCGAACGCCTGGCTGTCACCGCCGCCGACCATGCCCAGGGCAAGATCGTGCGCGAACAATGGACGCTCTACCCCAAGGGCCAGCCCGCCACTGTGATGCTGGTCTCACGCGGCATCCTCACCCCCGACCGCCGCCAGGTCATGCTGTTTGCGGCCGATTCCCTGGCCAACAGCAGCGACAAGGCCATGCTGCGCGGCGTGGAAGCCCTGCAGCACACGAGCGTGCGCATCGCCGTGTTCAGCCTGCAGGACGGCAGCACCCTGATGCGCAACCCTGCGGCCGCCCTGGCTTTTGGCAAACGCCCGGTTGTGGCCAACACCAGCACCGCCGGTCGTGGGCGCATCAGCGATTTCGAGGCCCTGTTTGCCGACAGCGGAGATGCCATCAAGGTCTTCAACCAAGTGCGGGCCGGCCACAGCTTCAAGGCCGATCTGGAGCTGCTGACCGACGGTGGCCGCTGCTGGCATGGCGTCAATGCCCGACCCATGCGCGACCCGGTGACCGGCGAGCAGGTGCTGCTGCTCAATGCCCGCGACATCGCCGACCTCAAGGCCAGCCAAGCCGCGCTCGAAGCCGCCCGAGAAGCGGCCGAAGCGGCCAGCCAGGCCAAGAGCAGTTTTCTGGCGAATATGAGCCACGAGATCCGCACACCGATGAACGGGGTGCTGGGCCTGACCGAGCTGGTGCTGCAGACCGAGCTCAGCGACAAGCAGCGCAAATTCATCGAACTGGCCCACAGCTCGGCCAAGGGCCTGATGGTCATCATCAACGACCTGCTGGACGTGGCCAAGATCGAATCGGGCCGCGTGGTCATCGAGCAGGCGCATTTCTCCCTGCACGATTGCCTGCGCGAGGCCCTGCACCCGCTGCTGCTCCAGGCACACGAGAAGGGCTTGCACCTGCACGCCCGCGTCCAGCCCGGCGTGCCGCAGCATGCAACCGGCGACGCCCTGCGCCTGCGCCAGGTGCTGGTCAATCTGGTCGGCAATGCGCTCAAGTTCACCGAAAAAGGCGAGGTGCGGGTCGAGGTGGAACGCATCGAGCCCGAGCCTGGAGAAGCCGGCAACGCGCCCACCGAAGGCCCGCCACCACTGCGCCTGCGCTTCAGCGTGCACGACACCGGCATCGGCATGACGCGCGACCAGATCCAGCAGATCTTCGAACCCTTCAGCCAGGCCGATGGCAGCATCACGCGGCGCTACGGTGGCACCGGCCTGGGCCTGACCATCGTCCAGCGCCTGGTCAGCCTGATGGGCGGCCAGGTGCAGGTGGAAAGCCAGCCGGGCACGGGCTCCTGCTTCAGTTTTGAAGTGGCTCTGGACGGCTCGGGGGCGGACCGCCCAGCGAGCCCGCCCGACCCAGAACCTTGAATCCAGGCACGCCATGGACATGAATCTCACGGGCTCCGCCCGCTACCGTCGCCTTGCCTGGGGCTTGGCCGTGGCCGGCGCCCTGGCCTTGCTGTCACTCGCCTTGATCGGCGGCTTGTTCGGCTGGCTGATGGACACCGTCGCCAGCCTGGGCTCAGCGCGAGCGCAGCAAGCCAGCGCGGCTTTGCCGCTGATGACCGCCCTGGTGGTGGCCCTGGGCCTGCTGCTGCGCTGGCGCCTGCGCAGCAGCCGCAAGAACAAGCACCACGCCGACAAGCGCCCGGACATCGGCTTTTGAACCCGCGCCTGGCCCTTTTGCTGACCCTTCCACCCCTGATGTGGGCGGGCAATGCCGTGGTCGGGCGATTGATGGTGGGCAGCATCAGCCCCCTGGCCCTCAACGGCCTGCGCTGGGCCTTGGCAGCCCTGCTCTTGCTGCCACTGTCCTGGCGGCTGCTGAAACAGACCGAATTGCTGCGCCAGCGCTGGGCCTATCTGGCCTTGACCGGGTTCCTGGGCATGGGCTGCTACAACGCCCTGCAGTACCAGGCCTTGCGCAGCTCCAGCGCGCTCAACGTCACCCTGATCGCCGCCAGCCTGCCGGTCTGGATGCTGGCCATCGGCGCCCTGTTGTTCGGCGTGCGGCCGCAGCGGCGCCAGCTGCTGGGCGCCCTGCTCTCGCTGGCCGGCGTGGCCCTGGTGATCGCGCGCGGACAACTGACCAGCCTGGCCCAGGTGCACTTCGTCAGCGGCGATCTGCTGATGCTGCTGGCCATCCTCTCCTGGGCCCTGTACAGCTGGCTGCTGGCGCGGCCACCGGCCTCGATGCGCGGGGAACAGCGCCCCCACTGGGATTGGGCCGAGACCTTGATGGCCCAGCTGCTCTTCGGCCTCGTCTTTGCCGGCGGCATGGCGGGCGCCGAGCAGGCGCTGGGCAGCCCAGCACCCATCGCCTGGGGGTCAGGTCTTGCCCTGACCCTCATCTACGTGGCGGTGGGGCCTTCGCTGATCGCCTACCGCTGCTGGGGCCTGGGCGTGGCCCAGGCCGGGCCGGCGGTGGCGGCCTTCTTCGGCAACCTCACGCCGGTATTTGCCGGCCTGATGTCCGCGGCCCTGCTGGGCGAATGGCCGCAGTGGTACCACGGTGCGGCCCTGGGCCTGATTGCGGCCGGGATCTGGGTCTCGTCGAGGGTCTCGTCGAAAAAGGCCTGAGGCCGCGGGGCTGAGCACAATTCAGCCACGCCCTCATTGACGCCCTCAGCTGCGCTGGCCGCTGAAGCTGCCGCCGCCCTTCATGCCGCCGCCATAGCTCCAGGTGCCGCTGACCGTGCCGTTGACCGGGTCCACACCGCCCTGGTAATGGGCCGAGCCGGCCGAGCCGGAGGCCACCATGGTCAGGCGGCCATTGGGCAGCACCGCGCCGCTGACGCTGAAGGCGCCGCTCTGGTTGGAGACACCGCTGCCGGTGACCGTGCCGCTGCCATTGAGGCCCGGCAGGATGCTGACCGTGAAGCTGCCCTGTTCGTACCCGCTGAAGCTGCCGGAGAAGTTGCCGAAGATGCCGCCGGCCACCGATTGCGTGACCGGCAGAGGCTGGGCCTGCGGCGCGCTCGACACCATGCCGCAAGCGCCGACCAGGGTGCGCTGCACCCAGCCGCTGAAGTTGGCGGCGTCCACAAAGACAAAGCCGTTGCTGAGCTCGCCCGAGGCGATCAGCTCATCGTTCTTGGTGAGGGTGGCCACGACCTTGCCTTCGCGCGAAGCCGTGGCATAGGCTTTCACATTGGCGATCTTGGGGCACAGGGTTTGCCCGGGCTTTTGCGGTGCCTCGGCCTTTTGCGAGGCTGCGGCATTGGCATCGCCCGAGGCGCTGTTGCTGCGGATCAGCTGAGGCTGATCGCGGATGGTCTGGACGATCTTGTTGTAGTTGTCCAGCAGGCTGGCGGCCACCATCTTGCCTTCCGGCGTCTTGGTGTAGCCGCCCAGCGCACCCAGCATGCCGTTGCCGTAGGCCCAGCCGCCGATGCCGAAGTCGGTCTTGGTGGCCTTGCCTTCGGCGGCGGCCACCTGGATGCTGGAGCGCACATCGGCGATCAGGAGGCTGGTGGACGCTTCCTTGAACTTGAGGCCACCGGCAATCGCGCCGAGCACGCCCAGGCGGCCCATCAGCGCACCCCCGATGCCGCCGGTGTCGGAGGCCGCCACTTGCACATTGGGCGTCATCACAAAGTCGGCGGCCTGCATCTGGCCCTTGCCGACATTGGATTCCTGGCGCAGATCACCGCTCTGGCCCAGGGCGCGCTCCTGCTGCAGGTTCTGCATGGCCACGCCGCGCTCGACCACATCGAAGCAGCCCGACTGCTGGATCATCATGCGCAGCAAGGCTTCGGGCGAACCCAGGCCGTAGCGCGACAGGTGGTGCCAGCCGGTCTGCGGCTCGGCCACGGCGATCACGCCCAGCTTCTTCGAGCATTTCTCGACATTGGAGCCTTGCTCCTCGGCGCGGGCGCCGCCCGCCAGCATCATCACGGCCGCAGCCACCACGCCGGTCTGCACGAAGACCTTCTGCTTCATCATCAAGATGCACTCCCATTCAGGCATAGCCACACGAAGCCGAGCATTGTGCCCAAGTGCAGCCCGCTCACCCATCCCCCCAAAGGGCACAGATCGGTAACAAATTGCGACCGAGCGATGCCCTGGCGAGACCACTCAAAACACGCCGGCGTAAGCCCCGCCATCGAGCAGGATGTTCTGCCCCGTCAGGTAGCCCGCCTGGGCGCTGCACAGCATGGCGCAGATGGCGCCGAACTCGGCGGCCGTGCCGAAGCGCTGGGCTGGAATGCTTTGCTTGCGGCGCTGCGCGAACTCCTCGGTCGCCAGGCCGTTCTTGCTGGCGCCGGCCACCAGGGTCTTGTGCAGGCGCTCGGTGTCAAAAGCGCCGGGCAGCAGGTTGTTGAGGGTGACATTGCGGCCGGCCAGCTGCGGTTGGCGCGCCAGGCCGGCGACGAAGCCGGTCAGGCCCGAACGCGCGCCGTTGGACAGGCCCAGCACATCGATGGGCGCCTTGACCGCGCCCGAAGTGATGTTGAGCACGCGGCCGAAGCCACGCGCCGCCATGCCGTCGACCGTGGCCTTGATCAGCTCGATCGGGGTCAGCATATTGGCGTCGATGGCGGCCAGCCAGGCGGCGCGGTCCCAGTCGCGGAAATCACCGGGCGGCGGGCCGCCGGCGTTGTTGACCAGCACATCGACCTGCGGGCAGGCGGCCAAGGCCGCCGCGCGGCCCTCGGGCGTGGCGATATCGCCCGCCACGGCAAGCACCTGCACGGCGGGGTTGAGCGCCCGCAAGGCCTCGGCCGTGGCCTCCAGCGCTTCAGCGCCGCGCGCGGTGATCACCACATGCGCGCCCTCTTTTACCAAGGCCTCGGCACAGCCTCGACCCAGGCCCTTGCTGGCCGCACACACCAGGGCCCAGCGGCCCGACAGTCCCAAATCCATCGCCATCACCTCCAACGCGTCAACAACCACACCCCGCCCAGCACCAGCAGCGTGCCCATCAGCACCCAGACCGTGAAGGGTTCATCCAAAATCAGCGCGCCCAGCACGATGGTGGACATGGGCCCCACCATGCCGGTCTGGGCCGCCAGGCTGGCGCCCAATCGCTCGATCGCCAGCATCACCATCAGCACCGGCGCAAAGGTGCACGCGGTGGCGTTCAGCAAGGACAGCCACCACACCTCGGGCGCCAGCTGGGCCAGGCCGCTGAGCGGCCGCAGCATCAGGAATTGGGCAATGCAAAGCAGGCAGGCCACCGTGGTGGCCAGGCCGGTCAGGCGCATCGCCCCCAGGCGCCGCACTTCTTCGCCGCTGAACAGCAGATAGCAGGCATAGCTGAGCGCACTGCCAAACACCAGGGCCGCGCCGAGGCCCACATGCGGGCCTTGCAAGGACAGCTCTTGTCCGAACACCAGCAAGACACCGCTGTAGCTGATGGCGAGAGCCAGCAACTGCCGGCCGGTGACAGGGCGCTTGAAGAACAGCCAACCCAGCAGCAAGACCAGGGTCGGGTTGAGGTACAGGATCAGGCGCTCGAAACTGGCGCTGACGAATGCCAGGCCGGCGAAATCCAGAAAGCTGGCCAGGTAGTAGCCGCTGAAGCCCAGGCCCAGCACCACCCAGGCGTCACGCCGGGTCAGCGCCGGCTTGCCCCGCCCGGCCCACCAGGCAAGCAGCACAAACAGGGGCAGGGCCATCAGCATGCGCAGCATCAGCAAGGTGATGGCATCGACACCATGCCGGTAGGCCAGCTTGACGATGATGGCCTTGCCCGAGAAGGCGATGGCGCCAGCGGTGGCCAAGGCGAAGCCGGGCCAGAGGCGGGCCGGCGCCGCAGGCGGGCTCGAAGAAGCGGGGGAAGCAGACATCGGCCGCCATCATAGAAGCCGGCCCCGGCCCGCGTGCGCGCCAGGCCTTCCGAAGGGAGCAAGCCTTGCTCCTACGGAGCCGTGGGCGGGAAGGCAGGGCCGAACGATCGGCGCCGACAGATCAGCGCCAGAACTTGCCGTCGGGTCCGATGATGGAGATGTCCACGAAATCCAGACCGCTGCGGTCCTTGGGGCCGTAGTGCAACTCGACGCCACCCAGGTCCAGACGCTGCAAGCCTTCCAAAGACTTGAGCAGGCTAGCCCGGCTGATGTCCTTGACGCTTCGCTTGAGGCCTTCGACCAGCAGCTTGGCCGCTGCAAACCCTTCGATCTGCGAAGGGCTCAGTTCATTGCGACCACGCGCCTTGGCCAACCCCAGGGCTTCACGCACCAAGGGGTTGTTGGTCGATCGCTCGTAGGGGAAGACCTGGGTGACGATCACGCCATGCGCGTTCTCGCCCAGGGCTTTGACGAAATCGACTGAAGCATTGTTGGACAGCGTGGCCACCTGGGCTTTGGAACCGGTCGCACGCAAGGCGTTGACCCCTTGCACCACCGCATGGCTGGGCCCAATAAAAAGCACGGCCTCGACACCGGCCCGCGCCACCTGCTCCATCAAGGGCCCCAGCTCGGGCCTGGCGCCATCGAAGCGCAGGATGGCCGAGGCCTTCATGCCCTGGGCTTCCAGACCCTTGATCGCACCGATACCGGCATCGTTGCCGAAGGCATCGTTGACTTGAACAATGGTCACCCGCTTGACCCCGATCGAGGCCAGGTGCTGCACCGCGCGCGCCGCTTCCTTCTGGAAGGTGGCGCGCACATTGAAGACCTGGGGGATCATGGGCTGATGCAGCACCATGGCACCGCTGGACGGCGCCACCAAGGCCATCTGATGCTTGCTGAGCAAGGGCAGCAGAGCCTGGCTTTGCGCGGTGCCGCGACTCAGGAACAAGGCCACCACCCCTTCGTCGATCAGACGCTCGGCATTGGCCGCACTGAGTCGCGGGTCGTACTTGTCATCCAAAGAGACCAGCTCGATGGGCTGACCCTTGATGCCGCCCTGGGCATTGATGGCGTCGAAATACAGGCGCGCGCCGTCGGTGATTTCCTGCACGCCGGTGGCTGCAGGTCCGCTGAAACCCGCCGTTTGGCCGATCTTGATCTGCGCCTGGGCCAGACCGCTGCACCACAGGCAAGACAGAAACAAGGCCAGCAATGCGGCCCTGTTCCAAACGGGCACCACGGTGCCCTGCTGCCGGGCTGACACAACAGCCCTTCCTCCAGCGTCACGCATGACTCTCCCCCTCACCCTCGTCCCTTGTTTTTCGCCGGCCACGAAGGGGCCGTCAGCGAAAATTCAAGGCGCGATTGTGGCGCAGGGATTTGTCGCACGGGTGACCCTTGGCACCCGGAAAAACCCGTGCTGGCCTGGTCCCTTCCGGGCGTGAACCGCCTCTCAGATCGAGGCGTTCAAGGCCTGCGCGCCGCCAGGGCTGAGCAGGCATTGCATCAACTCCGCGACGCTGCGGATCTGCGCACCGAAGGGCAAAGCCCCTACTCCGCGGAAAAACAAGCCATGCTTGACATCTCCGCGCAAGGCGGCTGCCAGCTGGTTGTCGATGCAGAACTGGCCGGCGTCCTTGAGACCATCGCGCAAGCCGCATTGCGCCAGGCAATCGAAGGCCTTGGTACAGCGGCTCTTGACCTGAGCCATAGCCTGCAGCTTGGGCGCTGCGCGCAGGTAGTTGCGCAGCCAAGGGGTGGCCACGGCGCGAGCTGGAAGGCCAGCCACGCTGATGAACTCGACCAGCTCGCTCTCCTGCGCTTCGGCCAGCACGCGCTTGAACTCGGGGTGGGCGTCGCCCTCGGTGGTGACGGCGAAGGGCGTGCCCAATTGCACGGCCGCAGCACCCTGGGCCTGCAGGCGCTGGATGTCGGCGAAGCTGCGCACGCCGCCGGCCGCGATCAAGGGGATCTGGCCCGAAATGCCGGCCTTCTCGAAATACTCCAGGCACTCGGGAATCACGCGCTCGAAATCGAAGCGCGGATCGTGCACATCGGCGACCTTGGCCGCGCCCAAGTGGCCACCGGCCAGTCGCGGGTGCTCGATGACGATGGCATCGGGCAAGCGCTGCTTGCGCTCCCATTTGCGCACGATCAGCTGCACGCCGCGGGCATCGCTGAGGATCGGGATCAAAGCCACCTGCGGGTGCTCGGCCGCCAGGTCGGGCAGGTCCAGCGGCAAGCCCGCCCCCACCACCACAGCCTCGATACCGCACTCCAGCGCCCGACGCACCTGGGGCGCGTACTCGGCCACCGCACGCATGACGTTCAAAGCCACCAGACCGCGGCCCTGGGCACGCTGCTTGGCGCCCTGGATCTCGCGCTCGAGTGCAATCAGATTGACCTCGTTGATCAAGCGCTTGGCCGCGTCGCCCGCGTTGTGGCCCTCGGTGCGAGCCATCAGGTCGGGATGCTGGCGGCGCAGATCCACCGAGCTCAAGGTGCCCACACCGCCAAGACTGGCCACCGTGCCGGCCAGTTGCTGGGCGCTGACGCCCACGCCCATGCCGCCTTGCACGATGGGCAGCAAGCAACGGCCCTTCAACTCAAGAGCGCGCAGACCGCTGCGCTCGAACAGGGATTGCAGCTGCTGCTGGGGGCTGGAGGTTTCAGTCATGGGCAGGCTCGGGCGCTGAGCGCCCCGCACGGTGGATGAAGAACAGCCGGCAGACTAAGGCCTAGAGAGCCGGCACTAATTGACAAAAATCAGCCTCGCGTGGATGGGCCTGGCCTGTCTGTGCCGCTGAAGGCTTGAGTTCACGCAAGCGCTGCCGATAGGCCCGGCATGCCAAGCAGACCGGGGCCGCTGAACATGCGTCGCCACCCGGCAGCAGTTGGTGGTCCGGTCACGGAACACCACCGATCTTGGCCCATTGAAAAGCAATCAAAACGCCAAGCTTCGAGGGTTCCCCGATGAGATACCAAGACAGCATGGCGCGCAGCGCCGAGCACCTGCGCGCCGCCCTGCCCCAGATGACGCGTCAGCGCGCTGCTTTGCACCCGATCAGCTATGCGGTCTGGTACGAGCATGTCAGCGGCATCAACCCCGCCCTCAGCCACGCCCTGCAAACCTTGACGCGGGACGAGCGCTGCCTCGACGAGGCGCAGACCCTGCAGCTCTACCAGGACCATGTCAGCGATTTCAATGCCCGCACCGCCCAGAACATCGGCGACGGCCTGAATCGGGTACTCGACACCCTGTCGGCCTCGGCCTCGCTGGCCGGCCAGCAAACGGCAGGGTTTGAGGCCTCGCTGCAGCGCTGGGTGGAAGAGCTGCTGGTCGATGCCGTGCCTGCAGCCGAGCGCAGCGGACAGACGCCGGGCCAGATCGTCCAGCAATTGCTGGTCGGTACCCAGGACATCCGCGCCACGTTGCAAACCCTGCAAGAGCGCTTGGACGGCAGCCAGAACGAGCTGCGCCTGCTGCGCGAAGAAGTGCGCCGGGCGCGGGCCGATGCCTTGGTGGATTCGCTCACCGGTCTGGCCAACCGCCGCGCCTTTGAGCAGGAGCTCAGCCTGTGCGCCGCCAGCCGCACCGGCCTGCGAACCCAGCACGAGGACCGCCGTGCCGAGGACGCGCAAGCGCCCTGCCTGGTTCTGGGCGACATCGACTTCTTCAAACGCGTCAACGACAGCTTTGGCCATTTGTTCGGCGACCATGTGCTGCGTGCCGTGGCCCAAACGCTCAAGCAGGTGGCACGCGGCGACAGCCTGCCGGCCCGGGTGGGCGGCGAGGAGTTCGCCCTGCTACTGCCGCATGCCAGCCTGGCGCAGGCCCAAGGACTGGCCGAACAAATGCGCGCCAGCGTAGCGGCCAGCCGCATCCGTCCGGCCCAGGCCCAGCCCAGCCTGGAGCGCATCACCATGTCCATGGGCGTGACGCAGATGACACCGGGCGAGAGTGCAAACGACTTCTTTGAGCGGGCTGACCGCGCGCTCTACGCCTCCAAACGCTGCGGCCGCAACTGCGTCACCGTACTCAGCGCGGAGGCGGCCTGAGCCTGCCCCCATGCACAGCACCAACCTGCCCGGCAGCCCGCCCGCGGCGCCTCCGACGCGGCCGCGCGACGCCGGGTCACTGCCCCGACTTGACCGAGCCGCGTCTGCCCATACACTGAGGGCAGTTCGTCCCCTGCCCTTGCAATGACGCCCCGTTTGAACATCCTGCCGCTGACGCATTCCCGCCCAGCCCCGGCCACGGAGCAGACCGCGTGATGTTCGAACGCGCCTCGCTGCGCTACGCCGTCATCGTGGCCCTGCTGATCGGCCTGCTGGTGCCGACCGCACTGGTGCTTCTGTACGACGCCCAGAAAACCCGGCGGACCGCGCTGGAGGACCTGAAACGAGATCTGGTGCGCACGACCGAGGTCATGTCGCTGTCCCTGGCCGAACCGGTGTGGCAGGTCTCGCCTGACCTGGCCGAGCCCATGATCAAGGCCCAATTCGACGACCCTCGCTTTGTCTCGGTGGTGGTGCGTGAACCCTCCAATGTCGCCCCCTTCCAGGAGCTGCGCCGCAAGCTGGCAGCCAACGAACCGGACCTGACGCTCAGCGAAAGCCGGCCCGTGCTGCGCGATGGCCGCAAGATCGCCGAGCTGACGGTCGAGATGAGCGCAGCGCCCCTGCTGGAGACCAAGCAGGCGGAAATGTTGCGCACCCTATGGCGCAGCTTTCTGACCCTGACCCTGTCCTCGGCCCTGATCCTCTGGGTGATGCAGCGCCGCGTGCTGCAACCCATGACCCAGATGACCCAGGCCGCCGAAGCCCTGGCCGCCGGCCAGCTGCAGCAGCCGCTGAAACTGGGAGGCAGCGACGAGATCGCCCGGGTGGGTCAGGCCATGGAGCATATGCGCCAGTCACTGCTGCAGGCCTTTGATGCCTTGCGCGAGCATGCCAATACCCTGGAGGAACAGGTGGAGCAGCGCACCGCCGAGCTGACCACCAGCAATGCCGACCTGACCCAGGCCCTGGCCAACCTCAAGACCGCCCAGCATGAGCTGGTCGAGTCGGAAAAGCTGGCCTCGCTGGGCCGCTTGGTGGCCGGGGTGGCCCATGAGCTGAACACGCCGCTGGGCAACTCCCTGACCGTGGTGTCCTCGCTGGAAGATCGCTACAAACAGCTCGACGAGATGCTGGCGAACAACACGCCCATGCGCCGCAGCGTGCTGGAGGACCTGGTGCGCGACACCCGGCGCGGGCAGGACATCCTGCAACGCAATGTGCAGAAAGCGGCCGACCTGGTGCGCGACTTCAAACGCGTGGCCATCGACCAGACCACCGACTCACGGCGAGATTTCGAACTCGATCGCGTGATCGAAGATGTGCTGGTGCTGGTGGAGCCCAGCTTCAAGCACACGCCATTCCTGATCAAGACCGAACTGACCCGCGGCATCGCGATGAGCAGCTACCCCGGCTCCTTGGGCCAGGTGTTGACCAATCTGCTGATCAACGCCCTGGTGCATGGCTTTGAAGGCCGCGAGCAAGGCCAGGTTCTGGTGCGCTGCATGTACGGCAGCAGCGGCGAGGAGGTGGAACTGAGCGTCGAGGACGACGGCCGCGGCATGGACGAATCGGTGCGCCGCCGCATCTTCGACCCCTTCTTCACCACCAAGCTGGGCACCGGCGGCTCCGGCCTGGGCATGCACATCGTGCACAACATCGTCACCCATGTGCTGGGCGGACAGATCGAGGTGATCAGCAGCGTCGGCCAGGGCACACGCATGGTGATGCGCCTGCCGCTGAATGCGCCACAGCGCAGCGGCGGCAGCGAGGACGCCTTGCACTGAGCGCCCTTGCCGGCCAGGGCTCGCAGCGCGCCCTTCACAGGGCGCTCAGCTCAAAGCCGATGCCGCCGGCTGGGCCCGGCATCTGGCGTGACTCAGTTCGAAGCGGCTGAAGCCGGCGCAGAGGCGGCTTCCGGGGTCGCAGAGGCCGGGGCCGAACTGGCCGCGGGCGCCTCGGCGGCATGGGGAGCCGCCACATCGTGCTTCTCGCCGCTCATGTCAATGTCGCCACCCTTGCTCATGATGAAGATGGCCAGAGCCGCAAACGCAATGAAGCCGACGAGCAGTTTCCACATGGTGTATTCCCATTAAAAGAAGAAAGGATGGCGGCATTCTTGCCAGCCAAGCTGACAGCAGCCTGAGCGCAGGCTGAGCTCGGATGCGCCTCAGCGCACCATCTGCACAGGGCTCATGCGCGGGATGTGGATCAGAAAATCCCAGTTCTGTCCCAGGCGACCCGGGCCTCGCGAGGCTTCGATGCCCCCACTCTGGTACTCAAAACTGTGCTGGGGCAGCGTCACCGGTCCACGCGCGATCAAGAGCTGGGCCGGCGACGCCACAGCACCTGGGTGAGATCGGCCAAGCAAGGCCTCCAGACTGCCCGGCACCGGCGCAGGCACAGACTGCGGCACTGCGCGCAGGTAATCCAGCACCTGACCACCACTGGCACTGAACTGCAGCACCTTGTAGGCCGGGCCCCAGTGCCGGGCCATCACTTCACCGGATTGCGGGTGAGCCGGGCTGCGCTCAAAGCCTCGCGCGACATGCACGGTATGCGCCCACACCACGGCCTTCTTGCCCGGGAACTGTTGTTCCATCAGCCAGATGGCATGGCGGCCCATCTGGATATCGCGCTGAAAGTCGCGTCCCTCGCTCCAAAGGCTGCGCGCCTGGGACTCGATGCTGTCCAACAACTGGCACCACCACCCCTCGGAGCCGACACCGGCACGCTGCTCCGGGGGAATCTCTCGGCACAAGGCCTGACGCTGGGCCTGAACCTGCTGGAAGAAGCCGGCTTGCTCCGCAGCCTCGGGCAGGGGCGGCCGCAGACTCAGCAAGGCCTGGGCGAGTTGCGCGAAGGGCTGCCAGAGATGGTCCCCGGCCAGCTCAGGCGCTCGCTGCTGAATGCGCTCTCGCAGCCCGGGCAGCAAGCCTTTCAGGCTGAGTTCCCCGCTGTGCTGGCTGTCGAAACCCGCCAGTTGCAAGGGGCGGCTGCTGCGCTGCCGACGATCCAGATACTGCAGCAACAAGCGGCCTTCGGCGGTCTTGGCGTACATGAAAAACACATTGCCGGGCGCCAGAGCATCCAGGCTCTGACCCGCGGCCATCGCCTGAGCCAGACGGCCAATGTCATAAAAGCCGCTCTCCAGGAGCAGCACCTCGTAGCCCAGCTTTTCATGCAAGAAACGCAAGAGGCGCAGCTTGAGCAAAAACTCCTCGCGGCCGCCATGGGTCTGCTCGCCCAAGGCCAGAACCCGAACACCGTCCAGTTCCTTGGCCAAAGGGGCAAGGTCGCTGAAGTCCTCATCCGCCGGCGACAAGCTGCGCAGCGGCCGCAGGTCCACCGGAAGCCCCGCCAGAACCGATGCGCCGGCAGCGGCCGGCGTCGATGCCGGGGGTGGCGCGCTCGCTGGCGCACCTACCGGCAGCGCTGCGAGCACGAGCAGCGGCCCCAGCCAGCGCCTGGAAGCAAGGGAAACCGCAGACGCAAGGGAACAGAGCTTGGTGTTCATGTGAAAGCCAATAAAACCAAAGTAAGACCAATTTAGCAAGAAATCTGCCCCGAGCCCATCTGCCTGAGCGTGGATCGGCTCGCCCAACGCACCTGCACGCATTTCCTCTGCAAGCAACAAGCCCAATAAAAAAGGGAGGCCCAGGGCCTCCCTTTTGATGAGCCAGATGGCTCGAAGATGAAACGCTCAGTCCTTGGCGTAAATGTCCACATCCTTGGTTTCACGCACGAACAGCAGGCCGATGACCAGGGTCATGGCGGCCACGCCGATCGGGTACCACAGGCCGTGATAGATGTTGCCGTTCTGAGCCACCATCGCGAAGGTGATGGAGGGCAGCAGACCACCGAACCAGCCGTTACCAATGTGATACGGCAGGCTCATCGAGGTGTAGCGGATACGGGTCGGGAACATCTCCACCAGCATGGCGGCGATCGGACCATAGACCATGGTCACGTACAGCACCAGGATGAACAGGATGCCCACCACCAGCGGCTGGTTGACCTTGGCCGGATCGGCCTTGGCCGGATAGCCTGCAGCCTTCAGGCCTTCAGCCAGTTCCTTCTTGAAGGCAGCGATGCCCTTGGTCGTGGCTTCATCGAACTTGTGCTCGTTCAGCTTGGTGGCATTCAGGCCGGTGATGACCTTCTCGCCGATCTTGATGACGGCCACCGAACCGGCCTCGCCGGGCAGGGTCTCATAACTGGCCGAAGACTGGGCCAGCGCACGCTTGGCGATGTCGCAGGAGCTGGTGAAGTCCACCTCACGCGCAATCGGGCTGCCCTGGAAGGAGCAGGTGTTCATGTCCACCGTCAACGTGATTTGCGCGGTCGCTTGTGCCTTGGCCAGATCCGGGTTGGCGGCGTTGGTCAGGGCCTTGAACAGCGGGAAGTAGGTGACGATGGCAAGCAGCAGGCCGGCCATGATGATGGGCTTGCGGCCGATCTTGTCGGACAGCGTACCGAACACCACGAAGAAAGGCGTGCCCAGCAGCAGCGAGACCGCCACCATGATGTTGGCCGTGGCGTTGTCCACCTTGAGCACGCTGGTCAGGAAGAACAGGGCGTAGAACTGGCCCGAGTACCAAACCACGCCTTGACCGGCAACCAGGCCGAACAGTGCCAGCACGACGATCTTCAGGTTCTTCCATTGACCGAAGGACTCGGACAGCGGGGCCTTGGAGGTCTTGCCTTCCGACTTCATCTTCTGGAAGGCCGGCGATTCATTCATCGACAGACGAATCCAGACGCTGATGGCCAGCAGCAGGATGGAGACGATGAAAGGCACGCGCCAGCCCCACTCGGCGAACGCAGCCTCACCGACGACGGTACGGGTGCCCAGAATCACCATCAACGACAGGAACAGGCCCAGGGTCGCGGTGGTTTGAATCCAGGAGGTGTAGGCGCCACGCTTGCCGTGAGGCGCATGCTCGGCCACATAGGTGGCTGCACCGCCGTACTCGCCGCCCAGCGCGAGGCCCTGCAGCATGCGCAGACCGATCAGGATCACCGGTGCTGCCGCACCGATGGTGGCCGAGCCCGGCAAGATACCGACGATGAAGGTCGACAGACCCATGATCAGGATGGTCACCAGGAAGGTGTACTTGCGACCGATCATGTCGCCCAGGCGACCGAACACCAACGCGCCGAAGGGGCGCACGATGAAGCCGGCCGCAAAGGCCAGCAACGAAGCGATGAACGCCGCCTGCGGATCCAGTTGCGAGAAGAACTGCTTGGCGATGATGGCCGCCAGCGAACCGTAGAGGTAGAAGTCGTACCACTCGAACACGGTTCCGAGCGAGGAAGCGAAGATGACCTTCTTTTCCTCGGCCGTCATCGGCGTGTTGGTGGAGACTGCGTTTGCAGTTGCCATGGTGGGTGTCTCCGTTGATTGCAGCCGGCCACAAGGGGATGGACCTGGGGTCCTGAGAGGCTCTCACCGTCAAAGGCTGAGGGCCCATCCTCTTGCAAACCGACGTTTGCTTGAGAGCCACCGACCGGTAGCTCTTGACACGCATCATGGGAGTCGGCTCTGACCCAACTCTGACGCCGAACTGAACGCAGGCTGACAAAATCCGCTGCAACCCTGCCTGGAAATTTCGCGATGCGAAATTCTCAGACTTTTCAGGGTAAGTCCCGGGCTGGCATTGTCAGACTCGCCATGCCGCTGAACTAGCTCGTCAGCTCAAGACATGCACAGACCGCGCCCTCCCGGGCACAGCCTGAGGGAAGTGCGCTGCTCAGGGGGCCGCCCGACGCACTCCAGGGCGCGGTACCGCGGCCGCCTCCCAGTCACCTTGCTGGAACCAGGGGTCGCCCTTGAGGTAGGCCGCCACCATATCGAATGAGTCCAGGCCCCAGAACAGGCGACCGTCCACCTCGATCGTCGGCACGCCAAACACGCCCAGGGTCAGCGCGGCCTCGGTGGCCACGCGCAAGGTCTCCTTGACCTCTTCACTGGCCGGATCGCGCACCGGCGCCAGTTCTTGGCTCAGCGCTGCCAGACGAGCTGGGTCGGCAGGATGAGCGCCCTCACTGCGCCAAACATGGCGAAATATGCGTTCCACCGTGGCCCGGTTCGGCGTGTCACCGGCCGGCGCACACGCCCAGGCCAGGCGCAACAGCGGCAGCGGATTGAAAGGATGCTGGGCCGGGACCTGCAGAGGCTGGCCCAGCTTGTGCGCCGCCCAACTGATCTGACGGAAGGTCCACTGTCGTTTGGGCTCGATTTCGGCCGGCCCCTTCTGCCCCAAGGCGTGGAGCAAAGCGGCGAACAGAATCGGCCGGTATTCGACGCTGTAGCTCAGCCCTTCCAGGGCCTGAGGCAGATGCTCGAAGGCAAGCGCGGCGTAGGGAGAGATGGGATCGAAATAAAAACGCAGATGTTTCATGCGAAGGACTCCGGTACGGCGGCTGCGGCCCTGCCGACCTCCGCCTGTTGCAGGTGGATGACCAAAACAAGAGCAAGGGGGGCGCGATCTTCAGGCAATGAAAATGCCTTGCTCCGCCAATTGCTCGCGCCGCGCCGGCAGGCGCGCCAGGATCTCAAGCCGTGTCGCATCATCAGCTCGAGACCAGACGGTGATCTCCGGAATGCTGCGCGCACAGCCCTCACACCAACCGGTGGGAGCATGGATGCGGCAGATGTTGGTGCAGGGCGAACTGACGGTGGAACCAGGAGCCGGCACGGCCGGCGGCGAAGGGGGGCGCAGCGCGCTCATGCTTGCACCACCTCGATGAACTCAGCGCCCGTCAGGCGCTGGAGTTGCTCGGGGCTCATAAGGAACACGCCGTTAGGGTGTCCGGCCGCGGCCCAAATGAAGTCAAAGCGCCGCAGATCGGCATCCAGGAACAAGAGCGGCTGGGGCAGATCTGCGGCCGGCGCAAAGCCCAGTGGCGACACACCGCCAATCGAGAAACCGGTGCGAGCCTTGACATACTCGGCGTCCGCGCGCCCCAAAGCGCCGGTGTGCTGCTGCAGCTTCTTCTCGTCGACCCGGCGATCCCCCGAAGCGATCACCATCACCGCGGCCTCGTCGCTGCGGCGACGGAACACCACCGATTTGGCAATCTGGCCAAGGCTGACACCCAACGCATCGGCGGCTTCTTGCGAAGTACGTGCCGCCACGTCCAGCCAGCGCGGCGGATGTTCATGACCCCGTTGCAGCAAGGCAGCCTGGACGCGAAGAAAGCCCTCGGGCCGCACATCGGCGGGCACGGTCTGGGAAGATGCAGACATGGATAAAGGATTCATCCGTGCATTGTCTCAGGCCCAGGACAGCAGGCCCGGAGCGACGCATCTTCAGGACAGAACCGCGGCCAAAGCCTTCGGAAAGTGAACACGCGGATCCCAGCGCGCAAACTCTTCGACCATGGCCAGGGCACGCGCACGCAGCGCGGGCTCGTCGCGCAAGTCGCGCAGTGCTTGGCGCATGCGTGACTGCGAGAACTGCCCGGCACGGAAATAGCGTCCGACACCGGCTTGCTGCATGGCCTTCATGGTCAAGACCTGATCGAGGTTGGAGCAAATGCCCAGCGCGGGCCGCCCCTTCTGCAGAGCCTGTTGAACCGTGGCGCTACCACCATTGCAGACCACCACATCAGCGCAGGCCGCCGCTTCGCTGCCCGGAAGATATGGGGCACAAAACACATAGGGCGAGTCCGAGCGGAAATCGCTGCGCCCTGCAGTGGCCACCAAGCAGCTCATGCCCTCAGCCAGGCAGGCATCAATGATGGCCGGCAGCAGGTCAACACTGCCGGTCGAGCCTAAGGTGATGTAGGCCAGCGGGCGACCTTGTCCCGCGGGTACGCCCCACCAATCCGGCGGCGTCATCTGCGGCGACCAGACGATGGGCCCCACATAACGATGGGAAGCCGGTAAATCCGCGGTTGGCACCAGAGCAGGCGTGTCGGAATACAGCGTCAGATCGCCGTCGCAATAGTATTCACGCAAGCTTCGGTAGGCCGGCAGGCCGTAGTCGGCTCGCACGCGATTCATGGCTGCACAGTGATGCAAGCTGGCCCAGGGCCAGACGGCACGAAACACAAGATCAAGACCCGCGTAGCCCAAATATCGGGCCGGCGCCATTTCCGGCGCTTGCATTTGCTGATCACGAGCGAAAGGGCTCCAATGGGCATTGGCTATCGACATCAAAGGGATGCCGACTTTGCGCGCGGCCACGCTCAAGGACAGTCGATAGTCACCGACGATGGCCGCTGGACGCAACGCCTCCAGCATGCGGATGTCGGCATCGACATACGCCCGCAGCTCGGCCTCGTTGTACACCGGTTGACCGTCCGCCAAACGCTGCAGAAACAGCGCAGGCGCGATGCTGTGCAAGGCGTAGGACTGCCATTCCGGGCTGGCAGAACACACCGGGAACTGGCCGTTGCTGGCAAATATCACCTCATAGCCGGCCGCAACCGCACAATGGGCCAGGACACTAGGGCGCGCCACATGGGCCAGGGACACAGCCTCGGCGACGAACAGAAGTTTCGGTGCGGACATGGCTTGCTTCTACGGCGACTCGGTTCGGGGCGTGCGGAAGTTGAGTTCGGTCAAGAACGGCGCGCCTGCCCAAACAAGCCATGAGCGCGGAGCTCGCTCACGGTCTTGTCGTACAAATTGGCCGACGCTTGGCCCGAGGCCCAGGCCACAAACTCTTCCATGCCCTGCAAGAGGTCCACTTGAGGCTTGAAACCCAGGTCGCGGCGCGAATGCTCAAGATCGGCATAGCAGGCAAAGATATCGCCCACCCGGAACTCGCCTCGATCCTCCAAGCTGGCTTCAAGCTTCATGGCTTGCGCTTGCGTACGCGCGATGTCTGCGATGGTGGCGGGAACACCGGATCCGACATTGAACTTCTGACCTGCCGCCTGGGGCGAGCTCAAGGCCAGCAAATTGGCTTGAACCACGTCACGCACATGAACGAAATCTCGGATCGGCAAGCCACTTTCGTACATGGACAAGGCCTTGCCTTCGCGCAGCAGCGAAAAGAAGATGGACACCACCCCGGTGTAGGGGTTCTTCAAGGACTGGCCGGAACCGTACACATTGAAGTAACGCAGCGTGGTGACGGGCAAACGGTAGGTCTTGGCAAAGTAGTCGCAGTAGTCCTCCTGCTCCTTCTTGGTTCGCGCGTAAACCGACAGCGGCGCAGAGGGGCAATCCTCCGTCGTGGGCAAGGCCTGCATGGCAGTCTGACAATGTGGGCAAGGCATGGAAAAGTCGCCGCGATTCATGGCTTCGACCGAGCGAATCTCGGGATGCTGCACACCATGGCTCGCGCAGTTGTACAGGCCCTCGCCGTAAATCGCGCGTGACGAAGACAGCACCAGGCGGTGCAGCTGCATCTTCTTCTTCAGAATTGCTTCCAAAAGCACCGCCGTGCCCAGGACATTGGTGGACACGTAATCGGCGATTTCATACATGCTTTGACCCACACCGGTGCGGGCTGCCATGTGGTAGACCGCATCAACACCGTCCAAGGCCTGCATGCAGTCACTCAAACTCAGAACCGAGCCCAGACGGCAATCCGCAAGCTGCTGCAATTCGGCACTGAATTGAGGTGCAGCCCCGTGAATCTGGGGGTCAAGGCTGTCCAGG
Source organism: Paucibacter sp. B51 (assembly GCF_027863535.1). Lineage (NCBI taxonomy): Bacteria > Pseudomonadati > Pseudomonadota > Betaproteobacteria > Burkholderiales > Sphaerotilaceae > Roseateles > Paucibacter sp. B51. The sequence continues at coordinate 3,373,780 of NZ_JAPIVN010000001.1, read as the reverse complement.
ATTCGGACCGTATGCCCCTGGGCCACCAAAGCACGTGTGGTGTGGGTGCCGATAAAGCCTGCGCCACCGGTGATCAGAACATTCATGACTACTCCTTTACTGCAAGCACGGCAGGACGTGCCGGGCCCGATGCCGGCGGATCAGCGTTGCAAAATGCGAGCCACGTTCTCTATCGGTATGGCGTAGCTGATTCCTGAGGGCTGAGCGAGCACGGACTCTTTGGTGTTCTTGATCAGGACCATATTGATGACGCCGAGCACCTCACCGCTGCGCGCATCCAGCACCGGCCCGCCGCTGTTGCCTGGGTAGGCCGTCGCATCCAGCTGCAGGATGTTGAAGGAGCCTGCGCGCAGCTGCGACACATTGCGTGCGTTGAGTGTGGTGGAGCTGGGAGCCGGCAAGGCAACCGGCGTAACGGCCGAGACCATGCCACGATGGCTGACATGTGAAAACCCCAGCGCACCGCCGATGGGGAAGCCAATGAACAGCACCTCCGCGCCCTCCTCGGGCAATTCGGTCTTCAAGGGTAGTGGCCGCAGCGCCGGGGCACCGATCTCAAGAACGGCCAAGTCATGGGCACGCTCCAGGCTGAGGTCCAGCACCTTGCGCAGTTCCCAGGCACCGCTGGCCTGCTTGACCTGCACCGCCAACTGCGATGCTTGCTCTGAACCCGGCTCCGGCAGCACATGGGCGTTGGTGACGATGCGCGTTCCATCAGCGACGGCGAAGCCAGTGCCACGAAACGAAAAACGGGGCGTGGCCAACGGGTTGAAGGTGCCAACCAACACCACCGAGGGCTTGCTTCGAGCGATGATCTCGGCAGGCGTCAACGCCGAGGCCGAGCTTTGCGCATGGGCTGCCAGCGAGACAAGCAGCCCCGCACACAGTGCGCGCACAAGGGCGCGAAGATACGCTGCGCAAGACTGAGCAAGGCTGATGCCGACCTCTTTCAAGCCAGATCCCCTGAAGTCAAACTCATTTCCAGCGCTGCCACACACTCGCGCCAGATGGTGTCGGGTTCGGTCAGCTTGAAACCATAAAAGTGCCCGGCCTCGGTTTCGCGGTGACGCACCGAACGCACTTCCACCCGCGAGCGCTTGTTCTGCCCGAGATCGATCTCGGCCCAACCGTCTTGTTCCAAGGGCAGATTGAGCTTGCACTCCGCCTGAAAACCAGAGAGCGAAATTTCAATGACATGCAGCACAAAGTTGCGCTTCGAGCCGTCCACACTGAACTCAACCGCGCCTGGGCAGCGAATGGAATAGCGCTGATGTCGGCGCAAGGGATGGCCATGATCCGCAGAGCCTTGAAGCAAGGGCAAAACAGCCCGGTACTCGACCTGGTCGTAAATCGACCAAAGCAGGGACTTCTTGCGATCGTCCAGCTGCGGAAGAACCTGGGTTCTTTGATTGAAAAAGTAGTCCAGCAACTCGGGCGTCATCACCGGATCGTTGGTGGTGAAGTACTTGCGGCTCGGGCGCTTGATATTGGGCAGAGACAACTCGAAAAAATAGTTATGCAGGTCCTTTTTAGGCGGCCGGCCACCATAAGTTCGCCGGAACACCTCAGGTGCCAAACGTAAGTCCAGCGTCGCGCCAACGGCTGGCGCGCCGTTGGCGAAGTCATAGTGATCGATCACGTTGGCTTGCAAGCGCTCGCAGCAAAGCACGGCTTCATAGAGCTCGATACGATCAGGGTTGACGGCAATCACGAGGTGGCGGGTATCAAAGTACTCGACGCAGTACTGGCGCATGAACTTCACCAATGGAAAGAAGATCGCGCCGCCGGTACGCCGAAACTCAGGATGCACCGCCAAAGCAGATATTTCTGCTATCTTGCCGCCTTTTGCACGCACTTGCGTCAAATCAAACGCGGTCTGCATCGGGAAGCCGAACACCCCCTCCCGCACGATGGAAATGGTGCCCACCACGCGGCCGTCGAACTTGGCGCACAGAGTCGTGGTCGTGGGCAATGCGTGGTAGATCGTAACGCGCATACCCGACGGATGCGGTTTCATGAAACCGCTGGACACATAGGCGTCATGCAGGATCTGAAAGCAAGCCTCCAGCTCCTCCTGGGTTTCTGCAATTTTCAGCTCCAGCCGACTGTCAGGCGCGGGATCGCAATCCACCATGCGCCGGTAGAAAGGAAATCGGATGCTCTGCGGGAACTTGCGGAACAAGCCGCGTAGCTGTTGATGGAGGCTTTTGCGGAAATTGGACCGGCGGATTTGACTCATAGATTCCTCAATCTGATGCGTCACCCAACGCGCCGCGGCGGCAGGGCCACGGCGCATGGAATCAGCGGGAATGGCGAGCATTCAACATCCTGCGAACACGCGCGCCACCATCCGACCAATATACGCCGAGCGTACAAATCGTGACAAAGTTTGCAAGTGGCAAGACACCCGTCTTATCGAGAGCCCAAGACACCCAGCTTTCACCGCCTCGCCACAATCCGACCCGACGCAGGGCCCGGGCTAACCCGCCCGACAATGACGCATCTGTCGCGAGTTGCCCAGCGCCGATTTACCCGCCTGGGGCCACACAGCGCTGGCTACAGGCCCCACTCCTGCGTCAAGCCTTGATCTGGAGCTTGTCCATCAAGTCATACAGAGTCGGACGGCTGACGCCCAGCAACTCGGCCGCGCGCAAGATATTGCCATCCACACGCGCCAGGGCGGCGACGACAGCCTGCCGCTCGGCGCGCTCACGCACTGTGCGCAAGTCCAGAACGGCCAGCTCCTCGCCATCCAATGGGGCAGCAACTGCGATACCGATGTCGTCAGCCGTGATCTGCTGACCATCGGCCATGATGGCAGCGCGCTTGATGATGTTCTGCAATTCACGCACATTGCCGGGCCAGGCATAGGACTCGATCTTGCGAATTGCATCTTCGCCCAGGCTGAGTCCGGGCCGACGCAACTCGCTGCTGAACTTGCGCAAGAAGGTGTGCGCCAACAGGACCGCATCGCCCTGGCGATCACGCAAAGCCGGGATATCGATCACGATCTCAGCCAGTCGGTAATACAGGTCCTCGCGAAAGCCGCCCGAGCTGATCTGATTTTTCAGATCCTGATGGGTTGCCCCGATCACCCGCACATCGATCGGAATCTCCTTGCGCCCGCCAACGCGCTCGATCACACGCTCCTGCAGAAAGCGCAGAAGCTTGGCCTGCAGCGGCATGGGCAGGTCGCCTATTTCGTCCAGCATCAGCGTGCCCCCATGGGCCGTCTCGATCTTGCCGATGGTGGTCTTGCTGGCACCCGTGAAGGCACCCTTCTCGTAGCCGAACAGTTCGCTCTCCAGCAGATTCTCAGGAATGGCGGCGCAGTTGATGGCGACGAAACGCCCTTCCCGCTTGGAGGCTTCATGCAGGCCCTGGGCCAGCACTTCCTTGCCGGTGCCGCTCTCTCCGAGCAAAAGCACGGTGACATCGCTGCTGGCTACCTTCTCAATCGTGCGGCAGATGCGCTGCATCTGGGCGTCACGGGTCACCAAGCCGCTCAATGCACCCGTCTGTTGCGCGGTCTGCAGGCGTCGATTCTCTTGCTGCAGTTCGTACAGCCGGTAAGCGCGCTCGACCGTCAAGCTCAGCACATCTGGATCGACGGGCTTGGACAAAAAGTCATACGCACCCATGCGGATGGCTCGCAGCGCGTTTTCTTGATCGTTTTGACCGGTCAGCACGATGACCTTGGCCGAAGGATCCAACTCCAACAGCTTCTCGAGGCACTTGAACCCCTCGGACACCGAATCCTGATCGGGCGGCAGGCCCAGATCCATGGTCACCACGGCAGGACTGTGCCGACGAAACTGCAGCACAGCCGAAGCCACGTCCTGAGCCAACACGGATTCGAATCGATCAAGTGACCACTTGAGCTGCTTTTGCAAAGCAAGATCGTCTTCAACGATCAGCAAAGGCTGTTGTCGCACTGCGCTCATGCGCCTCCCACCAAAGAGTGCTCTCCCGCACCACCGCCATGAAACAAAGGCAATGAAATCGTCACTGTGGTCCCGATCTTGAGTTTGCTGTCCACCGAAATCTTTCCACCCAACTCTTGCAGGTATTGGTAACTTTCATAAGCGCCAATCCCCATACCGCTGGATTTGGTCGTCTGGAACGGCTTGAAAAGACGGTTCTGGATGAAATCTTCACTCATTCCGCAGCCTTGATCACTGACGATGAGGCGAGCCATGCTGCCATTCTGTTCCAGAACCAGCCGCACCTCGGCATCAGCCGCACTGGCATCGAAGGCGTTCTGCACAACGTGACCAATGACGCGCTCGACGCGATCTTCGTGGCCGCGCGTGCGCAGCCCCTGACTCAACTGCAAGTTCAAACGGCGCCCCTTGGCTTCCGCCGCGGCGGCCAGGCGTTTGGCAATCCCGACCAGGTCCACACCGCTGCTCACCCCATGGGGCTTCTCACCCTCGCGAAGCTGCAACATCAGCTGCCGCATCTTCTCCAGCGAGTTCTCCACCGTGTCCAGCATATCCTGCTGAAACTCGGGATTGTCTCGAAGCCGCTTTGCATTCTTCATCATCAAGGACAGCTGCGTGACGATGTTCTTCAGATCGTGAACCACAAAGGCGGACATGCGATTGAAGGCATCGAATTTGCGCGCCTCGATCAAGGCTTCGGCCGCCTGCATCTGTGCCAGGTAACTGGCAGCCTGGCTGCTGGCGGTCTTGAGCAGGTCGCGAACCTCCCAGTTGACCTCGATCGGTGCCCTCGGTCGCCCCAAAACCACCAAGCCCAGCAACTCGCCACCCACGATCAATGGAATGACCAACCAGTAGCGTGAATCCGCAAGCAACCATTCGGGCAGGGCTACGGCCTGATAGTGCTGGTGCTGAGCATGGAGTTGCTGGATGTCAACGATCCAGTTGCGTTCGCGCAAGAACTCACAAAAGCCCGAGGCAGCATGCTCCGCGCGATCCTGCTGAGGCAGGTTCCAGTTCGCCACCGGGCGCAACTCAGCCTCGGCACCACGGCGCAACCACAAAGCTCCGGAAGGGGCCTCCACCAGATTGGCCAAGGCCTTGACCACCGTCAGCCCCATCTCCTGCGGAGAGCTGCCAGAAGACAGAATGGCCGTGAAACGCAGCCACTCCTCTCGGTAGTCGTAGCGGTAATTGAAAAAGTTCTTGCTGATGTAGATCTTCAAGCGAGCCCGAATTGCGCCGGACAGCACCGCCACAGCCAGTGCAATCAAGGCCACAAACATCAGGGCCAGTTGCAGGGCCCTGCCCCACTCGCCGCCGGTGTAGCGCACGTAGTAGCCCACCGCCGAAACCAGCAACAGGTAGGCGCCCACGAGCAAAAGCGCGGCCGAGTGGAACACCGCGGCGCGAGAAACATGGAGTTTGTCCAGCCAGTCGACCTGCCTGCGTGCGGCCATGAACAACAATGGGACCGCGAGACTGTGGACCAGGGCGCGGACACTCAATGCGTCGCTGTCAAAGCGGCGAAACAAGGCGGCCTGCGAAAAGAAAAACAGATCGAATGCAAAGATGGCGCTCAAGCCAAGGCAAACCGGCTTGGCGTTCCAGCGCGAATCGGCCGAAACATTGCGCAGCAACTGCTCCACCAGAATCAGCCCGACCACGGCCTGAGCCAGAGCCGCAAACGCCGCCGGTCGGCTGAGCATGACAGGCCAAGACAACCACGGGCTGCTGTACTCACGCGAGATCAAAAACGCCAGAGATGTCAAAGACACCACGACGGCGAGCGGCGCGAAACGCGGCAGACCTGCCGCCCGAGCGCCCCCATCGGCGGGCCGTAACAGCAGACACACAAATGCCAGCCACAGCGCGTAGCGCAACCAATCCGCCAAAGGAATCAGCCAGACATCGACCTCGATCGGCAAACGAAGCCATTGGGTGAGCCAGGAAAAGGCCGCCCAGCCCGTGCTGACAAGCAAGGCCGAGAGAAAGACGTAGGAAACACTGTGGGCTGGAGCACTGCGCTGCCAGCACAGCTTCCAGGCAAAGTACAAGGTGAAAACGGCATAGGCCAAAGCGGCCAGCGCATCACCGAACAAGCTGAGATCCAGCAAACTATTGAGCATCAGCGATTGGAGCACGACCTACAGATCAGCTGAATCGGCACAAATGCCAAGCACTCACCCGCAGCGGGACAGAAAAAAGCCGGCTCCATGAGCCGGCCCATCTTTCAGCGGAATTCAAGGCCTCGGTCAGCGCGCGCCCTTGCCGGTCAACACCACGGCGACAGTTTCCAGCATGATCAGCAGGTCCAGGAAAAGCGAGTTGTTCTTCACGTAGTACAGGTCGTACTGCAGCTTCTCGATCGAATCCTCCACGGTCGAACCGTACTCGTAACGGACTTGAGCCCAACCCGTGACACCCGGTTTGACGCTGTGGCGAACAGCAAAATAAGGAATCTTGTTGACCAGGTCATCGACGAAGAACTGGCGCTCCGGACGCGGGCCGACCATGCTCATTTCGCCGCGCAGCACATTGATCAGTTGCGGCAACTCGTCGATGCGCACCTTGCGAATGAAGCGACCGACGCGAGTCACGCGGTCGTCGTTCAAGGTAGCCCAGCGAGGCTTGCCATCCTTTTCGGCGTCCGTGCGCATGCTGCGGAACTTGATCACCTTGAACACTGCACCATTCAGACCGACGCGCTCTTGCTGGTACAGGACGGGGCCTTTGGATTCCAGCTTGATCAGCACGGCGGTCACAGCCATCACCGGCAAGGTCAGTACGAAAATCAGCGACGAAAAGACGATATCGCAGATGCGTTTGACAGCCGTGCGGAACACGCCCTGGTTGAAGCCGTCGCCGAAAATCAACCAACCCGCATTGACGTGACTGATCTTGATCTGGGCGAGGGTCTTTTCAAAATGCGTCGCGATGTCGACCACGCGGATACCGTAGAGCTTGCAATCCAGCAACTGGCGCAGCGGCATGCTGCCACCACGTCGCTCAGACAGAGCGACAACGATTTCATCAACACCCAAACTGCGAGCTGTGTCCGTCAAAGAACCGCGGGCCTGGATCAGTTCATTGGCCGGCACTTCCGAAGACTCCTCGTTGGGACCGGCCAGGTAACCCACGATCAGCGCATGGGGGTCAGCTGCCTTCAGTGTGGCGCCCACCGTCTTGGCCACAGCGCCGGAACCAAAAATCAGGATGCGAGTACGGGTGCGCGACTGGGCACCGGCATGGGCGGCATACACGCGATGAACCATCACGGCCGCAACGGCAAGCATGGCAGCGAACGTCACCAATTGACGATGACCCGGATCCACCGGCAGCAGGCTGAAGATGGCATAAGCGAGCGGCAGACCGAACAGCAAGCCGAGCAAAGCGCGGGCGCAGGACTCGGTCAGCGAGCGGTTGTGCACATGCTGGTACAAACCACTGGCCGAGTTGATGACAAACATGCAACCAGCCAAGGACAAACCATGAGAGGCGACAAAAGGAATGACCGAGCTGGCAGCCTCTTCCTGACTCAGAACCACGGCGACCACCGCAAAGACGATCAAACCCAGATCAAAAAAGACCTGCAGCAAAGTCTGCCGATGCAAATAGTGGCTGAATATCCGAATCATGTTATTCCCCGATCACTAAAACTGAACTGCCTGCAGCGTCAAGCGTCTGCTATCAATTCGGGGCAGCGGAATCGCCACCTTCGAACCGGATGAGCCCCAACAACCATGCTCACCTGCAAACGATCCAAATCTGACACTGGGTCTTACCTTGATCGCGAGCGAATGATGCCTGCGCCGCCACTGCTTGAAAGCCCCCCGTTTAGAGGGGGACCGGCGGGAATAAAGACAAAACTCCGCAACACGAGGCATTGAGTTTTCAGGCCCCTGCGACTAAGTGGCGAGAGTAGAGCGCATTCCAGAACACCCGCAGCGCACGCGAGATCGCCGCAGCGTGCGTATTCCACGGGCTTGCGCCTCTCGCAAATTGGCACATGTGTCGCCTGGGAACAGTTTGTTCAGCTTTATCAGTTTTCTTCGGAGAGTATGAGTTTGTGCTTATTCCCGGAGCCCAAAAAAAAGGCCCGCTTACGCGGGCCTAGGGATTGCACAGTCAGCTGAATTGAATCAGCGAACCACAGCGATTTGCGACTTTTCGCCACCCTTGTAGGTGTACATGGTCAGAGCACCGTTCTTGATGTCGCCCTTGTTGTCGAAGGAGATGGTGCCAGTGACACCCTTATAGCCTTCGGTCTTGGCGAGCACCGGCAGGTACTTGGCCGGCTCAGCAGAGCCCGCCTTGACCATGGCTGCCACCAGCACGTTTACGGCGTCGTAGACGTAGGGCGCGTAGATCTGGACTTCAACCTTGTAGGCTTCCTTGAACTTGGCCTTGAAAGCGTCCGAAGTCTTCTTCGATTCGCCTTCCACGCCACCGGCTTCAGCGCACACCACTTGGCCATCGCCCATGGTGCCAGCGGCCAGCTTGGGCAACTCGCCCGAGCAGATGCCGTCGCCACCCACAAACTTGGCTTCGATGCCCAGTTGCTTCATCTGGCGCAGCATCGGGCCAGCCACTGCATCCATACCGCCGAAGAAGACCACGTCGGGCTTCTTGGCCTTCAAGTTGGTCAGGATGGCGGTGAAGTCCGTGGCCTTGTCGGTGGTGAATTCACGACCAACGACCTTGCCGCCGGCTGCCTTGACGCCCTTTTCGAACTCGTCGGCCACGCCTTGGCCGTAAGCGGTACGGTCGTCGATCACGGCGATCGACTGGCCCTTCAGTTCCTTGACGGCATACTTGCCCAGCGTGCCGCCCAGGTGTACATCATCAGCCACCACACGGAAGGTGGTCTTGTAGCCGTTGCGAGTGAACTTGGGGTTGGTGGCCGAAGGCGAAATCTGGGGGATGCCCGCGTCGCTGTAGACCTTGGAAGCCGGGATGGAGGTGCCCGAATTCAGGTGACCGACCACGCCGTTGACCTTGGAGTCGACCAGCTTTTGTGCTGCGGCGGTGCCTTGCTTCGGATCGCCAGCATCGTCTTCGGCCAGCAGTTCGAACTTGGCCTTCTTGCCGCCGATCATCACGCCCTTGGCGTTCAGCTCGGTGATGGCCATGCGAGCGCCCAACTCATTGTCCTTGCCCAGGTGGGCAATCGCGCCGCTGGTGGGGCCGACGTGGCCGATCTTCACAACCAGGTCCTGGGACATGGCTGCACCGCTCAGCATCAGCGCCACGGCGCCGACCACAACATTCAATTTAACCTGCATGAATTACCTCCGAGTTGGAAGAAGGAGAGTTATTTGCCGTTGAATTCTCAACACCATGAACATACCCCAAAACGAGGGGGTGACGACATGGGGAAAGCATGGAATCGCAACAGGCCTTGCCAGGGCGCAAGTAGCAAGGCTTCAAAGCTTTCAGGCCACCTTGTGGTGGGTGACCTTGAAGCCCAACTCTTCATAGCGGCGCCAGCGCCGGCGCGCGGCCTGCACCTGCTCGGGGTCGGTCGAAACCACCTCCAGCACGCGCTGGAATTCGTCGAAACCTTCGGGCATGTCAGCGCCGACGTTGAGCAGCACTTCGCGGTGGGGCAAGTCCACGCAGCGCTCACTCAACAAGATCGGCGTGTGCTCGCCCAAGGGCGTGCCCGCATGCGCAGCTTCCCAGCGCGCGTGCGGCACAAAAATGCTGGCCTCGGCATCCCAGAGCTTGCCGTCCAGACGCCCCAGAAGATGAGCCGGCCCACACACACCCGTGCGCACCCCGGCCTGCTGTGATTTGCGCAGCAGACGCACGAGGTAGCCGAGCCGGTCGGCAACGCCGGTGTAGAAACTGACTTCGGTTGTCATTCGGTCCTTGTGAGCGAGAAACGGCGGGCGCCGATGAACAGCGCCCGCACCCTTCTTCGATCAACGAACTTGCGACAGCACGAAGTGGGTCAGCAGGCCCACCGGACGGCCGGTGCCGCCCTTGGCCGCGCCACCCTTCCAGGCCGTGCCGGCGATATCCAGATGACCCCAGGCGTACTTGCTGGCAAAGCGCTGCAGGAACTTGGCCGCGGTGATGGAGCCACCGGCGCGCGAGCCCACGTTGGCGACGTCCGCGAAGTTGCTCTTGAGGCCCTCTTCGTAGTCGTCATCCAGAGGCATGCGCCAGCACAAATCCAGCGACGCTTCGCCAGCTGCGGTCAGGGCTTGCGCCAGGCTCTCGTCGTTGGCATACATGCCGCTGCGCACACCGCCCAGAGCGATCACGCATGCACCCGTCAGCGTGGCCACATCCACCACGGCTGCGGGCTTGAAGCGCTCGGCATAGGTCAGCGCATCACACAGAATCAGGCGGCCTTCAGCATCGGTGTTCAGGATTTCGATGGTCTGACCCGACATCGAGGTCACCACATCACCCGGCTTGAGGGCGCGGCCGCTGGGCATGTTCTCGCAGGCAGCGATCAGCACCACCAGATTGATCTTGGGCTTGAGCTCAGCCACAGCACGCAGGGTGCCGATGACACTGGCGGCGCCGCCCATGTCGAACTTCATCTCGTCCATTTCGGCACCCGGCTTCAGCGAAATGCCGCCCGAGTCGAAAGTGATGCCCTTGCCCACCAGCACCACGGGCGCCTGCGTCTTGGCTGCGCCCTCGTAGCGGGCGACGATGAAGCGCAGCGGCTCGTCCGAGCCCTGGGCGACAGACAGGAAGGAGCCCATGCCCAGCTTCTCGACGGCCTTCTTGTCCAGCACTTCAACCTTCAGGCCGTAGGTTTGGCCCAAGGCCTTGACCTGCTCGCCGAGGTAGGTCGGCGTGGCGTAATTGCCCGGGCGATTGGCGCATTCGCGGGCCAACTCGACACCCGCACCGATCGCCTCGCCGCGGGCCAGACCTTGCTTGGCAACCTTGGCAAAGGCGACATCGGCCTTGTCCACCAGCAGCGTCAGCTTGCTCAGCTTGCCGGCTTCCGGCGCGCTGGGTTTGGTGTGACGGTACACATACGTCGCATCGCCTGCAGCCAGCACGAACTGCTCAGCCAAGCTGTCACCGTGAGCGTTGAAGTCGAAACCGACAAAAGCCACACCGGCATGGGCCACGCCGCGGCCCTTGAGCAAGCCCAGAGCCGATTGCACAGCGGCACGAGCGGCCTTGACACTGGTCTTGCCAGAAGCTGCCAACACCAGGCGCGGGGCCTTCACACCGACCGGGCGCTGCAGCACCAGCGACTTGCCAGCTTTCAACTCGAAGTCGCCCAGCTTGATCGCGTCCTTGATGAGGGCGCTCAAGCCGGCGTCCAGGCCCTCAGGCAGCGTGTCGCCACCCAGAACCAGGATCAAGGCATCAGCATTGAAGCTGGCCAATGCGTCAAAGGACGCAGACTGTGTACGGAAGTCCATAATGTCGCCGAGTAGAAAAAAGTCCCAGGATGTTATTCGATTCCACCGTACGCACCGAGTTGGCGCGCAGCTTCGGCGTGACCCTCGTGGTCATCCTCACCACCGTCCTCACCATCATGCTGATTGGCACCCTGGGCCAGGCGGCGGGCGGCAGCGTGGCGCCGCAGGATGTGATGCTGCTGCTGGGCTATGCCTCGCTGGGCCATCTGCCCACGATGCTGATCCTGTCGCTGTTCATTGCCATCGTGACCAGCCTTGGCCGCATGTACCGCGACTCGGAGATGTCGATTTGGTTCTCCAGCGGCATCGGCCTGAGCCGATTCGCCAAGCCGGTGTTCCGCATGGCCTGGCCGGTCCTCCTGGTGGTGATGGTGCTCTACCTCTTGATCTGGCCCTGGGGCAACCAGAACAGCGCCCAGCTGCGCGAGCGCTATCAAAAACGCAGCGACTTGTCCCGTGTGGCACCCGGCCAGTTCCAGCCTTCACGTGACGGCAGCCGCGTCTTCTTCATCGAACGAGACAGCGAGGACGGACGCACTGGCCGCAATGTCTTCATCCTGTCCAAACAACAGGACAGCGAATCCGTCACCACCTCGTCCAAAGGCCGCATCGAGCAGGTCGGCGACGACCGCTTCTTGGTGCTGGATCGCGGTCAACGCAACGAAACGAAGGGCTTTGGCGGCGAAAAGACCTTGGCCCGCTTCGAGGAGTACCAGGTCTTGATGGACAGCCAGGTCTTGCGCTCGGCCGATCAATTGCCGCCCAAAGCACTGGCCACTCTGGAACTGATCAACAACCCAACGCCGCGCAACCGGGCCGAGCTGGCCTGGCGCTTCGGCATGATTCTGTCGGCCTTCAATATGTGCTTGCTGGGCCTGGGTCTGTCGGCCACCAATCCGCGCCGTGCCAGCAATTGGAACCTGCTGTTCGCCTTGCTGACCTTTGTGGTCTATTTCAATCTGGTCAATCTCAGCCAGTCCTGGATCACCAGTGGCCGCATGAGCATGGGTGGCGCCCTGCTGAGCGTGCACGGCAGCGCGTTGGCGCTGGCACTGTTGCTGCTGTGGTGGCGTGACCAGGGCAATCGCATCCACCTACCGCGCCGCCGCGGCGTCGGCTTGAAGGCCAGTTGCCAGGGAGGCGCCGCATGAAAACGGTCCGCCGCCTGCTCTACCGTGACATCGTCGGCGCCGTCGCCTTTGTCACCTTGGCCTTTCTGTCCCTGTTTTTTTTCACCGACTGCGTCGATGAAATCGACCGCATGAGCCGTGCAGGCGCCGGCAGCTGGGTGGCGCTGCAACTGGCCCTGCTGTCGATCCCGGGACACTTCTACCAGTTGTTCCCGATCACGGTGCTGATCGGCACCATCTTCTCGCTGGCCCGCCTGGCTCAGTCCAGCGAATTCACGATTCTGCGCACTGGCGGCCTGGGTCCCGGGCGCGCGCTGGGCCTGCTGGCCAACCTGGCCCTGGTCTTTGCCGTGCTGACCTTTGTGGCCGGTGACTTTGCAGAACCTTTTTTCAAGCGCCAGTACGACTTGCTTCGCGCACGCGCCACCGGCGATGCGCAGGCCAATGCCAAAGGAGCTTGGTTGAAAGAGCACCGCACCGTGGACGGCCAGGAACGCAGCTTTTCCATCCACGTCGGGCGGGCCGATGTTGCAGGGCAACTTCGCGAGGTACGCATCTTTGAGTTCAACGAGCATGGCGGCCTGATTTCGCGCACGGCGGCCGAGCGCGCCAGCGTGGACAAGCAAGGCCTGTGGCAGCTGCAAGAGGTGGAGCGCACCGAGTGGACCAGCGGCGAGGATGCACCGAATCTGAGCACCCCAGTTCGCGAACTGCGGCTGCCGCGCCTGGATTGGCCCAGCAGCCTGCACGCAGGCGTGATCACAGCCGCTGTGCTGCCGGCCGGCTCCATGTCGACCTTGGAGCTCTATCGCTACACCGAGCACCTGTCCGCGCAAGAGCAATCGGCTCAGGCCCATAACATTCAGTTCTGGCGCAAAGCGCTCTACCCCTTCGCCTGCTTTGTGATGATCGCCCTGGCCCTGCCATTCGCCTATCTTCATGGGCGGTCGGGCGGCATCAGCCTCAAGGTCTTCGGCGGCATCATGCTGGGCATCAGCTTTGTCCTGCTGAACAATGTGGCCGGGCATATGGGCATCTTGAACAACTGGACGCCTTGGGCTGCCGCCGCGACGCCCAGCCTGATCTATCTGGCCCTCTCGCTGGCCGCCTTCGGCTGGTTGGTCCGCTACCGATGAACCCGCTCCACACCCACCACCAACAGCCATGAGCCAAGGCCTGCTTCTTTTCGCCCATGGCGCCCGCGATCCCGATTGGGCGCGCCCATTCGAAGCCGTGGCCGCTCGCTTGGCCCGACAACGCCCGGGCTTGGCCATGCGATTGGCCTACCTGGAATTCATGTCGCCCAGCCTCGAAGAAGCGGCACACGGCCTCGCGGCCGAGGGCTGCGACACGATTCACATCGTGCCCATGTTCCTGGGTACCGGCGGCCACGTGCGGCGCGACATTCCGCCCCTGCTGGCCAGCCTGGAAAGCCAGTACGGCGATGCCGTGCAGTGGCTGCTGCACCCTGCCCTGGGCGACCAGGAGCGCATCATCCAGGCCATGGCCGAGGCCAGCCTGGCCTGGCTGGACGGCCCCGCCGAGGAACACCCATGAACTTGCACCAGTTCCGATTCGTGCAGGAAGCGGCACGCCGCAATCTCAACTTGACCGAGACCGCCAAGGCGCTGTTCACTTCTCAGCCGGGCGTGTCCAAGGCCATCCTGGAACTCGAAGAAGAGCTAGGCATCGACATCTTCTCGCGTCACGGCAAGCGCCTGCGCCGCATCACCGAGCCCGGCCAGCAGGTGCTGGCCGCCATCGAAATCATCATGCGCGAGGTCAACAACCTCAAGCGCATCGGCGACGAATACTCCAAGCAGGACAGTGGCACCCTGTCGATCGCCACCACTCACACCCAGGCGCGCTATGTTCTGCCGGGCCCGGTAGCCCAGCTGCGCCGGCAACTGCCGCTGGTGCGCGTCAGCCTGCACCAAGGCAACCCCGACCAAGTCGTGCGCATGCTGCTCGACGACAGCGCCGATGTCGGCCTGGCCACCGAATCTCTGGCCCAGATCGAAGAGCTGGTCACCTTGCCCTGCTACGAATGGCAGCATGTGCTGGTGGTGCCGGCCGACCATCCTCTGGCCCAGGTGGAGCGCCCGAGCCTGGAGCAGCTGGCTGCCGAGCCCCTGGTGTCTTACCACCCCAGTTTCACCGGCCGCACTCGCATCGACCGGGCATTCCAGGCGCGCCAGTTGCACCCCAACTTCGTGCTCGAGGCCATCGACTCCGACGTCATCAAGACCTATGTCCGCCTGGGCATGGGTGTGGGCATCGTGGCCGAAATGGCGGTGCGCGAGGATCCTCCCGACGGCGGACTTGTGTCGCGACCGCTGGGCCATTTGTTCGGCCAGAATGTCACCCGCATTGCCTTCAAACGTGGCGCTTATCTGCGCAATTACGTCTACAGCTTTGCCGAGCTGCTGTCGGACCGACTGAACCGCCCCTTGCTCGAGCGAGCCATGAGCGGCGAGGCCAGCGACTACAAGCTCTGAACGCTTTGATCCCTTGATCTCAGTCGGGCCCGGCCGCTCGACTGTCTGCCCCGCCCTCGACCATGAATGCACCGACATCGCCCGGCAGCCTGACCCTGCCCACGCCCCTGAACAGCCGACTGCCCCAGGTGGGCGCCACCATCTTCAGCACCATGTCGGCCTTGGCTCAGGCCCATGGCGCCGTCAATCTGGGCCAAGGATTTCCCGACTTCGACTGCGACCCCGCCCTGATCGAGGCCGTGCATGCCGCGATGCGTGACGGCCACAACCAGTACCCACCCATGCCCGGTGTGCCCGCACTGCGCCAAGCGGTGGCCACCAAGCTGCAGGCTACGCATGGCCAAGCCTATTGCCCTGAGCGCGAGATCACCATCACCGCCGGCGCCACCCAAGCCATCTTGTGCGCCCTATTGGCCATCGTTCATCCCGGCGATGAAGTGATCGTGCTGGAGCCCTGCTATGACAGCTACGCCCCCAATATCGCGCTGGCTGGCGGCGTGCTCGTACGCGTGCCCCTGGACCCGGAGACCTTTCGCCCCGATTTCGATCGCATCCGCGCCGCGTTGACCCCCCGCACGCGCGCCCTCATCATCAACACCCCGCACAACCCCAGTGCCACGGTCTGGAGTGATGCCGAGATGCGCAACCTTGCCGACTTGCTGCGCGGCAGCCAGGCACTGTTGATCAGCGATGAGGTCTACGAACACATGGTCTATGACGGGCAAGCGCATCAAAGCGTCGCCCGTTTTCCGGAGCTGGCCGCTCGCAGCCTGATCGTGTCCAGCTTCGGCAAGACCTTCCACGTCACCGGCTGGAAAGTCGGTTATGTCGCCGCTCCCGCGGCCCTGAGCGCCGAGTTCCGCAAGGTACACCAGTACACGGTGTTCTCCGTCAACACGCCGGTTCAGCTGGGTCTGAGCCGTTATCTGGCAGACCCACGTCCCTATTTGGATCTGCCCGCGTTTTACCAGCGCAAGCGCGACCATTTCCGCGCAGTCCTGGCGCAATGCCGGCTGCGCCTGCTGCCCAGCGAGGGCAGCTATTTCCAGTGCGTGGACTACCGCGAGCTTGAGGCCGGACGAGCACTCAACGACGCCGAGTTTTGCCAATGGCTGACACGAGAAGTGGGCGTGGCGGCAATTCCAGTGTCGGCTTTCCATGCGGACAAGCAAGACCAGGCGCGGGCCAGCCAAGACAAGATCATTCGCTTTTGCTTCGCAAAAAAAGACGCGACCCTGGATCGCGCACTGGCCTTGCTGCGGCAGCTCTGAGCTGGTGCGCCAAGGCCCGGGCGCGACAGAAACTCAGAAACTCAGAAACGGCTGGGTGCGCTGATGCGCGACGCGGCGGCGTTCGGGTCATCCAGCGAGATGTCAACCTCCAGCGCATGCTGAGGGCCCGGCATGGCCTTGCCCTGCCAGATCATGGTGGCCATCAATTCATGGCCGTCGCCCGCCGTTCCAGCCGCAGACGAAGCGTCGCCATCCAGAGGCAAGAAGAGATCGATTTCTTCGCCACGCACCTCATGTTCGGAGCGATCTCGGGCCACACTGTAGAGAAACAGCAGCTCACGGTAGGCCGGCAAATCGAAACCCTGCCCTTGCGCACCACCACGCGAGAGCAGTTCCTGCACCAGGGCCATGCTGGCGGCCGCATCGGCCCAGCGACCCTGGATGCGCTGCAAGTCGGCAGGGTAGGCCTCCAAATCACGCCCCAGGTTGAGATCGGCGCCCCAGGTAGGCGCCAAGGCATCAAACCGCTTGGCAAAGGCCGCAGCCACCTGTTGAAAGCGCGGCTCCTGACCTTGGCGCTGGTGGATCTCCATCAGCTTCAAATACGGCAAGGCGCTGGCGCCGCCGAAATCGATGCGGGCCTGCAGCAACTCCACCGCGGCATCACTCTGGCCCAGCACCAGGAAGAACTCGACCTGCTGTTCCAGGTCGATCAGTTCCTCCACGGTCACATGATCGGTGCCGACCGCGGTGACGTTCAAGGGCACGGGCGCGGTGAAAGCACCGGTGTCATTGACGAAATTGGCCGGCGTGTCCAGCAACTGAATGCTCAGAGGCTCCGACGCTGATTCGTCCGCCAGCGGCATGGGGGCAGACAGAAAGTCGTCGCCTGGATCGCCCATTGCATCGTCTACCGCATCTTGAGGCGGCAAGGTGATGGTGCGCTCATCGATCGGACTGAGGTGCGCCGCTGCCGGCATTGCGCCCGTGGCCGAAGCCCAAGCGCTGGGCGGAGCAGAGGCCGCCACTCCAGAAAGCGCGGGCGCAGGGCTGACAGGGGTCAAGTCATGCCCGTCCAGGCCGGACCGATCGGCGCCGCCAGTCCGAGATGCCTCGCCGGGTGCAACTCCCACGTCAGGCTCGCGCGCATCGATCTCATCTGGCGACTTCCCTGCACGGCCGGCAGTCCACCAAGCCGCATCGCGTTCGGCGCGCTCCTGGCGACGGCTGTTCCAAAGAAAAGCACTCAGGCCCGCCAAGCCCAGGCTCAACGCAGCCAAGCCCCAGACGGCGGGCTGCGGCCCTTCATCCGGCGGCGCTGCCTCCAACTGCGTGCGCAAGGCCTGCACCTTGGCACGGCTGCCTTGGTTGTCTTGCTGCAGCCGGTTGAGCAGCTCTTCGAGCTGACGCAAACGCAGCAGCGCCACCTCGGCAGCCGCGATCTGGGCCAAGGGCGACTCGGCGGCCTCATCGGCATCCGGGGCATCCAGGCGCAAACGAGGCGTTTCGCCGGCCTTCAGACTCACGGTTCGCAAGGTTGAGCTGGCCTTGCCCTGAGTCGGCCTGGCCGTTGCCGTCCGCACAACGGCCGCATCGGCCTCAGGCGCTGAGGGCAGCTTGACTTTCGAGCCCGACGCAACTCTCGATGAAGGTGCGACGGGTCCGGTCGCGCCAGGCGCCGGGGCCATGCGAGCGCTTGAACCGAGCAGCTCTTCGGGGCGGGCGCCGGCGGCAGCCATGGCGGCCCGCATGGCCGGCGTGTACTGAGGCGCCCGCACAGCAGCAGGGGCTTGGTTGAGGCCGCGTGCTCCTTGATCCAATCCCGGCGGGTCGATGAAGGCCGTGTACTGGCGCTTCAAGACCGACGGACAACCCAGACTCAGGTTGACATGCACCAAAGGCTCATTGATGGGCACCGGGCTGTAAAGGCGCACAGCTCGCACCGCGCCTTCACTTTCACCTTCCAGCACCACCTGCACCAGATGCTGCGGCAAGCGCGCCTCACCCGCATAGACCTCAGCCTGCACGCACTCGGGAGTCAGACGCTCACCCGCCTTCAGCAGCACAGGAAAGGCCAGATTCAGCGCCTGCCCCAGGGCTGATTGCGTCAGCGGACTGTCCACGCCCAGGGCCTGCACCGGGCCGCACAGACCCAGGCTCACACCGAGCAGCAATGGCGCGATGGATCGGGGATGGCGCCAGGTGAAGGTGGGCGGTGCGGGTGCTCGGTCCATGCCGGGGGGAAATGTTGTTTGACTCACTCTAGCACGCAGCATCGCCCGCACTGCGGGACAAAAGCGCGAAACAAACCGCCTTCCCAGGCCATTTCCGCAGGCGACGCAAGTGCCTGGGTTTTCCATGCCATTTCCGTTTTGAGACCATCCCGACACCAAGCATCTGCTCATGGACAATCAGTCATCCGACGACAAACTCTTGTGGTCACGACAGCGGCACAGCATGAACAGCACGGTCCTCACACAAACAGAACGCAACAACATCGAATCGGGCCCGTGGTTCTCCAAGCTCTCCGCCGCCTTGCGCGAGGACATCCTTGCTCGCGCCTCGGTGCGCCGCCTCAACGATGGCGCCCTGCTCTCCTGCCGTGGCGAGCCGGCCGAGGAATGGATGGCGGTCGCCAAAGGTGCCGTGCGCGTGAGCTCGGTGTCACTGGCGGGCAAGCAGATTGCGCTGACCTATGTCGAACCTGGCACCTGGTTCGGAGACATCGCCTTGTTCGACGGGCTGCCACGGACCCACGATGCCAGTGTGCATGGAGAAACCACCTTGCTGGTGATCCGCAAGCCCGATTTCCGCGAGCTGCTGCAGCGCCACACCGAGCTCTACGATGCGCTGCTGCGCCTGAACTGCCGCCGCCTGCGCCTGATGTTCGACATGGTGGAAGACCTGAACACCCGGCCCCTGGCCTCGCGGCTGGCCAAGCAGATCATCTTCCTGGCTCGCTCCTACGGCGAGCCCCAGGGCGAGGAAACCCGCATCGGCCTGCAACTGGCGCAAGAAGACCTGGCCCAGCTGCTGGGGGCGTCGCGCCAGCGCGTGAATCAAGAGCTCAAGAGCTTCGAACGCGAAGGGGCTGTGCGGGTCGAACCCACGCGCCTGGTCATGCTCAGCCGCGACAAACTCCTGGCCATTGCCAATCGCTGAACAGCCTCTGCGGCCCTGCGCTCAGGGCCGTGACAGGTCTTCCTCCGGCCGCGAAGACTGCCAGGCGATCGAGGTGGTGGTCGGCCATGGGCCGCTTTCAGACAAGCGACCATTGACACGCTGAGCCTCCCGGCCCGCGACTTCCAGCAACTTGAGCAGGCCCTGGATGGCAGGCAAGCTGGGCTGGTCCATGGCCGTGCGCAGGTAGGCATTGCCACGCAGGGTCATGATCACGACGGGGTGCCCTTCGGGCAGCAAATCCTGACTGGCCTGGGCCAGGGCTTCACTGAGATCGCCATCCAGCCAGGCGGCGGTCAGGTCTTTGTTGACGCCGATGGCGCCAAAGCGCTGACGCACCAGCTTGGAGCTGATCTGGCCGAGCTTGGGGAACATCACCAGCCAGCGCATCTCCTCCGGCGTGTCGGTGTCGACACGGGTCTTGAGCGTGTCGGTGTAGGCCTCGAACACGGTGGACTCCAGCGACTCCATCAGCTGGCGGCACAGCACCATCATCTGCAGATCGCTGTGCAGGCGCAGCTCGCAGCGAATGCGCAGCTCCGAGCCCTTGATGTAGCCGCGCTGGGAGTCCCCCCACTCGATGCGCAAGCTGCCGGGCAGGGCTTTGGGCTGCTCGATCACGAAGCCGCGGCCGTCTCGGGTCAAGCGGAACTGGGCATTGCGGCTCTCCGACCAATCGTGGATGGGCCGCCAGCGGGCGGCATTGGAGCGGGCAACGAACCAGTGTTTGACTTGCTTAAAAAACATGAGCTAGCACAATGCGGCGAACGCCAGAACAGCGTGACGATGCGCCTTGCATCGACCGTCTGGCCAAGGTGGAGAACCCAAATGATCGAAGTGTATTCATGGCCTACACCCAACGGCCACAAGGTTCACATCATGTTGGAAGAATGCGGACTGCCCTATCGGGTGATCCCCGTGGACATCGGGGCGGGCGCACAATTCGAGCCCGCCTTTCTGGCCATCAGCCCGAACAACAAGATCCCCGCCATCCAGGACAGCGAAGGCCCGGACGGGCGGCCGATCAGCCTGTTCGAGTCGGGCGCCATCCTGCTGTACCTGGCCGGCAAGACCGGGCGATTTCTGCCCGCTGACACGGCCGGCAAGTACGAGGTGTTGCAGTGGTTGATGTTCCAGATGGGCAGCGTCGGCCCCATGCTGGGTCAGGCTCACCACTTTCGCATCTACGCCCCGGAGAAAATCGCCTACGCGATCGAGCGCTACAGCAAGGAAGCGCAGCGCCTGTACGGCGTGATCGACAAGCGTCTGGCCATGAGCCGCTACATCGGCGGGCCGGCTTACAGCATTGCCGACATGGCCATCTTTCCCTGGCTGCGCAGCTGGAAAAACCAAGGCGTGCAGATGTCGGACTACCCCCATCTCAAGGGCTGGTTTGACGAAATCGCTGCGCGGCCGGCAGTGCAGCGCGGCGTGGCCGTGCTGGAAACCCAGCGCAAGCCCTTGATGGACGACAAGGCCCGCGAAATGCTGTTCGGGGACACCCAGTACCGCCGACATTGATGCCTGCTTCGTCTGGCACACAGAGCCGGACGCACTCCTCATGCATCTCATGAACCTCAAGGTCCTGGCGCCGAGACAGCGGCGGGAGCGGCAGCGGAGCTGGCCCCAGCACCTGTGCGTGAGGCCGGCACAAAGGACTGCAAGAACTCATCGCTCATGGTGCGCGCCAGCAACTCCGGACGCAGGCGCTCGAGATTGCGCTGATTGAGCTCAAAGCCACGTTCGTTGGTGTAGAGCGGCGCCCCGATGCTGAGGCCTTCGCCCGAAGTCCGCGGCCCCTTCATCCCCTGCAGGGGATACAGACGCAAGCGGGCCTTGAACGAAGACGACTCGACATCGGCGAACACGGTGGTTTCCAAGACCTGGCCGCAACCGAGGCGCTGTGCTTCGTCCAGCAACAGGCGCGCATTGCGCGCAAGATCCAGCGCCGAGACCTTGAGCACCAAGGCATGAGCGGTGTGGCGAGCCTGATTGAGTGCATCAACCACCTCGCGGTTGAAGCTCAGATTGAGCTGATCCCAATACTCGTTCTGGGCAGCCTGCGTGGGTTCGAAATTGCGCCCATGCCCGAACACCAACACACAGGACCCTGGGCCGGTGCCCAATACCGGCGCTGCCGCGCCGCCATCCTGCGCCCAAACTATCGTGGCACCGAACAAGATGGCCACCACCCCGAAGAACCGAGCCGCTCGGCAGGCTTTGGCAGCACGCAGGGCGAGGCAGGTGTGTCGGGTGATTGGCAAGGCAGTCATGGCAAGGCAGGCACGGCAGTCACGGAAGCATGGGCAAGAACAAACGCAATCCCGTGTCGAAGCGGACGCGCACAGCCCGCGGGCTGGACAGGGCTGCGGAGTCTAACAACGGAATGCGACGGAGCTGGGCACTTGAAGCCTCAGCCGGCACCTTCTCTGCCCGGCTTGAAGTCTTGAATCGGATCCTCACTGCATGGTGTTCGATCCAAAAAAGCAAAGCGGCGTCCAACGAGGACGCCGCTTGCTCACAAGGAGTCACATGGCATGCAGACTGAGACGAATCTGCACTGCGCTCCAAGCCATTCCCCAAGGTTGCGAGAACAGCATTTGCAGCCGCACTCACTCCCCCTCCAGCGTACACATCGTGGTGCCGCTATTCCCTCGTTTTGTGGACTCTACTTTACGTTTGGTAACGCGCAGGATGCAATCCTTGCAACGCAAAATCTCTGGCCCAAATGCAGGAAATCAGCGTTAAAGCGGGAATTCAAAGGAAAGCAAGGTTCAGGAAAACCCTAGAACGCCGGGAACAAGCGTGATTCAAAAAGATGCGCCAGCTTGTCAGCCCGTAAATCCATTCTTGCTTTGCAAGGCAGCGGCGCTGGCTTCGAAACAAGAACAGCACAGGAGCGAAACATCGCAAGATCCACCAGCGTCAGCCCCTGAAACCGCAATCGGCCCGGCACGCCAACGCGGACATCCACCACACAGGAAGGAGAGTGCGGCGCAACATGGCTGCGAGAAAGAAGATTGGCCCGACCAGCAAGAATCGAACTTGCAACCGCCCGCTTAGAAGGCGGGTGCTCTATCCAGTTGAGCTATGGTCGGTCGAACAGGGCACGGCGCCGATCGACGCCACCCCCGGCAATGAGCCCCGGCAAGCCTGCCACGAGGCCACCCAAACAAATTGAGGTCTGAGCTGTAGCAGAACCCGAATCAAGGCTCCGGGGGCCGCGATTGTGCCATGGGCCTGGGAGGCCGCGCGAGTGCGCCGCCGCCGAGGCCCCACCATCAATTCATGATCACATTGACGATGGAGTTGCCGATTCCCATCAAGGCCGCGCCCGAGATCAGGCCCGCACAGATCGGCTCGCAACCTTCCACCCAAATGCGGTGACCGGGGCTGCTCACACTCTTGTGGCGCAGGCCCATGACCCAGAACAGCATTGCACCCACCCACATGGCAAACACCGACTCGGGCGGCAACACCACGCCCAAGCCAATGGACACAGCCGACAGCGGGAAGCGGCCCTTGGTGACGATGCGCAGCACCTCGATGACGATGGCGCTGATGGCTGCCACAGCCATGGCGATCAGAGCCGAGGTCGGGAAGCCATTGAAGCCGCGTGCAATCAACTCGGCCACGCCCTTCCACTGCAAGGCACCCGGCATGGCGAACTGCTCCGACACCAGGGTCGACACTGAGCGCACGCCATTGGCATCGGCCGGCAAGAAGAGCAGGAAGTACAGGGGCACACAGGCCAGCAAGCCCGCGAAGATGCCGATGATGTGACCAATGGCCTGGTGGCGCGGCTTGCCGCCGAGCATGTAGCCCGGCTTGATGTCCGACAGCAGATTGGCGGCGTTGGAGGCAATCTCCGAGGTCATGCCGGCCGGCAGCAAATTGCTGGCGGGATTGGTCCGGTCGATTGCGCCCATGGTGAACTGGGTGATCTTGGACAGGGCCCCGGTCGGCGTCCACGAGGTCAAGGCCATCGAGTTGGTGCAGATGACCGTCAGCACAAAGATCAAGGGTAAGGACACCAAGGCCAGGAACATGGGCACACCAAAGAACAGGTGCGTGACCCAGGCGCCCAGCACGCTGAACACGGGCACGCCGACATAGGAGATCCACAGCGGCACTTCGATACCGGCCAGCAGATCCGGGCCCGTGGACGCCACAGCCGCGCCCTTCTTCTTGCCTTTGAACAGACTGGTGATCAGCTCAGGTTTGGCCAGCAGGCTGGTCAGCGAGCCCACCACCATGATGGTGACCCCCCACCACAGCGACCACTGGTTGACGATCTCGGCGCGCGAAAGCGGCACCAGTGCCCCACTGGGCGACACGCGCGGCGCAATATCGCCGAGCTGAATCATCATCGGTGCAAGGATGACGAAGTTGATGAAGGCACCGAGCAAGCAACTGGTTGCGATCGCAATGCCCATCAGACCGCCGACACCGATCATGGCGGCGTCCAGCGTCAGGCGCAGGCCCAAGACGCGGAAATCCGTACCCAGAATCTTCGGGATCCACCACTCCGCCTTGGCTGCGGCTTGGTAGTAGTAGGTGTCCAGACGCTCATGCAGATGCCAAGGCTCTTTCATGCCGGCCCACTGATCCATGCGCAGGATCTTGAACTGGATCAACTTCATCCAGCCATCACTGACCACGGCTTGATAGAGCGCAGTGCCACCGGCCACCAGGGTCAGCAAACGCGCCTTGAACACACCTGTCGCTGCGTCGCCCATGTAGAGCGCATCCAGCACCACGCCGCTGGCACGGCCCTCGGGAAAAGGCAGCTGATCTTCATTGATGAAGCGCCGCTTCATGGGGAAAGCCACCAGCACGCCAAGAATGGATGTCACTGCCATCCAAATGATCATCTGCCACCAAGGAATGATGCGGCCCGTGATCAACATATAGGCCGCCAAGCTGGTGTAGAGCGGCGCCACCACATAGCCCGCCGCAGTCGCGATCGACTGCGTGCAGTTGTTCTCGAGGATGGTGTAGTCCTTGGCCAGACCCGAAGCGTGCAAGGCGCGGAACAAGCCAAACGACAGAATCACCGCGGTCAGCCCCACGCCGATGCCGATGCCGGTCTTGCCGCCCACATAAAGCGCCGTGGCTGCCAGAACGGCGCCGAGCAAGAAACCCGTCAGGGCAGACCGCAGGGTCAGCTGCGGCATGTCGCCGCGGAAGATGTTCTTGAACCACCACTCGTCCTTTTGGGCGCGAGTCCAGGTCTGGATTTGCTCTTCGGTCAGTTGTTGGATAGCCATGGCATCAAGTCATGTTGAAGGGCGGGCTCGATCAAGCCCAGTCGCGCGCAATTCTGTGGTTCGAGCTGCGGCCAGAGAAGTCGCGCTAACCCAGGGCGCACAAACCCCGGTGTCAAATACGACTGCCTTACCTTTCTCCAGCACAAACAAAAAACCCGCTGCAAACTCGCGCTTGCAACGGGTATTCGATAAGGGTCTTGGTCGGGGCGGCGGGATTCGAACTCGCGACCCTCTGCTCCCAAAGCAGATGCGCTACCAGGCTGCGCTACGCCCCGACGAAGACCGCCATTCTAGCCTGGAATTCAAGCGCTCCCAAGAAAACTCCAAAAACTTCTTCCAGGCCACTGCAAACAACACGCCATTGCCGAAATCATGCCCCCCCCCAAAAACCTCCGAGTTGTTTTCACGTTAGCGACCCAGCAGCCAAGAATCAGAAGGCAAGCGCAGAACACAAGTCGTTGCGCTGATTCGCGAGCACGTGAAGCCGACCGTTCCACCATGGCCCCATCGTCACGACCCCAAATCCTTTGTGTCAAAATCCAACGACACTCAAGCCAGCCACGTCTGGCCTCTTTGTCGGCAGCCCTGCCGAGACCCCGTCCAAGGACACTCCATGAGCAGCGAACTGATCAAACACATTTCCGACGCATCCTTTGACGCCGATGTGATCCAAGCCGGCAAGCCCGTGCTGGTGGACTACTGGGCCGAATGGTGCGGCCCCTGCAAGATGATTGCACCCATCCTGGACGAAGTGTCCAAGGACTATGGCGATCGCCTGCAAATCACCAAGATGAACGTGGACGAAAACCGCGAAGTGCCCGCCAAGTTCGGCATCCGCGGCATCCCAACCCTGATGCTGTTCAAGGACGGCCAGCTGGCCGCCACCAAGGTCGGTGCTTTGTCCAAGGCCCAATTGACGGCCTTCCTGGACGCTAACCTATAATCCCCTTCAATCTGTTGCCGGGGACATATCGAATCCTCTCGGATTCCCGGCTCCCGGCGACAGTGAATTGCCAACACGCCCTGGCCGCATCGACGGCTCTGGCGCGTGGACTCGGCGCCCAAGCTCCCTCGTTTTTTTGTTTCGCGGTTTCGCTGACTGATTCTGTGCCGTTGGCGTGGCTTGCAGGGCAATGTGCGCTTGCCGCTGAAGTTTTAAGTCCCCGGTCCTTGGCAGGACCCTGACGACCTACCGGGTGTTCACCCATGCATCTTTCCGAACTGAAAGCGCTTCACGTCTCCGAGCTCATCAAGATGGGCGAGGCGCTGGAGATCGACAACGTCGCTCGCATGCGCAAGCAGGAGTTGATGTTTGCGATCATGAAAAAGCGCGCCAAAGCCGGCGAACAAGTGTTCGGCAACGGCGTGCTCGAAGTGCTGCCGGATGGCTTTGGCTTCCTGCGCTCCATCGACGACAGCTATATGGCTTCGACCGATGACATCTACCTGAGCCCCAGCCAGATCCGCCGCTTCAACCTCCACACCGGCGACATGATCGAAGGCGAAGTGCGCGTGCCCAAGGACGGCGAGCGCTACTTTGCCCTGGTCAAGGTTGACCGCGTCAACGAACTGACGCCCGAGGAGAGTAAGCACAAGATCATGTTCGAGAACTTGACGCCGCTGTTCCCGCGCGAACAGTTCAAGCTCGAACGAGACAACTTCAAGGGCGAAGAAAACGTCACCGGCCGCATCATTGACCTGATCGCGCCGATCGGCAAAGGGCAGCGCGCTCTGATTGTCGCCCAGCCCAAGACCGGCAAGACCGAGATGATGAAGAGCATCGCGCATGCGCTGGTCGCCAATCATCCCGAGTCTCACCTGATCGTGCTGCTGGTGGACGAGCGCCCCGAAGAAGTGACCGAGATGATCCGCACCGTGCGCGGTGAAGTGATCAGCTCCACCTTCGACGAGCCCGCCGCCCGCCACGTGCAGGTGGCCGAGATGGTGATCGAGCGCGCCAAGCGCCTGGTCGAGCTCAAGAAGGATGTGATCATCCTGCTGGACTCCATCACCCGCCTGGCTCGCGCTTACAACAACGTCCTGCCCTCCTCCGGCAAGGTGCTGACCGGTGGCGTGGACGCCAACGCCCTGCAGCGCCCCAAGCGCTTCTTCGGCGCTGCGCGCAAGGTGGAAGAAGGCGGCTCGCTGACCATCATCGGCACTGCGCTGATCGACACCGGCAGCCGCATGGACGAAGTGATCTACGAAGAGTTCAAGGGCACCGGCAACTGCGAAATCCATCTGGATCGCCGCATGGCAGAAAAGCGCGTCTACCCTTCGATCTTGATCAACAAGTCCGGCACCCGCCGCGAAGAACTGCTGCTCAAGCCCGAGATCCTGCAAAAGAGCTGGATCTTGCGCAAGCTGCTCTACAACATGGACGAGATCGAGGCGATGGAGTTCGTGCTGGACAAGATGAAGTCCACCAAGAACAACCTCGATTTCTTCGACATGATGCGTCGCGGCGGTTGATTCTCCAGCCCCTGCCGGCGCAGGGACGGCCGCAGCATGCTGCGGCGGTGGACACCCGGCCCGCTGGTTTCGGTGGGCCGACGGACACTTTCAAACGGTCGCCCTGAAAAATTTTGCTACAATCCGCGTTTTTGTCGCTGTCGGAAAGTGCGTCGCATGGTGCGACATGGCTCCCGGCACGTCAGCGCAAAGCGAGAGGTCTCTCATGAAAGACGGCATTCACCCCAATTACCGCGACGTTTGCTTCGTGGATCAATCCAATGGTTTCAAGTTCATCACGCGTTCGACCGTGAGCAGCAAGGAAACCATCACGCTGGACGACGGCCGCGAAGTGCCGCTGGTCAAGCTGGAAACCACCAGCGAATCGCACCCCTTCTACACCGGCCAGCAAAAGAGCATCGACAACCTGGGCGGCCGCGTCGAGAAGTTCCGCAACAAGTTTGCCGGCTTCGCCAAGAAGTAAATCCGATTCGACCCGGACTTCGGGTTCTCGGTACAGGAAGGCAGCTCTGGCTGCCTTTTTTCATGCCCGCTTCGCCAAGCCCCGTGCAGCCCTCGCCCCACACGCTCAGCTTCGCAAGACGCGCGCCTCGCTGCCATCACAGCTTTGCGGCATGATCCAGGCATCTTTCATTCGCACCCAACTGCTCCACGCGTGAACCTGCCCACCCCTGCCATCGTTGCCGAGCGAAGTGCGCAGCGCCTGCCCCGCCTGGCACTGCTGCTGTTTTGCGCAGCCTATGTGCTGCCTGGCCTGTTCGGCCGGGATCCCTGGCGCAATGCAGACCTGAGCGCCTTTGGCTTCATGGCCAGCATTGCGCAAGGCAGCGCCCCATGGTGGCAACCTGCGATCGCGGGCATTCCGGCAGAAGGCGGCCCCCTGCCCTACTGGGTGGGTGCGGCAGCCATCCAGGCCCTGCCTTTCGCCGACGCTGCTTTCGCGGCGCGCCTGCCATATGCACTGATGCTGGTGCTGGTCCTGGTGCTGGTTTGGTACAGCAGCTTCCATCTGGCGCGCACCGATGCGGCACAACCCGTGGCCTTTGCATTTGGCGGGGAAGCACAGGCCGTCGATTACGCCCGCTCACTGGCCGATGGCGCCCTACTTGCCTTGATCGCCAGCCTGGGTCTGCTGCAACTGGGTCACGAAACCACGCCCGAATTGCTGCAGTTGCTGGCTGTCAGCCTCTACCTATACGGCCTCGCCGCGGCCCCCTATCGCCCCAGCAAATCGCGCTGGGCGATTCTTGGGGCACTCCCCATCTTGGCAGCCAGTGGCGCGCCCGCGGTGGCGCTCGCGCTGTCGCTCATTGGCGCCTGGCTTTGCCGGCGCTCGCGGTATCTGGAAGTGCGGAGCCTCACCTTATGGCTGCTTGCTTCAGGCTGCCTGGCCGCCATGAGTGCCTGGGAATTCAATGCCTGGGCCTGGCGAATCAAAGGCGAACTGGATCTGGATCAGTTGCTGCGCACCCTCAATTTGCTGGCTTGGTTCTGCTGGCCGGTCTGGCCCATGGCCCTCTGGACCCTGTGGCGCTGGCGTGCACATTGGCAAGGCAGGCATATCCTTCTGCCACTGATCGCCGCCCTGATCCCCCTGCTGACCAGCATCCTGATGGGCGGCTCGGATCGCGCTTTGTTGTTGAGCTTGCCGGCGCTCGCAGTGCTCGCCAGTTTTGCGTTGCCCACCTTGCAGCGCGGCATCGCCGCAGCCATGGACTGGTTCTCGGTGTTCTTCTTCAGCGCCTGGACATTGCTGTTCTGGCTGCACTACATCTCCATGCATCTGGGTGTGCCGCGCACGCCCATGACCAATCTGCGCCGCCTGGGTTTGGGTGAAGAGTTCGAACCACGCTTCAGCGCACTGGCCCTGGTATTGGCCGTATTGGCTACTGCGGCATGGATCGCACTGGTTCGTTGGCGCACCGCCCGGCATCAGCATGCGCTTTGGAAGAGTTTGGTCCTGCCCGCCGGTGGCGTGGCCCTTTGCTGGCTCTTGATCATGACCTTGTTGCTGCCGCCACTGGATTTCATTCGCAGCAACGGCCCCTTGGTGGAGCGCTTGCGGGCTCACCTGCCGCAGAACGCCAACTGTGTCGCAGCACCGGATCAGTCCCTGGCAACCTTGGCCTCGTTGCAGTTCCAGGGCCGATGGAGGGTCGATGCTCAGCATTCCCTGCAAAACACCCGCTGCAGCCATGCGCTGCAGAGCAACAGTCAGGAGATTCCCTCCGGCTGGAGCGTGGTAGCGGCCGTAAGTCGGCCTTCCGACAAGTCGGGCGGGTTCTTGGTTCTCATGCGCCCCTGAATCGACCACTGCCTGGCAATCAAGCAAAAAGCCCCAGATGACATGTCACCTGGGGCTTTTCATTTCAGCGTCAAGGGTTCGGGCAAATGCAACACACTGCAGCACACCCGCCCCGAACCATCATCACATCAGGCCTTGACGGCCTCCGCCAAGCGTTGCGCACTTTGCTGTGCCAAGGCCGCGTCGCTGGCCTCCACCATCACCCGCAGAAGCGGCTCGGTGCCGGAGGCGCGGATCAGCACACGGCCGCGGTCGCCGAGCTCAGCCGTCACTTCGGCTTGCTCGCGCGCCAGGCGGGCATTGCTGCGCCAATCCTGACCCGGCTGCAAACGCACATTGATCATGGTCTGCGGGAACAAGGTGACGTCTACCAGATGCTCCGACAAAGAGCGACCGGTGCGGCTGACGGCCTGCAGAATCAGCAAAGCGCTGACAATGCCATCGCCCGTGGTGTGCTTATCCAGGGCCAGCAGATGGCCCGAGCCTTCGCCGCCCAGCTGCCAGCCGCGCGCGCTCAGCTCTTCCAGAACATAACGGTCACCGACCTTGGCGCGCACGAAGTCCACATCGCGCGAACGCAGGGCCAGCTCGACCGCCATATTGGTCATCAAGGTACCCACCGCGCCAGGCACACGCAGGCCCTGACCCAGGCGATCGGCCACCATCACATACAGCAACTCGTCACCGTTGTAGAGGCGGCCTTGTGCGTCCACCAGTTGCAGGCGATCGGCGTCACCATCCAGCGCGACGCCGTAGTGCGCGCCGTGCTCATGCACGGCCTTGACCAGGGCGGCGGGCGAAGTGGCACCAAAACCGGCGTTGATATTGAAACCATCGGGGCTGCAGCCAATGGAGATGACCTCGGCACCCAGCTCGTGGAACACATCGGGTGCCACGTGGTAGGCCGCGCCATGCGCTGCATCGACCACGATCTTCATGCCCTTGAGGGTCAAATCGGAGCCGAAGCTGTTCTTGCAGAACTCGATGTAACGACCACGCGCATCGCCGATGCGGCGAGCACGGCCAAGATTGGCCGAATCAATCCAGGTCGGCGGCTCGTCGAGCGCCGCTTCGACGGCCAGTTCCCAGGCATCGGGCAGCTTTTCACCCTTGGCCGAGAAGAACTTGATGCCGTTGTCGGCGAAGGGATTGTGCGAAGCACTGATCACCACACCCAGATCCTGGCGCAGCGCGCGAGTCAGGTAGGCCACGCCCGGCGTGGGCAGCGGGCCCGTCAGCTGCACATCGACACCGGCCGAGGCAAAACCGGCCTCCAGGGCCGACTCGATCATGTAGCCAGAAATACGCGTGTCCTTGCCGATCAAGACGCTGGGGCGGCTCGACTGCTTGCGCAGCACCTGGCCCACTGCATGGCCCAAGCGCAACATGAAGTCGGGCGTGATCGGCGCTTGGCCGACCGTGCCACGAATCCCATCGGTACCGAAATACTTGCGGCTCATTGTGAGCACCCTCCTGAAAATCAATCCGCTATTGTCGGTCAGCGGCTGTGGCAACCGCGTAACAGTATTCACGCTCCGCCGGCAGCCGCATGCCAGACCTTGAGCGCATCGACCGTCGCCGCCACATCGTGCACGCGCACGATGCGGGCGCCGCGTGCCACCGCGGCCAACGCCGCGGCCAAGCTACCGGCCAGGCGCTGGTCCACAGGCCGGCCGGTCACATCTCCAATGGCGCGCTTGCGCGACCACCCAATCAAGAGCGGATAGCCCAGACCTTGCAGTTCTTGCAGTCGCGCCAGCAGCTCAAAATTTTGCGCCGTGGTTTTCGCAAACCCGTAACCCGGGTCCAGCACGATGCGCTCCGCCGCCACGCCGGCTTCACGCAAGACGCGCGCCCGATCGACCAAAAAGGCAGCCACCTCCGCGACCACATCGCCGTAGTCCACCAAAGCCTGCATGGTGGATGAGTCACCGCGCATATGCATCAGGCACACGCCCGCATCTGCATGGGCCGACACCGCCTCAAGAGCGCCGGGCATGCGCAAGGCCTGGATATCGTTGATGATGTCCACCCCAAGGTCGAGCGCACGCGCCATCAATGCCGGTTTGTAGGTGTCGATGGACACCGGCACGCCCAGCTTGACCGCCTCGGCCAGCACAGGCGCCACACGCGACCACTCGTCGTCCTCGCTGAGCAACTGCGCGCCGGGGCGGCTGGATTCGCCGCCGATGTCAAGGATGTCCACACCATCCGCCAGCAGGCACTCGCAATGAGCGATGGCGCTGCGCGCTGTCCCGTGCTGGCCACCGTCGGAAAAGGAATCCGGTGTGACATTGACGATGCCCATGACCTGGACACGCTGCAGATCGATGGCAAAGCGGCGGGTGCGCCAGATCGGCGCGGACTCATTGGGTGATGCGCTCAAAGCAAGACTCAAATCGTAAGAAAGAACTGCAAGCAGGCTGAATGCAACGCGGCAGGCCTGAACGAATGCGCCAAAGAAAAAGGCCCGACTTCAGAAGCCGGGCCCCACTCAATTTCAGCCATTGTCAGGCGGCAGCAGGCGCTCCATCGGTGCTCACGGGTGGCGTGCCACCGCTGCTGGCACTGTTGCGCGGCTGCGAGCCGTCACCTGGATCACGGGGCGGGCGACCGGCCATGATGTCCAGCACCTGATCCCGGTCGATGGTTTCCCACTTCATCAGCGCCGCGGTCATCTCTTCAACCTTGTCGCGATGGGTTTCCAGAATATTGCGAGCCACCGCGTACTGCTCGTCCAGGATTCGGCGCATTTCGGCGTCGACCTTTTGCTGCGTGCTTTCGCTGATATTGGACGTCTTGGTCATGCTGCGACCGAGGAAGACTTCACCCTCGTTCTCTGCATACACCATAGGACCCAACACCTCGCTCATGCCGTAGCGCGTGACCATATCGCGCGCGATGCGGGTGGCACGCTCGTAGTCGTTGGACGCCCCGGTGGAGATGTCCTTGACGAACAGGTCTTCGGCGATACGGCCACCGAACAGGATGCTGATTTCATTCAGCATCTGCTTGTAGTAACGGCTGTACTGATCACGCTCCGGCAGTTGCCAGGTCACGCCCAGGGCTCGGCCACGCGGCATGATGGTGACCTTGTGAACCGGATCCGTACCCGGCAGCATCTCGGCCACGATGGCATGGCCAGACTCGTGGTAGGCGGTCGCCCGCTTCTCCTCTTCCGTCATCACCATGCTCTTGCGCTCGGGGCCCATATAGAGCTTGTCCTTGGCGCGCTCGAAGTCGATCATCTCGACCAGGCGAGCACCGCGACGGGCGGCGAACAAGGCAGCTTCGTTGACCAAATTGGCCAAGTCAGCACCGCTCATACCAGGTGTGCCGCGCGCCAGAATGCTGGCGTTGACATCCTGACCCACAGGCACCTTGCGCATGTGCACATTGAGGATCTGCTCACGGCCGCGGATGTCCGGCAAGGTCACATAGACCTGACGGTCAAAACGACCGGGGCGCAGCAGCGCCGGGTCCAAAATGTCCGGGCGATTGGTCGCAGCGATCACGATGACACCGAGGTTGGTTTCAAAACCATCCATCTCGACCAGCATCTGATTCAGGGTCTGCTCGCGCTCGTCATTACCGCCACCCAGGCCCGCACCGCGATGGCGACCGACCGCATCGATTTCGTCGATGAAGATGATGCAGGGCGCGCTCTTCTTGGCCTGCTCGAACATGTCGCGAACACGGGCAGCACCGACACCGACGAACATCTCGACGAAGTCAGAACCCGAAATCGTGAAGAACGGCACCTTGGCTTCACCGGCGATGGACTTCGCCAGCAAGGTCTTGCCGGTTCCCGGAGGGCCGACCAGCAGCACACCGCGCGGGATACGACCACCCAGCTTCTGGAATTTTTGCGGGTCTTTCAGGAAGTCGACCAGTTCCTTAACTTCTTCCTTGGCCTCGTCGCAACCGGCCACATCAGCAAAGGTGATGTTGTTGCTGGCTTCATCCAGCATGCGAGCCTTGCTCTTGCCGAAGCTGAAAGCGCCACCCTTGCCGCCACCTTGCATCTGACGCATGAAGTAAACCCACACGCCGATCAAGAGCAGCATCGGGCCCCAGCTGACCAGCATGCTGATCAGGAAAGAAGGCTCTTCGCGAGGCTTGACGTCAAACTTGACACCGTGATTACGCAGATCACCGACCAGACCGCGGTCCAGATAGGTGGCTGTGACACGGATCTTCTTGCCATCCGAACCCTCGGCAATGATGTCGGTGCCGCCATTGCCTTCTTGCAGAGTGACCTGCTTGATGCGGCCGGACTGGACTTCATCGAGGAACTCCGAGTAGCCCATGGCATTGCCTGGGGCTGCGCTGCGGTCAAACTGCTTGAAGACCGTGAACAGCACCAGAGCGATCACGATCCAGACCGCTACTTTCGAGAACCACTGATTGTTCACCGCCACTCCTTGTTCATTACGGCCAGGCTGCACTGTTTACAGCCACGTGCACGGCATATGGGGTTGATTCTATTGCAGTCAAGAGGCCAGGCTGATTTGCATGGCCATGCGAAATCACCGGCATTCACGCCGGCGTGTCCGCCTTCGGCACGGCAGGCTTCTTCAGGCCGATGCCGATCAGGAAGGTCTCGGACGAACGATCGCGCGAGGCCTTAGGCTTCAAGGGCTTGACCTTCTTGAAAGTCGCCTTGAAGAGTTCCACCAACTGCGTGTAACCGCTGCCATGAAACACCTTGGCCACCAGCGCACCTTCAGGCTTGAGATGGGCTTGCGCGAACTCGATGGCCAACTCGACCAAGCCGGCCACACGCGCCGCATCCGAGCTCTCGATGCCCGAGAGATTGGGCGCCATGTCCGACACCACCACATCGACAGACTTGCCGGCCAGGGCAGCCTCCAGCTGATGAAGCACCGCCTCCTCCTGGAAATCGCCCTTGATGAAATGCACGCCCTCAATCGGCGCGCAATCGAGCAAGTCCAGCGAAATGATGGTGCCGTTGAGCTGCCCCACGGCTGCGCCGCCGGTACCTGCCTCCTTGGGGGCAAAGCAGCGCCGCAGATACTGGCTCCAGGCGCCCGGTGAAGCACCGAGATCGACCACCACCTGGCCCGGGCGGATCAGCTTGAGCTCTTCGTCAATCTCTTTGATCTTGTAGGCCGCGCGGGCGCGATAACCGTCACGCTGGGCCATCTTGACGTAGGGATCATTGATGTGATCATGCAACCACGCCTTATTAAGTTTTTTGCTTTTTGTTGTGAACTTCATGTTGCACGGATAATACGCCTATGCCTGCGATTCAATTGACCCCTGCCCAGCGCAAGGAAAAACGCTCCGAAGCCCATCATCTCGACCCCGTGGTCATGATAGGCGCGGATGGACTCACCCCTGCCGTCGTGAAAGCGACCGACGCCGCCCTCAATGCCCACGGGCTGATCAAGGTGCGGATTTTCTCGGACGACCGCGCCAACCGCGAAGGCATCTTCGCCAGCCTGTGCGGCGAGCTGAATGCGGCGCCGATTCAGCACATCGGCAAGCTGCTCATCATCTGGCGCCCGATTCCGCCCAAGGAAGACGAAGCCAACACCCGCGCTGACAGCAAGCTGGGCCCGCGCGTGGTCAAGATCGTCAAGTTCTCGAAGAGCGGGAACCACCGCCCGCAAACCAAGAAGCTGCGCGTTTTGGGCAACGAGCGCGTTGCCCAGGGCGGCGAGATCAAGCGCGCCAAGCGCCGCCTCACCAGCATCAAGAAGAGCTCGCAGGATCAGTGATCTTGCTGCATGCCACCCAGCCTGGGCCTCGACCGAGGCTGGCTGGCATCAGAGCGCCACGCGCTCAGGCCCGGCTGCTGCGCCAGGCCAGTGCCAATACCAGCAAGGTCTTGAGCCCGTAGAACCCAAACGACACCGCATGCAGGCTCATGAACGACCATGAGCCCTGCCCGGCACGCGCAGCCGCCATCAAGGGCTGCAGCGCAAAGTAACCCAGCACGGTACAAAACAAGGCGCCCGCCGGCAGGAGGAACTCGGCGGTCAAGGCACGAGCCTGCCCGTCGCGCGCCAGGCGGCGCTCCATCAGCATCAGCAGCAGCGCGGCCGCCAAACTCAGATTGGCCTCCTGCGCAAACAGGCGGCCGACAAAAACACCCGCCTGCGCCTTTTCCAGCGCCGCAAATGCGCTGGGCGCCGCCACAAAGGCCACGCACAGCAGCAAACCTGCCCAGAGGGCAGCCAGCAGCAGGCGCGAACGCTGGAGCAGAGTCACGAAACCGCCTGCGCCATCAAACGTAGCGGACTTCCACCACCTCGTAGCGCTTGACGCCGCCGGGCGCCTGCACATCGGCCACGTCGCCGGCCTCCTTGCCGATCAGCGCGCGCGCGATGGGCGAGCTGATCGAGATCAGGCCGAGCTTCAGGTCGGCCTCGTCGTCACCGACGATTTGGTAGGTCACCTCGGCGCCGGTGGCCTCTTCTTCGAGGTCCACGGTCGAGCCGAAGACGATGCGACCGCCGGCATCCACCGAGGCCGGATCGATGATCTGGGCCGCAGCCAGCTTGCCTTCGATCTCCAGAATGCGGCCTTCGATGAAGCCCTGCTTGTCCTTGGCGGCTTCGTATTCGGCGTTTTCAGACAGATCGCCTTGAGCACGCGCCTCGGCAATCGCATTGATCACGGCATGACGCTCAACGCTCTTGAGTTGATGCAGCTCGGCTTTGAGCTTCTCGGCACCGCGGGTGGTCAATGGAATGGTGGCCATGATTTGAATGAATGAAACCTTGAAAAAGCCTGGGCGCCGGCCACGTCTGCGGCGCGGCGCCGGGAGAACGGCGAGTCGCAAGCCCGAAAAGGGCTCATTTCCTCGCTCCACAAAATGAAGCCGCCGCTGCGACCCTGCTTCCAGGGGCGCGGCGGCGGACTTCGTTCAGACGCAGTTTAGTGCAGTTCGGCGTGCAGTTCCTGCAGGGATTGCACCAGCAGGCCGTTCTGGTGCTTCATGCCCTCCACCGCGGCCTCACAACCCGCCATGGTCGTGTAGTAGGTGACACGCGCGGCCAGCGCTGCCTGACGGATGTGGCGGCTGTCGGCGATGGCGGTGCGGGTTTCGTCCACGGTGGTGAAGACCAGCTGGATGTCGCCACCCTTGATCATGTCGACGATGTGCGGGCGGCCATCCTTGACCTTGTTGACCACGGTCACCGGCACGCCGGCTTCGCTGATGGCGGCGGCCGTGCCCTTGGTGGCGACAACGCCGAAGCCCAAGGCATGCAGGTCCTTGGCCACGGCCACGGCACGCGCCTTGTCGCCGTTCTTCACGGTGATCAGGATATTGCCCTGACGCGGCAGGCGCGAGCCGGCACCGAGCTGGCTCTTCAACATCGCTTCACCGAAGGTGCGTGCTGCCCCCATCACTTCGCCGGTAGAGCGCATTTCCGGGCTGAGGATGGGATCCACGCCGGGGAATTTGTTGAAGGGGAAGACGGCCTCCTTGACGCTGTAGTACGGCGGAATCACCTCGGCCGGGATACGACCCAGGCGGTCCTTCTGGTCCTTGAGCTTCTGGCCAGCCATGCAACGCGCGGCGATCTTGGCCAGCTGCTGGCCGGTCGCCTTGCTGACAAAGGGCACCGTGCGCGAGGCGCGCGGGTTCACTTCCAGCACATAGACGGTGGCGCCGTCGAGGCCGCCCGTCACGTCACCCTGGATGGCGAACTGCACATTCATCAGGCCCACGACCTTGAGCGCCTTGGCCATGGCCGCGGTCTGGCGGCGCAGCTCGTCCTGCAGCTCTTGCGACAGGGTATAAGGCGGCAGCGAACAGGCCGAGTCGCCAGAGTGGATGCCCGCGGCTTCGATGTGCTCCATGATGCCGCCGATCATGACGGTCTCGCCGTCGCTGATGCAGTCGGCATCGACTTCCACCGCGTCCTCCAGGAAGCGATCGAGCAGCACCGGTGACTTGTCGGAGACGCGCACCGCTTCGCGCATATAGCGCTCCAGGTCCTTGTCGCCATGGACGATTTCCATGGCACGGCCGCCCAGCACATAGCTGGGGCGCACGACCAGGGGGTAGCCGATCTCGTTGGCCAGAGCCACGGCCTGCTCTTCGGTGCGCGCGGTGCGGTTGGGCGGCTGCTTCAGGCCAAGCTCATGCAGCAGCTTCTGGAAGCGCTCGCGGTCTTCGGCGATGTCGATGCTGTCCGGCGTGGTGCCGATGATGGGCACGCCGGCGCGCTCCAGATCCAGGGCCAGCTTCAGTGGCGTCTGGCCGCCGTACTGCACGATCACGCCGACGGGCTTTTCCTTGTCGACGATCTCCAGCACGTCTTCCAGGGTCACCGGCTCGAAGTAGAGGCGGTCCGAGGTGTCGTAGTCAGTGGACACGGTCTCCGGGTTGCAGTTGACCATGATGGTTTCATAACCGTCTTCGCGCATGGCGAGCGCGGCATGGACGCAGCAGTAGTCGAACTCGATGCCCTGGCCGATGCGGTTCGGGCCACCGCCCAGCACCATGATCTTCTTGTTGTTGGTCGGCTCGGCCTCACACTCTTCCTCGTAGGTCGAGTAGAGGTAGGCAGTCTCGGTGCTGAATTCGGCCGCGCAGGTGTCCACGCGCTTGTAGACCGGGCGCACGTTCAAGGCATGGCGCGCAGCGCGCACCTCGTGCTGGTTGGTGCCCAGCAGCTTGGCCAGGCGGCGGTCCGAGAAGCCCTTCTTCTTGAGCAGGCGCAGTTCATCGGCGCTCAGCGAGGCCAGGCTGCGGCCGGCCAGCGATTGCTCGATCTTGATGATCTGCTCGATCTGAGCCAGGAACCAGGGGTCGATAGCGGTCTCTTCGAAGACCTCTTGCAAGCTCATGCCGAGACGGAACGCGTCGCCGACGAAGAGGATGCGCTCCGGGCCGGGCTCACCGATTTCCTGGATGATTTCTTCGCGATCGGTCGAACGCTCGCTCAGGCCGTCGATGCCGGTTTCCAAGCCGCGCAGGGCCTTCTGGAAGGATTCCTGGAAGGTACGGCCCATGGCCATCACCTCGCCCACCGACTTCATCTGCGTGGTCAGACGCGAATCGGCCATGGGGAACTTCTCGAAGGCGAAACGCGGGATCTTGGTGACCACGTAG
Source organism: Paucibacter sp. B51 (assembly GCF_027863535.1). Classification (NCBI taxonomy): domain Bacteria; kingdom Pseudomonadati; phylum Pseudomonadota; class Betaproteobacteria; order Burkholderiales; family Sphaerotilaceae; genus Roseateles; species Paucibacter sp. B51. The sequence goes on along the minus strand of NZ_JAPIVN010000001.1, from coordinate 3,335,252 downwards.
TCGATCGAGGGCTCGAAAGACGCCGGAGTCACACCGCCGGTGATGTCGTTCTTCAGCTCGTCCAAGGTGTAGCCCACGGCCAGCTTGGCCGCGATCTTGGCAATCGGGAAGCCGGTGGCCTTGGAGGCCAGCGCCGAGGAACGCGACACGCGCGGGTTCATCTCGATCACGGTCATGCGGCCGTTCTGCGGGTTGATCGAGAACTGCACGTTCGAGCCGCCAGTGTCCACGCCGATCTCGCGCAGGATGGCGATCGAGGCGTTGCGCAGCAGCTGGTATTCCTTGTCGGTCAGCGTCTGGGCCGGGGCGACGGTGATGGAGTCACCGGTGTGCACGCCCATCGGGTCCAGGTTCTCGATCGAGCAGACGATGATGCAGTTGTCGCGGCTGTCGCGCACCACTTCCATCTCGTACTCTTTCCAGCCGATCAGCGATTCTTCGATCAGCAGCTCATTGGTCGGCGACAGATCCAGGCCGCGCTTGCAGATCTCTTCGAACTCTTCCGGGTTGTAGGCAATGCCACCACCGGTGCCACCCAGCGTGAAGCTGGGGCGGATGACCATGGGGAAGCCGGTGCCGCCGATCTCGTCCTTGATGCGCTTTTGCACGGCCAGCGCTTCTTCCATGGAATGCGCAATGCCGGACTTGGCGGAGTCGAGACCGATCTTGGTCATCGCATCCTTGAACTTCAGGCGGTCTTCGGCCTTCTCGATCGCCTTCTCATTGGCGCCGATCATCTCCACGCCATACTTGGCCAGCACGCCGTGCTTGTGCAGGTCCAGCGCGCAGTTCAGCGCGGTCTGGCCACCCATGGTGGGCAGCACCGCGTCCGGGCGCTCCTTGGCGATGATCTTCTCGACCACCTGCCAGGTGATGGGCTCGATATAGGTTACGTCGGCCGTGTCCGGGTCGGTCATGATGGTCGCCGGATTGCTGTTGACCAGGATGACCTTGTAGCCTTCCTCACGCAGGGCCTTGCAGGCCTGGGCGCCGGAATAGTCGAACTCACAGGCCTGGCCGATGATGATGGGGCCGGCGCCGATGATGAGGATGCTCTTGATGTCTGTACGTTTGGGCATGTCTTTACTCCATCAGGCCGTGATCAGGACTTGGCCATCAGACCGATGAAGCGGTCAAACAGGTAGGCGATGTCGTGGGGGCCGGGGCTGGCTTCGGGGTGACCCTGGAAGCAGAAAGCCGGCTTGTCGGTGCGGGCCAGGCCTTGCAGCGTGCCGTCGAACAAGCTGATGTGGGTGGCGCGCAGATTGGCGGGCAGGCTGTCGGCATCGACCGCAAAGCCGTGGTTCTGGCTGGTGATGCTGACGCGGCCGTTGTCCAGGTCCTTGACCGGATGGTTGCCGCCGTGATGGCCGAACTTCATCTTGAAGGTCTTGGCGCCCGAGGCCAGAGCCATGATCTGGTGACCCAGGCAGATGCCGAAGGTCGGGATGCCCGATTCGATCAGCTGCGCTGCGGCTGCGATCGCGTAATCGCAAGGCTGCGGATCGCCAGGGCCGTTGGACAGAAAAACACCGTCCGGCTCCAGATCGAACACGGCCGAGGCCGGGGTCTGGGCCGGCACCACGGTGATCTTGCAGCCGCGCTCGGCCAGCATGCGCAGGATGTTGCGCTTGACGCCGAAGTCATAGGCCACCACATGGAAACGCGGCTGGCTCAGCTGGCCATAGCCCTTGCCCAAGGTCCACTCGGTTTCGGTCCAACCGTGGCGCTCGGGGGTGCTGACCACCTTGGCCAGGTCCAGTCCGGACATGCTAGGCGCAGCCTTGGCCTTGGCGACTGCATCGGCGATCAGCGCCTCGGTCACAACCTGCCCCTCGGGCACCGCCAGGATGCAGCCGTTCTGGGCACCGGTCGTGCGCAGCAGGCGGGTCAGACGGCGGGTGTCGATGTCGGCAATGGCGACCGTGCCTTCGTCGCGCAGGTACTGCGCCAGGCTGCGGGTCTTGCGGAAGTTGGAATCAAGGATGGGCAGCTCCTTGATGATCAGGCCAGCGGCATGGATCTTCGGGGCCTCGACATCCTCGTCGTTGACGCCGTAGTTGCCGATGTGCGGATACGTGAGGGTCACGATCTGCCGGCAGTAGCTCGGGTCGGTGAGGATTTCCTGGTAGCCGGTCATGGCGGTGTTGAACACCACCTCGCCGACCGTGTGACCGGCTGCGCCGATCGAGGTGCCTGTGAAGACCGTGCCGTCTGCCAGGGCGAGAATCGCTTTGGGGGTTTGGAGCAGATCGGGCAGCACGGGGAACTCCGGTGAGGTGCGCACGCCCAGCTCTGCTCTTGCAGCCGGCCGGGCTCAGGGGAGAACCGGGCCGAAAGAGCCTGAGTTTGGTGGAGAAACTGAAGCGAGTTTCGCTGGGGTGGCGGTGGTTGCGGGTAAACCTGCTGAGTATAACCCACCAGGGTTATCACCAAGCCCGGTTTTGCCTACTTTGCGCAAATGACGGCATCAAGTCAGCCTTCGCCAGACGCCATGCCAGCCGCCACAAACCACCCCAAGTTCAAGGGGAAGGAGGCAGCCCCCCCCCTGCCCCAGCCCTCCGCGGGCTCAAGCCAGCGCCGCGATGCCCGCGCGCGCGATCTGCGCGTCTTCGCTGGACTTGACGCCACTGACACCCACGGCGCCGATGCAATGGCCGTCCACCAGCACCGGCACGCCACCCTCGAGCAAGCCACTCAAGCCCGGCGCGCTCAGGAAGGACACGCGGCCCTGGTTGATGATGTCCTCGTACACCTTGGACTCGCGACGACCCAGCGCAGCGGTGTGCGCCTTGGCCGGAGCGATCTGGGCCGACACGGCCGGCGCGCCGTCCAGGCGCTGCAGCCACAGCAAATGGCCGCCGTCATCGACGATGGCGATGGTCACCGCCCACTGGTGCGCCAGGGCTTCAGCCTCGGCAGCGGCGGCGATGCGCTTGACGTCTTCCAGGCTCAGGTACGGCTTTTGTTTCATGGTCTCTCTTGAATCGGAACGGGGAAGGCCGCACTTTAGCTGCATGGGCGCCAGCCATTCATGCGCTGGCATGCAGCACTGCCCTGACCCACCCGTGCAGCCTCACACGCGCGCAGAGCACCATTTGCGCGATCGCACCACAGGGCACAGCACGGCGGGCCGACACGCGCTACATTTCGCCCTGAGTGACGCGGCGCACTGGGACAAGACAAGCCGGACCATCGCCGCACCGCCGATGGTTTGGATGATGGAGGACGCTTGAAATGAATGAAACCCTGCAAACCCAACTGAACGCGAGCCTGGGCCAAGGCCTGGCGGCCGAGCGCCAGCGCGTGCTGCGCAACACCTACTGGCTGCTGGCCCTGTCCATGGTGCCCACCGTGCTGGGCGCCTGGGTGGGCGTGTCCACCGGCCTGATGGCCAGCATGGGCACCGGCATGAGCTTGATCGTCTTCATGGCCGGCGCATTCGGCCTGATGATGCTGGTGGAAAAAACCAAGAACAGCAGCACCGGCGTCTACGCCCTGCTGGCCTTCACCTTCTTCATGGGCCTGATGCTTTCGCGCCTGCTGGCTGCGGTGCTGGGCTTCAAGAACGGCAGCAGCCTGATCATGACGGCCTTTGGCGGCACGGGCGCCATCTTCTTCGCCATGGCCAGCCTGGCCACGGTGATCAAGCGCGACCTGTCCAACATGGGCAAGTTCCTGTTCGTGGGCGCCATCATCATGCTGGTGGCCGGCGTGGTGAATGTGTTCCTGCAGTCCTCGGCCCTGATGCTGACCCTGCTGGTGTTGTCCATGGCCGTGTTCTCGGCCTTCATGCTCTACGACATCAAGCGCGTGCTGGACGGCGGCGAGACCAACTACATCTCGGCCACCCTGGCCATCTATCTGGACCTCTACAACGTGTTCCAGAGCCTGCTGTCCCTGCTGGGCATCTTTGGCGGAGAAAGGGACTAACACCCCCTACCGGCTGCGCCGGCCCCCTCAAGGGGGCGAGTCCGACGGCCCGGCAGAGCCGGATCCGCGGACTCCGCGCGATGAGCGCCAACTGCGTGGCGCATAAAAACGAAAGGGCCTGACGGCCCTTTCTTCATTTCAGCGCTCGAACACCGCAATGCTCTCCACATGCGAGGTGTGCGGGAACATATTGACCGCGCTGGCCGCCGTGCAGCGATAGCCCGCCACATTGACCAGCAAGCCGGCATCACGCGCCAGTGTGGACGGGTTGCAGGACACGTAGACGATGCGCTTGGGCAAGGTCCAGCCGGGCGCCAACTCCGGATTCTGCGCAATATCGGCCACCGCCTTGGCCAAGGCGAAAGCGCCGTCGCGCGGCGGGTCAACCAGCCACTTGTCGGCCACGCCATCAGCCACCAGCAACTCCGGCGTCATCTCGAACAGATTGCGGGCCACAAAGCGGGTCTTGTGGGCCAGACCATTGCGCGCGGCGTTCTCGCGCGAGCGCTGCACCAGGGTCTCGCTGCCCTCGATGCCCAAGACCTCGCGCGCCTGCGTCGCCAGGGGCAAGGTGAAGTTGCCCAGGCCACAGAACCAATCGATCACCCGCTCATCAGGCTGCACCGCCAGCAAGCGCAGCGCGCGACCAACCAACACGGCGTTGATGTGCGGATTGACCTGGGTGAAATCAGTGGGCTTGAAGGGCATGACCACGCCGAACTCGGGCAGGCGGTAGGCCAACTCGGGCCCGCCTTCATCGAGCAGGTGCACGGTCTCCGGCCCCTTGGGTTGCAACCACCATTGCACGCCTGAATGCTGCGCCGCAAAGTCACGCAGACGTTGGCGATCTGGCTCCAGCAAAGGATTCAGGTTGCGCAGCACCAGGGCGATGACCTCGTCCCCCATTGCCAGCTCGATCTGCGGCAGGCGGTCGCGCTCGTCCATGCTGGCGATGAGATCGCGCAGCGGCATCAGCAAGTCGCTGACGCGCTGCGGCACCACCTTGCAGACCTGCATATCGGCCACGTAGCGGCTCTTGCGCTCGTGGAAGCCAATCAAGACCTGACCCTTCTTCGGCACATAGCGCACCGAGAAGCGAGCGCGGTAGCGGTAGCCCCAGGTCGGCCCCTCGATCGGACGCAGCAGCATCTCGGGCTTGACCTTGCCGAGGTGCCAGAGGTTGTCCTCCACCACGCGCTGCTTCACGGCAACCTGGGCACCGGCGTGCAGATGCTGCATCTTGCAGCCCCCGCAGGCGCCGGCATGGAGACCGAAGTGCGGGCAGCCGGGCGTGACGCGCTGGGCGCTCTCGCGCCGCATGGCTGTCATCGTGCCCTGCTCCCAGTTGTTCTTCTTGCGGCCGGTGCTGACCTGGACCTGTTCACCCGGCAAGGCGCCTTCGATGAACACCACCTTGCCGTCTTCCTTGTGGGCCACGCCCTGGGCATCCAGGTCGATCGATTCGACCGTCAGCCATGCTGTTTCTTGACTCATGCCGCAATTATCGCCGCGCGCCGCGGCGGGCTGACCGGCCGCTCAGAAGATGGAGTCGCGGTCGATGCCGTGGCGCATCATGTTGCGCTTGAGCTTGGCCAGCGCTTCGATCTGGATCTGGCGGATGCGCTCGCGCGTGAGCTTGAGCCGCACGGCCAGCACATCGAGGGTCTCGGGCTCGCGGTCGAACAGACCGAAGCGGCCGGCCAAGACCTCACGCTCGCGCTCGTTCAAGGCCGACATGCCGTGGCGCAGCAGCTCGTCCAGCTCATGGCTGAGGCGCAAGCCCAGCGGATCGACGGTCTGCTCATCGGCCACCAGATCCATCATCGATTCGCCGCCCTCGCCGTTGCGATCGACCGGTGCATCAAGCGAGCTTGGCAGCTCGGCATAGGCCAGCAACTCAGACACCTCGGCCAAGGGCCGGCCCAGCGCGGCAGCGATGTCTTCGGCCCGCACCTGGCCGGCGCCGCCATTCTGGCTCTGCACCGCCTCGAGCGCCCGCCGCGCCTTCAGCACATGGTTGAGTTCCCGCACGATGTGCACCGGCAGGCGCACCAGGCGAGCCTGGTGCATCAAGGCACTCTCAATGCTCTGTCGTATCCACCAGCTGGCGTAGGTGGAGAAACGAAAGCCACGCTCGGGCTCGAACTTGCCAATGGCATGCATGAGGCCGAGATTGCCGTCTTCGATCAGGTCGCTGAGCGGCAGACCGCGGCCCAGGTAGTTCTTGGCGATGGAAACGACCAAGCGCAGGTTGTGCTCGATCATGGACTGGCGGGCCGCGAAATCACCGGCGCGTGCGCGCTGGGCAGTCTCGAACTCCTGCTGCGGACTCAGCAAAGGTGTGCGGCGGATGTCGCGCAGATAGGCCTGCAGCGCATTGCCCACCTCCAGGTCGCTGCCGGTGCTGAGGCGGCCATTCAAACCGGCCACTTCGTCTTCGGCATCGTCGGCAGCGCGCTCGCGAGCATCAGAGATCGAGCCCGCGGCCTGCCCCGCCAATCCCGGCGCCAGCGGCAGCGAATGGGACAGGGGCGATGGCGAGGACGGGCTGCGTTTCATGGCGGGCTCACATCGAACGCGCCAGCCCGAGATCAGGCTAGCGAGCGGGCAGGACCTTGGCAGGGTCGATCGGCTTGCCCAGCTTGCGCACCTCGAAATGCAGTTTCACCTGCTCGGCGTCGCTGGACCCCATTTCCGCGATCTTCTGTCCCTTGCGCACGGCCTGGTCTTCTTTGACCAGCAGGGTTTGGTTGTGTGCGTAGGCCGTCAGGTAGGTCGCGTTGTGCTTGATGATGACCAGATTGCCGTAGCCGCGCAAGCCCGAGCCTGCGTAAACCACGCGACCATCGGCTGCCGCCAGCACCGCATCCCCCGGCTTGCCGAAGAAGGCCAGGCCCTTGTTGCGTTGCTCGTCAAAGCCCGCACCCACAGCCGTGCTGGTCGGCCAAGCCCAAGCAGGATCCTCGTCGTTGTCTCGGCTGGCCACGGCACCCGACGCAGCTGCGGACGCAGCCGAAGCCGAGCTGGAAGCAGCCGAGGCGGACTTATCCGCCACCGTGGAAGCCGAGGCCGCACCGGCATTGGGCTTGCTGTCCAGCGGGCGGGTTTCCACCTTGGCCGTGCTCACGGGGCGGGCCGCCACGCTGCCGGCATCGACGCCGGGAGGCAGCACGCGCAAGACCTGACCCACCTCAATCAGATTGGGCTTGTCGAGGTTATTCCACTTGCTCAGGTCCCGCCAGTTCTGGCCGTTATCGAGGGCGATGCGGATCAGGGTGTCACCGGGTTTGACGGTGTAGTAGCCGGGCTTGCCGGCGTTCTCGGCGCCGGGTAGGGGCTTGGCTTCGGCCGCAGGAGCGCTGCTCGGCGATGGAGCCACGGGCGCGGCTGGCGCCGGCTTGACGCTGCCGCCCACCGGTCGCTCTTCCACCGGCGCGCGATTCAGGCTGGTGCCGCAAGCCGTCAAGGAAAGCAGGCCGCAGGCCAGCAAGAGCTTGATGGAAGGATGAAATGTCGGTTGCATGCGTTGCTGTCGGGGCTGGTGCGTTGGAAGGCTCCGGCCTTCAGTCGTTCACACATTCACTCAAAGCCGGAGTCCAAAAGGGGCGAGGCCGACCGAAGGCCGCCTCACATGACGCCGGATTTTAGGGGCACGAAGAGCACTGCCTCGTGCTCTGTGCGCACAAAGCGACTGCGGCCGTTTTCCAGCAGATGATCCACTCGCACCAAGACCTGACCCCGCCCCCCCGGCGCGGCCATGGGCGCGATCAGGCGGCCACCCGGCGCCAATTGCTCCAGCCAGGCGCTCGGGATGTCATCACCACCAGCCGCGGCGACGATGCTGTCGAAGGGCGCCGCGCCCGGCGCACCGAGCCGGCCGTCGCCGTAAATCAGGCGTACCTGGGGCAGATGCAGCGGCGCCAGATTGCTGCGCGCCTTGTCGTGCAAGGGCTTGAGACGCTCGATCGACACCAGGCTTTGCGAGAGCAAGGCCAGCACCGCTGCCTGGTAGCCACAGCCCGTGCCAATCTCCAGCGTGCGGCCGAGATGGCCGCGCTGGCTGGCCGACTGACCGCCAAAGAGCATGGCGATCATGCGACCCACGACCGAGGGCTTGGAAATGGTTTGCTCGTGACCGATGGGCAGGCTGGTGTCTTCGTAGGCCTGAATGGCCAGGGCGCTGTCCACGAACTCATGGCGCGGCACGCGCGACAGGGCTTCCAGCACGCGCTCATCGTGCAAGCCGTCGCGGCGCAAACGCAGCACCATGCGCTGGCGCACCTTGGCCGAATCCAGGCCGAGCCCGCTGGGCGCCAGCTGGCGCGCCGCATCCAGCGCCGCTTCGCGCAAATGGCGCTGCGGCATCAGCACTTCACGCGCCACACCGCCGCCCACGCTGGCATTGGCCCCGCCCACCTTACCCAAGGGCAGAGGGAATCGTGACGCACGAACCACGGGTTTACCGTCGCTGCCGCTGTTGCTCATGCCGGCCGGTCCATGCGCTGCGCCCATGCACCCAAGGCCGCATGGTGGGTCAGATCCACCTGCAGCGGTGTCAGGGAGACCATGCCGTTCGCGGTGGCGTGGAAATCGGTGCCCTCGCCCGCTTCACGCGCGTCGCCTGCCGGGCCGATCCAGTAGATCGGCTCGCCACGCGGACTCATCTGCTTGATCACCGGCTCGCTGGCATGACGCCGGCCCAGGCGGGTGACACGCCGCGGCAGATCGCAGGCATCCGCCCGGTTCGGAATGTTCACATTGAGCAAGAAGGCCGAGCCCAGGCCGCCGGCCAGCACCTGCTCGACCACCTGGCGCGCCAGCGCTGCCGCGGCATCGAGATCACCCCAACCTTTGTCGACCTGGGAAAAGGCGATCGAGGGGATGCCGAACAGGAAGCCCTCGGTGGCCGCGGCCACGGTGCCGGAATACAGGGTGTCGTCGCCCATATTGGCGCCGTTGTTGATGCCCGAAAGCACCAGATCGGGCTTGTAGTCCAGCAAGCCGGTCAGGGCCACGTGGACGCAGTCCGAGGGCGTGCCGTTGACATAGCGAAAACCGTTGCTGGCGGTGTAAACGGACAGCGGGCGACCCAGAGTCAGCGAGTTCGAGGTGCCGCTGGCGTTCTGCTCGGGGGCGATGACTTCGATCTGCCCCAGACCATCACAAGCCTTGACCAGCGCATGCAGCCCCGGCGCCAGGTAACCATCATCATTGGCGATCAATATGCGCATGGGCGGCATTGTAGGCAAGCAGAGACTCGCCCACCCCTTCCGCAACCCTGCCCCAGTGGCACACCATGTCCCAGTCGGAGGCCACGGCAGCATCCCGACGCGCAGGCCAGCGGGCGCCGTGCCTCCGCCCTCCGTGGATTCCCTAGCTTGTGACGCAGCGCTCGGACAACAGCCGAGCCGGGATGTGTAAACAGCTGTCTCCGCGACGGCTTCGGGTGGCGGTTGTGCGCTAGGATGGAATTTGTGCTGACCTTCTCACTATGGCCGTCAAAGTACTGATCATTGAAGACAACCCGGTTGCCCGGAGCTTTCTCTGCCGCGTGGTGCGCGAGAGCTTCAGCGATCCCATGGACATCTCCGAAGCCGGCGACCTGGAAGGCGCGCGCCGCCACATCAGCCAGCTGAGCCAGAGCGATCCGGAGGCCAGCTTCCGCCTGGTGCTGGTGGATCTGGAGTTACCCGACGGCAACGGCATGGAGCTGCTGGCCGAGATGGCCGGCTCGCCGGCGCTGAAGATCGTCACCACCCTCTACTCGGACGATGACCATCTCTTCCCCGCCCTGCAATGCGGTGCCGACGGCTATTTGCTGAAGGAAGACCGCTTCGAGGTGCTGGTCGAAGAGCTGCAACGCATCGTCAAGGGCCAGCCGCCGCTGTCACCGGCGATTGCGCGCCGCCTGCTCTCACACTTCCGCCCCAACTCCAGCGGCGACAGCGGCCCCATGGCCCTGAATTCGGGCTTCGGCACCTTGTCGTCCTCCGGGGTGCACAGCACCTTCGGCAACGGTCGCGGCGTGGTGCTGGACCCACCACCCGAATGGGAACGGCTGACTCCGCGCGAAAGCGAAGTCCTCACCTACCTCAGCAAGGGCTTCACCATCAAGGAAATCGCCAACCTGATGGGCATCAAGTGGTTCACGGTCAACGACCACATCAAGAGCATCTACAAGAAGCTCAATGTGTCCAGCCGCGCCGAAGCCGCTGTGCTGGCGAGCAAGCAGGGCCTGGTCTGAAATCCTGACTGCACTCAGTCAACGGACCCTCAAGGCCAGATCGCGGCGCAGCAACGCCTCATTGCCCTGCTGGTCGCGCGCGATCACACGCAGCAGGTAATCCCCCGGCGGCAAGGGCGTATCCAGCAGCGCTGAGGGCGAACTGAGCCCATCGCGCACCTGCACTCCCAGCTGGTAGCGAAAGCGCGTGACGGCGCTGCCATGCACGGTCACTCCGCTGCGCGCTGCATAAGCCTGCTTGACCGCCCTGTCATCCACCGGCAGGCGGCTGAAATCCAGCGTCATGCGCGGCTGCTCGAAACCCGCCAGCGGTCGGCCATCCGCGTGCAGCAGCTGATAGCCCAGGCTGTGCAGGCCCAGGCGGCGGCGCTCCTCATTGCCATCGACCTGGTCCCAGGCATCGACCACAAACTGCAGCTCACGCCAATCGGCAGGCAGGCGCAGACGCCCCTGCTCCAGTTGCCGCAAGCGCCGCCCCGCAGCATCAAAGACTTCGATGCCCTCGATCAAGGGCGGCTGCTGGTCGCTGAAACCGGCAAAGCCCAGTTGCAAGGGGTTGCGGTGGTAGCCGCCCGTGCCCAAATTGATGTGCACATGGGCCATGGGATTGATCGAGCCCAGCGCATCGCCCGCGGCGAAGCGCGTGCCGCGACGCACCCGGATGCGCTCGGGCCGGCCCGCCGCATCGAGCACCAGTTGGAACTGACGGCCGTTGAGCAGGTGTCCCCGCATGTCACGCCCCACCCGGATGTGGATGTAGGCCAGACGATCCAGAGACAGGCCCTCGGCATTGCTGCCGTAGGCCCAGTTGGCCAGCGGGCTGCTGACCTTGGCATCGGCCATGGCCACCACCAGCTCGCCGACATCGCCCTTCACATCCAAACCCTCGTGCAGATGGTCGCGCGCATCACCGCCACGGCGCCCTCGGACCTCGCCGGGTGTGCCCACCACCTCGTGCCAGCTGTGCTGCGGCAACAAGGGCCAACGCCCTTCGGTGCGCGGCAAGGCCAGATCGGGCGCAGGCCCGACATCGGCACGCGGCGCGGTGCTGGCGTCTTCCGGCTCGCCCTGCCCCCAGCTCAGGCGATGGATGCGAAACGAGGCCGCGTCGGTGATCAAGAGCTCACCGCGAGGCGTCAGCGCCAGGGCAGCCGGTCGAGACAGATGAGCCTGCGGGCCGCCGCTGAGGCGGTGCACGCGGCCATCCGGCGCGATCTGCAGCAAGGCACCCCGGCGCAGCACACCGACATAGAGGTAGCCGTCGTGGCTGCGCGTCAGACTCAAGGGACGACGCAGCAGCTCGTCTTCGTCCTCGTCATCGCCGCGAACAAAGGTGCTGACCGTGCCGTCCGGCAGCACCAGGCGCACTGCGTCGTTGCGGCTGTCCAGCACCCAGACGCGATCCTGGTCGTCCACGACCAGGGCAGTCGGCGTGTCAAAGCGCGCCTTGGCGCCCGGGCCATCCTGATCGCCCGGCCAGGCGCTGCCGGCCAAGGTGCGCACCTGCCCTGCAGGGCTGATGACACGAATGCGGTCGTTGTAGCTGTCCGCCACATAGACCGAGCCATCGCGCCCGACCGCCACGCCCAGTGGGCCGTTGAAGCGGGCCTGCTCGGCCGGGCCATCGCGAAAGCCCGGCTGGCCATTGCCGGCCACGGTGCTGACCTGACCCTGGGGGCTGATCTTGCGGATGGCATGGTTGCCGGTGTCGGCGACAAAGAGATTGCCCTGCGCATCGACCGCCAGGCCCGAAGGGGTGTGGAACGCAGCCTCGGCCAGCGGGCCGTCACGAAAGCCCTCGACGCCGCCGCTGAGGCTGTCCACCTGCCCGTCGGGACGCAAGCGCCGGATGCGGTTGCTGTCGCCGCCATCGCTGATGTAGATCACGCCGGCCCCATCGACGGCGATGCCGTAAGGATCGGCAAACCGCGCTTGTGCGCGCGGGCCATCGCGCAAGCCGGCATGGCCATCGCCGGCCAGCAAATCCAGGCGAGTGCCCGCGGCAAACTCGCTGGGCGGAGGCAGGGCCGGGGCTGGCGGGGCTGCGAGCTCCACAGCAGCAGCCGGCGCCGACGGCGCCTCAACGGGCGCGACGGGACGCTCACGCTGCAGCTTGAGCAGAGCCAGCACGACGATGATCAGCGCGGCCACGCCGGCGATCATCAGCCACAGACCGCGAAACGAAGCCCGTGTATTGGCTGGCGAGAAATCTGTAACTGGGGGCATGGTCGCTGCGGTGCAAGTGCTGAACAAGACAGGTGGATTGGAGCGGCGCAAGTCGCTTGTGCTGAGGCGGAGGCGGAGGCGGGCTCGAAACCGTCGCGAGAGGGGCACAGCTCGCGGCTTGCATCACGGAGTGCGGCGCCATTGACGCGGCCGGCTCAAGGGCCTGACCGACGCCCGCAGAAGGGCAAGAAAAGCCTGTGCTTCAGGCCATCAGGGCTCAGCGCTTGCCTTTTTTCTTGTTTGGGTCGAGTTGACCCAGCGCTTCCATGGCCTTCTCGCGCCGCGCGGCCTTCTTCTCGTCCATGCGCTGCATGGCCTTGCGCTGGGTGTAGCCGGTGCCATCGGCCCAGGCCCACCAGGCCACGGCCAGGCCAAAGGGCAGCAACACCAGGAACCAACTGCTGCTGGCCACGGGCTCGACGCCCAGCCATTTCAGCAACACCGCCAAGACACCTATGGCCAAAAACAACATAGAGAGAAACCCCTTGCGCAAGCAGTTCAAGCCCATTGCTGAACACTACAATTCTCCCAGCGCTGGTTGGCCTGAACTGTAGAGCACAAAGCCGACCGGCATCTGCGGAATTGCCCCTTGGTCTGCCCCCGAAAGGAAGTCATGAAGTTCGCATTCATTCTGGCCGCTCTGGCCACCGCCGCCGCTGCACCGGCCGCTTTCGCCAACGCTGAACTGGCACAAAAGAAAAACTGCATGGCCTGCCACGCCGTCGACAAGAAACTGGTGGGCCCGGCCTACAAGGATGTCGCCGCCAAGTACGCCAAGGACAAGGACGCCGCCACCAAGCTGGCCGACAAGATCATCAAGGGTGGCGCCGGCGTCTGGGGCCCCGTGCCCATGCCGGCCAACACGCAGGTGAGCGCGGCTGAAGCCAAGCAACTGGCCACCTGGGTGCTGAGCGCCAAGTGAAGCCACCCCGCTGAAGGGCCAACAGCTCTTTCAGCCCAGCACGTAAAAACAGGCCCCGCGGGGCCTGTTTGTTTTTCTGGGGCCGATGTGTAGTCAATAAGCCTGACCCAGTTGCTCGAGGATGGCCGGGTTCTGGTGATCCCCCACATCGCTGCGCGATATGAGTGATCCCCGAAACCTCGCCAGCAGCTGCGCTGCCCTCGCGCTCAAGCGCGACTCAAGCACCAGGGTCAGTAAGCCTGACCCAGTTGCTCGAGGATGGCCGGGTTCTCCAGGGTGCTGGTGTCCTGGGTGACGGCTTCGCCCTTGGCGACCGAGCGCAGCAGGCGGCGCATGATCTTGCCGGAACGGGTCTTGGGCAGGTTGTCGCCGAAGCGGATGTCCTTGGGCTTGGCAATCGGGCCGATTTCCTTGGCCACATGGTCGCGCAGCTGCTTGGCGATGACCTTGGCTTCGTCGCCGGTGGGGCGAGGACGCTTGAGCACCACGAAGGCACAGATGGCCTCGCCCGTGGTGTCGTCCGGGCGACCGACCACGGCGGCTTCGGCCACCAACTCGGTGCAACTGACCAGGGCCGACTCAATCTCCATCGTGCCCATGCGGTGGCCGGACACGTTCAGCACATCGTCGATGCGGCCAGTGATGGTGAAGTAGCCGGTGTCGGCGTCACGGATCGCTCCGTCGCCTGCCAGGTAGTAGCCCTTGAGCTCGCTCGGGTAGTAGCTCTTCTTGAAACGATCAGGATCGTTCCAGATGGTGCGGATCATCGAAGGCCAGGGCTTCTTGACGACCAGGATGCCACCTTGACCGTTGGGCACATCGTTGCCGGTCTCATCGACGATGGCAGTGGTGATGCCCGGGAAGGGCAAGGTGCAGGAGCCCGGAATCAGGGGCGTGGCACCCGGCAGCGGCGTGATCATGTGGCCGCCGGTTTCGGTCTGCCAGAAGGTGTCGACGATGGGGCAGCGGCCGCCACCGACATGCTTGTGGTACCACTCCCAGGCGGCGGGGTTGATGGGCTCACCAACCGAACCCAACAGGCGCAGGCTGCTCAGGTCATAACGAGCCGGATGCACGGCCTCGCTGGTCTCGGCCGCCTTGATCAGCGAACGGATGGCCGTGGGCGCGGTGTAGAAGATGCTGACCTTGTGCTTCTCGATCATCTTCCAGAAGCGGCCGGCATCCGGGTAGGTGGGCACGCCCTCGAACACGATCTCGGTGCCGCCCAAAGCCAAGGGGCCGTAGGCGATGTAGCTGTGGCCGGTGACCCAGCCGATATCGGCCGTGCACCAGAACACATCGTTGTCCTTGAGGTCGAAGGTCCACTTGGTGGTCAGCGCGGCATGCAGCAGATAGCCACCGCTGGAATGCTGGACGCCCTTGGGCTTGCCGGTGGACCCGGAGGTGTAGAGCAGGAACAGAGGGTGCTCGGCCTCGACCCACTCGGGCTCGCAGACCGTGGGCTGGGTGGCCAGCAGCTCATGCAACCAGTGGTCGCGGCCCTCGACCCAGCCGATCTTGCCGCCGGTGCGCTGGTAGACGATCACGTCCTTGAGCGTGGGGCAGCTGCCATCGGCCAGGGCTTCATCGACGATGGATTTGAGCGGCAAGGCCTTGCCGCCTCGCAGCTGCTCATCGGCCGTGATGACCATGACCGCGCCGGCATCCTGCACCCGGTCGCGCAGGCTCTGCGCCGAGAAGCCGCCGAACACCACCGAGTGGGTGGCGCCGATGCGGGCGCAGGCCTGCATGGCCGCGACACCCTCGACCGACATGGACATGTAGATGACGACGCGGTCGCCCTTCTTCACGCCGCGCGACTTCAGCACATTGGCCAGCTGGGCCGTCTTGGCCAGCAGCTCGCTGTAAGTGACCTTGGTGACCGCGCCATCGTCGGCTTCAAAAATGATGGCGACCTTGTCGCCCAGGCCGCGCTCGACATTGCGGTCCAGGCAGTTGTAGGAGACGTTCAGGCGGCCGTCTTCGAACCACTTGAAAAACGGGGCGTTGCTCTCGTTGAGCACCTGGGTGAAGGGTGTCTGCCAGGTGACGAACTCGCGGGCCAGGCGGGCCCAATAGCCCTGGTAATCGGCTTCGCTCTCGGCCACCAGGGCCTGATAGGCGGCCATGCCCTTGACGTGGGCCTGTTCTTGCCAGGCGGCGCTGGGCAGGTACGCTTGTGTCTCGCTCATGAAGGTGTCTCCTCGGGCAGGGCTTGATTGCAAACTGTGCGAATGTTTGCAACTGTGCGTCTTGTCTCTGACGAAGCGCTTACTCTAGCGCGGTAACTCAGCGTACCGAAGCGCGTGCCAGCCACGCCTTCCTCTGTTCGCACACCCTGGGCTGCCCTGCCTCGGCCTGCTGTTTTCTCCTGGGGAATCAACAAGTTCGGGGGCCTGCCTTCATGGGCATGCAAAGCGCGGCCCCTAGAATCGCGCCAGTTCAAATCGACCACCGAGTGAAAACCCTATGAGCACACCGTCGCGCCCCTTGCGCCCCTTACCTAACGTGATCTTCTCCAGCCGCTGGCTGCAGCTGCCCCTGTACCTGGGCCTGATCCTGGCGCAGGCGGTCTATGTGTTCCAGTTCTGGACCGAGTTGGTCCATCTGATTGAAGCTGCCTTTGGCAACCAGGAGGCCCTGGGCATGCTGGTCAAGAGCATCGGCTACAAGGCCACCGCCATCAAGGACGCCTCCGGACTTGTGATTGGCTACGAGCCGATTGCCAAGCTCAACGAGACCATCCTGATGCTGGTGGTGCTGGGCCTGATCGATGTGGTGATGATCTCCAACCTGCTGATCATGGTGATCGTGGGCGGCTACGAGACCTTTGTGTCGCGCATGGGCCTGGACGGCCACCCCGACCAGCCCGAATGGCTGAGCCATGTGAACGCCTCGGTGCTCAAGGTCAAGCTGGCCACCGCCATCATCGGCATCTCGTCCATCCACCTGCTCAAGACCTTCATCAACGCCGACAACTACAGCGAGAAAACGCTGATGTGGCAGACCTTGATCCACATCGCCTTCCTGTTCTCGGCCATCGCCATTGCCTACACCGACAAGCTGCTCAACAGCAGCCACGGCAAAGAGTCAGCTCACTGAAGCACGCCGCCCCACGCTGGGGCCTGGCCAAGAACAACGGCCGCCCAAGGGCGGCCGCTTCGCTTTTGCAGGCCCCATGGAGACCCGCTGGACCCCATGCCCGCGGGGGGCTTCTGCGGCTCAACCCGGCTGCTCGTCACCCAGGCGAAAGGTGTGAACCACCTCGGCCAGCCGCACCGCCTGCTCCTTGAGACTCTCGGCCGCTGCCGCCGATTGCTCGACCAAGGCCGCGTTCTGCTGCGTCATCTGATCCAGCTGCAATACCGATGAATTCACCTCACCGATGCCGCTGGACTGCGCGGCGGCGGCCGAGGAGATGTCGCCAATGATGTCGGATACCTTCTGCACACTGGCCACGATCTCATCCATGGTGCGGCCGGCATCGGCCACCAGGCGGGTGCCGCCCTCGACCTTGTCCACCGAGGCGCCGATCAAGGTCTTGATCTCACGCGCCGCCTGGGCGCTGCGCTGGGCCAGGGAGCGCACCTCGCTGGCCACCACCGCAAAACCCCGGCCTTGATCGCCCGCCCGGGCCGCTTCCACCGCGGCATTCAAAGCAAGGATATTGGTCTGAAAGGCAATGCTGTCGATCACGCCGATGATGTCGCCGATCTTGCGCGAGCTGGTGTTGATGTCCTCCATGGTGCTGACCACCTGGGCCACCACCTCGCCGCCGCGCGCTGCCACCTCGGCCGCCGTGGCGGCCAGGCGGTTGGCCTCGCCGGCAGAACTGGCGGAGTGCTTGACCGTGCCGGTCAGGTGATCCATCGACGAGGCAGCCTGCTGCAGATTGGAGGCCGTCTGCTCGGTGCGGGTGCTCAGGTCCTGATTGCCATGGGCGATCTCGGCACTGGCGGTGCGGATGGATTCCGACGAGGCCATCACCGTGCGCAACGAACGCCCCAGCTGTGCGGCCATGGCCGCCAGGGCCCGCATCAGATCACCGACCTCGTCCTGGCGCTGACTGCTGGCATCGATGGTCAGGTTGCCTGCCGCCACCTCGTTGGCCAGATCGGCTGCACGGCGCAGCTCGGCGGTCAGGGCCCGCTGCATCAGCCAGGACGCGGTCACGGCCAGCACACCGCACAGCAGACCCAAGGCTCCCAAGCCCCAGGCCAGGTGCTTGGAGGTCCGGTCCGATGCATCCATGCTCGCAGTAGCAAACTCGTCCGCATGCTCGACCACCGCATTCATCTGCGCGGCCAGGGCCTTGAAGGTAGCGTCCGCCTCCTGCATGGACGCCACGCCGATATTGGGGTCCATGGTGGCCAGGTCCAGGGCGGAATCGGCCTGCTTCAGGTACTTGTCGATCAGCACACCGAGTTTCTCGGCGGCGGACTTGACATCTTCATCGGCCGCCGGTGAATCCCCCAGAGCCAGGGTGACCCGTTTGACGCCCGCCAGCTGCAATGCCAAGTCATCACGCACGCTCTTGACCTTGGCTTCGTCCAGCGACGCAATGATGGTCAGCGTGCGGTAGACGCTAGCATGAACCAAGGCCAATTGCTCGCGCGAGCTGGTCAGAGTGCGAAAGACATCTTTTTGCGCCTCAAAGCTGGCGCGGTTTTCGCTCGCCGCTCGACTCAGAAAAATGGCATTGATCTGCCCGGCGCCGAACACGAGGACCGCGGTCAACAGCGGGGCGGCGAGCAATTTGCTTGCGAGTTTCATAGGACTCCCTGGGGATGGTGCACATGGTGCAGGCGGGCGCTTTGTTTTACTTGTAGATGCCGCCGCAAACCACCGTCTCTTCGAGCCGCTCGCAGTACATGCTCTTGGGCTCGATCTTCTTGGTCTCGGGATTGGTGAACTTGTAGTCCTGCCAGAAGCTGGGCTTGGCCTTGCCCATCTCCACGCGCTCCTTGACGAAGGCCTTGCCGTCCACATCCTTCAGATCGATCAGGTTCTTGCCCACCATCTTGATGTTGGCCCCATGTGCATGGACGACGCCGTCCAGTCCATAGACCACCAAATAGAGATCCTCAAAGCTGAACTGACCACCCTTGACCGAGATCTCGGCGTAGCCCTTTTCCTTGCCTTCCTTCTTGATGAAGGCCACGCCCTTCTTGACCATGGCCACCGCCTGTTCAGGCGTGGCGCCGCCGTCGGCCGCCAGGGCCGGGCGCGGCAAAAGCGCGGAGAACGCCAGCAAGGCCGGCGCGACCAAGCTCATCAAGAGAGCCGGTGCGGCAGAGACCGCGAAGGAGCACGGGGCAGCGTGGACAGGCAAGGATTTCATAGCGGGTTCCTTTTCTGAGAGCGAGCGGATGAATGACGACGAAGAAGTCGCTGCGAAGCCATTGAAGCTCGGTCTCATGACAAAGATCCGACTTGCGAAGCGACGCAGCCCCAAACTGACAAATCTGGCACGCAAATGACGCGTCAGCACCGGCCGAACGCCATCCCGCGCCAGTCTGCTTCTTCGACCCGATGCCGTCGAGCTTGAGCGTTTTTCCTGGGCTGCCCCGCAGCAGCCCAGCGCTTGGGGAATTTTTACCTGCTCGCCGCCGGCGCCGCCTTGTTCAGGATCAAGGTGCCCAAGACTCCGGCCAGGAGTGAGCCGCTCAGCACGCCCAGCTTGACCCGCGTCTCAAAGCTCGGATCCAGGCCGGCAAAGGCCAGGCCACCGATGAAGAGGCTCATGGTGAAACCAATGCCGCAGAGCACGCAGACGCCGAAGAACTGAGTCCAGCTGGCGCCCTGCGGCCGGCTGGCCGCGCCGGCCTTGATCAACAGCCAGGCGCTGCCGAAGACGCCCAGGGCCTTGCCCAGCACCAGTCCTGCGGCAATGCCGAGAGGCAGAGGCTCCAGCAAGGCCGCTGGGCTCAGGCCCGCCAGCGAGACCCCGGCATTGGCAAAGGCAAACATGGGCAGGATCAGGAACGACACCCAGGGATGGAGGCCATGCTCCAGGGTCTCCAGCGGCGAGTGACCGCCTTTGGGGTCGTGCATGGGGATGAAGAGGGCCGTGGCCACGCCGGCCAGAGTGGCATGCACGCCCGACTTGAGCACGCACAGCCACAGCAGCAGGCCCAGCACGATGTAGACATCGCTGCGCATCACACCGGCGCGGTTCAGCAAGGCCAGGCCGAGCAGGCACAAGGCCGCCAGGCCCAGCATCAGCAGGGACAGCTGCTGCGTGTAAAACAAGGCGATCACGACGATGGCGCCCAGGTCATCGATGATGGCCACGGCCGTCAGGAAGACCTTGAGCGAGGCCGGCACGCGCGAGCCCAGCAACATGACGATGCCGATGGCAAAGGCAATGTCGGTCGCCGCAGGAATCGCCCAGCCGCGCAGGGCCTGGGCGTCGCCCCAGTTGATGGCGCTGTAGATCAAAGCCGGCACCACCATGCCGCCCAGGGCGGCCACCGCCGGCAGCACCGCCTGGCGGCGCGAGGCCAACTCGCCCGCCACAAACTCGCGCTTGATCTCCAGGCCGACAAGGAAGAAGAACACCGCCATCCAGAGGTCGTTGACCCACACCAGCAGGGGCTTGGCCAGCAGCAAGGCCGTACCGCCGGCGCCATCGCCGATGCGCACCTCGCCCGGGATGCGGGTGAAGGCCTGGTAGGCCTCACCCCAGGGCGAGTTGCTGATGATCAGGGCGAGCACGGCCGCACAGGCGAGGATGATGCCGCTGGCGGACTCGCTGGCAAAGAAACGGCGCAGGGCTGGGGTCACGACGGGATCCTCCTCGACATTACACTGGTGGGCATGCTTGACTTGGCGCGCCCGGCCGGCCATCTCGTCCTGGATGTCCTGGCCCATTCAGCGCCCCGCAAGCTCAGCCCGGCATGATGCCGCAAGAATTTCTCAGTTCCTCCCACTTCTCCCCTCCCCTGTACGGACTCACACCATGAGCACACAGATTCGCTACCAAGATCTGGTTGACAGCGTCGCCGGCGCCCTGCAATACATCAGCTACTACCACCCGGCTGACTACATCGCCCACCTGGCCCGCGCCTACGAGCGCGAGCAAAGCCCGGCTGCCAAGGACGCGATCGCGCAGATCCTGACCAACTCGAAGATGTGCGCCGAGGGCCGCCGCCCGATCTGCCAGGACACCGGCATCGTCAACGTCTTCCTGAAGATCGGCATGAATGTGCGCTTCGTGGACTTCCCCGGCTCGATCGAGGATGCGATCAACGAAGGCGTGCGCCAGGCCTACAACCACCCGGACAACAAGCTGCGCGCCTCGGTGCTGAACGACCCGATCTTCGAGCGCAAGAACACCAAGGACAACACGCCCGCCGTCATCAACATGACCCTGGTGCCCGGTGACACGGTCGATGTCATGGTGGCCGCCAAGGGCGGTGGCTCCGAGAACAAGAGCAAGTTCGTGATGATGAATCCCAGCGACAACCTGGTCGACTGGGTGCTCAAGACCGTGCCCCTGATGGGCGCGGGCTGGTGCCCGCCGGGCATGCTGGGCATCGGCGTCGGCGGCACGGCCGAGAAGGCCATGCTGATGGCCAAAGAGTCCTTGATGGATGACATCGACATGTACGAGCTGCTGGCCCGCGGCCCGCAGAACAAGCTCGAAGAGCTGCGCATCGAGCTCTACGAGAAGGTCAATGCCCTGGGCATCGGCGCCCAAGGCCTGGGCGGCCTGACCACGGTGCTGGACATCAAGATCAAGACCTACCCCACCCACGCGGCCAGCAAGCCCGTGGCCATGATCCCCAACTGCGCCGCCACCCGCCACGGCCACTTCGTGCTCGACGGCTCGGGCCCGGCCTTCATCGAGCCGCCCAGCCTGGACCTCTGGCCCGATGTGAAGTGGGCGCCGGACTACAACAAGAGCAAGCGCGTCGACCTGAATGCGCTGACCAAGGAAGAAGTGGCCAGCTGGAAACCGGGCGACACCCTCTTGCTGAACGGCAAGATGCTGACCGGCCGCGACGCCGCGCACAAGCGCATTGCCGACATGTTGGCCAAGGGCGAAAAGCTGCCGGTGGACTTCACCAACCGCGTCATTTACTACGTCGGCCCGGTCGATCCGGTGCGCGAAGAAGTGGTGGGCCCCGCCGGCCCGACCACTGCCACCCGCATGGACGGCTTCACCCGCATGATGCTGGAGAAGACCGGCCTGATCGCCATGGTCGGCAAGGCCGAGCGCGGCCCGGTTGCGATTGAAGCCATCAAGGACAACCAGAGCGCCTACCTGATGGCTGTGGGCGGCGCCGCCTACCTGGTCAGCAAGGCCATCAAGGCCGCGCCGGTGGTCGGCTTCGCCGACCTGGGCATGGAAGCGATCTACGAGTTCGACGTGGTCGACATGCCGGTGACCGTGGCGGTGGACGCCGGCGGCACCAGCGCCCACATCACCGGCCCGGCCGACTGGAAAGAACGCATCGCCAGCGGCAAGACGGTGAGCATTCCGGTGAACGCGGGCTGATCGCAGCGCCCACCAGCCCATCAGAAGAGCCGGCAGCGATGCCGGCTTTTTTCGTTCTCGTTCTCGGCACATCGCGGACCATCGTTGTGCTCGTCACTCTCGCTGCGGTGTCTCGGCCCGCCGCCGGGCTCATGGTTCGCGGGTCGGCTCTGCGAGCCGACTCCCCTCGCTGCTCACTCCGCGGCTCAGCGGCGCCAAACTCCCTCCGTTCGCTGCGCTCACTGTGGTCAAACAGTGGCGCCGAGTCAGCGCTTGAAGCGCGTGGGTACACGCGCCTGAGCCGCTCCGCTGCGCCCTCGGCCGCGCACAAATCGCCCGTCGGCGGGCCGAGCCACCTCCGGAAGTGGCGTGTTCCACCGTGGAAGGGGCACATCGCCCGCGATGCAAGCGCCCTGCAGCCCGTGCCGCTGCCGGGCGATTTGTGCCGGGCCGAGCAGCACAGCGACTCGGGGCGCGCACGTACCCGTGCGCTTCAAGTACTGACTTGGCGCTTCTGTCTGAACGAAGCGAACGCAGGGAGCGAAGTGAGTTATGCGCCAGCCCCGAGGCGCGAGCAGCGCAGGGAAGTCGGCCCGTCAGGGCCGACCCCGGAACCATGAGCCCAGTGGCGGCACGGGCGGCAGGGCCTCACGAGAAAAACCAGCGGCTGCTCTGTGCCGCGACCAGACAACGCTAGGCCTGCCGCACCACCCGCTGCGGAAAGGGGATCTCGATGTTCAGGCCATTGAGCAGGCGCAGGATGGCCAGATTGACATCGGAACGCACGCCGCCCTGGCCGTTTTCGGGATCGGCGATCCAGAAGAACACCGTCAATTCCAGGCCGTCGGCGGCAAAGCTGCTCAGCTGCACCGAAGGACCGGGCTCGCTGAGCACGCGGGGCACCTCGCCCACCCGCGCCACCAGCTTGGGGATCAGGTCCTCGACATCGGTCCCGTACGCCACCTGCACCACGGTGCTGAGCAGCACCTTGGGATCGGCCAGCGAGGAGTTCTCCACCCGCTGGGTGATCATCATCTCGTTGGGCACCACGGCCTCGCGGCCATTGAGCGCGCGGATCACGGTGTAGCGCGTCTTGATGTCGCTGATGCGACCTTCGAAATTGTCGACACGGACCATGTCACCGATGCGCAGCGAGCGCTCGGCCAGGATGACAAAGCCCGAGACGTAATTGGCCGCCAGGCGCTGCAGGCCCAGACCGATACCCACGCCCAGCGCACCACCGAGCACGCCCAGCGCCGTCAGGTCGATGCCGGCCGCCGACAAGGCAAACAAGAGGCCCACCAGCAAGAGCAAGGCGCGGGTGATGTTGGCGGCGATCTTGCGCAGGGACAGGTCCATGCCGCCGCCGCGCAGCAAGCGCGCCTCGATCACGGACGACACCCACAAGGCCAGCACCAGCACCACCACCGCGGTGAACGAGCCTTCGATCAGATTGCGCAGCGAGATCTTGGTCACCCCGACCTTGAAATCGATCGCATCCAGCTCCTCCAGGAACCAGGGCAGCACGCCCGTCACCCAGAGGATGGAGCCGCCCCAGGCCATCCAGGAGACCGTGCGCTCGATCAGCTTGACCAGGCCCGAGGTGGGCATGGCCGCGCTGAGCACGCGCACCGTCATGCGGATCGCGAGCAGGGACACCAACACCGGCACCGCCAGCTTGAACACCGCCGGCGACAGGCCGAAGTGCGGCAGCACCTGCTTGGCCAGCAAGGCCAGCAGCAGGGCCAGCACGGGGAACAGCGCGCCGTCCACCACATGACGGCCAAACAGCACGGACGCCGGCCGGTGGGCCACGCGCCGGTTCAGCACGCTGACCACCAGCCAGGACAGACCCAGGCAGGCCACCAGCACCGCCAGACCGACCAAGGCGGTCGGGCTGAACAAGGCCGCGGTCAAGGCATGAAGTTCTTGGAAATCGATCGGTTTGCTGTTGCTGCTCATGCGCTCAGTGAAACGCGGCTCTGTGAAGCCGGCGTGAATCCAGAAAAAGGTTCAAAAAGGGGAAGCAAGATGGCCGCAGCGGCACGGCCTCAGATGCCGGCCAACACGCGCAGATGCACACCCACGCTGCGCGCCAGCGCGTCGAGGTTGTAGCCGCCTTCCAGGCAGGACACGATGCGGCCCTGGGCATGGCGCAAGGCCACATCCTTGATGCGCTGGGTGATCCACTCGTAGTCGGATTCCACCAGGCCGAGCTGGCCCAGATCGTCCTCGCGGTGGGCATCAAAACCGGCCGAGATGAAGATCATCTGCGGCTTGAAACGCTCCAGCGCCGGCAGCCACATGGCCTCGATCATGGAGCGCACCTCCATGCCCCGGGTGTAGGCCGGCACCGGCACATTGACCATGTTCTCGCCCTTGGGCACGGCGCCGTTGTAGGGGTAGAGCGGGTGCTGAAAGATGCTGACCATCAGCACGCGGTCATCGCCGGCGATGATGTCCTCCGTGCCATTGCCGTGGTGCACGTCGAAGTCGACGATGGCCACGCGCTTGAGGCCGCGGTCGTCCAGCGCATGACGCGCCGCCACCGCCACATTGTTGAAAAAACAAAAGCCCATGGTCTGGTCGCGCGTGGCATGGTGGCCCGGCGGGCGCACGGCGCAAAACGCGTTCTCGGCGCCACCATCGAGCACCAGATCGGTGGCCCGCACGGCCGCACCCGCGGCGCGCAAGGTGGCGGCCCAGGTGTGGGGCGTGGCCACGGTGTCCGGGTCCACCGCATGCGACTCGCCACGCTCGGCCAGGCCTTGCAGCAGATCGGCCAGCTCGGCCACATAGCTGTGGCTGTGCGCGCGCTCAACAGCGGCCAGATCCACCAGCGGCGCCTCGTGGCGCTCCAGCGCCTGGTCGATGCCGGTGGCCAGCAGCCAGTCGTCGATGGCCGTCAGGCGCTGCGGGCATTCCGGGTGGCCAGGGCCCATGTCATGCCGGCGGCAGTCGGGGTGGCTGAAATAGGCTGTCGACATGGGGGCGCAAAGTTGAGGGGACGGAACCAGCCGCACGGTTTTCCGCTATGGTGTCCTGCATGACGCGTGAAACACAGACCCTACAAGACAGCGCAGCGCAACTGACGGCTTTGCAGCAGCAGGTTAGCACGATCATCAAGGGCAAATCGGCGCAGATCCGCGACGGCCTGGCCTGCCTGATTGCCGGCGGCCACCTGCTGATCGAAGACCTGCCCGGCGTCGGCAAGACCACCCTGGCCCATGCCCTCGCCATCAGCCTGGGCCTGCAGTTCTCGCGCCTGCAGTTCACCGCCGACCTCATGCCCTCGGACCTGCTCGGCGTCAGCATCTACGAGCGCGAGAAAGCCGGCTTTGTCTTCCACCCCGGCCCGGTGTTCGCCCAGGTGCTGCTGGCCGACGAGATCAACCGCGCCGGCCCCAAGACCCAGAGCGCCCTGCTCGAGGCCATGGAGGAGAACCAGGTCAGCATCGACGGTGCCAGCCACGCCCTGCCCCAGCCCTTTTTCGTGATCGCCACGCAAAACCCCAGCGAGCAGCTCGGCACCTACCCCTTGCCCGAATCGCAGCTGGATCGCTTCCTGATGTGCATCTCGCTCGGTTACCCGGACGAAGCCGCCGAGCGCGAGCTGCTGGCTGGCCAGGACAGCCGCGAGGCCTTGCGCGCCCTGCGCCCGGTGATGACGCCCGCGCAGCTGCTGGCCACCCAGGCCGCGGTGCGAAACATCCATGCCGCACCGGCCCTGCTGGATTACCTGCAAGCGCTGATCAAGGCCACCCGATCGGGCGAGTGGTTCCGTGAGGGCCTGAGCCCGCGGGCCGGCCTGAGCGTGCTGCGTGCGGCGCGCGCGCGGGCCCTGCTGGTGGGGCGCGATTTCGTCTCGCCGGACGATATCCAAGCCATCCTGCCGCAGACCATCGCCCACCGCCTGCGACCCAAGGCCGGCGCCGGGCGCGGGCCTCGCGAGCAGGTGCGGGCCATGATCGAGGCCATCGCCCTGCCCTGAGCCCGCGCCATGGCCTTCACGATCGCAAGCCCGCTGCGCCGCCGCGTACAGGCCTGGTGGCTGGCACGCCACCAGCGCAGCGACCAATGGCAGCTCAGCCAGCGCAACCTCTACATCCTGCCCAGCCGGCCGGGGCTGTTCTTCTGCGCCACCTTGCTGGTGCTGCTGCTGGCCTCGATCAACGAGCAGCTGAGCCTGGGCTACCTGCTGACTTTTTTGCTCGGCGGTGCGGGCCTGGCCTCCATGCACAGCACGCACGGCAATCTGCAAGGGCTGAAGCTGGAGCTCAAACCGCCCGAGCCTGTGTTCGCGGGCGACGACGTGCAGCTGGAGCTGCGCCTGCACAACGACGACGCGCGGCCGCGCTGGGGCGTGGGCCTGGCCGTGCAGCCGCAACGCCTGTCCAGCTTCAAGACCGCCCGCGAGTTCGCCTGGACCGATGTGCCGGCGCGCGACCAGGCACCGCTGCAGCTGCGCTTTGCCAGCCCGGCGCGCGGCCTCCACCCGCTGCCGGCCTTGCAGATCATGAGCCGCTTTCCGCTTGGCCTGTTCCGCGCCTGGAGCGTCTGGCGGCCCGCGGCCCGGCTCTGGGTCTATCCCCAGCCCGAGCGCTCGCCACCGCCCTTCCCCGAAAGCGCCGGCGGCGGCGAGGGGCAGGCGCAAGCTCAGACCCGCGCGCTGCGCCAGGCCGGGCTGGAACTGGACGGCGTGCGGGGCTACCAGCGCGGGGACTCCATGCGCCAGGTGCTGTGGAAGAAAGCTGCGCTGAGCCTGGACAGCGGCGTGCTCGGCGCGCCGCTCTGGGTGCGCGACAGCCAGGCCCTGGCCTCGCAAGAGCTGTGGCTGGACTGGCGCGACACCGCCGGCCTGGCCGATGAAGAGCAACGCCTCTCGCGCCTGTGCGCTTGGCTCCTGGCGGCCGAAAGCCTGCAACGGCCCTACGGCCTGCGCCTGGACGGCCAGGAATGGCCGCCCGCCCTGGGCCCGGCGCAGCAGCAAGCCTGTCTGCGCGCCCTGGCCCGGCATGGTCAGACCGAGACCTTGGACGCGTCGCACGAGGATGAGAGCGAGGGCCCAGCATGAGCCGCGCCGGCCTCGCCATCTTCCAACGCTCGGGCAGCCTGCCGCGCGAGGCGCGCGACACCCTGTTCCTGCTGGCCACCATCGCCGCCGTGCTGCTGCCGCATCTGGATCACCTGCCGGCCTGGGCCAGCGGCATCACGGCCCTGGTGCTGGGCTGGCGCGGCTGGCTGGCCTGGCGGGGTCAGGCCTTGCCCGGGCGCTGGGCCCTGGTGGCCGTGCTGCTGCTCACCGCCGCGCTGACCTGGCTGACCCACCGCACCCTGCTGGGCCGCGAGGCCGGCATCACCATGCTGGTGATGCTGATGGCGCTCAAGACCCTGGAGCTGCGCGCGCGGCGCGACGCCTTCGTCGTGTTCTTCCTCGGCTTCTTCCTGGTGCTGACCAATTTCTTCTACTCCCAGTCGCTGTTGACGGCGATCTGGATGCTGGCCAGCGTCTGGGCCCTGCTCAGCGCCCTGGTGCTGGCGCAGATGCCGGTGGGCCAGCCCAGCCTGCGCATGGCCGCAGCCCAGGCGGCGCGCACCACGGCCTGGGGCCTGCCGGTGATGGTGCTGCTCTTTCTGCTGTTCCCGCGCATCGCGCCGCTCTGGGGTGTGCCGACGGATGCCGTCGGCCGCACCGGCCTGTCCAACACCATGGACTTCGGCGCCATGGCCGAGATCGCCAACGACGAGGCGGTCGCCATGCGCCTGCGCTTCGAGGGCGATCAAGCGCCGCCACCGCCCGAGGCGCGCTACTTCCGCGGCCCGGTGCTGGCCCAGTTTGACGGCCGCAGCTGGAGGCCCGCCCCGCAGACCTGGCCCGGACGCAGCGACAGGCTGACGCTGAGCGGCGCACCCCTGCGCTACGAGCTGACCCTGGAGCCGCTGCGCATCAGCGTGCTGCCCCTGCTGGAGATGAGCCCCGGCCAGGCCGGCGAGGCCCTGGAGCTGGACGGGCTGAGCCTGCGCCGCGCGCCGGAGCTGCAGTGGCAGGCCCCGCGCCCCATCACCGAGCGCCTGCGCCTGAGCACCAGCGCCTACCACGACTACCGCCATGGCCCGCAGCAGAACGAGCTGGTGCTGCAGAACTACCTGGACCTGCCGCCGGGCCTGAACCCCCGCACCCTGCAATGGGCGGCCGATCTGCGCCGCCAGCCGCGCTATGCGGGCCTGGAGGAGGTGCAGCTGACGCCCCGCCTGGTCGAGGCGGTGCTGGCCCACATCCGAAGCGCCGACTTCATCTACACGCTCGCGCCGGGCCGCTACGGCGCCGAGTCGCCGCATCTGATCGACGAGTTCTGGTTGGACCGGCGCCTGGGCTTTTGCGAGCACTTTGCCTCGGCCTTTGTCGTGGTGCTGCGGGCCATGGGCGTGCCGGCGCGGGTGGTGACCGGCTTCCAGGGCATGGACCCGATGCCGCAGGACGGCTACTGGATCGTGCGCAACAGCAATGCCCACGCCTGGGCCGAGTACTGGCTGCCCGGCCGCGGCTGGCTGCGCGCCGACCCCACGGCCGCGGTGGCGCCCGAGCGGGTGCTGCAGGGTCAGGCCTTGCGCCCGCCGCCGGGCCTGCTGGCCAATGCCCTGGGTCAGATCAACCCCACGTTGTGGCTGAATCTGCGCCGCGGCTGGGAGCTGCTCAACAACCGCTGGCAGCAGCAGGTGCTCAACTACTCGCGCCAGAACCAGTTTGACCTGCTCGAGCAACTGGGCGTCAGCCAGCCCGACTGGGCCGCGCTGGGCCAGCTCAGCGCCGGCGTGATCGCCGCCCTCGGGCTGCTGGGCGCCGCCTGGAGCCTCTGGCAGCGCCACCGCCCGCAAGACGCCTGGAGCCGCCAGCGGGGCCAGGTCTTGCGCGAGCTGCAGGCCCTGGGCCTGGTGGAAGCCGGCCCGCATCAAGGGCCGGGCGCCTGGGCGCAGATGCTGCGCGCTCGCTTTGGCGCAAAGGCCGAGCCGGCCGCGCGCCTGCTGCAGGCACAGGAGCTCGCACGCTACGGCCGGGGCGCCGAAGCCCAGACAGCAGGGTGGCGCGAACGGCGGCGCTGGCTGCAGGCCTTCCGCAGCGCCTGCCAGCAATGCCGCGGCTGAAGCCCTGACGCCCCGCTTCAGCGCCATGGGCGGCGATGGAGGCGGCAGCAAGCCGGGTATGCTGGCCCCTGTTTTCTGATCGATTTGATGTCTTTCTGTCTGTCCGCCTGCCCGCCTGCTTGCTTGCTTTTTCGATGCGTCTGCCTTCCTTGTTCTTCCACTCCCCCGTGCGGCCGCACGCCCCCGCTTCCCAAATGTCAGCGCCACCATCGCCCTGGCTGCGTGGACGCTGCGCGGGGCTGATCTTTTGCGCAGGCCTGCTGCTGGGTCTGAGTGCACCCAGCACCAGCCTCGCCGCGGCATCCGCCATCACGGAGGCCGGCAACCCAACAAGCAGCCCTAAAAAGGCCTCGGCGAAAACGACGGCCAAGCGGAGCGCCAAGCCGGCCGCCAAACCTCCAGCCAAAGCCAAGGCCAAGCCGGTGGCGCTCAAGCCCTTCGGCACCCGGCCCGATGTGCTGGCCTTTGCCGCCGGCCTGGCCAGCGAGCAAGGCTGGGACGAAGCCAGCCTGCAGCGCCTGCAGCAGCAATTGGCACAGGCCCACATCCACCCCACGGTGCAGCGCCTGATCATGCCGCCGCCGGCCGGCACGGCCAAGGATTGGGCGGCCTACCGCGCCCGCTTTGTCGAGCCGCGCCGCCTGCAGGCCGGCCTGCAGTTCTGGGAGCAGAACGCCGCCAACCTGGCCCGCGCCGAGAACGAGTACGGCGTGCCGGCCGAGCTGATTGCCGGCCTGATCGGCGTCGAGACCTTTTACGGTCAGATCACCGGCGGCTTCTCGGTGCTGGACGCGCTGGCCACCCTGGCCTTCGAGTTCCCCAGCGGCCGCAGCGACCGCAGCTCGTTTTTCCGCAGCGAGCTGGCTGAGTTCCTCAAGCTCTGCCGCCGCGAGGGTTTCAACCCTGCCGAGGTCAAAGGCTCCTACGCGGGTGCCATGGGCTGGCCGCAGTTCATGCCCGGCAGCTGGAACCGCTACGCCGTGGACTTTGACGGTGACGGCCACATCGACCTGATCCAGAGCCCGGCCGATGCCATCGGCAGCGTCGCCCACTACCTGGCCCGCCACGGCTGGCAGCGCGGCCTGCCCACCCACTACAGCCTGGCCATGCCGGTGGACACCAGCGCCCGCGCCCGCCTGCTGGCCCCCGACATCAAACCGAGCTTCACCGTGCAAGACCTGCAAGCCGCCGGTGCCCAGCTCAGCGAAGCAGCGCTGGAGCACCCGCCCAAGCAGCTGCTCGCCGTGGTGGAGCTGCAAAACGGCGACGCCGCACCGAGCTACTGGATCGGCACCGAAAATTTTTATGTGCTGACCCGCTACAACTGGTCCAGCTACTACGCCTTCGCGGTGATCGAGCTGGGTCGCACCCTGGCCGGCATGCGGGCGGCGGGGCGCTGAAAAGCAAGCGAAACATCCGGCGAGGTTGACCATGAATTTGAAGCAAGTGGCCTGCGGCATCGCCGCCTCATGCCTGTTTCCGGTGCAGGCCTACCAAGCGGTGGAAGCGGGCCTGCTCCCTTTGAAAGAACGTTTGAGCATGATGGCGCAAGACCAAAAGCGCCTGGACGAACAGCTGAGCCGCGAGGACAACAGCGCCGAGGCTCGTGCCCAGGCCTGGCGACAGAGCAAGCCCCTGGCGGCCGAGCGGGCGCATGTGGAGCGCGACATCGAGCAAACGAAGTCCTGGGCGCATTCGCCGCTGCTGATGCACGCGGCACCGTCCCAGGTGGAACCGCGCCTCAAGGCGCCACGGGGATCCAAGCCATGAACCAGAGCCACACGCGCCGCAGCGCGGGCCACGCCAGCGCGCGACAATTTTTACAGACCGTTTTGCAGCGCTATGCCGGCCTGAGCGAATACGCCGATCGCGGCCAGGTCCAGAGTTGGCGGGGCCGCGAGCCCTATGCCATCGAGTTCCGCACGGCGCGCAACGCGGCGGGCGATTTCCGTTTCGACTTCGACTGCCCTCACCCCTACCCGCCGCTGCGACACCACATCAGCCACCACAGCCTGGGCTGGGTGGCCGATGAGGCCTACCTGACCCTGGGCTACCCGACCGCAGAGCAGCCCTTGAGCCGGCGCTTTGACGACCGCGGCTATGCAGTGGCGGCGGCCACCGGCATCTCGCGCGGTGCGGCCCACACCATCGCGGGCCTGCTGTTCCCAGAGACCGGCGGCCTCAGCCTGCTGTCGCTCCAGCGCCTGCGCTTTCGCGGCCTGAAACAGGTGGACGGAGTCGCCTGCTACCGCATCACCGGGCATTGGGACCGGTCTCGGGTCACGCTGCTGATCGGCATGCAAGACCTTTTGCTGCGAGAGTGCAAGGAACACCGCCGGCGCCGTGTGGAGCGGCGCTGGCCCTGTGCCTTGAGCACGCTTGCCGGCCCCGAGACCTTCACACCACCCCTGGCTTCAGCAGCGGCAGCGGCTGCGGTCATGGCCCCCCTCACGACCAGCCCATGAGCCCCACGCCCTTGGAGACCTACTCCGTCCTACTGGCCACGCCCAGCATCGAGACCTATCGCCGTCTGCGCAGCGCCAGCGGCCTGAGCGCCAAGACCGAGGAGGCCGCCCGCCGCGGTCTGGCCGGCAGCTTGTTTGCCGTCCAGATACAGCACCAGGGCGAGACCGTGGCCATGGGCCGCCTGATCGGTGACGGCGGCTGCTTCTACCAGGTGACCGACATTGCCGTCCTGCCCGCCCACCAAGGCCGCGGCCTGGGCAAGCGGGTGATGACCGAGATCATGAAACACATCGAAACCGAGCTGCCCGAATCGGCCTACGTGAGCCTGATCGCCGACGGGCAGGCCCATGAGCTCTATGCCCAATTTGGTTTCAAGCTGACCGCACCGCGCTCGGTGGGCATGGCGATCCTCGTGGGCCCGCGCTCGGCGCCCGTCTGAAGCCATCCCACCGGTTCATCGTCCCGCCAGGAGTGCCTCCATGTCGTCTGATGCCCTTGCTTTCGGCGCCGTCGTGTTCGCCAAGGATGTGCCCGCACTGGCCCGCTTCTACGAAGCCGTGCTCGGCCTGAAGCGCATCCACAACGCCGACGACCACTGCGTGCTGCGTGCCAACTCGGGCATGGAGCTGGTGGTGCATGGCATCCCCCGCGGAATTGCCGACAGCTTCAGCATCAGCAGCCCGCCCGAGCGCCGCGAGGACTGCGCCCTCAAGCTCTTCTTCCCCGTGCCCAGCCTGGCCGCGGCACGGGCGCGAGCCCGCGCGCTGGGTGGCGATGTGCTGGGCCCCGAGCGCGAGTGGCAGATGCGCGGCTGTCGCGCCTGCGACGGGCATGACCCGGAGGGCAATGTGATGCAGCTGCGAGAACCGGTTCTGGAATCGCCTCGGTCGACATGAATCCCATGAAGGAGCCCACCATCTGGCGCACCGCCTGCTATTGCGGCGCCGCGTCCTTGAGCTGCAGCGCCGCGCCGCGTGGTTTCATGCACTGCCATTGCGGCCAATGCCGGCGGCTGAGCGGCGGCGCCTTCAGCTCCTGGCTCAGCCTGCCTGGGGAAGCCGTGCAGATCCAGGGTCAGGCCGCCTTGCGCGAGTTCGCGCCCACGGTAAACGGCCGGCGCTTTTTCTGCGGCCACTGCGGCAGCCACCTCTACACCCTGGATGCCCGCATGCCCGAGATCGTCGGCGTGCCTGCCGGGGCTGTGCTCGGGCCCGAAGTCGGCGGTCCGGCGGTCGACCAGTGGCCTAGCGCCAACGGGCACTACTTCTGCAGCGATGGCGCACCCTGGGTGGCGCTGCCGGGCGATGGCCTGCCTCGCCGCGGCGGCACGGATGGCATGAGCCTGATTCCAGACTGACTGACCGAACCCGCCCAACAGTGCAGCCGCTGCGGCCGCCAGGTCGCCTGAGGCACACTGCGGCCTGCGCCGCGCCGCAGTGCAACGGCATCCCCCTCAACCACCGCACCGTTCTCATGACCCCTGCTGCCCTGCCGCCCACCCGCCGCACCTGGTTTCGCCATGGCCTGAGCCTGGCCTTGCTCGCAGCTGTGCTGGCCCTGGGGGGCTGGAGCCCGGCGGCGCACGCGCAGCGCATGGCCTTGCCGGTGGACGAGCCCGAGGTGATCAAGCGCTACCCGCATGACCCCACGGCCTTCACCCAGGGCTTGCTGTTCCGCGACGGCCAGCTGTTTGAGAGCACGGGGCTGAACGGTCGCTCCAGCATCCGCCGTGTGCGCCTGGACGATGGTCAGGTGCTGCAAAAACGGGACATCGCCCAAGAGCATTTCGCCGAAGGCCTGACGGCCTGGAAGGACGAGCTCTACCTGCTGACCTGGACCACGCACAAGGTCTTTGTCTTCGATCTCAAGAGCTTCGAGCCCAAGCGCGAGTACAAGCTGCCCGGCGAAGGCTGGGGCCTGACCCACGACGAGCAGCACCTCTACCTCAGCGACGGCAGCGCCGAGCTGCGGGTGCTGGAGCCCAAGACCTTTCGGGAGCTGCGCCGCATCCCGGTGCGCGCCCTGGGCCAACCGGTGGACCAACTCAACGAGCTGGAATGGGTGGACGGCGAGATTTATGCCAACATCTGGCAGGCCGACATCATCGCCCGCATCGACCCGGCCAGCGGCCAGGTGCGCGGTTGGATCGACTTGCGCGGCCTGCGCAGCCAACTGCCGCCGCAAACCCGCAGCGGGCCGCGCAAGCCGCAGGCCGAAGACGCGCCCGAGGTGCTCAACGGCATCGCCTGGGACGCCGCCGGCAAGCGTCTCTTCGTCACCGGCAAGCTCTGGCCCACGCTGTTCGAGATCAAGCTGAAGCGTCGGAGCTGAAGCAAGCCCTGCGCCTCACCAGGGCGGCGCGACCTCGTCGGAGGCAGGCGCAGAGGCCGCAACCTCTGCGGGTGCCGGCGGCCCGGCCCAGGCGGGCTCTCGCGCTGGCGTTCGATGCCAGTAGCGCCGGTCCAGCTGCCGCTGGCAGCTGGGCTCCCCCGTCTCGCTGCGCCAGCGCCAGGCGCCGCAGTCCGGGCTGTTGAAGACCTCGATGCCGGCCGCCTGGTAGCGCGCCAGCACCGGCAGCGCCGGGTGGCCAAAGCGATTGCGGTAGCCCGACTGCACCACCGCCCAGCGCGGCGCCACGGCCGCCAGCAGCGCGGGCGTGGACGAGGTCTTGCTGCCGTGGTGCGGCACCAGCAGCAGCTCGGCGCGCAGGTCTTGGGGACGATGGCGGCGCAGCAACTCGGCCTCCTGCCCGGCCTCCAGATCCCCCATCAGGAGCGCGCTGTGCTGGCCCGAGGCATTGCGCACACGCAGCACGCACGACAACTCATTGCTCTTGAGCTGCTGCTGGCGGATCTGCTCAGCGCTCGGATGCAGCAGCTCGAACTGCACGCCGTCCCAGACCCAGCCCTGGCCGGCCTCGCAAGGCAGCGAGCTCGGGAACAGGCGGTGCAGCGGATGGCCGGGCTCCAGCGAGCTGCGCAACACCCGCACCGGCAGGCCGGCGGCCACGGACGCCGCACCGCCCACATGGTCGCTGTCACGGTGGCTGAGCAGCAACTGGTCGAGCTGGCGCACACCGAGCGCGCGCAACAGCGGCAGCAGCACGCGCTGGCCCGCGTCCACCCCAGGTGCGTACTGCGGGCCGGCATCGTAGAGCGAGGCCTGGTTTGCCGTGCGCAGCAGCACGGCCGTGCCCTGACCCACATCGGCGGCCAGAAACTCGAACTCACCCTCGCGCGGGCGCTCGGGCGCCGGCCAGAGCAAAGGCGCCACCAGCGCCAAGCCCAAAGCACGCAAGCGCCACGGCAGAGGCAACACCAACAAGACGCCGCCTGCCAAGCCGGCAGCCTGCGCCCACAAGGGCGCCACCGGCACCGTCCAGACCGCCAGCGGCCAGCTCACCAGCCAGTGCAGCAGGGCCATCATCAAGTCCACGCACCACGCACCCCAGATCCACAAGCCCGGCAGGACCGCCCCACCCAGGGCCAAGGGCGTGATCACCAAGCTGACCCAGGGGATGGCCAGCAGATTGGCCAGCACGCCCACCACAGACAGCTGCTGAAAGAACAGCAGGCTCAGCGGCGCCAGGCCCAGGGTGGCCACCGCCTGGTTGCGCAGGCCGGCCATCAGCTGGGCGCGCCAGCCGCGCGCGGCTTCACCGTCACCCGCCGCCATCAAGAGACCCACGGCACAGAACGACAACCAGAAGCCCGCCTGGCAGACCGCCCACGGGTCAACCGCCGTGACCACCAGGGCGGACAGCAGCAAAGCCAGCGGCCAGGGCCAATGCAGGCCCGCACTGCGCAGCAGGGCCAGGCTGGCCAGCATCCAGACCGTGCGCTGCGCCGGCACACCCCAACCCGAGAACAAGGCATAGGCCAGGGCCGCCGCCACGCCGCCCCAACGGGCGACTGCGGGCGCCGGGCAGCGCAGGCACAGGCGCGCACTGCCGCGCCAGGCCCAGCCCAGCAAGCCCTGGGCCGCCCAGGCGAACATGGTCACATGCAGGCCGCTGACGCTGAGCAGATGACTCAGGCCGGTGTCGCGGAACAAGGCCCAGTCGGCGCGGCCGATGGCGGCCTGGTCACCCAGGCTCAAGGCCGCCAGCACGCCGGCCGCGCTGGGCTCGCTGACGCGGCGCTGCAAGGCCTCGCGCAGGCGCTGGCGCGCCGCATCGATGCTGGCGAAGGGCGCCTCGGCCAGGCGCCGCTGCGCCCCACCCGGCCGCAGCACGCCGCTGGCGCGCAGGCCTTGCTCGAACAGCCAGAGTTCATAGTCAAAACCGTGCGGGTTCATCAGGCCCTGCGGCTGCTTAAGTCGCACCAGCAACTGCCAGCGTTCGCCCGCACGCAGCGGCGGCGGCGCGGCATCGGCATGCTCGGCAAAAGCGCTCAGCAGCAGGCGCGGCGGCAGCTGCAGCGGAGGATCGCTGGCCAGCGGCCCGGCTTGGGCGGCCTCCAGCGCGAACTCGAAACGCCAGCCCGGCGCCCCGGCCTGGCCCAGGGTGGCGGCCGGCAGCGAGTCGACACGGCCGATCAGCAGCAGATCGCGCCCTTCCCAGGCCTCGGGCAAACGCTCGGCCAGGCGCAGTTCGGCGCGCCAGCTGCCGTAGCTGAAGGCCAGCAAGCCAGCCGCAAGACTGAAGCCGAGCAGGCGCAAGGCAGCCGCAGCGCGGCTGCGCATGGCCGCAATCAGGCAGGCCAGGCCGAACAGCAAGACCGCTGCAAACGCGCCCTCGCCCGGCAGCTCACGCTGCAGCTGCACACAGGCCAGACCGCTCAGCCAGGCCAGGGCCGGCAGCGCCAGGCGAAACGGCCAGAGCGACGCCGGCCCACGGCGCGCCACAGCCTGCAGCGGCTCAGCAGTTGCGGGAGAGTGCATGCGTCTCATGTGCTCCGGCAGCAGCGCTCCCCAGCAGGGCGGTGGCCGTGTCGAGGCGGCCCGTCGGGCCGCTCGGTGTAGGATGCGCGCCACCCGATCGTAGCCAGGGCGGAGCCGCTTTCACAGCCGGCTGCCCGCGCCGCGATCCCCCAAATTCAGCATCAACTCGAGTGAGCCCGCAAATGAGCAACACCAACATCTACACCACGCTAGAAACCCTGGGCATCACCCTGCCGCCCGTGGCCGTGCCCGTGGCCGCTTACGTGCCCTTTGTGCGCACCGGCAACCTCGTCTTCCTTTCCGGCCACATCGCCAAGAAGGACGGCAAGGTCTGGGTCGGTCAGCTCGGCCGTGACACCGACACCGCCACCGGCCAGGCTGCCGCGCGCGCCATCGCCATCGATCTGATGGGCACCCTGCACGCCGCCGTGGGCGATCTGAACAAGATCAAGCGCATCGTCAAGCTGATGAGCCTGGTCAACAGCGCACCGGACTTCACCGAGCAGCACCTGGTCACCAACGGCGCCTCCGAGCTGCTGGCCCAGGTCTTTGGCGACAAGGGCGCCCATGCCCGCAGCGCCTTCGGCGTGGCGCAGAACCCCATGGGTGCATGCGTGGAGATCGATCTGGTGGTGGAAGTGGAAGCCGACTGATGTTCCTCAAGGTCTCGAAGTTCCCCGAGCAGGCCTTGGCCGGCATCGGGCTGGGCAGCCTGGCCGCCGTGGCCTTCGCCCTGGTCGCCCAGCATGGCTTCGGGGTCAAGCCCTGCCCCTGGTGCGTGATGCAGCGTGGCATCTTTTTGCTGATCGCCGCCGTGGCCCTGCTGGGCTGGTTGTTCAAGCGCCAGCGCCCGCTGCGCACGGCCAGCCTGCTAGCCCTGCTGGTCCTGGCGGTGGCCGGCCTGGCCTCGGCCTATTACCAGCATGAAGTCGCCTCGCTGATGGACAGCTGCAAGCAAACATTCGCCGAAACCTTGCTCAATGCGCTGGATCTGGAAATGCGCTGGCCTTTCGTCTTCATGGTCACCGCCACCTGCAAGGATGCGGCGGCCTACCGCCTGCTGGGCCTGCCCTACGAGATCTGGAGCGGTCTGTCCTTTCTGCTGGTCGGCGGCCTGAGCCTGCTGGCCCTGAGCAAGAAGACGCAACGCTGATCCCGATCAAGGCCGCGGCACTCGCCCGGCCTTAGGCTGGGCGACCATGTCGATCCAGCCCTCTTCCACCACGCCCACCTCTCACTCCTCGCGGCCTGAAGACACGCAGCGTGTGCTCATCGTCGGCGGTGGCCCCGCCGGCCTGAGCATGGCCTGCGCCCTGGCCGATGCCGGCATCCGCAGCTGCGTGCTAGAAGCCGCGCCCCTGAGCGCCCTGCAAGATCCGGCCGAGGACGGCCGAGAGATCGCCCTCACCCACCCGGGCCGGGCGGTGCTGGAGCGCCTGGGCCAATGGGCCCTGCTGCCACCGGAAGAAATCGCGCCGCTGCGCCGCGCCCATGTCTTCGATGGCACCGCGCCCGAGCACCTGGGCTTCGGCACCGCCGACGGCCAGGGCGAGCTGGGCTATCTGGTCGCCAACCACTGGCTGCGCCGGATTGCCTACCGGGCCGTCGAGCAACGCGCGGAGCGCATTGAGCTGCGCAGCGACTGCCGCGTCAGCGGCCTGAATTTGAAAGCCACACCGGAGCTGGCCGAGCTTCAGTTGAGCACCGGCGAGCGCTTGCGCGCGCCCCTGGTGATCGCCGCCGACAGCCGCTTTTCCGCCCTGCGCCGCATGGCCGGCATCGGCGCACAGATGCGCGACTTCGGCCGCAGCGTCATCGTCTGCCGCCTGGCCCACAGCGCGCCCAACGAGGGCATCGCGCTGGAGTGTTTTCACTACGGCCATACCCTGGCCCTGCTGCCACTCAAGGGCAGCTGCAGCTCCCTGGTGCTGACTGTCAGCGCCGACCGCGCGGCCGAGATGCAGGCCTGGGAGGCGGAGCGCTTTCGCGCCTGGGTGCAGACCCAGCTGCAGGGCCGGCTCGGCGAGATCCGCCTGGCCAGCCCCCGCCACCTCTACCCCCTGGTGGCCTGCTACGCCCAGCGTTTCGCCACCCGGCGCCTGGCCCTGGTCGGCGATGCCGCCGTGGGCATGCACCCGGTCACCGCGCATGGCTACAACTTCGGGCTCTACGGGGTGCAGGCGCTGGCTGATCTGATGGGAGGCGCCCAGCGGCGCGGCCAGGACCTCGGTGATGCCGAGCTGCTGCAGCGTTATGCCGACCAGCACCGCCGCCGCACCTGGACCATCTACCAGGGCACCAATGCGGTGGTGAATCTGTTCACCGATGAGCGTGCGCCGGCCCGGCTCTTGCGCAAAGGCGTGCTGACCCTCGCCCGCCATCTGCCGCCGCTGCAGGCGGCCATCAGCGCCCAGCTGACCGGCCGCCGGCCATCACTGGGGATCACGCGCCTGCCGCGGGCGAGCCGCAGGCCCGCGGGCTGATCGATTCAGCGGCCGTAGGGGTGGCCATGATGATGGCCTTGGCCATGGCCGCGCCCGTGACCTGGGCGCCACGCCTGTTCACCGCCGCGCCGCGGGCCATAGACTTCCCGGTACCAGCCTTCCTGCACAAAGTACACCGGCCGGCCGCAGGCGCCGTAGTCGCCGCAATGGCGCGCCCAATGGCGGGCATGGCCCGGGGGCACATAGAGATACCAGGGCTCCACGCGCTCGCGCGCGCGGTGGTGGTGATGCGGGCGGCCCTGCACCCAGACCGGCTCGTTGTAGATCAGGCGTGGCGCCGGGGCGGCCGAGCCGAGATCGATGCGGCCGTAGAAGCCGGGTTGGCCGACCGACACCGACACGCCGATGTCCGAGGCCTGGGCGGTTGATCCCAAACCGGCCAAGCCCAGGGCCAGGCCAGCCACAAAAGCTGAGGTGCGCGAGGTCCGCATGGTGCAAGCTCCGAGAAGAAGGTGGCGATGAGCTGCCCAACGCCCGAGCGCGCCCAAGCGATGACGAGATCGCACCTCAGGCTGTAAGCAAATGCGAAGCGCCGGCGCGCCGGGCCGGGCCAGGCCGCTCAGTCGCCGCGCACCGCGCCGTCCCGCCGCGGATCTGCACCACCCAGCCAGCCCGTGGGGCTGCGCTGGATGGCCTGGATGCCGCTGGTCAGTTCCGTCTCGACCAGGCGGTGGCCGCGCGCCTGCAGGTCCTCGCGCGTGGCCGCCGGGAAGCGCCCTTGCTCCAGGAACACAGGGCCTCCGAAGTTGCCGAAATTCGGCAGGTCCAGGGCCTGCTGCACATCGAGCTGCCAATCGGCGGTGGCCAGCAAGGTCTTGGCCACGAAATGGATGATGGCCGGCCCGCCGGGCGAGCCCAGGCTCATGCTCAGACGGCGGCCGCTGGCGTCGAACACCAGGGTGGGGGCCATGCTGGAGCGCGGGCGCTTGCCCGGCTGCAGGCGGTTGGCCACCGGCCGGCCCTGCTCGTCACGCGGCGCCAGGGCGAAGTCGGTCAGCTGGTTGTTGAGCATGAAGCCGCCGGGCAGGCCGGTGCCGCCGTCACTCATGATGCGAGCGCCAAAGCCAGCCTCGATCGAGGTGGTCATGGCCACCGCCCGGCCGGCCGCATCGATGATGCTGATGTGGCTGGTGCCATGCTCGGGCTGCTCGGGCATGGGCGCCCAGCCCACGCGCAGCGCTGCGGCAGGCTGACCGGCGGCAGCGCTGGCCATGCTGCGTGGGCCGATCAGGGCTGCGCGCGCCTGAAGGTACTCGGGCGCCAGCAGGCTGCGCCAGTCGCCGCCCGGCGCGGCCACGAAATCGGGGTCGGCGATGTACTGCGCGCGGTCGGCAAAGGCCAGCTTGCTGGCCTCGGCATAACGGTGCAGCCAGGCGGCACTGGGCACGCCCTCGCTGAAAGCCTGGGCCGGGGCTTGCGCCGGCATCATGCCCAGCATCTGCATCACGGTCAGATGGCCGGAAGACGGCGGCGGAAAGCCGCAGACCTGCTGGCCACGCCAGGGCGTGCACAGCACCTCGCGCTGGCGCGGCTGGTAGCCGGCCAGATCGGCCTCGCTGAGCAGGCCGGGGTTGCTGGCATGACCGCGCACGCGCCGCACGATGTCCTGAGCAACTGCGCCCTTCAAAAAGGCATCGGCGCCACCGGCCGCCACCTGGCGCAGCACGGCGGCCAGGGCTGGGTTGCGCAGCCGGCTGCCCTCAGGCAGCGCCTGGCCTTGGGCATCGAAAAAGTAGGCGCCGGCCTGCGGGTCCTGGCGCAGCGCGGCATTGTTGGCCAGTTGCTTGTGGCTGCGCCCGCTCAAGGCATAGCCCTGCTCGCACAGGCGGATGGCCGGCTCGAACAATCGCGCCCAGGGCAGCTTGCCATGCTGGGCATGGGCTTGCTCCAGCATGCGCACGAGGCCCGGCGTGCCCACCGAGCGGCCGCCGACCACGGCCTGCAGATAGGGCATGGGCTTGCCGTCGGGCTTGAGGAAGAGGTTTTCGTCGGCGGCGGCCGGCGCAGTTTCGCGGCCATCAAAAGCCTGCACCTTGGCGCCGTCCCAGTGCAGCAAGAAGGCCCCGCCGCCAATGCCGCTGGACTGCGGCTCGACCAGGGTCAAGACCATCTGCACGGCGATCGCCGCATCGAGCGCGCTGCCGCCGGCCAGCAGGATCTCGCGCCCGGCATCCGAAGCCAAAGGATGAGCGGCGGCCACGGCGAAATGGGCGCTGGCCTGGGCCTGCTTGGCCGTCCAGCCGCTGGCGGACTCGGGCTGGATCAGATCGGGCGCTGGGGCCTTGGTGGTCAGCGCTGGGCTGTCGGGCGTAGAGCAGGAGGCCAGCGCCAACAACGCCAGCAGGGACAGCGCCGACCTCAGGGGACGAACAAGACGTAGCGGCATAGGCAAACGATCGGACGAGGATCGAAAAGATGGAAACGGGGGCAAACCCGGCGATCCTAGTCCAGCTGCGACCCGGGCCTCAGAGGAAGAATCCCAGGTCTTTTTGCGTGTAGTTGGCGATCTGCGGCATGACACGGCTCAGGTCGCTGTCCGGCACACCCATCCAGCTGGCCAGGGTGGCGCCCAGCTGATCGACCGAGCTGGTGGGCAGCAAGCGGCCCTGGCCGACATCGTCCGGCCCGTTGACCGCCACCTCCGGCGCCTGGCCCCAGAGCCGCCCGCCCTTGACCGCGCCGCCCAGCACGAAATGGTGGCTGCCCCAGCCGTGGTCGGAGCCATCGCCATTGCTGCTCAGGGTGCGGCCGAAATCGCTGGCAGTGAAAGCGGTGACTTGGTTGGCCACGCCCAGCTCCACCGTGGCATCGTAAAAACTGCCCAGGGCCTCGGAGACCTTGCGCAGCAGGCCCGGGTGTTGATCGGGCAGGAAATCATGCAAATCGAAGCCGCCGATGGAGACAAAAAACACCTGGCGCTTGGCGCCCATGCTGCTGCGCGCGGCGATCATCTTGGCCACCATCTGCAGCTGGGTGGCCAGGCTGTTGGTGGTGTCGAAGACCGTGTTCAGGGCCGGCAAGGTGTTCAGGGCCGAGGCGACGATGGCCTGGGCATTGACCGAGCGGCTGACCACGCGGTTCAGCTCCTGCTCCATCCAGTGGCTGCGCTCGGCCGTGATCAGGCTGCGCAGTGCATCGGCGCAGGCCTGCGAGCCGTAGAGCGGCCGGGTGACGCCGTTGATGGCGACCGCACCGCTGGTCGACATCTGGTACTGCACCGCCTGCTGGCCGGCCATGAAAACCGCATTGCCCGAGACATTGATGCAGGTGAAGGTGGCGTTGCCGTTGGCGCTGAGGAACTGGTCACCCAGGCGACCGCCCCAGCCGGAAATGGCCCCCTCGGGGTTGCTGGCCTGCCAGACGCTTTGCTGATCGTTGTGCGAGAACAGCTTGGGCGGCAGGGGCACACTCTGCGCTTTGTACTGCGCCAGGGTGGTGGGTTGGACCAAGGGGCCGACATTGAGCAGCACGCCGAGCTTGCCCGCGTCAAATATCGTCTTCAGCCGCGTCATCTGCGGCGACAGCGCCATCTGCCGCGCATCGGGCAAGGCCACACGCGGCGTCAGCGCCGTGGCGGCCAGTTGATCGCGCGGGAGGGCCAGGGTCTGGCGAATGGTCTGGTAGGCCGTGTGGCTGGGCGCGTCGTAGGGAATGACGGTGTTGCCGTAGTCATTGCCGCCGTAGAGAAACACGCAGACCAGGGCCTTGTAATCGCTGGGCGCCGTCTGTGCAGCGGCTTCACCCAGGGCGGCCAGATTGAGGGCCCAGGGCGCGGCCGCGCCGGCCACGCCAAAGGCGGAGGCGCGGCGCAGAAACTCGCGGCGTTGCAGGGTCGGGAGGCGGTGAACCGATGTCATGGCAGGTGCTTTCTCTTTCACGCTCTCGCTTCACTTCTGGATCAGGTATTCGGGGCTGGCCATCACCAGGAGGATGGCGGCCTGCACCCGGTTCAGCTTGCCGGCATCGCTGCTGGCATTGATGGTGGCCACCGCGGTGGCGATGGTGTTGACCGTGGTGGGGCTCAAACCGCCACCCGCCAGCAGCAAAGCAAGGCGCTGCACCAGGGCCGGCGCATCGACCGCCAGCGCCAGCTCGGCCGTGTAGCTGGGCTTGACCTCGCCCGTGCCATTGGCGATCACGTTCTGCATGTAATTGAGGTAGCCGGCCACCGTGCTCTCGTTGCAGAGCTGGAACTCGGGCGCAGTGATCTGGGCCGTGCCCAGCTGCGAGTTGGGCGGAACATAGCCCGGCCGGAAAAAGTTGAAGACCGAGGGGCTGCGCAGCGGGCTCTGACCCAGGCGGCTGGCCGGGTTGCTCAGATCGCCGATATTCCAGAGTTCGGTCGGTGAGCTCACACCAAAGCTGCGGCCCCATTGAATGAAGCGCTGGATGGGCTCACGCAGGCGGCCGCTGGAGGGCGAACTGCCGGGCATGCGCGCTTCGCTGTCCAGCAGCACAGCACGGATCACCGCCTTGAGGTCGCCGCGCTGGCCCTGGCCATTGTTGTTGAACACGGCCGCCACGCGCTGCACATAGGCCGGGCTGGGGTTGGACGCGACCAGGCGCTGGATCAGCTGGCGGCTGAAGAAGGGGCCGACATTGGCATGGTTGGCGAGGGTGTCGAGCACGATCTTGAGCGCCTCCGGCCCGGTGGCCGAGGCCGGCACATCGGCCGACAGCACCTTCTTGGGCCCGACCGAGAAGCGCGCCGCCAGGTGCACCATGGGCTTTTTCATGAAGGCAGGATCGGTGGCGCTGGCGCCATCGAACTCCCAGCCGGTCAACACCCGGGCCAGTTCGCTGATCTGGGTCTGGGTGTAGGTGTCCTTGGGCTTGCCCGCAGCATCGAGCACCGGTGTGCCGTCGAGATTGAGCTCCACCAGGCCGATGGTGAAGAGCTGCATCAGTTCGCGCGCATAGTTCTCGTCCGGCACCCGGCCGGTCTTGGCGTCCTCCTTGCGATTGCCTCGCATATTGAGGTAGACGCCCATGGCGTTCGACAGGCTGACGCCCTCGATCAGCTCACGGAAGGTGCCAAAGGCACGCTGCTCCAGCATGTCCACATACGCCGCGACCGCAAAGCCGGCCCAAGCCACTGGCAGGCCGGCCATGGAGACCACAAAAATCTCCGACAACGCCAACACCACCTTCTGCCGCAACAGATCGGGCGAGTTCAGCAGCTTGCGCCAGAGCGTGTTGTCCACGCCGTTGAAGTTGTTCTTGTTGGCCTCGACCGCATAGCCCTTGGCCACCATCCAGTCGAAATGCCCCTGGCTGCCGGTGGCCGCGAACTGCTCGTTGAGCCAGGCGCTGTAGCCCTGGGCCTGGACCTTGGCCATCTCGGCCGTGCTGGCGGCGA
The DNA here is from genome assembly GCF_027863535.1 of Paucibacter sp. B51. NCBI lineage: Bacteria > Pseudomonadati > Pseudomonadota > Betaproteobacteria > Burkholderiales > Sphaerotilaceae > Roseateles > Paucibacter sp. B51. The sequence goes on along the minus strand of NZ_JAPIVN010000001.1, from coordinate 3,291,092 downwards.
AACTGGCCTGGGCCAGAAACCGCGCCGCTTCCGCCTCGGTGGGCGGCGCCGGCGGCGGGGCCGGGGTGGGCGCTGGGGCCGGGGCCGCGCCGCTGTCACCGCCGCCGCCTCCTCCACAGGCGCTCAAGGCCGCCAGCGAGGCCAGAGACAGGGCCTTCTGCGGCTGCGAGGCCGTGGCCGGAGCCTGAAGCCCGCCGGCCTCACGCGGCGGGCTCGGAGCCGGTGCAAGTGGCGGGCGCTGATCGGTGCAGTCTTCGGCAATCATGGCAGCAAGAGGCAAGCGGCGCGCCGTCCCGGGCAGGCCCGGCGCAGGAGGACGATCGCTCACTCTAGCGGCTGCGTGCCCCGGGCTTGTGAAGACCTGCTTCGGGCTTGCAAGCAATTGTTGCCGGCCGTCGATGCGCGGCTGCGCCCTGCGGGCTTCAAGCCGGGGGGGTCGTGGACTCGTCCGCCGGTGCTGCAGGCGCCTGCATCTCGGTCAGAAGCGCCAGGAAGCGCCGCACCCGGTCCTGCGCCTGGCGAGCCTGCGTCTCAGCGCCGCCAGCCAGATGCCGGCCCAGGCGCTCGAGTTCGGCGGTGCAGCCCGGCGCGCCCCGGCGGCAAGCCGGGTCAAGCAACCACTGCACGGCATCGATCTGCGGCGCCAACTCGGCCCGGGCCAGATGCAGGGCGGCCAGGGCCACCACCTCCTGCTCCTGCCACTCAGGCGGCTCGGGCAGCAGCGCTTCCATCCGCTGCCGCAAACCTGGCCACCAGGCCAGCCCGGAGGGCAGGCGCGCATAGCTGCGGGCATTGACGCGCAAGGCCAGATAGCGGCTCAGGTTCATGAAGCGCTTGATCTCGCGCGGCGCCCGCAGCGACTCCAGCTTTTGCAGCAGGGGCCGGCAATCAGCCAGCGCATCTTCATAAGCCTCGCTGGCGCGAATCTGCTGGCGTTGCCGGCTCAACAGGATCCCGGCCAGCATCAAGGCGGTGAACACCATCATGGGCAGGTAGATGGCCCAGACCTCGGTGGGCAGCTGGGGCGAGGCTGGCGTGGGCCGAGTCTCGGCCAGACGGGCCATCTGCGCCTCGGAAGCCCGGGGCGCCGCCGGTCTGTCGCCCGGGCGCTCGGCGGCATCTGGATCCAGGCGGCGCACAGGGCCCTGCTCCGCCGCCCGGAAAGCCTGCAGCCCCTCGGCCAAGCCGGCCAGGCTGTCATCCAGGGCTTGCACGCTGCGCTCCATGTCCTGGTAGGCCTCGTCGCGGCGCTGCTGGCTGAGCTTGTCCAGCCAGGCTTGAGCCTCCTGCGAGCGCTGCCAGGCCTGTTCCTGCTGCAGCACCTGGCGGGCCTGCTGGGCACGAAGGTAGGCCTCGTCGGGCGGCGGGGCGGGAGGGACGCTGGGCGCGCGCCGAAGCGCACCGGAGTCCAGAGCTGTCGAGGCCGCCGGCCTGGGAGCCGGCGCTGCCACCGACGACGACACCGGCATGCGCTGAAGCGAGAGCCAATGGGCATAGCGGCGCGCCTCGGCCACGGCCGCCTGGCGCTGCAGCAGGGTCTGATCCCAGGCTTGCATCTTCGCCATCTCGTCATCGCGGCGGGCCTGATCGCGCTGAGCATTCCACTGCTGGCCCTCCGATGCGAGCCACAGCAAGGCCAGCAAGACGAAGGCGAAGCGAAACACGCCCCAGAAACGCCGATTGAACTGGGCCAGGCTTTGCTCCAGCGCCAGTGCCCGGGCCACGGCGGCGCGCTGCGGCAGCGAGGGGCCGCCCTCGGCCAGCAGTTGCGCCAGGCCCTCCTCGCTGGGCGAAGGCACGGGCACATAGATCTGCACCAGCTTTTCCAGATACTTGCGGGCATAGCTCAGCTGCACCTGCTGGCTGCTGGGCGCAGCCTTGGGCGGCGCCGGGGCCTCAGAGGCCAGGGCTTGATCATCCAAGGGGCCAACGCTGGCATGGGTCCGCGCACCCTCTTGCGCCTGGCGCGCGAGATCGAAATCATGCTTGCGCTGGGCCAGGTCCTTGTAGGTTTCACCCAGCTGGGCCTCCACCACCTCCATGGCCATGCCCAGGACGATGAAACAGGGGCCGGCATCGCTGAGGTAGTTCACCGCTTCCAGCATCTCGGCCGCCTTGGCCGGCTCGCAGCGGTCCAGGTCGTCGATGAACACGGTCAGCGTACCCGGCCGCAGGGCCTGGGCCACGTCGAGAAAATGGTCGCGAAAGCGCTGGCGAAAGCCAGTCTGTTCCTCCGCCGCGGCAATCGAAAAGCGAGGCCCCAGGCTGCTCAGCAGCGCCCCTGGCCGCGCCGGAAAGGCGCGCGCGAAATGACTGAACAGAAAAAAGACCGAGAGCAGCCCCCACAGCGTCAGCAGCAGGGGCACGATCTTGGCCGGCTGGCTACCCAGGGCGCCCACGGTCTCGCGCAGGAACTTGCTCCACTCGCCGGCCATCAAGGCCTCGCTGGCCGGGTTGCCGGTCACCAGGGCGGCCAGCGCCAGCAGGCCGTCGGCGAGCGAGGCGAAAGCCGGGCTGCCCTGAGAAAGCGCCACCCCCGAGAAGCCATACATCAGCGTGCCCACCAACAGGTACAGGGGCACGAAAAGCGTCATGAAGAACCAGATCAGCAGCGGCCCCAAGCCCAGAAAAGGCTGGCGGGCAAAGCGCAACCAGACCAGCTTGCTGCGGAACGCCCAGCCGCTCACCGTCAACCAGCCCGGCACCGCCTGCGCACTCAAGGCATTGAGCAAGGCCGCCAGCAGCACCGGCTCCTTCTGGTGGTGCCAGACATTGAACCAGACCGTGTGCAGGCCGCCGCGCTGCAGCTTGTCTTCCAGCATGCGCATCATCGAGCTCTTGCCCCGGCCCCAGGGGGCGGTCAGCGCCACGGTCAGGGGCGCTTGCGTGGCCTGGTGGCGCAGAAAGTAGCTCAGCGCATCCACCACCGGGCGGAAGTTGAGCTTGTCCTGGTCGCCCCGGCTGATTGGCGTGTCGGCTTCGGCACGGGCATTGAGCAGGCCGCGCAAGCTCTGTGGCGCGCCCCGAAAGCGCCAGGCCATCACCCCCACCAAGGACAGCAGGAGCAGCAACAGGCCCGCCAACAAGGCCAGGAAGCCGGGCACCGGCCACTGCGCATGGCCGCTGCTGGCCAGGGCCCAGCTCTGGCCGCCATCACGGCTGCTGAGGACGAGCCCGCCCTCGCCGGCTGCCAGACCCGTCAAGCCATCTTCGAGAAAGCTGACGCTGGCCAGCGTCGAGCGCTCGACACCGGCCGGCAAGGTCTTGGCGGCCTGCCAGCTGCTGCCACCGTCGCGGGTGTAGAGCAAGCTGCCCTTGTCTCCCGCCACCCAGCCGCGCTGCCCATCGGCCAGAAAGCTGACGGCGTAAAGATCCACATCGGCGGCAGCCAACTGCTGGGTCTGCCAGGTTTGCCCGCCGTCCTGGCTGCGCAGCATCTGGCCCTTTTCGCCCACAGCCCAGAGCCGCTGGCCATCGGGCGAACCCATCACCGCCATCAAGTCTCTGGGCAGCGTCGCTGGGTTGGCCACACGCCAGCGCTGACCGCCATCCTCGCTGAGCCAGATGCCGCCGCGCTCGCCCACCACGCACAGACGCCGCCCGTCCGCCGAGGCGTGAATGCCGAACAGTGTCTGCTCTTGGGGCTTCCCAGCGTCCAGGCTGCGCTCCAACCATGTCAGGCCGCCATCGACCGTGGCCCGGATCAGCCCTTTCTGACCCACCACCCAGCCCCTGAGTCCGTCAGGCAGGAAGTACACGCCCACGAGCTCCCTGTCGATCTGACCACGGGCCTGGGGCTGCCAGCTTTGCCCGCCATCGCGGGTCGCCAAAATGGCGCCGCGGCTGCCGACCACCCAACCACGCAGCCCATCGCTCAAGAATGCACCGCGGTACAAATCTTCACGCGTGCCCGTGGCCTGCACCTGCCAGACACGCCCCCCGTCCACCGTGCGCTGGATGGCGCCCGGCTGGCCGGCCACAAATGCCTGCCGCCCATCGGGCATCAAGGCGACCTGGCCCCAGATCGGCCGCTGGCTGGATTGCTGCAAGCGCCAGTGCTGCCCACCATCGACGGTACGCAGCACCGTCCCTTGCTCGCCGACGGCCCAGCCTCGCAGGCCATCGGGTGCAAAACTCACAGCGTACAAATCGGCGCTGCTGGCACTGGCCTGCAGCGCCCAAGTGCGTCCGCCATCGCGGCTGAGGGCGATGCGCCCACGCCGGCCCACCGCCCAGACACTCAGGCCATCCTCTTGAGCGTGGACCGCGAGGATCTCCAGACCCGGAAGCTGGGCAGGTGAGGCCCAGCTCGCGCCGCCATCCTCGGTGAACTGCAACAAGCCTGACCGGCTCAAGGCCCAAGCCCTGGTACCCAGGGCGGAAAGCTGGACGCGGCTCGGAATGCCCAAGGGGTCCTGCGTTTGAAAGGCCTGGCGCTCGCTCGAGCTGCGCATGCGCCAGGGCTCGCCCAAGCTCGGACGCTCCCAGGCCTGCCCGTTGCCGTCGACGGCCCACAGTCGCTGGCCTCCGGCTTGCAAGGCCAACCCAAGGATGCGCCGCGAGAGCTCCTCCGCCTGCGAGACCCAGCTCTGGCCACCATCCTCCGAAGCATAGACCTCGCCTTGACGGCTCAAGGCCCAGACTTTCAGGCCATCGGCCGTGCTCAGCAGCTGCACCCAGCTCTTGCCCGCTTCACGCCGCTGCAGCTTCCAGTTCTTGCCGCCATCGAGCGTGGCCAGGATCTCGCCGTCTTCAACCGCCGCCCAGCCACGCAAGCCATCGGCCGCGAACACCAGGGCGTTCAGGATGGACGACTTCAGCTCTGCAGGCAGATCCACCAGATCCCAGGAGCGGCCGCCGTCCTCGGTGCGCAGCAGGGCGCCACGGCTGCCGACGGCCCAGCCGCGCTGCCCGTCCGCATGGGTGTGGACGGCGCGCAGCTCGGCCAGCAAGTCCATGCCATGACGGCGCTCGGCGCGGTTGCGCTCGATCGGACAGGCCCACCAGTCGCGGCTCCAGGCTGCCGGGCCGGGCTCCAGCGGGTTGCCACAGGGCTCGAAGCGCGCCTGAAAAAAATAGGCCGCCGGAATCAGCAGCAGGGCCAGCATGCTCAGAAAGAACAGGGCGGCCCGCCAGCGCAGACGCGCTTCGGCGGCACCATCGGCGCCAGTCTCCTGAGACTCGCGGCTCGCACTAGCGGATGCCATACAGCTGCGGCGCTGCTCACGCCGGTTGTCGTGGAAGGCCTCACTCTAGCCAGCACCCTGCCGCTTGAAATTCTGGTTAATGCGGGGGCCGATCCCAGCCCCCCATGAAACACAGGCCAACAAAAAGCCCCGCGACCATGCACGATGGCGGCGGGGCTAGACGCCCGAGCGGGCGCCGTGAATCTCAGTCCTGGCTCAGAGCAGGGGCACGCCGGTCTTGCTCTGCACCTCTTCGCGCGTCACGCCTTCGGCCAGCTCGACGAGCTTGAGGCCCTCGGGCGTCACGTCCATGACGGCCAGGTCGGTGATGATGCGATTGACCACGCCCAAGCCGGTCAGCGGCAGGGTGCACTGAGGCAGGATCTTGAGGTCGGTGCTGCCGTCCTTCTTGCGCGCCACATGCTCCATCAGCACGATCACGCGCTTGACGCCGGCCACCAGGTCCATGGCGCCGCCCATGCCCTTGACCATCTTGCCCGGAATCATCCAGTTGGCCAGATCGCCCTTCTCGCTGACCTGCATGGCGCCGAGGATGGACAGATTGATCTTGCCGCCGCGGATCATGGCGAAGCTCTCATGGCTGCCGAAGATGCTGGAGCCGGGGATGGTGGTGACGGTCTGCTTGCCGGCGTTGATCAGGTCGGCGTCGACCTCGTCCTCGGTCGGGAAGGGGCCAATGCCCAGCATGCCGTTCTCGCTCTGCAGCCAGACTTCGATGTCCTTGGGCACGAAATTGGCCACCAGGGTGGGGATGCCGATGCCGAGGTTGACGTAGAAACCGTCTTGCAATTCCTGGGCCGCGCGGGCGGCCATTTGGTCTTGGGTCCAGGCCATGATCAGGCTTCCTTCACAGTCAGTGTGCGTTTCTCAATGCGCTTTTCGGGCGTGGCATTGACCACGATGCGCTGGACGTAGATGCCGGGCAGGTGCACCGCATCAGGGTCGATCTCGCCGACCTCGACCAGCTGCTCCACCTCGACCACGGTCACCTTGCCGGCCATGGCCACGGCCGGGTTGAAGTTGCGCGCCGTGCGGCGGAAGACCAGATTGCCGCTCTTGTCGGCCTTCCAGGCCTTGACCAGGGCCACATCGGGCAGCAGCGCGTGCTCCAGCACATAGGTCTGGCCGTCGAACTCGCGCAACTCCTTGCCTTCGGCCACGATGGTGCCCACGCCGGTGCGGGTGTAGAAGGCCGGGATGCCGGCGCCACCAGCGCGCAGCTTCTCGGCCAGCGTGCCTTGCGGGGTGAACTCCAGCTGCAGCTCGCCGGCCAGGTACTGGCGCTCGAACTCCTTGTTCTCGCCCACATAGCTGGAGATCATCTTCTTGATCTGGCGCGTTTCCAGCAGCTGGCCGAGGCCGAAGCCGTCGACGCCGGCGTTGTTGGAAATGACCGTCAAGTCCTTGACGGCGCTGTCGCGCAGCGCGGCAATCAAAGCCTCGGGGATGCCGCAGAGGCCGAAGCCGCCCACGGCCAGCAGCTGGCCGTCTCGGACCAGGCCGGACAGCGCCTCAGCCGCGCTCGCAAAAACCTTGTTCATCGATGCTTCTCCATCAATCCACCGGAAGATTCGCAGCTTACTACTTACTCCATTACGTAGAATCGCCTAACACTCGACGGTCGGAATGCGCACACGCGCTCACTCCAGGAGAACCGCATGAAGGGATGGCAAAAGCCTCGACCCACCTGGGTCGCGCGGCTGATGGGGCTCGGGTGCCTGCTAGGCAACCTGTCCAGCCCTGCGCTCGCTGAGGGCGCTCCCGGCGCGCAGGGCCTGCAGCTGGAAGGCTTCGGCACCCTGTCGGCCTACCGCAATGACGATGCCGTAGTGGCGGCCCGGCCCGGCGAGCGGGTGCGGCTGGCCTCGCAAGCGGGGCAATGGCGCGCCGATGGCGACACCGTGCTGGGCCTGCAACTGCGATGGTCCAGCAGCGACACGGTGGAATGGGTCTGGCAGGTGCAAGCTCGGGACGAACTGTCCCGCGGCTACCGACCGAACACCGAATGGGCCTATCTGGGCTGGCAATTCGCGCCGGATTGGTCCTTGCGCATCGGGCGCCAGCCGCTGCCGATCTTTCTGAGCTCGGAGAGCAGCCGGGTGGGTTTTGCCCACACCCCCGTTCGCCCCATGTCATCCGTGTACGGCCTGAACAGCAGCGAGCCGGTCGACGGCATCAACGCCAGCTGGACCGGCGCGGCCTTGGGTGGCACCCTGAGCTGGGACCTGGGCGCCGGGCGCAACAGCCTGACCGTGCCGCGCGGACGGGTGGACACCCAGGCCCTGCTGGCCAGCGCCCTGCGCTGGCAGCGCGAAGGCCTGGCCTTGCGCCTGGGCGGGGCCGCATTTCGCTTTGACTTGATCTCTCCCGGCCTGGAGGCGCAGTTGCAGACGCTGAGCAACTCGCCGCAGCTCCGCCTCAATTGCAGCGAGGTCCTGCCGCAACGCGCGCGCACCCGGGGCGTCCAAGGCCATGTGATCAACCTCGCCCTGGTCTGGGAGCATGAAGACTGGACGCTGACCGCCGAGGCCATGCAGCGCGGCGGCAACTCGGTCTTTAACGCCAAGGTCCAGGCCTGGTACGCCCTGCTGTCGCGCCGTTTCGGGCGCTGGACGCCTTATGCCGCGGTCGGTCGTTCCGCCCACACCGAAGCGCCGCTGGGCTTGCAAGCAGCACCCGGCAGCCCCGAAGCGAGCGCGCAAAGCCTGGCCGACCTGGACCGCAGCCTGCAGCGCCCCTGGGACCGCCGCATCGAACTGCTGGGCCTGCGCTGGGATTGCTTTGAGAAGCTGGCCCTCAAGCTGCAGCTCGAGCGCTGGACCGCCACGCGCGACCGCAGCACGCCGCGCGATGGCGAGATCCGCCTGCTGCCCAACAGCGCCCCCTGGGATGGGCGCTTGAACCTGCTGACGGTCAGCGCAGATTTTGTGTTCTGAACCGGCCGCGAGCATGCGCCTCACTCAAGACACCGAGCGCCGCAGGTCCCGCAGGCCGGGCAAATGGCTCGCGGGAGGGCGGGCCCTGTGCTCGGCCTTGGTCCTGTGCAGTGGCCTGCCCCTGCCCGCCCGCTGCGCAGAGGAGCCGCCGGCCCTGCGGGTCGCGGTCTCCCGGGCCAACAGCCCGCCCTTTGTGATCTGGCGAGAGCAGCAGGTCAGCGCCGGCATCGATGTCGAGATTGGCCAGGCTTTGGCGGCACTGCTTCATGCACGCTTCGAATGGCAGGCCCTGCCACGGCTGCGCATCGAAACGGCCTTGCTGAACGGCGAGGCCGACATGGCCTGCAATCTCAGCCCCTTGCAGGCCCCTCGACCGGAGCCGCTGCCGCAAAGCCCGGGTCTGTTCGATGTTCAGGACCTGTTGGCAGCCCACCCCGACGCAGCGGCGGTGGACTCGCTGGAACAAGTGCCTCTCGGCAGCGCCATCGGCGCCTTGCAAGCCCAGGCATACCCCGTGCTCGACACCCTGGTTGCGCAGGGCCACCTCAAGCGCGACGACGCACTGGACGAGGAGCGCATGCTGCGCAAGCTCGCCCTGGATCGCCACCCGTATGCCGTTGGCAGCCGACAGACACTGAGCTGGTTCACCAGCCAGAGCGGCAGCGAAGGACCGGCAGGGCTGGCGTCCTGGCGCCTGCTGCTGGGCACACGGGCCTACCGCTGCTGGTTTTCGCCGCGTGGCCGCTACGAGGTCAAGCACATGCTGGCGGGTATGGAGCAACTGCTCAGCAGCGGCCGCATCGAAGCCATCGTCACCGCGCGCAGCGCACCCGCGTTGGCGGTGGTGGTGTCCGTACGCAGCCGTCTGCGGCAAGTCAGTCGCAACGCACTGGCCGAGCTGTTCCTGGGCTTGCGCCACAGTCTGCAAGACGATCTGCCGGCTCTGCCGGTGATGAGCAACGGCCCCGAGCGTCAACAATTTTTTGCGTCGATACTCAAGCGAGAGCCCGCCCAGTTTCGAGCCTCCTGGGCGGCGCAACAGTTCGGAGGTCGCCGTAAAGCCCCCGCAGAATTGAGTTCGGCCGAAACCACCAAGCTCTTCCTGCAGCGTCACGCGGAAGCCGTGGGTTTTTTGCCCCTGGCCCTGGTGGATGCGAGCCTGCGCATTGTCTACATGCCTTGAGAACCAGCCATGAGCACCCACACCCCTCCGCCAGCGTCCGGCCTCCAGGCCTCGGACCTGCAAGCCGCCCTGCCCCGCATCTTCGCGCCCTGGATCGTCGACATGGGTCTGGAGGTGCTGAGCTGCAGCCCCGGTGAAGTGAGCCTGCGCCTGCCGGTCAAGCCCGCGTTTGTCCATGTCGGCGGCGTGATGTGCGGCCAGGTGGCCATGGCCGCGGCCGATACGGCCATGGTGCTGGCCATGATGACCGAGCTGGGTGAATTCAAACCCATGACCACCGTGCAGTTGCAAACCAGCTTTTTGCGTCCGGTCTCGGGGCCCTTCTGCCTGATTCGCGCCACGGTGCTGCGACGGGGCAAGAGCCTGGCTTTTGGCAGCATCGACATCCTCAACCCCGATGAACGCCTGGCCGCCCAGGCCACCACCACCTACGCCCTGCTATGAAGGACGCGGCACGCCACGGCTGGCGACCATCGGTGCTGTCGGCCCTGCTGCTGGCCGCGGGCGCCATGGCTGTGCGTGCCGAACCGGAGCCTATGCCGAACGCGGAAATCGGCGCCGCACCGGCCGCCGGCGAGCTGGCCGAATGGGTCAAGCTCGATGGTTTCGGCACTCTGGGCGCCTACCGCTCCAACGACGCCGTGGCCAGCATGCGGCCCGATGCGCGCAATGCCAATGCCTCGCTGCGCGACTGGCGCTTCGACGGCGACAGCCAGCTCTCCGGGCAGCTCACCCTCAACCCCAATGGGCCGCTGCGCCTGGTGTGGCAGGTGCTGGCCAAGGACGATATCGTGCTGCGTTTCCGGCCCCGCACCGAATGGCTCTACCTCGGCTGGGAGACCTCGACCCCGCTGAGCCTGCGGGCCGGTCGCCTGGCGCTGCCGGTGTTCATGTTGTCTGAGACACGCAATGTGGCCTACGCCCTGACCAATGTGCGGCCCTACAGCTCGCTCTACCACCTCAACCCCATCACCAAGGTTGATGGCCTGGGCGCCATCTGGCGCCACACCTTGGGCCCGGGCGAGCTGAGCCTGGACGCGGTCCACGGCCGCGCCAAAGTGGACCTGACCACCGGACGCATCAAGGCTCGCGCCATCACGGCCCTGGCAGCCCAATGGCGCCAAGGGAACTGGAGCTTGCGCCTGGGGCGCTCGGAGTATCAGATCGACGCCCAGCTGCCCGCCACCTTGGCCCAGTTGCAAGTGCTGGCCTCGGGCGCCACAGGCTGCGCCAACTGCGCCAGTGTCCTGAGTGCACGAGCGCCGGCTCAGGTACGCGCAGTCATCGATACCGGGGGGTTCAATCTGGAGCAAGGCGCCTGGACCCTGAGTGGCGAATGGATGCGGCGCCGCTCCGACTCCATCCTGGTGGCCGACGCCAATGCTTGGTATGCCCAGCTGTCTCGCCGCATGGGCGCCTTCACGCCTTTCCTAGGCATTGGCCAGACCCGCTTCGTCGAGGCAGCGCTGGGATTTCAAAGCGCTGCCGGAGCGCCGCCGGCCGCGCAGGCGGCCAACGCTGCGTTTGATCGCTTCCTGCAAAGCGCCAACGGACGGCGCAGCTGGCAGGCCGGCCTGCGCTGGGACTTTGCAGAGAACCTGGCACTCAAGCTCCACTACGAATGGCTGAAGAACACCCAGGAGATCCGCCTGGGCCAGACCGGCAGCGTGAGCTACCCGGCGCCTCCGCCCATCGGCAGCTACCGCGGCCCAAGCTGGGACGGCCAGTTGCGCGTGCTCAGCCTGAATCTGGATTTTGTGTTCTGAGGTGAAGCACCCATGAACGCACGCGCCCGCCCCTGCACCTGCGACAGCCTGCGGCTCCGCCCGGTGCCGGGCCGGGCCGGGCGCGCCTGCCTGCCAGCTTTGCTGCTGGCGGCCTCGGCGATGCTGGCGACACCGGCCCTGGCCCAGCCGTCGGTTCAGGCGCCGCTTCAAACGCTGGCTTCGGCGCCCGCCAGATCGGAGGCCGGCAAAGCACTCCGAGTCTCGGCCGTGCAGTCGTGGTCGGCGCCCTATGCCTTTTACCGCGATGGGGCACTGGTGGCAGGCATCAACCACGACATCGTCCAAACCCTGGCCGAGCAACTGGGTCTGACGGTGCAAACCCAGGTACTGCCGCGCACCCGGGTCGATGCGGCGGTGCTGGCCGGTGATGTGGATCTGCGCTGCCACCTGAGCCGCGACTGGGTGCGCAACCCCGAGGCTTACCACTGGGGTCCGCCGCTGTTCGAACTGGCCACGGTGCTGGCCGGTCATGAATCGGCTGTGCCCATCACAGCACTCGATCAGCTGCACCGTGGCCAGACCATCGGTACGGTGCTGGGCTTTGTCTACCCCGGGCTGGAGGAGCGCTTCAATGATGGGCGGCTGCGCCGGGACGACACCTTTGCCGTCGATCGCAATCTGCAAAAGCTCAAGCTGATCCGCTCGCCCTACATCGTGTCCGACACGCGTGAGATCGAATGGCATATGCGCAACACCCCCGGCCACCAGTTCGCCAACTGGCGGCTTCCCATCACGCGCACCGAGTTCCGCTGCGCCGTGCCGCGCAACGGCCGGCTTGATGCCGCCATGCTGCTGGCCGGACTGGAGCGGCTGCAGGCCAGCGGTCGCATCGAGCAGATCATCAGGAACTACAGCCCGCCCCAGCCGGTGCTGGTGATGTCGGCCCAGAGTTCGGTCAAGCTGCTGAGCCAGCAGCAGGTGGCGGCCTTGTTCCTGGGTGAAACGCTGGAGCTGCCCGGCGGCGGCCGGCCGGTGCTGGGCAGCCAGAGCGGTGAGCTCAAGCACGAGTTCTACAACCGGGTGCTTGAGAAGGATGCGGCCCAGGTCAAGGCCATCTGGTCACGCATGACCTTCAGCGGCCGTGGCCGCGCGCCGCGCGAGTTCGGGCAGAGCGCAGCGCTGCGCGCCTGGTTGTTGAACACACCCAATGCCCTGGCCTTCATGGACAGCAGCGGCCTGGATCCCTCGCTCAAAATCGTCTACATGCCGCCGGTCAGCCCGCCCTGAACGCTGCGCAGCGCCCTGAAGCGATCCGCCTGAGCCACAATCGCGCCCCACAATTGCGCCCCGCCATCGCTTGCCTGCCGACTGCCCATGCCGCTCGACTACCGCACCGCCTTCGACCTCGCGCCCATGGGCCTGGTGCTGTCGGCGCAGCGCCTGATCCAGGACTGCAACCAGCAACTGCTGGCCATGTTCCAGGCGCGGCGCGAAGACCTGGTCGGCCAGAGCCTGGAGATCCTCTACCCCAGCGTGGTCGAGTTCGAACGCACCGGCGAGCGCATCATCGCCAGCCTCGATGCCCAGGGCTGCTATGCCGACGACCGCCTGATGCGCCGCCTCGGCAACGGCCAGCTGTTCTGGTGCCATGTCTCGGGCCGCGCGCTCAAGCCCAGCGATCCGCATGCGGAAGGCATCTGGAGCTTTGTCGACCTCTCGCCGCACCGCCGCCTCAAGGCCGAGCTGACCCCGCGCGAGCGCGAAATCGCCGCCCTGCTGATCGAGGGCCTGACCAGCAAGCTGATCGGCCGCCGCCTGACCATCAGCCCGCGCACGGTGGACGTCTACCGGGCCCGGCTGATGAAGAAATACGGCGCCGCCTCCACGCCCGATCTGATCCACAAACTGCTGGTGGTCTGAGCCGGCTGCTCTCTTCTTCTCTCCTGCGACATGCCTCCCATGAACCACGCCCCTGTGAACAGCATCTTCGACACGGAGTTCACCGAGCGCCTGTGCGAGATGTTCGAGCGCCAGATCTGCTTCAACCAGGTGCTGGGCCTGCAGATCGAATCGCTGGCCGCCGATGCCGCCAGCGCCCGCCTGCAGATGCGGCCCGAGCTGATCGGCCATTTCACGCACCAGCGCCTGCACGGCGGCGTCATCAGTGCCACGCTCGATGCCATGGGCGGCCTGGCGGTGATGGCGGCCATCGGCGCGCGGCACCTCGACGAAAGCGCCGAGGCCCGCCTGCAGCGCTTCGGCAAGCTGGGCACCATCGACCTGCGCATCGACTACCTGCGCCCGGGCAACGGGCCCGCCTTTCGCGCCACCGCCCAGGTGCTGCGCCTGGGCAGCCGCGTGGCCTCCACCCGCATGGAGTTCTTCGACGCGCAGGACCGATTGATCAGCTGCGGCGCCGGCGCCTACATCGTGTCCTGAACCGGCTCAGGCCGGGCTGCTTCGCGCCGCGCCAGGCGCAGCAGCAGCAAGGACGCGGCCACGCAGCAGACACCGCCCAGGCCCATGATCCAGCGTGTGGACAGCAGGGCCAGGCCACCGCCGATCAGCGCCATCAAGACATTCGACAGGCAGAACACCGTGGACAGCAGGCCCATCACCCGGCCCTGGCCATGGCCGGCAAAACGCTCGGACATCCAGGCCGGCAGCACCGCGTTGTAAAGCGCCAGCGGCAAGCCCAGGCCGACGATGGCCGCCAGGCCCAGCGGCCCGGGCAGCAGCACCAGGCTGCTCAGGCCCAGAGCCGCGCACAACGCCAGCAAGGCCGCCCGCCGCAGCGGCCGGCGGCTGGCCGGCAGGCGGCCGGCCACCACACTGGCCGTGGTCATGGCCGCGCATTGCGCCGCCGTCACCCAGGCGATGCCGGCGCTGCCCAGGCCCATGTTCTCCAGCATCCACAGCGGCGCGAATTCGTACAGCGCATTGACGCCCAGGCAGTACATCAGCTGCAGCGCAAACAAGGCCGCCAGCACCGGGTCGGCCCTCAGCAGCCCCAACACCTGCTGCTCACGCAACTGGCGCCAGAAACCCGAGAAGCCCGGCTGAGGGGCACTACCGGCCGCTGAAGCAGGCCGCCAATCGGGCACCCACAGCGTCAACACCAGCAGGCAGGGCAGCATGGCCAGGCCGGCCAGCAAGAACGGCACGCTCTCGCCCAGCGGCAGGGTCAGGCCACCGACCAGGGGGCCCAGCAGCCAGCCCATGTAGAGGCAGGCATTGAGCCAGGCAAAAGCCTGGGTGCGGTCGATCTGCTCATGCATATCAGCCAGCAGGGCGCGCGCCACCGCCACATTGCCTTCGGTCAAACCGGTGATGAAACGCGCCAACACAAACAGCAGGTACCAGCGCTGGCCGAGGGCAAAGGCCGTGAGCCCGTAGCTGAGCAAAGTCGCGGTGATGGTCACGGCCAGCACACGGCGCCGGCCATGGCGATCGGACAGCGGGCCGATGAAGAGATTGCCGATCAGGATGCCGAGCGGGTTGGCCGCAAGCGCCAGCCCCATCAGCAGGCGCGGGTCCAGGCCGGCGAAATGGGTGAAATCATCGACCGGCCCGCCGACAAAAATCGGCGCCAGGATGGGATAGGGCAAGGCCATGCCCACCGTGCTCATCAGGGACAGGGCGCAGATGGCCAGCAGCACCCAGCGGGGGTGGCGGATGGCGGGCGCGGCGGAAGCTGGACTCATTGGGGACAGGGCATGAAAAGAATGTGTTCGCCATGCAAAACAAGGCGGCCGCCATCATGGCAGCTTGGCTGCATGAGAAGCCGCTTGCAGGGCACAATCGCGACGCCTTTCGCCCCGCCCTTCAAAGCCTGTCCACCCCCTTCTTCTCAGCTCATGCGCATCAAAGACTGCAACTGGTCCATGGTCGAACGCTACCTGCGCCAGGACGACCGCGCCGTGCTGCCCCTGGGCAGCGTCGAGCAGCACGCGTTTCTGTCCCTGGCCGTGGATGCCATCCTGGCCGAAGAGGTGGCGGCGGCTGCAGCCGAGCCGCTGGGGGTCCCCGTTTTTCCGGCCCAGGCCTACGGCGTCACACCCACTTACATGGCCTACCCTGGCACCATGAGCTTGCGTCTGGAGACCTTGCTGCAGGTCTTGCGCGACCTGATCGGCTCGCTGCACCAGCATGGTTTTCGCCGCATCGTCATCGTCAACGGCCATGGCGGTAACAACGGCGCCTCCGCGCTCTTGCAGGCCTTGGGCGCCGAGCTGCCGGGCATCCAGCTCAAATGGCACAACTGGTGGGCGGCACCGCGCACCATGGCTTTTGTGCGCGAGCAGGACCCGCAGGCCTCGCACGCCAGTTGGACGGAGAATTTCGAGGGCCTGACCCGCCTGCCCGGCGTCGCCCTGCCCGATGCACCCAAGCCCCTGGTCGATTACGCCCGCATGGCCTTGATGGACCCGGTCGCCAAGCGCGCCTACCTCGGCGATGGCTGCTACGGCGGCCACTACCAGCAGTCGCCCGAGGTGATGGATCGGCTCTGGACCATCGCCGTGCAAGAAACCCGCGATATCCTCGATGGCCCCTGGCTGAGCGCCGAGCCCGCCCGCCTTCCCTGAAGCCCTGACAACATGCCGTTTCGCCCCGTTTCCCTGCCTGCGCTGGATCCACATTCCTCGGGTCGCCTGTGGCTGCAATCCATGCCCGGCCGCCTCGAATCCTGGCCCGCCTTCCTCGACGAAGCGCGATTGCGCCAGCTGCATCTGGTGGTCTGCCTGAACCCGCTCGAAGAGGTGGCCCAGCTCTCGCCCGGCTATCACAAGGCGATCGCCGAGGGCCGGCTGCCCTTCCGCTGGCAGCACCTGCCCATGCGCGACTTCGGCCTCGGTGCCGACCCGCTGGCCTTCCGCCAAGGCGTGGAGCAGATCGCCCACAGCCTGGTCCTGGGCGAGCAGGTGCTGCTGCACTGCGCCGCCGGCATCGGCCGCACCGGCACCGTGGCCGCCTGTGTGCTGAAAAGCCTAGGCCTGCCGCGCGAGGCAGCCCTGGCCGCCGTGCGCGCGGCCGGTTCCAACCCGCAATCGGCCCTGCAGTCGGGCTGGGTGGACCAGTTCTGAACGTGGCGCCCCTGCCCGCCCTGAACCTGCTGGCTGAGCGCGAGGAGATCCTGCTGCTGAACAAGCCCAGCGGCCTGCTGTCCGTGCCCGGCCGCGGCGAGGACAAGCAAGACTGCGCCATCCACCGCGCCCAAGCCCGCTTTCCCGAGGCCCTGATCGTCCACCGCCTGGACATGGCCACCTCCGGCCTGCTGCTGCTGGCACGAGGCCCCGAGTGGCAGCGCAGCCTGAGCCAGGACTTTGCCGAGCGCCGCGTGCACAAGCGTTATATCGCGGTCGTGCGCGGCAGTCTGGCGGCGGGAGCGGACTGGCAGCTGATCGACCTGCCCCTGATCACCGACTGGCCGAACCGCCCGCGCCAGAAGGTCTGCTTCGAACAAGGCAAGCCTTCGCAGACCCGCTACCGCGTGCTCGGCCATGAGCTGCACGAGGGCCAGGCTTGCACCCGCGTCGAGCTGGAGCCCATCACCGGCCGCACCCACCAGTTGCGAATGCACATGCTGGCCCTGGGCCACCCCATCGTGGGCGATGCCTTGTACGCACCCGAGCACCCCGCACCTCGCCTGCTGCTGCACGCCTGCCACCTGAGACTGCCGGAACACGGCTGGTCCTTCGATTGCCCGCCGGAGTTTTGATGTCCTCAGCCTTGCCCGAATCACCTGGCGCCCGGCACTCGCCGGCCGCCGAGCGCAACAAACAACCCATCCTGGAGGCCTTGCAAGCCCTGCTGCCGCCCCGCGGCCGGGCGCTGGAGATCGCCAGCGGCAGTGGCCAGCACATCGCCCACTTCGCCGCCGGCCTGCCCGGCTGGCATTGGCTGGCCTCCGACCCCTCGCCCGAGGCCCGCGCCTCCATCGCCGCCTGGTGGCCGCAAGGGCCGGCGGCCCTGGCCCTCGATGTGCAGAACCCCGACTGGGGCCTGCCGGCCGAGCATCTGCTGCTGGACCTCATCCACTGCGCGAACATGTTGCACATCGCCCCCAGCTCCAGCGCCAAAGGTCTGTTTCAGGGCGCGTCCCGGCATCTGGCCAAGACCGGTCTGCTGACGGTTTACGGCCCTTTTGTCGTGCCGGGCGAGCCGACGGCGCCCAGCAACCTGGCCTTTGACGCCGAGCTGCGCAGCCGCAATCCAGCCTGGGGCCTGCGTCAGCTGGACCAGGTGCTGGCCTGCGCGCAAGATGCCGGCCTGCGACTGCGCGAGCGCATCGGCATGCCGGCCAACAACCTGCTGCTGGTGTTGGAACGCCAGCCCTGACCCTCGATTTGCGCAGGAGAACCCATGAGTGCCACTCACGAACTTTTCATCATCACCGGCGCCTCGCGCGGCATGGGCGAAGCCATCGCTCAGCAACTGCTGGCACCCGAGCATCAGGTGATCGGCATCTCGCGCGGCCGCAGCGAAGCCTTGCAGCGCGAAGCCGACACACGCAGCCTGGCGCTGGAGCAATGGCAGGCCGATCTGGCCGAGCCCCTGGCGGCCGCCGAGCGCCTGGCAGCCTGGCTGGCGCAACAAGACCTGAGCCGATTCCGCCGCGCCACCTTGATCAACAACGCCGGCGTGGTCAGCACGCCCGGCCCGGTAGACGGCGTGCCACTGGCCGAGCTGTCCATGGCCTTGCGTGTGGGCCTGGAGTCCTGTCTGCTGCTGAGCAGCGCCTTCCTGAACGGCACGGCCGAGCTGGGGTCCAAGCGGCGCATCCTCAACATCTCCTCCGGCCTGGGCCGCCGCGCCATGGCCGGCAGTGCGCCCTACTGCGCCGCCAAGGCCGGCATGGACAACCTTTCGCGCGCCATGGCCCTGGACGAAGCCGCCAAGCCCGCCGGCCAGGGCGCCGCCATCGTCTCGCTGGCGCCCGGCATCATCGACACCGAGATGCAGCTGCAGCTGCGCAGCGCCGACCCGGCCAAGTTTCCAAACCGCCAGGTCTTTGCCGATTTCAAGAGCGGCGGCCAGCTGATGAGCCCGGCCGAAGCGGCGGGCAAGGTGCTGCGCTTCCTGGCCTCCGCAGGTTTCGGCAACACCGTGCTGGCCGACGTTCGTGAGTCTTGAAATCCCCCGCGCCTCCCCCATCTGCCACTCTGGTCACGTCTGACCTTCAAGGAGTTTTTGTGAAACGTGCTGTGTTGTCTGCCCTGATTGCCCTGAGCGCCGTCTCGGTTCTGAGCCTGGCCTCCTTCGACGCCGAGGCCAAGCGCCTCGGTGGCGGGGGATCGGCGGGCATGAAACGGGCCGTGCCCCAGCAAAACCATGATGCGGCCAAGAGCGCCCCCGGCGCGCCGGCCCAAGGCCAGCAGGCCACGCCCTCACCCCAGCAAGCCACGCCGGCCGCCCCTGCCGCGCAGCCGGCTGCTGCTGCCGCGGCGCCCAAGCGCAGCTGGATGGGCCCGATTGCCGGCCTGGCCGCCGGCCTGGGCATCGCCGCCCTGGCCAGCCACTTCGGCTTCGGCGGCGCCCTGGCCAACATCATGACCATGGTGCTGATTGGCGGCGCTGCGCTGCTCCTGATCACCTTCCTGATGCGCCGCTTCGCCGGCAACAAGAACGCCCAGGCTGGCGGCCTGCAATACGCCTCGGCCGGCCCGGCGTCTTACCCGGCTTACTCCCCAGCCGCACAACCGGCCCAGCCCGCCCCGGCGCTGCAGCCGCAGGCCTTCCAGCCAGCGCAGCCCGTAGCCGCCAGTGCGGCGCCGGTCGCGGCCGGCCCGAGCGCTGAAGACGCCGCCTTCGAGCAAATCGCCAAACGCGTGTTCATCCGTCTGCAAGCGGCCAACGATGCCGGTGACCAGGCCGATCTGCGCCGCTTCACCACGCCCGAGATGTACGGCGCCGTGCAGCAAGAGCTGCTGGACCGCAAGGGCGCGACCCAACGCACCGATGTGCTGCAGCTGGACGCCCGTGTGATCGAACGCACCCAGGAAAACGGCCAGCAAATCGTCAGCGTGCGTTTCTGGGGCCTGATCCGCGAGCAAAGCGAGGCCGCGGCCGAGAACTTCGATGAAGTCTGGCATCTGGTGCGCCCGCTGGACGAAAGTCGCGAATGGGCGATTGCCGGCATCCAGGCGACCGCATAAGTCAGAGCGCCCCTCAAAAAGCAAAGGCCCGCAGCTGCGGGCCTTTTTCATGGGGGCAACAGCTTCAGACGTTGCGCCCGCTGCGGGCCACCGCCTCGTAGGCGCGCAACTCGGCGAGGTTTTGACGCCGGCTGGCCTCGCTGCTGCTCTCGGCCGTGCTGGCGGCCTTGCCGTCCAGGGTCGGGTAAGCGAAATCGTAAATCTTGCGCTCCATCACATCGATGGTGCCGTCCTGGTTGGTATCGGCATCTTCGAACTGAGCGCTGCTCAGACCTTGATCAGTCGGTGCGACACCGCTGCTCTGCACTGCGGCCGCACTGTTGCCCGTGGCCGATGTTGCCAGCTGAGCAGCCGGTGCCGGCGTATCGGGGGGCAGGCTGATTGGGGTTTCGCTGCGATCCGGTGAGGCCTCCACCACGCGCGGCTTCCTGCCGGTTGGGTCGGCACCCGAGTTGCTTGGCGGCAGGGGGCCAGGCAGCGGCTCGGGGCGCACCTGGGCAACCGGTACAGCCGTGGCCTGAATCGGTGCCGCTTGCGCAGGTGCCGCTTGGGCTCGACGGGCGCCCTCGCTAGAGATTTCCACCACGGCCGATTCGGGTTCAGCCGGCAGAGGTGCTTGCTTGGTGGGCAAGGCCTTGCGTGATTGCAGCTCGGCGCTGCTGCTGGTGTTGGCACTGAAACGAGCGGGCGCAACGATGGAAGCGCTGGCGACTTCGTTTTGGCTGGTGACTGTGTTGATCATGGCAAACCTCCGCGAGAGAGACTTTGCAGGGCTGGCCCACTGTCAGCGGAGGCGGCATCACGCCGCAAAGCCACTGGCCGACCAGTACATGGATTGGATTTCGACCAATCCTTCACGCAACTTGAATACTTCCACTTTAATGCGTGAGCGGAGGTCTTGCCCAATCATCTCGCCGTGCCGACAAGGCAATCGCCGAAATCAAGCCTGAAACACCGGCCAAACCCGCGCTAGAACTGCGGCAGGCGCCTGTCAGCCGACCAAATTGGCCAGGGTCAGCAAGGCCAGCAGCAGCATCCACAAGACCACCGAGCGCCAGATCAGGCCGACCACGCTTTGCAGATGGCCCAGCTGGGCCGGCTGCCCGGGCGTGCTGCCCTCGGCGCGGGTGGCGTCGGCATCCACGCCGGCTTCGAAAGTCTTGCTGCGATCGGGCGTCACGCCAGGTGCCGCCACGCCGCCCAGCTGCAAGCCCAGCGCGCCGGCGGCCGAGGCCAGGATGATGCCTTCGTTGGGATGCAGCCACAGCCCGGCGTCGCGGCGCCAGCCATTCACCGCCTCTTCGAAATTGCCGACAATGGTGAAGCCGGTGGCGGTGAAGCGGGCCGGCAGATAATCGATCCAGCCGAACAGGCGGCGCGAGAGCAACATCAGGCGCTCATTGGTCGGCGCATCCAGCGTGCGGCTCTTGAAGGCCCAGTAGCGGCTGGCGAATTCGGCCATGCGGTACAGCACCGCGCCGGCCGGGCCCAGCCCGACCGTGGACAGCACGACGAACCAGAAGAACACGCCAAACACATGGCGATGCGCGGCCAGCAGCGAGTGCTCGATGGCATGGCGGACCAGCTCGGTGCGCGGCAATTCACTGGCGTCCAGATGGCGCCATTCGGACAGCAGGCGCCGGGCCTCGTTGTCATCGCCGCGCTCGAGAGCGTCGCGGATGTCGGTGAAGTAATGGCTGAACTGGCGGAAGCCCAGGGTCAGGTAAAGCACCACCACATCGAGGGCCAGCGCCAGGATGACGCTGAAATGGTGCACGGCCAGGTAGATTGCCGTGGTCAGCAGGGCCGGCCCCAGGGCGGTGATGGACCAGACCACGGTGGCGTGGTGCTCGTCGCCGGCATCGAAGTTGCGACCGGTCCAGCGCACCCAGGCGATCACGCTTTGATGGATGCCATTGCCGTGGCGGAGAGGTTTGAGCTGTTCACACAGCAATGCCAGGAGGACCGCGAAGAAGTTCATGGGCCGGGATGATAGCGGGCGCCACCGCTCAGGCTGAGAGGAAGCGGTAGAAGTTGCGCAAGATCGCGGCGGTGGCGCCCCAGATGAAGTCATCGCGCTCGCCGGCATGCCCGCCCCAGGGCATGGACAAGAACTGGCGCTGCCCGCCGGCGTAGACGAACACATGCCGGCGATGGTGCGCCGGCGTCATCAGAAACTGCAGCGGCACCTCGAACACCTCGGCCACTTCGCCGGGGTCCAGACGCAGATCAAAACCGGGCTGCACCAGGGCCACCACGGGCGTCACCTGAAAAGAAGTGACCGTGGTGTAGATCGGCAAACTGCCCAGCACCTCGATGTGAGCGCTGAGCAGCCCGATCTCCTCCTCGGCTTCGCGCAGGGCGGTGGCCACCGGACCGGCATCGTCGGGTTCGGTCTTGCCGCCCGGCAGGCTGATCTGGCCGGCGTGGTGGCGCAGATGGTCGGTGCGCCGCGTCAACAGCAACTGCAAACCGTCCGGGCGCTCGACCAGAGGCAGAAGCACGGCCGCCGCCGCTGGGCTGCGCTCGGCGAAACCCGGGGCGCCCCCATCTCCGGCATGCTCCGGCTGCCACGTCGGCGATGAGGCAAAGCGCTGGCGCAAGGCTTCGGCCTGAAGGCGCAAGGGATCGACCGGCGGCAGGTGGGCATCCACGCCGCTGACTGGCACGGCGCGGGGGTCAAGAATCGGAGGTCGGCTCATGGTGGGCAAGCATAGCTTTGGCAGCACCCCGCCCCGGGGTACAGCTCGCTCGTGGCTGAGCCGATGGGGCATAAAAAAAGCCGCCCGAAGGCGGCTTTCTCGCAGGGAAACCTGGCAAGCGCCAGATCAGCCCAACTTTTCCTTGATACGAGCCGACTTGCCCGAACGATCACGCAGGTAGTACAGCTTGGCACGGCGCACATCACCGCGACGCTTCACTTCGATCGAAGCGATCAGCGGGCTGTACAGCTGGAACGTACGCTCCACGCCCTCACCGTTGGAGATCTTGCGCACGATGAAGCCGGAATTCAGGCCGCGGTTGCGCTTGGCAATCACGACGCCTTCGAATGCCTGCACGCGCTTGCGGGTGCCTTCAACGACGTTGACGCTGACGATCACGGTGTCGCCAGGGGCGAACGACGGAAAGTTCTTGTTCAGGCGAGCAATTTCTTCTTGCTCAAGGGTTTGGATCAAGTCCATGAGGTTCTCCAAATGATCGTGGCGGCGACGATGCTCGGACACGTCACTCGACGCACCAAGACTGCTGAAATAGCGCCGATGAAAACAGGTCTTGCAACCTGGGCTTCACGGCTGTGTGAGAGTGTTGCTGCTGGCCAAGGCAAGCAGCTCTACCCCCGTTCGACCCGCCAGAGGATCGGACAGCCCGCCATTATAGCCCGCTCAGGGCCGATTCACCAAGGACCAGCCGGCTTGAACCGCTCAAGAGGACAGCCGCCATGGCGCCACCGGTCCACGCCGACGCCCTCCCCGAAGCCGCGGCTCAGCGTCCTTCTGCAGGCAGCTGAGCCAGAAAGCGCTCGTCCGCCTTGCTCAGACGGCCTGCAGCACGCGCGGCCAGGATCAAATCAGGGCGGCGGCGCTGGGTCAGCTCGAGCGAGCGCTCGCGGCGCCAGCGCGCGATCTGGGCATGGTGGCCGGACATCAGCACCGCCGGCACCGGCAGGTCTTCGGTCTGGCCCGGCAGGCCGCTCAGGACCTCGGGGCGGCTGTAGTGCGGGCAATCGAGCAGGCCATCGGAAAAACTGTCCTGCACATGCGACTGGGCATCGCCCAGCACACCGTCCTGCAGGCGCGCGACAGCGTCGAGCAAGGCCAAGGCTGGCAACTCACCACCCGAAAGCACGAAATCGCCAAGGCTGATTTCCAGCGTGACATGGCGATCGAGAAAACGCTGATCCATGCCTTCGTAGCGACCGCACAGCAGCACGGCGCCGGGCCCACGCGCCAGCTCTTGCACCAGGGCCTGATCCATGCGCCGGCCGGTGGGGCTGAAATGAATGATGGCAGGCGGCGTGTCGGCCGCACCATCCGCCAGCGCCTCCGCCCGCGCCGCCTTGGCCGCGGCCAGCGCACGTTCGAGCGGCTCCGCCAGCATCACCATGCCTGGGCCACCGCCAAAAGGACGATCGTCGACTCGGCGGTAGTTGTCGCTCGCGAAATCACGCAGCTGCCAGAGATGGACATCGACCTGGCGGCTCTCGAAGGCGCGCCGCGTCACCCCCTGGCTCATATGCGGGCCAAAGAGCTCGGGGAACAGGGTCAGGATGTCAAAGCGCATGAGGAAGGGTGCGCAAAGAAAGACGGTGGCCGGGAGGAAAACCGAGGCACAAAGCAGGCGGCTGAAGCATCAAAGCGCGCCGCCTGGGCTCAGTAGTCCAGACCCCAGTCCACGGTGATGATGCGCTGCTCCAGATCGACATCGTCCACGTAGGCGGAAACGAAGGGAAGCAGGCGCTCTTGATCCGGCTTGATCGGCGCGCTCAGGCCGGGCGGTGCAATGCGCAGCACGCTGTGCGGGCCGGCATCGATCAGGCCGAGCACCTCGCCCAGGGTTTCGCCCTGGCGATTGACCACCGACAGGCCGATCAGGTCGACCCAGTAGTACTCATCCGGGTCCGCCGCCGGGAAGGCTGAGCGGGAGATGAAGATGCGGGCGCCGCGCAAGGCTTCGGCCGCATTGCGATCCGCGCAGTCCTGGGCGTTGGCCACCAGGCCCTCGCCATGTTCGCGGATCGAAAGAATCTTGAGCAGACGGGGCAAAGGTTTGTTGACCTTGACCACCGCCGGCGCGTTGCCCTCGGGCGCGCGGAGGAACCAGCGCCGCGAGGAGAACAGAGCCTGGGCATCGCTGGAATAGGCTTGCACCTTGAACCAGCCTTTGACACCCCAGGCGTCCAGAATGCACCCGACTTCCACCGCGTCCTCAGGCCAGGCCAGCTCTTCGGAGCCGGTGCTGGCGGGAGCGCGCGAATCGGAGGCGGGTGTTCTCGACATTTAGACCGCGGCCTTCTTGGCTTCGGTCACCAGACGCTCGACGGTGGGCGACAGCTGGGCGCCCACGCCGGTCCAGTAGCTGACGCGGTCCAGCGCAACGCGCAGGGACTCAGCAGCACCCGAAGCGACCGGGTTGTAGAAGCCGACCTTCTCGATGAAGCGGCCGTCACGACGCTGGCGGCTGTTGGCCACGACGATGTTGTAGAAGGGGCGCTTCTTGGAGCCGCCGCGAGCCAGACGAATAACAACCATGATGTTTCCTATGAATCTATTGCATCCATCGCACCAGGAGACACTCAGGGCGAGTAGATCGGGGTGGCCTCGGGCTACATCAAACACCAGCCTTGCCTCGCACCTTGAGCGCACCCCGGAGGAATGCACTGCACAATGCGCTGCCAGCTTTGCTGCTGAACACCTTCTGCCGTGACTGGCCCTGTAGATACGCCGCACCAACTGCCTTCGCGAACGCCCTGCGGTGATGAACATCACCCAGGCGCACACGCCAGCAAACCAGTTCGACCAAGGCCAAAACCCAGCATTATAAACTCGGCGCCAAGGATCAACAGAGATATGAGCACAGAAAAAAACACGAATCCCGCCAGCGCGACCCTGCTGCGCCCCAGCAGCGACGCCGACATCCCCGCCATTCAGGCCATTTACGCCCATGCCGTGGCGCACGGCACCGGCACGTTTGAGACCGAGATCCCCGACACAGCCGAAATGAGCCGCCGCCGCGCCGAGGTGCTGAGCCGCGGCCTGCCCTGGTTGGTGGCCGAGCGCGAAGGCCAGATCCTGGGCTATGCCTACGCCAACTATTTCCGCCCGCGCATGGCCTACCGCTTCTGCCTGGAGGACTCGATCTACCTGCACCCGGACAGCCAGGGCCAAGGCATCGGCCGCTTGCTGCTGGCCGAGCTGATCGCTCGCTGCGAGGCGCTGGGTGCGCGCCAGATGTTGGCCGTGATCGGCGATGCCGAGAACCAGGGCTCCATCGGCCTGCACCGGGCGCTGGGCTTTCAGGACACCGGAGTGCTGAAGAGCGCGGGCTGGAAGTTCGGCCGCTGGCTGGACGTCATCCTGATGCAACGCCAGCTCGGCCTGGGCGACAGCGGGAGCCCAGAATGAGCGATTTGAGGCCGACCGACGCAAGCCCGAGCGGCGCGCACAAATCCAAGACCGTGGCCACCTGGCTGGCCCTGGTGCTGGGCAGCCTGGGCCTGCACCGCTTCTACCTCTACGGCTTCGGCGATCGCCTGGCCTGGTTGCACCCCTGGCCGACCTTGCTGGGCCTCTACGGCCTGCAACGCATGGAGTTGCTGGGCCAGGACGACCGCCTGAGCTGGGTGCTGATGCCCTTGCTGGGCCTGATGCTGGTCAATGCCATGATTTGCGGCATCGTCTATGGCCTGAGCTCGGACGAGAAATGGGATGCCCAGCACAACGGCGGCCGGGCCAGCCGACCCAGCGGCTGGGGTGCAGTCATCGGGGTGGTGGCTTGCGTGTTCCTTGGCGGCATTTCGCTGATGACCACCATCGCCTTCAGCGCCCAGCGCTATTTCGAAACCCAGGTCGAGGCGGCGCAGGAAATCAGCCAGGACCCAAGCAGCAGCGGCAGCAGCCGCTGAGCGCCCATCAAACCGGCCCGATCAGGGGCCGCGGAAGATGAAATAAACCGCGCCCATCAAGCACAGACCGGCCCAGATGAAATCGGTCTTGAAGGGCTGACCCATGTAGATCACCGAAAACGGCACGAAGACCGCCAAGGTGATCACCTCCTGCGTGATCTTGAGCTGGGCCAGGCTGAAGCCGGCGCCGTAGCCGATGCGGTTGGCCGGCACCTGCAACAGGTACTCGAACAGGGCAATGCCCCAGCTCAACAACGCCGCGATCCACCAGGGCTTGGACGCCATGTTCTTGAGGTGGCCGTACCAGGCCACCGTCATGAAGAGATTCGACAGCAGCAGCAGACCCAGGGTCTGCCAACCCGCAAGACTGCTCAGCATGTGACGCCTTTCCGGTCGCTCAGGATCGGACCCAGACATTCGATGACCTGACCCTGAACGCCCGCCAGATACGAATCCAAGCGCTGCAGGCCCGGCAGGCGCAGCTCGGGCGCCAGCTCGATCAAGGGCCGCAGGACAAACGCTCGCTGATGCAGGCGCGGGTGCGGCAAGCGCAGGCGCGGCAGATCCAGGCTCTGGCTGCCATGGCTGAGCACATCCAGATCCAAGGTGCGCGGCGCATTGACGAAAGGCCGCTCGCGGCCATGACGCAGCTCGATGGCCTGCAGCGCATCCAGCAATTCCAAGGGCGCCAGCCCGGTCTGCAGCCGAGCCACGGCATTGAGGAAATCCGGCCCGCCCGCCTCCACCGGCGCGCTGCGGTAGGCGCTGGACACGGCCAGCAACTGCGTCTGCGGCAAGGCCGCCAACTCCGCCAGTGCGGCGTTCAGCGTGGCCGCCAGATCCCCGAGATTGGCACCCAGGCCGACGAAAACCTCAGCGGCTGAGCCCTGCACACCCGCAGAGGCCAAAGACTCAGGCCTCACCGCCCGAGCCACCCTCACCGCCCTCGCCGCCCGATGCCGTCGCTCCGCCCTCAGCGGCGCCGCGCTGCGAGGCCGGCTTGCGGCGGCGACGGCGCTTCTTGGCCGGCGCTTTGCCTTCGGACAAGGCCTCGGCCACATCATCGGGCGCGCCCACCGGGCCTATGCCCTCCTTGCGCGGCAGCTGATGGGTCTTGGCGGCGCGGCGCTGCTGTTTCTCCAGCTCGCGCACGTCTTCCAGAAGGGCCTCGCGCTCGTCGTCGCTGCCCAGGGCAAAATCTTCCCACCAATCGGCCAGGGCCGGCTCGATCTCGCCGGCATCGGCGCGCAGGCGCAGGAAGTCAAAGCCGGCGCGGTAGCGCGGCTGTTCGATCAAGGTGTAAACCCCGCTGCCGCTGCGGCGCTCGAAGCGCGGCTGCATCATCCAGATCTCGCGCATATCGGTGGCCAGCTTGCCGCGGCCAGAGATGTCGCCGATACGGGCGTCGAAGACCGTGTCGATGGCCTGCTGCAAGGCCGGCACGACCGGCTCGCCGGCTTCGCGCAGGCGATTCCAGCGTTCCAGCACCTCGAACCACAACATGCAGGCCAGCATGAAGCTGGGCGAGACACCACGGCCTTCGCGTACGCGCAGGTCGGTATCCTCAAAACCCATGCGCACAAAATCGCCGCGCATGCCGGCCGGCAGCTCGCCCGATTCGGTCAGCATGGCATCCAGCACCGGGAACACCCCGCGCGCCAGGCCCAGCTTGCGCAGCGACTCCAGGCTGGCCAGGGAGTGGCCGGTCTGCAGCAGCTTGATCATCTCGTCGAACATGCGCGAAATCGGCACATTGCTGAGCAAAGCCGCGCTGGCCTGGATGGGCGCACGGGTCTTGGGTTCGAGCTCGAAGCCCAGCTTGGCGGCAAAACGCACGGCACGGATGATGCGCACCGGGTCTTCACGATAGCGGGCTTCCGGGTCGCCAATCATGCGCAGCACGCGCTGCTTCGCGTCGGCCAGGCCGCCGTGGTAATCCACCACCAGCTGACGCTGAGGGTCGTAGTAGAGGGCGTTGACGGTGAAGTCGCGGCGGGCAGCATCCTCGATCTGCGGACCCCAGACGTTGTCACGCAGCACGCGGCCTTCGGCGTCCACCACATGGCTCTTGCCAGCCAGTTCGGCCTTGGAGGTCTTCTCGTTGCCGCTGACCTGCTCGGCCGATTCCTGGCCCAGCAAGGCGCGGAAGGTCGACACCTCGATCACCTCATGTTCACGGCCCCGGCCGTAGACCACATGGACGATGCGAAAGCGCCGACCGATGATGAAGGCACGGCGAAACAAGCCCTTGACCTGCTCGGGCGTGGCATTGGTCGCCACATCGAAATCCTTGGGCCGCATGCCCAGCAGCAGGTCGCGCACCGCGCCGCCGACGATATAGGCCTCGAAGCCCGCATTGGCCAGAGTCTCGACCACGCGCACCGCGCGTTCGTCAAGCAGGCTGGGATCGATGCCGTGATCCTCAACGCCCACCTCGACCCGCTTGCCGAGCGAGCCATGGCCGGTCTTCGCTTCCTTGGGTGCCTTGGCGGCCTTGCCGGCGGAGGGCTTGCCCAGCAGCTTGTCTATGAATTTTTTGATCATGCGAACAGATTCAGTTGGGGCCAGCCGCGGGTGGACGCGATGTCCGCCAGGGCCGGCGTCGGGTTGGTGGCCACCGGGTGGCTGACCAGCTCCAGAAGCGGCAAATCGTTGATCGAGTCGCTGTAGAAGTTCACACGCTCGAAGTCCTGCCATTGTCGTCCCAAGCCCGCCAGCCATTGCTGGACGCGCTCGATCTTGCCGGCCTGGAAGGACGGCACGCCGTCGATCCGCCCGGTGCACAGGCCCTGCCCGTCGCGCTCCAGGCGCACGGCGATCAGGTGCGGCACGCCAAAAGCCGCAGCAATCGGCGCCGTGACGAACTCGTTGGTGGCGGTGACGATGGCCAGCAAGTCACCAGCGTCGGCATGCCGCTGCACCAGCGCCCGCGCATTGTCACCGATCAAGGGCGCCATCACCTCGGCCATGAAGCGCTCACGCGCAGCCAGGGCCTCGGCCACCGGGCGGCGCCGCCAGACCGAGGTGGCGAACTCGATGTAGGCATTCAGATCAAGGCAGCCGGCCTGGTACTGGGCATAGAACTCGTCGTTGCGCGCCAGCCATTCGGCACCATCGGCCCAACCGATCTGGACCATGAAGCTGCCGAAGGCATGGTCTGAATCGTTCGGGATCAGGGTACCGTCGAGATCAAACAGGGTCAGGGCTTGCGGGGCGGGCGCATTCATCCGGCCATTCCTTCATCGGCCAGCATCTGGCGCAGCAGGGGCACCGTGACCGCGCGCTTGGCGGCCAGGGCAAATTCATCGAGACGATCGAGCAAGCGCATCAGGTGCTTGAGATCACGGGCAAAGCGGGTCAACAAATAATCGATCACCTCATCGGCCAGCAAAATGCCGCGCCGGTCGGCCTCGCGGCGAAGGGCGGCGCGCATCTCCTGCTCGCTCAGCGGTTGCAAGGCAAAGGTGGGGCCCCAGCCGAGGCGGGTGCGCAGGTCCTCGCGCAAATCCAGATCGACCGGTGGCGCGCTGCCGCTGGCCACCACGGCCAGGCCATGGGTGGCCGCCTCGACAAACAGGGCAAAAGCGGCATGCTGCTGGCCCGCATCGAAGCGCTCGCAATCGTCCATCAGCAAAAGGCTGGGCTGGCTGGGCAGCTCCCAGGGCAGCGGCGTGTCGGCGTCGTACCAGCCGACCTGGGCGCCCGCCTCTTGCCAGGCGTGGGCCAGGGCACGCAGGACATGGGTCTTGCCGCAGCCGGGCACACCCCAGAGGAAGACCGGCGGCGGCGCCACCGAACCCGTGCGCAGCGACTGCAGATGGGCCAACGCCGCGCTGTTGGCACCGGGCAGGAAATTGTCAAAGGTGAACATCGGCGCGGGGCCGATGGCAAGCGGGATCTGCTTCAAAACCGGTTCATCTCCAAGACCACGTTCACCTCGTACCTCATGCACACCCCATGCGAGCTGGCAGCAAACGCCTGTGCCCTGCAAGCCAAAAATCTGTCAGCCCAAGCCAACAGCTCGCTCGCGGCGGCCCCGATTCTAAAGGCGTGCGCCGGCATGAAGTTCATCGCCAGCCCTCAATGCAGCGCCGGCCCGCCACGCTCGCGCAGACGCGCCAGCCGCTCTTGCAACATGGGTCCGTCGAGCGCCTTGGGCTCCTGGGCCAGGTAGGCCTCCAGGTCCTCCGCCGCCGCCGGCCAGTGGCCGAGTGACTCCAGCACCAGGCCACGATCCCGTCGCTCCAGGGCCGAATGCGGCAGCAGGATCACCAGGCGCTGCTGCACCGCCAGCAAACGGGTCCAGTCCTGGGCGGCGCGGTGAATTTCTTTCAGATTGCGCAGCATGCGGGCCAGGATGTCGCGCGGTGGCGTGGGCTGCAAGAACAAGTCCACCGGCAGATCCACCTCACCCTGCAGGCCGGTGCTGCCGCGAAAAGCCTGCAGCATTTCATCCAGCCGGCTGCGCGACAGCGATTGGCCGGTGAACGGATCCAGGATGAGCTCGCCATTGCCCATGCTGATACGCACCAGGAAATGCCCAGGAAAGGCCAAGCCCTGCGCACGCAGCCCCAGCTGAGTGGCCAGCTCCAGAAAGACCACCGCCAGGCTGATGGGGATGCCGCGCCGCGTGGCCAGCACCTGATGGATGAAGCTGTTGTCGCGCTCGTAGTAGTTGTTGACGTTGCCGGCAAAGCCCAGCTCTTCGTAAAAGTAACGGCACAGGCTGCGCAGCTTGCTCTGAGCCGAGGCATCGGCCGGCAGGCGCTGGCGCAGACGCAAGCCCATCGCATCCACCTCGGACAAGACGGCCTGTACATCCAGATCCGGGTGCTCATCCTGCGCCAGCGAGGCGGCCGCCTCCAGCAGGTTCAGGCCCGCATCTTCGGCCACCAGCGCGGCAAAGTACTCGATCGGCGTGGGCGCCTCCAGGCGCAGGGGATGGCTCATGGCCTCAGTTTAGGCGCGGCGCATGAACTGACGCAGGCGCAAGCCCATGACCGTGAGCAGCAGGAAGTACAGCAAGGCCGACGCGCCCAGGCTGCCCGCCATCCAGAGCGCCCGCAGACCTTCGGTCTTGCCCAGGGCGATCCAGTCCAGGCGCTGCGCCAGCTGCCACTGCAGCACGCCCATGGCTGCGCTGGCCAGCGCCACCTTGAGCGCAAACAGCCACCAGCCCGCCACCGGACGGTAGCTGCCCTGCCGCCGCAGGCCACGCAGCAACCAGAAGGCATTGACCATGGCGCCCAGGCCGATCGACAAGGCCAGCCCCGCCACGCCCACCAGGGGCACAAAAATCAGGTTGAACAGCTGCGTCAAAGCCAGCACGCCGATGGCGATGCGCACCGGCGTGCGCGTGTCCTGCTTGGCATAAAAACCCGGCGCCAGCACCTTGATGGCCAGCAAACCCATCAAGCCCACGCCCCAACCCATGACCGCGTGGCCGGTGTTCACGACGTCCACCGCCAGAAACGCCTTGCGGTGGTAGAGCACCGCCACCAGCGGCTCGGCAAACACCAGCAGCGCCACGGCGCACGGCAGACCGAAAAGCAGCACCAGGCGCAAGCCCCAATCCAGCAGATCGGAATACTGCTGACCGTCGTCCTTGGCCTGCGCAGCCGAGAGCTGAGGCGTCAGCACCGAACCCAGGGCCACGCCCAGCAAGGCCATGGGGAATTCCATCAGGCGGTCGGCATAGTTCAGCCAGGAGGTGGCGCCCTCGGCGATGTGGCTGGAGATCTGCGTGTTGATCAACAAGGACAGCTGGGCCACGCCCACGCCCAGCAGGGCCGGCCCCATCTGACGCAAGATGGTGCCCACGCCGGGGTGGGTGCTGGCGCGACGCAGGCCCGAGGGGCGAAGCGCAATGCGCGGGCGCACGCCGATGCGGCTCAGCGCCGGGAATTGAATCAGCAATTGCAGGACGCCACCGACCATCACCCCGACAGCCATCGAGTAAATCGGCGGGTAGCCCCAATCCGCCACCACCGGCGTCATCCACCAGCCAAAAGCCAGCACACAGAGGTTGAGGATCACCGGCGTCACCGCCGGCACCATGAAACGCTTCCAGGTGTTGAGAATGCCGGCCGCCAAGGCCACCATGGACATGCAGCCGATGTAGGGGAACATCCAGCGCGTCATCACCACGGCCGCATCCTGCCCCTTGTCCGGCATGCCAGAGCCCAGCATCCAGACCAGCACCGGCGCCGCCAGCACGCCGATCACGCAAGTGGCCGCCAGGGCCCAGGCCAGCACCGAGGCCACCGCATCGATCAAATCACGGGTCGCCTCGTCGCCATGCTTGGCGCGCGTGGCCGCCAGCACCGGCACAAAGGCCTGCGAGAAGGCACCTTCCGCAAACAGGCGGCGCAACATATTCGGAATGCGAAAGGCCACCAGGAATGCATCCGACAGCACGCCCGCACCGAACATGGCTGCCACCATCTGCTCGCGCATGAGCCCGGTGATGCGCGACACCAGGGTGAAGACGGAAATCAGGGACGCAGCGCGCAATAAATTCATGGTCGACACAGACTCAATCAAGAGCAAGACGGCCGCTGCGCCGTGCGCAGCGGGCTCAAACAAAAAGAAAGAACAGGGGCCGAGGCAAACCAAGCCGGCGGCACAGCGGCATGCGCGAGAACAACCGCCCTTGCCCACCGCTTCAGCTGCGCGAAACCAAGCCGCAAGCAAGCCGCACAGGTCACACCGGAAGCAGGCCACAGCGCGCTTGATGGCGAGCCGGGCGACGCATTATGATGTGCGCCCTCGTCGCTTTCGAGCGGCCAACGCCGCATGGGCCTTTGTTTCACTGTTATTTCAGTGCTATACTCGCGGTCTTTGCACCAACTGGGTAGATTTACAGCATGGCATCCTCTTCCAAAGTCAAGAAGACTGTCCGTACGGCATCGGGCCTCAAGCGCGCTCGCCAGGACATCAAGCTCAACGCAGCCAACACGGCTCTGCGCTCCCATTTCCGCACGGTCATCAAGAACGTGCAAAAGGCCGTGATCGCTGGCGACAAGCCCAAGGCCGCCGAACTGTTCAAGACCGCTCAATCGGTGATCGACTCGGTCGCTGACAAGGGCATCTTCCACAAGAACAAGGCTGCTCGTCACAAGAGCCGTCTGTCGGCAAAGATCAAGGCGCTGGCCGCCTAACAACCAGTTCTGGTGCAAAGTCGAAAAGCCCGCGCAAGCGGGCTTTTTTGCGTCTGGACCGCGTCAAAGTCGCAAGCACCCTGCTGCGCAGCGCTCAGCCTGCGCCGCATCGCGCCTCCGCCATCAATGCCACTCGCCGTGATCCAGGCCCTGCATGCGACGCATCTTGAGCCAGTCACCCACGGCCTGCGCGACCCAGGGGCCATCATCCAGCGGCAGATCATGCCCGGCATGCTCATGCAGGCGCAAAGGCGCACCCCAGGCCCGGCTGATGGCCTGTGAGCAGCGCCAGTCGACCAGGCGATCGGCCTTGCTGCACAAGAGCAGGATGGGCGCCGCCGGGCGGCGCCGGCTGGCTTCATAGCGCGCGGCCGCCAGCAACTGGCGCACGGTGTTGCGCACACCCACCGGCCGCTCGCGTTGCAAGGCCACCCAGTGATCCAACACCGCCTCGGGCTGCTTGAGCAATCGCGTGGTCATGCGCAGCACCTTGGCCTCGCGCTGGCGATAGCCCAGGCGGCTGAGGCTCAGCATCAGCAAGGTCATGTAGTTCAGCGGCCGCAAGCGGCGGTAAAAAGGGCTGAAAGGACGCAAGCTGGTGTTGATCAAGACTCCGGCGCAGACCTCGCTGGGGTAGCGGGCGATCCAGTCGCTGGCCACCATGGCACCCAGCGACATGGCCAGCACATGGACAGGACCCTGCACACCAAAGCGCGCCAGCTGCGCACGACAAGCCTCCACCATGGCCGGCACCTCGCTCGGGCTGGACTGGCGGTGCAGCATGCCATTGCCCGGCAGATCCAACATGATCAGCTGCGCGCCCGGCTGCTGTTCACGGATCTTGCGCAAGAGCTGCTGCGGGAACTCCCCCCAATGCCGGGACTCGCGGGACAGGCCACGCAACAACACCCAGGTCGCAGCCTCATCAGAAACTGCGGGCTCTGAGGGCAGCAAAGCCTGGGGCACGGTGTCCGCCAATGCCGACGATTTCACCCCGCTCATGCACGTGCTCCCCGCCGGTACCAGCGATTCAAGGCCTGCTCTTCATGCCAGAGCCGCTGCGGCCCCGAAGGCAACCAGCGCGGCATGCCGGCCGCCGCCCGAAGAATGAAATCCAGCCATGCGATATGGCGGCGCAGCACACGCTGCTGACGATGACTGACCAAGGGGTTGAACATGCCGTGACGGGAAAACAATTGCCGAGGATTCTTCCTGATCCACAGCCATGAACCCATCTCCAGGGTCAATGGCAGGTGCAGGCAGGCCGGGCGGCTGCAGGCCTGCAGGTAGAGATGGTCCCACAGGTCGCCATGCGTGAGGTACTGGCGGCTCTGCGGCTCAAAAACATAACGGTGTTGCGCGTGGGTCTGATCGAGGATCTGACTCAGCGCGTGCATCTCGGCCAGGTGAGGGATCGGCCGCGCTGAATGGGCGTAAGGAAACCAGATCCGGTCGACCAGGCCAAAACCCGAATGGCAATCGACCGCCAGCGATTGCCCGTGGCTGAGCAGTTCACGCTCCACCAGACCACACAAGGCCTGGCTTTCAGCCTCCATCGGCCCGGCCTCGATACCGCGGTACCACGGCAGTTTGGCGCTGAGGCGCTGACCACCCACCCAGGGCGAGGCGCCGGCACCGGCATCCACGGGGGCATTGCGCATCAAATCCACGCCCTGAGGATTGGCCCGGGTGCCACGCCAGATGCCGCCCGGATTGACCAGGGGCAGAAACACCACGCGCAAAGACTCGAGCATGCGATGCAGGCTGCTGTCCCATTTCAGGCGCGAGATCAGGCTGGCCAAAAATGCCATCACAACCTCGGCGCCGATGCGCTCGAGTCCGTGAACCCCGCCGAAAAACCCGACCGCAGGCACCGCAGGATCGGGGTTACCCAAGGTCAGGGCCAGCACCGGCAGACTGCCGCCCGGCAACACCACATCACCCAGGTGATGACGCTGCAAAAGCGCCCCACCCTGCTGCAGCAAATGCTCCAGCTCCGCCAGCTCGGGCAGCGCCGGTGCGGGCAAAGACAGGCTGCGCTGCGCTGAAGAGGAGTGAAAACCAGGCACCGGACGGAATCCGCTGAGACCAGACGTTTGGACGCCCGCGCAGGCGCGCGGAAGGCGGCAAGCATAGCTGCTGAATGCGGCGGACTCCAGACCTTGCTGCAGCCAGGGTGCATCTGACCAGCCGAAGGGCTCAGGTCAGCCGTCACCAATTCTTCACAATGCCGGTTTAGCCTCCTCCTCATGGACATCCAGGCCCAAACCCCACACACCGACACCTGCGCCGACACCTACACGCCCAGCCTGGGCCAGCGCCTGCGTCAACAGCTCAGCTGGCTGCTCTGCCTGCTCGGTGGCGGGATCGAAATGCTGGCCTTGCTGAGGGCACGCCGCGGCCGCTGAAGCCACGCCCGAAGCGGCAACCACCCCGCCCAGGCACCCGACCTCGCATCGCTTCAGTCCGTGGATTTGGGCGCGGGCGACGAAGCGGCCGCAGAGCCAGCCTCGGGCAGCAAACAGGCCTCGGCGACCTGCAGATTGTTGTCACGCGCGAAGTTCATGACGAAGTCCCAGGCCATGGGCTCCAGGCGACGCAATTCTTCGTTGACGATCACGCATTTGACGCCGTTGATCACCCGCGGCACGCACAGCGGCGAATAGCCGATGTAGGCGCCAATCCCGCCGCGCGCGCCACCCGGGCGGAAGCAGGACATGGCGCCCGCCAGACGCTCGGCCCAGTCGCTGGGCCGGAAGGTCCGGCCCTCCAGGGTGAGGCCCTGGATGAAAACTTCGCGCGATTTGGGGGACTGGCTCATGGGTGGGCGACTTCGACGCCGGGCTGGGTGCCAACCCCGCGGCCGCGAAAATAGACGGTTTTACGACAGGCGCTATTGTGCCCTGGATGTGTTGCGCCGCAGCACAGGCAGTCCAGGAAGACCGGACATTCGCACGCGTCAGGCCGGTGTCAGGCCGTGAAGAAAGACCAGGCCTTTAGAATCCGCCGACGTTTCGGGCCGCCGAAACGTCTTCTTTTTTTGCATGCCCCAACCCATGGAGAGTTGATGAACGCCCCCGTTGTCCCGTCTGCTGTTGTGCCGTCCGAACCTCACGTGATGCAAACCTATGGCCGTCTGCCCATCGCCCTGGCGCGTGGCGAAGGCTGCTGGGTCTGGGACGTGAACGGCCGACGATACCTGGACGGGCTGGGCGGCATTGCCGTCAACACCCTGGGCCATGCGCATCCGCGCCTGGTGCCGGCCCTGCAGGAGCAGGTGGCCACGCTGATGCACAGCAGCAACTACTACCACGTGCCGCTGCAGGAGCAGCTGGCCGCCAAGCTGTGCGAGCTGTCCGGCCTGGACGTGGCCTTCTTCTGCAACAGCGGCCTGGAGGCCAATGAAGCGGCGCTGAAGATCGCCCGCAAGTTCGGCAACGACCGGGGCAACCACAACCCGGAAGTGCTGGTGTTTGAAGGCGCCTTCCACGGGCGGTCGATCGCCACGCTTTCGGCCACGGCCAACCCCAAGATCCATGCCGGCTTCGGCCCGCTGGTGCCCGGTTTCGTGCGCGTGCCTCTGAACAATCTGGCCGCGGTCGAAGCCGCGCTGGACGCCCACCCCAACATCACCGCCGTCTTCCTGGAAACGATTCAGGGCGAAGGCGGCATCAACGAAGCGCGCATCGAGTTCCTGCAAGGCCTGCGCCGCATCTGCGACCAGCGCGATCTGCTGCTGATGCTGGACGAGGTGCAGTGCGGCATCGGCCGCACCGGCAAGTGGTTCGCGCACCAGTGGGCCGGCATCCGGCCCGATGTCATGCCTCTGGCCAAGGGCCTGGGTTCGGGCGTGCCCATCGGCGCCGTGGTCTGCGGCCCGCGCGCCGCCAAGATCATGCAGCCGGGCAACCACGGCACCACCTTCGGCGGCAACCCGCTGGCCATGCGTGCCGGTGTCGAGACGCTGAAGATCATGGAAGAAGACGGCCTGCTGGCGCACGCCGCCTTGGTTGGCAGCGAACTCAAGGCAGCGCTGAAAGCGGGCCTGGACGGCGTGCCTGGCGTGGTGGAAGTGCGTGGCCAGGGCCTGATGCTGGGCGTGGCCCTGGATCGCCCCTGCGGCGCCCTGCTGCAGCGCGCGGCCGATGCCGGCCTGATGATCAGCGTCACCGCCGAGCGCGTGGTGCGCCTGGTGCCGGCCCTGATCCTGAGCCGCGAGGAAGCCGCCCAGATCGCCGCCATCCTGGTGCCCTTGATCAAGACCTTCCTGTCGGAGCCGCAAGCATGAAGCCCGGCAACGCACTGATGCGCCACTACCTGCAGTTCAAGGATTTCCGCGCTGAGGAGTACGCTTATCTGTTCGAGCGCGCCGCCATCATCAAGCGCCGCTTCAAGAACTACGAGCGCTACCAGCCCCTGGCCGACCGCTCGCTGGCCATGATCTTCGAGAAGGCCAGCACGCGCACCCGCGTCAGCTTCGAGGCCGGCATGTACCAGATGGGCGGCTCGGTGGTGCACCTGACCACAGGCGACAGCCAGCTGGGCCGCGCCGAGCCCATCGAGGACAGTGCCCGCGTGATCAGCCGCATGGTGGACCTGGTGATGATCCGCACCTTCGAGCAGAC
This sequence comes from Paucibacter sp. B51, assembly GCF_027863535.1. NCBI lineage: Bacteria > Pseudomonadati > Pseudomonadota > Betaproteobacteria > Burkholderiales > Sphaerotilaceae > Roseateles > Paucibacter sp. B51. Next base: position 3,253,476 of record NZ_JAPIVN010000001.1, on the reverse strand, counting down.
CAAGATCGAGCGCTTTGCGGCGCACTCGCGCGTGCCCGTGATCAACGGCCTGACCAACGAGTACCACCCCTGCCAGATTCTGGCCGATCTGTTCACCTTCATCGAGAACCGCGGCATGAACCAGCGCGGCATCGTCGATGCCGACTGCCTCAAAGGCCGGGTCGTGGCCTGGGTGGGTGATGGCAACAACATGGCCAACACCTGGCTGCAGGCGGCCGAGATCCTGGGCTTCACCGTCCATGTCAGCACGCCCAGCGGCTACGAGGTGGACGCGCAGGTGGCAGGCATCCAGAACACCGACTGCTACAAGGTCTTCAAGAACCCGCTCGATGCCTGCCGCGGCGCCGACCTCGTGACCACCGATGTCTGGACCAGCATGGGCTATGAGGCCGAGAACGACAAGCGCCGCGAAGCCTTTGCCGACTGGTGCGTCGATGCCGAGATGATGGGCGTGGCCAAGCCCGACGCCCTTTTCATGCACTGCCTGCCCGCCCACCGCGGCGAAGAGGTGACCGCCGACGTGATCGACGGTCCCCAATCCGTCGTCTGGGACGAAGCTGAAAACAGAATGCACGTGCAAAAGGCACTCATGGAGTACCTTTTGCTCGGGCGGATCGGCTGACAGCCGAGACGCGCCCGCTGGGGCGCATTCTGTTTGGGCTTGGCTCACTTTGCATCGCAAAGTGAAGCGCCGTCAGGCGCGGCCAAGACCAGAATCGCATGCATGTGCAGAAGGCACTCATGGAGTACCTACTGCTAGGTCGCATCGGCTGACCAGCCGATGTGAACCCTGCCCGTCAGGGCAGCATGCGATTCGGGGTGCACTCACTTGGCGCCCGCCAAGTGAAGCCGCGTCAGCGGCGGGTGCACACCCAAACAGAATGCACGTGCAGAAGGCTGAGTCAGGGCCGAAGACAGGCCCCACGGCCTGTCTGACGCCTGACGAAGGCCAGCCCTTGTCCGCAAGGGCTGGCACTCATGGAGTACCTTCTGCTGGGTCGCATCGGCTGACCAGCCGCCGCGTGCGAGCCGCTCAGCGCGGACGCACGCTGCCGGTCAAGCTGCCCGGCGGGTAGTGTTTGACGAATTCGCGCCAGATCTGACCCGACTTGGCCGCGCGCTCCAGCAGCGCCAGCAGGCTCTGCCGGTCTGCTTCGGACAAGGCGGTCTTGGAGACGTAGACACCGCTCTCACCCCAGGGCAGTTCGTCCATCGGCTCGTAGCGCAGCTGCTCCAGCAAAGGCCGCACACGGGCATCGCCCAGCATGGCACCGACCAGGATGCTGGGTGCCATCACCGTAGCCTCGGCCATGCCATTGCCCAACATGCGGGCCACCGACACGGCATCCACCGCCAGCAACAGGCGCCCCTGCTGGTCCAGCTCCTTGATCAGCGCCTGGTACGACTCGCCGTAATCAAAGCCCCGCACCAGCACCACGCGGATCTCGCGGCGCGCCTGCAAATCGGCCAGGTTGCGCAGCGGCGCGCGCTCCGCATGCATCATGGAGATCACCATGGCCCGGCTGCTGACCATGGGCACGAACACGCCCGATTCATCGCGCTTGGGCGTGCGTGTGGCGGGCACCAGCAAATCGGCGCGGCCGGTCTCGAACATCAGCTCCTGCCGCGCCCGAGGCACCACCGAGAACTTCAGCGGGCAGCCCTCACGAGCCAGGCTGCTGCGCAAGACCTCGGGGTAAACGCCCGCGACCTCCTCGCCCGTCACCGTGACGCTGAGACCAATCGGCGCCACGGGCACCACCAGCTCGCGCGAACAGCCGGCTTGCGCCGCCGCTGCGCCAGGCAGGGCCGCCAAGGCCAGGGCCATCAGACCCGCGGACCCGGCCGCCCGACAAGTGTTCGCTCCTTCGCACCACGGCCACCGCAACATCAGGCACCTTTTGAGAATTTCGGGGGATTGCAGGCACACGAAAGGCCCGCTTGCGAGTCGCCCGCAGCTTACGCGATCTGGCGTTTTCGCGTGTCGCTGCCGCGCGAATGCAGGGGCGGGTCAATCCTGTTGCCCTTTGTGCCCGCAAACGGCAAGCTGCACCGGAGGCCAGGGCTGCGCAAGACCTGGCACCCCCGATCCAACGCCGCGGCCACCCGCCCCCCTCCTCCAACTCCGGGCTTCACCGCCTTCTGCCTGCCTTCAGCCTGCCGTCAGCCGCTCATGGCAAGCTCAGCATCGCCATGAAAATTGCCCTCATTTCCGACATCCATTCCAATGCGCAGGCTTTCGCTGCGGTGCTTGAGCATGCCCAGGCCCAGGGCGTCAGCGACTACGCCTTGCTCGGCGATTTCGTCGGCTACGGCGGCGACCCGGCCTGGGTGGTGGACAAGGTGGCCGAGCTGGTGGCGCGGGGCGCCGTGGCGGTCATGGGCAACCACGATGCCGCCGTGGTGCAAGGCAGCTCCAGCACCATGCGCGAAGACGCCCGCCTGGCGGTGGAATGGACCCATTCCCGCCTGAACCCAGCCCAGCTCGAGTTCCTGTCCAAGCTGCCGCTGAGCGTCACCCGCGAGGACCGGCTCTATGTCCACGCCAATGCCTTCGACCCGGCTGGCTACGAATACATCCAGGGCCGCCTGGAAGCCATGCGCAGCCTGCACGCCACCGAATGCCGCTACACCTTTTGCGGCCACATGCACGAGCCCATGCTCTACCACCTGAGCCTGACCGGCAAGGCCGGTGAGTTCACCCCGGCCGAGGGCGTCAGCATCCCCTTGCTGCCCAATCGCCAGTGGCTGACCATCCCCGGCTCCTGCGGCCAGCCGCGTGATGGCAACCCTGCCGCCTGCTACGCCATCTTCGACAGCGCGGCGAGCGAGCTGAGCTTTCAGCGCGTGGCCTACGACGCCGAAGCGGCGGCAGCCCAGATTCGCGCTGCCGGCTTGCCCGAGCGCCTGGCCGCGCGCCTGCTGCAAGGCGAGTAGCATCCCGAGTCAAGGCAAGACCTGACCCCATACTCGCGGCCAGAGGCCGCACTGGCCCCAGCACAGGATCTTCACCACCATGCCCAGCTCCGCGTCCGGCCCCCACAGCGTCCAGCACCTCCCGCAGCCCCTGGGCCCGCTGGAGCCCGGCATGGAGCTGGACGGGTTCCGCCTGGAAGAACGCATGCACCAGGGCGGCATGGCCCATATCTGGCGTGTGACGCGGGTGCAGCCCAAGCCCGGTGAAGACTTTCCGCTGATCATGAAGGTGCCGCGCATCAAGGGCGGCGAGGACCCGGCCACCATCGTCGGCTTCGAGGTCGAGCAGATGCTGATGCCGGCGCTCAAAGGCCCGCATGTGCCGCGTTTCGTGGCCCGCGGCGACTGGACCCGCCAGGCCTATATCGTGATGGAACAGGTGCAGGGTCAGTCCTTGCGGCCGCGCCTGGATGAGGCACCGCTGCCACTTGACGAGGTGGTGGACATTGGCATCCGCGTGGCCACCGCCCTGCAAGACCTGCACCGCCAGCATGTGGTGCACCTGGACATCAAGCCCAGCAACATCATGTTCCGGCCCGACGGCCTGGCCGTGCTGGTGGACTTCGGCCTGTCGCGCCACGACCACCTGCCCGACCTGCTGGAGGAAGAGTTCTCCCTGCCCATGGGCACGGGGCCGTACATGTCGCCCGAGCAGGTGCAATTCGTGCGCAACGATCCGCGCAGCGATCTGTTTGCCCTGGGCGTCATGCTCTACCACCTGGCCACGGGAGAGCGGCCTTTCGGCCAGCCCAGCTCGGTGCGCGGCCTGCGCCGTCGGCTCTATATTGAACCGGTGCCCCCGCGCGCCATCGACCCCGAGCTGCCACGCTGGTTCCAGGAGGTGGTGCTGCACTGCCTCGAGGTCAAGCCCGAGCGCCGCTATCAAAGTGCCGCCCAGCTGGCCCTGGATCTGCAGCAGCCCGAAGGCGTGACGCTGACCCGGCGCGCCGACAAGATGACGGGCAGCAGCAGCCTCAAAACCCTGAAGCGCTGGTTCTTCGCACTGGGCTCGGAGCCAGCGCCGCAGGCCACCGTCACCACCCAGGTCACGCGCAGCCCCATCATCATGGCCGCCGTCGACACGCAGCACGCCACGCCGGCCCTGCTGGAACAGCTGCGCGAGACCGTGCGCCGCATCGTGCAGACCGAGCCGGGCGCCCGCCTGGCCTGCGTCAGCGTGATGAAGATTGCCCGCATCGGCATGGACGAGCTGACCGACAAGGATGGCAAGAGCGTGCATGTGAAGCAGCTGATTGCCCTCAAGCATTGGGCGCGGCCGATCAGCAAGGCGCTGAATCTGGAAGACGGCCGCCTGACCTTCCATGTACTGGAAGCACCGGACGTGGCCACCGCCATCATCGAGTTCGCCGCCAAAAACGGCGCCGACCACATCATCATGGGCGCGCGCGGCGCCTCGGCCCTGCGCCGCTATCTGGGCAGCGTGTCGGCTCAGGTGGTGACGCAGTCGGAATGCTCGGTCACCGTGGTGCGAGAACCGCTGGGCGCCGAGGCCTGAGCGAGTCCGGCGGGCAGCGCATCGCTCAAGCGCAGCTCACTACACTGGCGTGATGTCCACCGCCGCCCCATCCCCTGCACCTTCCCCCGCCCCCGCTCCAGCGCCCGCTGCCAACCCCTGTATCCAATGCGGGGCGTGCTGCGCCAGCTTCCGCGTCGATTTCGCGCGCGAAGAGCTGCAAAGCGAGGGCGGCTGCGTGCCCGATGGTCTGAGCGTGGAACTCAACGACAGCCTGGCCCGCATGCGCGGCACCGACCATGCCCGCCCGCGTTGCGCCGCCCTGGTGGGCACTGTGGGCCAGGCCGCGCATTGCGGCATCTACGAGTGGCGCCCCGGTCCTTGCCGGGAGTTCGGCTTGCGCGCGCCCATGGGCATAGGGGATGAGGCTTGTGCACGAGCCCGGGCGAGGCACGGCTTACCGCCGCTCGCCTGAGCCCAAACAACGCCGCTCAATGGAAGATGTGCTTGCGAGAGCGCAGTGAATCCATTTTGGCGGTGTAAAGCTGCTTCTCGCGCTCGGTGCTGCTGTTCTCCAAGGCCAAGGCCATGTGCTTGTGGGCGGCTTTGACATCGCCCAAGCCATAGTTGGCCAGCGCCGCCCAGAAATGGAACTCATGAAAAAAGGCAGAGCGCGCCAACTCGCGTTCAAACAAGGCCTTGGCCTGCTGATAGTCGCCCCGCTGCATGGCAAGCACACCTTCGTCAAAAAACTTGTAAGGCGGGTAAGGCTGCAAGTCGCGCAAGCGCGCGCTCAGGCTCGCGGCGGCCTGTGACTGCCCGCTTGCTTCAAGCACCAGCACCAGATTGGACATGGCCTGCACATTCTCTGGCTCCAAACTCAAGACCGCCTGAAAGCTGGCCTTGGCCAAATCCAGTTCCCCTCGGCGACGATAGACCACGCCAAGCGTGTTGTAGGCCGACAGCATTCTCGGGTCAGCCTGCAGCGAAGCTCGCACCCACCAATAGGCATCGTCCACCGCACCCTGAGCCAAGCTTTCGGCCGCACGGTTGTTCATGAACATGGCGATCACGGTGTGCTCTTCAATCAAACGACGCCGCTGCCCGCGCAGATCCACACCAGGCAGGAAATCAACCGTCATCATCTCCAGTTCCTGGAGCGACGTGGCGTTGATTTCAGACCGGCGCGCTGCCAGAGCCATATTGACATGGCCGGTCTGGAAGTACATATCACCGCGACGACTCCAGAACTCGTCCACAAACACGCTGTGAAAGCGCACCGGCAAGTTCAGATGCTTGGCGAAGGCTGCTGTCATGATCACCAGCGACAGGCAATTGCCCCGCCGCTGCTCAAAGGCCTGGGCCGCCGTGCGGGTGACTTCAGAGTCGTAATCCAGCTGCAACTGACCCTTGGTGTAGAGCGAATCGAGCAAGGCCTCGCGCGCCCCGCGGCTGCGGATGCGGTAGGCGATCTCATGATCGACATAGTCCCGCATGGCCGGACTCAAGGCGAACACCGCCTCAGCCGAGATCGGGCTGCTGCTGGGCTTGAACAAATCGTCACGCAACAGCTCGAGCGGCGGCCCCTTGGGAAGCGCCACGGTTGCACAGGCGGACAGCATGCCAACGGCCGCCCACAGGCACAGACTCCGCAACACCGAAAAGATGCTCATGGTCGCCCCCTTTCCAGCAATTCAGCACGTCCGGCTGGATCGCCGGTGATGCTCAAAGTGTAGGCAGCCCTCGTCCTTTTGCGAGCCCAGATGAACACCCATGACTTTTGGGATTCAGAAGCCCCCGCGCAACCAAGCCAAGCCTTGCGATGTGGCACCCGGTGTCACCCCGCGCGCCGGCCGGTACTCGCAGCCCACCCAGCCTGCATAGCCCAGTTCGTCGAGGAGCCGGAACAGGTGGCGGTAGTTGATCTCGCCGACATCCGGCTCATGTCGCTCGGGCACGCCAGCGATCTGCAGATGGCCGACACGGCCGCCAGGCAGGTACTGGCGCAGCTTGGTGCTCAGGTCGCCCTCGCTGATTTGCAGGTGGTACAGATCCATTTGCACCTGGACATTGGGCGCGGCGATCTCGTCGAGCAAGGCATGGGCCTGATCTTGGCGATGCAGGAAATAGCCTGGCATGTCGCGCTGGTTGATGGGCTCGATCATCAAGCTCACGCCTTGGGCCGCTGCCAAGCCGGCAGCCTCGCGCAGGCGCCGAACATACACGGCCTGGGCAGTTGCAGGCGACTCATCGGCAGGGATCAGGCCGGCCATCACATGAAGCCGCGGACATTGCAGCGCCCGGGCATAGCCCAGGGCCAACTCGATGCCGGCCAGAAACTCGGCATCGCGCCCGGGCAGACAGGCCAGGCCACGCTCGCCCGCCGCCCAATCGCCCGGCGGGGCGTTGAACAGCACCTGCTGCAGCCGGTGCTCTTGCAGCCGATCTGCCAGCGCCTCGGGCGCAAAGGCATAGGGAAACAGGAACTCGACCGCCTGAAAACCATCACGCGCGGCGGCGGCAAAACGGTCGAGGAAATCCAGCTCGGTGTAAAGCATGGACAGATTGGCAGCGAAGCGGGGCATGGCAGGTCCGGGCAGCAAGCGATTTGGTAACTCGATTGATTGTGTCCCGCCGAGCCGGACTCACTAAGATGCCCGCCATGAAACTCGCACTGATCGCCCACGACGGCAAGAAAAACGAGATGGTCGCGCTGGCGGCCGAGTTCAAGGCCTTTTTGCAGGGTTGTCAGCTGATGGCCACCGGCACCACCGGCGGCCGCCTGGTGGCCGAGCTGGGCCTGAGCGTGGAGCGACTGCTCAGCGGCCCGAATGGTGGCGATTTGCAGATCGGCGCGCGCCTGGCCGTCGGCGAGGTGGATGCCGTGATCTTTCTGCGCGACCCGATGACGCCGCAGCCGCACGAACCGGACATCAACGCCCTGGTGCGCGCCTGCGACGTGCACAACGTGCCCTGCGCCACCAACACGGCCGGCGCCCGGCTGATGCTGGAGCGCTGGGCTCAGCTGCGCTGAAGCCGAGCCAACTCAGCGCTCGACCAGCACCAGGGCCGTGCGCCCCGGCACTTTGATCTGGCCGCTGGCGGCCTCGAAGGCGAACTCCCGCTTCGGCCGCGGGTCCGCCGCCCCGGGCGCCAGATGCACCGGGTGCAGCACATAGCGCCGTCCGGCCAGCTCGGGCAAGTTCAACACCTGAGCCTCAGGGCTGGTGTTGAGGAAATAGGCCAGGCGGGCAAAGCCCGCGTCCTTCAGGCCCTGACCGTCGATTTCAGCGGCCAGCACCATCGGGTTCTGCGCCGGGCCGGTGTTGAGAAAACGCAGGCGCTGGCGGATCTCGACCGCGCTGCTCAGGCGCAGCAGGCGGCTGCTGGCGCGGATCTTCAGCAGGTCCCGAAAGCCATCGCGCATCCAGGCGATCTCGGCCGGCCCGGGGGCGATGCCCGGGTCGGCCAGCAAGGGCGCCAGCCAGGGGTACATGGCCTGGTTGTCGGCGGCCGGCGGCAGGCCGGTGCCGAAGAAGTTGCGCTGGTAACTCCAGTCCAGACGATTGAACCAGTCACCCGAGTCGTAGCTGTTGCGGTCCAGCGATTTGGAGCGCAGCACATCGATGCCGGCGTGGAAGTAGGCCACGCCCTGGCTGAAGGCCGTCAGCGCCGCACCCAGCAGCTGGACGCGCGCCCGCTCGGCGCGCGGCGTGTCCTGGGGCAGCTTGAGCACATTGATGTCGAACAGGGTCTGGTTGTCGTGGTTGTCCACGTAATTGACCACCTCACCGGGCTCCGAGACATAGCCGGCCGGCTGGTCGCCGTAGGCGATCTGGTCCGCACGCAGGCGCGGGCCGCGCCAGGTGTCCAGCTCGAAGTCGCGCAGCGAGCCGGCCAGGCCCACGCGCAGCAGGTCGGCGCTGGCCATCAGCTGCGTGGCCGCTGCCGGCGTGCCGGCGTGGCGCTTGGGCGCAAAGCCCAGGCCATTGAGCCAGCCCTGGTTCTTCAGCACTTCGAGGCCGTTGTCGCCGGCGCTGCCGCCACGGGCGGCGTCACGGGCGCGGTCGCTGAAAGTGCCGATGCCGCTGCCGTTGAGCGAGAGCTGGGAGGCTTGAACAAAACGGGCGCCGTTGGCCACCTCGCCGAAGTTCCAGCCCTCGCCGATCAGCTGCACCGGCTGGCCAGCGGCCGCATTGACGCGCTGCTGCAGCGCCTCCATCACCGCGCGCGGCTGGTGGGCCATGAGGTCAAAGCGGAAGGAATCGATGCGGTACTCGCGCGCCCACATCGCCACCGAATCGATCATCAGCTTGGCCATCATGCGCTGCTCGGTGGCCGTGTTGTCGCAGCAGGTCGAGCGCTCGACCTGGCCCTTGGCATCGAGGCGCTGGTAGTAGCCGGGCACGATGCGGTCGAGCACCGAATGGCGCCCTTGGCCGCTGGCGGCCGTGTGGTTGTAGACCACGTCCATGCCCACGCGCAGGCCCGCCCGGTGCAGGGCCTGCACCATCTGGCGGAACTCGCGGATGCGGCGCTCGCCGCGCTGCGCATCGCTGGCGTAGCTGCCCTCGGGCGCGCTGTAGTGCCAGGGGTCGTAGCCCCAATTGAAGCAATCCTGGCCGGCCACCTTCATCACCGCGGCCTGCTGGGCCGGGCTGTCGGCGGCCGCCTCCGGCACTTGAGGCGTCAGGCAGCCTTGCTCGGGCACGCTGGCCAGATCGAACACCGGCAGCAGGTGCACATCGGTCAGGCCGGCCTGAGCCAGGGCGCGAAGGTGGCGCATGCCTTGCGAGCCGGCCTGGGTGAAGGCCAGGTATTTGCCGCGCTGCGCCGGCGGCACGGTGGCGTCGCCGATGGAGAAGTCGCGCACATGGAGCTCGTAGATCACCATATCGGTGGACTGCTGCACCCGGGCCGAGGCCTGGCGATGCGCGCGGCGGTCTTGCCAGCCGGGCGGCTGCAGGCGCGGATCGGCCCAATCAACCACCATGCTGCGCGCCGAATCTGCGCTGAGGCTCAACGAGTAGGGATCGGTCACCCGGTTGCGCACCCGACCCAGGCCAGGCACCCAGACCTCGACCAGATAGCGGTAGTAGCTGCCGCTCAAATTGGCGGGCAGGCGCTGTTGCCAGAGGCCGCTGCGAGGGTCGAAGGCCAGCGCTTCCACGGCCTGCGCCGGGCTCTCGGGCCCGGCGTAGCGGCATAGGTGGACCTGCTGCGCGGTCGGTGCCCAAAGCTTGAATTCTGTCTGGCGCGCCTTTTTCACCACCGCGCCCAGCTCGCCGGCCGCTTCGGCTGCATCGGCATACAGCGCATCGAGCGCACCGGGCGTCTGCAGCCCGGTGACCGCCAGCACCTGACCTGCTGCGTCTTCCTTGACCAGCAGCAGCTCGCCGCGCAAGAGCTGGGGCAAGCGGGCTTGATCGGCCGCACTCAAGGCCAGGCGCAAGCCGGGGCCGAAGGATTCGAGGTACTTGAAGCGCTGAGCCAGCTCGGGAGCGAGCGAGGCCGCGCTGGGCAGCAGCTCGACGCGCTGCTCCACGCCCTGGGCCGCCGCACCGACTTTGACCTGCACGCCGCCGCGCGCGCTGGCCAGCAGGGCCACGCGCTCGCCGGGACCCAAGCTCTGGCCCGACCACTGCAGCAATGCCGGGCTCAGGGCAAAGGCACGGGCCTCGGGCGCGGCCATGGCGGCCGGCTGCAAGACGATGGCGGCATCGGCGCTGTCACAGGCGGCACGCAGCTCGGCGGCTGAAGCAGCAGTGACTGATCCGGCCCAAGTGGCACTGGACAGCAAGTTCAGCGCAAGGATCAGGCCCAGCCGGGAGGAAGAAAGGGAAGTCATCGACAGCGATCCGATCCGGTGCAAGGTGTGAAGTCGCTGCGCCCACTGGATTCGCAGCCTCAATCTCAAAATAGTAGCAAAACTACATCAATAGCAACAGCACGGATACCATGAACCACCCAAAGCATCTAAGCTTTTCACCATTGAAATCCTGCCAAGGCGCGACCCATGAAAAGTAACTCAATTACAGAATCAGAAAGCCGCCTTGCACCTTGGAGATGCCTGCTCCCCAGCCTGGCACTTGGCACTGCCCTGATCGGCGGCGTCAGCCTCGCTGCCCCGCCGGTGGACCTGTCGCAGGTGCCCGCCCGCCCCAAGGCCAGCGCCCTGCCCCCGGGCTGGGAGCATGGCGCCTTCATGGAAATCTTCGTGCGCGGCTACCAGGACAGCGATGGCGATGGCGTCGGCGATCTGCGCGGCCTGATCCAGCGCCTGGACTATCTCAAGGATTTGGGCATCAGCGGCATCTGGCTGATGCCCATCACCGCCAGCGCCGACCACGACCATGGCTACGCCACCACCGATTTCCGCCGCATCGAGCCCCAGTACGGCAGCCTCCGTGATTTCGACGAGCTGATCCGCCAGGCCCACCGGCGCGGCATCGGCGTCATCATCGACTATGTGATCAACCATGCCTCGCACGAACATCCGCTGTTCCAGCAGGCGCTGAAAGACCGCCGCAGCCCCTACCGCGACTGGTTTGTCTGGCAAGACCCTGCGCCGGAAGGCTGGGACATCTGGGGCAAAAACCCCTGGACCACCGCCACGAAGGCCAGTGACGGCAGCAGCCTGGGTGCCTACTTCGGCACCTTCGGCCCGCACATGCCGGATTTCAATCTGCGCCACCCCGCCGTGCTCGACTACCACCGCAGCAGCCTGCGCTTCTGGCTGAACCGCGGCCTGGACGGCTTCCGGCTCGACGCCGTACCGCACCTGATCGAGAACAACGCCGTCGACTGGAACGACCAACCCGAGAGCCGCCGCCTGACTCGGGAGCTGCAAGCCCTGATCAAGCAGTACCCGCGCCGCCATGTGGTCTGCGAAGCCACCGCCAACCCACAGCAGTACGCCAGCCCCGAGGTCTGCGGCAGCGCCTTTGCCTTCGGCCTGGAGGCGCAGATGATCAAGGCCGCACGGGGCGAGACCGCTGCCGTGGGCGAGATCGCCCGCATCCTGAGCCAGGCCCCGAGCACCATGGCCAATGTGCTGGCCAACCACGACATCTTTGCCGGCGCGCGCGTCTGGGACCAGCTCGGTGGCGACGAGGCACGTTACAAGCTGGCAGCCGCCAGCTACCTGCTCGCGCCGGGCACGCCCTTCATCTACTACGGCGAAGAGATCGGCATGGCCGGCGTCTCCCAGTTGCCGGGTGACGAGCCCCTGCGGACCCCCATGAGCTGGACGGCTGACATCAGTGGCTTCACTTCCAGCGCCACGCCCTACCGCCCGCTCTCGCCCAATGCCGCCAGCCACAACGCCGCCGCGCAAGCGCGCGATCCCGGCTCGCTGCTGAACTTCTACAAAGCCATGATCGCCCTGCGCCGCCAGCTGCCCTCAATCGCGCGCGGCAGCTTCATCCAGGCCCGGGCCGAGGCTCAGGTCTTGAGCTTCCAGCGGCGACTCGGCAATGAGCTGAGCCTGGTGCTGATCAACTATGGCGAGCAGGCCACCACGCAGGCGGTGAGCGGCCTGCCTGCGGGCGCCCTGCTGCAGCAGGCCTACCCAGCCCAGGTCAGCCTTGGCACGGACGAGCAAGGCCAGGCCCTGCTGCGGGCGCCGGCCCGGTCCGTGCAGGTCTGGCGTTTGGATGTATCGAAGAAAGGTCGGCCATGAAACGCTTGCAGCTCGCGGCATTAATCCTCGCCACCGCCCTGTTGCCCGCCAGCCGCAGCCTGGCCCAAACCGTAGACCAGATCGAGCCGCCCAGCTGGTGGGCCGGCATGAAGGAGCCGCGCCTGCAGCTGATGCTGCAGGGCTCGCAGATCGGCAGCCTGCGCCCGCGGCTCCACACGCCCCATGCCGGAGTGCGCCTGCTGCCGCCCGAGCGCGTGGCCAGCCCGGACTACCTCTTCCTGAACCTGCACATCGCCGCCACCGCCAAACCGGGCACGCTGCAGATCGAGCTGCTGAAGCCCGACGGCCACGTCGCCCAGCGCCTGAGCTATGCCCTGCAGGCGCGCGCGCCCGGCTCGGCCCAGCGCCAGGGCTTTGGCCCGCAGGATGCGATCTACTTGCTGGTGCCCGATCGTTTCGCCAAGGCCGGCGAGAGCCTCTCGAACGCCGAGATGCTCGAGGCCGAAGACCGCAGTCAGCCCGGCGGCCGCCATGGCGGCAACCTCGCCGGCCTGCGCCGGCACCTGGACTACATCGCCGGCCTGGGCTTCACCCAGATCTGGCCCACGCCCCTGGTCGAGAACAACAGCGCGACCTACAGCTACCACGGCTATGCGGCCACCGATTTCTACCGCATCGACCCGCGCTTTGGCCGCAATGAGGACTACCGCGATCTGGTCGCGGAGGCGCAGAACAAAGGCCTGGGCGTGATCCAGGACATCGTGCTCAACCACATCGGCGCCGGCCACCGCTGGCTGCGCCAGCTGCCCGAGCCCGACTGGCTCAATCAGTGGCCCAGCTACACCGAGACCCACCATGCGCGCCTGAGCCTGCTCGACCCGCACGCCGCTGCCAGCGATCGCGAGCGCTTTGTCAGCGGCTGGTTCACGCGCGGCATGCCCGACCTGAACCAGCGCAACCCACGCGTCGCCCGCTACCTGACGCAGATGAGCATCTGGTGGGTGGAGTACGCCGGGCTCTCGGGCCTGCGCACCGACACCTACTCCTACTCCGACTGCGGCTTCCTCGCCGACTGGTCGCGGCGCCTGATGCAGGAGTACCCGCGCCTGAACCTGGTCGGCGAGGAATGGAGCCCGCACCCGGCCGTGGTCGCCTACTGGCAGCGCGGCAAGCGCAAGCACGACGGCTATGTCTCCCACATGCCCAGCATGATGGACTTCCCTCTGCACGGCGCCCTGCTCGCCGGCCTCAAGGAAGACGACGGACACGACAGCGGCCTGACCAAGCTCTACGAAGCCCTGGCCCACGATTTCCTCTACCCCGACCCGCAGCGCCTGGTGCTGTTCGAGGGCAACCACGACACACCCCGCTTGTTCAGCGCGCTAGGGCAAGACCTGGCCCTGTGGAAGATGGCCCTGCTCTACCTGGCCACGGCGCCACGCATCCCACAGTTCTTCTACGGCGACGAGCTGCTGCTCACCAGCCCCGCGCAGCGCGACGACGGCCGGGTGCGCGCCGACTTCCCCGGCGGCTGGGCCGGTGATGCGGCCAGTGGCTTCACCGGCCAGGGCCTGAGTGCCGAGCAGCAAGAGGCCCAAGCCCTGGTGCGCCGGCTCTTCAACTGGCGCAAGAGCGCCCAAGCCCTGCACGGCGGCCGCAGCACGCACTACGCCCCCATGGACCAGGTCTATGCCCTGTTCCGCCAGGGCGGCGGGCAGACGGTGATGCTGCTGCTGAACAAGGCCAAAGAGCCGCGCCGGGTCGATATGAGGCGCTTCCGCGAAGCCTTGGGCGGCAACAGCGAGGGCCGCGATGTGCTCAGCGGCCAGACGTTGCGCTGGGGCGAGAGCCTGGAGCTGCCGGCCCGCTCGGCCCTGCTGCTGGAATTGCGCTGATGGTCTGAGGCGCTGAGGGGAACAGGCCTCAGCTGCTGCGCCCCAGCAGCGCCGCCATGCGCGCCAGCTTGGGCTTGACCACCGGCGTGGTCAGCATGGTGCTGCCCACCGCCATCAGCAGCAGCGCGGTGAAGCTCTCCTGCGTGATGATTTGTTTGTCCAGCAGGATGTTGGCGAAGATGATCATGATCAGCGCTTTGGTCTGCAGCAGCCAGCCGATCAGCGAAGCCTCGCCCGGCTGCCAGCGCAGGATGCGCCCGGCCATGTGCACGCCGATCAGCTTGCCCGCGACCGAGGCGAGCAAGAGCCCGGCCGCCGCCAGGAACACCATGCTGCCGCCCACGCCCCAGTTGGTGCGCAGGCCCGTGCTCAGGAAGAACACCGGCATGATGACCAGCAGCACATGGTGGCGCAGGCTGTCGAGCTGCTTTTGATCGAACCAATCGGCATCCATGATGGCGCCGGCCAGGAAGGCGCCGACCATGTAATGCAGGCCCGACCAGTCGGCGCCAAAGCCGCACAGGGCCAGCCAGATCAGGCTGACGAACCAGCGGTCGCTGGCGCTCAGGCGCGCCATCAGGCGGCGGAACAAGCTGCCTATCACGATGAAGGCCAGCACAAAGGCCAGCTGCTTGCCGACCCTGGACCAGTCCATCAGGATCAGGGCCAGCACGCCCCAGATCGCCACATCGTCCACGCTGGCGTAGCGCAGGATGCGCTGGCCCAGAGGCTGGCGCAGGATGTCCATTTTTTCCATCAGCAGGATCAGGATGGGCAGGGCCGTGACCGCGCAGGCCATGCCCACGCCCAGCACGAACTGCCAGTCCAGGGCCTTGGGGCCGATCCAGCCCGAGCCCGCCAGCATCACCAGGGCCGCGCCACAGCCGAAGAGCAAGGGCATGCCCAGCGCCAGGCCCGCCGTGATGCCGCTCTCGCGCCGGTGCTGCCAGGCGGCTTTGAGATCGAGCTCGATGCCGGCGATCCACACAAACAGCATCACCGCCCACCAGGCGATGCCGTTGAGCGACTGGATCACCGCCGGGTTGAAAACGAACTGGTAGTACTCGGGAAACGCGGCCCCCAACACGCCCGGGCCCAGCAAGATGCCCGCAATGATCTGCACCACCACCAGGGGCGCGAAATGGTCGGTCCTGAACAAGCGCCACACCAGGTAAGGCACGCTCAGGATGATGAGCATGGCGATCAGGAAAATCTCGGTCGTGTTCATGGCTGCAAAAAAATGGTGCGGCGGCATCTGCAACTGGACACCACTCGCACCGGAGAACGATGTCGCCATCGTATGTTTGCAGCGTCTCTTCGTATCTCGGTGCCAGCCCTGGCACGCACTGGAAGCAGCGAGCGAAGCAGCCGCCAATCGCCCACAAAAAAAGGGAGCCTTGCGGCTCCCTTCTCTGCTCCTACCTGTTATCGCGTCTGACGGGTTCAGCTGCTCTGGCGACGACGGCTGAACAGCAGGGCCATCACGCCCAAACCGGCCAGCAACAAGGCATAGGTTTCCGGTTCAGGCACCGGCACCGCCACCAAGCTGACTCGCAGCTCGTTCTGCGGCTGGCCGATGATGGACGAAAACACGCCGCCCGAAGCCTGCAGGGACAGGCTGCCACCGCTGAAGCTGAAGCTGTTGAACGCGCCCACCGGGGCCGAATAGGAACCCGAGTAGTAGCCGGTCGACAGACCGCTGGTTGAGCTCAGGACGACTTTGTCCAGGGCACCGCCGAAGGGGAAGGCCGGCGAGCCGTCCACCACCACCGAACCGGTCACCGAAGCTGCGGTGCTGCCACCGAGCTCGTTGTAGACCAGATTGCCCAGGAAGCCATTGACGCCGCCGCTCAGAGCCCAGCCGCTGTTGGCCGTGATGGTGAAAGAAGGCAGGTCGAAACTGGCAGTGACCAAAGAACCCAGACTGAGCACCTGTACGTCGGTGGGCACGGTCCAACCGAAGCCGACCACATCACCGGACGAACTGAAGCTCAGCGTCGGCGAACCGAAGACGGTGCTGGCGTCGTAATTGACCTTGAATGAACCGTAGTCGACTTCAGTCGCCTGGGCGGACAGCGCCGCCAACAGACCGAAGACGGCAACAGCCGTTGATTTGAGTTTCATGCAGTACCTCGCATAGATGTTGGGTTTACAACAAACAGCCGGGCACCTGAGGTGCCCGAACATGTTGCAGCGCAGCATGACAGCTCAAAGCCGAACTGCGTACCCCTAACGAGCATGAAATTGGTCACGAAATGTTAGCCATGCAATCCGAAGCAACCCTTGACTTTGCAAAAAAGCTGACTCAAGCCGCCAGCGCCATCTGGTCCATGCTGGCCCGGCCGCCATGATCAGGCCCAGCACACAGCCGGGCTCGCTGCCCACCAACCATGTCCCAGCTGAAGCGCCAGAGCCATTTGCCGCCGAGCACGCCGGGCACGTTCATGCGCTGCTCGCTGGCCAGCCCCAGCGCCTCCTGCTTGAAGAGGACGGCGATATTGGCCACCTAGTTGCAGCAGGCGCGGCTCAAGACCCGGTGCACATCGCTCTCCTTGCCAGGCACAACGGAATGGAAAAGCGTGCGAATGGTCGGCGCTCCCCCGAGCGCTTCTGCCTAGGGCCTGCCTCCCTGCGGGCGCAGAAAGAACTGAGGTGTAACTTGGGATGCAGCTGTGGGAGTGCCAGAGGAGCGCCTGCGCGTCTCAAAAGCGAAGTGGCCGTACCAGCGTCGACATCGCGGCCTCACTGGAGCCGAATGCGCAACAGCATACTGAGCACAGCCGGGCGGAACACTTGGCAGTCAAAGCCCGGGAACTTCTTCACCCGGTCGGTGAAAGGGCTGTGGCGGTTGGCAGACCGCTCCACGAAGGCTTGAACCCGGCTTCAATCAATGAATCAGGGCACGCCGGGGAACGATTCATTCGTTCAATGCAGTTACTCGCTCGCCTCCAGCAACTCCAAAATCTCCTGCAGCAGAAGCTCAAATTGACTGCAAACCGTTTCGGTCAGTTTCACCGCATCATCAAAATCTGGCGCAACCAGCAGCGGCGCTTCAAACACCGAATACGCCGGCATGGCCTCTGGGTTCACCCACTTCGCGCCCCGCAGCTTGTTCCAGTACTGGATCTGCACATCCTTGGTTTGCCCCAGAAGCCACAACTCAAAGTTCGCGTGTTGATGATTGAAAACCAAGGCCAGCTTGAGCTTCTTGCGCTTGAGATACTCATTCTGCAGGTAGAAGTAGGTGAAGTCGATGTACCCATGCAGAATGGCCGCGACCGAGAACTCGGTTTCGTATCTCTTCGAGAATTCGGTTCTTAAATTCTGAACCACACCGACCAAGTCCTGGTAGGTTTTTTGAAGTTCACCGCTGGAAAATGCGTTTTTGTAGGCGGGTATGCGGGCGTTCAGACTTTGACTCGACACCAGAGATTTCCTCCAAAAACAACGAGGGCAACTTAATATTTAAGACTCAACCCAGATTTTCGAAGTCTTTAGTAAATTTCATTTTCATCACCCCCCTTATAGATACCTGAATTATCAATCAAAATACTCGCCACGCATTGCCCCTTAAATTCAATTCCGAGGTTTGCGCGCCGACGATTTGAATTTCCAAACGTGAATTTTTCATTTAATCCACCAGCCCGGGGCGATGCTTCAGCTTCTCGCACGACAATTCTCGACAAACTAAGAAGTGGTAACCCAAGGTAACCTCGAACAGCGTCTATCGATAAGCATGAGTCGGCAATTCGAGCTAGCTTCAGCCCCGCATACCAATGCGTACCGCCGCTCTGTTCATGGCCGCGCACATCCAATTCAGCTCGCCAGTTAGAACTCTCCTCAGCAATATCCAATTGAATGATGAAACTGATATAACCAGCAGTCTTTTTACCTGGATCGCGCCACTCTCTTTTTTCGACTTTTCCGTTCAGCTCACGAATCGCAGATTTTTCTTGAAAGAAATAGTCGTCCACACATACAGACTTAAGTACCACATCCAACAACTTCTTGGTTCCTGGATTGAGGGAAGCCTCCGCACTTGCCCTGCCTCCGGTCGATATTTGAAACCACTCCACCAACACAGGTGAACGAAATATTGTCTTTCCGTCAAGGCATTCTTTTTGAGTGACTTCAGGCAATATGCGGGAATTCACAAGTGATTCAGCCCGAGCTTGTTCATAGCCAACCAAAAAAACAAGCAACAGCCCCACACGGCAAGCAGAGCAAATGACAATGGAGATATTATTAATTCTGCAAGCCCGATGCAAATGAAAGTCAATTGCACTTAAATAGCAAGTTGCCTTATTCATTGTTGACATAACCTCCTGCTCAGTTGAGTTGCTTTGAGTAATTCACCCCAGTGCCAAGGTATCCCATTTTTTCACAAAATCGGAATCCACCCGGTATATGGCTAGTTCCACTATTAACGCCAAAACAGATCTCAACCACACGTCGGTTCTCTGCCCAACGTTCGAAAGCCTTCAACAACCTCACCCCACAGTGCGATTCGGGGTCAAGTCTTAAATATTAAGCCTCCAGCCGCTGGATTCTTCATTCAGCTACTTGGCTTGCTCAGTTTTAGTTGCTAGTTTGCGACCTCACACCAAAATGGATCTGGTCTTTTTAGATGACACCAAACACCATCAGTTTCGCCTGTCGCGGAGTTCCTTAGAAGCAGAAGTAGATGGCCCGCCGAGCAACTTGGCATTTAAGACTTGACCCCAAATTCCGGACACCGCCGGCTTGCTAACAATGGAAATTGGTTCGCAATGGGGACAGACATGACGCCGATTATGCTCGGCATCCAAAATCAGACGCGCGTGATATTCCCGCAAAGTGCCTAGCCGCAATTTGAGGCCTGATGGGCCAATACGCCGTGGTGGCGTATGCATTGGATGCCGCTGGGCAGCACATGTGGCAGTCAGGAAGCGTCGGAGAACTCATGGCCGTTCAGGCGCACTCGCGCCCGGAACCCGGATGTGCCTCGCATTCTTGCGAGCTCGACCGAATGACCTAATGAGTGACAGGACGAACAAGTGAAGCCCCAACAACAAAGGGAGCCTTTCGGCTCCCCTGGTTGCTCCTGCCCTGCTCAATGCCATGACAGCGGAGCCCGGCTCTTGATGGCTTCAGATCTCGTCCAGTCCTTGGAAAGATTGCTCGCTGCAATGGGACGAAGCTTCGCAGCCACGACCATGCCCGTCCATCCCCCAGGAGTGTGGACGGGTTAGTCCTAATCCGACTGTGCCAAGCGACCCAACTCAATCAATCAAGCCGGCAGCTGCATCAAGCCCACATCGGCGCGGCCGCTGGCCGCCGTGATCAGGCCCAGCACGCGGCCGGGCTCTGCGCCGACCATGTCCCAGCTGAAGCGCCAGGCCCAGTTGCCGCCCAGCACGCCGGGCACATTCATGCGGTGCTCGCTGCCCAAGCCCAGCACGTCCTGCATGGGGAAGACGGCGATATTGGCGACCGAGTTGCAGCAGGCGCGGATCATGGCCCAGTGCACATCGTGTTCGTTGCAAGGCAGATAAGCGCCGGCAAACGCGCGCTCGCGCGCTGAAGCCGTGCGCCACCAGCCGTGCACCGTGTCGTTGTCGTGGGTGCCGGTGTAGGCCACGCTGGCACGCGGCCAGTTCTGGGGCAGGAACTCATGCGTGCCGTCGCCGCCGAAGCCGAACTGCAGGATCTTCATGCCCGGGAAACCGCAACCCTCGCGCAGGGCATGGACGTCCTCGGTGATGAAGCCCAGGTCCTCGGCCACGATGGGCAGCGGGCCCAGGGCCGCGGCGATGGCGTCGAACAAGGCCTGGCCGGGGCCGGTCTTCCACTCGCCGCGGCGGGCGTCGGGGCTGTCGCCGGGGATTTCGTAGTAACCGGCAAAGCCGCGGAAATGGTCGATGCGGAAGACATCGGCCTGGCTCAGCGCGCGGCGCACGCGGGCCGTCCACCAGGCGTAGTTCTCGGCGGCCATGCGGTCCCAGCGGTACAACGGGTTGCCCCAGCGCTGGCCCTCGGCCGACATGGCGTCGGGCGGCACCCCGGCGACCACGGCGGTCTGGAAGTGTTCGTCCAGCTCGTACAGGTCCGGGCGCGACCAGCAGTCGGCGCTGTCGTGGGCCACGAAGATGGGCAGGTCGCCCATCAGATGCACGCCCTTGCTGTTGGCGTAAGCCTTGAGCCCGCTGACCTGGCTGTCGAAACACCATTGCACGAACTGCCAGAAGCGGAACTCCTCGGCATGGCTCTCGCGCGCCTGCGCCAGCGCGGCCGGTTCGCGGCGCGCCAGGGCCGGCGCCCAGGTCCACCAGGCCTGGCCGTTCAGCGGCGAGCGGATGGCCATGAAGAGCGCGTAGTCGTCCAGCCAGTCGGCCTGGGCCGGGGCGGCGCACCAGGCGGCAAAGGCGGCGCGGTCCTCGGCGCTGGCGCGGGCGAAGAAGCCCTGGGCCGCCAGGCGCAGCTGCTGCTCGCGCCAGGGCAGGACGCGGCCGTAGTCCACCTTGTGGGCCTCAAAGCCGCCCTCGGGCAGCTGCGGCGCGGCCAGCCAGCCCTTGGCCACCAGGGGCTCGAAAGCCACCATCCAGGGGCAGCCGGCAAATGCCGACACGCCTTGGTAGGGCGAATCACCGGGGCCGATGGGCGTGGTCGGCAGCAGCTGCCAGAGGCGCTGGCCGGCGCTGGCCAGCCAGTCGACGTAGGCATACGCATCGGGGCCGAAATCGCCCATGCCATGCGGGCCGGGCAAGGAGGTGATGTGCAGCAGCACACCGGCGCTGCGTTGGGTGAGGTCCATGGGGTGGGTTCTCGTGGGGAAACAAAGGGGGTTAGGAACGCGTAGCTTCTGGCGCCTGGCTCAACACCAGCAGGCTGCAGGCCGGCGCGGCCAGCGTGCTGCGATGCTCGCCATGCTCGGCCAGCTCGCCGCTGCTGTCCAGAGCCAAGCGCCACGGCCCGGGCGGCAAGGCGAAAGCCTGCAAGGCATCGGCCGGGTTGAAGAGCAGGAGCAGCAAGGGCTCAGATGCTTCACCTTGCAGCAGGCCGGCAAAGGCCAGCTCGCCGCCATGGTGCCAGTCTTGCACCTGCATGGCATGGCCGTGCGGGCTCAGCCAGCGCAGGCTGGCCGCGCCGGATGTGCCAGAAGTAGAAGCGGCCTCGCCGAACCAATGCGGCTGGCGCAGCAGCGGGTGGGCGCGGCGCAAAGCGGTGAGGCGGCCCACAAACGCCGCCAGGCTGCGGTCGGCCTGCGGCCAGTCCAGCCAGCTCAGGGCGTTGTCCTGGCAGTAGGCGTTGTTGTTGCCACCCTGGCTGTTGGCGATCTCGTCGCCGGCATTGAGCATGGGTGTGCCCTGGGCCAGCAGCAAGCTGGCCAGCATGGCGCGGCGGGCGCGCTCGCGGCGGCGGCGCACCGCGGGGTCATCGCTCGGCCCTTCGACGCCGAAGTTGGCGCAGAGCTCGCCGTCTCGGCCATCGCGGTTGTTCTCGCCATTGGCCTCGTTGTGCTTGCGCGAGTAGCTGACCAGATCGTTGAGCGTGTAGCCGTCGTGGCAGGCCACGAAGTTGACCGAAGCGAGCGGGCTGCGCTGGCCATGGTGAAAGACATCGCTGGAGGCGGTGAAGCGGCGCGCGAACTCGCCCCGGCCCGTGCCACCCGCACCGCCGGCACCCAGCCAGTAGCCCCGCACAGCATCGCGAAACTTGTCGTTCCACTCGAGAAAGCGACCCGGAAAGCGGCCCAGCTGGTAGCCGTCATAACCCGCATCCCAGGGCTCGGCGATCAGGTGCACACCGGCCAGCACCGGGTCCTGGCGCAAGGCCATGAAGAAGGCGGCGTTGCCATCGAAACCATGGCGGGTGCGGCCCAGCACCGGGGCCAGGTCGAAGCGGAAGCCATCCACCCCCATCTCCTGCACCCAGAAGCGCAGGGAATCGAGCACCAGCTGCGCCACGCGCGGGTGCGCGGTGTTGAGGGTGTTGCCGCAGGCGCTGTGGTTCTCGCAGCGGCTCAGGTCTTCGGCCACCAGGCGGTAGTAGCTCTTGTGATCGAGGCCGCGGAAGGAGATCGTCGGGCCGAACTCATTGCCCTCGGGCGTGTGGTTGTAGACCACGTCCAGCACCACCTCCAGCCCCGCTTCGTGCAAGGCCCGCACCATGGCGCGGAACTCGGCCGCCACGGCGCTGGCGTCCTCGCGGTGGGTCGGCTGGGCCAGGCGCGGGTCGGGCGCGAAAAAGCCCAGGGAGTTGTAGCCCCAGTAGTTGCGCAGGCCGGTGCCGGCCAGATGCGGCTCGTCCAGCGCATAGTGCACCGGCAGCAAGGACAGGGTCGTCACGCCCAGGGCCTTGAAATGCGCAATCGCGGCCGGATGTGCCAGCGCTGCATAACTGCCACGCAGCGCGGCCGGGATCTCGGCCATCTGCTGCGAGAAGCCTTTGACATGAACCTCGTAGAGCACCACATCCTGCAGCGCGTGGCGCGACGCCGAGCGGCGCGGGCTGAGCCCGGCCAGCGGTGCGGGCACGCGCGCTTTCAGCGCCTGGGCGGCGTTGTCGCGGCGGTCGAAGGAGCGCGCGCCATCCGGGTGGCCCAGCTCATAACCATGGTGCTCGGCATGCCAGCCAAAGTGACCGACGATCTCGCGGGCATAGGGGTCGAGCAACAGCTTGTGGGCATTGAAACGGTGACCGGCCTCGGGCTGGTAGGGGCCGTGGGCGCGCAGACCGTAGACCAGGCCGGCACCCAGGCCGGGCAGAAAGCCCTGGAAGATGCCGTCCTGCGGGCCCTGCAAGCGGTAGCGGCGCAGCTCGCACTGGCCGGCGGCATCAAAGACACAAAGCTCGATGGCCTGCGCATGCTCGGAGAACACGGCGAAGTTGATGCCGCCATCGCGAACTTGGGCGCCCAAGGGCTCGTGGCGGCCGGGCTCCAACACCTCGGGCAAACGGAATGCAGTGCTCGTCGTCATCATCATCAAGCTCAGGCGCTGGCGCCCAGTAAGAAACTCAGGGGCTGGGCGAAGCGGGCAGACCAAGCCAACTCATTGTGGCCTTGGCCTTCAAACACCCGCGACTGCAGCTGCGGGGCGCGTTGGCCCAGCTCGGCCATCAGCGCATCGACCTGGGCCTGTGCCTCGTCGTACTGTGCATCCAGATCCGCCGTGCCGCGATCCATGTAGAGGCGCAGCTGACCCGGTGGCGGCAGCTTGCGGCGCAGATAGGCCAGCGCGGCCGCGGGGATCTCTCGGTTGCGCTCGAAGCTGCCGATCCAGTGCGTGCTCAGCGCGGCCGCGGCGCCAAAGACCTGGGGGTATTCGCACAGACCATAGACGCTGATCATGCCACCCATGCTGGCGCCCATCAGAAAGGTGGACTCGCGGCCGGGCGCGGTGGCATAACGCGCATCCACGGCGGGCTTGAGTTCCTCGACGATGAAACGCAAGTAGGCATCCGACATCACCGGATGCTTGATGCGCTCGGCGCGGTAGCGCTGGGCCGTGGGCGAATCTTTCAAAGCCTGGTCGTAGGCCTGCGGAAAGAACTCGGCGTGGCGAAACTCGGGCCGGTTCCAGATGCCGACGACGATGAAGTCGCGCAGCTGGCCCGAGGCAATCAGCGGCGCGGCCACCTGGTCGACCTTCCAGGCCTGGCCGTTCCAGGTGCTGCGCGGGTCGAACAGCATCTGGCCGTCGTGCATGTAAAGCACCGCATGCGGGCGGCGGCCGTCGTAGCCGGGCGGCAGCCAGACTTCGACTGGGCGTGGCGGCACGGCGCGCGAGGGGAACGGCGTCCAGCGCTCCAGGCGGCCGAGTTGCACCTGGGCCGTAAGGCTTGCCTGAATCGGCTCGGCCAACGCGGCAGAGCCCAAGACCGCGCCGCTCAAGACCGCAGCAGTCTTCACCATGGCCTCGCGTCGATTCAAACCCAGCGTCATGACTTCTCCTGCCCCAGGAACAGCACCGACAGCGGCGGCAAGGTCAGCAGCAGGCTGCCATCGGCCTCGGCCTGCAAGCCGGCATCGAGATTGCCCAGATTGCTGCCGCCGTAGTGGGCGGAATCGGTGTTGAGCAGCTCGCGCCACGGGCCACCTGCTGCAAGGGCCGGCGGCAGCGCTAGGCGATAGCCGGGCCGCGGCACCGGCGTGAAGTTGCAGACCACCAGCACCGTTCGGCGCTCGCCCTCTTCACTTTCATCATGCCGCGCCCAGGCCAGCACCGACTGCTCGCGGTCCTCGGCCTGCAACCACTCGAAACCACGGGCGTCGCAGTCCAGGCGGTGCAGGGCCGGCTCGCGGCGGTAGAGCAGGTTCAGGTCGCGCACCAGGCGCTGCATGCCGGCGTGGTGGCCCTGCGCATCGTCCAGCAGATGCCAGGGCAATTCGGCGTCATGGTTCCACTCGCTGGGCTGAGCAAACTCTTGGCCCATGAAGAGCAGCTTCTTGCCCGGATGGCCCCACATGAAACCGTAGAAGGCGCGCAGATTGGCGAACTTCTGCCAGGCATCGCCCGGCATCTTGCCCAGCATCGAGCCCTTGCCATGCACCACCTCGTCATGCGAGATCGGCAGCACAAAGTTCTCGCTGAAGGCATAGACCAGGCCGAAGGTCAGCTTGTCGTGGTGCCAGCGGCGGTGGATGGGATCTTCCTGCATATAGCGCAGGCAATCGTTCATCCAACCCATATTCCATTTGTAGTGAAAGCCCAGGCCGCCGGCATAAGTCGGTGCGCTCACACCGGGAAAGCTGGTCGACTCCTCGGCCACGGTGATGGCGCCGGGCGCCTCCTGGCCGAGCAGCTCGTTGATGCGCTTGAACAGGCTAATGGCCTCCAGGTTCTCGCGCCCGCCGTCCACATTGGGCAGCCACTCGCCCGCCGGGCGGGAGTAGTCGCGGTAAAGCATGGAGGCCACCGCATCGACACGCAGGCCGTCCACGCCCCAGCGCTCCATCCAGTAGAGCGCATTGCCAGCCAGGAACTGGCGCACCTCGTAGCGGCCGAAGTTGTAGATGGCGGTGTTCCAGTCGCGGTGGAAACCTTCGCGCGGGTCGGCGTATTCAAACAGCGCCGTGCCATCGAACTGGGCCAGGCCATGCGGATCCATGGGGAAATGCGCCGGCACCCAGTCCAGCAGCAGGCCCAGACCCTGCGCATGGCAGGCCTCGACAAAACGGGCGAAGCCCTCGGGCGGGCCGAAGCGCGCGCTGGGTGCGAACAGGCCCAGGGTCTGGTAGCCCCAGCTGCCATCAAAAGGGTGCTCGCTGATGGGCATCAGCTCGATGTGGGTGAATCCGAGATTGGCGGCATAGGCCGGCAGTTGCTCGGCCAGCTCGTCCCAGCTCGGGAAGGCCCCAGCGCCCCGGCGCCAGGAGGCGGCATGGACCTCGTAGATCGCCACCGGCGCCTGCCGCGCATTGGCCATCGCGCGCTCCGGGCTCAGGCGCGGCCGGGTCTTGAGCAGCGGCAAGGCCGGCGCCACGATGCTGGCCGTGGCCGGGCGCAGCTCGGCCACACGCGCGAAGGGGTCGGCCTTCAGCGGCAGCCGCTGACCGGCGCGGTCATGAAGCTCGAATTTGTAGAGATCGCCCACGCGCGCGGCGGTGGCAAAGCCCTGCCACACGCCCGAGGCCTCATCCTTGACGAGGGGATCGGCCTCGCCGTCCCAGCGGTTGAAACTGCCGACCACGCTGACCCGGCTGGCATTGGGCGCCCAGACGGCAAAGCGCACGCCGTGCTTGCGACCCAGGCGCCCGACATGGGCACCCAGCAACTCCTGCGGCCGCGGGTGTTCACCACGGGCCAGCAGGGCCAGGTCTTGCGCGGAGATCAGTGCCATGGCCAAGCGCTGACGGAGGCTCAGCCCAAGCTCTTCACCGACCAGACGCGATCGACGTACTCGGTGATCGTGCGGTCGGCCGAGAACCAGCCCATGCCGGCCGCATTGAGCACCGCCTGACGGGCCCAGGCCTCAGGCTGAGCAAACAAGGCGTCGACGCGGGCCTGGGTGGCCACATAGTCCTTGAAGTCGGCCATCAGCATGTAGACATCGCGGCCCAGCAGGCTGTCGACCAGGGCGCGGTAGCGCTCGCGGTCGCCGCCGCTGAAGGCACCGCTGGAGATGGCCTCCATCACCTGGGCCAGCTGGCGGTTTTCTTCGACAAAAAGGCGCGGGTCGTAGCCCAGGGCCTTCATCTGCGCCACGGCTTCGGTGCGCAGGCCGAAGCAGAACATGTTCTCGGGGCCGAAGGCCTCGGCCATCTCGATATTGGCGCCATCCCAGGTGCCGATGGTCAGCGCGCCGTTGAGGGCGAACTTCATATTGCCGGTGCCTGAGGCCTCGGTGCCGGCGGTGGAAATCTGCTCGGACAGATCGGCCGCCGGGATGATGGTCTCGGCCAGCGACACGCCGTAATTGGGCAGAAACACGAGCTTGAGCTTGTCGCCCACACGCGGGTCGCTGTTGACCACCCGGCCGACATCATGGGCCAGCTGGATGATGGACTTGGCTGCCACATAGGCCGATGCGGCCTTGCCGGCGATCAGCACCGTGCGCGGGGTCCAGTTGGCTTGCGGCTTGGCAATGATGGCCTGGTAGCGCGCAATCACATGCAGGATGTTGAGCAGCTGGCGCTTGTACTCGTGGATGCGCTTGATCTGCACATCAAAGAGGCTGTCAGGGTTGATCACCAGGCCCAGCTCGGCGCGCACCCGCTCGGCCAGGCGCTGCTTGTTGGCGCGCTTGACGGCCATGAACTGACGGCCAAATTCAGCGTCATCGGCGGCCGGCTTCAGCTGCGCCAGGCCAGCCAGGTCTTGGCGCCAGGCGCTGCCGATGCGGCCATCGATCAAGGCAGACAGCGCCGGGTTGGCCTGCTGCAGCCAGCGCCGCGGTGTGACGCCGTTGGTGACGTTGTGAAAACGCTCGGGGAAGATGGCCGCGTAGTCCGCAAAAATGGTCTGCACCATCAGCTCGGAATGCAGGGCCGCCACGCCGTTGACGCGGTGCGAGGCGACGATGGACAGGGCCGCCATGCGCACGCGGCGCTCGCCGCCGAAAGGGCTGCCTTCGTCGATCAGCGAGACGCGGGCCAGCAAGGCCTCGTCGCCGGGGAAGCGCTGGCGCAGCTCGCTCAGGAAGCGGTGGTTGATCTCGTAGATGATCTCGAGGTGACGCGGCAGCAAGGCCTCGAACATGCGCACCGGCCAGGTCTCCAGCGCCTCGGGCATCAAGGTGTGGTTGGTGTAGGAGACCGCCTGGCGGGTGATGGCCCAGGCCTCGTCCCAGCCCAAGCCCTGCTCGTCCAGCAGCAAGCGCATCAGCTCGGCCGGCGCCAGCGCGGGGTGGGTGTCGTTCAGATGGATGGCATTGCGGCGGCCCAGCTCATGCAGGGGCGCGCCCTCGGCCACGTGGCGGGCCAGCAAGTCCTGCAGCGAGGCACTGACCAAGAAAGCCTCTTGCTTGAGGCGCAGCTCGCGGCCGGCCTCGCTGCTGTCGTCCGGGTAGAGCACCCAGTTCAGCGCATCGGCGGCGACACGGTGGCGCGCGGCCGCGGCGTAGTCACCCTGGCAGAAAGCCTTGAAGTCGATCGGCGCCACGGCGCTGGCCTGCCACTGGCGCAGGGTGGACACGCGCTCGCTGTGGTGGGCCGGCACGATGAAGTCAAAGGCCTGGGCCTCCAGCAGCTCGGCCGGCAGCCAGCGGCGTTGGCCTCCTGCGTCCAGCTCGACCCGGCCACCGAAGCCGACGCGGTAGCGGATCTGCTCGTGGCGCACTTCCCAGGGTGCGCCGAGACGCATCCAGTCGTCCGGCGCCTCGACCTGACGGCCGTCCTGGATGGCCTGGGCAAACATGCCGTACTGGTAGCGCAGGCCGTAGCCGAAGGACGGCAGGCCCAGCTCGGCAAAGGAGTCAAGAAAGCAGGCGGCCAGGCGGCCCAGGCCGCCATTGCCGAGCGCCGCATCGGGCTCGCGCTCCAGCACCTCGCCCAGGCTCAGGCCCTCAGCGGCCAGCAGCGCTTGCAGATCACCCTGCAGGCCCAGGGCGGCCAGAGCATTGCTCAGCGCCCGGCCCATCAGGAACTCCATGGACAGGTAGTGCACGCAGCGCACGGCCTCACCACCGACCGGGCGTTGCGCATCCTGCGCTTGAGTCTGGGCCCAGCGCTCGGCCAGAACCTGGCGGCAGGCCGTGGCCGCCGCGCGCAAGGCCAGCGCAGCCGAGCTTTGGCCCAGGTTCTGGCGCTGCGCCTCCCGGTAGGCGGCGGCAAAGGCGGCGCGCAGCTCGGGGGAGGCCGAGGAAGTCAGGGCGCTGGAGGCAGAGTCGTTCATGGGCACGGCTTTCGCAAGCGAGGTCAGCGGGGATGAAACAAGGGTGACGGGCTGAGACATGGCGGCGATCGGTTGGAGGGGCGGACTGGCTGCAAGCAGGCGTGAAACGCGCCCGCGACCGCCGGTGTTCATCAAAGGGTGTTCATCAGTGCGCCACAGGGGCGACAGAGCAAGAATGCGAGACCACCAGAGGGCCTTCCTCTGGCCACCACACGGCCGGCTGCGGCGGCATCCGGCGTCGCGTTGGCAAAAGTATCGCCGACGCTCGTAGTTTTGTGTAGTTTCACTACATCGGGTTATCCCGATGATCAACGCAAGTCGTTGATTTTACTTGTTTTGAACTTGGATCAATCGGGTTACCGCGGTTGTTCAAGTAGTTTTGAAGCTGTATATTGTCTACAAATCAGGCCTGAAACGGCAAGCGCTTGCCGGCCAGGAACACACAAGCACATACAAGACACAGCGGCGCCGCCCTGAACAGGGCAGCACCCCGGAGACAGCAAGTGGCGGACGTTCAACTCAGCGGCGTGAGCAAGGCCTACGGCAGCACCAAGATCCTGCACGGCATTGATCTGGAGATCCGCGATGGCGAGTTCATGGTCTTTGTCGGCCCATCGGGCTGCGGCAAATCGACCCTGCTGCGCACCATCGCCGGCCTGGAAGAGATCACCGGCGGCGAGCTGCGCATCGGCGGCGTTCTCGTCAACGAGGTGCCGCCGGCCGAGCGCGGCATTGCCATGGTGTTCCAGAGTTATGCGCTCTACCCGCATATGAATCTCTACGACAACATGGCCTTCGGCCTCAAGCTGGCCAAGGTGCCGCCGGCCGAGATCGACGCCGCCGTCAAGAACGCCGCGCGCATCCTGCACATCGAGCACCTGCTGGACCGCAAGCCCAAGGACTTGAGCGGTGGCCAACGCCAGCGCGTGGCCATCGGCCGCGCCATCGTGCGCAAGCCCGAGGTGTTCTTGTTCGACGAGCCCCTGTCCAACCTCGACGCCGCTCTGCGCGTGCGCATGCGCTACGAATTCGCCAAGCTGCACGAGGACCTCAAAACCACCATGGTCTACGTGACCCACGACCAGGTGGAGGCCATGACCCTGGCCGACCGCATCGTCGTGCTCTCGGCTGGCAAGATCGAACAGGTGGGCACGCCGCTGGAGCTCTACGAACACCCGCGCAATCTCTTCGTCGCCGGCTTCATCGGCTCGCCCAAGATGAACTTCCTGGAGGCTGAACTGGTCCGGGGGACCAGTTCAGAAGCCCTGGTCCGCCTCGCTTCTGGCACCCAAATCCGCGCCACCGTCGACGCCTCCCACGCCCAAGCCGGTGACAAACTGACCCTGGGCCTGCGGCCCGAGCACTTTGTGGTGGGCGGCGAGGACAACGCCATCCAGTCCACCGTCACCTTTGTCGAGTCGCTTGGCAGCGCCACCCATGCCTACTGCGCCTACCCCGGTGTCGAGGACGCGCTGACCTGTGAATTCGACGGACGCACCCGCATCAAATCGGGCCAGGACATCCGCCTGGGCCTGCCGCCCGAGGCTTGCTATCTCTTCGATGCCCAGGGCCAGGCCTTCCAACGCCTGAGCGGATCGCCGACATGAGCAGCGCGAGCACTCCGAAACTCTTGCTTCTGGCCGCTGCTTTGCTGGCCACCCAGCCTGCGCTGGCGGCCAAGAACCACAAGCTGCTGGTCTGGATCAATGGCGACAAGGCCTACAACGGCCTGCAAAAGGTCGGCGATGCCTTCGAGAAGGCCTCCGGCGTCAAGGTCGTGGTCGAGCACCCGGTGGACGCCACCGACAAGTTCCAGCAAGCCGCCGGCGCCGGCAAGGGCCCCGATGTGTTCTGCTGGCCGCATGACCGGGTCGGCGAATGGGCCAAATCGGGCCTGCTGACCCCGCTGCGCCCGAGCAAGAAGCTCTACGACGAGGTGGAAGACAGCGCCTGGAAGGCCTTCGCCTATCAGGGCAAGCTCTGGGGCTATCCGATCGCCATCGAAACCACCGGCCTGATCTACAACAAGGCCCTGGTGCCGACACCGCCCAAGACCTTCGACGAGGTGATCGCCCTGGACAAGCGCCTGCAGGCCGAATCCGGCGGCCGCAAGCACGCCATCCTCTGGGACTACAACAAGAGCTTCTTCAGCTGGTCGCTGCTGGCCGGCGCGGGCGGGCAGATCTTTGCCCGCGATGCCCAAGGTGAGTTCGACAGCAGCAAGGTCGGCGTCAACAATGCCGGCGCCCTGGCCGGCGCCGAGATGATCGCGCGCCTGCTGCGCGAAGGCCAGATGCCCAAGGGCGCCCGCTACGCCGAGATGGAAAGCGGCTTCGCCCGCGGCGAGGTGGCCATGATGATCTCCGGCCCCTGGGCCTGGGACAACGCCCGCCGGGCCAAGATCGATTTCGGCGTGGCACCGATTCCCGGCGTGAAGGCCGGCCAGTATTCGAAACCCTTTGTCGGCGTGCTGGGCTGCATGATTGCCGCGCCCTCGCGCCAGAAAGACCTGGCGCGCGAGTTCATCGAAAACCACCTGATGCGGCCCGAGGCGCTCAAGGTGCTCGATGCCGATGTGCCCATCGGCGTGCCGGCCAACAAGGCCTTTTATGCGGAGCTGGCGGTCAACCCGCTGATCCGCGCCAGCATGGAGAACGCCCGCCTCGGCGAAGCCATCCCCAACATCCCCGAAGTCGGCCGCTTCTGGACCGCCATGGACGCCGCACTGGAAGCCATCACCAATGGCCTGCAGTCGCCCAAGGACGCCCTCGACGGCGCCGCGGGCCGCATGTTGCTGAACACCAAGTGAACCCGTCCATGAATCCGCCCGCCAGCCTCTCGCCTTCGGACGCAGCTCCTGCGCACGCCTCCACCCCGGGCCGCGGCGTCTACACCCGCCTGCCGCCCAGCCGCCTGGAGCGCCTGGCCCAGCGCCTGCGTTGGCCGCTGACCGGCGCAGCCGGTCTGGCCTCGCTCTACCTGGTGTTCCTGATGCATGCCGCCGGCCAGACCTGGCTGGCCCTCGGGGCCCTGGGCTTCTTCGTCCTGGTGTTCTACATCTACATCAGCCAGGCGGCGTTTGCCCTGCGCTACCTCTTCCCCGGCATCGCCGGCATGCTGATCTTCATCGCCTTCCCGCTGATTTACACGGCGCAGATCGGCTTCACCAACTACTCCTCGGCGCATTTGCTGAGCCAGGAGCGGGTGCGTGAGTACCTGCTCGACCAGCACGAGGCCGTGCCCGGCCAGACCCAGGCCTTCACCCTGCATGCCGATGGGCCGGAGTTCCGCCTGGTGCTGCGCGCCGAGGACGGCAGCCCGAGCTGGGTTTCGCCGGCCCTGGCCCTGAAGACCAACCGCCAGGAGCTGAGCGTGGACATGCTGCCCGCGCAGTCCGCCCAGCAACCCCTGACCGCGCCGCTGCAGCAAGCCCTGCCCCTGCGCGAGCTGATCGAGCACCGCGAGGCGCTGATGCAGCTCAAGCTGCGCCTGCCCGGCGCCGCGCAGGAGCTGCGTTATCTGGGCCTGCGCGAGTTCGGCGCCATCAGCCGCCATTGGCAGGCTAAGGAAGATGGCAGCCTGCTGCGCCTGGCCGACCAGACCCGCTTCAGCCCGAATCTGCAAACCGGCTATTTCGAAAGCGCCAGCGGCGAGGTGCAGCAACCCGGCTTCAAGGTCGTGGTGGGCTGGCGCAACTACACGCGCATGGTGATGGACGCGGAGTTCCGCGGGCCTTTCCTCGCCATCTTCAGCTGGACCGTCTTGTTCTCGGCCCTGACTGTGCTCTGCGCCACCGCCATCGGCATGCTGCTGGCCGTGCTCTTGAACTGGGACGACCTCAAGTTCCGCGGCACCTACCGCACCCTGCTCTTCCTGCCCTACGCGGTGCCGGGCTTCATCTCCATCCTGGTGTTCAAGGGCTTGTTCAACCAGAACTTCGGCGAGATCAACGCCATCCTCGATGCCCTGCTCGGCATCAAGCCGGCCTGGTTTGCCGACCCGCTGCTGGCCAAGGTGATGCTGCTGATCGTCAACGTCTGGCTGGGCTACCCCTACATCATGATTCTCTGTGCCGGCCTGCTGAAGAGCATCCCGGCCGATTTGTACGAAGCCTCGGCGATTGCCGGCGCCGGCCCGCTGACCAACTTCTTCAAGATCACCGCGCCGCTGGTCATCAAGCCGCTGGCGCCCCTGCTGGTCAGTGCCTTTGCCTTCAACTTCAACAACTTCGTGCTGATCGCGCTCTTGACGGACGGCCGGCCCGATTTCCTCTCGACCAAGATCCCGGCCGGGCAGACCGACATCCTGGTGTCCTACACCTACCGCATTGCCTTCAAGGACTCAGGCTCGGACTTCGGCCTGGCCGCAGCCATCTCCACCCTGATCTTCTTCCTGGTGGCGGCCATGTCCCTGATCAATCTGCGCCTGATGCGCAAAGCCAATTCCTGATGATCATGATGATGACAAACACACCCGTCGTCTGGGGGAGCCGCTGATGGCCATCGTTCGAGGCAAAAAGGCGCGCTGGCAGGTCTGGGCCGCGCATGGGCTGATGTGGGTCTTCCTGGCACTGACCCTGTTCCCGCTGCTGGCCATCGTCAGCATCTCGCTGCGCCCGGGCAATTTCGCAACCGGCCAGCTGATCCCCAGCGAGATCAGCCTGGAGCACTGGAAGCTGGCGCTGGGCATCCCCTATCAGGCAGCGGATGGCAGCCTGGTCCAGCCGCCCTTCCCGGTGCTGACCTGGCTGTGGAATTCGGTCAAGGTCGCGACCCTCTCGGCCTTTCTGATCGTAGCCATCTCTACCACCGCGGCCTTTGGCTTTGCCCGCCTGCAGTTCCGCTTCAAAACGCCCATTCTCAACAGCATGCTGCTGCTGCAGATGTTCCCGCCGGTGCTGGCCCTGGTGGCGATCTACGCGATCTTTGAAACCCTGGGCAACTTCGTGCCGGCCCTGGGCCTGGAGACCCACGGCGGCCTGGTGCTGGCCTACCTCGGCGGCGTGGCCACCCACATCTGGACCATCAAGGGCTATTTCGAAACCATCCCGGTCGAGATCGAGGAATGCGCCAAGGTCGACGGAGCCACACACTGGCAGGCCTTCCGCATGGTGCTGCTTCCCATGGCCTTGCCCATCCTGATGGTGGTCTTTGTGCTGGCCTTCATCGGCACCATCATCGAGTACCCGGTCGCCTCGGTGCTGCTGCGCGAAGAAGGCAATCTGACCTTGGCCGTGGGCTCCAAATACTTTTTGCATGACCAGCGTTTCCTCTGGGGCGATTTCGCCGCCGCGGCCGTGCTTTCGGGCCTGCCGATCACCGCAGTCTTCCTGCTGGCACAGCGCTGGATCGTCTCGGGCCTGACAGCTGGTGGGGTGAAAGGGTGATGCGTGGCGCGCTGCTGCTGGTTGCCCTGCTGGCCCTGCCTCAGACCCACAGCCCGGCCCAAGCCAGCTCCAACTGCACGCCCAGCCCCCTGGGCACACGCGAGCTTTTCCTGCGCGGCAGCTTCAACAACTGGAGCGCCAGCGACGCCCATCGCTTGGTCTATGTCTGTGACCGTTATGAGCTCTACCTGAAGCTGCAAGGCGAGCAGAGCTTCAAGATCGCCGACGAAGACTGGTCGGCCGACGCCGACTTCGGCGGCCCGGCCGCACAGCTGCAGCTCAAAGGTCCGTCACTGAACCAGCGCTTCAAGGGCGGCATGCACAAACTGGTGCTGCGCCTGACGGACAAGAGCGGCAGCCTGGCCATCCAGCCCTTTGCCGGCAAACCGCCCCAGCTCAGCAGCACGCCCAGCGTCACAGACCCGGTGGCCCTGAGCCTGCGCTTTGATTCGCGCGATCTGCAGCACAAAGCACCGTTTGGCGCCGTCACGCCCGGCACGCCGCTGCGCCTGAGCCTGAGCGCCCTGCCCGGTGTGCAGCGCGCCAGCCTCGTGGTCGCCAAGCGGCGGCTCGAGGGCAATCAGGAGCTGCTCGAGTACAGCGAGGTGCAGCGCCTGCCTCTGCAAAAGGAAAGCGGAAGCAAAGCGGGCCGCGAGCGCTGGAGCGGCACGGTGGTGCTGGCCGAGCCGGCCATCTACGGCTACCACTTCGAGGTGGAGATTGCCGGCAAGACTTTTGTCTTCCACAACAACCGCGACCCGGTGTTCTGGACCCGCGAAAAAGGCAGCATGGGCGCCGGCAGCGTGGACCCCCTGCCCTTGGACCTGCGACCCGAGAACCTGCGTCAGATCCGCCGCTACCGCCAGACCGTCTACGCCGCCGACTTCAAAGTGCCCGACTGGGCGCGCGACATCGTCTACTACTCCATCTTCCCCGAGCGCTTCCGCAACGGCGACCGCAGCAACGACCCGCAGCCAGGCCGCGACCATTACCAAGACAAAGGCGTGGAGCGCCACAGCCGTTGGCTGAGCAAGCCCTACAAACCAGGCAGCGGCGACGGGTCGGACAGCGTCTACAACAACGATTTCTTCGGCGGCGACCTGGCCGGCATCATCGACAAGCTCGACTACATCCGCGAGCTCGGCGCCAACACGATCTACATGACGCCGGTCTTCCGCGCGGCCAGCAACCACAAGTACGACACCGGCGACTACAAGCAGATCGACCCGGCCTTCGGTAGCAACGAGGACTTCAAGCGCCTGACCTTGGAGGCCGCCAAGCGCGGCATCCGCGTCATTGCGGACACCTCGCTCAACCACGTCGGCAGCGACTCGCCCTACTTCAACCGCTTCAACAATTTCAAGCCCGGCGGCGCTTTCGACGGTGGCCGACTCAACCCCGACTCGATCTATGCCAGCTGGTTCAAGCTCGACCCCAGCCAGGCCAAGCCCGAGGATCAGTACCAGGGCTGGACGGGGGTGAAGGACCTGCCCGAGCTGGACAAGAACTCGCCCGCTTTTCGCGAGTTTGCCTACCGCGCGCCTGACTCGGTGACCCGGCAATGGCTGGACTTCGGCGCCGCCGGCTGGCGCATGGATGTGGCGCCCTGGGTGCCCGACGACTTCTGGCGCGAATGGCGCCAGGTGGTGAAGGCGACGAAGCCCGATGCGCTGACCGTGGCCGAGACCTGGTTCGATGCCAGCAAGTATTTCCTCGGCGATATGTTCGACTCGACGATGAATTACATCTTCCGCAATGCCGTGCTCGAGTACGCGGCCGGCGGCGATGCGCGAAAGCTCTATGCCCAGATCGAGCTGATGCGCGAGGCCTACCCGCCCCAGGCTTTTTATGCGCTGATGAACCTGCTCTCCAGCCACGACCAGGCCCGCGCCCTGCACCACTTTGGCTATTCGGATGAGCCCGGCGCCAGCGCCCCGCAGCGCAGCGCCCAAGCCCTGAGCCTGGCCAAGCAGCGCCTGCGCCTGGCGGTGTTCTTCCAGATGGTCTTCCCCGGCGCACCGACGATTTACTACGGCGACGAAGTCGGCCTGGGCGGCGGTGAGGACCCCTACAACCGCGCGCCCTACCCCTGGGCCGACGAAGGCGGCCGGCCGGACCTGGCCCTGCTGGCCGACTTCAAGCGAGTGACCGCCCTGCGCCATGCCGAGCCCGTGCTGCGCCACGGCAGCCTCAGCGCACCGCTGCACCTGGATGCCAATGTCATCGTGCTGGCGCGACAGGACGGCGAAACCTGGGCCCTCACGGCCATGAACAATGCGGCCAGGCCGCGCCGTGTCCAGCTGACGCTGCCGACCGCTCTGCAAGGCCGCGCCTGGCGAGAGGCGCTGAACACCGGAACCGCACGCGTGGCGCCGCGGGCCGAGGGCGCGAGGCTGACGCTGACCCTGCCCGCTCACGGCGGGCGGGTGCTGATCAGCCGCTGAGACCGGGCGCGAGGCGCTCGCGGCGCCGCCAACGGCGGCAGACCGGGCGCCGCCGCGCCGCAAAAAACCGCCTTTGGTCCGCGCAGGGCAGCATTCGTCGCATGCCACAGCAGCGGTCTTGTCCAGCCGCGAGAATGCCAGCCATGTCCATGGCCTTCAACGACACCCGCAGCGCCGGCCCGAAAAGCGGCCGCCAGGTTTTTCTGCAAATCGTCCAGCTGCGGGTGGTGGCCGCCGTCTACTACCTGTGCTTGCTGGTCGCCACCTCGCGCGCCCTGCATTGGTACAAGCCGGAGGATTCACTGGAAAGCTGGGTGCATCTCTGGGTGCGCTTCACCCGACAGAACCTGATCACCGGCTTCACCCTGCTGCTGGCCATTGCCCTGGTGGAAGCCTGGCTGCAGCACCGCAAGCACGCCGGCCCCGCCCTGCGCTGGCGCGGCCTGGCCCTGGGCCTGGCCGCGCCGGTCAGCGTGCTGCTGCGCCATGTCATCGGTCGCCTGGACAACCCGGAGGCCGTCTTCAAATGGAGCTGGGTGTTTTCCACCTCCCTGCTCTGGATCATGATCGGCGGGGCGGCCTATGCCCTGCTGCTCTTCACCCGCAGGCACCAGGCTTTGCACCAACAACTGGCCGCCAATGCCCGCGAACAAGAGCGTCTGAGGGGGCAACAGCTGGAGGCCCAGCTGAGCGCCTTGCAGGCGCAGATCGAACCTCATTTCCTGTTCAACACCCTGGCCCATGTCAAACGCCTGTACGAGACCGCACCGGAACGCGGCCGTGACATGCTGCAAGCACTGATCGCCTATCTGCGTGCCGCCCTGCCCGCCATGCGCCGCAGCGAGTCGACCCTGGGTCAGGAGCTGGATCTGGTCTGCAACTATCTGAGCGTGCTGCAGATGCGCATGGGTGAGCGACTGCGCTTCACGGTCTCGGTCGAGCCTGGGCTGCGCGACGCCAGCCTGCCCACGCTGGTGCTGCCCACCTTGGTGGAGAACGCCATCAAACATGGCCTCGCTCCCCTGCCCGAGGGCGGCAGCATCCACATCAGCGCCGAGGCCGAGGGCGAGCAGCTCTGTGTGCAGGTGCTGGACGACGGCCGAGGCTTCAGCGGCCAAGGCGGCTCCGGCGTCGGCCTGGCCAACACGCGGGCGCGCCTGAGCGCCCTGTTCGGGGATCGCGCCGCCCTGGTGCTGGAAGCCGCCGAACCGCGCGGCGTGCGGGTGCGCTTGCAACTGCCCCTGAACAGGGGCTCAAGCATGGCCTCGAACATGATCCAGCAGGCGCCTCCATCCGCCCACCGGTCACATCCGGTTACGGCGACCCGCCCGGGCCTGCCGGCATGAGCCGCCTGGCCTCCCGGACCTGGGCCGCATGGCGCTCGTTGACGCCACGCGAAGCCCTGTCAGGCCTGTTGCTGGCCCTGCTCTACGGCCTGATCGACCTGCCCGAGCTGGTGCATGTCAGCGATGTGCCGGGCTGGCAGCTGGCGGTGGCACGCGAGCTGCTGAAACCACAGCTGGTGCTGCTGGGCTTGCTGCTGACCTGGCTGCCGGTGCTGCGCAGCCAGCTTGAGGGCGGGCGCCGGATCTGGCTGCTGGTGGCGGCCACCGTGGCCGGCGCTCTGTTGGGACAAGGCCTGGCGCAGGGCGTGATTCATGGGCTGGCCTGGCCCGATTACGAAGCCCTGCTCTGGCAACGCAAGGGGATGACACGGCCACCGCTCGGCTGGCAGCAATGGCTCAGCGGCGCGCTGTACGCCCTGATCCCTTGTGGCCTGCTGGTCGCGCTGACCGAGATGCAGCGGCGCCAGACCCAGGCACAGGCACAGCTGGACCAGCTGCTGCTGCGCCACAGCGCCATGGCCCGCCAGGCCCTGGCCAGCCGTCTGGCCGCCTTGCAAGCCCAGGTAGAACCGGAGCTGCTGTTCGATACCCTGGTTGATGTCGAGCAGGCCTACCAGGACAGCAGCGCCGAAGCTCCCGCGCGGCTGGAGCGTCTGATCCGCCACCTGCGCGTGGCCCTGCCCCGCCTGCGTGAAAGCGGCAGCCGCCTCGAGATCGAGACCGAACTGCTGGACAGTTACCTCGCCGTCATGTCCGACCGCCACCGCAGCCCGGTACAGTTCAGCACCGACTGGCCCGAGGCACTGCGCCAACGGACGCTGCCGCCCATGCTGCTGCTGCCCTTGCTGCAACGCGCCCTGCGCCTGGCGTGGCAGCGCCAACACAGCCTGCCCACGCAGGCCGAGCTGGCGGCGCGCTGCTTCGGCGCAGGCGAGCAAGGCCTGAGCCTGACGCTGAAGCTGTCCTTGCCGGGCCTCTGCGGCGACGACGCCAGCTTGCAAGAACTGGCGGCCCGCTTGCGCGACTGCAGCGCCGGGCTCGCGCGCCTGCGCTGTCACAGCACGACCGGCCATACCCACTTCACCCTGGAACTGCCCCCATGAGATCCCTGAGCGCACCGACCGCCGTGGTCGCCGAAGATGAGCACACCTTGCGCCAGGAGCTGGTCGAGCGCCTGGCCCAGCTCTGGCCCGAGCTGAGCATCGTGGGCGAGGCCGCCGACGGCATCGAAGCCCTGCGCTTGCTGGATCTGCATGCGCCCGATGTGCTGTTCCTGGACATCCAGATGCCCGGCGCCAATGGTCTCGATGTGGCGCGGCAGGTGGGTACGCGCAGCCATGTGGTGTTCATCACCGCCTTTGACGAGCATGCCATCGCCGCCTTCGATCATGGCGCGGTGGACTACTTGCTCAAGCCTCTGGAACCCAGCCGGCTGTTCACCGCCATCGGCCGGCTCAAGGCCCGGCTCGCCAGTCCGGCGACGGGTCAGGAGCGTGCCTGGCAGCCTGCGGCCTCCGCCGAGCCCAGCGCCCCACGCACGCCGCTGCGCTGGATCAACGCCTCGGTGGGTCAAACCCTGCACCTGATCACGGTGGACGAGGTGCTGTACTTCCAGTCCGACAGCAAGTACACGCGCCTGGTCCTACGCGATTCCGAGGCCCTGATCCGCAAGCCGCTGAAGGAGCTGGTCGAAGAACTCGATCCGCAGCAGTTCTGGCAGATCCACCGCTCCACCCTGCTCAATGTGGCGGCCGTGGCCAGCGTCATCCGCGACTTCCGCGGCCGCCTGCAGGTCCGGCTCAAGGACCACGCAGACATTCTGCCCGTGGCCGAGGCCTACAACCATTTGTTCAAGCAGATGTGATCCCTTCCCACGGGCCGCATCTCCGTCCGGCTCACGGGTCCAGACGTATCACTGCCGACAGAACCAGCACTCAAACCCGAGTCATCAGCACACCATTGCGCCCCTGTCGCTTGACCTCGTACATGGCCGTGTCGGCGCAAGCGAACAAGGATTCCGTCCGCGCAACACGGCCATCGAACAGCACCACACCGATGCTGGCGCTGCCCCGATGACAGGCGCCTCGTGCAAGCAAATTGTCCAAGGACAACTCAAACTCCGCCGACAGGCTGGTCTGGAGCCGCCGCGCGATGTCCATCGCGACGCGGGCGGCATGCTCTGCATCGGCATCGATCTCGTCCAGCAAGACCACGAACTCATCTCCCCCTGCGCGAGACACGGTGTCCACGGCTCGCACCACATTCACCATGCGCCGAGCCGCCTCCACCAACACCTGATCACCGGCTGCATGACCCCAGCGGTCATTGAGAGGTTTGAAATTGTCCAAATCCACAACCATCAAGGCCGCACAGCGCTGACTGCGCTTGAGCTTGGCCATCAAGT
Source organism: Paucibacter sp. B51 (assembly GCF_027863535.1). Classification (NCBI taxonomy): domain Bacteria; kingdom Pseudomonadati; phylum Pseudomonadota; class Betaproteobacteria; order Burkholderiales; family Sphaerotilaceae; genus Roseateles; species Paucibacter sp. B51. The sequence continues at coordinate 3,213,594 of NZ_JAPIVN010000001.1, read as the reverse complement.
GCTCCAGGCGCGTGGCCAGCAAGCGGCGGTTGGGAAGATCGGTCAGCGAGTCGTAAAAGGCCAGATGCTGGACCCGTTCTTGCGCTGCGTTGCGCTCGGTGACATCAATGAAAGTCGCCAAGAAGCCATCGCCCAATGTGATACCCGAGATCTCCATGGTCACCGTCTGCTGGTTTTTGCAACGGACCCGATACTCAATCGGAATGATGTCGCGCTTCTCGGCCAAGGCCAAAGCCTCATTCCAGGTGCGACGTACCCAATCGCGATAGCTGGTGTCGGGGTAGGCCAAGGGCCACCAGCAGTCAAGAATCGGCATGTCCTTCTTGGAATAACCAAACACCGACTCGAAGCGCTTGTTCATCTGCAGGACCACACCATCGGAAGCCACCCAGCACAGCGGAATCGGCAGCTTCATGAACAAGTCTTGGAAATGGGTCGTCATCGGTACTTCTTTCCTGAAAAGAGCCTATGCAGCTCAACAACTCCCATGTCTTGGCGCAGGCAGGCGATGCGCTGTTCCCTGTGTTTGCAAGATTACACAAACAGCACCGACTCCTCAATCTCGATGTATTCAGACGCAGCCCGGTCCGGTGTGGATTCAGCGGGTCCCGAGTCAATCGAAGCTGCAACGATGATCGAACCCGCTCAGAAGACCGGCGGCTCCCAGTCAGCGCAGAGCTCGTCTGCCTCCCCAGCCAGGGCGTGCGCCACGTCCCCACGTGGCTTGGCACGCGCCACCGCCGGCTTCAGCGGCGTGCCGGCCAGCACCCAGGCCAGCAGTTGCTCGCCGGGTTGGCAGAAGGCCGCCTGCAGCGCCGGGTCGCGCAGAGCGGCACCGCTTAAGGTCTTGGCGGCATAACCCATCAAATGCAGGGCATTGAGGAAGTTCATCAAACCCGCCCCGGCACAAAGCAGCTGCTCATGGGCCGGCACCTCGGGCTCGCCTTCGCGCAGGCGCACGATCAAGGCGGCCAGGCCGGGCCCGTTCCAGGCGCGGTCGTGGGCGCGCTGCAGATCTTCGGCCTCGCTCTGGCCCCAGCGCCGAGCGGCATTGACAAAGAGTTCGGCCAGCAACGCACGCTGATCCTCGGACACCAGCACAAAGCGAAACGGCCGCAGGCCACCATGGTCGGGCGCGCGCAAGGCCAGCTCAGCCGCCTGCTGCCACTGCGCGCGGCTCGGCGCCGGCGCAGTCATGTACTTCGGGCCTTGAGAGTAGCGGCCGGCCAGGGCCGCCAGGGCGGAGGAATCGATGCTCATGGCCGGACTGTAGAACGTTCTGAAAAAGCTTTTGGCGGAAGGCTCAGCTGCGAACCTCCGCCAGGTGGCGATCGAGAAAGTGCGCGGCGCGGTTCCAGAAGTCGATGTCATTGGCGGGCAGGCGCCAGCCATGGCCTTCGTCGGCATAGACCTGCCACTCCAGGCTGTCGGGCGCGCGGCCGGGCGCGCCCTGCAAGGCCTTGCGGAAGGCCTCGCCGTGGATCAGGGGCACGCGCCGGTCTTTCTCACCGTAGGCCAGCAAGAGCGGATGGCGAATCGCGGCCGCATGGCTGAGCGGCGACTGGGCGCGCAGCAGGGCCGCGTCCTCGACCGGATCGCCCAGCAGCACAGGCATGCCATGCTGCTTGATGGCATCCGAGGTGTCGCTCCAGCTGACGCTGTAGAGCAGATTCAGATCGGTCACGCCCACCCAGGCCACGGCGCAGCGGTACAAGCCCGGCTCGCGCACCAGGCCCATCAGGGCCGAATAGCCGCCGTAGCTGGCACCCATCAGGGCGATGCGCGCGGGGTCGGCCACGCCCTGCTCAATCGCCCAGCGGGTGGCATCGCTGATGTCGTCCTGCATGGCCTGGCCCCACTGTTTCCAGCTGGCGCGCTCGTGCTTCTGACCCAGCCCCAAGGTGCCGCGGAACTGCGGCTGCAGCACGGCATAACCACGCGCGGCCAGGAACTGCACATAGGGGTCCCAGGCCCAGGCTGGACCGCGCACCCAGGGGCCACCGTGGATCAGCACCACCAGGGGAAAGCGCGGCTTGTCGGCCAGGCTCTTGCCCTTGGGCAGGGTCAGCCAGGCGGGCAACTCCAGGCCGTCACGCGCCTTGAGGCGGTGCAGGTCCATGGCGGCCATCTGCTTGGCCTCGACATCGGGCCGCTCGCTGCCCAGGCGGGTGTATTTGCGGGTCTGACGGTTGTAGAGGAAATAGAGCGTGGGCTGGATGTCGGCCGAGGCTTCGATCAAGACCCAGGGCGCATCACCGCTCCAAGGCACGGACAGGCGGTTGGCGGTGCGCGGCAGCACCTTGTCGACCTGGGCCTGCAGGGCTTGCATGTCTGCATCCAGCCATTGCGTGACCTCGGCGTCGATGCTGAAGCGCAGGCCCAGCACCCGGTCCTGACGCGTGATCACCTCGGCATCGATGTCGAATTGCGCGTGCTGGGCCAGCGGGGCCTCTGACCATTGGCCGCTGGCCGGGTCGAGCAGCCAGCAGGCCAGCTTGTCGGCGCCCTGGCGGCGGGCGCTGACATAGAGCTTGCCGTCGGCGCCGAGGTGGCGCACGCGGAAGTCGCCCTCGCCGGTGATGGGGTTGAACTCGGCGATCGGGCGCCAGGCCTCCTTGTCGGAGGCGCTGCCCAAATCACGCCAAAGGTAGCGGCCGCGCGGGGCCGCTGCGCGTTCGCCAGAGGTGGCAGCCGGGGTCTCCAGCGTGCGCTGCAAACGCAGATGGCCAGCGGCATCGAACCACCAGCTCTGCGCCTGCGGCAGGCTGTCGATCTCGCGGCTGCGACCCGTCACCGTGTTCAGGCGCAGGAGCTTGAAATGCCCCAGCTCTTTGTCGGTGTAGGCCTCGGGGCGCACCACCAGCACCTCATCGCCACGGCGCTGGGTGTCACCATGGAGCAGAAAGGTGTTCCAGGGCTCCAGGCTGCGGACTTCGTTGCCGCTGCGAACCAGCACCCGCTGGCGCTCGACCAGCTGCCGAAAGCGGCTGCCATCGTGATCGACAGCAAACAGACCGGGCGCCGCATCCTGCCGGCCCTCGGGCGTTTCGCGATCTTGCAAATCAAAGACCAGGCGCTCCTTGTTGACCCAGAGAAAGCGGCCCACATCAGCGCCTTCGCTGCTGTAGACCACGGTGGGCGCCAAGGTGTCCAGCAGCAGGACGCTGAGCATCCAGCGGCCATGCGGGCCGGTCGTACGCAGGGCGAGGCGCTGGCCATCGGGCGAGAGCGCGGCGCCGGTCATCTGCGCCGGCCGGATGAAGCGGCCGGCGTCCGGCAGTTCCGCCGCCCAGGCACTCGACCCGGGCCAGACCGAAGCCGCCGACGCGGCCGCAGCGGCGCCAGCCGCCTGGAGCAGATGGCGTCGGCGCCAAGCGGGAGCAGCGGATGCGGTGCAGTGGTCGTCGTTCATTCAGCGTTTCCTGGTCCTGTGGGCCCGAGGCTTGGGCCTACCCAAAAGTAAAAACCCCTGCGGGCTGGGCGGCCGGCAGGGGTTGCGGTCAAGGCAGGGTTCAGAACTTGTAGCTTGCGCCCACCAACCAGCTGCGGCCCCACTTGATGTACTCAAGCGGGCGATCCTTGCTGCCGGCATAGGTCTGGTAAGCGGCATCACCGAGGTTGTTCACCTGCAGCGTCAGACCCAGGCCCTTGAAGGCGCCATCGTTGAAGCTGTAGCCGATCTGCGCGTCGGTGATGTTCTCACCCACGACATAACGCAGGGTGCGAGCGCCATTGAAGTTGCCGATCTCACCGATGAAGTCTGAACGACGGCGGTTGCTGATGCGGAACTCGAAGCCGTCTTTCTCATAGTAGGCCGTCAGGTTGGTGACGCGCTTGGACAGACCCGGCAGGGTGATGTCGCCACTGCCCACGCTGGAGGCGCTTTCCGGATCACGGATCTTGATGCCGCTGCTGGTGAAGCTGGCGCTGGCCTGGATGCCGAAGCCGCTCAAAGCCGGCGTCAGCAAAGACAGGGGCAGTGAGGCCGAGAGCTCCACACCCGACAGGCGGCCGCCCTTGCCGTTCTCCGGCGCGGTGTAGGTGCCGGTGGGCTGAATCGGCAGAGGCTTGCCATCGGGACCCAGGATCGGCTTGACATCGGGCAGGTAGGCCGAGAAGTCGTAGTTCGAGATCTTCTGGGTGTAGATGTAGCTCTTCAGGTCCTTGTAGAAGTAGGCAGCAGCGACGTAAGCCTTGTTGCCGAAGTACTTCTCGTAGGACAGGTCGAAGGCCACGGCGCGCCAGGGGTCGACCTTGGCATTGCCACCGCTGGCGCCGGGCTCGCGGAAGCCTTGCGAGTTCACGGTGTCACCCACGCCAAACTCGATGGCCGAGCGCAGCTGATCGACACGCGGGCGGGCCACTTGCTTGGCCAGGCCGACACGCACGGTCTGGTCATTGCTCAGACCGAAGGCCAGGTTCATGCTGGGCAGAGCGTCGGTGTAGGTCTTGCCGTCGTGAACCGGCTTGGGGTTCTCGCCGCCGGTCAGGCGGATGGCGTCCGAGGACTGGTCCACGCGCTGGAGCTGCAAGCCGACATTGCCGCGCACATCCACACCGCCCCACTTGGAGTCAATGAAGCCCTTCAGGAAGCCGGTGGTGATCTTCTCGTTGACATCCCAGGACTTGGCGATCAGGTAGTTCGCGGCCGTCGAGCTGGGCTCGAAAGTCATGTACTTGGCCACCGCACCCGGCACGTTCCAAGCCGGGATGTTGCCAATGCCGGCAAAGCCCAGGTCCACCAGACCGTACTGGAATTCAGAGCCGATGGCGGTCTCGCCCTGCTTGCCCAGATTGATATTGCCTTCCGGCTGGCGCTTCTTCTTGGAGCGATCGGCATAGTTCAGGCCGACCTCGACATCCGAGAAGATGCCGCTCAGCAGGGACGGCGCCGGCATGGTGGCGGCCAGCTTGAAGCTCTTGAGCTCGTCTTCCACGCTGGGCACCTTGCCGTAGCCCGAGCCGTAAATCGTGCCGCGCAGCAGCAGCTTGGTCGGATCGGCATAGCTCAGCGTGGGCGCCAGCGTGGAGAAGCCACCGGTCGCATAGTTGAGCTTCAGAGTGTCCAGCCAGGCCGAGGTCGCACCGACCGGCGCCAGCTGGGTGTTGTTCTCCAGGTTCAGCTCATCGCGCTTGGCCTTGGAATAGCTGACATCGGCGATGACCTTCACATCGCCGAAGCTGAACTTGTTGTTCCAGCCAGCGGCGTCGATCTTGTCCTCGCGCTTGTTGTACATGCCGCGCACCAGCGGGAACAGATTGGCCGCCGAGCCACCGATGAAAGTGCCGTTGCCGTTGACCTGTGCGTTGCTGATGTCGATGCGGTAAGCGCCGTTGGTGCCGTTGTAGTCACCCAGGTTCACTTCGAACTGGTTGGCCGTGTCTTCCTGCTTGGCCGTGGTGTGGAACACGTCCAGCACGCTGGTCCAGGCCTTGGAGGCGCGGACTTCCAGGGTCGCCATCAAGGCGTCACGCTTGGTGAAGCCGGTGCGGCGCAGGGCCTTGATCCCGTTCGAATAGAAGGTGCCTGCCGCCACGCCCGGACGCCAGCCATTGCCCACGGCTTCCCAGGGCTCGTACAGGCCCACCTGGTTTTCCTGGATCGGCGTTTCCTGGTGCGAATAGCCCAGCACCAGACCGACCGTGCGATCGGCGTACTGGTCGATGTAGCTGGCGCTGAAGCGGTTGCCGGTGGCCTTGGCATTGCCGGCGGCGCCGAGCGAATTGCGCTGGCCGCGAGCGTTCAGGGCCACGACACGGCTGCCGAAGTTCAGCGGACGCACGGTCTGCATGTCCAGGGTGCCCGACAGACCTTGGCCGATCAGACCGGCGTCCGGGGTCTTGTACACGGTCACGCCGCTGAGCAGCTCCGAGGGGTATTGGTCGAACTCGACGCTGCGGTTGTCACCGGTGCTGACCAGTTCACGGCCGTTGAGCAGGCTGGTGGCGAAATCGGGCGACAGGCCGCGCACGCTGATCACCTGAGCCCGGCCGGCCACGCGCTGAGCCGAGAGACCCGGCAGGCGAGCCAGAGACTCGGCAATGCTGTTGTCAGGCAGCTTGCCGATGTCCTCGGAAGAAATCGACTCGACGATGGAGTCGCTGTTCTTCTTGACCGAGATGGCGTCCTCGATGCCCTTGCGGATGCCGGTCACCTGCACAGTGTCCAGTTTGGCCGGCGATTGTTGGGCAAACGCACCCGTGGCCAACATCAACAGGCTGCAGCCCACGGCCACCGGGTTGATTTTGAAAATCTCGCGCTGCACTGCCAGGGCCTGCTTGCGCTTCTCTGCGGAAGTACTCATCTTTTGTCTCCTGAATCTCGACTGCTTGCTACGTACTCAACAACGACCGAACCAACGAACCCTTCGCCGCCCTGCCCCGCCGCTGGTGCGACGGATGCCATGACTTTGAACCTGATGTCTGAACTAGTTTGTATCAAAACTAGATTTTCAGACCAACAAACGTAAACCCTAGTTTTGCGTCCAAGCAACCATTTTTAGACGCTTTTTTCTGAAAAAACGGCCGATTTAACGCGTTTTCAATACCACTTCCAGTCCAGATCAGGGGCATCACCGAGACTGAAAGTCATGCGGCTTGTAATTCAACTACATCAAACTACAGGCAGATCGCATCTTGTTGCTCCAAGGCCAGGGCTGCACCACTGAGCGCCGCCAGGGTGTCGGTGATCAAGGCCACCGGGATCTCCTCCAGATAGGCACGGAAGCGCCCCTTGGCTTCAAAGCGCTCACGGAACTGCGAGGCAAAGAAGTAGTCCCCAAGGCGCGGCACGATGCCGCCGCCGATATAGACCCCACCACGCGCACCCAGCGCCAGCGCCACATTGCCGGCGAAGCCGCCCAGCAAGGCACAGAAGGTGGCCAGGCTGCGCTCGCAAAAGGCATCCGCGCCGGTCAAGCCGCGCTCGACGATCTGCTCGGTGCTCAGCGCCTCGGCAAGCGGCGCGCCCAAGACCGCCCGCACCGCCTGATGCAACACCGGCAGACCGATGCCCGAGAGCAGGCGCTCGGCAGAGACATGCGCAAACTCGGTGCGCACCTGGGCCAGCAACTCGCTCTCAAAGCCATCGGCCGGCGCCAGCGTCATATGACCGCCCTCACCCGGCAAGGCCATCCAGCCGTGGCGCGAAGGCAGCACACCGGCCACGCCGAGGCCGGTGCCCGGGCCAATCACGGCCAAGGCACCCGCCGCCCCCAGATCCTCACCCGGCAGCACCCGCGCACCACCCCACTGGCGCAGCTGCGCCGCCGACAAGCGCGGCAGCGACAAGGCCAGAGCCTCGAAATCATTGAGCACCAGAAGGCTGGACAGCCCCAGCTGCGCCTGCAGCTCACTGCGCGAAAAGCTCCAGTGCGCATTGGTCAGCTCCAGGCGATCACCCCCGACCGAGGTGGCCAGAGCAAACGCCAGCCGGCGTGGCGCCTGATAGGCCGCGCCCAGGCGCGCCTGCTGCAGCGCCAGATAGGCCTGCACGGCCGACAAAGGGCTGCGATGCTCACGCACCGGCAGCACCTGCACGTCCGTCACCGCAGCGCCGGCCTGCGCCAGCCAGCCGAAACGGGCATTGGTGCCGCCCACATCCGCCACCAAACTCGGGTAGGCCGGCGCCTCAGCAGCCGATGCACGCGGCGCAATCGCACTCATGCGCACGCACCCTGATCCGGCCTCAGCCCCAGAACCACGCCCATCACATCTACTCGCTGCATCCTCGGTCCCCGTTCGCGGCAGACCACCCGGAAGGCGGCTGCGTCTCATGTTCTTGCGCGGCCAGCCCTTTGGGCCCGCTCCTCGCACAGGCAAAAGGTAGCAAAACTACATTCACATAGCAAGAGCGACTACCCGAGGAATGGCAAGAACTCGCCACCCGGGAGGCGATTCCTAGGGCGAAAGTCCCCTGAGTACCGATTGAGCCACACGGAACACGGCCAACAAGCCAGGCTTGCCGCCTTCACAAAAAGTAGTGAAGCTACAAATTCAAGTCAAAATCACCCCCATATGTGCTTGCCGCCGCAAGCCTGCGGGCGCCCTGCGCACACCAGAACCGCCGGGCTGCTGGCATGGCAGGGACTGCCCGGCTTACCCCGCCCAGGAGCGACCCTGATAATGCGCAGTCGCCCTGCCCCTTGCCTGGATGCCCACGCCGATGTCCTCTCTGCCTCCGTTTGACGCCCCCCGCCTGATTGCCGACATTGGCGGCACTTACGCGCGCTTCGCTCTGGAGACGTCGCCGGGCGAGTTCAGCCGGATCGCCTCCCTGCGCTGCGCCGAGCACGCCGATTTCCATGCCGCTGTGAGCGCCTATCTCAAGGGCTTGGCCGACACCCTCCATATCGCCCACGCGGCCATTGCCATCGCGAACCCGGTCGAAGGCGACCAGGTGCGCATGACCAACTACCACTGGCAGTTCTCGATCGAAGAGATGCGCCAGCGCCTGGGTTTCGACACCCTGGTCGTGGTCAATGACTTCACGGCCCTGGCCATGGCCTTGCCGCGGCTCTCACCCGCCGATGTGCGCCAGGTGGGCGGCGGCGAGGCGCGCATGCCCAGCGTGATCGGCCTGCTGGGCTCGGGCTCGGGCTTGGGCGTGTCAGGCCTGATCCCGGCCGGCGACGGCTGGATCGCCCTGGGCACCGAGGGCGGCCACACCAATTTCGCACCGCGCGACGAGCGAGAGATCGCCATCCTGCGCCACGCCTGGAAGCAGTACGACCACGTGTCTTTTGAGCGCCTGCTCTCCGGCCCCGGCCTGGAGCTGATCTACCGCGCCCTGGCCGAGCATGCCGGCCAGGAGGCCGAGGAATTGGATGCGCCCAAGATCACCCAGCGCGCTCTGGATGCCAGCGACGCCTTGTGCGTCGAAACCCTGGAAGTCTTCTGCGGCCTGCTGGGCACAGCCGCCTCCAATCTGGCGGTGACCCTGGGCGCCCTGGGCGGCGTCTACATCGGCGGCGGCATCGTGCCGCGCCTGGGTGAGGCTTTCGACCGCTCCAGCTTCCGCGCCCGCTTCGAGGACAAAGGCCGCTTCAGCGACTATGTCGCCGGCATCCCGACCTTTGTCATCACCGCCGAGCACGCCACCTTCAAGGGCGCCTCGGCGATTCTGCAAGCCCAGCTGGCCACGCTGGAAGAAGCCCCCGGCGCCGGCCTGCTGGGCCAGATCCGCCGCGCCCGCCCGGGCTTGTCACCGGCCGAGGCGCGCGTGGCCGACCATGTGCTGGCCCACCCGCGCTCGGCCCTGAACGACCCCATTGTCGAGATCGCCCGCGCCGCCAACGTCAGCCAGCCCACCGTCATCCGCTTCTGCCGCACCCTGGGCTGCGAGGGCCTGTCGGACTTCAAGCTGCGCCTGGCCTCGGGCCTGACCGGCACCGTGCCCGTCACCCACACCCAGGTCAAGGGCGACGACTCCATGCTGGAGCTGGGCGCCAAGGTCTTGGGCAACACGGCCTCGGCCATCCTGCAGGTGCGCAGCCAACTCAACCGCGACATGATCGACCGTGCGGTCGCCCTGCTGCTCAAGGCCGGGCGCATCGAGTTTTATGCCGTCGGCCATTACGGCGTGGTGGCGCAGGATGCAGAGTTCAAGTTCCTGCGCTTTGGCATGTCCAGCTGCGCCTACACCGACCCGCGCCTGCAGCTGCTGGCCGCCAATGTGCTCAAACCCGGCGATGTGGCCGTGGTCATCAGCAACAGCGGCCGCCTGCCCGAGCTGCTGGAAGTGGTGGAAAAAGCCAAGGCGCGCGGCGCCTATGTGGTGGCCATCACGGCCGGCCAGTCGCCGCTGGCGCGAAAGGCCGATGTGGCCCTGATCATCGACCATGTCGAGGACGTCTCCACCCACCTGCCCATGGTCAGCCGCATCCTGCACCTGCTGGTGATCGACATCCTGGCGGTCGGCGTGGCCATGCAGCGCGACCCGGCCGGCCTGATCGCGGCCAGCCCGCAAGACCGGTTGGAAGAATCCAGCGCAGAAGCCAGCCCGGCGCGCGGCGGCGCACGGCGGGCTGCGCCCGGCGTCAGCCTGGCCTCGCCCTTGGCCCGGCTGACCTCGCACAGCCGCTGATCTGGCGCAAGAAAAGGGCGCACCGGCCGCTGGCGACCCACGGGAAAAGGAGCATGCTCCGGGTTCGGCCCCCTGCTTAGGATGGGGTCGTTCCTTAGACCGGAGAGCGCTGATATGCCCAATCTCATTGCCGACACACTGGAGTTGAACGGCTTGCTGGACCGCACGGCCCTGCAAGGTCATCTGGATCAGGCGGCCGCGGCCGCACGCGCTGCGGGCCAGCCGCTGGCGGTGCTGACCATGGACCTCGACCATTTCAAAGCCTATCTGGAAGACCAGGGCCAGGCCCAGGCGCAAGCCGTGCTGCTGCGTGTGGCCGAACTGCTCAAAGCCCAACAACCGGCGGGCGGCAGCCTGGTGCATCTCGGCGGCGATGAATTCGTGATGCTGTTACCGGCCACCGATCTGGCGGCCGCCCACGAGAAGGCCGAAGCGCTGCGCGCCGCCGTGCAAGCGGCTTGCGCCGATCTGGACGGTCCGGCGCCCTTGACCATTTCGCTCGGCGCCGCGGCCAGCCCGGTCGGTGGCGACTGGAATGCCAACAGCCTGCTGGCCCTGGCCGAAGCCCGGCTGACCTTCGGCAAGAAACGCCTGCAGCCCCACCACAACCGGGTCTGGGCCGGTACCCTGCCGTCCGACTGGTACCACCGCTTCGAAATTCAGGCCGAGCAATGGCCCAATCTTGATCTGCAGCCAGCCTGAAGCGGGCGAGCAAAAAAACAGGCCGGACGACCGGCCTGTTTTTCTTGGTTCGGGGCGCCAGCCCCCCCCCTCCCTCCTTGCTGGGTCCGCTCAGGCCAGCTTGCGGCGGCGCAACCAGGCGCCCATCAGACCCAGACCACCCAGCAACATGGCGTAGCTGCTGGGCTCCGGCACCGGGTTGGCCAGCTGGATCTTCAGAAACTCGGTCGGGTCCGAACCCAGATCACGGCCACCCGTGCCGGGGTAGTTGTTGTCGTTGGCGATTAGCAAGGTGTTCTGATCCAGCACCAACACGCTTTCGATGGTGACAAAGGGGAAGGTGAAGGTGGTCTTGCCGTCTCCGTTGAGATCGTTCGGATCGGCAATGTTCATCAGATCGACCAGCTCGGTCTTGCTGACATAACCCTGGGCATCGACGCGATTGATGTCGACGCGGAACAGCTTCTTGAAGGGGGTGCCGCCAGCGGTGGCGGTGGCGTTGTTGCGTTCGATGACGATGAACTCATGGTCGTTCAGCGCCGTCATGTCGCCGATGGCCACGCCCGCAGCATCGAGCTTGTAGCGGAAGCTGGCGCCGGTATAGCTCTCGCTGTCGATGCTGAACTCATTGATGCGCAGGGTGCCGGCTGCGTCGCCGGCCACGCTCTTTTCCATCAAGGTGTAGAGCTTGTCGCCGGCCGGGTTGATGGCCATGCCTTCGAAGCCACCCGAGCCTGGCAGATTGGCCACGCCGCCGTTGAGGTGCGGGTTCTGCGGTGCCATCACGCCAGGCAGGCCGACTTCGGTGCGCAGCACCTTGCCCGTGGCATCGGCCTTGACCAGGAAGGGGCCGAACTCGTCGCCGAACCAGAGATTGCCGTTCTTGTCCTTGCGCACCGACTCGATGTCGAAGTCAGCGCCGGTCAGCAATCGGCCCGAGCGGATGCTGGCATCGACCAGGGGGTTGGCAGCGTTGTTGTAATAGTTGGTGTAGTCGGCCTGGATCTTGAAGCCCAGCTTGCGGTCCGGGTCGGCCAGGGTGATGCGACTGTCGGCATTGAAGGCCGGCAGGCTGGCGCCGGTCTGGTAGCTGGCAGCCGAGATCGTGCCGCTGCCGCCCGAGATGGTCTTGAAGTCGGGCGTAACGGCGTACATGCGCAGCAAGGTGTCGGCCGAGTTGCCTTGGGTGCCGAAGCCGTTGTCGGGCATGAAGAGGTAGCTGCCGGCGCTCGGGCCATTCAGCACGGCCGAGAAGCCTTGCACCGGCTGCTTGTTCAGCAAGGGCAGCGGGTTGCCGCCAGCGCCCGAGGCGAATTGGCCCGAGGTCGGGCCGTCCGAGAAGGTGTTGGCGGGCATCTTGGCCCAGCCGATCAGGGTGTTGCTTTGGGCTTGGGCCGAGGTGGCAGCGGCCGCCAGGGTCAGGGCCAGAACCAGCGTATTCAGGGCGCCCGGGGCGCGGGCAAAAGTCTTGGTGATCATGAGGAAGAAGGCTCCATGGGGCGCAGGAGCAGGGGCCTGCGTACGCGGCGCATTCTTCAAGCCAGGGGTGACAAGGCGGTGAAGCAGGCCCGGTGCAAACGGACCATGCGGCCGACACGACCCGCGCAATCGGCGCCCGGTGCTACTTCACCTCGCGCGCCAGCTTGAGCATCTGCGAGCTCAGGCTCAGGCCGCGGCGCTTGGCTTCGCTGTGGTTGATACGAAAGGCCAGGCCATTGGGCTCCACCAGCAAGGCGATCGACACGCCGGCACGAAAAGCCTCGGCGCTGTCGCCCACCACCAGCACCGGCTCGGCCCCCAAGGCCTGCTGCCAACGCAGCAGATCGGCCCGCTCGCTCAGGCCCAGCACCAGCACCTGGCAGCCCAGGGCCTGCTGCGGTTCGCTGACGCTGCGCACCTTGACCGTCGCCACGGCATGGGGCTTCTGCGGCAGGCCGGACATGGCCTCGCGCAGCGCCGGTGCGCTCGCCACGCAGTAGCTGAATTCCTGCGGCGGCGGCCCGGGCCACTGGGTGAACTGGGCGAAGCGGTAAATGAAGGCGGCCTTGAGCTGCGCATCGTCGAGGCCCAGGCCGGCGCGCACCGGGCTCAGGGCCGAGGCGAGCAGCGCCAGCAGGGCCAGCGCCTGGCGGCGTCGGCGCTGCAGAGTCGCGGCAGGCAGGCGCTTCGTCATCACTCGAAGCTCCAGGTCCAGCTCAGCTGAGCGCTCCGCCGCGGCTGAGGCAAGGGGTAGCCTTGCACCACGGGCTGATCGAAATAGCGAGTCTGGGTCAGGTTGTAGAGGCCGAGGCTCAGCTCATGACCGGACGCCGGCCGCCAGAGCAGGTTCAGGTTCTGCACGACATAACCCGGCAAATCCTCGCCGTCGGTATGGCGCCGACTGGTGGCTTGCAGCTGCCACCCGAGCTGCAGCCGGTCGCCCAGCAGCGGCCGGCTGTAGTGCAGCTTGAGCAAGGCGTGGGGCGAGTTGCTCAGGCCCTGACCTTGCGGGTCGCGGGTGCGCTGCAGCGACAGCGAGGCTCGCAGCTGCGCGCCCTGGTCCCAACGTTTTTCCAGGCCGAGCTCCAGCCCCTCGGTGCGCAGGCGCGGGCTGTTGATGAAGTAAGGCTGGGGCGAATCATCGAGACTGATCAGGTTTCGCAAGCGCGACACAAAGGCCGACGCCCGCAGTTGCAGCTGCGGGCTGAGCGCCTGATCCCAGGCGGCCTCCAGGCTGCGCACGCGCTCGGGTTCCGGTGTCGGCAAGGCACGCGGCTCGTTGACCTGGAACTCGAACAGATTGGCGGCCCGGAAGGCGCTGCCGTAAAGCAGCTTGAAGCTGGCATCGGGCCGGGCCCGCCAGATCCAGGCCAGACGCGGATTCCAGCTGCTGCCGCCAATGCGGGCCCGGTCCTGGCGCAGACCCAGGACCAGCAGATGCGCATCATTGAGCCGCCATTCATCCTGCACAAACAGACCGTTGCGGCGGTTGCCGCCTTCGAAGACAAAGAGATCCCCGTAAGCGTCGGCACCAGCAGAGACGCGCTGAACCAGGTCGCGCTGGTACTCCAAGCCGAACATCAGCTTGTGCCCCGCCCACAGCTGGGTACTCAGGCGTAGATCACCGTTGATCCAGCGCCCCAGACTGCGCTCGTTGTAGAACGACACCGTGTCCGGGCCATCGAGAAAGGGCGAGTGCTTCTGGAAATCCACCCGCTTGCCCGAGAGATGCAAGGACAGATCCCAGTGAGCTCCAAGACTGCGCTCGTAGTCGAGGGCGTAAAAAGTGTTGACCCCGCGGCTGTTGTACTGGCCCAGATCCCAGGTGTCCTCGGTCAAAAAATACGGCAGGCCCTCGCGCACGCTGCTGAAGCCAGCCTGCAGGCTGATGCCGTCCCCCCGCACACCACCCAGCACGCGCTGATCACGCGCCCACTTGAGCGCGCGCAGGGCCGGCTCATGTTCGGGCGGGTACTCGTTCATGAGCGAGCGGCGGCTGTGCTGCATCTGGCTGCTCGAAAGCCAGCCCTCCCAGCCCGACTCGCCACGCCAGCCCCAGCTGGCACGCAGGCGCTTTTGTCCCTCGGAGTCGAGGCTGCTGCGCAGCTGGAAGCCACGCAGCTTGTCCACCCGCTTGGTGATCACATTGACCACGCCCAGGAAGGCATTGTTGCCGTAGACCGCAGAACCCGGCCCAGGCGCGTACTCGACCCGGTCGATCAGGTCAACATCGGCAAAGAAGTCGCCGTCGATCAGGGCCGCGTCGTAGATGTTCTCATTGACCCGCATGCCGTCCAGCAGCACCAGCAAACGGCTGTTGAAATCGGCCGGCCGGCCCAGGCCGCGGGCACCGATGTAGCTGAAGCCGCCATCAAAACTGATGTGGATGCCCGGCATGGCGCGCAGGATGTCGGCCAGGCTGCGCATGCCGTAGCGCTGGATCTCGGCCGCCGTGACCACATAGGTGACGGCTGGGGCCTGCGCGGCGCTCTGGGCGAAGCGGGAAGCGGCCGAAACCTCGACCTCGCGCGGCACTTCGCGCAATTCCTGGCGCAGCAGTTCTTCAAGATCGGGTTCGTCGGAGCCCGGCTGCAGCCGTACGACCGAGGCAGCCGAAGCCGCAGGCACGGGTGCCGCAGGTGGGGCTGCGTGCTCGGATGCCTGCGCCTGCGCTGGCAGACCGCTGACGGCCAGCCAGAGGACCGCCAGGAAACCGTGGAACAAAACGCGGAATTCGGGCTTCAGGCTCATCCCCACCAGTATCGCAGCGGGCCGGACGCGAGGCACGGCGAAGTGTGCCGCGCTGCCAAATCATGCCGAGCGCAAGCGCCTGTGTGCAGCCCGCGCCATGGGAACCCAGGCCAAAGTGTTCCAGCGGCGCCACATCAGGAGGCCGCGAATCCACTCGTCCAGCACATAGGCCAGCCACACCCCAGGCAGGCCCAGGCCGCAAAACGCGCCCAAAAACCAGGCGCCGCCCGCCAGCACCAGCAGCATGGATGCCGCCCCCGCCATCACCGGATAGCGGGCGTCGCCGGCTGCGCGCAGGGCGTTGATCACCACCAGATTGAAGGTGCGCCCCGGCTCCAGCAGCACGGTCAGCCACAGCAGCACGCTGCCGGCTCGAATGATGGCCGCGTCCGTCGTGAACAAACCCAGCAGCCAGGGCCCGGCCAGGGCCGCACTCAAAGCCACCCCCACGCTGACCACCAGGCCGCGCGCCAGCGCCCGCCGCACGAGGCGGTTGGCCGCGTGCAGCTGCCCCGCGCCAATCAAATGCCCCACCACGATCTCGACCGCAAAGCCGGTGGCCAGACCGAAAAGCAAGATGCCGTACATCAGCTGCGACACGTACGCATGGGTGGCCAGGGCCCCGGCGCCCCAGAGCGCGGCCACCGCCACGCTGACCATGAAGGCCAGGCGGTAAGCGATGTTCTCGGCCGCGCCGGGCAGGCCGATGTGCAAGACCGCCGACAGCTCCCGGCGCGGGAGCCGCCACCAATCGCTGCGCTGCGGCCGCAGATCCAGGCGCGCCCGCCACAGCATCAGATGCAGGCTCAAACCCACCGCTCGGCTCAGTCCAAGTGCCACGGCAAAGCCAGGCAGGCCCAGCGCCGGCAAGGGCCCCCAGCCCTGCATCAGCGGCCAGGCCAGCAGCAGGTGCACCGAATGCATCACCACCACCACGGCCAGCGCTTCGCGGCTGCGCAGGTGCGCGCGCATCACGCTGCTCATCGAGGCATTCCAGGCATCGAGCAGCAGCGCCGGCGCCAGGGCCTGCAAGAACGGCTGGGCCAGAGGCAGCACCTCGGGCGGGGCATTGAGCAGGCGCAGCAGCGGCCCGGCGAACAGCAAGGCCACCGAGGCGCTGAAGGCGCCGATCCAGCTGCTGGCGCCCAGCACCGCGCGCGCCACCGCATCGGCGGCATCGCGCCGGCCGGCCCCCAGGCTTTGGGTCAGGACCACGCTGACCCCGGCACCGATGATGCGAAACAGGATGAACAGCATGGCCGAGACATGGTTGGCCAGGGCGAAGGCCGCGCCGGCCGTGTCCGAGATGGCGGCGGCCAGGGCCGTGCCCAGCAGGCCGATGGCGATGCCCAGGCCCAGCTCGGTGAACAAGGGCCAGGCCAGGCTGAGCAGGCGGGGCTGGGGATGCGGGGTGGAGGCAGACGACAAGGCGAGAGGGCAGCAAGAACGGTGAAACAGGCCGGCTGAGGAAGCAGCGTACGGCCAGGTCGCAAAGCCCCAGCGCCGATTGAACGTAGACTTTGCGCCAGCGCATTGTTGCCACTGCGCCGCGGCCCGGCATCCACCCCCGGAGTGGAACTTGTCGATCCCGGTGCGGCGAGCGCACCGCCCGAGGCCTGGCGCGCTGGCGGCCCCGGCTTCACCCACCACCCCAGCTCTTAGCCCGCCCCTTGCTGAGCCCCTCTGTCACCGCCACGGCCCTCCCGCCCAGCCTGGACCTGGCCAGCCGGCGCCTGGCCTTGCAGGCCCTGCTCGGCGGTGAGCCCGGCGCGCAGGACCCGGCCCTGCTGGCTGCCGCGCTGGCCTGTGCTCCGCGCGAGCTGCCGCCCCTGACCGCCGGCGGCGCGGACCAGGTGGCCGAGGGCCTGAGCGCCGTGCAGCGCTGGCGCGAGCGGGAGCCCGCCAGCTTCGACGCCATGCTGAGCCGCGCGGTGGAACTTTTGCTGCGCAGCCCCCAGCCCCTGCTGGCGGCGCGCCTGGCGCTGGAGCACGGCTGGGCCGGCCTGCAGCTGCAGGTGCTGGAGCGCGCCGGCTGGGCCCTGCTGCTGAGCCCGCAGCAGGAGCTGGCGGGCCGCTTGCTGAAACCCAATCTGCTGCAGCCCGCGCTGCAGCGCGGGGATCTGCTGGGCCTGCGCCTGGCCTGGACCATCGAAGCCGTGGGCGAGCCCCACACGGTGGAACGCCTGCTGCCGGCGGCTGAAGGGCTGAGCGAGGGCTTGCGCGCCACCTTGCAAGCCCGCGTCGCCCTGGCGTTTGACCAGAGCAGCCGGGCCGTGGCCGAGGCCCAAGCGGCCATCGCGGCCTTCCCCAACGACCTGATCCTGCCGGCCCTGATGGCCCGGGCCACCCTGGGCCGCGCCTGGCTGGCGGCCGGGCAGCCGCGCGCCGCCCTGGCGCCGCTGACGGCGGCACTCAAGGGCGCACGCCGTGACGACTGCAGCCTGCTGCAGATCGAAGCCCTGGAAGCCCTGGCCGAGGTGCATCTGGAGCTGGACGACGAGGCCGGGGCCGAGCCCGGCGAGAGCGCCCGTTTCTTCGCCGCGCAGGCCCAGGCCCTGCGGCAGCAACTGGGCTTGCTGGACGGCCCGCTGCCGGCCGAGGACTATTTCGCCTTCCCGCGCCTGGTGGACCAGGCGCAGGCCGGCTTGAACAGCGGCGAGGTCGAGGCGGCCGCGCGACAGATCGAGGCCCTGAGCCAGCGCGACAGTCACACCTTTTACTGCAAGCGCTGGCGCAACCGCCTGCTGCAGGCGCAGATCCACCTCGCTTCCCTGCAACACCAGATGCCGCGCCTGCTGCACTGGGCGGCACTGGAGACGGGCGCGGAAAGCGCCGCTGCCCCTGTACCCACGGCGGCCTCGCTGTTCGATTTCGAGCGCGCCTGGCTGCAGGGCTGCGCTGCCTTGCTGGCAGCCCGCCCCTGGCCGGATGCGCGCCTCGCGGCCTGGGCCGAGGCCATGCAGGCCCGCGGGCTGCAGCGACTGGCCTGGCAGCAGGCGCTGCTGCGGGCGCTGAGCCAGCCGGCCGGCGGCGCCGGGCTGGACGCCCTGCGAGATGGCCTGCAGGCCCTGCGCAGCGCCCAGCAGCTGAACGAGACGCTGAACCGCGTGCGCCTGCTGGCGCCCAAGCTGGTCGGGCCGCTGGCCGCCTTGCTGGCCCAGCCGGCCATCGTCCACCACCCGCTGGCGCGCCAGAACGCGCGCCACTGGCTGCAGGTCTTGCGCGGCGGGCCGACTCAAGCCTCGCTCATGCCCGAGACCCAGCGCAACACCCCTCGCCCGCACGATCAGCCCGCGAGCCGCGCCGATGAGCACACCAACCCGCCGCCCTTCGGCCTGACCCGGCGCGAGTGGCAGGTGCTGCAGCTGATCGGCAGCGAGCTCAGCAACGAGCAGATCGCCGCCCAGCTTTTCGTCTCGGTCACCACGGTCAAGACCCACATCAACCGGCTTTACGCCAAACTGCACATCAGCTCGCGCGAAGAAGCCATGCAGCGGGCCCGCACCGTGCCGCGCTGAGAGCCGGCCCTCGCCTTGCCTCCACCCCAGATTCCACCCCCGGGGCGGACGCATCAGGGGCCGGGCTCTGCGCAGAATGCCGGCCCGGATCGGCCTGCCCTGGCCGCCCCAAGACCGAGAACCCGAAAGACCTGCCCATGCTGCTTGATTCCCATTCGCTGCTCCTGGTCCATCCGCAGATCAGCCCCTGGGTGCAGCGCAGCCCCGAGGGTTGCAAGATCAGCCTGCTCAGCGAACGCGAACAGCTGGACCAGGTCTATCTGCGCAGCCAGCCCGACAACGAAGAGCAGCTGATCCCCATGCACTACGTCGGGCGCCAGGGCCAGCTGCACCGCTGGCAGGCCTGGCTGCCCTGGAACCATGGCGATGCGCTGACGCTCTATGCCTTCAAGGTGCTGGTCGATGGCACGCAGCATTGGCTGGCGGCCGATGGCGCACATGAGCACCTGCCGCCGGAGAGCCTGCATTTCCGCCTGAATCGCCAGCACCAGCCGCCCGACTGGGTGCGCGAGCAGGTCTTCTATCAAATCTTTCCCGATCGCTTTCATGCCGCCGAGCACAGCCCGCGGCCACCCAGCCGCCAGGGTCAGGTCTTGCCCGGCCAGGCCGGGCGCGCGGTGGTGGAGCCGGCCTGGCATGAGCCGGTGGACCCGGCCCATGCGGCCAACAGCTTTTACGGCGGCGACCTGCCCGGCATCATCGAGAAGCTCGACTATCTGCAGCAGGAGCTGGGCATCAGCGCCCTCTACCTGAACCCCATCTTCAGCTCGGGCAGCAACCACAAATACGACTGCGACGACTACTTTCAAGTCGACGCACAGCTGGGCGGCAACCGCGCCCTGGTCGAGCTGCGCGAGGCCACCGCCGCGCGCGGCATGAGGCTGGTGTTGGATGCGGTGGTCAACCACACCGGCGTCAACCACCCCTGGTTCAACCAGACCGGTGTGCATGCGGAGCTGGGCGCGGCGCAGTCGATCCATTCGCCCTACCGCAGCTTCTATGCCTTCGACGGCCAGGGCCGGCCTCTGGGCTGGAAGGGCTATGACTCCCTGCCGGTGCTGGATTTCAGCTCGGCCGCGCTGCGCCAGGCCATCTACGCCGGGCCCGACGCCGTGCTGCGCCACTGGCTGCGCCCACCCTATGCCATTGACGGCTGGCGCCTCGACGTGATCCACATGCTGGGCGAAGGCCCCGGGGCGCGCAACAACGCCCAGTTCGTGCGCGAGTTCCGCCAGGCCATCAAGCAGGAGAACGACCAGGCCTATGTGTTGGGCGAGCATTTTGCCGAGGCCACGCGCTGGCTGCAGGGCGAGCAGGAAGACGGGGCCATGAACTACTACGGCTTCGCCCACCCGGTGCGCGCCTGGCTGGCCGGGCTGGACGTGGCCTACCAGCCGATCCGCCTGAGCACCGTGGCCTTCGAGCGCTGGCTGGCGCGCGGCCGCGCCACCATCCCCTATGCCAACCAGCTGGCCCAGCTCAATCTGCTGGACAGCCACGACACTTCGCGCTTCTTCACCCTGCTGGGCGAAGACACGGCCCGCATGGCCCTGGCAGCCACCCTGCTCTTCACCAGCCCGGGCGCGCCCTGTGTCTATTACGGTGACGAGATCGGCCTGCCCGGCGGCCAAGACCCGGACTGCCGCCGCCCCTTCCCCTGGGACCGCGCGCAGTGGAACCTGCCCCTGTTCCAGCACTACCGCGCGCTGATCCAGCTGCGCCAGAGCCGCGGCGAATGGCGCCACGGCGTGGTGCAGACCTTGACGGTGCGCGATGAGGCCCTGGTGTTTGCGCGCCACACCGATTGGGAGGCCACGGTCGTGGCCGTGAACCGCGGTGATCAAGCCCTGAGCCTGGAGATCCCCGTCTGGCAGCTGCCCCTGCAGGTGCGCCAGTGGCGCGGTGTGCAGCCGGGGCATGCGGGTCCGGTGGTGCTGGAGCTGCTCGATGGCGGACACCGCGTACGCCTGCAACTGCCGGCCTGCGCCAGTGTGCTGCTGCTGAGCGAGTAGGCGCCAGGTCGGTGCCAGGTCAGCGCAAGGCGAAGAAAGAGCGGCACTAAACTGCCGCATGCTTGTTGAATTGCGCCCCTCCTGCCGGGCAGCGCTGCTGGCGCTGTGCTTGCTGTGGTCCGGCCGCCCTGCGGCGGCACAAGGCGCCGTGGCCGCTGCGCCGGCCCTGCCGCCGGCGCCGCTGCGCGTGCTGATCAACGATGTGGCGCCCTACACCCTGCGCGGCGAGGCCCAACGGCCCGGCATGCACATCGAGATCATGAATGCCTTGGCCCAGCAGGCCGAGCTGGCCGTCAGCATCAACTCCGCCGTCTACGTGCGCCTGGCCCTGGGGCTGAAGGACGGCAGCGCCGATCTGGTGGTGGGCGTCGACGGCCCCGAGTTGGACGCCCTGGCCCAAAAAATCGTGCCCTTTCACAGCTTCAAGTTCGTGGTGCTGACGCGCAAAGCCGCCGGCATCAGCCAGGTCAGCCAGCTGCGCGGCCACCTGCTGGGCGTGGCCCGCGGGGCCTTCTACGACGAGAGCATCAACAACGACGAAGCGATCCAGAAGTTCCCCATGGCCGACCCTTTCCAGGGCGTGCGCATGCTGGCCCTGGAGCGGCTCGACGCCGTGATCTCCTCCGACTACCTGCTCAGCTACGCCCTGCGCCAGACCGGCATCGATCGCGCCAGCTTCGCGCCGCCCTTTGTCGTCAACGAAAAGAACTACAGCTTGTACGCCCGCCGCGATCTGTCGGAAGAGACGCTGCGCGCCCTGCGCCGGGCCATGGAGCAGTTGCAGAAATCAGGCCGGCTGAACGCCATTCTGCGCAGCTACCAGTGAATCCCCGGGGGGCTGGGCCCGACGCCGGCGCTAGCATGCCCGGCTTTGCATCCCCGCGGAGACCGGTATGAGCGATTCACCCCCCCACCGAGGCCACTGGAGCCGACGCGACTGGCTGGAGCGCAGCCTGGGCGCCGCGGCCGGTTTGGGCCTGGGGGCCGGCTCGGCCTCGGCCCTGGCGGCTGATACCGCCAAGCCGGCCGGCGCCGCGCCCCACATCGTCTTCATCATGGCCGATGACCTGGGCTGGGGTGATCTCGGCTGCTATGGTCAGACCGATTTCAGCACCCCGGTGCTGGACCGCCTGGCCGCGCAAGGCCAGCGCCTGACCCAGGCCTATGCCAATTCACCGGTCTGCTCGGCCACGCGCACGGCGCTGATCACCGGCCGCTACCAGTACCGCCTGCGCGTGGGCCTGGAAGAGCCCATTCCCAGCCGCGACTCGCTCCACGGCCTGCCTCCCGATCACCCCACCCTGCCGGGCCAGCTGCGCGCGGCCGGCTACCGCACGACCCTGGTCGGCAAATGGCATCTCGGCCACCCGCCGGCCTTCGGCCCGCTGAAAAGCGGCTACGAAAGCTTCTACGGCAATCTCGGCGGCGGCATCGGCTACTTCAATCACAAGGACAGCACCGGCCCCAAAGCGCAGGTCGATTTCTGGGACGGCGAGCGCCTGCTCGACACCCAGGGCTACTACACCGACCTGCTGAGCAGCCGGGCGGTCGAAGTGATCCAGGCCTGCAAGACCGACCCTCGCCCCCTGTTCCTGAGCCTGCACTACACCGCCCCGCACTGGCCCTGGGAAGGCCCGGAGGATGCCGCCCTGGCCGGGCAGCTCAAGAGCCTGCTGCACCACGACGGCGGCAGCCTGGAGACCTACGGCCGCATGGTGCAGGCCATGGACCGAGGCATCGGCCGGGTGCTGCAAGCCTTGCGCGAGCAAGGGCTGGAGGACAACACCCTGGTGGTCTTCACCAGCGACAACGGCGGCGAACGCTTCTCGCGCACCTGGCCCTTCAGCGGCCAGAAAACCGAGCTGCTGGAAGGCGGCATCCGCGTGCCCCTGATCCTGCGCTGGCCGGCGCGGCTGCAGGCTGGCGTCAGTGAACAAACCGCCATCAGCATGGACATGCTGCCCTCCTTGCTGGCCGCCGCCAGCGCGCCAGCGCCCGCTCTGGCCAGCGACGGCATCGACTTGCTGCCTGTGTTGCAAGGCCGACAGCCGCTCCAGGCGCGCCGCTTGTTCTGGCGTTACAAGGCCCAGGGCCAGCGGGCGCTGCGCGAGGGCACGATGAAGTACCTGCGCATCCGCCAGCATGAATTCCTGTTCGACCTCAGCCGCGATCCGCGCGAGCGCGCCAATCTGGCATCGGCTCAAGCAGATCGCCTGGCCACGATGCGCGCCCTGTGGGAGCAATGGAACGCCGAAATGCTGCCCATCACGCCCGATGTCTACACCCATTGGGTGCGCGGCGATCGCCAGGCCGACCGCTACGGCGTCAACGCGCCGGAAGCGCCGGCCGGCAAGGACTGAGATCCGGGTTCAGGCCCCGGGGCCCAGCACCTGCTGCAGCTGCACCCGCTCGCTGGAGCAGGCGGCGTCAAAATCGGCCTCGATCTGTTGCAAGGCCTGGCGGTCGCCGGCCTTGACAGTGACGATGGCGGCGGCCCGGTTGCGGCCGCGTGATTTGGCGGTGTAGAGCGCCATATCGGCCCAGTTGACCGCCTGCTCCCAATGCTGCGGCAGGCCGCTGGGCTGGAGCGGGAAATGCGCGCAGCCGATGGACACGGTGATGCGCAGCGGCCCCTCGCTGCTGGCCACCGGCTCACCGCCAATGCCTTGCAGCACGCGCTGGGCCAGAGGCAGCAAGTCCTCGGGCGCAATACCCGGCGCAAAGACCAGAAACTCCTCGCCGCCCCAGCGCACCACCAGGTCTTCGGCCCGCACGGCCAGGCTCAGGCGCCGGGCCACCTCGCAGATCACCACATCGCCGACCCCATGGCCATGCTGGTCGTTGACATGCTTGAAGTGGTCGATGTCCACCATCAGCAAGGCACCGTGGAACTCGCGCCGCGCATGCTCCTGCATCACGGCCAGGAAATGGCGGCGGTTGGCCAGGTCGGTCAGCGGGTCGCGTTCGCTCTGAGCCTTGAGCAGTTGCTCGTTGGCGCGCAGGCGCTTGCGGGCAGCCCGTACCCGCTGCACCATGGCCGCCACCAGAATGAGCGACAGACCCAAGAGCAGGGCCACGGCCACGCCCACTTGCTGCACCCGCTGGCGGTTGGCGAGCTGATGGTCCACCAGAGCCTGGTCGCGCTGCAACAGCTCCAGATCGCGCTGCTTGCGCTCGCTGTCGTACTTGAGCTGCAGCTGCTGCAAGGCGCTGGCGCGATTCATCTCGACCAACTCGGCACTCAGGCGCCGCTCCAGGTGGTAGGCGGCCAGGCCTTCCTTGAACTGGCCGGCTTCGGTCCAGGCCTCGCCGAGCTCGCGCAGCTCCTGTACACGCAGGCCCTGGTCCACCAGGCCCTGGCTCATGGCCTCGATGCGCGCCACCTCGCGCTTGGCCTGCTCGTAGTCGCCCAGCTGCACATAGGCCACTGCCATATTGTGACGAATGGTGCGCTGGATGCGGATGTCGCCACGCTGCTCGAACAAAGGCAAGGCCTGGCGCGCCACCTCCAGCGCCCGGGCCGGCTGCTTGAGCTGTAGGTAGGCATCTGCCAGATTGCTTTGCGCCTGTGCAAGCCAGCGTGGTGCGTCGGCCTGACGCGCCAGCTCCACGCACTCTTCCAGCGCGCGCAGCTTGGCCGCGTGGTCCTGGCGATGGCTGGCCACGAAGGCCTCGTAGTTCTTGACCTTGAACAGCGCCAGTGCATCGCCCTGGGCCAGCTGCCGGGCCTGGACCAGCCAGCGCTTGGCTTGCTCAGCCTGATCCTGCATCTGCGCCAACATGGCCAGGGTGCCCATGCTGTTGGCCGCCAGATGACGGTCGCCACCGGCCTGTGCCAGAGCCAAGGCCCACTGCACCGTGGCCTCGGCCAAGGGCAAGGTGCCCGAGCGGATCTGGTTGCGCTCGATCAGGCGCAGGGCCGACCAGCTGAGGCGGAAATCGCAGGCGGCCGGCAAGGCCGAGCGCCCACCCGCCCCCGAGGCCTGGACGCTTTGCAGGCTGGCCGAGCTGGGACAGTGCAAGCTCAAACCGGCCAAAGCCTGGCGAGCCAGGGCTGTGGCACGAATGCCCTGGCCTTGGCGATCCGCCCACTCGGCTTGCAAAAGCAGAGCGGCGTCACGCGCCTCGGGGTGCTGCGCCAATCGATCGGCCAAGGCCTGGGCCGGCGTGAACTCACCCGCCAGCACCAGCAGCCGGCCTTCAGCCAGCAACAGAGGCAGGCTGTGGCGGGCTAGGGCCCGGTCCTTTTGCATCGCACGCACGCGCTGCAGGGCTTGCTCGGGTCGATCGAAACCCTGGCGCAGCAACAGCTCCAGCGAATCGTCGAAGCTGCGCTCGTAGGGCCAGGCGGTCGGCGTCAAGCGCGCGGCGCTGGCCGCGGGCGCCGCCCCCGACATGGCAGCCTCGGGTGGCCGAGTGTCCTGGGCCGCCAGCGGTGACAGCGACAGCCATGAGGCCAGCAGCACCGCGGCTCGGGCGGCCCTCTGAACCCGGTGCGAGGGCATGGACCGACTCATGACCCACCCTCGCTCGGCACCGCGGACGGGCTGGCGGGCAAACTTGGACCTTGCAGCTGCAAGAGGGCCAGCTCGCCTTGCTGCCAGGCCTCCTCCATGCGCTCGCTCAGCGCCAGGCAGCCAGCAGCATCGAGCGAGGCCTGCCCGGCGCCCAGGCTTTGCAGGCCGAAGGCGCGGTTGCGGCCATGGGCCTTGGCCATGTACATCAAGGTGTCCACCAGGGCGATGGCGCGCTCCCAGTCCACCGTCCAATCGTGCGGCGCCACCGGGAAGCTGGCAAAGCCCATGGACGCGCTGATGGGCAGCAGCTGGGCCAGGCCCGGGCCGAAGCGCACCGGGGCCTGGGCAATCTGGTTCAAGAGCCGCTGGGCCAGGTGCTCGATCTGCGCCGGCTGGCGCGCATCGATGACGATCAGGAACTCCTCGCCGCCCCAGCGCACCAGCAAGTCCTCGTCGCGCAGGCAGCTGCGCAGGCGCGCGGCCACCTCGATCAACACCGCGTCACCGACCGCGTGACCATGGCTGTCGTTGATGCGTTTGAAGTGATCGATGTCGATCAAAAAGACCGAGGCGCGCAGCTGGCCATGCTCGGCCAGGCGGCGGATGGCCGTCTGAAAATGGCGCCGGTTGGCCAGGCCGGTGAGTGGATCACGCTCACCCTGCACCTTGAGTGCTGCATTGCTGTGCGCCAGCGCGAGATTGGTCTTGCGGATGCGCTGGTAGGCCAGGCCCAGGAGCACAGCCGACAGCACCACGCACGCCCCCACCGCCGCCCAGAGCTGCAGCTGCAGATCGCGGGCGCGCAGCTGCTCCAGCTTGAGGCTGTGGTCGCGGTTGAGCAGGGCCATTTCCTTGGCACGGCGGTCGTCGTCGTACTGGGCTTGCAGCTCGAGCACGGCGCTGCGGGTTTCTTCGCGCAGCTGCTGGTCGATCATGCGCCGGTGCTGCTGAAAGGCATGGGCGGCGCCGCCCAGATCTCCCATGCGCTCCAGCGCATCGCCCAGCTCATGCAGGCTGTCGGCCACCTGGCCATTCAAGCCCTGGGCCTGGCTGACGGTGATGGACTGCATGACATAGCCCTTGCCCTGCTCCACCTGGCGCAGCTGAATCAGGGCGATGCCGAGGTTGTGCAGGGCCAAGGCTTCGTTGCTGCTGTCTTCGTTGCGGCGGGCCAGGGCCAGGCCTTCCTCGGAATACTGGCGGGCCTTGGCGAAATTGCCTTGGCGCAGGTAGAAATCGCCGAAGTTGGCCAGGGCCAGCGACTGCAAGGTCAGCGAGCCGCTGTCGCGTGCGGCGCTCAAGGCCATCTGCATGGAGGCCTGGGCCCGGTCAAAGCGCTTGAGCTGGCTCAGGATGATGGCGCGGGTGTTGTGCACGCGGTAGAGCAACATGGGGTCGGGGTCGCGTCCGG
This sequence comes from Paucibacter sp. B51, assembly GCF_027863535.1. NCBI lineage: Bacteria > Pseudomonadati > Pseudomonadota > Betaproteobacteria > Burkholderiales > Sphaerotilaceae > Roseateles > Paucibacter sp. B51. The sequence continues at coordinate 3,187,141 of NZ_JAPIVN010000001.1, read as the reverse complement.
CCTCTTGCAGCGCTTCTTCGATGACCGAGGCAGCCCGCTCGAACTGCTGGGCACGCAGCAAGGCATAGGCCAGGCTGGACAGCGCGGCCGCGCGGCGCCAGGACGCCCGCGAGCGCTCGGCCAGCTGCAAGGCCTGATTGGCATGGGCGATCGCCTGCTCGACCCGCCCAGCTTCGGATTCGGCGATGCAAAGCTGACTCAGAAAACGCACCATCAGGCTCAGAGGGATCTCGGACGTCCATTCGGTGGGCAAGGTCGACATGGCTTTGAGCGCCTGATCCGACTTGCCCTCGCGATTGAGTTGCTGCGCACGCACCCAGGCCTCGGCCAGCTGGGCCGCAGCGTGTTGGCGACTGTCGGGCCAGGCTTTCAGGCGATCCAGCAATGGCTGCAGGGCCACCGTGTCCTTGGTTTCCACCAGGGCCGAGCCACGCAGGGCCAGCAACTCCAAGAGCTCCAGGCTGCCCGGCGCCGCGCGCCCCTCCAAGGCTGCCAGCACCGGCAGATTGAGGGCGGCTCGGGCCGTGCCGCCGCGCTCGACCCGCTCCAACTGCGTCCAGAGATCGGGCACTTCGCTGTGCGAACTGCGCAGCGCGGAACTGGCTGCTGAACCGGCGCTTCCAGGCGGCGCCACCTGGCTGGCCGACATGTGCCCGGGCTGTGCTTCCGCCAAGCCCAGCAGCAACGCAAGGCCCAAGAGCAGCGTCACACCAGGCGGACACAGACCTGCGCCGCGGCGCATGCCCCCTGTCCTCTGTGCTCCGGCCCGCATGGCCCCCAGCCTGTCGTGCGCCATCTGCTTCTGCTCGTCCTGGAGATAGAAAAAGAAGTTGCCGATGATGATGCCTTGATGAACCGGCGCCGCCATCGCCGCGCCGGGCGCCACGGGTAACCCCATACGTCCTCGGCCAAGGCGGCTGGCGCTATTCTGAGTCCAGTATCGACCCAAACCCCGGCACCGAAGCGCCGAATCGAAGGGCAAGCCCGGCGCAAAAGCTCCATGACGACTGGCGGGCGCCTCCAGGGGATAATCGCGCCCTGTTTCGCCATCGCCGTGCGCTCATCGCCCGGGCCGGCACCACTTGCCCAGAAAGCCCACTTGAAAAAAACCTACCCCCTCCACGTCGAAGGCAAGCACCCCGACCGCCTGCTCGAAGCCACCAAGCACGAGATCCGTAAATACATCAAGCGCGAGCAGAACAAGCCCCGCCCCGCTGGCGTGGACTTTTGGGATTTCGACTGCAAGTTCGGCAGCAGCGCCGCCACGGCCGAGTCCATCCACCCAGGCGCGCTGACCGAGCGCATCAATGCCTATGCCGCGGAGAAGGCGGAGAGCTTTTACGTCGAACTGATTGCCAAGCCCGGCGTGCGCAAACCACGCGCAGCCAGCCCCGCAAGCGCTGACGAACATCACGAAGACTGAGCGCCCGCCGCCCCGCCCTCCCATCGCTCACCAGAGCATCCGCGCCCTCAGGCGCTGGGCTGGCCCGGCTCCACTTCCTCCCGGACCGAGCGCTCATACAGCTCCAAAGGCAGCCCGTCCGGGTCCGCAAAGAAGCTGAAACGCCGCTGCGTGTGGGCGTCCAAACGGATCGGTTCGACAGCCACACCTTGCGCCCGCAAGGCTGCGCAGCAGGCATGCACATCCTCAACCTCAAACGCCAGATGGCGCAAACCCTGCGCCTCAGGATACGAGGGCCGCGCGGGCGCGCCTGGAAACGAGAACAGCTCGATCTGCCCTCCATCCGGCAACGCCAGATCGAGTTTGTAAGACTGTCGCTCCGCCCGGTACTGCTCGGCCAGCACCCGCAGCCCCAGCACTTCGGTATAGAAGCGCTTGGACACGGCGTAATCCGAGCAAATGATGGCGACGTGATGGATGCGCAAGAGCATGGGCTTGAAAGGGAAAGAGCAAAAATGATTGGCGAACCGTAGGCGCGGCGAGAGCCCGGTACCGAAAAACAAAAAGCAAAAACTCAAAACGATCGAGGGTGGCCTCCAGACGAACGCGCCGCGCACGTCGCCCCGACGAGCATAAAGCCAGACACGCCGGCTGAAGATGGGCCTCGCAAACAGCCCCCCCCCGGCCTCTCTCATGGGCCGGATGCCGCTCCATCCCCCGCTCCATCCCCCCGCTCTTAACCCCGGTGAATCGACACGCCCCCGTCCACCAGCAAAGCACTGCCTGTGGTGAAGCTCGAATCGTCCGAAGCCAAGTACAGCGCCGAACGGGCCACCTCGTCCGGATGGGCCAGGCGCCGCAGCGCGTGCAGGCCCTGCACCTGGGCCATGGCCTCTGGCGTGTTGGCCACATGTCGACCCATGGGCGTGTCCGTGCCGCCCGGCAACAAGGCGTTGACCCGAATGCCCTGTGCTCCCCATTCGCTGGCCAGGCACTGCGTCAGCCCGATCAGTCCTGACTTGCTGGCCGCATAGGCCGACATGCCTGGAAAGCCCACGGTGTGGCCGACAAAACTCGATGTGAAGATCAGCGAACCGCCGCCACGCGCCGCCAGCGCCGGCAGTTGGAACTTGGCCGCCAAAAACGCGCTCGTCAGATTGGTCCGTAAAGTGGCTTCCCAAGCGGAAAGAGGCAAATCCGGCGCCGCCGCCATCTCACCCAGAATCCCCGCATTGTTGAAGGCCACATCCAGCCCGCCGAACTGGGCGCACGCACGCGCCACCAGCTCGCGCGCCACGGCTTCGTCACTCACATCCCCTGCCATCGCCACTGCCTGACCGCCTGCGCTCGCAATCTCCTCGACCAGGGCTTGAAGCGCCTCCTCTCGCCGCGCAGCCACCAGCACCCTCGCCCCTTCTCGCGCGAACAACAGCGCCGCCGCGCGCCCAATCCCCGAACTCGCCCCGGTGACGATCGCCACCTTGTTCATCAAAGCCGCCATACTGAATGAAGCCTCCTAGATCCTATGAAAACTTGCATCCACGCACCAGCCCTGCTCCTGCGCCCACACCAGGCAAGGTGACGAAGGGTGATGCGAAGCAACGCAATTCAGTGCGATGCGATGCAATGCGAGACCTGGACTGTGGAGGACAGTCTGGAAACTTGCGACCCGCTTCTTGCGAAGCGAAGCGCGACGAAACGCGGCGCCGTAAGCGGATCGGCTGGAACATGTGCCCAGCGACGTGCCGGAAGAACTCAGCAGCAAATTACCCGACCTGATGCTGCTGACGTTGAAGCAAGCACGAACGCACTGGCTGGCTGAGTTTGGGCTGGTCTTCCTGCAAAGCCCTGATGCCTTGCGTCGTGTACTCAACGCTGTGCTGAAATCCAACTATTGCCAATGTAGCGCTCGACCTGACCTCGCAGTTCATCCACGTTGTCCGCATTGAGCTTCCATTCGGCCAACAAACTAGCCAACCCTTGAACAGCAACATCCGGCGATGTGCGACCGATCGCAGACGCCGCCTCGTCAATCGTCATTTGCGCCATAACGTAAAGGTCAGCGGACGCCGCAGGCGGTCCGCTGCAAAGACCGGCTATGCAGAGCCACCATCGGAGGCACTGCGGTGGAAGTGGCCAAGAGAATACCGAAGCGGTACCCATGCGGCGAACGCCCGAGGCGCCAAGCGCCTTGTCCGCCTGCCAGCTGGCGACGCAAGACGAAACGGAGAACAAGCGGCCTTGCTCAGCCGGGCAAGACCACGGCGACCAGGTACTGACAGTGCTTGAACTGCGCCCGACTCGAGCAAGCGCGATGCGGACTGTCCTGCGAGACCGTGGCGAGCGACAGGCCGAAGGCGGATCTTCATGCGCTACCTAGCTTGCTGCACAACGTTGAAGCTGAGGGGCCACAGCCAGTTGGCCGCGCGAAGCTGAAAATACACAGACAGCGTAGCGCGGCCAGCTGGCGGAGGGGAACTTGCGCCGATTCAGTTGACACATGATTGCTGCCGCTGCTGTTGCTCGAATTTGACCGGGGATAGATAGCTCAGCGAGGAATGTAGCCGCTGCTGGTTGTAGAAACCGATGTAGCTGCGCAGTGCGGTACGCAGTTGCTTGTCCGTCTCGAACGACATGCCATGCAAGGACTCGGTCTTCATCGAGTGGAAGAACGACTCCATGTGCGCGTTGTCATTCATTTTGCCGGGCCGGTTCATGCTCTGCTTGATGCCCAGCCGGTTCAGCTGCTCGCGGTACTCATACGCCGCATACTCGATGCCCCGATCGCTGTGGAAGATCAAGCCCGGCGACGGCTGGCGCTTGCGCACCGCATGATTCAGAGCCTGGCGCGTCAGCGCTGCATCGCGACGCCGGCTCAGGCTCCAGCCCACCAGCCGCCGGGAGTGTCGATCCATTACAGCCGCCATGTAGCGCCACTGGCCCGCCACTTTGAGGTACGTCACGTCACCGACCCAGGCCTGGTCTGCATCGCTCAGCGCCACGTCTCGCAGCGCATTGGGCACGCTGGCGAAGAACTTGCGTTGCCCCACCTTGGCACGCCGGTACAGCCGGGCGCTGCGCCCCTGCAAGCCCGCCTTGCGCATCAGACGTGCCACCCGGCGGCGCCCCACCTGAACGCCCTGCTGCTTGAGCTGCTGCGCAATACGCGGGCTGCCGTAGTAGCCTCGGCTTTGCTCGTGAACCAAGCGCACCTGCTCGATGAGCTGCTCATCGCCGGCAGCTCTGACGCTGCGCTCACGCTGGCACCAGGCGTAGTAGACTGCGCGGGTGACTTGGTACAGCTTGCACATCACTTGGATCGAGTGGGCTTGCCGGTTTGCCGCGATGAAGGCGAAGACTTCCGCTTTTGATCTGCTGCAAACCGGATGAATTTTTTTAGCAGATCGTGCTCCGTCTGCAAACGCTTGAACTGCTGCTCGACTTCGCGCAGCCGCCGCAGTTCCGCCACCGCTGCGGGTTCAACCGGCTCGATGGGGCCGGACAGCTCACCATCACGCACTTGCTTTCGCCACTTGGACAGCATGAAGGGATGAATGCACAAGGACTCCGCCACGTCCTTGATCAGCACCCCTGGCTGCTCGCTCATCAGCACCGCCTTGAGCTTGAAACTCAGCTCGTAACGGTGAACTTTTCTTGGCCCTGCTGTTCCCATTGAACACTTCCTTCGTTAGGTGGAAGTGTCAACGAAACCGATTCAAGCTCCCGTCCCTCTCGATGGGAATACGAAGGGACTTCCCACCTTCAGGCAAAGGCGTCAAAGCGCCAAGATTGGTGGTGTTGGTCATCAATCTGCAGCCATTTCGAAAGGGGAAGTCCATGGACAAGAATACCCAAGTTCCAGCGGTGCGCGTAGGCGTGGATCTCTCTAAGCGAATCATCCAAGTGCACGCCGTTGACGGCGGTGGCCGCGTGCTGACGAACCGGGCGCTGGCCCGCGACAAGTTCCTGGCTTGGTGTGCGCTGTTGCAGGTCGGCTGCATGGTGGTGATGGAGGTCAGCTCCAGCGCACATCACTGGGCCCGGGCCCTGCGCGCGATGGGGCTGGATGCTCGCATCATCTCGGCTCACCTGGCCGCCCCTATCGCGCCGAGGGCCACTGCGGCAAGAACGACGCCAACGACGCTGCGGCCATCTGCGAGGCGGCGAGCCGCCCTCACATGCGCTTTGTTCCGGTCAAGAGCGTCGAGCAGCAGAGCTTGCTGTGCGTGCATCGCTTGCGCGAAGGCCTCAAGGCGGACCGCACGGCCTGCATCAATCGCATTCGCGGCCTGCTGCTGGAGTTCGGTGTCGCCGTGCCCAATGGATCCAGAGCCCTGCGCCTGGTGCTGGACGAGCTGCTGGAGGACGGCGCCAACGAGATGAATGGCTTGGCCCGCATGACGCTTCGCCGGGCGCAGGCGCAGTGGCGTGAGCTGGACGAGCACCTAGCCTGGTGCGATGAGCGACTGGCCGCGCATGAGCAGGAGAACCCGGAGGTGCGTCGCGCCGGGCAGCTCATGGGCATCGGCCCCGTTGGCGCATCAGCGGCCGTCGCCACAGTCGGGGACTTCAGACAATTCAAGAGTGGAGCCCAGTTCGGCGCCTGGCTGGGTCTAGTGCCCAAGCAGCACTCCAGCGGTGGCAAGCCTCACCTGGGCACCATCACCAAGCGCGGCGATGCCTATCTGAGGACCTTGCTGATCCAGGGCGCCAAATCCGTGGTCAACACCGCCCACACGCGTAGCGATCCGATCTCGCGTTGGGTCTTGGCCCTCAAGGAGCGCTCGGGCTGGCAGAAGGCGGTCGTCGCCCTGGCCAACAAGAACGCCCGCATCCTCTGGGCCGTCATGACCCGCGGCGAGCGCTTCGATCCCCATCACATCAGCCTCAAGCCCGGCGCCACCATGCCGAGCTGAATCTCCAACTTCCATGCACGACGACACACAGAAGATGCACTGACAGGTCAGACCGGCAGCAGGCAAGCTCGACTAACCAGTGGTGGCGCGCGGTCTTCGGACCCAGTCCACGCGAATGGAATGGAGCCCTGCTGAGCGGTTCGTATCTGGGTCCGCAGCGCCAGGGCACCTGCCAGCGACTGCAACAAGGCCGTCTGTAGAGTGGCAGTCTGTTCTCTGTTCAGCCCTTCGTCCGAGTCGGCGTGTGCAATCCAGATCAATCGGGGTCAGGTCTTGCGGAGGGATTCAATGAGACGGTGTTGACGCGGTGGGAAGTCCCTGTAAAGGGTTAGGCCGCTGCACGCGCAGTGACCTCCCGAGGCTCAACTTGCGCAAGAACCTCCTTCAATTGCGACGTGAGCACAGCCAGCGACACGGTTCGCGGAACCTCCAAACTGCGCTCCGCCTCTCGCGCTGAGTGCAATATCGCATTGCAGAGACGCTTCCATTGAGCGCTCGCGTCGAGGTACTTGACGCCCGTGTACTTTAGTGACACAGAAAGGTGAAGCTCCCGCTTACTCCGGACATAGGACGGTGAGTCACCAAAGAAGTGCATCAGTTGGGACGAGTCAGTTGAGCCGACGATGATTAGGTGGAGAACTAACGCCGCGGGCAAGGACGGCTCACTGCAAGGAGCTAGGCCCCTTCCAAGCATTGCGCTAACGAGCCCTATGTCTAGGCGCCAACGGCCTGCGCGAAGCCAGTCGCTCTTTGTGTGCAAGTCTCCGCGCTCCCACCCGACAGGAAGAACTTCTTTGTCTAGAACGGGAACCAAGGCGAAACGCATCAGCGGCCTAACGTTTGAGCTAACCGGACCGTTGCGGTATGTGGCTAAAGGCCCAGAATGAAATGGAGGGCCTTTAGCCGCATGCGGCAATGGGTCCGGTTGAGCGAGGGGTTAGGCCTCATTGCTGACGAAAATATAAAAACTACCCTCTTCATCTTTCTCGGTAGCTAAATAGGCGAAGCCTGCTCGGTGCAACATGGATATTGATCTTAGGTTGTCAGTGTCGACTGACGCATAAACGCAAGCGCTGTTGAGTTCGCGTTTAGCAAATCGCTGGATTTCAGCAGTTGCCTCTGGCCCAAATCGACTGCCCCAGTGATTCTTTGAAATTAATACCCCTACGTCAGGCTGATATAGCCTGCCTTGGTGGAGTAGCCAAGCGTGTCCGATGTACTCACCGTTCTTTGAGTTCTCAATCGCCCACGCTCGCAGTTCGGTGGGTTCTGTCGTGGCGGCGAAGTCATGCAGGTACTGCGAAATGCGCTGTGTCGGTAGAAGGCCGCCGACGTGCTCACGTACGTCGGGGTCGGAGTTCAACGCCGCGAAGTGTGGAAGATCGCCCACTCGGTACTGGCGAAGCCGAAGTCGGGTCGATTCCAGAAGCGGGACGATCATGAGGCCTAACGTGAAAGTGAGCGGACGCCGAAGGCGGTCCGCTCGAATGGCAGGTTGTGCAGAGCCACTTCGGAGGCACTGCCGTCGAACTGGCCCACAGCATATCGAAGCGGTACCCACGCGGCGAACGCCCGAGGCGCCAAGCGCCTTGTTCGCCTGTCCGCTGGCGGCGCAGGACGAAACGGAACACAAGCGGCCTTGCTCAGCCAGGCAACATCACGGCGGCCAGGGACTGACAGAGCTTGAACTGCGACCGACTCGAACAAGCGCGATGAGGATTCCCCCGCGAGACCGCGGCGAACGACGGACCGAAGGCGAATCTTCATGCGTTGCTTAGCTTGCTGCACAACGTTGAAGCTGAGCCGCGAGCGGCGGCCTGCCGACGCGAGTCGGCTCGAGCGACTGGTTAGCCGTCACGCGAAACTCACGCTCTGTTGTGTGATTGAGCACCCAAGTTCCTCCTCCGCCCGCGCCTTGACTGCGCGAGCACGCGCTGCAATTTCCACGAAGTGTCGATAGTCGGCATCGACCTGCTCAATGGACTTACCTGACGGATCGCGAGAGTTGAAAGGCTGATTTGCAGCAGACCAAATAATCGCAAGTGCAGCGTTCCTGAGCTGGCGCACGGATGGCCGCCCTTGAACCAGACCTTCGAGGTAATCCACCAACGGCGCGTAGTTCTCTTTCCGCGCAGGATGCTCGTTCACCAGATGGAAGGCGGCTGCGGCAACCTCTGCATCGTCATGACTCGAGCCTATGCATTCAAGTATTTCGCCAAGATCCGGGTCGCCTCGACGGAGGCAATCAGGCCCTGGACCGTGGTAATCCCAAAGGGGGTAGCGAATCCACCTTTCTCCGGTTGCCTGGTCCAGGTAGTCCGCGCTCCAGTCTGCCTTTTGCACCAGATGCAAACGCGGCAGAAGCTCGGCGATTCTTGACCGCGCGGCGAAGAAGAGTGGGCTGGTATTCATGACGGCTAACGTTTGAATTCAGCCGACCGGCCGGCGCAGCCGGCCTGGGTCGGCTGCAATGGAATACGAAGGGACTTCCCACCTTCAGGCAAAGGCGTCAAAGCGCCAAGATTGGTGGTGTTGGTCATCAATCTGCAGCCATTTCGAAAGGGGAAGTCCATGGACAAGAATACCCAAGTTCCAGCGGTGCGCGTAGGCGTGGATCTCTCTAAGCGAATCATCCAAGTGCACGCCGTTGACGGCGGTGGCCGCGTGCTGACGAACCGGGCGCTGGCCCGCGACAAGTTCCTGGCTTGGTGTGCGCTGTTGCAGGTCGGCTGCATGGTGGTGATGGAGGTCAGCTCCAGCGCACATCACTGGGCCCGGGCCCTGCGCGCGATGGGGCTGGATGCTCGCATCATCTCGGCTCACCTGGCCGCCCCCTATCGCGCCGAGGGCCACTGCGGCAAGAACGACGCCAACGACGCTGCGGCCATCTGCGAGGCGGCGAGCCGCCCTCACATGCGCTTTGTTCCGGTCAAGAGCGTCGAGCAGCAGAGCTTGCTGTGCGTGCATCGCTTGCGCGAAGGCCTCAAGGCGGACCGCACGGCCTGCATCAATCGCATTCGCGGCCTGCTGCTGGAGTTCGGTGTCGCCGTGCCCAATGGATCCAGAGCCCTGCGCCTGGTGCTGGACGAGCTGCTGGAGGACGGCGCCAACGAGATGAATGGCTTGGCCCGCATGACGCTTCGCCGGGCGCAGGCGCAGTGGCGTGAGCTGGACGAGCACCTAGCCTGGTGCGATGAGCGACTGGCCGCGCATGAGCAGGAGAACCCGGAGGTGCGTCGCGCCGGGCAGCTCATGGGCATCGGCCCCGTTGGCGCATCAGCGGCCGTCGCCACAGTCGGGGACTTCAGACAATTCAAGAGTGGAGCCCAGTTCGGCGCCTGGCTGGGTCTAGTGCCCAAGCAGCACTCCAGCGGTGGCAAGCCTCACCTGGGCACCATCACCAAGCGCGGCGATGCCTATCTGAGGACCTTGCTGATCCAGGGCGCCAAATCCGTGGTCAACACCGCCCACACGCGTAGCGATCCGATCTCGCGTTGGGTCTTGGCCCTCAAGGAGCGCTCGGGCTGGCAGAAGGCGGTCGTCGCCCTGGCCAACAAGAACGCCCGCATCCTCTGGGCCGTCATGACCCGCGGCGAGCGCTTCGATCCCCATCACATCAGCCTCAAGCCCGGCGCCACCATGCCGAGCTGAATCTCCAACTTCCATGCACGACGACACACAGAAGATGCACTGACAGGTCAGACCGGCAGCAGGCAAGCTCGACTAACCAGTGGTGGCGCGCGGTCTTCGGACCCAGTCCACGCGAATGGAATGGAGCCCTGCTGAGCGGTTCGTATCTGGGTCCGCAGCGCCAGGGCACCTGCCAGCGACTGCAACAAGGCCGTCTGTAGAGTGGCAGTCTGTTCTCTGTTCAGCCCTTCGTCCGAGTCGGCGTGTGCAATCCAGATCAATCGGGGTCAGGTCTTGCGGAGGGATTCAATGAGACGGTGTTGACGCGGTGGGAAGTCCCTGTAACTGGTTAGGCCTCACGGTTTGCATAGGTTGCTTCCAGCATCAGCTCATACGCATTTTTTGCGTGGGCCTCAAGCGCGGCATGGCAACCCGCGACGTCTCCGCCGGGCAAGCACCAGACCTGTGAAGGTGTTCCCGGAGCTTGAGGATGAAGGAGTTCGTTCCGGAGTGAGCGCATTTGCTCCAAATCCTCCTGATCGAAGAAGATGCCTTTTGCCTTCGTTTCGTAGTCGTGTAGTTGAAGGTCGCGTAGCGTGGCCTCAATGGCTGCTTGGCAAATGACAATCACCGATGCCCATGCACCCGCAAGGAACGCTAGGCGAGCATCGACCTGGAGTAGCAGGCCATGCGAGCTTAGATGCAGCAGCGCGTACGGACGACGAGGCCGCTCCTCAGCCTGGAACAGCCAATCCTGGCGTTCGCTCCGTCTCTTCTCTTCCGGTGCAATATTGATCGTCGACATCGCCGTATCTTGAGGCCTAACGTGTAGGTGAGCGGACGCCGCAGGCGGTCCGCTCCAACGGCAGGTTAAGGCGCATTCGTGCCTTCATCGACCTGAAGCGGAAGCCGGCCGAACTCGTCCCGGATAGTGACTGAAGCACCGCTAGCAACCAGGAAGGCAGCCACCTCAGGTGTTGCAGCGCAGTGCAACGGCGTCGATCCCATATCTCCCTGCCGATTGACATCTACCCCTGCCTTGACCAGCAATTCAACTGCCCGGATGTTCCCGCGCTGCGACGCCACGTGAAGACAGGTGTCACCGTCCGGCGCGACATATGTGAGCGGCTCAACCGGCGCCATCGGGTCATCGGCCTCGTAGTTGATCAAGTCCGCGAAGGCGCTCCGCAGTTCAGCGTACTCGGACGAAGAGAGCCCTTGCATGTGCGCCTTAACGTAAAGGTCAGCGGACGCCGCAGGCGGTCCGCTGCAACGACCGGCTATGCAGAGCCACCTTCGGAGGCACTGCGGTGGAAGTGGCCGAGAGCATACCGAAGCTGTACCCACGCCGCAGGCGGCTGAGGCGCCAGGCTGCCTCCTCACCATGCGGCAGGCGGCGAACCAAGGAAAGCGGACGGCCAGTTTGGCTTGACCCGGCAAGATCACGACGACCGGAAGCGGGGGCTGTTTGCGCTGAGCCCGAATGCGAGAACACCTCGGCCCGTAGAGCCGCGTGATTGCCGCAAACGCGCAACCCAGAACGGCTCGTCGAAGAATTCTTAGCCTGCTGCATAGCGTTGAAGCTGAGAGGCCGAAGCCAGCTGGCCGCGCGGAGCTGAAAATGCACAGGAAGTGGCGCACGGCCAGCTGGCGGAGGTCCACTCCAGCGACAGGTTAGAAGTCATGGTCGACTCCGGCACCAAGTATTTGCACGCACCAAGGGCGCCGCCGACAAGGGCACCTAGGCATAGGCCTAAAGAGAGGCCATGGAGGTACGTGTTTTTCTCGGGAAGCAGTGATGCCGCACCTAGCAGCAACGCTGAAGTTGCGATGGCGTAGAGCAGGTAATCGCGCCAAAGCATGAAGAACAACACTCCAGCCCCGGTTGCCGAGAGGGACATGATCCCAATCGCCAATAGCGGGTATCGAATCTTCAATGAACGCATGACTTCTAACGTGGAAGTAACCGGCACCGGAGCGCCAGCGAAGGGAACCCAAATGCGCAGCATTTGGGTGTCCGGTTGACTGCAGTGTTAGGCAACGGTTCGCCAGTGCGCCGGCGCTTTCTGGTACTGGTCCGGAAGCTCATCTTTGGCCTCTTGGATTGAGGAATAGACCTCATCTTGCTCGCATTGCCAACCTTGACCACAACTGAACCGGTAAACATCGGTGGAGCCGTCGTACTGACAAAGTGCAATTCCATGAATGACGGCAGCTACACGGCCATTCGGGAAGCTCAACTCTCCAAATGGAACTTCTGACCAAGCCCATTGGAGAACACGAGCACCGTCGATGTGTGAGGGTGGTTGCATGGGATGTTGCCTAACGTCGAAGTTGAGCTGGCGCCGAAGGCGATCGGCTCGAATGACCGGTTGAACAGATGGCCACACCGCCAACTACTGCGCTCATTCCCGCGCCTCCAGGAGCTTCCCGAGTCGCTGGCCATCTTCATACTGGATGTCGTCGATGAGCCATCTGGCGTCGGGCTTTTGTAGCAAGAACTTCATGCTGATGCGCTTTCCATTGCCGGGATAGTCGAAGTACACGTTAACGGTTGCCGGCGTCTCGCCAGGAACGACCTTCAGCCTAGCTGCACCAGGATCTTGTGATGCCCAGATCGGACTGAAATCAAGCTTGCAGATTTCCCGCGTTCGCGCCACACATTGGCGGTCGTTTCGAAGTAGCTTGATTAGCCGAGGGGAGAAATAGCGCGACCAGACAGCGTCAGACTGGGAAAGAAGCCCTGGACCAGCGGTCGGCGTGTCGATTACAGCTTCCCATGCGAAGTCGCGATAGAGCCGCACCACGGGGTCGAGCTCATTCGGAGGCGCTGGGAAGGCCAATGTCGGCAAGAAGCCCAGCAGGAATACAGCGCGATGGATCATTCAGCTGTTCAACGTTCGAGCTAACTGGCCCGCGACGGCAGGACGCCGAAGGGCCAGAATGAAATGAGGCCCGCAGGCGGCAGGCCGTCGCTGGTCCAGTTGAGCAATGGGTTAGGCGTCATGGCTTGATGCTCGTCAGAACGTACTCACCACGATGAACCTCGACTGTGCCACTTGGCGAGACTCGCAGGCTAGCAGGCTCTTCCCGATCGGCCTCCCAGACTTCAGAGATAAGGCGCACAGCAGCAACATCTTGCTCGCGTCGCAGCACCAGCCCGTAGGCACACGTGGCACCGCAGTTGGAGAGGTACAAGCGGAAGGTGACACCATTGAGAGGCGCTTCGGACAAGAGCTGGAACGAACCGTCCAAACCGTTGCGCGCTGAGCCAATGGCGAGCACCGCATAAGCAATGCTAGGAAGCGCCACAAGGAGACACGCCACGATGAACGCAACACGCAATGCACTGCGACGAAGCTGAAGCGCCAGCAATCCAAGGCTGACCGGCAGCGCCAAGGTCGCTACGGCGACGAACCAATAGTTTGCCGGCGCGTATGCGAACCGCAGCGTGATGGGAGTATTCATCGCGTGCAGCGCAAGTCCGAACACCGAAAACACAAGCAGAGCCGCTGGCCATGCACGCATCATGTGATGACGCCTAACGTAAAGGTCAGCGGACGCCGCAGGCGGTCCGCTGCAACGACCGGCTATGCAGAGCCACCTTCGGAGGCACTGCGGAGGAAGTAGCCGAGAGCATACCGAAGCGGTACCCACGCCGCAGGCGGCTGAGGCGCCAGGCTGCCTCCTCACCATGCGGCAGGCGGCGAACCAAGGAAAGCGGACGGCCAGTTTGGCTTGACCCGGCAAGATCACGACGACCGGAAGCGGGGGCTGTTTGCGCTGAGCCCGAATGCGAGAACACCTCGGCCCGTAGAGCCGCGTAATTGCCGCGAACGCGCAACCCAGAACGGCTCGTCGAAGAATTCTTAGCCTGCTGCATAGCGTGAAGGTGAGCGGACGCCGAAGGCGGTCCGCTCGAACGACAGGTTGTGCAGAGCCAATTCGAAGGCACTGCGGTGGAAGTGGCCGAAAGCATAACGAAGCTGTACCCATGCGGCGAACGGCTGAGGCGGCAAGCGTCTTGTCCGCCTGCCCGCTGGCGGCGAAACAACAAAAGGAGAACAAGCGCCATTGCCCAACCCGGCAAGATCACGGCAGTCGGAGGTCGACCGAGCTTGAAGTACGCCCGACTCGAACAAGCGCGATGCGAACTGCCCCGCGAGATCGCGGCGAGCGACAGACCGAAAGCGGATCTTCATGCGTGGCCTAGCTTGCTGCACAACGTTGAAGCTGAGCCGGAGCCGCAGGCGATCGGCTCGAGCGACCAGTTATGCAGAGCCAGGTCGAAGGCACTGCGGTGGAGGTGGCCGACAGCATACCGAAGCTGTACCCATGTGGCGCTCGGCTGAGGCGGCAAGCGCGTTGTTCTTCTGCGGGCCGCCAGCGAACCAAGAAGAGAGTACGCGCAGCGTGGCCAAGAGCGGCGAGATCACGGCGGCCGGAGGCTGGAACTGTGCGGGACGCCCCCGACTCCGAGGAAGTCACGGCGAAATGCGCAGAGCAGTCGTGGCGGTCGCCACACCGAAAACCGCTCTTCAAGCGTTTCTTAGCTTGCTGCATAACGTGAAAGTGAGCGGACGCCGAAGGCGGTCCGCTCGAATGACAGGTTGTGCAGAGCCACTTCGGAGGCACTGCCGTGGAACTGCCCGAGAGCATACCGAAGCGGTACCCACGGGGCGTACGCCCGAGGCGCCAAGCGCCTTGTCCGCCTGCCCTCTGGTGGCGAAACACGAAACGGAGAACAAGCGGCCTTGCTCAGCCAGGCAAGATCACGGCAGCCAGTAGTTGAAGACGTCTGAACAGCGCCCGACTCGAACAAGCCCGATGCGGATTCCCCCGCGAGATCGCTGCGAACGACGAACCGAAGACGGATCTTCATGCGCGGCCTAGCTTGCTGCACAACGTTGAAGCTGAGCCGCGAGCGGCGGCTTGCCGACGCGAGTCGGCTCGAGCGCCAGGTTAGGCCTCACGGCGCCTGCCATGTGATGTTTGGGAATTTCTTCTCTGCATGAGCTACGGCCTCCTCAAAGGACGGCAGGTTCGGCACAAGGTTGCAGAAGCTTTCTGGAGATCCGGCCGCCTCGTAGGCAAGAAAGTAGCACGGCGTTGGCTGGTTCTCAGCAATGCAACTTTCATCCTCGTAGTCACCTGTACCCCACGTCTCTTGGCTTTCAAGAATGCGAACTCGCACCGGAACCTCCGAAGCGTATAGCCACAGTCCATCGCGAAGAACCGACATCTTTTCGAGGTACTCCATGAGGCCTAACGTTGAAGCTGAGCCGGAGCCGCAGGCGATCGGCTCGAGCGACCAGTTATGCAGAGCCATTTCGAAGGCACTGCAGTGGAAGTGGCCGACAGCATACCGAGGCTGTACCCATGTGGCGATCGGCTGAGGCGGCAAGCGCGTTGTTCTTCTGCGGGCCGCGGGCGGACCAAGAAGAGAGTACGAGCAGCCTGGCCAAGACCGGCGAAATCACGGCGGCCGCAGGCTGGCAATGTGCGGGAAGCCGCCGACCCCGAGGAAATCACGGCGCAATGTACAGAGAAATCGTGGCGGTCGCGAGACCGAAAACCGCCCTTCAAGCGTTTCTTAGCTTGCTGCATAACGTTGAAGCTGAGCCGGAGCCGCAGGCGATCGGCTCGAGCGACCAGTTATGCAGAGCCAGGTCGAAGGCACTGCGGTGGAGGTGGCCGACAGCATACCGAAGCTGTACCCATGTGGCGCTCGGCTGAGGCGGCAAGCGCGTTGTTCTTCTGCGGGCCGCGGGCGGACCAAGAAGAGAGCACGAGCAGCCTGGCCAAGACCGGCGAAATCACGGCGGCCGCAGGCTGGCAATGTGCGGGAAGCCGCCGACCCCGAGGAAATCACGGCGCAATGTACAGAGAAATCGTGGCGGTCGCGAGACCGAAAACCGCCCTTCAAGCGTTTCTTAGCTTGCTGCATAACGTGAAAGTGAGCGGACGCCGAAGGCGGTCCGCTCCAATGACAGGTTGTGCAGAGCCACCTCGGAGGCACTGCCGTGGAACTGGCCCACAGCATATCGAAGCGGTACCCACGCGGCGAACGCCCGAGGCGCCAAGCGCCTTGTTCGCCTGTCCGCTGGCGGCGCAGGACGAAACGGAACACAAGCGGCCTTGCTCAGCCAGGCAACATCACGGCGGCCAGGGACTGACAGAGCTTGAACTGCGACCGACTCGAACAAGCGCGATGAGGATTCCCCCGCGAGACCGCGGCGAACGACGGACCGAAGGCGAATCTTCATGCGTTGCTTAGCTTGCTGCACAACGTTTGAGCTCAGCCGACCACGCCAGCGAAGCTGGCGCGGGTCGGCTGCAGCGCAAGGTTGAACAGCATGGAGCCGCCAGTCATTTGACACCCAAGCCGAAGTACAAGGGCACCAAAACCACTAGTGAAGCAACAAGACCAAAAAAGCACAGTCCAAGAGTTCGTGTTTTGTTTGAAATTGTCTTCCTCGGCAGAACAGCCAGCCCAAGGATTGAAATGACGAAGAACAAATGCGCCACGACCAAAATCGTTGGGAACAAGCTGTAGTGGAGAACCGCTGCGGGCAAGTTAACCCAGGATTCAGGATCATCGCCTGCCGCTAATTCGAGAAGACGAGATGCTCCGGCCATGCCAATGAGGCAGAGGGCTCCGCCAATCACCCACCAATGCACTGAGCGCTGAAGAATCTGCGTCCAAGTTGGCTCACTGGTGTTCATGCTGTTCAACGTTGGAGTTCAGCCGACCGGACGGCGCAGCCGGCCAGGGTCGGCTGCAATGACGGGTTAGGGCGCATGATTTGGCGTAGGCAGTTCAAACAACCCGGACTCGGATGCCGTATCAAGCGCCCGGAGGCCAAGAGTCTTCAAAATCTTCGCAATAAGCGCATCTGCTTCGGCTCCACCTGCCACATGGAAGGCAAAGCTTTCCAGGTCTTCGTCGCGGCCGAAATTTACTTCAATGTGGTAGCTGTTCTGCTTGGCGATTACGCCCCAACTCGGATCGGAGAAATCAGCGTGAGGCGCAATTTCTTTAATGGCGGCAATGAAGTGAGCGCGATGGCCAATTGCACCTGGAGCAAAGTCATCCGCAATATCGGCGATCGATTCGATTCCGGGAGGCAAATCTTGGACAAAAATGTCGCGGCCCATATGCGCCCTAACGTTTGACATGAGGAGCAGACGACGGCGGCACAAGCTTTGGCAACCAACACAAACCATGCTCGCCGTTGGCTGTCCCCTCGATGGAATAGTTAGCCATCTGCTCCTTGCCACGAATGCTTAGGCCTGCCTCGCCTACTTAGCTGACCGACCTTCATCTGCCGGCACGAAATCGTAGCGCTGCGTACGCCGTATGCCTGGCAACGAAGATGAAGAACGAACAATGAGTCCACGCGAAACATCTCCAACCACGGCAATCAGTGTGCAGGAAATGTGAGGAATATGGAGGTTCAATTGCTCCCCAGCGGTGAGACGATATGGGGGCTGCTCGTGCATCAAGTTTGCATCGTCGATATAGAGGACTTTGCCAGACCGAATCAAGTAGTCGCCCGACAATCCTCGGCTGACGACAGTCCAGTCAGCCTTCTCCGAAAACTCCACCTCTATCGATTGATAGCGAAGCTGGACCGACTTGATCCCGCATGGTAGCTCCGCGGCGCCGGCTTCCGTGCAGATGAACAGCGCAGTAATTGCATAGAGAAGTCGCATAGACGTACTAGATGGCTAACGTTGAAGCTGAGCCGGAGCCGCAGGCGATCGGCTCGAGCGACCAGTTATGCAGAGCCAGGTCGAAGGCACTGCGGTGGAGGTGGCCGACAGCATACCGAAGCTGTACCCATGAGGCGCTCGGCTGAGGCGGCAAGCGCGTTGTTCTTCTGCGGGCCGCCAGCGAACCAAGAAGAGAGTACGAGTAGCGTGGCCAAGACCGGCGAGATCACGGCGGCCGGAGGCTGGCACTGTGCGGGACGCCCCCGACTCCGAGGAATTCACGGCGAAATGCGCAGAGCAGTCGTGGCGGTCGCCACACCGAAAACCGCTCTTCAAGCGTTTTTTAGCTTGCTGCATAACGTTCGCGCTCAGCGGGCGGCGAAGCCGTCCGCTGCAGCAAAAGGTTGGGCATCAACATCGCTATGCCCTATGCCTGTTGTCGTAGATGGCTTGCCCGCACTGCTTGGCAAGATCACTGAGTTCGCCCAAGAACGATTGCCAAGCAAGGAAATCATCACCAAACCCTTCGACAAGCCTGTCGCCCCAAGCCTTTGGGTTACACATGCTGATGACTCTGTCGCAGGCACTTTGAGCCATTGCTGGCGTATTGGCCCGCTCAACGAGTTCCTCGACGAAGGCAGCGATGTCGCGGGTGGAAGTATTCCCGCGAAGGACTATGACCTTCTTCCGCAGCGGTTCGAGTTCAGTGATGTGCATCTGTTGACGCCCAACGTTGAAGCTGAGCCGGAGCCGCAGGCGATCGGCTCGAGCGACCGGTTATGCAGAGCCAGGTCGAAGGCACTGCGGTGGAGGTGGCCGACAGCATACCGAAGCTGTACCCATGAGGCGTTCGGCTGAGGCGGCAAGCGCGTTGTTCTTCTGCGGGCCGCCGGCGGACCAAGAAGAGAGTACGAGCAGCCTGGCCAAGACCGGCGAAATCACGGCGGCCGGAGGCTGGCAATGTGCGGGAAGCCGCCGACCCCGAGGAAATCACGGCGCAATGTACAGAGCAATCGTTGCGGTCGCGAGACCGAAAACCGCCCTTCAAGCGTTTATTAGCTTGCTGCATAACGAGGTTGTCCAAAAACCCAAATCTCGCACCCACGCGCACCGCACGGCATGACGGAATGTTTGCGAGTTCTTGGATCTGGATTCATGGGTAACTTTGAGTCTTTCGGCCAGTCTCTCGGCCAGTTCTTCAGCGTTTGAATCGGATTGTGCCGCCTGTCGGCCGCGTTATTGCGCCCTCGCTTGTCCGAGCCCCGCGCCCGACAGCTTCTCAATGTTGTGCACCATGCAATACAAGCTCCACTGCGTCCGCACCTTGGCCTGCCCGCGGTGGTTGAGGCGGCTCAGGCGCTTGTTGTGCCGCAGGTTCGCAAACACCGGCTCCACCGTTCCAATGCGTTGACTGTAGAGCTGCCGGCCTCGCGGTGAATCGATCGCCTGGCGCATGCGCTCGCTCGGGTGTTCGGGGTCGGGTGCGCTGGGCAGAAAGCGGCTGACCTGGCGGCCTCGTGCCGGTGGGCTCTTCTCATCAGCCTGACGGGTCTTGATGCATTTGGTGCGCAGCGCGCAGCTGCCGCAGTCCGTCGCCTTGGCCGTGTAGGTCTGATAGGGCTGGCCACTCGCGGTGATATGGAGGCGGCCGCTGCTGCTCAAGACCTGGCCCGCCGGGCACGTGGCGGTGTGGGCTGCGTCGTTGAAGCTGAAGTCCTTGGGTCGGAAGTGCTTGCCTTCCTCGGGCTTCTCGGCCGCTGCCTTCTTGTCGTGCAAAGGGTCAGGCTTTGCCTTGTGCTTGGCCTGCTCCGCGAAGCGCTCGTCGCGCTTGCGCATCTGTCCGTCGGCGATCAGCGCTGGGGTGTTGCTGTCATGCAGTTGCTGCACATTGGCTTCGCTGTGATAGCCCGCATCCGCGGTGACCAGGGTACTCTCGTCGCTCCACGGCTTGGCCTGCTCGATCATGGGCGCGAGCATGGCCTGCTCCGAGCCTGAGCCCACCACGTCGGCAGCGATGATGACTTGGTTGGCGCTGTCCACGGCTGCTTGCGCTGCGTAGCCCTGGATCACGCCTTTGTTGGTGGCCATCTTGGCGCTGTCGGGGTCGGTGATGTTGGACTTGAGCTCCTGGCCCTTGGCATTCAGTCGCTTGGGGTTCTGGGCGACGAAGGCCCGGGTGCGTGCGGCCTCCTCGCGCAAGGCTTCCACGCGGGCTTGCCGTTTGGCTTCCAAGGGCTCCTGTGCTCCCGCCTTGTCCTGCGCCTGGTGCAGCGCCAGGATCTTGTCGGCCGCCTTGTCCAGGCGCTCGGCCCGGTGGCGCAGTTCCTCCTGCGTGCCGCTGCGCTCCTTGCTGGCGTTGCTGGGCAGCTTGACGCCGTCGATGGCGAACATCTCGCGGCCGATCAGCCCCTGGGCGTCACAAGTCATCAGCACCTGGGCAAAGAGAGGCTGGATCTGATCGCTCAGCGAGACCACGAACTTGGCAATGTGCGCGTGGCTGGGCTGGCTGTCGCCGCTGATGGCGATGAACTGCACGTTGCGTGAGCAGGCGGCCGCGATGCCACGGCTGGAGATGATGCCCTGGCTGTAGGCCAGCAAGACGATCTTCAGCATCACGCGCGGGTCGTAGGCGCTGGCGCCCGTGATGTCGTTCTTGAAGCGCGCATCCAGGGCGCTCAGATCCAGCTCGTGATCGACCAGGTAGCTCAGCGCAAAGGCAAAACTGCCCGGCACGATCTGTTCCGACAGCACCACGGGCAGCATCAGCGCGTGGCAATCACTGGGCTTGTAGCGCGGCATGGCGGCCTCCTGGACGGGTCTGTGTATTTGATGCGTCAGGGGCTTCGCAGTGAATCGGGACGGACCCGATGGGGTGGTTTTTTTACAGCCTCAACGTTGAAGCTGAGCCGGAGCCGCAGGCGATCGGCTCGAGCGACCGGTTATGCAGAGCCAGGTCGAAGGCACTGCGGTGGAGGTGGCCGACAGCATACCGAAGCTGTACGCATGAGGCGTTCGGCTGAGGCGGCAAGCGCGTTGTTCTTCTGCGGGCCGCCGGCGGACCAAGAAGAGAGTACGAGCAGCCTGGCCAAGACCGGCGAAATCACGGCGGCCGGAGGCTGGCAATGTGCGGGAAGCCGCCGACCCCGAGGAAATCACGGCGCAATGTACAGAGCAATCGTTGCGGTCGCGAGACCGAAAACCGCCCTTCAAGCGTTTATTAGCTTGCTGCATAACGTCAGCGCTCAGCCGCCCGCGCCAGCGTAGCTGGCAAGGGTCGGTTGGAGCAAAAGGTTGAACAGCACGTCAGAACCGACAGCCGATGATCTGTTGCAGGTCCGGACACGAATACTCAGCCTTCCAGTAGTGGGGGTCGTTCAGGTCGCGATAAACGATACGCCCAGAGTGATCGTGCGCTTGATGAAATGGGTCGCGAAGAAGGACGCCAAGACCCCAATCGGACCAGCTCTCAGCGATGACGTTTCCCGCCTGCAGCTCGGCACGGAGGATCGCCTGCAATTCTGGGCAAAGCTTCGCGGCGAATTCAGCGTGGTCCGGCATGCTGTTCAACGTGAAAGTGAGCGGACGCCGAAGGCGGTCCGCTCGAATGACAGGTTGTGCAGAGCCACTTCGGAGGCACTGCCTTGGAACAGGCCCACAGCATACCGAAGCGGTACCCATGCGGCGAACGCCCGAGGCGCCAAGCGCCTTGTCCGCCTGCCCTCTGGCGGAGAACCAAAAAACGACGAACAAGCGGCGGAGGCAAAGCAGGCAAGATCACGGCGACCAGGGACTGACAGTGCTTGAACTGCGCCCGACTCGAGCAAGCGCGATGCGGACTGGCCAGCGAGACCGTGGCGAGCGACGGGCCGAAGGCGGATCTTCATGCGTTGCCTAGCTTGCTGCACAACGTTTGAGCTAACCGGCCCGCGACGGCAGGACGCCGCAGGGCCAGAATGAAATGAGGCCCGAAGGCGGCATGCCGTTGCGGGTCCGGTTGAGCGATGGGTTAGGCGTCACCGCTGAGCTCCACGAACCGAGACATAAGAGAGCCAACAGTCCTCGCCTGTATAGCGGCGCAACACCACAAAAAAGTTCCGGCCTGGGCGCCACTCTACGAACTCGTCTTCCACCGTCTTCGGTGCACCCAGTCGTTCCGTGATCTCGTTTTCGGCGAGATTGCAATCGGGCTGCCGCGTCCGATGAGCTATTGACCTCACGGCGCCAGATGGACCGAGGGTTACGGAAACAACCACGCTTGGCTCATTGCTTTCCGGAGTTCTCACCTCCAGGCATTCCGTGCTCTTCGGCTTGCCTTCCAAGCGATCTTCTACAAACGTCTTCCCTCCTTCGACATACTGCTGTTGACCAACCCTAGCCAAATTGAATTTGGATCTTGCCTCCACTGCCGAAGCACCAAGCTTCAGGCCACATACGCTCGGAGCGTCAACAGCATTGGCGGACTTGGCAATGACAATAGCCACGCATAAGAAAATGCTCCTTGGAACGATGTGCAACTTGGTGACGCCTAACGTGAAAGTGAGCGGACGCCGAAGGCGGTCCGCTCGAATGACAGGTTGTGCAGAGCCACTTCGGAGGCACTGCGGTGGAATTGCCCAACAGCATATCGAAGCTGTACCCGCGCGGCGAACGCCCGAGGCGCCAAGCGCTTTGTCCGCCTGCCCTCTGGCGGCGAACCAAGAAACGGCGAACAAGCTGCGGAGGCAAAGCAGGCCAGATCACCGCGGCCGGAAGCTGGCTTCGTTCGCCGGCAGCGCGGCTCGAACACGCGCAACGAAGTTTGATCCTCGAGATCGCGGCGATCGCCGAACCGAAAACGGATCTTCATGCGCGGCCTAGCTTGCTGCACAACGTTGAAGCTGAGCCGGAGCCGCAGGCGATCGGCTCGAGCGACCAGTTATGCAGAGCCAGGTCGAAGGCACTGCGGTGGAGGTGGCCGAAAGCATACCGAAGCTGTACCCATGAGGCGCTCGGCTGAGGCGGCAAGCGCGTTGTTCTTCTGCGGGCCGCCAGCGAACCAAGAAGAGAGTACGAGCAGCCTGGCCAAGAACGGCGAGATCACGGCGGCCGGAGGCTGGCACTGTGCAGGACGCCCCCGACTCCGAGGAAGTCACGGCGTAATGCGCAGAGCAGTCGTGGCGGTCGCCACACCGAAAACCGCTCTTCAAGCGTTTCTTAGCTTGCTGCATAACGTCGAAGTTGAGCCGCGAGTGACGGCTGGGCGCGGAAGGCCCAGAATGAAATGAGGGCCTGTAGAGACCAGCCGTTGCGAGTCTGCTCGAACGCAGGGTTAGACCCATTCATTTTTTAGCGAAGAACATATCAAAGGCCTTGGGGAACTCATGCAATGGGTGCGCCCCCGAGCTGGCAGATGACGGTGCCTGTACCTCAATGAAGCCAACTCGTGTTTCGACATCGAACTCGCCGAGCGCTTGATCGAGAAAGAGAAAGGCAAAGCCTGCATATGTTTTGTGATTCTCCTTTGTATAGCCAGGGATGATGACCGTGAGACCAACTTTCTGACCATCGGGTTGAATGAGCACTGACACGGAGCTGACCTTGACTGAGACACCACCATACTGAAGGTCCATAGGCTCACGCCGAGGGCGGAACTTGATGAGCTTCCACTTCGGTAAAGGTGGCGCGGAAGCGTAGAGACTTTCTACCTTGGGGAAGGCATCGCGAATCCCGTCTGCGCTTATGACGAACTCGCGTTGGTTGCCCTGCTTGGGGCCAAACTCGAACGTCAGACTTGGGTGGACCTTGTGCATTTCAGTTGCCAGTCGATCAAATGTTTTTTCTTGATCTCGCTCGAACTCGAAAAGAGCTGCTTCATTTTTTTGGAACCACTTCCAGAAATCGGCTTCAGGTGAAGCCTGAGCACGACCAGCGAAGAAACCAAGGATTGACATAAGCGCGATGAGTAAGGTGCGGCGGGTTCTCATGGGTCTAACGAGGTTGTCCAAAAACCCAAATCTCGCACCCACGCGCACCGCACGGCATGACGGAATGTTTGCGAGTTCTTGGATCTGGATTCATGGGTAACTTTGAGTCTTTCGGCCAGTCTCTCGGCCAGTTCTTCAGCGTTTGAATCGGATTGTGCCGCCTGTCGGCCGCGTTATTGCGCCCTCGCTTGTCCGAGCCCCGCGCCCGACAGCTTCTCAATGTTGTGCACCATGCAATACAAGCTCCACTGCGTCCGCACCTTGGCCTGCCCGCGGTGGTTGAGGCGGCTCAGGCGCTTGTTGTGCCGCAGGTTCGCAAACACCGGCTCCACCGTTCCAATGCGTTGACTGTAGAGCTGCCGGCCTCGCGGTGAATCGATCGCCTGGCGCATGCGCTCGCTCGGGTGTTCGGGGTCGGGTGCGCTGGGCAGAAAGCGGCTGACCTGGCGGCCTCGTGCCGGTGGGCTCTTCTCATCAGCCTGACGGGTCTTGATGCATTTGGTGCGCAGCGCGCAGCTGCCGCAGTCCGTCGCCTTGGCCGTGTAGGTCTGATAGGGCTGGCCACTCGCGGTGATATGGAGGCGGCCGCTGCTGCTCAAGACCTGGCCCGCCGGGCACGTGGCGGTGTGGGCTGCGTCGTTGAAGCTGAAGTCCTTGGGTCGGAAGTGCTTGCCTTCCTCGGGCTTCTCGGCCGCTGCCTTCTTGTCGTGCAAAGGGTCAGGCTTTGCCTTGTGCTTGGCCTGCTCCGCGAAGCGCTCGTCGCGCTTGCGCATCTGTCCGTCGGCGATCAGCGCTGGGGTGTTGCTGTCATGCAGTTGCTGCACATTGGCTTCGCTGTGATAGCCCGCATCCGCGGTGACCAGGGTACTCTCGTCGCTCCACGGCTTGGCCTGCTCGATCATGGGCGCGAGCATGGCCTGCTCCGAGCCTGAGCCCACCACGTCGGCAGCGATGATGACTTGGTTGGCGCTGTCCACGGCTGCTTGCGCTGCGTAGCCCTGGATCACGCCTTTGTTGGTGGCCATCTTGGCGCTGTCGGGGTCGGTGATGTTGGACTTGAGCTCCTGGCCCTTGGCATTCAGTCGCTTGGGGTTCTGGGCGACGAAGGCCCGGGTGCGTGCGGCCTCCTCGCGCAAGGCTTCCACGCGGGCTTGCCGTTTGGCTTCCAAGGGCTCCTGTGCTCCCGCCTTGTCCTGCGCCTGGTGCAGCGCCAGGATCTTGTCGGCCGCCTTGTCCAGGCGCTCGGCCCGGTGGCGCAGTTCCTCCTGCGTGCCGCTGCGCTCCTTGCTGGCGTTGCTGGGCAGCTTGACGCCGTCGATGGCGAACATCTCGCGGCCGATCAGCCCCTGGGCGTCACAAGTCATCAGCACCTGGGCAAAGAGAGGCTGGATCTGATCGCTCAGCGAGACCACGAACTTGGCAATGTGCGCGTGGCTGGGCTGGCTGTCGCCGCTGATGGCGATGAACTGCACGTTGCGTGAGCAGGCGGCCGCGATGCCACGGCTGGAGATGATGCCCTGGCTGTAGGCCAGCAAGACGATCTTCAGCATCACGCGCGGGTCGTAGGCGCTGGCGCCCGTGATGTCGTTCTTGAAGCGCGCATCCAGGGCGCTCAGATCCAGCTCGTGATCGACCAGGTAGCTCAGCGCAAAGGCAAAACTGCCCGGCACGATCTGTTCCGACAGCACCACGGGCAGCATCAGCGCGTGGCAATCACTGGGCTTGTAGCGCGGCATGGCGGCCTCCTGGACGGGTCTGTGTATTTGATGCGTCAGGGGCTTCGCAGTGAATCGGGACGGACCCGATGGGGTGGTTTTTTTACAGCCTCAACGTTGAAGCTGAGCCGACGCCGCAGGCGATCGGCTCGAGCGACCGGTTATGCAGAGCCAAATCGAAGGCACTGCGGTGGAAGTGGCAGGCAGCATACTGGAGCTGTACCCATGAGGCGATCGGCTGAGGCGGCAGGCGCGGTTCTCACTGCGCAGGCGGCGGCGAACCAAGAAGAGAGAACAAGCAGCTTGGCCAAGACCGGCAAGATCACTGCGGCCGAAAGCTGGTCCGGGGCGGATGCAGCCCGAATCCGAGGAAATCACAGCTGATTGCTCCACGTGATCGAGGCGAAAGCCCGACCGAAAACGGATCTTCGAGCGTTGCTTAGCCTGCTGCATAACGTGAAAGTGAGCGGACGCCGAAGGCGGTCCGCTCGAATGACAGGTTGTGCAGAGCCACTTCGGAGGCACTGCCGTGGAACTGCCCGAGAGCATACCGAAGCGGTACCCACGGGGCGTACGCCCGAGGCGCCAAGCGCCTTGTCCGCCTGCCCTCTGGTGGCGAAACACGAAACGGAGAACAAGCGGCCTTGCTCAGCCAGGCAAGATCACGGCAGCCAGTAGTTGAAGACGTCTGAACAGCGCCCGACTCGAACAAGCCCGATGCGGATTCCCCCGCGAGATCGCTGCGAACGACGAACCGAAGACGGATCTTCATGCGCGGCCTAGCTTGCTGCACAACGTTTGAGCTCAGCCGCCGCCGAAGGCGGTCGGTTGGAGCGAGGGGTTAGAAGGCGCGGCAGCCAACACTGAAGGCTCTTCTTTGGTAAGCACGGAAACACATTCATTCAGACCGACGACAAGGTACTCGCGGACCCAGGCTTGGCGCCCGGAATAGAAGTACGGACGTGTCAGTTCAAGTTCTTTCCAGCCGCCGCTGGTCACTTCAAAGAGCCAGCCATCTTCCAATGTGCAACGCGACCAGAACTCCGTTAGGTCCAACTCGTCCAGAACTCGAAATCCATAGGTCTGTTCAAACCCAACCCTTGCGTCCCAGAGCTTTGAAGACACTGAGATTGAGAGCCCGTTGGAATCCAAGGTCACGGACTCAACCCGCGTCGTCCTATCCGACGCAAACGCTGTCTGCACGACGGTGACCGTAGGCGGCGCAAAAGTGTCTGACACGGGACTTAGCCTTCTAACGTTGGCATTCAGCGGGCGCCACAGGCGGTCCGCTGGAATAACTGGTTAGCCATGAAATCACCACGGCGCCAAGGTCTCGACATTCGGAATCCCCCAAGGATCATGACCGTCGACTGAGTAGAACTCGAGTTGCGAAAGAGCACCTTCCTTCGCGACAAGAACCGCCGCAACCAGGCCGCCGGCTTCATCTTTGCCAGCCATGGTCACCAAGTCTACTTCGCAGTCGCCATCTTTGTGAGACTGAAAGAAGACCGTTGGGCAAGCACCGCAGCCACATCTTCCGACAACCTTTAGTGCGCCCGCTTGCTCTGAATACTGGGGTGATTGTTCGCGAAGCAGACGCTCAACAATAGCCCGCTCCTGGGCGCTCAGTGGACGAGGAACCGACGACACGAAGAAGGGGAACAATGCTTGAGCGTCTGCCATGGCTAACGTAAAGGTCAGCGGACGCCGCAGGCGGTCCGCTGCAACGACCGGCTATGCAGAGCCATCTTCGGAGGCACTGCGGTGGAAGTGGCCGAGAGCATACCGAAGCGGTACCAACGCCGCAGGCGCCCGAGGCGACAGGCTGCCTCCTCACCATGCGGCGGGCGGCGAACTGAGGAAAGCGAAAGGCCAGCTTGGCTAGAGCCGGCGAGATCACGGCGACCGAAAGCGGGAGCTGTTTGCGGCCAGCCCGAACCCGAGAAAGCCTCGGCCCGTTGCGTCGCGCGATCGCCGCGAGCGCCCAACCGAAAATGGATCTTCGAGATTTGCTTAGCCTGCTGCATAGCGTTGAAGCTGAGCCGCGAGCGGCGGCTTGCCGACGCGAGTCGGCTCGAGCGACTGGTTAGAGCGCATCTTCGAAGACTCCGGCCAGACCATTGCAGTTGCTTTGACGGCAGGCGTACCAGCGGCTACCTTCGAAAGAGCAGCCTCCGCCCAGGTTGTCAGCCGTGAAGATGCAAGCATCAAAGTGGCACTCGACAAATCGGCACCCCGAGAACGAGCTGCCGCGAAAGCTGCAGTTCTTGAAGGTGACTCCGACAAAGGTGGCCGAATTGAACAACCCCCAATACCAGTCGCAGCCTTCGAACCTGCAGTCAATAAACTCCGACGTGACATGCGCACCCTCCTCACTCAGCTTCTCAAAGGTGCAGTAACGGAAGACGTTTTCCTCCCACTTGACGCCCTTCTCAAGGGCCGCTCGAAAGTCAGTGCTGTCGATTTGCATTCTGCGCTCTAACGTTTGAATTCAGCGGACCAGCCAGCGTAGCTGGCGCAGGTCCGCTGCAATGAAAGGTTAAAGCGAATGCTCATAGGTACCCACGCCCGCAAATATTGCACTTAGCGCCTGATGCAGTTCCGATACGTCGCCGCGTTCGTTTAGCAAGACTTCGTACGCGCAATGTCCGTCGAGTTGGCTGGCTACTGACGCTGGCACGCTGATTTGTAATTGTTGTCGTGTGAGCCGGGCATGGACGAGATTCGTCTTGTGGTTAAGCTGATCTACGACCATCACTTCGACAAGATCAGACTCCGCAGCACGCGCCAGCGACAGGACATAGCCATCTGTCGCATGGATGTGCACATAAGCAAGGTCCTCCCGCTCGGTATCGGCGGGGCTTGCTGCGATCTGCTGTGCGAGGAGTTGCATGCGCTTTAACGTGAAAGTGAGCGGACGCCGAAGGCGGTCCGCTCCAATGACAGGTTGTGCAGAGCCACCTCGGAGGCACTGCCGTGGAACTGGCCCACAGCATACCGAAGCGGTACCCACGCGGCGAACGCCCGAGGCGCCAAGCGCCTTGTCCGCCTGCCAGGTAGCGGCGCAAGACGAAACGGAGAACAAGCGGTCTTGCTCAGCCAGGCAAGATCACGGCGGCCAGGGACTGACAGCGCTTGAACTGCGCCCGACTCGAACATGCGCGATGGGCATTGCCCTGCGAGGCCGTGGCGAGCGACAGACCGAAGGCGGATCTTCATGCGTTGCTTAGCTTGCTGCACAACGTTCGAGCTGAGGGGCCGCAGCCAGCTGGCCGCGCGGAGCTGAAAATGTACAGGCAGCGTAGCGCGGCCAGCTGGCGGAGGTCCCCTCGAGCGAGGGGTTAGACGTCGCTGGCAACGTTGAGCAGTTCAAGCTGCTGGAGCTCATAGGATGGTTCGGTTAGTGCTTTTAACGTGATGGCCTGAACCGACTCAGGTTCGTCGGCTTGATCACCGTCCCAGCAGGTGAAGATCTGGACTTTTGCCCCGTACTGCGTCGCCGTCCTGATTACTGCGCCTAGTGCGTCGTAGTTGGCCTGACAAATTGCAAGTTCCTCTGGCGGCTCGCCATCCTTGGAGAAGCCGCACCCACAACCTTCATGGGAACCAGCGTAGTAGACATACTTTCCCGAGAACTGCTTGCGCACAGGTTCTGACGCGTTGACCTCCTCAACGTAGAACGCCGGACTCTCCTTGTTCCACGAGATCTCTTCGACCGGATGGTCACTTCCAAGGTAAACAGCGAGACACATGATTCGGAGGATGCAAGGTTTGGATTGCACCGTCTAACGTTTGAATTGAGCCGCGCCGAAGGGCGTCGGCTCGAATGAGTGGTTAGCCATCGCATTAGCCATCAGCTTGTGCGGCACGTCTTCTGCGATTTGCAGCCAGTGCAGGCCAAAGTATGACGACGGCGCCCGCTCCGAAGAACCAAAGAATTGGATTTGATGACGGCTCATCAAGGGACCAACTTGCCTTCCACGGGAAATTTCGGTCGTACCAAACATGCAATCGCCTGAACTTTGAACCTGCCAACGCCAACTCTGCTTCGCATTCATCCAAAGATCGATATGGAATCGGATCTTCTACTTCGTACGATGTCTTTGGGTCGCCGGAGGGCTTTGGAACATAAACATATATCTTTGTAAGGAAGGCTCGGGGGCCACTGCGATACGTATTCCTATGACACGCGGCTGTAAGAAATACGACGTCCGTTGACACTGCGTCGCGCAGCTTGCGGGAAGCGACTAGATTTTCCTGCTGGTTGTAGAACCAAACGCCAGCTGCCAGCCAAAGCAGCAGGATCAACAAGCTCTCACCGAGACTCGCACTACGCGTCTGGACGAACGCAAATCTCTCGGCTGTTGGCATCTTTTCTCCGCAATGGACTAGATGGCTAACGTGTTGTATATCGCACCCACCCGCCGCTTATCACGGCTGGTGTCGCAATAACCGTAGGGCAGAACGGCCGCGCAAGGGCTTGTCGGCGCTGACTTTTTTCATCGATTGACTGTTTTTTCATACAGTATTAAATTTCATGACAAAAGCCGCGCTGCTTACAAAGTGCCTGACCGGTTCGCGCGGTGCCGTCAGGAGTGAGGCAGGTCAGCATGTTGCCATCAAATCGCGGGTTGTTGCGTCCGCCTCCATGGTCCGACGCCGAGCATTCAGACGCCCTCGCAGGACCTGGTTTACCGTTGTCGTCCCAGGCGCCCGAACTGAGGCCGCAGCCACAACAACCCGCAGCGGCGGAGCCTCCGGCTACGCCAATGCCTCGCCCCATCAAACTGCTCGATCAGTTGCGCGAACGGGTGCGTTTTCTCCATTACAGCCGCAGCACCGAACAGGCATATGTGTACTGGTCGCGCGCCTTCATCCGCTTCCATGGGATGCGACATCCCCGCGAGATGGGTGGGGCGGAGGTGGAGGCCTACCTGACGCATCTGGCTTCAGATCGCGGTTTGGCACCCTCCAGCCACCGGCAGGCGCTGTCTGCCCTGCTCTTTCTCTATGGGCAGGTCTTGGGCCTGCAACTGCCCTGGATGAAAGACATTGGCCGGCCCGTGCCCAAACGGCGCTTGCCGGTGGTGCTGAGCATGGGTGAAGTCTCCTCGGTGCTGCAGGCCATGGAGGGCGAACATCAACTCCTGGCCCAGCTTTTGTATGGCACGGGCATGCGCATTTCCGAGGCGCTGGGCTTGCGGGTCAAGGATCTGGATTTCGCCCAAGGCGCGATCTACGTGCGTCAGGGCAAAGGTGCCAAGGACCGGGTGGTCATGCTGCCGGCCTCATTGGCCAAGCCTTTGCGGGATCAACTGGCCCGCGTCCGGCCCATCTGGTGGGGCGATGTGGAAGCCGGGCAGGCCGGCGTGGATTTGCCCTACGCCCTGGAGCGCAAGTACCCCCGCGCCGGCAGCAGCTGGGCCTGGTTCTGGGTCTTTCCGCAAGCGCAACTGTCCACCGATCCCCGCAGCGGGGTAATCCGGCGCCACCACCTGTATGCCGAGACCTTTCAGCGCGCCTTCAAGCGAGCGATCAAAGCCGCCCGAATCAGCAAGCCGGCCACACCGCACACCCTGCGCCATTGCTTCGCAACGCATTTGCTGCAAACCGGCTACGACATCCGCACGGTGCAAGAGTTGCTGGGGCACGCGGACGTGGCCACCACCATGATCTACACCCATGTGCTCAAGCTGGGTGGGGGCGCCGTGCGCAGCCCGATGGACTGCCTGCCACGCCAGCTGCGGGAGCCGCAGGCACTCTACAGAGTGGTACCGCGGCCCGACCTACACAGGGGCTTCGGACACGACCGGTTTGCCCTGCTGCACTGAAACAGCCGCGAGCCGCAGCGGGCGCAGCTCGACAAGCCGTGTGATCGCGCAGCCCAGCCAGATCGCAAGCCGCGCAGGTGCTGGCTTCAGAACGCCGCAATCCCCGTCTGCGCCCGTCCCAGGATCAGGGCATGGATGTCGTGGGTGCCTTCGTAGGTGTTGACCACCTCCAGGTTCACCAGGTGGCGGGCGATGCCGAATTCATCGCTGATGCCGTTGCCGCCCAGCATGTCGCGGGCCATGCGGGCGATGTCCAGGCTCTTGCCGCAGCTGTTGCGCTTCATGATGGAGGTGATCTCCACCGCCGCCGTACCTTCGTCCTTCATGCGGCCCAGGCGCAAGCAGCCTTGCAGGCCCAGGGTGATCTCGGTCTGCATATCGGCCAGCTTTTTCTGGATCAGCTGGTTGGCGGCCAGGGGCTTGCCGAACTGCTGGCGGTCCAGCACGTACTGGCGGGCGGTGTGCCAGCAGTCTTCGGCCGCGCCCAGCGCGCCCCAGGCGATGCCGTAGCGCGCACTGTTCAGGCAGGTAAACGGGCCTTTCAGGCCGCGCACTTCGGGGAATGCGTTTTCTTCCGGGCAGAACACGCCGTCCATAACGATTTCGCCCGTGATGGAGGCACGCAGGCCCACCTTGCCATGGATGGCCGGGGCGCTCAGGCCCTTCCAGCCCTTCTCCAGCACAAAGCCGCGGATGGCGCCTTCGTCGTCCTTGGCCCAGACCACGAAGACATCGGCCACCGGGCTGTTGGTGATCCACATCTTGGAACCCGTCAGGCTGTAGCCGCCGTCCACCTTCTTGGCGCGGGTGACCATGGAGCCCGGGTCGGAGCCGTGGTTGGGTTCGGTCAGGCCGAAGCAGCCGATCCATTCGCCGGTGGCCAGCTTGGGCAGGTATTTCTGCTTGGTGGCTTCGTTGCCGAACTCATTGATCGGCACCATGACCAGCGAGCTCTGCACGCTCATCATGGAGCGGTAGCCCGAATCCACGCGCTCCACCTCGCGGGCGATCAAGCCGTAGGCCACGTAGTTGAGGCCCGGGCCGCCGTACTCGGGCGCGATGGTGGGGCCCAAGAGGCCGATCTCACCCATCTCGCGGAAAATGGCCAGATCGGTGCGCTCATGACGGAAGGCCTCGAGCACGCGCGGCGCCAAGCGTTCCTGGCAGTAAGCCGCCGCCGCGTCGCGCACCATGCGCTCGTCGTCGCTGAGCTGCTCGTTCAGCAGCAGGGGGTCGTCCCAGTGGAATGAAGGAGAAGGTGCCTTGTTGCTCTTGCTCATGGTGTGTCTCTCGATCTGTTTTCTTCGTTCGTGGTCTCTGAAAGTGCTATCGGTTGGCATCGACAGCGCCTGTGGATCTCATCGCGGCTTGTGGCCCAGGCCATTGGAAGTAAGGCCACTGTAACCAGCAGGAACCTCAGCCCGGCTGAGGCAGCGCAAAGTCCGGGTTGGCGTTCAAGGTATGACGGCGGTGACCTCGATCTCGACTTTGGCCCGTTCTTCCATCAGGCCCGCCACCTGCACCGCCGACATGGCGATCTGGTACTCATGCCCCAGCACCTCGCGGTAGGCCTGGCCCACCTCGCGGCCACGGGCCAGGTATTCGCGCTTGTCCAGCAGGTACCAGGTCATGCGGGTGATGTGGGCAGGGGTGGCGCCGGCTTCGGCCAGCACGGCCTTGATGTTGATCAGCGACTGGCGCACCTGGGCGATGAAGTCATCGCTCTCGAACTGGCACTGCGCGTTCCAGCCGATCTGGCCGGCCACAAAGACCTGGCGACCCGTGGCCGCCACGCCATTGGCATAGCCGCGTGGCGCGGCCCAGCCGGCCGGTTGCAGGATTTGTTTGTGATCGGCAATCGAGCCTTGGGGGGTACTGCTCATGGGGAACTCACTCCTCGGGCCTGCGGGGCAGGCCGGTCAAGCGCTGCTTGCAAGGCTGCGCGCAAATCGTCGGGAAAGGCTTGGGGGCGGTGGGTGTCCAGCGAGGTGCAGACCAGCACCTGCTGAAACACCACGCGAGCGCCGGGATGGGGCTCGCTCGACTCGGGCGCCCTGCCCTCATCATCGCCCTCCCCCTCAAAACGCACCGTCAGCCCCAGCGAGCTGCGGCCCAGGCGGGTGATGGCGATGCGCTGGATCAGAGTGTCGCCCATGCGGCTGATGCGCCGGAAATCGGTTTCCAGGTGCACGGTCGGCAGGCCCACGCGGCGCGGGCCCAGCAGCTGCGAAAAATCCACGCCCAGGCCCTCGCTGACCCAGTCTTCGATCAAGGCGTTGAGCATCTCGAAATAACGCGGGTAGAAGACGATGCCGGCCGGGTCGCAATGGCCGAAACGCACCCGCTCGCGGCGCTCGAACACCCAGCGGGGCGCGGGCTCGCCGAGCTTCGTTTCCGTGTTCGTGTTCATGTTCGTGCTCACCAATCACACCCCCAGATAGCGCTGCCAGAGCTCGGGCTGCGCGGCCAGCTCGGCCGAGTCGCCCGACCAGACCATGCGGCCACGCTCCAGGATGTGGTGCCGGTCGGCCAGGCGGATCAGGCGCCGCACGTATTTGTCCACCACCAGAATCGTCTGCCCCGCTGCGCGCAGGTGATCCAGGCAGCGCCAGATCTCCTCGCGCACCAGGGGCGCCAGGCCCTCGCTGGCCTCGTCCAGCACCAGCAGCCGCGGGTTGCCCATCAGGGCGCGCGCAATCGCCAGCATCTGCTGCTCGCCGCCCGAGAGCTGATTGCCCATATTGGCGGCGCGCTCCTGCAGGCGCGGGAACAGATGAAACACGCGCTCCTCGGTCCAGGGCTCGCGCGCGGCGCAGCGGTTGGCGGCAAAAGCCGTGAGGTTCTCGCGCACGCTGAGGTTGGGGAAGATCTGCCGCCCTTCCGGCACCAGGCCCAGGCCCAGGCGGGCGATGCGGTCGGCCGACCAGCCGGTCACGTCCTCGCCACAGAAGCGAATGCGCCCAGCAGTGGGCGCCATCCAGCCGCACAGGCAGCGCAGTGTGGTGCTCTTGCCCATGCCATTGCGGCCCAGCAGGGTCAGTACCTCGCCGGCCTGCAAACGCAAATCGAGCCCGAACAGCACCTGGCTGCTGCCGTAAGCGGCCTGCAGACCGCTCACTTCCAAAAGGGCTTCGCCGCCCGAGCCTTGCACGCCAGTTCCTGTGCTCACAGCGCGGCCTCCATTTCGTCAGTGGCCTCGTCGCCCAGATAGGCGCGGCGCACCTCGGGGTGCTCGCGAATCTCCCGCGGCGTGCCGCTGGCGATGATGCGGCCAAACACCAGGGTGGAGATGCGGTCGGCCAGGCGGAACACCGCGTCCATGTCATGCTCCACCAGCAGCAGGGTCAGGCCTTGCTCGGCGCGCAGGCGCTGCAGCAGCAGCACCATGCGCTCGGATTCGTCGGGGCCCATGCCGGCCATGGGCTCGTCCAGCAACAGCAAGCGCGGCTGCGCCGCCAGGGCCAGGCCCACCTCCAGCTGCCGCTGTTCGCCATGGGCCAGGCTGCCCGCCAGCTCGTCGGCCCGCGCCGCCAGGCCGCACAGCTCCAGCAAAGCTTCAGCCTGCTCCTGCAAGGCCCGCTCGGCCGAAGCGCGGCGCCACAAACTGGGCAAGCCAGGCCGGCGCGCCTGCAAGCCCAGGGCGATGTTGTCGCGCACGCTCAGGCGTTTGAAGATGCTGGTGATCTGGAAGGAGCGCACCAGGCCGGCGGCGACGCGGCCGGCCATGCCCAGGGGGGTCAGGTCTTGCCCGTCGAGCAGCACGCGGCCACTGTCCGGCCGCAGCGCGCCCGAGAGCTGGTGGATCAGCGTGGTCTTGCCGGCGCCATTGGGGCCGATCAAGGCATGGATCTCGCCGCGGTGCAGGGCAAAGCTGGCCTCGTCCGTGGCGGCCAGGGCGCCGAAGCGCTTGCACAGGCGCTCGACCTGCAGCATGGGCCCGGTGTTCTGAAGTGCCGCGCTCATGCCCGTGTCCTCCAGCGTGCGGCCAGGCCGGCCAGGCCTTGCGGCGCCAGCATCACCACGGCCAGCAGCAGCAGGCCCAGGGCCATCTGCCAATGCAAGGTGTAGCCGCTGAGCAGTTCCTCCAGCAGCAAGAGCACCACAGCACCCAGAGGCCCGCCCCAGAGCGAGCCGGCGCCGCCGATGATGACCATAATCATCAGCTGGCCCGACTGCGACCAGTGCAAGGTGTGCGGCGTGACCAGGCCGCTCAGGTTCGCCAGCAGCGCACCGGCAAGGCCGGCGATCGCACCGGCCAGCACAAAGGCCTGCCACTGCAGGGCGAACACCCGCGCGCCCAGGGCATGCATGCGTGCCTCGTTCTCCTTGATGCCCTGCAGCAGGTGGCCAAAGGGCGAGTTGATCAGGCGCTGCAAGCCCCACATCACCGCCGCCGCCAAGACCAGCAGCAGCCAGTACATCTGCGCATCGTTCTGCAAATTGACCAGGCCGCTGAGCTGCGAGCGCTGGACCAGCGGCAGGCCGTCCTCGCCGCCGTAGGCCTTCAAGGACACGGCCAGGTAATAGAACATCTGCGCAAAGGCCAGCGTGATCATGATGAAGTAGACCCCGCGTGTGCGCAGGCTGATGGCGCCAATCAAGCCCGCCGCCAGGCCGCTGACCAACATGGCCACGGGCCAGGCGATCCAGGCCGAGCTGATGCCTGCGTCCATCAAGATGCCCACGGTGTACGCACCCAGGCCGACAAAGGCCGCATGGCCAAAGCTGACCATGCCGCCGAAACCGAGGATCAGGTTCAGGCTGGACGCTGCAATCACAAAGATCAGCGCCCGGCTGGCCACGCCGGTGTAGAACTCCAGGCCCAGGGCTGTGAGCAGGGGCGGCAAGGCGGCCAGGGCCGCCAGCAGCGGCCAGGCCCAAAGCCCGAGGCCACGATGGTCAAGCCGGCTGAGCGCGGGCGCTGCGGTGTCGGTGCTGTTGTGCTTCATGGATGTGTGTTCGTGGGTCCGCATCGCATCTCAACCACGCGCCGGGAACAGGCCCTGCGGTTTCCAGAACAGCACGGCCGCCATCAAGACGTAAATCAGGATGGAGGCCAGCGCCGGGCCCAGATTGGCGGCCAGTTCGGGCGAGGCCAGTTGGCGCAAGGCGGCGGGCAGCAGGCTGCGGCTGCAGGTGTCCACCACGCCCACCAAGAGCGCGCCGACCAAGGCGCCGCGGATGGAGCCGATGCCACCGATCACGACCACCACAAAGGCCAGGATCAGGATGCTCTCGCCCATGCCCACCTGCACTGCCAGCAACGGGCCCAGCAGCGAACCGGCCAGCGCGCACAGCGCCGCGCCGAAGCCGAACACCGCCGTGAACAACCAGCGGATGTTCACGCCCAAGGCCGTGGCCATCGGTCGGTTCGAGGCGCCGGCCCGCACCCACATGCCGATGCGGCTGCGCGTCACCAGCAGGTAGAGCAGCAGAGCCACGGCCAGACCGACGCCGATGATGAGCAGGCGGTAGGCCGGGTAATAAAGGCCCGGCAGCAGTTCCACCGGCCCGGACAGCGCTGCCGGCGTGTTCAGCATCACCGGCTGCTCGCCCCAGATCATGCGCACGCCCTCATTGCAGATCAGGATCAGGGCAAAGGTCGCCAGCACCTGGGACAGGTGGTCGCGCGCATAAAGCCGGCGCAGCACGCTCATCTCGAGCAACATGCCGAACACCGCCGTGCCCAAGAGCGAGCCCAGCACCGCCAGGCCGAAGGAACCCGTCGCCTGCGCCACGGCGGCTGCCAAGTAGGCGCCCACCATGTACAGCGAGCCATGGGCCAAATTGATCATGTCCATGATGCCGAACACCAGGGTCAGCCCGGCGGCCAGCAAAAACAGCATGAGTCCGAACTGCAGGCCGTTCAAGGCCTGCTCGGCGACGAGCACCCAATCCATCGCTGGGCCTCAGCTCACTTGGCCGCCATCTTGCACGACGCCGCGTAGGCATCCGCATGGTTGCTGAAGATCTTACCCAGGGTCTTGTTGGTGACGCGGCCCTGGGCGTCTTTGCCGATCACGCGCAGGTAGTAGTCCTGGATCGGGTATTGGTTGTTGTTGAACTTGAAAGCACCACGCACGGACTCGAACTTGGCGGCCTTGATGGCCTTGAGCAGCGCGTCCTTGTCTTCGATCTTGCCCTTCACATCGCGCACCGCGGCGTTCATCAGCAAGGCCGCGTCATAGCCCTGGCTGGCGTAGAGCGAAGGCAGGCGGCCGTAGTCTTTCTGGAAGTCCGCCACGAACTTCTTATTGGCGGCGTTGTCCATGTCATGCGCCCAGTGCGAGCTGTTGAACATGCCCAGCATGGGCTCGCCCACGGCCTTGATCACATCCTCGTCGGCCGAGAAGCCGGGGCCGAACAGGGTCACGTCCTTGGACAGGCCGGCGCCGACAAACTGCTTGATGAAGTTGATGCCCATGCCGCCGGGCAGGAAGATGTACATGGCATCGGGCTTGGCGGCGCGCGCCTGCGCCAGCTCGGCGGCGTAGTCCAGCTGGCCGAGCTTGGTGTAGATCTCCTCGACCACCGCACCTTTGTAAAAGCGCTTGAAGCCGGTCAGCGCATCCTTGCCGGCCGGGTAGTTGGGCGCCAGCAGCACCAGCTTCTTGAAACCCTTGTCCATCACCGTCTTGCCCACGGCCTCGTGCAGGTTGTCGTTCTGCCAGGCCACGTTGAAGAAATAGGGGTTGCACTGCTCACCCGCGTATTGCGAGGGGCCGGCATTGGCGCTGATGTAGGGCGTCTTGCTCTCGAACACGCTGGGGCCCACGGCCAGCATCAGGTTGGAAAACACGATGCCGGTCATGAAGTCGACCTTGTCGCGCTTGATCAGGCGGTCCGAGGTCTGCTTGGCGACCTCGGGGTTCTGCTGGTCGTCCGCGGTGATCAGCTCGACCGGCAGGCCACCGAACTTGCCGCCCGCATGCTTGAGCCCCAGCTGGAAGCCATCACGGATGTCCACGCCCAGGCCAGCACCGGGGCCAGACAAGGTGCTGAGCAGGCCCACCTTGACCTTGTCGGCCGCCTGCACCGCAGCCTGGCTGCACAAGAGTGCAGCGGCAAGGGCTGCCAAGCGAAGGGACGAGACGCTCTTCTTCTGGGGCAAGTTCATGACAAAGCTCTCCAAGGGACAGGTTGGGGTGAACAAACGATCAGCGACAGGAACGGACAACTCAAGCAGGGTGACGAAGGCGGAAGCGTTGCAGCTTGCCGGTTTCGGTGCGCGGCAGGCGCTCGCGGAACTCGATGGCGCGCGGGTATTTGTAGGGGGCGATGGTGGCCTTGACGAAATCCTGCAAGGTCTTGCACAGCTCGGGCCCGGCCTCGAAGCCGGGGCGCAGCACCACCACGGCCTTGACGATCTGGCCGCGCTCCTCATCAGCCTGCCCCACCACTCCGCACTCGGCCACGGCCGGATGCAGCAGCAGGGCCGCTTCCACTTCGGGGCCGGCAATGTTGTAGCCGCCGGAGATGATCATGTCGTCGGTGCGCGCCTGGTAGACGAAGAAACCCTGCTCGTCGACAAGGTAGGCATCGCCGGTCAGGTTCCAGCCGTTCAGCACATAGTTCTTCTGGCGCTCGTCGGCCAGGTAGCGGCAGCCGGTCGGGCCCTTGACGGCCAGGCGGCCCACCTGGCCGGGTGGCAAGACCTGACCCTCCTCGCCCAGCACGCAGGCGCGGTAACCCGGCACCGGCCGACCGGTGGCACCCGGCCGGGCCGTGGCCTCGTCGTGCGAGATAAAAATATGCAGCAGCTCGGTGGCGCCGATGCCGTCGATCAGCTCGATACCGCCCTCGCCCGCCGCCGTGCGGCCACGGGTCGCTTCTTTCCAGAGCTGGCGCGTGGCAGCGGGCAAGGCCTCGCCGGCGCTGACGCATTTGCGCAGGCTGCTCAGATCATGCTGATCCAGCAGCGGGGCCATCACCCGGTAGGAGGTGGGCGCGGTGAACATGACGCTGGCGCCGTAGCGGGCCACGGCCGGCAGCAAGGCCTCGGGCGAGGCTTTTTCCAGCAGCACGGTCGAGGCGCCCACCGTCATCGGGAACAGCAGCAGGCCGCCCAGGCCAAAGGTGAAGGCCAGCGGCGGGCTGCCGATGAAGACATCGTCGGCCTGCGGGCGCAGCAGATGCGGCGGCCAGCAGCGACAGATGGCCATCACATCGCGGTGGAAATGCATGGTGCCTTTGGGCTGCCCGGTGGTGCCCGAAGTGAAGGCGATGATGCAGCAGTCCTCAGCGGCGGTGTCCACGGTGCTGAACTGCGCCGGCTTGGCCGCGGCGCGCGCCTCCAAGCCTTCAGGCGCCGCGCTGTGGAAGAGCAGGGCCTGTGTCAGACCCGGGCAGCGCTCGCGGGCCAGGCTCAGCTCCTCGGCCAGGCGCTCGTCGCACAGGGCGTGGCGGATCTCGGCTTTCTGGATGATCTGTTCCAGCTCCACCGCGCGCAGCAGGGGCATGGTGGCCACGGCGATGGCGCCCACCTTCATCACCGCGAACCAGCAGGCTGCCATGGCCGGCGTGTTGGCACCGCGCAGCAGCACGCGGTTGCCCGGAACCACACCCAGCTCATCGACCAGCACATGGGCGATGCGGTTGGCCTCGGCTTGTAGCTGGGCATAGCTCCAGCGCAGCGGCTGGCCGTCAACGCCAAAGCCTTGCACACAGAGGCGATCGCCCTGCCCGCGCTCGACCCAGGCGTCCAGCAGCTCATGCGCGCAGTTCAGGCGTTCGGGGAACTGCAGCTCGGGCAGCTCGAAGATCAGCTCGGGCCACTGCTCGCGCGGCGGCAGGTGCTCGAAGGCAAAGCGGTCCTGATGCGAGGTGTAGGTCATGGCAGTACTGGAGGCAGAAGCGTTCATTTCAGCAAGTCCCGTCCGATGATCAGCTGCTGCACCTCGCTCGCGCCCTCGTAAATGCGCAGGGCGCGGATTTCCCGGTACAGCGATTCCACGATTTCGCCGCTGCGCACGCCGCGGCCACCATGCAGTTGCAAGGCGGCGTCAATCACCTGCTGCGCGCCCTCGGTGGCCATGAGCTTGGCCATCGCCGCCTCGCGCGTGACCGTCTGGCCCTGGTCGCGCTGCCAGGCGGCGCGGTAGACCAGCAGGGCCGAGCTGTCCACCGTGCAGGCCATCTCGGCCAGCTTGGCCTGGGCCAGGGGCAGATCGGCCAGATGGGCGCCGAACATGGCCCGGCTCTTGGCCTGGGCCAGGCCCTCTTGCAGGCCGCGCCGCGCAAAGCCCAAGGCGGCGGCGGCCACCGAGGTGCGGAAGACGTCGAGGGTGCGCATGGCGATCTTGAAGCCTTCAGCCGGCGCGCCGATGCGCTGGCTGGCCGGGATGCGGCAGTCGCTGAATTTCAGCCGCGCCAGCGGGTGCGGCGCGATCACCTCGATGCGCTCGGCAATCTCGAAGCCAGGCGTGCCGGCATCGACGATGAAGGCGCTGATGCCGCGCGAACCGGCCGCTTCCCCAGTCCGAGCAAACACCACGTAGAAGTCGGCAATGCCCCCGT
The DNA here is from genome assembly GCF_027863535.1 of Paucibacter sp. B51. NCBI lineage: Bacteria > Pseudomonadati > Pseudomonadota > Betaproteobacteria > Burkholderiales > Sphaerotilaceae > Roseateles > Paucibacter sp. B51. The sequence goes on along the minus strand of NZ_JAPIVN010000001.1, from coordinate 3,146,452 downwards.
TGGAGATCCAGGTCTTCTCACCGTTCAAGACATAGCTGTCACCGTCTAACCGAGCGCTGCACTGCAGGGCCGCCACATCGGAGCCGGCTTGCGGCTCGGACAGGGCAAAGGCCGCCAGCTTCTCGCCGCGCGCCACGGCCGGCAGATAACGCTCTCTTTGCTCGGGCGTGCCCGCCAGCGAGATCGCACCCGAACCCAGGCCCTGCATCGCAAAGGCGAAATCGGCCAGCCCGTTGTAGCGAGCCAAGGTTTCACGCAGCAGGCAGATGGCGCGGGTGTCGATCACCTCGGCCGCGCCGCCAAGCGCCGTGCCGGCCACCGCATGGCGCAGCCAGCCACCCTGCCCCAGTGCGCGCACCAGGCTGATGCACTCAGCATCCACATCGGCACCATGGCCGCTGTGCAGAAATTCGGCGCACCAGGCGTCCAGATGTGCCGCCAACTCGCGGTGGCGCGGCTCGAAAAACGGCCACTCCAAGTGCTTGAGGGCGGGGTTCGCCATCGACTCACTCATCGCTCAGTCTCCCTGAAACTCGGGCCGCTGCTTGGCCACGAAGGCGTGATACGCGCGGTGGAAGTCTTGCGTCATCATGCAGATGGCCTGGGCCTGGGCTTCGGATTCGATGGCCTCGTCCACGCCCATGGCCCATTCCTGGTGCAGCATCTTCTTGGTCATGGCGTGGGCAAAGGCCGGGCCGCCGGCGATCTGCTGCGCCCATTCCAGCGCCTCGGGCAAGAGGCGCTCGGGCGCGACCAGGCGGTTCATGAAGCCCCAGCTCAAGCCCTCCTCGCCACCGAGGCTGCGGCCGCTGTAGAGCAGGTCCGAGGCGCGGCCCTGGCCGACGATGCGCGGCAGGATGGAGCAGGCGCCCATATCGCAGCCGGCCAGGCCGACGCGGGTGAACAGGAACGCGGTCTTGCTGCGCGCCGTGCCGACGCGCAGGTCCGAGGCCATGGCCATGATGGCGCCGGCACCGGCGCAGACGCCGTCAATGGCGGCGATCACAGGCTGCGGGCAGGCGCGCATGGCCTTGACCAGATCGCCCGTCATGCGGGTGAAGGCCAGCAGGTCGGGCATGCTCATCGTGGTCAGCGGGCCGATGATCTCGTGCACATCGCCGCCGCTGCAGAAGTTGTCGCCCGCGCCCTGCACGACGATGGCGCGCACTTCATCGACATAGCTCAGACGGCGGAACAGATCGCGCAGCTCGGCATAGCTCTCAAAAGTCAGCGGGTTCTTGCGCTCGGGCCGGTTCAGGGTGATCACGCCCACATCGCCGTGCTGGGCCCAGCCAAAGTGCTGGGGCGTGTAGCCCTGCAGGCTCTGGCGATTGCCCTCGCGCAGGTGTTCGCTCATGGCGCGTTCCGTCATTTCTTTTTCTCCTTGCTCGCAGGGCTCGGGGTCGCCGCGATAGCTGCCGCGGCGTCCAGCGCCCCCAGATGATTTTTCAGCACGGCCATCAGGCCGTAGAGCTCCGTCTTCTGCTCGGCCGACCAGCCGCCCAGCAGCTCCACCACCCATTGCTCATGCGTGGCCGCCATGCGCTTGAACTGGCGCCGGCCTTGCGGCGTGAGCTTGACGGTGAAGGAGCGACGGTCGCTGGGGTGGGCCTCGCGCACCACCAAGCCTTCAGATTCGAGCTGGTCGGTGATGCCGGTGATGTTGCCGCCGGTCACCATCAGGCGCTGCGAGAGCTCGCGCATGGCCAGGCCTTCGGGGTGGCGCTCCAGCTGGGCCAGCAGGTCGAAGCGCGGCAAGGTGGTGGCGAAATCCTGGCTCAGGCGCTTGCGGATCACCCCCTCCACCCGGTTGGTGCAGGCCAGCAGGCGCAGCCAGAGCTTGAGCGCCTGGTGGTGGTCGTCGATCACCCGCGATTCCAGGTCCGGCCCCAGGTCCAGGCCCGGGTCCAGCTCGGCGGGACCGAGGGCGCTTGTCATGCTTGTCATGGCAGCTCGCCCCCGCAGACCGAGATCGCCTGGCCGTTGATGGCCGCGCTGTCGCGCCGCGCCAACCAAAGTACGGTGGCCGCCACTTCCTGCGGCTGGATCAGGCGGCCCAGCGGGTTGCCAGCGGCCAGCTCGGCACGGGCTTCATCGGCGCTGCGGCCGGTCTTTTGCATGATGGTTTGCACCGCCCGGTCGACGATGTCGGTCTCGGTGTAGCCGGGGCAGACGGCGTTGACGGTGACGCCTTTCTTGGCTGTTTCCTGCGCCATGGCGCGGGTCAAGCCCAGCACGCCATGCTTGGCGGCGCAGTAGGCCGCCACATAGGCATAACCCGTCAGCGCGGCGGTGCTGGCCACATTGATGATGCGGCCGAAGCCACGCGCCGTCATCACCGGCAAGACTTCGCGACTGCACAAAAAGGTGCCGGTCAGATTGACCTGCAGCATGCGCTGCCAGAGCTCCAGCGAGGTGCGCGAAATCGGCGCAGTTTCCACCTGGCCGGCGTTGTTGACCAGGATGTCCACCGGCGCCAGCGCCGTGGCGGCGGCGAAGCCGCGCTGCACACTGACCTCATCCCCGACATCGACGATCTGAAACCCCACCTCACCCAAGGCCGCCAGGGCCAGCTGCTGCACCTGCAGGCGCTCGTGGTTGCGGCCCATCAAGGTGACGCGGGCGCCGGCCTGCAGCAGGCTTTGCGCGATGGCCGCGCCAATGCCGCTGCCACCGCCGGTGACCACGGCGTGCAGGCCTTGCAAAGGTTGCTGAACCAGAGGCGGAAAGTTGCCGGCCATGGCTCAAACCCCCAAGGCCTTGTTGGCCTGCTCTTGTGCGCTCAGGCCCGCGCTGGCCGAGGCCTGCGCGCGCTGGCGCTCGAACTCTTTTTCCAGCTGCGGCTTGGCCGAGAGATAGGCGCGCGGCCAGTCGAGGCCCGGCCCGGCTTGGTAGCCGATGCGCGCCGCTTCGCTGAGCGTCCAGGCCGGGTTGGCCAGATGCGGGCGGGCGATGGCGCAGAGGTCAGCCCGGCCGGCCGCGATGATGCTGTTGACATGGTCGGCCTCGGAGATGGCACCCACGGCCATGGTGGCGATGCCGACGCGGTTGCGGATGCTTTCCGAGAACGGGGTTTGCCACATGCGGCCGTAGGTGGGCTTTTCCTGCTTGCTGACCTGGCCCGAGGACACATCGATCAGGTCGGCACCGGCCGCCTTGAAAGCCGCCGCGATCAGCACCGCGTCTTCCGGCGTGTTGCCGCCGGGCACCCAGTCATGGGCCGAGATGCGCACCGACATCGGCCGCTCTTCCGGCCAGACCGCACGCAGGGCGCGGAAGACCTCGAGCGGGTAGCGCAGGCGGTTCTCCAGCGAACCGCCGTATTCGTCCTCGCGGTGGTTGGTCAGCGGCGAGAGGAAGCTGGAGAGCAGATAGCCGTGAGCGCAGTGCAGCTCCAGCCAGTCGAATCCTGCCGCGGCCGCGCGGCGGGCGGCGGCGACAAAGTCATCGCGCACCCGGTCCATATCGGCCCGGTCCATGGCGCGCGAGGTCTGGCTCACGCCTGCCAGGTACTGCTGCGGTGAAGCCGAGATCAGCGGCCAGTTGCCGGTTTCCAGCGGCTGGTCGATGCCCTCCCAGCCGCGCCGGGTCGAGCCCTTGGCGCCGGCGTGGCCCAGCTGCATGGCGATCTTGGCGCTGCTGTGCGTGTGCACGAAGTCCACGATGCGCTGCCAGGCCAGGCCCTGCAGATCGGTGTAGAGGCCGGGGCAACCCGGCGTGATGCGGCCATCGGCCGAGGGGCAGGTCATCTCGGCGAACACCAGGCCGGCGCCGCCGGTGGCACGGGCGCCCAGGTGCATCAGGTGGTAGTCGCCGACGACGCCGTCGACACAGGAGTACTGCGCCATGGGCGAGACCACGACGCGGTTCTTCAGCGTCAGCCCGCGCAGGCGGAAGGGCGTGAACATGGGCGGCACGGCCTGCTCGGGCAAGCCACTCTGCGCCGCCAGCCAGGCCTCGAAGCGACCCACATAGCCGGCGTCTCGCTGGCGCAGGTTCTCGTGCGAGATGCGCTGCGAGCGGGTCAGCAGGGAATAGGCAAACTGCTCGGGCGCCAAGTGGGCGTGGCGCTCGACGTTCTCAAACCATTCGGTGGAGTTGCGCGCGGCATTCTGGATGCGCAGCACCTCGATGCTGCGACTGGCCTGGTAGACCTCCAGGGCGCGCGTCAGATCACCACCGGCGTCGCCGATATCGCGTGCCAAGGCGATCGCGTCTTCCAGCGCCAGCTTGGTGCCCGAGCCGATGGAGAAGTGCGCGGTGTGGGCGGCATCGCCCATCAGCACCACGGGCGCGCGGCCGTTGTGGTGCACCCAGTTCTTGCAGACCACGCGCGGGAAGCGGATCCACTGCGCCGAGCCGCGCAGGTGCGAGGCGTTGCTGATTAGCGTGTGGCCGTCCAGCACCTTGGCGAACAGGCGCTCGCAGAAGGCAATGCCCTCTTCCTTGCTCATGGCCTCCAGGCCGGCGGCCTGCCAGACCGACTCGGGCGTCTCGACGATGAAGGTCGAATGCGTCTCGTCGAACTTGTAAGCATGGGCCTGGAACCAGCCATGCTCGGTCTTCTGAAAGTCAAACGTGAAGGCGTCAAAGAGCTTGGTCGTGCCCAGCCAGACAAAGCGGCATTGGCGCAGATCAATGTCGGGCTGATAAATGGCGCTGTACTTCTGGCGGATGCGGCTGTTCAGGCCGTCGCAGGCGATGATGAGGTCGGCGTCCACACCCTCATCGTCTTGCACCTCATGTTCGTAGACCAGCTTCACACCCAGCTCGGCGCAGCGCGCCTGCAGGATGTTCAGCAGCTTCATGCGGCCGATGCCGCAAAAACCATGGCCGCCCGAGCGCATGCTGCGGCCGGCGATGTGCACATCGATATCGTCCCAGTGGTTGAAGGCGGTCAGGATGGCCTCGGCCGTGGGCGCATCGGCTTCACGCATGGCGCCCAGGGTCTGGTCGGAGAAGACCACGCCCCAGCCGAAGGTGTCGCCGGGGCGGTTGCGCTCCAGCACGGTGATCTCGTGGCTGGGGTCTTGCTGCTTCATCAGCAGGGCGAAATACAGGCCGGCCGGGCCGCCGCCGATACAGGTGATGCGCATGCTGGGCTCTCGCTGAAACCGTGGTGTTGCGGCGCACTTTAGGCCTTGATAGTTTAAGCGTCAACAATTATTCTGAGCTTGCCGGATCGGGACATACCCTGTTCAATTTGGCTTCCGATTTCGTTTCACACCCGGGGCCGAACGTGCGTGCGCAGATGTTGGAATTAACCGACACCACGCGCTTTCAGGCCTTGTTAAGGTCTCGCCCGCTGTGAGCTTGGCCCCCTCCCCCGGGGACTGGCCGCAGTGTTTGAGCTGTTGATGAATCACTGAGAGCACCCCACACATGCCGCCCAAGACACTCTGGGACATCTCGCCCACGGTCTCGCCCGAGGCCCCGATCTTTCCCGGCGACGAGCCCTACCGCCTGAACTGGACGGCACGGCTCTCGCCCGACTGCCCGGTCAATCTGAGCGCGCTGACCATGTCGCCCCATGTCGGCGCCCATGCCGATGCGCCCTTGCACTACGCGAGCGATGCCGCCGACGCGGCCAGCGTGGCGCTCGACGCCTATCTAGGCCCCTGCCGCGTGATCCACGCCATCGGCTGCGGGCCGCTGATCCGCATCGAACATGTGCAGCATGCGGCCGAAGGCCTGCCGCCGCGCGTGCTGGTGCGCTGCTGCGAGCGCGCCGACACGGTCTGGAACCCTGATTTCAGCGCCTTCGCGCCCGAGACCGTGGCCTGGCTGGCCGCGCGCGGCGTGCGCCTGATCGGCCTGGACACGCCCTCGGTGGACCCGGCCAGCAGCAAGAGCCTGGACAGCCACCAGCAGCTGCTGCGCCTGGACCTGCGCGTGCTGGAGAACCTGGTGCTGGACGAGGTGCCCGAGGGCGACTACGAGCTGATCGCCCTGCCCCTGAAGCTGGCCGGCGCCTGCGCCTCGCCGGTGCGCGCGGTGCTGCGCGCGCTCTGACCGAACCGATTTCGACTTTCCCCTGGAGACACGACCATGACCACCTTGCAAGACTGCGACGTCCTCGACCAAGAGGACCCCTTGCGCGAGCTGCGCCAGCAGTTCGACCTGCCGCCCGGCGTCATCTACCTGGACGGCAATTCTCTGGGCGTGCTGCCGCGCGCCACCCTGGGCCGCGTGCAGGAGGTGATCCAGCGCGAATGGGGCGAGGACCTGATCAAGAGCTGGAACACGGCCGGCTGGATGGACCTGCCCGGCAAGATCGGCGACAAGATCGCCCGCCTGGTGGGCGCCGGCCCGGGCGAGCTGGTGGTGGCGGACTCGACCTCACTGAACCTCTACAAAGTGCTGTCCGCCGGCCTGCGCATTGCCCAGGCGGATGCCCCGGCGCGCAAGCTCATCGTCTCCGAGCGCAGCAACTTCCCGACCGATCTCTACATCGCCGAAAGCCTGGCCCGCCAGCATGGCGCGCGCCTGCACCTGGTGGACAGCGTGGACGAGATCGCGGGCACGCTGAACGCCGATCTGGCCGTGCTGATGATCACCGAGGTCAACTACCGCACCGGCTACAAGCACGATATGAAGGCCTTGACCGCCGCCGCCCACGCGGCCGGCGCCCTGGTGATCTGGGACCTGGCCCACTCGGCCGGCGCCGTGCCGGTGGACTTGAAAGGCGCGGATGCCGACTTCGCCGTCGGCTGCGGCTACAAATACCTGAACGGCGGCCCCGGCGCCCCGGCTTTTGTCTGGGCCCACCCGCGCCATGCCGACCGCTTCTGGCAGCCGCTCTCGGGCTGGCTGGGCCATGCCGCACCCTTCCAGTTCACGCCGGACTACCAACCCGCCCCCGGCATCAAGCGCTATATCTGCGGCACGCCGGCCATGCTGTCCACCGCGGCGCTGGAATGCGGGGTCGACACGGTGCTGGCGGCCGAGGGCCTGGGCGGCATGGCCGCGCTGCGCAAAAAGAGCATCGCGCTGACGGAGCTCTTCATCGAGCTGGCCGAGGAACGTTGCGGCGCCCTGGGCGTGCGCCTGGCCTCGCCCCGCAATCCTGAGCGGCGCGGCAGCCAGGTCTGCCTGAGCCTGGCCGCACCGCTGCAGCATGCCGGCTATGCGGTGATCCAGGCCCTGATCGCACGCGGCGTGATCGGCGACTTCCGCGCCGGTGACCCGGCCCGACTCGACGAAGTGCCCCACATCCTGCGCTTCGGCTTCACGCCGCTCTACATAGGCTTTGCCGACGTCTATGCCGCCGTGGAACACCTCTACCAGGTGCTCAAGACCGAAGAGTGGCAGCGCCCCGAGTTCGCACGCCAGGGAGCGGTGACATGAGCTGCCCGCACCATCACGAAGGCCAGGCGGGTCGGACCGAGCAGATTGTGAAAGCCGCTGACGCCGGGCCGCCCCAAGGCAGCGGGCGCCCCCTCGGGGGGCAGGAGCGCAGCGACGTGGGGGCTTCATTCCACGGGGCGCAGCTCGATTTCTCGAAAGACATGAGCTACGGGGACTACCTGCATCTCGACCAGATCCTCAGCGCCCAGCATCCGCTCTCGCCCGAGCACAACGAGATGCTCTTCATCGTCCAGCACCAGACCTCGGAGCTGTGGATGAAGCTGATGCTGCATGAGATGCAGGCGGCCGTGGCCTGTGTGGCGGCCGACCGCCTGCCCGAGGCTTTCAAGATGCTGGCCCGGGTGTCCAAGATCATGGAACAGCTGGTCCATGCCTGGGACGTGCTGGCCACCATGACGCCGCCCGAGTACACGGCCATCCGGCCTTACCTCTCGAACAGCAGCGGCTTCCAGAGCGCGCAATACCGCCGCATCGAGTTCATGTTGGGCAACAAGAACGCGGCCATGCTCAAGCCGCACGCCCACCGACCCGATCTGCTGGCCGAGGTGGAGGCGGCCTGGCGTGCGCCCTCGCTCTACGACGAAGCGATCCGCCTGATGCAGCGACGTGGCATTGCCGTGCCTGCCGAGGCCCTGGAGCGCGACTGGACCCAGCCTTATGCCGCCAGCGAAGGCGTCAAGGCCGCCTGGCTGGAGGTCTACCGCAGCCCCGAGCAGCACTGGGATCTTTATCAGATGGGCGAGGAACTGGTCGACCTGGAGGATGCTTTCCGGCTCTGGCGCTTCCGCCATGTCACCACGGTCGAGCGGGTGATCGGCTTCAAGCGCGGCACCGGCGGCACCTCGGGCGTGTCCTACCTGCGCAAGATGCTGGACACGGTGCTCTTCCCCGAGCTGTGGGCGCTGCGCACCGAGCTCTGAGCCCGCCCCAGCCTCAAACTGCAGGACAAGGCGGTACAAACGGCCAATTCCTGCGGTTTGAGCCCCGTGGCTTTGCTATACAGTCGGCTGCGACGGCCGCCCATGGGAGCACCGGGTCCAGATCGGACCCCTGATCGTGCCAGGAAGCGTGCCGCACACAGGGGTCCTTGTCATGCGCAGTTTGATGTGGATTCCGGGCCGGTCGACGCTTGCCGCGACCCGTCTGGGATGTGTTGCCCTTTTCACCTTGTTGGCGGCCGGCATGGCCCCGGCCCAGGCCGGCGACGTGCTCAAGCGCGTGCAGCGCGAGCAGCAGCTCAAGGTCTGCATCTGGCCCGGCTACTACGGCGTCACCTTCCGCAGCCCGCGCACCGGCGAACTGCAGGGCATCGACATCGATCTGTCCGCGGCCCTGGCCCAGGATCTGGGCGTCAAACTGCAGCATGTCGAGTCGTCCTTTCCCAAGCTGATCGAGGACCTGAGCCGTGATCGCTGCGATGTGGCCATGTTCGCCATCGGCGTGACGGCGGAGCGCCAGCAGCAGCTGCGTTTCAGCAGCCCCTACCTGCAGAGCGACATTTACGGCATCACCACGCGCAGCAGCCGCAGCATCCGCGCCTGGTCAGACATCGACAAGCCCGGCATCAAGGTCGCCGTGCAGGCCGGCACCTTCATGGAGCCGGTGGTCAGCGCCTGGCTCAAACAGGCCCAGGTGGTGGTGATCCGCCCACCGCAGACCCGCGAGCAGGAGCTGGAAGCCGGCCGAGTGGACATCTTCATGACCGACTACCCCTACAGCCGCCGCCTGCTGGACAACGCCGACTGGGCACGTCTGGTGTCCTCACCGACGCCGTTTTCCGTTCTGCCCTATGCCTACGCCGTCAAACCCGGCGATGAGGAGTGGCTGGGCCGGCTCAACACCTTTGTGGCCGCGATCAAGAAAGACGGCCGCCTGGTGGCGGCGGCCAAGAAGCACGGCCTGAGTGAAATTCTGCTGCCGCGCTGACCGGCCCGCGAGCCGATCGATCGACCCATGAGCGATCAAGCCCCAGGCTTCCAGCCGCCCCCTGCCCAGTTGCCGGCCTGGGTCAACGGCGGCATGGCGATTTGGGGCACGGCCCTGCTGAGCCTGGCCCTGCTTGCACTGGCCGGCGGTTTCTTGTGGCTGGAGTACCGCCAGAACCGGCATACCGAAATCGAACACTGCGCCCTCTACGCCCGCACGCTGGAGGCCCAGACCAACCAGACCCTGGGAACTGCCAACTTGGCCCTGCAAGGCCTGGCCCGCAGCCTCGGCGCCAGTGATTCGCCCAGCCCCGAGGGCGCGGCCAGCAGCCGCTTGCTGAGCCAGACCTTGCCTGGCCTGCCCTTTGTGCGTAGCTTCTCGCTGCTGGACGAGAACGGCCGCGTGATTGCCAGCAGCAATCCGACCAATCTGGACCTGCAACTGGATCTGCTGCGCCTGAGTCACAAGCCCGAGATCATCAGTGGCAGCGCCAGGCTCGGCGATGTGCAGCAAGGCCGCGATCTGAACGAGCTGCCCGCTCATCCGACTGCCGGCCAGGCCGATGGCAAGCCCGGGATCACGGCAGCCACGAGAGCTTCAAGCTACTTTGTGCCCATGACTCTGAGTCTGGTCGGCAATCGGGCGCCCCTGCATCTGGTGGCAGCGCTGAACCCGGACTATTTCGCCAATCTATTTGAACGCCAGTTGGGCAGCGGCCAGCACCAGGCCGCGCTGTTGAGCCTGAGCGGCCAGCTGATCGCCAGTCGTGTCCAGCCTGTGCGCGAGCCCGGCAGCATGCTGGCCGGCCACACCGTGTTCCGCGATCACCTGCCCGGGCGTGAACGCGCCAGCTACGAGAGCGAGCAAGGGCTGGACCCGTCGCCTGCCCTGGGTGCATTCGAACTGGCCCGCGACCACCCCTGGGTGGTGGTGGTGGAGCTGCCCAGCGGCCTGTTAATGAACCAGCTGTTTCAGAGCGCCCGGGTCGTCGGCCTGAGCCTGGCGGCCGGCCTGGCCGTGATGGCGGCTCTGGGCGCCATGGCCTGGCGCGCCCTGGGCGCTTACGACCTCGCTCGGCGTGAGCTGCAGACCGCCCACCGCCACCTGGCGACCAAGGAACGCGAGCAAAGCCTGCTCATTCACAACGTTCAGGAGCTGATGTTCCGCACCGACCCGGAGGGCCTGCTGCAGTTCGTCAACCATGCCGATTTCCTCAGCAGCAAGGACCAAGCCCCGATGCTGGGACGCCGCTTCTCCGAGTTGATCGACCCGCGTGACCAAGCCCGGGCGCGCAGCCTCTTTCACACCGGCAGCGGCTTTCTCAACCTGCCCATCGCCCTGCGCCTGCTGCCCCAGCAGGGGCGGCAGCGGGTGCTCGAGGTGACCGTCACGCCGGTGCGTCAGGACAACGGCCAGATTCACGGCTTCGTCGGTTTTGCCATCGACGTGACCGAACGCGAGGACGCCCGCCAACGCCTGCAGGCCCAGCTCGACTTCACGGCCCGCCTGATCGACGTCTGCCCCATCCCCATCTTTGCCAAGGACCAGCAACTGCGCTTCGTCATGGTCAACCAGGCCTGGAGCGAGATGTCGGGCGTGGACAAGAACCTGGCCCTGGGCCGCAAGCTCAGCGAGCTGCGCCCAGCCGGCGTCGCACGAAAGCCCGAGGAGCTGGACGCGCGCCTGCTTCGCGAGGGCGGCAGCGAACAGCTGGAGATCCACGAGCGCGGCCGTGACTACCTGACCCACCGTACCGTGTTCACCGATGCCCAGGGCCGCACGGCCGGTGTGCTGGGCAGCGCGATTGATGTGAGCCGCTTTGTCGAGGCCGAGCGCCAGATCCGCGAGGCGCGCGACGCGGCCGAGCGCACCAACAAGATGAAGAGCGAATTCGTCGCCAATATGAGCCACGAACTGCGCACGCCGCTGCAAAGCATCATCGGCTTCTCCGAGCTGGGCCTGAATCGCAGCGGCGAGCACCCCAAGCTGCAGGACATGTTTGCCCGCATCCACACCGCCGGCCAGCGCATGCAGGATCTGGTGGATCCGCTGCTGGATCTGTCCCATGTCGAAAGCACACAGGGCCAGCTCAAGCTTGAAATCCAGGACCTGCGGCCCCTGCTGCTGGAGCTGCACAAGGAGATGCAGGGCCGGGCCCAGCCGCGCGAAGTCCTGCTGGCTTTGCAACTGCCGCCCGAGCAGCCGCTGATGGCTGCCATCAATCCGCCACGCCTGCAACAGGCGCTGCGCAATGTGCTGGACAACGCCCTGCGCTTCGCCCCCAGCGGCAGCACGGTGGACGTGCAGGTGCGACGAGAGCCTGCCGGTCTATGCATCTCTGTCCATGACCAAGGCCCGGGCATTCCGGAGGCCGAACTGGAATCGGTGTTCCAGCCTTTTGTACAGGGCAGCAATCACAAGCCCGGCAGCGGAGGCACAGGCCTGGGCCTGACCATCGCGCGCAAGATCATGCATGCCCATGGCGGCACGCTGAACGCCCACAACCACGCCCAGGGCGGCTGCCTGTTCGAGTTCTGGCTGCCGCCGGCTTGAAGCTCACCTCTCGCGCCAAATTCGGGCGCAAAGCGCCAGCTTCGAGCGCAGCGCGCCGACCTGCCAGGCCACAGCCACCTACAATTCCGCCCGGTTTCAGACGATTCAGGCGCACACCCGCGCCCCACGCGCGACCCGCGCAGACGCACCACAGACCCGGAGACCCCGCCATGGACGCTCGCACATCCACCCTGACCCTGCGCATCGAGAAAATGCGCGATGCCCTGAAGCGCAACGACGTCCACGCCGTGCTGGTGCCCTCGGCCGACCCGCATCTGTCCGAATACCTGCCCGAGCGCTGGCAGGCGCGCCAGTGGCTGTCGGGCTTCACCGGCTCGGTCGGCACCCTGGTGGTGACGCGCGAGCGCGCCGCCATCTTTGCCGACAGCCGCTACTGGACCCAGGCCGAGACCGAGCTGGCCGGCACCGGCATCGAGCTGGTCAAGGTCATGAGCGGAGCGGCCACCGACTACATCGCCTGGATCGCCGCCCAGCTGCAAGCCGGCCAGACCCTGGCCGTGGACGGCCAGGTGCTGGGCCTGGCCCTGGCCCGCCTGCTGAGCACGGCCATGGCCGAAGCTCGCATCACCCTGCGCACCGACATCGACCTGGTCGACGAAGTCTGGGCCGAGCGCCCGGGTCTGCCCGACAGCGCCGTCTGGGAACACACCGCTCCGCAGGCCACGGTCAGCCGCGCCGACAAGCTGGCCGCCATCCGCGCCGCCGTGGCCACCCAGGGCTGCAGCCACCATTTCATCAGCAGCGTCGACGATGTGGCCTGGCTGCTGAACCTGCGCGGCTCGGACGTGGACTACAACCCGGTCTTCATGGCCCATGTGCTGCTGGACGCGCAAGCGGCCACCCTGTTTGTGGCCGAAGGCAAGATCGACGCGGCCCTGCAGGCCCGCCTGGCCGCCGACGGCGTGAGCCTGCGCCCCTACGCTGAGGCCGCCACCGCCCTGGCCGCCCTACCGGCCGATGCGCGCGTTCTGATGGACCCCAAGCGCGTCACCTTCGGCCTGCGCCAGGCCGTGCCGGCCAGCGCCAGCATCCGTGAAGCGATCAACCCCAGCACCCTGGCCAAGAGCCGCAAGACCGCCGCCGAAGCCGCCTTCGTGCGCGAGGCCATGGAGCAGGACGGCGCCGCCATGTGCGAGTTCTACGCCTGGCTGGAGAGCGCCCTGGGCCAGCAGCGCATCACCGAGCTGACCATCGACGAGGAGCTGACGGCCGCACGCGCGCGCCGCCCCGGCTTCAAGGGCCTGAGCTTCCCCACCATCGCCGGCTTCAATGCCAACGGCGCCATGCCGCACTACCGCGCCACGCCGGCTTCGCACAGCGTGATCGAGGGCAACGGCCTGCTGCTGATCGACTCGGGCGGCCAGTACCTGGGCGGCACCACCGACATCACCCGCGTCTGGGGCATCGGCGAGGTCAGCGCCGCGCAAAAGCGCGACTACACCCTGGTGCTCAAGGGCACGATCAACCTCTCACGCGCCTGCTTCCCGCGCGGCACGCTCAGCCCCATGCTCGACGCCCTGGCACGCAGCCCGCTGTGGGAGCATGGCCTGGACTACAGCCACGGCACCGGCCACGGCGTCGGCTACTTCATGAACGTCCATGAAGGCCCGCAAAGCATCTCCAAGGCCGTGCCCGACGCGACCATGGCCATGGAGCACGGCATGATCACCTCGATCGAACCGGGTCTCTACCGCCCGGGGCAATGGGGCGTGCGCATCGAGAACCTGGTGCTCAACACCGGCCTGGACACGCCCGAGCGCGGCCAGTTCGGCGAGATGCTGCGCTTCGAGACCCTGACCCTGTGCCCGATCGAAACCCGCTGCATCGACCTGAGCCTGATGCGCGCGGACGAGATCGCCTGGCTGAACCAGTACCACGCCGAGGTGCGCCGCCGCCTGGCCCCTCTGCTCAGCGGCGCCGGCCTGGCCTGGCTGATGGCCCGCACCGAGGCCATCTGAGCAAATATTTGAGCGATGGTTTGAGTGAACGCCTGAGCAGTCTCCGGACCACCCAGAACAAGGCGGCTTCGGCCGCCTTTTTTCATGCCTGTCACCGGCTCGCGACACTGGAACTCCCTGCGAAGGCGGCCTAGAGTTGTTCGGACCGCCCCGCTGTTTTCATGAGCCAGGAAGGAGTCCATCATGGCCCGCAAAAGCATCCATGTGTTTTCGGAAAGTGGCTTGCATGGCGCCCTGCTCGCGGCCTTGCTGCTGCTGATCGTCGTTGGCCTGGTCGACAGCTGGTTCTTCACGCCCGAGGGCAAGACGCCGGTGCTGTGGCGCCTGGACCCGGTGGTGGTCAGCGGGCCCGCGCCAAGCCGCTGAGCCGATGAGCCCGCCCCGGGCTTGGCTTACATCTGCCGGAACAGGTGCAGGTAACTGCGGCTGACCGGCAGCACCTCGGGCCGGTCCTTCAGGTGCACATCGGCGGTCTCGTTCGGGCCCCGGGTGACGTGGCTGATGGCATGCAGATTGACCACCACCGAGCGGTGAACCTGGGCAAAGCGCTGTGGGTCGATCTGCTCCATCAGCTCACGGATGGGCGTGCGGATCAAGGCCTCACCCTCGGGCCAGACCACCAGGGTGTACTTCTCGTCCGAACGCAGGTAGATGATCTCGTCCACCGGAATCAGCTTCAAGCTGGCGCCCACCGAGGCACGGATCCACTGCAGATAGGCCGGTTGAGCGGCGCTGGCCGCTGATCTCGCCGGCAAAGTCGAAGCGCCCGGCGCGGCGGTCACCACGGTGGGCTCGGCTCGGGGCGATTGCTGCAGGCGCGTCAACAGCTGCTGAATCACGGCCTCCAGTGCGGCCGGCGGCAGCACTGGCGAGGCATCCTTCGCCGCAAGCTCTGCAGCATCCAGCACCGGTGCGTGCCCCTGCACGGAGCGCTGCTCCACCAGGCGCTGCTTCAGCCGCGCAACCGTGTCCGCCAAGCGGGCCTCATCGATCGGCTTGACCAGGTAATCCAAGGCGCCCTGCTCAAAGGCCTGGACGGCGTACTGCTCGTAGGCCGTGACAAAGACGATGTGCGCACGACGCGCCAACTGCCGCGCCGCCTCGACCCCGTTCAGGCCCGGCATGTGCACATCGAGAAACACGATGTCCGGGCGCAGCTGCTCAAACTTCTCGACCGCCTCGCGGCCATTGCGCGCCTGGCCCAGCACCTGCAGCTCCGGCCAGGCCTGCGCGAGCGCGCGCACCAGGCTGTCGCGCAACAGAGGTTCATCGTCGGCAACCAGGGCGGTGGGCGCAGCGGCAGGAACAGCGGTTGGGGCGACGGTTTGGGGCAGGTCTGAACTCATGGCTGAAACTGGATCTCGGCGCGCAGGCCGTGCGGCTGATTCTCACTCAGGGCCAGGCTGGCCCCGCCGGGGTAGAAGACCTTGAGCCGCTCGCGCAGATTGCGCAGGCCGGTGCCCGAGCCCGCGCTCTGGCTCAGGCCCATGCCGCTGTCGCTGACCCAGAGGCGAACCCCACCCTCGGCTGTGCTGCGCTCGGCACCGAGCTCGATGTGGCCACCCTCCTCGCTGGGATCGATGCCATGGCGCACCGCGTTCTCCACCAGGGTCAGCAAGGCCATGGGCGGAAAGCGCAGGTTCTCCAGCTCGGCCGGAATGTGGATGCTAAAGCTGAGCCGGTCCGGCATGCGCAGGTGCATCAGCTCGAGATAGGCGCGCACAAGGGTCAGCTCGTCGCCCAGGGTTGCCACCTCGCTCTGCAGGCGCGGCATGGCGGCGCGCAGATAGGCAATCAGGCTGCGCAGCACCGGTGCCGCTTGCGGGCTGCCGGTTTCCACCAGGGCGCGCACATTGGCCAGGGTGTTGAAGAGGAAATGGGGCTCGACCTGGGCTTGCAGCAGGCGCAGGCGCACATCGAGGGCTTGGCGCTCCAGCTCGCTGCGCTCCAGTTCGAAGCGCAAGGCCTGGCTGCGCGCCTCGGCATCGCGCTGCCGGTACAGCGCGCCCATGGCCAGCAGCGGCGCCACCAGCAGGCCCGAGCCGGCGATCCAGAGAAAGCCGAACATACGCCCTTCGCTGTTGAGCAGGCGGTAGAGATCTCCGCCCACCGCCACCAGGTACACAACCAGGGTGGCCGTCGGCACCATCACCACCACGGCCAGCACCTGCAGCAACCAGCGCGCCAGCCAACGCGGCAGGAGCCGGGGCCAGTGGCCGGCCACGGCAAAGCCCAGCAGGCCCAGCAGGCCGACAAACAAGGTGCGCCCCAGCAGAACCGGAAAGCTGACAGCGAAGATGGGCGAGAGCAGAACGGCGGCGAAAGCCGCCAGGCCCAGGGTGGACAGCACCCGGCTGGGATTCAGGTAGACCAGAAAGGCCTGCCAGGCTTCCGCCTGGCTCAACACGGTTGCAGCCTCTTGCCGCGCAAACGGCATGCGGCCGGTGCTGGCGGCCTGACCGTCCAGCAATGGGGGAACTTTCGACATGCCGGCAGCGTAGCCGCAGGCAAGCCCGACTCCAAGGCTTTGAAGCAAGCCGCGCGACGAACAGCGGTTTATCGACCTCGGGCGGCTGCCCCAACAGGCCCGCAGCGGCGTTTTTCAGCCACAAAGCCCCATACGGTAGGGCTGCCTCAGGCCGGGGCGCCGATGCGACACATGACGAAATCGCGCCCGGCATTGATGGCAAAGCGCAGGGCCTCGGCCGGCGAGGACCAGCCAAAACCGCCGGCCAGGGCTTCATCCCGGTAGGCTTCCTGGCGCGGCAGTTCGCCTCGCACCCGCATCACCACGACGGCGGCCACATAGCCATAGCTGTGCAAGCGATTCATGGCGCCGGCGTAGATACGGTAGTCCCCGGCGTCAACTTCTTCGAAATGCATGTGGATCTCCTGCTGTGGCGGCGGAAAAGCCCGCGAGCTGCTGCGCACTGTGCGCGCCCAGACAGGAAATCGCTCTAACCCGAAAGAGGGCCCTCTTTGGAGGGGGTGGCGCTCAGGCGAGGCCCGGTTGTTGCAATCCGCGCTGCACCGCCGGGCGGTCGAGAAAGGCCTGCAGCACCCGCGCCACTTCGGGGAACTCGGCGATGCCGACCAACTCGCCGGCGCCGTAGAAGTTCAGGAGGTTGTTGATCCAGGGGAAGACGGCGATGTCTGCGATCGTGTACGCGTCGCCCATCAGCCAGCGGCGGCCGCTCAGTCGCTGGTTCAACACGCCCAGCAGGCGGCGTGTCTCGGCGGCGTAGCGGTCGCGCGGGCGTTTGTCCTCGTAGTCCTTGCCCGCAAACTTGTGGAAGAAACCCAGCTGACCCATCATCGGCCCGACGCCGCCCATCTGGAACATCAGCCACTGCAGGGTCTCGTAACGCAGAGCCGCATCGGCAGGCAGCAACTGAAGCGCTTGCGCCTGCGGCTTCTCAGCCAGGTAGACCAGGATGGCGCCCGATTCCCACAGCGCCAAAGGCACGCCGCCCGGGCCCTGCGGGTCGAGGATGGCCGGAATCTTGTTGTTGGGGTTCAGGGACAGGAACTCGGGCGAGAACTGGTCCTGGCTGTCAAAGCTGACGCGATGCGCCTCGTAAGGCAGGCCCAGCTCCTCCAGCGCGATCGACACCTTGACGCCATTGGGCGTGGGCAGGGAGTAGAGCTGCAGACGCTCGGGGTGGCGGGCCGGCCATTTGCGGGTGATGGCGAAGGAGCTCAGATCGGACATGGGCAATGTGGGCAAGAAGGCGTTCAAGATTCAAGAGCACACATCATCGCCGCCCCGGATTGCCCTTGCCGGCCCGGGCTCTTGCCCGGGGCACGGCGGGCCTCCAACCCTCAAGCCAGCTTGGCCTTGAAGAAATCCACGGTGCGCTGCCAGGCCAGCTTGGCCGCCTCGGCATCGAATCGCGGCGTGGTGTCGTTGTTGAAACCATGCTGGGTGCCGGCGTAGATGTGCGCCTCGAAGGGCACGCCGGCGGCCTTGAGCGCGGCCTCGTACTTGGGCCAGCCGGCGTTGATGCGTTCGTCCTGGGCGGCATAGTGGATCAGGAGCGGGGCCTTGATCTTGGCCACCTCTTCAACCGGCGGCTGGCCGCCGTAGAAAGGCACGGCGGCGGCCAGGTCGGGCAGCTGGGTGGCCAGGTAGTTGGCGATGCCACCACCGAAGCAGAACCCCACCACACCGACACGGCCGTTGCCCTCGGGCAAGGCCTGCAGCGCACGGGCTGCGGCCACAAAATCGGCACGGGTCTTGCCCGCATCGAGCTTGCCGAAGAGCTCGCGCGCCTTGTCTTCGTCGCCGGGGTAGCCGCCCAGGTTGAAAAGCGCATCAGGCGCGAAGGCGAGAAAGCCGTCCAGCGCCAGGCGCCGGGTGATGTCCTCGATGTGCGGGTTCAGGCCCCGGTTTTCATGCACCACCAGGACCGAGGGCAAGCGGCCCTTGGCGCCGGCAGGCCGCGCCAGGTAGCCGCGAACGCGGCCATTGCCCTGGGGCGAATCGATCTCCAGCCAGCGGGTGCTGATGCGCGCATCGTCCGGCTTGACCTGCTGCGCCGCGGCAAAGCGGGGCGACAGGGCCGCCAGCGTGGCCGTGGCCGCAGCGGCGCTGCCCAGGGCTCGCTGCGCCTGGTCGAGAAAGCCGCGACGGCTGAGGCCGCCGTGCACATAGTGGTCGAAGAGCCGAAGGATCTCGGGCGAGAAATCCTGGGCGGTCAAACGTGTCATGAGGCGGCTCCAATAGAGGTGGATGACAAGGTGACGAGGCACACAGCCTGCGGTCCGTGCAAAAAAACAGCGCCACGACGCCGGGCGCAGCGGCACATTCAAGCCGGCAGGCAGTCTCCTTGGCTACGAAGCTTTTCGCAAGACGATAGACGCAATGGCAATGGCAAAGCTGCGACCATTGCGCCGGGCGCAGGCGCCGCGGACGCCGCTTGCGTACACTGCCGCCCCTTTCTGGCTGGCGACGGGCTCACGCTGCGCCCGTCCCGGCCGCCCCGCTTTGTTGTACGGAGTCTGCCCCATGAAATCGCCCCTGCTGGCCTGCCTGTTGGGCGCCGCCCTGATCTGGACATTGCCCTCCGCCCAGGCCCAAACCCTGCGCTGGGCCAGCGCCGGTGATCCGCTGACGCTGGACCCCTATGCACAGAATGAAACCCTGACCAACACCGTCAACGGCCAGATCTATGAGTTCCTGGTCACCCGTGACCCGCAGCTCAAGCTGGTGCCCCAGCTGGCCACCGAGTGGAAGCAGCTGGGCCCGCAGAGCTGGCGCCTGAAGCTGCGCCCGGGGGTGAAGTTCCACGACGGCCGGCCCTTCACGGCCGATGACGTCGTCTTTTCCATCCAGCGCGCCAAGCAGCCCAGCTCGCAGATCGCCATGTACGCCAATGCGGTGGGTGAGCCGCGCAAGGTGGACGATCTGACGGTGGAGTTCAGCCTGCCCCAGGTGAACCCGATCTTTCTGCAGCACCTGACCACGATCTACATCATGAGCCGCGGCTGGGCCGAGGCCCACAAGGCCACGCGCACCCAGGACTTCTCGGCCAAGGAGGAGTCCTACGCCGCCTTCAACGCCAACGGCACCGGCCCCTTCATGCTGGTCAGCCGCGCGCCCGACAGCAAGACGGTGTTCAAGCGCAACCCCAAGTACTGGGGCCAGATCGAGGGCAATGTGCAGGAGGTGATCTACACCCCGATCAAGAGCGATGCCACCCGCACCGCCGCCCTGGTCTCGGGCGAGGTGGATTTCGTGCTCGACCCGTCGCCGCGCGACCTGGAGAACCTGGCCCGCACGCCCGGCGTCAAGATCGTCAACGGCCCCGAGAACCGCATCATCTTCATCGGCCTGGACCAGGGCCGCGACGAGTTGCTCTACAGCAATGTCAAGGGCAAGAACCCCTTCAAGGATGTGAGGGTGCGGCGCGCGCTCTACCAGGCGATCGACATCGAAACGATCAAGACCAAGCTGATGAACGGCCAATCTGCGCCCACCGGTGCCCTGGTGCCCTCGCCCCTGGGCAGCTTCAACGACCCGGCGCTGGAAGCCCGCCTGCCCTACGACCTGGCCGCCGCCAAGAAGCTGCTGGCCGAGGCCGGCTACGCCAACGGCTTCGAGTTCACGCTGGATTGCCCCAACAACCGCTATGTCAATGACGAGCGCATCTGCATGACCCTGGCCTCGCAATGGGCCAAGCTGGGCATCAAGACCCGCGTGAACGCCCAGCCCAAGGGCCTGATCTTCAGCAAGCTGGAGCAGCTGGACACTTCGGCCTACCTCTTCGGCTGGGGCGGCTCCATCACCGACCCCGAGAGCATCTTCACCTCGCATTTCCGCAACCGCGGCGAGAAAGGCGTGGGCGAGTACAACCGCGGCAATTTCAAGGACGATGAGCTCGATGCCCTGGTCGCCGCCTCCAGCAAGGAGCCCGATGAAGCCAAGCGCCAGCAGCTGATCAAGCAGGCCTTCAAGCGCCAGGCCGAGCAGGTGCACTACATCCCCCTGCACCGCCAGTTCATCCCCTGGACGGCCCGAAGCCATATCCAGGTGGTGCACCGCCCGGACAACTGGCTGGAATGGCGCTGGATCACGGTCGGACCCAAATGAGCCTGCCCGGCATCTCGAAGCCGGGGGGGGCGCCATGCTGCCTGACTTATTCGTTATGCAGACATATTCCTGCGCAAAACTTCTTGGGCGCGGCGCGGGCCGCCACCTAGACTGAGCTTCGCCACGGACGGCAAACGAAACGTTCGCGGCGAACACCAAGAAACATCGTCACGAGGAAAAGGCCGCGACAAAGACGCGGCCCGAGGGACGAAGAGGAAGACGAATAGGAAGAGGCCGAAGAGGAAGAGCCAGGAAAGACCGGTGACCTGTGCCACTGGGTCGTGCGCGAGGGCTGCCAGCCGGCTCGCCGCGTCGACAGCGTGCACAGGAGATAGGCCGGGCCGTGTGTGCACTTGCTGATGGGGTGCATGGGGAAAGCGAAAGTGAGCAAGCGCCCGCACGGCCCGGACCGACTCTTCAGCGAGAGTGCCCCTGGCATTGACTGGGATGACCCGGCATTCGTCGCCGAATGGCTCCTTATTCAAAACCCAGATAAACAAATATAAAAACTGTTGTTCCATGAATAAGAGGCGGCAGGCACAGTGCGAGCCTGACTCTCCAACCGGGCATGCCCTGCCCCGCCTGACATCATGGAAAAGACCTCCCGCCGCACCGTCGCCTTGGCCGCCACTGCCCTGCTGGCCTGGAGCCTGATGCCTGCAAGCGCCCTGGCGCAAAGCCCGGCCGACACCCTGCTCAATGTCTCTTACGACGTGAGCCGCGAGCTGTACAAAGAGATCAACCCGGCCTTCATCAAGCAGCACCAAGCCAAGACGGGCAAGGCCTTGACGATCAACCAATCGCACGGCGGCTCCAGCAAACAGATCGGTTCCGTGATCGGCGGCCTGGAGGCCGATGTGGTGACCATGAACCAGGCGACCGATGTGGACGTGCTGGCCGACAAGGGCTTCACGCCCGCGGAATGGCGCAGCCGTTTCCCCAACAATGCCGCGCCCTACAGCTCCACCATCCTGTTCCTGGTGCGCAAGGGCAACCCCAAGGGCATCAAGGACTGGAACGATCTGGCCCGTGCCGGCGTGCAAGTCATCATTCCCAACCCCAAGGTGACGGGCAATGGCCGCTACAGCTATCTGGCTGCCTGGGGCAGCGTGCTGGCCAAGGGCGGCAATGACGCTCAGGCCAAGGAGCTGGTCAGCAAGATCTTCGCCAACGTGCCGGTGCTGGACGGCGGTGGCCGCGGCGCCACCACCACTTTCACCCAGCGCGGCATCGGCGATGTGCTGCTGACCTTTGAATCGGAAGCCGAGCTGATCGAGAACGAGTTCGGCAAGGGCTTGTTCGAGGTGGTCAACCCCAGCGTGTCCATCGAAGCGGATGCACCCGTGGCCATCAACGACAAGGTGGTCGCCAAAAAGGGCACCGCCGCCACCGCCAAGGCCTATCTGGACTTCCTCTACACCCCGGAAGCCCAGGCCATCATCGCCCGCCACAACTTCCGCCCGCGTGATGCGGCCGTGTTCAAGCGCGAAGAGAAGCGCTTCGCGCCGATCAAGCTGTTCAGCGTCGACCAGCTGCTGGGCGGCTGGGCCAAGGTCAGCAAGACCCATTTCGCCGATGGGGGCCAGTACGACCAGATCGTGGCCGGCATCAAGCGCTGAGCCCGAGTTGCAAGCTGACCCAGCCCCGCTGACCACCCATCTGCACGCGCTCTACACCGCCGCCTTGCCATGACCAGCCATGTGATCCCCTCGCCCGCCGCAGCGCCACACGCGCTGCCAGCGGCGGATGCCGGCCCGCGCCGGGCCAAACGCCGGGTGCTGCCCGGCTTCGGCCCGAGCATGGGCTTCACCTTGTTCTACCTCTCGCTGATCGTGCTGATCCCGCTGTCGGCGGTGTTCATCAAATCGGCCGGCCATGGCTTTGAGGCCTTCTGGGCCGCGGCCAGCTCGCCGCGGGTGGTGGCGTCCTACAAGCTGAGCTTTGGCCTCTCGCTGCTGGCCGCCAGCATCAACCTGGTCTTTGGCCTGATCCTGGCCTGGAGCCTGGTGCGCTACGAGTTCTTCGGCAAGAAGGTGGTCGATGCCTTGATCGATCTGCCATTTGCCCTGCCCACCGCCGTGGCCGGCATAGCGCTGACCGCGCTGTACGCAGGCAATGGCTGGCTGGGTTCGCTGCTGGCCCCCTGGGGCATCAAGGTGGCGTTCACGCCGCTGGGCATTCTGGTGGCGCTGATCTTCATCGGTCTGCCTTTCATCGTGCGCACGGTGCAACCGGTGCTGGAAGACATGGAAACCGAGCTGGAGGAAGCCGCGGCCGCACTGGGCGCCCACCGCTGGCAGACCTTCCGCCTGGTGGTCTTGCCGACGCTGACGCCGGCCCTGCTGACCGGCTTTGCCCTGGCCTTCGCCCGCGCCGTCGGTGAATACGGCTCGGTGATTTTCATCGCCGGCAACCTGCCCATGGTCAGCGAAATCACCCCGCTGATGATCATCTCCAAGCTGGAGCAGTACGACTATGTCGGCGCCACCTCGATCGCTGCGGTGATGCTGGTGTTCAGCTTCGTGCTGCTGCTGGCGATCAATGGCCTGCAAGCCTGGAGCTCGCGCCGCAACGGTCTGGAAGGACGCAAATAATGGCCGGCATCGTTTCAAGTCTGGGCGTGCCGCAGAGCGGCAGCGCCGGACGCTACGAGCGCAACCCCGCCACGCGCGAGGCGCCCTGGGTGCGCATCACCCTGCTGACCCTGGGCCTGGCCTTCTTCGGCCTGTTCCTGATCATGCCCCTGGTGGCGGTCTTCCACGAAGCGCTGCGCAAGGGCTGGGAGGTCTACATCGCCTCCCTGGTCGAGGCCGATGCGGTCTCGGCAGTCAAGCTGACCCTGATCGCCGCTGCCATTTCGGTGCCGCTGAACCTGGTCTTCGGGGTCAGCGCGGCCTGGGCCATCGCCAAGCATGATTTCCGCGGCAAGCAGCTCCTGATCACCTTCATCGACCTGCCCTTCTCGGTCTCGCCTGTGGTGGCGGGCCTGGTCTATGTGCTGCTCTTCGGTGCCCAGGGCTGGTTCGGCCCCTGGCTGCAAGCGCATGATTTGAAGATCATCTTTGCCGTGCCCGGCATCGTGCTGGCCACCATCTTCGTGACCTTCCCCTTTGTGGCACGCGAGCTGATCCCGCTGATGCAGGCCCAAGGCCGCGATGAGGAAGAAGCGGCCACGGTGCTGGGCGCCTCGGGCTGGCAGACCTTCTGGCGCGTCACCCTGCCCAATGTGAAGTGGGGCCTGCTTTACGGCGTGATCCTGTGCAATGCGCGGGCCATGGGTGAGTTCGGCGCGGTCTCGGTGGTCTCGGGCCACATCCGCGGCTACACCAACACCCTGCCCCTACACGTGGAAATTCTCTACAACGAGTACCAGTTCGCGGCCGCCTTTGCTGTGGCCTCCCTGCTGGCCCTGCTGGCCCTGGTCACTCTGGTTCTCAAGCAATTCGTCGAGTGGAATGCCCACCGATCCCTCAAGGAAGCATCGACATGAGCATCCAAGTCCGCAACATCCACAAGTCCTTCGGCGCCTTCACCGCCCTGGGTGACGTCAGCCTCGACTTCCCCACCGGCGAGCTGGTGGCCCTGCTGGGCCCCTCGGGCTGCGGCAAGACCACGCTGCTGCGCATCATCGCCGGCCTGGAAACGGCCGATCGGGGTCAGGTCTTGCTGGACGGCGAAGACGCCTCCGACACCCATGTGCGCGAGCGCCAGGTCGGTTTTGTGTTCCAGCACTACGCCCTGTTCCGCCACATGACGGTGTTCGAGAACGTGGCCTTCGGCCTGCGCGTCAAGCCGCGCAAGGAGCGCCCCAGCGAGGCCGTCATCAAGAAGAAAGTGCATGAGCTGCTCAATCTCGTGCAGCTGGACTGGCTGGCCGATCGCTTCCCGCCCCAACTCAGCGGCGGCCAGCGCCAGCGCATCGCCCTGGCCCGCGCCCTGGCCGTGGAGCCGCGCGTGCTGCTGCTGGACGAGCCTTTCGGCGCCCTCGACGCCAAGGTGCGCAAGGAACTGCGCCGCTGGCTGCGCCGCCTGCACGACGAACTGCACATCACCAGCGTCTTCGTCACCCACGACCAGGAAGAAGCCCTGGAAGTGGCCGACCGTGTGGTGCTGATGGACCACGGCCGCGTCGAGCAGATCGGCACGCCGCAAGAGGTCTACGAGAAGCCGGCCACGCCCTTTGTCTACGGCTTCCTCGGCGCAGTCAACCGCTTCGAAGGCCATGCCGAGAACGGCGTGGTCCACATCGGCGAGCACCAGCTGCAGCATGGTGCCACCTTCAACACCACGGGCCCGGTGCAGGCCTATGCCCGCCCGCATGAGCTGCAAATCCTGACCGCGGCCGACGCACAAGGCCTGGCCGCCACGGTGGAGCGCGTGCTGAGCTTCGGCGCCAGTGCCCGCGTCGAGCTGCTCGGTCCCAAGGGCCAGCACCTCGAGGCCGAGCTGAGCCGCGAACGCGCCGAGGCCCTGAGCCTGTACAGCGGTCAGCGTGTGCACCTGGCCGCCAGCCGCCTGAGCCTGTTCGAAGCGGGCCAGAACACCGAAACCCCGCGTGCAGCCAGCACCGCCAAGGCAGCCTGAGGCATGAACTTCCAGCAACTGCGCTCCATCCGCGAGGCCCAGCGCCGCGGCTTCAACCTGACCGAAGTGGCCCATGCCCTGCACACCTCGCAGCCCGGCGTGAGCCGGCAGATCCGCGAGCTGGAGGATGAGCTCGGTATCGAGATCTTCATGCGCGCCGGCAAGCGCCTGACCGGCCTGACCGAGCCGGGCCGCCACGTGCTGCCCATCATCGAGCGCATGCTGCACGAGGCCGACAATCTGCGCCGCGCCGGCGATGACTTCGCCCGCGCCGGCACCGGCACGCTGCGCATTGCGGCGACCCACAGCCAGGCGCGCTATGCCCTGCCGCCGGTGGTGCGCGACTTCCGGGCCGCCCACCCCGATGTCAGCCTGCACCTGCATCAGGGCTCGCCGCAGCAGGTGGCACGCCTGCTGCTCGATGGCGAGGCCGATGTCGGCATTGCCACCGAGGCCCTGGCCCAGTTCGATGAGCTGATCGCACTGCCCTGCTACCGCTGGACCCACTCGGTGGTCGTTCCGCCCGACCATGCGCTGGCGAAAGAAGCCGCCGAGGGTCAGGTCTTGACCCTGGAGCGCCTGTCCCAGTTCCCCATCATCACCTACGAGCTCGGCTACACCGGCCGCTCGCACATCGACGATGCCTTCCGCACGGCCGGCCTGGATCTCAACGTCGTGCTGGCCGCCATGGACGCCGACGTGATCAAGACCTATGTGGAACTGGGCTTGGGCGTGGGCATCGTGGCCTCCATCGCCTATGACGAAGATCGCGACCAGCACCTGGCCGCCATCGACGCCCGACACCTGTTCGCCGACAACATGACCCGGCTCGCCGTGCGCCGCGGCGCTTACCTGCGCGACTACGTCTACGCCTTCATGTCGACCTTTGCCGCACCGCTGACGCGAGAAGCCGTTGAAGCCGCCGCCCATGAATCGGCCAGCCAGGCAGGACTCTGAAACCCCAGGCTTTCGTTCATTCTTGCGAAAAACGGCAATAGAAAGCCGGAATCCTTCGAAGCCAAGAACCCAAACTGGTCTTATAGTGGCATTCATGGAGTTTGAGTGCCCTCCGGCAGATCTGACGCCCCAAAGGCGCTGAATCGGCCCCTCAAATCAGTTTTGTCTCCTCGATCGGATGCCCGATCGATTGGTTTACCGCCCTCGGCGATTGAACCGGCCCCTGCAGGCTTTCATGCCTGCCGGGGCATTTTTTTGCCCGCTCACCGGAGCAGTGCCGCTCAGGTGCCCACTCTTTCCGGTGAGATTCACGCCGCCTGCGCATCCCGCGCCCACAGCTCCGACAATCCAAACCGGGAGCAGCAGTCAAGCCACCCCTCACCCCCCATTGGAGGGCACCCCTTGGCGGGGGTATCTGGCCAATCTGCATCGGAGGACAGTTGCATCCATCGACAGGAGCCCTTCAGCCATGCAGTCCACACACCGCCCTCACAGCCACGTCTTGCGTCTCGACACCCCGGCTTCGCTGCGCGCGGCGAACCGCAAGCCTGCCGCTCAAGCTACCCGCCCTGCACGTCGCCGCAGCCTGCAAGCCCTTCGTCAAAGCCCGCAAGCCCGCACGCTGCCGCCGGCACCGTTGCGGGCTGCGACCGCGGTGCCCCTTCAGGACGATGAATCTTGCGACTGGGAAAGCTGGCTGTACGCCGGTGGCGACTTGCTGATGGGCTTGCCGGACTGAGCGGGCACCTCAGGTCCTCAGAAGAAGGCAGCACCGGTACCCGCAGGTCAAACCAATGAGCCCGAAGAGATCGCGCCTATGCCCGGCGATGAACCGCATGCAAGTTTGGGTGGCTCAGATCAAGTTCATGCCTGTGGCCCATTCCGCCAATTGAAGCCTCAAGCATGAAGCTTGCTTGAATGATCGATTGACTTCTGGACAGATCGATTGAGATGAGAGCTCACTGCTGCATCGGATAGCCGCGGGTCTCCATGCAGCGTTTGGCAACTTCATCCGAAGATTCGGAAACCGCGCCACTCGGATGTCCAGGCGTGTTTGCTGCACTGCCCGAAGAGCCGCCCTTACTTTTTGGATCTGGTAAGAGCAAGCTATCGATCATTGCGTAGCGGCGGCACTCAAGCCAGTCACTTTCGTATTGAGACCCTTGCCTGACTTGGCCACTGACCGACGGCGAATGCGAACGCGGACCGCTCGCGCAACCCAGCAGAAAACCCGGTGCAATGCACACGGCCAGAGCAGTTGCAACTGCTTTCATTTATCACTCCCTCGTTACTACTCCGGTCTACGCCGGGTTCGCGAGTATATGGAGCACAAGTTGCAGCTTTCCTCTCAAATCGCAAGAAGTACGTCTTTCGAAACGAAAAACAAGCATCAGACGCAATATGTCTCAAATTGCCATCTCAGCCTTTCGGGGGGCTTGCCGATGCCATGCTCCCGCATAGCGCACACCCTTGTCGCCCCGTTCGAATTTGACTGAACTTGTTCACCGCTGGCAAAAACACCCAAGCAAGCCAAACATGCCAAACGGCTCAACCGAAAGTGACAGCTCAGGCGCCCATGTACTTTCAATCGAAAATTAGGGCCACCGATGAGCGATCGCGCAAAAACGCTGGTCGGCGCCTACACAAGAAATCTGTGCCAGAGAAAATGTCGAAGGACAAGCCGAAAAAACAAAACGGGCCTCAAGGGCCCGTTTTGCAGTGCTTGCCGAGCAAGCTGTTTGGAGGAGAGGGGGGGATTCGAACCCCCGAGACGTTTCCGTCCGCCTGATTTCGAGTCAGGTACATTCAACCACTCTGCCACCTCTCCGGTATTCTGGTGCTCGCGTTGGTTGCTGCGAGTAAGCCCGCTAGTATAGCGAGCTTTTCTCAGTTTGCCAGCACTTTTCGCTCAGGCCCGCAAAATTTCTGCGCCACGCAGGTAGGGGCGCAGGGCTTCGGGCACGGTGATGCTGCCGTCGGCGTTCTGGTAGTTCTCCAGAACCGCGACCAGGGTGCGGCCCACGGCCAGGCCGGAGCCGTTCAGGGTGTGAACGAGATCGTTCTTGCCCTGCTCGTTCTTGAAACGCGCTTGCATGCGGCGGGCCTGGAAGGCACCCATATTCGAGCAGGAGCTGATCTCGCGGTAAGTGTTCTGCGCCGGCACCCACACTTCCAGGTCATAGGTCTTGATTGCACCAAAGCCCATATCGCCGGTGCACAGCAGCACCGTGCGGTAGGGCAGGCCCAGCTTCTGCAGGATGGCCTCAGCGTGCAGCGTCATCTCTTCCAGCGCGGCCATGCTGCGCTCGGGGTGCTCGATGCGCACCATCTCGACCTTGTCGAATTGATGCTGGCGGATCAGGCCGCGCGTGTCACGGCCGGCACTGCCGGCTTCCGAGCGGAAGCACGGGCTGTGGGCGGTCAGCTTGATCGGCAGGGCCGAGGCGTCCAGCACCTGCTCGCGCACGGTGTTGGTCAGCGAGATTTCCGAAGTGGAAATCAGGTACTGCTCTTGCGCCTGGTCATCGCCGCCGCGCAGCACCCAGAACATGTCTTCCTTGAACTTGGGCAGCTGGCCCGTGCCTTCCAGCACCTCTCGGTTGACGATGTAGGGCGTGTAGCACTCGGTGTAGCCATGCTCCTCGGTCTGCACGTCCAGCATGAACTGGGCCAGCGCACGGTGCAAGCGAGCCGCAGGGCCCTTCAGGAAAGAGAAGCGCGAGCCGCTGAGCTTGGCGCCGGTTTCAAAGTCCAGGCCCAAGGGTGCGCCGAGGTCCACATGGTCACGCACCTCGAAATCGAAGCTACGCGGCGTGCCCCAGCGGCGCACTTCCACATTGCCGCTTTCGTCGCTGCCCACAGGCACGCTCTCGTCGGGCAAATTGGGCACGCTCATCAGCATGGTGCTGAGCTCGGCCTGGATCGCTTCCAGGCGTTCCGCCGCGGCCTTGAGCTCATCGCCGATGCCTCCCACTTCGGCCATCACGGCCGAGGCATCCTCGCCCTTGCCCTTCAGCATGCCGATCTGCTTGGACAGGCTGTTACGTCGGCTTTGCAGTTCCTCGGTGCGCATCTGCACGCCCTTGCGCTCGGTCTCGAGCGCGGCGTAACGGGCTTCGTCCAAGAAGGCTTGGGGGTTCTTGCGGGTGTTCAGGCGGGCCACCACGGCGGCCAGGTCCTTGCGCAACAGATTGATGTCTAGCATTTGAAGAGGTGTCCTTGGAATTCAGTCGATTCTATGAAAGCAAAACGGCGCCAAGAGCAGGCGCCGCCGGCAGGCCTGAGCGCCGGCTTCAGGATCGAGAGTTGCTCACCTCGGCCATGGACTTGTCGCCCAGGCCCATGGGCAGAGGGAAGCGCACATGCTCTTCCACGCCCGGCAGGCTGCGCACCGTGGTGGCGCCGAGTTCGCGCAGGCGGTTGATGACAGCCTGCACCAGCACATCGGGGGCCGAGGCGCCAGCGGTCAGGCCGACCCGGGCGCGGCCATCGAGCCACTCGGGTTGCAGATCTTCGGCCGCATCGACCATATAACCCGGCGTGCCAAGGCGCTGGGCCAGCTCACGCAGGCGGTTGCTGTTGGAACTGGTCGGGCTGCCCACGACGATGACCACGTCCACCTGGGGCGCCAGCACCTTGACGGCATCCTGGCGGTTTTGCGTGGCGTAGCAGATGTCCTGCTTCTTGGGCTCGCGCACCTGGGGGAAATGCGTCTTCACGGCGGCCAGAATCTCGGCGGCATCGTCAACACTCAGCGTGGTCTGCGTGACCACCGCGAGCTTGGACGGATCCTTGACTCGCACATGCGGCACATCGCTGGCCTCTTCGACCAGGTAGATGCCTTCGCTGAGCTGGCCCATGGTGCCCTCGACCTCGGGGTGTCCCTTGTGGCCGATCATGATGAATTCATAACCTTCGCGGTGCAGCTTGGCCACTTCGACATGGACCTTGGTCACCAGCGGGCAGGTCGCATCGAAGACCTGGAAACCGCGCTGTGCCGCCTCCTGGCGCACCGCCTGGCTCACGCCGTGGGCGCTGAACACAAGCGTGGCGCCGGGGGGCACCTCGGCCAGATCCTCGATGAAGATGGCGCCACGCGCCTTCAGATCGTTGACCACATAGGTGTTGTGCACGATCTCATGGCGCACATAAATGGGCGCGCCAAACTTGAGCAGCGCGCGCTCGACGATCTCAATCGCCCGGTCCACGCCGGCGCAAAAGCCGCGCGGCTCGGCCAGCAACACTTCCTGGGGCTGGATGGAATTCGGCATCTCAGAGCACCCCGATCACTTGCACTTCAAAGCTCACCGGCTGACCGGCCAGCGGATGGTTGAAATCGAACAAGGCGCTGTCCTCGCCGATCTCGCGGATCAAGCCGGCGTAGCTGGCCTGGCCGTCGGGCGTAGGGAACTGCACCACATCGCCGACGTGGTATTCCTCGTCCGGGTCGCCCAGCTGGCGCAAGAGGCTGAGCTTCACGCGTTGCATCATCTCGGCATTGCGCTCGCCAAAGGCCTCGCCGGCCGCCAGCTCGAACTGGGTGCGTGTGCCTTCGGCCAGGCCGATCAGGCGCGCCTCGATGGCGGGCGACAGCTCGCCCGTGCCCAGGGACAGGGTGGCCGGCTTGTCATCGAAGGTGTTGATGACGTCCGTGCCGTCTGGCCCGGAGAGGCGGTAGTGCAGCGTCAGGAAAGAACCGGCTTGGATAAGATTCATGGGAGCGCAAGGTCGAAGTTGCCCGGATTTTAGGGCCTGAGCCCATCTCTCCCGGCCACCGACGACAGAAAGCCCTGCCCGGCCCCCTGCGGCCCTGCACCACTGCCTGCTGCCCTGCGGAGAAGCCCATGCCGCTGCACGACCTGCCGCCCGAAGCCCGCCCGCGAGAAAAGCTGCTGGCGCGCGGCCCCGAGGCCTTGGCCGATGCGGAGCTGCTGGCACTGCTGCTGCGCACCGGCATCCAGGGCACACCGGTCTTGCAACTGGCGCAGCAGTTGCTTGATCAGTTCGGGGGCTGGCACGGCCTGCTCCACGCCCGGGTGGCCGATCTGAAAGGTGTCAAAGGCCTCGGCCCGGCC
Organism: Paucibacter sp. B51; assembly: GCF_027863535.1. Taxonomy (NCBI): domain Bacteria; kingdom Pseudomonadati; phylum Pseudomonadota; class Betaproteobacteria; order Burkholderiales; family Sphaerotilaceae; genus Roseateles; species Paucibacter sp. B51. The sequence goes on along the minus strand of NZ_JAPIVN010000001.1, from coordinate 3,115,418 downwards.
AAGCAGGCCGAGATCGCGGCCGTGCTCGAAATCGCGCGGCGCTCGCTGCACAGCGAGCTGGCGCAGCGGCCGGTGTTCGACGCGCCCGAGGCCGTGCGGCGCTACCTCAGCCTGCAGCTCGGCGGGCTGGGCCATGAGGTTTTTGCCGTGCTCTTCCTCGACGCCCAGCACCGCCTGATAGCACTGGAAGAGATGTTCCGCGGCACGCTGACGCAAACCAGCGTCTCACCCACGAGTTGCGCACCATGGACTTGCACCCTGCTATAGAAGTCCATGGACATGCATGAGGGCAAGAAGGCTGATGTCCAACTTGCTCTACTTGAACACGATCCTTCCAATCGCGGCGGGTCAATTCAAGATGGGAAGGCTGGACTCATATGGGCAGGCATCCCAACGATCAAGGCGGCGTGAGCGTCTAATCCGACCATATCGAAGCCCAGTGCCGTTGGACGCGTATGAAACTGCTTTCGCCTAGGCAATCAAAACGCTCTACAAACAAGTCTGTTAGTGTTTTCCGGCGAGGGACGTGGAATACCTGGCAAGCGATTGAACTCGCAACGTCGGACTGGGTGACAAGGCGCATCCATCACCTGCTGAGGGAGACCCCGGGCTATGACCCGCCCACCAAGTTCGAAGTCATTTACCATGGCCAGAGCGTTGACGAGCTCGAGACCGTCTGGCATCCGCCCCAGTCGGGTTGATTCTGAGCTGGCCGTATGTGGCCATCGTCATCTACGTACTTGCACGGTGTATCTCGGACCAGTGAGTCAGCAGCCGGCCGCGGAAATATCGGGCCTAAAGATCAACTCAAATCGCAAGAAGGGATGAGTAGTGAGCACTCGTCAGATTCACGTCTTTATCAGCCATGCGTGGGCCTACTCGGACCACTACGACACGCTTGCAAAATGGATATTTGGCGAAAGCTGGTCAGCAGGTTCAGCCTCATTGGATTTCCGGGATTTCTCTATCCCAAGAGGGCATCCAATTCACAATGTAACTAGCACGCAGATGTTGCAAAATGCCATCTTCAATCAGATTGCCAGATCGCACGTTGTTGTTATTCCTAGCGGCATGTACAGCAACTACAGTAAATGGATTCAAAAGGAAATTGATGGAGCAAAGGGTTACAGCAAACCAATTCTTGCAGTCAATCCTTGGGGGCAACAAAAAAAATCGGGAGTCGTCCTCAACAATGCTGATGATGGCGTGGGTTGGAACAAGCAATCCGTCATCAATGCAATCTGGCAGCTGTACTATGCAAAGAACAAATAGAGCTCCAGGTCGTTGAAAGCTGCAACTTCAGCAGTATTGATTGGCAAAGGGGCACATGCCTCATTTAATATCTTGCGCTTGACATTAGGAGTACCAGTGCACTCTCTATGCCCTGAGCACGTCGGTGTTGCGATATCCACTACACCTAAATGGCCGACCGCATCGACATAAAAATACTTCGCGCGTCAAAGGACGACAGCAACAGCGGTGGGCGCTCTCGGAGGTGAACATCGAAAGACCTGATTAGCAAGGTGTCTCAGCAAACCCTAGAAATCGAGCGCCGTTCGGGCGGCTGAAGTTGGCGTTTTCATGGAGAGCCCTTTGGCGAAAACGAAATCCCAGCAGGTCAAACTCTCTCGAAGCTGAGTTTCATTGCTAATCAGGTCGAAAGATTCACGGCGAGTCAGAGCTTTGATTTGAATCGGACCGCAACCCACTTCGGACGTTTCCGCGAGGAGGATCACTCATGAAGGCATTTGTCCTGATGCCATTTGCCCCAGACTTTGATGACATTTTCTCTTTCGTCATTCGAGCGCCGCTTGAATCCGAGGGATTCACAGTTGAAAGGGCAGATGAGCCGAATAGCGCTCGAAACATAATGCACGACGTTGTGCAAGGTATTTTGGCTGCAGATCTCGTAGTTGCAGACCTGACGGGCGCCAACCCGAACGTTTTCTACGAACTCGGGATAGCTCATGCCCTCGGAAGGAGCACTGTCTTGCTATCGCAGGATCTGGACGATGTTCCATTCGATTTGCGCGCTTATCGTGTTGTGACATACAGCACGCATTTCGCCCGTGTTGCAGAGGCTACAGAAACTCTGCGCAAGATCGCGCAAGGCGCGAAGAATGGGTCGATTCACTTCGGAAGTCCCGTGTCTGACTTTGCGTCAACCCGCCCACAAGGAGTGGTAATCAGTTCGCCAAATCCAGCAACTGAACCTTCGGAAATCGAGGCCGTGAAGCCAAGTGAATCCGGGGAGGTTGGCTTGCTCGATTGCATCATCGATGTTCAGGAGGGCATGGGCGCAATCAATGCAGTAGTGACGCAAATGGGCCAGCGTTTTGAAGGGCTCAATCCGCACATAGACACCGCAAGAATTGAGTTGGAAGGTTTTGCCAAACAACAGCCCGTGCATGTGCGTGCCGGAGTTAGGAAATTAGCCTTCGCTTTGGATGAATACACCAGATGGCTAAAGCCCGCCAACGCTGAGTACCGACTAGGATTAACGCGACTTGCGGCTGGCCTAGACAACTTGTTCGCCATCGATTTGGCTGGGTTTGATATCCAAAGCACCGACTTGGCTCATTTGCATGATGTGTTTGACTCACTTGGAAGCTCAGTCCAAGCTGCAATAAATATGTCAGATGTACTCATCAGCGTTATCGAAAGCCTGCCACGCGTTGAGAAGGAGTTCAATCGCGCCAAAAGAGTCTTCATTGATGAGATGCTCGTCACCAAAGACAGTCTTCAGCAAACGTTCTCGGTACTCCGGCGAGCCCAAGACGGAGCTAAACGCCTCCAAGACTCAGTCAAATGTGTCACGTGAACCATTCTGGATCGGCATACGGGAGTTTGTGGACCTGCAGCCTCGGCTCATAACGAAGCGCACACAACATCTACCGCGCGTGAGGAAAGGTGTATCGGCTGCATAGCTTGAGGCCTACTTGGTGATGATCGTAGTTGCCAGCTTTGCGAGAAAGCTAGGCCGCGCGGCCTACCGGAGACAAAATCAGCTCCATCATCACATTTGAGGCCGTTGTCTCGCACGACTGGTGAACACCCCGATCCCGCGATCTACCGTTCTGCTGAAAGATATCGTTGCCTGATCCTAGCCAATGCTTAGGCTTGCCACGGGTCACCTCGCGATGAGCAGTATTGGCAGTGCACGAGCGCCTTCAGCGCTCATCTCAAGCTGGCATTGAGCCAGCGTCTTTAGATGGAAATGGAATGGCGAAAAAGTACAAGGCGGCAGTGGTGTTCATACACGGTTTAGCGAAAAAGCCACCTCCAGAGAAGTTGCGAGAAATATGGCTCTGGGGACTAGGGCGGAGTGGCCCGAAGCCGGAGGTATTTGGTGTAAACAATCCGGGACTCAACCTGCAGGACCAGGGGGTCGATCCCTCCTTTAACTACTGGGCCGATGTTTTTTATGGCACCGACTACGAAACCGACTACCGAGACCAGTACGAGAACGCGATCGAGTCGGCAGTTACGCCCGCAAACCTCGATGCAGTCGCGGGTTACCTCGCACTCCCCAAGCCATCGACGCCACGTGAGGCCCGGTTCCTGGCCGAGTTTGAGTCTCAGTTAATGAAACAGGTCGCCGCTGATGTTGAAGTGACGCCTGCGGCGGCTACCGTAGCGACGGCTCCTGGGCAATTCGAGATCGCATCTTGGCTTCCGGGCCCAGTGAAGGAAGCGATCATCCGTAAAGCGGCAAAGGAAGCCTATTACTATCTCTTCAACAAGGAGTACGAGCGGCCGGATGGTGCACGGGTCCAGGTCCGCAGAGAATTGCGCGAACGACTTGTCAGGGACTTGCGCGCGGCGAGCGCTTTGGCCGAGAAAGTGGTCATCGTGTCCCACAGCATGGGCACCATGATTGCCTACGACGTTCTACGAAACGTCGACGACTGCCCGCAGATAGACACGCTGTTCACTCTCGGCTCGCCACTAGGTATCACAGAAGTCCAGGACGAATTGCGTGCCGTGGGAGTCACTGCGGTGGATTTCCCCGCGGCCAAACTCCTCCGTTGGGTCAACGTGTTTGACCCCAAGGATCCAATCTGCGGAGTCGACCCACGCTTTGCCAACGACTACACCGTGGTTGACGGTAAGAAGGTCGAGGACCTTGAAGAGTCTAACTGGGGAAGCTGGCGACACACCATTACTCACTACCTGGCGGGCGTGCGCTTCCGGGGGGCACTTGCCGGCGCTCTTGGGATCGATCTGTCGTGAACCACAACAATGTCGAGCTACTCGCTGGCGAGCTACTGAGCGGCACGATACCGGACTGCCTGCCCAACGAACTCGAAGCCACTATCAGCCATATTGGCACCCTACTTGGGTCGTCATCCGGCCCAGGAGTCGAGCAAGTTAGGCGCGCCTTGGCGGCCCTCAACAATGATCGGATGTTCCTTCCCGCTCGTACGCTAGCCGAGACCTGGAACGCAAGGCTGGGATTTGATCTCGTTGTCGAGAGGCGTCTAGTGCAGGCTTTGATCGAAATGGACGAACTTGAGGGAGCGCAAGAAAGACTAAAGCATGCCATAGAGTCGGCGAAGACCATGGACAGCCAGCAGGCCAGAGTAGAGTTGGGCGAGTACCAGGGTCAACAAGGACGCATCGCCAAACAACGATTCGTACGGTCGAATGATCCCGATGAGCTGGCCCGAGCGATTGAGCACTACGCAGCTCGCTATCGAGGCAATGGCAGGCCGTACTTCCACGGCATCAACATAGTAGCCCTAGTGGCTGCTCAAGAACGCTTAGATCCCAGCTTGCGTCCACCCGAAGACCTGCGGCTGCCAGCATTGGCCCGAGCCTTGTTGGTCGATGTTAAAAACAGAATGTCGAAAGGTGACGTTAGTCAGTGGCCATTAGCGACTGCCTCAGAAGCCTGCCTAGCTCTGAACCGTTGCGATGAAGCAGAGCTCTGGCTGCATCGATTTCTGTTGCACCCGCAGGCGCATCCGTTCCACATCGAAAGCTACTCGCGCCAGCTGCGCGAGATCTGGCTCGGTAACGCGTTGCGCGACAGGACATGTGCTGATCGGCTAAGTTCCATCATCGACAGGCACGTCATGCGGACACAGAAAAGGTGGTCCATGTCGCCGGAGATGTTGAAGACCGCACAGACTGATCCGCTGTCGCTTGAGAAGAATTTTGCTGGAGAGCGAACGTTCACTGTTGCCATGATCAAGAGGATGCTCGAAAAGTGTGCCAGCATCGGCTGCGTGACCGATACGAACGGTCGCCGACTGGGCACCGGCTTTCTTGTTGCAGCGAGTGCCCTTGGAATCGGCCCAGAGACAGCCTTGGTCTTTGTGACCAACTCTCACGTCATCAGTGATACCGTGAAAGATGCCATTCGGCCCACCGACGCTTGGGTAACTTTTGAGCTTGAGAGCTCTGCCCGAGGCAAACCGGTGTCGCACAAGGTGGCCCCGCAGGTGCTGTTCACTTCACCACCGGGAGAACCGGGCATTACGGAAGAAGATCGACTGGACGTAACCGTCGTGAAACTGGAAAGCTGGCCGGAAGGCGGCTTGGCACTACGAACCAACGATAGCTTACCGATGCCCTCACGCCAAACAAAGGTTTTCGTGGTGGGCCACCCTTCCGGTGACGCGCTTCAGCTTTCGCTGCACGATAGCGAACTGCTCGATGTTTGTGACCACGACCGCCTGCTGCACTACCGAACACCGACGGAGCCGGGTAGCTCGGGTAGCCCGGTTTTCAACACGAACTGGGAAGTCGTGGCTCTGCACCACGCGGGCTCCCATGCCATGCCTCGCCTGCGCGGCAAGGGGCAATATGAAGCTAACGAAGGGATCAGCATTCGCTCGATTCGTAGCCGAGCCACTTCTTCGCCTTTATAGCTGTAGTTCCCGCAGCCTCACGAACACGACATGACAGCCGTATGCTACGACGTGGAAAGCAACACCCTGAAAGTCGCGCCGAGCTGCGCATGCTCGTGGTAATGGTCAATGTCGAGCTACTGACGGCTGAGACCGAGGCCCTGTGCCGCAGCGCCAGCTTCCAAGGCCCATGGATCTTCGCCGCGACACACGCGGAGTACGGAGTGCTACCTTCATTTGAGAGCGAAGCGCATCCAACAGTTGAGCGCAAGTCCCTAGCGGTACTGCTGGCGGCTTTGAGTTCGGATCCCGCCAATGCGCCATCCCAAGCGTCCGCCAAGCAAGAGGGCAATGCCGGGGACAGTAAGAAATGAGGCCTCGCCCGCCGCAAGACTTCATACATTACTTGCCCCGGAAGGTGGTCTTGAAAATCCCAGAGAAAGTATCGGATCCCTGGTTCCACCACTATCAGCGCCGCGGTGATGGCTTCGAACGCCCTACCCGCCACACGACGCAACGGCAATCAGGCATGGCTGCAATTGTGCAGCCCGGCGACCGCATCTGGATCGTCAGCCAGATCTTCTCACCTTGGGGCGAATTGCCGCCGGGCATTGATGCCTGCGTAGTCGTAGCCTCGGTGAAGCGCAGGCGCGGCGGTGGCTTTCACTTCATGGCGGCGCCATCTTCGAGATGGTTTCCACTGATGGACGCCCAGAATCTGCTGTCAAAACTCAGCACGGTCAACACTGCGGGTGAAAAGAGGAAGCTGTGGGCCGACACTGGCAAGCCCATCGGCCACAGTCTGCAGAGCATGCGACGCCTTGTATCGGCTAAGGGCTTGCGAGACTGGGAACGCAAGTCAAATCTTCTCCCATTGAATTTCATCAGCTACCGCATCTACGACGGCACTGCGTTGGCATTCAAAACCGTGCTCGAGTTGCTCCAAAGCGGCGAGAAGGTGTTCTGGGACCGTTGGTGCCTGCCGCGTCGGCTTGCCGAACGTCGTGAGCGTGTTAGCGGTGGAGCGCTCGATATGCTGCTGATGCGCCAATTACGGTCGGCAGCACTAGTCTGGTGCATCGAGTCGCCGCTATACGATCATCCCAAGTCCTACGCGCGAAAAGAATGTGCAGCCGCCAAGAACCTAGGCACGTACAAGCAGGTACTGCCATTACAGATGATGGGCGAGGCCGGGAAGGCCCCTTGTTGAAGTTTTAGCTCAATGTCGGTACCAGAGTTGCGATACCTCTCCGCGTAAACCAGCAGACTGTCCAGGATTTGCTCCAGCTGCATGGAGTCCATCCGCTGCTCTCACGAAATGCGAAATGGCGATACCGACCCAATGCTGCCCCTGGCCGGTTTCGTGGCGAGCGACCGGTCTATGATCGACGTACTGAGCAGTGTGATGCAATCTCTACCTATCTATGGTTTCGCGCCAGACGCTTGCTTTGACCAGGGATGGTGCGAAGGATGCTCTGCGCTCCACCAAGGTACAGCGGCCGGACCAGCGCCCTTGTCACGAATTTCACCGACAAGTTGCCTAACCGAGAGACTAGCCTTCACTACCCGACCGAGCCAGTCCATGTTGAGCAAGTAGGTCCTGCCATCGTCATGGCGCACCACGACTTCGTGCCCCCCCCTAAGTACTTGCACGTTGGCCACTATGAGCCCCAGTTGGGCAAGGACAGTAACTTCAAGGTCGGTCACGCTCAAAAGTTCGCAGCGACCGTCGGTGTACCAGGCAGTGATGAACCGCCCGTCCTCCGAGAACTCCACTCGGGTCAATACACCACTCAATTTGGCGACTAGTTTCCCGTCGATTACTCGATGAATCGCTCCGACAGCCGTCTTGTACTGAACGACGAAGAGTCTCGGATCCGTCGTCTCAGCAACATGAAAACCAACAAGCTGGCTTCCGTCGAGGTCTGAAACCCAGATGACTGTGTTGTCCTTCGCACGAACGACAGAGAAAAGATCGTCACGCTTATCGGTGGATCCTCGCAGGACTACCAACGACTGGGTGCGGTCCCGGCTGCGCGAGGCCTCGTCGACCCGGAATGGGAGTGTCTTGAACGCTTTTGCGGTACGCACGTCGAACAAGATCGTTTCGTGCGAAAAGATTGTCGTGAAAGGAGGATCCTCCCTCGTTTCCTTTGCATACAACGCAACATAGAAGAGTCCTGCGGACTGACCCATTGTCGCAGCGCTCATATCAAGCTGTCTTTGCGATTGGCGCGCGATTGTGGCGAGCACTCGGTCGGGACTTTGGACGTCCCGGAGAATGATTCGATCAATCACCTTTTGTGGGTGCTCGCCTTTGGTCTCCGTCTCGTGGAACGTGACGAAGACAGTAGCTTCTGGATTTTCGCTAAACACGTAGCCTGTTCCGCCAACTTGATATTGCTTGCCTGTCTCCAGATTGATAAATGCGCCGCTGGCATTCGCCACGGCGGCCAAATGGCCCGTACGATTGACTGCGGCAAGATGAGCCCACAGTTTGCCGTGTCGGTATGCGATTAGCTCCGAATTGCTCGACCGCTTCAGCTTCCAAGATGAGGGCGAATTGAGCTCGATCGAAATGCCCGACGCAGCCTCGCCCTCATTGGCCAAGCGAGCGAGCACGTGCTCTTCGGAAATATTTACGGCTTCAAGGTGTCCGCCAGCTTGGATGAGTAGATGATCACCATCCGCCGAGAACGCCGCCCGAGCAGGCTTGTCGGCCGCTCGAGTGAAAAGGAGGCGCCCTCCAATGCAGGAATGGATCGAGATTTCAGAGTCGCCCACCACGAGTGCGAACTGACCATTCGACGAGAATGACGTCGATTTCACGTCATAGGTTCTACCGATTGGCACCCTGCCGGCCGCTGTGGTCAAGAACCAACCAGGATCTTCACGCGTAACTTGGCAGGGCACTCGGCTCGACGGACTGACCGCAAGTTCATAGACATCTCCAATCCGCGAGATCTTTCCCGTACGAAGATCTAAGCGTTCTACGTACAAGTCGACGGCCGCCCACTCGTCACCATCGTTTACTGACGTGATAAAGCATTCCGCGAACCCTAGGCTGCACTGACCGCCTGCGCGGTTGTATCGGGCCAACGGCTGCCAAAAGGAATTGGCCGGGGGAGCGAGAATCCGAGACATTGCAAAGAATGGTCGCACTCCCAAAGAACCGTCGCGCATGTCGATGATCTGACGGCCATTGAACGATCGCCAGTTGGCGTCCGGTCCCCAGGGTGCCGAGATTTGCGTGATACCCTTCCAACTGCGGATGGTTCGAAGATCCGCAAGGCTGATGACTTCGGCGACATCGTCGCCGTGGTGGACGAGCAGGGACTTTCCGTCCAAGGTGGGATACACGGCCTTTGTGTTCCTCCCAATTCGGCCCACCCGTCCCGACTTAATCAGATCGCCGAGGCTTTCGTAGGCTGAGTCCGTCCCGGTGGGATCCGTGATATCGAGGCTTGTCAGCGCTAGAAGCCCCTTCTTGATCGCTGCCAGTGGGTCGTCGTCACCAACCGCCCGAGCCAACTCGAGTTGCTGCCGTGCTGCGGCGATACGATCACTGCGCAGCGCCTGTTCGTCGGCCCGCTGCCGGCCCCGCAGTGCCTCGAGCTTCTCATAGTCGGACCGTTGTTGGCCCTTCAGAGCCTCGAGCTTCTCAGTATCAGCGATACTTCTCGCTTGGTCCTGAAGATATCCATACACGCCCAGCGCGATCGCCACCAACAGGACGCCAGTGACGGCGGTCAGCCATCGGCGGAGCGATTTTGCGCGAGCCTCGGCTACTTTCAGCGCATGGGCCTTGTCGCGCTCCTGCAGGCTCCCGTAGGGTACGCCCAAGATGCCGGCAATCAGCTTAAGCTTCTGCTGATTCAATCGATCGCGATAGGTGGCAACAAGCCGCTCAATCTCGCGCTTTGGGAGGCTGGTAGGTCCATTCTCGATCGCGCTACGATAAGCTTGCGGTGTCGTCCATCCTTCAGTGCCGTCAGCAAGTCGAAAGTCGGCCATGAGCAACGACACATCCCGGTTCTTCACCGCAGCTCCGCCTTGCATTTCGTAGCGCAAGGCCTCCGGAATACAGCAGTCCGCTGAGTCGTCGGTCGCACAGGGATCGCCCGCGACGATCGCGGCATGAATCACCTCGCGGTTCGCTATCCGGTCTTGCCCCTTGAAATAAAGGATTTCCTTCGCGACATGCTCCGACTTGATCGCACGGGGCGAGCAAAGAACTATCAGTACTTGCGTATGGTCAAGCGCGTCATAGATTCGGCGCGTCAGATCTCCCGTTGCAAGCTCTTCCTCGTCGCGAAAAACCGGAAAAATCCGCTCTGGAATGAGCTCGCCACGATCGTTTCGCGTACCAACGAGGCGGTCCGGCACTTCATAAGCCTCGAGCGCCTGGTGCAGCCACGTCGCCCATTGCCGCCCCTCCTCCTTGTTGTCGGCATGTCTGTACGAAATGAAGCACCAGTAGGCTCTGGTTGCCATGACTACGCTCGGATTTTGAAGCAGAAAATACTCCCGTTGGCGTGATGCCCTGAGGCCAGTCACTAGGGGACGAACCAGTTGAGGTCCGCGTCGGTGCAATCGGACAACGCTCGATACACAAGCCGAATGCACGAAACAACAGCGGCCCATTGCACGGATGGCTTACGCCGACCGTTGCAATGAGCCCGGGAGACACCAGACGGATCAACATAAACAATTTGCCATGTTTAGAGCCGCAAGACTTCAGTAGTTTTGACTACTGCCTGTTTGGGCCTCGCGGGACAACTGCAGGGGCCCCTTTTTGCATGCTGGACCGGAAGTCCCTCGGCAAGCATTGCTTCTCAAAGGCATCGCGCCCCAGCGTACTATTGCTCGCCGCTGCATAGCAGCGCCATTGAGATACGCATGACAGAAGTGCATGTTGGAAATATCTACTATGCGGAGATGGTCGCTCTGCGAGCGGAGCTGGAACGTGAGATTGAGGGCAAGCCTGGCGAGGAGCTGAAGGTCTTGGCCGATGGGTTTGCCAGGAAGGTTCAAGCGGCCGGGTTCTCGGTCGCAGAAGCGATGGAAGCTTTGCAGCCCTATATAGGTCCGGCACGCCCTGGCAAGCGCGCTATTCAGAACGCAGCACCGGAGGTCCTCTACCGAGATCCAGCGAGCCCCGAGAACACATTGAGCGGCCGCGGGCGAACGGCAAGGTGGCTGGCCGACTACGAAGCCCAGGGGTGCAAGCGGGACGAATTCAAGGTTGCCGGCTCTTGAGCATCGGGACGACATAGACACCGCGCACGGGTGAGGTGCTCCGGGCAATGGTCCAATGCGAGGTCATTGCAACAGGCCCCTCGTCTCAACGTGCGTTTTCTTGTCTCCCGAGCTTTTTGGTCTCTTGCATTTGCTTGCCTTGCTGCGTGGCATTTGCCCGCGAAAGCACGGTCGCTCGCCCTGGAGGTCGCCCGATTGCCGACCTCTTTCGCGCGCTGCCCAGAGTTCTTTGTGCAGCGGCAACCACCTCCCGTCCCTCGCAATGTCCATCTTCGTGAGCTTTGCTACGACGGCTTCGCGGTGCTGCACAGCAGTGATACGAAAACACCAGTCTATGTTGCCCACCGGCTGAACAAGCATGCTCTACGCGGCATCAAGTTGCCGAGGTCCGACCGGTTTTTTGCGGATGCACGGCTGCCGCGTGCGGAGCGGGCTGAACTCGACGACTACAAAGGATCTGGCTATTCGCGCGGCCACATGGCCCCCTCCGGCGACATGGTCACGGAAGAAACACTTGCCCAGTCCTTCTCGCTGGCCAACATGGTGCCCCAGTCGATAAGACACAACTCGGGGCCCTGGTCCAAAATTGAGCAGGACACGCGCAAGTATGTACTGCGTGCCAAGGGCGATGTCTATGTGATTACGGGCCCGGTGTTCGATTCAAACAGCCCGCGGATCGGCAGCAACAAGGTCAGCGTGCCCAGCCATCTTTTCAAGCTGGTTTATGACAGCGATTCCCGACAGGCCTGGGCTCACTGGCAAAGCAACCGGGATGATGAAATCGCATCGCGGCCGATCAGCTATTCAGAGTTGGTACGACGAACGGGCGTGGAGTGGCTACCGGCAGGGGCAACGAAGCCCTGAGTTCGAATCGTCCTTGACAAGTGACAGGTAGAGCTTTGCGCCGCGGACATTGAACTCGGTCACGTCAGTCAGCTTGTGGCAAATTGCTTCAGGCAGCCCGTCAACGCGGCATGGCAAACCGAGAGCGATGGCTGGCGGACTGGCTACTTCAGCCTATGTACGGGCTGGGTTCTAGGCCGCTTGATCTTGCAGGTCTGCCCCCCCAAGTCGACACCAAGCGCGCAGCGCGAAGGAGCTCCAAATGAAGCATCAACCCCTGCACACCTCCGACTCGCGGCGTGCAGACCATCTGTGGTTGCTGATGGGTGGCCGCATCGAGCCAGTCCGACGCACCGGTGACCCTCATGGTCCAGGAGTTCATTGTCCTGAAAAGAGAACGATAGCTCACGTCCGCCTGGGTAGCCGATCACGTAGACACGAGCGCGCGCCGGCCGACCATTGGCGTCGGCTTGTGGGGGTAGCAAGGGTAGCTCGGTAGAGACAGGCAATGGTTTCATGCCTGCCGGCAACGCTTGCAGGCGAAGCAAAGACGCATCGTGCTGCGCTACTGGCGACGTCCACATCAGGGTCTCGACAGCTTAGGCTCGCCCCGCTTCGCCGGTCGCCCTTCTTTTGCGTAGTGTTGCTTCGTACAATGCTAACTGCTACTCTTGACGGGAATACAGCATTGCGATTCAGCACATGAAACCTAGAAAAGTGCGGCCTATACCACTACATAAGACGCCGAAAAAGTTTCCTGACAGGATAGTTGGGTGGTTTCAACGTTCTTCGTATACTAAGATTCTGGTTGCCAGCGGTGGGCTGTTAACCTTTTTCTTCAGCGTTGCCTTGTCCATACGCACTTTATACAAGGAGTACGCTGAAATATCTTCCGTTCCAGTGCTTTCCATTCGCATGGAACAGGTGTTACCGACTACAAATGTCATAACGATGGCCCAGATGGCCGGCCTTGAGGCGAGCGTAACCGTGCCTCAGATGCACGAACTTGCTACAGAAGCGACAACCTTTGCTGTCTCCTTTGAGGTCCGAAATCCAACATCGCGAAAAGTTTCGCTTTCGGACTGTATTCTTGAAATCCAACCTTCTCCTTCCGCGAAAGTTAGGCAATCGCGGACAAGTCTAAGTCATGAGGCAATTTCAAGCAGAAAAGCAGAGAAGCCATTTGTTTTTACTGTGGACGCTGGGGCGACTGCTATAGCAGAGCGAGTTTTCATATTTGATGGCGAGAAATTTGAGGAACCAAAGAGCTTCTCTGATTCCTCTGAGCGACAATCAAAAATTACCTGCTTCAATGAAGAAATGAAGCCGCTGGCGTCTAAGTGGAGAGATCCATTGCCAAACAAATGAGGGACAGAGTAACTGCCATGAATTGGCAGTGCTTTGACTCAACGCGCAGTGTTGACTGCCGCACGTCGCATTCCCTCGCGCTCGCATCCCACGGCGCCGCATACAAGCACAAGCTGGGCAACCCCCGAGCTCTGGACGCTATCGAGTTTCTTGAATCGGTGATGAAGCAGGCGGGCAAGGGCCGCGACAAGTGTTTCTTTGCTCTATGCGCTTTGCGTCGGGTGAGTGCATTCTTCGGTTCGGAGGAGATAAACATCGACCTCAAAAGCGTCCACGACGACGGTTCGATAGTCAACCCGAGCGGCGAAACCTTGGATTCCTGACCTGCCCCCTTCCGCCTTACCAATGAGTCGCTAGGGGTCCTGGGTTGAAGGTCAATGGATTTCTGTTGAGGTCGGGCGCTGCGCAGGGTCCCCATTAGTTCGGCGATGCTCCTCAGCGAACCTAGCAGGTGGGATTCTTCCAATGATGCTGTGTGGCCTGACCTCGTTGTAGTCGCGGCGCCAAGTGGCAACCTCAGTTCGTGCTTGATGCAAGGCTCACGAGTGCGAGCTCAGTCAGGTCGTGCCGCAGTCGACGACCTGGGTCAGCCCATCACGCTGCAGGCAAACGATGCGATCAGCAAGGAGTTGGACGACCTGTACCGCAAGCTTGGGGTGCTGGACCTGTCGGCGAGGTAGGCCTCGGCGTAGCCGTTGTTCAGCTAAGGGCTCTTCAACGTCGAGACCTTGCACGCTGGCGGGCCGCGGCCGTACTGCTAATCTCGGCGGCGCTGGCCACCGGCAGGCCTGGGCATGGTTTAAGGTAGTCCACGTCGGTGGCGACGATCTCGCCCCATTCCGTGCGGTCAAGGTCGCGCCCCAACTTGGCGCAGACGATGTCGGCCCAGGTGTCGAATGCGGGCCACACCCGCGCCGTGCGGTCGCGGGCGGCCGATGCGATGCGCTTGCCGTCAGGCGAGAAAGCCAGGCTCACGATGGCGCTGGCATGGCCCCTCATGGGGATACCGATGGCGTTGCCGGTCGTGGCCTCCCACAAGCGCACGGAGGCGTCGGTTCCGCCGGTGGCCAGGCGCTGGCCATCCGGGCTGAAAGCCACTGCCGTGACCGTACGGACGTGCCCTTCGCTGCGCCACAGGCGCACCGCGCGCCCGCCCGCCAGCGACCAGGTCTGCAGGCCGCCGGCACCGTCGCCGATGGCCAGCCGTTCGCCGTCGTCGCTGTAGGCGAGCACGGCTACGCCGGAATCGGCTACGACACCCAGGTCGCCGACGGTCAGGCCCGTCGTCCGGTCGAGGAACTGCACCCGGCCATTAGATAGTCCCACGGCCAGGTGGCGGCCGTGCGGTGCAAAAGCCGCCACCCGCCCCATGGCGGGCAGCTCGCGCTTCAGCGGCGTGTCTTGCTTAGCAGCGGTATCCCACATCCACAGGGAATTGGATTTGTCCTTCGCCAACGCCACGAGGTAGCGGCCGTCATCGTTGTAGGTCACCGTGACGCTGCGGCCAGGTGGGCCCTGCAGCGCGGGCTCGATCTCCGTGCGGCTGGCCACGTCGCGCTGGATCAACTGCCCGCCGGTCCGCCACTCGATGAAGCGTTGTCCGTTCCCGCTGTACGCCGCAGAGGCCGCCAACATGGACAGAATGCGGTCGCGCAGCGAAAGTGTCGTGAGCGGTACGGGCGCCACGGTGCGCTCGGTGCTGGAAGTCTGACGCCCGGTGTCCAGATTCCAAGCGCTCACCGTACCGTCGTCGTAGTAGCCGTCCAGTGCGCGCCCGTTCTCGCCAAAGCGCACGCGCAGTAGGTAGCGCAAGGCCGCGCCCCGCAGCGGCTGGCCCAGCTGCGGGCCTAGCGAGGCGTGCCACAGGCGGGCCGTGGAGTCGGCGCCGGCGGTGAGCAGCCTTTGCCCGTCGGTGCTGAACTGAAGGCTGCGTACGGCGGCGTCGTGGCCGCGTTGCGGTTCGCCCACCATCTTGCCATCGGTGCTGCCCCAGTAGCGTACAGTCCGGTCTTCGCTGGCCGAGGCCACGACGACGCCGTCCGGCCGGAACGCCAGCGCGGTGATGCTGTCGTCGTGCGCCGGGGCCAAGGGTTCGCTCAACGTGCCTGTGGCCACATCCCACACACGCAGCATCTTGTCGCGCCCGCCTGAGGCCAGCCTGCGGCCGTCTGGGCTGAAGGCCAACGCTAGGATGGCCTCGCTGCCGTCGGTGGTCAACGCCGCGCCTTTCTGCTGCTGCGTGGCCGTGTCGGCAAGCACGATGCGACCATCGTCGCTGCTGCTGGCCAGCAGCTTGCCGTCGGGGCTGTAGGCCAGGGCCTGGATCCAATCCTTGTGGGCTTCCAGCGGTTCGCCACGCGGCTTGCCATCGGCGGTGTTGAACCAGTGCACCTTTCCTTCGTCGTCGCCCGTGGCGAGCTCGCGGCTGTCGAGGCTGAATGCGACGGCGCGTACCAAGTCCTGGGGCTCGTCGATGGTGCGCACCAGCTGGCGTGTGGTGGCGTCCCACAGCAGCACCCGTTTGTCATCGCCACTGGCCACGATGCGGCGCCCGTCCGGGCTCCAGGCCAGCGCCAGGATCTCGACCTCGTCCGGAGACTCGCCGGGTGGCCGCAGGTCCGGCCCGACGGGCCGGCCGGTGGCCACGTCGGTGATTCGCAGCGCCCGCTGTCCGGCGTCGGTTACCACTAGGCGACCGTCGGGGCTGAGGGCCGCTAGGTGCCCGGGGGTTTCAAATAGGCGCACCAGGCGCCCGTACTTGATGACAGCGTCCAGCAGCTGCGCGCTCACGGCCGGCAGCTCCTGCGCCATGCGGTGCGCTGCCACCAGTTCCAGTAGCGCCTGGCGGTCGGTGCCGGCGCGCACTCCCGACAGCGTGGCCGTGCCTTCGGTGGCCAGGCGAAGCGCCACTGCGACACGTAGGCTTTCGACCGAACGCTTCTCAGCGGCTGTGGCGCGCCGGCTCTGTGCATCGGCCTTCTTGCGCAGCTTGGCCTCCTGTTCCAGCTGCCTCATCGCAGCTTCGCGCAAATTGCGCGCTTCGTCGGTGAGTTTCTCGGCACGCTTGCGTTCTGTCTCTGCCTCCAGCGTAGCAGCAGCAGCGCTGGCCGCCTGCGCCACGGCCAGCGCGGTCTGTTGCTGCGCGCGCCAGCCCTGCCAGATGGCCAGGCCACCGAACACCGCCAGCAGCACACAGGCAGCCATCAATCGCGAACGCCATCGTCGCAGGCGTTCGTTGGTCAGCCGCTGGCGCTCTGCGTCGGCGGCGGCCAGCGCGGCCTCGCGGGTGCGCTGCGCGTGCGCCGCCTTTTCGGCGCGGGCTTCGGCAGCGGCTATTTTGGCCAGCGCCGCCTTGGCCTTGTCTTCCTCGGCCACCCGCGCGTCCAGCGCCTTGACCACCACGCCCACCAGCCGGTCATGAATAAGTTCGACCTTTTCCACGCCCGACTGCGGATCCACGCGCAGCAGACGCCGCTTGTCGGTGAGCAGCGTAAGGTCGTCGGCGGACATGTGCTTCTCGTCGATGACGGCCTTCACCGCGTAAGCGCCGCGGTAGCGCCGGCCCTGGACGAGCACGGTCTCGATGAAGCGCCGCACTGACACCGGCAGGCCGTGCACCGCGTCCTCGTAGAAACGCTGGAGGATGTCGTCGCCCGCGGTGCGCAGCAGTTCGGCGTCGATGCGCCGGCCGTCTGTGCGGCGGCTGTTCAGCTGCGTGCAGCACAGGCTTAGCAGCACCGGCTCGACCGTGCCGTTGGCGACGACCGTGTCGCCGGCCTCGGCAGCCAGGTTTCCGACGAAGTCGACGATGCGGGGCGCCACGCCCGGTTCCAGCACAGCCGAGCCCGGCTCGGACACCGCGGAAATTGCCTGGTCGCGGCGCATGGGCTGCAGCGCCAGGAAGTTCTGCAGCAGGCTCGGGATGCGCGGCTCCCAGGCCTTGAAGGCGGCCAGGTGGTCCTCGCGGAAGGCGATCACGGTGCGGTAGCGGCGCTTCTGCAGGTCCAGCGCCTGCAATTGCCGGCGCAGCCGGGCCGCATCGTCCGCACTGGCTGGTGCGCGGGTCAGCTCGGCCGGCATGCGCGAGGGCTCGACGAGGTCGCCGATCTCCACCAGCAGCGCCTCGGCCGTGGGCGCGCCGGCAGCCCGTGGCGCGAAGATCTCCTCGAACTGGTCGAACACCAGCACCGGCGTGAGCGGGTAGTTGTCATCGCTCCACAGCTCCAGGTCGCGGCGGTGCAGGTAATGCCACAGCGTCTCGTCGGGCTCGGGAACGGGGTGGTCGCAGGCGTTGTTGCGCAGCGCGGCCAGCAGGGCCTGCAGCGCCTGCATCAGGGGCGGCAGCGGCGCGTCGGCCTGGAAGTTCAGGCGCATGTACACCGGCAGGTAGGTCTTCTTCTGCCGAAGCAGCGGGAACAGACCGGCCTGTAGCAGCGAGCTCTTGCCCAGACCCGACTTGCCGAACAGCGCCACGTGTGGGTAGCTGCTCACCAGCCGCAGCAGTTCGCCCTTTTCCTCGTCGCGGCCCTTGAAGTAGTCCTGAGCGCGTTCGTCGTATGCCGCGAGCCCGGGCCAGGGGTTCTGCGCGTTCAGCTGCACCGCACCTGCCGCTGCGGCCTGCGCCTCCAGAGGGCCTTCCATCAGGCCGGTTCCCCGGCCAGGCTGCGCACCGCGCGCAACAGGCGTTTGAGCGTGCCCGCGGTGCGTGCATCGGGCACGCCGCCAGGCGAGTGCCCGAAGTCCAGCCCTTCCATCCAGGGGGGCGGCACGCGCACGTAGGACTGCGGGTCGTAGTCGGCATCGACGATTTGCGGCACCACGAAGGTCTGGCCCATGATGCCGGTCTCGCGCTCGAGCGCGGCCTTCCACTCGCGGCGAAAGAACTTCTCGGCCAGGGCGTCCGACGCGCGCGAGACCAAGGGGACGAAGTAGTGGCAGCTCTTGATGCCATCGAAGATGGCGTGGCCGTAGCGGTCGCCAGGTTCGATGGCTTGGCGGTCGTACCAGATCTCGCGCACCGACAGCTTGAGTTCGACGCGCAGCCACGCCACGAAGGCGGTGGCGGCGGCCTGGTCCGTGGAACGGCTATAGCTGACGAAGAACACGGCACCCTGCAGCCCCGGTTCTTCGACAGCGCTTCCTACCGGTGCGACCGCGGACGCGCGGGCTGCGGTCCAGCGCTGGTGCAGCTCGGCGACGAACTTCGCTGGCGAGCTGCCGGTCAGCACCTCGGTGTCGCGGCTAAAGCTGCGCAGGAACAGCGTGAGGCCGTTGTCGGCCTGCGGTTCCTCGATCAGCCAGTCGCGCTTGTTGTTCTCGCCCATCAACCGGTTCTTGTTCGTGGCGCGCAGGAAGAAGCGGCCTAGCCAGTCGGGGAAGTTGGACCCCAGCAGCAGCAGGTTGCGCCCGCGCAGCTCGCCGAAGAACCGCTCGCGCCAGTGGCTGCCGCGCGAGATGACGTTGTGGGCGTACTCCAGCACGTCCTCGTCGTGGATGGCGAACTGCGGTGCCATGCTGGCCTTGCCGAACAGATAGAGCAGTTGCACCTCGCTGGTCCGCTCCTGCCAGTCCAAGGGCAGGTCGTCCTTCTCACTGGTGGGCAGATAGGGCGAATGCACAATCTCGTTGACGGCCACGCGGCTGCGTAGTGCACGCGCCAGAAGGTCGTCGGGCGTGAGTGTGACGAAGAGGCGAAAGTCGGTAATTTCGGCCAGTTGCCGAATGGGCAACGGAACCACCAGCCTGGGGTCAGAGGACAGCTCCCGGATCAGCTCGCAGACGTCACCATAGACGTCCTGCAGCTTCACCTCGCTGCGCAGCGCTTTGATCTCGCTGATTGCAGCGTTGAGCTCGCGGAAACGCGGCAGCGGCTGCGTCACGTCGAGATCGTGACGCTGACGCAAGCGTTGCGCCAGGTCGGCCTGCAATGAGTCGACGCCGTTGCCATCCGTCGCGAGCTGCGGGCCAAGCACGGGCACGACCAAGCCTCCGGCCATCTGCGCAAGCAAGATCTTCCACTGTCTCTCGTTCATCCGGCCCCTCCCCGGCCATATCGCGCATTCTGGTGCGCGCGTCCTGGAGCGTCATCATGCGTATTGACTACGGGGCCGGCAAGCTTGCTTGCCCTAGGTAGCAGATCATGCGGCACACACGCTGGCGGCCGGGTGCGCCGCCGGTGCGCGCGTGTCGGGCGAGCACCTCCACTGTCAGCGCCGCGCCTGCCACAGCGGCAACCACGGCGCACCTGCAGCCCGCACGCGCCCGCGCTCAGCTGGTACACCGCGAATAGGGCGGACAACGTGAGCACCACGGCGCGGGCCTGCAGTGGAACTACTGCGGTCAACGGCGAGAACGCCATCGCCGGCCGCCGCCACCAAGGCGACCTAGGCCCGGCGCGCACCCACCAACAGGCCACTCAGGGTTTCCAAGAGCACCGGCATCAGAGTGGTGCCGAGGAAGTGGCTGGCGATGACAACCAGCGCACGCATGCGCATGGCAACGTCGAATGCTCCCACGAAGAGCGGGCACCTCGGTGTGTCTGCGACCGACCGCTTCTGGGCGGTGGGTGTGCGGAGGGGTAAGTCGATTCAGGGTCGGTAGCGTGATTCCACAGAAGCCATGCGAATACCCGGTATGGGCACATTCCTGCACCTCGATCCAGCCACCTGGTGGGCGCCTTCGTGCCCGTTGCTGACCTTCGACTTCTCAAATTCGAGGCTGCAAAGCTGAACGTCGTTTCGCGTATCGGTTAGTCGCTACCTCACGATCTCGCGCGACACGCCGTCAATGGAGACCCGTGCCTTGACGCTGACCAGCGCAGAAGGGTGTGGATGTGCATGCTTATCCGATTGAAACAGCATGCCGGTTTCGGTCTTCGTCCGGACGGCAAAGACCTCGCCGTGCTCTGCGTCACCGCCAATGAATCGAATTTTCATGTGCCCAGCACAAATGCAAAGGGCGCACCAGAGCCGCCATCGCCAGCAATTGCAAGGGAGGATCGAGGGGGCGTCAACACATTCGGGACGGTTAGATCACTGTGGAGGAGGTGCGAGCGGTGGTCATGCCTGAGTGCCTCAGCGCCAACTTATTCGACGTCGATCTTTCCCGTGCAATTGATCCATTCGCCATTGTTCACAACAGTTCTTAGCTTCGGTTCGCTGCAACGCAGGGTGATCGGTATCAAGCACAAATTGCCCGCCGTGTCTTCAATTCCGAATGTGAGATCGTCGTTGCCTCTCCCAACAATTCTGCCGGTTTCAACCTCGACACGAACAGTGGGTTTGTATTCCATTTTCAGCGAATGCTTATCTCTAATTAAGCAAGCCGCTCGTATTTGCTGCGTAGTTGGGGACGCATGGCGGAGCTTGCGAATATTTTCAGGAACGCGCTTGTCTGTGGCTATAGTGTCGTATGTTCGGCAATCGGCACCTATGAGGACTTGAAGCCGTTGCTGCGCTGGTTTGGAGCTGATGTATTGATTCCGTTGCAGGATGATGTACCTCGAGTCATCTTTTGAACAATACACTTCGCCCTCGCGATTGGAGTAAATTGACCTGTATTGTGAAGTCAGCGACTTTGCTAGAGCGTCGCGATCCGACTGCTGCATGAAAAGGTAGTCAGAGGCCACGCGAGTTAGCAATTCGTTTGGACCGTCGAAGTACAGACGCGTCTCCGTGGCATACGCACCGTTCCACAATGAGGCCTCGGGCTTCGCTCCGTCGTAGTACAGCTGGCTGGGGTACTTTTGCCAACTAACGCCGTTCACCAGCTGAGTAATTTTGATAACTGGATCGCCGATTTTCAATCCTTGAATTCCGGGGACTAATGTTTCGCCGTTAATAGGAGTCGCAGCTCTCGGGCCATTTGATTCAGGAGCAAGGAATGGTATGAAATTTTTGCTGCGCGCTTTGACAGCTATTTGGCCGGTCTTAGTGCCAACGATATCGATCGTACCTTCGTATCCTTCGCTGCCACAATTGCCTACGATTGGCAACTGCTGGCCGGGGACATCTATCGAACAAACGCCATCGACAAGAGTTCCGGAGATATGCGTTTTCGACAGAATTGAAGTAATTGCTAATGTGCCCTTAATATTTTGGCCGTGGATCTCTAATTCAATATTGAATCTACCATTAAGCGCAACTGGTCGCGACCGCACGTTTCTCGCGGCTTGGCCGCTATACGATCCGTCATAGGTAATTTTTCCTTGAAAATTTGAGGCGAATGGAATTCCGGAGAATTCGGAGGCAATCGCCTCGTTGGTAAATATTTGAATCAACGCAAAGAGAATAATTAGTAGTGCCCTGCGCGACATCGCTCCTCCCAGGTTTTTGAGTTGAGGCCCGGCGCGTTGGCGCAATTGGATTGCCTCCAAGGCACGACGGTACAGTCCCGAGCGAAGGCCCCAGGCTGGGGTGACTATGCCGTATTCGCGCTCGCAATGCAGTAGTGAATCACCTGTCTGCATGGCACTACAAGATCCTGTTTCCGAACACCGGTGCGATCTAGCTAGGCCGGGTTGTAAATCCGGGCGCAGCCGCCGCGCCGTCACGAAGCAGGCTGCCAACCGGCCGTAGACGGCGGCCGCCACGCTCGGAACCAGCAATGGCATTGGCGACGTTGTAAGCTGAGCAGGCAGTCGTTCGCTCTGCGCGAAGCATTAATGTCAACGGGTGGTTCGGCTACCCGAAGACCGACGCTCGCGAAGGCTAGCTCCTGGCCGGTGCATGACGTAGGTTGGCCCTCTCGACTGCAGTCATCAAGTTTGAGGATAGAGCGCCGAAGTCCAGCGGTCTCCACCTGGCTTGATGCCGACTGACCCCTGTCGATGGAGTTTTCTTGCACTGCTGGTCCCGGCCAACTCACCTTGAACGGCCCGTGGCCGGCAGTCAGGATGGTGCCCACCAAACAAGTTAGGTGGACACCATGTCAGACGCCAAGCCGGCCAGTCGTCGGCTTCACGATGCAGAGCAGAAGCGGCAAGTCATCGCCGCATGCGCGGCGCCAGGCGCGTCCGTGGCCCAAGTGGCTATGAGCTACGGCCTCAACGCCAATATCGTTCTCATGTGGCGCCGCCTGGCGTCCCGCGAACGTTGCCACATACGCTCAGAGCTGCCATCATGAGCGGAAAGCTCATCCACATTCCGTGCTACTTCGACGCTTGCAATCCAGGAGAGAATATGAAACGGATGAATATTGGACTCCGGTTTTTTCGCCCTCTTCTGGCAATAATAATTTGCGCGACAAACCCGGACTTTGCCACTGCGCAGACCGAGCTTGACGGGGCTGGAGAAGCAATCAAGCAAGCCATTCGGGAGGAATATCAACCAAGGGCTCACCTTTTCATGGTGGCCTTTTGTGGCGCCGCATCATCAAAACTGCTGTCCTCCTCCAGTTCGCCTTTGCAGCAAGAGAAATATCGAGGATTCTTGTCCGTTTACGCAGGATCAAAGATCATTGACAAGGTTTCGACCCAGTTCCCGATTCTCAAAGGCGGTCCTATGCGGGAAGCCCTTGAACCATCTGCAGGAAAATCGTTCCATCGTGAATTCAGTTCCGCATCAAAAGTCATGGCCGATTGGGACAACGCCAAACTTACGAACGTAATAGGCCAACTGCGTTGCTCCGAATTGTTGGCTGACGTGAATACGTTCATGCAGGCAAGGTTCCCCGGGACTACGTCGCAATAGCAACACTCGCGCACGCCGTTGACACTCAATCCACTAACTCGTCGCGCCGCAGGTGACCCGAAGGCCGCACTTGACCGGTATCAGAAAATTGCGGCTGCAAGGCCTTGTATTGACCCAGCAGAACCTGCACAGGTCAGGCCGCTAATGCGAATGCCTCAGCGGGGGTCTTCATGTTCAGCGCCTGGTGAGGGCGCCGATGGTTGTAGCAGTGGCTCCAGTCGCCGATCAGACGGCGCGTGTTGCAGGGACTCGAAGCGGTGATGATGCACGCATCCAGAGGCGCATCCATACCTACATGCAGCCGTGGCAACCGACTCTGAGGTGTCACAACGAAATATTCACAGTGCCCAACATCCTTAACATCGCTTGCGAATAAGGCAGGGCCGATGGCAAGATCCTAACTTGACGTCTACGGCGGGTGGGCAATCAAGTGACCGCAATGTGGCTGGCGACGCGACTCAGCATCTCAACCTTGAGCGATGGCTCCCGCTGCATTGCAGCCGCACGCGGAGCTTCAATTTCGCCTCTCTCTTGTCTGATGTCACACCCCTCACGGGCGAGGGGCAGACCTTAAATCTCAAGGCCCCACCTATTCCGCGACGACATTTGTGGCAGGCCCTCGAACGGCTGCTCGGGGCACATTGCTGCCCCACGATTGCCGAATCCGATCGGCTGCAAACAGCCTGAAGCGGTCCACCGACCGGTCACCTTCGAACCAACCCGCCCGCATAACATGTTTGGGCGCGCTGATCGACAACCGGTGCGCTGAACTGATGCTGGTGCGGGGGGCGCTGCGCGCCCGGCTGGCCGTGGACAACGCTTCGCGTTGCCCACCGCTGTAGAAATTTGGACCCAAGAAAAAGACCATTGATCCGAGCACTGGACTCGGTGTTCAACAACGCCGGAATACGCAGCCTTGATCCTTCACTTCAGGCCTGCGTACTTGTCGCTGGTCTCCATGACCTTGGCTTGACAATAGAACGTGGTTCGCGACAAGCCCGCGACGGTCAGCAGCATCGGCAACGGGTAGTCTGGCCTCAGCTCGGAGACGGCTTGCGCTCTTTCTGCGCAGCTTACCGATTGGCTCAAACCAACGCTTTGGGTAGGCCACCTCCGCGCGCGGTCTTTCAACCTCTTCACGCAACGCTCGGTTCGCGCTGGTGTCGTCCGTGTCCGGCGGCTCTGGATTCGGCTTATCTGCCTTCATAAGATGCGCTGGTCTTCTGCCTTCCTGTCCCGCGACACCGCCGCCGTCGAAGGCAAGCCGCCAGACGACAACCTGAATCGGGTTCGAGTATCGTAAATCGCAGCAACCTGCCGACTCGAGATCTGTTCACGATCTTGATGCGGCAGCACCTGAAGATTTAAATCAGCAGTACGCACCGCGTTTCGGCTGCAGGGCGGCAACTCCATGCAGTCGGTAGTGACTGACCCAGGTACGAATCTTCTCCTCGTGCACTGACCAGCGCCGGGCCAGCCGCTTCGCGCAGCCTTCTCCAGCCAGAAAGCTCTCAACAACCTTGAGCTTGAACTTTGTTTCGTACTTCCCCTTGGGGCCCTTTGAAGTTTGTCCAACTTCTGGGGGTCAGTTCAAACCCGGAGCGATTCACAGTGGTTGCGATGCAAAGCTGCACTGGCCCGCACCACCTCGCTCATTCCCTGCGCTCGATAGGGCTGGATGCCTTGCCCATAGCCGCCGAAAGCTGCGGCTGGTGACGACCCGGCCGTTGTCCGAACGCACCCGAAATAGCTCGCGTACTTTGCCCAGCAGGCCGAAGCTCGAGAGAAGGGCCTGCTCCAGCGCCCAAATGGCCGTCTTGGACTTCCCGCTGGGTGACAGGTGCTAGCCCAGCAATTCGCCGCTGCGGCAATCGAAAGCCATCGCCACAATGTTCAGCCGTCATGCCCGTCCAGACCCGTCATTACATGTTCGTGACCAAGCGCTCGTCGGTCACCTTGGCCACCAAAGACAGCAACAGAATGCGAAGCCGGAAGCCAATCGATCGCTTGAGCACCTGCCTGCCGTTGATCTGGAGGATGGGCAGCAAATTGGTCTTATTGAAGACTAGCAAGTGCGACACAGTGCGACACCAGAAGGGGAGGGTCCTCTTGACCTTGACCTGGGCCACAACACGCTCCTGCAATATCGGCGCGGTCTTCACAGGCTGGTAGCACGGCCTTCGTCGCGGACCCTCGAACCACATGCACAGTGTGCTATTGGAGATGGTGATGCCATCGGCCTGCAGTCCCTGACTGATCATCTCGGTCACTTCGCAGTGCCGCAACCTGTCAACAAAATCATCAAGTTCACACCTCGTCGCCGGACTGCCCCGACACATGTGCCCTCCCTTCATGCGGCACAGACAACAGTTGTATTTCTGAGCGATGCCAAAGAGCGCGGATGCAAGTCGCGCACATCCTAGAACAACGCCAACAGAGCAACAAACCGTGCAGGCCGGCCACTGGCGCTACATCGCACCACTGACATGGTCGTGAAGCACTAATGCCAATCAAACTTGGAGCGGAGACAACCGAACCGAATTTACTGCCGGACAGCGAATCCGTTCCAAGTAGCGTCGAAGCCAATGCGACGAAGTCAAAAGCGCGATGTCAGAGCCTGCTTAAACCTATTCGGACAACCACCGGGTAGCCGCTTTTGGAGCGGAGACAACCGAACCGAATGTACTGCCGGACAGCGAATCCGTTCCCAGTAACGTCGAAGCCAATGCGACGAGGTCAAAAGCGCGAGATCAGAGCCTGCTTATACCTATTCGGACAACCACCGGGTAGCCACTTTGCGGTGTCGATCCGTGTTCCAAACACTGTTTCAAAGCGAACTAAGTTCGAAGCTCAAAAGACGAACAAAGAACACAAAATTCGCCTCCCCAAAGCCTCGGCTAGCAACCAGCTGGGATTGAAGACGGTCACCAGTTGGTTGCCATCGGACGGGCTGGCCAAATGCCGCAGTCAAAGTGATTTTGATTGAGACCTCAAACAATACAGCTACACAACAATCTTGGCTCCACGATGATCGCAATCAGGTAGAGCACAGTCGGAACAAACATCTAGGCGCACTTTGTCCAACCTTGGCTGACGTCCAATACCTGATCCATCACATGTGGGACGACAAAAAACCAGCTAAACGACTCTTGGATGGTCCACAACGATGAAGCAAGCCGGTGACTATGGCGATTCTCGTGAAGTTCATGACATCTAGTATTGGCCTCGGATTGAGGCTCAGAGATACCCACTGAATCAACTACATTCAAATATGCTGCCACCTCTTCCAAATGGCCAGCATCGAATCAGTTTCTCACGCACATAATCATATTATTTTCTCAAGGGATGCCCTGTACAAATAAGCTCGCGCCCTACTAGCGCAGCACCGGAGGATCTGCAACGCCGCAAGTTTCATCAACAACCTCAAACTGCGCCTTGCAGCCTATCTCGATCCTCACGACATGGTCTCTTCCCGAATTATGCAGAGCGACCCTAGGACTATTACCCCAGGATCAACATGAAACACTTAAATATAGCGACAACCAAAGCGCAATTCAACAAATACCAAAGAAAACATAACATCAGCACGGAAATAACAAACTTAGCCTAATCACAAAACCACTTCGCCCAACAAAAAAATGGCCTGCATTGAATACATCAACTTCATACCATGGATAGACATCCACACGAATGAAAACCCAACCTGGGAACAGGACGTATCGTCCCCAAAAATTCAAAAGCTACCGCAAATTTTCTGGAGAAGCGGCGAATCCTGGGCCGAAGCAAACAACTGGGCACTAGAAAAGATTTCAGAAAACAAAGCAAATCAAGAAACTGTAAAGTCCTTGATGAAGCATCTATATGCATATTGTTGCTTTCTCGAAGAAAAAGAACTCGATTGGAGACATTTTCCAATGCGACTATCTCAAAGAGCCATCGTAAAGTTTCGTGGCGATCTAATTGAAAAGATCAATGCAGGAACATTGGCATCGAGTACGGCACGCGCCCGCATGGGCGCAATAATTCAATTCTATCGATACGCCGAAATCCAGAACTTCATAAACTCGCCCCACCAAATGTGGAAAGAATGGCCGACAATAATTCCATATTACGACTCCGTTGGTTTTCAACGCACAATGATTCGTGCGACAACAGACCTTTCAATTCCAAATCGTGCTCAAACAGGCAATCTTCTTGAAGATGGCCTTCTTCCGCTTAGCGACGAGCACATGACCAAGTTAATGGAATTCACTTCTAAGAATGAAACACGAGAACTGCACCTCATGTTATGGACAGGATTCCTTACTGGAGCGAGACTTGGGAGCATCAATACGTTGCGCATAGAGGACTTAGAGCAGGCTCGATGTGATTCTTATATAAAGGAATTTTCAGTAATTCGGGTAGGCCCGGGAACAACCGTAGCGACAAAATTCAATGTAAAGGGTGAACTCCTAGTACCAGACTTTCTTCTTCGAGAGCTAAAGGAGTATGCATACTCGACCAAGCGCCTCAAAAGGGAATCGAAAGCTCAGTCAAAAAACAAATCCATACTATTCCTAACAAGACGTGGCGAGCCCTACAGCGCAAACACCATAAGTCGAATAATGACAAGCCTGCGCATCTCCGCGTGTCGTGCCGGGCTCAAGTACATGGAGCGTTTCAAGTTTCATCAAACGCGTTCCACATATGGTACGTGGTTAATGAAACTAGCACTTGGCGTAACAACCGTACCGGCCGCAGTTGAGTTTGTAAAACACGCAATGCTTCACAAGCACGAATCCACAACGTTCAGGTACATCAAATTCCTTGACAACAGCAAAGGAAAACAAGAAGTGGCGGAGGCATTCAATAAGTCCTTCACTGGACTAAAAAACAGAAAATGGAATTCCCACTGTGCATAAGGTTCCAGAACTATCTTTCCCGTCCATAAAATATAGCAAGAGGGCAACTCCAATCAATCTCACTATATTACTTTACTGGGGCGGCGCAAAATCACTCTTAAGTAAATTCGAATTAAAGGCATCAACCGGCCTACTTGGCCAACCGTTGCAAAATCGCCTTGAACTCATCAAATCAATTCATGAAGTAATGAATAGAAAACTGATAAGCGGGGGCAGTCCGGAATCAACGAAATCCACATTCGAATACTTTCGACGCTTTTTCGCTTGGGCTGAAGAAGCACACCACGCACTTACTAAAGACACCATTCAATCCACATATCTTCATTGGGCAGACTCACTCGCTCATCGAAAAAATATAAAGGGAGATCTGAGCCACATTGGCTCGTACCAACGAGGAGCCCAAGTTGGGTTGGTTTTGGACGAAATTCTAGACCGGGCCACACCGTTAATTCATTTAACGAGGCTGAAGCCGCCTCCTCGTCGCAAATCGGCGATCGGAGCTATCGCAGAAAAACAAAACCTTGCACAAACTTTTGCATTTGGAAGTTTGCTACAAGATGTATGCGACAGACTTACCATAGATACAACTCTAAATGGGAGACTGCCGGTCAAAATACATCTTCGGCAGGGTGGGGAAATAACTCACTGGTCAGGTTACAAAAACCCAGCTGCCGCACTAAGGTGGAAAGGTATTGGTTGCGATGAAGGAAAAAAAACACACACGCCAGACGTCAAATCCAATAGATTTGATGCATGGGAAACAGAGGGAACACTAAAGACACGGTATCCACTGGCTAATCTTCGCTGCGAAGCTGAAATGCTGATGCTCGTAGGGCAGACCGGAATTAATCTCGCACAAGCCCACCGCCTAAAAATTCGAAACTTTTGCTTCATTAGCCATCTTGATGGTTACCACGTAAAAGACAGAAAGAGTCGCAAAGGAGGAGATGTCTTATTCGAAATATTCAAGGATTACAAGAGCCATTTTGAGCGATATCTGGAATGGCGCAGAAACATATTCCCTGATTCCGAGCTTCTATTCCCCTTTGTACGCAACTTCGGTCGATCAGAAGATGCAGCACCAGGCTTCCACCGTTTACGCCAAGAGTGCAGGAAGCTTGGTATGAATTTTGTTTCCCCACAAGCCCTGCGTAACACCAGGATAAACTGGCTTTTGCGCATCAGCAGCGACCCCGAAATTACTTCCACGATGGCGCAGCACTCAAAAGAGACGCTATTGCGAATCTACGAAAGGCCAAGCCAACACCGCGCAATCGGTGAGGTAATGCAATTTTGGTCAAAGCATGATCCTGCAGTCCAGCAGGATTTTTCCGTAGCACCCGGTCACTGCCTCGGGCAACCTACACCAGTTCAAAATATTCCAAAAAACGTGGCCAAGCCGAATTGCGTACTACCGTCAGGATGCCTATGGTGCGAGCACCACCGGGATGTAGATAGCGAAGACCACGTATGGTCTCTAGCATGTTTCCGACACTTAAAAATAATAGAGTTGTCTAAATGGAGTAATCCGAAAGACACAAGGGAAATCAACCCTGCACAACTAACGATAGACCGAATCAGCGAGAAACTTCGATGGTTCCGCGATTCAAGTACACAACGGAATTCATGGGTAGAGGAGGCACTAACACTTATCGACGAAGGAAAGTATCATCCATACTGGCGTCGACCAATTGAACACATGGAAGGCGCCGTATGACTATGAAACCGCTTGAGTTCGGCCTACGAATGGGGGCCAATTGGCTAGATCCTTCTAGACAATCCTATCGCCCCCCCGAGTTGGCCACCTCCTCGGGATTGGGTTGTAAGCGAGGACAAGGACGGAAAGGTCCTTTCTAGATGGGGCGACTCAAATTGGAACCTATCTAGTTGGGCAGGAAAATCGTGCAATCTGCGCTTTGGTGACGCCCCATACGAGAAAGCTGCAGGCGGCCTAGATCATGCCAACGCAGACCTTATGAGGCTACTAACTACCTGGCGGATATGGGGTCCACAAGCAGTTCGGACGACTAACTCGCTTCAAAACTCTTTTTTCAGACTGATTCGCCCAATCGTTGCTCTTTGTAGCAGCGAAGGAATTATTGCAAGCGACTTAATGCGCTACCCTAAAGTGCTTGAGCGTCTCCCAAATCTCCTACGCCCTGTCTCCTACGAGACAACTGTTAGCGAACTTCATCGTATATGGGACGCTCGCAAGGAGCTCGGGTTCTACCTATTGGATCAAGACAGCATCAGGCATCTCAAAAGAGTCCGACCTAGCCATGAAAGCATCCAGACAGCCTACATCCCACCGCGCATTTGGAATTACCAACTCAGTCGGTTGAAGCTATGTCTAGAAGATTTCCTCGAACATCAAGAAAACATCGAGAGCTGTTTCAACTTCTGCATCGATGCTTACGCCCACAATTATCATTCACTAGAAGGGGCTATGACGTCGAAAATGAGCCGTTCACGCCTACCCTTTAAAACTCCGCCTCCTGTAGGAACCGGCACAAAGAATGGCTATAAAAATTATAATAGATTTCACCATACGGCCGAGAGATTCGAAATCAAAGACCTCCTACTAAGGTGGATCTCACTACCCAAAGGCGGTCTAACTATTCGAGTTTTTTCTCGATATCTCAGTCTCATTCAGAACGTCGGACTTGGCTACATTGCGAATTTCAGCTTGCAACGCATCGAGGAAGTTTCCTCATTGCGTGTAGATTGCCTAAAGTGGGAAGAGGATGAGCGACTAGGTCGAATTCCGATTATTTGCGGCGAAACCACAAAAACCGATTTGGATTCAGATGCTAGATGGCCCACAAGCCCAAGCGTCGAGAAAGCTGTGGCAGCAATGACACTAGTGTCTCGACTCCGAATTCGCTGCGCTGCAGCTCATCCAGAAATTAATCCGAGCAGCGCGGATCTTTTAAATCCATATCTCTACGACAGATCATACGAGCCTTGGGCCAGCGGTCCAACGCAAAGATACTCAGTTCGCCCCTATCCGTCAGCCTACAAGAATCTACTAGCGCCAGACCTTTTGCTTTTTGAACATGAGAAACTTCAAATAAATGAAGATGATATACGAATTGCAAAACAGCTCACACCTAACTTAAGCCCGATAAGGGGATTCGAAGTTGGCAAGACTTGGCCACTATCATGGCATCAACTTCGCCGCACAGGGGCCATTAATATGTTTGCAAGCGGATTACTGTCAGATTCAAGCATACAGTTTCAGATGAAACACTCGTCACGGCAGATGTCGCTCTACTACGGCCGAGGCCACACTAAGCTGCACTTGAACCAAGAAGTGGAAAGCTTGGTCAAATCAGCGATGCACGAGACAATGACACATAAGATTCACTCTACCCTTCACGGTAACTTTATATCTCCTCATGGACAAAGACGTAAAGATGCCATTATCTCTAACATAATTAGAGAAGCTGATTTTAAAAGTCTATCCGCCCATGGCCGACTTGGAAAAGCGAGCTTTCGAGAAATTCGAATCGGTGCCTGCACTAAACGCAGCTCATGCAGCTATGGTGGGATTGAGTCTATTTCCCACTGCACCGGGAGCGATGGCACAACTCCCTGCGCGGACGTACTCTATGACTCAAGAAGGGTCCCTTCAATCGAAAAAGAGGTTTCTCTTTTAAAGGAGGAACTAGCTGATTTACAACCCGCTAGCCCTCGACACAAATCATTACTCGTTGAGCACAACGGATTAGAGATTTTCTTAAATGCCTTCCGAAACACATAAATTAACATCCGAAGAGCGGTTTCGACAAGCTTTTGAGCGACTGAAGACAGGCACGCCTGACCTTTTACCTAAAGGAACACCGATTTCGCAGAACAATATTGCAAAAGAAGCCGGTTGCGACCCTAGCGCATTACGAAAAAGTCGATTCCCGTCTCTGGTAAGAGAAATCCAAGCATATGTTGAAGTTCACTCCCATGAGCGGCTTTCGCAGCAAGCAATTAATCTCAAGCAGAAGAAGTTCCGAAGTGAGGCGAAAGAACGTCTTCTGGAAGTTATTGCGCAGCGCGACTATGCTCAGTCACAGTTGACGAGTGCATTTCGTCGAATAGTAGAGCTTAGCGCAGAAGTCAAGTTATTGAGAATTCGACTAGATGAAGTGAGTCCTCCTCCAACGCAATTAAATAGGCGTACCCGCACATAGAATAGACTGCTTTCGAGATCCCAAATATACCTCCCTCAGATTGTGTACATACTGTTGATATTCGCGGTCTTTTATTGAAGAAAGGGCAGTAATTTTGACAGAAGGTACCTCAAACGCATCGAATTATCCACAAGACCCGGTATCGATCATTCAGGGTATTTTCTCAAGCGCCCTTGCCTCGGCGGGGCTTGAGAATATTGCATCGTTGGGTTTGGTTCACTACTGTCCGAGGCTAGACGTAACGGAGTTCATGCCGAACGTGCAAGGTATGCCGGAAGCCATGATCGGCCGTGGCAATCAAGAGTTGCTGGGCGCCGCTGCTTGTGCGACCCATGGACACAAACGATCTACCCCAAGCCTTGTGGCGCTGCAGCAATGGGGGCGTGTCCATGGCTCGTCATTCACGGGTAGCGTCTACCCGCGCGAGGTGGTCAAGCGCGGCCTGGCCCTGGGTGCGGCCGCCGTGATCCTGGCCCACAACCACCCTTCCGGTGTAGCCGAACCCTCGCGCGCCGACGAGTTGCTGACCCAGGCTTTGCAGTCGGCCCTGAACCTGGTCGACATCCGGGTACTTGACCATTTCGTGGTGGGCATGGGCGAGGTGATCTCGATGGCGGAGCGCGGGCAAATATGATGGCGCCCGCCACGCAGTTCCCGCCATGACATCCCCGCCCTCCCCATCGCGCGCCCGCCCCGCCCTCCACAGCCTGCAAGACCTCAAGCTGCTGCAGCGCGAGCTGGCCCTGGCGCGCCGCGCCGAGGAAGAGCGGCGCGAGCGCGAAGCGGCGGCCGCGCGCCTGGCCGAGCAGGAGCGGCGCATCTTCGAGCTCAGCGTCGGCCCGGTGACACGGCTGGCTGCCCAGCAGGCCCGAGTGCTGCACCAGCGCCAGCGCCCCGCTCCTGAGCCCTTGCAGCGGGAGGCCGACGAGCGCCAGGTGCTGCTGCAGGCCTTGTCGGACGACTTCGATGTCGACACCTTGCTGGAAACCGACGAGAGCCTGTCCTTTCGCCGTCCCGAGATCAGCCAGGAAGTGGTGCGCAAGCTGCGCCGCGGCCATTGGAGCCTGCAGGCCCAGCTTGACCTGCACGGCCTGCGCCGCGATCAGGCCCGCGAAGCCCTGGGCCACTTCATCCAGGAAAGCGCCCGCCGCGGCCTGCGCTGCGTGCGCGTGGTCCACGGCAAGGGCAATGGCTCACCGGGCCGCGAGCCCGTACTCAAAGCCCGGGTGCGCCGCTGGCTGGTGCAGAAAAACCAGGTCCTGGCCTTCGTGCAGGCCCGCGCCAGCGATGGCGGCAGCGGCGCCTTGATGGTCCTGCTGGCCGGCACTTAACCTCGGAGCAACCTCAGTGCTTGCAACTCAAGCCGACCGCCGGGCCGCCCCAAGGCCGGCTTGAGGACTCAGCCGCCGGCCCACGCCGGCCGCTGAGTCCAGTCCCCCCGGGGGACCGCCCGCGTACCCGCGGGCGAGGGGCTAACTGTTCCTCATCCAATCCGCCGTCCCCATGAAGCTCTCCAGCAAGCGCTCCTGCAGCGCCGGGTCCAGCGCCACATCCTGCATGGCCATGCCCATGCAGGCGACCCATTGGTCGCGCTCGGCGATGCCGATCTTGAAGGGCAGATGGCGGGCGCGCAGACGCGGGTGGCCGAAGCGTTCGATGTAGTGGTTGGGGCCGCCCAGCCAGCCGCAGAGAAACCAGAACAGCTTGTCGCGGGCGCTGTCGAGGTTGGGGCCGTGGGCCGCGCGCAGCTCGGTGAAGGCGGGCTCCAGCTCCATCAAATCGTAGAAACGATCGACCAGGGCGCGCACCCGCGCCTCGCCGCCCACCCACTCAAAGGCGGTGGCGGGCGAGGCCTCGGGCGAGGACGAGGACGAGGACGAGGACGATGTTGAAGGGGAAGAATCGGAAGAAGTGTCTGAACTGCTCATCCCAGCAGTTTATTGGCCAAAGCCTTGATGGCCTGGGCTGCATCGCTGCCGGGGTAATGTTCCAGCACCAGCTGGCGCTTGAGCACGGCCTGGCGCACGGTCAGATCGTTCTTGACCTCGCCCAGCAGCTCCAGCTTGAAGCTCTGGCCCGGGCGGGCGCCGACAAAGCGCTGCAGCACCTGCTGCAGCTGGCCGCAGATCAGCTTGCCCTCGCCCACACGGTTGGCCTGGTTGACCAGCAGGCCAACCTCGCGGCGGTCTTGCTGGGTGGCCAGCACCTTGATGGTGGCATAGGCATCGGTCAGCGAGGTCGGTTCGGGCGTGGCCACCACCAGGACATCGGCGGCCATGGAGATGGAGAACAGCACCACATCGGAGATGCCGGCGCCGGTGTCGAACAAGATCCAGTCAAAACGTGGCCGCACCATCTCGACGATGTGCAAGAGCTTGTCGCGCACCTCGGGCGTCAGGCGCGAGTACTCCACCATGCCCGAACCCGCCAGCAGCACCGAAAAGCCGCCGGGCGCCGGCAGGATGGCCTGGTCCAGCGTGGCCTTCTCCGTGAAGACATCGTGCAGGGTCAGCTTGGGGTGCAGGTTCAGCACCACATCGAGATTGGCCAGGCCCAGGTCGGCATCCAGCACCAGCACACGCTGGCCGCGCAGCGCCAGAGCGGCGGCCAGATTGGCCGTCACAAAGGTCTTGCCCACGCCGCCCTTGCCGCTGGTGACGGCCAAGGTGCGGGCGCCGGCACGGCTGCCCGTCTTGGGCGCCGGACGGGCGGCCCCCAGCGGGGACGCCGGCGACGATGCAGCAGGATCAGGTGTCGTACTCATTCACTTTCCTGTTGCGTTACTGCAAACAACATGCCTTTTTCCTCGGCGCTCACCAGGGAATCGACCTGGTTCTCCAGGCAGGCCCGGTTGCGGCCCTCGGCCTTGGCGCGGTAGAGCTGACGATCGGCCCGCTCCATCCAGAGCAGGGACGAGGAACGCACCCACTGCGGCGCAAAGGCACCGCCCAGGCTGACCGTCACCGCCAGAGTCTGACCGGACGCAATTTCGATTCGCAGCTCGGCCACCCGCTCGCGCAGGCGCTCGGCCACGGTGGCGCCAAAACCGGCTGCGCACTTGGGCAGCACGATGGCAAATTCTTCGCCGCCCACGCGGGCGACGGTGTCCATGGGGCGAACCACCTGGTTCAGCGCCCCGGCCACCGCCTGGATCACCAGGTCACCGGCCGCATGGCCGTAGGTGTCGTTGACCGCCTTGAAATGGTCGATGTCCAGCACCAGCAGCAAGGCCGGTTCCCCCGAACGCGCCACGCGGTCCACTTCGCGGGCCAGCGCCATCTCGAAGCTGCGGCGGTTGACCAGTCCGGTCAAGGCGTCCTTGCTGGACAGGTCGCACAGCGCGTCCATGATGCCTTGCAGCCAAGCCTCGCTGTAAGGCTCGGCCTCGGGCAGCAAGGCGCCCGCCTGCTGCAGCAGCTGCAGGGCCAGGTCCAGCCGCAGGCGTCGGGCATCCAGCAAAGCGGGTGTGGGGCTTGAGGAATCCAAGATGGTGTGCAGGGGGGAGGGGCAAGTGCGCAGCCAGTCTAGCAGTGGGTTTTCGTGCTCAATTGGCGATCTGACCCCTGTTGGCGGCTTTGTTTGGCCTATGCTGGACAGGCTTGAACCGCCAGACTGCAAGACGACGCAAAATCAAAGCCTGGACTGCGCCAGCAGCCGGGACATAACCGAGCTCACCTTATGCCAGCTGTTCCAAGTGCACCAGGCGCCGAAGCCATCGACCATGAATTCAGCTTCAGCCGGGCGGATTTCGACCGGGTTCGGGAACTGATCTACAAGCACGCAGGCATCAGCCTGCACGATGGCAAGCACGCCATGGTCTACAGCCGCCTCTCCCGCCGCCTGCGCGAGACCGGCCACAAGTCTTTCGCCGCCTACCTGCAGTGGCTGGAACACGCCACCGGGGTGGAGGGCACGCAGGAATGGCAGGAGTTCGTCAACTGCCTGACCACCAACCTGACCTCCTTCTTCCGCGAAGAGCACCATTTCCACGCCCTGACCGACGACCTGAAGCCGCTGGCCGGCAAGCCGGTGCGCATCTGGTGTTGCGCAGCCTCCACGGGCGAGGAGCCCTACTCCATCGCCATCACCTGCAGCGAAGCGCTGGGCAGCAGTGCCCAGGTGCAGATCACCGCCAGCGACATCGACACCAATGTGCTGAACACGGCCCGCCGCGGTGTCTACAACGCCGATGCCCGAGGCCTGGACCAAACCCGGCTGAAGAACTTCTTCATGCGCGGCACCGGCGGCAACTCCGGGCGCATCCGCGTCAAGCCCGAGCTGCAGCGCTGGATCGACTTCAAGCCGCTCAATCTGATGGACACGCAGTGGTCGCTGGGCGAGCCCTTCCACATCGTGTTCTGCCGCAATGTGATGATCTATTTCGACCCGCCGACCCAGCGCAAGGTGCTGGAGCGCATCCACCGTGTGATGCGCCCGCATGGCCTGCTCTTCGTCGGCCACTCGGAGAACTTCACCGACTCGCGCGATCTGTTCCGCCTGCGCGGCAAGACGATTTACGAGCGCGTCTGAGCCCCGCTCCGACGCAATCCTCAAGTTCACAGTCCAGCGACCGATAAAAAAACATGAGCACCCCCCCGCCCACTTCCGGTGCAGGCACCGGCTCGATGTTCACCAGCGGCGCGGGAGCGGCCCGCGTTGCGCAACTCAAGGCCATGCCGCGCAAGCCTGGTGAAGCATCGTTCTTCTTCTACGACGCCCATTTCAAGAACGCGGCGGTCAAGATCCTGCCTGGCGAGTACTTCGTGGACAACGAGGACCTGCTGGTCATGACGACCCTGGGCTCCTGCATCGCCGCTTGCCTCTGGGACCGCCACGCCCAGATCGGCGGCATGAACCACTTCATGCTGCCCGAAGGCAGCGGCGACTCCGGCCGCTACG
The DNA here is from genome assembly GCF_027863535.1 of Paucibacter sp. B51. Lineage (NCBI taxonomy): Bacteria > Pseudomonadati > Pseudomonadota > Betaproteobacteria > Burkholderiales > Sphaerotilaceae > Roseateles > Paucibacter sp. B51. The sequence continues at coordinate 3,078,420 of NZ_JAPIVN010000001.1, read as the reverse complement.
GTTCCTACGCCATGGAACTCTTGATCAACGAGATGATGAAGCGCGGTGCCTCCAAAGGCCGCATGGAAGCCAAGATCTTCGGCGGCGGCGCCGTGATTGCCGGCATGAACACCATCAATGTCGGCGAACGCAATACCAACTTCGTGATCGACTTCCTCAAGCTCGAGCGCATTCCCATCGTCTCCAAGGACGTGATGGACATCTACCCCCGCAAGGTCTGCTTCCTGCCCTTCAGCGGCAAGGCCATGGTCAAGCGCCTCGCCCCCACCAACACCGACGCCCTGGTGCAACAGGACCGTTCTGCAGCCCAGAAAGCCCAGCCCGTGGTGGCCAGCGGCGGTTCTGTCGATCTGTTCTGAGCCCGCCCCCAAGAGGAGAAGTAAGACATGGCCAAGACAACTGTGGTGGTGGTCGACGACTCGGCTCTGGTGCGCAGCATCCTGAGCGAGATCATCAACCGCCAGCCCGATATGGTCTGCATTGGCGCCGCCGCCGACCCGCTGCTCGCCCGCGAAATGATCCGTTCGCTGAACCCGGACGTGATCACCCTGGACATCGAAATGCCCCGCATGGACGGCCTGGATTTCCTGTCCCGCCTGATGCGCCTGCGCCCCATGCCGGTGGTGATGGTGTCCACCCTGACCGAGCGCGGTGCTGAAGTCACACTCAAGGCCCTGGAACTGGGCGCGGTCGATTTCGTCGCCAAGCCCAAGATCGGCGTGGCCGATGGCATCCGCCTGCTGGCCGATGACATCACCGACAAGATCCGCATCGCCGCCAAGGCCCACATCCGCCGCAGCCACGCCGCCCTGCCCGCCTCGGGCGCAACGGGCGCGGCCGCCCACGCAGGCCATCCGCCCGCGGCGCCGGCCAAGCCGGTCACCATGGCCAGCCTGGGTCGGCTGTCGACCGAGAAAATCATCTTCATCGGCGCCTCTACCGGCGGCACCGAGGCGACCAAGGATGTGCTGGTCAATCTGCCGGCCGACTGCCCGGCCGTGGTCATCACCCAGCACATGCCGCCCGGCTTCACCAAGAGCTACGCCGCACGCCTGGACGGCCTGTGCCGCATCCGCATCAAGGAAGCCAGCGATGGCGAGCGCATCTTGCCGGGCCACGGCTACATCGCCCCCGGTGGCCTGCATCTGAGCGTCGAGCGCTCGGGCGCCAACTACATCGCCCGCGTGCAGGACGGTGAGCCGGTGAACCGCCACAAGCCCTCGGTCGAGGTGCTGTTCCACTCGGCCGCGCGCGTCGTGGGCCCGAACGCTCTGGGCATCATGCTGACCGGTATGGGCGCCGATGGCGCCAAGGCCATGAAGGTGATGAAGGACGCCGGCGCCTACAACTTCGTGCAGGACGAGGCCACCTGCGTGGTCTTCGGCATGCCCCGCGAAGCCATCAATGCCGGCGCGGCCGACGAAGTCCTGCCCTTGAGCCAGATCGCACCGCGCCTGATCGAGCGCCTGCGCAGCACCTCGGGCATGTCGCTCAATCGCGTGTAAGCCCAAGCTGAAGCCACCCAGGCCAGAACACGCCCACCCCGAGGCCGCACAGCCGAGCAATAGCTCACGCTGATGCGGCCTTTGTGCTGATGGGCCCCGCTTTTCTTGGCCCTGTCATTGACGCTGGGCACCATGGCGCTATGAGCAGCGCCGCACTCTCCCCCTCCCCCGCATCCCCCATCGCCGCAGGATCCAGACCGGGCGATGAAGCTCCGCCACTGACGGTTCGCCGCCTGATGGACCGCCGCCAGCTGCGCACGGTCTTCCAGCCCATCGTGCAACTGGACTGCGGCCTGGTCTACGGCCATGAAGCCCTGGTGCGCGGCCCGATCGGCAGCCCGCTCGAGTACCCCGATATGTTGTTCGCCGCCGGTCGGCGTGAAGGCCTGAACACCGAGCTGGAGGTGCACTGCGCCCTGCTGGCCATGGCCGAGTGGAGCCGACTCAAGCTGCCCGGCCGCCTGCTGCTGAACATGAGCGCCACGGCGCTGGCCAGCGCCGTGGCCCAGGGCCTGGAGCAGGACCGGCTGTTCATCTGCGAAGACCTGGGCATCTGCGCCAGCCAGCTGATGATCGAGCTGACCGAGCATGAGCGAGTGGCCGATATCGAAGGCCTGCGCCGCGCCATCGGCGTGCTGCGCCGCAAGGGCGTGGGCATTGCGCTGGACGATTTCGGCGACGGCCGCTCCTCGCTGCGCCTGTGGTCCGAGATCCAGCCCGATGTGGTCAAGATCGACAAATACTTCACCCATGACCTGCCGGCCCATGCCGAGAAGCTGCAGACCTTCCGCGCCCTGCTGCAGCTGGCCGAAACCTTTGGCGCCCAGCTGGTGGCCGAAGGCATCGAAAACGCCGAGGAACTGCGCGTGCTGCGGGATCTCGGCGTGGCCTTTGGCCAAGGCTGGCTGATCGGCCGCCCCACACCCGACGGCGCGCGCGAGCCCCTGGCCGGCGCCCGCGAGGTGCTGGCCAGCAGTGAGATCGCCGTGCTGCCCGAGCTGCGCCGCGCCTCCAGCAACGGTGTCACCGCCGAGCGCCTGATGATGGAAGCCGTGACCGTGCACGAGGACACCACGCACGAGCAGCTGTTCCGCGTCTTCAACGAACACGAGGAGCTGCACGCCATCGCCGTGCTCAACAGCCGGCAAGAGCCGGTGGCCCTGGTCGACCGGGCACAGTTCATCAACCGATGGGCCAAGCCATTCTTCATGGACCTGTACGGCCGCCATGCCTGCACCCTGTTCGCCAACCCGACGCCGCTGATCGTCAACGCCGACACCGGCATCGAGGCCCTGACCACCGTGCTGACTTCGGCCGACCAGCGCTATCTGCGCGAAGGCTTCATCATCGTGCGCGAGGGACGCTACCTCGGCCTGGGCACCGGCGAGCAGCTGGTGCGCTCGGTGACGGAGGCGCGTATTGAAGCGGCGCGCCACGCCAACCCGCTGACCTTTTTGCCCGGCAATATTCCGATCAGCCAGCACATCGGCCGCCTGCTGACCAGCGGGCGCGAGTTCGTCGCCGCCTACGCCGACCTCAACCACTTCAAGCCCTTCAACGACGAGTACGGCTACTGGCGCGGCGACGAGATGATCCGCCTGGTGGCGCGCGTGGCCAGCAACCACTGCGACAGCCAGCGCGACTTCCTGGGCCATGTCGGCGGCGACGATTTCGTGATGCTGTTCCAGAGCGCCGACTGGGAGCAGCGCTGCGAGCAGATCGTCCAGGGCTTCAATGAGCTGGCCCGCAATCTGTTTGACGCCGCGGCCTTGCAGGCCGGCGGCATCATGGCCGAAGACCGCCATGGCGATATGCGCTTCCACCCCTGCACCACGCTGAGCATTGGCGCGGTGCGGGTCAGCCCCGGCAGCCTGCACCGGGCCGAAGAGGTGGCCAGCGCAGCGGCCACGGCCAAGCGCCATGCCAAGCACGAGGCCTTGAGCGTTTACGTGATGGCGCTGTGAAGGCCAGCGGCCCCGTGCGGGCCATGCTCGGTCAGTCAGTCAGCCAGGAAGAGTGACTGCAGGTCGCTGAGGAAATCAAAGCCCTTGGCGGTCGCCGCGATGCGCGCCGGATCGGCCTCCAGCAGGCCGCGCTGGCGCCCCTGCTCCATGGCCCGGGCGATGCTGGAGGGCGGCAGGCCGGTGCGCTCCAGATAGGACTGAAGGCCCACGCCTTCGCGCAGACGCAGGGCATTGAGCATGAACTCGAACGGCAGCTCGCTGCGCGCCACCTCGTTCTCGTTCGACACCGCGGCGCCCTCGCCGGCCTTGGCCATATACGCCGCCGGTTCGCGCCAGCGCACCTGGCGCAGCACGCGGTGCGGGAAGGAAATCTTGCTGTGCGCGCCAGCGCCGATGCCGAGGTAATCGCCGAACTGCCAGTAGTTCAGGTTGTGGGCGCAGCGGTGCCCCGCGCGCGCGTAGGCTGACACCTCGTAACGATCCATGCCCACGGCGCCGGTGCGGGCGGTGATCAGGTCCAGCATCTCGCTGGCCAGATCGGGGTCGGGCAGGTTCTCGGGCGGCGCGCTGGCGAAGCGGGTGTTGGGCTCGATGGTCAGGTGGTAAACCGACAGATGCGGCGGCGCAAAGTCCAGGGCCGTGCGCAGCTCCAGATCCAGCTCGGCCAGGCTCTGGCCTGGCAGCGCATACATCAGGTCGATGTTGAAGGTGTCAAAGGCCTGGGCGGCCTCGGCGATGGCAGCGCGCGCCTGCTCGCCGCTGTGAACCCGGCCCAGGGCTTTGAGCTTGGCATCGTCGAAGCTCTGCACTCCGATGGACAGGCGCGTGACGCCGGCTTCGCGGAAGCCCTTGAAACGGTCGCGCTCAAACGTGCCCGGGTTGGCCTCCAGCGTGATCTCGCAGCCCGGCTCCAGCGGCAGGCGGGCGCGCAGGTCCGAGATCAACTCGGCGATTTGCTCCGGGGGAAACAGGCTGGGCGTGCCGCCGCCGATGAAGATGCTGACCACCGGCCGCCCCCAGATCAGCGGCAGCGAGGCTTCCAGATCAGCGCGCAGCGCAGCCAGATAGGCGCGCGCGGTGTCCACCGGCAGCTCGCGCACGGCGCCGTCCACCCGCCACTCATGGCTGTTGAAATCGCAATACGGACATTTGCGCAGACACCAGGGCAGGTGCACGTAGAGCGACAGCGGCGGCAGCGCCGGCAGGCTCAGCGTGCCCGGCCGCATCAGGCGAATGACATCAGCCAAGATGCCAGACCTCGCGCAGCTGCGCGGCCAGATGGACGGCCGCCAAAGCCCGGTGGCTCTGCACATTCTTCTCGGCCGCGCTCAGCTCGGCCACGCTGCGCCCCAGGGACGGGATGAACATCAGCGGGTCATAGCCAAAGCCGGCCTCGCCCTGCGCGACGGTCAAGATCTGCCCCTGCCAACGCCCCATGGCGATCAAGGGCTCGGGGTCAGCGGCACTGCGCACGGCCACCAGGGCACAGACAAAGCGCGCGCCGCGTTGCTCGGGCGCCGGGAAGGCGGCCAGTTGCTCCAGCAGCACGCGGTTGTTGTCGGCATCCGATTTGGGCTGACCGAAGAGCGTGGCATAACGCGCCGACAGCACGCCAGGCGCGCCACCGAGGGCCTCCACCGCCAGGCCGGAATCATCGGCCAGGGCGGGCAGGCCGCTGGCCTCGGCCGCGTGGCGGGCCTTGGCCAGGGCGTTCTCGGCGAAGGTGCCGAAAGGCTCCTCGGCTTCGGGGATGCCCAGCGAGCCTTGCGTGAGCAGTTCCACCCCCAAGGGCGCGAACAAGGCCTGCAGCTCGACCAGCTTCTTGGCGTTGTTGGAGGCCAGAACAATCTTCATGACGACAAGGCTGCTTTCTGCGCCGCCAGCAGCTCGCCAATGCCCTTCTCGGCCAGATCGAGCAGCGCATTCATCTCGACGCGGCTGAAGGCCACGCCCTCGGCCGTGCCTTGCAGCTCGACAAAACCGCCATCGGCCGTCATCACCACATTCATGTCGGTGTCGCAGGCTGAGTCTTCGGTGTATTCCAGGTCCAGCAAGGGCGTGCCCTCGACGATGCCCACCGAGATGGCCGCCACCGCCTGGCGGATCGGGCTGGCGCTGATCTTGCCCTGAGCCAGCAGCCAGCTGACCGCATCGGCCGCCGCCACGTAGGCGCCGGTGATGGCCGCGGTGCGGGTGCCGCCATCGGCCTGGATCACATCGCAGTCCAGCGCGATGGTGCGCTCGCCCAGCAGCTTGAGATCGAAGACGCAGCGCAGCGAGCGGCCGATCAGACGCTGGATCTCCTGAGTGCGGCCACTTTGTTTGCCCTTGGCCGCTTCACGGTCGCTGCGGGTGTGGGTGGCGCGCGGCAGCATGCCGTACTCGGCTGTCACCCAGCCCTCGCCCGAGCCGCGCTTGTGCGGCGGCACTTTCTCTTCGACCGAGGCGGTGCACAGCACCTTGGTGCCGCCGAACTCGATCAGCACCGAGCCCTCTGCATGGCGGGTGTAGTGGCGGGTGATCCGCACCGGGCGGAGTGCGTCCGCTGCGCGGCCGCTGGCGCGCAGAGTCTGGCTGGCTTCAGTCATGATGGGGTCCTTCAGGATTTCTTGAGTACGCCGGTCTGGCGCTCGTTGGCGCGGCGTATGGCTTCGTTGATCTCGCGCACGGAGCGCTCGATCTCGGCTTCGTCCAGCTCGTCCGCACCGCCGCGCCCGTCCTGGGCGGCAGCCTGGATGGTGGTGGCAAAGCCGTCATCGGACAGGCTGCGGGTGGAAATGCCGGCCTCGGTGTGGCCCTCGTCGGCATCGGCCTCGCCTTCCCATTCCACCGCCAGCGCAGTGACATTGTCGCAGCGCGGCCCGCCGTTGCGCAGGGCCTGCTCCACCAGATCGGGCACCGCATCGGCCACCGGGCTGGCCGAGAGCTGCTCGGTGATGAAGTCGTCGGGCACCGTGCCCCAGAGCCCGTCCGAGCACAGCAGCAGGCGGTCTCCCACCTCCAGCAGCATGGGGCCATGGGTGTCGATCATGGGCTTGCCAGGGCTGCCCAGGCAGGTCAGGAGCACATTGCGGTTGAAGGTCTCGCCGTCCTGGGGCACCCGGCCGAGCGCGTTCTGCAGCTCCAGATAGGAATGGTCGCGCGTGCGGGCGATCAGCTTGCCGGCACGCACCATGTAGAGGCGCGAATCACCGCAATGGGCCCAGAAGGCCCGGCGCCCCTGCAGCACGCAGGCCACGATGGTGGTGCGCGGCGTGTCGCTCATGCCCTTCTCGGCGGCATAACGGATCAATTGCTGGTGCGCGATCAAGACCGCATCCTGCAAAAAGGCGGCGGGGTCTTCAAGCGCCGGCTTGGCATCGCGCTGGAACAAGGCGGCCAGGGTCTGCAGCGCCATCTGCGCAGCCACCTCGCCCTCGGGATGCCCACCCAGACCGTCGGCCAGGGCGAACAAACCGGCCTCGCGGGTGTAGCAATAACCCATGCGGTCTTCGTTCTTCTCCCGCCGGCCACGGCGGCTCACCTGGAAGGTGTTGAACCTCACGCTGGGCCCCTCACGCTTTGGCTCCGGTCTTCAGGTTCTCCAGTTGCAGCTTGAGACGCTCGCTGAAGCTGAGCTTGGTATAGCGGCGCTCGGTTTCGCGCGCCAGCTCTTTTTGCAGCGAAAACACGCTTTGCGGACGCGAGAGCGGATCCAGGGACATGCACCACTCGGTCACTTCGATCAGGTTGTCGGAATACACATTGCGCAGGCGCGAGAGGCTGAGCGCCAGGCGATCTTTTTCCAGGCGCTGCGGCGCGTCATTGGGCGGATAGCCCTGCATGCAGGCGTAGATGCAAGCGCCGATGGCGTAGATGTCGGTCCACGGACCTAAGGCACCATCTCGCCGGTACATCTCGGGCGCGGCAAAACCGGGCGTGTACATCGGGCGGATGAAATTGCCTTCCTTGCTCAGCACCTCGCGCGCGGCGCCGAAGTCCAGCAGCACCGCCTTGTTCTCGTTGGTGATGAAGATATTGGCCGGCTTGATGTCCAGATGCAGCATCTTGTGCTGATGCACGATGCGCAGGCCACGGAGGATCTCGTCGAAGAGGCTGCGGATGGTGGATTCGCGGAAGACCTTGTCGCGCTTCATATCTCGCGCGGTGACGATGAAGTCCTGCAGGGTGTCGCCCTGCAGATAGTTCATCACCATGTAGACGGTTTCGTTCTCGCGCAGGAAGTTCAGCACCGACACCACGCTCGGGTGCGAGATCTGCGCGAGCGATCGGCCTTCCTCAAAGAAGCTCTTGAGACCCAGGCGGTAGAGCGGCTGCTTCTCAGGTTTGACGCGCGGCGTCAACTCGCCGGGCGAGCGTTCAGCCAGGCTGGAGGGCAGATATTCCTTGAGGGCGACGAGGTGGCGTTCCGGGTCTTCGGCCAGGTACACCACGCCGAATCCGCCTGCTGCCAACCTCTTGATGATCTGGTAGCCCCCAACCACCGTTCCCGCAGGCAAGGGCGCCGGTTTCGGCTTTGACATAATCGAGTTTTATTCCACACCGAACGCTAGATGCCAGTCTACAGCATGACGGGATATGCCAGCGTCAGCTCGCAACCCACCGCACCCAGTGAAAACACCGGGTCCCCCAATGCCACATCCTCGGCAGCTGCCAGCCCCAGCGGCGCCAGCGTGACGGTCGAGCTGCGTTCGGTCAACGGCCGATTTCTGGACCTGGGCTTTCGCATACCCGAGGATTTGCGAGGCCTGGAACCCGCCCTGCGCGAGCTGCTGACGGCCAAGCTCAAGCGCGGCAAGGTCGAGCTGCGCATCAACACCCAGCGCGAGAGCGAGGGCAACTGGCCGCAGCCACAGTCCGACCAGCTCAACAAGCTGGCCCGCTTAGAGGGCACGGTGCAGAACTGGCTGCCCAAAGCCCAGCCCTTGACCGTCCACGAGGCCCTGATCTGGTGCAAGGGCGGCGGCTCCGCCCCCGAAAAATTGGATGAAGCCGCGCTCGAAGCCGCCCGCCAATGCGTGACCGGCCTGCTCGAAGCGCGTGAACGCGAAGGCGAAAAGCTGGTCGCCATCCTGATGGAGCGCATCGAACACCTGCGCACCCTGGCCGATGCCGCCGAGCCCATGCTGCCGGCCATCGTGCAGCGCCAGCAGCAGCGCTTCCTCGAGCGCTGGCAAGAGGCACTCGCAAGCACCGGCGCGGCCCAGACCATCCCGGAAGAAAACCTGCGCGAGCGCGCACTCAACGAAGCGGCGGCCTACGCCATCCGCATCGATGTGGCCGAGGAACTGGCCCGCCTGCGCGCCCACCTGGAAGAAATCGCCCGCCTGCTCAAAAAGGGCGGCGAAATCGGCAAGCGCCTGGACTTCCTGATCCAGGAGCTGCACCGTGAGGCCAACACCCTGGGCTCCAAGGCGGCCGCCCTGGAGCTGACCAATATCTCGGTGGAGATGAAGGTCGCCGTCGAGCAACTGCGTGAGCAGGTGCAGAACATCGAATAAGCCGGCCCGGCTCTCCTTCTGCCCCACAGCCCCCACCCCCTCAGCGCCGCTGCCCCACCTCACACGACCACATCCGATCCATGGAATACCCCGGCAACCTCTTCGTCGTCGCCGCCCCCAGCGGCGCCGGCAAATCCAGCCTAGTCAAGGCCTTGCTGGAGCTCGACGCCAAGCTCGACGTCTCGATCTCCCACACCTCGCGCGCTCCGCGCGGCCAGGAACAGCACGGCCGCGAATACTGGTTCACCAGCGAAGAAGAATTCCGCGCCATGGCGGCGCGTGGCGATTTCTTCGAATGGGCCGAGGTGCATGGCAACCTCTACGGCACCTCACGGGCCGCCATCGAGGCGCGCATGGCGCATGGCGACGACGTGGTGCTCGAAATCGATTTCCAGGGCGCGCTGCAGATCAAGCAGCTCTTTCCCTACGCCGTGCTGATCTTCATCTTGCCGCCCAGCTGGGAAGAACTGCAGCAGCGCTTGAACCGCCGCGGCGACACCGCGCCCGAGGTCATTGCCAAGCGCATGGCCAACGCCCGCATCGAAGTGGCACAGGCGCAGAACTTCGATTTCGTGGTCGTGAACGCGGTGTTTGACACGGCCGTTTTCGATCTGAAGTCCATCGTCCACGCGCAGCGGTTAAAATACGCGGCTCAGCGCCGAAATCGCTCTGCCGTTTTCAAAGCGCTCGATCTGCCCTGAAGCCCTGGTGCACGGCACCACGCCTCAGAAACCGATCCTCCTGAACACCTGAACTGGAATCCACACATGGCCCGCATCACCGTCGAAGACTGCCTGACCAAGATCCCCAACCGCTTCCAGCTGGTGCTCGCCGCAACCTACCGCGCCCGCATGCTGAGCCAAGGCCACACTCCCAAGGTCGACAGCAAGAACAAGCCCGGCATCACCGCCCTGCGCGAAATCGCCGCCGGCGAAGTCGGCATCGAAATGCTGCGCAAGGTGCCGGTCTGATTCCAGTCTTTCGCTGCATTTGATTGCACAAACGGGCGCCTTCCGGCGCCCGTTGTCGTTTCTGGCACCCGCGCGAGCACTCAAGGATGCCGAATGGCACGGTCTTGTGCGCTGGCGCAGATGGCACGCAAATTCATCGGTTAAATTCGGGCCATGGGTTTTCGATCATTTGCCGTCTCCCGCCTGCCTGCCGCCCTGAGCGGTTTGTCGGGCCTGCGCCCCGCCCCCGAGCCAACGGCTGCCGAGGCGGCGTCGTTTGACGCCCTGGTTCAGCACCTGGGCTACCTACCCAAGGGCGACATCAAGCGCATCCGCGAAGCCTACAAATTCGCCGATGAGGCACATCTGGGTCAGTTCCGGGCGAGCGGCGAGCCCTACATCACCCATCCGATTGCGGTGGCCGGCATTTGTGCCGAGTGGCGCCTGGACGCCCAGGCCATCATGGCCGCCCTGATGCACGACGCCATGGAAGACTGCGGCGTCACCAAGACCGAGCTTATCGAGCGCTTTGAGGCCCCCACCGCCGAGCTGGTGGACGGCCTGACCAAGCTGGACAAGCTGCAGTTCTCGACCAAGGAAGAGTCCCAGGCCGAGTCCTTCCGCAAGATGCTTCTGGCCATGGCGCGCGATGTGCGCGTGATCCTCATCAAGCTGGCCGACCGTCTTCACAATATGCGCACCATGGAGGCCATGGCCGCGCCCAAGCGCCGCCGCATCGCACGCGAAACCCTGGACATCTACGCGCCCATCGCCCACCGCCTGGGCCTGAACGAAATCTACCGCGAGCTGCAGGACCTGTCCTTCCAGCACATCCATCCCTGGCGACATGCCGCCCTGTCCAAGGCCATCACCAAGGCCCGCGGCAACCGCCGCGATCTGGTGTCGCGCATCGAGCGCGATGTCGTCAAGGCTTTTGCCGATGGCGCCCACCCGGTGCAGATCCACGGCCGCGAGAAAGCCATCTACTCCATCTACAAAAAGATGCGCGAGAAGCACCTGAGCTTTGCCCAGGTCAGCGACATCTTCGGCTTCCGTGTCGTGGTGGACGAGCTGCCCCAGTGCTATTTGTCCCTGGGCGTGCTGCACCAGCTCTACAAGCCGCAGCCGGGCCGTTTCAAGGACTACATCGCCATCCCCAAGCCGAACGGCTACCAGAGCCTGCACACCACCTTGGTCAGCCCGCTGGGCACACCGGTGGAGTTCCAGATCCGCACCGAGGCCATGCACATGGTGGCGGAAAAAGGCGTGGCAGCGCACTGGCTCTACAAAAAAGGCGGCAACCCCAGCGGCACCAGCGCCGAGAGCGCGCAGCAACTGGGCTCACGCTGGCTGCAGTCCCTGATCGACATCCAGGACGAGACCCGCGACGCCAACGAGTTCCTGGAACACGTCAAGATCGACCTCTTCCCCGATGCGGTCTACGTCTTCACACCCAAGAGCCGCATCATGGCCCTACCCAAGGGCGCCACGCCGGTGGACTTTGCCTACGCCATCCACTCCGATGTGGGCGACCATTGCGTGGCCGCACAGATCAACGGCGAACCCGTGCCCCTGCGGGCCGAGCTGCGCAGCGGCGATGTGGTGGAGATCGTCACCGCCGCCGGCGCCCGCCCCAATCCGGCCTGGCTCAGCTTTGTTCGCACCGGCCGCGCGCGCTCCAAGATCCGCCACTTCCTCAAGAATCTGGAACAGGAAGAAAGCCGCGACCTGGGCGAGAAGATGCTGGCCCAGGCCCTGCGTGCCGAAGGCCTGAGCCTGCCCAGCCTGAACGACGAGGATGACGACGCCGCACAACTCTGGCAGCAGCTGGCCCGTTGGGCTGGCAACCGCCATGCCGACGAGCTGCTCGTCGAGATCGGCTTGGGCCGCAAGATCGCCACCATCGTGGCCAAGAAGCTGGCCCGCATGCTGGCCGAGCAAGGCCAGCGGCCCGATGCCGTCATGCTCAGCATCGGCCGCTTCACCGCGGACGATGGCCCCTCGCAAGGCCAGGTCACGCTGGACGGCAGCGAAGGCGCCTCGGTGCGCCTGGCGGCCTGCTGCCGCCCGATTCCCGGAGATGAAATCAAGGGTTATCTGGGCCGCGGCGAAGGCCTGCTGGTGCACACGGCCGAATGCCAGGTCGGCCGCAAGCTGTTCCAGCGCGATGCCGAGCACTGGATTGCCGTCAACTGGGCCGAAGAGCTGACCCGCCCTTTCGAGGCCGCCGTATCCCTGCTGCTGAAGAACGGCAAGGGCGTGCTGGCGCAAGTGGCCTCGGCCGTCAGCGCGGCGGAGGCCGACATCACCCACATCATGATGAGCGACGAGATGCAGCAGCGCGAAACCGCCGAGATGAACCTCATCCTCTCGGTGCGCGACCGCCTGCACCTGGCCGATGTGCTGCGCACGCTCAAACGCTCGCCCGCCGTGCTGCGGGTCTGGCGCGTCAAGCCCTAAGCATCAAGCCTTTGACGACTCCGGCTTCGGGTAGCTGACCTCCAGCACCTCGATCTGCTCGACGCCACCCGGCGTCATCAGCTGCAGCTCATCGCCGACCCGCGCCTTCAAGAGCACACGGGCAATTGGCGACACCCAGGAGACCTCGCTAGCCAGGCTGTCGGATTCATCGATGCCCTTGATGGTGATGGTGCGCTCCTCACCTTTGGCGGTGGCGTAGGTGACGGTGGCGCCGAAAAAAATCTGCTCGTTGCCGTGGTGCAGGCTGGGGTCGGCCACCTCGGCCAGGTCCAGGCGTTTGTTGAGGAAACGCAGGCGCCGATCGATCTCGCGCAATCGCTTCTTGCCGTAGAGGTAGTCGCCGTTTTCGCTGCGATCGCCGTTCTTGGCCGCCCAGGACACGATCTCGACGATCTTGGGCCGCTCGACATCGAGCAGCGTCATGAACTCCGCCCGCATGCGGGCATAGCCCTGCGGCGTCATGTAGTTGCGCGCGCCCTGCGGCAAGGCCGGCAGCGCCAGGTCCTCGTCGTCATCCGCGTCACTTTCCTTGGTGAATGCCTTGCTCATGCGTGTATTGTCTCTGCAAGCTTTGCCAACCGAAGAGAAGGTCTGCAGATGCGCGAACGCAGCAACGAGCACGGCAACGACAACAACAGCAGGACGACACCGGCCCCGTCAGCCTCCGGCCCTTTGCAGGGCATTCGCGTGATCGAACTGGCCGGGCTAGGCCCGGCGCCTCTTTGCGGCATGCTGCTGGCCGACCTGGGCGCCGACGTGATCGTGATCGATCGCCCCATCAGCGCAGGCTCACGCAGCATCGGCAACGCGCGCGCACTGAATCGCGGCAAGCGGTCCATCGTGCTCGACTTGAAAAGCGATGCCGGGCAGCGCACGGCGCTGGAACTGATCCACAGCGCGGATGCTGTGATCGAAGGCTTCCGCCCCGGGGTGATGGAGCGCCTCGGCCTGGGGCCGGAGGTGTTTGAGGCCACACATCCGCGCCTGGTCTACGGCCGGGTGACCGGCTGGGGCCAGACCGGGCCGCTGGCCCAGTGCGCCGGTCACGACATCAATTACCTGGCCTTGAGTGGCGCGCTCTCCATCGCCTCCAGGCCGGGGCAGGCGCCGAGTGCGCCAGCCAGCTTGCTCGGCGATATGGGCGGCGGGGCGATGCTGCTGGCCCTGGGCCTGCTGAGCGCCTTGCTGGAGGCCCAGCGCTCAGGCCACGGGCAGGTGATCGACGCGGCCATTCTCGATGGCCTGGGCCTGCTCGGCGGCCTGGTTTCAGCCCTGCGCAGCGAGGGTCAGTGGAGCGAGCGGCCCGCCGACAACTTCTTTCTGCACAGCTCGCCCTTTTACGACTGTTTTGAATGCGCCGACGGCGGTCACCTGAGCCTGGGCGCCATCGAGCCGCAGTTCTATGCGCGCTTGCTCCAGGGTTTGGGCCTTCACGACGTCGACCCGGCCCAGCACATGAACACCGAACACTGGCCCGCCCTGCGCGCCCGCGTGGCCGAGCGGATCAAGACGCGCAGCCGGGCCCTGTGGGAGCAGGACCTGGCCGATCTGGATTGCTGCGTGGCGCCCATGCTCAGCCTGGACGAGGCGGCCGTGCATGCGCACGCGCAGGCTCGGAGCAACCATGTGCGCATCGACGGCCATTGGCAACCCTCCCCGGCCCCGCGCTTTTCACGCAGCCGCTTGCGGACACCCGAGGCCGGGCCACATGTGGGCGAGCACACGGAAGAGATATTGACCGAGCTTCAAGCCGCGCGGAAATCGCACAAGACTTGAGTGCCGCTCATGCGAGGCGCCTGACGCGTCCAGCCGAGTCCAAAACAAAAAAGCCCCAGCGATTTCTCACTGAGGCTTGTTTGCGTCGGCATCGAATTTCCTTGAGGACGCTTCGTGCGCCATTTTGTTAGTTTGGTGCGGCTGGCAGGATTCGAACCCACGACCCCTTGGTTCGTAGCCAAGTACTCTATCCAACTGAGCTACAGCCGCTCCAAGCCCTCTACTATAGCACGGTATTTTTGTACCGAACAATACTTTTGCAAACTTTTTGAAAACGTCGCCGAAGCTGATTTTCAAACGCCAGCAAAACGAGGGGTCAAACTTCAAAGCCAAGGCGCTGCTTCAAAACTTCGCCTCAACTCTCAATACCCTCATCCGCGTCACCACAGATGTACTTCACGCCACACCCATTGAGCTGAAAAGCCAAACTCGGCGGCGCCTCTTTTCAAACTCCAAACACCTCGTCCAAACGACGCTCGAGGCGATTGAAACTCAATCCGAGATCAAACTTAAATTAAAAAGGTCAGCAATTACTCGCTGACCTTTTCTTTTCTTATTGTTGGTGCGGCTGGCAGGATTCGAACCCACGACCCCTTGGTTCGTAGCCAAGTACTCTATCCAACTGAGCTACAGCCGCGAAGCCTTGCACTATAGCATGCTTTGTTTAGGCTTGGGAAGACTTTTTAATTTTTTGACTCAAACCAGCGTGGCGGCCGCCTCGTGGCAGCGGGCGCGGCGGTCCAGATCGCCGTCCTGCTCGGCCAGATGGGCCAGCACCAACCAGCTGCGGCGGCGCGCGGCCGTGCCCAGACTGGATTCATCGGCCACCTGCTCCAGGATCAAGCGTGCCTTGCCCCAGAGCTGGCGCTCGGCCAGCGCGTGGCCCAGGGTATAGCTGAAGGCCCGATCGCGCGGGAAACGCTGCACCGCCGTCTCCAGGCGCTGCAACCATTCAGGGCCCAGGCCGGGCAAGACCAGCACCAAGGCTTCGGCCAGCGTCGCCCGTTCGTCCGCACCCAGCTCGGCAACATCGTCCCAGAAGGGCCGCAGCCAGCCGCGGCCATCGTCCGGCACGCCGAGCGCACCCGCACGCTGTGCCGCGCGCGCGGCCACAAACACATCGCGGCGGTCGGCGCTGTCCAGTTGCTGCCAGACGGAGCGAAGCTGGTCGGCATCGCGGGCGGCGTCCAGCGCCTCGAAGGCCAGTGAGCGCAGCAGGCCCTGGGCAGCGACCTTGGAGAAGCCCTGGTGCTTGGCCAGCAGGCGCGCGGTGCGCAGCGCTTCCAGCGGCTGTTTGGCCAGACGGCTGGCCTGCAGCTTCAGTCGCAGGGCCTGGGTACGGCGCGCCACGCCTGGGGAGAGCTCAGCCAGCAGGCTCAGCGCACGCGGCGCATCACGGTCATCCAGGGCCCATTCGGCGGCCAGCAAACGGGCGCCCTCCTCCTGCGCACGGCCTTGCGGCGAGCGCTTGGCGGCATCCAGCGCCAGCTGCAGCTGCTCATCGCGACGGCGCTTGTCCTGCAGCCGGTGGGCACTGCTGGCCGAGAGCAGATGGCCCAGGGCCAGAAAGCCCTCGTCCTGCTGCAACTCGGGCGTCTGGGCATGGATGCTGAGCGCACGCTGGGCGGCCTTCTGTGCGCGTCCGTAACGGGCGCCGAAAAATTCGGCCAGCGCGTCACGCAAGGCCAGCTGGGCGCCGCGCTCGCGCTGGGCCAGACGCCACTCGTGCGCACGGCGCGGCAGGCTGGTCAAGGCGCCGATGGTCTGAATGGCGGTGACCAAGGCAAAGCAGGTGCCGACCAAGGCCAGCAGGAACAGGTTCAGCGACACATCCAGGCGCCAGCCATTCCAGTAGAAGCTGGCCAGCCCATCGTTCTGGCCCAAGGCCAGCGCGGCCACCACCGCCACGGTGAACAAAAGGACCAACCACACCACGGTACGCATGAACCGAACCTTTGCTTTCGTTCTTTTTTGAAGTTGGGAGTCGACCGCAGCCCTGCTCCGGGCAATCAGCGGCCCGCCGCAGCAGCCGCCAAAGCGGCCAGGGTGTCATCGGGGCGCGGCACGCTGACCTGGCGCGCCTGACCGGCGACCTGGCGCACCAGATCGATGGCCGAGCTGACCTTGCGGGAGCGGGCGTCGAAGTAATGGTTCAGCACGTCCTGGCTGTCACGCAGATCGGCCTGCGCGGTGTCGAACTGGCGACTGAGCAAGGCCAGGCGGGCGTTGAGCAGGCGCAGCTTGAGGTTCTCGCGCAGGAAAAACGCCTGCTCGGGAGCCAGCAGCACCGCCTCGGGATGGTCGATGCGGGTGACGCGAACCAGGGTGCGGGTCTCACCCCAGACCAGGCCCGCCATCTCGGCCAGTCGGGTCTTGGCTCGCCACCACCAGACCGACAGCGCGCCGTCGTCCTCGCCCGGTGCCGCATCGGCCTTGCCGTCTTGCGCCTTGGCGCTGGCTCCGCTCGGCTTGCCAGCACGGCCTGGCGCCGTCGCCGGCTCGCCGCCACGCTCGGCCACCGCCAGCAGGGGCAGTTCGTCGAGCAGGCGCACCACCTCGTCGAGCTTGATGGTCAGGGTGGACACATCGACCACGCTGATGGCCTTGACGCGGTCCAGATCGCGCGCCACGGCGCGGCGCACGCCTTCCATGCGTGGTTGCTTGTAGCGCAGCAGGCGCTCGTCGGCCTGCTTGAGCGTGGCCACCAAGGGCTCGACGCTGCCGGTCACGGCGGCTTGCTGCAGGGCCACGCGGATGGAGGCTTCGATGTCGCCGATGACGTTCTCGTCGCGCGAGCGGGACATGGACTGGATCAACTCTTCCAGCTGACCGCGCTGCAAAGCCACCTCGGCCAGGCGGGCATCGAGCAGCGCCACCTTGGCGGCCGTGTCACGGGTCAGGTCTTGCGACTGGCGCGAAGCGGCACGGGCCTCGCTGGCCTCGGCCTGCACCAGTTCCTGGCGGCGCACCAGCTCTTGCTCCAGGGCTTGCTGGCGGCTCAGGCCTTGCCAGGCCAGACCCACACCGGCCAGCGAGGCGACGCCAAGCAGCAACAGGGTCACCGGCACCCAGCTCGGCAAGGCGGCGGCGGGCAGCGCGGCAGCGGGAACGGAAGTCGCGGAATTCAGGCTCGCGCCGGGCGCATCGCTAGCGGGCGCAGCAGCGCCCGTCGTGGCGTCGAGAGGGGGGGTTTGGGCTTCACTCACAGTGAAAATGATTGTAGGCGTCGGCCTGCACCGCACCGAAGGCTTGGGCCACGGCAGCCGCGTCGGGTCGCGTCAAAACCACATGCCCCCAGCCCTCGGCGCGCGCGCGCTCGGCGATGCGGGCATGGGTGGCCAGGCAACGCTGGCGTGACCAGTCCACGCCGGCCGGCGCCAGGCTGTGCAGGTGTCCGACCGCCTCGCCGCTGCTGAACAGCCAGAGCATGCGCTGTGGCTGCGCGAGCAGATCGGCCAGCTCCTGCTGCTGCGCCGCATCCAGCTGCGGACAGCCGCGCCGGTAGACGCTGAAGAATTCAACCGGCGCCGCGCCGCGCTCGCGCAAGCGCTCGGCCAGCCAGTCGCGCCCTCCCTCGCCGCGCAGCATCAGCACCGGCCGGCCTTGCCAATCCATGCCGCTGAGCTGGGGCCACAAGTGCTCGGAGTCGAGGCTGGGCGCATCCGCCGGCGGCTGGATGATGAGTGAGGCCGGTACACCGGCCGCCTGCAAGGTGCGCGCGCTGCCGGGCCCGACACAGGCGGCCAGACAGGCCGCGGGCCATTCAAAGCCCACCGGTGCTTGCGCAAAAAAACCCTCGACCGCATTGGGGCTGACGAAGAAGGCCAGGCGCGCCCGTGGCAAGGCCACCCAGGCCGCTTGCGCCTGCTCGGGCGCCGCGGGGCTGATGGCCAGCAGCGGAAAGCTGCGCGCCGGCACGCCCTGCGCTTGCAAGCGCTGCAGCCAGTCGCCGGCCTGCTGCTGCGGCCGGGTCAGGATCAATTGCAAAGCGGCCGTTTCGGGCGACGCCATGGCGGCGAGCGAGTCAGGCTGCGGGCAGATAGTCCGCCGCACCCAGATCACGCAGGGCCTGCGCGGCCCGCTCACCCAAGGCCACGGCTTCGGCATCGCTGCGCACCGCGGCCTGCAGCTGCGCCTTCAACAAAGGCCGCTCGGGCGACTCGGCATGACCCAGGGCCACGGCCACCAGCAACTGCTCGCCCTGCCAGCGCGCATGGGCTGCCAGCGGCATGCTGCAGCTGCCGCCGAGGCTGCGCGAAACGGCGCGTTCGGTCTGCGTGGCCAGCCAGGTCGGGCGGTCGATCAAGGTGGCCAGCTGAGCGTTGAGTTCTGCCGCATCGGCGCGCAGCTCGATGCCCAGGGCGCCTTGGCCGGCGCAAGGAATCATCTCCTCGACGCTGAAATGGCTGCGGATGCGATCCGCCAGGCCCAGGCGCTTGAGGCCGGCCGCGGCCAGGACGATGGCGTCGTAGCCGCCGTCGTCGAGCTTGCGCAAGCGGGTGTCAAGATTGCCGCGCAGCGGTTCGATGCGCAGATCGGGGCGCAAAGCCTTGAGCTGGGCGACGCGGCGCAGGCTGGAGGTACCGACCAAGGCGCCCTGCGGCAGCTCGGCCAGCGAGGCATAACGGTTGGACACCAGGGCATCGCGCGGGTCTTCGCGCTCCAGGATGGCAGCCAGGGCGAAGCCCTCGGGCAGCTCCATGGGCACGTCCTTGAGCGAATGCACGGCCAGATGGGCACGGCCCTCTTCCAGCGCGGTTTCAAGCTCTTTCACGAACAAGCCCTTGCCGCCGACCTTGGACAGGGTGCGGTCGAGGATCTGATCGCCGCGGGTGGTCATGCCCAGCAGCTCGACATTCAGGTGCAGGCTGCGCTCCAGCAGCGCCTTGACATGCTCGGCCTGCCAGAGGGCCAGGCGGCTTTCGCGCGTGGCGATGACGATGGTTTCTTTCATGGCCGGCATGCTAGCAGGCGGCTGTTGTAACTCAGCCGAAATTGGCGAGCCGAAGAAACTGCTAGAGTTGGATTAACGTAACCTTGTTACATCACCCCTGTCCAGCCGAGCCCCGCCATGCCCGCCTCCTCGAAAGCCGCCCCGCGTCGCGCCAAGTCCGCCCCTCCGGCCCCCAACAGCAGCCGCCAGGCTGCCGACAAAAACCAGCCGCTGATGGACGACATCCGCCTGCTGGGGCGGATTCTGGGCGAGGTGATCCGCGAGCAGGAGGGCCGTGAGGCCTACGAGCTGGTCGAGCGCATCCGCCAGCTCTCGGTGGCCTTCCGCCACAAGCATGATGCGGCCGCGGGCAAGAGCTTTGACAAGCTGCTCAAGAGCCTGTCGGGCGAGCAGACGGTCAGCGTGATCCGTGCCTTCAGCTATTTCTCGCACCTGGCCAATATCGCCGAGGACCGCCACCATGTGCGCCGCCGCGAGGTGCACGAGCGCGCCGGCAGCCTGGCCGAGGGCTCGCTGGCCTTTGCCCTGGAGCGCCTGCACGAGGCCGGCGTGCGCCCGGCCGAGATCGCCAAGACCTTGCAGCATGGCTTCATCTCGCCGGTGCTGACCGCCCACCCGACCGAGGTGCAGCGCAAGAGCATCCTCGATGCCGAGCGTGCCGTGGCCCAGCTGGTGGAGCAGCGCGACAGCCTGCACAGCGAGCGCGAACGCCGCGACAACGAGGCCTTGATCCGCGCCCGCGTGACCCAGCTCTGGCAGACCCGCATGCTGCGCTACAGCAAGCTCACTGTGGCCGACGAGATCGAGAACGCCCTGTCCTACTACCAGGCCACATTCCTGCGCCAGATCCCCAAGCTCTATGCCGAGCTGGAAGAGGCCCTGCCCGGCCATGAGTTCAACAGCTTTCTGCGCATGGGCCACTGGATCGGCGGCGACCGCGATGGCAACCCCAATGTCACCGCCACCACCTTGCGCCATGCGCTCTCGCGCCAGAGCGAGGTGGCGCTGCGCCACTACCTGACCGAGCTGCATGAGCTGGGCGCGGAGCTGTCCATCTCGGCCCGGCTGGCCCAGGTCACGCCCGAAATGCAGGCCCTGGCCGAACGCAGCCCGGACCGCAACGAACACCGCATGGACGAGCCCTACCGCCGCGCCCTGACCGGCATGTACGCGCGCGCCGCCGCCACCCTGCAGCAGCTGACCGGCACCGAGGCGCTGCGACATGCCGTGGCCCCGCAAGCGCCCTACGCCAGCCCGGACGAATTGCTGGCCGATCTGCAAGTGATCGAGCGCTCGCTGCGCAGCCACCATGCCGGTGCCCTGATCGCGCCGCGCCTCAAACCCCTGATGCGCGCCGTGCGCGTGTTCGGCTTCCACCTGGCCACGCTGGACCTGCGCCAGAGCTCGGACCAGCATGAGGCCGTGATCGCCGAGTTGCTGAGCACGGCCCGCGTCGAGGCCGATTACAGCGCCCTGGACGAAGCCGGCCGCCGCGCCCTGCTGCTGCGCCTGTTGCAAGACGCGCGGCCGCTGCGCGTGCACGGCGCCCAGTACAGCGAGAAGACCGTGGGCGAGCTGGCCATCTTCGAGGCGGCGCTGGAAAGCCTGCAGCGCTTCGGCCGCGAGGCCTTGCGCCACTACATCATCAGCCACACCGAGTCGGTCAGCGACCTGCTGGAAGTGCTCTTGCTGCTCAAGGAAGTCGGCCTGCTGCGCGGCACGCTGGACGGCGAAGCGGTCAGCGACCTGATCGTCTCGCCGCTCTTCGAGACCATCGGCGATCTGCGCGAGGCGCCGCTCATCATGGCCGAGTTCTACGCCCTGCCCGGCATCTCGGCCCTGCTCAAGCGCAGCGGCGGTGAGCAGGACATCATGCTGGGCTATTCCGACTCCAACAAGGACGGCGGCGTGTTCACCAGCAGCTGGGAGCTTTACCGCGCCGAAATCGCCCTGGTCGAGATGTTCGCCACCCTGCCCGAGGCCCGCGGCATCACCCTGCGCCTGTTCCACGGCCGCGGCGGCACGGTGGGCCGCGGCGGCGGCCCGAGCTACCAGGCCATCCTGGCCCAGCCACCGGGCACGGTGAATGGCCAGATCCGCCTGACCGAGCAGGGCGAGGTGATCGCCTCCAAATACGCCAACCCCGAGATCGGCCGGCGCAATCTGGAAACCCTGGTGGCCGCCACGCTGGAAGCCACCTTGCTGCACCCGACCAAGAGCGCGCCCAAGAGCTTCCTGGAGGCCGCGCAAGCCTTGTCGGACCTGAGCTTCGGCGCCTACCGCGGCCTGGTTTACGACACGCCCGGCTTTGCCGAGTATTTCTTCGCCGCCACGCCCATCCGCGAGATCGCCGAGCTCAATATCGGCTCGCGCCCGGCCTCGCGCAAGCCCACCCGCGCGATCGAAGACCTGCGCGCCATCCCCTGGGGCTTCAGCTGGGGCCAGAGCCGCGTCGCCCTGCCCGGCTGGTGCGGCTTCGGCTCGGCCGTGCTCGAGTTCCTCGGCCCCGAGGGGAGCGAGCAGCATGCCAAGAACCTGGGCTTGCTCAAGCGCATGTTCAAGCAATGGCCTTTCTTCCGCACCCTGCTGTCCAACCTGGACATGGTGCTGGCCAAGACCGATCTGGCGATTGCCGAGCGCTATGTCGACCTGGTCGAAGACAAGCGCCTGGGCAAGAAGATATGCGCCGCGGTCAAGGCCGAGTTCGAGCGCACCAGCCTGGCGCTGCGCCTGATCACGGGCGAGCGCGAGCGCCTGGCCGGCAACCCGGCCCTGGCGCGATCGATCAGCCACCGCTTCCCCTACATCGACCCGCTCAACCACCTGCAGGTCGAGCTGCTGCGCCGCTACCGCGCGGTGCCGCTGGAGAGCCGCGCCAGCGACCCCAGCATGGAACGCGTCCAGCGCGGCATCCATCTGTCGATCAACGGCATCGCCGCGGGTTTGCGCAACACCGGCTGATCCGGGCTCAAGTTCCAGGCCGGGGCGGCCGACAACTGCGGAAGAAGCAGCAGCCGCACCAAGGAGCCCCGCATGGAACTCGCCAACACCGCCCTGGTCCACAACGCCGGCTCCGCCGCGCCTGGCAGCGTGCAATCGAGCGCGCAGATGCTGGTGCTGAAAAAAGCCATCGACCAGCAAGCGCAGGGCGCCCTGCAACTGCTGGACGCACTGCCGGCCCAGCCGGCCCTGGCCAGCTCGGGCTCGCTGGGCACCCGGCTCAACGTCTACGCCTGAGGCCGCCGCCGCCCGGTGATTGCTGGGCGGCGTTTCGGCCCTAGATCCCACCTCAACTCCGCGCCTCAGCGCCGCCGAGCTCCTGTAAGCTTGCCATCAAACACTGGGCGCTGATCGCTCAGGCTTGCAACGCAAGCCGAGCGACACCAGCCCAGCGACCGCGTTGCCATGTGCACAAGGGAGCTTATGCGCGTCGATACCCCGTACTCCAAGATTGAAGCCCTGGTCGTGGACGATATGGCCACCCAGCAGACCACGCTGCGCGGCCAGCTGGGCATGCTGGGCATCGGCAAGATCGATGCCGCAGGCTCGGCCGAAGACGCACTGCGCATGGTGCGCGCCAAGCACTACGGCCTGATCCTGTGCGACTACAACCTCAACCACAAGACCGACGGCCAGCAGCTGTTCGAGTTCCTGCGTGAAGGTCGGCTGCTGGCGCAAGACACCTTGTTCTTCATGATCACGGCCGAGAGCAACTACAACTCGGTGGCGTCAGCGAGCGAGCACATGCCCGACGCCTACCTGCTCAAGCCCATCACCGCCGGGGACATCGAAGACCGGCTCAAAAGCCAGCTCGACAAGCGCCACGCCCTGCTCGACATCAACAAGGCCCTGAGCAAGAACGATCTGCCCGCCGCCCTGCTCGCCTGCGACGCCTTGCTGGCCAAGAAAGACCGCTGGTTCATGCATGCCCTGCAGATCAAGGGACAGACCTTGCTGGACCTCGGCAATGCCGATGAAGCGCGCCAGGTCTACCAGGGTGCGCTGGACCTGCGCGCCGGCCTGATGTGGGCCCAGATCGGCCTCGCCCGGGCGCAGAAGGCGGCCGGCAAGTTCGAGGAGGCCAAACGCCTGGCCCAGGCCATCCTCAGCTCACCCGAGGGCGACAAGAACCTGGCCGCCTACGACATCGCCGCCCAAGCCCTGGAAGCCCTGGGCGACCACGGTGCCGCCATGCAGATGATGAAAAAGAGCGCCCAGGTCGTGCCTTCGGCCCGGCGCCAGCGCCAGCTGGCCGAGAGCGCCTACCGCAACGGTGACCTCGCCACTGCCAAGGCCAGCCTGCAAAAAGCCATCAAGTTCAGCCAGGGCGCGATCACGGCGCAGGCACAGGATCTGCTGTCCCTGGCCCAGACCCAGATCGACCTGGGCGAAACCAAGGAAGCGCTGGAATTGATCGCCGACAGCGCCACCCGAGCCACCCGCGGCGCTCAGGAGCCCGAATTCGAAGCCGTGGCCCTGGCCCTGCGCGCGCAAGCCCATGCCCTGCAAGGCGAGAGCGAGAAAGCCGCCCGCGAAGCCGAGCAGGCTCTGGCCCAAGCGCCCATGACCGGCAAGGCCGATTTCGCCACCGTCACCCTGGCACGCGCCGCCTTGCTGACGGGCCAGATCGAAACGGGGCTGAAGCTGATCAACCAGGCGGTCAGCGCCGACCATGAAAACAGCCGCATCCAGCAACTGGCCTGCAAGGCCTTGAACGACACCGGCCACAAGGACCAGATCGAGGGCGTGGTCCATGCCGCCAGCAAGGGCCTCAAAACCCGCTTGCACGAGGCCAAAATGCTGCTGCGCGCCGGGCAACTCGATGAAGCGCTGCAGGCCATCGAGGCGGAGCTGGCCGAGTACCCCGAGAACACCACCGTGCTGCTGGAATGCGCGCAGATGAACTGCATGGCGCTGCGCTTGAAAAAGAAGCTCGACGACAGCCGCCTGAACCAGGTGCGCGACTATCTGGCCCGGCTGGAAAAGCTGATGCCCGGCAACGATCGCGTGGCCCAGATGCGCCGCTACTTGCGGGAGACTTTGGCCGCCTTGCAGGGCAATTCGCCCTTCAGCATCAGCGCGACTGCGGCACCGGCTGGCCGCGCTGGCGCATGAATCGGGAGCTGCTGGCCTTGCTGGTCCATGACCTCAAGAACCAGCTTGGCGTGCTGGAGGCTGAACTGAGCCTGCTGGTTGAAGCGCCTGAGGCCGAGGCTGCCCACCGCGCCCATTTGCACTGCGCCCAGCTGCGCCAACGCCTGATAGCGTATCTGACGGTTTACGCCACCCCTCATGCCAGGCTCACGGCGCAAATGGAGGATGAGTCGCCGCGGGAATTCCTCCAGCAGATGCTGCGCGTGGACTCACGCCCGGACGGCGCTCCGCTGAGCCTGGATGACTGCGCAGCTGCGCCTGCCTTCTGGTACTTCGACCCACGCTTGGTGCGCCTGGCCCTGGAAGCGGCCCTGCACAACGCCTGGAGATTCGCGCGCAGCGAAGTGCGCCTGAGTGCCCAGCTTGAGGATGGCTTCCTGGTGCTGGCCGTCGAGGATGACGGTTTGGGTCTGGACGCCAAAGACCCTGCCGCCCGCTCATCCACGGGCCTGGGCTTGGAGCTCTGCGCGGCCGTTGCCCGCGCTCATCAGCTCGGCGAACGCCAGGGCCGAGTCGTGTTGAAGCCACGAGACGCGGCACAGCGCCAGCGTGGAACCCGGTTCGAGATCTGGCTGCCCTGAGGCCTCGGGCCTGAGTTTCAAGCGAGCAGGCGCAAGCTCCGGCGCCCACCTTCTCAGCGCCCTGAACCGTGAGCAGCCAGCACATGGGCCGGCAAGGCGGCGTGCGGCTGGGCAGTTCGGGCATTGAAGCTCACCAGCAACTTGTATGCGCCACCTTGCGCCACGCCAGGCACACAGTTGATGAAGTTCATGGCACGTCGAACCGCTTGGCGGTACTTGAGCCCCCCGCCCTGCACACGCAGGTCGATCGGTTCCGCGCCTTCCAGCTTGAAAGCCACGGTCACCACCGATTCGCGACCCTCTTGCTCAGCCACCCAGCTGAGCTGATCATCCAAGACTTGCGCATAGCCGGGGCAGGCATCCCCCAGGGGCGGCAAGCTCAAATCACCGGCAGCCGGGCCGATGACAGCCACGCGCTGCAACTGTGATTGAGCATGTGCAATACCGAAATTCAGACTCAAGGTCACCGCGGCCAAGAGCGCTGCCGAAAGAGATGTGGACTTCTTCATGAGGACTCCGTTCTGAGGTCAGAGGTGTCACAAGCCCTTGAGGCCGGCACAGGCCCGAACTCGTGATCTGGGAGTCAGCGTAGAAGTCGCGTCAGCAGCCGCCAAGCGCTGTGGGACGACGACCAGGAAAACAAGGATCAAAACCCCAAAACCCGGCATGAAAATGGTTCGGCACCTCGCCTGGATCTGCAAACCGCCAGGGCATGCCCCGGAACTCAGAAGGGATTGATGCTCTTCTCGCGCCGGTAATGGACATAGCCAACGCTGGCGCCGGCCCGCATGCCCACGCCAAGACGGATGGGCGCCAAGGTGATGCCCTTCAAGCGCTGGTAATTGATGCCGGCGCCGCCCACGTAGTACAGACTGCCATCCACACCTGGAAAGCGCTGGTAGATGGCCGAGGCCTTGGGCAGGTGGTAGACCAGGGTGAATACCTTGGAGGCATTCGCGCCGGCGTCAAAACCGATCGAAGGCCCGGCCCAGAACACCGGGGCACTGGCGCCTGTTTTCATCTGCAAACGTCCCTCACCGTAGCGAAGACCAATGCTCAGCGCGGCACTGACTTCCTCGCCCTTGACGTATGCGTTGGGTCGGCCCTGCTCCTTGAAGGCCTTTTCGATCACGCGGGCCAGACCTTCGGTGGTGCTGCCAAAGAAATCGGTCGCAGCCTTGAGAATGGAATCCTCGTCGTAGCTGTTGGATTCATCCTCGGTCGCCGGTGCCGCGAGTGCGTTGTGCGCAGCCAGCGTGCTCAGCGAGGCAGCGGCTCCAAGCCAGCCGCCCAAGCGGCGCAGTTGCGAGCGCCGATCCGGGTCCATCATGTGTTCGCCCATGGGGCACCTCCTTGCAAGTTCAAACCCATCTGCAGCTGGATTGATCAGCACACACGTGCGCTGCGTGAAGGCCTGCACGTGAAACTGTCTTCGTAGCCACTCGCACGCAGCCTACACTGTGCGGCGCTGAAACAGCCTGCGCTGCTGCATCTTCTTACACCATGAGTTCGAACCCCGACCTGCCCAAGCTGGCGCTGGCCCTGGAATACGCCGACCTGGCCGCCGCCCTCTATCTGGCAGGGGGCAGCGACCATGCGGCGCGCCTGTTGGCAGCCGCTGCAGAGGAAGTGCTGGGCGATCTGGCCAAATTGCTGGGGCCCCATGCCCACAGCGACGAGGTGCAGACCTTGCTGGCACGCATCGCCCTGCGCTACCGGGCGCCAGTGATCGAACCGCGCAGCCATATGCAAAGCCGCCAGTCCGAGGGCCGGGCGCTGGATCACGCGGAGCCGCGTGGCCTGCCGATGGGTGAAGCTCGGCAATCCACTGCTGCCTATTTGCGCGCAGCCTGGTACACGCTGGAATCCATGGGCTTGGAATCGGTGGTGCCTGCGCGCCTGCGCAAGGCTGTGGAGCTCAGCACCATCTGCGAACCCTGGAGCGGCTGAGGGCCTCTGCACGCCTCAAGTGCAGCATCGCCCCGAGAGAATCAGGCGGCTGTTTCGAGGCCTTTTTCCATGCGCCTGCGGGCTGCCCCCTCTGCTAGCATCCATCGAGCGCCTCGAGCGCCTCGAGCGCCCACGCTTTGCGACTTTGGGAGACTGCCATCAACACCGAACGCCGCCAGTTCGCCCGCGTCGCTTTCGACGTCAAAGCCGAACTCATCACCACGCAGACCGCCCTGCAAGCTCAGGTGCTGGACCTCTCCCTCAAAGGTGCGCTGCTGCTCTTGCCATCAGGAAGCGGCGCGAATGTGGGCACGCCCTGCCTGCTCAAGATCACCTTGGCCGACGGCGAAACCACCATCTCAATGGCCGGCGAGTTGGCCCATATGCATGACGACCGCGCCGGCATGCTCTGCCGCAGCATCGATATTGAGAGCATCACCCATCTGCGCCGCCTGATCGAGATGAACCTCGGCGACGCGAGTTTGGTGGAACGGGAACTGGCCGCGCTGTTCAGCGCCTGATCGAACGGGGGCATCGGCCCCAAGTCACAGTGGCTGCATGATGAATCGACGCAAGACAGCATAGGCTGCGTCCGGGTCGTCACGCCAGGCACCATGACCGACGCCAGCAAAAGTCACCAGCTCACCCAAGCCCGCAGGCAAGGCGTCCGCAATCTCCTGCGCATCTTCGGGCGGACACACAGGATCCTGATCACCGCACATCACCAGCACCGGGCACTGCGCCGAGGCCAGGCCGGGCAGCAGTTGCATCTGCTGCTTTTCACCCGCCACGAAGTGCAAAAGAATCTCGGGCTTGATCAGGGTTCTCGCGCCGGCATGAGGGTCCAGCGGCGGACGGGTGTTGTAGAGGCTGCGCACACCATCCCAGTAGGCATGCCAGGTCTGCATCGAAGGGCGAAGCCAGAAGTCCTCGGCCAAGGCCCTCGCGTGTGCGCCACCGCGGCGCTCAAACGCCGCCAGCTTGCGCTCCAGCCCCATGTGATGCGAAGTGCTGGACAAGATGACCTTGCCGGCATGTGCTGGGTGGCGAGCCAGATAACGTTGTGCCACAAAGCCGCCAAAGCTCTGCCCCAGCACGATGGGCTTGACCAAACCCAGCGCGTCACAAAGCCGCACCACATCGTCGGCCCAGGTATCCAGGTTCCACTCCTCGGGCGGGCGCGGGTCGCTGCGACCATGGCCACGGTGGTCATAGAAGATCACTTGAGCCACATCGGCCAAGGCAGCAAAGCCAGGCTTGAAAGCCGCGTGGTCAAAGCCCGGGCCACCGTGCATGCAGATCAGCGTGGGCAGCTCGCGCATGCGCGGCCCATCAGGCAGGAGGCCAGGGCCTTGCACGTCGACAAACAGCCGAACTCCGGCTTCGATTTCAATTCGCATGATGAGACTTCACTCCTGGCGCGCATCCTAGCCGCAGGCCGACACAGCGAACCTCGGTTTACCAACTGCCACCGTAATGGGCGACCAGGCCGCGCCAGAAGGCATCCGCCTCGCGCCCCAGGCTGGTGTCTCCCGCGCGTGGCTTGGCGTTGGCACTGGTTTGAACCATCACCAACTTGAGCGCCGGATCGACAAAAATCATCTGCCCATACACGCCCAGCAAGGCGAAGCGTCGTGCCCGCCCGGGGAAGGTCCAGAACTGATAGCCATAACCGAAGTACGGCGTGGCCTGGCCCGGCGCGAACTGGGGTGGATGGCGGCTGGCATCGGTGGCCTCCTGCACATACTCGCGTGGCAGCACCTGCTGGCCGGTATCCGGGCGCAGGCCGTCATGGGCCAAAAGCCAGCCCAGACGGCCGTAGTCGCGCAGCGTGGCGTTGAAGTTGCCGCTGCCAATCTCGACACCCTGGCGGTCGGTGCGCCACAAGGCGGAGCTCTCAGCGCCCATGGGCTGCCAGAGTCGACGCTGCAGATAATCACTCAGGCTGCTTCCGGTGGCCGCACGCAGGACCAGAGTCAGGACGATGGTGTCGGCGCTGGCATAGTTGAAACGCTGGCCGGGCTCAGCCGCGCGCTCGCTGATCTGCTGCGCCGCGAGCTCCAGTCCTTCGCGGGCCGCCACGCGCCCGAAGTACTCCAGATCATCGCTGCCGTCATAGCGCTCACTGAAACGAGCGCCCGAGGCCATGCGCAAGAGATCCCTCAAACTCACACGTCCGAATTGGCTGTGCGCCAGACTGCTGACGTATCGCTCGGCTGGATCTTCGATCGATTTGATACTGCCATCTTGCAAAGCCAGGCCAATCGCAAGAGACACCAAGGACTTGGCCACGGAGTTCGAGAGAAATCGGTCCTGCGCACTGCGGCGGTACTGATAACGCTCAATCTGAACAGCACCGTCCTTGATCACCAAGAGCCCCATGACGCGTTGGCGTGCCAGATAGTCATCGATACTGAGATTGCGCAGCGCATCGACATGCCAACGGATCGCCGGCTCACGTGCGCTTCGCATCAGCGGCATCACCTGGGAGCTGGGAGCCAGCTCATGCACGCTGCCATTCATCAACCCAGGGATCTCGGCCTGATGGGTGAACGAGCCCACACGCACCAGCTCGGAGGTGAACCAGTTGCTGGCCTGCCCCACCGGGTAGCCCAGGCTGCGGCCCAAGCGCTCCTCGTCCGGCGCAGCCGACACGGCCGTGGCCAGACCTACCATCGCAAGGGCAGGAAAGAGACTCAGCAAGCGACACTTGCCAAATGAGAAAAGGACAGCAGTTTTCATGGAGCCGCGCAGCTTGCCAGTTACGCATGCGCAGAACAAGCGGGATATGGCCTCGGTAGAAAAAGCGCGGGGCGGGACAGACAAACTGTGCTACATTAGCTGCATAGATACGCACAAGACCGTTTCTTCAAGGTCTTCAATCTGCAGCCCCGCCGTACGTTCGCTTCATTCGTCGCGCCAGGCTCGCTTCAGTTTCAACTCCCCGTTTGACTGTTCTTGAGTGTTTCTGTCTCCGCAGGCTTTGCGTTGTCGCGAGCCACGGAGTATTTTTAATTTGTTCAAAAGGAACACATCATGACAACAATGCAAACTGGCACCGTGAAATGGTTCGACGACGGCAAGGGCTTCGGCTTCATCACGCCTGAAGATGGCTCCAAGGACCTGTTCGCCCACCACAGCGAAATCCGCAACAACGGCGGCTTCCGCACTCTGGCCGAAAACCAAAAGGTTGAATTCGAAGTCAAGCAAGGCCCCAAGGGTCTGCAAGCTTCGAACATCCGCGCTCTGTAATTGAGCACGGCGGGTGGTGCCCTCGGGCGCCGCTCACCTGATGGGTTGGCGTGCAAGCGTCAACCCATTGTTTTTTGCGCCACCGGGGCTTCTGACCCGACTCGCAAAAGACGCAACACCAAGAAGTAGAAAAACAAACGAAGAAGACAAGTCGGGCCAGCATCGCGCTTTGCTGCTCATTC
Organism: Paucibacter sp. B51; assembly: GCF_027863535.1. NCBI lineage: Bacteria > Pseudomonadati > Pseudomonadota > Betaproteobacteria > Burkholderiales > Sphaerotilaceae > Roseateles > Paucibacter sp. B51. The sequence continues at coordinate 3,048,170 of NZ_JAPIVN010000001.1, read as the reverse complement.
AGTCAAAGCGCAAGCACTGAACCCGACAAGCCCTGCCGATGATGGCAGGCTGAGGCGGCCTCGCCATGGCCGAGCACCTCAAGCCAAGCCGGGCATCCCAAGCCCAGCCCTGAGATCGATGGAGACCTTGAGGACTCTCGATCCACTGCATGCCCCAACATGCCGTAGCAAGCTCCCCTCCCCTGTTTCGAACGCTTTTCCGTACTCCTTGGTCTGAGTTCTCTTCTCATTCCGAAACTGGCGGCACGGGCCCCAAGCCCGCCGCACCGCAAGAAAAAAACAATATGCAAAACAAGCACAGCATCGAAGTCGGCAAGTACCTGGTGTCACCCATGATCAAGCCGCAATCGGATGGCAGCTTCGCCGCCTCCGTCTCCATCCGCTCGGGCCAAGGCATGGCCAGCCACGACCGCGTGATGCGATTCACCCCCAGCTTCCACAGCCCGCGCGCCGCCATCCGCTACGCCACGGCCGAAGGCCTGGCCTGGATTCAGGCCCACTGAAACCTGCCGACCTTGGAAGGCTGCACGACGCAGAACGCTCGTGCTTGCGCTTCAGGGATTCATCGCCTCCCACCCACTGACCGAACCACCCGCGGTCGAGCGCAGGTCCAGCACGATCAGCTCGTTGCGACCCTGCCGCAGCCAGGGCGCGGGCAAGTAAAGCCGCTGCTGCGGGCCGATGGCCCAGTAGCGGCCAAGGTTGTGGCCGTTCACCCAGACCATGCCTTTGCCGAACTGGGACAAGTCCAGAAAGGTGTCGGCTGGCGTGCCAGCGATCACGAAACTGGCCTTGAAGAAACGACCCGGTCGCGGGTCCAGCGCCGCCGCAGACGCCGCGGCCGGCAGCCCCTGCACCCAGCGCTCGCGCAGAGGCAGCGGGTGGTGGTCCCAGCCCAGCAAGGTCATGCCGTTGAGGCTTACCCGTTCGGTGATGCCTTTGCGGTCGACCAGCAGCGGGCCGAAGTTGATGCGGCCCATGGCCTCGACCAGGATCTCCAGCAGCGGCTCGGCCGCCTCGCTGGCGGGCAGCTCCAGGCTGTTCTCACCCAGGCGGCGGTCGAGGTGGCCGATCAAGCAGCCATCCAGATACACACTGGCCAGGTCATGCAAACCATGCAGGACCAGCTTGCCGCTGCGCGCGCCGACCAGGCGGGTGCGGTAGAGCATCAAGCCCTGCTCATGGCTCAGGGCTTCGAAGGTCTTGGGATGCGAGCTGCGCCGTGCTGGGGGCAGGTGTTGCCAGAGCGAGGCATGCGGCTCCAGTTGCAGGGCCGGCAGGCTCATCACCGGGATCGGTGCAGGCAATTCGGGCAAAGGGCTGCGATCCTGGCGCAGGGCCGCGATGCGCTCGCGCAGCTGGAAGTACTTGGCGCGCGGCCGCCCCTGCTCGTCGATCGGCGCGTCGTAGTCGTAGCTGGTGACATCGGGCTCATAGCCCTTGCCGCCTGAGTTGGCGCCGGCGGTGAAGCCGAAATTGCTGCCACCGTGGGCGACGTAGAAGCTGAAGGACTTGCCCGCGCGCAGCAGGAAATCCACCTCCTTCAACAAAGGCTCGACCTCGGGCCGCGCCCAGGCCTCGCCCCAGTGAGTCAGCCAGCCGGGATAGGTTTCGCTGCTGAACACCGGCACGCCGGGGTTGATGCGCCGAGCCAGCTCGAAGTGGGCCGGCTCGCTGCCCGAATCCAGGCCCACGGCCACGCCGGGCAGGCTGCCGGCGCCCAGCATCTGGGCGGTCGGGCCGTCGGCGGTGTAGAACGGGATCTGCCAGCCCTCGGCGCGCCACAGCGCGGCCAAGCGCTTGAGATAGCCGCGGTCATTGGCATAGCTGCCGTACTCGTTCTCGATCTGCAGCATGGCGATCGGCCCGCCGCGCTGGATCTGCAGCGGCGCCAGCGCCCGGGACACGGCGCGCACATAACGCGTCACCGCCTGCAGATAGCGCGGGTCCTGGCCACGCAGGCCGATGTCCGCATGGGCCAGCAGATAGGGCGGCAATCCGCCCAGATCCCATTCACCACAGACGTAAGGCCCGGGTCGCAGCAACACCAGCAAGCCCTCGGCCTGGGCCAGGCGGGCGAAGCGGGCGATGTCGCGGCTGCCGGTCTTGAAATCAAACTGGCCCGGCCGCGCCTCGTGCTGATTCCAGAACAAATAGATCGGCACCGCATTGCAACCCATGGCGCGCGCCATCTTCAGGCGGTGCTTCCAGTACTCGGGCGGGATGCGCGCGGGGTGTATCTCGCAGCCGATGAGCTGGGTGGGCTGGCCATTCAGCAGGAACTCATCCCGGCCCAGCTCGAAGCGCGCGGGCGCACTCCAGGCTGGGGCAGAAATCGACCCGGCCAGGGCCAGCGCCAGCAGGCCGGCAATCCAGGAACTGCGGCGCGGCTTGCTGCTCATGCGGCGGCTCAGTATTTGTCGTCGAAGGCGAAGATGGGCTTGCGCGTCTTCCACAGGCCTTCGGTGAAGTCCGGGAAGGCCAGGGTTTTGAAGCCCTCGGCGATGGACTGCTCGGACAGCGGCGTGATCGCGCTCCAGGCCACAGCGTCGTAGATGTCGATGGGCATGGGCGCGTTGGCCTTGAGCGCTTCGACAAAGGCGTGGACGACAAAGAAGTCCATGCCGCCATGGCCGGCGCCTTCGGCCTTGGCCGCGTACTTCTTCCACAGCGGGTGATCGAACTTGTCCTGGTAGGCCTTGAAGTCCTCCCACTGGTGGGGCTTGCTGATGCCTTCGATGTGGATGGAATGGTTCAGGTCCATCCACAGGCCATCGGTGCCCTGCACGCGGAAGCCCAGCGAGTAAGGGCGCGGCAGCGAGGTGTCGTGCTGCAGGATGATGGTCTCGCCGTTCTCGCAGGCCAGGGTGGTGGTGACCACATCGCCGAGCTTGAACTTCACCTTGGCGCTGGGGTGGTCCTTGGCGCCCATCTTCTTGCTGATGTAGTCGTTCAAGCCCCGGGCCTTGCTGGCAAAGGCATTGATGTGGGTGAAGCGGTTGCCGCGGTGGATGTTGGCGTACATGGCGCAGGGGCCGATGCCGTGGCTGGGGTAGAGCTCGCCGTTGCGCTGCACCGAATGCTCGGTGCGCCAGCGCGCCTCGCTCCAGCCCTTGGCGCCGAACTCCACGCCGCTGCCGTAAGGCTTGTTCGGGTCACCGTTGTTGAACTTCACGGCGCGCAGATCGTGCTGGTAGCCGCCCTGCAGATGCACCAGCTCACCGAACAGGCCGGCACGCACCATCTGCAGCACCGCCATCACATCGCGGCGGTAGCAGACGTTTTCTAGCAGCATGTAGGGCGTGCCAGTGCGCTGCTGCGTGCGCAGCACGTCCCAATGGTCTTGCAGGGTGATGCCGGCCACCACCTCGCAGCCGACCGGCACCTTGGCATTCATCGCATCGATGGCCATGGAGGCATGCAGCTCCCAGGGCGTGGCGATGATGACGCCGTCCAAGCCTTTTTGCTCCAGCAGCTTGCGGTAGGCAAGCTTGTCGCCGCTCTCGCCGTAGGTCTGCGGCTTGGCTTTCTTGAAGCGCTCCACCATGGCCAGCGCACGGCCCAGCATGATGGGCTCGATGTCACACAGGGCCACCACCTCGACATCGTCGCGGCGCAGCAGCTCGGTCAGCAAGACCTGGCCCCGCATGCCGGTGCCGATCAGGCCCAGGCGCAGGCGTTCCCGGCCGGCGGCGCGGGCGGTGGGCATCAGGGTGCTCAGGCTGGCGGCGCCCAGGGCGGCGGAACTGGAGGAAAGAAAGTGGCGGCGTTGCATGGTGCGTGCGTGCATGAGGAAAAGAAAAAGGGAGGAATGTCGGTGGGCGCGGTCAGCCGAAGGCACCGGCGCATTGTGGCGCCAGCCTGCCTCGGCGGGCCTTCATTCGGGCAAGGAGCTCAGTTCCACCGTGGGCTTCTTGCCGCCCAGCGGGCGGGTGAAGGATTGATTGGCGGGCACGGTGGCGTTGAAGAAGCCGCCGTTGCGCAGGTAGAACTGGCCGCTGGCATCGACACCCCCGGCAAAGTCCAGGCGCTGGCGGTTGCCGCCGGTCGGGTCCACCGTGAACCAGCCCTTGTTCAGCTCGGTCCAGGCGCCGCTCTTGTTGACGGCCCATTGCTGGCCCATCAGCATCTTGCGGCCAGCGAAACCGTTGGTATCGATGAAGTTCTCGCAGAAGGAATGGGCGCCGGTCAGCCAGGTGTTGGTGGCCGGGCGCTTCCAGGTGGCGATGAAACGCCACTGGCCCTGCTCCACCGCGTAGAACCAGGACGAGTACAAGGTGTTGCCCTGGCCGTCCGGACGCACACGGGTGATGAAGGGATAGGTGGTGCCGGCCTTCCAGGGGTAGACCAGATAGCTCTGGCCGCCCGTGCCCTCGCCGCCGAACTCATTGCTGACGACCTCGGGGCCCTTCTTCACCAAGGTGGTCTTGCCGCTGTCGGCATCCCAGACGGAGAACAGCACCCAGCGCTCTTCCTCCTTGACCTGGATGCCGAAGTAGCCTTCGCCAAAGCCATTGGCCATGAAGTAGGAGCCCACGGCATCCTCGCCGACGGGAATGGTCAGCTCGTTGTAGAGGTACTCGGTGTGGGCCGGCGTGCTGTAGCTCATGTGCACCGAGGGCCCACGGCGCGACCAGTAATAGCCCCAGTCGGCATCGAGGTTGGCATAGACCAGGCCGGCCGCTGCCGTGCCGCTGAGCTCGATGGCCTGAAGCTGCGCAAACTCAGGCCCGGTGCGGCTGATGCCCTGCACGTCGATCCTCACGTAGCCGGCCTGCGGCACATCGATGGTGGCCAGGGTGTTGAAGGGGCCGGCCGTCGGCGTCAGGCGCAGATTGAATGACTTGCCCAGGGCCGAGACCCGCACCTGGCTGACGCTGCCCGCCGGCACCGTGCCCTTGAGGCTGATCTTGAACTTGCCGGGCTGGGCCACACGAACCCAGCTGCTGATGACGGTGCGGGCATCGCGCCAATCCATCAGCCCCTCGTTGTAGGAGATCCACTCAGGCGCATCGGGCGCGGCGCTGGTGATGAAGGCATTGCCGGCCAGGGCCACACGTGTTGGGGCCAGCTTGGCCACGGTGGCCGAGCCCGGGGCGGGCATCAAGGCCGCCGCCTGGGCCATGGCGCTCAGGCCGAGGCAGGCGCTCAGCAGCAGCGCATGAGGCAACAGAGATCGAAAGTCTGACATGGCAGTTCTCGCAACAGACGTCCGTGGCGCAAGCCGGGCACGTCGAGAAACAGGAAGGCGGGCCGGGGCATTGCCCCGGCCACACCAGATCACCAGAACTTGTAGCTGGCGGACAGGCTCAACATGCGGCCGTAGATGTTGTAGCGGTGGTCATAGCCTTCCCAGCCATTGGGGTCGTAGTAGGGCTGGCGATTGAACAGGTTCTTGACGTTCAGGCCCAGGTTCAGGTGCTTGATCGGCGTCCAATTCATCGACAGATTGACCGTGGTGTAGGACGGAATGCCGCGGCGGCAATCGTCCGCTGTCAGGGCGCCACCCTTGGTCGCGCAAGCTTCCGGCGTGTAGGTCTCGTCGCCCGGGTAGTCGGCCCACTTGCGGGTGCCGGTGTAGTTGACGAAGACGCTGGTCGTGAAGTCCCGGTACTTCCAGTCAGCATTCAGCGTGGCCGTGACCTTGGGGTTGCTGTGCAGGCCGATGTAGTTGCCCGACCAGCCCTCACCATCGTCGTAGTTGTAGATGGTGCGGTTCATGATGGTGGTCTTGATGCCCAGACCCAGGCGGCCGTAGTCACCCAGGCTGAAGCGGCCCTGAGCGTCCAGGTCAAAGCCATCCACCAGGGTGCGGCCGCGGTTCAGGTACTTGTTGACCAGGCCGGCCAGGTTGCCGACCGTGTACTTGGGCACGCCGGCGGCGCAGGCTGCGGCATTGGCCGGGTTGGCGCACATGGCGGCCGCTTCAGCCATCACGGCCTTGTCGGCGTCTGACAGTGGCACGCGCTGGGCATTGGGTGCGCCCTCCAGGCTCGGGCCATACTTCTCGACCGCCTCGCGGAACAAGCGGCCGAAGTCCTCGCGCACGATCTCGTTGCGGCGGTAGACGAAGAAATAGTCGGCCGAGACATTGAAGTCCTTGTGCGGCTCCAGCACGATCCCCAGGGTGGAGATCTTGGCCTTCTCGGGTTGCAGATTGGGATTGGGCGGGGTCATGCCTCCGACCACGGTGCTGCAGTTGCTGTTGAAGAGCTGGGTGCCGCGCTCGCGCTCGGAAGCCACCGTGGAGCTCTTCAGCAGATTGGCGATTGCATCGGTCTGCTTGCAGCGCAGTTCGTCGCGCACCACGGTCTGGGCATAGACGCCACCGTTGCCGGACTCCGCCAGATTGGGCGCACGGAAGCCTTCCGAATAGGTGCCGCGCAGCAGCAGTTCGGGCATGGCTCGGTACTTCAGGCCCACCTTGGGCGCCAGATTGGCAGCGAAGTTGGGGTATTTGTCGAGACGCACGGCAGCGTCCATCTCCAGGTTCTTGCTCAGGGGCACGATGGCTTCGCTGAACAGCGCCGCCACATTGCGCTCGCCCTTGAACCAGGAGCCGCCCTGCTGGGTGATGTCACCGGCCGCTGCCGCCGGGTTACCCGGGGTGTAGAACTCCTCACGCATCAGCTGGGCACCGAAAGCCGCACGCACGGCGCCCGCGCTGAGCTGTGCGACCTCGCCCTCGACCTTGCCGTCCCAGGTGGCCAGACGGGTCCAGGAATGGATGTCGAAGGTCGGGAAGGCTTCTCGCAGCAGGGCCGCATTGGATGCGCTGATCTCGCCGAACTTGTAGGCCGGATTGTCAGCAATATAGGTGCGCTTGGTGACCGGATCGACGGTGTAGGGACCGAAGGCCTTCTCGAAGCCCTTCTTGCTGGTGTTGATGGTCTGGAACAGGGTCGAGTGGCTGCCGGCCAGGCTGAAGGCCGACTCGTAGTCCCATTTGCCGAAGCTGCCGCGCACGCCGCCCAGCACCCGGTAGCTGTTGTCCTCGTTCTTCTGGCCAATGTGGTTCAGATCGTCCAGCAGGTAATACGTCAGGCCCGCGGCGCCGCCCATCTTGGCCTTGAGCTCAGGCGTGAGCTTGTTGTAGACGTTGTTGGGGCCCAGGAAAGGCTGAGTGAAGGTGTTCAGCGTGGTGCCGGTGTCACGCGAGAACCAGTTGCTGCTGGAGCCGCTGTTGAAGAAAGCCGGGCGGTTGATCGAGTGAAGCTGGATGTGGGTGTAGTTGGCCTGGCCGAAGAACTCCATGTCGGGGCTGGCGGCATAGGTGCCGTTCAGGAACAGGGTGGCGCGGTCGGAGGCGCCCACCACGGCCAGCTGGTAAGGCAGGTTGTTGATCGCGCAGCTGGTGTTGCTGCCGGTGGTGACGATGCTGGTGCAGCCCGGCACCGCCATGCTGGAGCGGGTGTTCTTGCTGTCGAACACGAACAAGGTGCCCGGGTTCAGCACGCCCGGCGTGCTGCCGTCGCTGATGCGGAAGTTCTTGATGTAGTTCGGGTTGTCGATGTAGTAGCCGGCCGGGCGCTTGTCCAGCGTGTCCTGGGGCGACACGGTGTCACGCTTGTAGAGATTGACCGAGCCGTAGACATTGAACTTGTCGCGCGCCAGATCGCCAAAGCCGAACATCGCGCTGGCCGAATGCTGACCGTAGGCCTTGATGCGCTGCGAGCTTTCGGTGTTGGCACTCAGCTGCAGGCCGGTGAACTCCTTCTTGGTGATCACATTGATCACGCCAGCCACGGCATCCGAGCCGTAAACAGCCGAGGCGCCGTCGGTCAGGATTTCCATGCGCTCGATGGCGGCCGCTGGAATCGTGTCGATATTGACGAACTGGGTCTGGAAGCCATCCGGCGCACCGTAGAAGGACAGGCGGCGGCCGTTCAGCAGCATCAGCGTGCCCTGCGCACCCAGGCCACGAAGATTGGCCTGCGAGGCGCCATCGGTGCCGGTGAACATGGAGCGGAAGTCCTGCAGCGCCGGCATATTGGCGGGCAGGTTTTCCAGCACCTGCTGCAGGGTCTTGGCGCCCATGTTCTCGATCTGCTTGGCGTCCACCACCTGCACCGGCGAGGCGGTCTCGGCGTTGATGCGCTTGATGCTGGAGCCGGTCACCTCGACGCGGTCGAGCTTCTCGCCCGCTTCTTTGTTGCTCGGGTTCGCGGTTTGGGCTTGGGCCCAGGACGCCAGGCCGGCTGCGGCCAGGACGGCCACCAGTTTTGTCGTTTTTCTCATCGTCTCATCTCCAAGGTTTGGGCACGCCGCAACGCGGCTGGCCTGTTTTTGCCAACGAACAGGGGTCAGTGAAGGGTGGGTGGGGTCGGTGCTGGCTGGGTCGTCAGCGCGGTGCTGCGTTTTCCGCTCGCGACGGCCTTGAGGGCGTCGCGTCGAAACTCACGGTGGCGCCTTCCAAGCCCAGCAAGGAAGCATTGGCCCAGTTGGCGCAGACCTTGTGGGCCTGGCTGCCGGTGGCGCGCAGGGTGCGCAGGCTCAGATGCTTAAGCCCCCGCACATCGAGCTCGGGTTTGACCACGGCCGGTGCCTGGATGCGGCCGCTGTCGTAGAGCAGGCGGCCATCGCCCCAGACCTGGAACTGCAGGCCGCCAAAGCTGCGGCAGCTGTCGTCCACACCAAGGTCAGCACGGAACAGGTTCCAGCGGCCGCTGAGGCTGAAGTCCAGGCGGCTGCTGGCGCCCACGCCCAAGCCCTTGTGGAACTGCAGGCCGTTCATGCGCATCTGCGCGGCGGCGCTGGCTGGTCGGTCGCGGCGTGCGGCGCCGACGGCCGGCAGCTCGGAGAGGTAACGCTGCTGCTCGGCGGCGCCTTCGGCAGCACGATGTTCGAGCACATGGAACTCCGACAAGGCGATGGGCTCGACCTCGCTGGGCAGCAAGGCATTGAAGGCTTTGGCAGCTGCTTCGCCGCCCGTTTCGGCCGCGGCCCCGTCAGCAGCGGCATCGGCCACCTTGTTGTGCGTGCTCAGCACGCGGAAACGCAGCAGGCGGCCGGCGGCCGGCTTGGGGAAGTTGAGGGTCTGCAGGCCCTCCTTCAGCGGCAGGCGGCCAGCCAGCACCGGGGCGCCCCAGTCGCCGTTGTTGTCGCCCATGTAGACCTCGAAGTCGCGAACCTGGCCGTACTTCCAGTTCTTGTCATTGCGCGGCGCGATCTCGATGCCGTCGATCAGGCGGCGCTCGCCCAGGCCCAGCACCCATTCATGCGGCCCGGCCTTCATGGCCTGGTTGCGGGTGGTGCGGAACCAGGTCTCGGGCTTGCCGTCAAACGCACGCTCGATGTGGTGGCCCGGCTCTTCGGCCGGGCGGTTGACCACGGTCAGGCTGTCCACCGGCACCTGGCGGCCCAGCACCGGGGCGGCCGGGAAATCCTCGCTGCCGGCCAGCACGCTGCCCGCGGCGATCTTCAACAGGAAGCTGGCCGACTGGCGGATGGAGCGCGGGCCGGTCTTGATCTGCACCGTGCCGAAGCGGTCGGCCGCATCGAAGAACCAGCCCTGGCTGGCCGCTTGCAAGGCCTGGGCATCGGCCAGCTCAGGCAGAACCTGACCGCCCAATTCCACGGAAGCCGGCTTGACGCGGGTGTGCACGCTCAGGGCCAGGCGGCGCTGCGCCAGCTGGCCGGCGTACTCGCCCTCGACCGCGCCGACCTCCACCCGCACATCGCCGGCGCCGTCCAGCGGTGCGCTCATGCGGATGCGCTGGCGGCTGCTCTTGCCCTGTTCGCGGTACTGGCGTGTCAGGCCGTCGTCCTCGTACAGGGTGAAGCTCGATTCACCGTGGGGATAGAGGTCCAGGCCCAGCTCGTCCTTGGGCTTTTCGCCGTCGTACAGGCTTTCCGGGTAGAGCGGCAGGATGGCGCCGCCGCGCACAAAGACGGGCAGCTTGTCCAGGCCGACCTGCAGGTCGATCGTGCGGCCGGCTTCCGGCGCACGGACGCTGCGGCCGTCCCAGTAATCGAACCACAGGCCTTGCGGCAGGTGGATGTTCTTGCGCCAGCCGCCCGAGGCGGCCTGGCTGCGGTAGACCGGCGCCACCAGCAGATCACGGCCGAGCAGGAACTGGTACTTGTGCGCCTCGGTGAAGGCGGCCGGGTCCTGCGGGTGGTCCCACATCAGGCCGCGCACCAAGGGCGCGCCGCTGACCTCGGCCTCATGGGCCAGGGTGTACATGTACGGCGTCAAGCGCATCTTGAGCTTCAAGTACTTGCGGTTGATGCTGCGGTAGGGTTCCTCGTAGGCCCAGGGGTGCTTGCGCGCCGCCTCGGCCCAGCCGCTCATGCCCATGAGCACCGGCGTGAAGGTCTTCCACTGCAGGTCGCGGGTGTAGGTCTCGGGGCTGCCGCCGAAGATGGCGTCCACGTCGCCGGTGGCATAGACCTGGCCCGAAAGGCCGGAGCCGATCAGGGTCGGGATGTGCCAGCGGATGTAGTCCCAGCTGCTGCTTTGGTCGCCGGTCCAGGTCACGGCATAGCGCTGGATGCCGGCCCAGCCCATCACCGTCCACAAAAAGGGCCGCGCGTCGGAGTTGTCGAGAATGCCATTGAAGGCCGACTGGTTGGCATCCATGGCGAACTGGTAGCCCTGGCCGGTCCAGGCCACGTCCAGCTTCTGCGCGCGGCTGCCGGCCGTGCCGACCTCCCACTTGATCTTGTCCACGCCGTTCTCGGTCCACAAGCCGGTGCGGAAGCCCAGATCGGCCAGACCCTTCACGACATCGGGCAGGTCGGTGTAGCCGCAGCCGTAGCCATCGTTGGGCAGGATCCAGCCACCGGGCATGTCGTGCTCGCGGTACTTGCGCGCCACGGAGCTCAGCACATCGGGGGTCTTGCCGGTCGGGCCGTCGCTCCAGCCCTTGGGCACGGTGCCGGGCTTCTTGACGTTGTCGCCGTCGTTGTAGCAGTCGGCATCGCCGTATTCATAAGCCCAGCGCGGCAGCAGGCGGGCGCGGCCGGTCAGCTCGGTGTAGCGGGCCAGCACCTCGCGGATGCTTGGGCCGACGAAGAAGAAGGCGTCGAAGCGCCCCTCCTGGTGCTGCAGCGAGATCTGCTCGGGCGAGCGCAGGTCGTAGCTGCCATTGCTCCAGGTGTTGCGCAGCATGCCCCAGCCGCGCGAGCTCATCAAAAAAGGCGCAGGGCTGGGCCGATCGCCCTCTTCCCAGCCGCCCGAGTACGAAACCTCAAGCTGCTTGCCCTTGAACTCATAACGGCCATTCTGCTGGCCACCGCCGAAGAAACGTTCGTCCTTCTGGCTGCTCAAGGTCTGCACGCTGAGCTTGTCGGCGATGTCCAGGCTTTGGGTCTCCCGCCAGAGCAGGCTGCGGTTGTCGGCCTTGTACAGCGCCAGGCGCAAGGGCTTTTTGTAGACGCGCAGGGCCAGGGCCTCGGTCTTGAGCAGGTGGTGGTCGCCCTGATCGCTCCAGCTGTGGGCCACCGGCTGGCTGACCGTCTCGATGACGATGGGCGCCGCCTTGTCACCGGCGGACTGCAGCTGATCCTTGGCCCCGGCCCAGAGGCGCAGCACATCGGGCTTGAGCAGGCTGATGCGCAGACGCATCTTGCTGTCGGTGCGCAGATCCCACTGCTGCAGGCCTTCGCCCGGCGCCGGCGTGGCGGAAGCCGGCACGGCCTGAATCTCGCGCAGCGCACCCAGCGGCGCCGCCGCCACCTCAGCCGCCGCCAGCAGCAGGCCACCGCAGACCTGGAGCACAGCCAGGGCCAAGGCCGGCGTGCGCAGCGCGGTGCTTGGCGCATGGCTTGGCAGCGTCGGCTGCGGTAAGCGGTTCTTGACCATCTGCATATCCCTCTGAATCAACGACGTCCTGCAAATCCTCGCTGCCGCCTTTGGAACTGGCGCGGCCGGGTTTGCGGTGTGGGGGTGAGGCCGCCCGGGTGAACGGCCTTTTCCGTCTGCGCCGCGAGCCCTTCGCTCGTTTGCGCAAATCGAAAGCAATGGAAAGACTCTATGCAGCACAAAGCAAGATGTCAACGAAGAAAACCAGCAATACCCCTGCGAAAAAGACAAATTCAGTAGAAACCACTAGCAGAAATTCTTGCCGGACTTGTGAAAAGAAAGATTTTTATTGATACATTCTTGCTTCGAAAGTTTTGTTCTGAGCCGATGTTGCTGTCACGGGACGGCAATTGGCCGGCAATTTCGAAAGTTAAAGGTTTCGTTTCGAAAGAAACAAGCACTAAACAGAAGCATTGCGGGTGAAGTGCCGGGCGCGGGTCGCAAAAGAGACGAAACTCCGGCCTGCGTGCCAGCCCTCTGCGCCTGCGGCCCCGGCTTGCAGGCGCCACAGCGCAAGAAGCACCCGCCCCAACCATCCAGACGCCACGGGCCCGCAGGCCCGACCCCGAGGAGACATGCGATGAAACCGACCGCCACACCGAGCCCTGACGCCGCCACTGCGCTGCCTCTGCCCCCAGCCCGCCGCGCCATCTGCCGCCGCCTGGCCCTGGCGGCCGGCAGCGCCGCCCTGCTCTCTGCGGGCCTGCTGAGCACAGCCGCCCTGGCCGCCGATGCCGCTTCGCCGGTCAAGATCGGTTTCATCATCAAGCAGGTCGACGAGCCCTGGTTCCAGGACGAGTGGCGCCATGCCGAGCAGGCCGCCAAGGACAAGGGCTTCACCCTGATCAAGATCGCCGCGCCCGATGGCGACAAGCTGCTCTCCGCCATCGACAACCTGGCCGCGCAGCGCGCCCAGGGCATGATCGTCTGCGCCCCCGATGTGAAGCTGGGCCCGGCCCTGCAGGCACGGGCACGCCAGGCCAATCTCAAGCTGATCAGCGTGGACGACCGCCTGGTCAACGGCGCCGGCAAGCCGATCGAGGCGATTGCCCATGTCGGCATCTCGGCCAGCGCCATCGGCGCCCAGGTCGGCGAGGCCTTGCTGGCCGAAGTGAAAAAGCGCGGCTGGAAGCTGGCCGAGGTCGGCGCACTGCGCGTCACTTATGACCAGCTCAGCACCTCCAAGGAGCGCACCGATGGCAGCAGCGCCGTGCTGACCCAGGCCGGCCTGCCGGCCGCCAACATCGTCAGCGCCCCCATGCCCAAGGCCGACACCGAGAACGCCTTCAACGCCGCCACCGTGACCCTGACCCAGAACCCCAAGTTCAAGCAGTGGCTGGTCTTCGGCCCCAATGACGAGGCCGTGCTCGGCGGCGTGCGCGCCAGCGAGGGCAAGGGCTTCAAGGCCGCCAGCGTGATCGGCGTGGGCATCGGCGGCAGCCAATCGGCCGTCAACGAGTTCGCCAAGGCCGAGCCCACCGGCTTCGTCGCCACCGTGATGCTGAGCCCGCGCAAGCATGGCTATGACACGGCGGTCGCCATGTTCGACTGGATCAAGAACGGCAAAGAGCCCCCCAAGCTGACCCTGACCAGCGGCACCCTGGCCGACCGCGCCAATTTCAAGCAGGTGCGAACCAGCCTGGGCCTGTGACCTCATGAAGCAGGACCTGCACATCCGCGCGCTCAGCAAATCCTTTCCCGGCGTGCGTGCCCTGGGCGGCGTGGACCTCGACATCCCGGCCGGCCAGGTTCATGCCCTGCTGGGCGAGAACGGCGCGGGCAAGAGCACGCTGCTGAAAATCCTCGGCGGCGAGCTGCGCCCCGATGGCGGCAGCCTGCAGTTCGCCGGCCAGACCCTGCAGTTCAAGAGTGCCGCCGATGCGCTGAACCAGGGCATTGCCGTCATCCACCAGGAGCTGCAATACATCCCCGAGATGACGGTGCTGGAGAACCTCTGGCTGGGCCGCCTGCCGCAGCGCTGGGGCTTTGTGCGCTTTGCCGAGGCGCGCGCGCAGATGCAAGCTCAGCTGGCCCGCATCGGCATCACGCTCGACCTGGACGCCCGCATGATCGAGCTCTCCATCGGCCAGCGCCAGATGGTGGAGATCTGCAAGGCGGTGCTGCGCGATGCGCGTGTGATCGCGCTGGACGAGCCGACCAGCTCGCTCTCGCACAGCGAGACCGAAACCCTGTTCCGCCTGGTGCGCGAGCTGCGCGCGCAGGGCAAGGTGCTGATTTACGTGTCGCACCGCCTGGATGAAATCTTTGCCCTCTGCGACGGCGCCAGCGTGCTGCGCGACGGCCGCTCGGTCGGCCGCTTCGCCAGCCTGCAAGGTGTCAGCCGCGATCAGCTGGTGCAGGCCATGGTGGGCCGCGAGATCCAGGATGTGTTCGGCAGCGGCAAGAAGAAGTCCACAAGGGATACCGCAACGGCTGCACGCAGCCCACGCCTGCAAGTGCAGCAGCTGAGCGGCCGCAGCCTGCCCGAGCCGGCCAGCTTTGACGTCGCCGCCGGCGAGATCGTCGGCTTCTTCGGCCTGATGGGCGCGGGCCGCAGCGAGCTGATGCGCCTGGTCTTCGGCGCCGACCCGCGCCGCAGCGGCAAGGTGTGGCTGGACGGCGAGCCACTGCGCGGCGACTCGGTCGCCGGCTCCATCGCCGCCGGCCTGATGTTCTGCCCCGAGGACCGCAAGGAGCAGGGCATCATCGGCTGCCGCTCGGTGGCCGAGAACATCAACCTCAGCTGCCGGCGCAACACGCCGGGCCTGCTCCTCAACGCCCGCCGCGAGGCCGAGGTGGCGGCCGAGTTCATCGCCCGCCTGCGCATCAAGACGCCCAGCCCGGCGCAGGAGATCCGCCTGCTCTCGGGCGGCAACCAGCAAAAAGCCATCCTGGCCCGCTGGCTGGCCGAGCGCGAGCTCAAGGTGCTGATCATCGACGAGCCCACCCGCGGCATCGACATCGGCGCCAAGAGCGAAATCTACGAGGTGCTGCATGAGCTGGCCGCGCGCGGCGTGGCCATCGTCGTGGTCTCCAGCGAGCTGCCCGAGGTGCTGGGCCTGGCCGACCGGGTGCTGGTCATGCGCCAGGGCCGCATCGCCGGCAGCCTGGCCCGCGGCGAGGCCAATGAGGCCCGGGTGCTGGCCCTGGCCCTGCCCGATGGCGGCGCCCTCCCAGAAGCGCAAGCGGCCTGAAGCCCTGATCTCGACTGTCACCGAATCCTGAATCGACCCCGATGAACACGAGCACCGACTCTTTGTCTTCCACGCCCATGCCAGAGCCCATGCAAGCCGCCTCCCCCGCCCGCCGAAAGACCCTGCTGCGCCTGCTGGACGAGCACAGCCTGCTGCTGATCTTCGCCCTGCTCTTCGGCGTGCTCTCGCTGACGGTGGAGTATTTCTTCAGTGTGCCGAACATGATCGGCTTGGCACTCTCGGTCTCGCAGATCGGCATGGTGGCCTGCGCCATGACCTTCTGCATCGCCTCGCGCGATTTCGACCTGTCCATCGGTTCCACCGTGGCCCTGGCCGGCGTGCTCTGCGCCACCGTGATCAACCAAACCGAGAGCATCGCCCTGGGCATTGCCGCAGCCCTGGCGGCCGGCGCCGTGATCGGCTGGGTCAATGGCGTGGTGATCGCGCGCTGGAAGATCAACGCCCTGATCACCACCCTGGCCACCATGGAGATCGTGCGCGGCCTGGCCTTCATCACCGCGGGTGGCCAGGCGGTGGGCATCTCGGCCGATGCCTTCTTTGAGCTCGGCAATGCCTTCTGGCTGGGCCTGCCGGTGCCGGTCTGGATCACCATCGCCTGCGTGGCCTTGTTCGCCCTGCTGCTCAACCGCACGGTCTACGGCCGCAACACCCTGGCCATCGGCGGCAACCCCGAAGCCGCCCGCCTGGCCGGCATCCACGTGGCCCGCGTGCGCATCACCATCTTCCTGATCCAGGGTGTGGTGGCGGCGGCGGCCGGCGTCATCCTGGCGGCGCGCATCACCAGCGGCCAGCCCAATGCGGCCCAGGGCTTCGAGCTCAATGTGATCTCGGCCTGCGTGCTGGGCGGTGTCTCGCTGATGGGCGGCCGCGCCAGCATCTCGGGCATGGTGGTGGGCGTGCTCATCATGGGCACGGTGCAGAACGCGATGAACCTGCTCAATATCGACGCCTTCTACCAGTACATGGTGCGCGGCGGCATCTTGCTGCTGGCCGTGGCCTTGGACCAACTGCGTCGCAAGGACAGCTGAAGCAGCCCGACGGGCCAGCGGGCATCCGGCCCGGCGCAGCCGGCCCGGCGCAGCCGGCCTGGCTTGAAGCGATCACCCGAAAGTCAATTTCTTTTGTTTAATCGATATTTCTTTCCTTTACGCGAGCTTGCTTGACGAATCGAAAGTTAAACGATAAATTTCACGACAATCTTTCGATAAAAACAATGACTACTCTTCTCAACCGCAGCGCCAGCGACTGGCAGCACTTGCAAGGCCTGGCCACGGCGGAGGAAATCGCGCAGCAGCCCCGCGTCTGGCGCGAGCTGGCCGCCTCGCTGGCCGACCATCAAGCCCAGCTGCGCGCTTTTCTCGACGCATGGCTGAGCCAGCCCAGCCACCGGGTCATCCTGACCGGCGCGGGCAGCTCGGCCTATGTGGGCCAGACCCTGGCCGACGAGATCAACCGCGACTGGCCCGCCGAAGTGCGCGCCGTGGCCACCACCAGCCTGCTGACCCACCCCGAGCTCTATCTGCAGCGCGAGCAGCCCACCTTGCTGGTGTCCTTCGCGCGCAGCGGCAACAGCCCGGAAAGCCTGGCTGCCGTCGAGCTGCTGCGTCAGCAGATCGATGCGCCGCGCTTCCTGAACATCACCTGCAATGCCGAGGGCGAGCTCTACCGCAACAACGCGGCCCGCGCCGACACCCTGAACCTGCTGATGCCGGCCGCCTCCTGCGACCGCGGTTTTGCCATGACCAGCAGCTTCAGCAGCATGCAGCTGGCCGCCCTGGCCGCCTTCAGCCGCGCACCCTGGGCCGAACGCCTGGCCCGCCTGGAACTGGTGGCGAGCCGCGCCGAGGCCTTGCTGGCCCAGCATGCGGCCACCCTGGCCGAGCTGGCCGCCCAGCCTTTCGACCGCATCGTCTACCTGGGCAGCGGCCCGCTGGAGGCGCTGGCGCAAGAGTCGGCACTCAAGGTGCTGGAGCTGACCAGCGGCCGGGTGCTGGCCTTCTCGAACACCTTGCTGGGCTTCCGCCACGGCCCCAAATCCATGCTCAATGGCCAGAGCCTGGTCGTGATCTTCCAATCGCAGGACGCACATGCGCGCCGTTATGAGCAGGACCTGCTGAACGAGCTGCTGCGCGACGGCATCGCCGGCCGCGTGCTGCTGATCGGCGAGGCCGGTGCCGGCGCGCTGCAGGGCGACAACCCTCTGCTGAGCCGCGCCCTGAGCGCCGAACCCAGCGGCCTGAGCGACAGCTGGCTGACCACGCTGTGGCTGATCCTGGCGCAGCAGTACGCCCTGCACCGCTCGGTGGCCCTGGGCCTGACGCCGGACAATCCCTTCCCCGATGGCACGGTCAACCGGGTCGTGCAGGGTGTGGAGATTTATCCCTATGTCGAATCCGCCCGTGTCCACTGCGACTGAGTCCAGCCCGCCGGCCGGCGCGCCCTGCTACGGCCTGGACATCGGCGGCACCAAGATCGAGTTGGTCGCCTTTGATGGCGGCGAGCCCGGCTTCGCCGAGCTCTACCGCCGCCGCGTGGCCACGCCGACGCAGGATTTCGAGGCCTTTGTCGAGGCGATTGCCGAGCTGGTGATTGAGGCCGACCGGGTCCTGGCTTGCAGCGGCCGCGTGGGCCTGGGCCTGCCCGGCATCATCAGCCCGCAGACCGGCTTGCAGCTCAGCTCGAACGTGCCCGCGCTCAGCGGCCGCGCCGTGCCGCAAGCCCTGCGCGAGCGCCTGGGCCGGCCCGTGGCCATCGGCAATGACTGCCAGTGCTTTGCCCTGTCCGAGGCGCAAGGCGGCGCGGCGGAAGGGTTTGCGTCCATGTTCGGCGCCATTCTCGGCACCGGGGCAGGCGGCGGCTTTTGCGTCCAGGGCCGGCTGATCGGCGGCTACAACGGACTGGCCGGTGAGTGGGGCCACTGGGCCCTGCCGGCGCTGCTGCAACAGCGCCACCGCCTGCCCCTGCTGGCCTGTGCCTGCGGGCTGCAGAGCTGTGTCGAGCGCTATGTCTCGGGCAGCGGCCTGGCGGCCCTGTTCCAGCATTTCGGCGGCCCGGCAGGCCAGTCCGTGCCCCAGATCGTGGCCGCGGCCGATGCGGGCGAGGCCCACGCGCACCAGGCCCTGGCCGTGCATCTGGACCTGCTGGGCCATGCCCTGGCCGGCCTGATCATGGCCTACGACCCCCATGTGCTGGTGCTGGGCGGGGGGCTGTCCAAGCTGCAAAGCCTCTACACCGATCTGCCCGAGGCGATAGGCCCGCATCTCTTCCAGGGCGTCAGCGTGCCGCCCATCCTGCCGCCGCGTTTCGGCGATGCCGGCGGCGCGCGCGGTGCCGCGCTGCTGGCGCGCCAGCGCCTGAGCTGAAGCCGCTCTGCCCCCATTTCCATTCCTGCCTGCCCCCATGTCCCATCTGCTCGCCACCATCACCGCCCACCGCAGCGGCCAGCCCGTCGGCCTCTACAGCGTCTGCTCGGCCAACCCTTTTGTGCTGCAGGCGGCGATGGAGGTGGCGCGCGCCTACGACACACCGCTGCTGGTCGAATCGACCTCCAACCAGGTGGACCAGTTCGGCGGCTACACCGGCATGACGCCGCCGCAGTTCCGCGACTATGTGCAGGCCCTGGCGGCGGAGACTCAATTCCCGATCGATCGCATCGCCCTGGGCGGTGACCACCTGGGCCCCAATGCCTGGCAGCATCTGCCGGCCGCCGATGCCATGGGCCATGCCCGCGTGCTGATCGAGGCCTATGTGGCGGCGGGCTTCGAGAAGATCCACCTCGACTGCAGCATGGCCTGTGCCGACGACACCCGGCCGCTCAGCGACGCGACCGTGGCCGCACGCTCGGCCGATCTGGCCCTGGTGGCCGAGGCCACGGCCGCGCGCCTGGGTGTGGCGCCACCGGTCTATGTGATCGGCACCGAGGTGCCGGTGCCGGGCGGCGAAGCCTCGCTGGGCGGCGGCGTGGCCGTCACCGCGCCGGCGGCCGCCGCCGCCACCCTGGCCGTGCATGAGCAGGCCTTTGCGGCCCAGGGCCTGGAAGCAGCATGGCAACGTGTGATCGCCATGGTGGTGCAGCCCGGCGTCGATTTCGACCACAGCCAGGTCCAGCACTACCAGCCGGCCGCCGCAGGGGCGCTGTCGGCCTTCATCGAAACCCAGCCGCGCCTGGTCTTCGAGGCCCACTCGACCGACTACCAGACGGAAGCCTCGCTGCACGCCCTGGTGCGAGATCACTACGCCATCCTCAAGGTCGGCCCAGCAGTCACTTTTGCCCTGCGCGAGGCCTGGTTTGCGCTCTCGGCCATCGAGCGCGAGCTGCTGCCGGCCGAGCATCAGGCTGATCTGCCCGGTGTGCTGGAGCGCTGCATGCTGAACGAGCCCAAGCATTGGGCCAAGCACTATGCCGGCAGCCCAGACGAGCAGCGCCTGCTGCGCCGCTTTGCCTTCAGCGACCGCTGCCGCTACTACTGGGGCGAGCCCGAGGTGCAAACCGCCCTGCAGCGCCTGATCGCCAATCTGAAGTCCAGCGGCATTCCCCTGCCCCTGCTGAGTCAGCACCTGCCGCAGCAGTTGGAGGCCGTGCTGGCCGGCGAGCTGGCCGCCGAGCCCGCAGCCCTGGCCCGCCACAAAGTGGGGCTGGAGTTGGCCCGCTACGCCCGGGCCTGTGCCCGCAACCGCCACCCCGCCTGAGCGCCCGGCCGGGGCGCCGACACATCGAAAGTACCAATAGCTCGATTCTTTCGTTCAATTAAGATTCATTCCGATCACAAGCTTTGAACCGAGCCCGCCACGAGCCAGCTTGAGTTTGAGCCTCAAAAACCCCTTGAATCGAAAGCCACGAGTCCATGAGGAATACCCGAGAGCGGCGCGAACAGATCCTGCAAATGCTGATGGAGAACGGCAGCGTGCAGGTGGCCGAGCTGGTGCCCATGATGGGCGTGTCGGCCGTGACCATACGCACCGACCTGAGCGTCTTCGAGGACCAGGGCCTGGTCACCCGCAACTACGGCGGCGCCAGCTTGAACCGCATGCCGCCGCAGGAGCAGAACATCCGCCAGAAGGATGAGCTGAACTCGACGCTGAAAGAGCGCATCGGCGCACGCGCCGCGGCCCTGGTCGAGCCGGGCGACAACATCATCATCGACTCGGGCACCACCACCATGCCCCTGGCCCGCCACCTGCGCCAGCTGCCCGCCGACGCCCGCGTGACGGTGATGACCAACGGCCTGAACATCGCCTGGGAGCTGGCCGATGCCGAGGGCGTGGAGCTGATGCTGACCGGCGGCCTGCTGCGCAAGAAGTCGCTGTCCATCCAGGGCTCGCAGGCCGAGGCCAGCCTGAACGGCTACAACTTCGACAAGCTGTTTCTCGGCGTGGACGGCCTGGACCTGCAGTTCGGCATCACCACCCACCACGAGGCCGAGGCCAGCATCAACCGCAAGATGGTCGAGCGCGCCAAAAAGGTCTTCGTCGTCAGCGACGCCTCCAAGTTCGGCCGCGTCAGCCTGCACCGCATCATCCAGATGGACCGGGTGCACACCGTCATCACCGATGCGGGCATCAGCACCGAGTATCGCGAAGGCCTGCAGCGCCTCGGCATCGAACTGATCGTGGTGGATTGAACGCTTCATCGCGCTTCTTCTTCCATGCGAATCCCTAACGCCTCAAATCCATGAACCCGCAGTCCCTCTCGGGTCGCATCCTCGGCCCGCAGGGCTGGGTGCGCGGCCATCTCGAATTCTTAGCCGATGGGCGCATCGCCGCCCTGCACGAGGACGCCAGCGCGCCCGAGGACCGGCTGATCCTGCCCGGATTTGTCGACCTCCATGTGCACGGCGGCCTGGGCGTGGACATCATGGAGGGCGGCGAGAGCGCCCGCACCGTGGCGCGCGCCCATGCCCGCCACGGCACGACCAGCCTGCTGGCCACCACCATGACCGCGCCGCAAGGCGATATCGAGCGCGCCCTGCAAGGCATTGGCGCGGTGATGGCCGAGCCGCGGGCTGACGAGGCGCGCATCCTCGGCGTGCATCTGGAAGGCCCTTACCTGAGCTCACGCCGGCTCGGTGCCCAACCCGACATCGTCAGTCGCGCCACGCTGGAAGCGGTGCAGGCCTTTTCTGCCCTGGCGGCCATCAAGGTGCTGACCCTGGCGCCCGAGATCCCCGGCCACCTGGCCCTGATCCCCGAGCTCAGCGCCCTGGGCATCCGCGTGCAGATCGGCCACAGCGCCGGCAGCTACGAGGACGGCGTGGCCGCACTCAAGGCCGGCGTGGCCGGCTTCACCCACCTGTTCAACGGCATGCCGGGCCTCAACCACTACGAGCCCGGCATGGTGGGCGCGGCCCTGGCCCATGCCGAGTATGCCGAGCTAATCCCCGATCTGCAGCATGTGCACCCGGGCGCCATGCGCGCGGCCCTGCGCGCCATCCCCAAGCTCTACTGCGTGACCGACGCCACCGCGGCAACCGGCATGCCGGACGGCGAATACAGCCTGGGCTCGCAGCGCGTGCTCAAGTGCCTAGGCTGCGTGCGCCTGGCCACCGGCTCCCTGGCCGGCAGCGCCCTGACCATGGATCAGGCCTTGCGGAATCTGGTCGAGGTGGGGCTCAGCGTGGAAGACGCTTCGGCGCGCCTGTCACGCAACCCGGCCGACTACCTGGGCCTGGCCGAGCGCGGCCGCCTGCAGGCCGGCGCCTGGGCCGATGCGGTGGTGTTCGACCCTGAGCTGCAGTTGCAGCAGGTCTGGGTGCAAGGCCAGCGCGTCTCGCTGGATTGAACACAGCCTTGAAGGTCGACTCGGGAAACTCCCGAGCGCTGACTTTCGGCACGCCCGGCCATGCCGGGTAGGCTCGCGCCAACCGATCTCCACATGCGCGGTCTGCCCCGATTGCCAATGCCCGGTTTCGCAGGAAGCCGGGCATTTCCCATTTCTGAACCTGATCTTTGATTTGCGAACTCCCGCCATGAACGCCTTTCAACACTGCACCCTGGTGGCCCTGCTCCACGTCGCCGGCATCTCGGGCCTGAGCGCCCTGGCCAGCGGCGCGGCCCTGGCCGCAGACGCACCGGCCTCCGGCCTGGACCTGCCCTACTTCGACCGCAAGGTGCGGGTGCAGGACGACCTGTTCCGCGCCACCAACGGCGGCTGGATCAAGGCCACCACCATCCCGGCCGACAAGGGCTCCTGGGGCAGCTTCGAGAAACTGGCCGAGCTCAGCGACCAGCGCGTGCGCGCCCTGGCCGAGGGCCTGGCGGCGCAGCCTCAGGCCGAAGGCAGCAAGGAGGCCAAGATCGGCCAGTTCTACGCCGCCTTTCTGGACACCGCCCGCATCGACAGCGAGGGCTTGAGCGCCCTGCAGCCGCGCCTGGACGAGATCGCCGCACTGGCCAGCCGCGAGCAATTGCTGGTCTGGCTGGGCTCGGCCCAGGGCCAGCTGCGCCAGCCCTTCCGCCTGGCCCTAGGCCCCGACCCCAAGGCGCCCATGGTCAACCGCCTGCAGCTGGCCCAGTCGGGCCTGGGCCTGCCCGAGCGCGACTACTACCTGAACCAGCGCGACCCCAGCCTGGCCAAGGCCCGCAGCGCCTATCTGGCCTACCTGAGCAAGCTGGCGCGCCTGAGCGGCGAAGCCCAGCCGGCCGAAGCCGCACGCCGCGTGCTGGCCCTGGAAACGCGCATGGCCAAGGCGCATTGGGACGTGGTCAGCAGCCGCGATGTGCAAAAAACCTACAACCCGATGACGCCAGCCGAGCTGAGCGCCGCCGCGCCGGGCCCGGACTGGAACGCCTTCTTCGCCGCCGCCCAGCTCAAGGCCGTGGACAAGCTGACCGTGGCCCAGCCCAGCGCCATCCGCGGCCTGGCCCAGCTGCTGGCCGAAGCGCCGCTGGCCGACTGGAAGCTCTATGCCAAGCTGCACACCCTGGACGCCCACGCCGCCGTGCTGCCCCAGCCCTTCCGCGCCGCGGCCTTTGCCTTCCACGGCCGCGCCATGAGCGGCACGCAGCAGGAGCTGCCGCGCTGGAAGCAAGGCGTGGATGCGATCAACGAGGCCCTGGGCGAAGCCGTGGGCGAGCTCTACGTGGCCCAGCATTTCCCGCCGGCGCAAAAGGCGCGCATGCAGGAGCTGGTGGCCAATCTGCTGGCCGCCTACAAGAGCTCGGTCGACGGCCTGAGCTGGATGACGCCCGAGACCAAGCTGCAAGCGCAGGACAAGCTGTCCAAATACCTGGTCAAGATCGGCTACCCCGATGTCTGGCGCGACTACAGCGCCCAGCAGGTCAAGGCCGGCGACGCGATCGGCAACCAGCAGCGCGCGGCGCAGTTCGCCTGGGCCCGCGAGGCCGCCAAGGTGGGCCAGAAGGTCGACCGCAGCGAATGGGGCATGGTGCCGCAACAGGTCAACGCCTACTACAACGAGACCTTCAACGAGATCGTCTTCCCGGCCGCCATCCTGCAGCCGCCCTTCTTCGACATGAAGGCCGATGACGCGGTCAATTACGGCGGCATCGGTGCCGTGATCGGCCACGAGATCAGCCACGGCTTCGACGACCAGGGCGCCCAGTACGACGGCGACGGCATGCTGCGCGACTGGTGGCAGCCGGCCGACCGCAAGGCCTTCGAGGCCCTGGGCCAGCGCCTGGCCCAGCAGTTCAGCGCCTACCAGGCCCTGCCCGGCAAGCGCGTCAATGGCCAGCTGACCTTGGGCGAGAACATCGCCGACCTGTCGGGCCTGCAGATCGCCTACAAGGCCTACCAGGCCTCGCTGGGCGGCAAGCCGGCGCCGGTGCTGGATGGCTACACCGGTGAGCAACGCTTCTTCCTCGGCTTCGCGCAGATCTGGCGCGAGAAGGTGCGCCCGCCCCTGCTCTTGCAACAGCTGATGGCCGACCCGCATTCGCCGGGCCAGTTCCGCGCCAACGGCGGCGTGGTCAACCACGACGCTTTCCACCAGGCCTTCGGCACCCGCAAGGGCGACCGCCTGTTCAAGCCCGAGGGCGAGCGCATCCGCATCTGGTGAGGCGATGCACCCCACCGAGTCTCCGACACCATTCACAAGGAATCCGCCCATGTTGAAGCACCCTTCCCGGCTCGCCACCCTGCCCTTGCTGGTGGCACTGGCCTGCGGCGCCGTTGCGGCCCAGGCCGCGACGATTGCAGACACGAGCACCCCGGTCATCCAGGGCCTGGACCGCAGCAGCTTCGACCCCAGCGTGCGGCCGCAGGACGATCTCTTCCGCGCCGTCAACGGCCTGTGGCTGAAGAACACCGAGATCCCCGCCGACAAATCGCGTTATGGCAGCTTCGACCTGCTGATCGACCAGTCCGACGCGCGCGTGCGCGCCCTGATCGACGAGCTGGCCCGCGGCCAGCATGCGGCCGGCAGCAATGCCCAGAAGATCGCCGACTACTACCGCAGCCACCTCGACACCGAGGCGATCGAGCGCGCCGGCCTGGCGCCCATCCAGCCGCTGCTGAAAGAGATCTCGGCCATCAAGGACCGGACGGCGCTGGCGCAATGGCTGGGCCGCTCACAGCTCTTCGCCGCCTCGCCGGTGCGCGTGGGTGTGACGGCCGAGGCCAAGAACCCCAAGATGAACGGCGTGCGCATGGGCCAGAGCGGCCTGGGCCTGCCGGACCGCGACTACTACCTGCTCAAGGATGACGTCCGCATGGCCAAGGCTCGCGAGGCCTACCGCGTCTACCTGGGCCAGCTGGCGGGCATCGCCGGTGAAGCCGAGCCCGCCGCGGCCGCCCAGCGCGTGCTGGCCCTGGAAGAGCGCATCGCCACCGTGCACTGGGACAAGGTCGACAACCGCAACCCGGTCAAGACCAACAACCCGACCCGCGTGGCCGATCTGCGCGAGCAGGCGCCCGGCTTCGACTGGATGGCCTATCTGGAATCGGCCGGCCTGGGCAAGACCACCAGCATCGATGTGGCCCAGCCCAGCGCCATCCGCGCCCTGGCCGGCCTGCTGGCCGAGCAGCCGCTGGAGGACTGGAAGCTCTACCTGCGCCTGCACGCCCTGAGCCGCAGCGCCGATGTGCTGCCCAAGGCGGTGCGCGAAGCCAGCTTCGCCTTCCGCCAGGCCCTGACCGGCGCCAAGACGGAACTGCCGCGTTGGCAGCAGTCCATCAACGACACCAACAGCGCGCTCGGCGAGGCGGTGGGCGAGCTCTGGGTGGCGCGCCACTTCCCGGCCGCCTACAAGGCCCGCATGCAGACCCTGGTGGCCAATTTGATGGCGGCCTACAAGGACTCGATCGACGGCCTGAGCTGGATGAGCCCGGCCACCAAGGCGCAGGCCCAGGACAAGCTGTCCAAGTACACGACCAAGATCGGCTACCCCGAACAATGGCGCGACTACAGCCGCCTCGAGGTCAAGCCCGGCGATGCCTTTGGCAACAGCCAGCGCGCGGCGCGCTTCGCCTGGGAGCGCATGGTGGCCAAGGCCGGCCAGCCGGTGAACCGCAAGGAATGGGGCATGACGCCGCAGACCGTCAACGCCTACTACAGCGGCTCGGCCAACGAGATCGTCTTCCCGGCCGCCATCCTGCAGCCGCCTTTCTTCAGCATGGAAGCGGACGACGCCATCAACTACGGCGCCATCGGTGCTGTGATTGGTCATGAGATCAGCCACGGCTTTGACGACCGCGGCAGCCAGTTCGACGGCGACGGCGTGCTGCGCGACTGGTGGACCCAGGAAGACCGCGCCGCCTTCGAAGCCATCGCCGCCAAGCTGGTGGCGCAGTACGAGGGCTACCAGCCCCTGCCCGGCAAACGCATCAACGGCCGCCTGACCCTGGGCGAGAACATCGCCGACCTGTCCGGCTTGCAGATTGCCTACAAGGCCTATCTGCGCTCGCTGGGCGGCAAGCCGGCGCCGGTGATCGGCGGCACGACGGGCGCCCAGCGCTTCTTCCTCGGCTTCTCGCAGATCTGGCGCAACAAGTACCGCGACGAACGCCTGCTGCAGCAGCTGACTACGGACAGCCACTCGCCCGGCGAGTTCCGCGCCAACGGCACGGTCAGCAACCACGACGGCTTCCACGAGGCCTTCGGCACCAAGGCTGGTGACGCCTTGTTCAAGCCGGCCGCCGAGCGCCTGCGCATCTGGTGAGCGGCCGCCACCGGGCCTGAAACGACAAAGGGCGGAGCGCCGATGGCGCTCCGCCCTTTTCTCATTCGACCCTCGCTTGGAGGACGCGCGTACGAATCAGCCCTGCAGGCTGGCCACCGCCGCGCGGCGCGGCCGGCTCGGGAAGCTGTGGCGCAAGATGCGCCAGATCACCTGGCCGAACTGCTTGGGCAGCGAGCCGGTGTTGTAGTGCACGCCGTAGCGGCGGCAGATGTCGCGCACCACCGGCGCCATCTCGACATAGCGATTGGCAGGCACATCGGGGAAGAGATGGTGCTCGATCTGGTGGCTCAGATTGCCCGACAGCGTGTTCAGCACAAAGCCACCGGCCAGATTGCTGGAGCCGCGGATCTGGCGCCAGTACCAGTGGGCGCGGGTCTCGTTCTTCAGCACATTGCGGTGGAAGGTCTCGACCTCGGTGGTGAAGTGGCCGCAGAAGATGATGGTGTAGGTCCAGACATTGCGCAGCATATTGGCGACCAGATTGCCCGCCAGCACCACCAGGAAGCCCGGGCCAGCCAGGGCCGGGAAGATCAGGTAATCCTTGATCAGCTGGTGCGAGATCTTGCGGCCGGCCAGCTTGAGCTCACGGCGCGCGGCGCGGCCGTGCTTGCCGAAATAGCCGCCCTTGGGCAGGTTCTGGATGGCCACGCCCCACTGAAAGAAGAGCGCGAAAAACACCGCCACGATGGGCTGGATCAACGCCAGGGGCTGCCACTTCTGCTCAGGGAAGAGGCGCAGCAGGCCATAGCCGATATCGTCGTCGAGGCCGTGGATGTTGGTGTAGGTGTGGTGGCGGAAGTTGTGGGTCTTGCGCCAGTTGTCGCTGGTGCCGACGATGTCCCACTCAAAGCTCTTGCCCTGGAACTTGGGGTCTCCCATCCAGTCGAACTGTCCATGGATGACGTTATGGCCCAGCTCCATATTGTCGAGAATCTTGGACAGCGCCAGGCTCAGCGCGCCGACGATCCAGAAACCGATCAGCCAGGGCATGGGCAGGAAAGCGCCGATCATCAGGGCGGCGCGGCCGATCACCTCGGTCCAGCGCACGGCCTTGAAGATGTTGCGGATGTAGCGCGCGTCGCGCACGCCCAGATCGGCCACGGTGCGGGCACGCAGGGCCTCGATTTCGGCGCCGAAGCTTTCCAGCTCGGCCGGCGAGAGATTGCGGGTCAGGGACTTGCTCATGAGCTTGTTTACAGATCCAAACTGAGGTCGGTACAGGCGCGGCTGACGCAGATGCGAATCGCGCTGTTGGGCTCGCTGCAACGCTCGCCGGTGTTCATGTCTTCGGCCAGGCCTTCGTGCTTGGTGCAGACGCAGCTGTGGCAGATGCCCATGCGGCAGCCCGAGGCCGGGCGCACCCCTTGGGCCTCCAGCGCAGCCAACAGGGACATGCCCGAAGCCACCTCCAGCGTGCGGCCGGAGCGGCGCAGTTCCACCTGCACCTGATGCTTGCTGTCGGTGTTCAAGGGCACGGCGGGCGTGAAGGCCTCGGCCTTGAAGCTGGCCGCCTGGCCCGCGAGCAGTTCGCGCGCCTGGGCCGCAAAGCCGCCCGGGCCGCAGGCCAGGGCATGGGTCTCGGCGCCCACACCAGCCAGGCGCGGCGCGAGCAGATCGGCATCGATGCGGCGGCCGCCTTGCTGGGTGGCGATCAGTTGAAACTGGAAGTTCGGAAAGCGCTGAGTCAGGGCCTGCAGCTCCGGCACAAAACAAGCATGGGCGCTGGTCTTGACCCAGTACATCAGCGTGACCGGAACCGGCATCTGGCGCGCCGCCAGTTCACGCACCAAGCTCATCAGCGGCGTGATGCCGCTGCCCGCAGCCAGCAGCAGGTAGCGGCCTTGCAGGGCGCTTGGCAGCACCAGGTCACCAAAAGCCGGGCCGATGTCCAGCACATCGCCCACGCGGGTGCGCGTACAAAGATGGGTGGACATCAAACCGCCATCGACCTGCTGTACCGTGACGGCGAAGCGGCCATCGGCCCGCGGCACATCGCACAGGCTGTAGGAGCGGGTGACCCGGCGACCCTCGATCTCGACGCCGAGGTTCAGATGCTGGCCCGGGATGAAGCCCTGCCAGTGGCGGTTGGGCTGCAGCACCAGAGTGACGGCACCCAGCGCGGCCTCGCGGCGCTCGACCACGCGAGCCAGGGGGCGTTCCCAGGTCCAGAGGCGGTTGAGGTGCCCGGCCCAGTAGTCAAACACGGCGGGGTCGACAAAAGCGCCCGCCCAGCGACGCAGCAATGGGGGCTGCTGGCGCGGAGAAGAGGCGGACGGGGAGGAAACTGCGGGGGTCAATGCGCTCACGAACAACACTCCGTCCAGGGGGAAACACTGGACTGAGGCGATTATATGCATGAGCATACAAATTTATATACGCTCGTATATTAATTAAAGCGTCGGTATGATGCATGCCTCGCACCGACCGCCTCCATGACCCCCACGCTCGCGCCCCTGCCCCACGCTGCCGCCCTCGAAACCCCGGTTTCGGTGCTTGCCGTGGACGCGCACGAGGCGCCGAGTGTCAGCGGCCCTGGCCGCAAGGCCCTGATCACCCGCGACGACATCATCCAGGCCGCCCTCAAGCTGGTCGGCCCGCACCGCAGCGTCTCTTCCCTGAGCCTGCGCGAGGTGGCGCGCGAAGCCGGCATTGCGCCCAACAGCTTCTACCGCCAGTTCCGTGACATGGACGAGCTGGCCGTAGCCCTGATCGAGCTGGCCGGTCTCTCTCTGCGCAACATCATTGGCGAAGCCCGCCGCCGCTCCATCGGCGGCACCAGTGTGGTTCGCAGCGCGGTGCAGGCCTTCATGGACCAGCTGAGCTCCAACGATGTGCTGCTGCACATCCTGCTGCGCGAAGGCACGGTGGGCTCGGATGCGTTCAAGCACGCGGTCGACCGACAGCTGAGCTTTTTCGAAGAAGAGTTGCGCCAAGACCTGATCCGCCTGGCCGAAGCCAATGGCACAGGCCTCTACGAGCCCGGCCTGACTGCCAAGGCGATCACCCGCCTGGTGTTTGCCATCGGCTCCACCGCCATGGACCTGCCTCGCGACAAGCTGCCCGAGCTGACCGAGCAATTGGTGGTGATGGTGCGCATGATCGTCACCGGCACCCAGACCATGTCCGTGGTCGGATCGCCCGACCAACCGCCTGCTGCGCGCGACTGAAGCCGCACTTGGGCCCGCGCACAGGCGCGCCTCTCCCTTTCTCACATCGCTACGCCACTTCCCAACGCGCGTCCTGCTGAACGCATGGACAGGACTTCGCGCAAGAGCTTGTGATTGCAGCCACTCAATTCGGATAGCACGCGTCGATTCCGATGCGGCAATGAAAAAAGCACCAGCTGCTTTCGCATCTAGTGCTTGTTCCATTCTTAATTTTGGTGGGCCCTGAGTGACTCGAACACTCGACCTACGGATTAAGAGTCCGAAAAATATGGATTTTCGCGGCTGAAGCCGGACAACACATCAATCGTAAGTTGTTGATTCATATAGAAACGCTGCCAGCAACGTCCTAGAATTTCCAACATCAATCGCGCCAAAACTGGCACCAGACTGGCACCAGCTCCAAATCGCTGAGGCAATACTGGCACCAGACTGGCACCAGATGGAGAGGCAAGGGATGGCGACCAAAGTACAAAAAACTGCTGGCGAGACACTCGCAGGCCTGAAGCCAGGACAGTTCATCACGATGGCAAAGGTCATTCCAAACGGCGCACTGCAAGCTCGCAAGCTATCCAGCGGAGCGGTGAAACTCTACTGGCGCTACACATTCAAAGGTGGGACTGACCGTGTTGAGATTGGCCTTTACGACGGTAAGTTACCGCCCAAGACCCTAGCCCCCATCGACGGCCGATGGACTATTGCCGCAGCAACGGCTGAAGCAACAAGACTGGCATTGCAGCACGACGATGCCAAGAGCCAAGGTGGGCATGCGGGGCTTGTACAAGCCAAGGCAGAAGCCCAAGCCAAAGCCATCAACGACCAAGCGGCTGCACTAGCCCAAGCTCAAGCCGAGCTTGACCGGCGCAGCAAGTACTCGCTGGCCGAATTGCTGAGAGCCTATTGGCTCTATCTTGAATCGCTCGGCCGAACCTCATTCAAGGACGCCAAATCCATTCTGACCAATCACGCGATAGCGGCCTTTCCTGAAACTGCAAGTCAGCCTGCTACGGACGTGACCGACGAGCAAGTGGCGGACATGAGCCGAAGACTGATCGAGGCGGGCAAAGAGCGTACAGCCAACAAGCTCCGGGCCTATATGGGAGCGGCCTACGAGGTCGCTCGCAAAGCCAAGACGAACCCCAAGATTCCGGTTGCATTCAAGGGCTACCAGGTCAAGCACAACCCCGCAGCTGAAACCGCCGCCAACAGTGACGCCAACAAGGCCGACAAGAACCCGCTATCCGCTGACGAAATGCGGATCTATTGGAATTGCATCAAGGATTTGCCTGGCATCAAGGGCGCGACGCTCAGACTGCACCTGCTGACAGGCGGGCAGCGAATCGAACAAATGGTCCGACTGAAGTCTGCTGACGTGACCGCTGACAGCATCACGATCTTCGACGGCAAGGGGCGCCCAGGTCGGCCTGCACGAAGGCATACCCTGCCCCTAACCGGAAAAGCGCAAGAAGCCATTCAGCAGCTAGACCTGTCGGGTGAATATGCAATCTCTACAGCCGCGGGCGAAAACGTCGGCGCAACCCATGTCGTCAGTTCGACCCTGAGTGCTTGGGCCAGCGATGCGGTTGGCGACAAGATCGCCTGCTTTCAGACCAAACGAATTCGAAGCGGCGTGGAGACCGTCCTGGCCAGCCTGAAGATCAGCAAAGACACACGCGGAAGGCTCCAAAGTCATGGCATCAGTGGAGTGCAAGACCGCCACTACGACGCGTACGACTACTTGCCCGAACTGCGCGCAGCACTAGAGGAGTTAGAGAGGGCATGTACAACAGACGCATGAACGTGCCGCCGCCCGACACACCCACTCGATTGTCAATCCAATTCGCCCCTCCCGGGAAGGGAGCAGGTCCGCGATACCTCGCCCGTACTGATACCGTCACCAATACCGTCCGAGCGCACCACTGGACTGACCGACGACCGCGACGCCCCGGACGCCAACGAGCTAGTCTCAATCACTGCTGGCTAGCTCTGACAGTTTGATTCTGGCCCCGTCTATGACTGACGGTATTGCCGCCTCCGTTCACCCTCCGCTCGACGGTATCGGTGACGGTACCGTATCGCGACTTCGGACTGAACCGCCCCGATTTCCGCGGAAGGCAGTTGGTTTAGGTCAGACGGTCGCGGCATGACTGACCTACAGCTCAGGGCCGCTTTGAGCCTGCAGCAAACCGGGGCGTTCGGGCCGGCTTGCTAGGCCGGCCTTGATCAGGCGACAGGAATCGGCGGTGACGCTGTCGGTCAGGGCAGCCGGCGCTGGATCACCGGTGTTCGTCGTTGGCGCCGCTCAGGACTCAGGCGTCGAACGTCTCAGATCAGCCTGAAGGCATCGTTGGCCGTCGGCCGGCATCTATGCAGCGGTTGATGCCAGTCAGACCGGCCGGCCCGACGATCAGGTGTCGGGCCCACAGCGGTCACCCGCGAGCGGCTGCTATGCGCCGACCGGCCCGTCTGCTCCGCATAGGTTTAGTAGTAAAGGCGCTCGCTGGGGCCCTGAGCGCCGGCGCGATGGCTCTCCAGCCATTCTCGGCCCATGCAGTGCTGCGCGATGACGAGCCTGTTTCCTGCGGCGACGCCGAGGTAAGACCAGCCGGAGTTGCCAATGCGCGGAAAGCCGGGTTTTAGCGAGCGGACATTTATCTCCACTGCCAGTTGGTGGGACTGCAGCATTAGCATGGACGTGCAAGTTTGCAGGTCAGCGCTGACGGTGTTGCAGACGTCCAGCTCCGCCACTGCGAGG
The DNA here is from genome assembly GCF_027863535.1 of Paucibacter sp. B51. Taxonomy (NCBI): domain Bacteria; kingdom Pseudomonadati; phylum Pseudomonadota; class Betaproteobacteria; order Burkholderiales; family Sphaerotilaceae; genus Roseateles; species Paucibacter sp. B51. Next base: position 3,016,091 of record NZ_JAPIVN010000001.1, on the reverse strand, counting down.
TCGGGGAGGAAAGCCTACACGTCATCCTGAAGGCTGATGATGAGCATCTCGCTGTCGACGCCGAGTTGGTCAGGGAGCGCGTCGTTAGGCACGACCACCGCTATGGCGGCGTCGCTCTCCAGGTTCCGGGCTCTCCAGCAGATGAGGCTGTGGAGCTCGCTGAACTGCGGGAAGGCCGCATCTACTTCGATGTCTTGGATCATGGTGATAGGCATCTTGGTGCGTGATAGTTGGTCTGCTCCAACGTATCCGTACCGGTTTTAGCCTTCAGGACGAGCTCCAAGTATCGAACGTCTAGCCTTGTCAGGCGGGACCTTGGTCTTCGGCGGGGGCAATCGTGCTGCTCAGACCAGCGATATCGATTGATGGGTCTGCAACTCCGTTGCTGTGGTGTTGGCGATGGCAATAGTTGGTAGGAATGAGCCGTTTGCTCCGGGCTTGCTCTCGTAGCAGATGACCGTGGCGTGGTTGCGCGCTTGCAGCTTCTGGCCGACCTTGAAGCACGCGCTAGCCGGGGCGCCGATGAACAGGTGGATCGTCGAAACGTGCCACTGGTCCTGAAGCGTGCGGATGGCGTCCTCGACCGCCAGAGCGAACAGGTCGATGTCGCTGGTATGCGAGAACACGCTGTGCTTGAGGTCGTCGACGTTGGCGGTCGTGACATGCATGGCACCCACCTTGAATGCGCCATCGGCGTAGAGCGACGGCGGAAGTCGCTCCGGCGCCAAGCCAAATGTCAGGGAGACGATGAGGCACGCTTCGTTGCCGCCGGCATGCGGTGCGAGCTCGGTTGCGGTGTACTTGCCCGGCGCGGGAGCAGGCGTGTTTTCGTCGAACGCCCAAGGTCCACCCGGCAGACCGGCCGGCCGATCTCGATTGAACTGGAAGACCGTGACCCTGGTGCCCTCGCCGACGACGCGCCCGGCCAGCGTCAGGAAGGACGTGCCGTGCAGCGGGAAGACTGCAACCGGCATTCGCGTGCCATCGTCCTTCAGCGTGCCGTTGAGGCGCTTGCGAAGCATCGGGAGATCCTCCGCCAAGCTGTTGAACGCGGTCCCCCAATAGGTCGGGCTATGCGGGTCATGCAGGCGGCCCTCGTTGGACAGGTGGCGCTCTGGACCGCCGGATGCCATTCGCAGCTGCCTTGTCCACATGGCCTCTTCGGCGTCGCGCTGGTTGAACCGCGGCGACTGCGCCGTGATGTTGCCCATGATGACCAGCGGAAGTACTTCCGGATACTGCAGCGTGTTGAGTAATCGCCGAACCTCATTGATGCTGTCCTGGCGCATCTTGTTCAGCACGTCCACGGTGAAGCGATCCGGGTCCACACGGTCGATGCGGCGATGGCACTCGTCGCACATCAGCATGATGTTGTCGATGTCGCTCGACCGTTGGCCTGACAGCAAAGCATCGCCGCGCGGCCCCTTGGCGGAAGAAGCAATGATGTGGGCGAAGTACGAGAAGTTGCCCGGCGTGCCGCTCAGGCTCTCACGTCGCAGATCCTTGCCGCAGCCGGAGAACTGGCATCGCCAGCCGGCGAGGTAGCCGAGGTGGTTGAGATCGTCTTTGGCCGGAGAAGCGCCGCGGCCGTCAGAGCCGGTGAGCGCGTCTGCAGCTGCGAGCCAGGCATCGACGAAGGTGGCGTCAACCGGGCTGCCCACCACTGTAGCAAAGTCCATAGCTGCCAACGCGCCGGGGACTTCACACCAAGCCAGATTGGCGGCATCAGCGATGGGCTGGGCGGCCACGCCGCTCTTGAGGCCAAAGTCTCCTCGGGCAACCTCCTTCCACGCGCCCGTACCATCGTCGGCCGCGATGCGGGCGGTGTACGCGTTGGTCAACACCATGACCTTTGCGCCGGACGCAGCCAAGTCGCGCAAGACCTGCGCGAGGGCGTTGTCGCTGGCGGGAACGACGCTCGATGCTTCAGCAGCTGGCATGGCTGATCTCAGGCAATGTTGACGACAAAGACACCGCTGCGGGCGACCAAGAGCCCGTTCTTGACGATGAAGCACTCCAGCGTGTGCGTGCCGGTGTACGCCGTGGCGTCTCGGTAGACCAGCGAGCCGACACCCACTGTGCCCTTGTTGAAGCCGCCCCGCAGCGATCGAGCCTGCGTGGCTTCCAGCCCCGAATTGACCACCTGCCAATAGACGTCATAGGGCGCGGGCACGTCCGTGTGAGCCTCGAACTTCAGGTCCAGGTTTTTCCGCAACGGCTGGGAGTCGCTGTAGAAGCGCATGGGGCGGGAGAAGCCATTGCTCTGCCAGGTCGCCTTGTCGATGCGCACGTGTCCCATGCGCACGGCGGGCCAGGTAGGTGCTTGGCGGTGCGGGGCGCTCAAGAGTGCGGCCGCGCGCGGAACCAGGGAGAGCAAAGTGCGCTTGCCCTGGGTGGCGGGAACGCTTGCCAGCACCGCTGTGCGACGCCCAGAGAAGCGCTCTGCGGCCTCCATCAAGACCTTGGGCTCCCATTGCGAGGTAAGCTCCTTGAGGTCAGCGCGAGCGCGCTGAAGCCAGGTGAAAAACGCTTCGCGGCGCTTGGGATACTGGCGCCAGCGGTCTGCAAAGTTTTCGGCCGGGTCGGTGGGGTTTAGGATGACCGGAAAGCCCTGCGCGTCGTACTGGATGAACGAGTCCATCCGCGCCAAGATTCCCTGCAGCGCCTGGGCAACCGTCGGCTCGCTTTGATAGGCCAGCGCCGACAGCGTGGTCAGGATGACGGAGATGGGTTTGTCAGTCGGGTCGTCGGCGAACATCAGGTCGCGGTGGCGCTTCAGGACCTGGATGCCCTGCTGCAGGGGCGTCTTCACTCGGTACGAAGGGATGTCCTCCACGGAAGCCCGCGCTTCCAGCGCCATGGCGTTGCGGCGCGCCTCGAAGACGGTGCGCATCCGGCTGCGGAACCATTCGGTGTACCCGCGCGGGTTGCTGTGGGGCCAGGCGTCGCTCACCTCACGGTAGCGTGGGTGCTCGTTGTCGGTGATCGCGATGGCGGTGTCCGACCAGGTGTTCGTCAAGCCGCGCGATGCCAAGACGCGACGTTGGCCCTCGGCATCCGGGATGGCGGGGAGGGCGTCCAGGTGGAACTGGGCGCCGTCCGCGTAGTCCAGCGTCCAGCAGCGCCGGCTTTCCCCGACCTGCTTCATGCCGTGGGCCTTCGCGTACAGCTTCATCTCGTGGCCGAGCAACTCCTTCAGGCGCTGCTGGGACATGGCTTTGGTGGCGGCCTTCAACTCGCAGACCAGGTCGACGTCGTAGTGCTCGTCCTCGTTCACTGGCCGGATAGGGATGCCCAGCTTGAACGAGCCCTGCACGTAGACGTCCGGCTCCAGGTCCTTCAGCGTCGACTCCTCGCGGCAGAGCCACTCACCGACAGATTTGAATCGGCGCCTGGCTTCTTCGTACCGGGAAGGCGGAACGTCGAGTTCCTGCGCCAGGCGCTCCAGGTAGGCAGAGGAGGCGAGGGTGATGGATGCCGGGGTCAGGAGGTTGGTGCTCATCGGTCGGGCTTTCGAGGTCTTACACAGCTGCAGCATCGGATGAAACCCAGGTGCCACACTGACTAAGACGCCCCAAAATGGCGCCGCGGACGCACCTTTGAAAAAAATTTAGGCAGGGCGTCCGCAGGCAAGCTGCCAGGCGTCTTTAAAGGAGGAAGCCCCTACATGTCCCAAGAATTCGATGAGTCCGACGACCCGCCTGTGACCGGCGCCCGCCTGAACCCTGCGCAGGTCGATGCGGCGATCCGGGCGCTGGCGGCATCTGCAGCGGACTGGAGCCGCCTGGAAACCATCGCCGGCGTGCTGTGCGGCGGCGTTTCAGAACTGACCGGTGACGACCTGCTGCACGAGGCGCTGACCCGCTTCATGGAAGGTCGGCGTGTCTGGCCAGCCGACGTGCATCCGGTGGTTGTCGTAAAGAACGCCATGCGCAGCATCGCGAGCGACGCGCGCAAGCGCGCTGAGCTGAGCCCGGTGGATGAGGCCGTTGCGCTGGCGGACGGCCAGCCGGCAGATGAGACCGATATCCGGCGCCAGGCGCAGGGCAAGGTGACTATCACGCCCGAAGACTCGCTGTCCGGCAAGGAGCAACTAGTCGCCGTCTACGCCGCGGTGGCCGGTGACGAGGAACTGGAGATGCTGGTGATGGCTTGGGCCGACGGCCTGCGCGGCGACGAAGCGGCCGGGGCTCTCGATTGGGACAAGAAGAAGTACGAGGCTGCCCGCAAACGGCTGGAGCGCCGTTTGAAGACCGTGGACCCCGACCGGAGAACGAAATGAACAAGCCCTCGAACTTTGACAACTTTGTGGACGCATTGGCCGCAGAGTTGATTGCAATGCCTGATGACCAGGTGCTCGAGGGGGTAGATATGGCCGCTACCGAGAGCCGAGCGCAGGCACTTCTGAAGTCAGCCAGGACTGCAGCTGGCAAGCGTCGGATGGCCGCTGCTCGGGCCGGGGTTGAAGCCAACCGTGCGCTGTCAGATGCATCGTCACATCAGGCGGGAGCGGTGTCACTTGACGAGGCGAAGCGGTTCATCGCTCAGGCTCAGAACGACCCTCGATTTACGTTGGCTGCCAGAAAGCTCGGCGAGATGCCACCGGAGGAGGTGCTGAGGCTTTACTGGCAGATGAAAAGACTTGAGCAAGCTGGCAAGGACGACGAGGCATGACTCCCGGTGAGCACGCCGAAGCTGTCATCGAAAGTCTGGGTATCAGCAGCGTAGAGGAACTGGACGTCGAAGCGATTGCCTTTGATGCCGGCGTCGAAGTGGTCTACGAGCAGCTCAGCGGCTGCGAAGCGACGCTTGTCGGTGTGGGAGATCGAGCTATCGCTACGATCAACCCTTCCAGCTATCGTGGTCGGGAGCGCTTTTCGGTAGCGCACGAACTTGGCCATTGGACGCTGCACCGCGGCCGTTCGTTCCGGTGCCGGGTAGATGCCGTTGAAGACAACTTTTCCTCGTCGACCGCGCTTGAGAAGGAAGCCGACACGTTTGCTTCCCATCTGCTGATGCCAGCAAGCCTGTTCCACGAGGCCCTTCGCGGCGTGGATCGCCCAAACTTCAAGCAGCTGAGTGACGTTGCACAGCGGTTTGAGACCAGCTTGACCGCCACAGCCTTGCGCCTGGTGGGCGTTGACACGCTGCCCGTCATCATTGCTTGCTACTCCAAGGATGGGCTGCGCTGGCAAGCAACTGCCAAGCATGTCCCCCGTCGGTGGTATCTGAAGGACACCGTCGACGAAGACAGCTTCGCCTACGACCTGCTCTATGAGGGCAAGGAGTGCCGCATCCTGGGGAAGCAGTCTGCCGATGCTTGGTTCACCAACTCGGACGCTGACAGGTATGAGGTTTTTGAGCAGTGCGTTCGACTGCGAGGGGACGAAGTACTGGTGCTGCTCTATCTGGCGGATTCGAAGATGCTCTCGGCAGGCTTTGACCCGACCGTTGGGAACAGGAAGTACAACGAGCACGGGTCGTACCTGGCACCTCGAGGCAGGCGATGAACTGCTCAGGGGCGTAGCAGATGCGAGGAAGGATTCGTGTCTTACCGCGGGAGATCTCCCGGGTGTCGCAGGCCGTGGGCCTGCGACTGGGCGGCGGGCAGCTTTTCGGCAGTTCACGTGACGATGTCGTCGTCAGCTCTGGGGTTGGAAGCGTCCGATGGCCGGATTCAGTGCGACCGGCTGCAATCAGCCTGAAGGCGTCATTGGCCATCGGTCGGCTGCTATGCAGCAACGGCGGTCCTTCGTTTTACCGAACTCGACGCCTGAAAGCGATCACTCAACGTTGAAGCTCTGCCGCAAGCGTCGGCTTGCCGGTGCGCGTCGGCTCCAGCGGCTGGTTAGGCCTCACCTTCCAAGAGTCCGCAGACGGCGTCGACGAAGACCGGAACTTCAAGCAGCAGCCACCACTCCTGTCGCCCGTGGCGGCCACCAAGTCTTACCAGCCCAGATAGGTGCTGCCAAGGCATCGCCTCTGTCTTCTCCTGCTCACCTGTTTGGTCTCCTTCTCTGGCGTGCTGCCAACCCTCCCACATGTACTCGTCGTACTTGTGTGGCTCGACGCCGTCTGTCGTATGCGTTTCGACGGTGGAAGCATGAATGAGCTTGTTGCAAGTCTCACGTAGGCTCAGCTTATCGAACATCATGCAGTTGTGCCGCTTGTTGACGACATCGCGGTTGGCAACGTACCTAACTCGATCTGGATCGTCTGCCCTACGCGAATTCATCTGATCGTCGAGCGTTCGCACAGCGATGGCGATACTCAGTAACAGTCGTGTTAGTTCGCGAGGAAAGAAGGCGCGTTCCAGCTGCGCGGCGGGGTCAGGATACTCGTGCGTTGGATCGCTGTGCCGCGCGATCTCTTTGTTGGCGTAGAAGAGGCAAATCAGCTGATAGCAATTAAGCTTGATCGACTCGCGATCAAGAACGTAGGAGGTCAACGGCTGCACTTGTCAGGCTTAACGTTGAAGCTGAGCCGCGAGCGGCTGCTTGCCGACGCGAGTCGGCTCAAGCGACTGATTCGGCCTAACCGCGTGGTGAAAGACCTTCGTCACTGCGATTCAGCGACTTGGTAGCCGCAGGCCTTAAGCTCTTTGAGCACTTCGAGTTTCCACGCTCCAAACTGGTCAAGTGAAACGTAGACAACCCCACTAATGTCGTTTGGTGTTTCGATGTCGCCCTGGACCAGGGCACAGACGTTCTCGCGCCCCAGTTTGGCCATCAGATAACCGTGTTCGAACACGACGTTCTGCCTAGCGCGATTCTTCGGCGGAATCTTCGTCTCATGAACACCGCGGCCATGATCGCAGGCGGTATAGAGAACTAAAGCAAAGTCCGCATCATTCGAGTAGTGCTCAATTTTCTCGATGATGGTCATTCCAGCGCTCGCCTGCTCGTGAAGGACGATGGTCTCTATTCCTTGGTGTTCAATGAAGCGACTGACTTCCTGCTTGACTTCATTGTTACGGCCGTGAACTATGAAAACCTTCCGCTTGTTCCGCGTTATCGAGGATTCCTTCTGCCGTTCCCGTACGTTAGTTCGGTTCTGCAGCGACTTCAGATCATCAAATTCAAGCGCGTCGAGCAGGGGCGTGAACTGCTCGGACAAGTAGGTCCGACGCTCGGCATACGATTTGAATTTTGGCTGAATGAAGCCCCAGAAGGACTCCAGGTTCCTGTGTGTCTTTACCCAAGCAGGAAGCGCGTCTGCGATCGTAGGGTCAGAGAGCAATTGGTGTCTTAGCCGCTCGTACTCGCTGGATTCCGCGGCCTTTCCTGTTGCATGCGCGACAAGCAAGTTGAGTAAGTAACTCACCTTCTCGAAGTCGGTCTTCAGGAACTCAATGCTCATTGCTGGGTGTCAGTCGTTCGGGGGTCAATCGTCGCATGTTCTTTAACGTGCGCGCCAAGGGTCGGCTGTTTTGAGGCCTAACGTCGAAGTTGAGCTGGCGCCGAAGGCGATCGGCTCGAATGACGGGTTGAACAGATGGCCACACCGCCAACTACAGCGCTCATTCCCGCGCCTCCAGGAGCTTCCCGAGTCGCTGGCCATCTTCATACTGGATGTCGTCGATGAGCCATCTGGCGTCGGGCTTTTGTAGCAAGAACTTCATGCTGATGCGCTTTCCATTGCCGGGATAGTCGAAGTACACGTTAACGGTTGCCGGCGTCTCGCCAGGAACGACCTTCAGCCTAGCTGCACCAGGATCTTGTGATGCCCAGATCGGACTGAAATCAAGCTTGCAGATTTCCCGCGTTCGCGCCACACATTGGCGGTCGTTTCGAAGTAGCTTGATTAGCCGAGGGGAGAAATAGCGCGACCAGACAGCGTCAGACTGGGAAAGAAGCCCTGGACCAGCGGTCGGCGTGTCGATTACAGCTTCCCATGCGAAGTCGCGATAGAGCCGCACCACGGGGTCGAGCTCATTCGGAGGCGCTGGGAAGGCCAATGTCGGCAAGAAGCCCAGCAGGAATACAGCGCGATGGATCATTCAGCTGTTCAACGTGTTGTAGGGAGACAGGCACTGCGCTCTAACACCGGAACGTGCTGCATAAACTCCGACAGGTTGGCGTTCCAAAGTGCCTGCTGCACGACACTTTCTCCCCGCATGACTGCAACTCCATACAGTGCCAAATTTACCCACAAATCCGGCAGCTTGTTACATCGACTTCTGTGCATTTCCGGAGCGCAGTAGCAGTGTATGTTGCCACGACTCGGCGGGTTAGCACCTGCATGCAAACACCTGCCCGCGATGATCTGCACCGTCTGCTGGCGATCGGCGGCAAGGCGGAGCACGGCCCCTTGGATTCGCCGTCCGTACCGGCGCCGCCGCAAAGCGGCCGCTGGTGAACTTACGCTCTCAGCCTAAACCTGCCTTCTAAATCCATCAGATCAACATAGCGCCCGGGTCCGCCAAAACCCCAATCCACAGCAGCGCGCGGAAAGGCAAGATTGGCATCCAAATGCTGGCAGCTAGCCTATCCTGCACTCAGTTTTTCTACTGTTCTTGGCCTTCAAAGCTGCGGCCAAGCGCTGAAATTCGGGGCCAAGTCATCGCCAACGCCTAACTTTCCGAGCGCGCGGTGAGCCTAGTCGCTAGCCAACCGGCAGAAACCTGGCGGATGTGAACCGAAACCGGACCATATCCGGACCATATCCGGACCGTATCCGGACCAAAACCGGACCGTAAGCGAACCGTATCCGGACCAAAAGCGGACCATATCCGGACCGCATCCGGACCCTTTTGAGCACAGCGCGCGTTTAGCCTCCCAGGCGCGACATTAAGTCGGCCTGAACGGGCTCCGGCGGCCCGGCATCGAGCGTGGCGAGTGTCAGCGGTGCCGGTCTGGCCACAGGCCTGTCCGGCACGGGGGCGCGTTCATGCACCGCATGGAGGCAGTGAAGCCCCCGCCCGCTGGCACGGGAAAGGGCCGCCTCTCCCCTGCCCTGCTGCTGCACCAGCAGCATCGTTTCAGCGGGGAGCCAACTCCAAACGATCAGAGTGCTCTCTGACGTCAAAGCCATGCAGCGCCGCCACAGCACGCGCAAAGCTCGCACTGTCGCCGGTCCTGAACAGGCCACTGACTCGCAGCGCCTTGAGCCTGTCGGCATCGACCATCACGATGGGCTTCGAGCTATAGCGGTTCATCTCGGCCACGGCCTCGTTGAGGGTGACATCGTCAAACGAGGATTCACCACGTGTCCAGGCCACAGCCCGATCCAGACCTGGCCGATCAACTCGAGCCTTGGACATCCGTGGAGCAGCCATTGCGCCATCAACGCGCACACGCTCCCCAGCCTTCATCACGACCGGACCCGAACCAGCAACTTCCGCTGCGGCCAACAGGCCAGTCTGAGGCCGCAAAACAACCTGCCCCTCGATCAAGGTCACTTCGAGCGAGGTGCTGACCGCTTGACTGCTCGGCCTCAAGTGCACGAGAAACGCAGTTCCAGTCGCTTTGACCTCGGTCTCGCCCGCAGTCACCAAGAAGGGGCGGCTGGTGTCCTTGGCCACTTCGAACAGCGCCTCCCCAGCCTCGACTTCAACGAGCCGCTGAGACGAACTATGACTTGCACGGACTTTTGTGGCAGTGTTCAAAGACATGCGACTGCCATCCGCCAGCATCACCACCCGGTGCTCCCCCACTCCCGTGGCGTACACCTCTCCGGTTTGCCATGGCTGCAGCGCCAAGACCAGCACGGAGGCCAGCACCAGGAACAGTGCCGCCAAGGCCCACTGCATAGGCCTGGCGACTCTCACGCGCTGCTCTGGAGACCTTTTTGCACTGCCCCAGGCGTTGGCGTAGGCACTGAGACTGAGATTCGCAACCGCCAGCCATGTCTCCGTACATCGTTCAAAGGCAAGCTGATGCGCGGATGACTGGGCCTGCCACGCCAAGCACTCGCGCTCCATGGCCTGCGTCCGGCTGGGGCCATGCAATCGGGCAACCCACACAGCGGCTTCAGCAGCGATGTCAGGCGTCACCAAAGGCGGTGAATGTCCTCTCGCATCCTCAGACAGCCCAAGACGTTCACTGTCCACCCGCCCTGCCCTACCGGGCTCCCCATCAAACTCAGCGACCACTACCAACCTTCCATCCAGCTAGTCAGCTGCAGGGTGGCCTTGGCGACATGCTTTTCCACCGTGCTGGTGCTCAAGCCATGATTCTGGGCAATCTCTTGGTAAGTCAAACCATCGATCCGGTGTGACAGAAAAATGTCCCGGGTCTTATCAGTCAAGCGCCCTAACCCAAGGCTTAAACGCGCCATGCGCTCCCGAGCCAGCACGATCGCCTCAGTGCCAGGAGCGGTGTCAAGCAGGACAACCTCGTCCACCATCAGCTGTTCACCGTGGCAGACGCTAGACCGGTGAGCATCAATGGACAGATTCAGAGCCGTTCGCATCATGAAAGCCTCAGGCTTGGCAACCACCTGCTCACCTTCATAGCAAGCCAGGCGAACCCAAGCCTCCTGCACAAGGTCGTCAGCGTCGTGCACAGAACGACCTCGGCGCAACAACGCGGCGCGAATGTGCTCTAGGGTTTGAGGTAGCTTCATCACCGTCCCTGTCAGATCGATTGCGTACCCAATCAAGATAGACGATTTTCGTCTATTTTTCTTTTTACAGGAAGGTGCCGGCAAACCCCGATGCCGGTCAATGCAAAAGAACCTACACACGCAAGAACAGCTCCTGCTACGCGAGCTACTTATTGAGATGCGCACCGAAGCAGGCCTCACGCAAGTTTCTCTCGCGGAGAAACTGAACTGGGAGCAGACGCATGTCAGTCGCGTTGAACGAGGCGTTAGGCGATTGGATGTGCTCGAGCTTCGGCTTTGGGTTTCAGCCCTGGGAACGTCTCTGCCGCAGTTCGTCAAAGCGCTTGAACAGCGCTTGGAGTCCCACACCCAGCCACAGCTACGACGGTAGGAACGGCCCTGCGGTTCAACTCAACTTGGCAGGATGCTTAACAACGGCCGCGCGTGCCGAAGCAATGCAGAAGTCTCATTGACCGCCATTGCCGTCAAACCGGGAATCGGTACCTGACGGCGAACGGCTGCATCCGTTGCACTGCTACCGTTGGCGGCGCGAAGACAAATCCGAGACGCTGATTGCAGTCGGTCAGACTCGGCAATCGTGGGGCAGCAATGTGCCCAAAGCCGAAGTTCGTTTGAACCTCAGCACCGGGCTGGATGCCGACAATCGGCGGGCCAGGGTGGACAATGGTTCGACTATGTTTAACTGGCTTCGACGACGACAGCATTCGACCCCGCCAGATGAGCGGGCGGAGATGCGAGCAACGACGCTCTACCCAAACCCTGGGCTGCAATTTTCCGACTCGCTTCTCGACGCGGCAGCCTGGAGAGAAAGGACGCTCAGAGATCCGGTTTGGCGCGGGATGTACGAGGCTCTTCCAGAGTTGCCGGATCAGTTCCCTGCTGTCACTGAGGAAGAAATTCGAGATGCGGAGGAACGGGCGTCACAACTTGTGGCAGCGGCATATTTCTCTGCTGACTATGACGGACGGGGTACCGTGTACTTGAAGCAGAACTTTCCAGGGTTTAGCGACAAGACCTACTCTATGGTCTACATGTACGGTAGCTGGCTGTCTCGGTGAGTTGGGCGTAGCGTGTCGGCTTGCGGCCAGTAGCAGGCGTAGACGAAGGGCAGCTATTCGGCTGGCCATGGCTGCGGCCGTCGACCTGCCGATTGAAGGCTCAATGAATCCATCGGACTGCGCACGCCTGCGCCGCCCATCTTGAGCACATGTGTGTAGATCATGGTTGTTGCGACGTCGGAATGGCCCAGCAACTCCTGAACGGTGCGGATGTCATAGCCCGCTTGCAGCAGGTGGGTCGCAAATGCGTGACGCAGGGTGTGTGGCGTCGCCGGCTTGGGGATGCCCGCAGCAGCAGTCGCCCGTTTGAATGCACGCTGGAAGGTTTGGTCGTACAGATGATGCCGTCTGACCACGCCGCTCTGCGGATCAGTGGAGTGATCGGCCTGAGGAAAAACCCAGAACCACACCCATGAGGCACCGGCCCTCGGATACTTACGCTCCAGCGCATCCGGCATGAAGACGCCACCCCGCCCGGCCTCTTGATCTTGCATCCACATCGAACGAGCCGCATTGAGTTGCCACCGCAAGCCCTGGGCCAGGCTCTGCGGCAACATGACCACCCGATCCTTGCCGCCTTTGCCCTCACGAACGATGACCGCCGCGTGGTCAAAGTCCAGATCCTTCACCCGAAGCTGCAGCGCCTCAGTGATCCGCATGCCAGTGCCATAGAGCAACTGAGCCAGCAGGCGATGGGTCCCCTCCAAATGATCCAGCACGGCCAACACTTCGGCTTGGCTCAAGACCACCGGCAGGCGTCGCTTCACCTGAGGGCGCCCTATGTCCGTCATCCACGGCAAAGAAAGACCCAAAACCTTTCCGTAGAGAAACAGCAGTGCCGACAAGGCCTGGCGGTGCGTTGAAACCGCCACTTCCCGTTCGTTCGAGAGCCAACTCAGATAAGCCTCGACCTCCGGACCTCCCATCTCTGCCGGGTGGCGAATGCCATGGAAGCGTATGAAGGCCCGACACCTGTGCACATAAGCCTCCTCGGTGCGGCGGCTGTAATGCAAGTAGCGGATCCGCTCACGGACCTGGTCGAGAAGCTTGACCGACTGCAGCGGAGGCAGTTGAGACGGGGGCGGGCGAAGAAGGCCGCGGGCAACTGACCGAGCTCCCCCTGCAAGAGTGATTGACGGACTGAGCATGCTTGCCTCCAATCAACGGCACGCAGTCCGTCGTCGGGCAAACCACAAAGATCTAGCCCGTTAGGACTGGCAAACTGCCTGCGCCGCTTTTGCCGGATTTGATAGTACTGTATAAATACACATGTATGCAACGCAAACCCAGACTTGGTGCGCCCTACAGGCAGGTAGGGGGTGCCGCATTAGGGAGACAGCTGACCGTGATAAACGGACACACCTGTCTCCCTACAACACGTTGGGCATCGCAAACATGACCGCATTCGTCCGCAATCTTTCTCTTGGCCTCTCCGCCCTTTGTGTTTTCGCGGGCATTTTGGCGGACTCGTTGCTGGCCCTACTGGGGATCCGAATCACGTCGCAAGCGGAACTTCGTTGGTGGCTAATCGTAGGAATGCCACTTGTTCTCTGGCTTTCATACGTATGGTTGAATCGGCAACCAGCCAAGACTGCGCTCGCCGCTGCCATTCAGTCTATTGGGCTGATTGCGCTCTCTGCGTCACCCATTTGGTGGGTGCTCCGACAAGCCCATTAGGCACGGCCTTCGATGCCCAACCCGTCGCTCAACCGGACCCGCAACGGCACGCCGCCTTCGGGCCTCATTTCATTCTGGCCCTTCGGTGTCCTGCCGTCGTGGGCCGGTTAGCTTCAACGTTAGGCTTCATATGCCCGCCATCCAGCTCGGTTCGGAGTCCGAGTACGTTCGAATTTCGCTTCGGAACCCGCATCCCACCGAGGGTTGGTGCCAAGCGTCGGTGGAGATAGTCGTGCCCTGCTTCAGCGGTCGTGTTGAGCCTTGGCTTGAAGCAGGCGACATTGAGCGCTTCGAAGCCGAACTCAAGCAGTTGTACCAGTCGCTCAAAGGTGAAGCCAGACTCCAACCGCGAGAAGAGCAATTCACGCTGCTGGTCCAGGCACAAGCGGCAGGGCATATCACCGTTAGCGGAGTCGCATGGTCCGAAGCTACCTTCGGCAACAAGCTCGCATTCGCTATAGAGCTCGATCAGTCGTACCTTCCAAGTACGCTGTCCCAGTTGGCCGTCGCCACGAGCGCAAAGTGAAGCCTAACCCTTCGCTGGAGCCGACTCGCAACGGCCGGCCACTTCAGGCCCCCATTTCATTCTGGGCCTTGCGTGCCCAGCCGCAGCTCGCGGCTCAGCTTCAACGTTAGGCGTCATTGAACACCGCCCTCGCCATCGCTCTTGTGGTCGCGCTTACTGGCGCTGGCCAAAGCTCCGTCTCTGAGAAGCGGCTCAGCGCCGGGGCAGCGCTCGCACAAATTCGCTCAAATGGTCCCGCTGCGTTCATCAAAGCCTACGAACACTCTGCGGCCTGGGATCGCGACATTCTGTTCGGCATTGAAGATGCCGAGACCTCGTGGCTGAAGGCAGCAAAGCTACTCAAGCCACATGCTGACGGGGCCGTAGCCGAGGAAATCGGGCTAGCGCTATACGGAGCTCTACCGAAGCGACCGTTTGCGGTCATTCCAGTCCTTATGCACGTCTATCGCAGCACTGCCGAAGAGGTTTGCACACAAACCTTTGAGGCGGCAGCACCACCGCAGGGGATCGAGACATACCTATCTCAGCTTGAGACAGCGCTGAGCCGCGCTCGATCTCGCACTGAAATCGCCTTGGCACATCAGTGCCGCAAAGGTGTAATCGCTACGCGAGACTATGTGAGGGACACGGTAAAGAAATGACGCCTAACACTTCGCTCGAGTGGACCTCCGCCAGCTGGCCGCGCTACGCTGCCTGTACATTTTCAGCTGCGCGCGGCCAGCTGGCTGCGGCCCCTCAGCTTCAACGTTAGGCCTCGTCGCCGTATAGCTATGAATCAACCTGAGAAAGTCACCTTTCGAGGCGTATCGGTGATCGCTGGATGGCCTGAGAGAGTTCAGCAGGCGCAGCTGTCACCAACATGTGAGATTGGCGGCAAGGATGTTCCCCGAGTTCGCTATGGCGAAGAGGAAGACGACTGGGGTGCCGACGCGCGCCCGTGTCATGACTGTGTTGCCGTGAAGGGTGAGTTTCATGTTGAAGGCTGCGATGTTGAGCGATGCGCTGGTTGCGGTGGCCAACGCTTCAACTGTGATTGCGAGGCAGATGATGGATCAAGCGAGGCCTAACTGGTCGCTCGAGTGGACCTGCGCCAGCTGGCCGCGCTACGCTTCCTGGCCATTTTCAGCTCCGCGCGGCCAACTGGCTCCGGCCCCTCAGCTTCAACGTTAGAGCGCACATGCTTGCACCGCGCAATAAGGATCGCCTTCTCCGCCTTGCAGCGGCCACCGCAGCGCTTGCATGGTGTACGCCGGCATACGCGCATAGCGAAGCAGTCGTCCTTGGTGTACTGGTCTACTTTGGTTTAGGTGGTGGTTTGGTCGCCGGCCCCATTGCTGTCGTGGCCAAGCGCGCCAAGCTCAGCTTCGCTTGGCCATTCGCTGCATTCCTGGGCATCTTGTCAGTCTTTGCAGCTGTTTGGGCGAGATCTATTGAAGTCATTCCATACGCCATTGCATATGGTGCTTTTGTGTCAGTGCTGCCGTTTGTTATTTCCTATTACCTCAGCCGATTCGTTGCGCAGCGCATCAATCAAGCCATCAGTGCGCGAAGTAGGGGCCTGCCGTGAGTGCGGAATCGCCAATGCGCTCTAACCTGCCGCTCAACCGGACCCGCAACGGCATGCCGCCTTCGGGCCTCATTTCATTCTGGCCCTTCGGCGTCCTGCCGTCGCTGGCCGGTTAGCTTCAACGTTAGGCGCCATGAAGAACACATCGTCACCATCCAGCGATATCCCAAACGAATCACTCGGTCCTGCCGGCGTCAGAGGTGAACTGCACGTTCTGGCAATCATGGCGAACGAAAAGCGAGACGATCAGAGTCGACTAAAAGATTCGTCTACACGCACTTTCAAGGTAGAGGCACTTCTCGCAAAGGCAAACTCGGCCACCGAAGGGATCAAAGGCGACTTTGGCGTCGAGGACGGCGGCTCGTATCTCCTATTGCCGCAAGATCAAGCAATGAGCCGGGTACGGTGTGCGGGCGGCATGTTTGAGTTCAAGAAAAACAGCAAAGGCGAGCAGTCGTTGGTCTCTTTCGAATGCACAGCAACCAGCACTGCTGAAGCTCGTCGGAAGTTCTCCGAGACTGTTTTGCCATTCGTGGACTACCTAAGCTACGTGGCCAATTGCCCAATCGTGCTTACAACAATTCGCGTGCACGACCCGAAGAACGACCGACATGCAATCGAATACGTGTCGCCGTATCGCCAAGCAATATTTAGTCAGCACATCAGCAATCTCTACCCAGAGATGGCCCCGGTGCATGCCATGTACCGTGAAGCCAAAAATTCGCATAGCGATTTCTACACGTTCTTGTGTTATTACAAGATCCTTGAAGGTTTGCTCGGCGCAGTCCGGAACGAAGTGTTCGTCAGAGCAAGATCAAAAGGAATATCGCTTCAGGGACGAAGGGAAGTTGTTCCGGCATCCGAGCACATTGCAGAGTCATACCAAAAGCACGTTGGAAAGCCGATCAAAGGCTTCTTCGATGAAGTCCTGAACCCACAGTTTCGGGTTGCTATCGCGCATTTCATTACCGACGCCGGAACTATTCTCAACATGAGCGATTTCCAGCACGCCAATAGCTATGCCGAAGTCCTGTTCGTCACCGAGCTATGTGTTCGTGAAGTAATTCAAAGCCACTCGCTGCTTCTTGAGGCGCTGCATGCCAAAAATGGCGCCTAACCCGTTACAGGGACTTCCCACCGCTTCAAGCTCCAATAGCAAGACCTGACCCTGCAGGGCCCTTTTCATTTCTAGACCTGTGTTCTGAACAGCGGCAACGCAACGAGGAACAGACTGAACATCTACAAACGGGCTTGCTGCGGATCAGGCCGCTACCCCGGATACGAACCGCTCAGCAAGACCCCATTCGTTCGTCGTTGTTGGCTCAGCGCACCGAGCGTGCCACGGGCGGGTTATCGGGTTCCCCTGCTGCCGGTCTGGCTTGCAGGCCGCGACGAGCCGGAGGCTCATCCCTTCACTAGGCACAAGCCGTTCTCAGGACGCCTTGTGTCCGGGCTCAGCCTGTGCTTTGCTTCTACGAACGTGGGTCTGTGATTCAGTGAATGAGTGATGGCACCTGAGCGCCGAAGAGGTTTACAAGCTGCTGCTGGCCCAAGGCTCGGATGTGAGCCTGACCACCGTCTATCGCGTGCTGATGCAGTTCGAGCAGGCCGGGCTCTTGGCACGCAGCCATTTCTAGACCGGCAAATCAGTGTTCGAGCTCAATGAGGGCAAGCACCACGACCATCTGGTGTGCATGAACTGCGGCCAGGTTGAGGAGTTCTTTGATCCCGAGATCGAAGAGCGGCATCGCGAGGTGGCCCGGGCCCGCGGCTTCGAACTGCAGGAGCACGCGCTGGCCTTGTACGGCCTGTGCTCAAGACCCGGCTGCAAACCGTCAAAGTGACTGGACTTTCGGCTCGAACCACCTATAAAATAAGAATCATTCGCATCTAAGCGATTATTCCGGCAGCGCGCGCATCCCAGCGCCCGCCTGCCCGGCCAGCCGCCTCGTTCTGAGGCATGCCAGCTCCCTCACGTTTTCTCATTCCTGCCCGCATCGGGCCCGGCGCGCTGGTGCGCGCCGCTTCTTTTGGAGTTGCCATGTTGAAGAACAAGACCCAGCTTGCCGCCCTGCTGGCGTTCACGGCCCTGCAGTCCCAAGCCCATCAGATCTGGATAGAGCAGGACGCCAGCGGGGCCCGCGTCCATCTGGGCGAGTTTGCTGACAATCTGCGCGAAACCTCGCCCGGCATGCTGGACAAATTCAACCAGCTCTCGGCCCGCGTGGTGACGGCCCAGGGCGAGCGTGCCGTCGAGCTGAGCAAGCAGGCCAATGCCTTTGCCCTGGCTGCTCGTGCCAGCACCGGTGAGTCCCTGATCGCCCAGGAGTTGGGCTACCCCTCCTGGGAGCGCAAGCTGGGCGAGAAGATCGAGCGCCATGTCTGGCTGCCCGCCGCGCGCTGGGTCGGGGACCTGGCCGCGCGCCAACCATCGTTGAGCCTTGACCTGGTGCCCACCGGCAAGGCCAACGAGTTCCAGGTCTTCTTCAAGGGTCAGCCCTTGCCCGAGGCCAAGGTGGAGGTGGTCGCTGCCTCGGGCTGGTCCCGTGCGGTCCAGGCCGATACAACAGGCCGCCTCAGCATCACCTTGCCGTGGAAGAGTGCCTATGCGCTGGAGGTCAAGCACACCGACCGCAGCGGCGGCGAGCGCGCGGGGCAGAAATTCGATGTCGGCCAGTATGTGACCACGCTCAGCTTCAGCCTGGCACAGGGCCTGGCCCCGTTGCCGCTGCCTGCCCCCGGCACGCCGGCCAAGTAAGCCCTTCGCGCCCCCGTCGGCGCCCTCCCCGCACTTTATGAAACAAGGCCGGCCGGCTTCGGCCACGGCCTGGAGCCCTCTCATGCCCGCAAGAAACCACATCCGCCCTACCCTCTCCGCCATCGCCGCGCTGATGCTGGGTCACTCGATCGCCAACGCACAGGAAGCCGAGATCAAGCTCGACAAGGTCGTCGTCAGCTCGTCCCGCAAGCTGCTCGAGGGCGCCAGCACCAAGCTGGCGCTGACGGTGCGCGAGACGCCGCAATCGATCAGCATCCTCGACCGCGAGCGCATCGAGCTCGAGAACCTGTTCAGCATCAACGAAGTGCTGAAGAACGTGACCGGCATCAACGTCACCTTCTACGACACCCAGCGCCCGCTGTACTACGCACGGGGCTTCCAGATCACCGATTTCCAGGTCGATGGAGTGCCGACCTACAGCGGCAACACCAACCAGGAGTACGACACCGCGCTGTACGAACGCATTGAGGTCGTGCGCGGAGCCAATGGCCTGATGAGCGGTGCAGGCAATCCGTCGGCCACCGTCAATATGCTGCGCAAACGCGCCCACAAGGGTTTCGACGCCTCGGCGGCCCTGACCTTCGGCTCTTGGAACCACCGCCGGCTGGAAGCCGATGTCAATGTGCCGCTGAAGGCGGACGGGCGCCTGCGCAGCCGCTTCGTCGCCGCCGTGCAGGACCGCGACAGCTTCCGTGACCGCTACAGCGAGCGCAAGACCAGCTATCTGGGCACGGTGGAGGCCGAACTGCTGCCGGGCACGACGGTGGTGCTGGGCTACCAGAACCAGAACAATGTGCCCGAGGCGCCGATCTGGGGCACCATCCCGCGCTTTGCGGCCGACGGCTCGCTGGCCGATCTGCCGCGTTCGACCAGCTTCTCGCCGAGCTGGACCCGCTGGGCGCGCCAGTCGGGGACCGCCTATGCCACCTTGGAGCAAAAGCTCGGAGCGGACTGGAATCTGAAGGCCATCTACAACCGCACCCAGGGCGATTCGATGAGCCTGCGCACCTATGGCAGCGGCTATCCGGATCTTGTCACCGGTGCCGGCCTGCGCCTGCTGGCCGCCGTGGGCGTCAGCGAAGACACCCGCGACGGCCTCGACGTCTATGCCAACGGGCGCTTCACACTGTTCGGCCGCGAGCATGACCTGGTGCTGGGCGCCAGCTACTCCAAGCTCGAAACATTGACGCCGACGCTGAGCTCGTTGGCCAACTGGAGCTATGCCATCCCCAACATCCGCCAGTGGAATGGCGAGGCCCCGGTGCCGACCTACAGCCGTACCGGCGCCTCGCGCATCGCCACCACCGAGCAACTGGGGGTATTCGCCTCGGCACGCTGGCGTGTCAGCGATAGCCTGGCCCTGATCACCGGCGCGCGCCTCAGCAACTGGCAAACCCGCACCGACAACTTCAACACCAGCGGTGCCTTCGTCAACACCACCGGCGCCTACAAGGTCAGCAAGGAGCTGACGCCGTACCTGGGCTTTGTCTACGACCTGAACCGCGAGCTGTCGGTCTATGCCAGCTACACCGACATCTTCAAGCCGCAAAGCGCCAAGGACAAGAACGACAACCTGCTCTCGCCGGTGCTGGGCTCGAACGCCGAGCTGGGCCTGAAGGCCGAGCTGCTGGACAAGCGGCTGGCCCTGAGCTTCGCGCTGTTCCAGGCCAAGCAGGACAACTACGCGGTGCGCGATATGTCGGTGCCCGACAGCTTCAAGCTGCCCGACGGCAGCTATCCGCAGATTGCCGTCAACGGCACCAAGAGCCGCGGCTTCGAGTTCGACGCCAGCGGCAGCCTGAGCCCCAGCTGGACGCTCAATGCCGGCTTCACCCAGACCCGCACCAGCCGCCATCCGAACGACCTGATCTATGCCAATCTGCCCAAGCACAGCATGCAGCTGACGACCAGCTACAAGCTGCCGGGCGCCTGGGAGCGCGTGACCCTGGGCGGCGGCTTCAACTGGCAGAGCGTCGTCACCGGCTATGGCATTCCGCATCCAAAGCTGGGTACGGTCACGGTGACGCAGGATGCCTATGCCCTGCTCAATCTGCATGCCAGCTACCGCATCAACGACAAGCTGAGCCTGGGGCTGTCGGTGCGCAATGCGCTCGACAAGTCCTACTGGGCCAATCTCGACTATCCCAACTACGGTGACCCGCGCAGCCTGATGCTGAGCCTGCGCGGCCACTTCTGAGCGATGTGGCGCTACCGCATGGTCGTGGCATCGCGGGCGCTGGCGGCGCTGGGTGGTGGCTATCTGCTGGCCGCCGCCGTGGCCGCCGCCAGCGCTGTCTATCTGCCGCTGTGGCCGGGGCTGCCGCGGGCAGAAGCCACGATTGGTGGCGTGATGCTAGCCTTCCTCGTCTATGCCGTGGCCTTCATGACGGCATTTGCCTGCCGCACCGCTCTGCGCGCCTGGGCCTATGTCCTCACGCCAGCGCTGGTGCTTGGGCTGGCTGTGATGATCCAAACGGGAACCCTTTCATGAGAATCGACGGAACCCGCGAGGGCCTGCGCCAGGCCATGGCCTGGCTGCACACCTGGGTCGGCCTGCTGCTGGGCTGGCTGCTGTTTGCCATCTTCCTGAGCGGCAGCATGGCCTTCTTCAAGCTGGAGCTGAACCACTGGAGCAGGCCCGAGCTGCATGGCCTGGGCCGTGAGGCTCACGGCGTGACGGCCATCCAGCTGGCCGATGCCGAAACCGCGCTGCAGCGGCTCGCGCCGCAAGCGCAAAGCTGGCGCCTAACGCCGGCCGACGAGCGCCGACCGCTGGCCACCCTGAGCTGGCGCGAACCGGCGACGGCGGGCCAGCGCGCACGTTTCGAGCAGCGCTGGCTGGACCCAGCCGGCGGTGAGCCCGTTGCGGCGCGCGCTACGTTTGGCGCCGGCGAGTTCTTCTACCGCTTCCATTTCGAGCTGCGCTCGGCCCAGCAAAGCCGCTGGATTCTGGAGGGCCGCTGGCTGGTCGGCCTGGCCACCCTGTTGATGCTGGTGGCCCTGCTCAGCGGCATCGTCACGCACCGGCGCATCTTCAAGGACTTCTTCACCTTCCGCCCCCGCGCCAAGGCCGGGCAGCGGGCCTGGCTCGATGCGCACAACCTCAGCTCCGTGCTGGCCCTGCCCTTCTTCTTGGTGATCACCTTCAGCGGCCTGATGACACTGCACAGCCAGTACATGCCGGCAGGCATCGCCGCCGCTTACGGCAAGCAGACGAATGCCTATTTCAGCGAGCTGGCCGGCGAGCCGACGCCGCGCAAGCGGGGTGGCAGCAAGGCCGAGGCCGCGGCCCTGCCTCTGATCGGCGAGGCCGGCTGGGGCCGGGTGCTGAGCCAGGCACAGGCCCTGCTACCCGGCGCACGCATCGAGGCGGTGGCCCTGCAGCGGGAAGGCGACCGGACCGTGGTCGAACTCAATCGCCACGACGGCGACCGCTTGCAGTACCGCGGCCCCCGCCTGCTGTTCGATGCCGCCACCTTGCAACTACTGCATCAGGTCGACGTCACCGCGCCGGCCACCAAGACCTATGGCGTGCTCTACGGCCTGCATATCGCCCGCTTTGCCGACCTGCCGCTGCGCGGACTGCTGTTCGGCTTCGGCCTGCTGGGCAGCGCCATGGTCGCCACCGGCCTGGTGCTGTGGTGCGTCAAGCGCCGCGCCGAGGTCGACCGCCGCAAACAGGCTTTGAGCTTCGGGCACCGGCTGGTGAACACGCTCAATATCGGCACCATCGCCGGCCTTCCGCTGGCCATGGCCGCCTTCTTCCATGCCAACCGCTTGCTGCCTACGGGCCTGCCCGAGAGGCCCGACGCCGAGCTGAAGACCTTCTTCGCGGTCTGGGGGCTGAGCCTGATCGGCTCGGCGCTCGGCTGCGGATGGCGCCGCTTGTTTGCCGTTGGCGCGGTGGCTTTCGCCGGTCTGCCGGTGCTGGATGCATTGACCGGCCCCGGTCTGGCCCAGGGTTCAGCTGTGATCGTTGCGGTCGATACAGGCTTTATGGCCACCGCCCTGCTGCTAGGGCTGCTGGCCTGGCACTGCAAGCCCGTGGCCCGGCGGGCAAGTCCTACCCCCGAAAGGCCCGCGGCTCAGGTCGGGTGCGCAGGATGACGATGCTGCATCAGTTGCTGTGCTGCCAGGTCGCCTTCACGGCCCTGTGCCTGGCCATGGACAGGCATCACGAAGACGCAATGGAGCGGCCGCTGGAGCCGTGCCGGCGGCGCTGGCTGCGAGCGTTGGCGCTGCTGGCCTTTGCGCTGTCATGGGTGACGGTCTGGCCGCGCACCGATGTCGGCATCGCCTGGGTCGAGTGGGTGGCCCAGCTAACGCTGGCCGCCGTGAGCGTGGTGGCGCTGACCACCTGGCGGCCCCGATGGATGGCCCGCATAGCAACCGTCAGCGCCACCGCAGCACTACTGCTGCCAACCCTTAACCTCTTTCCCAGCACCGGCTGAACTGGCAGCTTGGTAGAAATCGTGAGCGAGCAAGTCGCTCAAGCGCCAGGCTCAATCCTCGTTAGACCTTCGCTGAAATGCGCACAACTTCCCACGATGATTGCGCACTATGGGCATGCGCGTCCCGGCATCGGCGCGGCGGGTGGACGGGGTGGCGATCTGGCCGACCGTCGCGCGAAGCGCGCTTCCTCCAGTCGGCCTGTTCGCCAAGGGGGCCCGCTCACGCAAGGCGTGAGGGAAGACGGCCCACGCACCCTGGCAAAGGGAAGGGCCGCGAAGTTTTGCAGTTCAGCCCGTTCGGCTAGGGCCCCGGGGGGGCGGCCGCGCCCCCCGCAACCAAGGCCGCGTACGCGACACGTGGACGCTGGTGCTCAGCGCATGCCAGGCGCACGAAATTCGCTCGATTTCAGCTCAACCGCGGGACCTGAGCACACCTGAGGTGAAAGAACCAGGCTGCGGAGCAGCTTATGCAAGCGAATCACGACACCAGCAAACCAGGCAGGCCTTCACCGACGCTCCTTCGACTGCCAATGGTCATGCACATGACAGGCCTGGGCCGCTCCACGATCTACCGGATGATCGCTAAGAAGCAGTTCCCCGGTCCCATTCGTCTGTCAGATCGAGCGGTGGCCTGGCGCCAGGTAGATCTCGCGGCCTGGATCGAAGGCCGTGTCGCGACGCATTGAGCTTGCCCCGTGAGACACAACGGGGCGGGAACCCAGCCGCTGCAGTTGCCAGTTACTCTGCGCACGAAGCTTGTCTTGAATGGCAGGCATCGCCTTGCACTGACGCCGCAGCAGGGCGACCTCGTCAAGAATCCGCGCTAGCGGCGTCGCGACCATCAAGCTATCCGAAGTCCGGCTGCGGCAGGCAGCCAAAGGCAATTGCCTGGACAACGCCGCAATGGAGAGCTTCTTCGGCACGCTCAAGTCCGAGTTCTTCTACCTCAACAAACTCGCTGACATCGCAGATTTGAAGACGGGCCTGCGCCCCTACATCCACTACTAAAACCATCAACGCATCAAGCTCAAACTCAATGGTTTGAGCCCGGCCCAGTACCGAACGCAGGCATTGAGTTGCTAGCTTCCAACCGCCCAACTTCTGGCGGTCAGTTCAAACCCGGGGCGATTCAGGACGCGCTACGCTAGGCAGCTGATCATCGCTTCTCGCGGCCAGCCAGCTCCGGCCATTTAGCATCAGCGCTAGTCCGTCGAAGGAGTGCATCCGCCTTCATCAACCGGGAGTATGAAACCCGAGCCGCGGGCAAGACCATGGTGCATATTGCTTACTCACGCTCAGTCCGAGCGCGCCTCTCACGAGGCAATCAATCCTTCATGCAAACGCTAGGAGCGAGCAATGTCCAAAGTCCTCAGTTTCATCGACAGCAATCGCATCTCGCACAGGCTTGTTCTCGAAGACGGCGATCTTGTTTTGCTCAAGGAACTAAAGAACAAGCAAAAGGCGAGCTTTCAAGTAACCATTTCCGGCGCAGGCGTAGACGGAAATACTGCTTTCATCACGCACAAGGGCCGGATCTATGATCTCCCGAAAAATCAGCTTCCGGGCTAGTTGACGCAGCCAATCCGAAGAGTCGCCGTGTACTGCTGGCACACGATATCCGTCTGGCCGGCACGGATGCCTAGCAACTCTTTCAATTGGACTCGCCTCGGCTGACTGCCCCGGCCCGATCTGAGGTACGCAGCAACCTCTCCCTGCTCTGACCCAACAGCCCCGCCTTCTCGACCCGTGTAGATATAACATTAGGCAACCCAAGTTCAACGACAGAGCACTATGTCTCAACTCGCTTCAGTGCCAGAGTGGCTTGGAACAGCCGTCACCGGCGCGATCATCGCAGCGCTTGGATACGTGGCAAAGCTGGCCGCGGACCTGGTTGAATCGCCCCGGGTTCCGAGGAGGCCTGTTGGTTTAAGTCAGGCGGTCGCGGCCTGACCAGCGCGGTGACGATGGTAATTGGCTTCGAACTCAGCAGGCGGCACATGGCCCAGTGGGCCCATCAGCCGGTGATGGTTGAACCAAGCGACCCATTCCAGTGTTGCCAGTTCCACCGCCTGCTTGGTCTTCCAAGGCCCGCGCCGGTGAATGACCTCGGCCTTGTACAGCCCGTTGATGGTCTCGGCCAGTGCGTTGACGCTCCTATGTCAAGGGGCCGGAGCCTAGTGCCTCAGATCAGCAAGGATTAAGGGGTATAGCTCACGCACGATGTAGCGCTTTAAGCAGCGTTGGATTTCCTTCCTCGACAGGCCCTCGGAGGTGCGTCGTGCCACGTACGCTTGGGTCCGCGGTTCGCTACGCATGCGAACCATTGCGATGGTCCACAGAGCGTTGTTCGCAGCACGATCGCCACCCCTGTTCAGTCGGTGGCGCGCCGTCTTGCCAGATGACGCCTGCAGCGGGCTCACGCCGCAGAGTGCAGCCAACGCAGCTTCACTTTTGAGTCGGTCGGGGTTGTCGCCCGCCACACAGATGAGTACGGCGGCTGTCTGCGCGCCGACTCCGAACTCCGCTCGCAGTTTTGGAGCGTGGTCATTCGTCAGACGCTCAAGCTGGCTGTCCATGAGCTTGATCTCGGCGTCAAGGGCCAGCCAGCGCTTCGCGAGGATGCGAAGTGTCGCGGTCAGTGACTTCAACAGGATGGTCGTGCCCAGTGATCGGACCCGCGCGCAAGCGCCGACGCATTCCTCGGTCCTTGCACTCAGCAAGCGTTCTCGAATCTCCTGTGGCGCGCTGACCAACAGCCCGCGTAGTTGATTGATGGCCTGCGTACGCGCCTTCACTGCACTTCTGCGAGCAACCGACACAGCACGCATCGCCTGCGCAGCGCCAGACTGCTCCTTAGGGATCGCTGTCGCGCGCCCGGACAAGACAGCGCAGGCCGCACTCTCCGCATCGGTTGGATCCGACTTTCCACGCGACCTCCGCGTTGCGCGATCCGGTCGGTTGACTTCGAAGACCTCGATGTTGTTGTCCCGCAGGGCCTTCGTCAGGCCAGAGCCATAGGTGGCGGTTCCCTCGATGCCCGCACGTCGCACATCTCCAAGCGATCGTGCCCAAGCAAGCAACTGCAGGTAGCCGGCAGCCGTCGTTTCTACAGCCTGCGTCGCAAGGAGTTTGCCAGCGACGCTGATGACGGCGCCAACGTGCTTATCCAGATGGGTATCGACCCCAAGAATGACCTCGTTCTGATTCACTCGCATGTGCCCCCAAAGTTGCTGATGGCATCGCCAACCTCAACAGCCGGACAGGACACTCAGGGTGCAGAACAAAGCTCCTATAAGGTCACATGCGCTGAGCCCGACGGTGCGCGGGGAACGTCCGACATGGTCGACAGGTCAACGCAAAGGCAGCAAGGCCAGTCATAGCTCGGGTCAGGCCAGGTCGGCGTTCAGGGAGGAATTTGAACTGAGTGTCGTAGCTGTCGCCCTTGGAGCCCACTGAGGGCTCGATTCCGGCCTCGGCCAGCCGCTCGCTGTAGCGGATCGACAGGTATTGCGAGCCGCGGTCGGAGTGATGCACCAGGCCCTTGGACGGCTTGCGGTCGTACAGCGCCTGCTCCAATGCGTCGAGTACGAACTCGGTGTGCATCGAACTGCTCTGACGCCAACCCACGATGCGCCGGCTGAACACGTCGATGACGAACGCCACATACACCCAGCCCTGCCAGGTTGAGACATAGGTGAAGTCCGAGACCCACAGCTGGTTCGGCCGCTCGGCCCGGAACTGCCGATTGACGCGGTCCAACGGGCATGGCGCCTTGAGATCGGGAATGGTGGTGCGCACGGCCTTGCCTCGGCGCACACCCTGCAGCCCGAGCTGGCGCATCAGCCGCTCGACGGTGCAGCGCCCCACGGCGACGCCTTCGCGGTTGAGCTGGCGCCAGACCTTCTCGGCGCCGTAGACCTGATGGTTGGCCTGCCAGACGCGCTGCACCTGCGGTAGCAGTTGCACGTCGCGCTGAGCTCGCAAAGAGCGCAAGGCCGGGCTGCGCTGGCACGCGACGTGGCACCAGTACGCCGATGGGGCAATCTGCAGGACGCGGCAGATCGGCTCGACCCCAAGCTGCTGGCGGTGCTGGTCGATGAACGCCTTCAAGACTTGATGCGGCGGTCGAGCTCCGCCTGGGCGAAAAACGCGCTGGCCAGCTTCAGAATCTCGTTGGCCTTGCGCAGCTCGCGCACCTCTCGTTCCAGTTCCTTGATGCGCTGAGCCTCCGCAGTCGAGACACCGTCTCGCTGGCCGGCATCGACCTCGTGCTGTTTCACCCAAGTGTGCAAGGTCTGCGGCACGCAGCCGATCTTGTCGGCGATGGATTCGATGGCCGCCCACTGCGACGGGTGTTCTGCTCGGTGCTCCAGCACCATGCGCACGGCACGCTCACGCACCTCGGGCGAAAACTTCGGGGACTTCTTCATGGCTCCATTCTCCAGAGTTGGAGCCTCCTCGAAACCCGGGGCGATTCAGGTCAGGCAATGGCGAAAGAACAAGGCAATCGAAGCCGCGCGCCTACTTCAGATGGCCTCGCTCCTTCAGGCATCCCGCGAAGTATTCATCTCACAGCGCAAGCTGATAGGCCGCCTGCAAGATGCGCTGGACGCTCGTCTTCCAACACGCCCTGCACCCGGCATAGGCTACGAGCGTCAGTTCACCGAGGTTTTCGCCATCTTCACCCCCGAGGAACGAGAGCTGCACAGGTTGATTCGTAGCATCACTGAGCATGGTCTGCGGCCATTGAACTTGGCAATGAGTGATTGGCTTAGCGCCGACATCACATATCGGAATTCCCGTGAGGTAGGCACTGCTCGCGGGCGCCTCGCCTGGAAGCTCAATCCCCTCGACACTCACCTTCGCCTCTGGCATGCAAAGTACGCCGCGTGGATTCCGGAGTACCCTGAGCATGCGCTGGTCTACCTTGCTGACGAAGAGGACCACGGATTAGGCTTCCCCGTCGGACTCGATGCGACAGTGAAGGAAGTGCTGGGCAGAATGGGAGGTTCTTCGCCAAGTGAGAAGGCCAACGCCCATGGAACTTAGTATGGGGGCACCTCAAGCCAAGACTGGCGCGAGCTGAGCCGAGGGCAGGCTGGCCTGGCGAACCTATCGGCTTGGGGCCAAGCGACCTGCGCCTACAACTTTTGCACGTTTCTCGGCCGCAACCCACATGACGATGCGGTGCAGGGAAATCAACAGCACTAACCCTCCGTTTCATGCGCACTCGTCAGGGGGTGGCAACACCGTCTGCACGCCCCGTGGAGGCTCGCCATTCCCTTCACCGCGAAACTCAAGCAAAGGTCAGACGCATAAAAATCGCATTACTTGAAGATAAGTAATGCAGATACTAAACTTCGATCTCATGAACCAGTCTGACCACATCCTCGCCCTGGCCCGCCAGCAACAAGTGCTTCGGGCAGCAGATGTTCGCGAGCATGGCTGGTCGCCTCAGCTCCTGATTCGCCTTCACCAAGCCGGCAAACTGCAGCGCTTGGGCCGAGGCCTGTACGGCCTACCCGATGCCGAGGTCACAGAACACCAGACACTTCTCGAAGTCAGCCAGCGCGTCCCCAAGGCTGTGCTGTGTCTGCTCAGCGCGCTCCAGTTTCACGCGATCGGCACACAACTCCCGCATGAGGTGTGGATCGCACTGCCCGAAGGCACTCAAACCCCGAAGCTGGGCTACCCGCCGCTGCGAGTCACGCGCCTGCGCGGACCGGCGTACAGCGAAGGGATCCTCACCATCACCGACCACGGCGCCCCCATCCGCGTGTACAGCGCAGCCAAGACGGTGACTGACTGCTTCAAGCTCCGCAACAAGATCGGCCTGGACGTGGCACTTGAGGCGCTCAAAGACGCCTGGCGCAACCGCAAGGTCACCATGGCCGAACTGAGCCACTTTGCCAAAATCAATCGCGTGGAGCGTGTGATGCAGCCCTACCTTGAAGCGGTGACACAGTGACCAGCAACCGATCGGCCTCCATCTTGGCGCGACTGCTGACACTCGCCAAGCAAAGGGGAGACGACTACAGCCTGCTGCTCAACCGGTTCGCAATGGAGCGTCTGCTGGCCCGCATCAGCACATCCCCACACGCCGACCGATTCCTTCTCAAAGGCGCCCTGCTCTTCACTCTCTGGTACGACACACCACACCGCCCAACCCGTGACGCCGACCTGCTGGGCTTCGGAGCCGACGACGAAGCCAACCTGATCGCCACCTTCCGGGATGTCACTGCCATCGACCTGAGTGATGGGATCACCTTTGATCCCGACTCCGTGCGGGCAACAGCCATCCGCGAAGACAACACCTATGGTGGTACCCGCATCACGCTGCTGGCTCGAATAGGCTCCGCTCGTTGCAGCCTACAGATCGATGTGGGCTTCGGCGATGCGGTGACGCCCGGGCCGCAAACCGCGGCCTACCCTACCCTGCTGAACGACTTCCCCGCCCCCAAGCTGGGCGTCTATCCGGTCTACACCGTGA
Source organism: Paucibacter sp. B51 (assembly GCF_027863535.1). Classification (NCBI taxonomy): domain Bacteria; kingdom Pseudomonadati; phylum Pseudomonadota; class Betaproteobacteria; order Burkholderiales; family Sphaerotilaceae; genus Roseateles; species Paucibacter sp. B51. Next base: position 2,986,977 of record NZ_JAPIVN010000001.1, on the reverse strand, counting down.
TCGCCGAGAAGTACCAGGCCATGGTGATGCTGGGACAAGCGAACAGCCGCATGAAGGACTTCTTTGACCCGGCGGTGATTGCACAACGCACGGAACTGGAGGGCGCCACACTGGCCGCGGCCATCGCAGCCACCTTTGCAAGGCGACAGTCCGATCTACCTACGGACCCACCCCTGGCCTTGACCCGAGCGTTCAGCCAAGACCCCGCCAAGTTGCGCCAATGGCAGGCCTTCCTGAACAAAAACCGCCTTGAAGCCGCCGGCTTGGATGAAACGGTAGCGCTTTTGCACGACTTACTTTGGCCCCCGACGCTCGTCGCACGGACCATGAGTCCGGCAACAGCCACGTGGAAGACGAAAAAGCTGAGCTGGGCTTGACATTCAACCCAAAGGGGATCGATGCCATAACCCTTCATACAAGCGCAATTTCAAGAAGCATGTTTCAGCAGTCCGTCCGGTCTTCTTGCCAGTGCCGAGCGATGAATCCAATGAAAGACTCTCAGCACGGGTTGAACCCATGCAGGTCACACCAATCATCTACAGCGGCTTCTGGCCATTTGCGGCAGTGATACGACAAGGAGGACAGTGGAAGAGAGCCGCCTCGGAGCCGCATTGAACTCCAGCCACCTGACACCCAATCCAGGGGTTTGAAATCCAAGACAGAAGAGGCGCTAGGGCATCCACCCGGTGAGTTCGATATCGCCGAGCTTCACCAGACGACTGCGATTGGCAGCCACGTCAAAGTAGGCGATGTAGGCAGTCGAACTGGAAATGATGAACCCCTTTCCAACTACTTTCCCATGGTCGTTAAGCTCCGTGCAAGCGCCCCGCTTGCCGCCAGATTGACAGCCCAGTTGAATTTGACGCTCCTTGTGCTTCGCCCATTTTTCGGCTGCGTGTTCGCCGATGATGGGCGCGACGGCCAGCGCAACGAAGGCAGCCAAAGCCAGGTAGTACAGAAGTCCGACGAACAGCCCCGAAATCCCAAGAGATGCGAAAAGGCTCTTTAGCCATCGAGGAAGTCGGTCTGCATTCCGCTTCAACCACTTGCCCAGACGTGTGTTCTCTGGGGGGTGGTGTTTTGTGATCGAGGTGACCCAAAACTGCAGAACAGCCATGACAAAAATTGCAGCTAGGAACACGCCAGCGGCTGGACTATTGAGCAGCGTGTGGATGCCTTCGAACACCGCCTTGTAGCCATAGTGGACGCGATCGCGGGAATCCAACGGCAGTAGCCCACTGTCGAATCCCCAATGGTCGAGATAGCGGCCGTAAGCCTCTTGCCCTATGAAGTGGAGTGCTGTCGCGACGGCACCCAGAGCAGCCACAACAGCCTTGCCCAAAGCGGCCCAAGGAAGGCCACGGCGAGAAGATGTTGGTGGCTCAACCGAGGGCCTACTCGGCTTGGCATTCGGTGAAGTCACTTCTGAGTCATTCATGTCATTTCCCTGTTGCGTGGCGCACTAGCACTGCTTGCAGTGCCCATGAAGTTTGGCGCTTCAAAGGCTCACTGCATGAGCCACCGGGAAACTACTGGGAACCAACAGAAGGTGCAGCCTGTTTGCAATGCAACCAGAACTCAATCGGGAGGTCCGCATGTACTTGCAGCAAGTCGATGCCACATGCGTACGCCTGACAGGCGCCACAAAAATCGAACCAGGATTCGACGGCCCCAAACACCATGCTGTGCTCCTCGGGCTCACCTCCTCCGGCTCCCTCCTGCGTGACATGAGCGAAAGGCCCATGCTGCAGACCTTGGCCCGCCACTCGTAGAAGAACGCTGAACTGATGCCCAGTTCGCGGCACAAATCGAGGACCGCAACGCCGGACTCTGCCCGCTTGGGCACGTCAATGATCTGGCTGTCGGTGAAGCACGATTTCTTCCTGGTAGAGGCCCTCCTGAGAGAGCCTCTACTTCTCCGGGCACCGGAGTTATGGGCGGAGGAGGAATACCGTCAATCCTGAAAACTCAAGGCAGCCGCAGCGACATCACGATCCAAATCCGCTGCATTCAAATCGACACCTTTCCCACTGGCGCATCCCGCGACAGCGCAAATCGCTTCCTTCACCGCGACGGCCAGGAAGCTACGAAATACCCCACCGTCAACCGAAGCCCATGACTCACGGGGTACGTAGATGTCCGCGGTGGCGAAGGAGTTCTTCTTCTGCAAGGCGACTCCTTCGACGCCCTGCTTTCCCCAAGACTGGATAGCCCCATCGATGCGAAGCACGAGTGCAATCTCTTTGATCGTATTGCTGTAGGGCCCTGTACAGCGTTCGCTCAGCAGTCTCCGAAAGGCGAGGATATGCGCATGGGTAGCCTCATGCGCGTCCTTGCCACCCACGTCCGCGCCCAGAGTAATCACTGTCTTGCTCGTCTCGCTCATTCGCCCAACCTCTTTCCGGCCCAGGGCTCTCGGTTCTCAGGCCCTGGTTTCCGCTCCACTAAATCACGTTCCTTCTTGATCATCTCACTTCTAGGTCCTCGGTCGGTCCGAACAACAGTTCCCCCATCGATTTCCTTGGCGGTGTATCGCTTGACGGGATCTTCGTGCTTGGTGACCCCATGCTTCAGAAAGTTACCTTCCTTGTCGAACTTCTCGTAAAGCGTGGCGGCACGCCCGTCAACCTTGTTTCCGTGCGCCACCTTCTCCACGGTCTTCACTGCCCGAGCTGCTTCCGCGCCTCGCTCGGCCATTCGGGCCGCCTTCAGCGCTTGCCCGGTTCCGGGAATGGGGCTCGCGACGCCCACCACACTGAGTGCAACGTCGGTCACTGCAGCGCCAACTCCCACACCCGAGTACATGGCAACGCCCAACTTGCCTAGGTCAAAGACGAGGAACGCAACGTCAAGCGGGCTGTGACCGTCAGGGTCGACGTACTTGTACGGGTTGTTGTTGGCGAACGCGTAACGATTAAAGCTGTGGCGATTCTCGGGGTCAACGCCGCGAGGATCCATACCTACGAACCGCCCTGTCAGCGGTTCGTAGTACCTGGCTCCCGCATAGGACAGCCCCGAATTGTCGTCATATGGCTTGCCGTGAAAGCCAATCTTGTTTTCAGCGCTGGCGGGCTGCCAATTGAGCTTGTCGCCGTACGGGAGGTAATTTTCTTTCCATAGCAAGTTGCCACTAGCATCCGTCGCCACCATCGGGGTTCCCGAGATGTCGTTGTGAAAATAGGTCACTGCCTCGGCAGAGGCGTTCGATTGAAGCGTGAGCCCTAGTAGGCAAGCAACGATCATCGCCAGAGCCCGCTTGATCAAGGTCTTCATTGGTCTCTTCTTTCCTTGTAGATCAATAAGTTCAAGGAGTGACGTGCTGTGCTATGCGCTTGCCGCCGAGGTAGATGTACTCGACCAACCTATTCGCTTGACTTGGCGAGAACTCGATCAGTTGATTGCCTTTCGCGTCGTACATCTCGTAGCGCTTGACGCCGGCTTTCTGCACCGACGAGCGACGATTGCTCGCGTCGTAGCCGTAAGCGATCGAGAGGCCGGGAGAAGCGCAGTTCACGCATCGAAGGTTCGGTACCCCGTCATATGTGTAGGTGTTCCCGGAACCACTGACGATGTTCCCGTGACTGTCGTAGCCATAGCTCGACACCCGACTGCCGGACACGCCGGTTAGTCGATTGGCGCTGTAGGTGTAGTACAAACTCAAGGAGCCGAGAACCTGGCTTGTGATGTTGTCGGCCATGTCATAAGCAATGGTGCCAGCGCCCCACGGGCCACTGATCGACACCAGTCTATTGAGGCCGTCGTAACCCATGCTGCGGTTGTAGCTAGCGTCCGCCGAGTCAGTGATGGTCTTTAGATTGCCAACTCCGTCATACGTGTAGGCGCCACTGGAGTAGATCACGCTGGCTTTGCTCGTCACAAAGCTGCCAGGCCAAAGACGCGACGTCTGCCCGTAGGCCGTCACCGTTCCATTGGCATAGTGGATCTGTCTCACTTGGCCGCTTGGCCAGTAGGTCACCGAGTTGACATATCCAGAGACCTGCGTCGGTCGACCAAGAACGTCAGGCTGGTAGTTCACCAAGCGCCCCGAACGGGGATACCTGAGCGCACTCAACTGATCGTTGGTGTTGTAGACATAGCCCGCAGTCAGCACGTGCCCGTCCACGGTCAAAGACTCGCTCGTCAGATTGCCGTTGTCGTCATAGCCATAGCTTCGGTTTCCGGTAGACGAACTGGCCGTGAGAAGCTTGCTCAACCTGTTGTAGGTGTTTGTGACACCCGGAGTCACGCCTGGGTAGGCGATGGAAATCAGACGGTTCTGCCCGTCATATCCATAGTTAGTGACCTCCGACGAGCCCACCGTACGGCTGGTCATATTGCCCGCAGCATCCCGACCATACGTGGTCGTTCCGACCTCTGGCTCAGTCACCGATGTCAAGTAGTAGTTGGCGTTGTAGCCATAGCTACGAGTCAAGCCCGCCTGCTGAACTGACGTCACAAGGTCCCGAGCGTTTCGCTCGAATCGGATCGCGCTGTTGGCATCAGAGGTCAGAACTGACCGAACCAGAAACGTCTGGCGCGGATCACCATACGAGCGGTACTCATGGAGAGTCTGCACATTGTTCTCATCGGTTACTCGTTTCGCACCGGCCGAAAAGAGATAGGTCTGGTAGCTGCTATCGGCGTTCTCCAGCCTAACTATCCGATCCAGCGGATCGTACTGATAGGTCCGCCCGGTGCTGACATCAGGATCTGACTCAAACGTTCTGCGGCCCAACTCGTCGTGGCGGAAGCTGGTCGTAATGCCGCCAAGAGTCACGCTTTCAGGTCGTCCGAAGCCGTCGTACTGCGTCCTCTCCACCAAGGCTCCGCGCGTGGCCGTTTTGGTAGTCGCTGAATAGCTGATGCTCTTGGGATTGCCGATCGGATAGGTGATCGACGTAAGACGGTTCAGACCGTCGTAGGTGTAGCCCGTCGTCTTGCCCTCTCCGTTCTGCTCGGACACAACGTTGCCCGCATCATCAACGACACGAACAATGTTGATTCCTTCAGGCTGACTCTCGCGCTGTGGCGTTCCTCGCTTGTAGTCGGAGTAGGTGTGAACAAGATTGCGCGGCAAGGTCTTCGTCGCGATATTGCCTTGGCCGTCATAGGTATAGCTCGTTACCACGCCGTCGACATTCTGCGAAAGCAAGTTGCCATTGGCATCGAACTCCCGCAGCGTTGAGCCGCCGACAAAGGTCTCATCCTTGACAATGCCGAACAGCGATTTGCTGGCACTGTTGAAGTAAGTCAGCGAGGTGTTCCTGTTGCCACCATTTGGGCCCACCTCTTGCTTCTTGGTAGGTTTGCCGTAATCGTTGAAGCCGGAGTAAGTCGTCGTATATGTGGCTCCGTCCATGAGGACGACACGCTTGGTCATGTCCGATACGTACACGGGCACGTTGTAGATCTTGTCAGACGTCGGAAGCCCGTTACTAAGGCTCCCAACCATGGGAACGCGACCCAACGTCACTGAGTAATCCAGCAGATCTGCTCGTTTACGCCCGGTCCACTCGTAGTCGACCTGGTAGCCAATTGACGGAATGGACTCAGAGGCTATGCGCCCCAGCTTCCAGGAGTCGCCTACGAGATTCTGCTGGGTGTACACACCGCTAGGGTCGCAAGATGCATCGTCCAACTGATCATGCAGCGGCCTAGACGCCCATTTCGCTGGCACAAAGTAGCCAGTGCCATAAAACTTATAGCTGTGAACGCCGTCGGGACCCGAGATCGAAGTTCCGTCCAACTGCCCACTACCTCCAAGGGAGTAGACATAGTTCCAGACGCCACCGTCGCTGCTTGCCTTTCGAGCTACGCGGAGGTTCTGATTAAACAGCTTGTTGATCAGCGGCGGAGCAAACTCAAACACATCACGACGCTGCGCCTTGCACGAAAGTCCCTGCGGCGCGCGCCATACAGAGACCAACGGTGAGGCCTCGTACTCGTAGTCCAAGCGCCCACCTGTCGGGTAGACGACACCCTTCAGCCGATTTGAACGCCCCTCAACCGTCGTGTATCCGTATTCCGATAGAGCAGGCGTTCTCGTGTAGGTCCAGTATTCTTCATCCGGCAAGTACATCGCCCAGTTGGTCAGCCGCTGGATCGGCCGGGCGGGATCGTTTTCAACTTCCGGGTAATAGTCGAATTGCCACTGCGTCTGATCAGGCAGCGTGACCGAAGTCAACAGTCCTTCGATTTGGCTGCTTCCGATCGTATAGCTAACGACGGCGTTGGACGTCTCCACATGCGACAGAACCGTTTTTCGGACGGTGAGGCTGGGCAGGTCGATGAGGTAGTTATCTTGGTACTGAAAGTCGACAAAGCGGCCGTCCGAGGCAGTCACCCGCTCCGGCTCACGGAACCCCAGATCCAGCGAGTAGGCATACGAGCCAGGCTTGGGTCGCTGCGAAAAGGTTGAGTTTCGATAGGTGATGGTGTACCAATTGCCGTTGGGATCGGTCACACGCGTAGCCTGGAGCACTAGCTCCATCTTCAGGTCCTTGGGACCGGTTTTAGGATTGGGCGGCCGGTTCTCCCAGAGCTCGCCCAACGTATGGATCAAGCCGTCTGGTGACTTCAAGGTGTAGCTACCACCTGCGCACGTCAAGGACCAACCGTCCGGCGTCATCACGGCCGATGTAGTGCTGGAGTAATGCATTGGACGCGACGTCCCGTCTGGCATCTCAAGCATGTAGTTACCTGGGCTAGCCACCACCCCTTTGCACAGCGGGTCGTACTCGCGCAGATAGGGCTCGTCCGATCCAATGAGGCTGATCCGGACAATCGGAGCGACGGCAATCTTCCATCCTAGGCCAAGCACCTGACCATCGCGGGGATTGGAGTACTCGATAACACCTCGCAGAGGACTGAAGCCTTGGATTCGCGAAACGTCATAGCTCCGTATCACTTGGATGTTGAAGCCAGCGGAGCCCGGAATCATTGCATCCAGGTAAGTGATCGCAAGGTTCCCGCTGTGTGGATCAATGCGTTCGATTGCGCCATGAGTCGCAACCCAGCTGGGCTCCACAACCTTGAACGCGCTTTTTGGGTCAGCGTCCTCGGCATTGGCAGTGCCTGCATGCGACGGGCAGCTAGCTGCTGCGAGCACAAGCGTAGCTGCAACTCCAAGAACGCGAATCGCAAAGACTTCCAGCAGGTTCTGCTTCTGCTCGTTGGCGGAAGCGAGCGACAAGACTTCGCCCACGGCTCGCAGTTCGAGCCTCGATGAATGCACGGTCATTTCTCTCCCTCTTGATGGTCGCGAGTCGCGCGGGAGGACCCCGCACGAGCGTTTGCCTAGCTTCTCGACGGGTTGGCTCTGTCGGCTGCCTAATCGATTGCCAAGAAATTATAAATACAAATCATTCTCAGTTGCATTAACTATTTTGATACAAACCATACAATCCAATAGCAATCCAAACCCTGCTGTTGGCGAGGCACCCCACCCGCAACGGCTGAAACGCCCCACGGTTTCGAGGGAGCTCCAGCCAAAGAGAGTGGCGCCATGAAGAAGTCCCCGAAGTTCTCGCCTGAAATGTGAGAACGCGCCGTTCAAATGGAGCTGAAGCACCGGACAAAGCACCCGTCGCAGTGGGCGTCCATCGAGTCCGTCGCCGACAAGATCGGCTGCGTGCCGCAGACCTTGCACACCTGGGTCAAGCAGCACGAGGTCGATGCCGGCCAGCGAGACGGTGTCTCGACTGCGGAGGCTCAGCGCATCAAGGAACTGGAACGAGAGGTGCGCGAGCTGCGCAAGGCCAACGAGATTCTGAAGCTGGCCAGCGCGTTTTTCGCCCAGGCGGAGCTCGACCGCCGCATCAAGTCCTGAAGGATTTCATCGACCAGCACCGCCAGCAGCTTGGGGTCGAGCCGATCTGCCGCGTCCTGCAGATTGCCCCATCGGCGTAATGGCGCCACGTCGCGTGCCAGCGCAGCCCGGCCTTGCGCTCTTTGTGAGCTCAGCGCGACGTGCAACTGCTACCGCAGGTGCAGCGCGTCTGGCAGGCCAACCATCAGGTCTACGGCGCCGAGAAGGTCTGGCGCCAGCTCAACCGCGAAGGCGTCGCCGTGGCGCGCTGCACCGTCGAGCGGCTGATGCGCCAGCTCGGGCTGCAGGGTGTGCGCCGAGGCAAGGCCGTGCGCACCACCATTCCCGATCTCAAGGCGCCATGCCCGTTGGACCGCGTCAATCGGCAGTTCCGGGCCGAGCGGCCGAACCAGCTGTGGGTCTCGGACTTCACCTATGTCTCAACCTGGCAGGGCTGGGTGTATGTGGCGTTCGTCATCGACGTGTTCAGCTGGCGCATCGTGGGTTGGCGTCAGAGCAGTTCGATGCACACCGAGTTCGTACTCGACGCATTGGAGCAGGCGCTGTACGACCGCAAGCCGTCCGATGGCCTGGTGCATCACTCCGACCGCGGCTCGCAATACCTGTCGATCCGCTACAGCGAGCGGCTGGCCGAGGCCGGAATCGAGCCCTCAGTGGGCTCCAAGGGCGACAGCTACGACAAGGCACTGGCCGAGGCCATCAACGGGCTGTACAAGGCCGAGGCTATTCACCGGCGCGGGCCGTGGAAGACCAAGCAGGCGGTGGAACTGGCAACACTGGAATGGGTCGCTTGGTTCAACCATCACCGGCTGATGGGACCACTGGGCCATGTGCCGCCTGCTGAGTTCGAAGCCAATTACCATCGTCACCGCGCTGGTCAGGCCGCGACCGCCTGACTTAAACCAACAGGCCTCCTCGGAACCCAGGGTGATTCATGCGCTGGGTTTGACCTTCAGACCATAAGGCCAAATTCCCGATCACCACATACAAGCGCAATGACTAGAACTGCATTGCCGCACGCCTTCTAGTGTTCTTACTACTGTCAAATGATGAGTCCAATGGCAGACCAGCAGAGCAGACTGATCCCATGCCAGTAACGACAATCATCAGCAGAGGTTTCCGACCATTTGCATCATTTATCTTGCAAGTTGGTCGACGGAAGAAATCAGCCTCAGCACTGCTCGCAGCTCGACCCGTGTGACATCCAAACCCTAGGTTTGAAATCCAAGCCGGAAAATGCCCTAGGGCATCCACCCAGTCAATTCGATATCACTGAGCTGGACCAATCAGCCAATTGGACCAGTTCACTCAGCAACACGCTGCACTGGTAGACGAGTTGGCCGAAGCTGCCGAAGACCTCAACAAGCAGGCAAGTCAGTTGGTTGGCGTCGTGGGGTTCTTTAATGTCGTGAGTCATCATCTGCAGAACGTCAGGCTGGATTCGTCAGCCGACAGGCACGAATTTTGCGTCGCATTGGCCACCATGCCAAGCCTGCCACCTAACGCCCCAGTGCTTCGTGTGCTGTTGATCAACGACGGCGCCCACCACTTGCAACTGATTCAGCAAGAGTTGGCGACGCAGGGCTGCGAGGTTGTAGGGGTGATTGCTGAAGCCACCCTAATTCACGACTGCGTGCTGCGCCTGCAGCCCGATGTGGTCATCGTGGACAGTGCCTCACCCTCGCGCGACACCCTGGAGCACCTGGCCACGCTCAACGAGCGCATGCCTCGCCCGGTGCTGGTGTTCTCGGAAAGCAGCCGCGATGACCCAATGCGCCATGCGCTCAAGGCCGGCGTCAGCGCCTATGTGGTGGCGGGGCTGCAAAGCGGGCGCCTGGCCGGCGTGATGCAGGTAGCGATTGCCCGCTTCGAGCAAGACCTTGCCCTGCGTCAGGAGCTGGGTCGCACGCAGGCGCAGCTGGCCGGACGCAAACGCATTGAAAAGGCCAAGGGCATCTTGATGCGCCAGCTCACGCTGGACGAAGACGGCGCCCACCGCCAGATGCGCCGCATGGCCATGGACCGCGGCCTGCCCCTGGGGGAGCTGGCCGACCGCATCATCGACGCCCACAATCTCTTGCGCCCGATTTGATGCCACAGCGCACCATGCTGGCACATCAGGGCGCTCGAAAGTGCACGCAATGCGTGCATTACGGGCCGCCAGCCCGGGCAAAGCGCTGGCACGCTTCCTGCGTAATGAAAGCTGCGGCCCGCAACGACGTGGGCTGGTAAGACCGAGTTTCCTGCACCGCATTTTTCTTTCGGGCAAAGGCGTCCGACCGTTCAACCCAGCCATTTCTTGGCGCCGGGCTTGAAGGTCGCGACGCCTTTTTTCGTTTTGTCTTGGAGATTTTTATTCATGCACAAGGTCAAGCACGCCATGGAGGGTTTGATGAGCGAACCACGTCGAAAACTGCTGCTGGGAGCCGCCGCTGCGGCCGCTCTGCCCGCCGCGTCAGCGGTATCAACAGGTGCTTGGGCCGCCGGCTCCGACAAGCCCGAAAAGGAAGAAGTGCGCATCGGCTTCATTCCGCTGACCGACTGCGCCTCGGTGGTGATGGCCTCGGTGCTGGGCTTTGACAAGAAGTACGGCATCAAGATCGTCGCCAGCAAGGAGGCCTCCTGGGCCGGTGTGCGCGACAAGCTGGTCAACGGCGAGCTCGACATGGCGCACGCCCTCTACGGTCTGGTCTACGGCGTTCACCTGGGCGTGGCCGGGCCCAAGAAGGACATGGCCGTGCTGATGACGCTCAACAACAATGGCCAGGCCATCACCCTGGCCAAGAAGCTGGCCGACCAGGGCGCGGTGGATGGCGCCTCGCTGGCCAAGCTGATGCGCCAGGACAAGCGCGAATACACCTTCGCCCAGACCTTCCCCACCGGCACGCACGCCATGTGGCTGTACTACTGGCTGGCCGCGCATGGCGTTCACCCGCTGAAGGACAGCAAGGTCATCACCGTGCCGCCGCCGCAGATGGTGGCGAATATGCGGGTCGGCAATATGGACGGCTTTTGCGTGGGCGAACCCTGGAACCACCGCGCCATCATGGACGGCATCGGTATCACCGCGGCCACCACCCAAGACATCTGGCCCGACCACCCCGAGAAAGTGTTGGCCTCCAGCGGCGACTTTGCCAAGAAGAACCCCAACACCGCGCGCGCCGTCATCATGGCCGTGCTGGAGGCCAGCCGCTGGATCGACTCCAATCTCCAGAACAAGCTGAAGATGGCCGACACCATCGCCGACAAGGCCTATGTCAACACCAGCGCCGAGGCGATCAACCAGCGCATCCTGGGCCGCTACCAGAACGGCCTGGGCAAGACCTGGGACGACCCGCATGCGATGAAGTTCTTCAACGACGGCGCGGTCAACTTCCCTTTCTTGAGCGACGGCATGTGGTTCCTCACCCAGCACAAGCGCTGGGGCTTGCTCAAGGAGCACCCGGACTATCTGGCCGTGGCCACGCAGATCAACCAGATCGAGCTTTACAAGCAGGCTGCAAGCCAGCTCAAGATCACCGTGCCCAAGGAGGCGCTACGCAGCGCCAAGCTGCTGGACGGGGTGGTATGGGACGGCAAGTCGCCGGCCAAGTACGCCGATAGTTTCAAGCTGAAAGCCTGAGGCCCATCATGGTGAGCGCCGTGTTCCATTCGCCGCGTGGCGATGATGATGAAGTTCTTGCCCCGGCCGTGCCAGCGCCACGGGCGGCCCGCTTGGCCCGCAAGCCTGGGGCCAAGGCCAGCCCCAGCCAGCCTGGCTTCGACTGGCATGGCCTGTGGATGAAGCTGCTGCCGCCTGTGCTGGGCCTGGCCTTGATGACCGGGCTGTGGGCCATGTTCACCCTCAAGACCAGCAGCGGCATCCCTACGCCGGCAGCGACCTGGGACTCGGCCGTGCAGCTGTTTGCCGACCCCTTCTACCGCCGCGGCCCCAATGACCAAGGCATTGGCTGGAACATCCTGGCCTCGCTGCAACGCGTGGCCCTGGGGTTTGGCCTGGCCGCTGCGGTAGGCATCCCTTTGGGTTTTGTGATCGGCCGCTTTGAGTTCATCGGCCGCATGGTGTCGCCGCTGATCAGCTTGCTCAAGCCGGTCTCGCCGCTGGCCTGGCTGCCGATTGGCCTGCTGGTGTTCAAGAGCGCCAACCCGGCGGCGATCTGGACCATCTTCATCTGCTCGATCTGGCCCATGGTGGTGAACACCGCCGTCGGGGTGCAGCGGGTGCCGCAGGACTATCTGAACGTGGCCCGGGTGCTCAAACTGTCGGAGTGGAAGGTCATCACCCGCATCCTGTTGCCCGCCGTGCTGCCCTACATCCTCACCGGCGTGCGGCTCTCAGTCGGCACCGCCTGGCTGGTGATCGTGGCGGCCGAAATGCTGACCGGTGGCGTGGGCATCGGCTTTTGGGTCTGGGATGAGTGGAACAACCTCAATGTGGCCCACATCATCATCGCCATCTTCGTCATAGGCATCGTCGGGCTCTTGCTCGAATGGCTGCTGATGAGCGTGGCCCGGCGCTTCTCGTTTGAAGACTGAAGGAGGTTCCCGATGAGCCAAGCATTCATCGAAGTCCAGGGCGCTGAGATGGTGTTCAGCACCCGCAAGGGCCAGTTCCACGCCTTGCGCGACATCCATCTGCAAATCGAGAAGGGCGAGTTCATCACCCTGATCGGCCACTCCGGCTGCGGCAAGTCCACCTTGCTCAACCTGATCGCCGGCCTGCTGCAGGCCAGCCAAGGCGTGCTGCTGTGCGACCGGCGTGAGATCAATGCGCCCGGACCGGAGCGCGCCGTGGTGTTCCAGAACCATTCCCTGTTGCCCTGGCTGAGTTGCTTTGACAACGTTTACCTGGGCGTGGAGTCGGTGTTCGGTGCCAGCGAGCCCAAGCCTAGGCTGCAAGAGCGCACCCAGTCTGCGCTGGAACTGGTGGGCATGGCCCACGCCAGCGCCAAACGCCCGCATGAAATCTCCGGCGGCATGAAGCAGCGCGTGGGCATCGCCCGCGCCCTGGCGATGGAGCCCAAGGTCTTGCTGATGGACGAGCCCTTTGGCGCGCTGGACGCCCTGACCCGCGCCCATTTGCAAGACGAGCTGCTGAAGATCGTGGCCCGCACCCAGAGCACCGTGGTGATGGTGACCCACGATGTGGACGAGGCCGTGCTGCTGAGCGACCGCATCGTGATGATGACCAATGGCCCGGCCGCCACCATCGGAGAGATCTTGCGCGTGGACCTGCCCCGGCCGCGCGAGCGTGTGGCCCTGGCCGATGACAGCCATTACCTGAGTTGCCGCAAGGCGGTGATCGACTTCCTCTACACCCGACATGCCCGCAGCGAGGTGGCCGCATGAAGACCAAGAAACTCAAGCTGGTGCTGATCGGCAATGGCATGGCCGGCGTGCGCACGCTGGAAGAGCTGCTCAAGATCGCGCCCGATCTCTACGACATCACCGTCTTCGGCGCCGAGCCCCACCCCAACTACAACCGCATCTTGCTGAGCCCCGTGCTGGCGGGTGAGCAGACTCTGGACGAGATCGTGCTCAACCCGCTGGACTGGTATGTCGAGCACGGCATCACCCTGCACCTGGGCAAGATGGTGACGCAGATAGACCGGCAACGCCGCAAGGTGGTGGCGGCCGACGGCACCGAGGCCGACTACGACCGCCTGCTGATCGCCACAGGCTCCAGCCCCTTCATCCTGCCCGTGCCCGGCAAAGACCTGGACGGCGTGATCGCCTACCGCGACATCGCCGACACCAACGCCATGATCGATGCAGCCACCCGATACCAACACGCTGTTGTCATCGGCGGCGGCCTGCTGGGACTGGAGGCCGCCAACGGCCTGATGCTGCGCGGCATGCAGGTGACGGTGGTGCACCTGGGCGACTGGCTGATGGAGCGCCAGCTCGACGATGTGGCCGGCGACTTGCTGCGCCAAAGCCTGCAAGCGCGCGGCCTGCGCTTCATGCTGGGCGCACAGACCCAGGCCTTGATCGGCGGCAAGGACGGAAGGGTGATGGCGGTTCAATTCAAGGACGGCAGCGAAATCCCCGCTGACCTGGTCGTGATGGCCGCCGGCATCCGCCCGAATACGGCATTAGCGGAAAGTGCCGGCCTGCTGTGCCAGCGCGGCATCGTCGTCAGCGACACCTTGCAAACCGCCACCGACCCGCGCATCTACTCGGTGGGCGAATGCGCGGCCCACCGCGGCATTGCCTACGGCCTGGTGGCGCCACTGTTCGAGCAAGCCAAGGTTTGCGCCACCCATCTGGCGCAGTTTGGCATCGGCCGCTATCAGGGCTCGCAGACCTCAACCAAGCTCAAGGTCACCGGCATCGACCTGTTCTCCGCCGGGGACTTCATGGGCGGTGAGGGTAGCGAAGAAATTGTGATGAGCGACCCCTTCGCCGGTGTCTACAAAAAGCTGGTGATCAAGAACGACCGCCTGATCGGCGCCTGCTTGTACGGCGACACGGTGGACGGCAGCTGGTACTTCAAGCTCTTGCGCGAAGGCCGCAAGGTGGCCGACATCCGCGACAAGCTGATGTTCGGCGAAAGCAATATCGGCGACGTCGGCCACCAGGGCCACAACAAGGCCGCCGCCATGCTCGACAGCGACGAGGTCTGTGGCTGCAATGGCGTCAACAAAGGCACGATCTGCAAAGCCATCAAGGACAAGGGCTTGTTCACCCTGGACGAAGTGCGCAAGCACACCAAGGCCAGTGCCAGCTGCGGCTCCTGCACCGGCCTGGTGGAGCAGCTGCTGATGTTCAGCGCCGGTGGCGACTATTCGGCCACGCCGAAGAAAAAGGCAGTTTGCGCCTGCACCGAGCTGAGCCACCAGGACGTGCGCGATGCCGTCCGCCAGCAGCATCTGATCAGCCTGCCCCAGCTCTACAGCGCCCTGGCCTGGCGCAGCCCCAATGGCTGCGCCACTTGCCGCCCCGCGCTGAACTACTACCTCACCTCCACCTGGCCCAAAGAGGCCGAGGATGACCCGCAATCGCGCCCCATCAACGAGCGCAGCCACGCCAATATCCAGAAGGACGGCACTTACTCGGTGATCCCCCGCATGTGGGGCGGCGAGACCACGGCCGATGAGTTGCGCCGCATCGCCAATGCGGTAGACAAGTACAAGATCCCCACGGTCAAGGTGACCGGCGGCCAGCGCATCGACCTGCTGGGCGTGAAGAAGGAAGACCTGCCGCAGGTCTGGGCCGATATCGGCATGCCCTCGGGCCATGCCTATGCCAAGGCCTTGCGCACAGTGAAGACCTGCGTGGGCAGTGAGTGGTGCCGCATGGGCACGCAAGACAGCACCCAGATGGGCAAGGACCTAGAGCGCGCCATGTGGCGCATGTATGCGCCGCACAAGGTCAAGTTCGCTGTCTCGGGCTGCCCGCGCAACTGCGCCGAAGCCGGCATCAAGGACGTCGGCATCATCGGCGTGGACAGCGGCTGGGAGCTTTATATCGGCGGCAACGGCGGCATCAAGACCGAGGTGGCGCAGTTCTTCGTCAAGGTCAAAACGCCTGAAGAAGTGATGGAAGTCACCGGCGCCTTCATGCAGCTCTACCGAACCGAAGGCTGGTATCTGGAGCGCACGGTGCACTACCTGGCCCGGGTCGGCATGGACTATGTGAAGCGCCGCATTCTGGACGACCGCGACGGCCGCCGCACCCTCTGGGACGAACTGCAATTCGCGCTGGCCGGCGAGCCCGACCCCTGGTTCGACTTCGCCAAGGCCAAGGTCGATTTGCGCCAGTTCGAGCCGCTCTGAACCCCGCCATCACACCGACAGACGTACACAGAGACACAGCCATGACACCAAGCTGGAAAACCATCTGCGCCCTGGCCGACATCCCCGTCCTTGGCGCCCGCCGCGTGGCCCGCGCGCAGGGCTCGCAAGTGGCCATCTTCCGCACTGAAGACGACCAGGTCTTCGCCCTGCTGGACCGCTGCCCTCACAAGGGCGGGCCGCTGAGCCAGGGCCTGGTCTTTGGCCACTCGGTCGCCTGCCCGCTGCACAGCTGGACGATTGCACTGGACAGCGGCCAGGCCATCGCCCCCGACGAGGGCTGCGCCGCGCGCTTCCAGATACGCGTGTTGGAGGGCCAGGTGCAACTCGATCAGACGGAGCTCGACACCCTAGGCCTGGAGCTCGCGCCGCTCAAGGCCGGCCCTTGCGCCAAGGCCGCCTGAGCATGAGCAGCGCGCCATGAGCACGGAGACTCGCTCCACCTGCCCTTATTGCGGCGTCGGCTGCGGGGTGATCATCGAAAGCAGCGCGGGTGAAATCACCGGCGTCAAAGGCGACCCCGCCCACCCCGCCAACTTCGGCCGCCTGTGCAGCAAGGGCAGCACCCTGCACCTCACGGCCACGCCGCTGATCCGCCAGACCCAGCGACTCTTGCAACCAGCCTGGCGGCCCAGCCGCGGCGCCGCGCCCGAGGTGCTGAGCTGGGAAGCCCTCAACCAGCGCCTGGCCCAGCGCATCGCCGCCGTACATGCGGAGCATGGCCCCGACGCCATCGGCCTCTACATCTCCGGCCAGCTGCTGACCGAGGACTACCAGGCCTTCAACAAGCTAGCGCGCGGCCTGCTGGGCACCAACAATATCGACAGCAACTCGCGCCTGTGCATGAGCTCGGCGGTGGCCGGCTACAAGCAAGCCCTGGGGGCGGACGCGCCACCCGCCTGCTACCAAGACATCGAGCAGGCCGACTGTGTTTTTATCAGCGGCGCCAACCCCGCCTGGGCCCACCCCATCTTGTTCCGCCGCCTGGAAGACGCCAAGGCCCAGCGGCCGGCGCTCAAGCTCATCGTCGTTGACCCACGGCGCACCGAAAGCGCCGAGCTGGCCGATCTGCATCTGCAGATACTGCCCGGCACCGATGTGGCCCTGATGCACGGCCTGCTGCACGCCTGCATCTGGGAGGGCTGGCTAGACGCCGACTTCATGGCCCGCCACACCCTGGGCTTTGATGAGCTCAAAGCCCTGGTGCGCAGCAGCACGCCCAAGGATGCGGCACGCATTTGCGGCATCCAGGAGGCTGACCTCTTGACCGCCGCGCGCTGGTTCGCTCAATCACCCGCCACGCTGTCGCTGTACTGCCAGGGCCTCAACCAAAGCAGCAGCGGCACAGCCAAGAACACCGCGCTGATCAATCTGCACTTGGCTTGCGGCCAGATCGGCCGGCCCGGCGCCGGGCCGTTTTCGCTCACGGGCCAACCCAATGCCATGGGCGGGCGCGAGGTCGGCGGCATGGCCAGCCTGCTGCCGGGCCACCGCGAGCCCGGCAATGCCGCGCATCGTGCCGAGATCGCCCGCCTGTGGGGCGTGAACGCCCTGCCCGAAACGCCGGGCAAGACGGCAGTGGAGCTGTTCGAGGCCGCCGCCAAGGGCGA
The DNA here is from genome assembly GCF_027863535.1 of Paucibacter sp. B51. Lineage (NCBI taxonomy): Bacteria > Pseudomonadati > Pseudomonadota > Betaproteobacteria > Burkholderiales > Sphaerotilaceae > Roseateles > Paucibacter sp. B51. Next base: position 2,969,743 of record NZ_JAPIVN010000001.1, on the reverse strand, counting down.
GATCAAGGTGCTGTGGATCGCCTGCACCAACCCGGCCCAGTCCATGCCTGACCAGGCCCTGGTGCGACGTGCGCTGGCCCGCTGCGAGCTGGTGATCTTGCAAGAAGCCTTTGCTGACACCGCCACCGCCGCCTTCGCCGATGTGCTGCTGCCGGCTGCCTCCTGGGGCGAAAAGGAAGGCACGGTCACCAATAGCGAGCGCAGCATCAGCCGCGTACGTGCCGCGATTGCACCGCCTGGCCAGGCCCGACCCGACTGGCAAATCGTGCGCGATCTGGCCCGCCGGCTTGCCCCCTTGCTGGGCCAGCCCGATCGCTTGCCCTACACCTGCGCCGAAGACCTGTGGCTGGAGCACCGCGCCGCCACCGTCGGCCGTGACCTTGATATCGGCGGCCTCAGTTGGGCCATTCTGGACCGCGACGGCCCTCAGCAATGGCCCTACCCGGCCGGTGCCACCCAGGGCCAGGCCCGGCTCTATCTGGACGGCCAATTCCCCAGCGCCGACGGCCGCGCCCGCTTCATCAGCCTGACCTACCGCCCGCCCGTCGACAAGCTCGACGCCCGCTTCCCCCTGGCGCTCACCACCGGCCGCCTACGCGATCAATGGCATGGCATGAGCCGCAGCGGCTTGCTGCCGCGCTTGTTCGGCCACGAGCCCGCACCGGCCCTGCGCCTGCATCCGCAAGACCTACCCCTGCGTGGGCTCAAGGATGGCGAGCTGGCCCTGATCAGCTCGCGCCACGGCCAGCTCATCCTGCCGGTGCGCGCCGACTCGCTGATGCGCCCGGCCCAAGCCTACTTGCCCATGCACTGGGGGGAAGAGTTTGTGTCTGGCCGCGGCAGCAACGGAAACGGCGAAAGCCAAGTCTGGCCCGGCGTCAATGCCTTGCTGGGCAAGCAATGCTGCCCCGACTCGCGACAGCCGGAGCTTAAGTTCGCCGCCATTCAGGTTAAGTCGATAGCGCTGCCATGGCGGCTCAGCGCGGCAATCTGGTGCGCGCCAGCCGAGGCCGTGCAGCTGCGCGCTAGCTTGCGCGCGCTGATGGGTGAGTTCGACTACGCCAGCTGCCTGCCGGTGGCCGGCACCTCGCCCGAGCAAACCGGCTGGTGCTTTGACGCGGCGGCGGCCACACCCCCGGCCCCCGCACTGCTGAGCCAGCTGCGCGCGCTGCTGGGTCTGCATGGTGTTCAGGTACTTAGCTATGCCGACAGCCATCGCCAGCGCAGTCGCCTGCTGGGTCTGGACCGTTCGGGCGCGCAAGCCCGGCTGCGCGCCGTGCTGCTGGTGGGTGGGGCCGAGATGGATGAGCGCGCCGCCAGCGCCTGGTTGCTGACACTGTGGCGCGAGGCCGAGCCAGTGGCTGCGCTGGGCACCCAGCTGCTGAGCCCCAAGCCGGTGCTGCCGGGCCATCCACAGGCGAGGCAACGCAGCCCGCAGGTCTGCAACTGCCTGGATGTGTCGGAAGCCCGCATCTGCAACCAGCTGCAAAGCCTGGCCGGCACGCCGCACGAGCGCTTGCAGGGCCTGCAAACCAGCTTGCGCTGCGGCACCCAATGCGGCTCCTGCCTGCCCAGCTTGCGGCGGCTGGAGGCGCAAACCCCCTTTCTTGAAGAAGTCCATGCATCATGATGAATCAACGCCAGCACAGCCAAACCCCCTGCGTCAGCCTGGTCGGTGCCGGCCCTGGAGACCCGGACCTGCTGACCCTGCGCGCCCTGCGCCGCATCGAAGCAGCCGACGTAGTGCTGAGCGACGATCTGGTCGATGCCCGCGTGCTGGCCTTGATCAAACCTGGCGCTCGGCTGATCCATGTCGGCAAGCGCGGCGGTTGTGTGTCCACCGAGCAGCGCTTTATTCACGAGCTGATGATTCGCGAAGCCACCGCCGGCCTGAACGTCTTGCGGCTCAAAGGCGGCGACCCCTTTGTGTTCGGCCGTGGCGGCGAGGAGATGGACGCCCTTCGCGCTGCCGGCATCGCGGTGGAGGTGGTCAGCGGAATCACCGCCGGCATTGCCGCGCCGGCCAGCATCGGCATCCCCGTCACCGATCGCCGCCACGCCCCCGGTGTGGCCTTCGTCACCGGCCATGGGCGCGAGGACGGCGGGGCGGGCGTCAACCCAGACTGGCACGCCTTGGCCCGCAGCGGCCTGACCCTGGTGATTTACATGGGCCTGGCACGGGTGGAGCAGTTGGTAGCGGCACTGCGCGCCGGGGGCTTGGCAGCGGACACTCCGGCAGCTGCCATCGCTGCGGCACACACGCCGCAGCAACGCGCCACGATCTGCAGCTTGGGCACACTGGCTGCGCAGCTGCACAGCGAGCGCATCACCAGCCCGGCCGTTCTAGTCTTTGGCACGGTGGTCAGCCTTGCCTATGTGCAAAGCCTGGACTATCGTGAATTCGTGCGCTACGCCTAGCAAGCACATAAACTGGCTTCAAGGAATGGCACTCAAGGCGCCCACGGGCGCAGGGCTCGCTGCATGTCCGACGTGGCCCACACGGTTTGGTCGGGGTAGACCAGCAAGGCCTGCAATTCAGGAGTGCGCCCCAGATAGTCGCGGCTGTAGCCGTGCCCGCCCAGCATGAAGGCCGCACCGAGGCCGTTGACCAGGTCCACATTGCGCGCCCACAAGCTGACCCCACAAGCGCCTTGGCTGGGGCGGCCGGAGCGGGGGCTGAGAATATGGTGCTGCCGCTGGCCGTCAGCGATGAAGTAGCGCTCGTAGTCGCCACTGGCCGCCAGCACGCCCTGACCTTGCAGATCGAGCACGCCGAGCACTTGCTGCGGCCGCCGCGGGTCGCGCAAGCCGACCCGCCAAGGGCGACCCTGGTTGCGGCCGCGGTAGAGCACATCGCCGCCGCCATTGATCAAGGCGTTCGCCACGCCCCAGTCTTGCAGGCGGCGCATGCCGGCCGCCAAGATCGGCAGCTTGGCGACACCGCCCAGATCCAGCGCCATGCCGGGCCGCAGCAAATGGGCACGGCCTGCAGCAGGATCCAGGCGCAGGCCCGCGGCATCCACCAAGCTGCGCTCCTGCGCCAAGATGCCTTCATTCGGCACCGCTCCATGCTGACCCGGTTCGAAGCGCCAGCTCTTGAGCGCGCCGACGGTCATGTCGAACCAGCCCTCGGTGCGCCGATGCAACGCAAGGCCGGTCTGGAGCACGGCCATCAGCTCGCTCGGAACCGCCACGGCGCTGCGCCCCGCGGCCTGGTTGATGCGGCTGAGCGGGCTCTCGGGCTCGTAGCGGCTCATCATGGCGCTCAGACGAGCCATCTCGCCGAAGGCGCTGTCCATGGCCTCGGCCAGGAAGGCGGCCGAGCCGCCCTCGGCCACCATGTCCACCCGGGTTCCCAGCAGAGGGCGCGAATCGCGGCGCTGTGCGGCCATGGCCCGCGCCGGCTGTGGCAGGGCTGCCGCCGAGGCCAGCAGCGGCAAGGCCCAGGCCAACGCGCTGCGCCGCGACAGGGCGGCGCCGGAGGGGGCCGGTCGCTTCATGGTCGGATCCTCACTGGGACAAGGCCACCATGTGGTCGACCGCGGCCTTGACGTCCTCATCGGTCAGCGAAGCACCGCCGCCGCGGGCCGGCATCATGCCCTTGGCACCGGTGAAGCCTTCCAGCGCATGCTTGTAGAGCAGGTCTTTGCCCTGGGCGATGCGCGGGCCCCAGTCGGCTTTGTCGCCGGGCTTGGGTGCACCGGCCACGCCGGCCGCATGGCACATGGCGCAGGTCTTGCCGTAAATGCCTTTGCCGACGGAGTTCTCGGCCACGGCCGGCGCACTGGGCACCGGTGCCGCCACGACGGCGGGCGTGGTCGTTGGCGTCGGTTCGGCGGCCTCTTCTTTCTTGCCGCAGGCGCTCAGCAGCAAGAGCAGTCCGGCCAGCGCCAGGGTGGTTTTGACAAACTTGGACATAACGAATCCTTCAGGTGGCACCAAAGCGGCGTTCTGCGCAGATTCTAGGCAGCGTGCAGCGCCGGGAGAAGGCCCGGCCAGCGATATCTGCAGCCAAGCCCGCTCTATTTGCTTTTCTTGAACCAGTTCAAGGCGTACAGCGACCCGGGTCGGGATCATCGCTGCAAGCTTTCTGATGCCCAGCCCGATCCCCTCCGCCCCATGTGCTCCGCCACCCTCGTCCCCACCTTCAGCCGAACGCTGCGCCGCTGCGTGCTCGGCTGGCTGCTGCTGGCGATGGCGGCGGCCTGGGCGGCACCGCTGATCGAGCACGGTAGGCTGGACCTGGTCTGCTCGGGCTCCGGGCAGATGCGCCTGGTTCAGCTCGGCGATGACGAGGGCGCAGCCGGCCAGGCCGGCAGCCCCTCGGGCCTGGACTGCCCCAACTGCCTGCTGCTGGGCCCCCTGCCCGGTCCCTGCCTGTGGCAGCCGGCCCTGCCACTCGCAGGCGCAGGACTGGCGGCTTCGACGCGGCCTTCTGCTCCCCACACCTTCCAAGCCGCGCCGCCCCCGGCACGCGGCCCCCCAAGCCCCCGATTCCACTGAAGAGGACGTCCCCCATGAACGACAAGAAGAGCAAGACACCGGCAGCCATCGAACAGCCCGCACTGGGCCGCCGCCGCTTCGTCAACAGCGCCGCCTTGGCTGGCCTGACCCTCGGCGCCGTCGCTTGCAGCGACAAGCCCGGCTCAGCCGCTCCGGCGGCCGCCTCCGGCCCGGCGCCGGGTGGCCATGCCGCGGCAGGCAGCGGCGCCGCCAACGCCGCACATCTGAAGCCCGGTGAGCTGGACAGCTACTACGGACTCTGGAGCGGCGGCCACACCGGCGATATGCGCGTGCTGGGCCTGCCCTCGGGCCGCGAGATCACCCGCATCCCCTGCTTCGTGCCCGATGCCCTGGTCGGCTGGGGCCACACCAACGAGTCCAAGAAGGTCATGGGCACCAAGGCCGACGGAAGCCTGAAGTACACCGTCGCCGATACCCACCACACCCATGCCTCCTACAAGGACGGCAACTACGACGGCCGCTACGCCTGGATCAACGACAAGATCAACAGCCGCATCGCCCGCATCCGCCTGGACTACTTCGTCTGCGACAAGATCACCGAGCTGCCCAATGTGCAGGGCTTCCACGGCATCTTCCCCGACAAGGCCGACCCGGTGGACCCGAAGATCAACTACACCACCCGCGTGTTCTGCGGCGGTGAGTTCTCCGTCCCCCTGCCCAACACGGCCGGCAACGAAGACGCGAGCACCTATCACTCGCTGTTCACCTGCGTCGATGCCGAGAGCATGGAGGTCCGCTGGCAAGTGCTGATCGACGGCAACTGCGACCTGACCGCCACCTCCTACGACGGCAAGCTGGCCGCCACCAACCAGTACAACACCGAGATGGGCGCCAAGTACGAGGACATGATGTCCTCCGAGCGCGATGCCTGCCTGTTCTTCAACATCGCCCGCATCGAGGCCGCGGTCAAGGCCGGCAAGTTCAAGACCTATGGCGACTCCAAGGTGCCAGTGGTGGACGGCACGCACGCCGCCAACAAGGACCCCAAGACCGCGCTGACCGCCTACGTCTCGGTGCCCAAGAACCCGCACGGCGTCAATGCCAGCCCGGACGCCAGGTACTTCATCTGCGCCGGCAAGCTCTCGCCCACCGGCACCGTGATCGAGTTGGCCAAGGTGCTCGATTACTTCGACGGCAAGCTGGAGTCGCCGGACAAGGCCATCGTCGCCGAGGTCGAGCTGGGCCTGGGCCCCTTGCACACCGCTTTCGACGGACGCGGCAATGCCTACACCACGCTCTTCCTGGACAGCCAGGTGGTCAAGTGGAATCTTGAGGCCGCCATCAAGTTCCATGCCGGCGACAAGAGCGCCAAGTACGTGGTCGACCGCATCGATGTGCAGTACCAGCCGGGCCACCTGAACGCCAGCCAGTCGGAAACCCGCGCCGCGGACGGCAAGTACCTGGCCGTCGGTTGCAAGTTCTCCAAGGATCGCTTCCTGCCGGTCGGCCCCCTGCACCCGGAGAACGAGCAGCTGATCGACATCTCGGGCGAGAAGATGGTGCTGATGGCCGACCACCCGGTGCGCGGCGAGCCGCATGACTTCATCATCTTCAAGCGCGAGTTGCTGAATCCGAAGAAGGTCTACGAGCTCGACGACTTTCCCAATGCGATCAAGGACCCCAAGGAATCCGGCGTGTTCCGCAAGGGCAACAAGGTCGAGGTCAAGATGACCTCGCAAGCCCCGGCCTTCAGCCTGCGCGAGTTCAAGCTGAAGAAGGGCGATGTGGTGACCCTGACCTTGACCAACTTGGACAAGATCGAGGATCTGACGCACGGCTTTGCCATCCCCAAGTACAACGTCAACTTCATCGTCAACCCGCAGGAAACCGCCTCGGTGACCTTTGTGGCCGACAAGCCGGGCGTGTACTGGTGCTACTGCACCCACTTCTGCCATGCCCTGCATCTTGAGATGCGCACGCGGATGATTGTTGAGGCTTAAAGCAAAAGAAGAGCCCAGGACGGCGGACTCGAGCCCTGCCGTCCTGACCCCCGGCGCCCACCTGGACCTCAAACAGGACGGGGCGCCGGCTCCCCTGAAAGTGCCCATGTTTTCGCGATGCCATCTCTTGGCGGCCACACTGAAGCGCAGCTTCTGTCTGGCCGCGTTTTTGCTTGCTTTCACCGCCCTCCCCGGCGCCGCCAGCGCCAAGGAAGGCGCCTACGAGGCGGAGCTGCCGGCCGGCCTGGCCCAGGCACGCGATATGTGCGCCCTGCTGCCCTGCGCCAAGGTCTTCCCCGGCGCGCAGAGCTTTTCCGAGCGCATGGGCACGCCGCCCTATGTCGAGGCCTATGGCGCCGCCGACGCCGCCGGCAAGAAGCCGCTGCTGGGCTATGTGATGCTGTCCACCGACATCACCGACACGCCGGCCTACTCCGGCAAGCCGGTGGTCACCCTGATCGGCATGGACCGGGCCGGCCGTTTCGTCGGCACCCAGGTGCTCAAGCATTCCGAGCCCATCCTGTTGCTGGGCATTCCGGAGTCCGCGCTGCTGAACTTCAACAAGCAGTACCTGGGCAAGTCGGTGGCCGACAAGATCGAGGTCGGCCAGTCGCGCCCCGATGAGGGCGTGCTGGGCCTGGACGCCATTTCCGGCGCCACCGTCACCGTGATCGCGCAGAACCAGGTCATGATGGCCTCGGGCCAGGCGGTGGCCCGCCAGGTCGGCATCCTGCCGCCCACGCTGCGCGAAGCCGCCCGCTACCAGGCCACCGAGCCCCAGGGCCAGGCGCTCAGCTGGGCGCAGCTGAAGGCGCTGGGCGCCTTGCAGCGCCTGAGCGTGCGCAGCGAGCAGCTGGGCCTGGCGCACAGCGACCAGCCCTTCATCGAACTCTGGTTCGGTGACCTCAACCACCCCGATGTCGCCCGCAGCCTGCTGGGCGAGCGCGGCCGGCAGCAGCTGCAAGCCACGCTCAAGCCGGGCGAGCATGCCATCTTCGTGGTGCGCAGCGCCGGTGTGGAGTCCTTCAAGGGCTCGGGCTTTGTGCGCGGCGGTCTCTACGACCGGGTGCAGCTCAAGCAAGGCGCCGATGCCTTCACCTTCCGCGACCTCGACTACCTCAATCTCTACGGCCTGCAGGCCGAGGGCGCACCGGCCTTTGACGAGTCGGCCATCTTCATCGTTCGCAACAAGAGCTTCTCGCCCGCCTACCCCTGGAAGCTGGCCTTTCTGGGCAACAAGGTCGAGCGCGCCACCGGCACACGCAGCTTTGTCAATTTCGACGCCCAGGTCTGGCTCGATGATCGCCTTCTCGTGGGCGGCCGCCCGGCCCTGCCCGAGGTCGCCGCGCCCTGGGTGCAGGTCTGGAAGAGTCGGGCGCTGGAGATCGCGCTCTTCGTCGCCCTGCTGCTGACGGTCACCGTGGTCTATGCCCTGCGCGAGCGCTTGACACGCCTGTCCACGCACAAGAACAAGTGGCCGGTCAATGGCTTCAAGTACACGGCCTGGGCGCTGAGCATAGTCTTCGTCGGCTTCGGCGCCATGGCCCAGCCCTCCATCACCCAGGTGCTGACCTGGTTCCATGCCTTGCTGTTCCAGTGGACCTGGTCGCTCTTCCTCAGCGACCCCTTCATCTTCTGCTTCTGGATCTTCATCATCGCCACCGTCTTCCTGTTCGGCCGTGGGCTGTTCTGCGGCTGGATGTGCCCCTTCGGCTCGCTGTCCGAGGCGCTCTACAAGATCGGCAGCAAGCTGGGCCTGAAGCGCTGGCAAGGCCATCTGCCGCAGCGCTGGCACGACCGGCTCAAATGGCTCAAGTACGGCGTCTTCTTCGGTCTGCTGAGCGTGTCCATGTTCTCCATGGGCCTGGCCGAAAAGCTGGCCGAGGTGGAGCCGTTCAAGACCACCTTTCTGGTCGGCATCAGCCATCGCGCCTGGCCCTACGGCCTCTTCGTCTGCCTGATCCTGGGGGTCTCGCTCTTCATCGAGCGGCCCTATTGCAAATACATCTGCCCGCTCGGCGCGGCCCTGGCCATGCCCAGCACCTTCCGCTGGTTCGGCCTCAAGCGCAAGCAGGACTGCAACAGCTGCAAGGCCTGCGCGGTTGGCTGCGGCTCGCTGGCCATCGACGCGGCCGGCCGCATCGACCACCGGGAATGCCTGCACTGCCTGGACTGCATGATTCTCTACACCGATGCCAAGGGCTGCCCGCCCCTGGCCAAGGAACGCAAGCGGCGCGAGCGCGACGGCCTCTTGATCACGCCGATCGGCCGCGACGGTTATTTCATCCCCATCGACTCGGTGCCGGCGATCTCGGCCAAGGTCGCCGCCGGCCCCGACCCGCGCATGCCCAGCGAAGCGGTGAGCCCCGCGCACAAGGCCGGCCGCAGCGGCCTGGCCTGGCTGGCGCGCGAGTTCTGGGACCATCTCTGGCCCTGGAACGCCGGCGCCTTTGCCAGCCAGCGAGCGCTGCAGATCGCCGGCTTCTCCCTGGCCCTGGCCGCCAGCATGGCCTGGGTGCTGGCCGGCAGCGGCCGGCTCTCGCAGAGCGCCATCATCGCCTGGTGGTTCGGCTGGAGCGTCTACGAGGTGCTGATTCGCCTGGCCGGCAAACGCCATGTCAAAGACGGCCCCTGGTGGAAAGCCAACTACCGCCGCGCCAGCGTGATGGACATGCTCAGCTATGTCGGCTTCAAGAACCTCTTGATCGGCGCCGTGCTCTTCCTCGCGCTCAAGTCCATGGGCGGGTTGTCGGCATGAGAGCAGCCACGGCCACCTGGCTCTTTGCGCTGCTGCTGATCGGCGCCTCGGCCGACGCCGCCACCGTGCGCGTGCGCCCCGGTGAATCGCTGCAGCAGGCGCTGGACGGCGCCAGACCGGGAGACACCGTGGAAGTGGAGCGTGCCCTGCACAGGGGCAACTTCATCATCGACAAGCCGCTGATCCTGCGCGGTATCGGCCGGCCGACACTGAGCGGCGCCATGCAGGGCGACACGCTGCGGGTGACGGCCGCCGACGTGACGATCGAAGGCCTGATCGTGCGCGACTCGGGCGACAGCCTCAAGGACCAGAACGCCGGCATCTATCTGCGCCCCGGCGCGCACCGGGCCGTGGTGCAGAACTGCGACCTCAGCTACAACCTCTTCGGCCTGTGGATCGAGAAGGCCAACGATGTGCGCATCGAGGCCAATCTGATCACCGGCAAGCGCGAGTACAACAGCTCGCAGCGCGGCAACGGCATCCAGCTCTACAACACCACCGGTGCCCGCATCATCGGCAACAACATCGGCTTTGTGCGCGACGCGCTCTACGTCGATGTCTCGCACCACGCCGTCTTCCGCGGCAACAAGCTGCACCACAGCCGCTACGGCAGCCACTACATGAACTCCTACTACAACCTGTGGGAGGACAACGACAGCTACTACAACCGCGGCGGCCTGGCCTTGATGGAGGTGCGCGACCAGGTGGTGCGCGGCAACCGCACCTGGGGCAATAGCGACCACGGCATCATGCTGCGCACGCTGCAGGACTCGCTGATCGAGAACAACATCATCGCCGGCAACAACCGCGGCTTCTTCATCTACGACGTCGAGTACGCGACGCTGAAAGGCAATCTGATCGTCGACAACCATGTCGGCGTGCACCTCTCGGCCGGCTCGACCCGCAATGTGGTCGAGGGCAATGACTTCATCGCCAACCGCGAGCAGATCCGCTACATCGGCGCGCGCGACGAGGTCTGGGGCTGCCCCTTGCCCAAAGACCGCAAGGATCGTGGCAAACCGGTCCCGCCCGAGCAGTGCGCCGGCAACCACTGGAGCAACTACCTCGGCTGGGACCGCAATGGCGACGGCCGCGGCGACGTGCCCTACGAGGCCAATGACATGGTGGACCGCCTCAGCTGGCGCTACCCCGGCCTCAAGCTGCTGCTGGCCAGCCCGGCCATCCAGGCCCTGCGCCTGGTCGGCCAGCAGTTCCCGGTGCTGCGCGTGCCCAGCGTGATCGACCCCCGTCCGCAGATGCGGGCGGCCCACAAGCAATGGAGTGAATGGCGTGACAAGCACTATCCCGGCCAATGACGGCAGGTCCGGCGAGGGCGGCAGCCCGGCCATCGAGCTGCGCGGCCTGAGCAAGCATTACGGCCGCCTGCGCGCGGTCGACGGCGTCGACCTGCGCGTGCAGCGCGGCGAGATCTTCGGCCTGATCGGCCACAACGGCGCCGGCAAGAGCACCTTGTTCAAGATGATGCTGGGCCTGGTCGCGCCCAGCAGCGGCGAGGTGCTGATCCAGGGCCGGCCCATCAGCGGCGGCGACTTCCGCGCCATCCGGCGCGGCCTGGGCTATCTGCCCGAAAACGTGGTGCTGTATGACAACCTCAGCGGACTGGAGACCTTGCAGTTCTTCGCCCGTCTGAAGGGCGCAGCGGCCGCGCAATGCCAGCCGCTGCTGGAGCAGGTTGGTCTGGCCGACGCCGGCCACCGGCCGCTGCGCGAGTACTCCAAGGGCATGCGCCAGCGTCTGGGCTTTGCCCAGGCCTTGCTGGGCCGGCCCCAGCTGCTGTTTCTCGACGAGCCGAGCAACGGCCTGGACCCGCAAGCCATACGCGACTTCTACCGCAGCCTGCAAGCGCTGCGCGAGCAGGGCGTGACGGTGCTGATCACCTCGCACATCCTGGCCGAGCTGCAGGAGCGCGTCGACCGCCTGGCCATCATGGCGGCCGGCCGCATCCAGGCCCTGGGCACGGTGCAGTCGCTGCGCGAGCAGCAGCAGGCGCCGCTGCACATCGAGCTGAGCCTGGCCAGCGAGGCCGATCTGCTGTTTGCGGAGCAGCTCCTGGCCGGCCAGGGATTGGCCTGCCAAGCTTTGAGCGGCGCGGGCCACCGACTCAGCCTGAGCTGCCCGCGCGAACACAAGATGGCCGCGCTGGCCCTTGCCACCCAGCTGGGCTCGCGCCTGCTGGACCTGAAGATTCTGGAGCCCTCGCTCGAAGACCTGTTCTTCGGCCTTGGTGACGCCGCCCGGAGGCCCGCCTGATGGAAGCCGCACGACAGATCCTGACCCTGGCTGCCAAGGAGTTCCGCGAACGCATGCGCAACCGCTGGGTGCTGGCCGTGGCCCTGGTGTTCACCTTGTTCTCACTGGCCATCACCTACTTCGGCGGCTCCGCCCAGGGCCAGATCGGGCCGCGCTCGATCGAGTTCATCATCGCCAGCCTGGTCAGCCTGGTCATCTACCTGATCCCGCTGATCGCCCTGCTGCTGGGCTTCGACGCCGTGGTCGGCGAGCGCGAGCGCGGCAGCCTGGACCTGCTGCTGGCCCTGCCCATCACCCGGTTGGAGCTGCTGCTGGGCAAGTACCTGGGCCTGGCCGCAGCTTTGAGCCTGTCCACGCTGAGCGGCTTTGCCGTGGTGGCCGGCCTGCTGTGGCAGCAATTCGGCTGGGCGGGGCTGTACCACTACCTGGGCTTTGTGCTCAGCGCCTTGCTGCTGGGCCTGGCCTTTTTGAGCCTGGCCGTGCTGCTCTCGGTGCTGGCGCGCGAGCGCACGCGGGCCTCGGGCCTGGCCATCGCCCTCTGGTTCTTCTTCGTGCTGGTGTTCGACCTGGTGCTGCTGGGCCTGCTGGTAGCCGGCGCCGGGGGTGGCTGGCTGGCCGGCGACGCCCTGGCCTATGCCTTGCTGCTGAACCCGGCCGATGTGTTTCGCATCCTCAATATCTTTTCGCTGGAGGACATGCGCACGCTCTACGGCCTGGGCACCCTGGTGCCTCCTGCCATGGCCAAGCCCTGGTTGATGGGCCTGGTCATGGGGGTCTGGATCGTGCTGCCGCTGGCCCTGGCACGCTGGAGATTCCGTTCATGAAAACACTGCTTGATTCATCCCCCGTGCTGCCGCGCCGCAGCCTGCTGATCGCCGGCATGGCGGGACTGGCCGGCCTGGGCCTGGCCGCCTGCGGCAAATCGGCCGAGGACAGCCAGCAAGCCCTGGTCCCGGCCGAGATCGACCCGCGCAGCACCTGCGACCTCGACGGCATGCTCTTGGCCGACTACCCCGGCCCCAAGGCGCAGATCTTCTATGAGGGCACGCCGCAACCGCTGTTCTTCTGCGACACGGTGGAGCTGTTCAACACCTTGCTGCGGCCCGAGCAGGTGCGCGCCGTGCGCGCCGCCTTTGTGCAGGACATGGGCCTGGCCGACTGGGAACAGCCGCGCGGCCATTGGTTCGAGGCCAGGAACGGCCTCTATGTGCTGGGCAGCAAACGCCATGGCTCCATGGGCCCGACCCTGGCCAGCTTCAGCCGCGAGGACCAGGCCCAGGCCTTCATCAAGAGCTGGGGCGGCCGCCTGCTGCGCTATGCCGAGATCCGCCCCGAAATGGTGGACCTCAGCGGCGGCGCCCTGCATGACAGCCGGATGTAGGCGCCATGGCCCTGGTCCCCAAGCCGAACCTGCGCCGGCGGCAGCTGCTGCTTCGCCTGGGCCTGCTGACGGCCGGTGTCAGCGCCGGCCTGCTGGCCCGGCGCGAGGGCAGCGAGGCCCGCGCGCAGGCCGACATGAGCGACTTCTGCGTGCTCGCGCCGCCACAGCCCTACCATGCCGGCTCGGGCCTGGGCCTGCTGCAGCCGCGGCCGATTCCGGCCGACGCGCGCTGCCCGGTCTGCGGCATGTTCCCGGCGCGCTCGCCGGAATGGGCGGCGCAGCTGATCTTCAGCGACGGCGCCACCCAGTTCTTTGACTCGCCAGTGTCCCTGCTGATCTATCTGCAGGACGTCGGCCGCTATGCGCGCGGCCGCTCGGCTGCCGATGTCGCGGCACGTTATGTCCGCGACGCCGGCGGCAAGCCGAACCAGCCAGGCGCCTGGCTGGACGCGGACCAGGCCGTCTTCGTCAGCGGCTCCGACGCTCTGGGGCCGATGCGGGCCGGCAATCTGCCGGCTTTTGCCGACCGCGCGGCGGCGGAGGCCTTTGCGCAGCGGCGCGGCGGTGAAACGCTGCGTCTGGCCGAGATGACCAGCGCCCTGCTGCGCCGGCTGGACCCGAGGGCGCATCTCGGGCATTGAGGCGTCGGGGGCGGGAGAGGTTCGCCAGGTCCGTCATCACAGCCGCGCGGAGAGGAAGAGCCCCGGATTTCGGCCTGCGGCCTGCATCCAGGCTACGGGTCCGGGCCCCCCAGCTTTCGCGGCAACTCTTTCTTTCATTCATTCATTCAAGCGCGACCCTGCGACGCCGGACGGCCTGGCAGCCGCCCCGGCGCCATCAGGGTTTGCACTGTGTGTTGAAGCGCCGGACCGGTTTTTCCTTGTTCCGGTTCAAGGAAGCGGCGCACATAAGTCCCTAGTCTTGCGGCATCTGCAACAGACCCTGAGGACGGACCATCATGAGCCGAGGCTTCACCAGCCAGATGGCGCGCAATATCTTCTACGGAGGCACCTTGTTCTTCGTGCTGCTGTTCGCCGCGCTGATCTTCGATACCGAACAAAGAATTCCCAAGCGATCCAATGCCGGCGAACTGACGCCGGCCGTGGTGCGCGGCAAGCACATCTGGGAAACCCGCAACTGCATTGGCTGCCACACCCTGCTCGGCGAAGGCGCCTATTTCGCGCCCGAGCTGGGCAATGTCTACAAGCGCCGCGGCCCTGACTTCATCAAGGCCTGGATCAAGGCCCAGCCGACCGGCGCCCCCGGCCGCCGCCAGATGCCCAACTTCCAGCTCGACGACAAGCAGCTTGATGACCTGGTCGAGTTCCTGCGCTGGACCAATGGCGTGGACACCGAGAAGTGGCCGCCAAACATCGAAGGTTGAGGAGACAACATGAAACCCACCACCCTCAAATACAAATCCCAGGCCGTCGCCAAGCTCTACTTCATCGGCGCACTGGCACTCTTTCTCGGCCAGATCGTCTTCGGCATCACCCTGGGCCTGCAATACCTGATCGGGGACCTGATGTTCCCGGCCATTCCCTTCAACATCGCCCGCATGGTGCACACGAATCTGCTGATCGTGTGGCTGCTGATGGGCTTTATGGGCAGCGCCTATTTCCTGGTGCCCGAGGAGGCTGAGACCGAGCTTTACAGCCCCTTGCTGGCCAAGATCCTGTTCTGGGTCTTTCTGGGCGCCGGCGCGCTGACCATACTCGGCTATCTGCTGGTGCCCTATGCCACGCTGGCCGAGATGACCGGCAACAACCTGTTGGCCACCATGGGGCGCGAATTCCTGGAGCAGCCGCTGCCGACCAAGCTGGGCATCGTCGTTGTCGCCCTGGCCTTTCTCTTCAACATCAGCATGACGGTGCTGAAGGGCCGCAAGACCGCCATCACCCTGGTGCTGCTGATGGGCTTGTGGGGCCTGGCCCTGATGTTCCTGTTCAGCTTCGTCAACCCCAGCAATCTGGTGCGCGACAAGATGTACTGGTGGTTCGTCGTTCACCTCTGGGTGGAAGGCACTTGGGAGCTGATCCTGGGCGCGCTGCTGGCCTTTGTGCTGATCAAGACCACCGGCGTGGACCGTGAAGTGATCGACAAGTGGCTGTACCTGATCGTCACCATGGCCCTGGTCACCGGCATCCTGGGTACCGGCCACCACTTCTTCTTCATCGGTCTGCCGGGTTACTGGCTGTGGGTCGGCAGCGTGTTCAGCGCCTTCGAACCGATTCCCTTCTTCATGATGACCCTGTTCGCCTTCAATATGGTGCAGCGGCGCAAGCGCGAGCATCCCAACCAGGCGGCCGTGCTCTGGGCCGTCGGCTGCGCGGTGATGGGTTTCCTCGGCGCCGGCGTCTGGGGCTTCCTGCACACGCTGAGCCCGGTCAACTACTACACCCACGGCAGCCAGATCACCGCCGCCCACGGCCACCTGGCCTTCTACGGCGCCTATGTGCTGGTGGTCATTGCAATGATCAGTTATGCCATGCCCCTGCTGCGCGGCCGCGAAGCCAACTCACGCCGCGCCCAGAGCGTGGAGATGTGGAGCTTCTGGATCATGACCATAGGCATGGGCGTGATGGTGCTGGCCCTGACCGGCGCCGGCATCCTGCAGGTCTGGCTGCAGCGCATGCCCAGCGAGGGCGCGATGAGCTTCATGGCCACGCAAGACCAGCTGCGCTTCTTCTACTGGCTGCGCATGGCCGGCGGCGTGATGTTCCTGCTGGGCCTGCTGACTTATCTGGCCAGCTTCTTCGTCGGCCCCGGCCGGGCCGAAGATGAAGCCCTGCACGAAAGCGCCCAGCAACACGGCGCCTTGCCCCGCGCGGCCTGAGCATGGAAATGCACAGTGCCAGGCAGTTGCAGCAACTGCCCTTCTACGCGCCCCAAGGCGAGGAATGCCGGCTCTTCGAGCAGGCCCATGCCAGCCGCCTGCCGCTGCTGATCAAGGGCCCGACCGGCTGCGGCAAGACCCGCCTGGTCGAGCATATGGCGGCCCGGCTGGGCCGGCCGCTGATCACGGTCAGCTGCCATGACGACCTCAGCGCGGCCGATCTGGTCGGCCGCCACCTGATCCAGGGCGGCGACACGCGCTGGTGCGACGGCCCGCTGACCCGGGCCGTTCGCGACGGCGCGATCTGCTATCTGGACGAGGTGGTCGAGGCACGCAAGGACACCACCGTGGTCCTGCACCCGCTGGCCGATGACCGGCGCCAGCTGGCCATCGAGCGCACCGGCGAGCTGCTGCAGGCCGCGCCCGGCTTCATGCTGGTGATCAGCTACAACCCCGGCTACCAGAACCTGCTCAAGGGCCTGAAGCCCAGCACCCGCCAGCGCTTCGTCGCCCTGGGCCTGGACTACCCGGCGCCTGACATCGAGCGCGCCATCGTCGCCAGCGAAAGTGGCTGCTCCGCCGAGGTGGCTGCCCAGTTGGTCCGCCTGGCCCAGGCCCTGCGCCGGCTGACCGAGCAAGACCTGGAAGAAACCGCCAGCACCCGGCTGCTGGTGATGGCGGCGCGCCTGCATGTGGCCGGCCTGGCCCTGCTGCCCGCCTGCCGCGCGGCCATCGTCGACGCGCTGACGGACGAGGCCGACACCGGCGCCGCCCTGCACGAGGTGCTGCGTGCGGTGATCGGCGATGCCTGATCCTGGCCCCGCGCCGGGCTCTTCAATTCAGCACAGCCAGCGGCTGCAGCGTCGTCGGCGCGCCACGCAGCTGGCCTTCTTCGCC
This sequence comes from Paucibacter sp. B51, assembly GCF_027863535.1. Taxonomy (NCBI): domain Bacteria; kingdom Pseudomonadati; phylum Pseudomonadota; class Betaproteobacteria; order Burkholderiales; family Sphaerotilaceae; genus Roseateles; species Paucibacter sp. B51. Next base: position 2,953,136 of record NZ_JAPIVN010000001.1, on the reverse strand, counting down.
CTCTTCCTGCTGGCGCCGGCCCTGAACCTGCTGCGCTTCGACCTCAACGAAACCCAGCTCTGGGTCTTGGGCCAGCGCTGGAGTCTGGGCATTACGGCCTTGCAGCGCGGCGAGGTCAGCGCCGATCAAGCGGCCCTGAGCCTGATCCTGCGCGGCATCCTGCCGGGCCTTGCCCTGGTGGCGCTCTTTCTCGGCGTGGCCTGGCGTTGGGGCCGGCTCTACTGCGGCTGGCTGTGCCCGCATTTCTCGCTGGTCGAGGGCCTGAACGCCTTGCTGCACAAGGCCTGCGGCAAATTCAGCCTCTGGGACGAGCAAAGCAGCCTGCGGCCGGGCGAGACCGCGCAGCGCCGCTGGTGGCCGGTCTATGCCTTGAGCTGCGCGGCTTTCGGCTTTCTCTGGGCCATCACCCTGCTGAGCTATCTGCTGCCGCCGCAGGCGATCTGGGGCGGCCTGCTGCAAGGCACGCTGACCGCCAACCAGAGCCGCTTCATCCTGATCGCCGGCAGCGCCTTCACCCTGGAGCTGCTGTTCGCCCGCCACCTGTTCTGCCGCTTCGGCTGCGCCGTCGGCCTGTTCCAGAGTCTGGCCTGGATGGCCAACCCGCGCGCCCTGGTCGTGGCCTTCAAGCGCGAGCGCGCCAGCGACTGCCGTACCTGCAGCACCGAGCGTGCGCCCGAGGGCAGCGCCTGCGACCGCGTCTGCCCGATGCGGCTGCGGCCGCGCCAGATCAAGCGCCTGATGTTTTCCTGCGTGCAGTGCGGCCGCTGCGTGGACCAATGCGCCGAGTCGCAACAGGCACAGCCGCAGCTGCCCCAGCCCCAGCTGGAATGGACCGTGGGCCTGGACGCGCTGCGCGAGACGCTGCGTCAGTCGAAAAGAAGCAGCAAGCGAACCGACCCTTGAAGTAGGAAGTTAGACCATGGAAGAGTGGATCGGCGAACGCTGGCATCGCTTCATCACCGGAGCCGCCGAGCGCGGCCATGCCGGGGCCGCCGTGGTGCTGCCCGATGTGCAGCAGGCCGCCGGCCTGCTCTACCGCGCCGCCGGCGGCAGCCACAGCCTGCGCATCGTGCCCGCGGCCGATATGCGCATAGCCGGCCCGCGCCACTGGCTGCAGCGCCTGGCCGGCAGCGGCACGCGCGCCGCCCTGCCACGCCTGGACACCGAGACTTTGGCCCTGCCGCCGCGCATCGCCCTGTTCGAGCAGGCGGAGCTGAACCGCGACCTCTACCTCTGGCTGGCCGCCCTGGCCGCCTGCTTCGAACTCGGTGCCAGCGGCAGCTGGGCGGGCGACAACCTCGCCGCTTGCCAGCTGGCCCTGCAGCGCTGCCCGGGCCTGCGGCCGCGCTGGCTGCGCTTGCGCGAGGCCCATCTGGCCCAACGCCGCGCCGAGGCCGTGGCACTGCGCACGCCAGAGGCGCGGGCGGCCGAGGCGCGCCTGCAAGCCCTGCTGCTGGCCGAGCCCGGGCTGGCCCAGCTCCATAGCAGTCTCGACGCGGAGGCCCCGCTGCTGGCCCCGGTCTGGCTGTGGCTGCAGGCCCTGCCTGCGGCCGCGGCGGGGGCGACGGGCCAGGCGCGCAGCGCGGCCGCGGGCGGTGGGTCACAAGCGCAACAAGAACAAGAGCAAGCGAAGCGCCGCCGCGCCCGCCCGGCCAAGCCGGCCTCGCAGCGGGCGCCGCTGCTGCTGGCCTCCAAGGCCGAATCGCTGCGCAGCTGGAGCGAGCATGTGCCGCTGGACCGGGCCAGCGAGGACGAGACCGACGAGGACGAGGCACGCGCCGCGGCCGACGATATGGAGGAGCTGACGCTGGCGCGCGAGGGCTCGGCCAGCGCCGCCCGCATCAAGTTCGACCTCGACCTGCCCAGCGCCAGCGCCGACGACCTGCCCCTGGGCGAGGGCGAGTCGCTGCCCGAATGGGACTGGAAGCGGCAATGCCTGCTGCCCGAACATTGCCGGGTGCAGACCCTGGTGGCGCGGCCCGGTGGCGCCGCCTTTGTACCGCCGGTCGCCCTGCGCCAGACCGCCCGCCGCCTGCGCCGCCGGCTCGAAACCCTGCGCAGCGCGCCGCAGTGGCAGCGCGGCTGCAACGAGGGTGAGGTGCTGGATCTCGATGCCTGGGTGCGGCATCTGGGCAGCCTGCAGGCCAGCAGCAGCCCCGAGCCGCAAGTCTGGGCCCGGCGCCAGCGCAGCGAGCGCAGCCTGGCCACCTTGCTGCTGGCCGATCTGTCCCTGTCCACCGACGCCTATGCCAACAACGAGCAGCGGGTGATCGATGTGATCCGCGATGCGCTCTATGTCTTCGGCGAGGCCTTGCATGGCTGCGGCGACCCCTTTGCCATGCTGGGCTTCAGCTCGGTGCGGCGCAGCCAGGTGCGCATCCATCAACTCAAGGGCTTTGACGAGGCCTGGTCCGGCCCGGTGCAAAGCCGGGTCGGCGCGATCAAGCCCGGCTACTACACCCGCATGGGCGCGGCGATTCGCCTGGCCACACGCCGGCTACAAGAGCGCCCCGAGCGCCAGCGCCTGCTGCTGCTGCTGACCGACGGCAAGCCCAATGACCTCGATGTCTACGAGGGCCGCTGGGGCATCGAGGACACGCGCGAAGCGGTGCGCGAGGCGCGCCGCGCCGGCCTGCAGCCCTTTTGCCTGAGCATCGACGAGCAGGCCCAGGACTATCTGCCCCATCTCTTCGGCCACCAGGGCTGGGCCCGTGTGGCCCGCCCGACCGAGCTGCCGCTGCGCCTCGCCGGCGTCTACAGCCGGCTGACTCGCGGCGTCTGAGGGTGAGAGTTTTTCTACTGCGCGCTCGCCACGAAAAACTCTCACCCTCTGTGAGTTAAGGAGCGAGCAAACCAGCAGGCCAACGTCAAGTCCGCGCGCTTGAGACAGATCAAGGCCGCGCGCCGCAGCGCTCTCGACAATGGCGGCATCTCAAGCCCCCCAAGACCGGAGCCCCGCCATGGACATGCGCGCCTTTGACCTGCCTCGTTATCTCTCGGTGCTGCCGCTGTTCACCGACCTCAGTGCGCCCGAGCTGGCCCGCCTGGCCGAGGGCTGCACCCTGCGCCGGCTGACGCGCGGCGACGCGGTGTTCCGCGTCGGCCAGCCCTGCGAGGAGTTCCACGTCACCGTCACCGGCCAGGTCAAGCTCTTCGCCATCTCGCCGGCGGGCCAGGAAAAGGTGATCGAGCTGGTCGGCCCCGGCCACAGCTTCGCCGAGGCGCTGATGTTCACCGGCCGGCCCTACATCATCAATGCCCAGGCCCTGAGCGACACCTTGCTGCTCTCGGTCTCCAAGCAGGCGGTGCTGACCGAGATCGAGCACGACAGCCGCTTCGCCCTGCGCATGCTGGCCGGCATCTCGCGCCGCCTGCATGGCCTGGTCCACGATGTCCAGGCCTATGCCCTGCACAGCGGCGTGCAGCGGGTGATCGGCTATCTGCTGCGCGACCAGCTGGCGGCGGACGGCAGCAGCGGCGAGTTCGTCACCGTCTCCCTGCCGGTCAGCAAGGCCACCATCGCCTCGCGCCTGAGCCTGACCCCGGAGTACTTCTCGCGCGTGCTGCACGAGCTGGAAGCGGCCGGCCTGATCGAGGTCGACAAGCGCGACATCCACATCCGCGACACCGCCCTGCTCGCCGCCTACACCGGCGCGGCGCAGGCCTGAGCCGCCGCCAGCAAGCGCCAGCCACCGCCATCGTCCGATGGAACTAGGGTGACTAGTTCCGTGGAACTACTGGCAGATGCGGCTTGATGCACATCAAATGAGCCCGGCCCGGGCTGAACAGAATCGCCTCCGCTGCGTCCTTCTCTTCAGCCCCACAACGAGGTTCAACGATGTCCCACACAACGATCTCCGCCGCCCAAGAGCTGCCGCGCTATCTGGCGGTGCAGCCGCTGTTCCGCGGCATCAGCGAGCCGGATCTGGCGCGCATCGTGGCCCAGGGTTGCAGCCTGCTGCGCCTGGCGCGCGGCCAGAGCCTGTTCAGTGCCGGCGAGGTCTGCGACAGCTTCCACCTGCTGGTCACCGGCCAGCTCAAGCTCTTCGCCATCTCGGCCCAGGGCGGCGAGAAGGTGCTGGAACTGCTGGGCCCGGGCCAGACCGTCGGCGAGGCCGCCCTCTTCAACGATCTGCCCCAGGCTTTCAGCGCCCAGGTGCTCAGCGATGCGCTGCTGCTGCGCATCCCCAAGGCCGCCATCACCGAACAGATCAGCCGCGACCCCAGCTTCGCCCTGCGCCTGCTGGCCGATGCCTCGCAGCGCATCCACGGCCTGCTGCGCGATGTCGAGAGCTACTGTCTGCACAGCGGCATGCAGCGGGTGGTGGGCTTCTTGCTGGACGGCGAGCCGCAAGCGCGGCAGGCGGCACGGCCGTCGGCGAGCCCAACGGCGAGGCGCGAGCCGCACACCGTCTCGCTGCCGGTCAGCAAGGCCACCATCGCCTCGCGCCTGAGCCTGACGCCCGAGTACTTCTCGCGCGTGCTGCGCGAGCTGGAGGACGAGGGCCTGATCCAGATCTCGCGCCGCGACATCCACATCCTGCAGCCGCAGCAGCTGGCCAGCTACACCTTGCAATAGTCTCGCGCCGAAGCCTGACTCCAGATTCCAGCGGCATCGCTGAGCTCGGGCGGCGCCGCCATCGCCGGCGCCAGCACCTCGTGCAAGGCGGTGACCGCGCCGATCAGCAGCAGGGTCGGCGACTTCAGCCCATGCGCCAGGGCCAGGTCCGGCAAGGCCTGCAGGCTGCCGCGCACGCAGCGCTGCTGCGGCAGGCTGGCGTTCTCGACCAGGGCGGCCGGCGTCTGCGCCGGCAGGCCGTGAGCGATCAGCTGGCGGCTGATCAGCGGCAGGCCAGCCAGGCCCATATAGATGACCACGGTCTGCTGCGGCCGCGCCAGCATGGCCCAGTCCAGCGCCAGCGCTTCTTCTTCCCCCTCCGCTCCGGCCTGCGCGGCCGTGCAGGCACGCAGGTGACCGGTGGCATAGACCAGGGTGCCGGCATGGTCGCGGTGGGTCAGCGGGATGCCGGCCGCGGCGGCGGCGGCCTGGGCCGCGCTGATGCCGGGGATGGTCTCGAAGCGGATGCCGGCGGCGGCCAGGGCCTCGGCCTCCTCGCCACCGCGACCGAAGATATAGGGGTCGCCCCCCTTCAACCGCAGCACCCGCCGGCCGCCGCGCGCCAGCTCGATCATCAGCGTGATGATGGCTGCCTGGCTCAGGTGGTGGCGGCCGCTCTGCTTGCCGACGAAGACACGCTCGGCTTGCGGCGAGGCCAGGGCCAGAACCTGCTCCGAGACCAGGTGGTCGTAGAGCAGCAGATCGGCCTCGGCCAGCGCGCGGGCGGCCTTCAGGGTCAGCAGCTCGGGGTCGCCGGGTCCGGCGCCGACCAGGGTGACCTGGGCGCGCTGCGTGGAGAGCAAGGAGTGGCTGTGGCTGGCGTTCATCGAGGGCTCCGGCATCGGCAGAAAGGCCGCTGCTGCTGGACTTGATTGTGGACAGGGGCCGGCGTCCCGGTCCTTGACGCAGTTCAAGGACAGGCAGCGAGCGAGCGGCGAGCATGGACGCATGAACCACCGCCTGCAAGCCCTGCTGATAACGTGTTTTTTGAGCGTGCTTCCGACCGCACCGGTCCGGTCCGCGCCAACCCAGTCCGCGGAAGCTGAGCCCCGCGCCGCACGCCAGCTGCAGCTGCTGCGCATCTTGCGCCAGGACTGCGGCTCCTGCCACGGCATGCAGCTGAAGGGCGGCCTGGGCCCCGCGCTGACCGCCGAGGCGCTGCGCGAGCTGCCCCATGAGGCCGTGGCCGCCACCATCTTTCACGGCCGGCCGGGCACGCCGATGCCACCCTGGAAAAGCATGATCAGCGCCGCCGAGGCCGACTGGCTGGCCCGCCAGCTGCAGCACGTAACACCCGCCGCCAGCGGCACGGAAGCTCAGAAATGAAACCCGTCAAACACCTCCCCACCCGCTGCCTGGCCGGCCTGTCCGGTCTTCTGCTGAGCCTGCTGCTGAGCGCCTGCGCCAGCCCTGCTGCGACCGAGCCTGGCCCGCAGCACATCGTCGGCACCGGCGACCTCGGCCTGGTGGTCGAGCGCGCCAGCGGCAGCCTGCAACTGCTCAACACCAGCCGGCGCGAGCTGCTGGGCCGCATCGAGGGCCTGGGCGATCTCTCGCACGCCTCCCTGGTCTACTCGCGCGACGGCGCCCACGCCTATGTGTTCGGACGCGACGGCGCGCTGAGCAAGGTCCATCTGCCCAGCCGGCGCCTGCTCGCCCGGGTGCAGCAGAGCGGCAACTCGATCGGCGGCGCGATCTCGCAGGACGGCCGTCTGGTGGCGGCGCAGAACTACCAGCCGGGCGGCATCAAGGTCTTCGACAGCGTGACCCTGGCCGAGGTGGCCGACATCCCGGCCGAGTACGCGCCAGGCCAGCGCTCGCGCGTGGTCGGCCTGGCCGAGCTGCCCGGCCAGCGCTTCATCTTCTCGCTGTTCGACGCGGGCGAGATCTGGATCGCCGACCTCAGCGGCATCGCCGCCGGCCGGCCGCCGCAGCTGCAGAAGTTCAAGGACGTGGGCCGCCAACCCTATGACGCGCTGATCACGCCGGACGGCCGCCACTACATCGCCGGCCTGTTCGGCGAGGACGGCCTGGCCAAGATCGACCTCTGGGCGGCCGAGCCGCGGGTCGAGCGCATCCTGGCCGGCTATGGCCGTGGCCAGCAGGCGCTGCCGGTGTTCAAGATGCCGCATCTGCGCGGCTGGGCGGTGGCCGGCCGCCACGCCTATCTGCCCGCCATCGGCCGGCATGAGGTGATGGTGGTCGATACCGAGAGCTGGCAGGAGGTCGGCCGCATCGCCGTGGCCGGCCAGCCGGTGTTCGTGATGGCGCGGCCCGACGGGCGCCAGGTCTGGGTCAACTTCGCCCTGCCCGACTACGACCGCGTGCAGGTCATCGACACCCAGAGCCGCCAGATCATCCAGACCCTGAAGCCCGGCCGCGCGGTGCTGCATATGGAGTTCACCCCGCGCGGCGAGTCGGTCTGGATCTCGGCCCGCGACGACAACCAGATCAGCGTCATCGACACCGCCAGCTTCGTCGTCCAGGCGCGGCTGGCGGCCGCCTCGCCCAGCGGCATCTTCTTCACCAGCCGCGCCCAGCGCAGCGGCTTCTGAGACGCCGGGAGCAGGCCGCCATGGACGAGACCCTGAGCATGCACGCCCGCGAGCTGGACGGCGAGCTGCTGAACCGCTGGCAGCAGCGTTTCCCGCTGCAGCGCCGGCCGTTAGCGGCCCTGGCCGAGGCCCTGGGCCTGGCCGACAGCCACGGTGCGGGCGAGGCCCAGGTGCTGGCCCGCCTGCGCCTGCTGCAGCAGCGCGGCAGCCTCTCGCGCATCGGCGGCATCTGGGCGCCGGGTGCGGCCGGCAGCGCCCTGCTCTGCGCCATGGCCGTGCCGGCCGACCGGCTGGAGCCGGTGGCCGCCCAGGTCAACGCCATGGCCGGCGTCAACCACAACTACGAGCGCGAGCATGTCTACAACCTCTGGTTCGTGCTGACCGGCCCCGACCCGCAGAGCCTTGCCGCCGAGCTGGACGCGCTGGAGCGGCAGTGCGGCCTGGCGACGCTGCGCCTGCCCATGGAGCGCGCCTACCGCATCAATCTGGGCTTCGATCTGCGCCATCCGCAACGGCCCGACTGCCCGAGCCGCATGGGCGAAGCCGCAGCGGACGGCAGCCTGAACGTCGCGCTCAGCCCCGAGGAGCGCGGCCTGGCCGCCTGCGTCGAGCAGGGCCTGCCGCTGCTGGACCGCCCCTACCAGGCCTGGGCCCGGCAGCTGGGCTGGAGCGAGGGCGGCGACGAGGACAAGCCCGGCGGCGGCGGTGAGGCGCGCGTGATCGCCACCCTGCAGCGCTGGCTGGAACGCGGCAGCCTGCGCCGCTTCGGCCTGATCGTGCGCCACCATGAGCTGGGCTTCGGCGCCAATGCCATGTGCGTCTTCGACGTGCCCGACGCCCTGGTCGACGGCCATGCCGCCCTGCTGGCCCGCCAGCCCGGCGTGACCCTGTGCTATCGGCGCAGTCGCGCAGCCGGCTGGCCCTACAACCTCTTCTGCATGCTGCACGGCCGCGAACGCGCCGAGGTGCGGCAATGGCTGGCGCAGGCGGTGGCGGCCGCCGGCCTGGGCGGCTTTGCGCAGGAGCAGCTGTTCAGCAGCCGCCGTTTCAAGCAATGCGGGCCCCGCTATGTCCGCGGCGTGAACAGCAGCGAGGCCGCCCATGCATGAGCACCGAGAGGCCAGGCTGGACGCACTGGACGCCGCCCTGATCAACCGCCTGCAAGGCGAGCTGCCCCTGCTGCCGCGGCCTTTTGCCGCCGTCGCCGAGGAGCTGGGCTGCAGCGAGGCCTGGCTGCTGATGCGCCTGGGGCAGCTGCTGTCCGAGGGGGTGCTGAGCCGCTTCGGCCCGCTGTTCCAGATCGAGCGCGCCGGCGGGCTCTTTGTGCTGGCGGCCATGCAGGTGCCCGAACCGCGCTTCGCCGCCGTGGCCGCCCAGCTGAACGCCCTGCCCGAGGTGGCCCACAACTACCGGCGCGAGCACGCCCTCAATATGTGGTTCGTGCTGGCCACCGAGCGGCCCGAGGACATCGCGCCCTGCTGCGCCCGCATCGAGGCCCTGACCGGCCTGGCGGTGCTGGCCTTCCCCAAGGAGCGCGAATACTTTGTCGGCCTGCATCTGCCGGCCCGGGCCGATGCCCCCGGCGCGGAGGTCCTGCACCATGACTGAAGCCCCGAACCCGAACCCGAGCCTGAGCCCGGTGCAGCGCCAGCTGCTGCTGGCCACGCAGAGCGGCCTGCCGCTGGTGGAGCGGCCCTTCGAGGCCCTGGGCGCGATGCTGGGCCTGAGCGAGGCCGAGGTCTGCGCGGAGCTGGGCCGCATGAAGGCGCAGGGCCTGATCCGGCGCATCGGCGCGGTGCCCAACCACTACCGGCTGGGCTACAGCGCCAATGGCATGACGGTCTGGGACGTCGACGATGCCGAGGTCGACCGCCTGGGCGAGCTGCTGGCCGCGCAGGCCGGCGTCAGCCACTGCTACCGCCGGCCGCGCCGCCTGCCACTGTGGCCCTACAACCTGTTCGCCATGCTGCACGGCCGCTCGCGCGCCGAGGTGCAGGCCCAGGCCGAGCAGCTGCAGGCCTTGCTGGGCCCGGCCTGCCGGGGCCACGACATCCTCTACAGCAGCGCCATCCTGAAGAAAACCGGCCTGCGGCTGAAAGCCGAATGAGGGCCACCGCATGAAACCCGCTGCAAAGCGCAGCCCCCACCTCCAGCCGAAAGCCACCCACCATGTTGCGCATCAGCCAGTACCTGCGTGAAGTCGCCCGCGCCGAGCGCGAGGGCCAGTACCCGCAGCCGAAGCCGCGAACGACCGGCCAGGCGTCAGCCGCCGGACCAGGCCCCGGCCCGGTGCTGATCTGGAACCTGACCCGCCGCTGCAATCTGACCTGCAAGCATTGCTACGCCCTCTCGGCCGACCACGACTACCCCGGCGAGCTGAGCTTCGCCGAGGTCTGCACGGTGATGGACGATCTGCGGGCCTACGGCGTGCCGGTGCTGATCCTGTCCGGCGGCGAGCCGCTGCTGCGGCCCGATCTGTTCGAGATCGCGGCGCGCGCGCAAGCACAGGGCTTCTACACCGCCCTGTCCAGCAACGGCACCTTGATCGACGCCGCCATGGCCGACCGCATTGCCGCCCAGGAATTTGATTATGTCGGCATCAGCATCGACGGCCTGCCCGAGACCCATGACCGCTTCCGCCGCCGCGCGGGCGCGTTTGATGCTTCGCTGCAGGCCTTGCGCCTGCTGCGCGAACGCGGCGTCAGGACCGGCCTGCGTTACACCCTGACCGAGCTGAACCAGCAGGACTTCCCGGCCATGCTGCGCCTGATGCGCGAGGAGGCAGTCGACAAGTTCTACTTCTCGCACCTGAACTACGCCGGCCGCGGCAATATCCACCGCGGCCGCGACGCCCGCTTCCAGGCCACGCGCGAGGCGCTGGAGCTGCTGTTCGAGGCCGCCTGGCGCGATGCCTGCGAGGACCTGGACCGGCCGGCCAGCGCGCAGCGTGACTATGTCAGCGGCAACAACGACGCCGACGGCGCCTACCTGCTGGCCTGGGTGCGCGCACGCTGGCCGCAGTGGGGCGAGGCGCTGCGCGAGCGCCTGGTGGCCTGGGGCGGCAATGCCTCGGGCGTGGCCGTGGCCAATATCGACAACCTCGGCGATGTCCACCCCGACACCATGTGGTGGCACCACCGCCTGGGCAATGTGCGCGAGCGGCCGTTCTCGGCCATCTGGAGCGACCGCAGCGACCCGCTGATGGACGGGCTCAAGAGCCGGCCCCGGCCGGTGCAGGGCCGCTGCGCCGCCTGCCAGCACCTGCCGCTGTGCGGCGGCAACACCCGGGTGCGCGCCCAGCAGATCAGCGGCAACCCCTGGGCCGAGGACCCGGGCTGCTATCTGGACGACGCCGAGATCGGCCTCACGCCGGCCGCCGCCGCCGAGCTCAGCCAGCGCCTGCCGCTGCGGCCCTTCACCTCGCCCAAGGCACAGCGCCCGGAAGCGCGGGCCACCACCATCCCCATCCACGAGCTTCAGCCATGAACGAGCACATCAAAACCCTGGCCAGGCTGGCCCTGGCCGCCGGCCTGTTCTGGATGGGCGTGGACTATGCCCGCGCCCAGGCTGGCACGGCCGGCACGGCCAGCACGGAAGTTTCGCCCCAGGCCCTGTTCCAGCAGCACTGCGCCGCCTGCCACGGCGCCCAGCGCCAGGGCGCCATGGGCCCGGCCCTGCTGCCCGAGAGCCTGGAGCGCCTGCGCCGGCCCGAGGCGCTCAAGGTCATGCGCGAGGGCCGGGCGGCGACGCAGATGCCGGCCTTCGGCACCGTCCTGGACGAGGCCGCGCTGCAGGCCCTGGCCCAGCTGATCTACCAGCCGCAGCGGCCGGCACCGCAGTGGACGGCCGACGATGTGCGGGCCTCGCGCGTCTTCGAAGCCAGCAGCCGCAGCTGGCCGGCCACGCCGCAGTGGCGCGCCGACCCGATGAATCTCTTCGTCGTGGTCGAGGGCGGCGACCACCACATCAGCCTGGTCGACGGCGACCGCTTCGAGGTGATCCACCGCTTCCCCAGCCGCTATGCCCTGCACGGCGGGCCCAAGTTCACACCGGACGGGCGTTTTGTCTTCTTCGGCTCGCGCGATGGCTGGATCAGCAAGTACGACCTCTGGAACCTGCGCCTGGTGGCCGAGGTGCGGGCCGGCCTGAACATGAGCAATATCGCCGTCAGCGGCGATGGCCGCTGGGTGATGGCGGCCAACTACCTGCCGCAAGGGGCGCTGCTGTTCGACGCCGATCTGAATCTGCACAAGAGCTTCGAAACGCGCAGCCTCGACGGCAAGCAGGGCTCGCGCGTCTCCGCCGTCTACGATGCCGCGCCGCGGCGCAGCTTTGTGCTGGCGCTCAAGGACATGGCCGAGCTCTGGGAGATCTCCTACGACCCGCAGGCCGAGCCCATCCACGAGGGCCTGGTGCACGACTTCCGCATGGGCGAGGCGATCGCCACGCCGGGCTATCTGCATCCGCGCCGCACGCCGCTGGAGACGCCGCTCGATGACTTCTTCTTCGACCCGAGCTACCGCCATGTGCTGGGCACGGCACGGGCCGGCGCCGACAGCGGCGCCACGCTGGGCCAGGTGGTCAATCTCGACGCACGGCGCAAGGTCGCCAGCCTGCCGATTGCCGGCATGCCGCATCTGGGCTCGGGCATCAGCTTCGACTGGCAGGGCCGGCGGGTGATGGCCAGCCCCAATCTGAAGGACGGCCGCATCAGCGTCATCGACCTCAAAACCTGGGCTCTGCTGAAGGAGATCGTCACGCCGGGGCCGGGCTTCTTCATGCGCAGCCATGCCGGCAGCCGCTACGCCTGGACCGACTCGATGATGGGGGGCCCCGAGGCCCGCGACACGCTGAGCATCATCGACAAGCAGACCCTGAGCCTGGTGGCCCAGGTGCGCGAACCGGGCAAGACCCTGGCCCATGTCGAATTCAGCAAGGACGGCCGCCATGTGCTGGCCAGCCTCTGGGAGCTGAACGGCGCCCTGATCGTCTACGACGCCGCCAGTTTCAAGGAAATCAAGCGCCTGCCCATGAGCAAGCCGGTCGGCAAGTACAACGTCTGGAACAAGATCAGCCGCGAGGAAGGAACTTCGCACTGAGTCCGCAGCGGCCGCGAGCCGCGGCTGCAATCTTGATTCACATCAAGTGAAGTCAGCACGGTTTCAAACACACTGAGCGCCTGTTCTGATCATGAGCCCGAACCGTGCCCGCCTGTGTTTCCGCCCTGTCCCCGGCACTGCTGCTTGAGGCCACCGCCCTGCGCTGCGAACGCGGCAATGTCGCACTGTTCGCAGACCTGGACCTGGCACTGCAGGCCGGCGACTGCGTCTGGCTGCGCGGCGCCAATGGCTGCGGCAAGACCACACTGCTGCGCACCCTGGCCGGCCTGCGCCCCGCCGACGGCGGCCAGCTCCAGCGCCGGGCGGCGCTGCGCTATCTGGGCCACAGCAATGGCCTGAAAGACGAGCTGAGCCTGCTCGAAGGCCTGCGCTTCACGGCGCACTGGCAGGGCTTGGCCGCAGACGAAGCGGCGCTGCTGGAGGCGCTGCGCTTTTTCGAGCTGCTGCCGCTGCGCCGGCGGCCGGCACGCAGCCTCAGCCAGGGCCAGCGCCGCCGCGCCGCGCTGGCGCCGCTGGCCCTGGCCCAACCGGGCAGCTGCTGGCTGCTGGACGAGCCCTTCGACGCGCTCGACGACCAGGGCGTGACCCTGCTCTGCCAGCTGATCCAGCGCCACGGCGCGGCCGGCGGCGCGACCCTGTTCACCAGCCACCAGGCGCTGGCGCCGCTGGCCGGCGTGCGCCAGCTGCAGCTGGACGGAGCCCGGCCATGAGCGGCGGAGCGCGACTGCTGCTGCAGCGCGAGCTGCGTCTGGCGGCGCGCCGGCCGCTCGACGCCGGCCTGCCGGTGGCCTTTTTGCTGCTGGCCGCCTGCCTGTTTCCGCTCGGCCTGGGGCCCGAACCCGAGCAGCTGCGTCGCATGGCGCCGGGCGTGCTGTGGGTGCTGGCCTTGCTGGCCAGTCTCTTGTCCCTGCACAGCCTGTATGCCGCCGATGCCCAGGACGGCAGCCTGGACCAGTTGCTGCTGCCGCCGCACTCGGCCTGGCGCCTGGCCGCCGTCAAGGCCCTGGCGCACTGGCTGAGCCATGGCCTGCCCCTGCTGCTGGCCACGCCGCTGCTGGGCCTGATGTACGGCATGCACAGCGACAGCCTGGGTCTCTTGATGCTGAGCCTGCTGCTGGGCACGCCGACCCTGAGCCTGCTGGGCAATCTGGCCGCCGCCCTGACTCTGGGCCTGCGCAACGGCGCCTTGCTCAATCTGCTGATCGTGCTGCCGCTGGCGGTGCCGGTTCTGATCTTCGGCAGCGGCGCGGTCGGCGCGCTGGAGGCCGGCCTGCCTGTTGACGGCCATCTGTCCTTGCTGGCCGCCCTGCTGATCGGCGCCCTGCTCGCCCTGCCGGCGGCCACCGCCGCGGCCCTGCGCATTGCCCTGATCTGATGGACATGCTGAGCTCGCCCCCACATCCCATGACACGCACGCACCGCTTCTACACCTATGCCGCGCCCTCGCGTTTCTACGCGCTGGCCGGCCGCCTGCTGCCGGGCCTGTGGCTGCTGGCCGCGGGGCTGGCGGCCCTGGGCCTGTACCTGGCCTTCTTCGTAGCGCCGACCGACGCCACCCAGGGCCAGGCCTATCGCATCCTCTTCATCCATGTGCCGGCGGCCTGGCTGTCCATGCTGCTCTACCTGGCCCTGGCTTTCTGGGCCGCCATCGGCTGGGCCTTCAAGGCGCGCATGGCCTCGCTGCTGGCGCGGGCGATCGCGCCGACCGGCGCCGGCTTCACCGTGGTCGCCCTGCTCAGCGGTGCGCTGTGGGGCCAGCCGAGCTGGGGCAGCTGGTGGGTCTGGGACGCGCGCCTGACCTCGGAGCTGATCCTGCTGTTTCTCTACCTCGGCTATCTGGCCTTGGTGCATGCCATCGAGGACCCGCAGCGGGCCGACCCGGCCGGCGCCCTGCTGGCCCTGGTCGGCGTGGTCAATGTGCCCATCATCTATTTCAGCGTGCGCTGGTGGAACACCTTGCACCAGGGCGCCAGCATCAGCCTGACGGCCGCGCCGCGCATGGCCGAGACCATGTTGCAGGCCCTGGCCGTGATGAGCCTGGCCTGCTGGGCCTATGCCTTCGCCGTCATCTTCACCCGCGCCCGCGGCCTGATCCTGGAGCGCGAACGCGACACCGCCTGGGTGCAGGCCCTGAGCAAGAAAGGACACACCCCATGAACTGGCACAGCGCCGCCGACTTCTTCCATATGGACGGCTACGGCTTTTTTGTCTGGGGCAGCTACGGCTCGGCCCTGCTCTGGATGCTGGTCGAGGTGGGCCTGGCCCGGCGCCGCCATGCTCGCGCCCTGCATGAGGTGGACGTGGAGGACGGCGCATGAAAACCCGCCACCGCCGCCTGCTGCTGATCGCTGCCGGCCTGCTGGCCCTGGGCGCCATCGCGGCCCTGGTGATGAATGCCTTCCGCAGCAATCTGGTCTTCTTCTACACGCCCAGCCAGGTGGCCGCGCAAGAGGCGCCGCAAGGCCGCAGCTTCCGCATCGGCGGCCTGGTGCAGCCGGGCAGCGTCCGGCGCGAAGGCGTGCGGGTGCAGTTCGTGATCAGCGACGGCAGCGAGCAGGTGCCCGTCAGCTTCAGCGGTGCCCTGCCTGACTTGTTCAAGGAGGGCAAGGGCGTGGTCGCACAAGGCCAGTTGCAGGGCCGGCAGTTCCTGGCCCGCGAGGTGCTGGCCAAGCATGACGAGAACTACATGCCGCCCGAGGCCGCCGACGCGCTGCAGCGCAGCCAGCAGGCCCGCGAGCGCGCCGCCCGGACCCTGAAAGGCAGCACGCCGTGATCCCCGAACTCGGACATCTCGCCCTCTGGCTGGCCCTGGGCGTGGCCCTGCTGCTGGCCGGCCTGCCCGCGCTGGGCGCGCAGCGCCAACGCGCCGACTGGATGGCACTGGACCGGCCCTTGACCCTGGCCTTGGCCGCCCTGGTGGGCCTGGGCTATCTGGCCCTGACCCAGGCTTTTGTGGCCAGCGATTTCTCGGTCGCCTATGTGGCCCAACATTCCAACCGCGAGCTGCCCTTGGCCTACCGCATCGCCGCGGTCTGGGGCGGGCATGAGGGCTCGATGTTGCTGTGGGTGGCGCTGCTGGTGGCCTGGACCCTGGCCGTCGCGGCCGCCGGCCGGCAGCTGCCGGCGCCGCTGCGCGCGCGGGTGCTGGGCGTGCTGGGCGCGCTGGCGGCCGGCTTCCTGGTCTTTCTGCTCGTCACCTCCAATCCCTTTGCCCGCCTGGTGCCCGGCCTGCCCGAGGGCCGCGACCTGAACCCGCTGCTGCAGGACCCCGGCATGGTGCTGCACCCACCCATGCTGTATATGGGTTATGTCGGCTTCGCCGTGGCCTTCGCCTTCGCCATCGCGGCCTTGGCCGGCGGTGAACTCAACGCCGCCTGGGCGCGCTTCGCCCGGCCCTGGACCAGCGCGGCCTGGGCTTTTCTGACCCTGGGCATCGCCCTGGGCAGCTGGTGGGCTTACTACGAGCTCGGTTGGGGCGGCTGGTGGTTCTGGGACCCGGTCGAGAACGCCAGCTTCATGCCCTGGCTGGCCGGCACCGCCCTGCTGCACTCGCTGGCCGTCAGCGAAAAGCGCGGTGTCTTCAAGGCCTGGACGGTGCTGCTGGCCATCGTCACCTTCTCGCTGTCCCTGCTGGGCACCTTTCTGGTTCGCTCGGGCGTGCTCAGCTCGGTCCATGCCTTTGCCACCGACCCGCAGCGCGGCCTGGCCATCCTGGTCTTTCTGGTGCTGGTGGTGGGCGGCTCGCTGAGCCTGTATGCGGCACGCGCCGGCGCGGTCGGCCTGGGGCCGCGCTTCCACTGGCGCAGCCGCGAAACCACGCTGCTGGCCAACAATGTGATGCTGCTGGCCGCCTGCGGCGCGGTGCTGCTGGGCACGCTCTACCCGATGGCCCTGGACGCCGTCAGCGGACAGAAGATCTCGGTCGGCCCGCCCTATTTCGAGGCGGTGTTCGTGCCGCTGATGGCGCCGGTGATCCTGCTGATGGGCCTGGGCCCGCTGCTGCGCTGGAAGGGCATGGACAGCGCCGAGCTGCTGCGCCGCCTGCGTTGGCCGCTGCTGCTGAGCCCGCTGGCCGCCGGCGCCCATGGCTGGGCCACGGCGCAGCTGAGCCTGGCCGCCTGGGGCGGCCTCTTGCTGGCCTGGTGGGTGCTGGTGTCGGTCGCGCTGGAGCTGGGTGAACGCCTGTGGCCAACTCCGGGCCAGGGCTGGTGGACGCGCGCGCGCGCCTTGCCGCGCTCGGCCGCCGCCATGCTGCTGGCTCATGCCGGCGTCGGCGTCTTCATCATCGGCGTCACCCTGGTCAGCAGCCTGGCCCTGAGCCAGGACCTGCCGCTGCAGCGCGGCGAGAGCGCCGGCCTGGGCGAGCACAGCTTCCGCCTGAGTGAGCTGCGGGCCGTGGACGGCCCCAACTACCGCGCCATGCGCGGCACGGTGGATGTGACGCGCGAGGGCCGGACTGTGGCCACCCTGCACCCCGAGAAACGGCTCTACCGCAGCCAGGAGATGCCCATGACCGAAGCCGGCATCGCCAGCGGCCTGCTGCGCGACCTTTACGTCTCGCTGAGCGAGCCGATCAATGAGCAGGCCGATGCCTGGATCGTCCACATCACCATCAAGCCCTACGTCAACTGGATCTGGGGCGGCTGCCTGCTGATGGGCCTGGGCGGCCTGCTGGCCGCCAGCGACCGGCGCTACCGCAGCAACAGCCAAGGAGCGAGCGCACGCCCATGAAGCTCAAAGCGCTGATCCCCTTGCTGGGCTTTGCCGTGCTGGCCCTGTTCCTGGCGCGCGGTCTGCAGCTGAAGCCGCGCGAGATCCCCTCGCCGCTGATTGGCAAGCCGGTGCCGGCCTTTGTGCTGCCACCCTTGCTGGAAGGCGGCGCGCCGCTGCGCCAGGCCGACATGACGGGCAAAATCAGCGTGCTCAATGTCTGGGCCTCCTGGTGCGGCCCCTGCCGCGAGGAGCACCCGCTGCTGCTGGACCTGGTGCGGCGTCGGCCGGACTTGCAGCTGCTGGGCCTGAACTACAAGGACGAGCCCGCCCAGGCCACCCGCTGGCTGAAAGAGCTGGGCAACCCCTACCGCGCCATCGGCTCGGACACGCGTGGTCAGGTCGGCATCGACCTGGGCGTCTACGGCGTGCCCGAGACCTTTGTGATCGACCGCCAGGGCCTGATTCGCTACAAGCATGTCGGCCCGCTGACGGCCGAGCTGCTGCGCGACACCCTGGAACCCTTGCTGGACCGCCTATGAGACGCCTGCCTGCCTGTCTGCTTGCTTGCCTCATGCTGCTGAGCCTCGGCGCCATGTCTTGCGCCCGGGCCGAGGCCGTGTCTGCCAAGCACGTCTCTGCCAAGCCCGTTTCTGCCGAGCTGGACCGCCGCGCCCAGGACCTGGCCCAGCAGCTGCGCTGCCTGGTCTGCCAGAACCAGACCATCGCCGACTCCCATGCGCCGCTGGCCATGGACTTGAAGGCCCAGCTGCGCGAGCAGCTGCAGGCCGGCCGCCGGGACGAAGAAATCATCCACTACATGACCGAGCGCTACGGCGACTTCGTGCTCTACAAGCCGCCGCTGCAAGCCAACACCTGGCTGCTCTGGGCCGGCCCGGCCCTGCTGATGGCCGCCGCCTTGGCCGGCCTGGTGCTGAACCTGCGCCGCCGGGCACGCGAGCCCGATGAGGCCTTTGAGCCGGCGCCCGACGAGGAGGGAGACATCCGATGAACTGGCCCACGCAAGAACAGCAGCAGGAACTGCAAGCGCTGCGCCGCCAAGGCCTGGCTCTGCAAGCCCAGCTGAGCGGCAGCGCCACGGCTGGTGAATCTGCAGGCCAGGCCGCGTTGCAAGCCCGGCTGGACCGGCTGCGCCAGGAGATCGCCGACCAGGTGCTGGCGCCGCCGCCCGCGCCGCTGCCGCGTCCTTCCCATCGCCTGATCGCTGCTTGCATGAGCCTGGTGCTGCTGGTCGGCGCGGGTGGCTATGCCTGGAAGGGTCAGCCCGAGGCCATCTCGCCCGAGGCAGCACCGGACCGCACCGAGGCCATGGTCGCGGGCCTGGCCCGGCGCCTGCAGCAGCAGCCCGAGGACGCCGCCGGCTGGGCCATGCTGGGCCGCTCCTACCTGGTGCTGGGCCGCAGCGAACCCTCGATCGCCGCCTATCGCCGAGCCCTGGCCCTGCGGCCCGAGGATGCCGACCTGATAGCCGATCTGGCCGATGTCATGGCCAGTGGCCAGCAGGGTTCGCTGGAAGGCGAACCGGCGGCCCTGCTGCAGCGCGCGCTGCAGATCGCGCCCGATCATCTGAAGGCCCTGGCCCTGTCCGGCACCCGCGCCCTGCGCCAGGGTGACGCGGCCGGCGCCATCCGCCATTGGCAGCGTCTGCAGGAGATCGCCCCGGCCGAGCACCCGCTGCGCGAGCTGGCGGTGCAGGGCCTGGCCGAGGCCCGCAAGCGCTGAGACCCAGCGCCGCCGCTCAAAATCTTGACCTGTCTCAAGGCGGCGGCACACATCGCCGCGCAGACTGCACTCTCAACGGATCATCAGGAGAATGCAATGAGTGTCTTGGGAGTGGTACTGCGGATACGCCCCGAACATCTGCAGACGGTGATCGCGCGGCTGACCGGCATGGCCGGCGTGGACATCAGCCAGAACCCCGGCGATGGCCGTCTGGTGCTGGTGATGGAGGACGTCGCCGAGGTCTCGGCCGCCGCCCAGCTCGGCGCGATGGCGCTCTGGCCCGACGTGCTGGGCACCTCCCTGGTCTACGAGTACAGCGGCCCCGACGCCCCCGCGCCGCAGGCCCACCATGAGGCGGCCCAGGGCTGGCGCACCCGCCTGACCGAGCTGGACACGCCGATTTCTTGAAGCAAGTCAAGGCGCGTGACCCGAGCGCGCGCGAGACTCCGCACCATCTTTGCCCTCAGTTCAAGCCCCGCGCATCTGGCGTGTGAGGCCCGCAGGAGTACCCCATGCAAGTCGATCGTCGCGACATCCTGAAAATGCAGGCCGCTGCCGCTGCCGCCGCTGCTGCCGGCATCCCCATCACCGTCCATGGCGCGGCCGCCAAGGCGCCAAGCAGCAACAGCGCCGTGCGCTGGGACAAGGCACCCTGCCGCTTCTGCGGCACCGGCTGCTCGGTCGTCGTGGGCGTGCAGGACGACAAGGTGGTGGCCACCCAGGGCGATATCGAGAGCCCGGTGAACCGCGGCCTGAACTGCATCAAGGGTTATTTCCTGTCCAAGATCATGTACGGCAAGGACCGCCTGACCACGCCGCTGCTGCGCAAGAAGAACGGCGTCTACGACAAGGAAGGCGAGTTCACCCCGGTCAGCTGGGACGAAGCCCTGGACCTGATGGCCAGCAAGTGGAAAGAGGCGCTGAAGACCGACGGCCCGAACGGCATCGCCATGTTCGGCTCCGGCCAGTGGACGATCTGGGAAGGCTATGCCGCCGCCAAGCTCTGGAAGGCGGGCTTCCGCTCCAACAACCTGGACCCCAATGCCCGCCACTGCATGGCCAGCGCGGTCACCGGCTTCATGCGCACCTTCGGCATCGACGAGCCCATGGGCTGCTACGACGACATCGAGCAGGCCGATGCCTTCGTGCTTTGGGGCAGCAATATGGCCGAGATGCACCCCATCCTGTGGAGCCGCATCACCGACCGCCGCCTCAGCCACCCGGACACCAAGGTGGCCGTGCTCTCGACCTATGAGCACCGCAGCTTTGACCTGGCCGACCAGCCCATCATCTTCAAGCCGCAGACCGATCTGGCGATCCTGAACTACATCGCGCACTACCTGATCAAGAACAACAAGGTCAACAAAGAGTTCGTCAAGAATCACGTCAACTTCAAGAAGGGCGCCGACGACATCGGCTACGGCCTGCGCCCGGCCCATGCCTTGGAGAAAGACGCCAAGAGCAATGGCTACCCCGGCGCCGACGGCAAGCCCAAGGGCAACCCCAACGACGCTACGCCGATCAGCTTCGAGGAGTTCGGCAAGTTCGTCGCCGACTACACGGCCGAAAAAGTCAGCGCCTTGTCGGGCGTGCCGGTCAAGCAACTGGAAGACCTGGCCAAGCTCTATGCCGACCCCAAGGTCAAGGTGGTGTCCTTCTGGACCATGGGCTTCAACCAGCACACCCGTGGCACCTGGGCCAACAATATGGTCTACAACATCCATTTGCTGACCGGCAAGATCAGCCAGCCCGGCAACAGCCCCTTCAGCCTGACCGGCCAGCCCAGCGCCTGCGGCACGGCGCGCGAGGTCGGCACCTTTGCCCACCGCCTGCCGGCGGACATGGTGGTCACCAACCCCGAGCACCGCAAGCACACCGAGGAAATCTGGCAGCTGCCCGACGGCACCATCCCCGACAAGGTGGGCCTGCATGCCGTGGCACAGAGCCGCGCGCTCAAGGACGGCAAGCTCAAGTGCTACTGGGTCACGACCAACAACAATATGCAGGCCGGGCCGAACATCAACGGCGAGATCCTGCCCGGCTGGCGCAACCCCAAGGCTTTCGTGGTGGTCAGCGACCCCTACCCCACCGTCAGCGCGATGGCGGCCGACCTGATCCTGCCCGCCGCCATGTGGGTGGAGAAGGAAGGCGCTTTCGGCAACGCCGAGCGTCGCACCCAGGTCTGGCGCCAGCAGGTCAGCGCACCGGGCGAGGCCAAGAGCGACCTCTGGCAGTTCATCGAGTTCAGCAAGCGCTTCAAGATGGAAGAGGTCTGGCCGGCCGAGCTGCTGGCCAAGAAGCCCCAGTACAAGGGCAAGACCATGTTCGACGTGCTCTTCAAGAACGGCAAGGTCAACAAGTTCCCGCTCGCCGATGTCGGCCGCATCAACGGCAAGTACATCCCCGACTACATGAACAGCGAGTCCAAGGAGCTGGGCTTCTACCTGCAAAAAGGTCTGTTCGAGGAGTACGCCGAATTCGGCCGCGGCCACGGTCATGATCTGGCCCCCTTCGACACCTATCACGAAGTGCGCGGCCTGCGCTGGCCCGTGGTCGACGGCAAGGAAACGCTGTGGCGCTTCCGCGAGGGCTACGACCCCTATGTCAAGAAGGGCGAGGGCGTGAAGTTCTACGGCCACAAGGATGGCAAGGCCGTGATCTTCGCCCTGCCCTACCAGCCGCCGGCCGAGAGCCCGGACAAGGAGTTCGACCTCTGGCTGTGCACCGGCCGGGTGCTCGAACATTGGCACACCGGCAGCATGACGCGGCGCGTGCCCGAGCTGCACCGTGCCGTGCCCGAGGCCCTGCTCTACATCCACCCCGACGATGCCAAGGACCGCGGCCTGCAGCGCGGCATGAAGGTCAAGGTGGCCTCGCGCCGCGGCGAGATCACTTGCGCCGTCGAGACCAAGGGCCGCAACAAGGTGCCGCGCGGCCTGGTCTTTGTGCCCTTCTTCGACGAGGGCCGCCTGGTCAACAAGTTGACCCTGGACGCCACCTGCCCGATCTCCAAGGAAACCGACTTCAAGAAGTGCGCGGTCAAGGTCGTCAAGGCCTGAACCCGAGCTGAGCTGAGCCGAGCCGAGCCGGAGTGAGCACATGAACCTGAGCCGCCGTGCGCTGCTGCAAGGCGCCAGCACCACCGCCAGCGCCGGCCTTCTGGCCGGGGCGGCGGCCGTGCTCTCGCGCCCGACGCAAGCGCACCCGGCCCAGGCCCTGCGGCCGCCGGGCGCGCTGGCCGAGCCCGACTTCCTGGCCGCCTGCGTGCGCTGCGGCCTGTGCGTGCGCGCCTGCCCGCCGCACAACCTCAAGCTCAGCGAATGGGGCGCCGGCCTGGCCGCCGAGGTGGCGATCGGCACGCCTTTCTTCGAAGCGCGCGAGATCCCCTGCGAGATGTGCGAGGACATCCCCTGCGTCAAGGCCTGCCCGACCGGCGCGCTTGACCCCGGCCTGCAGGACATCGCCGAAGCCCGCATGGGCCTGGCCGTGCTGATCGACCATGAGAGCTGCCTGAACTTCCTCGGCCTGCGCTGCGATGTCTGCTACCGCGTCTGCCCGCTGATCGACAGCGCCATTTCGCTGGAGAAACAAAGCAACCCACGCAGCGACCGCCACGCCATGCTGCTGCCCACGGTGCACGCAGAGGCCTGCACCGGCTGCGGCAAGTGCGAGCGCGCCTGCGTGCTGGAGCGACCGGCCATCAAGGTGCTGCCGCGCGACTTGGCCCAGGGCGAGCTGGGCCCGCATTACCGCAAGGGCTGGGAAGACCAGAACCGACAGGGCAAGCCCCGCTTCGCTCAGCCCGAGCAACGCCTGCCCGAAGGCGGCCACGACATCGGCCCGTTGCGCAGCGGCGCCCAGCCCTATGCCCCAGCCTCATCGGAGCCGCAGCGATGAGCGGCCCGACTCACATCCCCTCGCAGCCCGCACGCAGCCGATGGGCCGCCCAGCGCTGGCTGATCCTGCGCCGCAGCAGCCAGCTGGGCGTGATCGGCCTCTTCCTGCTCGGCCCGCTGTTCGGCCTGTGGTGGGTCAAGGGCAATCTGGCCTCCAGCCTGACCCTCGATGTGCTGCCGCTGAGCGACCCTTTCGTCTTGGCCCAGAGCCTGCTCGCGGGTCTGCGACACGGGCTCTGGCCTGCCGCCAGCGCCCTGATCGGCGCGGCCATCGTCCTTGCTTTCTACGGCCTGCTGGCGGGCCGGGCCTATTGCGCCTGGGTCTGCCCGGTCAATGTGGTGACCGATGCGGCCGCCTGGCTGCGCCGGCGCCTGAAGATCAGCAGCGGCCGTGCGCCGAGCCGCCAGCTGCGCCACGCCTTGCTGGCCTGCGTGCTGCTGGCCGCTGCGGCCCTGGGTAGCCCGGTCTGGGAGCAGGTGAACCCGGTGACCTTGACCCAGCGTGCGCTGATCTTCGGCGGCAGCCTGGCCTGGGGCGCGCTGGCCGCCGTCTTCCTGTTCGACCTGCTGGTGGCGCCGCGCGGCTGGTGTGGCCATGTCTGCCCCATGGGCGCGGCCTACGCCCTGATCGGCGCCAAGCCGCTGCTGCGCATCTCGGCCGCCCACAGCAGCCGCTGCAATGACTGCGGCGATTGCTTCGCCGTCTGCCCCGAGCCGCAGATCATCGTCGGCCCACTGAAGGCCAAGCAAGACGCCGGCCCCTTGATCCTGGCGCCCGACTGCACGGCCTGCGGCCGCTGCATCGATGTGTGCGACAGCTCCGTTTTCCGATTCACCCACCGCTTTGACACCCGAAGGGACTGACCATGAAGATCCCCCCCCTGCTCCGCCCCGCCCTGAGCCTGCTGCTGGCGTTTTCCGTGTTTGCCGCCGGGCCTGCGGCGGCTGCCGACAAGGCCGCGCCCGTGAAACTGGAAGGGCTGCGCCAAGGCACGCCCCTGAACCAGGACAACCCGCCCGCCAACAACCGCCAGGAGCGCGACCACCCTGTCGGTGATCGTGACTTCGTGCAGATGCCACCGCTGATTCCACACACCATCAGCGGCTATCAGATCACCAAGAACTTCAACAAATGCATGGACTGCCACGCCTGGCAGAAGACCAAGGAAAGCGGCGCCACCAAGATCAGCGTCACCCACTTCAAGACCCGCGACGGCATTGAGCTCGACTCCGTCAGCCCACGCCGTTACTTCTGCACCCAATGCCATGTGCCGCAGAGTGATGCCAAGCCTTTGGTGGCCAACACCTATGAGCGTGCCAAGGGCATGAAGTGAGGAGCCCGCTGTGAAGAACCTGATCCGACGTGCCTGGGCTTTTGCCCACACCAAGCTGTTCTGGCTGTTGGCGCTCGCCTTTGCCGGCGGCATCATCTTCTGGGGCGGCTTCAACACCGCCATGGAGTGGACCAACCGCGAGGCCTTCTGCATCTCCTGCCATGAGATGGAGAAGAACGTCTACGTGGAGTACCGCAACACCATCCATTACCAGAACCGCACTGGCGTGCGCGCCACTTGCCCGGACTGCCATGTGCCCAAGGAATGGGGGCCCAAAATGATCCGCAAGATCCAGGCCTCCAACGAGGTGCTGCACAAGGTGCTGGGCTCGATCGACACGCCCGAGAAGTTCAATGCCAAGCGCGCCGTCCTGGCCCAGCATGAGTGGGACCGCATGAAAGCCAATGACTCGCAGGAGTGCCGCAACTGCCACAACTTCAGCTATATGGACTATGCGGAGCAGAACAGCCGCGCCGCGACCCGGCACCAAGTGGCCTTCTCGGCGGGCCAGACCTGCATCGATTGCCACAAGGGCATCGCGCACACCTTGCCGCCGATTGCCCAGCCGATTGGCGCACACAAGGCCGGTGAAATCACCCTGCCGCCGGCCAGCGCTGCTTCAGGCTCGGCGCATTGAAACCGCGCCCGAGGGGCAGACCCCGACGCAAGCGCCGCAAGCGGTGCAGGCACTCGGGCTGATCTCGGGTTGGGCCACGCCACCCAGGCGTGGCCTGAAGCGAATCGCAGCGGCGTCACAGGCCTCACCGCAGACCCGGCACTCCACCCCTTGTTGGGCCAGGCATTGCGCGCCGATCTGGGCCTGCCAGTCGCGAAACAGCAGCGGCGGGCGCAGTGCCGACACGGTGCAGGCCGGTATGCAGGCCCCGCAGGCGTCACAGCCGGCGCTCCTGAAGTCCATTTCAGGAAAACCTCCATCGCCGCGCCGGATGACGCCGGCCGGGCAGGCCTTGATGCAGGCGTCGCAGCGTGTACAGCTGGCAAGAAAAGCCGGCTCGGCCACGGCGCCGGGCGGCCTCTGGACGGCAGCGCGCGCCATGGAGGGACGGAACAAAAAACGGCGACCAGGATCCATGCGCGCATTGTGCTGCGCACGCGCTCCCGCCGCCTTATACGAAATCAAGCCGAGCACATTCCCATGACTCTTTGCAGCGAGCATCTCCCATGAAAGTTTTCGGCATCGCCGGCCGCTCCGGCATGGGCAAGACCACCTTGCTGGAACGCCTGATTCCAGCGCTGCGCGCCCGCGGCCTGCGTGTTTCGCTGATCAAGCACAGCCACAAGGACATCGAAGTCGACCGCCCGGGCAAGGACAGCTATCGCCTGCGCGAGGCCGGCTGCCAGGAGGTGCTGCTGCTCGGCCGAACGCGCTGGGCGCTGATGCATGAGCTGCGCGGCGATGTCGAGCCGGATCTGGACTACCTCCTAAGCCGCATCCAGGACTGCGACCTGGTCCTGGTCGAGGGCTTCAAGGGCGGCGACTTCCCCAAGCTGGAGGTCTGGCGTGCGGCCGTGGGCAAGCCCATGCTTTGGCCCGAGTGGCCGGGCATCGTGGCGATGGTGGGCGATGCGCCAGACCTCGCCGACGCGCCGCCCCACTTCAGCGCGACCGAACTGGCGCCTCTGGTGGAGCTGGTCTTGCAAGAGGCGCTGGAGGTCGGCGCCTGAGCCGGCTGGAACCACGAAGTAAAAGGGCGCCCATAGCTGGCCATGAGCGCCCATCTGGCTGGCTGAGGTCTTGGTCAGCTCATTGCTTGAGGATCCACGCCACCCCCTCCTTGAGGTCGGCATCGCTGATTTTCTCGGGCGGATTGGGCGGCATGGGGATGGGGCCGAAAACGCCCTTGCCGCCGCTGCGCACCTTCTGCGCCAGCGCGGCTGCGGCGTCCTGACCCTTGTACTTGGCGGCAATGTCCTTGAAGGACGGGCCGACCAGCTTTTTGTCCTTGGCATGGCAGGCCATGCAGCCGGCCTTGCTGAGCGTGGCTTCGTCGGCCTGCACGGCCGAGGCACTCAAGAGGACGGCACCTGCCATCGCGATGATGGATGCGATTCGCATGATTCATAACTCCTTGCTTCATGGGCCCCAGCGCCATCAGGCAGCGGGGCCGCTTGAGATCAATAGACGTCGTGCTGGGTGTTGTAGACGTTGAACTTGCCGGTCGGCGTGATCAGGCGCGGGTCCTTGATCACGGCCTTGAGCTTGAGCGTCTTGTCGTCCACCACGACGATGGCGCTCTGCTTGTCCTTGGCCGACCAGACCGAGAACCAGACCTCGTCGCCGGCCTTGTTGAACTCGGGCTGGACCACGCGCTTGGCACCGTCGTCCTTGAGCCCCGCCCACTCGGCAATCGGCAGCACCTTGAAGCCCTTGTCCAGCGCATCGATGTCGAAGACGGCGACCGACTGCGAGATCGCGGCATCGGGGTTCAGCGGTGTGTCCGAGTACAGATGCTTGGACTTCGGATGCGTCTTGATGAACAGCGCGCCGCCGCCCTGGCCCTTGATCTGCGCCACTTCCTTGAAGGCGTACTGCTTGTGCTTGATCGGGTCGGTGGCGATCAGCGAGATCGCCTCGTCGCCGAGGTGGCCGGTGCTCCAGACCGGGCCGAACTTGGGATGGATGAAGTTGGCACCACGGCCCGGATGCGGGATCTTGCTGACCTCGACCAGCTTGACCAGCTTGTCCTCCTTGGCATCCACCACCGCGATCTTGTTGCTCTGGTTGGCGGCGATCATGAAGTAGCGCTTGGTGCTGTCCCAGCCGCCGTCATGCAGGAAGCGGGCGGTGCCGACCTCGATGGTCTTCAGCGCGTTCAGATCGGTGTAGTCCACCATCAGCGTCTTGCCGGTTTCCTTGACGTTGACGATGAACTCGGGCCGGTAGTGGCTGGCCACGATGGAGGCGACGCGCGGCTCGGGGTGGTACTCCTGCTGATCCACGGTGTTGCCGCGGGTGGAGACGATCTTCAGCGGCTCCAGCGTGTCGCCCTTCATGATCACGTACTGCGGCGGCCAGTAGGCGCCGGCAATCACCAGCTTGTCCTCATAACCCTTGAACTTGCTGGCTTCCACCGAGCGCGCTTCCAGGCCCATGCGCACCTCGGCGACGTTGTCGGGCTTGGCCATCCACAGATCGATCATATTGATCTTGGCATCGCGGCCGATGACCAGCAGATAGCGGCCCGAGGCCGAGGTGCGCGAGATGTGCACCGCATAGCCGGTCTTGACGATGTTGATGATCTGCTTGCTGTCGCCGTCGATCAGGGCCACCTCGCCGGTGTCGCGCAGGGTGGTCGAGAAGATGTTCTCGATGTTGTAGTTGTTCATCTTCTTGGTCGGCCGCTTCTCGGGCGGCACCACGACCTTCCAGGTGGCCTTCATATCGGCCATGCCGAACTCGGGCGGCGTCGGTGCGTCATGCTGGATATAGCGCGCCATCAGGTCCACCTGCTGCTCGCTCATCTCGCCCGAGGTCTGCCAGTTGGGCATGCCGGCCGGCGAGCCATAGGCGATGAAGACCTTCAGATAGTCGGTGCCCTTGCCCAGGGTGACGTCCGGCGTCAGCGGCTTGCCGGTGGCGCCCTTGCGCAGCACGCCGTGGCAGCCGGCGCAGCGCTCGAAGTAGATCTTGCGTGCCACATCGAACTCCGCCTGCGTCATCGGCGGGGCCTTGGGGTTGCTGCTCTGCACCATGGGCACCTCGCTCAGCGCCGAGGGCGCGGCGTGGTACTTCACATCGCCCGCGCTGACATCCTTCTTGCCCTCCTGGGCCTGGGCCACCAGGCTCAGCGGCAAGCACACCATCAGGGCCAGCTGGCCCAACAGGCTCAGGCGGCGGTGGGCGCGGGGAAGGGTCGTACTGTTCAGCTTCATGTCATACCTCTTGTCTTCGGGATGGAACTTCAGCGGACCCGGGGCCCGGGTCTTTGAGCGCATCGTCCTGCCCGGCCGGGCACCCGTCCTTGAACTGGTTCAAGGACGGCGCGGAAGCCGGCCCCTGCCGTTGCGCGGCCGCCGCGCCGCGCCCTGCAAAGCCAATCTGGGTCAAGGCGGCGCCACTTGATCTTGCTCATGCTCGGGACATCGCCAGCAGCCGAGACCGAGACATGAAATACATAACCTTCAATCCAAACGCCATGCAAGCGGGCGCCAGGCCACGGGCACTGGCCCGTGCCGCCGCGCTGGCCTGCTTCAGCCTGGCCGGCCAGGCCGGTGCCCAGCCGGCACCCGAGGCCGGCCCCGAGCAGCTGCCGCCGGTGCTGGTGCAGGTGGTCTCGGCCACCCGCCATGCGCTGCCGATGATCGACGCGCCGGCCGCGCTGAGCGTGGTCAGCCGAGCCCAGATCGAGCAGCGCGGCGCCGACAACCTGCTGGACGCGCTGCGCGGCGAGGCCGGCGTGGCAGTGTTCGGCCGCACCGTCAGCGGCCGCAAGACGCTGAGCCTGCGCGGCATGGACGCCCGGCACACGCTGTTCCTGGTCGACGGCCGGCGCATCAGTGCCAGCGACGGGGTGATCGGCCATTCGGACTTCCAGATCGACTGGCTGTCGGCGGACGAGATCGAGCGCATCGAAGTCGTGCGCGGCCCCTTGTCGGTGCTGTACGGTGCCGAGGCCCTGGGCGGCGTGGTCAACATCATCACCCGGCCGCCCGGCGCGCAGTGGCAGGGCGGCATGCATCTGGAGGGCAGCCAGGCCGAGGGCGGCCGCGGCGGCGACGGCCACCGCGCCTCCGTGCGCCTGAGCGGGCCGCTGCGCCCGGATCTGAGCGCCAGCCTGCAGCTGGCCGACAGCCGGCGCGCGGCCATCGCCAGCGCCAGCGACCTACGCATCTCCGACATCGAAGGCCGGCAGCGCCGCGACGCCGCCCTGCAGCTGCGCTGGACGCCGCTCAGCGGCCAGCAGCTGGACCTTGCCCTGCGCGGCGGCCGCGAGCAGCGCGAGGCCCTGGCGGTCGAGCGCAGCGGCAAGAAGCGGGTCTACGCCTCCGACACCGAGCTCGAACGCCAGCAGCTGAGCCTGGGCTGGGAGGCCGACTGGGGCGGAGCAGCGGGCTGGCAAAGCCAGCTGCGCGCCTACGACAGCCGCATCGCCATGAGCAATCAGCGCAGCAATGGCGTGGCCGGCCTGCGGCCGAACCGCCTGCAGGATCAGGTGCTGGAGGGGCAGCTGAGCCGGCGCATCGCTGCCGGCAGCGGCGGCGGCTGGAGCCAGCAGCTGACGGCCGGCTTCGAGAGCCGACGCGAGGGCCTGCACAACGAGGGCCTGCCCGGCGGGCGCGCCTCGGCCCGCCACCAGGCCCTGTACCTGCAGGACGAGCTGACGCCGAACCGCCAGGCCAGCCTCACGGCGGGCCTGCGCGCCGACCACCACCAGCGCTTCGGCCGGGCGCTCAGCCCGCGCCTCTACGGCGTCTGGCATCTGGCGCCGCAGTGGACGCTGAAAGGCGGCGCCAGCGCCGGCTTCAAGCCGCCGACGCTGAAGCAGATCAGCCCCGGCTACCAGGAGGACGAGGGCCCTTACACCTATGTCTCCAAGCCGGATCTGCGGCCGGAGAAGAACCGCGGCCTGGAGCTGGGCCTGGGCTGGGACCGGCAGGACGCCGGCCTGCAGGCCATGGTCTTCGACAACCGCCTGCGTGATCTGATCGTGCCGATGCTGGTGAGCAGCAGCGGGCCGCGCAGCCTGTTCCGCTTCGAGAACGTCGAGCGCGCCCGCCTGCGCGGCCTGGAGCTGAGCGGCCGCGCGCGCCTGGCCGGCGGTTTCAGCGCCGGCCTGAACTACCAGTACCTGGAGGCCCATGACGGCCAGCATCAGCGGCTTGAGAAGCGCCCTCGCCACAGCCTGGGCGCCGAGCTGGGCTGGGCCCAGGGGCCCTGGCGTGCGCTGCTGCGGGCGGAGCGCAGCGCGGGCCAGCTGCTGGCCTCGACCACGGTCGGCCAGCCGGCCGTGGCGGTGCCGGCCCTGAACAAGCTGGATGCCAGCCTGGGCCGCAGCCTGGGGCCGCAGCTGGACCTGGACCTGGGCGTCAGCAATCTGGGCAACACGGTGCTGGCCGAACGCTCGGCGCTGTTCAGCTGGGCCGAGGCACCGCGCACCTGGCGCCTGGGCCTGCGCGGGCGCTGGTGATGCGGGCCGGCCATGCGAGGATGAAGGCATGAGCACAGACCCCGCCACCACCCTCTCCCTGAGCGCCCTGCTGCAGGCGCACTACCCGCAGCTCAAGCTGCTGCATATGGGCCTGGCCGCCGCCAGCGTCAGCCTCTTCCTGCTGCGCGCGCTGGCCGCGCAAGCCGGCCAGGCCTGGCCGCTGCGGCCCGGCGCCCGTCGGCTCAGCATGGCGGTCGACAGCGCCCTGCTGGCGGCCGGCGCCAGCCTGTGGTGGCTGCTGGGCCTGAATCCGCTGCAGCAGCACTGGCTGGCGATGAAGCTCAGCCTGCTGCTGGCCTATATCGTCATCGGCACGCTGGCGATGAAGCCCGGCCGGCCGCTGGCGCTGCGCCGGGTCGCCTTGCTGCTGGCCCTGGGCCTGGTGGCCGCCATCGTCGGCGTGGCGCGCGGGCATAGCAGCTGGCCGCTGTGAGTTCGCCGTTCTGAGCTTGCCGTTCTGAGCTTGCCGGCCGTGGCCGCTGGCCTCGGCAGCCGCTTCAGCGGCCCGCCTCAGGCGCCGCCGCGCGTGCTCGCATACACCGCCGCCTGCACGCGCGAGCTGAGGCCCAGCTTGCGCAAGATGTGCTGGACATGGATCTTCACCGTGGTCTCGGCGATGCCCAGCGCGCGGGCGATTTCCTTGTTGCTGGCGCCCAGGGCGATGTGGCCGAGGATCTCCTGCTCGCGCGGCGAGATGGGCGGTGCGGCCGGCGCAGGCGCAGGCTCAAGCTCAGGCGCCGGTGCAGGGCTGCCGCCGACGGCAGCGGCGATCCGCGCCGGCCCCAGCGCCTGGAAGGCGCGCACCAGCGTGCCGCTCAGCTCCGGACTCAGCACCGATTCGCCCGCGGCGACGCGCACGATGGCCTCGGCCAGACCGTCGCTGTCCACCGTCTTCAGCAGATAGCCATGGGCGCCGCGCCGCAGCGCGGCGGCCAGATCGGCCTCGTCCTCGCTGACGGTCAGCATCAGCACCCGCGCCGCCGGCGCCTGTTCGAGCAGGCCCGGCAAGGCATCGATGCCGCGCACGCCGGGCAGGTGGTTGTCGAGAAGGATCACATCGGGCCGGCATTCGGCCACCCGGCGCAGCGCCTCGCCCGCATCGCCGGCCTCGCCCACCACGCTGAAGCGGGCATCACCGGCCAGCAAGGCGATCAGGCCGCGCCGGAACAAGGTGTGGTCGTCCACGACCAGCACCCGCAAGGGATTCCTTTCGCCAGCGCTGCCTTCGGCGGGTGCACCAGCTTCTCTGTCTTCAACACGGATCATCGTCATCCTCGTCAGGCCTGTGCGCCCGCTTGCTGTTCCGTTGGCTTGCCGGCCGGCGGCCGCGCCGCCAGCGTCAGCACCACGCAGGTGCCGGCCCCGGCCACCGAGCTCAGCTCCACCTCGGCGCCGATGCGCTCGGCGCGCTCCTTCATGATGCGCAGGCCGACATGGGTTTCGTCCGGCTCGGGCGCGTCGTCGGCGATGCCGCAGCCGTCGTCGCGCAGCTCGAAGCGCCAGCGCGGCGCCTGCTGCACCTCCAGCCACACGGCGCGCGCCCCCGCATGCTTGCGCACATTGCTCAGCGCCTCCTGCAGCACATGCAGCACCTGCACCTGCACATCGGGCGCCAGCGGCAGGCCCTGGCCCTCGATGCTCAGATGGGTGCTCAGGCCGGTCTGGTGCTCGAACTTGCGCAAACAGGTCTGCAGGGCGGGCCCGATGTCCTCGGCATTGGTGCGGGTGCGGAAATGCAGCAGCAGCGCGCGCACATCGGCCAGGCTCTCCTGCACGCCGGCATCGAGCTCGGCCACCGTGGCGGCGATCTGCGTCGCCTCGGCGCGCTGCAGGGCCTGGCGCAGCAGGGCGACCTGGATCTTCAGGAAGGACAGGCCCTGGGCGATCGAGTCATGCAGCTCGCGCGCCAGCATGCCGCGCTCCTCGGCCAGCGCCGACTCGCGCTGCAGCGCCGCGACGCGCAGGCTCTCGATGGCGCCGGCCAGATGGCTGGCCAGGGTCTCCAGCAGGCTGCGATCCTCATCGCCCAGCGTGCGTGGCTGGCGGTAGAACAAATTGAGCTCGCCGACGATGCGCTCCTGCAGGCGCAGCGGCACGCTGATCACCGTGCGGAAGCCGGCCCGTTCGCAATGGCCGAGCAGCTCGGCCTCTTCCAGCTGTCCCAGCTGTCCCAGCTGTTCCTGCTGTCCCTGCTGACCGGCCGCCGGCTGCTCGCTCCAGGGTCGGATCGGGATGATGCGGGTGCGCGCCTGGCCCTGGGCCTGGCCGCAGAAACAGTCACCGGTGGGCAGGCACTGCTCCTCGTCCAGCAGCTCTGGCGGCAGGCCGTCGGAGGCCAGCATCAGGTAGCGCCGGTTGCCCTCGTCGGACCAGCGCACCGCGGTCGCGTCGGCCTGCGCGGCAGCGCGCAGCTGGCGGGCGAAGCCCTGGGCCAGCTCGTCCAGCGAATCGGCCTCGCTGACCCAGGCGGCGGCCTTGTAGAGCGCGGCCAGGCGGGCGTTCTGCGCCTCCAGGCCCAGCGTCTTTTCCTCGACCTTGGCCTCCAGGCTCTGGTAGAGCTGCTGCAGGGTCTCGGCCATCTGGTTGAAGCCCTCGGACAGGGCGCCGAACTCGTCGCCCGAGTGGATCTGCACGCGGGCGTCCAGATCACCCTGGCGCACGCGTGCCAGGCCGGCCTGCAGGCGGCCGAGCGGGTTGAAGATCAGCAGATAGCCGGCATAGAGCAAGGCCAGTGCCGCCGCCAGGGCCAGGCCGACCATGGCGAATTGCAACGCATTGAGCCAGGTGGTCAGCCGCGCCAGCTGCAGCTCGATGGCCGAGACGAAGACATCGATGCGCAGCACAAAGGCCTCGGCCTGCGCGGCCAGCTGCTGCTGCGACGGGGCGGGCCGGGCCGCCCAGTCGGCGCGCAGGCGCTGCCAGTCGGCCTGCACCGCGGCAAAGGCGGCCAGCGAGCCGGTGTCCTGCGGCAGGAACAGCGGCCGCGCCGGGTCACCGCTGCGCAGCAGTCGCAGGCTGTGCTCGAACTGCTCCAGCTGGCCGGAGATCTCGCCCGAGTCGCCGCCACCCAGGGCCTGGGCCAGGCGCCAGGTCTGCATGCGCATGCGGCCGGCCTCGTTGACGGCCGCCGCCCCGCCTTCCAGCCGCCAGGTCAGCGACAGGGTCAGGGCAATCACCGCCAGGGCGAGCAAGAGCACCACGGCCCCGATCAGGCTCAGCTTGGCGCTGAGTGTCCAGGGCCGGCGTGGCCGGTGGCCGGGATGGCTGGGGCTGCTGGACAAAGAGGCTGGCGTCATCGGCCCATTGTCGGCCAGACCGCGGCTTGAGCCCGCTCAAGCCAAAGCCTTGCGGGCGAACAAGCAGCAGCTTGGAGCCCACCGCTAGATTCCATGGCGCTGTACCGGCACCGCCGCAGCACCCATTTCTCCAGCCACCCAAGACCGTTCTCCTTCTCTTGCACACATGTCCAGCCAACTTCCCCATCTGGTTGCGCCGGCCGGCTCGCTGCGCGCGCTGACCCTGGCCATCGACGCCGGCGCCGATGCCGTCTACCTCGGCCTCAGAAACGCCACCAATGCGCGCAATTTCGCCGGCCTGAACTTCGACGAAGCGCAGGTGCGCGAAGGCCTGGCCTACGCCCATGCGCGCGGCCGCCAGGTCTTGATGGCGCTGAACACCTATGCCGATGCGCTGGACGAGACGCCCTGGCATGCCGCCGTCGACGCCGCTGCCGAGCTGGGTGCCGACGCGCTGATCGTCGCCGACAGCGCGGTGCTGGCCTACGCCCATGCGCAGCATCCGGCGCTGCGCCTGCATCTGTCGGTGCAGGCCTCGGCGACCAGCCATGCCGCCATCGAGTTCTACCGGCAGCGCTACGGCATCCAGCGTGCGGTGCTGCCGCGGGTGCTGACGCTGCAGCAGGTGCAGCAGGTGATACGCAACACCGAGGTGGAGATCGAGGTCTTCGGCTTCGGCAGCCTGTGCGTGATGGTGGAGGGGCGCTGCGCCCTGTCCTCCTACGC
Organism: Paucibacter sp. B51; assembly: GCF_027863535.1. NCBI lineage: Bacteria > Pseudomonadati > Pseudomonadota > Betaproteobacteria > Burkholderiales > Sphaerotilaceae > Roseateles > Paucibacter sp. B51. The sequence goes on along the minus strand of NZ_JAPIVN010000001.1, from coordinate 2,918,968 downwards.
CACCGGCCAGTCACCCAACACCGCCGGCGTCTGCTCGCCGCCGGCCGCGGTGCAATGGCTGGAGGGCCCGGACGGCGTCGAGGCGCGCCTGGCGGGCGTGCTGATTGACCGTTATGGACCGCAGGAGCCGCGCGGCTACCCGACGCTGTGCAAAGGCCGCTTCAGCGTCGGCGACAGCGCAGCGGCCGGCCATGCAGCTGACTACGCGCTGGAGGAGCCGACCAGCCTGAACACCCTGGCCCTGCTGCCCCAGCTGCTGGCCAGCGGCGTGCGCGCGATCAAGATCGAGGGCCGCCAGCGCAGCCCCAGCTATGTGGCCGGCGTCACCCGCGTCTGGCGCCAGGCCCTGGACAGCCTGGCCGGCGGCGGCCGCTACAGCGTGCAGCCCGCCTGGCAGCAGGAGCTGGGCCGCTGGGCCGAGGGGCAGCAAAGCACGCTCGGCGCCTTCGACCGCCCCTGGCGCTGAGAGGGTGCGACCTTTCTACTGCGCGACCACCATGCGTCGTTGGGCGGTGCTCGGAATCCTCACGTACAGGAAGTACGTTCCGGTTCCTGCGCTCCGCCCGCCTAGCCTGGCAGCCGCTCGCTACAAAAGTTCACACCCTCTGAGCCACTAATCCGACATCGCCATGAAACAAACCACTCAATCAAACCGCATCGAACTGACCGTCGGCCCGCTGCAGTACTGGTGGCCGCGCGCGCAGATGCTGGCCTTTTATGCCGAGCTGGCCGAGGGGCCGGCGGACTGCCTGGTGCTGGGCGAGGTCTGCTGCTCGCGCCGCAATGAGTTCAGCCTGGCCGACTGGCTGGACCTGGGCCGCGATCTGCAGGCCTGCGGCAAGCAGGTGCGCCTGGCCACGCTGCCCCTGGTGATGAGCGAGGCGGAGCTGCGCGGCGTGCGCCGCATCGCCGAGCAGACGGAGTTCAGCATCGAGGCCGGCGACGCCAGCGCGCTGCAGGCCTGGAGCGAGCAGCCCGGCGCCACGCGCCGTCCGCTGGTGCTGGGCCCGCAGCTCAATCTCTACAGCGCCGGCGCGCTGCGCGAGGCCTTGCGCGAGGGGCCGGACATCAGCACCTGGGTGGCGCCGCTGGAGCTGGCACTCGATGCGGTGGCGCGCGTCAACCCGGCCGGCCCCGGGCGCCGGGTGGCGACCGAGGTCTTCGGCTTCGGCCGCATGCCTCTGGCCTTTTCGGCGCGCTGCTTCACCGCCCGCCACCACCGGCTCAGCAAGGACCAGTGCGAGTTCCGCTGCCGCGACGATGCCGACGGCCTGCTGCTGCGCAGCAGCGAGGGCCAGGCCTTTCTCGCGCTCAACGGCATCAGCACCCAGTCGGCCGATCTGCACTGCCTGATCACCCAGCTGCCACAGCTGCGCAGCGCCGGCGTCGACCGGCTGCGGCTCTCGCCCTGCAGCCAGGGCTTTGCCGAGGTGCTGCAGCTGTTCGAGGCGGTGCTGAACCAGGGCGCGCCGGCCGCGCCGGCACTGGCGCGGCTGCGCCAGCTGCCGCTGCCGGGCGCCCTGGTCGACGGCTTCGCGCGGCGCCAGCCGGGCATGCGGGAGATCGACCATGTCTGAACCCGGACACAGCGCGCCCCGCCAGCCCTCGGCCCCCGCCTGGCTGAGCCACGGCCGCGCCCTGCTGCGCCGCCTGCCAACCGAGCCGCCGTCCTGGTGCGCCGCGCGCGCGCTGGACCGCCTGCTCTGGCCGCGCCTGGACGCCGGCCAGCGCGCCGCCCTGCAGGGCCGCATCGTCGAGCTGGAGCTGGTGGAAAGCGGCCTGCGGCTGCGCCTGCGCCTGGGCCCCGACGGCTTCGAGGCGGTACGCGGCCGCGTTGCGGCGCCGGCCCTGCTGCTGCGCGCCCGCAGCGCCGCGCTGTGGCGCCTGCTGGGCGGCCAGGACGATGCCGACCGCCTGTTCTTCGAACGCGCGCTGGTGATGGAGGGCGACACCGAGTACGGCCTGGTGCTGAAGAACACGCTGGACGCGATCGGCCCGCTGCTGCCGGCCTGGACCGAGCGGCTCTGAGCGGGAAGGCGCAGCAGGACGGGGGTCGGCAAGCGGCTTCGCTACACTGCGCCCCGGGTGCTGTGCCGAGTCGCGGGGCAGCAGGTTTGATTGCGCTGGTCGGGCCGCCGCGCGAGCCAAGGGCGCGCGCGCCCGTCTTTGTTCATGCCTATGAATCCCGATCCCAGCACCATCCAGACCATCGCCCTGGTCATCTTCGCCCTGGCCCTGGTCCACACCTTCGCCGCCAAGCAGCTCGAACGTCTCTCGCACCGCTACCCCGGCCATGCCGGTCTCTTCCATCTGCTGGGCGAGGTGGAGGTGGTGTTCGGCTTCTGGGCCATCCTGCTGATCATGGCCATGGGCCTGGTGCAAGGCGGCAGCCAGGCGCTCAGCTATGCCGAGTCGCGCAACTACACCGAGCCGCTGTTCGTCTTCGTCGTCATGGTGGTGGCTGCGTCGCGGCCGGTGCTGCGCACCGTCATCTGGGCCGTCGACAGCATCGCCCGCTTGCTGCCACTGCCGACGCAGATCGCCAGCGCCTGGCTGGGCCTGGCCGCCGTGCCCATACTCGGCTCGCTGATCACCGAGCCGGCGGCGATGACGATTGCCGCGCTGATGCTGGCGCCGCAGATCTTCCGCCCCGAGGTGCCCGAGCGCCTGAAGTACCTGGCCCTGGGTGTGCTGTTCGTCAATGTCTCCATCGGCGGCACGCTGACCTCCTATGCCGCGCCGCCGGTGCTGATGGTAGCCTCCACCTGGCAGTGGGACAGCGCCTTCATGTTCAGCCACTTCGGCTGGAAGGCGGCGGTGGCCGTGGCCATCAATGCGACGGTGGCGGTGTTCCTGCTGCGCCGCCATCTGCTGCCCGCCGACGCGCAGAAGCGGGGCACGGAAGCCGCCGTGCCGGTGACGGTGGTGCTGGTGCATCTGGCCCTGCTGGCCGGCGTCGTGCTGCTGGCCCATCACCCGGTGGCCTTTCTCGGCCTTTTCCTGATGTTCCTCGGCTTCACCCAAGCCTACGAGCGTCACCAGAGCCCGCTGATCCTGAAGGAGGCCTTGCTGGTGGCCTTCTTCCTGGCCGGCCTGGTGGTGCTGGGCGGCATGCAGGCCTGGTGGCTGCAGCCCATCGTCTCCAGCCTGGAGCCGCTGGCCCTGTTCTTCGGCGCGCTCGGCCTGACCGCTATCACCGACAACGCGGCGCTGACCTACCTTGGCTCGCTGATCACCGGCATCTCCGACCCGGCCAAGTACATGCTGGTGGCCGGCGCGGTGGCCGGCGGCGGCCTGACCGTGATCGCCAATGCGCCGAACCCGGCCGGCGTGGCCCTGCTCAAGCGCGGCTTCGAGGACGAGTCGGTCGGCGCCGGCGGCCTGCTGCTGGGCGCGCTGGGGCCCACGGCCATGGCGGCGGCGGCTTTCCTGCTGCTCTGATCCAGCCGCGCGCGCTGGCGCCCACCGGCGCCCCCAGCAGATCCCCTTTTGCGCCAGCGCAAGCTTTGCCGATTCGCTAACGATTTCCTGTTGCGGACGCTATATCTAGTGCCTATCCTGCCGGTCGACACTACATATGGAGAAATTCCGCCATGCAAATCAGCAAACGCTGCGGCGCCCGCGTTGAGTTCGACGCCCTCAAGATCACCCAGGCCCTGGCACGTGCCGGCGCCGCCAGTGGCGAGCTGGCGGGCGAAGCGGCTGCACGGCTGACCGAGCAATCTGTGCTGCCGCAGCTGTGGGCACGCTGTGCCAGCGCGGCGGCTCAAGCGGGCAGCCCGGCCCCCGTCCTGCTTGCGGTCGAGGACATCCAGGATGCCGTCGAGACGGCGCTGTTCGAGGCCGGCCTGCGCCGCACCTTGCGCGCCTATGTGGTCTACCGCGAGCAGCATGCCAAGCTGCGCGGCGCCCGCCAGACCCTGGTCGCTGTGCAGGACACCATGGACGAGTACCTGCAGCAGCGTGACTGGCGCATCAAGGCCAATGCCAACCAGGGCTGGAGCCTGGGCGGCCTGATCCTCAATGTCTCGGGCAAGGTGGTGGCCAATTACTGGCTGGACCAGGTCTACCCGCCCGAAGTCGGCCGCGCCCACCGCGAGGCCGATCTGCACATCCATGACCTGGACATGCTCAGCGGCTACTGCGCCGGCTGGTCGCTGCGCACGCTGCTGAACGAGGGGCTCAACGGCGTGGCCGGCAAGGTCGAATCAGGCCCGCCGCTGCACCTGAGCAGCGCGGTCGGGCAGATCGTCAACTTCCTCGGCACGCTGCAGAACGAATGGGCCGGCGCCCAGGCCTTCAGCAGCTTCGACACCTATCTGGCGCCCTATGTGCGCAAGGACGGCCTGAGCTACGCCCAGGTGCGCCAGTGCATGCAGGAGCTGGTCTACAACCTCAACGTGCCCTCGCGCTGGGGCACGCAGACACCTTTCACCAACCTGACCTTCGACTGGACCTGCCCCGAGGACCTGCGCGAGCAGGTGCCGCAGATCGCCGGCCGCGAGATGCCCTTTCGCTACGGCGAGCTGCAGGCCGAGATGGACCTGATCAACCGCGCCTATATCGAGGTGATGATGGCCGGCGATGCCAAGGGCCGGGCCTTCACCTTCCCCATCCCGACCTACAACATCACACCCGACTTCGACTGGCACAGCGCCAATGCCGAGGCCTTGTTCGAGATGACGGCGCGCTATGGCCTGCCCTACTTCCAGAACTTCCTCAACTCCGAGCTGCAGCCGAATATGGTGCGCTCGATGTGCTGCCGCCTGCAGCTGGACCTGCGCGAACTGCTCAAGCGCGGCAACGGCCTGTTCGGCTCGGCCGAGCAGACCGGTTCGCTGGGCGTGGTGACCATCAACTGCGCCCGCCTGGGCCATCTGCATGCCGGCGACGAGGCCGGCCTGCTGGCCCGGCTCGACCAGCTGCTGGACCTGGGCCGCGACAGCCTGGAGATCAAGCGCAAGCTGATCCAGCGCCTGATCGACGAGGGCCTGTTCCCCTACACCCGCCGCTACCTGGGCACCTTGCGCAACCACTTCTCGACCCTGGGCGTGAATGGCATCAACGAGATGATCCGCAACTTCAGCGCCGACCGCGAGGACATCACCACGCCGGCCGGCCATGCCCTGGCCCTGCGCCTGCTGGACCATGTGCGCGCCCGCATGGTGGAGTTCCAGGAGCAGACCGGCCATCTCTACAACCTGGAGGCCACGCCGGCCGAGGGCACGACCTACCGCTTCGCCAAGGAAGACCGCAAGCGCTTCCCCGCCATCCTGCAGGCAGGCACGCCCGAGCAGCCCTACTACACCAACAGCTCGCAGCTGCCGGTGGGCTTCACCGACGACCCCTTCGAAGCCCTGGAGCGCCAGGACGCGCTGCAGCGCAAGTACACCGGCGGCACGGTGCTGCATCTGTACATGAACGAGGCGCTGAGCAGCGCCGAGGCGTGCCGCGAGCTGGTGCGGCGCTCGCTTTCGCGCTTTCGCCTGCCCTATATCACCGTGACACCGACCTTCTCCATCTGCCCCACGCACGGCTATCTGAGCGGCCGGCATGAGTTCTGCCCGCATTGCGATGCCGAGGCGCTGGCGCGCAAGAGCCAGGCCCAGGCCCAGGCTGCGGCAGCGTCCCTTCTCCCCACCCCCTGAACTCCCACTGAACCTCAACAAGGACCCGACCATGAACGAGAACACCGCACTGCATCTCAGCCCCGCCCCGCAGGACGGCCAGCCCCTGCTGCGCGAGGAGGAACGCCAGCGCTGCGAGATCTGGACCCGGGTGATGGGCTACCACCGCCCGGTCGCCTCCTTCAACACCGGCAAGCAGGGCGAGTTCCAGCAGCGTCTGCACTTCCAGGAGCGAACTTCACCCGCACTTGTTCCCACGCCCACGCCCTGCCGATGAGCGAGGCCGCGGCCGCCACGCTCGGCATCGCCGGCCTGAGCCGATTCAGCAGCGTCGACTACCCCGGCCAGCTGGCGGCGGTGGTCTTCCTGGCCGGCTGCCCCTGGCGCTGCGGCTACTGCCATAACCCGGATCTGCAGCGGCGCGGCTCGGCCCGCCTGCACTGGCCGGAGGTGCTGGCCTGGCTGGAGACGCGGGTCGGCCTGCTCGACGCCGTGGTCTTCAGCGGCGGCGAGCCGACGCTGGACCCGGCCCTGCCCCAGGCCATGGCACAGGCGCGCGCGCTCGGCTTTCGCATCGGCCTGCACAGCGCCGGTATGCGGCCGCAGCGCCTGCCGCCGCTGCTGCCCTTGCTGGACTGGGTGGGCCTGGACATCAAGGCGGCGCCGCAGGACGCGGCCCTGCTGGGCCGCGTCGCCGGCCTGCGCAGCACGGCCGCGGCCGAGCGCGCAGCCGCCGCGGTGCGCGCCAACCTGGCCCTGCTGATCGCCTCCGGCATCGCGCTGGAATGCCGCAGCACCGTTCATCCCTTGCTGCATCAGCCGCGGGCGCTGCGCGAGCTGGCCGAGCAGCTGAGCGCGGCCGGCGTGCGCCGCTGGGCCCTGCAGATCGCCCGGCCCGAGGGCTGCGCGCAGCCATTGCCACCGGTGCCGGCGGACTATCCGGCGCCGGCCCTGCTGGCCGATCTGGCCGCGACCCTGCCCGGCCTGATCCTCCGGCGCGGCTGAGATAACCCGTCAGATCGGCGCCTTTCTTGACAACGGTCAAGACCGGATGGAGTCGGCACGGGCCACCAAAAGGGGGATGCCCCGGGCGGGCAGATGCCGCTTTCTTGCACCAGTTCAAGGCCACACTGAGGCCATTGATGGTCGACTAGCGGCTCGCGGAACACAGGGGCCAAGCGCTCTTGCCCGCCGCCCGCCAAGCCCCGAGGAGACCGCCGTCATGACCCCCAGCATCCACCCGCAACGCGCCCAGGCCCCTGGGTCTGGCCTGCCCTTGTCCATCAGCGCGGACCTGGACCCGCCGCTCGCTGCCGCCGGCAGCAGGCCCGCGCACTCCCTGGCGCTGATGCAGGCTCTGCAACAGGCCTGGCCGGCCCTGGCGCGCGACGAGGAGGCCCTGCTGGCCCTGGCGGCCCTGGGCCGCAGCCACCGCATCCGCCAGCGCGGCCGCCTGCTCAGGGACGGCAGCAGCAACGAGGACGGCAGCCTCTGGCTGCTGGTGCGCGGCAAGCTCAGCATGGGCCGGCGCGCCGCTAAGGGCCAGTGGCGGCAGAGCCGGGCCCTGCACGGCGGCCAGTGGATAGACCTGGCCAGCGCCTGGCCCGGCGCCGCCTATCCCGAGACCGCGCTGGCGCTGACGCCGGTGCTGGCCCATGAGTTCCCGGCCCGCGCCATGCTGGCCTTGTGCCACGAGCATCCCTCGCTGCTGCTGGCCCTGCTGGGCAGCCTGGGCCGCCATGCCTGCGAGGCGCAGGAGTCGCGCCAGGCCCTCACCACCCAGGACTTCCCCGCCCGGCTGGCCGAATGGCTGCTGCAGCAGCACAAGCTCAGGGGCTGCGGTGACTGCCTGAGCCTGGGCCAGCTGAAGCGCGATCTCGCCGCCCAGCTGGGCGTGACGCCGGAAACCCTGTCGCGCACGCTGCGCCAGTTCCATGAGCAGGGCCTGATCGTGATGCAGCACAGCGAGCTGCGCATCCCCGAGCCGGCCCGCCTGGCCGCCCTGGGCCAGCGCCCGGCGGACGGCCGGCTGCGCTGAGGCGCAGGCGGTCTCAGGCCGGGCGATCAGGCCGAGCGATCAGGCCGGGCGGAGCAGCCAGGCCATGATGAGGCCGAACAGCAGCAGCGCCAGCGCATGGCCGGTGCCGGCCAGGGCCAGCCAGGCCGGCAGGCCGGCCAGCGCGGCCAGGCTGCGCAGCAGCAGGCTGGCGCCCATCAGGCCCAGGGGCAGCAGGGCCCAGCGGCTGTGGCGTGGCCGCAGGCCGGCCAGGGCCGGCAGCATCAGCGGCGCATGGCCGAAGACCATGGCGAAAACAAAGCCCAGCCACAGCAGATGCCAGGCCACGCCGCCGGCCTGGCCCTGGCCGGCCAGGCCGGCCGCAGCCGCCGCCAGCAGCCAGACATAGCCCAGCAGCAGGCAGATCGCCGTGTGGCCGGCCCAGCCGGGCATGCGCCACTGCAGCCGGGCCAGGTCGAAGCGCAGCAGCCACAGGGCCAGCAGGCCCAGCACCGCCCAGCCCAGGCGCGCCGCCAGCTCGGGCAGCGGGCCCATCAACAGGGCCACGCCGGCCAGCAGGCCCCAGGCGATGAGAAAGGCGCGGGCGGCCCAGCTCGGCAGCGGCCGCAGCCGCATCAGCTCGCGCCGCTCGCCAACGATGGTCAAGACCAGGAACAGGCTCCAGCCCCAGCGCGCCTGGGTGGCCGCACCCAGCGCAAATTCCAGCGCCGCCCACAGCAGGGCCAGGGCCGCACTGGCCTCCACGGCCAGCGGCAGCGAGAGCGCGCGGTAACGCGCCGCCCACAGGTACAGGCCGCACAGGCCCAGGGCCGTCAACACCCAGAGCCCGGCCGCCCAGGGCCACAGGCCCAGCGCGGCCAGCAGGCCGGCCGCGCCCGAGCCCAGCGGCACCCAGAGGCCGCGGCGCAGAGCCACGGCCCGCTCCAGGCTGATCAGGCTGGCGAAGAAGCCGGCCATCATGAAGGCGCCATGTCCGAGCAGGGCCTGCGCTCCCGGATCGCCCAGGTCGGCGTGGAGGCTGCCCAGGCGCAGCAAGCCGCCGAACAGACCGGCCAGCAGGTTCAGCAGCGCCAGCAGCAGGGCCAGCAGCAGCCAGTGCCGCGCCAGCGGCGGGCTCTGCGCCGGCCTCATGGTCCGACACCGCCCTCCTCCGCCCCCCAGCCCAGGCGGGCGCGCAGGGCAGGCGCCATGCGCTGCGGTGACCAGGCGATGGCCCAGTCCATATCGACCTCGACCCGCCAGTCGGCCGGCAGCAGGCGCTCGATGGCACAGCCGGCCTCGTCCATGATCTGGTCGGCCATGGGGCAGGTCGCGCTGGTCGGGATCAGCAACAGCGAGGCCAGCTGCGGGCCCAGCTGCAGCGACTCGATCAGGCCGAGGTCGACAATGTTCTCGCCGATCTCCGGGTCGGCCACGCCGCGCAGGGCCTGCAGGATCTGCTCACGCAGCGGGTCATGGTTCTGATCGCTCATCTCAAACGCTCCTTTTTTCCAACAGCCAGGGGCCGTAGCGCAAGGCCCAGGCCAGGGCCAGCACGGCGAAAGCCAGGGCCGCGGCACCGAGCAGCAGACCGGCCTGCGGCCAGGCCGGCGCCAGGGCGGCGGCCAAGCGGGCCAGGCTCAGCAGCTGCAGCAGGCCCTGCATCAGCCACAGGCCGCGGTCCACCGCCACGCTGCGGCCCTGCTGCACCGCAGTGACCCGGCTGGCCATGGCCAGCAAGGTCGTGCCCATAAAGCCCAGGCTCAGCGCATGCAGGGCCGCCATGGCCAGCGGCCGCTGCAAATCCGCGCGGCCCAGTGCGGCGGCGAGCTGCGCCGAGGCTTCCAGCGCCAGGCTCAGGCCCAGCCAAAGATAGCCGGCGTGCAGCTGGGCGACCAGGGGTGTGCGCCGGGCGGCGGCCAGCTCGGGCCGCTGCGCATCGCGCCAGACGCACAGGGCCAGGCCAGCCAGCAAGGCGGCGGCGAGCAGCTGCAGCTGCAGCGGCGCCGGCACCGGCCAGGCGTGAAGTTCGGCCAGGTCCAGGCCGGCGCGCAGCAGCAGGCTGAGCAGCAGGCCGCCGAGCAGGCCAGGCGCACGCCGACCCTGCTCGTGGACAAAAGGCGTCAGGCGCTGCACGGCCAATATGAAGACACTGCCCAGCCCCAGCCACAGGCCCAGGCGCTGCGCCGTCTGCAGCAGGGCCGGCTGCTCGAACCCCAGCGCCAGCGCCAGCGCCGCGAGCAGCTGGCACAGGCCGAGCCAGGCCAGTCCGGCGGCAATGCCCCAGGCATGGACCGAGCGGCGCGCGCCCGGCCGGCCGCAGCGGCGCAGCAGACCCAGCGCCAGGCCCAGCAGCAGCAGGCCCGGCAGGGCCGCGAACGCGCCAGCAGCGCCGCGCCAGCCGCGGTGCTCGGCCAGCAACAGGCCCAGCCAACCCAGCAGGGCCGCAAAGGCGGGCAGGCGCAGCCGCTTGCCGTTCACGGGCGCCTGGTCCAGCCAGCGCGGCAGGCTGGTGCAGGCAAAGCCGGCGATGAACAGCGGCATAAAGCCCAGGCTCATCAGCAAGCCATGCAGCACCGGCGCCGGCAGCAAGCCGCCCGCAGGGCTCAGCCAAGCCAACAGGCGCGCCGCCCACCAGAGCGCGCTGGCCAGCCAGAGCGCGGCGGCAGCGGCAAACAGCGGGCGGTGCGGCGAGATCATCAGCGCGGCAGGTAGAACACCGCCTTGCTGCGGTAGCGGCTGCCGGGGCGGTCCAGATCCTCGGCGATAAAGAAGACAGTGTGGGTGCCCGGCTGCAGACCGGCCTGCGGCGGCAGGCGCAGCTGCACCGGCAGCGCGCCGATGGCGGCCGGCGCCAGCAGCAGCTCGCCTTCGTTTCCGCCGCCACTGCCGCTGGCGCGCAATTGCAGGCCGGCCAGGCCCTCGGCGCGCAGGACCAGGCGCAGCGGCCGCTCGGTGCGGTTGATCAGCTGCAGGCGGTAGGCGTTCTCGACCACGCCGTCCTCCACCTGGCGGGCCATGGTGTTGCGGTCCTTGACCACATCGATCAGCAGCTCGCTGCGCTGCTGCAGGCTGAAGGCAAAGCCGGCGCTCAGCAGCAGCAGGCCGGCGCCGTAGATCAGCACCCGCGGCCGCAGCACCCGGGCCAGCATCTGGGCGCGGGTCCAGTGGTTCTTGATGCCGTTCTCGGTGGCGTAGCGGATCAGGCCGCGCGGCGCTCCGACCTTGTCCATCACCTGGTCACAGACGTCAATGCAGGCAGCGCAGCCTATGCATTCGTTTTGCAGTCCATTGCGGATGTCAATGCCGGTGGGGCAAACCTGCACGCACAGGGTGCAGTCCACGCAATCGGCGGTCTGGCCAAGCGCGAGCTCTGGCCCTTTGCGCGAACGCGCGCCACGCGGCTCGCCGCGGGCGGCGTCGTAGCTGATGATCAGCGAATCGGCATCAATCAGGGCACTCTGAAAGCGCGCATAGGGGCAGATGTACTTGCACATCTGCTCGCGCAAAAACCCGGCGTTGCCATAGGTGGCGCCCGCGTAGAACAGCACCCAGAAACTCGGCCAAGCCGCGAGCTGCAGGTGCAAGAGCTGTTGGCTGAGCTCGCGGATCGGCACGAAGTAGCCGACGAAGCTGAAGCCGGTCAGCAAGGACAGGGCCAACCAGCCTCCGTGTTTGGCGGTCTTGCGCGCCAGCTTCTCAGCCGACCAGGGCGAACGGTCCAGGCGCATGCGCGCCTGGCGATCGCCCTCGGTATGGCGCTCGATCCACAGAAACATCTCGGTGTAGACGGTCTGCGGGCAGCTGTAGCCGCACCAGAGGCGGCCGGCCACGGCGGTGAAGAAGAACAAGGCCAGGGCGCTGAGCACCAGCAAGGCAGCCAGGTAGATGAAGTCCTGCGGCACGAACATCAGGCCCAAGACATAGAAACGCCCAGCCTCCAGATCGAACAGCAGGGCTTGGCGTTCATTCCACTGCAGCCAGGGCACGCCGTAGAAGAAGAGCTGGGTCAGGGCGACCATCAGCCAGCGCCAGTTGGCAAAGCGGCCACTGACCGAACGCGGGTAGACCTTGGCCTCGGCCACATACAGCGGAATCACCCGGGGCGCCGTCGAACCCAGCGGCGAGCGCGGGGTGTCAGAGTGGCTCATGGGGCTTTCGGCTGCGCCGTTTGATGGGGACGGGCTGAATGCTCAAGCCGGACAAGCCCACAGGCACGCCGCGCGACGTGGCGCTGGCGGGATTCTGGGCCGGGCTCAGGAGATCAGCCAGGCTGTGGCGATCCAGCTGCTCCAGGAAGGCCGCGAGCGCCTCGTTGAAGATCCCGGTCAGGCGGCAGCGGCCGGTCAGGCTGCAGGCATTGCCATTGCCGAGACACTCCACCAGGTAGAAGTCGGGCTCCACGGCGCGAACCAGTTCGCCGAGCATGATGTCTTCCGGCGCCAAAGCCAAGCTCATGCCCCCGCCTTTGCCACGCACGGTACGAATCCAGCCGCCCAGGCCGAGCTGGTGGGTGATCTTGGTCAGATGGGCTTCCGAGATGTCATAGGCCTGAGCGATCTCAGCCGTGGTGCAGAGCCGATCGGGATGCTGACCCAAATAGATCAGCATGCGCAAGGCGTAGTCGGTCATGGTGGTCAAACGCATGGCAGATCCTTGTTGGTTTTCATGAACGGGTCCGCGTTCTCATCCGGGCAGCCCATCAACCCTGGGCCGCAGCAGCATGGGACCATAACGCCACAAATACAGGGCAAATGCCAAGGTCCAGCACAGGGCAGACAGCCAGACCGCCCATAGCAAGGCCGCCGGCAGCAGCAGTGGCAGAAACACCCGCAGCACAGCGGCCGCGAGCAAGGCCAGGTAGGCCGCCGTCCCCACCGGCCCAGCTTTCAGCGGCCGACCCGTGTGCCCGAGGGCCGTGCGCGTGATCATGCCCAGGGTCATCAGTCCGATCAGACCCACCGTCAGGGCATGGGTCGCAGAGGCCGCGGGCAGCCAACCCAGGGCCGCCGCTGCACGCAGAGCGAGGTGCAGTAAGAGCCAAGCGTAGGCCGCGTGCAGCACCCAGACCAAAGGGTTGCCCAGGGTCTTCCAAGGCTGCCAGAGCGCGAAGCGCAGGCTGTGCGCCAGCAAAGCCGGCAGCAGCGCCAGAAGCATCACCGGGCCACTCATGCCCATCGCGTCGCAGGCGGCCAGCAGCAGCAGCGCCGCCAATGCGACGCGCTCCAGGCGAGGCTCACGGCGCGCGTTCATGCCGGGCACACCATTGTTGGAGAACATGGGCAGCACACGGCCAGCCATGACGGCAATCATGAACAAGAGCAGATCGAGCGCCAGTGGCAAGCCCAGGCCTTGAAACGGTGCATCCGGAAGCTGAAGCGCAGCCCACAGGCCCAACTGCCCGAGATGCAAAGCAGCGGTGGCCAAGCCAAGGGCCAGCAGCAGGCCGACAAAGAAGTAATTCCGCCGGTTGCCGCCTGCGTGCAGGGCCCGCCACAAACCCCAAGCCGCCAGCCAAGGCACGGCCACATTGACCGCCAGAGAGGCCCACAACCAAGGTGTCAGCACCAGCACGCGGGCGAGCACCCAGAGCGCCGCCAGCGCCATCAAAGGGCGGCCCGTCGGCGTGGCCCGCCCCGACCAGTTTCGACCGGCCGTGAACAAAAAACCGATCACGATGGCCAGGGCATAGCCGAACACCATCTCATGGGCATGCCAGGCTGAACCGCGCAAGCCTCCACTGACCAGCAAGCCGCTGAATTGCAGCGCCCACAAAGGCACGGACAACATGGCCAGCAAGGCTGCCAACAGATAAAACGGCCGAAAGCCCAGATCCCAGAGCGCCAACCCCTGGCCGGACCTGTGCCGCCGAGGCGGCTCCTGCAACTGAACGAACACAGTGCCCATCCTGCTCTCCTCCTGCCGCTTCGCTCAGCGGGCGCCGCTGCAGCAGCCGCAGCAACTTTGAGCCGCCGGGCGCCGACCGATACGAAGACGCCATTGCGTCGGACCAGCCTCCAAAACCTCCCAATCGAACTGAGCGGGCCACAAGGACTGGAACTGCTGCTTCAAGGGCAGAGGTTCATGGTCAGCGTGCAATTCGAACCAAGCCCCAATCGGCAAGCTTTCGAAGCGCTGAAAGATCAGGCCATGGCGCTGCGCGGGGGGAATCAGACGCACATCAATGACGGGGGGCACGGCACAGGTGGGGGAGTCGATGTTCATAAGCGACCTCCGATAAGATGCATTTACAATGCATCTATTATCCTACCATCCGCACCCAAAAGCAATATTTAAAATGAATCTTATTGGAGGCCTGCTTCTCGCTTCACTGCATGATGTGGGCGACCGCCGATTCCATGGACACCAACCTTAGCTCGATGAGCTTGCTCGAACAGCAGGGTCGGCCAACCTAGTTTGTAGGGACCAACCAAAGTTCGATGAACTGACTCAAACTGAACCAGGCCGCAATGGCCAAATGTTGAATGCTGTCTGAATCGAACCGGAGCGATTCGAGCCGCCACCAAGGATCAACCGAGCCAGGACTGCATCGCCCGTTGGCGACCAACACCGACAGGACAAATCGGAATTTTCACCATCGGGCATCTTTGACTTTGGGGGCGACGTTGGCTAGCCCGCTGATCGGGCTGTAAGTGTCCAGAGCCTGGGGTCTCGAAGCACGAGCGCAATGAGCGTCAAGAAGCACTGCAATCCATCAAATACTGGCACCAGACTGGCACCAGCACCCGGACGAAAAAAAGCACCTAGTGCCGCTTGGCGCTAAGTGCTTGATTTCATTCTTAATTTTGGTGGGCCCTGAGTGACTCGAACACTCGACCTACGGATTAAGAGTCCGCTGCTCTACCAACTGAGCTAAGAGCCCCACGCTTTGTTTGTCTTGCTTGGCGTTAATTTCTTAACAACCTTGCAAGCCTTGCAGTATAGCATCTATTTTTGCGATTCCCACTGTTTTGATGAAAATCTTAAAAATTTCCGCTTTCAGCTTTTTCGCACTTTTTAATCGATGGTCAGCGCCTGAGCGCTTCAACCTTCGCAAATCAAAAGATGGTGGGTCGTGCGGGACTCGAACCTGCGACCTACGGATTAAAAGTCCGCTGCTCTACCAACTGAGCTAACGACCCATCAAGCGAAGCCCATCATTATAGCCAGGAATTTTTGGCCTTCGCAAGAGCTTTGAACGACTTTCTTGAAGGCTCCAAAAAACCTTCGAAGGCATGTCTCAACTGCGTGCCAAAGACTGACGCGGCGAAGGCAATCCGGGAGCCCTGCCGGACAGCCCAACAACGCCGCTCAGCGGACTTTGCGTGCCAAGGTGGCCTGAATCAAATCAGCGGCCGCCGCCATGCCGAAACTGGCCGTGACAGCCACGCTGGAGCCGTAGCCGTGGCAGTTCAGCGTACCGTCCACATCACAGAGCTCGGCACCTTCGCCTTCGGCCGCGGGGCGGTGCACCGCTTCGCGCGAAAATACGCAGCGCACGCCCAGCTTGCCCTGACGCGGCGCGCCATGCTCCTTGCGCAAGCGCTGGCGCAGCGAGGCGAGCAAGGGGTCGTGCGTGGTCTCGGACAAATCTTCGATGCTGAGCCGGTGCGGCTCGCGTTTGCCGCCGGCGGCGCCCACGGTCACGAAAGGCAGCTGGCGTGCTCGCGCCCAAGCAGCCAGACAGGCTTTGGCGCGCACCTGATCGCAGGCGTCGATCAGGCCGTCCAGCTGTGCTTCCTGCTCCGGCCCGCCCAGCAGGGACGGCCAGTTGCCTGGCTCCACAAAGTCTTCGATCACCCGAACCTGGCACTCCGGATGGATGTCCTGGATGCGCTGGCGCAGCGCTTCGGCCTTGGCCATGCCCACGGTCGAACCCAGGGCCTGGATCTGACGGTTGATATTGGATTCCGAGACCTGATCCAGGTCGATCAGCGTGAGGCCGGCCACGCCCGAGCGAGCCAGCGCCTCCACGGCCCAGGAGCCCACCCCGCCCAGCCCGACCACGGCCAGATGCAGGCCACGCAGGCGCTGGTAATCGGCCGCACCGTAGAGGCGACGCAGGCCGCCAAAACGGCGTTCGCTGTCGGGCGGGAAATCGGATGTGAAGTTTGGCGCGGTGCCCAGGTTCAGCGGCGTGTCATCCATGGGGAAAGGTCAGACGCGCGGGCGCCCCTGTGAAGAGTGAAAGGCAGGCTTTGGATTTTAGGTCGGCAAAAGAAAAGAGGCCCTGCAAGCAGGGCCTCTGGATATCGTCACCACGGCACGCATCCAGCCAAGGCTGAGAAGCGACTGCCCGCGCGAACGGTCAGGACTTGAGCGAGGCCAGGCGCTCCTTGCCAGCTTGCGCAGCTTCGGTGCCCGGGTAGGCCTTGAGCAGGTCTTCCAGGCTGCGGCGTGCGCCCTTCACATCCTTGAGCTCGATCTGGCAGTTGGCCAGGGCCAGCAGTGCCTCACCGGCGCGCGGATGCTCGGGGTTGCCCGAGATGAAGGCCTTGAAGCTGGCGATGGCGTCCTTGTAGTCACGCTTGCCGTACTGGGCATTGCCCAGCCAGAAGCGCACCGAATCACTGTAGCCGCTGGCCGGGTAACGGCGCGCAAAATTGTTCAGCGCGCTGGTGGCCTCAGCGAAATCACCGCGACGCACCAAACCCATGGCTGCCTCGTACTGCCGGCGCTCCTCAGGCTCGACCTGAAACTCGCGCCCGTCGAGCGCCACCTTCTGGGGCTCCATTGGCTTCAGACGCGAATCAAAAGCCTGCAGCTGGTCGTTGAGCTTGCGCTGGGTCTCGGACAGATCACGTGCCAGTTGCTCGTTCTGACCACGCAACTTCGCGATCTCAGAGCGCAGGCCGTCGATCTGGCTGTTCAGATCAAGCATGCTGCGGCGCAACGGGCCCAGTTGCTCCTGCACCAGCGCGCTCAGCTGCTCGGCGCGCTGACGCTGGGCGTCCTCGCTTTGCTGCAGCTTGGCGCGCAGGTCGAGAATGGCCTTGCGGGCATCCTCGTCTTCAAACAAGCCAGCCCGTGCCGGCTGGCTCAAGGCCAGAGCCAGCAACAGGCAGAACGGCAGCAGCCGCGGCAGCTTCATCTCACTTGTCCTTCAGCTCGACGCGACGGTTCTTGGACCAAGCAGCTTCGTCGCTGCCTTGAGCGGCAGGGCGCTCCTTGCCGAAGCTCACGGCCTCGACCTGGTTGGCAGCCACGCCCAGCAGGCTCAGGGACTTGGCCACGGCTTCGGCACGCTTTTGGCCCAGGGCCAGGTTGTACTCACGGCCGCCGCGCTCGTCGGTGTGGCCTTCCAGGCTCAGGGCAATCTTGCGGTCGTTGTTCAGACGCTTGGCGTGGGCATCGACCAGGCCGCGGTACTCGTCCTTGACGACATAGCTGTCCAGGTCGAAATACACCACGCGCTGGTTGGCCACAGCGGCCGTCAGCTGAGCACCCAGGTCCACGGTCTGGACCTTGGACTCGGCCATGGGCTTGGCATTGGCAGCCGGGTTGGTCGTCGCGGCTTGCGTGACCGGACGGGTTTCCACCGGTGCCGGCTCGTCCAGCTTCACTGCAGTGCTGCAGCCTGCCAGAGCGGCAGCGGCCACGAGGGACAGAGCAAAACGCGTCATCTTCATGAAAAGCACTCCTGTTTCGTTTTCGAGGTTCAAGCTCGGATCAAAGTAAAGCCAGCCACCCGTCTGGACGGCGGATTGACAAACGCGAATTGTCATACAGCTTTGCCATCTTTCGATCTGCAGAACTGCAAAGAAATCAACGACCGAAGGGTCCCCAGGTCGGCTCTCGCACATCGGCAAGCGAAGAAATCAGTTTCGCCTTGATGCGACCGTCCAGCGTGCTGGTCATCAGCACATCACGGCCGCCCGAACGGGTGGCATAGACGATCAGGCGGCCGTTGGGCGAGAAGCTCGGGCTTTCGTCATCGCTGCCATCGCTGATCTGCTGTACCACGCCCGAGGCGAGGTCCATCACGGAGATGCGGAACTGGCTGCCGTTCAAGCGAGTGACGAAAGCCATGCTGCGGCCATCCGGGCTGACCGAGGGGCTGATGTTGTAGTTGCCGCTGAAGGTGACCCGCTCGGGCGAGCCGCCGCCCACCGCCACGCGGTAAATCTGCGGGCTGCCGCCCCGGTCGCTGACGAAGTAGATCGAGCGGCCATCGGGTGCAAACACCGGCTCGGTGTCGATGGCCGAGCTCTGCGTCAGGCGGCGCACACCGCTGCCATCACGGTTCATCACGAAGAGCTGGGAGCCGCCTTCGCGCGACAAAGTCATCACCACCGATTCGCCATCGGGCGAAAAGGCCGGTGCACTGTTGCTGCCGCGGAAATCGGCCAGCTTGCGGCGGCGGCCGGTCTGCAGATCCTGCACCCAGACCACGGCCTTGCGGGTCTCGAAGGACACATACGCCAGCTCGCGGCCATTGGGCGACCAGGCCGGCGAGATGATGGGCTCGGGGCTGGCCAGGGCGACCTGACCGCCTTCACCGTCGGCATCGGTGATGCGCAGGCTGTAGCGGCCGCCGGCACGGGTGACGTAGGCCATGCGGGTGGCGAACACGCCGCGCTCGCCGGTCAGCTTTTGGTAGATGGTGTCGGCGATGCGGTGGGCGGCCAAACGGACATCTTCAGCGGTGACGGCATGGGCTTCGCCGCCCAGATCGGCGCCCTTGACCACATCCCAGAGCTTGTAGCGCAGGTCGAAGCGGCCATCAGCCAGGCGGCTGACCGAACCGGCGGCCAGGGCATCGGCCTGCTTGCCGCGCCACTCGCTCCAGTTCGGCGCGCTGCCTTCGAACAGGCCCGGCGCGGCATCGATGATCTTGAACTGGCCGCTGCGCTCCAGGTCGGCGCGGATGATGGCGGCCACGGCCTGGCCGCTGGCCGACTCGTCACGGAAATCGGGCAGGGCGATGGGCAGCTGCGAACCGCCGACACCGGAGATTTCCACCCGGAACTGGGCCAGGGCAGGCCCCGCCAGCATGGCGGCAGAGGCTGCGGCCGCCTGCTGCAAAAGGACACGACGCGAAAACAGATCGGACATGGAAGCGCTCATGGAGAACAAGTCATGGGCCCAGGGCACAAGCCGAGGGCGATAACGGTGATTTTGCCTGAGGGCGCCGGAGCCGAAGCGCAGCATGGGCGATGTAGCGCCTGACGGCACGGGCAGCACCGCTCAGAGCAGCACGATGTCGTAATGCTCGGTCTGGTTGGTCGGCTCGGCGGTCAGCGAGATCGGCTTGCCGATGAAATCCGACAGGCCGGCCAGATGCTGGCTCTCTTCATCGAGCAGCATCTCCACCACATTGGCGGCGGCCACGACGCGGAACTCCTTGGGCGAAAACTGGCGCGCCTCGCGCAGGATCTCGCGCATGATGTCGTAGCACACCGTGCGCGCGGTCTTGACCTGGCCGCGGCCTTCGCAGGTCGGGCAGGGTTCGCAGAGCATGCGCGAGAGCGACTCACGGGTGCGCTTGCGCGTCATCTCGACCAGGCCCAGCTGGGTGAAGCCGCCCAGGGTGACCTTGGTGCGGTCGCGGCTGAGCTGCTTGCGGAACTCGGTCAGCACCGCCGACTTGTGCTCTTCGCGCGTCATGTCGATGAAGTCGACGATGATGATGCCGCCCAGATTGCGCAGGCGCAGCTGGCGCGCGATGGCGCCGGCCGCTTCGAGATTGGTCTTGAAAATGGTGTCGTCGAAATTGCGCGCGCCGACAAAACCGCCGGTGTTCACATCGACCGTGGTCATGGCCTCGGTCTGGTCAAAGATCAGATAACCGCCCGACTTCAGATCGACGCGACGGGCCAGCGCGCGGCTCAGCTCGGCATCGATGTTGTTGAGGTCGAAGATGGGCCGCTCACCGCGGTAATGCTCGAGCTTGGCCGTGGCCGCCGGCATGAAGGTCTCGCCAAAGGCATGCAGCACGTCGTACTGCAGCTTGGAGTCGATGCGGATGGAGCCGGTGCGCTCGCTGGTCAGGTCGCGCAGCACCCGCTCGACCAGACTCAAATCCTGGTGCAGCAAGGTTCCTGGCGGGGAATTGAAGGCGCGCTCGCGGATGGCGGCCCAGGCCTTGCGCAGATAGGCAATGTCCGAGGCCAGCTCCTCGTCGCTGGCATCCTCGGCATTGGTGCGCAGGATGAAGCCGCCACCCCCGCCCTCCTCCGGCTTGCCGACCAGGGCTTGCATGCGCGCGCGCAATTGCTCGCGCGCCTCGTGCGAGCCGATCTTTTGCGAAATGCCGATGTGATCGTCCTGCGGCAGGAACACCAGCATGCGCCCGGCGATGCTGATCTGGCTGGACAGGCGCGCACCCTTGGTGCCGATCGGGTCCTTGATGACCTGCACGGTCAAGGTCTGACCCTCGAAGACCAGGCGCTCGATCGGCGTGGCCACGCCGGCCTCGCCGTGATGGTTGCGCCCGGCCTGGGTGCCGGTCAGATGAAGATCGGCGACATGCAAAAAGGCCGCGCGCTCCAGACCGATGTCGATGAAGGCCGATTGCATGCCCGGCAGAACCCGGGCCACCTTGCCCGAGTAGACATTGCCCACCAGGCCCCGCTCCAGCGTGCGCTCGACATGGAGCTCTTGCACCGAACCGTTTTCCACCACGGCCACGCGCGTCTCTTGCGGCGACCAGTTGATCAGGATGTCTTCCATGGCGTCTCGTCTCAATCCTCGAATGCTGTCGCAAATGCTCTTGCAAGTGCTGTTGCATGAGGGCCGTGAAACGTTCGGGCCTTCATGCAACAAGACTCGTCTTGTGGTCGTCGGCGCCGCGGCTCGCGGGGAGCGAACTTCAGAAGCGCCAGCCCCAGGCGCTCAGCAATTGCGCGGTCTCAAACAGGGGCAGACCCATGATGCCTGAATAGCTGCCCTCGATGCGCGAAATCCAGGCCGCCGCCTGGCTTTGTATCGCATACGCGCCCGCCTTGCCGAAGGGCTCGCCGCTGTCCACATAGCGGCGCAGGGCGTCCTCGCCGACCTGCGCGAACTCGACTTCGGAGACATTGAGCGCCGCCTTCCGCCGCCCAGCCTGCCCCACCGCCACGGCCGTGATCACGCGGTGGCGGCGCCCGGCCAGCAGGCGCAAGGTGCGCAGCGCGTCCTCCGCATCGGCTGGCTTGCCGAGGATCTGCTGGTCCACCGCCACCGTGGTGTCGGAGCACAGCACCGGGGCTTCGGGCAGGTCGCGTGCAGCGCGGCGCAGGAGCGCAGCATCGAGCTTGGCCTGGGTCACTCGCGCCACATAGGCTTCGGGCACCTCACCGGGCCAGACGGCCTCCAGGGCCTCGGCGTCTTCCTCGGGACCGGGCAACAAGAGCTCATGGCGAACGCCGAGCTGCTCCAGCAGCTGACGGCGGCGCGGGCTTTGCGAGGCCAGATAGATGAAAGGGCTGGGGCTGCTCATTCGCGGTGGTAGGGGTGGCCGGTCATGACGGTCCAGGCACGGTACAAGCCTTCGGCCAGCAGGACGCGGGCAAATGCATGGGGCAGGGTCAGGTCGGACAGGCGCAGGGTTTCATCGGCCGTGGCCTTGAGGTCCGGGTGCAGGCCATCGGGGCCGCCGATGAAGAGAGCCGCATCGCGGCCCTCGCCCATCCAGAGCTGCATGCGCTCGGCCAGCTGCTTGCTGGTGCGGCGCTCGCCACGCTCGTCGAGGATGATGCGGCGCACGCCCTTGGGGCAGGCCGCCTCCAGGCGCTGCGCTTCGGCCGCCATCAGCTGCTCGGCCGTTTTGCTGCCCCGGGTTTCGGCCTTGACGACCTTGAGCTCCAGGCGCATCTCGGGCGGAAAGCGCTTGGCAAAGTCCTCATACGCGGTATCCGCCCAGGCCGGCTGACGCTGGCCCACGGCGATCAAGAACAAACGCATCGTTCAGTCGGACTCAGGTCTCAGTCTCGATCACGCGCTCTTCTTGGCTGCGGCCTTCTTGGCCACCGGCTTGGCTGCCGGCTTGGCGGCAACCTTTTTGGCGGCGGCCTTCACCGCTGGCTTGGCAGCCGACTTGGTGGTGGTCTTGCTGGCTGCCGTCTTGACCGAAGCCTTCTTCACACCCACGGTCTTGGTCGCGACCTTCTTGGCCGCGGGCTTCTTGGCGGCCGGCTTGGTGGCGCCCACCTTGATGGTCTTGGCGGCCGGCGTCTTGGCATCGACCTCGCGGCTGCTGGCGCTCTTCTTGGCCGGGGCCTTCTTTGCGGCGACCTTCTTGGCCGCGGGCTTGGCTTCAGCAGCAGCAGCAGCCTTCTTGCTCACGCCCGGTTTGCCCGGCAGCGAGGGCTTGACGGCGGCTTTCTTCTTGGCCGCAGTCTTTTTGACCGGTGCCGCGTCATCCTCGTCTTCTTCTTCCGAGGCCTTGACCAGTTTGGTCTTGCCATCGTTCAGCGCCAGCTTGACCGGCTTGCCGCCCCAGATTTCTTCCAGGTGGTAGTAGTCGCGGATGGCCGGCTGCATCACGTGGACAACGGCCGCGCCGCAGTCGACGATGATCCATTCGCCGTTCTCTTCGCCTTCGCAGCGCAGCACATCCATGCCGCGCTCCTTGACTGTCACGCGCACGCTGGAAGCCAGGGCCTTGGTCTGCCGATTGCTGGTGCCGGACGCGATGATCACGCGTTCGAACAGGGGCGACAGGTGCTCTGTGTTGAAGACCACGATGTTCTGGGCCTTCACATCTTCCAAACCATCGACGATGGCGCGTTGCAGCTTACGAATGTCCATTCAGTACCTACTCACTGTAAAGACGGTGCTGGGCAATATACCCCGCGACCGCGTCGCCCACCAAGGGGCGGATGTCCTCGCCACGCGAGGCCAGCTCGCGCACTTGGGTTGATGAAACCTGCATCGCTGGCAGGGCCAGTTTCAGCAAGGAATGGGGCTCCTTCTGCACTTCGGCAGAACCCCGAACTTCTTGACCGGCCCGTGCCGCCACCGCCAGCGTCACCCGCTGCAGCAACTCGCGCCACTCGCGCCAGCTGTGCAGGCGCTCGTACTGGTCTTGGCCGATGACGAGGAACAAGTCCTCGTCCGGATGTGCGGCCTGACGGGCCCGCACGGTGTCGATGGTGTAGCTGGCGCCGTCGCGCTCCAGCTCGCTGTCGTCGATGGCAAAACGCGACTCACCCGCCAGCATCAGCGCCACCATGGCACGCCGATGCTCGGGCGAAGCCAAGCCGCGCCCGGTCTTCTGCCAGGGCCGACCGGCAGGCAGCCACAGCAAGCGATCGAGGCCCAGTTGCTCCAGCGCACAACGGGCCAGGGCCAGGTGGGCCACATGCACCGGGTCGAACGAGCCCCCGAACAAGCCGACCCGTGCCCGGCGCATGCCGGGTGGAGCCGACAGGGCGGGGTCTAGAGCCATAGATGCGTGGCCGGCTCATGCGCCCAGTCGCGCGGGCGCAGGAAATCGCTGTACAGCCGGGCCTCCTGCGTGCCCGCTTCCGGCGTCCACTGATAGCGCCATTTGACGATGGGCGGCATGGACATCAGGATGGACTCGGTGCGCCCCCCCGACTGCAGGCCGAACAAGGTGCCGCGGTCGAAGACCAGATTGAATTCGACGTAACGTCCGCGCCGGTAGGCCTGGAAATCCCGCTCACGCTCGCCGTAGGCATAGCCCTGGCGGCGTTCGACGATGGGCAGGTAGGCCGGCAGGAAGGCATCGCCCACCGAGCGCATCAAGGCGAACGCTGCCTCGAAGCCGCCCTCGCCATGGTCATCAAAAAAGATGCCGCCGATGCCGCGCGGCTCGTTGCGGTGCTTGAGGAAGAAGTACTCGTCGCACCACTGCTTGAAGTGCGGGTAGAGCTGCTCGCCATGCGGCTGCAGGGCTGCCTCGCAGCTGCGATGGAAATGCTGGGCATCGCGCTCGAAGCCGTAATACGGCGTCAGGTCCATGCCGCCGCCAAACCAGACCACAGGTTCCTGGCCCTCGGGGAAGGCCGCAAACATGCGCACATTCATGTGCACCGTCGGCACAAAGGGGTTGTGCGGGTGCATGACCAGGGAGACGCCCATGGCCTCGAAGGGCGCGCCGGCCAGCTCGGGCCGATGCTGGGTGGCCGAGGGAGGCAAGACCCGGCCCCGCACATGCGAGAAATTGCAGCCGCCGCGCTCGAAGACCGCGCCGCCCTCGATCAATCGCGACAGGCCGTCGCCCTCCAGGCGGCTGCCCGGCTCGCGCGTCCAACCGTCGCTGACGAAGGGGTTGCCATCCACCGCCTGCAAGGCCTTGATGATGCGGTCCTGCAGATCGAGCAGGTAGTCGCGAACCCGCTGGGTGTCGAGGGCGGCGGCGAGGCTGGTGGGAGTGCTCATGTCTTGGTGTTCATCCGGATCGGACTGGCCAGGTGGTGGCGCTTGCCGCGATAAGGGGCGAAATGCTCGGCCATCAAGGCCAGATCGGCCTCGACATCACCGCTCAGGCGCACGAAGCGATTGAGCGCAATGGTACGGGTGGCGAAATCAAACGTGGCCAGGCCCACCGGCGCACCGGCTTGCAGCGCCACTTGGTAGGCACCGGAGCGCCAGCCCTGGGCCAGCGAGCGCGTGCCCTCCGGCGCCGCGGCCAGCCAGAACATCTGGCCCGCGCGCGCCGCCGCCTGCATCTGTGCGGCCGTGTCGCCCACCAAGCCATGACGGTTGCTGCGATCCACGGCCACCCCGCCCAAGCTACGAACCCAGCGGCCGAACAAGGGCACCTTGAACAAGCTGTCCTTGGCCCAGAAACGCAGTCGCACGCCCAGCGCCGCCTTGCCCAGCAGGCCGAGGATGAAATCCCAGTTGGAGGTGTGGGGGTAGACCAGGATCACGCCTTGCTGACCCGGCAGCCCCGGGAAATCAAGCTTCCACCCCGCCAGCGCCAGCAAGCCACGCGCCAGCCGGCTGCCCTGCGGCTGCACCGGCATGGGGCCGCTGATCCACTGCGGCACGGAGGGCCGCTGGGCCGCGTCTGCGCTCAACGTTTCACCGCGCGATGGCCGATGTCCTGGCGGTACTGCTTGCCATCGAACTGGATCTTGACCAGGGCCTCGTAGGCCGCCTGCTGCGCCGTGCGCACCGACTCACCCAGGGCCGTGACGCAGAGCACGCGGCCGCCCGAGGTCTGCAGCTTGCCTTCGACTTCGGCGGTGCCGGCATGGAAGACCATGACGTTTTCGGCGTCGGCCGGCAGGCCGCTGATGGCATCGCCCTTGCGTGGAGTGAGCGGATAGCCGTGGGCAGCCACCACCACGCCCAGCGCCACACGGCGGTCCCATTGCAGCTCGACCTGGTCCAGCGTGCCATCGGTGGCGTGCAGCAGCACCTCGAGCAGATCGCTCTTCAGCCGCATCATGATGGGCTGGGTTTCCGGGTCGCCCATGCGGGTGTTGAACTCGACCGTGCGCGGCTGGCCATGCTCGTCGATCATCAGGCCGGCGTAGAGGAAGCCGGTGAACGGAATGCCGTCGCGAGCCATGCCCTGGATGGTGGGCATGATGATTTCGTGCATGGCCTTGGCGTGGACATTGGGCGTCACGACCGGGGCGGGCGAGTAAGCGCCCATGCCGCCGGTGTTCGGGCCTTCGTCGCCGTCCAGCAGGCGCTTGTGGTCCTGGCTGGTGGCCAGGGAGACGACGTTCTTGCCGTCGCAGAGCACGATGAAGCTGGCTTCCTCGCCCTGCAAGAATTGCTCAATGACGACGCGCGCGCCGCCCTCGTTGTGCACCACGCCCAGCTTGTTGTCCGCCAGGATCCAGTCGATGGCCTCGTGCGCCTGCTCCAGCGTCATGGCCACGACCACGCCCTTGCCGGCAGCCAGGCCGTCGGCCTTGATGACGATGGGCGCGCCTTGTGCGTCCACATAAGCATGAGCCGCCGCGGCATCGCTGAAGGTCTCGTAAGCCGCGGTGGGAATGCCGTGGCGCTTCATGAAGTCCTTGGCGAAAGCCTTGGACGATTCCAGCTGCGCGGCCGCCTTGGTCGGGCCAAAGATGCGCAGGCCACGGGCGCGGAACTCGTCCACCACGCCCGCGGCCAGGAAAGCCTCGGGGCCGACCACGGTCAGGGCGATCTTCTGCTCCTCGGCGAAGTCGGCCAGCGCCTTCACGTCGGTGATGGGCACATTCTTCAGCCGCGCATCGCGGGCCGTGCCGCCGTTGCCGGGCGCCACAAAGACCTGGCTCACGCGTTCCGCCTGCGCCAGCTTCCATGCCAGCGCATGTTCGCGCCCGCCATTGCCCAGTACCAAGACCTTCATTCGATGACTTCCATTCGCTGCTTGAGCGTTGTGTTTGCTAGCTGACGGCGCATGCCGGAGCGGATCGCGCGGGCCGACTCAGGCCTCGATCGCGGCGTTGTGATAGACGGCCTGGACATCATCCAGGTCTTCAATCACATCGAGCAGCTTTTGCATGCGAGCCGCATCATCGCCGGTGAGGGTGATGGTGTTCTCGGCACGCATGGTCACTTCGGCCATCTCGGGCACCAGGCCGGCGGCTTCCAGCGCATTCTTCACCGCTTCGAACTCGGTCGGCGGGGTCAGCACCTCGATGGCGCCGTCTTCGTCGGTCACCACATCGTCGGCGCCGGATTCCAGCGCCACTTCCATGATCTTGTCTTCCGAGCTGCCCGGGGCAAAGATCAGCTGGCCGCAGTGCTTGAACTGGAAGGACACCGAACCGTCCGTACCCATATTGCCGCCGTACTTGCTGAAAGCGTGGCGCACCTCGGCCACCGTGCGGACCTTGTTGTCCGTCATGGTGTCGATCATCACGGCCGCGCCGCCGATGCCATAGCCTTCGTAGCGGATTTCCTCGTAGCTGATGCCGTCGAGGTTGCCGCTGGCCTTGTCAATGTTGTACTTGATGCGGTCGGCCGGCATATTGGCGGCCTTGGCTTTTTCCACCGCCAGACGCAGGCGGGGGTTGTCCTTGACGTCCGGGCCGCCCTGGCGCGCGGCGACCGTGATTTCACGAATGATGCGGGTCCAGATCTTGCCGCGCTTCTCGTCCTGGCGGCCTTTGCGATGCTGAATATTGGCCCATTTGGAATGACCAGCCATATGGCTCTGCTCCTGCTGGATGCGCCGGGCGCGCACCCTCATTTGAGTTGGATAGACTGCGATTTTAGCTTTGCCACCCGGACACCCCATGCCTGACCCGATTCTGCTGGCCCGCCGCGACGCGATCGAGTGCTTTTTGCTGCCCGCCCTGGCCAACCGCCACGGCCTGATCACGGGCGCCACCGGCACCGGCAAGACCATCAGCTTGCAGACCCTGGCCGAGAACCTCAGCCGCATCGGCGTGCCTGTCTTCATGGCCGATGTGAAGGGCGACCTGACCGGCATCTCGCAGGCGGGCAGCCTCTCGCCCAAGCTGCAGGCGGTGCTGAAAGAGCGCGGCCTGGAAGCCCCCGCTCCCCTCGCCTGCCCGACCACGCTGTGGGATGTGTTCGGCAAGCAAGGCCACCCGGTGCGCGCCACCGTGTCAGACATGGGCCCGCTCTTGCTCTCGCGCATGCTGGACCTGAACGAGACCCAGCAAGGCGTGCTGCAGATGGTGTTCAAGATCGCCGACGACGCCGGCCTGCTGCTGCTCGACCTCAAGGACTTGCGCGCCATGCTCCAGCATGTGGGCGAGAACGCGGCGCAGTACACCACCGAGTACGGCAATGTCTCGGCCGCCAGCGTCGGCGCCATCCAGCGTGGCCTCTTGCAGATCGAGGCCCAGGGTGGCGACCAGTTCTTCGGCGAGCCCATGCTCAATATCGCTGACCTGATCCAGCAGGACCGAGGCCTGGGTGTGATCAACATCCTGGCCGCCGACCAGCTGATGACCGCCCCGCGTCTCTACGCCAGCTTTCTGCTCTGGATGCTGTCCGAGTTGTTCGAAAGCCTGCCCGAGGTGGGCGACCTGGACAAACCCAAGCTGGTGTTCTTCTTTGACGAGGCCCACCTGCTGTTCAAGGACGCGCCGGCCACCCTGGTCGAGCGCATCGAGCTGGTGGTGCGCCTGGTGCGCTCCAAGGGCGTGGGCGTCTACTTCGTGACCCAGAACCCGCTGGACATCCCCGATGCCGTGCTGGGCCAGCTCGGCAACCGAGTGCAGCATGCCCTGCGCGCCTTCACCCCGCGCGACCAAAAGGCCGTCAAGGCCGCGGCCGAAACCATGCGGGCCAATGCCGGCCTGGATGTGGCGTCAGCCATCACCGAGCTGGGCGTGGGCGAGGCCCTGGTCAGCCTGCTGGACGAGAAAGGCCGGCCCAGCGTGACCGAGCGCGTCTTCATCCTGCCCCCGGGCAGCCAGATCGGCCCGATCACGCCCGAGCAGCGCCAGGCCTTGCTGAAGAGCTCGCTGGTGGCCGGCGTCTACGAGCAGGCGGTGGACCGTGAATCGGCCTACGAAAAGCTGCGCGGCCGGGCACCCGCGGCGGGTGCGTCCGCGCCGGCTCCAGCGGGCGGCGGCGTGGCCAGCGACAGTGCGGACGAGGGCGGCCTGCTCGGCGGCCTCAAGGACGTGCTCTTCGGCAGCACCGGCCCGCGCGGCGGCCGACGCGAAGGCCTGGCCGAGACGGCGGCCAAGTCGGCCCTGCGCAGCATCGGCTCCTCGGTCGGGCGCGAGATCGTGCGCGGCGTGCTGGGCAGTCTGCTGGGTGGCAGCGGCGGCAAGAGCAGCAGCCGGCGCCGCTGAAAACCTCAGGCCGGTGCGCGCCTGGCGCCCGTCGGCTTCATTTCGCGCCGTCCAGGCGCGGGCGGTCGCGTCGTGCTGGCCGACGCATGGGCCTGCCGCCACACTTCAGCCGCTACACCTTGGCCGTCTTCCCCTAGCCCGCACTCCCCGCCATGCCCTCTCCCGCCTCCATGAACTGGCCCCAGATCCTCCTGCGTCAGGCCTTGATCATCGCCGGCATCACGCTCTTCATGGGTCTGCTGCTGACCGTGCAAACCCCGGACCCCTTAGGCCGCAACTGGGATCGCACCCAGAGGCAGTGGTTGTACTGTTTCCTGATCACCGTGGGTTGCTCCCTGATGATCCAGTTGCTGGCCAGAGCCAGCACGGCACTGATCAATCTGCGACGCACGCGGAGAGGTCAGGACACCTTGCCTTGGCCGGGTTGGCCGCTGTCACTTGTCTGCCTGGTGCTGGGCACCTTGCTCGGCTACTCGCTGGCCGTGGAGCTGGGCAACAGCTTGACGGGAGAGAAAGTGCTGGGGCCGTTGCGCTCCGATTTACGTTCCACCCTGGGCATGCTGGGCATGTCCCTGCTTCCAGGTCTGGCGCTGACGATCTATTTCGTCGGTCGGGGTCAGGTCGAAGCTGCCCGCAACCAAGCCCTGAACGCCGAGCGCCTGGCCGCCGAGAACCAGCTGCGCCTGCTCGAATCGCAGCTGGAGCCTCACATGCTGTTCAACACCCTGGCCAATCTGAGGGTGCTGATCGGCATGGATGCGGCCCGGGCGCAAAGCATGCTGGACCACCTGATCGCCTTCCTGCGCGCCACGCTGAACGCCTCGCGCAGCGGCAGCCACCCGCTGCGCGAGGAGTTCGCCCGCCTGCGTGACTATCTGGCCTTGATGCAGGTGCGCATGGGCAGCCGCTTGCAGCCCCAGCTGGATCTGCCGGCTGAGCTGACCGAACTGCCGGTGCCGCCGCTGCTGCTGCAGCCCTTGGTGGAAAACGCCATCAAACATGGGCTGGAGCCGGCCATTGCCGGCGGCCTGTTGCGCATCAGCGCGCGTCAGGAGAACGGACAGCTGATCCTGGAGGTGCTGGACCACGGGGTCGGCCTGTCGGTCGCCAATCCTGCCACCGAGGCCGAGAGCACCCGCTTCGGGCTGCACCAGGTGCGCGCTCGACTGGCCACGCAGTTCGGCCCTGCCGCGGGTCTGAGTCTGCTCAAGCTGGACGCCCCAGCGCATGGCACCCTGGCTCACATCCATCTGCCTTTGACCTCTCTGACAAGACCTGACCCTGACACTGCGCCATGAACCTGCCCGCTTGTACCGCCCTGATTGCCGAAGACGAGATCCTGCTGGCCGAGAGCCTGCGCCAGGAGCTGCGCCGGCTCTGGCCGGCACTGGACATCGTGGCCATGGCCGGCCACGGCCAGGAGGCCGTCGACCAGGCCTTGCGCCTGCGCCCCGACATCTGCTTTCTGGACATACGAATGCCGGGCCTGAGCGGCCTGGAGGCCGCCGCAGCGCTGGCCGAGGACTGGCCCAGCGAAGGCGCCCCCTTCCCGCTGCTGGTCTTCGTCACGGCCTATGACCAGTACGCCTTGCAAGCGTTCGAGCACGCGGCCGTGGACTATGTGCTCAAGCCTGTGCAGGCGGAACGACTGGCTCAGACCTGCGAGCGTTTGCGCAAGGCCTTGCTGGCCCGGCAGGCTGAGCAGCCGGCGCCAGCCTTGTTGCAGAGCGCAGTGGATCAGCTGCGCCAGCTGCTGGGTACGAGCGCCTTGTCGGCCAGCGGACCGGCGCACGGCGTCGGTGTCAGCCCCAGCGGCCGGCCCGAGCCGCTGCGCCTGCTGCAAGTCAGCGTCGGATCGACCATCCAGATGGTGCCGGTGGACGAGGTGCTGTACTTCGAAGCGGCCGACAAATACGTGCGGGTGCTGACACGGCAGAAAGAACATCTGGTACGCATCTCCCTGCGCGAGCTGCTGCCGCAGCTGGACGGCCAGCGCTTCTGGCAGGTGCACCGCAGCGTGGTCGTGCGCGCCGACGCCATCGATCGTGCGGTGCGCGACGAGAGCGGCCGCCTCACTTTGCATCTGCATGGCAGCCCCGACACGCTGACCGTCAGCCGCCTGTACGCACCCCTTTTCAAGGGCATGTGAGCCCGGGCCGATAAAATCGCCGCCAAGTCGATTTTGAACAAGGCATTTCGCCTTCACCGCATTCCAATCCCGCCCTGCACGGCCGGCTGAAACCCCATGTCCCACACCCACGACGCTGCCAAAGACGAAGCCAAGAACGAGGCCGCCAAGCCCGGCAACAATTTCCTGCGCACCATCATCGAGCGCGACCTGGCACAGCAAGAAGGCCAGCCCCAGCGTCACTTTGCCGGCACCCCGGGCGATGCGGCCCACCATGCGGCCGGCCCGCTGGATCCGGCCAAGATCCGCACCCGTTTCCCGCCCGAGCCGAACGGCTATCTGCACATCGGCCATGCCAAGAGCATCTGCCTGAACTTCGGCCTGGCGCGCGATTACGGCGGCATCTGCCATCTGCGTTTCGACGACACCAACCCCGAGAAGGAAGAGCAGGAGTATGTGGACGCCATCAAGGAGATGGTGTCCTGGCTGGGCTGGGACTGGAACCAGGGCGGTACCTCGCACCTGTTCTATGCCAGCAATTATTTTGACTTCATGTACCGCGCCGCCGAGCACCTGATCAGCGCCGGCCTGGCCTATGTGGACGAACAGACGCCGGAAGAGATGCGCGCCAACCGCGGTGACTTCGGCACCCCGGGCGTCAACAGCCCCTTCCGCGACCTGGGCGTGGAGCACCACCTGAACCGCTTCCGCGAGATGCGCGACGGCAAGCACCCCGATGGCGCGATGGTGCTGCGGGCCAAGATCGACATGGCCAGCCCCAATATCAATCTGCGCGACCCGGCGCTCTACCGCATCCGCCGCGCCACCCACCACAACACCGGCGACCAGTGGTGCATCTACCCGATGTACACCTTCGCTCACCCGATCGAAGACGCGCTCGAGCGCATCAGCCACTCGATCTGCACCCTGGAGTTCGAAGACCAGCGCCCCTTCTACGACTGGCTGCTCGGCCATCTGGCCGACGGTGGCCTGCTCGAGCGCCCGCTGCCGCACCAGTACGAGTTCGGCCGTCTGAACCTCAGCTATGTGGTCACCTCCAAGCGCAAGCTGCGCCAGCTGGTCGACGAAGGCCATGTGGCCGGCTGGGACGACCCGCGCATGCCCACCCTGGTCGGCATGCGCCGCCGCGGCTACACGCCGGAGAGCGTGCGCGCCATGGTGGAAGCGACCGGCGTGACCAAGAGCAATGCCTGGCTGGACTACAGCGTGCTGGATGGCTGCCTGCGCAGCGATCTAGAAGGCAAGGCCGCGCGCGCCATGGCCGTGCTCGACCCGGTGCAGCTCAAACTGACGAATTACGCGGACATCTTCGGCAGCATGGAACACCGCGAACCCTGCAGCGCGCCCGCCCACCCGCACCTGCCCGAGCTGGGCCAGCGCAGCTTCAGCCTCGGCCCGGCCCTGTGGATCGAGCGCGAAGACTTCATGGAAGTGCCGAGCAAGGGCTACCACCGCCTGTACCCCGGCAACAAGGCGCGCCTCAAGGCCGGCTACATCATCGAATGCACCGGCTGTGAGAAGAACGAAGCCGGTGAGATCACCGCCGTGCTGGCCACCATCGTGCCTGACACCAAGAGCGGCACGCCGGGCGCTGACGCCGTCAAGGTCAAGGGCGTGATCACCTGGGTGGGCGCGCACGAAGCCATCGCGGCCGAGCTGCGCCTCTACGACCGCCTCTTCACCGAAGCCCAACCCGACGCCGGCGGCCGTGACTTCCTTGAAGTCATCAACCCGAGCAGCCTCAAGGTCGTGACCGGCTACCTGGAGCCCTCGCTCGCGGGCGCCATCGCCGATGTGAAGGTCCAATTCGAACGCCACGGCTACTTCGTCGCCGATCGCGTCGACCACCGCAGCGACAAGCCTGTCTTCAACAAGATCACCGGCTTGCGCGACAACTGGGGCGCGAAGTAAACAAGGCTTGAAGCGGCGGCTTGCGGCACAGCGCAAGCCTTGGGCTTGTTGTTGATCGGGCCGACTGGGCATTCTGCTCCGTTCATGCCCCCCGCCCCCCAGCCTGCGGCTGGGGGGTCCTCATTCACTTCACTTCGCAGAGCACCCAGCCGTCCCGATCCAGCAAGGCCTTGCCCCTTCGACGAAGACGCCGACCGGTTGAACTGACAAGAGGTGTCGGGTGAGTGCTGAAGCGAAGTTAAGGAGGAGGGCCGCGCGAAGCGCGGGCCGGGGGACTGAGCCCGGACTCCAACAGTCCTGAGGACTGTTGGAGTCCGGCGAAGGGCTGGGCCGCTGGCCCAGCCATGAGCGGAAGCACTCGCCCGGCGACCCTTGGCACAAGCCCGATCTGAGCGCCCGCTCAGTGCCGTCAGCCGCCGCTCTGCTGCAACAGCAACTGCGCCACCACCGCCACCGCGATCACTTCCGGCTGCTTGCCCTGGATGCCGGCCAGGCCGATAGGGCAGCGCACCTGGGCCAGTTCGGCCTCGCTACAACCCCGCGCCAGCAGGCGCTGGCGGAAGCTCGCCCATTTGCTGGCACTGCCGATCAGGCCGATGAAGGGCAGATCGCCGCGCTCGCGCTGGCGCGCCAGACAGGCGGCGACGATGTCCAGATCCTCGGCATGGCTGAAGCTCATGATCAGCACCTGCGAGCCCGGAGCAAGACCTGGCACCGCCGCCTGCACCGGCTGCGAATGCTCGGCCAGATGGACCTGCGCCGCCAGCTCGGGCGGGAAGACCTCGTCGCGGCTGTCCAGCCATTGCAGCTCAAAGGGCAGATCGATCAAGAGCTTGACGATGGCCCGGCCGACATGGCCGCCGCCGAACAAGGCCACCGGCTGGCGCGCCTCGGGCGCCAACAGCCGAGCGCGCAGGCCGGCGATGTCTGCCGGCCCCAGGCGCTCGAAGCGCAGTTGCACCACGCCACCGCAGCATTGACCCAGGCTGGGGCCCAGGGCATAGCGGCGCAGAACGCCGCCCGGCTCGGGTCCATTCGCAGCCAGCAAAGCCCGCGCTTCAGCACTGGCGTCAAACTCCAAGCGGCCGCCGCCAATGCTGCCAATCTGCCCGCCGGCACTGAGGGCCATCCAGGCGCCCAACTCGCGCGGCCCACTGCCCTGCACGTCGGCCACGCGCACCAGCACCGCAGGCTGCCGCGTCAACAGCAATTCCAGCGCGGCGATCTCGCGGCTCAATGCACTCATGTCGATGGAATCCCGACCCGCTCAGCTGCCACGGTAGGTGGAATAGCTCCAGGGGCTGAGCAGCAGCGGCACGTGATAGTGCGAGCCCGCATCGGCAATTCCGAAATCCAGAGGCACTTCATCCAGAAAGGCCGGCTCCGGCAAGGCAACGGCGCGTGACTTGAAGTAAGCCGCCGCCGCAAACACCAGGCGGTAGCGGC
Source organism: Paucibacter sp. B51 (assembly GCF_027863535.1). Lineage (NCBI taxonomy): Bacteria > Pseudomonadati > Pseudomonadota > Betaproteobacteria > Burkholderiales > Sphaerotilaceae > Roseateles > Paucibacter sp. B51. The sequence goes on along the minus strand of NZ_JAPIVN010000001.1, from coordinate 2,885,158 downwards.
CGGGCTGAAAGGCCTCACCCTCCAACAGCGGCGCCGGGGCGCGGCCATCGGCATTCAACGTCAGGCTGTGGAGCAGCTGCGGGCTGCCGCTGGCGTCCATGCGGTAGAGGCGCACGGCCATGCCGGCAGCCGGGCTGCCGTGCATGGTGTCCAGCACATGGGTGGTGAGCTTGCCCATCTAGGTCTCTCTTGGTGTGACTGAAGGCAAAGTGTATACACTTCGGCACACAATGCGAGCCAAAGCCCCGCCCCCTGCCCTTTCAAGCCCAGCAGCCGATATGGAACCGGCTTCGAGCACCGAGCGCATCACGGCCGCCATCACCGCAGCCATCGTCGAGCGCCGCCTGATGCCGGGCACCAAGCTGGCCGAGCAGAAGCTGGCGGACATTTTTTCCGTTTCTCGCACCCTGGTGCGGCAGGCCCTGAATCAGCTCAGCCGCGACCGCCTGGTGACGCTGACGCCGGCGCGCGGCGCCTTTGTGGCCGAGCCCAGCGTCGAGGAAGCGCGCCAGGTCTTCGAGGTGCGGCGCATGCTGGAATCCAGCCTGCTGGCTCAGCTGGTGGAGCGGATCACGCCAGTCCAACTCGCCGAGCTGCGCCAGCATCTCAAGGCCGAGGCCCAGGCCATCGCCCGCACCGATGTGCCCGGCCGCACCCGCCTTCTGGCTGACTTTCACCGCCTGCTGGCGCGCATGCAGGGCAATGAGGTGCTGGCGCAGCTGCTCGGAGACTTGCTCTCGCGCAGCTCGCTGATCTCGCTGATGTACCAAAGCGACCACTCGGCCGCCGAGTCGCATGCCGAGCATGTGGCCCTGGTCGACGCGCTGGAAGCGCACGACAAGCGCGCGGTGCAAAAGCTGCTGCGCGATCACCTGGGCCATGTGGAAACCAGCCTGCGCCTGCAGCCGCGCGTGGCCGACCTGGCCCAGGCCCTGAAATCCTGAGCCCCACTCATCTGGAGCACCAAGACATGAGCTACCCCCGCGACCTGATCGGCTACGGCGCCCAGCCGCCGCAGGCCCAGTGGCCCGGCCAGGCCCGCCTCGCCCTGCAGTTCGTACTGAACTACGAAGAAGGCGGCGAGAACTCGGTACTGCACGGCGATGCCGGCAGCGAGCAGTTCCTGTCCGAGATGTTCAGCCCGCCGGACTTTCCGGCGCGGCACCTCAGCATGGAAGGCATTTACGAGTACGGCTCGCGCGTCGGCGTCTGGCGCTTGCTGCGCGAGTTCGAGCGGCGCGGCCTGCCACTGACCGTGTTCGGTGTGTCCATGGCTCTGGAGCGCCACCCCGAGCTCTGCAGTGCCTTGCAAAGCCTGGGCCATGAGGTGGCCTGCCACGGTTGGCGCTGGATCAGCTACCAAAACGTGGACGAGGCCACCGAGCGCGAGCACCTGCAGCGCGGCATGGACATCCTCACCCGCATGCTCGGCGAGCGCCCGCTGGGCTGGTACACCGGCCGCGACAGCCCGAACACCCGCCGCCTGGTGGCCGACTTCGGCGGCTTCGAGTACGACAGCGACTACTACGGCGACGATCTGCCCTTCTGGCTGAACGTGCGCAAGAGTGACGGCAGCCTGGCGCCGCAGCTGGTGCTGCCCTACACGCTCGACTGCAATGACATGCGCTTCGCCCTGCCCCAGGGTTTCAGCCATGGCGACGAGTTCTTCGAATACCTGCGCGACAGCTTCGATGTGCTCTACGCCGAAGGCGCAGAGACGCCTCGCATGATGAGCGTAGGCATGCACTGCCGCCTGCTCGGCCGGCCCGGCCGCATGCGGGCGCTGCAGCGCTTTCTGGACCATGTGCAGCAGCACGATCGCGTCTGGATCTGCCGCCGCATCGACATCGCCCGCCACTGGCGCGCCACCCACCCCTTCGACGCCAACACCGCCTTTGTCTGGGAACGCTGAGCCATGAGTCTGAACCTGAACACCCTGAACGCGGCCAGCGTCGAGGACTTCGTCGCCCTGCTGGACGGCGTCTACGAGCACTCACCCTGGATCGCCCGACGCGCCGCGTCCGCACGGCCCCTGCTCAATCTGACGGCACTAAAGCAAGCCCTGGCCCAGGTCGTGCGCGAGGCCAGCGAGGCCGAGCAGCTGGGCCTGATCCGCGCCCACCCCGAGCTGGCCGGCAAGGCCATGCTGGCGCGCAGCCTGACGGCCGAATCCACGGGCGAGCAAAGCCGCGCAGGCCTGAGCGACTGCAGCCCCGAGGAGTTCGCGCGCATCCAGCAGCTCAACACCGACTACAACGCACGCTTCGGCTGGCCCTTCATCCTGGCCGTGCGCGGTCCGCGGGGCCTGGGCCTGAGCCGGGCCGAGATCATCGCCACTTTTGCGCGCCGCCTGGCCCAACCGGCAGACGTCGAGCGGGCCGAGTGCCTGCGCCAGATCCACCGCATCGCCGAGATCCGCTTGAATGACAAGTTCGGGGTCGAGCCCCGTCTGGGCAACCAGGTCTGGGACTGGGCGCATGAGCTGGCCCGGCACTCCGAGCCCGGCTTTCTCGAAGCCGGCCAGCTGACCGCCACCTACCTGACCGAGGCCCACCAGGCTGTGGCCGCGCAGCTGCAGACCTGGATGACTGAGAGCGGCTTCGACGAGGTGAAAATCGATGCCGTCGGCAATGTCGTTGGCGTCTATCACGGCGCCCAAACCGACGCACCGCGCCTGCTGACCGGCAGCCACTACGACACCGTGCGCAATGCCGGCCCGCACGACGGCCGCCTCGGCGTGCTGCTGCCCATGGCCTGCGTGCGCGAGCTCCAGGCCGGCGGGCGGCGCCTGCCCTTTGCCATCGAGGTGGTGGCCTTCTCCGAGGAGGAAGGCCAGCGCTACCCGGCCACCTTCCTGGGCTCCAGCGCCCTGACCGGCCAGTTCGACCCGGCCTGGCTGGAGCTGCAAGACCGCGAGGGCATCACCATGCGCGCGGCCATGCAGGCCGCCGGTCTGCCCGGCACGATGGAGGCCATCACGGCGCTGGCACGCGACCCCGCCCGCTACCTCGGCTTTGTCGAGGTGCACATCGAACAAGGCCCGGTGCTGCACGGGCAAGACCTGGCCCTGGGCGTGGTCACCTCCATCAACGGCGGCCGGCGCTACCTGGGCGAGGTGATCGGTCAGGCTGCACATGCCGGCACCACGCCCATGGGCCAGCGGCGCGATGCGGCCGCCGCGGTGGCCGAGCTGCTGCTGTTTGTCGAGCAATGTGCAGCTGCCAGTGCAGGCACCGTGGGGACCGTGGGTCAGCTGCACGTGCCAGCCGGCTCCATCAATGTGATCCCCGGCCGCTGCCAGTTCAGCCTGGATCTACGGGCACCCAGCGACGTCGCCCGCGACGCGCTGGACGCGGAAGTGCGCGAGGCGCTGATCCGCATCTGCGAGCGCCGTAGCCTGAGCTGGACGCTGCAGCCCACCCTGGCCGCCAATGCCGCGCCCAGCGACGCGAGCTGGCAAGCCCGCTGGGAGCGCGCCGTGGCCGCCACCGGTTGTCAGGTCTTCCACTTGCCCTCGGGTGCCGGCCATGACGCGATGAAGCTGCACGAGCGCATGCCCCAGGCCATGCTCTTTGTGCGCGGCCAGAACGAGGGCATCAGCCACAACCCGCTGGAGTCGACGAACAACGACGACATCGAGCTGGCCGCCCAAGCTTTCACTCATCTGCTGAATCAACTGGCCGCGGAGGGCCACACGCCATGACACAACCCATGACACAGGCCGCCCAGAACTACAACAAGCTCGACGCCTGGATCGACGCCCATTTCGACGAGGAAGTGCGCTATCTGCAAGCCCTGGTGCAGGTGCCCACCGACACACCGCCGGGCAATAACGCGCCCCATGCCGAGCGCACCGCCGAGCTGCTGGCGGCCATGGGCTTGACCGCGGAGAAGCATGCCGTGCCCGCCGAGCTGGTGCAGGCCCAGGGCATGGAGAGCATCACCAACCTGATCGTGCGCCGGCGCTATGCGGAGGGCGGGCCGGTGGTGGCGCTCAATGCCCACGGCGATGTGGTGCCGCCCGGCGAGGGCTGGAGCCATGGGCCCTACAGCGGCGAGATCGTCGATGGCCGCCTGTATGGCCGCGCGGCCGCCGTGAGCAAGAGCGATTTCGCCAGCTACACCTTCGCCCTGCGCGCGCTGGAGGCCCTGCAGGCCGAGGGCGCCGTGGCCCTGCGCGGCGGCCTGGAGCTGCATTTCACCTACGACGAAGAATTCGGCGGCGAGCTGGGCCCGGGCTGGCTGCTCAAGCAAGGCCTCAGCAAGCCCGACTTGCTGCTGGCCGCCGGCTTCAGCTACCAGGTGGTGACGGCTCACAACGGCTGCCTGCAGCTGGAGGTGACGGTGCAAGGCCGGGCCTCGCACGCCGCCTACCCCAGCACCGGCATCGACGCGCTGCAAGGCGCGGTGGCCATTCTGCAAGTGCTCTACGCCCAGAACGATCTGTACCAGAAGATCAGCTCCGAGGTGCCCGGCATCAACCATCCCTACCTCAACGTCGGCCGCATCGAGGGCGGCAGCAACACCAATGTCGTGCCCGGCCGTGTGGTGTTCAAGCTCGACCGACGCATGATTCCCGAGGAAGACCCGGTGGCCGTGGAAGCGAACCTGCGTGAGCTGATCCGCGGCGCCGCGGCCCGCTTCGGCGGCCATGCCGCCGGGGTGACGGTGGACATCAAGCGCTTGCTGCTGGCCCGCTCGCTCAAGCCCCAGGCCGGCAACAAGCCTCTGGTCGAGGCCCTGCAGAAGCATGGCGAAGCCGTGTTCGGCGAGCCCATCCCGACCTCGGGCACGCCGCTCTACACCGATGTGCGGCTCTACGGCGAACACGGCATCCCGGCCGCCATCTACGGCGCCGGGCCGCGCACGGTGCTGGAGAGCAATGCCAAGCGGGCCGACGAGCACCTGCAACTGGAGGACCTGCGCCGCGCCACCCAAGTGATCGCACGGACGCTTCTGGATCTGCTCTGCCCGGCGCCCAGCGCCACCTAGAATCAATTTTTCCTAGCAACCTGATTGAGCGCCTCACCATGACTTTCCTGACTCGTGTTTTCGCCGCCGCGTCCCTCAGCCTACTGGCCAGCGCCAGCAGCTGGGCCCAGGTCGACATCGGCCAGGCCTGGGTGCGCGCCACCGTGGCCCCGCAAAAAGCCACCGGTGCCTTTGTGCAGCTCAAGGCCAAGAGCGACAGCCGCCTGGTCGAGGTGCGCTCCTCGGTGGCCAGCGTGGCCGAGATCCACGAAATGAAGATGGAAGGCAGCACCATGAAGATGCGTGCCGTTGAGGGCCTGGATCTGCCGGCCGGCCAGCTGGTCGAGCTCAAGCCGGGCAGCTTCCACATCATGCTGATGGACCTGAAGAAGCCGCTGGCCGCCGGCGAGGCCGTGGACCTGACCCTGGTGTTCGAAGGCCGCGACAAGAAGCGCGTGGAACAGGAGATCAAGGCCGAGGCCCGCGCCATGGGCAAGCCGGCCGCTGCCGAGCACGCCCACAAGCACTGACAATGACCCAGCGCAAGCGGCCGGCCCCGACCCTTTGCCTACAATCGCGCCTGTGCTTCACCTGACCCCGCTCCGCCGCCATGCCCGCTTCTTCAGCGGCTGGGTGGCCTGCTGCGTGCTGCTGATGGCGCTGGCGCCGGCCCTGAGCCAGGTGCTGGGCGCCCTGCGCGGCGAACCCAGCAGCTGGAGCCAGATCTGCCGCAGCAGTGTGGTCTCGCCGCGCGCGCAGCAGTCGGTGCTGGCCGCGCGCCAGGCGGCGGACAAGGATTCGCTGCACGGCCTCTTCCACCATTGCCCGGCCTGCGATCTGCAGGCCCAGCAGGCGGCCGCCCCGCCGCCAGCGCAGCAGGCCCTGCCCCTGCTCGGCTCACCCCGCCAGGCCATGCCGGTGCGCTTCCTCAGCGCGCCGCAGAGCATGCATGCCTGGGCGCCGCCGCAGTCGCGCGCGCCACCCACCGCGGCCTGATCCACCGCATGCGGCCGGCCTTTGGCCGCCGCCCTGGCTCTGAGCCGGACCGCCGCTCTCGCAGCGGCCCAGCCAGCCCTTGATTGATCGATCTGCCACAGCCGCCGCGCTGTGCGCACTGCCACCCGGATTCCGCTCCATGTCGTCCCCTGTTTCTGCCGGCCGCTGCGCCGCCCTGCCCCGCCGCCGCGCCCTCGTGCTCGCGCTGTCCGCCCTCTTCCCGCTGGCCGTCGCCCAGGCCCAAGGCGTGGCCACCGACCAGCAGCTCGCCCCGGTGCTGATCACCGGCGCTGCGCTGCGCTCCGGCCTGGCCGCCCATCTGCCCAGCAACAGCGTAAGCAAGACCGCCGAGGACCTGCGCGATCAGAACCTCTTCAACCCTGAGGACGCGCTGAAATACCTGCCCAACACCAGCATCCGCAAGCGCTATATCGGTGACCGCAACTCGATGATCGGCGGCCGCAGCTTCGGCACCCTGCAACCGGGCCGCGGCCTGGCCTATGTGGACGGCTACCTGATCAGCAACTTCCTCGGCCGCTTCGACGGCCCGCGCTGGAACATGATCACGCCCGAGGCGATCGCTCGCGTCGACATGCTCTATGGCCCTTTCTCGGCCATTTACCCCGGCAACTCGATCGGCACCACGGTGGTGACGACCGAGCGCGAGCCGCGCGGCTTGGAAGCCTCAGCAAGGCTGACCGGCTACAGCCAGCGCTTCTCGCAGTACGGCCAGGCCGACAGCTACGGCGGCCACCAGCTCTCGGCCTATGTCGGCAACCGCCTGGATTCGGGCCTCTGGTACACGGCCAGCCTGAACCACCAGGACTCGACCTCGCAGCCGATGAACTACTTCAGCGCCGGTGTGAACGCCAAGACCGGCGCCTTCGACCCGGCCAAACCGGGCGACAAGATCGTCACCGGCATCGTCTACGACCGCGACCCCAAGGGCGCGGCACGCGCCGTCTTCGGCGCCAGCGGTGGCGCCATCGACCACACGGTGCAGGACATGCTCAAGCTGAAGGCGGGCTATGCCTTCACACCCGAGCTGATGGCCAGCGCCATGCTGGGCCTGTGGACCAATGACACGCAGAACAGCAACCGGCCGTTCTTGCGCGACGCGGCCGGCAACACCGTCTGGTCGGGCGCGGTCAGCGACGGCGTGAATCGCTTCGTCATCCCCGACAGCGCCTTCGCGCCGTCCAGCCGCGACGAACTGCACCGCCACGGCGGCCTGACCCTGAAGACCCGCTACGCCAGCGGCTGGAATGCCTCCCTGGTCTATTCCAACTACCGCATCCTGCGCGATATCGCGGCCCAGGCGAACCTGCCCGAGCCGCAGGCCCAAGCCGGCGGCGAAGGCCTGTGGACGCGCCGCGACGGCACCGGCTGGAACACCCTGGAGCTGCAGGCCGCCTACAGCCCGGTGGCCGGCGACTGGGGTGATGGCCGCCATGCCCTGACCCTGGGGCTGCATCGCAATGCCTACCTGCTCAACAGCCCCAGCCGCAAGGCGCCGAACTGGCTGAGCGGCGAGACGGTGCTGACGCAAAGCTACAGCGGCCGCAGCGAGGTGATTGCCGCCTACGCGCAGGACGCCTGGAAGCTGCAGCCCGACCTGACCCTGACCCTGGGTCTGCGCCAGGAGCAGTTCCGCACGACGGACGGCCTGCAGCTGCTGCGCGTCGCCAGCTGCAAGGCCGAGGCCGGTGCGCAATGCCAGGCCATGGGCGACGGCAGCTTCCAGCGCAGCCTGCCCTATGCCGAGCGCAAGCTCAGCGGCGCCTCGCCCAAGGCTTCGCTCGCCTGGATGGCCCAGCCCGATCTGACGCTGAAAGCCAGCTTCGGCCGTGGCGTACGCTTCCCCAATGTGGAAGAGCTGTACAACGGCACCTTCACCGCCACCTCGCAAACCCAGAGCGACCCAAACCTGAAGGCCGAGCGCTCAAACGCACTGGAGTTCAGCGCCGAGAAGGACTGGGAGCTGCAGCGCCTGCGCGTCTCGCTGTTCCATGACGATGTGCGCGACGCCATCCTGCGCCAGAGCGACACCAGCGTGCTGCCCAGCGTGACCCGGGTCTCCAATGTGGACCGGGTGCGCACCTACGGCCTGGAGCTGGTCTGGCAGACCCAGGATCTGTTCATCCAGGGCCTGAGCCTTGATGTCAACGCGGCCTTTGCCCATTCCAAAGTGCTGGCCAATGCACGTGACCCGCAAAGCGTGGGCAAATGGTGGCTGCGTGTGCCCAAGGTCCGCGCCAATGTGCTGGCTGCCTACCGGCCGAACAGCCGCTGGATGGCCAGCCTCGGCCTGCGCCACTCGGGCCGCGCCTACAACGACACGTACAACCTCGACAGCAACCCGAATGTCTACGGCGGCGTCTCCTCCTTCACCTTTGTGGACCTGCGCTGCAGCGTCCAGCTGAGCCCCAAGTTCGAGCTGGCCCTGGGTCTGGACAATGCCACGGACCGCCGTGGCTACCAGGCCCACCCCTACCCCGGCCGCACCCTGTTCACCGAAATCCGGGCCCGCTACTGAGTGAAGAAGGGATCCACATGACGACACGATTGCACAGACTCTGCGCCGCTTTCAGCGTGGCGGCCACGCTGCTGCCGGCCGCCTGGGCGCAGCATGGCGGAGACCACGCCGCGGCGGCAGCCCGGCCGGCCAAGACCGGCAAGCCCGCCTTGGCCGTGGGCGCGGCCTTCTCGCCCGCGGGCGAACTCTGGCTCAGCGGCCTGGACGCGCAAGGCCGGCTGTTTGTGCAGCGCAGCGCCGATGAGGGGCGCAGCTGGACAGCACCGCGCCTGCTGGACATCGCCGGCGAGAAGCCGGTTGCCGACGGCGAGAACCGGCCCAAGATCGCCTTCGGCCCGCAAGCCACCGTGGTGATCAGCTACACGCGGCCGCTGGCCAAGCCCTACACCGGCGAGATCCGCATGCTGCGCTCAACAGACGGCGGCGCCAGCTTCGGCCCGCCCTTCACCGTGCACGCGGACCGGCAAGTCATCACCCACCGCTTCGAATCGATCGCCTTCGATGCGCGCGGCGTGCTGCACACGGTCTGGATCGACAAGCGCGATTTGGAGCTGAGCAAGACCGCCGCGGCCCAGGGCAAGCCGACCGGCAAGCCCTACCGCGGCGCCGCCATCTACCGCAATGAATCGACGGATGGCGGCGCGAGCTTCGGGCCTGATCTGAAAGTGGCCGATCACAGCTGCGAATGCTGCCGCATCGCCCTGAGCCCCACGCCCGAGGGCGGCATGGCGGCGCTCTGGCGCCATGTCTTCGAGCCGAATGAGCGTGACCATGGCTTTGCACTGCTGCAGGGCGCGGCCTCGGAGCCGCCCGCCGCGCCGGTGCGGGCCAGCCTGGACCGCTGGGCCGTGGATGCCTGCCCGCACCACGGCCCAGGCCTCACGCCGGCCGAGGGCGGTGGCTACCACGCCGTCTGGTTCGGCCTGCGCGGCGGCGAGGCGGCCGTGCGCTATGGCCGGCTGGACGCCCAGGGCCGCCCGGTCGGCGCCGTCCAGGCCTTGCCCGATGCCGGGGCCGAGCACGCCGATGTGATCGCGGCCGGCCCAGAGCTGGCCATCGTCTGGCGCAGCTTCGACGGCGCGACGCAGAGCCAGCGCCTGCGCGCCTGGCTGTCCAGCGACGGCGGCAGCAGCTTCCAGCTGCGCGAACTGGCCGCCACCGGCCTGAACAACGACCACCCCCGCCTGCTGCGCCACGGCCAGCGGCTCTACGCGCTCTGGCGCACCCAGGAGCAGATCCATGTCATTGCCCTCAAGAACTCGCCCTGAAACGAGATGGCGGACTCAGGCCCTCGGCCTGGCGGCCTGGCTGCTGCTGGCCGCGGCGCCGGCCCAAGCCAAGCGTCAGGTGGAAGCCTTCGACAGCCAGGCCTGGGCGCAGCTGCAGGCGAGCCTGAAGACACCGGCCCTGGTGGTCTTCTCCAGCACCGACTGCGGCCACTGCCCCGCCGTGCTGGCCCAGCTGGCAGCCGCGCCAGAGCGCAAGCGCCAGCGCGCCCCGCTGATCGCCGTCGTCATGGACCAGGCCCCAGGCGAGGATGACAGCGGGCTGCTGGCCAACCCGCATTACAAGCGCGCCGACCGGGTCTTCGCCTTTCAGGGCCAGGCTGCCGCCCTGCGCTACAGCGTCGACCCCGGCTGGCGTGGCATCACCCCCTATATCGCGCTGCTGCGCCCCGGGCGGCCGGTGCAATGGGTGCTGGGCCCACCGCAGGCCGAGGACCTGGCGGCCTGGGCCCGATCCAGGCCGGGCCAGTGAACGTCCTGAGAACAAGCGCCCTACGCCCGGTCTGATTCGCCTTTCCTGCAAGGCGCTTCCCCCGATGATGCGTGCTGAGCCCGAACAGGCTCGCACCTTCATCGCAACTCTGCGGCCTCGAGCCGTCCGGGGGATGTCTCCATGCAGCTTCTGAAGAACCTGACCATTGCCGGCAAGCTGCGCGCTGCCTTCGGCCTGCTGGCCGGCTTGCTTGTCCTGCTGGCCTTGTTCGGCTACCGGCAAGTGCACCAGGTGCAAATGGACTCTTCCGAGATCAGCCACAACTGGTTGCCCTCGGTGCGCTATGCCTCGGCTTTGAACGGGGACTTGAGCGAGTTCCGCATCGGCGTGCTGCTGCGCGTGAACGCCAGCACCCCGGAACAGATCAGCGCCGCCGAGAGTGCCATGAGCCATGCGCAGGACGAGCTCAAGAAAGACGCATCCCAGTACGAGAAGCTGATCAGCAGTGCGGAAGAGCGCAAGCTCTACGAGCAGTTCACGGCGCAATGGAACAGCTACCAAGCCCTGGCGAAAGAAGCGCTGGCCACGGCCGCTGCCGGCAATGCCGATGAGGCGCGCAAGCAGCTGGGCGGCGGTGCTCGCCAGGCCTTTGAGGGCGCCCGCAGCAGCGCTGAAAAAATCGTGGCGCTCAATGTCAAGGGCGCCGACGATGCGGCTTTGGACGCCGACGAAGTTTACAAATCAGCGTTGACCGGTTTGGCCATCGTCTCGGTGCTGGCCCTGGTGGCGGCCGCCATGATGGCCACGGCCCTGATCCGTGGCATCACCGCCCCGCTGAGCCTGGCCGTGCAGGCCGCCGACCGCGTCGCCAGCGGTGACCTGAGTCAGGCCATCCACAGCGATTCGCAGGACGAAACCGGCCAGTTGCTCAGCGCCCTGTCCCGAATGCAAACCAGTCTGATGGGCACCGTCAGCGATGTGCGCGACGGCGCCGAATCGGTGGCCACCGCCAGCGCCCAGATCGCCCAAGGCAATGCCGATCTGTCCTCGCGCACCGAGGAACAGGCTTCGTCGCTGGAAGAAACCTCGGCCACCATGGAGGAGCTGAACGCCACCGTTCGCCAGAACGCCGACAACGCCGCCCAGGCCAACCAGCTGGCGCAAAGCGCCGCCCAGGTGGCCCGCGATGGCGGCCAGGTGGTGGGCGAGGTGGTGGAGACCATGCGCGGCATTGAAGGCAGCTCCAAGCGCATCTCGGACATCATCAGCGTCATCGACGGCATTGCTTTCCAGACCAATATCCTGGCCCTGAACGCTGCCGTGGAAGCCGCCCGTGCGGGTGAACAAGGCCGTGGTTTCGCGGTCGTCGCCAGCGAGGTGCGCAACTTGGCCCAGCGCAGCGCCGATGCTGCCAAGGAAATCAAGAGCCTGATCAATGACTCGGTCGAGCGCGTGCAGACCGGCACCCAGCTGGTGGACCGCGCCGGCCAGACCATCCAGGACATCGTCGGTTCGGTGCAGCGCCTGGCCGACATCGTCGGCGAGATCAGCAGCGCCAGCCGCGAGCAGAGTTCGGGCATCAGCCAGGTCGGCGAGGCCGTGACCCAGCTCGACCGCGCCACCCAGCAGAACGCCGCTCTGGTCGAGGAAAGCGCTGCGGCCAGCGAAAGCCTGCGCAACCAGGCCCAGGGTCTGCTGAACGCTGTGGCCAGCTTCAAGCTCTCAGCCCAGGGCGCGCACAAAGCCGCGCTCGCGCCCAGCCGCAAACCGATCAAGTCCACGCACCAGGCGGCCTCGCACGCGGCCAAGCCGGCTGCGGCCAAGAAGCCCGCAAGCACTCAGACCAGCAAGCCCGCCCCGGCAGCCGCCCCTCGCGCCCCGGCACCCGCGCCAGCGCCAGCCCCGGCCGATGACGGGGGCTGGGACACCTTCTAAGCCAGGCGTCGCCCCGGCGACGCTCTCCGTTTCACAGCGAGCAGGCCGCGTGCGCCCCGCTGGAGCCCGCTCCAGCGCCCGCGTTCGCCACAAGCCTGCGCTGCACGCGCAACACCCGGTCACCGCAGCCCCACGCCCGCTTGCTTCCCAAGCCGGCGTCCCGGGCGGTGGCATGCGCTCTTCACAAGCCCCGGCCGCAAGGTCGGGGCTTTTTTTGCTTCTGAGGCACACAAGCGCTGAACGGCCCAGGGCTCAAGCCGACACATGGCTGTCCTCCACTGTGCCGATCGCTCACGCTGCGGTGTCTCGTCCCGCCGCCGGGCTCATGGTTCGCGGGTCGGCTCTGCGAGCCGACTCCCCTCGGTGCTCACGCCGCGGCTCAGCGGCGCCAATCTCCCTCCGTTCGCTGCGCTCACTGCGGTCAGACAGTGGCGCCGAGTCAGCGCTTGAAGCGCGCGAGTACGCGCGCCTGAGCCGCTCCTCTGCGCCCTTGGCCGCGCACAAATCGCCCGTCGGCGGGCCGAGCCACCTCCGAAGTGGGCGTTCTCCACCGACGGGGGGCACATCGACCCCGGAACCATGAGCCCGGTGGCGGCACGGGCTGCAGGGCCTTACGAGCAAAACCCATCAGCCTCACAGAGGCGAGAACGCCCCATCAAGCGAGACGAAACCAGCGGTGGCTTCAATCCGCCAGCAAAGTCTCCAGGCACTGCTCGCGCAGGCCGTAGAACGCCTTGACCTCGGCGATCTGGCTCAAGAGCTCGGCGCGGCGGGCGGCGCTCAAGGGCTGGGGGCGTTTGACGGCCAGGATCATCTTGTTCTTGCTGGTGTGTTCCAGCGCGACGAACTCGAAGACCTGGGTTTCGTAGCCCTGGGATTCCAGCAGCAGGGCGCGCAGGGAATCGGTCACCATCTCGGCCTCCTGGCCCAGATGGATGCCGTGCTGCAGCAGCGGGCGCAGCTGGGCCGGCATCTGCATCTGCGGGCGAATCTGCTTGTGGCAGCAGGGCGAGCACATGATGACGCGGGCGCCGGTGCGCAGGCCGAAATGGATGGCGTAATCGGTGGCGATGTCGCAGGCATGCAGGGCAATCATGACGTCCAGACGCAGCGGGGTGTAGCTGCGCACATCGCCCTGATCGAAGCGCAGGCCCTCCATGCCGTGGCGGCGGGCTGCCTCATTGCACAGGCGCACCATGTCCTCGCGCAGCTCCACACCGGTCACCTGGGCCTGCTTGCCCTGGGCGCGCAGCCAGTCGTGCATGGCAAAGGTCAGATAGCCCTTGCCCGAGCCGAAATCGGCCACATGCACATCGGGGCTTTCGGCCAAGCCCGAGTTCTTCAGCGCCGCGGCAAAAATCTCGATGAACTTGTTGATCTGCTTCCATTTGCGCGACATGGCTGGCACCAGCTGCAGCTCGTCCTCGCCGCCGCGCCGCACGGCATGGGTCACGCCCAGATCGCGCCAGAAGGGGCGATCCAGTTCCAGATAACGTTGTTTTTCCTTGTCATGGCCCTGGGTTTGCACCTGGGCCTGAGGCGGGGCGGACTCGGCGCTGCGGCCCACGCGCAGGCTGGGGCGGCCCTTGCGGCTGAAGGCCAGCTGCACCTCGTGGCTCTGGGTCTGCAGGTGCGCGTTCTGAAACTCTGCCCCCAGCAGCGCGTCCACTTCGGCCAGGGCCTCCGGCACGGCCAGGTTCTTGGTGATGTCCTTGGTCTGGTAGCGCCAAAGCAGGCTCAGCGCCACCTCGCCACGCAGCTGCACCGGGCGCAGGGTCAGGCGCTCCAGCTGGGGCTGCGAGCCGCTGTACTTGCTCAGCAGCAGCTTGACGAAGCTGCCGTCCTGCAAGGCGGTGTGCAGCAGCTTGAGAAAGCGCTGGCGGGCGTCGGCCTGGGCTGCGGGGGCGGCAGGCGCCTGGGGGTCGGAGATCAGATGGGAAAACATGGCCGGCGTCCGTGCAAAAGCCGATTTTCCGTCATTGCGTGCGCCTACCATCCGAGCCATGACATCCTGCGCTCAAAAGTTCATGCGGGCCAGCCTGCTGGCACTTTCATTGCTGCACAGCGCCGCTGCGGCTGCCGGCCCGCGGCTCAGGCCCGGCAGCGCCGGCGAGCCCGCGCTTGATCGCAACAGCTTGGGCATGCAGTTCAGGCTTTTGCCCGCGGGCCAGTTCCGGATGGGCAGCGGGGAATCGCCCGCCCGTCTGGCGCGCGACTTCCCGGCGCTCGAACCCGAACGTTTCAGCAAGCTGCAGGACGAAGGGCCGGTGCACCGGGTGCAAATCAGCAAGCCCTTCTGGATGGGTGTGCACGAGGTGACGGTGGGTCAGTTCCGCCGCTTTGTTGAAGCCTCCGGCCATGTGCCGGAATCGATCGCCGACGGCACCGGCGCCTACGGCTACAACGCCCAGTACGACCCGGCCACCAGCCCGCGCCATGACGCCTTCGTAGGCCGCCTGCCTCGCTACTCCTGGCGCGACCCCGGCTTCCCGCAGGGCGACGATCACCCGGTCGTCAATGTCAGCTGGGCCGATGCCCAGGCCATGGCGGCCTGGCTCAGCCGGGTCGAGGGGCGGCGCTACCGCCTGCCCACGGAGGCCGAGTGGGAGTACGCCGCCCGCGCCGGCACGCGCAGCCGCTACCACTCGGGCGACAAGCCGGCCAGCCTGCTGCGGGTGGCCAATGTCTTCGATGCCGACACAGCCGCGCTCTGGCCGCAGTGGCGGGACCAGGCCTTGCCGGGCCGTGACGGCCATGTCTTCACCGCGCCCGTGGGGCAATTCGCTCCCAACGCCTGGGGCCTGCACGATATGCATGGCAATGCCTGGGAATGGGTGGCCGACTGGTACGGCGAAGACTACTACGCCCATTCGCCCCGCATCGACCCGCAAGGCCCGCCCGAGGGCGAGGTGCGGGTGCGCCGCGGCGGCAGCTGGCACAGCTGGCCGTTCTACACACGCAGCAGCTTTCGCAACTGGAACCGGCCTGACACCCGCTATGTGCTGCTGGGCTTTCGCCTGATGCGCGAGGCCGAGCGTTGAACCAAAGGCCCGGCCCGGCCCGGCCCAGCCGGGCCGTGGCCACAGTCACCCAGCCTGGAAGCCGGTCGGGCCACAATGGCGTTCGGGCCCCGACCCCATAGCTCGGCCTTGCATCCCCTTTTCTCTCCACCGACCGCCATGATGACCCTGCCCGCCCTGCAACACGACACCGGCCCCAATCCCCGCACCAGTTTGATCGTGCTGCACGGCCTGGGTGCCGACGGCCATGACTTCGTGCCCCTGTGCGAAGAGCTGGACCTGCGCGCCCTGGGCGCCGTGCGCTTCATCTTTCCCCATGCGCCGGAACAAGCCGTCACCATCAACGGTGGCTATGTGATGCGCGCCTGGTACGACATCCGCCAGGTCGATCTGCAGCGCCAGGAAGACGCCGACGGCGTGCGCGCCTCGGGCGCAGCCATCGCCGCCCTGATCGATGCCGAACGTGCCCGCGGCGTGCCGGCTCAGCGCATCGTGCTGATGGGCTTCTCGCAGGGCTGCGCCATGAGCTTGTTCACCGGCCTGCGCTACCCCGAGCGCCTGGGCGGCATCGTTGCGCTCTCGGGCTACAACCCGCTGGCCGAGCACTTGGAGGCCGAGCGCAGCGACGCCAACCGCCTGACACCCATCTTCATGGCCCATGGCCGGCTGGACCCGGTGGTGGTGCCGGCCCGCGGCGAGGCGGCGCGCGAGCAGTTGCGAGCCCTGGGCCACACGGTCGAATGGCATGACTACCGCATGGAACACTCGGTCTGCCCCGAAGAGCTGCGCGATCTGCAAGCCTGGCTGCTGAAAACCCTGGGCTGAGGCCGGCGCCGGTTTGAACTGGAAATCCCGGCTTTCAAAGACCAACACCCCGGCGCGCCTGGGGCACAGTTGCAAGGCACACTCCACAGGCTCGCCCGGGCCCTGAAACCCAGGTCGAGCCCAACGCAAGAACGAAGACACAAGGGCGACCGACACGCCATGGATCGATTGGTCGAGCATCTGGTGGCCTGGCACAACAGCCACCCGCTCGCGAAACGCATCAATATCTACGACGTCCACACCATCGGCGTCGTGGCCCTGCCCTTCATGCGCAATGGCGGCGCAGCTGCGCCCAGCTCGGACGTTGCCGCTCGCAAAAGCAGCCGCAGCGGCCGCCCGCAGGAACCGATCGAACCGGTGCTGACCGACGAGGTCTCGCCCGACAGCCTGGCGGCCTGGGGCGAGGAATCGACCATCGCCGCCAACAGCAACGCCGCCGAACTCGACGCCCTGGCCGACCAGGAACTCTGGCACCGCAGCAGCTGGGGCGAGCGCTTCAAGCGCGGCCTGCGCAACTGGCGCAGCCGCAGCCCCAAGCCCGGCAAGCCGCGGCCCGCCGCCGGCTCGGACACCTGGCCGGCCTTCAGCGAACGTTTCATCGCCGGCCTGACGCCGGCCCGCATCGCCAGCTTCGCCCAGCGCTTTGGCTACTCGGAACAGCCGGGCGACGGCAGCTGGCCGCAGCGCGTGGTGCCCATCGACGAGCTGATGATGGGCGGCGGCAGCGCCGGTGGCGACGCGCAAGGCAATGGCGGCGCCTGGCCGTTCGAGCTCTACCTGATCACCGCGGCCATCGACGCCGGCCGCTCGCGCACCCGCGTGTTGGTCGGCCAGGGCCACCCGCGCCCGCAAATCATCGGCCGCCGCTGCCTGAGCCCCTGGCGTCTGGGCGCCGTGACCCTGCTGCCCCTGGGCGTGCTGCTGATGAGCGCCGCCCTGCTGCTCCTACCCAGCCGCAAGGCCGTCAAGGAGGCCGAGGAAGCGGCCGCTGCAGCCGCCAGCGCGGCCGTCGCCGTGGCAGCCTCTGCGCCCGCGAGTGCGGTGGCCCAAGCAGCCGAGCCTGAGGCCAGCGAAGCCGCCGGGCCGGCCGCCCCCGAAGCCAGCGCCGCGTCGGCAGCGGCCGAGTTCGCGGAGAACACGGCACCGTCGAGCACCAGCAGTGCTGCCAGCGCGGCAGTCGCTGCCCCCCCTTTAAAGCCGGCCCTGCCCACCCCGCTGGATCTGCGTGAAGCCGCGGCAGCCACGGCCGCCGCGATTGCTGCCGCCCAGCAAGCGGCCCTGGACAAGGCCGCCGGCAAGGACAGCGCCAACAGCAGCCCCGAGCTGGCCGCCAGCGAGCCCCAACCCGACATCCGGCCGCAGTTGGTCAAGCCCATCCCGCGCAAGAACGCCCGGCCCATGCTGGCCGACGCCCCGGCCCCCGGCAGCGAGGCCGCCAAGGCCGAGGACAAGAATGCCCCGGCCAAGCCCGCCGACCCGGTGGCCGACCTGATGAACGGCCCCAAGCCCTCGCCCATCACCGCCGGCCGCATCAGCAGCCGTGACGGCGAGCGCCCCAGCCTGCACAGCGCCGTCGACAACGCGGCGGACAAATCCACGGCCAAGGATTCGCGTGGCAAGCCGTCGGAAGAGCGAGGCGTGAGCGCCGGCAAGCCGAGCGGCAACGCGGCGGCCACAGCCGGCAAGGCGACCGTGGTGGCCCTGGTCGGCCCCGTCAGCGCCAACAAGGCCGACGCCGAGGCCATGCTGGAACGCATGAAGGTGGCCCTGGCCGCCAACCCGGGCGGCGGCGCAAGCCAGGCGCAAGTCTTCCAGACCCCCGAGGGCTGGCGCCCCGCCATCTGGCCCTTTGCCAGCCGCGAACAAGCCCAGCTGATCAATGCCACCTTGATCGCCCGCGGCTTGCGGACCAAGGCGGTGGATTTCTGAGGCCTTGGCCGCGACGCCGGCCGCAGGGCCTCAGGCGAGTTGCCGACGCATCCGATGGGCGACGCCGAAGCGCTGGGGCTCTTCGCCCAGCGACTCGAATCCTTCGCGCCGATAAAAGGCCAGGGCATGGGTGTTGGCCAGCACTTCCATGGAGCGAGCGCCCGAAGCGTGGGCTCGCTCGCAAGCATGGGCCAGAAGCGCACGGCCCAGGCCATGGCGCCACAGATCAGGTTCGACAAACAAGCCGTCGAGCATCACCGTTTGGGTGTCCACCGGGCCGGGCTCCAGGCTGACGAAGCCGAGAATGCGGCCGCCGGTCTCGGCCGCCTCGGCCAGCCACATGCAAGCGCAGTCAATGGCAAGGCTGTCCAGCTGCAGCAAGTCTGGCTCACTCAGCAGGAACTCACGATCCCTCTCATTGGCCAGCGATGCGCGCCGGTACAGCGCCGCCAAACCCGGGTGATCGGCCGGGCCGGCCAAACGAATGGTGAATCCAGGCCTCCGCCCCTCCTGCCCCTCCTGCACCGTTTCTTGCCCACGGGCTCCTCCGTTTTCTTGCATCGCCTTCGCCCTCTTTTCAAACACCGATTCAGACTTCGCTACATTGTCGGCTTCGACCCTGCTGCTTTTTCATTTCCATCCTCTGCTGCCCCATCATGAACACCCAATCGTCCTCCGCTGCCCTGCTCATCACCAAACGCCTGCCGGGCGGCCAGGGCCTGGCCCCGGCCTTGCTCAAGCGGGCGGCCGTCGTCAAGCTGGACGAAGCACAGAGCCACCAGCATGCGCTGGAGGTGACCGATGAACAGGGCCAGGCGCTGAAGATTCAGCTGCCGGAGGGCACCCATCTGCACGCCGGTGATGTGCTGGTGGCCGAGGATGGCTCGCTGCGCGTGGTCGATGCGCCGGCCCATGCGGATTGCGGTTCTCATGACCATGGCCACGACCATGGGCATGTGCATCACCACCACGACCACGGCCATGACCACGGCCACGCCGGCTGCTCGCACCCCTCGCATGCCAAGGGCAAGCCGGTCGGCATCCCGGTGCAGGCGGCGTCTGTGCCTCATGTCCATGGCCCGGGCTGCAAGCACTGAGGGCGTCTTCAGTGTCGGTTTGCGCTGAAGCTCGAATTGATTGCGTTCAAGTCTGAATGGGCGCTGAAGTCCATGCAAACCCTAGACACGACTTCCGCCGGCCGCTTTACGCGACAATGACTACATGGCCAATGGCGATCAACTCAAAGCCCTCTTCCGCTCGTATGCGGAGGGAGACGAGCGCCATTTCTACTCGGTCGCAATGCAGATGGCGGCACACGAGGCCAAACAGGGCCACGGGAAGCTCGCCGAGGAACTGCGCGATCTGCTTGACGCCGCCAAGTCGCGCCGACCCTCGGGCTCTCCCGACGGCGCCATTCCGCTTGCTCGCCCCAAGGGAGAGCTGGCTTCCCTGCTGACCGTGTCCTATCCGTCCCGCCGGCTGTCGGACATGGTGCTGGCGCCGCCCGTGCTCGCCGGGCTGCAGCGCGTTCTGAAGGAGCAGCGACATCTGAGCAAATTGCGCAGCCATGGCCTGCACCCGCGTCGCAAGCTCCTGCTCGTCGGTCCTTCTGGCACCGGCAAGACGATGACGGCTGCTGCCTTGGCGGGCGAGTTGGGCATCCCGTTGTTCGTAGTGCGCCTGGATGCGTTGATCACCAAATTCATGGGCGAGTCGGCCGCCAAGCTGCGCCAGGTGTTTGACGCTGTGGCTTCCACCAGAGGTGTGTATTTCTTCGACGAGTTCGACGCCATCGGCAGCCAGCGCGGCATGGCCAACGACGTCGGCGAGATCCGCCGCATCCTCAACAGTTTCCTGCTGATGATCGAGCAGGACGAGTCCAGCAGCGTGATCGTCGCAGCCACCAACCACGTCGACATCCTAGATGACGCGCTGTTCCGGCGCTTCGATGACTTGGTCGAGTATCACGTGCCATCCGCAGACGAGATTCGTGCGCTGCTGCGCATGCGCCTGGGTAGCTATCTGAAGTCGACCAAGGCCATCTCTGCGCTGACGACCGAAGCCGTCGGGCTGAGCCATGCAGAAATCACGCGCGCCGTGAGTGATGCGGTCAAGGAAGCCGTGATGCATGACCAGGTCAGTGTGCCGGCCGACGATGTCAAGGCTCTTCTCCAACAACGCCAGGCCGTGCGTCGCCGCACGCCGGCGGCCAAGGCCTGAGTGCGCGCTCGCTGAATGGCTACCGGAGATCTGCAGCACCGCCCGCACCTGCTCCCTCAAGGCACCCGCAGTGTTGAGGGCTATACCGCAAAGGCCATCGGCGGCGGAGACAAAGCGGCGGTGCCGGCAAAGGACCGGCAGCAGCATGCAGGCGCGCTGCGCGCTCAGTTGGCACAAGTCGCCGTAGCGCAACAGCAGCGTATGGTCGAGCAAACCGAAGCTGGCGTGCAAAGTGTGATCGGCATCCAGGTCGAGTTCGAGAGCGAGCAGGGCGTGGCCATGGCCGCCGCGAGCCTTGCCCGCGACCATCGTGGCATCGAGCTGATGAACGTTCGGCACCAGGGCACGCAGATCCTGGCCACCGTGTTCGTGCCGCAAGGCAAGCTGAGCCATTTCGAGAACCTGATCACCGAGTACGTCGAAGGCAAGACCAACAAGAAGGGTGCCCCACTGGATCACCAGGCGCTCGTGGACGCCATCAGCGCGCTGCGCGTGGCGACCTTCGATTCGCTCTGGACGGATGACGTCGCCGCCTTGCCTGACGACGGTGACCAAGCCATCTGGTGGGAGGCATGGCTGCCGCTCGGCGGGCATGCCGAGCGCACGCTGGCCGATTTCCGCAAGGTGGCCGAGATGGCAAGGCTGCGGGTCAGCGACCGCGTGCTGCACTTTCCCGAGCGGATGGTCGCCCAGGTCCATGGCGCCAAGCGTCAACTCCTGCAGTCGTCACTGGTGTTGAACATGATCGCGGAGCTGCGGCGTGCCAAGACCACCGCCGAGTTCTTCGCCAACCTGCCGCTTGATGAGCAGGCCGACTGGCAGGACGATCTGCTGCAACGGCTGGTTTCCGAACCGACCGGTAACGCGTACGTGACGCTGCTGGACACTGGCGTGAATCACGGCCACCCACTTCTTGCGCCGTTTGTGGGAGACGAGGACCGCCACGCCATAGAGCCGGCCTGGGGGCCAGACGATGCGAACGGCCATGGGAGTGAACTCGCAGGCCTGGCCTTGCTGGGCGACCTCACCGCCGCGCTGGCCGAGAACGCGCCGCTGGTGGTTCCGCATCGCCTTGAGTCGGTGAAGGTGCTGCGTGGGCCGGGTGATAACGAGGGCGAGTCATTTGGCGCGATCACCGCGGAGGCGGTCGCTCGTGTGGAGATCACCGATGTCGAGCGCCGTCGCGTGTTCGCGATGGCGGTGTCCTCCACCGACGGTCGCGACCGTGGTCGGCCTTCATCCTGGTCAGCCGAGGTGGACCGACTGGCTTGCGATTACGAAGGACAGGGCGCCACACGACGGCTGTTCGTTCTGTCCGCA
Source organism: Paucibacter sp. B51 (assembly GCF_027863535.1). NCBI lineage: Bacteria > Pseudomonadati > Pseudomonadota > Betaproteobacteria > Burkholderiales > Sphaerotilaceae > Roseateles > Paucibacter sp. B51. Next base: position 2,863,687 of record NZ_JAPIVN010000001.1, on the reverse strand, counting down.
GGCAACACCAATGACAGTGCCGCGTGGGCGGCGTACCCGCACAGCTTGAGCACCAGCTCCGTCCATGACCCAGGCCAAGCTTGGAATGCGCTGACCGTCGGGGCGTATTCCGATATGACGACCATCTCGGCTGACGCGCCCGGATACCGGCCTATCGCCAGCGCCGGCGGGCTGAGCCCGTACACGACGACGTCGGCCACTTGGCAGCAAGGCTGGCCCTACAAACCGGACATCGTCATGGAGGGCGGCAACGCCGCCATCGAGGCATCGGGTTTCACCAGTTCGATGGACAGCCTGTCCTTGCTGACTACCGGCCATGAGCCGAACGAGCGGCTGTTTTCGCTCAGTTGGGCCACCAGTGCAGCCACTGGCCTGGCCGCCGGCATGTGCGCGCGCATCGCCGCCGCCTATCCCGGCTTCTGGCCGGAAACCATTCGGGGACTGATGGTGCACTCGGCGCGCTGGACCCAGCCAATGCTCGACACTTACACGCCAGGGGGCCAGCGCAACCAGACCAACATGCGCCAGTTGTTGCGGCACTGTGGCTACGGCGTGCCGAGCCTGGAGCGTGTCCTGTACAGCGCGAGCAACTCGCTGACCATGATCGTGCAGGACCAGATCCAGCCATATCACAAGGTCGATGGCGATGTGAAGACTTGCGAGATGCACCTGCACGACCTGCCGTGGCCCATCGACGTTCTGCAGGAGCTTGGCGACTTGCCCGTCACGCTGCGGGTCACGCTGTCGTATTTCATCGAGCCGAACCCGGGAGAGCGTGGTGGCGTTGACAAGTACGCCTACCAGTCACATGCGCTGCGCTTCGCCGTACGGCGCCCACTGGAGACCGAAGCGGCGTTCCGCGGTCGGATCAACGCTCAGGCAGCAGCCGAGGAGCAGGGCCTGCCGGGCGGCGGCGGCAACGATCAAGGCTGGACGCTCGGTGAGCGGTTGCGCACGCGAGGTTCCCTTGTGTCCGACAGCTGGACGGGAACGGCCGCGCAGTTGGCCAATCGTGGGCAGCTGGCCGTCTTTCCGACCATGGGCTGGTGGCGCAATCGGCCCTCTCACCGTCGCTTTGATCGTGCCGCGATCTACAGCCTGCTGATCTCCATCGAGGCACCTGCTGCGGAGCAGGACCTTTACGCATTCGTTGCCCAGCAAATCAACATTGCGGCCGAGGTGCCGGTTGAGGTCCGGGCTCGATGACCAAGTGACGCCGAGCGTTCAAAGTTGAGTGAAACAAGAAACCGATAGTTCAGACTTGGGTGAGACACAGGTTCAAAGCCTGTTGATCCGTCCAGACTCGAGTGGTAAATCAGCGTCGGTTTTCAGTTTTGGGTTGAACGCAAACCGACATTCAGGACGCCATGCGCCAAAGAAAAAGCCCGGCATGCCGGGCTTTTTGCTGGCTGCTGCGCGGAGCCATGAGCCGCGCTGCGCTCGCTCAGGAGCGGTAGTCGGCGTTGATGGTCACGTAGTCGTGGCTGAGGTCGCAGGTCCAGACCGTGGTGTGGGCGGCGCCGCGGTGCAGGCTGACGCGCACGGTGATCTCGCTCTGCTTCATGACACGCTGGCCGTCTTCCTCGCGGTAATCGGGGTGGCGGCCGCCGGCGCGCACCACATGGACATCGTCCAGATGCAGATCGATCAAGGCCTGGTCCAGGTCGGCGATGCCGGCATAGCCGACCGCCGCCAGGATGCGGCCCAGGTTCGGGTCGCTGGCGAAGAAGGCGGTCTTGACCAGCGGCGAGTGGGCAATGGCATAGGCCGCCAGCTTGCACTCGGCCTCGTCGCGGCCGCCCTCGACCACCACCGAGATGAACTTGGTGGCGCCCTCGCCGTCGCGCACGATGGCCTGGGCCAATTGCTGCGACACGGCGATCACCGCCTCGCGCAAGGCCTGACCCTCGGCGCTGTGCAGCGATTCGATGCGCTCATGCTGGGCCTTGTGGGTGGCGATCAGCACGAAGGAGTCGTTGGTCGAGGTGTCGCCATCGATGGTGATGCGGTTGAAGGAGGCATCGGCCGCCTCGGTCACCAGGGTCTGCAGCAGGCCCGGGTTGATGTGGGCGTCGGTGGCGACATAGCCGAGCATGGTGGCCATATTGGGGCGGATCATGCCTGCGCCCTTGCTGATGCCGGTGATGGTGACGGTCTGGCCCTGGATCTGGATCTGGCGCGAGGCGGCCTTGGGCAAGGTGTCGGTGGTCATGATGCCGAGTGCCGCTTCGCCCCAGGCGTCGTCGCGCAGGGCGGCGATGGCCTTGGGCAGGCCGGCGATGATGCGGTCCACCGGCAGCACTTCCATGATCACGCCGGTGGAAAACGGCAGGATCTGGCTGGGCTGCAGACCCATCAGCTCGGCCAGGGCCGTGCAGCTCTGGCGCGCGCGGGCCAGGCCATCTTCGCCGGTGCCGGCATTGGCATTGCCTGTGTTGACGAGGATGGCTCGGATGCCGGCGCCCTCGGTCTGACCGGCCAGATGCTCGCGGCAGACCTGCACCGGCGCAGCGCAGAAGCGGTTCTTGGTGAAGACGCCGGCCACGCTGGCGCCCTCATCGAGGGCGATGACGCTGAGGTCGCGCCGGTCGGCCTTGCGGATGCCCGCCATGGTCACGCCCAGGCGAACGCCGGGAACGGGGTGCAGGCTGGCGGGATCGGGGGCGGTGAGGTTGACGGGCATGGCGGGCACAAGCAATGAGGGGAAAAGGTGCGCGAATTGTAGGGCGCGGCCTGGCGCGCGGGCTTGACGGCTTCTTGACACCGCCACCCGCCAACTGAGCAGGATCTTGATGGCGGCCCTTCTAAATTGAAGCCCTCGCAACGAGTGGCCGGACGCCATGCCGGCCCGCTTCATGAACCCGATCGCCATCCTCCAGCACGAGTGCAACCAAGGCCCCGGCTATCTGCTGAGCCATCTGCGCAGCCAGGGCCTGGACTGCGAAGTCTTCCACGCGCCGCGGGGTCAGGCCTTGCCTCGCTGGATCAGCGACTACAGCGGCCTGGTCGTGCTGGGCAGCAACCACAGCGTCAACGACGACCTGCCCTGGATCGAGGCCGAGCTGGGCCTGCTGCGCCAGGCCGTGGCCCTGGACGTGCCGGTGCTGGGCCATTGCTTCGGCGCCCAGCTGCTGGCCCGGGCGCTGGGCGCGCGGGTGCACCGCCATGCCTGGCCCCACATCGGCTGGAGCCGGCTCTGGGCCACGCCGGCCGGGCGCGAGCGCCTGGGCGGCCAAGCCCAGGTCACCATGTTCAACTGGCACCACGACAGCTTCGAGATCCCCAGCGGCGCCCAGCGCATCCTGTTCGGCAGCCATTGCCTGAACAAGGGCTTTGCCCATGGCCGACACCTGGGCCTGCAATCGCATCTGGAAGTGACCGAGGACAGCGTGCGTGCCTGGTGCGCCGAATCGCGCGAAGAGATCCGCCAGGCCCTGGCGCAAGGCCATGGCCGCACGGTGCAGAGCGAAAAAGAGCTGCTGCGCGAGCTGCCCGCCCGCACCGCCGAGCTGCACCGCCTGGCCCGCAGCGTCTACGGCCACTGGCTGCGCGGCCTGCGCCAGCCCCTGGCCAGCCATCTGCACGGGGGCTGGTGAAGCCCCGGGGCCGGATGGCCCCGCCCGCCCCGCCCGCCCCGGCTGCCGCCGAGCTTCAAGCCACGAGGCGGTAGCCCACGGCCGTTTCGGTCAGCAGGTACTGCGGCGCCGCCGGTACCGCCTCCAGCTTCTGGCGCAGATTGCCCATGTAGACGCGCAGATAGTGGTTGTCCTCGACATGGCTGGGGCCCCAGACGGCCTTGAGCATCTGGCGGTGCGTCAGCACCTTCCCGGCGTGCGCAATCAGATGCGTCAGCAAGCGGTACTCCAGCGGCGTCAGATGGACCGGCTGGCCGGCCCGCAGCACCCGGCGCTGGGCCAGATCGACCTCCACCTCGCCGAAACGGAAGACCGTCTGCGCCGGCTCATCCATGCTGCTGCGCGCCGCCGCCTGGCTGCGCCGCTGGGCCACGCGCACGCGGGCCATCAGCTCGCCGACGCCAAAGGGCTTGCTCAGGTAATCGTCCGCACCGGCATCGAGGGCGGCGATCTTGTCGGCCTCGGCCGTGCGCGCCGAGAGCACGATCACCGGCACGCCCGACCAGGCACGCAGATCGCGCAGGTAGTTGAGGCCATCGTCATCGGGCAGGCCCAGGTCCAGGATGACCAGCTCGGGCCGGCGCGTGCCGGCATCGACCAGGCCCTGGCGCACGGTGCTGGCCTCGTGCACCTGCCAGCCCTCGGCCTCCAGGGCCAGGCGCACGAAGCGGCGGATGCTCGCGTCGTCTTCAACAATCAGGGCAATGGGATGCGGTTCGCTCATGGATTCAGGCGCTGAGAGCAGCGGTGACAACAAGAACAGTGGCAGCAGCGGCAGCGCGGCACTTACATTCAAAGGACCGGGTCGGCCCCGGGTTCGGGCTCATCTCCCGCCGGCAGCGCCGGCGGTTCACCGAGCGGCAGGCGGATGACGAAGCAGGCGCCGCCGCCGGGCAGATTTTCGCCGTGGATCTGGCCGCCGTGCGCATGCACGATGGCGCGGCAGATGGCCAGGCCCAGGCCCACGCCCGGCGTGCTGCTTTCGCGCTCGCCGCGACTGAACTTGGCAAACAGCTGCTCCTCGCGCCCCGGCGGCAGGCCCGGGCCGTTGTCAGCCACGCGCAGCAGCAGGGCCTGCTCCGAGGCCGGCGCCAGCTCGGCCGAGATGCGCAGGTGGCTGTCGGGTGGCGTGTACTTGAGCGCGTTCTCGATCAGGTTGCACAGCACCCGCTCCATCAGCGCCGCGTCCAGGTTCAGCAAGGGCAGGCCCGCCGGAATGTCCAGCTGCAAGGCATGGCCGGCCAGGGCGGGCTGCAAGGCCTGCAAGGCCGTGCCCACCACCTCTTCCACCGGCTGCCACTGCGGATTCAGGCGCACCGCCCCGCTTTGCAGTCGGGCCATGTCGAGCAGGTTGTTGACCATGGCGCTGATGCGCTGGGCCTGCTGCTGCAGGGCGGCGCTGAGCTCGCGCGCCTGGGGCGGCAGCGCGGGCGTGCGGTCCAGGGTCTGGGCCAGGCCGTAGAGCCCGGCCAGCGGCGTGCGCAAATCATGCGACAGGGCCGCGAGCAGCGAGTTGCGCAGGCGTTCGCCCTCGATGTGCACCAGGGCCTGCTGCGCCACTTCGACGTAATGCACCCGCTCCAGCGCCTGGCCGATGATGCGGCCATAGGTCTCCAGCTGGGCGCGCAGCTCCGGCAGCATCAGGCTGCGGCTGCTCTTGGGCTTGAGGGCCAGCACGCCGCGGGTGCGCATGGGCGCCTTCAGCGGCAGGTAGAACCAGGCGCTGCCGGCCAGGGTGTCGGTGGACAGGCCCGCGGCCTGTCCATGATCGAGCGCCCAGCGCGCCGTGCCGGCATCGGGTTGATCGGCCAGGGCCAGACTGGCCTGGCGTGGCGAGGGCTGCAAATCGTCGTTGAGGTCCAGCACATAGAGCAAGGCCTCGCCGTGCACCTCTTCGGCCAAGGCGCCTTCGGCCACCTGCAGCACCGCCTCGGTCTGCAAGGCGCCGGCCAGATCGCTGGTCAGCTCGAACAGCGCCCGCGAGCGTGCCTCACGCTCGGCCGAGACCCGCGCCTGGTAGCGCAGGCCGGCCGTCAGCTGGCCGATCACCAGGCCCACCACCAACATGACGGCGAAGGTCAGCAGGTACTGGACATCGGAAACGGCGAAGCTCAGCTTGGGCTGCACGAAGAAGAAATCGAACAGTCCCACGCTCAGAAAACTGGCCAGCACCGCCGGCCCGCGGCCCAGGCGCAAGGCCACACCCGCCACTGTCAGCAAGAACAGCATGACGATATTGGATTGATCAAAAGCCAGTTGCAAAGGCCAGCTGATCAGGGCCGTGGCCGCGCAAGCCAGCGCCGCCAGGCCGTAGCGGCCGGCCAGCTGCTGCCACTGCAGCTCGCGCTCCTCGGCCTCCTGGCTGGTCGCGGCCGCGCGACGCGCCGGCGACAGCGCCGCGGCGGCCACGGTGATCAGGTCCAGCTCCGGCGCCCCTTCCGCCAACTGCTGCTGCAAAGGCACAGCACCCAGCCAGCGCCGCCAGGCCGATCGCGACTCACTGCGTCCCAACACCAGTTTGGACAGGTTGTGCTCGCGGGCATAGGCCAGCAGGGCCGGGGCCAGGTCTTGCGCAGGCAGCACCGCGGTTTGCGCGCCCAGTTCATGGGCCAGGCGCACGGTGCGCAGGATGCGGTCGCGCTGCGCATCGGGCAGGCGCTGCAAGGTCGGCGTCTCCACATACACCGCATGCCAGGACACATTGAGCTGCTGGGCCAGCTGCGCAGCGCTGCGCAAGACGCTCTCGGCCGCGGGGCTGGGGCCGATGGCGCAGAGGATGGCAGCCTCGGTCTTCCAGACCTGGGCCACGCGCTCGTTGCTGCGCCAGGCTTGCACATCGTCTTCCACCCGGTCGGCCGTGCGGCGCAAGGCCAGCTCGCGCAAGGCCATCAGATTGCCCTTGCGGAAGAAATTCTGCGCGGCCCGCTGGGCCTGCGGGCCCAAATAGACTTTTCCTGCCGCCAGCCGCGCGAGCAGCTCATCGGCCGGGGTGTCCACCATCACCACTTCTTCGGCGCGATCGAAGAAGGTATCGGGCAGGGTCTCCTGCACGCGCACCCCGGTGATGCCGCCCACCACATCGTTGAGGCTCTCGAGGTGCTGGACATTGAGCGTTGAGTAGACATCAATGCCACGCGCCAGCAGCTCCTCCACATCCTGCCAGCGCTTGGGGTGCCGGGAGCCGGGAGCATTGCTGTGCGCCAGCTCGTCCACCAGCACCAGGGAGGGCCGGCGCGCCAGCACCCCGTCCAGATCGAACTCGGGCAACTTCTTGCCGCGGTACTCCAGCTCGCGCAGGGGCAGCTGGGGCAGGCCGTCGAGCAAGGCCTGGGTCTCGCTGCGGCCGTGGGTGACCACCACGCCGGCCAGAACATCGCGCCCCTCGGCCATCAGCTTGCGAGCCGCCTGCAGCATGGCAAAGGTCTTGCCCACACCGGCCGATGAGCCGAAGTAAATGCGCAGCCGACCCCGCTGCTCCGCACTCTCCTGCTCGCGGATCTGGGCCAGCAGGGCGTCGGGGTTGGGGCGTTCGTCAGTCATGATTGATCCGATTGGGTCTTGTCGGGCCGAGCGCCGGGCCGCCCCAAGCCGGCCCGCGATGCCAGCCGCCAGGCTGGCGCTCCCTCGGGGGGCTGAGGCCGTACACCTCGCGCCCGGTGGGCGCGAGGTGACTGCCGAAGGGCTGCGTTTTGCAAAGCGCAGTGCGGCCTGCAAGGCCGGCCAAGCGCTAGCTTGGACGAGGGGTCAGCGTTCATAGCCAACCGGCGCGACGGAATCGCCACCACAAAAATCCACAGACGCTAACGATCAAACCGAGCGCAGCCGGGTAAGCCCAGCTCAGCTTGAGCTCAGGCATGTGCTCGAAGTTCATGCCCCAGATGCCGGCAAAAGCGGTGGCGGCGGCGAAGATGCCGGCCCAGGCCGCCAGGCGCTTGGTGACATTGCTGTCCTCGATGGCCACCATGGACAGATTGGCCTGGATGGCCGTGCCCAAGGTGTCGCGCAGGGAATCGATGGCGCCCTCGATGCGGGCCAGGTGGTCGGCCACATCGCGGAAATAGTCGCCGGTGCGGGCGCAGATGGGCGGGATGCGGCCACCGTGCAGCTTGGACAGCATCTCCAGCATGGGCGCCACCGCGCGGTGCAGCAGCATCAGGCGGCGCTTGAGTTCGTAGAGGCGCTTGATGTTGTCGAGCTGGGCGCCGCGCACAAAGATGCTTTGCTCAATCTCGTCCAGCTCCAGCTCCAGGCGGTCGACGATGGGGAAGTAACGGTCCACCACCGCGTCCATCAAGGCATAGAGCACAAAGCTGGGGCCGTGAACCAGCAGCTCGGGCTCGCGCTCGCAGCGCTCACGCACGCCGAGGAAATGCAGCTTGCTGCCGCGCCGCACCGAGAGCACATAGTTGGCGCCGGCAAACACCGCCACCTCGCCCAGGCTCAGGTCGCCGCCCACCCAGTCGACCAGGTGCATGGAGGCGAACAGATCGCTGCCGTACTCCTCGACCTTGGGCCGCTGTTGGCCGCGGCTGGCGTCCTCGACGGCCAGCTCATGCAGGTGAAAGAGCCGCCGATAGGGCTCCAGCTCGGCGGCATCGGCATCGCGCAGCGCCACCCAGACGAAGCTGTTGGGCTGCTGCAGATAGCGCTGCAATTCCTCGGGCCGCTCGGGCGAGAGATCGGCCAGCTTGGACCCGTCTTGGTAGACCGCGCAATTGATCAGCATGCCGGCATTCTCTCCCGCGCTGCAGTCTTAAAAGGTCTTGGCGACGCTGAGCACCAGACCGGTGTTGCCCAGGCGCTTGGCATTCTGGCCGGCGGCATTGCCGGCCTGGTAGAAGTCGCGCTTGGCGTTGGTGCCGACCAGGGCGCCGGTCCAGTTCAGGCCCGCGATCTCCTTGCTCAGCGAAATCTTGACGTCGCTGTAGGACAGATCACCGTAGTGCTTCACGCTCAAATGACCGAGATGCGTGCCCAGGCTCAGACCCGAGCCGAGATCAAAGTTGTAGTTGAGGTCGAGATAGGCGCTGCCCTTGCTGCCGCCCGCCGCCGGCAGGCTGCTGAAGTAGGCGTGGCCGGCGGTGTCCCTGTTGAGGCCGAAGTAATCGGTGGCGGCAATCGACAGCTTGGCGCTGAAGGCGCCGGCCGTCAGGCCCGCGTACAGGTCCACATTGTTGTAGGTCTTGTCCGTGGCCACGCCGGGCGCACTGTTCAGCTTGGCGCCGGGATAGACGTAGGCCAGCGCGCCCAGGTCCAGGGTCAGGTCTTGCGTGAGCGGGAACTTGAAGCCGGCGTACAGGTCCAGCTCCAGGCCGGCGCCGTTGTGGTAGCTGTTGCCCGAGACATTGGAGGCCCAGGTGCCGGCGTAGAAGCCGCTGCTGTGGGCGTAGTCCAAGCCGCCTTGAAAGGCGGGCAACTTCCAGCTCTGGCTGATGCCGCGGAAGCGGTAGTCGCTGTTGAGGCTCAGATTGCCCGTGAGGCTGTGCTCGGGTGTGGCGGCAGGCGACGGCGCGGTGGCCTGGGCCAGGCAGTTGAAGGACAGACCAGTCAGGGCCAGGGTCAGGGTCAGGGTCAGAAAGGAAATACTTGTTTTCATCAGAAGTTCAGAACATTCAAGAAATCAAAAGGCGACAAAGGGTGATGAAGCCCCTCCCCCGTTCAAACACTGTGTTGGCTTTCGCCTGGGGCTTCATCGGGACCACGGGGTCCGGAAAAGTTGGCAGCTCAGCGCGGCGTGCCGCTCAGCGCATCGAGCGCCAGGTTGAGCTTGAGCACATGAACACGCGGCTCGCCCAGCACCTGCAGATCGCGCGCCGCGGTGTGGGCCTCGATCAGGCGCAGTACCTCTTTCATCGGCAGCTGGCGCTCACGCGCCACGCGAGGGGCTTGGTAGCGGGCGGCGGCCATGCTGATGTGGGGGTCCAGGCCGCTGGCCGAGGCGGTGACCAGATCGGCCGGCACCGGCTGGGTGTTGCCCGGGTCGGCGGCGCGCAGTGCCGCCACGCGGGCCGCCACGGCCTCGCTCAGCGCCGGGTTCAAGGGCCCCTGGTTGGAGCCCGAAGAGCCGCCGGCATTGTTGGCCATGGGCGCGGTGGCCGAGGGCCGGCCCCAGAAGTAGCGTGGCTCGCTGAAGCTCTGGCCGATCAGCTCGGAGCCGATGGCCTCGCCCGACTTGTTGCGGATCAGGGAGCCGGCCGCCTCGGCCGGGAACAGGGTCTTGCCCAGGGTGGTGACCACCAGCGGGTAGACCAGGCCGGTGACCGCGCTGAGCAGCAGCAGGCTGGCCAGGGCGGGACGGACTTGCTTGAACAGATTCGTCATGATGGGGAGCTCCTCAAACCAGACGCAGGCCGACCAGGATCAGGTCGATGATCTTGATGCCGATGAAGGGCACGATCAGGCCGCCCAGGCCGTAGATCGCGAGATTGCGGCGCAGCAGCGCGGCCGCACCGATGGCGCGGTAGGGCACGCCGCGCAGGGCCAGGGGGATCAGCGCGATGATGATCAGCGCGTTGAAGATCACCGCCGACAAGATGGCCGAGCTCGGGCTGTGCAGGTCCATCACATTGAGCGCGCTCAGCTGTGGGTAGACGCCCACAAACATGGCCGGGATGATGGCGAAGTACTTGGCCACATCGTTGGCGATGGAGAAGGTCGTCAGAGAGCCACGCGTCATCAAGAGTTGCTTGCCGGTCTCGACGATCTCCAGCAACTTGGTGGGGTTGGAATCCAGGTCCACCATATTGCCGGCCTCTTTGGCGGCCTGCGTGCCGGTGTTCATGGCCACGGCCACATCGGCCTGGGCCAGGGCCGGCGCGTCGTTGGTGCCGTCGCCGGTCATGGCCACCAGGCGGCCCTCGCCCTGGTAGTCGCGGATCAGCTGCAGCTTGGCCTCCGGCGTGGCCTCGGCCAGGAAGTCATCGACACCGGCCTCGGCCGCGATGGCCGCTGCCGTCAGCTTGTTGTCGCCGGTGATCATCACCGTCTTGATGCCCATGCGGCGCAGCTCGGCGAAGCGCTCCTTGATGCCGCCTTTGACGATGTCCTTCAGTTCTACTGCGCCCAAGGCATGGGAGCCGTCGGCAACAACCAGGGGCGTGCTGCCGCGGCGGGCGATGTCGTCGATCGCAGCGCTCAGCTCCTTCGGGAAGCTGCCGCCCAAGCTTTCGACATAACGGCGAATCGCATCACCAGCCCCCTTGCGGATCTGCCGGCCACCGGCCAGGTCGACACCGCTCATGCGGGTCTGGGCCGTGAAGGGCACGAACTGGGCGTCCAGCGTGCCCATCTCGCGCTCACGCAGATTGAATCGGGTCTTGGCCAGCACGACGATGCTGCGGCCTTCCGGCGTTTCATCGGCCAGCGAGGCCAGCTGGGCCGCATCGGCCAGCTGCTGCTCGCTGACACCGGGTGCCGGCACAAAGGCGCTGGCTTGGCGGTTGCCCAGGGTGATGGTGCCGGTCTTGTCCAGCATCAGCACGTCCACATCACCGGCCGCCTCAACCGCGCGGCCCGAGGTGGCAATCACATTGGCCTGCATCATGCGGCTCATGCCGGCCACGCCGATGGCCGAGAGCAGGCCGCCGATGGTGGTGGGGATCAAGCAGATCAGCAGGGCCACCAGGGCGGTGATGGACACCACCGTGCCCGCGCCTGCCGCAGAGACGCTGAACATCGAGAAGGGCAGCAGGGTCACGGTGACCACCAGGAAAACCAGGGTCAAGGCCACCAGCAGAATCGTCAGCGCGATCTCGTTGGGGGTCTTCTGGCGGCGCGCGCCTTCGACCATGGAGATCATGCGGTCCAGGAAGGACTCACCCGGGTTGACCGAGATGCGCACCACCAGCCAGTCGGACAGCACACGGGTGCCGCCGGTGACGGAGGAGAAGTCGCCGCCCGACTCACGGATCACCGGTGCCGACTCGCCGGTGATGGCGCTCTCGTCCACCGAGGCCACGCCTTCGATGACCTCGCCGTCCAGCGGGATCAGATCGCCGGCTTCGACCAGCACCACATGGTCCTTGCGCAGTTCATCCGATTGCACGGGGTGCCAGCTGGAGCCGTGAACAGCGCTGCGCGCCCCTGGGCCGGCGGGTACGTCGGCCTGTCCCCCGAGGGGACGCGGTCCAGCTTGGGACGGCCCGGCGCTGGACCGGCCGAGCTTCTTCGCCCAGGTCTTGCTCTTGAGCCCGCGCAGCGAGGCCGCTTGCGCCTTGGAGCGCCCCTCGGCCATGGCCTCGGCGAAGTTGGCGAACAGCACGGTGAACCAGAGCCACAGCGAGATGGCCAGCATGAAGCCGCGGCCCTCGCTGCCGGCCAGCTCAGGAAGGCGCCAGCTGAGCAACCACAGCAGGCTGGTCAGCAGGCTGCCGACGAAGACCACGAACATCACCGGGTTGCGCCACTGCACCCGCGGGTCCAGCTTGGCGAAGGATTGCAGCAACGCTGGCTTGACCAGCGAGGGGTCGAGCAGCGAGAAGGTGCTGCCTTGTGTTTGGCTTTGTTGAGTTGTCATGGCAATACCCTCACAGCTTCCAGAGCAGCAGGTGCTCGACGATGGGGCCGAGGGCCAGGGACGGAACGTAGTTGAGCAAGCCCACCAGCAGCACGGTGCCGATCAGCAGGCCGACAAACAGCGGGCCATGGGTGAGCAAGGTGCCGCTGCTGACCGGGATGCGCTTCTTCGCGGCCAGGCTGCCGGCCAGTGCCAGCACGGGCACGATGACGCCGAAGCGGCCCAGCCACATCACCACACCCAGCAGGGTGTTGTAGAAGGGCGTGTTGGCAGACAGGCCGGCGAAGGCACTGCCGTTGTTGTTGCCGGCCGAGGTCAGGGCGTACAGGATCTCGCTGAAGCCATGGGCACCCGGATTGGCCACTCCTGCCCGGCCAGCCTCGCTGAGCACGGCCAGGGCTGTGCCCATCAGCACCGCCATGGGCGTGACGAGGATGGCGATGGACACCATCTTCATCTCATAGGCCTCGATCTTCTTGCCCAGGTACTCGGGCGTGCGGCCGATCATCAAGCCGGCAATGAAGACCGCCAGGATGGCGAACACCAGCATGCCGTACAGGCCCGTGCCCACACCGCCGAACACCACCTCGCCGAGCTGCATCATCACCAGGGGCACCAGGCCACCCAGTGGCGTCATCGAGTCGTGCATGCTGTTGACAGCGCCGCAGGAGGCGGCCGTGGTCACCACCGCAAACAAGCTGCTGGCGTTGATGCCGAAGCGGGTCTCCTTGCCCTCCATATTGCCGCCGGCCTGCACGGCGCTGGCGGCCTGGTCCACACCCAGGGGGCTCAGGGCCGGATTGCCGGCCTGCTCGGCGCTGGTGGCGGCGAGCACGCCGGCGATGAAGAGCGCACTCATCGCCGCCAGGATCGCCACACCCTGACGTGAATCACCGACCATGCGGCCGAAGCAGAAGCACAGCGCCGCCGGGATCAGAAAGATGGCCAGCATCTGCAGCAGATTCGACAGTGGCGTCGGGTTCTCGAAGGGATGGGCCGAGTTGGCATTGAAGAAACCGCCACCATTGGTGCCCAGCATCTTGATGGCCAGCTGCGAGGCCACCGGGCCCATGGCCAGAGTCTGGCTCTGGCTGCTGACGGTCTGGCTCAGCGGCTTGCCTTCGGCATCCAGCTGGGGCTGACCGTCGGCGCCCAACTTCGGCACGGCATAACTCTGCGTCTCCAGGGTCCTGACCTCCTTGTAGGCGTCAAAGTTCTGGATCACGCCCTGCCCCACCATGGCCACAGCCAGCAGCAGGGACAGCGGCAGCAGCACCCACAGCGTGATGCGGGTCAGGTCGGCCCAGAAATTGCCCACCGTGCCGGCCAGCGCACCCGCGGCCTTGCTTGAGAAACCACGGATCAGCGCAAACACCACGGCGATGCCGGTGGCGGCCGACACAAAGTTCTGCACCGTCAGCGCCAGCATCTGGGTCAGATAGCTCATGCTGCTCTCGCCGCCATAGCCCTGCCAGTTGGTGTTGGTGACAAAGCTGATGGCGGTGTTGAAGGCCGAGTCCGGCGCAATCGCCGCCATGCCCTGCGGATTCAGCGGCAGCAGGTCTTGCCAGCGCTGCAGGCCGTAAACGGCCAGCACGCCGAAGAAGCTGAACAGCAGCAGCCCCAGCGCATACTGCTTCCAGTGCATGCCTTCGTCGGCATTGACTCCGGCGAGGCGGTAGATCGGCGCCTCGACCCGGCGCATCCAGCGCGGCAGATCACCGGCCGCCACCGCGCTCAAGCCACGCGACAGCGGCCAGGCGGCCAACAAGAGCAGGCCCATGAACAGGGCCAAATTCATCCATGCCCAGGCGTCCATCTCAGAACTCCTCGGCACGCAGCAGGGCGTACAGCAAATAGGCGAACAAGCCCGCGGCCACCAGGCCGCTGACCCAGTACAAGGCACTCATGGCTTGCCCCCTGCCGCAGCCAGCTTGTGGCTGGCCAGGGCCAGGCCCACAGCCAGGCCAAACAAGGCCAGGCTCAGGACCAGAAAGATCCCATCCATCAGCATCATCTTCTTCATCCTCACGGTCGTTTGACGGACCTTGTTGCAATGAAGTCAGCTTAAAAACAGACGCATCAGGCCCGTGTAGAAGCTGGGGGGATGGGTATCAAGAAGGTGTAAAGACCGCCGCAAGGTGGGGCGGCTTCCGGCACTTTGCGGTCGTCCCTTGCGCTGATCGCTCAGGCTGCGGTGGCTCGGCCCGCCGCCGGGCTCATGGTTCGCGGGTCGGCTCTTTGAGCCGACTCTCCTCGGTGCTCACTGCGCGGCTCAGCGGCGCCAAACTCCCTCCGTTCGCTGCGCTCACTGTGGTCAAACAGTGGCGCCGAGTCAGAGCTTGAAGCGCGTGAGTACACGCGCCTGAGCCGCTCCGCTGCGCCCTCGGCCGCGCACAAATGGCCCTTCGGCGGGCGAGCCACCTCCGGATGTGGCCTGCTCCACCGTGGAAGAGGCACATCGACCGCGATGCAAGCGCCCTGCAGCCCGTGCCGCTGCCGGGCGATTTGTGTCGGGCCGAGCAGCACAGCGCCTCGGGGCGCGCGCGTACCCGCGCGCTTCAAGTTCTGACTTGGCGCTTCTGTCTGAACGAAGCGAACGCAGGGAGCGAAGTGAGTTATGCGCCAGCCCCGAGGCGCGAGCAGCGCAGGGAAGTCGGCCCGCCAGGGCCGACCCCGAAACCATGAGCCCGGCGGCGGCGCGGGCTGCAGGGGCTCACGAGCAAAACCAAGGGCTGCTCTGCGCCGAAAGCCGGCAAACCGTAAACAGGGCAGGCATAAAAAAGGCCGGCATCAAGCCGGCCTTTCAGGTTCATGCTCGAGTGCCTCGGGATCCAAGCCGCCTCTCGCAAGTCGGCTCGAACCCGATACCCCCGGGGCAGCTCAGATCACCAGAAGGTGTACTCGGCAGCCAGACGCAGCATGCGGCCTTGGACGTCTTCACGATCCGGGGGGATCACGCCACCAACGCCGAAGCCACGGTAGTCCACCGGGGCACGGGTGCCCAGGATGTTGCGGACGTTGGCACTCAGCTTCAAGGCCTTGATCGGGCTGTAGCTGACGTTGTAGTCCAGGCGCGAGTAGGCGCCATAACGGCATTGCTCAGCGCTCAGATTCTTGGTCTTGGCACAGTCGGCCGGCGTCCAAGCCGGCGCGTTGAAGTCGCCGTTCAGGGCCGTGCTGTTCTGGTAGTGGAAGGTCAGGGCCTGAGCCACCGATCCCACACTGTGGCTCAGGGTCAGCTTGGACTTCCAACGCGGCGTGCCGTAGCGGCCGGCCATGTTGTCGCCGTAGCCCTTGCGCGCAGCGCTCCAGTAGTACAGATCGGTGGTGTAAGTCAGGTCCAGATCGGCGCCGAACTTGCCGACTTCCGTGGCGACCTGACCCTTGACGGTCACGTCCCAGCCCGAGGTCTTGGTGCGGAACAGGTTCTCGAAGGTCGAAGTCACCGACTGCAGACGGCCCGCGGTCACGCCGTACTTGGCGCGCGCAGCGGCGTCGAAGATCTGATCGTTGGCCAGGTCGCCACGACCGATGACGCCCGAAGCCAGGGTGTCTTCGATGTTCAGCAGGTCGTTGACGCTCTTCAGGCCGATCTCGTCCTTACGCTCGATGCGCCAGTAGTCGATGGTGGCGCTCAGGTCCTTGACCGGCGAGAAGGCCAGACCCAAGGTCGCGGTGCGGCTGGTCTCAGGCTTCAGCGAAGGGTTGTAGGACACGATGCTGGCCACGCCGCGCGAGCATTCGCCCAGCACGTTGTCGGCTTGGGCCGTCAGCAGCTGCTTGTCCGGGTTGCCCGCGGGCAATGCGGCAGCCTGGGCCTTCAGGTCCTTGGCGTAAGCCGAAGCCTGGTTGCAACGCTTCGGGTCGCTGATGCCGTTGTTGAATGCGAACTTGGTCGAGGGCGCGTTCTCGGTCAGGTTGGGAGCGCGGAAACCGGTTTCCAGCGTGCTGCGGAACAGCAGTTCCTTGCTCGGCTGGAAGCGCAGGGCCAGCTTGGGCGAGAAGTGCGCGCCGAAGCCGGGGAACTTGTCCACACGACCGGCGGCCTGCAGCTCCAGGCTCTTGAAGATGGGCAGATTGCCTTCCAGGAACACAGCGCCGTAGTTGCGCGAAGCGTTCGAGCGCACCGAACCGAAGCCGACGATGTCGCCGCGCTCCAGGCCACCGGTGGGTGTGATCTGCACTTCTTCGCGACGGACTTCAAAGCCCGTGGCCACGTTGATGGCGCCAGCCGGCAGGCTGCCGTACTCGCCGCTCAGCTTGCCGTCGATGAAGTACTGCTTGACCTCAGCGTCGTAGCCGTAGGTCGGGAACAGCTTGGCCAGCACGGCGGCCGAGTTGACCTGACCGATCTTGTAGCCATTGGCCTTGTTGAAGAAGTCAGCGTCCAGCTTGGTCTTGGTGTAGTCGCCGATGACTTCCTTGAAGCCGGATTCGCTGAACGCGCCGCGCTGGTCCATGGTGGTCTTGCCACCCATCACACCCGCAGCGGTGTCCCAGTCGAATGCGCCCCAGACGCCCTTCAGGCCGGCCAGGACGCGGTACTGATCGGTCTTGACCAGTTTGTGCGCATCGGAATCGGAGAAGCGATAGCGGAACTCAGCTTCGGCGCCCGTGTTGTTCAGGGGGTGCTCGGCAGGCAGGCCACGGTTGCTGAAGCTCTTCAGACCATTGGTCTGGGGGTCGCCCCAGACGGTCGTGCCCAGAGCCGTGCCGTAAGCGTTGTAGGCACTTTCGTAGTGAGTCTTGGTGGTGGAGAACAACACTTCCGAGTAGGCCTGCAGCTCTTCATTGATCTGCAGCTTGCCCGAGACCAGAGCGGTTACGCGCTCTGCCTTGGGCGTGGCTTCGAAACGCTCGTAGCGATCGTACTGGCACAGGCCACCGATCAGGTTCGCCTCCGTGCAGCCTGCCAAAGGCTTGAGTGCGTTCTTGCCATTGCTACCCTTGCTCATGACATTGCCCGGGTAAGCGTAGGTCGAGGGCGTGCCAAAGCCCGTCGAGAAAGCAGCGTAGGCCGGATTGGAGTCACCCACGACCTCGTTCCACATCACGCCGTTGCGCTTGTACAGGTCCACATTGGCCAGCACATTGAAGCGGTCGCGGGCGAGGTCGCCGTAGCCACCGGTCAGGGTCAGGCCCTTGTCGTTGAACTGGCTGTTCAGCAACGAGGCTTCGCGGTTGACCTTGCCGATCAGGCCTTGGAAGTCACGGCGGGTGACGATATTGATCACACCTGCCACGGCGTCCGAGCCATAGATGGAGGAGCCACCGCTCTTCAGCACTTCGACGCGCTCGATGGCCTCAACCGGCAGGGAGTCGATGTTGGTGAAGGTCTGGTTGTAATCGGCCAGCGGGTAGCTGGCGACACGGCGGAAGTTCAGCAGCACCAAGGTGGACTGCTTGCCCAGGTTGCGCAGCGAAGCCGAAGAGGCGCCGCCGGCAAAGCTGTTGCTGCCGCCCAGGTCGCTCAGGCTGCCGGTGCTGGCAGCCAGTTGCTCGACCAGCTGGCGCACGGTGGCCACACCGCTCTTGGCGATGTCTTCGCGGCGAAACACAGCCACCGGCGAAGCGCCTTCGGCGTCCACACGCTTGATGTGGCTGCCAATGATTTCAACGCGCTCCAGCGATTGCGTCTCGGCGGCAAAGGCGGTGGAGCAAGTCAGGGCGCTGGCAAATGCAATGCCAGTCAGGGCCAGGGGAGACTGGCGCTTGAAAGTACGGGACATCAGGGATCCTTCAGAACACTGCCAGCAACGGGGTTTCCGGCCGCAGCGTCTTGTTGCTTACTACGGGAAATGCGCGCACCCACCCGAGCGGTGGCGCTGCCCCACTGTCCTGGTCAGACCAGCCTGGCAGCCGCGCGGGCCGCATTCTGGCAGCTGAAAACAGGGTTTTTGCGTAGCGGATTCAAGGGATGCAGCTTTGCCACACTGCGGGTTAACCAGCGAAATTGCGTCATTTTTGTGGCATGCGTGGGGCTGAAAACTGCCATGAAGCTCGGCAAAACCAGTGTTTACCCTAGGTTTTCAAGGCCCAGGCCGGCCGATTTCGCACACGAAAACCCTCTGACCAGTTCCGAGGTGGACTTCTAAGATCGGTCGATTAGCAGCCGCACCGGCTGCGCTGCGCGCACAGCCCCACAAAGAGAGCGTGCAAGAAGGCACAACCGAGGAGACTCCGCCATGAAAAAAACCACCCCCCTGCTGGCCGCACTCGGCCTGAGCCTGGCCGCCCTGAGCAGCGCCAGCCTGGCCGGCGAAAAGATCTGGATCAGCCTCGGTGATGCCGCCCTGGCCCAGCTGCAAAAGCACAGCGACAGCGCCCGCCCGCGCCTGAGCGTCCGCAGCGGCCTGAGCCGCTCGGGTGAATTCAGCGCCGCCAGCAGCGCGCGCCGGCCCGGCCTGAGCAGTGGCGCCGCCCGCACCGCAGCGGCCGCCCAGCTCGAATCCATCCACCTCGTGCAGATCGACGAAGACCTGCTCGGCCAGCTGTCCGACTCCATCCACGAAGAACTGCGCCGCTGCGGCGGCTATATGTTCCATGCCAGCCTGGAAGACGGCCTGGCCACCTTGCAAGCCCACAGCAGCGAAGCCGCCAAGACTGGCGGCACTTTGGGCGCGGCAACGGGTGCGGCAGCCGCAGGCCGCGCCAGCGGCCCCTCGCGCCCCAGCTATGTGATCGACCAGCAAGCCCGGGTCACGCCCATGCTGGCCCAGATGCAGGCCAGCCGCATCGGCCAGACCATCGTCGACCTCTCCAGTTTCACCAACCGTTTCTACAAAACCAGCTCGGGCGTGGCTGCCTCGAACTGGATCAAGCAGCAATGGGCGAACCTGGGCGCCGGCCGCAGCGACTTCTCGGTGGTGCAGTTCAACCACCCCAACTGGGCGCAGAAGTCGGTGATTGCCACCATCAAGGGCAGCGACAACAGCCGCGAAGTGATCGTGCTGGGCGCCCACATGGACTCGATCAATGGCTCCAACACCACCGAAACCACGGTGGCGCCCGGCGCTGACGACGACGCCTCGGGCGTGGCCAGCCTGACCGAGATCCTGCGCACCCTGATGGCGAACAACTACAAGCCGCGACGCACCATCCAGTTCATGGCCTACGCGGCCGAGGAAGTGGGCCTGCGCGGCTCGCAGGAAATCGCCAAGAGCCACAAGCGCCTGGGCGCCAATGTGGTGGGCGTGATGCAGCTGGACATGACCAACTACAAGGGCTCGCCCAAGGACATCTACATCTACACCGACTACACCGATGCGGCGCAGAATCAGTTCGTCAACAACCTGATCCAGACCTACCAGCCTGAGCTCAGCATCGGCACCGATGTCTGCGGCTACGGCTGCTCGGACCATGCCTCCTGGACCGCCCAGGGCTATGCCGCGTCCATGCCCTTCGAGGCCGCCTTCAACCAGGACAACCCCAAGATCCACACCGCCAACGACACCTACGCCAACACCGGCAGCCAGGCTGACCATTCGCTGAAGTTCGCCCGCCTGGGCCTGTCATATGCGGTGGAGCTGGGCAGCGACGGCCCCGGCAGCAGCGTGCCCAGCGACAAGGTCGAGGTGCTCAAGGGTCGCCTCGCCACCGGCGCCAGCCAGGTGCTCGGCCCCTTCAAGGCCAAGGCCGGTGCTTTCAAGGCCAGCACCATCGGCGAAGGCGACATCGACCTCTACGTCAAGGTCGGCGCCGCCCCCACCACCAGCAGCTTCGATTGCAAGTCCGACGGCAGCACCTCCGTCGAGAATTGCGCCATCAATCTGAGCGGCAACAGCGAGGTCTATGTGCTGCTCAAGGGCTACGCCGCCGGCACCTACAAGCTGACCGTCAGCTACCAGCCCTGATAAGGCCGACGAATCCCTGACGAGTGAAACTTCCGCCAGCCCTTGGGTGCCAACTCAGGGCTGGCTTTTTTTCGCCTGCTCCAGCGCCTCGGCCTGAGCGCGAACGACCTGGCGGCCTTGCAAATAGCGCCACTCGCCGAAAGCCGCGTAATCGGCCAGTTGCTGAAACTGGGCCTGGTGTCCACCACAGCCCAGGGCCTGGCGCTGCAAGTCCTTGATGCCCGCCACCGTCTCGAAGGCGTCCTGGTCTTCCACCAGCTTCAGCTCTTGGGCTCGCTCGCCCCACAATAGCTTGTCGACCGCCGAATCGGCCGCCAGGGCAAGCGCGAGATTGTGGCCTTGCCGGTCTTCGCTGTCGCGCCACAAATGCTCGGCCAAGCCCGTGCAGGCCCGCTGAACCTCCGCGTCACGGACACGCAAGGTCTTGCAAAGATGCTGCGGCGTCGGCGCACCGACCAAGTCTTCCGAGGCCGCCGCGTCTGCGCGCAGCAAAACTTGCGAGGCCGCCCTCAAGCCCGGCGATCCCGACATGGGCAGGCTCAGCAAGACGTGCAGCACATGGCGGCTGTAGTCGAACTGACGCGGCGCTTCGGCGGCGCGCAGCAAGACACGGCGCTGCTCCTGTGGCTGGCGCGTCTCCGCGAGCTGGGCCAGCCAGGCCAGGCGGTTGTCGGGCTCGACCTCGGCCCACAGGGCGGCGGGCACCCGCGTGCAAGTCACCGAGCCACCCACGCACTCGGCACGCAGGGCCAGAAACACAGCCAGGGGCAGGCGGCTGCTGCGCGCCAGGTTCTGCAGATTCTCCTGCGCCTGCCCGCGCGCGGCCTCGTCCTCGGCATAGCGGTACTGCAGCCATTCCGCCACGGCGCTGAACATGGGTTGGCTCCGCGTCCGCAGCAGACGGATGGCCTCGTCCACCTGCTTGCTTTTCGCCTGGCTCAGACTCTTGCTGTCGCCAGGCCAGGGGCTCAAGCCATTGCCCGCGCGCAGACCGTCTTCGGCGCACCAGCGGGCATCGACGCGCCGCGCCTCCCATTCCTCCGGGCTGATGCGCGAGCCCGGCGGCGGGGTCGCCGTGGCCACCCCGGCCTGGCGGTAATGCTCGGCCAGCACCCGGTCCTCGGCATCGCGCGCGAGGCTCCAGAAAGGGCTCAGCGCGGGCGGAGCACCTGCGGAGGCGCTGGTCGCAACATGCGCTGAAGTGGGCGCCGCAACAGCATCTGCTGCACCCACGGCCCCATTCGGCTCCTGCAGCCAGAGCCAGGCGCCTGCGGCCAGCAGTGCGCCACCACCGGCCAGCCAGGCGCACCAGCGACGGCCGTGGCGAATGAACTGAATCTTGGGGCCTCGATTGGCCATGCCTGCTCCTCCTGCACGCCGCGCTTGTTGTTGTTCTCCGTGTGTGTGTTGCGCGATCGGGCGGAATGATACGTAAAGCTCAGGCGGCTTGGCACCACCTCAGCCGCGCTGCCCAGCCTCGTCTTTCTTCGCTCAGTCAGCACTTCAGCGGGTCGGCGAATCCGGCCGCGGCGCAGAGGCGCCGCGCCGTTCCACATGGGCTTGCAACATGGCCCATTCGCCCTTGCTCGCCAGATCGCCCAACCTCAGAGCGACGACATCGGGCGCCACGCACTCAAAGGGTTGCCCCCCGTGTTCGCGCTGAAATGCGTCGAGATCCGCTGGCGATGCAGCCTCCAGGCGCTGCTGTTCCGCGCGGCGCTCGACCCATTGCGGATTGTCTGCATCCATCGCCTTGGCAAGACTGAGCGCCACGGCGTGGCTGAGCAAGTCCTCGCCGTCACGCCAGAGCTGCTGGGCCAGCATGCGGCACTGCGCGTGCAAGACCGAGCCCGGCTTCGCCTCGCTGCTTTTGCACAAGCGAAAAGCTCCGCCGCTGAACTGCGGGGGAACGCCAAATGCCGCAGCCGACCACACGGCGTGTTGAGCCGCCCGACGCATGCCGGGCTGCACTTCGTGCGGCAAGGTCTGCAAGGTTCTCAAAACCTCGCGGCCGTAGTCGATGTGCTGGGGCGCGAGCACGGCCCGAGCCAGCCACACGCGTTGCGCTGCGGGCGCATCGGTCCGCGCGAGCAGAGCCAACCAGGCCTGACGGTTGTCCGGCTCCAGCTCAGCCCACAGCGAGGAAGGCACCGGGGTGCATGCAGCCGCATCGGCGCAGCCCATGTGCAAAGCCAGGTACACCGCCACCGGCTGTCGGCTGCTGCGCGCCAAATCCTGCAAGCGGGCTCGCGCGCGCGCCGCCGAAGCGGCATCCGTCGGATGGCTGATGTCCAGCCACTCTGCCGCCACCTGGGCCTGGATATCCGCACGCTGCCGCAGCTGCCGGGCCCAGGCCCGGACCAGCTGCTGTTGGGCCGCTCGCAGGTCCGCCAGCGCCGGCGGCGGCTCATCCCCACCGTCCCAGCGCAAGCCACCCTCGGCGCACCAGCGGGCATCGCGGCGCCGCGCCTCCCACTCGGCGGCATCGATGCGAGAACCCGGCGGCGGCGTCACGGTGGGCACACCGGCCCGGCGGTAATGCTCCACCAGCACCCGGTCCTCGGCCTCGCGGGCCAGGCTCCAGAACGGGCTGGTCGAGGCACTCGAAGCCGCGCCGGGCTGGGCCCTCGACTGAAGCGCCGCCCTGCCGGCCGCTCCAGCGCCCTCCTGCAGACGCCCGAGCCCGAACCACGAAGCGCTCAGGCCCACAGCCGCCAGCAGTGCGCCCAGCCACAGCAGCCAGCGCGATGAATGACGAAGAAATCGGATGCCTGGCTCTGCGGCCATGGTGCCCCTCCCCGGGTCCCTCTGACCTGATGGTCAGTTCTGTTGGGAGCCCGATGATAGGGCGTGCTCAGCTGCCGCGGTCGGCCAGCGCTTCCCGCACCGCCGCCACCTGACGGCGCGACACCGACAGCCATTCATTGACATGGGCGATGCGCACCGCCCAGCCATCGGCCACCTCGGCCTGCACCGGGTCCAGGCCGCCAAGCTGGGTGTCCAGGCCGTCGTCCGGGCTGGCGTGGCTGGGCGCGTGGCGCTCCAGCTGGCGCACCGCGGCCTTGGCCACCAGGGCGTTGCGGTGCACGCGCAAAAAGCGCTCGCCCAGGCGTGGCTCCAGCTCGGACAGGCTGCCGTCCATCACCAGGCTTTGCGTGGCGGTGCGCAGGGTCAGGTATTTCAGCTCGGCCTTGAAGTACAGCACCTCGTTCAGCGGCACGCGGATCAGACGGCCGCGGTCGCTGACGACGATGACCGGCTGCTCCGGCTCCAGCTCACCCGGCTGGGTGGCCTGGAAGGTCTGCATGGCCGAGCGCTCGGCCAGGCGCTGGGCCACGCGGGTCAACGCGGCCTGCAGGCGCTCGCGCCGCACCGGCTTGGTCAGGTAATCCATGGCCTCCAGCTCGAAGGCTTGCAAGGCATGACCGGCATGGGCCGTGACGAACACAATGGCCGGCGGCTGGGCCATCTGCTGCTGCAGGCTGTCGGCCAGCTGCAGGCCATCGGCCCCGGGCATCTGCACATCGAGCAGGATCAGATCGCAGCTGTGATCGCGCAGCCAATGCTGGGCCTGGGTGGCGCTGCTGGCCTCGGCCACCACCTCGGCCCGCGGGTCCACACAGGTCTCCAGCAGGCTGCGCAGGCGCAGGCGCGCCAGGGGTTCGTCATCAACCAGGAACACAGACAGGGCGGCGGGCTGCATGGCGGAAGATCAACAAAACTTAGACATCGAAACTCGGGAAGCAGGCTCAGATCGGCAGGACGATGCGCACGGCAAATCGCCCCGGCGAGGGGCTCAGCTCAAAGCTGGCGGCCACATCATGCATCAGGCGCAGGCGCTGGCGCACATTGCGCAGGGCCAAACCGTGACCAGATGTTTGCGCTGCACGGCCCACGCTGTTGCTGACGCAGATCTCCACCTCGCTGCCGCGCCGGCGTGTGCGGATCTCGACATCGCCGCCCTCGTCGTTGGGCTCCACACCGTGGCGCACGGCGTTCTCCACCAAAGGCTGCAGCAGCAGAGGCGGCACGCGCGCGCCGCTGGCCGCCGGGTCCAGGTCCCAGTGCAGGCGCAGGCGCTCGCCGAAGCGCACCTGCTCGATGTCGAGGTAGCGGCGCGCCAGCTCCACCTCTTCGTCCAGGCGCACCACCGTGGTGGCGTCGGCCAGGGCCACACGGAACAGCTCGCTCAAATCCTCCAGCAAACCTTCGGCCTTGAGCGGATCCAGGCGCACCAGGGCGATGGCGCTGTTGAGGGTGTTGAAGAGAAAGTGCGGGCGGATGCGCGCCTGCAGCTCCACCAGCTGGGCCAGGGCATCGGCCGGGCGCTGCGAGCGCTCGCGCAGTTTCATCCAGGCCAGCAACAAGGCGGCCACCGCCGCCCCGGCCACGCCGATGCTGATCCAGCGAAAACCGGAGCTGGGCTCCAGCGCCGCCAGGTTCAGCAACTGCCAGCCCGCCGAGGAGCACAGTGCCCCCAAGCCCAGCAGGCTGGCCCATTGCCAGGGTTCGCTGAGCTGGGCCAGCAGGCGCTTACCGGCGCAGACCAGCAGCAGCCACAGCAGCACGGCCGACAGCGTGACAACGGTGCCGCTGGCCACCCAGCTCATCCACTCATCCAGATGGCGCGCCGCCAAGGCCAGGCCCAGGGCCAGCAAGCCCTGCACCCCCAGCACCGCGCGCAGCACCAGGCCGACATGGCAGACATCGAACACCCGCTCGGGGTCGAACAGGGGCAGCACCTCGGTCTCCTCGGCGGGCTGGGTGGGCAGGCCGAGGATGGAGGTCAGGCTGGTGGTGTCGGGCCAGACGCTGGCGCGGCTGGAAGGGCCGCCTTCGGCATCGGAGGAGGAAGACTTGGAACGAGGCGAGGTCACGAGAGGCAAGGCTCCTGAAGTCAGGCCGCCGGCAAGGCCAAGGCGGACGGTGGGGCTCGATAGAATCAAGCGCCCTCGGATTGTGCGTCAGCCACCCCTGGGCCCCGCCTCTCCCACAGCAGCTTTGCGCGCCCTCTGCCCATGTCATCCACCTCCCCTGCCCCCGGCCAACCCAGTGACAACCAGCTCGCCAACAAGGCGCAAGCCTGGTCCGCGCTCTTCTCCGAGCCCATGAGCGATCTGGTCAAGCGCTACACCTCCAGCGTGTTCTTCGACAAGCGCTTGTGGGCGGCCGACATCCAGGGCAGCCTGGCGCACGCCGAGATGCTGCATGCCCAGGGCATCCTGGCCGCCCAGGACCTGGCCGACATCGAGCGCGGCATGGCCCAGATCAGGAGCGAAATCGAAGCCGGCCAGTTCGAATGGCAGCTCGATCTGGAAGACGTGCACCTCAATATCGAAGCCCGCCTGACCGCCATGGTCGGCCTGGCCGGCAAGCGCCTGCACACGGGCCGCAGCCGCAATGACCAGGTCGCCACCGATGTGCGCCTGTGGCTGCGCGGCGAGATCGACGAGCTGCTGCTCCTGCTCAAGGCCTTGCAGACCGCCCTGGTCGATGTGGCCGAGAAGAACGCCGAGACCATCCTGCCCGGCTTCACCCATCTGCAAGTGGCCCAGCCGGTCGCCTTCGGTCACCACCTGCTGGCCTATGTGGAAATGTTCGCCCGCGACGCCGAGCGCCTGATCGATGCACGCCGCCGCGTCAACCGCCTGCCGCTGGGCGCCGCCGCATTGGCCGGCACCAGCTACCCGCTGGACCGCGAGCGCGTGGCCCGCACGCTGGGCATGGAAGGTGTCTGCCAGAACAGCCTGGACGCCGTGTCCGACCGCGATTTCGCCATCGAGTTCACTGCCGCCGCCTCGCTGGTGATGGTGCACATCTCGCGCCTGTCGGAAGAGCTGATCCTGTGGATGAGCCAAAGCTTCGGCTTCATCGACATCGCCGACCGTTTCTGCACCGGCTCCAGCATCATGCCGCAGAAGAAAAACCCCGATGTGCCGGAGCTGGCGCGCGGCAAGACCGGCCGCGTGGTCGGCCATCTGATGGGCCTGATCACCCTGATGAAGGGCCAGCCCCTGGCCTACAACAAGGACAACCAGGAAGACAAGGAACCGCTGTTCGACACGGTGGACACCTTGAAAGACACCCTGCGCATCTTTGCCGAAATGGCCGGCGGCATCACGGTCAAACCGGAAGCCATGGAGCGCGCGGCGCTCAAGGGTTATGCCACCGCCACCGACCTGGCCGACTACCTGGTCAAGAAGGGCCTGGCCTTCCGTGACGCGCACGAAATCGTCGCCCACGCGGTCAAGACCGCCATCGCCAGCGGCGTCGATCTGTCCCAGCTGCCCTTGCAAGAGCTGCAGAAGTTCGATGCCCGCATCGGTGACGATGTGTTCGAGGTGCTGAGCCTGCGCGGCTCGCTGAACGCCCGCAACATCCTCGGCGGCACGGCGCCGGCCCAGGTGCGGGCCCAGGTGGCGCGCCACCGCGCCCGCCTGATTTGAACGGCTACTCTGGAGGTCTGGCCCGATCTCCGGCCAGGCAAGCTGCTACCGCGGGGCGCTGAAGCTGCTACTTCGCCCCCGGGGCCCGGGAGTGTGGCGCCTGCTCGGCAGAATCCACGGCTTTCCTGCCTCGAAAGCTGCCATGCGCCGCAAGTTCCTGCTCCTCCTGTCCCTGGCTGCCCTGCCCTTGCTGCCGCTCGAGGCCCAGGCGGCCGACCCGCTGTGGCTCAAGACCCTGGCCCATCTGGAAGCGCAAAAGCAGGTGGTGCCCGATGAATCGAGCACCCGCATCGAAGCCACCAGCAACTACACCGACACCACACTGACCCGCCGCAAGCTCGACCATTGGGAGGGCAGCAAGCCCATCTACCGCATCACCGCCGCCGAGCCGCCGCTGGCGCCGGGCGACGCCGAGCGCGAGAACCAGAACCAGCAGATCAGCGAGACCCTGGGCCGCGGCCAGGACTGGCTCAGCCCCGACACCCCGGTGCGCCGCAGCGAGGGTGTCGCGCTCGACGGCCAAAGCTGGACCCTGTTCGAGGCCGAGGACAAGAGCTTCACCCGCAAGGTGCTGCTGCGCGCCTGGGTCGACCCCGAGACCGGACGCCCACACCGCATCGACATCCAGGGCCGCTTCGTGATGGTGATCCAGCTGGACGTCAGCTCGCGCTACCAGACCGACGCGCGCGGCCGCAGCCTGGCCCAGAACGTGGCCGGCACCCTCAAGGTGGACACCCTTGGCAAGGGCATGAATCTGCGCTTTGACATCGCTGTCGATTCCTGGGCCGAGCGGCCTTGAGCGGAGCGCTCTCGCAACTCAGGCCGCCAAGAGCTCGCCCTCGGGCAGCTTGAAACGCTCCACCCCGGCCACCAGCTCGCCCGATTCCTGCTGCAGCGCCTGGGCCGAGGCCACGCTGCGCTCGACCAGGGCGACATTGCGCTGGGT
Source organism: Paucibacter sp. B51 (assembly GCF_027863535.1). Lineage (NCBI taxonomy): Bacteria > Pseudomonadati > Pseudomonadota > Betaproteobacteria > Burkholderiales > Sphaerotilaceae > Roseateles > Paucibacter sp. B51. The sequence continues at coordinate 2,836,289 of NZ_JAPIVN010000001.1, read as the reverse complement.
CAGTCCGTCCAGCTCCTGCACCGAGGCGCCGACCTGGGCCACGCCCTCGCGCTGCTGAGCCGCGCCGCTGGCGATCTCGGCCAGCAGCTGGTTCATGGCCGCGGCACTGCGGGCAATGCGGGCCATGGTGGCCTCGACCTCGCCCACCTGCTCGCCGCCGGCCTGCACCCGTTCCAGATTGGCCGAGATCAGGCTGCGGATCTCTTTCGAGGCCAGGGCCGAGCGTTGCGCCAGGGCCCGCACCTCGGCCGCCACCACAGCGAAGCCGCGCCCCTCCTCGCCCGCCCGCGCGGCCTCCACCGCAGCATTGAGGGCCAGGATGTTGGTCTGAAAGGCCAGGCTGTCGATCAGGCCGGTGATGTCGGCCATGCGGCCCGAGGCCTGCTCGATGCCGGCGATGCTGTGCCGCAGGCGCTGCACCTGGGCGCTGCCCTGCTGGGCCAGATCGGCATTGCCGGTGGCCATGCCGGCGGCATCGCCCGCGTGTTCGGCCGTCTGCCGCACGGTGACGGCGATCTGCTCCATGGCCGAGGCGGAAGTCTGCAAGCTGGCGGCGCTTTGCTCGGTGCGCCGCGCCAGCTCCACCGCGCCCTGGGCCATATCGGCGCTGGCCTGCAAGATGGCGCCCGAACCATCGCGCACGCCGGCGACGATGTGGCAGAGCGAGGCCTGCATATCGTGCAAGGTGTGCATCAGGCGCGCGGCCTCGTCGCAGCCCCAGGGCTCGGGGCGGGTGCGCAGATCACCGGCCGTCATGGCCAGCATGTGGCGGCGCAGCTCCTTGAGCCCGCCGTCCATGACCAGGAAAAAGCAGTGAAAGAGGTAGGCCGCCAGGGCCAGGCAACACAGCGTGGCCACGCCCAGCCACAGGCGCAGGGTCAGGAGATGCGTCTCGCGCTCGGCCAGCAGGCCATCCAGGGCCCGCAAGCCCTGCTCGGCCAGGCCCAGGGCCTGCTGCAAGGCGGCATGGCCCTGGCGATAGGCCTGCTCGGCCGTGCGCGTGCCCAGCAAACGGGTGGGGTCGCCGACCTCGCTGCGGTAGGCCGCCACGGCGTCGAGGGCCTCGACCGGCACCGCCTGCTTGAGCGAAGGCCGGGCGCGCGCGGCACGCTGCAGATCGCTGCGCACGGCCTGCAGGCCGTTCTGCACGCCAGCATCCCAGACGGCATAACGGCGCAATTGCTCGGGCGTGTAAAAGCCCTTGGCCAGGCCGAAGGTCGACCAGCCCCAGAGCTGGCCCAGGTCATCGGCCAGGCGCGGCAGATTGAGCACCAGGGCATCGACCAGGTAGAAGCCGTCCAGCTCGGCATCGAGCACCAGGCGCGAGTTGTCGCCGATGCCTTGCAGCAGCTCGACCACCGCGGCCGCCACCGGGCCAAACACCGTGCGCCCCTGCTCATCCACGCCCTGTGGTGCCTGCGCTGTCTGCGCCCAGGCCGTCTGCAAAGCCTGGAGGCGAGGCGCCAGGCCCAGGGCCGCCAAGTCCTCCCGGCTGCCTTGCGCCAAGCGGGCGAGAGCCTCATCGACACGGCGCCGGCCGCTGGCCAGATCGGCCTCGGCCGGCGGGTGGCCGCCCAGCAGGGCGCGCGTGGCGTTGCGCACCTCCAGCAGGCTCAGCAGCAGGGGCTGGGCCTGGGCCATCAGGCGCACGCCGGCGCGCTCCTTGCGCACAGTCTCCAGCGCCTCCTGCTGCGCCTGCCAGAAACTCAGGCTCAGCAGCAGGATGGGCAGGCCGAAGGCCAGGCTGATGCAAGCGGCCTTGAGCCGGAAGCTCAGGCGCCGGAACAGGCGCACGCCCAGGGCCCAGACGCCGTGGTGGCGAAAGAAATCCAGCGTGGGGCGCCGCAGCGCCTCCGGCTCGATGGAGCGGTCGATCATGATGTGCATTCCCTCGTTCATGGCTGGCCTGCAAGCACCGGCGCTCGGGTGAGGCCGTGTCTGCGTGTGAGCGATTCCGTCTCTGGCTGGGATGGCTGGAGAGGGTCCGCTTCTTGGCGTTGGCTAGTAGAGGCGCATTCTTGGCGCCTGGCCGGGCCCCGAAAGCCCGAGCAGGGCGGGCTCTGCCGGCCATCTTCACAATCGCCATCGACGCATGATCCGAACGGATCAGGACAAGCCGGAAAACGGGCGATATGCAAGCCAGGCCATACGCCGCTCGCACTTGATCTGCCACAAGCCCGGCCCAAACGGGCGACGCGGCCATGCCCGGCGCGCAGGCAAATGCGCTACCCTTGCGCTCCTATGAGCACCACCCTTGCATGGACCGACGCCCTGGTCCTGAACCAGCCCCAGATCGATCAGACCCACCAGGAGTTCGTCGCCCTGCTCAATGAGCTGGGCGAAGCCCTGGCCCAGCCCGAGCCCGATCCCCTGCCCCTGTATGCACGCCTGCTGAGCCATACCGAGGCGCATTTCGCCATGGAAGAGGGCTGGATGGCGGCCACCGGCTTTGCCGCCGACAACTGCCACAGCAAGCAGCACGCCATGGTGCTGGACGTGATGCGCCAGGTGCTGGCCCACACCCATGCCCATGCCGACCTGGAACCCATGCGCAATCTGCTGCCCGAGCTGGTGAACTGGTTTCCGGCCCACGCCGACATGATGGACGCGGCCCTGGTCTTCCACATGAGCCAGGTCGGCTACGACCCGCTCAGCGGTGCCATCGCCCAGCCCCTGGCCACCGAAGCCAGCGGCATCAGCTCCTGCGGCAGCCAGGGTTGCAGCTGAACCAAGCGCCTGAAGAAAAGCTGGATAAAAAACCAGCCCACTGACAGCGCTTGTCAGCAGGCCGCGCCACAATGGCGGCCATGTCCGAGCGCCTCGTAACGTCCTCCACGGCCCTGCCCGATCGCCTGATCGCGCATCTGGACATGGACGCCTTTTATGCCTCGGTCGAGCTGTTGCGCTACCCCGATCTGAAAGGCCAGGCCGTGGTGATCGGCGGGCGCCGCATGCACGAGCCGCGCACCTTGGCCGATGGCACGCGCGAGTATTCACGCCTGCGCGACTACACCGGCCGCGGCGTCATCACCACCTCCACCTACGCGGCGCGCGACCTGGGCGTGTTCTCGGGCATGGGCATGATGAAGGCCGCCCTGAGGGCGCCCGATGCCATCCTGCTGCCCACCGATTTCGAGGCCTACCGGCATTACTCGCGCCTGTTCAAGGCAGCGGTGGCCGAAATCGCGCCGGTGATCGAGGACCGCGGCATCGACGAGATCTACATCGACCTGGGCGAGGTACCCGGCATCCGCGAGCCGGTGGGTTTTGACCCCCTGGGCGGCGTGCGGGCAGTGGCGCGCGAGATCAAGAACTCGGTGCTGCGCGCCACCGGCCTGACCTGCTCGATCGGCATCACGCCCAACAAGCTGCTCTCCAAGATCGCCTCCGAGATGGACAAGCCCGACGGCATCACCCTGCTGCTGGCGCCCGATGACCTGCAGACCCGCATCTGGCCGCTGGGCGTGCGTAAGATCAACGGCATCGGCCCCAAGGCCGGCGCCAAGCTGCAGGCCCTGGGCCTGGAGACCGTGGGCCAGTTGGCCGCGGCCGAGCCGGCGATGCTGATCGCCCAGTTCGGCAAGAGCTTTGGCGCCTGGCTGCACGAAGCCGCCCATGGCCGGGACTCGCGGCCCGTGGTCACGCACAGCGAGCCGGTGTCCATCAGCCGCGAAACCACCTTCGAGCGCGATCTCCATGCCGTGCACGACCGCGCGGCGCTGGGCGCCATCTTCACCCGCCTGTGCGAACAGCTGGCCAGCGATCTGCAGCGCAAGGGCTACCTCGGGCGCACCATCGGCATCAAGCTGCGCTTCGAGGGCTTTCACACCGTCACCCGCGACCTGACCGTGGACCTGCCGACGCAAGACGCACAAGCGATACGCCGCGCGGCCGGGGCCTGCCTCAAGCGGGTGGATCTGGGCAAGCGCATCCGCCTGCTGGGCGTGCGTGTGGGCAATCTGAGCCGGCCCGGTGTGAGCAGCGCCGCCACCGGCCCGCGCCAAACCAAGCGGGCGGCCGCGGCCGCGGGCGAAAACCATACCGAGCCCGCCACGCCACGAAGCCGGGAAGAAAACCTCAGCCTGTTCTGAGTGCGCTGTCCATCCCTGTGGCGCCAGGGCTGCGCCCGGATCAACCCGAAGCGCCCCGCCACCGGCGCACTGCTATCCTTGCCGCCATGGGGTGCCGCCCCGGCTCACCCCCGGCCCCCTGGAAAGTGAGCTGCCCTTGCCCAACGCCTGCGCCGCGCCCTCAGCCGTACCGCCCGCGGCCCCAAGCTACCCCTGCCTGGCCGTGCCGCCACCGCTGCAGCGCCTCGATCGGGTGGCGGCGCGCCACCCGCGTCTGGCCCTGCCGGCCTACACACAACTGATCCAGCAAGCCCGCAGCGCCGGTGCACTGGAGCTGGCCCTGGATGGTCTCTATGCCCAGTTCTACCTGGCCGAACGCATGGGCGCGGCGCTGGAGCAGCAAAGCGCCCTCAGCGCCGGCCTGGAAGAGGCGGCTCAGGCCCACCTGACCCTGCAAGCCGCCCGCTTGCACGAGGCCCTGGGCCGCGTGGCCTACCAGCGCGGCGAGTATTTCGAAGCCAGCGAGCAATGGTCGCGCACCCTGGACCTGGCCAACCTGGCCGGCGACCTGCCGGCCGGCGTGGCGGCGCGCATCGGCCTGGGCCAGATCCACTACGCGCTCGGGGCCTGGGACAAAGGCCGGCGTTTTCACCGCGATGCGGCGGAGATGCTGGGCCGCATCGACCACAGCTATCTGGCCGCCAAGCTGGCCCTGAACATGGGCGTGGGCCATTTCGAGAATGCCCAGCTGACGGAGGCCGAACAGCAGTTCCGCCACGGCCTGGCCCAGGCCCTGCGGGGGCCCCACGCCGACTTCATTGGCGAGGCGCACTGGCAGTTGGCACGCACGGCGCTGAGCCTGCACCAGCCCGAACAAGCGGCCAGCGAATGCCAGCAGGCCCTGGGCTGGGCCCGGCGCCTGGGCCACCGCTGGCTGGAAGGCATGGCCTGCCAGACCTGGACCGACATCGCCATCGCCCGCGGCGACCCGACCGAGGCGATCCGCAGCTGCCGCGAGGCCTTGAGCCTGGCCCAGCAGATCCATGCCCGGGCCGGCGAGAGCCAGGCCCATGCCCAGCTGGCCCGCCTGCTGCAGCAGCAGGGCGACACGGCCGGCGCCCTGCAACATCTGTGGCAACACCAGAGCCTGCGCGACGAGATCGAACGCCTGAGCCTGCCCGAGCGCCTGCTGCGCCTGGCCCACTACGACCTCAGCCGCAAGCCGCCCGAGGAGATGCTGCTGGAGCTGTCCAACCGGCATTGGCGCATCGAGAGCGAGGCCGATGTGGTGTTCGCCGCCCGCGAGATGCGCGAGGCCGCACAGCAAATCATGCAGCTCGATGCGGTGCATTTCTGGTGGGCCAGCGAGAGCGCCGGCGTGCTGCGCCTGCACGACCAGCCGCGCGGTGACGCGGCCAGTACCGCGGCGCCGCCCCTTTCGCCGCCCCTCCTGCTGCGCGCGCCGGCCCAGGCGCAGTACCTGCAATTGCTGAATGAGCGCAAGGAGGCGCTGGCCGTGCACGACCTGCGCCTGCACCCCTGCGGCCAGGAGCTGGCCTTGCTGAACCGCCAGGCCCAGACCCAGACCCAGGGCGCAGGCTCATCCAGCCTGAGCAGCGCACGTTCGCGCATCGAGATCCCGCTGTTTGTGCAGAACCGGCTGGTGGCCCTGCTCTGGCTGGAACAGCACGAGCAGCCGCGCAGCTGGAGCCGCCAGGACCTGCTGCAGGCCAGCCACCTGGGCCGGCTGTTCGAGCGCCTGCTGGTCGGCCATGACCTGGCCTGCGCCCAGCATGCACAGTGGTTGATGGAGCAGGAGAAGGCCGACGCTCTGGGCCGCCTGGTGGCCGGCGTGGCGCATGAGGTCAACACGCCGATTGGTGTTGCGGTGACGGCCGCCTCCAGCGTGTCGGAAAACGCGCTCAAGCTGGCCGCGGTGCTGCGCGGCGAGAAGGTCAGCCGGGCCGAGCTGACCGAGCTTTCGGCGCGGCTGATCAGCGGCAGCGATCTGGTCGAGCGCAATCTGCAGCGTGCCGCGGCCTTGATCGGCAACTTCAAGAAGGTCACCGTGGACCAGGCCTCCGAGGCGGTCAGCGATTTCGTGCTGCTGGACTATCTGCGCAGCGTGATCTCGGTGCTGGGCCCGGCCCTGCGCAAAGCCGCAGTCAGCGTCAGCCTCGATGTCGATGCCGCCATCGAGCTGCATCTGGCCGCCGGCCTGCTGACCCAGGTGGTCTCCAACCTGGTGATGAACAGCATCAACCACGCCTTCCCCGAGGGCCGCGGCGGCCAGATCCGCATCAGCGCCCGCCTCGAGGGCCGCCATGTGCTGATCGATGTGGCCGATGACGGCTGCGGCGCCAGCGCCGATGTGCGCGCGCGCATGTTCGAACCATTCTTCACCACCAAGCGCGGCAAGGGCGGCTCGGGCCTGGGCCTCTACATCGTGGCCTCGCTGATGGAACGGTTGGAGGGCGAGGTGGAGCTGCCGCCGGTGGAGCGCGGCCTGTGCGTGCGCCTGCGCCTGCCACGAGGCCGGCCGGGCGGCTGAAAACAGGCAGGCAGCGCTTCAGTTCGAAGGCGCGCGCGTCGGCAGGCTCCAGAGCCAGACGGCCACGCAGGCGCAGCAGGCGGCCGGCAACCAGGCCCAGATCAGGGGCAGCTTGAAGGCAGCGACCACCGAGCCGAGAGCCATCATCACGCTGGCCAGCTGCTTGGCGCGCAGCGGCACGGCGCGGTTGGCACGCCAATCGCGCACCATGGGGCCGAAAGTGCGGTGCTGCAGCAACCAGCGTTCACAGCGGCTGCTGCCGCGCGCAAAACAAAAAGCAGCCAGCAACACAAAGGGCGTGGTCGGCAGCAGGGGCAGAAAAATACCGACGATGCCCAGCGCCAGGCTCAGCACGCCGCCCAGCAGCCAGATCACACGCAGCCACAGAGGCTGCGTGCCTGCGGCGGCCGCGGGCGCGTCAGATGAGGGTGAGCGGTCCATGGCGCGGCAGTGTAGGCCATTGCCGGCACGGCGCCGGCCCGCAGAGCACTGCCAACAGGCGCTAGGATGAGGTCATCACCACCCTCGCCTGCCTCTCGCCATGCCCGTCATCACCTGCATCGAAGACCTGCGCCAGCTGGCCCAGAAACGTGTGCCGCGCATGTTCTACGACTATGCCGACTCCGGCAGTTGGACCGAAGGCACCTACCGCGCCAATTCAGCGGACTTCCAGGCCATCAAGCTGCGCCAACGGGTGGCGGTGAATATGGAGAACCGCAGCACGGTGGCGCGGATGGTGGGCGTCGATGTGAAGATGCCGGTGGCCATCGCGCCGACCGGCCTGACCGGCATGCAGCATGCCGACGGCGAGATCCTGGCGGCCCGCGCGGCGGAGAAATTTGGCGTGCCCTTCACCTTGTCCACCATGAGCATCTGCTCGATCGAGGACATTTCCGCCCACACAAAAGCACCGTTCTGGTTTCAGCTCTATGTGATGCGCGACCGCGATTTCATCGAGCGCCTGATCGACCGTGCCAAGGCGGCCCATTGCGGCGCCCTGGTGCTGACGCTCGATCTGCAGATCCTCGGCCAGCGTCACAAGGACATCAAGAACGGCCTCTCGGCGCCGCCCAAGCCCACCCTGGCCAACCTGATCAACCTGATGACCAAGCCACGCTGGTGCTTAGGGATGCTGGGAACCTCACGACGCCAGTTCGGCAATATCGTCGGCCATGTCAAGGGCGTGGAGAACATGGGCTCGCTGTCCGAGTGGACCGCCAAGCAGTTCGACCCGGCCCTGAACTGGGGCGATGTCGAGTGGATCAAGAAACGCTGGGGCGGCAAGCTCATCCTCAAGGGCATCCAGGATGTCGAGGACGCGCGCCTGGCCGTCGACTCGGGCGCCGATGCCTTGATCGTCAGCAACCATGGGGGCCGCCAGCTCGACGGGGCCGAGTCCAGCATCCATGCCCTGCCCCGCATCGTCGAGGCCGTGGGCCGCGAGATCGAGGTGCATATGGACGGTGGCATCCGCTCGGGCCAGGACGTGCTCAAGGCCTGGGCCCTGGGTGCGCGGGGCACCTACATCGGCCGCGCCTTCCTCTACGGCCTGGGCGCCATGGGCGAAGCCGGGGTGACGAAGGCGCTGGAGATCATCCACAAGGAACTGGACCTGACCATGGCCTTCACCGGCCACACGCGGCTGGAGGGCGTGGACCGCCGCATCCTCCTGCCCGGCAGCTACCCGGGCAGCCCGGGCAGCCCGGGCAGCTGACCACAGGCCAGCCCCGCCAGAGGCTGGCCGCGCTTCACAGCGCTTTCATTTCCTTCAAGAGACGCTCGGCCTTGTCCACCACCTTCATCTGCCAAAGCATGTAACGAGCGTCGAGGCAGATGCTGCGCGTGGTCTTGGGGTTGAAGTCCCAGTCCGAGATCACCGCGTCCAGCGTGCCATCAAACAGCAGGCCGACCAGTTCGGCATTCTGGTTCAGCACCGGCGAACCGGAGTTGCCGCCGGTGGTGTCCAATGTGGCCAGGAAGTTGACGGGCACCGAGTCCAGTTCCTTGACCCCGTACTTGTCGAACTGGCGCGCCTTGATGGCGGCAAGCTGCTCGGCCGGCGCATCGAACTCGCCTTCGCCCTTGTGCTTGGCGACGATGCCACGCAAGGTGGTGAAGGGCGTCCAGGACGTGCCATCGGCGCCCTGGCTGCGGCCGGCGACCTTGCCATAGCTGACGCGCAGCGTGCCATTGGCATCTGGGTAGACGGCCTGGCCCTGGCTGGCCTTGAAGGCGATCAAGGCCTTCATGGTTTCGGCGTAAGCACGCTGGATCTGGCCACCAAGTTCCTTGTCACGCGCTTCGCGGGCACGGTCGTCGTCGTACAGGGCCACCGCGGCGGCGATCAGGCTGTCCTTGCTGGCCTTGAATTCATCCACAGTGCGCGAGAGCCAGGCCATGCGCTCGGTCTTGTCGGCCATCTTGCTGCCGGCGTAGATGGCATCCAGGCGGGCGCGCACGTCCGCCTCGCTCATGCCCTGGCGCAGACCCAGGGCCTGAAGCAGCACCGGGTTCAGCTGCGCCGAGGGCTGGGCCAGATACTGGGCGAAGAAGTAGGCGGCAACGCGCTTGTCCACCTGTTCGTCGTAGCGACGCTCCATGGCCTCGACGGCCTGGCGGCGGCGCTGCTGATCGCGCTGCTGGAAGCCGGGCTTGCGCTCGGCATCAGGCTTGAGGTTTTCTTGCGCCTGCTGGTAGAGCGTGCGGGCACCAGTGAGCAAGGTGGTGGAAGCAAAATTGAGCAGCAGCTCGCGGCGGGTGATGGCCTGGCGCTCGTCCAGCAGGCGCTCGACATCGGCCAGGCCCGCGCCGTACTGGGCGCGCCGGCCGGCATCGCCATTCACCCAGGCCTTCAGTGCGGCGAAATCGGCCTGCTTGCGAGCCAGGATGTCGCTGCCCTTCCAGCTCTGCAGCTGGCCTTGCAGGTTCTTGTAGTAGTTGCCGATGCCGGCCACGGTGTTGGCCAGCTTGATCTCGGCGTCACGGCGGCCGGCGGTTTCCTGCTTGATCAGGTCGAGCTGCTTGCCGAAGGCCTTGACCAGCTCGGGGGCCTCCCAGTCGAAGTTGAAAGCCACTTCGGTCGGCAGGCGGTGGCGGTCGGTGCCGCCGGGATAACCCGTCACCATGACGAAGTCGCCATCTTTGAGCGGGCTGCTGGCCAGCTTCAGATGGTGCTTGGGTTGGTAGGGCTTGTTGTCGGGGCTGAAATCGGCCGGCTTGCCGTCCGGGCCGACATAGGCACGGTAGAAGCTGTAATCGCCGGTGTGGCGCGGCCACATCCAGTTGTCGGCATCACCGCCGAACAGACCCACGCCCTGGGCCGGGGCATGGACCAGGCGAACGTCGCGAATCTCCATCTGCTTGATCAGCTGGAACACCAGGCTGCCGTAGAAGCGCGCGACGCGGCAGCGGTGGCCGGCGTCCTTCTCGCACTCGGCGACCAGGGCTTTTTCCTTGGCCTCGAGGGCATCGCTGCGAGCCTTGCCCTGCAGGGCCGAGGTGGCGGAGTCCATGACCTGGGCACTGACATCACGCACATCCACCGTCACCAGCACGCGGCTGCCCGGTGCGGCTGGCAGCTCGTCCTTGTAATCAGCCGCCAGGAATCCTTTTTTGAGCAGGTCGCGCTCAGGCGTGGAGTTGAATTGGATGCTGCCGTAGGCACAGTGGTGGTTGGTGACCACCAAGCCTTGCGGCGAGACAAAGGAGGCAGTGCAACCGGCGAGGCTGATCACCGCCCCCATGGGGAACTCGGTCAGCTGGCTGAGCTTGGCCGGATCAATCTTGAGGCCGGCTTGTTTGAGGGCCTTGCTGATCTGCGGCAGCTGTTGCGGCATCCACATGCCTTCTTCGGCCTGGGCAGGCCCGGTCAGCGTAAAGGCCAGCAGCGCCAGCGCGGGAGTTGCGGCCCGCAGGGGCCAAGTCTTGAGTTTCATGCGAAATGTCCGCCCAATGTAGGAACCGAGACCATAACCGCATTTGCGCCCACGGCAGCGTGAGGAGAGGCACACAGACAAACCCTGATACAGCCATGAAAAAGGCCCTCCTGCGGAGGGCCTGATTCAGCTCGGAATGCTCGGCATCGAGCCTGCCGATCAGAGGGCGTTGAGCTCCTTGAGCAGGCGGTCGGCCTTGTCCACCACCTTCATCTGCCAGAGCATGTAGCGAGCGTCCATGCAGATGCTGCGGGTCATCTTGGGATTGAAGTCCCAGTTGGAGATGACGGCATCCAGCGTGCCGTCAAACAAGAGACCCACCAGTTCGGCGCGGCTGTTCAGCACCGGCGAGCCGGAGTTGCCGCCGGTGGTGTCCAGCGTGGCCAGGAAGTTGACCGGCACGGAGTCCAGAGACTTGACCGCGTACTTGTCGAACTGACGGGCCTCGATGGCCTTGCGCTGCGCCTCGGGGGCATCAAAGTCGCCCGTGCCGGTGTGCTTGGCGGTGATGCCGCGCAAGGTGGTGAAGGCCAACCAGTCGTTGCCATCGGTGCCCGGCTTGCGGCCTTGAACATGGCCATAGCTCACCCGCAAAGTGCCATTGGCATCGGGGTACAGGGCCTCACCCTTGCTGGCCTTGAACGCCAGCAACGCGGCCATGGTGTTGGCATAGGCTTGGTCGATGCGGCCTTCGAGCTCCTTGTCGCGTTTCTCGATGCGCTCGTCTTCCTCGTAGAGGGCCACGGCGGCAGCGATGTAGGCATCCTTGCTGGCAGCGAAATCGGCCACGCTGCGATCCAGCCAGGCCATGCGGCTGGCCTTGTCGGTCAGTTGGGTGGCGGCTTGCAACTCCAGCAGGCGGGCCTTGACGGCGGCCTCATCCATGCCAGCCTTCAGGCCCAGAGCCTTGAGCAGGGGTTGGCTCAGCTGCTCGGCAGGCTGGGCCAGGTACTTGGCATAGAAATGCGAAGCAAGGCGGATGTCGGTCTGCGCGTCGTAGCGGCGGTCTTGCGACTCCAGGCCTTGGCGCAAGCGCAGGGCATCGCGCTCCTGGTAGCCGGGCTTGCGCTGGGCATCGGGCAACAGGCGCTGCTGGGCATTTTGATAAAGACCGCGGGCGGTGCCCAAGAGGCGAGGCGCGTAGGCGCGCAGGCTGGATTCGGTGCGAGCCAAGGCCTGGCGCTCGGCCAGCAGGCTTTCAACGGCAGCCAGGTCGGCGCCGTACTTGGCGCGGCGAGCAGCGTCGCTGTTCACCCAGGTCTTGAGCTCTTCGAAGGACTTGCGCTTGCGCTCCAGGATGTCGCTGCCGGCATAGCTGGCCATCTGGCCCTGCATGTTCTTGGAGGCATTGCCCAATCCGGCCACCGTGCCAGCCAGCGCAATCTCGGCCTCGCGACGACCACTGGTTTCCTGCTTGATCAGGTCCAGCTGGGTCAGCATATTGCGGATGCCTGTGGGCTGGGAAAAGCTGAACGCGAAATCCACTTCCTGCGGCAGACGGTGGCGTTGGGTACGGCCGGGGTAGCCGGTGACCATGACGAAATCGCCTTCGTTCAGCGGCGTGGTGGCCAGCTTCAGGTGGTGCTTGGGCTGATACGGCTTGTTGTCGGGGCTGAAGTCGGCCGGCTTGCCGTCCGGGCCGACGTAGGCACGGTAGAAGCTGTAGTCACCCGTGTGACGCGGCCAGATCCAGTTGTCGGTGTCGCCACCGAAACGGCCCACCATATCGGCCGGCGCATGAACCAGACGAACGTCGCGGATCTGCATCTGCTTGATCAGCTGGTATTGCAGGCCGCCGTAGAAGCCGGCCACGCGGCAGCGGTAGGCCTTGTCCTGTTCGCAGGCGGCAACCAAGGCTTTCTCCTTGGCCTCGATGGCATCCACCCGGGCCTTGCCGGAGAGGGCGGCGGTCTTGGCGTCCAGCACCTGGGCGGTGACGTCCTTGACCTCTTCAGTCACGAAGATGCGGCTGCCCGGCGCGGCCGGCAGCTCATCCTTGAAGTCCGCGGCCAGGAAACCGTTCTTCAGCAGGTCGCGCTGCGGCGTCGAGTTGTACTGGATGCTGCCGTAAGCGCAGTGGTGGTTGGTGACCACCAGGCCTTGCGGCGACACGAAGGACGCGGTGCAGCCGCCCAGGCTGACCACGGCCCCCATGGGGAACTCGGTCAGCTGGTTCAGGCGGCTGGGGTCGAGCTTGAGGCCGGCGGACTTGAGCTGCTTGGCGATCTGCGGCAATTGCTGCGGCATCCACATGCCTTCGGCGGCATGGGCCGTGGTGATGGCCAGCAAAAGGCCGGCAGGAATCAGACGTTTCATGGGGATGACGAAGCAGTTGAAAAACAAGCCCGGAACGATACACAGCCCAAAGACACATGACTAAAGGCATCCCGGCCGAAACGAGCCCGCATGACCTAGGACATTCCCGCATGCGGTCGACGCACATCCCTCAAGCCAGCGCGTCAAACGGCGCGGCGACCAGACTCAAGGCCCAGGGCCTGGGGCGCCCATCGGCCACGAGAAAACGCGGGCGACGGTGCAGCATGCGGCCGCGGGCATTGAAGACCACCACATCCATGGGTGCCAGCGCTGAAGCCGAGGCGCGGTCGGGTGTCATCCAAGCGGTGTCCAATGCCGCACGGCTGCCCATGCGGCACTCGCTGGCCGGGCCACGATAGCTGCAGACCAGGCGCAGCGGCGCCCCCATGCACAGCCATTGACGGTCCACCTCGCTGCGCAGATCCCCCAGGCGCAACGAAACGTGTTCGCACTCGCTCAGGCGCGCGAAGCGTTTCACCAGATGCATGAGGTCGGCCAGCAGCAGATTGCGCATCTCGCTCGCTGGCAGGCCGGCCGCGTCCAGGGCCTGCTGCACCTCTTGTTCCAGCCCTTGGGCATCGGCCACGCGATGCAGGCTGGGCAAGACCGTCTCAGGCAAAGCATCCATCCAGGCCTGAAAGCCCTTCGGCGCCGAGCGCTGCCAGACCGCCAGATCAGGCCCACCGCCATGACGGCGAGGCGGCCCCACGTGCGCCAGCACCTCCGGAGACGCCGCGACATGAGCGCGCGGGTGCAGGACTGGCTGGAGCGGCGTCGGCTGCGGGGTCAAGCCACGGCTCGGGGGCATCAAGGGAAGCATGGCATTCAAGGGCGCGTCTCCGTTCGTGCGATCAGGCATTCCGGCCGGGCCGGTACCATGGCTCGCATTATTCGATATTGATAACGCATTATCAAGATTGCCGATGCGACAATCCTGCGCACGCTCAACCCGCACAGGCTTTTCACACGCCATGGAACGCACCACACGCCAACGCACTGCCATCCGCGACGCGATCGCCACTGCCGGTCGACCGCTCTCCCCTCAGGAAGTGCTGGATGCCGCGCGTGTGGACGTGGAAGCGCTGGGCATGGCCACGGTCTACCGCAACCTCAAGCTGCTGCTGGAAGACCAGTCCATCAGCCTGGTTCAGCTGCCGGGCGAAGGCCCGCGCTACGAGCTGTCCGGCCATGCCCACCATCACCATTTCCAGTGCACCTGCTGCCAGCGGGTGTTCGATGTCGAGCGCTGCCCGGGCGATCTGGCCCAGCTGGCGCCACCGGGCTTCAGCGTCGACAGCCACGAGATCACCCTCTACGGCCGTTGTGTCGACTGCCAGGAACCGCAGCGCAGCAAGAAACGGCCCGCAACGGCTGCGACCCCGGCCACGGGACACAAGCACGGCGCCACGCATTGCCAGCACAAGCACCGCTGATGGGCCCGGCCCCAAAAATAGTCTGAGGCAGCACTGGAACTTGAACGCCGACTCGCCGATATTCAATCTGACGCCAAGCTGACAAGCCCATCCGGCGTCCAGAATCGGGGAGCTGCTCATGACGCTGCAACAGGTCTCTCAGGTCATCCGCTGGCTGCGCCTGCATGCGCGCGACCACCGCCTTGAAGCGCAAGCCTGGGATGTGATCCTCACCGTCTGGCTCTTGGGCTGGGCAGGCTTGCCACCCTCTTTGCTGCTGCACGAATGGCAATGGCTGCCCTTGTGCCTGCTGGGCTTTCTGATGCCCAGCCTGTACGCCCATCTCAGGCGGCAACTGCACCGGCGCGGCCAGCTGCGCTGTGATTGGTTGACGGCCTTGTGAACCCAGCAACAAAAAGGCCCTCGCTGTGCGAGGGCCGATGGCGGCAATACCAGCCGGGCAGCCGACGGGCCGAGGCGGGCCGTCGCAGGCGGGTGAGACAGCGGGCTCAGTGCATCAGGCCAATCCACTCACCGGCGCGCTGATAGTCGCTGAACAGGCGCAGGGCCAGGGCACGCAGTCCCGGGTTGGAGCAGGCATGGGCCCGCGCCAGGCACTCGAAGGCATAGAGCCGGTCGTAGAGCATGCGGGTCGGTTGCAGCTGTTCGCCTTCATCGGCCATCAGCGCCTGAAAGCAATGCAGATCGGACAAGGCCACCGGGCCGGCAATCGGCAGGTCCAGCTCGGGCGCGGCGCGCATGTCCATGCGCAGGCTGCTCGGGCTGTCGGCATCGGTCGTGAAATCCAGCGGGATCGGTGCGCCGGTGTTCAGGTCGGGCAGGAGATGCAGCGGGATGATCATGGGGGGCCTCGCGGTTCCGGCCTGCACAGGACCGGGATGGCGCCATGATGCCGGCCTCGGCCGAAACTTAAATGCAAAACAGCCGGTGATTCACCGGCTGTTTTCGCTCAAGTTGGCGCGAGCCCGAGCCCGAGCCGGGGGTCAGGTCTTCGGCAAGGTGACGCCACGCTGGCCCTGGTACTTGCCGCCGCGGTCCTTGTAGCTGGTCTCGCAGACCTCGTCGCTCTCGAAGAACAAGACCTGGGCGCAGCCCTCACCAGCGTAGATCTTGGCGGGCAGCGGCGTGGTGTTGGAAAACTCCAGCGTCACATAGCCTTCCCATTCGGGCTCGAAGGGCGTGACGTTGACGATGATGCCGCAGCGCGCATAGGTGCTCTTGCCCAGGCAGATGGTCAGCACATTGCGCGGGATGCGGAAGTACTCGACCGTGCGTGCCAGCGCGAAACTGTTGGGCGGGATGATGCAATGGTCGCCTTCCATGTCGACAAAGCTCTTGTCGTCGAAATTCTTGGGGTCGACGACGGAGCTGTAGACGTTGGTGAAGACCTTGAACTCGGGCGCGCAACGGATGTCGTAGCCGTAGCTGGAGGTGCCGTAGCTGACGATCTTCTCGCCGGCCGCGTTGGCGCGGATTTGGCCGGGCTCAAAAGGCTCGATCATGCCGTGCTGCTCGGCCATGCGGCGGATCCACTTGTCGCTCTTGATGCTCATTGCTGACGGTCCCTCGTTGCTATGGCCCGCATTTTAGGCGCGAGCTCGGACAGCCTCTCTCAGGGCTTGAGCGTCACACCATCAAAACGGTACTGCCCGCTCGGCGCCAGCTTGAAGCCCTGAATCGACTTGCGCACCGCCACCGCCACCTTGCCATGCGCAATCGGCGTCCAGGGCAGCTGGGTCAGGGCCAGGCGCTGCGCCTGGCTGTAGAGCTTCTTGCGCTCGGCGGTGTCCAGGGTCTGGCGGGCCTTGGCCAGGGTGGCGTCGTAGCTCTTGTCGCACCAGAAGCTGCCACTGGCCGCGCCGCAGGCCAGCTGACCCAGGGTGGAGGCAGGGTCGTCCTCGCCGTTCCAGCCAATCAAGGCGGTGTCATGGTCGCCCTGATCCACGCGCTTGAGGTACTCGCCCCATTCATAACTGACGATCTTGGCGGTGACGCCGATCTTGGCCCAATCGGCTTGGATCATCTGCGCCATCAGCTGGGCATTGGGGTTGTAGAAGCGTTGCACCGGCATGGCCCAGAGCGTCAGGCTCAGGTCCTTGACACCGGCGCTCTTGAGCAGCTCGCGCGCCTTCTCGGGTGAATGCGGCGCGGTCTTGATACTGGCATCAAAGGCCCAGCTGGGCGGCGCGACCAGCGAGTTGGCCGGCTCGCCCGCGCCGCCAAACACCGTCTTGACCAGGGTGCTCTTGTCGATGGCCATGTCCAGAGCCTGGCGCACGGCCAGCTTGTCCAGCGGCGGCTTCTTGGTGTTGTAGGCCAGGAAGCCGATGTTCAGGCCCGGCACACTGTGGATCTGGATGGCCGGGTCGCGCTCCAGCTCGATCAGATCGGCCTGATTGGTCAGCGCCGCAATGTCGCACTCATTGCGACGCAAGCGCTGGGTGCGCACATTGCGGTCGGTGGTGATGGCAAAGACCAGCTGCTCCATCACCGGCCGATCACTGCGGAAGAAATCCGGGTGGCGGGTGTAGCGCAAGATGCTGTCGGCCTGGTAGCTCTTGTAGACAAAAGGCCCGGTGCCGACCGGCAGGCTGTTGATCTGCGCCGCCTTGCCGGCCTTGAGCAGCTGCGCCCCATACTCGGCCGACTGGATGCCGGCGAAGGCGTAGGTCAGCAGGTTCAGAAACGTGGCATCGACACTGTGGAAGCGAATCTGCACCTCGTCATCGGCGATGCGATCCACGCCAGCGATCAGCTGCTTCCAGCCCGCCGAAATCACATACGGCGAAACAACGGGGTGGGCCTTGGAAAACGGATGCTGCGGGTCCAGCAATCGCGCGAAGGTGAAGATCACATCGTCGGCATTGAAGTCGCGCGTGGGCTTGAAATAGGCCGTGCTGTGAAACTTGACGCCGTGGCGCAATTTGAAGCGGATGCTGCGGCCATCTGCCGCCACGATCCAACTCTCGGCCAGCCCCGGGATCAGCCGGTCCGTGCCCGGCTCGTTGTCGATCAGGCCATCAAAAATCGGATACGTGGCCGCGTGGTCAATGCCGGAGTCGCTGTTCGCCGGGTCGAAGCTCTTGGGGCTGCCCTGGGCGCAGAAACGCAGAGTGCCGGGCACCTTGATGGGGGCGGCCAGGGTCTCAGCCACGCCGCAGGCGACAAGCAGGCCAAGCGCCAGAGAGCGCAGGGAAAAAGGCAATGAGATGGGCATGAAGTTTCGGCGAAGCGCTTGACTGCGAAGAGCGTGGCGGTTCGCTGCGGTGAGCGATGGCTTGATATTCGCACGCGCCTCTCTGCCCTTGCCGAGGGGCAAACCCGCAGCCTGCCTCGGCTCAGAAGCGGCGCATGCCCACCTAGAATTCGCCGCCTCCCCGTACCCCTCAGCCCCCCCTCAGCCCTCCGCTGCCCATGTCCGCCTTGTCCACCGTTCCCGCTTGGCTGCAACAACGCTGGCATTTTGAAACCAGCCCTTGGGCCGCCCTGCGGCGATTCGGCCTGGCGACTGGACTGGTGCTGCTCCTTCTGTTCTGGCTGCAGCCCTTTGGCGGCGAGCGCTACCGGGCGCCCTGGTGGGCGCTGCGTCTGCTGGGCTACGGCGTTTGCCTGCTGCTCGCGGTGCTTCCCATGCGTGCCTGGGCGCTGCGACGGCGGGCGCGCCAGCCCCTGTGGCGCTTGCAGGATGAACTGCAGGCCCTGGCGATCTGGGCCGCCTGCAGCGCGGGCCTGAGCTATGCCCACAGCTGCTGGCTGGTGTCGCCGAGGACACCATCCTGGGTCGACTTTTTCATGTTCAGCCTCGTCTTCGCCCTGCCCTTCCTGCTGATGCTCTTGCCGCTCCTGCTCTGGCAAGGACGGGCCGACGTCCTGGCTGTCCAGCTCGCAGCGCCCACCGCCGAGAGCCAGGCCAGCACGACAGCCCCAGCCGCCGGCACCTCACCCCAGATCGTGGTGCAGGGCCGCAATCGCGACGAACAGCTGTGCTTTCGCCGCGAACAATTGGTCTGCGCTCAAGCCCAGCAGAACTATGTCCGTTTGCAGCTCGAAGCCGAGGACGGCAGCGGCATCCAAGCCCATTTGCTGCGCCTGCCCTTGGGCGAGCTGGCGGCCGCCTTGGCTGCTGGCGAGACGGCCTGCTGGCGTGTGCATCGCTCCTGGCTGGTGGCACCGGAGCGGGTCCAAGCCTGGGTGCAAACGGGTCGCCAGCGTCAGCTCCGCCTGCGCGGCCTGGACGCGCTGATCCCCGTGTCCGCCGACTTTGAATTGCCGCCTGAGCTGCCAAGCGCTGGCCTCGATGCCACGCAGATTCGTCCCTGACGCCCGCAAATTCGCCCCTGGCCACGCGTTTTCGTCACAGCCGCTTCGGCTTGGTCACAGACGGTCGTCGCCTTCCACTCCTGGCGAAACGCTGCATCTAGGCTGCACAGCCCTGGCGCCTGTCGCGCCGGGTGCTGCGCGCTGTTGCCGGCGCCACTTCCAAGGAGACCCGTTTTGATTCGCTCGTTTTTCACTGTCACTCGCCACCTGGCCAAGCGCGTGCTCGCCGTCTTCGCGCTGTCGCTCGGCCTGAGCCCCCTCGCCCTGGCGGCAACCCCGGAGCCCAGCGCTCAAACCGTTTACGCCCAAGCCCTGGCCTTGAGCGATCGCCTGCTGCCCTTGCCCGCCTGGAGCAAAAGCCCGGCTTTTGCGGCCTTTCGCCAGGCCTTGCTGGCCGCACCCGAAGGCTTGGACGCCGCCGGCATCGCCTTGCACTTCAATCGCAGCCAGCACGCAGCGAAGCTAGGCTTCAGCCACTACGCTCTGCTGGCGCCACAGCCCGACACTCCAGCGACGAGCGCCCCAGCCGCCCCCGCGCCCTTGCCACGGCTCAGCTGGCCGCGACCCGGCGTGGCCTTGCTCAGCATCCCCAGCTTCGCACTCGATGCGGCGCAAATGCTGCCGGCCGCGCAAGCGCTGGCCGCCGCCCGACCTGAAGCCTTGATCATCGATCTGCGCGGCAACGCCGGGGGTGCCTTGCCAGCGGCCGCCAGCTTGCTGGTCTTGCTGGCCCCGGCTCCGGTGGACGCCGGGGTCTTCCTCTCACGCCGCTGGTATGGCCAGGGCCGGGACGAGCCCGATGCGGCTGCGCTGGCTCAGATGCCCGCGCTCGCCACGCTCGATCTCGCAGCCTTGAGCCAGGCCCTGCAAACGACTGGCGTGGCACGCCTGCGCATTCCCGCCAGCCCTGCAGGCGGCTTCCGCGGGCGACTGCTGGTCCTGATCGACGGGCACACAGCCAGCACCTCGGAGCCGGTGGCCTGGCTCTTGCGGCAAGCCTTGGGTGCCCGCTTGATTGGCCAGCGCACGGCCGGCGCCATGCTGTCGAGCGAGGCGCTGCCGCTCGCGGGCGGCTATCGCTTGCGTCTTCCGGTGGCCGACTACCTGACACCCAACGGCCAGCGCCTGGACGGGCACGGCGTCCAGCCCGACCTGCCGGTGCCACCTGAACAGGCGCTGCAAATCGCTCTGGAGACGTTGGGCTGAGGTGCTGGCCCCCCCCACGCCCTCACAAGAGAAAAGGGGCCAGCTCCATGCAGAACAACTGAGGGCTGCAAGCGGCACGAAGCAGCCTTTGGTTTTGCTCGTGAGGCCCTGCAGCCCGTGCCGCCACCGGGCTCATGGTTCCGGGGTCGGCCCTGGTGGGCCGACTTCCCTGCGCTGCTCGCGCCTCGGGGCTGGCGCATAACTCACTTCGCTCCCTGCGTTCGCTTCGTTCAAACAGAAGCGCCAAGTCAGAAATTGAAGCGCGCGTGACCGCGCGCGCCCCGAGGCGCTGTGCTGCTCGGCCCGGCACAAATCGCCCGGCAGCGGCACGGGCTGCAGCGCGCTTGCATCGCGGTCGATGTGGCTCATCAACGGTGGAACACGCCACCTCCGTAGGTGGCTCGGCCCGCCGCCGGGCGATTTGTGCGCGGCCGAGGGCGCAGCGGAGCGGCTCAGGCGCGCGCCGAAGCTTGCTTCAAGCGCGCTTCAAGAACTGACTCGGCGCCACTGTTTGACCGCAGTGAGCGCAGCGAACGGAGGGAGTTTGGCGCCGCTGAGCCGCGGAGTGAGCAGCGAGGGAAGTCGGCTCTCAGAGCCGACCCGCGAACCATGAGCCCGGCGGCGGGCCGAGCCACCGCAGCGTGAGAAAGCGCCACAAGGAAAGTCCGCAAGATGCCTACAGACGCCAGCCACCGGCTCAACTGGGCTGGGTCGTCGCGAAGCGAGTCAAGACAAAAGGGGCCGCATCACCCGAGGTGATGCAGCCCCTTTTTCTGTTCAGGAAATTCTCGATCGACGGAGCAAAGCACAGCCGCTTTGGGCTGCTGGAACCTGTCTACTCGCGCGGCTGGATCACCGGCGTGGCGTACTCATGGCCGACCACGGCGCGGGCGAACAAGTAGTTCTCCAGGGCCTTGGCGCTCAGCGAATCGAGTTGCACATCGCCGCGCGCATTGCAGGGAAAGGACAAGGCCTTGCCGGTGTGGAACAGTGACTGAAAGCGCAGCTCGTATGCACCCGGGCCCGCGGGCGGGCGAAGGGTTTCGGTGTTCGGCTGCAGCATGGCGGCTTTGTTTGCTTCCCTGGGGTCCATCACAAAAGTGTCCATGAGGTGTTCTCCAACGACGTCTTCATGTTCCTTGGGTCCTTGATGCAAGACTAGGCCCCGGATGAGGGGTTCAACATGTGCAAACGTCTCGTTTCAACGTCGGTGCGAGGCTGGCGGTGGACTAGGAAGTGCGCTGACACGAATTCATCACACTTTTTTACCCAGCCCGGCGTCAAGCTTCGGAACGTCGCCGCCGACTGGCATCTCAAGGCTTGAGGTGCCGGATGAAAAAGTCGGTCTGGGTGCGATCGAGGTGCAAGCGTGCCTTCTTGCCGGTGATGCCGTGAGCGCGGCCAGGGTAGATCACGGTTTCGAACAGTTTGCCTTCGCTTTGCAGCGCTTCGATCAAGCGCAAGCTGTTCTCGAACAGCACGTTGTCGTCGGCCGTACCGTGCACCAGCATCAAGGGCTTCTGCAAGAGGCCCGCCCGGCTGATCAAATTGGCTTCAGCGTAGGGCTTGGCGCGGCCGCCCTCGGGCAGGCCCAGGTAACGCTCGGTGTAGGCGGTGTCGTAGAGCATCCAGTCGGTCGGCGGCGCGCCGGCAATGGCGGCGGCAAACGGCGTGTCCGCGTCCAGCATGGCGCGCGCTGCCAGATAGCCGCCGTACGACCAGCCCGTGAAGCCGATGCGGGCCGGGTCCACCGCCGGCACGAGCTTGCTCAACTGATGCACGGCCGCGAACAGATCCGCCAATTCTGCCTTGCCAAAACCCTCGGCGTGAGCGCGGGTGAAGGCGCGATCACGATAGGCCATGCCGCGCGTATCCAGCGTCAGCACACCAAAGCCCTGTCGCTGCAGATAGGCCAGCAAGGCCGTGTCGCCGCTCCACCTCCAGCCCACCGTGGCCGTACCCGGGCCACCGTAAGCCTTGACGATCACCGGGTGGCGTTGATCGGGCCTGGTGCCAGCCTTGAGTGGTGGCAGGTAAAAGGCATTGAGCGGGGTCTGCCCGTCCGCTGCCACGATGTCCAGAACCTGCACCTGGGGCGCGATCGCGGCCAACAGCGGGTCGGGCGCATCACCCTTGAGCGGCAAGGCGGGCGCCTGGCCATCCAGCGCCAGCACCTCGGTGCGCGGAGGCTGGCCCCAACGTGATTCGGTCAGCAGCAGATGGCGGCAGCCCTGGTCAGCGCGCGCGTCGCGCCAGCGGCGGGCCTCGCCGGGCTGGAATACTCGCGACTGCCCCTGCCAATTCAGCTCAAAAATCTCGCGCCCGCGGCCGCGCTCCGTGGCACCCGAGAATACCAGGCCTTGCTCACGCTGGCAGATCAGACGGGCCACGGGTTCGGCCTGCCGGCTGAGCTGTTGGCGCTCGCCGGTGACCCGGTCCACCAGCCAGAACTGGGCGCGCCCACTGGCTTCGCTGATCCACAGCAAGGCCGGTTTGCCCGAGCGCAGCTGTGTCGGCAGCTCTCGCAGATCGTCTTGCACCTCGACCCAGGCTGGGTCGCGCTCGACCAGCACGGTGCGGGCCTGGGCCTGCGGGCCGCTGAATTCCACCAGGTTGAGTTGCTTCTGATCGCGCGTGAACCACTGCAGCCAGGGCGTGCCATCGGCAAACCATCCGGCGCGGGAGATGTACTCGGCCTCAGCCGGCAGACTCAAACGCTGTGGCTCAACAGGCACCCGTCCGCGGGTGTCAAACACCAGCGCGTGAACCTTGGCATTGCGCTCACCTGCGCCCGGATAGCGCTGCGTGGTCATGGCCATGCGGTCGGCAAAAATCTGCGAGCGGGTCTTGAGCGGCACCTCGGATTCGTCCACTTCCAGCGCCAGAATGCGCTGGCCATCGGGCGACCACCAGAAACCTCGTTGGCGGCCAAACTCTTCGGCAGCCACAAACTCGGCCAGGCCGGTGCTGCGGCTTTCGCTGCCGGTCTGGCTCAGACGGCGTGCGGGGCCGGCGCTTGCGCCGTCAAGGCTTTGCACCCAAAGATCGCCGCCTTTGACGAAGGCCAGTTGGCGGCCTGCGGCATCACAGACCGGATCGCGCTCGGGCTCCTTTTCATCGAAGCTCAGACGCTGGCTGCGCGGACCTTGTTCCGTCAGCTCCACCAGGTAGAGATCGCCCGAAAGCGGCAGGATCAGACGGCGATCGTCCTTGCCGCACCATTGATAGCCGGTGATGCCTCGACCTTGTACGCGGCGGCGCTCGAGCGCCATCTTTTCCGCCTCGGTCAGGCGCACCCCTTGCGCCCCGATCAAGTCGCTCACGGACAGCAGCCGCCGCGGCTGGCCGCCTGGCAAAGCCTGGCCCCAGAGCTCATTGATCTCGCTGTCCTGCTCCGAGGCGCGCAGATAAGTCACCCAACCGCCGCCTGGCGACAACTCGGGTGCGCGCGGCAGACGGCCAGCCAAGGGCGGCTCGCTGTGAATGCGCTCCAGCGTAATGGCAGCAGGGCCCGATTGATCGGCCGCAAGGACAGGCGCCACAAGGGCAGCACAAACCGCCAGCAAAACGGCGGACCGCAAACGGCGCTGCGAGGGCAAAGGCATGGCATGAAATTTCATGCGGCATGCTAGGGTTTGCGCCAGCCCTCGCCTATCGAGACAAGCCCTTGCAAACCCGCGTTGCGCGCGAAAACCGCACAAAGAAAGCAGAAGGGGTGGCCGCAGCTACCCGATTTCAATCCAGCTTGCTCAGATCCGCCATGCGGCGCACCTTGACCTTGCGGCCCTTGAGCTTGCCCTCAGACAGACGGCGCGCCGCTTCGCGGGCGATGCTGCGCTCCACCGCCACATAGCTGTGGAATTCGGTGATGTTGATCTTGCCGACCTGCTCGAACTTGAAGCCCGCTTCGCCGGTCAGAGCGCCGAGGATGTCGCCGGGGCGGATCTTTTCCTTGCGGCCACCGAGGATCTGCAAGGTGTCCATGGCGGGCTGCAGCGGTGCGCCGTCGGCGTCCTTGAGGCTGTCGAGCTTTTGCCAGACGAACTCGCGGCCCAGCAGCTGCTCGATGCGGCCGATGCGGCCCATCTCGTCCAGGCTGGCCAGGCTCAGGGCCAGGCCTTGCGCACCGGCGCGGCCGGTGCGACCGATGCGGTGCACATGGACCTCGGTGTCGGGTGTGACCTCCACATTGATCACGCATTCGAGCTGCGCAATGTCCAAGCCGCGCGCCGCCACATCGGTGGCCACCAGGACCGAACAGCTGCGGTTGGCAAACTGGATCAGCACCTGGTCGCGCTCGCGCTGCTCCAGGTCGCCATGCAAGGCCATGGCCACAAAACCTTGCCCGTTCAGCACATCGACCAGGTCGCGGCACTGCTGCTTGGTGTTGCAAAAAGCGATGGTGCTGGCCGGGCGGAAATGGCGCAGCAGTTGCGAGACGGCATGCAGGCGCTCGCCCTCGCTGACCTCAAAAGCGATCTGCTCGATCTGCGCCGGTGCCTGGCTGACGCTCGCGCTGCTGTTGAGCTTGACCTCCTTGGGTTCGCGCATGAACTGGCTGCTCAGCTTGGCAATGCCTTCCGGATAGGTGGCCGAGAACAACAGGGTCTGGCGCTTCTTCGGGCATTGGCGCGCGACGGTGACGATGTCATCGAAGAAGCCCATGTCCAGCATGCGGTCGGCCTCATCGAGCACCAGCGTGCTGAGGGCGCCGAGTTGCAGGCTGCCCCGCTCGAGATGGTCCATCACCCTGCCCGGCGTGCCCACGGCGATGTGGCAGCCAAAACCCAGCGATTCCATCTGCGGCTTCATCGGCGAACCGCCGCACAGGGTCAGCACCTTGATGTTGTCGGCGGCCCGGGCCAGGCGGCGAATCTCCTGCGTGACCTGATCGGCCAGCTCACGTGTTGGGCACAGCACCAGGGCCTGCACGTCAAAACGGCTGGCATCGAGCCGGTGCAGCAGGGCCAGAGCAAAGGCGGCGGTCTTGCCGCTGCCGGTCTGGGCCTGGGCGATCAAGTCCTGTCCCTCCAGCGCCAGCGGCAGGCTGGCGGCCTGGATGGGCGTCATCTGCGTGTAGCCCAGCTGGGCCAGATTGGCCTGCATGGCGGCACTCAGCGGCAGCTGAGCGAAGGAGAGTTTGGAGTCAGGCGTGGGGGCGTTCATCGGTGGATTATCCCTGCTCGGCCCGCCACACCTCGGGAAAACACGGATCGCGAGGCTGCAGACGCACGCGGCCCCGCTTCAAGCCGGGCGTTCACCACCCGAGCCATGCAGGCTGTCGGCCTGCGGTGCCACGCAGGGCAGCTCCAGCACAAACACACTGCCCTGCCCTGGCTCACTGCTGCACATGATGCGGCCGCCGAGTGCGCCATTGACCAGGCTGAACACACGATGCAGGCCCAGACCGTTGCCGCCCGAGCCCAGGCGCGTGGTGAAGAAAGGGTCGAAGATGCGCGGCAGGCTGCGCGCGTCGATGCCACAGCCATCGTCCGACACGCTCAGGCGCACACGCTGGCCGTCCAGCCGCTGCAGCTGCAGCCTCGTCGTGCCGGGTCGCTCGGGACGGTGCGCATGGATCAAGGTGTTGCTGATCAGCTGGCTCAGCACCTGCTCCAGCATCTCGGGCCAGCTGTCCATCTCGATGCCGGGCTCCAGCTCGGTCAGCAAACGGTGCGGCGTGGCCGTGAACTGCGGCTGCAAGGTCTGCGTCCATTGCATCAAGGCCTCGGCCAGATCGAAGCGGCAGCGCCGGCCCCAGTGCGTGTCCTCGGCCATCTGCTTGAAGCGCGCGACCAGCTCGGCCGCGCGCTGCAGGCTGCGCATCAGGAGGGCGAAGCTGCTGTTGGCCAGGTCCAGATAGCCCTGCATCGAGGAGCGACGCAAGGTGCCCGCGGCCACATCGGCGCTCAGATGGGCGCTGTGCTCCTGCAAGGTCGAGGCCACGACCAGGCTGTTGCCGATGGGCGTGTTCAGCTCATGCGCGACGCCGGCCACCAGGGCGCCCAGCGAGGCCAGGCGCTCGTTGCGCACCAGCTCGTCCTTGGTCTTTTGCAAGGTGTCCAGGGTCTCGGAGAGCTGGTGGTTGGCCTCCAGCAAGGCCTGGGTGCGCCGCGCCACCCGGGTCTCCAGCTCAGCATTGAGCTGCTCCAGCGCCCGCTGGGCCTGCACCCGGGCCGAGACATCGATCAGGCTGAACTGCAAGAGGCTGCGCTGGCCCGACTGCCAGCGGTCGAGATGCACCTCGGCCTCCCAGGCCGATTCGCCGCGGCGCAGCAGCTGCATCTCCAGCACATGGCGGCCGCCGGCCAGAGCCTCGACCATGGCCTCGCTGAGCCGATCGAGCGAATCGCTGCCATCGGCCTGCTGCGCGGGCAACAAGGCGCCCAGGTCGAGCTGGGACCAGGCCAGGCCGGGCGCGGAGTCTGCTGCGCCCTCATCGGTGCCCGCCACGGGCCAGGGCAGGCCAAAGGCTTCGGCGGCGGCCCGATTGCCGTCAAGCAGGCGCAGGCTTTGCGGATCGAGCAGGCCCTGGGGCATGCAGGACTCGCGGAACAGCAGCTTGTTGTACGCCTCGCTGTCGCGCAAGCTGGCTTCGATGCCGCGGCGCTGGCTGTCGCGTTCGACCAGGGCCAACAGATCGGCCATCTCGCAGAGCACGGCGATGTCGTCAGCGCTCCAGTGCCGCTCGGCCTCGCCCCGCTCCAGGCAGACATGCACGAGCTGGCCCGCCGGGCTGGCACCGGCTGCGGCCCAGAGAAAGGCCATCACCCCGGCCGCGCGCAAGGCCTCGGCCTGGGCCGTGCTCAGGCGCTCATCGCGCACCACATGGGCCACGGCCAGGGAGCGCTCGCCCTGCTGCTGGGCATGGGCCAGGCCGGCAGCCACGGTGGGCGCCCCCGCCTGCGGCGACTCGGGCAGGCCCACGCGCACCCGGCAGCCCGGAAACAGATCACCGGCCGCCAGCGACAGTGCCTGCACGAGTGCCGGCAGATCGGCGCGCGCCACGGCCTCGGACTTGGCCAGGCCGCTCAGCGCACGCTGGCTGGCGCGCAAGCGCTCCAGCCGGCCCTGGGCAGCCTGGCGGCCGGCCTCCAGCTCCTGGTTTTGCTGCTCGATGGTGGCCATCAATCGGTTGAAAGACTGGGCCAGCTGGCCCAGCTCCAGCGGCCCCATCAGCTCGGGTGCGCGCAGGCGGTAGTCGCGGCTTTGCACGATGTTGCGGGCCACCTGGCCGAGGGCCAGCAGCGGCTGCGAGATCAGGCGCTGCATGCGCAGCGAGACCGCCAGCGCCAGCAAGGCCGCCAGCAGCACCACCCCGGCCTGCAGCTGCAGCTGGCGCCACAGGCGCTGATGCACCGCCTCCAGCGAGGAGGCCATGGCCAGCACGGCCACCTTCTGCTCATCGAGATGGATGGGCTGGCGCACACGCACCCAGGCATCCTCGATGCTCAAGCCGGACTGAGCCGCCTCGGCCGCCGGCAGCTGAGCCGCGCAGCGCTGCTCGGGCTGGCGCTCGAAGCGGGCGAACAAGGCGCCCTCGCTGCCGTAGAGGCAGGCCTGGGCGACATGGCGGATCTCGCGCAGGGCGGCCAGGTTCTCTTCGGCCGTGCGGCTGTCATCGAAGGCAATGGCGGCGGTGCTGCGATTGCCGAGCAAGGTGGCCAGAGAGCTGAGCTCGAAACCCAGGGCCTCGCGCGCACCGCGCGCCTCGTACCAGGCATGCATGACGCTGGACAGCAGCAGGCTGCCCACGCAAACCGCCATGATCAGCAGCACGCTGAGGCGACGGATCGGCATCAAGGCCATGCGCATCAGCTGCTCCCTGCCCGGCCGGTACCGACCAGGCGCGCTGCCACTTCCAGCAGTTTGGCGCTGGGCTTGAGGCGGGCGCGGCGCAGCACCTCGACATTGATCTCCATGCGCAGCTTGCCGCCCTCCACGACAAAGCCGACGCCGCCGCCCTGGTCGACAAACTGCTCGGCCCCGCCCACGGTCAGCACCGGCAGATCGGCCAGGCTGGCGGTCAGCTCGCCGATCGCCTTTTTGCCGCCGGAATCGAGATACACCATCTGGCAGGCCCGGGCCTCGCGCGCCGTGGCGGGGTACAGCAGTGCAATCGGTCGGCTGCCATGGTTGCGCGTGCTCAGCTCGCGCAGGCTGTCACCAAAGGGGTCGCTGCCCAGCACGCAGATGTGAAAGGCGCGCTCGCCCGCCTCGCCCTCGGGCCACTCGACGAACTGGCTGATGCGGTAAAGAAACGCCGCCTTGAGCTTGTACTCACCCACCAGAGCCTCGGCCGCCGCGCCGCGGGGCGGGAGGCTGGCCAAGACAAGAGCCAAGACCACCTCACGACGAAGCCAGAGTCCCGCGCGCCGCAAAGATGCCGGCGGGTGAAAGGGGGCGAGTCGGGTCCGGGCCATGGCGAGAATCGGCCGCCTCAGAAGCTGCGGCGCAGGTCCAGGCGCCAGGCCCGGCCGGCCAGGGGCACATCGCCAACGATGGCGCTGGAGTCGGCCGGCTCGGTGGCCGCTGCATTGAGGGCATTGCGCAGGCCGAGCGAGGCCGACCAATCCGCACCGGCCGGCTGCCAACGCAGCTGCACATCGAGCTGCCGGTAGGCCGGCAGGGGCGCCCGCGTGTCCGCGTTCAGGCGCGGCCGCGCGCCCACCCAGCGCGCCTGGGCTTGCAGGCTCAGGCCGGCCCCCAGGCGATGTTCCAGCGCCAGGCTGCTGATCTGACGCGGGGCATAGGGCGCGACACGGCCTTCGGCATCGCGCGCGCGCTGGACCGAGTGATTCAGGCGCACATGGCTGTGGTCGTTGGGGCGCCAGTCCAGCTCCAGCTCGGCGCCGGGCGCGCTCAGTTGGCCGACATTGCGATACACGCCCGACACCAGGCGGATCAGATCGCTCATGCGGTAGTGGAAGAAAGCCAGGCGGGCATTGAAATCGGTGCCCGCCGACCAATCCAGCTGCCACTCCCAGGTGCGTACCCGCTCGGGCGTCAAGGTCTTGGAGCCGAGATTGACCGGGTTGGAGGCGACGAACTGCTCTTTCATCGATGGCGCGCGGAAGGCCTGGCCATACAGCCACTTGCTGCTGAGCACCGGCGAGTGGCGCCAGACCAGGGACGCGCGCGGGTTGCGGGTGGTACCGAAATCGTTGTAGTGATCGACGCGC
This sequence comes from Paucibacter sp. B51, assembly GCF_027863535.1. NCBI lineage: Bacteria > Pseudomonadati > Pseudomonadota > Betaproteobacteria > Burkholderiales > Sphaerotilaceae > Roseateles > Paucibacter sp. B51. The sequence goes on along the minus strand of NZ_JAPIVN010000001.1, from coordinate 2,807,276 downwards.
AGGCCCAGGGTCAGCTCGGCCTGCTCGTTCAGGCGCCAGACATCCTGCAGCGAGAGGTAGCGGTTGCGCCGCTGCAGATCGGGCGCGTACACAAACGGCGTGCCGGTGACATCGACCAACTGACCGGCCGCCACCCCGTGGCTGAAATTCTTGGCCTCCCAGGCGTGGAACTTGACCTGGCTGGACCCGGCGGCCAGGCGCAATCGGTGGCCGGCCCAGCCGCTGTAATGCGCCTCGGCATCGAGCCTGAGGCTGTCTTCATCGGAGCCCGGGTTGCCGATGGCGCCCTGCTCGAAGCGAAACAGCCGGTCGGCCCCGGCACCGAAGAGATCGCCCTGGGCGTTGACCGGCAGCAGCGCGCCGGCCGGGAAGACCTGGTAGTTGGCAAAGAACCAATAATTGCTCCAGGACGCGCGCAACAGCGCGTTGAAATGCTCGGTGGCGCCGGGCAGCTGCCAGCGCAGCTCGGCCAGCGACTGCCGGGCCTCGGTGCGCGAGTCGGGGTCCAGCGCCCCGGCGATGCCCCAGGCCGCACCCATGCGATCGGCACGGTAATGCCAGAGGCGCAGCTGCAGATCGGCCCGCGCGAGCTCGACATGCAGATTGCCCAGGCGGTACTGCGTGTCCAGTGCCCCAGGCGCACGCGAGGCCTGGCTGCCGAAGAGGCGGTCGAACTCGGTCTGCTGGTCGGCCTCGATGCGGCGTTCGCGGTCGCCCTCGCTGCGCTGCAGCTCGGCGGCCAGCATCAGGCCCCAGTCACCCACGCGCGTCGTGCGCCGCATCCAGAGGTCCGCGCTGCGGAAGGCGCCGAGGCTGAGCCCGGCCTGGCTCTCGGGCTCGCGCATGGGGTCGCGGGTGACGATGTTGATGACACCGGCAAAGGCATCGGCGCCGAACACCGCCGAGCCCGGGCCGCGCACCACCTCGATGCGCTCCACCGCGGCCAGCGGCAGTTTGACCCCGGCGCCCAGCGAGCCGGTGAACACTGGGTTGATGGGCACATCGTTGAGCGTGACCAGCACCTGCGGGTTGTCGTAGGTGTACATGCCGCGGATCACGAACAGGGGCTGGCGATTCTTGGGCGCGATGTGCAGGCCGGCCACGCCTTGCAAGGCCTCTTCGAGGGTGTTGGCCCCCATGGCCTCGATCTGGGCGGCGGTGACGATGGAGACGATGGCCGGCGCGTCACGCGCGGCCATCTTGAAGCCGGTGGCGCTGCGCACCTCCAGCTGCGAGAGGCTATCGAGATCGAGGTCGAGCAAGGAGCCCGCGCCCCGGGCCGGCATCGCGGCCATCCCCAGGCACCAGGCCGCCACAGCCCCCATGCGCATGCGTACACCGACTTGCATGTTCAGAACTCCTGCAAGCACCTGCCGCGCCGCACTTGGCACCGCAGGCCCCAACCTGGTTCCGCGGCCGCTGAGGCAAGCCGTGGCGCCACGCCCGGGCCGGCGCTCTGTTGGCGGTGCGCGGCGTCCCGTTCATTTCCGCGCTGCTCAAACCCGAGGCCAACTCAGTCTAGCCCCAACAGCCCAGGTGCGCAGCCCCATCACCTCAGGGGTTTCGGCAACGCAACACGCGGGCTCAGCCGCCCGCCTGCTTGACCGTCCAGCTGCCTTTTTTCTTGAGCAGCTCGATCACCCGCTCGCGGTGGTCGCCCTGCACCTCGATCACGCCGTCCTTGACCGTGCCGCCCGAGCCGCAGGCGGCCTTGAGCTCCTTGCCCAGGGCGATCAGACCGGCCTCGTCCAGCGGCACGCCCTTGACGAGGGTGACGCCTTTGCCGGCCCGACCCTTGGTCTCGCGTGAGACGCGCACGATGCCGTCGCCCTTGGGCAGCTGGGGCCGGCCGCAGCGGCAATCGGCCTTGGCCTGGCGGCATTCCGGGCAGGTGCGGCCGCTGTCGGTGGAATAGACCAGGCCGGACAAGGCGCCCAGGCCGGACAGGGATTTGCTGGACTTCATGCGGTGCAACTTTCTACTTCTTCATCGATCGGGCACGGACGGAGTGGCCGCGGCCCGCGCTCGTCCGGGCCGAACATCTGCAGGTCCAACTCCTCGGGCGAATTGACGGTGCGCAAGCGCAGGTAGGCCTCTTCCGCCTCGGGGTAATGCCGGCGCAGGTAATGCAGCCATTGTTTCAGGCGGCCGGCCTGGTGACGATGGGCGACGTTGCTGCGCACCAGATCAAAGAAGCCGCGCATCAGCGGCAGCAGCGCGGCCCAGCTCAGCGGCGGCCCATCCGGAGACTGGATTGCCAGGGCCAGACCTGGGTTGGCCACCATGCCGCGGCCCAGCATCAAATCGCTGCAGCCGCTTTGTGCGCGGCAGTTCTCGGCATCGGCCGGTGTCCAGATTTCGCCATTGGCCACCACACGCGCCTGCAACGCCTCGCGCACCGCGGCGATGCGGTCCCAGTAGGCCGGCGGCTTGTAGCCATCGGCCTTGGTGCGGGCATGGATGACCAGCTCCTCGGCGCCGCCGTCCTGCATGGCCAGCGCGCAATCGAGCGTGCGGTGGCTATCCATATAGCCCAGGCGCATCTTGGCCGAGAGCGGCAAGTCGGCCGGCATGGCACGGCGCACGGCCGAGACGATCTCAAAGATTAGCTCCGGCTCGTCCAGCAGCACCGCGCCGCCGCGGTGGCGGTTCACGCATTTGGCCGGGCAGCCGAAATTGAGGTCAATGCCGGCCGGCCCCAGGGCCGCCAGCTTGGCCGCGTTCTCGGCCATGCAGACCGGGTCGCTGCCCAGCAGCTGGGCACGCACCGGCACGCCGGCCGCCGTGCGCCCGCCGTTCAGCAGCTCAGGCACGATGCGGGTGAAAACGCGGTTAGGCATCAGCATGTCGGTGATGCGGATGAACTCGGACACGCAGCGATCGATGCCGCCGACGCGGGTGAGTACATCCCGGAGCATGTGATCCAACAGCCCTTCCATCGGCGCCAACAAGATCATGTGAGCCCCTCGTCCAGCGGGTACGCTGGCCGCCCCCCCGAGGGGACAGGCATCCTGCGGATGCCTCGGGCCGGCTTGGGGCGGCCCGGCGCTCGGCCCTCAATGCAAGGCAGTTCCATCGGCTCAATCATGGCAAGCCTCCGCGGCCTGCAGGTCTTGATGCGTGAGATACAAGCGCAGATCAAACTCCAGCTGGCCGTAGGCCGGCTCCATATGCTGGCAGAGCTGGTAGAAGGCCTTGTTGTGGTCCAGCTCCTTGAGGTGGGCCAGTTCGTGCACCACGATCATCTTGAGGAACTCGGCCGGCGCTTCCTTGAACAGGCTGGCCACGCGAATCTCGCGTTTGCTCGTCAGCTTGGCGCCCTGCACGCGCGAGGCGCGGGTGTGGGTGCCCAGGGCGTGCTGCAGCACCTTGAGCTTGGCATCGAAGCAGACCTTGGACAGGGGAGGCGCATTGCGCAGGTAGCGGTTCTTCAGCGCCATGGTGTAGTCGAACAGTGCCGTGTCGCTGCGCACCTCGTGCCCCAGCGGATAGCGGCGCGCCAGGGTCTCGCCCAGGCGGCCGGCATCGATCAGCTGCTGCACCTGGGCCAGCAGTTCGGCCGGGTAGCCGGCCAGGTACTTCAAAGTCGGCATCACGAAGTTCAGCTCGGCTGGGCGAGCGCCCCGGGGCTGATGCTGTAGTTCGCGGCGATCCAGGCCTCGAACTGGCTGCACATGGCTTCATCCCCCTCGCGGTTGTCGGCCAGCAACTGCTCGCCGTGGACGATGCGGATCTCGGCCGCCAGGGCCGCCGGGAACTCGCTCGGGTACTGGCGCTGCGCGGCGGCGGCCATGCTGGCTTGGGCCTCGGCCCAGCAGTCCTCGACCGACTGGTTGCAGGCCTCGGCCAGGTAGCGGGCGGAGAAGCCCTCGCCCGTCAGGCTGCGCAAGGTGGCGTCGTGATCGATGCTGTTGCCCGGTTCCCAGTAATGCGCCGACAGCGCCGGGCCGATGGCCGGGTTGTCGGTCAGATAGCCATGTTTGCGCAGGAAATGAGCGCGGGTCTGGTAGACGGCCATATGAGCCAGCAGATAGCCCTGGTAGGACGCGGCCGATTCCTGGTTCAGCAGATGCGGGATGGCCAGCAGCGGCCGTGGGCTGTGCACACCCAGCACGCGCTGCTCGGTGGCGCGGGCCAGGGCGAGCACGTTTTCCGCTGTCAATGCTTCGTCCGGCATGGCGTAGAGCGCCGCTTCGAAATAAGGCACGACGGCGATCGAGCGCTCGTCAAAGGCGCGCATGGGCTGGCTGCTGGCAATGCGGGCGTGGATCAGCTCGTCGGGGATGGCCTCGCCCGCGGCGTTGCGGGCATAACGCTTGAGCCAGTCGGCATCGCCGAGCAGGCTGTCGCAGAACATCGATTGGGTCTCGGCGTAGGCCATCGAGGTCGGCGCGAACTCCTGCGAGAAGCAAGGCGAGTTCTGCACCACATTGGCGAAATGCGCCGCATGCCCGCCCTCGTGGAACAAGGTGTTGATGGCGCGAAGGCCGCTGCCGATCTGATCGGGTTTCGCTTCGGCGGTGAAATTGATCTGACCCGGCAACCAGCGACCTTGCGCGTCGACGTAGCTGGGAATGGGGCCATGGCAGAAACCGTTCTGGTACTTGCCAGCGCGTTCCAGCAAGTCCAGCTGCAGGGTGGCGCCACGGTACTGGATGCCCAGGCGGCGGAAGCTCTGCACCCAGCGGCGCAGGGCCGGGCCGAAGGGCATGTAGGCGTCCATGCGGCGCACCACATCGCCGGCCGAGTAGAAGCGCAGGTTCCAGGGCTGCAGGGCCTGCTCGCCATGGCGGGCCTTCAGATCAGCCAGGGCGCGGGTGTTGGCCGCATCGGTGCGCTGCACGAAATCGTCGAGGATGCCCTTCAGCTGCTGCGGCGTCATGCGCTCGTTCCTGCGCAGCTTGAGTTCGAAGTAGTTGTCGAATCCCAGGGCCCGCGCAAAGCGGTTGCGCAAGCGCACCAGGTCGAGAAAGCCGTTGGCCAGCACCCATTGCTCAATCGCGTAAAAGGCTTCGAGCGAGCTGCGCCGGCGGGCTTCGTCCGGGTTGGTGGCCAGATTGGTGGCCAGCATGGACAGCGAGGCCACCTCGCTCTCGCCCGCTTCGTTGATGTGCCGCGGCTGCAGCTCGCGCTTGGCGGCAAAGATGCGGCTCTCGGCCTCGATGATCTCGGCCATCAGGGCGCGGCCGGCTTCGTTGTCGATGATATTGGCCTCGAACACGGCCAGCCAGCCACGCAGGCCGTGCAGCAGGGCCATGCGCTCCGTGCTCTCCTCGGCCGATTCAAGCCGCGCGATGTGCTCACGCGTCGCGGCCAGGCGGGCCGGGTCGGAGATGAAGGCCTTGTAGGCGCCCTCGGCCCGCTCAAAGCCGGCCTGGTCCTCGCTGGTGGCCATATAGGTGGCCCAGAACAGGTCTTCCTTGCTCTTGTGGACCTGCAAATAGTCCTGGTTCAGCTGGTCAAAAAAAGCGCGGGCGCGGTCCATGGAGGCGGCTCTTGTGAAGTCGGCAGGGGCGAAAGCATAGCGGTTCGGCCGCTGCAGCCGGCTTGGCAAGGCCACTTTGGGCCATCATGCCGGCATGAGCACGACCTTCCAGATCCGCCTGCTGCAGGCGGATGAAGCCAGCGAGAGCTTCCCCGCCCGAGCCGACCAGACGATTCTGCAAGCCGCCCTGCAGGCCGGCGCCTCCATGCTCAGCAGCTGCCGCAATGGCAGTTGCCGGGCCTGCGTGCGCCAGCTGCTGGAGGGTGAGATTGCCTACCGCATCGAATGGCCCGGCCTGAGCCGGGAGGAAAAGGCCGAGGGCTGGGTGCTGCCCTGTGTGGCGGAGGCGCGCAGCGATCTGCTGCTGGCACCGGTACGGCGCGAAGGCGGCTGAAGCCCGGCGCTCAGCGCGGTGCGGCGGGATCGGCCGGTGCGGTCTCGGCCGGCGCCTCGGTCGCCGGCGCGGGCGACACCGCCGCCGTTTCGGCCTCTTCCAAAGCCTGCACCATGGCCTGACCGGGGTTGCGCTCCTTGGCGGTCACTTCCAGGTAATGCTGTTCGATGAAACCCTTCTCGACCAGATTGCGCTTGAGCGAGTCTTCCAGCTCCTCGATCCGGCCCTTGAGTTTTTCGATCTCTTTTTCCAGCTTGGCCTTGGTTTCCAGCACGGCCTCGTCGACCGGCTCGTCATGCGCTGGCGGGTCGGCCGACAGGACCTCGAGGTCGTGGCGCAGCTTCTGGATGGTGCGCTCGGCCGTGGCCAGTTGCTCGCGCTGGGCCTGGGCCTCGCGCTCCAGGGCCTTGATGGCGGCGGCATTGGGCGGCGCCTCTGAGCCGGACGAGGCCGCCGAAGCCTCGGCCGAGCCGCCCAAGGCCAAATCTTCCAACTCGCGCTGCAGGCGGGCGGCCGTGCGCTCGGCACGCTCGGCGCGCAGCTCGAAGCCGCTGGCACGCTCCTGCGCCTGCTGGACCTGGCCACGCAGCTGCTCCAGGCGTTGGCGGGTCGAGGCCAGCTCGGCGCTGTCGGCGCCGCTCGCATTGCCCCCTCCGCCACCGGTGCGGGCACGCAGGCTGCTGATCTGGCGCAGGCTTTCTTCCAAACGCTCGCGCGTGCGCCCCAGCTCCACCTGCACCCGTTGGCGCTGGGCCAGCAGGCGATCGACCTCGTTGCGATGGCTGCGCTTGAGGCGCTCCATCTGCTCGGCATTCATTTCATGGGCATGGGCCGGCCAGGGTTCGCGGTCGGCCTCGCGCTGGGCGCGGTCGGCGGCGGTGTCCATGCCGTAGCTGTTGATCAGGGTGCGCACCATCTCGGGCAGTTCACTGAGCAGGTGCATATCGGGCGCCTGAGCGCCGCCGAAATTGCTGTTCGCTGCCCCACCCCGGCCCTCGGCCACACGCATCAGCTCATGCGCAGCGATCTTCATCTCGCGGCCGGCATCGCGGGTCTCGCGCAGGGCGTTGACGATGTGGATGTGGTTGCTTTCCTCGTAGCGCGTCATGCGCCAGTAGGTGGCGATCACCACGATGATCACCACCACATTGGCGAGAAAGAGGGAGACGGCGGCAACGCCTTCGACGGTCAGTTCCATGGCGGGCGCGGCTCCTCGTCCAGGCGGGCGATGCTCACAGGCGGATAAAGGCCATGCGGCCCTCGCCATAGCCCGGCACCGAGAGACGGTAGTCGCTGCGGCCGATGTCGCGCTCCATCAGGCTGCGCAGCTTGTCGAAGGGCTTGGCCACCAGATTCACCACCTTCAGCGTCACCGCCGGCGAGCCCGGTTCGCGCGTCAGAATGCCCGCGGCCGAGCGCAAGAAGAGATCGGCCTGGGCCATCATCTCCGGCGTGGGCACGCCCGAACTCAGCGCCAGGCGCACCGGCGGCGGCTGCAGCTGTGCCCCGCCGCCGCCCAGGATGCAGCAGGCATTGACATCGAGGATGCCGAGCGCATGCGGGGTCTTCTGCCCTTCGGCCACATACATGGCCAGGTTGTGGGGCAGCTTGAGGTCGTTCAGGCCCTGGCCCGGTGCCGGGATCAGGCGGAAGGGAATCTCGCGCATCTGGCTCTTGATCAAGCGGTTCAGCGCCTCGGCCGATTCCAGCGCCGGCGCCGGGCCCTTGGCCGCCTCGCGGCAGGAGGCCAGGGCCGCCTGCACCTCGCGCAAGAGGTCCTCGTCCTTGAAGGGCTTGTTGATCACGAAGATGGCTCCGTTGCTGCGCGCTTGCGAGAGGTGGCGTTCGCCCGTCTCGGTGGTGACGAAGCCGACCTTGATCTCGTGGCGGCCGATCTGGCGCAGGGTCTGCAGCATCTCCAAGCCGCTGACCTTGGGCATGTGCCAGTCGGAGATGACCAGATCGGGCTCGAAGCTGGTGACCAGGCGCAAGGCCTGCTCGCCATCCATGGCCAACTCGAACTGCAGCGGGCCCAGGGAGGCCGCCTGCAGCACGCGCTGGATGATGGCCTGGATGGCTCGGCTGTCGTCGACGATCAGGACACGCAGTGGGGCTAGATTGGCTGTTTGCATGATCTCTTCACTCGCGGCAAAAGCTGCCATCACGATGGATGTCAGTCAGCATCACGGCCAGCCGGCGGGGCTGGTCGCTGGATACCACAAAAAGGGCGCGGCGTTCGCCGCGGTGCGTGTATTCGGGCCACTGCTGGCGGTCCAGCGGTTGCGGCAGGCCGAGGTTGGCCAGGCTGGCGTCATCCAGGCATTCCATCAGGCTGGCGCTAAGGATGTTGCAGAGCTCGGCGCCGGCGTCCTGCAGGTCGGCCGGGCTCAGCTGCTCGGGCGGCAGGCCGAACATGGCCGCGGCCAGGGCCTGGCTCTCGGCCGCGCCCATGAGCAGGAGCACCAGCGCGCGCGGATGGCTGCTGAAGCCAGTGACGCAATCGGTGATGGGCAGCATGAAGCAGGCGTCATCGGCCTGCGGCGTGGGGGGCTCGGCGGCCGGCGCAAAGGCACAGCTCTGCCCGGTCAAGCCTGACCAGGCGCGCGCCAAATTGCTCAGAACAACCCCTTCGTGCACTCAACCACCTCCAAGGCTTGGGGCTGAGTGTCCGCGCAAGCGGCCGGCGGCCAAAGCCCGAGCAAAGCGGCCAAGACCGGCTTTCTTCGGCGCCCGGGCCGCAGGCGCGGGGCACACACTCGCTCCACAGCGTCTGTGGACAAGTCCGTGCACAGCCTGCGCACGCCGCTCGCAAGTGCTTGATTTCACGGAATCTTTGCTGGATTGCCGCAAAAACAGGCAGAGCTACCGGCACCCAGCCTGAGCGGGGCGGGATAATCACCGGTTCGCCGCGCCCCACTCCCATGCACAGAACCATTTTCACCACGCCCGTCGTCAACAGCCTGTTGCGCGGCTTCTCCATCGCCTTTTTGAAGCTGCGCGGCTGGACCCTGGACGGCCAGTTGCCCGCCGCCCACCCCAAATGCGTGCTGATCGCCGCCCCGCACACCAGCAACTGGGACCTGCCCTACACGCTGATGGTGGCCTTCGCCCTGCGGCTCAATGTCTACTGGATGGGCAAGCAGCAGATCTTCCGCTGGCCCTTCGGCCCGGTGATGCGCTGGCTGGGCGGCATCAGCGTGAACCGCGAGCAATCGAGCAATCTGGTGGCCGCATCGGCCGCGGCCCTGGTGGCCGCCGATGGCGCGGTGCAACTGATCGTGCCGCCCGAGGGCACGCGCAGCAAGACCCGCTACTGGAAGACCGGCTTCTACTGGATCGCCCACACCGCCCAGGTGCCCATCGTGATGGCCTACATGGACTACGAGCGCAAGCTCAGCGGCCTGGGCCCGATCTTCGTGCCCAGCGGTGACATCGAGGCCGATATGGTCAAGATCAAGGCCTTCTACGCCCAGTTCAAAGGCAAGAACGCCTCGCAGTTCGACCACCAATGAGCGAGCAGCACGACACCCCGTCGGCGCCCCCGGCCGCTCCCGCGAAGAAGAGCAAAGACCCGCTGCACGGCATCACCTTGGAAACCATCGTCACCGAGCTGGCCCACTACTTCGGCTGGCGTGAACTGGGCGAGCAGATCCCCATCCGCTGCTTCCAGCAAGACCCCAGCGTCAGCTCCAGCCTCAAGTTCCTGCGCAAAACCCCCTGGGCCCGCGCCAAGGTGGAGAGCCTCTATCTGTTCATGAAGCGAGAGCAGGCGCGCAGCCGCTGAGCCAGGTCGGCTCGCTCCAGCCAAGAGTCACCGGAAAAGAAAAGGCGCCCGGTCGAAACATCGACCGGGCGCCTTTTTGCTGGGGCTGCAGCGTATCGTCAGCGCATCAGCTGGACTTCACGCCGCCGCCCAAGGCCTTGTACAGCTGCACGCCGTTGAGCAAGGCGCCCAGGCGCACTTGCAGCAAGGCTTGCTCGGCCGCGAAGGCGGCGCGCTGGGCGTCCAGAAGTTCCAGGCTGTTGGAGGCACCGTTGGCATGGCGCAGTTCCACCAGCTTCAAACGCTGCGATTCAGCGGCGGTCTGCGCGGCCTGGGCCTGCAGCTGCTCGCCAAAGGTGGCGCGGCCGGCGAGTGCATCGGCCACCTCACGGAAGGCGGTTTGCACCGCCTTTTCGTACTGCGCCACGGCCACGCCCTGGGCCGCCTTGACGGCTTGCAGATTGGCCTCGTTGCGACCCGAATCAAAGATCGGCATCAAGGCCTGGCCGACCAGGCTGAAGGCCGTGTTCTTGAACAGCTCGGACAGCTGCGAGCTGCTCGTGCCCAGATTGCTGGTCAGGGTGATGCTGGGGAAGAAGGCCGCGCGGGCCGCGCCGATATTGGCATTGGCGGCACGCAGCTGCTGCTCGGCCTGCAGAACATCGGGGCGCTGCACCAACACCTCAGAAGGCAGGCCGGCCGGCACATCGGCCAGGCTTTGCGCTTGCAGGCGCTGGCCCGCCGGCAGATCAGCCGGCAAGGGCTGACCGACCAGCAGCACCAGGGCGTTCTCGTCCTGGGCACGCTGGCGCTGCTGCTGGGCCACGGCCGCACGGGTGGCGGCTGCAGCCGACTCGGCCGCGCTCAGGTCCAGCGAGGACGCCGCGCCCGCCTCGAACTTCAGACGGGTCAGGCGCAGCGTGTCTTCGCGCGAGGCCAGAGTGCGCTGGGCCAGCTGCAACAGCTCCTCGTCGGCCTGCAGCACCAGATAGGCCGAGGCCACGCCGGCCACCAGGCTGATCTGGGCGGCGCGGCTGCCTTCGGCCGTGGCCAGGTAGCGGGCCGTGGCGGCATCGACCTGGTTCTTCACCCGGCCCAGCAGATCGACCTCATAGGCCGTGACCTGCAGGCCCGCCTGGAAGTTGTTGCTGCTGCCCACGCCATTGCTGTTGGGCTGGCGGCTGGCGCTGAAACCAGCGTTGACCGTGGGCAGGCGGCTGGCTTCGCTGACGCGGGCCAGGGCGCGGGCCTGCTCGACATTGAGCAGGGCCACGCGCAGATCGCGGTTGTTCTTGAGTGACAGATCGATCAGGGCGCGCAGGCGCTCGTCCCGGCCGTAAAAGCTCTGCCAGCTCAGCTCGGCCGCGGCCGTGCCGCTCGTGGCGGACGGAGCCGACCACTGCGCGGCCACCGGGGCGGCCGGGCGCGCATGCTCAGGGGCCAGGCTGCCGCAGGCCGACAGGCTCAGGGCTGCGAAGGCCAGCGCGCTCAGACGCAGCATCGGGGTCTTGCGAAAGGTCTTGTTGTTTTCCATTCAAACCTCCTCGGCGGGCAAAGCACCGCTGGGCTGGGCACCATCGGCCTGATGGGCGTAGATGCGGCGTTGGCGTTCGCTGCCCTTGAACACGCGGCGCACCACCAGGAAGAACACCGGCACAAAAATCACCGCCAGAACCGTGGCCGACACCATGCCCGAGAGCACGCCGGTGCCGATGGCACGTTGGCTGGCCGAGCCCGCGCCGGTGGCGAAGAACAACGGCGTCACGCCCAGGATGAAGGCCAGCGAGGTCATGATGATGGGACGGAAGCGCAGGTGGCAGGCCTCGAGGATGGACTCGATCAGCCCCTTGCCTTCGGCCTGCAAGTCCTTGGCGAACTCGATGATCAGGATGGCGTTCTTGGCGGAAAGGCCGATGATGGTGATCAGGCCGACCTTGAAGTACACGTCATTGGGCATGCCACGGAAGCTCGCTCCCATCAGCGCACCCAGCAGGCCCAGCGGCACGACCAGCAGCACCGACAACGGGATGGACCAGCTCTCGTAGAGCGCGGCCAGGCACAGGAACACGGCCAGCAGCGAGAAGGCAAGCAGGATGGTGGCCTGCGAACCCGAGAGCTTTTCTTCACGCGACAGACCGGTCCACTCGTAGCCGATGCCGGGAGGCAGCTGCTTGACCATCTGCTCCAGCTCGGCCATGGCCGCGCCGGTGGAAGCACCGGGGGCTGCATCGCCAGCCAGGCGCATGGCCGGATAGCCGTTGTAACGCGTGGCCTGCATCTGGCCGGTGATCCAGTGGGTGGTGGCAAAGGCCGACAGCGGCACGCTCTGACCCTTGACGTTGGTGACATTCAAGCGCAGCAGGTCTTCCGGTTGCATGCGAGCCTGGGCTTCCGCTTGCACAACCACTCGTTGCAGGCGGCCGTTGCTCGGGAAGTCATTGACATAGGCCGAACCCAGCTGGGTGCCGATGACGGCAGCCACGGCGTCGAAGTTCACGCCGAGCGCAGCCGCCTTGTCACGGTCGATGTCCAGCTGAAGCTGCGGTGCATCTTCCAGACCGTCCGGGCGCATGCCGGTGATCAGCTTGCTCTTGCTGGCCATGCCCATCAGCTGGTTGCGGGCGTTCAGCAAGGCCTCATGACCCAGGCCGCCGCGGTCCTGCAGGCGCAGGGCGAAGCCGGTGGCCGTGCCGAGCTCGGGGATCGGCGGGGGCGAGAGCGGGAAGATAAAGGCATCACGCACCGCCATCATCGCGCCGAAGGCACGGCCCGCCAGGGCCGAAGCACTGTGCTGCGGGCCGATGCGCTCTTCCCAGGGCTTGAGCGGCACGAACACCAGGGCGGCGTTCTGGCCTTGGCCCGAGAAGGAGAAACCGATCACGCCCACGGTGTTCTGCACCTCGGGCTGTGCCAGCATGAAGTCTTCGACTTGCTTGACCGCCGCTTCGGTGCGGTTGGCCGTGGCGCCCGGGGGCAGCTGCACATTGACGATCAGATAACCCTGATCTTCATTGGGCAGGAAGGAGGTGGGCATGCGGGTGTACATCAGGCCGACGGCGGCGACGATGACGCCGTAGACCAGCAGCATGCGGCCGCTGCGCTTGAGCAGCTTGGCCACCCAGCCTTCATAGCCCTTGGCCGTGCGCGAGAAACCACGGTTGAACCAGCCGAAGAAACCGGTCTTGGCGTGGCCGTGGCCGGCTTCCACCGGCTTGAGCAAGGTGGCGCACAGGGCCGGGGTCAGGGTCAGCGCCATCAGGGCCGACAGCAGCATGGAGGCCACCATGGCCAGCGAGAACTGGCGGTAGATATTGCCCACCGAACCCGCGAAGAATGCCATGGGCACGAAGACCGAGACCAGGACCACGGTGATGCCGATGATGGCGCCCGATATCTGGCCCATGGCCTTGCGGGTGGCCTGCAGCGGCGGCAGCCCCTCCTCGTTCATGATGCGCTCGACGTTCTCCACCACCACGATGGCGTCGTCCACCAAGATACCGATGGCCAGCACCATGCCGAACAGGGTCAGCACGTTGATGGAGAAACCCATCCACAACATGATGGCGAAGGTGCCCAGCAGGGCGATCGGCACCACGATGGTGGGAATCAGGGTGTAGCGCCAGTTCTGCAGGAACAGGAACATCACCAGGAACACCAGGACCACGGCCTCCACCAAGGTCTCAACCACTTGCGTGATCGAGATCTTGACGAACTTGGACGAGTCGTAAGGCACCTCGTAGGCCACGCCCTCGGGGAAGTAGGCTTGCAGCTCGGCCATGCGCTCCTTGACCGCGGTGGCCGCGGCCAGGGCGTTGCCGCCCGGGGCCAGCTGGATGCCGATGCCGGTGGCCGGCTTGCCGTTCAGGCGCGAGTAGGAGCCATAGTTCTGGCCACCGAGCTCGACGCGAGCCACATCCTTGAGGCGCACGCTGGAGCCGTCGGTGTTGGCGCGCAAGACGATGTTCTTGAACTGCTCGGCGCTCTCCAGCTGCCCCTTGACCACCACGGTGGCCGACATGGTCTGCTCGGACAGATTGGGCAGCTCGCCGATGGAGCCGGCCGGCACCAGCGCGTTTTGCGCGCGGATGGCGGCATTGACCTCGGCCGGGCTCATGTTGAAGGACAGCAGCTTGGCCGGGTCCAGCCAGATGCGCATCGCACGCTCGGTGCCGAACAGCTGGGCCTGGCCGATGCCGGGCAGACGCTGCAGCTCGGGGATGATGTTGCGCGCGGCATAGTCACCCAGGGCCTTGGTGTCCAGCGTGCCCGTCTTGCTGGACAGCATGACGAAGAGCAGGAAGTTGTTGCCGGCCTTGTCGATGCGCACGCCCTGTTGCGTCACCGCAGCGGGCAGGCGCGGCGAGGCGCGGCTCAGGCGGTTCTGCACCTCCACCTGGGCCAGCTCCAAATTGGTGCCGGGCTCGAAGGTGACGGTGATGGCGCCGGTGCCGTTGGCCTGGCTGACCGATTCCAGATAGGCCAGCTTGGGCGCGCCATTGAGCTCCTGCTCGATGACGGAGATGACGCTTTCGTCCAGGGTCCGGGCGGAAGCGCCAGGGTAAACCACATTGATGGACAGGGCGGGCGGCGCGACCGTGGGGTACTGCGCCACCGGCAGCTTGGTGATGGAGACCGCGCCGAAGACCAGGATGAACAGTGCGATCACCCAGGCAAAGACCGGCCGGTCAATGAAGAAACGTGCCATGTTGTGAACCTCTGATTAGCGGCTGGCGGCCGAGGCCGGAGCGGCGGGTGCGGCCGATGCCGCGGGCGCCGAGGCGGCCGCAGCCGCAGACCAAGGCACCGGCGTGACCGGCGCACCGGGCACAAACATCTTCTGGAAACCGTCGACGATGACCTGCTCGCCCGGCTTCAAGCCATCCAGCACCACCCATTGGTTGCCCTGGGCGCTGCCGACCTTGACCATGCGCGGTTCGGGCTTGTTGCCGGCACCGACCACCAGGACCGAATCGCCCTGGTTGCTGCGCTTGACCGCCTGTTGCGGCAGCAGGATGCCGGCCGGCAGCTCGCCTTGCGACAGGCGAACGCGCACATACTGGCCGGGCAAGAGCTGACCCTCGGCATTGGGCACCTCGGCGCGCAGGCTGACCTGGCCCGATGCGGCATCGACGCTCAGGTCGGTGAACAGCAGGCGGCCGGGCTTGGCCAGCTCGCTGCCATCGTCCAGGACGACACGAACCTGGGCGGCCTGGGCACCGGCGGCGCGCAGCTTGCCGCCGGCCAGGGCGCGGCGCAGCTGCTGCACTTCATTGGCGCTCTGCGTGAAGTTGACGTAGACGCTGCCGGTTTGCTGGATCAGGGCCAGCTGGGTGGCTTCCGCAGCGCTGACCAGGGCGCCTTCGGTCACCAGAGCACGGCCGATGCGGCCCGAGATCGGCGCCGTGACAGCGGCGTAGCCGAGGTTGAGCTTGGCGCTCTGCACGGCGGCCTTGCCAGCGGCCACATCGGCCTCGGCGGCCTTGGCGGCGGCCACGCTGCTCAGGTACTCCTGCTGGCTGATGGCGCGGGCCTCGACCAGGGGCTTGTTGCGCTCGGCCTGGGCGGCGGCCTGGGCCAGATTGGCTTGCGCCTTGGCCAGGCTGGCCTGGGCGCTGTCGAGGGCAGCCTGGTACGGCGCCGGATCGATCTGGAACAAGACCTGGCCGGCCTTGACCTCGGAGCCTTCGGTGAACAGGCGCTTGAGCACCACGCCGTTGACGCGGGCGCGCACCTGGGCCGTGCGCTGGGCTTCCACCCGGCCCGGCAGCTCGGTCTGCAGGCCCACGGCCTGCAACTCGGTCTTGACCACACCGACCGGAGCCGGCGGCGGCATACCGCCACCGCCCGGGCCGGCGGCGGCCTTGTCACCGCCGCCGCAGCCGGTCAACACAGCGGCCACGGCAATGGCCAATGGCAGCACATACAGCGCACGGGCACGCAGGGCCTCGCGGGCGGAATTTGGGGCTTCAGGAGATTGAAGTTGGGAGGGCAGCATCGGGCTTGTCCTTTGATGTGGCAGAGCGTGCGTCGCAGCGGGGGCGATCGAGGAAGGGTGATGTGGCGTGTCGGGCATCTTGCTTCAGATCAAGCGCCGGCGACACATGTCAGGCACGCTCAGACCTTGGGGCTGTTGCAGAACGGTCAGCAGTATATACATACATTCGCGCATGTATGTTAAATCGCGTAAAATCCCTACACCATGGCCCGGAAAACCAAACAAGAAGCACAAGAAACACGCATGAGCTTGCTCGACGCGGCGGAACAGCTGTTCCAACAGCGCGGCGTCTCACGCTGTTCCTTGCAGGACATCGCCCTCAGCGCCGGGGTCACCCGCGGTGCGATCTATTGGCATTTCAAGGACAAGGCCGAGCTCTTCGACGCCATGATGGATCGCGCCACCATGCCCCTGGAAGAAGGCATGGATATGAATGTCGATGCCAAGGGCGTGCTCAGCCTGCGCGATCTGCGCTGGGGCCTGGTCAACGTCTTTTACTCGGCCATGCACAACGAGCGCACCCGGCGTGTATTCGAGATCGCCATGCAAAAAGTCGAGTACACCGGCGAGATGCAGGCCCTCAAGGAGCGAAAGCTGCAATCGCACCGCAACTGGCGTGAGCAGAACCGCCTGTGTTTTGAGCACGCCATCGAGATCGGCCAACTGCCACCGAGCCTGAACACCAGCCGTGCGGCCGTCGCCCTGGTGGCCCTGGTGGACGGCTTGCTGCATCAATGGATCATGGACCCCGAGTCCTTTGACCTCATGGATGTGGGGCAGACCGCCATCGAGGGCTTTCTCAACAGCCTGAGCCACAGCCCAAGTGCCTGCGCCGAACCACTGCTGCCGCCCATGACCGCGGAGGAAATCGCCCGCCTCGGCCAGCAAGGCATCTGCCAGGGATTGAAGCGCGAAGATTGAGTTGCGCTGGCGTGCCGACCGGCTCCGCAAGGCCCAGGCGCCCTGCCCTGCCGCATTTCCACACGGAATACCCCGCAAATTTAACGGCTGCTCTCGGGTTTGCCCTCAGGCCTGGGACAATCGCGGGTTGCTCTTTCGGAAACTGCCGCCGTGTCCGCACACCCCACCATCACCCCGCCGAAACCCCAAAAAGCCCTGACGGCCTACCGCCCGTTCTGGGCCAAGCGATTTGGCGTCGCCCCCTTCCTGCCCATGAGCCGGGCCGAGATGGAGCAGCTGGGCTGGGATTCCTGCGACATCATCATCGTCACCGGAGATGCGTATGTGGACCACCCCAGCTTCGGCATGGCGGTGATCGGGCGCACGCTGGAGGCCCAGGGCTTCCGCGTCGGCATCATTGCCCAGCCCGACTGGCAGAGCGCCGATCCCTTCAAGGTGCTGGGCAAGCCGAATCTGTTCTTCGGCATCGCGGCCGGCAATATGGATTCGATGATCAACCGCTACACGGCCGATCGGAAAATCCGCAGTGACGACGCCTACACGCCCGGCGGCCTGGGCGGTGCACGGCCGGACCGCGCCACCCTGGTCTACACCCAGCGCTGCAAGGAAGCCTGGAACGATGTGCCCATCGTCATCGGCGGCATCGAGGCCTCGCTGCGCCGCATCGCCCATTACGACTACTGGCAGGACAAGGTCCGCCGCTCGGTGCTGGTGGACTCGAAGGCCGATCTGCTGGTCTACGGCAATGCCGAGCGGGCCATCGTCGAGATTGCCCACCGCCTGGCCGCCCGCCAGCCGGTCGAGAGCATCACCGATGTGCGCGGCACGGCCTTCATGCGCCGCACCGACGATCCGACGTCGTCTGAGTGGTTCGAACTGGATTCGTCCAACGTCGACCAGCCCGGGCGCATCGACACCCTGATCAGCCCTTACCAGACCATTGAAGAAACGGCCGAGAGCAAGGCCGCCTCCTGCGTGACCGGCCAGGTGAAAGCACCGGGCCTGGAAGACGGCGCCAAGCCCATCGCCATCGTGCGCAAGCCCCAGGCGACCGCACCCAGCGGCAAGATCCAGATGCCGCCGCGCGAGCGCACCGTGATCCGCTTGCCGGCCTATGAGCAGGTCAAAAGCGACCCGGTGCTCTACGCCCATGCCAACCGCGTGCTCCATCTGGAAACCAACCCCGGCAATGCCCGCGCCCTGGTTCAGCGCCACGGCGACCGCGACGTCTGGATCAACCCGCCGCCGATCCCGCTGTCCACGCCGGAGATGGACCATGTCTTCGACCTGAACTACGCCCGCGCGCCCCACCCGCGCTATGCCGACGAAAACGGCAGCCATGACGGCGCGACCAAGATCCCGGCCTGGGAGATGATCCGCTTCAGCGTCAACATCATGCGCGGCTGCTTCGGCGGCTGCACCTTCTGCTCGATCACCGAGCACGAGGGCCGCATCATCCAGAGCCGCAGCGAAGACTCGGTGATCCGCGAGATCGAAGAGATGCGCGACAAGGTCAAGGGCTTCACCGGTGTGGTGTCCGACCTCGGCGGCCCGACCGCCAATATGTACCGCATCGGCTGCAAGAGCCCCGAGATCGAGGCCGCCTGCCGCAAGCCCAGCTGTGTCTATCCGGGCATCTGTCAGAACCTGAACACCGACCATGGCCCGCTGATTCAGATGTACCGCCGTGCGCGGGCGCTGCGCGGGGTCAAGAAGATCCTGATCGGCTCGGGCCTGCGCTACGACCTGGCCATCAAGTCGCCCGAGTATGTGAAGGAGCTGGTCACCCACCATGTGGGCGGCTACCTGAAGATCGCACCCGAGCACACCGAGGGCGGCCCGCTGTCCAAGATGATGAAGCCCGGCATCGGCACCTACGACAAGTTCAAGCAGATGTTCGAGAAGGCCAGCGAAGAGGCCGGCAAGAAGCAGTACCTGATCCCCTACTTCATCGCCGCCCACCCGGGCACCTCGGACGAGGACATGATGAACCTCGCGGTCTGGCTGAAGAAGAACGGCTTCCGCGCCGACCAGGTGCAGACCTTCTACCCCAGCCCCATGGCCACGGCCACGGCCATGTACCACTCGGGCAAGAACCCGCTGAAGAAGATCACCCGCAGCGCCGAGACCAGCGAGACCGTGGACATCGTCCGCGGCGAGCGCCGCCGCCGCCTGCACAAGGCCTTCCTGCGCTACCACGATGCCAACAACTGGCCCATGCTGCGCGAGGCGCTCAAGACCCTGGGCCGCGAAGACCTGATCGGGAATGGCAAGCACCACCTGATCCCGACCTACCAGCCGGTGACCGACGGCAGCTACGAAAGTGCCCGCCGCAAGAACTCCACGCCCACCGGCGTGCGTACCTCGGTGGCCAAGCCCCTGGCCAAACAAGGTTTGAAGCACCCCGGCTCAAGCCCCCAGACCCCGCGCCAGGGTCAGGTCTTGACCCAGCACACCGGTCTGCCGCCGCGTGACAACGGCAGCCGCCCGGTCGGCAAGGCGGCGCCCCAGCGCGCCAGCGGCAAGCTGGGCAGCCCGCAGCCCGCTCGTTCGCCGGCCCCGGGCACGCGCACGACGGCGGGCGGCAAAGCGCCGGTCACCGCCTCGCGCGGCGTCAAACGGCCGCGCTGAGCGCGCGGCACCGGGCGCTCAAAGCCCGGTGTCGGACGCCGCGCTGGCCGCGCTCGGGCGCCGGCCGTCAAGCCCTGCGCCAGCCCGGCTGAACTCCCGCCACAGCCGCGCGACCCGCAGACCCAGGCGCAACCAGCCGAGCAGAGACTCGACCGGGCCGTTCGCTGCCTGTGCCGCGCTGCCCGCGTGCATGCGGCGTCGCGCCGCCCAACCCAGACCCAAGGCCGCCAGGGCGACGAGGCCTGAGCTCCACCAGCCGCGGGCACCTGCGGTGCCCAGCTCGGAGCTGCCGGCCATGAAGCTCCGCGCCATCTGAAGCGGCTGCATCAGCTCACGGACGCTGCCGCCCAGTTCGGCGCGCAGCTCGATATTGCGCAGTCGCAAGGCCAGTTGGCGCTGCTGCAGCTCTTGAAGTTCGCGTTGAAACAACATGGCGATCAGCCTCCCAGGCTGGCGCGGTCGCGCGCCAGTTCCGCCACCGTGGCTGCGAACAAGCCGCTGGGTCGGCTCAGCTGGGCCCGCGCGCCACGCCAGGCCCAGGCCGCCAGCAGGGCATAAGCCGACATCAGCCCCAAGGCCGCCCAGCCCCGCCAGGCTTCAGGGCAGAACATCAGCACCGCCA
This sequence comes from Paucibacter sp. B51, assembly GCF_027863535.1. Taxonomy (NCBI): domain Bacteria; kingdom Pseudomonadati; phylum Pseudomonadota; class Betaproteobacteria; order Burkholderiales; family Sphaerotilaceae; genus Roseateles; species Paucibacter sp. B51. The sequence goes on along the minus strand of NZ_JAPIVN010000001.1, from coordinate 2,787,465 downwards.
GGCTGGCCATGAACAGGGCGCCACCGGCCAGCAGCAAGGCCAGCAGCATCTGCACCAGCGCGCCGAAGAGGCGCAACTTCTCGGCCTCCAGCTCGGTGGACAGCAGCTCGATGCGGGTCTGTAAGAGCTCCATCAACTGCGCCGGCAAGCGCGTCAGCGGGCCGGGGGCAGGAGGGGCTGGCGGCGGCAGGGCCCCGCCTGCCTGCGCTTCGGGCTCAGGCAGCGAACCGGGCATGGTCATCGTGGTCTCCCATATGTGATCGTCTTGTCGTGCTTTTGTGGCGATCAGAGGCAAGCAAATGCTCTATAACCCCAATCTGCATGTGTCGTGAGTGCCACCAAATAGGCACTTGCGCGCATGGCGACCGGGTACAGAATGAAATACCCTTACGCTATTGTCAATCCATAGGCTGGAGCACAGGCCCTCATGCGCGAGACAAACAGTCCGGCCATGCCCGATGAAGAGGGCGACGACGATCTGCTGGAGTTCCTGGACAGCCCCGAGCACGCGGACGCAAATGACGCCCATCTGGTTCACCCCTGGCGCGTGCTGATCGTTGACGACGACGGTGATGTCCACAAGGCCACCGAGCTGGCCATGCAAGGCCTGCTGGTGGAAGGCCTGCCCCTGAGCTTTCTGCATGCCACCTCGGCGGCAGAAGCGCGCCAGGTGCTGGCCTGCGAGCCCGACCTGGCGGTCGTGCTGCTGGATGTGGTGATGGAATCCGAAGACGCCGGCCTGCAGCTGGTGCGCTACATCCGCGAGGAACTCAAGCTCGGTGCCGTGCGCATCGTGCTGCGCACCGGCCAGCCCGGCTACGCGCCTGAAATCGAGACGGTTCAGGCCTACGACATCAACGACTACAAGACCAAGTCCGAGCTGACCCGCACCCGGCTCTACACGGTGCTGACCGCCGCCATCCGTTCCTACCGCCAGATCTGCGCGCTGGAAGCCAACCGCCGCGGCCTGGAGTTGATCGTCGATGCCAGCACCGAGCTGAGCCGCCTGCGCGGCCTGCACCGCTTTGCCGAAGGCGTGGTCACCCAGCTCTGCGCCATGCTGGGCATCCTGCCCGAGGGGCTGGTCTGCGCCCAGGTCGGCGTGGACAACGACGCCGAAGTCCGCGTGATTGCCGCGGCGGGCCAGTACAGCGGCATGATCAATTCACCGCTCTCGGCCGTGCAGATCAAGACCGTACGCGAGCGTCTGCAGCAATGCCTGGAGCAGCGCCAGAACATCTACGACGAAGGCACCTGCCTGTATTTCGGCATGAGCAACGGCCGGCCCATGGCGGCCTGGGTCGATGTGGGCCGCGACCTCAGCGAGACCGACCAGCAGCTCCTACGTGCCTTCTGCTCCAACATCTCGGTCGGTTTCGAGAATGTGGTGCTCTATGGCCAACTGCTGGACCAGGCCTACAACGACCAGCTGCTGCACTTGCCCAACCGCAACCGCTTTGTCGAGCTGCTGGACAAGAACCTCAAAGACCCGGCCGATGTCACCCTGGCCTTGATCGACATCGACGACTTCTCCGACATCAACGACGCCTTCGGCCACCACTTTGGCGACCAGGTGCTGCGTGCCGTGGTGCTGCGCCTGGGCGAAGCCCTGGGCCTGAACACGGCCATGGCCCGGGTCGGCGCCGACACCTTTGGCCTGCTGGGCCCGAGCGAGCATGTCAGCGCCGACAACATCCAGCGCGTCTTCCTGGAGCCATTTTCCGTCTCGGGCGAACGCCTCCAGCTCTCGGCCACCACCGGCCTGGTGCGCCTGACCGAGTCCGCCGCGGTGGGCTCGGAGTTGCTGCTCGACGCGCAGATCGCGCTCAAGCAGGCCAAGTCCCAGCACCGAGGCTCGTCCCAGTATTTCTCCTCGGCCATGGGCACCGATGCGCGCGAGCGCTTCAAGCTGCTCAAAGGCCTGCGCGCCGGCTTCGAGGAAAACCGCCTGTTCGTGGTCTACCAACCCCAGGTGCGCCTGTCCGACGCCAAAGCCATCGGCGCCGAAGCGCTGCTGCGCTGGCGCACCGAGGAAGGCAATTTCGTGCCGCCGGACCAGTTCATCCCGCTGGCCGAAAAATCAGGGCTGATCATCAGCATCGGTGAGTTCGTGCTGCGCACCTCCTGCCACCAGCTTAAGCGCATGCTGGATCTGGGACATGAGGACTTCCGCATGTGCGTCAACGTCTCACTGGCGCAGTTCCGCCACCCCGGTTTCATGGAGGTGCTGACCAGCGCACTGCGCGACACCGGTGTGAACGGGCGCAATCTGGAGCTGGAGATCACCGAATCCATGGCCATGGAGGACACGGAGCTGGTGATGCACATCCTGGCTGACATCAAGCACTGCGGCGTCAGCGTGGCCATCGATGACTTCGGCACCGGCTTCTCCTCGCTCAGCCATCTGCGCCAGCTCGATGTGGACCGGCTCAAGATCGACCGCGCCTTTGTGCGCGAAGCCCAGACCTCCAGCGCCGGTTCGACCATCGCGCAAATGGTCATCAACCTCGGCCGCGGCCTCAATCTGACCGTGATCGCCGAGGGCATCGAAACCGAAGAGCAGCGCCAGCAACTGCTGGAGCTCGGCTGCCACGAAGGCCAGGGTTATCTGTTTGCCCGGCCCATGCAGGCCGATCAGCTGGAGCGCTGGATGGAGCAGCCCGCCGCCCTGGGCTGAGGCCTGCAGCGGTCGCCGGCACGGCCTCAACAAGAAAAAAGCCCCGCAGCACCAACGCTGCGGGGCTTTTTCTTGGCGCTGAAAGTTCAGCGGCGGGCGATCAACATGCCCAGCAAAAGGCCGACACCGGCGGCCACGCCAATGGACTGCCAGGGGTTTTCGTGCACGTAATGGTCGGTGGCGCGGCCGGCGGCCTTGGCCTTCTCCACCGCAGCGTCCTGCAGGTCATGCAGATTGCGTTTGGCCCGGTCCAGGCTGTCCTGCACCTTGGCGCGCAACTCGCTCGCGCCCTCACCGGCCGAACCGGCGGTGGCTCGCAGCAAGCTCTCGGCTTCGGCGACCACCGCATGCAGATCGCTCATCAAACGGTCTTTCTGGGACTGGTTCAAGCTGGACATGGTTGTACCTCCTGGTTGGGATTGATGCTCAACATACGCGTACACGGGCTCACAAGCACGCCCGGCTCTCTGCGCAGCCCAGGCCAGGGCTGCGCGTCTTCAGTTGAACAAGGCTTCGGCCGGCACGTACTCGTAACCCAAATCTCGGGCCACTGCCTCATAAGTCAAGTGCCCCTGGGCCACATTCAAACCGGCGCAGAGATGCGGGTTGTCGATCAAGGCCTGTTTCCAGCCCTTGTCGGCCAGTGCCACCGCATGACCGATGGTGGCATTGTTGAGGGCAAAGGTCGAGGTGCGGGCCACTGCACCGGGCATATTGGCCACACAGTAGTGCACCACGCCGTCCACCACAAAGGTCGGATCGGCGTGGGTGGTGGCATGCGAGGTCTCGAAGCAGCCGCCCTGGTCGATCGCCACATCCACCACCACGGCGCCCGTCTTCATGCGCGAGACCATACTGCGCGTCACCAGTTTCGGTGCGGCGGCGCCCGGGATCAGCACACCGCCGATCACCAGGTCCGCCGCCAGCACCGCCTCCTCCACGCTTTGTACATTGGAATACTGGGTGCAGATGCGGTTGCCGAAGACCAGGTCGAGCTGGCGCAGGCGATCGACGTTCTTGTCCAGCACCGTCACCCGGGCGCCCAGGCCGACGGCCATCTGCAGTGCATGGCTGCCCACCACGCCGGCACCGATCACCACCACATGGGCCGGCGCCACGCCGGGCACGCCGCCCAGCAGCACGCCCATGCCACCCTTGCTCTTCTCCAGATGCGCCGCACCGGCCTGGATGGACATGCGCCCGGCCACCTCGCTCATGGGCGCCAGCAGGGGCAGGCCGCCGCCCGGGCCCGTCACGGTCTCGTAGGCGATGCAGATGGCGCCGCTCTTGACCAGGGCTGCGGTCTGCTCTGGATCTGGGGCCAGGTGCAGATAGGTGTAGAGGATCTGCCCCTCGCGCAGCATGGCGCATTCCTGCGGCTGAGGCTCCTTGACCTTCACAATCATCTCGGCCTTGGCGAAGATGCTGGCGGCATCGGGCGCGATCTGGGCGCCTGCAGCCACATATTGCTCGTCGCTCAGGCCGATGGCGGCACCGGCCTGGGTCTGCACCAGCACCTGGTGGCCGCGGCTGGTCAACTCGCGCACGCTGGCCGGGGTCAGGCCAACGCGGTACTCATGGTTCTTGATTTCCTTGGGGCAGCCGATCAGCATGGTTTTTGTCTCCGTGGCTCTGTGGCCGAGTTGGGGTGCCTCTTTGTACGCCGCCTGCCTTGCGAAGTGAAGTGAAATTCATGACACTTCAGATCGATAAGCCCCGCTAATGCGGAAAGCCGACGGAGCCCTTCGTCGCCCATTCACCCCCTCCAGCCAGGAAACCTCCATGCCCCCCAGCAAGATCCTCGTCACCCAGGGCGGCGGCCCCACCGCGGTCATCAATCAATCCATGGTCGGCGTGGTGCTGGAGGCGCGCCGGCAGGCCGGGGTCAGCGCCGTCTACGGCGCTCGCCACGGCGTGCGCGGCATCTTGAACGAGGACTTTGTGGACCTGGCCCAGGAGACCAGTCACAACCTCGAGCTGGTCGCACAAACCCCTTCCTCGGCCCTGGGCTCCACCCGCGACAAGCCCGATGCGGCCTACTGCCACAAGATTTTCCAGGTGCTGCAGGCCCACGGCATCACCCATTTCTTCAATATCGGCGGCAACGATTCCTCCGACAGCACCCGCATCATCAGCGAGGAAGCCGCGGCCGCGAACTACCCGCTGCGCTGCATCCACATCCCCAAGACCATCGACAACGATCTGGTGCTGAACGACCACACGCCCGGCTTTGCCTCGGCCGCGCGCTTTGTCGCACAGGCCTTTGCCGGCGCCAACCTCGACAACGCGGCCCTGCCCGGCGTCTACGTCGGCGTGGTCATGGGCCGCCATGCCGGCTTTCTGACCGCGGCCTCGGCCCTGGGCAAAAAGTTCCCCGACGACGGCCCGCACCTGATCTACCTGCCCGAGCGGGTGTTCGAGCTGGAGCGTTTTCTGGCCGATGTGAAGGCCATGTTCGACCGCCATGGCCGCTGCGTGATCGCCGTGTCCGAGGGCATCCACGACGCCAGCGGCCAGCCGATTGCTGCGCAACTGGCCAAGGACTTGGAGCGCGATGCCCATGGCAATGTGCAGCTCTCCGGCAACGGCGCCCTGGCCGATCTGCTGTGCGAGGAGATCAAGAGCCGCCTGGGCATCAAGCGCGTGCGCGGTGACACCTTCGGCTATCTGCAGCGCAGCTTCATCGGCTGCGTCTCCGATGTGGACCAGCGCGAGGCGCGTGAGGTGGGCGAAAAAGCCGTGCAGTTCGCCTTCCACGGTGCGGGTGGCCGCAGCTCCGGCTCGGTGGCGATCAAGCGCACCGGCACCTACTCGGTGGACTACGAGCTGCTGCCCCTGGCGGATGTGGCCGGCAAGACCCGGGTGATGGAAGACGAGTTCATCAGCCCCTGCGGCACCAACGTCACCGATGCCTTCCGCCTCTACCTGCGCCCGCTTCTGGGCTCGGGCATGCCGGACGCTTTCCGCCTGCGGCCCAACGCCGTGCCCAAGATCCTGAATCGCGGCTGAGCCCGTCCGGTTTCAAACAATGCCAGGGCCAGCCGCGGCGAGCCCTGGCTCGCACCGAAGCGGCCCGGCTTCGTTACAGTCAGCCTCCCACTCCCGCCTGGAACGCATTGCGCCGCTGACCCATGAAGCCCACACCTCTCCCGCTGAACAAAGTCTTGCCCGGCAGCAGCCGCCTGGTCCTGGGCTGCATGAGCCTGGGCGGGCCCTGGGATGCCCAGGACATCGGCGAGGCCGACATCGCCCAGGCCCACGCGGCGCTGGAAGCGGCCCGCTCGATCGGCATCACCGTCTTCGATCATGCCGACATCTACAAGCGCGGCCGGGCCGAGCGCTGTTTTGGCGCCCTGCTGCGCCGCCAGCCCTCGCTGCGTGATGGGCTCATCCTGCAGAGCAAGTGCGGCATCCGTTTTGCCGATGACGCGGGCCCGGGGCGTTATGACCTCTCGGCCGAGTACATCATCGCCTCGGTGCAGGGCAGCCTTGAACGCCTGGGCACGGACCATCTGGACCTGCTGCTGCTGCACCGGCCCGACCCCTTGATGGAGCCGGAGGAAATCGCCCAGGCCTTCCGCCATCTCCAGGAGCGCGGCCAGGTGCGGTGTTTCGGGGTCTCGAACATGCAGGCCAGCCAGATGCGCTGGCTGCAGCAGGCCCTGGACCAAGCCCTGGTGGCCAACCAGCTGGAGATGAGCCTGGGCAAGCTCGACTGGCTGGCCCAGGACAGCAGCTTCAACGATGGCCAGAGCGCCAGCGCCCTGCCCTGGGCTGGCACCTTGCAGCACTGTCAGGCCGAGGGGGTGCAGCTGCAGGCCTGGAGCCCCCTGGCCCAGGGCCGTTTCAGCGGTGCGGCAGCGCCGGACGATGCCCGTGGTCAGGCCACCTCTGCCCTGGTGCGCGAGTTGGCGGCGCGCTACCAGGCGCCGGCCGAGAGCATCGTCCTGGCCTGGCTCCTGCGCCACCCGGCCGGCATCCAGCCGGTGATCGGCAGCAGCCAGCCCGAGCGCATTCTGGCCTGCGGCGCCGCGACTCAGTTGCAGCTGAGCCGCGAAGACTGGTACCGCCTCTACGTCAGCGCGCGGGGTCAGGCCTTGCCTTGAGGCGGGGCTTCAGAACGCCCGGCTGATGCTCAGCGCCACCACCGGCTGGCGTTTCTTCTGCACCAGGGGGCTATTCCCGGCGTCGCCGCGCAGGCTGTTCAGGCCCAGGCGGGCGCTGAAGGTCCAGTCGCTGTCCACCGGCACCATGGCTTGGGCGAACACGCCCAGGCTGCTCAGACCGGCCTTGACCTGGTGCTGGCGCAGCTGGGCCGCGGCGGCCTGCACCGCGTTGACACCGAACAAGGCCTGAGCCAGGCGCTTGTCCATGGCCTCGGCACTGACACCCACGGCCAGGGACAGGCTGCGCGTGGCCAGCAGACCATAGCTGGCATCGAACTGCAGGCTGTGGCCACCTTTGAGGTCCTTGGCGCCTTGGCGGCCCTGCACCAAGGTCCCCAGGCGCGAGTTGCTGCTGATCTGCACAGTGAAGCGCTCCAGCTGCCATTCGGCCGCCAGGCGCAGGGCGGCGGCGAACTTGACTTCGTCGAGCGCGGCCCAGCTTGCGGGCATGTCCTTGCGGCGGCGCCAGTGCGGATCCAGCACCAGCGCGGCGCTGAGGTTCAGGCCCTCGGCCGGGCGCCAGTCGGCGCCCACACCTTGCAAGGTGCTGGCAAAGAAATGCTCACCGAAGCGCGCCTCGATCAAGGGCGCGGCCAGCAGTTGCTGGCGATCGGCGCCCGGATAGCGCGGCAGGCTGATGGCTGCCACACCCCAGCGGGGACCATGGGCGGGGCCACCGGAGGCCTGGCTGGGGGCAGCACCGGCCTGGGGCGCCTGGGCCGAAGCGGCGGAGCTGGCGGCCAGGGCCGCCGTGAAGAGGGCCGTCAAGGCCAGAGATTGCATCGGTTTCATCGTCGTGTCGTTCGCTCTACATCAAGGTCAAGAAGGCTGCGTCGCCCCGCGGGGCAGGCAGTTCGTCAAGGGCAATTCAGTGTCTGGCGCTGCGCATGAAGGCGACATGAAGCGCCAGGTGGCCCGGGGCGCGCATCGCACGCCAGGGCCCTCAAGGCATGCCGGCCAGAGCCTCTTCGGAGCGCGGCCGCAGCGAGCCCGAACCCGGCATCCACAGCTGCAGCATCGGCTGGCCGGCATAGCTGACATCGCCCGAGCCATAGAGGCTGATCTGCAACTGCTCCAGCCGGCCCAGATCTGCATCGCCACTGCCGTAGGCGCGCAAGGTGGCACGCTGCCCCTGCAGCCCGGCCGCACGCACATCACCGCTGCCCGACATCACCCATTCCTGCTGCACGGCGCGCCCTGTGCCCACGCTCACCCCGCCCGAGGCGCGCAGGCGAGCCTCCAGCTGTTCGGCACGCAAGCTGGCCATCTGCACCTGGCCCGAAGCACTCAGATGCAGGCCCAGGCGCTGTGCATGCACCTGACCCAGGTTCAGATGGCCCGAGCCATGCACATTCAGGTCCAGCTGACCGGCCTCCAGCTGCTCGACCCGCAGGCTGCCCGAGCCGCTCAGCACGAGCTTGAGTCGCCCAGCCTGCAGTCGGCCGATCTGCACCTGGCTGGAGCCGCGCAACTCAATGGACTGCAGCGATTCGCTCGTCAGCTGCAAACGCAGCTGCGGCCGCGCCTGCAATCCCAGATCGCTGGCCACCGCGCCCAGGGTCGGCGCCATCAGGTGCAGCGTCTCGCCGTCCACCCAGGCCCGCACGCGGCCGGCCGGCAGTTCCAGACTGGCCGCGTCCGCCGCGGCCAGCAGCTGCAGATCCATGGCACCGTCGAGCTGCAGTTTGCTGAATGCGGGCAGGGCCTGGCGGACCAGGGCCGGCGCAGCCGCCTGGCTCGCAGGGCCCGCCGCCGACTCCCGCGCCCAGACGCACGGGCCCAGCACAAGCCCGAACATGCCAATCAGGGGCAGCAGACGCCACCGCCACGCACGAGCGGGCCGGCCCTCTGGGCGTCGATGCAATGCACTGGGACAGGGGAAGGATGGTGCGTTCATGCCGGACTCCTCGCTCATGGGAATGAATGGGCTGGGCAGTGTCCGGGCATGGCGATGAAGCTCCGGTGAACACCTATCGACCAGCAGCGCGGCAGCCAGAAAGCGAAGATGAAGCGACGATGAAGAAGCCGACGCAGTCGGCGCCGAAAGTCACAGTCGCCCTCCTAGAATCCGCCGCCACCGGGGCTGGCTGACACACACCCTGTGCGGCGCAAGCCTCTCGCTCCCTTTCCCTTTCCGCCATGGCCAACATCCTGCTTGTCGAAGACGATCTGCCCCTGGGTAACTCCCTGCAACGCGTGCTGACCGTGGCCGGCCACCATGTGGTGTGGCTGCGCAATGGCGGAGACGCCCGGCGCTTCCTGGGCGATATGGAGTTTTCACTGCTGCTGCTGGACATCGGCCTTCCCGACGAACTGGGGCTGGATGTGCTGGCCTGGTTCCGCCAGCTCGGGCGCCAGACGCCAGTGATGCTGCTGACCGCCCGCGACAGCGTCGGTGAACGCGTGCTGGGCCTGGACGCTGGCGCCGACGATTACCTGGGCAAGCCCTTCGCCATGGAGGAGCTGCTCTCGCGCGTGCGCGCCCTGCTGCGCCGCCACAGCGGCCAGGTCAGCAACACCTGGCAGCTGGGCCCCTTGAGCATCGACACCGCACGCCGTCGCGTGCAGCTGAGTGGTCAGGAGGTGGCCTTGTCGGCCCGCGAGTACGACATCCTGCTGGCCCTGGCAGCCGAACCGGGCCGGGTGCTGACCCGTGCCCAGATCGAAGCGCGCCACCAGCTCAGCGACACCTTGGACAGCAATGCCACCGATGTGCATGTCTACAAGCTGCGCAAGAAGCTCGGCAACGAATGGATCGGCACCGTGCGCGGAGTGGGTTATGTACTGGATCTTCCCGGAGGCCAGGCATGAGTTCCCTGGCCCACAAGATGCAGCCCGAAGGTGCCGCCGCAGCCCCCTACCCCTCGCTGATCCAGCGCCTGATCGCCTGGCAGGCCCTGGCTCTGGTGCTGGCCTGGTTGGTGCTGGCCGGGATGCTGACCTGGCGCGGCGTGGCCTGGGGTGAAGCCGAGGTGCAGACCCGCATGCAGCGCATGGCCACGGTGCTGGCCAGTGCCGCCCTGAGCCCCGAACCCGAGCTGAAGCAACGCATGGACGCGACCGAGAGTGCTGTCATGGCCCTGCTCGGCCTCGACGAGGAGTTCGCCCAAGGACTGCGGTCGGCCTACCAGCTCTGGGATCGCGACGGCCGCCTGCTCTACCGCAGCGCCAATGCGCCCAGCAGCCGGCTGGACGCCCCACCGCCGCCCGGCCAAGCGCCGTTCTGGCAGGTGCAGCGTTCTGACCCGGGCCAAGGCATGGGCCGGGTGCTGTTGATTGCCGAGCCGCGCGAGATCGCCTTCAGCGCCGTGCTGCCGGTGCTGTGGCTGGTGCTGCAATCGCAGCTGGGCGTCTTCCTCTGGCACGGCTTGGTCATCTGGCTCAGCGTGCGCGTCGGTCTGCGCCCCTTGGCCCAGCTGGCCCAGCGCATCGCCAAACGGCGGGCGGGCGACACCGCGCCGGTACAGGTGGACCGCCTGTATGCCGAGACCGCCCCGGTGCTGCGCGAACTCAACGAACTCTTGGCCCATGAAGCCCAGCGCCTGGACAAGGAGCGCCGCTTCCTGGCCGACGCCGCCCATGAATTGCGCACGCCCCTGGCTGCCGTCAATGCACAGGCCCATCTGCTGCTCAGCGAGGAAGACGGCCAAGCCCGGCGCGAAGCGGCCGGCGCACTCAAGCAAGGCATTGCCCGGGTCTCCCACCTGCTGGCCCAGCTGCTGACCCTGGCTCGGGCCGAAGCTGGCGCAAGCGCTCAGCCCGAGCAACGCAGCGAGCTCGACGCGGCCGACCTGCTGCGCGGCCGCGTGGCCCTGCTGGCTGGCCTGGCGCGACCGCGTGGCATCGAGCTGTCACTGACTGCGCCGGAGCAACTGCCCTTCCGCTTGGAGCGCGAAGGCTTTTGCTCCATCGTCGACAACCTGATCGACAACGCCATCCGCTACACCGCGCCGGGTGGCCGCGTCGAGATCAGCCTCAGCCTGCTGCCCGACCAGAGCCTGGAGTTCTGCGTGCGCGACAACGGCCGCGGCATCGCCCCCGATCAACGCGAGCGCGTGTTCGAGCGCTTCTACCGCGTGCCGGGCAGCAGCGAGCAGGGCACCGGCCTGGGCCTGGCCATTGTGCGGCGGATTGCCGATCGCGAGGGCGCAGAGCTGCGCTTTGTGGACGGCCTGGACCAGCGCGGCCTTGGGCTGTGCCTGCGCCTGCCGCCCGGCGCGCCGGCGACGGCCTGAACAGGCCCTAGCCCGGATGTTTCACGAGGTCGGCCCTGGCCGGTCTGCAGCACCGATGGGGCACGATGATCTCTCGCGTCGACCTGCGCTCCACTTTGGATCCTGGGCCTACGCGGGCTTGCGCGGCCCAGGCCTTGCCCCTAACGCCTCAACTCCTCGCCGATGCCACTGGGCATCGCCTATGGCCGTCTCGGCGCCATTGGCTGCGACCTGGGCGCACGCAATTCCCGCGTCCCTCGTGAAATATCCGGGCTAGCTGCGCGGCGCCGCCTCCATGCAGCGGACAAACAGGCGCCGGTGCGCCAGCTGCTCGCTGCGCTCGCGATCCAGGCTGTAAACCGCCTCGACGATCTGCTGCACCTCGGCCGGCGGCCGCGACAGGCCGATGCCGCGCTGCGCGATCTGCGTGGCCTCGGCCAGGGATCTGCCCAGGGCCTTGTGCACCTCGGCCTGGGCGGCCAGATGCGAACGGCTGAAGCAGCGCTGGCTGTCAGACGACGCCAAGGTCGGCGCAAGAGTCGGCGCCGAAGGCAACACCTGACCCTGGGCTGCCAGGCATTGCTGCAGCTGGATCTGAGCCAGGCGGGCGGGATCGTGGCTGCTGGCCCAGGCATCGGCCAGCTCGCCGCGGCGTTGCTCGGCCTGTGGGTTGAGCGCGCCTTCGGTCAGATCGCGCCGCACCTCCTCGTCGCTGGCCTGCCCCAGCAGCTTGAAGCTCAGGCCGATCTGCAGATCGAGAGCCAGGCTCAGGCAGCGCCGGACCGGATTGAGCTGTTCCGACAGCGCCAGCTGCGGCCAGGCAGGCGGCGGTGGCTGCGAAGCACAGCCTTGCAAGGCCAGCGCCAGGGTCCCGAGCAGCAAGCTCAGCCCCTGCAGCGGCGCCAGGCCCGCATCCGCAGCGTATTGGCCGGCGCTGCGCAGGCGGCTCAGGTGTCCCTCGGTCATGGTCTTCCCTCTTGAATGGCGGGCCGGACGATTCACGCGCGGCCCGATGGACGAGCGGGCTCAGAAGCCCGGCAGCTCCTTCATCTCCACGGTCTTGTCGCTGAACTGGATGCGCTCAATGCTGCGCAAGACCAGGCGCGCGCCGTCCGGGCTGCCACTGAGCAGATGGGCGTCATGCTGACCCAGCGGCGGTGTCACCACAAAGCGGAAGGGCCCAAAGGCATTGACCCGGCTGAGCTTGGCCTGCTGGCTGGAAAAACCCAGCACCAGGGTGTCGCGCGCCAGCCCGCCATCGACCAGGGACAGCTTGTCGCTGGCGGTCTTGAGTTCGATCACATCATTCCCATTGCCGGCGTAGATCAGATTGACCGCCTGCGGCTTGCCCACAATGCGGTTGCCACCCTCGCCGCCATAAAAAGCCGCTTCGGCCTTGGCGGCATCGCTACCCGAACCAAACACCGCCAGCTGGACGGTGGTGGGGGCATCCGTGCCGAGCGAGGCCGCACTGTGCTCCACCCGAAGGTCCACGAGTGCGGCGCCGGCATTGCCGCTGGTCTCCACCTTGACGAAGACAGAGCCATCACGCAAGGCCAGCAGAGGATAGGCGAGCTGACCCAGGCTGCCGATGCGATCGGGTTCGTTCACACCCGCATAGAGCTGATAGCCAGCCTCGTCGTAGACGGTCAGATTGAATGACCAGTCATTGCTGCTGCTGAAGCGATAGAAGTTCCCCTTGCGCAAGACCACCCGGTACAGGCCCGCGCCCAGAACATCGGCGCGCTGCTCCCAACCATGGGCATTGGCCGGGGCCGGCTGGAACTGAGATGCGACCAAGGTCTTGGCTGCCTGTGCCGCGCTCTCGGTCAGACGCCACTCACTGTCGTAGGCCGTGGGCTTGGCAATATAGGGCGAATGGACCGCCAGAGCCGTTGATGAGGGCGGCGTGGTCGGCGTGGTCGGCGTGGTCGGTGTCGTCGGTGTCGTCGGTGTCGTCGGTGTCGTCGGTGTGGTCGGTGTGGTCGGTGTGGTCGGTGTGGTGGGTGTCGTGGGTGTGGTGGGTGGCGCCGCGGTGGGGCTGTCTCCGCCGCCACCACCGCAAGCGCTCAGCGCCCCAACCATCGTCAGGCAGGCCAGCGCCAGGCGCGAGCGGCTCTGGATCGAGGCCTGATCGTTCAACAACATCGTCATCTTCAAATCTCACTCCCTCGGTTCGTGATTGGATCTGTGGGGCCGCCGACTGGGCCCGGCGGGCGGTGCAGCCTTGCCCTGTGTTCAACGGCCCCCACGGCGCGCTGGCAGACAGCGGCCTTGCGGATGCGGGCGAGGGCCGCACCGTCGTGTTTGTGAGTCAGGGCCGGTCCCAGCGCCAATCCTGGGGCAGCCAGCCTTGGCGGAACAGCTCCTGTTGTCGATGCCAGGCCGGGTCCTGCAGCTTGCAACGCCCGCCGTCTTCGGGCGCCCAGCTGCAACCCATGGGGGTGAGCGCGTTCTTCATGCGCTGGATCAGGGCTGCGTCCAAGGGCGCCTCGGGCGCCATGTCGGGGGCCAGCTGGCTCTTCAAGTGGATGAGCCGGCTCAGGGCCTGAGGCGCAGACCACGAGGTCGTGGCATGGGGCACCGGCCCGAGATCCAGGCCATAGACAGAATCGGTGATCAGCGGTGGCGAGGCATTGACCTTGGGCGGAAAGCTGTCGTTCACCATGCCGGTGCTGATGAAGACATCGACCCAGCGCCGATCCTCCGCATTGGGCTCCAGCACTTCGGGCCGCTGCACCCCGGTCACGCCATCGGCCGGCAGCTGCGCCGCGGCGGGATGAAACAAGCTCACGCGCACCCGGTTCGCCAGCGGCAAGGCCTCCAGGGGGTGACTGCCGGGCGACAACGCCACGCCCGCGGCCTGAACGCCCAGCACGCCGGGGCTCTCAAACAAGCTCGCATACAAGGGCCGGAAGGCCATGATCAAGCCTTGCGCCTCGCTGGCGCTGAGCGAGCCGCCACAGGCCAGCGGTCCCCAGCCGTCCGGCAGGTTCGAGGTGTCCAGACCGCCGGACAGATTGACATAGTCGACCCCATGGCGCTGCATCACCGCACTCAGGCTTTGTGCCATGCGCTGCACGCCCTGCTCCAGCGCCGCCCAATCCTTGGCGCAGACGGCAGCACGGTGGGCACGCATCAGGGCCGTGATCGGGATCGGGTCCAACACCACAAAGCCCGCTTGCGGGTTGGACTCGACCAGCTGAGCCAGCACCATATTGCCGTGCGGCACCCGATCGACCATGGCGAAGTCACGCGGCCCGCGCAACAAAGGCCGCAAGGCGCTCAGCCAATCCGCCGGCACATAAGTCGGCCGCTGCTGACCGCCGGCGTCGCGGTACTGAAACCCGTCGATGCCACGCAGCAGCTCGGCACCCCAGCGAGGCGTGCTCTCGATCACCGGGTCATGGGCTTCCACCAGGCCGCTGCTTTCGCTGACGCGGTAATAGCCCAGCATGCGCGAGCGATAACGCAGCGTGGCGGCGTGGCCGATGCCGCTGTCGACCAGCAAGATGGTCTGATCGGCGCGCAGCTTGGCCGGCAGCGCCTGTCCCTCGGAGAATCGGATCTTGCGCAGCGCTTCGCACCCACCCGTTTGGCTTTGCTGGCAATCCAGGGACTCGATCCTGGCCTTCTGCTCGGCCACCCAGGCATCGACCTGCTGGCGCAGACGCAGCTTGTCGATGCCATCGGGCCCGGGCGCCGGCGCCGGACCGGGCGGCTGCACCGGCGGCGGCGCGGGGGGCGGCACCTCGCTTCCACCACCCGCACCACCTCCGCCGCCGCCGCAAGCCGCCAGGCAGGCACTGAACCCCCATGCCCAGAGCCCCGCGCTCCAGGGCCGGCGAGCGGCGGGCGCCAACCCCGGCACGGCGGCTTGGCTGTCAGATGTCAAGTTCCATGTCACGGCGGGCTCCTCTCACACCTCGTTCTGCATCTTCCTAACGCGCATCAGCAGCAGACAAGGCGCGGATGCAGGCGCTGCGCAGTCTAGGATGATCGCTGTCATGGCCAGCCCATCGATGGCGTCGCCGGATCGCTGTTCGCCCGACTTTTGGGGGATGCCTGCGCCACGGTTCGCAGCCACGCCAGCCGAACGCTGAAGGACGCGCCAAAACGCTTGGGTCTGCAAGGCTGGCTCGTCCATGGCAGGATGCCGGCCTCGCCGTCCTGTTCACCTTCATCGCCCGCGCCACCTCGGCGGACGCCAGGTCGGCACGACACCCACCGAGGTGATGATTCATCACCCATCAGCAAGGAGCAGCCCATGGCCCAGATGATCGAGTTCCAGCGCCCCGACGGCGACCACAGCCCCGCCTACCTGGCCCTGGCCTCACGGCCCGATGCGCCGGGTTTGATCCTGTTGCAGGAATGGTGGGGGCTGAACGACAACATCCGCGCCACCGCCGACCGCTATGCGGCGGCCGGCTTTCACACCCTGGCGCCCGATCTCTACCGTGGCCGCCAGGCCAGCGATGCCGACGAGGCCAGCCACTTGATGAGTGGACTGAGCTTTGCCGACGCCACCCACCAGGACCTGGCCGGCGCCCTGCGCCATCTGCGCGAGCACTGCGGCAGCCCCAAGGTCGGGGTCAGCGGCTTTTGCATGGGCGGCGCGCTGACGGTGGCGGCCGCCGTTCATGTGCAGGGGCTGTCCGCCGCCAGCTGCTTCTACGGCATCCCGCCGGCGAATTTTGCGGCGCCGCAGGACGTGGCTATCCCCTTCCAGGGCCACTACGCCGACATCGACGATTGGTGCACGCCCGAAGCGGTGCGAGCCTTCGTGGCCCAGCTGCCGCCGGGCGCAGAAATCCACCACTACCCGGCCGCCCACGGCTTTTTCAACAGCAGCCGCGCCCATGTGTATGACGCGGCCTGCGCCGAGCAGGCCTGGCAACGCACGTTGACTTTCCTGCGCGCGCGCCTGGGCTGAGGCGCTCAGGCCTGGCGGCGCTGGCGACGGGCCTGCAGGCCGCGCCGGCCCAAGAGACCCAGCAAACCCAGGCTCATCAAGACCACCGTGCCGGGCTCGGGCACCGGCGCCAGCTTGCCCAGCAGGCCATCGCGCTCTTCGTCCGGGCCGGCGGTGAAGTACAGGGCATTGGCGTCGCCCAGGGCCACGCCGTTGCCAAAGGTCAGGCCCCAGATACCGTCGATGCTGATCACCTCGCCCTGCGCATCGCGCAGATAGCCCAGCGATGCGCCGGTGCGCGTGTCATAGCCGGCGATGGTGCCGTCGCCGAAATTGGCCACCAGCAAGGCGCCGGCAAAGGCGCCAAAACTCTGCGGCGCCATCGCCATGCCCCAGGGGGCGTTGAGCAGGTTGTGGTCAGAGAAATCCTGCAGCAAACGACCGTCGCGGTCGTAGGCGGCGATGCGGCCAAAGCCGGCGCCGGGGATCTCCTCGGTCGGCTCATCGATCTCGAAGGAGTTCTCGGCCCAGGCCACATAGACCCGGTCGCCCATCACCTGCACATTGAAGGGGTGGTAGCTGGCGGCCAGGCCCTCGGGCCGGGCAAAGCTGCCGACGGCGGTGACGTCCTGCCACTGGTTGTCAAAGGTCTGGATGCGGCCGTTGGCAAAGTCGGCAGCGTAGAGGCGGTTGTCGGCCAGCTTCTGGCCCTGGGCATCCAAGCGCCAGGCATCGGTCGTCATGGCCACGCCGGTGTAGCCCGGGGCCACGCGCAGGCCATGGGCGGCCGGCTGGATCAGGGAGTAGTCCTTGACCACCACCGCTTCCAACATGCCAGGGTTGGTGCCGCTGCGCCAGGCATTGATGGTGCCATCCATGGTCACGAAGACGAACTTGGCCGAGCCTTCGATGACACCGGCGCTCTGGCCGTTGCTGTAGTTGACGGCCGGGCCGCTGACCTTGAATTCCAGCGGCTGGCCGGCCACATCGCTGGCGGCGTTGTAGACCTGACCGGTCACCTGAGCGACGCCGTCACTGCCGGTGGAGAAGGGGTCGCGGTCTCGCGCGCTGGTGACGATGGGCACGAGCTTGAGCCCGTCCTGATGCAGGGGCAGGCCGTTGACGTCGCCGATGTAGGTGGTGGTGGTGCCGGTGCCGGCATTGCTGGTCCAGATGTGGCCGCCAATGCCAGGCGGGCGCAAGGCAATGCCCCAGGGGTTGACCAGATCGGGGTCCACCAAGGCGGTGGGTTTGTACTTGTCGCTGTTGGCGACCAGATTGGTCTGCACAAAAGCATTCAGGCCCGAGCCAGAAGCTTGGGCCACGCCGCTGAGGGCGAAAGCGCCCAGGCAAGCCAGGGCAAGGCGGGACAGGGAGTGAGGCAGCATGATGGCGCGGGTCCGTCAGGGTTGGGCCGACAGGCTGGCTTGCACGCCAAGAACAGGGGCTGGCTTGCCGTCGAAATTCAAAGTCAGGCGCCTGGAACGATCACAGGCACAAGGAAGACATGCCCTCGGAACGCGTGGCACCGAGGGCTGCTACGGGGGCACCCGCAAGGGCGCACCCGAGGCTTCAGACCACCGGCCCGGCGCTTGTGAAGGCCGAGCCGGTGCTGAGGCGCTGCTCGCGCCATCGATCAGGCCTGCAGGCCCTTGCGGCGGCGAGCCACGAAGCCGACCAAACCCAGACCGCCGAGCAGCAAGGCGTAGGTTTGCGGCTCCGGCACGGCCGTGATCTGCACCAGGCGGTCCACACCGCTGCTCGGGTGCTGCACATTGACGTAGGCCACATTCGGGTTGACCGTGTCGAAGTACAGACCGGTCGGCTCGGCGCCCACGGTGCTCAGGCTGGCCCACTTGCCCACGGCATCGGCCACACCGTCACCGTCGGCATCCTTGGCAAACCAGATGTCGGCCTTGCCACCGTCCTGGTCTTCGATGACGTAGATGTTGCCGTCGGCATCGATGGCCAGGTTGTCCGGGTTGCTCCAGGTGGCACCGACCTTCTGACCGGTGGCCATGTCGATGGTGTTGTTGTCAGCAAAGAGCTTGACCTCGTTGCTGTCCAGGTTCAGCGAGTAGACGCGGCCACGGCCGTTGCTGCTGCTGCCATCGTTGTCGGAGTCGGTGGTCGTGAAGTAGACGATCTGCTTGCCATTGGCCAGGGTGCGGATCTCCAGGTCTTCCGGACGGTTGTAGCCGGTGCCACGCACATTGGCGTTGACCGCGGTGGCGCGGCCATCGATGGTGCCGTCGGCCAGCACAGTGGAGATACCAGCCAGGGCGCCGCCATTGGCGTTGGTGATGGCCACCCAGGAGGCGCCGCCGGTGATGGCGGAACCGTTGTTGCCTTCGAACTGGGCACCCGCACCGACCTTCAGCACAAAGGTCTGACCGGCTGCGAAGTAGTCATTGCCGTTGTTGGCATTGGGGTTGGCCGAGACGTACTTGAAGATCGAACCGCCATTGAGCTCGTCCACGAAGTAAAGATTGTTCTGCTGGTCGAAGGTCAGGCCTTCATGCGAGACGCGCGGCAGGATGCTGCGCTGGATGAAGTTGCCGCCATTGGCCGCGGCCGTGGTGGCATTGGTCAGCTCGAACAGGCGGCCACGGGTGCTGCCGTTGCCCCAGGACTCTTCGGCCGTCAGATAGCTGCCCCAGGGCGTCCAGCGCGAAGCGTCACCGGCGACAAAACTCTGGGTGCCCGGCGCGACGATGGTCACGGTGCGAGTGGCGTAGTTGTTGTCCCACAGGTCCACGCGCTGCACGCCCGCGGTGTTGCTCTCGAAGGGCATGAAGAGGTAGCGGCCACGATCCGGACCGGTCTCGTTGGCGGTGATCATGTCCCAGGAGCCGGAGTTGCTGCCGGGCACCCGACCGTTCTGCGTGGCGCGGTCGGCCAGAATGGCCTGGCTGAAGTTGGTCGAAGAGAGCTTGAACGGGGCCGTCTCGGGCAAGGCGCCCGCGGCCACATTACCGACCATGGGCGTGAAGTTGGAGAACTGGCTGAGTCCGGCGGAAGCGCTTTGGCTCAGAGCAAGAAGACCGAGGCCGGCAACGGCGGCGGCAATGCGGGAAAGAGAGAACGTCATGATGAAGGCAACTCCGAATGGCGGGCTTGAAGAACTGGCGGCTGCTGTCTTGATTCAAGACCTGCGGCCGCCAGTGTCGGCAAGTGCCATGACTCGGCCATGACCCGCTTCCCCCTCGGATATGCCAAATGGATCATGCCCGCCATCAGAGGCGGGCGCTCTCAGCCGCCGCGTTTGGCGAGCATCGCCCGCGCCACGCGCGACACCGGCGCTCTGGCCATTGCTGTAGTTGACGGCCGGGCCGCTGACCTTGAATTCCAGCGGCTGGCCGGCCACATCGCTGGCGTCGTTGTAGAACTGACAGGTCACCTGGGCGACGCCGTAACTGCCGGTGGCGAAGGGGTCGAGGTCACGCGCGCTGGTGACGATGGGCACGAACTTGAGCCCGTCCTGATCGGCCTTGCCACCATCCCGGTCTTCGATGACGCAGCCGCAGCCGCCTTCAGCGCTTTTTCTCGCTCGCCTCTTGCTCCGCAACCAGCGCCTGAAAGGCCGGGTGCTGCCGCAACTGCGGATGCCGGGCCTTGATGATCACGATCAGGTTGCCAGCCAGACGGGCATTGCCCTGCTTCACACTGATCGCCAGCGCGGCCATCACGGCCGCCGGGTCGCTGGTGAGCGCCGGATTGAGTTCGTAGGCCTGCTCCAGCATGGCCTCGGCCTGTGCAAAGTCGCCAAGATTGACATGCGCCAGCATCAGCGCCTTGTAGTGGTCGTAGCGATCGCTGCTGGCCGGGCCGCGCAGCGCGGCCTGCAGGGCCTGGATTGCGAGCCGGTCCTCGCCGCTGGCCAGCAGGGCGAAGCCGTGCAAGGCCTGCGCTTCGGCGTCGTCCGGGTTCTGGCGGGTCAGGCTGACCAGAGTCCGGCGCAACTCGGCCCAGCGCGCGGGCTCCTTGTCGGCATCGGTCTGCCAGTAGGTCAGCCACAGACGAGCCAGGCGGAGCTCGCGCACATACGCCTTACCGCCCTCCGGCAGCGCGTCCAGCTGGGCCCGGGCGCCCGCGTGGTCGCCATTGAGCATCTGCACCTGGGCCAGTCGGATCTCGTAGATCCCACTGCCCTTGCAGCGGGCGCCTTCGGCCTGCCAACGCTTCAGCAGGGCCGGATAGCCGTTGTCCGCAGCCCGGGCCGCCCGGGCCTGGGCCACGATTTCAGCGGACAGCTGCTGATAGGCCCGATCGCAGGCCTGGGGCGTCTCCGCCCAAACAGCGCCAGCCAAGCACAGACCGACCACGGCGGCCAGCGCCCCAGCGGGCGCGCGCAACATCAAACTCATGAACTCTCCTCCAGGCTCTTGTTGTCGCCCCGGCGCGCAGATGCGAGCGCACGGGGGCTGGCGAGTGTAGCCCCGGGTGGACTGCTCAGCCCTGGCGTTTGGCCAGCACAGCCCGCGCCACGCGCGACACCGGCGGTCGGCCCAGCAGGCCGGAGATGAAGGCGCCGGCGTCGACCAGACGGTCCAGATCGATGCCGGTGTCGATGCCCAGACCGTTGAGCATGAAGACCACATCCTCGCTGGCCACATTGCCGGTGGCGCCCTTGGCATAGGGGCAGCCGCCCAGGCCGGCGACGCTGGTGTCGAAGTGATGCACGCCCAGCTCCAGGCAGGCGTAGATATTGGCCAGGGCCTGGCCGTAGGTGTCGTGGAAATGCCCGCTGACCTCCACCAGCGGGTAATGCTTGAGCGCCCGCTCCATCGCAGCCTGCACCTTGCGCGGCGTGCCCACGCCGATGGTGTCGGCCACGCCCAGGTGATCGACACCAATGCCCTTCATCAGCTGCACCACGCGCTCCACCTGATCGGCGCTGATGTCCCCCTCGTAGGGGCAGCCCACGGCGCAGGACAAGGCGCCGCGCACCTTGATGCCGGCTGCATGCGCGGCCTCCGCCACGGGCACGAAACGCTCGATGCTCTCGGCAATGCTGCAGTTGATGTTCTTCTGGCTGAAAGCCTCGGAGGCCGCTGCGAACACCACGATCTCGTCGGGCCGGGTTGCCAGGGCCGACTCGAAGCCCTTGAGATTGGGCGTCAGCACCGAATAGCGCACGCCGGGCTGGCGGTCGATGGCCGCCATCACCGCCGCGTTGTCCGCCATCTGCGGCACCCACTTCGGCGACACGAAGCTGGTGACCTCGATCTCCTTCAGGCCCGCCGCCTGCAGCAGGGCCACCAGCTGCGCCTTGTCCTCGGTAGACACCGCCTGTTTTTCGTTCTGCAGGCCATCGCGAGGACCGACATCGACGAGGGTGACGTGGGTAGGTAGCTTGCTCATTCAAAACTCCTCATTGCTGGGAAAGACTGCAGTCGGCATGAAGCGGACGTCTGCTGTATGGTTCGTTCTCGCTGCGGTGACTCGGCCCGCCGCCGGGCTCATGGTTCGCGGGTCGGCTCTGCGCGCCGACTCCCCTCGGTGCTCACTTCGCGGCTCAGCGGCGCCAAACTCCCTCCGTTCGCTGCGCTCACTGTGGTCAAACAGTGGCGCCGAGTCAGCGCTTGAAGCGCGTGAGTACACGCGCCTGAGCCGCTCCGCTGCGCCCTCGGCCGCGCACAAATCGCCCGTCGGCGGGCCGAGCCACCTTCGAATTGCGCGTTCTCCACCGTCGCGGGGCAGATCGATCGCGATGCAAGCGCCCTGCAGCTCGTGCCGCTGCCGGGCGATTTGTGCAGGGCCGAGCAGCACAGCGCCTCGGGGCGCGCGCGTACCCGCGCGCTTCAAGTTCTGACTTGGCGCTTCTGTTTGAACGAAGCGAACGCAGGGAGCGAAGTGAGCTATGCGCCAGCCCCGAGGCGCGAGCAGCGCAGGGAAGTCGGCCCGACTGGGCCGACCCCGGAACCATGAGCCCGGTAGCGGCACGGGCTGCAGGGCCACACGAGAACAAGCGACCGACGGCCATGTGCCACTTGTGGCCCCCGGCGCCCCGAAGCTCATCGCGCGCCCCGTCGCCTCAAGCCTCGAGCCGCAGCAACTCGGCGCCGTCGCCGATCTGGTCGCCCACGGCGAACAGCAGCTCAGCCACCACCCCGTCCTTGGGCGCGTTGATGGTGTGTTCCATCTTCATGGCTTCCATCACCGCCAGGGGCTGGCCCTTGCTGACCTTGTCGCCCACCGCCGCCAGGAAGCTGACCAGCTTGCCGGGCATGGGCGCCGTCAGGCGGCCAGCCTCCGCGGCGCCGTCTCCGGCATGGGCCAAGGCGTCGATCTCGGTCAGATAGGCACTGCCTTGCGGTGCGAAGACAGCCACGGTCTCGCCATCGGCATAACTGTTCACCCGCACACGCTGCTGTGCCAGGCCGGAGCCCAGCAGAAGCTCATGCTGCTCTAGGCTGCTGGAGTTGACGGCAAAAGCCAAGGCCTCGCCGCCGTCGATGCTCAGCTGCATGCCGCCCTGGTGGTGGCGCGAGAGCAGCACCGCATGGCGCTGACCGGCCACCTCCAGATCGAATCGACGCGCCGAGGCGCCGAACAGGCGCCAGCCATCGCGGCGGCTCCAAGGGTCGGCATCCTGCGACTGAGCCTCAGCCGCCAGGGTGTGGGCCACCACGGCCGCCGCGCTGATCTGCAGCGGCAAGCCGGGCTGCTCGAACAGGGCGGCGCGCTCGCGCTCGATCAGGGCCGTGTCCAGATCGGCCGTGACAAACGACGCCGTGGCGGCACAGCGGCGCAGAAAGGCCACATTGGTTTGCAGGCCGACGATGTGGGTGTCGCGCAGCGAGGCGTCCAAACGGGCCAGAGCTTGCTCCCGATCCTCTCCCCAGACGATCAGCTTGGCGACCATGGAATCGTAGAAGGGGCTGATGGCATCGCCCTCCCCCACGCCCGCATCGATGCGAACCGGGCCGCGCTCGAAAGCCACATGGGCCGGCCAGCGTGCCACGTTCAGCGCGCCGGTGGCGGGCAGGAAACCGGCCTCGGGGTTCTCGGCGCAGATGCGTGCCTCGATGGCATGGCCGTGCATGCGCAGCTCGTCCTGCTGCAGCGGCAAGGGCTCGCCCGAGGCCACGCGCAGCTGCCACTCGACCAGATCCTGGCCGGTGATCGCTTCCGTCACCGGATGCTCAACCTGCAAGCGGGTGTTCATTTCCATGAAATAGAAACGGCCGTCCTGCTCGCAGATGAACTCCACGGTACCCGCGCCCACATAGCCCACCGCCTTGGCCGCGGCCACCGCCGCACCGCCCATCTGGGCGCGGCGCTCGGCCGTCATGCCCGGGGCGGGCGCTTCTTCCAGCACCTTCTGGTGGCGGCGCTGCACCGAGCAATCGCGCTCGAAGAGATAGACGCAGTTGCCCTGGCTGTCGCCAAAGACCTGGATCTCGATATGGCGCGGGCGCTGCACATAACGCTCGATCAGCACCGCATCGTCACCGAAGCTGTTGATCGCCTCGCGCTTGCACGAGGCCAGCGCGGCATCGAACTCATCGGCGCTGTAGACCGCGCGCATGCCCTTGCCACCACCGCCGGCGCTGGCCTTGATCAGCACCGGGAAACCAATGCGCACGGCTTCGGCCTTGAGCAAGGCCGGGTCCTGATCGGCCCCGTGGTAACCGGGCACCAGGGGCACACCGGCCGCTTCCATCAAGCGCTTGGACTCGGCCTTCAAACCCATGGCCTGGATGGCGCTGGCCGGCGGGCCGATAAAAACCAGGCCATGCGCGGTGCAGGCCTGGGCGAACTCTTCGTTCTCGCTCAAGAATCCGTAGCCAGGGTGCACGGCCTCGGCGCCCGTGGCTTTGGCCGCGTCAATGATGCGCTGCCACTGCAAGTAAGAATCCTTGGGCGCCGGGCCGCCGATCAGCACCGCTTCGTCACAAGCCTGCACATGGCGGGCCTGGGCATCGGCCTCGGAATACACAGCCACGGTCTTCACGCCCAGGCGACGTGCCGTCGCCGCCACGCGGCAGGCGATCTCGCCGCGGTTCGCGATCAGGATTTTCTTGAACATCTCTTGGGTCTCCGAATTCTTGTTCTGAGCGTGGACGCAGCGCCCTGGGCCAGGGCGCGAACTCAGTGCGAGTGGCAGCTGAGCTTGCCGCAGCCGCCCTCACCTTCCGCAGCGGCACTCGATTCTTGCGGCACCAGATTGGCCTCGCTGGCGCAACGCATGCCCAGGCGGTTCAGCAAGGCGCGGTCTTTCTCGGCCTGCGGGTTGCTGGTGGTCAGCAGCTTGTCGCCGTAGAACATGCTGTTGGCGCCGGCCAGGAAGCACAGGGCCTGCATGCTCTCGGGCATTTCTTCGCGACCGGCCGAAAGGCGGACCATGGCGCGCGGCATGGTGATGCGGGCCACGGCGATGGTGCGGATGAACTCAAAGGGGTCGAGCGCTTCGGTGCCCTTGTCGGCCAGCGGCGTGCCTTCGACCTGCACCAGGTTGTTGATGGGCACCGATTCCGGATAGGGGCTCAGATTGGCCAGCTGCACGATCAGGCCGGCGCGCTGGCGGCGGGTTTCACCCATGCCGACGATGCCGCCGGAGCAGACCTTGAGGCCGACATTGCGCACGCGGTCCAGCGTGTCCAGGCGGTCCTGGTAGGTGCGGGTGGTGATGATCTGGCCGTAGAACTCGGGCGAGGTGTCGAGGTTGTGGTTGTAGTAGTCCAGGCCGGCTTCGGCCAGCTGTTCGGCTTGGCCTTCACCCAGCATGCCGGCGGTCAGGCAGGTCTCCAGGCCCATGGCCTTGACCTCCTTGACCATCTCGCCGATGGCTTCCAGATGGCGCTCCTTGGGCGAGCGCCAGGCGGCGCCCATGCAGAAACGTGTGGCGCCATTGGCCTTGGCGGCGCGGGCGGCTTCCAGCACCTCTTGCAGGGGGATCAGCTTTTCGGCCTTGAGGCCGGTGTCGAAATGGGCCGACTGCGGACAGTAGGCGCAATCCTCTTCGCAACCGCCGGTCTTGATGGACAAGAGCGTGGACAGCTGCACCGCGTTGGCATCGAAGTTCTCGCGGTGCACCTGCTGGGCTTTGAACAGCAGGTCGTTGAAGGGCAGATCGAACAAGGCCACCACCTCGTTGACGGTCCAGGGCTTGGCGTTCTGGCGATCGGCGTCGGTGGTCGGCGTCAGCGATTGGATCTGGTTGGTGGTTTGGGTGTGGGAAGAGTGGCTCATGGCGATTTCCAGGAACAGCAGGTGTCAAGAAGCGGGTGCGGCAGCCACGAGGGCCTCTTGCACACGCGCGAGATTCAGATGGGCGGCCACGGCCGCAGCGGAAGGGTCAGACAGGCGGGGCACATGGCCCCAGCAGGGCGCGGCCAGGGCCGCATCGAGCGCGGCCAGATTGTCCGCCACATGGGGCATGGCGGCGTCCACGGTGTTGGCCACCCAGCCGACCAGGGACAGGCCGCGCGCGCGCACGGCCTCCGCCGTCAGCAAGGCATGGTTGATGCAGCCCAGGCGCAGGCCCACGACCAGGACCACGGGCAGGCCCAGGTCCTGCGCCAGATCGGCGGTGTCAAAGCCTTCGCTCAGGGGCACGCGGAAACCGCCCACCCCTTCCACCAGGGCCAGATCGCCCAGGGCGACGCTGGCACGGACGGCGGCCAGCAGCGGCGCAAGCTCGATGCGCTGCCCTTCCAGGGCGGCGGCGATGTGCGGCGCACAGGCAGCGCGGAACTGCAAAGGCCCGACCTGATCGGGGCGCATGCCCAGACGCTGGGACGCGTGCAGGCGCTGCACATCCTCGTTGACCCACTGACCTTCGATCAACTCCTGGCCGGCAGCCAGCGATTTGACCGGCGCCACGCGCAGGCCGGCTTCGGACAAAAGATGGGTCAGGCCGGCGGTGATGCTGGTCTTGCCGATTTCGGTGTCGGTGCCGGTGATGAAGAAACCTCTCATGCAGCCACCTTGTCCATGTCCGCAGCAGCTGCGTTCAAAGCCGACAGCAACTGATCGACATCCGCCTCGCTGTGCGTCGCACACAAGGTGATGCGCAGCCGCGCCTCGCCCTTGGGCACGGTGGGCGGGCGAATGCCCGGCACGCGGATGCCTTCGCGCTCCAGGCGAGCGGCCAGGGCCATGACCTCGGCATTGCCGCCGACGATCAAGGGCTGAACCGGAGTGTCCGAAGGCGCCAGGCGCCAGCCCAGCGCCGGGTGGCGGGCCAGCAAGGCCTCCACACCCACGCGCAGCCGCGCCTGCAGATGCCGCAGGTTGGCACGCCGGGCCTTTCCCAGCTCGCCCTCGATCAGCGCAAAGCTGCTCAGCAGCGCATGCTCGACGGCCGGTGGCGAGGCGGTGGAGAAGATGTAGTTGCGGGCCGCCTGCAGCAGGTACTGGGTCACCGTGGCATGGGCCACGACGAAGGCGCCGGCCAGACCGGCCGCCTTGCCCAGGGTGCCGACCAGGATCAGGCGCTCGCTGCGCAGGCCAAAGTGCTCCAGCGAACCGCGGCCGTGCTCGCCCAGCACGCCAAAACCATGGGCATCGTCGACGATCAGCCAGGCATCGAACTCTTCAGCCAGGGCCAGCAAGGCCGGCAGCGGCGCCAGATCACCGTCCATGCTGAAGACCGCATCGCTGACGATGAGCTTGACCTTGGCCGTGCTGGCAGTCAGCAGCTCGCGCAGCGCCGCCACGTCGCCATGGGCATAACGTTTCACTTGCGCGCGTGCCAGGCGGGTACCGTCGATCAGCGAGGCATGGTTCCAGGCCTCGGAGAAGATCTCGGCCTCTTCATCGCCGAGCGCGGTGACGACGGCCAGATTGGCCATATAGCCGGTGCAAAAACCCAGAGCACGTGCTTCGGGGATGTGGGGCGCCAGCCAGCGGCTCAAGGTTTCAGCCACCTGCTCATGGGCGCGGCTGTGGCCGCTGATCAGAGGCGAGGCGCCGGAGCCGCCGCCGTAAATCTGGGCGCCTTCGATCAAGGCCTCGCGCAGCGCGGGCTCGGCGGCCAGGCCCAGGTAGTCGTTGGAGCAGAACATCAGCAGCTCGCGCGTGCGGCCGTCGGCGCCGCGCACCTGCTGGCGCGGCGCAGTGCCGCTCTCGGCCTGGCGCAGAAAACGCGTCAGGCTCTGGGCTTCGATGGTGCGCAGCTTGGCGCTCAGGTGATCAAGCAACATGGACTTCTTTGCTCAGGGTCTGGGCACTGCCCTCGGTCGACTCGGACAACACCTCGTCCAGCGTCAGGCGCACGGCGCGGGCCAGGAAGGCGGCCGCTTCGGCATCAATCAGATAGGGCGGCATCAGGTACACGGTGCCGCCGATCGGGCGGATCAGCAGCTCATGGGCGCGTGCGGCCAGATGGAAACGCTCGGCAAAGCGCAGGCCCGGCTCGATCACATCGAAGGCCAGCACCATGCCCTGCTGGCGCAGATGGGCCGCGCGCGGGTGCGAGGCCAGCGGCGCGAAGGCCTGCTTCAAAAGCTGGGCCTGCTCGGCATTGGCCTGCAGCTGGCCGGCATCGAAGCGGTCCAGCACCGCATTGGCGGCGGCACAGGCCAGGGCATTGCCGGTGTAGGAATGCGAATGCAGGAAGCCTCGGCTGACGTCTTCGCTCCAGAAGGCCTGGTAGACCGCCTCGGTCGTGAGCACCAGGGACAGGGGCATGGTGCCGCCGGTGATGCCTTTGGACAGGGTCACAAAGTCAGGCCACATGGACACGCCCCCACGCTCGTGGGTACACGAGCTGCCCCCCGAGGGGGCGCCGCCAGCTTGGGGCGGCCCGGCGCTGGCTTGCTCCGCCTCGACAAAAGCATGTTCCCAGGCGAAAAAAGTGCCCGTGCGGCCGCAACCCATGGCGATCTCATCGACGATCAGGTGCACCTCGAACTCGGTGCACAGGGCACGCAGGTCACGCAAATAGCTGGCGTCGTACATCACCATGCCGGCAGCGCCTTGCACCAGGGGCTCGATGATGACGGCGGCGATGTGCTCGCCGCGCTCGCTCAGCAGCGCGCGCATGGCGGCCAGGGCGGTGGCCTCATTGCCCAACCGAGAATCGGGCGACTCCACAATATGCGCACGCATCAGGAGCGGGTCGTAGGCGTCGCGGAACACCTTCACATCGGTCACGGCCAGGGCGCCGATGGTCTCACCGTGGTAGCCGTTCTTCAGGCAGACGAACTCGCGCTTCTCGGCCCGGCCGCGGTTGCGCCAGCTGTGGAAGCTCTGCTTGAGCGCGATTTCCACCGCGCTGGCGCCGTCGCTGCCGAAAAACACATGGCCCAGGGCGCCAGCAGTGCGCGCACTCAGGCGCTCGGCCAGGCGCACGGCCGGCGCGTGGGTACAACCAGCCAGCATCACATGGGGCAAGGTGTCGAGCTGCGCCTTGATGGCGGCGTTCAGGCCCGCATCGGTATGGCCGAAGAGATTGACCCACCAGGAGCTGTTGGCATCGAAATAGCGCCGGCCCTCGTAGTCGTAGAGCCAGGGGCCGGCACCACGGGCGATGGGCAGGGGAGGCACCACTTCGGCGCGCGCCATCTGCGTGCAGGGGTGCCAGACGGCGGCCACGCTGCGGCGCTGCCAGTCCTGCTGGGGAGTCAACGGAGTACTGCTGGAAGTCATCAAGGGAATCGACCTGAACTCAAGCCAGCCAGCTCGGCCGGCTCTTGTTCAGAAAGCTCTGCACACCTTCACGCCCCTCCTCGCTGGCACGGATGTCAGCGATGCGGCGCGCGGTGTCATCACGCAGCGAAGCCGTGATTGTCGCGTGTGCGACGTCCTGCACGAGGCGCTTGCAGGCGCGCACCGCCGCCGGGCCGTTGGCGCAGAGGGCGGACAGCAGGGCTTCGACCTTGTCGTCCAGGGTCTCGGCCGTGGCCAGCTCGTGGACCAGGCCCAGGCGATGGGCCTCAGCAGCGCTGAAGCGCTCGGCGGTGATGAAGTAGCGGCGCGAGGCCTGCTCGCCCAGGGCGCGCACCACATAGGGGCCGATGGTGGCCGGCAGCAGGCCGAGCTTGGCCTCGGACAGGCAGAAACCCGCCGTGTCCACGGCCACCACCACATCGCAGACCGACACCAGGCCCACGCCGCCGGCATAGACATCGCCCTGCACTCGGGCGATCACCGGCACCGGGCAGCTGTAAATCGTCCACAGCATCTCGGCCAGGCGGGAGGCGTCGGCATGGTTTTCGTCCCAGCTGTAGCCGGCCATGGCTTTCATCCAGTTGAGATCGGCGCCGGCGCAAAAGGCCTTGCCCTCGGCGGCCAGCACGATGGCGCGCAGAGCTGGGTCCCGGCCCAGTTCCGCAAACGCGGCCGTGAGCTCGGCGATCACGCCCTCGTTGAAGGCATTGCGCACCTCGGGGCGGTTCAGGGTGACGCGGGCGATCTGGCCCGAGGGGCCGCTGCGTTCGATCTTGAGGCTGCTCTGCTGTTCACTCATGGCTGCTGCTTCTTTCTGTTCCACACCACGGCGTCGTCCACCGCGTACAACTGACAGGTTTGGCTGCTGTAGCGCTGACAAAACGCCAGGGCCCGCGACGCGGCCGCATCGCCAAAGGCATAGCCGGTGCGGCCCTGCGCATTGAAGGCAAAGGCGCGCGGCTTCTTGACGGCGAGAAATTTTCGGTAGCTGTCTTTGGCAGCGCTGCCGCTCAAGGGCAAGGCCGATTCGTTCTGCACATCCAGCTCGGCATTGGCCAGCGGCACGGCGATCACACCGGGGGTGCTGAAGCCCTGCTGGGCCAGAAACTCCTCGACCAGGGGCTGCCAGCTGTCACTGCCGGCGCTGAACAGCGTATGGCCGTCTTCGCCGAAGGCGGGCAGAAGCCGGTAGTCCAGCGAGGCGCCAGCCTCGGCAAAGGCCTTGGCCCAGCTGCGGCTGTAGCGCGGCGCGAAGTAGCGGTCGTTCTCGGTGTAGACCCAGAGCGACTTCAGCTGGAGCGAGTTCTGTGCGATCAGCTCGCCATAGGCCTGGTAGATCTGGCGCAGCTGGGTGCCGCCGCAAGGCTCGCCGGGATGTTTGTCCGGGTCGCCGCCATGGCCGCCGGCGAAATTGATGGCTGCCACCTGCCCCGGCAGACCGGCCGCCGTGGCGGCCATGGTCGAGATGCCGCCGACCGACTGGCCGAGCAGCACCACGCGCTTGGCATCGATGTCCGGCTGCTGCTGCATGTGCGCTGCCACCGCCAAGATCTGTGAGGCCGCCGCCGCCAGGGCCGGCGCAAAGCGCGGCTCGCGGCAGGAGATGCTGCTCTCCGGGTCACCCGCCTCGGCCAGCTCGCCATAGCCCAATCGCAGGGGCACGGCCACGGCAAAGCCTTTGCGCACAAAGTAACGGGCGGCCGTCTCGAAACGCGGGCGCTTGTACTCGGCACGCTTGTCGGTCGAGCGGCCATGGCTGATCAGCACCAGGGGGAAAGGCCCAGGGCCGGCCGGCCTGAAGGTGGTGACCAGCAGCTCACCTTTGCTGGACTTGCCAAAGGCATCCTGCACCTCGACCGGCACGCGCAGGATCTGCTCGCGCACATCGAGATGCAGGCGCTCGGCGTCCGCAGCGGGAGCTGCGACCGCGGTGTCGCTGGCTTGCGAATGCGCAAGGCTCACGCCCACCAGCAGCGAGGCTGCCAGAAGGCACTTCAGAGCTCCCGGCAGAAAAGCGCGGCACCGCAGGCGTTCAAACTGGGCCATGAGGTTGAAGAGGGTCAGGTCTTGCCTAGCCTTGCGGCCCATCACATGCGGAAGACGCCGAACTTCGTCTCGCCAATCGGCGCATTCATGGCCGCCGACAGGCCCAGAGCCAGCACCCGGCGGGTGTCGGCCGGGTCGATCACGCCGTCGTCCCAGAGGCGGGCGCTGGCGTAGTAGGGGTGGCCTTGGTCCTCGTACTGCTGGCGGATGGGCGCCTTGAAGGCTTCTTCTTCCTCGGCGCTCCAGCTGCCGCCCTTGCCTTCGATGCCGTCACGCTTGACCGTGGCCAGCACCGAAGCCGCCTGCTCGCCGCCCATCACCGAGATGCGCGCATTCGGCCACATCCACAGGAAGCGCGGCGAGTAGGCGCGGCCGCACATGCCGTAGTTGCCGGCGCCAAAGCTGCCGCCAATGATGATGGTGAACTTGGGCACCTGGGCACAGGCCACGGCGGTCACCATCTTGGCGCCGGCGCGGGCAATGCCCTCGTTTTCGTACTTGCGGCCGACCATGAAGCCGGT
This sequence comes from Paucibacter sp. B51, assembly GCF_027863535.1. Classification (NCBI taxonomy): domain Bacteria; kingdom Pseudomonadati; phylum Pseudomonadota; class Betaproteobacteria; order Burkholderiales; family Sphaerotilaceae; genus Roseateles; species Paucibacter sp. B51. The sequence goes on along the minus strand of NZ_JAPIVN010000001.1, from coordinate 2,756,308 downwards.
GATGTTCTGCAGGAACACCAGCGGGATCTTGCGCTGACAGCAGAGCTCGATGAAATGCGCGCCCTTGTTGGCGCTCTCGGCAAACAGGATGCCGTTGTTGGCGACGATGCCGACCGGCATGCCCTCGATGTGCGCAAAGCCGCAGACCAGGGTGGCGCCGTAGCGGGCCTTGAATTCGTCGAACTCGGAGCCATCGACGATGCGGGCGATGACCTCGCGCACATCGAAGGGCTTGCGGGTGTCGGTGGGAATCACGCCGTGCAGCTCGGCCGCATCGAACAGCGGCGCGCGCGGCGCCAGCAAGCGCTGTTGCTGTGCGCCAACCTTCCGCCAGTTCAGCGCCGCCACCGACTGCCGGGCCAGGGCCAGGGCATGGGTGTCGTTGTGGGCCAGATGGTCGGCCACGCCCGAGAGCCGGGTGTGCACATCGCCGCCACCCAGGTCTTCGGCCGTCACCACCTCGCCGGTGGCCGCCTTCACCAGCGGCGGGCCGCCCAGGAAAATGGTGCCCTGGTTCTTGACGATGATGGTCTCGTCGCTCATGGCCGGCACGTAGGCGCCACCGGCCGTGCAAGAGCCCATCACCACAGCGATCTGCGGAATGCCTTCGGCGCTGAGATTGGCCTGGTTGAAGAAGATGCGGCCGAAGTGCTCGCGATCCGGGAAGACCTCATCCTGGTTGGGCAGATTGGCGCCGCCCGAATCCACCAGGTAGACGCAAGGCAGGCGGTTCTGTGCCGCGATCTCCTGCGCGCGCAGATGCTTCTTGACCGTCATGGGGTAGTAGGTGCCGCCCTTCACCGTCGCGTCGTTGCAGACGATCATGCAGTCGACACCCGAGACTCGGCCGATGCCGGCGATCATGCCGGCGCCCGGCGCGGCGTTGTCGTACATATTGAGCGCGGCCAGCGGCGCCAGCTCAAGGAAAGGCGTGCCCGGATCCAGCAGCATCTCGACGCGGTCGCGCGGCAGTAGCTTGCCCCGGGCCGCATGCTTGGCGCGCGCCGCGTCGCCACCGCCCTGCGCGATCTGCGCCAGGCGCGCATTCAAGTCCTCAAGCAGGCCCTGCATGGCCTCGGCGTTGGACTTGAAATCTGCCGAACGGGCATTGAGCTTGGTGGTCAGCTGGGCCATGGGGTCTCCGAAAAACAGCGGCCTGAATCAAGGAAGCAATCGCTCGATCCGGTCGCGGATGAGTTCAACTCAAATTCTGTGTCCAAGCATGCCTGCAATCAGCCAGGCACACTGAGGCGCGAAGAATAGGCCAGAGCACGAAGACTGGCAAGCCCGACTTGAGTTTCACTCAATTATTGCGCAGAATCGCGCTGTGAGCCCACCCAAGCCCTCCCCCTCTCCGGCCGTCAGGACCGCTGCCGCCAAGGCCCCGGTTCGCCGCGCCCCCGCCGGCGCCAAGGCCGAGCAGCGCGTGCGCGACATCCTGCGCGTGGGCCGCGAAGTGTTCGCCGAGCGCGGTTTCGAGCGCGCCACCACCACCGAGATCGCCGAGCGCCTGGGCGTGTCCGAGGCCACCGTGTTCACCTACTTTCGCGGCAAGCGGGAGTTGTGCATGCGGGTGATCGCCGATTGGTACGACGAGATCATTGGCGAGATCGAGGCCGGCCTGCCGCGCGAAGCCTCGGTACGCGAGCAGCTGGAGTTCATGGTCCACACCCATTTGCGCCTGTTTCTGATCCAAGGCACGGGCTTGTGTGCCCTGGTGCTCTCGGAAGGCCGGCGCAGCGGCGACGACAAGCTCGGCGATGGGTTTGTCGAACTACAGCGCCGCTACACCGCGCCGCTGATGGACCTGCTGGCCCGCGGCCAGGCCAGCGGCGAGTTGCGCGCCGACATCCCGCTGCGGCTACTGCGTTCCCTGGTCTTCGGCCCCATGGAGCACATGCTCTGGGAAGTCATCCTGACCGGCCGCCAGATCGACACCGACCGCAGCGCCCGCGACCTGGTCGCCCTGCTCTGGCCCGCCCTGCAAGCGCCAGAGCAGGAACTGCAACGCCTGCGCGCCCTGCGTCAACAATTGGAAGCAGCGCTGGCCCTGGGCTGATCTGCGCGTCGGCTGCTTTCGGCACAGAGCCGCCTTTGGTTTTGCTCGTGAGGCCCTGCAGCCCGTTCCGCTGCCAGGCTCATGGTTCCGGGGTCGGCCCTGACGGGCCGACTTCCCTGCGCTGCTCGCACCTCGGGGCTGGCGCATAACTCACTCCGCTCCCTGCGTTCGCTTCGTTCACACAGAAGCGCCAAGTCAGAACTTGAAGCGCGCGGGTACGCGCGCGCCCCGATGCGCTGTGCTGCTCGGCCCTGCACAAATCGCCCGGCAGCGGCACGGGCTGCAGGGCGCTTGCATCGCGGTCGATGTGCCTCTTCCACGGTGGAACACGCCACCTCCGGAGGTGGCTCGGCCCGCCGACGGGCGATTTGTGCGCGGCCGAGGGCGCAGCGGAGCGGCTCAGGCGCGTGTACTCACGCGCTTCAAGCTCTGACTCGGCGCCACTGTTTGACCACAGTGAGCACAGCGAACGGAGGGAGATTGGCGCCGCTGAGCCGCGCAGTGAGCAGCGAGGGGAGTCGGCTCGCCCGAGCCGACCCGCGAACCATGAGCCCGGCGGCGGGACGAGACACCGAAGCGAGAAAGATCAAGACAGCGGAGGTCCGCAAAGTGCCGATAGCAGCCGCGCACCCCACCGCCATCGCCAGTGAGGCGCCAGTCCCGCTCAACCCGCCAACGCCGGCGTCGTGATCTCCCCCGGGATGCTCTTGCGGGCAAACAAGGTGTACATGGTGGGCACCACAAAAATGGTCAGCAGCGTGCCCAGGCTCATGCCGCCGACGATGACCCAGCCGATCTGCTGGCGGCTTTCGGCGCCGGCGCCGGTGGCCAGAGCCAGGGGCAAGGCGCCCAGCACCATGGCGCCGGTGGTCATCAGGATGGGGCGCAGGCGCAGGGCCGAGGCCTCGACCACCGCCTCCAGCGTGGCCTTGCCCTGTTGGCGCAGCTGGTTGCTGAACTCGACGATCAGGATGCCATGCTTGGTGATCAGGCCCACCAGCGTGATCAAGCCGATCTGCGAGTAGACATTGAGCGTGCCGCCCGCCCATTGCAGGGCCGCCAGCGCGCCGACCATGGACAGGGGCACGGACAGCAGGATCACAAAAGGATCGATGAAGCTCTCGAACTGCGCTGCCAGCACCAGGAAGATGAAGAGCAGCGCCAGCACGAAGACCAGGCTCAACGCACCGCTGCTGGATTTGTACTCGCGCGACACGCCGTTCAGTTCGGTCGCATAGCCGGCGGGCAGAATCTGCTGCGCCGTCTTGTCCATGAAGTCCAGCGCCTCGCCCAACGAGTAGCCCGGCGCCAAGCCGGCGCTGATGGCCACCGAGCGGCGTTGATTGAAGTGATTGAGCTCGCGCGGGCTGACGGCCTCGTTGACCTTGACCAAGCTGGACAGAGGCACCAGCGCATCGCCCTTGCCGCGCACATAGAGCTGCTCGATCTGCTGCGGTGTGGTGCGGTTCTGGCTTTCGGTCTGCACCAGCACGTCGTACTGCTCGGCATCGCGCTTGTAGCGGGTCACCGCACGGCTGCCCAGCATGGTCTCGACCGTGCGGGCGATCTGGTCCACCGGCACGCCCAGGTCGGCAGCACGCTCGCGGTCCACCTCCAGGAAGAGCTCGGGCTTGTTCAGACGCAGGTCGTTGTCGATCTGCACCAAGCCCGGATTCTTGGCCAGGGCGGCGCTGAAATCAGCGGTGACCTTGGCCAGATTAGTGTAGCTGTCGCCGGTGACGATGACGAAGTTGATCGGCCGCGAGGTGAAGCCCTGGCCCAGGCTCGGCGGGGTGATGGGGAAAGCGCTGACGCCGGGCAACAGATTCATCTGCGGCACCATGGCACGCGCCAGTTCGGCCGTGGAGCGGCTGCGCTGGTCCCAATCCACGGTGCGGAAAATCGCCAGGCCGCCGGCCACATTGCCGCCGCCGGAGAACACGAAACGGCGATCGAACTCGGGGTAAGTGGCGGCGATGTCCTCGATGGCATCGAGGTAGCGCGAGGTGAAGGCCATGGTGGACCCGTCGGGCGCACTGATGGGCAGCACGATCACGCCGCGGTCTTCCTGCGGCGCCAACTCGGACTTGGCATTGAGGTACAGCCAGCCCGTGCCGCCGGCCGAGGCCAGCATCACGAGCACCACCACCCAACGCTGGCGCAGCGCCATGCGCAGTGCGGCGGCATAGCGCTCGCTGATCCAGACCAGCACCCGCTCCATGCCGGCATCGAAACGTGTGGGCTTGTCGTTATGGCGCAGCAGCTTGGAGCACATCATGGGCGTCAGCGTCAGCGCCACAAAGCCCGAAACCAGCACCGCGCCGGCCAAGGTCAGCGCGAACTCGACAAAGATGCGACCGGTGCGGCCCGGCGTGAAGGCCAGCGGCGCGAACACCGCCACCAGGGTCAGCGTCATGGCCACCACGGCGAAGCCAATTTCCTTGGCGCCTTTGAGCGCGGCCTGGAAGGGCTCCAGCCCTTCTTCGATGTGGCGGAAGATGTTCTCCAGCACGACGATGGCATCGTCCACCACCAGGCCGATGGCCAGCACCAGGGCCAGCAGGGTCAAGGTGTTCACGGTGAAGCCAGCGGCGGCCATGATGGCAAAGGCGCCAATCAGGCTGACCGGGATCGTCACCAGCGGAATGATGGACGCACGCAGGGTGCGCAGGAACACGAACACCACCAGGGCCACCAGCACCACCGCCTCGGCGATGGTGTGATAGACCGATTCGATCGAGCGCTCGATGAACAGCGCGTTGTCGCTGGCCGGGCGCACGGTGATGCCGGCGGGCAAATCCTGCTGCAGGCGCGGCATCATGGCCGTGACGGCGGCCGACACGTCCAACGGATTGGCCGTGGCCTGCTTGATCACGCCCAGAGACACCGAAGGCAGCCCATTCAGGCGCACGCGCGAACGCTCGCTGGCGGCGGCCTCTTCGATGCGGGCGACATCGCGCAGCTTGACCGTGTAGCCCGCCACCTGGCGCAGCGTGACCTCGGCAAACTGGGCCACGGTGTTGAGGTCGGTGCGGGCGGTGACGTTGAACTCGCGCTGCTGGCTCTCGATGCGGCCGGCCGGCACCTCCAGGTTCTGGCGGCGCAGCGCGTCTTCCACATCCTGCACGGTCAGCTTGTAGGCCGCCAGGCGCGCGGCATCCAGCCAGACGCGCACGGCGTAGCGGCGGTCGCCACCGATCTCCACATCGGCCACGCCGGGGATGGTTTGCAGGCGCGGCTTGACGATGCGATTGACCACATCGGTGACCTGCAGCGGGTCCAGGGTCTCGCTGGTGAAGGCAATGCGCAGCGTGGGCTGAGCATCGGCCTCAACCTTGGCCACCACCGGCTCGTCCACGGCCGTGGGCAAGCGGCCGCGCACGCGGGCGACGCGGTCGCGCACATCGGCAGCGGCGTTGTCGGGGTTCTTCTCGAGCTTGAAGCGCACCGTGATCTGGCTCGATTCCGAGCGCGAGATCGAGGTGACGATGTCCACGCCCTCGATGCCGGAGATGGAGTCTTCCAGCGGCTTGGTGACCTGGCTTTCGATCACCTCGGAGGAGGCGCCCACCAGGCGGGTGCTGACGGTGACCACCGGCTCGTCGATGCGCGGGTACTCGCGCAGCGAGAGCTTGCCGAAGGACACCAGGCCCACCAGCAAGAGCAGCAAGGACATCACCGTCGCAAAAACCGGGCGACGGATGGAGGTTTCAGAAATCTTCATGGCCGGTGGGCTTTCAGCGGCTGGCGGCGGAGGACGCTGCGGTCGGTGCCGATGCCGATGCGGCAGGCTTGCCCGCCTTCTTGCTGTCCACATCCACCACCTTGACCGCCTGGCCATCGCCGCGCAGCAGCTTGGCCTGACCGGCGGTGACGACGCGATCGCCCTCCTTCAGCCCTTCCAGCAGCTCGACCTGGCCGTTCAGGCGCAGGCCCAGCTTGGCCTCGATGCGGCGGGCTTTGAGCTGGCCCTCTTCTTCGACCAGCTTGATCACGAACTGCTTGCCGGCCAGCGGCACCAAGGCTTCTTCGGGCACCAGCAGAGCGCCGGCATGGGTGGCCAGCACCACGCGCACACGGGCGAACAGGCCGGACTTGAGCTCCGGCGCCGTACCCTGGATTCGCGCGCGGACCAGCAGCGAGCGGCCGGCGGCATCCAGCGCCGTGTCCAGGGCCTCGATACGGGCATTGAAATTGCGGCCCGGCCAGGCGTCCAGCGAGACCTCGACCTGCTGGCCGGCCTTGAGGCGTGGCACATAGCGCTCCGGCAGGCGGAAATCGACCCACATCGAGGAGGCGTCCTCGAGGCTGACCAGATCGCTGCCGTCCTTGATGTAATCGCCCAGGTTGACGGCACGGATGCCGGCGCGGCCGCTGAAGGGCGCGCGCACCTGCATGCGCGCCAGCTGCGCCTTGTTCAGCGCCACCTGCGCCTCGGCCACCTGCAGGGCGGCTTGAGCCTGATCCACGGCATTGGCACTGACGAAGTTCTGCGCCAGCAGCTCGCGGTTGCGCTGCAGCTGGGTGCGAGCAATGCCGGCTTGCGCCTCGGCCTGCTGCAGCTGCGCGACTTGCAAGGCATCATCGAGCTGCACCAGCAGCTGGCCCTGGCGCACCATCTGGCCGTCGCCGAAGCCCAGCTTGACGATGCGGCCGCTGACCTCGGGCTTGAGCATCACGGCCTGGGCCGCACGCAAGCTGCCCACGGCCTGGGCTTCGTCCGCCAGGTCGGCACGCTGCACGCGGCCGGCTTCCACGGGGATGGGGCCGGCCGGCTTGCCATCCTTGGCGTCTTTCTTGTCACCGGGTTTGGCGGCGGCACCCTTGCCCTCAGTTTGCGCGGCCATGGCCTCGCCCACCGGCACGCGGTGCTGCCACCACCAGGCGGCGCCACTCAATCCCAACAAGGCCGCAATGGCCACGACACGGTGCAGTTTTTTCGAGCTCATGGGTTCTCCGAGCCTGCACTCTAGCGGCGGCTCCGGTCGCGTGCAGGCTTCAGGGCATGAAGCACGGACTGAGGGGTGTCAGTGACGGTCGGCGGGCGCCAATCGCACGGCGCGCGCCTCCAGGCTTGGGATCAGCCGGTCGATTCAGCGGCCGACCGAGGCCACGCCGCGGTTGGCCAGGGCGTCGGCGCGCTCATTGCCCGGGTCGCCGGAATGGCCCTTGACCCAGCGCCACTCCACCTGGTGTAGCTTGCGCAGCGCATCCAGGCGCTGCCAGAGCTCGGCATTTTTGACCGGCTTGTTGTCGGCCGTCTTCCAGCCACGGCGCTGCCAGCCGCTGATCCACTCGGTCATGCCTTTGCGCACGTACTCGCTGTCGGTGTAGATGGTGATCTGGCAGCTGCGCTTGAGCGAGGCCAGGGCCTCGATCACGGCCGTCAGCTCCATGCGGTTGTTGGTGGTGTTGCGCTCGCCGCCGAACAGCTCTTTCTCGTGCCCGCCGGCACTCAGCCAGGCGCCCCAGCCGCCGGTGCCCGGGTTGCCCTTGCAAGCCCCGTCGGTGTAGATGACCACCACCGGCTTGGCGATGTTGACCGGCGGCTTGGCTTCGGGGGTGGACGGGGGAACTGCTGCATTCATGGAGGGGTGCGGATCGCTGGTGAGAGATGGAAAAGGAAACAAACGGACGGAACGGACGGCTTGGCGCGCCGGCACTCAGCGCTCGGGCGGCCGCCCCTCGCCCTGCCAGGGCCGGGCATTGCCGCTTTGCGTCACCACGGCCGGAGCCGCAGCACGGCCGAACTTGCGCGAGCGCTGCAAACCGATCAAGCGCATGCCATGCACCCGCTTGACCGCCTGGATGAAATACACCGCGCCGAGCACCGGCCACCAGCGCGCGCCGATGGGCTCGATACCGCGCCAGCGCTCCAGCCAGACCTCGCTGCGCAGCGGCGGGCTGTAGCAACCGAAGCGCGCCGCCTCGACCTCAAACGTCAGCAAGCGCAGCCAGTCGCGCAAGCGCCAGTAGCCCAGAAACTCGCCCGCCAAAGGCAGGTAGAGCTTTTGCTCGCCGGGCAGCAAGCGGCCGAGATTCTGCCTCAGGCCCCAAAGGCTGGCCGGATTCAGGCCCAGGATGATCAGCCGACCCTCCGGCCGCAGCACCCGCTCGACCTCGCGCAAGGTCTGGTGCGGGTCGGGTGCCAGCTCCAGGCTGTGCGGCAGCACTACCAGGTCCAGGCTGTTGCTCTCAAAAGGAAGGGCATCGAACTCGGTCAGCAGCAAGGGCAGACCCTGCGGCCCGGAGCGGGCTGCGGGGTCCAGCGCCAGCCAGCGGTGCGGCATGCGGTTGGCACGCAAGGTCGGCAGCTCGGGCAAGCCGAGCTGCAGGGCATGGAAGCCAAAAATATCGGCCACGGCGGCATCGAGCTGCTGCTGTTCCCAGCGCAGCAGGTACTGGCCCGGCGGCGTCTGCAGCCAGGTGGCCAACTCTATAATCGAAGCTTCGCGCGTCATGCGGCTGTCGATTCCTGAAGGCCAAGGCTGTCACGGTCACGGGCTTGCAGCAGACCGCAGGGGGTCAGGTCTTGAGTCCCCACGCGCCTCACCCGGCCCGAGGGGCCGGCCGTCATGGAAGGGTGGTTCCGGAATGAATTGCGGCGGAATGAAGTACGGCCGAATGAAAACCTGCGCATGGAACTGACAGCCCTTCCCGCTTTCACGGACAACTACATCTGGATGCTCAGCGTCGGGCGCGACGCCCTCGTCGTCGACCCCGGCGAGGCCGAGCCGGTGATCGCCGCCTTGCGCGAGCGCGACCTGCACCTGCGGGGCATTCTAGTGACGCACCACCATGGCGACCATGTCGGCGGCATCGACGCCTTGCGCCCCTGGCTGAAGGACGATCAGGGACAGGTCTGGGGCCCGGCACGCGAGCGCATTCCCGCGTCCTTCACGCCGCTGAGCGAGGGCCAGCACGTATCCCTGCTCGGCCTGGACTTCGAGGTGCTGGAGGTGCCCGGCCACACCGCCGGCCACATTGCCTTTGTGCTGCGCCAACCGGGCGGCGGCCAGGCGCCCCTGCTGTTCTGCGGCGACACCTTGTTCTCGGGCGGCTGTGGCCGCCTGTTCGAGGGCACGCCGGCGCAAATGCAAGCCTCGCTGGCGCGTTTCGCCGCCCTGCCCGCCGAGACTCGCGTCTGCTGCACGCACGAGTACACCCTGTCCAATTTGCGCTTCGCCCGCGAGATCGAACCCGACAACCGCGCCCTGGCCGAATACCAAGCCTGGTGCGAGGCGCAGCGCGCCCAAGGTCAACCGACCCTGCCCTCCCGCGTTGGACTGGAGCTGCAGATCAACCCCTTTTTACGCTGCACCGAACCCAGCGTTCAGGCTGCAGCGCGCCGCCACACCAGCTTCTCGCCCACCCAGCGCCCCCGGCCGGGTGAGGCGCCGCAAGACCTGCCCCCCGAATCCCTCGCTGTCTTCGCCGCCCTGCGGCAATGGAAGAACGACTACCGATGACCCCAAGCCCTACCCCGCGCCGCGGCCTGCAAGCCCTGTCCACCCTGGCTCTGGCCGCCCTGCTGGCCGCCTGCGCCAGCGGCCCGACCCCCGTGGCCGAAACCGCAGCCCCCAGCGAACGCAATGCCCTGCCGCGCAACTTCGGCAGCCTGGCCCTGTCGAACACCCCCGAGGCCACAGCCGTGCCAAGCCCGGCCACCAGCCAGGACGAAGCCCTGGGTGCCCCCGAGCTGGAAGACAGCCTGCGCCCGGGCATGAAGATCGATCTGGACGCCCCGACCGCGCGCAACGACCTGTGGGATCGCCTGCGCGCCGGCTTCCAACTAGAAGACCTGGAGAACGAGGGTGTGCGCCGCGCCGAGGCCTGGTACAGCGCCCGCCCCGACTATGTGCAGCGCATGACCGAGCGTGGCAGCCGCTACCTCTTCCACATCATCGAAGAGGTCGAAAAGCGCGGCATGCCGGCCGAGCTGGCCCTGCTGCCCTTCACGGAAAGCGCCTTCAACCCGCAGGCCATGTCCACCGCCAAGGCCTCGGGCATGTGGCAGTTCGTGCCGGCCACCGGCCGTGACTTCTCGCTCAAGCAGAACATCTTCCGCGACGACCGCCGCGATGTGCTGGCCTCCACCCGCGCTGCACTCGACTACCTGGGCCGCCTGCACAAGATGTTCGGAGACTGGCGCCTGGCCTTGGCGGCCTACAACTGGGGCCAGGGCAATGTGCAGAAAGCCATCGCGCGCAACCAGAAGGCCGGCCTGCCGACCGACTACGAGAGCCTGCGCATGCCGGAGGAGACGCGCTACTACATCCCCAAGCTGCAGGCGGTGAAGAACATCGTACAGAACCCGGAGAAGTACGGCCTGTCCCTGCCGCCGGTGGAGAACCACCCCTACTTCCTGACCGTGCGCATCGACCGCGACATCGATCTGGAAACCGCCGCCCGTCTGGCCGGCATCACGCTGGAAAAGTTCAAGCAGTTCAATCCTCAGATGAACAAGCCGGTGATGCTGGCCGCCGGCAGCAACCAGCTGCTGCTGCCCTACGACAACGCCAAGGCCTTTGCCCTGAACCTCAGCGCCCACCGCGGCCCGCTGGCCAGCTGGACCGCCTGGGTGGTGCCCAAGACCATGCACCCCTCGGTGGCAGCCAAGCAGGTGGGCATGGACGAAAACCAGCTGCGCGAGGTCAACAAGATCCCACCGCGCATGCTGGTCAAGCAGGGCTCGACCCTGCTGGTGCCACGCAGCGCCAAGCGCAGCGAAGACGTCTCCAGCCATCTGGCCGACAACGCCTCGATCAGCCTGGCGCCCGATGTGCCCCCGCTGCGCAAACTCAAGATCAAGGCTGGCCGCAACGACAGCGTCACCACGGTGGCGGCGCGTTATGGCGTCAGCCCCGCCCAGGTGGCGCAGTGGAACAAGGTGGCCAGCGGCGCCAAGTTCAAGCCTGGCCAGGCCCTGGCCGTTTACGTGCCCAACAAGCCGGCCGCGCGCAGCGGCACGCAGCTGGCGGCCAAATCGGGCAAGGCCGGTGTCAGCAGCAAGGGCGGCACGCGCATGGCATCGGCCAAATCCAGCGGCAAGAGCAATGGCAACGCTGCCAAATCCCAAAGCAAATCGCGCGGCGTGACGGTGGCCGCAGCGCCGGAGACGGCGGTGCGTGCTGCGATCAAGCGCTGACAGCAGCGCACAAAAACAACGGGGCCTCGCAGGCCCCGTTTTCATTTCAAGTTGCAGGGCTCGCTGCACCTGCTCATCGGCCGCCCACGAAAAATAGCGCAATGCTGCAGGCCAGACCCGCAAACCAGATCAACGAGCGCAGCGTGGCCTGGTCCGCCAGATAAGCGGCGATGTAGGCAATGCGGGCGCCGATGAAGCCCAGCGCCAGGGCATCCACCGTGGCCTGCGGGGCCTGCACCTGCTGGGCGGCCAGCACGCCGGCGATGAACAGCGGCAAGGCCTCGAAGCTGTTGGCCTGGGCCGCATTGGCGCGCGCCTGCCAGCCGCTCAGACCCGACAGCCAGGCGCGCGGCTGGTGGTTGTCGTAGCCGCCATCCCGGCGCCGCTTGCCGAAGCCGCGCGACTTGGCGATGCCGGCGCAGACGATGGGCAGCAGGCTGGCGACGATGATGCAGGTGTTGGCGAGTGTCATGAGGGGCGACCTTGTCGAGGGGAAACGGAACGGGGGAGAACTGGGGCGAAGGCGATGAAGGCCGTCAGCGACGGTCCACCAAGGCGTGGGCGATGGTGCCGAGATCGACATACTCCAGCTCGCTGCCCACGGGCACGCCGCGCGCCAAACGGGTGGCACGGATGCCACGCGAGCGCAGCGCCTCGGCCAGCACATGGGCCGTGGCCTCTCCCTCGGCAGTGAAGCTGCTGGCCAGAATCACCTCTTCCACCCCACCCTCGCTCGCACGCGCCAGCAACTCGGCCGCGCCGATCTGCTGCACGCCCACGCCGTCCAGCGGACTGACCCGGCCGAGCAGCACGAAGTAGTAACCGCGGTAGGAGTTGGTGCGCTCCAGCGCCGCCTGGTCGGCCGGTGTTTCCACCACGCAGAGCAGGCGCGCATCACGCTCGGGGTCGGCGCAAACCGGGCAGAGCGCGGACTCGCTGAAGGTGTGGCAGCGCTCGCAATGGCCGATGCCTTCGGCCGCGGCCCGCAAGGCCTCGGCCATCAGGCGCGCGCCATCGCGGTCGTGCTGCAGCAGGTGGTAGGCCATGCGCTGGGCCGATTTCTGGCCCACGCCGGGCAGGCGCTTGAGCGCCTCGATCAGCGCCTCCAGAGCGCCCGCTGCGGGAGAGGACGCTGTCAAAGCGTCGAGCTCAGAACGGGAACTTCATGCCCGGCGGCAGGGGCATGCCGGCGGTCAGCTTGCTCATCTTCTGGGCGCTGACTTCTTCGGCGCGGCGCACCGCGTCATTGAAAGCCGCGGCCACCAGGTCTTCCAGCATGTCCTTGTCGTCAGCCAACAGGCTGGGGTCGATGGTGACGCGCTTGACCGCGTTCTTGCAGGTCATGATGACCTTGACCAGGCCGGCGCCGGACTGGCCTTCCACCTCGACATTGGCCAGCTCGTCCTGAGCCTTCTTCAGGTTGTCCTGCATGGCCTGGGCTTGCTTCATCAAGCCCGCGAGTTGACCCTTCATCATTTTCAATACTCCTCAGTGTCAGGGGTGTTCGTTGGAAAGTTGTCTTGCCTTGGGTGCGTCATCGCTCGGCTGCGATCTAAACGCTCAATGCGAGCGGATCGAACCGGGCACGATGCGCGCCGTCTTGAACTGGGCCATCAAGGTTTGCGCAAAAGGATCGTTGATCACGATCTGCTCCACCTCACGTTGGCGCGCCTGGATGCGGGCCAGATCACGCAGGGCCGGCGAGTCCTGGGGCACGCCGGCCTCCAGCTCGATCTGCACCGGCATCTGCAGGCCAGCTTCGAGCGCCGCCTGCAGCTTGTCGCGCAGCGCCGGCTGGCGCAGCGATTCGCGCTCCACGCGCAGGCGCACCATCAAGCCAGCCGGGCCGTTCTCCAGACCCACGCATTCCGATCGCACGGCCAGCTCGCGCGTCAGCGCCAGCAAGCCCAGCGGCGCCACCAGCTCGGCCCATTGCGCGCCCAGCTCGGTGGGCTGCAGCGGCACATCCTCGCCGGCGGTCGAGGCATAGCCCTGGCGATTCGGTGCCGGGCGGCCGGCGCGCGGGGCGGCGCTGGCTCCAAAATCGTCGCCATCGGCGCCTTGCGGGGCGGACGCGCCGGCCCCATCATCGTCCGACATGGGCGCATCCAGCCACGGCGGCGGTTCGCCATCGTCCGTGGGCCGGCCGTCACCGACGACCTCATCCTCGACCTCGGGCTCGGCATGAACCACCGGGCGGGGGCGCAGGCGGGCGCTGTAATCGCCAGCGGCCGGGCTGGGGGCGCGGGGCTGCACGGTCGGTGCGGGCACGGGCGCGGGTACAGCTGCAGCCGAATGTGCAGCCAAATGTGCAGTCACAGGTGCAGGAGACGGAGCTGTCGCCACTTCAGCGTCGTAGCCGACCTCAGGCTCGGACGCCTGCAGGGCGGGAGCCTCGGGCTCCATCTGGCCTTCAATCTCGGGCTCAGCCTGCGTTTGCGCACTGGGCTCGGCCACAGAACGAACCGGCGCTGCCGCCGCGGCAACAGGTGCAGGCTCGGATTCGACTGCAGGCTCAGGTTCGGGCTCAGCGTCGGGTTGCGCCTCGGTCGCTAGCGCTGCTTGCGCAACCACAGGCGACGCGGGCTCGACAGGCAGCGGATCCGGCGCTGTTGGCGTGTGAGCCGGCGCAGCAACAGGCACAGCGACAGATGCAACCACAGGCGTCACATTTGAGGCGACTCTGGGTGCAGCCACCGTCGGCGCCGGTCGTGCCGGCCTTGCCACAGGGGCAGCGGGCTTGTTCAGCGTGTGGCCGGCCGCACCGGCGGGACGAAAGCTGAGCATGCGCAGCAGCACCATCAGCAGGCCGGCGTATTCATCGGGCGCCAGGGCCAGCTCGGCACGGCCGTGCAAGGCCATGCTGTACATCAGCTGGATCTCATCGGCCGGCAGCAGGGCCGCCAGGCGCTCGGCCTCGGCCGTGTCCGGATCGGTCTCATCCAAAGCACCGGGGGCCGCCTGGGCCACGGCCATCTGCTGCAACAGACCGGCCAGATCTTCCAGGGTGCCTGCGGCCGACAGACCGAGGGCGCGCAGGCCATCGGCCTGGGCCACCACGGCCGCACCGTCGGCGGCGGCCAAGGCGTCGATGATGGCGACCACATGGCCGCGGTCCACCGTGCCCAGCATCTGGCGCACGCCTTCTTCCACCAGCGAGCCGGCTCCAAAAGCGATGGCCTGATCGGTCAGCGAAAGCGCATCACGCATGGACCCACGCGCCGCGCGAGAGAGCAGGCGCAGCGCACCCGCATCGGCCGGCACGCTTTCCTGCTTCAACACCTGCGTCAGATGGCTGAGCACCGTCTGAGGCGCCATGGGCCGCAGATTGAACTGCAGGCAGCGCGAGAGCACGGTGACCGGCACCTTCTGCGGGTCGGTGGTGGCGAGCACGAATTTCAGGTAATCCGGCGGCTCCTCCAGCGTCTTCAACATGGCGTTGAAGGCGGTGTTCGAGAGCATGTGGACTTCGTCGATCATGTAGACCTTGAAGCGGCCCATGACCGGCTTGTAGACCGATTGATCCAGCAGCTGGCTGATTTCCTCGACGCCGCGGTTGGAGGCGGCATCGAGCTCGATGTAGTCGACAAAACGACCGGCATCGATGGCCTGGCAGGCCTCGCAGACGCCGCAAGGCGTGGCGGTGATGGTGCCCGTGCCGTCAGGCCCGGTGCAGTTGAGGCTCTTGGCCAGGATGCGCGAGACCGTGGTCTTGCCCACGCCGCGGGTGCCGGTGAAGAGGTAGGCGTGATGCAGGCGTTGCTGGGTCAGTGCATTGGCCAAGGCCTGCACCACATGCTCTTGGCCCACCAGCTCTTCAAAACTGTGGGGGCGGTACTTGCGCGCGAGGACCTGGTAGCTCATGCGCGGCATTCTACGGGCCACCAGCCGCCCCGCCGGGCGCCAGGGCCGGCCGGTGACCGGACAGGCGATAATCCCGGCCCATGAGCACGCCCGCATCCCACACCCCCTCTTCGCCCGACACCCTCAGCTACGAACAAGCCGGTGTCAATTACGACCTGATCGACCCGCTGAAGATCAGCGCGCAGCGCGCCGCGGCCGCCACCGGCGCCCACCTGGCCGCCCATGGTTTCACCGAGGTGCTGGCCTCGCGAGGCGAGTCGGCCTATGTCGTGGATGTGGGCCCCTTCTACATCGCGTCCATCGTCGAATGCCTGGGCACCAAGACCCTGGTGGCCGACGAGATGCGCCAGCTGACGGGCAAGAACTACTACGACGGCATCGCCCAGGACACCATCGCCATGGCGGTGAACGACCTGATCACCGTTGGCGCCACGCCCCTGGTGGTGCAGGCCTACTGGGCCGCGGGTGGCTCGGACTGGTTCGGCGACAAGGGCCGAGCGCAAAGCCTGGTCGAAGGCTGGAAGCGCGCCTGCGACACCTGCCAGGTCGCCTGGGGCGGCGGCGAGACGCCGGCCCTGGCCGGCATCGTCGAGAGCGGCCGCATCGACCTGGCCGCCTCCTGCACCGGCCTGATCAACCCCAAGGAACGCCTCTCGGTGGGTGACAAGCTCGGCGCTGGCGACGCCATCGTGCTGCTGGCCTCCAGTGGCATCCATGCCAACGGCCTGAGCCTGGCTCGCAAGTTGGTCGAGCGCCTGCCGCAAGGCTATCTGACCGAAATCGCACCGGGCCTGAGCTATGGCGAGGCCCTGCTTGCCCCCACCGTGCTGTATTCGCCGGTGACCGAGGCGCTCTACAAGGCCGGCATCCAGCCGCACTACTGCGCCAACATCACCGGTCATGGCTGGCGCAAGCTGCTGCGTCACCCAGGCCAGTTCACCTACCGCATCCACACCGTGCCGCCGGTCACGCCGGTGCTGAAGTTCATGCAACAGCATGCCAAGCAAGACGACCGCGAGGCCTACTCCACGCTGAATATGGGCGCTGGCTTCGCCATCTTCGTGCCCGCGGCCGATGCCGCCCGCACGGTGGAAGTGGCCAAGGCCTGCGGCATCGAGGCCTGGGTCGCCGGCAGCCTGGAGGCGGGCGAGAAGCAACTGCTGATCGAGCCGCTGAACATCCGCTTCAGCGACGACGATCTGCAACTGCGCTGATCGCAGCGCAGAGGCCATCGACACAAGGCGGCCCCGGCCGCCTTTGCTTTTGGCTTCCTTGAGGTTCTTCCGGCCATGCACATCCTGCTGATCGAAGACGATCTCTCCCTGGGCTCGGCGCTGCTGGAGGCCTTGAAGCTGGAGGGCTTCAGCGTGCAATGGCTGCGCCGCGCCGGCGATGCACCGCATCGGCTCGGCGATGCTGGCTGCGCCGCGGTGCTGCTGGATCTGGGCCTGCCCGACGGCAGCGGGCTTGAACTGCTCAAGCGCTGGCGCGGCCAAAACGACGCCACCGCCATTTTGCTGATCACCGCCCAGGGCGAGCTCGATCAGCGCCTGGCCGGCCTGGACGCCGGCGCCGACGATTATCTGGTCAAGCCCTTTGCCATTCCTGAATTGCTGGCGCGCCTGCGCTCGGTGCGGCGGCGCCAGGCCGCGCAAAGCAGCGGCGAGGAGTGGGCGTTTGGCGTACTGAGCGTGCTGCCACGCCAGGCCATGGCTCGTCTGAACGGCGCCCCTCTGGACTTGACACCGCGCGAATTCCAGCTGCTGCTGGCCCTGGCCGAAGCCGGCGGTCAGGTGGTGAACAAGCACAAGCTGGCTCAGAACATGGAACCGCTGGGCGAGGCCCTGGACATGACGGCCCTGCAGGTGCATCTGAGCAATCTGCGCCGCAAGATCGGCGCGCAGCGCATCGGCACCTTGCGGGGCGTCGGCTACTGGCTGGAGTCACTGTCGTGAGGCCCCCGGCCCGGTGGGTGCAGCTGCGAAGCCGCAGCCTGGGGCGGCGCACGGTGGGCGCCCTGCTGCTGGCCTTTGTGGTCATCACCCTGGCCCTGCTGGCGCTCAACTACTGGAGCGTGAAGCACAGCCTCGCGCAGCAATCGCAGGCCCACCAATTGGGCCGCCTGCTGGCGCGCAGCATCGAATCACTTGAGCAAGAGGACAGCGCCCGGGCCGTGCTGCAGGGTTTTGTTGCCGAGTACGACCAGCTGCGCCAGGAGATGGCCTGGGAAAACGGCGCCATGAGCGTGGAGTTGCGGACGGCCGAGGGGCGGCTGCTCTACCGCAGCGGCCCGCCACTCGACGCCTGGCTGCAAGCGGAAGCATGGCCTTCGGGCCCTGCCCTGCGGCCCTGGAATGGCCGCATGCAGTCCACCTTTGGCGCCCAGGATGCCCGCTGGCAGCTGCGCATCGCCGACCCCCTGCCCGGCGATCGGATCCTGCTCGGCTGGCTGCTGGGTGAGCTGGGGCCCTCCCTGGCCCTGGCCTTGCCGGTGCTGCTGCTGACGCTGTGGTTGGCCGTGCGCACCGGCCTACGCCCGCTGCGCGAGTTCACCGCCCGCATCGCAGGCCTGGATCTGAGGCAAGACCTGGCCCCGCTGCAGCTGGACCTGCGCTATGCCGAGCTGCAACCCCTGGCCCAGGCATTCGACCGCTTGCTGAGCCAGCTGAGCGCGCAACGCGCCCAGGAGCGCGCTTTTGTTCACGATGCCGCCCACGAGCTGCGCACCCCCTTGGCCGCTCTGGGCGCCCAGACGCATGTGCTGCTACACAGCCACGACGAAGCCGGCCGTCAGCGCGCCGCCCAGGCCCTGCAGCAAGGCGTGGAGCGCACGGCCCACCTGTCCCAGCAGTTGCTCGATCTGGCGCGGCTGGACCCTGCAGCTTCCGCAGCAGCGCACGAGCGCTTCGACCTGGTCGAGCTCTGCGCCTGGGTGCTGCAGCAGGCCCATCCGGCCGCCCGGCAGCGCGCCGTCAGCCTGGCCTTGGAAGCCCCGGAACACTGGCCCTGGCAAGGCTCTCGCCATGCCCTGCAATCCCTGCTGCAAAACCTGGTGGACAACGGCCTGCGCTATGGCGCACGGGAGCTGCGGCTAGAACTACAGGCCCGGGCGGCAGGCCGCTTGCTGCTGGCCGTGCGTGATGACGGCCCTGGCATCGCACCCGAAGCGCAGGCGCGCATGTTCGAGCGCTTCTGGCGCGGCGATCAAGCGCAGGAGCACATGCAGGAGCCGGGCAGCGGCCTCGGCCTGGCCATCGCCGCACAGGCGGCACTTCAGCTGGGGGCGGAGCTGCGCGTCGGCCCGGGCCTGCATGGGCGGGGCATCGGCTTCGAGCTGGTACTGCCTGATGCACCCGCAAGCAGCGCGGCTCAGGCCCCGGCCGAGAGCGCCTGAGGAAGGCCCAAGAGCTTTAGCAGTTCTTTAGCGTGGGCTGCCAAGAATCGCCGACTTCAAGTTCTGGAGTCCTCGTTCGCCATGTCCACCCCCCATCTGCGCCGCCGCGCCTTCCTGCCGCTCCTGCCCGCCTGCCTCTTGCCCGCCGCCGTTCTGAGTGCCTGTGGCGGCAGCGCCGAACGCGAGGAGCTGCTGCGCCCCGAACTGTTACAAGAGGAAGCCCGTCTGAGCGAGCTGGCGCAGGCCGCAGTCGCGACTGGCCTGGTGGGTGCGATGTTCGGCAGTCAATTTGAAGGCGCGCACAAGCTCTACCTCGGCTGCGCCGGTCTGAGCCAGCAAGGCCAAAACACTGCCCTGTCCCGCCACCATGCCATGCAGCTGGGCTCTCTCGGCAAATCAATGACGGCAGCATTGGCGGCCGAGCTGGTGCGCCAGGGCAAGCTGCGCTGGGACAGCCGGCCCGCCGAGCTGCTCCCCGATCTCGCGCCCATCCTGCACCCGGGCTATGCCAACATCACCCTGCGCCAGATGCTGGACCACCGCAGCGGCATGCCG
The DNA here is from genome assembly GCF_027863535.1 of Paucibacter sp. B51. Lineage (NCBI taxonomy): Bacteria > Pseudomonadati > Pseudomonadota > Betaproteobacteria > Burkholderiales > Sphaerotilaceae > Roseateles > Paucibacter sp. B51. Next base: position 2,737,288 of record NZ_JAPIVN010000001.1, on the reverse strand, counting down.
GCATTTCAGGAGCCGAGCGAGCTTGCCGAGCTGGCAGACTACCTGGCCATTCAGACGGAGCCCCTGCCCCAGACTGACCGTGAGCGCCGACAGCTGTTGGCCCGCTGGGTGCTGGCACGCCCTCCCGCCACTGCGCCGGGAGGCGAGTTGCTGTACTCCAACGCCGGCTACACCCTGGCTGGGGCCATGCTGGAGGCGGCGAGCGGCCAGGATTTCAACACCCTGCTGCTCCACTGGACCCGTGGCCTGGGTCTGGACTTCGCGCTGAGCCCGCCCACCCATGCCCCGCAAGGCCATGTCGGCCCGAAGCCGCAGGCACTGAAGCCCTACCAGGCGTTGGCGCCGGAATGGTCGGTCTGGGTCGACGGCGCGCTGCAACCCTCGGGCAATGTCTGGCTGAGCGCGGCGGGCTACGGCCGTTGGCTGGCCGAGCATCAGCGTGCCTTTCAGGGTCATAGCCATGGGCTGGCACCCGACTACATTCAAGCCCTGCGCCAGCTGCCCGCAGGCGAGTACAGCCTGGGCTGGGTGGCCATGGAAATCAAAGGCAAGCGAAGCCTGGTTCACACCGGCGCCTATGCCGGCTTCATGGGCATGGTGCTTCTCCAACTCGACGGCAAGCGAGCCTGCTTCGGCCTGAGCAACACCGAGGGCAACAACGAGGTCGGCGACAGCTGGGTGCTGGATGCGCTGAACCACGGCGTTTTGCAAGCGGCCGACCGTTGAGCGCCAAGGGAATCGAGCCCGGTTTCAAGGTTTGACCCGGCGAAGGCTTGAAGGAGAACATGCCGCGCATCGTTTACAATGCGCGCTGACGGGCCTCCTCGCATGGAAGCGCGGCCAACCGGGTCAGGTGGGGAACCAAGCAGCCCTAGCCGTTGTGACCAGTGCCGAGGCAGGGCTCGTCAACCCGAACACCAAAAAGCCCGCTGAGCGCACTGCTCAGCGGGCTTTTTTCTTGTGTGGAAGCCCAGCGGCTCGGGCGGCCTGCACCGCCCGAGCGTGAGTGCTTCAGCCCAGACGCAAGCGCTCGCGCGCAGCCTGGTACTCACGGCCCAGGCGCGCCACCAACTCGGCCGCCGGCACCACGGCGCGGATGGCGCCGATGCCTTGGCCGCAGCCCCAGATGTCTTTCCAGGCCTTGCTGGAGCTGCCGCCGAAGTTCATCGCACTCGGATCGCTCTCGGGCAGGTGATCCGGGTCCATGCCGGCTTTGACGATGGAGCCGCGCAGGTAATTGCCGTGCACGCCGGTGAAGAGGTTGCTGTAGACGATGTCGTCGCTGTTGCTGTCGACAATCATCTGCTTGTAATCCTCGGCGGCGCGGGCCTCCTCGGTGGCGATGAAGGTCGAACCGATATAGGCCAGATCCGCACCCATGGCCTGAGCGGCCAGCACCGCGTCGCCGCTGGCGATGGAGCCCGACAGCGCCACCGGGCCCTGGAACCACTCCCGGATTTCCTGGATCAGCGCGAAGGGGCTCTTGACCCCCGCATGGCCGCCAGCACCGGCCGCGACGGCAATCAGGCCGTCGGCGCCCTTCTCGATCGCCTTCTTGGCGAACTTGTTGTTGATGACGTCGTGCAGCACGATGCCGCCCCAGGCGTGCACGGCCTGGTTGACATCCTCGCGCGCGCCCAGCGAGGTGATGATGATGGGCACCTTGTACTTGGCACACACCGCCATATCGTGCTCGAGCCGTTCATTGCTCTTGTGCACGATCTGGTTGATGGCGAAAGGCGCCGCCGGCTTGTCCGGGTTGGCGCGGTTGTAGGCCGCCAGTTCGGTGGTGATTTCGTTCAGCCATTCATCGAGCAGCTCGGCCGGCCGGGCATTGAGCGCCGGCATGGAGCCAACGATGCCGGCCTTGCACTGCGCGATCACCAGCTTGGGGTTGCTGATGATGAACAGGGGCGAGCCGATGATGGGCAGCGGCAGCTGCTTCAGGATCTCGGGGAGTGCCATCGTGCCGCGCCCGATCAGAAAGCATCCAGGGCCAGGGCGGTGACGCTGTCGGCGCCCTCGACGATGGCATCGCGCGTGCCACCGGCACGGCTCAGGATGTGCTCGGCATAGAAGCGCGCAGTGGCGATCTTGGCCGACATGAAGGCCGCGTCTTCACCGGCGGCCAGCTTGTCCTCGGCCACCAGCAGCGAGCGCGCCAGCTGCCAGCCAGCGACCAGATTGCCAGCCAGCATCAGATAAGGCACGGAGCCGGCGTAGGTCGCATTCGGGTTGCTGCGGGCATTGGCGGCGATGAAGTTCACCACATCGACGAAGGCCAGACGGGCCGCGGTCAGGCGCTTTTGCACCGCGCGGGCGGCGGCGCTGTCGCGTGTCAGCAGCTGCGCTTCGGTGGCCTCGACCATGGCCGCGATGGAGCGGGCAAAGGCTCCACCGTCGCGTGCGGTCTTGCGGCCGACCAAGTCATTGGCCTGGATGGCGGTCGTGCCTTCGTAAATGGTCAGGATCTTGGCATCGCGGTAATGCTGGGCAGCGCCGGTTTCCTCGATGAAGCCCATGCCGCCGTGCACCTGCACGCCCAGGTCGGTGACCTCCAGGCTCATCTCGGTGCTGTAGCCCTTGACCAGAGGCACGAGGAACTCGTAGAAGGCTTGGCTCTGCTTGCGGATTTCGGCATCGGCATGGTGGTGGGCCGCGTCGTAGGCCGCGGCGGCCACGCTGGACATGGCGCGGCAACCCTCGGTCAGGGCGCGCATGGTCATCAGCATGCGGCGCACATCGGGGTGGTGAATGATGGCGCCGGCACCCGGCAGCGAGCCGTCCACCGGGCGCGACTGCACGCGATCGCGGGCGAAGCTGGCGGCCTTTTGGTAGGCGCGCTCGGCCACGGCGATGCCCTGCACGCCGACGCCGAAGCGGGCCGCGTTCATCATGATGAACATGTACTCGAGGCCGCGGTTTTCCTCGCCGATCAACGTGCCGATGGCGCCACCGTGGTCGCCGAACTGCAGCACGCAGGTCGGGCTGGCCTTGATGCCCATCTTGTGCTCGATGGACACGCAATGGGCGTCGTTGCGCGCGCCCAGGGAGCCATCGGCATTGACCAGGAACTTGGGCACGATGAAGAGGCTGATGCCCTTCACGCCTTCCGGCGCACCGACCACACGGGCCAGCACCAGATGGACGATGTTCTCGGCCATGTCGTGCTCACCGTAGGTGATGAAAATCTTGGTGCCGAAGATCTTGTAGGTACCGTCGCCTTGGGGCTCGGCGCGGGTGCGCACCTGGGCCAGGTCCGAGCCGGCTTGCGGCTCGGTCAGGTTCATGGTGCCGGTCCAGCTGCCGTCGATCAGCTTGGGAATGAAGGTGTTCTTTTGTGCGTCGGAACCGGCCGTCAGCAGGGCTTCGATGGCGCCATCGGTCAGCAGCGGACAGAGCGCAAAGCTCAGATTGGCGCTGTTGATCATCTCGCCACAGGCGGCGCCGATGGTCTTGGGCAGGCCCTGGCCGCCGAAGTCAGCGGGGTGTTGCAGACCCTGCCAGCCACCTTCGGCGAACTGCTTGAAGGCCTGCTTGAAGCCGGTGGTGGTGAAGACTTCGCCGTCCTTCCAGTAGGACGGCGCCTTGTCGCCCTCCCAGTTCAGCGGTGCGACCACGTCCTCGTTGAACTTGGCGCACTCTTCCAGCACGGCCTGGGCGGTGTCAATGCCGAAATCGGCGAATGCAGGGATTTGCTCGGTCAGGGCTTGCAGGCCGGCGAGCTCCTGCATATTGAACAGCATGTCCTTGACGGGGGCGCGGTAAGTCATGGCTTTGTCTCCAGCGATCTCAGATTCAGATACAACAAGGGCGCCGCGACCGTGAGTCGGGCGCCCTGGGGCTCACTCGATAGTGGGGGCTGCGCGCGGGCTCAGAGGCTGCCCACCAGCTCCGGCACGGCGGTGAACAGATCGGCTTCCAGGCCGTAGTCGGCCACCGAGAAGATCGGCGCTTCGGCGTCCTTGTTGATCGCGACGATCACCTTGGAATCCTTCATGCCGGCCAGATGCTGGATCGCGCCGCTGATGCCGCAGGCAATGTAGAGCTGGGGCGCGACGATCTTGCCGGTCTGGCCGACCTGCCAGTCGTTCGGGGCATAACCGGCATCCACGGCGGCACGCGAGGCGCCCAGGGCAGCGCCCAGCTTATCGGCCAGAGGCGTCAGCACTTCCATGAACTTGTCGTTGGAACCCAGGGCACGGCCACCGGAAACGATGATCTTGGCGGCGGTCAGCTCGGGGCGGTCGCTCTTGGTCACTTCACGGCCGGCGAAGCTGCTCTTGCCGCTGTCGGCGGCGGCGGCCACGGTTTCCACGGCGGCGCTGCCGCCTTGGGCGGCGGCGGCGTCAAAACCGGTGGTACGCACGGTCAGCACCTTGGTGGCATCGCTGCTTTGCACGGTGGCAATCGCGTTGCCGGCGTAGATCGGGCGCTCGAAGGTGTCGGCGCTGATGACCTTGGTGACGTCGCTCAGCTGTGCCACGTCCAGCAAGGCGGCCACGCGCGGCGCGACGTTCTTGCCCGAGGCGGTGGCCGGGAACAGGATGTGGCTGTAGCCGCCGGCAATCGCCAGCACCTGGGCGGCCAGGTTTTCGGCCAGGCCGTTTTCCAGCGCGGCGGAATCGGCATGCAGCACCTTGCTCACACCAGCGATCTGGGCCGCAGCAGCGGCCGCGGCGCCGGCATTGAAACCAGCCACCAGCACATGGACATCGCCGCCCACGGCCGCCGCAGCGGTCACGGTGTTCAGCGTCGCGCCCTTGATGGAGGCGTTGTCGTGTTCAGCAATCACGAGAGCAGTCATTGTGTTTTCTCCGAATTCTTCTGATCTGGGTTCAGCCAATGACCTTGGCTTCGTTCTTCAGCTTGTCGACCAGGGCGGCCACATCGGCCACCTTGATGCCGGCGCTGCGCTTGGGCGGCTCTTCGACCTTGAGGGTCTTGATGCGCGGGCTCACGTCCACACCCAGATCGGCCGGCTTGACGGTGTCCAGCTGCTTCTTCTTGGCCTTCATGATGTTGGGCAGGGTGACGTAGCGCGGCTCGTTCAGGCGCAGGTCGGTGGTGATGACGGCCGGCAGGCTCAGCTTCACGGTTTCCAGGCCACCATCGACTTCCCGGGTGACGGACACGGCGCCATCGGCCACTTCCACCTTGCTGGCGAAGGTGCCTTGCGGCAGGCCGGTCAGGGCCGCCAGCATCTGGCCGGTCTGGTTGCAGTCGTCGTCAATCGCCTGCTTGCCCAGGATAACCAGCTGGGGTTGTTCCTTGTCGACCAGGGCCTTGAGGATCTTGGCCACGGCCAGGGGCTGCAGTTCGGCATCGGTCTCGACCAGGATGGCGCGGTCGGCGCCGATGGCCATGGCGGTGCGCAGGGTTTCCTGGCACTGGGTGACGCCGCAGGACACTGCGATCACCTCGGTGACCACACCTTTTTCCTTCAGGCGCACGGCTTCTTCGATGGCGATCTCGTCGAAGGGGTTCATCGACATCTTGACGTTGGCGGTGTCGACACCGCTGCCGTCGCTCTTGACGCGCACCTTGACGTTGTAGTCGACCACGCGTTTGACAGGGACCAAGACCTTCATCGATTACTCCAAGGCTAATTGACGTTAACGTTAATCAGATTCTAAGGGGCCACCCGAAGGCGGTTGGGGCATCTTTGCCAACATCGGAGATGCAGCCAAAAAAGCACGATCGTTCTATTCTAAGCATGAAGCCAGAGTCGCGTCAGGCTGCCGCTAGACTGCAGCCCCCAATGAGCATGAGCAGCAGCCCTACCCTCGCCGCGGCACGGCCGCCCACGGCCACCATCGGCGTCTTCGATTCCGGCGTTGGCGGCCTGACCGTGCTGCGCGCCCTGCAACAGGCGCTGCCCCAGGCGGCCCTTCACTACGTGGCCGACGCCGCCCATGCGCCCTACGGCCCGCGCAGCGCCGACTTCATCCGTGAGCGCAGCCTGCGCCTGGCCGACTACCTGGTGAGCCAGGGCGCGGGCATGCTGGTGGTCGCCTGCAACACCGCCACGGCGCACGCCATCGCCACACTGCGCCAGCGCTGGCCCGAGCTGCCCATCGTCGGCACCGAGCCGGGCATCAAACCGGCAGTCGCGGCCAGCCTGGCACGCACCAACGGCCAGCGAGGCTCACGCATCGGCGTGCTTGCCACCGTGGCCACCATCGCCAGCGCGCGTTACCAGGATCTGATCAGCCGGCATGCCGAGGGCATTGATGTCTTCAGCCAGCCCTGCCCCGGCCTGGTCGACCTGATCGAGCGGGGACAGTTGGACACGCCCGAGCTTCACGCCCTGCTGGACCGGCTCTGCCAACCTCTGCGCGAGGCCGGCGTGGACACGGTGCTGATGGGCTGCACCCACTACCCACTGGTGCAGCCAGCCCTGCAGCGCGCCCTGGGCCCTCAGGTACAGCTGCTCAATATCGAAACCGCCGTGGCCCAGCGCGCGGCAGCCTTGTGGGGCAGGCAGGACGAGGAATCCGAAGCCCGCCCCGCCCTGCGGCTGGAAACGACCGGCGAGGCCGCCCGGCTGCAGGATTTTGTGTGCCAGGTCCTGGCCTGGCCGGACGCTCAGGCCGCCCGCGTGCAGGCTTGAGGGCCTCTTGCAGCACGCCAGGGCGGACCCGGGCCAGGGCGCCTACTTCACCTCGCGCGCCAGCTTCAGCATCTGCGAGCTGAGCATCAGGCCGCGCCGCTTGGCCTCGCTGTGGTTGATGCGAAAGGCCATGCCATTGGGCTCCAGCACCAGGGCGATGATGGCGCCGGCCCGAAAGGCCTCGGCGCTGGCGCCGACCACCAGCAAGGGGCTGTCGGTCAGGGCGTCCAGCCAGAGCTGCAGCTCCTGGCGACCGGCAAAGCCCAGCACCAGCACATGGCAGGGCCCGGCCTCGGCCGGTGAACCCAGCACCAGGACCCGCCCGGCAGCCTGACCCATGGGCTTTTGCGCCACCACACGCAAGGCGTCTTGCAGCTCGCGGTCGCCCGCCACGCAGTAGTTGAACTCGCGACCCGGCGGCGGTGGCGGCCACTGCGTGAACTGGGCAAAGCGGTAGATGAAGGCGGCCTTGAGCTGCGCCTCCTCCTGGCCCGGATGCGCCCAGGCCGCACCCGCAGCCCAGAGCAAAGGCAAGAGCCGAAGCCAAGCCAGCCAAGAACTCCGCGCGCGCTTCATGAGCCCACCCGGTGCTTGAACTGCAGGCGAAGCACACGCCCTTCCTGGCGCAGCGGCGGCAAGCCCACATCGGGCTGGTCGGCATAGCTCACACCCGTGAGGTTGCGCAGGCCCAACGACCATTCGCTGTCCGCGCTCTGGCGCCACAGCAGGTGCAGGTGATGCAAGGCCTGGCCGGGCAAGCTGCCGGCAGGAACCTGGCGGCGGCTCATGGCCTGGGTCTGCCAGCCCAGTTGCAAGTCATCACGCCAGAGCGGCTGGCTGTAAGCCAGCTTGAACAGGCGGCGCGGCGAATTGTCGAGCTCGGCGCCACTGCCCAGCTCGCGGCTGCGCTGCAGCGACAAGCCCAACTGCAGGCGCGCGCCTCCGTCCCAGCGCTTTTCCAGGCCCAGCTCCAGGCCGCGGCTGCGCACGACATCGCTGTTGACAAAACTCAGCCCCGTATCCGGCTTCAGCACCTGGCTGATCAAGCCGCTCATGCGTGCACGGTAGAGCGAGGCTCGGTACTGCAGCTGTGGGGTCAGGCGATGCTCCAACGCCAGCTCCAGGCTGCGCGTGCGCTCGGCCTCCAGCACTGGCAAGCCCGGCGCCTGGTTGCTGCGGAACTCGTAGAAGTTCGGCGCCCGGTAGGCACTGCCCTGCATGAGCTTGAGATTGGCCTCCGGGCTCAGCTGCCACACCCAGGCCAGGCGGGGGTTGAGGCGGCTGCCATCGGCGCGGCGGTCATGGTCCCAACGCAGGCCCAGCACCAGACGGTGCTGGGCGTGGAGCTGCCACTCGTCTTGCACAAACACGCCCAGGCGCTCGGACGCCGAGGTGAAATCCAGATCCGGCGGCAGGCCTCTCGCACCCAGAGCGATGCGCTGCAACCGGTCACGCTGCCACTCAAAGCCGCCCAGCACATAGTGCCCGCGCCAGGCAGAGCTGCCCAGGCGCAGGGCAAATTCATCCCACTGCCCCTCGGACAAGGTCTCCAGCTCCAGAGGCGGCCGCCCCGGCTGCTCCAGCGGGTCACGGCGACGCGATTGCAAGACCTTGCTGGAGGCCTCGACCGTCAAATCCCAATTGGCCCCCAGCGCGCCTTCGTAACCCAGGGCCGCGAACTGGTTAAAGTAAATCGAGCGGCCTTGACCGATGCCCGAGCCGGGCCGCGTCGGGTCCAGCGGCGAAGCATTGCCGCGCACGCGCTCGCTGTGGCCGGCACGAAAGCTCCAGCCCGCCATGCTGGCGCGGGCAAGCAGGCGGGTGCCATGGTCCCAGTTGTGATCACGCAGACGATCGACCCTTTCGGCAGGCGCCGGGCTGTTCAAAGGAATGCGGTCCTGCTGAAAGCCCGAGATCGAGATCCAGCCCTCGGCGCCGCTGTCCAGGCGCTGACCGGCACTGGCCTGCCAGCTGCCACCACGCTGTGAATCGAGCGCCAGGCGGGCGCGCAGGCCGGCCAGCTTGTCGGCCCGCTTGGTCTGCACCTGGATCACACCAAAAAATGCGTTATTGCCATACAAGGCCGAGCCCGGACCGGGCGTGAACTCAACCCGGTCGATCAAATCCACATCGACGTAAAACTCGGGCCCGATCAGGGCGGCGTCGAAGATGTTCTCGTTCACGCGCACGCCGTCGATCATCAAAAGCAGACGGGCGTTGAAATCACCGGGCCGGCCCAGGCCGCGCGCAGCCACGTAAACGAAATTGCCATTGCTGGTGGTGAACAGGCCCGGCAGGCAGTTGAGGATGTCGGCCATGCTGCGCAGGCCGTAGGCGCGGATCTCGGCATCGGTGAGCACATAGGTCTGCGCCGGGGCTTGCTCGGCGCTTTGCGCAAAGCGGGAGGCCGTGGACACCTGCACCGCTTGCGGCACGGCTTTGAGGCCCTGGCGCAGCAAGTCCTCCAAACCCAGATCAAGGCCGGCATTGGCTTCGGCCACGGCCAGGCCAGGTTCGCCGGCCCATGCAGGCGGCATCGCCCCGCCTGAACACAATGCCGCGATCAGCAAGCCCCAACCCCAGGCTTGAGGCCTGGCACGGCGCGGCCGAACATGTACCTCAGCTGCCCGCATGACTGGCCCGCCTGAACGTGTTCTTGCCGGCACGCTTGGCGGCATACATGGCCACATCGGCGGCCACCAACAGATGGGCTGCATCGACTTCGTCGGTCGGACAAAAAGCCAGGCCGACCGTGGCGCCGATGGGCATCAAATGCTCGCCCACGTAGAGCGGCTCGCGCACCGCCGCAATCAGGCGCACGGCGAGCTGCTCGGCGGCTGTGTCATTGGGCAAGGTCGGCAAGATCAGACCGAACTCGTCGCCGCCCAAACGGCACAGCACATCGTTGCCGCGCAAGACCCGACTCATGCGCCGCGCCACTTCGCGCAGCACTTCGTCACCGGCCTCATGGCCATGCTTGTCATTGACGGTCTTGAAGTTGTCGAGGTCGATGAACATCAAGGCCATCAACTCGACGTTCTGGCAGCTGACGGCCATGTGGCGCTCCAGCGCCGACTGGAAATACAAGCGGTTGGGCAGCTGGGTCAGGGCGTCGCGGTGGGCCAGTTGCTCGAACTGCTGCCCGGCTTCCTGCTCCTGGCGCAAGCGCAGATTGAGCTCCGCCTGCGTGGTCTCCACACGCTGCAGCATCTGGTTGAAGCGCTCGCTCAAACGCCCCACTTCATCGGGCCAATGCACGGTGGCCCGGCGTGTGAAATCCTGATCCACCGAGACCTGCTCGGCCAGCCGCGACAGCTCCACAATGGGGGCCAGGGCGCGCTGCTGCACCCGACGCAGAACACGCCAGGCGATGGCGATGGCCACGGCGATCAAGAGCGCCGCCGCACTGATCAGCTTGAGCAGCAACATCTGCAGATTCTGCAAACTCTCGCGCAGCACCAGGCTGCCCACCAGCTCACCCTTGAGCCGAATCGGCACCCAGACCTCCACCTCGGCCGCGCGCATGAAACGCAGGCCCTGGCCATGATCCATGCCCGCCGGCAAGGCCGCCGCCGCTGCCGCCATCGAGGCCCCAGGCACCGGCGGCGCCGAAGAAGCCGCCTGCCACTGCACAAACACCTTGAGCGCGGCATTGAAGGCGCGCACTTCCAGCACCTCGCCCCGCCGCACGAAGGCGGCCAGTTCGGCACTGGCTGCGGCCTGATCCTCGAACACCAGCATGGGCGCAAGACTGTTGGCCAAGAGTTGCGCGCTGAGCTCAGCGGCCTGGGCCTGGCGCTCGCGCGCGCCCAACCAGAGGATGGCGGCGATCAGCCCGAAACTGAGCACCATGGCGCTGGACAGCACCTGAAGATTCAGCCGGGTCAGGCGGCGAACCAGCGAATGCTGGAGCTCCCCGGAACGCACTTCGGTGGGGCTGGCAGGCGCTGGCTTGCTGCTGCCGGTCGGGGCCTCGGCCTCCACCGCTTTGGCGGTGGCGCTCTGCTGGTCGCTGCTGCTACTGGCCGCTACGCTCATCGATCTGCCCATGCTCAGCCGGCCGCACAGCGCAGCCAGCGCAAAGGCATTTTTTACCATCGACCGCCGCCGGTCTATCGCAAAAACAAGGGCGCGAGAGCGTCGCTAATGAGCCGTCCGCGGCCTGAGCCGCTGCTGCAGCGGCCGGAGCCCTCTTCAGCTGGCGACCAGGCCGTTGCGGATGGCGTAGACCGTCAGCTCGGAGTTGTTGGCCAGACCCAGCTTCTCCAGCACGCGGGCGCGGTAGACGCTGACGGTCTTGGGGCTGAGCATCAGCTCCTCGGCGATGTCCGAGAGGCGCTTGCCGGAGGCGATCATCACCAGGGTTTGCAGCTCGCGGTCGGAGAGCTTCTGGTGCGCCTGCTCATTGACCGGCGCGGTCAGGCTCTCGACCAGCATTTGCGCGATCTCGGGCGTCACGTACTTGCGGCCCTGCGCCACGGTGCGCACCGCCTGCACCAGCACCTGCGGGTCACCGCCCTTGTTGACGTAGCCGTAGGCCCCAGCGCGCAAGGCGCGGATGGCGTACTGGTCCTCGGGGTACATGGAGACGATCAAGGTGCGGATCGAGGTGCCCTCGTCCTTCATCACATGCAACACATCGAGGCCGCTGCGGCCCGGCATATTGATGTCCAGCACCAGCACATCGACCGCCGCGCTGGGGCCGAGATCGCGCAGCAGGCTGCGCAGCTCGCCGTAGTCGCCGGCCTCGCCGATGACCTCGATGTCGGGCACATCGGACAAGGTGTCGCGGATACCGCGGCGGATCAGCGCGTGGTCGTCACAAAGAATGACCTTGATCATGCGCCCCCCCAGGCCGAAGGGTCGTGGGTGACGGCGGGATGGTCTTCACCGCCGAAACGGTCCAGGCTGTCGGCCTCCAGAGGCACCGAAAGAATCAGGCTCGTGCCCTTGCTGTTGCTGCTCAAGTCCACCCATCCTCCTACCGTGGCAGCCCGCTCATGCAGGCCGCGAATTCCAAAGCTGCGCGCCTTGGCCAAGGCGCCGGCTGCAATGCCCACGCCATTGTCGCTGAGCTCCAGCGTTAGCACGCCCGAGTCCACGCTCAGCTCGATATGCACCCGCGTCGCCTGCGCATGCTTGGAGACATTGGTCAGCGCCTCCTGTGCCGTGCGATAGGCCACCAGGGGCACGCCGGCCGGCAGCTGCATCTGCTCATGGCTGGTGCGCATGGTCGTGATGATGCCGGTGCGGCGCTCGAAGCGCGCCGCCATCCACTGCACTGCGGCCACCAGCCCCTGCTCCAGGATGGCCGGCCTCAGGTTGTGCATGATGCGCTGGCTGGCCTCGATGGCCGAGGTCACCGTCTCCAGCGCTGACTGCACGCGCTGCTGCACGGCCGGGTCTTGCGCATGGCGGTTGATCCAAGCCAGATCAAACTTCAAGGCGGTCAGCGAGCCGCCCACATCGTCATGGATCTCGCGCGCGATCGCCGCGCGCTCCATCTCCACACTGGTTTGCAGATGGCCGGCCAACTCGTGCAGGCGCTGCTTGGACTTGAGCAGCTCGCGATCGGCCTCGATGCGCGCGCGCTCGGACTCGCAGGCCTCGATGGCGTGGAGCAGCGCCGGCGCCAGGCGAGCCAGGTCTTTCTTCAGCAGATAGTCCGAAGCACCCGTGCGCATAGCCGCCACGGCCGTGTCCTCACCGATCTCGCCGGAGACCAGGATGAAAGGCAGGAGGCGCTTGCTCTCCTTGAGCATGTCCAGCACCAGCAGGCCCGAAAAGCCCGGCAGGTTGTAGTCGGAGATCACGGCATCCCAGTTGCCCTCGAGCGCGCGGCTCACCTCGGCCAGGGTGTCCACCCGGTGCAATTCCAAATCCAGACCGGCACGGCGCAGCTGGGCCATGATCAATTGATGATCAAGCTCGGAGTCCTCGATGTGCAGCACGCGCAGCCGGCGATCAGCGGTAGAGATCGTCATGGGGGGCGAGTATGCCGGGATTGCATGACCGTCCCGGCCCGTGTGGCCTGTGTGATGCGAACGAATCTGCAGAGAAGCCACGTCACCCAAGGGTTTACCCTTATATTTCCCATCCAGACCTGGTCGAATCACACAAATAGGCCGCTTATGCGTCCATTGTCCTGTCGACAGTTCCGCAGGAAATGCCGAAGATGCCTGCAAGAACCGGTCACCCTGACGAGCCCGGACTTGATCCCCGCACAGGGTCAGGTCTTGCGCTCCGACAGGTCCATAAGCGTGGAGCAAAGATGCTGATGAATGAAACGCCTGACCCACCCGAGCTGGGAATGACGCCGCTGCTGGCTGCGGCCGAGCTCCAGGATCACCTGATGACGGTCACCAATGACCTGGAGCGTTTGCAACGCCTTCTGGACGACGCCGGAGAGGCCTTGTCCACCCACTTCTACAGCGCCTCCAGCCATGTGCATGGTTTGTTGAACGGCGCCAGCGAGGGCGGCGACGCCCACGCACCGGTGTTGCAGAAAGTCATGCTGGACATCGCCGGGGCCATCACCGCCCTGCAGTTCCAGGACATGGCCACCCAATTGATCGCCCACACCAGCCAACGTCTGCGCAACTGCGCCGACCAACTGGCACGCGACACCTTTGGCGATGACGAAGACGGGGCCACGGTGGTCGAAATCGCACCTCTGCGACCGAATCCGGTCACACAGGATGAGATGGACGCCGGTTCTATCGAATTGTTCTAAAGAAGCTCACAAATTTTCCGAAACCAGCTTGATACCCGGAGAAACAACAATGCACTCAATTCTTGCTGTGGACGATTCGGCCTCGATGCGCCAGATGGTCTCTTTCACGTTGAAGAACGCAGGCTTCAATGTGGTGGAAGCTGTGGACGGACAAGACGCCCTGGAAAAGTCCGGCACGCGCGACTTCGACCTGGTGCTGACCGACCAGAACATGCCGCGCATGGATGGCATCAGCCTGACCAAGAAGCTGCGTGACAACCCGAAGTTCAAGACCACGCCGATCCTGATCCTGACCACCGAGTCCAGCGATCAGATGAAGCAAGCCGGCCGCGCCGCCGGTGCCACGGGCTGGTTGGTGAAGCCCTTTGATCCGGCCAAGCTGATCGAAGTCATCGGCAAAGTCATTCGTTGATGCGCTCACCACACTGGAGTAAAGCATGGGAGATATGACCTCCGAGGGCGCCAGCCTGAGCGCCGGCATTGACCTGAGCCAGTTTTATCAAGTCTTCTTCGAGGAAGCGGCCGAGAACCTCGACACCATGGAACAGCTGCTGCTGAACTTGAATGTCGAAACCGCCGACGACGAAGAGCTCAACGCCATCTTCCGCTGCGCCCACTCAATCAAGGGCGGCGCCGCCACCTTCGGCTTCAGCGATGTCGCGGAGCTGACCCACCAGATGGAAACGCTGCTGGACAAGCTGCGTCGCCACGAACTGCAAGCCACCTCGCCCATGGTCGATGTGCTGCTGCAGTCGGGCGACGCTTTGCGCGCTCAGCTCGGTCGCCACCAGGGCTCCGGCGCGGACGCGGTGGACACCAGCGATTTGCTGGCCAGCATCCGCAGCTTTGTTGAAGGTGAGCAGGTCGCACCCGCCCCGGCCGCCACTCCCGCTCCAGCACCCAAAGCCGCACCAGCGCCCGCGCCCAAGGCCGCCGCGCCGGCCAAACCGACCGCGCGCGAGCTCGAGCTGCAAGTCGGCCCGCTCAGCGACTTGAGCCTGGCCGACAACCTGGTCGAGCTGTTCAAGGAAATCACCGACCTCGGCACCATCGAGCCGCTGGACGGTGGGGTGGCCGCGGACGGCATCCGCCGCTTCAAGATCCTGACCGGCAGCTCGGACAACGACCTGCTGGACCTCTTCACTTTCCACGTCGCCCGTGAACAGGTCAAGCTGACGCCCTTCGGCCCCGGCTTCGGCTTCCACGCCGACGCCCCAGGCGCTCCGGCGGCCGAGGAAAAGGACAACGACCCCGGCTACGGCTTCTTCGACAACGCCCCTGGCGTGCCCGATGCACCGGAAGCCAGCACCGAACTCAAAGTGCAGGCCGAAGTCGCCAAGCCGGTGGTGGCCGCGGCCCCTGCCGTAAAGGCCGAGGCACGCCCGGCTGCCGCAGGCATGGAGCAATCCACCCTGCGTGTGTCCATCGAAAAGGTGGATCAGCTGATCAACCTGGTCGGCGAGCTGGTGATCACGCAAGCCATGCTGGCGCAGAACAGCCGCGACCTGGCGCCGGGCCTGTACCAGCAGCTGGCCTCGGGCCTGGCCGATCTGGAGCGCAACACCCGCGACTTGCAAGAGTCGGTGATGTCGATCCGCATGATTCCCATGTCGGTCGTGTTCAACCGCTTCCCGCGCATGCTGCGCGATCTGGCCGCCAAGCTGGGTAAGAAGGTCGAGCTGGTCACCCAGGGTGAAGCCACCGAACTGGACAAGAGCCTGGTCGAGAAGATCACCGACCCGCTGACCCACCTGGTGCGCAACAGCTGCGACCACGGCATCGAGCAGCCGGCCGACCGGATCGCCAAGGGCAAGCCCGAGCAAGGCACCATCACCCTGGTCGCTTCGCACCAGGGTGGCTCCATCGTCATCGAAGTGCGCGACGACGGCCGTGGTCTGAACCGCGAGAAGCTGATCAAGAAGGCCCGCGAAAAAGGCATCGACGCGCCCGACACCATGACCGATGCCGAGGTCTGGGGCCTGATCTTCGCACCTGGTTTCTCCACTGCCGACCAAGTCACCGATGTGTCAGGCCGCGGCGTGGGCATGGACGTGGTGAAGAAGAACATCACCTCGCTGGGCGGCACGGTCGAGATCGATTCCGCCGAAGGCTATGGCATGAAGGTCTCGGTGCGTCTGCCGCTGACCCTGGCCATCATGGACGGCATGAGCGTGGGCGTAGGCGAGGAAGTCTACATCCTGCCGCTGTCCTCGGTGGTCGAGTCCTTCCAGGTGCAAGCCGACACCATCAAGACCGTGGCCGGTTCCGGCCGCGTGGTTGAGGTGCGCGACGAGTACATGCCGGTGATCGGTCTGGAGACCATCTTCAACGTGCCCCGCTTCGACTTCGAGCATGTCTCTTCCATCATGGTGGTGGTCGAGGCCGAGGGCGGACGTGTGGCCCTGCTGGTGGACGAGTTGCTCGGCCAGCAGCAGGTGGTGGTCAAGAACCTGGAAGCCAATTACCGCAAGGTCAATGACGTCTCGGGCGCCACCATCATGGGCGATGGACGGGTGGCGCTGATTCTGGACGTTGGCAGCCTGGTGCGCCGCTCGCGGCACTGAACGCCCGGGCCTGAGCGCATTTTCGAAATGAACGATAGAGGTAATCGATGAACCTGAGCGCCATGCTCCGCATGTTCAGCATCCGCACCCGCATGATCGGAGCCATTGCCATGGTTTTGACACTGCTGGTGATCGTTGGCGGCGTCGGGCTGTACGGCATGAACTCGCTGCGCGGCCAAAGCAAGCAGCTGGCCGACAAGTCCGTGGTGGATGCCAAGCACATGACCCTGATGATCCAGGCCATGGGCAATCTGCGGCGCTTTGAGAAGGACATGGTCATCACACATGCCCAACCCGATGAGATCAAAAGCTATCACCAGAAGTGGGATGAGGCCCGCAAGGCCCTGGAAGAAAACATCAAGGCATTGATGGTCGGCCACGATGACGCCAACAACCGCGTCATGGGTCAGATCATGCCTCTGATGACGGACTATGTTGCCAAGGCTCAACCGGTTCTGGCCCAGCTTGAAACCGGCAGCGTCACCAGCGCGGCTGAAGCGAACAACGCATTGAAAGCCGCCAAGAACCATGCCCAAGAAGCAGAGAAGCTGCTGAATGAGCTGCGCCATTCTCTTGAGCAGGATACGGCGAAATCGCTGCAGGCGAGCGAGTCCACCCAGAGCACTGTGTTTACCGTGTTCATTGCCGTGCTGATTCTCAGCTCGGTGATCGTGGTACCGCTGACCCTGCTGAACATGCAGAGCATCTGTACGCCCCTGGCCGAAGCCGGTGCGCTGGCCGATGCGATTGCCAAGGGCGATCTGACCATGAGCGCTCGCGAGGTGGTGGGCCAGGATGAGGCTTCGCACCTGATGAACTCGCTGCAGAACATGCAGCAGGCCCTGCAAAGTCTGGTTGGCCATCTGCGCATCTCGGCGGACAGCATTCGTACCGCCTCCGTCGAGATCGCCACAGGCAACCAGGATCTGTCCGGCCGTACCGAGCAGACCGCCTCCAACCTGCAGCAGGCAGCTTCTTCCATGGTTCAGCTGACCGGCACCGTCAAGCAGACTGCCGACTCTGCACGCACCGCCAACCAATTGGCCAACTCGGCCTCGGGCGCCGCGGCCAAGGGCGGCGAGGTGGTAGGCCAGGTCGTGGCCACCATGGACGAGATCAACGCCAGCTCCAAGAAGATCAGCGACATCATCGGCGTGATCGATGGCATCGCCTTCCAGACCAACATCCTGGCCCTGAACGCCGCCGTGGAAGCAGCGCGTGCCGGTGAGCAAGGCCGCGGCTTTGCCGTGGTGGCCAGCGAAGTGCGCAGCCTGGCCCAGCGCAGCGCCGAAGCGGCCCGTGAGATCAAGACCTTGATCGGGGCCAGCGTCGAGCGGGTGGAAACCGGCTCGCGTCTGGTGCAGGAAGCCGGCAGTTCCATGACCGACATCGTCACCAGCGTGCAGCGCGTCAGCGACATCATTGGCGAGATCTCGGCCGCGGCCAGCGAGCAGAGCGACGGTATCGGTCAGGTCAATCAGTCGGTGGTACAGCTGGACCAGATGACCCAGCAGAACGCGGCCCTGGTTGAAGAGTCGGCGGCGGCGGCGGAAAGCCTCAAGGACCAGGCCGAACGCTTGGCTGAAGCGGTCGATCGCTTCAAGGTCAAAGCCGATGCCAAACCCGCCTCGGCGACCGGCTTCGGCGCCGGCAAATCGCTGGGCAGCGTGAAATCTTCCGGCAAAAAAACCGCTGCGAGCAGTTCGGGCGGCAGCCTGGGGGCCAGGAGCGGGGCAAGCTCCAGCCACCATGGAGCGCAGGCATCGAGCAAGACCTCAGCCAGCCCGCGCCCAGCAACATCGGCCACGAGCACGGCTCCAGCCTCGGCTCGTGCGCCGGCCCCGGCCCGCGCACCGGCCCCGCAGCCGGCACAGGCCGAAGGCGATTGGGAATCTTTCTGATCACCGCCTCCTCGATTCAAGAGCAATTTGTCAAACCCGCACACCACACGAGGTAAGCCATGGAAACCACCCGAGACAACGTGCCGGCCTTGCGCCAGGACACTGGCAACCTGGCCCTGAAAGCGCACGGCCCGGCCAGTGGCGAATACCTGACCTTCCGTTTGGGTGCCGAGGAATACGGCATCGACATCCTGAAGGTTCAGGAAATCCGCTCCTATGAACCGCCCACCCGCATCGCCAATGCGCCGGACTTCATCAAGGGCGTGGTCAATCTGCGCGGCGTCATCGTGCCCATCGTTGATCTGCGCTTGAAGCTGGGCTGTCCCAGCGCCGAGTACAACAGCTTCACCGTGGTGATCGTGCTCAATGTGCGCAACCGCGTGGTCGGCGCGGTGGTCGACTCGGTCAGCGATGTGCTCGAACTGAATCGAGATGCGATCCGCCCGGCGCCAGAAATGAGCTCGGCCTCGGTCGACACCAGCTTCATCACCGGCATCGGCACCGTCAGCGAGCGCATGTTGATCTTGATGGACATCGAAGGCCTGATGAGCAGCGCCGACATGGGCTTGATGGACTCCCTGGCCATGTAAGCCTATCCCGCGCCGGCCCAGGTAGCGGGATGCCATGACCCGCTGCCGGATCACGCAGCGGCGCACCACTCTTCGAAGACTTCGTTGGAGCAGCAAAATGGCATCAGGTGTGACCTCGATCGCACGGCGCGTCTCTCTGGTGGGCGTGATCGCCCTGGCCGCCTCACTTCTGACGGTCAGCGGCGCTGTCAGCATCCTCCTCACCCGCGTCGCCCATGACCGGGTGACCAGCTGGGTCGGCGACAAGACCCAATCCCTGGTCGATTCGATGACGGCCATGGACGATGTGGCCAAGACCATGGTGCAGCAGAGCTATGGCACCTTCCGCCAGGAGTTCGGTCCGGTCTTCCAGCTCGACGAAAGCACCGGCGACCTGCGCGACTGGGGCCCCAAGCTCAACGGCAACACCACCCAGGTCGACAAATTCGCCGGCACCACAGGCGGTGCGGCGTCGATCTTCGCCCTCAAGGGTGATGACTTCATCCGCATCACCTCTTCGTTGAAGAACGCAGCCGGCGAGCGCAACACGGCGCCGCTGGGCAAAAGCCACCCCGGCTATGCCACGCTGATGCAGGGCAAGCCCTTCGCCGGCCGGGTGGTGCTGGAGGGCAAGGTTTACATGGCCTACTACGACCCGATCAAGAGCGAGGCAGGCAAGATCATCGGTCTGCTGGCCATTGCCCTCGATATGGAGGGCTTCCAGAAGGCCATGGACAAGATGGCGGCTGATGCCAAGTTCTTCGAATCGGGGGGTACCTATGCCGTGGCCGCCGATGCCGACGGCAAGAATGCCCGCCTGGTCTCCCACCCCACGGCCAAGAACAAGCTGGCCAGCGAGGTGAGCCCCGAGTTCGACAAGTTCATGGCGGCCCTGATCGCCTCCAAGGACGGCGTCGTTGAGGACGCACCTGACGTGCTCAATGGCAAGGGCGGAAGCTATTTCGCCGTCGGGCGCCGCAACCCGCAGGGCGGCTTCTGGATCATTGCCCAGGTATCGCCGAGCGAGTCCATGGCCTCGCACTGGGCCACCATGGTGCCCTTCTGGATCATGCTGACCCTGACCACGGCCGGCCTGGGCTTCGGCCTGTTCTGGATGATGCGCAATTGGGTCAGCAAGCCGCTGAGCGATTTGACCGAGGCGATCAGCTCCATCGCCCAGGGTGACTTGTCGGCCTCGGTGAGCAGCCAGCGCCATGACGAAATCGGCCTGCTGATCCAGCAGACCGAAGCCATGCGAGGGCGCTTGGCAGAGACCATCGGTACCGTGCGGCAGTCCTCCGACTCGATCGGCACGGCCAGCGCCGAGATTGCCTCGGGCAACCAGGACCTGAGCCAACGCACCGAACAAACTGCGTCGAACCTGCAACTGGCCGCCTCCTCCATGGCCGAGCTGACTGGCACAGTCAAGCAGACCGCCGACTCCGCCATGACGGCCAACCAGCTCGTATCCTCGGCCGCCAGCGCCGCAGCCAAGGGTGGTCAGGTGGTGGGCCAGGTGGTGGCCACCATGGACGAGATCAACACCAGCTCGCGCAAGATCAACGACATCATCGGCGTCATTGATGGCATTGCCTTCCAGACCAATATCCTGGCCTTGAACGCGGCCGTGGAAGCGGCGCGCGCGGGCGAACAAGGTCGCGGCTTCGCTGTGGTGGCCAGCGAGGTGCGCAGCCTGGCCCAGCGCAGCGCCGAAGCAGCCAAGGAGATCAAAACCCTGATCGGCGCCAGCGTCGAGCGCGTCGAAGTAGGCTCGCGCCTGGTCAACGAGGCCGGCAGCTCGATGACCGACATCGTGTCCAGCGTGCAGCGCGTGCAGGACATCATTGGTGAGATCACCGCGGCCGCCAGCGAGCAAAGCGAGGGCATCGGCCAGGTCAATCAATCGGTGGTGCAACTGGACCAGATGACGCAGCAGAACGCCGCCCTGGTGGAGGAATCCGCCGCCGCCGCCGAAAGCCTGCGCGATCAGGCCCAGCGCCTGATTGAAGCCGTGTCGGTGTTCCGCCTGGCACAAGGCCACCATGTAGCGAGCACAGCGCCGAGCCGTCGACCTGCACCGCAAAGCTCCACAGCCAATGCCACGGGCACTACCAAGGCGAAACCGGCAGCCTCAACTTCGCATCGTGCTGCGAACAAGACGAGCACCACGGCAAAAGCGAGCAGCAAGCCGACCGGCGGCGAGAGCACCAGCCCCCCTGCCCCGGCCCCTGCGCCCTCAGCCCGCTCGGCACCCGCGCCCGCTCCACGTGCTTCGACCCCAGCCGCTCAAGAAGGAGACTGGGAAAGCTTCTGAGCCTGCATCCGTTTCGTCGTTCCCCCGCATCTCCAGCAAGGACTCTTCTTCATGTTTGATTCCATCAAGACACGCTTGACCGCGCTGAGCATTGTGGTGGTGGTGCTCACCCTGAGCCTGGCCACGATCGCCAACTATGTGATCGTCCGCGGTCACACCTACACCACCGAGCTGGCCAGCCTGGATGCCTTGGCGGCGGGCCGCGCGGCGGCCATCAACCAATGGGTGACCATGCAGCGCGACATCGTCACCTCCATGGTGCCGGCCGCGGCCGAGGCCGACCCCAAGCCCTATTTGGTGCAGGCGGCCAAGTCAGGCCGCTTGGAGGCAAGCTATATCGGCCATGCCGACAAGCGCATGCTGTTCAACACCCCCCAGGAACTGCCGCCCGGCTATGACCCGACCGGCCGCCCCTGGTACACCCTGGCCTCCAATGCCAGCGGGCCGGTGATCACCGAGCCCTATATGGACGCCGCGCGCAAGCTGCTGGTGGTGACCTTCGCCGTGGCCGTCAAGGAAGGCGGCAGCACCAAGGCTGTGGCGGCCACCGATGTGTTCCTGAACGAGGTCTCGGCCACGGTCAAGGCCATCAAGCCGACGCCGAATGGCTTTGCGTTCCTGATGTCCAGCAAGGGAACCTTGGTCGCCCACCCGAATGCCGAACTGGCCCTGAAGCCGGTCAGCGAGCTCTCCCCGCAGTTAGACGCCAAGGCCCTGAAACAGGTGCAGGAAGCCGGAGCACCCTGGGTCGATGCCACCATCGGCAACCAGGACTTCCTGCTGCGCGGCGTGGCCATTCCCAACACCGACTGGGTGCTGGTGGTGGCAGCCGATCGCAGCGAAGCGCTGGCCTCGCTGAGCTCGCTGCTGCGCACCGCGGCCATCGTCCTGATCGTGGTGATGGTGCTGGCAGGCGCGCTGATGACCACGGTGATCTCCACCATGCTCAGTGGCCTGGACCGTGTGCGCGCCGCGCTCGACGAAATCAGTGCCGGTGGCGGCGATCTGACGCAGCGCCTGCCCGAGGCCGGCCGCGACGAGATCTCGCGCATTGCCGGCTCCTTCAATATGTTTGCCGAGAAGATTCAGCGCATCCTGCTCGATGTGCGCTCCGCCAGCAATTCCATCTCCACGGCCTCCAGCGAGATCGCCCTGGGCGCCCAAGACCTGTCGCAGCGCACCGAGCAAACCGCCTCCAATCTGCAACAGGCGGCCTCGTCGATGGAGCAACTGACCGGCACCGTGCGCCAGACGGCCGATGCCGCGCAGACCGCCAATCAGCTGGCCTCCTCGGCCTCCTCGGCCGCGGCCAAGGGCGGTGAGGTCGTCAGCCAGGTGGTCACCACCATGGACGAGATCAACAACAGCTCCAAGAAGATCAGCGACATCATCGGCGTGATCGATGGCATCGCCTTCCAGACCAATATCCTGGCCTTGAACGCGGCCGTGGAAGCAGCGCGAGCCGGCGAACAAGGCCGCGGCTTCGCCGTGGTGGCCAGCGAAGTGCGCAGCCTGGCTCAGCGCTCGGCCGAAGCCGCCAAGGAAATCAAGGGCCTGATCGGCGCCAGCGTCGACCGAGTCGAAGTGGGCTCCAAGCTGGTGGAAGCGGCCGGCGCCTCGATGAACGACATCGTCTCCAGCGTGCAACGCGTGACAGACATCATCGGCGAGATCACCGCGGCCGCGAGCGAGCAAAGCGATGGCATCGGCCAGGTCAATGGCGCCGTGGTGCAGCTCGATCAGATGACGCAGCAGAACGCAGCCCTGGTGGAAGAATCCGCAGCCGCCGCGGAAAGCCTGAAGGATCAAGCCCATCGCCTGACCGAGGTGGTTTCGGTGTTCCGTCTGGGCAGCGATGAGGGCCATGCGCGCAGCGCCGCCAGCGCCCCACGCCCGGCCAGCAAGCCGGCCGGTAGCGCCAGCAGCAGCGGCAGCAGCCACAATGGCAGCGCACACTTCACCAGCAAGCCTGCTGCTGCCAAAGCCCCTGCGGCCAAACCTGCCGCGCGGCCAACACCTTCGGCAAGCAGCAGCACGCCCGCGCCGGCTCCTGCAGCCAAGCCGGCGGACAACGACGACGACTGGCAGTCCTTCTGAGTGCCTGCCGCTGGCTGAGCCAGCGCAGCGGCAGCACCAACATCAGAATCATCAAAGCGGGCCGCATCAAGCGGCCCGCAGTCATTTCCGGCCCGGCATAAACGAGGAAGCCCCTGGAAGCGGTTGCCCCGCCCTGCCCTGCGTTCGCAGCTACTGTGTGTCGGCCTCGCGCAAGGTCTGCATCACCGGCCGGCGCAACACGCCGCGCAGGCTCCACCATCCCGCCAACTGGGCCAGCACGGCACCGGCCAGCATGCTGAACAACGGCACCCAGAAGTTCAAACTCCAGGCAAAACCGAAGACAAAACGCGCCAGCAAGGCGCCCAGCAAAACGGCCACCGCGCCGGCCAAGAAGCCGGCCAGAGCGCCCACCCCCAGCAATTCGGCGCGCTGCACCCGGGCCAGCAACTGGGAGCTGGCACCCAGCGCCCGCATCAAGGCGAATTCGCGGGTGCGGGCCTCGCGCGTGCTGCCCACCGAGGCCAGCAGCACGACCAGGCCGGTGGCCAGCGTGAAGCCGAACAAGAGCTGCACCGCCTGGATCACTTGGTTCAGCACCGACTGCACCTGCTTGAGCTGGGCCGACACATCGACCACGGTCAGATTGGGCATGGCACGGCTGAGCTCGCGATCCAGGCTCGATTCGGCCGGCGCATGGAAGGCAGACACCCAGCTGGCGGGCAGATCGGCCATGGTCTTGCGAGGAAACAGCACAAAAAAGTTCACCCGCATGGAGGACCAATCGACCTTGCGCATGGAGGTGATGCGCCCCTCCACCGGCAGGCCAGCGACATCAAAACGCAGGCGATCACCGAGCTTGAGCCCCAGGGTTTCGGCCAGGCCCTGCTCCACGCTCAGACCATCGGCCTCGTCCACCACCCATTGACCTTGAACCACGCTGTTGTGCGACATCAGCTCGGCGCTGTGGCTGAGGTTGAACTCGCGCTCCACCAGGCGCTGCGCCCGCTCGTCCTTGTACATGGCAGGCTTGACGGTCTGATCGTTGATGCTGAGCAGGCGGCCGCGAATCATGGGAAAGAGGTCGTAGGTCTTGACGCCCGCCCCCTCGATCTGCGTGCGGAAGGCCGGCACCTGATCACCCTGCAAATTGATCACAAAGCGGTCGGGCGCATTGGCCGGCGTGGCCTTGAGCCAGCTGTCAATCAGATCGGTGCGCAGCAGCACCAACAGCGCCAAAGCCAGCAAGCCCACGGCCAAGGACGAAACCTGCACGACGGCAAAGCCCGGCCGCGCCGCCACCTGGCGTGTGGCCAGAAGCAGCCAACGCGGCACGGCCGCACTGCCAGCCGCCTGCCCACTCAAGGGCACCCAGCGTTTGAGCACACGCACCGCCAGCCAAGCCATGCCGGCAAACAGTCCCAACGCCAGCGCAAAGCCGCCGGCGGCAATCAAGCCCAGGCTGAGTTCACCGGCCAGCACCATCAAGATGCCCGCGAAGCCGAGCACGCCGGCCACCAGCACCAGCGTCGAACCGGCCTTCAGACCGCCCATATCGCGCCGGATGACGCGCAGCGCCGGCACCGCCGCCAGTTGCAACACCGGCGGCAGACCGAAACCCATCAAGAGGCTCAAACCCAGGCCCAGGCCCAAGGCCGCGGGCCAGAACGAAGGCGCGGGCAGGCTGACCTCAAACAAACCCGAGAGCAAACCCACGAAGGCGAAATGCAAGCCCAAGCCCAGCAGCACACCGATCACACTGGCCATCAGGCCTGCCAAGGCAAACTCGATGCTGTAGGCCCAGGCGATGCGGCGCTGCGCCTGGCCCAAGACGCGCAGCATGGCGCAGTCGTCAAGATGCCGGCCGGCGAAATCACGCGCGGCCAGGGCCACGGCCACCGCGGCCAGCAGGGCCGAGAGCATGGCCACCAGCTTGAGAAACTTGGTCGCCCGGTCCAGGGTCTGACGCATCTCGGGGCGGCCGCTGTCCAAGGAGTCCAGCCGCACGCCGCGCCAGGCCGAAGCCTCGATCAAGGCCTTGGCCCGCTCCACAAACTGAGCCACCGCCTGAGCCGGAGGCGCCGGCCGCTCGGCGCGAGACAGGGCCGCCACGGCCAAGCGATAGGTCACGCGACTGCCAGGCTGAATCAGGGCCGTGGCAGCCAGATCGGCATCAGACATCATCAGGCGCGGCGCAAAGTTCAAGAAACCAGCCCCTCGGTCAGGCTCGGTGACGATGACGCCGCCGACCTTGAGCGATGCATCACCGAGTAGAAGGCTGTCACCGAGCCGGATCTGCAGCGCATCCAGCACCGCAGCATCCACCCAGACCTCTCCCGGCTTGGGTGCGCCGACCCGCCGCCCATCGGCCAGCAGCAAATGGCCGCGCAGGGGATAGGCCGCCCCTACCGATTTCACCGCCACCAGTCGGTTGCGCCCACCCTGGGCCTCGGTGGCGCGCGCCATGCTGGGGAAGTTGGCACTCAGCGTTGGGGTCAGGCCCAGCTCCTGTGCCAGATCCTGCAAAACCTGGGGCACTGGTTGATCGGCCAGGAGCACGGCATCGCCGCCAATCAGCTGCGCGGCATCACGGCGCAAGCCCTGCTCCAAACGGTCGGAAAGAAAGCTCACCGCACACAAGGCCGCCACGGCCAAGGCCACGGCCACCATCAGCAGGCGCAGCTCGCCGGCGCGCCAATCTCGCCAGAGCTGGCGCCAGGCCATGTGCATGACATGGGGTGGCCGTGCCGTGGGCAGCGTCAACAGTCCGGGGGCAGCGGAGGCGGTGGTGCTTGAATTCATGAGGCGCACTGTAGCGAGTCCCCGAGAGCACTGCTGTTCGTCAGGCCTTCTGGCAGCACTCAGGCCGGCTGGTGGGCTTTGAAGCAGAACGCCATGCAATCGCGCTGAATGCTGTGTTCAAGCGCTTGCAGCCCTGAACCTGGCGGACGGGCGTCCAATCAACGCATGACCATCGCCGCACCGAAACGCCGCTTCCCCAGCCTCTTTCTGTCCCACGGTTCCCCCATGACGGCCTTGGAGGCTCATGAAACTGGCCCCTTCTGGCAGCAGTTGGGGCGCACCCTAGACGCGCGCCACGGCCGGCCCGAAGCCATTCTCATCGTCTCGGCGCACACCGCGGCTCGGCAGCCTGTCTTGCTGGCCGGCCCCCGGCATGAGGCCATCTACGACTTTGGCGGCTTCGACCCCCGACTGCGCAGCTTGCGCTACGACGCGCCGGGTGCACCTTCGCTGGCCCGCGAGGTGCAAGCACTGACCGCAAAAGCAGGCCTCACCGTACATTCCTTGCCTCAGGGCGGCCTGGACCATGGCATCTGGGTTCCTTTGCGAGCCATGTATCCAGACGCCGACGTCCCCGTGCTGCCTCTGGCCTTCGTGCCCAGCCAAAGCCCGAGCCAGCAGTTCGCATTGGGCGAAGCGATTCAGTCCCTGAGCGAAACCCACGGCGCGCTGATCATGGGCAGCGGCAGCCTGACCCACAACCTGAGCTTGGTATTCGCCGGCGGCCAGATGCCGCCGATCGATGCCCACGAGTTGCCCGCCTCGGCCACCTTCCGCGCCTGGTGGGAGGCTCGCAGTCGGGTTCGCGATTGGGAGGCCTTGCTGGACTACCGCCAACAAGCGCCGCACGCGCTGGAGATGCACCCCACGGACGAGCATCTCCTGCCCTGGTTTGTTGCCGCAGGTGCCGAGGGGCGCTTGCACGCGCCGCGACGCATCCACAGCGCCCTGACCTACGGCAGCCTCGGCATGGATGCCTACGCCTTCGGTCCGGGCGCTGACAGCCTGGCGCAGGCCCTGGCATCGGACAAGTGCTGAGTCGGGGTTCGCCAGCGCGGCTCGCTATACTGGCGCGCGCATCAGCGTACTGCTGATGCACACCACCACCAAGCGGGCGTAGCTCAATGGCAGAGCTGAAGCTTCCCAAGCTTAAGACGAGGGTTCGATTCCCTTCGCCCGCTCCAACTTTCACCCATTGCTGAACCTTGGTGGGGTCAGGTCTTGCTCCACTGCGCCTTCTGCCCCACCACCCAGCCCATCCTCCATGTGTTGGGTCTGGCCTGGATTGGCTTTCCTAGCGCAGTTCCAGCACCCTCCCCCATCGGGAGGAAGCCCCGCATGGCGGGGCTGCTGCCCACCCCCTCCAGGAGGATGGTTGAAACCCGGCAATCGGGCGATGCTGTCGGCATGGAACTCCCCAAGCCCGACATGAATCCCTTTGCCCTTGCCGGCCGCGCCTCAAACTCTCTGCCAACACCGGCCCCGCCAGCAAGACTTGAGCCCGGCGCCAGCGCCGAGCTCTCGAGCTGCGGGCTGGATGGCCTGGAGGTCAGCGAATCCAGCTTCGATGTCTGGGCCGCCGCCTTTGCGCAGCTGACGATGAGCGGGGACAAGCGCTGACTTGATTTGATCGCGACGCGCGCAACGCGGACTGACGCCACGGGGTGCCAAGACCAAGTGGCCGTCTCCGACTCTGACGCCGCAGGCCCGAAACTTACTGCTTGCGAATGCGCCCCGGCTCGATCTGCGCCATGGCGCCCGCAGGGTTCTCGGACAGCCACTCGACCATGGCGTCGATGTCCACGCCCAGAGGCACGCGGTCCTTGCCCTGGCGCAACACGCTCAGGCCATCGCCGCCATCGGCCATGAAGTTGTTGACCACGACGCGGTAGTTGCGCTGCAGGTCCAAGGGTTGGCCGTCGACTTTGACCTCGGTCAGGCGCGAGCTGCCATCGGCATCCTGCGTCCACTGGTAGCGCAAGCTGTGGGAAATCTGCAGCATTCGCGGCGGGGCATCACCCTTGGGCAATTGGCGCAGCAAGAGCTCATGCAACTGTGCGCCGCTGAGGCTCATCACCACCAGCTCGTTGGCGAAGGGTTGGATGGCAAACAGATCGCTCATGGTCACGGGTCGCCCCGGTTCCACTGTGAGGTCGGCGCGAATGCCACCCGGGTTCATCAGGGCGATGTCCGCTGCACCACGCTTTTTGGCGTAGGCCAGCTGAGAGTCGGCCACCAGATTGCCCAGCGTGCCATCGCCAAACGGCGCGCGAGTGCTGCGCTGAGCGCCTTGGCTCAGCGTCGCCACCGGCTTGGTGCGCACCGCAGCCGTGAGGGCCGCCGCGCGCTGCACCAGGGCCACAAACGCCGGATTCGGCTGGTAAGCCGATTGCAGCACCGGATGGTTGACCGCCTGCGCATCCAGCACCTTGCCTTCGGCGTCCAAGGTCAGGCGGCTTTCGGTGATCCATCCGCCGTAGCTGCCGGCTTGCACCAGCAGGCGGCCCTTGATCTTGCAGGTGTAGGCTTGGTGGGTGTGGCCACTGATGATCAGGGCATAGGCCGGATCGAGCCGGTTGGCGATGTCCACGCCACGCCCTTGAATGCCCGGGCAGGCATAGCTCGGATCATTGGCGCCCCCGGCCTGGGTGGCGCCTTCGTGCATCACCGCCACCAGCAATTGCGCGCCCTCGGCACGCAGTTGTGGCACCAAGGCGTTCAGGGTGTCCGCTTCGTCAGCGAAGCGCAGACCAGTGATGGCGCGCGGCACCACGACCAGGGGTGTGTCGCGGGTCACAGCACCCACGAAAGCGACCTTGTACCCGCCCACCTCCTTGATCACATGGCTGGGCAGCAGGGCCCGGCCGCTGTTGGCATCCAGGAGATTGGCCGCCAGGTACGGAAAGCCCGGGCCCTTGAATTCGGGCCAGACGCAGCCATTCGCGGGGCATTCACCGCGCGCCTTGCGCATCAGCTCAGGCAGGCCTGCATCCAACTCATGGTTGCCCAACGATGTAGCGACCAGGCCAAGTTCACCCAGCGCACTCAGGGTCGGCTCATCCTTGAGCAGGGACGAGAGCTGCGGCGAAGCGCCGATCAAATCGCCTGCAGCCACAAACACCGAGTGCTGGCGGGGCGCGCGGAGCTTTTGCAGGGCATCGGCCAGATAGGCCACGCCACCAGCGGGCTGAGGCTTGATCTCACCCGTCTGCGGATCCGGCAGCCGTGGCATCAGGGGCGTGGGTGACTTGGGCTGAATATGCCCGTGGAAATCGTTGATCGAAAAAATGCTCAACTCGCGAGGTGTCGTCGCGACCGGCGCCACGGGCGCGGCACAGCCCGCCAGGGCAAGCGCCAACAGGCTCAAAGAGGACAAGCCTGTCCAGCGCGACGCCGAACCCTGAGCGCGTGCGCGGCCCGGCGCGTGAGCGGCAAGGTGCATGAATGAAGACAAGGCAGACTCCCTAAAGCAGCAAACAGACCGATCCGACCGCGAACGGTCTCGGCCGACAAAAATTTCACCAGCACCGTCATCGTAAAAAAGCGTCGTGACAGCGCGCCCACGTGTTCCAAGACCCGGCCAATGAGCTTTCGTCGCGAATTCACAACGCAGAACGCAGGCCACAGAAGGTGTCACGGAACTTCAACATCCCCTCGGCACAGTCCGTCCTGGAGACAGATTTGGCCGGTTTTGAGCTTCGAACACCCC
The DNA here is from genome assembly GCF_027863535.1 of Paucibacter sp. B51. NCBI lineage: Bacteria > Pseudomonadati > Pseudomonadota > Betaproteobacteria > Burkholderiales > Sphaerotilaceae > Roseateles > Paucibacter sp. B51. The sequence continues at coordinate 2,708,028 of NZ_JAPIVN010000001.1, read as the reverse complement.
CGACTTCCGGGTGCACCCGGATATCGCCAAGGCGCTCGGGAGCTGGAAAATTGGGTCATGCGATCTAGTTCCCATGCGGCCCTAAGCCCAAGCTGGAACGACAATTGAACATTCTGCCCCGTCTACCGCTTTTTTTTGAACCCGCGCGCAAACGTTTTCGAATGAAAGCTCCGCGAGCTCAGGCCGGGAAGAAAGTGTCAGACACAAGGCCCGACGTTTGACAAGAAGGACTCTCTGCAAACCGAATCCATTGTGGCTTCGATGCGGAAATCAGTCGCAAGTAAACGTTTGCGACTGCCTTCGATGTACATTTTTGTGACAAATTTTTTACGCGTATTTCAGCGCTTTTATTGGAGTAATCACGATGAGCAGCAGGCATTGGTCAGATTTTTCCCGGACGGCGCTGAGCGTCGCAGTCGCCATCGTGGCGGCCGCTCCGGCAATGGCACAGAACACGACCTCGGCCATCTCGGGGCGCATCACCAGCGCTGATGGCAAACCGGTCGCTGGCGCAGCGGTCGTGGTGCGTCATCTGGAGTCTGGCTCGGTCAACAATCTCGTGACCGACGCCGACGGTCGCTACGCAGCACGTGGCCTGCGCGTGGGCGGCCCTTACGTCATCGTTGTGAGCAAGGGCGCTGACAAACAGACACGCGATGACGTTTTCCTGGCACTGGCTGAAACCGCCGCACTGGACTTCACCTTGGGCGGCAATGTCTTGAGCACGGTCACCGTGACCGGCAGCGCAGCCACCAAGTTCAACGCCGGAGCCCAAGGTGCCAGCAGCAATCTGAGCCGCAAGGAACTCGACGCCTACGCCTCGATTGCCCGCAATCTGCAGGACTACGCACGTACCGACCCGCGCATTTCGCAAACCGACAAAGAGCGTGGTGAGATTTCGGCGCTGGGTCAGAACGCTCGTTTCAATGCCGTGACCATTGACGGCGTTCGTACCAACGACACCTTCGGTCTCGAGTCCAATGGTCTGCCGACGGCCAAGCAGCCCATTTCGATCGACGCCATCCAGTCGGTTCAGGTGAACATCTCGAACTTCGATGTCACCCAGCAAGGCTACACCGGCGCCAACATCAATGCGGTGACCAAGTCGGGCACCAACGATTTCAAGGGCAGCGTTTACTACGTCTACCGCAACGACAAGCTGACCGGCCAACGCTACAGCCGCGCCAGCGGCTTGTACACCAACACGCCGGAGTTCAAGGAAGACACCAAGGGCTTCACCCTGGGCGGCCCCATCATCAAGGACAAGCTGTACTTCTTCGGCAGCTATGAGGAGCTGCACAGCTCGCGCACCACGCCGTCGTTCGGCCCGCTGGGCAGCAGCTTGACCAACGTCGGCATCACCCCTGAGCAAATCAGCGCGGCCACTGCAGCGGCCAAAGCCAAGGGCATGGACGTGGGCACTGCTGAAGTGCCGGCAGGCACTGAGCTGTCTGTCAAGGACACCTTGCTGAAGCTGGACTGGAACATCAGCGAGAGCCACCGCGCCAACCTGCGCTATTCCAAGACCGACCAGAAAGAACCGCTGTTCTACGGCGTGAACAACCGCTCGTTGGCGCTGAACTCTCATTGGAGCTCGGAGTCCAAGGTTCTGGAAACCTTGGTGGGCCAATGGTTTGCCGACTGGACCTCGGACTTCTCGACCGAAGTCAAGCTCTCGAACCGCGATTACAGCAAGGGCTTCCTCAACAACTCCAACCTGCCACAGGTTTCGCTGATCTGGACTACGCCCTCTCCGGCGGGCACCCAAGGCGGCAACCGTACGCTGCTGTTCGGAACCGAGGCCAGCCGCCACTTCAATGAACTGAAGACCAAGACCCTGGACGGCTATGTGGCCGGCAACCTGATTCTGGGCGACCACGAAATCAAGGCGGGTGCGGACTACAGCCGCAATGAGATCTTCAACGCCTTCCTGCAGCAAACTAAGGGTGCGTATGTGTTCCAAGGTACGGATCCTGTGGATCTGTTCACCAAGGGCATCCCGACCAGCTACTCGGTGCAACTGCCCAAGGACAGCAGCAAAACGCTGGCTGACGGTGCTGCGAACTGGACGCTGAGCAATGTGGGTCTGTTCGCCCAAGACACCTGGACCATCAATAAGAAGCTGTCCATCGTGGCGGGTCTTCGCATCGACCAGGCCAACACCAACGATCGCCCGATCAACAACCCGGATGTCAAAACCGCTTTCGGCTATGACAACTCCGTCAACATCGACGGCCAAAAGCTGATCCAGCCCCGTTTTGGCTTCAACTACTCGTTGGACGCCGTCGAGAAGAAGCGTTCGCAAGTCCGTGGCGGCTTCGGCCTGTTCCAAGGCTCGGCCGCCAATGTGTGGCTGACCAATCCTTACCAAAACACGGGCATGGCCACCGCTCAGATTGCCTGCGCGAACACCGGCACACCCTGCAACACGGTCAAGTTCAGTGCTGACCCGGACAAGCAACCCGTGATCGCGGGCCAAGCTCCCATTGCCAACGTCGACATCCTGTCGCCGAACGCCAAGCAGCCCTCGGTCTGGAAGTTCAATCTGGCCTATGACACTGAACTGCCTTGGTACGGACTGGTTGCCGGTGCCGAGTGGATCCACACCAAGAACAAGGACGGCATCTACTTCCGCCACCTGAACCTGGGAACCCCCACGCTGACTGGCAGCGATGGCCGTGAGATCTACTACAACGCAGCCGCACTGGGCACCAGTTGCTGGGACGGCGGATCCACGCTGATCAGCAATTGCGGCGGCAAGGTTCGCGGCAATGCCAACACCAAGTTCGGCAATGTCCTGCTGGCAGAGCGCACATCCAAGGGTGACGGCAACGCACTGACCCTGTCGCTGTCGCAGCAGAACCAGGGTTGGAGCTGGCAAGCAGCCTATACCCGCACCAGCGCCACCGAAGTCAGCCCGCTGACCTCGTCCACCGCCGGCTCCAACTACTACGCCCGCTCGGTGCTGAACCCGAACGAAGATGTCACAGCCAATTCCAGCTACCTCATCCGCGATCGCCTCAGCGCCGCAGTGAACTGGAGCAAGGCTTTCGTCGGCAGCTACAAGACGACCGTCGGATTGTTCTACGAAGGCCGTCAAGGCAAGCCCTACAGCTGGACCTTCAACAACGACATGAACGGCGATGGCATCTTCGGCAACGACCTGATGTACATCCCCAAAGCTCCTGGCTCGGGTGAAGTTCTGTTCCACGGCAAGACTGACGCTGAACGCCAAGCCAACGAGGCCCGCTTCTGGGCTGTGGTCAACAGCAACCCGGACCTGAGTGCGGCCCGCGGCAGCGTCATCAAGCGCAACAGCAGCTTCATGCCCTTCGTGCACAGCTTCGATCTGCGTGTGAGCCAGGAAGTTCCGGGCTTTGGCAGCAAGCACAAGGGTGTCTTCACCTTCGACATCCTGAACGTGGGCAATCTGCTGAACAAGCGTTGGGGCCGTGTGGATGAGATCCTGTTCCAAGGCAGCTCGACCAGCGGTTCGGGCGGCGCCAACCCGCGCAGCTTTGTCAACTTCGCCGGCATGAAGGATGGCAAGTACGTCTACAACACCGTGGACGTTGAGGACTACACCACCCGCCAGAACAAGGGCGAATCTCAGTGGGCACTGCAAGTGACCCTGAAGTACGAGTTCTAAGAACCCACAAAGCCCTCTCCTTGGCCCTGCAGCCTTGGGGAGTCAGCGAATGCAAAAGGGGCCGCTCACGCGGCCCCTTTTTTTATGATCGCCGACTCCAGCGGGAGCTCGGCGACTCACAGCAACTCAGCTCACTTCTGGATGTCACCCAGGCAGAGGTACTTGATCTCGACGTAATCGTCCATGCCGTGGTGCGCGCCCTCGCGGCCCAGGCCCGACTGCTTGACGCCGCCGAAGGGCACCTCGGCGGTGGCGATCAGGCCGGTGTTGACACCCACCATGCCGTACTCGAGCGCCTCGCCGACCCGGAAGATCCGGCCGATATCGCGGCTGTAGAAGTAGCTGGCCAGGCCGAACTCGGTGTTGTTGGCCAGGGCGATGGCCTCGGCCTCGGTCTGAAACTTGAACACCGGCGCCACCGGGCCAAAGGTCTCTTCGCGCGAGCAAAGCATCTGCGGCGTCACATCCGCCAGCAAGGTGGGCTCGAAGAACTGCGCACCCAGCTCGCTGGCACGCTTGCCGCCGCTCAGCAGTCGCGCGCCCAGGGCCAGCGCGTCGTTGACATGCGACTCCACCTTGGCCATGGCCTGCTCGTCGATCAGCGGGCCGACGTTCACGCCCGGCTCAAAGCCGTTGCCCACCTTGAGCGCGGCAACCTTGGCGCTGAGCTTGTCAAGGAAGGCCTCGTACACGCCGGCCTGCACATACAGGCGGTTGGCACAAACGCAGGTCTGGCCGGCATTGCGGTACTTGCTGGCGATGGCGCCTTCCACAGCGCTGTCGAGATCGGCGTCATCGAAGACGATGAAAGGCGCGTTACCGCCCAACTCCAGGGACAGCTTCTTGACCGTCTGCGCGCACTGGCGCATCAGGATGCGGCCGACCTCGGTCGAACCGGTGAACGACAGATGGCGCACCACATCGCTCTCGCACAGCACATGGCCGATGGCGATGGAGTTGCTGGCGTCCGCCGTCAGCACATTGAGCACACCGGCCGGCATGCCGGCGCGCTGCGCCAGCTCGGCCACGGCCAGGGCCGACAGCGGCGTCGCTTCGGCCGGCTTGATCACCACCGTGCAGCCGGCAGCCAGCGCCGGTGCCACCTTGCGGGTGATCATGGCGATCGGAAAATTCCAGGGCGTGATGGCCGCGCACACACCCATGGCCTGCTTGATGACCAGATAGCGCTTGTTGTTGTCGGTGGTCGGGATGGTCTCGCCGTAGACCCGCTTGCCCTCTTCGGCAAACCAGTCGATGAAGCTGGCACCGTAGACCACTTCGCCGCGCGCTTCCGCCAGCGGCTTGCCCTGTTCGGCCGTCATGATGCGGGCCAGGTCGTCGGCATGCTTGTGGAGCAGCTGCGACCAGCGCATCAGGATGGCGGCGCGCTCCTTGGCCGTCTTGCTGCGCCAGGGGCCGAAGGCGTTCTGCGCCGCGGCAATCGCCGCTTCCGCATCGCCGGCGCCCAGATTGGCCACCTCGGCCAGTTGCGCGCCAGTGGCCGGGTCGACGACGGCAAAGCGTTCGCTGCCGGCCACCCACTCGCCGTTGATCAAGGCCTGGGTGCGCAGAAGGCTGGCGTCATCGAGTGCGGCCAGGGGTGAATTCTTGCTGTGGTCCATTGCAGAGGTCTCCTAGGTTCGTGGCTTCTTGGGGCCACACTCTACCTGCTTCGCCGCCACCGCTCGCCCGGACGGTGCGGCCCGCGACCTATAATCAAAAGTCCACAAAAATCAAGCATTTACCCTGTTCGAAAGACAGGGCTGCCCGCAGAAAGCCACGGAATGAAAGCAGCTGAAATTCGCCAGACGTTTCTGAAGTTTTTTGAATCCAAAGGTCACCAGATCGTGGCGTCCAGCCCCGTGGTGCCTGGCGATGACCCGACGCTGCTGTTCACCAACGCGGGCATGAACCAGTTCAAGGACGTGTTCCTGGGCTTCGACAAGCGCGCCTACAGCCGCGCCACCACCAGCCAGAAATGCATCCGCGCTGGCGGCAAGCACAACGACCTGGACAACGTCGGCTACACCGCGCGCCACCACACCTTCTTCGAAATGCTGGGCAACTTCAGCTTCGGGGACTACTTCAAGCATGACGCCATCTCCTACGCCTGGGAGCTGCTGACCACCAAGTTCATGCTGCCGGCCGAGAAGCTCTGGGTCACCGTCTACGCCGAGGACGACGAGGCTTACGAGATCTGGAACAAGGTGGTGGGCGTGCCCGCCGAGCGCATCGTGCGCATCGGCGACAACAAGGGCGGCCGCTACATGTCCGACAACTTCTGGATGATGGGCGACACCGGCCCCTGCGGCCCCTGCACCGAAATCTTCTACGACCACGGCCCCGATGTCGCTGGCGGTCCTCCGGGCAGCCCGAACGAAGACGGCGACCGCTATATCGAGATCTGGAACAACGTCTTCATGCAGTTCAACCGGACTGAAGACGGCGTGATGCACCGCCTGCCCAAGCCCAGCGTCGACACCGGCATGGGCCTGGAGCGCTTGGCCGCCGTGCTGCAGCATGTGCACTCGAACTACGAGATCGACACCTTTGTGGCCCTGCTGGCCGCAGCCAAGGCAGCGGTCGACAGCTCCGGCGCTCAGGATTGCGACAAGGACAGCGCCTCGCTCAAGGTCATCGCCGACCACATCCGCGCTTGCAGCTTCACCATCGTCGACGGCGTGATCCCGGGCAATGAAGGTCGCGGTTATGTGCTGCGCCGCATCGCCCGCCGCGCCATCCGCCACGGCTACAAGCTGGGCGCCCGCACCCCCTTCTTCCACAAGATCGTGGCCGAGCTGGTGAACCAGATGGGCGAGGCCTACCCTGAGCTGCGCCAAGCGCAAGCCCGCGTGACCGAGGTGCTCAAGCAGGAAGAAGAGCGCTTCTTCCAGACCATTGCCAACGGCATGGAAATCCTAGAAGCCGCCCTGGTCGAGATGGGCAAGAGCGGCAGCACCGTCTTCGACGGCGAAACGGCCTTCAAGCTGCATGACACCTACGGCTTCCCCGCCGACCTGACCGCCGACGTCTGCCGCGAGCGCGGCGTGACCGTCGACCAGGCCGGCTTCGACGCCGCCATGACGCGCCAGCGCGAGCAAGCCCGTGCTGCCGGCAAGTTCAAGATGGCCGCCGGCCTCGAGTACAAGGGCCAGCCCACCGCCTTCCACGGCTACGAGCACCTGGTCTGCGAGAGCAGCAAAGTTACGGCCGTCTACGTGGACGGCGCCCTGGTCGAGCAGGCGAATGCCGGCGATGACGCCGTCGTCGTGCTGGATCACACGCCCTTCTACGCCGAGAGCGGCGGCCAGGCCGGCGATGCCGGCGAGCTGCGCAACAACAGCAGCCGCTTCGCCGTGGAAGACACGCTGAAGATCCAGGCCGATGTCTTCGGCCATCATGGCCGGGTGCTGGAAGGCTGCATCAAGGCCGGCGACAGCTTTGTCGCCCGCGTCAACGCCGAAGCCCGTGCCAAGACCGTGCGCAACCACAGCGCCACCCACCTGATGCACAAGGCCTTGCGCGAAGTGCTGGGTGCCCACGTGCAGCAAAAGGGTTCGCTGGTCAACGCCGAGCGCACCCGTTTCGACTTTGCCCACAACGCCCCGGTCACGGCCGAGCAGATCGCCAAGGTCGAGGCCATCGTCAACGCCGAGATCCTGGCCAATGCCGGTGCCAAGGCCGAGGTCATGGCGCTCGATGATGCGCAGAAGAGCGGCGCCATGATGCTGTTCGGCGAGAAGTACGGCGAAACCGTGCGCGTGCTGAGCATCGGCTCGTCCAAGGAACTCTGCGGCGGCACCCACGTCAAGGCCACCGGCGATATCGGCCTGTTCAAGATCGTGTCCGAAGGCGGCGTGGCCGCTGGCGTGCGCCGCATCGAAGCCGTCACCGGCGACAACGCCCTGGCCTATCTGCAGCAGCTGGAAGGCACGGTCAGCCGCGCCGCCCAAACCCTGAAGACCGCGCCGGCCGAGCTGGAGCCGCGCCTGCAAGCCGTGCTGGACCAGGTCAAGGCCCTGGAGAAAGACCTGGCCACGGCCAAGAGCCGCTTGGCTGCCGCGCAGAGCAATGAGTTGTTGACTCAGGCTATCGATGTGAAGGGTGCCAAGGTCCTGGCCGTCACCCTCGATGGCGCCGATGCCAAGACCCTGCGCGAAACCATCGACAAGCTGCGCGACAAGATGCACTCGGCCGTGATCGTGCTGGCCGCCGTCGAAGGCGAGAAGGTGCACCTGTCGGCGGGCGTCACCGCCGACTACATCGCCCGTGGCCTGAAGGCCGGCGAGCTGGTCAGCTTCGTCGCCCAGCAATGCGGCGGCAAGGGCGGCGGCAAGCCCGATCTGGCCATGGCCGGCGGCACGCAGCCGGCGGCCGTGCCGGCCGCGCTGGCCTCGGTCCAGGCCTGGGTGGCAGAACGCCTGTAAACCCCCTACCATCCTCCCCACACGCAAGGGCCCAAGCGAATGGGCCCTTGTTCTTTTCAGCTGCACCCCACCAGGAGTCCGCATGAGCGACACCATTGACCACCAAAACGCCGAGCGCCTGGCCGCTCTCCTGCAGATCCTCGTGGCCGCCACCCCCGAAGACGAAACCGCCGTGCCCATCGACATGCTCGATGGCTACCTGACCGCGCTGATCTGCGGCCCGGTTGTGGTCACGCCCATCCAGGCCATGGACGCGCTGTTCGGCGAAGACTGGGCCGATGCCCTGGACGAGCAGGACGCGACCGAAGAGTTCATGAGCGTGCTGCACGAGCGCTGGAACGAAATCGCCGACAGCCTCAACCCCGAAGCTCTGGCCGCCAACCCGGAAGCCATGCAGCTGACGCCGCTGATCACCGAGTTCGACGAGGCCACCAAGGCCGACCTGCTGAGCCAGGGCGTGTTGACGGCCGAGCAGCTGGAACAGCTGCCGCCCAATGGCCTGATGTGGGTCGAAGGCTTCATGCAAGCCGTCGATGACTTCGAAGAAGCCTGGTACATCTTCGACAGTGAGAGCGAAGAAGGCCAGATGCTGGACGCCATGCTGATGTCCGTGGCCGCCGTGGCCATGGCCCCGGGCGAGCAGCGCGAAGCCTATATCGCCGAAGCCTACGACGAAGGCGAAGAAGTCGACCAGGACGTGCTGCTGGACGACGCCCTGTTCTCGGCCCAGGACCTGCGCCTGTTCTGGGTGCAGCAAGCCGACCGGGACGAAGCCGCCAACGACGCCGAAGGCCCGGATGCCTGAGGCTTGACACCCTGCACCTGAAGCCGGCGAGCTCAGACTCGCCGGCGACGGCGCTGCCGGGTTCAGCTCACAAACGCCCAGCGCAGTTGGGCGCGCCACAGCGGCAGCGCAGCCGCCCCTCGTGGTGGCTTTCGCCGTAATCGCAGGTCAGCTCTTCGCCGGCCTCGATATCGCGCAAGGCATAGAACTCCACCCGCCCCTGGCTGATGCGCAGCACCGCGTTCGCGGCACAGCTGTGGTTGATGCAACGCAGCGCGTCGGTGGACAAAGTGGCATCCACCGCCCGGGTCTCCGAAACCTCGACGATGTGGATCCGCTCACGGCCCTTGGCCCGGCGGCGCGCCTCGCGCACCGAGATGGCCTCACCGCGCAGCTCACCGATCTTGCGCCGATGCGGAATCGGCTCGGCCGCAAACACACCCAAGCCATCGATGGGGCTCTCGCCCACGCGCAAGGCGAAACGCTCGGCCGGCAAGGGCGGGCGCTTGCCCGCCGCTGCTGCGTCGGCGGGCGCCGCCTCCTGGGTCACAGATCGGGGCTCGGTGGGCAAAGCAGAGAGGCGCGGCATGGTGGCGCGATTGTCGCAGCCCCTGTCGCTGCCGCGCCGCAGTTCACCCGCTTTGCATCGGCGCCCATCGCCTCGCGCTTGACCCAGGGCCGGGCGGGCCGACATACTGGGTCGCATGACCTCCGCCGCCATTTCCGCTCGCCGCAACGCTGAACGCAGCCGCGTCAAGCATCACCACATGCAGCAGCGTGCCATGGTGGTGGACCGGATGCCGTCCTGCGTGGGCGCCATGCTATTGGCCCATGCACATGGACACCTGGTGGGGCTGCAACAGCGGGCAGCCCCTCACAGCTGAAGGCCCGGCCTCACCACACAAGCCTGATTCCCCCGAAAAGCCCGCTGCCACCCAGCGGGCTTTTTCTTTTCTCGCCCCGCGCATTTCAACAAGCGCTTGCTTTCCAACCGAAGGAGCCCCCGATGGAGAAGATCACGATCCGACGCAGCCAGGTTTCAGACGCCGCCGCCATGGCCCAGCTGATGTCCCACCCTGAAGTCTTCTCCGGCCTGCTGCAACTGCCCTACCCCAGCGAGGAGCTCTGGCGAGCCCGCCTGCAGGACAACGCCGTGCCCGGCAAGACCGATCTGTCCTTGGTGGCCGAGGTTCAGGGCCAGGTGCTTGGCAGCGCCGGCCTGCATCCGGCAGGCGCCTCTCTGCGCCGGCGCCACGCCATGGGCCTGGGCATCTCGGTCGCCGCCGAAGCGCAGGGCCAAGGCATCGGCCGGGCCCTGATGGCCGCCTTGATGGACTATGCCGACAACTGGGGCCAGGTTTTGCGCACCGAGCTGACGGTCTACGCCGACAACGCCCGGGCAATTCGGCTCTACGAGAGCTTCGGCTTCCAGCGTGAGGGCCTGATGCGCGCCTACGCCCTGCGCAACGGGGTCTATGTCGACACCCTGGCCATGGCGCGCCTGCACCCCAATCCGCCGCGCTGGAACTGAAGACGGTGCAAGCGACCGAAAAAGCAAAAGGCCGCGAACGCGGCCTTTTGCTTTTTGGGGAATGATTACCGCGCCAGAAGCGCCGGCTTCACTCAAATCGGGCGGAACTGTGCGCGGCGCAGATCGGCCATACGCATCTCTTCCGGCGTGGCCTGGCCTTCCACCACCACCTTGGGCAGTTGCTTGGCCGGGGCACGAACGACCGGGGCGGAACTCAGGCGCTTGCCCGTCACCACCAGGCGCGCCAGCTTGACCACTTCGCTGGCCTGCACCGGTGCCGGCGGAAAAGCCAATCCCAGGAAAGCGGCGCTGAGCGCCAGGGGCGCGGCCCAGGCACGAGAGAAGGGCTGGACTGAGTGCCTTGCCCGTGTCTTTTGACGTTGCTGCATTTCCAATACTCCCCCGCCTGCTTTGGGCGATCTGTCATCAATGGAGCGAAGTATCACCAAGGCGCAGGGTCAGCTCCAGTAAAAAGCGACGAACTGCAGTTTTGGGCGATGAGGCAGCGGTGCAGCCACCTGAATTTCGCTCCACACCCGGTGAAACCCGGGTTGATCGGCGTCAAGCATACCGAAGCTCACTCGACTTTCCCCAGAATACCCGGTAAGCAAACCATGTGTAGACCAGAATCGCCGGCAAAGTGACCAAGACCCCCCAGAGGATGACGGTCAAGGACTTGGGTGCGGCGGCGGCTTGCCAGACCGTCAGGCGGTCGATCAGCACATAGGGATAGAGGCTGTAAGCTAGGCCCAGCGCGCCGAGCAACATGACCGCGACCATCAGGGCGAAGGGCAGCCAGCAGAGCTTGCCGCGCACCCGGTGCGAGTTGAGCATGGCGCGCAAAGCCAGCAGGCTCAGCGCCGTCATCAGCGGGATGGGCAGCAAGGCGATCAGCTCGGGCATGCGGAACCAGCGCTCGCTGACCGTGGCACTGACCCAGGGCGTCATCAGCGACACGCCCGCCAGACCCAAGACCACGGCCGGCCAGGCCAGCTTGGCCCGCTGCACGGCCAGGGCTTGCACAGCGCCATCCATCTTCATGATCAACCAGCCGGCGCCCAGCATGGCGTAGGCGGCCGCCAAGGCCAGGGCAATCAACAAGGCAAAAGCGGTGTAGCCCGGGCCCTCGGCAAAGCCGGTGATGTAGCGCGCCAGCATCCAGCCCTGGGACAGGGCCGCCAGGGCCGAGCCGAAGATGAAGCTGCCGTTCCAGAAGGGCTTCCACTCAGCCGGCGCCTTGACGCGGAAGTCAAAGGCCACGCCGCGCAGCATCAGGCCGAGCAGCATCAGCGCCACCGGCAGGTAGAGCGCCTGGAGGATCAGGCCATGGGCTTTGGGAAAGGCCACCAGCAAAATGCCCACGCCCAGCACCAGCCAGGTTTCGTTGGCGTCCCAGAAAGGGCCGATCGAGGCCACCATCTGGTCCTTGTGGGCATCGCTGGCGCCCAGCATCAGCAGGCCGACGCCCAGGTCGTAGCCATCCAGCACCACGTAAATCAAGAGGGACAGGCCCATCAGGCCGAGAAAGACCAAGGGCATCCAGCCGGCAGGCGTGCTCAGATCCGGGTTCGCAAAGTTCATCAGGCCCTCCATCAGGCAAAGGTGCGGCTCTGGGTCAGGCGCGAGGGCGTACTCGGCCCATGCTCCAGCGGCTTCTCGGCCATGTACTTGAGCACGCCGACGTAAGCCAGGATCAGGAACAAGTACAACGTCACATAGCCCGCCAGAGTCAGGGCGATGTGCGGCGCCGGCGTGGTCGAGGCCACCTCGCTGGTGCGCAAGAGGCCGTAGACGATGAAGGGCTGGCGGCCGATCTCGGTGACATACCAGCCGGACACGGTGGCCAGCCAACCCGAGAACGCCATGCCGCTCAGACCCCAGAGCAGCGGCCGCGGCAGTTGCTCAGCCACCCAGGCGCGGCGACGGTACAACCACAGGCCCGCCCAGCTGAAAGCCAACATCAAGAGTCCCGTGCCGACCATGATGCGAAAGCCGAAGAACAGCGGGGCCACCGGCGGATGCGCGCCCTTGAACTCGTCCAGGCCGCGGATCTCGCCCTCGGCTTCATGGGTCAGGATCAGGCTGGCCAGCTTCGGGATGCCGATTGCAAACTCATTGCTGCGCGACTTCTCATTCGGCCAGGCGAACAGCAGCAAGGGCGCGCCGCGTTCGGTCTGCCAGACGCCTTCCATCGCCGCCACCTTGGCCGGCTGGTGCTTGAGCGTGTTGAGCCCGTGCATATCGCCCACCAGGATCTGCAGCGGGATCAGCACCGCACCCAGCGTCAGCCCCACCCGCAGCACGCGGGCGGTGCTGGGCTGGCTCTTGCGCTTGAGCAGCTGCCAGGCACTCAGGCCGGCCAGCAGAAAGGCCACGGTCAGGCCCGAGGCCAGCAGCTTGTGAGCCAGGCGGTAGGGGAAGCTGGGATTGAAGATCACCTCGGTCCAGCTCAGCACATGGAACTCACCGTTGACGATCTCGAAGCCCTGGGGCGTTTGCATCCAGGAGTTCAGGCTCAGGATCCAGAAGGCGCTCAGGCTGGTGCCAAAGGCCACCAGAAAGGTGGCGGCCAGATGCACCCGCTCGCTGACCCGGCCATGGCCGAACAGCATCACGCCGAGGAAACTCGCCTCCAGGAAAAAGGCTGTCAGCACCTCATAGCCCAGCAGCGGCCCGGCGATATTGCCGGCCCGCTCCATGAAGCCCGGCCAGTTGGTGCCGAACTGGAAGCTCATGGTGATGCCGCTGACCACGCCCAGCGCAAAGCTCAGCGCAAACACCTTGGTCCAGAAACGGTAGGCATGGAGCCAGGCCTCCTGATGCGTGCTCAACCAGCGCCAGCGGAAGAACAGCAGCACCCAGGCCAGGGCGATATTGATGGTGGGAAACAGGATGTGGAAGGTGATGTTGGCGGCGAACTGCATGCGGGCCAGCACCAGGGGATCGAGGGCATGAAGGACGTCCATGGCTTCACAGCTCCGAAGCCGGCTTGCCCGCGACACCGCTGACGGCGCGGCCGATGCGGCCCGGCAGCTCCAGCATCTTCTGCACCTTGGAGCCCATCTTCATCAGCTGGCCCAGGGTCTGCGAGTCCATCTTCTGCACATCGTCGAACCAGGTCGTCATCAGCTCGATCAGATCGTGCATGCCGCGCATGCGTTCCTGCGCCACACGGTCCTCTTCGCAGGTCGGCGCCTCCAGCAAGGCATTGCGCAGCATGGACAGGGTCGGTTCGATCTCGCGCCGTCGGCGCTCTTCGGCCAGGGTGCGGAAGATCTCCCACGCGTCCGACGGCGCCTCGAAATACTCGCGCCGGTCGCCCGGCAGGTGGCGCAGGCGCACCAGGCGCCAGGCCTGCAGCTCTTTCAGGCCCATGGAGACATTGGAGCGGCTGAACTCCAGGTTCTCGGCGATCTCATCGGCATTGATGGCCTGGGGCGAGACAAAAATCAGGGCATAGATCTGCCCGACGGTGCGGTTGATGCCCCAACGGCTGCCCATTTCCCCGAAATGGGCGACAAAACTACGAACCAGGGGACTCATGGCTTGCATGGCGGCGTGTCCTTGCGCCAGCGCAAAGCCGGCGTCTTTTGAGGGTGGAGGAATTTGATCTGCTTCAAGATTTTGCTGAATTTTCAATAATTCCTGAAAATTCAGCAAGTCCACAAGTTCTTGACCGTGCGAGCAGCGAGGTTGCTGCTTCATGGCGGGCGCCAATAATGCGAGGCCACCTGAGGTGGCCCACACATCCGTCCGGCTTCCCTTCCCCGCCCAATTCCACGCACTTGATCGCCATGCCGAGCCGCCCCCGACTTCTTCTTGCCCTACTGCTCCAGGGGCTGCTGGCCCTGTGCGCCGTGACGCCCGCTGTGGCTAGCGACGCCGCGCAGCGGGTGCAGATCGCCAGCCTGCCGCAGCAGGACGGCCAGCCCCTGGCCCTGAGCGGCTATTGGTTTCCGGTCGCGAGCGGCGTCGAAGTCCAGGCGCGGCCGGCCGTGCTGCTGCTGCACGGCTGCGGCGGCGCCCTGGGCCGCCAGGCAGATCAGCTGTCCGAACGCATGCAGAGCTACCGCGCGCTGCTGAACCAGCAAGGCTGGCATGTGCTGGTGCTCGACTCTTTAAGCCCGCGCGGTGAACGCGAACTCTGCACCCAGCGCATCGGCAGCCGCCAGGTCACCATGCGCGAACGCCGCCGCGACACCCTGGGCGCCCTGCAATGGCTGGCCGCCCGGCCTCAAGTGGACCCGGCGCGCATCGCCTTGCTGGGTTGGTCCAACGGCGGCAGCACGGTGCTGGCCAGCACGGCCGCCGACCATGAAGAGGTGAAGGCCAACCCGGCCAAGCCGCGCGCCGCCGTCGCTTTCTACCCGGGCTGCGAAGCCGAACTCAAGCGCGGCTACCGCGCCCAAGCGCCCTTGCTGATGCTGCTGGGCAGGGCCGATGACTGGACCGCTGCCGCGCCTTGCGAAGCCCTGGCCGCCCACAGCCGCGGTCAGGCCGGTGGCGCCGCCGTTCAAGTCCAGACCTACACCGGCGCGTACCACGGCTTCGATGCAGCCGCGCCCGTGCGCCTGCGCCGCGAGGTACCCAACGGAGTGAACCCCGGCGCCGGCGTCCATGTCGGTGGCAATGCCGAAGCCTGGGCCGCCTCGCGCGAGGCCATGCTGGGCTTTTTACGCGAGCAGCTGAAATGACGACAACGAGGACGATGACAAACGCAGGCGCCAGCCCTGAGCTGCACAGCCCCCGCCTGCTCTTGCGGGCGCCCTCCCCCGCCTTGTGCGAGGCGGTGCGTGATTTCCAGCTGCGCAACCGCGAACACCTCGCCCCCTGGGACCCGCCCCAGCCGCCTGACTTTCTGACGCCCGAGGTGGTGCTGGCCCGCTTGCAGCAAGGCGCCGATGAGTTTGCCGCCGGCGCCGCCCTGCGCTACTGGTTCGCGCGCCGCGAGGCACCGGCCGTGCTGATCGGCCAGATCGGCATCTCGCAACTGAGCCGCGGGCCCTTCCAGAATGCCAGCCTGGGCTACAGCCTGGATGCCCATGCCCAGGGTCAGGGCCTGATGCACGAGGCCTTGCAGGCCGTCATCGCCGAGCTGTTTGGCCCGCGCGTGCGCCTGCACCGGCTGCAGGCGGCCGTGAGGCCAGAAAACCGGCGCAGCCGCGCGGTGCTGCAGCGCCTGGGCTTCAGCCCGATTGGCCTGAGCCGTCGCTACCTCTTCATCGCTGGCGCCTGGCGCGACCATGAGCTCTTTGACCTGGTGAACCCGGCCTGGCCGGATGACCAAGCGCCCTGATCAACCAGCCACCCAGCCCAGCTGGGTGCGCCTCACGCTCCGGCCGGCATCACGCCGCGGTGCCGGTGAATTTTCTGGCCGACTTTGATAAATTATTGTTTTACAGAAATTTATCAAGAGAGAATGCCGGCCATGCGCCCCGACACCACCTCCAAGCACCCAAGCCCTGCCCGACCTCAATCGGCCCGAATGCAGCCGCTGGAACGCGTGCGCCGCCTGGCGCTGTGGGTGCAGCTGCTATGCGCGGCCGGCGCAGCCATGCTGGTGCTGGTGCCAGCGCAGCTGTGGAGCCGCGCCGATTGGGTGGAAAAAGTGGCGCGCAGCTATTGGGTCAGCGACAGCAGCATCCCGCTGCAACTCGACGCTGCCTCGCGCGCCTGGGGCTGGGCCGCCAGCTGTCTGCCCTGCGCCGTGTTGCTGTTCGCACTCTGGCAGGTCTGGTGCCTGTTCGGCGCCTACCGCCTGGGCCAGGTCTTCACGGCAGAGCCGGTACGGCGGCTGCGCCGCCTGGCCCTGGCCTTGATGGTGCACGCCCTGGCGCAGCCGGTCGCCCACACCCTCTCCGTCCTGGCGCTGACCCTGGGCAACCCGGCCGGTCAGCGCCAGCTGGTGCTGGGCCTGGGCTTCGAGCACTTCATCAGCTTGTTCATCGGCCTGGTGATCTGGGGCATCGCCCAGGTCATGCAGCAGGCGCAGGCGGTGGCCGAAGAGAACGCGGAGTTCATCTGATGCCCATCGTTCTGACCCTGGACGTGATGCTGGCACGGCGCAAGATGCGCTCGCGCGAGCTGGCCGAGCGGGTGGGCATCACCGAGGCCAATCTCTCGCTGCTGAAATCAGGCAAGGTGCGCGGCGTGCGCTTCGACACCCTGAGCCGCATCTGCAACATCCTGGACTGCCAGCCCGGTGATCTGCTGCGTTATGAGCCCGGCACCGAGACCGGCACCGATCCCGACGGTGCCGAGGCCGAATCGTGAAGCGCGCTCACCCCGACTTTCTCCACCCGCGCAGCCCGACCCGGCGCTGGGCCTGGTTCGGTGTGGCCCTGCTGCACCTGTTGCTGCTCGCCTTGTTTCTGCAGGCTCGCCAGAGCAGCCTGAACGCCGCGGCGAAGGCCGAACCGCAGGCGCGATGGGTCACCATGCGCTTGTTCAATCGGCCCTCGCTGCGTCCGCAAGAACTGGAGAAGAAGAAAAAGCCAGAACGCATGACGCCCGAGATCCGAATGCCGGGCCGCTTGCCGCGCCAAGCCCAGAGCGCCACGCCTCAAGCCCTTCCGATCACAGCGCCCAAGGAGCCCATCACCACACGCCTCGCGGCGCAGGCGCCGCCGCCCGAACCCGCGGCCAGCAGCCCTGAGCCTTTGAAGCTCAAGCTCCCGCTGCGCCAGGCGATCGGCGCAGCGATCAGCCCCGCCGAGATGGCACGCCTCGACCCGCGCAGCAACACCCGCCGGCCCGATGTGGGCGAGCGCATCGCCAGCGCGCTGGGCTCACCCGAACAGACCGAGGAACAGATTGCGCCCGGCCACACCCGCATCCGCCAAGGCAGCTCTTGCTACGACGTGCAAGACGCTCGCGTCAGCCAGCTGTTTGCATTCGACCCGATGGCCCGAGGCGCACCCAAGTTGGTGTCCTCGTGCAAGAAGTAAACAAGAGTGAGTCACGTCGCACCGGACCAGACCCACACTTGCGCCACGCTCCATTCACAGACACCCGCCGCCCACAAGCCCATGAACCACACCTCCGCAACCCCGCTCTCTCGCCGCTCTGCAGTCCTGTTGATCACGCTGAGCGCGCTTGCCCTGCAGATCCAGGCTCAAGCCCAAACAACGCCGCCCGCCGATGCGGCCAGCACCCCGGTGCAGCTGGAGACCGTTTCCATGACGCTGCAGCGCGACGGATCGCTGATTCCCTACGGCAAGATGAATGAGATCCTGAGCCTGATGCAAAAGTATGGCGAAGCCCAGTTCTACATGGAGTTCAAGCTCAGCTTCAAGGAAGCCAAACCGGCCGGCTTCGCGCCCAAGCTGGCGCTGTACCACAACGAAGGATCGGTACCCATCACGATCGCCGCCGACGGCACCTTCACCCTGCCAGTGCTGCCGCTGGAACTCGGCAAGGATGCCGATCTGGCGCGCAACTGGAAGCGCGGCAGCGCCAGCATCCAGGGTTCCCTGCGTATTTCCACCCGCGCCGAGCAGTTGACCATGGGCCAGGTGCGACGCATCACACGCCTGGCCCACAAGCTGCGCAGCGATCTGCTGCCCTGGTATTTGAAACCCATGTTTCCCCAGTTCGAAGGCGTTCGCATCTGCAGCAGCAAACCGGCCTGGGAACTCGAGTGGCGCGAGAAAGGTCAGCTCGTGGGCCTGCCGCTGAGCGCTGACCCCAAGGACAAAGACCCCGATACCGTGGCTGGCGAGCCACCGCGCAGCTGCACCAGTTTGAATGGCCAGGAAAGCTGGCCAGATGAGGCGCGATTGATCGCTCCGGCCAATACGCGACTGAGCGTCAAGGGCCTCTCCATCAAATGAGCGCGCGCCGCACCCCTACACTGAAACCATGACCCCATTGCATCTGCTCCACAACCCGCGCTGCTCCAAATCGCGCGAAGCTCTGGCCCTGCTGGAACACAGCGGCCGCCAGGTCGAGGTGACCGACTATCAAAAAACGCCGCTGGACCTGCCCGCACTGCAGGCCTTGCTGAGCCAGCTGCGCGCCGCCGAACCCGGCTTCAATACCCGGGAACTGCTGCGCAGCGGTGAAGAGGAGTACCAGAGCCTGAACCTGGCCCGGCCTGAACTCAGCGAGGCCGAACTGCTGGCGGCGCTGGCCGCTCATCCCAAGCTGCTGCAACGCCCCATCGTCAGCGATGGCCAGCGCGCCGTGATCGCCCGGCCGCCCGAGCGCCTGAAGGCCCTGCTCGGCTGAAGAAGAAGGCTGCGGCCTACTTTTTGTAGCGCTGCAGATCGGGGCCGGCCAGGCGGCAGATGCGCCACTCAGGCAGCACATGGGCGCCCATGCGCTCGTAGAAGCGGATCGCGTCTTCGTTCCAGTCCAGCACGGTCCACTCGAAGCGGCCGTAGTCGCGCTCGACGGCGATCTGCGCCAAGCGGGTCAGGATGCCCTGGCCCAGGCCGCTGCGGCGGTGCGCCGAGCGCACGTACAGGTCCTCCAGATACAGGCCCGGCTTGCCGAGGAAGGTGCTGAAATTGGTAAAGAACAGGGCATAGCCCACCACCTCACCGCCGATCTCACCGACCAGGGCCTCGACCACAGGCTTGGGGCCGAAGAGATGCAGTCGCAGCTTGTCCGCGGTCAGCTCCAGCAGATGGCTGAGGTTCTCGAACTCGGCCAGCTCCTTGACCAGGCCCACAATGGCCGGCACATCTCGGGGCTCGGCGGAACGCAAGGTGTATGAAATCATGCGCCCCATTCTGCCCGGGGAATGGGGTAAGGTCTTGCGGCCCGGCCGTTTGATCGCGCACTTGAGCGCCCGCTGTCGCGCCAGCTACATCGGCGCAGCGCCATTCGGCCTACAGTGCAGGCCATGAACGCCACCACGCCCCCTCCAAGCACCGAAGCCGCCGATCGCAAGCCTTGTTACCAGGTGCAGCGCGCACACCGCAGCGAATTCCTGGAGCTGCGCGGCCTGCGCCACCACCTGATGCACTGGCGCAGCGAGGCGGCAAGCGAGCATTCGACCGCCAGCGCGCAGCCACTGCTGGTGATGGTCCATGGCTGGATGGACGTGGGCGCGTCCTTCCAGTTCGTGGTCGACGCGCTGAGTGCGCTGAACGACCGCCGCCCCATCGTGACCCTGGACTGGCGCGGTTTCGGCCTCAGCGACAACGCCCCGGGCAGCAATTACTGGTTCCCCGACTACCTGGCCGATCTCGACGCCCTGCTGGACCGACTCAGCCCCGAGGCTCCGGTCGATCTGCTGGGCCACAGCATGGGCGGCAACATCGTCATGAGCTACGCTGGCGTGCGGCCTGAGCGGGTGCGGCGGCTGATCAATCTCGAAGGTTTCGGCCTGCCGGAAGCCAAGCCCGAGCAGGCCCCGGGCCGTCTGGCCACCTGGCTGAAAGAACTGAAGGAACCACCGCAGCTGCGCCCCTACGCCAGCGTCGAGGCCGTGGCCCAGCGCTTGATCAAGACCAACCCGCGCCTGAGCCCGGACAAGGCCGCCTGGCTGGCGCCGCACTGGTCGCGCCAACAGGCCGATGGCAACTGGCAGCTGCTGGCTGACCCGGCGCACAAGCGCGCCAACCCCATCCTCTACCGCAAGGATGAAATCGTGGCCGGCTGGAAGCTGATCACCGCGCCCACGCTCTGGGTCGAGGGCGAAGCCAGCGATTTGAGCCAGTTCTGGGGCGACCGCTACCCGCGCGCCGATTTCGAAGCCCGGCTCAGCGCCGTGCCCCAGCTGGCAAAACACCGCATTGCCGATGCCGGCCACATGCTGCACCACGACCAACCCGAAGCGCTGGCGCGCTGCCTCGAAGACTTTTTGCTCGCCTGAAGCGAGCTCAGGGGCCGATCAGCCCGGCCCGGCATGGAGCTGGTCCAGCCGGTGCATGGCCCAGGCATACACGGCCACGATCAGGCAGAACACCAGCAGCGCCCCTTGGGCGGCCACCCAGAAGCTGAAGGGCCAGCCGAAGAAATCGAAGCTCAGCTCGCGGGCAAAGTAGCTCAGTCCGAAAGCCACGCCCAACCAGATCAGCAGCAAGACACCGGTGAGGCGGCGGGTGCGCTGCCAGTAGCGCAGCTGCTGCGCGCTCGGCGGCGCGGGCGGCAGCGATCCCGGCAGGGGCGCAGGGCGGTCGAAATCATGCAGATTCATGGCTGGGCAGTGTGCAGCATTTCCCCCGGAAGGCGACCTGGGGCAAGCGCTTTGCTACCAGCGCGCGCCGGCGTGTGAAAATAGCAGGTTCGGATGCGCGGGCACCCGGGCTTGGCCGCGTCCTGAACCCGGTGGGGCCCGCCAGGCGCCCCGCACGGCGCGCCCCAGACCGCACGCATCCCACCGCAAGTACTCCTTGGGAACCAAGAACATGGACATCGAACGCATCAACACCATCGGTAGCACCCTGGCCGACCTGACAGCGCGGACTGCCGCGCTAAGGGGGTATCTTTGACTACGATCGCAAAGCACTGCGACTGAACGAAGTCAATGCCGCGCTGGAGAACCCCAGCGTCTGGAACGAGCCCAAGCGCGCCCAGGAACTGGGCAAGGAAAAGCGCACGCTGGAAAACGTGGTCAACACCGTCGACCACCTCGAGAGCAATCTGGCCGACAACGCCGAGCTCTACGAGATGAGCAAGGCCGAGGATGATTTCGCGGGCCTGGAAGCCATTGAGGCCGATGCGGCCAAGCTGACGGAGATCGTCGAGCAGATGGAATTCCGCCGCATGTTCAACAACCCGGCCGACCCGCTGAACTGCTTTGTCGACATCCAGGCCGGCGCCGGCGGCACCGAAGCCTGCGACTGGGCCAGCATGCTGCTGCGCCAGTACCTGAAGTACGCCGAGCGCAAGGGCTTCAAGGCGACGCTGGAAGACCAGACCGACGGCGACGTGGCCGGCATCAAGAGCGCCACCATCAAGGTGGAGGGCGAATACGCCTTCGGCCTGCTGCGCACCGAGACCGGTGTGCACCGCCTGGTGCGCAAGAGCCCCTTCGACAGCTCGGGTGGCCGCCACACCAGCTTTGCCTCGCTGTTCGTCTACCCGGAAGTCGATGACTCGATCGAGATCGACATCAACCCGGCCGATGTGCGCACCGACACCTTCCGCGCCTCCGGCGCCGGCGGCCAGCACATCAACAAGACCGACTCGGCCGTGCGCCTGACCCACATCCCCACCGGCATCGTGGTCCAGTGCCAGGACGGCCGCAGCCAGCACAGCAACCGCGACGTGGCCTGGAAACGCCTGCGCTCGCGCCTGTACGACCATGAAATGCGCAAGCGCATGGAAGAACAGCAGAAGCTGGAAGACACCAAGACCGATGTGGGCTGGGGCCACCAGATTCGCAGTTATGTGCTGGACCAAAGCCGCATCAAGGACCTGCGCACCAACTACGAAACCTCGGCCACCCAGAAGGTGCTGGACGGCGACCTCGATCCCTTCATCACCGAGAGCCTGAAGCAAGGCGTCTGAGACCCAGACGCCCGCCCGGCTCTTTCCCTGACCGTTCCCTGCCTTGCCTCTGACCCCGCGCCACCCGCGCGGGGCTTCAAACCTCTTGCCACCCAAGGATGCCCGCCATGCGTGAAGGCACTGCCACCCTGATCCGCCGCGAAGACTACTGCGCGCCCGCGTTCTGGATCCGTACCGTCGACCTGACTTTCGATCTGGACCCGGCCAAGACCCTGGTCACCTCCAAGATGCAGCTGGAGCGCAATGCCGCCGTCGCCCACGGCGCCCTGCGCCTGCACGGCGAAGAGCTCAATGTGCTGCGCGTGCTGATCAATGGCGAGAGCGTGTCCTTCCGCCAGGAAGGCCACGAGCTGATCATCGACAACGTGCCCGATGCCGATTTCGCGCTCGAGATCCGCAACACCTGCGCGCCCGACAAGAACACCGCACTCAGCGGCCTCTACACCTCGGGTGGCAGCTTCTTCACGCAGTGCGAGGCCGAGGGCTTCCGCCGCATCACCTACTTCCTGGACCGCCCCGATGTGATGGCGGTCTACACCGTGCTGCTGCGCGCCGACAAGGCCAAGTTCCCGGTGCTGCTGTCCAACGGAAATCTGCTGGACTCGGGCGACCTGGACAACGGTCGCCACTTCGCCAAATGGCACGACCCCTTCCCCAAGCCCAGCTATCTCTTCGCCCTGGTGGCCGGCGATCTGGTGGCGCGCGAACAGCGCGTGCGCACCCGTGCAGGCAAGGACCATCTGCTGCAAGTCTTCGTGCGCCGCGGTGACCTGGAAAAGACCGAGCACGCGATGAACTCGCTGATCGCCTCCATCGTCTGGGACGAAGCGCGCTTCGGCCTGCCCCTGGATCTGGAGCGCTTCATGGTCGTCGGCGTGTCCGACTTCAATATGGGCGCGATGGAGAACAAGGGCCTGAACATCTTCAACACCAGCGCCCTGCTGGCCTCGCCGGCCACCGCAACGGACGCTGACTTCGCCCGCATCGAGTCCATCGTCGCGCACGAGTACTTCCACAACTGGACCGGCAACCGCGTCACCTGCCGCGACTGGTTCCAGCTCTCGCTGAAAGAGGGCTTGACCGTCTTCCGCGACCAGGAGTTCAGCATGGACATGGCCGGCGGCGCCAGCGCCCGCGCGGTCTGCCGCATCCAGGACGTGCGCGCCCTGCGCGCGAGCCAGTTCCCCGAGGACTCGGGCGCCATGGCCCACCCGGTGCGCCCCGACACCTTCGTCGAGATCAACAACTTCTACACCCCCACCGTCTACGAAAAGGGTTCGGAAGTGGTGCGCATGTACCAGACCCTGGTCGGCCGCGCCGGCTTCGAGAAGGGCCTGAAGCTCTACTTCGAGCGCCATGACGGCCAGGCCGTGACCTGCGACGACTTCGCCGCCGCCATCGCCGACGCCAACCCCGGCTCGGCCCTGAGCACACGCCTGGACAACTTCAAGCGCTGGTACTCGCAAGCCGGCACGCCGCGCGTGCAGGCCCGCGGCGTGTACGACGCAGCCGCCCAGACCTACACCCTGACGCTTAAGCAACACAACCCCGCCACCCCGGGCCAGGAGCACAAGCTGCCCCAGGTGATCCCGGTGGCCCTGGGCTTGCTGAGTGCTGAGGGTCAGGCCTTGCCTCTGCAGTTGCAGGGCGAAGACCAGGCCACCGGACTGGAGCGCGTGATCGTGCTGGACGAAGTCGAACAAAGCTTCGTCTTCACCAACCTGGCCAGCCAGCCCGTGCCCTCGCTGCTGCGCGGCTTCTCGGCCCCGGTGGTGCTGGATGACGGCCTCAGCGATGCGGACCTGCTGGTGCTGCTGCAGCACGATGCCGATGCTTTCAACCGCTGGGAAGCCAGCCAGCGCCTGGCGCTGAACCGCATCCTCGCGGCCGTGCGCAGCGGCAGCGCCCTGCAGCTGGACAGCGCCTTCATCGAAGCCATGCGCGCCGTGCTGCGCCATCCCGAGCTGGACGCCGCCTTCAAGGACCTGGCCCTGACCCTGCCCGGCGAAGGCTATATCGCCGAGCAGCTGGAGGTGGTGGACCCGCAAGCCATCCACGCCGCCGTGGAGGCCGCGCGCAGCCAACTGGCCCAAGCCCTGCGTGAGGACTGGATCGAAGCCTTCGAGGCCAACCAGATCCAGGGCGGCTACACGCCCGATCCGGTGTCCTCCGGCAAGCGCGCCTTGGCCAATCTGGCCCTGAGCATGCTGGTGCTGGACGCTGCCCGCAGCGGCGACACGGTCTGGCCCGGCCGCGCCTACCAGCGCTTCAAGGACGCCGGCAATATGACCGAGCGCCTCGGCGCCCTGAGCGCCCTGGTCAACGCCCATGCCGAGCTGGCCGAGGCGGCCCTGGCCCGCTTCCACGAGCTGTTCAAGGACGACGCCCTGGTCATCGACAAGTGGTTCGCCCTGCAAGGCCGCACGCCGGAGCTGGATGGCAAGAGCTTCACCCGCGTCAAGCAGCTGACCCAGCATCCGGACTTCACGCTCAAGAACCCGAACCGCGCGCGCAGCCTGATCTCCTCGCTGTGCATGTTCAACCCGGCTGCCTTCCACCGCGCTGATGCTGCGGGTTATGTATTCTGGGCCGAGCAGGTGCTGGCTCTGGACGCCATCAACCCGCAGATCGCCAGCCGCCTGGCGCGCGCCATGGACCGCTGGACCACCCTGGCCCAGCCCTACCGCAGCGCCGCCCTGGAAGCGATCCGCCGCGTGGCCGCCAAGCCCGACCTGTCCAGCGATGTGCGCGAGGTCATCGACCGTGCACTGGAGTCTGACAAGTCGGCCGACGCCGCCGCCTGAACGGGCAGATGACAAGGGGCCGCGAGGCCCCTTTTCTTCGTCTGCCGCGTTCTGACCCGTTTTTTTACTTCCCCGAGAAAGACCGTCACCATGACACGTCGCATCAGCCTGACTCAATACCTGATCGAACAACAGCGCCAGCATGGCCACATCCCGCAGGAGCTGCGCCTCCTGATCGAGGTGGTGGCGCGAGCCTGCAAGCGCATCGCCATCAGCGTCACCAAGGGTGCGCTCGGCGAGGTGCTGGGCACGGCCGGCAGCGAGAACGTGCAGGGCGAGATCCAGAAGAAGCTCGACATCATCGCCAATGAGGTGCTGATCGAGGCCAATGAATGGGGCGGCCATCTGGCGGCCATGGCCTCCGAGGAAATGGAAGGCATCTACCTGGTGCCCAACCGCTTCCCCAAGGGCGAATACCTGCTGATGTTCGACCCGCTGGATGGTTCGTCCAACATCGACGTCAACGTCTCCATCGGCACCATCTTCTCGGTGCTCAAAAAGGCCGAGGGCAGCAAGGGCGTGTCGGAAGACGACTTCCTGCAGCCGGGCAAGCAGCAAGTGGCCGCCGGCTACTGCGTCTACGGCCCGCAAACCACCTTGGTGCTGACCTTCGGCGCCGGCGTGGCCATGTTCACCCTGGACCGCGAGCAAGGCAGCTTTGTGCTGACGCAAGAAGGCGTGAAGATCCCCGAGGACACCAAGGAGTTCGCCATCAATATGTCGAACATGCGCCACTGGGATGCACCGGTGAAGCGCTACATCGACGAATGCCTGGCCGGCGAAGAAGGTCCGCGCGGCAAGAACTTCAATATGCGCTGGATCGCCTCCATGGTGGCCGATGTGCACCGCATCCTGACCCGCGGCGGCGTCTTCATGTACCCCTGGGACCGGCGTGAGCCCAACAAGGCCGGCAAGCTGCGCCTGATGTACGAGGCCAACCCCATGGCCTTCCTGGTCGAGCAGGCCGGCGGCGCGGCCACCAACGCCCGCCAGCGCATCATGGACCTGACCCCCACGCAATTGCACGAACGCGTGGCCGTGGTGCTGGGCTCCAAGAACGAGGTGGAGCGCGTCACCGCCTACCATCTTGATTCGGCCCAATAATTCCTGCTAGAATTTAAGGCTTGATGCCGGTGTAGCTCAGTCGGTAGAGCAGCTCATTCGTAATGAGAAGGTCGGGTGTTCGATTCATCTCTCCGGCACCATCAAAAAATCCGCAAAGCCCAGTTCGCAAGAGCTGGGCTTTGTTGTTTCTGGGCTGGAACGGGATTGCACGCACAGCCGGCCGGGACACGCAGGCGGCTGCGCCGACGTGACAAGCCAGTCCGGCCCTGTCAGCGCGTCACACAAAGCTGCCACGATGCAATGCCGGTCGGGCGACACTCCCGGCTTCACTTAATTCGCGCCGCATCGTGACACGACCTGACCCTCTGGCCACCGCCTCAGCTTCTCACGCATCGCCCCTCGGCGAGCCGGATTTTTGGCAACAGCCCTGGCTCCATCGCGCCTTACTGGGACTGTTCCTGTTGATGCTCGCGGTGATTTCCTTTCTGGCGCTGAGTCCGGCTCCGCCCAAGCAAGCGACCCTGGGCTGGGACAAGCTCAACCATGCCAGCGCGTTTGCGGGCCTGTGCACGGTCGGTCTGCTGGCCTGGCCGCGGCGCCGGGTGGCGCTGTGGATCGGCTTGCTGGCCTACGGCGGCGCGATCGAGATCCTGCAAAGCCAGGTGCCCGGGCGCAGCGGCGAGTGGGCCGACCTGCTGGCCGACAGCGCAGGCCTGGCACTGGGCCTGCTGCTGGCCTTTGCGCTGCAGCGCGCGGCCCGCGTACTCTGGCGCCCACAGCGCGCGCCCGCTACGCGGGAAATGGGTTAGTCTCGCTCCAAAGCGGTCGCCTCCCCGGGCCGACCGCGGGGAGCGCACATGAAGCAAGGCAGCAAGTCCGGAGCTTGGGCTCTGGCGGTGCTGCTGGGAGGCTGCGTGCTGGCCTTTGCCACCACCCTGGCCTTGCAGCGGCAGCAAGAGGCTCAAACCGAAAGGCGTTTCGCCGATTTGGCCCAGCAAACCCTGGGGCAGGTGCAAGCCCGCATGCGCAGCTACGAATACGGCCTGCGCGGCGCCCGCGGTGCAGCCCTGGCGGCGGGGCTGGATCAGCTCAGCCGCGAAGGCTTTCGCGAGTACATGCGCTCGCGCGACCTGGAACGCGAGTTCCCCGGCGCACGCGGCTTCGGCCTGATCCGCCGCATCCAGCCACAGCAGGAAGCGGCATTTCTGCGCAGACTGAAGCAGGAAATCCGACCCGACTTCCACATCCAATCGCTGAGCCCTCACCGCGATGAGCGCTGGGTAATCCAGTTCATCGAACCGGAGGCACCCAACGCCGCAGCCCTGGGCCTGGACATCGCCTCCGAGTCCTCGCGACGCGAAGCCATGCTGGCCGCGCTCAACAGTGGTCAGCCGACCCTGACTCGCCCCATCACCTTGCTGCAAGCCAGCGGCAAACCAGGCCAGGGCCTGCTCTTCATGCTGCCCATCTATCGCAGCGGCAGCACACCCGCAAGCCTGGCCCTGCGTCAGGCCGAGGTGCAGGGCCTGGCCTACGCGCCCTTGCTGGTGGAAGAAATGCTGAACGGCCTGGACCTGCGTCAGGACAGCGCCGCCCTGCGATTGCTGGATGCCGACAACCAGGCCGAACCCCTGCCCTTCTTCGATTCCAGGCCCGGTGCCCCAGCGCTGGCCGGGCTCAGCTTGCGCCTGCCCTTGCAGCTCTATGGCCGCCAATGGCTGGTCGAAGTGCGTGCCCAGCCCGGTTTTCTGGCGCTTCAGCCGCAGCTCAATCCCACCTGGGTGGGCATCAGCATGGCCGGGGTCTCGGCCCTGCTGGCCTTGTTGCTGCATTCGCTGGCCAGCAACCGCCAGCGCCGCCGCCAGGCCGCGGCCGATGCCGCGCATATGGCCACCATCGTGGCGGGTTCCAGCGAGGCCATCGTCAGCAAGGGCCTGCAAGGACGCGTGACCAGCTGGAATCCGGCGGCCGAGGCCATCTTCGGCTACCGCGCCGAACAAGCCATGGGCCGCCCCTTGGGTGAACTGATTGTTCCGCCAGAGTTGCAGGATGAAGAACACAACATCCTGAGCCGCATCGCCAAAGGGGAGCGGGTGCCCCACTTCATCACCGTGCGCCAACGAGCCGACGGCAGCCGGGTTGATGTTTCGGTCACGGTGTCACCCATCCACGATGCTCAAGGCCAGGTGATCGGTGCGGCCAAGATCGCGCGCGACATCACCGAACAAAAGCAGGCCGAGGCCCGCATCCTGCAGCTCAACGCCAGCCTGGAGGGCCAGGTGCAAGAGCGCACCCAGGAGCTGGAAACCGCACGCCGCCGCCTGCGCAATGTGCTGGACGGCGTGCCCTCCATGATCGGGTACTGGGACAAGCAGCTGATCAACCAGGTGGCCAACCACGCCTATTCCGACTGGTTCGGCATTGACCCGCTGCAGCTGCCTGGCCGCAGCCTGCAGGCCCTGCTCGGGCCCGAGCTCTTCGAAGCCAACCGCCGCCACATCGAAGCGGCGCTGCAAGGACAAGCACAGACCTTCGAGCGCACCATCAAGAGCCTCGACGGTCGCTCGCGCCACTCGCTGACCCAGTACCTACCCGACTGGGTCGACGGTGAGGTGCAGGGCTTCTACGTCGTCGTCAACGACATCACCGAGCTGACCCAGCAGCGCCAGCAGTTGCAGCAGAACGAGCGCTTTCTGCATTCGCTGCTCGACATCGTTCCTGGGATGATGCTGTACTGCACGCCCGATCGACTCTGCGCCTTTGCCAACGCCGCCTTCAAGAACTGGTTGGGCCTGGGCGAAGCGGAGCTCAAGGGTCGGCCCATGGCCGAGCTGCTGGGGCCCGAACGCTCGGCCTGGTTCCAGCCCTTTGTCGATGGCGCCCTGCGCGGCGAAAGCCAGCAGACAGAGCGTCGTATCGAACATGCCGACGGCCGGCACAGCGAGGCCTGGATCCATTTCATCCCCGACCTGGAGCTCGCAGCCAAGCCGGAGACCGACGCCGAGGGCGTCAGCCCGCCCGCCAAGGTGCGTGGCTTCT
The DNA here is from genome assembly GCF_027863535.1 of Paucibacter sp. B51. NCBI lineage: Bacteria > Pseudomonadati > Pseudomonadota > Betaproteobacteria > Burkholderiales > Sphaerotilaceae > Roseateles > Paucibacter sp. B51. The sequence continues at coordinate 2,679,266 of NZ_JAPIVN010000001.1, read as the reverse complement.
TTGTGCTCATCACCGATGTCAGCGCCCTCAAGCAGGCCCAGCTGCGCCTGCAGGAACTCAACCTGGTATTGCTGGAACGCAGCGAGCAGGCGCAATCGGCCAACCAGGCCAAGAGCGAATTCCTGGCCAATATGAGCCATGAGATCCGCACGCCCATGAACGCCATCCTGGGCATGTGCTACCTGCTGCAACGCCAGCCCCTGGAAGCCGGCACGCTGCAGATGGTGCGCAAGATCGAGCAGTCGGGCAGCAGCCTGCTGACCATCATCAACGACATCCTGGACTTCTCCAAGATCGAGGCACACCGCCTGGACATCGAGAACATGCCCTTCCGGCTCGAGGATGTGCTGGACCAGCTGGCCTCGCTGATGGCCACGGCCGTGGGCAACAAGCCGGTCGAGGTGCTGGTCGGTGCGGCGCCGGCAGGGGCGCTCTTCCTCAAGGGCGACCCGCTGCGCCTGGGCCAGGTGCTGACCAATCTGGCGAGCAACGCCATCAAGTTCACGCCCAAGGGCGAGGTGGTGGTGGCGGTGCGCAAGCTCGACCTGCCCGACCCGCGCGGCCCGGACTTCATCACCCTGGAATTCAGCGTGCAGGACAGCGGCATCGGCATCCCCGAAGACAAGCTGGCCGACATCTTCCATGCCTTCAGCCAGGCCGACAGCTCGACCACCCGCCGCTTCGGCGGCACCGGCCTGGGCCTGACCATCAGCCGCCAGTTGGCCGAGCTGATGGGCGGCAGCATCGCCGTGCAAAGCCGGCTGGGCCAGGGCAGCACCTTCACCGTGCGCCTGCCCTTCCAGCTCAGCGAGCCGGCAGAAAATTCACTGCCCGCCATGGTCCACCAACGCGTTCTGATCGCCGACGACCATGCCATCGCTCGCCAGGTGCTGTGCAGCACGGCCAAGAGCCTGGGCTGGCATGCCGATGCCGCCGACTCGGCCGGCCAGGCCCTGAAGCTGGTGCACGAACGTGCCACCCAGCTGCCCTACGACGTGATCCTGCTCGACTGGCGCATGCCAGTGGTGGATGGCCTGGCGGCAGCCGTGCTGATCCGGGAGCAGCAGCATCAGGACGCCGATGGCAGCGATCGCCCCGACGCGCCCATCATCGTCATGGTCACCGCCTACGACCGCGACCACCTGCGCGACGAACCCGGCGCCCAGGCGGTGGATGCAGTGCTGACCAAGCCCGTCACCGCCTCGGCGCTCTACAACGTGGTGCTGGAGGCCAAGAGTCGCCGGGGCGCCTTGCTCGGTACCCCGGCGTTGCCCGCGCAGCAAGAGCAACGCCTGCGCGGCCTGCGTCTGCTGGTGGCCGATGACAGCGAGATCAACCGCGATGTGGCCCAGGACATCCTGCGCGGCGAAGGCGCCGAAGTGCTGCAGGCCGTCGATGGCCTGGATGCATTGAATCGCCTGCTCGGCGAAGGCGAGGCCATCGACCTGGTGTTGATGGATGTGCAGATGCCGGTGATGGACGGTTATGCCGCCACCGAGAAGATTCGCGCCACGCCGCAGCTGCAGCGGCTCAAGGTGGTGGCCCTCACCGCCGGCGCCTTCCAGCAGCAACGCCAGGCCGCGCTGGCGGCTGGTATGGATGCTTTCGTCGCCAAGCCTTTCAATGTGGATGAGCTGGTCGGCACCATCAACCGCCTGATGGGGCGCAGCGCCGACGGCGACGCCGCGGAACCCGGGGGCCTCCGGAGCAGCGAGGCAGCCACGCCGGCCGAAACTCCCGCAAGCTCGCCGCCGGGCACCGAGGCCAAGCCGTCCTTCGACGCCGAGCGAGGCCGGGCCGCATTCCGCCAGCCAGGCCAGTTCCAAGGCCTGCTGCAGCGCTTCCTCAGCGACACCCAGGTGCGCATGCACGCCCTGGATGACGGCGACCGCGCGGGCTGGGCCCAACTCGGCCACGCCACAGGGACACCCGCCGGTTACCTCGGCATGCAGGACTTGAGCCAAGCCGCGCTGGCCGTGGAACAGCTGTGCAGCGAGGGCGAGCAGCCCTATGCGCAGGCCTTGCAACACTTTCGTCTGACCTTCGACGCTGCCCGTCAGGCCGCCCTGGACTATCTCGCCGACACGGCCTGACGCGGCCCGCCCTCAGCGCCTTTCTTTACCTCCACCACGGCTCCGCGCTCCTCGTTCGCCCCAAACAGACCGCGCGCACTGTCACCAAGGCTTCACGGCCCGCGGTGATGCTGGGTCTGCGTTGCCGTCTGAGCCCAGGCCCGGGCGGCAGCGCCCATGAGCCCAGCGGCCATTCACGCTCCATCCACCGCGCCCCGACTCGGGCGCACGAACGAAGGAAGAGACGATTTCCATGAGCCAAGCCCAAGACCTCCAAGACCTGCCCGAAGGCGTCACCCAGGAACTGCTGGACGAGGACGATTTCGAAACCGTGGCCGATTACCACCGCCTGGCCGCCCGCCACTTCTCCGCCGCGGCCGACCACCACCTGGCTGCTGCGGCAGCCGCCGAAGACGGCGAGCACGAAGCCACCGCCCGCCACGCCCACCTGGCCTACCGCCACCAGCTGCACGGCGTGCAATACGCCGAGGTCGCCACGCTGGACAACGACGAGCTCGAAGACGAGTACCTGGAGCCCGAAGACGAGGGCGAAGAAGGACAAGATCACGCCCAGTAAGCTCTGCGCGGACCGCGGCCCGGGCCGTGATGGCCCGGCTGCCTCGCTGGGCGAGCACCGAGGGCAACCCCGCCCAATCCAGCACTGCGCGGCCAGGAAAAGAAGATCCTGCGAGCACCTCCGCATTGGCGGGGGAGGCGCTCGCAGGCAAGGAGCAGTCCTGTGAAGCACGGGCTCGGCACGACTCATCCAGCGCACCCTGGCCCGGGTCCTGGCATGCGCGCTGCACGCCTTGTCGCCGCATGGGGCGCGGCGGCGCTGCGTCAGCAGCCACCCTGCCCCAGGGCACAGGCCCGACGATAGGGCCGCAGGCCATGTAACGCAATTCCCCGCCGGCATCGGCCCTGAACCGTCTGCAACAGGGCAGAAACACGCGCTCGCCCCAGTGTCATCGAGCAGCAGCGTGCGGGCCGACATCGTGGCGCCGATTTCGCGTGTTACGTTATTTAACGTGGCCACAAGCCCCGGCGCACGGGCGCTCTGCGGCCGATGCCGCGAAAGCCCCAATCGCCAAGTGCGCAGAGGGCCTGAACAATTGTCACAAGCCTCTCCGCGCTGTCCGCCCGTGCCTTACACAAGCTCACCGAAGTCCAACAAATCCTTGGCCCCGCGCCTGCCCCTGCGAGGCAAGATGCCGGCCATTCTTGCACTGGTCACCTCACTCGCCCTGCTGCAGCCGGTGTCGGTGCCGGCGGCGCCGCCCGCGGCATCCAGCAGCACAGGCACGAGCAGCGGCAGCGCCGGCAACAGCAGCAATGCGGCGCTCAACCAGGAGCTCAATGTGCTGCACTGGTGGACCTCGGCCGGCGAGCGAGCCGCAGCCGACCATGTGGCCGCTCGCATGGCCGAGCAAGGCCTGCGCTGGATCGATGGCGCCGTGGCCGGCGGCGGCGGCGGCGGTGCCATCAAGGTGTTGAACGAGCGCACCCTGCGCGGCCAGGCGCCGCAGGTGGCCCAACTCAACGGCCAGGCCTTGCGCGAATGGGCCGAGCTGGGCCTGCTGCTGCGCCTGGACGGTGTGGCGCAGCGGCGCGACTGGCGCGGCACCCTCTTCCCCCAAGTGATGAGCCAGCTCAATGTTCGCGAACATGTGGTGGCCGCGCCCCTGGGCATCCACCGCATCAACAACCTCTACCTCAACCTGGCCCTGTTCCGCCAGCTCAAGATCGAGCCGCCCAGCGACTGGGCCGGCGTGATGCGGGCGGCCAGCGCCCTGCGCGCCGCCGGCATCACGCCCGTGGGTTTCAGCGACGAGCCCTGGCAGGTGGCCACGGTGTTCGAAGCCATGCTGCTGGGCGAGGCCGGCCCGGCCCTCTACCAACGCATGGTGGTGCAGCGCGACCTCCAGGCCTTTGACGACCCGGCCCTGGAGCGCAGCTTCAAACGCCTGCGCGAATGGCGCAATCTGGCCGCACCGGTCAGCGCCGCCGGAGGCAGCGGCAGCCAGCCCGGCAACGCCAACCCCGGCGAACGCCGCTGGACCGAGCTGGTCGCCGACTTTGCCGCAGGCCGCACGGCCATGCTGATCAGCGGCGACTGGGTGCGCGGCGAGCTGGGCGCGCTCGGCCAGGAAGGCGGGCGCGATTTCGAATGCAAGGCCGTGCCCGGCACGGCGCAAGCCCATCTCTTCAGCATCGACACCCTGGCCATGCTGGCCGGCGACAACGCCAAGCAGGCGGCGCAGGAGCGCATGGCCGAGCTGCTGGGCAATGCCACGCTGCAGATCAGCTACAACCGCATCAAGGGCTCGGTGCCGGTGCGCCGCGATGTGCCGGTGGACGAGCTCGATGTCTGCGCCCAACGCTCCTATCGCCTGTTCGCCAACCCCGTTACGCCGCGCGTGCCCAGCCTGGTGCACCGCATGGCGTTTGATGAGGTCGGCAAGAACGCCTTCATCGAGACCGTGCACCGCTTTGCCCTCGACCCCAACCAGACCCCCGCCGCTGCGCAGCGCCGCCTGCAGGCCCTGCTGCGCGCGCTCGGCCCGCGCCCCCCGAAAGCTTTGCCATGACCCGCACCATCCTGCTCGTCGACGACGACCAGAAGATCCGCACCCTGCTCAAGACCTACCTCGAGAAGAACCAGTACGAGGTGCGCCTGGCCCACGACGGCGCCAGCTTCATGGCCGAATTCGAGCGCTTCCGTGACGAAATCAGCCTGTGCATTCTCGACGTCATGCTGCCCGACACCGAGGGCTTTGCCCTGTGCCAGGCGGTGCGCCGCCGCTCCGATGTGCCCGTCATCATGCTGACCGCCAGCGCCGAGGAAACCGACCGCATCGTCGGCCTGGAACTGGGCGCCGACGACTACATTGGCAAGCCCTTCAACCCGCGCGAACTGCTGGCCCGCATCAAGGCCATCCACCGCCGCAGCGGCCAGGAGCGGAGCCAGACGCCGCGCTACTTCCGCTTCAACGGCTTCACCCTCGATGTGCTGGAGCGCAGCCTGATCGACCCCGAGGGCGCGGCCTCGGCCCTCTCGGGCATGGACTTCCAGCTGCTCAAGCTGCTGGTGGAGCACCCCGGCGAGGTGCTGGACCGCAGCCGCCTGGCCGAGGTGACGCGCGGCCGCGACCTCGGCCCTCTGGACCGTTCGCTCGATGTGCAGGTCAGCCGCCTGCGTCAGCGCCTGCACGACGACGGCAAGCAACCGGCCCTGATCAAGACCGTGCGGGGTTCGGGTTATGTCTTTGCCACCACCGTCAGCGCCTCGCATGCGCTTTGAGGCCCAGGGCCTGAGCGGAGAAACCCAGAGCTGGCCGCGGCGCAGCCTGGGCTTCTGGTTCGACAGCCTGCAGGGCCGCTTCACCCTGGCCATGCTGGCCGGCCTGGTGATCGTGCAGCTGCTGGTCAATCTGCTCTGGTACCGCCAGGTCGAGCTGCGCACGCGCCGCCAGGCCGAGCTGGCCGCCCACCATGTGGCCAGCGGCGTGCTGGGCGCGCTGCGCGCCCTGCGCGAGCTGCCGGCGCCCTACCGGCCGCTGGTGATCGAGCAGCTGCGCACCATGGGCGGCACGCGCTTTCTGGTCTTTCTCAACAAGGGCGAGGTGCCGACCCGGGCCCTGCCCGATCTGCCATTGGCGCGCTCGGTGGAAGCCATCGTGCGCCAGGAAATCGGCGCCCAGCTGGCACCCGGCACGCCCATCCGGGTCGCCCTGGCTTCACCGCAAGGGCTCAAGGTGGCGCCCAGCGGCGCCTTGCTGGCCGACCTGCCCGACAGCTGGGTCGACCCCTCGCTGCTGGCCAGTGAACGGCCGGCGCCGTTCTTGGTGATCCAGGTGGAGACGGAACCGGGCCAGTGGCTCTACCTGACCAGCGCCATGCCCGACCCCTACTTTCTGGAGCAGCTGGACTTTTTCACCTGGCAACGCCTGGCCCCGCAGCTGCTGACCCTGTGCCTGGCCCTGATCCTGACCGTGATCGCCGCGCGCGCGCTGACCCGCCCGCTGCGCGGCCTGAGCCGGGCCGCCGCCCTGGTGGGCCACCGCACCACGCCGCAGCCGCTGCGCCTGAGCGGCACCTCGGAGGTGCGGCGCGCCATCCAGGCCTTCAACGACATGCAGGAACGCATCCGCCGCTACCTCAGCGACCGCGAGCGTCTGTTCGCCTCCATCTCGCACGATCTGCGCACACCCATCACCCGCTTGCGCCTGCGCAGCGAGCTGCTGGACGACCCCGCCGTGCAGGACGAGTTCCACGAGGATCTGGACGAGCTGGACATGATGGTCAAGACCGCCCTGCAGATCGTCAAGGACACCGACATCCACGAGAACCGTGCGCCCGTGCGCATCGACCTGGTGCTGCAGAAGATGGTGCGCGACGCACGCATGACCGGCCAGCAGATCGAGCTGAAAGAGCTGCCCCTGACCGTGTTCGGCAAGCCGCTGGCCCTCAAGCGCGCACTCGGCAATCTGCTGGACAACGCCATGTTCTACGGCGCCGGCGCCCAGCAGCACCGCACCGAGCTGGAGATGGCCTCGGGCGAGCCCGGCAGCGCAGAAGAGGGTCAGGTCTTGCTGACCGTGCGCGACCACGGACCCGGCGTGCCCGAGAGCGCCCTGGCCAAGCTGGGCCAACCCTACACCCGGCTGGACCATGGCTCCAAGCTGCGCGGCGAAGGCCTGGGCCTGGGCCTATCCATCGTGCGCGACATCGTGGCCGACCACGGCGGCAGCCTGCGCTTTCGCAATCATCCGCAGGGCGGCTTTGAGGTGAGGCTGGCCCTGCCTGGCCATGCCGCTGCGGCGCCGCCGATGTTGGCGACTCCGCCTGACAGCGCCGATTCGGCGGCAGCTACTTCTTCCGCATCCTCTGCTTCATGACTTCCGCGCCCCCCGCCTCCCCCCACTTCATCATCGTCGGCGGCGGCACGGCCGGCTGGATGAGCGCCTGCCTCCTGGCGCGCCAGCTGGGGCCGGCCTGCCGCTACACCTTGGTCGAGTCCAGCGACATCGGCATCATCGGCGTGGGCGAAGGCTCCACGCCCTATTTGCGCGATTTCTTCCGCCAGCTCGGCCTGGAGGAGCGCGACTGGATGCCGGCCTGCCACGCCACTTACAAGGCCGGCATCCGATTCCCCGGCTGGTCCACGCATCCGGGCTACGAAAGCTACGTCCACCCCTTCTTCAACGAGGCCGACCGCCCGCTGGGCCAGGCCTTCATCCAGCAAGCGAATCAGCGCCGGCGCGGCGAGGATGTGGACGCCAACCCGGCAGACTTCTTTCTTGCCGCTGAACTGGCGCGTCAGCGCCGCGCGCCCCACTACATCCATCCGGCTCAGCACCCGGCCACCGACTACGCCTACCACTTCGACTCGGGCCTGCTGGGCACCTTCCTGAAGCGCCATGCGCAGGAGCGGCTGGGCCTGCAGCACTGCGTGGACACCGTGGCGGCGGTGGAACGCCACGCCGAGAGCGGCGACATCACCGCCCTGCGCCTGCAGAGCAGCGGCCAGCGCCTGGAGGGCGATTTCTTCATCGACTGCAGCGGCTTTCGCGGCCTGCTGATCAACGAAACCCTGGGCGAGCCCTTCATCCCCTGGGGCGACCGGCTCTTCAACGACCGCGCCATCGCCATCCCCACGCCGCTGGATCCCGACCAGGACATGGCGTCCGAGACCACCTCCACCGCCCTGGGCCACGGCTGGGCCTGGCAGATTCCGCTGACGCATCGCCACGGCAACGGCTATGTCTACAGCTCTCAGTTCATCAGCGATGACGCGGCAGAAGCCGCGCTGCGCGCCCACCTCGGCCCGGCGGCCGAGGGCGCCAGTGCCCGGCGCCTGAAGATGCGCGTGGGTCGCGTGGCGCGTCACTGGCGACACAACTGCGTGGCCATCGGCCTGTCCCAGGGTTTCATCGAGCCGCTGGAAGCGACCGCGCTGATGCTGATCCAGTTCTCGGTGCAGCATTTGATCGAAGCGCTGCAAACCGGTGGCGACGACCCGGCGACCTTGCGTGAGCGCTACAACGCCGAGATCAACCGCATGTTCGACGGTGTGTGCGACTACGTGCAAACCCACTACCTGCTCAACAGCCGCGAGGACACCGAGTACTGGCGCGCCAACCGCGCGATGAAGCCAGGCTCGGATCGGCTGGCGGAGCTGCTGGCCAGCTGGGACGCCGGCGCCGACTTCGACGCGGCCCTGGGCCGGCATGAAGCCGCGCTGATGTACCAGCGGCCCTCGTGGTACTGCCTGCTGGCCGGCATGGGCCGCTTCCCGACAAGCGCGCCTGGCCACAGGGCGGCGCCCTCGCAGGCCATGGCACTCAGCGGCCTGCAGGCGCGGGCCTCCCTGGTGGATCAGGCCCGAAAACACTTCCTGCCGCACCGCGAAGCTTTGCGGCGGCTGGCCACCAGCGCCTGACCACGCAAGGAAAGCGCCCCATGAGCAACTACCTGATCTCCTTCCCTGCCGCAGCCATGGTCGTGCCCGCCGAGGAGTTGCCGGCGGTGGCCGAGGCCGCCCATGCCGTGATTCGTGAGGCCAAGGCAGCGGGGGTGTATGTGTTCGCAGGTGGGATTGACGCGGCCGTGGCGCCGCTGCGGGTGGCGGGCGATGGCTCGGTTCGAGAAGGCGCGGGCAGCACGAGCCCGACGCTGGACGGTGGCTTTGCGGTGCTGGAGCTGCCCTCGCGTGAGGCCGCGCTGACCTGGGCGGCGCGCCTGGCTGCCGCCTGCCGCTGCGAGCAGGAGCTGCGGGTCTTCATGTTCGACCCGGAGTCCTGAACCCGCTTGCCGCGTCTCGCCCGACAGCGGCGCCTTGGCCAAACACCGTGCGGGGCAGCAGATCAGGACCGGCCCCGGGCCTTCAGTTCAGCAAATCAGGTGCGAGCTGACGCAGGAAGGGCTTGGTCAGCTGACTGACCTCGCGGGCGAAGTCGCACCAGTCCGCCGTTTGGGTGTTGATATTTGCGGCCACGACCAGGTCCCACTGCGGATAGATGATCAGCAAGCTTTGCGCGCCATCGGACACACCGCCGTGATGCACATAACTGACGGCGGATTGGAGCGGATGGGCTCGGTCGCAGTACAGGTGCTGCAAGTTGGAGTGGCGCCAACCCAAGGCGTAGGACTGCTCGTTCTCGCGCCCATCGGCCAGTCGCTGGGGCGTCCAGAAATCCTGCCGAACCGGCGTTGCAATGAAGGACGGGCGCAACCAGGCGGCGCCCAGCTTCGCCAGATCCACCGAACTGGCCGCCAGGCCGCCTCCGGCCCATTTCTGGCTCAGATCGACCGGCCGGTGCAGGCGCGCCACGCCGCCGCGGGTCTCATAGAAGCGCGCTTGCTGCTCATGTGGCTGCTCTGCCGCTGCGAGCGAGCTCAGGCCCAAGGGCTCGCTGACCTGGGCATGAAGATAGGACAGAAAGGGCTGAGCGGTGGCGCTCTGCAAGACGGCACTGGCCAGGACCGTGCCGAAGGAGCTGTAGTGGAAGCGTTGCCCGGGGGCGGAGAGCAGCCGGGCGTCGTCAAACAAGCCCAAGGCCTCATTCACATCGGTGTAGCGCCGCCACTTGAGCCAGCTTTGCAGCTTGCCTGACCAGTCGGTGTTCTCGGCATAAGCCGGCATCCCCGCGGTATGAGACATGAGCTGACGCAGGGTCATCGCTTGCCAGGCAGGGTTGGGCAGATCGGCCTTGTACTGCCCAATCGGGGTGTCCATGGTCAGCTCGGATCGAGTCACGGCCCGGGCCATGGCGGTGGCGGTCACGGCCTTGGAGGTGCTGCCGACGCGAAACTGGGTTTCAATCGTGGCCGGCGCCTGGCGCTCCAGATCGGCATAGCCGCTCGCCGCCGCCCAGACCAGATCGCCTCGCCAGGACACCGCCGCCGTGAAGGCGGGCCAGCGCTGCTGTGTGCGCGCTTGCGCGAGCGCTTGGGCGGCCTCGGTCGCGCTCTTTGCGAACTGCGGCTGATAGGCCTCGGACTGCTGCGGTGCCTCGGCAGGGACAGGCAGCGCCCGAGGGAACAGCTGGCAGCCACTGAGGCCGACACAGAGCAGCAGGCCCAGGCTTCGGAGTTTGAATTTCAGCATCACGGGTTCCTTGAGGGTTGAAGAGAAGAGAAGACTGAGGAGAACGTTGAGTACTCAGGAAAATGCGGCCGGGTCGACAGAACAACAACAAAGGGCGCGGCGCCAAGGCGGAACACTGGGCAGCAGACCTCCCTGGCGGCCGGCGGCACCATGGGCGGCCTCACGAAGCTGCGCGAGGGTGATGAACAGGACGGGGAGGCAAAGGTCGGGAGCGCCGCGCATGCCTGCGCGGCCCGACACAGCCCGGAGTCAGGGGCCTCGGACGCGGGGTAGCAGCAGCATCAGCGTGCTCCTCGCTGCAAGAGCAGCTCGCGCATGGCGGGCGTCGACGCTTGGTTCAGGGCCGAACGCCAGACCCGACCATCGGACATCGGGGTCTGCACCTGCAGATTGATCAGGGCGCCATGCGCCAGGAGCAACTGGGCCATGGCCAGGTCGCCCCGCCGTGCGGCCTGGATCAAAGGCGTTTCATCGCCCAGCACGGCGGCATTGACATCGGCACCGGCGTCCAGCAGGCGCTGGGCGATGGACAGCTGGCCACCCTGAGCAGCCAGGATCAGCGCATTGCCGTCGCCCCGGCTGCTGATATTGGCGTCGGCACCAGCCTTGAGCAACAGTTCCACCAACGCGAGGGACTGGCGGCGTACCGCCATCATCAGCGGCGTTCCGTCGCCAGGCCGGGCCAGATTCAAGGGCGCGCCCTCGGCCAGCAGTGATTGCACTCCCGGCACATCCTGGCTCGCCACGCGCTCCAGCAGCACGCTCAATCGGCCCAGCTCGCTGACGCTCACCTGCGCATGGCGAGCCGGCAGGTCAGCCAGCTGCAAATGCTGGGTCAAAAACAGGCTGCTGCCCAAGAGCAGCAGCGCCAGCAGCCCGCCCTGCCACAGCCACTGCGGGCGCTGTTCCTGCCGCAGCACTGCGTCAATGCGCAAGGCAAGCAGTGGCGCATGCCACCAGCGCTGAGCCAGCGCGCGCCCCGGTCCCCGATCCCCCGGCTGCTTCTGCTGCAGCAGAGCGCAATCCAGAAGCGTTTGTGCGTAGCGATGCGGCTGCGCCTGTTGGCGGCTGACCAGGGCATCACAACGAAGCTCGCGCCAGCGACTCAGCTCTTGCGCCGCGATCCGCCAGGCCGGGCTCCACCAGAACAGGCAGCTCAAGGCTTGCTGGAGCACATGCTGGCGCAGATCACCCTGCTGCTGATGGCAGAGCTCATGCTGCACGATCAGGGCCAGCTGCGCGGCATTCAGATGCTGGAGGTAGGCGCTTGGTAGCAGGATTTCCGGCTGACGCAGCCCCACCAGCATGGCGCTGTCCACGCCGGGGTGAACCCGCACAGGCACAGGGCAGCCTGCCGGCGCCTCCTTCCAAATCAGGGCCTGCTGGCGCAGTGCGCGAGTCCGGCGATAGCTTTGCCCCAGCCGCACGGCCTTGAAGGCACTCACCATCGGCAGCAGCCACCACATCCAGGTCGGCGGAGCCAGCCTCGCCAGGAGCTCGGAACTCAAAGGCCAGCTGATCGCGAGCGGGGCCAAGGGGTCCAGAGCCGCCTCTGGCCCTGGAAGCGCTGAAGACGTAGCGCCCAAGGGCTGCACACTGGCATGAAACCAGGGCAGCAATTGCCGATCCATGGCCCAAGGCTGCAACATCAGCAAGGGCAGCAGGAACAGGGCCCCGGCCCAAAGCCACCACAGACCGAGCATGCCGCCTGGCGACACGCGACCCTGGAGCCGGCGGCTCCACCCCAAGATGGGCAGCAGCGCCAGGCTCAACAAGCCGTGCAACAAGACATACAGACCCCAGCCCGTGGCATCCATCGCGTGCCTCCTCGCCGCCTTGTGTTGCGGCCTCAGCCGCGGGGGCGTTTGGCGTGGAGCTGAGGCTGGGCCGCGGTGGCTGCATTGGGATCCTGCGCCGCGGCTTGCGCTGCAGCCCGATCGATCTGGGCCTGCAACTGACCGGCCACCTCAGGTGACAAGGCCTCCTGGTTCAGCAGATGCTGGGCCAGCAAGGTCGGCGAGCCGCCAAAAAACTTCTTCAACAAGCCCAGCAAGGCCTGGCTTCGGGCTTCTTGCTGCACCGTGAGCGCCTGGTAGACAAAGGCCTTGCCCTGCTTCTCGCAGCTGACATGCCCCTTGTCCAGCAGGATGCGGCACAGGGTCTGAACCGTGGTGTAGGCGAGCTCATGCTCAGTCGACAGCTCCGCCGCAATCTCGCGCACCGTCATGGCACGCCCGCGCCAGAGGACCTGCATGATGCGCTGCTCTGCGGGGGTCAGTTCGGTGGACTTGGGGCGGGCCATGAAGCGCTCCTACTAATTAATTAGTTTCATTCTGACTCAAAGACGTCATCCTTACAACTAATTCTTTAGTACTGAAACGCAACTCGGCTCCAGACCATGGAACCCGCTGGAGTCCGCAGAGGGACGCGCCCGGGCCAATGAAAAGGGGCGGTGTCGATACGACTCGCCCCTCGTTCCGGCTGAAAAGCACTCCGCCGCGCTCGATCAGGCGCGCTTGAGCGCGCGCTCTGACCCATCTCCCCAGTGCCGCAGCTTGTGGCCGAGGGTGGCGTAGAACAGGATGAACACATAGCACGGCAGCATCACCCAATAGGCACTTTGCGGGCCACTGGCGTCCGCAAAATGGCCGTAGGCCATGGGCAACAGGGCGCCGCCGGCGATGCCCATGATCAGCAAGGCCGAGCCGCTGGCGGTGTGACGGCCCAGGTCTTGCAAGGCCAGAGGCCAGACGGCTGGCCAGACCAAGGCATTGGCCAGGCCCAAAGCCGCCAGACAGAACACGGTGTTGGGCACGGCCGGCACGCCAGCCCAGCCCAGCAACAACTGTGAAAGCCCGCTGTCCTGGCTGGAACTCAGAGCAACTGCAGCAGACAGCAGCACCCCCAGCGCAGCCGAGGCCTGCAAGGCCGTCTTCTGCGAGATGAAACGCGGGATCAAGAGCACACCGGCCAGGTAACCCATCACCATGGCGGCCATGGTGTAGCTGGTCAACACGGCATAGTTCGCCACCCCCAGCTGCTGGCCGTACAGGCCGATGGTGTCGCCAGCGATCACCTCGACACCCACGTAGACGAACAGGCTCAAGGCACCCAGCACCACCTGCGGGAAGCGAAACACCTCACCCAGGCGCACCGGCGCACTGTCGCCTGCGTCGTCCAGATCGGGTTCGGCCAGTGAGGAGAAATGGATGACAGCGGTGAACACCAGCAGCGCAGCTGCCATCACCAGATAGGGCGTGATCAGGCGCGAGGCCAGCTCAGCGCGGGCCAGGGCGCGTGCGGCGGGCTCCAGGGCGGCCAGATCGACCGCAGCCTTCTGGTCAAAGCCGGACAGAATCAGGGCCGAGAACACCAGGGGCACGACGATGCCGGCGCCCTTGTTGAACAAGCCCATGATGCTGATGCGCATGGCCGCGCTCTCGCGCGCGCCGATGCAGACGATGTAGGGGTTGATGGCCGTCTGCATCAGCGTCATGCCCGAGGCCAGCGTGAACAGCGCCAACAGGAAGAGCCCGTAATGGCCGACCTTGGCGGCCGGGATGAAGAGCAAGGCGCCCACAGCCATGACCGCCAAGCTCAGCGTCATGCCGCGCTTGTAGCCGGTGCGCGCCAGGATGGCGGCCGAGGGCAGCGCCATCACGGTGTAGGCGATGTAGAAGGCAAAGGTGACCCAGAGCGCCTGGAAATTGTTGAGCTCGCAAACAATCTTGAGGAAAGGGATCAGCGAGCCATTGAGCCAGGTGACGAAGCCGAGGATGAAGAACATCAGGCCGATGAAAAGCATGGCCAGAACCACGCTGCTGGCAGTGGAGCCGGCGCGGGAGGCGGATGAGGTCTGCTGCTGGTTCATGAAGGTATCCAGGTGATCACAAGAGGCTGCGGGCGCTTTCGCCCCGCATCAAGCCGCCCGTCGAGGGCCGCCCACAAGGCAACAGGCCTCCCTCCGCTGAAGGTGGGAGGCCCGTTGCGACGGCCCCAGCATGCCCGCCCGGCAGAGCGGGCACGCTCAGGCGCGTTCGACGCCCGTCAGAACTTGGCGCGCAGACCGATGCCGAAGCGGCGGCCGTTCTCGTACACGCCCAAGGGCAGGCCATCACTGGTATTGCTGCGCACCAGCTCGTTGCCCAGGTTGACCGCCGAGGCAAACAGCGAGACCTTGGGCGTGATGTCCCAGCTGGCCGAGGCATCCCACTGGCCGTAAGCGCTGTTGACTTCCTGACCGCCCATCTTCGTACCACCGTAAGACTTGGAACGGTAGTTGTAGGACACACGGGCGCTGATGCCATCGCGCTCGTAGTACACGCTGGCGTTGTACTGGTCACGCGAATTGCCCACGACCTGCAGGCGCGGCTGGCCGGCCACAGCACCCGCCTTCGCATCGGTGAAGGTGTAGTTGGCCGTGGCGCCGAAGCCGCTGCGGCCGAAGGCCTGTTGCCACTGCAGCTCGAAGCCCTTGATGTCGGCACCGTTGTCGGCATTCAAGGGGCGCGAGACATTGAGCACCTCGCCGTTGATGGTTTCCTGCTTGGTGTCGGTGTAGTTGAAGGTGTCCAGCTTCTTGATGAAGACCGTGCCCGAGAGCAGCGAGCCTTCTTCGAAGTACCACTCGGCGCCCAGCTCGGCCTGGTTGGAATGGATGGGCTTGAGCAGCGGGTTGCCGGCCTTGGCCTTGGTCAGCACGGTGCCGTCGCGGGTCAGGCCCGGGTTGAGCACGTCGAAAGTCTGGCGTGCCATGGCTTTGGAGATGGCGCCACGCAGGATCAGGTCCTTCTGCAGCGAGTACGCGACGTTCAGGCTGGGCAAGGTGTCGGTGTAGTTGTTGTCCTGGCTGATCGGCTTGAAGGTCTTGTCGGCCGCCTGGGCAAAACCGTTCGAGGTCTGCTGGGTCTTGACGAAGCGGACGCCAAAATCACCGCGCCACTTGCCGCTGGAGAAGTCTGCCTTGACATAGGCGGCCGAGATCTTTTCCTTGATCTTGTAATGCTCGTTCAGCACATCGGCGTACGTCATGTTCTTGTCGAACATGGGAATGGCCTTGCTGGCCACCAGCGCATCATCAAACCACAGATACTGGGTCAGCGCACCGGGCGAAGCAGCGGCCTGGCTCAGCTGGGGCGATGGGCCGGTGGAGAGATCGCCCAGGGTCAGGTTTTGCCAACTGGCGGCGGCGCCGTTGGCCGTGCCCTGGCTGCGGAAATTCTGCTGCGTGCTGTCGCGGTGCTTGCCACCGAACTTGACGGTGGTGATGAACCCATTGTCCACATCCAGGGTCACATCACCCTGCAGATAGTTCTCCTTGCTCTCCATGCGGCGAACGCGATCGCTGGTGCCGCCGCCGGGCTTGAGCACCAGGCCCTTGTAGCTCAGCGGGTCCATGTCGTACTTGACGCCGTACTTGTCCAGGCCCATGTCGATGGTGGCCGTGGCATTGCCTTCCATCCAGAAATGCCGGTCATGGCGGCTACCGCCTTCGGACGAGGTGGTACCTGCCTGGCCGTGGAAGGTCCAGCGATCCGTGCGGAAGGTACCGTCCAGATCGAGCACCTTGGCCTTCACATAGGACTCGCGGTAGATGGGCTCAAAGGACACATTGGTGGGGCCGATCGAGCCGCCGACCAGGGCCTTGGTGCCGTCCGAGGTGGTGATGAAGCTGGGGTTCTGAACCTTGATGACACCATCCACCGCCTGACCGCTGGCCTGCCAGAGGTAGTTCTGGTTGCTGTTGTCCATCTTCATGTCCGAATTCATGTAATTCAGGACAATGTCGGTCTGCTGGTTGGGCTGGAACTGCAGGGCCAGGTTGCCGGTGGTTCGATCGCGATCCTGGCGGAAGATGGCCGAGCCGCCACCCCATGCGGCATAGGCCTTGGTCGAGGCCGCGCCGGTGGGCACATTGTTCTTGTCGACCGGCTGGACCTCGTACTTGCCGTCATCGAACATCTCCAGGCCATCGCGGCGCATGGTTCGGGTTTGCTTGCTCAGAGCCAGCATCACACCGAAGGTCTTGTCGGCGCTCTTCCAGTTCAACAAACCGGAGGCCTGCGGATCGGTCTTGCCCGGCAGCTGGCTGTAGATGGCCTCGGCCGAGGCTTGCAGGGTCAGCGCATCCTTGAAGGCCAAGGGCTTGCGGGTCTTGACGATGACCAGACCGCCGATGCTGCCTTCATCCAGATCGGCCGAGGGGCTCTTGTAGACATCGAGGCTGCCGACGATTTCAGACGGCAACACGTCGTAGTTGAAGCTACGGGTCTGGGCTTCATTCAGCCACCACTCCGAGCTCGACACGGCCTGGCCGTTGAGCTGGGTCATGTTGAGGTTCTTGTCCGTGCCGCGCACGAAGATGGCCTTGCCCTCGCCCCAGCTGCGGTCCACCGAGATGCCCGGCACGCGCTGCAGCGAATCGGCCACGTTCTTGTCAGGGAACTTGCCCACATCCTCGGCCGAAATCGAATCGACGATGCTGGAGTTCTCGCGCTTCTCCACGAGGTTCTTGTTCAGCGTGGCGCGGATACCGCGGATCTCCACCTTCTCCAGCTCATTGGTCTTGGCCGGCTCATCTGCCGCATGGGCAGCTTGCAAGGCCAGCGTGCCAATCACAGCGCTGATCAGTTGGGGCAGCAGTTTCTTCTGGAACGACAAGGGCTGGTTCATGGAACAGGTCTCCGAGAGTTTCTTTTGCGTCTTGCTTGATGAAGTTGAATCAGTCCGCTGCGATGAAAGCGCAGCAAGCCGGGCAGGCCCATGCTTCGACCTCGGCAATTTAGCGGCCCGACGCAGCACCAGATCAGCACGTTGCGTTTTGCAGGACTTCATTGCACCGGTCTTACAAAGCAAGGGCTGATGCAAGACATAGGCGCGGGGATACCCTAGGTTTCAAGGGCTGCGACCGGCACAGAGCAGGCGCTGATTTTTCTCGTGAGGCCCTGCAGCCCGTGCCGCTGCCGGGCTCATGGTTCCGGGGTCGGCCCTGACGGGCCGACTTCCCTGCGCTGCTCGCACCTCGGGGCTGGCGCATAACTCACTCCGCTCACTGCGTTCGCTTCGTTCAAACAGAAGCGCCAAGTCAGAACTTGAAGCGCGCGGGTACGCGCGCGCCCCGAGGCGCTGTGCTGCTCGGCCCTTCACAAATCGCCCGGCAGCGGCACGGGCTGCAGGGCGCTTGCATCGCGGTCGACGTGCCCCTCGTCGGTGGAGAACGCCTACTTCGGAGGTGGCTTGGCCCGCCGACGGGCGATTTGTGCGCGGCCGAGGGCACAGCGGAGCGGCTCAGGCGCGTGTAACCACGCGCATCAAGCTCTGACTCGGCGCCACTGTTTGACCACAGTGAGCGCAGCGAACGGAGGGAGTTTGGCGCCGCTGAGCCGTGGAGTGAGCATCGAGGGCAGTCGGCTCGAAGAGTCGACCCGCGAACCATGAGCCCGGCGGCGGGCCGAGTCACCGCAGCGAGAACGACGAGCACAACGAAGGTTCGCAATGTGCCGACTCCAGACCACCAAACACAGGTTTCGGGCTCTCGCAGCACCCGCAAAGAAATGGCGCCTTGCGGCGCCATCTGAGTTCAGGCCGTATCGATCAGAGCTGCGGCGCGGACACGATGGTGGCGCTGCAGTCGCCGAAGCCGATGCGGCGGGCGCCGCCTGCCAGGTTGCTGGTTTCGGCATAGCCGCGCAGGCTGATGGTGTCGCCATCTTGCAAGAAGGTGCGCGTCTCGCCATTGGGCAGGGTCAGGGCTTGCTTGCCGCCCAGGGACAGCTCCAGCAGCGAGCCGCCTTCCGCAGCATCGGGGCCGGACTGGGTGCCCGTGCCCATCAAGTCGCCCGGCTGCAGATTGCAGCCATTGCTGGCGTGGTGGGTCAGCATCTGAGCCAGGGTCCAGTAGGCGTGCTTGAAGTTGGAGCGCATCAGGCGCGTGGCGGGCTCGCCGGCGGCGCGCATCTTCTCGGTCTGGATCCAAACCTCGAGTTCGATCGCATAGCCGCCTTCGCTGCGATTGCGCGGTGAATCGATGTAAGCCAGCGGTTGCGGGTCTTCGGCCGGATGTGAGAAGGGCACGCGGAAAGGCTCCAGCGCCTCCATGGTCACGATCCAAGGCGAGATGGTGGTGGCGAAGCTCTTGGCCAGGAAGGGGCCGAGCGGCTGGTATTCCCAGGCCTGCACATCGCGGGCCGACCAGTCGTTGAGCAGGGTCACGCCGAACAGGTGCTCGTCGGCCTGCTCCATCGGGATGGGGGTGCCCAACTCATTGCCGCTGGCCACAAAGACGCCCAGCTCCAGCTCATAGTCCAGGCGCTTGCAGGCGGCCAACACCGGCACTTCAGCATCGGGGCTTTTCAGCTGGCCCAGCGGGCGGCGCACCGTGCCGCCGCTCACACCGATGGACGAGCTGCGGCCGTGGTAGCCGATGGGCACCCATTTGTAATTGGGCAGCAGCGGGTTGTCCGGGCGGAACAGCTTGCCCACCGTGGTGGCGTGGTGGATGCCGGTGTAGAAGTCGGTGTAGTCGCCGATGCGGCAAGGCACGGCCATCTGCGCCTCGGCCTGGGCCAGCAGGCAGGCGCGCAGGGCGGCCTCTTGCTTGGAGCCGGCCAGCAGCGCATCGAACAAGGCATGGCGCAGCTCCAGGCGCGCGGCCGAGGGCTGGCCCATGAAGGCATTCAGATTGCCATCGGCCAGGGGCTGCAGCAGCACCTGCACGCTGCTGCTCCACTTGCCGGCGGCGGCGGCCAGGCGCAGATCGAGGATCTGGTCACCGATGGCCACGCCGACGCGGGCGCTCTCATTGCTGCCGGCGCGGCGGAACAGGCCGTAGGGCAGGTTCTGGATCGGGAAATCGGTGTCGGCCGCGTTGGCGCTGTCCACCCAGGACTGGGCGCTGGGGCTGTGGGTGTGGTCGATCAAGCTCATGGGGTTCTCAAACTATCGGTCAATATTGCTGCAGTCGGTTCAGGCGCTGAAACGGTCTTGCAAGCCGCTCCAGCACTGGGCATAACTGGTTTCCAGCGCGCCACCGTTCAGGGCGAACTCGGTGGGCAGCAGGCGCCAGCGGGTCTCGAACATGAAGGCCAGGGTGTGGTCCAGCTTGTGCGGCGCCAGGTCCACGCTGCTGGCCTTGGCAAAGGCTTCGGTGTCCGGGCCATGCGGCACGTAGGCATTGTGCAGGCTGGAGCCGCCGGGCTTGAAGCCCTCGGGCTTGGCGTCGTATTGGCCCAGCACCAGGCCCATGAACTCGCTCATGACATTGCGGTGGTACCAGGGCGGGCGGAAAGTGTCCTCGGCCACCATCCAGCGCGGCGGGAAGATCACAAAGTCCACATTGGCCCAGCCGGCGGTGTCGCTGGGCGAGGTCAGCACGGTGAAGATGCTCGGGTCCGGGTGGTCGAAGCTGATCGAGCCGATGGTCATGAAATGCGCGGTGTCGTACTTGTAGGGCGTCAGATTGCCATGCCAGGCCACCACATTGAAGGGCGTGTGCCCCTGCTCGGCGCGCCAGAGCTTGCCGCCGAACTTCTTGATGATCTCGTAGGCGCCGGCCTCGGCTTCGAAATGCGCCACCGGGGCCAGGAAGTCGCGCGGATTGGCCAGGCCGTTGGAGCCGATCGGACCCAGCTCCGGCAGGCGGAAGGGCGCGCCGTAGTTCTCGCAGATATAGCCGCGCGAGGGGCCGTCCACTGCCACCTTGAAAGCCAGACCGCGTGGAATCAGCGCAATCTCGCCCGGCTTCACGTCCAGGCGGCCGAGCTCGGTGGTGATGCGCAGGGCGCCCTGCTGCGGCACGATCAGCAGCTCGCCGTCGGCGTTGACGAAAGCGCTGCGCTCCATCGAGGCATTGGCCAAGTAGAGATGAGCAGCCATGCCCAGTTGCGCATCGGGGTCGCCGTTGACGACCAGGGTGCGCAGGCCGGCGACGAAATCGGTGCGAGCCTCGGGGATGGCGGTCGGCGCCCAACGCAGCGGGTCCGGCGGAGCAGCCTGGCCCTCAGCCGCGCCGGTCTTGAGGAAGTCATGACTCAGGGGCTGATAACTGCCCACCACTACGGAGGGCTGGCGGCGGTACATCCAGGTGCGCAGGTTCTCGGCACGCGGCGCGGTGAAGGCCGCGCCCGAAAGCAGCTCGGCATAGAGGCCATGGGCCACCTGCTGCGGGCTGTTGCGGCCCACCGGCACGCTGCCGGCCACGGCCTCGGTGACGTGCTGGTTGCCGAAACCGGCTTGGTAGTTCAGGGCTTCACTCATGGTGCGGAATCGATGGAAGTCAAAGTCGGAGATTCGGGTTCGCGAGCCAGGTCGATCGCCTGGCGCAGCAGCGCGCTGTCGCCGATCTGGTTGGCCAGGATCAGGCTCAGCTTGGCCAGAAAGCGCTGGGCCTGGCCCTCGTCCAGATCACTCTGGGCGGCGATCAGGTGTTCGTAAAAACCGTCGGGGTCTTGCAGATGGGGTTGGCGTTTCAAAGTCGCGGTCGACGCAGCGGGTGACGCAATCGGTGCAGGCGCGGGGCTGCGCGCCAGGGCGCGGTCCAGGGCCTGCGCCACAGCCGCCGCGTCGAAGTTGCGCCAGCGTGCCGCCACCACTTGGTCGGGGCGGATCAGGTAGACGGTGCCGGGTCGGGCGTCCAGTCGGGCGGCCAGCAGGCCCTCAGCGTCGATCAGGTCCTCGCCCACCACGAGCGCATGACACTCAGCCGGCACCCCTGTCGCGGCCACCGCGCCGAAGCTCAGGAGCACAAAGCCCGCCCCCACACGGTGCAACTCGCGCAGCAGCCAGCTGGCCTGGCCGGCGCAGTGCACCGGCGCATCGGGCACGGGCTCACCCGGTGCCGGACCGGCCTCGAACGCACCCGGCGCATCGGCCGTGTTCAGCGGCGAATCGCGATAAGCCGTGGGCATGGACAGCCGGCCACTGTTGACCAGAGGGCGGGCCAAGGGCTCGCGCCGGGCCAGCTCCAGCACGGCATTGCGCAGCTGCAGCGAGGTGGCGGTCTTGGGGGTGATGAAATCGGTCGAGCGGGTGGACTGGCGCAGGTTGTCGTCGGCGGCGGCGGCCCGCTCGAGGTGGTAGCTGTCCAGCAGGGCTTCAGGCGCACGGCCTTGCAGCACGGCGGCCAGCTTCCAGGCCAGGTTGTCGGCATCCTGCACGCCGCTGTTGGCGCCGCGTGCGCCGAAGGGCGAGACCTGGTGCGCGGCATCGCCGGCGAACAGCACGCGGCCATGGCAGAAGCGGTCGATGCGGCGGCAGGCGAACTGGTAAACCGAGACCCATTCCAGCTCAAAGGGAACCTCGGGGCCCAGCATGGCACGCACCAGGCGTTGCACGTTCTCGGGCTGGCGTGCCTGCTCGGGGTCGGCCTGCCAGCCAAGTTGGAAATCGATGCGCCAGATATTGCGGCTCTGGCGGTGCAGCAGCACCGATTGGCCGGGGTGGAACGGTGGGTCGAACCAGAAGCGCCGCTCGGTCGGGAAGCCCTGGGCCTCGGGGATGTGCACATCGGCGATCAGGAAGCGGTCCTGAAAGGCCTTGCCGCTGAACTCCGCGCCCACCATGCGGCGGACATCGCTGCTGGCGCCGTCGCAGGCCAACAGCCAGTCGGCGAGCAGCTCAAACTCCCCTGCAGGCGATTCGATGCGCAGGCGCAGCGGGCCGCCCTCCTCGCTGGCGTCCCCAGCCTCTTTAGCCAGCGCCAGCAGCTTGTGCTTCCAGCGCAGATCAATCAGCGGCTCGGCCATGCAGGCAGCCACCAGTCGCTCTTCCAGGTGGTACTGCTGCAGATTGATCATGGCCGGCTGCTCATGGCCGGCCTGGGGCAACAGGTCGAACTCGTAGGCCAGGCCCTCGCCATGGAAGACACGGCCCAAACGCCAACTCACGCCCTGAGCCACCAGATCCTGGGCCAGGCCCAGGCGCGACCAGATCTCCAGCGTGCGTTTGGCATAGCAGACCGCGCGTGAGCCGATGCTGACGCTGTTGTTGTCGTCCAGCAGCACGACGGCCAGCCCGCGCGCCGCGCAATCGAGCGCCAAGCTCAGCCCCACCGGCCCGGCGCCGACGATCACCACCGGGCGGCGTACCGCCTCGCCGGTGGCGCGCCAATGCAGTTCGTCGGCGCTGATGCGCGCCTCGTACTGCGGGTAGACGTAGGGATCGCGCATGGGCTTGAGCCTCAGACGCCTTCCAGCGCCTTCCACATGGCCACATCGCGTTCGGCCGTCCAGATGCGCGGGTCGGCGTGGCCGCTGGCCTCATCAAACGCCCGGGTCACATCGAAGGGCATGCAATGCGCAAAGATCACCCAGTGGCCATAACGCTCAGCCAAGCGGGCATAGGTCTCGCGGTAGACCGCGTTGAGGTCCAGGCCTGCGGCGGCGCCGGCCTTGACGCTCTCGTACAGCTCGCTGACAAAGGCGCGTGTGCCGTTCAGGCCGGCCTGCACCTGCTCGGGCGTTTGCAGCGCGGCGCCGCGGCCCGGCACCAGCTTGGCCGGGTTGAGCGCGGCCAGGCGGTCGAGGGTGGCGGGCCAATCCTGGAAGTAAGCGTCGCCGGCATAGGGCGTGGCATCGAACTCGACCAGATCGCCCGAGAACAGCACCCGGTCCTGCGGCAGCCAGACCACCGTATCGCCCTTGGTGTGGCCGCGGCCCAGCTGCAGGATCTGCACTTCCAGCTTGCCCAGCCAGAGCGTCATCTTGCCGGTGAAGGTCAGGGTCGGCCAGGTCAGGCCCGGTGGCACCGACTCCACGGCATTGAAGAGGCGCGGGAAGCGACCGATCTCGCTGGCCTTGTCCTGCTCGCCGCGCTCGACGATGAGATCGTAGGTGTCCTGGCTGGCAATGACCTGCTCGCAGCCCTCGGCCCGGTAGGCGCTGGCGCCCAGCACCCGCACCGCGTGGTAGTGGCTGAGCAGCACGTACTTGATGGGCTTGTCCGTCACTTCACGGATGCGACGGATCACATCCTGCGCCATCACCGGCGTGGCCTGGGTGTCGATCACCATGACCGCGTCATCGCCGATGACGATGCCGGTGTTCGGGTCGCCCTCGGCCGTGTAGGCGTAGGCATGCGGCGACAGCTGGTCAAAGCTGACCTTCTTAACCTCCAGATCGGCTTGCGAAGCGAAAGTCTTGGGGCTCGTCGGATTCGGGTGGCTCATGACAAAGCTCTCGTTGAGGGGCCATCGCAGGCGCCGGAACAGCACAAAGCGGCAGGCCTCGATTTAACCAAAGTCAAATGAATTTGTCTATATTTAACAAATTCAGCAACCGCAAATCAAATTCATGATGGGCAAGATTCGCCACAGAGCAGCCGTGGGGTTTTGCTCGTGAGGCCCTGCATCCCGCGCCGCCACCGGGCTCATGGTTCCGGGGTCGGCCCTGCCGGGCCGACTTCCCTGCGCTGCTCGCGCCTCGGGGCTGGCGCATAACTCACTTCGCTCCCTGCGTTCGCTTCGTTCAGACAGAAGCGCCAAGTCAGAACTTGAAGCGCGCGGGTACGCGCGCGCCCCGAGGCGCTGTGCTGCTCGGCCCCTCACAAATCGCCCGGCAGCGGCACGGGCTGCAGGGCGCTTGCATGGCGATCGATCTGCCTCACCAACGGTGGAACACGCCACCTCCGGAGGTGGCTCGGCCCGCCGACGGGCGATTTGTGAGGGGCCGAGGGCGCAGCGGAGCGGCTCAGGCGCGTGGTCCCACGCGCTTCAAGCGCTGACTCGGCGCCACTGTTTGACCACAGTGAGCGCAGCGAACGGAGGGAGTTTGGCGCCGCTGAGCCGCGCAGTGAGCAGCGAGGGGAGTCGGCTCGTAGAGACGACCCGCGAACCATGAGCCCGGCGGCGGGACGAGACACCGCAGCGAGAACGATCAATCAAGACAGTGGAAGTCCGCAATGCGCCGATACGCGCCACTTGCTCAACAGGAAGCGTCGCTTCCGAGCTCTCCCGCGCTTCGGTTCTAATCTGCCGCCATGGCCTCGCACCGAAAAAACGCACCCAACGACAACGACAGCAGCGACACGCTCGAAACCGCCCCCGAGCGCGGCCCGCGCGGCATCCAGAGCATCGAGGTTGGCGGGCAGTTGCTGACCGCCCTCGCCCACCACGGCCGGCCGCTGGCTTTGAAAGATCTGGCGCGCGAGGCCGGGATGGCGCCGGCCAAAGCTCACCCCTACCTGGTCAGCTTCATCAAGCTGGGCCTGGTGGAGCAGGAGGCACTCAGTGGCCGCTACGGCCTCGGGCCGCTGGCCCTGCAACTGGGGCTGATCAGCTTGCAGCAGTATGACCCGGTGCGCCTGGCCACGCCTCGGATTGAGGAACTGGCCCAGGCGCTGAACCTGACCGTGGCCATCGCCGTCTGGGGCAACCGCGGGCCCACCATCGTGCGGGTGGCCGAGGCGCCCAGCCCCGTGCACATCAGCATGCGCCATGGCACGGTGATGAGTTTGCGCGGCACGGCCTCGGGCCTGCTCTTTGCCGCCCATCTGCCGGAGGCGCAGGTGCAGGCCGCGCTGGATCTGGAGCCTGAGGCCACGCCCAGCCCGGGCCTGGCCGAGATGCAGGCGGAATTGGCGCTGATCCGCGAAGCCGGCCTGGCCCGCGCGCAAGACGCAGTGGTGGCAGGCGTCAGCGCCCTCGCCGCACCGGTGTTCGACGACCAAGGCCGCATGGTCCTGAGCCTCACCGCCATTGGCCCCAGCCGCAGCTTCAGTCTCGCGGCAGATGGCCTGCCCGCGCGCAGCCTGAGGCGCGCGGCCGAAGACATCTCTCGCCAGCTGGGGTCACGAGCAAGCGGCTCAGTCAGCACCTGACGCATACGACAAGGAGCACCCGAACATCCCCCGGTTCTCGCTACCATGGCTGGTGCGCCCTGAACCACGGCTCGGGCGGTTTCAGCGAGTGGCAAGCCGATTGACGATGGGTCGCCGCGGCGATCCGCTCCCCCACGAGGCTTTATGAGCGAAAGCACTTCCTTCCCCATATCGGCCACCCATTTCGGTGATTTGGATGAGGCCGCCTGCGATGGCTGCCAGGGCGAGGGACGGCAGCTGGGTTTTGAGTTCAGTTACGCCTTTCAGCCCATCGTCGACCTGCGCGTTGGCAGCATCTATGCCTACGAAGCCCTGGTGCGCGGGCCGAATGGTGAATCGGCCGGCTGCGTGCTGGCCCAGGTCACCGATCACAACCGTTATCGCTTCGACCAGGCCTGCCGCGTCAAGGCCATCAAGGACGCCGTGCGCCTGGGCCTGGGCGAGCTGCCCGAGACGCGGCTGTCGATCAATTTCCTACCCAATGCCGTCTACCGGCCCGAGGCCTGCATCCGCACCACCCTGGCCGCGGCGCGCAGCCAGGGCCTGCCGCTGGAGCGCATCATTTTTGAAACCACCGAGGGCGAGCGGGTCGGCGACGGCCGTTGGTATGCAGAAGTGATGAGCGAGTACCGCCGCATTGGCTTCCTCAACGCGATCGACGACTTCGGCGCCGGCTACGCCGGCCTGGCCTTGCTGGCCGACTTCCAGCCCGACCTGATCAAGCTGGACATGGGCTTGCTGCGCGACGTCGACAGCCACCGCCCGCGCCAGCACATCATCAAAGCCGTGCTGGACCTGTGCCGAGAAATGGGCGTGCAGGTGATTGCCGAAGGCGTGGAAACACTCGCCGAGCGCGACTGGCTCTGGCAGCAAGGCGCGCGCCTGATGCAGGGCTATCTGTTCGCGCGGCCAGCGTTCCAACGGCTGGTGCCGGCTGATGAGATCGAGGCGCTGCTGCGCTGAGCGCCGCTCGAAATCTCAGTTACGCAGCTTGCGCAGCAGGGCCGCTTCCTCGGCCTCGCCGTAGAAGCAGGGATACAGCGAGCGCGTCTCGACCACCCGCTCGGGCTGGCCGCCCAGACGCGCGATCTGCTCGCGGGCATGAAGCAGATCCAGACTCATCAGCACGGCCGGCGCCTGCACGCGCGGGTTCAGGCGCGCCTCCGAGCGCGCCTCAAAGCCCAGCATGCGTTTGTAGAACGGCACATGGCGCGGGTTGACCTCGATCACCAGCAGATCGCAGGCCGCCAGGCGATGGGCATGCAGATAAGCCAGGTGAAACAGATGCGCCAGCAGCTGCTTGTTGTCGCTGACTTGATGATCCAGTGCCAGACGTCCGAACTCGCACAGATTGGCGCCACTCGCCCGCAAGGCGGCCAATTCCTCAGGGAATACGCGATCGGCCGCCAGACCCACCTCGGCGCTGTCCAGGCGCACCGCGATGGTGCCCACGGTATTGACGCCCTGAAAGGCCGAGCAGATGGTGGCGCCACCTTCGCTGTGGGTACTCAGGTCCTGGCACAAATAGCCGCGCTCGGCATAACGCCGGGCCACCAGGCTGCAAGCACTCAGGCGCGAGCTGTCATGGCGCACGGTGTCCAGGCGCAATGCGCCCGCCCAGGCCGGGCTCAAGTCCGTGCATGTCTCGATGGCCGTCATCTGTACTGCTCTCAGGTCGTCAACCATCTGGATCCAGCACTCGGACATCGAGGCCGGGAACCAGCGAGGCGCCAGTCTAATGAGCTCGAATGCGAAAAATTCACAGCCAAGCACGGGACTTACACCAATCTCATGCACTTACTTTCTGACACCGGCCCAGCATCCAGCTCATGCGGCCCGCCAGGCCGCCCCAGCGCTGGCGAGGCGGCCGCTTGAGTCCGAGCTGCCAGGTCCGTGCGCAGCTGGCGCCGCGCGCGGTTTCACCAATGAGGGTGGTCAGACAAGGCCGCCCAGTGCTGACGCGCCGCCACCAGCACCGCATCCAGGCGTCGATCGGCCTGGGCCGCGGCGGCATCAATGTTGAAATGCGCCGCCAGCGTGCCGGCGTCGATACGGCCGCGCAAGCGCACATCCTCCTGGCATCGAGATTGCGCCAGGGCCAACAGCCCGTCGCCACCGGGCGCCACCTGGTGGCACAGCTGCTCCACCAAGCGGTGTGCGGGCTCGCGACCCATCACAGGAATCAAGCACAGCGTCAACGCTTCGGCGAACACCAGCTCCTGCTGCGCCTCGATCTGCTCCCGCATGCGGCCCGGAAAGACGCGCAATCCCTGCGCGCCCTGAGCCAAGGCTCGGGTGGCGCCATGCGCATGCAGAAGCAGGCCGCTCATCTCGGCCAGCTCCGCATGCCAGCCGCCCAGACCGCGCTCCAGCTCCTGCGGCATGCTGGCCAGCAGGCCGGCCACGCGCTGAGGCGCGCGCTCGGCTGCGGCCAGGGCACGCAGCAAGGCCACGGGGTTGTTCTTGTGCGGCATGACGCTGCTGGCGCAGCGCTTGAAGCCGCGGCCAGGCTCGCTGGCATTGGCTGTGGCCGGGCTGCCGGGTTCGGGCTGACGCTCGGCCATCTCGGCAATCTCCGGCTGGCACAGCCAGGCCAGATCGCGCGCCAGCTTGCCCAGGGCCCCGCACAGAATGCCCAGCTCCGCGCCCAGGCGCACCATGCGGTCCCGCTGGGTGTGCCAGGGCATGGCCGCCTGTGGCAGCTTGAGCTCGGCCGCGAGCGCGGCACTCACCGCCTCGGCCTGATCGCCCAACATGCCCAGGGTGCCTACCGCGCCGCCGTACTGCAGCTGCAAGGCAGCATCGGCCGTCTCACGCAAGGCCTGGGCGCTGCGCAGCAGGGGTTGTATCCAGTTGAGCAAGCGATGGCGCAGGCTGCTGACCTGGGCCGGCTGCATCAAGGTGCGCGCCAGCACCGGCACGGCCGGGTGCGCCTCGGCCAGATCCAGCAAATGGCCGAGCAGCTGCAGCAGATCGTCTTCGATCAGCCCCAGGCTGCGGCGCAGCAGCAGGGCCATGGCGCTATCCACCATGTCCTGGCTGGTGCTGCCCCAGTGCACATAGCCGGCGGCCACGGGGTCGAACAAGCCCACGGTTTCCGCCAGCTTCTGCACCACAGGCAGGGCCAGGCTGCCCGCTGGCACGCTGGCCTGGATCAGGGCCGGCACGTCATACAACTCGACCCGGCAGAGGCTGGCTATCGCCTGCGCCGCCGGCAAGGGAATGACGCCGCAGCGCCCCTGCGCGCGCGCGAGGGCCGCCTCGAAATCCATCAATCGCTGCACCACGCTGGCCGGCTCCAACAGAGCCAGCATCTCAGGGGTGGACAAAAAGCCTTCAAACACCAAGACCGACATCGACTACAAGCCCGGAAGGATTTTTGTGTGGCCGCATCGTAGCCAGGGCCCCAAAAGAAAACAGCTCCTGCAAACCCGCAGCGGGTTTGTCAGGAGCTGCAGCGGCGGCCAGTCAGTGCAGGCTGGCCGTCAGGCCGGTCGAAGACCTTGCAAGTCTCAGGCGGCGGCGCTGGTGTGCTGAACCGCCAGGCGGCTCATATTGCCCATGGATACGCGGTGCATCTCCAGCAGGGCCAGCAGGCCGTTGCGGTGCAGTTGCACGACCTTGTCATCGGCCAGCTCGGCAAGCTTTTGCTCGTCCACGGCCATGAAGCCTTCAACATCCAGCTTTTCGCCATTGCCCAGGGTGGCTTCGAAGCGCATGTCGCGCAACAGGTCCAGCTCCACCAAGTGGGCGCAGATGGCGCGGGTGCGCTCGGACTCTTGCTCGAAGCTTTCCAGGAAGTTCTTGGCGTTCAGCAGGAACTCGGTCGGCTGGCCGTCTTCGGCAAACAGGGAGTTGCCTTCAGTCTCGGAGAAACCGGGCCATTCGCTGTCAAAGCACAGGGCGATCTGCTCTTCGTTCTGGTCCAGACGGGCCATGGCGAAGGGGTAGCGGCGCAGGAAGGCCGGCACGTAGTTGCCGGTCCACTTGCCGTCCTTGATGAACAGATTGGTGGCCGGCTTCAGGCCCAGCACGGCCAGCGGCGCCACGGCTTGCTTGGAGCCGTCGGTGGGAGTTTCGCCGACGCGCACGAACACGATCGGGTATTCCTTGCAGGCTTCGGCGAACTCGACCGCTGCCAGGAACAGCGAGTTCTGGCCGACCACGCGCTCCACGGTCGACAGGTCCGTCTTCAGACGCAGCTTCTTGTGGGCCTCGCGGTCCAGGGGCACCAGATTCCCATACAGCGGGGGTGTACTCATTTACTCTTCTCCATCTACTGCCAGTCGACTGACCAGCACTTTGTCCACACGCTTGCCATCGAGGTCCACGACCTCGAATCTCCAGGCGTTCCACTCCACCACATCGGCCGTGCGCGGCAAGCGCCCCAGCAACAGCATGATCATGCCGGCCAGGGTGTTGTAGCGCCCACGGTCTTCTTCGGGCAGTTCCTTGAGCTCCAGGCGGTCTTTCAGCTCGGGCACGGGGATCAGGCCATCAAGCAGCCAGCTCCCGTCCTCGCGTTGCACCGCCCAGGCATCACCATCACCGGGCGCATTGAACTCGCCCGCGATCGCTTCCAGCACGTCGCGCACAGAGATCACGCCCTGCACCTCGCCGTATTCATCCACCACAAACACCAGGGGCGCGTCCGAGGCCCGGAAGTGCTCCAGCAACTCCATGCCCGAGAGCGTCTCCGGCACAAACACCGGCTGCTCCAGATCCTGCACCAAGGCCAGCTCCTCGCCGCTGAGGGCACGCTGCAGCAGCGCCTGGGCCGACACCACACCCAGCACCTCGCTGAGGTCGCCACGGCAGACCGGGTAGCGGCTGTAGCCATGAGCGCGCAGCACGGCCAGCACCTGCTCGGGCGAATCGTCGGCGTCAAGCCAGGCGATTTCGGCGCGCGGAATCATCATCGAGCCGATCTCGCGCTCATCCAGGCGGAAGACATTGCGCACCATCTGGTGCTCATGCTCCTCGATCACGCCGGCGTCCAGACCCTCTTCCAGGCTGGCGGCAATTTCCTCTTCGGTCACGCCGCGCTGGGCGCGGCCACGCAGGCCGATCAGCCCCAAGGTGGTTTCGGTGAAAAAGGTCAGCAAACGCACCAGCGGCTGCACCGTCAGCGACAGCAGGTTCATGGGCGGCGCGACCAGGCGAGCCACCGTCTCAGGGTAGATCTGACCGATACGCTTGGGCACCAGTTCGCCGAACACAATGGTCAGCACGGTCAGGATCACCACCACCAGGCCGGTGGCTGACAACTCTGCCGCACGCTGGGGCAACTCGAATGTGGCAATCAACCAGGCCGACAAGGGGCCAGAAAAAGCCGCTTCACCGACGATACCGTTGAGCACACCGATCGAGGTGATACCGATCTGAACGGTGGACAGGAACTTGGTCGGGTTGTCATGCAAGTCCATGGCCGCTTGCGCGCCACCCTCGCCGCTTTCGACCATCACTTGCAAACGCGCCTTGCGGCTGGCCGTCAAAGCCATCTCCGACATCGCAAACAAGCCGTTGAGCAGAATCAGAAAGAGAACGAGCGCGGTATCCATTGAAGGCGCTGCAACCAAGGGTCTACCCTGATTCGAGCGCGGGCGATTGCAAGAGGCCGCAAGCGTAGCAGAAGCGTTTGACAGCGAAGGCAGCACAATCCCGCAATGAAATACCTCATTGGAGACCTGCAGGGCTGTTGCGACGCGCTCGAGCGCCTGCTGAAGAAGATCGATTTCTCGCCCTCGCGCGACCAACTCTACTTTCTCGGCGACCTGGTCAACCGCGGCCCGGCCTCGCTGAGAACCCTGCGCCGCCTCAGCGGCCTGGGGGCTGCGGCCACCTGCTTGCTGGGCAACCATGACCTGCACCTGCTGGCCGTGGCGCATGGTGCGCGCAAGGTCTCCAAGGGCGACACTCTGAACGACATCCTCGACGCCCCCGACCGCCCTGCCCTGCTCGACTGGCTGCGCCAGCAGCGCCTGGCGGTGCAGGCCCAGGGTTGGCTGATGGTGCATGCCGGCGTGCTGCCCGACTGGAGCGTGGCCCAAACCCTGAGCCTGGCCGCCGAGGTGGAAGCCCTGCTGCGCGGCCCGGACCTGGCCGAGTTCCTGCCGCAGATGTACGGCAACGAGCCCGACCGCTGGAGTGAGGACCTGCGCGGCCCCGAACGCCTGCGCCTCATCATCAACGCCCTGACCCGACTGCGCTTTTGCGACGCCGAGGGCCGCATGGACCTCAAGACCAAGGGCGACAGCGCCAGCGCCCCGCCCGGCTGGCTGCCCTGGTTCGACGCCCCGGGCCGCCGCAGCGCTGGCCAGCCCATCGCCTTTGGCCACTGGTCCACCCTGGGCCTGCTGCAACGCCCTGATCTGCTGGCCCTGGACACCGGCTGCATCTGGGGCGGCCAACTCAGCGCCGCCCGTGTCGAACATGGCCGCTGCCTGGAACTGATCCAAGTGCAATGCGAGCAGGCTCAGAAGCCGGGCTGAGCCCGACATTGCAGCTAGAATGCGAGTCCGCCGCGACACCCGCACAAAAATCCTGGAAGCTTGGCCGAGCGGTTTAAGGCACCGGTCTTGAAAACCGGCGAGGGTTTATCCCCTCCGTGAGTTCGAATCTCACAGCTTCCGCCAATTAAAAAGGCCTGCTTGAAGAAGCAGGCCTTTTTTCATGGTGTCGAGCCCAAGAGCTTCATTCGGGCTGCAAGGTGTACTTGCTGTAGTAACGCCGCCCCAGCATGTCCTGTGCGCCCAGCCAGATTTCAGCTGTCATGGTCAGCGGCGTGGGCAGGCTCAGGCCGGCCAGGGTGAGCGTGGTCTTGGGTGGCAGCGGCGGCGTGGCGTCGGTGAACAAGGGGATGATGCCGCCGGTCAGGCGGATGCGCACGCTGATCAAACGCATATCGGGGTTGGCGATGGCCCAAGTGGCGTAGTTGAGCACCAGGTCCTGGCGCAGGGCTGAGGCCTTGAGCGGCTGGCTGCTGCTGATGCCGTCCAGGGTCGGGAAGCGACTGCGGCCGCTGTCGGCGGGCACATCGGCGGGCAGAAACATGGCTCGCGTCTCGGCCGTGCCGGCGATGGTGTAGCTGGCCACGTACTTGGCGCCACGCTGGCTTTCGGCGCCGCCCAACCAGCCCAAGGCCGATTGTTGCAAGGCGCTGTCGGCGATGTCCCCGGTGGGCGCCACGGTCGCCGAACCCGGCGTGCTCGAGATGCACATGAAGGGCCGGTTGCAGTAGGACAGGCCGATGCTGTAGCCGCTGGGCATCTGCACATTGGCCGTGCTCAGCAATTGCACCGGTGTTGCGGCGGCCGTGCGGGATTGCACTTCCAACTGGATGCCGACCCAGGGATTGGCAGCGCTGGCCGCACTCGCCGGAGCGAGCGCCGCATCCGCCGCCAGGGCCTGCACGCTGACCGGATAGATCTTGGCATCGACCTTGCGCGCATTGCCGATCAGGCTCCAGGTGCCGCCCGTGGTGGCCGGAGCTGGGGCTTTGGTGAAGGTGGCCGCATTGGTGAAGTACTCCTGCACCGTGCCCGTCGAATCGCTGACGGCGGCCGCCACCAGCACGCGTTTGCACAGGCCGCCGGTCAGCACATCGTCGCCACAGCCGGTCACCATCATGCGGCCCAGCTGACGCTTGGCCGCGGCCAAACCTGCGAGGCGAGCGGCCAACTCGGCCTTGGTGCCGGAGTTGTGGCTTTCATAGGTACCGAGCCAGGTCGAGGCGGTGAAGTCAGCAGCCGTCTTGCCCTGGGCGATCAGTGCATTCAAACCTGCGCTGAGATCGTCCAAGCTGGCGAAATTGTCCGTCGTCGCCTTGGCACTGGAGGCCAGCTTGAGGGTGGAGCTGATGGCATTGGCCGGCACGCCTCCGGTCTTGAGCAGTTCGGTCTGCGCCGTGGCCAGCCCCACCACCACCTCCGGCACCGCCGTGGCCAGCATCTTGTTGCTGATGAGCAGCTGATCCACGCCCTTGTTGCTGCGTGCCACTTGCACGCGCAAGGCTTCGAGCAAAAGGTCTTGGGGGCTCTTGTTGGCCGTGAAGCCGGCATCGCCCAGCAGGTCGAGGCTGGCCGTGTTGGTGATCTTGAGGTCGCTGAGCTGGGTCTTGATCAAGGCCTTGAGAAACTCGCCGGCCCCGCTGGCGGCCGATGCGGCAGGGGCAATCTGCGCCGCGCTGGCAGCGGCCGTGGCAAACAAGGCTTGCGGATCGGTCCCCACGGACAAGGCCACGATGGCCTGACTCAAAGGCGTGACATTGGCCACCATGGCCGATTTCGCCGCGTCCAGAATCGGCACGATGGAGTGCAGGACCTGGGGCATGCCCTGAGAGTCCACGCCGATCACCTGCACCAGCAGCGGGCCCTTGAGGGTCTTGCTGCTGAGGTTGAGGCTGTAGCTGCCATCGCTGGGCTGCGTGCTGGTGCTGCCCAGGGCTGTGCCGGCGGCATCAATGACCTTGATCTGGGCATTGGCCAGGGGCGCGCCAACCGCCGCCACGCCGCTGAGGGTGGGCGTCACGCTGAAGGTGGTGCTGCCAGCGGCGCTGTCCGTGCCGCCGTTGCTGGAATCACTGCTGCCGCCTCCGCCGCCGCAGGCGCTGAGCACCAGACCCAATGCCAGGCTGGACAGCAGGACCAAGCCGGCCTTGAGGCCCGGCAAGACGGGAGGAGAACGGTGCGGCGTGGAAGACATGAGATGAGGCTCGCTCGGGCTGCTATTCCCCTCATCTTAGGCATCAAGTTCCCGGCGCCAGCGCCGAAGAAGCACGCGCTTTTGGCGCGTTATTGCCGCCCGCCGCAGCGAGAGCGCCTCATTTCGGGCCGATGTTCACCCAGGCCACCTCGAACCAGTTGTCCGGCCGGTGCTCCACGCTCACATTGCTACGCGCCGCCCAGGGAATCATCTGGCGGTGCAGGGGCAAAACCTGGAACTGCTCTTTCAGCTCCATCAGCGCCGACTTGATCAGCTGCTCCCGCTTCTTGGGATCGATCTCGACGCTGCTTTGGGCGGCCAGGCTGTCGAACTTGTCATTGCGCCAGTTGCCGTAGTTGTAGGCACCGATGCCGCGCTCGCCGCGGTTGCGAAACACCGGCGCGAAAATGGACTCGGCATCGGTGATGGCGCCGCCCCAGCCATAGAGATACAGGCTGGTGTCGAGCTTCTCCAACTTGGGGAAGAACAGCACCCGCGGCATGGCCGAGACCCGCACCTTGATCTTGAGCTGGGCCCACATCGCGGCCAGGGCCTGGCAGATCTCTTCGTCGTTGATGTAGCGGTTGTTGGGGCAGTCGAGCGTCACCTCAAAGCCGTCGGCGTAGCCGGCTTCGGCCATCAGCTTGCGGGCGCCAGCAATATCAAAAGGGAAACGGGCCTCGATCTTGGGTTCGTCGAAGGCTGCGACCGAGGCCGGCGTCAGTCCGCCGGTGGGCACGCTCAAACCATTCATCAGTTTGCTGCGCAGAGTTTCCACATCGATGGCCTGGTAAAGCGCGCGGCGCACACGCAGATCCTTGAACGGATTCTTGTCACCGGGCACCTGGCCGTAGAGCAGCTTGTCCCGGCCCTGATCCATGCCGATGAAGATGAGGCGATTCTCGGGGCCGTCAATGATCTTCACACCCTGGGTGTTGCGCAGGCGCGCGACGTCGCGCGGTGCCGGGTCGAGCACAAAGTCCAGTTCGCCCGAGACCAGAGCCGCCAGGCGGGTGGCGTCAT
The DNA here is from genome assembly GCF_027863535.1 of Paucibacter sp. B51. Taxonomy (NCBI): domain Bacteria; kingdom Pseudomonadati; phylum Pseudomonadota; class Betaproteobacteria; order Burkholderiales; family Sphaerotilaceae; genus Roseateles; species Paucibacter sp. B51. The sequence goes on along the minus strand of NZ_JAPIVN010000001.1, from coordinate 2,644,547 downwards.
TGGCGATCGGTGTCAGGACAATTTCCTGCACATTGCCCTCGAACTTGCCCCACCAGTTCGGGTTGCGCTTGTACACCGTCTTGATGCCGGGTTGGCGGGTGACCAGCATGTAGGGGCCGGTGCCGTTGGCATTCATGCTGGTGAAGCCCTCTTCCTTGTTCTTGAAGTCCAGCGGCCGGGTGGCGCGGTTGGCCTCAGACCAAGACTTGCTCATGATCCAGAGCGTGTCCAGATGCTGCAGAAAGATCGGGTTGAAGGCGGTCAGCACGAACTCCACCGTCTGCTCGTCCACCTTGCGGGGCGTGCCCACGGCATTGGCGTAGATGGACAGCTGCGAGGTCGACTCCTTGGCGCGCTGGATGGAATACACCACATCGTCGGAGGTGAAGGGCTGGCCGCCATGGAACTTGACCCCCTGGCGCAACTTCACGCGCCACAGCAAGGGGTTGACCTGGGTCCACTCGGTGGCCAGGCCGGGCACGATGTTGAGCTTGTGGTCGCGGCGGGTCAGGCGCTCGTAGACCTGACCATTGACCATATTGGTCATGCTCTCGTTCTGCGAGTGCGGGTCCATGGTCTGGGGATCACCTTGACTGGCCCATTTCAGGGTCTGCGCCTGCGCCGCCGGTGTCGGCAGCATCAAGGAGATGGCCACAGCGGCCAACAGCGGCACCAAACGGAACGCGGTATTCATTGCGAGCACCTCTCAAGCCAGGAACTTCGCGAGTGTAGGGAGCGCGGCATGAGCTTCCGCATGGGGTAAACCTTGGCTCTCAGCCGGCTGGCTGCGCAGGCGGCAAGGACTATGCAAAAAATGACGAAGGGTCAGGTCTTGCGCCAGATGTCGTCGAGATGGGTGAAGCCCCAGTCCTGCGGCGACTCGCGCCCCACCACCCGGTCCGAGTTGGCCGGGTTGGCCAGATCCAGCATCTGCACCGGAATCGGCAGCTTGGACTTGGTCGAGTAGAACACCCGCACCATGGGTGCAGCCAGGTTCTGCGGATTCAGGTCGATCACAACCGCCAGGCGGCCCGATTCCAGCTTGACCAGGCTGCCCACCGGGTAGATGCCCACGCTTTTCACAAAGGCTTTGAACACCACCGGGTCGAACTGACCGGTCCATTGCGCCATGCGCTGGATGGAGCCGGCCGGGTCCCAGGCGGCCTTGTAGGGCCGGGTGGAGGTGATGGCATCGTAGACATCGCAGACCGCGCCCATGCGCGCGAGCAGGCTGATCTGCTCACCCTTGAGCTTTTGCGGATAGCCGGTGCCGTCCATCTTCTCGTGGTGGTGCAGGCAGACATCGAGCGCGGCCTCGGGCACGGCCCCGCCCTCTTTCAGCATCATGTAGCCGCGCATGGGGTGGGAGCGCATGATGTCGAACTCGGCCTCGGTCAGTTGGCCCGGCTTGTTCAGCACATCGAGCGGCATCATCATCTTGCCGATGTCATGCAGCAGACCGGCCAGACCGGCCTCGCGTGTTTGCGTGTCATCCAGACCAAGCTGGCGGCTCAAGGACACCATCAGGGCACACACGGCCACCGAGTGCATATAGGTGTAATCGTCCTTGGTCTTGAGCCGGGCCAGGCTGATCAAGGCCGAGGGGTTGCGCGACACCGAGTCAGCGACTTCTTCCACCAGCGGCAGGCACATCTCGGGATCGATGGCCTTGCCCATGCGAGCCTCACCAAACAAGGCCGTGACGGCCTGGCGCGAGCGGTTGACCACCTGGGCAGCTCGGCCCATCTCGGAGCCCATGCTGACCCGCTCGACCCGCGCCGGGCCGGGGGCCATGGTGGAGGCTGGCGCCACCTCGGCCGGCGGCGTCGATGCGGGGGCGGGGCTGGGCGCATCGACCAGATCCTGGACCAAGGTGTCGGGCACGGCCTGGTCCTGCACATCGCTGCCCTTGCTGACATCGATCCACACCATGGGCACACCACTGGTCAGCAGCGCCTCCAGATCGGCCGGGTCGCGCAGCACGAACTTGGTCTTCCAGAAGGGGTGCGACAACCACGAACCCTCCATGGACTGGAGGTACATGCCCAGCTGAACCTGATGGATGGGAATCTTCTTGAGCATGAGCCTGGCTGAAAACGAATCGCTGGGAGGAGCACGAAGAACGTGCCGCCGAGTATGGGCCACAGCAGCTCCGCGCGACCCGGCGATCAGGCACAAAAAAGCCGCCAAATTGGCGGCTTTTTGACGCTGCACGCAGGCCTGGTTCAGCGGAACTTGCTTTGCGGCACGGTGCGCAGATCGCCAGGCAGCGAGGCCAGGTACTTGGCGATGGCCTTGAGTTCGGCAGCGCTGAACTGCTTGACCTGGCCGGCCATGATGGCGTTGCTGCGGCCAACCACGGCGTTGCCTTCGGTCTGGTAGGACTTCAGGGCCACGTTCAGGTAGTCAGCGTGCTGGCCAGCGATCTTGGGATAAGCGCCGTCGATGGGCTTGCTGAAGTTGGCGCCGTGGCAGGAAACGCAGGCACCCTTGGTCAGCAGCTCAGCCACCTGGGCCGAGGGGGCTGGCGGGGTTTCCGGCAGGGCCTGGGCGGGGGCTTGCTTTTCGTACAGGGCCGAGATGTCGGCGATGTCTTGCTCACTCAGGGTTTGAGCAATGCCGCGCATGGTCGGGTGCTTGCGCTCGCCCTTGGCGTACGCCGTCAGGGCCGCGGCGATGTACTTGGCGTTCTGGCCGGCGATCATGGGCACTTTGTGCACTTCAGGAAAGCTGGCTTGGTAGCCCGGGATGCCATGGCAGCCAATGCACATGGCGATCTTGTCCTGGCCGGCCACCGCAGGAGCGGCGTCCTTGGCGAGAACGGAAGCGCTGGCGCCGAACAAAGTGGCCAGAGCGAGCGAGATCTGCAGCAGTTTTTTCATGGTCCCGGGGTGTCTAGATCTTGTACCGACGGGCATTATAGGGGGCCACTTATACTGAATCGTCACCTTCCGGACTTTGATCCAAACCATGAAATTTGCAGGTTCCGAGCACTACATCGCCACCGATGACTTGAAGTTGGCCGTCAACGCGACCGCCACCCTGCAACGGCCCCTGCTGCTCAAGGGCGAGCCCGGCACCGGCAAGACCATGCTGGCCGAGGAAGTGGCGCGCAGCCTCGGCCTGCCACTGTTGCAGTGGCACATCAAGTCCACCACCAAAGCCCAGCAAGGCCTGTACGAGTACGACGCGGTCAGCCGCCTGCGCGACAGCCAGCTCTCCGGCATCGAAGGCGTGGACAAGGTCAGCAAGATCGAGAACTACATCGTCAAGGGCGTGCTCTGGCAGGCTTTCGAGGCCGATCAACCGGTGGCCCTGCTGATCGATGAGATCGACAAGGCCGACATCGAGTTCCCGAACGACCTGCTGCGCGAACTCGACCGCATGGAGTTCTACTGCTACGAAACACGCCAGCTGATCAAGGCCAAACACCGCCCCCTGGTCTTCATCACCTCGAACAACGAGAAAGAGCTGCCCGACGCCTTTCTGCGCCGCTGCTTCTTCCACTACATCAAGTTCCCCGACCCGGTGACCATGCAGGCCATCGTCGATGTCCATTTCCCCGGCCTCAAGAAAGAGCTGCTGGCCGCCGCCCTCAAGACCTTCTTCGAGGTGCGCAATCTGCCGGGCCTGAAGAAAAAGCCCAGCACCTCGGAGCTGCTCGACTGGCTCAAGCTGCTGGTGGCCGAAGACATGCCGCCCGAGACCCTGAGCCAGCCGGGTGCCGAGCACCTGATCCCCCCTCTGGTGGGCGCCCTGCTGAAGAACGAGCAAGACCTGACCCTGTTCGAGAAGCTGGTCTTCATGCAGCGCCAGCATCGCTGAGGCAGCCATGGACAAGAACCTGCAACAAGGCCTGAAGCAAGGCCTGGCCGATGCCTGCGGCTTTGTGCTGGGCGCCCTGGCCGGCTGGGAGCTGGGCCGCGCGCTTGGCTTTGACTTCATCGGCAGCACCGAGTGGCAGCTGCCCCAGCTGCTGGGCCTGGGCTTCATCCTGGGCGGCTGTGGTGTCGGGCGCTGGGCGGCCCGCGCGCTGCTTGCCCAGCTCGACGGCCTGAACCGCAAGTAGCACCCCCTCTTTCCCTCCTCCCTCTTTCGAGAACCGACCATGGCGGCATCCCCACGCGCAGCAAAGCACACAACTTTTGATGTGGACGCCCTCTGGGACCTGGCGCGCATCGGCGCGCCCAGCCTCTCGCCCGATGGCGCCCAGGCCGTGGCCAGCGTCAGCCGCTGCGACATGGCGAGCAACAAGACCGAGTCCTACCTCTACCTGCTGTCCACCCTGGGTGGCGAGCCGCGCCAGCTGACCCAGGCCGGCAGCCCCGACAGCAAGGACAGCGCCCCGCAATGGAGCCCTCGCGGCGACCGCATTGCCTTCATCGCCCGGCGCGAGCAGGAAGGCGCCAAGGACAGCGAGCCGCAGCTCTATGTGATCGCCCCCGACGGCGGCGAGGCCCGTCGCGTCGGCCTGCCCGGCGTCGGCGTCGCCACTGGCGTGCAGGCTTTCAAATGGCTTCCGGATGGCCGCCGCATCGCCTTCATCTCCTGGGTCTGGCCCGAGCTGAAAGGCCAGGCCGCCCAAGCGCAGGCGCTCAAGGACTTCAAGGACCGCAAGGAAAGCGGCTACGTCACGGCAGACGCCGTCTACCGCTACTGGGATCACCATGTGCCCATGGGCCGGGTGCCGCATCTGCTGGTCGTCGATGTGGACAGCGGCAAGGTGCGCGATCTCTTCGAGGGCACGGACCTGGCCCTGAGCCTGGCCGACCCCGACGAGCACAGCTTCGACATCTCGCCCGATGGCTGCCGCATCGTCTACGCCTTCGACCCGGCCGCCGAGAAGCGGCTGGACCACTGCTTCGCCCTCGGCGAGGTGGAGGTCAAGAGCGCCCAGCACCGCGTGCTGCTGCAGGTGGAGGGTTGGGATTTCCGCGCGCCGCGCCACAGCCATGCCGGCCAGCATCTGGCCTTCGTCGCCAGCCACCAGGGCTTGAAGCACACCATGCCGGGCCAGCTGGCCGTGCTGGACACGGCTGGCCACTGGGCCGTGATGTCGGAAGCCTGGGACCATGAGGTGGGTGCGCCGCTGGTGTGGGAGGCCGACGACAGCGCCCTCTTGCTGGCCGCCGAACAAGCCGGCCGCCGCCACCTCTGGCGCTTCGACCTGGACCGCTGCGAGGCCGAGATTCTGTTCGAGGGCGGCCATGTGGGCAGCTTCGCGCAAGCGGCCGGTGTGGTGCTGGTCAACCACGACAGCGTGCAGTTCCCGCCGCGCATTTCTCGCCTGCTGGAAGAAGACGGCAGCCACGCACGCATCGAGCGCTTCAACACCGAGCATTTGAAGCGTCACGAATTCGGCCAGCATCAGGAAGTGATGCTCAAGGGCGGCCAGGGCGACGAGGTCCAGATGTGGCTCATCTACCCGCCCGGCTTCAACCCGAAGAAAAAGAAGGCCTACCCGGTGATGCATGTCATCCACGGCGGCCCGCACACCGCCTTTGGCGACAGCTGGCACTGGCGCTGGAACCACCAGGTGTTTGCCGCCCAAGGCTATGTGGTGGCCTGCGTGAACTACCACGGCTCGTCCAGCTTCGGCCATGCCTTCCTGGACTCCATCACCCACCGCTGGGGCGAGCTGGAGCTGCAGGACATCGAGGCTGGCACCGACTGGCTGCTGGCCCAGCCCTGGGCCGATGCGAAACGCGTGTTCGCCACCGGTGGCAGCTACGGCGGATACATGGTCGCCTGGATGAACGGCCATGTGCCGGCTGGCCGCTACCAGGCCTACATCTGCCACGCGGGCTGCTTCGACTGGCAGGCCATGTTTGCCGACGACGCTTACACCTGGCACGCCAAGGAACTGGGCAGCTGGTACTGGGACGACCCGGCCAAGATCGCCTCGCAAAGCCCGCACAGCTTTGCCCAACACATGAACACGCCCACCCTGGTGATCCACGGTGCCCTGGACTACCGCGTGCCCGATGCCCAGGGCCTGGCCTACTACAACACCCTCAAGGCCCGCGGTGTAGACAGCCGCCTGCTCTGGTTCCCTGACGAGAACCACTGGATCCTCAAGCCCCGCAACAGCCGTCAGTGGTACGTTGAGTTCTTTGCCTGGCTGGCCCGCCACGATGGCGGGGCCGCTGCCAAGAAAGCGACCTCGTCCACCAAAGCCGCCACGAAGCGTTGAGCCAGACACCGATAATCAAAGCCCCACCCGCGCCTGGCGCACCCCCCCCTTCTTGCCCCTCCTCCCATGCTGATCAAATTCTTCTACACCCTGCGGGCGGCCAAGCTGCCGGTGTCGGTGCGGGAATTCCTCAGCCTGCTCGAGGGCCTGGAGAAAGGCGTGATCGGCAGCGAGGGCGCCGCCTCCATCGACGACTTCTACTTCCTCGCCCGCACCACCCTGATCAAGGACGAGACGCAGTTCGACAAATTCGATCGCGCCTTTGCCGCCTATTTCAAGGGCGTGGAGCTGCTCAGCGATTTCAGCCAGGAGCTGCCGCTGGAATGGCTGCGCCAGCATCTGCAGCTGGAACTGAGCGACGAGCAGAAAGCCGCCATCGAGAAGATGGGCTGGAACGAGCTGATGGAGACGCTCAAAAAGCGCTTCGAGGAGCAGAAAGAGCGTCACGAGGGCGGCAACAAATGGATCGGCACCGGCGGCACCAGCCCGTTCGGGAACAGCGGCTACAACCCGCAAGGCATACGCATCGGTGGCGCCAGCAAGAACAAGAGCGCCGTCAAGGTCTGGGAGCAGCGCGCCTACAAGGACTACGACGACCAGCTCGAGCTGGGCACGCGCAATATCAAGGTCGCCCTGCGCCGGCTGCGCCGCTTTGCCCGCGAGGGCTCGGACCTGGAGCTGGACCTGAGCGACACCATCAGCAAGACCGCCGCCAACGCCGGCATGCTGGACATCCGCATGGTGCCCGAGCGCCACAACAAGGTGAAAGTGCTGCTGCTGATGGATGTAGGCGGCACCATGGACGAGCATGTGCACCGCGTCGAAGAGCTGTTCTCGGCCGCCAAGACGGAATTCAAGCACCTGGAGTTCTTCTACTTCCACAACTGCGTCTACGACTTTGTCTGGAAGAACAACCGCCGCCGCTTCGCCGAGAAGACGCCCACCTGGGACCTGATCCGCAAATACAACCGTGACTACAAGCTGATCTTTGTCGGCGATGCCACGATGAGCCCTTACGAGATCCTGCAGCCCGGCGGCAGTGTCGAATACAACAATGAAGAACCCGGCGCCGAATGGTTGCAACGCCTGACCCACGCCTTCCCCAAATACGCCTGGATCAACCCGGAGCCGCAAGGCGTCTGGCAGTACCGCCAGAGCGTATCCCTGATCCAGAACCTGATGCAGCAACGCATGTTCCCCCTGTCCCTGCAAGGCCTGGAAGGCGCGATGCGTTTGCTCAGCCAATGAGCCACACCCTGCCCCGGCTGCTGCGCGGCGCCCTGCTGTTCGCGGCGGCGGGCCTGTCCGGCTGCGCCTCGATCAGCAGCCTCTGGAAGAACGAGCCACCGCCGGCCAGTGCCGCGCCCGGCGCCGCCGCCGATGCCGCGCCGGTGCGCCTGGTGGCCGAGTACGACTTGGTGGTCGAGGCGCCCGGCGATCTGCGCGATCTGCTGCAGGAACACCTGGACCTGGCCCGCTTCCGCAGCGCCCCCGAAGACCAGCGCCTGAGTCGCCAGGAGCTGGGTCGCCTGATCCAGGCCGCGCCCCAGCAGGCCCAGGCCTTGCTGGAGACCGAAGGCTTCTTCAACGCCCAGGTGCAGGTCAGCCGCAACGAGGGCAGCCCGGTGGTGGTGACGGTGAAGGTCGAGCCCGGCCCGCAGACCCGGGTCAAGGCGCTGCAGATCGAGTTCGCCGGTGCCCTGGCCCCGGACCAGCCCCCGGTGGCGGGCGCCGATCTGGCCGCCCTGCGCGAGCGCCTGCAGGGCCAATGGTCGCTGGGCCTGGGCCAGGGCTTCTCGCAGCCGCGCTGGTCGCAGGCCAAGAACGAGCTGCTGGCCACGGCCCGCGCGCGTGGCTTCCCGCTCGCCACACTGGACACCCACAGTGCCCGCATCGATGCCGAGACCCAGAGCGCCGAGCTGGACTTGAAGCTGGACAGCGGCCCGCTGTTCCGCCTCGGCGAGCTGCAGATCGAAGGACTCAAGTACCAGCCGCGCAGCAGCGTCGAGCGCCTGGCCGGCTTCAGCGTCGGCCAGCCCTACACCGAGCAGCTGCTGCTGGATTTCCAGGAGCGCCTGGTCCGCACCACCTTGTTCGACAGCGTCAATGTCGACATCCAGCCGCTCAGCGATCCGCCCGAGGCCGCGCCCGTGCACATCAAGCTGCGCGAGGCTCCGCGCCAGCAGCTGACCGCCAGCATCGGCTACGACACCGGCAGCGGCCCGCGCCTGGGTGCCGATTACATCCACCGCCGCCCCTTCGGCCTGGACCTGCGTGCGCGCAGCAAGCTCAAGCTCAGCCAGAACAACAGCTCCTATGACCTGGAGCTGAGCTCACACCCGCAGCCTGATATGCAGCGCAATGTGGGTGCCCTGTTCCTGGAGCGCCTGGTGGTGGACAACAAGACCACGGTCAATTTGCGCGCCCGCGTCGGCCGCACCCGCGAGACCGAGCGGCAGGACCGCACCTACTACCTGGAGCTGCTGCGCGCCCGCGAGACCGACCCGCAAGGCACCATCAGCGCCGGCGCTGCCTCGGCCAATGTGCAGTGGATCCACCGCCGGCTCGACAGCCCGCTCACCCCCACCCGGGGCTACAGCGCCAGCCTGTTGCTGGGCGTCGGTCGGGCCGACAGCTCCGAAGCCCGTAACGGCGGATTCCTGCGCAGCCATGTGCGCCTGCAGGCCTACCAGCCCCTGCCCGGCGGCTGGTTCGGCAGCGCCCGCAGCGAGTGGGGCCAGATCTTTGCTTCGCAGGAGGTCGGCCTGCCCGAGAAGCTGCGCTTTCGCACCGGCGGCGATGACACCGTGCGCGGCTACGGCCTCGACGACCTGGGTCCGCGCGATGCCGATGGCAATGCCACCGGCGGCCGCATCCTGTGGAACGGCAGCGTCGAGCTGGCCCATGGTCTGACCGCCAGCATGCCTGCCCTGCTCGGCGCCGTGTTCGTGGACGCCGGCCAGGCGGCCCAGCACTGGCGTGACCTGAAGCCCAGCATCGGCTACGGCTTCGGCATGCGCTACCGCAGCCCCCTGGGCACCTTGCGCCTGGACCTGGCCCGCGGCCAGGAGACCCAAAAATGGCGCCTGCATTTCAGCGTTGGCATCGCGCTTTGATGGTGATGATGATGATGACAAGCGCCAACGCCGCGAACCCCGACCCGGCCCCATGAGCGAACCCGACTCCACACCGGGCACCCCTGCCGCCCCCGCGGGCGACAGCAGCCCTGCGCCCAAGCCCGCCCCAGCGCGCCGCGGCCGCGGCCTGCTGCTGGGCCTGATGACCCTGCCGGTGCTGGCCGGCAGCGTCGGCCTGGGCCTTTGGTGGGGCTTGGGCAGCGAGGCAGGCAGCCGCTGGCTGCTGCAGCAAGTGCCCGGCCTGCAGGTCGAGGCGCCGCAGGGCAGCCTGATCGGCGACTTCTCGGCCCAGCGCCTGAGCCTGACCATCCCCGGCGGCCAGGATCGCATCGAGATCGACGATCTGCGCTGGACCGGCCTCAGCCTGGCCTGGAACCGCTCGCCCCTGCTCTGGGGCGACCTGATGGTCGAGCGCCTGAGTGCCCGCCAAGTGACGGTGCATCTGGCGCCCAGCGCCGAGCCCAGCCCCGTGCCCGAGGAGCTGCCCATCCCGCTGGGCGTGCACATCGCGCAGCTGCAGGTCGAACGCCTGTCCCTGCCCACGCTGAGCCCCTTGCCGGTACGAGGGCTGCAGGCCCGGGTGGACCTGAGCACGGTGTCCGACCACAGCCCCAGCGCCGAGCACCGGCTGCAGATCCAGCAGCTGGCCTGGGATCAGTTGCAGCTCAGCGGCAGCGCCACGCTGGGCGCCGGCAGCGGCCTGCCCCTGCAGGCCAGCCTGGGCCTGAAGTCAGCCGCCCAGGCCGATCTGCCAGCCTGGGGCGCGCAGCTGGAGCTGCACGGCCCCTTGGCCCAGCTGCAGCTCCAGGCCGCGCTGAGCGCCCAGAACCAGCAGCTGCAAGCCCAGGCCCAGCTGCGCCCCTTCGCCGCCTGGCCCCTGCCCCAGCTGCAGCTGGACGCGCAGCAGTTGGACCTCTCGGCCCTGTTGTCGGGCCTGCCCAAAACTGCGCTGAGCGGCCAAGTGAGCCTGCTGGCCGACAGCAGCACGGCTGGCAAGAAAAATTCGAAGCAGCCCGCCCTGCTGATCAAGGCCCAACTCGCCAACCACGCGGCCGGCCTCTGGAACGAACAGCGCCTGCCGGTGCGCCAGCTGAGCCTGGACGCCGAAGCCTTGGCCCTGGACCCCAGCCAGATCCAGCTGCGCGCCTTCGATGTGCTGCTGGGCAGCAGCGCCCTGCCCGCCGGTCGCCTGCGCGGCAGCGGCAAGAGCAGCAGCGCCGGCGGCAGCCAGCTCACGCTGAGCTTGGAGAACCTGCGCAGCGAAGGCCTGGATGCGCGCGCCGCCGGCTTGCTGGCCGCGGGCACGGTGGAGCTCAGCACCTCGCAGGGGCTGATCGAAGCAAGCAACGACGCATCAGGCCAACACGACAAGAAATCGGCCGCCAGCTCGCCGCCGCTGCAGCTGCGCATCAAGACCGATCTGCAAGGCCGCTGGCTGCCGCCAGGCCCGGTGACGCCGGCTGCGGCGCGCGCCCAGCTGGCCGCACCCGCGGCGACCAGCCCGCAAAACGCCCCGCTCAATGCCCACAGCCCTGTGCGCCTGCAAGCCAGCGCCGTCGCGTCCATGCAAGGCCTGGACCTGCAAGAGCTGCTGATGCAGGCCGGCGAAGCCCAGCTCAAGGGCAGCGCCAAGCTGGCCTTCAGCCGCCCCGGCAGCCTGGCCGGCGGCTGGCAGCTGCAGGCCAATGCCCGCGGCATGGTGCCGGAGCTGCGCCGCCTCTGGCCCCAAGCGCCGGGCCCCAGCGCCCGCCTGGACCTGGACCTCAGCGCTGACCTGCAGGCCCCGGCCCAGCAGAGCAAGGCCGGCCTGCTCGCCCAGGCCCCGCGCGGCCAGGCCCGGCTGCGCCTGCTGCCCGGCAGCCAGGCCGGCATGGAGCTGGCCGCCGACCTCAGCTACGAGCGCGCCAACGATCAGCAAGTGCCCACCCTGCGCGCCGATCTGCAGGCCGGCGGCAACCAGCTGCAAGGCCGCGCCCAGCTGCTGGCCGACCACAGCCTGGAAGGCCAGCTGCAACTGCAAGCGCCCCAGCTGCAAGCCCTGCAGCCGCTCTGGCAAGCCCTGGCCCCAGCCCTGGCCAAGGGCGAGCCCGCCCACCAGCTGGCCGGCAGTTTGAGCGGACAGCTGGCCTGGCAGGGCCGAGCCGAAGCGGACAGGAGCGGTGGCAAGAACGCCACCAGCAGCACCCCCCGCTGGAGCTGGCAAAGCCAGACCGAGCTGCAAGGTCAGGCGCTCAAGCTCGACCAGCTGAGCCTGGACAAGGCCCGGCTGAACGCCAAGCTCGCCAGTGCCCTGAATGCACCGCTGGCCCTGCAACTCGATCTGGAGCAGCTCAAGAGCCCCGAGGCCCAGCTGCCCCAAGTTCAGCTGCAGCTCAGCGGCAGCTGGATCCAGCACCAGCTGCAGCTCAGCGGCCTGGGCACAGCCCTGCTGCCCGCCGCCCTGCGCCCAGCGCACCAGCCGGCCGACCAGCCCTCGCGCAGCCAGTTTCAAATCGGCCTCAAGGGCAGCCTGGGCACGGCCGGAACCGCCAGCCCTTCGGCGAGCGACCTGGCCCAGCTCTGGGCCCAGGGCGGCCAGTGGCGCGCCAGCGGCCTCAAGCTCGACGCACGCGTGCCGGCCGCCACAGCAGGCAGCAAAACGGCCAAACCGGCCGACAAAGCCCCGGCCCCCTGGCTGCAAGCGCAAGACCTGGCCCTGCGCGTGGACAGCGGCCCGCAAGGCCAGCTCAGCGCCGCACAGGTGGAGCCCGGTCGGCTGGAGTTGCTGGGCGCCGGCCTGCGCTGGCAGCAGCTGGCCTGGAAGGCCGCCGAGGGGCCCGATCAGCTGCAGCTCGACCTGGCGCTGGAACCCCTGGCCGTCGCGCCCCTGATGGCACGCTGGCAGCCCGATTTCGGCTGGGGCGGCGATCTGGTGGTGGACGGCAGCGCCCGCATCCACACCCTGCCCCAGCTGGGCGTGGAGCTGTCCCTGCAGCGGCGCAGCGGCGACCTCAAGGTCACCGACGATGGCGGCACCCAGGCCCTGGGCCTGAGCGAGCTGCGCCTGGGCGTGATCGGCGCGCCCGGTCGCTGGCACCTGACCCAGGCTTTTGCCGGCAGCAATATCGGCGTGCTGGCCGGCGCGGTGACGGCGCGCAACGAGGGCGCTGAGGCCAGCCCCTGGCCTTCGGCGCAGTCGCATCTGGAAGGCGTGCTGGAAGCGCGGGTGGACAACCTCAGCACCTGGGGCGCCTGGGTGCCCTCGGGCTGGCGCGTGGCCGGCGGTCTGGCCGCCAGCGCCAGCTTTGCCGGCAAGCTCAACGACCCGCAGGTGGTGGGCCAGATCCAGGGCAGCAAGCTGGGCCTGCGCAACCCGCTGCTGGGCATCGATGTACAAGACGGCAGCTTTGCCCTGCAGCTCAAGGGCAGCCATGCCGAGCTGCAGCAGCTGCGCCTGCGCGCCGGTGAAGGCGAGCTCAATGCCCAAGGGAAGCTGCAGCTGGGCGCCAAGCCGCAGGCCGACATCCAGGCCCAGGCCAGCAAGTTCGCCCTGCTGCGCCGGGTCGACCGTCGCCTGGCGGTGAACGGCCAGCTGCGCCTGCACATGGACGCCCAGGCCCTGGATCTGCAGGGCAAGCTCGATGTCGAAGACGGGCTGTTTGATTTCTCGCGCGGCAATGCGCCCGAGCTGGATGACGATGTCGAGGTGCGGCGCGTGGCGCAGGTGCCGGCCGCACCTGCGGAATCCGCCGCGGCGCGGCGGCAGATCAAGCTCAAGCTGGACATCGACCTGGGGCAGAAGCTGCGCGTGCGCGGCCATGGCGTGGACACCTTGCTGGCCGGCGAGCTGCAGATGACCCAGGCCCAGGGCCGGCCGCAGCTGCACGGCAGCATCCGCACCGTCAACGGCAGCGTCGATGCCTACGGCCAAAAGCTCACGATCGAAAAAGGCCAGGTCACCTTCAGCGGCGTGATGGACAACCCGCGCCTGGACATCCTGGCCATCCGCCCGGGCGAAGAAGAGGTGCGCGTGGGCGTGACCATCGGCGGCAGCGCCCAGTCGCCGCGCATCAAGCTCTTTTCCGACCCCGATATGGCCGACACGGCCAAGCTCTCCTGGCTGCTGCTGGGTCGTGCGCCTGACAACCTCGAGCGCAGCGATACCGCCCTGCTGCAAAAAGCCGCCATGGCCCTGCTCAATGGCGGTGGCGAGAGCCGCACCGGCAAGGTCATCAAGTCCATCGGCCTGGATGAGCTGTCGGTCAGCGAAGGCAATGGCGAGGTGCGCGGCACCGTGGTGCGTGTGGGCAAGCAGCTGTCCAAGCGCTGGTATGTGGCGTTTGAGCGCGGCCTCAACGCCACGCAAGGCAGCTGGCAGCTGATCTACCGCATCGCCCAGCGCTTCACCCTGCGCGGCCAGGCCGGCGATGAAAACGCGCTCGACCTGATCTGGCAGTGGAAGTGGGAGTGAGACCCGCCGACGCCTAACGCAGGATTGCGGCGGAAGTCGGCAGCATCAATGCCGGAGCCGCGTGGCCTGCCGATCTTTCATGCGAGAATTCGCGCCGCCCGGGCCACCGGGCGCGTCTCGCCGTAGTTCAATGGATAGAACGGCCGCCTCCTAAGCGGCAAATACAGGTTCGATTCCTGTCGGCGGGACCACGCAGCCCAGAGCTCGTCAGTTGTCGCTGCTGCGCGCGAAGATCAACCAGATCTCGGGTTCGCGGAAGTTGTCGAACATGCCGCTCAAGAGCTTGAAGCCGGCGTTCTCGAAGTAGCGGATCACGCTGGCGCCCTCGTCGTCCAGATGGGTGCCCAGCTCGTACTTGGCACCGTGGGCCTCGTCGTTCCAATGGCCCGGGTCGGGATAGGGCAAGACAATGAAGAGCGCGCCATTGGGCTGCAGGATGCGGCGGAACTCGGCCAGCACCTTGGCCGGCTGGTAGGCGTGCTCGAGCGTGTGGGAGGAGTAGACGATGTCCACGCTCGCGTCTTCGAAATTGACCAGCTCGTGCATATCGCCGGCAATCACCGGGTAGCCGCTCTCACGGGCGCGCTCGAGCTTGGATTCGTTGAACTCCACACCGATCACATCGCTGAAGCCCATCTGCTTGAAATAGCGCAGGCCGACACCGTCGCCGCAGGCGATGTCGGCAATGCGCAGATCGCGCGGCACCTCGGCAAACACCGCGTTCAGATAGCGCTGCTGCCCCTGTTCCCATTTGGGCACGGTGATCTCGTGCGAGGCCCATTTCTCGGTCTGGAACTGCACATAGGTCCTGTAGTCCGGGACGATGTCCTGGTAGGTCTTGACCGGCAGCACGGGGCTTGAGCTCATGGGCACACCTTTGCAAACGAGGCAATGTGTGGCCACGGTAACGCCGGGCCGGCCTTGGGGATCGGGCGATCAGGCCCGGAACTGACCCCTTGTTTGCGCGGCCAGAGGTAGATGAACGCTCATCGCTGGCGCATCGCCCGCGAGAGCATCAGCACCGGCACCAGCCCCACCAGCACGATGGCCAGCGAGGGCAGCGCAGCCTCGCCCAGGCGCTCGTCGCGCGCCATCTGGTAAGCAACCACTGCCAGGGTGTCGCTGTTGAAGGGGCGCAGCACCAAGGTGGCGGGCAGCTCTTTCATCACATCCACAAACACCAGCAAGGCCGCGGCCAGGCTGGAGCGCGCCAGCAGCGGCGCATGCAACTCCCAGAACACACGCCGGCGGCTGGCGCCCAGCAGACGGGCGGTTTCGTCCACATTGGGTGAGATGCGGGCATAGCCGGCCTCGACCGATTGCAAGGCCACGCCCGAGAAGCGCACCAGATAGGCATAGATCAAGCCGGCAATCGTGCCGGTCACCACACCCGTCAGGCCCAGCTGCGGCGCATGGGTTTGCAGCCAGCCCAGGGGCAGCAGAATGCCCACCGCGATCACCGCGCCAGGCACGGCATAACCGAGCGACACCACGCGCGTGGACAGCTTCAGCAGCCCGGCCCCTGGCCCGCGCTGGGCTGCAGCACCGGCGCTCATGCGGCCGGCATAGGCCAGCACCAGGGCCATGGCCACGGCCAGGGCGGCGGACAGGCCGGCCAGCTGAAGGCTGGTCCAGGCCCACTGCGCGAAGCGGGCCAGAGGCAGGCCGAACTCGCCGTAGCGCGCCTCCAGCCACATCAGCTTGAGCAAGGCCAGCACCGGCAGCACAAAGCCCAAAAGGATGGGCAGCGTGCACAGGCCCACGGCCAAGGCCGCAGCTGCGCCATGCAGACGCAGCGGCCGCGCCTCGGCCGCATGCTGGGCGCCGGCGCGGCTGCTGGAAAAGCGCAAGCGGGCCTGCGCGCGCCGCTCCAGCCAAAGCAGGCCGGCCACGGCCAGCAGCAGCACCGAGGCCAGCTGCGCCGCGGCCATGCGGTCGTTCATCACCAGCCAGGCCTTGTAGATACCGGTGGTCAAGGTGTTCAAACCAAAGTAAGAGCCCACGCCGTAATCGGCCAGGGTCTCCATCAGCGCCAGTGCCACGCCGGCAGCCAGGGCCGGGCGAGCCAGGGGCAAGGCCACCTCGCGCACCCGGCGCAGGGTGCCGGCGCCGAGGATGCGTGCGGTCTCCATCAGTGTCACGCCGCGCTCGCTGAGCGCCGTGCGGGTGAGCAGGTAGACATAGGGATAGAGGCAGAGCACGAACAGCAGCACCGCGCCCGGCAGGCTGCGCACATCGGACCACATGGGTTTGCTGCTGCCGGTGAGCTCACGCAGCCAGGTTTGCAACGCACCGCTGTACTGCAACGCGTCGGTGTAGGCATACGCGGCCACATAGGCCGGCATGGCCATGGGCAGGAGCAAGGCCCATTCAAACCAGCGCCGGCCCGGAAAATCAAACAAGCTGACGGCGGCCGCGGTGGCCCCGCCGAGCACCGCCACTCCCAAAGCCACCGAGACCGACAGCACAAGAGACGAGGCGGCATAGGCCGGCAGCACCGTCTCCAGCTGGTGACGCAGCAGCGCCAGGCTTTGCGCGTCGAGACCGAACCAGGAGCCGAGCACACCGAACACCGGCACAGCCAGCAAGAGGCAAACAACAGTGATCAGACGCAGCATGCGGGCGGTGGTCAGGAACGAACAGCGGAACAAGCGGCAGGCAGGACCGCAACAAGGCAACAAGGCAACAAGGCAACAAGGCAACAAGGACGATACGACACCGGCGACGCCCCGGCGCCGTCGCTGCCCGGCGACGCGCCCTGGCTTGATCTGAATCAAGCAAATGCGAACGATCCGCATTCGAAACACGCGGTGTGGGCGGCTATCATAAAGGCCATGTTTCTTGCCCTTGACCAGATCGGCCTGCGTTACCCCGGCGCTGCCCACAGCCACACGCACGGCCCGCAAACGGGTCAAGCCTCCAGCATCTCCAGCCCCACCCTTGCTGGCACCCCTCGACCGGGTGCGGTGGATGGCGTCAGCCTGGGTCTGGCACGCGGCCAGATCGGCGTGCTGATTGGCCCCTCGGGCTGCGGCAAGACCTCGCTGCTGCGCTGCATCGCCGGCCTGGAGCGACTGAACAGCGGCCGCATCCTGATCGAACACGAGCCCCTGGCCGATGCCGCCCGCGGCCTGCATCTGGCCCCCGAGGCCCGGCGCATCGGCATGGTGTTCCAGGACTACGCCCTCTTTCCGCACCTGTCGGTGGCCGACAACATCGCCTTCGGCCTGCGCCACCTGAGCCGCAGCGAGCGCGAGCGCCGCATCGGCGAGATGCTGGATCTGGTCGGCCTGGCCCATGCCGCCAAGCGCGCACCGCACCAGCTGTCCGGTGGCCAGCAGCAGCGCGTGGCCCTGGCCCGCGCCCTGGCCCCGGCGCCGCGCCTGCTGCTGCTGGACGAGCCCTTCTCCAGCCTCGACGTCGATCTGCGCGAGCACCTCTCGCAAGAGCTGCGCGCCATCCTCCACGCCAGCGGCACCACCGCCTTGTTTGTCACCCACGACCAATCCGAGGCTTTTGCCATCGGCGATGTGGTGGGCGTGATGAACAAGGGCCGGCTGGAGCAGTGGGACGCGCCCTACACCGTCTACCACCGCCCGGCCACGCGCTTTGTGGCGGATTTCATCGGCCACAGCGTCTTCACGCCCGGCCGCATCGTCCAGGGCGAATCGGGCCCCGAAGTGATGACACCCCTGGGCGCCCTGGTGGACGCCGACGCTTGTGCCCTGGCCAGCGCCTTCGAGGGCGGCCGCTGCGAAGTGTTGCTTCGAGCCGACGACATCGTTCACGACGATGCGGCGCCGGTGAAAGCGCAAATCGAACGCAAGGTGTTCCGCGGTGCAGATTTCCTCTACACCTTGCGCCTGGCCACCGGCGACCGCATCAAGGCCCATGTGCCCTCACACCACGACCACCAGGTCGGCGAGTGGATCGGCATCCGCCCTCTGGTCGACCATGTGGTGACCTTCCCGGCCGCAAGCGCCACAGCGAGCGAAAACACGCCGGCCTGAGGTTCGCACGCCCCCGGTGCCGAAAGTCACCCGAAACGTAAAGCCGCGGTAAAGCCGACAAAAAGCCCTGCGTTTCGTCGCTTTGTTCACCGGTTTGGGGCGATTTGAGCCCCCAAAACCGGCTGTCTGCCCTGCAAGCGAAAGCCCCACGGGCATATACTGAAGGCGTGGTTTTGGCGCGACTGTTACGCTTCAGATTCCACGATCTTGCTGAATTTCACCGACAGGACAGGCTCGCATCATGAGTGCCAAATTGAAAGTTGCCGGCTGGCTCGCTCTGGGCGCCGTTGCAGGCGCGTTGACCACGATGCAATTGCAGGCCAATGCCCGCAGCAGTCTCTCGCCGCTGCCGCTGGAAGAGCTGCAACAGCTCGCCGCCGTGTTCGGCATGGTCAAGTCCGATTACGTCGAACCGGTCGATGAGAAAAAGCTGATCAACGACGCCATCGCCGGCATGGTGTCCGGGCTGGACCCTCATTCGCAGTTCTTCGACAAGAAGAACTTCAAGGAATTCCGCGAAGGCACGACCGGCAAATTCGTCGGTGTCGGCATCGAGATCGGGATGGAGGACGGTCTGGTCAAGATCGTCTCGCCGATCGAAGGTTCGCCCGCCTTCCGCGCCGGCCTCAAGAGCGGCGACCTGATCAGCAAGATCGATGACACCCTGGTGCGCGGCCTGGGCCTGGACCAGGCCGTCAAGCGCATGCGCGGTGAGCTCAACACCAAGGTGCAGCTGACCATCTACCGCAAGAGCGAGAACCGCAGCTTCCCCGTCACCATCGTGCGCGAAGAAATCCGCGCCCAGAGCGTACGCGGCAAAGTGGTGGAGCCCGGCTACGCTTGGCTGCGAGTGAGCCAGTTCCAGGACCGCACGGTCGAAGACTTCGCCAAGAAGCTGGAAGAGATCTACAAGCAAGAGCCCAATCTCAAGGGTCTGGTGCTGGATCTGCGCAACGACCCGGGCGGCCTGCTGGAGGCCTCGGTGGCGATTTCTTCGGCCTTCCTGAGCAAGGATGTCGAAGTGGTCAGCACCAACGGCCAGATCGCCGACTCCAAGGCCACCTTCAAGGCCAGCCCCGATTACTACCTGCGCCGCGGCGGCAACGACCCGCTCAAGCGCCTGCCGGCCGCACTGAAGAAGGTGCCGCTGGTGGTGCTGGTCAACGAAGGCTCGGCCTCGGCCAGCGAGATCGTCGCCGGCGCCCTGCAAGACCACAAGCGCGCGCTGATCATGGGTGCCCAGACCTTTGGCAAGGGCTCGGTGCAGACCGTGCGCCAACTGAGCCCGGACACGGCCCTCAAGATCACCACCGCGCGCTACTACACGCCGAGCGGCCGCTCCATCCAGGCCACGGGCATCGTGCCCGACATCCAGCTGGACGAAACCGCCGAAGGCAATGTCTTCGCCGCCCTGCGCACCCGCGAAGCCGATCTGGAAAAGCACCTGGGCGGCAAGGACGAGGTCAAGGACGAAGCCCGCGAGAAGGCCCGCGAGGAAGCGCGCCAGAAGCTGGAAGCCGAGTACGCCAAGAAGAACGAGCCGCCCAAGCCCCTGCCCGAGTTCGGCAGCGCCGAGGACTTCCAGCTGGCGCAAGCCCTGAACCAGCTCAAGGGCCAGCCGGTGCTGGTGTCCAAGACTGCGGTGGAACGCAAGGCCGAAGCCAAGACGGCCGAGTAAGCCCAGCTCCCCCGATCAGGCCCGCCCTCCAGCGGGCCTTTTTCATGGGCGCCGCGCGCTATGCTCGCGCCATGAACGACGAACAGTTGCTGCGCTACTCGCGCCACATCCTGCTGGACGAGATCGGCATCGAAGGCCAGCAGCGCCTGCTGCAATCCCGGGCTCTGATCATCGGCGCCGGCGGCCTCGGTTCACCGGCCGCGCTCTATCTGGCCTCCGCTGGCGTCGGCCACATCAGCTTGGTCGATGACGACACGGTCGAGCTGACCAATCTGCAGCGCCAGATCGCCCACACGCAAGCGCGCATCGGCCGCCCCAAGGTCGAATCGGCCGCCGAAGCCATGGCCGCCATCAACCCGGATCCCCAGCTGCGCACGCTGCAGATGCGCGCCGATGCCGGCTTGCTCGATGAGTGGGTGGGCAGCGCCGATGTGGTGCTGGACTGCTGCGACAACTTCGCCACCCGCCAGGCGGTCAACCGCGCCTGCGTGCGCCACGGCGTGCCCCTGGTGTCGGGCGCCGCCACCGGCTGGCATGGCCAGATCAGCGTCTACGACAGCCGCAGCGGCCACGCGCCCTGCTACGCCTGCCTGTTCCCGCCCGACAGCCGCTTTGAAGAGGCCCACTGCGCCCTCATGGGCGTGCTGGCGCCGCTGGTGGGCATCATC
Organism: Paucibacter sp. B51; assembly: GCF_027863535.1. Lineage (NCBI taxonomy): Bacteria > Pseudomonadati > Pseudomonadota > Betaproteobacteria > Burkholderiales > Sphaerotilaceae > Roseateles > Paucibacter sp. B51. Next base: position 2,624,411 of record NZ_JAPIVN010000001.1, on the reverse strand, counting down.
GGCAGCATGCAGGCCGCCGAGGCCCTGAAAGTGCTGCTGGGTGCCGGTGAGCCCTTGTCCGGCCGCCTGCTGATGCTGGACGGCAAACGCATGGAATGGAGCGAAATACTCGTGCAGAAAGACCCCGGCTGCAGCGTTTGCCAACGCAGCGCCTGACCGAAACACACACGAAACATCGATTTCCAAGAAATTTACGAAAGAAAATTCTTCGCAGCTTCCCGTAAGCTGCCGCCCGGCGGTGACACACCGTCTCTGACTTGCCGCAGCGGCCTCCCACACGCCGCAGCCACGACCCCGATATGAGCCACAAGCGCAAACCCCTGATCGCCCGCAATTTCCCCAGCGCCAAGGAAGAAGTCCAGGAAGCGCGGCGCGGCGTGCCGCAGCCCAACTACGACCAGCCCGGCAGCGCCTACCGACTGGCCTTTGACGACAACGAGTTCCTGCTGCGCGACGATTTGCGCCCGGTGCGCATGCAGCTGGAGCTGCTCAAGCCCGAGCTGATCCAGCAGGAGCTGGGCATCAAGTCCACCATCGTGATGTTCGGCAGCGCCCGCATCCTGCCGCGCGAAGCGGCCGAGCAGAAGGTCGAACAAGCCCGCCAGAGCGGCGACACCGAGGCGCTCAAACGCGCCGAGATGCAGCTCACCATGAGCCATTACTACGAGGAAGCGCGGCGCTTTGCGAGCCTGGTCACCACCGTCTCCACCCAGCGCCACAACCCGATCTATGTGGTCACCGGCGGCGGCCCGGGCATCATGGAAGCGGGCAACCGCGGCGCCTACGAGGTGGGAGGCAAGAGCGTCGGCCTGAACATCGTGCTGCCGCACGAGCAGCACCCCAACCCCTACATCACGCCGGAGCTGTGCTTCCGCTTCCACTACTTCGCCCTGCGCAAGATGCATTTCCTGATGCGCTCGGTGGCCCTGGTCTGCTTCCCCGGCGGCTTTGGCACGCTGGACGAGCTGTTCGAGACCATGACGCTGATTCAGACGGGCAAGAGCCGGCGCCGGCCCATCCTGATGTTCGGCCGCGAGTTCTGGACCCGTTTGATCAATTTCGACTGTCTGGTCGAGACCGGCATGATCAGCCCCGGCGACGAGAAGCTCTTCCATTTCGTCGAGAGCGCCGAGGAAGCCTGGGCCCTGCTCGAATCGGAATACGACATGAACCCCGGGGCGCTCGACTGCGACGCGGCCGACTGAGACCGCCCTCCCCGACCCACCCCACACATAACAACACAGGACCACTGACATGACCACACTTCGATCCGTCTCCCTGATCGGCGCGCCCACCGACATCGGTGCGGGTGCACGCGGTGCCAGCATGGGCCCGGAAGCCCTGCGCGTGGCCGACCTGGCCGCGGCGCTGCAGAGCCACGGCGTCGATGTGCTGGACCGTGGCAACCTCAGCGGCCCGTCCAACCCCTGGCTGCCGCCGGTCGATGGTTACCGCCATCTGAACGAGGTGACGGCCTGGAACCAGACCGTGCACGATGCGGTCTATGCCGAGCTCAAGACCGGCCGCATGCCCATCCTGCTCGGCGGTGACCACTGCCTGGGTCTGGGCTCGATCAGCGCCGTGGCCCGGCACTGCCGCGATGTGGGTAAGAAGCTGCGCGTACTCTGGCTGGACGCCCACGCCGACTTCAACACCAGCGCCCTCACGCCCAGCGGCAACATCCACGGCATGCCGGTCGCCTGCCTGTGCGGCTTTGGCCCGCAGCAGCTGATCGAGATCGGCGGCAAGGTGCCGGCCATCAGCCCCAAGTGGGTGCGCCAGATCGGCATCCGCAGCGTTGACGCCGGCGAAAAGCGCTTCGTCAACGAGCAGGAGTTGGAAGTCTTCGACATGCGCTACATCGACGAGATGGGCATGCGCCACACCATGGAACTGGCCCTGGCCACGCTGGACGCCAACACCCATCTGCACGTCAGCTTCGACGTCGACTTCCTCGACCCCGACATCGCCCCCGGCGTGGGCACCACCGTGCCCGGCGGCCCGACCTACCGCGAAGCCCAGCTCTGCATGGAAATGATCGCCGACACCGGCTTCCTGGCCTCGCTGGACGTGATGGAGCTGAACCCAGCCCTGGACCTGCAGAACAAGACGGCCAAGGTGGCGGTGGACTTGATCGAATCTCTCTTCGGCAAATCCACCCTCATGCGCAAGTAAGCAAGGCTGATCGACCGGGACTCGGCGGCGCCGCGGGATGCGAGCACCGCCGAATCGGCGCCTCAGGTGCCCTACAGGCCAATCAGGAGGCCGCAGGCTCCAGTGTCGCCAGCAAGGCCACCAAGCCAGCATCCAGGGCGCGCCACTCGCTGCTCTTGAGCGGCGCCAGAATCGCCTCTTCGTTGGCGACATGAGCCTCCACCGCCTGATCGATCAGGGCCAATCCCTGAGGTGACAGGCGCAGCAGCAGGCTGCGTGCATCTTCAGGGTTAGGTACCCGCTCTACCCAGCCGGCGGATTCCAGGCGCTGCATTCGATGGGTCATGGTGCCCGAGCTCACCATCAGGGAATTGAGCAGAGCCGAGGGCGAGAGGCAATAGGGCTCGCCGGAGCGCCGCAAAGTGGCCAGGACATCGAACTCCCAGGCACTCAAGCCGAACTGCTCGAACCTAGCCTCCAGCCGGCGCTGCAGCAGTTGTGCGCAACGCTTCAAGCGGCCAATCGTGGCCATGGCTTCCAGTGCCAGATCCGGCCGCTCCACCTGCCACTGCTTCAGGATGCGATCGACTGCGTCCTCCGCGCCAGCGCTTGTCTCTCGTGCCATGGCCTGATCTCCAAATTATCTTGACTTCGAGATTATCTCCTGCGATATTTATCTTGAACTCAAGATAAATCCATGAAGCCAAACACGACAAAAACTCCGCTCGGCACGCAGCTCTTGCTGACCGCTATCGCCCCTCTCATTTGGGGCACGACCTATCTGGTGACCAGTGAATGGCTGCCAGCCGGCCGCCCCTTCACCGCCGCCGCCCTGCGCTGCCTGCCAGCGGGGCTCTTGCTGCTGCTGTGCTTTCGCCAGTGGCCGAGACGCCAAGACTGGGGTCCGCTGGCCCTGCTTTCAGCGCTCAATATCGGCGCCTTCCAGGCCTTGCTCTTCGTGGCCGCCTACCGCCTGCCCGGCGGCGTGGCGGCGGTGGTGGGCGCCATCCAGCCACTCTTGGTGATGGCCATGGCCTGGGCGATGGATGGCCGGAGGCCGCGCCGCCTGGCCCTGGCAGCCGGCACGGGCGGAGTGCTGAGCATGGCCGCCTTGCTGCTGGCACCCGGGGCGGCCTGGGATGCCGTGGGTGTGAGCGCAGCCCTGGCTGGCGCCGCCTGCATGGCGGCAGGCACGTTTCTGTCACGGCGCTGGCGCATCAATTTGCCGGTGCTGCCTCTGACGGGCTGGCAGCTGCTGCTCGGTGGCTTGATGTTGCTGCCCTTGGCGCTCTGGCTGGACCCGGCGCTGACGCAGATCAGCGCGAGCGAAGCCGGCGCCTACCTCTACCTCAGCTTGATCGGCACCTTGCTGAGCTACGCCCTGTGGTTCCACGGCCTGCAGGTGCTGCCGCCCGTCTCGGTGGCGTCCCTGGGCTTGCTGAGCCCACTGTGCGCCGTGCTGCTGGGCTGGCTCTGGCTGGATCAAGGCCTCAGCCCGATCGGCGCGCTCGGTTTTCTGGGCGTGCTGATCAGCATCGCGTTGGTGCAGCGCGCCAGCCTGAACAGCGCAGCACCAAACACCAAGGCTTGACGGCGATGTGCAACGCAAGCTCCTGCCTTGTCTTCTTTCTCACTCCCGGCCTAAAGCCCCCCATGCCATGAACATCCAGACCTTGATTGAACAACGCGCCTCCAGCAACCACTTCGATCGACATCGCAGCTTGAGCCCAGCCCAGATCGAGTTGCTGGCCAGCTTGGCCGGGCGGGCGCCCTCGGCCTTTCATTTGCAAAACTGGCAGTTCATCGCCGTGCAGACCGCCGAGGCCAAGGCCCGGCTCGCGAAGCTGGCCTATGGCCAGCACAAGGTCGAAGACGCCGCTGTCACCTTCATCATCTGTGGCACCCTGAACGCCCACCGCCAGCTGGCGCAGACTCTGGAGCCCATGGTCGCTGCCGGGCAGTTGCCAGCCACCGTCAGCCAGAGCTGGCAGCAGATGGCCACCGCCGCGCTGGAGCAGCAAGCGCAGGCGCAACGCGACGAGGCGATTCGCTCCGCCTCCCTGGCGGCCATGACCTTGATGCTGGCCGCCGAGGGGATGGGGCTGGCGTCCTGCCCCATGAGCGGCTTCGATGCCGAAGGACTGAGCCTGGCTTTTGGCTTGGCGCCTGAGGTCCTGCCGGTGATGCTGCTGCCGGTCGGCTACTCCGCCGAAGGCAACTGGCCGCAGAAGCCGCGCAAACCATTGGCAGAGATTCTGCGTTTCGCTTGAGCCCCGTCTTCAGGGCAGGCTCAGCCACTCGCCTTCATCCACACGCAGCTGGCGGATGTCCTCGCCCTCGAAGGCGTAGGTCAGCGTCAGCTGCTTGCGCCGGCCCGGTGAGGGATCACCGCCCATGGAGCCGTTGTCCACCCGCAGGCGCAGGCTGTTGCGCTGAATCCGGGCGCGCAGCAGATCGCTGACGTCGGCGCTGCGGCCACCCTCGCCGTAGCGCGCGCTGATGATGCGCAGGGGCCGATATCCCGGCCGCGGCGGGCCGCTGTCGTCCTCGCGCCAAGGGCCACCCGAGCCCCAGCCCAGGAACATCTCGCCGTCGATCCAGCTGCCTTCCTCATACTCGAAGCGGCGCTGGCGGCCGCTGGGCGTGCGCGTGTCCAGCCACAAGGTCTTGCGTCGCCCGGGCGCCGGATCGGCGCCGCCGAACAAGTCGTTGACCACCCGCACGCGCCGGTCGCGCCGTGCTACGCGGCGCAGCTCCTGCGTCACATCGATCTGATGGCGTTCGGTGCCATAGAGCGCGCGCACGATCTCATAACGCCCATCATCGTGACCACGTCCACCGCCGTGTGAACCCGGATCGCGGTGCTCGATGTAATCCCAGCTGCCACCCTCGGCGTGCCCCCAGTCGCCCTGACGCCAGCCGATGAAGTGGCTGCCATCGACCAGGCTGTACTCGGCATACTCGAACAGGCGCCGCTGCCCGTCCCGATCGCGGGTCATGATGCGCAAGGTCTTGCGTTCGCCGGGATCGGGGTCCACACCCAGCACCTCGTTGTTGACCTGGAAATGACCATCCCGGCGAGCGAGGCGACGCAGCTGCGCGCTGACGTCGACATGATTCTGCGCCGTGCCGTATCGGGCATGGAGGATCAGGTAATCGCCCTCATCCCAGGAATCACGGTCGCGTGCCCGAGCCGCAGGCAAGGCGCCCAGACACAAGGCGGCGCCCATCATTCGTACAAAGCGCTGTCGTTTCACAAACGTCCCTCTCGATGGTGGATTTTTTGGCGTCCCTGGCCTTGGCAACGCGGGCGCTCTGGGCCGGGTTGTCAGCGCGGCTCGGCGCAGCTGTTCGAATTTGTTTCAGGCGCTGAGGATCCAACCTTCCAGCGGGTCCATTGGCGCCGGCAAGCCGTATCCGGGCTGGGTCTGCGCCCAGCCGGCCTGCATCAGGCACAGGACAGCGTCCAGCCGGTCGCCGCTGGCATCGTCGATCAAGGCCTCGCGCTGGCTGTGGCTGAGCTTGAGGCGCAGACCCAGGCGGCTGCGGCCCTGCTCCAGGGCATCGATCAAGTCTTTGCGGGCGATCAGGCGCTCCGGTGTCTGCTTGGCGCGCTCGTCGCTTTTGTAGCTGCGTCGGCCGAGAAACTCACGCGCCAGCAAGCCCGGGTAGGCCTCCAGTGCCACGCGTTGGCGGTCGCCCTCACACAGACCCGGCAGGTGCACGCCGGCCTGCAGCAGCACAGGCACACCCGCGTGGAGCATGTAGGCCACCGGAGGGTTCACCCACTTCATGCTGGGCGAAGAGCCGGCCGGCAGGTCGCAGGCTCGGTGGGCGAATTTCTGGCCAGCCGGACGGGCGTCACAGAATGCAGCAAAGGTGGCGCGGATTTCGGCGCGGCTCAGGCCGCTGTAATGCGCCATCAAGGCCCGCCATTCCTGCGGCCAGCCCAGAGCCTGCACCAGCTCGCGCGGCAGGCCGAAGGGAAAGTCAAAGCCACCCAGCCAGGGTTCGGGCCGGCTCAGGAACTCGGACAGCTGAGCCAGGGTCTCAAAAGCCAGCAGACCATCCAGGCGCAAGACCTGACCCTGGCGGCGGCCCTGGGCCACGGTGATGGGTTTGCGGCGCGTCGGTGCGCTGCTGAAATCAAGCCCCAGCAAGGGGGAGTCGGACGAGGCCAAGGGCGCGCTAGAGTGCATGGGCCACACTCTAATCGCCCCGCCACGCCCACCCCACAAAGGAAAGCCATGTCCTCGGCCGAACATCCCGCTTCATCCCCTGCCAGCGACAGCCACCACAAGCCGCCGGTCGAACACCTGGTGGTCACCGAGCACAAGCTGGTGCTGGGCAAGCGCACGCTGGAATACACCGCCACCTGCGGCACGCTCTTGCTGCAAGAGGTGCACAGCGAAGCCGAAGGCGCCCAGAAAGGCCAGTTCAAGGGGCACAAGACACGCGCCAGCGTTTTCTTCATCGCCTACACGCTGAAGCGCGAGGGCAAGAAGGCCCCCTCGGCCTCAGAGCGCCCCCTGACCTTCAGTTTCAACGGTGGCCCGGGTTCGTCCAGCGTCTGGCTGCATCTGGGGCTGCTCGGGCCCCAGCGTGTGCCCACCGATGAGATGGGCCAGTGCGGCGCCCCGCCCTACGCCCTCACCGACAACGAGTTCAGCTTGCTGAGCGATTCCGACCTGGTCTTCATCGACCCGGTAGGCACCGGCCACTCGCGCGTGGCGGAGGGCGAGAAGCTGGCTGAGTACCACGAGTACCAGCGCGATCTCGACGCCGTGGGCGAGTTCATCCGCCTCTACCTGACGCGCAACGCTCGCTGGGCCAGCCCCAAGTACCTGATCGGCGAGAGCTACGGCACGACCCGCGCCGCCGGCCTGTCGCGCCATCTGCAGGACAAGCACAACATCCACCTCAACGGCCTGATGCTGGTGTCCATGGCCGTGGATTTCCAGACCCTGGGTTTCGATCACGGCAATGAACTGCCCTTCCCGCTCTTCCTGCCCACTTACGCCGCCACCGCCTGGTACCACAAGGCCTTGAAACCGGCGCAGCTGAAGAAGCCGCTGAAGCAAGTCGTCAGCGAGGCCGAGGAGTTCGCCAACGGCGAGTACTGGCTGGCCTTGATGCAGGGCTCACGCCTGAGCCCCGAACGGCGCCAGAAGGTGGCCGAGACCCTCTCGACCTACAGCGGCCTGAGCGTGGCCTATCTGCTGCGTTGCGATCTGCGGCCGACCGAGTTCCGCTTCTTCAAGGAGCTGCTGCGCGAGCGCGGCCAGACCGTGGGCCGGCTGGACAGCCGCTTCCTGGGCCTGGACCGCGACGATGCCGGCGAGCACCCCGAGGACGATGCCGGCATGAACAATCTGGTCGGCGCCTATGCCGTGGGCATCAACCGGGTGCTGCGCGAGCAGCTCAAATACGAGCGCGACGAGCCCTATCTGGTGATCGCGCCGCTCTGGAACACCTGGGCCTGGAAAGGCTTCGAGGGCAAGTACGTCAATGTCGGCGACAGCCTGCGCCGTGCCATGCACGCCAACCCGGACATGCGCATCTACGTGGCCAGCGGCTACTACGACCTGGCCACGCCGCACGCAGCGGGCGACTACACGCTCAGCCACCTGGGCCTGCACGGCAGCCTGCACGGCAAGATCCAGGTCAGCTATTTCGAGGCCGGGCACATGATGTACATCCACCCGCCTTCGCTGGAGCGCATGGCGCAGGAGCTGCGTGAGTTCGTGCGCGGCGGCGCAGACACGGGCCGCTGAGGCTCCAAAGAAAAGGCCCTGTCCGTCGGGACGGCAGGGCCTGTGCGGCGCTTGCGGCCGAGGCTCAGAGGCGGAACACCGCCACCGCGCGCGCGAGCTCGTCGGCCTGGGTCTGCAAGCTCTGCGCTGCGGCAGCCGACTCCTCGACCAGCGCCGCGTTCTGCTGGGTCATGGTGTCAAGCTGGCTGATGGCCTGGCCGATCTGACCAATGCCAGTGCTTTGCTCGGCGGTGGCATGGCTGATTTCGGCGACGATGCTGCCGACCCGCCCGATCGAGGCGATGACATCCTGCATGGTGCCGCCGGCGCGCTCGACCAGGGCGGCCCCGGCCTCCACGCTTTCGCTGCTGGCGGTGATCAAACCCTTGATCTCCTTGGCGGCCTCGGCGCTGCGTTGCGCCAGGGAGCGCACCTCGCTGGCCACCACCGCAAAGCCGCGCCCCTGCTCGCCGGCGCGGGCGGCTTCCACGGCAGCATTCAAGGCCAGGATATTGGTCTGGAAGGCGATGCCGTCGATGGTGGAGATGATGTCGCTGATCTTGCTGGACGAAGCGCTGATGCGGCTCATGGTGCTGACCACCTCGCCCACCACCTCACCGCCACGCTGGGCCACGCCGGCGGCTTCGGCCGCCATCTGGTTGGCCTGGCGGGCCGACTCGGCGTTGTGCTTGACACTGGCGGTGAGTTGCTCCATGGCCGAAGCGGTTTCCTCCAGGTTCGAGGCCGCCTGCTCGGTACGCTGACTGAGGTCATTGCCGCCCAGCGCTACCTCGGCCGAAGCATTGGCAATGTTGTCGGTGGCGCTGCGCACCTTGGCCACGACCTCGCGCAAGGACTCTTGCATGGCTTGCACGCCGCGCATCAGGTCCGAAGTCTCGGAACGGCCGCTGACCTGAATGCGTTCGCTCAGATCCTGGCCGGCGATGCGCTCGGCCGACTGCTTGACTTCGCTCAGGGGCTCGAGGATGGAGCGCAGATTGAAGAAGGTGTAGAAGCCGATCAGGGTCAGGCTGATGACCAGGATGGTGATCAGGGTCATGCGCGTGCGCTGCTCATGGCGGGCGATTTCGGCCACACCCTCTTCGGCATCCTGATCGATCAGCTTGACCAATTCGGCCATCTTGTCTTCAACCGGACGAATCGCCTTCTTGGCGGCGCCCAGGGCCTTGTTGGCCGCGGCCGAATCCGGGAACTCCTTTTGACCCAGCTTGTTCATGAAGGGGTCCATCTCGGCCTGGTACTGCCTCAGCCCCTCTTCGATGGACTGAATCACCGCACGCTCGGAAGGCGAGATGCTCAGGGCAGCCAATTGTTTCTGCGCTGCGAAGAAGGCATCGTAGGCTCGGCGCCAATCAGCACGGTATTTGTCGACGGCGGCAGCGTCGTCGAGATTGATCACCAGGTCCTTCTCGTAGCGCCGCAAATTGCCCGCCTCGGCGCGCATTTTGGAGACGTGGACCAAAGACTGGTTGTCGTTATCGACAAAGTGCTTGAAGGATTGCTTGGCCTCATTGAGGCTGTAGAGGCCGGCCCCACCAACCAGCAAGAGCATGCACATGGACACGGCCGCCAAGGCATACAAACGAGCGCGCACCGTGAAATCCTGGAGATTCAGCATCGTCAGCTCCCAAAGGTGAAAAACCCTTTGCCCGCAGAGCATATTCGAAACGCCAATCGCACACTCAAGAAAAGCGCGCGGGAAATCTACCAATTCGCAACATCCGGCATGGCCTGCCGGGCGCCCGACCCCCCCGGCGCGGGCGCTCAGGCCAGGGCCGCCATGGTCTTCAGGAAGCGGGCGCCAATCTCGGCGCGTGCCTCATGCTGGCCCTGGTGCAGGCGCCGCTGGCCGGCCACATAGACCTCCAGCAAGACCTGACCCTGGGACGCAAACACCAGGCCGTCCAGCACGGCCGAATCGGGCAGACCGGCGACGCCGCTGGCCAGTGGGTCCAGCACCAGGAAGTCGGCTCGGGCGCCGGCCTCCAGGCCCCAACGCTGAAAACCGGCCGGCGCCGCGCTGCCGGCACGCACGGCTTCAAACAAACGCGCCGCCGTGCTGGCCTCGCGGCCCGGGGCCGCCGCCACATTGCGCTGCTGCAAACCCAGGCGCTGGCCGTACTCCAACCAGCGCAGCTCTTCCACCCAGTTGCGGGTGACGTGGCTGTCCGAGCCGATGCTGATGGGCACGCCCGCCTCCAGCCAGCCGGAGAGATCGCACAGGCCGTCGCCGAGATTGCCCTCGGTGCCGGGGCAGATCACCACCGAAGCGCCCGTGGCCGCCACCTGGGCGATTTCCTCGGGCGTGCTGTGGGTGGCATGGACCAGGTGCCAGCGACTATCGGGCTGGAAGTCATTGCAAAGCAGCTGCATGGGCCGCTGGCCGGTGGCAGCCAGACAGTCGCGCACCTCCTGCTGCTGCTCGGAGATGTGGATGTGAATCGGGATGTCGGTCTCGCCGACCAGGGCCTGCAGTTCCTGGATGTCGCCAGCATGGGCAGCGCGCAGGGAATGCAGGGCCACACCGGCATTCAGCAGCGGCCGGCCGGCGGCGCGGATGCGCTCGCTGGCGCGCCAGACCCAGGCGGCATCGCTGGCGAAGCGGCGCTGGTCGCGGCGCAGGGCCGGCTCGGCAAAGCCGGCATGGGCGTACAGCACCGGCAACAGGGTCAGGCCCAGACCCACTTCGGCGGCGGCGTCGGCCAGAGCCCAGCTCATGGCCAGCTCGTCGGGGTAGGCGCTGCCGTCTTCCTGATGCTGCAGATAGTGGAACTCGCAGACCTGGGTGTAGCCGCCCAGCAGCAACTCCAGGTAGAGCTGGGCGCCGATGTCGCGCAGTTGCTCGGGCGTGACGCGCAAGGCCAGGCCGTACATGCGGTCGCGCCAGGACCAGAAATCGTCATCGCCCGCCTCGCGCCTCTCGGCCAGGCCGGCAAAAGCGCGCTGGAAGGCATGGCTGTGGGTGTCGACCAGGCTGGGGATGACCGGGCCCTCCAGGCGCGCGGCACCCTCGGGGCAGGCCTGGCCTGTCTGCACGTGCAGCCAATGGCCATCGGCCCCCACCTCCAGCAGCACATCGTGCTGCCAGCGCCCTTCGACCCAGGCTTGCGCCGCCCAGAACTTCTTGTTGATCGCGTTCATGCTCAGGCCTGTGGGTTCTGGGGCTGCCACTGCAGCAATGCGCTCAGCAGCTGGCGGATCAAGGGCTGCACCTGGGCGGCCAGATCGGGGTCGTAGGCGTAGGGCGGCTGTTCGCTCATATAGCAGCGCTGGCACATCTCCAGCTGCACGGCGTGGATCTGCTCGGCCGGCTGGCCATAGTGGCGGGTGATGTAGCCGCCCTTGAAGCGGCCGTTGACCACCTGGGTGTATGCGCTCTGGCTGGCCTGCACCTGGCCCAGAGCGGCGGTGATCTCGGGCGCGCAGGAGCGACCCTCGACCGTGCCCAGGTTCAGATCGGGCAGGCGGCCCTCGAACAGCCAGGGCAGCTCGGAGCGGATGCTGTGGGCGTCGAAGAGCAAGGCGTAACCAAACAGGTTCTTGAGCCGCTGCAGCTCGGCGTTGAGGGCACGGTGATAGGGCAACCAGTAGAGCTGGCGGCGGCGCAGCTTCTCGGCCTCATCGGGCTCTTGGCCGGCCAGGTAGAGCGGCTCGCCGGTGAAGAAGCGGGTCGGGCAGAGCTCGGTGTTGGAGGCGCCCGGGTACATGGGCGTGTCTTCGGGCGGGCGATTCAGGTCGATCAGATAGCGCGAGTAGCTCGGCACGATCAGGCTGGCGCCCAGCTCCTCGGCGATGCCGCCGTAGAGGCGCTCCAGATGCCAGTCGGTGTCCTCGCTGTCCAGCGCGCGGGGCTGGTAGCGGGCCTGCTGGTCCGCAGGGATCTGATGGCCCACATGGGGCATGCTGATCAGCAAGGGCGTGCGGCCCTGCCGCAGCTGGAAAACAGGACTCATGATGGGGCAGACAACAGTTTCAGGTTCGCTCAGCCGCGCAACTTGGCGCCACGCACCACCTGGCGCAGCGGGTTGCGGCCGAAGTAATAGGCCAGCTCATTGGGATGCTCGACATCCCAGAGGCAGAAGTCCGCACGCTGGCCCGGGGCCAGCTGGCCGCGGTCGGCCAGGCCCAGGGCGCGGGCCGCGTTGACGGTCACACCGCGCAGCGCCTCTTCCGGCGTCAGGCGGAACAGGGTGCAGGCCATGTTCAGCATCAGCAGCAGGGACAGGGTGGGCGAGGTGCCGGGGTTGTGATCGGTGGAGATGGCGATGGGCACGCCGGCCTCGCGCAGCGCCTGCACCGGCGGCAGTTTCGTCTCGCGCAGGAAGTAGTAGGCGCCCGGCAGCAGCACGGCCACGGTGCCAGCGGCCGCCATGGCGGCCACACCCCCAGCACTCAGGTACTCCAGGTGGTCGCAGGACAAGGCCTTGAACTCGGCCGCCAGCTGGCTGCCGCCCTGGTCGCTGAGCTGCTCGGCATGCAGCTTGACCGGCAGGCCAGCGGCGCGCGCGGCCTCGAAGATCTTGCGCGTCTGGGCCGGCGAGAAACCGATGCCCTCGCAGAAGGCATCGACGGCATCGACCAGGCCCTCGCGCTGCAGCAGGGGCAGCCAGTCGCAGACGGCTTGCACGTACTCGTCCGGCCGGCCGTCGAACTCCGGCGGTACGGCATGGGCACCCAGGTAGGTGGTGCGCACCTCGACGCCGAGGCCGGCCAGGCGCCGCGCCACGCGCAGCATCTTGGCTTCCGAGGCCTGACTCAGGCCATAGCCCGATTTCACCTCGACCGTGGTGACGCCTTCTTTCAACAGGTTCAGCAGCCGGTGGGCGGCCTGGGCGTAGAGCTGGTGCTCGGTGGCCTGGCGCGTGGCTGCGACGCTGGAGCGGATGCCGCCACCGGCCTTGGCGATCTCTTCATAACTGGCACCCTGCAGGCGCAGCTCGAACTCGCTCGCACGCTGGCCGCCGTAGACCAGATGGGTGTGGCAGTCGATCAAGCCTGGGGTCACCACGGCGCCGCCGAGATCGTGGGTCTGGGCCACGGTGGCGCGCAGCTCGGGCGTCAGGTCGGCGGCGGCGCCGACCCAGAGGATGTGCTCACCCTGGGTCAGCACAGCGCCCTGCTCCACCCAACCCCAGGCGGCGTCACCCGCCAGCGTGGCCAAACGGCCACCGGTCCACAGCTGCGTCTTCATGGTCATTGAGCTCCTGCGTGTTGCTTTGCCTATTGCCTCATCAGCCCCCGGTGTCCTCGGCCTCGCTCCAGGCCATCCACCAGGCGGCACCTTCGCCATCAAAAATGCAGCTCTGCCGCGCCGGGCTTTCGCACCAGGCCAGGCTCAAGGGGCGCAGCGGCATGGCACGCGCGCCATGGCTGAGCAGGCCTCCGCCGGCGGTGAACAAGCCGAACCAGCGACTGTTGCCCGCCTCGGGCAGAAAGGGGTGATCGGCCGGCTGCACCAGCAGGCGGCCGCGGCTGCGCCGGTGCATCAGATTGAAGTCGCGGGTGGCGCCGCCGATCAGGCTGCACTCAGGCGCCAGGGCGCCATCGAAACTCAGCAACTCGTCGCCGACGCGCAGCTCGTACTCATACAAGCGTACGCCATCGCCGCGCAGCACGGCGAACCAGCGCTGGATGCCTTCGAAGGCCGAGAACGGCCCGTCGCGCTCGATATCGGCCACGCTCAGGCGCACGATCCAGTCGCTGGGATGTGGCCAGGCCAACAGCTCGCGGGTCTGCCCGCCGCCGTTCTTCCATGGCTGCGGCGCCAAATCTTCCGCGCTGATCACACTCCAACTCATGGGTGCACCCCGTCGCTGCGCTCCGACCCGCCAAGCGGGTGCACGCCCAATTCCGGGCGGCCGATCATTGTGCTCATGCCTGAAAACTCCCCTGCAACAGGTAACGCGAGCCGGGGTGGATCAAACGGACGGTGGTGACGATGCGCCCACGGCTCAGGGTGCTGCGCTTGACCACCAGACAGGGGTCGCGCCGCGAAATGCCCAGAAGCTTAGCCTCGGATTCGCTCGGCAGCGTCGATTCGATGGTGTAGCGGGCCTCGCTGAGGGGGGCAACTTGTAACAAGTAGTGGGTGGGCGTGCTCTGGCTGAAGTCCTGGGCCAGGTAGTCCGGCGCGCAGAGCGGGTTGACCAGGCGGTCTTCGCACTGAATGGCCACGCCGTTTTCCAGGTGCACGATGACACTGTGGAAGAGCTCAGCGCCGGCCGGCAGCTCGAACTCGGCCGCCTGCTCGGCCGTGGCGCACAGCGTCTCCAGGCGGTGCAGCACGGCCTCGTGGCGGTGGCCGCGCTCCGCGATTTCGTCGTGCACATCGCGCACGGTCAGGGTCGAGGAGATGCGGTGCAGCTGGGCCACAAAGGTGCCCACGCCCTGCACCCGCTCGATCAATCCCTCCTGGTGCAGCTCGCGCAGGGCACGGTTCACCGTCATGCGGCTGACGCCAAAGGTCTGCACCAGTTCGGCCTCGGAGGGCAGCAGATCACCGGCCACCCAGTGGCCCGAAGCGATGCGTTCGCGCAGATGGTTCTGCACCTTGAGGTACTGCGGTTCCGGGCTGGCGGGCGATTTTCTGACCATGTCCGGATCGTAGTTGACTTTACTTGTATAGACAACTAGAGTTCGCCACATTCCGCAGCCCCATAGGAGCCCGTCATGTCCTCACCGTCGACCACGCCCAAGACCTCTGCTCAGCCGCGCGTCGTGCGCGCGCCCACCGGCACCCAGCTCAGCTGCAAGAGCTGGCTGACCGAGGCCGCTTTCCGCATGATCCAGAACAATCTGGACCCGGTGGTTGCCGAGAACCCGGACGCTCTGGTCGTCTACGGCGGCATCGGCAAGGCCGCCCGCAACTGGGACTGCTTCGAAGCCATCCTGGCATCGCTCAAGAAGTTGGAAGCCGACGAAACCCTGCTGGTGCAGTCGGGCAAGCCGGTCGGCGTGTTCAAGACCCATGCGGACGCACCGCGCGTGCTGATCGCCAACTCCAATCTGGTGCCGCACTGGGCCAACTGGGAACACTTCAACGAGCTCGACCGCAAGGGCCTGATGATGTACGGCCAAATGACGGCCGGCAGCTGGATCTACATCGGCACCCAGGGCATCGTGCAAGGCACGTATGAAACCTTTGCCGAAGCCGGCCGCCAACACTATGGTGGCTCGCTGACTGGCCGTTGGGTGCTAACCGCCGGCCTGGGCGGCATGGGCGGCGCCCAGCCCCTGGCCGCCACGTTTGCCGGCGCCTGCTCGCTGAACATCGAATGCCAGCAATCGCGCATCGATTTCCGCTTGAAGACCCGCTATGTCGACGAGCAAGCAACCGACCTCGACGACGCCCTGGCCCGCATCGCCAAATACACGGCCGAAGGCAAGGCCATCTCCATCGCCCTGCTGGGCAATGCCGCCGAGATCCTGCCGGAGCTGGTGCGTCGCGCCAAGGCTGGCACCGCCATCAAGCCCGATCTGGTGACCGACCAGACCAGCGCCCACGACCTGATCAACGGCTATTTGCCGGCCGGCTGGACCGTGGAGCAGTGGAAGGCCGCCGCCGCCGACCCCGCCCAGCATGCCGACCTCAAGGCCGCTGCGGCGCGCGGCTGCGCCGTCCATGTGCAAGCCATGCTGGACTTCCAGGCCATGGGCATCCCGACCGTGGACTATGGCAACAACATCCGCCAGGTGGCGCTCGAGCAAGGTGTCAAGAACGCCTTCGACTTCCCCGGCTTCGTGCCCGCCTACGTGCGCCCGCAGTTCTGCGAAGGCCGCGGCCCCTTCCGCTGGGTGGCGCTGTCCGGCGACCCGGAAGACATCTACAAGACCGACGCCAAGATCAAGGAACTCTTCCCCCACCACGCCCATGTGCATCGCTGGCTGGACATGGCCAAGGAGCGCATCGCCTTCCAGGGCCTGCCGGCGCGCATCTGCTGGCTGGGCCTGGGCGAGCGTCACATCGCCGGCCTGGCCTTCAATGAGATGGTGAAGAACGGCGAACTCAAGGCCCCCATCGTCATCGGCCGCGACCATCTGGACAGCGGCTCGGTCGCCAGCCCCAACCGCGAAACCGAAAGCATGCAGGACGGCTCGGACGCCGTCTCCGACTGGCCGCTGCTGAACGCGCTTCTGAACACCGCCGGCGGCGCCACCTGGGTCAGCCTGCACCACGGCGGCGGCGTGGGCATGGGCTTCTCCCAGCACAGCGGCGTGGTCATCGTGGCCGACGGCACGGATGCCGCCGCCCAGCGCCTCTCGCGTGTGCTCTACAACGACCCCGGCACCGGCGTGATGCGCCATGCCGATGCCGGCTACGACATCGCCAAGACCACGGCGCGTGAGCGTGGCCTGAACATGCCCATGCTGGACCAAAACTGATACCCGAACGCAGAGTTCGCAGAGAAACGCAAGGGCCGCAGAGTCTTTGCCGTTTTCGTCTCTGCGAGCTCTGCGAATCTTCGCGACCTCTGCGTCCCAACGTCTAGCTCAAACCCGAACACATGAACATCGAAATCACCCCTGGACAGCTATCCCTGGCCCAGCTGCGCCAGATCCGCAGCGGCGGCATCACCCTGAGCCTGCACGCCAGCGCCGACGCCATCATCCGCCGCAGCGCGGCCGTGGTGCAGGCCGCAGCCGCCGGCGACGCCCCCGTCTACGGCGTCAACACCGGCTTTGGCAAGCTGGCCTCCAAGCGCATCAGCAAGGAAGAGCTGGCCACGCTGCAGTTCAACCTGATCCGCTCGCACTGCGTCGGTGTCGGCGCGCCGCTGCAGCCCGAAGTCGTGCGCCTGATGCTGGCCACCAAGGCCGCCTCGCTCGCCCGCGGCCACTCGGGCGTGCGCCCCGAGGTGGTGCAAAGCCTGCTCGACGTCTTCAATGCCGGCCTCATCCCGTACGTACCGGCACAAGGCTCGGTCGGCGCCTCGGGCGATCTGGCCCCACTCTCGCACATGACCCTGGCCCTGCTGGGCGAAGGCGAAATGCTGGTCGATGGCAAGCGCGTCCCCGCCCTGCCCGAGCTGCAAAAGCACGGCATCGCCCCCCTGGTGCTGCAAGCCAAGGAAGGCCTGGCGCTGATCAACGGCACGCAGACCAGCACCGCCCTGGCGCTGGAAGGCCTGATCCGCTTTGAGCAGGTCTATGCCTCGGCCCTCGTCTCGGGCGCGCTGAGCCTGGACGCCGCCCGCGGCAGCGACGGCCCGTTTGACCCGCGCATCCACGAGGTGCGCGGCCAGCCCGGCCAGATCGAAGCCGCCCGCGCCTACCGCCAGATCCTGGCCGGCAGCGCCATCCGCGAGTCGCACAAGGAAGGCGACGAGCGCGTGCAAGACCCGTATTGCCTGCGCTGCCAGCCGCAGGTCATGGGCGCGTGCCTGGACCAGGCGCGTTATGTCCGCGATGTGTTGATCCGCGAAGCCAATGCCGTGACCGACAACCCGCTGGTGTTTGCGGGTGAAGACGGCAGCAGCTATATGGTCAGCGGCGGCAACTTCCACGCCGAGCCGGTGGCCCTGGCCGCTGACGCGCTGGCCTGCGCAATTGCCGAGGTCGGCGCCATCGCCGAGCGCCGCATCGCCATGCTGATCGACGCCAGCGTCTCGCGCCTGCCGCCCTTCCTGACCGAGAACGCCGGCCTGAATTCGGGCTTCATGATCGCCCACGTCACCGCCGCCGCCCTGGCCAGCGAGAACAAGAGCCTGGCCCACCCGGCCAGCGTGGACAGCCTGCCCACCAGCGCCAACCAGGAAGACCATGTCTCCATGGCCACTTTCGGCGCGCGCCGCTTGGGGCAGATGCTGGACAACACCGCCCACATCATCGGCATCGAACTGCTGGCCGCCGCTCAGGGCATCGAGTTCCTGCGCCCGCTGAAGAGCTCGGCCGCGCTGGAAGAGGTGCACGCCCTGGTGCGCAAGACCAGCCCGGCCATGCCCACCGACCATTACCTGGCCCCCAGCATCGAAGCCGCGACGGCCCTGGTCTTCACCGGCGAACTGGCTGCGCTGGTCGAGCGCGAAGGCAGCATCGTCGTGCTGCCCTGATCGTGTCTTGAGATGCGCAAAGCCGGCCTGGTGCCGGCTTTTTTCATGGGCGGGAGGCTGAGCCGCCGGAGCCGCCTGAGACGAGAATTACAAACCCAAGTCCAGCGCCCGCGACGCCCCCTCCAGCGCGGGCGACACCGCCGCGTCGATCACGTGGCAGGGGATCGGCGTGAGGAAGCCGGACAGGCGGCCCTTGCCCTCAAAGCGGCTGCGGAAGGTGGAGCTGCGCAGCTCTTTCAGCAAGCGCGGGGCGATGCCGCCGCCGATGTAGACGCCGCCGCGGGCGCCCAGGGTCAGGGTGACGTTGCCGGCCATGCTGCCCAGGAAGCCGCAGAACAGGGCAATGGCCTGGGCGGCGGTGGCGTCGCCGGCCTCGGAACGGCCGAGCACCTCGGCGGGCTCCAGGCTGAGGACCGGCTGGCCGTTCAGCTCGGTGCAGGCTTGGTAGAGATTGACCAGGCCCGGGCCCGAGAGCGCACGCTCAGCCGAGACATGGCCGAAGCGAGCACGCAGGCGGGCGATCACGGCATCTTCGAAATCATCGAGGCCGGCCAGGGTGGCATGGCCGCCCTCGCCCGACACCGGCCACCAGCCGCCGCCGGGCAGCGGCATCAGGCCGGCCACGCCGAGGCCGGTGCCGGCGCCGATCACGGCCAGCGGCGCGCCGGCCACAGCCTCACCGGGGCCCAGCGCATGCAGCTGCGCCGCTTGCAGATCCGGGATGCCCAAGGCCAGGGCGGCGAAGTCGTTGATCACCGTCAGGCGCTTGAGACCCAGCTCGCGCTGCAGGCCGCTGATGGAAAACGACCAGGCGCCGTTGGTCATGCGCACCTCATCGCCGCTGATCGGATAGGCGATGCCGATGGCCAGGGCCTGGGGCCGCGGCAGGCCCTGCTGCTGCAAATAGGCCTCGACGGCTGCGGCCAGCGAGGCATGCTCGGCACCGCGATAGATCGCGCAGGCGCGCAGCGGGGCGCCCGGCGCATCGACCCAGGCAAAGCGGGCATTGGTGCCGCCGATATCGGCCAGCAGGCGGGGGAAGGTGTCCGGGCTCGGAACGGGAGTCAACATGGCAGGTGGTCAGTCAGCAAAAGGAAACAGCGCGGCGCTCAGGCGGCCGCGCGATACGGCGCACACAGGCGCTCGACATAGGCTTGGTGGGGCGGCAGGCCAGCCAGCTGGCGGCTGACCTGGCTGCGGATGTTGTTGAGGAATTGCGAGAGCTCGGCGTCACCCATCAAGTCAGCCACCGGGTGGTGATGCTGCGGGCTGATGCCCTGGCCCATCATGACCTGGATCCAGGAGTTTTCGGCAAACAACTCGTCCAGCGGGCGGAACACGCGCGCCGTCTCACGGAACAGCTCGATGCGGTGGCGCAGGGTCTCGGGCACGGCCATGGTGCGCACATGGCGCCACAGGGCCGAGTCGTCGCGCTCGGTCACGTGGTAGTGCAGGATGATGAAGTCGCGGATGTGCTGCAGGTCCTGCGTGGTCTGCTGGTTGAACTCGCGCACATCCACCTCGCGGATGCCACCGGCCGGGAACAAGCGCATCAGTCGGATGGCGGCGCGCTGCACCAGATGGATGCTGGTGGATTCCAGCGGCTCGATGAAACCGCTGGCCAGGCCCATGGCCACGCAGTTGCGGTGCCAGACCTCGTGGCGCTGGCCCGGCTGGAAGCGCAAGAGGCGCGGCTCGGTGATCAGCTCGCCCTCGACATGGCGGCGCAGCATGTCGGGCGCGTCGGCGTCCGAGAGCTCGCGGCTGCTGTAGACCAGGCCGTTGCCCACGCGGTGCTGCAGGGGGATGCGCCATTGCCAGCCGAAGGGGTGGGCGATCGAGCGGGTGTAGGGCGGCGCCTCGCGCACCGAGGCCGTCTGCACGGCCACAGCGCGGTCGCAGGGCAGCCAATGGCTCCAGTCCTCATAGCCGACGCCCAGGGTCTGGCCCAGCAGCAAGGCACGGAAGCCGGTGCAGTCGACAAAGAGATCGCCCTCGATGCGGCTGCCGTCTTCCATCTGCAAGGCCGTCAGATCGCCCTCACCTGGCTGCTCGCGCAGCACGGCGGCGATCTTGCCCTCGATGCGGCGCACGCCATGAGCCTCGGCCAGGCCGCGCAGGAAGCGGGCGTAACGCGTGGCATCCAGGTGGTAGGCGTAGTTCATGCCGTTGTTCGGCAGGTGGGCAAAGCGCTGCTCTTCGGCGGCGCGCAGCTCCAGGCAGTAGTCGCCGTAGGGCGCCGCCAGACCGCGCTCGCGGCCCTTGAGCCAGAAATGCTGGAAGCCGGCGCTCCAGTGGTCTTTGCCGGTCAGGCCGAAGGAGTGGATGTAGTCCTCACCCGGCGCCTTCCAGCCTTCGAACTTGATGCCGAGCTTGAAGGTCGCCTGCGTGGCGGCCATGAACTCCGCCTCGTTCAGGCCCAGCAGCTCGTGGTAAGTGTGCAGGGCCGGGATGGTGGCTTCGCCGACGCCGACGGTGCCGATCTCCTCGGACTCGACCAGGCGGATGTCGAGCAGCTTGCCCATCAGCTTGCCCATCAGGGCGGCCACCATCCAGCCGGCGGTGCCGCCGCCGGCGATGACGACGCGGCGCACCGGACGGGCGCCGTCGGAATACAAGGTTTGGACACTCATGGTGGGGACCTAGCGATTGAGTTTCTTGAGCAGCCAGGCGCGCATGCGGCGCATACCCGGCTCGGTGAAAGGCGCCAGCAGGCCGCGTGCCGGCGCCGGAATGTGGGCCGCCGTCTGCGCATCGGCCTCAAAGACGTAATGGTCGAACAAAGCGCGCCAGGCCGCACGCTCGGCCGGCGGCAGATCGCGCACCGTGGCCAGGGCCAGCCAGAGCGCGGTGTTGGGCGAATCGGACCAGTCCGGGCTGCGCCGCCACCAGTAGTTGATCAGCACATTGAGGTCATCCAGCCCTTCGACCTGGTGCCACCACAGGCTGGGAATGTAGATCGCATCGCCCGGCTCCAGCTCGACCACCTGGGCACGCGCCAGGGCCTTGGCAAAGCGCGGAAAGCGCTGCAGATCGGGCGCGGACGGGTTGGCCAGGCTGATGGGCTGGCCGGCGGGCGTGAGATCCAGCGGGCCGACGTAGAGATCCCCGACCGCATCGGGCGGGAACAGAGTGAAGCGCCGGCGGCCTGCGACGCAGCAGGCGATATTGGACGGCCAGTCCTGGTGCGCGGGCACGGTGATGCGGTTGCCCATCCAGAGGCTGGCCAGCGGCGCCTCCGGCGTGTCCATGGCCAGCATGTGCTCGGCGGCAAAGCCCGGCAGGCAGGTCTCGACCGTGGTCGAACCCATGTAGAGATAGGGGCGGAGGCTGGGGGCCAGGTCTTGCCCGGCCAGCAACTGAGCCAGAACCTGATCGAAAGGCAGGATCTGCCGGCTGAAATTGAAGCCGCTGAAGTCCTCGGTGTAGGCGATGCGCCCACCGGTCTCGGGCGCCATCTGGAACACACCGACGGTGGCGCCACGCCAGTGGCTTTGCAAGCACGCAGCCGCCGCATCAGCGCCCTGCCCTGCGGCCTGAACCACGGGCCAATGCGAGACCAGCCCACGCATCACGCAGGGCTCGTCCAGACTCAGCACATGGGAAGGTACCTGCCCGGGGGCAGGCACCTGGATTTCAAGCATGGAGTCGCACGCCCTGCGCCTGCTCGGCCAGGATCAAGGCTGGCAGATGGGACAAGGAAGCCAGGGCCATGGCGATGGGCAGCCAGTGGCCGGCCTCATGCAACTCGGCCACGGCCGCACCGGACAGGCCGGCCAAACGGTCTTCATCGATCACGAAATAGCCGGACATGCGGCGCAGCTGTCCGTCGGGCTGCTCGACATCCAGATTCATCGGCTCCAGCAGACGGTGGCGCAGCAAGGCGTCGATGAAGTCGGGCAGTTCCAGCATGCCCTGATGCAAGGCCTGCAGCACGGACAGCCGGCGCTCGAGCACGCCCGACTGCCCGCCCTGCGGCAGGAACAGGGGCTCCCCGGCCTCATGGCTCAGGCGCGGACTGTCCAGGTCCACATGAACCACCCATTCCTCCCCATCGCGCCCGACCAGAAAAGGCTGGCGCTCCAGCGCCCAGGGCAGGTGCCCGGCGCGCCAGCCCTGCGGGCCGAGAAAGCGGTTGTGCGGCTCGAACAAGCCCAGCAAAGCCACGGGCTGGAAACGAGCCGCGGCATTGGCGCCGCTTTCCCGGAACACGATGGGGAAATGCGCCTGGATCTGCCGGAACTCCGCCGGCACCGTGGGCACGGCGTTGGCGGCGTCACCCCAGCTGGCATCGAGCCGCGTTTGCAGACGCAGATCGGCATGGTTGACGTTGTCGAGCAGAACTGGGCGCATGAGGAGCACTCCGTCGGTCAGAAGGCGTAGCGGGCGGCCAGCATGTAGCGGCGTCCGGTCTGGGTGAAGTACTGAGTCTCGTCCTTGCTGCGGCCATGGGTGCGCTGGATGCCGTCGTTCAGGTTCAGAGCCTCGAAGTTCAAGGTGAGATTCTTGCTGAACTTGTAACCCAGGCTGAGGTCCCATTGACCGTAGGCATCGGTGTAGGACGGGCCGGCGCTGCCAAAAACGTCGGCACTGGTGCTGTTCAGGAACTCACCACGCCAGTTGTAGGCCACACGGGCGCTGTACTTGTCGTCTTCGTAGAAGCCCACCAGATTGGACGAATTGCTCAGGCCGATCAGCGCATTCTGGTCACCCAGGTTGAGGTTGTCGTACTTCAGGCCCGAACGCACCCAGGTGTAATTGGCCGCCAGGCCAAAACCAGTCTTGCCAAAGCTGTGCTGCACGTTCAGCTCCAGGCCCTTGATGCTGTCCTTGCGCTGGTTGGTCGGCTGGCCGATGGTGAAGACCGCCACCGGATCACCCGTCTGGCCCGCAATCGTCCCCAGCGCATTGCCGCTGCCGTCGAAACCGGTACGCACCACACCGCGTGTGCCGTTGTAGGTGTTGAGGATGTAGTTGCGGACGCACATCGCATCCTTGGTGGCGCAGCTCTTGGACACGGCCTCGTTGTACAGCGCACCGCCGAAGGGCGTGGTCAGGCCGGTGGGCGAGAACTTCAGCGTGCCGGAGCCGATGAAGTTGCTGATGTTCTTGCGGAACAGAGCCACCGAGACATAGCTGGACTTGGCGTAGTAGTACTCGGCAGAGAAGTCGAAGTTCTTGGACAGCAGCGGCTTCAGGGCTGGGTTGCCCTGGTTGCCGGCACCGCCGTCGAAGCGGAAGTCCGTCAGGGTGCGGCCGCCCTGGATCGCACCCCAGTCGGGCCGGCCGATGGTCTCGCCGTAGCTGGCGCGCACCTTGATCTTGTCGCTCAGATCGGCTTCCCAATCGATGCTGGGCAGCACGTACTTGTAGTCGCCCGACAGCGAGGTGAAGTCCGATGCGCCCTTGACCAGCTCGTACTCATTGGCCGACACCCACTTGATGCCGGTGACCGTGGGCACCAGGGCTTGCGAGCTGACCTTGGTGCGCTCATAACGCAGGCCGATGGTGGCATTCATGGGCACGCCCCACTCCCAGTCCTTGCCGTACTGGATGAAGGCGCTGCTGGATTTCTCCTGCGTGCGGCGGTCGTCGGTGAAGTCCGACGAAGGCACAAACCACTTGTCGCTGCCATCGGCCTTGATGGCCGCGGCGCGCACGGCGGCGAAGTCCCAGAGGTAGAAGTCGTTGAACAGTTTGTTGCCATTGCTGCCCATGGAGCGACCGAAGTAGTCCTGCAGCTTGGCCGGCTGCCACAGCGCGGCCGGGTAGTCGCTGGGCTTGTTGTGGCCACCCCAGTCGTTTTGCTGGACGTTGGCGAAGGCGGTGCGGTTCTTCACCTCGGTCATGCCCACGCCGAAATCAAGGCCCGAGCTTTCCGACAGCACGTACTTGCCCTTGAACTGCGCCTGGTCGATCTGGTTGCGCATATAGCTGTTGCGGAAGGACGAGCCCGTCACTTGCGGGGTGCGTCCGGCATTGACCGCCGGGTCGGCGCTCAGGGGGCTGAGGTCAATGCTGAGGATGGGGAACTTCTGCGAGAAGTCCGCCGTGGCCGCGGCACGGCGGTTCATGGAGACACCCAGGGTCGAGTTGCTGCCGTAGGGGCTGTCGGCGCCCGAGGTGGCGGTGGAGTGGTGGGCATCGAACTCCAGCGAGAGCGCGTTCGAGGCCTTCCAGGCCAGGTTCACGCCGGTGGACTCGTTCTTGTTCTTGGTGCCGAAGATGCTGCCGGCCATGGCGATGTCGGCCGGGCTGTCCTTGTAGAACTCGGTGTACTGCAGCGGCGTGGCCACCGGGCCATTGGTCCAGTTGGAGGCCGAGGGGCCGAAGCTGAACCAGGCCGACAGCTCGCTGCGCTTGGAGTGCACCGTCATTTCCGAGAAGGTGTGGTCGACGGTGGCCGTCAAGGCCTGGATGGGGCGAAACTGCATCACCAGCTGGCCGTTGGTGCGGGTGCGCTCAAAGCCATTCAGGCTGTAACGCAGTTCTTGCGGCACGACATACAGGTCGCTCGGCTTGGGTCGGTTGGTGATCTGGTCCGCGCCGGGCTGACCCGGCTGCGGGATGGCCCCGCCTGCCTTGGCATCGTCGCCCTTGATGGTGCGCCAACCGGCGTCCACGGCGGCCTGGTTGTAGCCACCGCTGCGCTTTTGATAGCTGCCGATCAGGGCGATGCCGAAACGGCCGTCGGCCATCACATCGCTGTAGATGCCGGAGAGTTCAGGCGTGACCTGGCTGCCGTTCAGGATGTCCGGCAGGCGCTTGTTGGAATCGTCGCTGACCAGCTTCACACCGACACTGGCCAGGCGCTGCTTGTTGTCCAGCGGGCGGGCGGTCTTGATGTTGATGGTGGCGCCGATGCCGCCGGTGGGGCTCTCGGCGCGGCTGGTCTTGTAGACCTCCAGGGCCGACACGCCCTCGGAGGCCAGGTTGGCAAAGTCGAAGGAGCGCGAGTTCGAGGCGAACGTGCTGCCGAGGCTGGAGGCCGGCATCTGGCGGCCGTTGAGCAGCACCAGATTGAAATCGGGGCCGACGCCGCGCACGGTGACCTTGGAGCCCTCGCCGTTGCTGCGGTCGATGGACACGCCCGAGATCCGCTGCATGGATTCGGCCAGGTTGGCGTCCGGGAACTTGCCGATGTCTTCGGCCACGATGCCGTCGACCAAACCGCGCGCATTGCGCTTCAGGTTGAGGGAGGTCTCCAGACTCTGGCGAATACCCGTCACGACGACGGCATCGAGCTGAGCCTTGTTGGTATCGGCGGGCGGCGTGGCCTGCTGGGCTTGGGCGCCGAGGCTGGCCACCAACAAGCCCACCGCGCTTGCCGAACGGGACAAACGAGTGACGGGTCGAGGATTTCTCATGAACTTGTCTCCGGGGTTTTTTTTGAAGGTCTGCCCAATGAAACGCTTGAAAGCGCTTTCATTACCGTCAAGAATCGCGCATTTGCAAGCGCTTTCAAATTAGGCAACACCCTAGGTTGCTCGCTCCTCGCAACGCCAATCCCTAGCTTGACCGGCCTGCAATCGGTTTCAGTGCAAAGTCACGCGCCCGAGCCGCCGCAAGGGTGCTGCGGGATCAGCGGATGGCCCGGCGCACCGATTCGCGCAGCACCAGCTCCGGCGCCGCCAGCTGCACCGTCGGGCGCTCGCCGCGCAAGAGGCTGAGCATGGCACCGGCCGCCTGGGCGCCGGTTTCATAGACGGAATGGCGCACCGTGCTGAGCGGCGGCATGGTGTAGCGCGACATGATCAGGTCATCAAAGCCGACGATGGAGACATCGTCCGGCACCCGCAGATTGCGCCGCGCCAGGCCCAGGATGGCACCGTAAGCCATCTGGTCGTTGGAGCTGAAGATGGCACTGAAGGCCACATCGCGCTCCATCAGGCGGCTGACCGACAGCATGCCGCCGGCCTCGGTGTAATCGCTCTGCACGATCAGCTCCTGCTCGACCGGAATGCCGGCCGCCGCCAGCGCATCGAAGTAGCCGTTCTGGCGATCGATGGCATCGTCATGGATCAGATCGCCGAGCAAGAGCGCAATGCGGCGGTGGCCCAGCGAGATCAGATGCTCGGTGGCCAGGCGCGCGCCGGCGCGGTTGTCAAAACTGAAGCTGAACAGGCGCTCGCCCGCCACCTGCCGCCCCACCACCACCATGGGCACGCTGTCGGACAAGGCCTCCAGCTCGCGGTTGTCCAGGCGACCGGCCAACACAATGACGCCGTCCACTCGACGCGACAGCAAGGTCTCGATGGCCTTGCGCTCATCGGCCTCGTTCCAGTTGCCGCTGACGAACAGCGGCACATAGCCGGCCGACTCCAGCTCCACCTCGATGCCGCTGAGCGCCTCGCCGTAAAACGGGCTGCTGATGCGCTGGGTGACCACGCCGATGCTCATGGTGCGCCCGCCGGCCAGGCCGCGCGCCACCGGGTTGGGGCGGAAACCGAGGGTGCGGATGGCCTCGTCCACCGCTGCCCGCTTGAGCTCGCTGACCGTGGCCGTGCCATTGAGGATGCGCGAGACCGTGCTGGGCGAGACCCCGGCCCGGGCCGCCACCTGCTCGAGCGTGACCACGCCCTCCGCTCGGCTTGACGGCGCTTTCTTGGCTGCGGGTTTGGCTTGCACAGACGGTCCTTTCCACGGGGGCTGGACAGTGTAGGCGGCCCCAGGGACGGCTACGCCGCGCCCCCCGCGCTTGTCCCACTAGGGTTTACGCGGCTTGGTGCGCCGGGCCTGCCGGCACAGAATTGTGAAAGCGCTTTCAAAGCGTCAACAAACAAAAAACAATGACACGAGACAAGTCCCCCGACACGCGTCGGCGCCAGTTGCTGGCTGCAGCGGCGCTCGCGCCTCTGGCCCACAGCGCGCCGGCTCAGAGCGAACCGCCACGCTTGGTGGTGGCGGCCTTTCCGCTGCTGGACCAGGTCATCAAGCAAGCCCTGCCCGCCTGGAGCCAGGCCCATGGCGGTGTGCAGGTCGAGGTGATCAGCCGCCAGTACGACGACCACCACACGGCCATGACCACGGCCCTGTCTTCGGCCAGCGCCAGCCATCTGCCCGATGTGATCGCGCTGGAAACCATGTACATGGGCCGCTTCTCGCTGGGCGCCGGCCTGCAGGATTTGTCTGTTCCGCCCTATCTGGCCGAAGGCCTGCGCGAACGCTTCGTGCCCTTCGCCTTTGAGCAAGCGCGCAACCGCGAGGGCGCGGTGGTGGCGATTCCCGCCGACATCGGCCCGGGCTCGATGTTCTACCGCGCCGATGTGCTGGAGCGCGCCGGCCTGGGCCTGAAGGACCTGAGCGAAAGCTGGGAGGCCTACGTGCAGGCCGGCGTGCAGATCAAGGCCCGCACCGGCGCCTACCTGCTGGCGCATGCACGCTACCTGAAGGACATCGTGCTGTTCTCCAGCACCCCGGCCGGCCAGAGCATTTACTTCGACGCCCAAGGCCGGCCCAGCATCAGCAGCCCGCTGTTCCAGCGTGCCTTCGAGCTGGCGCAAAAAGTGCGGCGCCTGGGTCTGGACGCCATCGTCGACACCTGGCGCAATGACTGGAGCGAACACCTGCGCCGCGGCAAGCTGGCGACCGAGCTCTCGGGCGCCTGGATGGCCAGCCAGATGGCCAAATCGGTGGCGCCCAACACCCATGGCCTGTGGCGCGCGGCCCAGCTGCCCGGCGGCAGCTTCGGCGGCTGGGGCGGCAGCTACTACGCCATCCCGCGCCGCTCCGACCCCAGCCGCAAAGCCCTGGCCTGGTCGCTGATCCAGCACCTGACTCTCAGCCGCGAGCTGCAGCTCAGCGCCTTCAAGAACCAGGACGCCTTCCCCGCCCTGCTCAGCGCCCAGGACGACCCCTTCTTTGACGAACCGGTCGATTTCCTCGGCGGCCAACGCGCCCGCCAGTTGTGGCGCGACGCGGCCCGCCGCATCCCCGCACGGCCCCTGCACCGGCAGAACAAGTTCGCCGAGGAGGTGGTCAATGGCGAGCTCGACAACGTGCTGATCTACGGCAAGTCCATTCCCAAGGCCCTGGCCGATGCCCAGGCCTTGCTGGTTCACAGGGCCACGCGGTGATGATGATGAAAAAGACGCGTCCGTCATTTCGCCTGCCCCGCGCCTGGGTGCCCTATCTGCTGCTCAGCCCCTTTCTGGCGCTGTTCTCGATCTTCGGCTTGTTCCCCCTGCTGTTCTCGCTGTGGATGGCCTTCCAGAGCTGGGAACCCACAGCCGGGCTGGAGGCCATGCGCTTCACCGGCCTGGAGAACTTCATCTTCGTGCTGGGTGATGCCTGGTTCTGGAAAGCCCTGGGCAACACGCTCTGGCTGGCCGTGTTCTCGGGCCTGCCCCAGCATCTGGTGGCCCTGCCGCTGGCGGTCTTCATCAACCGCGCTTTCGGGCGCCACGGCCACAGCGTGGCGGCCGCCTACTTCCTGCCTTACATCACCTCGACGGTGGCCATCGCCATGATGTTCACCTCCCTGCTGTCCACCGACTACGGCCTGATCAACGCCCTGCTCAAGTGGGCCTTTGGCATGGAGGCGATCAACTGGTTGTGGCAGCCGCAGACCCTCAAGCCGGCCGTGGCCATGGTGGTGTTCTGGCGCTATGTCGGCTTCAACCTGGTGCTCTACCTGGCCGCCTTGCAGACCATCCCGCGCGAGCTGTATCAAGCCGCCAAGCTGGACGGCGCGGGCTCCTGGTCCTGCTTCCGCTACATCACCCTGCCGGCGCTCAAGCCCATGATGCTGTTTGGAATAACCCTGAGCATCATCGGTGGCATGCAGCTTTTCGAAGAACCGTTCATTCTGACCAACGGCCGCGGCGGCCCCGACCAGGCCGCCATGACGGTGGCCATCTACGTCTACCGCCTGGCCTTTGACTTCAGCGACTTCGGCGCCGCCAACGCCATCTCCTGGCTGCTGTTCGCCCTGCTGGCCACCATGACCTGGCTGACCAACCGCGCTTTCAAGGATCGCAAGCCATGAGCCGCCTGTCGACAAAAACCCTCTCACGTGGGGCAGCCTATCTGCTGGTCGGTGGCGGTGCCCTACTGATGCTGGCGCCCTTCTACTTCATGTTCGTGTTCGCCACCCAATCGAACGCAGCCATCTTCAATGTGCCGCCGCCGCTGTGGTTCGACGGCGAACTGGGCCGCAATCTGCAGACCCTGACCACCCGCCTGCCCTTCTGGCGCAATCTGGGCTGGAGCCTCTACGTGGCGCTGATGTCCACGGTGCTCACCCTGCTGTTCTGCTCCATGGCCGGCTATGCCTTTGCCATGCTGGAGTTCCGCTTCAAGCAGCCGCTGTTCCTGCTCGTCATGGGCACCCTGCTGGTGCCCCCCTTCATGACCATGATCCCCAACTTCATGGTCATGGACGCCTTGGGCTGGCTGGACACCCACCGCGCGCTCTACATCCCCGGCGCGGCCGGCGCCTTCGGCATCTACCTGGTGCGGCAGTTCGCGGCCGCCTCGGTGCCCATGGAGCTGCTCAAGGCCGCGCGCATGGATGGCTGCAGCGAGTTCGGCATCTACTGGCGCATCGCCCTGCCCCTGCTGCGCCCGGCCCTGGGCACCCTGGGCCTGATCACCTTCATCGCCTCCTGGAACAACTTCATGGCCCCGCTGGTGGTGCTGCGTCAGGCCGAGAGCTACACCCTGCCCCTGGCCCTGCGCAGCCTGCAGGCCACCGTCAACACCGAGTGGGGCGCCATCATGGCCGGTTCGGCCATTGCGACCCTGCCCCTGATCGTCCTCTTCGTCATTTCATCCCGCCAACTGATCGCCGGTCTGACCGCTGGCGCCGTCAAATAATGTCCGCTGCAACTCACATCCCCACCTCCTCGGCTGACGTTCCCGCCAGCTTCCCGGCCGACTTCCTGTTCGGCGTGGCCACCAGCAGCTTTCAGATCGAGGGCGCGACCCAGGTCGACGGCCGCGGCGAATCCATCTGGGACCGCTTCTGCCGCCAGCCCGGCGCCATCTCCGACGGCAGCAATGGCGACATCGCCTGCGAGCATTTCGATCGCCTGGAGCAGGACCTGGACCTGATCGCCTCGCTGGGCGTCAACTGCTACCGCTTCTCGCTGGCCTGGCCACGCATCCAGCCCACGGGCCGGGGTGAGTGGAACGCCGCCGGCCTGGGCTTTTACGAGCGCCTGGTCGACGGCCTGCTGGCGCGCGGCATCAAGCCGGTCGCCACGCTCTACCACTGGGACCTGCCGCAAGCCCTGCAAGACCAGCAAGGCGGCTGGGCCGCACGCGACACGGTGCACCGCTTCGTCGACTACGCCCGGCATGTGCAAAAGCATCTGGGCGACCGGCTCTACGCCCTGTCCACCCACAACGAACCCTGGTGCACCGCCACCCTGGGCCATGACACCGGCGTGCACGCGCCGGGCCTGCGCGACCGCGCGCTGGCGGCCCAGGTTTCGCACCACCTGCTGCTCAGCCACGGCCTGGCCATGCAAGCCATGCGCACCGAAGGCGGCTGCAAGAACCTCGGCATCGTGCTGAACATGGGCCCCAGCGTGCCCGCCACGGCCCACCCGGCCGACATCGCCGCCGCCCGCCTGGCCGATGCAAAAAGCCGGCGCTGGTACAGCGACCCGCTGTTCAAGGGCGAGTACCCGGCCGAAGCCCTGGCCGACCTGGGCGCCGCTGCCCCCAAGATCGAGGCCGGCGACATGGCCGCCATGCGCGCGCCCATGGACCACCTGGGCATCAACTACTACACCCGCTACGTGGTCAATGCCGACGGCAAGCCCTGGAGCGCCCGCGAGCACGGCCTGCCCGCCTCGGACATGGACTGGGAGGTCTACCCCGAGGGCCTGACCGACATCCTCTGCCGCATGCACGCCGACTACCCCGACATGCCGCCGCTCTACATCACCGAAAACGGCGGAGCCTTCCCCGACCAGACCTTGGTCGACGGCCATGTGCACGACCTGGACCGGCTCGACTACCTGCGCACCCACATCGCCGCCACCGCCGAGGCCCGCCGCCGTGGCGTGCGGGTGGACGGTTATATGGTGTGGAGCCTGATGGACAACTTCGAATGGGGCTTTGGCTACTCCAAGCGCTTCGGCATCGTCCATGTCGACTACGAAACGCAGGCGCGCACGCTCAAGGCCAGCGCGCTCTGGTACCAAGACCTGCTGCGCCAGTGGCGCGCCCAGGGCTGAGCGGCGGCCGCGATGAAGCACCCTGTCCTGCACCCCACCCGGCCGCTGATGGCCGCCCTGGCCTCGCTGATGGTCGCCTGCGGCGGCGGCGGCGCGACGGCCTCGCCCTCCCCGGCTCCAGCACCGGCGCCCTCACCAGCGCCGTCCCCCGCCCCCACTCCCGCACCCTCCAATCGCTGGACCCTGGTCTGGGCTGATGAGTTCGAAGGCGCAGCCGGCACCCTGCCCGATGCCAAGCACTGGAACTACGACCTCGGCAACAAGGAAGCCAATGGCTGGGGCAATCACGAACTGCAGTACTACACCCAGGCGGCCCGCAATGCGGCACTCGACGGCCAGGGCAACCTGCTGCTGCGAGCCGAGAAGCAAGCCAACGCCGGCCCTTGCTGGAACGACAAGCCTTGCGAGTACAGCTCGGGCCGCCTGCGCAGCGACGGCAAGGTCAGCTTCAGCTACGGCAAGCTGGAAGCACGCATCAAGATTCCCGGTGGCCCCGGCATCTGGCCGGCCTTCTGGACCTTGGGTGAGGACAAGCTGCCCTGGCCTGCGGCCGGAGAAATCGATGTGCTGGAAAACATCGGCAAGGAGCCGCTCCATGCCTACGGCACCGTCCATGGCCCGGGTTATTCGGGTGCCCTGGGCATTGGCAAGCGCTTCATCAGCGCCAAGCCGCTGTCCGAGGACTTTCATGTCTTCACCCTGATCAAGCGTCCGCAAGAGCTGATCTGGCTGGTCGACGGGGTCGAGTTCCATCGCCTCACACCGGCCGGCCTGCCCGCGGGTGTGCCCTGGGTGTTCGAGCGTGCCTTCTTCGTCATCCTCAATCTCGCCGTCGGCGGCGATTGGCCCGGCAACCCCGATGCCAGCACGCCCTTCCCGGCCGAGATGCGGGTCGACTGGGTGCGCATCTACAAAGAGGACTGAGCCATGCAGGTCAGCCGGCATCTCGCCCAGAACGCATCGCTCTGGCCCGACCACCGGAGTGGCGCCACAGCCTTGGGCGCGGCCGGCCCAGGCTCAGCGCCGGAGGCGCCGGCTTGCCATCTCGCCATCGACTGGGCCCGCATCTTCCCCAAGGGCATGGGTGCCCGGCCCGATGCCGACGCCCTGGGCCAAGTCTCGCGCCAGGTGGACGCCTTGCTGGCTCAGGGCCAGCAGCCCTGGGTGACGCTGCACCAGGGCGAGCTGCCCCCGGCGCTGCAGGCGCAGGGCGGCTGGATGAAGCGCTCGACCATCGGTGCTTTTGCTGACTTTGCCCGGCTGATGGGTGAGCAGCTTGGTGACCGGGTGGGGCACTGGATCACCCACGAGAACCCGGCTTGGACGAGCGCGCATCCGCAGGCCCTGGCGCGCGCATTGCACACCGAGCTGCAAATCGCTCACCACCGGCTGGTCAGCCATGGTGAGGCGCTGCGCGCCCTGCGCAGCGCAGCACCAGGAGCCCGGGTCGGCATCGTGCTGGGCCTGCAAGCCATACGCCCGGCCAGCCATCTCCCGGCCGACCTCGCCGCCGCCCTGCGCCAGGACGGACTGCGCAACCGCTGGTGGCTGGACCCGCTGTTCGGCCGCGGCTACCCCGGCGATGTGCTGCAAGCCCTGGGCGTGGACGCGCCCACGGTGCTGCCCGGCGACCTGCGCAGCATGGCCAGCCCCTGTGACTTCCTGGCCGTGCTGCCGCAGCGCCTGGCCCAGCAGGCGTCAAGTGGCCCCGAGCCAGAGGTGGACGAGGCGCGCATCCTGGAGCTGCTGGAGCGCGTGCATCGCGACTACGCCCCAGCCGCGCTGTACCGCCTGCAGCCCTTGCCCCCAGCCCCCGCGCGCCCGAGCTCACATCGCATCGCCCGCCTCATTCCCGGCGCCGCCGCAGCGCGCCCTCACCTTCGCATCGAAAGGGTCTCGTTTTGAGCCGCGTTTGCATCCAAGGCCTCAACATCCGCTTCGGCGGCCACGAGGTCATCCGCCACCTCGACCTGGACGTCCAGTCCGGCGAGTTCCTGGTTCTGCTGGGCCCTTCGGGCTGCGGCAAATCGACCCTGCTGCACAGCATTGCCGGCCTCAACCCCATCAGCGGCGGCCGCATCCTGATCGGCGAGCAGGACATGAGCCAGGCCGAGCCCAGCGCCCGCGGCGTGGGCATGGTGTTTCAGAGTTATGCGCTCTACCCGCATATGAGCGTGCATGCCAACCTGGCCTTCCCGCTCAAAATGGCCGGCCTGCCCAAGGCCGAGATCGAAGCCCGGGTGAAGCGCGCCGCCGCCATGCTGCAGCTGGATGCCTTGCTGCAGCGCCGCCCGGCCCAGCTCTCCGGCGGCCAGCGCCAGCGCGTGGCCATCGGCCGCGCCGTGGTGCGCGAGGCCGGTGTGCTGCTGCTGGACGAGCCGCTCTCCAACCTCGACGCCAAGCTGCGCACCGAGCTGCGCCGCGAGCTCAAGCAGCTGCATGCGCGCCTGGGCAACACCATGATTTACGTGACCCACGACCAGGTGGAGGCCATGACCCTGGCCACCCGCATCGTCGTGATGCACGAGGGCGCGATCCAGCAGATCGGCACCCCGGCCGAGGTCTATGAGCGGCCGCGCACCTTGCGCGTGGCCAGCTTCGTCGGCTCGCCCACCATCAACCGCATCGCCGGGCAGCTGAACGCCAATGGCCAGTTCCAGTCCGGTGTGCTGCAACTGGCCGGCCCGGCCTCGGCGCCCGCCGGCGCGCTGACCCTGGGCGTTCGGCCCGAGGACGTGATGCTGGGCGCGGGCCAGCCTTTCGAGGGCCGGGTCGAGCTGATCGAGCCTCTGGGCGGCCAGCACCTGGTTTGGCTGCGTTGCGGCGATCAAGCCTTGTGCGCCGTGTTGCCCGGCCAACCCACCTTGCAGACGGGCGAAGCCCTGCATTTCGGCTTCGACGCACGCCGCCTGCATTGGTTCGATGCCGAGGGTCTGCGGCTGGAGTGAGCGCCGGGCCGGGCCGGGCCGGGGCCCCCGGTTCCGACGGCGCCGGACGGGGCTGAAAACAAGCCGACAATGGCGACTTGTTTCGCTCGCGCCACCAGGCGCACAACGGCCCCGACATGTCTCGCCTCTTGCGTTGCTTGCGCCACGCCGTCCTCCGCGCCCTGCGCTCGGCTCCGCCTGCTCTCGCTGCACTCGGGCTGCTCCTGCTGGCCGCGCCGCTGCAGGCGCAAAGCATCGCCTTCATCAACCCGGGCCATGCCGACGAGGCCTTCTGGCGCAGCGCCAGCCAGGCCATGGAGGCCGCGGCGAGCAGCCTGGGGCTCAGGCTCGAGGTGCTGTACGCCGAGCGCGACCCTGAACGCACCGTCGCCCTGAGCCGCGAACTGGCGCAGCGGCCTGCCGGGCAGCGCCCGGACTATGTCGTGCTCAGCAATGACAAAGGCGTGCTGGTGGCCTGCGCCCAGAACCTGGCGGCGGCGGGCATCAAGAGTTTTGCGGCCTTCTCGGGCCTGCTGCCGCAGGAGCAGCAGCGCTTCAGCCCGCGCCGCGGCCTGCCCTTGCTGGTGGGCAGCCTGGAGCCGCGCGCCCAGGACGCGGGCTACTTGAGCGGCCGAGCCTTACTCGAACAAGGCCTGGCGCGACGCTTGCACGGCGCCGATGGGCGCCTGCACCTGGTGTCCATCGCCGGGGATCGCTCCACACCCAGCTCCATCCAGCGCAACCAGGGCCTGCGCCAGGCTCTGGCCGAGCATCCGCAGGTCGATTTGGATGCGCAGACCTTTGCCGACTGGCGCCGGGATCAGGCGCGCGAGCGCATGCTGGGCCTGCTGCAGCGCGGCGCGGCGCCGCAGCTGGTCTGGGCCGGCAGCGATCTGATGGCCTTCGGGGCCATGGAAGCCGCTGAAAGCCGGGGCCTCATGCCCGGCCGCGATCTGCTGTTCGCGGCCATCAACACCTCGAACGAGGCCATGCAGGCCCTGATCGACGGCCGCCTCTCGGCCTTGGTCGGCGGCCACTTCCTGACCGGCGCCTTCGCCCTGGTGATGCTGCACGACCTGCACCAAGGCCGCGACTTCATCGACGAAGGCCTGAGCCTGGAGCGGCCCCTGTTCATGCGCTTCGACCGCGCTGCAGCGCAGCGCTTCCTGGCCCGCCCCGACCTGCGCGAGCTGGATTTCCGCCGCTTCAGCAAGGTGCACAACCCGCGCCTGCGCCGCTACGACTTCAACCCGCAGGTCTTGCTGGACAGCGGCGCCAAGCGCTGAAACAGGCCAGCGGCGACGCCGTCACGCCATCAATAGCGCCCGGCTGCCCCAGCCACCCGCAGGTAGACATAGGCCGCCCAGGCCACCAGCGCCCGGCTGAACATGGCACGCAAGCCCTGGCCCTGCAAATGGCGCTGGTCCACCTGACGCGAGACCTGCAAGGCCTGCTCGAACTCGGCTGCCAGAGCCCGCGAAAAATCAGCGTCACGGACGATGACATTGGCCTCCAGGTTGAGCAGCAGGGACAGCGGGTCGATGTTGGAGCTGCCCACCGTGGCCCAGCTCTCATCGACCACGCAGACCTTGGCATGCAAGAAGGCCGGCGTGTACTCGAAGATCTCGACGCCGTGGCCTAGAAGCTCGGTGTACAGCGCCTGCGCGGCCATGCCGGCCAACAGATAGTCAACCTTGCCCTGCAGCAGCAAACGCACCCGCACGCCACGCCGGGCGGCGTCGCGCAGGGCGCGGCGGAAGGCATGGCCGGGGTAGAAGTAGGGCGTGATCAGGTCCACCCGCTCGCGCGCGGCACGGATGGCGTCGATGTAGGCCCGCTCGATGGTGCGGCGTTGGCGCAGGTTGTCGCGCAGCACAAAGGCCGCGCAGACCGGCTCCAGCTCGGGCTGGGGCGCGGGTTCACCTTCACGCTGGCGGCGGCGCAGCCAGTGCGGGCGCGGCATGCGCAGGCCCTGAACCAGGCGCCGCAAGCGGGACAGCGGCTCGGGGCTGCGCACCAGGGCGCGCAGCTCCTCGCCAAAATCGCGGCCCAGCCAGGCCCGGGTCCAGACGGCGCGCGCGGCCTGCTCCATGGGCAGCACGGCGGGGCCATGCAGGGCCACGGCAAAGTCCAGGCGCGGCTGCTCGGTGGCGCCGTGATTCAGGTCCATGCGGTCGCCGATGATGTTGATGCCGCCGACAAAGCCCTGCTCGCCATCGACCACGCAGAGCTTCTGATGCAGACGGCGCAGCTGCCCCGGCTGCAGCCAGCTGTACCAGCGATCGATGGGGCGGAACACGGCCAGGGCCACGCCGCTGCCCTCCAGCTGGGCCTGCAGCCAGGCCAGCGAAGCCTTGCTGCCAAAGCCATCCACGACCACCCTTACCCGCACCCGCCGCGCGGCCGCAGCACGCAGCGCCGCCACCAGGGCCTGGCCGGCCTCGTCGTCATGAAAGATGTAGGTGGCCAGCCAGACCTCGCGCAAGGCACCGGCGATGGCCGCCGTCTGCAAGGGGAACAGTTCGTCGCCCCCGCGCAGCAGCTGCAGCTGATTGCCGCCGCTGAACTCGGGGCTGGGCTGGGCGTGCCAGGACAGCAGGGATTCTTGCTCGAGGCCTCCGGCCTCGTCGGCAGCAGGACGGCCGCTCACGCGCCCTCCAGCTCCAGCTCGGCCAGCAGAGGCAGGTGATCGGACATGCGCGCCCAGACCGGGCCTTTGGGCACCTGCATGCTCACGCAGCGCAGGCCGCGGGTGTAGATGCGATCGAGCGAGAAAAACGGCAGGCGCGATGGAAAGGTGGCGTAGCGCGATCGCCCCTGCGGTGCCACCGCGCGCTGCAGGCCGTGGGCACGCATGGGTGCATCCAGGCGCTCGCCCCAGTCGTTGAAATCGCCCGCCACCAGCAGCACCGCATTGGCCGGCACATGGTGCTGGATGAACTCGGCCAGGCGCTGCACCTGGCGCACGCGGCCGCTGTGCATCAGGCCCAGATGCGCCACCACGGTGTGCACCTCACGGCCCTGCCAGCGCACCGGCACATGGAGCAGGCCCCGCTGCTCGAAGCGGTGGTCCGACACATCATGGTGGCCGATGTCGCCGATGGGGAAGCGCGAGAGCAAGGCATTGCCATGCTCGCCATGCTTGGTCACCGCATTGGTGCGGTAGGCCACCTGGTAGCCATCGGGTGCGAGAAACTCGGCCTGGCCCTGATCGGGCCAGCCGAACCAGGTGTGATCGAACTGCTTGGCGTCACGGTGGTGAAAGTGCCGCACCTCTTGCAGAAACACCAGGTCGGCATCGAGCGCCTCGATGCCCAGGCCCAGGTTGTGGATCTCCAGGCGCTTTTGCGGCCCCATGCCGCGCACGCCTTTGTGGATGTTGTAGGTGGCCACGCGCAGGCGCGCCGCCGACGCCGAGGACGCCGCCGGGATTTCGTGCTGCACCGACTGGCTGAAGGCATTGCCTTTCATGTCAGCGCGACCACGAAGTTCGGCAACTGCAGCACCGCCTCGGCGTTGGACGGCGAGAAGCACAGATCGGCCGCCTCCTGCCAGGGCAGCCAGCGGTACTGCAGATGCTCGCGCGGGGCCAGGCGCACGGGCGTGCCGGCCGGCACGGTCAGGCCGAAGACATGCTCGGTGTTGCGGGTGACGCCGGGGGCATAACGGTGGCGCCAGACGGGGTAGATCTCGTACTCATTGGCCAGGCCCCAGTCGCGCAGCAGGCCCTGGCTGGCCTCGATGCCGGTTTCTTCCTGCACCTCGCGGCGTGCGGTCTCGGCGATTGGCTCGTCCAGCGCGTCCTTGGAGCCGGTCACGCATTGCCAGAAGCCGGGGCGGTCGGCCCGCTCCAGCATCAGGACCTGGAGCTCGGGGGTGTGGATCACCACCAACACGGATTCAGGGATTTTGTAGGGGCGGGTTTGCATCGCGATGGCGCTCATGCCGGCAAGCATAGCGGAGCAAGAAGTCCTCTTGCAGGCTCACACCGTCTTGGCCTCAGACCGAGCCAGGCTGCGCGCCGCACGCTGCATGGCCTGGGCCATGCGCTCGCGCAAGGCGGGCGGCTCCAGCACCTCGAACTCGACCTCCAGCACCAGCAGCCAGTACACCAAGGCATCGAGTGCATGGGCGCCGCACTGCAGCAGGCAGCGCTGCGCATCGCCGGCCATCGCCTCCAGCCGCGCGGCGGTGGCCGGGATGCGGGCGGCCATCTGGGCCAGGGGCGCGTGCAGCACCACCCTGGCCTGCTCGGCCTGCGGCGACAGCAGCAGGGAGCGGGTGACGTAGGCGCGCAGATCCCCACCCTCGGGGCCCAGGCGCGGCTTGAAATGCCCACCGACCTGGGCCGGGCCGGCGATGCGATCGAGGCGAAAAGTGCGCCAATCGCTGCGTGCGCGGTCCCACGCCACCAGATACCAGCGACTGCCGGTGTGGACCACGCCCTGTGGCTCGACCGAGCGCCTGCTGGACCCGCCCTTGGCATCCACGTAATCGAAATCGAGGCCCAGCTGATCGCGGCAAGCACCGGCCAGATCGGCCAGCAGGCTGGCATCGACACTGGGGCCCACGCCCTCCAGGGCTTGAACGGCCGAGCGCAGCGCGTCGGCGCGCCGGCGCAGCCGGGCCGGCATCAGCTGCTCGAGCTTGACCAGGGCCTGCAAGGCGGGCTCTTCGATGCCGCCCACCCGACCGGCAGCGGCTGTCCGCAAGGCGATCGCCACGGCCAGGGCCTCCTCGTCGTCGAGCTGCAGCGGCGGCAAAGTCTGCCCCGGGCGCAGGGCATAGCCGCCGGCCACCCCGCTGCTGGCCGCGACCGGATAGCCCAGCTCACGCAAGCGATCGATGTCTCGCCGCAGGGTGCGCGGGTGCACGGCCAGGCGCTCGGCCAGCTCAGGCCCGGCCCAGTGGCGGCGGGCCTGGAGCAGGGACAGCAGACGCAGCAGCCGCGATGAGGCACTCAACATCGGGCCACTGTAACGGTGATTGAGGGCCGAATCTGTCCGCAATGGTTTCTACAGTCGAGTCCGTCGTCGACAGGGTGTCGACGCCTCACAACAAGGAAGACTGACCATGTCCATCGTTCTGTACGGCTGCCCGATGAGCAGCGCCACCCCCGTCGCCTGTGCCCTGGCCGAGCTCGGCCTGCCGCACGAGCGGGTTCTGATCGACATCCGCAACGGCGCACAGCGGCACCCGGACTATCTGGCGCTGAACCCGAACGGCAAGGTGCCCACACTGACTGTCGATGGCGCGCCCATGTTCGAGGCCCTGGCCATCCAACTCTGGCTGGGTGAGACCTACGGGGTCGAACGCGGCTTGTGGCCGGCCGCCGGCAGCGCCGAACGCCTGCAGGCCCTGTCTTGGTGCACATGGGCCTATGTGAGCTACGGCTCGGTCTTGAATCGCCTGCACCGCGCCAGCTTCGGCGACCCGGCCTTGATCAGCCCGGTGCACGCCGAGGCCGCCCGCACCGAACTGGATGGGTTGCTGGCCCTGCTCGACCAGCGTCTGGCGCTGCGCCCCTGGATGCTGGGTGCGAGCTACTCGCTGGCCGACTTGCTGGTCGGCTCGGTGATCGGCTACAGCCTGCACCTCGGCGCACCGGTCAGCGAGCACCCCCATGTGCAAAGCTGGCTGAGCCAGGTGCAGGCACGGCCCGCTATGCAGGTGGATGCGGGCTGAAAGCGCACCGGGGCCTCGCTCAGCCCTTGTTGCCGGACTTGGTCGCCACCGGCGGCGGCAGGTCCTTGGCGGCCAGCTCGCGCACCTGCACGACCAGCTTGTTGTGCGCGTCGAGGAAGGCTGCAGCAATCACCTTGCCTTCGTTGCTGTTGGCCCAACCGGCGCCGCCGGCACCACCCAGCTTGCCCACCACCAGGCCGCCCATGCCGAGGTCGGTGACGCGCACCGAGCCGGTGGCGGCAGCGATCTGCTCGGTGGTTTCGTTGTCGGTCAGCAGCAGGGCCACCTGGGCCTCCTTGAGCTTGACCTGCTCGGCCGCGGCGACGAATTTGTTCAGCACCGGGATCTGCGCCATCAGGCCGCCGACCTCGCGGCCGGCGTTCTGCTCGCTGAAGCTCAGGCTGGGGGTCAGGCTGTACTGGGCCTCATAGCCCTTGCCCTTGTGCACCGTGCTGCCCTGCTGGCGCAGGATGCCGGCGTCCTTGAGCTCCTGCTCCTTGATGGTGGCCTTAAGGCCGGCCGCGCGGTCCACCACGCGGAAGCAGCCGCTTTGCTGGGCCAGCAGGCGGATCAGGGGCACGGGCGAGCTGGGCAGGTTGTAGCTGCTGGACACGGTGTAGCCATTGCTGTTTTCCACCAGGGCCAGCGTGGCCACGGGGGCATCGCACTTCATCAGCTCACGGTGTGCTTGGTGGGCACCGGCGGCGCCGGCCGAGCCGGTGATCTCCGAGCTGCCCTCGCCCAGGGTCGCGCCTTGCTTGCCGCAGGCCGCCAGCATCAGGGCCAGGGCGATGAGTGCGCCCGAGCGGGTCGCGTGCGGTGTACTGGTGTTCTTCAAAGACAACATCTGCTGACACTCCCTACGTTTGGTAACAGACCAAGAAAAAGGGCAGCCGAAGCTGCCCTATTGTGATGCCGGTGTGCTGCGCATCAAGCGCCGGCTGCACCCGAAGCCGCTGCGGCATTGCGCAGGCGGATGTGCAGCTCGCGCAGCTGCTTCTCGTCCACACTGCTTGGTGCGCCGGTCAGCAGACACTGGGCACGCTGGGTCTTGGGGAAGGCGATCACGTCGCGGATGGACTCGGCCTTGGTCATCATGGTGACGATGCGGTCCAGACCGAAGGCCAGGCCGCCGTGCGGCGGGGCGCCGTACTGCAGCGCTTCCAGCAGGAAGCCGAACTTGACCTGCGCATCTTCCTTGCTGATCTTGAGCGCGTCGAAGACCTTGCTCTGCACTTCCGCGCGGTGGATACGGATGGAGCCACCACCCAGTTCCCAGCCGTTCAGCACCATGTCGTAGGCCTTGGCGATGCAGGCACCGGGGTCGGTGACCATCAGGTCTTCATGGCCGTCCTTGGGCGCGGTGAAGGGATGGTGCACGGCCGCCCAGCGGTCGTTCTCTTCGTCGTGCTCGAACATCGGGAAGTCCACCACCCACAGCGGAGCCCAGCGGTCTTCGAACAGGCCGTTGGCCTTGCCGAATTCGCTGTGGCCCACCTTCAGGCGCAGAGCACCGATGGCGTCGTTGACGATCTTGGCCTTGTCGGCGCCGAAGAAGATCAGGTCGCCATCCTGCGCGCCGGTGCGCGAGAGGATGTCGGCCACGGCCTTGTCATGCAGGTTCTTGACGATGGGCGACTGCAGGCCTTCGCGGCCCTTGGCCACTTCATTGACCTTGATCCAGGCCAGGCCCTTGGCGCCGTAGATCTTGACGAACTCGGTGTAAGCGTCGATCTCGCCGCGGCTGATCGAGGCACCGCCGGGCACGCGCAGGGCGACGACGCGGCCGCCCTTGGTGGTGGCGGGGGTCGAGAAGACCTTGAAGTCCACATCGCCCATCACATCGGTCAGTTCCGTGAACTGCAGCTTGACGCGCAGATCGGGCTTGTCCGAACCGTAGAGATGCATGGCATCGGCGTACTTCATCACCGGGTAGGTGCCCAGGTCCACATTCAGCGCCTTCATGAAGACGTGGCGGATCATGCCTTCGAACATGTCACGGATTTCCTGTTCGCTCAGGAAGCTCGTTTCAATATCGATCTGGGTGAATTCGGGCTGGCGATCGGCACGCAGGTCTTCGTCGCGGAAGCACTTGGTGATCTGGTAGTAGCGGTCGTAGCCAGCCACCATCAGCAGCTGCTTGAACAGCTGGGGCGATTGCGGCAGCGCGAAGAACTGGCCGTCGTGCACGCGGCTGGGCACCAGGTAGTCGCGCGCGCCTTCGGGCGTGCTCTTGGTCAGCATCGGCGTTTCGATGTCGATGAAGCCATGCTCGTCCAGGAACTTGCGCGCTTCCATGGCCACGCGGTAGCGCAGCATCAGGTTGTTCTGCATGTAAGGGCGACGCAGGTCCAGCACGCGGTGGGTCAGGCGCGTGGTTTCGGACAGGTTCTCGTCGTCCATCTGGAACGGGGGCGTCACGGAGGGGTTCAGCACTTCCAGCTCATGGCAGAGCACTTCGATCTTGCCGCTGGTCAGGTTGTTGTTCTCGGTGCCGGCGGGGCGCAGGCGCACCTTGCCCACGACCTTGAGGCAGAACTCGTTGCGCACCTCTTCGGCCACCTTGAACATGTCGGCGCGATCGGGGTCGCAGACGACTTGCACCAGGCCTTCGCGGTCGCGCAGGTCGATGAAGATGACGCCGCCGTGGTCGCGGCGACGGTGGGCCCAGCCCATCAGGGTGACGGTCTGGTCTTGCAGCTTCTCGCTGACTTGGCCGGCGTAACAGGTTCTCATTGCGGGTTCACTCCAAAATTTCGTCGATTCGGGCGGCGGCACCGGCGGTCGGTGCCGGCACGGCCCACAGGGTTCGGTACAGGTCTTTGATGCGGGGGGAGGCGCTGAGGGGCTGCGTCCAAAGCCCTCAGGGTTGAGCGCATGCCAAGGCGCTCAACCCGGCTGATTTCGAGCCGGGCCTTCGTCCCCGGCGCTCTCGCCTTCCGGCGCCACCACACCCATGGAGATGATGTGCTTGAGCGCGGCATCCACGCTCATCTTGAGCGGCCGCACCTGGCTGCGCGGCATCATCAGGAAAAAGCCCGAGGTCGGGTTGGGCGTGGTCGGCACGTAGAGGCTGACATGCTCGTCCCCCAGGGCCTCGGCCACCTCGCCGCCCGGCTTGCCGGTGACGAAGGCAATGGTCCAGCTGCCCTGGTGCGGATACTGCACCAGCACGGCTTCGCGGAAGGCGTTGCCGCTGCTGGAGAACAGCGTGTCGGACACCTGCTTGACCGAGCTGTAGATGCTCTTGACGATGGGGATGTTGGACAGCAGGCGGTCCCACTGGCGCAGCCACCACTGGCCGAAGATATTGGCCACGAACACGCCCGTCAGCAACATGCCGCCGACCAAGATCACCAGGCCCAGACCCGGGATGTGGCGCAGGCCGTCGATGCTCTCGTGCAGCGAGGCCGGTGCCACCGCCTGCAGGGCGGTCAGCATGGAGGCGAACACCCCGTTGATGATGCCCAGCACCCACAACAGCACCCAGATGGTGATGGCCAGAGGCAGCCAGACCAGGAGGCCGGTGACGATGTACTTTTTCACAGGGGTCCTATTCGGGGGCTCGGTGGGCGTGGGCTGGAGGGTGATGTCGGGAAGCGGGTTCAAACGAGAGGCTCAATGGCAGGCACAGGAGCCGCCGCAGGCAGCCGGCGCGGCAGCGGCACTGCTGCCGCCGCTGTCTGCGCCAGAGCTGGTAGAAGCGGCAGAGCTGGCCTCGGGCGTGGACGCGACGGCGCCACCCGTGGCGGCGGCGGCGCTACCGCCACCCTTGAAATCGGTGGCATACCAGCCCGAGCCCTTGAGCTGGAAGCCGGCGGCGGTGACTTGTTTCTGGAAAGCTTCTGCGCCGCAATGCGGGCAGGTGCTCAGCGGTGCATCGGACAGCTTTTGCAGCACGTCTTTGGCGTGACCGCATTCGGCGCAGCGGTAAGCGTAGATCGGCATGGTCTAAACCGTTGATTCAAAACCGTAAATTATAGGGGGCCGGCTTCGGGCCAGCCGCAGGGCCGCTCAGGCCGGCTGGCCTGGCTCCAGACCCGCCAGCTTGTGGTGCGAGGCGTGCACATTCTTGATCGCCTGCGGACCCAGCGAACCGATCAACATGCCAAGCACCGCGGCCAGCACACCGGCCAGCTGGGCCGGCATCTGCTCACCGGCGGGTGTCGCCTCGAACAACAACCAGCTCAGCACCCCCAGGACGATGGCAAAAATCGCACCCTGGGTGGTCGCCCGCTTCCAGTACAGGCCAAACACCAGGGGCACGAACGCGCCCACCAGGGTGACCTTGTAGGCGGCCGTCACCAGCTCGAAGATGGGCGTGCCCTGCAGCATGATGGCGTAGGTGCAGACGCAGACACTGAAAACCAGGGTGGCGATGCGCATGGTGCGCAGTTCCTGCTTGTCCGAAACACGCGGAAAGAACTGGCGCCAGATGTTCTCGACAAAGGTCACCGAAGGCGCCAGCAGGGTGGCCGAAGCGGTGGACTTGAGGGCCGAGAGCAGCGCACCGAAGAACACCACCTGCATCACAAAAGGCATCTTGTCCATGACCAGGGTCGGGATGACTTTCTGCGAGTCTTCCTTGATCAGCTGCTCGGCCTGCTCCGGCATGATGATCAGGGCGCTGACCACGATGAACATGGGCACGAAGGCAAACACGATATAGCTGGCAC
Source organism: Paucibacter sp. B51 (assembly GCF_027863535.1). Taxonomy (NCBI): domain Bacteria; kingdom Pseudomonadati; phylum Pseudomonadota; class Betaproteobacteria; order Burkholderiales; family Sphaerotilaceae; genus Roseateles; species Paucibacter sp. B51. Next base: position 2,579,959 of record NZ_JAPIVN010000001.1, on the reverse strand, counting down.
CACCGATGATGGAGCCGCGCACGGCGGATTTCTCGTCCTTGGCCGACATCACGCGCTGGAACACGTCCTGCTGAGGGATCGAGCCCAACATCATGGTGATGGCGCTGCCGATGAAGAACAGCCAGTCGTGCAGGCTGGGCGGCGGCAGAAAGCGGAACAGGTCCTTGCTGACGGCCAAATCGACCACCTTGCCGGCGCCGCCGGCCATATCGGCCGCGAACCAGGCAATCAGGCTCAGGCCCAGCACCAGGATGATCATCTGGATGAAATCGGTCACCGCCACCGACCACATGCCGCCGAACAAGGTGTAAGCCAGGATGGATGCTGTGCCCAGGGCCATGCCCATGGCTACGCTGATCGCGCCGCCCGACAGCAGGTTGAACACCAGCCCCAGAGCCGTGACCTGCGCCGCCACCCAGCCCAGATAGGACAGGATGATGATGAAGGAGCACACCACCTCGACCACGCGGCCGTAGCGCTCGCGGTAGTAGTCGCTGATGGTCAGCAAGGTCATCTTGTAGAGCTTGCCGGCAAAGAAGAGGCCCACCAGGATGAGGCAGAAGCCGGCGCCAAAGGGGTCTTCCACCACGCCGCCGAGCCCGCCCTCGACAAACTTGGCCGGAATGCCCAGCACCGTCTCGGCGCCGAACCAGGTGGCAAAGGTCGTGGTGATGACCATGGCCAGCGGCAGGTGGCGCCCAGCGATGGCAAAGTCCGCGGTGTTCTTGACCCGCTTGGCTGCCCACAAGCCAATGGCGATGGTGACCAGGAGATAGGCAAAGACCAGAGTCAGGAGCATGGTGTCAGGCCGTGAAGCGATGGTGGGGTGGACAAAACGCGGCGGATTATCTCTGCAATGAAGTCCCCCGCGACAGCGCGGGTTTCACCCCAGACCCTCTGTTCCTGGGGGATGGCGCGGACTTAGAGAGTTGAGCCTAGGCCTGGCGCCTGGGCCAGGCCGCCGCCGGCATCCAGGGTTCGATTTGCCGGGGCGATGCGCGGCAGCAGCAGTTCGAACTGGGCACCCTGCCCCGGCACGCTGCTGACCGTGATCTCGCCGCCCAGCATGGAGCGCACGATGGTGTAGCACAGATGCAGGCCCAGACCGCTGCCGCCATTGCCGAGCTTGGTGGTGAAGAAGGGATCGAAAACGCGCGAGAGGTGCTCGGGGGCAATGCCCCGGCCGTTGTCACGGAAGCGCAGGCGCACCCGCTCGGCATCGACCGCCGCCGCCTCGATTTGCATCAGGCCGTTCTGCCGGCCTTCGAAGCCGTGGATGATGGCGTTCAGCACCAGATTGCTGAGCACCTGGCCCAGGGGGCCGGGATAACTGTCCAGGCTCAGGCCCGGCTCGACCTGGATCTGCAGCTGGTGGCCGTCCTTGCGCAGGCGGTTGATCAGGCTGAGCTGCACCTCTTCACACAGCTGCTGCAGCTCGAATTGGCGGCGTCGCTCCGAGGTCTGGTCCACCGCCAGCTGCTTGAAACTGGACACCAGGCTGGCGGCGCTGGCCAGGCCGCGCACCAGCAGGCCGGCGCTGGCCTCGGCCGTGTCGCAGAAGGCTTGCAGCTCGGAGCGGCGGAGTTGCCCGGCGGCCAGCAAGGCCTTGAACTCGCGCGTGCCGTCCTGCAGCGTGCTGGCCGCCAGCAGGCTGTTGCCCAGCGGCGTGTTCAGCTCGTGGGCCACGCCGGCCACCAGCGAGCCCAGCGAGGCGAGCTTCTCCTGCTCGAAGAGCTGAGCCTGGGTGCGACGCAGCTGGGCGTAGGCGTCGGCATTGTCCAGCGCCACGGCGGCGTAGGCAGCCAAGGCCTGGAGCAGATCCAGATCGGTCTGGCGGTAGGCATCGACCTGGTCGCTGAGCACACAGATCAAGCCCTTGACCTGACCCTTGATGCGCAGCGGCACGTAAAGGCCGGAGCGGGCGCGGGTGGGCTCCTCGCCGCTGGCCAGGCACAGCACCTGTCCAGGCCCGAGCGCGGGGTCGTACTGGCCGCCCAGCCCGTCGGCATCAATCAGACGGTTGTCACGCAGGATCTCGCGCTCCCACTGCGGTTCGCCTTGCACGATGCAGCGCACGGCCGGCTGCTCGGGGTGGTCCAGACTGCGGCGGTAGGGCTGCAGCGGCCGGCCGCGATCGATCACAAAGTCGAAGGCCACCACGGCCTCTTCCCTGCGCAACAAGCCGACGCCAAAGATCAGGGCCGGCATCAGCGATTCGACTTGACGGTACAGGGCCTGCTGCACCGCGGCCAGATCCAGCGAGGCGGTGAGTTCGCGGCCGATGTCGCTGACCGTGGCAATCTGCTGCCGCTGGGCCCGCACCTGGGCCGTGCGCAGCTCGACCTGACGCTCCAGCTCCAGCTGCACCCGGCGCAGCCGGCGCAGGCGCAGTTGCCAGGCCGCAGCCAGACTCAGCACCAGCAGCGCCAGCAAGAGCAGGCGCACGCTCAGGCTGCGCCACCAGGGCGGCTGCACCTCAATGGCCAGCAACTGCCGCGGCTCCCCCCACACCCCATCAGGATTGGCGGCCCGCGCCAGCAGGCGGTAGCGACCGGCATCAAGGTTGGTGTAGGTGGCCAGCCCCTCGCCATCGGGGCCCTGGATCCAGTCCTGATCAAAGCCTTCGAGCTTCCAGGCATAGCGCAGACGGCCGGCATTGAAGAAATGCTGGGCACGCAGATCAAAGCTGACCATGGCCTCTCGGTGGCTCAAGCGCAGCTGCTCGGCCTGAGCCAAGGGGCCGCTGACCCCCAGCGCAGCGAGGCTGCTGGCGGCCTCGTCGGCACGTTGCACAGCCTGGCTCGGGTCCAGCAGGGAACGATTGAAGATGCGCACATCGGCCAGCACCACCGGCGGCGCCACTGGGTTGTCGCGCAGCTCGCTGGGTTTGAAGCGCAGCAGGCCTTCCCCACCATACAGCAGCTGGCCGGCGACTCCCTGGCTGCTGCCACCCTGGGCAAAGTTGCCACGGAAATGACCGCTGCGCGAGGGGTAGTGGCGCAGACTGCGTCGCTCCGGGTCGAGGCGGCTGAGGCCATCGGGGCTGGCGAACCAGAGCGCGTCATCTTCGGCCAGCTCCAGGCTATGGGCCCAGCCCTTGGGCATGCCCGCCAGGCGGCGCCAGGACTTGAGCTGCCAGACGCCCGCCTCGCTCTGCAGCAGTTCGTACAGACCCAGCTGGGTTCCGGCCCAGATGCGCCCCTGCCGGTCCTGACGCAGGGCGTAGATGGCCAGCTCCGAAGGCTGAGGCATGTCCAGGCTGGCTCGCACCGGTTGGCTGAAACGCTGCTGCGCCGCATCCCAGAGCTGCAGCCCGCCCTTGCTGCCCAGCCACAAACGGCCGTCACGATCGGACAACAGGCAGTCGATGACCTCGTTGCTGAGGCTGCCGGGCCGGCCGCCGTCGCGGCGGAAGCGGGTCAGGCGGCCATCGTTGCCAAAACGGTAGGCGCCGGCAGCGCTGGCCGCCCACAGCTGTCCCTGGGCATCGTGGGCCAGCGCCGCGATGGACATGCCGCCCCCCAGGCGCTCGCCCAAGTCGATGCGTCGGGCCTGGCGGCTTTTCAAATCAAGCAGAAACAGGCCGTCGTCACCGCCCACCCAAAGCCCACGCTCAGGCTGCAGCAGCAAGGCCTTGAGGTAACGCATGGGCAGTTGCTCCGGCCGGATACGCTCGGCCTCGCCGCTGGAGAGCTGCAGCCGGTTCAGGCCGCCGCCGTAGCTGGCCACCCAGGCATGGTCGGCGCCATCGGCCACCACCGCCATGACGCTGTCGCTGGACAGGCTGCTGGCATCGCCGACCACCGAGCGGTAGGCGCGAAAGCCGCCGCTGCGCAAATCCGCCAAGGAAATACCCCAACCCCAGGTGCCCACCCACAGCACGCCGCTGCGGTCCTGAAACAGGGCCGAGATGGCATTGCTAAACACGCTGTCGGGCAAGGCCGGGTGGTGCATATGGGACTCGAACTGCACGCTGCCGGGTCGCCAATGCCAGAGCCCGGCATTGCCGGTGCCCACCCAGATGCCATCGTCCTGATCGCGGTACAAGGTGTGAACCAGACTGGGCGGCAAGCCCCAGCGCGCGGGCAAGTCCAGCACTTCGCCGCTGCGTGTGTCGATCATCTGCACGCCGGCATTGGTGCCCAGCCAGGCACGCTGCTGGGCGTCGATCACGAGGCTGCGCACGCCGGGCTCGCTGGCTCCAAAGCTGCCCAAGGGCCAGCGCTGCTGCAGGCGGCCCTGGGCATCAAGATGCATCAGGTGACGCCCAGCGACCACCCACACGCCCTGGGCACCGTCGCTGACCATGGCGGCCATGCCGGCCTTGCGGCCAGGCACCAGAGGCTCCAACGGCGGCAAACCCACCGTTTCGAACGCGCGCCGCTGTGGATCGAAATGCAGCAGGTCCAAGCCGGTCAAGACCCAGACGCGCCCGTCCTTCGCCGACTGCAGGCCCAGCACATAGCGCTCGCGCATATGCCGCTCGCCCGGCAGGCCATGCCGGCGCAGGGTTTCGCTGCGCAGGTCCATCTCGTCCAGGCCTCGCTCGGTACCGATCAGTAAGCGCTCGCCAGGCAACAACAAAAGACTGCGCACGGCCGGGTGGCTCAAGGAGTGGGCATCAGCCGGCTCGGAGCCAAAGGGCTGGGCGGCCCGGCCGTCAAAACGATACAGGCCGGCGCTGGTGCCCAACCACATCAGGCCGCGCGCATCCTGCTGGGCGCTGTACAGGATGGCCTGCAGCCCCGCCCGCTCGGCCGCCAGCTGCTCGAAACGCAGGTTCTGCAGGCCGCTGCCCGCCTGCGCCACCGCGCAGCAGGCCCAAGCCCAGACCAGGCACCAGCCACGAAACCGGCCGAGCCCTCGGCCGGCCCTGGCGAACAGGAGCCATGCGGCAAAAAAACGGTGAGAGCCCAGGCGCAAGCGCATGCGCCCCAGCCTACCCGAATCGCGCGCCTCGCCCCACCGGTCTGTCCCTAGGGCGACACAGCAGAAGCGAGGGGATCAAAGCCAGTGCCAGCGCAGCAGGATCTGTGTGGCCAGCAGGCCCAGGGTGAAGCCCACCGCACCGTAAAGCAAAGCCTGCAGGAGGCGGTTGGTGCGGCGCTGCTCGCGCAGCAAGGCCTCGAGCGCGCGCGAATCCGGGCCCGTGGCCTGGCGCTTGAGCGCATCATGCAGCAGGCGCGGCAGCTCGGGGAAGAGCTGGGCATAGCGAGGCGCCTCTTTCTTGACCTGGTTGATCAGGGCGCGCCAGCCGACCTGCTCGTTCATCCAGCGCTCGAGAAAGGGCTTGGCGGTGGCCCAGAGATCGAGCTCGGGGTCCAGCTGACGACCCAGGCCCTCGACATTGAGCAAGGTCTTTTGCAGCAGCACCAGCTGGGGCTGGATCTCGACATTGAAGCGGCGCGAGGTCTGGAACAGGCGCATCAAGACCTGACCCAAGGAGATGTCCTTGAGCGGCCGGTCGAAATGAGGCTCGCAGACCGCGCGCACCGCACCTTCAAGCTCATCCACCCGAGTCTCCGGCGGCACCCAGCCCGAGGCGATGTGCAACTCGGCCACGCGCTTGTAGTCGCGCTGGAAGAAGGCGATGAAGTTCTGCGCCAAGTACTCTTTATCGACCTCGGTCAGGGTGCCGATGATGCCAAAGTCCAGGGCCACATAACGGCCGAAGGTGGCGGGATCGAGGCTGACCTGGATATTGCCCGGGTGCATGTCGGCATGGAAAAAGCCATCGCGGAACACCTGGGTGAAGAAGATGGTGACACCGTCGCGCGCCAGCTTCGGGATGTCGATGCCGGCCTGCTTGAGACGATCGAGTTGCGAGATCGGCACGCCCTTCATGCGCTCCATCACGATCACCTCGGTGCTGCACATGTCCCAGTGCATCTCGGGCACCATGATCAGGTCCAGGCCGGCCATATTGCGGCGCAGCTGGGCGGCGTTGGCGGCTTCGCGCACCAGGTCCAGCTCGTCGTGCAGATAGGTGTCGAACTCGGCCACCACCTCGCGCGGCTTCAGGCGCCGGCCATCGGCCGAGAAGCGCTCGACCCAACCGGCCAGGGTGCGCAGCAAGGCGATGTCGTCGTCGATGGTGTCCAGCATGCCGGGACGCAGCACCTTGACCGCCACCTCGCGCCCGTCTTTCAGCGTGGCGAAGTGGACCTGAGCGATCGAGGCGCTGGCCACCGGCTCGGCATCAAAGCTGCCAAACAGCTCCTCGACCGGCTTGCCAAAGGCCTTTTCGACCAGGGCGCGCGACTCGGCGGCCGGGAATGGTGGCACGCGGTCCTGCAGCTTGGACAACTCTTCCACCAGGTCGGGAGGCAGCAGATCGCGTCGGGTGGACAGCACCTGGCCAAACTTGACGAAGATGGGCCCCAGGTGCTCCAGGGCCAAGCGCAGGCGCACGCCGCGTGGCTGGTCCCAGCTACGCCCCAGCGACACCGTGCGGCGCAGCAGCTGGAAACGACGGCGGCGCAAGCCCGACAGGGCCAGATCATCGAGGCCGAAGCGAAGAATCGTCCAGACGATGACGAACAGCCGGGCGAAGTACCTCATGCGCCGGCGCGACCCGCGGCCATACCTCGCACACCCGCTGCCAGACCGGCCAGCGCCGAAGACACTGCGCGGCCGCAACGGGCCAGCTGATGGGCGGCCACCGGGCCGATCACCGCGGCCAGGTCGTCTTCCACATCCCAGCGCAGGTTCTCGATCAGCCAATTCATGGCGCCGGCGAAAGCCGCGTCGCCCTGCACATGGACCTGGGGCTTCTGGCCGGTCAGCGAACCCAGAGCCAGCAAGGCCGGGTTGCCGGCATCGATCTCGATGCGCAAGGCACCATCGGGCGCCTGCTCAAGGCGTTCAAACAAGCCCGCAGGCGTCACACCCAGCGCCAAATCGGGCGCCTTGGGCAGCAAAGCCGGCCAGTTCTGCAGATGCAACACCAGCGCGCGGCCGGCAAAAGGCTGCAAGCGCCCCGTGGCCAGGGCCTCGCGGCTGATGACATGATTGAGCAACAAGACCATGCGATCCTGTGCGGCCGGTGCAAACATGGCGGTCCATTCTTCTAGCATGGCGCGGATTGTAGGGAGTCGCCGCGTGGCACAGCGGACCTAGGGGGAAGCGGGGGGAATTACCCCTGGAGAACTGAGAGAGAATCCCTGTTCATATTTTCCTCAGATGGAGGGGCGCTCGGGCATGTCGAGAGTCTGCAGGGTCGATTCACGGCTCGTATCAAGAAAAGCAACGCCGCCCGGCACCAAGGAGTTCAGGAACGATGTTCGAGGATAGAAGTTACAAAAGAACGTTTTACAGCGCACCTCAGTCCATCGAATCGTTCATCGCTGCCTTCATGGAGCCCGGCCTGGTGGTCTTGTGCTACCTGGCGGTGAATCACTATTTCGGCGAGCCCATCGTGCGCTCGGACCTGACGTTGTGCTTGCTCGTGTTTGCGCTGACCTTTCCAGGGCGCAATCGTTTCGCCGATACCACCATCAGCGCAGCCATCGATGTCATCGGCTCCTGGCTGGCTCTGCTCTTCATCCTTGGCTTGTGTGGTTATGCGACCAACAGCATGGGCTATTTCGAGGACAAGGTGCTGATGTGGTGGATCGCGCTGACGCCGGTGTTGCAAATCGTGGCCATCAAGTGCGGCGCCCTGCTGCGCCGCCGCCGTGTCCGCGCGACACGGCGCGGTGCCGTGATCGTGGGCGCGGGGCCGCTGGGCGCCAAAGTGGCACGCGCCCTGCGCGACGGACCGGACAAGGGCATCGACTTTCTCGGCTATTTCGACGACCGGCAGGATGAGCGGTTGCACCCGGATGCACACGCCAAGCTGCTGGGCATGCTCAGCGAACTGAGTGACTATGTGCGCAAGCACAGTGTTCGCGAGGTCTACATCACCCTGCCCCTGGGCTCGCAGCCACGCATCGTGCACCTGCTGGAGCAGATTCAAGGCACGACCGCCAGCCTGTTTTTCGTGCCCGATGTGTTCGGCATCAGCATCATCCAGGGCCGACTGCAGGACATGAACGGCGTGCCCGTGGTGGGCATTTGCGAAACACCCTTTACCGGCACCAACGAGTTGATCAAACGCCTCAGCGACATCGTGCTGGCTTGCGTGATTCTGGTGCTGATTTCACCGATCTTGCTGGCCGTGGCGATTGGCGTGAAGCTCAGCTCACCCGGGCCCATCATCTTCAAGCAGCGCCGCAACGGCCTGGATGGCGAAGAGATCATCGTCTACAAATTCCGCTCCATGCGCACCATGGACAACGGCCCGGTGGTCAAGCAGGCCACCAAGGACGATCCACGCATCACCAAGTTCGGCGCCTTCATCCGCCGAACCTCTCTGGACGAATTGCCGCAGTTCATCAATGTGTTGCAAGGCCAGATGAGCATCGTTGGCCCGCGCCCGCACGCCGTGGCCCACAACGAGGAATACCGCAAGCTGATCAAGGCCTATATGGTTCGCCACAAGGTCAAGCCCGGCATCACCGGCTGGGCCCAGGTCAACGGCCTGCGTGGTGAAACCGACACGATCGACAAGATGAAAGCACGGGTCGAATACGATCTGGAGTACCTGCGGAATTGGTCCCTGGCCCTGGATCTGCAGATCATCGTGCGCACCGCACGGCTGATGCTGTTTGACCGCCATGCCTACTGAATCCCTGATTGCGGGCGGCCTGCGCGCAAGCGGCACCTGCCTGCCAAGCCCGGCGCCGACGAATGCCGCCCCTGGTTCCCCAAGGAAGCCCATGTCTGTTTCGCTGAACCGCCCCCTGCCGCCCGCTGCGCTGGGGCTCCTGAGCCTGCTGGGATGCTGCCTGGCGAGCCCGGCCCTGGCCGACGCCAACCCCTACTACGTGGGTACGGCGCTCAACCTCAGCCACGTCTCCAACATCTACCGCCAAAACAACAATGCCAACAGTGACCGCGTGGTCAGCGCCTCGCTGCTGGCAGGCATCGACCAGACCTTTGGCCGCCAACGCCTGAATCTGGATGCCTCTTTGCAGGCCAATCGCTACCAGAACAACAGCGAGTTGAACAACCGCGGCTACACCCTCAAAGGCGGGCTGGACTGGTCCACGGCAGAGCGCCTTTCGGGCAGCGTCAAGGTCAACAACAGCCAATCCCTGGCGACCTACAACATTGGCAGTGGCATCGCGCCCATCTTCAAGAAAAACATTGAGAAGAACACAGCCGTGGATGCGGTGCTGCGCGTGGGCCTGGTGACCAAATTCTCGGCAGAAGCCTCTGCTGGCCAACGCAGCCGACGCTTCAGCGCCATCGAGTACAGCCGCTTGGAAGTCGACCAGACCCGTTACTCTCTGGGTCTGACCTACAGCCCCAGCCCGAATTTGCGCCTCGGCGTGGCGGGACGCCACACCCGGGATCGTTTCCCGCGCTTCACATTGATCAACCTGCTCAATGCCGAGTACCAAGCCTCCGAGTTCACACGGAAAGACATCGATCTGACCGGACGGGCCGTGCTCAGCGGCGCCAGCTCCATCGATGGACGAATCAGCCACGGCCGATCGCGCGTGAAGCTGGGGGCGGGCAATGATTTCAATGGCACGACCGGCCAACTGACCTGGACCTGGTTGCCGACGGTACGCTGGAACATTGCCACCACCCTCAGCCGGGACACAGGCCTGGAAACTTCCTTCTTCCGGGTCGGCGGCAACACCTTGAATGCCGACCAAAACCGCGTCACGACCTCGGCCCAGCTGGCGGTCAGCTATGAGCTCACGGCCAAGATCGTTCTCAACGCCAGCGCCAGCAGCTCGCGCGCGGAACGCGTCGATGACTTTCTGGGTCAGCAGGCCAAAAGCCAGGACCGCGACACGGCCTACAGCCTCGGTGCGCGCTGGCTGTATTCGCGCAGCATTCAGCTCGGCTGCCAGTACACCAAGAATTCGCGCAGTAGCACCATCGTCCAGTATGTCTACGACGCCAACAGCTTCGGCTGCTACGGTCAAATGGTTCTGAACTGATGAGCCGACTGGCATCCCCATTGCAAACACTTCGCAACTCTCTCCATGGCTGAAACCATTCTTCTGACCGGCGCCACAGGCTATATCGCCTCTCACACCTGGCTGGCCTTGCAGGCCGCTGGTTATCAGGTCGTGGGCGTCGACAATTTCAGCAACAGCTCGCCCGAAGTGCTGAAGCGCCTGGCGCAGCTCGGTGGTCAAACACCGGTGTTCGAACAGGCCGATGTCTGCGACCCAAGCGCCTTGGCACAGGTGTTTGCAAAGCATCAACCTCAAGCGGTCGTCCATTTCGCGGCCTTCAAGGCAGTGGGCGAATCCACCCAGCAACCCCTCGCCTACTACCGCAACAATCTGGGCGGCTTGGTCAACACCTGCGAGCAGATGCAAGCCCACGGCTGCAAACGCATCGTCTTCAGCAGCAGCGCCACGGTTTACGGTGTGCCGGAGCGGCTGCCGCTGCGCGAGGATGCGGCCCTGTCAGCCGTCAACCCCTACGGCGCCACCAAGCTGATGGGTGAAACCATTTTGCGCGATCTCGGTGCGGCGGATCCGAGCTGGCAAACCGCTTGCCTGCGCTATTTCAACCCGGTGGGCGCACATGAAAGCGGTCTGATCGGTGAAGATCCCCGTGGCACGCCCAACAACCTCATGCCCTATGTCGCTCAAGTGGCCGTGGGCCGCCGACCGCGCCTGCAGGTCTTCGGCAATGACTACGACACGCCAGATGGCACCGGCGTGCGCGACTACATCCATGTGCTGGACCTGGCCGAGGGCCATGTGGCGGCGCTGCGCTTCTTGCTGTCGGGCCCAGAGTCGATCACGGTCAACCTGGGCACCGGTCAGGGCTACAGCGTGCTGGACCTGGTCAAAGCGTATGAAGCGGCCAGCGGCCAAGCGGTACCCTATGACATCGTGGCGCGACGCCCTGGCGATGTGGCGGCCTGTTATGCCGACCCGACCCTGGCCCAGCAGCGCCTGGGCTGGCAAGCCCGGCACACGCTGGCCCGCATGTGCGAGGACAGCTGGCGGTGGCAGCGCATGAATCCGCAAGGATTCGAACCCTCTTGAGATCCAGACTTGAAGAAAAGACTCATGAACCGAATTCAAGTTCAGCCGGTCATCATGGCCGGCGGCAGTGGCACCCGGCTGTGGCCCCTGTCACGCGCCGGATATCCCAAGCAGTTCCTGGTGCTGTCGGGCAACAGCAGCTTGTTTCAGCAGGCCGCCACACGCCTGGGCCGATTGGGCGCCGAAGACCTGGATGTCTTGGGGCCGATGATTGTCGGCAATGAAGAGCACCGCTTTCTCGTGCTGGATCAATTGCGCGAAACCGGCCTGGAGCCTTCAGCAGTGCTGCTCGAACCCTCCGGACGCAACACAGCGCCGGCCCTGACCCTGGCGGCCTTGGCGGCGCTGCAGAACGGGCAGGACCCGGTGCTGGTGGTCACACCTGCCGACCAGACCGTGACTCAGGCCCAAGCCTTCACTGGAGCGCTGCAAGAAGCGGTGCGCTGCGCGGCCGAGGGCGCCATCGTGATCCTGGGCATCACCCCCGATCGCGCTGAAACAGGCTATGGCTACATCCGTGCTGCACGCGATGAGCAGGGACTGGCCGTGGCTCAGTTTGTGGAGAAGCCCGATGCCGCCACAGCCACGCGCTACCTGGCCGAAGGTGGCTATTTCTGGAACAGTGGCATGTTTGTGCTGCGCGCGAGCGTCTGGCTGCAAGCCTTGCGTCGCTTCCGCCTCGACATCGCTGAGGCGACGCAAGCCGCTTGGGACGTACGCCAGACCGATGCGAAATTCGTGCGCCCAGGCAAGGCTGAGTTTGCCGCCGTGCCCAGCGAATCGGTGGACTACGCCGTGATGGAGCGCTGCCCGGGCAGCGACATCCCCTTGCGCATGCTGGCCCTTGATGCCGGCTGGAATGATCTGGGCGCCTGGGAGGCTGTCTGGCAGGTGGCGGACAAGGATGCCGATGGCAATGCCTGGCAGGGCGATGCCATCATCAGCGACAGCCGCAACACCTTGGTGCATGCCACCAGCCGCCTGGTCAGCGTGGTCGGCCTGCAGGACATCGTGGTGGTCGAGACCCCCGACGCCGTGCTGGTCAGTGACCGCGCGCGCAGCCAAGAAGTCAAGAAGATCGTTGCCCGGCTGGATGCGGAGAAACGCGGCGAGCAGACCCTGCACCGCAAAGTCCATCGCCCCTGGGGCTGGTACGACAGCATCGACTCCGGCGCACGTTTCCAGGTCAAGCGCATCATGGTGAAACCCGGCGCCTCGTTGAGCCTGCAGATGCACCACCATCGCGCCGAGCACTGGATCGTGGTGTCTGGGACGGCCGAAATCACCAATGGCGACAAGGTCCTGCTGCTGAGCGAAAACCAAAGCACCTACATCCCACTCGGCCAGACCCACCGCCTGGCCAATCCAGGCCGGGTGCCATTGGAAATCATTGAGGTACAGTCCGGCGCCTATTTGGGCGAGGATGACATCGTCCGCTTTGAAGACACCTACGGCCGCAACTGAGCCGAACCTGCCGCGAGCGAGAGCCCGCTCACATTTTTTCTGAGTTTCCATCATGAGCATCATTGCCGTCGTCGGTCTGGGTTATGTCGGCCTGCCCCTGGTTGTGGCGTTTGGCAAGCACAGCCGCACCATCGGCTTTGATATCGCCAAGGACAAGGTCGCCAAATGCCAGGCCGGCACCGACCCCTCGCGCGAACTCGAAGACGCCGAAATGGCCTTGGCCGTGCATGCCGAGTACAGCCACGATCCCGCCTGCCTCGCCGAAGCCGACGTCATCATCGTCGCCGTGCCCACGCCGGTGGACGAGGCTCATATCCCTGACTTCAGGCCCCTGATCGGCTCCAGCACCAGCGTGGGCCGCCACATGAAGAAGGGCGCCATCGTTGTATACGAAAGCACCGTCTATCCCGGTGCGACCGAAGAGGTCTGCATTCCCGTGCTGGAGCGCGAGTCGGGCCTGAAGTGGAAGCAGGACTTCTTTGTCGGTTACAGCCCCGAGCGCATCAACCCGGGCGACAAGGAGCACACGCTGACCAAGATCCTGAAGATCGTCTCCGGCGACACCCCGCAGACCTTGGACACGGTCGCGCAAGTCTACGAGCGCATCATCAAGCCGGGCGTGCACCGTGCCGCCAGCATCAAGGTGGCCGAGGCCGCCAAGGTGATCGAGAACACCCAGCGCGACCTGAACATTGCGCTGATGAACGAACTGGCCATCATCTTCGACAAGATCGGCATCGACACCAGCGAAGTTCTGGAGGCCGCCGGCACGAAGTGGAACTTCCTGAAGTTCAAGCCGGGCTTGGTCGGTGGCCACTGCATCGGAGTCGATCCCTACTACCTGACGCACAAAGCCGACATGCTGGGCTACCACCCACAAGTCATTCTGGCCGGACGCCGCATCAACGACAGCATGGGCAAATTCATTGCCGAGCAGACCATCAAGCAGATGATCGCGGCCGGCTCCCCCATCAAGGGTGCCAAGGTCAATGTGCTGGGCCTGACATTCAAGGAAGACTGTGCCGACCTGCGCAATTCCAAGGTCATCGACATCATTCGTGAGCTGCAAAGCTACGGCGTCGAGGTGATCGTGACCGACCCGGATGCGGATGTCGAAGAGGCAGTGCATGAGTACGGCGTACGACCGGTCACTTGGGCCGAGTTGCCACGTGCCGATGCCATTGTCGCGGCCGTGGCACACAGGAGCTACAAGCAGCTGACCGTGCTCGATTTGGTTGGCAAAGTGGTACCGGCCGGAGCTTTCATTGACGTTAAGGCAGCGTTTGACGCAGCAGCCCTCACCGCGGCAGGCTTGCGCGTTTGGCGTCTTTGACTGTCAATTCAGATTGAACAAGGCAAACAAGAAATGACCATCCTCGTCACCGGCGGCGCCGGCTTCATCGGCAGCAACTTCGTGCTCGACTGGCTGGCACAGTCGGACGAAAAAGTCGTCAACCTCGATGTGCTGAGCTACGCCGGCAATCTCGAAAACCTGGCATCCCTGCAAGGTGACGCACGACACGTCTTCGTTCAAGGCGATATCTGTGACCGCGCCTTGGTGGACCGCCTGCTGGCCGAACACCAACCCCGAGCGCTCGTGCATTTCGCGGCCGAAAGCCATGTCGACCGGTCGATCACCGGCCCAGGTGCCTTCATGCGCACCAATATCGAGGGCACCTACACCTTGCTGGAGGCCAGCCGCCAGTATTGGTCGGGCCTGAACGAGGAGGCCAAGGCGGCGTTTCGGTTTCATCATGTCTCCACCGACGAGGTCTACGGCAGCCTGGGCCCGCAAGACCCGGCATTCGCAGAGACCAAGACCTACGAGCCGAACAGCCCCTACTCGGCCAGCAAGGCGGCGAGCGACCACTTGGTGCGGGCCTGGCACCACACCTACGGTCTGCCGGTGCTGACCACCAACTGCAGCAACAACTACGGCCCCTATCACTTCCCTGAGAAGCTGATCCCACTGATGATCGTCAATGCGCTGGCCGGCAAGCCCTTGCCGGTGTATGGCGATGGTCAGCAGATCCGCGATTGGCTGTATGTCACCGACCATGCCTCCGCCATCCGTGCCGTGCTGGACGGTGGCCGCGTGGGCGAAACCTACAACATCGGTGGCTGGAATGAGATGGCGAACATCGACATCGTCAAGACCGTCTGCGCCCTGCTGGATGAGTTGCGCCCTGACCCCGCCGGCCCCTACAGCCGCCTGATCACCTACGTCAAAGACCGTCCCGGCCACGACCGCCGCTATGCCATCGACGCCCGCAAGGTCGAGCGCGAGCTCGGCTGGCGCCCGGCCGAAACCTTTGCCAGCGGCATCCGCAAAACGGTGCAGTGGTACCTCGACCACCCGGACTGGGTGGCACGGGTGCAGAGCGGCGCCTACCGTGACTGGGTCTCCCAGCAGTACGGAGCCTGAGGCCATGCGCATCCTCTTGCTCGGCAAGAATGGCCAAGTCGGTTGGGAGTTGCAGCGCGCGCTCAGCCCGCTCGGTGAGCTGATCGCCCTGGATCGACACGAAGGCGGCAATCTGGCCGACAGCGAGTCCTTGCAGGCCACGGTGCAGCGCTTCGTGCCACAACTGATCGTCAATGCCGCCGCCTACACCGCGGTGGACAAGGCCGAGAGCGAGCCCGCGTTGGCCCACCAAATCAACGCCACCGCACCGGGGCTGTTGGCCGCCGAAGCCGCCCGCCTGGGTGCAATGCTGGTGCACTACAGCACGGATTACGTCTTCGATGGCACAGGTGATCAGCCCCGCGACGAAACGGCTGACACGGCACCGCTGAGCGTCTATGGCGCCAGCAAATTGGCCGGCGAAGACGCCATCCGCGCCAGCGGTTGCCAGCACCTGATCCTGCGCACCAGCTGGGTCTATGCGGCCCGCGGCGGCAATTTCGCCAAGACCATGTTGCGCTTGGCAAGCGAGCGCGAGCAGCTCAAGGTCATTGCCGACCAGAGGGGCGCCCCCACGGGAGCCGACCTGTTGGCCGACCTCACGGCTCATATGGCCAGAGCCACACTGACGAACCCGAGCTTGAGCGGCACATACCACGCGGTGGCGGCAGGCGCAACCAGCTGGCATGCCTACGCCTGCCATGTCATTGAGACCGCCCGACGGCAAGGCCGCACGCTGCAGGTGGCGGCCGATCAAGTGCTGCCCATCTCGACCCGTGACTACCCCACGCCAGCACGTCGGCCCTTGAATTCACGCCTGTCGACAGCCAAACTCCAGAAAAACTTTGACCTTCGATTGCCGGACTGGACCGTCGGCGTCGACCGCATGCTGGCCGAGATCCTCTAACCCCACAATCGCGCCGCCTACACCCCAAGGGTGGGCCGCACGCCTGGAGCTTCCACATGAGTTCAAAGAAAAATCGCAAGGGCATCATCCTCGCTGGTGGCTCGGGCACACGCCTGCACCCTGCCACCCTGGCCATGAGCAAACAGCTGCTGCCGGTGTACGACAAGCCCATGGTGTACTACCCCTTGTGCACACTGATGCTGGCCGGTATCCGCGACATCCTGCTGATCAGCACCCCACAGGACATCCCTCGGTTCGAGGCCCTGCTCGGTGATGGGCAGCGCTGGGGCCTGAACATCAGCTACTGCGTGCAACCCAGCCCGGACGGCCTGGCCCAAGCTTTCATCCTCGGCCGCGACTTCATCGACGGGGCGCCAAGTGCGCTGGTACTGGGCGACAACATCTTCTACGGCCATGACTTCCAAGGCCTGCTCGGACATGCCAGCAACACCGAGACGGGTGCGACTGTCTTTGCCTACCATGTCACCGACCCGGAACGTTATGGCGTCGTGGAATTCGATGGCACACAAAAGGCCCTCTCCATCGAAGAGAAACCGCTTCAACCCAAGAGCAATTACGCAGTGACGGGGCTCTACTTCTACGACGAACAGGTGTGCGACATTGCAGCCGGGATCAAGCCCAGCGCACGGGGCGAGTTGGAGATCACCGACGTCAACGCGCAGTACTTGCGCCAACAGCAGTTGCAGGTCGAAATCATGGGGCGCGGCTACGCCTGGCTGGACACGGGCACCCATGACAGCCTGCTCGAAGCAGGTCAATTCATCGCCACGCTCGAAAAGCGACAGGGCCTGAAAGTGGCTTGCCCCGAAGAAATCGCCTTCCGGGCAGGCTGGATCAGCCCCGAGCAGTTGTCTGCCTTGGCCCAGCCCTTGGCCAAGAATGGCTATGGCCAGTACCTTAAAAAATTGCTCGCTGAGCAAGCATTCTGATGAAGATCACCCCGACCGCCCTGCCCGAAGTCCTGATTCTGGAACCGCGCGTCTTCGGTGACGCACGAGGTTTCTTCACCGAAAGCTGGAGCGAAAAAGTCTTCAACCAAGCCGTGGGAGCTGATTTCCACTTCGTTCAGGACAATCATTCCCGCTCCGCCCGAGGCGTGCTGCGCGGCCTGCATTTTCAGTTGCCGCCCCACGCCCAAGGCAAGCTGGTGCGCTGCGTGGCGGGTGCCGTGTTTGATGTGGCCGTGGACATCCGCCGGTCCAGCCCGAGTTTCGGACGGTGGGTGGGGGTGGAACTGAGCGCGGACAACCACAGGCAACTGTGGGTGCCTCCTGGTTTCGCCCACGGCTTCCTGGTGCTCAGCGACAGCGCCGACTTCCTCTACAAGACCACCGACACCTACGCACCGCAGGCCGAGGGCGCCGTGCGTTGGGATGACCCGGCCATTGGCATCATCTGGCCCGATGTTGGAACGACCCCACTGCTGGCAGAGAAGGACTTGAAAGCGCCCTTGCTGGCCGAAGCAACTCGGTTGTTCGACTGACATCGCGCCCATGCCTGAAGGTCAGGCCAAGGCCTGAGCGCAAAATCTCATCTTGCTGTTCCTCTCAACAAGCCCTGTGATCACAATGTGGATCCAGGGCTTGTTTCTTTGGGTTGCGGCCTATTCAGTCAGAGCGCCTGCCCGCGGCCGATGGCAAAGTGCTCGAAGCCCAGGGTCTTCATCAAGGCCGGCTCCCACTGGTTGCGCCCATCGAACACCACGGGCTGCTTCAGCGCGCGTTGGATGCCATCGAAATCCGGCGTTCGGAACTCTTTCCACTCGGTGATCAAGAGCAGGGCATCGGCCCCCTCGAGCGCAGCCTCCGCACTGGCGCAGAGCTGCAATCCGGCGTGATCACCCAGCAGGCGTTGAGCCTCCGGCATGGCCACGGGATCGTAGGCCGCCAAGGTGGCGCCGCGCCGCAGCAACTCCTGAACGATGACCAGGGCTGGCGCCTCGCGCATATCGTCGGTATTGGGCTTGAAGGCCAGGCCCCACAGAGCGAAATGGCGGCCTGTCAAGTCGGAGCCAAAGCGTGACACGACCTTGTCCACCAAGAGGAGCTTCTGGCGCTCGTTGGCCTGCTCCACGGCGGTCAGCACCCGCAGCGGGATGCCCTCACCTTCCGCTGCGCGGATCAGCGCTTTGACATCTTTGGGGAAGCAAGACCCGCCGTAGCCCGCGCCGGCGTAAAGAAAGCTGTAGCCGATGCGCGGGTCGGAGCCGATGCCGCGGCGTACCAGTTCGATGTCCGCGCCGACTTTCTCGGCCAGCAGTGCCATCTCGTTTATAAAGCTGATGCGGGTGGCCAGCATGGCATTGGCGGCGTATTTGGTGAACTCGGCACTGCGCAGATCCATCACGATCATGCGGTCATGGTTGCGCGTGAAGGGCGAGTACAGCGCCCGCATGAAAAGCGTAGCCTGTTCATCATCCGAGCCGACGATGATGCGGTCCGGCTTCATGAAGTCTTCGACCGCCGCGCCTTCCTTCAGAAACTCCGGGTTGGAGACCACCGAGAAATTCAGGTTGGAGCCGCGCTTGGCCAACTCTTCCGCCACCGCGGCACGCACGCGATCGGCCGTGCCCACGGGCACCGTGCTCTTGTCGACAATGACCTTGTAGTCGGTCATGCGCTGGCCGATGGAGCGCGCTGCCGCCAGCACATATTGCAGATCGGCCGAACCATCTTCATCGGGCGGCGTGCCGACGCCAATGAACATGATGGTGCCGTGGTTGACCGCTCGATCGATGTCGGTGGTGAACTGCAGCCGGCCCGCCGCCACATTTCGGCGCACGATGTCCAGCAAGCCCGGCTCGTGGATGGGGATCTGGCCCTCGTTGAGGATGCGAATTTTTTCCGGATTCACATCCAGACAAACGACATGGTTGCCCATCTCGGCCAGGCAGGCGCCCGTAACCAGACCCACATAACCCGTGCCAATGGCGGTGACTTTCATTCGGCGGCCTTGTCTTTCCTGATGTTTCGCGAAGTGGCTTGGCGACGCGCTAGCGTAGCGCCTGGCTGCAGTTTTAACCGCGAAATATGAAGGCCTGATGAGCCATTCGGACGAGGATCAAAGCCAAGAAGTAAAAGAAAGCCCGCCGGCGCGAACGCGGGCGGGCTTGGCTTTTGACGCAGCCACTCGGGCTGCGGCCTGGACGGGCCTCAGACCTTGAAGTAGTCGCGGTACCAGGCCACGAACTTGGCCACACCGTCCGGCACCGGCATGGCCGGGCGGAAGTTGGTCCAGGCGGCCAACTCTTCGACATCCGCATGCGTGGCGGGCACATCACCGTCTTGCAGCGGCATGAAATTCTTGATCGCTTCGCGACCCACCGCCTTCTCAATCGCCTCGATGAAGGCCATCAACTGGATCGGCGCATGATTGCCGATGTTGAACACGCGGTAGGGCGCGTTGGAGTGGGCCGGGTCGCTCTTGTCGGAGTCGTAACCTGGCTCCGGCGTAGCCGGGCGGTCCAGCACGCGCACTACACCCTCGGCGATGTCATCGATGTAGGTGAAGTCACGGATCATCTTGCCGTGATTGAAGACATTGATCGGCTTGCCTTCGATGATGGCCTTGGTGAACAGGAACAGGGCCATGTCCGGGCGACCCCAGGGGCCATACACCGTGAAGAATCGCAGGCCGGTGGTGGGCAGGCGGAACAGATGGCTGTAGGTGTGGGCCATCAGCTCATTGGCCTTCTTGGTGGCGGCATACAGGCTGACCGGATGGTCGACACTGTGGTGCTCGGAGAAAGGCATCAAGGTGTTGCCGCCGTACACGCTGGAACTGGAGGCATAGGCCAGATGCTGCACACCGTTGTGGCGGCAGCCTTCCAGGATGTTGGTGAAGCCGACGATATTGCTGTCGATGTAGGCATGCGGGTTCTCGATTGAGTAGCGCACACCGGCCTGGGCGGCCAGGTGGACCACCCGGTCGAACTTGTGATCCTTGAAGAGCTTCTCGATGCCGGGGCGGTCCGCCACATCCATCTTCACGAACTCGAAACCGGGCTTGCCGGTCAACCGAGCGAGGCGGTTGTGCTTCAGCGTCGGGTCGTAGTAATCGTTCAGATTGTCCAGGCCGACCACCTGGTCGCCTCGCGCCAGGAGGATCTGGCTGACATGCATGCCGATGAAGCCGGCGGCGCCGGTGACGAGTACTTTCACAAAATCTCCTGATTCATGTGCGGGGCCGCGAGTCTCGGCCTGGGCGCTTGCGCCAACATGAGCCCATATGGCGCCGTCGGCGGTCAGCGCACATTCTCGCCGACAAGTGCTGTGCTTGATGCCTCGTGAGGGCTGCGCGCCCGGCAAAATCACCAGCAACCACTCAAGTTAGGGAGTTGCGGCGTGCCGAGCCGGGCTGTCGCTTGACGGCAACTTGCCGCCCCTAGAATCTGCCGCACTTGCCCGCGTTCATTCCAATCCCTTGAACCTGAAGCGGGCTGACCTCCAACGAGACGCCGCCACATGACCTCCACCGCCCTGCCCTGCATCCACCTGATCGCGGGCGCCCGTCCCAATTTCATGAAGATCGCCCCCATCGTGCGGGCCCTGCAGGCCAGTGGCCGCCTGAGCTGGAAGATCATCCACACCGGCCAGCACTACGACCGGGACATGAATGATGTGTTCTTCGAAGAGCTGGGCATTCCGGCGCCTGATGTGCGCCTGGGCTGCGGCGGCGGCAGCCATGCCGACCAGACCGGCAAGATCATGCTGGCTTACGAGCAATTGGTGAATGCAGAAAAGCCGGCCGCCTGCCTGGTCGTCGGCGACGTCAATTCCACCCTGGCCTGCTCCATCGTGGCCAAGAAAGCCGGTGTGCCTGTGGCCCATGTGGAAGCAGGCCTGCGCAGTGGCGACATGAGCATGCCGGAAGAGATCAACCGGCTGGTGACCGATGCCATCAGCGACTGGTACTTCGTCACCGAGCCCAGCGGCACCCAGCACTTGCAGCGCGAAGGCAAGGACATGAGCACGGTCTTCGATGTCGGCCATGTGATGGTGGACAACGTGTTGTTCCAAGCCGAGAAGCTCAAGACCCAGGACACCTCGGTCCTGGAAAGCGACGCGTACAAGCGCCAGCACAGCCGCTATGGGGTCGTCACCTTGCATCGCCCGAGCAATGTGGACAGTGCTGAAGCCCTGGAGCGCATCGCCACGGTCCTGCGCACCGTCTCGGCCGAAATCCCGCTGGTCTTTCCAGTCCATCCCCGCACCCGCGCCAATATCGAGAAGTTCGGCGTGCAACTGGGCGCCAACGTCACCCTGATGGGCCCGCAGGCCTACATGTCCTTCCTCCACCTCTGGAAGGATGCCGCCCTGGTGCTCACCGACAGCGGCGGACTGCAGGAAGAGACCACCGCCCTCGGCGTGCCCTGCATCACCATGCGCGAGAACACGGAGCGTCCCGTCACGGTGGACGAAGGCAGCAACGTGCTGGCAGGCACGGACCCGAACGTGATCATCCCCTTGGCACTCGAAACACTGAAGACGGGCGGCAAACGCGGCCGGCGGCCGGCGCTGTGGGATGGTAAGTCAGCCGAACGGATTGTGGGCATCCTGGCCGGCCTACTCGGCGCCTGAGCATGCCCCGAGGGCGGGCGAGCGAAGGCAGTCGCCGCCCTCGGTAGCCTGCATGCAGCGCAGCTGAATGCCGGCGGGTGGCCGATTGACCAGCCTCCCCGCCCCGATTCAGGCCGCTTCGGTCTTCCAGAGCTCGTCGATCAAGCTCTTGGTCTGGCGGATATTGCCGCGGCTGGAAGCACCGAACACCACCGATTCCATCTTCGGCAGGCCGCAGACATAGCTGATGGCTTCGCGGGGCGAGATCGCTCCGGAGGCCAGCACCGACATCGCCACCGGACGGAATTTGCGCTCCGCCAGCGTCTTCTCATACAGCTCGACGCCACCGCACATGCGGAAGCCGATCTTGTTGATATTGGAGCAGATGATGGGGTTCTCGATGCCAAGCTCGTCCAGCACATCGAGCAGGGCCGGCGTGTTCATCGTGATGAAACCGGGCTCGGCGCCGTACTTGCTGCGCACATGGTCATGGAAGATGCGGAAGGCTTCCTTCATGCCAATGCCAAGCAGCAGGTCGGTGATCACGTTTTGCATGAATATCACCGGCGTCTTGAGGCCGTGGAACATCTTCATCTCGGCATCGATCAGCAGCTGCAGGATGGCCTCGATGTCCTTGTTCGCCAGCGCCATGCCGCCCTTGAGCATCGCGCCCACGGCACCGTCATCGGGCAGAAACTTGCGCAGCGCGTCGATCATGCCGTGCTCGGTCACCGCATTGGCGTACTTGTGGGCGTAAGGCATGCAGGGATAGAACTGGTAATCCGGGTACTTGTCGGGATGGGCCCGGAAGTGGTCGCAGATCGCCTCGACGCGGTCGTGCGTGGTGCACATGAAGGTGCGGATACCCTCCTGGTAGGCGGCATCGAGCACATCGATGATG
Organism: Paucibacter sp. B51; assembly: GCF_027863535.1. NCBI lineage: Bacteria > Pseudomonadati > Pseudomonadota > Betaproteobacteria > Burkholderiales > Sphaerotilaceae > Roseateles > Paucibacter sp. B51. Next base: position 2,557,638 of record NZ_JAPIVN010000001.1, on the reverse strand, counting down.
GCCTGCAGATCTTGGAAGCGCATCTGCTGCGCGCGGGCTTTTTCTTCGGACATATGGTTGACACCAAAGAACTGGTTGTCACCGAACAGGACGCGATCCATAGCTTGTTGATTTCCTTGCATGTGAGGCTCAGCCGAAGATGCGGGCCAGCAAGCCCTTGGGTGCAGCTGCCGCGGAGACCAGCGGTGCGCCGGCGCCAGGCGTCGCGGCCGATCCGTCGGCCAGGATCATGGCCACCACGCGGTCGGCGTCCAGGGCCGAGCGGAAGCTGTTCTGGCCATTCAGGCGCTTCATCTCACAGCTCTTGATGAAGTAGTCGATCTGGGCCGAGTACTCCTCGCCACGCAGGTAGTACCAGACCTCCTCGGTCAGGTCGGTCGTGTAACGGACGGTCCAGCCTGCCTTCAGCTCTGGCAGGGCTGCCACCGGTTCGCGCAGATAGATCTGGCATTCCTGACGGTCCGCGGTGATGCGGCCATTGGTGCCCCAGACCGAGATCTTGGTGCTCATCTTGCGGAAGCTCTCGTCGCTCCAGTTCACGCACAGCTGGCCGCTGGCGCCGGAGGCGTAGTTCAGCGAGCAATACACCTCATCCTCGACGTCACGCGAGAACACGCCGTGGCGCACCACGCCGCTGACCGAGGCCGGTGTGCCGGCCACGAAATTGACCAGATCGATGGCGTGGCATGCGTAGTCATACAAGGCGCCGCCGCCTTCGCTCTTGGCCGAGCGCCATGTACCGCCCTTGGCCTTCAGCACCACCGGACCATAGGCCTCGGCGCGCACATGGTGAACCGTGCCCAGCGCGCCCGACTTGACGATGCGAGCCGCCTCCTGGAAGGCGCCGACAAAACGGTAGTGGTAGCCGACCTGGGTGACCAGACCCTTGCGGTCCGCCAGCTCGACCAAGCGCTCGCCGTCCTTCACATCGAGCACAAAAGGCTTCTCGCAGAAAACGTGCAGGCCCTTGTCCAGCGCCTTCTGCACCATGGCGGCATGCAGCTTAGACGGCGTGGCCACCAAAATGGCGTCCAGCTGTTCCTCGGCCAGCATGCGGTCGTAGTCGGCATAACACTTCAAACCCGTGTGCTTGGCCAGCACATCGGTCAGATAGGCGGTGCTGTCACAGGCTGCGACCAGCTGCACCTGCTGGTGGGCACGCACGATGGCCAGATGCGAGAGGCCCATCTTGCCCAAGCCGATCATTCCAACTCTTATCATCCCTGAACTCCAAAAAAAACGATCAATCCGAAGGTGCGGTACTCAATGGCCGAGTATCGCCCGCTTGATTTGCTGATAGGCCTGCCGCCCCTTGTCCAGCACGGTGCGGTTCGCCTGCTTGCGCTGGGCCTGTGCCAGATGCGCCAGCAGGCCAGCGGCGCTCAGCTGGGGCTCATGAACAAAAGCGCCCTCAGCCAGCAGATAGCGGTCGACATCGAGCAACTCGTCCTGGTAGACCGAGATGGTCGGGATGCCCAGCACCGCCATTTCCCGTGTCATGGTCCCGCCCGCGCCGACAAAGAGATCGCAGTCCGGTGCGATGTCGGCAATGTCCATGGCGGTGTCGACGATGCGGATGCCGGCGAACTTGGCGTCACGGTAGTGCTCGCCCTGGGCCTTGCCGCGCGGCAGCAGCGTCACCTGAACCTGATCCTTGATGCCCAGCAGCAGCTCGTCGAGAAAGTCCCGGCTGCCCTTGTAGTACTGCGCCGTCCAGGGCTCGGGCCGCAGATAGACACGCGGCCGGCCGCCGCTGCGCGCGGGCGTGCCACGCGCGGCGAGCTTGTCAGGCAGGCTCCACAGATAGATGCCCTCCTTGACCCCCGGATAGGCTTGCACCTTCTTTGGGTTGGCCCACTGGCGCCGCAGATTCTCCAGCGACAGAAACTCCGGAACCATGATTTTGCTGGCGCACAGAAACGAGGGCACATTGCCCATCGCATGCTCGTTGTCGTTCATGTAGATCGAACGCACGCCCAGCAAACGGGCCACCACCGGCGAATGAAACGAGCTCTGCGACACCGCCACATCGATCTTCATCGGCGCCAAGTAACGCCGCAGCTGCAGCACCCGAATCGGGTAGCCGAACAGCTTCTTGTAGAAGTTGCCGCCGTAGTGCTCGCCGACCACCTCGTACTTGAAGCCGTGCAGGTCGAGCAGATCGACCGTGTTGGCCAGGGGCCGGCAGGTGATGACGACTTGATGCCCTTCGGACTCAAGCTCGCGGATCATCTGCGCGAACAGGTTGATGTGCGGCGAGTTGGATAGATCGAACCAGATTTTCATGATGTCCTGCCAGCCTCGGCCACAGCGGCCTCGGCGAAGATCTCGAAACTGCTGCTGAGCGTCTCATTCGGCTGCAAGCTGGCGCTGACGACCAGCACCGGCGCCGCATGCCGGCGGTAGAAGCCCGGCGACACCCAGCCCTGCGGCGGTGCCTCCTGGCCTTCGACGATTGCGACCTTGGTGATCGGCCCTTTCAGACGGATCAACACGCGGTGCGCCGCGGTGCTCAGCAAATACTCGCCGGGCGATCGCTCGCTGAGCCGGGCGCCCGCCGCGGCATGCCAGTGCAGCGTGACCTGATGCGCCTGCCTGCACTCCAACCAGTCATCCACCTGGAAGGCATCGCCTTCGCCCAGCTGCACCCTGCGGTGATGCCGCACGGGGTCGGGTAGGCGCAGATAGCCGTCGTGATGGGCTTGCATCAACGCCGCCCGGCCGCTCCGCTCGCGGCGCGTGACCGTGCAGACGATGTCGCGCAACCACAGAAAGCTGGCACCGTAGATCGACTGATCCAGATCCTCCACCACCAGGGTGTTGTGCGCATGGGTGCCACGGAAGAAATGCCGCAGCCTGGGCGCAGCGTTGTAGCAGTAAGTCCCTGCGTCCACCAGCAGGGGATCGCCGGCGCGCGACAGCTGCAAGGCCAGCACATCGGCATGGCCATGACCCGAAATCCGGTTGTAGCCCAGCGGCCCGCAGTCGAAGAGCAAGCGCAGCTCGTCGTCGGCATGCAGGCGATGGCCCAGCAGCGCATAGCCGCCGTCCGGGAAGTAGTCAGGCAAGGCCTGAGCGGCAGGCACCGGCGCGGCGGCGCGGCGAACACCGCGATGCAGAGCCAGCCAGGGCTGCTCCATGCGCCCCGCCTCAGGCAGCCGCTCCGTCTTGGCCAGCAGCTCGGCGCGCTCGAACAGCAGGCTGCCCATGGCTACCATGGCGTGATAACTGTCGAACTCAACGCCAGCGCCCAGGGTCCAGACCTCGCCGTCGTCGGAGTCACCGTAAGCCGGGGTGTTGCCGGCGCAGTCGGTGACGGCGGCCAGGAAGATGACGGCCGATTCGACCCGCTGCCAGAAGGCGGCGCTGAAGGTGTCGCCTCTGGCCCGCCCCGCCAGCGCACTGGCCAGCAGGAACTGCAGGGTGAACTTGTGATAGCAGAGCGCCTGCTCCCGGTTGACGCCGTCGGGCGCGAACTGCTTCAGCGTTTCCTCTTCCAGCAGGCGTTTGGCACGGGCGCACAGGCGCCGCCCCTGCGGCCACAGATCCCAGGTCTGCGCCGCCACATAGACACCCGCGGCCTCGCCAATCAGGTGGTTGTCGGCCGACGAGTAGAAGGAGTAGTTGTCGCTGGCAAAGCGCATGTGCTGGTAGATGCTATCCAGCCAGTCACGCAGCAAGCCCTGACCCTCCGGGCCCTGGAAGATCGGTGACTTCTCTGCCCCGATCAGATGCCAGACCAAGCTCCAGTTGATCAGCCGGATGCCGTGCTCCACCGGCGATGACCAGTTCGGGCCCATGGCGTAGGGGCAACTGCGCAGCCAGCTGCGCAGCAGCTGCGCAATCCTCTGCAGATAGCGCGGGTCGGCCGTGAGCGCCCAGGCCTGGGCCAGCGTCACCCACCAGACATGGCGGTTCAGCTCCCATAAGTGCTTGATGTCGATGCCGGCGCCGACATGGCGGAAGTCGATGCCCAGACCGAAGGTCGAGGGGATCAGCGTGCCGGTGACCGGGTCCCGGTTCCAGTCCGGCAGGCCTTGCTCAAATGCCACCGGCTGGCCGAACACGCTGTACTCGCCGGCCAGCAGGCGCTCTGCAGCCAGGATCAGCGCCTCTTGCCGGGCGCCGGGCTCCGGGACACGCAGCCAGGCCTGACCGAAGCTGGCATCGGCGGCCCGGGCGGGCACACGCTTGGCCGTGAACAGACCCTGACCCTGCGCCAGGCTGCGCAGCACGGTCTGCGCTCGGAACGGCACTTCCTGCCAATACATGCGGCTAAGGCGCCGCACCAGCCAGACCAGACGTTCAGATTTCAAGCTCACCGACCACCCCATGACGTGCGGCCAATGGAGATCGGCTGCGACAACTCTTCTGCCTTTCCGGCAAGGCGTGCATTATGACCACGGCGGCCGTGAATCCCTGATGAATACGGGCAGCCAGTCCCCTTGGAATCAGCGGTATTCGCGCCTCCGTCCCAGGCTGAGACAAGCAGACAGGCAAGGTAAAACCGAGCAGACCGCGAATGCCATGACGCTTCGGCCCGAAAGTACCCTGCCGCCCCAGGACTCCAGCGACCGGGGCAAGCGCGATACCTTCGAATTCAAATCGAAACATCATGAAACATGAGGGCGGCGACGGCCAGAACTGTCGCCGTGTCGGCGCACAAGACGCGACTCGCGGAAATAAGCGGCATATCCTGCCTCTACTGACGCCTTGTCTCGCATCCAAAGCGCCACGGGCGCTGCACAATTCGTCGACAAGCACACGCTGCGGCAGCCGCGGCGTACTGGGATGGGCACTGTGTGCCCGCCACACTTTTATGCAAGGTAGTTCGCATGATGGCCACACCCACCCCCACCCTGACCCGTCTCTTTGCCGTCATGCCCCTGGCGCTGCTCGCGGCCTGCCAGCAGCCGCGGACCCCGCCTCCTGGACCGGATCTACTGAATGGCGAGCCACCCGCCGCCGGCGTGCAGCAGACCAGTGGCGGCAGCTGCGCCCCTCTGCCCGCCGACTGGCTGGAGCTGATGCCGGCCCACCAACGCCGCATCCTCCCGGAAGACTGCACGAGCGCCGCATCCGCATCCCTGTTTTCCTGGGCCGAGGTGCGTGACCGGGTGGCCACTACACCCTGGAGCTTCACCCTGCGCATCAAGGGAGGCGCCGTCATCCACTCGCGCAACGACCTCACTGAACCCAGGCTGCTGCTGCAGCAGGCGCTGCCGGCCGGCGACTATGAATGGTCCGTCGCCTACAACAGCACCCGCGGCTCCTTGATCAGCACGCAGTGGCGGCGCTTCACCATTGAGGCGCCCTTACAGGTACGCGCCAAGTCATCGCTTGCGGCCGCCGTGCCGGTGAACCCCTTGGCCATACCGAACGGCGCCAGCCTGGCGTACTCGGTGCTCAGCAAGACCCGCCCACGCCTGCTACCCGCAGGCAGCAGCTACGCGGCGATCGCGACGGCGGCCCAGGGCCCGGACTACTTGCCGGTGCTGAATGCGCTGCGCACCACGGCTCGCTTCGCGATGACGCAGCCCGTGCCGGCCGCTCCGCCGATGCCGCTGACTGCCTCAGACCTTGCCAAGATATTGAACGACCGAGCTATCAGGCACACTGCCCGCAATGAACGCGAGTACATCGAGACGCTTGCCATCATCGGCCGCCTGGACAAGAACCTCGCCATGCTCGCACTGGCCAAGCAGCGTCTGCTGGCACTGGCGGCCTGGGCGCCCAGAGGCGCCAGCAGCGAAACGAGCAACGACCAGGCCAATCGGGAGATCCATCTCGCCCTGGCCACCGGCCTTGACCTCTTCTGGTCCGAGCTAAGCGCGACCGAACGCAGCAACATCACCGCCGTACTGCGCGACCGCATCCTCCAAGCCGCGGCCGCGCTGAGCAATCTGGACCGCGAACCCTACGACTCTCATGGCATCGGCAATGTGCGCTGGATCAACCAGTCCCTGCTGCTGGCGGCCGGGCTGCCCGGCTTCCCTGAGGCCCAGACCATGCTGGCCAAGTACTGGGAGTTGAGCCGCTTCACCCTCGGGGTCTGGGGCGACAGGGATGGGGGTTTCGGCAATGGCATCGCCTATGGCTGGTACGCTTTTGTCAGCGCCGTGCCCTTTGTCGCGACGGTGCGCACCGTCACCGGCGTCGACCTGTATCAACTGGATCATCTGCGCCGGGCTGGCCAACAGCTGATGGCCTTCACGGCCCCGAACCGCAAACAGCCCAGCGCCTTCGGCGACGAGACCGAGACCGAGGAGCTTTACGCCTACTACGCCTCGAACTACTACCGCATGCATGCGCAGATGACGCGTGACCCGGTGGACGCCTGGTATTGGCAGGTGAACCCCAACAATGTGAACAAACCCAACCAGCCGCTGGTCTTGCAGCTGCTGCTGCTGGGCAGCAACAGCAGCCCGCTGCCGGCGCCACAAGCCCCAAGCCAGCACCACTGGTTCTCGCAGGATGCGGGCCTCGCGGCCCTGCATGTGAATGCGGCGCAGTCGGCGCGCACCAGCCTGTTCTTCCGCTCCAGCCGCTTCGGCGCCTTCAGCCACTCGCACGCAGACCAAAACTCAGTCGTGTATGTCTCTCAGGGCCAGCCGCTGCTGATCAATGCCGGCTACTACCCCTACTTCAACTCCCCACACCACAAAAACGTCACCCGTGCGACCCGTTACAAGAACGCACTGACCTTTGATGGCGGCTTCGGCCAGAGCGAGAGCGTGCTCAATGCCAGCAAGCCGAGCGTGCCCGCGCAAAGCATGGATACCGGCGGCAAGCTGCTGCAGACTGAGGTGCGCGGCAATCTGACCCTGGTCAGCGGCGATGCCACGGCAGCCTATCGCGCCATCAACACCAGCACCGGCCAATGGGCGCCCCTGCTCAGCAATGCCGTGCGCAGCGTGGTGATGGATCGCAGCACGGGCATCACCCTGATCTACGACTGGGCCACCAGCAGCACGCCACGCCGCTGGGAGCTGAACTACCACTCACCAAACAGTTTCAAGGCCGATGCGGCGACCGTACAAGCCAGCAATGGCTCGGCCTCCGTGTGCCTGGACCGCTATGGCCCGGCCACCAGCTTTGCCCAGACCATGGCCTGGGAAATTGCCCCGGAGGTGAGCATGCAGGCCCAAGCCCATGGGCGCTTCACCATGCTGTCGCCCAGCACCGAACTGGCCCACCTGACGGTCTTGCGCGACAGCTGCCGTATCCAGCCCCTGCAGGTGCAACAGAACGGCACCCGAATCCAGGTGGTGGCGGGCTCGCAGACCATCAGCTTCGACAAGCGCCTGGTTCAGCTGCCCCCTTGAGGGCCGCAGATCACCAGTTATAGGGCTTGTGCAGGCCGGCCCGAATGGCCAGGCGGCGAACCCGCTTGCGCCAGCCCATCAGGCCGCATTTGATGCGGCCCTCGATGCCGGCGACGCCGCGGTAGCTCCACATCGTGGGCCCCGACTTGCGGCCGCTACGGCGCTCAGCCCGGGTTTCCTCGGCAAACCAGGCCCGGTAGTCCTGATCGGACAAGCCGGCAAACGGGGTGCGCGCGGCCAGCTCGGGGTCGGTCAAGGCATCGTGCTCGCGCTCGACAAGCAGACGCGCCCGGGCCTTGTCGTAGCGGACCCAGACCGAACGCAGGCCGGCCGCCGAGTGGCGCAGAACCAACTGCTCGCACACGCTCTCTGACTTGTAGCGCAGCTCGCGGCCGCGATAATTCACCTGCGGCAAGGCGAAGTTGCCCAGGGAGTAGGCGATGACGCCATCGCCATGGCGCTCCAGGCCCTGGACCAGATGCGGGTGATGCCCGATCACCAGACTCACACCGACATCAATCGCCCGCCGCGCCCATTCACGATCGGCCGGCTGCGGATGACGCGCCAGCTCATAGCCCCAGTGCATGAAGGCCACGAGCGTGGCAGCCGGGAACTCGCGACGCAGCGCACTCAGCTGCTGCAAGGACGCCTCCGGCTCGAACAGCTGTGCGGCGTCCGCCGTGCCCGGCATAGCGGTCGGTTCGGGCAGGGGCGAACAAGCTGCCCACAAGAGGTACGGCCGCCCGTCCACCGTGATCTGACACCAGGGTTGGCGCCGGGTCCCGAAGGCCTGGATGCCGGCCACGTTCAGCGCAGCCAGCGTGTGGTCCAGCCCGCTCTTGTAGTCGCAGATGTGGTTGTTGGCCAGTCCGCAGGCAACCGTGTTCAGCGCCTTGAGGGTATCCATGGAGCTGCTGTGCGAGTAGAGGTTGTACTTGTACACGTCCTCCACCTGACAGGCTTCCGGCGCCGCATGAATCAGCGCACCTTCGAAATTCACGACCAGAGCATGCCCGGCCGTCAAACGCTCCATCTCGCCGGTATCGAGGACACCAGGACCTGGCCACGCCATATCGCCGCCAAACATCAAATCCACATCAGCCCCTTTGTTCCAGCATTCGATACTCGTCCTGCAGCCGTCCGATCACCGCCGGGCTGCCGTAGTGTGCTTGGGCTCGGGCCCGGGCTTTCAGAGACAGCGCAAGCCAGCGGCCCTGCGACCAGATGTCCGAAACGGCGCCTGCATAGGCGGCGCCATCCGCTTCCAGCGGAAGGATGATGCCAGCGTCATCGATCACCGAGGCATTGAAGCCGTTTCTCGAGGCCAGAGGCACGCAGCCCATGCTCATGGCCTCGGTCAGCGCATTGGAGTGACCCTCGCCGCGATGCCGCGTCGGGAAGATGAAGAAGTGCGCCTGCGCCAGCAGATCCAGCACCTCCTGCGAGGACCGGCTGCCCAACCATTGCGCATCGACATCCGGGTAGTCCCGCACCAGCGCTTGCTGCAGAGCCGCCTCAACCGGTCCGACGATCCATACCCGCACAGGCGAGCTGCGCTTGCCGAGCAAGCGTGCGGCCTCCAGCAGTGTGGCGATGCCCTTGTCCAGATTCACCCGCCCCACGTAAATCAGCACGGGCGACTCGCCGGAGGGCGGGCTGGTCCGGTCGGCCAGAGAAGCCAGTTCGACATGGTTGGGAAAGTAGAAAGGCGACTGGCCGGTGAGCCGCCGCACAAAGGACTCGTACTCCCGGCCCTCGACCATGACCCGGTCCGCTTCCCTGAGCACCCGACGGAACAGCGCTTGATAGACGGCACCGAGCCGCTGGTAGTACAGCAGCATCGATCCGGCTCGGATGTCATAGACCGTCAGATAGCCGAGCCGCCGGGCCTTGCGCAGCAGCAAGAGCTCGGGCAGAACGAACTGCTTGTAGAGCCCGGTGATGTGCAGCACGCCGGGCGCCTGGAGCTCCAGCTGCCTGAGCAGGCGCCGGAAGCCCGAGACATAGCCCAGCAGCTTGGCCAGGCCGCCCCCCACGGGAGCCGGGTAGGGCATGGCCTGCACGCTGCGCTGCTGCGAGCGCAGGGCGGCCAGGGTCCGCGCATTGGCGGCGGCATAGCCGCCGTTCGGGGGCTGGCCTTCAGGTGCCAGCGGCCCGCAAAGATAGATCGTCTTGTTCATCGTCATCTTGTTGGCGCGGACATCAAACCTGGGGTACAGCGCCCGGCCGCAAGTACTCCTGCGCCACCCACTTGAACTTGCCGCTGGGCATCAAGGCGATGTCCTCGACCAGCCGAACCCGGACGTGCAGCTTGTCGCTGACGTACTTGCCGATGTTGTCCAGCAGCGCCTGGCTGTTCGCCTCGGTATAGCCGGCATCGGCCACCACGCGGATCTCCCATTCGCCCGGCCCCACCTGCGCGACCTGGGACTTGCGGATGTTGTCCAGACCCTTGAAGGCAAAGGTGATGACGCTGGCACTGACGGCATTGCCATCGCGGTCGAACAACTGATCCTCCACCTTGCCGGAGGAAAGCTCGATGCGCGGATAGCTGCGGCCGCAAGGGCAGCTGCCGGGCAGCCAGCGCGCACGGTCCGAGATGCGGTAGCGGATCAGCGGCATGACGCTGTTGTGGAAGCTCGTGCCCACGACATGGCCGAAGTCTGCGGTCGCCCGGCCCTGCTCATCGAGAATCTCGACAAAAGCGTACTCGGGATTCAGGTGGTAATGCCCATGCTCGCACTGGGCTGCATAGGCGATACGTTCCGCCATGCCGTAGAAGTCGAATACCTTGCAGCCGAAGCTACGCTCCAACTGCTCGCGCTGCACCGGGTACAGCGGCTCGGAGCCCGTCACCACGGCTCGCAGGGGCAGGCTCAGCCCCTGCAACTCGCACAGGCGCGCGAACTCGTAGCTCGAAGACGGGTAGGCACGGAGCAACTGCGCCCCAGAAGCGCGCACCGCCTCGGCCATGGCCGGCGCCGTCGCTGCCGACAGATGCCGTGTGGACAGGAACAACTGCTTGCCAAAGCGATCCCAGAGCCAAAACGGCGGCTCAGTCCGCTGCGCCGGCGCGGCCTGGTCGCCACGCAGCACCGCCTGATGATCACCCGCCTGATAGCCGGCCCAGGCCCAGAACTGGAGGTTGAACGCCTCCTCCCAGATGACCGAGTTCAGGCTGCGGAACACCTCCAGCGGCGATCCGCTGGTTCCGCTGGTCTTGCCCAGGGGCCACCAGGGCCGCCGCCTGCCATGGTTGGGGTAGAAGGCCTGGCGCTGCTCCACCAACTGGGCCTTGCCCACCACACCGCAATGCTCGGTCAGCCAGGCAAAGATCGCCGTGCCCTCGGGCGGCGTAGGCAGCTCGCGGTAATGCGGCAGCGATTCGCGGGCCGCCAGAACCGTCGCGCGCAGCAACTGCGCCTGGCGCTCGCGCAACTGCTCCGCCGACAGCCGCTCGCGCTTCAGCAAGCCATGGGCGCGCGACTGAGCGAGCGCGTTGCGGCGCACCTTGTGCCGCAGGAAGAACTGAAAACTTTGAAAATTCATCTTGCCCAACCTTGTCCTCTGCGCGCCGACATCAAGGCGATGCCGCCGAGCCCGGCTGGCTCGCCACCAAGCGGTGATACACGGCAGCCACGCCCTCGGCCAGCACCCGGTAACTTCGATGCGCGGCCACCCAGGGCGGGCCCTTGCGCCTCAGGGCCTGGGCCAGGTCCGGGTCGCGCAGCACACGCAGGCTGGCATCGGCAAATGCCTCCAGCTCCATGGGCACACACAAGCCCCCGCCGCTACGCTCAAGGACCAGCTTCTGGTCCGGGATGTCATTGCCCACGCAGGGCAGACCCAAGGCCAGGTACTCGACCGCCTTGGTCGGCGAGGAAACATCGAACAAGGCGCCGCGCGGGATGGCCGACCAGGCCAGATCGGCATGGCGCAGCAAGGCAATCGCCTCCGGCTGCGCCATCCAGCCAGTCAGCCACACATGCTCGGCGAGCCCGCTGGCCTCGATCTGCTCGCGGACCCAGCGGGCCTCGTCCTCGCTCGCACCCTCACCGATCAGCAGCAACAAGGCCTCCGGCTCCACTTGCCGCACGCGCTCGAACACACGCAGCAGGAAGTCGGAGCTGCGCGAGCGCCCGAGCGCGCCCAGATAGGCCAGCACCTTGCGGCCCGCAAGCCGCGCCGGCCGCGCCGTCATCGGCACCTGGACATCAAACAAGGCCAGGTCGACGCCCATGGGCACGGCCGTCATCGATTCGCGTCGAACCCCTTTGCCGACCATGAACTCCAGCATGGCCTCGCTTTGAACGAACAGATGATCGCAACGCTGGGCCAGGAAGCGGTAATAGGCCGGCCCCGCCAGTGTGGCGCGAGCCCAATTCGCCAACTGCACCACCCTGCCCTTGCTGCGGCCAACTTGCTCGGCTCGCAAGCGATACCCTTCGGCGAAGGGAAATGACATCCAGTACGAGAACTTGCGCCCGGTCAGGCGAGCCACCGCCAAGGCCAGCAGACCGGTTCGAATCTTGTCCCGAACCTGGATCACGCCATGCTCGGAACTCAAGCGTCGCATGCCATATAGATCTTGCAACGGCCGAATCAGCTCGCCGATCAAGCCCTTTCGCTCGGCACCTTGAATCCACAGCCGGCCTGCCGGCCAAGCCAAACCCTGCTCGCGCGAGCGCGCCATCGAAGCCTGCCCAAGCAGGTCGCTGCAAACGCCAAGAAGAGGCAAGTCCTTGCCGAACAAGACGACCACATCCGGCCGGAACGCCGGCAGAGTGTCATACATCATGAAAAACAGGCGCACGGCCATCCCTGACTCCAGAATCAGCGCAGGCGTTGGGCCAGCGCCGCCGACCCAGTCAACCAGACCGCGAAGGTCAGCCACCAGCGACGGCCTCTCATGGCCACCCGTCCGTCACGCAACCTGGCCCAGGCCGGGCCGAACTGCGCTGCCCGCATCAGGCGGCGAGCTAGCGTGACTTCCATCTCGGCAACCACGCGCAGGCTGTCCTTGGCCTGCACCTGACTCATCGATCCGGCAAGCGCGCGCGCGCGCAGGCGGTGCCACACCGGCAGGAGATCCAGCCCACGGAAACTGCCCATCAAGCTGCTGGCCAGGGCCGTGCGATACAGGGCCAGGATCTGTTCCGCATAGGCCACGGGCTGCTGTTCGACCAGCCGGAACCAAAGGTCAAGATCCTCACCCATCGATTCACCAACTGGGAAGCAGACCGCCTGGGCCTGCAAAAAATCGCGACGCACCGCCACCGAACTGCTCGAAAAAGGCATGCCCACGCGCAGGAACTCGGCAGCCAAGTTGTCGATGCGGCGCGACTTCAGCGCGCCCTCTCGGCGGCTGAACTGATACGTGGCGACCTGATCGTCGGGCACGCGCACGGTAATGCCAGCGAGCATCTTCGAGCCCGGATACTCAGCCTCCAGCTGCGCATAGCATTCCAGCGCCTGCGGATGCAAGAGATCGTCCGCATCCAGGAAGACCAGCCATTGACCGGCCGCCTCGCGGATGCCTCGGTTGCGAGCCGCCGCGACACCAGCATTGGCCTGACGGATCAGGCGCACGCGCGGATCCCGCAGGGACTCGATCCGCTGCGCGCCGCCATCGCTGGAACCATCATCAACGACGACGATTTCGCAGTTGTCCCCTGCCTGCAGCAGCACGGACTGCAACGTGGCGGACACAAAGGCCTCCTTGTTGAACAAGGGAATGATGACCGACCACTTCGGCTGACTATTTGGCATCTGGAATGGGCTCGCCCGTCACCGCGGGACGCTGGCCACGAGACTTCGGCGAGCGCGGCGCCCCGGCCAATGCCACCAAAAGCAACATCGGCGTGAGCGCCTCGCTGGCAAAGCTGTGGAAGGTGAAGGGAACCTCGCTGATACAGCGAAGCAGGATCATCGTTGCGAGCGCCGCGGTGAAGCCACCGAAGGCGTCGAACCGTGACAGAAGACGAGCAGCCAGCGCCCAGATGAACCAGAGAAATCCAAGAGCGCCGATTATTCCCGAGGCCGCCAGCACATTAAGTAACTGGTTGTGTGCATGGAAAACATTCAAACCAATGACATAGCGGAAATAGGGATCCCATATATTCGGCCCGTAACCGAACCAGGGGTTCTCCAGGAAGGTATCAATCGCAATCCTCCAGATATCACTACGGCCCGTCAGATTGGCCATATCGGAGCCGACACGCGTAGCCAAAAACCGGTCAATCCGGCTCTCCAGAATGCCGGAGCCGAGCAAGAACATGCAGGCAATCACCAGCAGGCCAAACAAGGCCAGCGCCAGCTGAGAAAGCAGGCGGTTGCGGGGATTGACGATGAAGCCTCCAACCCTGCCGCGTTGCCGCACGATCCAGATGACAGCAAAGCATGCAATGCCCGCCATCCAGCTGGTCTTCGACTGGGTGAGCACCAGGGTCACGACCGAGCAGACCCAGGCCAGGACCGAGATCCAGCGGCGCTGATAGGGAAAACAGGCGAGACAAATCATCAGCAGCAGGGTGATCGGGCCCATCTGGTTCGGCCCGACGGCCAGGCCGGAATAGCGCCAGGAAAAACCGCCGAACAGACCGCCGATATAGGGCTGCAAAACCAGGCTGCGCTTGACTGCCAGCGCAGCAAGCCCGGCGAGCACAAAGAGAAACAGCGCATCGCGCGCCACCCGTATCGCGGTGCGGGCGCCCGACTCCGTGGTCGTGAGGCCGCCGAGGCCAATGATCAGCCAGTAAAGATAGTCATGCTCGATCGTCGGGCGGACACCGAGCGCGGCCGGCAAGGCCACCGTCGACACCCAGCAGGCCGCGAAGGCAACCATCAGCAGAATGGGGCGGTCGGCTTGCCGCGGCTTCAGCGCAAAGTTAGCGAGGCGCTCCACCGAGGCAGCCAGCAGAAAAATACTGACGGCGCGCTGCGTCCACTTGACCGCGCTGGAACTGCTCTCCCCGCCGGCGACCGTGGCCTGGACAAAGTCCAGGTTCCGGCCGGCAAACAGCGGGTCCATCATGATCACCAGCATCAGCGGCGCAAAGAAGAAAATCAGAAAGCCGTCCGGCTTCTTGGTCCCCATATGCAAAGTGAATCCGGTGATCATGACCGAGCTGACCGCCAGCAGCAGTGCCCCGAGCAGATAGACGCCGTAAAAGACAACCAGTTCCATGCTTTTGTCTACCTTGCAACTCAGACGCAACGCTTCGCCCAGGCCCGGCCCAAAGCCGAGCCCTTGGGCATGAAGCGCTGCAACAAACTCAGGGCGGCTTGCCCCAGCATTTTTGGCCAGACCAGAACGATCAGCAGCCAGACGATCAAACAAGCCGAGGCCTTCAGCATGCCTGCCAGCCAGGCCGGCAAGGTCTGCAAGGGAGCAGCCAGCAGCAGACCCGGTGCGGCCACCACGGCGCAGGCAAGCAGGCCGTGCAAGAACATGCCCGCCCAGGCCGTCGCGCTCAGGTCCAGGGCGCGCCAGGCGGGTAGCAGGGTGACCAGGTAGCGGGCCAGGAACAGCAAGCCGGCCACCGCCGCCACCGCTGCGCTGCCGCGTGAGGCCGCGGCGTAGAAAGCCGGCAGGGCCAGCACCAGCAGCGGCAGCTGCAGCAGCATCTCGAGACGCTTGCGCCCGGTGTTCCAGAGCACCGGCGTGCTCAGGGCCCAGGCAAGATAGGCGGGCATCGCAGCCGCCAGGAAGACAAAGACCAGGCCGCTGCTCTGCCAGGCCGGCCCATAGAGCACAGCGATCACTTCCGTGCCGGCAACGGCGAGGATGGCGAACAAGGGGGCCAGCACGATCCAGATGAAGCTCTGGACCTCGCGGTAGCCCTTGGCCAGCCTGGGCAGATCATCCTGCAGCCGCGCTCCCGAGGCCAGGAAGGCAGGTTGCAAGGCCGAGATCATCAGGGAGTTCGGAACCGTGGCGAGGTTGTAGCCGACCGCATAGAGCCCGGCTGCCTGCGTGCCGGCGATGCGTCCGAGGATCAGCCGGTCGGCATTGGTCAGCGCCCAGTTGCAGAGATTGGTCAGCAGCACGGTGGCGCCAAGGTCGAAGAACTCGCGGGCCTGCCCGGTCCGGAACCTGAGGCGCAGCGGGTGCGGGCGCGCCCGATAGGACAGGAACAGGCCGAACACGGACTGCAGCACCCAGGCGGACACCATGGACCAGACGCCATGCCCGAGAAATGCCATGGGCAGGCCGACCAGGACGTAGGCGAGCAGGTAGCTGAGCAGCTGCACCTGGGCCAGCTCGCGGAAGCGCATCTCGCGCCGCAGCAGATTGGTGGCGGTGGCGGCCACGCCATTGAGCAGGCAGCACAGGCCCAGCCAGCGCATCACCTCGGCCAGGCGGGGGTCGCGCAGAAACTCGGCCATGGCCTCGGCCGCCAGCAGCATGAAGAGCAGGCCGACCAGGCCGCTCAGGCACTGCCAGGTGAAGACGAAGCGGATGACCTCGTCGTCCAGCGTCTCACGCTGCATCAGGCTCCAGCCTAAGCCCACTTCGGAAAGAAAGGTCGCCACCAGCAGGCCGATAGTGGCCAGGGCAAAGAGGCCATATGCATCGGGGCCCAGCAGGCGGGCAATAGCGATATTGACCAGCAGCTGCATCACGAACTTGGCGACACTGCTGAACAAACCCCATTTGGCTGCGGTGACGCTTTGGCGGGCGAGCTCGGTCATGTCCGTGCACTCCAGGCTCGCGCGGGAACGCCCGCACCCGAGGGGCGCGCGTCAGGGTCTGCACGCCTACAGGTGCGCATCACGCTCAAGCTTTGGGCTTGCCGAACACCCGTGCGGCAGCGTCCGGGCTGACGGACCTCGCCAGATCGTCGATGTACTGCTTTTGCACGCGGAAGGCCTGCTCCGGGTCACGATCGATCGTGGAGACACGCACCAGCATGCCGTCCGGGATCAGGCCGCGCACGCCGTAGCGAAGCTGGGCCAGCTTCTGCTGCGAAGCCGAGGTGACGATCTCATCGCCGACCACCACCCAATAGGTGATGGGCTCGAAACGCCCCGAGAGATGGGACTCCAGCTGGCGCACCTGCAGCGAGCGCGCACTCAGCTGAAGAACGCCCGGCCGGTTGGCCGTGATCTGAAAACCCTGGGCTGGATAGCAGACCTCGGGGCGGTGCAAACGCGTTCCATCGGACTGGTCACCCCCGTACGCAACCGACAACATGACGCGCCGACCCGTACTACGGTCCACATAAGTTCGGCTCAGCACCTGGTTGTAGATCCTGTCCAGCCTTGCCTGGACATCGGGCGCGGGCAGGATCACCGGGGTATTGCTGTCGACTTCCCAATTGCCAAAGGATGTGGGAAACAAGGTCTCGAGATCGGGTTTGCCCAAGCGGTCGGCCAGATGGACCGTCGGCTTCATCCAGTGTGCAGCCGCTCCGCCGCCCAACATCACTGCGGCGGCAACGAACGCCGCCCTTCGATTGAGCTTGCTCATTTGGATTGGCGCTCCCGAGGCCAGGCCAGATTCAGCACTTTATCCAGCACCAGCATCAGTGCCAGCGCCACCATGAACAGCACCATGCCGGCAAAGCCGTGGATGAAACCCTGGCCTGCCTCGTCACCCAAGTGGTAGGTCACCAAAACCAGAATCATCACCCGCACCACGTTCGCCACAAACGAAATGGGCACCAGCAGGACCGCAAGAGTCACGTTGCGCCCCACCGAGGTGTAGTTCATCAGCTTCATGTAAAGCATGCCCAGGGCTTCGAGCGTGAACATGGAGTTCAAGCCGGCACAGGCATCAGCCACCAGCAGCTGGTATGGTCCGACCGTCAAGACCACTCCGGCACGACCGACCGGATAGCCTAAGGTGTAGAGGATGCTAGAGGCAATCGCCGAAACGGCTGACTTCAAGGGCGTTGTCAGCGCAGTCACCAAGACCTCGGGCAGCGGAACCATGAAGAGCAGGAAGAACAAAGGGAACCAGATCGTCTTCAAACCCTTCCAGCCCAGGAGGATGAGCGTCAAAGCAGCAAGAATGAAGATCTGTGCTGAGACCTCAAACAACAAGATGGACTGTGAGCGCCCAAAGGCATAGCAGGCCGTGCCAAAAATCAACAGCAGGCCGCCGCTCAAACCGGCGGGCCGCGGCTCAAGCGCCCACAACTCGAGACGCTGCTGGTAGAGCAACCAAATGCTGACCGCTAGGATGATCGGGCCGTGGCCCTGCTCGTCGGAAGCCCAGACGGTGCTGGACAGATCGACGTAGCTGGGCAGGAACAGCACCAGATAGGCCAGGCCCAGAACCACCAAGGTCAGGCCGTCACTGCGGCCGACCGGAGGCAGGGGAGGCGTGGCACCGTGCGTACCGGCCAGCTCGACCTTGGACTGCAAGGAACTCATCGCGGGCGCCGGCTCAGCTGTGGTCGTTGAAAATGGCGCCGAGCAGATTGACCTGGGCTTCCTGCATCGAACGCACCAAGTCACGGAATCCGCCGAGGCGCGAAGCGTTCTTGCGCGCCAGCGGCACAGCAGCTCCGCAACGGTTGGCCACCACGAGCGCGTCTGCGCCGATCTCGGCAGCCGGCGTGTCGACGATCACATGGTCAAACTTGGTCACCAGTTCGCGCATCAACAGTCCAAAGGCAGGACGTTCGATCAGCTCCAGCGGATTCGGGGGCATGGCGCCCACCGGCAGCAGGAACAGGCCGGGCACAGACGGCACCGTTTGGATGAGTTGGCCGTTCGACCGGCCCGACAAAATGCCAGACAGGCCGGTGTCATTGCTGACTCCAAAAATTTCATGCTGCCGCGGACCCCGCATATCGGCATCGATCAGGAGCGTGCGCCCCCCGAGCTGGGCCAAGGACACCGACAAATTGGCTGCCACGAAGCTCTTGCCGTCACCCTGATTGGCACTGACCACCGCCAATGCCTGGCGCGGCTGCTGGCCTTCGCGGAAGACTCGCATGATGACCTGGCTGCGCAGAGCGCGGATGAACTCGGCCTGCGCTGAGTAGGGCTGGTTCAACGCCACCAGTTCCGGATGGGCAGGATCATTGCCCAGCACGGCCGGGTAATGGAACTGCTGCGCCAGGGCGAACATGACGTCATCGACATTGGCAAAGCCGAGCGCGATGGCGGCCTCGCCGAAACGCAGTCCGTTTTGCTGCTGATGCGCGAGCACGCGCGCCACTTGATCGGCCGAGAGATTGCGAGTTTCGGCAATGATGGCGCCGATGGAACGGTCATGGACCGCAGTTCCCTCGGAGCCTGCGGCATTGGTCTCTTTGCTCATTTGATATCCAAGCGTCCTGATTACTTCGCGGCCAGGCGCGCAGAGCCCGAGCCCACCAGCCGATGCTGTGCGGCAGCCACGGCCAAACGGCCTGATTTGCGGCTCCCGGCACCTGGCAGAACGCCGATCACGGCGATGCCAAGCACTTCCTGCAGGTCGTCCACGCAGCGAGTACGGCGATCCGAAAGCTCGCGGATGAATGCGACCAGCACGCCCAGCAGAACGCCACCAATGACACCCAGAATCATGTTCAACAAGAGGTTGGGAGATGAGGGCTGGAGCGGCGGCATGGCCATGGTCAGCTCGTTGATATTGCTTTGCGTGGACTGGCTTTCCAGGCTGCTTTGATTCAGGCGCTGTTGCACGAGGTCAAAGGCGCGCTGGGCATGCTCCACATCGCGCTGCAAGACGGCCACTTCGTCACGCACCTGCTTGAGGTGCAGCACCTTCTGGCGCTGGGCTTCAAGCTCGGCGCGCAGCTTGCTTTCACGCTGTCGGTTGATGGTGCTGGTGACGCCGACGCCGCCGGTCACACGCCGCACTTCTTCCGCAATCTTGACGCGCAGTTCGTCGATGCTGGCCTTCAGCTCGGCCACTTGCGGATGCCGCTCACCCAGTCGGGTGGACAGTTCCTTCATGCGAGCCTCCTGGCGCGACAAGTCGGCCTTCAAGGAGCTCACGTTGGCATTTCCCAGCACTTCAGCCATCCGGTCGGCAGAAGCGCCGGTCGCCTGCTCGTTGCGACTCACCGACTCGGAGGCCAGGGCCTGAATCGCCACCAATTGCGAGGACAGTTCGTTCAGACGCGCCGTCTCCACATCCAGTCGCTCGTCGGAATTGACGATGCCCTTCTCATTCTGGAAGGCACTCAGCTTTGCCTGGGCGGCCTCGACCGTCTCACGCGCTTCCTTGGCACGGGTGTCGAAGAAACTGCTGTACTGCTTGGCAGGGTCGACCTTCAGCTCAATCACCGTGGCCAAATAGCTCTTCACGAAGGCATTGGCCATGGCCGCAGCAAACTTTGGATCACCGGCCTTGTAGGCCACCGAGATCACGCTCGACTCCTTGGACGGCTTGACATCCATCTGCTTCTGCAGATTGCCGGCCAGCCAAGCTTCAATGCTGCCTTGGCCTTCCGTCGCTTCTTTCCACTGCTCGCGGATCACCGGCACATCGGTCAGATTGAGCATGCGCACCACCTTCATGGCCACGCGCTCGCTCTGGATGATGTCCACTTGGGTCGCCATGAAGGCCGGCGTCACCAGCGAGGGGTAGCCCATGGCCGAGAAAGGATCGGGCTTACTATCCACCACCACACTGGCAACGGCCGTGTACTGCTTGGGCAGAAGCAAGCTCAATGCCACCGCGATAACCATGGCCGCAGCAAAGACGCCTGAAATCAAGCGCCAGCGGGCACGCAGAACTGCGACAAATTGTGAGAACGTCATCTCGAAACCTTAGAACAGACTTTCCTTGACATACACAACATCCCCATCCTTCAAACCCTCATCCATCGGGAGCTGGAGAACTTCGACCTTGCCGTCGGGGCCTTTGCGGTGGACGCGGATGCCTTTTTCGGTGCCGCGTTGGGTGATGCCGCCGCCGGTGGCGAGCGATTGCATCAGGGTCATGCCGCGTTCCAGGCGCATGGGGCCGGGTCGTTGCACTTCGCCGTAGATATAGACCATGGGGGCGCGCTCGACCCAGATGACGTCGCCGTTCTGTATCAGCACATCCTGCTCACGGCCGCCGGGCGTGAAGATGCCGGGCAGGTCGATTTCCAGGCGGTAGGGCTGGCCGTTGCGGGTGCCGCTGAGTACCAGCACTTCGGCGCCGGTGACGGCGATGCCGCCGGCATTGGCCAGCAGGTCGGTCAGGCGCATGTCTGCGGTTTCGATCGGGTAGCGGCCCGGGCGATTGACCTGGCCCAGCACGCTGGCCTGGTTGCCCTTGACCTGCAGCACGACGACGGTGACCTGCGGGTTCTTGACGAAATTGCCGTCGCGCAAACCGTCGCTGATCAGCTTCTCGGCCTGCGTGGCGCTGAGGCCACCAATACGGATATTGCCCAGCAAGGGGAAAGAAATGACGCCGCTTTCCGACACCCGGGTTTCCAGGGTCAGGTCTTGATTCTGGTACACGGTGATGCGCAGCACATCGCCGGAACCCAGGCGATATTCGAGCGGTGCGCTCGGTGCATTGGCGCCCGCCACGGCCGCAGCCGCAGCCGCCGCCGGGGTGTGCGCCTGTGCGGTCGTGGCCACCGACAGGGCGCCCCACACCGCCAAGGCCGCCGCGGCCACGCGGGCCGGGCGCGAAGGGACAAAGGTCAGGAAAGACGACGTCATGTTGAAGCTCACTTGAGACCCATGCCCTTGGAAATATCTGCGGCGTTCAGGCCGCTGGCAGCCGGTGCCGCGGGGTCAGCCGCCACTGGGGCTGCGGTCGGCGCCGGGGTGGCGGCTGCAGCAGGAGCCGACGCGGCGCCCTTGGCACCCGGTGCACCTTCGGCGAACTTGCCGACATAGTCGATCTTGGCGGCTTCGCGCAGGCCCTTCAGATCTTTCTGCACCAATTCAGCCTTGCGCTGGTTGACCAGGAAGGCTTCGATGGCCGGGCGGGCGCGGGTCTCATCCACCGGCTGGCTGCGCGAGCCCACCAGGAAGAGCACGGTGATGCCGTTGGCGGTCTGGGTGACGGCCGAGTCGCCGTCCTTCATGCGGGCGATCGACTCCAGGCCGTTGAGCGGCAGCTGTTCGGCAGCACGCACCGCCTGGTTGGCGGTGAAGCGGAAATCATTGGATTTCAGAAACTCGGCAAACTCGCCAATATTCTTGGCGCTTTCGAGTTTCTGGCGCAGCTGACCAAATTGCTCGGGTTTGGCTTCAATCGCCAATTCCTGCAGGCTGTAAATACGGCGGTCTTTGAACAGCGCGGGTTTCTCGTTGTAATACTTGCTGACTTCTTCGCTGGTCGGTTTTGCCACCGATTCACCGATGCGCTCGACGTAGGAGCGGGCGATGATTTCGCGCTTGGCAGCTTCGATCTGTTGCACCACGCGCGGGTCACGGTCCAGCTTCAGTTCCTGGGCCTTTTGCACGGCCAATTCTTGCTCGATCAGACGCTCCAGCACCTGCTTGCTGGCCGCTTCGGCCTGCTCGGGCTTGAGGCCTTGTTGGCGTTGCAGCACGAAGTTGATCTGGTGAACGGTGATCTCTTCCTTGTTCACCTTGGCAGCCGTTTGCGAAGCCTTGTCCGACTTCTTGTCGTCACCGCAACCGCTCAGCATCACGGCCACCACAGCGGCGGCCACCGCGGCCACTCGCAGGCCCTTGAAAGCGGAAGCGTTCTCTTGATTCGTCAGGTACATGGCTTGTCTTTCTCTCTTCTAGCGCGGTGCCCCGAGCCGGGGCCCCAAAACTGATGCTGCAGCGCAGCAAGCTACCTCGCCCACGCTGGGACGAGCGAGTGTAACTTTGGAAAATGACAATTCACCCCCCGGGAAACCGGCAATCAAGGGGGCGCCCCTCACGGTTTACCCGCGGTATTTCGGGGCCATGCACAAGATTGAATCGGCGGCCAAGGGAATACCCTCGCGCGACTGTCATCCAGCCGGCCGCACTGTTTCATTTCGGTTTATGACAATCCGCGCCGCGGGGCGCTGATCGCACAACAAGGCAATACCTGCGGGTTTTCAGAGCCGCATCAGATCAGCACTTGATACCGGCGTGCAGCGCCACCACCCCGGCGCTCAGGTTGTGCACATCGACGTGGCCGAAGCCAGCCGTCTTCATCATGGCCTTGAGCTCCTGCTGACCCGGGTGCATGCGGATGGACTCGGCCAGGTAGCGGTAGCTCTCGGCATCGCCGGCGATCATCTGGCCCAGCTTGGGCAGGATCTTGAAGGAGTACCAGTCGTAGGGCTTCTGCAGCGGCGCGGCCACCTTGGAAAACTCCAGCACCAGCAGGCGGCCGCCTGGGCGCAGCACCCGACACATCTCGGCCAGGGCCACATCCTTGTGGGTCATATTGCGCAGGCCGAACGCCACGCTGACCAGATCGAAACTGCCAGCCTTGTAAGGCAGCTTTTCCGCGTCACACAGATTGGTCGGCAGGATCAGGCCTTCATCGAGCAGGCGGTTGCGGCCCTGGCGCAGCATGGCCTCGTTGATGTCGGTGTGCACCACCATGCCGGTTTCGCCCACCTTCTTGGCAAAGGCACGCGACAGATCACCGGTGCCACCGGCAATGTCCAGCACCCGATCGCCGGCCTTGAGGTTGGCCACGGCCACGGTGTAGGCCTTCCAGGCGCGGTGCATGCCCATGGACATCAAATCGTTCATGACGTCGTACTTGGATGCCACCGAGTCGAACACGCCGCGCACACGGCTGGCTTTTTCGCGCTCGTCAACGGTCTGGTAGCCGAAATGGGTGCTGCTCATGATGGGTCGGTCTCGCGGGAAAAGGGTGGGCTGAAGCGCTGTGGGCCGGTTTGGGGCGAGGCTTCAGTTCAGTGATGGGTGTGGCTGGCGCAGCCATGGCCGCCGGCCGGCGCCGGGGCGGCCATGTCGGCATCGCGGCTCAGGCCGGCCGCGGCCAGGCGGGCTTCGTAATCGGCCCAGAGCTGGGTTTGCTGCTCGCCGAGCTGGTAGAGATAGTCCCAGGTGAACAGGCCGCTGTCATGGCCATCGGAAAACTGCGGCCGCACGGCGTAGTGGCCGACCGGCTCCAGGCCAGTGATCTGCACCGAGCGCTTGCCGGTCTGCAGCACCTCCTGGCCCGGGCCATGGCCTTGCACCTCGGCCGAGGGGCTGTAGACCCGCATCAGCTCAAACGGGATGCGAAAGCGCGCGCCGTCCGAAAACGCCACCTCCAGCACCCGGGACTGCTGGTGCACGGTGATTTCGGTGGGGATGGGAGTCTTGGGGCTGAGGCCGGCCATGGTGACGTTTGCAGGTGATGCAATTCAAAGCAGAGGTGGGGCGGCCCGGCCGGTGCAGGCAAGCAATCTTGAGCGCAGACAAATGCGCTTCAGCCCGGCCTCTGGATCGCCACAGAGGGCGCCCAGTGTAACTTTGCCCCGCCCCTGCCAACACTCCCGCGGCGACGCCCTGCACCAAGCCCGGGTATCAAATGCCTTGCGCAGTTTTGAACAGGCCGCTGGGGTCCTGCGCCTGCTTGATCTGCTGAAGCCGGGCCAGGTGGCTGCCGTGGTAGGCCGGCAGCGGGTCGGCAATGCCAGCATCCGGGTAATTGAGATAAGCGCGGCCACTGCTCCAGGGCCGCATCAGCTCGCGCAAGCCATGGGTCCAGCTGGCCCCCTCCTCCACCGCCGCGGCGCTGGCGACTGGCGGCAGCTCCACCCCGTACTGGGCGCTGAACAAGGCTGCGCGGTGCGGAAACGCCGTAGCCTGCAGCGGCACCTGGCCGATGGCTCCGCCCATCAGATTCAGAATCACCCCGCCCGAGCCCTGGCCGCGCCGCACACGCAAGGCGTCGGCCAAGGCCCGCTGACCCTCGGGCGGCAGGGCCTGGTCGTAAAAGTCCGAGCTGGCCGCCATGGCCACCCGACCGAGGCGCCCCTCCGGGTTCTGCGCCGGCAGATGGCATTGCGCCAGGCTCAGGCCGGCGCAGTCGCCGAGCAAGACATCCCGGTAGCTGCGCGATTGCAGCGCGGCCGGCACCAGGCCGGGCCGGTTGATGCGCGCCAGCAGCGCCTGCCAGATCGGCGAGAACTGTGCGGGATCGCTGTGCGCCCCCAGGGCCAGCCCCCAGAGCCGCCCTCCCCCCGGAGACAGGGCCAGCTGCGACCAGGCCGAAGCGGGCAAGCCCTGCTCGGACCAGCGCTGCCAGGCCGCGAGCACCGCCTCCACATCATCCGGACCGAAGCTCGCGCTGAACTGCAGCAATGGCCCCACGGCATGGGTTTGAAAGCGCAGCTCGGTCAGCACACCAAAGCGCCCGCCGCCGCCGCCGCGCAAGGCCCAGAACAGATCGCTGTTGCGGCCGGCATCGCAGACCAGGGTTTGCCCCTCGGCATTGACCACGGTGGCGCCAATCAGAGCGTCGCAGCTGAGGCCATAGGCCCGGTCCAGCACCCCGAAGCCACCGCCGAGGGTGATGCCGGCAATGCCCACGCTCAAGCAGCTGCCCGAGGGGATGCAGCGGCCCTGGCTGATCAAGCCTTCGTACACATCGGCCAGGGTGGCGCCAGCGCCGACCACGGCCACCTCGCCCTCCAGCCTGACCCCGTTCATCGGCCCGACATCGAGCACCAGGCCCGGCCCGGTCGAGGCGCCCAGATAGCTGTGGCCACCGCCACGCAGGGCCAGAGGCATGGCCTTGCGGCGGGCGAAGGCCAAACCGGCCGCCACATCGGCCGCACTGGCGCAGCGCAGCAGACCCAGCGGACGCAGTGCGTCATAGCGGGCGTTGGCGACCAGGCGCCGGGTGTCGTAACTGGCATGACCGGGGCGCAAGACTTGCCCGGCCCCCTGGGCTTGCACTTGCGCGGCCAGAGCATCCCAATCGGCATCCGGGCTGGGGCCCGGCACGGGGGGTGGCGCGGGTGGCGGCTCCACGATGCTGCTGGTGGATCCACCCCCACCGCCGCCACAGCCGGCCAGCCCACCAGCCAGTACCGCCGCCGCGGGCCAGGCCGCCCCGCGAGCCAGAAAACGCCGTCGATCCATCTTGCCCTCCCCCGAGTCACAAAATACCAAACGACACCCAATTTAATACCAGTCTAGAACCAAGTTAACAGAATCCTTGTCAGGGCTTGTGCCAGGGAGACACGGTGCTTCAGCACCGGGCTGTGCGAATGGCAGCCCCGGGAGTGAAAGAAGAGCGAAAGTTCTGGAGCTTGCGACCGATAGCCCATGAAGCCATGAAGTGTTGAGGCGGCGTGTGAATCCAGCGGCCCTCAGGAGTGTTCTCCCGGGCCTGCGGCGCGCCAGGCTTTGATGTCCCATCCCCCAGCCCTTCGATTTCCTGCATCCATGTTTTTTTCGCCCCTGCAAGCCCTGGCGCGCCTGCGCATCGGCACCCGCCTGGCCCTGCGCTCCGTGCTGGTGCTATTGCTGCTGACCCTAGCCGGGCTGAGCCAGCTGGAACGCATGAACCAGCTCTCGGTGGCCTTGAACGAGCTGGCCAGCCAGCGCCTGAACCTGCTGCACCTGTCCGAGGACATCAGCGCGCAAGCCCACAAGACCTCGCGCAAGCTGCTCGTGCTGATCAGCGCGCCGCGCGAGCAGCGCATTGCCGCTTACCGAGAGGCCGACGCCGCCAACCGCCAGATCGACCAGGACCTGGGCCTGCTCGGCCAACAGCTGCACGGCGCCCCCAGCCAGAAAGCCTATGCCGATTTGAGCGAAGCCCTGGCTCAGTACCGGAGCACCTATGGCCGCAATGTCGACCTGATCGAGGCAGAGGACATGCGCGCCGCGCGCGAGATGATGGCGCGGGACACCGAGCAAGCCCTGGATCAGCTGGCCCGCGCCGCCGACCGCCTGCTGGAAATCCAGCAAGAAGACACGGCCGACCATGCCCACGAGCTGCAAGACGAAATCCGCAAGGACCGCCAATGGATGCTGATCCTCGGCGTGCTGGTGGTGACGCTCAGCGGGGCGCTGGACGGCGTGGTGCGCCGCTCCATCACCGTGCCCCTGGGTCACGCCGAACAGGCAGCCCAGCGCCTGGCCGCTGGTGACTACAGCGCGCGCGCCGAGCTGCAGGGCCAGGACGAGGTGACTCGCGTCGGCCAGGCGCTGAACACCCTGGCCGCCGCCGTGGGCGAGCGCGAGCTGCGTCTGCGCCGACTGGCCAACACCGATGCCATGACCGGCCTGGCCCAGCGCGCGCGCTTTCTGGTCGAGGCCAATGAGCAGCTGCAACAGCGGCGCAACCAGGGCGGCCTGGCCTCCTGCCTGCTCTGCCTGGACCTGGACCGCCTCAAAACCATCAACGCCTTGCTCGGCTTCGATGCCGGCGATGCCGTGATCCGCCGCGCCAGCAGCCATCTGGCCGAAGCCCTGGGGGCGCAAGCCCCGCTGGCCCGCCTGGCCGGCGGCACCTTTGCCGCCCTGCTGCAGGTACGCGACGCCGCCGACGCCCAGCAGCAGGCCGAGAGCCTGCGCCGCGCCATCGAGCAGCCGCTGGACTGGCAAGGCCAACGCCTGGACCTGTCCATCTCCTGCGGCGCCGCGCTCTGCCCCGAGCATGGCCATGAGGCCGAGTCTCTGCTGCGCCAGGCCGAGCAGGCCTTGTTCGAATCCAAGCGCTCCAAGGCGGCGCTGCGTTTCTACAGCAGCGGCACCGAGCAGGCCCGTCAGCAAGACCTGACCCTGGCGTCGGATCTGCAAGCGGCCCTGCAAGGCGAGCAGCTGCATGCCTATCTGCAGCCCAAGCTGCGACTGGGCAGCGGCGAGCTGGAAGGCGCCGAAGCCCTGGTGCGCTGGAAGCACCCGACCCGCGGCTGGGTGCCGCCGGGCGAGTTCATCCCCTTTGCCGAGCGCACCGGCCGGGTCAGCCAGCTGACGCGCTGGATGCTGGGCGAGGCCTTGCGCATGCTGGCCGAGCCACGCATGGCCGGCCTGCACATTGCCGTCAACATCTCCACCCAGGATCTGCAGAACGGCGAGCTGCTGGACTTTCTGCGCGAGCGCCTGCAGCAGCACGACGTCGACCCGCAACACCTGACCCTGGAGCTGACCGAAACCGGCCTGATGGACAGCAGCGACGACCCGGTGGCCCTGCTGCATGGTCTGCGCACCCTGGGCGTGCGCCTGTCGATCGACGACTTCGGCACCGGCCACTCTTCGCTGGCCTATCTGCAGCGCCTGCCGGTGGATGAGCTCAAGATCGACCGCTCCTTTGTGCGCGAGGTGGACCTCTCACCGCGGCGCTACGAGCTGCTGGAAACCATCGCCCGCCTGGGCCACAGCCTGGGTCTGACGGTGACGGCCGAAGGCATCGAGCGCGAGGGCGAGCTGGACGCGGTGCGCCGCGTCGGTTGTGACCAGGTGCAAGGCTTCCTGCTGGGCCGCCCCATGGACTTCGAGTCCTTCCTGGCCTGGCGGGATGCACGCGGAGCCGCTGCCCCGCCCAGCCTGTGAGCCGCAGCTGCGCATGAAAAAGCCACGGGCGCGTTGAGCGCACGTGGCCGGGTCTTGCGGTGGGTGGGGCCCGAAGCGGCGAATGTTTCGCCACGCTCGGGGCCCGCGGTTACTTCTTACTTGGCCTTCTTGCTGCGATCGGGCACCACGGTGGTGACCGTGGGCATCACCGCGCCGGATGAAATCGGCTTGGGCGGCGCGCTGTCCTTCTTCGGCTTCTTCGCTTCCTTGTTGCTCTTTTGCTGACCTTTGGCCATGAGTCGCTCCTCAGTTGGCGTGCCTGCGGCACAGATGGACGATGGGGTGTTTCCAGCGAACTCGAAAAACCGTGCCGCAGTGTGACATGAAGCGGGCTCAGGCCCGGGGTCGGCGCAGCCAACTGCACCTCAAAAACGCCTCAGACGCTGCCTCAGAAGGCGCCCATATAGTCCTTCTTGCCCAGCTCCACGCCGTTGTGACGCAGGATGGCGTAGGCCGTGGTCACGTGGAAGAAGAACTGCGGCAGGCCGTAGCTCAGCAGATAGGCCTGGCCGGCGAAGCGGCGCTCTTTCGGCGTGCCCGGACGCAGCACCACCTCGCGGCTGGCGGCCTCGGCAAAGGCCTCGGCCGGCAGGCCATCGATGAAAGCCAGAGTGGCCTGGATGCGCGCCTGCAGCTCGGCAAAACTCTTTTCCTCGTCCGCCACGCTGGGCACCTCGGCGCCGGCCAGGCGGGCGCTCACGCCCTTGGCGAAATCACAGGCGATCTGCACCTGGCGCAGCAGGGCAAACATGTCCGGGAACAGGCGCGACTGCAGGAACACCTGCGGATCGATATTGCGCGCCGTGGCATGGGCCTCGGCCTTGCTCAGCACATCGGCCAGGCCGCCCAGCATTTGCTTGAACACGGGAACGCTGGCTTGGTGCAGAACGGGAGTGGATGCGGTCATGGCGGCACTTTCTAACTTGACGGTTGGGGAAAACATGGGAGCCACAGGTTCGCGGCCCGACGCTGCGCATTCTGTCAGCCCCGTGTGAATGCCGCTGGCGCCGCACCGAATGACCGGGTGGGGCTGCGCCTCGAATTTCATATATGCAAATTCGGATAAGCAATCTACAAATAAATGGTTTGTATATATATGAAGACTGCATAAAGTCCGCCCCCTGAGACGCAGACCTGCGCCTCAGCAACTGGGGACACATGTGGACTGGATGGCAATTGCAAGTGGATTTGGCGTCGGCGCCATCGTCGGGGTGACCGGCGTGGGCGGCGGTTCGCTGATGACGCCGCTGCTGCTGTCGGTGTTCCGGCTCAGCCCGGCCGTGGCCATCGGCACCGACCTGTGGTTCGCCGCCCTGACCAAGATGTCCGGCTCGGTGGCGCACTCGCGCCACGGCCACGTGAAATGGGGCCTGACCGCCCTGCTGCTGGCCGGCAGTATTCCCGCATCGATTGCCACCGTGGCCCTGATGCACGCCACCGACATCACCAAAGGCTGGGCCAGCACCCTGACCTTTTCCCTGGGCATCGCGCTGTTCCTGACCGCCTTGGTCGTGGCCTTCAAAAAATCGTGGCAGGCCGTGGGCCTGCGCCTGGAACGCCACATCCCCGAGTCGCGCAAGCCGGCGCTGACGGTCGCGGCCGGCGTGCTGTTGGGCGTGCTGGTCTCGCTGTCTTCGATCGGCGCCGGCGCGATCGGCGCCACCTTGATTCTGCTGATCTACCCGCGCCTGGAGGCGCGCTACATCGTCGGCAGCGACATCGCCCACGCCGTGCCCCTGACCCTGGTGGCCGGCATCGGCCATGCCACGCTGGGCCATGTCAACTGGACCTTGCTGCTGCCCTTGCTGATCGGCTCCATGCCCGGCATCTGGCTGGGTGCCCAGCTGACGCGACGCCTGCCCGATGGCGTGGTGCGCGGCCTGCTGTGCGGCTCCTTGCTGCTGGCCGGCTGGAAAGTCATTCACTAAAGCCCCGCCCGGCCGAAACCCCTTCTCAGATCCTCAGATCCACCGAACTCTTCCGACAAGCCCGCCATGTACCAGTACACCGACTTCGACCGCCAGTTCGTCCACGCACGCGCCGCGCAGTTCCGCGACCAGCTCGAACGCAATCTGGCCGGCACCCTGAGCGACGAGGAGTTCCGACCCCTGCGTCTGCAGAACGGCTGGTATGTGCA
This sequence comes from Paucibacter sp. B51, assembly GCF_027863535.1. NCBI lineage: Bacteria > Pseudomonadati > Pseudomonadota > Betaproteobacteria > Burkholderiales > Sphaerotilaceae > Roseateles > Paucibacter sp. B51. The sequence goes on along the minus strand of NZ_JAPIVN010000001.1, from coordinate 2,527,767 downwards.
GCGCCATGCGCCCATGCTGCGCGTGGCCGTGCCTTACGGTGTCTTGTCCAGCGCCCAGCTGCGCGCCCTGGCCGGCATCGCCCGCGATTTTGACCGCGGCTATGGCCACTTCACCACGCGCCAGAACCTGCAGTACAACTGGATCCCCCTGCCCCAGGCCGCCGATGTGATGGACCGCCTGGCTGCGGTCGACATGCACGGCATCCAGACCAGCGGCAACTGCATCCGCAACATCACCAGCGACTGCTTCGCCGGCATTGCCCCCGACGAGATCGTCGACCCGCGCCCCTACGCCGAAGTGCTGCGCCAGTGGAGCACCCTACACCCCGAGTTCGCCTTCCTGCCGCGCAAGTTCAAGATCGCCATCTCGGGCGCGGCCGAAGACCGCGCCGCCATCGCCTGGCACGACATCGGCCTGCAGCTGAAGAAGAACGAGGCTGGCGAGATCGGCTTCCAGGTGCTGGTCGGCGGTGGCATGGGCCGCACACCCATCATCGGCCAGGTGATCAATGAGTTCCTGCCCTGGCAGCAGATCCTCGTCTACATCGAGGCCATCGTGCGCGTCTACAACCGCTACGGCCGCCGCGACAACGCCTACAAGGCCCGCATCAAGATCCTGGTCAAGGCCGAAGGCCAGGCCTTCTTCGACGACGTGAACGCCGAGTTCAAGCAGATCCTGGAGCTGGACGAAGGCGGCCGCGAACACCTGATCCCGCAGGCGGAACTGGACCGCGTGGCCGCCAGCTTCACCACGCCGGCCGGCGTGCAGCCGGGCGAGCGCAGCGACATCTTCGCGGGCGTGGAAGCGGGCCCCTACAAGCGCTGGTTGGAACGCAACGTCCACGGCCACCGCGTGCCGGGCTATCGCGCCGTGACCTTGTCGCTCAAGCGCGCCGGCATCGCCCCCGGCGACGCCACCGATGCCCAGATGGACGGCGCCGCCGAGCTGGCCGATCGTTTCGGCCTGGGCGAGCTGCGCGTCAGCCACGACCAGAACCTGGTGCTGACCTGGGTGCGCGAGGCCGACCTGCCGGCTCTGTTTGAAGCCAGCCGCACGCTGGGCTTCGCCACGCCGAACATCGGCCTGCTGACCGACATGATTGCCTGCCCCGGCGGCGACTTCTGCGCCCTGGCCAATGCACGCTCGATCCCGGTGGCCGCGGCCATCACCGAGCGCTTCGAGGACCTGGACGAGCAGTACGACATCGGCGACATCGACCTGCACATCAGCGGCTGCATCAACAGCTGCGGCCACCACCACAGCGGCCACATCGGCATCCTCGGCGTCGACAAGGACGGCAAGGAGTGGTACCAGATCTCGCTGGGCGGCTCGGACGGCTCGACCCTTTCGGGTGCTTCGGTGCCCGGCAAGGTGATCGGCCCCTCCTTCGCGGCCGACGAGGTGCCCGATGTGATCGAGTCCATCGTCCAGACCTACCGCAGCCAGCGCGCTGGCCACAGCGAGCGCTTCATCGACACCGTGCGCCGCATCGGACTCGAGCCTTTCAAGGCGCCGGCTAACGCCGTTCGGACGCTGACCGGCGCGAATGCCGCTGCCGAAGCCCAATGACCACCGCCCAGCCGACGACGACCATGAAATTCATCGACAGCACCCATCCCCAATGGCACCACGTGCTCGGCGAAGACGGCCCCATGCCGCACCCGGACCCGGCGCCCCACCTGCTGCTGAGCCTGGAGCAATGGCATGCCGTGCGCGACCACTGGCCCGCGGGCCTGCCCACCGGCGTGGAAGTGCCCAATGACTACGCCATCGAAGACCTGGCCGCCGACCTGCCCCGCCTGGCCCTGGTGGCCCTGAAGTTCCCGAAATGGGTGGACGGCCGTGCCTACAGCCAGGCCCGCCTGCTGCGCGCCCGCTACCGTTTTGCCGGTGAGATCCGCGCCACCGGCGAGGTGATCGTCGACATGCTGCCCTTGTTGGCCCGCTGCGGTTTCAATACCGTGCAGTTGCGCGCCGGCGAAAGCCAGGCAGCCGCCGAGCGCGCCCTGGGCTTCTTCCCGGCCCACTACCAGGGCGATGTGGACCACAGCCAGCCACTGTTTGCACGAGGCGCGGCATGAGCCACGGAGGCGTCTCTTCACTGAGCAGCCTGCCCGGCGCCGCGGCCAGCGCCTCGGCCGTGGGCCTGTATGCCCGCGCCACGCCCGGCTTTGAAGCGCGCGTGGCCGCCAGCGTCGCCCAGTTGCGCGCGGCTGCCGAGCGCTTCGGCGCCGGCCTGATCCAGAGCAGCAGCCTGGGCGCCGAAGACATGGTCATCACCGACCTGATCGCACGCCACGGCCTGGCCATCGACATCGCCACCCTGGACACCGACGCCCTGCATGCCGAGACCCTGGCCCTGCTGCCGCAGATCGAGGCGCGCTACGGCCTCTCGGTGCAGGTCTTCCGCCCGGTGGCCGAGCAGGTGGTGCATTTCGTCAAAACACATGGCGAGCGCGCCATGTACGAAAGCCTGGCCTTGCGCAAAGCCTGCTGCGGCGTGCGCAAGCTGGAGCCCCTGGGCCGCATGCTGGCCGGCCGCACGGCCTGGATCACCGGCCTGCGCCGCGAGCAAAGCCAGAACCGCGCCGAGGTGCCCGCCGAAGAGCTGGACGGCCAAGGCCGGGTCAAGCTCAATGTGCTGGCCGACTGGAGCTGGGCCGATGTCTGGCATTACATCGCCACCCACCAAGTCCCATACAACGCCTTGCACGACCAGTTCATGCCCAGCATTGGCTGCGCGCCCTGCACCCGCGCCATTGCGGTGGGCGAGGACTTCCGTGCCGGCCGCTGGTGGTGGGAAAACGACGATGCCAAGGAATGCGGCTTGCACAAGACGCATTCCCCGGCGACAGCCGCTACCGCGCAAGGCGCGGAAGTTGGCAGCGACGTTTCGGCGGAGGCTAACTTCGGCGACGCCGAAGTTAAGGATGCGACAGCGTCCGGCCGGAGCCACGACGAGAACGCCAAGGAGTGCGGCTTGCACCAAGCCCGCTCGAACGAAGAATTGAAGTCAGGAGCCACGGCATGAACGCCCCCCTCAATCTGCAAGCGCTGGCCGCCACGGTGGACCAGCGCCATCTGGACCATCTGGAAGAAGAAGCCATCTTCATCCTGCGCGAAGTGGCCGCTGCTTTCGAGCGCCCGGGCCTGCTGTTCTCCAGCGGCAAGGATTCCTGCGTGGTGCTGCGCCTGGCCGAAAAAGCCTTCAAGACCCGCGTGGCCGGCAATGTGTTCAAGGGCCGTCTGCCCTTCCCCCTGGTCCATGTGGACACCGGCCACAACTTCCCCGAAGTGATCGAATTTCGCGAGAAGCGCGTGGCCGAGATGGGCGAGCGCCTGATCGTGGCGCACATGGACGAGTCGATCAAAAAGGGCACCGTGCGCCTGGCTCATCCGCTGGAATCGCGCAACGGCCACCAGACCGTGACCCTGCTGGAAGCGATCGAAGAGCACCGTTTCGACGTACTGATCGGCGGCGCCCGCCGTGACGAAGAAAAGGCCCGCGCCAAGGAACGCATCTTCAGCCACCGCGACAGCTTCGGCCAGTGGCAGCCCAAGGAACAGCGCCCTGAGCTCTGGAATCTGTTCAACACCCGCATCCGCCCGGGCGAGCATTTCCGCGCCTTCCCGATCAGCAACTGGACGGAGCTGGATGTCTGGCTCTATATCGCCCGCGAAAACATCCCCCTGCCCAGCTTGTATTTCAAGCATGAGCGCCCGGTGATTCGCCGCAAGGGCTTGCTGGTACCGCTGACGGACGTGACGCCGCCCGAGGCCGGCGAAACGGTGGAAACCGCCACCGTGCGCTTCCGCACCGTGGGCGACATGACCTGCACCTGCCCGGTGGAAAGCACGGCCGCCACGGCCGCCGACATCGTGGCCGAGACGCTGACCGTGACCGTCAGCGAGCGCGGCGCCACCCGCATGGACGACCGCACGTCCGAGGCCTCGATGGAGCGCCGCAAGAAGGAAGGGTATTTCTGATCATGAACGCCGTTGCTGAACACCTGATTCACGACTCTGAGGTCGACACCCACCACCGCGCGCTGCGCTTCCTGACCGCCGGCAGCGTCGACGATGGCAAGAGCACCCTGATCGGCCGCCTGCTGTTCGATTCCCGCGCCATCCTGGCCGACCAGCTGGACACCTTGGAAAAGCGCGCAGCCGGTGCGCCCATCGACCTGTCCCTGCTGACCGATGGCCTGGAGGCCGAGCGCGAGCAAGGCATCACCATCGATGTGGCCTACCGCTACTTCGCCACCAAGACGCGCAAGTTCATCATTGCCGACGCGCCCGGCCATGAGCAGTACACCCGCAATATGGTGACGGCCGCCGCCGGCAGCGATGCCGCCGTGGTGCTGGTGGACATCACCAAGCTGGACACCTCGGTCGAGGCCGTCGAGCTGCTGCCTCAGACCCGCCGCCACAGCCTGCTGGCCCATCTGCTGCGCGTGCCTGGCATCGTCTTCGCCGTCAACAAGCTCGATGCGTTGGAGCAGCCCGGCCCGGCCTTTGCCGCTGTGGAGAAGGCCTTGCGCGCCTTTGCCGAGCAGGCCGGTATTGCCGTCACCGCCATCGTGCCGGTCTCGGCCCTGCGCGGCGACAACGTCACCCAACCCCTGGCCGGTGAATGGGCCACCTGGTACCAAGGCCCCTCGCTGCTGCAGGTGCTGGAAAGCCTGCCGGGCGTGCAGGAAAAGGTCGAGGGTCAGGTCTTGATCCCGGTGCAGTACGTGGCGCGAGACCCCGGTGAAGCCGGCGAAGGCACCGGCCACCAGCCGCGCACCCTCTGGGGCCGCATCGCCCATGGCCAGATCCAGGCCGGCGACGAGATCCAGATCCTGCCCAGCGGTGAAAAAGCCATCGTGGCCGAGGTGCGCCGTGCCGGCGAAACCGTGAGCCACAGCGTGGCGGGCGAATCGGCCGGCGTGGTGCTGGACCGCCAGCTTGATGTCTCGCGCGGCGACTGGATCGTCACCCCGGGTTCGGCCCAGCCGACACAAAGCTTCAAAGCCACTCTGGCCTGGTTGGACACCGAGCCGGCCGTGCCCGGCCGTAAGTACTGGCTGCGCCACGGCAACCGCTGGGTGCAGGGCCGCATCAGCGCCATCGAGCACCGCCTGGACATCCACAGCCTGCAGCCCTTGGACGCCGAGCAGCTGAATGTCAACGAGATCGGCCATGTGCAGATCGAGGTGCAGGCCGCCCTGCCGGTGGAGCCCTATGCCAGCAACCGCGTCGGCGGCAGCCTGATCGTCGTCGACCCCAGCAGCAACCGCACCAGCGGCGCCTTGTTGGTGCGCTGAACTCACCGCTCCGACCTGAAACGAGTCGCCCCATGAACCCACAAACCGTCCTCTTCGTCAGCGCCGGCCCCGGCGCCGCTGACCTCATCACCGTGCGCGGCGCGCGCGCCCTGGCCGCCGCCGAGGTGGTGCTGTTCGACGCCCTGACCGACCCGGCCCTGCGCGATCTGGCGCCGCACGCGGAATGGATCGATGTGGGCAAACGCGGCTTTTGCGACTCGACCAAACAGACGGCCATCAACGCCGCCCTGGTCAAGCAGGCACGGACCGGCCGCCGCATCGTGCGCCTCAAGGGCGGCGATGCCAGCATCTTTGGCCGCCTCGAAGAAGAGCTGATCGCCCTCCATGAAGCCGGCATTGCCAGCGAGGTCGTGCCCGGCGTGACCGCCGCCATTGCCGCCGCCGCCCAGGTGCAGCGCCCGCTGACCCGCCGCGGCAGCGGCCGCAGTGTCAGCCTGACCACGGCCATGACCCAGGATGGCGAGCTGCAGGCCGCCCGCAGCGCCGACACCGAGGTCTTCTACATGGCCGGCCGCCAGCTGGCCGCCCTGGGCCGCAAGCTGCTGGAGGCCGGCTGGCCGGCCGACACGCCGGTGCTGGCGGTCTCGCGCGCCAGCTGCGCCGATGCCCTGAGCAGCGACCACACGGTGGCCGAGCTGGCCGCGGCCTCGCTGCTGCACCGCGGCCGCCCGACCGTGGTCACCGTCGGCGCGGGCGCCCGGCCGCTGACGACTGCACGGCGCGGCGTGGGGGTTTCAGGCCACGCTTCGCCCACAAATTCCAGCAACACGCCGGGTCTTGCGCCCCATCAAGGCCTGACTCGCAGCCTCATTGATTAAAATCCGCCTTTTGCCGCCGCTTGGCGCCACGCCCGAAACGGGTGCAGCCCGGCAGCGACTCTGGCCCCAACTACACGAGCTGATCCACCATGACCCACGTCGTCCTTGAATCCTGCATCCGCTGCAAGTACACCGACTGCGTCGACGTGTGCCCCGTTGACTGCTTCCGCGAAGGCCAGAACTTCCTGGCCATCGACCCGGATGAATGCATCGACTGCGCCGTCTGCATCCCCGAGTGCCCGGTCAACGCCATCGTGCCGGAAGAAGATGTGCCGGGCAATCTGCAGCACATGATCAAGCTCAATGCCGACCTCGCCAAGAAGTGGCCCAGCATCACCAAGCGCAAGGGCGCCCTGCCCGACGCCGATGACTGGAAGGACCGCACGGACAAGCTGTCCGAGCTGATCCGCTGAACAACTTCGTAATAACTGCTGAAGCGGGGCCTGTACTGGGCCCGGCCAAGAAATGGAATCCCAAGTGAACGTAGAGACGACGACCGCGCCCGCCGACGAACTCCTGGCCCCGGGCCCGGACACCATTGAGACCGATGCCGTCATCGTCGGCGCCGGCCCGGTGGGCCTGTTCCAGGTCTTCGAGCTGGGCCTGCTCGAGGTCAAGGCCCACATCATCGACTCCCTGGCCTACCCCGGTGGCCAGTGCATCGAGCTCTACCCGGACAAGCCGATCTACGACATCCCGGCCGTGCCCATCTGCACCGGCAAGGAGCTGACCGACAACCTGATGAAGCAGATCGAGCCCTTCGGCGCGACCTTCCATCTGGGCCAGGAAGTGACCACCGTGCTCAAGCAGGACGATGGCCGCTTCTTCGTCGCCACCAGCAAGGGCACCAGCTTCCTGACCAAGACCATCTTCATCGCCGGTGGCGTGGGCTCCTTCCAGCCGCGCACGCTGAAGGTCGAGGGCATCGACAAGTACGAAGGCACCCAGCTGCACTACCGCGTGCGCAACCCCGAGCAGTTCGCCGGCAAGAACCTGGTGATCGTCGGTGGCGGTGACTCGGCCCTGGACTGGGCCCTGAACTTCTGCGCCGGCAACGACGACGGTGGCGCCCACAAGGCCGAGAGCGTGATCCTGCTGCACCGCCGCGACGGCTTCCGCGCCGCCCCGGCCAGCGTGGCCAAGATGCGCGAGCTGTGCGAGGCCTACGAGATGCAGTTCGAAGTCGGCCAGGTGACCGACATCGTCGAAGCCGATGGCAAGCTGACCAATATCAAGGTCACCGGCGGCGACGGCGTGACCCGCGTCGTGCCCTGCGACCAGGTGCTGGTGTTCTTCGGCCTGAGCCCCAAGCTGGGCCCGATCGCCGAGTGGGGCCTGGCCCTGGAGCGCAAGCAGATCGTCGTCGATACCGAGAAGTTCCAGACCAGCGTGCCGGGCATCTTCGCCGTCGGTGATGTGAACACCTATCCCGGCAAGAAGAAGCTGATCCTCTCGGGCTTCCATGAATGCGCCCTGGCCGCCTTCGGCGCCATGCCCTACATCAACCCCGACAAGCGCGTGCATCTGCAGTACACGACCACCAGCCCGAAACTCCACAAAGTTCTGGGCGTTGAGTCGCCGGTCTTCGACTGATCCGGGCTCGCCGATCACCAAAACAAAAGCCGCCCTCGAGGCGGCTTTTTCATGCCCTGACGGGGCTCAGCTGGGCAGGCGGATGATGAACTCCGCCCCGCGGCCCGGCGCGCTGTTCAGCGCCAGTTCGCCGCCCAGGCGCTGCACCACCAGGCGCTGCGCGAGGTAGAGGCCCAGGCCCGATCCGCCCTGGCCCATGCGGGTGCTGAAAAAGGGGTCGAAGACATGGGCCTGGTGCTCGCGGGCGATGCCATGGCCGCTGTCGGCCACGCGCAGCTCCAGGCCCTCGGGCAGGGCCCGGCCGTGCAGGCTCAGGCGGCGCTCGCCGCTCCAGCCCTGGAAGGCATGCAGCAGCGCGTTCTCGATCAGCTGGGCCAGCACCTGACTCAGCGCCGCCGCATGGCCGCGCAGGCGCAGCGGCTGCAGCCCGCTCAAATCGACCGTCACGCCGGCCTCGCGCAAGGCGCCGGTGAAGGCCTGCAAGGTGTTGTGGGCGACCTGGGCGGCATCCATCCACTCGGCCTCTTCGCTGCTGTCCTGCAAGGCCAGGGCCTTGAAGTTGCGCAGCAGCACGGTGGCACGCTCCAGGCCGTGGCTGACGATGTCGAGATTGGCCTGCAGGTTCTGGCGCAGACCCTGCACGTCCTGCCGGCGCAGGCGGTTGGCCTCGAAGGCCTGGCCGAATTCCTGCAGCCCGGCCTGGGCCGAGCTGGTGGCCAGCAAGGCATTGCCCAGCGGTGTGTTCAGCTCATGGGCCACGCCGGCCACCAGATAGCTCAGCGCGGCCTGCTTTTCATGCTCCATCAGCCGGCGCATGGCCAGCTCCAGCTCGCGGGTGCGCTGCGCCACCTTGAGCTCCAGCTGGGCATGGGCTTCGGTCAGGGCTGCCTCGGCCGCGCGCCGCACCGACATCTCGGCGCGCAGGCGGCTCAAGGTCTCGTTGAGCTCGCCATTGCGCTGGGCCAGGGCCTGCTCCAGGCTGTTGCCCTGGCGTTGCAGCAGTTCGTTTTGCGCCGCCACGCGGGCATGCTGAACCAGGCTCAACATGCCCTGGCCGAAGTTCTGCTGCTGAGCGCGCAGATTGGCGCCGAGCAGTTGCACCTGGGCCTGGCGCGCCTCCAGGGCCTGGGCCAAATCGCCGCAGTCCTCGGCACATTCGGCCAGGCGCAGCAGGGCGCGCCCGAGCAGGAAGAGCAAGCCGCCCTGCTCGCACATGGCCCGCACCTCGCGGAACATGAGCAGGGCCTCGCGGGCCCGGCCCGATTTCCAGGCCAGCAAGGCCTGGTTCTGGCGCAGATGGGCGCGGTTGAGCAGGGACAGCGGCTGCTGCGCCGCCAGCTGTTCCACCTCGCGCAGCAGCTGGGCGGCCTCGTCCAACTGGCCGGTCCAGATCATCAGATTGGCCAGGCTGAAGCGGCAGCGCACCCGCGTCGGCGGGCTGCCAATCAGCTCGGCCAGGGCCAGGGCGCGGCGGTAGATCGGGATGGCCTGGCGTGAATCGATGCCTTCGGCCGAGCCGCTCAGCTCGGTGTTGGCGTTCGCATACGCCGCGCCGACCGAGAGCAGCAAGGCGCAGCGCAGGCGCGGCGGCATCTCGCCGTCCTGAACGGGCCGGTCGTCACAGGCATCCGGGCCCTCGAGCAGGGGCTCGAACTGGCGGATCAGCTCGACAAACATCTCGGCCGCCATCAGCACCCGGGCCAGCAGCAGACGGGCCAGCTGGCGCGAGCGCGTATCGCCGATGCTCTCGTACAAGGCATCGGCCTGGCCCACCGCCTGCATGGCGGCGGCAGTCAAGCGGGTGGCGCTTTGCACCAGGGCCATGCTGCACAGCGCATCGGCGCTGACCCGGGCCGAGCCCAGGCTTTGCGCACTCTCCAGCAAGGCATAGGCCTGCTCGGCCGCGGCCGGGCTGCAGCCGTTGAGCAGCTGCAGGCGCAGCTCGCGGGCTTGCAGGCGCAGCACCAGATCGGGCGTCAGCTCGGGCCGGGCCAGCCACTGGTGCAGGCTGTCCAGCGCCTCGTCCTGGCGCTCCTCCAGGATCAGCTCATCGAGGGCTTGCAGCCAGGCCGGGTCCGCCTGCGCATCGGCAGGATGCGAAACGGCCGGCGCGCCAGATTCAGGCACAGGGCTGGATGGCAGACTGGGCGGGGCGCTGGGTGCCGGACGGAGCGTCATGGCCCGAGTGTCCGCGCGGCCCGCAGCCAGAGCAAGCCCGGGAAAGACCGCAAATAGGGCGCGACGCTAGAATGCGCGCTTCGCTGGGGGTGCTGGCTTTCTGAAGGGGAAGCCGGCTGAGAAAGTCCCTTTGAACCTGATCGCTGGCTCCGGCCGGCATGCCGATCTCCGGATCGGCACGAGTTAATCCTCGCGCAGGGAAGCATCTGAGGCACAGCCCGTCGGCTCGCAGCACCCACGCTGCGGCCTGCCGCGGCGCCCTGGCTTGCCGCCCTGCAGCGTCTGTTGTTGTTCTTGACTTCACTGCAGTTCCCGATGCCCACATTCCTTTCGCCCCGCCCTGCCCTGGCCCTGCGCCCGAGCCTTGTTTCATCCGCCCTGGCCCTGCTGCTCGGCAGCAGCCTGGCCCAGGCGCAGAGCCTGCCCGCCGTCTCGGTCAGCGGCCGCACGGCCGAGATGCCGGCCCAGGTGGGCGGCTTCGGCGAGACCCCGGTGGCCAAGCTGCCGCTGCAGGTCAGCCTGATCAGCCAGGAACGCCTGCTGGACGCCGGCATCTCGGCCCTCTCGGGCCTGACCGCCCTGGACGCCAGCGTCGGTGCTGCCTACAACGCCGCCGGCTACATCTCCTACCTGAAGATCCGCGGCTACGACCTGGACAACCGCTTCAACTACCGCCGCGACGGCCTGCCCATCAACGGCGAGACCATGCTGGACCTGGGCAACAAGAGCAGCATCGAGGTGCTCAAGGGCAGCAGCGGCATCCAGGCCGGCACCAGCTCGCCCGGCGGCCTGGTGAACCTGGTGGTCAAGCGCCCGACCGCGCAAGCACAGACCATCCTCAGCGGCGGCTTCAGCGAGCGCGGTACCTTTGAAGCGGCCATCGACTGGAGCCAGCGCTTCGGCGGCAGCGGCGAGTTCGGCCTGCGCGTCAATGCCGCCGCGGCCGATCTGCATCCGCAGCTGCGCGATGCCACGGGCACGCGCCAGCTGCTGGCCGTGGCCGGCGAGTGGCGCGTGCAGCCGGGCACCCTGCTCGAGGCCGAGTTCGAACTGAACCGCCACAGCCAGCCCAGCCAGCCGGGCATGAGCCTCTTGGGCAACAAGCTGCCCGATGCCAAAGCCTTCGATCCGCGCACCAATCTGAACAACCAGAGCTGGACCCTGCCCGTCGAGTTTGACAACCAGCACGCCTCGCTGCGCCTGCAGCAGCGCCTGAGCGCCGACTGGAGCGCCCAAGCCCATCTGGCCGTGCAGCGCCTCAAAACCGACGACCGCCTGGCCTACGCCTACGGCTGCGACAAGGAAGGCAACTACGACCGCTACTGCAGCGACGGCACCTACGATATGTTCGACTTCCGCAGCGAGAACGAGCGCCGCAACAGCGAAGCCTTGGACCTCTCCCTGAGCGGCCGCTTCGACACCGGCCCGCTGCGCCACCAGCTGAGCACCGGCTTCCTGATCAGCCATTACAAAAGCCGCGCCCAGGCCCAGGCCTACAACGGCGTAGGCCCAGGCCGCATCGACGGCAGCGCGGTCAACCCCGCCGACCCCAGCCTGACCGACCAGAACACCTTGCGCGACGAGCGCAGCCGCGAGTTCTCGCTGCGCGACACGGTGCAACTGAGCACCGAGCTGCAAGCCTGGGCCGGCCTGCGCCACACCCAGCTGAACCGCAGCAGCGTGCGCACCAATGGCTCACGCCCGACCGACTACAGCCAGAGCCTGAGCACGCCCTGGCTGGGCCTGAGCTATGCCATCAACCCGCAGCTGATGGCCTACGCCAGCTGGGGCGAAGGCGTGGAGAGCGAAGTGACGCCCAACCGCAAGCGCTACGGCGACGCGGCCGGCCGCGCCCTGCCGGCGCTGAAGAGCCGCCAGAGCGAGATCGGCCTCAAGGCCGGCAGCAAGGCGGTGGACTGGTCGATCAATGCCTTCCAGATCAACCGCCCGGTCTGGGAGGACATCGGCGAGTGCAGCGACAGCACGCCCGGCAGCTGCGTGCGCCGCGCCGATGGCATCGCCCGCCACCAGGGCCTGGAAGCCCAGGCCGATTTGAAATGGGCCGGTGGTGGCCTGCTGGCCAGCGCCATGAAGCTCAAGGCCCGCCGTGCCGACAGCAGCGTGGCCGACATCAACGGCCTCAAGCCCGTCAACGTGGCCGAGAACAGTCTGCGCCTGCACGTGCGCCAGGATGTGCCCGCGCTGGCTGGCCTGCAGCTGAACGCTGGCCTGGTGTTTGAGGGCCCGCGCGCCGTGCTGCGCGACAACAGCCTCAGCATCCCGGGCTGGACCCGTCTCAATGCCGGCGCGCGCTTCGAGCAGAGCTGGGGCCGCCAGCTGCTGATCTGGCGCGTCGGCGTGGACAACATCGCCAACAAGCGCGCCTGGAAAGAGTCGCCCTTCCAGTTCGACCATGTCTACCTCTACCCCCTGGCGCCGAGAACTTTCCGAACAAGTTTGGAAATCCACTTGTAAACCTCTCAAAATTCATCCTATAATGCGAGGCTCTGTTCCTCGATAGCTCAGTCGGTAGAGCGCCGGACTGTTAATCCGTAGGTCCCTGGTTCGAGCCCAGGTCGAGGAGCCAGAAATTCAGCGTTGCAGCGGTTCGGATTGCCTGCTGCAACATCAAAAATTAGAAGTACCGAAAAGACAATTCCTCGATAGCTCAGTCGGTAGAGCGCCGGACTGTTAATCCGTAGGTCCCTGGTTCGAGCCCAGGTCGAGGAGCCAACTATGCTTGCTGCGAACCGAGTTCCCATCCATCTGGATGAGGCACTCGGGCTTGTAGGTCACCACAAGCTCGGTCTCATGCACGACGATCATGTCGGCAATCGTTGCGACAAACGCGCGCAGCATCTTGGGGTCATCGCACCCCGTCAGCGTGGCCCGGAACACTTCTGCGGCCTCTTCTGCTGACACCTCAATCGTCCCCACCATCGGATCCGCTTCGTTCTCGAGAGAGATCAAGGCGGCTTCGACCTTTCCGATCTGCTCGTTCAGCTGTTTGATGCGCGGGCCGAGCTCGGCCAGGCCGAGCGAATCGGTGCCACCGGTCTCGATCACGTCATAGAGCTTGGATCGGCGGCCCTCGGCCGTGCGGAGCTCGAGGACCAGCGCTGTGCGCCTGGCGGCCCGATCCTTCACCCACCTGGTGGCCGCATCGTCCAGCTGGTCGAGCACGGCCTGGATCGTGTCGGCATTCAGCAGCTTGTCGAGCAGCTGATCGAGCAGCCAGGTGTCCAGCTTGTCCGCACGAATGTTTTTGAACTCGCAGCGCTTGCCCTGCAGGTGGCCACGGCAGGCGTAGTAGCTGTACATCGAGCCGCCACGGCCGGTGCCGGTCTGCACTTGCAACGAGCTGTTGCAGCGGCCGCAGCGCAATAGGCCTGTGAACAGGTGCGTGCTGGATGGCGCGCCGCTCTCGGGTGTGGGCGCGCGCTGGCTCATGCCCTGCTGCACCGCTTGGAAGTCTTCCTGCGACACCAGCGCTTCATGCGCGTTCACGCGGATCCACTCAGACTGGGGCCGGGGCTTCCTGGTCTTGCGCTCGAAGCGGTTGTAGATCACCTCGCCCATATAAACCTCGCTGTTGAGCATGTAGAGGACCGTGCCCTTTGACCAGGCACGGCCTCGCATCTTCATGCCCTGGCTGTTCAGGTCCAGGGCGATCAATTTGGCACCGACGCCGCGGCGCGCACTGTCGAAGATCGAGCGCACCACCGAAGCCTCGGGTTCTTTCGGAACCAGGCGCCGGCGCTTGCCATCCTCTGCGACCACCGCCTGGTAGCCGTAGGGAACCCGTCCACCCATGAAATACCCCTCCCGTGCCGCCTTCATCATGCTGCGGCGTGTGTCGGCGCTGACCTGGCGGCTGTAGCTCTCATCGACCACCTGCTGGAAGCTGTCCAGCATCCAGCCTTCGTGCGTGTCCAGATCGATCTGGCCCTGGGCATAGATCAGCTTGGTGCTGTAGCTGGCCAGCTCGCGCTTGTAGCTGATCGCATCGTGCTGATCTCGGGCGAAGCGTGAGCTGCTCCAGCAGATCAGCAGATCTACATCCCCCAGCGAGCAGCGGTTGATCGCCGCGCGAAAGCCCGGCCGCGCGTCAGTGGTGCCAGAAATACCCTCGTCTCTGAAGACATGCAGGACCACGGCACCGAGCTGCTCGGCCTTGGCCCTGCAGGACTGGATCTGGCTGTCGATGGACAGGCCCTCGTCAGCCTGCCGGTCCGTGCTCACACGGGCATAGATCACGGCGCGCTTCATGCGGGCACTCTACTGGCGTGCACCAGGCGGTTCAGATGACGGAGGCTCAATGTCTCACCAAGTTGTTGCTTGACCATCGTGTAGATCTCGCTCGGTTTCAGTCCCGAAGCGACCAGGGTTTCGATGTACCGGTTTCGTTGATAACGGTCGAAGGCGCGCACGCCGCGCAGGCGCAGCTCGATCTGCCCGCCCTTGCCGCGGCGCAGGCCCGGCTGGGCCGACCAGAAGCGCCACAGGCCCACAAAATCCTCATAGCCCACCAGACGCGCCACAGCCACCCAGGAGGCCGACAGGCCAATGTCCAGCAGCTCGGCCAGCCTAGGGTCGCCTGTACCCGCGCGCGGGGCACCTGGTGCCGCCTTGGCGGCCTCGGCCTGCAGTGCACGCTCCAGATCGGCATGGAACAGGTCGCCGGCAGCTTTGGCCGCAGCCGTCACCCGCATGCGCTCCTGCAGGTAGCGGCTGATGCCCACCTCGCCGTAGCTGGCCAGGCGGTTGTCGGCCCACCTCGAGCTGGCCACCTTCTTCACTGCCTTGTAGGTGGTGGCCATGTCGCCCAGCTGCTCGCGCAGCTGCTGCAGGATCTCGGTGGGCGTCATACCGACGCTTGCCAGGCGGCGGATGTACAGATCGCGCTGCAGGCGCTCGTACCAGCTGAAGTCGCGCAGCTGCAGCAGCACCTGGCCGTCATCGGTCAGCACCGCGCGATCGGCCGACAGATGGCGCCAAAGCAGCATGAAGCGGTCATAGCCCAGCCGCTCGGCAGTCTCCAGCCAGACCGCCGACAGCCCGATCGCGGCCAGTTCGGCCATGCGCAGGTCAGCATGCGCGGCCGGCGAAATTTTCGAAAGTTCTGAGGGGGTGCATTCATCCAGGTACCCACCTCCCCCTCCCAGGGGGGCCGGCTTCGCCCGCCGACCCCCCACCCGGGGCGCCCGGGCAGGCCCAGGGGGCACCGCTGGCCCCCCTGGCAGCTCAGGCCACAGGTCCAGGGACACGCCGACCGGGGCCGCACTGCGCCTTTCATTGCTCACAGCACAACCCCCGCCATAGAGGGCATGCAAGCCACCCACTGCGCCTTCTGGCAAACCACGCAGTGCGGGAGGCCATGGGGTTTGTGTGACTCAACCAGAGTTAGCCCGTTCTTGGCCGAGGTTTGGAGCGCACGCGAGATCGTCTCGCGCCATCGATATCCATTGGCTTTTCTCCGAGGCGGGATATGTACGCACCGGGCTTTGTGTGCTCCTACTGGGGGTCGCATGCTTCGATCTCGCTTCAATCTCAGACGCGCTTGAGCAGCTCAGAGACAGGGCTGCGCACCTTGCCCAATGGGCCGCTGCCGTCCAGGCTCTTGGCCTTGCGGCGGATCGTCATGGCGTCATAGATCGCGGTCGACTTCGGGTCAGCGTGGCCGAGCAGACCCTGCCGCGTGATCAGGTCCACCTCATCCTCGGCCAGCTCGACGCCGAACAGATGCCGCAGGGCATGAGGGTGCCGCTGCTTCTCCGGCACACCGGCGGCTTCACCATGGCGCTGGATCATTCGCCACACGGCCTGGCGGCTCAGGCGCACCGCCTCGCCCCGGTATTCATCGGCCGGCACCCGAGTGTTGCGGCCGTTGACGAACAGCACATGCTCGGTCGAACCGCGCACGCTCACGGCCCGGTCGAAGCCCTTGAGCTCCTCATGATCGAGGTAGACCCGCAGCAGCATCTCGGCCTCGCGCGGGATCGGCAGCAGCCGCTCGCGCTCCCCCTTCTCCGTCACGCGCACCAGCATGCGCACCTTGCCGCCAATCTCCTGATTCCGCAGGTGCTCCACGTTGAGCGCCACCAGGCCCGACACCCGCAGCCCGCAGCCGATCAGCAGCCCCAGCATGGCCGCATCACGCAGGCCCAGGAAGGTGCCCATGTCCGGCGCCCACATGAGTCGCTCCGCGTTATCCAACGTCAGCGCCTCGGGCAGCGGCTTGGCCAGCTTCGGGTGCCGCAGCGCTGCAGCTGGATCTGTGCGAACCAGGCCTCGCCCCTGCGCCCAGGCATAAAAGCCCTTGATCGCGGAGACATACGGCTTTCGGCTGCGCGCCACCACACCCCGCTTGTGCAGCCAGATCCCGCTGAAGGTCTCCAGCGTCACCGTGTCCGCCTCCAGCATCGGCGCGCCGTCCAGGCATTCGACCAGGCGGGCCAGGGCCATCCGGTAGGCCTCCAGAGTCCGCGGCCGCCTCCCCAAATTGATCTGTAGATATTCCGCGTAAGCCTCAATCAGCTGCGCATCGGTCAATTGCTCGGCCATGGCCTGGTGCTTTCTGGGGAGGGGGTAGCGCATTCCACCCGTGGAATTGCGGATACCCCATTTTAGAACCATAGAAACCCAGTATCCATGCGGCTTGCAGCCCATTTCCCAAACCACGAAAAACCCGTGGATCCCTATATCAATCCGTGGTTACAAAACTTACTAGATTCTCAAACCCGTGGAGTCTCGATAACCGCTCCCGCCTCTCTTTCTCTCTATTTCTTTAATCAAATCAAAGAGATAGATAAATAGAGCGAGAAGCAAGGCAAAAACAAGACCTGTGGAAAAAGAAAGGCAACCCGTGGAAAAAGAAAGGCAACCCGTGGACACAAAAAATGGCAGCGGCGCGGAGTTTCATAGAGGGCGGGATAGGCAAAAACTATTCAGCCCACGGGTCCACGGATTAACGCAGCTCTGCCCGCCTGGATTCTGAGAAATTGAACGTCCGGCCGACCCGGTCGCCCCTTTTCCTCCCCGCAGGGGCTGGCTGTCGCCCCCTAACCACATTGAGGGGTGCGGGGAGGCAGCGCGAGACCTGCGCGGCCGCGGCTGTGCACCTGGTGCAGCGCTGGCCAGGCAGAAAAAAGCCCGGCACAAGGGCCGGGCTGAGGGCTTGGGGACGGGGAATGTCAGCCTGCAGCGGCGCCGCTGGCCAGGCATGCAGTCAACCAGGCACCAGGGGCTCCCCAGTCCCTGCGCTGGCCAGGCGCGCCTGCGCCAGCTGCCGCAGCACCACATCACCCGGCAGCTCATCCCACTCCACGATCTTCAACACGTCCGCCGCCGTGAACGGCAGCACCCCCTCGTCCGTGCTCGCCTGCCAGCCCCGGGCATTGCAGTACGCCGCCACCGCCTCTGCGCTGCCCAGGTCGGTGAACAGGGCCAGCACCTGGTCCGCCATCAGCTCCGTGTCCTCCCCCGCCTGCAGCCGCGCCTTCAGGTCCAGCAGCGCATCCATCTGCGCCTGCGCACGCCGCGCCTCATCCGCCTTCACGCGGTACAGCCGCTGCACCGCCGCCAGGGGCATCGCCACCCCCTCCGTCACCGTACGCGCGCTCACGCCGGCACCTCAACGCCCAGCTGCAGCGCCGTGCCCCGCAAGCCATCACAGGCCAGATCCAGCCGCGTGCGCACGCCATCCAGCAGCGCCACCAGCCCATCCGCCGCCAGGTGCTCCAGCGTGTTCGCCTGCGCACCCTGCAGCAGCTGCACCAGCATAGCCACGCCGTCGCGGCCGCAGGTCACATCCGCCAGCGCCGTCTGCATGTCGGCCGCCACCTCAACAGAAACCAAAGCATCACTCATGACAACCTCCAAGCACTGGTGCGTTGCAACCGCGTCGAACCGCCCTGCCGGCGATACACCTCCCGGGCCATGGTCCACAGCTCAGACGGCACCCCTTCACCAGGGGCCTGGATCAGCGCATACACATCCTCCGGCGCAAGCCGCCGCGGCCCCTTCTCCCCGGGCGCCAGCAAGCCCATCGAGGCGGCCTGTTCCGCCGCGCGCTTGGCGCTTCCCGTGCCCACATAAAGCAGCATCAGCGCACACGGCGCAGGGCACACCCCCTGCTGCACCTGAGCCAACAAGCCGTCGACCACCGCCGCCTGCACCTCCACTGCCTCACGGCGTCGGGCCAGATCAGCCTGCATGCGCTCCAGCGCCGCCATCAGCGGCGCGCTCATTCGTCACCCCACGGCTCATGGCCACGGCCCGGCGCTACCAGCTTCTTCGGTGGCGGCTTCAGCGCCTCCGGCGCCAGCTGCTCCAGCGCCTGCGCCTCGATGCCCACCAGGCGCGACACCTGGCACAAGTTCTGGTGCAGCTCCTGCGCCTCCGCCCGGTTGCGCGCCTTGCGCAGCCGCGCCACCAGCGTGCTGCGCTCCTTCAGGTAAGCCAGGCGCTGCGCGTAGCTCATCGGCCCCGCCTGCTGCGGCGCCTCGCGGCCCTCCAGCACATCCAGCACCCAGCGGCGGAACGCCGCCGCCCGCTCCGTGCGGGCCAGCATGCCCAGCAGGTGCGCACCCCGCAGGCTGAAGATCCGCGTGGCCTGCGGCCCGCCGGCGCTCGGCAGCTCCAGCATTTGCGTCATATCGGGCGTGAACTCGGCAGTGTTGCGTTCGTACAGCTCGCGCAGCTTGTCGAACTTCTGATAACCCAAGGCTCCCCCAATCTGGGGGAGCCTTAGCCACGGCTGACCCTGTAGGTCAACGATATCGAACTCGGTGTTTTGAAAGACCAGCGTCACCGCGCTGGCCCGAGCAAGGGGTTTCGTCGTCGTCATGGCAAAAGCCTCCATCCATGCAAAGGGCGCCGGGGCGCCCGGTCGCGCAACGGGCCCACGGGGCCGCTGCGCCTCACGCGTCGCGGTGGGGTTAGACCAAGCCGGCGCGGGCCTGCCGCTCGCCGGCCTGCACCAGCTGCACCAGCGGCAGCGCCCAGGCCCACTGCAGCGCCACGGGGGCCACGCCTTCGCTGCGGCGCAGCTCGCCGCAGCCCAGCGCGGTGTACGCCTCGTGCAGGCTCAGCAGCACCTCGCCGCCAGGGCCTGGCTCAGCCAGCAGCGCCTGCAACAGCGCCCGCGTGTGCTGGGTCACGATGAACTCATGCCCGGCCGCATGCAGCCAGCCCGAGCCCAGGGCCAGCTCAGCCTGGCTGCGGGTCAGCAGCACGAACTTCGCGCGTGGATCGAGCTGAGAGCCCGAATCGGAGGGAACGGAGGGAGAGAGGGGAAAAGCCATGAAGGGCCTCCTGTGGGTCGGTTGTGAAACCGCCACCCCCTGTCAAAAGGGTGGCAGCCCAAGACGGGTTGACAGACCGGTGACCCAGCGGAGGCTGAAGCCGGCGAGCCTTGCGGCTCCCCGTCTGGGCCACCATTGATCGTGTAGGGACGAACGTGGTCCAGAAACGGCAAAGCCGCATGCTACATGCGGCTTCTGTGCCGCTGGGTCAAAACGGGCTGTCAAACCCGCCTGCATCACTGCAGTGCCTTCACTCTACATCACGAAAGGCGCAGTGCGCAAGATCAGTATCCGGCGCCACAGTAGCCATGCCACATGACACTGAAGTTAGCAGCGCTTTGCCGCTCGTCTTCACTCATGTAGCCGCGGTCGGTCGGGTCGAACTTGATGTCATGGTCGGGGAAATGGATGAAGCGGGTAAAACCCACATAGCCGCCCATGCGGTTGCGCGCGTTGACCTCGCCACAGAACGCGCCCTCCTTGTTCCCCTTGAAGACCTGATTGAACTGGGCAGACTCTGGGTCGTTCAGGTGCTGACGGACATCAGCCTTCATTTGCTGCACAGGCCACCACACCGCGACGGCATAGCCCGCCAAGGCAACAGCGGCTGCTGCGCAAGCCGCGATAGGCCACTTTTTCATGACTCGCTCCCTGTATTGTTGGTGCGCTACTCTACTGCGCCTTTCAGCGAAAACTCGCGCCGATCCAAAGGGAGAAACCATGACAGCGAACACTCATTGCCCTCACTGCAGCGGCCTGGTCCACCAGTGGTTTGATGCGCAGGCTGGCCTCATCGTCGGCGTTGCCGTCGAGTGTCAAAGCTGTGGTGCCACAGGCCGCGCGGTCGTTCGCCCGCCCATCCCCCCGGCCTTGCTCGACAAAGGCTTCTCTGCTGAAGAAATGGCCGCGCTCGAAGCAGCCGGGCAGGCCGCACGCACGGCCATGAAGCCGCGCCAGGCCTAACCTACACTCCCAGCGGGCCCTGCGGTTGTTTCCAATGGGAAGGGTTGGGGGTCTGAAAAGGCAACCATGATCCGGTTCGAATCCGGCGCCGCTGGGCCCGCCTTGCAGCCTGGCCAGGCCGGGCAAAAAAAAGACCCGGCCACACGGCCAGGTCAGAAACGCTGCGAGGTTTCAGGAGGGAGGGTTGGGGTGTCAGCCCACTCGCAGCGCAGGGAGGCGCGCAGTCTACCCCAGGCCCACAGCCCCCTAACGCCCCCGCTCCAGCCTCCTGCGCACATCGCCCACCCGGCTGCGCACCATGCCCCGGCTCATCAGCCCCTGGTCAAAGTAGCCCGCCTTCGTCGGCCCCAGCACGCCGGCGCGGATCTCCGGGCCCAGCCGCTCCAGCGCCTGCATCGTCGTCTCGCGGCCCGCCCGGTCCGCCTCGGCCACCTCGGGCCCAAACACCGCCACCACAAAGCTCAGCGTGTTCGGGTGCGCCGGCCAGGGGCAGCTCTTGCGGTCCGGGTACACGCCCGGGCCCAGGCCGTGCAGGTTCTGCTTCGCGTACAGGTCGCAAATGTCCGGCCGGGGGTGCCGGGGGCTCAGCAGGAAGCGAAAACCCACCACCCCGGGCGCCTTCGCCGCCGTGGCCATGTACGCCTCGCCATGCGCCCGGTTGATCTCCGTGCGCGCCACCCGCTGCGCGGCCGCCAGCGCCCCGCCAGCGCTGTCCTGCAGGGTGTCGGCACCCCGCAGCACATTTGCCACGTCTGAGGCCCGCTGCGCGGCCTGCGTGGCCTCCGGCACCGGCAAACCGCGCAGCAAGAACTCCCGCGCCGCCTTGTGCGCCCCCCAGCCCTGCACCACCGCCGCCTCGATCGTGCGCTGCACCGCCTCCCGCGCGCCCCGGTTCACCTTCCAGATCCGGTCGCTCAGGTTCAGCCCATCGGCCGCGCGAAACTCCGCCACAAAGCGCACCGCCGCGTCCACCTGCTGCGCCGCCTCCTGCCGGCTCACCACCGGCGCCACCGCGCGCCCGGTGGCCGCCAGGCCCTCGCCCGTAAGCGGCCGCACGCCCAGCTCCGCCGCGTCCTGCAGCGCCTGCTCGATCAGGCCTGCGCTCGAGGTGCCCAGCGCCTGCAGCACCTGGTCAATGCGCGCCAGCAGCCCGCGCAGCTGCTCCAGCCGCACCTGCTGCCCGCCGGCAGCCGCCTGCAGGATCGCGCCGCGCACCTGGTCCGCCGCCTCGCTGTAGATCCGCTCCAGCTCGGCCATCACCTGGCCGTCCAGCTGCTCCATCCCATTGCGCGCCGCCTGGCTGGCGCGCCGGATCGCGGCGCCCACCGCGCCGGAGTACTCGCCCTCGGCCAAAGTCGTGAAGGCCATCACCCGCCCCGGCCGCGGCCGCGATTGCTGCCCGGCTGCGAGATCGCCGTGGCGCTCTCCCCCTTGCGCCCGTTGCCCGGCGTGATGCTCACGCGCGCCGGCGCACCGGGTGCGCCGCCCTGGCCAGCCCCCGGCACCCCGCCAGCGGCCGCGCCACTCACGCCCGGCACCGGGTACGGGCTGCCCCGCTGCGCCCACTCATCCAGCGCCTGCACCACCCGCGCCGGGTCGCGGCCCAGCTCCTCCCACACCAGCGGCGGCGGCAGGCCCAGCGCCTGCAGCTTCAGGCCCAGATCCGCCACCTGGTTCGGCGTCTCCGTGCGCCGCTCGGCCATGCGCACACAGAACTCGTCCTGCCCGATCACCACGCCCTTCAGCAGCATGTGGATCCGGAAAATCGATTCGTACTCCCAGGCCAGCACATCCTGCAGCGCGTCGATCTCGTCAAAGTAGTCCCGCTTCAGGTCATCCAGAATGTCCCGGCTCAGCCCGTCCGTGTAACCCATCAGCCCCTTGGGCAGCGGCGTGCCGGCAAAGAAGCTGTCCAGCAGGTGCACCACATCGGCAATGTGGTCCAGGTTCGCATCGCCCTGCACGGCCGTCACCGCCCCCTTGCGGTTGCTGTAGAAGTCGGTGGTGATCTCACCCTTCTCCCCCTCCACCGTCTTGCGGTAGCTATCCAGGTCCTCGGGGTTCGCTCCCTCCAGCACATGGCTCAGCCGCAGCGGCGCCCGCTGCCGGCGCCGGATCACCAGGTCCTCCTCCGTCATCACCAGCTTGCGCCAGGTGTCCGCCACCGCGTCCAGCATCGGCCGGCCCATCTCGCCCATATCGTCGTAGTTCAGCGGGTCGAAGCGCGCCATCTGCAGCTGGTACGCCGCAAAGGTGTGCAACACCTTGCCGGTCAGCACATCGCGCTGCTCCCAGGCCTTGGTCGCGTCCTTAAATCGCCCGCTCTCGTCCACGATCGGCACCATGGTCTCCGCCGGCATGCGCACCGCCGCCGCCACCCGCGCGCTGTCATCAAGCACCAGCTGCAGCGGCAGGTTGCCCTCCGTCACCAGGCCGCGCGCATCGCTGCGGATCTTCTGGCTGCGCGTCAGGTCCAGCCGGGTGGCAAAGGCCTGCCACTCCCGCCGCAGCGTCTGGCTGCTCGCCGTCTCCTGGAACTGCGCCACCAGGCCGCCCCGCGTCATGTCCCGGCACACGCGGCCGTGGATCATCTTCACCCGGCCGTCGCGCACCTCCATCTGCCGCAGCAGCACGATCTTCTCGCGCACCTCGGTGGACGTGGCGAACTGCCGGTAGAAGCGCGCCAGCGCCACATCCGCCGGCGTGCGTGAGCCCCGCTCATTGGCCGGCCGCTCGTACAGCGGCGCCAGTGCCGATCGCATCAGGTCAGCGGCCGAAGTCTTGGCCGCGCTGGCCAGTTGTTTCCAGTAGCCCATGGCCACCTCCTTTGTCATCTGAGCAGGGCCAGCGGCAGCCCGCTCGGCCCCAGCAAGTCTGAGCGCCCCACGCGCCGGCTCTGCACCACCGCCGGCGCGTCCTCCAGCCCGCGGGTCATCAGCGCGTACACCGCGGCGCACAGCGCATCGAACAAGTCATCACCGATCTTCTGGTCTGCCATCTGAAAGCTGCTGTAGCTCGCCTTCGTCGGCACCGCCTTCATGTTCCCCAGCTGCCGCACCAGGGCCAGCCAGTCCGGGTCCTCGCCCGTCCAGCCCGTGTCCACGTAGGGCAGCGCCATGCGCCCGTGGTGGAACAGCTCGCGCACCGCGCTGGCCATCACATGCTTGGTCATGCCCTCAAACCGCATCGGCGCAAACGCCCACTGGTTCCAGGCCCGGGCCGAGCTGTCGCCATCCGCCACCGTCTCGCGGTTGATGTGGGTCAGGCCCTGGTTGAACAAGTCGTCATTCACGGCCGTCAACATGCCCACCCCGTAGGCATCGCCAATCGCGTAATCCGGCCGGAAGTACTCCCAAGCCGCCACCAGGTCGCGCCGCAGCGTCTGGTCACTCACGCCCGGCGCCCACAGCTTCACATAGGGCACCGTCACCCAGTTGCCCACCGTCTCCGTCACCACCAGGCTGCTCTTCGATGCGGCCGGGTTCTCGCCATGGCCTGTGTGGTCATAGCCAAACGACACCAAGCCCCGCTTCTTGTACGTCTGGCCAGGCAGCGGCCCCGCCCGCCCAATGCCCGCCTCGAGGCCCACTGCCAGCGCCCGCCGGATGTGCTCCTCCCAGATCCAGTTGCGCGCCTGGATGTTCTTGCACAGGAACTGCCGGATGTACTCATCCGCCGGCAGCTGCACCCGCATGCTCTCGGCCCAGCCCGGGTCGATCGCGCCCAACGCCTGGCCCAGGTGCACATCCACCGTGGTCAGCACGTGGTACTCGCCCGTGTTCAGCAGGCTCTGTAGCACGCCTGCGCCCTTGAACACCCCGCAGATCCGGATCTCCGGCTTGAACCGCGCCACGCCCTGGTCCACCCCCAGCCGCCGTGCCGCGCCCAGCATGGGCAGAAAGCGGCTCATCAGCCGCTCCTGGGGCATATCGTCCACTTCCTCGACCGAGGCCATCGTGATCGCGTCCCCGTCGATCTGGCTCATGATCCCGTAGGCGCTGCCCTTGCTGTGGTTGGCGAACTCAAAGCCCGTGTCCTTCAGCTGCGGCCGGCCCTGCTTGTAGGCCACAAACGCGCTCAGCATCGGGCTGCGCCGGATCGCCTCCACCATGTAGTCCAGGTTGTTCTGGCTCTGCTGCAGCCGCGGCGCCACGATGCCGCACTCCTGGTACGCCTCGGTGGCCAGGCGCTCCAGGTTGTACATCTCCTTCACCGCCGTCTTGCCCGTGCGCCGGCAGCTGAAATCCGCCGTGTTCGGGTGCTGGTCCATCTCCACCATCTTCAGGATCTGGATCGGGTCGAGCTCCACGTTGTGCACATGCTTGTGCCACAGCGCATGCGGCCGCAGCCCCGTCGCCGGGTCCACCCGGGCAAAGCGCATGATCTCCGTCTCCGCCACGCTGGCGTGCTTCACCCGCTCCGAGGCCGAGGTCCTCATGGCTTGCCACCGCCGCCCGTGTTGGCCGCCTTCTGCCCCGTCTGCGCCTCATGCTCCAGCAACACCGGGTCCTGCTCCGCCACCTGGCGGGCCTTGCTCACCAGCGCCGGCATCGCCTCCAGGGCGGCAGCCATCCGCGCGCTGAAGCTCTCCAGCGCCTCCATCGGCTTGGCCTCGCTGCCCAGGCGGCCGCGCAGCTGCGCCTCCTCGTCCTCCTGCGCCTTGATCGTCATCCCCAGGTCGCTCAGGTTCAGGCCCAGGCGCGTCACCAGGTCAGCGATCGGCTTGAATGCCGGGTTGCTCTGGTAGTCGTAGATCTGGCGCACCTCACCATTGCCATCCACATAGCTCACAACCTGGCTGCGCATCACGCCCTCAGCGTCGGGCACCGTCTCCAGCCGCGGCGTCTTGATCACCACACCGTCGCCCAGCACCGCCTGCAGGCACATCTGCAGGCTGGCCACCAGGGCCGCGTGCAGGTCGCCGTGGATCTTGGCCAGCGCCCGCGGGTTGCGCTGCTCAAACGCCGCGCTGTGCAGCATGAACAGCTCCGTCTGCTTCACGCAGGCCGGCTGATCGGCGCACCAATACCGGTCCACATCGCAGCGCTCGCAGAAGGCATAGCCCCCGGGCTTGGCCGGGAAGTAGGTCGCAACCCTCGCGTTCAGCCCATGCTTCATGGCGTTGAACCTGGTCCGCAACGCCTCCTCGGGCGTCGGGTGGCCCGCCAGGTTGGCCGCGCTGGCGGCCTGGCCGGCCGGGGTCTTGGGCCCCGTGCTCATCTGGTGCGCCTTCAGCAGGCCACGCTCCCACGCCGCCTGCGGCTGCGCCGACGCATCACACGCCGGGCAGGTGCCGAAGTACCGCCAAGGGTGGTGGGCCGCTTCCGGGTCTGGGTCAGGCTCCACCAGGTCGGGCTCCGCGCTCCAGGGATGGCGGCACACCGAACACCTGAAGTTCACCCGGTCCAGCTCCGCTGACCAATCCGTCGATCCATTGCCTCTGCGCATCCCCGCAGTGTGGGCAGCAGCGCCTGCCAGTTGCAGGGGCAAGCTGGGGCCCAGGGCCCCTGGGCCGGCTAAAACTGCGGCGTGTTGCGCAGCGCCTCGGCCATCTGCCGCGCCTGCTGCACCTGGTCATGCAGCTGCATCAGCACCCGCCGCAGCGCTCCCGCGCTGATCGGCCTGTCCTTGGCCTCATGAGGGGCCAGCAGGTCCAGCAGGCCCTCCAGCATCTGCTCCGGGCCTTCCAGCCCTGCCTGCAGCTCCTCCAGAAGCCCGTCCTGCGCCTCGCGCCAGGCTGCCGCTGCACCACCGGGCGGCGGGTGCAGCCGGATCGGCTCGGTGTGGGTGGGGGTTTCGGGGGTGGTGCCACTGCTGCCGTGCGTTTCCTTCGCCGGCGCTTGTTCTGTGCGCATGTTGTCCGTCCGCTCTCGCGTGTTGTCGTCTGGTTGGGTTTGAGTGTTGATTTGACCCCTCAGCCATGCGCGGGCTGGCGGCCTTCCGAAGATTGCCCGATCCCATGGCTCACCAGATGAGCCAGGGCAAAAGATGCTGCGAAATACTGGGGGATCGGCTCAATTGTGAGGGGGAAGCCCGGGCCTTGCATCCCTCGCCTTCCACGCCTCCAGCCCCAAACGCACCAGCAACACCAGCATGCTGTTCAAGCTGCGATCCTCCGCCTGTGACAGCTCCCGCAGCTCGCCATGCAGCTCCCGAGGCAGCCTGGCCATCAATCCCACCGCGTCTTTCACAGCAGCCCCTTCGCTCTCGTAGTGACACCATGTCACTATACAGACGGTGCAAAGTAGTGTCAGAGTAGTGTCATGACCGACCTGCACCGGAGCCAATACAGGCTGCCCGCCGCCCTGTACGAAAAGCTCCAAGCCGCTGCCGATGCTGCAGGCCGAAGCCTCAACGCCGAACTGGTGCACCGCCTCGAGGCCTCATTCCAGCCCGCCAGCTCCAGCCAGGCTGAGCTGCAGGAGCTGATCGAGCAGGCCGTGCGCCGCGCCCTGGCCACCCCACCCGCCCCCTCAGCCTGAATCCCCGGGCGCGCTGCGCCCATCCGTGGGCCAGGCCTCCATGCGAGCGTCGTAGGGCGACCACTGCACCCAGAAACCCACCCGCTCAAAGCTGCTCGCCACCGTCTGGCTGATCACCCGGTGCGGGTGCGTCACCCGGATCGCCCAGCCTTCGGGGTGGTACTCCGAAGGCCACACGATCACATACCACCCATGCGCCGGGGCCGGCTGCCAGGGCAGGTAAATCGCCAGGTGATCGGCCAGCAGGCGCCGGCGCAGTTCGGTGAATCGCACCGGGGCATTCTGGGCCAGATCCCTACAGGAGCCCCCGCTGTACAGGCGCTCGGCTGACCGGCAGCAGCCCGGTCTCCCAGAGCACCGGCCCTGTGTGGCAGACCCCGACGCTCACCACCAACGTCCTGCGCCCGCTCCGCAGCGTCAAGTCCACGCTGGTGTCCCAGTGCTTCTGCTTGATCACAGTCCACACGATCCGGCGCCTGGCCAGCGTGGCGCCCACGGCCACCGCCTGCATGGCCGCCTCGAACCGCAGCCGGTCTTGAGTTCCGGCGCCGCTCACAGCACCGGCGGCCCAAAGTACCGCAGATGCGCCCGCAGCGCCTCCAGGTCCACCTCGCAGATCGGCCCTGAAAGGGTCAGGTGCACCAGGCGCGGGTCCGTGGCCGAGAGGGCCACATCGCTCACCGTGGGCCGGCCCATCAGCGCCGCCATGCGATCGCAGGGCCGCACCGTGCCAGCCTTCACCCGCACATCGTCCCCGCAGTCGTTGAGGCAGTCACAGCGCTCGCGGGAGTCCTGCGCGGCCGCGCCGGCGGCGGCGGGCGGCATCAGGGCCGCCCAAGGGGATGCACGGCCCTTCATCGCAGCACCCCGCCGCTCGCTGGAATGCTCAGGTGCTCCACGCCATCCAGCCGGCGCCCGGCCGCCTTCTTGCCGATGTAGGCAGACTGCTGGCCATCCTCAAACGCATGCCACCGTGGGCGATCGGTGAAGGGCGCGGAGCCTTCCAACACCAGCACCGGCCCGGTGATGCTGCGCGCCTCCCTCGCCGGCAACCACTCGCCCCACTGCTTGAACAGAAAGGGCACACCAGCCGCCGCGCACTGGTCGCGCAGGCCCCGGGCCCAGGCCGGGTGCATAGGCCGGGCCTTGTGGCCGCTCTCGCCGCCGCAAATCACCCAGTCGACGCCTAGTGTCGAAGGTACATACGCCTCGGCCTGATCACGGTTCAGCGCCGAAGGACCCTTCATCGCTTCGCGGACAGCGTGACCCCAGGGTAGCTGGCAGCCGCAGGCGCAGAAGCGTGGCAACTCAATGGGTCCGAGCATCGGCTCAACGCTCAGGAACCGCACAGCTGCCGGGGTGGCCAGCAGCTTGGGGATGTCCCGGTCGGCCTCGTCTTGGTTGCAGATCGTCGCCCCGATCCACACATTCGGCGGCACGTTGTCCCGCCAGCCCTCTCGCTGGGCCGTGTAGCCCCGCGTCGCTGTCTCCAACATCTCCGCCGCGTTGCCGATCCGCTTGGTCAGCAGCAGCCAGTCCAGGTTCGGCGTCTCCAGGATCAGGCTCATCAGGCTGATGCGCCACTGCACCGGCACCTCGTTGTCAAACACATCAGCCAGGCTGGCGCAGAACACCCGCTGCCGCCGGCCATGCTCGGCAATGAACTGGTCCGCCCGGGCATTCCAGCGCCGCGGCTGGGCCCAGTTCGCCTCGCTGGTGCGCATGCGCGCCTGGCGCGGGCCCCAGGCCACCCCCAGTGTCCGCGCCGGCGCGCTGCGGGCTGCATAGCAGTCATCGCAGGCCGGGCTGACCTGGGTGCAGCCAATCCAGGGGTTGAAGGTGCTGTCGCACCACTCGATCGCGGTGGTCTCACTCATGGCGCCATCGCCTCCACCAGTTCGTTGCTCAAACCGACCGCCTCGGCCGGCACATCAAAAAAGCCCAGCTGCCCCTTGCAGGGGAAAAAAGGCAGCGGCCGCGCCCGGGCCAGCACGAAGCCGAACGGGCCGGTGAACCAGGGCGAGTCGCTCTGGTCCACACAGTCCACGATCTCGGCCACGCCCACCACGCCGCCGCGCTGCAGGTCCTCGTAGGCTGGCAGGCCGATGCGCATGCGCACCGCCATGTCCAGCTCGAGGTCCTCGTAGTGCTTGCGGCTCAGCGTCAGGCCAGCGTGGATCAGCACCGGGCCGCGGTACTTGATGGCCCAATCCCGGTTCTCCACCGGCTTGTGGCCCTGCACGATCAGCCAGGCCCAGGGCTGGCGAATGGAAAGCGCCCTCATGTCTTTCCTTCCTGCGCCTTCGCAGCCTTAAGCCGATCTCGCTTGGCCTTGGCCCGTGCCAGGATCGCGCTGCGATTGGCCTGGTAGTACGCTCTCGTTTGAGCCTTGTACTTTTCCGGGTCGGCTTGGTAGGCCCGTTTCGCGTGGGCCAGCTTGTACTCGTTCATGGCCTTGCGATGCTTCTTGTCGTAGTCTTTCTTGTAGGCCTTCACCTTTTCCTTGTTCTTCTCGTACCAGGCCTGTCGCTTGGCCATAGCCACAGGGTCCTGGCGATCACGCTGATAGCGTGCGCGGGCCTTGGCCCGAGCCAGCTCCTTCTTGAGCTTCGCCGCATCCTCTGGGTCCAACCCGAGGCGGTTGATTTGCCTCGCATCACTGATCACCAGCCCGCTGATGCGCACGGTAACCTCGGGCGCCTTGGGCAGTCGGCGTGTCTGGGTCCCCAGAAGTTGTGCGAAAGGACTGGTGGCGCCCTTGGTGTTCGGGACCGCGCTCATGCCCGTGCTCCCAGGGCCGCCGCGGCCCAGCCGCTCGCCGGCTCGCTGTAGCCGCCAATGCCCGCCGACTTGAAGCCACCCACCACCGGGCCGCTCACCACCCAGCGGTGCGCCGGCGGCGCCGGCAGCACCACATGCTTGGTGGCCTCGGTGATGATGGGGTCGCCGGCGCTGCGGTTGCTGGCGCGCAGCTCGGCCTCGCGTTGTTCCTGGGCTCGGCGCTTGCTCAGGACCTCGCTCATCGCCACATCATTGCGGCCGCGCTGCGCCTGGCGCGGCACGTCCGGCCGCACGCTGGGCGTGTTCGGGGCCAGCAGCCAGGCCTGGGCATCTTCCAGCCGGGCAAACCAGCGCAGGAACTGGCTGCTGTTCTTTCCCTTGCCCGCCTTGTGCGCCAGGCCGGCATAGGTCACCCGGTTGGCCACGGTGTTGAGTTGCTGGCGGCACAGGTCCAGGCCCAGCAGCGCCATCTCGTCCAGGCCGAGCCCAGCGGCGCCGGCGGCGACGATGGCCTGGTGCATGCGGTCCGGGTTCGTGCCCGTCTTGAAGCCGGTGCGCAGCACCGGGGCATGGATACGTGCGCGGCTCATGATCCAAACCGCCCCATCGCTTCGTCCAGCGCCGAGTAGAGGCTGGCACCGCGGCCGATCACGGTGTCCTCGCCGTCCAAGATCTCCACGATCGGGCCGCCGCCCAACACCATTTCGTAGCTCAGGATCTTCAGGGAGTCCTGAGCCGCCATCCAGCTCAGGCGGCTGGTGTTCAAGCGGTGGTCTTCCTGCGTTTCATCGCCCGCCTTCGGCGCGCTGGCCGGGGGCGGGCTGGTTTTCAAAATCGCCGGGGCATTCATGGATTCGATCTCCTGGGGTTGTCGCCCTCGCGCCGCACCAGTCGGTGGTTCAGGCGCGTTCGGGCGGTGTTGAGTTGGGCATGGCACCAGTCGGCGCGGGCGATCAGGCCGGCCGCCATGGCGGGGTCACCGGGGCAGAGATCTGCCGCGCGGCGCAGTGCGAGCTCAGCTGCGTCCAGCTGGCTCACCAGCTCGGCCAGCGGGCTGCTGGCCGGAGCGGGATGGGGGGAACGGGCAAGCCCGTCAGGGGTGCGGGGCTCAGGCATCGCCGTCTCCTCGGTCTTCGGCGGTGTTCGTGAACACCGGCTTGGTGGCATAGAGGCCGTACTGCTCGAGCGCGGCCAGGTTCAGGCCCACCATGTGGCTCACCCGCTTGCCGGCCCAGCTCTTCTCCAGGTCGGCCACCTCGATCACATTGGCCGTGGCCAGCGCGCGCTTGAACACGCGATCGCTCTTGACCGGCAGCTGGTCCCAGAACTCTTTCAGGCTGGGCTCGCGGGCGATGTGGTCCATCACATGGCTGGTGCGCACCGCCAGGATCTCGACGTCATCACCGGCCTTGCAGAACAGGAAGGGGTAGCGGAAGCTGCCGCGTGCGATCTCGCTCAGCAGCGTCTTCACGATCCACACCCATGGGTGGCGTTCGCCCTCGGTGTCGCCAATGTGGCTGTTCATCTGGCGCGTCAGGTCGCCCAGAAAGTCGCCCTGCGACACATCGATGCCGGCGAAATCGCACAGCAGCGTCCAGCCCGCGCGCACGGCGCCGTAATTCGTGATCATCCGGGCCGCGCCGGCGTCATCGGCCGCGGCCGTGCTGCTGCGGGTCAGCTCCGCCATGCAGCGCTGGTGCAGCTCCTGCACCCGGGCCTTGGGGATGGTGCAGAGGTAGTCCAGCCACTGGCGCAGCGGGAACACAGGCAGATCCTCCGGCATCAGCGCGCCGCGCATCGCCTTGGTCAGCTGGTTGCGCACCACCTTGCCGGCCAGCGTGTCCACCGGCACATCCTCACCGGCCAGCAGCACCGGCGCGCACAGCAGGAAGTCCTTCAGGTCGGCGCCGCGGCGCGTGTGGCTGTACTGGTAGCACTCCTGCAGGTTGGCCACCGCCTTGTTGATCAGGTCCTGCTTGTTGGCGCTCAGCTCGCCCCAGCCCACCGGGTGGCTGGTGTAGCTCACCGAGGTCATGATCCGGAACTCGGTCTGCATCGTCTGCCGGCTGAACACCGTCATGCCGATCGAGCGCTCCAGCCGCTTCACCAGCGTGTCCTTGCCCACGCCCTTGTCCGCCTGCATCACGAAATGCGGCCAGAAGCCCAGGAAGGCCTTCAGGTGCGCCCCCAGGGCCCACACCAGCATCTGCAGCGCCCCATTGCCGGTGAAGGTGGCCTGGTAGGCATTGATCACCTTGCGCGCCGTGTCGGCCGGGCCGCTGGGGAACACCAGGTCGGCATACGGGCACTGCTGCGCCGGGTCTGAGAAATAGCAGTCCGGGCCCTGGTTCACCACCGGCTGGCCATTGCGCCAGGCCAGGCCCACAAAGTTCACCGCATCACGGGCGCCAATGTCGGCGGCCCGCTCCATGATGTTCAGCAGCCGGCTGAAGTTGGGCGAGCTGTACACCGGCCCCAGCTTCTTCCACACCTCGATGTTGTGCAGCTGCTCATCGCTCACCACGCGGCGCAGCAGCTTGGCGCCGTAGCGCGGAACCTGAACGCTGAGCGCAAAGATCGTGCGCGGGCTGGTGTCCACATCGCCGGTCATTGTGCTGGTGGGGCTGGCGATCGTGACGCGGCTCAGGCCGGCCACGCGGAAGCCGCACACGTTCTCCTGTCCCAGGATCTTTTCGCGCTCGGTCTCCTCGTCATTCTCAAACTTGGACACCCAGCTGGTGAAGTCCTCGCGGCAGCGATAGCGCCAATAGGTCTGTTGGTCATGGAACGGCAGCCACAGCCGCGGCTTGCCCGACCGCTCTTTGCCCGGCATGCCCGGGATCAGCCACGGCTCCAGCTTCTTCAGCGCGCCGGCCAGCTTGTCGGCGCCGTGCGCCTTGAGGTAGTCATTCACGCTGGCCACTTGCACCTGGTCGGCGTCCAGCCAGTCCTCCTGGTCCACCATCAGGGCGGGAATGTCCAGGTTCATCAGCGCCTCATGCACCTGCCAGCTGGCGCGCATGCCGGGGCAGTAGCCCTTGGCCTCGCCGGCCTCCAGCGGCTCACCGGGGCAGATGGCGATCACCACCTGTTTGCCGCGCATCAGCCGCCAGTCCACCGACCGGGCTGCCCAGGTCGCGCGCAGCGCCACAGCGCAGGTGTAGGGCAGCTTGCAGGCCTCCACACTCAGCGCATCCAGCGCCGTCTCCACCACGATCACGCGCTTGGCCAGGTCAAACTTCCGCCAGTCGCTGCACCACAGCGAGCCACCGCGCTCGCCATGGCTGGTGCCCTTGATGCCGCCGTTCTTCTCCGGCGCCAGGTAGTGCAGATCCACCGCCAGCGTGCGCCCGTCATCAAAGCTGCACACCAGCGCGGCCAGGGCCTCGCCGCCGTGGTGCATCTCGCCCTCGGCCTTGGCCGGGTTCGTGTAATCGTTCAGGCCCAGCGTGCCGGTCTCGATGGCCTTCATGCTCACCAGCTCCGGGATCCCCCGATCCGCCAGCCAGCCCTGCAGGATCAGCCGCTTCTCACCGTTGAGCATGGTGTCGCGCGATCGCTTGGCCACAAAGTCCAGCCGCGTCGGCTCGGGGTCCGGCTCGCCCTGGCCCGCGTCATCCAGCAGGCCATAGAGCTCGCAGATCACCGCCAGCGCTTCCACATCCTCCACACCCCGCGCCAGCTTGACCAGCTCGAGCGGGCCGCCCGTCACATAGTGGCCATCCGGGCCCAGCGAGGCCTCGCACTCCCAGCTGCTGAAGTAACCGCCCTGGGCCTTGAAGCAGCGGATCGAAGGCGCCCGACTGTTCGCCTTGGGGTTGCGGAATCGGCCCTTGTCGCCGGGGCGCTCCAGGCCCAGGCGAATGGCCAGGTCCTCGCAGTCCACATTGCGCTCGACCTGTTCAATGAGTGATGGCGGCTGATCTGTTGTTGTTGTCATGTCATGAAGGCCACTGCTGCCGCCATCGGGCCGCAGAGGAGGTAGTGCTGGGGGTGTGAGGGGGTAAGAAGAGGAAGGGGCCCAGAGGCCTCAGAACAAGGGCGGCGTGCTGGCCTCGCAGCGCTGCTGCTGGCCCAGCTGCTTGCTGTAGACCGCATCCACCGCGGCGCGCACGGCGGCCTGGTAGGCGTGGCGGGCGTCAGGGCGGCGGCCGATCAGGCGGAACCAGTGCCACACATCGCGCTGGGCCGGGCGCGGCACCATGCGCCAGTGCACCAGGCACATCAAAAAACCGGGCCGCACCAGGTGCTGGCAGCCCTCGGCGGCGCAGGGGGCGCTGGCCATTCCGGCCCTGTTGGAACCCATCGATGGCTGATTCATACGATACCTCGCATCAGGTTCTGCATCGCCACCATGCCGTCCAGGCCGGGGTAAGGCAGCTCGATCTCGAACATCCAGGTCATGGGCTCGCCGGCGGCGTCATGGCCCCGGCGGGCCACGCCCACGCGGTACACGCTGGCGTCCGTGCGGCTCTGCGCGCCCACCGCCATCACGCCCAGCTCGGGCTTGTGCAGCAGCTCGCGCAGGGCGCGGCGCGCCACCGGTTCACCGGCCAGCCGGTACTCGCGGCCGCGGGCGTTGAAGAGCACCAGCTGCGCGATCACCAGGTCGGCCAGCTCGTTGTCGATCGCCGTCTCGCTGAACGGCAGATCGGCGCCCAGATCGGCCCGGCTCAGCCAGCCCGAGGCCAGGCCCAGCCGATGCAAGAGCTCGGCCCGGCAGCTGCGGCGCACCGGGGCGGTCACAGCGCATCACCCATGATGGCCATGGCCCGGTTGACGAAGCGCTGGAACACTTCGTCCGCCGGCAGCGGCTCGATGCGCTTGATGCCCATCGGCCGCAGCGTTCGGTGCAGCTCGGGCCAGCAGCCGTCTGGATCCACGCCCAGGTCATCGCGCTCGCAGCGCAGCGCCTCGCGCTCCGCCACATTGATCAGCACCACCTCGGCCATGTCCAGGTGCAGCCGAAAGCGCCGCTCGATCGCGCAGCTCAGCTTGGCGATCACCTGGCCCAGGGCGCCCGGGGCCAGCTGGTCGACCGCGGCTTTCACCGGGCCGACCATGCCGCCCATGTACGCCTGGTGGGCGCAGCGCAGCAGCGCGCCCATCAGGAACTCGGGCCGCGGCGCCGGCAGGCTGCGGAAGGCAATCTGCTCAACCAGCAGCGCATGCTGGCCCACGCTGTAGTCGGCTTTGCACTGGCCCGCAAAACGCGGCGTGCGGCTCAGGCCCCTGGCAATGTCGATCAGGTGGATCTGCTCCGTCTGCGGGTCAAAGCAGTTCAGGCGCAGGCCGGTGAAGGTCGGCACGTAGGGGGTGGGCATCGAAGGGGTCGCGTACATCAGGCAGCCCTCCCGCTCAGGTTGATCACTGCCAGGTAGCGCGCCGGGCCCAGGGCCAGCATCACCATCAGCTCGGCCAGCGGCCGGCCCGTGGCCTGCACCATCACCCGCCGCCGGCGGCAGGCCTCGTCCACATGGGTCACTTTGAAGGTCATGGTGCGGGCGCCTCCTCGGTGGTGGCGGTGGTGGCGGGGGCGCTCGCCAGATCGGCGTCCTCGAGCACGATGTACTCAGGCAGGCCCTGAGCGTCGAGCTCCTTGCACTTGGCTGCGGCCTGGCCGGGCGCCACATAGAACACCCAGGGGTGGCCGTAGTAGCAGCCCGGGCCGTCCTCGCCTCGCTCGTCCAGCTCCTCGCGGATCTCGCGCAGGGAGTCGGACAAGCGCTGCCGCTCGAGCTCCTGCAGAACGTCGTAGCGCGCATCGCTCAGGGCGTTGATCAAGACGGTCAGGCTGTCGAGGTCGAGGCGCACGCGGCAAGTGAAGGCGTCCAGCCCCACCTTCATCAAAACCTCCCTTGCACCCTGGAAGCGGAGGATCTCGGCCTCAGCCGAGAGATGCAGCTCCTCCAGCTCAAAGGCGTAGGCTGCTCGCGTGAGGTTGAAGCTGGTGCAACCATCCCCGCCGTAGTACTTCTGATCGGGGTGGCTGTCGGCCGTGTACGGCGCCGTGTAGCTCCACACCGGCACCTCCACCTGGGGCACAAAAGGCGGGTTCATGCGGCGGCCCTCCCCTGCTCGGCCATGGCCTTGGCCAGGCGCTTGGGCATGCGGCGGCCGTCCACGCGCTGCAGCTCGCGCACATACTCCTCGCGGGCCATCTGGGTGTAGATGCCGGTGCTGGACAGGCTGCTGTGGCCCAGGGCCATCTGCACCGTCTTCAGCGGGTTCTTGCCGTCGCTGCGGCGGATGATGTTCATGCCCCGCGTGTGGCGCAGCCAGTGCACCGAAATGCGCGGGTCCAGCCCGGCGTCCTTCACCCACAGCTTCAGGCGGGCCTGGTAGCTGCGCACCGAGAGGCGGCAGCCATCGCGCCCGGCAATCAGCGGCGCCGGCGAGCCATCGGCCGGCGGATCTTCAGCGCGGGCCATGAACAGCAGCGCCGCCAGGCACTCGCGCACGGTCTGGTCCACCAGGTACTCGTGGCCTTTCTTGCCACCCTTGCGCTGTTCAGCCTTCACGATCAGCCAGCCCGTCGCCAGCGCCTGCTCGGCCTGGTCGCGGGTGATCAGGCTGAACTCCGTCACCCGCGCACCCAAGGCAATCAGCAGGCGGATCCAGTGATAGTCCCGCTGCGCCAGGGGGCAGCGGTAGGCCTTCACCTTGCGCAGCAGCTGCTGCTGCTCCGCCTCCGTCATGTATCGAATCGTTCCCATGAAACACCTCACCTTCGCCGTTAGAGGTCATTGAAGAAAGCACCTGCAGGCCGAAGAACACCGCGGCAAACAGGGCTGCACCCAGCCACGCCTTCATGGGCGAGGTCTCGGATCTGCTAGGTCCTGCGCTGCTGGCGGGCAATAAGGGCGCCGCGTGCGCAGTTCAAAAACGTTCGTGCCCGCTGCGGGTCGGCCAGCAGCTCCTCGAGCGACCGGGTGCGCTGGCGCCAGTAGCTGCTGCTCAGGCGCAGCCGCTCGGCCTCCTCCCACACATGCTCGGGCGCTGGCTCCAGATGCAGGGCGCTCTGCCCGCGCGGGGCGCCGGGCCGCTGTCTTTGCAGGGGTTTGCGTGTCGGGGACATGGGTTGCAGGCCTCCTCGCATCCAGGGCCCGCTTCAGCGCAGGGCCGAACAGAAACAGCATCTGCGCCACCACACCGGCGCCGCCCAGGCCCTGGCCCTCGGCCAGGCCATGGCGCACCGTCAGGCCGGCGCGCGGTGCCGGCGGCGGCAAGGCATCAGCGCGCGGCGGCATCGTCTTCATCCACGTAGTCCTCAAGCCGCGCCACCAGCGTCATCAGCGCACTGACCACATCGAAGGCTTCGCCCCGGATCAGGTTCAGCGTCTCGCGGGTGAAGCGCTTGTTCTTCATGCCCTGCCCCAGGGCCACATGGAACTCGCCGCTCTCGGCGCCGAACTGGGTGAGCAGCTCCACCAGCGCCTCGTCTGAGGTGTTCTCGTAGCGGGCGCAATCGAAGCAGGCCCGGCCGAACAACTCATTGAGCGCATCGATCACGCTCAGGTCCTGGCAGAAGTGCGTCACCTGGATCACATCGCGCAGCGTGGGCTGGTTGTGCGTGTCGTCGCCGGCGTCCGCCTTGTTGTAGAGCGTGCCCACCTTCATGCCCATGAACTGCGCCAGCTCCTCGAGCTTGTCGGTACCGCGCCCCATCACCAGGCGGCGGAAGGCCTCGTACACATTCACCCCGCGGCTGCGGCGCAGTGCGTAGTTCTTGCTCATGGTTGAGCCCTCCGCACCGCTTCATTTGCCAGCGTCACACGGGCGGCCGACACTGCAGGCCATGCAATCGAGCCACGCATCAGCGAGCCCCCCTAACTTGAACGCCGCGCGTCACGCCCTTGGCGTTGCCGAAGCTCGCCTCCAGGCGCACGCGCAGCTCGGCGCTGCGGGTGCGATCGCTGATGCGCGCAGCCTCATCCAGCTGGCGCAGCAGTGCCAGCGGCACCTTCGCCACCAGGGGCTTGGTTTCTTTCTTCGGGTCGGTTTTCTTCATGGCGCTCGGTATTACCGGGTGTGAATCAGTATGCATCATGATGCATCATGAATCAGAATCACGCAATAGGCACGCCTAGAATTCGTGCGGTGAACACGCATTCGAAAATCAAGGTCAGCGACATCCCGCCAACGACCCTGCGGCTCAGCCCTGAGCTCAAGGACCGGCTGACGCGGGAGGCGATGATCAACAGACGCTCGCTCAGTCAAGAAGCGGAGTTACGTCTGGAGCAGAGCTTCCGCCCTGCAGGCGAGCTCGAAGAACTACCGGCCTTCCAGATGAAGGAACACCTGCCGGCCTACAGCACAGCCTCCACCCTCACCGACTCGCAGCGCCTCCTCATCAGCCTCTTCGCCAAGATGCCGACTGAGAAGCAACTCGCCCTCATCACCCTCCTACAGCGTTGATTCGCCTCCCGGCGCCGCTGTCACACCAGCCAGTGCGTTATCCCTAAGTCGCTTAGGCCTTTGGAGCCGTGGTGAATGTGGTATCTCTTCCACAGAGAAATGTAAAAAAGCCCGCATCAGCGGGCTTTCGTTTGAGTGCCGAACGGTCTAAATCGAAGCGCAACGGTCCGGAGTCTTCGGAATGGAAACCTTGTCGCTAACCTGATGAGCCGAGACCGTCGAAGCACCACACAAATTCACTTCCTCGACGTTCTCGTCGCCTCCGCCTCCGCAGCCTGTCGAGACAAGAACGACAAAGATCGAGAGGAAGGTCTGAAAGAACAGACGGCGAAGCGTTTCAGAGTGCAGATTCATCGTGAGGTCCTTCGTAGCGCGGCAGAGCGTCGAGCTCTTCCTTCGTTGTAGCGGCCTGGATCTGGCGCAGCAAATGACGCAGCGCCTCTTTCTCAGCCAGCAGCCCCGAAAGGCGCAGCGTGGCCGCCTCCGGTACCGCCTGCCCCAGCGCCTGCGCCACCGCGATCTCTGAGCTGGGCCGAATCACCCGCGCGTCCAGGCTGGCCAGCGCCGCCAGCAGCGGCTCGCTGGCCTGCAGCTTCAGCGCCGCCAGTGTGGGCACCGGCACCCAGCGCCGAAGCGGCTCGCTCCAAGACCAAGCGACCCAATCGCTGTCGGCCGGCGCCGGCGGCTGGTACTGCACCACCACCGGGACCACGGCATTCCCAAAGTCATCAGGCCTCATCTCGACGCGATGGCCCAGGTGATCCACCTCGCCCTGCAGCCAGGCCTCGCCGGGCGCGGAGTTGATAGAAAGCAGTTCCTGCGAGGCGGTGGTGATTCGCTTCCCAGTGATCTCACCGGTAGCAGGGATATAGGCTGAATAAGTGTTGGCCATGGCGTAGCGACTCCGAGGCTCAGCGCTTCACCAGGAAGCAGGCAGCGCGCACGTTCTGCACTCCAACGATGGCAGGCCCCCCGAACGAATGGGACTCATAGGCCACAGATACGGTCCAGGCTGTGTTCCCTCCCGGGTAAGCGAGCGTCACCGTGGAGCTCGGCGCGCCGGTCTTGATGTAGCTAACAGCAAGCTCGGTACCACCCTGCACAACACGACACTTGAGCACCAAGTAGCGGCCACCGCCAGACCCCCAGTCGCCTCCAGACTGGCTGTAGAACTCGCCTGTGAAGGTCACCTCCAGTTGCCCGGCGAAGGCACTGGAGAAAGTACCGGACGGTAGTCCCATGGCTTAGGTCGCGTTGGAGTAGGCGATGCCTGCAGCATCGAAGAAGTTGATGAACTCGGTCGCTGCGTTGGCGCTGAGCTCGCTCGTAGCTACGGAGCCAGGGCCGACAAAAGGACGCCAGACCCCGCTAAGCAGTTTGAAGGACCGGCCGGAGCTCGGAATCAACCATGTCGATTCGTTGTTCGCGCCTGCGGGCGTGCCTTCCTGTACGTAGGTGAATGGCTGAGAAGCGATATTCACGCCCCAGGTGGCGCCAACAGTCGCGCCGGGCTCCGCACCGGGGCTGTACTGCGTGGCCACCGGCCCGCGCTCGACTTGGACCCGATCACAAACAACCGTGCCCACCGTGTTGCTGGTGCCGCCCTGGTGATACAAGCCCACCACGATGTAGCGCATCTGCGCCTCTGCCGGCAGTGTCAGCGTGGCGCTTCCACGGCTGCCAGCCTGGGCCTGGCCAGAGCCGTTGACCGTGACGGTGTAGCCAGTCCAGATGCCGCCCACATCCATGCAGTAGAGGTACAGCTGCGCATACTGCCCAGCAGCTGCCGAGGCGCCGTCTTGCCAAACATCGCCGCTGATGGTCAGCTGCTCGCCAGGCAACAAGCCAAAGCGGTTGCTGTCGGGTGTCTTGATGTAGGCCAGAGTGAAGCCATAGAGGCCCGGTCCTGCACTGCCTGAGGTGGGCCCCCAGATCATGTTCACCCCACCGGCCGAGCCGAAGACAGCCGCGATCTTGTTGAGCAGCGTCTGGCGGGCGCTGTAGTAGTCCGCCCACTTGACGCGATCCACCGCCGGAACGATCAAGGTGTCTTGCGTCGTGTCGCTGTAGGCCGGCGTGAGGCCGACCAGGTAGACACGCAGCGCTTCCTTGGCGTTCGCCCACGCGGTGCGTTCGGTGGTGATGCCCAGCTGCGCAGCCTGCGCATCGATGCCGGGGCCTTCGTTGTAAATGTCCAGCCACTTGGCGATCACCTCGGGCTTCTCGCCGCGCGCCAGCACGCCGTCGCTGTCGATGGCCTGCAGCCGCACCAGCGCCGCCGACGCATTGCTCGCTGCAGCAGTTGCCGTCTGCGAGACGGTCGCCACATCCGTCACATCTTCGATTTTGAAGTCGCTCAGATAGTGGCGAGCGCTGCCACCCCCGTTGAGGTTGGGTGCATAGTTGCAAATGGCGATGAGCTTGACGCCAGCCATGCCAGCGGGAACAGGAAAGCCAGTGCCAGCGCCGAACTCGGCGCTGTAGTCCGTCACCGAGGTGCTGGGCGTGCTCCCGATCAATCCGAAGTAGGACCAAGTGCCACCACCCCAGCCGCCGGACACCGGGACATGCATCACGCCCTCGCCTGCGGCGTTGTGCCAGTACACCCCCAGATACATCGCGCCTGCCGCCACATTGGCAAAGGCCTTGGCCGACACGCGATAGCGCCGCAAGGGGCTGACCGGCACGATCCGCACGCTTTGGACGTTGGCCTCCACGCCCGCAGCCACCGAGCCCACCGCCGTGCCCCCCGGCACACCAGCCACCCCGGTGACAAACGCCCCGCCGACCCACTCTGAAGGCAGCGAGCACTCCGGATCCGCATTCAAAGCACCGCCGCGCGGCAGGCCCATGTAAATGGTCCGGTCCACCAGCGCCGGCACCCACACCGGCGTGCTCTGGTTCCCGCTGCTGTCCAGGTGCACCGCCCAGATCTTGTAGCTGCCCTGGGCTGGCCAAAGCCAGTCGTAGGTGCTGGCCGGGCCCACATTGGCCAGCAGCGTCGACGCGGCCCAGCTGGCGCCCACGCGCAGCACGGTCTCGGCATAGTCCGCATCGGGGCACGGGGTCCAGGTGATGCGCAGCGCGCCGGGCACCAGGCCCACGGCCAGGGCCTGCACCGGGTCCGGCGCGGCCGTCTTGCCCACATGCAGCACCGTGGTGGACGCCCAATCGCTGCGCGCCCCCATACCGTTCACCCAGCGAGCGCGCAGCACATACAGCTGCTGCTCCTCCAGCCCCAGCACAAAGGCCTGAGTGCTCGACCCTGCCGCATCCGGCGCCCGCTGCCAGGTGGTCTCCGATTGGCGCCGGTACTCGATCTGCAGCGCGCCCGTGCTCAGCACCAGGGCGTCCGCGCTGGCCGTGTAGGCGAGCTTCACCCGCGCCACCACGGTGCCGTCGCCCTGCTTGAGCAGCGTGGCCGAGCCGCTGCTGGCCACCAGGCCGGCCACAGGCGCCACCACCCAGGGGTCGACCAGGCGCGTGCTGGTGGGCGCCAGGCTGGCGGCGGCATCGCCCATGTCCCAGACGCTCGGGTCATCCTGCTGCAGCGTCAGCATCACAGGCTTGCCCACGGTCCACTCGCGCTTCACCACGCGGAACACCTGCTGCACCATGCCCAGCTTGCTCAGCGAGACACGCACACGCTGGCCCGGCTTGAGGCGCAGCGCGCGCCGCTTGGCCGGGAACACCAGCACTTCGCCGCGGGTCTGCTCCACCGTGATCCGCGCCAGCTGCCAGCAGCGCCAGATCTCGTCGCTGAAAGGAAAGCTGCGCGAGTCCCACAGCGAGCGGCCGCCGTCCTCGGCCACCAGCGCGGTGTTCTGATAGGGCGGGTAGTCGGTCAGCTCGCCGTACTTGAGCGGGTCATAGAACTGGCCGCGCAGGCTGTTGATCACCTCATGCCCCGGCAAGCCAGGCACCGACTCGACAGAACCCAGGCAGTCGGCATCGCTCAGATCCATCACCGGCGGCGTGTACACCCCCGCCTGCAGCGACCACATGCCCCCGGTGCGCACCGCATTGCCGGCCATGGCCTGGCACATCAGCTCCAGGGTCTGGTCGGGGTCGGCATCCGATCGCACCACCCCGTTGATCGTGAAGCGCGGCGCCTGCTTGGTCTCGGTGTGGTTGTCCGGGAACTTCACCACGTAATCGATCTGTTCAGCGCACACGTTCGCAGCGGCGTTCACCGCGGCCGTGTCGACCTGGGCGGCCGCGGCCCCCTTGCCCCACTCGGCCTGGATGAAGTCGTCCACGCACAGCGCCGCGTTGGCCGTCCAGGCGGTGGTGGCGGTGCGAGGGTCATAGACCTTGCGGCCGCGAATCTTGGCGCGCGCCTCCAGCGGGCCGCCCTGAAACTCT
Organism: Paucibacter sp. B51; assembly: GCF_027863535.1. NCBI lineage: Bacteria > Pseudomonadati > Pseudomonadota > Betaproteobacteria > Burkholderiales > Sphaerotilaceae > Roseateles > Paucibacter sp. B51. The sequence continues at coordinate 2,485,533 of NZ_JAPIVN010000001.1, read as the reverse complement.
TCATCGTTCAAGTCGTAGCGCACCACCGAGTAGCACAGGCCGCGGCCGCGGTCGGTGGCCTTCCAGTCCGCGGGGCAGTCGCTCAGCAGGCCGGCATCGGCCGCCTGGTCGGCCGTGCCGAGGTGGTGGCGCACACGCATGGTGGGCGTGGCCACCTGGGGCACCTCGTAGTTGACCCACACCCTGCGGTTGGCCCAGGTCGCCACAAACTCGGGCTTGACCGTGATGCGGCCGCCCTCACCACCGGCCAGGTGGGTCAGCACCACATCGTTGCGGTACAGGATCTCGGGGTTCGCCTTGTCTTCGGCCAGGCAGATCAGCCGCACTGGGTAGCGGTCCAGATCCACAGTGCCGGTGGCCGACAGCGTCACCAGCTCAGAGTCAGAGTCGGTGCCTTCGCCGGCCCACTTGCCGGCGTTCACATGCCCCGACGCACCCACCGACACGCTCTTGCCGGCCAGCGTGAAGTCCAGGATGGCCTCGCACTCATGCGCGGCCCAAACGTACACAACATGCTTGTACTGGTCCTTGTCGCCGCTGGTCAGCACGGCCGCCACCATCACCGGGCTCACCCAGGTCTCGCCGTAGATGATCTGCCAGGGGGCACTGCCGCCCTGAATGGTGGTCATGCGGTCCTGCAGGGCCGCGTTGTAGGCGTCCTTCGCCCGGTTCTTGGCCTTGCGGGCCTGGTCCTGGCCGTAGAGGTACTGTCCGATCACCAGGGCCGCGGCCACGTAGTAGGCGCCATACGTCACCGCCGCGGTGATGGCCAGCGGGATCAAGATCGGCATGGCCAGCACCAGCGCACCGCTGGGGCCGTCCATGCCCACGCTCAGGCCCACGGCCAGCAACACGCATCCCAGGGCGAAGCGCAGGGCCAGCTGCTGCCAGGTCTTCAGCGCCGTCTTCATACCTTCCAGGCCTCCAGCACCCGCGCCATGGGCACGCACTCCAGCCCTTCGGCGCCCGGGGCCATGGCCTCATCGCCCAGGCACACGCCCAGCACCGGCCAGCGCCCCTGGCCGATCAGCACCAGGTCGCCGCGGCTGGCCAGCGCCGGCGCCACCGGCGGCAGGCCGGCCCGCCACATCACCTGGGCCGCGCCGCCCAGCTGGCGCAGCGCCCGCAGCGCGGCCCAGGCCGTGCGCCGCTTGGGCTTGCGCAGCTCGATCAGCAGATCGGCCCCGGTGAGGGCCAGGCACACATCGGCCACCCACAGCGCGCAATCCACACGCCCCCAGCGGAAAGGCTGGTTCAGCTGCTGCTGCACCAGGTCATTGAGGCGGTGGGGCCAGTTCGGCAAGCGTGAAGTCATGGCGGGGCCCATCAGTCGCGGTGCTGGAACTTCACGCTCAGCCACGGGATGGGCCGGCCCGCCAGCTCCTCCACGCGGCTCAGAAAGGTGTCACCAGGCCAGCGCGCCTGGTGCTGGGCATCGTTCAGGCGCAGGGTCTGCGGGGCGCGCTTGTCGCGGCCGTGCAGCTCGCAGCGCATCACGGCCATGGCCGGGTTCTTCTTCGTGCCGTCACCGGTGCGCATGCGCACCTGCTCCATCTGGCCCGCCCAGGCCAGCTCAGGCTCGCCCACGGGCTGCAGCGCATCGTTGAAGGCGCTCAGGTAGATCTTCACGGGCTGCGACCGGTAGGTGGCCACATTGCCCCGCGCCAGGGCCAGCAGCGAGGCGTCCTGCACGGCCAGGCCAATGTCCATGGCGGGGTACTGGCCGCCGCCCTCCATGTCCTGCAGCGGGCTGACCGAAAGCAGGCGGCCCGCGCCCTGCCAGCTCACGCCCATGCGATCGAGCGCATGCGTCCAGGTGCACAGCCGCACGGTACCGGTGGTGAACTGCATCTCGACCAGGTAGACCACGCCGGCTGTGGCCGCATCCATCTGATCGCTGTGGGCGCTCACGCGAACACCTCCTCAAACGCCAGGCTGAACCCCGGGAAACGTGCGCCCAGCTGCTTCATCGATGGCGGGTCGCCGTCCATGATGAACAAGGCGGTGGGCTTGACCAGCAACAGCGGCGCATTCGCCGGCACGGCGCTGCGCAGCGGGGGCTCAAACGTGATGGTGGCCACGCCGCCGCCGTCGCTGTTGATGCTCTGGCTCAGGCGCTTGAGCTCGCCGTTCAAGCCGATCCAGGAACCAGCCTTGAGGATCTTCTGCGTGCTCAGCGTCCAGCCCTGGGTCACCAGGGAGTTGCCGGTGCCGCCGAACGTCACGATCGGCGCGCCGCCCGCGGGGCCCAGCGGGGCCTCGCGCCGCCAGTCCCAGATCCGCGCACGGTTCACACCGCCGCGCAGGCGATCGATCCAGGCCTCCCACTCGGGCACCTCGTCGCGCCGCAGCGGCCCGGTGCTGATCATCACGCGCCAGCGCGGCGCGCCCACGATATCCACCTGGGGCGAGCCGTCGATGCCGCGCTGAACTTCCTGGGGCACAAGCAGGCCCCAGTCCACCTCGGCAGGGCGGAGCGCAGGGGGCCAATCGAGGATTTGAGGCATGCCCCAGTGTGGGCAAGCCGGGCCGCCAGTTGCAGGGGCCAGCTGGGGCCCAGCGCCTCACGGCGCAGGCGTCATCAGGCCTGGCCGCGCGCCATCTCTTCCATCAGCTCGGCCTTGGCCGCCACCATGGCCTGGCGCGCCACCTGGGCCACCTGGGCCTGGTCGGTTCGCGCATCGATGTGGATCGAGATGTGCTGCGTCACCGAGGGGCCACCGCGCCCGCCCACAGCCTGGGCCACCACATCCAGCGGTGCCATATTCTTCATCTGGCCCTTGGTGTAGACGCCCTCACCACGCTGCAGGATGGCCGGCACCTCATCGTGCGCCAGGCCGCCCGAGTGGTAGCGCCGTGCGCCGGCCCAAGTGCTCACCGGCATCGCACGGGTCCAACCCTCGCTGGCACCCATGATGGCGCCGGTGTGTGCAAAGTTCCCAGGGATGACGGCAGTGCCTGCGGAGCCATTCACACCTCCAAAGCCGCCAGAAGGGCCACCTCCCGCCATGCTGAAGAGGCTAGCAATCAGGCCGCCACCGCTGGAACCGGAGCCAGCCGCTGCAAGAGCCGCGATAGAAATGCTCGCATTCGCCGCGGCCGAGGCCATAGCGTTGAGTGGCAGCACTGCAAGACCCATGTTGGTGGTCAAGGTGGCCCGTGCAGCGGTCTCCGCGCCAATCGCCGCCGTCTGCGTTGCGCCTCCAGCCGCCCCACCAGTTGGCCCCGATAGCCCGATCAGATTGGCCAGGAAGCTACCCGCCTGCTCCATCGGCTTGGCCAACACCGAACGGAACGCAAACTTTGCCGCCTCACCCACAGCAAAGTCCGCCAGGCTGGCGATGTTGAGCTTGCCCGTTTTGACGTACTGCACCCAGGCGTCCTCGCCCGCGCGAAGCCAGCCGCTCTGGAAGTCGTTGTAGCTCTCCCGCATCAGCCTGGTGGTGTCCTGCCAACCCTCCAGCATGCGCTGCCACTCGGGTTTCAGGTCCTCGGCGAGGCGGCGATTGATCAGCAGCACCTGGTCCGCCTTGCGCTGTTCCAGAACGGCCATGTCCTTGTCCAGACCGGATACCGAGGCTGGGTCAAGCGTTTCGGCCTGCGTACGCTTCTTCTGGATCCCCGCGAGCTGCTCGTCGTAGTAGCGATTCAGCTCCTGAATCTCCAGCATCGCCCGTTCCTTGGCGCGCCGGTAGGGGTCGGCGATGAGATCCACGGCCCCGGCCGCATTGCTCACCCGCAGCTGCTCGCTGAACTGAGCCAAGGCCTGCCGCTTTTGCAAGAAGTCCGCAATGATCTGGTCGTTGGCTTGCTTGGACGCGGCCGCACGCTCACGATCGGCTTTGACTTCGAGGCCTGCCGATTCCTCGGTCATGGCATTCCGCCGGGCCCACAGCTCCATGACCCGCCGCGCCGAGTCGAACTCCAGCTGGCTGCGCTGTGTGGTCAGCTCGATCTGGCGAACCTCGCCCTCCGACATCAGCTGGGCGCGCTGGGCCTGGAGCTCCAGCAAGCGGGCCTCCTGCTGCTTGGCGGCATTGCCGTCGCTGGGCTTACGGAGCGACTCAGCCCGGATCTGGGCATCGATGTAGCCGATCTGCGCATCCCGCTGCTTGGCCAGCGCGGTAGCCTGCGCGCTCATAGAAGCCAGTGAAGCCTTGGTGCCCTTCTGCTCGGCAGCGATCTGGGCTTCCACCACCTGAATCTGGTCCTGCAGTCCCTGGCGCTCGAGCGCGACCTTTCGGTCATAGAAGTCGTTGAGGCTGACCAGATCCTGGTTGCGCAGATCCTGCAGCGTGTCACGCTGGCGCTCCAGGGCGGCCTGCTTGCCCATGGCCAAGGATTGAACCAGCGAGAGCTCCAGCTGTGCCACCGCACCCATGCGCGCCGCACGCTGCTCGGCGCCAGCCAGATCCTGCTGGGCGATCTGGGCCCGAACTGAACTGGCGGCCTGGGCTTGGGCGAGCACAATGGCATTGTTCGCTTCAATGGAAGCGGCTTCCCGGTCCCTCAACTGCCGTTGGACCTCGGCGACCTTGCTCTCGTCTTGCGCGCTGCGCTCCGAGCTGCGCACCAAGTCTCGATTGAGCTTCTCCCGTTCATCTCGCAGCTTTTGTTCGTCGCGGGCTTGGGCGTCGGCCCACAGCCCCTTGGCTCGGTTCTCCCCCGCTCGTTGCCGGTCCTTCTCGAACTGATTCAGCTGCGCGTTGATTTCCTTGATGCGATCCTCCGCCGCAACACCTCTCCCTCCGACGGCACCGACCATCATGTCCCAGGCCTTCTTGGAGGTATCGAAGACATGCTCCCAGGCATAGGCCAGTCCAGTCAAACCCTCTCGGACCTTGGCCTCACGCTCAGCCATCGCATCGGCATAGGCACGTTGCGCGACGGCACCGGCTTCTAGAACCATGCCCTGCGCCACAAGAGCCTGGATCTGGTCGTAGACCGAGACGGTCAGGTAATTGACCCCACGATTCAACCGCAAGGTGGCTTCCAGCGGTGCTCGGCCCAGTTCGGCGAACCGCTGCGCTGTGTCCTCCAGCGGCGCATCGAGGGTGCGCTCCATGCGAATCGCAAGCTCGGAGAACTTTGCCAGGTTGTTGCCGGCCACTTCGCCGGTCGCCGCCATCAGGGCCAGTGCTTCGGCAGCTTTGCCTTGCGTGCCTACAGCGGCTGAGATGCGCTGGGCCATCAAGCCCATTTGCTCGGCCGTGGTGCCCGCCGCATTGCCCGTCATGATCAGGGCGCGGTTGTAGGCCTGCGCCTCCCGAGCCCCCTGCTGATGCGCCAGCAGCACCACCGCGCCGGCGCCGGCCAGGCCCATCAGCCCCAATCGCACCGGGCCCACCGCCGCCGCGAGCTCACGGAACATCGGCCCGATGCCGCCGAAGCTGTCTTTGATCTGCCCACCCTGCTGGATGGCCACCAGCCATGCCGGCTGGCCGCTGGCCAGGCTGGTCACCACATCGGTGATCTGCGCCGGCAACAAGCGCCAGGCCTGGGCCGTTTCGCGTGCGGTCTTGCCGCTGTTGTTCAGCAGCTGGGTGGTGTTGCCCAGGGGCTTGTTCGCCCCATCCGCCTTGCGCCCGAAGTCATCGACGGCCTTGCCGCCCTGGTTCACATTGAGCACGAACTCGGCCACGCCGTCCGCGTTCAGCCGGATGCCCAGTTCTTCCGTGTTGCTGCTATTGCTCATCCAAGGCCTCCAGCGCGGCGCGCTCCATCTCCTGCAGCTGCACGAACAGGCGGCGCTGCTTCTTCATCTTCAGCAGCCGCATCACGGCCTCGGCCTGCAGGTAGCAGATGCCGTCACGGCGCCCATCGGGCCGCCATTGCCACTTGGTCTGCAGGCGCATGAAGAGCTCGACGGCCTGCCAGTTCTCCGGCCAGACCACGAAGGGCCCGCAGGGGTCTGACTCGTCATCGGCATCACCGGCGCCCAGCTCCTCCGGCTCGGGCTCCATCTCCTGCGAGTCCAGCCAGGCCTGCGCCTCGGCGGGATCCATCCCCTGGCGCACCAGGTCATCGACGCGCTGATCCTCCACCACCTCATGCCGGCCGGGCCGCTGAGCCAGGGCCCAGCGGCGCGCGGCCGCTAAGCGTTTTTTCGGGCGGCCACCCCATTCATGGCGGCCAGGTAGGTGGCGGCGATCGCCGTGGCCATCACCGGATGCCGCAGCAGCTGCTCCAGCTTCGCCTCGCTGAAGGGCACCAGCGAGCCCTCGGCATTGCGCAGCACCGGCCAGCCCTTGACCACCTGGCGGGCAATCTCCACATCGCTGGGCACCTGCTCGCCATCGGCCAGGCCGATGCCTCGGAAGCGGTTCAGCTCCGTCTGGTCCACCGCTTCGAACTGCAGCGGCAGCTTCACCACCACGTAGTCGTCATCCTTGGGCACCGGCACCCGCACGGTCCAGTTGAAGCGCACCGGCGCGGCGCCCAGGATGAACTCCAGCTCAGGGCTGGGGCTGTTCTTGTCTGCTTGTTGGCTCATGGTTCGACGCTCAGGTGAAGGTCAAGGTCAGCGCGTTGCGCACCACATGCAGCTCACCGCTCAGCATGGCCTGGCCCTGGTCATTGCCCAGCTTGGGCTTGAACATCTGAGCCTTGGGAATGGCGATGGTGCAGATGTTGCCGGCCACGTTGCCGTGGGTGATGGTGAGCGAGTCGGTCAGCGCATCACTCATCACACCGCCGGTGCCCAGAAAGTTCTTCTGGGCCACGGTCGGCAGCTCAATGGTGACGCTGCCGCTGGTGTTGCGGTCGATGATGCTCACATCCTCACGGCCGGTGAGGTTGCGGTACTGCACATCGTTGTTCTGGTTCACCGAGAAGCTGCTGAGCAGCGCGGTCAGAGCACCGAAAGTCACCGTGGTGTTGGCCTTGTTGCAGGCCATCGGCCGCGGCATCGGGGGCTGGGTGGGGACCGGCAGGCCGGCGTCGATCATGGGTGTGCGGAGGCCGATGCCCTTGAAGGCGAACACCACCTGCTTCTTGGCGTCAAACTTCAGCTCCCAGCTACCGCGCACGCCCACGATCTTCTGCATCACCTGGTCCAGGTAATAGTAGAAGGTGGCGCTCTCGTCCAGCGTGTCGATGTGGGAATAGACGATGCTGGTTCCCGGGGTCAGCACCCGCGCCATGCCGCAGCAGCGCAGGATGGGGTCGAAGTTCGGTACCGAGCCGGCCTGGCCCAGGGGCGTGCCGCCACCGCGCAGCGGGAACTCGAAGCTGATCGTGCTCCAGACAGCCCCCACGATCTTCTCGTCCTGGCCGAAGGTGTTGCTCACCGTGGCCTGGTCAACGGTCTCCATTTCGACGGGGTTCACGTCGATGTTCATCACCGCCAGCCAGTTCGCCGCGGCCGTGGGCGTGGAGTCCTCGCCATAGGTCGCTTCGGGCTTGGCCAGCAGCATCTGCAGCTTGGCTTTCATGGGGGATCACTCCTCGGATTGCGGGGCGTCGCCGGCGGGCTCTTCGTCGAGCACCAGGCTGCCATCGGGTTGACGGATCCAGCAGCCGCCATGGGGCGGCAGGGGCTGGGGCGCAGCCGCGGGGGCCGGGGCTTCGGCGGGTGCTTCAGCAGCAGCTGGGGCGGGGCTGTTTTTCTTGGGTGCAGCCATGTCAAGGCTCCTTCGGTTGAGGGGGTGCGGGTGGATTGATCGTCACGCTGATGCCCAGCCGCTGCTTCACCAGCAGCAGCACCAGGTCGATGAAGCTGGCGGTGCCCAGGCCGCTGAAGATGCTCAGGCCCAGCAGCAGAGGCAGATCGCCGGCCAGCTTCGTGTAGCAGGTCAGGAACACCGCGAAGCCCCACGCCAGGCTGTGCAGCACCGAGCCCAGCACCACGCGCCAGGTCAGCGCCTGGTTGCTGCGCAGCAGCAGGCCCAGGGCCAGCATCGAGGCCCCCGCGCCGCCCATGAGTGCAAACACCAGCCAGAGGCTGGTTTCGTCCACCGCGTTCTGCAGCGTGGTCCAGCCCCGGCTGGGGGTGGTTTGAGGGTCAGACATAGAGCGCCTCCAGCTCCAGGACCACCCACGCCACGGGCGCGTCCAGGCCCTGGCTGTAGGTGGCGTTTTTGATGTACACGGCATCGAGCGGCGCCGGCTTGGCCGCCTGGCACCACTCGATCACCTCTTGCTCCAGCTGCTCCTCGAGCTGCTCGACGCGCAGGCTCAGGCCGGCGGCGCTCAGATCTGCCACCTGGCCATAGGCCACCAGGGCAAAGCTCAGCGTGCTGTCGCGGTGCTCTGCGCCCACCTCGCCGCTGAAGGCATTGCGGCCGGTGGCGATGAAGGTGAACAGGCCCTGCCGCAGCACCGCATCACCCACCTCGGCTGGCTCCTGCATGCCGCGCTCCACCCGGCGCGCCGGGTACATGGCCGCAAAGCTGGCCTGGGCGGCCGCCAGGGCCAGGCCGCGCCGGTTCGGCCCGGCGCTCATGCCTGGCCTCCGCGAGCTCGGGCCAGGCCTTCACGCACCGCCAGCACCAGGCCGCTCTGCACGGCCGCCCGGTGAGCGTCAGCGGTCGGCTTGACGAATGGGTGCGCCTTGATGCCCTTGAACTTCACATGCCGCGACCAGGCCAGATAGCGAGCCTGCAGCTGCTCATCGAACTCAGCAGCCCGCTTGCTGCCCTTGCGAGGCTTGCGGAACTTCGGATTGGCCGCCTGGGCCAGATTGACCAGGCGGCGGCGCAGCCACTCCACGGCCGGCAGGCCTTCAGCAAAGCGCGGCAGACCCTTGCCCGGCTTGCGGCCCTTGTCCACCCACTTGGCGTAGTCGGTGTTCGGGTGCACGAAGTACTCAAACGCGCTGCGGCGGGCCACCAGCACGCTGTTGGCCATCACGGTCAGGTCCTTGGGCGCCTTGATGCGCAGCGTCGACGCGACCTGGTTGGCCAGGTCGGGCAGCGCACGGGCCAGGGCCTGCTGCACGCTACGGCCGGCGCGCCGCAGGCGGGCCGCTTGCTCTCGGGCGTTGTGCCTCATGGCGCCGCCTTCCACTCGTCCAGCAGCTGCGCGCTCAGCGCCGCCGGCGTGGCATTGCGCGGCGTGCCGCTGAAGCCATCGCGCACCGTCACCGGCTTGTTCGCACTGCGCATGGCCAGCTCGCGCATGGCCTCCACCTGGGCGCGCAGGATCAGCAGGCTGCGGTCCACCGGGTTGATCGTGCACTCCTCGGCCGTGGCGCCGACCCGGTGCTGACAGAAGTACCAGAAGCGGAAGGCCGAGCCATGCGCCAACAGGTGCGCGGCGCTGGGGGCCGGGTCGAACACCAGGCTGTTGTCATGCACGCTGACACGCGGCAGCGCGCCGGCGTAGCCCGGCATCCAGGGCTTGCCCGGCCGGCCGCCCCAGAGGTGGGTCTTGTAGCTGAGAAAGTCCGCCAGCACCGGGGCCGGCAGGGGGTAGAGGTCCTGGTCCGCCACCAGCGTCACCGCGCCCAGCTGGGTGCGGGGGCGCTTGCTGCTCATGGCAGCCAAGGCGGCGGCCAGGAAGCGCTTCCAGTCGGCATCGAGCGGCGCCGAAAACACGCTGGCTGCGTCATGCAGCGAACGCTGCAGGTCCGCCAGCAGATCGGCTTCGCTCATCGATCCGGACATGGTGCGCTTGCTCCTCTTTCTTTGCCGCGCGCCGGCTTACTCGGGCGCGCCGGTCTTGGCCTGGGCGCGCTGCAGCTGCAGCTCGGTGATGGCCGCCAGCAGGCTCTTGCGCGGGGTCTCGCTGGCTTGCTCGAGCTGCAGCAGCCCGGCCAGGGTCTCATCGCTGTGCTCGGCCAGGCCGGCCGAGATCACCTTGACCGAGGCGGCCAGCAGCTCGCGCAGGTTGGCCAGGGCGCGGGCAGCGGCGGGGTCTTCACCCTCGCCCTGGCCCTCCTGGCCTTCAACCAGGCTATCGCCAGGGCTGTCCGTGCCCAGCGCTGCGGCCGGCTCGGGATCGTCCTGATCGGACACCTCGACCTCGCGGCCGTCAAAGGGCGGGATCAGAACGCCGCAGATGATCTTGAACTCGGGCGTGTCGTTCTGGACGTAGCGTTTCGGCATGAAGTTCTCCAGTCCCTGCTGACCCCAGACCCGCCCGAACCAGCGTTCGGGCGGGGGCTCTCAGGCTCCAGGGGGGGTGTGGCTTAGGCGGCGCGAGCGATCCGGCCAGCGGCGCTGTACAGCACCAGCGAGGTGTTCGCGTTCTTCCGCATCGAAGGCGTGTGGCAGGCGATGTACTGCTCGCCATAGCCCTCGGTGGCACCGATGAAGTTACCGCTGGCATCGCGGGCCTGCTCCAGCGGCTGCATCGAGAAGGCACGCAGCATGCGGAAGCGGGTGTTTCGGCTCTCGCCCACGATGATCCGGGTGTCACCGATGAACAAGCCCGGCGCCTTCGTGTTGAAAGCCGGGATGCCCTTGATGATGCCCACGCTGCCGTCCGGGTTCAGGCCATAGCCCGGGCGCGAGCTGTTGGCCTGGAAGGTGGTGGCGTTGCTCAGCGCGTTGTCCACCGCGCCGCTCAGCAGCAGCATGCTGGCGGTGTAGTAACGGTCGGTCTCGATCGCCACCTTGCGGCCGCCGATCAGGTTCAGGCCCCGGTCATAGGCAGCGCCCACGGTGTCCGGTGCGGCGCCCACATCGATGTTGAACTTGGCCGCGTTCAGCGAGTAGCTGCCCACCACGCTCAGCACCCAGCCATTGGTCGGGGTCTGCAGCACACCCAGCTCGTTCACGAAGCGGAGCTCGCCCAGGTTGTAGTCCATGACGTAGTAGAGGCCGGCCGCCAGCGTGCCGCCGGTGTACTCCTGCCGCTGGACCGCGTTCAGCGTCACCGTCAGGGGGTTGAGCGTCGCGCCTTGCTGCACGCCCTTCAGATCGAAGTACTTGCGGGGGCGCACCACCGGGAACTGCGTGGTGACGAAGATCTTGTTGACGCCATTCACCTGCGCGGTCAGCACATCGTTGAGCGGCGCCACCAGGGCCTCGTCGGCGCTCATGACGATCTCGTTCTGGATCACCCGGTCGGTGTCCTCGGCCGTGATGCGGGTAATGTTCTGGATGTTCTCCGCGATCGGCTCGAAATCGATGGGCGCAGCCTGCAGCAGGTAGCGCATTTCATTGGTGGCCTGGAAGGCCAGCTTCTGCGGCAGCGGCCGGGCCTCTTCCGAGGTCTGGATCAAGCCAGCGCGCTTGATGCCCTGCCCTTCATAGGTCCTCAGGCCTGCCACGCCCGCAGCCGTTGGGTCGCGGTAGGAGAAGGGGATCAGCACCGAGCCCGCAAAGGCCGCCGTGCCCACATCCACATAGTTCAGGCCCACCAGAGAGTAGAGCTGCTCACGCAGCACCGTGCGCTCGATCACCGCCGGCACCGAGGTGTCAGAGATCGAGCCCACGCCACCGGACAGCAGCTTGTGCTCGTTCGCCAGACGGTGGCCCCACTCGTTGTCGAACTGAGCCAGCGCTTTCTCGGCAAAGTCCTTGTTCTCGGCGAGCAGCTTGCCGCCGGTGCGCTCGTAGCGCTTGGCATCGCTCAGGCGCTTGATGCCCAGGCGGGTGTCGATCTGGTCCTGCAGGCTCTTGATCTGGTTGCTGCTGTCCACGGTGATGTGGACGCTGCCAGACGGCGGGCGATAGCCCAGGGTGGCCAGCTGCACCGCGGCGCTGGTCTTCTGGGCTTGCGACAGCAGCACCGTGGCCATGGTGGTCACCTGGGCGTCGCTCAGTTCCTTGGTCACCAGGGGTTGCGCCTGCTGGATCAGCTCGCTGCGGGTGGCTTCGTCCAGCGAGGCGTCAGCCTGGATGGTGTCGCTCAGCAGCTTGACCTTGCCGGCCAGCGTGGCGGCATCGGCGGCGGCCGTGGCGGCCTGCTGGGCCAGGAGGCGATGCACCTCGCCGGCCACATCCACCGGGGGGGCGATGGTCAGCGAGATCGGGCCCGGCTGGTGGCCCGAGGCGCTCAGCGTGCGGATCTGGTTGGCCAGCGCTTCGCCGGCCGATTCAAAGGTGGAGACCACGGCGAGGCACTTGGTCTCGTCTTGGCCGGCTTCAGCCAGCTGCTTCCGCGCAGCAGCCAGGAGGGGGGCGATCTGCTCAGGGGTCAGGCCTTGAGACAGGAGCTTTTGATTCAGCTTTTCGATCGGGTTCATGGCGTCGAACTCCAGGGAGTTGATGAGGTTTTGAGAGATGGCCAGCTTGATCCCGGCGTCCGATTCATCGTCAGAGCCAGAGAGGCTCAGCTGGATCGGATCCAGGCGCTTGATGACGGGGCGGGTGGTCAAGCCCGCGCCGAGCAGCACACATCCATGCGCCGCCCCTTGTTCGTTGTCAGTCCAGGCTTCGTGGTACTCGGCCGAGAGATAAGCGAATCCACGCTCTTTGACCGCCTCCATCCCGAAGGGGGTCCACTCCACCAGCGCACGCAGCTTGCCGTTTTCCACCGCGAGCTTCAGCACCTTGGCTGCAGCTCCGTTGGTCGGCTTGTGGTCCACATCGAAGAACACATCCTGACCCAGCACCCGCGCGTCGAAGTTCCGCACCATCTGGGCCAGCATGGCCGGCGTGATGGTGAAGGTGCCATAGCGCGGATCGGTGAAGGTGCCCGCTCGGGTCACCGTCACCCAGCTGCTCTTCGCCCCCTCGGCCAGCTCGATCCTTCCAGACAGATAACGCACCAGTCCAGGTGCGCCGCTGCCCTCAGACAGAAAAAAATGACGCGCAGCCGCCCGAGGGAGACTGCGCGTCGAAGGCCCGGCGAAGGGTGTGAGGATGTGCTTCATGGTGGCGCCATCTTCTGGCGCCATGGCTGACATTTGCAGGGCTGCCGCAGGGGCCGCTACACGCCTTCCATCAACGCGATCGCAGCCTCACGGCGCGCCACCAGGCCGCCGAGTTTTCGGCCCTGGCTGTAGACCCACTTGCGCAGCTCGGCGGGCACCAGGTCCCACTCGCCGGCGTTGACCCGGCGCCGCAGCGTCGACGCCGCCAGCCGGCCCGCGCCCAGGTTGAACACAAAGTCCATCAGCGCAGCCAGGCGGCCCGCGCCCTGCACCCCTGGGCACAAACGCAGCACCGCCGGCAGCACCACCGCCCGCAGCTGCCACTGCAGAAGCGCCTCGGCACGCTCTCGCGTGATCGGCGGGTCGCTCAGGCGCACGGCCTGGCCGTTCTCGTAGCGGGTCGACCCGTAGCCGATAGTGGGCACGCCGGCCGGGCAGAGGTAGGGCGCCAGGCGCAGGCCCTCAAAGCGCCGGCAAAGGGCCGCGGCCAGCGCCACCGGATCCGGCAGCTCGACGGGCTCAGGTTTGGCTGCAGGCCTGGCCAAGGCCGCCAGCGCTCGCGCGACCAGGCCGCTGTCGAATCGGCTCACCGGCGGCTCACTTCCCGCGCTTGAACAGCGCGCGATCGGCCACGTAGATGCCCAGCACGGCGCCGCACAGCTCCCAGCCGCGGGCATCCAGGGCCCACCAGGTGCAGTAATGGCCGGTGATCATCACCACGGCCCAGGTGGCCAGCGCCGGGCGGATCAGCGCATTCCAGGCATCGACCCAGGAAAGCCCCGACTTGAATCCCGTCAGCTTCACCGCCTCCTGCCAGGCCGAGGCCTCCAGGCCGCTCACCTGAGCCTCGGCCGCCACCTGGATCACCTTCACCTTCAGCGAGGCCTGCTGCGCGTGCGCCTCCAGCTGGCGCGCATGCTGCGCCGCCTCCAGCCGCTCCTGCAGCTCGATCCGCTCGATCTCGTAGCGATGCTCCTGCCGCCGCGTCCAGATCGCTGCGAGCTCACCCCACAACATCCGGAACACCGAGCCACCGAAGAAGGCGAGAAGGCTGGTCAGCATTGCGAGACTCTCCGGCAGGAGATGGGGCTAGGAAGATATGGCATGCTGCAACGCAAACCACCGAGAGTGAACATGGAAAAGGCCACGGAAGAGACCGTTAGGGAGATATTTCGAACGGCTGAGCGAAACCGAGCTGCCTCTGAAAAGATGGCAGGCGACGCTGAACAGTTCGGCCAACGAATTACTCTCGTAGCGCTTGCGATCGAGCTCTACCTGAAAGCTTTGCTTGCAGCTCACAAGAAGGCCCACGGCGGTATGCATGAGCACGACAAACTTTTCAAGCGACTGCCCGACAGCACAAAAGCTCAGGTTCGGGCGCGCTACAACGCCGAAATGATGAGACCCGAGGTGACGACGAAGATCATCGCGTTGATGATGCGGATGCCCGCCGGAGTGACCCTGGACTTCGATTTCGACAAGAACCTCACCCTGGGTTCCAAAGCATTTGTCAAATGGCGATACAACTATGAAGACGCAGACAAGCTTCCAGCCCTTCCGACGTGCTGCGAAATTTGCGAGGCACTCAGGCAGGAGTTGATTCACACGGTGCCCGACCTCCCGGTTATTGAAACAACTGGCGACAGGTTTATGGTGTTCGTGCATCGCGGCCAAGGATAGGTAACAAGTCGGCGTTCTCGTCCACGCTGATTGTTCTACTGAGGTCAGGCCAACGCTTTGGGCGTGCCGTCGAAATACTCGTCTGCGGTGAAAACGAGACTGCCGCCCACATCATTCGAGCTTTCAATAAGCGCGGCCGAGCCGGATACCAACGAAACAACAATTTCGTTGTCGGCCCAGAAGACATTGAACAGCACGCCGACAGTGCCACCAGGGCCGACATCGGGGATGTAGCCGATCTTGGTCCAGCTGCGCAAGTCGGGCGAAGACCAGACATCAAATCCGCGAGTCGCGCCGTTCAGTGATGTGTCCCACATCGACAGCCAGATCGCGCCGCCTCCGGGGATCGCCAGTCCAATCAGAGGATCGCGCACCGCCGACAAGTCTGCTTTTGCGCCGCGAGTCGATGCCATCGCGCCATAACGGCTCACTGCTGTGGCATTCCAAAACGTCTCAGAATTAGCCCGATCTGTCAGATACGCCCCAACGTCACCGCCGAACACGATGTCTCCAGTTCGGTAGTAGTCCGTGAAGCCGTCGAGTCGAGCGAGCGCATGCCAACCCGCATACTTGTTGAAATCGGGCAGCGGAGTGTTAGCCGGTGGCGTAGCGGCTGCCCCATCCCACCGAATGATCCCGCTAGTCGGATCGTCGCCGAAGAGGAAATAGACATACCCGGTGGCCGGATCTTGGACTACCCCATGGCCGTGGCGCACCTGGGAAGAAACCCCGTTGGTGTTGAACTCCAAGAATACGGACCAGGTCAAGCCCAGGTCATTGGATCTAAGCACGCGGACCTGGTCGTTTGTTGAGCCGGGAACCCGACCGTACGCAACGTTGTACTCATTGATAAAGAGGACCCAGTTGCCTCCGATCTTTGCGATGCAGACGCTTCGGCTGTGCAAGATGCGGATGTTGGTGGGATGGGTGCCACCCTTGGAGCCGATGTCCAAGACAGCATTGCCGTTGTCAAATGCCGCCGCGTTGTTACCTACAGTGAGGGTGTTGGCAGTGATGGAACCCGCTGCCCGCTTCGCGTAGTAGAGGTAGCCCTTGCCGCTGGTAGCGCCAGCATTGCTGGTGACGCTGAACAGTAGGTTTCCGTCCGGCAGCGCCCATGCGCCTGTGATGAGGCCATTCGTGATAGTGGCGCCGGTCGAAGTCTTGAGACTCGAAGTCAACGTGGCAACCTGGCCCGTGGGCAGGAGAGCGGATAGAGGTCCTGTTGCCAGCGCAACTTGCGCCCCATACATGCCTACCTGTTCCGGCAACCGTGCCACTAGGACAAACTCCCCACTATCAAGCTGCGTGAGGATCGATTGTTCGAGGGCCCGCACCTTTTTTAATGTACGGACTTGCCCAGCCCCTGACACCAAGGACTGCAAGCGAGAGTCCGAGAACTTGCCAGTGACTGGATTCACCAAGAGCGGAACCGAGGGCGTTGACACCTCCTGAGCCCCACCATCTTCGACAAACGCACCCTCGCCCGGCTGCAACAGCACGCCGCCAATCACCCGAGGCCCCGAAGCCTTGTTCTCCACCCAAACCTTGCCCATCTCGCTCTCCTGCAAAGGACCAGGCCCAGCCCTGGTGCCAAACTGCAGGAGATTGGAGATCCGCCATCCGGACATTTGCAGCCACTGCCGGGCGGCCCTACCCCGTCAAAAATGTTCGCAGCAAGCCCGGAACGCCCCAGAAACCCGCGAGAATCCTAGGCCGCGCGGAGCTGGCCCCGGCCAGCCACCACGCCAAAATCCACCCGCGATATCGCCAAAGTGGCGGTTCGCAGCAAGCGTGAGACGGGGAGCCAAATTCAAAACCCCCACCATCGCAAGATGCTGGGGGTTTTTTCTTGCCCTGCCAACCGGCCACGCCACGATCTCCGCCCTCGGATCCACCCCACATGAGCTCGAAACCCGCATCGCCGCAAACACTGGACGCCCTCCGCCAGGGCGGTCTGCAAGGCTGCAGCCACCTCGACCTGCGTGGCTGCGGACTGCAGGAGCTACCCGCTGAGATTCAGCGTTTGGCCGCCAGCCTGGAGGTGCTCGATGTTTCCAGCAACGCACTGAGCCAGCTGCCCGACTGGCTCGCCGAGCTGCCTCGGCTGCGCATCGTGTTTGCCTCCGGCAACCGCTTCACCGAGCTGCCCGAGGTGCTGGGCCGCTGCCCGCAGCTGGAAATGGTGGGCTTCAAGAGCAACTGCATCGAACGTGTCAGCGGCGCCGCCCTGCCCGCGCGTCTGCGCTGGTTGATCCTGACCGACAACCGCATCGAGACGCTGCCGGCCGAGATTGGTCGCTGCGCGCGGCTGCAGAAGCTGGCCCTGGCGGGCAACCGGCTGCGTGAGCTACCGACCGAGCTGCAGCACTGCCGGTCGCTGGAGCTGATCCGCGTCTCGGCCAATGAATTGCAGGCCTTGCCCGAATTGCTTTTGCAGCTGCCACGCCTGAGCTGGCTGGCCTTCGGCGGCAATCCGTTCAACCGCGAGTTGGAGCAAGCGGCGTTGGAGCACACGCCCCTGCCCACCCTGCCCTGGCCGCGGCTGCGGCTGGAGGCGCAGCTCGGCGAAGGTGCGTCCGGCGTGATCCACCGCGCGCTGCAGATCGATGCGGGCGAGCTGGTCGCCGTCAAGGTGTTCAAGGGCGAAGTCACCAGCGATGGCCTGCCCGCCAGCGAGATGGCCGCGGCCCTGCAGGCCGGTGCCCACCCGCATCTGATCCCGCTGCGCGCCAAGCTCAGCGCGCACCCGAACGATGCCCAAGGCCTGGTGCTCGATCTGATCAGCCCGGCCTTTCAGAGCCTGGCCGGCCCGCCCAGCCTGGCCAGCTGCAGCCGCGATGTCTACGCCGAGGACACACGCTTCAGCCTGAGCGCCCTGCTGCGCATCGCCCGCGGTATGGCCTCGGCCCTGGCCCAGCTGCAGGCACGCGGCCTCAGCCATGGCGACTTCTACGCCCACAACATCCTGCACAACGGCCAGGGCCAGGCCTATCTCGGGGACTTTGGGGCGGCCTCCTTTTTGCCGGCAGAGGCCAGCGCGGCGCAGCGGGAGGCAGTGGCACGCATCGAGGTGCGCGCCTTCGGCTGCCTGCTGGAGGAATTGCTGGCGCGCTGCGAGGACGCGAGCCCTCAATCTCTGCGGGCCCTGCTGACCTTGCGTGATGCCTGCCTGGCCGAGGACGCCGCACGACGCCCCTCGTGGCCCTCCATCATCCGCAGCCTGGAGTCACAGGCATTCTGAGGGTCTGCAGCGCTCAGACACGGCGCCAGAGCCGCTGATGCAGAGCATCTGCCTGGGCACGCTCCAGGCAGGGGATGTCCAGCGCCCGCTGCAGTTTGGAGCCGCCCTGGGTGTCGAGCTGCAAGTGCACCAGCCCCAGGCGGCGATCCAGCGCATTGCTGGAAAAGCGCAAGGTCTGCACACGCGAAGCGGCCACGATCACCCAGCGCTGCGTGAACACACCACTGCGAAAGACCAGAACATCGTCGGTCAGCGCATAGGCCGAAAACGCAACCCAGGCGCGTGCGTACAGCCACCCGGCCGTCAGGAGCATGGCGGCGATCGCGGCAATCCCCCACCAGGGCAGCGCCCAGTCCCGCCACAGGCCGGCGGCCAGCAGCAGCACCAGGCCAAGCGGCAGACCCAGTCGCCATTGCCCGTAGAGCAGACGGCGCAAGCTGGGCCGCCCCAGGCGCTGCCACGACAGCGCAGACCAGCTCAGGCCTGGCAGGCACAGATGCAAGAGCGCCTGGGCTTGCGCCGGTGTCGCCAGAGGCGCCATCTCGCTGAACTGGCCGACTGGCCCCAGCCCTTCACTCTCTTGATGGGCGGTATCGCCCGCCACCGACACCGCCAAACGGCATCGGCCCAGCCGGCGCTGCAGCCAGCTGGCACTGAGCTCCCAGCGCTGCAACCGAGGCAGACGCGCTCCCGCGCGCACCCGGGTGCTGAGGCCATGCGAGGCCAGCAGGCGCTCGCCCTGCAGCTCGAGGCGGAAGCCGTGATACCTCAGCACCGCCAAGACCACCGAGAGCAGGCGCGTCATCAGCAGCACCATCAGCACGGCGCTGAGGCCCAGCATCAGGAGATGCAGCCAGCGGTGGTCTTTCATATCGTCGATGAACAGCCGCCCCAACGCGCGCGCAGGCGCCCCCAGCCACTGGCCGAGCAGACGGCGCGCCTGATCATTGGGCATGACCGCGCCAAAAAAGGCGCCCACCAGCAACATGCCGCCGTTGGAACTCAGGCCCAGCAACACGATCTCGCGCAAAGGCAGGGTCAGCAAGACGCGGGGCGAGTCCGCGTCGACCGATGCGGACTGGCTGGCCTGGATCGGCATCGCTGGCGCGGCTTCGTCACTGACCTCGGCACGCTGGCCACGCAGAACGGCCTCCAGGCGGGCCGCCTCGGCCAGGCTCAGCACGGCCATCACCGCCTCGGGCTTGCCGCCCGCGGCTGAATCCAGGCGCAGCACGGTCACGCCCAGCAATCGGTGAAAAAACTGGCTCTGCTGGCTGATGTTGTGGATGCGCGCAAACGGGATGTGGCGCTGGGTCCGATCCAGCAAGCCTTCGCGCACCAGCAGCTCGCTGCCCAAGACCTGGTAGCTGAAGCTGCGGGTGTGCAAGACCGCCCACAAGGCATACAGGCCCAAGGGACCGATCAGCCAGACCGACCACGCCGAATCGCGCTGCCCCAGCAGCAGATAGGCCAGGATGGGCAGCAACAGCTGGCGCGCGACCCCGCCGACGGCAAACAGCCAGGACAGGGGATGCAGGCGGCGCTGCACGGCCGCCCCAGGCTCGCCCGGCGCGCTGTGGCCGGCCTCACTCATGCTCACCCCGATGGCGCGGCAGCAGGCGCTCGCGCAGGCGGTGGGCCAGGGCCTGGGGCAGGCCGTCAATCCGGGTGTGGTGGTCATGCGTGCCGGCCGTGTGCAGGCTCAACGAAGCCATGGCCCAGCGCCGGTCCAGCGGCCCCTGGCTGACATCGAGATGTTGTAAGCGCGCCATCGGCACCCAGATCTCGCTGCGCCACCAGACCCCGTCGTAAAGCACCACGCCCTCCTGCTCGCGCAACTCGGCCCGGTACAGGGCGTGGCGGCGTGCGCCATACCACCAGCCCAGCAAGGCACCCAGCGCCAGCACGGCAAGCCCGATGCCGAGCAGCACCGGGCGGTCGACTGCGTTGCGGCGCAAGCTCAGCAGCAGATGCAGCAGCAACAAGGCGCCACCCGGGATGGCCAGCATGAGCGCGTACTTGAACCGCCAGTAGCGGCCCAGCTCAGGCAAGGTGTCCAAGAGGACGGGCGGAGAAGACAGTTCGTGATCCATGCACAAGGCTCCTGCGCGTGCCGAAGAGGGTGCACACCCTCTGCTCGCTGGCTCGCGTCGCCGCGCATTCTGCCTGCGGACGGTCGCGCCGGGATGCAGCCGATGCCACGCGGCCTGCGGCCCATCGCCTGGCTGCAGCCGGAGCGGCCCGGTGCTGGCTACAGTCAGCCCCAGTCCCCACTGAGGCCGACCGCATGAAACTGCTGCTCTGGTTGATCCTGCTCGTGATCTGCTGGCCCCTGGCCTTGATGGCCTTGCTGCTCTGGCCCCTGGTCTGGCTGATCAGCCTGCCCTTCCGCCTGATCGGCATCAGCGTCGAGGCCGTCTTTGCCCTGTTGCGCGCCCTGCTCTTTCTGCCGGCGCGCCTGCTCGGTCACCGCGACGCCTGATCACACAAGGGATCACACACCCTCAGCCAGGCTGCCCGGCGGCAGATGGTCGCTGCGGCGTTTCTTCATGCCGGCCTTGACCTCGTACATGCGCGCATCCGCCTGGGCGATGCAGGCATGGAGCGACTGCTCGGGCGACTCGCGCATGGCATGGCCCAGGGCCGCGCTGGGGCTGACCCAGAAACCCGGCGCCAGCTCGCGGCGGTTGTTCTGGCAGCGCGTTTTCAGCGCCTCCAGCTCGGCCAGCAGGGCCGACTCACGGCGGCGCGGCAGCAGGAACAAGAACTCGTCGCCGCCGATGCGGTAGGCATCGGCCTCGGGCCACTGGGCGCGCACGGTTTCGGCAAAGAGCTGAATCAGCGCATCGCCGGCCGCATGGCCGTGGGCATCGTTGACATGCTTGAGGTTGTTCATGTCCGCCACCACCACGGCCTGCGGGAAGTCTGCCGCCTGAGCCGGCTCGCCATGGTCGGGCCGGTGGCTGAAGTAGTTGCGGTTGTGAAAACCCGTCAGGCTGTCGGTGTAGAGCAGGTGCTCGCGCTCGTGCAGGAACTGGGTCTTGGCGCGTTGCTCGATCAGCTTGCGCACCGTGCGCACGGTCAGCACCAGGATCAAGAGCAGCGCCGCACCCAGCAGAGCCAGCAGCATCAGCAGGCGGCTGTTGGCCTCGTTGCGCAGCGAGGGCACAGACTGGATGCCCAGGTACTTCATCTCCTCGAACTGGATCAGGGGGATGACCTTGTCCATGATGCCGGCCAGCTCGGGTTGGCGGCGGCTGACGCCGAAGTAGATGAAGGAATCCTTGGAGGTGATGCCACGCTTGACCACATCGCCATAGCCCAGGCCGTTGATGTAGAACTCGGCCACGGTCGGGTTCTCGATCAGATAGGCCACCTTGCCGTCGCGCACCAGCTGCAGCGATTCGATGATGCTGGCCGTGGTCACGATCTGCGGGTTCTTGAGGTTCTTGCGCAGGTATTCCTCGTGCCAGAAACCCTCGATCACGGCCACGCGCAGGCCGTCCAGGCCATAGACATCCTGCACCGGCGGGCTGCTCTTGAGGCCGACGATGATGTCGCGCTCATTGCTGATGGCGCGCGGAAAGATGAAATCGGCCAGGCGGTCGTCGGTCTTGGCCATGTTCAGCACATCGACGCGGCCACTGCGCGCCTGATCCATCAGCTGCGCAAACGGCGCACCCACCACCTTGAAACGAATGCCGATGATGTCGCCGATGCGCTGCAAGGTGGCACCGGCAATGCCTTTGTACTGGCCCTTGTCGAAATGGTCGAAGGGCAGGTAGTCCTCGGCCACGCCGACCACGGCCTCGCCGTGCTCATCCAGCCATTTCAGCTCGGCCGGACTCAGGCGCAGCACCTTGCGGTTGTAGCTGCGCGCGGCCTCCTGGGCCAGGGCGCGAATCTGCGCCGGGCGCTGGGCGATGTAGCGATCGATGATCTGGCTCAGCAGCACCCGCTCCTTGGCCACGGCGAAGGTCATGTCCGAGGTGATGGACTTGAGCTCGGCCACCAGGGTCAGGCCCGGGAACTGGTGCAGAAACTCGTATTCGACGCCGCCACCCGAGGTGACGAAGCCATCAACCCGGCCTTCGCTGAGCGCACGCAGGCCAGCGGCCTGGTCGTCAAAGCTGGCAACCTGGAACTTGATATTGGGAAACTCCTTGGGCAGTTGCTCGATCACAAAGTCGGCCGAGAGGAAACCCACTGTCTTGCCGTCCAGATCACCCAGGGTCTGCACGCTCGATTCCTTGCGCGCGAACACGACGTAGGGATAGCGCTGCGCCGCCTGGGTGAAGCGCATGATCTTCTCGCGCTCGGGCGTGGGGTTGGCGCCGTAGAGCACATCGATCTCGCCGCGCAAGAAGCGGCTGTAGGCATCGTCCCAGCCCTTCACATCGGCCGGCACCAGGCGCAGGCCCAGCTGGCTCTGCATATCCTTGAGCAGCGCCGGCAGCAGGCCCATGCGCTGGCCGCGGAACTCGAAGCTGTCCATCCCGGCGAAGGGATCGAAGCCCACGCTCAGGGAGCGATGGCGGTGCTGGTCGATCCAGACCCGCTCCTCCTCGCTGAGCTGGATCATGGCACTGGCCGCCGTGGCGGCCGGCTGAGGCGAAACCGGCGCGGCATGGGCGCTGGAAACAGCGGCGGCCAGGCCCCAGAAGACCCCAAGCACCCAAACCGGGAAGCGCGTCAACCGCGTCAGTCGCGCCACGCCCAGGCCGACCCAAACCACCAGATGGCTCATGCGTTCACTCAAGGACAGCACCCTCCCGCTGAAGAAGCGGGACCATGCTAGCCGAGAACGCGGGCGGGGCTTCAACCCGAAGTCTTGACCGATCAGATTTTCATTTCCAGGCGCAGCTGCCAGACCGTGTAACTCCGCCCGCCGCCCTCACTGACGACCTGGCGGGTGTCGGTGGTGGTGGTGCTGCCGGTGGTGTAGTCCAGCGGTGCCAGATTGCTGGCCGACAGGCGCAGCTGGGTGTCGCGGTCGAAGTTCCAGAGCGCAAACGCGTCCAGCACCATCTTGCGGCTGCTGCGCGCTTCGGTCAGCAGGTTCTGCTGCACGGTGTTGGCGGGCGTCCAGTTCAGACCGGCGCCCAGGCTCAGCGGCAGGCTGCGCAGCTTGTAGTCGGCGCCCAGATTGGCGGTGGCGCGCGGCTGCGGGTCCAGGCGGTTGTTGGGGCCGGGAATGCCGTCCACGCGCGAGCTGAACAAGCTCAGATTGCTGCGCAGATTGACCGGCCAGGCGTCTTCGATGAACTCATCGAGCCGGAACTTGGCTTCCAGTTCCACGCCCATGGTGAGGGCCCGGCCGATATTGGTCGGCCGGGTCACCCAGCGCGGCACCGAGGCCCAGGACACGGTCTCCAAGGTGGTGACATTGCGCATCAGGTCGGTGATGCGGCGGGCGAAGAAGCTGGCGCTGAGGATGCCGCCCTTGCTCAGGTAGTTCTCGTAGGCGATGTCGATGCCGGTGGCCAGCTCGGGGCGCAGCAGGGGGTTGCCGGCACGGTCGGGGTGCTCTACCTCGTTGGCGCCGCAGGACTTGCCGCTCGGGCAGGGGTAGAAGGAATTGATGCTGGGCCGGGCGATCAGGTCCTGCAGATTGGGGCTGCGGTAGCTGCGCGTCAGGCTGGCGCGGATCTGGTCGCGGCTCTTTTCGTTGAACTTCCAGACGCCGTGCAGCAGCGGTGTCCAGACGCTGGCCCGGTGGCTGACCGCATAGTTGGCCGCCGAGCTGCGCGTGGCAATCGTCTCGCCGCGCAGGCCGGCGTAGAAAGACCATTGCTTGCCCACGCTCCACTCGTCCTGGGCGTACAAGGCCACGCGCTGGGTCGAGGCCGAAAGGTCGTCGCCAAAGTCCAGCAGGCCAGGGCAGGCCTCGCCGTCTTGCAGGCAGTTGCGCTCCTGCCGGCGGCGGGTGCCCTCGCCTTCCAGGCCGGCCACCAGGCTGTGTTCGTTTTCCAGCTGGCGAGAGAACTTGCCGTTCAAGCTCCAGCTGCGGTCGCGGCTGTCGGTCGTGTCCTGCTGGATGCGACTGGCGGCGGGCGTGCCGGTCTTGAACTCCTCGCGCAGGCTGCTCGAATCGCCGCGCCCGGCGCCGGCACCGGCACGCAGCTCCAGGCGGGTTTCCTCGTCGATGCGGTGGCTCCACTGGGTGTTGAAGCGCAGCATCTCGAAGTTGTTGCGCGCGCTGGTTTGGCTGCGATCGAAGGTGTTGAGCGCCGAATCGACCTGACCCTCGCGCTGCAGCTGGGCCTGGTTCTGGCTCTTGCTGCGCATGGCCATCAAAAAGGGCTGGATGGCCAGGGTGTCGCCGCCGTCCAGGCGCCACTGCAGGCGCGAAGTCAGGTGCAGATGGCGGCGCTGGTCCTCGCTCTGGGTCTCGGTGCGCTGCAGGCTTTGCAGCCCGGTCTTGAGATCACGGCTCAGCGAGCTGGACAGATTGTTGTCGCGGTTCTCGCTCTGCTGCACATTGATGCTGAGGTTGTAGGCGCCGCCCTGATCATCGAGCTTGTCGTTGCGGCTCCAGCTCAGGCTGGGGCTGAAATGGCCGCGCTCCAGGCTCAGGCCCGCGCGCCAGTCGTTCAGGCGCTTTTGCAGCGCCTCGCGCAGCACCACATTGATGGTGCCGGCCACGGCGCGGGCGCCGAACTCGGCCGTGGGCGCGCGCATCACCTCGATGCGCTCCACCTGCTCGGGCGGCAGCTGGTCGAGCGAGAAGCCCGGCGGCATGCGCTCGCCATTGACCAGGATCTGCGTGTAGCCGCCGCCCATGCCGCGCATGCGCACCTCGCCACCGCGGCCGGGGCGGCCGCCGGTGGTGACGCCGGGCAGGCGCTTGAGGGTTTCGCCCACGCTGCTGTCGCCGAAACGGTCGATCTCCTCGCGGGTGATGATGATCTTGGAGGCCGTCGAAGCGCGCCGCACGGCCTCGTCGCTGGGCCCACCGTTGACCTCGACGCGCTGCAGCTGCTCCTTGCTATTGGCCGCCGGCGCCGCAGGAGCGCGAGGCTTGGCCGGCGCGCTCGCTGCACTGGCCGGCGCTTCCACACTCTGGGCCAGGGCCATCTGGGTCATGGCCATCAGCGTGACACTCAGCGAGAAGGCGGATGGAGTCGCAAGAAGGCAAGCCAGACGGGGAACAGTTTTCATGGTGAGACCGGGTGGCGCTGTGCGCTCAGCGCGCAAGTTTCGAATCGGCGCGAAGCATGGCACAGCCCGACCGGGCCACACTTCGCGACGGTCGGCCTTTTAACTTCTTTACCGCCCCAGGGCGAATGCCGCACAAGCCCCCTCCCCCCCTTTCCTCCCCGCCTCTCCTTTCAGAAGGTCTCATTCGGGAAGAAATAGACCTCGGCAATGCGCCCCGCCCGGCAGCGGTAGACCACCATCACCTGCTGCGGCTCGGGGCCGCGGCCGTGCACCCATTCATGGTCGACCACGGTCTGCCCCATGAGCAAGCGCTCGCGCACCTCGGCCTGCACCTGCGGCTGGGCAAACGGCCCCGTGCGATAGCTCTCGCGAAACGCCGTCAGGCCCACCGTGCGCGGCGCTGCGGCCGGCATGCGCCAGACCTGCACGTCCTCGCTGTAACAGGCGCAGAAGGCCTCCAGATCCTTGGCGTTGTAGGCCTCCAGCTGGGCTTGGGCCAGATCGGCGGGGCTGCGTTCAGGCGTGGTTTCAGGGCTGCTCATGGGTTGCGCTCTCAAGCAAGGATCGGTCAATGAATGAATGAATGAATGAATGAACTGAACGAGGAACCGGGGCCGCAGTGTCCCACGCGGCCCCGGTCGAGCTTCAACCACGCTTGAGCTTGGTGGCCATGCGGCTGCTCTGCACCATGGCCTTCCACTGCGAGAGCTGATGGCGACGGTCCAGCGGGCCTTGCTGATCGCGCTCGGCCTCGCGCTGCAGCTTGTGAAAGCTCTTCACCCGTGCCGCGCTGAGCTGGTCCACCACCGCACAGCCCGGCTCGCCGCTGTGGCTGCAGTTGCGAAAGCGGCAGTGCTGGGCGAGCTCGCTGACATCGTCAAAAGCCGCGCGAACCGCCGCCACATCGGCATCGAGCTGCAAGCTGCGCAGGCCCGGCGTGTCGATGATGCAGGCCCCCGCCACACTGGCGCGCAGACTGCGTGTGGTGGTGGTGTGGCGGCCGCGGCTGTCGTCCAGACGCACTACACCGGTGAGCTGCTGCCGCCCGTCCTCGGCACACAGCGCATTGCTCAGCGTCGACTTGCCCGCGCCGCTGGAGCCCAGCAGCACCAGGGTCTGGCCGCGGCCCAGCCACGGGTGCAAGGCGGCGCGACAAGATTCGGGCCGGCCATCGAGCGCCAGCACCTCCAGCACGCTGCTGCCCAGCTGTCGCCCCAGATGCGCGCGCACCTCGGCCAGCCTGCGCTCCAGATCCGGGCACAGATCGGCCTTGCTGAGCACCAGCAGGGCCGGCAGCTCGGCCGCATGCGTCAGCACCAGGTAACGGTCCAGTCGAGCGAGCTTGAAATCATGATCCAGGCCCATCACCAGCAAGGCCAGGTCCACGTTGTTGACCAGGGCCTGGCGAAAGCCCTCGGGGTCGCGCCGGCTCAGGCTGTTGAAAGGCGGCAGCCGCGCCTCGGCCCAGAGCTCGCCCTGGGCGTTCTCGCGCGCCAGCAACCAGTCGCCAACGGCCAGCTGCTCGCCCTGGGCATGCAGGGCCTGGATCAAGCCCGGCAGCGCCCGCGCCGCACGCAGGCCGGCCGGCGATTGCAGCCGCGCATGGCCGTCCCTTTGCAGCTCGATCAAGCGCCAGGGCTGGGCCGGGGTCTCGCCCCCGGGCAGGTCCATGGCTTGCAAGGCCGGCAGGTGGTGTTGCAGTGAAAAACCCAGGGCTTGCAGCGCGGGCAATTGAGAGTCAAAAAATTGAGCGTTGAAGAATTGGGAAGCGAAGAAGTCTTCGGAGAGTTCCATGATGGGTATGCGTTCTCTTGCGAGTGGCGCATGCGCCTGCGTGCCGTGACCGGTTCGCCTGCAAGCCCTGCTCGCAGCGACACACCGGCCCGAACGCAAGCACAGTGCCGCGGCCCGCGCCCACGCCCCAAGCATGGGCGTGACGACACAGGCCTGTGGACGACAGGTGACTTGTGTGGGTGGGGGTTGAGGCGCGGCGTCGGCGGCGTACCGGGACGCTGGCAGCCCGGCCGAACAAGGCCGGGCGTATGGACTCAGAACGTCAACTCAGGGCAGCCGGGCTGTTGAACCCGGCATCACCTCAGCGGCGTGACTGAGCGCAGCGCAGGAGTGCAGCCGACGACCGCAGCGCGACAACAAGATCAATTGCAGCCATGGTGGACTCCTTTGCAGTGAGGGGTGGAGGATGAAGAGCGAAGCAGCGAGCAAGAATGCAAGCGAGCACCGCTGCCGCGCAGTGTGGCGGCCCCGGGCGCGCAGCGTCAAGTGCCGATCGCCAGACGGCATTCGAGGCCGTTGGATCTGCGACATGCGCGCCACACATTCCGACCATCCAAAAGCAAAGGGCCACGCACCCTGAGGTTGTGGCCCTTCTGACTTCCGGACACTCCATGCGGAGCGACGGTTTCCAACGCGCTGGTGACGGGTTCCAGAACTCTGCCCAATCTGCAGCCGGTTTCTCGCCTTGGATGCCCTGCATTGTGCACGCAATCTGTGACAGTGATTTGACGAAAAGCAAAGTTTCTGCACCCCATATCTCCACGGCATCACTGCATCCCACTGCCCCCTGTTTCGCCCGCCCTCTGCTCGGTCGTTCGGGTCAACAAGTCGTCACATCGCCCACTTAAGCTGCGCCGGCAGCCGCTACCGGCACACCCATGGACGACATGCACACCTTTCCCGACTGCCCACCCGCTCTGTCCCCCGAACATGCTGCCGCACTCGCCCCTGCGCTGGGCGGCTTTCCCGCAGCGGCACCGGCTGCGCTGGAAGCGCCCGCACGCAGCGATGAACATGGCGGTTATCTGAACGGTAAGCATGTCGAAGCCATCGTGCGCGCGGCCGAGACCGCGCTCGAGGTGCGCCGCCGCTACCAGTTCTTCGTCTGGACGCAGAGCAATCTGCAAATCCTGCTGCCGCACCAGCTGCTCAGCTGCGGCGCCTACCAGCGCCAGCGCCGCGAGCTGCACTTTGAGCTTTTCAACAATGTGGCGGTCGTGCCTGAGCTGCAGCTGGCCCTGAGCGACAACCGAGGCCCACTGTTGCTGCATCTGCAGCAGCGCTGGATCGAGCATCGCTGCAAGCCCCTGCATGTCGACGTGGTCGAGCTGCTGGAGCCCGAGCTGGAGCCGCTGCGCCTGGCCCTGCTGGCCGGCGGCTACAGCAGCCTCTGGGTGCACGGCATCTCGCGCCCGCAGCGTCCGGCCGAGGTGGAGAGCTTCTTTGTGCTGGCCCCGTCTGGCAGCCACGCCCTGGTGGAAGGCTTGCCCCTGCAGTCCATGCTGCTTGAGCTGCTGACGCCCTATCTGCACGGTACCTGGCAGCGCGTGCAAACCGTGGAGCGCGAGATCCACGAAGCGCCGCGCACCGCCGCCGCCCAGGCCCGCCAGACCGGCGCCTGCGGCATCACCGACCGCGAGCGCGAAATCCTGGGCTGGCTGCGTGAAGGCATGAGCAATCTGCAGATCGGCGTCAAGCTGGGCATCAGCGCGCTGACGGTGAAGAACCATGTGCAGAAGATTCTGCGCAAGCTCAATGCCGCCAACCGCGCCCAGGCCGTGGCCCGCGCCATGTCCATGAACCTGCTGGGCCGCTCGCCCAGCGAGGAAGCCGCTGTCCGGGAGGACGACTGAGCCGCGCACTGCAAAAAAAGCAAACAAAAAGGGCGTGAACCTCGTTCACGCCCTTTTTGCGTTTGGCCGGCGGCACGCAGCCCCGGCCTGCCAAGCGAGGCTCACTTGCCGCTCGGCACCTTGCCTTCCACGCCCTTGAGGTAGAAATTGATGCCGGACAGGAATTTGTCGTCGGCCACCTCACCGGCCTTCAGCACTTCCTTGCCGTCCTGGCCAACCAAGGGGCCCTTCCAGATGGTGAAGCTGCCATCCTTGAGGCCGGCCTTGATCTTGTCGATCTCGGCGCGGGTTTCGGCGGGCACCTTGTCCGAGATGGAGACCAAGTCGATCGCGCCTTCCTTGACGCCCCACCAGGCATGCTTGCCCGGGCCGGCGGCCCACGTGCCGTCCAAGGCCTCACGCACAGCGGCGATGTAGTACGGCGCCCAGTTGATGATGGCCGAGCCCAGATGGGCCTTGGGGCCGTAGGCGGTCATGTCGGAATCCCAGCCGAAAGCCAGCTTGCCGTTCTTCTCGGCCGTCTGCAACACGGCGCTGGAGTCGGTGTTCTGCATCAGCACGTCGGCGCCGCCGTTGATCAGGGTCTGCGCGGCTTCGGTCTCTTGCGGTGGGTCGAACCACTTGTTGACCCAGACCACCTTGACCTGGATCTTCGGATTGCCGGTCTGTGCGCCCAGGGTGAAGCTGTTGATATTGCGGATCACCTCGGGGATGGGGATGGAGCCCACCACGCCGATCACGCCGCTCTTGCTCATCTTGCCGGCGATCACACCGGCCATGTAGGCGCCCTCGTAGGTGCGCGAGTCGTAGGTGCGCTGGTTGGCGGCCTGCTTGTAGCCGGTGGCATGCTCGAACTTGACGTTCGGGGCATCGGCCGCGACCTTGAGCATGGGCTCGCCATAGCCAAAGGTGGTGCCGAAGATCAACTGATTGCCCTGGCCCACCATGTCGCGGAAGACGCGCTCGGCATCGGCCGCCTCGGGCACTTTCTCGACAAAGCTGGTCTGCACACGGTCGCCAAACTCTTTCTCCACCGCCTTGCGGGCGTTGTCATGGGCAAAGGTCCAGCCGCCATCGCCGACCGGGCCGACGTAGGCAAACGCGATCTTCAGCGGCTCGGCCTTGGCGGCGCTGGCCGAAGCAGGTACCGACGCGGCGGACGGCGCGGCAGCGTCCTCCTTCTTGCCGCAACCGACCAGGGCGGCGCTGAGCAGCAGGCCCGAGCAGGCCGCCAGTTTCAGGGCATGGCGTTTGGGGAGATCAGACGGCGAGGACATGGTGCGCACTCCTTGTGATGAAGCTTCGAAAGAGAGAGGGGGTCAGGAACCGGGGGATCAGGAACCTGGGAAAAACGGCTTGCCCAAGGCAGCCGGCATATTGGCACGAATGAAACCGGGCTTGCTGGAGATCAGCACCAGCACGGCGATCGTGCTGAGGTAGGGCAGCATGCTCAGGAACTGGCTGGCGATCTGCACGCCCTGCCCTTGCAGATGGAACTGCAGCATGGTGACAAAGCCGAAGAGATAGGCGCCGGCCAGCACGCGCGCCGGGCGCCAGGTGGCAAAAGTCGTCAGAGCCAGGGCGATCCAGCCCTTGCCGGCCGTCATGCCCTCCACCCACAGCGGTGTGTAGACCACCGAGAGAAAAGCGCCCGCCAGCCCACACAGTGCCCCACCGGCCACGACCGCCGCCAGGCGGATGCCCCGCACGGGGTAACCGAGCGCATGCGCGGACTCGGGCGACTCGCCCACCGCGCGCAGCACCAGGCCGGCGCGCGAGCGATACAGGAACCAGGCCAGGAACAACGTCAAGGCCATGGCCGCATAGACCAGCGGATGCTGCTTGAACAAGGCCGGGCCGATGAAGGGGATGTCGGCCAGGACCGGGATCTCGAAACTCGGCCGCGGGCCCAGCTTTTCCTGCGTGTAGCGCAAGCCGACAAAGGCCGAGAAGCCGCTGCCGAATAAGCTCAGCGCCAGGCCGGCCGCGTACTGGTTGGTGTTGAGCCAGATCACCAGCAGCCCGAACAAGGCCGCCAGCAGGCCGCCCGCGCCCATGCCGGCGGCAAAGGCCAGCACATCGCTGCCGCTGTGCACGGCGGTGGCATAGCCGGCGATGGCCGCCACCAGCATCAGGCCTTCGGCCCCAAGGTTGACGATGCCGGCCCGCTCGTTGATGAGCAGGCCCAGGGCCGCCAGGGCCAGCAAGGTGCCGGCGTTCAGCGAGGCGGCGATCAGAAGCGCAATGGCGTCCATGGCAGCCTCAGACGCGAGCCGCACCCGAGGCCGGGCGGCGCAGGCGGATGCGGTGGTGGATCAAGGTGTCGCAGGCCAGCAGCGAAAACAGCAGCAGGCCCTGGAACACCCCGGTGATGGATTTGGGCAGGCCCAGGCGCGACTGCGCCAGCTCTCCGCCGATATAGAACATGCTCATCAAGAGGCCCGAGAACACAATGCCCGCCGGATGCAGGCGGCCGACAAAGGCCACGATGATGGCGGCGAATCCGTAGCCCGCCGGAACATACGGCGTCAGCTGGCCCAGCGGCCCGGCCACCTCCAGCGCGCCGGCCAGGCCGGCCATGGCGCCCGAAAGCAGCAAGGCCGTCCAGAGCGCGCGGCTGGACGAAAAGCCGGCGTAGCGCGCCGCCGCCGGCGCCATGCCGCCCACTTGCAGGGCAAAGCCGGCGTAGGTGCGGAACAGCAGCAGCCAGAAGGCCAAGACCGAGCCGGCCGCGATCAGCACACCGATGTTCAGGCGCGAGCCCTCCATCAGGCGCGGGATCTTGGTCACGGCCAGAAAGCTGATGCTTTGCGGGAAGTTGTAGCCGCCCGGGTCTTTCCAGGGCCCGTAGACCAGATAACCGAGCAGCAGATCGGCCACATAGACCAGCATCAGGCTGACCAGAATCTCATTGGCATGAAAGCGCGCGCGCAGCAGCGCCGTGATGCCGGCCCAGGCCATGCCGCCGGCTACGCCCGCGGCCAGGATGGCCAGCACGATCCACCGGCTGCTGTCCGGCCCGGCCTGCATGGCCACCCAGCCGCCAGCCAGGGCGCCGATGATGAACTGCCCCTCGGCGCCAATGTTCCAAACATTGGAACGGAAGCACACGGCCAGGCCCAGGGCGATCAGCACCAGGGGCGTGGCCTTCAGGCCCAGCTCGCTCCAGGCATAAGCCGAGCGAATCGGCTCCCAGAAGAACATCTGCAGGCCGCGCAGCGGGTCCTTGCCCAACAGCAGAAAGAGGCCCACGCCGAGCAGCACCGTCAGGCCCAGGGCCAGCAGCGGCGAGGCCAGGGACATCAGCTTGGAGGGCTGGGGGCGGGTCTCAAGCCGCAGCATGGGCGCCTCCTGCCTCTCGCGAGCCCTCGCGGCCCCAGAGCCCGCTCATCCATTCGCCGATTTGCGCCCGGCTGGTCTCGGCCACCGGCACGGCCGGCGACAGCCGTCCCTGGGCCATGACGGCCAGGCGGTCAGAGAGTTCAAACAATTCGTCCAGCTCCTCGCTGATCACCAAAATCGCACAACCGGCATCGCGCAGGCGCAGCAGCTCGGCGCGGATCTGCGCCGCCGCCCCCACATCGACACCCCAGGTCGGCTGCGCGATCAGCAGCACCTTGGGCGCCGCATCGATCTCGCGGCCGACGATGAATTTCTGCAAATTGCCGCCCGAGAGGCTGCGAGCCGCCGCCCCGACGCCACCGGCGCGCACCTGGTAGCGGGCGATCAAATGCTGGGCCAGGCGCTGCACCTGGGCCTGGCGCAGCCAGCCAAAGCGGGTGACGGCCTCGGTGCGGGTCAGCAAGGTGTTCTGCGCCAGCGAAAGCTCGGGCACGGCGCCGCGGCCCAGACGCTCCTCGGGCACGAAATGCAGGCCCATGCGGCGGCGGCGGCGCGGGCTGGCGCGGGCGATATCACTTCCGAAGAGTGAGACGCTGCCGCGCGGCGCGCGCGGGTCTTCGCCGCTCAGCGCCGCCAGCAGCTCTTGCTGGCCATTGCCCGAGACGCCCGCCACACCGAGGATCTCACCGGCATGCAGGCGCAGGCCCACATCGACCAGGGTGCTGCCAAAGGGCTGGGCCTTGGCCAGGCTCAGGCGCTGCACCTCCAGCGCCAGCGCGCCGGCCTTGGCCGCCCGGCTGGGCAGGGCCGGCGGCTCGGCGCCAATCATCAGGCGCGAGAGCTCGGCGCTGCTCTGCGTGCGCGGGTCCACCTCGCCGGTCACCCGGCCGGCGCGCAGCACCGTGCAATGGCTGCACAGGGCGCGGATCTCGTCGAGCTTGTGGCTGATGTAGAGGATGGCGCAGCCCTGGGCGGCCAGCTGGCGCAGGGTGGCAAAGAGCTGCTCGACGGCGCGCGGGGTCAGCACCGAGGTCGGCTCGTCGAGGATGAGAAGTTGAGGTTCTGTGAGCAAGGCGCGCAGGATCTCCACCCGCTGCCGCTCGCCCACCGAGAGCGAATGCACCGGCCGCGACGGATCCACCTCCAGGCCGTAGCTGGCCGAGAGCTGCTGCATGCGGGCGATCACCTCGGCCAAGCTGAAGGCCTTGTCCAGGCCCAGCCAGACGTTCTCGGCCGCCGTCAGCGTGTCGAACAGTGAGAAGTGCTGGTAGACCATGCTGATGCCCAGGGCCCGGGCCTGGGCCGGGCTTTTCAGGCGCACGGGTTGGCCGTTCCAGAGCATCTGGCCGGCGTCGGGCTGGACGGCGCCGTAGATGATCTTCATCAGCGTGGACTTGCCGGCGCCGTTCTCGCCCAGCACCGCATGGATCTGGCCGGGCTGCACCGACAGGCTGATGTCGTCATTGGCCTTGACGGCCGGGTATTGCTTGCTGATGCCGGTGAGTGCGAGTCGCAAAGTCATGGGGTCGTCAATCCGGCTGGCGCAAGTCAATCAATCAAAAACAAAGAAGTCTATGAATCCCGCTGGTGGCGGCACTGGCCGGCCACATAGCAGCTGTGCAGATTGCGCTCGTCGGACAAACTCATCCAGGCGAACACGCGTTCATGCAAAGCTTGAGGCTCATGGCCGGGCGCCACCCGCTCGTCGCGTGCCTGGGCCACCGGGCCACGGGCCCAATCCCAGACGCAAACGTCCGCCAGTGTACCGAGGCCAAAGTGGCCCACTTCCTGCTGCAAACCCAGGGCTTCCGCCGCGCCGCGGGTGGCGGCGTGCAAAGCCACCCAGGCGCTCAGGCGCTGGCCCGACAAAGCCTGGATCTTGTAGGCATCCAGCAGATTGCGCTGCATGGACAAGCTCGTGCCGCCGCCCACATCGCTGGCCATGCTGACCCCCAGGCCGCTGGCCCGCGCCGCCGGCCAGTCGAACAGGCCGCTGCCCAGGAAGAGATTGCTGGACGGGCTGTGCGCCACCTGCCCGCCGCGCGCGGCCAGCAGCCGCCGGTCGGTCTCGTCCAGCCAGATGCCGTGGGCCAGGATGGCGCGCTCATGCAGCAGACCGACACGCTCGTAGACATCGAGGTAACTGCGCGCCTCGGGGAAGAGCTCGGCCACCCAGCGCACCTCCTCGCGGTTTTCGGCCACATGGGTTTGCATGTACAGCGAAGCATCGGCGCGGCACAGGGCGCCGGCCATGGCCAGCTGGGCCGGGCTGCTGGTGGGGGCGAAACGCGGGGTCACCGCGTAAGCCAAGCGCCCCTTGCCATGCCAGCGCTGGATCAGGTCGATGCAATCGCGCTCGGCGCCGGCCACATCGTCCAGCAGCTCGGGCGGCGCATGGCGGTCCATCAGCACCTTGCCGGTGATCAGGCGCATGCCGCGCGCCTCGGCCGCGGCGAACAAGGCCTCGGCCGAGCCCTTGTGCACGGTGGGGAAGACCACGGCCGAGGTGCTGCCGTGGGCCAGCAGCGCATCCAGAAAACGCGCTGCGCCGGCCGCCGCCACGGCCGGGTCGGCATAGCGGCGCTCGGCCGGGAAGGTGTAGCGGCTGAGCCAGTCCAGCAGCTCGGCGCCGTAGGAGGCGATCACATCCAGCTGCGGGCAGTGCACATGGGTGTCGATGAAGCCCGGCAGGATCAGGCGGCCGCGGTGGTCCACCTGCTGCCAGCTGGCGTCGGGCTCGCTCGCCTGGGTGCCGGCGATGCGGCCGGCCTCGTCGATCAGCAGCCAGTGGTCGGGCTGGAAGCGCACGGCCGGGCTGTCCAGCTGGCCCCAGTCGGGCTGGGCAGTGAAGTCCAGCAGATCGCCGCGTAGGGCGAGCTTGCGGCCGGGGCCGGCGGAGGGGGTCGAAGGGTTCAAATCGGGCATGGGAGGGTTCAAAAATTGGGGTTCGGGCGCATCGCCGAATCAAGTGGCTTCGGCGGCCTTCTTGGCGACCGCGCTGCGAGCGAGTTCACGCGCCACCTCCCGCACCTGCTCGCGCAGCCAGCGCTGGGCCGCGGCCTGGTTTGAGAGCGCATGCCAGAGCTGGTAATAGCTCAGCCTCGGAAACGCCACCGGGCAGCGCAGCACCGCCACCGGCAGGCTGGCCAGGTAGCGGCTGCAGAACTGGCGGCCGGTGGTCAGCACCAGTGAGCTGCGCGCCACCATCAGCGGCAGCTGGCCAAAGTGAGCGCTGCGCACGGCGATCTGGCGGCTCAGGCCCTGCTCGGCCAGATGCTGGTCGATCACGCCTGGCTGGCCGGCCGACAGCGGCATGGGCGCCAGATGCTGGCTGTCCAGATAGCGCTGCACGGTCCAGTCCTTGGGCCGCAGCTTGAGCAAAGGGTGATCGCGCGCCACCAGGCAGACCACCTCGTCGCTGAACAAGCGGCCCAGGTGCAGCTCTTCCGGCGGGCGCAGCCAGTTGCCGATGACCAGATCGATCTGGCCGCTGGCCAGGCCGCGGCGGTAATCGAACTCGGCCGAGAGCGGCTGCAAGTCCAGGCGCAGGCCCGGCGAGAGGCGCTGCAGGCGCGACACCAGCTCGGGCAAGAAGAGCGGGTCGAGGTAATCGCTGGCAGCGATGCGCAGGTTCAGCTCGGCGCTGGCCGGGTCAAAGCCGGCGCCGCGGCTGCTGCGCTGGGGCGCGCCGAACAGCCGGGCCGCGTCCTGCAGCAGGCGCTGGGCCGGCTCCAACAGCTCCAGCGCCGTGGCCGTGGGCCGCATGCCGGCGCCGCTGCGCACCAGCAGCGCATCGCCGGTGAGCGCACGCAGGCGCCGCAGCTGGGCGCTGACGGCCGGCTGCGTGCTGTGCAGGCGCAGGGCTGCCTTCGAGACGCTTTGCTCGCTGATCACGGTATGCAAGACTCGCACGAGTTGAAGCTCGATCTTGTCGAAATCGGCGCGCAAGTTCATGCCTGGCTGCATATAGTGGTCATGTGAGAGATCGTATAGGGAAGAGGGGGTGAGGAGATACCGTTCTTGGTTGATGTGGCGATGGGAGGAGTGAACGAGTGAACAGGTGAACGGGTGAACAAGACACCAGCTTCGACGACAGATCTCCTCCGACTCACCCATTCACGTGTTCACCAGTTCACCCCATTCACCTGTTCACACGTTCGGTTGATGTGGCGATGGAAGGAGTGAACGAGTGAACAAGTGAACGGGTGAGCAAGACACCAGCTTCGACGACAGTCCACCTCCGACTCACGATTCACCCATTCACCCATTCACCCATTCACCTGTTCACCTGTTCACCCCCAGCCACCTCCCCCGCCATGCCCCACCACACCCGCCCCATCCGCTTTTTCCACCGCGGCCAGATCCAGGCCGTGGACGGCCTGGCGCCGACCACCACCGTGCTGGGCTATCTGCGCGAACATGCCCAGCCCCATTGCAGCGGCAGCAAGGAAGGCTGCGCCGAGGGCGACTGCGGCGCCTGCACCGTGCTGCTCGGTGAGCTCGATGCGTCGGGCCAGCTGCAGCTGCGCAATGTCAACGCCTGCACCCAGTTCCTGCCCACGCTGGACGGCCAGGCCTTGTGGACGGTGGAAGACCTGGGCAGCGCCGAGGCACTGAACCCGGTGCAGCAAGCCCTGGTGGACTGCCACGCCTCGCAGTGCGGTTTCTGCACGCCAGGTTTTGCCATGAGCTTGCAGGCTTCCTACGAGCGCCACTGCCAGAGCGGCAGCCGGCCCGACCGCCAGGAGCTGGCCGACGCCCTGGCCGGCAACCTCTGCCGCTGCACCGGCTACCGCCCCCTGCTGGACGCCGGCCAGCGCATGTTCGAGCTGCCCCAGCAAACCCTGGACCTGGCACCTGCCCGCGCCGCCCTGCACAGCCTGCAGCAAGACCCGCCCCTGCACTACGCCGCCGCCCAGCCGGCCATCCCGGGCCGCGTCGACCAGTTCCACGCCCCGCGCAGCCTGGCCGAGCTGGCCGCGCTGCGCGAGGCCAAACCGCAGGCGCGCCTGCTGGCCGGCTCCACCGACATCGGCCTCTGGGTCAACAAACGCTTCCGTGACCTCGGCGATGTGATTTATCTCGGCGCCGTGGCCGAGCTCAAAGCCATCCGGCCCGAGCCCTTCGACGGACAGCCCGGCCTGTGGATCGGCGCCGGCGCCAGCCTCGAGGCCGCCTGGAGCGCCCTGAGCGCCGCCGTGCCGCCGCTGCGCGAGCTCTGGCTGCGCTTTGCCTCGCCGCCGGTGCGCCAGGCCGGCACCCTGGGCGGCAATATCGCCAACGGCTCGCCCATCGGCGACGGCGCCCCGGCCCTGATCGCCCTGGGCGCGCATATCGTGCTGCGCCGCGGCAGCCAGCAGCGCCGCCTGGCCCTGGAAGACTTCTACTTGGGCTATATGCAAAACGCGATGCAGCCCGGTGAGTTCGTCGAGGGCATGCACCTCCCCCTGCCATTGCCCGGCCCAGCCCAGCGCATCCGCGCCTACAAGATCGCCAAGCGCTACGACAGCGACATCTCGGCCGTCTGCGCCGCCCTGAGCCTGCGCCTGGACGAGGCAGGCCGCGTGCAAGAGGCGCGCCTGGCCTTCGGCGGCATGGCCGCCATCGTGCGGCGCAGCGCCCCAGCCGAGCAGGCCTTGCTGGGCCAGAGCTGGAGCGACGAAGCCGCCCTGCAAGCAGCCCAGGCCGCCCTGGCGCTGGACTTCCAGCCCTTGAGCGATATGCGCGCCAGCGCCGACTACCGCCTGCAGGTGGCGCAAAACCTCTTACGCCGCTTCTGGCTGGAGACCCGGCCCGATGCCCCCCTGCCCGCCGCCAGCCTCAGCGTCTGGCAGGCCGTGCGCTTCAGCGATGTGGAGCAGGCGCGATGAGCACAACAGCCATGAACACCTCTTCTGCACCCACCCCGCTCCACCCGCACACCGTGGGCCGCAGCCATACACACGAGTCGGCCGCCCTGCATGTCAGCGGCGAAGCGGTCTACACCGACGACATCCCCGAGGCCGAGGGCACGCTGCACGCCGCCCTGGGCCTCTCGCCCATCGCCCATGGCCGCATCGTTTCCATCGACCTGGCCCTGCTGCGCGCCCAACCCGGCGTGCAGCTGGTGCTGACGGCCGAGGACATCCCCGGCGAGAACAACTGCGGCCCCCTGCTGCATGACGATCCCATTCTCGCCGCGGGCGAGGTGCGTTATGTCGGCCAGCCGGTGTTTGCCATCATCGCCAGCAGCCGCGAGCTGGCCCGCCGCGCCGCCGCCCTGGCGGGCCAAGCACTCAAGATCGAGCCCCTGCCCGCCGTGCTGACCGCGCTGGAAGCCCATGCCGCCGGCCAGTATGTGGTGCCGCCCATGCACCTGAACCGCGGCGACGCGGCCACCGCCCTGGCGCAAGCGCCGCAGCGCCTGCAAGGCACATGGTCGGTGGGCGGGCAGGAGCAGTTCTATCTGGAAGGCCAGATCAGCTACGCCCTGCCCCAAGAAAACCGCGGCCTGCTCGTCCACTGCTCGACCCAGCACCCCAGCGAGATGCAGCAGCTGCTCAGCCACGCCCTGGGTTGGGCCAGCCACCAGGTGCAGGTGCAATGCCGGCGCATGGGCGGCGGCTTCGGCGGCAAGGAGTCGCAATCGGCCCTGTTCGCCTGCGTGGCCGGCTTGGCCGCAAGCCGCTTGCGCCGGCCGGTCAAGCTGCGCCTGGACCGCGACGACGATTTCATGATCACCGGCCGCCGCCACGGTTTCGACTACCGCTGGGATGTGGGCTTTGATGAAGAGGGACACATCCTCGGCGCCGAGGTGGAGCTGATCTCCAACTGCGGCCACTCGGCCGACCTCTCGGCCCCGGTGATGACCCGGGCGCTCTGCCATTTCGACAACGCCTACTGGCTGCCCCATGTGGCCCTGCATGGCTTCTGCGCCCGCACGAACACGCAGAGCAACACCGCCTTCCGCGGCTTTGGCGGGCCCCAGGGCGCGCTGGCCGTGGAGATGATTCTGGATTCCATCGCCCGCCGCCTGGGCCTGGACCCGCTGCTCGTGCGGCAGCGCAATTTCTACCGCGACGCCGGCGAGCGCAACATCACGCCCTACGGCCAGACTGTGGAAGACAACCAGTTGCAGCCCCTGACAGATCAGCTGGTCGAGAGCAGCGGCTACCACGCCCGCCGCGCCGAGATCCAAGCCTTCAACGCCGCCAGCCCGGTGCTGAAAAAAGGCCTGGCCCTGACACCGCTGAAATTCGGCATCAGCTTCAATGTCGTGCACCTGAACCAGGCGGGGGCCCTGGTGCATGTCTACACCGACGGCTCGGTGCTGGTGAACCACGGCGGCACCGAGATGGGCCAGGGCCTGAACACCAAGGTGGCGCAAGTGGTGTCCGAAGAGCTGGGCCTGAGCCTGGCACGCGTGCGCTGCAGCGCCACCGACACCCAGAAAGTGGCCAACACCTCGGCCACCGCCGCCTCCACCGGCAGCGACCTCAACGGCAAGGCCGCGCAAGACGCCGCCCGCCAGATCCGCCTGCGCCTGCAGCCCCTGGCCGCCCAGCTGCTGGGCTGCACGGAGGCAGAGCTGCGCTTTGCCGACGACCATGTGCAGGGAGCAGGCGACAGCCGGATGCCCTTCACTGAACTGGTAGCCAAGGCCTATCTGCAGCGCATCCAGCTCTGGAGCGATGGTTTCTATGCCACCCCCGGCCTGCACTGGGACCGCGCTCGCCTGCAGGGCAAACCGTTTTACTACTTCGCCTACGGCGCGGCCGTGGCCGAGGTGCTGGTGGACACCCTCACGGGAGAGAGCCGCGTCACCCGCGCCGATGTGCTGCACGACGCCGGCCGCTCGCTCAACCCCGCCCTGGACATCGGCCAGGTCGAAGGCGCTTTCGTTCAAGGCCTGGGCTGGCTGACCATGGAAGAGCTGGTCTGGCACCCCAAGACCGGCGCCCTCAGCACCCACGCCCCCAGCACCTACAAAATCCCCACCGCCAACGACAGCCCGCCCGACTTCCGCGTGGCGCTTTACAGCCAAGCCAACGCGGCCGACAGCATCCACCGCTCCAAGGCCGTGGGCGAGCCGCCCCTTCTGCTGCCGTTCTCGGTGTTGTTGGCGATCAAGGATACAATCGCTGCGGCCGGGCCGGCGGGGTGTGATCCGGAGTTGAGGGCGCCGGCAACGGCGGAGGGGGTGTTGAGGGCGGTGGGTGGGGTGATGAGCCGTAAAGGCTGAACATCAGCAAGCCAGGGCTGCGGCTTCAACGGAGCTGTGCACTGGCCAATGTCTATGCCCACACGCGGTGAGTCCAATCGTTCTTGAGGCTGCTCAACCGCCCACCACAAGAGGGCCTAAGACTTCAAATTCAAGGCCTGACCCTCACGTGGTTGTGACCCTCACGTGGTTGCTGAGCGTTTGCCGGCTTGGCGGCTGGCGGTGCTCCACGAAATCGCTCGCGGCCGCTGCGCTAGCAGCCGAGGCAGGCTCAATCCACGAGGCTTCAAGCGCAAGATCAGCCCGTATCCAATTCGCCATCGCGGGGCGGCCCTGCATCGTTCTCATACGCCGGTGCCGAAGATGCGTATCTGAACAGTATTGTGTTCAAGGCCTAGCTCTCGCACCCAGGGCGTCAACCAGCGCTCAGCGTGGATCTTGGCATCGCTGGTTGCTGTGCAGGCACTTCCCGTCCCACTTCCACCGCACGTCGTACTGTTGGCTGAAGTCGACTGTGAAGCTAACTGCCGGTGAAGAGAACCTTATCTTGGCGACCATCCCATGTAGTATTGGCTCCGGTTCATTTCCGCTTTGAACGGGCGTCATATCTGGACCCGGCCCCGTTTCGATAACGATACTGCTGTTTGAGAGCAGATATGAAATGTTGTTTTGTACATACTGACCGATCGGAAAAGACTGCCCATTCGGTAGCTGAACAACAGTTGATGGTGAAATCAATCGTCCTATACCAAGCAAATAGTTTTCGCTTGCACCAAAAACCAAGTCCTTCTTTAGAGCTTCAACTCCTGAATTGATGCCTGCCAAAAGCCGCTGATCAATTGCGTTGTTCACTACATTCGCCAGCAACGGCCACAGTACAGGCATAATCCAGCTTAGATTCGAATCACAATCAGTCGACGTACTCGGATTAGAAGTTAATCCGACATTTTTCAGTGGTTCACCGTTGGCGGCTGAACCATACTGTCCAGTGACGGAGATATTGTCTATGCTCGTTGAGTTGGTGCAGCTGAATGTAACGATTCCATACCTCGTGCCCGAATAGTTCGCCCTAAGGTGATAGCTAATGCCGCTGAGGTTCGCCAATAAGACTCCTTCTGGCATTGGAGTAATCTTCAGCACAGGCCAACCTGTAAGACTACTTCCGAGGAATGAGGCGCCCTTATCCTCAATCGTCGGACGGAGGAGCTCATCGAACGTTGTCCTGAGTCTGTAGGGAATTCCTTTCATTTGATCAGCCAAAGACGCCAAAGATCCATTTCCATAGATTGATTCGGAGTATGTGTGTGATCCGGCGCCATATGAAACAGTGACGATGCTTCGCCCGCTCTTAATGACCGGAACAAACGCGGCATTGACGTCAAAACCCCAACCAAGGGTTAAGGCTAGAACAAGCAGCTTAATCTTCAAGACGTTCTCCCTAATTTAATGGCACGGAATACACCCGGAGGCGAACAAGCTTCCAGTGACTTGTTGCGACATGCAAACTACTTGATGACAGAACTGCAAGCCGCGGCAACAGTCTAGCACGCGAAGGGCAAACATAACTTGACTTTTGAGCGCACGCGACTAGAGGCCCCTAAGGTCGAATGGTGGAGACCCGCGATGATCTGCCCCCCCAATTCAGCTCGCTTAAGTGAGAGCGCGAGCATAGAGCGCGAGGGTCACAAGCGAGAGTGAGAGAGAGGGGCGCGAGGGTCAAGAGGGGCGCGAGGGTCAGGCCTTGAATTTGAAGAGGAATGCAAACATGCGTGCTTCATAGATAACAACCAGACTCAACGCATGAACGGGCACGAAGGTCCACGGGCGCGGGAGGGCCGCAAGGGTCACCCATTAGCCGCCCTCGTCAAGTAGCAAACAACGCCCCTGCACCGCAAGAGCGCACCGTTCTCCTACTCACTCAAGACTGAGTTCCCCGCTCGTCGAACCCACCGCGCACTTGGTTCTCAATGCATGGTTGCGCCGCAGCGCACCAGTCACCCATCAGGATCAAAGCTGCCCGTTTTGGATGGCAAACGCCTCGCTGTCGAATAGCGAGGCGGGGCCGCATGGGCCAAAGGGCAGTAACGCAACAACCGAAGAAGAGGCGCGAGGGTCAGAAGAGGCGCGAGGGTCAGGCCTTGAATTTGAAGATCCAGAGTCTGCTGATGCGTACGAACATGCAAACTTGGTAACGACAAGACTCAACGCATGACGACAGCGATTCCCCTGGCAGCCTGCGACACCCGGTTCGGCGACATCCAGCGTGCACGGCAAGAAGCCATCAGCCCCGGACACACTGACCTAAGGCCTTGTAGTGGTGGCAACATAGCGCCTGCTTTCGGCCACGCAATGTTCGCCCATTCGACAGGGTGGTGTTTGTTTGTACCCAGTGAAGTGCAGGTGAGCAGAATTCTTCAGTTGGAGTGAAATGTACGAAGACTCACAAGCAATGCGGTGGCAGCATGCGTTTGTAAACACGGCCGAAACGCCTGCGTCTTCTCGCGGTTTGGTGCTGAACGCCGCGCCCGATCGGCTGCTGACGCTTTGGTAGGCAGCGCAGGATGTTCACAATTTTCTTGCTGGCCCTGTCCGCTGTCTTCGCATGGCTCGCCGCTGACGCGTGGCGCCTCCGGGGCGGTTCAAAACTCCCCTCTGCTCAGTTGCTGAAGTTACGCGGGCAAACCACGGAAAATCTGTCGCTTGAAGAGCAACGAAAACGGCAGGACTACGACGAGAGAAAAATAACTGGCAATACAAATGCCATGTTCATCGTCTTTGCTGTCCTTTGCCTCGGCTTCTTGGCCGCAGCGCTGCATCAACTGCTCGGCTAGTGCACCATGTCCGTGTCAAACCTTGAGCATCGACAAGGGTGTTGCTTGCCTTCAAGGGGGCCGCGAGGTTCAGGAAGCGCTGCCAAGGCTCAATCTCTGACCCAACAGCCCTCCACAGCCCCAGCCATGCTTGCCAACGCCGCCCCGCCTCGGCCCACCAGCGTCACGACGCGAGGATTCCAGCCATCAGCCCGGTCGCCTGGCAGCTTCTTGTTGGTGTCGATGTTCGCCTTCCTCCTCGGTTGCGGTTTCGGCGCAGCTGCGCAAGCACAAGCGCAAGCACAAACCCAGCTTCCCGCCCCTTCCCGCACCGCCTTCAAATGCGAGGTGGACGGTCGAGTCAGCTACTCCGACAGCCCTTGTCTGGGTGCCAAGAAGGTGGATTTGGAGCCCACGCGGGGCCTGAGCAGCAGCGTTTCGGGCAAGTCTCCTCTTTCTGCTTCGCCGCCGCTCGGGGCCGATGTCCAGCGCGAACGCCAGCGCGAGGCCTTGGCCGAAGCGATCAAGCCGATCACGGGCTTGGACGCCAAGCATCTGGACATCCAGGGGCGCCGCTTGAAACAGCTGTCGCCCGAGGCGCGTCAAAGCTGCGCAAGGCTGGACCGCGCAATCCCCGCGGCGGAAGCGGCCGAGGCCAGCGCCAACAAAGCAAGCCTGCCTGCTGCGCAAGAACACCTGCTGCAGTTGCGCCGAAGGTTCAGAGAGCTGCGTTGCTGACCGGGCCAAGCAAAGGCGCCAGGCACCTTGAACCCATTCCCGCACGGAGCTCGAAAGCCTGTGCCCCATCTTCAGCGCCTTGATCCGCGGGCTGGTGATTGCTGACCTGCTGGCGCGGGCGGGCCGCAAGCCCAGCCCCGCCGCTTTGGATGCGATGGGCAATCGTAGGCGCCCCGGGATGGGCCCGATCCGCCCGGGCGGGCGGCTGGCTACACTGCGTCGCGCCAAAACTTACAGATCATCCAGCATGGGCCGGGCACTCCGATCAAAAGATGCGGCCAAGCACCCAGGCGCAAGCAGACCCTGGCCGCAGCCACATGGCCATGCGGAAAGAACAAGGGCTCGACCTGCACTGACGCACACCGATGCACACCGAGGGAGGACATTGATGAAGATGAAGGTTCCAGGACGCCCAGCATGGCTGCTGGCGCTGTGTTTGTGCTCGGCTGCAAGCGCAATCGCGCAAACGGCCAACCTGCCCGGGAACGATCCCGGTTCCCTGGGTGACAGCAAGGCAAACGCCATCGAGGTGTGCCGCGCCGCGGGTCAGCGCGCCTACCTGGCCCGCTTGCTTTGCGCTGACGGCTCCCGCCCCGAGATCAGCCGTGTCGGCAGCGTTGGCTCGAGAACCGAGCCCCGGGAACCTTTGAGCGAGGAACAAGAGCGCGAGCTCTTGGATGCCATGCTGCGGGGCCTGCCACTCAAAGCGGGCAAGCCAGACTTCCACATCGTGGACCTGTACCAGGCCAACTGCGGCCAGGTCCAACGCCAGCTCTACCTGGACATGTACCACTGCGACAACCCAGCTCCCGCGCAAGCACCGGCCGGCTTCAGCTTGCGCGCCAAACCCACAGCCAGCACCACACCATGAGCAGCACAGCAGAACCTACGGCCCAGAGCCAGGCGACGCCAACACAGGCTCAGCCTTCGCCATCGACCGCCTCAAGTACAAGCCCCATCGCCAACTTCTGGCGCCGCGTCGCCGCCTTCATGCTAGACGGCCTGGCG
Source organism: Paucibacter sp. B51 (assembly GCF_027863535.1). Lineage (NCBI taxonomy): Bacteria > Pseudomonadati > Pseudomonadota > Betaproteobacteria > Burkholderiales > Sphaerotilaceae > Roseateles > Paucibacter sp. B51. Next base: position 2,440,940 of record NZ_JAPIVN010000001.1, on the reverse strand, counting down.
CTGGGCCTCATCGGCATGGCCCTGGGTGCGCTGGCGTCCGATGCCCTGGTCGGGCTCGGGCCTTGGGGCCGGCTGCTCGGGTTCGGGATTGCGCTTGCCTACTTCGGCTTCTTCAACAGCCGGCTGGGCTGGGGCCAGAGCTTGGGCAAACGCCTGCTGCAGATCAAGGTGGTGGATGCGCAGGGCGCTGAGTTGCCACTCGGCCGTGCCGTGCTGCGCTACCTGCCCGTGGGTACGGTCTGGTTCCTGAGCAATGCGCAGCTGCCGGACGCGCTGCTGTTCAGCGCCTGGGCGGCCGTGCTGGGCCTGGCCATCTTCGGCCTGGGCGCCTGCCTGCTCTACCTCTTTCTGTTCAACCGGCGCTCCCGCCAAGCCCTGCACGATGTGCTGAGCGGGTCCTTCGTGGTCAACGCGGCCTGGCAAGGCCCCCTGCCCGCAGACCTGGCGGCGCCACTGCCCACGCTGCACCGCGCGGTCTGCGCCCTGCTTCTGCTGCTGGGTACGCTGGGGCCGCTGATCTCGCAGCAATGGCTGCAGAAGGACAGCCAGACGCCCTTCGCGCCCCTGGCGCAGATCCTGCGCGCCGTCAACGCCGAGCCCTGGGTGCAGTCCTCGGCCGTGAATCAAGGCGTGACCTACACCCAGTCCAGCAAGGACGGGGGAAGCAGCAGGACCATCCGGCATCTGAGCATCCACGCCATCTCGCGCGACGCCGACATTGACCAGGCCCAGCGCCTGCAAGCATTGGCCCGCCTGGCGCTGGACGCCCACCCGGATGCGGCGACGCTGGACCAGATCCAGATCACCTTGGCCCACGGCTACGACATCGGCATCGCCTCCTCCTGGCGCTACCAGCGTCGGGTTCTGAGCCCAGCCGAATGGGCGGCCTCGCCCTGAAAAGCGCACAGAGAGGCCGCCCTGTCTGCCGGCCGCGGCTCGGGCCTTCAGGCGGGCCCGCGCGCCAGGCTTTCCAGGCTCACTGGCTGAAATAGCCCGAGCACTTCTTGACCCCGTTCTTGGTCAGGTAGAAGCGGTTGCAGTTGGTGTCATAACTGCTGCCCGTGGCGGTGATGGTCCAGCCGGCCAGGTTGACGGTGTTGAGGTGCTGCCAGGCGCCGTTGGACTTGAGGCTCCAGTGCTGGTGCGGTCCAGTGGAAGCGCCGCCATTGCACAGTGCTTGCGCCTTGTTGTTGGCCGGGTTGCCGATGAAGGCGTTCTTGGCCACATTTGCGCCGGTGTTGTACTGCAGCTTGTCCATGTGATAGTAGGTGGTGGACCAGCCGCCGCTGTGCACGATCTCGGCGAAGCAGCTGGAGTGGCGCTTGAAGGTGCCGGCCGCCGAGGCCGACACCCGCACTCCCGTCTGGTTGCTGCCCCAGCCGCCGCCCTTGCTCATGTCCAGCGAGGACATGGGGTAGTTGCCACTGCCGGTGTTGGTGTGGGCGCCGCCCACATGCCAAGAGTCACCAATTGGGAACGGGAACTGCAGGAAGCCGGCCGGCGGCCCGGCCAGGCTGGTGTCAGGCGCGGCGACACCGGCTTCTTTGCCGGAGCGAGCAGCGGGATCATGCAGCGCGCGGGCGGCCTCGGTGTCGAAGCTGAGGCCGAACAGGCGCTGGTAGGTAGCGGCGAACTCGGCCTCACTGGCGCTGGTGTTTGCCAGCAGCGCGCGCAGGGGCGCAGCCCGCGCTGCATCACCGCCGAACTCACCAGCCGCCTCATGAGGCGCAGGCTCGTAGAGCTTGCGTGCCAGCTGATCGGCTACATCGCGCACCTGCTCATTGAAACCGCTGCGCGTGGACAGCGCACCCATGGGGCGATGAATGGCGGCGCGCTGACCGGGCTTGCTCAAGAGGCCGCTCTGCTGCTCAATCAGCGCCAGCAAGACACGGGGACTGATGCTGCTGTAGCCCGCCCAATGGGAAATCACTTCCGCATACTGAGCCAAGGCGGGCGCCCGGGCCAGCAAGTAGCTTTCGGTGTCGAAGCTGAACATTTCGGCATGGCTGTAGAGCAAGGAGTTGGGCGAGCTTGCCGGGCCCGCAGACTCGCTTGCAGCTTGTGCCTGCGAGAGGGTGAACAGGCTTGCTGCAGCCATGGCTCGCAGCACGAGCAGCAGGGAAGGCTTGAAGAACTGAGAGCTGGGTTTCATGGGAATGCGCTTTCTCTCTGAATGAGTTAAAGGCGGGCCGGGCGCCCGGGCGCTGCCCCAAACGGCCAAGGCCAGCGGACTGAACCGGAGGGGTTCAGCCTCGCTTGCAAGCAAGCGCGGGACATGCCAACTCAGTCTAGGAAGCGAGGCCGCTGGCGTCGCCTGTTCAAGCTGCCATCTTGTCCCAGCACTGGGACTGTGCTAACGGCCCAGGCCGCCGCACACCGAGCGCCATCAATTGCCCGTCAGCCACAGCAGCAGCGCCAGCAACATGCTGGCTGAGGCAATTTTGTCGAGCGCCGCGCGCACGGGCGAACGGCGTGCCGTGCTTGCTTTCAGCGCTGCCACTGTGAAGGGGCGAAACAGCGCATCGGGTTCGACGGCGATGTTGAAGCAGGTGATCGCCATGCCCAGCACAAAGATCGTGTAGGCCATGCTCCAGCCGGAGCTGTAACTCAGCCAAGCCAGGACGTGGAGGATGGCGCTGACGCCAAAGAAGGTAGACGCCGCTTTCAGCTGGAGCGAGCTCGGCGCTGCACCCCGGCCAGGCTCCTCATCGGGGCCTTGATCCGACGCTCGTCCCGGACGCTCGCCCTGCTCGCTCACGTTTCAACTCCCGTTCACCCGTCTCAACAGATCACCCTGCACCTTGCGCCGTGCCGGCTCGCATGCCGCCCACAACTGAACATTGACGACGGATACGGATCATTGGACCAAGCAAAGGCGGCTTTGGGCAAGCCCGCGAAGCGCGGCAATGTCTGCAAGCGCCGAATGGCAGGTTCGCCAGGGCAGCTGCAAGCCGCCCACTCGGGCTGGCGTATATAGTTGCTATTGACAACTTAAAGAGCGAAAGCTATCGTTGCCACAAGCTGCATCGGGCGGGTTCGCTTCAGCTGGTTTTTAGTTGCTATACGAAACATTATTCTCGGAACTATCATGCGCAAACATAGTTGCTATACACCACCAGGACAGCCACGCCATGAACCTCACCAACGCCACGCCCGGCAGCCTGCTGCGCGAAGTCGCACGCCTCTACACCCGCGCTCAACGTGTGGTGGCCGATTGCTGCCGCACCACCAGCACGCAGTGCTACCTGCTGACCGAACTGGCCCGTTCGGGGCCGCAGCCTCTCTCGGAACTCGGCACCCGCCTCAGTCTGGAGAAGAGCTGGGTGTCGCGTGCGGTGGAGGGCATGGTCGCGCGTGGCTTGGTGAGCAAGGAGCCGAACCCGAACGACGCAAGGAGCTGGCTCGTCACGCTCACCGCCGAAGGCGAACGCACCTGCACTGAACTGAATCAAACCCTGGACACCCACGCCGCTGAGCTGCTGAGTGCCCTGAACGAGCGCGAACGCGCCGCAGTCGAGAGCTCACTGCTCTTGCTCTTGAAGGCCCTGCAAGCGGATACCGCAGCCAATTGCTGCCTGCCGCCACCCATGGCCCACAAGGAACCGAGAACGAATCCATCATGTCGCTGAACACCAAGACCATTTCCCTTCGCCAGGCCACGCCGGCCGATTGGCCCGCCGTGGCCGCGCTCTTGCGCAGCCATCAACTGCCCATCGATGGCGCACAGGACCATTTGTCAACATTCGTGCTGGCCCTGTCCCAAGGCGAACTGCTGGGCTGTGCGGGCGCCGAGGTCTATGGCGAGCACGCGCTGCTGCGCTCTGTGGCGGTAGCGCCCGGCCAGCAAAAGCAGGGGCTGGGCCGCGCCATGCTGAGCCTGCTGATCGACGAGGCGCGCCGCCGCAATCTCAGCCGCCTCTTTGTGCTGACACTGACGGCGCGCGAGTACTTCAGTGCCCTGGGCTTCCAGGCTGCAGCCGTCCAAGAGGCGCCGGACGCACTCAAGGCCTCGGCGCTGCTGCAAGGCGCTTGCCCTGCCGAGGCCCACTTCATGTCCCTCAGCCTGCTGGCCGCCGAAGCGACAGCGGCCGAGGACTTGCCGATTGCCGTGCTCGGCGCCGGCCCGGTCGGCCTGGCCGCGGTCGCCAAGCTGATCGCGCGTGGCCTGCCTTTTGTGGCACTCGAAGCAGCGCCACAAGTAGGCGCCCATCTGCTGGACTACGGACATGTGCGCCTGTTCTCTTCCTGGCGCTACAACCTCGATGCCGACATGGCCCGCCAGTTGGCAGCCACAGGCTGGCAGCCTCCGGATGCCGAGGCCCTGCCGCTGGCGGCCGAGGTGGTAGAGCAGGTGCTGCAGCCGTTTGCTGAACTGCCGGCTGTGGCACCAGGCCTGATGCTCAACACCCGCGTGCGGGCCATCAGTCGCGCCGGCTTTGACAAGGTCAAGAGTGCCGGCCGCGCCCAGGCGCCCTTCATCATCCGCGCCGAACAGAAGGGTCGTGTGATTGAGCTGCGCGCGCGGGCGGTCATCGATGCCACGGGCACCTGGGGCCAGCCGAATCCACTGGGCGCCAGTGGCTTGCCCGCCTTGGGCGAAGCCGAGGCAGCGGCGCAGGTCTTCTACGGCATTCCCGATATCTTGGGTCGGGAACGAGCGCGTTATGCCGGCCGCAAAACCCTGGTGGTCGGGGCTGGCCATTCGGCGGCCAATGCCCTGCTCGCCCTGGCCGAGTTGGCGCAGCAGGAGCCGGGAACACGCCTGGCCTGGGCGGTGCGCTCGCCGGTCCTGAAACGGGTGTTTGGCGGCGGCGATGCAGACGCCTTGCCGGCGCGCGGCCAGCTGGGCCAAGCCTTGCGTTCCCTGCAGTCCAGCGGCGCCATGGAGTTCATCGCTGGCCTGCGCATCAACGAGCTGCGCCGGGTGGGGCATCAGCTCAGCGTGCTCGGCCAGGGCGCGAACGGCGAGCCACTGCAGTTCGACGGCATCGACCAGATCATCTGCGCCACCGGGCAGCGCCCGGATCTGAGCCTCAGCAGCGAGCTGAGCGTCAAGCTCGACCCCTGGCTGGAATCCACCGAGGCCCTGGGCCCCCTGATCGACCCGAATCTGCACAGCTGCGGTACGGTGCGCCCACATGGTCACCGCGAACTGGCCCATCCCGAGCCAGGCCTCTACACCGTCGGGGTGAAGAGCTGTGGCCGGGCGCCCACCTTTCTGATGGCCACCGGCTTCGAGCAAGCACGCTCGGTGGTGGCTGCGCTGGCGGGCGACCTGGCGGCCGCCGATCGGGTGGAACTGGATCTGCCCGAAACCGGGGTCTGCGGCAGCGAGTCCTTTGAGGCGCCGGGCTCGCCAGCGCCGGCTGCAGCAGAAGCAGTAGCAGCAGCGGCTGGAGGGTCCTGCTGTGGCCCGAGACCCGTGGCCCAAGCCCCGGCTTCAGCGCCCGCGCGCTCCTGCAGCCCCAAACAGACCAGCTGCTGTGGCTGATCCTGCACGCGGCGCGCCCTGGCAGACCGTGAGCACGCTCGGGCTGGCCCAAACCGTGGCCTGGGCATCGTCTTACTACCTGCCGGCCATGCTGGCCACGCCCATGGCGGCTGATTTGGGCGTGGCCAGCGCGACCGTGTTCGCCGCCTTCTCGCTGGCCTTGCTCGTCTCCGCTCTGCTGGGCCCCGCCGCCGGCCGAGCCATCGACCGACACGGTGGCCGGCCCGTGCTGATGGCCTCCAACCTGGTCTTTGCGCTGGGCCTGTGCGCCATGAGCCAGGCTCAGGGCCAGCTTGGGCTGTTCGCCGCCTGGCTGCTGATGGGCCTGGCCATGGGCTCGGGGCTGTATGAGGCGGCCTTTGCCACCGTGGTTCGCTTGCACGGTCGGGACGCACGCCAAGCCATCACCGGCATCACCTTGATCGCCGGCTTTGCCAGCACGGTGGGCTGGCCCTTGACGACGCTGCTGGAGCAGCATTGGGGCTGGCGCGGCGCCTGTCTGGCCTGGGCTGGCTTGCATCTGCTGATCGCATTGCCCTTGAACTGGCGCCTGCCGGGCCTGCATCAGCACGCGAGCGCAGATGCCGAAGCGACACCGCCGACGCGGCAGCAAGACAGCGCAACCGGCTCGGCGACACGGGCCAGTGACACGCACCAAGCCAATGGCAGGCGGACCACGGCCTTGCTGGCCTTGGTGTTTGCCATCATGGGCTTTGCGGGCACGGCCATGGCCGCCCACCTGCCCCGGCTGCTGCAAGCCCATGGCAGCAGCTTGGCGGCCGCTGTGGCCGTGGGCGCGCTGATCGGGCCGGCCCAGGTCGGCGCGCGCCTGCTGGAGTACGGCTTGCTGCGCCGCGCCCACCCATTGTGGGTGGCACGCGTGGCGGCGGCCATGCATCCAATCGGCGCCATGGCGCTGGCCGTGATCGGTGCGCCGGCCGCGCTGTGCTTTGGCCTGCTGCACGGCGCCGGCAACGGCATCCTGACCATTGTCAAAGGCACCTTGCCCTTGGCGCTCTTCGGGCCGCAAGCCTACGGGCAGCGCATGGGTGTGCTGATGGCACCGGCACGGGTGGCGCAGGCGCTGGCGCCCTGGCTGTTCGGCCTTTGCCTGGACCGTTTCGGAGCTGGCAGTCTGTGGCTGTCGGCCGGTCTCGGCGCGCTGGCGGTCGCGGCCCTGATGCTTGTGCCCAAGCCAAGCGCTGCAGCGAGCGGAGCGCCTTGAGCCTGGCCCAACAAGCTGATGGGCGCAGGTCTGCGCGTGCTCAAAGGCCCAGGCACCAGAGCACAGCGGCCATCAATATGCACACCAGGCCGGTCTTCGAGAGTGCGGCACCGGCCTGGCCTCGTGCCTGCTCAGGCTTCAGCCCCGCTGCACCAGACTCAGCAGATCGCCCTGCACCTTGCGCCGTGCCGGCTCGACATGGCGGCCCAGCACCATCACGCGCAGGCGGCCCGGCAGCTCGGTGTCGCGCAAGGCATGGAAGAGCCGCTCGGCCAGGGCGTCGGCCGAGTCCTCGCTCCAGCCCGGCTTGGCCTGTACCCAGAACGTGAAGTGGCAACGCGCGGGTTTGACGTCCAGCTCTTGCTCACCCAACCAGGCGGCCTGCAGCTCGGGCTCGCGCAGCAGCACGCCGCGCAGCTCACGCAGTTGGTCGGCACTGAGGCGGGGCGCCAGGGTCTGCTCCCAGGGCGGCAGCTCGGCGAAACGCTCCCAGGCGCTGTGCTCCATGGCCTCGCTCTCGCTGAGGCGCTGGCGCCAGAGGCGCCGCTGTTCGGGCGGCAGCACCTGGTCGCGCGCCTGGGCGGCATCCATCCAATCCTGGGCCAGGCGCGCCGCGAACCAGGCCTGGTCTTCGTGATGCTGGAAGAGCTGCTCCAGCCAGTCGCCCACACGCAAATCGGCCTGCGGTGCATGGCGCAGGGCCAGACGACGCAGGGCCTGGGGGTGGCGTGGCGCCAGGCTCAGCGCACGCTCCAGCAGCGGGGTCGGGTCTTGGTCGCTCAGTGCCTCCATCGCGTCCGCCCAGGCCAGCCATTCCTCGGCCACCAGGGGTTGGGTGCCGGCGCGGGCGCGCTGCTGCAACTCCAGGGCCTGGGCATGCTGCTGGCGCAGGCGTTCGCCATGAGCGCGCCAGTCAGCGCGGTGCTGTTCCCACCAGGCGCCGTCCAGCGCCTGGCCGATGCGCTCGCGCGCCACGCCCAGCAGCCCCAGGGCATGGCCGGCCGAAGGCTGGGGCGGGCGCGGCAGCGGCGGGCGATCGGGGTCGGGCGCCAGGGCCGCCAGGCGGTCCTTGAGCACCGGATGGGTGTCGTCAAAACTGGCCAGGCGGCGCAGCTCACGGCGCAGGGCCTCTTGCTGCCAGCCGGGCTCGCTGGCGCGCTGCAAGCTCGTGGGCAGGTTGCTGAAGGGACTGGGCTGCGCCTCGACCCGGGCCAGGCGCCAGTGGCGGCGCCAGAACTCCTGCTCGTACCACTGGGCCTTGATGGCGATCTCCAGCAGGGCCTGGCTGGCCACCTCGGAACCGAAGAGCCGGGCCGAGACCCGATCGGCCTCGTACTCGTCCTCACGCGCCAGCGCAAAGCTGAGCGCATCGAAACGCGGAAAGTACCAGCCGGCAAAGCCACCCAGCACCCAGCTGACCGGCGAGCCGCCTTCGCGGTAGCGGCGGCTCAGCCGAATCCAGGCCAGGCGCGTGCGGTAGATCCAGGCCGACAGCTTGCCGTGATCGCCGCGCAGGTGACCATACTCGTGGGCAATGACGGCGAACAGGCGGCGCGGCTCCAGGGCCGACAGCATGGGCCAGCCCAGCAGCAGATGGTTGCGATGGTGCAGGCCCAGGAACAAGGGCTGCTGGACGATGGCGGCATTGAAATCACCGGTGATCCAGACCCGGTGCAAGGCCGGACCGCCGACTTTGGCGCGGATCTTCTCCAGCACACCGAAGAGCTCGGGCGCATCCGCCGCGGTCAAGACCTGGCCCTCGGGCGCATCGAAGGGCACACGCAGGCCTTGCAAGGCCGCAAACAGCAGCCCCAGGCAGGCCAGGCCCACCCACACCATCCAGCCCCCGGGCCGGCCACCATTCTGAAGATGCCAGGCCAGGCCCAGGACACCGGCCAGACCGAGCACGGCGCAGAGCAGCACGACGCCGTAGCCCAGCAGGGCAAAGCGCAGCACGCGGCGGCGATAACGCTCAGGTTCATCGCGGCTGGCCTGTTCATTCAGGCGCAGCAGGTGCACATGGTCGGCCGAATTCACGCCCCTCTCCCTCCACAAATGAAAATCGCCCCTTCTTGGGGGCGACGGCATTGTGACGGAATTGGCAGAACTGGCGAGTGCGTCAGCGCACCCTGCTGGGATTTCAGCTTAGGGGGATGGCGCTGCAACCCGCCGCGGCGCCGCCCTCCCCAAGCACGGCTTCAGGCGTTTTCGATCAGGATCTCTTCGATCGTGCCGGCGGCGCGTTTGCAGGCTTCCATCACGGTTTCGAGCAGCGAGTAGAGCTCGCGCAGCTTGATGGCCCGCCAGGCGGCGGCGTCATCGCCCTCTTGCTCGAACATGGCCTTGATGGCGCGCTTGCGCAAGGTATCGACCTCATGCTCGATGCGGTCGATCTCCTTGCACAGATCCAGGGTTTCCTGGCCGCGGGTCTTGTCGGGCAAGGCCAGCACGGCGCGATCCAGGCGCAGGCAGGCATCGGCCACCAGGGCGGCCATGGTGCGGGCTTCCTGGGTGGTTTCGTTGATCCGGTAGGCGCCGACGGCGTTGCAGACATGCTGCAACTCGTCCAGCACCCGGTCGAGATCCAAGGCCAGCGTGTGCAGCTGATCGCGGTTGATCGGGGTGGTGAAGCTCTCGTAGAGCAGACGGATCAGATCCTCAAGAATCTTGTCCGCGCTGGTCTCGTACTCATGCACTTCCTCGATCAATTCCAGCGTCTGAGCACCGGGCTGGCCCAGGCCCGTGATCAGGCGCAGGGTTGCGTTGCCGCCCGCCACCATGCGGGTGGTGTGCGAAGCCAGCAGTTCAAAAAAGGCGTTGCGTTTGGGAGTCAGGTGGCTGCTCATTTCAGATTCTCAGTCGGAGTCGGCATGCGGCCAGGCATCACAGGATGCCGCGGCCGATGTACCAGAACAGCGCAGCGATCAAGCCCGAGGCTGGAATCGTCAGCACCCAGGCCACCACCAGATTGAAGGTCACCCCCCAGCGCACGGCCTTCACATCCTGGGCTGCGCCCACGCCGACGATGGCGCCGGTGATGGTGTGGGTGGTGGAGACCGGAATGCCGCCCAGGGTCGCCAGACCCAGGCTGATGGCGCCGCCCATGGAGGCGCAGGAGCCGCTGACCGAGTTCAGCTTGGTGATCTTGGTGCCCATGGTCTTGACGATGCGCCAGCCGCCCAGATACGTGCCCCAGGCAATGGCGATGTAGCAGGCATAGATCACCCAGTTGGGCAAAGTGTGCACATCGGTGGTAGCCGCGCCGGCCGAGATCAAGAGCAGCCAGATGATGCCGATGGTCTTCTGCGCATCATTGCCACCGTGGCCCAGGCTGTAGGCCGCGGCAGCCACCAACTGGGCGTTCTTGAACCACTTGGAGGCCTGGTGGGGCGATCGGTTTCGAAACGCCCAGGCCACCGCCACCATCAGCAAGCCCCCGAGCATGAAGCCCACGAACGGTGAAATGATGATGAAGGCCAGGATCTTGCCAAAGCCGCTCCAGACGATGGGCGCGCCCGAACCGGCCTTGATCATGGTGGCGCCAATCAGGCCGCCGACCAGGGCGTGGGACGAGGACGAGGGGATGCCGTAGTACCAGGTGATGATGTTCCAGATCAGCGCCCCCATCAGGGCGCCAAAGATCACGTAGTAATCGACAAAACTCGGGTCCACCGTGCCCTTGCCGATGGTGGCCGCCACCTTGAGCTGGAACACCCAGATGGCCGCAAAGTTGAAGAAGGCCGCAAAGGCCACGGCCTGCTTGGGCGTCAGGGCGCCGGTGGCCACGATGGTCGAAATCGAGTTCGCGCCATCATGGAAACCATTCATGAAGTCGAATGCCAGGGCCACAAAAATAAGCAGGCCCAGCACCCAGATGCTGATCGTTAGTCCTTCCATGACATGTCCTCAGGAGTTCTCGATCAGGATTTCTTCAATCGTCTTGGCGGCGTCTTCGCAGCAGTCCAGCACGTCTTCTTGCAGGCCGTAGAACTCCCGCATCTTCATGGCGATCCAGGGGCTGCCGCCGGCCTCGAACAGGCGGGTCACCGCGCTGCGCTCGATGCGGTCGCCCTTGGACTCGATCACCTCGATCTGCTTGCACAGGTCGATGATCTCGGCGGTGCGCTTCTTGTCGCCCAACAGGCTGACGGCCTGGTTCAGACGCAGGCAAGCGTCGGCGCCCAGCGAGGCCATTTCGCGGCCTTCGACCGTGGAGTCGGTGATGTTGTACATCTCCACCGCCTGGGCCACACGGCGCAGGGCGTTGATGACCTGATCGATCTCGATCGTCAGGGTGTGGATCTGGTCGCGGTTGATCGGCGTGGTGAAGGACTTGTGCAGCAACTGGATCAAGGCCGCCTTGATCTTGTCGGCGCTCTTCTCGTTCTGATCGACCTCCTGGGCCAGCGCTGCCACATCTTGGTTGCGCTCACCGAGGCTGTTGACCAGGCGCAACATGGCGTTGGCACCGGCAACCACGCGGTCTGAGTGCGCCGCAAGAAGCTCATAGAACTCCCTGCGCTGTGGCATCAGGCTACTGAACATCGAATACTCCTGGGGGACTTGAATGGGGGCCGTGGGCGCCAGAGCATCCCGCCAAAAGCGGGCGCCTCTCGCCCGCCTTGGGGGTCAGCGGCCGGATTTTGCCCTTGTCAACAAGGGCTAGTGCTGATTTGTGTCACCGTGATGACGACAAACCACATATTTTCGCATCCCCGGCCACCCGCCGGCCTCGGGAGCGCACTCAAACCCTCATCCAGGGGTGAAAACAACAGGCAGCCGGCGCCTCGCACCGCCCGACCGAAAGCGAAAAAAAACCGCCTTCACGTGAAGGCGGCCGGCTTGGAGGGCGCGGGGCGGGTCAGGTCTTGCTAGCTGAGCAGTTGCTCGACATCGCTGGTCACATCGCCCGCGGCCGTGATCTTGGCCTCCAGGAAGGCCAGGTCCAGGTGCAGGTGCTCGACCAGTTCGGGCACCGCCACCAGCAGGGACTGGCTGGGGTTGTCATGGTGCTCGGCCGCGTCGGCCAGCACCTCGGCCAGATGCAGCACGGCCGCCATCAGCGAGAAGGGGCGGATCTCCATCGGCGTGTCGGCGTCCTTGAAGGCCTCGACCATGGGCGCCGGGAAATGCCAGTGCGCGGCCAGGCAGGCGGTGACGTCAGCATGGGTGCAGCCAAAGCGGTGCATCTCCAGCGAGAAGCGGCTGCCCGGTTCGGCCGCATGGGCCTCGACATCGGCCACCAGCTCGGGGTCGCGCAGCGCCATCAAGAGCTGGCCGGTGCGCAGCATCAGGCCGGACAGATAAGCGGTGTCGGCATCGAGCTGCAGCATGCGGCTGAGGATGCGCGAATAGGCCGCTGTGGCAATGCTGTGGCGCCAGAACAGGGTGCGGTCCAGGCCCGGGATGACCGGGAAGGCGCTGGAGAGGCAGGCGGCCAGCGAGAGATTGCGCAAGGTCTCCATGCCCAGCGCGGCGGCCGCGTCGTTGAGGCTGGAGATCTGGTGCGAGGGGCTGTAGCGCGCCGAGTTGGCCAGGCGCAGGACCTTGGCCGCCAGGGCGGCGTCCTTGCCGATCAGATCGGCAACGGCACCGAGGCTGATGTTCTCGTCGTCAAAGCTGCGAATCAAGCGGCTGGCCACCTCGGGCATGGTGGGCAGGGCATTGTTCTTCTCGAAGAATTTTTCGGCGGCTGCCATGGCTGCTGCGGTCACATTGCTCTCCTGGCTGAACGGGTCGACGGGCCCGTGTTCGCTTGCAGTCTAAGTGAGGGCTTGGCCGCTTCAAAGCCTGCAAATGCGCCGCGAAGGCGGTGTATTCATGCTGGAGCCAACAATGCACGTTTGCGCGGCGCTTGCCGCCGGCTGGCGCCGGCTTCAGCCCTGGGCCAGGCTCTGCAGCGCCGCCAGATTGAGCAGCTTGATGGAGTAGCCGCGCACCTCGATCAGGCCGGCGCTCATCAGCTGGCGCAGCAGGCGCGAGAGGGTCTCGGGCGTGATGGCCAGTTGGGCAGCCAGCTCGCGCTTGCGCTCGCGCAGGGCCACCTCTTCACCGCTGGCCGGGCTGCGTTGCAGCAGCCAGGTCGCCAGGCGCTTTTGCGCGTCCTTGGCCATCAAATCATGGGCCGCACCGGTCAGGTTCTGCACCGACTGGGCCAGGCATTGCAGCAATCGCTCGCTCATCACCGGGTGGCGGTTCAGCAGCACCCGCACGCCGCTGACCGGCAGCTCCAGCAGCCGCGCCGGCATCAAGGCCTGGGCGTCCTGGGTGCGGCCTTTTTCCAGCCAGGCGCTGCTGTTGTCCAGCCACTGCGGGCCATGGATGGCGCGCTCGAGCTGGAACTGGCCGCCCTGCCCCGGCATGGCCGGCGCCGTGGCACTGCCGCTGGCATGGGTGCCCAGGCCGACCGCGCCTTCGAGCACGGCCACCAGGGTGTCAGCCGGATCGCCACGCTTGAAGGCACAGGCGCCGCTGCACAGGCTGCGCACCCGGGCCAGTTCCTGCAGACCCCGCAGCTCATCGGCCGCCAGGCGTGGCGGGCCGAACAGCGTGGTCCACACCGAGGCCGGCACCAGCGAGGGCGCAGCAGCAGGGGTCGGCGTGGCGGGAGTGAGGACCTTGTCCAAGATGGGCAATGACATGAGTGGCATGAGAACGATGGTTGCCACTGTCGGCCAGAAGCGCGGCTTTGTCTTTGAGCAAGGTCAAAGCATGCGGAGCTAGGCCGGCGCCAGGCGCTGCCGTCACGGACGATCACTCAGCGAACCGCTCAGAGAATCAGCAAGGCGCGAAAGTCGTTGACATTGGTGAAGCTGGGCCCGGTGACCAAGAGATCGCCCAGGGGCGCGAAGAAGCCGCGGGCGTTGTGGGCGTCCAGCTCGGCGCGGGGGTTCAGGCCCAGGGCGCGGGCGCGGGCCAGGCTGCTGGGCGTGAGGAAGGCGCCGGCGTTGTCACCGACACCGTCGATGCCATCGGTATCGGCCGAGAGGCCGTAGACGCCGCCCTCGCCATCGAGGGCGATGGCGCAGGCCAGCAAGAACTCGGTGGCCCGGCCGCCCTGCCCGAGCGCTTGCCCCGGTGGCGGGGGCTTCACGGTGACCGTGGTCTCGCCACCCGAGATCAGCACACAGGGCTTGGGAAAAGGCTGGCCGCGCCGCGCCACCGCGCGGGCCAGCGCCGCATGCACACGGCCCACCTCGCGCGCCTCGCCCTCGACCTCGTCGCTGAGGATGTGAGCGGCCAGGCCCAGCGCGCGCGCGGCCTCGGCCGCCGCTTCCAGGCTCATCTGCGGCGTGGCCAGCATGCGCAGCCGCTGCTGGGCCCAGAAGGCCTCGCCCGGCTTGACCGTCTCGAAGGCGCCCAACTCTAGCCCGGCGCGCGCCGCAGCCGGCAGGCTCAGGCGGTAGCGGGCGCAAATGGCCAGGGCATCGCGGCAGCTGCTGGCATCGGCCACCGTGGGGCCGGAGGCGATCACGCCGGGTTCATCGCCAGGCACATCGCTGATCAAGAGGGTCAGGACCTGCGCGGGCGCGCAAGCCGCCGCCAGGCGCCCGCCCTTGATGGCCGAGAGGTGCTTGCGCACGCAGTTCATCTCGCCGATCGAAGCGCCGCTGTGCAGCAGGGCCCGGTTCAGCGCCTGCTTGTCGGCCAGACTCAGGCCCGCGGCCGGCAGGCTCAGCAGGGAGGAGCCCCCGCCCGAGATCAGGCAGATCACCAGATCGTCGACGCTCAGGCCCTGGCACAGGGCCAGCATGCGCTGCGCCGCGGCCTGGCCTGCGGCGTCGGGCACCGGGTGGGCGGCTTCGACCAGCTCGAGGCGCCGCGGCCGGTAGCCCGGCGGGGTGTGGCCATAGGCCGTGATCACCAGGCCCGAGACGGGCGCGTCGGCCGGCCATTGCGCTTGCAAGGCGGCCTCCAGCGCCTGCGCCATGGCGCCGGCCGCCTTGCCGGCCCCGAGCACCAAGGTGCGGCCACGCGGTGGCGCGGGCGGCAGCTCGGCCGCCAGGGTGCGCGCCGGCAAGGCGCGGTCCACGGCCGCCTGGTAGAGCTGGCGCAGCAAGGCCTTGGGGTCGGGCAGGGTCAAGGCTGGGCTCCGGCCTCGAACCAGCGGCCCAGCAGGGCGCGCTCCGCGTCGGTGATCTGGGTGGCGTTGTTCATGGGCATGAGTTTTTGCACCACGGCCTGCTGGTAGAGCGCCTGGGCGTTGTGACGGATCAGCTCGGGGCTGTGCAGCTGCACCCCCTTCTGCGCCAATTGTGCGTTATGGCACATCACACAGCGCTGCGTGACGATGGCTTGCACCTCGGCCATGCCCGGGGCTGCAGGAGCTGATGCCGCTGCTGCCAATGCATCTGGGGCCGGCGCCGACCGCGGCGCCATCCAGACGATCAAGCCCGCCAGCAGGGCCAGCGCGGCCGCCACAAAGCGCCAGTCCTGCACGCCTTTGTGGCGCTGGACGAAGAACACCCGCACCAGCACGCCCACCGCCATCAGCAGCACCAGCACCAGCCAGTTCTGGGCATGGCTGTAGAGCATGCCGTAGTGGTTGGACAGCATGGCAATCAGCACCGGCAGGGTGAAATAGGTGTTGTGCACGCTGCGCTGCTTGCCGCGCTGGCCGAACACCGGGCTGACCGGCCGGCCGGCGCGCATGTCAGCAATCACCTGCTTCTGGCCCGGGATGATCCAGAACAGCACATTGGCGCTCATCATCGTGGCCAGCATGGCGCCGATGATCAGAAAGGCCGCACGGCCGGCAAACAGCTGGCTGGCCGCCCAGCTGGCGCCCACGACAAAGACCGCAATCAGGCCCAGCACCCGGCCGTCGTTGCCGATGCTGCCATCGGCCTTGCGGCCGAAGCGGCGGCAGATCTGGTCGTAGACCAACCAGCCCGAGGCCAGAAAGCCCAGGGCCGCGGCCACAGCGGCCGGCGCACTCCAGGCATGCACGCGGGGATCGATCAGATAGGTGTTGGCGTTGGCCAGGTACAGCAGCACAAAGAGCGCAAAGCCGCTGATCCAGCTCCAGTAGCTTTCCCAGTAGAACCAGTGCAGCTGCTGCGGCAGATCAGGCGGCGCCACCATGTACTTCTGCGGGTTGTAGAAGCCGCCGCCGTGCACGGCCCAGAGCTCGCCATCCACGCCCCGCGCGCGCAGCTCGGGCGCGCTGGGCTTTTGCAAATGGTTGTCCAGCCAGACGAAGTAGAAGGAGGCGCCGATCCAGGCAATGCCGACGATGACATGCAGCCAGCGCAGCAGCAAGGCAGCCCAGTCCAGCAGATAGGCGGGCGAGAAAACATCCATGGTTGAAGCGGTTCCGAGTCAGAGGCGGCTCACCACAGGCGGGCGCTGTGAGCTGCAATCCCTGTCGCGTGGGGCCAGCGCAAAGCCTGGCCCGACTCCTCTGCCCGCCGCCGCGGGGCAGCCGGGCCGCGCGGCACGCCGGCAGCGCTCCGCTGCGACGAGTGGGCAAAGTGTATACAGTTCCGCCCCACCCGCCTGTTCGGGTTTTCTTTCAGTCGACGCTCTGACAGGCCCGGAACGCCATGCTCAACGGCGCTTGGCTTTGGCCTTCGCCGCTGGCTTGGAGCCTGACTTGGCGGCCGGCTTGACTGCAGCCCCGGCCTGCAGTGCCTCGGCGCCCGTGCGGGGCCGATCCGCGCGCAGCGCCCGCCCGGGTAGCAGGCGCGCGGCCAGGTCGGCCAGGCCGGCCGCGGTGCGCTCCAGCGCCTCGTCACGGTAGCGCACCAGGGCCAGGGCATCGTGGAAGCGCGAGAGCCGCTCCAGCCGGTTGACCATGGCTTCCAGCTGCGCCGGTCGGGCGCTGACGCCGTCCAGCGCTTGCAGATAGGCACTGGCGAGATCTTCCTGCGCGCGCCGCCCTTCTTCGCCGGCACGCCCCAGGCTGCCGTCAAGCAGGCGCTCGACCAACAAGGCTTCGGGCTGGATCAGCAAGTCCCAGGGGCTGGGCTCGATGGCGAACTTCTGCGCCGCATCGCGCCGGCATTGCTGGGCCAGGGCGATGGCCGCGTCGCGCTGGGCCGGGCTCTGCCAATCGGTCAGGGCATCCAGAGCCAGGCGGTAGAGCGCATGGCAGGCGCTGAAGCTATCGCTACCCGGCTGCCCCTCGCCGGCCTTGTAGGCCGCCACGCTGTTCTGCAAGGCCTGGTCCATCAAGCGCGCGGCCTCATCGGCCGCCGCCATGTCCAGTTGGCCGCTGAGCAAGCGCCGCGCCTGCAAGCTGGCCAGGCGCTGCCAGGCGCTGCCGCGCAAGGCCGTGCGCTCGGAGTGGTTGGAGGCCGGAAGCGCGTCCTGCGCTGCAGCGGCCGGCCCGGCCAGCAAGACATCGAGGCCGTCGAGGCGGCGCAGGGCCAGCTCGATCAGGCCGGTGTCCAGAGGCTCGGCTGCGTGAGAGCCAGGCTTGCCCGCCTTGCCCGCCTGGGTCGAGCGGCTCAGCGCGTCGACCGCCTGCGCCTCGCCGAGGCGCGTCTCCACATCGACCAGCTTTTCCAGATCCGAAATCGGCACGGCGCCGCTGCGATCCACCGCCTGCACCGCGCGCAGCAAGGCCTCGCGCGCCTGCTCCAGCTGGCCCAGCTCCATCCAGGTGCGGCCCAGCGCCGACTGCAGCTGCGGCAGCTCCAGCCAACCGGCCGGGCAGCGCCGGTCCAGGGTGTCCTGCACACGCTGGCCCAAGGCCTCAAGCTCACGCGCACTCAGGTGATCGCGGCGGCGCGAGAGATCCGCCCGCAGCCGTGCCAGCTCGTCCAGCCATTCCTCGGGCGAGACGAACAGGGGCGGGCCTCCACCCTCGCCCACATCTGCACGGCGGGCCTCGTCCCCGCCCTGCCCCTGTGGTTCAGCCATCCAGCCCGGGTCGCCATAGGCCTGGAAGGCGCCCCAGGTGATGTCCTCGGGGTGGCTGTCCCAGACCGCACGGCGGGCCCGGAAGACGGCATCGCCAAAGCTCTGGCGGCGCAGCAGCAGCTGCTCGTAGAAGACCTGGCCGAAGCGCCGCGCCGATTCATCGTTAACAGCCCAGCCAGCGACGATGACACAGCGCACGCCGATCTCGATCAGCTCGCGGGCCACGCTGGCGGCCAGCTTGTTGCTGCCCTGGCCTTTGCCGGCCGGGTCCACCTGGCCGAGGTGGCAGCAGTTCAGGAACACCAGCTCGGGCACGGTCTCCATGGCCTCGATCTCGGCGGCAGTGATCAAGAGACCGTCCGAGAGCAGCACGCCGCTGCGCGCCTGACCATCGGCATGCGTGAGGTTGAACACCCCGTGGGCCGAGATGTGCAGCAAGCGCCAGGGCTGGCTGTACAGCTTGGCCAACACATCGCTGGCCCGAAGCCAGTTGCCGACCTGGGACTCGACCTCGTAGCCGATGCGGCTCAGCAAAGCCGTGATCTGCTGGCCCTCGGCTTCGGCGCCAGGCAGATCCGGCGGTGCAGCGCTGGCCTGGCCGCCGATCAGCGGGAAGCCCTTGGCAAAGCCCTCGCTGCTGGGGTTGGCGATCACCAGCGCGCGCCGGCCGCTGCCCTGACGCACGACATTGCGGAACCGTGGCGAGGCCAGCTGGCGCACCACAGCCGTGCGCAGGGCCAGAGGCAGCTTTTCCTCGGCCGGGCGCTCGGGGTCGTCACCGAGCAGCAGCTCCCAGGGCAGGTTGGCAGTGTAGGCATCGACCACCAGCACCACCCGGTCCAATTGCCGAGCGGCGTCCTTGAAGTCATGCGGCACCAGCAGCTGGAAGAGCAGGCGGCCGAAGTCTTCGTTCCAAATCGGATTGCCGATCTGCTGGCTGACCAGCTGCTCGATCAAACCCGGCTGCCGCTGCAGCGCCACCGATTCGGCCCGGGCGCGCTGGCCGACATAGGTGTAGCGCAGGCGCTGGGCGAGCGCTGCGGCACTGTTGCCGGCCGGAGCAGGGGCATCGGCGCTGCGGTCGGCATCGGCGACGATCAGGCGCGGCCAGTAGCTGGCACTGCCGGCATCGAAGAGGCGCGAGCGCAGGCCCTCGCCCTGCTGCAGCTCACCGCGGCAGAGCAAGGAAGTGCCCTGGCGCTCGGCCTGGTCACTCAGCGTGGCGCTGAGCTGGCGCAAGGCATAGGTGGCGCTGATGGCGGTGTCGAGGTAGAGCTCGATCAAATCCAAGCGGCCGATGCGGATGTTGAGACCGGTGGTAGCGAAGAAGCGCGCATTGGCCTCCATCACGCCGCGCACCAGAGCCTCAACCGAAGCCGCCACGGTCAGATTGGCCGAAGAGTTGTAGCCCAGCAGCAGGCTGGCCAGGGTCAGCTCTCGCTCGCCCTTGCCCAGCACATCGATGACCTGCAGCAGGTAACGCAGCGCGCCGGTGCGCACCGCCTCGGTCAGGTCGGCCGGGTTGAGTGGCACATCGTAAGAACCCAGGCCGGTCACCACGGCACCACTGAGGTTGCCGCGGCGGCGCTCGGCATCACCGGGCACGCGCAGCACCACCACGGCAGAACCGCGGCTGCCGGCATACAGGCCCAGGCTGTGGCGCTCGCTGAGCTCACCGCTGAGCAGCTCGCGGTCAATCAGGCTCTCGGCACCGGCAATCGGGTCGCGCAGGTAGTGGCCCACCATGATGGGATCGGTCACGAAACGCAGATCCATGGCACGCACCTGGACCTCCAGCCGTCGCTTGGTGCGGGCCGGTACGCGGTCGCGGGCCGAGGCGCCGAGCAGGCCGCGCAGCAAGGCATCGGGGTCCTCGGCGCTCGGCGGGCCGGCGTCGTAATGCGTGGGCATGGCCTGCTCGATGGCACGCTGGGCCGGCGGGTTGACGGCCAGGCGGGCGGTCTGCCCCGAGGTCAGCAGCTCCACCAGCGCCGGGAAATGGGCCGGCGTGGCCAGCAGGTCACCATGCGCGGCCGGCATGTAGAAGAAGCGGCCGATGCCGCCGATGCGGCCGGAGTCCCAGCTGACCGTGCCATCGCCACGGGTGGTGCCCACCATCTTGAGCCGGCGAGAGTTGTCCTTGCCTTCGATGCGAATGCCGCATGGCGTGTTGGGCGCCTGGCCAAAGATGTAGACGCTCTTGCTCGCGTAGGCCAGAGGCAGGCTGGGCAGCCCCGGGCCATCCTGCTGCCACAACCAGCTGGCGGCATCCAGCACGGGCTGGGGCGGGGTGCCGGCGCGGCCGTTGCCGAACCAGAAATCGCGCACCAGGCCTTTGAGCTCGGCCCAAGTCTCGGCCTGTTGGTAGGCCAGGCTGACGCCCCCCTCGGGCAGGCCCTGGAAGGTGTCAACAAAGCCAGGCTTGGGCAGCAGCTGCAGAGCGCCGCGAAAGCCGGCAATGATGTCCAGCACCTCCTGCATATCGTGGGTCATGTCCAGGCGCACCAGGGTGCGCAAGGTGTCGCCTTTGCCGATCAGGTTCTCGACCATGGAGTGCGCGCCCTGGTGCGGCGTGCCCAGCATCAGCAGACGGGCGCCCTCGCGCGCCATCAGGCTGTCCATCACCGCGCGGCGCTTGTGGATGCAGGCACGCACCACCAGGCCACCCATGCTGTGGGCCAGCAGGCGAATGGGTTGGTCGCTTTCCTTGAGCAGGCGATCGAGGAACTGCCCCAGGCGCTCGGCCAGCACGTCAAGCGGCTGGCGCCAGTCGTAGGGGAAAGGCTCGACCCGGTGGCTCTTGCTCAGGTGCTCGCACAGCTTGCCGTAGAACATGGCGAACAGCTCTTCGGCTTCCACCCCGGCCCCACCCTCCTGCCAGACCAGCTTTTCCAGACCACCCGCAGCAATGTCCAGGGGATCGAACCAGACCCGGTCTTTGGGGCCGGCGCGCAGATGCGAGCCCATCACGCCGGGCAACACCACGACGATGGGCCGCGTGTCCGCGCCCACCGCGCGGCTGCTGCTGGCCGCCAGGGCGGCGGCCATGGCCGCGGCAAAGTCGGCCTGAGCCGGCAGGTCGTGAAAGTTGGGCAGGCGGGCCGGCTCGCTGTGGGTCAGCCAGTCGCGCAAGGCGCTGCGTGTGTCGGCATTGACGAAATAGCGGAAGTGCGAAACATCGGCGCCGCGATCGAACAGCACCCGGGCCGAGAGCTTGGGGGCGATGCCGGCCAGCATGGCGCTGGTGTTGACGACCAGGTCGTTGTCGTCCATGTCGAAGAGCAGGTAGTCGGTCAACATCACGCCCACCCGGCGCAAGAGGCCGCCGCCCTCGATATCACCGGCAATCACCGCCATCTGCGTGCCGGGCCGCACCGGCGCTTCGCGCAGCAGACGGGCCAGCGGCGAATCGGGCAGCATGGCCTCGATGCCGGGCACCAGGTGGGCATCGGTGCGGTTCTTGGCGATCTCGATCACCACGCGCTTGAAGGCCGAGTACAACGGGCTGCCGAAGAACACCGGCACGCGGCCGATCAGGCTCAGCAGGCCGGAGAGAAAGACATCGAAATTGCCGCTGGCCAGCTTGGTGCCGCTGGCCGGCGAGGCGGCACGCACATAGCGCTGCACCACCAGGCGGCGCTCACGCAGCACCCGGGCCAGGGTGCGCAGCTGCTCGCGCTGCTCGGCATGTCCTGCATCCAGCTCAGCGCGGATGCGCTGGTTCTCCGCTTCATCGGCCACGCCCGTGCCTTCGAAGGCATAGGCATAACGCTCGATCAGATCGTCAAATTTGTCCAGGCAGAGCAGATCGGCCACCAGGCCGCCGCGGGAGTGCGAGACCAGGTTGACATGGGCGCCGATGGGCAGGGAGCGCGCCAGGGCGATCGCATTCTCGATCGGGCTTTCGGACAGGGTGCGGTGCTCGAAGGCAAAGATGCCACCGCGGAAGCGCGCCTCCAGCGCGCCCCAGAGATCGCGGTCGCCGTTGCGCAGCTCGCCAAAGCTGCCCAGCGAGCTGGAACCGGTGCCATGCACAAACACCAGCATGGGCTGGGCCGTGGCCGGGTCCACCGGCGTGAGCAGGTCCAGGCCGTGCGGGGCCAGGTCTTGCGCTTTGCCGGTGGCCGAGACCCAGCGGTACAGCCCGGGCTCCTGGTCCAGCTGGCACTCGATGGCCCACATCAGCGCCCGGGTGCCGGCCCAGGTGACGCCGAGCTCGGCCTTGTCTGCCAGCTTGCTCAGAGCCAGCTTGATGATGCCATCAGGCTTGTCGCCGGCCGCGAAGGTGAAGACCCTGCTGATCAGGCCGCCGACGGCCTCGCCCAGGCCGCGGCTGGGGGCGGCGCCTTGCTGGCGCAGCTGCTCCAGCAGGATGGCACCTGTCGCAGGGTCGAGCAACTCGGGGTGGCTCAGGCGCAGGCTTTGCTGCAGGCGTGCGGCACTGGTGATCAGGCTGCTGCCATCGGCCAGCTCGATCAGCATCAGGGCATCCGGTGCCAGCGCAGCCTCATGCTGGGAGGCACCGGCCACGCTGCTGCGCGCGGCCGGGCTGGTCTCGAAGCTGGCCAGGGGCTGGAGGTAGCCGGCCGGAAAAAACACATCGCCCTGCTCTTGCGGCGTGCCCGCCGCGCGGGTGGCTGGCATCAGCAGCTGAGGCAGCTGAGCCTGGCCGCTGGCGCGGGCACTGAGGCGCAGAGGGATGGGGGCGGCAGCAGCGGGCATGGCGGGCTCCAGCAAGGCTCAGACAGTGAAAGGCTTTTGCGCAAGAAAGGCCGCAGCCGGCCCCAGGACGAAGAGATTGGGCGACTGGCTGGGCGGCAGACCGGCGCGGATGCGGGCATGGAAGGCCGAGTAATTGCCGCTGAAGGCGCCGTTGTTCCAGACCTTGAGCAATTGGCCGGTGAAAGCGCCGTTGTGCGGACCGTCCATCGAGGTCTGGTTGTCTTGACAGCCCGAGATCAAGAGCACGGCCGGCCGGAAGCGCCCCACCAGCTTGCTGGCCTGCGCCGCGGCCCCCACCAAAGCCAGGGCCGCATCGGGGTCCACAGGTGCGGCCGAAGCCGCCCTGGCCGCCGCCTTCATCACATCGTCCTGCAGCTTGTCGTAGAAGGCCTGGTGCTCGCGGTAGACGCGGTTGGCCACTTCTTCGGGCATGAGCTTGGGGCGCTGATCCGGCGGCGGTGGCGGCGGTGGGAAGGCGCGTGTGACGCTGCCGCTGTGGCAGCTGTCGGACAGCACCAGGATGCGCACACCGGCGGCAAAGCGGCTGAGCTCGAAATAGAGCTCGTCATCGATCAGTTGGCCGTCAAACAGGCACCAGGTCTCGTCCTTCTTGTCCGGCTCGTCGCCATTGCTGTCGGCCACCTGGCCGCCATGGCCGGAGTAGCTGAGCAGGAAGAAATCACCCGCCTTCAAGCTCTTGGCCGCCGCACGCATCTGTGCCAGCACGGCCGCGCGCGTCGCCTTTTGCGTGAGCAGCACCGCGGGTTTGGCGATGCCCTGGGCTTTGGCTATGGCCGCCATGTCCTGGGCATCGAACTCGCAGGCCGCCAGCGGCCCGCTCCAGCCCCCGTAAGCCGCCGGGCTGACGGCATTCAGGCCGATGTGCAGGGACGCTGCCTTGGGTATGAGCAGCGGCTTGGAGGCGGCAGTTTTCTTGCTGGCCATGGTCGGATCTCCTGACAAAGATGAACGCGGAGGGTCTCGGATGAACGGCCAGCGATCTCAGCCCGAAGCGGCCGGCGCGGAGCCGGCGGCCATCTTGGGCGACATGCGAACAGGACGAAACCCCTAGGTTCAGATTGCCCAAACAGCCACGGGTTTCACCCAGGGTGCGCGGGCAACAAATCGCGCCAGGGAAAAAGAAAAGCCGCAGGGGCATGCCCTGCGGCTTTGCGTCGACTTCGTGCCCGTGAACGGCCCACAGGGCCGCAGCGCTCAGGCCCTGTTGCGGCGGCGACCCAGCCAGCCGATCACGCCCAAGCCGCTGAGCAGCAGGGCATAGGTTTGCGGCTCGGGCACGGCCGCCACGGCGGCGACACCGGTGTCGGTGAAGTCGGTGAAGATGCCGTCCACGCCCATCTTCAGATAGGCTTCCATTTCCTTTTGCGGGTCGTTGAAGCCCAGCATGGAGGCGTCGTTGCGGAAGGTCCAGGTGTGGACGAACAGGCCGTTAGCATGGGCCGCTTCGATCACGCCGGTGCTGCCGTCGATGCGGCGGTCCTGGCCGTTGACGATGCCATCACCGGTGCGGTCCACGCCGTCAGCCACGGTCTTGAGCAGATAGGGCTTCCAGGGGCCGACGCCGTCGGCATAGGTCGCGACGAAGGACAGGCCGACGTTGCTGACCAGATCGGCAAAGGTCAGCTTGCCATTGCGCACGGCCACATCGAAGGGGCGGTCGTAAGGTGCCACCAGAGACATCGAGCCGTCGGCATTGACGTCATCGGCATCAACCAGCTGCACCAACTTGATGTCCGTCTTGGTGTTCAGGTACTGCAGATTGCTGACTTCAAAGCTCTGGATGAAGACCGGTGCGGCGCCCGTGTTGCCGTAGGCAGCGTGCAGGGTCGAGACCAGCTTGTCTTCAAAGTAAGTCTTGCCGAAACCCAGGCTTTGCGAGACGCCCTGCATATAGGTCGAGTGCTTGAGCTCGGGATAGATGCCGATGGTGCGGCCGGTCTCGATGCTCTTGGCCTTGGCCAGCGCAATCACTTCGTCCAGGGTCGGGACCTTGAACTGGCCATCGAACTCGGTCGGGCGGCCGGCGCGGGTCTGCTTGGCGCCCAAGGTCTTCAGTTCGGCCAGAGTGAAGTCTTCGACGAAGAACTGGTTCTCGTACTTGACGCCATCGATGGTCTTGGTCGTCATGCGATCGGCAAAATGGGCCAGCGAGCGCACATTGGTCGAATCGCCGATCACCGGCTCGTGGCGGGCCACCAGCACGCCGTCGCGCGTCATCACCAAGTCGGGCTCGATGTAGTTCGCGCCCAGTTGGATGGCCTTGGCATAGCCTTCCAAGGTGTGCTCGGGCAGGTAGCCCGAGGCGCCGCGATGGGCGATCACCAGCGGAGCCTTGCCATCCAAAGTATTCCAGGCTTGTGCCGGCGCGGCGGCCAAGCCAGACAAAGCGGCCACAGCGGCCAGGACGGTGAAATTCAGATTCGTGTGCATGGGGGGACTCTCCGGTCTACAACAACAAGACGTGAGCCATATTCCTCATTCCCCGTGAAAGTTCTCACCATGCCGATGAACGTTCATGAGCCAAACGGACTACCTGCAAACATCCAGCAGCGGATGTGGCAGGGGCTGGTTCTGGCACAGAGCTGCCGTTGAAGGTTAGGCTGGTGCCACGGTGCATCGGGCAAGTGCTTCCGCTCATGTCCCCCGGCCCGCGCTTCGCGCGGCCCTCCTCCTTTACTTCGCTTCAGCACTCACCCGACACCCCTTGTCAGTGCGACCGCTCGGCGTTTTCGCCGAAGGAGCAAGGCCTTGCTGGATCGGGACGGCTGGGTGCTCTGCGAAGTGAAGTCAAGGAGGAGACCCCAGCCGCGGGCTGGGGTCGGGGGACATGAGCGGAGCAGAGCGCCCAGTCGGCCCGATCAACAACCGATCCAAGGGCTGCTTCGTACCTACAGCCGCCATCCCCAAGGATGGATGCTGCGCAGCAAAAAGGGGCGAATCCCCCCGGACTCGCCCCCTCCTTGGATATCCAATGTTTGCCGTGATTCAGCGCATGCTCAAACCGCCTCGCGCGGCCTTGACCGCACCTTCGCCAAGGGCGGCGCCGAAGCGCTTGGCAAGGCGTTCGGCCACGTTCTCGCGCGGCGTGTAGTCGATCACTTCCTCGGCCTTGACCACCTCGCGGGCGACATAGTCCAGGTTGCCGAACTCATCGGCCAAGCCCATCTTGACGGCCTGTTCGCCATTCCAGAACAGGCCGGAGAACATCTCCGGCGTTTCCTTGAGGCGCTTGCCGCGCCCCTCGCGCACCACGGCAATGAACTGCTGGTGGATCTGGTTCAGCATGGCCTGGGCGAACGCCTGCTGCTTGGGCGAGACCGGGCTGTAGGGGTCCAGCATGCCCTTGTTCTCGCCGGCGGTGAGCAGACGGCGCTCGACGCCCAGCTTGCCCATCAGGCCGGTGAAGCCAAAGCCGTCCATCAGCACACCGATCGAACCCACAACCGAGGCCTTGTCCACATAGATCTCGTCTGCAGCCGCGGCGATGTAGTAGGCGCCCGAGGCGCACATTTCCTCGACCACGGCAAACACCTTCTTGCCATGCAGGGCCTTGAGGCGCTGGATCTCGTCGTAGACGATGCCGGCTTGCACCGGGCTGCCGCCGGGCGAGTTGATGCGCAGCACCACGGCCTGCGAGCCGGGGTCCTCAAAGGCATCTTTCAGAGCCGACAGGATCAGCTCGGCGCTGGCCTCGGTGTCGGCCGCGATCTCGCCGCGCACCTCAACCAAGGCGGTGTGCGGCGTGTTGTTGCTGGGCCGGTGCAGATGCGGCGGGTACAGAAACAGCCAAGCACCGAAGGCCAGCACCAGCAACCAGAACATGCGGAAGACCAGCCGCCAGCGGCGCTCGCTGCGGCGGTCGCGCAGGTACTCGCGGGCGAATTCGGCCAGCAAAGGCTCATACGCTGCGGCGCCGGACGCCGGGCTGGCCGCAGCGGCGGCCGCTGCTGTCGCAGGGCCAGGCCGCGCGGCCGGCTCGCTCGCCAGCGGAGCGCCTTCAATCACCGGGTCCGCAATCGGCCGCGGCAGTTCGTCATGGTTGCTCATCTTGGGGTACGGCTCGTTCTGTTCAGAGTGTTCGTTCGGGGCGAGCCCCGAAGAAGGCCGAAAAAGGCCGCGAAAAGGGCCAAATCGATCCGGGGTCGCCTGGTTTGGCCGCCAGCCTACTCGGCTTTGGGTGCCGGCGCTGCGGGGCGGGTGTCTCGGGAAGGATACCAATAGACCACGCCCTCGCGCTCCTGCACCTCGATCTTGGTCAGGCCCATGCGACCGCACATGCCGGTGACGCAGCGGCCGGTCAGCGGGTCGTACACCGCGCCGTGAATGGAGCACATGATGTACTGCTTGTCGCCATCAAGGAACTCGCCCTCCTGCCAATCCATCTCGGTCGGCACATGGGCGCAGCGGTTCAGATAGGCCACCACCTGGCCATCGAAGCGCAGGGCAAAGGCCCGCGCCGGCTCGCGGTACTGCTGCACATCAAAGGTGTGGGCACGGCCACGCTCCTGCAGCGCCTCGGAGTTGCACAAAGGCAGGCCCTCGGCTTGTGGCGATTCCGAAGACGGCGGTGGGGTGAGGCTGGGCGGGAGGCTCATCGAGGGCTTCTTGTTCAAATCCATCAAGGCTGAAATCAGGACAGGTCGGCGGACCACCGGCCCTCAGGCATGCTGCAGCAGCCATTGCTGCAAGTCAGCCACGCTGTGGGCCACATGCAGGGGCTGGAACTCGGCAAAACTGCGGTGATCGTGGGCACCGTAGCTGACCCCGACGCTGGCACAGCCGGCGTTCAGCGCCAGCTGCAGGTCATGGGTGGTGTCGCCAATCATCAAGGTGCGCTCGGGCTCCGCACCGAACTCGCGCATCAGCTCCAGCAGCATCTGCGGATGGGGCTTGCTGCGGGTTTCATCGGCAGTGCGGCTGCCATCGAAGAGCTGGTCCAGGCCGACCGCGCGCATGGCCTCGTCCAGGCCGCGGCGGCTCTTGCCGGTGGCGACCGCCAGCCAGTGGTGGCGGGCCTGCAAGTCGGCCAGCATCTCCGGCACCCCGGGAAACAGAATCACCTCATGCTGGGCCGCCAGGTAATGGTGGCGAAAGCGCTCGCCCATTTCGGCAAAGCGCGCCTCAGGCAGATCGGGCACCGCATGCGCCATGGCCGCCTGCAAGCCCATGCCGATCACATAGCTGGCCTGTGTGTCGCTGGGCCGCGGCAGACCCAGGTCCACCGCCGCGTTCTGGATGCTGCGGGTGATCAGGGCCGTGGAGTCGAACAGGGTGCCGTCCCAATCAAACGCGATCAAATCGAAACGCTGAGGCCGGCTCATTTTGCGTCCTTGCTCGGCTTCAGGGCCGCAATCAAGCGCAGGCATTCCTCGGGCAGCGGCGCCAGCAGCTCGATCTCCTCGCCCTCGCGGGCCGGATGGTTGAAGCGCAGACGCTGGGCGTGCAGAAACATGCGCTCGAAGCGGTGCTCGCCGCGGGCCAGGGCCCGGTTGGCTTCGAAATCGCCGTACTTGGGGTCGCCGACGATGGCGTGGCCGCCATGGGCCAGGTGCACGCGGATCTGGTGCGTGCGCCCGGTCTTGATGGTGACGTCCAGCAGGCTGTAGCCATTCAGGGCCTGGGCCACCTTGACCAGGCTGATCGAACGCTTGGCCTGCTCGGCCTGCGGGTCGTGGGAACTTGTCACCGCCCTCACCCAGCGCTCGCCATCGCTGCCCACGAACTTGAGCAAGGGCACGTCGATCACCTTCAGATTGGCCGGCCAGACCCCGGCCACCAGGGCGGCATAGGTCTTGCCGGTTTCGCGCTCGCGAAACTGGTCCTGCAGCGCGACCAGGGCGCTGCGTTTCTTGGCGATCAGCAAAAGGCCCGAGGTTTCCCGGTCCAGACGGTGCACCAGCTCCAGAAACTTGGCCTGCGGCCGGGCCTGGCGCAGCTGTTCGATCACGCCGAAGCTGACGCCCGAGCCGCCGTGCACGGCCACGCCGGCCGGCTTGTTGATGGCCAGCAGGTGATCGTCCTCAAAAACCACCGGGAACTCGCGCGGCGGCACGTACTCCCCCGCGGCTTCCGCTGCCCGCTCGGGCAGGCGCACCGGCGGGATGCGCACCTCATCGCCGAGCTCCAGCCGTGTGTCGGCCTGCGCCCGGCCCTTGTTCACCCGCACCTCACCAGCCCGGATGACGCGGTAGACATGGGTTTTGGGCACGCCCTTGAGCTCGCGCAGCAGGAAGTTGTCCAGTCGCTGGCCGGCCGAACCGTCGTCGATCACCACGCGGCGGACCTGGGCGGCCGAGGGCGGCAGCGGGGCTGTTGCCTCGGCCACCGGCTTTCGCGCCGAAGCCTCCGACGTACCCAATGGGCGCGCTCCGGGCTTCACCGGCACCCGCTCGCCCAGCAAGGGGCCGGCTCGGCGGCCGCCGGCTCGGGCCGGCGCCTTGTTGCCCGGGCGGGCGGTTTTGTCGGTGGCCCGGCCGGGTGTTTTGGCAGCGCTGGCAGCGCCCGATTTGGGGCCGGACTTCCGGGTTTCTGTGGCGGCCGGTGCTCTGGCTTTAGCCCTTATAATGTTGCTCACCACGTTACTGCCGTAAGTATTTGATTTTTCTGATTTTACCCGGGCTCAGGCCCGCGCAGGATCGGGCAGGAATCAAGGCCAGACTCAGGTCAGGGCCACGGCGGCGAGGTGGCGATGGGGCTTGATGCCCGTCAAGCACGTGGTCTTGAACCCCATCAACAACTGGTGATGCAACACAAATGCCCAGCGGCGGGCCCTGTCCCCAAGTGACACGGCGGCGGCTGAGTGTGTGTGGCAGAGCGATGTAGAACGAACCACGCCGTATGGGCGCCGCCGACCTTTGAATCGCGGGGCGCATGGGGCATGCAGACAAGGTATTCCACGGCGGCAGGCCGGTCGATCAAGAGTCAGACCGCCTGCTGCTCGCGTCCAACAGTCCTCGCGGATGATTTCCCTCACTCCCCCCACCCCCCACCGCTTTGCATGCAGCCCCGGCCCCGCGCCGGCGAGGCTGGCGCGCCGCCGTGGCCGGGCCGCGCAGCATCCCCGGGCCTTTGGCGCCCGCGCTGCGCGTTCATGGGAGCGGGCCTCCGCGCCGCCTGTTGCGCCGCACGCGCCAACGCTGGCCCACTGAGCGTCCACCCACACCGGTGGCGATCAGGGTCAGTCCAGGGCGATTCCTTCCTCGGTTCCTCCGCATCGCCCGTGCATCGATGAGTCGCCGCCCGGCTTCGGTCCTTCCGGATTGACGCCGCCGCGGTGACGCGATGTGTGAGCGCGCGAACCGCTCGGGCCAGAAACCCGACGGCCGCGCGCGAGGAGTGATGTCAATGAAACGCATGCTGATCAATGCGACGCAGCCGGAAGAACGGCGCCTCGCAATCGTTGATGGCCAGAAGCTGCTCGACTTCGAGACCGAAATCGAAGGCCGCGAACAGCGCAAGGGCAATATCTACAAAGCGGTCGTGACCCGCGTCGAGCCCTCGCTCGAAGCCTGTTTCGTCGATTACGGCGAAGACCGCCACGGTTTCCTGCCCTTCAAGGAAATCGCCCGCCAGTACTTCCGCGAAGGCGTGGACGTGCGCACCGCACGCATCCAGGACTGCATCAAGGAAGGCCAGGAACTGCTGGTCCAGGTCGAAAAGGAAGAGCGCGGCAACAAGGGCGCAGCCCTGACCACCTTCGTCTCGCTGGCCGGCCGCTACCTGGTGCTGATGCCCAACAACCCGCGCGGCGGTGGCGTGAGCCGCCGCATCGAGGGCGAAGACCGCGAAGAGCTGAAGGAAAACCTCGACCAGCTCGAATACCCCAAGGGCATGAGCCTGATCGCCCGCACCGCCGGCATCGGCCGTTCCGCCGCCGAGCTGCAGTGGGACCTGAACTACATGCTCAAGCTCTGGACCGCCATCGACGATGCGGCCAAGGGTGGCAAGGGCGCCTACCTGATCTACCAGGAATCCAGCCTGGTGATCCGCGCGATCCGCGACTACTTCACCGCCGATGTCGGTGAAATCCTGATCGACACCGACGACCTGTTCGAACAGGCCCACCAGTTCATGAACCACGTGATGCCCGACCAGGGCCATCGCGTGAAGCGCTACCGCGACGACGCGCCGCTGTTCAGCCGTTTCCAGATCGAACACCAGATCGAAACCGCCCACAGCCGCACGGTCAACCTGCCCTCGGGCGGCGCCATCGTGATCGACCACACCGAAGCGCTGGTGTCGGTGGACGTCAACTCGGCCCGCTCGACCCGCGGCGGCGACATCGAAGAAACCGCCACCCGCACCAACCTCGAAGCCGCCGATGAAATCGCGCGCCAGATGCGTCTGCGCGACCTGGGCGGCCTGATCGTGGTCGACTTCATCGACATGGAAGAGTCGAAGAACCGCCGCGAAGTCGAGCAGCGCCTGCGCGATGCCCTGCGCAATGACCGCGCCCGCGTGCAGTTCGCCTCCATCAGCAAGTTCGGCCTGCTGGAAATGAGCCGCCAGCGCCTGCGCCCGGCCCTCAGCGAAGGCAACCACATCACCTGCCCGCGCTGCAACGGCACCGGCCACATCCGCGACACCGAGTCTTCGGCGCTGCAGATCCTGCGCATGGTCCAGGAAGAGGCGATGAAGGACAACACCGCCGCCGTGCATGTGCAAGTGCCGGTGGAAGTGACCTCCTTTCTGCTGAACGAGAAGCGCACCGAGATCACCAAGATCGAACTGAAGCAGCGCGTCACCGTGCTGCTGGTGCCCAACAAGCACCTCGAAACGCCCAACTACAAGCTGGAACGCCTGCGCCACGACGACCCGCGTCTGGAAAACCTGCAAGCCAGCTACACCATGATCGAAGAGCCGCAGGACGAGGTGGGCATCACCCGTCGCGGCGACAGCGACAAGGGCCGCAGCAAGCAAGAGCCGGTGATCAAGGGCATCCTGCCCGAGCAACCCGCGCCCATGCCCACGGCACCGGCCCCCAAGGCCGAGCCGGCAGCACGCGCCGCATCGCCGGCCGCAGCACCGGTGGCCGCAGCCCCGGCCGCTGGCGGTGGCTTCTTCGGCTGGATCAAGAGCCTGTTCGGTGGCCCGGCAGAAGCCCCGGCCGCGGCCCCTGCTGCCGCCAAGCCGGCCGCAGGCAGCACTGCTGCAGCAGCAGGCGGTGAGCGCAAGCGTGAAGGCGGCCGCGAAGGTGGCCGTGACGGCGCCCGCGGTGGCCGTGGTGGCCGCGCCGAGCGCGGTAGTGAGCGTGGCGGCGAGCGTGGCGATCGCAACGGCAAGCGCGAAGGCGCAGGCCGCAACGAACCCCGCTCGGAAGCTCGCGGTGAAACGCGTGCAGAGGGCCGCCCCGAGCGCACCGAGCGTCCGGAACGCGCCCGCCGCCCTGAGCGCGCCGAGCGCCCGGAAGGCGCCGAAGGCCAACGCCCGGAACGTGCAGAGCGTCCGGATGGCCGCCGCCCGCGCGGCGATCGCCCGGAACGTGGCGAACGCAGCGAGCGCGGTGAGCGTGCCGAACGTGGTGAGCGCGTCGAGCGCAATGCCGAGCAGCAGCAAGCCGCTGCCGCCCTGCCCGCCAGCCTGAACGACACCCCCGCCGACTTCGTCGACACCGTGCCCGAAGGCGCGCTGAACGCTGGTGAAAACGGCGCCGAGGCTGCCGCTGGCGCCAACGGTGAAGAGCGTCAAGGCCGTGGCCGCCGCCGCCGCCGTGGTGGCCGTGACCGCGAAGAGGGTCGCAACGTCGAAGCCGGTGAAGCGGTTGAAGGCGCCGACACGGCCGAGGGCGCTGAGCCCAAGGCAGCGGCAGCCAGCGAGGCCGAGAGCGGAGCCGGCAGCGAAAGCGCCAACGGCGCCGCCGCT
Source organism: Paucibacter sp. B51 (assembly GCF_027863535.1). Classification (NCBI taxonomy): domain Bacteria; kingdom Pseudomonadati; phylum Pseudomonadota; class Betaproteobacteria; order Burkholderiales; family Sphaerotilaceae; genus Roseateles; species Paucibacter sp. B51. The sequence continues at coordinate 2,408,754 of NZ_JAPIVN010000001.1, read as the reverse complement.
GAAGCTGGCAGCCACGAGTCTGGCGATCGCCCCGAAGCGGGTGAAGGCCAGGAAGGCCGCCGCCGCCGTGGTGGCCGCGATCGTGGCCGCCGCGAGCGCCGTGACGACCAGGCCGAAGGCCAGAGCAGCGAGCACGCAGCCGCCCAGGGCGACAGCGCAGAAGCCCAGGCCACTGCAGCCCCTGCGGCCGCACCGGTGCAACTGAGCCTGGCACCGGAAGCGAGCGACGCTGCAGCAGCCGCGACGCCGGCCGCTGCACCTGCCCCCGCTCCGGCTCCTGCTGCGCCTGCCGCGCCCGTGGCAGCGCCGGCCCCGGTCTTCGCTCTGCCGATGGACGAGTTGCACGCCATCGCCGCCTCCAGCGGTCTGCAATGGGTGAACTCCGACGCGGACAAGATCCGCGCCGCCCAGGAAGCCATTGCGGCCGAGCCCAAGCCGGTCCATGTGCCGCGCGTGCGCCCGCCCATGGTCGCCCTGGACGAAGGCCCGCTGGTGCTGGTCGAGACCCGCAAGGACCTCTCGCAGTTCAAGCTGCCTTTTGAGCAGTAAATAGAAAGAGGTAAGAGGCGTGCCCGAAGCTCTCGCCCTTTAGAGGGCTGGGCAGCCTAGACCGCCCCGCCGACAATGCCGCCTCGCTGCACCGCCAGCCAGGCGGCATTTTTTCGACCGGGTTTCAGCGCACGCGCCACCCAGGCCTTTCCCCTAAGCACCCCATCACACTCACCCGAGGGAGTCTTGTCCATCATGTTGACGTCTCAACACCCCAAGCGCAGCCTATTGACCCACGGCTTCAGCGCCCTGCTGATCCTCAGCGCCGGCCTGCTGCCGACCGCTCAAGCCGCCTCGGCCAAGCCCAAGGCCGCTGCCGCGGCAAGCGCCAGCGCCGCCACGAACGAAGTGGAACTGCGCTTCTTCCCCCTACCCCAGCAACGCCATCAGATCCATTCGGTCATGCGCATGAAGATGGACATGCGCATGGAGCCCTTCGAGGGCATGAGCGAGGAAGAGCGCGCCAAGATGGAGCAGGCCATGCAGGCCGCCAAGATGCCCATGAGCATGCGCAGCGAGTTCGATCAGCAAGTCACGACCACGGCCGCTGACAAGCAGGGCAACTTCCAGCTTCAGCTGCGCGGCAAGAGCCTGCCCCTGGAGATGAGCAATTCCGCTGGCGAGCGCGTCGGCCCGCCCAAGGCCACGGTCGACATCAAGATCGACGCCAAGCTGAACCAGAAGACCGGCAGCTTCCAGTCCATGAAGATGGCCGGCATGGATGCCGCGAGCAGCGGCCTGTCCGAAGGGCTACTCAAGCAATTGCTAAGCAGCATGAGCGCCCTGGAAGGCCGCCGCCTCAAGGTCGGCGAATCGGCCGAAATGCCGCTGGACATGGCCTTGCCAATTCCCAAAGGCCCGGGCATGGACCTGAAGATGCTGGGCCGCTACACCCTGGTCAAGCTGGAAAACGGCGTCGCTGATTTCGACGTCGGCGTGAACATCACCATGGCCATGAACGATGACAAGGCCGAAGCCGCTGTGGCAGCTGCCGCCGCTGCAAGCTCGGCCGCCAGCGCCCCGGATGCCACCGCCTCCGCGCCGGCCGCGCCGCTGATGACCGCCTCGGGCCAGGGCCAAGGCCGCATGAGCTGGCGCGTGGCCGACCGCCTGGTCCTGAATCAGGCCATGAACCTGGCCATGAACATGCGCATGCAAGCGCCGGGCAAGCCGGTGATGAACATGAAGGTGGACATGGAGATGGAAGCGAGCGGCAAGAACCTCAAGCGCTGAGTGTTTCAGTGGCGGGGGCCGGAAGCGCGTCCCCGCTACTGCGCTCGCTGCCGCGCCTCCCAGGCCCTCAGGGCCTGGCGATACTGGTCCATGGCCAGATCGTGCAGGTCGAAGATGCAGGGGTCGCAGCCATTGCCGCAGCAGGCGTCCAGGTCGGGTGCCACGGGCGGCTCGGGCCGGGGGTCGGCCGCCTTAGCCGCACTGGCAGCGTTGGCTGCATCAGCCATCGCAGGAGCGACGCCGGCATCCTTGTTCATGACCGCACAGCCTCCGGCTTCAAGGCAGGGTCTGCAAGGCCTGGTGGTAGGCCGGCTCATGCATGAGCTCGTCCCAGGTCAGTGGCGCCGATTGCGGCAGCAGGCCAGCGCGGCGGGCCTCGCTCTCGGCGCTGGGCTGCCATTCGCCGCGGGCCTGCGCGGCTTGCAAGCCGTCCAGGAATTCATCCAAGGCCCGGCCACCGTCGACATTCGACTGATTGCACAAGAGCACCAGATCGCAACCGGCCTGCAGGGCCGCCAGCGCCGCGTCCACGTAGCCAATCGCACGCCCTTCCAGCACGCGGGCGCCGGCCATGCCCAGGTCATCGCTGAAGATGGCACCGCCAAAGCCCAGGCGCTCGCGCAGCACCTCCTGCAACCAGCGGGCACTGAACCCGGCCGGGCGGGCATCGACCTTGGGGTAGATCACATGGGCCGGCATCACCGCGCCGGTGCTCATGACCAGCCATTCAAACGGCTTCGCATCCTCGGCCAGGATGGCCTTGAGGCTGCGCCGGTCCACGGGCACCTCGGTGTGAGAGTCGGCCTTGACGTAGCCATGACCCGGGAAATGCTTGGCGCAGCTGGCCATGCCGGCCAGCAACAAGCCATGCTGCAGGCTCTTGGCCAGCAAGGCCACCACGCGTGGGTCGCGGTGGAAGCTGCGGGTGCCGATGACAGAGCTCTCACCGTAATCCAGGTCCAGCACCGGGGCAAAGCTGAAGTCCACGCCACAGGCGCGCAGCTCGGCGGCCAGCACGAACCCGGCAGCCGTGGCCGCCGCGGTGGCCTGCAGCGCATCCTCCATCCATAACTCGCCGAGCCGACGCATGGCCGGCAGGTGGGTGAAGCCATCGGTCTGGAAACGCTGCACGCGGCCGCCCTCATGGTCCACACAGATCAACACATCCGGTCGGATGGATTTGATGTCGGCCGTCAGCGCCAGCAGCTGGGCGCGGCTCTCGAAATTGCGGGCGAACAAGATCAGGCCGCCGACCAGGGGGTGGCGCAGGCGCACACGCTCGGCCTCGCTCAGGCTCAGGCCGGCGACATCGAGCACCACGGGGGCGTGTTGCAGGTCTACTTCCATCGTCTTTGTCCGTCTTTCTGCGGCCTGGCTTCAGGCCAGGGTCTCGACCACCACAAAGCTGGTCGCGTAATCGGTTTCGTCGCTGACGCTGACCAGGGCGCGCAGGCCCTGGGCTTCAAACCAGCGGGCTAGCTCGCCATGCAGGCGGATCTCGGGCTTGCCACTGGGCGCGTTGAGGATCTCGCAGTCGCGCCAGTTCATGGGCATGCGCATGCCCAGGCCGATGGCTTTCGAGAAGGCCTCCTTGGCCGAAAAGCGGGTGGCGAGAAAACTCAGGCCCCGGCTCTCGGCGCGCGCACGGCGGGCGCGAAAGACCTCCAGCTCTTGCGGACCCAGCACTTTTTCCGCGAAGCGCTCGCCGCGCCGCGCCAGGGTCTCGCGCATGCGGCGGATGTCGCAGACATCGGTGCCGATGCCGTAAATCATGCCTCGGGCTCCAGCGGTGCCCAGCCCAGCAACTCATTGCGATGCTGCTGGCCGCCCAGTTCGAACCAGGCCTCGCCCCAGAGGCTGGCACCTTCGCGGCGGTAGAAACGCAAAGCGCCTTCGTTGCCGATCCAGGCTCTGAGCCAAAGCGAACGCTCGGGCCAGGTCTGGCGCGCCTGGTGCAACAGCTTCAAGCCCAGGCCCTGGTTCTGGCTGTGCGGCGCCACGTAGAGGCGCTTGAGCTCGACCGCTTGGCCGGACACAGCCACCGGGCAGACGGCGCTGTCGTCCAGATGTGCCCAGGCCAGCAAGGTGTCGCCCCGCTCGATCACCCAGTGACGGTTCAGATCGATGGACTGGCGCAGCAGCTGTTCGTCGAAATCACGCTTCAGGTACTCGGCCACCGTGCTGTTGACGCCGCCCTCGGCGGCATAACGGTCCAGCCAGACCCAGCGCGCCAAGGCGGCGATGCGCAGCGCATCGTCGGGCTCGGCCGGGCGCAGGTCGAGGAATGCCGGCTTCTTGCTGCTCATGTCGATGCTCATGCTGCGTAAGCGCGCTGGATGCTGCGCAGGTACTCGCGCACGGTCTCGGTGTAGCCCAGCTCCAGGGCATCGGCGATCAGGGCGTGGCCGATGGACACCTCCTGCACACCGGGCACGGCGCGCAGGAACAGGCTCAGGTTGTCGCGGTTGAGGTCGTGGCCGGCGTTGATGCCCAGGCCCTGGGCCAGGGCGGCCTCGGCCGTGCGGGTGAAGCCGGCCAGCACCTCGGCCTCGCGGGCAGTGCTGAAGGCGCTGGCGAAGGTCTCGGTGTAGAGCTCGATGCGCTCGGCGCCCAGCGCGGCCACATGGACCATGGCCTCGGGCAGCGGGTCCATGAAGAGGCTGACGCGCACGCCCAGGCTTTGGCATTCCGCGATCAGCGGCGCCAGGCGCTCGCGATCGGCCGGCAGGTTCCAGCCGTGGTCGGAGGTGAACTGGTCCTCGCTGTCAGGCACAAAAGTCACCTGGTGCGGACGCAGCTCACGCACATAGTCCATCAGGTTCTGGGTCGGGTTGCCCTCGATGTTGTACTCGGCATGCGGCCACTGCTTCATCAGCGCCGCCAGCTCGCGTACATCGGCCGGGCGGATGTGGCGCTCGTCGGGGCGCGGGTGCACGGTGATGCCCTGGGCCCCGGCCAGCAAGCAGGCCTCGGCCGCGCGCAGCACGCTGGGAATGCCCAGGTGTCGTGTGTTGCGCAGCAAGGCCACCTTGTTGACATTGACCGACAAGGCGCAGCGCTGGCCGTGCGAATGGACGGCCGAGGCCTCGGGAGCGAGCAAAGGGTTCATCGTTTCCAGTTCCAGCAAATATCAGTCAGGGCGGCCGGGGCTGCGCCCAAGCTTCAGTCGAGCAGCTTCTGCACATCCAGCATCACCTGGCGGGTGCGCAGCGGCTTGCCGCCCAGATGATAGTGAAGCAGGCCGCGCAGCGCCGACTTGAGCTGCGGCAAAACCGGGGCGCAGGCCTGCTGCAGTGCGGCCATGCTGCCGTGCAGCAGCGCGGCTTGCAGATGGATCCAGGTGCTGCCATCCAGGCCACCCGCTTCGATGGACAAGGGCTGGATGCCCGCCTCGGCGGACAGGCCATAGCTGCGTGCCAGCTGCAGCGGGGCCTGGGTCAAGGTCACGACGCTGAGGTCGGGCAGCAGGCCGGTCTCCACCAGCAGGCGCAGCTCAAACGCGCGCAGCGCCGCCTGCGACTGCGCATCCTCGTTGGCATGCAGCTGCGGCAAGGTCTGGGCATAGGCATCGAAGAGCAGCGGATGGGCATCCTGCCGGGCCAGCAGCTTGAGCAGCAGCTCGTTCAGGTAATAGCCCGAAAACAGCGCGGCGCCGGCCGGCAAGGTGCTGCCGCCGGCCCATTCGGCCGCGCGCAGGGTGACGACCTCGGCCGGGTTGCCATCCGTGGATTTGGCCGGTTTGGACAAGGTGACCTGGATGCGCTGAAAGGGCAGCAGCACCGCGCGCAGCTGCGAATACGGCCGCTTGGCGCCCTTGGCCACCACGGCCAGGCGGCCCTGCTCACGGGTGAAGAGGTCGAGGATGAGGCTGGACTCGCTCCAGTCGTACTGGTGGAGCACAAAAGCCTGCTGAACCGCAGGTGCGCGCGCGCCGCGGGCCATCAGCGAACGGGCCGGTCAAGCCGGTCAAACGAGAAGCACGCCAGCGGCTTCACTCGTAGCCGTAGGTCCGCAAATGTTCTTCGCTGTCGGCCCAGCCCGAACGCACCTTGACCCAGAGTTCCAGGAAGACACGGCCATCCATCAGATGCTCCAGCTCCTGGCGCGCCTCGGAGCCGATGCGCTTGAGGCGCTCGCCGCCCTGGCCGATGATCATGCCCTTGTGAGCATCGCGCTCGACCACGATGGAGGCCGAGATGCGGCGCAGCTCGCCCTCGTCTTCCCATTTGTCGATGATCACGGTCGAGGTGTAGGGCAGCTCGTCACCGGTCAGGCGGAACAGCTTCTCGCGGATGATTTCGCTGGCCAGGAATTTCTCGCTGCGGTCGGTCAGCGCGTCGCCGTCGTAGAACCAGCCCTGCTCGGGCAGGTAGGGCTTGAGGATCTTGAAGAGGCGCTGGACATCGGCGTCCTTCTTGGCCGAAAGGGGCACGAATTCGCTGAAGTTGCGGCGCTCCTGCATGCTCTTGAGCCAGGGGGCCAGATCGGCGCGGCGCTGCACGGCGTCCAGCTTGTTGGCGATCATCACCACCGGCTTGTCCTGCGGCAGCAGGGACAGCACCTTGGCATCGTCCAGGCCGAAGCGGCCCGCTTCCAGCACATAAAGCACCAGATCCACATCGCCGAGCACGCCGTGCACGGTGCGATTCAGGTTGCGGTTGAGCGCCGCGTTGTACTTCATCTGGAAGCCGGGCGTGTCCACGAACACGAACTGCGCCTCGTCCACGGTGCGCATGCCGGTGATGCGATGGCGTGTGGTCTGCGCCTTGTCCGAGGTGATGCTGACCTTCTGGCCGACCAGGGCGTTGAGCAGGGTCGACTTGCCGACATTGGGCCGGCCGACGATGGCGATCAGGCCACAGCGCTGGGGCGTGCCGTCGGCCATCTTGCCGCCGCTGGCTTGCGCGGCGGCTGCGGCCTCGGGCGACAGCGAGGTCGCGCCCGAGCCGGCCGCGGGAATGGGCGGCAAGGCATAGGTGACGACGGGTGCAGGAGAGGCCGACGAAGCTTCAGGCGAAGTGGCGTCGTCCGGCGTGGTGGGGGTGTGGGTCATGGGGTGTCGGCGCGGGGCCGCTCCTTGTCGCGCAAGCCAGAACTTGGCTTGTCGAGGGCAATCAGTTCGTCGAGCAGGCGACGGGCGGCTTCTTGTTCGGCAATGCGGCGGGACCGGCCTTCGCCGCGCGTGGCCAGCTTCAGCGCAGGCACGACGCACTCAACCTCAAAGGTCTGGGCATGGGCCTGGCCGCGGGTGTCGGTGATGCGGTAGGTGGGTACGGCAAGGCGGCGGGCTTGCAGCATCTCCTGGAGCGCGGTCTTGGCATCTTTGGCCCAGCGGTCGGTGGCCGCACCGGCCAGCAGATCGCCCAGCATCTTGCGCACCACCTCGAGCGCGGCCGGGTAGCCGGCGTCGATGAAGGTGGCGCCGATGATGGCTTCGAGGGCGTCGGCCAGGATGGAGGGGCGCTGCGCGCCACCGCCCTTGGCCTCGCCATCCGAGAGGCGCAGCACCTGGGGCAGACCCAGATCGAGCGCCAGGCGGTGCAGGCTGTCTTCGCGCACCAGGTGGGCGCGGATGCGGGTCAGGTCGCCCTCGTCGGAGCCGGCATAGCGCTCGTACAGCAGGCTGGAGACGGCCAGGCTCAGCACCGCGTCGCCGAGGAACTCCAGGCGCTCGTTGTGATCGCTGCTGAAGCTGCGGTGCGTCAGGGCGCGGCTCAACAGCTCCGGCTTGCTGAAGCGATGACCCAGGCGTTGTTGCAAGGCGAGAAGAGGCGCAGCACTGCTACTCATGCGGACACAGACGTTGAAAATGCGGGCGCCAGCGACCGAAGCGGCGAAAACGCCATCAACGGGACTTGCCCTGGTACTTGATCAAGAGATAGACAGGGCCGGCCAGATCGACCTGCTTGTCGTAGGCGAAGCTGATCTGCAGCTTCTCGTTGTCCTTGCTGATCACCAGATCCTGGCTGGAAATGCTGACCATGGAGTATTCAACCTGCTGAGCGCGCTCGAACTCGGCGCGCACGGCCGGCACGGTGGCCGGGTTGGCCGCAGCAATGCGATCGACCACACGTTGAATGGTGTAGAACTCCAGCACGGTCGGGATGACGCGGGCGATCACCACGCCACCGAAGGCGAGCAGAACACCCCAGAACAGCAGACCCAGAAGGCTGATGCCGCGCTGTGATCGCGCTTGGGCACCCGAATGGCAACGCTGGCCTGGATTTGACTGACGACGAAGCATCGAAACGTCCTCTCCCTGAAGTTTCAAACCGGATCTTTGCCGGGCGAGACCGCAGCCCCGCCGTTCAGGCCGCCTCAATGGAAGGGGCCAATGCGCTTGAGGTTACCGAAATTCATCCAAACAAAGAAGGCCCGGCCGACGATGTTTTCATCGGGCACAAAGCCCCAGAAGCGCGAGTCCCCGGAGTTGTCGCGGTTGTCGCCGATCATGTAGTAGTAACCCGCCGGCACCGTGCAGCGCACGCCTTCGATGGTGTATTTGCACTGGTCCTGGTAGGGGAACGGGCCATCCGGACGGTTGGGCTGGAAGATGGGCTGCGCCTGTGGGTTGACCAGCATCTGATGCTCTTTCTCGCCCAGCTTCTCCAGGAAGCGCGGACGGTAGGTCATCGAGCTCTCGTCGTAGAAATCGCCCTGAGGTTGGACTTCGGTCGGCTTGCCGTTGATGTAGAGCTTCTGGTTCAGGTAGGCCACCTCGTCGCCGGGGATGGCCGCTACGCGCTTGATGAAGTCCACGCTGGTGTCCACCGGCCAGCGGAACACCATCACGTCGCCGCGCTTGACCTCGTTGTTGGAGATGATCTTCTTGTTGATCACCGGCAGGCGCACGCCGTAGTGGAACTTGTTCACCAGGATCAAGTCACCGACCAGCAGGGTCGGCACCATCGAACCCGAGGGGATCTTGAACGGCTCGAACAAGAAAGAGCGCAGAAAGAACACGGCCAGGATGACCGGGAACAAGCCGGCAGTCCAATCCATCCACCAGGGCTGCTGCAGGATCTGCTGACGTGCCGCCTCGACATCCCCATCGACACGGCTGATGCCCTGGGCGGCCAGGGTCTGGCGGCGCTGGGCATCGGCATCGAGCAGGGCCTGGGCGGCACGAGCTCGGGCCGGCTGGAAATGAAAGCGCTCGGCCAGCCAGTAGGCCAGCGTGACCACGGTCAGGATGAAAAGCAGAAGGGAGAAGTTGCCGCTCCAGTAGCCGGTGTACCAGCCGCCCAGGTAAGCGACCAGGGCCGCGTAGAGAATTCCGGTCAGAGCACTCATCAATCGATCGCTTGGTTGGGAGGAAGGGAGAAGAAAGAAGGCCGGGCGACGGCGGTCAGTCGTCCACTTGCAGGATGGCCAGGAATGCTTCTTGAGGCACCTCGACGGAGCCGATCTGCTTCATGCGTTTCTTGCCGGCCTTTTGCTTTTCGAGCAGCTTGCGCTTGCGGGTGATGTCGCCGCCGTAGCATTTTGCCAGCACGTTCTTGCGCATCGCCTTGATGTTCTCGCGGGCGATGATGTTGGCGCCAATGGCAGCCTGGATCGCCACGTCGTACATCTGACGCGGGATCTGCTCGCGCATCTTGGCCGCCACGGCGCGGCCGCGGAACTGGCTCTGCGCGCGGTGGACGATGATGGACAGAGCATCGACGCGGTCGCCGTTGATCAGGATGTCGACCTTGACCACATCGGAGGCGCGGTACTCCTTGAACTCGTAGTCCATGGAGGCGTAGCCGCGCGAGACCGACTTCAGCTTGTCGAAGAAGTCCAGCACGATTTCGGCCAGCGGCATTTCATAGGTCAGCATGACCTGGCGGCCGTGGTAGGCCATATTGATCTGCGTGCCGCGCTTCTGGTTGGCCAGGGTCATGACCGGGCCGACATAGTCCTGCGGCATGTAAAGGTGCACGGTGACGATGGGCTCGCGGATCTCGGCGATCTTGCCGACCTCGGGCATCTTCGAGGGGTTCTCCACCTCGATCACCGTGCCATCCCCCAGCACCACCTCGTAGACCACGCTGGGCGCGGTGGTGATCAGGTCCTGGTCGAACTCGCGCTCCAGACGCTCCTGCACGATCTCCATATGCAGCAGGCCCAGGAAGCCGCAGCGGAAGCCGAAGCCCAGCGCCTGCGAGACTTCGGGTTCGTAGCGCAGCGAAGAGTCGTTGAGCTTGAGCTTCTCGAGCGCATCGCGCAGTTGGTCGTACTCGCTCGATTCGGTCGGATACAGACCGGCAAACACCTGGGGCTGGATTTCCTTGAAGCCGGGCAAGGCCTCTTCGGCCGGGCCGAGGTTGTTGGGCAGCTTCTTTTCCAGCGTGATGGTGTCGCCGACCTTGGCAGCCTGCAGCTCCTTGATGCCGGCAATCACAAAGCCCACCTCACCGGCATTGAGCTGATCGCGCTTTTCGGACTTGGGCGAGAAGACGCCCAGATGCTCGGCCGGGTAGATGGCATTGGTGGCCATCATGCGGATGCGCTCGCCCTTGCGCAGCGTGCCGTCCACCACGCGGACCAGCATCACCACGCCGACGTAGTTGTCGAACCAGCTGTCGATGATCATGGCGCGCAGCGGCGCCTCGACCACGCCCTTGGGCGGCGGGATGCGGGCGATCACGGCCTCGATGATTTCATCGATGCCCATGCCGGTCTTGGCGCTGCAGGGAATCGCGTCGGTGGCGTCGATGCCGATCACGTCTTCGATCTCGGCCTTGGCGTTGTCCGGGTCGGCGCTGGGCAAGTCCATCTTGTTCAGCACCGGCACCACTTCCACGCCGAGGTCCAGCGCGGTGTAGCAGTTGGCGACGGTCTGTGCTTCCACGCCCTGGCTGGCGTCCACCACCAGCAGCGCGCCCTCGCAGGCCGACAGCGAACGGCTCACTTCGTACGAGAAGTCCACATGCCCGGGCGTGTCGATCAGGTTGAGGTTGTAGGTCTTGCCGTCCTTGGCCGTGTACTGCAGGGCTGCGGTCTGGGCCTTGATGGTGATGCCGCGCTCGCGCTCGATGTCCATCGAGTCCAGCACCTGCGCTTCCATCTCGCGGTCCGAGAGACCGCCACAGCGTTGAATGATGCGGTCCGCCAGCGTGCTCTTGCCGTGGTCGATGTGGGCGATGATGGAGAAATTGCGGATGTGGTTCATGCTTTTACAGACTGAGCTGGGCTGGAGTCACAAAGGGCGGGAGCCCGGGCAGCGCAAGCTCTCAATCGCGGCGCGATGTGATGGCCACACAAAGGCCGAACGGCGGGTAAAAAAAAGGCACGTCGAAACGGTGACGCGCCTTCCAACAAAAGGTATGGCAACTGCTTGTTGGGCTTCCATTGTAGCCAAAAGGTCCTGTCTGGAAACCGCGCCCCGCCGGGATTGCCCGTCGTTGCGGCCCGCCAACATGGATTTTGTCCACAACTTATTCACAGGCTTATCAAGGCGCGCTGGCATGGTTTTTGAAAACCTTGCAGCCCGCCCGCCTGCGCCTCCGTCGGCCCGGCATTTTCGTCACGCTTGACTCGTGTTTACGTCTTTCGCCGGCCGCAAAGAGGCCAAGCGAACTCCGGATTCTAGCCGACAGCGACAGGAATCGAAATCCGCCACCCTGCCCTGCCGCGTGGCCCGGCAGGTGAGCAGCTTCCGCCATATGAAAAGACCCGGCAGCCCGCTCTGGCATACCGGGTCTTGGCACTGTCGCCAGCGTGGATTAAACGGCCAGATTACCGAGCCGGGCGCAGCAGCACAAAGCTGGTCAGGTCACCGCGGCGCACCAGCAAATTGATGACCTTGGCCTTGTCCAGCTTGGCCAGCACGGCCTGCACCTGCTTGACGCTGCTGACATCGGTGTTGTCCACCGACAGGATGACATCGCCCTCGCGCAGGCCTGCACGTGCGGCCACGCCGATGGCCGCCTCCACGCGAACACCCGACTTGAGCTTGAGCTCGCGCTTTTGCGCCTCGCTCAACTCACCGAGCTGCAAGCCCAAGGCGCTGGCCGGGCCGGCAGAGGGCTTGCCGTCACCGTCGACGCCCGCCGAAGTACGTGCTTCTTCATTGGGCATCTCGGCGATGGTGATGTTGAGGTCCTTGTAGGTACCGCGGCGGAACACCTGGACCACGGCCTTGCTGTTCGGCTTGAGACCGGCCACCACGCGACGCAGATCGCTGACCTTCTCGATCGTCTTGCCGTCGAACTTGGTGATCACATCGCCGCCTTCGATGCCGGCCTTGTCGGCCGCGCCGCCGGCCACCACGCTGCGGATCACGGCGCCATGCGGCTTGCCCAGGCCGATGGCCTCGGCCACATCCTTGCTCACATCTTCCAGCGTCACGCCGATGAAGCCGCGCACCACCTTGCCGTGGCTGCGCAGCTGCTCGGACACGCGGATCGCCTCATCGATGGGGATCGAGAAGGAGATGCCCATGAAGCCGCCGGACTGGCTGTAGATCTGCGAGTTGATGCCTACCACCTCGCCGCGCATGTTCAGCAGCGGGCCACCCGAATTACCCGGGTTGATGGCCACATCGGTCTGGATAAAGGGCAAGAAGTCGCCCGTGTCGCGCGCCTTGGCGCTGACGATGCCGGCGGTGACGCTGTTGTCGAAGCCAAAGGGCGAACCGATGGCCATGACCCATTCACCGACCTTGAGGCGGCCGACATCGCCGATCTTCACTGCCGGCAGGCCGCTCGCCTCGATCTTGAGCACGGCCACATCGGTGCGGCGGTCGGCGCCGACCAGCTTGGCCTTGAACTCGCGCTTGTCAGTCAGGGTGACGTAGACCTCGTCGGCATCCTGCACCACATGGGCATTGGTCATCACATAGCCATCAGCGCTGAGCACAAAGCCCGAGCCGACGCCGCGGCGCTGCGGTGCATCTTCGTTGTCGCCGCCGCCGCGTGGGGCACCACGGCGCTGGTTGGGCGCGGGCATGCCGAAGCGGCGCAGGAACTCCAGCATCTGCTCGTCCATCTCGGGCATGCCCTGGGCATTGGCCTTGAGGCGCTCCGAGGTGCGGATGTTCACCACCGCCGGGCCGACCTTCTCGACCAGCTCGGTGAAGTCCGGCAGCTCGCGCGCCTGGGCATGGCCGACATCGGGCAGCAGGCTGAGGCTCAGGGACAGAGCGCCGGCAGAGAGCAAGGCTCGCGACCAGCGCGACAAGGACGGACGGGCAAGAGACAGAAAGGACATGGTTGGACTCGAAGTGTTCACCAGAGAAAAACCCACCAACGCGGCCAGGGCGTTGAACCTGAGACAGCAGCTGGCGATTTTGGGACCAGGCGACTTGATTTCAAGGGTGGACGAATGCAAAGAACAGGTAAACAAATGCAGCGTGTGCTGCGATCGGACAAGCGGGCGGACAAGCCGCCACTGCCAGCAAGCACGGCATGGCGCGCCAGCCTCGACCGGCTGCGTTTGATGATGGCAGCGGCCCAAGCCGGCTTGCGAAAGTCACCCCGGAATCAGCGGCCGCCACGCCTCAGGTCGCAGGACCTGCGCCTCCAGGGGGCTGATCCCGCGCCCCGCGTGTGCTCTGCCCATCCTGGCTGGCGCGAGCGGCAAACAGGGTCGCCCGCAATGTGCCCCACACTCCCGGCTGCCGGCGCCGGCTCAGTGGGAGATAGAGCGGCACCCAATGCCAGCGCAGTCGCTGCAGCAGAGGCGCTGCAGCGTCCACACGCTGCGCCCGCAGAAGCAGCCAGTCGTCGAAATCAAAGACTGCGGCCAGCCGAAGCTCCACACCCGGGTCGCGCGGCGCTCCCGATGCCTCGCGCTCGTGCAAGCGCCAGCTCTGGCCATCCCACAGCAACAAGCGCGGCCGCACACGCGCCACACGCCAGCCCAGGGCGGCGCACAGAGGCAAGACCCAAACCGAATGCCACGCGGACACCAACTGATGCGCAACCCCAGCCGCCGACAGCGAAGCCGCAGCCAGCAGGGCCAGAAACGACACAGCCAGCTGCAAGGCTGGCTGTGGAAGCACCTCAACCCGGAGCGGCGCTGCGTGACGCGAGGTGGCGTTCATCGCAGCAGGCTCAGGTTCGGCTTTGAAACAACAAGGCAGCTGGCGCCGCCGGCGATCAGACCCGCTTGAAGATCAGCGTGCCGTTGGTGCCGCCGAAACCGAAATTGTTCTTGGCGGCGTATTCGATCTTCATCTGCCGCGCTTCGTTGGCGCAGTAGTCCAGGTCGCACTCGGGATCCTGGTTGAAGATGTTGATGGTTGGCGGCGCCACCTGGTGGTGAACCGCCAGCACCGTGAACACCGACTCGATACCACCGGCCCCGCCGAGCAAATGCCCGGTCATGGACTTGGTCGAGCTGACCACCAGATTCTTGGCATGGTCGCCGAAGGCCAGCTTGATGGCGTTCGTCTCGTTCACATCACCCAGCGGCGTGGAGGTGCCGTGGGCGTTCATGTATTGCACTTGGTCGGCGTTCAGGCCTGCATTGCGCAAGGCCGCGCGCATCGACCGTTTGGGACCGTCCACATTGGGCGCGGTCATGTGGTACGCGTCAGCACCCATGCCAAAGCCGGACAGCTCGGCATAGATCTTGGCGCCACGCTTCTTGGCATGCTCGTACTCTTCCAGCACCAGCACACCGCCGCCCTCACCCAGCACAAAACCGTCGCGGTCCTTGTCCCAGGGTCGGGAAGCAGTCTTGGGATCGTCGTTGCGCGTGGACAGTGCCCGCGCCGAGGCAAAGCCTCCGATGCCCAAGGGCGACACGGTGGATTCCGCGCCGCCGGCGATCATCACGTCGGCATCGCCGTATTCAATGAGCCGCGCAGCTTGACCGATGGCATGCAAGCCGGTGGTGCAAGCGGTCACGATGGCCAGGTTCGGGCCTTGGAAGCCGAACTTGATCGAGACATGGCCCGAGATCATGTTGATGATCGAGGCCGGCACAAAGAAGGGGGAAATGCGACGCGGGCCGCGCGCAACGTACTCGCTGTGGGTTTCTTCGATCAGCGGCAAGCCGCCGATGCCCGACCCCACCAGCACGCCGATGCGCTCAGCCTGCTCTTCACTCAACTGATCGCCGGTCGGCAGACCGGCATCGCGCACCGCTTGAATGGACGCCGCCAATCCGTAATGGATGAAGGTGTCCATGGTCCGCGCTTCTTTGGTGGACATGTAGTCCGCCACATCGAAGCCCTTCACCTCACCGGCGAACTGACAGGCAAAGGCCGACGGATCAAAGCGGGTGATGCGGTCAATACCGGACTGACCGGCCAGGATGTTGGCCCAGCCTTCAGCGACCGTGTTTCCCACGGGGCTGATCAGACCAAGTCCGGTAACTACGACGCGACGACGGCTCATGCGGTACGGAAATCAGTTGAACAAAGGCTCAAGCGCTGAAGACTCAGGCCTTTTGGTGCTTGACGGCGTAGTCGATCGCCAGCTGAACGCTGGTGATCTTCTCGGCTTCTTCATCGGGGATTTCGATGCCGAACTCGTCTTCGAGTGCCATCACCAATTCCACGGTGTCGAGCGAGTCGGCGCCCAGGTCGGCCACGAAGGCCTTTTCGTTGGTCACATCGGACTCAGGCACGCCGAGTTGCTCGGCGATGATTTTCTTGACACGTGCTTCGATATCGCTCATGACTCCTCCAGGAGGGGTTTGCTAGGAACAGCCCGGGATTCTAAGGCCTCTAGGGAGTCGCGCCTAAAACAAGGCATTGCGGCACATCAGAGAACCTTCACCGGCCGGGCAAATCCGGTGGATGGCGGCGGAACTGCCGCCATCTCAAATCTGTCAGTTCATGAACATGCCGCCGTTGACATGCAGTTCACTGCCGGTAATGTAGGCTGCCTTCGGTGACGCGAGGAAGGCAACAGCCTCCGCAATTTCCCGCGGCTCGCCCAGGCGGCCCACCGGGATCTGCGCCAGCAGCGCGGCCTTCTGCGCCTCGGGCAGCACTTCGGTCATGTCGGTGGCGATGAAACCAGGCGCCACGCAGTTGACGGTGATGCCGCGGCTGCCCAGCTCGCGCGCCAGCGAGCGCGTCATGCCGGCAACACCGGCCTTGGCCGCCGCGTAGTTGGCCTGGCCCGGGTTGCCCGAAGCCCCGACCACCGAAGTGATACTGATGATGCGGCCATAACGCTGTTTCATCATGGTGCGCATGACGGCGCGGCTCATGCGGAACACGGCCTTCAGATTGGTGTCCAGCACGACATCCCAATCGTCGTCCTTCATGCGCATGGCCAGGGTGTCGCGGGTGATGCCGGCGTTGTTGACCAGCACGTGCAGGCCGCCATGGGCTTTGACGATGCCGTCCACGGCCGCTTCAACCGCGGCCGCATCATTGACATTGAGCACCACGCCCGAGCCACCCAGCGCAGCCAGGGCCTCGCCGATGGCGGCCGCACCGGATTCGCTGGTGGCGGTGCCGATGACCTTGTAGCCCTGCTCGGCCAGGGTCAGGGCGATGGAGCGGCCGATGCCGCGGCTGGCGCCGGTGACCAGGGCCACTTGGGGGGTGCTGCTTGTCGTCGTGTCAGTCATGATCTTCTTGCGGTTTCGTTGGAAGGTGCAGACGGGGCGATGCTCAGCCCAGCAGTGCGCGTGCCTCGGCCAGGCTGGCCGGGTCCAGCACGGTGGCGCTGATCAGTTCGGCATCGACACGCTTGGCCAGGCCGGCCAGGACCTTGCCCGGGCCGCACTCCAGCACATGCTGGATGCCCTGCGCCTTCAGCGCCTGCACCACTTCGACCCAGCGCACCGGGCCGAAAGCCTGGCGGTACAGCGCATCGCGCAGGCCGGCGGCATCGCCGACTGCGGCCACATCGATGTTGTTGATCACCGGAAACTGCAGCGCCGCAAACTCGGTCGCGGCCAGACGCCCTTGCAGCGCCAGCGCCGCCGGCTTCATCAGGCTCGAGTGGAAGGGCGCCGACACCGGCAGCAGCAGCGCGCGCTTGGCGCCCGCGGCCTTGAGCAACTCACAGGCCTTGTCGACCCCGGCCTTGGTGCCGGCAATCACGGTCTGCTTGGGGTCATTGAAATTGGCAGCCTCCACGGCCTCACCGGTGGCAGCGGCCGCGGCGGCACAACCCTCGATCACGGCCGCGCTGTCCAGACCCAGGATGGCCGCCATGGCGCCCACGCCCACCGGCACGGCTTCTTGCATGGCTTGGGCACGGAATCGCACCAGTGGCAGCGCCTCGGCCAGCGTCAGCGCACCGGCCGCCACCAGGGCGGTGTACTCGCCCAGCGAGTGGCCGGCCGCAGCCGCCGGCAGCAAGCCGGTTTCAGCCACCCAGGCGCGGTAGCAGGCAATGCCGGCCGTCAGCATCACGGGCTGGGTGTTGGTGGTCAGGTCCAGCTGCTCTTTCGGGCCGGCCTTGATCAGGGCGCCGATGTCTTCGCCCAGGGCCTCGGATGCCTCGGCCAGGGTGCGAGCCACCTCAGGGTGATCGCCCCAGGCGTCCAGCATGCCCACGGTTTGCGAGCCTTGGCCCGGAAAGACGAATGCGAACTTTGCGCTCATGATCGTGTGTCGAAGAATTGGAGATGAAGTAACTCGGAATTGCAGCGGAGGCAAAAGCCGTGAAGCGCGGCCTGCGGAATCAGAAATCCAGCAGCACGGCACCCCAGGTGAAGCCGCCTCCAACGCCTTCCAGCATCACGGTGTCGCCGGCCTTGACGCGGCCGTCACGCACCGCCACATCGAGGGCAAGCGGGATCGACGCAGCCGAGGTGTTGCCGTGCTGATCCACGGTGACCACCACCTTGTCCAGCGGCAGCTTCAGCTTCTTGGCCGTGCCCTGCATGATGCGGATATTGGCCTGATGAGGAATCAGCCAATCGATGTCGTCCTCGCTGCGGCCGGCTTTCTCCAGCACCGAGCGGGCCACTTTTTCCAGCACGCCGACGGCCAGCTTGAACACGGCCTGGCCATCCATCTTCAGCAGTGGGTCGCCGCTGACCTTGCCGCCCGAGACATGGCCGGGCACGCAAAGAATGCCCGAATGCTTGCCATCGGCATGCAGCTCGGTGGCCAGGATGCCCGGCGTGTCGCTGGCGCCCAGCACCACAGCACCGGCGCCATCGCCAAACAGCACACAGGTGGTGCGATCCTTGAAATCGAGGATGCGCGAGAACACCTCGGCGCCCACAACCAGGGCCTTGTTGGCCGCGCCGGTTCGGATCATCGAATCCGCCACCGTCAGCGCGTAGACAAAGCCGGAGCAGACCGCCTGCACATCGAATGCCGCACCGCCGGCGATGCCCAGCTTGTGCTGAAGCAGGCAGGCGGTCGAGGGGAAGACCATGTCCGGCGTCGAGGTGGCGACGATGATGAGATCGATCTCATCGGCCGCAATGCCGGCCGCGGCGATGGCGGCTTGCGCAGCGGGCAAGGCCAGGTCGCTGGCCGTCACGCCTTCGGCGGCGAAATGGCGGGCATGGATGCCGGTGCGCTCGACGATCCACTCATCCGAGGTCTCGATGCCATCGGCGGCCAGCTGGGCGGCCAGCTCGGCGTTGCTCAGACGCAGGGGCGGCAGGTAGCTGCCGGTGCCGATGATGCGGGCGTGGCGCGCAGAAGGCATGGCCGTCGAAGGCGTTGGAGCAGATGCGGGGGTGTTCGTGGCGCTGGGGATGGTGGTCATGCAGCTTGGGCGACCGGGGTCGCCTTGTCTCCTGAGTCGCCCACCGCGAGCCCCTCGGCGCCGGTCGTGGTGCCGGGCGTGGCTTGCAGCGTGGCAATGATGCGATCGTGTACCCGGTCGAGCAACCGGTTGCGGGCGGCATCATACGCCCGGTTCAAAGCGTTCTCGAAAGCGAAGGCATCGGCCGAGCCATGGCTCTTGAACACCAGGCCACGCAGGCCCAGCAGGGCTGCACCGTTGAAGCGACGGTGGTCCACACGGCCTTTGAAGCGCTTGAGCACCGGCATCGCCAGAGCGGCGGCCGCCTTGCTGATCCAGCTGCGACCGAACTCCTCGCGGATGATGGTGATGATCATGGTGGCCAGACCTTCGGCCGTCTTCAGCGCGACGTTACCGACAAAACCATCGCACACGACCAGGTCGACCGTGCCCTTGAAGATGTCATTGCCTTCCACATTGCCGTGGAAATTCAGCTGACCAGCAGCCGCCGCCGCGCGCAGCAATTCACCCGCACGCTTGATGGTTTCGCTGCCCTTGATGACCTCTTCACCAATATTGAGCAGGCCGACACGCGGCTCGGGCTTGCCATCCACAGCCGCGACCAGGGCACTGCCCATCAGCGCGAATTGCAGCAGGTGCTCGGCCGAGCAATCGACATTGGCGCCCAGGTCCAGCATGGTGGTGTAGCCACCGAGCTGGTTGGGCATGACCGAGGCAATGGCCGGCCGATCGATGCCATCCAGGGTCTTGAGCAGATAGCGCGAGACCGCCATCAGGGCGCCGGTGTTGCCGGCCGACACACAGGCATCGGCCAGGGGCAAGCCGCCGTCGGCCGACTTGAGCTGGCTGATGGCCACCCGCATGGACGAATCCTTCTTGCGGCGCAGTGCCACCTCGACCGGGTCGTCCATGGTCACCACTTCACTGGCGGGCACGATGCGGCAGCGTGGCCATTGGGCGGCCGCAGCCAGCGCATCGGGCAGGCCCACCAGCAGCAGTTCGGCTTGCGGGTGCTTGGCGAGGAAGGCCTCACAGGCCGGCAAGGTGATGGACGGCCCATGGTCGCCGCCCATGCAATCGACAGCCAGGCGCACCCGGGCCAAAGGCTCGGCCACGGACACCGCGGGCTGGGCGGGCAGACGGGAATCGACAGAAGACATCACAGCAACCCAGGTGAAAGCCGGCCACAGAAAAACGGCCGGACACGAAAACTCAGGCCGTGCAGCGCCTTCGCGCACGCACACCCGAGTGGATCAAGCCAATATGTCAGGCCATGCGGTCTCTTGCCAACGGTGGAAACACCGCGCAACAGAGCCCGCAGAAAACACAAAAACCCGGCACTGCAACAAGGCACAGGCCGGGAATTCGTGATCACAGCAGATCGTGAGATCAACGCGCCGCCTGGGGCAGGCGCGTCAGTCGAAATCGATCAGGCGTCAGCCTTGGTCTTCAGGACCTTGCGGCCGCGGTAGAAGCCGGTGGGGCTGATGTGGTGACGCAGATGCACTTCGCCGGTGGTCGGCTCGATGGCAGTACCCGGGGTGACCAGGGCATTGTGCGAACGGTGCATGCCACGCTTGGAAGGCGACTTCTTGTTTTGCTGAACGGCCATGAAATTCTCCTAAGGCTCCGGTGATTGAGGCGCGGCGGTCTGGATTTGCTGAAGCGATTCGCTCCAACTCTGCAAGCAGACCAGCGACCTGCACACCCCGGGCGCCGCGATTGCTGTGTACACAAGCGTCGCGAGCATCAAGCGCACCATGCGCCAGCGGTTTGCAAGCACTGCAGCCAAGCTGGCCAGCACTCACGGCACGCTACTTTGATTCTCGGACCGGGGAAAGCCCGCGATTGTAGCACCGTTGACGCCAAGACTCAAATCCGAGCCCACAATCGCCGCCGGCGAAGGCGCACGGCCGCCGGCCCGCTTCGTCATTTTTTCTTCAATGCAGCCAGGGCCGCAAAGGGATTGGGGCGCTCGGACGAGGCCGCTTCTTCTTCGCTCAACTCCGCCACGCCTGCCGGCACTTCCAGGGGCTTCGGGCATTGTTCGTGACGCGGCACCAAGGGGAGCGACAAGAGCAATTCATCCTCCACCAACTCCTGCACGTCGAGATTGCGCGTCAGCACCAGCAGCTCCTCCTCGCTCTCGATGTCCTGCTCGGCCGCCTCTTGCTCATCGCGCACAAAGCGATAGGAGCGCTCCAGGCTCATCGACTCCTGCACCGGCTGCAGGCAGCGCTGGCAAGTCATGCTCACTTCGGCCGAGGCCTCCAGGTGCAACCAGGTTTCAACAGCACCGCCACTGAGCTCCCGGCGCTCACCTTGCAAGGACCACTGCACCGCGGGCCAGGCCGCCACCGGCGTCTCGGGCGCCGCCACATCGGCCAGGCGACTCAGCTGCGCGGCCGGCCACTCGCCCTGCAGACTGCCCGCATCCCGGGCAAAGGCCGGAACGTCCAATTTTCGTGAGTCAAATTCATGCGCTTTCATGGCCGCAAGTGTACGAGGCCGGCCTTGCAAGCCAGGCAGCTGAAACGCGAAGCCCAGGCGCCAATGCGAAAATCCAGCCATGCACACACCTTCCGCCACCCCGGCACCCCGCCCCTTGATCCTCGCCTCCACCTCGCGCTACCGGCGCGAACTGCTGGAGCGGCTGCGCCTGCCCTTTGCCGTGCAGTCACCCGAAGTGGATGAAACCCCGCTTCCCGGCGAAGCACCCGCGGCACTGGCTGCGCGCCTGTCTCTCGCCAAGGCACACGCCGTGGCCCGACTTCACCCCGAGGCCATCGTGATCGGCTCCGACCAGGTTGCCGACCTGAACGGCCGCCCCATCGGCAAGCCGGGCAGCCACGAGCGCGCGGTCGAGCAACTGCGCCGAATGAGCGGCCACAGCATCATTTTTCAAACCGGCGTGGCCGTGGTCTGCGAAGCGAGCAGTTTTGCCCAGCAAGACCTGGCCCCGGTGCGCGTGCGCTTTCGCGAACTCAGCGACACCGAGATTGAGACCTATCTGCGCGCCGAGCAGCCCTACGACTGCGCCGGCAGCGCCAAGTCGGAGGGGCTGGGTATCAGCCTGCTGTCCGCCATCGAATCGGACGACCCCACCGCGCTGATCGGCCTGCCACTGATCCGTACCAGCGCCCTGCTCCGCGCCGCGGGCCTGGATCCCCTGCAAGCCCTCGCCATTAGCCTGGCAGGCGGAGTCAGCCAATGAGCGCCCACAGCAACAAGAAGGGCCGCCTTTACCTGATCCCCAACACCCTGGATTTTGGCGTCGAGGGCGCAGCGGTGCCGCTCAACGAAGTCTTGCCGCAGCAGGTGATTGCCACCGCCGCACGCCTCGGCCACTGGGCCGCCGAAAGCGCCAAGACCACCCGTGCGTTTTTGAAACGCGTGGACGAGGTCTGCCCGCTGGCGCAGCCCCTGCAGAGCCTGGAAATCAAGGAGCTGCCACGCCCGCCCAAAGGCCGGGGCGGCGATCTGGTCAATCAAAACCAGGCCTGGCACGCCCTGTTGGCGCCCGCGCTGGCCGGGCATGACATGGGCCTGATTTCAGAAGCCGGCCTTCCGGCCGTGGCCGACCCCGGCGCCCTGCTGGTGGCCGCCGCGCACGATGCCGACATCGAGGTGCTGCCGCTGAGCGGCCCGAGCTCCCTGCTGATGGCCCTGTCGGCCAGCGGCCTGAATGGCCAGAGTTTTGCGTTTGTCGGCTACCTGCCCGTGGAAGCACCAGCGCGCGCCGCGCGCATCAAGGAGCTGGAAGCCCTGTCCGGCCGGCAACAGCAAACCCAGCTGATGATCGAAACACCGTACCGCAACTCCGCCCTGCTCCACGCTCTGTTGAGCCATCTGCGGCCACAGACCCGCCTGTCCATCAGCTGCGGCCTGAGCCTGGCCCAAGGCTGGACCCGCAGCGCCAGCGTGGCCGATTGGCGCAGCTCCGGCGAGGGCTTGCCGGACAAGGTGCCTGCGGTATTCGCCATCCTGGCCTGAGCCGGGCAGCCAGGGCTACCGCTAGTACGCCCAAGAAAACGGCGCCTCATGGGCGCCGTCTTTTCACTTGAAACCCAGCCCGCTTTGCCAGCCGGCCGCGCCGCGCAAGGCGCGCGTGCCCTCAAGACTCCAGCGAAGCCGCCGGCGCCTTGGCACCGAACAAGGCCGCCACCTTCTTCTTGGGCTTGATATTGCTGGAGACGCTGCGCGGCGCTGCAGCAGCACCTTTGTCCCAGGCCGGCGGCTCGTCGCGCTGACTGGCTTCGTAGGGCTTGTCGAAGAAGGCGTCGCGCGGCGCTGCCGGTGGGCGGTAGGCCGGACGGGGCGCCGCTGCGGCGGGAGCTGCATCAGAGAAAGACTCCTCACGACGCGGGCGGGCCGGACGCTCCGAGCGCTCGGCACCCTCGTATCGAGCGGGGCGCGAGCCACGCTCATCCTGCAACTCAAAAGCCTGCAAATCCAGCGTGCGCTTGACCAGTTTTTCAATGTCCGCCACCAGTCGCGCATCGGCACGCGTCACCAGGGTCACCGCCACGCCGGACGCACCCGCGCGGCCGGTACGGCCAATGCGGTGAACGTAATCTTCGGCATTGAAGGGCACGTCGAAATTGAAGACCGCGGGCAGATCGGCAATATCCAGGCCACGCGCAGCCACGTCGGTGGCGACCAGCAGGTCGACTTCACCTCGCTTGAAGGCCTCGAGCGACTTCAGGCGCTCGTCCTGCGACTTGTCGCCATGCAAGGCCGCCGTGCGCAAGCCATCGCGCTCGAAGGAGCGTGCCAGGCGGGCAGCACCCAGCTTGGAATTGACGAACACGATCGCCTGCTTGATTTCACGCTGACGCAGGATCTGGCGCACCACGGCGCGCTTGTCGTCATCGGTGACGCTATAAAACAGCTGCTCCACGTTCTTGGCCGTGGCGTTGGGGCGCGCCACTTCGACCAAGACCGGGTCTTGCAGATAGCTTTGCGACAGACGCTTGATCTCGGGCGAGAAGGTGGCCGAGAACAGCAAGGTCTGGCGGGTCTTGGGCAGGAAGCTCAGGATGCGCTGCAGATCAGGCAGGAAGCCGATGTCCAGCATGCGGTCGGCCTCGTCCAGCACCACATACTCGACTTGATTGAGCACACAGTTCTTGGCTTCGATGTGATCCAGCAATCGCCCGGGCGTGGCGATCAAGACTTCCACGCCGCCCTTGAGCACCAAGGTCTGCGGCTTCATGTCGATGCCGCCAAACACGCAGGTCACACGCAGATTGGTGTGCTTGGCGTAGGCCTTAATGTTGTTGGCCACCTGATCGGCCAGCTCACGAGTGGGCGCCAGCACAAGGGCGCGCACCGGATGGCGGGCCGGCGAAGCGCTGGCGTTTTCGTGCTTCAGCATGCGCTGCAGCAGAGGGATGGAGAAAGCAGCCGTCTTGCCGGTGCCAGTCTGCGCGGCACCCATCACATCGCGACCCTCCAGAACGATCGGAATCGCCTTGGCCTGGATCGGCGTCATCAACGCGTAGCCAGAGTCGGCCACGGCACGCAAAAGCTTGGCATCGAGCGGGAGGGTGTCGAAGCGAGCCGGCGTGGGATCAGGGGTGGCGGATTCGATGATTTGGGGTTCGGTCATCCCACCATTATCCCTGATGCAGGGCTTTTACTGCGATTTCGGGCCGGACGCCGATTTGGAGTCACGCGGCGCACGCCCCATCACATCGCCCCGAAACACCATCCAAGACGGTGTGCGAAAACGAACGATGCGCCAGTACAAGCCCACGTAGACCAAGCCGAACAACAACATGCACAGCGCGAGCATGGCGGTCGAATCCCAAAAGAACACCGCCGGCACCAGGGAAGACAGGCACAGCATCCAGAGATAGGGCGCCGTCATGGAGTTGCGGCGCGTCATCGCACGGGCATCACGCGCGCCCACCGTCCAGCGCATCAGGCGACGGTAAATCAACGAGTGCAAGTGAATGCCATCGGGCAGCCCCGGCGGCGTGGCCCGGATGAAACGACGGCGGTAGATCGAGAACAGAGTCTCGAACACCGGGTAAATGCAGACCATCAGCGCAAACAGCGGCGACACCTCGGGGTGACGGGCGATCAGCAGCACCCCAATTTCCGCCACAAAGAAGCCCAGAAAATAGGCCCCGCCATCACCAAGAAAGATCAACCCGGCCGGAAAGTTCCAGACAAAAAAGCCCAGCACCGCCCCGACGCCCGCCAACGACCACAGGGTCAGTTCTACATCACCGACCTGCAGCGCCACGTAGGCGAAGGTCAGCAACATCAGGCTCACGCACATGGACGACAAGCCGTTGAAGCCATCAATGATGTTGACCGCGTTGGCCACGCCCGACACCGTCAACACGGTGGCCACCAAAGCACCGACGGAAAAACCGACCAACCAATCCAGCCCCGGAATGTCGGTCCGTGTGATCTGGGCGTTGATCAAATAAAACGCGATCGTGGCCGAAATGGCCGTCGCCAACAGACGCTTGCCCGGCGACACCTTCTTGGTGAAGTCCTCGATCAGCCCCGCCGCGAAAGCCGGCAAGCCGCACAGGAGGAGCATCAAGCCCAAGTGCGCATGATCCGAGCCGCGAAACCACACGAGGGCAGCGGTCACCAACAGCCCCAAGAACATGCCGACACCGCCGATGCGGGGCACGACTTTCACATGGAACTTCTGAGGGCCGTCCAGATCACCGTCTGAAGAAAGGTGTGCGTGCAGGCTGGAGGAATGGACGATCCAGAGGGTGACCAGTGTCGCCACCAAAAAGGAGCAGAGCAAATAGAGCATGGCTAAGAGTGTAACGAGCCACGATTCCTGCTCAGTAAATAGTCAGCCGAGTGGACAGCTAGAATCTCGCAGCGCCGGCACTGGGATGCCCCTGGACGGTCAATGAATGCACCTTATGCGAGCAGGCCATGACATTTTTTGAGTCGCAAGACAAACACAATACAAAGACTGACCGCAGCGACAGACTCCCCACCCCCACACTGAACTCTTGCTGCAGCAGCGGCTTCAAGCTTGGTGTGATCGTCGCAGCGGTCGCCCAAAGTGCCCTGTTTGGAGCTTTGACGACTCAAGCTCACGCTCAAACGCAAGCTCAATCGCAAACCGCAGAGGGGGCTCCAATCCGCCTGCAGGGACAAGCAAGCAATGTCCCCATCAACACGGACCAGGACAAACCAACAGGCTCGCCTGACTTCCGGCTCTTCGCCAAGCCGGCCGAAAGCTACGTTCCCAGTGAGTTTGAGCGTTATGTGCAGCGCAATGTCGGTGTCGAGCCTTTGATACGCAGATTTGGCAGCGAATTGATGGAGCTTGGACATCCCTCGAATGGACTCCAAGAAGCCAGCCCCCAAATCCCGCAAGACTATGTAATCAGTGTGGGAGATGAAGTCTTGGTGACTTTGTGGGGATCGGTTGAGGCCGACCTGCGACTCAACGTAGACCGGAGCGGCCGCATCACCCTCCCGCGAGTCGGACCGGTTATGGTTGCAGGCTTGCGTTACGCCGACCTTGCGGCAGCCATCGACCAAAGGGTTAGCCAAGTCTTCAAAAACTACAAACTCAGCATCTCGCTGGGCAAGCTGCGCAGCATTCGCATCTACGTCACCGGCTTCACCAAACGCCCCGGCGCATACACAGTGAGCAGCCTGTCGACCTTGGTCAACGCACTGATGCAAGCTGGCGGCCCCACGGCTGCAGGCAGCTTCCGCCAGATCGAACTGCGCCGAAGCGGCAAAACGATCAGCAGCTTTGATTTTTACGACTTGCTGATCAAGGGAGACAAGTCTGCGGACCGAGCCCTGCAAGCCGATGACGTTATCCACATCGGTGCCGTCGGGCCGCAAGTGGCCCTCATCGGCAGCGTCAACAAACCCGCAGTTTTTGAACTGAAGCCGCAAGACACATTGGAAGACGTGCTGGCCATGGCCGGCGGATTCACCGCGGTGGCCGACCGCAGCCGCTTCACTGTGGAACACTTGGATACCCGCAACGACACGCGCATTACCGAGCTGAGCCTGCCGCAACAAGCCAAGCTAAAGCCTCGCGACGGTGACCTATTGCGCGCCTTCAGCGCCGTTGATGCTTCACTACCGCAGCACAAGCAAAGCAAGCGAGTCAAGATCGAAGGCGAAGTCCAACGCCCCGGCGAATTCATCCTCCCCGCCAATAGCAGCCTCGCAGACGCCATTCGTGCGGCCGGCGGCTTGACGCCGGACGCCTATGTTTTTGGCACCGAATTCAGCCGCGAAAGCACCCGCCTATCTCAGCAAGAAAACTATGAGCGCGCACTGCGCGATATGGAGACTGAGTTCGCTCGCAGCAACTCCTCTCAGCGCACCGCCAATGCCGATGAAGCCTCAGCACAAACTGCCAAGGCACAAGGCACCAATCAGCTCATTCAACGGCTGCGCGCCATCAAGCCCACGGGCCGGATTGTTTTGCAGATGAACCCCTCTGCCAAAACACTGCCAGAACTGGCCGTGGAAGACGGCGACCGCCTTCTCATCCCCGCTACACCCAAAACCATCGGCGTCTTTGGCAGCGTGTTCAACGGCGGCAGCTATCTGTACGGCGACGGCAGTTCGGTCAATGACTTCTTGAAGCTCGCTGGAGGCCCCACCCGAGGAGCAGACACCGCCAGCATCTTCGTCTTGCGCGCCAATGGCAGCGTGGTAAGCGCTCCCCAAAAGTCCGGCTGGCTGCTCGCCGGCGGCGCGCTTGATGGCGTAACCGCCCTCCCGGGAGACACCGTCTTCGTGCCGGAAGAAATGAACAAGACCACCTTCATCCAAGAAGCCAAGGATTGGACGCAGATCCTTTATCAGTTTGGCCTGGGCGCTGCAGCCCTTAAGACGATTAAGAATTGACCATCGGATTCTCATGATCGCCCCATCCACATTTCCAGCACCTGTATGCAAGGCAACTTCGATACAGGAGGCGAGGACACTCAATCTCATTGATGTACTGTCGATTTGGATAAGTCGAAAAGGTCAAATAGCCCTAGCAACAGTTGCAGCTGGCGCGATAGGCCTTGGCATCAGCTACTTGGTGCCTCCGACATTCACAGCCTCGACAACCTTTATCCCACCGTTGCAGCAACAGAATTCAGCTAGCTCGTTGGTAGCGTCCTTAGGCGCGCTATCAGGACTCGCCGGAGGTGTAGGCAGCAAATCGCCAGCAGACCAGTACGTCACATTGATGCAAAGCAACAACATCACGGACAAACTTGTGGACAAGTTTGATTTGATGAGGGTGTACGACTCGCGCTTCCGATTCGGCGCTCGCCAAGCATTGGCGAAGAACTCCCGGATTTCACTTGGCAAAAAAGATGGACTGATCACAGTCGAAGTCGACGCAACTGACCCCAAGTTGGCGGCAGACATCGCCAACAATTACGTTCTGGAATTGCGCCGTTTAAGCACTCAACTAGTGCTCAGTGAGGCCCAAGAGCGCCGCGCTTTCTTTGAGGCCCAACTGAAGCAATCTCGGGCCGCCTTGCAAGCAGCAGAGAAGAGACTTCAGCACAGCGGCTTTGATTCAGGGGCACTAAAAACAGAACCTCGTTCAGCAGCCGAAGCGTACGCTCGCATTCGTGCCGAAATTACCTCAGCAGAAGTTCGCCTTCAAGCAATGCGGCGAAATTTAACCGACGGCTCACCAGAGGTGCAGCAACTTTTAGCATTGATTGCCGCAATGCGCAGCCAAGCCGAGAAGCTCGAAAGCAAGTCAGACGGCGCAAAAACTGATGCAGGCTACGTTGCCGCATACAGAGACTACAAGTACCAAGAAACACTGTTTGAAATGTTCTCTAAGCAACTTGAATTGGCCAGACTGGATGAAACCAGAGATGGACCTTTGATTCAGGTAGTTGATGCCGCAACAGTGCCTGAATACAAAAGTAAACCCAAGCGCGCAGCAATGGCAGTTTCCACATCTTTAGCCGCCTTAGTTGCAATGCTTATCTGGACTGTAGCTCTCAGTTGGTGGCGCACACACTTCGTGAAAGTGCCCGGTCAATCAACATGACCCCACTCTCGCCACCGACCGGCGACCCCAAAGGCAGCAGCAGAGCCCAAGAAAGCCCCCCCGACTTTGTCGTATACTTCGTTCAATGCCTGAACAAGTTGACAGTCCCGGCCAGGACCTGGCCGCCACATCGAAAGATGCTGCGCATCTAGCGGCGCTGCGAATCTTGGCCGCTAGCCCTACGACTTCGCAACGCCAAGTCGCCATAAAGCTAGGCATCAGTGTAGGGCGCACGAACTTCATCATTCAGGCCCTACTTGAGAAAGGCTTTGTCAAGGTAGGCAACTTCAAGCGCAGTGATAGCAAGCTCGCGTATGCCTATGTTCTGACACCGAGCGGCTTTGCAGAGAAGTTGCGTTTGACTCGGTCATACATCCAACGCAAAGAAATTGAGTTTGAGCGCTTGCAGAAAATGATCATTGAACTCAAGCAAGAGCTTGGCAGTTCGACCGACACATCAATGGAGGGCAACAACAAGTGAAAGCCACAATCATCGGCTCTGGATATGTCGGACTCGTAACTGGCGCATGTTTAGCGGACGTTGGTAATGACATCGTCTGCCTAGACATCGACGAACGCAAAATAGCAATGCTCGTGGCTGGCGATGTCCCAATTTATGAACCGGGCCTTAAGGAACTGATCGAACGCAACGCTCGGGCTGGTCGGTTAAGCTTCACCACCGACGTGAAATCTGCCGTGACACACGGCGATCTACTCTTCATCGCAGTGGGCACACCTCCCGGCGAGGATGGATCGGCGGATCTACAGCATGTGCTCTCTGCAGCGCGTGGAATAGGCCGGCACATGCGTGGCGACCAAGTGGTGGTCAACAAAAGCACTGTTCCAGTTGGCACTGTCGATCTAGTTCGTGATGCGGTACGACAAGAGCTCACTGCACGCGGAACCGATCTTCGCTTTTGCGTCTTATCAAACCCCGAGTTCCTTAAGGAAGGCGCTGCTATAGACGACTTTATGCGCCCTGATCGCATTGTGATCGGCGGCGAAGAGACTTGGGGCTTGGAACAACTTCGCGCGCTCTACGCACCCTTTGAGCGCAATCACCCAAAGGTGATCGCGATGGATGCACGCTCTGCAGAGCTAACGAAGTACGCGGCTAATGCGATGCTCGCTACACGCATCAGTTTCATGAACGAACTGGCTCTGCTGGCCGATCAAGTTAATGCAGACATCGATCATGTCCGTCGTGGCATCGGTTCAGATCCCCGCATAGGCACACACTTCCTATACGCTGGCTGCGGGTACGGTGGCTCCTGTTTTCCTAAGGATGTCCAGGCATTGCTTCATACAGGGCAAAAGCATGGACAACCAATGCGGATTCTGGATGCCGTGGAAAAGGCGAACGAATATCAGAAGCAAGTTCTCGTCGAAAAGCTGGTCGCCCAATGTGGTGATCTGTCAGGATTGACCGTGGCGGTCTGGGGTCTGGCGTTCAAGCCAGAAACCGACGATATGCGTGCCGCAACAAGCTTAGTCGTTATTCCTGAACTATTGGCTCGCGGTGCAAGCGTAGTGGCCTACGACCCGGTTGCCGCTGAAACTGCGGCGAAGGAACTGCCGCCTTCGGAACGTCTGCGCTTTGCAGAATCAGCCGATGCAGCTGTGGAAGACGCAGATGCTCTGCTGATCGTCACCGAATGGAAAGAGTTTAGAAGCCCGCGCCTTGAACGACTCGCCAGCGCGCTGCGACTGAAGACCGTGATTGACGGTCGAAACATCCTCGATCCGCGACAAGCCCGTGCCGCTGGACTCACCTATCTCTGCATTGGAAGACCATGATCAATTTCGCCATCATCGGCTGCGGCCGCATTGCAAAGCGTCACGCCGAGTTGCTCGGCACCGGACAGATTTCTGGAGCTCGACTGGCTGCCGTCTGCGATATTGACCCAAGTCGAGCCAAGGCGTTTGCCGAACGCTTCGGCGTTCCCGGCTATACCAGTATTGAAGAAATGCTGGCGGCACCGGGTATTGACGCCGTGTCTGTACTGACGCCAAGCGGCATGCATGCCGAGCACGCGATCAAGGTCGCCAACGCTGGCAAACACATCGTGGTCGAGAAGCCGATGGCCCTCCGCCTAGAAGATGCGGACGAAATGATCGCCGCGGCAGATCGCAACAATGTTCGCCTGCTCGTCGTCAAACAAAATCGTTTCAATGTGCCGGTCGCTAAAGCGCGTGAGGCACTGGAAGCTGGCCGCTTTGGTCAGTTGGTATTGGGCACCGTACGTGTGCGCTGGTGCCGCGACCAAAGCTACTACGCACAAGACGCCTGGCGGGGCACCTTTGCGCAGGATGGCGGTGTGATCGCAAACCAGGCCAGCCACCATGTCGACATGTTGGGCTGGTTCATGGGCCCGGTCGAGAGCATCCATGCCCGCGGCGTGCGCGCATTGGTAGACATTGAAGCCGAAGACACGTGCGTCGCCACGATCAAGTTTCGAAGCGGAGCCGTTGGCGTTGTTGAGGCTACCAACGCTACGCGCCCCAAGGATCTTGAAGGTTCCCTGTCAGTGCTTGGCTCGGGCGGCACCGTGGAGATTGGTGGTTTCGCAGTGAACAAGATTCGCCATTGGAATTTCGTCGAACCCCGAGACGAAGATGCACAAGTGATGGACAAGTTCTCCGTCAACCCGCCCAATGTGTACGGATTTGGTCACCAAGCCTATTACGAACATGTGGTAGCGGTGCTAGATGGCCGAGAAAAAGCTCTGGTTGATGGCCATGAAGGGCGTGCTAGCCTTGAACTGGTCGCAGCGCTTTACGAATCGATGGCAAGCGGCCTTGAAGTGAAGCTGCCTCTCCAGACTAAGCACAGCCGTCTGGGGCGTGGTTGAAGTGACTCACGCACCGACACTACTGAAGGCGTCGATCCGAGACGTGCAATGCGGCGAAGGCGTCAAAATTGTCGAGCCGGCCAATGTCTACGAATGCACGCTTGGAGCGGGTTGTTTCGTTGGACCATTCTCTGAGATCCAGAAAGGCGTAACGATTGGCGCGCGTACGCGTATCCAGTCTCACAGCTTCATCTGCGAGTTGGTTTCGATCGGCGACGACTGCTTTGTCGGCCACGGAGTCATGTTCATCAATGATGTCTTCGCCGTAGGTGGGCCTGCCCGCGGTCGGCAAGAACTATGGAAGTCGACACACATCGGCAACCGCGTTTCTCTCGGCTCTAACGCCACGATCATGCCTGTGACCATCTGCGACGATGTTGTTGTCGGAGCGGGCGCCGTGGTCACACGCGACATCACCGAACCCGGCTTCTATGTCGGGAATCCAGCGCGACTACTGCGCCCTATGCCCAACAAGGATTGAGCCCACCATGGCCGAACATGTCCAAGTCCCCTTCGCCGATCTGCACGCACAGTACTTGACCATCAAGACCGAGATCGACACAGCCATCTCCGAAGTCATTCGTACGTCCGCCTTCATCCGGGGCCCTTATGTAGACAAGTTCGAAGCTGCGTTCGCCGACATGATGAACGTCAAGCACTGCGTGTCCTGCGCCAACGGCACGGACTCACTCTACATCGCCATGCATGCGCTAGGCGTCAAGCCTGGCGACGAGGTGATCGCGCCTGCCCACAGCTGGATCTCGACCACCGAGACGATCACCCAGGCCGGTGGCAAGGTCGTGTTCTGCGACACCGACCCAGTCACTCACACCATCGACACGGCCAAGCTGGGCGCGCTGGTGACCCCGCGCACCGTGGGCATCATCCCGGTCCACCTCTACGGCCAGCCTGCGGACATGGACCCGATCATGGCACTGGCCAAGACGCATGGCCTGTGGGTCCTGGAGGACTGCGCGCAGTCGCACCTGGCGCGCTACAAGGGTCGCCTGGTAGGCACCTTCGGCAATGCCGCTTCGTTCTCCTTCTACCCCGGCAAGAACCTGGGTGCGATGGGCGACGCCGGCGCTGTAACCACCAACGACCCCGAGCTGGCCAAGCGCATGGCGATGTTCGCCCGCCATGGTGGTCTGACCAAGGGCGACCATCAGATCGAGGGCATCAACAGCCGCCTGGACGGCCTGCAGGCCGCGATCCTTTCGGTCAAGCTGCCGCACCTGCCTCAATGGACGCGTCGTCGTCAGGAAATTGCAGCGTCTTATCAGACCTTGCTTAGCGGCATCGACGGCGTAACCTTGCCGACGGTGGCCGAATCACGTGAGCCTGTCTGGCATCTCTACGTGATCCGCCATGAGCGTCGGGACGCCCTCGCCGCGCATCTGAAGGGCCTCGGCATCCAGACGGTCGTGAACTATCCGGTGGCGCTCCCATTCCTGCCGGCTTACCGTAGTTTGGGGCATGTCGAAGCGGATTTCCCCAATGCACATCGCGACCAGTCGCGCATCCTGTCCCTCCCCATTTTCCCGGAAATGACTCCCGTGCAGATGCTGGCCGTCGCGGACGGCATTCGATCCTTCGCCTGATCGCGCTCCTTCAACGCCACCACGACTCCCCCATGTTCAGCAACAAATCGATCCTCATCACCGGCGGCACCGGCTCCTTCGGTCGCGCGTTCGTCAAGACAGTCCTGGAACGTCATCCCGACATCAAGCGTCTAGTGATCTATTCGCGCGACGAACTCAAGCAGTTCGAAATGTCGCAGACCTTCTCTGAGCGTCAGTACGACGGACTCCGCTACTTCATCGGCGACATCCGGGACGAGAACCGCCTACGCCGCGCACTCGAGGGCATCGACATCGTCATCCATGCCGCAGCCCTCAAGCAAGTCCCCGCTGCCGAATACAACCCCTTCGAGTGCATCAAGACCAATGTGCTGGGCGCGCAGAACCTGATTGAGGCCTGCCTGGATGCGGATGTCCAGCAGGTTGTCGCACTGTCCACGGACAAGGCGGCAGCACCGATCAACCTCTACGGCGCGACCAAGCTATGTTCCGACAAGCTATTCGTGGCCGCCAACAAGATCAAGGGCAAGCGCGACATCCGTTTCAGTGTCGTCCGCTATGGCAACGTCATGGGCAGCCGGGGTTCGGTGATCCCCTTCTTCCAGCAGCGTCGCAGCACGGGCGTACTGCCGATCACCGACCCGGCGATGACCCGTTTCAACATTTCGTTGGATGACGGCGTGAAGATGGTCCTTTGGGCCATCAAGAACGCCCTCGGTGGTGAAATTCTGGTGCCGAAGATCCCGAGCTACCGGATCACCGATGTCGCACAGGCCATCGGTCCCGAGTGCGAGCACCCTGTCGTGGGCATCCGCCCCGGCGAGAAGATCCACGAAGAGATGATCACCTCGAGTGACAGCCTCAATACGGTGGATCTCGGTGCGTACTACGCGATCCTGCCGTCAGCGGACGACGACATCCGTCGCGAATACCTGGCACGGCCCGACGTTTCCGCCGTACCTGTCGGGTTCGCCTACGACTCCGGCACCAACACCGAATTCCTGACGGTGGATCAACTGCGTGATCTGATCGCGGGGCTGCAAGCATGATTCCCTACGGCCGACAGACGATTTCGCAGCAGGACATCGACGCTGTCGTCGACGTCCTGCGGTCGGACTTCCTGACGCAGGGGCCACAGGTGCCGGCGTTCGAGAAAGCCGTGGCCGCCGCGTGCGGCGCAGCACACGCTCTGGCCATGAACAGCGCAACGTCAGCGCTCCATGTGGCCTGCATGGCGCTATCGGTCGGCCCGGAGGATCGGGTATGGACCAGTCCCAACACCTTCCTGGCCAGTGCCAACTGCGCTCGCTACTGCGGTGCTGACATCGACTTCGTCGATATCGATCCGGTCACCTACAACCTGTGCGCAGACCAACTGGCGCGCAAGCTTGAGGCCGCCGAAAAGACAGGCACGCTGCCCAAGGTTGTCATTCCGGTGCATTTCGCCGGACAACCGTGCGACATGGCTGCGATCGCCGCACTCGCGGACCGCTATGGCTTCGCCGTCATCGAGGACGCCTCTCATGCCATCGGCGCAACCTATGGGGACAGCCTCGTCGGCGACTGCCGCTACAGCGATATCACGATCTTCAGTTTCCATCCCGTCAAGATCGTGACGACCGCCGAGGGTGGCATCGCCACGTGCCGGGATCCGGCCCTTGCAGCGCGGATGGCCAGCCTGCGTTCTCACGGGATGACCCGAGATCCGGCATTAATGATTCGGGAGTCCGAAGGGCCTTGGTATTACGAGCAGATCGAGCTTGGCTACAACTATCGCCTGACTGAGTTGCAGGCGGCGCTGGGGCTCTCCCAGATGACGCAGTTGCAACCCTGGATCGAGCGGCGTCATGCGCTAGCCGATCGCTACGACGGCGCGCTGGCCGATCTGCCAATCGTGCGACCCGCTCGCCCGGCGGGTCGCCGCTCCGCGCTCCATCTCTACCCTATCCAGGTCGGAACAGGCGCTTCCATCAACCGCAGGAGCCTATTCGACGGACTGCGTGAAGCGGGTATCGGCGTGAACGTCCACTACATCCCGGTGCATCTTCAGCCCTACTACCGACAGTTCGGCTTCAAGCCTGGCGATTTCCCAGTTGCCGAAGCCTACTATCGGCGTGCGATCAGCCTGCCACTCTACGCCGCATTGGGCGAGCCGGAGCAGGACCTCGTCGTGAACGCGCTTCGAAGCCTGCTGACATGAAGATCGCCATCGTCCCGGCACGCGGAGGAAGCAAGCGGATCCCTCGCAAGAATGTCCGCCTTTTCTGCGGCAAGCCCATGATTGCGTGGACGCTCGATGCGCTGTCGACAAGCGGCTGCTTCGATCGCATTCTTGTGTCCACGGACGATGATGAGGTTGCCGAGATCGCGCGACAGTGGGGGGCGGATACCCCTTTCCGCCGTCCAGCCCAGTTGGCGGACGATCACACGCCCACCCTGCCGGTGATCGCTCATGCGTTGGAATGGCTGACTTCCCATGCCGAGGTTCCGGTCCAGGCCGTCTGCTGTGCCTATGCCACGGCGCCCCTCATGCAGCCGGGCGATTTGATCCAGGCAGGTCGCCTGTTGGAAGCAGATCCGGCATTGGACTATGTGTTCACTGCCACCTCCTTCGCGTTCCCCGTGCAACGGGCTCTGGTGCGCGATGGCGCAGGTGTGAAAGCCTTGTTCACGGACAGCATCCAACGGCGCTCCCAGGACCTGGAGGATGCCTTCCATGACGCCGGCCAGTTCTATTGGGGCACGGCGGAGGCCTTTCGCCAAGGACGTCCAATTTTCGGCCCGTGCTCAAAGCCGCTCCTGATCCCGCGTCATCGGGTCCAGGATATTGATACCCCGGAAGACTGGGCGCAGGCGGAACTCATGAGCCGTGCGTCCCGGCTGACGCCGTAGAACTGATCACACGCCGCTGTCGCGCGTGCCCTCTTTGATTGAAACAAGCCTGAAGGATCAACCCATGTTGAAGTACTGCAGCCGTTGCGTGATGCCCCATACTAAGCCGGATCTTCACATCGATGAAGACGGCGTATGCAACGCTTGCCGCGCATACGAGCAGCGGCGCGAGGTGGATTGGGATGCTCGCCGCGTCGAACTGATGAACCTCCTCCAACGCTATCGTCGCAACGGTTCCAACTGGGACTGCATCGTTCCGGTCAGCGGCGGCAAGGACAGCACCTACCAGGTGATCCGGATGCTCCAACTCGGATTGAATCCACTCTGCGTCACCTCGAGCACCTGCGACCTGTCGGAAATCGGCCGGAGGAACATTGAAAACCTGAAACGCCTGGGGGTCGACCACTTCGAGTTCTCGCCGAATCCGCTGGTCCGGGCCAAGCTGAACCGGATCGGGCTGACCGAGGTCGGCGACATTGCCTGGCCGGAACACGTAGGCATCTTCACGATTCCCGTCCGCGCGGCGGTGCAGTTCAACGTGCCACTGATCGTCTGGGGCGAGAACTCCCAGAACGAATACGGTGGCCCTGCGGCAGCGGCCGAGGACAACGTCCTGACTCGACGCTGGCTCGAGGAGTTCGGCGGTCTGCTGGGCTTGCGCGTCGCGGACCTGTCCGCCACCTACGGGATCGAATCGCGCCAGTTGTTGCCCTACCAATACCCGAGCGACGAAGAACTCCAACGTGTCGGCGTGACGGGACTGTTCCTGGGGCACTACCTGCCGTGGGACGGATTGTCAAATGCGTTGATCGCGCAAGCGAACGGCTTCCATTCGTTCGACCGCTCCGTCGAGGGCTCGATGGTCAACTACGAGAACCTGGACAACCACCAGCATGGCATCCACGATTACTTCAAGTTCCTGAAGTTCGGCTTCTCCAGGGCAACGGATATCGCCTGCCTTCATGTGCGCCGCGGCCGCATCTCGCGGCAGGACGCCCTGGAGATAGTGCGCCGTCATGACGGCAAGTATCCATGGAGCTATCTGGGCAAGCCGCTAGCGGACATCCTCGATCCACTGGAAATGACCGTGGCCGAATTCGACCGCGTCTGCGACCAGTTCACCAACAAACGCATCTTCAAGCGCGACGGTAGCGGCGCCCTGCTCCGCGATCGTCACGGCAATCTGGAGAAGTTGAACTACGACAACGAATGAAAGTCGGCATCGTCAACTACGGGATGGGCAACCTGGCTTCCGTCCGGCGTGCGCTCGAGGATCTGGGCGCCGAAGCCTTCATTGCCGAACATCCGGCCGCCCTGTACGACGCCTCGCGCGTCGTGCTGCCGGGTGTGGGTGCCTTCTTGCAAGGCATGCAGCGCTTGAGAACCGGGGGCTGGGTCGAGGCACTGCACGATCTGGTGCATGAGCACCGTCGGCCGCTGCTCGGGATCTGCCTGGGCATGCAGATGCTCGCGACCACCGGTGAGGAGGGCGGCATGCATGACGGCCTAGATCTGGTGCCTGGCCGGGTACGCCGGCTGGACGACCTCGGCTGTGCGTTGCGGATCCCTCACGTGGGCTGGAACGACACTGCCTCGCGAAGAGACGATCCGCTATTCGCACACATCCCCCAAGCCTCGGACTTCTACTTCGTCCACAGCTTCGCCTTCGATCCTGAGGACGAAGCCGACGTCATCGCCCGGACAGATTACGACGTGCCGCTGGTCGCCGCGGTGCGCCGCGGCAGTGTTTTCGGTACGCAGTTCCATCCGGAGAAGAGCTCTCGCGTCGGTCGTCAACTGCTCCGCAACTTCCTCGATTTCCGCCCATGCTGAAGGTACGAGTCATCCCGACCCTCCTGTGGAAGGATTTCGGACTGGTCAAAGGCGTCGGCTTCAACAGTTGGCGCCGGACCGGGTCCGTACTGCCTGCCATCAAGGTCTACAACTCCCGCGACGTCGACGAACTGATCCTGGTGGACATCACCGCCTCGGCACTGGGCGCTTCGCCGGACCACGACTCGGTGGGCGACTTCTCGCAGGCCTGCACCGTGCCACTGACCGTGGGCGGAGGCATCGGGGATCTTGAGCAGATTACCCGACTGCTGCATGCGGGCGCGGACAAGATCGCGCTGAATTCTGCCGCCTATGCAACGCCTGGACTCGTCGACCTCGCGGCCGATCGATTCGGCGCGCAGTGCGTTGTCGCGAGCATCGACGTCAAGGATATGCCGGATGGACGGCAGTCGTGCTTCAGTCACGCGGGTACGCGAGACACCGGACGAGACCCCGTTGAATGGGCCAGGGAGCTGGCCGATCGCGGCGCCGGAGAGATCCTGCTGACCTCGATCGACAGAGACGGCACCATGCGAGGATACGACCTGGCCCTTATCGAACGCATCGCATCGTCGGTCGCCATTCCCGTGATCGCCTCAGGCGGGGCCGGGAACTATGGCCATATGGTCGATGCCGTTATCCGCGCCGGCGCCTCCGCCGTGGCGGCGGCAAGCATCTTCCATTTTACCGAGCAGACGCCCGCGGGGGCGAAGCACGCGCTCCACGAAGCGGGCTTGCCGGTGCGACAGAACTTCATCGCGATCTAAACGTGGCGCAACCCTTGCGTATTCTGATCCGGGCGGACGCCTCCAGAGACATCGGCGTCGGTCACGTCAAGCGCTGCCTGTCGCTGGGGCAGGCCTTGACCGATTGCGGCGCCGAGGTCACATTGCTGACCCGGCTGCGCGATGTCGATACCCGCTCGATGGCCGCCCAGGCCGGCATCGCCTGCACCGCGCTGCCGGATTCGGACGAGGCGGGCGGGATGGTCGACGCGGAAACCACGGCGAACCATGTTGCCCGTGATCGCACAGACTGGGTGATCGTCGACCACTATGGCATCGACGAGCAGTGGCATCGGCGTGTCGCTGAAGCCGGGGCCCGCATCGCCGCGATCGACGATCTGGCCGACCGCCCCCTGGATGCGTCCGTGCTCATCGACCAGAATGAGGCAGACCACCCCTCCAAGTATGTTTCGGTATTGGCAGCATCGACGCCGATTCTTGGCGGCCCGCGTTTTGCGATGCTGTCGAGTGCCTATGCCGACGCGCCCCGGTGGCAAGCCAGCGGCTCCGTCCGGAGTATCGGTATCTTCATGGGGGGCACCGACGCCGCCGCGATGTCGGAAGTGGCGCTTCGCGCCTGCCGCGAGCATGCCGGATTCGAAGGTCCGATCGAGATTGCGACGACAAGCGGCAATGAGCGCCTACTCGTGCTTCGGGACCTGTGCGAGGCCGATCCGCGCACGTCGCTGCTCGTGGACGCTGCGGATCTCACCCGATTCTTCGCCCGGCACGATCTCCAGATCGGCGCGGGCGGGGGCGCGACCTGGGAGCGTTGCTGCGTGGGAGCACCCACGCTGCTGCTGCGCTGCGCGCCCAACCAGGACGCGGTGATTCCGGCCCTCGTACGCCGGGGGGTCGTTCGAACCGTCGCACCGACCAAGGATCGCGACACCGTCGCCGTGGGCGATGCGCTCAGGGAATTGATGACCGACGCGAAACTCCGGGCCACGCTTAGCCGACGTTCGCTGGACACCGTGGATGGCCTGGGGGCGCGTCGTGTGGCCCTGTATCTGCTTGCCGACACCCTGCGGGTACGACCCGCAACCCCATCCGACGGCCAGCTGCTGCACGCGTGGCGCAACCATCCGAGCACGCGGGAGATGTCCGCCGATACACGCGAGATCGGCATGGAGGAACATCTCGCCTGGTATACGCGCGCGCTCCAGGATCCCTCTCGCAGCCTGCTGGTCGCAATGATCGGTGCGGTGCCGGTCGGCAGTATCCGATTCGACCGCCTTACGGGCGGCGAATTGGAAGTCTCCCTGTATCTGGACCCCGCCTTGCACGGACTTCGCCTCGGCACCCGGCTCCTGGCTCGCGGTGAGCAACACATGGCGGCGCGCCGCGGCGCGCCGACTGAGTTCATTGCCACGGTGCTCGACGGCAACCTCGGCTCCCGGCGGCTGTTCGCCTCCGCCGGATATCGCCACATCGGCGACCGCTGGCGCAAGCCGGCGGCTTAACTCAAGGAATTATCCCAATGATCAAGATCGGAACCCGCGAGGTCGGTGCCGGCGCCCGTCCCTACCTCATCGCGGAGATGTCGGGCAATCACAATCAATCGCTCGATCGTGCGCTGGCGATCGTCGACGCAGCCGCCGCCGCGGGCGCGGATGCGGTCAAGCTGCAGACGTACACCGCGGCGACGATGACGCTCGATGTGAAGGCCAAGGGCTTCGTCATCGAGGACGACAAGAGTCTGTGGGCAGGTCGCCAGCTGTTCGATCTCTATGCAGAGGCTCATACGCCGTGGGAATGGCATGACCCGATCATGGCCCGTGCTGCCTCGCACGGCCTGCACTGCTTCAGTTCGCCGTTCGACGACAGCGCCGTCGACTTCCTCGAGTCGCTCAACGTGCCGGCCTACAAGATCGCCTCTTTTGAGAATACCGATCTTCCGCTGATCCGGAAAGTCGCGAGCACGGGGAAGCCGATGATCATCTCCACCGGCATGGCCACGCTGGCGGAAATCGACGAGGCCATCCGGACAGCGCGTGAAGCCGGTTGTCGAGAACTAGTGCTGCTCAAATGCACCAGCACTTATCCGGCAACCCCGGCCAACACCAACGTGCGCACCATCCCTCATATGTCGCAGGCCTTCGGCTGCGAGGTCGGACTATCCGACCACACCATGGGTTGCGGTGCCGCGATCGCCGCAGTGGCCATGGGGGCCGTCCTGATCGAAAAGCACTTCACGCTGCGACGCGCTGACGGTGGTGTCGATTCGACGTTCTCGCTGGAGCCGGAAGAATTCAAGCAACTGCGCGTCGAGTCGGAGCGCGCTTGGCAGAGCCTCGGGCAAGTCGTTTACGGCGGCACCCAGGCGGAGGAGAAATCGCGCGCATTCCGGCGCACCCTCTACATCGGCACCGACATGAAGGCAGGCGACCGCCTCTCACGCGAAAACCTGCGCATCGTCCGGCCTGGTTACGGTCTGCCGCCGAAGTATTTCGACATGGTACTCGGCAAACGCATCAACACCGATGCAACTGCCGGCACCCCGCTGACATGGGATCTGCTGGCGTGATGCGCACATTCGCGGCCTGCTGCCTGGAAAGGCAGACCCGATGAAGTCTTCGTCGGATGTGCTGGCGCTGATCAATCAGCTCGAGCATCGGTTTCCCGTCGCCCGCTGGCGCGCCGGAGACATCGATCTCTGGCCGGTCTACCGTCTGCGTCTGTACATGAACGTCACGCTGTCGATGCTAGCCGCTGAGACCGCACCGACGGGGACGCTGACACGCCGGGCGCGTCAGTTGCGGCAGTTGGCCCGCGGCATGTGGGCGCCCCGGGCGGCGGCCTGGCGGGACCGGGACATGAACGCCTCGATGTCCGCGCCGGCGGGCGCGGTATGCCTCAGCGACGGCGTATCGTTCACGCCGGTCGACGGCCGCTGGTATGACCGGATCATGGATCCGGTCGTGGAGTCGCTCGGGCGTCGGGGCATCCGCATGTTGAAGCTGACGCCGGGGAGCAACATCTATCTACCGCGGACACACCCTTCGGTGCTTGTCCAGCCTCAGATTGACCGCAGCCTGGCCATGCCCGGCCGATCCTCGCCGGCTCTGGATCTGCCAGCCTTCGAGTCCTTCCAGGAGGCCGCCGCAGCCTTCGGTGCACACGTGCCCACGCGTGCCTGGCTGAACGGGCAAGCTCGGCGATTGAACGATCTGGCGAACGCCTTCGCGCGGATCATGGTCCGGGTCGGCGCAGGTCATGCCTTCGTCAACACCTATTACTCGCTGCAGGGCTTTGCCTTCGTGCTGGCGGCGCGCCGCTGCGGCATCCCGTGCGCGGATCTGCAGCACGGCCTGCAGGGAGACCATCACGGTGCATATGGCAGCTGGATAAATGTCCCAACGGAGGGGTATTCGACGCTGCCGACGGAATTCTGGGTCTGGTCCGAGGAAGAACGCAGGGCAATCGACGCCTGGCGCGCCGGGACGTCAAACCACGCCCCGCGCATCACCGGCAACTTCTGGCGCGACCGCTGGTTCGACGACAGCGATCCAATGGTGGCCCGCGACGTCGCTAGGGCCCGTACGATGCGCGTGGATGGGCGACCCCAGGCCCTGGTCAGCCTGGCCTGGGGCCTGGCCAGCGAGGAGACCGACAAGATCATCCGAGCGG
The DNA here is from genome assembly GCF_027863535.1 of Paucibacter sp. B51. Lineage (NCBI taxonomy): Bacteria > Pseudomonadati > Pseudomonadota > Betaproteobacteria > Burkholderiales > Sphaerotilaceae > Roseateles > Paucibacter sp. B51. The sequence continues at coordinate 2,366,742 of NZ_JAPIVN010000001.1, read as the reverse complement.
CCCGGCTGACCGGCGATCGCATGGCCTGGTGGTGGCGGCTCCATCCGGTGGAAGCGCATCTCTGGCGCGATTTCGCGGCTCGGCTGACCTCCGCTGGGCTGGACGGCGGGACTGTCGAGTTCGCCACAACGCATCCCTTATACGCGCTGGTCCGCGGCAGTGACGTAACGCTCTCACATTCGTCCACCGTGATGCAGGAGGCGGCGGTCTTCGGTGTCCGGTCCGTCGTCACCGCAGACTACGGCACCGAACTCCATGCAAACCTGCTGGACAGCGGGATGGCGCTTCATGCCACTACGGACGAGGCCATTGCCAACGCCGCGCTGAGGCTGGCCGCCCAGCAGAAACGTACGGCGTCGCGTCCCAACGAATGCGGCATCGACTCCGCCGTCGACGCCTGGCTGGGAACACAACGGCAGGAGACGGCCGCATGACCGCATCCAACCGCGGCGCGCGGGGCCTGCTCGGGGGGACGGCGATCTATACGTTGTCGAGCCTAGCCTGTGCCTCGATCCCCTTCCTCATGCTTCCGGTGCTGACCCGCCTCCTTACGCCGGAGGACTATGGCACGGTGGCGATGTTCTCCGTCGTGGTCGCACTCTTCGGCGCGCTGACCGGCTTGAGCGTAAACGGCGCCGTCGCCATGCGCTACTTCGACCGTGCATCGATCGACTTCCCGCGCTATGTCGGCAGTTGCATGGCGATACTGGGCGTCAGCACGATCGCCATCCTCACCGCCACTGCCGTCTCCGCGCCGTTGCTAACCCGGTTCACGCTCCTCGAGCCCGGCTGGCTCGAACTGGCTGTCGTTGTCGCAGGCGCCCAGTTCGTCGTCCAGATCGCCCTGGCCATCTGGCAGTCTGCCAAGCAGCCGTGGCGATTCGCGGGCCTGCGGCTGTTCCAGGCCCTCCTGGACGCTGCCGCTTCGATCGCGCTGGTGATCGGAGCAGGGCTCGCCTGGCAAGGCCGCCTGACCGGTATTGCGTTGGCCAGCCTGGCCGCCGCCGTGCTGGCCGGCGGCGTGCTGATGCGCGGCGGGTGGATCCGCGGGCCGGTAAGCCGCGAGTATGTCTCCAACGCCATGCGTTTCGGCCTGCCGCTTGTGCCGCACGCGCTGGGGGGCCTTCTCACCAGCATCCTCGACCGCTTCCTGCTGAGCAATCTCCTGGGCGTCGGAAGCACCGGCGTCTACATGGTTGCGCTCCAGATTGGCATGGTGCTGGGGTTGTTCACCGACTCGTTCAACCGGGCCTATGCCCCTTGGCTCATCGAGCGTCTGCAACACCAGGACCCCCGCCGGGACATCAAGATCGTGCGCTTCAGCTACGGCTATTTCGCATTCGTCACGATAGTCGCAGTGATCACCAGCGTGGCAGCGCCGGTGGTCATCCCGATCCTGGTGGGTGCCCAGTTCGCGCGGGCTGCTGAGGTGGTGGGCTACATGGCCTTCGGTTATGCCTTCGGCGGCATGTACTACATGGTCACCAACTACGTCTTCTTTGCCGGTCGGACAACCAGGCTGGCGATCGTGACATTCTGCGGCGGCGCGCTCAACGTCGCGGCGTCCTACTTCCTGATCCAGCGCAATGGCGTCGTCGGCGCGGCACAGGGTTTCATGCTTTCCCAGGCCTTCGTCTTCCTCGGCACCTGGCGGCTCGCTCACCAATCGCGTCCGATGCCGTGGCTGAGCGCGTTGGCATGGCGGCCATCTCGGAGCACTTCCCCATGATCACCCTCATCGACTACGGCGTCGGCAATCTGGGCTCGGTCCAGAACATGCTCAAAAAGCTGGGCGCGGAATCCGCCATCGCGTCCGACATCGCCACCATTGAGCGTGCCAGCAAGCTGATCCTTCCCGGCGTCGGCGCTTTTGACGCCGGCATGGGCCAGCTCAACGCCTCGGGCCTGCGCCCCGCGCTGGACGCCGCAGTGCTGGGCCGTAAAGTACCGGTGGCCGGCATCTGCCTGGGCATGCAGCTTATGACCGAGGGCAGCGAGGAAGGCCAGTTGCCCGGCCTGGGCTGGGTGCCCGCCAGAACCGTCCGCTTTGTGCCTGCCGCAGGCGAGACATTGAAAGTTCCGCACATGGGCTGGAGCGTCGTCTCCCCCGCCAAACCCAGCCCCGCCCTGGACTTCCTCGAAGGCGAGTCGCGCTTTTACTTCGTTCACTCGTATCACGTCGCCTGCCGCAACCGCGCCGATGCGCTGCTGCAGGCGCAGTACGGTTCCGTCGCCTTCGACGCGGCCTTCGAAAGGGGCAACATTCTGGGTTTCCAGTTCCATCCTGAAAAGAGCCACCGGTTCGGCATGGCCTTGCTCAAGGCTTTCCTGGAGCGCTACTGACATGTTGAACCATCGCGTCATTCCCAGCCTGTTGCTGAGCAACGGTGGTCTCGTCAAGACGAGGAAGTTCAAGAACGGTGTATACGTAGGCGATCCGATCAACGCGATCCGCATCTTCAACGAGAAGGAAGTTGACGAACTGGTCCTGCTGGACATCCGAGCTAGCCTGGACAAGCGTGAACCCGACTTCAACCTCATCAAGGAGATTGCCAGCGAGTGCTTCATGCCGTTGGCCTACGGCGGCGGCATCACCTCAATGGAGCAGATTCACCGCTTGCTGCGCCTGGGCGTGGAGAAGGTCATCCTCAACACCGCCCTGCATCGCGATCCGGCTTTCGTGCGCGAAGCCGTGGCCACCTTCGGCAGCCAGGCTATCACTGCATCGATCGATGTTCGGCGCAAGCTCTTTGGCCGCCGCGCGGTGATGACGCTGGCGGGGTCGCTGGCCACTGGCCAGGATCCAGTCCAGGCCGCTCGCCATGCTGAAAGCCTCGGTGTGGGCGAAATTTTGCTGACCTCCATCGATGACGAGGGCTCGATGGACGGCTATGACATCGATTTGCTAGCCAAGGTGAGCAAATCTGTCAACGTCCCGGTCATCGCATCAGGAGGTGCAGGCACGCTCGACCACTTCCGTGCCGCGGTGCGCGAGGGTCACGCCTCCGCTGTGTCTGCCGGCAGCATGTTCGTCTTCTACGGCCCGCACCGGGCTGTGTTGATCTCGTACCCCCCCTATCGCGCACTCTGCGATCTCTTCCGCTGAAACCTGACCCCATGACCCAAATCTGCAAGCGCTGCGTGATGGACGCGCAAGTGCCCGATCTTCGCTTCAACGCCGACGGCATCTGCAATTACTGCGAGGATTTCCTCGAAATGATGGGTCGAACCGTTCACCCGGACCCCTCGCGCCGCCAAGCGGACCTGGAGCGCTTCGTTGCGCAGGTCAAGCGTGACGGCGAGGGAAAGCCCTATGACTGCATCATCGGCCTGTCGGGCGGCGTGGACAGTGCCTGGGTCCTGTACCAGGCCAAGAAATTGGGCCTGCGCCCGTTGGCCGTGCACATGGACAACGGCTGGAACTCCGAGCTGGCTCAGAGCAACATCGAAGGCCTGGTGAGGACGCTGGACGTCCATCTGTTCACGCATGTCATCGACTGGCACGAATACCGCGAGCTGATGCAGGCCTTCTTCGAAGCAGATGTCGTCGACGTCGAACTGCTCTACGACAACGCAATGTTCGCTGTGAACTACCGCTTGTCCGCCAAGTACGGCATCAAGTGGATCCTGGCGGGCACGAATAAGTCCACCGAAGGTATGCGTATGCCCACAGGCTGGAACTGGTTCAAGTTCGACGCAAAGAACATTCGCAGCATCGGTGCTCGCCGCGGTGTCGGCAGGCTCAAGACCTTCCCCGCGATCGGCGTGCTGGACTACGTCTGGCAGGAGTACTTTCGCAAGGCCAAGTGGGTATCGTTCCTGGACCTGCTGGACTACCGAAAAGAAGAGGCCTTGCAGGTGCTGGAGCGAGAGTGCGGCTACCGCCGCTATCCGTACAAGCACTACGAATCGATCTTCACGCGCTTCTATCAAGGCTTCATCCTTCCGCGCAAATTCGGCATTGATAAGCGAAAGCTGCACCTCGCCACGCTGGTAGCCACCGGACAAATGTCGCGCGACGACGCGCTGAGCCTGCTTGCAGAAATTCCGTACCCGTCGCAGGCTGAACTGGACAGTGACCGCCAGTACTTCCTCAAAAAGATGAACTGGACGGACCAGCAGCTCGATGAGTACATCGCTCGGCCTGAGAAGAGCCACGCTGAATACGGCACGGAACTCGGCCTGTGGCAGACGCTGGCAAAGGTCTACAAGGGGATCTTTGGAAAGCCCAAAGCTGTATGAAGCCACTGGTCTACTTCGTCGCAAACGAGAGCGTGGGCAGCGGTTTGTTGCGAGCCCAACTTCTGCAGCCCCTGCAGGGCGCCGGTCTGGCCGATCAAGTCCAGGTTGTGAACCTGCTGCATCCACTAGCCAGGCCCGCCACTGGCGTACGGCGGCTAACCACGCTGCGATGCGGCATACCTGCGCGGCTCTACCAGTTCAAGCTGGGCGGCCTACTGGACAAATTGGTTGCTGCGTATTACGCGGCAGCACTGGCTTGGGTCGTGCCCCGCGGCAGCCGCGTGGTCGCACGCAGTTACTTCTCAGCGCTGGCTGTGGCTCTACTCCAGCGGATAAAGCCTCTGGAACTCGTCTTCGACACCCGCAGCCAGTTCGTCCAGGAGAACGTCAGCGCCGGCAGGCTGCGTCCTGGCAGCGCGGCACATCGGCGCTGGCTAGCCATCGAATCGTTGCTACTCAGCCGGGCGGCGAAAGTGCTGGCCGTGTCCGACGCGCAGGCGCGCTACTACCGCAAGGTCGCGCCGACGGCCCGCGTGCAGGTCATCCCGTGCTTCAGCCAGCCCAACGAACGCCTGCTCGCCGCGGACATGCGCGAGGACGGCCGCGGTCAGATGGGTTTCAAGGCACAGGACACAGTCGTCTGCTACTACGGATCGCTGGACCACAAGTGGAACAACATCCGCATGTACGCTGATTTCTTTGCCGACTGCCTGGAGCAGGGCCTTAGGATCTGCGTCATCACGCCGAGCGCCGACGAACTGCGAGCCGATCCTCGCTTGAACCGGCCGGAAGCCTTCATTGCGCAGATCGACGATCCGCAGCGCGCGCGCCAACTGATCGCAGCCTGCGACCACGGTGTGATCATCATGAAAAAGGCCGATGACTGGGAATCGCGCCTTGGCGTGAAGTTCGTCGAGTATTTGGGCGCTGGACTGCAGGTTTTGGTGGGTGAATGGGTAGGTGCCGCCGCCGAGACCGTGCGTCGCCACTTCCCCGACGCTGGTACCATCGTTGCCGGCGAAACGCCGCGGCCGCCGGCGCTGCGCCAGACGAGCGACGCGCAGCGCCTGGACATCGCGCGCCGCGCGGCGTCGATGTTCGGTTATCACAGGATGTTCGAGGTCTTCGACCTCGAAGCCCCGCAAGACGGCGCGCGACGAGCCGAAGAGACCGCCCCATGAACCGATTGCTAGTCGTCCTGTTCTGCGCGATGCCCTCGATGGCATTCGCCTACATCGATCCGGGCACCGGCGCGTATGTCGTGCAGGCGCTGTTCGCGCTGATCGTGGCCGGACTGGCCTACGTACGGCATCCGATCAAGGCGCTGAAAGCGCTGCTGGATCGACTGCGGCGCAAGGATCGCGACTGAGTCATGCCCAGTTCACGGTGGAAAACGGCGGCGGGGCTGGCCAGCCTCGCCACCGGCACGTACTACTTCAACTTCTTCATCGAGACCGTCGATGGGAGCGGGGTGTACCTGTCGGCGACCTATGCCCGGGCCGACCTGCTGATCGCCACGGCGGTGCTGTGGCTGGTCAGTCTGGCAGTGAGCCTGGGCGTGCTGGCGGTGCTGCGCCCGCGCGAGGGTGCCGCCCCGGCCTGGAAGTCCGCCGGGCTGGCGGTCTTCGCCGCCCTGATGCTGGCCGTCTTCATTCGCTGTTATCTGAAGGTGGCCGGCTTCGGCGTCACCGACGAGGCCCTGACCTTCGACTGGCTGCCAATGCGGGGGCCACAGCAATGGCTGCTGGCCGCACCTGTGGTGGCCGTCGCGGTGCTGCTGCTGTGGTCGCGCCGGCCTGAGCGCTCCGCGGCGCTGCTGCGATTCCTGGCAGTCTGCGGCCTGGTCGCGGTGCCTCTGGGCGCGTGGCGCCTCGTGCAGATGCCGCTCGGCGCGACTGGTCTAGCGCCCCTGGCGGCGTCGTCATCGTCGGCGGCGAACTCCGCGGGAAGCACTGCGCCTCGGCGCGTACTGTGGCTGGTGCTGGATGAATTCGATCCGCAGGTCGCGTTCGGCGACGCCATGGACGTCCATGCCGCGATGCCGGTGATGACGCGCTTGCGCGGCACCGGCGTGTGGATGACGCAGGCGGCTTCGCCAGCGGGTTCGACGGACATGTCCCTGCCGGCGTTGCTGCTCGGGGAGTCGGTCTCGCGCATGGTCTACGACGGCCCCGCCCTCGCGACGCTGCGGACCCGGGACGAACGCGCCATTCCGTTCGATACCGCCCACAGCGTGTTCGGCAAGCTGCCGCAAGGCGCTGCCACGGGCAGCCTGCTCGGCTTCTATCACCCGTACTGCCGCGCGCTGGCGATCGGGGCCTGCGAGAGCTTCGGGACCAACATGGGCACGCGCTGGTACGACGGCCTGGCCAACCTGGTGCCCAAGCGCTTCAGCGGCATCCTCGACCCGATGACGCGCATCACCGGCCAGCAGGCCAGCGCCTGGCCCGCGATGGCGGCCGACGCCACGAAGGCGCTCACGGTGCTCCATCTGAACCTGCCGCATCTGCCGTCTCGCTACGCCGAGCGGCGCGCCGGCGTCACCGCGCGCGGCGCCTCGGACGCCTACCGGCTGAACCTGGAACTCACCGACAAGGTCGTCGGCGACATCGCGCAAGCCTTCCAACAGGCCGCGCCGGCGCAGGAGCAACTGCTGATCGTGAGCTCGGACCACTGGTGGCGGGCGCGCGGCCGGCACACGCCGCATCCCGCACTGTTGCTGCTGAGGCTGAGGAACGACGGCCAGCCGCTGGTAGTCGACAATCCGGTCTCTTCGCAACACTTGGCGCAGCTGGCGCTGGCCTTCCTGCAGGGCGACCTGCCCTCGCACGACGCCATCCGCCAGTGGTACCTCAAGCAGCCTTACGTGCCGACCTGGATCCCTCATGCCGATTGACGTCTCGCCCCTGTCGTTCCGGGATCCCATGGCCCAGGTCGTCGCCGTCGGCGGCCTTATCCACCGGGCGGTGCACCTCGGACATGCCGACGCGGTCGAGGCGCTGCTGGACCAGCCGTGGCTGCAGGCGCGCATGGCGCGCGGTGACATGCCTGCCACGCACCGCTGCGAGCGTCCGGCGGGCGCGGAATCCTGGGGCGACGGCTGGCGCTGGCTGCGGCACGACACGCTCGAGTTCGCGCTGCACGCGCATGAGATCACCTCGCAGCAGCTGCACGACGCGGCGCTGCTCACGCTGGACCTCGCCGGGGAGGCGCTCGCCGCAGGCTATCTGCTCAAGGATGCTTCGGCGTGGAACGTCCTGCATGCGGAGGGGCGCGCGGTCTTCGTGGACCTGACCTCCTTCGTGCCGCACGACGGCCAATCGCTGTGGCTGGCCTACGGACAGTTCGGGCGGCATTTCATCATCCCACTGCTGCTCGCACGGCACCTGCATCTGACGCCGGCGGACGTGTTCGTGCGTCACCGCGATGGCATGACGCCGGAGATGGCCCGGCGGCTGCTGGGGCGCCGCCGCAGTTTCTCGTCGCTGGCGGCGATGGAGTTCGTCGGCCTGCCCGCGATGCTGCGCGGCGCCAAGCCGGCCGCGCCGTCGTCCGGACCCGCCGCGGCGAGCGGCGTTGAACGGGCCGTGCAGGCGCAGCGCGCGCTGCTGGCGCGGTTGCGTGGAATCGTGCGGTCGCTGGAGCCGGCGCGGCGCGAGCGGTCGACCACCTGGTCCGGCTACACCGCGCAGCGGGACCACTACACCGAGCCCGGTCTGGCGCTCAAGCACGAATTCCTGACCCGCCGCCTGGTGGCGGGCCAGGGGCGGTTGCTGGATCTGGGGTGCAACACCGGCGAATACGCGCTGCACGCCGCGCGGGCCGGGCGGCCGGTCGTGGCGGCGGACATCGACGAGCAGTCGCTGCATGCGCTGCATGCCGGGCGCGCCGGACTGCCCGTGAGCACGTGGCTGCTAGACCTGGCCAATCCTGGACCGGCGCTGGGCTGGCGCAACGCGGAGGTCGCGCCGACGCTGCAGCGGGCGCGGGGACGTTTCGGCACGGTGCTGTGCGTGGGTCTGCTGCATCACCTGCTGGTGACGGTGCGGGCGCCATTGGCGAACGTGATGGCGTTCCTCGCCGAGCTCGCGCCTGAAGAGCTGCTGATCGAATGGGTGCCGCCGCAGGATCGCAAGTTCAAGGAGATTGCCGGGCCGAACCTGCCGCTATACGAGCACCTGGACGCGGCCGCGTTCGAAACCGCGCTGGCGCCATACTGGACCGTCGAGGAACGGTTGCCGGTGCCCGGCAACGATCGTGTGCTGTATGCGTTGCGCCGCCGTGCGCTGCGCGAGTCAATGGGGGCCTGAGCCATGCGCACCGCCATGTTCGCTGCACCGACTCATTCCACGACGGGCGCATACCTGACCAGTCACGCGGGCGCGGTGCTGTTTGCACTCACCCTGTTCGTGGCCAGCTGGATCCTTCAACCGCTCCACTACTCGGGCGACCAGCTCTTCTACTCGGCGCTGTACCGGGAAATTCCCCTGCTTCATTCGTGGGAAGACCGCTCCCAGGCCTACTTCTGGCACACCAGCGCGATGGAGCCGGTCTATCTCGGCCTGATCACGCTGGCATCCCCCTACCTCCCGAAGGAATTGCTCTTCTCGCTGGTGAATGCAGCGCTGGCTTACGGTCTGGGGCTGTGGCTCTTCTCGCGACGCGTGGCGCCCTTGATCATCACGCTGCTGGCGGTGAACTTCTATCTGGTCGTCCTGTTCTATTCGGCCGAACGCCTGAAGCTGTCGATGACGTTCCTGATCTGGGGAATGCTGCTCGAATCGCGCGGCCGCTATGTGCTGTTCGCCCTCGCGGTGGGCTCGCACTTCCAGTCCTCGCTGCTGCTCTTTTCCATCCTGACGTGGACGACGGCGAAACCGGGGGGACGGTATGTACTGCCGCTGGCCGGCGCGGGCATCGCCGGGGCGGTTTTCCTCAATTTGCAAGACTCGAACCCCCTGCTCCTGGCTTACCTCACCAACAAGTTCGACCAGTACTCCATCGAAGAGTCCTTCTCGCTCTTCGTGATGGTCAAGCCGGTCGCCTTCATGCTGGGGACGATGTACTACTCCGGGCAGCGGTGGCGCTCCTTCCTGACCTTCCTGCCGATCCTGGCGGCGACCTACTTCGTCGGCACCGACCGCATCGTGCTGTTCGGCTACTTCATCTTCATGTACTTCGCGCTGCAACGGAATCGCGGGATGAACGCCGGTGCGCTGGCGAGCGCCGGCTACTTTGCCTACGCCGGGATGCTCTACATTGTGACCTTCATCGAGACCGGGCACGGCCTTTCAAAATGACCGTTCGCACTTCCAGAACCAGCGTCTGCATCGCCACCTACAACGGACAGTCCTACATCGAGGAGCAACTCCGGAGCATCCTGGTCCAGCTCGGGCCTGACGATGAGGTCATCGTCAGCGACGACCGCTCCAAGGACGCCACCGTCGACCTCGTGCGCCAACTCGGCGACCCGCGCGTGCGGGTGCTGCCGGAGGGCCCCAACCTCGGCCATGTCCGCAACTTCGAACGCGCGCTGAAAGCCGCCACCGGCGACATCCTCTTCCTCTCCGACCAGGACGACGTTTGGGCGCCAGGCAAGGTCCACGAGGTGATGGCCGCCTTCGCCGCCCATCCGCGCGTGCAGATGGTCCATCACGCCCTGGCGACGATCGACGAGACCGGCAGCACTCTGGATCCGCGCTGGAACCCGGTGCCCGAGGGCGAGTTCCGCGGCGCAGCCTTCCTCGCCGCGCAGTGCGTCCGCTGCCGCGTCTTCGGCTGCGCCGTCGCGCTGCGCCGCCCGCTGCTCGACGTCCTGCTGCCCTTCCCTCCGTCGGTCTATGCCCATGATCACTGGTTCACCATCGCCGCCGCCGCGGGAGACGGGCTCTATCAGCTCGACAAGCCGCTGGTGCGCTATCGCCAGCATCGCCACAACGTCACGCCCAAGCACGGGCTGGGCTGGCGCCGCCGCTTCGCCGTGCGCCTGGACATGCTGCGAATGATCGCCACCGCCCTGTGCCGCACGCGTGCCGCGCGCCGCATCCGGTCGGAGATCACCGCATGATTTCGGGACTGCGTAAGTTCGTCCGCTTCCTCACGATCTACGGCCTGGGCCGCAGCCTGTTTAAGGCGGCCGGACGCCTGCGCATCGGCCTGCCCACGCTCGCCCTGCGCCGCCCCGCGCCCGACATCGGCCTGATCGGCTGCGGGCAGTTCGCGTTCGCCACGATCGGCTACTTCATCCAGAACGCCTTCGGGCCGCGCATCCGCGCCTGCTACGACATTGATCCGCGTGCGCAACAATCGCTGGCGCGCTCACAACGCGTGCGCTCAACCCCGGCCAGCGTGGCAGAAATGCTCGCCGACCCTCGGCTGCGCACGATCTACATCGCCTCCAACCACGCATCCCACACTGACTACGCCGTGCAGGCACTGGAGGCGGGGCTGACGGTCTACGTCGAAAAGCCGATCGCTGTCACCGGGGACCAGTTGGTGCGCCTGCTGCGCGCCTGCCGCGGCCCAGACAGCCGGATCTTCGCTGGCTACAATCGCCCTTTTTCTGGGGCCGTGCGGCGGCTGCGGGCGGAAATGCCTATCGTCCCCGACGGCGGCATCACGCTCAGCTGCTTCGTCAGCGGCCACCAGCTGGCCGAAGACCATTGGTACCGGCGTCCGGAGGAAGGCACCCGCATCTGCGGCAATGTCGGTCATTGGCTGGATCTGATGGTGCACGTGCTGTCGTGGCGCGGCCTGCCGGACCGGCTCGACATCGCGCTGAGCTGGTCGCGCAACGACGAACCGGACGACAACGCCAGCGTCACGATCACTTCGGACCGGGGCGACCTTTTCACGGTCATCCTCACCTCGCGATGCGAGCCGTTCGAAGGGATCAATGAAACGATCAACCTGCAGCATGGAGAGACGATCGCCAAGATCGACGATTTCCGCCACTTGACGGTCTGGCGCGGTTCGCGCCTGCTGCACAAGCGGTTCTGGCCGAAGGACGTCGGCCATCGGCTGGCGATCCTCCAGCCCTTCCAACAGGAAGCGACGCGCGCGTGGGAAGAGGTCGTCCTCTCCTCCCTGCTGATGCTGCGCATCACCGACATGGTCCGCGCCAGAGAACGCCTGGCGACCTTCTCATTCAGCGAGGCCCGCACCCGCATCAACCAACAAATAGAAGCTACGTGAAGCAACTTTTACAGAATCTGAAAACCGGTACCACCGAGGTCGCCGACGTTCCTTGCCCCGCGGTTAAACGCGGACATCTCCTGATCCGCACGAAGCGCAGCCTCGTCTCCGTCGGCACCGAGCGCATGCTGGTCGACTTCGGCAAGGCCGGCTGGATCGAGAAGGCCCGCCAGCAGCCAGACAAGGTCCGCATGGTGCTGGACAAGATCAAAACCGACGGCCTAGCCCCGACGCTCGAAGCCGTGCGCAACAAGCTCGATCAGCCGCTGCCGATGGGCTACTGCAATATCGGCGAGGTCGTCGAGGTCGGCGCCGGCGTCACCGACTTCGAAGTGGGTGACCGGGTCGCCTCAAACGGCAAGCACGCGGAAGTTGTCGCCGTCCCGGTCAACCTCTGCGCCAAAGTGCCCGAAGGCGTCTCCGACGAGGAAGCCGCCTTCACAGTCATCAGCGCGATAGCGCTGCAGGGCATCCGGCTGGTGCAGCCAACGCTGGGCGAGACCGTCGTGGTCACCGGCCTGGGTCTGATCGGCCTGATCACCGTGCAGCTGCTGCGCGCGCACGGCTGCCGCGTGCTCGGCCTGGACTTCGACCCCGCCAAGCTAGCGCTGGCGCGGGAGTTCGGCGCCGAGGTGGTCAACCTCGCGCAGGGCCAGGATCCGGTTGAGGCGGCGAAGGCCTATTCGCGCGGCCGCGGCGTCGACGCGGTACTGATCACCGCCTCAACCAAGAGCAATGAACCTGTGCACCAGGCCGCGCTGATGTGCCGCAAGCGCGGTCGCATCGTGCTCGTCGGCGTGACAGGACTGGAGCTGTCGCGCGCCGACTTCTTCGAGAAGGAGCTCAGCTTCCAGGTCTCGTGCTCCTATGGCCCCGGCCGGTACGACCCCAACTACGAGGAGAAGGGCCAGGACTATCCGTTCGGCTTCGTGCGCTGGACCGAGCAGCGCAACTTCGAGGCCGTGCTGGACATGCTGTCCTCGCGCCAGCTCGACGTTTCGCGCCTGGTCACCCACCGTTTCGACGTCGACATGGCCACCGCGGCCTACGACGTGGTAGGCGGCGCCGAGCAGGCGCTGGGCATCGTGCTGAACTATCCCGTGCAGGACGCGGACAGCGCGCTGGCGCGAACCGTGGTGCTGCCGCCCGCCGCCGCGACGACCGCCGGCGCCACGCCCGCGACCGGCGCCCCCGGTGTCAGCTTCGTCGGCTCGGGCAACTACGCCACGGCCGTGCTGATCCCGGCATTCAAGGCGTCGGGCGCGCGGCTGCATGCGGTCGCCTCCGCGGCCGGCGTCAGCAGCCTGCACGCTGCGCGCAAGTTCGGCTTCGCGCAGACGACCACCGACACCGCCGCGGCGATCGGCGACTCGCAGGCCGCCGCCGTCGTCATCACGACCCGGCACGACAGCCACGCCGCGCTCACGCTGCAGGCGATGGCCGCCGGCAAGCACGTCTTCGTCGAGAAGCCCCTATGCCTGACGCTGGACGAGCTCGCCGGCATCGACGCCGCGGCGCGTGCCGCCGGCCGACTGCTGATGGTGGGCTTCAACCGCCGCTTCGCGCCCCACGTCGTGCGTATGAAGCAGCTGCTGCGGGGCGTGACCACGCCCAAGTCCTTAGTCATGACGGTGAACGCCGGGGCGATCCCGGCCGAGCACTGGACGCAGGACCCCGCGGTCGGCGGTGGCCGCATCATCGGTGAGGCCTGCCACTTCATCGATCTGCTGCGCTTCCTCGCGGACGCGCCGATCACCGGCTGGGAGCGCATGGACATGGCCAGCCGTACGGGCGACACGGTCACGATCCAACTGCGCTTCGCGGATGGCTCGATCGGCACCGTCCATTACTTCGCCAACGGCAGCAAGGCCTTCCCGAAGGAGCGTCTGGAAGTCTTCGCCGCCGGCCGCGTGCTGCAGCTCGACAACTTCCGCAAGCTGACCGGTTTCGGCTGGCCGGGCTTCACCAAGCTGTCGCTATGGCGCCAGGACAAGGGCCAGAAGGCCTGTGCGCAAGCCTTCGTCGACGCAATCGCCCAGGGCAGCGCGTCGCCCATTCCGCTGGAACAGATCCTCGAGGTGAGCCGCGTCAGCATCGAGATCGCCGCGGGAGTGCGCCCTTGAACCGATTGGCGCAAGTGGGCCGTTACTGGCACACGCTGAAGCATCTCAAACCCGTGCAGTTCTACGGCCGGCTGTGGTTCCGGCTGCGCCGTCCGCGCCTGGACCGCTCGCCCGCGCCGGCGCTGCGACCGGCCTCGGGGATCTGGCAGCCGCCCGCGCGTCGCGCGGCGACGATGAGTGGCCCCCGTGCCTTCAGCTTCCTCAATGAGGCCGGCACGCTCACCCGCGAGGACTGGGAAGAGACGACGCGATCTAAGCTCTGGCTTTATAACCTGCACTACTTCGACGACCTCAACGCGGCCGATGCACCTGCGCGCGACGCCTGGCACGGCGCGCTAATGGACGACTGGATGCGTCGCCATCCCGTCGGCGGCACCGGCTGGGAGCCCTACCCCTGCTCCCTGCGTATCGTCAACTGGATAAAGCGACACCTAGGCAATCGGCCGTTAAGCGGTGCGCAGCGCGACAGTCTCGCCGCGCAGGCGCGCTGGCTGGCGCAACGGCTGGAATGGCACCTGCTGGGCAATCACCTGTTCGTGAATGCCAAGGCGCTGGTTATCGCTGGCCTCTTTTTCGACGGCCCTGAGTCCGACCGCTGGCTGGCCAGGGGCCTGGCCATCGTGGCCGACGAACTGCACGAACAGGTCCTGCCCGACGGCGGCAACTTCGAACGCAGTCCGATGTACCACGCGATCTTCCTGGAGGACGTGCTGGACCTGATCAACGCCGCGGACGCCTTCCCCGGGCGCGTGCGCGCGGACGTCGTGGACGACTGGCGGCGCACGGCCGGCCGCATGACCGCCTGGCTGCGTGCCGCCTGCCATCCCGACGGCGAGATCTCGCTGTTCAACGACGCCGCCGTCGGCGTCGCACCGCCGCCGCAGATGCTGCTGGACTATGCCGTCCGCGTCGGCGTCGACGCGCCAGCCCTGGCCTGGCCGCGTCCGGCCGCTCCGCTGCTGACGGTGCTGCCCGACAGCGGCTACCTGCGCACCGATTCGCCGGACGCCGTGGCGCTGCTCGACGTCGCCCCGGTCGGCCCCGACTACCTGCCCGGGCATGCACACGCGGACACCTTGTCGTTCGAGCTGTCGGTATTCGGTGAGCGGGTCGTCGTCAACGGCGGCACCTCGCGCTACGGCCTCGGTCCGGAGCGGCTACGCGAGCGTGGCACCGCTGCGCACAGCACGGTGATCGTCGACGGTCAGGATTCGTCCGAGGTCTGGGGCGGTTTCCGCGTCGCGCGTCGCGCACGGCCGGTCGGCCTGCGCGTGAGCACCGGCCCCGACGAGATCTTCGTCGCCTGCGCCCATGACGGCTACCGCCGCCTGCCCGGCCGGCCGGAACACCACCGTGAATGGCGTTGGCGCGCCGCCGGCCTGACCGTGTCGGACCGCGTGACGGGCCGTTTCGACCACGCGCAGGCCCGCTACCACTTCCATCCCGAGGTGCGCGTCGAAGCCGACGGCGAAGATGCCCTGAGGCTCACGCTGCCTGGCGGCCGGCAGTTGCGTCTGCACGCGACACAAGGCGCGCTGCGCCTGGAAACCTCGTCGTACGCCGCCGCGTTCGGCCGGGTTGTAGACACTGCCTGCGCCGTTGTGGACCTGCGCGACGCGCAGGCCCGGGTGGATTTCGACTGGACCTGATGTGCACATCCTTTTCCTGACCGACAACTTCCCGCCGGAGGTCAATGCGCCAGCAAGCCGCACCTTCGAGCACTGCCGCGAGTGGGTGCGCGAGGGCGCCCAGGTCACCGTCATCACGTGCGCCCCCAACTTCCCTAAGGGAGCGGTCTTCGAGGGCTATCACAACCGCCTCTGGCAGAGCGAGACGGTGGAAGGCATCCGGGTGATCCGTGTCTGGTCCTACATCACAGCCAACGAAGGCTTCGTCAAGCGCATCCTGGACTACCTGAGCTTCATGGCCACCGCGACTGTCGCGGCGCTCTTCGTGCGGCGCGTGGACGTGGTAGTCGGCACCTCGCCGCAGTTCTTTACCGCCTGCGCCGCCTGGGCAACGGGGATGCTCAAGCGCCGGCCCTGGGTCTTCGAGCTGCGAGACCTCTGGCCCGAGTCGATCAAGGCGGTGGGCGCCATGCAGGATTCGGCTGCGATTCGGCTGCTCGAGCGCATCGAGCTCTTCCTTTACCGCAAGGCTGACCGCATCGTCGCGGTGACCCACGCCTTCAAGGATACGCTGGCGCGCCGTGGCATCGACAGCGCCAAGATCGAAGTGGTCACCAACGGCGTCGATCTCGGCAACTTCCGCCCGATGCCCAAGGATCCGGCCCTGGTCCGCGAGCTGGACTTGGAAGGCTGCTTCGTGGCCGGCTACATCGGCACCCACGGCATGGCACACGGTCTGGAGACACTGCTAGAGGCAGCCGCCTCACTGCAACGCCGGCCAGACACACAGGACGTGAGGCTGATCTTCCTCGGCCACGGTGCCGAGAAGGCGGCCCTGGTCGCCCTGAGCGAGCGCATGGGCTTGTCCAACGTGCTTTTCATCGACTCCGTCCCGAAGTCGGAGGTCGCGCGCTACTGGTCGCTGCTGGACGTATCGATCATCCACCTGCGTAAGACCGACCTGTTCGACTCGGTCATCCCCTCCAAGTTGTTCGAGTGCATGGGCATGGCCATTCCCGTACTCCACGGCGTGCCCGGTGAATCCGCCGAGATCGTACGCCGAGAGGATGTGGGCGAGGTATTCGAATCGAGCAATGCAGCGCAACTTGAGACGGCCCTTGTGCGCCTGCGCACGGAGCCGGAACGCATGGCTCGTTACCGACTCAACGGCCCGGTGGCGGGCCGAAAGTACAACCGTACAGATCTAGCCCACAAGATGCTGGAAATCCTCAAGAAACTGCAACGTCGATGAATCCCAAAAAGAGAGTACTGTTGGTTTTCGGTACCCGACCTGAAGCCATCAAGATGGCACCGCTCTATCACGCGCTAAGTCGCCAGACCGAAGATTTTGAGACGATAGCCTGTGTCACCGCGCAGCATCGGCAAATGCTGGATCAGGTACTGCAGACCTTCGACATCACGCCCGACACAGATCTGAACCTGATGAAGCCGGGACAGGACCTCTTCGACGTCACCGCCGCCGTGCTGCTAGGCATGCGCGACGTGATCCGCCGCGAGCGTCCCGACGTGCTGCTGGTCCACGGCGACACCACGACGACGCTAGCCACGGCCATGGCCGGCTTCTACGCCGGCGTGCCGGTGGGCCACGTCGAGGCGGGCCTGCGCACGCACGACCTTGCCGCGCCCTTCCCCGAGGAATTCAACCGCCAGGTCGCCGGCAAGGTGACCCGCTGGCATTTCGCGCCGACGGCGGTCAGCCGGCAGAATCTGCTGGATGAGCGCGTGCCCCACGAGCGCATCACCGTCACCGGCAACACCGTGATCGACGCGCTGATGTGGGTGCTGGCACGCATCGACGGCGACGCCGACCGCCGGGCGCAGGTGGCCGCGCTACTGGACGGGCGACTGCCCTTCGACTGGCGCACCAGCCGCTTCGTGCTGATCACCGGCCATCGCCGCGAGAACTTCGGCGACGGCTTCTTGCAGATCTGCGAGGCGCTGCGCGAGCTGGCCAAAGCCTATCCGGACGTGCGCTTCGTCTATCCGGTCCACCTGAACCCCAACGTCCAGCAGCCGGTCAACGACATCCTCTCAGGCCTGGCGAACGTGCACCTGGTCGCCCCAATCGACTACGAGCCCTTCGTCTATCTGCTCAAGCACTCGTACTTGGTGCTGACCGACAGCGGCGGCATCCAGGAAGAGGCGCCCAGCCTGGGCAAGCCCGTGCTGGTGATGCGCGACGTGACGGAGCGGCCGGAAGCGGTGGCGGCCGGCACGGTACGCCTGGTCGGCGCCCATCGGCGCCGCATCGTCGATAACGTGCGTGAACTGCTGGACAGCGAGGCGGCCTATCAGTCGATGGCACGCGCGCACAATCCGTATGGCGACGGCCACGCCTGCGGCCGTATCGTCGATTTGTTGAAAGGGATCTGAGCAATGAACACGAAGACCGTCTGCGTGGTCGGCCTGGGCTACATCGGCCTGCCCACCGCCGCGCTGCTGGCCAGCAACGGCTACCACGTCGTGGGCGTGGATCTGAACGCCCATGCCGTGGACACGATCAACCAGGGGCGGATCCACATCGTCGAGCCCGACCTGGACGCCTTCGTCCGTTCAGCGGTCGCGGCGCAGCGCCTGACCGCGTTCACGACGCCGCAGGCGGGCGACATCTACATGATCTGCGTGCCGACCCCGTTCCATGAGGACGAGGCGATCCCGCGTCCCAACATCGACTACGTGCTGGCGGCCACCCGCAGCATCGCGCCCTTCGTCAAGGCGGACGACTTGGTCATCCTGGAGTCGACCTCCCCAGTCGGCACGACTGATGCGATGGCCGAGGTGCTGGCGCAGGCGGGCGTTGACGTCGCCAGCATCCACATGGCGTACTGCCCGGAGCGCGTGCTGCCTGGCAAGATCATGACAGAGCTGGTGGAGAACGACCGGGTCGTCGGCGGCCTGACTCCGGCAGCGACGGAGGCGGTAGCCGCCTTCTACCGAACTTTCGTCCACGGCGAGGTGCTGGAGACGGACGCCCGGACGGCCGAGATGTGCAAGCTAACTGAGAACAGCTTCCGCGATGTCAACATCGCTTTCGCAAATGAACTGTCGATGATCTGCGAGAAGGAACGCATAGACGTGTGGAGCCTGATCCGCTTGGCCAACCGGCATCCGCGCGTCAACATCCTCCAACCGGGCGCCGGCGTGGGCGGCCATTGCATCGCGGTGGACCCGTGGTTCATCGTGTCGCGTAATCCGGAGAGGGCCAGACTGATCCGCTCGGCACGCGAAGTCAACAACGGCAAGACGGACTGGGTCATCGAACGCATCAAGATCGCCGCTGCGGACGCCTCGGCACGTCTCGGCCGCAAGCCTCGCGTCGCCTGCCTGGGACTGGCATTCAAGCCGGACATCGACGACCTGCGCGAGTCACCGGCCATGCATGTCGCGCAGACGCTCGCGTCCGCGGGCTACGACGTGGTCGCGGTGGAGCCCAATATCGAGTTGCACGACACGCTGGTACTGGCCCCGCTCGACGACGCACTACGCTCTGCAGACGTCCTCGCGGTGCTGGTTAAGCATCGCCAGTTTCTAGAGGGCTCGACCAAGCGGGCCCTGACGGAAGCAGGCGCGCTCGACTTCTGCGGCGCGCTGGTCTGAGCCCGGCGGACCACTGACGGGGCGACCGCCCCGGCTCGCTCCATCAGGCCCGCGGTCCGGCCCGGTACTCCGCGGGCAGTAGGTGCCGCAGGCCGGCACGGATGCCGGCATCGTCGCGACGGGTCCGGCCGGAAAACTCGGCCAGCCACGTCAGCACCTCGGCAGCATTGTCCTGATCGTGCAGCCGAGCCACGCGCAGGAACTCGAACGAAGTCGGCAGCGTGATGTCGGCGCCGGCTAGCAGCTCCTCGTACAGTTTTTCCCCAGGGCGCAGACCCGAAAACTCGATCCGGATCGCCCGCTGATCCTTGCCGCTCATCCGAATCATCGTCCGCGCCAAGTCAGCGATCTTCACCGGCTCCCCCATATCCAGCACCATCACCTGCCCCGATTCCCCGATCGCCCCCGCCTGCACCACCAACCTCGCCGCCTCCGGAATCGTCATGAAGTAACGCGTGATGTCCGGGTGCGTCACCGTGACCGGCCCGCCCTTGGCGATCTGCTCTTTGAACTTGGGGATCACGCTGCCGCTGGAACCCAGGACATTGCCAAAGCGCACGGCCATGAACTTGGTGGGCTGGCCCTTGTTTTCGCATTCGCCAGCCATATGGCTGATCACCAACTCGGCTGCGCGCTTGGTAGCGCCCATGACGTTGGTCGGATTCACGGCCTTGTCAGTGCTGATGAGCACAAAGCGCTCGACGCCATGCTCAGCCGCTGCCTGGCAGGCGTTGTAGGTACCAAGGGTGTTGTTGCGCAAGCAGGCCCACGCGTTTTCTTCTTCCATCAGCGGCACATGCTTGTAAGCCGCAGCATGGAACACGATCTGGGGCTTGTATTTGCCGAAGACGTAGCGCAGATGTTCCAGATCCTTCACGTCGCCGACGAGACGCGCGAGGGGGATGTGGGGGAACTTCTCCCCGAGCTCCTGCTCGATGGTGTAGAGCGCGAACTCTGAGAGTTCGTACAGGACGATCCTCGAGGGGCCATAACGGGCCACTTGCCGGCACAGCTCGGAGCCGATGGAGCCGCCCGCGCCTGTGATCAGGACCACCTTGCCGTTCAGGCATTCGCTGATGCCGCCTTCGTCCAATTCCACGGGCTCTCGCCCCAGCAGATCCTCGGGCTCGATGTCGCGCACCTGATCGACGTTGCGACCGGCCAGCAGTTCCTGGCTGCTGGGCACGGTCAGCACCGGCAGGCCGGCCTGAGCCGCCAGGTCCAGGGCGCGGCGGCGTTGGGCCGTGCTCGCCGCGGGCATGGCCACGATCAGGTGGGTGATGCCGTGCAGTTCAGAGAATTGCTTGACCTGTTCAAGACCGCCCAGCACTGGGACGCCGCCGACGCGCGCGCCCCGCTTCTCGGGCGCATCGTCCAGATAACCCACCACCACCCAACCCTGGCTGTGCTGGATGCCGGCCACCAACAGGCGCCCGGCATCGCCCGCGCCCATCACCAGGGCACGACGCTGCTCCTGCGCGCTGCCGCTGATGCGGCTGCGCATGTGCTCATACAGCATGCGGTAGCCCATGCGCAGCATGGCCAGGCCCATCAGCGCAAAGAGTGGATGCAGCGCCAGCACGGCGCGCGGCACCTTGCTGAGCTGGGCCATCAAGACCAGGGTGGCGCCGATCAGGCCGGCGATCAGGCAGGCCAGGGCCAGGCGCTGAACCTCACCAAAGCCCGAAAAACGCCACATGCCCTTGGGCACCTTGAGGCCCTTGAGCACCAGGGCATAGAGCAGCACAAAGCCGAGCAGCACCCAGTGGTCATAGCCCGGGCGCGCACTGAACCAGCGCTCAAAACCCAAACGGAACAGGTAGGTGGCCTGCCAGGCCAGAGCCACCACGGCCAGGTCCAGCAGCAAAGCCAGGGCCTCACGCTGCGGCCGGATGCGGGTCAAAAAAGCATCGAGTGACAACCAGTTCATGGCAGGGGTTCTGTTTCTTTTTGTTGTGGTGGGCAGGGCAATTCGGCAAAGGCCGCAGATCGGCTTCAGTGGCGCAAAGCGCCGAGGGTGGCCAGGATCAGGCGCAGATCACCCCAGACGCTGGCGTGGCGCACATATTCGCCCGCGATGCGCAGCTTGGCGGGCAGGATGACCTCGACATACTCGCGCTCCGGGTCGGCCGCGCGCGCCAGGATCTCGCTCTCATGGCGGAACTGCAATGAGGCCGGATCGGTGATACCCGGCCGCACCGACAGCACCAGCTCGCGCTGGTCCGGCGTGTACAGCGCCACATAGCGTGGCACCTCGGGCCGGGGCCCGACCAGGCTCATGGCGCCGCGCAATACATCCCAGAGTTGCGGCAACTCGTCGATCTTGCTGGCGCGCAGAAAGTGGCCGCTGCGGGTGATACGCGGGTCATCCCCCACCGTGATCTGCGGGCCCAGGGCCGGCGCATCCACCCGCATGCTGCGGAACTTGTGAATGAAAAAAGGCTGGCCGAAGCGCCCCACCCGCTCCTGCCGAAACAGGACAGGGCCGGGCGAATCGAGCTTGATCCAGATCGCCACCAGCATCCACAGCGGCGACAGGAGCAGCAGCCCCAGGCCCGCGCAGAACACATCAAACAAGCGCTTGGCCATGGTGGTGAAGCATCCGGTCCAGCGAGGCGTTCAAGCGAGGGCGATGCGGCGGACGGCCGCAATCACGCGCTGCACATCGGCATCGCTCATGGCCGTGTAGAGCGGAATGCTGAAGCTGCGCTCGTAGGCCTTTTGCGAATGCGGGAACTGCTCGGGCGTTAGACCATAGCGCTCGCGCCAGTAGGGCTGCAGATGCAAGGGGATGTAGTGCACGCTGCAGCCAATGCCGGCGGCGAACATGGCCTCGATGAAGGCATCACGTTCGATCTTGGCCGCATCGCTGAGGCGCAGCACATAGAGATGCCAGCTGTGCACATCGCCCTCGACGGCCTGGGGCGGCAAGATCAAAGGCAGGTCCGCAAAGGCCTCGTTGTAGGCCGCCGCGATCTGCTCGCGCCGCGCCTGGAAGGCCTGGATGCGCTTGAGCTGGTGAATGCCCAGCGCCGCCGCGATATCGGTCAGGTTGTACTTGAAGCCCGGGGCCACGATCTCGTAGTACCAGCTGGGCACCTTGGCGGTGAAGCGGTCAAAGGCATCGCGATTCATGCCATGCAGGCGCATGACCTTGGCCCGCTTGGCCAGCTCGGCATTGCGCGTCACCAGCATGCCTCCCTCGCCCGTGGTCATGGTCTTGTTGGCGTAGAAGCTGAACACCGTGGCGTCGCTGCCCATGGTGCCGATCAGCTCCTTCTCCAGCGTGGTGGGCAGGGCATGGGCGGCGTCTTCCAGCACGCGCAGACCGTGCTTGCGGGCGATGTCCAGGATGGCAATCATGTCCACCGCCAGGCCGGCGTAATGAACCGGGATGATGCAGCGGGTGCGGGGCGTGATGGCGGCCTCAACCAGGCGCGGATCGATGTTGAGGGTTGCGGGGTCGATGTCCACCAGCACCACGTCCGCACCGAGATAACGCACCACCTCGGCGGTGGCGGTGAAGGTGTGGGTGGTGGTGATGACTTCGTCGCCGGGGCCGATACCCATGGCCTCCAGCGCCAGATGCAGGCCGGCGGTGGCGGAGTTGACGGCGATGCACTCGATCTCGGGCTCGCCAAGGAAGGCAGCGAAGTCCTGCTCGAAGCGCTTGGCCTTGGGGCCGGTGGTCACCCAGCCGGAGCGCAAGGTGTCCACCACCTCATGGATCTCGTCCTCGCCAATTTCGGGCAAGGCAAAGGGTAGGAAAGGTAAGGGCGACTCACTCATGGCGGACATTTCAGACAGACGACGTTTTCTTCTCGATCACAGCCAGCACATGGCTGCGCAGCCAGGGGATGCTGTTGAACCAGCTGTAGGCCTGCGGATGCAGGCGGCACACCCAGCGCGCCAGCGGCGGCGCCAGGGTCAGGCGTTGCCAGCGGATGGACTCCGCCTCAGGGAACAGGGCCCGCACACGCGCCAGCGGCACGCCGCGCACATCGGCATTGCGTGGATTGTCGACGATGAAGTCGTACCAGAGCACGGCACCGCCCGGCTTGAGCCAGCGCCACATGGCCTGGGCCACGGCCTGCTGCACGCTGTCGCTCAGAATCGAGGAGAACACTGTGGACTGCAGGATCAAGTCCTGGCTCAGTGCCTCGATGGCCGCCGCCGAGGCATCGCCCAGGTGCAGCTGCAGCGCCGCGGGCAGAAACTCGCGCGCGGCGGCGTGCCGCTCGGGCAGCAACTCGACGCCCTGCAGATGCTCGGGCCGCAGGCCCAGGCGCAAAAACTCCAGCAAATTGCCACCGGCGCCGCAGCCAACCTCGGTCAGCCGCCAGTCCGCCACGGCACCGGGCCGCACCGCCAGCTCGCGCAGCAAAGCGCGCTGGCGCTCCTGCAGCATCTGCCAGACCTCGGGCCGCAGCAAGCTGTAGCGATCGCCCAGGCCGGCCGCTGCGCGGCGCTGGTAGCGCTGGGCGATGGCGTCGAGCTCGGTCTGGCGCTGCTGGATCATGGCCGTGGCCCCTCGCTCTCCGCCCTCGGCATCAGAGCAGACAAAAAGCGTCGCGCCAGCACCGGATAGCTGTGCTCGGCCAGCACGAAGGCGCGGCCACGCTCGCCCATGGCGGCGCGCTCCGCCGCGCTCAGGGCCGCCAGGCGCAGCACGCCATCGGCCACAGCCTGCGCGTCCTCCGGCGGTACGGTCAGGCCGGCGCCCGCTTCGCGCACCGGGTCGTTGCCGGCCTCCACCGAATGCAGCACCGGCCGGCGCGCCATCATGTAGTCCATCAGCTTGTTGGGCGCGATGCCGAAGCGGTAGATCGGCGTGCGCTGCCAGCCGATGTAGGCGATGTCAAAGCGAGCCAGCAAGGCGGGAATCTGGGCCTTGGGGATGGCATCGAAACAGCGCACCTGGCTCAGGCCCTCGGCCGCCACGCGCGCCTGCAGGCGCGCCTTCTCATGCCCACCACCGACCATGACGATGGCCACACGTCGAGCCGGACTGCCCTCGGGCGCCTGCAGCAGCAGGCGGGCGGCGTCGAGCAGCACATCGAGCGCATTGGGCAGGCCGTGCGAGCCCGCATAGCCCAGCACCAGCTGGCCCTGCGCCGCCAAGGCATCCAGATGCGCGGCCAGCTCGCCCTGCAGCGGCGCGGGCGGCGCGGTGTCGGACCACTCATCCAGCGCAATGCCATTGGGCACGATGTGCAGCTTGCGCAGGTCCAGGCCATGGGCGGCCATGTGCTCATGCACCTTGGGCAGCATGGAGACCACCACATCGGCATCGCGGTAGGCATCGTTCTCGGCCTTCTGGCAAAGCATGGCAAAAGGGTGGTGCGGGGACATGCCCGAGAGCTCGATCGGCGACAGGGGCCATAGGTCGTGCACCTCGTAGACCAGCTGCGCACGGGCCAGACGCGCAATCTTGCGCGCCACCCAAATGTCCATGGGGTAGGTGCTGGACGCGATCACCGCATCGGGCTGGAAACCCTCGGCCAGGTTCTTGCCATCGCCCCAGACCTGGCGGCAGAAGGACCCGATATTGCGCAAGCGCCCCAGCCCATTGCCCTCGTACTCGGGCGTGTCATACCAGCAGTAATGCACGCCGTCGATGATCTGCACGCCCGGCTGAGGCTCGGTGGCGCGCACATGCGATTTCACTGAGCCCAGGATCAACACCTGGTGACCCAGTCGCACCCATTCCCGCGCCAGGTAGAAGGGGCGGAACTCCATGCCGTGCTGAGGCGAGCCGGCGTAATGGTTGATGAGCAGGATCTTCACGGGGCAGACAGTTCTTTCAATCGGGTCAGGAAGCGCTGCACCGCCGGTGCAAACAAGCCATGGCGGGCCACCCAGTCGCGGTTGGCGGCTGCCGCCGTGGCGGTGTCCAGCGCCAGCAAACGGCCCGGCAAGGCTTCGCGTGCGGCCTCGTTCTCTGGGTCCAGGATCAGGCCGCGGCCCGGCTCCGCCAGCAGTTCGTGGTTGGCGGGCAGATCCGAGAGCACTGGCACGCAGCCATGGGCCATGGCCTCCAGCACCGACACCGCCACCGAGTCACTCTGGGGCAGGCTCAGATACCAGCGGGCGCGGGCGTACTGCTCGGCCTGGCGCTTGGCGTCCAGGCGACCAACGAACTGGATGCGCTCGGCCAGATCGGCGCCCAGGGCCCGTGCTTGAGCCTCCAAGGCCGCACGCAGCGAGCCGTCGTTGGCGACCACCAGCTGGGCCTCCGGCTGCTGCCGGGCAATGGCCGCGAAGGTGTCGATCACGCGTTCGGGCCGGTAAATGGGCTCCAGCCCCCGGTTGGCAAAAAACAGCCAGGGCTGCTTGCGGGCCGGTGGCTTGGGCATGGCTTCCAGGCCGAAGGGAAAGGTCATCACCTCGCCAGCGCCCAGCTCGTGCATGCGGGCCGTCATGTGCTGCGAGTCCGAGGTGCACACGCTGCAGGCCTTCAAGACCTTGCGGGTGAGCCAACGGTAAGGCCAGCTCTGCTCGGGCGTGACGAGGATGTCACTGCCCCAGGCCGAGCCCGCGATGCGGGCGCGCAGGCGCCAGCCGCGCCGGGCCATCCAGGCCAGGGTGCCGTGCGAGGTCAGGTAATGCGCATGCAGCCAATCGGCATCGACACGGGTCAGCCATTCCGCCAGCGCCGGCAGCTGCTTGAGCAGGGCCACATTGCCGCCGGCATGCACCGGGTCGGTGTTCATCGCATAGCGCCGCGCTGCTGGGAGCAAGGCCTCAAACTCGGGCACAAACCCACGCGAAGAGGCCGCCCACAGCTCCACCTGCGGCGCCAGCGCCCGCGCCCATTTCAGCAGGTGCGGGCTCTCGCCATCACCGATCAAGACCAGGCGCAAGGCCTTCAACTCACTCACGCCTGCACCTCGTCGACGGCATTCGGCAAGGCGCCGGCCCAGGCCAGGTAATGCGGCTGCAGTTCCGGGTGCTGGGCCAGCAGGCGCGCGTCCATGCGCCGCGTGTCACCGACCTGCTGGGCCGGGTTGCCCGCGATGATGGCGAAATCCGGGAACTCGCCGCTGACCAGCGAGTAGGCCGACACGATGCAACCCTTGCCCAACCGGGTGCCGGGCAGCAGCGTGGCATGGGCGCCGACAAAGCAATAAGGTCCGAGCGAGACCGGCGCCCTGAAATAGGCCTGCTTCTCGGGCGTGCTGACATAGGCCCGGCCATAGAGGCGGATGGCCGCATGGCTGGAGTGGCTGAACAAGCCGGTGAAAAAGCCGATCTGGCAGCCCTCGCCGATGTGCAGCCCGCCACTGGCATCGAGCACGCTGAAGTGGCCGATGAACACATGGTCGCCCACGTCCAGCGCTGGCCGGTCGAACACCTCGCTGGTATTGCTGATGCGGGTGTTGGGCAGAAAGACCCCGTCACCGCGCACAAAGCCCCAGACCATGCGCGTGCCCCACAGGCGCGAAGCCAGCAGCTTGAGCGGCTGCCAGGCGCGCCGCCACAGGGGCGCGGCAGGCAAGGTGTCAGGGGACGGGGAAGGTCGGTTCATCTCTCGATCAAGCAAACAAGCAGGACGGCGGAACAAAACGGGCGAAGGGCTCAACTCAAGCTCGCACGCGCCGGAACCACGGCAGCGCGGGCGGGCAAGGCCAGGAAAAAGTACGTGAAATAGGCCGACATCATCGCAGACACCCCCCAGGCCGCGCCGATCAAGCCGCCCCAGAACAGGCCCAGCCCCAAGCCCAGGGCAAAGGCCATCTGCCCCCACAGCGCCAGGCGCAGCGCCCAGGCCTGCTGCCCCCAGGCCAGCGTGGCCACCGACAGCGGCGAGGCGACGAAATGCAAGGCAATGTAGGGCGCCAGCGCGCGGGCCAATTGGCCGGCCTCGCGCCAGCGCTCGCCGAACAGCCAGACGAACAGATCTGGCCCCCAGACCATCAGCAAGGCCGCCAAACTCAAGCCGAGGGCCAGCAGCAGCAGCAGCAGGCGCTGCACCAGCTGGCGCGCCTGTTCGACGGTCTGCAAGGCCACCAAGCGGGTGTACAGCGGCTGCGACAAGGCACTGCCCACCAATCCCGCCGGCGCCTTCAGATAGCGCAAGGCCAAGGCCCAAAAGCCGGCAGAGGCATCACCGAGCCACCACACCAACAAAAACAGCGCCAGACTGTCCTGCAGGGCCCCGGCAAAGGCATGGGGCGTGTTGAGCAGAGGGAACTCGCGATGGCGTCGCGCCATGGTCCGCAGCTCCGCCCAGGGCTGGCGCCACAGCATCTGCCAGCCACCGGCCGGCGCCGGCCGGGCCAAGACCAGGGCCGCAGCGATACCCGCGACGATGGGCCCGAGCAGCAAGCCCCAAACCCCGAAGGCCAGCAGCCCCAGACCCAGCTGCAACAGCGCCGCGCCGCCATACTGCAGCACGCGGGCCAGGGCCGTGGCACTGAAGCGCCCCTCCCGGCTGGCCCAGAGCGTGAGCCACTGGCTCAGCCCGCCCGCCAGCACCGCCAACGGCAAAAGCAAGGCCGGGCCCTGCGCCGGCTCTGCGAGCCAAGCCATGATCAAGCCCACCAGCGCCGCCACACCAGTCATGGCCAGCAAGAGCCGGGCACACAAGGCCATCAGCACCGCGGCGTCCGCCTCCTCGGTCTCCAGCGGCAGGGCGAACTCATAGCGGGCGCAGGCCACCACCGACAAATTGGCTGCCAGCGCCCACAGGCTGGCGAACTGGCCAAACTCCTCCGGGCTGTAGATCCGCGTCAGCCAAGGCCCCAGCAACAAAGGCAGAGCCTGGGCGAGCACGCCCCCGGCCAGCAGGGTCAGGGTGGAGCGGAGCAGGCCCGAGCGCATTGCGCTCAGGCGGGACTGAGCGCCGCGAGCTCGATCAGCGCCTGGCGCAGCGCGGCCAGCACCTGATCCTGCTGGGCTTCGCTCAGGTCGGCACTCATGGGCAGGCTCATCACCCGGCGCGCAGCCTTTTCGGCCTCCGGGAAGCTCTGGCCGCGTCCGTAGACAGCGTAGGCAGGCTGCTGGTGCATGGGCTTGGGGTAATGCACCGCGGTCGGCACCCCGGCGGCCTGCAGTGCTTTCTGCACCGCTTCACGGGCATCGAGGTGCAGGGTGAACTGGGCCCAGACACAGTCGCGATCCTCGCGCACCACCAGGCGCTGAAGCCCCAGCGACGCTGGCAAATCGGCCAGCAAAGCCTGGTAGCGCGCGCCGACCTTGAGCCGCTGCGCAATCTCCCAATCGAAACGTTCGAGCTTGGCCAGGACGATGGCGCACTGCAAGGTGTCCATGCGGCCGCCCACGCCCACACGGGTGTGGGTGTAGCGCTGACTCTGGCCGTGCACGCGAATCTCGCGCGCGGCCTGCGCCAGTGCATCGTCGTTGGTGAACAGGGCGCCGCCATCACCGTAGCAACCCAGGGGTTTGCTGGGGAAGAAGCTGGTGGCGCCGAAGGTCGACAAGCCACAGCTCCTCTTGCCCTTGTAGCTGGCGCCGAAGCTCTGCGCTGCGTCTTCGATCACGGGGATGCCGCCATGACGCGCCGCAATCGCATTGATCTCATCCAGATCGCAGACCTGACCGTACAGGCTGACAGGCATGATGGCCCGGGTGCGCGGCGTGATGGCGGCCTCGACCAAGCGTGCATCGATATTGCAGGTGTCGGGCTCAATGTCCACAAACACCGGCACCGCACCCAGCAGGACGATGACTTCGGCCGTCGCCGCAAAGGTGAACGGGGTGGTGATGACCTCGTCGCCGGGCTTCAGATCCAGCGCCATCAGCGCGATCAACAAGGCCTCGGTGCCGCTGGAGACGGTGATGCAGTGCTTGACGCCGACGTAGGCAGCCAGCTGCGTTTCCAGCTCCTTGACCTCGGGGCCCATGATGTACTGGCCATGGTCCAGCACCTGCTGGATGCGGGCGTCGATGCGGGTCTTCAACGCGGCGTACTGCGCCTTGAGATCGATGAAAGGCAGGGCATTCGTCGTGCTCACGCGAGGCTTCCTTCTGTCACGAGCACACAGCGTGCGCCATCAGCTTGCAGTTCGTAGGTATCGCCCGTATGCGGGCACTGCGCCCGCCCCTGGGCGTCGAATTCCAGGCGCTCGCCGAAGCGGCTCATCCAGCCAATACGCCGGGCCGGCACACCCACCATCAAGGCGAAGTCGGCCACATCCTTCTGCACCACCGCCCCCGCGCCGATGAAGGCATGGGCGCCGACCGTGCTGCCACAGACGATTGTGCAGTTGGCGCCCAGGGTGGCGCCGCGCTTGATCAGCGTGCGGCGGTACTCGGCCTTGCGCGCCACTGCGGCGCGCGGGTTGTAGACATTGGTGAAGACCATGCTGGGGCCACAGAAGACATCGTCCTCCAGGGTCACCGCGTCGTAGACCGAGACGTTGTTCTGGATGCGGACGTTGTCGCCGATGCGCACATCATTGCCCACGTACACGCCCTGCCCCAGCGAGCAACGCGCACCGATGCGGGCACCCGCGCTCACATGGGCGAAATGCCAGACCTTGCTGCCCTCGCCCAGCTGCGCACCGTCGTCGACGATGGCGCTGTCATGCTTCCAAAAACTCATGAGATGACCTGACTCAAAACACCAGGGGCAGACCGACACGCTGGCCGTCCCGCGCGCTGCGATAGGCGGCGATCAGGATCTCCAGCGAACGCAGGCCCTCATAACCGTCCACCTGCGCGCTGGCCTCACCGCGCAGCGTCTTGATCACGTTGTCGTAGTACAGCGGATGGCCAAAGCCGTAGACGCTGCCGGTTTCATAGCTGGCTTTTTGCACCGCTTCGTCGTCGGGATGCGGCTCGGCAAACTGCCAATGCTCGATCTTGTTGACCGCCGTGCCACCAATCTTGACCGTGCCCTTTTCACCGAGGATGGTGATCGAACCCTCCAGGTTCTGCGGGAAGGTCAGCATGGTCACATTGATGGAACCCAGGCCGCCATGGCGCAGGCGCACGCTCATCACGCCGGTGTCCTCGGCCTCGATGTCGCGGGCCAGGGTGGCGGTGTAGGCATGGACGCTGTCCACCGGGCCGACCAGCCAATCGAGCAAATCAACGTAATGGCTGGCCTGGTTCATGAAGGCGCCACCGTCCAGGTCCCAGCGGCCGCGCCAGGGCGCCGCGTCGTAATAGCTCTGCGGCCGCGTCCAAAACACATTGACTGTGGACAGGTAGATGCGGCCAAAGCGACCTTGCTCGATGGCCTGCTTGACCCGCTGCACGGTGGCGTTGAGGCGGTTCTGCTTGACCACAAAGAGCTTGACGCCGGCATCACGACAGGCCCGCACCATGGCCATGCCCTCGTCGAATTTGGTGGCCATGGGCTTCTCGCTGAGCACATGGATTCCGGCGGCGGCAACCTGCATGGCTTGCTGGGGATGCAGGCCACTGGGCGTGGCCAACACCACCACATCGGGCGCGCAATCCGAGGCCAGCAAGGCATCCAGCGACACAAAGCCCGGCGCCCCCGTCAAAGCCTGGGCAGCCGCCAGGTGCTCAGGCTTGTGGTCACAGACCGCCACCAGCTCAGCACGGCCTTGATGTGCCTGGATGGCCTCGATGTGGTTCTTGGAGATGCGCCCACAACCCACCAGGGCGAAGCGGATCGGCCGATCAAGGATGGGAGTGGGCAGGCTCATCGCGGGGACAGAAATACAGCGCAAAAACGCCCTGAACTCAGGGCGGCGGAGGACGGATTCTAAGAGCCGGGCTCGGACGATCACGCCACTGCGCCTAAAATCGGAGCAAATTCAACGAGTTGATGATGACCCAGCACACCCCTCCCGCTCCGCACCACGCCCCTGCAGCCCAGGACGAGAACCAGCTGATCACCGAACGCCGCGAGAAACTGGCCGCGCTGCGCGCCAAGACCGCCGTTCCCTTCCCCAACGATTTCAAACCCCAGCACCGCGCCCTGCCGCTGAACCAGCGTTACGGCGATCTGGACAATGAAACGCTGGAGCCGCAGGCCGTGGCCGTCTCGGTGGCGGGCCGCCTGATGCTCAAGCGCGTGATGGGCAAGGCCTCCTTCGGCACCCTGCAGGACGCGACCGGCCGCATCCAGCTCTTCGTCACCAAGGACGGGGTCGGCGAGGAAAGCTACGACGCCTTCAAGCACATGGACCTGGGCGACATCGTCGGCGCCGAAGGCCAGCTCTTCAAGACCAAGACCGGCGAGCTGTCGGTGCGCGTCACCACCTTGCGCCTGCTGACCAAGAGCTTGCGCCCCTTGCCGGACAAATTCCACGGCATGGCCGACCAGGAGCAGAAGTACCGCCAGCGCTACGTCGACCTGATCACCGACGAGCATGCACGCGCGCGCTTCATTGCCCGCTCCAAGGCCGTGTCCTCGATCCGCAGCTTCATGGTCGAGCACAGCTTCCTGGAAGTGGAAACGCCGATGCTGCACCCGATCCCGGGTGGCGCGAACGCCAAGCCCTTCATCACCCACCACAACGCGCTGGACCAGGAGATGTACCTGCGCATCGCGCCCGAGCTCTACCTCAAGCGCCTGATCGTGGGCGGCTTCGAGCGCGTTTTCGAGATCAACCGCAACTTCCGCAACGAAGGCATCTCGGTCCGTCACAACCCCGAGTTCACGATGATGGAGTTCTATGCGGCCTACTGGACGCACCATGATCTGATGGACTTCACCGAGGAAGTGTTGCGCCACGCCGCGCGCGCCGCCACCGGCAATGCCCGCGTCAGCTACGCCGGCAAGGACGTGCATCTGGACGAGCCCTTTGCTCGCCTCTCGGTGCGCCAATCCCTGGTCGTGCATGCCGGCCTGAGCGAGGCCGAGGCCGACGACGCCGAGCTGCTGCGCGCCAAGCTCAAGGATCTGGGCGAAGAAGCCCCCAAGCACTGGACCCTGCCCGAGCTGCAATTCGGCATGTTCGAGGCCGTGGTGGAAGAGAAACTCTGGCAGCCGACCTTCATCATCGATTACCCCGTCGAGGTGTCACCGCTGGCCCGCGCCTCGGACAGCAACCCCAAGATCACCGAGCGCTTCGAGCTCTTCATCACCGGCCGCGAGTACGCCAATGGCTTCTCCGAGCTGAATGACGCCGAAGACCAGGCCGCACGCTTCCACGCCCAGGTGGCCAACAAGGACGCTGGCGACGAAGAAGCCATGTTCTTTGACGCCGACTTCATCCGCGCCCTGGAATACGGCATGCCCCCGACCGGCGGCTGCGGCATCGGCATCGACCGCCTGATGATGTTGATCACCGATTCGCCCAGCATCCGCGACATCATCTTGTTCCCGGCGCTGCGCCGCGAGGCCTGATCGCTCAAGCGACGGGCATCAAAAGAAGGGGAGGCCATGGCCTCCCCTTTTTTATTTCAGCGCCGGTGTTCAGCGCTTGCCGTGCTTGAAGACTGGCGGCCGCTTGTTCAAGAACGCATCCATGCCCTCGCGCTGGTCGTCGGTGCCAAACACCGCATGGAAAACACGTCGCTCCGAGGTGACGCCTTCTTTCAAGCCGCTCTCGAAGCTGCGGTTGACCAGCTCCTTGATCAGCTGCAGGGCCGGGGCGCTGAAGCCGTTGATGGCCTCGGCGGCCGCCAGGGTTTCTTCCAGCAGCTTGTCCGCCGGCACCACGCGTGAGACCAGGCCGCTGCGCTCGGCCTCGGTCGCGTCCATCATGCGGGCGGTCAGCAGCAGGTCCATGGCCTTGGCCTTGCCCACGGCGCGCGGCAGGCGCTGGGTACCGCCGGCACCCGGCGTCACGCCGAGCTTCACTTCCGGCTGGCCGAACTTGGCGGTGTCGGCCGCGATGATGAAGTCGCACATCATGGCCAGCTCGCAGCCGCCACCCAGGGCGAAGCCGGCCACGGCTGCGATTACCGGCTTCTTCACGCGCAGGATGTGCTCCCAGTTGCGCGTGATCATGTCGGTGCGCACGGCGCTCTGGAAGTCGTGCTGGGCCAGGGTCGGGATGTCGGCACCGGCGGCGAAGGCACGCTCGGAGCCGGTCAGCACGATGCAGCCGATGCTGTCGTCGGCATCAAAAGCCAGCAGGGCCTCGCCCAGCTCGTCGAACAGCGGATCGCTCAGCGCGTTCAAGGCCTTGGGGCGGTTCAGGGTGATCAGGGCGGTCTTGCGCGGGCCGTCGCCGTGCACGGCGGTGATGATGCATTCGTAACTGCTCATATGAGTCTCACTCCTTGGCTCAGGGAAGGTTGGGGTTCGGGGTCTCGATCTTGGGCTTCACTATAGGCGCTGGGGCAGGCGAGCCCTCGGCCGCCTGGGCCGGCGGCGCCTTGAGCATGAGATCGATGTAGGTCTGTTCGTCCTGGCGGATGCGCAGGCGCACGGGCAGGTATTGCAAGGTGGGCGCCAGCCAGACTTCGGCGGTCAGGTCGCCACCGCCGGCCACCACCGAGGGCTTGAGATGCCAGGTGTCGAGCTCGCCCATGGGCGTGGCCAGGGTTTCGCGCCCCAGCACCTCGTAGCGCCAACGGTACTGGCGGCGCGGCAGGGCCAGCGGCAGTTCCAGCACAAGGCCTTCGCGCAAGCTCTGGCGGCCGGTCAGAAACAGCCAGGTCAGCTGCACGAACTGGCTGGCGGCATCCTGCATGCCGGGCGCGGACGGCTCGACCCGACCATTGCCCAGCGTCAGCTGATCCCCCTGAAAGAGCACGCTGACGCGACGCCGGCTGCTGAACAGCACCCGCGTGTCCTCGTCATACCGTTGCGGGGCGATGCCATCGGGCGTCAGACGGCCATCGCTGCTCATACGGCGCGAGATCAAGGGCGCAAAGCTGGGACCCACCGAAACGTCCAGATGCACCTGGTAGCGACTGCCCTCGCGGATCCATTCCACCTGTGCCTCGCCGGTGACGGCACCGCGGTAATTGCCGGTCAAGTCGTAACGCAAACGGGTCGAGGGCGGCCATTCGGGGCCGGGTTGAAAGCTTGGGCCCTCGGCTGAGGCCTGGCTTACCGCTGAAAGTGCGGCTTGGCTCGCAGCAGCAGCAGCTTCGGCACTGGCCGCCAGCTCAGGCAAGGGCGGGACCGGTTCAAGCTCGGGCCTGCTGGCAGCAGGTTCGGGCAGCAAGGCCTTGTCGAGCTCCGGTTGTGCCAGCTCCGGCACGGGTGCCGAAGCCGCCTGCGCATGGGCGGGCGCCGCCCCGAGCGGCTTCTTGCTCACCGGCCGCAAGGGTGCCGGTGCTGCGGCCGGCGCGGCAGGCGGTCGACTCTGCTTCAACTCGCGCACATAGCTGACGCTGAGCCTGGGCGGCATCTCCGCCAGATCGGTCCAGCGCTGGTGCATATCGAGGACGGCCTCACCCAGACAGCCGTGCAGGACCAGCACCGGCAGCGTCAAGGCGGCCGGTAGCCACCAGGAGCGGCGCGCTGCCAATGGCTGCCCCCCGCGGGTCAGCTGAATCAGCCCGTCAGCCATGCCCGGCGCAGGCTCAGTGCACGCGCGGGCGCCTTGTCGGCCAGGCACAGCTGCACAGGCGTGGTGCTGGAGCTGACGGTGGCCCCCGCGCTGCTGCTCGGCACATCGAGCCGCAATTCAAGCAGGCGCTGGTCGCGCGACACCAGCAGTTGCAGCTCCTGCTGTCCCGGCGCCAGGGTCAGCAAGGCGTCATCAAGGCGGCGCAGGCGCCAGCCCTGGCAGCCGATGATTTCATCGCCGGCACATAGGCCCGAGGTGGCAGCGGCCGAGCCCGCCAGCACCTGCTTGACACTGATCGGGCCGTTGGCGTCATTGAGACGCAGGCCCAGGCGCTGCGCCAGGGTTTGCTTGTCTGCGCGCAGTTGCACGCCCAGGCGCTCAAACAAGGGCAGCAAGGGCAGATCCTCGGTGCCATGCACCCACTGCGCCAACTGCTGAGCGACAGCCGGCCCACCCAGCTCAGCCAACAGATTCAGGATGTCGGCCTCGCGGATTCCGCCCGTGGCTCCCTCTCCCGCCGCATGACGCTGCCACAGCCCCCGCATCAGCTCATCGAGACTGGTGGCGGGCTCTCCATCGGCATGCCGCAGACGCAGGGTCAAATCCAAGGCCAGGGCCAGCAAAGCGCCCTTGCCGTAATAGCTGATGGTGCTGTTGGGCGAGTTCTCATCCTGGCGGTAGTACTTGACCCAGGCATCGAAGCTGGCCATGGCCACGCTCTGCACCTTGCGCCCCGGCGTCGCGAGCACACCGCTGAGGGTGGCGGAAAGCAGCTTGAGGTAGCGCGACTCGTCGATCAGGCCGGTGCGCACCAGCATCAACTCGTCGTAGTAGGAAGTGAAGCCCTCGAAGAACCACAGCAGCTCGGTGTAGTTCTCCTGGGCGTAATCCAGGCGCAGGTAATTGGACGGACGCAGGCGCTTGACGTTCCAGGTGTGAAAGTACTCGTGGCTGATCAAGCCGAGCAGGCGGACATAGCCCTCGCTGCTTTCGGTCTGACCATGACGCGGCAGATCCCGGCGCGGTGACAGCAAGGCCGTGCTGGCGCGGTGCTCCAGACCGCCATAGCCCTCGTCCACGGTATTCAGGAAGAAGACATAACGCTCAAAGGGCAAGGGGCTGCGCCGCTTGCCCATCGGGCCATGCCAGAACTGGATCTGCGCCTCGCAGATGCGCTGGGTGTCAGCCAGCAGGCGCTCGCCATCAAAGGACGGCAAGGCGCCGCTGACCACCAGCTGATGCTCCACGCCGCAGGCACTGAACCGCGCCTGCCAGAAGCACCCCAGCTCAAAGGGATGATCGATCAACTCGTCATAGTCGGCCGCGACATAGCTGCCATCGGCGTTCTGCGGCATCGCTGTGGCCACCTGCCAGCCCTCGGGCAAGCCGGCCAGTTCCAGCACATGAGGCTGGTCTTCGCGTCCATGGATACGCAGGCACAGGCTGCTGCCGTTGAAGAAGCCGCGCTCGGCGTCCAGAAAGGCGGCGCGCACCGAAGGATCAAATGCATAAACACGGTAGCGCAGCACCAAGGCGCTGCGGCCGCTGCACGCGACGCGCCAGCTGGCCTTGTCCACTTGCTCCAGCTCCAGCTCGCGGCTGCCCTGGCTGGCCGTGAGGCCGCTCAGGTGGCGAGCGAACTCACGCAGCAGATAGCTGCCCGGAATCCAGGCCGGCAGACTGACGGTCTGCTCGGCCGCCGGTGCGGCCAAGGTCAGGGTGACCAGGAACTGGTGTTCGCGCGCCCGATCGAGCTCGATGCGATAACGAATATCGGCCACGGTCTCAGCTCCCTGCCGCCGCCAGGAAGCAGCACAGGGCAGCGCCTGCGCTCAGACGGAAACGCAAGGTCAGCCATGCTGCAGCGCCAAACGCGGGGTAAAGCCGACGATCCACCAGATAGCAAATGATCAACATGCCGCCTTGCAAGACCAGGCCGGCATAGGCTGGCATCACCACCGCCACCCAGGCGCCCAGCGAGGGCATGATGCCCCAGACAAAGGGCTGGGCCGTGGCCTCGGGCATGCGAAAAGCAAATCCCCAGTAGATGCCGCCGAGAAATGAGATCACCAAGGCCGCATAGGCCGAAGTGGCCAGGGTCACGAAGGCATGGGCCTCGAGGTTGCGGTCACCGATCAGCCAGATCAGCACGGCCCCGGCCACAAAGGGAAGGAGGCCCAGATGTCCCAGCTTCAATGCCACCGGGTGCAATGGCAGAGGAGAGAGCGTGTTCATCGGCTTGGGGGGCTCGGCACTAGGGGCGGCAGACATGCAGGGATGCTCCGGGTCAACAAGAATTCAGGGGCCATTCAGCGAGGGCCCCGGCCAGCGGCAAGAAAAAGCGGCTGAAGCCCTGCTGAATCACTCAGCCGCTGCAGCCGCTGCCAGTTGGCTGGCTCAGGACTTGGTGGCGGACACGGCCTGGAGTCGCTTCTCCAACTGCTCGGCCCCCAGGGCGCCCGGCACGCGGCTGCCGTCTTCAAAGAAGATGGCCGGCGTGCCATTGACGTGGAAGCGGCGCATCATGGCCGTATTGCGTTCGATGGCGCCATCGTCGCAGGCAGCGAGCGGTTTGACCGGCGCCTTGCCGTCCAACATCCAGCCTTGCCAACTGACCGTAGCGTCCTTGGCGCACCAGATCGAGCGTGCCTTTTCCGCGGAGTCACCACCGAGGATGGGCACCAGGAAGGTGTAGACGGTGATGTCCTTGACGTCTTGCAGGGCGCGTTCGAAGCGCTTGCAGTAGCCACAATTCGGGTCGGCAAACACGGCGATGCGGCGCTTGCCGTTGCCGTTCTTCCAGACCACGGCGTCCTTCAAGGGCAGTGCCGCAAAGTCGACCTGGTTGATCTTGTTCAGGCGCTCTTCGGTGAGGTTCTTGCGGGTGCGCAGATCGATCAGCTCGCCCTCGACCAGATAGCTGCCGGTCGGGTCGGTGTAGCGGATCTCGTTGCCGATGCGCACTTCCCACAAACCCGGCAGCGCGCTTTGCCGCACCTCCTCGATCTTGGGCATGCCGGGCAACTTCTCGCCCAGGCTCTTGCGGATCACCGCTTCGTTGGCTGCGGCCACCAAGGGCAGGCTGGCGGCGAGACTCGCCACCGCCAGGGTCTTCAAGTTCAGCATTGTTGTCAGACTCATGGAGAAGAAGTTGGGGAGGTCTCAGGCGCCAAGCGCCCGCGCTGTGAGCCAGCGCTTCAAGGGGGAAAGGGTATTCAAGGTGCTCAGGCCCTGGTTGCGCAAACGGCGCACCGGCTCCAGATCACTGGCAAACAATCGCAGCAGCCCGTCGGTCAGCTCGCCCATGGCCCAGGTGTCCAGTTGGCGCTCGCGAGCATAGCGGCGCAAAAGACGCTCGTCGCCCAAAGGGCGCCAGCTTTCGCGCCCGGCCAACACGCGGGCCAAGGCCGCCACGTCCGCCAGACCCAGGTTCAAACCCTGGCCGGCCAGCGGATGCACCAGATGCGCCGCGTCGCCCAACAAGACCCAGCCGGGCCCCTGAACCGGCTCGGCACGAGCCAAGGCCAGCGGCCACGTACCGCGTGCGCTGGCCAGGCTCAGCGCACCGACCTCGGCGCCACAGATGTCATTCAGCGCCGCTTCAAAACTGGCCTCATCCAGCGCCAGAAGCTCCTCGGCCCGAGCCTCCGGCACCGACCAGACCAAACCATAGGAAGCGCCCGCCTCCGGCGCCGCGATGGGCAGCAAGGCCAGCACATCGGGCGAGCGGAACCATTGCCGGGCCACGCCCTGGTGCGGCCGATCGCAGCGCAGGCGGGCCGCAATGCCGCGCTGCCCATAGCTGTTGAGTTCGAATTTCACGCCCAGCTCGGCCCGTGCAGCCGAGGCACGGCCTTCACAGAGTGCCGTCAGCGCGGCGGGCACCGGGGAGTCCACCAGCTGCACATGGGGCGCAAAGCGCAAAGCCACGGCCAGTTGTTGTTCCAGCGCACCGGCGTCCACAATGAAGGCCAGTTCCGACACACCCTGACTCCAGGCCGAGAACTCGAGCAGTGAGCCCGGCGCATCGCCGTGGATCTTCATGTCGTAGACCGGGCTGAGGGCGCTGGGCGGCAAGGAATCCCAAACTTTGAGCTCGCGAAGCAGTCGCACGGCCGCAGCGTTGAGCGCGTAACTGCGAACGTCCTCCCGCTGGGCGGGCGTGGCTTCGGCGCTGCCGAGCAGGGCCACGCGCAGGCCCTGGGCCCCGAGGGCCAAGGCCAAGCTGCGACCGACGCAGCCGCTGCCACGCACCAGGACGTCATATGTTTGCATCGCGGCATTGTAGGCAGGCCCGGCCAGGCCTGCGGCGAGTGGGGAAGCTGCTTTTGCACGCCCGACTCGGCCGGCCGGAGCGGCGCCGGCGCAGCGCGGCTCCGCATTGGCCTAAAATCGCGCCCAGCTTCGAGCCGGCGGCCGCCCCATCGGCTCAGCCCGGCTCCCAGACCGCCTTGTTCAGCGGCCGCAACCGCGGCCTCCAACCCAGCTCCCCAGAAAGCCCTCCATGAGCCTCAAATGCGGCATCGTCGGCCTGCCCAATGTCGGCAAGTCCACCCTGTTCAATGCCTTGACCAAGGCCGGCATCGCCGCCGAGAACTATCCCTTCTGCACCATCGAACCCAATGTCGGTGTGGTGGAACTGCCGGACCCGCGCCTGCAGGCCCTGGCCGAGATCGTCAAGCCCGAGCGCATCCTGCCGGCCATCGTCGAGTTCGTGGACATCGCCGGCCTGGTGGCCGGTGCCTCCAAGGGTGAAGGCCTGGGCAACCAGTTCCTCTCACACATCCGCGAAACCGACGCCATCGTCAATGTGGTGCGCTGCTTCGAAGACCCGAACGTGATCCACGTGAACGGCAAAGTCGACCCGATCGCCGACATCGAGGTGATCCAGACCGAGCTCTGCCTGGCCGACCTGGGCACGGTCGAGAAGAGCCTGCACCGCTACAACAAGGTGGCCCGCGCCGGTGACAAGGACGCCATCGCCCTGGTCAAGGTGCTGGAGCGCTGCCAGGCTTCGCTGGACCAGGCCAAGCCGGTGCGCACCATCGATTTCAGCAAGGAAGAGCAGGCCATCCTCAAGCCCCTTTGCCTGATCACGGCCAAGCCGGCCATGTTTGTGGGCAACGTGGCCGAAGACGGCTTCGAGAACAACCCCTTCCTGGACCGCCTGAAGGAGTACGCCGCCGCCCAGAACGGCCCGGTGGTCGCCATCTGCGCCAAGACCGAAGCCGAACTGTCGGAAATGAGCGATGAAGACCGCGCCATGTTCCTGGCCGAGATGGGCCAGGAAGAGCCGGGCCTGAACCGCCTGATCCGCGCGGGCTTCAGCCTGCTGGGCCTGCAGACCTACTTCACCGCCGGTGTGAAGGAAGTGCGCGCCTGGACCATCCACAAGGGCGACACCGGCCCGCAAGCCGCCGGCGTGATCCACACCGATTTTGAGCGCGGCTATATCCGCGCCCAGACCATCGCCTATGAAGACTTCATCACCTACAAAGGTGAGCAAGGTGCCAAGGATGCCGGCAAGATGCGCGCCGAAGGCAAGGAATACGTGGTCAAGGATGGCGACGTGCTCAACTTCCTCTTCAACGTCTGAGCCAAGCGCAAGCCCTCTGCGACGAGAAAGCCCCGCCCGCGCGGGGCTTTTTTCTGGGCGCTGGCCTGACCTGCCGGCAGGCGCCAACTGCATGGGGGAAATTACCCGGCCCGGGGGCAGCAGATCGAGCGATGGCGCGGCGCACAATGGTTGCAAAATGAGTGTGCGACGTTCTCACGAATGACCGGCCCTCCCCCGACTTCACCGCAGACAAGCCCACCGATCCATGAGCTCTAACGAACTGGTTCCCTCCTCTGGTGCCCAAGCCCTGCAGCCCGCCACCGGCCAGGCCCGGCATGACACCCAGCAATTCCTGACCTTCCGCATCGGTGGCGAGGAATACGGCATCGACATCCTGCGAGTGCAGGAAATCCGCTCCTACGAGCCGCCCACCCGCGTCGCCCATTCGCCCGATTTCATCAAGGGTGTGGTCAATCTGCGCGGCGTCATCGTGCCCATCGTCGACCTGCGCATGCGCCTGGGCCAAAGCGGCGAGTACAACGCCTTCACCGTGGTGATCGTGCTCAATGTGGCGCAGCGCATCGTCGGTGTGGTGGTGGACTCGGTCTCCGACGTACTGGAACTCAGCGCCGATGAGATCAAGCCGCGACCCGAAGTGGCGGCGGCGCTGGACGCCCGCTTCATCACCGGTCTGGGCAAGATCGGCGAGCGCATGCTGATCCTGCTGGACATCGACACCATGGTCGTTAGCCCAGATTTCGGCCTGCTGGACTGACGCAAGCCGGCGATGCGCCGCTATAAGTTAGCGAGCGCACTCACCAAAAAGCGCATATTCATCCACTTTCTGGAATAACCCCAGCGATTTGGCACTCACTAAACGAGAGTGCTAATATTGACCTCATGGAACCGCTGAGGTTCGGCTTGCGAAAGAAAGCGATGACTTTGTCTACACCCACTGCTCTGACGGTCCGTGACCCCTGGTCGCTGGTGCCCTCGCTCGGCAACCTGGATGCATACATCTCCGCCGTCAACCGCCTGCCCCTGCTGACCCCGGAAGAGGAAAGCTCGGCCGCCCGCCGTCTGCGTGACAGCGGTGATCTTGAGGCCGCCGGCCGCTTGGTGCTCTCTCACCTGCGCCTGGTGGTGTCGATCTCGCGCCAGTACATGGGCTATGGCCTGCCCCAGGGCGACCTGATCCAGGAAGGCAATGTCGGCCTGATGAAGGCCGTCAAGCGCTACGACCCAGACCAGGGCGTACGCCTGGTCAGCTATGCCATGCATTGGATCAAGGCCGAGATCCACGAATATGTGCTGCGCAACTGGCGCATGGTCAAGGTCGCCACGACCAAGGCCCAGCGCAAGCTGTTCTTCAATCTGCGCTCGATGAAGCACAGCATGAAGGAAGACCAGGCCGACGAC
Organism: Paucibacter sp. B51; assembly: GCF_027863535.1. Classification (NCBI taxonomy): domain Bacteria; kingdom Pseudomonadati; phylum Pseudomonadota; class Betaproteobacteria; order Burkholderiales; family Sphaerotilaceae; genus Roseateles; species Paucibacter sp. B51. The sequence continues at coordinate 2,325,548 of NZ_JAPIVN010000001.1, read as the reverse complement.
CAAACCCATCGCAACAGCCTCAGCGAAGCGCAGCTGGCCCATGTGGCGCGCGAGCTGAACGTCAAGCCGGAAGAAGTGCTGGAGATGGAAACCCGCATGTCCGGCGGCGATGTGGCGCTCGAGCCGCAAAGCGACGAGGACGGCGAGAGTTTCGCTCCCATCGCCTACCTGGCCGACGACAGCCAGGAACCGACCCGCGTGCTGGAAGCCCAAGCGCGCGACGAGCTGGCCGGCGACGGTATCAGCCGCGCGCTGGAAGCACTGGACGAACGCAGCCGCCGCATCGTCGAAGAACGCTGGCTCAAGGTCAACGACGATTCGTCCGGCGGCATGACCCTGCATGAGCTGGCGGCCGAGTACGGCGTGTCGGCCGAGCGTATCCGCCAGATCGAAGTGGCGGCGATGAAGAAGATGCGCAAGGCACTCACTCCGGCCTGATCCGACACGCGCCCGCCATGAAAAACGGCCCCTCCGGGGGCCGTTTTCTTTTTGGCGTGACGAATCGCCAGCTGGCTTCGAGTTTCAGCGCTTCTCCGCCAGAAGCAGCTTGATGTCGTCGGCCAGCGCTTGCGCGCCCGAGCCATAGCGCGAGAACACGCGCACCCGGCCTTCGGGGTCGAAGATGAAGCTGGCTGCGGTGTGGTCCAGTGTGTAGCTTTCCGGGGTCTTGCCAGGCACCTTGGCGTAATACACCTTGAACTCCTTGGCCGCCACCTTGGTCTGCTCTTCGCTGCCCCGCAGGGCCACAAAACTGGGATCGAAGCTGGCCATATAGGCCTTGAGCAAGGCGGGGCTGTCGCGCTCGGGGTCGACGGAGACGAACACGCCCTGCACGCGCTCGCCATCGGCGCCCAGCGAGCGCTTGACTTCGGCCAACTCGGCCATGGTGGTGGGGCAGACATCCGGGCATTGGGTGTAGCCAAAGAACACCACCACCACCTTGCCCTTGAAGTCGGCCAGGCTGCGGCTGCGGCCGTCCTGATCGGGCAGGTTGAGGTTGCGCGCGTACTCGGCGCCGGTCAGGTCCACGCCCTTGAAGGCCAGCTTGCTGGAGCCGCCTAGGCCCAGCTGGTCACAAGCGGCCAGGCTGCCCAGCAGCGCAAAGGCCAGGCCGGTGGCGGCCAGGCTACGGCGGCTCAAGCCCGTGGGCGAGGGCAAGGGCGAAGAAGAGGTGGAGTTCGTCGTGCGTTTCATGGCTCAAGCGCCCGAGGGCAGCAAATAGTGGTCGAGCAGCAAGGCCGCAAACAGCAGCGACAGATGCCAGATCGAGAAGCGGAAGGTGGCACGGGCCAGCTCGTCCGAGTAGCCACGCCACAGCTTCCAGGCGTAACCACAAAAGCCCAGACCCAGGGCCAGAGCACTGGCCAGATAGATCCAACCGCTCATGCCGGTCAGGAAAGGCAGCAAGGTCGCGGCCAGCAAGATCCAGGTGTAGAGAAAGATCTGCAAGCGCGTGTACTCACCGCCATGGGTGACCGGCAGCATGGGCAGGCCGGACTTGCGGTAGTCCTCAACCCGGTACAAGGCCAGGGCCCAGAAATGCGGCGGCGTCCACAGAAAGATGATCAGGCAGAGGATCAGCGCCTCCGGCCCCACCTCGCCCCGCAGCGCAGCCCAGCCCAGCACCGGCGGCATGGCGCCCGAGGCGCCGCCGATGACGATGTTCTGCGGCGTCATGGGCTTGAGGATGACGGTGTAGATGACGGCATAGCCGACAAAGGTGGCGAAGGTCAGCCACATGGTCAGCGGATTGACCCAGACCCACAGAATCGCCGAGCCGATGCCGCACAGGAGAGCCGAGAAGGTCAAGGTCTGCGCGCGGCTCAGCTGGCCCTTGGCCGTGGCGCGCCAGGCGGTGCGCTTCATCTTGGCATCGATCTGCTGCTCGATCAGGCAGTTGAAGGCCGCAGCCGCGCCCGCCACCAGCCAGATGCCCACAGTGGCAGCCCCAATGCTGATCCACTGCGCGCCACTGGGCATGCCGGGCACGGCCAGGGCCATGCCGATGACGGCGCAAAACACGATCAGCTGCACCACCCGTGGCTTGGTCAGTTGGTAGAACTGCTGCCAGCGCGAGGCGGTGGGCACGGCAGCGGTGACGGAGGGCGTAGAAGACATAAGGAATCAGGGTATCGGGATTCGGGGGCTGAGCAGCGATCTGCGCAAACAAATTTCAGCGTGGCTCCAGCGCGCAGAGCCACAAAAAGCAGCGCCGCTAAGCAGCCACGGGCCGGATTGGCAGGGCCTGCACACGCGTCGAGCGCTGGCCTTGCTCGATCTGGGCCAGCAGTGCCGCCAACAAGGTCAACAGCATCGCGGCACCGCCGGTGTGGGCCAGGGCCGCCAGCATGGGCCAATCCAGCACCACATTGGACATGCCGCTGAGCAACTGCCAACCCGCCACCAGCAGCAAACGCCGCGGCCAGGGGCCTGCTTCACCAGAAGCGGCCAGACGCCAGGCAAACAGCAACAAGACGCTGAACACCAGCAAGGCACCCAAGCGGTGGGTCATGTGGATGGCGGTCAAGGCTTCAAAGGGCAACCAGCCGCCACCCTTACCCACCCCGAGCTCGCGCCACAGGGTGAAGCCATGCTCAAAGTCCATGGCCGGCCACCACTGGCCCGGCTGGCAGGCCGGAAACTCCGAACAGGCCAGCACCGCATAGTTGGTGCTGACCCAGCCACCCAAGGCCACCTGCAGCACGCTCAGCAGCATCAACACCCAGGCGCCGGCACGCAGACCCGGGTTCAGGCGCAAGGGCTTGGGGCTGTAACCCTGGGCCTGCCAGGCCAGCAGCATCAGCAAACCCATGCCGCCCAGCAGGTGCAAGGTGACGATGGCCGGGAACAGCTTCATGGTCACCGTCAGCGCCCCGAAGGCCCCCTGCATGCACACCCAGACCAGGGTCAGGCTGGCCCAGGCCGGCGAGACGACACCCACCGCGCTGCCTCCCTGACCTGTTGCCTGCTCCTGCTCTCGGCGCAGCCAATGGCGCCAGCTCATCACGCACAGCACCAGGATCAGCACGCCAACGCTGCTGGCCAGATAGCGGTGGATCATTTCCACCCAGGCCTTGCCGTGCGTCACCGGGCCGCTGGGCAAGGCGGTCTGGGCGGCATGGATTTCGTCACGCGCCCCCAGTGGGCTGGCGCTGCCATAACAGCCCGGCCAATCGGGGCAGCCTAGGCCGGAATCGGTGAGCCGGGTGAAGGCGCCGAACAGCACCAGATCAAAGGTCAAAAACAGCGTCAGCACCGTGAGCGCACGCAAGCGCTGGCCCGGCGTGGCCGCGCGCGAGCGCAAACGCAGCCACAGCAAGGGGCCGCAGGCGATCAGCGCGCCCAGGCCCGCCAGCTGCCACAGAGGAGAGAGATCGAACATATGGCCCTTTTCGCCCTGCACATGCACCAAAGCCGCTGCGGCTCAGCGCCCTTCCTTGTCCCAGCCCGCATTGGCCTTGAGCAAGCGGGTCAGATCGCCCTTGAGCTTGGACGGGTCCGGCTGCGGCGGCGAGCGCATCATCCAGCGGCCCATGGGGTCGACCAGATAGACGTGATCCTTCAGGGTCTGACCGGCGGCGGGCTTGAGCCAGGCTTCCAGCTCGGCACGCGGCGCACGCAAGATGGTCACCGGCACGCCGGCCGTCAGCGCATGGATCAGCTCAGGTTTGGGCAGAGGCGAGTCCTCGGGCAGCAGCCAGAGCTTGTCGACCTTGTCGCGCTCCTTGCCCAGCATCTCGCGCAGCTGGCGCTGCATGAAAAAGCGGCGCTCGCAGGCCTCGTCGCAGTCGCCCTCTTGCACCAGGGTCAGCAACCACTGGCCTTTGAGGCTTTCGGCGGCAACCGGCTTGCCCTGCAAATCTTGCAGGTGCAAAGCCGGCGGCAGATCCACGGTCGGGTGGATCAACTCGCTGTAGGCCGAACCGCGCGGCTGGATCACATAGAAGGTGAAGTAGGACGCCACGACCGGCGCAGCACAGGCCGCCAGCACCAGCAGCATGCGCAGCCGACCGCCGCGCTGACGCTGCGCGTCGGCCAGGCCTTGGGAGCTTGGCAGGCTGTGCACCGTCAAGGTCAGGCCCTCGGCTTCAGGCGCTGTGCTCGCTGCGGCGGGAGCGGATGCGGGGACGGATTGTTTGGAACCAGACATAAAGACCCAGAAGCAGCGCACAAAGCGCAAACCATTGAAAAGCGTAGCCGTAGTGTTTCTGCAGGCCGGCATCCTGCGCCGGCCAATCGCGCCACAAACCATCGGCGGGAGCCGCTGCCGCGGCGCTCGCGGCCGCTGGAGGCGTTTCCTCTGGCAGCTGCAGCACTGTCAGTGGCAACAAGGGCGCGGGCAGCGCCTTGGCCACGCTGACAGGATCGAGATTTTGCCGGATCGCCCCTTCAGCTGCCGCGCTGAACTCATAAGCACGCGAAGGCGCCGCGGTCAAACGGCCGAGCAACTCCACCTCCCCCGCGGGCGTCTCGATGCGTGGCAGGCGGCCCCGGTCCTGCGCATCGCGCGGGCCCCAGCCCCGTTGCACGAGGATGAACTCCGGGCGATCGCTGAGCTGCAACGGCGTGACCACGAAAAAGCCGACGCGGCCGTTCATGGGGCGGTTGTCCAGGTAAACCGTCTGCTCGCTCAACCAGCGGCCGCGCAGACGCACCAGGCGATGCAGCTGCGCCTCGGCCTGCGCAGGCTCAGCCGCCAGATCCGATGAGCGCAAAGGAGGCTGCTGAGCACGCTCGAGCACAGCGCGGTGCAGCGCTTCTTTCTGCGCCGCACGGTCCAGCTGCCAGAAGCCCAGCCGGGCCGTCAACGCCATGGCCGACAACGTGGCCAGACCAATCACCCAGGCGCGCGCGCGCGGCGTCAAGCCAGCCATCCGCTTTCGCCTCCGGGCGCATAATCCGCGACCATGAAACTCATCGTCATCCTCGCATTCATCGGCATTCTGGGCGCCTTGGCGGCCGCCGGCCTGTTCATGTTCAAGAACGGTAAGCAAGAGAGCCGCGGCCCGAATATGGCCCGCGCCCTGGCTTTGCGGGTCGGCCTGTCGGTGGCCTTGTTCCTCTTCATCTTGCTGAGCTATCTGATGGGCTGGATCGAGCCGACCGGCTTGCCCATGCAGCGCTGAAGCGCAGCACGAACGGGCTTGCATGGCCCCGCCTCAGAAAAAAAGCGCCGCGAATTGCGGCGCTTTTTCATGGCCGACTGCGGCCTGCCAACCCCTTTGAACGGCGGATATCCGCCGCCATCCAAAGTGGGCCGACCTCACATCCAGTAGACGATGAAGTACAGGCCCAGCCAGACCACGTCCACGAAGTGCCAGTACCAGGCGGCGCCTTCGAAACCGAAGTGGCGGTCCTTGGTGAAGTGGCCCTTTTGCAGGCGCAGGGTGATGAACAGCAGCATCAGCATGCCGACGAACACGTGGAAGCCGTGGAAGCCGGTCAGCATGAAGAAGGTCGAGCCATAGACTCCCGAGCTGAGCTTGAGGTTCAGATCGCGGTAGGCGTGCATGTACTCGTAGCCCTGCACGCACAGGAAGATCACACCCAGCAGCACCGTCATCCACATGAAGGCGATGGTCTTGCCGCGATTGCCGGCGATCAGCGCATGGTGAGCGACCGTCAGGGTCACGCCCGAGGTCAGCAGCAGCGCGGTGTTGATGGTCGGCAGCGGCCAGGGACCCATGGTGGTGAAGGGCTCAACGACACCGGCGGGCGAGGCCGTCATGCCGGCTGCCACGCTGGGCCACAAAGCCTTGAAGTCAGGCCACAGCAACGCGTTCTCCAAGCTGCCCAGGGTCGGCACAGCATGGACGCGAGCCCAGTACAGCGCACCGAAGAAGGCGGCAAAGAACATCACTTCCGAGAAGATGAACCAGCCCATGCTCCAGCGGAAGGACACATCGATGCGGTCGCTGTACAGACCGCCTTCGCTTTCGCGGATGGCATCGCCGAACCATTGCTTGAGCACCACGGCCCACCACAGCAGACCGAAGACCAGCGAGTACTTGCCCCAGTCATGGTCATTGATCCACTGGCCTGCGCCGAGGATCACGAAGAACAGGCCGATGGCGGCCATCACCGGATGGCGCGAGGGCCCTGGTACGAAGTAGTAAGGGGTCTTGCCCGTGGTAGTCGCTGCCGACATTTCTTTTCTCCTCGAACTAAATTCAGTCCTGCTGATGACGCTGCAAACGCTGCCAGCCTCAAGCGCCGGCGACCCCGCTGCCGATGACCCATTGGACCAACAGCACCAGAACCAGCACAAATAAAACGGCTCCGATGAGCCCGGCAATGATCACATGCACCGGGTTCAGCTGAGCCACATCTTTTTCATAGTCGGCGCCACGACGCACGCCGAAAAACGACCAGGCCACGGCCTTCATGGTCTGCACAAAGGACAGCGGCCGAGCCGCCGCCTGCTTCAGGTCTTCGCCAGCCTGGCTCATGTGCGCGGCTCCTTGCTGCTCAGCACCGGAGCGCTGAGTTGGGCCTGCGCCTTGCCCTTGCCCGCCACTTCAAAGAAGGTGTAGGAAAGGGTGATGGTCTTGACGTCCTTGGGCAGCTTGGGGTCGATCACGAAGACGACCGGCCACTGCTTGGTTTCGCCCGGCTGCAAGGTGTACTCGTTGAAGCAGAAGCACTCCAGCTTGTTGAAGTGCGCCGTCGCTTGCTTGGGTGCATAGCTGGGGATGGCCTGGGCCGCCATGACGCGGTTCTGCACATTGCGGAACTCGTACATCACCGTGGTCAGCTCACCCGGATGCACCACCGCATGCGACATGGCGGGCTTGAACTCCCAGGGCCCACGGGCATTGGCGTCAAACTCGACCGTGATCTTGCGGCTGTAGTCGATCTGGCCATTCTTCACATCTTCGGCTCGCACCGCGTGCTGACGCTCGCTGAGCGACAGCACGTTGATACCCAGTGCCGAGCAGATGGCGTTGTAGAGCGGCACCAGCGCATAGCCGAAGCCGAACATCATGGTCACCACGACCAAGAGCTTGCCCACCAAGTGCAGATTGTCCCTGCGCAGGGCGGACGCCAGGGTCCAGGGCCGCTTGGATTCGCTCATCGCAGGCCGATTTCAGAAACCCAGCAAGGCGATCTTGGTCACGAAGCCCAGTCCGAAGACCAGGGCCACCGTGAACAGGATCAGCGCCAGGCGCTTGTTGCTCTTGCGTTGTTCAGGCGTGGCGCTCATGGTGTCAGCCGATCACCTTGGTGGCGCTGGCGTTCAGCTTGGGCGGCTCTTCAAAGGTGTGGAAGGGAGCCGGCGACGGCACTTCCCACTCCAGGCCTTCTGCCGCTTCCCAGGGCTTTTGCGGAGCCTTCTCACCCTTGCCGCGCATCATCGGGATGACCACGAACAGGAAGAAGTACACCTGCATCAGACCGAAGGCAAAGGCGCCCACGGAGGCGATGGCATTGAAATCAGCGAACTGCAGCGGGTAGTCGGCATAGCGACGGGGCATACCGGCCAGACCCAGGAAGTGCATCGGGAAGAAGGTGATGTTGAAGCTGATCAGCGAGCCCCAGAAATGGATCTTGCCGCGCGTCTCGGAGAACATCACGCCGGTCCACTTCGGACCCCAGTAGTAGACGCCAGCGAACAGCGCATACAGCGAGCCGGCCACCAGCACATAGTGGAAGTGGGCGACGACGTAGTAGGTGTCCTGGATCTGGATGTCGATCGGCGCCATGGCGCAGATCAGACCCGTGAAGCCACCCATGGTGAACACGAAGATGAAACCCACGGCCCACAGCATGGGAACTTCAAAGGTCATGGAACCGCGCCACATGGTGGCCAGCCAGTTGAAGATCTTCACGCCCGTGGGCACGGCAATCAACATCGTGGCGTACATGAAGAACAGCTGGCCCGTCACCGGCATGCCGGTGGCGAACATGTGGTGAGCCCACACGATGAAGGACAGGATGGCGATCGAAGCGGTTGCGTACACCATGGAGGCGTAGCCAAACAGCTTCTTGCGGGCGAAGGCCGGCACGATCTGGCTGACGATGCCGAAGGCCGGCAAGATCATGATGTAGACCTCGGGGTGACCGAAGAACCAGAAGATGTGCTGGTACATCACCGGGTCACCGCCGCCAGCGGGGCTGAAGAAGCTGGTACCGAAGTGACGATCGGTCAGCGTCATGGTGATGGCACCGGCAAGCACAGGCATGACGGCGATCAGCAGGTAAGCGGTGATCAGCCAGGTCCAGCAGAACATCGGCATCTTCATCAGCGTCATGCCGGGTGCGCGCATGTTCAGGATGGTGACGATGATGTTGATCGAACCCATGATGGACGAGGCACCCAGGATGTGCATCGCGAAGATGCCGGCATCCATGGAGGGGCCCATCTGCAGGGTCAGGGGCGCATACAGCGTCCAGCCGGCGGCAGGCGCGCCACCCGGCATGAAGAAGGACGCCACCAACATGATGGCCGCAGGAATCATCAGCCAGAAGCTGAAGTTGTTCATGCGGGCAAAAGCCATGTCGGACGCGCCGATTTGCAGCGGCACCATCCAGTTCGCGAAGCCCACAAAGGCCGGCATGATGGCGCCGAACACCATGATGAGGCCGTGCATGGTGGTGAACTGGTTGAACAGTTCCGGATTGAAGAACTGAAGACCGGGCTGGAACAGCTCGGCGCGGATGCACAGCGCCAAGATGCCGCCGATCATCAGCATGGTGAACGAGAACAGCAGGTACAGGGTACCGATGTCCTTGTGGTTGGTGGCAAAGACCCAACGACGCCAGCCCGTGGGGGCGTGGTGATCGTGGTGGTCATGGTCATGAACGTCATGACCGGGGTGGCCAAGCACTGCACTCATCTTGTTTCCTTTATCAACGCTTGTCGACGTTCAGCCCATCACTTGCGGGCGGCCAGCACTTCAGCCGGCTGCACCACCTGGCCGGTCTTGTTGGACCAGCTGTTCTTGGTGTAGGTGATCACCGCGGCGATCTCGGTGTCGCTCAATTGCTTCCAGGCCGGCATGGCGCCATTGTTCTGGCCATTCAGCAGCACCTTGATCTGAGCCAGCTTGTCTTCCGCCAGCACCACCGGCGAACCCACCAGGGCTTTGATCGGACCAGCGCCCGAACCATCGGCCTTGTGGCAGGCCGCGCAGTTGGCGTTGTAGACCTTTTCACCGCGAGCCACCAAGGCGGCTTGCTCCCAGACCTTGCTCGGATCGTCCGCCTTGGCGGCCAGCTCCTTCTTTTTGCCATCCACCCACTTGGAGTAGTCTTCTGCCGACACCACCTTCACGTGGATGGGCATGTAGGCGTGCTCCTTGCCGCACAGCTCGGCACATTGGCCGTAGAAATCACCGATCTTCTCGGCCTTGAACCAGGTGTCGCGGACGAAGCCGGGGATGGCATCTTGTTTGACACCAAAGGCCGGCACCATCCAGGCGTGAATGACGTCGTTGGCGGTGGTGATGATCCGAACCTTCTTGTTGACGGGCACGACCAGGGGGTTGTCCACCTTCAGCAGGTAGTCATCGCCAGCCGGCTTGCCGGCGTCGGACATGGCGCGATGGGCCGTGTCCAAAGTGGCCAGGAAGCCAATGCCCTCGCCCTCGCCCTTCAGGTAGTCATAACCCCATTTCCACTGGTAACCGGTGGCCTTGATGGTCAGATCTGCGTTGGTGGTGTCCTTCATCGCGACCACCACCTTGGTGGCCGGCAGGGCCATCAGGATGACGATGATGAAAGGCACCACGGTCCAGGCGATCTCAACCTTCACGCTTTCGTGGAAGTTGGCCGACACCGCGCCCTTGGACTTGCGATGTTTGAAGATGGAATAGAACATCACGCCGAACACCGCCACAAAAATGGCCAGGCAGATGATCAGCATGAAGTTGTGCAGCCACATCTGGTCGGCCGCAATGCGGGTGACCGGGGGGTGCAGATTGAGTTGATTGACCGCAGGGCCACCCGGCAGGTCTTGGACCGCCTGGGCTGCCAGGGCCGTCTGGGCCACCAGCATCGCGCCGGCCGCCGCGGCCACTTGCGCCAGCTGCCCCACGCGGCGCGCGGCCTGATGCACTCGTGCGTTCATCATCTTCATGGTCGTCACTCTTGTTTCAAATTCGTCTCATGAGAGCCCTGGCGTGAACCCGTTTCACTGCCCGGCCGGCCCATTGATGCAACCGCTTCAGCGCTTCTTTTGAGGCTCGTCAAAGACGCTGGCATGGTCTGACCCTAAAGTCACGGGTCATGCATTTTGGCTAAACGCGAATTTTAGCCCAGCATGTCGCGACCCACTGTCGCTTTAAGCCTCTATCAGCCCCCAGATCGACGCACCATCGCGCGCATCTGCTCCAAAGTCAGGCTGGTCTCAGGGCTTACCCGTATCTTCGGCACCGGCTTGAACGCGTGCCCGTACACGATTTCAAGGCTCAGATGCAGCCGGCCATCGGGCCGACGCAATGTTTCCAAGGCCTGCAAAAGCTTCTGGTGCCAGGTCTTGCCTCGGCAGCCGACAAATCGCTCGGGCGCCACATTGCCACCCAACAAGCGCAAGTCTTTGAGAAGGTCGTCGGCTTGCGCCCAGGTCAGTTGAATGCGCTCCTGGTCCATCACGGGATCGGCAAAGCCGGCTCCCACCAGCAGATCGCCGATGTCATGCATGTCCCACCAGTCCGGGCCGGCACGCCCCCAAGCTTGGCGCTCAAACAGCTGGCGCAATTCGACAAAGCTGTCGGGGCCCAGGCAAGAGAACATCAGAAACCCGTCAACCCGCAGAGCACCATGCCAGGCCGCCAGGGTCTCAGGTGGATCGGGTGCCGCGTGCAAGGCCATATTGGCCCAGACCAGGCCGACCTGATCCTGTTCTGGCGTTGATTTCAAGCCCGCCATCGCCTGGGGGCCCTGCACTTGCACCGTGGCGCCACGGCCCAGCGCGTTCTGCCACCAGGAGCGTTTGTGCAAGGCCTGGCTGCGCTCGGCCAGGGCGGCGTCGGGCTCGATCACACGGTGCTCGGCTTGCGGGTAGGCCGCCAACAAGGCCGCCTCGCCGCCGCCCAGCAGGCCCGACCACTGCAGCACGCGTGTCGGCTGCAGCTTGATGATGGCCAGGCGCTCGGCCATGCGAGTGGCCACCTCCTCATGCAGCCAAGGCGTCTTGGCCAGGCTGGCCAAGCGCCGCGCCTGCCGGCGCAGGGCGTTCACATCCAGATCTTGCGGCCGGGCAGCGGGCGCAGACGGGGCTGCGGCGGACGTTTCCGTCCTAGGGGGAGTCAAGGGATCGGCCATGGGCGGGCAGTATATTGAGCCCATGGAAACCCAGCATGCGGCGACCGGCAAACCCGCTTGGGTCGAGCGGGTGCTGATGCGCTGCCCCGGGCAATGCGCAGTCTGCCGTGCGTGGTCCACCGCCCGGGTCTGCGCCGACTGTCTGCTGCGCTACGCGCGCCCCGCCCCGCGCTGCTGGACCTGCGCGGCACGCCTACCACCCGAGCTGAGCGGCCGACGCGAGGCCAAATGCGGCCGCTGCCTGCGCGAGCCGCCGCCCCTGGACCGCACGGTTGCCGCCCTCGACTACAGCTTTCCCTGGGATGGCCTGCTGCAGCACTACAAATTCCACCAGGCCCTGGACCTGCGCGAGACCTTGCTGGAGCGCCTGCACCAGGCCTTGAGCATCGCGCAGGTCGAGCCGCCCGACTGGCTGCTGCCCGTACCACTGGCGCCCGAGCGGCTGAAGGAACGCGGCTACAACCAGAGCTACGAGCTGGCCCGGGCCCTGGCGCGCCGCCGCAAGCTGGCCTGCGACGCGCATTTGCTGCTGCGCGTGCGCAGCACGACCCAGCAGGCGCGCCTGCCTCTGCAAGAACGCGGCCACAATGTGAAGCAGGCCTTCGCTGTCGAGCCCGCCCGCCTGGCCGATCTGCGGGGCAGCCATGTGGCGGTGCTCGACGATGTGATGACCAGCGGCGCCACCGTGTTCGAGATCGCCCGCGTGCTGCGCCAGGCCGGCGCGGCCCATGTCGAGGCCTGGGTGGTGGCGCGCACGCCGGAAGGCGGCAGCGACAGCATCCGGCGCTGAGCCGGCGATCCAGGGCTGCGCTCAAGGACCGACACTCCCCTCAAATTTTCTTCACGCGACCCATGTTCCACATCGTTCTGGTGCAACCCGAGATTCCCCCCAACACCGGCAATGTGATCCGCCTGGCGGCCAACACTGGCTGCAGCCTGCACCTGATCGAGCCGCTGGGCTTTTCCATGGAAGACCGGCTGCTGCAACGCGCCGGCCTGGATTACCACGAGTACACCGCCGTGCACCGCCACCGCAACTGGGCCGCCTTCCTGGCCACCGTGCAGCCTCCGGCCGATCGCCTGTTTGCCTTCACCACACGCGGCAGCCAGCCGCTGGCGCAGATGCGCTGGCAGGCCGGTGACTTCCTGGTCTTTGGCTCGGAAACCGCCGGCCTGGCGCCCGAACTGCGCGAGCAGTTCCCCGAGGCGCAGCGCGTGCGCCTGCCCATGCGCCCGGGCCAACGCAGCTTGAATCTGAGCAACAGCGTGGCCGTGGCGGTGTTCGAAGCCTGGCGCCAGAACGGCTACGAAGGCAGTCAGGCCTGAGCCGCTTGAACTCGGTCATTCGGCCTTGACCTGGGCCATCTTGATCACTTGAGCCCAGTGCAGGCGATCCGCACGCATCAGGTTCAACAAGCCCTCGGGTGCGGTCCCCTGCGCGCTGAAATACAGCCCCAGCAGCTTGGCTCGAAAGGCATCGCTGCGGCAGATGCGCAGCAGCTCGGCCGACAAGCGCTCGACGACGACGCTGGGCGTGCGTGCCGGCGCCAGCAAGGCCTGCCAGGAAATGGCCTCAAAGCCCGGATAGCCCAGCTCCACCAAGGTGGGCAGATCGGCCAGCGCCGCCACCCGGCCCAGGCTGCTGACGGCCAGGGCCTTGAGCTTGCCCGCCCTCACCTGCGCCATGGCAAGACCTGGCACCATGAAGGCCGCATGCAGTTCGCCGCTGAGCAGGGCGTTGGTGACCTGCGGGAAGCCGGCGTAGGGCACATGGGTCAGAGCCAGGCCGGCGCGAGCCTTGAAGGACTCCATGGCCAGGTGCGAGGCACTGCCATTGCCGACGCTACCGTAGTTCCAGGCCACACCTTGCACGCGGGCCTGACGGACAAACTCAGCGCAATCGCGCGCATTCACCCCACTGCCCAGCACCAGCACATTGGGCGAGCTGGCCACCAGGCCGATGGGTCGCAGATCACGCAGCGGGTCGTAGGGCAGCTTGGGGTTGAGCAAGGGCGCCGTCACCAGCGGCCCCTGGATGGTCAGCAGCAAGGCATAACCATCGGGCGCCGCCTGGGCTGCCAGCGCCGTGCCGATATTGCCGCCGGCGCCCGGCCGGTTTTCGACCAGCACGGTTTGCCCCAGGGCGGCGGCCAGCGGCTCGGCCAGCCAGCGCGCCACCAGATCGGGTGAGCTGCCGGCCGGAAAAGGCACGATCAGCTTGATCGGCCGTGCGGCTGGCCAGGCCGGCTCCGCGCGCAGCGGTGGCACCAGCCCCGAGGCGGCCAGCGCCAGCAGCAGACGACGAGAACCACAGTTCCGAGGCGCGGGCGCCATGTTCAGTGCTCGGAACGGGCCTGCCGCCCCATCAGCAGATCCACGGCATCAGCAGGGCTCAAACGCCCTTCCAGCACGGCCACCACGGCTTCGGTGATGGGCATGTCCACGCCCTTGGCGCGGGCGCGCGCCAGCACCGTGGGCGCGCTGTACACCCCTTCGGCGACATGGCCCAGCTCGCGCAGGATCTGCGCCAGCGGCAGGCCATCGGCCAGCAAGAGGCCGACCCGGCGGTTGCGCGACAGATCGCCGGTGGCGGTCAGCACCAAATCGCCCATGCCCGACAAGCCCATGAAGGTCTCGCTGCGCGCACCCAGGGCCAGGCCCAGGCGCAGCATCTCGGCGAGGCCGCGGGTGATCAGGGCGGCGCGGGCATTGAGGCCCGGCGCATCGAGCAACTGTCCTTCACGCTCGGCGCGCAGACGCAGGCCATCGGCCGCGCCGACGGCGATGGCCATCACATTCTTGACCGCACCGCCGACCTCGACGCCAACCGGGTCGGCCGAGGTGTAGACACGAAGGCGTTCGCTGTGGAAGGCCGCCACGGCCGCCTGCGCCAGGGCTTCATCCTCGCTGGCCGCGACCAGGGCGGTCGGCTGACCTGCCGCCACCTCTTGCGCAAAGCTGGGCCCCGAGAGAATGCCCACACGCAGGCGCGGCTGTACCGCGCGGGCGATCTCGTGCCCCAGCAGGCCGGTGCCGGCCTCGAAACCCTTGCACAACCAGAGCACACGCGCCCCGTCCGGCAAGGCCGCGAGCATGGCACGCAGGCCGGCCATGGGCGTGGCCACCACGATCAATCCGGGCTCGGCCGCCTCGCAGGCATGGGCCACGGCACGGGCGAGATCACCCTCGATCTGCAGGCCTTCGGGCAGCGGCGTGTCAGGCAAATAGGCGCGGTTGCGGCCCTCGGCCCGCATGGCGGCCACGACCGACGCATCGCGGGCCCACAACACCACCTCGTGACGGGCCGCGGCCTGCACGGCCAAGGCCGTACCCCAGGCACCGGCTCCAAGAATGCTGATCTTCATGGCAGCAGCTTAACCTTCAAAACAGGTACTCCGGCCCCGCCCTGCATGCGCCCGCGCAAACCGACGAAGCCCGAAATGCAAAACGCCCCGGCCGAACAACAGCGGGGGCGTGGCGCGCGGAGGCCGGCTTGCGCCGGTCTCCAGCAGACAGTCCATCTCAGTTCAGGGTCGGCGCGGCGGCAGCGTCGCCACCGTTGGCCGCTGCTTCGCGTGCGGCTTGCTGAGCTTCGAACATGGCTTGGAAGTTGACTTCGGTCAGCAGCACGGGCGGGAAGCCAGCGCGGGTGCAAACGTCAGACACCACAGCGCGCAAGTAGGGGTAAATCATCTGCGGGCAGACGATGCCCAGGATGCCTTCGGTCTGCTCTTGCGGCACATTGCGGATCTCGAAGATACCGGCTTGCTTGGCTTCGATCAGGAACAGGGTCTTGTCGCCGACCTTGGTGGTGACGGTGGCCGTCACGGACACTTCGAAGATGCCATCCACCACCGGCTCAGCGGCCAGGGCCAGGTTGATGTCCACCTGGGGCTGGGTTTGTTCCAGCAGGATTTGCGGGGCGTTGGGTTGCTCCAGCGACAGATCCTTCAGGTACATGCGCTGAATCTGGAAGACGGGGGTGTTGTTCTCTTCGGCCATGATGGGGTTCCCAAAAAAGTAAAGGCCCGCCAGCTTCTTTGCTGCGGGCAGCGGCGCTGATTATGGCGCAGCGAATATTTCAGTCTGTGGGGGTCTGCCCGCTCTTGAATTCGGGCCGGCGGACGCCAGGGGCGTTCAGCGCGCCCCCAGCCACCCGCTTCGGAATCAGGCGCCTGCTTGCAACAAGGGCTGCAGGCCTCCGCGCTGGTCCAGCGCGATCAAATCATCGCAACCACCGACATGGGTCTCACCGATGAAGATCTGCGGCACGGTGCGGCGGCCGGTCAGCGCCATCATGGCATCGCGTTCGGCCGGATTCAGGTCGATGCGGATTTCTTCGATCTGCTCGACGCCGCGCTGCTTCAGCAAGGCCTTGGCCCGCACGCAGAACGGGCAGACCTGGGTGGTGTACATCTTGACGTGGCTCATGGCCGACTCCTCAAAAACCAGGCGAGACAGGAAGCCGAGCCGACTCAGGCGCTCTTCTCGATCGGCAGGCTGGCTTCGCGCCAGGCATTCAGCCCACCGGCCAGGGGCTGGGCTTTCTCATAGCCCAGCTTGCGCAGTTGGGCCGCCGCGCGGGCCGCGCGGGCGCCGCTCTGGCAGACCACGATCACCGGCAGGCTCTTGTTGCTGGGCAGGCCTTTGTGCCCCTCCAGCGAAGCCAAAGGCACGTTGCGAGCGCCGGCGACATGGCCAGCAGCAAATTCGGCCGGCTCGCACACGTCGATCAAGACCGCCTTCTCGCGATTCATCAAACGCACCGCTTCGGCCGTGTTGACCGCAGCGCCCTGCGCGCCGCTCGCCAGCGTGGGCCAGAGCAAAAGGCCGCCCGAGGTCAACGCAGCCAAGACCAAAATCCAGTTGTCGAGCAAGAAGTTCAAAGGGCAGCGGCCGTGAGGCGTCCGTGAAAGAGTGGAGGCGGGATTATAGAAAGCCCGCCGGTGCGAAGCAGCGGCGGGCTGGAAGAAGGCCCTGGCACACCAGGGCTGTGCGCTCGGAGCGCGAGATTCGCGGTCAGCGCAGCTTGAAAGTGGCCACAGCCGCCTGCAAGGCCTGGGCCTGCTGCTCCAGGCTGCTGGCGGCAGCGGCGGCCTCCTCGACCAGTGCCGCATTCTGCTGCGTCATCTGATCGAGCTGCACCACCGACTGGTTGACCAGACCGATGCCCTGACTTTGTTCGCCGGAGGCCGCAGTCACCTCACCGATGATGTCCGACACCCGCTGCACACTGGCCACAATCTCGGTCATGGTGGCACCGGCGTCGCGCACCAGGCGGCTGCCCGACTCGACACGATCGACGCTGGCGCCGATCAAGGACTTGATCTCCTTGGCGGCTTCGGCCGAGCGCTGCGCCAGGGAGCGCACTTCGCTGGCCACCACGGCAAAACCGCGGCCCTGCTCGCCCGCACGCGCCGCCTCGACGGCAGCATTCAGCGCCAGGATGTTGGTCTGGAAGGCGATGCCATCGATCACGCCGATGATGTCGTTGATCTTCTTGGAGCTGGTGTTGATCTCTTCCATGGTCGAGACCACCTGAGCCACCACCTCGCCACCCTTGCGCGCCACGGTCGCGGCCGAACCAGCCAGTTGATTGGCCTGGGCTGCCGCTTCGGCGCTCTGACGCACGGTGTCGGTCAGGGTCTGCATATTGCCGGAGGTCTGCTCCAACGAAGTGGCCTGCTTCTCGGTCCGCACCGACAAGTCATGGTTGCCGACCGCGATTTCGCGTGAGGCCACCGACATGGAATCGGTGCCCATGCGCACATCACTGACGATGGCGGCCAGGCCTTGCGACATGGCGCGCACCGCATCCAGCAAGCTGCCTTCTGCGCCAGGTGCCACGTGAATGTCCTGGGACAGATCGCCATCGGCCATCTGACGCATCACATCGCGAGCGTATTCAGGCTCACCACCCAGCTGACGCCAGACGCTGCCGATCACCAGGAAGGATCCAACTCCCAGTGCCACCACCACAACCAAACCGCTGATCAGGATGGCGAAGAGACTGGCGGACACGCCACCTTCGGCCTTGTGCAGGCCGCTCTCGAAACCTTCGCTGGCATCGACACGAGCCGCCTTGACCTCGGCATCCAGGGTCTTGAGCGCGGCCTGCATCTTGGGAATCGCACCGGCTTGATCGCCTTGCTTGATACCAAGGAACAGCTCGGCCGTGTCCACCGAAGCCGCAAAGTAAGCATCAAAGCCCGACTTCAGCTTGGCGGCGGTATCCCCCTTGCCTTCGATCTTGGCGATGGCTTCCAGCAGCTTGCGAATGCTGCTGGCGCGCTCCTTCGCTTCATCCAGACGCTTCTTCTCGCCCTCGGCCACGGCACTTTGAATGGTGGCGCCCAATGCTTCCAGCTGGGCGGCCAGTTGCGTGGTGGCGTCCACATAGGGGTAGTGAACCTGACCTACGGCGTTGATGGCCGAGGAGGTGCGAGCCGAGAAGCCCCACACCACGGCAATGCCAATGGCAAAGATCAACGCTGCAAACACAGGCAAGAGCCAGATTCTGGTCTTTACATTCATTCGAACCTCCAGTGCTGATGCGCCGCGCCCGACGGCGCATCCAGGTTGAGCGTTGGATCAGTCTACGCTCAGGACCACCTTGACGCTGCCGTCCACGGCAGATTTCTCGATGTAGCCGATGGCATCGGGATTGGCCGCCACGAACTTCTTGACTTCGGCCGCCGAAGCCAGCTCTTTAGGCGGCGTGGCCTTGCCTGAAAAGACCAGGCGTGACCACGCGGCCTTGACCTGCGGGCCTTGCTTGCCGGTCACCTTGCTGTAGAACTGGTCGCGCACGGGCGAACCGTCGGGCAGATCGGTGGCTGCAGCCGCCGCACCGCTGGGCAGCACATTGGACTTGCCCAGGAAGATGGTGGCCACTTGATCGGCCGTCATGCTGGCCGTCGGGCTCTTGCTGTTGACGATCACTGCCACCTGAGCTTGTGCAGCCAGGGCCGAGAAACCCAATGCCATGCCGAAAGCCAGACGCAGAGCG
Source organism: Paucibacter sp. B51 (assembly GCF_027863535.1). Lineage (NCBI taxonomy): Bacteria > Pseudomonadati > Pseudomonadota > Betaproteobacteria > Burkholderiales > Sphaerotilaceae > Roseateles > Paucibacter sp. B51. The sequence continues at coordinate 2,307,274 of NZ_JAPIVN010000001.1, read as the reverse complement.
CGCGAGTTCAGAGAGATCAGATGCTTGCGATTCATGTCAGGCCTCCGTCTCAAAACACGGTGTCCACAGCGATGCTGTAGACATTGACATTGCCGACCACGGTGCCGTTGACAGGCACCAGGAACAGACCTTGAGTCTTGGGCTGGATGCGTTCGTACTGCGCCTTGATCGCGATATTGCGGTAGGCGTCCCAACGCAGGCCCAAGCCGGTGGTTTTCTGGTCGGTGGCTTGTCCGGCCAGCACCAGGCTGACGCCCCCCTTCAGCTGGGCCAGCCCAGGCGTCGGCGCCGGGATATCGTTGACAGCGTTGGCGTCCGCCACCTTGAGCTTGGACAAGGTCAGGTAAGGCGTGAACTTGCCAAATCGGTGGCCCAAGGTGAAGTACCAGCCGTTGGTGTCAGAGACATAAGAGTCGGTGCGGCGCTGGGTGTACTCGAAATTGGCCAACCAGTCGCCTTGGTCATAACTGGCGCCGATGCCGGTGAACGTGGCCGTCTTGTTCGTGCCATCCAGCTCGTTGCCCAGAGCAGCAAAGCGCGGGCTCAACGCGGCCAGTTGCGGGTTGCGCAGACCGGCCACGATGGTGGCCAGAGTCGTGCTGTGCGCCGTCAGCTTGCTGCTGACATGGCCGACGCGCAGGGTCACGCCGCCTTCCAGCTCAGCGCTGGCGTTGACGCCCAAGACCTTGTCCAGCTCCACCTTGACGCCGGTGACATAGGACGAGGATTTGCCTCCGTAGAGTTGCGCCGTCACGGTGGCCGAGCCCAGCGAAGTTTGGTAGCTGACATCGGCACCGTCGAAATGGCTGACCGGCACCTGACCGTAGACATCCTGCGGCGGACGCAGCCAGGTGTTGGCGTAGCCCACATCACGGAAATCCGAAACCGCGAAGAACGGGCCGCCCATGCGGCCCAGGCGCAGGGCCAGATTCGGCGAGACCTGGGCCTTGACGAAGGCCCACTCCAGGCCCGGCGTGAACTTGCCCTTGCCGTCCTGCTTGGTCAGCACCTGCACGGTGCCCGAGAACATGGCGTTGGCGCGGGCTGTGACCTGCAAGCCCAACTTGCTGTCGACTTCGCCGGTGACCGAGGTGTCGGCGCCGCGCGGCTGGCTGTAGAGGGCGTACTTGCCGGTGTCCGAGCTGGACTTGACCAGACCCAAGGTGCCAAAACCGGAAAAGGAAAACGCAGAATCGCCGGCCGCCTGGGCTTGGGCGCCACCGGCCAGTGTGAGCAAGGCCAGGGCCACTGGCGTCAGGAACACAGCAGTTCCAATTCTCATGAATGTCTCCTTTATGAACAGCAAAAAACAGGCGTGCCGCACAAATGTGCGCCCAACGCCCAACTCTGTACAGACGTTGTCGGCCCCGACGCCACAGACTTGAGTACGAATCGCAAGCAAGCGTGAAGCATGACTTGCGATAGCGGGCCCGTAGAATCCAAGCAGCCCAAATCGGGCGGCCCTATCAAGCAATGTCCATGTACAAACTCGTGCTCATTCGCCATGGCGAATCCACCTGGAACCTCGAAAACCGTTTCACCGGCTGGACCGATGTTGACCTGACCCCCACCGGTGTGGAGCAGGCCAAACAGGCCGGGCGCTTGATCAAGGATGCAGGCCTTGACTTTGACGTGGCTTACACCTCGATGCTCAAGCGTGCGGTTTGGACGCTTTGGCATTGTTTGGATCAAATGGACCGCACCTGGTTGCCGGTCGTCCACAGCTGGCGCCTGAACGAGCGCCATTACGGCTCGCTGCAAGGTCTGAACAAGGCCGATATCGCCAAGCAGTACGGTGACGAACAGCTGCTGGTCTGGCGCCGCAGCTACGACACCCCGCCGCCGGCCATGGAACCCAGCGACCCGCGCAGCGAGCGCGGCGATCTGCGCTACGCCAAGATGGACCCCGAGGACATTCCGCTGACCGAGTGCCTGAAAGACACGGTGGCCCGCGTCCTGCCCTTCTGGGAAGGCAGCGTGGCTCCGGCCATCAAGCTGGGCAAGCGCGTGGTGATCGCCGCCCACGGCAACAGCATCCGTGCCCTGGTCAAGTACCTGGACGGCATTGGCGACAACGACATCGTTGGCGTCAACATCCCCAACGGCATCCCCTTGGTCTATGAGCTCGATGCCGATCTCAAGCCGATCAAGAGCTACTACCTCGGCGACGCCGAAGCCGCGGCCAAGGCAGCGGCCGCCGTGGCCAGCCAGGGCAAGGCCTGACCCCCGGGGCCGCAGGGCCCCTCAGGTGAGCAGGCCGTACAGCCGCTCCAGCGGTACGCGGCTGACCAAGGTCTTGTCAGACTCCAGCGCGGCGATCGAGAATTCGCGCTGAGCGCAGTCGCGTTTGGGCGTCTGGGTGATCGGCAAGCCTTTGCGATCGGTCAGAGCCGCCACCAGGGGCGTTGACATGCTGGCGCCCCGGCGGATCACCACCGCACGCTCGCCGCTGGCCAGATTGACCAGCTCGCCGGGCGGATAGATGCCCACCTCCTTGACCAGCGCAGCAACGAAGGGGCTGCCGGGCATCAAGGCGTAAGCCTGCCGCTCGGCCTCTTTGACCGCCAGGGCCGGGCGCGACTCGCGCCGGCTGATCTTGGCCATGAACACATCCATCAGGCGAAGCAGCTCGGCCAGCTCCGACACCTGACTCAAACCGCGCGGATAGCCCTGTCCATCGGCATGCTCGTGGTGCTCGCGCACCGCTTGCAGCCATTCCTCATCCTCAACCCCGGCGGCACGCAGCTGCGCCTCGGCCGTGTCCGGATGGGCACGCAGCTGGGCGCGCTGTTCTTCGGTCATGCGGCCGTGCACGGCAAAGCGCCCTTGCAGATCGACGATGCTGAGGTTCATGGTCAAGGCAGCCTGCACAGCCGTGAGCTGGCGGGCTTCGCTCCAGCCCAGGCGCTGGGCCAGCAGGAGCACGCCCGTGGCGACAAACATGGCATGGGTCAGCCCGTAGTTGCGCAGCTGATGCGACTCCTGGCGCGTGGCCTGGAACAAGGCCACATCGGGGTCGCGCTGCACCAGGCGGATCAGCTCCTGAGCCAGCTCCTCGCAGGCCGCCACAAAGCCCGCCTCGACGCTGACATTCTTCAACAGCACGTCCAGCGCCCAAGGCAGTTGGTTCCAGCGCGCGAACACCGTCGGCGTGGCCACCGCCACCTTGCGGCCGGCCGCCAGGGCCCTGATTTCCTCGACATCGGCATACATGCCGCGGCCCAGCAGCATCTCCAGCTGGGCGTCGCTGCGCAAGACCTGGCCGCATGCCAGCAGCAGGCTGCCCAGCTCATCACGCACATTGAAAGGCAATGGCTCACCGACGGTGAGCTGCTTGGCGACCAGCTTCAGCAACTGCATGATGCGGACTCCGTCGCTGTTTGATGTCCCGGGGCAGCCGGGCCTTCATGGCACCCCGTGCCGGCCTCACCAACGAGGCCGCACTTGTCGCTCCAGTCTACGCCGCTGCTGGCGGCCCGACCAGCGGCGCAGCCGCCGGCATCGCCCTGCAAGCAGGGGGTCAGTGCAGGGGATTCAAGGCATCCAGACCATGCAGGCCGTAGAGCCCGTAGAGCCGCTCGCTGGGCACGCGTGCGAGCAGACTTTTGTCGGGCACCACGGCCGCCACCGCATGCTCGGGCCGCGAGGTGTCGCGGCGCATGGGCACGGCGCAGGCCTTGCCCTGGGCATCGACCAGGGTCATCACCACGGGGCATTGCAGGCTGGCGCCGCGCCGCACCACCACGGCCAGCTCGCCGCTGGCCAGGCGCAGCAATTCACCCGGCGGGTACATGCCGAACTCCTTGATCAGCGCCGCCACCATGGCGTCGCCGGGGGCGGCCTCGTAGGTCTGGCGCGCGGCCAGCTTGATGTCCATGGCCGGCCGGCTGGTGCGGGCGCTGATCTTGGCCATGAAGACATCGACCAGGCGCAGCAGGCGCGCCAGCTCCTCCACCTCGGTCAGGCCGCGCGGATAACCGCGGCCACCCGCTTGCTCATGGTGCTGGGCCACGGCGACCAGCCATTCCTCATCGGCCGTGCCGGCGGCGCGCAGGCGCTTGGTGGCCTCCTCGGGGTGGCGGCGGATCTGCTCGCGCTGGCTCTCGGTCAGGCGGCCGCCGGCCATGGCATAGCGCCCCTGCAGCTCGATGATGCTGGCATTCATGGTCAGCGCTGCCTTGACGGCCGAGCGCTGGCGCGATTCCGCCCATCCGAGGCGCTGCGCCACCATCAGGCAGAGCGTGGCCACATGCAGGGAATGGGTCAGGCCGTAAAGGCGCAGTTGCTGGTTTTCCTGCCGCACCGACTGGTACAGCGCCACATCGCCATCCTGGCGCGCCAGGGTGATCAGCTCGGTGGTGACCTCATCGCAGTTGGCCAGGAAATGCTCGCTGTCGCCCAGGCTCTTGAGCATCAGATCCAGCGACCAGACCGCCTGCTGCCAGCGCGAGGCCAGCGAGGGCGGCTCGGCCGGCACGGCCTGCCCTGCTTGCAGGGCCTGCAGTTCCTGCACATCGGCAAACACGCCGCGCTCCAGCAGGGCCAGCAGCTGGGTCTGGCTGTAGACCTTCTGCCCGCAGGCCAGCAGCAGGCCGCCGGCGGCATCGCGCACATTGAAGGGCAAGGGCGCGCCCACCTGGATCTGTTCCGCCACCAGCTTCAGCAATTGCATCGCGCTCAGCCACTCCTCACTCAGCACGCTGTGGAAGGCCGGGCCCGAGACGGCAGCCCGGCCGCTTCAGTCCTTCACAACCAGCGCCGCAAGACCCCCGCCAGCAGCGGCACGATGCTAACGGCATTGCTGCCATGCGGCACGCTGTTGCTGCTCCAGACATGGCGCACGCCCGCGGCCTGCAGGGCCGGCAAGGCATCGCCGTTGAACAAGGCATGGGTCACGGCTACATCGACCGAGGCCGCCCCCCGGGCCAGCAAGCCCTGGGCCGCGCCGATCAGGGTGCGACCGGTCGAGGCCATATCGTCCAGCAGCACGATGGCCCGGCCGCTCACCTCGAGCTCCGGCAAGGCCAGCTCGACCTGGTGGTCGCCATGCCGCACCTTGCGGCCGATGGCATGGTCCAAGCCACCTGCGGCGGCGGCCTCGCTGACCCATTGCGCCGACTCTTCATCGGGCCCGATCAGCAGCGCGCCCGGCACATGCGCGGCAATCCAGGCACCCAGCACCGGTGCCACCGAGAGCGCAAAGCCGGCCCCTGCCGGCATCACCTCATCGAGGCTGGCGATGCGGTGCAGATGCGGGTCCAGGGTGATCACGTGGTTGAACTGCTGGGCCAGCAGGCGCGCGATATGGCGCTGGCTGACCGCCTCGCCGGGCGTGAACTCCATGTCCTGGCGCATATAGGCCAGGTAGGGCGAGACCAGCACCAGGCGATCGGCGCCCAGTTCGCGCGCGGTCGGCGCGGCAATCAAGAGCTCCACCAGCTTTTCATTGGGCTGCTGCAAGCCGCGCAGCAGGAAGACCGTGGGCGGCAGCGGCTTGGGCAGAACCAGGCGCAGCTCGCCATCCGGGAAGCGATGGCGGCGGATGAAGGCCAAAGGCACGGCCAGCGCGGCGGCCAGTTCCTCGGCCAACGCTCGCTCGTCCTCGAAGGCCAGCAACAGGGCCCGGGCATGCAGAAGATCGCTCATGGATGGCGAATCACTTTCAGAGAGAGAACAGGGAGCCGCTGGCAAATTCATGCGGCAGCTGGTCGAGCCGGCCGATCTGGCAGCCCGAGTCTTTTTCGGCCAGGTCGCGGGCAAACTGCAGATCGGCCTCGAACTGGGCGTGGATGCGGTAGAGCGGCTCGCCCGTCCGCACCGGGTCACCAAGCCGCTTGAGCAGCAGCAGGCCGGCGCCCGCCACCTGCGGCGCCCCGGCCAGGCGCGCCACGCGGGCGATGCGCAGGTTGTCGATGGCGATGACATGGCCCTCCGCCGGTGCCCGCACCTCGAAGCTCAGCGCCCCTACGGTCGGCATGTCCTGGCGGCGGCCCTGAGCATCGATGATGGCATTCATCTGCGCCAGGGCGCGGCCGCTTTCCAGGATGTCGCGGGCGATGGCATAGCCCTCGCCGCCGCGCACATCGGGGTCGAACTCGATCATGCGGCCGGCCAGTCGCAAGGCCTTCTGGCGCAGGTCCTGTGGCGCGGCGGGGTCGCACTGCAGCACCTGCATCACGTCCTGGGCCTCCAGCACCGGGCCGATGCCGCGGCCGATGGGCTGGCGGCCATCGCTGAGCACCACGTCGAGCTGCAGGCGCAGATGGCCGGCCACGTACTCAAACAACTTCTTGAGCCGCTGCGCCTCGACCATCGATCGCACCTTGGCGCTGGGCCCGACCGGGATGTCCAGCACCAGATGGGTGGAGCCGGCCGCGATCTTCTTGGAGAGGATGGAGGCCACCATCTGGCCGGGCGAGTCGATGGACAGCGGCCGCTCCACCGAGATCAGGATGTCATCGGCCGGCGAGAGATCGGCCGTGCCACCCCAGGCCAGGCAGGCGCGGGTGGCGCGCACGATCTCGACCATGCGCTCGAAACCCAGCTCCACATTCGCCAGCACCTCCATGGTGTCGGCCGTGCCCGAGGGTGAGGTGATGGCGCGCGAGCTGGTCTTGGGGCAGAGCATGCCGTGGGCGGCGACGATGGGCACCACCAGCATGGAAGTGCGGTTGCCCGGGATGCCACCGATGCAGTGCTTGTCCACCACGGGGCCAGCGCCGACCTGGCCCTTCCAGTCCAGGCGGCGGCCGACGGCAATCATGGCCTCGGTCAGGTGCAGCACCTCTTCGCGGTCCAGCTCGTACTGGTTGGTGGCCACCACAAAGGCGGCCAGCTCGATCTTGGAGTAACGCGCTTGCGCCACGTCACGGATGATGGCGGCCAGTTCCTCGCGGCCCAGGCGCTCGCCATTGATCTTGCGGTGCAAGGCGGCAATCGATCCCGGCGGCTCGGCATGGGCAATCGTGGCTGCATGGCCCTCGACCACGCCCAGGCGGGCAAAAGCCTCTTCGCTCAGGCCCAGCTCGCAGGCGCTGACGATGCGCTCGTCATCCACCACATTGAGCACCGCCAGGATGCTGCGCGGCCCCTGGCCGTTGCGGGTGTGGATCTCGACCTTGGACAGGGCCTGGAAGCCCGCTGCACGCACCACCGGGCAGTCGCGGTGCAGATAGGCCACGTTTTCGCGCCAGGTGTCGATGCCGACGCGGCGGATGGACAGCGAGCTCTTGGGCAGCGGGGTGACGCTCATCCGCCCACTTTAACGGAGTCGCGCGGCCTCACCCGGCCCCGCCTGCCAGGCTTTTGTGTCAATTCGCAGCCAGCGCTTCGGCGATCTGCTCGCGCACATGCTCAGCCAGGGCGCGGCGGTCGGCATGCGCGCTCTCCAGGGCCGGCAGGATCTGGATGTCGATGCCCACGCCGCGCGCCTTGAGCACGGTCCAGAGGCTGGCGATCATGGTGGTGTCGCCGATGAAGCGGGCTGAGCTGCTGAAGCGCTCGCCCGGCTCATGCCAGCGCAGGGCCAGAGGCTGGATCACTGTCTCGGTGGCGATGGCCGCCTGCAGCAGATTGCCGTGGAAAGGCAGCAGCTCGGGGCCGGCCCCGGTCGTGCCCTCGGGAAAGACGGCCACGGTGTCGCCTGCCTTGAGCGCATCGGCCATCTGGTGCACCACGCGCAGCGCGTCGCGCTTGCTGGCGCGCTCGATGAACAAGGTGCCCACGCCCTCGGTCAGCGCGCCCACCACCGGCCAATGCTTGACATCGGCCTTGGAGACGAAGCGCGCCTCGGGAAGCACCGCATGCACGGCCGCAATGTCCAGCCAAGACACATGGTTGGCGACGATCAGCTTGGGGCCCGGCCGGGCCTGACCCTGGAGCTGCAGGCCCACGCCCATCAGCGCCAGCATCTTGCCCGACCACCAGCGGATGCGGTGGTGGCGCTGCCCCAAGCTCAGGCTCGGGAACAGCAGCTTGATCATCAAGAGCCCGTGCAGCACATGCAGGACAAAGCGCAGCAAGCGCCAGGCGGCGAGCAGATTGCGCATTTCAGCGCGCAGCCGCGGCTTCGAAAGCCATATGGCCGGCCACCACCGTGTAGCGCACCTGGGCCGGCAGCTCGAAGCCGCTGATCTCGTAGGCAAAGGGCGTGTGCTTGCCCTGGCTGCTCAGGCGCTCGGGCGTGACCGCCCAGCTGGCGGCCGGGTCGAAGACGCAGACATCGGCGACGCCGCCCTCGACCAAGCGGCCCGCACTGGCGCCCAGCGAGCCCAGGGTGCTGCCCAGCACGCGCACCGGCGCGGCCGTGACCACGCCCAGGCTTTGCACCAGGGTCAGGCCGCTGTCCTGGCCCCAGCGCAGGGCCAGGCTCAGGAGCAGCTCCAGGCCGGTGGCGCCCGGCGTGGCTTCGGCAAAGGGCACGTTTTTCTCGTCGGGTGCGACCGGCATGTGGTCGGACACCAGCGCATCCAGCGTGCCATCGGCCAGGCCGGCGCGCAGGGCGTCGCGGTCGCGGCCCTGGCGCAGCGGCGGGTTCAGGCGCATGGCCGGGTTGAAGTAGCCGATGTCCACATCGCTGAGGTGCAGGGAGTTGATGGACACATCGGCCGTCACCTTGAGGCCCTCCTGCTTGGCCGCACGCACCAAGGCCACGCCGGCAGCGCTGGAGATGCGGCAGAGGTGGACGCGCGCACCGGTCGAGCGCATCAGCTCGAAGATGGTGTGCAAGGCCACGGTTTCGGCCGTCACCGGCACACCGGACAGGCCCAGGCGGGTGGCCACCGCGCCGCTGGCGGCCACGCCGCCGGACAGATAGGCATCGAGCGGGCGCAGCCAGACGGTGTAGTCGTAGGTGGCCGCGTACAACAGGGCGCGGGCCAGCACCAGGGTGTCACGGATGGGCTGGTCGGCCTGCGAGAAGCCGATGCAGCCGGCCTCGGTCAGCTCGGCCATCTCGGTCAGCGACTCACCGCTCAAATGCGTCGTCAGCGCGCCCAGCGGGAAGAGCCGGCAGCGGCTCAGCTTGCGGGCGCGGAACTTGAGCATCTCGACCAGGCCGGGCTCGTCCAGCACCGGGTCGGTGTCGGGCGGGCAGACCAGGCTGGTCACGCCGCCGGCGGCGGCCGCGGCCAACTCGCTCTCGAGCATGCCTTCGTGCTCATGGCCGGGTTCGCGCAGGCGCGCCGCCAGGTCCACCAGGCCCGGCGCCACCACCAGGCCGCCGGCCTCGATGACGCGCTCGGCCGAAAACTCACCGACATCGCCGAGGCCGACGATGCGGCCGTTGGCGATGGCCAGGTCGCCGATGCGGTCCAGGCCGCTGGCCGGGTCGATCAAACGCCCGCCTTTGATAAGAATCTTCACTTGCAGAACTCCTGTGCAGCAACACATGCCAGGCCATGAACCTCGCCGACTTCACCCAGCAGAGCCCGTGGAACCGGCTTTGCCGGGCCACTGGGCTCGCCCCCTTGAGGGGGAGGCGCGAAGCGCATCGGGGGTGGGCTCATCTTCATGCTTCGTTTCCAGCGAGGATGGACATGACCGCCATGCGCACGGCGATGCCGAAGGTCACCTGCGGCAGGATCACGCTTTGCGCGCCATCGGCCACGGTGGAGGCGATTTCCACGCCCCGGTTGATCGGGCCTGGGTGCATGACGATGGCGTCGGGCTTGGCCAGGGCCAGCTTCTCGGGCGTCAGGCCGAAGTTCTTGAAGAACTCGCCGGCGCTGGGAAGCATGGCACCACTCATGCGTTCGTTCTGCAGGCGCAGCATGATGATGACGTCGGCATCGCGCACGCCCTCGGCCATGTCGTGGCAGACGCGCACGCCCATGTCCTTGAGGTCGCCCGGCACCAGGGTCTTGGGGCCAACCGCGCGGATCTCGGGCACGCCCAGGATGTTGAGCGCATGGATGTCGGAGCGGGCCACGCGCGAATGCACGATGTCGCCGACGATGGCCACGGTCAGATTGCGGAAGTCCTTCTTGAAGTGCCTGATCGTGTACATATCGAGCAGGCCCTGGGTCGGGTGCGCATGGCGGCCGTCACCGGCGTTGACCACATGCACATGGGGCGCGCAATGCTGGGCGATCAGGTAGGGCGCGCCCGATTCGCTGTGGCGCACCACGAACATATCGGCATGCATGGCCGAGAGATTGGCCACCGTGTCCAGCAGGGTCTCGCCCTTGGCGGTGCTGGAGCGGGCGATGTCGAGGTTCAGCACATCGGCCGACAGGCGCTTGGCCGCGATCTCGAAGGTGGTGCGGGTGCGGGTGCTGTTCTCGAAGAACAGGTTGAACACCGACTTGCCGCGCAGCAGCGGCACTTTCTTGACCTCGCGGTCGTTGACCGAGAGGAAGGTGCCGGCGGTGTCCAGAATCTGGTGAATGATGGCCTGGGGCAGGCCTTCAATGGACAAGAGGTGAACCAGCTCACCGTGCTTGTTCAGCTGGGGGTTGCGTTTGGAGAGCATGGCGTTCAGCCTTCCTTGACATCAAAACTGAAACGGCCGTCCTCGCTCTTGGCCAGGCGCAGACGCTGTTCGGCCGGCAGGTGCACGCGCGCGGCCGAGAAGGCCGGCTCGATCGGCAGCTGGCGCCCGCCACGGTCCACCAGCACCGCCAGGGTGACGCTGGCCGGGCGGCCGAAATCGAAGAGCTCGTTGATCACGGCGCGCGTGGTGCGGCCGGTGTAGAGCACATCGTCGATCAGGACGATGTGGCGGCCTTCCACCTCGAAAGGCAGCTTGGTGTGGTCGGCCTTGGCCGACATGCCTTTGGAGCCGAAGTCATCGCGATGCAGGGAGCTGGAGATCACGCCGGCCTGGCCGGCCAGACCCAGATCGCGCTGCAGCCGCTCGGCCAGCCAGGCGCCGCCCGACCAGATGCCCACCAGCGCCGCCTCAGGCTGCCAGAGTTTTTGCACGCCGCGCAGCAGATCGGCATAGATCGCCTCGGCATCCAGTAGCAAAGTGCTCATGTGTTCTCTCTGAAAAACTGTTCAAGAATCAGGGCGGCCGCGGCCGAATCGACATCGCGCGCGCCCTGGCTCTCGGCCTCGACGCTGGTGTAGCGCTCGTCCACCTCGAAGACGGGCAGGCGCAGGCGGCTCTTCAGCTGGCGGCCAAATTTGCGCGCGCGGGCGGTGATCTCGTGTTCGGCACCGTCGGGGTGGAAGGGCACGCCGATGACCAGGGCCTGGGGCTGCCACTCACGCACCAACTTCTCGATCGCCTGCATGCGCGCCTCGCCCTCAACGGCGATGTGGCGCTGCGGCTCGGCCTGGCCGGTGAAGCGGCTGCCATAGGCCACGCCGACGCGGCGGCTGCCATAGTCAAAAGCCAGGGCCGTCTGCACGGCGGCGGCGGCCGGTGCGGGAATGGGGGTCGCTGGGGCCGGCGCGGTCATGCGTGACCGGCCTCTTGGCTCAGCATGCGCGGGTCCACGCCCAACAGACCGAGCGCACGCTCATAGCGCTGTTCCACCGGGGTGTCGAAGATGATGTTGGGCTCGGCGTCCACCGTCAGCCAGCCATTGCGACCGATTTCTTCTTCCAGCTGGCCGGCGGCCCAGCCGCTGTAACCCAGGGTGACCAGCACGCGGCGCGGGCCGGCGCCGTTGGACAAGGCCTCCAGCACATCGCGGCTGGTGGTCATTTCCAGGCCACCAGGCACCGCCAGGGTGGCGTTGTAATGCTTGCCCTCGGCGTCCAGAGGCTCGTGCAGCACGAAACCGCGCTCGGTCTGCACCGGGCCGCCGTAGTAGACGGCGGTGGCTGCCAGCGCCTCGCTGGGCGGGCTCAGCTCGACCTTTTCGAACAGGCTGCCCAGGGTCAGGGAGATGGGCTTGTTGATGACCAGGCCCAGCGCCCCTTTTTCATTGTGTTCACAGAGGTAGATGACGCTGCCGGCGAAGGCCTCGTCGGCCATGCCCGGCATGGCGATCAGGAACTGGTTGGCGAGGACGATCCGATCTTGAGGCATGCAGGCATTTTATTCGCGGGCGACACTATCGGGATGACGCGCCCAATAAATGCCCCCGATCAAACTCCCGCCCCCACCGGCAGCGTGCCACGCGCCCTGGTCTGGTTCCGCCGCGACCTTCGCCTGGACGACCAAGCCGCCCTGCACCGGGCCCTACGGGCCGCGGACCAGGTCTTCTGCGTCTTCGTGCTGGACCGCGACATCCTCGACGCCCTGCCCCGCAGCGACCGCCGGGTCGACTTCATTCTGCGCAGCCTGGTCGAGCTGGACGCCGGCCTGCGCGCGCTCTGCCCCGGCGGCGGCCTGATCGTGCGCCATGGCCGGGCAGCCGAGGAGATCCCGCGCCTGGCGGCCGAGCTGGAAGTGCAGGCGGTGTTCTGCAACCACGACGACGAGCCCGCGGCCCTGTCCCGCGACGCCCAGGTGGCCGAAGCCCTGGCCAGCTTTGCCTGCCAGCTGCGCACGTTCAAGGACCATGTGGTGTTCGAGCGCAGCGAGGTGCTGACCGGCGCAGGCAAGCCCTACGGCGTGTTCACCCCCTACAAAAACGCCTGGCTGCGCCAGATCAACGACTTTTATCTGCGCAGCTATCCCGTAGCGCGGCACGCGGCGGCCCTGGCCCCCACGGCCCTGGCCCGCGGCGTACCCAGCCTGGCCGAGATCGGCTTCGAGCCCACCGATCTGAGCCCGCATCTGGGCGCGGGTGCCTCCGGCGCCGAGGCCTTGTTCGAGGAGTTTCTCGACCGCATGGACCAGTACGAGGCCTCGCGCAACTTCCCCGCCGTCAAGGGCCCCAGCTACCTGAGCCTGCACCTGCGCTTTGGCACCATCTCGATCCGGCGCCTGGCGCGCGAGGCCTGGCAGCGCGCCCAGGGCGGCGACCGTGGCGCCGAGGTCTGGCTCTCCGAGCTGATCTGGCGCGATTTCTACCACCAGGTCATGCACCACCACCCGCATGCCATGGTGCGGGCCTTCCGACCCGAGTACGACGCCATCACCTGGGACAGCGGCCCGGCGGCCGATCATCTGTTCGAAGCCTGGTGCGAGGGCCAGACCGGCTACCCCCTGGTCGATGCCGCCATGCTGCAGCTGAACCAGAGCGGCTATATGCACAACCGCCTGCGCATGGTGACGGCCTGCTTCCTGATCAAGGACCTCGGCATTGATTGGCGGCGCGGCGAGGCGTACTTCGCCGAGAAGCTGCTGGACTTCGACCTCGCCGCCAACAACGGCGGCTGGCAATGGGCCTCGTCCAGCGGCTGCGACGCCCAGCCCTACTTCCGCATCTTCAACCCGGTCACGCAGAGCGAGAAGTTCGACCCCGAAGGCAAGTTCATCAAGCGCTACCTGCCCCAACTGGCCAAGCTGCCGCCCAAGCTGATCCACGCGCCCTGGCTGGCCAAGCCGCTGGAGCTGGAAGCCTGCCGCGTGGTGCTGGGCCGCGACTACCCCACGCCCATCGTGCGCCACGACGAGGCCCGCGCGGCCACGCTGGCGCGCTATGCGGTGGTCAAATCGCGAGCCATTGAGTGAGCAAGGCCAACGACACACCATGAGCATCGAAATCCCCAAAGCCGCCCGCGAACAAGCGATTCGCTCGATCGAGCGCTACTTCGAGCACCACATGGACGACCCCATCGGCAATATCGCCGCCGGTGGCCTGCTGGGCTTTTTCCTGGAAGAGATCGGCCCGCTGATCTACAACCAGGCGGTGGCCGATGTGCAGGAGCGCATGCAGCAACGCGTGGCCGAGCTGGACATCGAAGTCCACGAGGACGAGTTCCAGTACTGGCGCAAGTTCGAGGGCAAGATCATGGCGCGAGGCAAGAAGCCATGAACAAGCCCGCCGCACCGGCAGAGGACGGCGAGGACTTCAACCCGGCCCCGACCCGCCCATTCGATCTGGGTTTCAGCCACCGCGAGCGCAAGGACGGCAGCCTGGAAGTGCTGCGCGAGGGCCGCCAGGCGGCCCTGCTGCGCGGCAACCGCGCCATGGCCCTGCTTCACATCCTGAACACCGGCAGCTTCGAGCAAGGCCAGCAGGCTATGGCCAAGATCACCGGCAACTACAAGCGCGGCAACGAGGGCCAGGCCGCTCGCCACCCGCGGCGCACCGGCTGAAGGCAGACAAGACGGCTTTCCCTCGATCAAGGGCGCGCGATCAGCGCAAAACGTCCTTCGCGCGGGCTGCGCAGCCAGAAGGCCTTCTTCGCCGCGTCATAGCCGGCCACACCCTCGGCCAGCGAGCAGCTGGCCGCCACATCGGGCGGCGTGCCGAGCAGGAATGCTGGCACATAGGCGCGCTGGCTCAGGCAGGCGGTCGTGGCGACCGGCCGCCAAGCACCGCTGACCGGGTCCAGGCGGGCCAGCATCAGCTGCTCCGGCTTGCCATCCTTGGGCAGGCTGAACTCGAGCACAAAGGGATCGCCCTGGCCATCGGCCGCCAGACTCCAGCTGCCACTGGCCCAGGACGGCAGTTGCACCGGTCGCTTGCCTTGCTCGCTGCCATCGCCCAAAGAACCGGGCAGGCCGGTGCTGGCGCGGATGTCCTTGCTGCGACCATATGGGTCAATGTAGGTGCCGCCCTGGCCAGCGGTGCCACTGACATTGAGCACTTCGGAAACCGTGCCTTCGGCTTTGGCTTCCCAGGACAGGATCAGTTGCTTCTTCAGATCGATGGTGGTGGCGCGCACCTCAACCTCTTCGTCGGGCGTCCCGACCTTGATCAGGCGCGCGCGTTGGCTGTTGTTCAAGTTCGGGCGCCAGCTTTCATGGGCCACGAACATATAGCGCTGCATCAGCGACAGCATCTCGCGGTTGTTGGCCGCCTCGGTCTTGCCGGCCTCGGCGCTCATGGTGCGACTGCGGGTGTCGTGACGGTTGAAAGTGAGGTTCTCGCCGTCGAGCACGCGGGCCGATACACCTTGCGGTGATGGGCAGGGGCTGCTGCGATAGTTGGTGTCGTAGGCGTTGTTGCGCTGAATCTCGACCGGGAAACTGGCCGGGAAGACGACCTTCTCGCAGCGTGCCGCACTGCGCCGGAAGCGATCGAAGAGCTGCCATTTGGGCTGGGCCAGTTCCTTGGGGCCGTCTTCGTTTTTCATCACGCTGTGCTCGGCATACCAGGCCTTGAAGTCCAGCACATCGTCCTTGAAATCCAGGATGGATGCGTTCACATCCAAGGTGCCGGTGGCCTCGGTGCGGGCCTTGAGCATCAAGGTGTTCTGCACCAGCTCATGCTCGCCAAAGCGATTCTCGTAGCCCTTGTAGGAGGCACTGCCGGAGACGATCTGCATGAAATTGCGCTGCGCCGGATCACGGATCAGGCTGCGCGCGTACAGATGCTCGTGCCCGGAGACATAGACCACCTCATGCTCGGCCAGCAGCTTGCGGTATTTGTCGTACACCGCCTTGAAGGCCACATCACCCTCTTCCGACTTGTAGCCTTCGACAATGCGCTCACGCAACAGGCCATACTTGTTGCCGACAAACGAGTTGTGGGTTTGCAGCACGATATGGCGTGCCTTGGCCTTGTGCTTGAGGATGGTCTGCTCGACAAAATCGTAGGCGAACGGCATCCAGCCGTAAGAGACATTGATCAGCAGCACGCCGTTGCGCAGCACGGCGTAGTTCTTGTTCCGTGCGCCCGACATGTGCTCGGCATCGGCCGGGATGAAATCGGCGACAAGATCATGCCAATCCTGATCCATGCCCTTGTTGTCGTGGTTGCCCATGATGGGCAGAAAGGTCAAGAAAGGCTTGTAGGCCTCAGCCACCTCTCGCCATTGGCGATACTCGGCGGCCGACCCGTTCTCAGCCAGATCGCCGACCACCAGAACCACATCGACCTTCTGCTGCTTGTACAGCTCCAGCAGCGCACGCATGGGGTGAACCGACACATTCGAACCACCGCCCTGGGTGTCAGGCAACAGGGCGACCTTCAAGGCCTTGGCTTCGGCTGGCGCAGGTGCCGGCGCCGGTGCTGGGGCAGGCACTGGCGCCGGACTGGGCGCATCACCGGAGCCGCCGCAGGCGCTCAGCAGCAGGGGCAGGCTGGCCAGCAAGACCTGGCACCCGCGTGGGGTCAGGGCGGACTTCTTGTTCGTCATCATCATGGTCGTGGCGTTCTCGGGTCGAGGAGAAAGAAAGCCGCGATGGTGCGCAGCCGCCATGACACATCCGTGAAGCGCAGTGCGCTTCGGCACCCCCGCACACCGATGCCAACCAAGCCTCGCACAGGCGTGCGGGCTGCGAGTCAATCCCCTGCCCGCCTGAGCCAAACGGCACAAGGCGCGGCATCCAGCCGCAGCCTCGCCTCAGGCCATGCCCGCCGCCGGCTGCCAGCGTTGCAACAGAGCTCCATAACGCGCGTTCCAGCGGGACAGCCCCTCCTTGCGCCCGACGAAGACGTGGTCAAGAAAAGCCAGCGACAACTCACGCGTGGCCACCTTGACCTTGGGGTTGAGGCTGACGCCACCCGTGCCGCTGCGATCGGTGAAGATGCTGTGCGAGCCGCCTTCGAACATGGCCAAGGCCTTGCTCGGACCGCCCATGGCCTCGAAGACCTTGATGCGATCCTCGGCGGCGGAGTAATAGCCCGGCACCTGGATCACATCCTGGGTGGCGGTGATGTGCAGGCTGGGGATGCGCACGTCCTGCAGAATGGGCGCCAGATCGCTCTCGCCGTAAAACGGCGGCGCCGAGATCAGGATGGCCGCCTTGATGCGGGGCTCCAGCAAGGGCAAGACCTGACCCTGGCGCTGCACCCGCGCGCCAGCCAGCAGCATGGTGGTGTTGGCGCCGTAGGAATGCCCGGCGGCGGCAATGCGCTGCGGGTCGATCCGCTCGCCGAACTCGCTGGCCAGCAGCTGATCCAGGGCAAAGCGCACATCGGCCACCCGGTTCAAGGCCTCGCTTTCCTTGGCGGCATCCTGGAGGCGGCCGACCAGGCTGAAGGGGTTGCCGGTCCACAGGCCGCGGTCGCTGCCCACATGCTGGACATGGAGGCTGGCCACCCCCTGCGAAGCCAGGTAGGCACCCAGATAGCTGTAGCCCCGCCGAGAACCGCCCAAGCCGTGCGAGAAGAGCAGCAAGGGCAGGCCGGCGGCCGAGCCCGTGGACTCCGCAGCACCCGCGCTTTCCGCCGGCAGGTACAGCCGCACCGGCACCGGGCGCTGTCGGGCCAGGTCTTGCCAGTCCAGATCGTGGGCCTCGAACAGGCGGCTGGGCACGCTGACCTCGGCAAATTCGGGCGCACTCGCCGGGGGCGCCGCCGCCCTCGCCTCGCCCAGGCCGGCGGCAGACTCGGCAACCTCGGGCTTGCAGCCCGCCAGGGCGCCGAGCGCCAGGACCGCCCCCAGGCCGAGCCCCAGGCTCAGACGGCGGCGCGATGCATCAGGCAACAAGGGTTCGGGGGCTGGATCAATGGGCATGGGATTTCAGCTGGGGTTGGAGAGCAAAAACTCAAGCCGGGTCCGTCGCTGCGGCCGCGTTGGCGCGCGGCTTGCGCCGCAGCAGGCGCCCGCACAGCTGGATCAAGTCATCCACATAGCTGAACACCACCGGAATCACCAGCAGGCTCAGGAAGGTGGAGGTGATCAGCCCGCCGATCACAACGATGGCCATGGGGGCGCGGAAGCTCGGGTCCACGCCCAGGCCCAGGGCGATGGGCAGCATGCCTGCGCCCATGGCGATGGTGGTCATGATGATGGGGCGGGCGCGCTTGTGGCAGGCGTCGAGGATGGCCTCGAAACGCGGCATGCCATGGTCGCGCCTGGCGATCACCACATAGTCCACCAGCAGGATGGAGTTCTTGGTGGCAATGCCCATCAACATGATCAGGCCGATCATGGACGGCATGGACAGCGCCGTGTGCGTGACGTACAGCGCCAGAAAGGCCCCGGGGATGGACAGCACGAGCGCGGCCAGGATCGTCACCGGCTGCACAAAGTCCTTGAACAGCAGCACCAGCACCACATAGATGCAGAGCACGCCGGTCAGCATGGCAAGGCCGAAGCTGGCGAACAGCTCACCCATGGCCTCGGCGTCGCCGACCGAAGTCTGCATCACGCCCGGCGGCAGGTTCTTGAGACTGGGCAGGGCCAGGGCCTTCTGCTCGGCCTCGCCCAGGGGCACGCCATTCAACTCGATCTCGAAGTTGATGTTGCGCATGCGGTCATAACGGTCGATCTGGGCGGGTCCGCTGGCGATCTCCAGCGTGGCCACATTGCCCAGGGGCACCGGCCCATGTTTGCCGGGCACCGGCAGGCGCGCGAGCAAGGCCAGGTCGGTGCGGGCCTCGGCCGGCAGCTTGACGACGATGGGCACCTGGCGCTGGGCCAGGTTGAGCTTGGCCAGAGCCTGGTCGTAGTCACCGGCGGTGGCGACCCGCAAGGTGTCGGCGATCGCCTCGGCGCTCACGCCCTGGTCAGCCGCGCGAGCGAAGTCGGGCCGCACGATCAGCTCGGGTCGCACCAGGCTGGAGGTCGAGTTGACCGCGCCGATGCCCGGGATGCTGCGCAGCTCGCGCTCGACCAACTGGGCATGCTCGCCCAGCACCCGGCCGTCTTCCCCGGCCAGCACCAGCACATACTTCTCGGCCGAGCCGCCAAAGCCGACCTTGATGCGGGCACCGGGCAGCACCTCCAACGCCTGGCGCAGCTGGGCCTCGATGTCCTGCTTGCTGACACCAGGGCGCTGCTTGCGCGGCGTCATATTGAGGGTCAGCGTGGCCTTGCGCACCTCGGCCACGCCTCCGCCGGCGAAGGGGTCGCTGCCGGCACTGCCGCCGCCGATGGCGGTGTAGATCAGCTTGACCTGCTTGTTGGCGGCCACGATCTGCCGTGCCTGCTCGGCCATGCGCGTGGTCTGGGCCAGGGTGCTGCCGGGCGGCAGGGTCACTGTGACCTGGGTCTGGCTCAGGTCATCGGGCGGCAGGAAGCCGGTGGGCAAGAGGCTCACCAGGAACAGCGAGGCTCCGGTGAACACCGCCGTCACGCCCAGCGTGATCAGACGGTGGCGCAGACACCAGGCCGCCCAGCGGGTGTAGGTGGCCAGCCAGCGCGGCTCGGCATGGGCCTTCTGCAGCGGCTTGAGGATGTAGGCCGCCATCATGGGCGTGAGCATGCGCGCCACCACCAGGGAGGCAAACACCGCGATCGCCGCCGTCCAGCCGAACTGCACGAAGAACTTGCCGGCAATGCCGCTCATGAAGGCGGTGGGCAGGAAGACCGCGATCAAGGTGAAGGTGGTGGCGATCACGGCCAGGCCGATCTCATCGGCTGCTTCCATGGCCGCCTGGTAAGGCGTTTTGCCCATGGCCAGGTGGCGCATGATGTTCTCGATCTCAACGATGGCATCATCCACCAGGATCCCCACCACCAAGGACAGGGACAGCAGCGTCACCGTGTTGACCGTGAAGCCCAGCCAGTACATCACGGCGAAGGCCGGGATCACCGACAGGGGCAAGGCCGTGGCCGCCACCAGGGTGGCACGCCAGTCGCGCAGGAAGAACCAGACCACGACGATGGCCAGCAGCGCGCCCTCGTAGAGCAGCACCATGGAGCCGTCGTAGTTCTCCTGCACCGGCTCCACAAAATTGAAAGCCTCGGCAAACTGGATCTCGGGGTGGGCGGCGCGCAGCTCTTCCACCGCCTTGGCCACACCGGCCGCCACCTCAACTTCACCAGCCCCGCGGGTGCGGGTGATCTCGAAGCCCACCACCGGCCGACCGTCAAGCTGGGCCCCCGAGCGGCGCTCGGCCACCGTGTCCTGCACCGTGGCCAGCTGATCCAGGCGCACACGCCGGCCATCGCTGAGCATGATGTCCATGGCCGCCAACTCCTGGGCCGTCTGCACGGTGGCCAGGGTGCGCACCGACTGCTCGATGCCACCGATGTCGCTGCGGCCACCCGAGGCCTCTTGCTGGATCTGGCGCAGCTGACGCGAGACTTCGCTGGCCGTGGCGTTCAGGGCCAGCAGGCGGGCGGGGTCCAGCTCGATGCGCACCTCACGGCTGACGCCGCCCACACGCGAGACCGCACCCACGCCACGCACGGCCAGCATGCGCTTGGCCACCTGGTTGTCGACAAACCAGGACAAGGCCTCGTCGTCCATGCGCTCGGCCGCCACGGTGTAGACCAGGATGGGCGTGCCGCTGAGCTCCATCTTGGAGATCACCGGGTCGCGCAGATCGGCCGGCAGGTCGGAGCGCACGCGCGAGACTGCGTCGCGCACATCGTCCACCGCCTGCTGGGTCGGTTTCTCGAGCCGGAACTCGGTGCTGACCATGACCACGCCGTCCTGGATCGTGGTGTAGATGTGCTTGACGTCCTGCAGCGTGGCCAGCTGGTTCTCCAGCTTGCGCGCCACCTGCGATTCCAGCTGCGCCGGCGAGGCACCGGGCAGGCTGGCCGTCACGGTGACGGTGGGCAGGTCGATGTCGGGAAAGTTCTGGATCTTCATCCAGCGGAAGCCCAGCAGACCGGCCAGGGTCAGCATGATGAACAGCAGAATGGCTGGAATCGGGTTGCGTATGGACGCGGAAGAAACGTTCAACATGATGGTGAGAGTCCTGATCCTGTGGAGGCGAGGCGGGCTTAGGGCTTGGCCGCGGGAGCCGAGGCGGCCACCACACGCACGCTGTCGCCATCGCTGAGGAAGCTGACCCCGCTCTGCACCACGGCCGCACCCGGCTCCAGGCCGCCGAGCAGCTCGACCCGATCGCCGTTGCGGCGACCGGTACTGACCTTGATCTGCTGCACCTTCTGATCCTTGCCGACGCGGAAGACATAGCTGTTGCCATCACGCAGCTGCACAGCGGACTGCGGCAGGCTCAGCGCCTGGCCGCGACCGAGCTGGATCTCGCCACGCGCAAAGCTGCCGGCACGCAGCTGCGCCGCGCCGGGGCCGCTCAGGTCCACATAGACCAGGCCCATGCGGGTTTGCGCATCGACCGTGGGCGCCACCACCCGCACCTTGCCCGGCACCTTGCTGCCATCGGCGGCCGCCAGCTGCACCGGCAGGCCGGGGCGCACCCGGGCCAGATCGGCGGCAGGCAGCTCGGCGCGCCATTCCAGGCGGCCCTGGCGGATCAGATGGAACAGCTCCTGACCCGGCTGCACCACCCCACCCACCGTGGCCAGGCGGGCCGAGATGATGCCTTCATCGGGCGCGATGATGCGGGTCTGGGCCAGGCGCAGCTCGTCGCTGGCCACCCTAGCCTGGGCGGAGTCGAGCCGGGCCTTGGCCGTCTGCTCGGCGGTCAGGTACTGGGCCAGCTGCTGGGCGCTCAAGGCGCCGCTGCCTCCGGCCTGCAGGGCGCGGGCGCGCTCGGCATCGCCCTGGGCGCTTTGCAGCAGGGCCTGAGCTTCGGCCGCGGCGGCGCGGCTCTGAGCCAGCTCGGCACGCACGGTGGCATCCGAGAGCTGGGCCAGCAGCTGGCCGCGCTTGATCCGGTCACCCACCTGCACCTTCACATCGGCCAGGCGCAGGCCGGCAATCTCGGCGCCGATGATGGCCTCCTGCCAGGCGGTGACGCTGCCGTGGGCGCTCAGCGTTTGCTCCCATTCAGCGCTGCTGGCCTGGGTCAGCTGCACGGTCAGGGCCGGGCGCGATTTGGTCGAGGGCGACGCGCTGGCCGTGGCATCTGCGGCCAGGGCCGGCATGGATTGCAACAGGTTCAGGCTCAGCAGCAAGCCCAGCACGGGGGCAACAGAAAAGGTCGAGATGGAGCGATTCATGGACAGTGGACTCGCGGGCAAAAAAGAGGTGTGGTCGTTCTTGAGCTTCGGGCGCGCAGGCTTCATGCAGCATCCCCGGAGCTCTTCTTCAGGGCCGGCGAAGCGGCCTGGCCATCCCAACCGGCGCCGGTCGCTCGGCACAGGGCCACCCAGGCGCTCAGGCCCTCGCGTTGCAGCTGCACCAGAGCGGAATCGGCGCCCAGGCTCAGGCGCCGGGCGTCTTCAAGCTCGGCCGCGCTGGCCAGGCCCGCGCGCCAGCGCCGCTCGGTCGCCTGCAGGCTTTGGCGGTAGCCGGCGGCTGCACGTTCAGCCAATGCTTCGCGAGCACGCGCGGCGTCCAGGCGCACCAGGCCTTCTTCGACTTCGCGCACGGCTTGCAGCACGCTTTGACGGTGTCCGGCCAGGGCCTCGTCATAGCGCGCCAGCGCGCCTTGCGCCTGTGCCTTGCGCGCGCCGCCGTCGAACAGGGGCAGGCTCAGGCTGGGCCCGAAGGACCAGCCACGGCCTTCATCGCTGCCGCCAGCGATGCGCAAGTTCGCGAGCGAAATACTGCCGCTCAGCTGCAGCTGCGGATAACGCGCGGCTTCAGCAGCGCCCCGCTCGGCCCAGGCGGCCAGCACCTGCTGTTGGCTGGCCGCCAGATCGGGGCGACGGGCCAGGGCCTCGGCCGGCACCGAAGCCACGGCCAGGCCCAGGCCTGCGATGGCCGGCAGCTGCGCGGCACCGGGCTGCAGAGCCTGACGCAAGGCCCCCTCCTCCATCGCCGTCAACGCCACCAGGCCCTTGACGGCCAGCTCGCACTCGGCCTGCTGGGCCAGGGCCAGATTGGCCGCATTGGCCGCCGCGGCTTGCAAGAGCGCCTCATTGGCGGCCGATTCAAAACCGACTCGCAGGCGCTCGGCGGCAAACCGCGCCAGCTGTGCAGTGGCCGCGGCATCGGCCTGAGCGATCTGCGCCAGACGTTCGCAGCTGCGCAGGTTCAGGTAGGCCTGAGCCACTTCTGCGGCCAGGCTCAAGCGTGCGGCCTGTGCATCGAGCTCGCTGGCCTGGAGTCGTGCCTGCGCGGCCGAGGCCTGCTGGCGCACGCGAGCGAAGAGATCGATTTCCCAGCTGCTGTCCAGGCTCACGGAGGACAGGGTCTGGGTCGGGCTGCCGCTGGGCTGGGCAGGCCGGCCGCGCTGGGCCAGGCCGTTGGCGTTGAGCTGCGGCAGCTGGGCGCTGCCGGCCTGCTGCGACAGCGCCCGGGCCTGCTGCACGCGGGCCAGCACCTGCTGCAGGCTGGGGTTGGCGCTCTCGGCCTGGGCTTGCAGCTGCAAGAGCACGCTGTCGTTCAGCCGCTGCCAAACCATGGCCCCGGCTTCGGCTGCCAGGGCCGGGCCCTGCGGCGCATGCCAGCGGCTGGCCTCAGGCATCAGCTGCTTGGGCAGCTCGGGCGGCGGAGCCAGGCTGCTGCAGGCACTCAGGACCGCCAGCGCGGTCATCGACAGGGCCAGGCGCAAGCCGGGCATGACGGAGATCTCTTGTGCTCTCATCCTCACCTTCACGATCGTCATGTTTTGCGTACTTTTCGAGATGTCTGCGGATTCAGGTTTGCGGCAGATGCCTTGGCAGCCGCTTGACGCAGCGCCCGTTCGTGTTCGATCAACGCTTCGCCGTACCCCACCAGGCGGCCCAGCACCCGCTCATAAGCGCCGGGGCTGCGCACCATGCCCGGTACCATGGCCTCCATATGGTCCGCCGACATCCAGTAGTCCTGGGCCAGGGCAACCAAGCCGAAGGCCAGTTGGTGCAGCTCGGTGTCGATTTCCTGCGCGCCACATCGCAGCGCCAGCATCTGCACCAACTCGGTGTGGCGCGGCGCGATGTATTCGGCACAGATCTCCTGATACACCGCGCTGGGCTCGATCATTTCGCGCCCGCACAGACGGAGCAGGCTGGCCAAGGCCTCCTCATCCAGTTGCAAGGGTTGCAGAAATGCGCCGTAAAAGCTTTCCAGCCACTCGCGCAAGGGAACACTGGCATCGGCCTCCGGGATACGGGCGATCACATCGGCCACGGGCCGCATCATCACCTCGCGATACAAACCCAGCTTGTCCCCGAAGTAATAGGCGATCAAGCCGATGTTCGCCCCGGCCGCCAGGGCAATCTCCCGCGTGCTGGCCTTGTCGAAGCCTTTGATCGCGAAAATCCGGCTGGCTTCGGTCAATAGCCTCTCCCGACGGCCGGGTCCTTCCTCGCTCTGATTCGCTTTGTTTGATTTGGACATGGCAGGCATGATAGTCAATTTAATCAATCGATTGATTAAACAATTCTGAATAGCCCCTGTGCACGAATGGAGAGGCGGCAGACGCCCAAACAGGTCCTCGAATCAAGGTTGTGCTGCTGCAAACGGCACGAAGCAGCCTTTGGTTTTGCTCGTGAGGCCCTGCAGCCCGTGCCGCCACCGGGCTCATGGTTCCGGGGTCGGCCCTGACGGGCCGACTTCCCTGCGCTTCTCGCGCCTCGGGGCTGGCGCATAACTCACTTCGCTCCCTGCGTTCGCTGCGTTCAGACAGAAGCGCCAAGTCAGAACTTGAAGCGCACGAGTACGTGCGCGCCCCGAGGCGTTGTGCTGCTCGGCCCGGCACAAATCGCCCGGCAGCGGCACGGGCTGCAGGGCGCTTGCATCGCGGTCGACGTGCCTCATCCACGGTGGAACACGCCGAATCCGGAGGTGGCTCGGCCCGCCGATGGGCGATTTGTGCGCGGCCGAGCGCGCAGCGGAGCGGCTCAGGCGCGCGTACCCGCGCGCTTCAAGAACTGACTCGGCGCCACTGTTTGACCACAGTGAGCGCAGCGAGCGAAGGGAGTTTGGCGCCGCTGAGCCGCGCAGTGAGCACCGAGGGGAGTCGGCTCAAAGAGCCGACCCGCGAACCATGAGCCCGGCGGCGGGCCGAGCCACCGCAGCGTGAGCGATCAGCGCAAGGGACGACCGCAAAGTGCCGAATTCAGCCACTGCACAGACATGCAGCAGCAAAGAAAAAGCGCTCCGGAGAGCGCTTTCTTGGCAAATCCAATCCGATCAAGATGTCCCTTCCGGACTGTCCGGCGCCTTGGAGTAGCGGATGAAGTAGCTGGCGGCGAACAGGCCCAACTCGTACAGGATGCACATGGGAATGGCCAAGGCCAGCTGCGAGACCACATCGGGCGGGGTGATCACGGCGGCGATCACGAAGGCCAGGACGATGAAGTACTGGCGGAAATCGCGCAGCTTCTCCACCGAGACCAGGCCCATGCGAGCCAGCACCACCACCACCACGGGCACCTCGAAGGCGGCGCCGAAGGCAATGAACATGGACATCACGAAACTCAGGTACGCCTCGATGTCAGGCGACGCGGTGATGCTCTTGGGCGCAAAGCTCTGGATGAACTTGAACACCTGGCCGAACACGAAGAAATAGCAGAACGCCACGCCCACCATGAACAGCAAGGTGCTGGAGAACACCAGAGGCAGGACCAAACGTTTCTCATGGGAATACAGGCCCGGCGCCACAAAGGCCCAGACCTGGTACAGCACGATCGGCAAAGCCACCAGGAAGGCAGCCAGCAAGGTGATCTTCAAGGGCACCAGGAAGGGCGAGATGACGTTGGTGGCGATCAGGGTCGTGCCTTTGGGCAGCTGCGCCACCAAGGGTGCGGCCAGCAAGTCATACAGGGCAGCCGGGCCGGGATAGAAGGCCAGAAGACCGAACACCACCAGCACCGCCAAACTGGCCTTGACCAGACGGTCGCGCAGCTCGATCAGGTGGGAGACAAAAGGCTGCTCGGTGCCCGCGAGTTCATCCTCGGGCTTGTGGGAATCGGTCATGGAAATCGGCGGGCAGGACTGGGGCGGAAACGCGCCACACGGGCGGCACCGGACTGAGCATGGCGGCGCACGCCTTGGCGTTGCTTGTACCACTGCGGGGTCGCGCCGCGCTTGACCCGCCAGTTCTTCTTCGGATGTCGGTAGCTAGGCAGGCCGGACTCAGCGTCTGTGGATCCGATGTTGCGGCCACTGACATCGGCCCAGGTCTGGTCAAAGGCTTGGGTGGCGGAGTTGATCTCCTGCTGCACCGTGTCCTGCACCTCCCGCGCTGCCGTCTCCATTTCGGTGCGCATCTTCTTGAGTTCTTCCAGCTCCATGGAGCGGTTGACCTCCGCCTTGACGTCGGACACATAGCGCTGCGCCTTGCCGATCAAATGGCCGATAGTCCGCGCCACGCGCGGCAGGCGCTCGGGGCCGATGACGATCAGAGCCACACCACCGATCAGGGCGAGCTTGTCAAATCCAAAGTCAATCATGCGAGTCGCAGGCGCTCAAAAGGCCTGCGTGAAATGGAGAGCAAGACGAAAAACAAACCAGAGCGTGGCGCGTCAAGGCTCAAGACTTGGTCTTGGCTTCGACGTCGACCGTGTTGGCGTCGTTCGCCTTGGCGGCGTTGGCGACTTGCTGCGCAGGCGCGGCGGCGGTGGCATCGCTGCCGGCGCCATCCTTCATGCCGTCCTTGAAGCCCTTGACGGCCGAACCCAGATCGGAACCCACGTTCTTCAGCTTCTTGGTGCCGAAGACCACAATCACGATCAGCAGCACGATGAGCCAGTGCCAGATGCTGAAAGAACCCATTATTTTTCTCCTGAGATGGAAGCTGTCATTCTAGTTGGCGCACATGACAGTTCTGCGAGCGCGGCTTTGGCCGGGCTCAGCCCTTGGACCAGGGGCGCGGCCCGCCCATGACATGCATGTGCAGGTGGTAGACCTCTTGGCCGCCATCGGCGCCCGTGTTGATGACAGTTCGAAAACCATTTGTGACACCCAGCTCGCGCATCAATTTTGGCGCCAGCACTGTCATACGACCCAGCACCTCGGCATGCGAATCGGTCGCCTCTGCCAGAGAGGACAGGTGCTGCTTGGGGATCAAAAGGATGTGTACCGGGGCCCAGGGATGGATGTCATGAAAGGCCAGGATGTGCTCATCTTCATAGACCTTGCGGCTGGGAATCTGGCCGGCGACGATCTTGCAGAACAGGCAGTTGGGATCGTGTGACATGGTTGTAAGCAAACTCGAAAAACGAAAAACGGGCTGACAAAAACCTGGAACCCCGCGAGGCCTGGGCCCCTCAGACGATGCTGCGAGCCGCGTTCATGGCCAGCCAACCTCGGACGACACGGTACAGGAACCAGATCGACACCAGCGCCCAGGCGATCCAGCCCGGCACCACCAGCAACAACCACAAGGGCGAGGTCAGCAGATAGAAAAAGCCGGCCCAGGCCACCGAACGCAGGCGCCAGCTGAAATGGCTGGCTTGCCAGCTGCCGGCCGCGTCATCGCGCTTGATCAGGTCGATGGCCACGGCCACCAGCAAGAGCAGCACACTGGCCTGTACCCCGGGCAAGACGGCCCCGACCGCCACCACGGTATGCAAGAGGTAGCTGATCAAGCCGACGGTGCGCAGGCTCTGCTCCCGTTGAGGATCGAGCAGCACCGTGGCATCGTTCTGTGTGTCCTCAGTCATTGGGTTCCTCCTCGGCCTTGGATTTCTGGCCCCGAGCCGCAAACTCCTGCAGGCCCGACAGACCTTCACGACGCGCCAACTCGTTCAGCACATCGGCCGGCTTCAGTCCAAAGGCCGAGAGCGCAATGATGGAGTGGAACCAAAGATCAGCGACCTCATAGACCACCTTCTGCGCATCGCCATCCTTGGCGGCCATGACGGTTTCGGTGGCCTCTTCGCCAACCTTTTTCAAGATGGCATCCAGGCCCTTGTCGAAAAGTTTGGCCACATAGCTGGTGGCCGGGTCGCCGCCGTTGGCGGGCTTGCGCGACTCGATCACGGCGGCCAGCTTGGCCAGGACGTCATTGCCTTGCGAGGACGGGTTCATTTGTAAATCCGCTCCGGGTCCTTGAGCACGGCGTCCGCCGCCACCCAGGCCCCCTTGTCAAAACGTTGGAAGAAACAGCTGTGGCGCCCGGTGTGGCAGGCGATGCCGGGGGTGTGCCCGTTCTGCGTGATCTTGAGCAGCAGCACATCGTTGTCACAGTCCAGGCGCATCTCATGCACGGTCTGGGTGTGGCCGGATTCCTCGCCCTTGTGCCAGAACTTCTGGCGCGAACGGCTCCAGTACACCGCCTCGCCCTGGGCGGCCGTGCGGCGCAAGGCCTCGCGGTTCATCCAGGCGAACATCAGCACATCGCCGCTGTCGCGCTCCTGCGCGATCACGGGCAGCAGCCCGTCGGCATCCCATTTGATTTGATCCAGCCAGTCGTCAGTCATGCGCAGCAGTGTAGTGGCGGGCCGGCTCAGACCTGGTGCGTGGGGCCGATGTGCGAACGCTCGGCGGCAAACCAGTCCAGCACCGGAATCGTGCCCGGCAGCACCGGCCGCACCTCGACCGGCAGCGCCTGCCAGGCCATGGTCTGCTGCTCGCGCATCTGGAACTCGCCCTGCCAGTCGAAGACCTTGCAGAAATGCAGGCGCACGCGGGCATGGGGGTAGTCCATCACCAGCTCTTGCCAAGGTTGGGCCGCACCGATGGTGATGCCCAGTTCTTCTTGCAACTCGCGGCGCAGGGCTTGCTCCACCGTCTCGCCGGCCTCCAGCTTGCCGCCCGGGAATTCCCAGTAACCGGCGTAGACCTTGCCCTCAGGGCGCGAAGTCAGCAGGAAGCGCCCTTCCCGGCCTTGCGCATCGCGCTCGACCAAAACGCCCACGGCCACCTCGACCGGCACGCGGTCGGTGGGCGCCATTCCGGTCAGGGACTCAGACATGATCCAGGCCCTCCGGTGCATGGCCCGCAATCACGGCCGGTGCCTCCTGGGCCGGCGCGCCGCGCCCGGCCAGATCGCGCGCAAACTGGGCCGCCACCCGGCCCGAGCGCGAACCGCGCTCCAGCGCCCAGACCAGGGCCGGCTGGCGCGCCGCGGCAATCTGCGCCTCGTCCAGGCCGTAGTAACGCAACCATTGCGCGGCAATCGCCAGGTACTCGTCCTGGCTGAAGGGGTAGAAGCTCAGCCACAGGCCGAAACGCTCGGACAGAGAGATCTTTTCCTCCACCGCCTCGCCCGGGTGCACCTCGCCATCATCGGTATGGCGGTAACCCAGGTTGTCGCGCATCTGCTCGGGCAGCAGGTGGCGGCGGTTGCTGGTGGCGTAGATCAGCACGTTGTCGCTGGCGGCGGCGATGGAGCCATCCAGCATGGACTTGAGCGCCTTGTAGCCCAGCTCGCCTTCGTCGAAGCTGAGGTCGTCGCAGAAGATCACAAAACGCTCGGGCCGCTCGGCGACCAGGTCGACGAGATCCGGCAGGTCGACGAGGTCGTTCTTGTCCACCTCGATCAGGCGCAAGCCCTGCGGCGCGTATTCGTTGAGTACGGCCTTGATCAGCGAACTCTTACCTGTGCCGCGCGCGCCGGTCAGCAGCACATTGTTGGCCGGCCGGCCCTGCACAAACTGTTCGGTGTTCTGACGCAGGCGAGCTTTTTGCGGCTCGACCTCCAGCAAATCATCGAGTTGGATGCTGGCGGCATGGCGCACCGGCTCCAGCACCGGCGCGCCGCGTCGGCGGCGGTAGCGGAAGGCCGCAGCGGCCTGCCAGTCGGGCGCGGCCAAGGACTGAGGCAAGACGGCCTCCAGCCGACCCAGCAGCGCTTCGGCGCGGCTGAGCAGGCGGTTCAAGGGGCTGTCCGGAGAGAGCGAATCGAGCAGAGACATGCGGGCAGTTTAAGGGCGCGCCGCGGCCGCCCCGGCTGCCAGCGCCTTCGCGCCCCAACCTCAACTCAGCGCGCCAACATGCGCAGCGCCGCTTCCATCTGCTCGATCGGGCTGCGCTTGAAGCCCGAGCGGGCATAGCGCTGCAGGCGGCCGATGATGAAGCTGACCAGCACCGAGGCTTGGGCATTGGCCTCCACCGTCGGCGTGCTACTGCCATTGGCCTCGGCAGCAGCGCGCAAGACCTGGCGCAGCGAGCTCTCGATGCGATCAAAGAACTGGTTCATGCGCGCGACCAGGCGCTCGTTCTCGTAGACCAGGGCATCGCCCACCATCACCCGGGTCATGCCGGGGTTGCGCTCGCCGAACTGCAAGAGCACGGCGACGATTTTTTGAGCCTGGGCGGTGCCCGAACCTTCGCGCTCGATGATCTGGTTGACCAGCGAAAAGACGCTGCCCTCGATGAACTCGATCAGGCCCTCGAACATCTGCGCCTTGCTGGCGAAATGGCGGTACAGCGCCGCTTCGCTGACCTCGAGCTTGGCCGCCAGGGCCGCGGTGGTGACGCGGTCGGCACCGGGCTGCTCCAGCATGCCGGCCAGGGTCTGCAGGATCTGCACGCGCCGCTCGCCCGGGCGGGGCCGCTTGCGGGCCGGCGGGGCGGCAGTCACGGGATCGGAGGATTCGGCCGATGGCGCATCGACGGGCACGGCAGTGGATTCGGGCACGGAGGCTGACATCGGTCGATTGCTTGAAAGAAGTGGCCGGCCGCTGAGGGCCGCAAGAGCAGACGGTACGGCAGAGAAATCAGCGATCCGGGCCTGCTTGCACCCAGCGCGCGGCCGATTCTGGCACAGCCCGGGGCCGCTCCTGATGTCAGCGCCGCGCTCAGTCGCGCAGCCAGCCCAGGCGTCGTGCTTCGTAGATCGCCTCCACCTTGGATCGCACATGGAGCTTGCGGTACACCCGCTTCACATAGGTCATCACCGTGTGCGGCGAGACCTGCATGAACTTGGCGATTTCGTCGAAGGTGAAGCCCTTGGCGGCCAGGTGCAGGACCTTGGATTCCTGCTCGGACAGGGCCACCGCGTCTTCGTCCGAGGCCGGCGGGTGGTGGGCCGATCCGGCCGTCGCCGAGGCCGCGGCACCTTGCGGCAGGGCCGGCGCCAGGCGCAGCAACAGGCGGCGGGCGATGACCGGGCTGATCGGGCTGCCGCCGGCGCGCAGGCAGCGCAGCTGCTCCGGCAAGTCCAGGGCCAGGGAATCCTTGAGCAGGTAGCCGGTGGCGCCGGCCTCGATGCTGGACAGCACATGCTGCTCGTCACCGAACACCGAGATCACCATGACCTCGCACTGTGGCCGGGTCTGGGCGGCGTGGCGGATCAGCTCGATGCCGCTGCCGCCGGGCAGGTCCAGGTCCACCAGCAGCACATCGGGCAGCAGGCGGTCGAACAGGCTGCGGCCCTGGGCCAGGTCGGTGGCGATGCCCACCAGCTTGATGTCCGACACCGAAGCCAGGGAGCGGGTGAAGGCATCGCGGAAACTGAGCTGGTCTTCGACGATCAGGACAGAGAAATTGGGCATGGAAGATCCGGGTTGCGCCGAACCATTCTGCACGCCCTCGCCCGCCGCGGCCAATGCGGCAAGCCCCTAGGGCTGGGCCGCCTCACATCCCACATCCTTGGGATAGGCAAGCCAGCCAGACATGACGCCGGATTCCAGCGGCATGCACGAGGAGCAGCGCCGGGGCGACGCTTCAGCGAAGCAGGGTTTGCAGGCTGCGCACCCGACGGTCGACATAGCCCGGGCGGCGGCGCAGCGGCTGCTGTGCGCCCGGCTCGGTGGCGGCGCGCTTCAGCCAGCGCTGCATCCAGACCGTGGACATGCCCACGCGGCGCGCCGCTTTTTGGTGCACCAAAGTATCTTCCACCAGAATGCATTGGCCGGGCTGCAGTTTCAAACGCGCCAGCAGGTGGCGGAACATGCGCGCATCCGGCTTGGGCCGCAGCTGGCCGAACATGCGCATCTGCTCCACCGCGATCACGGCCTCAAAGTCGCGCGCCATGCCCAAGGTGTGCAGCACGCGCAAGGCATAGTCCAGCGGCGCATTGGTCAGCAGGAACTTGCGCCCGGGCAGGCGGCGCAAGGCGGCCAGGTCATGGGCATGGCTGTGCAAGCCCGGCTCCATGCCCGGCAGCGCATGCGTTTCGGCCAGGAAATGCGCGGCCGACACGCCGTGGTGGCGAACCAGGCCCAGCAGCGTGGCGCCGTAACGGTGCCAGTACCGCGAACGCAGCTCAGCGGCCTGATCGCCTGGCACCCCCAGGTGGCGGACGATGTACTCGTTCATCGCCACATTGAGCGCCCCGAACACATGGGCCGAGGCGTTGTGCAAGGTGTTGTCGAGGTCGAAGAACCAGACCTGGGGCGCGCGGCGCTCGTTCACGACACAGCTGAGTGGTTCAAGCACAGTGCGACCGGATCATGGCAAGTCTTCCCTTCGGTCAGATGCGGAACAAGCCTTCGGTCTCAGTGAGACCGAATCATTGCAAGTCTTCCCTTCGGTCAGACGCGGAACAAGCCTTCGGTCTCAGTGAGACCGAATCATTGTTCCGTAAGCCTGATCCGACAGGATCTCGAGCAACATCGCATGCGGCACGCGGCCGTCGATGATGTGGACCGCGTTGACGCCGCTCTTGGCCGCGTCGATGGCGCCGGCGATCTTGGGGATCATGCCGCCGCTGATGGTGCCGTCGGCCACCAGCTCGTCGATGCGGCGCGGGGTCAGCTCGGTCAGCAGCTGGCCTTCCTTGTCCAGCACGCCGCGGATATTGGTCAGCATCAAGAGCTTTTCAGCACGCAGCACGGTGGCCAGCTTGGCCGCCACCACATCGGCGTTGATGTTGTAGCTCTCGTTGTGCTCGCCAAAACCAATGGGGCTGACCACGGGGATGAACTGGTCGTCCTGCAAGGCCTTGACCACGCTGGGGTCGATGGAGACGATGTCGCCGACCTGGCCGATGTCGTGCTCCTTGCTCGGATCGTCCTTGTCCTGAATCATCAGCTTCTTGGCGCGGATCAGGCCACCGTCGCGGCCGGTCAGGCCCACGGCCTTGCCACCGGCGGCATTGATCAGGCCCACCACGTCCTGCTGCACCTCACCGGCCAGCACCCACTCGACCACATCCATGGTCTCCTGGTCGGTGACGCGCATGCCCTGGATGAAATGGCCCTTCTTGCCCAGCTTGCTCAGCAGGCCTTCAATCTGCGGGCCGCCGCCGTGCACCACCACCGGGTTCAAGCCCACCAGCTTGAGCAGCACCACATCCTCGGCGAAGTCTTTCTGCAACTCCGGGTCGGTCATGGCGTTGCCGCCGTATTTGATGACGATGGTCTTGCCGTGGTACTTGCGGATGTAGGGCAGCGCCTGAGACAGGATCTCGGCCTTCTCGCGCGGGGCAATATGGGCCACATCGGTGCTGGAGGTGGCGGTCGTGTCGTTCGTCATGGCGGCGGGCGCTCGGCAGGCAGGGGTTGAAACTGGCGCGATTGTAGGTTTGAAGCGCCGCACCATTCAGCCGCGCTTCAGCGGAAGCCCGCCACAATGCGGGCCATGCAAGTCGCCTCCTACCTGAAGCTGTCCATCGCCGTTGCCCTGGTGACCATCGCCCTGAAAACCGGCGCCTGGTGGTGGACCGATTCCGTCAGCCTGGCCGCCGATGCGCTGGAATCCCTGGTCAACCTGGCCGGCGCCATCTTCGCCCTGGCCATGGTCACGGTGGCGGCCAAGCCGCCGGATGCCGAGCATCCATTTGGCCACCACAAGGCCGAATATTTCTCCAGCGGCTTTGAAGGCGTGCTCATCATCGCCGCCGGCCTGGGCATCATCTGGGCCTCGGTTCACCGCCTGCTGGACCCGCAGCCGGTCGAGGGCCTGGGCCTGGGCGTGGCCCTGGCGGTGATCAGCTCGGCCTTGAACGGCGGCCTGGCCTGGGCCATGCTGAAGAAGGCGCGCGAGCACCGCTCCATGGCCCTGGAGGCCGATGCACGACACCTGTTCACCGATGTCTGGACCTCGGCAGGCGTGATGCTGGGCCTGCTCGGTGTCATGCTGACCGGCTGGCAGTGGCTGGACCCGCTGCTGGCCGCCGCCGTGGCCCTCAACATCTTGCGCGAGGGCGTGCACCTGGTCTGGAAGTCCAGCCACGGCCTGATGGACCCGGCCCTGGACCCCGAAGAGCGGCAGGCCGTGCAAGCGGTGCTGGACCGCTTCGCCCAGGCCCAGCACATCCGCTTTGACCACATCGCCAGCCGCAGCGCCGGCCAGCGCCGCTACATCGACCTGCACATGCACATGCCCGCCAGCTGGAGCCTGGGCCAGGCCGCGGCCGAGCGCAATGCGCTGGAGCGCGCGCTGATGGACGCCGTGCCCGGCTTGCGCGCCAGCATCCAGCTGCTGCCCAGCGATGTGGAAGCACATTTTGATGACCCACAAGATGAAAGCCAGATGGAGTTGAAGCCATGATCGCCGTGCTGCAACGCGTGCAACACGCCCAGGTGGAAGTGGAAGGCCACATCACCGGCGCCATCGGACCGGGTCTGCTGATGCTGGTCTGCGCCGAGCCGGGCGACAGCGAGGCGCAGGTCGACAAGCTGATTGCCAAGGTGCTCAAGCTGCGCGTCTTCAGTGACGAGGCCGGCAAGATGAACCGCAGCGTGCAAGACATCGCCGGCGGCCTGCTGATCGTCTCGCAGTTCACCCTGGCCGCCGATTGCAGCAGCGGCAACCGCCCCAGCTTCACCGGCGCGGCCGGCGCCGAGCAGGGGCGGCGCTTGTATGACCACTGCCTGCAAGCCGCACGGCGCCTGCACCCCCGGGTGGAAGCCGGCGAGTTCGGCGCCGACATGAAGGTCAGCCTGCTCAATGACGGGCCAGTGACCATCCCGATCACGATTCGCTGATCCTCCCTGGAGTCTCCCCTATGAGCATCTCCTTGAACGTCAACGGCCAGGACCTACGGTTGGACATCGAGCCCGAAACGCCCCTGCTCTGGGTGCTGCGTGACGAGCTGGGCCTGACCGGCACGAAATTTGGCTGCGGCGTGGCCAGCTGCGGCGCCTGCACCGTGAGCGTGGACGGCGTGGCCACCCGCTCCTGCGTGATGCCCATTTCGGCCCTCGAAGGCACCAAGATCCGCACCATAGAGGCCGAGCCCGACCGCATCACCGCCGCCCTGCAAGCGGCCTGGGTGCAGCTGCAGGTGCCGCAATGCGGCTACTGCCAGAGCGGCATGATCATGGCCGCGGCCGCGCTGCTGCGCAGCAATGCCAAGCCCAGTGATGCCGACATCGACGCCGGCATCAACAACCTCTGCCGCTGCGGCACCTACCAGCGCATTCGAGCGGGCATCCATCTGGCCGCCCAGCAACTGAACGGGAGTGCCTCCGCATGAAGCGCCGCGGCTTTCTGATTGCCGGTGGCTTGCTGGGCGGTGGCGTGCTGCTCGGCATGGGCTTGACCACGGCGCCCTCGCCCGCCTCTCGCCTGGGTGACAAAGCCCAGCTGCCGACCGAGCCGGGCCAGGTCGCGCTGAACGGCTGGGTCAAGATCCTGCCGGACGGCCGGGTCATCGTCGCCTCACCGCGCGCCGAGATGGGCCAAGGCGTGCACTCGGCCCTGGCCATGCTGGTGGCCGAGGAGCTGGACGCCGACTGGAAGCAGGTCAGCACCGAACAAGCACCGCTGGCGCAGATTTACGCCAACACGGCGGTGATGGTGAATGTCCTGCCCTTCAGCGCTGACGATGACAGCCTGCTGGCGAACCTGGCCCGGCGCTCCATGCAGCGCGTCGGCTACCTGCTGAGCCTGCAGATCACCGGCGGCTCCTCCAGCATCCGCGATGCCTGGGAGCCCCTGCGCCTGGCCGGTGCCACCGCGCGGGCCATGCTGCTCGATGCCGCAGCACAGCGCTGGAACGTGACACCGGAAAGCTGCCAGGTGCAAGCCGGGGTGGTTCGCCACCCGGCCAGCGGGCGCCAGGCCGGCTTTGGCGAGCTGGCGCCGGACGCCGCCCGGATCAGCCCGCGGCAAGACCTGACCCTCAAAACCCCGAGCCAGTTCCGCCTGATCGGCAAGCCCATGCCGCGCACCGACATTCCGGCCAAGGTCAATGGCCAGGCGCAGTTCGGCATCGACATGCGGCCCGACGGGCTGCTCTACGCCGCCATCCGCCACTGCCCGGTGCTGGGCGGCAAGGTCCACAAGCTCGAAAGCGCCGCAGCCAAGGCCCGCCGTGGCGTGGCCGATGTGATCGTGCTGCAGGAACGCGCGGTGGTGGTGCTGGCCGATCGCTACTGGCGCGCCAAGCAGGCGCTCGATGCGCTCGACATCGAGTGGAACGAAGGCCCCAACGCCCAACTCGATTCCGCTCAGATCGACCGTCAGCTCAAGCAGGCATTGGACAGCAAGGACAAGGGCAGCGGCTTCCGCCAGCTTGGCGACGCCGAGGCCGCTTTGCAGCAGGCCGAGCACCAGTTGGACGCGCTCTATCGAGCCCCGTTCCTGGCCCACGCCGCCATGGAGCCGATCAACTGCACGGCCCAGTTCAAGGGCGGCCATTTGACGGTATGGTGCGGCACACAGGTGGCATCACTGGCACGCTGGAAGGCCGCCCAGGTGGCCGGCGTCGACAGCGACCATGTGACGCTGCATGTGCCCCTGCTCGGTGGCGGCTTCGGCCGCCGCCTGGAGCTGGACATGGTCGAAGAGACGGTGCTGCTGGCCATGCAGGCCCAAGGCCGGCCGGTCAAGCTCGTGTGGTCGCGCGAGGAGGACATGCAGCACGATATGTACCGCCCCGTCGCCATGGCCAGCTTCAGCGCCGCGCTCGATGCGCAAGGCCACCCCCAGGCCTGGCTGAACCGCGTGGCCGCACCGTCCATCGGCCTGGCCACGACCGAGCGCCTGCTGCCCTCGATGGCGGCGGACTCGCCCGACAAGAACCAGATCGAAGGCGCTTTCGACCTGCCCTACGCCATACCGAACCTGAGCGTGCGCCAGCTGCGGGTGAAAACACCGGTGCCGATTGGCTCCTGGCGCAGCGTCGGCCATTCCTACAACGCCTTCTTCACCGAGGGCTTCATCGACGAACTGGCCCACGCCGCAAAAAAAGACCCCTTCGAGTTCCGCCGCGCCCTGCTGGTTGACAAGCCGCGCCACCGCGCGGTGCTGGAGCTGGCCGCGGCCAAGGCCGGCTGGGGTCAGCCCTTGCCGGCGGGACGGGCCCGCGGCATCGCCGTGCATGAGAGCTTTGGCTCCTGGTGTGCCCAGGTGGCCGAGGTGTCGCTGCAGGATGGGCAGCCGCGGGTGCATCGAGTGGTCTGCGCCCTCGACTGCGGCGTGGTCGTCAACCCCGACACGGTCGAAGCCCAGATGCAGGGCTCCATCGTCTACGGCCTGTCCGCCGCCTTGTTCGGCCAGATCACGCTGAAAAACGGCCGCATCGAACAAAGCAATTTCCCCGACTACGAGGCCGTGCGCCTGGCACAGATGCCGCATATCGAGGTGCACATCGTGCCCAGCAGCGCGGCGCCGGGTGGAGTCGGTGAGCCGGGCACGCCGCCGATCGCGCCGGCCGTGGTCAACGCCTTGTTTGCACTGACCGGCCGGCGGATTCGCGAGCTGCCGCTGCGGCCCGAGCTGTTCGCCTGAGCACGCCGCCGCTCAGCTCACAAGGGCCTGGGCTTCAAGCTCGGCTTTCAAGCCGGAAGGCAGGCGCAGCTGGCGCGCCAATTCGTCGAGGTAGGCCCGTTCCATGAAGCTGGTTTCGTCGGCCACCAGCAGACTGGCCAGGTACATCTCGGCAGCCAGCTCCGGGCTGCTGGCAGCCTGCGCCACCTGAGCCGGATCCAGCGGGCGCGCGAGTTCGGCCTCCATCCACTGGCGCAGGGCCGGTTCGGCCTGCAGGCGCTGCAACTCGGTCTCCAGCAGACCGCGCTCCCGGGCATCGAGATGGCCGTCGGCCTTGGCCGCCCCGATCATGGCCTGCAGCAAGGCCCGGCCATGCTGCTCCTGGGGCGCCGGGTTCTGCGATGGGGCGGCCAAGGCTGCCGGTTGCGCTGCAGGCGGCTGTTGCTGCTGCCCTTGTTGGGCCTGCTGAGCCTGCCAGGACTGGTAGGCCTTGTACGCCACCGCGCCCAGGGCCGCAAGGCTGCCGTATTTGAGCGCCTTGCCACCAAAGCTGCGGCCGCGCTTGCTGCCCAGCAGCAGACCCAGCGCACCGCCCGCCGCGGCGCCGCCGCCGATCTGCCCCCAATCCGGCCCTCGGCCGCCACTCTTGCCGTCCAGCAGGCTCAGGCCCGACTTGAACAGCTGTTCCAGCATATGTTGTGCGCTCATGGTGCTTGATCCTTGAAACCAGATGGATGGGTGATGACTCAGACCGATTGCTGCAGGCGGGCGATGCGCTGCTCCATCGGCGGGTGGCTGGAGAACAGCGCCAGCATGCCGCCGGGGCGCGAGCTGATGCCCATGGCCTGCATGGCCTTGGGCATCTCGCCCGGGTCCAGGCCGCCCAGGCGCGCCAGGGCATTGACCATGGGCTGCTTGCGACCCATCAGCTGGGCGGCGCCGGCATCGGCACGGAACTCGCGCTGGCGCGAGAACCAGGCCACGATCAGGGCCGCGACCACACCGAGCAGCAGGTCCATCACCAGGGTGGTGACGTAATAGCCGATGCCGGGGCCGTCGTTCTGGTTGCGCAAGACGATCTTGTCGACGAAGTAACCCACGATGCGCGAGAGGAAGACCACAAAGGTGTTCATGACGCCCTGGATCAGCGCCATGGTCACCATATCGCCGTTGGCCACATGGGCCACCTCGTGGCCGATCACCGCCTCCACTTCTTCGCGCGTCATGGACTGCAGCAGGCCGGTGGACACCGCCACCAGGGCCGAGTTCTTGAAGGCGCCGGTGGCGAAGGCATTGGGCGCACCCTCGTAGATGCCGACCTCGGGCGTGGCGATGCCGGCTTTCTCGGCGAAGCGCTCCACCGTGGTCACCAGCCAGATGTGGGTGGTGTCGTTCGACTGGTTGATGATCTGCACGCCCGTGGTCCATTTGGCCATGGGCTTGCTGATCAAGAGCGAGATGAAGGCGCCGCCAAAGCCCATCACCAGGGCAAAGCCCAGCAGCGTGGTCAAGTCCAGCCCGTTGGCATGCAAGAAGCGGTTCAGCCCGAGCAGGTGGACCGCCAGGCCCAACACCAGCATGACGCCGAGGTTGGTCAATAGAAACAAGGCAATGCGTTTCATGGTCTCAGTCCTCCAAATTCAGATGTGATGCAGTCCGGTGCACTTCAAGCCGAAGGCAACGAACGCGGCGGGGCCAAGCTGGCCGCCTTGCTCTGCATCAGCTTGAGCAAAAGGCTCAAGCCGCCACCGAGCAGCAGGAGCAAGAACATGCCCAGACCCCAGCCCACCCAGATCAAGGGCGAGAGCCATTCACCGAGCACGGGCATGGCCTCCAGCACCGCCTTGAGCAGGGGCGCGAACAGATCCACAAACTCGGCCAGGCCTTGCAGCAAGCCCTCGGGCACCCAGGGCGCCAGCCAGGCCGGCAAATGCAGGTCGGACAGGCGGGCACCCAGGGTGGGCAACCCTTCCGCTTGCGAGCCCAGGGCGGTCACGGTCCACACCGCCAGGCTGTGAAAGGCCCAGCTGGCCAGCGACCAGAGCGCAGCCAGCAGCCCCACCATCAACCAGGTCAACAGGTAATAGGCCATCGTCTTCCCCCTTCTTGTCCGAAACACAGATGGCTGCATTCTCCGCCGCGCCACACTTCCAAACAAGCAGCGCTGGCATACGATTCACTTCTGTTTTTCGGAAGTCAACAGATTGAGCGCGGAGGCTCCATGCTGAATTTCAGGCACTTGCACTACTTCTGGGTCGTGGCCCAGGAAGGCGGCTTTGCGCGCGCCGCGGAACGGCTGAACATGGCCATCCAGACCATCAGCACCCAGGTGCGCGAGCTGGAGAGATCGCTCGGGCACCAGCTGCTCAAGCCCGCCGGCCGCGGCGTGGCTTTGACCGAGGCGGGCCAGACCGCGTTTGCGCGCGCCGAAGAAATCTTCCGCCTCGGCAGCCTGATCCCGGAAGAGGTGCGCCAGGCGGCGCAAGGCCCGGCGGCCCGACTGGCCGTGGGCCTGAGCGACGGCATCTCCAAACTGGCCGCCCACGCCCTGCTCGCGCCGGTGCTGGGCACCGAGTCCCTGCGCCTGCTCTGCCACGAGGGCGAGGTCGACCCGCTGCTGGCTGAGCTGGCCATGCACAAGCTGGACCTGGTGCTGGCCGGGCGGCCGGCGCCGCACAAGCCGGGGCTGCGCCTGAGCAGCGAGCTGCTGGTGCAGGCGCCGGTCGATTGGTATGGGCCGAAGACCCTGGTGCATGCGGCCGAGCTGCGCGAGTTCCCGCTCTGCCTGAACCGCCTGCCGGTGCTGCTGCCCACGGCGCACTCGGCCCTGCGCGGCACGCTCGATCACTGGTTTGCCGAACAGGGGCTGCTGCCCAACATCGTCGGCGAGTTCGAGGACAGCGCCCTGATGGCCGTGTTCGCCTCGCGCGGCCTGGGTGTGTTCCCGGTCAGCCGCCTCGGCGGTGAAGACCTGGAACGCATGCATGGCCTGCGCCTGCTGGGCCATGTCGAGGAGGTGAAGGAAGAGATCCACGCCATCCGCTCGCGCCGTGGCCAGCACCACCCGCTGGTGCTGCAGCTGCTGGACGCGGCCCGCCGGGCGCCTTGATCGGCTCGCCCCGCCTGCGGTTTGTCCCGAGGCGGGCCGCGCAGGGGCATGGGGACAATGCCGCGCCATGCATGTCTTGATCGTGGAAGATGATCTGGAGCTGGGCCGGGCCTTGCAGCAGGTGCTGCAGACCGAGGGCTTCAGCAGCCAGTGGCTGCGCCGCGCGGCCGACGCCCCCCAGGCCGTGGAGCTCGCTGATTACGCCTGCGTGCTGCTCGACCTGAGCCTGCCGGACGGCAGCGGCTTCGACCTGCTCACCCGCTGGCGCCGCGGCGGCGCGCTGACGCCGGTGCTCTTGATCACAGCCCGCTCGGGTCTGGATGAGCGTCTGCGCGGCCTGGACGGCGGCGCCGACGACTACCTGGTCAAACCCTTTGCCATGCCCGAGCTGCTCTCGCGCATGCGGGCGGTGCAGCGGCGCTATGCCCAGCAGGCCAGCGAACTCTGGCGCATCGGCGATCTGGAAATCTCGCCCGGCGCGCGCACGGCCCGCGTGGGCGGGCAGGCGCTGGAGCTGTCACCGCGCGAGTTCAACATCCTGCTGGAGCTGGCGCGCGAACCCGGCCGGGCCGTGGCCAAGGGCGCCCTGGCCCAGCGCCTGGAGCCGCTGGGCGAAGCGCTGGAGTTCAGCGCGCTGGAGGTGCACATGTCCAATCTGCGCAAGAAGATCGGGCCCGAGCGCATCCGCACCCTGCGCGGCGTGGGCTACCGCCTGGAACGGCCGGAATGAGCGGGCCGGGCAGCCTGCGAGCCCGCTGGCTCGGGCCCAGCCTGACGCGGCGGCTGATCGCCTCCCTGCTGCTGGCCTTTGTGCTGGTCTGGGCCGCCCTGCTGCTGCTCTACTGGCAGCGCTGGGCCCAGGGCCGCGAGGCCCGTCTGCAGCAGACCGTGGACCAGGTGCTGGCCCAGTTGCGCCCCGAGCACAGCGCCGCCGAGGTCGCCCTGCGCCTGCGCAGCATCGACGAGCTCTCGCAACAGGAGCTTCAGGATGCCGGCCAGAGCACCCGGGCCGGCTTCATCCTGCGCGACCGCCGGCTGCCGGACGATGCGCCACCGGTGTACGTGGCCGAGCGCCTGCACGAGCTGCCGGGCCTGAGCTGGCAGCTGAGCCCTGGCCGCTGCAGCATGCCCGGCCAGGACTGCCTGCTGCGCAGCCGCAGCAACGCCCGTTGGGCGCTGCACCGCATCAGCCTGCCGATGAGCGACCGGCAGATCTTTGCCGGCATCCACCAGGCCTTGCTGCCCCTGCTGC
The DNA here is from genome assembly GCF_027863535.1 of Paucibacter sp. B51. Lineage (NCBI taxonomy): Bacteria > Pseudomonadati > Pseudomonadota > Betaproteobacteria > Burkholderiales > Sphaerotilaceae > Roseateles > Paucibacter sp. B51. The sequence goes on along the minus strand of NZ_JAPIVN010000001.1, from coordinate 2,265,775 downwards.
TGCTGGCCTTTCCATTGATCCTGCTGCCGCTATGGCTGGCGGTGACGCGCGGCCTCGCGCCACTGAACCGGCTCAGCCGCGAGCTGCGCCAGCGTCGGCCGGAGGACCTGAGCCCCCTGCCCCCGGCTCTGCAGCAAGCCCTGCGCCACCGCGAGCTGCAGCCCCTGGTGCAGGCCTTGCAAAGCCTGCTGGGCCGCTTGCGCGGCCATCTGGAGCGTGAACGCGCCTTCCTCGACGACGCCGCGCATGAGCTGCGCACGCCCATGGCCTGGATCAGCGCCCAGGCCCATGTGCTGCGCCGCGCCGAAGACGCTGGCGCGCGCGAGCAGGCAGGTCGGCAGCTCGACGCCGCCGTGGCGCGCGCCTCGCACCTGGTGGAGCAATTGCTGGCCCTGGCCCGCATGGAGGCGGCCTCGGCGCCGGTGCCGCAAGACCTGGACCTGGCCGAGTGGCTGCGCGAACAGCTGCTCACCTTTCTGCCCGAGGCCGAGCGCTCGGGCATCGAGCTGAGCCTGGATGCCCCTGAGCACTTGCCCTGGCGGGTGGAGCCGCAGGCGCTGGCCTCCATCGTCGGCAACCTGATCGGCAACGCGCTGCGCTACGCCGGCCGCGGCGCCCAGCTGGAACTGCAGCTGCTGCACGATCCGGCTCAACCGGATGTGCTGGAGCTGTGGGTCAAGGACGATGGCCCCGGCATCCCGCCCGAGGCCCAGGGCCGGCTGTTCCAGCGCTTTCAGCGTGGCCCGGAGGGCTCGACCCCGGTGGAGGGCGCCGGCCTCGGCCTGGCCATCGTCCAGCAAGCCTGCCTGCGCCTCGGCGCCTCGCTGAGCCTGCTCAGCCCGCGGCCGGAGCTGAAACCGCCGCGAGGCTGCGCCTTTGGAGTGCGCCTGCCGATGGCTTCGCGGGCTTGAGCTCGGCTCAGCGCCCGGCGCCGGTGGAGGCTCCTGTGGGGGCGCCAGTGCTGCCGGCCACCTGCCGCACCAGTTCGCAGTACGCCGGCTGGGCAGGCCCCTGTCGGATCAGCCCGGCATGGCTGGCCCCGGGCAGCTCGACCCAGCGCTTGTGCTCGCCACCGGGCAGAGCCTCGAAGACCGCGAGGCCCAGCTCGGCCGGCGTGGTCTCATCCCGCCCCCCGGCCAGCACCAGGGTTGGGCCGCGGTAGGCGGCCAGGGCCTGGCGGTTGTCGATGCGCTCCAGGCCCTCGCTGATTTCCAGCTTGAGCAGGGGCGCCAGCAGGCCGGCACGGCGCCGCACGGCATGCTCGGCCGTGGCGCGCGGGCTGGGGGCGGCGCCGGACAGAATCAGGCCGTCCACCGGGCGCGCCTGGGCCACCTGGCCGGCCATGAAGCTGCCCAGGGAATAACCGTGAACCAGCACGGGGCCGGCACCGGCCGGCTGCTGGGCCCGAACATGGTCGCGCACATGGTCATACAGGCGCAGCGCGTCGGCCGTCAGCGTCTCGACCTTGGGCTCACCGCCGCTGCGGCCATAGCCGCGGTAGTCGAACATCCAGACATTGACCGGGCAGCCGGCCAGGGCGTCCAACACGGCGTCGCCGCCATCGTCGATGTGGAAGAGATTGCCACCGAAGTACAGCACGGTGGCCAGGGCATCGGGGCGCTGCAGGCTCAGGCCTTGCAGCAGCACCGGCGCAGCGTCGGCGCTGGCGCTCGGCACGCTCAGGCTTTGCGGCAGCAGGCGCACGGCCGGGTTCTCGCGCGACAGCGCGGTCGACTGCAAGGTGCTGCGTGCCTGAAAGCCGCTGACGCGGTCGGGCTTGATGAACTCCTGGTCGCCCAGCCGCAGGGTCTGGCAGGCGGCCAGAGGCAGCAGGCAGGCGGCAGCCAGGCCCAGACGCAGAGCCAGGGCGGCGAGATGGGAGACGGCTTGGGCAGGGGGTGTGAATCGCATCGCATGAAGACCGGGGCCGATGGAGGCGGCGCCGGGCGGTCGCTGTGGTTGAAGACAGCAGCGATTCTTTGCGGCCAAGCTTTAGGCCAGCCAAAGATGGCAACGCCCGCGCACCTGGCTGACGGACCCAAAGAAAAAGAGCCCGGCAAGCCGGGCTCAGGGGCTCAGACGCAGGGCGCGTCTGCGGGCTTCCTCGCGATCAAATCATCAATCTGCGTACTGGCCGGCCGCCTTGATGATGGGGCCCCATTTGTTGATTTCGGATTCGACAAACTTCTTGTGCTCGGCGCCGTTGACGCGGTTGTCAGTGACGATGACCGCACCCAGGGCTTCCTGGCGCTTGTGGAAATCGGCATCGGCCAGGGCCACCTTCAGGGCCGCGGCCAGCTTTTCCAGCACCGGCTTGGGCGTGCCCTTGGGGGCGTAGACGCCGTGCCAAATGTTGACGCTGAAGCCCTTGAGCCCCATTTCATCGAGCGTGGGCAGCTTGGCCAGCGCGGGCGCGGTCAGGCGCTTGCTGCTGGTGACGGCATAGGCCTTGACCTTGCCGCCCTCGATCTGGCTGGTGGTGTTGGTGGTCTGGTCGCACATCAGGTCGATCTGGCCGCCCAGCAGGTCGGTCATGGCCGGGCCGGTGCCCTTGTAGGGCACGGTGGTCATGTCGATCTTGATGGTACTCTGGTACAGCAGGCCGCACAGGTGCGAGGCCGAACCCAGGCCGGCGTTGCCGAGGTTGACCTTGCCCTTGTTGGCATCCAGCCATTTGGCCAGCTCGGCATAGCTGTTCGCCGGCATCGAGGGCTTGGCGATCAGGGTCATGGGCACTTCGTTGATCAAGCCCAGGTACTCGAAATCGTCGAGCGTCTTGTACTGCATATTGCGGTACAGGGCCGGCGAGGTGGCCATGCCGATGTGGTGCAGCAGCAAGGTGTAGCCATCGGGTGCGGCCTTGGCCACCTTGGTGGCGCCCAGCGTGCCGCCGGCACCGCCGACGTTTTCGATCACGATGGTGGCGCCCAGGGGCTTGCGCAGGGCCTCGGCCAGGTCGCGCGCCACCTTGTCGGTGGGGCCGCCGGCCGAGAAGGGCACAACGATGTTGACGGGCTTCTCAGGGTAGTTGGCGAGGGCGGCGCCCGAGGCCAGGGTCAGCAGACTCAGGGTCAGCAGGGGCAATGCAGTCTTCTTCATGTCAACAGTCCTCGAATGGCGAGTGGGAGGACTGTGATCCTAGGCGGCAGGCCCAAGCCGGAGACAGCGGGAACTACGTAATCCGCCGGAGCGCGAGCTTCAGTCGATTGTTCGGGCGTCTTCGATCACACGCCCATCATTGGGCAAGCTGCCCGGCGGCAGCAGCTCCACCTCGGCGCGCAGCTTGGTGATGTCGCGCAGGGCAGCGGCCAGCTGCTCGCTCAGGCCCTCGCGCGGCACGGCCTCGGGCAGCTCTAGCTTCAGGGTCAGGCGGTCCTGCGCCATCTCACCCTCGACCACCAGGCGCGCCCGGCCGGCCTGGGGGAAGCGGCGCTGCAGCTCGGCCAGCTGCGAGGCATGGATGAACATGCCGCGCACCTTGGCCGACTGATCGGCCCGGCCCAGCCAGCCGCGGATGCGCTGGTTGCTGCGCCCGGTCGGGCAGGTCCCGGGCAGGATGGCCGAGAGATCGCCGGTGCCAAAGCGGATCAGCGGGTAGTCGGGATTGAGCGTGGTGACGACCAGCTCGCCAACCTCGCCCTCGGCCACCGGCTCGCTGCCACCCGGGCGGACGATCTCGACGATGATGCCTTCGGCCAGCACCAGGCCTTCGCGCGCTGCGGTCTCGTAAGCGACCAGGCCCAGGTCGGCCGTGGCATAGCACTGGTAGCCGGCCACGCCGCGCTCGGCCAGCCAGTCGCGCAGGCTGTTCGGGAAGGCCTCGCCGCTGAGCAAAGCGCGCTGCAGGGAATCGAGGCGCAAGCCGCTCTCGGCCGCCTTGTCGAGCAGGATCTTCAAGAAACTGGGCGTGCCGACATAGGCCTGCGGCCGCAGATCGCGCATGGCCTGCAGCTGCAGCTCGGTGTTGCCGACGCCGCCGGGGAAGACCGTGCAGCCCAGGGCATGGGCGCCGCCCTCCATCATGGCGCCAGCGGGGGTCAGGTGGTAGCTGAAGCTGTTGTGCACCAGGTCGCCCGCGCGCAGGCCGGCGGCGAACAGGGCACGGGCGACGCGCCAATAATCGGGCGCGCGGCCCTCAGGCTCGTACAAGCCACCCGGGGACTGAAACACGCGGCCGGCACCGGCGCTGCGCAGGCAGCCTCGCCAGCCAATGGCCGAGAAGCCGCCCAAGGCTTCGTGGGGCTCATGGGCTACGCCGACTGCCGTGCCCTGCCCTTCGCGCAAAGCCAGCTGGCGCGCGGCCAGCTCGGACTTGCGGATCACGGGCAGGCGGGCCAGGGCTGCGCGGTCGCCCACCTCGGCCGGCTCCACGCCGGCCAGCAGATCGGCATAGGCGGCGGTGTGCGCTTTGGCATGGCTGAGCTGCAGACGCAGAGCGGCAAAGAGCTGGGCTTCGCGATCGGCGGGGTCGCGGGTTTCCAGCGCGTCGAAGAAAGCGTCCGAGGGGGCCGCGGCGCTCATGGTGTTTCGTCCGTCCAGCGGTTCAGGCGGCGCTTGACCTCGTCCAGCAGGCTGCGCACCTCGGCCGCATTCTTGCAATGCCGCGCCTCCCACTCGGGGCTGCGCGCCGGGCGTTTGACCAGACGGGCCAGCAGCTGGCCGTCCTGCGCACTCAACTCCAGCACCGGCTGGCCTTGCAGCCAGAAGCTGTCGCCGCGGGCCTCCAGCGCACGCAGGTCGCGCAGATTGCGCTTGAGGGTGAGCAAGGCCTCCTCGGGCCTGAAGGGCGGTAGGGCGAAGAAGGCGTCTTCGTTCATGGCCGGCTTTCTGTCGGAAAGGGAGATGGGCGTGGCCATAACGGATCAGGCCAGCCAGCGCTTGCGACGCTTGTAGCTCTTGACATCCTTGAAGCTCTTGCGATCACCGCCACCGGTGCCGAGGTAGAACTCCTTGACGTCCTCGTTCTCGCGCAGCGCCTGGGCCTCACCATCCATGACCACGCGGCCGCTCTCCAGGATGTAGCCGTAGTCGGCATAACGCAGGGCCATATTGGTGTTCTGCTCGGCCAGCAAAAAGGTCACGCCTTCCTTGCTGTTGAGGTCTTTGACGATCTCGAAGACCTCTTCGACGATTTGCGGCGCCAGGCCCATGGAGGGCTCGTCCAGCAGCACCATGCGCGGGTTGGCCATCAAGGCGCGGCCGATGGCGCACATCTGCTGCTCGCCGCCCGAGGTGTAGGCAGCCTGCGAGCTGCGCCGGGTCTTGAGGCGGGGGAAGTAGTTGTAGACCTTCTCCAGCGTCTCGGCCACGGCGGCGCGGCCGTCGCGCCGGGTGTAAGCGCCGGTCATCAGGTTGTCCTCGATGCTCAGGTGGGCGAAACAGTGGCGCCCCTCCATCACCTGCACCACGCCGCGGTTGACCATCTCGGCGGTGGAGAGCTTTTCGATGCGCTCGCCGCGCAGCTCGATGCTGCCCTTGCTGACCTCGCCGCGCTCGCCGGCCAGCAGGTTGGACACCGCCCGCAGCGTGGTGGTCTTGCCCGCGCCATTGCCACCGAGCAAGGCCACGATGCGGCCTTCCTGAACCTGCAAGGACACGCCCTTGAGCACCAGGATCACGTGGTTGTAGATGACCTCGATGCCGTTGACGTTGAGGAATGGGGTGGACATGGTGGGTGGGTGGGAGTGAGCGGGTGAACGGGTGAACGGGTGAACGGATGAAGTGGGGAGCGGGTGAACGGGTGAAGGGGGGGCGGGTGAAGCGACGGCGTTCTGACTCACCTGTTCACTTGTTCACCCGTTCACTCAACGACTCACCCGTTCACCTCACTCCGTCACGACTGGCAGTCCGCCGGCGTGCGGCGCTCCAGCTTCTTCTCGGCCGCGTACTTGTCGGCGGCCTGCTTGACCATGGGCTTCAAGATCTGCTCATCCGCCTGCATCCAGTCGGAGCTGAAGTTCCACTTGGCGCCATCCCAGGTATGCACGCGGGCCCAGGTGGAACCCATGTGGTCGGCGCAGGAGGTGGACAGCGGGCGCAGCACGCCACCCAGGCCCAGGGCGTCGAGCTTTTTCTGATCCAGGGCCAGGTTCTCCAGGCCCCAGCGAACCTGCTCGCCCGTCATGACCTTGCCTTTGCCAAAGCGCTCCTGGGCGCGCCGCACCGCCTCAATCCCCAAGGCCTGGATGATCACGCCGCGGGTGTAGAGCACCGAACCGACCTCATCCTTGGGCCCACTGCCCTGGCCCTTGTCATGCACATGCTTGAGGATGTCCTGGATGACCTTGGGGCTCTGGCCCGAGGTATTCAGCGCCAGCGCGTTGTAGCCCTTGGCACCCTCACCCACGTCCTTGACGTCAGGCTCGGCGCCGGCCCACCAGACGCCGTACATCTTCTCGCGCGGGTAGCCGGTGGCCTGGGCCTCCTTGAGCGCGGTGGAATTCATCACGCCCCAGCCCCAGAGCAGCACATAGTCGGGTCGTTGCTGGCGCACCTGCAGCCACGCGGACTTCTGCTCGACACCTGGCGCCGTGACGGGGATCTTCAGCAGGTCAAAGCCATGCATCTTCTGGCGCTCATCCAGCAGGGGGATGGGCTCCTTGCCGAAGGGCGAGTCGTGATAGACCAGGGCGATCTTCTTGCCCTTGAGCTTGTCGAAGCCGCCCTCTTTCTTGGCCAGATGCTGGATCAGCATGTCGGCCGCCGTCCAGTAGCTGCCCATCAGCGGGAAGTTCCACTTGAAGACATTGCCGTCCTGTGAGGCGGCCAGGCCATAGCCCAGGGTGATCAGGGGGATCTTGTCCTTGATGACCTTGTCGGTCAGCGCAAAGGTGATGCCGGTGGCCTGCGGGTCGAAGAGTGTGGCGCCCTTGCCTTTCAGGCGCTCGTAGCACTCGACACCCTTGTCGGTGGCATAGCCGGTTTCGCATTCTTCATACGTCAGCTTGACGCCGTTCACACCGCCGTCGCGGGCGTTGATCATCTTCAGATAGTCCTGCTTGCCATTGGCCCAGGGCGTGCCGTTGGGGGCATAGGGCCCGGTGCGGTAGACCAGCAAGGGGAAGAACTGCTCCTTGGCTTCGGGCGCGGCCTGGGCCGGGCCGAACAGGCCCGATGCAGCTGCGGCCAGGGCCAGAACGAGGGATGGCTTCAGTTTCATGCGTGTCTCCAGTCGATGCGCACTCAAGCGGTGCGTTATGGGTTGAACAAACAGCAGGCGCGAAAAAACAGTGTGAACAAGGTCAGTGCGGGAAAGGCCAGAGCCGCAGCTTCTCCTTGGCCGTGGACCAGAGCCGGGCCAGACCATGGGGCTCCTTGATTAGGAAGAACACGATCAGGGCACCGAACACCATCAGCTCCAGATGCGAAGCCGTCTCGGTGCTCATGGGCAGGCCCAGCCAGTGCGGAATCTGGTTCAGCAGCAGCGGCAAAAAGATGATGAAGGCGGCGCCAAAGAAGCTGCCCATGATGGAACCCAGGCCGCCGAGGATGACCATGAAGAGCAGCTGGAAGCTGCGGTCGATGGAAAAGGCCGCCGGCTCCCAGGAACCCAGATGCACAAAGCCCCAGAGCGCGCCCGCCACGCCGACGATGAAACTGCTGACGGCAAAGGCGCTGAGCTTGGCGTAGACCGGGCGTATGCCGATGACGGCCGCCGCCACATCCATATCGCGCATGGCCATCCATTCACGGCCGACGGCGCCGCGCACCAGGTTCTTGGTCAGCAGGGCGAACACGCAGACAAAGCTCAGGCAGAACAGGTATTTCTGCACCGGCGACTCAATGGCCAGGCCGAAGACGCTGAGGTCCGACACCGAGACATTGCCCGACGAGGAATTGTTGGTGAACCATTTGATGCGCAGAAAGGCCCAGTCGCAAAAGAACTGCGCCGCCAGCGTGGCCACCGCCAGATACAGGCCCTTGATGCGCAGCGAGGGAATGCCGAACAGCACGCCCACCACCGTGGAGCACACCCCGCCCAGCAGCAGCGAGAGGATCAGCGGCATGCCCTCGATGCGGACCTGGAAGTTGTAGGCCGCGTACGCGCCCACCGCCATGAAGGCGCCCGTGCCCAGCGAGATCTGGCCGCAGTAACCGACCAGCACATTGAGGCCCAGTGCCGCCAGCGACAGGATCAGAAACGGGATCAGGATGGCCCGGAACAGGTACTCATTGCCCAGCAGGGGCAGGCCGACAAAAGCCAGGGCCAGCAGCGCCGCCATGGCCCAGCGGTCCTGGCGGATCGCCAGGATGGCGCTGTCGGCGCGGTAGCTGGTTTTGAATTGGCCGTTTTCGCGGTAAATCATGTCGTTTGGACGCTCTGTTGCTGGCAAATCAGTGAACCGGTGAACAAGTGAACGGGGGAACCCCGTCCGCCATCACCTGTTCACCTGTTCACCCGTTCACTTACTCACCCACCCACTCACTCACACCCGATCAATGATCTTTTCGCCGAACAAACCCTGTGGCCGAACGAGCAGGAAGAGCAGTGCCAGCACATAGGCGAACCAGATTTCGATGCCGCCGCCCAGGGCCGGGCCGAGGTAGACCTCGGAGACCTTCTCGCCCACGCCGATCAGCAGGCCGCCGATGATGGCGCCGGGCACGGAGGTCAGCCCGCCCAGGATCACCACTGGCAGCGCTTTCAGCGCCACCAGCGAGAGCGAGAACTGCACACCCAGCTTGCTGCCCCAGATGATGCCGGCCACCAAGGCCACAAAGCCGGCCACGCTCCAGACGATGACCCAGATGGTGGACAGGGGGATGCCGATGGACTGGGCGGCCTGGTGGTCGTCCGCCACGGCGCGCAGGGCGCGGCCGGTGGCCGTCTTCTGGAAGAACAGGGCCAGCAAGGCCACCATGGCCGCGGCGATCAGGGCGGCGTAGAGGTCTTCCTTGTTGATCAGCACGCCGCCTTCAAAGCTCTTCTCGAACAGGAAGATCGGGTCCTTGGGCATGCCGACATCGATCTTGTAGATGTCCGAGCCGAAGACCATCTGACCCAGGCCTTCAAGGAAATAGGTGATGCCTAGCGTGGCCATCAGCAAGGTGATGCCTTCCTGGTTGACCAGATGCCGCAAGGCCAGGCGCTCCACGCCCCAGGCCACCACCACCATCACCGCAAAGGCCGCGACAAAAGCCAGCAGATTGGCCAGCAGCGGGCTGCTGATGCCGGTCCAGAGCGGGATCCACTCGGCAAAGCGCGCCATCGCCAGGGCCGCGAACAGCACCATGGCACCCTGCGCGAAATTGAACACGCCCGAGGCCTTGTAGATCAGCACAAATCCCAGTGCAATGAGCGAATACAGCATGCCTGTCATCAGGCCGCCGAAGATTGTTTCAATGACGAATCCCATCACGACTCCATCTCAATGCGAGGTGCCCAAATAGGCGCGGATCACGTCTTCGTTCTGTCGCACCTCGGCAGGCGCGCCATCGCCGATCTTTTTGCCGTAGTCGAGCACCACGACGCGGTCGCTGATGTCCATGACCACGCCCATGTCGTGCTCGATCAGCACGATGGTGGTGCCGAACTCGGCGTTGACGTCGAGGATGAAGCGGCACATGTCCTGCTTCTCCTCTACATTCATGCCGGCCATGGGCTCGTCCAGCAGCAGCACCTGCGGCTCCATGGCCAGGGCACGGCCCAGGTCCACGCGCTTTTGCAGGCCGTAAGGCAAGCGGCCGACCGGGGTCTTGCGGTAGGCCTGGATCTCAAGGAAATCGATGATGCGCTCGACCTTCTCGCGCTGCGCGATCTCCTCACGCTCCGCCGCGCCCCAGCGCAGGGCCTGCTGGAGCAGATTGCAGCGCATGTGCAGGCTGCGCCCGGTCATGATGTTGTCCAGCACGCTCATGCCCTTGAACAGGGCCAGGTTCTGGAAGGTGCGGGCTACGCCCATCTCGGCCACCTGGCGCGAGCTCATGTGCTTGAAAGTCTTGCCGCGAAAGCTGATCTGCCCCTGCTGCGGCTGATAGACCCCATTGATGCAGTTGAGCATGGAGCTCTTGCCCGCACCGTTGGGGCCGATGATGGAGCGGATCTCATGCTCGCGCACATCGAAGCTGATGTCGGTCAGCGCCTTCACGCCGCCAAAGCTCAACGAGATATTGCGCACCTCAAGGATGACATCACCGATCTTCTTGACCGCGGTGTTGTCGCCGGGAATGCTGATGTCGTTTGGGTCCATCGGGCTGCTGCTGCTCATCATCATCAGGCGGCGCTCTTCACGGCCGCGAAGGTCTGGGCATCATTGATGCGCAGATCGGCGGCCACCTTGCCGCTGCGTCCGTCCTCGAACTTGACGGCGGTTTCGATGTACTGCGAACTGCGGCCGGCATACAGTGCCTCGATCAGCACCGCGTACTTCTCGGCAATGGCGCCACGCCGCACCTTGCGGGTGCGGGTCAGCTCGCCGTCGTCGGCATCGAGCTCCTTGTGCAGGATCAGGAAGCGGCTGATCTGGCTGCCGGCCAGCAGCGCATCCTGGGCCAGGTCGGCATTGACCTGTTGCACGCAGTCGCGGATCAGCTCGTACACCTCGGGCTTTTGCGCCAGATCGGTGTAGCCGGCATAGGGCAGGTTGCGGCGCTCGGCCCAGTTGCCCACGGCGTCGAAGTCGATGTTGATGAAGGCGCAGACGCGGTCGCGGCCGTCGCCAAAGGCCACCGCCTCCTTGATGTGGGCAAAGAACTTAAGCTTGTTCTCCACATACTTGGGCGCAAACATGGCGCCATCAAAGGCCCCGCCGCGCAGCCGTCCCACGTCCTTGGCGCGGTCGATGATCTTCAGGTGGCCATGGGCATCGATGAAGCCGGCGTCGCCGGTGTGGAACCAGCCCTCGGGCGTCAGCACCTCGGCCGTGGCCGCCTCGTTCTTGTAGTAGCCCTTGAGCAGGCCCGGCGACTTGACCAGGATCTCGCCGCTCTCGGCCAGCTTGATCTCGACCCCTTCGATGGGCACACCCACGGTGTCGGCGCGGGCCTCATGGTCGGGCTGCAGGCAGACAAAGACGGCAGTCTCGGTCGAGCCATAGAGCTGCTTGAGGTTGATGCCGATGCTGCGGTAGAAGCTGAACAGATCGGGGCCGATGGCCTCGCCCGCGGTGTAGGCCACCCGCACCCGCGAGAGGCCCAGGCTGTTGCGCAAGGGGCCGTAGATCAGCAGATCGCCTAACTGGTATTTCAGCTGGTCCAGCAGGCCGACCGGGCGGCCATCCATCAGCGCTGGGCCGACCCGCCGCGCCAGGGCCATGCAGCGGGCGAACAGCCAGCGCTTGGGCCTTGATGCGTCTTCCATGCGAATCATCACGCTGGTCAGCAAGCCCTCGAACACCCGCGGCGGCGCGAAGTAATAGCTCGGGCCGATCTCCTTCAGATCGATGCTGACCGTGCTGGTCGACTCGGGGCAATTGACCACATAGCCGCAGGCCAGCCACTGGGCATAGCTGAAGATGTTCTGGCCGATCCAGGCCGGCGGCAGGTAGGCCAGCACCTCCTCCTCATGGCTGAGGCGGTCGAAACGCGCGCCCGCCTGGGCGCGGTCGATCAGGCTGGCATGGGTGTGGACCACACCCTTGGGGTTGCCCGTGGTGCCCGAGGTGAAGAACATGGCCGCGACATCGTGGCTCAGCCCTTGCGCGACCTCGGCGGCAAAAAAGCCGGGGCGAGCCAGGGCATCGTGGCGACCGCGCTCGCAGAGCTCGTCGAGCGAGCGCAGGCCCATCTCCTGGTAGCTGCGCAGGCCGCGCGGGTCGTCAAACCAGATGTGGCGCAGCTGCGGGCAGTGCTCGCGCAGCTCCAGCATCTTGTCCACCTGCTCCTGGTCCTCGACCACGGCAAAGGCGACCTCGGCGTTGTTGATCGGGAAGACAAACTCGGCCGCCACCGCATCCTGGTACAGCGGCACGGGGATCGCCCCCAGCGACTGGGCTGCCAGCATGGCTGCCGACAGGCGCGGCCGGTTCTCCCCCACCACGATCAGATGCTGGCCCCGCTGCAGGCCGGCGAGCGCCAGCCCATGGGCCAGCTCGCGCACCAGCACGGCCAGCTGCGACCAGCTCAGGGTCTGCCAGATCCCGTATTCCTTTTCACGCAGAGCCGGCGCATCGGGGCGCTCGGCGGCATGAGCCAGCAAGAGGCGAGGAAATGTCGCATCCACGTGTTGTCTCCTGTGTCGTGCATGCAAGACCCGCAAGAAGCGGTGCTGCCGACATCTGTTGCCTGCATGGTAGGTCGTCACTTTGACGCTGTGTTGTCGTTGTAACGACAATTCAAGGGACTCCCCCGCCGGTACTTTCCCGGGGGTGGCCTGTAAGCGCTGCGTCATCTTGGGCGGTGGACACTGCCGTATGAATTCAGCGTCAGGGCCCCGTTCCGAGAGCGGCGGGCCTCATCCACCATCCAGCCCCAGCATCCCTTTGCGCCAGCGCGCCCGCCCGGCCACGGCGGCCGAGCTGGCCGCCATCCCCTGGCTGGATCTCTTGGACGAGGCGCAGCGCGAGCGCGCCGTGCAGCAGCTGCAAGTGGCCGAGGCCGATGTCGGCGAGCGCGTCTGCCGCATCGGCCGGCCGGCGACCTTCTGGTTCGGCGTGGTCGATGGCCTGCTCAAGATGAGCAATGACGACTCCAGCGGACAAGCCATCACCTTCACCGGCGTGCCGCCGGGCGGCTGGTTTGGCGAGGGCACCCTGCTCAAGCGCGAAAGCTACCGCTACAACATCCAGGCCCTGCGGCGCAGCGTGGTGGCCGGCCTGCCGATCGAGGCGTTTCATGAGCTGCTGGAGGGCAGCATCCCCTTCAACCGCTTCATGCTCAACCAGCTGAACGAACGCTTGGGCCAGTTCATCGCCGCGCGCGAGATCGACCGCATCACCGACCCCGAGCTGCGCGTCGCCCGCAACCTCGCCGCCCTCTTCCACCCCCAGCTCTACCCCGGCGTGGGCAGCCTGCTGCGCATCACCCAGCAAGAGCTGGGCTACTTGGTCGGCCTGTCCCGCCAGCGCGTCAACCTGGCCCTGCACACCTTGGCGGGCCATGGCCTGATCCGCATCGAATACGGCGGCCTGCGGGTGCTCGATCTGCAGGGGCTGAGGCGATTTCCGGTGCTGGCTTGAGCCCGCCGGTTGCGCCAGGGCGGCCAAACACGGCCGCCGCATGAGCTTCAGGCGCTGTACGCGCCGAACGAGGATTCTGGGCTTAGCGCTTGCTCGGCCAGAGCCGCCGCTTGACGCCGGCTCTGCGCCAAATGAGCCCGATGCGCCGGCGTGGTTTCAAACAACAGGCTGGGGGCCTGCTTGGGCACATCGGCCAAAGCGCCTTTCAAGCGCATGCCCAGCCGCTCCAGGGTGCGGCGGGTGGGCAGATCGGTGGGGCGAACCAGGGCCAAAACCGAAGGTGCGTGCAGTTCCTGAAAAGCCTGCTGCAAGGCCAGTTCACCGACCTCGGTGGCATAGCCCAAGCCCCAGGACTGCGGATGAAGCCAGAGCTTCAGGCACAAGCTTTGCCGGCCATCGACCGCCTGCCACATCAGGCCGCCAAAGCCCAGCAGATCCTTGCCCTCATCACCGCCGAGACTCATGGCCCAGCAACCATAACCCCAGCGCTGCCAGTGCAGCTGCCAGGACTGCAGCAACTCCAAGCTGGCCTCACGTGAGGTGGGCTGAGGCCGTGTCCGCTGCGTCAGCGGGTCGGACTGGATGCGATGCAGAGCCTCCAGATCACTCGCCACGGGGGCTCGCAACAACAGCCGCCCGCTCGCCATGGGACCCCAAGCCTCGCTCAATGCCATGAATGCCTGCCCTTCAACGGTGAAATACCAGTGAAAACCCTAGGCCATACCTTAACGGCAATGCAGGGGATGCGAACACCCCCCGATCACAGGGGCGCGCTATCCGCACAAATCGGCGTAGCGGCGCCACAAAGCAAGCACGCCCCGCGGCAAAGCTTGCGCACGGGGCGTGTCCTCATGCAGGGCCTCGATTCGCGGCGAAGGCCCTGCCAAGCTTGATCAGAAGCGGTACTTCACGCCTGCGGTCCAGGTGTTCATGTGCTCACCGTAGGTGCTGGCAACCGGCGCCTTGTTGTAGCGGGTCAGTTCGGTGCGCAGGGACCAGTTCTTGTCCAAGGCGTACTCGGCACCCAGGCCGAGCTTGAAGCCGACGCCATGAGCGTTCTGGCCGTCGATGCCGCTGAACTTGCGGTCGAGATGGCTGGCACCCAGGCGGCCGTAGACGGCGAACTTGTCGCTGACGGGCAAGCGCCCGATGGCGTCCAGGGAGTAAGCCGTGGTCTTGCTCTCGGTGCTGCCGATGCCATGGGTGCCCAGGCGCTGCACGCTCAGCTCGGTGGCGAAGTGCTTGTTGAACTGGTAGCCACCGCTGATGCCGTAGATGGTGCCGCGCTTGTCGGTGGCGACTGCCGGGCTGGTGGGGCTGCTCAGGTTGTTGCGGGACTGACCCAGGTCACCACTGAGGTAGAAGCCCGAATCACCGGACGATGCGGCACGTGCGGCGCCGCTGGCCGCGCCCAGTGCGAGGGCCAAAGCCGAGATGGAAGCCAGGGCGATCTTGGAGTTCTTGTTCTTGGTCATGGTGGGTTCCTTTCCTTCGCGGCCGCCGAGGCGGGCCGCATCACAGGGTTTCAACACTCGCGGCAAGTCGGGGGCAGAGGCCTCAGGGCTTGCTGTCTTGCTGCGATGAATTCATTGTGTCGAAGGGGGCCCGCCAGGTCAGTGCACGCTCGGTGTGTGCTCTGTGACGGTCTGTGACGGCTGGAAAAAAGAACCCGGTTGCCGAGCCGGGCCGAACTCAGCGCTTCAGCTCAGAACAGCTCCATATCGCTGAGCTGGGCCACTTCCTGCATCTGGCCGGCAGAGACCAGATCGGCATGGTTGTGCACCTGGTTGCGACCATTGTCCTTGGCGTGATAGACGGCCTTGTCGGCGCGCTCGAAGGCCGCCGCGGGCGAGTCGCCAACGCGGACCTGGGTGAAGCCGATGCTGACCGTGATCCGCCCCACCTGTGGGAAGGCGTAGTGCTCGGTGTTGTGACGCAGGCGCTCGAAGGCCTGGGCTGCGTCCAGCCCCACATCGCAGCGCATCAGCACCACGAACTCTTCGCCACCGAAGCGGTAGAGCAGGTCGTGAAAGCGGAAGCTGCTGCGCATCAAACGCGACAGCAGCAGCAGGACCTCGTCCCCGATCAAGTGACCGAAGCGGTCGTTGACCGATTTGAAATGGTCGATGTCGATCACGCCGAGGAAGTACTGCGGCTGGCCGTGCTCATGACGCCGCTCGCCCTCGCCTTCGTCATGCGACATCACGCCCGAGGAGACGTTGGCCGCCAGCTCGCCCAGGGCCTTGAGAAAGCTCTCCTCGAAGGTCTTGCGGTTGAGCAAGCCCGTCAAGGTGTCGCGTTCGCTGTAGTCCAGCAGGCCCTGGAAATTGTGATAAATCCGCAGCACGCTGCTGACCATGCGCTGCGACTTGCTCTTGAGGCGGCTCAAGGAATGGACCTCCACCACGCCCACCACCTCACGCTCGGCGGCGATGGGGAAGAGGTTGATCCACAGCCCGGGGGCCGGGTTGGCGGCCCCTTCCGCTTCAACAGCCTCCAGCGCAGGCGCCAGCTGCCACTGCAGCACAGTGCGGCTGCGCATGCATTCCAGGCGCTCGGGGAAGTCTTGCGCAAGCGGCAGACGTTCGGGCTCCATCCAGAGCGGGTCGGCAGTGGCCACGACGTCGTCGGCGCACAGCCGGGCGCGCGTCAGCCAGCGTTCATGACCGGCCTCGCCGATGCAGCGGTAGATCGCCACCGAGCTCGGTTCCAGCAAATCGCGCAGGGCCGACACCAGGGTGACGTCCATGACATCGCGATCGCGGAACCCGGTCAACTCGGCGAGATGATCAACGACTTCAGACATGAAGGCTACGGTCAAAAAAGAATGGCCCCGAATCGGGGCCGGAGGGCCGGTGAACGCCGGCCCAAAATTCGGCTTGCAAGCTGCGGTCGCAGCAGCAGCAGAAGACGAGGGCTGCCTGCCAGGCCACCCTCGCCTGCCGCCCCTTCAAGGCAGCAAGGCCGCTGCCTCTGTCTTGCTGTGCGCTTGCGCCGCAGTGTAGCGAGCAATCAGCTCCAGCAAGTGCGCTTCGTCATAGGGCTTGCCCAGGTAATGATCGGCGCCCAGCTGCTCGGCATAGTCGCGGTGCTTCTGCGCGATCCGCGAGGTGATCATCACCACCGGCAGCGCACGCAGGCGGGCATCGCCACGGATGTTGCGCAGCAGGTCGAAACCGTCCATGCGCGGCATCTCGATGTCGGACAGCACCAGGGCCGGCAACTCGTCGCCACCCAAGGCCTCCATCGCATCGAGGCCATCCTTGGCCAGCTGCACGCGGTAGCCTTCGCGCTCCAGCAGGCGCTGGGTGACGCGACGCACGGTCAGCGAATCGTCAACCACCAGCACCAGCGGCGGCAGATCCTCGGCCGGCTCGGCCACCGCTTGCAGCGGCACCATGCCGGTCGCTTCGGCTAGCTCGGCGGCCTCGCGGGCCTCAACCAGGCGCTGCTGTGCTTGCTCACCGTACCAGGCCGCCAGGGCCACCGGGTTGTAGATCAGCGCCACATCACCCGAAGCCAGCAGGCTCACACCTGCCAGGCCCGGTACGCGGCTCAGCTGTGCGCCGATGTTCTTGACCACCACTTCCTGGTTGCCCAGCACTTCATCCACGTGCAGGGCCAGGCGCTGCTGCGCGCTGCGCATCAGCACCACCGGCAGGTAACGGCCCTGACCATGGCCCCGGCCCGGCTGGCCCAGCAGGCCGCCCAGCCAGTAGAACGGCAGGGTCTCACCGCCATGGTTCAGTGTGCCGTTGGCGTAGGCAGCCTCGACCTGATCCTGAGGCACGCGTTGCAGAGAATCCATCAAGCTGGCGGGCACCGCCACCACCTGGTCGCCACTGCGCAGCAGCACGACCTGGGTCAGCGCCGTGGTCAGCGGCAGGCGCAGCGCAAAGCGCGTGCCCTGGCCCGGGGTTGATTCGGTCGTGATCGAACCACCCAGGGTGCTGACTTCGGCTCGCACCACATCCATGCCCACACCGCGGCCACTCAGCTCGGTCACCTGGGTGGCCGTGGAGAAACCGGAGGTGAAGATCAACTGCATCAGCGCCGCATCAGTGAGCGACTCGCCGGCCTGGATCAGGCCCATTTGCTCGCCACGTTCGCGGATGCGTTTCAGGTCCAGGCCGGCACCGTCATCGCTGAAGCTGAGCAGGATTTCATTGCCCTCCTGGCGCAGCTCGAGGCGCACCGTGCCTTGCGCGGGCTTGCCCAGGGCCTGGCGCTGCTCGGGCGCCTCGATGCCGTGGCTGATGCTGTTGCGCAGCAGATGCTCAAACGGCCCCGCCATGCGCTCCAGCACGCTGCGGTCCAGCTCGGTCTGGCCGCCGATGATCTCCAGCTGGGCTTGCCGGCCGGCATCGCGCGAGGCCTGGCGCACCACGCGGTGCATGCGCTCACCCAGGCTGTCGAACTCGACCAGTCGCGTGCGCAGCAAATCGTCCTGCAACTCACGCGTCAGCCGCGATTGCGCCGCCAGCTCGTCTTCACCCAGCTGCACATTGCGCTGCAAGGCGCGCTGCACGGTGGCCACGTCGCCGACCGATTCGGTCAGCATCTTGGTCAGCTCCTGGAAGCGGGTGTAGCGGTCGAACTCCAGCGGGTCGAAATCGCGGCCGGCCTTTTGATGCAGTTCCTGCTGCGTGCCCATCTGGGCTTCGGCCTGCAGCTCCAGCTCGCGCAACTGGGTGCGCAGGCGAGACAAGTTGTCGTCCAGATCGAGCAGCGAGCCCTTCATCTGCGCCAGCTCGGACTCCAGGCGCGCACGCCGGATGCTGACCTCGCCGGCCTGGGCCGTCATGCGCTCCAGCAGGCTTCCGCGCACGCGCACCATGGCCTGCGGGCCCGCGCCCGGCAGCTCGATGGTGATGTCGTCCGGGCTGGCCTGGCGCTCGCTGAAACGCGACCAGTCGATGCGGCGCGGCGCCACCGGCTCGGGGACCGGTTCCGGCAGGGGTTCAAGCGAGGCTTCGCTCTCCGCCGCAAGAGGTTCGACTTCCAGGTCCGGAGTGGGCGTCTCGCTCGCATCGGGCAAGTCGATGTCCACCTCGGCGGCGGGCGCGGCCGCTGTCGCTTGCACCTCCACCACCTCGGTGGCGGTGAAGGGATCGAGATCGGGCACTTGCTCGCGGGCCAGCAAACGGTCTAGACCGGCTTCCAGCGCATCGCCACCATCCTGCAAGGCCTGCAAGGTGGCGCTGTCCGGCGGGTCCATGGCCAGCGCCGCCTCGACGGCCGACTCCAGCTCGTGGGCCTGCTCGCCCAGGCGCATCGCGCCGGTCAGGCGGGCGCCACCCTTGAAGGTGTGCAGGGCGCGCATGCAGGCGTCGGCTGCACTGCGGTCTTGCGGACGGGCCAGCCAGTCGCGCAAGGCGGCATGCAGCTGCGGCAGCAGCTCGCGGGCTTCTTCTTCGAAGATGGGCAGCAAGACGGGGTCGATCTCGTCGGGCAAGCCCGGCTCCACCTCGTCCTGATCGGCCGTGGGCGTGGGCTCGACCGGTGCAGGCGCGGCCGCCTGGAAGGCCGGCAGATGCAGGTCCAGGGTGTCGTCGGCCACAGTCGGGGTCGGGCCTTCGGGCTCGCCCAGATCGTCCAGCTCATCGAAGCTGCCCAGATGGCTGCTGTCCACCTCGGGCTCGTACGCATGCAGGCGCTCGACCAGCGAGGAATCCACGCTGCGCAAGAAACCGGCCGCGAACTGATGCAGCAACTGGCGAATGTCCTCGGCCGCACGCTCGAAGAGCTGGCCTTCGGCCTCGCTGAAGCGCTGTGCACGCTGGGCCCGGCCCAGCGCATGCTCCAGGGCACGGGCCAGGGTCGACAGGTCCTCATAACCCACCGTGGCGGAGTTGCCGGCCAGGGCATGGGCCAGCGACTCACACTGCGGTGGCACCGGCGGAGTCAACTCCATGGCCCACTCGGCCAGGGTGGTGGCCAGGCGGCGCGAAAGTTCGTCGGCCTCGTTCAGGAAGATGTTGAACAGCGTGATGCTGATGCGCAGCGGGCCAATGACCTTGACGCCCTCATCGGCGCCCTCATCGGCGCTCTCATCGCTGCCCACGTCTTGCCCCTGCCCACCCTCGTCTGCTTCGGCCGAGGCCTGCGCCGCAGCGGCCGACTCGGCCTGCGGACGCTCTTGCGAGCTGACCAGGCTGAGGTGAGGCACCAGGGAAATCACGGGCGCCAGCGGCAACTCGGCGGCTTCGATGGCGTCGGGCGAAGATGCACCGGCCGCGTCCGCGGCCTCCAGGGCGTGGGCAGCGTCAGCGGGTGACTCAAGAACCTGAACCTCGTCTACCGGGTCTGCAGCCACCTCGAGCACCTGCTCGACGGTGGACTCCTCACCCTGCGGTGTTTCGTCGGGCGCCGCGGCCAGGCTCAATGCCTCGTCGAGGGCACCATCGCTGACACCGTAGAGATTCAGCGTCAGCTCGGCTGCCGCGTCGGCATCCACGCCGGCTTCCAGGTCGGTTTCAGCAGCGGTCTCCGGCGCCGGCGCATCGGCCTCGGCGTTCATTTCCGCTGCGGTTTCCACCAGCTCGCCGAGCTCCAGATCGAGCTCGAACTCGGGCAGTTCGAAGTCGGCCGCCGGCGGTGCGGCTTCGGCCACTGGCGCATCCTGCGGCAGGTCCAGCACAAAGGGCTGATCCAGCGCCAGGGTCTCAAAACTGCCACCTTCGGGCAGCGCGTGAACGTCCTGCGCGGGCGCACTCGCGTCTGCCTCGCGCGGCGCCATGTCCATCAACTCGGTGGCGGTAGCGGGCTCGGCTTCATCCGCCTGCGCCAGATCGAGCAACTCGGTCAGCACGGGCGGTTGCGCAGCATCGGGCTCAGGGGCTGCGCTCGCGACCGCGGCTGACGCGGCGTCTGCGACGCCCATGTCCAGCGGCGCAGTCGCCACCCAATCGGTCAACTCGGGCAGTTCCGGCATCAGCTGGGTGGACAACTGGGTCGACAGCTCGGTGTCGGCGCCCGCATCAGACGCTTCTTCCAGAAGCGGAAGCTCGGGCGCCTCGGCCTTGGCGGCCTCGGCAGGCTCTGCCAGCAGCGGCAGATCCAGCTCCAGTTCCAGATCCAACCCGGGCTCCTCGGTCAGCAGCGGCGGCTCGACCGAAACCGCCGGCAGCGGCGGCTCGACGGGCGCAGGCTCCAGCGAGCCGGCAAGCTCGGCCAAGGCTTGCAGCTCCTCGCTGACGCTCACGGCCGGCAAGGACGCGTCTTCGGGCAGGTTCAGCTCTGGCAAGTCCAGTTCCGGCGCGACCGCCTCCAGCGCTTGCGGGCTCTCGACACCCGGCACAGACCGCTCGTCCGGGTTCAGTTCATCCAATGCCGCATCGCTGAGCGGCGGCAGATCTTCGACCGGCAGGAACAGCTCCTGGGCCGGAACTTCGATCGCCGGCTCGGGCGGCATTTCGGCCTCCGGCAACTGGCGGCCCGGCCAATCCAGGGCCAGAGCTTCGCCCTGCAGACGCAGCGCGTCGGCGCTGCGGCGCAGCGGGTCGGGCAGGAAGGCGCCGCTCTGGCGGCCAGCGATCTGCTCGCACCACTGACCCAGATAGTCCAGAGCCTCGGCGCTGAAGGCCAGCAATGGCGCATCGGCCTGCGGCGTGACATCGGCCAGGCGTGCGTTGAACAGCTGCTCGCAGGCCCAGGCACCCTCGCCGTAGGCATCGAAGCCCACCATGCGCGAACTGCCCTTGAGGGTATGGAAGGCTCGGCGCAGCGTGGTCAGCTGCTCGCGGTCGCTGCCATCGTCGTGCAAGGCGGCCAGCGCCTGGCGCGCATGGGCCAGGACCTCGGTGGCCTCTTCCAGGAAGATCTCCTGCATCTCCGGGTCTTGCGCAAAGGCGGCAGGTGCAGGTGTAGGTGCGGCAACAGCGGCTGCCGCGGCCGGAGTCTCCACCGCATCGGCGGCCACCGTATCGGCACCATCGAGATGCAAGGCCGGCAGACCCAGATCGCCGACAGCTTCCAGCGGCGCAGGATGGGTCGGCGGGGCGGCCTTGGGGCTGCTGTCCAGATCCAGCTGGATCAGGCCATCGAAAGGCGCCGGTGCCGAGACTGCCATGGGTGGCAGCGGGCTGGCATCGGCACGCCGCCCCATGACCGGGTTCAGACGACCCGCGGCCTCGTCAAAGACAAACATGCGCTTGGCCAGCTGAGGCTGGACGCTGAGCATGTCGATCAAGAAACCCAGGGCACCCAGATTGTTGGCCAGGCGCTCGAAGAGCTCGCGCGGACCCCCACGCTCGGTGTCAACCTCGGTGTTGGCCAGCTCATCGACTTCATCGCGCATGCGCACGCAGGCCTGCGCAGCCTGATCGAGGCCCAGCACGGTCAGCACGCCGCGCATGGCGGAGAGCTGGGCCGGCACGGGGATCAGCTTGGCGCGCTGGCTGGGGTCGCGGAAATACTCATCGGCCTGGCGCTCGACTTCCGACAGGCTGGCGCGCAGCTCATGCACCACGCTGCCCAGGGTCTGGCGGTCCGAGACGCGGCGGTACAGGTCCTCCATCCAGGCATCCAGCGGCTGCGGCGCGTCACCATGGGCGACCGCGTCGATGCGCTGGGCCAGGGCGCGCACGCGCTCGGCCTGTTCGGGCTGGTCGAAGGCGGCGTCATCCAGCGCCGCTTCGACATACAACATGCTGGTGGCCACTTCCATGGCCAGCGCGGGGCTGGGTGGCTGGCCCGAGCGCAGGGTGGCAACCACCGCGCGCTGCAGGGTCTGGCCCAGCACCTCGCCACTGGGGAAGAGGCGCTGCAAGGACTCGGCCACGGCCGCGAACTGCTCGTCCAGGCCGGCCAGGCGATGGCTGTCGCCCTCGGCCGCGCTGCCCCAGGAGTCCTTGGCCACGCCGACCCGACGGCGCGCCTGCGCCACCCAGGCCGGGTCGATATGACCCAAGGTCTGGTCTTCGTAATCGCCGCGGAAATCGGCGTTCAAGCCAAAGGCATGGCGCACCGCGCTGAGGCGGGGCGCGGCGCGTTCGCTGGCGGGATCGCGCGCCTGGGCACAGAAAAACAAGAGGTCTTGCGCCAGTCGCTCCTGCACCGCCGGGTCGACCTGGCGACCGAGCTTGAGCTGGGACAGCAGGCGCGAGCCCAGGCGCTTGACGAAGGCATCGCCGTCGAGCAGGCCCAGGGCTTGCGCCTGGAACTGAGCGGCGGCCAGCTGCCAGAGGGTGCGCCCATGGGTGTCGATCAGGCCCGCAGCGAGACCGGCGCACAGATCGCTCAGGCGGCCGGCAAAGGCCGGGCTGGGCGTGCGCATGTGCTTGAGCAAGGCCGCTTCGAAGGGCGCGCGGCCCTGCTCGGGAGCCAGGGCCGCGCAGCCGGGCTCGGCCGGCACCTCGCACCAGCGCCACTCGTACTGCCAGAGGTCGGCCGGGTGCACGCGCTCGGCGTCGTTGAAGGTCTGCAGCTCGCGGTAGGCGGGGAACAGGCTCAGGGTCGAGGCCTTGTTGCCGGCCAGCAGGCGGGCGATATAGCTGAGCAGGGCGAAATTGGCGCGCTCGATGGTCTCGACCCGGAAAGGATCGACCAGATCGGTGCGATCGGCCAGGCGCAGCACCGCCTGCTCGGCGGCGCGCAGCACGGTGGCACCGGCCGGCAGGCCGACCAGGGACAGCACGCCCGCCACCTGGTGCAGCTCGGCGGCGGCCGCCTGCAGCGACTTGGAGCTGGAGGGAACCTCGGCGCCCAGCACGCTGAACTTGCTGTCGCCATCGCGCAGCATGCGCCGCAGCGCCTTGTGAACCGATTCAAGGGAACGGCGCAACTCCTCCTGCACCCACGCCAAAGGGCTGAGGTCGGGAGGGAACTCGGACTCGCGGAACTGATCCATGCCGGGCTCCGCCTCTTAGGCGACCTTGAACCGAGCCACCGATTGCTTCAAAGCCTCGGCCGAACGGGACAGCTCGTGCACCATCTGTGCGGTCGAGCGCGTGCCTTCGCTGGTCTGTTCGGTCACGGCAAAAATGTGCTGGATGTTGGAAGCCACTTCATTGGCCGAGGCCGCTTCGCTGAGCGCCTGGCTGGAAATCTGCGCGATCAATTCGTCCAGGCGACGTGACACGGCGTCGATCTCTTCCAGGGCCTTGCCGGCCGCGTCGGACAGACGCGTACCCTGCACCACCCCGAGGGTCGAGCGCTCCATGGCGGCCACGGCGTCGTGCGTGTCGGTCTGAATGGTCTTGACCAGGGCAGCAATCCGGCGGGTGGCGTCGCCCGAGCGTTCCGCCAGGCGCTGCACTTCTTCCGCCACCACCGAAAAGCCGCGACCAGCTTCACCGGCCGAGGCGGCCTGGATGGCCGCATTCAGCGCCAGCACGTTGGTTTGTTCGGTAATGTCGGAGATCAGCTCGGTGATCTCGCCGATTTCCTGCGAGGACTCGCCCAGACGCTTGATGCGCTTGGAGGTTTCCTGGATGTGGTCGCGGATGGCGTTCATACCGCTGATGTTGTTCTGCATGGCCTGCAGACCCGACTCGGCCGCTTGACGCGACTGACGCGCCACTTCAGCGGTGGACTGGGCGGCGTTGGACACCTCGTTGATGCGCTCGGCCATCTGCAGCACGGCCTCACCGGTGGAACGGATCTCGTGCAGCTGTTCCTTGGAGGCGGCCAGCAGATCGGTCGAGGTCTGGTCAACCTGGCCGGTGGTGTCCGTCACCCGGGCGGCCGTGGCCTGCACCTGGCCGACCAGATTGCGCAGCTCTTCCACGGTGTAGTTCACCGAGTCGGCGATGGCGCCGGTGATGTCCTCGGTCACGGTCGCTTGCTGGGTCAGGTCACCTTCAGCGACCGATTGCAGCTCGTTCATCAAACGCAAAATTGCGGCCTGGTTGGCGTCGTTGACGCGCTTGGCTTCACGCTCCTGCGCCTTCGCCTCGCTCTCTTGGGCTTCGGCCAGCAGGGCCCGTTGCTTCTGATCCGCCACGTAGAGGCGCAGGAAGCCGAGCGAACCTGCCACCAGCGCGCCCAGCGAGGCAATCATCAACAGGGCCAGCCACCAGCTCACGCCGCCGGCAGATTCCAACTCGAGGGCCAGGTCTTCCAGGCCCTTGCGCAGCGCCTCGCTGTCGCCCAGGATGCTCTTCTGGGCTTCACGCGAAGCCACCAGGCCTTGCAGATTGTCCAGAATGGCCTTAGCCTGGGTGCGGGTCTGTTCGTACTGCTTGAGCAAGGCGACCAGACGTTCGCGCAGCTGCGGGTCCTTGGCGCTGCTCAGGCGCAGCTCCGAGTTGCCGTTCAGCAGGGCCTCGGCGATCAGCTTGAAGGAGTTCAAGTCCTTGCCCAGCAGGAACACGGCCTCGGGGCTCACGCCTTCCTGCGTCAGGAATTCGTTGGCGCTCTTGCCGATCCGCTGGGTCAGCATCACCAGCTGACCGGCGGCCGAGATTTCAGCGGCCGAACCGTTGCGTTGCAGCGATTCCGAGGCCACGGCCTCGGCGCTTTCCAGCAGATCACTGGATTGGCGGTTGATGGCGCGCAGGGCCTGGCCGACCTCGGTCAGCACCTTTTCCTGCGCCTGCACCACCTGGGCGTTCTTTTCAGCCCGCTCCACCAGAGGCTGAACGATATCCAGCACCGGCTGCACGCTGCCGGGGGCTGCGGCCAGCGGGCCGTCACCGGTACGCAAATTGCCGATCACGCCGACCAGCACGCTGCCGCTCTCACGCAGTTCCGCAAACGCGCCCTGATTGCCCACCAGGGCGGTGGACACCGATTTGGCCATGCGCTGCGAGTGCATCAAGGCCTGACCGGCCGCACGCACCTGGGCCGAGCTGCGGCTGCCGCCGATCAGGCTCAGGCTGACGGTGACCGCGGTGCCCAGCAGGCCGGCCGCCACCAGGGCGGTCAGCAGGGTCTGGCGGCGGTTCTCGGCGCTCTTGGCCGGCTGCGGCTGTTCGGTCAGCGGGCCGTCGAGGGCGGCGCTGGTGGTGGCAAAGGTGCTGGTGCCGACCGCAGTTTCATCGAACTGCGTGGCGCCTTGCTGCTCGGTCGGCAGGGCCTCGGAGATGATGGAGGAGTTCGACAGCTGGCCTGGGCCGGTGTGCGACTGCGTGGACACCAGCACCGCACCGGAGGGCACGGAGTCCGCGGCCGCGTGCTCGTTCTGGCCTTCGGTTTCGTTCTTGCCCAGGTTTTTGATCTTGTCCAGGAAGCTCATCTCACCCTCGTGAATACGTTTGGAAGCCGATCCCACATGGATCGGCGTTGGCCGTGCCGCTGACTCTTGAGCCTAGCTCAAGGCGGGCTGTTTGCTTATCAGATCAAACCACGACTCGCAGGAACTGGTCGTGCTTGGACAGTGCCTCAAGATCGAGCACCTGCCAGCTGCGTCCCTCAGCGTCGAGCAGGCGCGGTCCGGCGAAACGCGGGCGTGCCCCGCCCTCCTCGGCCTGCGCCGGATCGGGGCTCAGCTGCTCATCGCCGCGCAGGCCCAGCAGGCGATCCACCAAGAGCGCGCAGTTCAGATTGAGCTCGGCATTGAGCGAGACCAGGCGAACCTGAGCCACATCCTGACGCGCTTCACTGCGCTGAGCACCGGATTCACGCAGGCCCAGGAACACCGCCAGATCGACGACGGTGAACAGGCCTCCGCGCAGATTGGCCACGCCCGCCAGCCAGGGCTGGGCATAGGGCAAGGGCCGCATCGGCACCGGCGTGAAGATTTCGGCCGCCTGGCGCAGCGAGAGCAGCAGGCCGACGCCTGCACATTCGACCGCCAGCCAGCTGGCCGCCTGGGTCTCTTGATCGCGCGCCGCCTGCATGCGCTGCGCGAGGCGGGTCTGCAGATCGCGCAGGGCTTGCTTGTTGTTGCTACTCATGTCAGCGCCCTCGGGGCTCAGCCCAGGGCCTTGATCTTGGCCAGCAACTCCTCGGCCTTGACCGGCTTGACCACATAGTCACGCGCGCCCTGGCGCATGCCCCAGACCTTGTCGGTCTCCTGGTTCTTGCTGGTGCACATGATCACCGGCACGGCAGCAAAGCGCTCGTCGCGGGTGATGCTGCGGGTCAGCTGGAAGCCGTTCTGGCCGGGCATGACCACGTCCATCAGGATCAGGTCGGGCACTTCCTCGGCCAGGCGCTTCATCGCCTCTTCGCCGTTCTCGGCGGTGCGCACCAGATAACCGCGCTTGACCAGCATCTCGCTGAGCACATGCAACTCGGTCTTGGAATCATCGACCAGCAGGATTTTTTGTATCGGCATTTGGAATCCTCACGTCGCCGCGGCGGCAGCTTTTGCGCCTCGGCAACTCAACCGACGGACTTGTCGGCACACACAAGCTTGGACAACGGCAACAACAACGGTAACTACATCTACGTCCAGGTCCTTCAGGCCGCGCCCGTCAGACCCACACAAGCTCAGGCCGCGCGTCGATGGGACAGCACAGCCTGCAACAACTGATCTTTGGTGAAAGGCTTGGTCAGGTAGTCTTGAGAGCCGACCATGCGCCCGCGCGCCTTGTCGAAGAGACCATCCTTGGACGACAGCATGATGACGGGCACCGCCGCGAACTGCGGATTGCGCTTGATGATGGCGCAGGTCTGGTAGCCGTCGAGGCGTGGCATCAGGATGTCGCAGAACACCAGATCCGGCTGGTAGTCGCTCAACTTGGCCAAGGCATCGAAGCCATCCTCGGCCAGCACGACTTCGTGCCCACCTTGCTTGAGGAAGATCTCCGCGCTGCGCCGGATGGTGTTGCTGTCGTCGATGACCAGCACTTTCGCGGCGCCGGCTGCGGCAGCTTGAAAGCCTTCAGGTACTTGTACGTTCAAGCCTTATCTCCTCACAGCGATGCCCGCAGGGCGGCTGCGCCACGGGCACGAGCAAACAGGTGGGAATGCGCTGCCTTGAGGCAGCGTCAGATGCGAACCATTTCGAAGTCTTCTTTGCGGGCGCCACACTCAGGGCAGGTCCAGTTCATATCGACATCGGCCCACAGCGTACCCGGTGCAATACCGTGCTCGGGATCCCCTGTGGTTTCGTCGTAGATCCAACCACAGATCAGGCACATCCAGGTACTAGCTTCGCTCACGATGGGTATAGGTTTGCTATCTACAATGCGAAGATTGTAGCCACGCCAACTGGGGCCGCCGGAGCGCTCCCGTCGGCAAGGACGCAACATCAGGATTCCCCTTGTCCCGCCCGTCACGAAAGCAGGCTAACGAATTCGTGACCAAGTCCTCAAAGACTGACCTGAGACCCAAGAAAGAGCTTGTCCAGCCCCTCGCCGCCTGCGGCCCGCCATTTGCATTTGCTTGCAATTTCTGTCCTCTGAACCCGCGCCGCACACCATGAATCACAAGACCGACACCCCCAGCGCCGCCGATCCGACGGCGCCCGCCGACGAGCAGGAGCCGCAAGCCCCGGCCTGCGTCTTGAGCTTCAATGCCAGCGACGCCAGTGGCGCCGGTGGCCTGGCCGGCGACATCGCAACCATCGCCGCCATGGGCGCGCACTGCCTGCCGGTGGTCAGCGCCATCGTGCTGCGCGACACGGCCGAGGTGTTCGAGCACCACACCCTGGACCCCGACACCATCGCCGAGCAGGCCCGCCTGATTCTGGAAGATGTGCAGATCAGCGCCTGGAAGGTCGGCTTTCTGGGCAGCGCCGAGGGCGTGAGCGCCGTGGCCGAGGTGCTGTCGGACTACCCCGACGTGCCCCTGGTCGCCTACCTGCCCAATGTGTCCTGGCTCGACGAAGAGCAGCAGGCCAGCTATCTGGATGCCTTCCGCGAGCTGGTGCTGCCGCAGACCCATGTGCTGGTCGGCAACCACAAGACCTTGAGCGACTTCCTGCTGCCCGACTGGGACGCCGATCGCCCGGCCTCACCGCGCGAGCTGGCCGTGGCCGCCGGCCAGCATGGCACGGCCCATGTGCTGGTCACCGGCATCCAGCTGCCCAATCAGTTTGTCGACAATGTGCTGGCCACGCCGGCCGGCCCGGTGACGGGCGAGAAGTTCGAGCGCTTCGAAGTCAACTTCGTCGGCGCCGGCGACACGCTCTCGGCCGGCCTGGCCGCCCTGCTCTCGGTCGGCGCCGAAATCCACTCGGCCGTCGGCGAGGCCCTGTCCTTTCTGGACCAGGCCCTGGACGGCGGTTTCCGCCCCGGCATGGGCAATGTCGTTCCCGACCGCTTCTTCTGGGCCCTGCCGCCCAGCGAAGAGGAAGAAGCCGCCATGGCCGCCGAAGCTGCCGGCCATGCCAGCACCCCCACCCTGACCCTGGACGAGCCCGCACCGGGCCGTCCGCCGCGCCGCATGCACTGAAACCCGTGCCTGCTGGCACCGAAGCCCATGGCCCCGATCGGGGCCGTCTTTTCGTTCGCCGAGCCTCATCAAGATGTCCAAGAACCAAGCTTTGTTCGAACGCGCCCAGCGCGTGATCCCCGGTGGCGTGAACTCGCCGGTGCGCGCATTCCGCGCGGTCGGCGGCACGCCGCGCTTCATCACCCGTGGCGATGGCGCCTACATCTTCGATGCCGAAGGCCAGCGCTACATCGACTACATCGGCTCCTGGGGCCCGATGATCCTCGGCCACGGCCACCCGGCCGTGCTGGAAGCGGTCACCAAGGCCGCACAAGAGGGCTTCTCCTTTGGCGCGCCGACCGAGCGTGAGATCGAGCTGGCCGAAGAGATCCTGAAGCTGGTGCCCAGCATGGAGCAGGTGCGCCTGGTGTCCTCGGGCACCGAGGCGACCATGAGCGCCATCCGCCTGGCGCGCGGTGCCACCGGCCGCAGCAAGTTCATCAAGTTCGAAGGCTGCTACCACGGCCACACCGACGCGCTGCTGGTCAAGGCAGGGTCAGGTCTTGCCACCTTCGGCCACCCGACCAGCGCCGGCGTGCCGGCCGAGGTGGCCCAGCACACCCTGGTGCTGGAGTTCAACCACCTGGCCCAGCTGGAAGAAGCCTTCGCCCTGCACGGCAAGGAGCTGGCCTGCGTGATCATCGAGCCGATCGCCGGCAATATGAATTTCGTGCGCACCCAGACGGCGTACATGAAGCGCCTGCGCGAGCTCTGCACCGAACACGGCGCCCTGCTGGTGATGGACGAGGTGATGACCGGCTTCCGCGTCGGTCTGCACAGCGCCCAAGGCCATTACGCCAGCCTGATCCCCGGCTTCAAGCCCGACATCAGCGTCTTTGGCAAGGTCATCGGCGGCGGCATGCCCCTGGCCGCCTTCGGCGCCAGCCGCGACATCATGAAACACCTGGCCCCGCTGGGCGGCGTCTACCAGGCCGGCACCCTGAGCGGCAACCCGGTGGCCACCGCTTGCGGCCTGGCCACGCTGCGCGAGATCCAGAAGCCCGGTTTCTTCGAAGACCTGTCGGCCAAGACGCGTCGCCTGGTCGATGGCTTGGCAGCGGTCGCCAAAGACAACGGCGTGCCCTTCAGCGTCGATTGCCAAGGCGGCATGTTCGGCTTCTTCCTGATGGACCAGCTGCCGCAGGAATACCAGACCGTGATGACGACCGACAAGGAGCGCTTCAACCGCTTCTTCCACGCCATGCTGGACGCCGGCGTCTATCTGGCCCCGGCGCTGTACGAAGCCGGCTTTGTCTCCGCCGCCCACAGCGAGGCCGACATCCAGGCCACGCTGGACGCCGCTCGCCAAGCCCTGCGCTGATCTCAGCGCCCCCTGTCATGCCGCACACCGGCCGCCGCTTCACCGCGGCCATCTTTGATATGGATGGCCTGCTGCTCGATTCCGAGCGGCCCATCCGTGACGCCTGGCTGCGCCAGAGTGCGGCTGCGGGTACACCGCTCAGCGAAGTCGACTATCTGAAGACCGTCGGCATCAACCGCCGCGACAGCCTGCGGGTGCTGAGCGATCTGCTGGGCTCGCACGCCATCGCCGAGGCCATGTACGAGGCGGTGGACCGCGAGGTCGAGGCGCAGTTCCAGGGCCAGGGCTTTGCCTTGCGCCCTGGTGCGCTGGGGCTGCTGCAGGCGCTGCAAGCGCGCCGCGTGCCCTGCGCGGTGGCCTCCTCCACCCGCCATGCCGAGGTGCTGCGGCGCCTGGGCCTGGCCGGTTTGCTGGGCTTTTTCGGCCCCATCCACGGCGGCGACCAGGTCGCACGCGGCAAGCCCCACCCCGACCTGTTCGAGCTGGCCGCGCGCAGCCTGGGCTGCCCGCCTGAGCAGACCCTGGTGTTTGAAGACTCCAGCTTCGGCGCCCGCGGGGCGCTGACCGCGGGCGCCGGCGTGGTGCTGGTGCCCGATCTCAAATCCCCGGACCCCGAGATCACACCGCGCTGCCTGGTGCTGAGCTCGCTCGAAAACGCCCTGCCCCTGAGCGAAGCGTGGTTCATGGCCTGAACCATCGCCACGCGAGCTACGCTCGCACCCCGTTTCTGACGATTGACGATCACGACCATGCACATCCACATCCTCGGCATCTGCGGCACTTTCATGGGCGGCCTGGCCGCCCTGGCGCGCGAGGCCGGCCACCGCGTCACCGGCTGCGATGCCAATGTCTACCCGCCGATGAGCGATCAGCTGCTGGCCCTGGGCATCGAGCTGAGCCAAGGTTTCGGCGCCGAGCAGATGGCGCTGCAGCCCGATGTGTTCGTGATCGGCAATGTGGTCACGCGCGGCGAGAAGTTCCCGCTGATGGAAGCCATCCTCGACGCTGGCGCCGCCTACACCAGCGGCCCGCAATGGCTGGCCGAGCATGTGCTGCAGGGCCGCCATGTGCTGGCTGTCGCCGGCACCCACGGCAAGACCAGCACCACCTCGATGCTGGCCTGGATCCTTGAACACGCCGGCCTGCAGCCGGGTTTTCTGGTCGGCGGTGTGCCGCAGAACTTTGGCGTCAGCGCCAAGCTCGGTTCGGGTCCTGCATTCGTGATTGAGGCGGACGAATACGACACGGCTTTCTTCGACAAGCGCAGCAAGTTCGTGCACTACCGCCCGCGCACGGCCGTGCTGAACAACCTTGAGTACGACCACGCCGACATCTTCCCCGACCTGGCCGCCATCGAGACGCAGTTCCACCACCTGGTGCGCACCGTGCCGGCCAGCGGCCGTATCGTGCTCAATGCCCGCGAAGAGGCGCTGCAGCGCGTGCTCAGCCGCGGCTGCTGGAGCGAGGTGCAGCGATTCGGGGCTCGCAAGGAAGAAAGCGGCGCCCTGCGCGCGCGCGGCGAACCGCAGGCCTTCGATGTGCTGCGCGGCAGCCTCAAGGTGGCGCGGGTCGAGTGGTCGTTGATCGGCGAGCACAACCAGCTCAACGCCCTGGCCGCCATCGCCGCCGCCGAGCACCTGGGCGTGACGCCCGAGCAGAGTGCCGCCGCCCTGACCGAATTCAAGAACGTGCGCCGCCGCATGGAGCTGCGCGGCGAAGTCACCGTTGCCGGGGGCAGCATCAAGGTCTACGACGACTTCGCCCACCACCCCACCGCGATCCGCACCACGGTGGACGGCCTGCGCCGCCGCATCGCACCGGCGGAGCGCATCCTGGCCATTTTCGAGCCGCGCTCCAACACCATGAAGCTGGGCACCATGAAGGCGCAGCTGCCTTGGGCCCTGGAGGCCGCCGACCTGAGCTTCTGCCACCAGGACGGCCTGGGCTGGGACGCCGCCGAGGCCCTGGCGCCGATGGGCACGCAAGCCGTCGTGACGGCGAATATCGACGCATTGATCGCTGCGGTGCTCAAGGCCGCCCGCCCGGGCGACCACCTGCTGTGCATGAGCAATGGCGGCTTCGGCGGCATTCACGACAAGCTGCTGGCGGCCCTGGCCGAGCGCGCCGCCCGCAGCTGAGGTGGGCTTGCGACTGCGCGCAGCTTGCCGCGCCGATGTGGGCGCCATGTTCCACATCCGTGCGAACACGCGGGACAACGCCATCTCACCCGAGAGACTGGCCGAACTGGGCATCACTCCGGCCACGCTGGGCGCGGCCTTCGATGACGGCGCGGTCTGCGGCTGGCTGGCCGTCGATGACGAAGCTCAGGCCGTCGGCTTTTGCAATGTGGACCCGGCCAGCGGTGAAATGCTGGTGCTGGCTGTGCTGTCGGGCCAGGAAGGCCAAGGCGTGGGGCGCGCCTTGCTGGAGGCGGCGGTGACTCATTTGCAATCGGTGGGCAGCCCACCGCCTTGGCTGATGGCCGGCGTCAATCCAGCACTGCGCGCGCATGGCTTCTACCGCGCCCAGGGCTGGAGGCCCAGCGGCCGGCGTGATGCGCAGGGCGACGAAGAACTGCGCCTCGACACGGACTGAGCTCAGTCGCGCTTGCGGAAGGCCCACCAACCCGCCACCGCCGTGAACAGCAGCACCAGCACGGCCAGGATGGCAAAGCCATGCGGGTGGTCGGACAGCGGCACGCCGCCCACATTCATGCCGAACATGCCGGCCATGATGTTGATCGGCAAGGCCAGCACGGTCACCACGGTCAGGGTGAAGACGCTGCGGTTGGTCTGTTCCCCCACCTGGGCGGCCATTTCTTCTTGCAGCAATTTGATGCGCTCCTGCAGCGCGGCCATGTCGCGAATGACCAGGGAGAACTCCTCGGTCGCCTGACGCAGCTCATCCAGATCCTGAGGCACCACCCAGGGCGGCGGCAGGCGCAGCAGCCGGAACAACGCACCCGGCTCCGGCGCCAGCAGCCGTTGCAGCCGCACCAGCACCCGGCGCAGCTGGCCGAGCTCGCTGCGCTTGGCCTGCAGACGGCCGGCGAGCAGGCTGTCCTCGATGGCATCGACACGCACCGTGGCATCACGCACGATGCGCACCAGCACATCGCCCTGGTCACGGAACAGATGATTGAGCAGGGAGACGGTGGAGTCGAAATGTGCGCCCATCTTGACCGCCTCGCGCAGCCGGTCGATGGAACGCAGCGGATGGCTGCGTGCACTGACCGCCACCTGCGGGCTGACATTGACCCAGAGCGTGGCGATCTCGGACGGGTCGAACGCAAACTCGTAGGCCACATCGTTGACCACGGCGATCAGATGATCGTCGGCATCTTCAATGCGGGTGGAGCGCGAGCCCTGGCGCAAAGTCTCGAAGAACTCGGGCGGCAAACTCAGATGCGATTGCATCCAGGCCTGGGCCGAGGCATCGGTGAGATTGAAGTGCAGCCAAATGAATTCGGCACTGCTGGCGCGCGCGTCCTGGTCGCCCAGCCAGCGCAAAGCCTCAGCCAAGCCAATCGCTCGCCCCGCTTGGCCCGGCGCCAGCACGAATCCACAAATCAAGGCGCTGTCCTGATGTGCACCGAAACTGAAACTCATACCGACGGCCCTCCCCTGTCTCCGCTGCGGGCGCGATTGTGCGTCATGGAGATGTCAGGGCTGCTGTGGCGGGTGTTGGCACATTGCGGACCTCCGCTGTCTTGATCTTTCTCGCTGCGGTGTCTCGTCCCGCCGCCGGGCTCATGGTTCGCGGGTCGGCTCTGCGAGCCGACTGCCCTCGCTGCTCACTGCGCGGCTCAGCGGCGCCAAACTCCCTCCGTTCGCTGCGCTCACTGTGGTCAAACAGTGGCGCCGAGTCAGCGCTTGAAGCGCGTGGGACCACGCGCCTGAGCCGCTCCGCTGCGCCCTCGGCCGCGCACAAATCGCCCGTCGGCGGGCCGAGCCACCTTCGGATGTGCCGCACTCCACCGTTGATGGGGCACATCGCCCGCGATGCAAGCGCCCTGCAGCCCGGGCCGCTGCCGGGCGATTTGTGCAAGGCCGAGCAGCACAGTGCCTCAGGGCGCGCGCGTACTCGCGCGCCTAAAGCGCTGACTCGGTGCCCCTTGTCTGAACGCAATGAGCGAAGCGAATGAAGTGAGATGGGCACCGGCCCAGAGGCGCGAGCAGCGCAGGGAAGTCGGCCCGCCAGGGCCGACCCCGGAACCATGAGCCCGGTGGCGGCGCGGGCTGCAGGGCCTCACGAGCAAACCAAAGGCGGCTTCATGCCGATTGCCGTCAAAAGCAGTCGCACAAAAAAAGGCCGGCGCCCTTCGGCGCCGGCCTTGTTCATCAAGAACTGATGTCAGATCAGGAGCGCGACATCGAGGCCTTGAGGGCGCTGTTCAGCGTGTCCAGGCTTTCGGCGAGGTGGGCACGGGTCTCGACGGTTTGTCCGCCCTTCGCCACGGCGGCGCGCAGCTCGGCGGCCAGGTTGTTGGCTTGCAGTCGGGCCAGAGCGTAGGCATCGGCCATCTGGCCCGAGGCGCCGCCGCCCTTGGTCAGGATGGCTTGCAGACGCTTCAGGTGCTCGCGCTGCAGATTGCGGCGCAGGCGGTCGATCTCGCTGCCACTCTTGAGCTCGCTCCAGATCGCGCTTTGCAAGGTGGCGTAGACCTCGTTGAGCGTGATCAGGCCCTTGCGCTGGGCTTCCGGCACATAGGCCGGCATGTCCATCAGGCGCAGCGCCGTGTTCTGGCTCAGCAGGCGATCCAGCGCCACCAGCTGCACACGAGCCACCGAGGCCGGCACGTTCAGCGGGCCGCCACGTTCCCACTCGTTGTAGTCGATGGTCAGCGTGGACAGGAACTCGGGCTTGAACTTGAAGCTGTCCGCGCTGAACAGGCCGCTGGCCAGGAACTGCAGGGCCTCGCGCTGCTTGGCCGGCTCGACCGGCTTGAAGCTGGAACGGCCGGTGCTGCCGGGCAGGTCACGCAGGGCGTGCATGCCGCCGACGTACTTGCCCACCAACTCGGCGGCGCGGAAGAGCTGGTTGAAACCGCTCATCAGCGCACGACGCTGGCGCAAGGGATCCTCACCGGCTTCGGGCTTGCGGTCCTGCACGCGGGTCCACAGTTCCTTGGACAGCTTCAGACGCTTCTTGTAGTAAGCCAGCGGGTCATCGCCCAGGTCGAAGCGGTTGGCCAGCGGGTCCATGCCGTCGTAGGGGCCGAAGCCGCCGGCATCGGCGTCATCGGCATAGGCCAGGGCTGGCTCGGTGCTGCGGCTGGCGATCTTGGCCAGCTCGGCGGCTTCGTTCTCGACGCTGATGGGCTTGTAGGCGTACTCGATGGCCCAGTAGTCGTAGGCACCCAAGGTGGTGTTGTTGAAGGTGGTCGGGGCCTCGCCCTTGAGTGCCAGGTTGTAGGCGTTGTAGTCCATCACCGAGCCGGAGATGCCGTGGGCATCGGTGTAGGTCTTGTCGGCCAGCTGCTTCTGGGTGACGGTGGTCGAGGCCTTGAAGTTGTGCTTCAGGCCCAGGGTGTGACCCACCTCATGCATGATGGTGTCCTTGATGACCGCGGCCACAAAGGCCTCGGCCTCGGGGCTGTCGGGCGCGATATCGCCGCGCGCTTCCAGCACATCGAGAGCGAAGTTCATCTCGGAGGCTGCGTCATGGGCGTAGGTGCACAGCGCCTCATGGGCGCCGTGGCGATGGCCGGGCAAAGCAGCCAGCGGCTGAGCGGCCGGGCTCATGCCCACGTCTTCCACGATCATGCGGCGCGAACCGCGCGAGAACACATCGCTCATGCCGATGTCGGCATCGAGGATTTCACCGCTGCGCGGGTCGGCATGGCTGGGGCCGATGGCAAAGCCCACATCGGCACCGACGAACCAGCGGATGGAGGCATGGCCGGCATCCATATTGTCCCAATCGGCGTCGTCGGGCTGCTGCTTGGCAACGACGGCGTTCTTGAAACCGATCTTCTCGAAGGCCTTGTTCCATTCCACGATGCCCGCCTCAACCGCGGGTCGGTATTTGACCGGGATGTTCTTGTCCATCCAGTACGTGATGGGCTGCACCGGTTCGCTCAGCGCGGCGGACGGGTCCTTCTTCTCCAGGCGCCAGCGCTTGATGTAGTGCACACGGGCATTGGCCTTCTTGTCGTCACCGAGGTCGGTGAAGGACTCCATGAAGTGACCCAGGCGCGGATCGCTCAGACGCGGGCGCATGGCAGTCTGGGGCAGGGCCGCGAAGCTGTAGACGAAGCTGACGAACAGGCTGCGCGGATCGGGCGTGGCCTGCGGCGGCGTGGGCATGGGCACCGGGGTCGGTGTCAGCGGCGGAGCCGGAATGCGCGGTGTCGAGAAGTGCATGCGCGCGGTCAGCGTGCTCAGCTTCGCATCGGCACGGCTGGCTTCGATGAAGGAGTTGGCGCGGTCGGGGGCGAAAGGCAGGCGGTAAGCGCCTTCCAGGCGGGTGGACAGGCCCGGGATGTCGCCGAGGAACATGCTGGCGTCGATCAGCACCGATTTGCGCTCCGGGTGCTCCGCACTGGCCACCGTGCCAGAGGCCAGCAGGCTGGGCGAGAAGGCCTGGGCCACCGCGGCCTTACCGCCGCCTTCGCCACGGAATGCGGTGTTCAAAGCCACCAGCTGGATCTGGTTGCCGATGCGGCGCCATTCGACCATCTGGTCCATGCCCATCTGGCTGGCGTAGAGGCCACGCTCACCCACGGCGTTGGCCACATTGACCGTGAACAGGAAGGGCTTGCCGATCTTGTCCTTGGGCAGCTCCAGCCAGGCCTTCTCGTCCTTGCGCCAGATCGGGAACAGACCGTCCTGGACCTTGGCGTCCTTGATGATGTCGGCAAAAGGCTTGGGCGCGCTGGGATCAGCCGGCGGACGGGCGCCAGCCGCTGCGGCCGGTGCCGCGGCGCCGGGTGCAGCCGGTGCGGCCGCTGTAGCGGTGCTGCCCGCCGCGGGCGCTGGCGTTGCGGCCGGCGTCACAGCTGCAGCGGGAGACGGTGGGGCACCGGCGCTGCCGCTCGGAGGGGTGGTGGTGGCGCAGGCGCTGAGCACCGCCACGGCGGCGGCCAGCGTCGACAGCTTCAAGGCCGAGCGCACGGGGGCGCGGTGCGTCGTCGTCACCAGCGCAGCGGGCTGGACGTCTTGTTTCGGAATGGACATGCAACAAATCCTTGGCGCGAAGGCGCAACGAGAGAGATTGAGTGTCGCGCTGCCGCAGATCACAAGAGGCTGTGCCAGCATGGAAACCGGCCCCGAGGGGCCTCAGGCCCGACCCGCAGCGGCGCGAAGCGCGCAACTGTGTCCTGTCATCTGCCTGTCGTCAATGGCTGAGCGATGCCACCGCATGCGGGTAAACACGGATCGGGCTGCGACCTACACTCAGACGCATGTTCATCGCTTCCGATCCAGCCGGCTCAGGCACTGAAACGCCACGCCGCAGCCACCTGCTCTACCTTCATGGCTTTCGCTCCTCGCCACGCTCGGCCAAGGCGGTGCGCATGCAAACCTGGGTGGCAGCCCATCGACCCGACCTTCATTTCGCCTGCCCGCAACTGCCGCCCTCGCCACGTGCGGCATTCGCACTGCTGCAAACCTTGACGCAAGACTGGCCGGCAGAACGATCGGCCGTCATGGGCAGCTCCTTGGGGGGCTTCTACACCAGTGCCTTGATCCAGGATCGCCCGGGCTGGCGCGCCGTCGTGATCAACCCCGCCGTCGACCCGGCTCGCGATCTGGCGGCCTATATCGGCGAGCAAAGCTGCTGGCAGGATCCGGCGGAACGCTTTTTCTTCCAGCCTGAGTTCGTCGATGAATTGCGCACACTGCGGCCGGAGCGTTTGCTAAACCCTGAGCGTTGCCTCGCCGTGGTGGCCAAGGGCGATGAGCTGCTGGACTGGCGTGAAATGCAGGCCCGCTATGCCGCGGGGCCGATCCAGCTCTTGGAAGGCAGCGACCATGGCCTCAGCGATTTTGAAGACCATCTGGAAGGCTTGGTCCGCTTCCTCCAGCTCTGACGCCTAAATCACACTGACAACTTGAATCAAACTAGAGATCGATACTGAGTCAAATTGCACGGAATTTGTGTAAGGTGACCGATATTTGGAGACAATCCTCGCCCCAAGGTCGCAAGTCTTCGGAATGAGCCTGGCGCAAACGCTCAGTCGCCAGGTTGCACGTGAGAGCACAAGGAAGTAGTACTTTGCAAGGCGACACCATCATTGGCGTGACGTTCGAGTCACCACACAAACTGCAATCGCTGCTGCCTGAGTTGCTGCAGAGCGAGGTGGCTGGCAATGGGGTGGAGATCAATCAGCGGCTGTTCAAGATCCGCAACGCCGATTCGTCAGGTCGCCGCAGTTCCGCCAGCGTGCTGATCCAGCGCCGCTATGCCTCGCGCGGCTACATCGCCAGCGACCTGCCCGAGGAAGCCGAACCGCAACGCATCACCTTGGTGGCCAGTGACGCTGAAGTCATCATCGGCACCATCACCATTGGCTTTGATTCGCCGGCCGGCCTCAATGTCGATGAAACCTTCGGCCACGAAACTGATGCCCTGCGAGCCGAGCGTCGCAACATCTGTGAGTTCACCAAGCTGGCGGTGGACAACGTTTCCAAGTCCAAGCGTGTGCTGGCCTCGCTGTTTCATGTCGCCTACATCTACGCCCACCGGCTGATGGGCTTCGACAGCCTGCTGATCGAGGTCAATCCCCGCCACGTGCGTTTCTATCAAGCCATGCTGGGCTTCAAGGTCCTGACCGGCCAGCGCCAAAACCCACGCGTCAACGCACCGGCAGTTCTGATGTGCTTGGATTTTGCCTATGTGCAGGAGCAAATCGCCAATCTGGGCGGCCGCCCCGAACTGTCGCTCGAAGTGCGCTCGCTCTACCCCTACTTCCTGTCCATCGCCGAGGAAGCCAATATCGTCGGCCGTCTGAGCCGCGCCCATCAGGACATCGAGAGCCTGCGCGCCGCCACCAGCAAGGACGATTACCCCGATCTCGAAGGGGACACCGTTACCGGTGAGTTCCTCTGACCCTGCGACGCGCATGCGCTCGTGCGGCCTGCACGCCGACTGAAGGGCGGATTGCGGCACATTGCGGACTTCCGCTGTCTTGATTGATCTTTCTCGCTGCGGTGTCTCGTCCCGCCGCCGGACTCATGGTTCGCGGGTCGGCTCTGCGAGCCGACTTCCCTCGCTGCTCGCTTCGCGGCTCAGCGGCGCCAAACTCCCTCCGTTCGCTGCGCTCACTGTGGTCAAACAGTGGCGCCGAGTCAGCACTTGAAGCGCGCGAGTACGCGCGCCTGAGCCGCTCCGCTGCGCCCTCGGCCGCGCACAAATCGCCCGTCGGCGGGCCGAGCCACCTCCGGAGGTGGCGTGCTCTACCGTTGATGAGGCACATCGACCGCGATGCAAGCGCCCTGCAGCCCGTGCCGCTGCCGGGCGATTTGTGAAGGGCCGAGCAGCACAGCGACTCGGGGCGCGCGCGTACCCGCGCGCTTCAAGTTCTGACTTGGCGCTTCTGTCTGAACGAAGCGAACGCAGGGAGCGAAGTGAGTTATGCGCCAGCCCCGAGGCGCGAGCAGCGCAGGGAAGTCGGCCCGGCAGGGCCGACCCCGGAACCATGAGCCCGGTGGCGGCACGGGCTGCAGGGCCTCACGAGCAAAACCACCAAAGGCTGCTTCGTGCCGACTGCCGCCACACGCCCACCGCGAACAAACAGAAAAGGCCAGCGCGAACGCTGGCCTTCTTGATGAGACCGACCTCAAGTCCGGAAACAGCTGAGGGCTTTGTGGGGGCAGTGACCGAGGAGTGAATCACTGCCCCCGGCCCTTCCTCCGCCTCCGGATTGTTGGGTCGCCTTGAGATCCCTGAGCAGGGGTTTGCTTACTTCAGACCATCGCTGATGGCCTTGAGCAAGGTGGCGTTGGCATCGTCACCGCTGAACTCCCAGAAGAAGGCACCGCCGAGGTTCTTGTTCTTCAGGTAGATCATCTTTTCGTTGATCTGCACCGGCGTGTCGAAGCTCCAGAAGGTGGTGCCATTGAAGATCCACTGAGCACGGGTCACCGGGTCCACATAGCTCGGGTAGTTCAAGGTCTTGAGCACCTTGTAGTCCTCGTTACCCTTCTCGTAGGTGGCCGGCGCCGGGATCGCGCCGCTCTGGTAGAGCCCGTTGTTGACATTGGGCACATTGGTCCAGCCGCGGCCGTAGAAGCCGATGCCCAGGTTCAACTTCTTGGGCTGCACGCCGCGGTCCAGATAGGCCTGGATGGCATCGGCCGTGTTGTAGACCCGGGCATCACCGGTGGACGGGTCCTTGGGCGAGCCATACAGCGG
This sequence comes from Paucibacter sp. B51, assembly GCF_027863535.1. NCBI lineage: Bacteria > Pseudomonadati > Pseudomonadota > Betaproteobacteria > Burkholderiales > Sphaerotilaceae > Roseateles > Paucibacter sp. B51. The sequence continues at coordinate 2,225,659 of NZ_JAPIVN010000001.1, read as the reverse complement.
AGTGTGGAAGTTGGTCGTGGTTTCCCAGCCGCCGTGGAAGTCGTAGGTCATCACATTGATGAAGTCCAGCGAGTTCTGCGCCACCTCAGGCTGGTACTCGCGGATCTTGTCAATACCGGCCGGGGCCGCCATGGTCAGCAGCAGACCGGGGCGAACGGCATCGAGCTGCTTGCGGAACTCCGCCACCAGACCGTTGAAGTTCTCCTTGTCTTCGGGCTTGCCGCAGGCCAGACCGCAGGCCACGGGGTATTCCCAATCCAGGTCAATGCCGTCGAAGACGCCAGCGGCCGCGCCTGGGCCGCCCGCGTTCTCGGTCACGGGCAGATCACCCTTGATGTAGGCGTCGATGCAGGACTTGACGAAGGCGACACGGTTCTCCGGGCGTGATGCGCTGGAGAAGCCACGCGAGTAGGTCCAGCCGCCCAGCGAGATCAGCACCTTGAGCTTGGGGTACTTGGCCTTGAGCTTCTTCAGCTGGTTCCAGTTGCCGCGCAGCTTCTGGTCCCAGGTGTCGCCCACGCCGTCCACGCTCTGATAGCCCTGGAAGGACTTGGTGTAGTCGGCAAACGCGTCGCCGCCCACGCCGGTGCTCTCGTTCACCGGCACGGTCAGGCCGACTTCGCACTTGTTGTTGCGCACATTGCCGAAGGCATAGTTGATGTGCGTCAGGCGCGAAGCGGTGCCGCCCTTGTCGATGTCCTTGACCAGGAAGTTGCGGCCATAGATGCCCCATTGCGCAAAGTAGCCCACCACGTTCTTGGCACCGGTGTTGGTGTCAGGCTTGGCGGTGCGCACCGAGATAGCCGGCGACGCGGCCGAAGCGCCCGCCTGGTTGAAGGCCACCACGCTGAAGCTGTAGGCCGTATCAGCGGCCAGGCCGGTCACGCTGGCGTTGGGGTTGGCCACCTGGGCGGCCTGGCTGCTGCCTTGCAGCACGCGGTACTGCACCGTGCAATTCGGGCCGGCAGCCACCGGCGACCAGCTCAAGTTGACGCTGTTGCTGGTCTGGCTCGGCGACGCCAGGCCGGTCGGCACCGCCGGTGCCGCAGCGCAAACACCGCTGGCCGTGCTCGTCATCAAGGCGGCACTCTGGGCCGAGGCATTGCCTGCCTTGTCGCGGGCCCGCACGGTGTAGCTGTAGGCCGTGCCGGCCGCCAGACCGGTGTCGGTGTGGCTGGTGGCCGTGGGCGAAGCCACCAGATTGCCACCGCGATAGACGTCGTAGCCGGCCACGCCGCTGCCGGCGTCGGTTGAGGCGCTCCAGGTCAGCACGATGCTGCTGGTGGTCTGGCCGCTGGCCGTCAGGCCCGAGGGCACGGTCGGTGGGGTCACGTCGTTATTGCCGCCGTCGCAATCACCGAGCGGCTTCCAGACATCCCACTGGCCCGAGTTCGTGGCCGGGCTGTTGCCCTGCGTCCACCACTTGGCCGAGAAGGCCTTGCTCGCCTGCTGCACGACCTTGCCGCTCGTGTAGACCGACTGGGCGCTCCACTCGGCGACGCCGGTGCAGTTGTAAGCCATGGCCAGGGGGCTGGCCAGCCCGAAGGCCAGGGCCAGGGCGGCCGGGATCATTGTTTGTTGCAGTCTCATATCTTCATGCTCCATTGAGAGGGGTTGCTAGCGTTCACTTGCCTGCGGCCTTGGCGGCAGCGGCCTTGGCCAGGGCGGCGGCGCTCAGGTCCGCACGCCGTGCCTCTTGCTTGAGGCTGTAGGACTTGCCACCGAAGCTGACCACCCAGTTGCTCGGCATGGGCATGGGCAGGTAGTAGTTCAGGGCGATGGTCACGCTCTGACCCGGGGCCAGGGTCTGCCAGGTCGGCAGCTTGAAGGCAGCGCGGTGCACGTCGTTCTTCAGGCCGCCGATGTTGTTACCGGACGGGTTGGCACCGCTCTGCACGATCTTCAGGCCGAAGCCGCTCTGATCCGTCAACGTGGCAGGAATGGCGGTGGGCACATCGAAGCTGAAGTCGGTGCCGCCCGGCAGGGTCTGCGTGCTGTTGTTGGTCAGGGTCAGCTTGGGATTGATCGGGTAGTTGGCATCACCCAGGGCGAAGCCAGCGATGCTGAAGCGGATGTCCAGGCTCTCGGTCGGCAGGGCCGTGGCGCTCAGGCGGTTGCCGTAGGGCGCGGCCGTCTTGAACTTGTTGTACAGCGCCTTGGTCAGCGTGCTGCCCATGAAGTACTCGGCCTTGGCGTTGTCGTAGGCATAGTCGCCGGCCAGTTCCCAGAACATCACACCACCGATGCCGCGGTCCGCCACGTACTGCGCCTTCACACCGATGCTCTGCTCGTCCTCGGTGGACAGGAAGACCCGTTTCTGGGCATTCCACAGCCACGGGGCGACCAGGGTGCCGTCGTAGAAGCGGGTGTAGCTGCCGGTCAGCTGATCGGCCGGGTTGGTGGCCGGGTTCAGACCGTAGGCGGCCAGATAGCTGCCGGGCTTGCCAGCGGCCAGGTTCATGGCGTGCCACATGGGGTTGGAACCGGCCGGCACTTCCTTGTTGGACACGTCCAGGTCATGCCAGAGGTTATCGATGCCAATGGCGCCTGCACCGCACTTCTGCACCGTGCCACCGCCGGTTCCCGGCGGGCACTTGGTCTGGTCGGTCTGCGCCGCCGTGCCCCAAAGACCATTGGTACCGCCCGTCACGTCCTTCCAACCGCGGGTGTAGTACGGCACGCCGATGTTGATGCGGCCGGCCGGCAAGGCACCGCGGAAGTAGTGGTAGGCCCAGTCGGTGTTCAGATAGCCGATGCGGCCGTACTGCGCTGCCGTGTAGTAATTCCAGGCCTCCAGCTCCTTGTCCTTGCCATCGTCATAGAGCGCGGCATTGGGGCCGACAAACTGGTTCCAGGCACCATGGAGGTCATAACTCATGATGTTGACGTAGTCCAGGTACTGGGTGACCTGGTAGTTCTCCATGCCGCGCAGCAGATAGCCCGAGGCCGGGGCTGCCACCGTCAGCATGTAGTGGCGGTTGTCGGCCTGACCGGCTGCGTCCAGACGAGCGCGCAAGGTCTGCATCAGCACCACATAGTTCTTCACCAGGCTTCCACGGCGTGCGTTGGAGATGGCGAAGTCATCCGGGTTGCCGGCATCCTTCATGCTGGTGGCGTACTCGTAATCGATGTCCACACCGTCAAAGCCGTACTGGCGCAGGAAGGCCACGGCCGAGTCGGCAAAGGCATTGATGCCGGCCGTGTTGGCGCTGCCGTCGGCATTGGTGGTCATGGTGTAGAAGCCACCGCTGGCCACGCGCTTGCCACTGTCGTCGAAGTAGCCGCCGGTCTCGGCCCAGCCGCCGACCGACACCAGGGTCTTGACCTGCGGGAACTGCTTCTTGTACTTGCTCAGCAGGTTGAAGTGGCCCTTGTAGCTGAAGGCCGGGTCCATCTCGGCGCCCGCCACACCGGGCCAGGTGATGCCGGTGGCCGGGTTGTTCGGGTCGTTGACATTGCCGACCGAGAGCTTGTTGGCGCCGTCCACATGCGCGAAGGCGTAGTTGATGTGGGTCAGCTGCGCCCAGGGGATGTTGCTGGCCAGGTAGGCGGGCTGGCCGTTCTTGCCGGTGCGCCAGCTGGTGAAGTAACCGATGATGCGGCGCGGCTTGTCGGCGCCCATCTTTTCGCGGCCCTGCTCGTCGTAGACCTTGCAGTAGGCCGGCGTCGTGCCCGGCGTGGTCAGCAGGCCTTCGGGGCGGCAACGCTCATCGCCCGTGGAGGTGCCGCTGACGGTGATGCGCACGGCCGGGCTGTCGGTGCTGGCGCCCTTGTCATCGGTGGCGCGGGCCACGATGTCGGCCACTCCGGCACGCGCCGTCCAGGCCACGCTGTAGGGCGCCGTGCTGTCCTCGGACACCAAGGCGCCGTTGACATAGAAAGCCACCTTGGCGACCGTGCCGTCGCTGTCGGCGGCATTGGCGCTCAGGGTCACGCTGTCACCGGCGCCGGGCGTGGCGCCGGCGCTGGGCGCCGTCAGGGCCACGGTGGGCGGCTTGTTGACCGAGCCGCCGGTCACGGTGACGGATTGGGTCTTGGTGTTGGTGGCGCCCTTGTTGTCGGTGACGGTCAGGCTGACGTTGTAGCTGCCGGCGGCCGCATACGTGCGGCTGGCGGTGGCACCGGTGGCAGTGCCGCCATCGCCGAAATTCCAGGCGTAGCTGGCGATCGTGCCGTCGGGGTCGCTGGAGCCGCTGCCGTTGACGCTCAGCATCAGGCCATTGGCCGTGCTGGTGAAGGCGGCCACGGGCGGCTGGTTGACCACCGTGCCCACGGTCACCTGGCTGCTCTTGCTGCTGGTGGCGCCCTTGTCGTCGGTCACCGTCAAGGTGATGGTGTAGGTGCCAGCTGCGGCATAGCTGCGGCTGGCGGTGGCGCCGGTGGCCGTGCCGCCATCACCAAAGGTCCATGCGTAGCTGACCACGCGACCATCGGCATCGGTCGAACCGCTGCCGTTGACGCTGACGGCCAGGCCGTTGATGCTGGAGGTGAACGCTGCTACCGGCGGCTGATTGACGACGCCGTCACAGTCGCCCAGAGGCTTCCAGACATCCCACTGGCCCGAGTTGGTGGCCGGGCTGTTGCCCTGGGTCCACCACTTGGCTTGGTAGGCCTTGTTGTTCTGTTTGGCCTTGCCGCCCGATGTGTAGACGGCCGTGGCCGACCACTCATTCACACCGGTGCAGTTGTAGGCCAAAGCGGGGCTGGCGGCCATGGCGGCCACCAGCACGCTCAGGCTGGGAAGTGCATGTTTCATGGGAAGTCCTTGCTTGTCTCAGGCTAGGTTCTTGGCAGCGCTCAGGGCGCTGGGCTGGGCGGTTTGCGTCGCGGAATGCAGCCGCCCCACCCCTCGCTGAAACGAGGGCTGTACAAACGGCTTTGGGGGAAAACGGGCTCGGAGCGACGCGTCCGGCCCGCCGGGGTTCTCAGTGAGGGCTCATGGCTTGATCACCACATCGAAGTACTTCTCGACGCAGCGCTGGTAGTCGCCTGCCTTGAGGGCGAAGTGGGCGGTCTGGTAGCCGACCAGCTTGCAGGCAAAGGCCTTGCCCTCGGGCATATCGGGGTAGTAGGCCCAGTCCTGGTCCCAGTAGATGTCCAGAGCGCCGGCGCCGCCGACTACAAAGGGTTTCTGGGTCGCGCAGCCCAGTTCCTCATTGGCCGCGATGGGCACGCCGAGCGAGGCGGCATGCTGCCGGTAGTAGGCGATGCGGTTGACCGACTGCGGCTTCTCGGTGATCTGACCGCATTCGATGCCGCCGTTGATCACATTGGTGGTGGCACCGAAGCCGGGCTTGATGCCTTGGGCCGTGTCGGTCGCATTGGGCTTCCAGCTGCCGTCCACCACATGCAGCATGCTGGGCTTGGGCGAGGCGGGGTAGACGAAGAAGAACACCGCCGAGGCCAGGTTCAACCAGGTGTCGGCCACCTGCTCGGGGTTGTTCAGCAGCACCTTCACATCACCGAACATGGCGTCGGAGAAGGGCCCGTAGTTGAAGCTGTAGGACAGCTGCTTGGCACCGCGGCCGAAATACTGCTTGTAGCGGCCTTGCGCATCCTTGCCGCAAGGCCAGACCTGACCCTGCCAGGTGCTGGGCAGGCATTCGTTGTTGTAGGGGCAGCCGTAGCTGCTCTCGCTGCAGCCCGACTCGCGCACGAAGTACAGGGCCTGGCGCCACTCCGGGATGGCGTTGTTGCGGTCATGCGCGCCGGTCTCCTGGGTGAAGTGGGCGAACATGGTGGCCAGGGTCTTGCGGCAGATGGCATCGGCATCGCGGCCATCGCTGTAGCTGCTGCACACGCCCGAGAACTTGGCCACGGCCTGCAACAGGCCGGTGTAGGTGTAGCTCGGGTGGCGCAGGGGGAAGAGGAACTCCCACTGGCTGGCCGGCAAGATGCGCTCAACGCGCTTGACGTTCTCGGGGTTGCTGGCCGCACCGGGTTTGACCGCCGTGACCACCGCGTTGTCCCGTGTCGCCACCGAGGCCTTGACCGAGGCGAACAGCGGGGTGCCGGTCAGGCGCGCTTCATTGGCCTGCACATCGGCCTGACGCAAGATGTATTTCCCGGTCACCGGGTCCTTGACCACGGAAACCAGGCCCACACTCAAGGCCTTGCTGCCGGTGGCGCCCTTGTCATCGGTGACCGTCAGCGTGACCGGGTAGGTGCCAGTCTTGGCGTAGGCATGGCTGATCTTGGCGCCCGTGCCGCTGGTGCCATCGCCAAAGTCCCAGCGCCAGCTGGCCACCGTGCCATCGGCATCGCTGGAGCCGCTGCCGTCGAAACTGACGGTCAGGCGATCCACCACCGAGTTGAAGTTGGCCACCGGCGCCTTGTTGCCGCCCGTGCCACCACCACCGCCGTCACAGGCGCCGAGTGGCTTCCACACACCCCAGCTGCCCGAGTTGCTGGCCGGCGCCTGGCCTTGCGTCCACCAGTTGGCCGAGTAGGCCTTGCCGGCCTCCTGCACCTGCTTGCCCGCGGTGTAGGCCGTGCTTGCGGCCCAGACCGGCAGCGTGCTGCAGTTGACCGCCCAGGCCGGTGCGGCCGCCGCCAGCAGCAGGGCCGACACGGCCCGAGCCGTCCAGACGATGACGCCGGGATGACGACCTGTAAGGCCTGACAGTAGGCCGAACGGTCGATTCATGGAAACCTCGCGCGCTCCGGTGAGGCGCTCTCTGCCGCATGCCAGTTGGGTGGCGATTTCAGGACTTCGGTTCATGAACAACTCCCATCTCTCACGCGCCAGAAGGCTGCAGCGCCGGTGTGATTCAAGCCCCAGAGCCACTGGCATCCAAGGCAACCGCTTCAAGACCAGAACAAGTCTTCGGCCCATCAGTGGTATTTACTTTAGATACCAGTTTGTCGCAAAACATAGATGAAAACACCTAGTTAGACCGAAACTTCGTGTAAACAGCAATACCAAAAGCAGTCCAGATCGCCTAGCGACCGGGGAGGGGCGGAGCCTTGCCAAAGCCGCTGAACACCAAGGCCGCTCAGCCACATCGCCACCGCCCGCCACGCGGTCCCGCAAGGCGCCGGCAGAGACATCTCGACACAGCTGCTCACAAACGCGCCATTCAAGCGGCCGCCGGGACCGCCTGCTTCACCGCCCTGCTCCCGCAGGGACCGCGCCTCGGGCGCGAAGAGGCATCAGCCGCCCAGGCTGAACTCTTGGTCTGCCGCCGAGGGCGCGCAATCCGCCGGCAGGGCTTGCCAGCCCTGGCGCAACACCAAGTCCTGACCGCGCAGACAGAGTTCGATGCGGCGCGCTTCGGGCCAGCGCTGGCGCACGAACTGTTCGATGGATTCGGGCATGCTGACCCGCATGCGCAGCGCTGCCAGGTCTTCAGCCGGGTGGTCGTCGCGATGCAACCAGGGGGTCAAGGCCGTGGCCCAGAGCAAGGGCCGCCAGCCCAGATCGATGCGCGTCGGTTGATAGTCCTGCGCCTGCAGCCAAGCCTGGGCCTGCGCGCGCAAGCTCGGCTCATAACGCCCAGGTACGGCGTCAAACGCGGGCTGCAGCCCGCCCCAGCTGGTGGCCAGCAATTCCACCAGCCATTGATTGCAATTCTGGTAATCGAGTCCGAAAGCGTAAGCATTGGCGCTGTAGTGCGGCGCCAGCAGCTGTAGCGCCCGGCCTTCATCGCCGACCCAGGCCAGCACGGCCCGCTCCGCCTCGGGAGGCAGCAAGAGCAAGGAGATGACGCTGAGATCCGGCGTCAGCGAACCGAGCAGAAAACCGGCCAGGCCTTGATCGAACAGGCGGGGCCGCCCTTCCTCGCAGGAAAAATACAGCTGCCGCACCGACCAGGGGGTGTTGGGACTGTCCCGCAGGCTGATGCCGGCGTGCGAATAGCGCAGCCCGAAGCGCTGCAAGTCCAGCCCGGCGCGAGCCACCAGGGCCAGGGCATGCCCCGAGGCCTCCAACTGCTGCTTGACCACCGCACTGAAGCGCAGCAGGCGGTCCTGCTGCGCCACGCTCATGGCCTGGTTGCCGGCGCAGTAGCGCAGCACATCGGCATGGCAGGCGCCACCCGATGCGCTCAAACCCAAGGCCATCGCAGCCACGCCCCACGCGCGGCGCAGGTAGGCCATGGGTGATCAGAGGCTCAGTGGCCGCGAAGGAAGCTCGCGGTAGATCTCGTCTTCCAGCACCAGGAAGAAGGCCTGCTGGCTGCGCACCTCGACAAACTCCAGACCATAGGGCTTGGCACGGGCCTGGATCGAATCTCCGGGCTGCAGGCGGGCTGCGTTCAAGGCAGCCTGAGGCAGGAAAAGGTGGAAGGTGTCGGCCGGCGTCTCGGCCGCGGCCCCGGCGGATTCGGCCTTGGCCTGCAGGGTCAGGCGCAGCTGGCCGGGTCGGCCGGGGGCCGCGGCCAGCTCGATGAGCCGGTACTCGCCAGCGGCCACGCGCTTGTCACCGGTCGAGCTGGCACTGGACTGCTGCACCGAGGTGGACAGACTGCCGATCGAGGTGCCGATGCTCTCGGACGCCGAGGAGGCCGACAGGCCAGCCGCCTGCACGGGCGCCAGGCCGCCGGCCGCGCACAAGGCCAGCGCGGTCGAGAGCGCTGTGCGATTCAGGAAACGAGACACGAAGGCTTGCATGAAACACCGTCCGCTGTGAAACCAAAGATCGCGCGATGTTAGCGGCAGGCCGAGGCGCGGCCGGGCTCTAGACTGTGCGCCGCGTACCGATTTTTCTTCCTGTTTCATCCCGATTCTTCATCTCCCCTTCATCTCCTTTTCATCTCCGCCCACCGCGACCCCTCGTTCACCATGAAGCTGAAAAACAAGGTTTGTCTCATCACCGGCGCCGCCCAAGGCATCGGCCTGGCCACCGCCCTGCGCTTTGCCCAGGAGGGCGCCATCGTCATCTGTGGCGACATCAAGCCCGAGGCGGTGGATGCCGCCGCGGCGCAATGCCGCGCGCTCGGCGCCGAGAGCCAGGGCCTGGTGCTCAATGTCACCGACCGTGCCCAGGTGGACGCGGTGGTGGCCGAGGTGCTGGCGCGTTACGGCCGCATCGATGTGCTGGTCAACAACGCCGGCATCACCCGCGATGCGCGGCTGCAGAAGATGAGCCTGGAGCAGTTCGATGCCGTCATCGACGTCAATCTGCGCGGCGTCTTCCACTGCGCCCAGGCCGTGGCCGACACCATGGTGGCGCAGGGCGCTGGTGTGATCCTGAACGCCAGCTCGGTGGTCGGCCTCTACGGCAATTTCGGCCAGACCAACTACGCGGCGGCCAAGTTCGGCGTGATCGGCTTCACCAAGACCTGGTCGCGCGAGCTGGGGCCCAAGGGCGTGCGCGTCAATGCGGTGGCGCCGGGCTTCATCGAAACGCCGATCCTGGCCACCATCCCCGAGAAAGTGATCACCGAGATGCAGGCCCATGTGCCGCTCAAGCGCCTGGGCAAGCCCGAAGAGATCGCCAGCGTCTACGCCTTTCTGGCCAGCGAGGACGCCAGCTACATCAACGGCGCCGTGATCGAGGTGTCCGGCGGTATGACGGTCTGAGGCTCCGCGGCAGGCGCATTTCACGCCGCAAGGCCCACCGTTCGCGCCGCCTGGCGACCGCGAGTCGCAAAGCCGATGCGCGGCATGAAGGGAGCTTCTAAGGTGCGGGCTTGAGTCCATCAAGTCCAACGCACCGAGGAGCCCCCGGATGAAGCCCCACCACGCCCCCGCCCGCCGCCGCCATCGCCTGGTCGTGCAGGCCCTGCTGAGCCTGAGTCTGGCGTCCACGCTGAGCCTGAGCCAGGCCGCCAGCGAAGCGCCACAGGCACTCGCGCAGGCCCAGCAGCTGTTCCTGGCGGCCACCCAGGGCGACAGTGCGGCCATCGAGAAGGCGGTCGAGGCCTACACCGCCCTGCTCCGCGCCGAGCCCGGCAACCCCTCGCTCATGGCCAAGCTGGGCGCGGCGACCTCGCTGCGCGCCACCACCACGATGCTGCCCTGGAAGAAGATGAGCCATGCCGAAGAAGGCCTGGCCTATCTGGACAAGGCCCTGGCCCTGCTCAACAGCACGCACGACGCCGCCGCGGCCGGCCAGATCTCCATCGCCCTGGACACCCGCTTCACCGCCGCCAGCACCTTTCTGGCCCTGCCCGGTTTCTTCAACCGCGGCCCGCGCGGCAACAAGCTGCTGCAGGAGGTCCTGAACCACCCGCAGTTCGCACAAACGCCTTTGGCCTTCCGCGCCACGGTCTGGATGCAGGCAGGCAGCGCGGCCGAGCAGGGCGAGCGCCGCGACGAGGCCCGCAAGTTCTACCAGCTGGTGCAGGAGCATGGCGCCCCACAGGCCAGCAAGGCCCAGGCCAAGCTGAAGGCCCTGCAGTCATGAGCCAGCCCGTGGTCATGGAGATGCGGGCGGTGCACAAGACCTACCGCCTGGGCGAGCACATCGTGCCCGCCCTGCAAGGCGTGGACCTGCAGCTGCGCGAGGGCGAGTTGCTGGCCCTGACCGGCCCTTCGGGCAGCGGCAAGTCCACCATCCTCAATCTGTGCGGCCTGATCGATGCCGCCGATCGGGGCGAGATTCTGCTGCAAGGCCGGCCGGTCGACGCCCGCGATGAGACTGGCGCCACCCTGCTGCGCCGCGATGCCATCGGCTTCATCTTCCAGAACTTCAATCTGGTGCCAGTGATGAGCGTGGCCGAGAACGTGGACTATCCCCTGTTCCTGGCCGGCCTGCCCTGGGCCGAACGGCAGCAGCGGGTGCGCGAGGCACTGCAATCGGTCGGCCTGCTGGAGCACGCCGCACATCGGCCCGATGCCCTGTCCGGCGGTCAGCGCCAGCGCGTGGCCATCGCCCGCGCCCTGGTGAAGCGGCCCCGCCTGGTGATTGCCGACGAGCCGACCGCCAGCCTGGACTCCGGCACCGCCGATCAGGTGCTCAGCCTGATGCGCGAGCTGGCGCATCGGCAGGGCGCCGCCTTCTTGATCGCCACCCACGACAGCCGCCTGACCTGCCGCTGCGACCGGGTGATCGCCCTGCTCGACGGCCGCATCAGCCCCCACGAAACCAGCCTGCCTCTCGGAGCCGCCGCATGAACCACTTTCCCTGGCTGAAATTTGCCTGGCAGAACGCGCGGCGCAACCGCCGCCGCTCCTGGGTGACGGTGTCCATCGCCGCCCTGGGCACCGCCGCCATCCTGCTGGCCAGCGGCTTCGCCCTGTCAACCTACCAGGGTCTGGCCCAGATGGCGGCCCGCAGCAGCGGCCACCTGATCCTGGCCAAGCCCGATCAGTTCCACAAAGACGAAGACACCCCGCTGCAGCACGGCCTGGACCAGGCCGATGAGCTGCGCGCCCGGCTGCTGGCCGACCCCGAAGTGCGCCAGGTGCTGCCGCGCGTGGACTTCAGCGGCTTGATCAGCAACGGCGACAAGTCGACGGTGATGATGGCCGTGGGCATCGACCCCGACAGCGAGTTCGCCATCAAAGGCCCCTTCCTGAAGATCAAGGCCGGCGAGGCCTTGCTCAGCAGCCCCCAGGCCAGCGCCGAGGTGATGCTGGGCGAAGGCCTGGCGCGCAGCCTCAAGGCCGAGCCCGGCAGCAGCCTGACCCTGCTCTCCAGCACCGCCGACGGCGCCCTCAACGCCCTCGATGTGCGGGTGCGCGGCGTGTTCTCCACCGGCATCCCGGACATGGACAAGCGCCTGGTCTACACCGATGTCCTGACGGCACAGAAGCTGTTGAACAAGGCGCGCATCAGCAGCCTCGGCGTGTTCCTGCGCAGCATGGAGGCCGTGCCGGGCGCGCAGGCGCGGGTGGCCGCCCAGTTCCCTGAGCTGGAGGTGCAGAACTGGGAGACCCAGGCCTTTTTCTACCGCAGCGTGCGCGATCTCTACGACCGCATCTTCGGCGCCCTGGGCCTGATCATCTTCCTGATCGTCATCTTCGTGGTCACCAATGCCATGGCCATGGCCATCATCGAACGCACCCGCGAGATCGGCACCCTGCGCGCCCTGGGCACCTTGCCCCGGCAGCTGCTGCGCAGCCTGGCGCTGGAGGGCATGGTGCTCGGCGGCGGCGGCGCGGCCCTGGGTGCGCTGCTGGCCCTGGGCGTTAGCGTGCTGCTCTACCTCTTTCCGGTGCAGATGCCGCCGCCGCCGGGGCGCTCGGACGGCTATCCGCTGAGCATTGCCATCGACCCTGGCGTCTACGCCGCCACCCTCCTGGCCATGCTGCTGCTGGTGATGCTGGCCTCGGCTCTGGTGGCGCGCAAGACCGTGCATCAACCCGTGGTCCAGGCCCTGGCCCACACCTGAGGAACACACCCGCGATGAAGAACGCCACCCTTGCGCCCATTCTTGGCCTGGCTGCCCTGCTGCTGGCCGGCACATCGGCCGCCCAGGATGTGCCCAGCCTGCTCAAGACCGCCGATCAGTTCCGCAGCGGCGGCGCCAACAGCGCCGAGAAGCTGCAGGTCGAGACCCTGGTCACCCAGCATGCCGCCGATGGCAGCGTCGAGAAAGAGCGCCGCTACACCGTCTTTGTGCAGAGCAAGCGCCAGTCTCTGGTGCTGATGCAAAGCCCGGCCGAGAAAGGCCAGAAGGTGCTGATGCTGGGCGATGATTTCTGGCTGCTGATGCCCGGCAGCCAGCGCCCGATGCGCATCACCCCGATGCAAAAGCTGCTCGGCGATGCCTCGACCGGCGACATCGCCACCCTGTCCTGGGCCGAGGACTACAGCGGCCAGCTGATCGGCGAGGCGCGCTGCGGCGAGCGCCCCTGCCTGCACCTGAGCCTGCAGGCCCTGCGCAGCAGCGTCAGCTACCAGCGCATCGAGCTGTGGCTGGACAAGGCCCGCCACGAGCCGATCAAGGCCGACTTGTACGTGCAATCGGACAAGCTGGCCAAGCAGGCCCGCTTCCTCATGGACGCTGGCCACAAACAAGTCAACGAGATGGTGCTGCAGGACCAGCTCAGCCACAAAAAGGAAACCCGCATCCGCTATCTCTCGCGCACACCGCGCACCGTGCCGGAGACCTGGCTCAACCCCATGTTCCTGGCGCGCAATCCCAGCCTGGAATGAAGAGGAATCCGATGCACGGGCGCCTGCTTCCACGTCACCCTCTGTTGCTTTCTCTGCAGATCGTCGCAGCGGCGCTGACCGCGCCCACCCAGGCCCTGGCCCAGGACTGGAGCGCCCAACTGCGCGCGCGCAGCGAGCATCGCGGCGCCAACCTGCAGGGGCCGCTGGCGGGCCCCCAGGGCTCAACGCAGGGCCTGGACGCGGAGCTGCGCGGCCAATGGCGCGGCCTGAACGCCGCGCTGGCCCTGCGCCAGGAACAGGGCGGCGAAGCCGAAGAGAAGCGAAGCAGCAGCAGCGCCACCCTCAACGAGCTCTATGCCAACGCCGACCTCGGCGCCTGGCAGCTCAGCGCCGGGCGCAAGCTGCTCAGCTGGGACGTGGGCTATGCCTTCCGCCCCAATGACATGGTGGCCCAGGAAGAGCGCCGCACCCTGCTATCCAGCCAGGTGCGCGGCCGCCCGCTGCTGGCTGCCGAGCACTTTGACGCTGACACCGCCTGGTCGCTGGTCTGGGTCAATCCGCTCAAGCAAGAAGGCAGGCGCGGCGATGAGCAAGCCCTGGCCGGCCGCGTTTACCAGCGCCTGGGCAGCCTGGACCTGCACGGCTTCGCCCGCTGGGGCCAGCACAGCGGGCCCAGCCTGGGTGCGGCGCTGGCCTGGGTGGCCACGGACTCCCAGGAGCTGCATGCCTCCTTGCGCCTGGCGCGGCGCGATCACGCTTTGCTGCTGAACCAGCCCGACGCCAGCAGCCTGCTGCAGCGCCAATCACCCTGGCGCGAAGGCCTGCGCGGCTCCCATGCCCAGGCCTTGCTTGGCTTGAGCTGGACCGGTGAAAACCGCCTCAGCCTCCTGGCCGAAGCCTGGTGGGATGGCAATGCCCTGAGCCCGCAGGACTGGCGCGACTGGCAGCGCCGCACACAGCAGCTGCGCGCCCTGCCGCCCGGCGCGGCGGTGCCGCCTCAAGCCCTGGCCGCCAACCTGGCCTGGCAGGCCCAAGCCTTTGGCAGCGGCAGCAGCCTGCAGCGCTCAAATGTCTTCCTGCGGCTTTCATGGAGCGAGGACGGCTGGTCGCCCGCGCTGGACTGCCTCTACCACCCGGCCGACGGCGGCCGCATCTGGACCGCCTCCCTGACCTGGCAGGGCGACCGCCTGCGCGCGGACGCCGGCCTGCGCCACTACGGCGGCCCGGCCGGCGCCGTGCTGGCCCAACTGCCCCAGCGCCGCCAGGGCTATGCCGCGCTCAGCTGGGCGTTTTGATCGAGCCGCATCGGCTGCGCAGCAAGCCGCCCACCCGCTCCCGCAAGAGCTCCGGGCTGACTGCCGGTGCCGCCAGCGGCGCCCCGGCCAGCAGGCCGACGCGGCTGAACAGGCCCCGGCGGAAGGGCCGCACCATGGCCTGGCCCTGCTCCACGCGCGAGAAGAAAGAGCCCCAGAGGTTCTGCAGCGCCAGCGGCACCACCGGCACCTGCTCGCGCCCTTCCAGGATCTTCATCAGCCCGCCCTTGAAGGGCTGCAGCGTGCCGTCGCGGGTGATGCCACCCTCGGGGAAGATGCAGAGCAGCTCGCCCTCGTCCAGCACCTCGCGCGCCAACTCAAAGGCACGCTCGTAGGTGACGGGGTCTTCCTTCTGCGGCGCCACGGGGATGGCCTTGGCCAGACGGAACAACCAGCCCAGCACCGGGATGCGGAAGATTCGGTGGTCCATCAGAAAGCGGATCGGCCGCGGGCTGGCCGCCATCAGCAGCACGGCGTCGACAAAGGACACATGGTTGCAGACCAGCAGGGCCGGGCCGCGCGCCGGAATGTGCTCGTCGCCGCGCACGCGGAAGCGATAGACCAGGCGCGAGGCCACGAAGGCGACAAAGCGCAGCAGGTACTCGGGCACCAGCATGAAGATGTAAAACGCCACCACCGCATTGGCCAGACCCACGGCCAGGAAGAGCTCGGGGATGCTGAAGCCCGCGCCGAGCAAGGCACCGGCCAGCAGCGAGCTGGCGATCATGAACAGCGCGTTGAGGATGTTGTTGGCCGCGATGATGCGGGCGCGGTGGGTGGGTTGTGCACGCAGCTGGATCAGCGCGTACATGGGCACGCTGTACAGGCCGGCAAACAGGGCCAGCAGGCACAAATCGGCCAGCACGCGCCAATGCGCGGCCTGGGCCAGAAAGTCGCCCAGGCTCAGCGCCGCCGATTCAACCACTGGCGCCGGCAGGCCGCGTGAGGCGAAGTACAGGTCAATGGCAAACACGCTCATGCCGATGGCGCCCACCGGCACCAGGCCGATCTCGACATGGCGGCGCGAAAACAGCTCGCACAGCAGCGAGCCCACACCAATGCCGATCGAGAACACCACCAGCAGCAGCGAAGCCACCTGTTCATTGCCGTGCAGCACTTCCTTCGCAAAGGCCGGGAAATTGGCCAGAAAGACGGCGCCGAAGAACCACATCCAGGAGATGCCCAGCAACGAGCGGAACACCGCCAGCTGCTCACCGGCCAGCTTGAGGTTGCACCAGGTCTCGCTGACCGGGTTCCAGTTGATCACCAGGCCGGGGTCGGTCGCCGGGCAAGCTGGAATGGCTTGCGCCGTCAGCCGGCCCAGCACCGCCAGGCCCAGGCAGGCCAGGGCCACCTGATGCGCGCCGACCTCGGGCCGGGCGATCAGCACGCCACCGGCTACATTGCCCAGCAGGATGGCCACAAAGGTACCCATCTCCACCATGCCATTGCCGCCGGTCAGCTCGCGCTCGTTCAGCTGCTGCGGCAGGTAGGCGTACTTGACCGGGCCGAACAGGGTCGAGTGCAGACCCAGCAGGAAGACGCAGACCAACAGGGCCGGCACATTCGTCGCGTAAAAGCCCCAGGCCGCCAGCGCCATGATGGCGATCTCCAGGCTCTTGATGAACTGGATCAGCCGCGTCTTGTCATGCTTGTCGGCCAGCTGGCCGCTGGTGGCCGAGAACAGCACAAAAGGCAAGATGAACAAGGCGCCGATCACCAGCCCGGCCTGGGCCGGCTTCAACCAGCTCAGCTGCAGCTGGTAGGTCAGCAGCACGGTGAAGGCGAACTTGAACAGGTTGTCATTCGCCGCGCCCAGGAACTGGGTCCAGAAAAACGGGGCGAAGCGGCGCTGCGCCAAGAGCGCGAACTGACCACCATGGGATTCCGACATGCTGTTGCCTCCGCTTTTTCAATTCATGGTTTGACCAGCTCGACCGCATCGCCAGCTCCCGCGCGGGGCAGCCAGGCGAACACCGAATCGGCTGTGATCGTTTCAATTCGCCCGGCAAAACGTTGGGCGCTCGGATGGTCGTCAAACTCGACATTGGCCATGCTCACCCGTGCGCCCAGGCGCGTGGCCGTGGACAGCCGCAGCAGGCCGGGCTGGTAGTCCCGCTCGCGCAACCAGGCCTGGGCCTGGGCGCGGCTCTCAGCACTCTGGCCCGCCAAGGCCAGGGTCTCCAGCACCCATTGATTGCTTTGCTGGTACTTGCTGCCCCAGGCGTAAGACACCATGCTGTAGCGCGGCTCGTGCAGGGTGGCCACGCGTGCCTTGTCGCGCAGCAGCGGCATCAGCGCCGACTGAAGCGCCGGGCTCAACCGAGCAAAAGCAGCCTCGTAGCGGTGCGGCCGATCCAAAAAGAACTCACCCAGGCCCTGGCGAAACAGATCGGCGCGGGCGCTGCCACAGTGGTTGAGCTTGTGCAGCACGCGCCAGACCGGCTGCGCAGCCTGCGCATCACCCTGGCTGTCGCGGTAGGCAATGCCCAGGTGGGACCACTGAACCCCGTACTTGCTCAGGTCTTGCCCCGCGCGAGCCAGCAACACGACTTGCGCACCGCTGGCCTCCAACTGCCGAGCCGTGGCTTCGGCCAAGTTCATGCCGCGCTCGATCTGCTGCACGGTGAGCGGCTTGTCTTCACAAGGCCGCCCGGCCTGAGCCCAGCCGGCCGGCAGCATCAACAACACCAGCCAAACGCAGCGCTTCATCGGGTGATCTGCTCGTGGTGCAGCAGGGCCTTGCCGACGGCATTGGGCACCAGGGCGACCGCTTCGCCCGCCACAGACAGCACGTAGCCACTGCCGATCACCGAGACCACCACCACGGCGCCCAAGGCGGTGCTGGCCTTGCCGGCGAAACGAACGCTGGCGCGGACGCCATCCGACGCGCGTTCCAACACCCACACCGTGCCCTGGGCCGAGGCCTCGACGGCCACGACCGTCAAGTTCGCCCCCGCCGACAAGAGCACCGCAGGCGCCGCCACCGAGACCGCCACAGGCACAGCCGACAAGGCGCTGGCCTCCGAGGCCGTGGTCTGGGCTTGCGCCTGTGGCGCTTGCAGCAAGACCAGGCTCAGCAGCAGACCCGCAGAGCAGGAAAAGGACTTGGCTTTCTTCTTCATCTTCATAACTCCCGATTCAAGGGTCTTGCAGTACCCCGGCTTTCGACTGGGTGCTTACGTCACGCACGCCGCCGGCGCAGGGATTGGCATGCGCGCTGGCGGGCGCATCATCGCAGGCCGCGCTCAGCCTCCATGCTCGAAATGGCGGCGCGAGTGAAAGACTTCCGTGCGCAGGCCCTGGCCTCGCCAGCGAACCGACTTCTTCAAAAGCAGATCAAACAGCAGCGGGTTGTGCTCGCGCAGCTGCTCCAGAAAAGGCTGCTGCGCTTCGTCCAGCAGCCCCGCCCGCACCAGGCTGCCCAGGCGGTAGAGCGGGCCGACGCCGGGCAGCGGGTAGTCCGAGCCATGGAGCAGGCGGCCGTGCCAGTCTGGCCGGCTCAGCACGCTGCGCCAGACCTCGGGCCGGCGGTTGAACTGGAACAGGGCCGAGACATCGCCGAGCAGCAGGCCGCTCCAGGCCGGCTCGTCCATCAGGCGGGCGAAGAGATCAAAAGCCGGGCGCAGGCGCGGCCGGGGCTGGTCCAGATCCAGCGCGTCGCCGAGTGAGGCGCAATGCGCCGCGATCACGCGCACGCCTCGCGACAAAGGCTGGCGCAGCAGCAGCGGGTTGCCCAGTTCATCGCGGCCGGCGCCGGGCACGGCTTTCTCTTCGCCGCAGTGCACGATCAGCGGCAGGCGGGCGGCGGCCAGGCGTTCGTAAAAGGGGCGCAGGCGGCGGTCGCGCAGATCGATGTTCATGCTGCTGGGCAGCCATTTCATCGCCACGGCGCCGCCGGCGATGGCTGCGTCCAGGCGGGTCAGCCCATCCTCGCGGTACGGGTGGATGGAGGCCACCCAGGCGAAGCGCTGCGGGCCGGCCTGCGCCACGCTGCGAGCGTAGGCATCGGGCACATGGAAGGTGGTCCAGTCGGCTTGGGCTCGGCCCTGCTCGTCGTGGGCCTCGTCAAAGGCATAGAGCATCCAGCGGGCACCCTCGGGGAAGTCTTCGGTCAGCGCACGCAGGCGCTGCAGATAGGCACGGTCCACGCTGGGCGCATCGGCCGGCACGCAGGCGCCGTCCATGATGACGCGCCGGCGCAGGCTCTCGCCCGGGTGCCACCACTGGTGCATGGCCGGGTGGATGCGGCAGCCGCTGCCGGCGTCGCCCGTGCCGAGCAGATGGCAATGCACGTCCCAGAGCTGGCGGGCGTCGATGTCCTGCCAGAGCTGTTGCAAGGCCGGATGCTGGCGCAGGGCCTCGGGCAAGGCGCCACGGCAGGGGTTGCGCAGATAGCCGGCCTGGGCTGGGCGCACCAGGCTGCTGAACAGGCCGGCCACCGCCGCGGCGCCGCAGCATTGCAGGTGGCGGCGCCGCGTGGTTTGGAAGGCAGCATCGTGGTGCATCGCGTGTCTCACTCCGTCTTGATGGGATCGAGCCCGGCTGGGCTTGGAATGGAAGCGATGCTCGCGGCGGCGCGGCGCTGGCGAGCGAAAAATGCCGCTCGGTGGCAAGACCTGGCCCCGACGGTGGCACCATGCGCTACTGCCGCGCCCAGCGCCACACCGTTTTTTTCTTGTTCTTCTTCTTCGCACCGATGCCCGCATGTCCACCACCCAAACCCTGATCGAAGTGATCAAGGCCGAGCTGAAGAGCCAGGGCCTGAGCTATGCCGATGTGGCCCGTGAGCTAGAGCTGTCGGAATCCAGCGTCAAGCGCATGTTTGCGCCCGGCGGCGAGATGCCGCTGTCGCGGGTCGATGAAATCTGCCGGGTGCTGAACACCGATTTCGGCGAACTGAGCCGCTCTCTCAGCGAACGCCAGCCCCTGCGCATGGAGCTGAGCCTGGCGCAGGAAAAGGCCGTGGTGGCCGACCCCAAGCTGCTGCTGGTGGCCATCTGCTGCCTGAGCCAGTGGACGGCCGAGCAGATGCACCAGCATTACCGCCTCAGCGAGGCCGAGGTGACCCTGCACCTGGCCGAGCTGGACCGGCTGGACATCATCGAGCTCAAGCCCCTGAACCGCTACAAGCTGCGCGTGGCCAAGACCTTCCGCTGGCGCCCGCATGGGCCGGTGATGAACTTCTTCCGCGAAGAAGTGGCGGGTGATTTCTTCTCAGGCGGCTTCGACGGCGAGGCCGAGTTGCTGAGCCTGGTGCACGGCCGCCTCAGCCAGGCCAAGGCCCGCGAACTGGTCGAGCGCCTGCAACGCCTGGCCCACGATTTCGCCCGCCAGCACCTGCTGGACCAGAAACTGCCCGAGGCCGAGAAGCGCCAGTACACCCTGGTGATGGGCATGCGCTCCTGGTTGTTTGAGCACTTCAGGCATTTGCAGAGGGCGGGGCGGGGGTAGGCCATCAACCCGGCGTACTGCTTAGTGGGTGATCCGGTCGCAGCATCCCGGAGACCCCAGTCGTGTGCTCAAACGAGTTCATGGAGGGAAGACCTCTGAATCAGAAACCCTGGAAACCTCAGCAATGAGCCAAGAGCCGTTGATTGCCACATAACCGTCTATCGCAAGACGTCGGTCACGACGTTCGACGAAAATACCTCATGAATTGCACGCATTGTGCTAACAGTCCAAGCACAAGCACACAACCAATAACAACCGCCGCGAGAACGCACATGACCAAATCCCTAGCGGAATTCAAACGCTTCTTGGAAAAATCGTCCCCGGCTCTATCCGAACACGAGAAAAAGCTGGCTAACCTGATGCTGGTTGCATTCGACGAAATTGCGGCGGTCGGGACTGCTGGAGGTCGGCGTGGGAAAGTCTTGGCAAAACTAATCGTCGACAAGGGAGAAAAGGCGCCAACAGCACTCGAAATCGTGAATGACGAAGGGGGAGCCAACGAGCTCCCAATAGTCCGAATTACCAAAGTGGAGGTCGAGAATTTCCGAGGGTTTACCGACAAGCATACTTTCGAGTTCAAAAACCCGTACACCTTCGTTTACGGGCCGAACGGGACAGGAAAGTCGAGTCTTTGTGAGGCGCTCGAATTTGGTTTGCTCGCCTCAATCCACGAAGCAGAATCGAAACGGATTCCCGTCTTGGACTACATCAGGAACGCCACATCGAGGAAAGCCGCAAAGCCCGTCCTGTATGGAGAAACTGCAGAAGACCAGGTTGTCGAGGTAAAAGCGGATCCGCGAATTTTCGAGTTCTGCTTCATCGAAAAGAACCGGATCGACGGATTCGCGCGAGTGGCTGCCAATACACCCTCTGCTCAGCAGGGTCGGTTGGCAGCACTATTCGGCTTGGAAGAGTTCAACACCTTCGCAACGCAGTTCAATGAGAGCCTCGGCAGTTACTTAGCCGAGTTAGTCGGAAAGAAGGGCAAAGAGCTAGCGGAACGTGCAAAGAGCCTCGCAGCACACCAAGCGATCCTCGCAAGCCTTCCGGAAAAAACCAAAATCGTCGAGACACGAGGTGCCGCACTGCTCGCAAAGCATCCGGAGTGCAAGGACCTCGAGGAGGTAAAAGTTGCCCTAGCTGGCCCCGAAGGTAATGGCGGCAAGCGAAAAGCGAACAACGTCGAGATTGGCCGCCTACAGAACCTCAAACCGGCCACAGTTCCCGGGACGCCCGGCGTCCTCGACGTCACTGAAAACCTGCTCCGGCTCTTCAAAGAGAAGGCTGAAGCAGAAGAGCTTGTCAACCAGTACAAGGACCAGCTTTCACTCCGGGACCTTTACGCCGCGATGCTGAGGAACCGAGATAGGTTCGGGAACGAGTGTCCCGCGTGCGCATCTGACCTCTACCGCGACGGTCGCCTTGCTGTTCCGATTGATCCGTACTCCAACGCGAAGGAAAAACTGGAGCAGTTCGACGCAGCCCTGAAGGCGGAAGAGCGGATCATGGAGATCCGGGAGACCATCGACGTCCATTGGCAGGACCTGCTTTCGAACATAGCCAAACTTCCAGCATCAGCAGCAGCTATTGAGTTCGACAGAGCGCCCGAGATAACCTCGTTTAGCACCGAGGCCTCCGAAGTCAAGAACTCTGCGGGCATCGAAGTCTTCCTCCGAACCGTGCCAGGAAAACAGGAACTCCTTCAAGCACTAATGGACGCGGCCGTGACCCATAACGAAAAGGTCGAGCAGTCCGTGGCCGCGATCAAGACGCTCGAGGACGCCAACCTCTTGATCTCCAAAGACCTGGAAGAAATCGTAGCAATCGCGACCCTCGTCGCTGCGAACGCGAAAAGCAATTCGGACGCCACCCAGGCCATTGAGAAATTCAACCGCGAGAACGAGGAGCTGATCAGTGAGGCAGAAGCCGAGAAGCCCGGAGTTGATCGGAGCCTGTGCTACAGCGTCGCCTACGAGGCGCTCCGTGCAAAGCTCCTGGCATACAACGCTGAGCTACCTTTGGCCTTGTCCGCAGATCTCAACGAGAAAACGCTCAAGTTCTACAACGAGATCAATAAGAACGACCACCCTTCCGATAGGCTCAAGTCCCTGCGGTTGCCTACAGCTGTTGGGGAAAAAATTGAGATTGAGTTCCAGAGTGGCCCCCCATGCGACGCTCTACAGGTGCTCAGCGAAGGTCATATTCGGTGCCTCGGGCTCGCGATCCTATTGGCGAAAATCACCAGGGACTGCCTCCCGTTTCTAATTTTCGATGATGTCGTGAACTCGATCGACGACGAGCATCGGAGTGCAATCATTGACCTGATCTTGAATCCGGAAGAGGTCGGCAATAGGCAACTTATCGTCACAACCCACGGTGAGGATTTCGTAAAGCGCCTCGAGAATGCCGTGCCGATGAAAAAGTACAACGAAACAGTGACTCGGATCGATTTCCTTGTGCCGCTCGCCGCCAAGAAGATCACCGTTAAGCTCGACTCGCCCCGCCACTACCTCATGGTGGCGACTCGAAGTTACGAAGACGGACATACGCGCGACTCCCTAAGTTACATCCGGAAGGCATTCGAAGACGTACTGAATCGTCTTTGGAAAAAGATCGCAAATAGGAAACTGTCGGCGCAAGTAAATGTCGGGATGAGGGGGCCGGGAGAACCAGACCTCATGAGCTTGGCGACGGGACTCCACCAGTTCCTCGGCAGGAA
Organism: Paucibacter sp. B51; assembly: GCF_027863535.1. Classification (NCBI taxonomy): domain Bacteria; kingdom Pseudomonadati; phylum Pseudomonadota; class Betaproteobacteria; order Burkholderiales; family Sphaerotilaceae; genus Roseateles; species Paucibacter sp. B51. The sequence goes on along the minus strand of NZ_JAPIVN010000001.1, from coordinate 2,203,167 downwards.
GGAAGTGACCGTGTTCCAAGAGGCCATACCGTATCTGGGCGAGATGCTTGGATACGGGGAGAGGCATCAAATCGAATGGAACTACCTGAACAAAGGAACTCACGAAGAGGATCGAGCGGAAGAGTTCGACGCCGCGATCGTTCGACGCATGCTCGAGACGGTCAGCAAACTCGACGAAGCGATCGGGGCTCCGCAGGCCTGATGGTAGTCCTCAGAACCCCGGTCCTGCCGCCGCTACACACCCGATCCCAGGCCGTGGCCGCCTTCGAAGTCCACGCGCAGCAGCTCGGTCTTGCTGGCGTAACGCTCCGGCTGGGCGGCTCGCAGGCGGGCAGGCGGCGAACTTGGGCGGGGATCCAGGCTTCGACGCGTGGGTCGTTGGCGCAGGTGGTGAAGATGACGGCCGGGTAGCTCAGGCGGCGCACCGGGCTCAGGGCAAGCATGCTCTTTCAATGCGCCAGGCTTCCCAGCCACCCAAGTTCGACATGGTGACAGGTCAAGCTCGGCGCAGGTCGTGAATTGACTTGCTCTGGGCCGACTCAATACTCACCGGCACATTCACCACATCACAAACCTTTGGCTTTGAGTGCAGCCATTTCGAAATCACCGTCGTCATGCAGGCGCAGCCAGCCGTCGAACTTGCCCAAGCCCAGTGTTTTTGCAAGCGACAAGAGCAGACTCTGGCCCGCTGCCACTCGGTCGGGGTAGAGCTGGTACACCGGGTCTGTGTAGGCCTGCGCCGGTGTCGCGAAACTCCAGCCCATGTCTTGGTCCGAACTCGGGGTCAAGTCTTAATTGTTAAGTCTTCGCCCCGTCATCAGTCTCCCGCCCCCCCGGCTCGCCATCTGGCTCACGCGAGCCACCCTCAAGCTGAGTTCGCCGGCCATCGCAGTCAACGTCAGGCCACCTTGAGCGAGTGCTCGTCTCAGCGCCTACTCGCGGCTAGCCCCCTGAGCCAGCCATTGCGCGAGACTGCACTTCATGGTCTTCTGTCGCTGCGCCACGGACACCGTGCAGCCGCGTAAGGCTCGCGACTCAGAGGCACTCAGCATGCAGTGGCAAGGCGTTAGCACTTAGGACGACCTCGAACGTCGTGACCCCGAACCTCCCTGCACCGCAGGCCCGAGGGCATTGAGTCCCTAAGTTAACCTTCCACAATGGGTCAGATTGACAAAAAACTATGGGAACGGAGCATCAACAACGCAAGCAGCACGGGGCTCCTGACCACCTGAATACTGCGAAATGCACCCAGCAGGCTTCGATGGCACGAGCTCTGGTTCGTAGACGGGGCAATCTGCCGATGAAACGCTTTGAAGTTTCCCTCCCACGTACGTGCATTCGAGTTTCGAGCCAACCAATTTTGCAACCCGCCCGCGCTGAACCAGAATTCGTGAGATCACCCAGCCACCTTGATCTTCTACCCACACGGTTTGGCATCCGTTGAAGTCGGCTGGCATGTTCGAAATTCTCGGATGCACCCTCATCAACTTTCCGTGAACGGCCAACTCACCCGCATCAGGCGGTGGAACTAGGACGTTGCAGGATTCCTCGCCTAGAGGATTGATGTTGGAAGCGCAACTTGCCATCAGCATGAGCACCGTCAGCGATGCAAACCGTCTGACGTAATCCATAGGCTAGCTCCTAGGGTGCTGGACGTAGGTCAAAGTAGTTCAACCTTATTGCTGGCTTGGCTTTGTCAGGCCGTAGACAACGAACCGTTCATACAAGCCCGGTGAACGGAGGCCGTGCTCATATGCGGCAATGAACTCAGCCTTGGCTTTTTCTCGCATTTGTTGGCGTTCATATGAAATGCCGCGGTTGTAAAAGACTTCGCCGAATCCTGGCTTGAGCTCAAGTGCTTTGTCGTAGTCGGCCATCGCCTCCTTGAACATGTTTGCTTCGTCGTAAGCATTGCCTCGATTGATGTAGTCACTGGCAACGTCACCAGGTTTGAGTGCTATCGCCTTGTCATATGCCTCAATCGCCTTCATAGGCTCTTTTGCCCGACGGTATGCAATTCCGATATTTCGATAAGTGCGAGCCAAGGATGAGTCAGTCAACTGGCCTTGCGCAATGCACGCTTGGAAGTGAGCTACTGCGTCCAAATGATTGCCGGCCTCGGTTGACCTCCAACCCACGATGCACTTGCTGAGGTCTTCGGCGAAAGCACCGTTCGAAGCAAAGCATGTAAGCAGTGCAGTGGTTCCAAGAAGCTGTTTTGTATTTAGTTTCATCTTTTTCAATGCCAATTAACGACGCCCCAACTCCAAGGACATTGGGCGCGAGAGGAAATCTATGGGTGCCGTGACTGGGCTACTGGAAGCAATCGCTTGAATTGCCAATGCAGGCCTCGTCTATCTCGCGCCACAACTTTGGGTGCTTACGACGCCTGGCGCAGAACCGGGCAGAGCAAGACGGGCACGCCGCTTGCGCGTCACCCGCCCTCCCCTATATGCACCCTCACCTCTTCGGCGCAAACCCCTCATCCCCAAACTGCCACAGGAAGAAGCTCCACACATCCGCCGTCTCGTCCAGGCGCTGCGCCACGCCCGAGCCCATGCCGTGGCCGCCTTCGAAGTCCACGCGCAGCAGCGCGGGCTTGCTGGCGTAACGCTCGGGTTGGGCGGCTTGCAGGCGGGCGGCGAACTTGGCGGGGATCCAGGCTTCGACGCGGGGGTCGTTGGCGCCGGTGGTGACGATGACGGCTGGGTAGTTCACGCCGTCGCGCACGCGGTGCACGGGGCTGAGCGCATACATGCTCTTGAAATGCGCGGGGTTGGTCACTGTGCCGAACTCGGCGATATTGGGCGCACCGTTGGGTGTGGTTTCCATGCGCAGCATGTCGGACAGGCTGACCGCGCTCTGAGCCGCGGCAAACAAGTCAGGCCGCTGGGTGATGGCGCCGCCGATGGTGATGCCGCCGGCGCTGCCGCCGGTGCCGGCCAGGGTGGCGGGTGAGGCGTACTTCTGCGCGATCAGGTATTCGGCGCAGGCGATGAAGTCCGAGACCGTGTTCTGCTTGGTCAGGATATGGCCGCCGCGGTGCCATTCTTCGCCCAGCTCCCCGCCGCCGCGCACATGGCAGATGGCGGTGACGCCGCCGCGCTCCAGCCAGGCCAGGCGGGTGGCGCCGAAGCGCGGCTCCTGGGTGGAGCCGTAGGCGCCGTAGCCGATCAAGATGGTGGGGCGCTTGCCGTCGCGCGGCGCACTCTTGGAAGACATGATGGACAAGGGCACCATCACGCCGTCATGGCTCTTGACCATGACGCGCTCGGCCTGCACGCCCGAGGTGTCCACGGCCACCGGCTTTTGCAGGTTCACGCGCCGCGCCGATGCGTCAGCGGCGCCGGGCTTCGTCAAGACCAGGCTTTGCGGCGGCTGGGTCCAGCCCTCGTGCAGCACCAGCAGCTCACCGCCGGGCAAGGGGCTGATCTCGCGCAGCGTGCCTTCAAACGGCAAGGCCACGGTCGAGATGGCGGGCTTCTTGCCCTTGCCGGGCATGTTCTTTTCCACCCGCCAGAGCTTGCTCACGCCGGCATCCAGGGCCTTCACGTAGACGGCGTCGCCAGCCAGCTTGATGTCCTGCAGCACGCTCTCGCCCGCCGGTAGCAGGGGGCGGAAGAGCGTGGTGCGCAGGCGCAGGTCCAGCTGCAGCAGCTCGCGGCGCGAGGCTTTTTTCTGGCTCAGGGCATAGATCTGGTCGCCCGAGATCGTGGCCTCCGTGACCTTGTCTTCCGGGCGAATGATGCGGCGCCAGGGGGTGGCTGCGCCCTTCTTGAGCAGGTCCTCAGCCGGCGCCACCCAGTAGGAGCGCTCGACCGCATCGCCATGCAGCACCTCGGCCAGGGCCCAGCGCGAGTCCTTGCTCAGATAGACGTAGGGCAGATCGGCCAGGGCGTGCTTCTCCTGGGCGTTCACCTCCCAACCGAACAGGGGCGCGTCTTGCGCCGGATCGGCGCCGAGCTTGTGCAGGAAGACGGCGCTCTTGTTGTAGCGCTCTTCCGCCGGGTGGCGGTTGTAGGCGAAGCCGCTGCCGTCCTTGAACCAGGCCACGCCGAACTGGTTGAGGCCGGTGTGGGCGATGGCCTCGCTCAAGAACTTGCCGCTGGCCACATCGAGCACGCGCAGCACGCTGTTCTCCGAGCCGCCGCTGGACAGGCCGATGGCCAGGCGCTTGCCGTCCGGCGAGGGCGTGTACCAGTCGATCGCATGCTTGCCGGGCTCGCCGGGGATGTTGTTCGGGTCCAGCAGCTCGCGCTCGGCGCCCTCCACCCCCGCGCGCAGCCACAGCCGCGACTGGTTCTGGCCCGGCGCGCGCTTCATATAAAAGAGCTGGCCGGCCACGGACTTGTAGCCGCCGGTGCTTTCGCCTGCGTCGGAGAGCTGGCCCAGGCGCTCGCGCAAGGCGGCGCGGCCGGGCAGCTGGGCCAGACCAGCCTTGGTGTAGTCGGCCTGCGCGCGCAGCCAGGTCTGGAACTCGGCGGACTTCATGTCCTCCATCCAGCGGTAGGGGTCGACCACGGCGGTGCCGTGATAGACATCGGTGACGGGTTTGAGCGGGGTGGCGGGATAGGGAGGCTGCGCGAGTGAAGCCGCAAACGCGCCGTTCACCGAAGCCGCCAGACAGAGTGCGAGCAAACTTGCTTTTTGTTTCAAGAGAGGAATCACGATCGAAAGCTCCAACAGAACTTGACAACAAGATGACAAAAACCCAGACAACCGGGTCATCTTAGGTGTCCGCTGGTGCTCGCAGGTATGCCGAAAGTTTGGCCCGGCCTGGGCCGCCCTCGGGCGAACCACATCGGGAGGCCCGGCCTGACATCGGCCGGCTCAGTGCAGACGCGGTCAAGAACTGGCTCGCCACGCACCTCCGTGCGCCGGCTCGTTCCGGGCCATTGCACCGCCCCACTTGCGGGCGCGGCCAAAAGCAGCGGTTTGATCAGCGACAATGCCGCCCATATGTTTGCCCTGTTCGATGAAGCCGGAAAATTCCTCGCCGGCCGTGTCATGTCCGAAGCCGAAAGTTCGATGCAGATCGAACTGGAGTCGGGCAAGCGCGTCAAAGTGAAGGCAGCCAATGTGCTGCTCAAGTTCGACAAGCCCGCCCCGGCGGAGCTGATCGCGGAAGGCCAGCGCCTGGCCCAGGAGATCGACCTGGACCTGGCCTGGGAGTTCGCGCCCGACAGCGAGTTCAGCTTCGCCGATCTGGCACGCGATTACTTCGACGCCAAGGCCGGGGTGACGCACCAGGCGGCGGCCCTGTTCCGCCTCTTCGAAGCGCCGCATTACTTCCGCCGCGCCGGCAAGGGCCAGTTCAAGAAGGCAGCCGAAGAGGTGGTGAAGGCCGCCCTGCTGGGCATCGAACGCAAGCGCCAGCAGGCGCTGCAGATCGAAGCCTGGGCCGAAGAGCTGGCCGCCGGCCGCTGCCCCGACGCGATCCGCGACCAGATTTACAAGATCCTCTTCAAGCCCGACAAGAACGGCCCCGAGTACAAGGCCGTGGTCGAGGCCACGCGCCGCTCGCACAAGGCGCCGCTGGATCTGCTCAAGTCGGCCGGCGCCATCGCCAGCCCCTATCAGTTCCACTGGAAGCGCTTCCTGTTCGAGCAGTTCCCCAAGGGCACGGGTTTCCCGGCCCTGCAGGCGCCCGAGATCAAGGACGAGCTGCCGCTGTCGCCGGTGCAGGCCTTCTCGATCGACGATTCGGCCACCACCGAAATCGACGATGCGCTGTCGGTGCAGGGTCTGGGCACGGGCACCATCGTCTTCGGCGTGCACATCGCCGCGCCGGGCCTGGCCTTCCAGCCCGACTCGGCCGTGGACAAGGTGGCGCGCGAGCGCCTGTCCACCGTCTACATGCCCGGCTGGAAGCTGACCATGCTGCCGGACGAGGTGGTGCAGGCCTACACGCTGATCGAAGGGCGCGACTGCCCGGCGGTGTCGCTCTACGTCACCATGGACGAGGCCACGCTGGCCGTGACCGGCAGCGAGACAAAGCTGGAGCGCGTGCCCATCAAGGCCAATCTGCGCCACGACAAGCTGGACGGCGTCATCACCGCCGACACCTTGACCGGCGCCGCCCCGGCCGACTACGCCTTCGCGCCCGAGCTGGCCTTCACCTTCCGCCTGGCCAACCACCTGAAGGCACAGCGCGAGGTCGTGCGCGGCAAGCCCGAGAACTTCAACCGGCCGGACTACAACTTCCGCCTCGATTCCAACGGCGAGCGCGAGCCGGATGGCAGCGAAGTGGTGAGCATCAGCACCCGCCAACGCGGTTCGCCGCTGGACCTGATCGTGGCCGAGGCCATGATCCTGGCCAACTCCACCTGGGGCGGCTGGCTCAATGACATGGGCCTGCCCGGCATCTACCGCAGCCAGGCCAGCATGGCGCCGGGCGTGAAGGTGCGCATGGGCACCAAGGCCCTGCCCCACGCCGGCATGGGCGTGGCGCAGTACACCTGGGCCACCTCGCCGCTGCGCCGTTATGTGGACCTGGTCAACCAGTGGCAGATCATTGCCTGCGCCAAGAACGGCCGCACGGCCGCCCTGGTGGCACCGTTCAAGCCCAAGGACGCGCAGCTGTTCTCCATCATCTCGGGCTTTGACGCGGCCTACACCGCCTACAACGGCTTCCAGAACGGCATCGAGCGCTTCTGGACCCTGCGTTATCTGGTGCAGAACGAGATCACCGAGCTGACCGCCACTGTCATGAAGGACGGCCTGGTGCGCGCCGACACCCTGCCCCTGGTCTTCAAGGCCCTGGGCTGCGAGCCGCTGCCGCGCGGCGCGCATGTGCGGGTGCGCATCACCGGCACCGATGAGATGACGCTGGATGTGCACGCCACCCTGATCGAGCGCCTGGAGGCCGAAGACGCCGGCGCGGGCGAAGACCCGGCTGCCGAGTCCGAAGACGACGAGGCCGCGGAAGGCGCGGGGCCGCTGACCCTGGCGCTGGACATGAGCGGCGAGGGCGAGGGCGACAGCCCCGGCACGGGCGGCGGAACGTCTGCCGAGGCGGCTGCGACCTGACGACGATGCGGCGCGGCAAGTTCTCCACCCTCCAGATCGCGTTGTTTATCTCGGCCGGCTTGCACGCCGGCCTGTTGGCTTTCCGCTGGGTCGATCCCGAGAACTTCAACCGCCTGTTCGAAGAGACGCCGCTGGAGGTGGTGCTGGTCAACAGCCGCAGCACCGAAGCACCGACCAAGGCCATGGCCCTGGCTCAGGCCAATCTGGCCGGTGGCGGCCAGGCCGAGACGGGCCGCGCCACCTCGCCCCTGCCGCCGTCCAAGCTGCTGGAGGTGGGCGAGGCGAACGAGGTGCAGCACGCCCAGATCGCCGAGCTGCAGCAACAGCAACAGCAGCTGCTGGCCCGGGTGCGGCGCGAGCTGGCCCTGCTGCCCCTGCCCGACCAGGAACGCGACCGCGGCACGGCCGAAGCGCGCGAGCAGGCCGAGCGCCGCCGCCAACTGGTGCAGCTGCTGGCCGAGATCGAGCGCCGCGTCAACGAAGAGAACGCGCGGCCGCGCAAGCGCTATGTCAGCCCGGCCACGCGCGAGGTGGTCTACGCCCAGTACTACGACAGCCTGCGGCGCAAGGTCGAGGCGCGCGGCACGCGCGACTTCCCCACCTACAAAGGCCGCAAGCTCTACGGCGAGCTGACCATGAACATCCATGTGGACCACCGCGGCCGCGTGATCGAGACCGATATCGTCGCCTCCTCGGGCAACAACAACCTCGACCGCCGGGCCGTGGCCATCGTCCGCGCCGCCAGCCCTTTCGGCAATTTCAGCCAGGCCATGCGCAAGGGCGCCGAAGTGCTGGTCATCACCTCGCGCTTCCGCTTCACCCGCGAGGACGGCCTGGAAACCAGCTTGAGCCCGCAACCATGAGTGCGCCTGCGATGGATCTGTATGCCGTGGCCGGCAACCCGGTGGCCCACAGCCGCTCGCCCGCCATCCACGCCCAGTTCGCCGCTCAGACCGGCCAGGCGCTGCGCTACGAGCGATTGCTCTGCCCGCTCGATGGTTTTGCCGCGCACATCCAAGCCTTTGCCGCCGGTGGCGCGCGCGGCTGCAATGTCACCGTGCCCTTCAAGTTTGAAGCCCATGCCCTGGCCTCGCGCCTGAGCGAGCGCGCCCGCCTGGCCGGGGCGGTCAACACCTTGCGTTTCGACACGGCCGCTGACGGCAAGCCCGACTGGTTCGGCGACAACACCGACGGCGCCGGCCTGGTGCGCGACATCGAGCACAATGCCGGCCGCCGCCTGGCCGGCCAGCGCATCCTGCTGTTGGGCGCCGGCGGCGCCTCGGCCGGCGTGCTGGGCAGCCTGATCGCGGCGCGGCCGGCCGCCATCACCGTGGCCAACCGCAGCGTGGACAAGGCCGCCAGCTTGGTGGCCCAGCATGCCGAATGGGCGGCACAGCACGGCGTGGACCTGCAGGCGAGCAGCTTGCAAGGCTGCGGCAGCGGCTTCCAGGTCTTGATCAACGGCACCAGCGCCAGCCTGGCCGGCGCTGCCGTGCCGGTGGCGGACGGCGTGCTGGCCCCCGGCGCCCTGGCACTGGACATGATGTACGGCCCGGCCGCCGCGCCCTTCCTGGGCTGGGCCGCGGCCCAGGGCGCCGAGGGCCGCGACGGCCTGGGCATGCTGGTCGAGCAGGCGGCCGAAGCCTTTGCCCTGTGGCGCGGCATCCGGCCGGACACCGGCCCGGTGCTGCAAGCCCTGCGCCAGGAACTGGCTTCAAAGCCATGAAGCCTTGGCAATTCCTCACCCGGCTGGCCGCCCTGCTGCTGCTGGGGGCGCTGGCCTTGCAGCTCTACTTTGCAGGCCGCATCGCCTTGATGAATGTGCTGGCGCCCCAATCCACCACCTTCCAGCGGGCCGAGGCCTGGCGCATCCTGACCGAACAAGGCGCCCTGCCCTGGAGCCAGACCTGGGTCGATGGCGAGGCGATCTCGCCCCAGCTGCGCCGCGCGGTAATTGCCAGCGAGGACGCCAGCTTTGCCGAGCACAGCGGCGTGGACTGGGACGCGCTGGAAAAAGCCTGGGAACGCAACCAGCGCGCCCAGGCCAAGCTGGAGAAGAAGCTGGCCCAAGCCGGCCCGACCGCCAAGGCCGTGAAGCCGGCCAAGGTGGTGGGCGGATCGACCATCACCCAGCAGTTGGCCAAGAATTTATTCCTCAGCGGCGAGCGCAACTTCGTGCGCAAAGGTCAGGAGATCCTGATCACCTATATGTTGGAAGGCCTGCTGAGCAAGCAGCGCATCCTCGACATCTATTTGAACAACGTCGAATGGGGTGAAGGCCTGTTCGGCGCCCAGGCCGCCGCCCGCCACTACTTCCGCCTGGACGCCAGCCGGCTGGGGGCCAACCAGGCCGCCCGCCTGGCCGTGATGCTGCCGGCGCCCAAGCGCTTTGAAAAACGCCCCGCATCTCCCTACGTGTTGTCGCGTGCTGCGACCATCGAAGCACGCATGCCCGCGGTTGAGCTACCCTGAGCCCGATGTCCAGCGAATCCACCCTCAGCCAAGAAATCGCCGCCACCGCCGCCCGCCTGGTGGTGGAAGAAGGCCTGGAATACGGCCCGGCCAAGCAGCGCGCGCTGAAGGCGCTGGGCCTGAGCCGCCACGGCCGCGCCGCCCTGCCCAGCAATGAAGAGCTGGAAGACGAGGTGCGCGAGTACCTGTCCATCTTCTGCAGCGACACCCAACCCGCCGAGCTGCGCGCCCTGCGCGAGCTGGCGGCGCAGTGGATGGCTCGGCTGGCCGAGTTCCGCCCTCATCTCTGCGGCGCCGTTTGGCGCGGCACGGCCACCCGGCTGAACAACATCCACCTGCAGCTCTACTGCGACGACAGCAAGGCCGCCGAGATCGCCCTGATCAATCTGGGCGTGGACTACGAGGTCGGCGCCAGCCACGACGCCCGCGGCCGGCAGATCGATGTGCTCTCCCTGGCCGCGCCCTGCCGCGCCTTGCAGGAGCAGATCACGGTGCATCTGAGCATTCTGGATTTCGACGACCTGCGCGGCGCCCTCAAGCTGGACAGCCGCGGACGCAGCGAACGCGGCGATCTGTCCGCCTTGCAACGCCTGCTCGACGAACCCGACGACACTGAAAGCAATCACCAGCCATGAGCAAGCAGCCCCCCGCCACCAGCAGCAGCGACACCCCGCCGGTCTCCAGCGGGCGCCGCTGGGCCCTGCGCGCCCTGGCCGGCGCCGCCGGTCTGGGCGGCCTCTACCTGGGCATTCGCACCGCACCGCAAGCCCCCGCTCCGGCCGGGTCAGCGCCAAGCGCCGCCCTGCCACCGGCAGGCGCGGCCAGCCTGCCGGCCGCCGAGACCGAGCTCTGGGCGGCGAGCTTCGAGCGCCCGGAAGGCGGCGAGCTGCGCCTGGCCGACTTCCGCGGACAGAAGCTCTTGATCAATTTCTGGGCCACCTGGTGCCCGCCTTGCGTGAAAGAGCTGCCCGAACTGGCCGAGTTCCAGCGGGAGTTCAAGGCCCAGGGCTGGCAGGTCGTCGGCCTGGCCGTCGACGCACCGACCCCGGTGCGCGCCTTCCTGCAAAAGCTGCCGCTGGACTTCCCCCAGGGCCTGGCCGGATTGACCGGTACGCAATTGGCACGCACACTCGGCAACAGCCAGGGCGGCCTGCCCTTCAGCGTGGCCTTGGGTGCCGACGGCTTGATCCAATGGCGCAAAACCGGTGCCACCAGCCTGGCCGAGCTGCGCGAGATGGCGGCTTCACCGGCTGCAAAACGCTGAATCTCAGCTGATCCAGGGCGGCCAAGCCGGCCGGATCCGCCCCAAAAGGCAAGCGCATTTGGGAAAAAGGGTCAAGCAATTTATTTACACCGACCTGCGTCGAACGGCCCCTAAAACGCGTAAAGTCCGGCCTTCTTCGTTTCTAGTGCTGCGGCTCTAAATCTTTCGGGATGCGCCTCAGCCCACGCCGATGCAAATTCTCGTCATTCATGGACCCAATCTGAACCTCCTGGGCAGCCGGGAACCAGCGGTGTATGGATCGCAGACTTTGGCGCAGATCGACGCTGATCTGCTGAAAATGGCGGCGGATGCTGGGCATGAACTAAAATCCTTCCAAAGCAACCACGAAGGCGCCCTGGTGGATCGCATCCAGGCCGCCGCGCAGGACGGCAGCCGCTTCATCATCATCAATCCGGCCGCCTACACGCACACCAGCGTGGCCATTCGTGATGCGCTGGCCGCCGTGGCCCTGCCTTTCATCGAAGTCCATCTGTCCAACGTTCACAAACGCGAAGCGTTCCGCCAGCACAGCTATCTGTCCGACCTCGCGGTCGGCGTGATCTGCGGTCTGGGCGCGCAGGGCTACCAACTGGCCCTGAGCTACGCACTGACACAGCTGCAGCAGCACTCGCAGCCCTGAGTCGTCGAGGGTGGCGGCTCACGAAGCCGCCTTTGTTTTCCAACAATAAATATCAATCGCTGGAGAAATTCTATGGATCTGCGCAAGCTCAAGACCCTGATCGATTTGGTGTCCGAGTCGAATATTTCTGAACTCGAAATCACCGAAGCCGATGGCAAGGTCCGCATCGTCAAGTCGGACGGCTCGGTGGCCGTGCCCATGATGATGGCCGCGCCCGCCGCCGCGCCGGTGGCTGCCGCCCCTGTGGCCGCAGCCCCGGTGGCCGCCGCACCGGCCGCGCCTGTTGCAGCTCCGGCCGAAACCGGCCATGTGGTGAAGTCGCCCATGGTCGGCACCTTCTACCGCGCCTCAGGCCCGAACGCCAAGCCTTTCGCCGAAGTCGGCCAGCCGATCAAGGAAGGCTCGCCGATCTGCATCATCGAAGCGATGAAGATCATGAACGAGATCGACGCCGACTTCAGCGGCACGATCACCAAGGTGCTGTGCGAAAACGGCCAGCCCGTCGAATTCGGCCAACCCTTGTTCGTCATCGAATAAGGATTTGCGATGTTCAAGAAGATTCTGATCGCGAACCGGGGGGAGATTGCCCTCCGGATTCAGCGCGCCTGCCGCGAGCTGGGCGTCAAGTCGGTGGTCGTCTACTCGGAAGCCGACCGCGACGCCAAGTATGTGAAGCTGGCCGATGAGGCCGTCTGCATCGGCCCCGCGCCGTCCTCGCAGAGCTACCTCAGCATGCCGGCCATCATCGCCACCGCCGAGGTGACCGATGCCGAAGCCATCCACCCCGGCTATGGATTCCTGAGCGAGAACGCCGACTTTGCCGAACGCGTGGAGCGCAGCGGCTTCACCTTCATCGGCCCGACGCCCGAATCCATCCGCATGATGGGTGACAAGGTCTCGGCCAAGCAGGCCATGATCCGCGCCGGCGTGCCTTGCGTGCCCGGTTCGGACGGCGCCCTGCCCGAAGACCCGAAGGAGATCATCAAGATCGCCCGCGCCATCGGCTACCCGGTCATCATCAAGGCCGCAGGCGGCGGCGGTGGCCGTGGCATGCGCGTGGTGCACACCGAAGCGGCCCTGGTCAACGCGGTGCAGATGACCCGCACCGAAGCCGGCGCAGCCTTTGGCAACCCGCAGGTCTATATGGAAAAGTTCCTGGAAAACCCACGGCATGTGGAAATCCAGGTGCTGGCCGACGAGCACAAGAACGCCGTCTGGCTGGGCGAGCGCGATTGCTCCATGCAGCGCCGCCACCAGAAGATCCTCGAAGAAGCACCGGCACCCGGCATTCCGCGCCGCATCATCGAGAAGATCGGTGACCGCTGCGCCGCCGCCTGCCGCAAGATGAACTACCGCGGCGCCGGCACCTTCGAGTTCCTGTACGAAAACGGCGAGTTCTATTTCATCGAGATGAACACCCGCGTGCAGGTCGAGCATCCGGTGACGGAGCTGGTCACCGGCATCGACATCGTGCAGATGCAGATCAAGGTGGCGGCCGGCGAGAAGCTGCCCTTCACCCAGCGCAACATCACCATGCGCGGCCACTCGATCGAGTGCCGCATCAACGCCGAAGACCCCTTCAAGTTCACGCCCTCGCCGGGCCGCATCACCATGTGGCATGCACCGGGCGGCCCGGGTGTGCGCGTGGATTCGCATGTCTACACCAACTACGTCGTGCCACCGCACTACGACTCGATGATCGGCAAGATCATCGTCCACGGCGACACCCGCGAGCAGGCCCTGGCCCGCATGCGCATCGCCCTGAGCGAGACCGTGGTGGAAGGCATCCAGACCAACATCCCGCTGCACCGCGAGCTGATGGTCGACGCCAAGTTCATTGAAGGCGGCACCAACATCCATTACCTCGAAGGCTGGATGAGCCAACACAAGCGATGAGCGACGACACCTCTTCTGCACCGGACGCGGCCAAGGAACCCAACTCGGCCACCCTGCACGAACTGCTGCTGATCTGCGGCGAGGACGATGTCGAGATCGTCAGCGACGCACTGATGGAGCTGGACGCGCTGGCCGTGTCGGTGGAAGACGCCGATGCCGACACCGATGCCGAGAAAGCCCTGTTCGGCGAGCCCGGTATGCCGGCGCCGCGCGGCGGCTGGCAGCGCTCGGTGGTCAAGGCCTTGTTCCCGGACGAGAACGAAGCCACCGAATGCGCCACCCTGATCCTCAGCCAGGACTGGGCGGCCGATGTGCATGTGCAGGCGATTCAAGCCGTGGCCGAGCAGGACTGGGTGCGCCTGACGCAGTCGCAGTTCTCGCCGGTGGAGATCACGCCCGAGTTCTGGATCGTGCCGTCGTGGCATGAAGCCCCGGCCCAGGCCACGCGCGTCATGCGCCTGGACCCGGGCCTGGCCTTCGGCACCGGCACCCACCCGACCACGCGCATGTGCCTGCGCTGGATCGCCACGCACAGCGAGCTCAGCCCCGGTTGGACCCGCGTGCTGGACTACGGCTGCGGCTCCGGCATCCTCGCCATCGGCGCGGCCCTGCATGGTGCGCAGAACATCGATGCGGTGGACATCGATCCGGCCGCCATCACCGCCAGCCAGGACAATGCCAAGGCCAACCAGGTGGCACTGAAGGCCGCCCTGCCCGATGCCGCGCAAGGCGAGTACCCGCTGGTCATGGCCAACATCCTGGCCACGCCGCTCAAGCTGCTGGCGCCGCTGCTGGCGGCCCACCTCGCCCCGGGCGCACATCTGATCCTGGCCGGCATCCTGGCCCGCCAGGCCGAGGAGCTGAAGGAAGCCTACGCCCCCTGGCTGAAGCTCGAGGTCAGCGACGAGGAAGAGGGCTGGATCCTGATGACGGCCCAGCGTCCTGCGGCTTGATTCGGGCGTGGTGCGGAGCCCGAATTCACGATCGAGTTCGGGCTTGCCTAGCCCTGAGCTTCGGCGGACTCATGGCATGATCTCGCCATGAGTCTTGCCACCCGTTGCACCGCTTGCGGAACCATTTTCCGCGTCGTGGAAGACCAGCTCCGGGTCTCGGAAGGCTGGGTGCGTTGCGGCCGCTGCGCCGAAGTGTTCGACGCCCGCGAGCAGCTCTTCGACATCGATCTCGAGGCCCCACCGCCCTGGCCGCCCGCCCCTGCCCACGACACACCTGCGGTCGATTTGTCGACGCAGGACGATGGCCGCTGGGCGCCGAGCCCGCCGCCCACCTCAAGCCCTCCGGTCCCGATCCCGGCATCCGCCTACGCACCACCGCCACCGCGGCCAGTGGACCTGACGGCTGCACCACCGCACAAGGAGCCTCGCCCGGGCCACGACTCCATCGTCGCGGCCGCCATGGACTCGCGCCACGAACCCCGTTGGGTCGATGAGCCCGGTCTCGACGCGGGCGGCGCCAAGGACCCCGCCCCGCGCTGGACCGAGCCCGAGATCGAGCCCTCGCTGGAACAGCAGGTGGCGCAAGAGGTCGAGCAGGAAATGGCCCGGCTGAGTGCACAGCGCGCTCAGCTGGAAGCCCAGGCCCAGGCCGAAGCCGACATCCAGCAACAGGCTTACGAAGAAGAGCAGGCCCGGCTGCAGGCCGAGCTGGCTGCGGCCGAAGCCAGCCAGCGCGCGCAGGCCCAGCTGGCCCAGCTGGCGCAACAAAAAGCCACGCCAGCCCCACACAGCCCGGGCGAAGGCGACCACGGCTTTCAGCCCACCACCCTGGGCGAAAACGGCGAGTTGCTGGCCGCCGCCGAGGCTGAAGCCACCAAGGCGGTGAAACCAGAAGGCACAGCCGCTGGCGGCGAAAGCAACAGCGGTGGCGCGCCTTCGGAGCTGCCCACCTTCATGCGCCCGGCGCGCCAGGCCACGATCTGGAACCGGCTCTGGGTGCGCGTCAGCCTGGGCCTGCTCTGCGGCCTGGCGCTGGCAGCCCTGGGCTTGCAGGCCACCTGGCAGTTCCGTGACGCCCTGGTGGCCCGTTACCCGCAGCTGCGCGCCGATCTGCAAGCCTTCTGTGCCGTGGCCCACTGCGAAATCAAGCCCTGGCAGCGCCTGGACAGCTTCAGCGTCGACGCCAGCGCACTGAGCCAAGCCGGTTCGGGGCACCACTACAAGCTGGCCCTGACCCTGCGCAACAAGAGCGAATACGAGCTCGCCCTGCCCTGGGTGGAGCTGAGCCTGACCGATGCCAACGGCCAGCTGATCGCGCGCCGCGCGCTCGCGCCCAAGGACTTCAATCTGAGCCAGGATGCACTTGCCGCAGCGACCGAGCTGCCCGTGCAAGCCCTGCTGACCACCGGCGACAAGGCCGTCAGCGGCTACAGCGTCGAGCTGTTCTACCCCTGAGCCTCAGCGGAGCGCGCGGCCAGCGGGTCGCCGCTGCGCCCGATCGCCGCTCTCCCCTTTGCCCAGCTCCAGCTAAAGCGCTTCGACCTGCGCATCGCGTGCAGGCATGAAAAAACCCGGCCGAGGCCGGGTTTGAGAAGAAGCGGGTGCCGCCGCAAGCCGCCCTGAGGTGGCCTGCATGGCGCGGCAGCGCGCGACTTAGGGCTTGTTGCCGGTGGGGAAAGGCCAAGCGGCTTGCGGGCTCAGCGCGGTCTTGGCGGCCGGAGCGGCAGCAGCGGGCTTGGCAGCGGCCTTCTTGGCAGCCGGCTTTGCAGCAGCAACCTTCGGAGCAGCAGCGGCCTTGGGCGCAGCAGCAGCCTTCTTCACCGGCGGCTTGATCGGCGCGGCGGCCTTCTTGACCGGCGGCTTGATCGGCGCAGCAGCCTTCTTCACGGGAGGCTTGATCGGTGCAGCGGCCTTCTTGGCGGGAGCAGCGGCCTTCTTCGCGGGAGCGGCAGCCTTCTTGGCAGGAGCCGCGGCCTTCTTCGCCGGAGCAGCAGCCTTCTTGGCAGGAGCCGCGGCCTTCTTCGCCGGAGCAGCAGCCTTCTTGGCAGGTGCAGCAGCCTTCTTCGCCGGAGCAGCAGCCTTCTTGGCAGGAGCCGCGGCCTTCTTCGCCGGAGCAGCAGCCTTCTTCGCCGGTGCAGCAGCCTTCTTGGCCGGAGCAGCAGCCTTCTTCGCCGGAGCGGCGGCCTTCTTGGCCGGAGCAGCAGCCTTCTTCGCCGGTGCAGCAGCAGCCTTCGGTGCAGCAGCAGCCTTCTTCGCCGGTGCAGCAGCAGCCTTCGGCGCAGCAGCAGCCTTCTTCGCCGGAGCGGCGGCCTTCTTGGCCGGAGCCTTCTTCGCAGTTGCCATTTCAGTTCTCCTTGATCAAGTGAAAAGAGCACTGCCTACAGTCAGCGAGGCCGCTGCAGCGCAGTTATTTGCCGTCCGAATGTCACCCAGGAGGAGTGCCCCGGTACGGCAAATGGGGGTGCCGGTCACGCGAGCCGCTGTCGGTTCAGCGGCGCGCAGAACTGGCCAATACACACATCTTTCTTCTGATCTTTTTCGGCGAGCTGAAACGGGAGCGAAGAAGGCCTCAGCCTTCAACGACCTCAGTCCCAGCTCAGCGCGCCACCGGTTTGGTACTCGATGACGCGGGTTTCGAAAAAGTTGCGTTCCTTCTTCAGGTCGATCATTTCGCTCATCCAGGGGAAGGGGTTCTCTTCATTCGGGAAGAGTTCCTCCAGACCGATCTGGGTGGCACGACGGTTGGCGATGTAGCGCAGATAGCCCTTGAACATCGATGCATTCAGGCCCAGCACGCCACGCGGCATGGTGTCTTCGGCGTAGGCGTACTCGAGCTCCACGGCCTTCATGAACAGGGCCTTGATCTCGGCCTTGAACTCGGCCGTCCAGAGCTGCGGGTTCTCGAGCTTGATCTGGTTGATCAGGTCGATGCCGAAATTGCAGTGCATGGACTCGTCGCGCAGGATGTACTGGTACTGCTCGGCCGCACCGGTCATCTTGTTCTGGCGGCCCATGGCCAGGATCTGGGTGAAGCCGACGTAGAAGAACAGGCCTTCCATCAGGCAGGCGAACACGATCAGGCTCTTCAGCAGGGTCTGGTCGGTTTGCTGCGTGCCCGTGTGGAAGTTCGGGTCCATGATCGCGTCGATGAAGGGGATCAGGAACTCGTCCTTGTCGCGGATGGACTTGACTTCGTTGTAGGCGTTGAAGATCTCGGCCTCGTCCAGACCCAGCGACTCCACGATGTACTGGTAGGCGTGGGTGTGGATGGCTTCTTCAAAAGCCTGGCGCAGCAGGAACTGGCGGCACTCGGGCGCCGTGATGTGGCGGTAGGTGCCCAGCACGATGTTGTTGGCGGCCAGCGAATCGGCGGTGACGAAGAAGCCGAGGTTGCGCTTGATGATGCGGCGCTCGTCTTCGGACAGGCCGTTCGGGCTCTTCCACAGCGCGATGTCGCGCGACATGTTCACTTCCTGCGGCATCCAGTGGTTGGCGCAGGTGGCCAGGTACTTCTCCCAGGCCCACTTGTACTTGAAGGGTACGAGTTGGTTGACGTCGGTCTGGCCGTTGATGATGCGCTTGTCGGCGGCCTTGACGCGGCGCTCGGCAGCTTGAGCCGGCGACGATGCCAGCACCGCCGCGGTGGCGGGTGAGGAGGAGGTTAGGCCAGCTGCTGGGGCGGCGCCCGCGGCGGCCAGATGGGCGGCGCCGACGGAGGCATCAACACGCGCATTCGCAGCGGGGCTGGATGCGGCATTTGCAGTGGCTGAATCAGCAGGCTTCAGGTCTTCTTCCCAAACCAACATGGTGGACTTCCTATCGTGTCGAATTATCAGAGTGTTGTGTTCAAACACCAAGGACTTCTTGACATCAAGACGCCTTGTGCGTTGCTGTGCTGCATCGAATTTTCGATTCCGCGCACAAGATCACGCTCAACACATAACTTCAAATCTATGCATACAAAAGACCGGCGACATCGATGAACATTGACATCGCGGGCCGCAGACAAAAAGAGGCGATCTCACATCGCCTCTTTTTCATCTGCTTACTGGCAAGCCTCGCAATCGGGGTTGTCAATCGAGCAGAACTTCATGTCCGTGGCGGGCAACTCGGGTTCAGCGGCCACCGGTGCAGCAGCCACCGGTGCCGATGACAGGCCCGACGCGCTACCCGAGGACACCGCGTTGAGCTGACCGGACTTGGTCACCGTGCTCTTCTCGGCATGGGTCGCACCCATGGTGCGCAGGTAGTAGGTGGTCTTCAGGCCGCGCAGCCAGGCCAGCTTGTAGGTCTCGTCCAGCTTCTTGCCCGAGGCGCCGGCCATGTAGATGTTCAGGCTCTGCGCCTGGTCGATCCACTTCTGGCGGCGCGCGGCGGCTTCCACCAGCCACTGCGTTTCCACTTCGAAGGCGGTGGCGTAGAGGTTCTTCAGCTCTTCCGGCACGCGGTCGATGCGGCGCAGCGAACCGTCGAAGTGCTTGAGGTCCATGACCATCACGTCGTCCCACAGGCCCAGGGCCTTGAGGTCACGCACCAGCGCTTCGTTGATGACGGTGAACTCGCCCGACAGATTGGACTTGACCGAGAGGTTGCCGAAGCAAGGCTCGATGGATGCGTCCACGCCGATGATGTTGGAGATGGTCGCGGTCGGGGCGATGGCCACGCAGTTGCTGTTGCGCATGCCGTGGGTGGCGATGCGGGCACGCAGCGCATCCCAGTCCATGCTGGTCGAGCGGTCCACTTCCACATAGCCGCCGCGGGCTTCGGCCAGCAGCTCCAGCGAGTCGATCGGCAGGATGCCGCGGTCCCACAGCGAGCCGCGGTAGGACGAGTAGCGGCCGCGCTCTTCGGCCAGCTGGGTCGAGGCCCAGTAGGCGTAGTAGCAGATCGCTTCCATCGAACGGTCGGCGAACTCCACCGCTTCTTGCGAGGCGTAGGGCGTGCGCAGCGCATACAGCGCGTCCTGGAAGCCCATCAGGCCCAGGCCCACCGGGCGGTGGCGCAGATTGGAGTCACGCGCCTTCTTGACGGCGTAGTAGTTGATGTCGATCACGTTGTCCAGCATGCGCATGGCCGTGGCGATCGTCTTCTTCAACTTTTCGTGGTCAACGCCACCGTCCTTCAAATGCTGGACCAGGTTGACCGAGCCCAGATTGCAGACGGCGATTTCGCTGTCGTTGGTGTTCAGCGTGATCTCGGTGCAAAGGTTGGACGAGTGCACCACGCCGACATGCTGCTGGGGCGAACGCACATTGCAGGCGTCCTTGAAGGTGATCCAGGGATGGCCGGTCTCGAACAGCATCGAGAGCATCTTGCGCCACAGGTCCTTGGCCGGCATGCGCTTGAAGAGCTTGATCTCGCCGCGGTCGGCCTTGGCCTCGTAGGCGGTGTAGGCGACTTCGAATTCCTTGCCGAACAGATCGTGCAGGTCCGGGCAGGTCGAAGGGCTGAACAGGGTCCAGTCGCCACCGTCCATGACACGGCGCATGAACAGATCGGGGATCCAGTTCGCGGTGTTCATGTCGTGGGTGCGGCGGCGGTCGTCACCGGTGTTCTTGCGCAGCTCCAGGAACTCTTCGATGTCCAGGTGCCAGCTTTCCAGATAGGCGCAGACGGCGCCCTTGCGCTTGCCGCCTTGGTTCACGGCCACAGCCGTGTCGTTCACCACCTTCAGGAAAGGCACGACGCCTTGCGACTTGCCATTGGTGCCCTTGATGTGCGAGCCGAGCGCGCGCACCGGGGTCCAGTCATTGCCCAGGCCGCCGGCGAACTTGCTCAGCAGCGCGTTCTCTTTCAGCGCCTCGTAGATGCCGTCCAGATCGTCGGCCACCGTGGTCAGGTAGCAGCTCGACAGCTGCGAGCGGCGCGTGCCCGAGTTGAACAGGGTCGGGGTGCTGGACATAAAGTCGAAGCTGGACAGCACTTCGTAGAACTCGATGGCGCGCGCTTCGCGGTCGATCTCGTTCAGCGCCAGGCCCATGGCCACGCGCATGAAGAAGGCCTGCGGCATTTCGATGCGCTTGTCATCGATGTGCTGGAAGTAGCGGTCGTACAGGGTTTGCAGACCCAGGTAGTCGAACTGCAGATCGCGCTCGGCCTTCAGCGCCGCACCCAGACGGGCCAGGTCGTACTGGGCCAGCTTCTCGTCCAGCAGCTCGGCGGCCACGCCCTTCTTGATGTACTTGGGGAAGTACTCGGCGTAGCGCTCTTGCATCTGCTCCTGGCTGATCTCGCCACCCACCACTTCGCGGCGGATGGTGTGCAGCAGCAGGCGTGCGGTGGCGCGGCTGTAGCCCGGGTCTTTTTCGATCAGGGTACGGGCGGCCAGGATGGAGGCCTTGTAGACCTCGTCAATGGGCACGCCGTCGTACAGATTGCGTTTGGTCTCGGCCAGGATGGGCTCGGGCTTCACATCGGCGCCGAGGTTGGCACAGGCCGACACGATCAGGCTTTGCAGATGGGGCAGATCCAGCGGCACGCGCTGGCCGTTGTCGATCACGGTCAGCGTGCTCTCAGCCGGCGCGGTTTCCACCAGACCCTGGCGCTGGCGCTCCTGGAAGCGGCGCTCGCGGTACAGCACATAAGCACGTGCCACTTCATGATGGCCGCCGCGCATCAGGCCCAGTTCCACCTGGTCCTGGATGTCTTCGATGTGGAAGGTGCCACCGCTCGGGCGCGAACGCAGCAGGGCGCGCACCACCGCTTCGGTCAGGCCGTCCACCGTCTCGCGCACGCTGGCCGAGGCCGCGCCGGTCGTGCCGTGCACGGCCAGAAAGGCCTTCATCAGGGCCACGGCGATCTTGCTCGGCTCGAAGGCCACCACCGCGCCGTTGCGGCGCAGGATCTGATAGGCCTGGAACGCCGACTGGGCGGCCAGGCTCAGGGTGGACGACGCCAGGCGGCTGGCGCCTTCAGGCGCCGGGTTCACAGCGGGAGCGGCTTGTGTCTGCATGGATCTTCCTTGTGAGGTCACGTTTGATTCAGTCAATACATAGCGGGGCGGCGGCGTGTTGCGCGCCCGTCAGGGGCATCGCTGGCACACGCCGGACCGCCTCGGGTCGGGCAATGGTTGTTTCCGGCTGCTGGCGCGAAGCGGATCGGGCTCCTGGGGAGCACCGGCCGGCTCGGCCGACTGCTGCGAGGTTGACGCAAGAACCCGCGATCCATCGGCGGGTGGCGCCTGCTTCGCCGCGGCTGCCGCACCGACCGGCGGGTCGGCGAGCGCCGTTCGAAGCCTCGAAATCAAGTCTTGGGCCCTGCTCCAGCCCCTGCCGCCCGAAGGCGTGAAGAGGTGACTCCAGAGCACCGCAGCCAAGATTGAAGGATACCATGAAGAACACTATATCTGGGGCCGACCACCCCCTCAAGCACTACCGATAGCGTATCAATCCGGTTGACGACCCCGTATGAACGCGCTATGCCTCAGCCCCCGACAAGCCCGAGAAACCGGGGCTTGTCGCCTGTTTTGAGCAGGAAATCACGGTCTGAATTCGATGGCCACGCGCAACGCGCGCGCCAACCCGCATCGAATCAGGCCTGGCGGCCGAAATCGCTCGCCAAGGCGCGTCAATGCTGGCTCGGCGCGAAGGCGCTTGGCCAGAATTCGAGCCCCAGCACGTCAGCCCGAAGCCGGTCCACAGCCCCGTTGGCGCGGCCCATCCAGGCAGCCAAGGGCCCGTGCAGCAGCGCGGCCAGCGCCCAGACTTACGTTTTTTTACCGAGTCCGCATCAGGGGCATCTCAAGGCCCCGCGATCAGTCGCCCGCCGTGATGCCCAGGCGGGCCATGCGGTAGCGGATCTGCCGCAGGCTCAGGCCCAGGGCCGCGCCGGCCGCTGTGCGGTTGAAGCGGTGCCGCGCCAGGGCGCGCAGCAGGATCTCGCGCTCCACCTCATCCAGGTAGACGGCCAGATCGGCAGGCAGTTCTTGGCTCTGCCCCTGGTCCAGCGCCTCATCCGATTCACCCAGCCCTGCAACAGCGCCGGCCTCCGCCGGCTCCAGCGCATCGAACGCGCCGAGCTGCGAGTCATCGAGCACATCCTCGGGCAGGCCCAGGTCGGCCGCCATGATCCACTCGCCGCCCGACAGGGCCAGGGCGCGGTGCAGGAGGTTCTCCAGCTCCCGCACATTGCCGGGAAAGGCATAGCGACTGAGCAGCTCGAGGGCATCGGCGCTGAGGCGCGGCACCGGCGACACGCCGGCATCCTGGGCAATGCGCTGCAGCACCCGCTCGCCGATCTGGGCCACGTCCTCGATGCGTTCGCGCAGCGGCGGCACGCGCAGCTGGATCACATTGAGGCGGTAGAACAAGTCCTGGCGGAAGCGTCCGGCGGCCACCTCGGCGCTGAGGTCTTTGTGGGTGGCGCTGAGGATGCGTACATTGACCGGCGCCTCCACCACCGCGCCCACCGGCCGCACCGAACGCTCCTGGATGGAACGCAGCAGCTTGCTCTGCATGGCCAGGGGCAGATCGCCGATTTCATCGAGGAACAAGGTGCCGCCATCGGCCGCCTGGAAGAAGCCTTCGCGGTCTTCGTGCGCGCCGGTGAACGCGCCCTTGCGGTAGCCAAAGAACTCGGCCTCCAGCAGCTGCTCGGGAATGGCGCCGCAGTTGACGGCCACAAAGCGCTGGCGCGCCCGCACACCGCTGTCATGGATGGCGCGGGCCACCAGCTCCTTGCCGGTGCCCGACTCGCCCTGCAAAAGCACCGGCGCCATGCTGCGCGAGACCTTGTCGATCAAGGCCCTCACCTCCTGCATGGCCGGCGATTGCCCGGCCAGGCGGGACAGAGCCGAGTTGCTGGCCGGCAAGGACGCTGCGGCAGCCCGCGGCGCCGGCGTCTTGGCCACAGGTGATGCCTGAGGCTCGGGTGCAGCAATCGGCGCAGCGGCAGGTGCAGCGATCGGCGACTTGGCCACCACCGGCGGCGCGGCCGGCACACGACCCAAGGCCGAGGCCACCACCAGGCGGAACTGGCGCAGGTCCACCGGCTTGGTCAGGTAATCGTAGGCCCCGGCCTTGAGCGCCTCGACGGCGTTCTCGGCCGAGCCGTAGGCGGTGATCACCAGGGTCTTCTCGCCACGGCCTTGCTGCTCCAGCCAGTGCAGAAGATCCAGGCCGCTGCCATCGGGCAGGCGCATATCGGTGATCACGGCGCTGTAGCTCTGCGCTTGCAGGCGCGCCAGGCCTTCGCTGACGCTGCCGGCGGTCTCCAGCTCATAACCCTCGCGCAGCAGGGTCAGCTCGTAGAGCGTGCGCAGATCGGGTTCGTCATCGACCACCAGCAGGCGGTGCGTGGGGCCGACGGCTGCAGGCGAACTGCTGCTACTCATGCTCATCTCGAATTCGTTGGGGAGGGGGTGAAAGCAGCCGGCGGGGTGCTCGGCGGCGGCACGCGGCGCAAGCGCAGCACAAACTCATTGCCGGGCAACTGCGGGTCATGGCGGCGCTGCACATCGATGCGGGCGCCGTAGCGATCGCACAGCTCCCGGCAAATGTACAAGCCCAGGCCCGAGCCGCGGCTGCGCGTGGAGAAGAAGGGCTCAAACAGATGGCGCTCCACCTCGGGCGCGATCGGCCGGCCGGCGTTGAAGATGACCAGACGCGCCCAGCCCGGGCCGCTGGCGGCCGCTTCTTCTTCCAGCAAGACCTGCACCGAAGCCGGCCCCGGGTCGGCATGGCGCAGCGCGTTGTCCAGCAAATTGACCAGCACGCGACGCAGGTGCTCGGGGTCGAAGCTGACCACCAAAGGCTGCAAGGGCACGACACAGCTGAGCGGGTCCAGCGGCCCCGGCGCCAGCTGGTTGGTGCGCGCCCAGTCGAGGCAGGTCTCGTTGACCAGGGTGCTGGCATCGACCGGCGTGGGCGTGGGCACGGCGCCGGGCGCCACCTCCAGCACATCCTCGACGATGCGCTTGAGCCGCTGCACATTGGAGGCCACCATGCGCGTGAGCTGCTGCGCACGCGGCTCGCCGCTGGTGTCCTCGGCCAGCAAGGCATTGGCCTGATCGATGGCGGCCAGCGGGTTGCGGATCTCATGCGCAATGCCGGCCGAGACCCGGCCCATGGCCGCCAGCTTTTCCTGCTGGCTGCGCGCCTGGACCTGGCGGTTGTCCTCGATCAGCAGCACGCACAAATCCTCGGTGGTGTGCGACTCGCGCCGGCGCGTGAAGCGCATGCGCAGGCGCAGGCTGCGCTGCCAGCCGCTGGGGAAGCTGAGGCTGACATCGCGCCCCAGCTCGGGCCAGTTGCCAGCCACAAAGGCCTGCTCCACCGAAGCCACCAGGGGCTGCCAGGCCGGCACGCCGCGCAGGCGGAATGGCGCCTTGCGCACCATGGCCGGACCGGCCGGCGCTGCCTCAGCTGCGGCCACTGGCGCGCCATCGGCCAGCAGGATGCGCGCGGCCGGGTTGGCCGCCCGCACGCGGCCACGCCGGTCCACCACCAGCACGCCCTCTTGCATCTCCTCGATCACCAACCGGTTCAGCTGCGCCTGCTGGCGCGCCAGCTCCATGCTGCCGCGGGCCGCACGCTCCTCGCGCGCCAGGCGCCCGGCCAGCTCGCTGGCCAGCAGGCTGACCACAAAAAAGCCGCTGCCGACCAGGCCGGCCTGGGTCATGCGCAGGCCCACATCCGCGCCTTCCAGCACCGCCCAGCCAGACACCGCCAGCATCAGCAAGGCCGCCATGGCCGCCGTGGCCAAGGCCAGCAGGCGCGGCGTCAGCACGCCGGCCATCAGCACCGGCAGCACAAAGAGCGCGCCGTAATTGACCCCGGCCAGGCGATCGAAGGCATGGAGCAGGCCGAACAAACCGAGGTCCAGGCCGATGCTGGCCCACCACTGCGGGCTGGAGATGCGCGCCAGATTCTTGGCCGTGGCACCTCGCTGCAAACGCGGCAGCAGCCACAAGGCCAGGGCCTCGGCGGCATAGAGCAGGCAAAGGCCCAGGGTCCAGCGGGGCGGCGGCGCCCCCAGAAGCCCGGCAATCACCTGCGTGGCCACCAGCACCAGGCCCAGCGCCGCACGCGCAGCCAGAAACGCACGGTACAGGCGCGAAAACGCATTGCCTCCGGCTTGCACCAGGCGCCGCGCCTGCTGGAAGAAGAATTGCGAATCCTCGGCGCCCTCGTGCAGCGACTCGGCCTGCATGGCGTCCCAGGCGCCACCGAGGCTACTGCCTGTGTCGAACTGCGACTCGCCCGCATCGCCTGCCTCGGCGGCCTCCAGCTCCGGCCCCGGGCCGAACCAGGACTGGGCCGGATCCGCCCGCTTGATGGCGCCCAAGCTCATCGCGGGCCGCCGTGCTCCGCCTCGTACTGGCTGCGATGCGCCGCGCTGCAGAACACCCCGCCCATGCCGGGCAAGGCCTCATCGCGCGGCAGATGCAGGCCGCAATGCGCACAGCTGAGCATGTCCTGGGGCGTGGCCGGGCCGGGTTTCTTCTTCTCGGCCGGCGGCGCGGCCGGGCGCGCGCGCTTGAAGCCCAGCACAAAGAACAGGAGGGCCAGCAGGATGATCAGAAGCAGATATTTCATGGACGCAATCGAAACAACAGTTCAGCGACTCGGGCAGCGCGGCTGGCGATCAGCAGGCGCCGATCACAGCGGCGCGCGCTGCAACAGCACTTCCAGCACAAAGCGCGAGCCGGCGTAAGACAGCAGCAGGAGCAAGGCGCCGAAGTACAGCCAGCGCGTGGCGCGCCGGCCGCGCCAGCCAAAGACCTGGCGGCCGGTCAGCAAGCCACTCAGCACCAGCCAGCCCAGCACGGCGAACAAATTCTTGTGATCCCAGCGCCACTGTGGCGTGAACCACCACCCCAGCAGCAAGGCCAGAGACAGCATGCTCACCCCGGCCGCCACAAACTGAAAGGTCAGGCGCTCCAGGCGCAGCAGTGGCAGGCCCGGCTCGGGGCGTGCGCCCAGCATGCCGGCCCGGCCCATGGTGCCCGAGGCCACCTGACGCATCTGCCGCTCGGCCCGGCTCAGCAAGGCCGCATGCAGCACCGCCACACCGAACAAACCGTAAGAGGCCAGGCCCAGCACCCAGTGCAGCGGCGCCCAGGGCGAGCCGGCCAGCGGCCGCGCCTCGCCCGGGAACACCCAGGCCAGCGCCACCACCACCATCGCAAGCAAAGCCAGCACCCGGCGCACCCCGGGCACAGCCAGCGGCAAAAAGCGGCTCTCCACCAGATACACGCTGAGCACCAGCCAGACCGTCATCGACAAGGCCGGCGCAAAGCCGAAACGCGCCCCCACCAGGTCCTGGCCCAGGCCGGCGATGTCCAGCACCAGGGCGGCCAGATGCGCCGACCAGGCCAGCAGAACCGGCCAGTCCAGGCCCAGCCGCGCACGCTCGGGCGCACCATTGGCGGCGCGTGCGACCGGCGCACGCAGGCCCACCCAGAGGTAGCTCAAGGCTGCCAGCACACTGGCCGCAGTCAGCCACGGCGTGACAGCCGCCGAGGGGCTCATGAAGGCAGACGATAAAATCATCGGCACAGTGTACTTTTGCGCGCCGCCCGTCCGGACCGGCGCCACCCCCCATGGCTTCCAATTTGACCGACCGCCTGAGTCGCCTCGTGAAAACGATGCGCGGCCAAGCCCGCATCACCGAAAGCAATGTCCAGGAGATGCTGCGCGAAGTGCGCATGGCCCTGCTGGAAGCCGACGTGGCCCTGCCCGTCGTGCGCGACTTCATCGCGCGGGTCAAGGAGAAGTCACTCGGCGCCGAGGTCGTGGGCTCGCTCAACCCGGGCCAGGTGCTGGTCTCCATCGTCCACAAGGAACTCGCCGCCACCATGGGCGAGGGCGTGGCCGACATCAACCTGGCCGCCCAGCCGCCCGCCGTTATCCTGATGGCCGGCTTGCAAGGTGCCGGCAAGACCACCACCACCGCCAAGCTGACCAAGCACCTGATCGAGAAGCGCAAGAAGAAGGTGCTGACCGTCTCGGCCGACGTCTACCGCCCGGCCGCCATCGAACAGCTCAAGACCGTCACCAAGCAGGCCGGCGGCGAGTGGTTCGCCTCCAGCCCCGAGCAGAAGCCGCGCGACATCGCCCTGGCCGCGATCGACTACGCCAAGAAGCATTACTTCGACGTGCTGCTGGTCGACACCGCCGGCCGCCTGGCCATCGACGAAGCGTTGATGGCCGAGATCCGCGATCTGCACGCGGTGCTGAACCCGGTTGAAACCCTGTTCGTCGTCGACGCCATGCAGGGCCAGGACGCGATCAACACGGCCAAGGCCTTCAAGGAAGCCCTGCCCCTGACCGGCGTCATCCTGACCAAGCTGGACGGCGATTCACGCGGCGGCGCCGCGCTGTCGGTGCGCCAGATCACCGGTGCGCCGATCAAGTTCGCGGGCACGTCCGAGAAGATCGACGGCCTGGAAGTGTTCGACGCCGAACGTCACGCCGGCCGCGTGCTGGGCATGGGCGACATCGTGGCCCTGGTCGAGGAAGTGACCAAGGGCGTGGACGTGGCCGCCGCGCAGAAGCTGGCCGACAAGCTCAAGACCGGCAGCGGCTTCGACCTCAACGACTTCCTGGCCCAGATCTCGCAGATGAAGAAGATGGGCGGCCTCTCCGGCTTGATGGACAAGCTGCCCACCCAGATGACCGCCAAGGCCGGTGCGGCCGACATGGACCGCGCCGAGCGCGACATGAAACGCATGGAAGGCATCCTCAATGCCATGACAGCCAAAGAGCGCGCCAAGCCCGCCCTGCTGCTGGACGGCAAGAGCAAGGCCAGCCGCAAGCGCCGCATCGCCGCCGGCGCCGGCGTGCAGATCCAGGACGTCAACCGCGTGCTGGCTCAGTACGACCAGATGCAGGGCATGATGAAAAAGATGAGCGGCGGCGGCCTGATGAAGATGATGAAGAAGATGGGCGGCATGAAAGCCATGAAGGGCATGATGGGCGGCGGCGGTGGCATGGGCGGCATGGGTGGGCTCGGCGGCTGAAGCCCCAAGCCCCCGGCCCTTCACCGACGAAAAAGCCACCGCAAGCGGTGGCTTTTTTCATGGTGCAGAAACCGAGCGGTTCACCGGTTCACCCGCTCGAGAATCTCCGCTCACTCCAACAAGGCCTGCGCGAACTCGCGCGCATTGAAGGTCTGCAGGTCTTCCAGCTTCTCGCCCACTCCGATGAAATAGACCGGAATGGCGCGCTCGCGGGCAATCGCCGCCAGCACGCCGCCCTTGGCCGTGCCGTCCAGCTTGGTGACGATCAGGCCGGTCAGGCCCAGCGCGTCATCGAAGGACTTGACCTGGCTGAGCGCGTTCTGGCCGGTGTTGCCGTCCACCACCAGCAGCACCTCGTGCGGCGCATCGGCCTGCGCCTTGGTGATCACGCGCTTGATCTTCTTCAGCTCTTCCATCAGATGCAGCTGGGTCGGCAGGCGGCCTGCTGTGTCGGCCAGCACCACATCGCAGCCGCGCGCACGGCCGGCGCTGACCGCATCAAAAGTGACCGAGGCCGGGTCGCCGCCCTCCTGGCTGATGATCTGCACCTGGGTGCGGTCGGCCCAGACCGACAGCTGCTCACGCGCGGCCGCGCGGAAGGTGTCAGCCGCGGCCAGCAGCACTTTTTGGTCGGCCTCGGCCAGATGGCGGGTGAGCTTGCCGATGCTGGTGGTCTTGCCGGCGCCGTTGACGCCCACCACCATCATCACCGTCGGGCTGTGCTGGCCCACGGCCAGGCTTTTCTCCAGCGGCTTGAGCAGTTCGGCCAGAGCCTCGACCAGCAGACCGCGCACGGCCTGAGGGTCGGTCGCCTTGGCTTCCTTGACGCGGCGTTTCAGATCGGTCAACAAGAACTCGGTCGCCTTGACGCCGGTGTCAGCCATCAGCAGCGCTTCTTCCAGCTCCTCGTACAGCGCATCGTCGATCTGTGTGCCGGTGAAGACCTGGGCGATGCTGGAGCCAGTTTTGCGCAGGCCCTGACGCAGCTTGTCGATCCAGCTGCGGCGCGGCTCGGGCGCCGGCGCCGGGGCTTCAACGGCCACAGGCACGGTCGCCACCGCAGCAGCGGCCGGGGCTGACGCTGGCAGCGCGGCGGGCTCGGCCACAGACGCCAACTCCGGCGCCAACTCAGGCGCGGACACCGGATCCGAGGCCGGAGCCAAAACCGGAGCTGGGGTCGGAGCCGGAGCCGCGACAGGAGCGGGCTCAGGCGCCGGGCTGCTGGAAAACTTTTTCTTGAAGAAACTGAACATGGGCACTTTGGGCTGCGGCGCTGCGGCGGCCTCACGATCGGGAGGACAGGAAGCCGGGGCAGTGCCAGCGGGCGAGTGGGCCGGCGGAGCCAGCGCGACGCTCATCCCGGTGATCGGGGTTCGCACCGCAGCGGGACGTCGGCATCGACCCCCTCGCCTGCGGCTGCGGCCGGAATCATAAACGGCGCCCCTCCAGCGCCAGCCGCCGCCGCGAAATGCCCGAAATGCCCGGCCACCCGGTCGACTGCCACGCCCCGGGTGGATACTCGAATCCCGCTACGCTTCCAGCCGCCGCCTCGCCGCCCGGCTCGCGCCCCGATGGACATCCTCGACGCCCAGGCCACAGCCGCCCTGCTGCCTTTCGATCGCCTCGTGCCGGCCGTGGCACAAGCCATGCTGGACCTGCGCGCCGGGCTGATCCACGCGGCCACCCGCTCCGTCCTGCCCTTGCCCGATGGCGGCAGCTATCTGGCCATGCCCTGCACCGATGCGCAGTACGCCATCACCAAGCTGGTCGCCGTCACCCCTGCCAACCGGGCCTTGGGCCAGCCCACCATCCAGGGCCGCTTGCTGGTCAGCAGCGCCAGCCACGGCGAACCGCTGCTGGTGATGGACGGCTCGGTGGTCACCGCGCGCCGCACAGCCGCCGTCACCCTGCTCGGCATCGAAACCCTGCTGCATCGCCCGCCCGCGGTGCTGACCCTGGTCGGCACCGGCGAACAGGCACGCAGCCACGCCTGGGCCATGAGCCAGCGCTGGCCCGGCGTGCAGCTGCGCTGCGTCGGCCGCAACCGCGGCCAGGGCGAGGCTTTCGCCGCGCAGCTGAGCAAGGAAGGCCTGCCGGGCCTGCGCGCCCTGCCCCTGGAGCAGGCGCTGGAAGACAGCGAGGTCACGGTGGCCGCCACCACCAGCCTCAGCGCTGTGCTGCCCGCGCATGTGGCCGACACCACCTTGATCGTCGGCATCGGCAGCTTCACGCCGCAGATGGCCGAGCTGCCCGCCAGCGAAGTACGCCGCCGCCAGGTCTGGGTCGACGACCTCGACGGCGCCCGCCACGAAGCCGGCGACCTGCTGCAGGCCGGCATCGACTGGAGCCGCGTGCACAGCCTCGCCGAAGCACTGCGTCACTCCGATCTGATTCGCCCGCCGCTCTTGTTCAAGACCGTCGGCCATGCCGCCTGGGACCTGGCCGCCGTGCGCGTCGCGCTGCAAAGCTCATGACACGAGGCTTGGGGCCGATTTCAGCCCCGGCTGCAGCCGGCCGCCGTCCCTTGCCCCACCTTTCGTTTTCAAATTTCCTGAGATTTTTTCAAAGAACTCTTGCGCCGCCCAAAAAACCGGTGCTATAGTAGAGGGCTTGAGGCGCTTTAGCTCAGCCGGTTAGAGCGACGGAATCATAATCCGCAGGTCCGGGGTTCGAATCCCTGAAGCGCCACCAAATTGGAAGCCTTGCAAGTCGACGACTTGCAAGGCTTTTCTCTTTTCCGGATCAGCACTCGTGAAGCGGCTGGAAGAAAGCGCCGCAGCCTCCCCCCCCACCCCCTTCGACCAGCTGTCCCTCAGGACTGACTCACTCGAAGGCCGCCAGCACGCGCTCGCGGACCTTGCGGGCGGCGCGGCGGTTCCAGGTCAGACCGAGGATCAGGCGGCCGGCGGCTTTGAGGGCCAGGGCCGAGGTCAGCCACAGGCCCAGCACACAGGCGACCAAGAGCATCAGGTTGGACACCAACTTGCCCTGAGCGCTCTCTGTGCCGGCCGCCATCGCGCGCTGGATCTCGCGCGTCACATCACCAACACCGGCGATGGCATCGCCCAGCACTGTCTGGCTCAGCTGCAGCAGCGGCAAGGGCGCGCCGCGTTCGGGGGCGAGCAAGGCTTCGAGCGCCTGGTTGGCCGCGGTATCTTTGTTGATGTGCACCCAGGTCAGGGTGGCCAGCAGGGCCAGACCCAGGGCCAGCCAGGTGGTGAGCAGGCGATACCAGAGCGGGCGGCGCAACAGACCGGCCGACAGAGCCCAGTGCAGCCAGTTGGACACCAGGCCATGGGTCTCGCCGCTGGCGAAGTTCTTGGCCAGCAGCACCGTGCTCTGCCTGGCACCTGCCTTGGCCCCGCTGGCAATCCGCATACGCTGCCCCGGGCGCACGGCCATGTCGACATCGGACAGGCGAAAGGCGGTCTCCTTGCCGTCGTCGCTCTTGACCCAGAACTCCAGCTGCTCCGAGGTCGAGCTGGTGATCTGTGTGCTCGCGATATGACCGGAACCCTGGTTGATGTACCCGCCGCCGCCGGAGCCTCGCACATGGGTCTCGCTCCATTTCTGCTGCGAGACCACCTCGCCCTCGACCACGTCCAGCCACATCTCGCCTGCCGGCATGGCAACCATCTTGCGCATCGCACCCTCCCCTTCCTTCTTGTCTGTTGCGTCGATCGAAGCTGTGCAGCTTGCCCGCCGCCGCGCCCCTTGGCCATCACCCGAAGGGGCGGCATGGCCCAGTCGAGCGAACAGCGGCGGCGGCGGCAAGCCTAGCATTTGCAGCGGCCAGGCCTAAGCGCGGATGTCAGCGGCACTTGCGTTTGCTTGCAACTGTTGCTCTTCGTGCGCTTGTGCGCTGTGCGCCAAGTTCTGGCGCGCAGCCCATCGCCCATGCACCCAGCGATACAGCACCGGCAGCACCAACAAGGTCAACGCGGTGGACGACAAGATGCCGCCAATCACCACCGTGGCCAGCGGGCGCTGGACCTCGGCGCCGGTGCCCACGGCCAGGGCCATGGGCACGAAGCCGAGCGAGGCGACCAAGGCCGTCATCAGCACCGGGCGGAGGCGGGTCAGCGCCCCTTCGCGCACGGCATCATCAAGGCCCATGCCCTGCTCTTCGCGCAGGCTGCGGATGTAGGCAATCATCACCAGGCCGTTGAGCACCGCCACCCCGGACAGGGCGATGAAGCCCACGCCGGCCGAGATGGACAGCGGGATGTCGCGCAGCCAGAGCGCTGCGATGCCGCCACTCAGCGCAAAGGGCACACCGGTGAAGACCAGCAGGCCGTCCTTGAGGTCGCGGAACATGGCGAACAGCAACAGGAAGACCAGGCTCAAGGCCAGGGGCACAACGATCTTCAGGCGCTGGCCGGCGGACTGCAGCTGCTCGAAGGTGCCGCCCCACTGGGTCCAGTAGCCCGGCGGGATCTTGACCTCGGCCTGCAGCCGGGCTTGCGCCTCGGCCACAAAGGAGCCGATGTCGCGTCCGCGCACATTGGCCGTCACGACCACGCGGCGCTTGCCTTGTTCGCGGCTCAGCTGATTGGGGCCCGGCGCCATGTCGAACTGCGCCACCTCACCCAGGGTCACGTAGGCCGGCGCGGCATTGGCAGACGTTGGCGGCAGGCGCAGCGGCAAACGCTTGAGCGCCTCCACATCGCTGCGCAGGGTCTCGGGCAGGCGCACGAGGATGTCGAAGCGGCGGTCACCCTCGAACAGCGTGCCCGCCTCCTGGCCACCGATGGCGATGGCCGCGCTCTCCTGCACCTCGGCCACGCTCAGGCCCAGGCGGGCCAGCTTGGCGCGGTCCAACTGCAGGCTGAGCATGGGCAGGCCGGTGGTCTGCTCGACCTTGACATCGGCCGCGCCGGGGATGCGCTGCAGCACCGCCGCGATGGCCTCGGCGCTGCGCTCCATCACCGCCATCTCATCGCCAAACACCTTGACGGCCACATCGCTGCGCACGCCCGAGATCAGCTCGTTGAAGCGCATCTGGATGGGCTGGGTGAACTCGTAGTTCTGGCCCGGCACCTGGGCCACGGCCGCCTGCAGCGCGGCCACCAGGTCGGCCGTGGGCCGCTTGGGGTCGGGCCACTGGGCGCGAGGCTTGAGCATGACAAAGGTGTCGGCCACATTGGGCGGCATGGGGTCGGTGGCGATCTCGGCCGTGCCCAGCTTGGCGTAGACGCGCTGCACCTCGGGGAAGGTCTGGATCACCCGCTCCAGCTCGGCCTGCATGGCCACCGATTGACTCAGGCTGGTGCCCGGGATGCGCAAGGCATGCAGGGCAATATCGCCCTCATCCAGGCTGGGCACGAATTCGCTGCCCATGCGGCTGAGCATCAGGCCGCTCAGGCTGACCGACACTGCCGCCAGCGCCAGCACCAGGGGCTTGTTCAGCAAGGCCCAGTCCAGGGCCGGCGCATAGCCGCGGCGGGCCCAGCCCATCAGGCGGTTTTCCTTTTCGGCCACATGCTCGCCGATGAACAAGGCCACGGCCGCCGGCACAAAGGTCAGCGACAAGATCATGGCGCCCGCCAGGGCCGCCACCACGGTGAAGGCCATGGGGTGGAACATCTTGCCCTCGACCCCGCTGAGGGCAAAGATCGGCAGGTAGACCACCATGATGATGAGCTGGCCGTAGAGCAACGGCCGGCGTGCCTCGCGCGCGGCGGCAAACACCTCGGCAAAGCGCTCGCTGCGGCTCAAGCGTCGGCCGGCCAGGGCCTGGGCATGGGCCAGGCGGCGCACGCAGTTCTCGACGATGACCACGGCGCCGTCGATGATGATGCCGAAGTCCAGCGCGCCCAAGCTCATCAGATTGGCGCTGACGCGGTTGGCCACCATGCCGCTGAACGTGAACAGCATGGCCAGCGGAATCACCGCCGCCGTGATCAGGGCCGCGCGCAGATTGCCGAGGAAGAGAAAGAGCACCGCCACCACCAGCAGCGCGCCCTCGAAGAGATTGCTCTTGACGGTGGCAATCGCCTTGTCGATCAGCACCGTGCGGTCGTACACCGTCTGCACGATCACGCCCTCGGGCAGGCTGCGGGCGATCTCCTTGAGCTTCAAGTCCACCGCGCGCGCGACCACGCGGCTGTTCTCGCCCATCAGCATGAAGACCGTGCCCAGCACCACCTCGCGGCCGTTCTCGGTGGCCGCGCCGCTGCGCAGCTCCTGGCCCAGACCCACCTCGGCCACATCGCGCACGCGCAGCGGCAGGCCCTGGCGGGTCTGGATCACCGTGTTGGCTATGTCCTCGATCGAGCCCAGCTGACCCGGCGCGCGGATCAAATACTGCTCACCGCGCCGCTCGATATAGCCGGCGCCGACATTGCTGTTGTTGCGCTCCAGCGCCTGCACCAGCTCGGCCATGCTCAGGCCATGGGCCACCAGCTGCTCGGGCCGGGGCGCCACCAGGTACTCCTTGGCATGGCCGCCGATGGTGTTGATCTCGGTCACGCCGGGCACGGTGCGCAGCTGCGGCTTGACGATCCAGTCCTGGATCTCGCGCAGATCGCTGAGCGTGTAGGCCTGGCCATCGGGCCGGCGCGCCTCAGGCTTGGCCTCCACCGTCCACATATAGATCTCACCGAGGCCAGTGGCGATGGGCCCCAGCGCCGGCGCCAGGCCGGCCGGCAGTTGGCTGCGCGCCTGCTGGATGCGCTCGTTCACCAGCTGGCGGGCGAAGTAGATGTCGGTGCCATCCTTGAACACCACGGTCACCTGAGACAGGCCGTAACGCGAAAGCGAACGCGTCTGCTCCAGATTCGGCAGGCCGGCCATGGCCGTCTCAATCGGGAAGCTGACGCGCTGCTCGGATTCCAGCGGCGAGTAGCCAGGCGCCTCGGTGTTGATCTGCACCTGGACATTGGTGATGTCCGGCACGGCGTCGATGGGCAGGCGCTGCAGGCTGTACAAGCCCCACAGCGCCATGGCCAGCACGCCCAGCATCACCACCCAGCGCTGGGCGATGGCGGCTCGTATGAGTTTTTCAAACATGATGGTTTGCGTCCTCTCGCTCTTTTTCAATGCGCGTGGGCCGCAGCCGACTTGCCCAGATCGGCCTTGACGACAAAACTGTTGGCCGAGGCATAGCGCTCCCCAGCGCTCAGGCCTTGCAGCACCTCGGTGTGGCTGCCGTCGCTGCGGCCCAGGCGCACGGCGCGGGCCACCATGCGCTGGCCTTCGCGCACGTACACCTCGTCACGGCCTTCGCGGTTTTGCAGCGCTTCGTTGCGCACCGCCACCGGCACCGTCACCTCACCCGAGGCGCCCGTTTGGCCGGTTTGCAGCGCCACCGTCACCGGCTGGCCCGGCCGCCACTGGCCGCGCGGGTTGGGCAGCAACAAGCGGGCCATGGCGCTGCGGCTTTGCTCGGCCACCGTGCTGCCGATATGGCTCAGCGTCAGCGCCGGCTCGCTGGCCGGTGCGCCCTGGATGCGGCCGCGCGCGCCGATCTTCAGCTGGCCCAGGGTCTGCACCGGCAGGCTCAGCTCCACCCACAGCGTGCCCAGATCGGCCAGCTGGAAGATGGGCGCATCGTCCTTGAGCACCTCGCCGACGCTGATCTTTTTCTCGACCACCACGCCAGCCATGGGCGCGCGCACCTCGTAACGGGTCAGGCCCGCGGTGCCGCTGGCCGCCGCGCCGGCGCCCAGGGCCTGCAGCTTCTGGCGCGCGTTTTCGGCCGTGATGTCCGCCTCATGGAAGGCCTGGCGGGCTTGCAGGTAGTCCTGCTCGGCGCTGATCTTTTCCTCCCAGAGTTTCTTCTCGCGCTCGTAGACGCCGCGCGCCAGGGCCACGCGCTTTTGCGCCGCCAGCAGCTCGCTGCGCTGGTCGGCCAGGGCCTGGCTGGAGATGACGGCCAGCACCTGGCCGGCCTGCACCCGGTCACCGGCGCTGACGCGCACCGCCTCGACCTGGCCGGCCAGGCGCGGCGTCACCAGCACGCTGCGGTCCTGGTTCAGCTTGATCTCGCCCAGCAGCTCCAGGCTGCGGGCCAGCTTGGCCGGCCCGGCGGCTTCCAGGCGGATGGCCTGGCGCTGCAGCTGCTCGTCGCTGAGCTCGACGAATTCTTCGCCGCCGTCGGCGGAGCTGGCCGCCACAGCAGGGGCCGAGGCGGCCACCACGGGCGGGGCCGCCACAGAGGGCGCCTCTTCGTGGGGCGCCTCACCTTCGCCGTGCGCATGGGCCTCAGCCCCGGCCACGGCCGGCCCGCCGCGCAGGATGGCCCAGCCGCCGGCCAGGCCCATGGCCAGGACCACGGCCACGGCCAGGGCCTGCTTCTTGGGGCGTGCTGCCGGACTGGGATTTGTAGACTCTGTGTTGGTGCTGTTCTTCATGATGTGCGGTCTTGTTGGGTGGTGGGCTGCACGGCGAAAGGCGGCAGCCCCAAAAGGCGGGCGATCTCGGCGGCGGCGCGCCAGGCTTCGGCGCTCTGGCGCAGGGCTTGCTGGCGCAGCTGGAACAGGCTGCGCTGGGCATCGAGCACATCAATGAAAGCGAACTTGCCCAGCTCGTAGCCGCGCAGCGCGGTGTCAAACGCCGTCTGCGCCAGCGGCAGCTGCTGCTCGCGCAGGCTCAGCTGCTGCAGGCGGGTCTGGCGCAGGCGCTCCTGGGCTTGCGCCAGGTCCAAGCGCAGGCGCACTTGCGCGGCGGCCAGTTGCTCGCGCGCCTGCTCCTCGCGCTTCAGCGCTTCGAGCAGATTGCCCTCGTTGCGATCGCGCAGCGGCAAAGGCAGAGACAGGCCGACCACGGCCATGCTTCGCCCCGTTTCCGCCTCACGCTTGGCGCCCAGACTGACGGTCACATCAGGCACGCGCTTGGCGCGCTCGCCGGCCGTCAGGGCCTGGCGGCGGGCGATGTCCAGGCGGGCCAGGCGCAGGGCCGGCGCTTCATCGAGCGCCGTGCTGCTGGGCGCGACTTCGGCGCTGATGGGCGGCATCTGCTCGGCCTGGCCCTCGGCGCGCTCGAAGCGGGCCTCGGCGCCGCCCCAGAGCGCCGCCAGGCGCTGGCGGGCCAGGCTCAGCTCACTGCGCGCCTGGGCCAGGTCCGCACGCACGGCGCCGGCCGCGACCTGCGCCTTGTGCAGCTCCAGCGGCGCCACCTTGCCGGCCTGCAAACGCAGCTGCACCGCCTGCACGCTGCGCTCGGCCAGCTGCATGGCCGATTCGCTCAAGCGCTGCTGCTCCTGCGCCGCCAGCAGTTCAAAGAATGCCGTGCTGACGGCGGCCTGCAGCTCGGCCTGCCGAGCCTGCAAGCCCACGGCCGCCTGCTCGCGTGCATGGGCGGCCGCGGCCACGCGGGCGGCGCGCTTGCCGCCCAGCTCCAGGGCCTGGCTCCACTGCACGGTGCTGCTGCGGCTGGCACGGCGCGTGTCTTCGATCAGCAGGCTGAGCTCTGGGTTGGGGCCCACGCCAGCTTGCTGCTCGGCCGCTTCCTGAGCCTGCAGCTCCAGGCGCGCAGCGGCCAGGTCGGGGTTGTGGCTCAGGGCCAGGTTCAGGGCTTGCGGCAGGCTCAAGCTCGCCGTGGGGACAGGTTCAGGCGTTTGCGCCCGCAAGCCCGGGCTCAGCAGCGCCAGGGCGCAGAGCGACAGCAGCGCAGCGGCGCGTGTCATCCGCAGCGGCACGGGGCCAACAGAATTCAAAAAAGGGGTTCGCATCGAACACTCCGGTTTGTGTGGAAAAACAGCACATACGGGTGGTCGGCGCAGCGTCCGGCAGGCCTGAAACTGAAGCGTTCAGGCCGAGCTCACATCACACGGCCTGGCCGCGTGAGGACGAGCAAAAGGGAAAAAGAGTCTTGGACGACGCGCCGCTCAGGCGCGCAGCCAGTTGGGGCGGTCGCGCCCCTCGGGAATGTGCGAGCGCGCCGCTGCGCAGCGCGGCGGCGGGCGCCGCTCGGCGCCGTCGGCCTGGGCGCCCAGATCGGCGTCGGGCGACAGAGCCAGGGGCGAATGGTTGCAATGGCAGTGGCCGAGGGCACAGACATCCTGGGCCCTGAGCTCAAGCGCATCACTGTCATCGCCGAGCACTTGAGGCTCACGCGGCTCGGCATGGGCCTGGCCTTGCAGATGCACGGCCGCCTCCAGCGCACTGGCCTGGAACTCCTTGATGCAGCACAGCGCTGCCGCAGCCCAGCTGGACTGGGCCAGCATCAACAGTGCCAGCAGGGTGAGGAGGAGACGGCGCATGAAGGGCTTGAACGAGAGCGGGCGCAGTATAGCCAGCAAGGCAAATTCGATGCGGGACAACCCTGAATTTCAGCGGCGCGGGCCGCGCAACATGCGCAGGCCGTTGAACACCACCAGCAAGCTGGCGCCCATATCGGCGAACACCGCCATCCACATGGTCGCGCTGCCGAACAGAGCGGCCAGCAAAAAAGCCGCCTTGATGCCCAGCGCCAAGGCGATGTTCTGCCAGAGCACGGCGCGGGCGCGGCGCGAAAGGCGAATGGTCTCGGGCAGGCGCGACAGGTCGTCATTCATCACCACCACATCGGCCGCCTCCATGGCTGTGTGCGTGCCGGCGCCGCCCATGGCAAAGCCGATGTCGGCGCGGGCCAGAGCCGGCGCGTCGTTGATGCCGTCGCCCACCATGGCCGTGGGGCCCAGGCGGGTCTGCAACTCGCTGATGGCGGCCAGCTTGTCCTCGGGCAGCAAGTTGGCGCGCAGCTCGGTGATGCCCAGCTGGGCCGCGATGGCCTGCGCGGTGCGCGGGTTGTCGCCCGAGAGCATGACCGGGGTCAGTCCCAGATCGATCAGGTCGGCCACGGCCTGGCGGCTGGAAGGTTTGACCGTGTCGGCCACGGCGCACAAGGCCAGCACGCCGCCGGCATCGGCCAGCAGGCTGACGCTGCGGCCGGCCTGCTCATGCACCGCCATCTGCGCCTCCAGTTCCCGCGAGCACTGGCCGCGCTCCTCGATCCAGCGGTGGTTGGCCAGCACCAGCGCCTGACCCTCGACCTGGCCGGCCACGCCACGGCCCGCTTCGGCGCGGAAGCCTTGGACCTCGGGCATGGCGGCCACCGTGAGGCCCTGAGCGATGGCCTTGGACACCGGGTGGTCAGAGCGCGCAGCCAGGGCCTGGGCCCAGGCCTGCACGCACGCCAACTCGGCGGCGGGGCGCAGCAGCTCAAAATGCGTCAGCACCGGCCGGCCTTCGGTCAAGGTGCCGGTCTTGTCGAGCGCCACCACCTTGAGCTTGCGGGCCTCTTCCAGATAGACCCCGCCCTTGATCAGGATGCCGCGCCGCGCCGCAGCAGCCAGGCCGCTGACCACCGTCACCGGCGTCGAGATCACCAGGGCGCAGGGACAGGCGATCACCAGCAGCACCAGGGCTTTGTAGACCGATTGCATCCAGGTCCAGCCGGCCAGCCAGGGCATCAGAACCGCCACGGCCAGTGCCAGCACAAAGACCGCCGGGGTGTAGATGGCCGCAAAGCGATCGACAAAACGCTGCGTCGGCGCGCGACTGGACTGGGCCTCTTCGACGGCATGGATGATGCGGGCCAGGGTGCTGTCGGCCGCCAGGGCCGTGACTTCGAATTCCAGCGCCGCGGTCTGGTTGATGGTGCCCGCAAACAGCGCATCGCCGGCCCGCTTGTCCACTGGCAGGCTCTCGCCGGTGACCGGGGCCTGGTCCACCGCGCTCTGGCCACGCAGCACGCGGCCATCCAGCGGCACGCGCTCGCCCGGCTTCAGGCGCACGGTCGCGCCCAGGGGCACATCGCCGCTGGGCAAGCGGCGCCACTGGCCGTCGGCCTGCAGCACTTCGGCATCCTCGGGCGCCAGCGCCAGCAGGCTCTGGATGGCATGGCGCGCACGGTCCACGGCGCGTGCCTCGATCAGCTCGGCCAGGGCGTACAGCGCCATCACCATGGCCGCCTCGGGCCATTGGCCGATGACAAAGGCGCCGGTGACGGCCACGGCCATCAAGGCATTGATGTTGAGGCGGCCGACACGCAGCGCCGCCAGGCCTTTTTTGTAGGTCTCCAGCCCGGCCAGGCCGATGGCCGTCAGGGCCAGGGCCATGGAGGCGATCTGCCAGGGCAGCGTGTCCGGCGCGAAAAAGGCCAGGGCTTCGGCACCCAAAGCCGCCAGCAAGGAGGCGATCAAGCGCGAAATACCGGCACCAAGACCCGAAGATGCGGCAGCGCCCGGCTCGGCATTCTGGGACAAGAGCTGCGGCTCGTAGCCGAGCCGGCGGATGGCAGCCAGGGCCTGGGCCTGCACGGCCTCCGGTGCTTTCAGGGCCAGCTGGCGGTGCGGCAGATCGAAACGCAGCGCTTCGATACCGGCGATCGGCTCCAGTGCCGCGCGGATCTCGGCCTGCTCGACCGCGCAGTCCATGCTGGCGATGCGGTAGCGGGTGTAACCGGTCAGCGCGGTGGGCGCGGCCGGAGGCAACACCGGCTCGGCCGTCTCGCAGGCATGGCCGCAGCAGTCGCCGTGGGCGGCCGACGTGGCCGGGGCTTGGGCATGACCGTGTTCATGGTCATGGTCATGGCTGTGGGCATGACCATGAGTCGCGGAGCGGGAAGCAGAAGGGGCGCGTGTGTCCATGGCTTGCATTGGAAACCCTGGAGTGAGTCCAGAGTCAAGCGATTCTGAACACCTCAACCCTTCGATAATTCCATAGTTATGGAATAATTTAAAACATGGAAGAAGACATCGTCATCCGCGCCCTCGCCGCCCTGGCCCAAAGCCACCGCCTGCGCATTTTTCGCCTGCTGGTGGTCGCCGGGCTGGACGGCTTGACGCCCGGTGCCCTGGCCGAAGCCCTGGGCCTGCCGGCAGCCACCCTGTCGTTTCACCTCAAGGAACTCAGCAACGCCGGACTGCTCAGCCAGGAGCGCCTGGGCCGCAATCTGGTCTACCGCGCCGACTTTGCGCAGATGAACAGCCTGCTGGCCTACCTCGGCGAGAACTGCTGCCAAGGCCAGGACTGCCTGCAGCCCAAGCCGCTGGACTGCGGCTGCTGATCCCGCACCCTCATCAAGCCTGCCCCACCACCCTCTCGTCTACGCCATGACCACCCACGTCCTCATCCTCTGCACCCACAACTCCGCGCGCAGCGTGCTCAGCGAAGGCATGCTCAATCACTGGGCCCAAAAGCTCGGCCGGGATGTACGCGCCCACAGCGCCGGCAGCGCGCCCAGCGGCCGGCTCAACCCCTTCGCGCTGGAAGCCTTGACGAATGCCGGCGTCGATGTCGCGGGCTACCGCAGCAAGAGCTGGGACGAGTTCACGGGCCCGGAGGCGCCGCCGCTGTCCATCGTCATCACCGTCTGCGACAGCGCCGCGGCCGAAACCTGCCCGGTGTTCTTCTCCGGCGGCGAACAGCAGCCCGTGAAGGTGCACTGGGGCTACCCCGACCCGTCGAACGCCGAGGGCGGTGAGGAAGGCAAGCGCCGCGCCTTCGAGCTGACCCGTCAGGCGATTGCCTACCGCATGCTGCAGCTGCTGGCCCTGCCGCTGGAGCGCCTGCGCGGCGCCGAGCTGGCCGCGGCCCTGCAAGCCATTGCGCGCAGCTGAGTCGGCGGGGGCCTGTTCACCATGCACCAACGCTTGTCGACTCAACAACTGCTGGCCGAAGCCCTGGGCACGGCCCTGCTGCTGGCCATCGTCATCGGCTCCGGCATCATGGCCGAGCGCCTGGCCGGCGGCAATGTCGCCCTCGCCCTGCTGGCCAACACGGCCGCCACCGTGGGCGGGCTCTATGTGCTGATCGAGGTTTTCGGCCCCATCAGTGGCGCCCATTTCAACCCGGCCGTGTCCCTGGTGATGGCCTGGCGCCGCGAGCTGCCCTGGCCCAGCCTGGCGCCCTTCATCGCCGCCCAATTGCTCGGTGCGCTGCTCGGCGCCTGGGCGGCCCACGCGATGTTCGAGCTGCCCTTGCTGCAGACCTCGGCCAAGCTGCGCGCCGGCCCGGCGCAATGGCTGGCCGAGGGCATCGCCACTGCCGGCCTGCTGCTGGTAATCCTGCGCGCGCCGGCAGGCCGGGCCTCATCCCTGGTGGCGGCCTATATCGGCGCGGCCTACTGGTTCACCGTC
Source organism: Paucibacter sp. B51 (assembly GCF_027863535.1). Lineage (NCBI taxonomy): Bacteria > Pseudomonadati > Pseudomonadota > Betaproteobacteria > Burkholderiales > Sphaerotilaceae > Roseateles > Paucibacter sp. B51. The sequence goes on along the minus strand of NZ_JAPIVN010000001.1, from coordinate 2,160,888 downwards.
TCCACCTCATTTGCCAACCCCGCCGCCGTGTTCGGCCGCATGTTCAGCGACAGCTTTGCCGGCATCGCCCCGGCCAGCGCGCCCGGCTTTGTGCTGGCCGAGTTGCTGGGCGCCGGGCTGGGCCTGGCGCTGCACCATGCGCTCCTACCCCGCGCTCTCACCTCGACCCACACGCCATGACTGACGCTCTTCCCATCAAGCCCGAAGACTTCCCGGCTCTGGACACACAGTTGTTCCAGCGCCCCAGCCTCGAAGCCCTGCGCCCTGCCCAGCCCAGCACGCATGCACCGCGCTTTCTGATCCTCTACGGCTCGCTGCGTGAGCGCTCCTTCAGCCGCTTGCTGGCCGAAGAGGCCGGCCGCCTGCTGCAAGCCATGGGCGGCGAAGTGCGCTTCTTCAACCCCAGCGGCCTGCCCCTGCCGGACGACAGCAGCGACAGCCACCCCAAGGTGCAGGAGCTGCGCGAGCTGGTGCTGTGGAGCGAGGGCATGGTCTGGAGCAGCCCCGAGCGCCACGGCGCCATGACTGGCGTGATGAAGGCGCAGATCGACTGGATCCCCTTGAGCAGCGGTGCCGTGCGTCCAACCCAGGGCAAGACCCTGGCGGTGATGCAGGTCAACGGCGGCTCGCAAAGCTTCAATGCCGTGAACCAGCTGCGGGTCCTGGGCCGCTGGATGCGCATGCTGACCATCCCCAATCAGAGCTCGGTGGCCAAGGCCTGGCAGGAGTTCGACGAGCAAGGCCGCATGAAGCCCTCCAGCTACTACGACCGTGTCGTCGATGTGATGGAGGAGCTCTACAAATTCACCCTGCTCACCCGCGACATCGGCCCCTGCCTGGTGGACCGCTACAGCGAGCGCAAGGAGAGCGCCGAAGCCCTGTCCCAGCGCATGCAGCAGTCAAAATTGTGACGCCAGCCATGCGCCAAACAGAATACCAATATAAAACCACATCCCTCGAACCGGGGGTGAGTAAATAGCGCGTTATTTCTAGAATCCCGCCGGCTGCAGCGCAGGCATTTCCCTGCCTGCACGCCGTTCTTACGCAAGGGATTCATGATGAAAACAAACAGCCTCCGCACAATCGGCGGAATCAAACTGGTATCTGCCGTGGCGACCCTGCTGCTGATGGCCGGTTCGGCACAAGCCTCGGTGATCGACCTGGGCCCGGCCAGCGGCTACAGCGGTTTCTTCTTCGGCAATGTCAACGCGGCTTCGGATGTGGAAGGCCGCCTGGCGGTCGGCGGCAACCTGACCGGCGGCTTCGACATCGGCTATCGCAATGCCTACGGCTCCACCCAGCCCAGCCTGGTGGTCAAGGGCGGCGTGTCGCTGACCAACAGCTCGGGCGGACCGGCCGGCACCGTCTACAACGGCCCCAACACCGACATCGACACCAATGCCGGCATCGGCCCGTCCGAAGCCAGCTGGGTGCCGGGCGCCCTGAACTTCGGCCAGATCGTCTACGGCAGCAGCCTGACGGCCCGCGACTGGCAGTACGGCAGCGCCGTACAGAACGCCAGCTACCTGGACTTCGGCGCCGCCAAGACCCAGCTGAGCAGCCTGTCCACCCAGCTCGCCAGCCTGAGCGCCAACGGCAGCTTCCAGGCCCTGCCCGGCTCGGGCGGCCTCAAGCTGACCGGCGACGGCAGCGACAACCCGCAGGTCTTCAACCTCGGCAACACCTCGCTGGCCACCACCATCACGCTCGAGAACGTCAAGGCCGGCGCCCATGTGATCATCAACAGCACGCTCAGCAATGTGGTGCTCAGCGGTGACTACGGCGGCCACCAGGTCAACTCCAGCGATGCGCTGGCCCAGCACCGCGACCGCATCCTCTACAACTTCAGCAACGCCACCAGCCTGAACGTGGCCAGCTTCATCAACGGCAGCGTGCTGGCCGTGAAGGCGGATGTGATCGGCAGCGGCCACCTGGAGGGCACCCTGATCGCCAACTCCCTGAGCGCCGGCCCGAACGGCCGCCTGGAGCTGGGCTACGAGCCCTTCGTGCCGACCACCCCGGTGCCGGAGCCCGCCAGCGTCGCCCTGATGCTGGCCGGCCTGGGCGCCATCGGCCTGTTCTCGCGCCGCCGCAGCCAGGCCCAGGCCTGATTGCAGCAGCCGCTAGCAGCGAGCAAAGCAAAGGGCTCCCGCGGGAGCCCTTTTTCTGGGGTCTTGCGTCCGGCGGCGACGCCGGTCTCGCTCAGCCTTGACCCGTGGCCTGGCGGCGCTGCCAGAACCAGGCCGCCGCCCCCGCCAGCAGCGCCAGGGCGGCCAGGCCGATCAGCCAGCCGGTGGATTGCGCCTGGCCAGCGGCACGGCGCTGCTCACGGGCCAGCAACTCGCTGCTGAGCTGGGCCATCTCGGCCTGCAACTGCCTTTGCTCGTTCTGCAAAGCGAGGAACTGCGCCTCGGCCTGCTTGATGCGATCGGGCCGCGGGCCTTCGACACCGGGATGGGTCTCGGGCGTGGCGCCTTCGGGGCCACCGACATCCAGGGCCAGCAAGAGACGAATGCCGGCCAGCGGGGCAAACCAGTCGGCGCCGGCGCCGGCGGCGGCGGGTGTGTCAGGGGCACGCTCGGACAGTGAGGCATCCAGGCGCAAGGCAGGGCCGCCGCGATGGCCCCGCGCCGGTGCCGAGGCTTTGGCCGGCGATTGGCCAGCGGCCGCGCGCTCGGGCGCCGGCTGCAGCGGGCCGGCCGCCGTTGGCGGCAAGGCCAGGGCAGGATCCAGCATCAGGCTGAATTGCTGGCGTGGGCAGCCCAGGCTGAGCTGCACCAGGGGTTCGGTCACGGGCGCAGCGGTGTGCAAGCGCATCTGGATGCTGCCGTCGGCCGCCTGCCAATCGATGGAGCGCATGAACTCGGCGGTCTTGAGCGTGCGCTCACCGACGCTCAACTCGACCTTGAAGCAGGGGTCGGTCAGGGTCTTGCTGATCTTGTCGCCGGGGCTCAGGCGCAGGCCGATCTGCACCTCCAGCGGCTGACCCAGGGCCGAATGCAGACGCGGCGGACTGATGTCCAGCGCCCGGCTGGGGCCGGCGGCCAGCGCCAGCAAGCACAGCACCGGCAGCGCCAGGCCGCGAGCCCGAGGGAACATCCGTTCGTGAAAATCAACGTTATGCAGCATGCACACCAGGGCGGTTCAAGGCTGCTGGGCCTCCAGCAGAAACTGCGACTGACTCTAGCATGCACCCCCTGGGTCAAGAGCCCCAGCAAGGCCGGGAAACCCGGGTAGTTCCGGTGCCAGCCGGCCCGGGCGACGCCGGGGTCGGCCCACTACAATCGGCGCCAATTCCCACTCGGCCGCGACCATGCCCTCCTCCAAGCTCTTGTCCGTGACACGCACCGCGTTCCGCCCGACCGTCCTGGCCAGCCTGCTGGCCCTGTCGCTGGGTTTGATGAGCACCGGTCCCGCTCGCGCCGACGAGGTCAGCGAGGTGCAGGCCATCCTGGCCGCCGGCAAGGCCGCCGAGGGCTTGAAAAAAGTCGATCAGCTGCTGGCCGCCAAGCCCGAGGACCCGCGCCTGCGCCTGCAACGCGGCATTGCGCTCTCGCTGCTGAACCGCAATGCCGAAGCCATCGGCGTGTTCCAGAAGCTGATCGAGACCCACCCCGAGCTACCCGGCCCCTACAACAACCTGGCCGTGCTCTACGGCAACCAGGGCGAGTACGAAAAAGCCCGCCAGGCCCTGGAGCTGGCCATCCGCACCAACCCGGCCTACGCGACCGCCTTCCAGAACCTCGGCGATGTCTATGCCCGCCTGGCCGGCCAGGCTTACAAGAAAGCCCTGGCCCTGGACAAGAACGACGGCGTGCTGCCGCTGAAGCTGGCCGTGGTGCAGAACATCTTTGAATCGAGCGTGGACCCGCGCAAGGCGCCCAAGCCCAGCACAGCACCGGCCGCGACACCTGCGCCTGCACCCGCTCCTGCTCCCGCATCGACTCCGGCTCCAGCGCCAGCACCTGCTGCAGCACCAAGCCCTGCGCCGGCGGCCAAGCCTGCACCAGCACCTGCGGTCGCCGCGCCAGCCCCTGCTCCGGCCCCGGCCGTCGTGGCGCCTACTCCGACACCGACCGCCAAGCCAGCGCCTGCGCCCGCCGCCAAGCCTGAAGCGAGCAAGGCCGAGAACAGCGCCGCTGCCGACCGCCAGGCGGTCGAGAACACCATGCTGGCCTGGGCCAAGGCCTGGAGCTCGCGTGACATGAACGGCTACTACGCCGCCTACGCGCCCGACTTCAAGGGCAAATCGCCCAGCCGCAAGGCCTGGGAGCAGGAGCGCCGCGACCGCATCACCAGCAAGAAGAGCATCAAGGTCACGCTCAGCGACATCAAGGTCAAGGTCAGCGGCGACAAGGCCACGGTCAGCCTGCGCCAGGACTACAACTCCGACGCCCTGAGCGTGAAGAGCGGCAAGAGCTTCACCCTGAACCGCGGCCGCAACGGGCGCTGGCAGATTTCGGACGAGACCAACCGCTGATCCCGGTCTGAAGCCACATCGCCCTGCCCCTCCTCTTGCGCCCCGTTATTTCCGTCCGCACTGTTGCGAATCTGCTGTCCCATGCCGGCTCCGAATTCCGATCTTGACCGCCTGGCCGAGCGCCTGTCCTCCCGGCGCCGTCGCGCCGGCCGCCGCCGCCCCCTGCTGATCGCCGGCCTGGCCGCTGCGGTGCTGGGCGCCATCGGCGCCGTCGGTTTTGTCTCGGCGCGGGTGGAGTTGAGCGTACCGTCGGCGCTGAGCGGCAAGAGCGCCAACAGCAAGATCGGAAGCCCCTCGCCCAGCAAGACGCCCGACCTGCTGACGGCCCAGATCGACGGACAAACGCCCGAAGGCCAGCTGATCCAGACCTACCAGCTGCTGGCCCGCGGCGAAGAAGGCCAGGCCTTTGCCCTGGTGGAGCAGCTGGTGCGCCGGCAGCCCGATTTCGCTCTGGCGCAAATGGTTTACGGCACCTTGTTGCTGGCCCGCAGCGGCCAGGGCGAGGCGGTCGAGCGCCAGCTGGCCGCGGCCGGTGGCGCCAAGAGCTCGGACCCGGCGGCGCTGCTGCGCACCGAGGCGCGCCTGCGCCTGGCCGCCCTGGTCGAGCGGCCGCCGCAAGACGCCCTGCCCGAGCAGATGTTCGGACTCTCGCCCAGCGTGCGCCACGCCATCATGGTGGACACCAGCCGCGCCCGGCTGTATCTGTTCGAGAACAGCGCACAGGGCGTGCGCCTGGTGCGCGACAGCTACATCTCGATAGGCAAGCTGGGCACCGGCAAGCTGGTCGAAGGCGACCAGCGCACGCCGCTGGGCACCTACTACGTGGGCCTGCGCCGCGACGAGGCGGCCTCGCGCTACGGCGCCGCCGCCCTGCCGCTGAACTACCCCAACGAGATCGACCGCCTGGCCGGCCGCGGCGGCACCAGCATCTGGCTGCATGGCGAGCGCGCCGGCAATTACGCGCGCAGCCCGCAGTCCACCGACGGCTGCATCGTGCTCAGCAATGACGAGATGCGCCTGCTGGCCGAAACCGTGACGCCGCGCGAGACGCCGGTGCTGGTGATGGACAAGATCCGCTGGGTCAAGAAAAGCAGCGTCAGCAGCCCGCCGGCGCTGGATGCCGGTTTCGAGTCGGCCTTCGAGCAATGGCAGCAGGCCCGCTTGCGCCAAGATGCCGCCACCCTTCGCCAGCTCTACGAACCGGGGCTGCAACGCGGCTCGGACAGCAGCAGCGACAAGCTGGAAACGAATCTGGCGCGCATGGCCCGCCAGGAGCTGCCGGTGCAATCGCTGGAGCGCCTGAGCGTGCTGCCGGGCCAGCATGCGGAGCCGGTGCTCATCGTCACCTACCGTGAGCAGAGCGCCCAGGACGAGCGCGCCCGCCTCAAGCGCCAGTACTGGCGTGAGCAGAACGGGCAATGGAAGATCTTCTTCGACGGTGTGGTCGGCTGATGCCGTGAAGGACTGGCGACGAACCGGCGTGGCCAGCAGGAGCCCTGAGCCTCGTCTGAACTAAAATGCACGATTGCGCCTTCGCCGGCGCCGCCCACCTGGCCGCCGCCGCGCAGCCGCTCCGATTCACGCAGCCCCTGGACAGATACCATGCAACGCTGTGTTCCCCATGCCCTGCTGCTCGCAGCGGGTGCCAGTCTGGCGCTGAGTGCGCCCTATGTCGCGCACGCACAGACCCACCGCCAGTTCAGCCCGCAGACCTTGCGCGGCGAGTTCCAGCTGGTGCAAACACCCGATGTGCTGCTCAACGGCCAGCCAGCCCGGCTCTCGCCCGGCACGCGCGTCTACGGCCCCAACAATCTGCTGCAGCAGCCGGCCAGCCTGGCCGGCCAGAAGCTGACCGTGCACTACACCGTGGCGCCCGATGGCCAGGTGCTCGATGTCTGGGTGCTGAACCCGGTGGAGCTGGCCAACAAGACCTGGCCCCGCACGCCGCTGGAAGCGGCCAGCTGGGCTTTTGAGCCGGGCACCCAGACCTGGCTCAAGCGCTGAGCCCGCGCTTCAGCGCGCCTCCCTCCATTGTTTGATCTGGCTGGCCTGCGTAGGCCGGCCTCTCCATTTTTTCTGCGAGCCACCGCCATGAGCAGCCACGACAACAACGCCACCCCGACCCGCAAAAAAGTCTTCATCAAGACCTTCGGCTGCCAGATGAACGAGTACGACTCGGGCAAGATGGCCGATGTGCTGGGAGCCGCCCAGGGCTACGAGAAAACCGACGATGTCGAGCAGGCCGACTTGATCCTCTTCAACACCTGCTCGGTGCGCGAGAAGGCGCAAGAGAAGGTGTTCAGCGATCTGGGCCGCGTCAAGCACCTGAAGGAAAAAGGCGTTCTGATCGGCGTCGGCGGCTGCGTGGCTTCGCAGGAGGGCGCAGCCATCATCGAACGCGCACCCTATGTGGACGTGGTCTTCGGCCCGCAGACCCTGCACCGCCTGCCGCAGATGCTGGCCGCGCGCCGCGAAGAGCGCCGCCCGCAGGTGGACATCACGTTCCCCGAGATCGAGAAGTTCGACCACCTGCCGCCGGCCAAGGTCGAAGGCGCCTCGGCCTTCGTCTCCATCATGGAAGGCTGCTCCAAGTACTGCAGCTACTGCGTCGTGCCCTACACCCGCGGCGAAGAGGTCTCGCGCCCGTTTGACGATGTGCTGACCGAGATTGCCGGCCTGGCCGACCAGGGCGTGGTGGAGTTCAATCTGCTGGGTCAGAACGTCAATGCCTACCGCGGCAAGATGGGCGACACGGGCGAATACGCCGACCTGGCCCTGCTGCTCGAATACGCGGCCGAGATCCCCGGCATCGAGCGCCTGCGCTTCACCACCAGCCACCCGAACGAGTTCAGCCAGCGCCTGATCGAGGCCTACGGCCGTGTGCCGCAGCTGGTCAACCACCTGCACCTGCCGGTCCAGCATGGCAGCGACCGCATCCTCATGGCCATGAAGCGCGGCTACACGGCCCTCGAGTTCAAGAGCACGATCAAGAAGCTGCGCGCCATCCGCCCGGACATCCGCATCGCCAGTGACTTCATCGTCGGCTTCCCCGGTGAGACCGAGGAGGATCATGCCAAGCTGATGAAGCTGGTGCACGACATCGGCTTCGACGCGTCCTTCAGCTTCATCTTCAGCCCCCGCCCCGGCACGCCGGCCGCGGCCCTAGAGGACACCACGCCCTACGAAGTGAAGGTCAAGCGCCTGCAGGAGCTGCAAGCCGTGATCGAGGCCAACACCCTGGCCATCAGCGAAACCATGGTTGGCACGACCCAGCGCATCCTGGTGACCGGCAATGCCCGCAAGGACGCCAGCGAGCTGATGGGCCGCACCGAGTGCAACCGCATCGTCAACTTCAAGGGTCAGCCGCGCCTGATGAACCAGCTGGTCGATGTGCGCATCACCCAGGCCTTCGCGCACTCGCTGCGCGCCGAGGTGCTGACCGCGGAGACCGTCAGCGCCCCGGCCTGAAGCTCAAGATGCATTGCGGCAGGCTGATGCCCAAAAGCATCAGCCCATAGCCCAGCATCTTGCCGTCCCGACCGAGCAGCACGAGAGCCAGGATCAAGGCCGCGCTGCCGCCCCAGCCACCCCAGACCGTCAGGCGCCGCCAGGCCAGGGCCTTGAGCTCACGCCGCCACAGCAGCTTGGCGCCACCCGCCATCAAGGCGGCAACGGCCCAAGCGGGCAGGAAGAAATTGCTCAGGTGCCAGAAGGCGTCCAGGACGTTCAAGGTGACGGGGCTCGGGTGGACGGTGCAGCCGGGATCGGCAAGAGGCACTCGGTCGTTGATCGGCTGAGTATTCGCTTTGTTTTTCGGCAGGCTTGATGCATATCAAGCTTTTCCGGCCCGCGCATGGCCTTACTGCGACAGGGCGCGTGCCGAGTCAATTTTATAATCTGCCCATGACGGTCTTCGCCCTCGGTCTGAACCACAACTCCGCGCCCCTGGATCTGCGCGGGCGTTTTGCGTTCTCGCTGGACCAGCTGGCGCCAACCCTGCTGCAATTTCGCGAGCAACTGAGCCGCGGCGCCCGCAGCAGCAACGCGCCGGCCGAAGCCACCATCCTCTCCACCTGCAACCGCACCGAGATCTATGTCGCCGGCTCGGGCGCCGGCGTGCAGCCGGCCGTGGACTGGCTGGCCCAGGTCGGCGGCGTCAGCCCGGCCGCGCTGATGGACCACGCCTATGTGCGCGAGGGCAGCGCCGCGGCGCGCCACGCCTTCCGCGTCGCCAGCGGGCTCGATTCCATGGTGCTGGGCGAGCCGCAGATCCTCGGCCAGATGAAGCAGGCCGTGCGCGAGGCCACCGATGCCGGCACGGTCGGCACCACCTTGCACCAGCTCTTCCAGCGCAGCTTCTCGGTGGCCAAGGAGGTGCGCAGCTCGACCGAAATCGGCGCGCATTCCATCAGCATGGCCGCCGCCTCGGTGCGCCTGGCCGGCCAGCTGTTTGAAGACCTGAGCAAGATCCGCGTGCTCTTCGTTGGCGCCGGCGAGATGATTGAGCTGGTGGCCACCCATTTCGCCGCCAAGACACCGCTGCACATGGCCGTGGCCAACCGCACGCTGGAGCGCGGCGAGAAGCTGGCCACCCGCCTGGGCGCCGAGGCCGTGCGTCTGGCCGACCTGCCTCAGCGTCTGCATGAATTCGACGCGGTGATCTCCTGCACCGCCAGCAGCCTGCCTCTGATCGGCCTCGGCGCCGTCGAGCGGGCGCTGAAAGCACGCCGCCACCGCCCCATGTTCATGGTCGACCTGGCCGTGCCGCGCGACATCGAGCCCGAAGTCGCGCAGCTGGACGATGTCTACCTCTACACCGTCGACGAGCTCGCCACCCTGGTGCAGTCGGCCGGTGAAAAACGCCAGGCCGCGGTCGAGCAGGCTGAAGCCATCATAGAGACCGGTGTGCAGAGTTTTGTGCACTGGCTGGGCCAGCGCCACACCGTGCCCCTGATCCAGGCCCTCAATGCCCAGGCCGAGGACTGGCGCGAGCATGAAATGAGCCGCGCGCGCAAGCTGTTGGCCAAGGGCGCCGATGTCGACGAAGTCATGGAAGCCCTGGCCCGCGGCCTGACGCAAAAAATGCTGCACGGCGCCCTGGCCGAGCTGCACAGCGTCGACGGCGAGCAGCGCCTGCAGCTGGCACAAACCGTCTCGCGCCTGTTCCTGCGCAACAGCCCGCGCAGCCCGGAAAAGTCGGCGTCCGAGAATTAGCGACCGAGCAGGTTTCGCCCCTGCCCTGCGGGCTTATGCCCCAGATCCGCTCGTTCTCTGTCTTTGCCGATTGCCTCCCATGAAAGACTCCCTGCGCCAGCAGTTCGACCGCCTTGCCTTCCGCCTCAGCGAGCTCGACTCGCTCTTGGCCGACGGCTCCCTGGCCGCCGACATGAAGCGTTACCGCGCCCTGACCAAGGAGCAGGCCGAGGCCGCCGAGCTGGTCGGCCAGTACCGCCAATACCTGCAGCGCGAGGCCGACCTGACCGAGGCCCGCAGCCTACTGCAAGACCCCGAGATGGCCGAGATGGCGCGCGAGGAGATCACCGCCGCCGAGGCCGACATCACGCGACTGCATGAATCGCTGCAGCTGGCCCTGCTGCCACGCGACCCCGATGACGAGCGCCCGGCTTTTCTGGAAATACGCGCTGGCACCGGCGGGGATGAATCGGCCCTGTTCGCTGGCGATCTGGCCCGCATGTACCTGCGCTATGCCGAGCGCCAGGGCTGGCGCAGCGAGATCCTCTCGGCCAGCGAGTCCGACCTGGGCGGCTACAAGGAGCTGGTGGTGCGCATCGAAGGCGAGCGGGTCTACGGCCGGCTCAAGTTCGAATCGGGCGGCCACCGCGTTCAGCGCGTGCCGGCGACCGAATCGCAGGGCCGCATCCACACCAGCGCCTGCACCGTGGCCGTGATGCCCGAGCCCGACGAGGCCGAGGAAGTGACGCTGAACCCGGCCGAGCTGCGCATCGACACCTTCCGCGCCAGCGGCGCCGGCGGCCAGCATGTCAACAAGACCGACTCGGCCATCCGCATCACCCACCTGCCCACCGGCCTGGTGGCCGAATGCCAGGATGACCGCAGCCAACATCGCAACAAGGCCAAGGCCATGGCCGTGCTGGCCGCCCGCCTGCGCGACAAGGACAAGAACGAACGCGCTGCCAAGGAAGCTGCCACACGCAAGGGCCTGATCGGCAGCGGCGACCGCAGCGACCGCATCCGCACCTACAACTTCCCACAAGGCCGACTGACCGACCACCGCATCAATCTGACGCTGTACAAGCTCGGCGCCATCATGGACGGCGACCTCGACGATGTGGCCGCCGGCCTGCAAGCGGCCCAGGCGGCCGAACAGCTGGCCCTGCTGGAGGAGGGCCGGGCATGAGCCTGAACCCGCCCACCGACGTCAAAACCGCCCTGGCCCTGGCGCGCCAGTTGGACCTGGAGCGGGGTGATGCCCAGACCTTGCTGGCCGAGCGCCTGCAGCAAAGCCGCGCCTGGCTGATCAGCCACGACGACGAGGCCCTGAGCCCCGCCCTGGCCGCCCAGCTGGCGAGTGAGATGCAGCAGATGGCCGAGGGCCTGCCCCTGGCCTATGTGCTGGGCGAAAAAGAATTCCACGGCCTGCGTCTGCGCCTCAGCCGCGACACCTTGATCCCGCGCGCCGACACCGAGACCCTGGTCGACTGGGCACTTGAATTGCTGCCCGGCCTGGGCGCCGCGCCGCGCGTGGTGGACCTGGGTACCGGCAGCGGCGCCATTGCCCTGGCGATCAAGGCCGGCCATCCGGCGGCCGAGCTGAGCGCCGTGGACCTGAGCGCCGGGGCGCTTGAGGTGGCGCGCGGCAATGCCGCGTGTCTGGGCTTGGCGGTGGAGTTTTTGCAAGGCAGCTGGTGGAACCCACTGCGCGACCGCAGCTTCGAGCTGATCGTCAGCAACCCGCCCTATATCGCCGGCCAGGACCCGCATCTGCCCGCCCTGCGCCACGAGCCGCTGAGCGCCCTCACCCCGGGCGGCGACGGCCTGAGCGACCTGATGGCCTTGATCGAAGGTGCACCGGCCCACCTGAGCCCAGGCGGCTGGCTGCTGCTGGAGCATGGCTACGACCAGGCCGAGCCGGTGGCCCTGGCGCTGGAATGCCGCGGTTTTGTCGAAGTCAGCCTGCGTCGCGACCTGGGCGGCCAGCCGCGCGTCAGCGGTGGTCGCTGGCCTGGCTGATTCACACCACACAAAGTTTCATTTGCCGGGTTATTGCTGGCAATTTGACATGTCGCTTGTCCGCGGCAAGCAGTAGCATGGGTTCCAAACCCCAACCGCTCTGGGAGACCGCCATGTTCCACGCCCGCATCATGCGCCCGATCCTTGCCCTTCAGCTGGGCCTGGCTTACGCCTTGGCCGGCGCGACCAACCCCGCTCTGGCGCTGGATGGCAATGGCTTGCAGCTGGAGACCAGCCCCTGGCAGGCTCGGGTGCAGCTGAGCAGCCTGGAAGGCCGTGGCGCCCGTTTGCTGAGCGCCAATCTGCTGGGCGACTACTACCTGACCGGCTCGGGCCTGGGTGGCTTCAGCGGCGGCCTGCGCGCCACTGGCGGCATGTTGATGGGCGCGCCCAGCGCGTCCTTGAGCAGCGCCGGCTTGGCATTGAACCGCGATTTCCGGCAACGTCTGGCCGTAGGTCAGCGCAGCCTTAGCATGATGGTGCCCGAGGCCGGCATGGGAGATGCCGGTGCGTCGCTGTCTTACTTGGGCATCGGCTACAGCGGCCAGTCCTTGCGCGGCGGCTGGGGCTTCAGCGCGGACCTGGGTCTGGTCAGCTCCCTGTCGCTGGGGGGCTTGCGTTTGGGGGCGAGCCGCAACAGCGGCGCCGAAGACCTGCTGCGTGATTTGCGCCTCAAACCCGTACTGCAGCTCGGGCTGTCCTACAGCTATTGAGTCGGCCTTCGACGGCCTGGCCGATAATTGCCCCAGTTTTTCACTTTGGGGCAAGAAGACAATGAACGACGTTCAACAGCGCATCGACGATCTGGTCAAGAACAACCGCGTGGTGCTGTTCATGAAGGGCACGGCCCAGTTCCCCATGTGCGGCTTCTCCGGCCGCGCCATCCAGATCCTCAAGGCCTGCGGCGCCAGCGATCTGAAGACCTTCAATGTGCTGGAAGACGAAGGCGTGCGCCAGGGCATCAAGGAATACGCCAACTGGCCCACCATCCCGCAGCTCTACATCAAGGGCGAATTCGTCGGCGGCTCGGACATCATGATGGAGATGTACGAAGCCGGCGAGCTGCAAGCCCTGCTGGGCGCTGAGTAAGCACGCGCCCCGCTTCTGCGCCTGCCCTTCCTCTCATGACACAACGACTGGTCGTCGGCATCACCGGCGCCACTGGCGCTGCCTACGCGCTGCGCCTGCTGCGGCGCGGCCGCGAGCTGGGCCTGGAAACGCATCTGATCGTCACGCCCTCGGGCGTGCTCAATGCCCACCATGAGTTGGGCCTGGATCGCAAGGCGCTGGAGGCTGAGGCGTCTTACGCCCATGCGCCCGGCGATGTCGGCGCCTGCGTGGCCAGCGGCAGCTTTGCCACGGCGGCCATGGTGATCGCACCCTGCTCGATGAAGACGCTGGCCTCGGTGGCCCACGGCTTCGGCGACAACCTGCTGACCCGGGCGGCCGATGTCACGCTGAAAGAGCGACGCCGCCTGATTTTGATGGTGCGCGAAACGCCTTTCAACCTGGCCCATCTGCGCAATATGGTGGCTGCCACCGAGATGGGTGCCATCGTCTTTCCGCCGCTGCCGGCTTTCTACAACCACCCGCAAAGCATCGAGGAACTGGTCAACGAAAGCGCAGAACGGGTGCTGGAACTGGCCGGCGTCGCCGGCGCCGAACCCAAGCGCTGGGCCGGCCTCAAGCCCTGAGCCGCGACCCCTGAGCAGAGCGCCGTCAGCGGCTCAGACCTCACCCGGCATCAGCCACTGCTTGCGTGCGGCGAACACCGCGCGCGGATACTCGGGCCGGCCACGGCTACCGTTGTAGCGGCCCAAGGCGAGGTAGAGATCGCCCTGCTCCCGGTCGAGGTAGTGGCGCAGGATCACGCAGCCAAAACGCAGATTGGTTTGCATATGAAACAGCCGTGAGGCTTGCCCATCACCGATCAGCTTGGCCCAGAAAGGCATCACCTGCATATAGCCGCGCGCGCCGGCAATGCTGATCGCGTACTTGCGAAACCCGCTTTCCACCTGCACCAGGCCCAGCACCAGGCTGGGCTCCAGGCCGGCCCGTTTGGACTCGTACCAGAGCGTCTCCAGAAATTCGATGCGGATCTGCGCCTCGCTCTTGCGCTTCTTGAGCTTCTCGCTCATCGCGCCCAGCCAGCGCAGATAGGCCAGGCGTTCGTCGATCTGATCGAAACGCGGGCGCGGGGGGGCACTGTTGGCGACCGAAGCCGCCAGGGCCGTGCGCACGGCATCGGCCAAGGGCTCTTCCACCTGGGCGCCCGCCTGGGCCGAGCGAGGCAGGCACAGCAAGGCGGCGGCGGCCAGCAGCAGGCTGCGTCGGCCGGGCGCGAGCGGTGTGCCGGGGGAGTTCATGGCGTGCAAGTTCAAGGCAAGAAAGAAGTTGAAATCAAGCTGAGGCCAGCCAGGCTTCCAGAGGCAAGCGCCGGCGCGGCCCCAGGCGCCGGGCCAGCATGATCCAGCCCGCCCAGTACAGCAAGCTCGCCGCCACCAGCGCCAGCGTGCCCCAGGGCAGCGCCAAGCCCACGCCGCTGAAGCATGCCAGGCTCAGCAGCGAGCTGCCCAAATACAGGCTCAAGGTGTGGCGCCCAGCCGGTGCTAGCACGATCAGCCAGCGCTGGCCATGCAGCAGCAGCCAAGGCACCAGGCCAATCGGCATGAGCACAGCGACAAACAGGGACAGCAGGCCGTAGATCGCATCCAGCTGATGGTTCTGATCACACAAAGCCTGAGACCAAGCCCAGCCAAAAATCGCATTGAACAGCAAGCCGGGCAGGAGCCAACGCTCGGCCCAGCGCTTGAGCAAGGGGCGCCAGCGCGCATGGGTGAAGAGCTGCAGGCGGCCCGCCATCAGCCCTGCCAGCATCCAGGCCACGAACAAGGGCAGACCCTGCAGCACGAAACCCAGCTGCATCAGCAGGTAATGGCCCGCGTTGAGCGCCCACCAGTCTGCCCATGAGGCGGGCGCAGCCAGCGAGCGCGGGGCCTCGGGCGCAAACGAACTGTGGTCGAACACGAGCCAGAATAGGCTGGGCATCAGGAGCAGCGCCGCAACACCGGCCCACACCCAGATGCGCCGGCGCAGCTGGCGCAAGCGCATCGTGGGCCCACGCAGCATCAGCACGCCGCACAGGGCATAGGCCGTCAGGATGTCGCCGGAATACACGAGCAGGCCATGAGCCAGGCCGATCCACAAGAGCCGGCGCATGCGCCGGCTGCGATGCCCATCCGGCTCCGCGCACGAAGCAGCATGCCGACCCCGCTCACGAAAGGAAACTGCCTGGCTGTAACCGAACAGAAAGCTCAGCAGGGCCAGCCCCTTGCCGGCCAGCAAGGTAGCCACCAACGCCAGCACGGCCTGAGCGACCAGGGAGTCTGCCGGCTTCGGTGCCGCCAGGGGGCCACCGTCCGGCAGCGCCGCATAACCGATCCAGTTGACGGCAATCACCGGCAGCAGGGCCAGCGCCCGCAAGCCATCGAGGGGCG
This sequence comes from Paucibacter sp. B51, assembly GCF_027863535.1. Classification (NCBI taxonomy): domain Bacteria; kingdom Pseudomonadati; phylum Pseudomonadota; class Betaproteobacteria; order Burkholderiales; family Sphaerotilaceae; genus Roseateles; species Paucibacter sp. B51. Next base: position 2,145,699 of record NZ_JAPIVN010000001.1, on the reverse strand, counting down.
CGTGGCGCTGCGGCACCTGAATGCCCGTCGGCACGCCCGGAGGCGGCGCGGCAGGCAGCGCCGCGAGGGTCACGCCGTCTTGGGCGTGAGCAAGTCCAGCACCTCGGCCAGGCTCAGCTTGCGGGCCTCGGCGTCACGGCGGCCCTGGTACTCGACCAGGCCTTCCTTGAGACCGCGGTCCGAGATCACCACGCGGTGCGGCACGCCGACCAGCTCCCAATCGGCGAACATGGCACCCGGGCGCTCGCCGCGGTCGTCCAGCAGCACGTCCACGCCCAGGGCCAGCAGGTCCTCGTGCAGCTTGTGAGCGGCGGCCTTGACCTCTTCGCTGCGGTCCATGCCGATGGGGCAGACCACCACGCGGAAGGGAGCGATGGACTCGGGCCAGATGATGCCGCGATCGTCATGGTTCTGCTCGATGGCAGCACCAAGGATGCGGGTCACACCGATGCCGTAGCAGCCCATCACCATCAGCTGCGGCTTGCCGTTTTCGTCCAGGTAGGTGGCCTTCATATCGGCCGAGTACTTGGTGCCGAGCAGGAAGACATGGCCGACCTCAATGCCGCGCTGGATGGCGAGCACGCCCTGGCCGTCCGGCGAGGGGTCACCGGCCACCACATTGCGGATGTCGGCCACCAGGTCCGGCTCGGGCAAATCACGACCCCAGTTGGCGCCGGTGTAGTGGAAATCGGCCTCGTTGGCACCGCAGACGAAATCGCTCATCAGCGCGACCGTGCGATCAGCCACCACCTTGACCGGCTTGAGCAGCTGGATCGGGCCCAGATAGCCCGGTTTGCTGCCGAAATGGGCCTCGATCTCGCTGACGGTGGCGAAGCGGAAACCGGCCTTCAGGCCCGGCAGCTTGCCGACCTTGACCTCGTTCATCTCATGATCGCCGCGCAGCAGCAGCAGCCAGACGGTGGTCTTGACGACCTCGCCGTGCTCATTCAGCTCGTCAGCCGCCAGCACGATGGACTTGACCGTTTGCGTCAGCGGCAGGCCCAGCAGAGCAGCCACGTCTTCGCAGGTGCTCTTGCCCGGGGTCGCTGTCTTGCTCAAGGCCTGGCTGGCGGCGGCGCGCTCGGCCAGCAGCGGCAGGGCTTCGGCCAGCTCGATATTGGCGGCGTACTCGCTGCTCGGGCAGTAGACGATGGCGTCTTCGCCGGTGTCGGCGATGACCTGGAACTCATGCGAGGCCTCGCCGCCGATGGCGCCGGTGTCGGCCGCCACGGCACGGAACTGCAGGCCGAAGCGCTCGAAGATGCGCTGGTAGGCCGCGTACATGTTCTGGTAGCTGACGGTGGCAGTGGCCACATCACGGTCGAAGGAGTAGGCGTCCTTCATGGTGAACTCACGGCCGCGCATGATGCCGAAGCGCGGGCGGCGCTCGTCGCGGAACTTGGTCTGGATGTGGAAGAAGTTCTTGGGCAGCTGCTTGTAGCTGCGCAGTTCCTGGCGGGCGATGTCGGTCATCACCTCTTCGGACGTCGGCTGGATGATGAAGTCGCGGCCGTGGCGGTCTTTCACGCGCATCAGCTCAGGGCCCATCTTGTCGAAGCGGCCGGTTTCCTGCCAGAGCTCGGCCGGCTGCACCACCGGCATCAGCAGTTCCACCGCGCCGGCGCGCACCATTTCCTCGCGGATGATGGCCTCGACCTTGCGGATCACCCGCAAGCCCATGGGCATGTAGTTGTAAATGCCGGCGCCCAGACGCTTGATCATGCCGGCGCGCATCATCAGCTTGTGGCTGACAACCTCGGCGTCGGCCGGTGCTTCCTTGAGGGTGGAGACGAAAAACTGACTGGCTTTCATGGCGGCGGCGGGGCTGGGCCACAAGGGCCAAACCGGATTCAAAAGTGGATGGAAACGCGCGCGGACCGCGCGGGTCGACTCGCAGCTGGCTTGCGGGTTAGACAGTGATGCCAAGGCGGCACCGCAATGCAATAATCAAACCAACTATAGATTCGAGGTTGATTATGCTCGACCGTGAAGGGTTCCGCCCCAACGTCGGCATCATCCTGCTCAACCACAGGAATGAAGTGTTCTGGGGCAAGCGCATTCGCACCCATTCCTGGCAGTTCCCGCAAGGGGGCATCAATTATGGCGAAACGCCTGAGCAGGCGATGTACCGTGAGCTCCACGAGGAAGTGGGGCTCGTTCCCGAGCATGTGCGCATCATTGCGCGCACACGCGACTGGCTGCGCTATGAGGTGCCCGATCACTTCATCCGGCGCGATGCGCGCGGGCACTACCGCGGTCAGAAACAAATCTGGTTCCTGCTGCAGCTGCTCGGCCGCGATTCCGACATGAATCTGCGTGCCACCAACCACCCGGAGTTCGACGCCTGGCGCTGGAACGAATACTGGGTGCCGCTGGATGCCGTGATCGAGTTCAAGCGCGGGGTTTACGAGAACGCACTGACCGAACTGGCCCGCTACCTGCCGCGCATCAACCACCACAACCGCTACCTGCGCTCGGGCATGCGCCCGCAGCATGGCCGCCAGGAAGGCCCGACGGGCGAGGGTCATGCCGAGGAGCGCCCCGGCGGCGCGGACTCGCGCACGCGCGCGGCGCCCACCTCGGCTTCGCCGGCCGGCCCCCACCCTTCTGCGGACACGCAAGGCCAGGAAGCCCAGCCGGACTGAGCCCACGGCGCCCGGTCGCTCGCAAGATCGAGCGGCGCCATGCAAACGCTAGCCTAAAAAAAGCCTGCCCGACCATTCGGTCGCCGCAGGCTTTTCTTTTGAAGCGTCAACTCGACGCAGTCGAATCAGCGAAGCACCAGGTTGTCGCGATGGATCAGCTCCGGCTCGGCCGCGTAGCCGAGCACACGGCCGATCTCGGCCGAGGGCTTGCGGGCGATCAGGCGGGCTTCGGCGCTGGAGTAGTTGCTCAGGCCGCGCGCCAGTTCGCGCCCTTCCGGGTCGCGCACGGCGATGACATCGCCGCGATGGAACTCACCCTGCACCTCCATCACGCCGATGGGCAGCAGGCTCTTGCCTTCGGCCTGCAGCTTGAGAACGGCACCAGCATCCACCGAGACCGCGCCGCGCAGCTGCAGGTGATCCACCATCCACTGCTTGCGCGCCGTCAGCTTGGGCAGGCTGGCCAGCAAAGCCGTGCCGATGGCCTCGCCGGCGGCCAGGCGCAGCAAGACATCGGGCTCGCGGCCCCAGGCGATCACGGTGTTGGCACCACTGCCGGCCGCACGTTTGGCGGCCAGGATCTTGGTGATCATGCCGCCGCGACCCAGCGACGAACCGGCACCGCCGGCCATCTGCTCCAACTCGGGCGTGCCCGCCACCGCCTCGGCAATGAACTGCGCATTCGGGTCGCGCCGCGGATCGGCCGAGTACAAGCCCTTCTGGTCGGTCAGGATGACCAGGGCATCCGCCTCGATCAAATTGGCCACCAGCGCACCGAGGGTGTCGTTGTCGCCGAACTTGATTTCGTCGTTGACGACGGTGTCGTTCTCGTTGATGACCGGCAGCACGCGGTGCTGCAGCAAAGTCAGCAAGGTCGAACGGGCATTGAGATAACGCTCGCGGTCGGCCAGGTCGGCATGCGTCAACAGGACCTGGGCGCTGCCCATGCCATGCTCGCGCAGCTTGCTCTCGTACATCTGGGCCAAGCCCATCTGGCCGACAGCTGCTGCGGCCTGCAGCTCATGCAGCTCTTTGGGTCGCGTGCTCCAACCCAGGCGCTTCATGCCTTCGGCAATGGCGCCGCTGGACACCATCACCACCTCGCGGCCCTCGGCCGCCAGGGCAGCCAGCTGCCGGCACCAGTTGCCGATGGCCTCGGCATCGACGCCGCGGCCTTCGTTGGTCACCAGACTAGAGCCAACTTTGACGACGATGCGGCGCGCGCCCGCAAGCGCGCGGCTCATGCCTTTTGTTCCGCGGCTTCGTCCAGCTCCGCGGCCGGCTTGCCGTCGGGGAAGCGCGGGTCGGCTTCGACATGGACCTTGTGCGCCGTGGCCACATGGTCGTAGATCGCATGGATCAGCGGCTGGCAGCCCTCGCGCGTCAGGGCCGAAATCTCGAAGACCGGGCCCTTCCACTTGTAGCGCTTGATGAAATCCTTGACGCGCTTGGCGCGCTCGTCCTCGGGCACCATGTCCAGCTTGTTCAGCACCAACCAGCGCGGCTTGTCGTGCAGTTCCTGGTCGTACTTCTTTAGTTCGTTGACGATGGCCTTGGCCTCCGCCACCGGATCGACCGCGGGGTCGAACGGAGCCAGATCCACCACATGCAGCAGCAGACGCGTGCGCTGCAAGTGACGCAGGAATTGATGACCCAGGCCGGCGCCCTCGGCCGCACCTTCGATCAGACCGGGAATGTCGGCGACCACGAAACTCTTTTCCGGGCCGACGCGCACCACGCCCAGATTCGGGTGCAAGGTGGTGAAGGGATAGTCGGCAATCTTGGGGCGCGCGTTCGAGACGGCCGTGATCAGCGTCGACTTGCCGGCATTGGGCTGACCGAGCAGACCCACATCAGCCAGCACACGCAACTCCAGCTTGACCTTCTTGGCCTCGCCGGGCCAACCAGGCGTCTTCTGACGCGGGGCGCGGTTGGTGCTGGTCTTGAAATGCAGATTGCCGAAGCCACCGTCGCCACCCTTGGCCAGCAAGATCTTTTCACCGGGCTCGAGTAGCTCGGCAATGACGGTGTCGGTTTCCAGATCGCGCACGATGGTGCCGACCGGCATGCGCAGGATCACGTCCTCGGACGCAGCACCGTAGCAATCGGAGCCACGGCCGGCTTCACCATTGCGCGCCTCGTGGCGGCGTGCGTAGCGGTAATCAATCAGGGTGTTGAGGTTGCTGTCTGCCACGGCATAGATGCTGCCGCCGCGCCCACCATCACCACCGTCCGGGCCGCCGAAAGGAATGAACTTTTCGCGGCGGAAACTCGCACAGCCGGCGCCACCATTGCCGGCCACGATATCGATGGTGGCTTCGTCTATGAACTTCATAAGCTTGTCGCTTGCTCCGTGCCTTTTGAGGCGATGGTAAGGCAATGCGGGTGAAAACCCTGCATCGCAATTGCAGCCTCAAAAAGCAAAAGCCCCGGCAAGCCGGGGCTTTGGGCAACGGGTGGCCGGCTGCTGCCCTCCACCCGCGCTGTGCTTCGATGTGCTCGTTCGGAAACGATCAGACCGGAGTCACGAACACCGTCTGACGGCTGTTCTCACCCTTGATGGCGAACGACACTTGGCCGTCGACCAGCGCGAACAGCGTGTGGTCCTTGCCGATACCGACATTGGTGCCGGGATGGAACTTGGTACCGCGCTGACGCACGATGATGGAACCTGCAGAGATGGTCTGGCCGCCGAAGGCCTTCACACCGAGCATCTTGGGTTTGGAGTCGCGGCCGTTCCGTGTGGAACCGCCGCCCTTTTTCTGTGCCATGGATTAGCTCCTTGAACTGTTGGCGAAGAAGTTAGCGTTTGACCGCTGCTCAGCCGTTCACCGCGCTGATTTGCAGCTCGGTGTAAGTCTGGCGATGGCCTTGGCTCTTCTTGTAATGCTTACGACGACGCAGCTTGAAGATGCGCACTTTGTCGTGCTTACCGTGGGCCACAACCGTGGCAGTGATGCTAGCGCCAGCAACCAAGGGAGTGCCAACCTTCAGTTCAGCGCCGTTGCCGACAGCCAAAATTTGGTCGATCACAATCTCTTGGCCAACATCCGCAGCAATCTGTTCTACTTTGATCTTTTCGCCAGCCGCAACTTTGTATTGCTTGCCGCCGGTTTTTATGACCGCGTACATATCAGCCCTTTCAATTGAACCACCTGCGCTTGTTGCGCACCCCTTGCGGATTTCGGCAGGCCTCCAGAAGACGCCTACCTCTCACGCAACAGCACAGGCCTAAGCTCTGCAGCAAGAACTGCGCAGAGCCCGCGAGTGTAGCACGGGGCAGCGTAGATCACAAGCGCCAAGCTCCCAGCGTTTCCTTGGCGATACCTCTGACCTGCCTTCCATCGCTCCAGCGCAGCAAGACTTGCACCGCAAAGCGAAAGGGCGCCAGCGCTGTTCCTATAATCGCAGCTTCGCCAAATTGAGAGCCGAGAGTGCACGCTGCGCCTGCTTCGTCCCCCTCCCCCAAGCCCGTGCTGAGCGAGGCCCTTGCCACGCTGAACGCCGAGATGCTCGAAGTCGACGCCGTCATCGGCCGCCGGCTTGGCTCTGACGTCGCGCTGATCAACCAGATCGCGGGCTATATCGTTCACGCCGGCGGCAAACGCATCCGCCCCAAGCTGGTGCTCTTGTTCGCCAATGCCCTGGGCTACGACAAGCCGGAGCGTTTCGAGCTGGCCGCCGTGATCGAGTTCATCCACACCGCCACGCTGCTGCATGACGACGTGGTCGATGAATCCTCGCTGCGCCGTGGCAAACAGACCGCCAACGCCCTGTTCGGCAACGCTGCCAGCGTGCTGGTGGGGGACTTCCTCTACTCGCGCGCCTTCCAGATGATGGTGTCGGTGAACCGCATGCGCGTGCTGGAAGTGCTGGCCGAGGCGACCAATGTGATCGCCGAAGGCGAAGTGCTGCAGCTGATGAACATGCACGACCCGGACATCACGGTCGACAGCTATCTGCGCGTGATCCGCTACAAGACCGCCAAGCTGTTTGAAGCCAGCGCCCGCCTCGGCGCCGTGCTGGCCGATGCCTCGCCCGAAGTCGAAGAAGCCTGCGCCGGCTACGGCCGCGCCCTGGGTACCGCTTTCCAGCTGATCGACGATGTGCTGGACTACGAAGGCGACAGCCAGGCCCTGGGCAAGAACGTCGGCGACGACCTGCGCGAAGGCAAGACCACCCTGCCCTTGCTGATCGCGATGGAACGCGGCACGCCCGAGCAGCGCGCGCTCATCCGCCATGCCATCGAGCATGGCGAGCTGGAGCGCCTGAGCGAGATCGTGGAAATTGTCCGCACAACCGGTGCGTTAGACGCCACCCGCGAGGCCGCTCGTGCCGAAGCCAAACTGGCCCGCGATTGCCTGAATTTGCTGCCTGCTAGCAAATGGCAAGAATCTCTGCTAGAATTTGCGGCTCAGTCGGTTGAGCGGTCTTTTTAAACCTCGTTTGAATAGCACCCGCGCAGAGCGGCAGAACAAGTCAAAAGACAAATCGGGGTGTAGCTTAGCCTGGTAGAGCGCTACGTTCGGGACGTAGAGGCCGGAGGTTCGAATCCTCTCACCCCGACCAGTTGATTCTTGTTCATGTCGCTTTGACGACGTCCATCGGATTCCTCGCAATCCACGGCCACTGGCCCACACATCCGACGCTGCATTCGCAGCGTTTTTTGTTTCCAGATCCCTTTTTTGTTTGCCTGCCTGCGCGTGCAACCGCGCGCAGTGCCCGTGCGTGCACAAGACTGCACGCGCGGGCCGCTGGCGATCAACGCAAGCTGCGCTGGGCGACGCCAAGATCGCGCCAGTCCTCGGGGTGGCAGGTGAAGAGCAGCAGCTGGTGGCGCTGCGCGGCGTCGAAGATCACGCGCTTCATTTGCGCCAGGCGCTGCGCATCGCTGTGCACCAAGGCGTCGTCGAGGATGAGCAGGGTCGGCCGGCCGGCTTCTCGCAAGAGGTCGGCATAGGCAAAACGGCTGATCAGCCCGAGCTGCTCACGGGCGCCGAAGCTCAGTGCTTCGAAATCGCCGCTCTCCACGCCGCGCTGGAGCAAGCCCGGCGTCAAGGCCTCGTCCACATCGAGCCGGGCATCCGGGAACAGCAGTTGCACATAACGCTGCAAATGCTGCTGCAGCGGCGCTTGCAGGCGGGCCAGGCTGGCCTGGCGTTTGCCGTCGAGCTTGCGGCAGAGCAGATCGAGTGCAGCAGCGCGCAGCCGCAGCTCATGCCAGCGGCGCTGGGCGCGTGCCAGATCCCCGGCGCTTTGCTCGCGCTGCTCGTCCAAGCCCTGCGCGCCCGCCTGCTGCAGGCTCTGCTCGATCAGCTGGATCTGCACCGCAAGCTCCTGATGGGCCTGCTGCATTTGTTGAACGCTGCGCTGCAGGCGCGCGATGTCTTGCTGGACGATGTCCGGCCGCGCGCGGTCCAGGCTGGCTTGCAAAGTTTCGATGCGGGCAGCCACGGCCGCCAACTCAGCCTCCCCGGCCAGCCACTGCCGCTGATGCTCGCGCTGCCGCTCCAATCGACCGGGCTCGGCCAACTGAGCTCGGGCCAGCTCCAGCTCGCGCTGCGCTTGCAGCTGCTGGGCCTCCATCGCGCTGTGCTGTTGTTCCAGGCGGCCGAGCTGCTGGCGGGCCGCTTCTTCCACGCGCTGGGTCGCATCGAGCGCAGATTCAGCCTCAGCCACACTGAGCGCAGTGGCCGCTTCACCGGCGGCCTGCTGCGCCAGCGCATCGTGCAAGGCCAAGAGCCGGGCCTGCAGATCGGCCTGCTCCTGCTGCAGCCGCGCCAGGCCCTGGGGCGCGCTCAAGGCCAGAGCCTGCTCGACCAGCTTGAGCTGGGCCAAGGCTTCCTGCTGGGCAGCAAACCGACTCTCCGCCTCGGCCAGGTCCTGCACGCCCAAACGCTCCATCGCTGCGGCATGTTCCGCTCGCGCCTCGCTCCAGCGAGCCTCCAGGCCGTCCAGATCCTGGCCGCCTGGCGTGATGCGCAAGCGCCCCAGACCCGGCAGATCGAGCACCCCAGGCGCAGCCAGCAAGACCTGACCCTGGCCCGCGAGTGATTCCGCCTCGGCCTGCCCCTCCTGGCGCAAACGCAGCTGCTGGCCCGCATCCAGCTTGAACTCCAGCCGGGTGGCCAAAGCCTGGCGCTGCAAGCTCAGCTCGAGCAGACGCTGATCCAGCTTGCGCAAGGTATCCAGGTCAGCCTTGGTGAGCGGCCGCTGCTGCGCCTGCGGCGCACGCAGCGCAGCCACGCGCTGCTGGGCCGCCTCGGCATGTTGCAAGGCCTCGGTCATGCGGGCTTGCTGATGCTGCGCGGCCTCCAGCTGCTGTCGGGTCTGGCGCGCGGCTTCGGCCTGGCGGGACTGTTGCAACTGGGCCTGGGCCTGGCGCACCTGGGCGCTGCTGTGCTTGAACTGATCGCGCGCCGGGGCCAGGCCAGCCTGCGCGCGCTGCAGCTGTTCGCTGGCCTGCGCCAAGGCCTGCTCGCGCTGTGTGGCAGCACGCTCCTGTTCGGCAAAAGCCTGCAGCTGGCGCTGCAGCAGTTGCTGCTGATTCTGCAACTGGTTCATGCGCTGGCGGGCCTCGCCCAGCTGCTGTTCGCTCTGCTGCAGGGCCGTTTGCGCCTGCTGGGCTTGAAGCAACTGCTGCTGCAGCTGCTCCCAAGGCCGCTCTTGCTCATCGCGCTGGTGCTGGCTGCGCAGCTGGGCCAAGCGGTCCACATCCTCGCGGTAACGGGCGATCTGCAGGTCCAGATCCTGCAGCGATTGTTGCAAAGCCTGCACCCGCTGGGCGGCCTGCTCCAGCTCGGCGCGAGGCTTGCCGGTGGCCGTGAGCAGCTCGCCGCGCTGGGCGCGCAGCTCGATCAGCAGCGCATCGCCGCCGCTGGCCGCCACCTGGGCGGCCACGCCCTGCCCCAAGCGCTCGGCCTGGCTTTGCAGGGCGCCGTGCAAGTGTTCGCGGGCATGCTGGGCCGCCTCGCGCAGTTCCTGGCCCGTGCCCTGCTCCACCCAGAGCAGGCCCGGTATGCCCCAATGCTCGATCTTGCTGGCGCCGCGGCTGGCAAAGCCGTAGCCGAAAAGCTGGGCCAGATGGTCTTCGGCCTCCGCGCCCTCCAGGCTGCGCGCATCGATGCGCAAGTCGCAGCGCGGCCGTTTGCCGAAGCTCTTGGCCAGACGGTACTGGTGGCCGTCAAAAGCAAAGTCCAGCTCCACGCTGGGCGCGGCACTGCTGTCGCCCCAGGGCAGCAGATCGCCCACGGCCGATGAGCGGTGCCGCTCAAAAAAAGCGGCACGGATGGCGCGCACCAGGCTGCTCTTGCCCGCCTCGTTCGGGCCGCAAAAAATATTGAGGCCGGGCTGCAGGTTCGCCAGCTCGAATCCTTGCCGGAACTGCCGCAGCTGCTCGACGCGCAGGCGGCTCAGTTGCAGAGGCGCGCTCATGCCGACAGCTCCGCGCGGCGTTGAGCCAGAGTGGCAGTCAGCAAGGCCAGGGCCTCGCGGGCGATCTCGGCCTCGCCTGGCTCCTCCGAGCTCGGTGCCGGTCCGGCCGCTCCCAGTTCGCGCAGCTCCGCAATCACCTCGGCCAGATAGCCATCGGCCTGCAGGGCGGCGATGTCCTCGTCGGTTGGCGCCAGACTCAGGGCCGAGGCCTCCACGCTCAGGTGGCGCAGGCGCCCGCGCAAGACGGCCAGTGCGGCGTTCAAGCGCTGATGCAGGTCCAGCGCCAGCTGGCCTTCGAGCTGCAAGCTCAGCACGGTGTGGGCCGGCAGGCCTTGCAGGCGCTGCAGCAAGCCGTCCAGATCGCTGGCCACGCGCAGGCTGGCGGACAACTCCAGCCAATCGAACTGCGCCGTGCGCAGCGCCTGGACGCGCGGCTCCGCACCGGGCGCGTCGATCTCCACCAGCAGGGCCTGGCCCGAGTCATTGGCCTTGAATCGATCCGGCTCGGGCGTGCCGCTGTACCAGCAGCGAGCCTCGATGCGCTTGCCGCCATGCCAGTCGCCCAGGGCCAGGTAGTCCAGGCGCGCACGCGCTGCGCGGTCCGGCGCGATCGGGTTGGTCGCGTCGACCATGGACTCGGCCAGGATGCCTTGCACGCTGCCATGGGCCAGGCCCAGGCGCAGCCAGCCCGCCGGTGTTTCGGCCGCGTCGAACCAGGCCGTGCTGTCCCCGTAAGTGTGGCGTTGGCTCAGCGGTGCCGGCAGGATGGCCGTGCGGCAGGCTTCCAGCAGCAAGGGCTCGGGCCGTAGGGCCAGATGCACATGGGCCGGCACCGCGCCCAGGCGCCGGGCACGCGTCCACACGCTTTCAGCCAGGGCCGCATCGTGGTTGCCCGAGATCAGCACCCAAGGCCCGCTGAAGCCCGCCATGGCATTGAACATGCGGCGTATCGTGCGCTCCGACACCGTCTGCGCATCGAACACATCGCCGGCCACCAGCACCGCATCGACCTCGTTCGTGCAGGCCAAAGCAGCCAGGCGCTCCACGGCAGTGAGGCGCGCCTCGGCCAGGGGCAAGGCATCCTCGGGATCGAAGCTGCTGAACAAGCGGCCGATCTGCCAATCGGCGGTGTGCAGGAATCTGGGCATGGGCTGCAGGCGTGAAAAATTTCAGTGCGGAAGACTCAAACAGCCAGCAAGTCCAGCAGGCCACTGGCCCGCCGGGTGCGCTGGCGCAAGGCCTGGTGGAAGGTCTGGGCCTGGGGGCTGACCAGGGTGAAGAACTTTCGGGCGCGGGTGATGCCGGTGTAGACCAGCTCGCGGCTCAGATGGCTGCCGCCTTGCTCGGGCAGCACCAGCACCGTGTGCTCGAACTCCGAGCCCTGGGATTTGTGCACTGTCATCGCAAACGCCGTCTCCACATCGTTGAGCCGGCTCACGCCCACCGAGCGCAGCTGCGGGCCGTCGAGGAAGTAGGCGCGCAGGGGAATCAGGCCCTGGGCATCGAGCAGCTTGTGCGGCTTGAGCGCGATGCCGATGTCGCCGTTGAACACACCGACGCTGGGGTCGTTGCGCGTGACCATGAGGGGCCGGCCCTCGTACCACTCGCCGCGCCGGCTGAGCAGGCCCGCCTCGGCCAGGGCCCGCTCCACCGCCAGATTGATCCCCTCGGTGCCCCAGGTGCCAGCGCGCACGGCGCAAAGCAGACGAAAGCGCTCGAACTCGCCCAGCACCCGCCGCGCCCAGTCCTCAAAGGCCAGCAGGCCGGCTTCCGCCGGCGGGCGCTGGCGCAAGACCTGCAAATACGAGGCATAACCCCCCGGCGCACCGGGCCGCCCCTGCAGGGCCAGGCGCAAGACATCAGACGGCTCGGGCTCGGGCAGCTGCAGCAAAGCCTGATCTTCTGCTTGCGCCATCAAGCCTTGAGCCGCCGCCACATCGCCGCGGTTGACCGCCAGGGCAAGCTGGCCGATCGGCCCACCAAAACGCCGGCTTTCGCGCAGCATCACCGTGGCCTGGGCCAGGGCTTGAGGTTGCTCGGCCTGCAAGTACTCGGCCGGCAAGACCTGACCCGTGGCCGCCTGCGCAAAAGCCGCGGTGGCCGCGCTGTAGCCGCCACGCTCGGCCTCGCGGCAGAGATCCCCCAGCACCGCGCCGGCCTCCACCGAGGCGAGCTGGTCCTTGTCGCCCAAGAGGATCAAGCGCGCACCGGGCGGCAGGGCTTCCAGCAAGGCCGCCATCATTTCCAGATGGACCATGGACGCCTCGTCCACGATCAGCACATCCAGCTCCAGCGGATGGGCCGCATCGGCGCGGAAGGCGCGCGTGTCCGGCCGCGCGCCCAGCAAGGCATGCAAGGTGCGCGCCGGGCCGATGTGCGAGGCCAGCTCGCGCAGATCAAAGTCCGGCGCCAGCGCCTCGGCCAGGCCTTGCAGCGCCGACTCGATGGACTGCTTGAGCCGCGCCGCCGCCTTGCCCGTGGGCGCGGCCAGGGCCACGCGCAGGGTCCGCCGCTGCGGGTGCACCGCAAACAGCAGAGCGAGCAGGCGCGCGGCCGTGTAGGTCTTGCCCGTGCCCGGGCCGCCGGTAATGACGGCCAGGCGGCTGCGCAAGGCCACGGCGCAGGCCAGCTGCTGCCAGTCCAGGCCCGCGGCCGGTGTGGGGAACAAACGGCCCAGCCAGGCGCGCAACGCCGCCGTGTCGAGCCGCTCGGTCGCCGATACGCGCGCCAGCACCTGGCTGGCCACACGCTGCTCGTACTGCCAGTAACGGCGCAGATAAAGGCGCTGGCCTTGCAGCACCAGCGGGCTGTGGCTGTCGGGCGCGCCGGGCTGCCAGACCAGGGGGCTGGCCACCAAACGCTGCGTCCACTCGACCGGGGTTCTCGGGAGATCCAGCTCAGCCAGCCGCTGCGCCGGCTCGGCCCCCCAGCCCAGCAGATCGGGCGCGTCCTCGCAGAGCTGCGCCAGGGGCAGGCAGGCATGACCGCGCCCCTCCAGATGGCTGAGCAAGGCCACGGCCAGCAGCACGGCCGCATCGGCCTGCGGGTCCAGCTCGTGCATGAAGCCAGCCAGGGCCGCGTCCAGGCGGCGCAACCACTTGTGCTGCACCCAGGCTTTCAACTCCTGCTGCAGCGCGGAGGGCGTGATCGGGTCCATGGTCATACCTCTTCTTCTTTTTCTTCTTCCTGGTGCTGCGTGTCGATCAAGGCCTCCAGCCCCTCCAACAGCGCCAGCGGCGGCCGCACCCACAGGCAGCCGGCCTCGGGCCCGTCCATGCCGCGCATGAAGAGGTAGAGCGCGCCGCCCAGGTGCTGGGCCGGCTCGTAATGCTCGCCCAGGCGCTGGCGCAGCAGGCGGTGCAGGGCCAGCAGGTAGAGGGCGGCCTGCACGTCATAACGGTGTTCGGCCATGGCGGCCTCGAGGGCCTCATGGTCGTAATCGGCATCGCGCTCACCCAGGGCATTGGACTTGTAGTCCAGCACCCAGAAACGCCCGCCCTGCTCGAACACCAGGTCGGCAAAGCCCATCATCAAGCCCTGCAGCGCCCGCTCGGGCAGGGCCGGGCGCGGACGGCCGCCGAGCAGATGCTGCCGGCAGAGCGCGTCGATGGACTGCGAGCTCAGCCCGCTGCTGGGGAACCAGAACTCCATTTCCGGCAGCAGCGCGTCCAGGCGCGCCAGCGAAGCGCCCTCGCTCAGCGGCGGCAGCGGCGTTTGCAGCAGGAGGCTCAGCCAGCTCAAGACCTCATCCGACCAGTTGCCCCAACCCTGGCGCTCGCAGCGCGCTCGCAGCTGGGCTTGCAGGGCCGGAGACTCGGCCAGGGCAAAGCCCTCACCGGCCAACCACTCCAGTTGGTCGTGCAAGAAGTTGCCAGCAAAGGCGCCGCGCGGGAAGCGGTGCCAGGCGGGCAGCACGCTGACGCTGCTTGAGGTTTGGGTTTCAGCGGGCGCCTGCGCCGCCAGGGCCGCAGCCTCGGGGTCGGCCAGGCGGTCTTCGTCGTCGCGCGCGGCAGCGTCGCTGATCAGGCGGCCGGCATCCAGGGCCGGCGCTTTGGCGCTGCTCAGCGCGCGCACCAGGGCCGAGAAGCTGCTGACCGTCCAGCGGCGCTCGAACTGGGCCTCGTACACCTCGGCTTCGCGCAACGGCGGCGCCGACTCGCGCGCTTGCAAGGCGCTGCAGGGCCAGTCCGGGCGGTAGATCAGGCGGTTCAAGTGAATGCCCGCCGGGTCGCCTGCGGCCAGATCCTCGGCCGAGGTCCAGAGCTCGTGCGGCGTCTGCGGCGTGCCGCCACCAAGCACATAGCCCAGGGCACTGCGGTGCACCTGGCAGTCTTCGCTCTGCCCCACCTTCAGGGCCGAGACGCCCAGCCACAGGGCATGGCGGGCGCGAGTCAAGGCCACATAGAACAGGCGCAGGTCCTCGCGCTGACGCTCCAGATCGGCGGCGGCGATCTGCTCCGCGTCAGGCTCCAGATGCAGCTGCTGCTCCAGCTTGACGTAGCGCGCGCGGCGCTTGTCCATGGCGCGGAAGCTGGCGGCAAAGGGCAGGAAGACCAGCGGGTACTCCAGGCCCTTGGATTTGTGCACCGTCACCACCTTGACCAGATCGGCATCGCTCTCCAGGCGCACGATCTGCTCCTCGCCGCCGGTGCTGCCGGGCTCGGCGATCTGGGCCGCCAGCCAGCGGATCAGGGCCTGCTCGCCGTCCAGCTGGCTGCTGGCCGACTGCAAGAGCTCGGCCAGGTGCAGCACATTGGTCAAGCGGCGCTCACCGCTGACCTGCAGCGTCAGGCCTGCGGCCAGCCAGCGGCTGGGCAGCTGCAAGCGGTGCAGGGTCTGGCGCAACATGCTCAAGACGCCTTGCTGCTGCCAGACGCTGTGCAAGGCCTTGAGCTGCTCGCTGCGCAGATCAAAGGCTTCGTCGTCGCGGGCCAGTTCCGCCAGCTCGGCCAGGCTCAGGCCCAGGGTGGGGCTGGCCAGGGCGGCGCGCACCAGGCGAGCATCGAGCGGCGAGGCCACGGCGCGCAGCCAGGCCAGCAGGTCGCGGGCCTCATCGCTGGCGAAGACCGAATCCTTGTCCGACAGGTAGACCGAGGCCAGGCCACGGCGCCGCATGGCCTCGCGCACGGCCGTGGCCTCGCGGGCATTGCGCACCAGCACGGCGATGTCGGCCGGACGCAGGCGCTGGAAGCTGCCCTGGGTTTCATTCAAGAAACCGGCTTTCTCATCGTTGAGCAGGCCGACGATGGTCTCGGCGCACACCTCACCAAAGCGCTGCTGGCTGGCGCGCCCGTCTTGCAAATCGAGATCCAGCCACAGCTGCAGTGCGGGCACGGCACCGCGGCTGCAGACGAACACCTCGCCCCGCCCGCGGGCTGCCACCGGCTGGAAGGGCAAGGGGCTGGCCTGCCCCGCGCTGCCCAGCAAGAAGGCGCCGGCGTCAAAGGTCTCAGCGCGCGCGAACACGGTGTTGACGGCCTGAACCAGGGCTTGCGTCGAGCGGTGGTTGGTGCCCAGCAGGTAGTGGCGCCCTTCAGTCTGGCGGCGCACGTACAGATAACTGTAGATATCGGCGCCACGGAAACCGTAGATCGATTGCTTGGGGTCACCGATCAGCAAGAGCGTGCTGTCGCGCGCGTTGTCGGCGATGCGGTAGAGCCGATCGAAGATGCGGGTCTGCAGCGGCGAGGTGTCCTGGAACTCATCAATCAAGGCCACCGGGTACTGGGCCCGCATGCGCTCGCGCAGGCGGCGCGCGTGCTCGCCATGCCGCGCTTCATCGAGGGCCTCGTCCAGGCGCTGCAGCATGTCGGCAAAACCGAAGCTGCCGTCCTGGCGCTTGAGCTCGGCCAGGCGCTCGCGGATGTGCAGGGCCGCATGCAAGCGCAGCGGCGCGCTGGCCGAGGGCAAGGCGGCCAGGCCGGCGAGCAGCGCTTCGAAGGCGGCGAACTCGGGCGGCCAGTCGGGCTCGGCAGCATCGGGCTTGAGTGCTTCTTTCATGCCGCGAAGCGGCAAGCGCTTGAGGGCCGAATCGCTGAGTTCCAGCGCCTCCTGCTCCGGGTCGAGCGCCCAAGCGGCCAGGGTTTTCAGCCAGGCGGTGTAATGCCGCGTCGCCAGCTTGCGCTTGTCAAACGCGCATTGCTTGGGCGCCAGCTGCGCATCGATCCACAGCCGCATGGCCTCGGCGCGCTCGGCCCAGCCCGCTTTCAACAAGGCCAAGGCTTCGCGCCGCCGGGCCTGCAGCGCCTCGATCAGCGCGCCCAACGAGCCCGGCAGTTCCTGCTCAAAGCCCGCGCCCTCGCTCGCCTGGTCCAGCTCCTGAGCCATCAAGGCTTGGGCATCGGCACCCAGCGCGGCCACGCCGGGCCAGACCTCGAACACGGCATCGAGCTGTTCGCCGGCCAGCGGATAGACCTGTTGGCGCCAGTAGTCCTGGGTGGCGCCGTCCAGCAGCAGGCGCTCGTTGGCCACCAGCTCTTCGTCGAACAGGCAGCCGCTGTCGAAGGCATGCTCGCGCAGCATGCGCTGGCACCAGGCGTCGATGGTGTGCACGGCCGCTTCGTCCATGCCCTCGGCCGCGGCGGCCAGGCGCCAGGCGGCAGCGCGGCGGCCGGGGCCTTCGGGGTAGTCCTCGAGCAGGGCTTGCAGCAGCCCGTCGGGGGCGGCCAACTCGCCGCGGAACACGCGCGCCGCTTCCAGCAAGCGCGCGCGGATGCGGTCGGACAGCTCGCGCGTGGCCGCGCGGGTGAAGGTCATCACCAGAATTTCGGCCGGCTGCAGCGGCCGCTCAAACGCCGCCTCCTCGCCGCCATGGCCCAGCACCAGGCGCAGGTAGAGGGCCGCAATCGTCCAGGTCTTGCCGGTGCCGGCGCTGGCCTCGATCAGGCGGCTGCCCCAGAGCGGGAAGCTCAGGGGGTCGAGGGGAATGCCCGGGGTGTTCTCGCTGGCGCTCATGGCTGGGCCTCCAGGTTCGACACATCGCCCTGCACGGCGTCATGCAGCTGCATCACCACGCCTTGCTCGGCCCAGGCGCGCAGCGGGCCGAAGAGGCGCTGGGCCAGATCGGCAAAGCGGCCGTCGGCGCTGAGCGCGGCATAGCTCGGGTAGACGCGGGTGAGGCTCATCTCCTCGCCCTCGCCCGGCATGGCCTGGCGCCCCGCCGTGGCAAAGCCGCCGCCTTCGAAGACCTCGGCCGGCTTGCCTTTTTCGGCATCGAGAAAAGCCAGCGCGGTCTTGGGCGCCAGCGGCAGCGGCTCTTGCATGCCTTGCTGCCACAGCGCGATCAGGTCGGCCAGCAGGGGCTGCGCCTCCTCCTGGTCCAGCGGCTGCAGCTGCAGCCAGGCATCACGCCCGACCAGCACGCCGGGCACGGTGTCGAAACCGCAGCTGCTGGCCGCCAGCATGCGCACCCAGGGGGCGATCAGGCGCTCCATGCGCAGCGCCGGCGGCTTGCCTTTGGCGGCGGCCTTGCCACACAGGCGGCTGGGCAACAGCTGCAGCCAGACACGCTCGGCAAACAGGCCTTCGCCGGCCTGCTGCAGCCCGTCGAGCCAATCGTCCAGCGGGCCCAAGCGCAGCGGGGCCTTGGGCGCGGCATCGGGGTAGTCGGCCTGCAGGCGCAGCCAGCGGTCGAGCATGGGCAAGAGTTCCTCGGCCAGGCGTTGCTCCTCACGCCGGCCCAGCTCGGCCATGGGCAGGCGGCCGGCGCGCTGCAGGCGGGCGGCCTGCAGGCGGATCAGCGCGGCCAGATCACCCTGATTGAGTGGCGGCGCAGCGCTTTGCAGGCGCTGCTCCTGGGCATTGAGCACCTGGTCCAGCAGACCGGCCAGCAGGCTGTGGTCCTGCAAGCCATCGAGCGCAAAGGCCTCGGCGTCCTCGCCGGCCTCGTCTTCCGCGTCCTCGAAGTGAACATTGAGCCGGCGGCGGAAGAACTCGCGCACCGGGTTGCGCAGAAAGGCGACCAGGGTGGCGAGCTTGAGCGGCGCTTGCTCCTCCTCGGCCGCTGCGCCCATGCCCACGGGCTCGCCGCTCACCGGCTCGGCTTGCAGATGCGCATCGCGCCACTCGCGGGCATGCGTGAAGCGGCGCGGATCGGCCGGCTGCTCGAAATAGCGGCGGCTGAAGGGCTGCAGCGGGTGCTCGGTGCTGAGCGCCTCGGGCAAGCCCTGACCCCAGCCGGCGGCCAGATAGTCGAGCAGCTGCGAGACCAGCACCGAGGGCGGCTGCTCGCTGTTGTCGCGCGCGCTGCGGCCGCTCCAGCTGATGTAGAGCTGGCGCCGCGCCGAGAGCAAGGCCTCCAGCAGCAGCTGGCGGTCGTCCAGCCGGCGCGAACGGTCACCCGGGCGCAGCTGGCCGGGCAGGCCCATCAAATCGAAATCGCTGCGCGTGCTGCGGCGCGGGTAGTCGCCATCGTTCATGCCGAGCAGGCAGACCACCTCGAAGGGCACGGCGCGCATGGGCATCAAGGTGCAGAAGGTGACGCCACCGGCGCGGAAGCGCTTGTTCAGGCCCGGCTCGTCCACCCCGTCCAGCCAGGCTTCGCGGGCCACGGCCAAGTCCACCGGCTGCTCCACAAAACCAGCCGCCTCGCAGGCCTCCAGCCAGGCCGAGAGGCCGGCGTTCAGCGCCGCCAGGCTCAGGCGTTCGCGCTCGTCGCTGGCATCGAAGAAAGTCTCCAGCAAGGCCCGGCCGCGTGCTGCCCATTCGGCCGGCGTGGCCAGGCTGGCGCTCTGCGCCTGCCAGTCCAGCAAGGCGCCGAGCAGATCGGCGAGCGAACCGGCCAGATGTGCCTCCAGCCCGCCGATCTCGCCGTAGGGCTCGATGCCCTGGAAGGCCTCGCCCTGGCCGCTGGCAAAGCCCAGCAGCATGCGGCGCAGGCCGAAGGCCCAGCTGTTCTGCTCGCCACAGGCCGCCAGGCCCAGGCTGGCACGCTGCTCGGCGTTCAGGCCCCAGCGGATGCCGGCGCCGCTGATCCACTGCGCCAGGCGCGGCAGATCGGCCGGCTCCAGACCGAAGCGCAGGGCCAGGCCCGGCACATCGAGCAGATCACGCAGCTCGCTGGCGGTGCAGCGCGCCTGCGGCAGGCGCAGCAGCCACTCCAGCGCCACCATCAGCGGGTTGTTGCCGCGCTCGCTCAAGTCGGCAATGTCGAAAGGAATGTGGCGCGCATCGCTGCGCGCGTACTGGCCGAAGACGGACCGGATGGCCGGCGCAAAGCCTTCAACATCGGGCAGCATGACGACGATGTCGCGCGGCTGCAGCTTTGGCAGGCCCGGCGGTGGCGGCGCGGCCAGCAGGCTCAAGAGCTGGTCGTGCAGGATCTCGACCTCGCGCTGGGCGCCATGGGCGATGTGGAAGACGATGGAGCGGTCTTGCAGCAAGGCTGGCTCGGGTGCGCTGCGGCCGTAGCCGGCATGCTCGGCCAGGGGCACCAGGTCACGGATGCGGGCCTGCACCTGCTGCAGCAGGCTGCCGCCCTCGCCTTCAGCGGCAGCTTCATCGAAGAGGTCGATCTTGGCCGCGGGAAAGCGGGCCTGGGTCTGCGCCGCATCATCAAAGGCATCGAGCGCGCGCACGAAGTCGCGGCCCTGGCGGCCCCAGGCGGCCAGCAAGGGGTGGGCGTGGGCATGCATCTCCTCCAGCGGCAGCTCGGCCAGATCGCGGCCCTGGCGCAGGGGCTGGCGGCGGCGCTGCTCGCGCAGCTGTTGGCGCAGCAGCTCGCGGCCGTCGATGATGTCGGCCCAGTGGTAGCGGCAGGGGTTGGGAAGGGCCAGGATGACCTGGCAATGGCGGGCCAGCGCGGCCAGGGCTTGCAGGGTCTGCTGCGGCACATGGGTCATGCCGAACAGCACCAGGCGGCGTGGCAGGCCACGCGGCGGCTGGCCCTCGTCTTGCAGCGCCTGCATGAAGCGCTGGTGCAGCACCGGCCGCGTGCCGGCCCGCTCGGCCGCCGAGAGCGGCTGCAGCAAGGCGCGCCAGAGCCAGGCCTGCCAGCGTTGATCGGGCGCCAGCGGCGGGGCCTGGCGCAGGTCCAGCTGTTCACCGGCCGGGGCCAGCTGGGCGGGCAGCACATCGTGGCCGAGGCCCCAAGCGTCCAACCAGTCGCTGCGGTAGATCTGGTACTGGTCGTACAGGTCAGCCAGGCGCTGGGCCAGCTGCAAGCGGCGGTCCAGGCCACCGCGCTGCAGAAAATCGGCCAGGGGCGCATAAACCTCGGCCGCTTGCGGGTCGGATGCCGCTGATTCCATCAGTTCGGGCAACAAGCGCATCAGGCGCCAGGTCAGCGGCAGCTTGTCCAGCGGCGACTGCGGCGGCACCGTCTCGCGGCCCAGCAGCTGGCGGTAGCTGCGCCACATGAAGCGGGCGGGCAGCTCCACCCGAGTGGCGGCGCAGATGCCGCGTTGGCTGGCCAGCTGCATCTTCAGCCACTCGGCCACGCCATTGCTCTGCACCAGCAGCACTTCTTCTTCCAGCGGGCGCAAGGGGCTGCGGCGCAGCCACTCGAACACCGCATCGCCCAGCAGCTCGGCGCGGTTGCCGTGCAGGACCAGCAGGCCGGGGGTGATGTCGGTGGATGGGAGTGCGCTCATGGAAGGGATGGGGTCTTGTTCTGGCCGAAGGTCGGCGTTCCTCGCGCCGGGCCAAATTCAAGCACAGAACTGGGTCGGCTCTGGAAAAGAGTCCGCCATGCCCAGCGGCCATGACCTTGGGCGAGGGCGCCGCACTTGCGCACAATGGTGTCCCATGAGCATGAACGTTGACGCCTATCTGCAGCGCTTGGCCTACTGCGGCGACCGCCAGCCCGATCTCGCCACCCTGGCCGCCTTGCAATGGGCCCATCTGCGCCAGATCCCGTTTGAGAACCTCAGCATCCATCGGGGCGAAGCCATCGTCCTCGAAGAGACCGCCTTGTTCCGCAAGATCGTCGAGCAGCGCCGCGGTGGCTTTTGCTACGAGCTGAACGGCTTGTTCGCGGCGCTGCTGCGTGAGCTGGGCTACCGGGTCAGCTTGCTCTCAGCGCAGGTGGCAGGAGCCGACAGCACGTTTGGGCCGGAGTTCGACCACCTCTGCCTCGCCGTGCACCTGGAAGACGGCGCCTACCTGGTCGATGTCGGTTTCGGCGATTGCTTCCTGCAGCCGCTGCCGCTTGAACCCGAAGCAGCACCGAGCCGGCAGGGCCGCCATGTCTACCGCATTCAGGCGCTGGGCGGCGTTCGCACACTGCAGCAACTCCCCGCTGAGCACGAGGCCTGCGCGAGCTGGAGCGACGAATACCGCTTCAACTTGCAGGCACGAGACTTGAGTGATTTCGAGCCCATGTGCCGCTTCCACCAAAGCTCGCCCGACTCGCACTTCACGCGCAAGCGCATCTGCTCGCGGGCCACCGACGATGGCGGCCGCATCAGCCTCAGCGATCTGCGCCTGATCTTCACCTCGGCCGAAGGCCTCAAGACCGAAAGCCTGCAGCCTTCGGAAGCGGCCTGTCAACAGGCCTTGCTCGACCATTTCGGAATCCAAGCATGAGTGACACGCAACAAGCCAAACATCAACCGCGCGGCAAGATCGTCGGCCTAGGCGGCAGCCTGCGAGCCGCCTCTCTGTCGGCAGCGGCCCTGCGCGCCGGCATGGCCATGGCGGCTGAACTGGGGCTGGATTGTGAAACCCTCGATGTGCGCGAGCTGCAGCTGCCCATGTACCGGCCCGACTGGGCGCTGGCGGACTACCCGGCCGAACACCAGGCTTCGCTGCAGCGCCTGGTCGCGGCATTCCGCAGCGCCGACGCCATGCTCTGGACCTGCCCGGCCTACCACGGCGCCATGAGCGGGGTTTTCAAGAACGCGCTGGACTTCATGCAGCTGCTGGCCCGCGACCCGCGGCCCTATCTGCAAGGCTGTGCGGTCGGCCTGGTGAGCCTGTCCGACAGCTCACCCCTGGGCGGCATGGCCCATTGCGTGCAGGAGCTGCGTGCCTGGCTGGCGCCGACACGCCTGACCCTGGACGACGGCGACTTTGATGACGCGCTGGCGCTGCGCGATGAAGCGGCACAGCGCCGGCTGCGGCGCCTGGTGGGCGAGCTGGCCGGCTTTGTGGCCAGCCACCCCCTGACCCGCTGAGTTCAGGCCTTGGCCGGCAGGGGTTTCTTGTTCTTCTCGGCCAGCATCTTGATCAAGCCTTCGATGCCGTTGGCATTGACTTCCTGCGCAAAGGGATTGCGGTAGGTCTGCACCATGGAGGCGCCGAGCACATTGAAGTCCCAGATCTTCCAGACGCCGGCCTCCGATTTCTCGAGGCTGTAGTTCAGCTGCACCGGCTCGCCCTTGCCGACGATCTGGGTCTTGATCTCGACCTGGCCGCCTTCCGTGGCGCCAGGGCGCAGCGGCGCTTGGCGGATGGTTTGATCCTTGAACTGCGAGAGCGCACCAGCGTACACACGCAGCAGCAAGCCCTTGAACTCGGTCTTCAGGCGCTCGCGCTGCTCGGGCGTGGCCTGGTTCCAGTGACGACCCAGGGCGCTGCGCGTGGTCTTGTCGAAGTCCACGTGCGGCATGATTTTCTCGTCGACCAGCTTGACGATGCGCTGCAAGTCACCGGCCTGGATGGCCTTGTCGGCCTTGATGGCTTCCACCGTCTCCTGCGAGAGCTCACGGATCAAGGTGTCGGGCGCGCTGGCATCGGCGGCCAGGGACAGGCCTGGATTGATAGCCATAAGCGCCAGCAAGCCCGAGGCCAATGCGGCGCGGCCGCGGCGGGCCAGGGTGGAGGTGGATGAAAAGTGTTTCATGGCGAATCGTCTTCCTTTGTACTGCGATGCCAAGGCGGGTGCCTCGGCTGGGCCGCATCAGCGACGTCGTCGTCATTCGAGTTCACCCAAGTTCACCCGAGAGCTGGCGCGCGCCGATTCGGCGGACGGCCGATTCTGAAAGCCGAGCCCTGAAAACAACAGCGCGCCGGCGGCAGTGCCGCGCGGCGCGCTCTTGGGCAGCGCCTGGCGCCACCCCGGTTCAAAAAACCAGAACAGGAGCTCGCGCGCCTGCGCCTCAGGCCTTGCCTTGGCTGCTGCGGCGGCCGCGGCCCACCACGCCGGCCAGGCCCAGGGCGGCCAGGGTCAAGGCCAGGGTGGCCGGCTCGGGCACATGGTTGTCCGGGCCGAAGGTGGCCTTGAGCTGGCCGATGGTGAAGGGGCCAGGAATGTCGAAGTGGTGCGTGCGGGCTTCATCGGCGCCCAGACCCTCGAAGTTCAGGCCTTGGCCACCACGCTGATCACCACGGACGTATTCCGTGCGCAAGTAGAAGTTGGTGAAGCCGCTGTTGTCCACGGTGGCCCAGAAATTACTCAGCTGATCCAGGCCGTAAAAGAAGTTTTCGGTCACACCATCCAGCTCGATCTGCAGATGGAAACTGAAGCTCTTGAGATCGGTATAGCTGATGTCGCCGCTGAACTGGCCCGAGTTGGTTTCAAAGGAGCCGGTGCCGGTGGCCTTGGCTGCGGTCCACCAGCTGCTGGTGCCATGGCCCGAATAGCTCAGGCTGACCGGTGCGGCCTGGGCCGACATCAGGGTCAGGGCGGCCGCTGCGCCGATCAAGGTCTTGCTGAAGATCGTGGATGTAAAGGCCATGGTGTTGGTTCTCCCTTGGGGGTGAAATGCATCGATGCCGTGTGGTGTTCTCCGGCGTGTTCTCGGTCCTTGTTCGCGGCCGCCGGGCTGCCGCCAGCAGCAGGAACAAGCGCTGCGGCAGGCCCCTGACAGACACGGGTTTGACCCGTTGCGAATTTTGCCGGCGCTTGACTCGCCCACACCCCCCGCAACTGAGTGACCGGGTTTATTCACGCGGCGACTCAGCGCGGCCACGGGGCGCATGTCGCCCGCCCCATGTTTTCTACACTGGGTGCTGGCATGGCCTGTTGCCAAGCCAGCCAGCGAGAACTGAAGGGTCAAGTCATGCGTGACGAGGAAATTGCCCAGCACCTGCAAGAAGCACTGAAGTCGGGCGAACTGCAATCAGCCCAAGGCTTTGGGCAGCCCCTGCCCGAGGACGAGGCCTGGCAGGCCACGCCCGAGAGCCTGCGCATGAGCTTCAAGATCCTGAAAAACGCAGGCCACGCGCCGGCCGAGGTGGGCCTGTTTCGTGACAAGGCGGCGCTGCAAGCACGCTTCGCCGCCTGCGGGGACGAGGCCCTCCGACGGGATCTGCAGACTCAGCTCAGCCAGTTGGAGCAAAGCCTGAGCCTGCGGCTGGAATCGCTGCGCGCCCACGCTCAGCTGTGAGCGGATGCCCTTCAGCGATCCCGCACATGCGGGTTGCTGCGCCGTTCCACGCCAAAGCTGCTCTCCGGGCCGTGGCCAGGGATGAACACGGTCTCGTCACCCATGGGCCAGAGCCGCTCGCGGATCGAGGCGAGCAAGGTCGCATGGTCGCCACCGGGAAAATCCGTGCGGCCGATGCTGCCGGCGAACAGCACATCGCCCACAAAGGCGCGCGCAATCTCTGGTGAATGGAACACCACATGGCCCGGCGTATGACCCGGGCAATGGCGCACGTTCAAGGTCTGCCGGCCAATCTGCACGGTATCGCCGTCGGCCAGCCAGCGTGTCGGCGTGAAGGGCTCGGCGGCGGGGAAACCGAACATCTGGCTCTGCTGCGGCAGCCCATCGATCCAGAACTGATCGCCCGGATGCGGCCCGATGATGGGCAGCTGCAGCTCACGCGAGAGCTGCCCCGTGCCGCCGGCATGGTCGATGTGCGCATGGGTCAACCAGATCGCCTGGAGCGACACCCCCTGCTGCTGCACCACCGCCCGGATGCGCGCGAGATCGCCGCCAGGGTCGATCACCGCCGCCTCCAGCGTCTCGTCACACCAGACCAGGGAACAGTTCTGCTGGAAGGTGGTGACGGGAATGATTTGGTAGCGCAAGGTCATGATGAAGGAGGCTGAGAACAAAGTTTCGAAGTTACTGTCAAATTATCGAAGTCTTAGGGGAAGACTTCGAACGGCGTGAAGTCAAAGTTTCGAAGCGAGCTGTCGCGCTTGGGGAAAGCGGGCGGGGAGCTGTGTGGGAGGGGGCAGCTGCGGAGATGGATGCCGGCTGAGGCCACATTCGGCGTGGCCACTGGTTCACCGGCTCCAACCAGCGCAAAACCGCCCTGCAGCATCGAACGATTCCAGGGCGCATGCCCGACTGCGGCCGAGCGCGGGTTGAGCGACCTTTGCATCGGCATGGTGGTATCGATCAACCCAGAAGTTCAGCCCTTCACACAAACCACCTGCTTCAGGGTATGCACCACGTCGACTAGATCCGCCTGCGCGGCCATGACGGCGTCAATGTCCTTGTAGGCTGCAGGCGTCTCGTCAAGAACGTCTTTGTCCTTGCGGCATTCCACACCTTCAGTGGCAGCACGATGGTCGGCCAAGGTGAAGCTGCGTTTGGCATCTCCACGGCTCATGACACGGCCGGCGCCATGTGAGCAGGATTCGAAAGACTCCGGATTGCCCTTGCCACGCACGATGAAGCTGCGTGCGCCCATGCTGCCTGGGATGATGCCCAGTTGGCCAGCCTTGGCACTCACGGCGCCCTTGCGGGTGACGAATACGTCCTCGCCAAAGTGCTGCTCGCGCTGCACATAGTTGTGGTGGCAGTTCACCGCCTCGATGTGGCTCTGGAAGTTCTTGTGCAGCACCGTCTTCGCTGCTTCGATCACGCGGCGCATCATGACCTCGCGGTTCATCGCGGCGTACTTCTGTGCCCAGCTCACGGCGCGCACGTAGTCGCCGAAGTAGCGATTGCCTTCCTCGAAGTAAGCAAGGTCGCGATCCGGCAGGTTGGCCTGGTGGCGCATAGCGTCCTTCTTGGCCAGTTCGATGAACATGGTGCCGATGGCATTGCCCACGCCTCGCGAGCCCGAGTGCAGCATGAACCAGACCGCGCCTGCTTCGTCGAGGCAGACCTCAATGAAGTGGTTGCCTCCGCCGAGAGTGCCCAGATGCTTGTGGTGGTTGGTTTTCTCCAGCTTGGGATAGCTGCGGCAGATTCCCTTGAATTCGGGCTCGAGCTGCGCCCAAGCTGTGTCCACTGAACCTGGCGGTTTCTGCCAGGCACCCGGGTCACGGTTGCCTGGCGCGCGCCCATGCGGCACCGCACGTTCAATCGCCGCGCGCAGTGGGGCGAGGTTGTCGGGCAGGTCCTCAGCGCGCAGTGTGGTCTTGCAGGCCATCATGCCGCAACCGATGTCTACGCCCACGGCGGCCGGAATGATGGCCTTGATGGTCGGGATGACCGAACCCACGGTAGCGCCGATACCGAAGTGCACGTCCGGCATCGCAGCCACATGCTTGAAGACGATGGGCAGGCGTGCCGCGTTGGTGAGTTGGCGCTTGGCTTCGGGCTCGATGGGCACGCCACGCGTCCACATCTTCAGCGGCACACCGCCGGGGACGTCTTCGTGGATATGTTGAGTTTGTACTTGTTCCATGATCTTGTTTCCAATGTAGAGCCCAGGCCGGGCGACATTCAAATCGCGCCCGGCCAGGGCGGTGATCAGCGCAGCTTCACAAGCCCGTTGAGCACCTGGTCCAGACCTCCGAAGACGGAGATCTTGTCAATGCGTTCCGCCACACGCTCCAGGGTTTCCAGTTCCTTGAGGCGCAGAGCAACGGGGTTGTCCTCCATCACCTTGGCGGTGTTCAGCAGCGAGCGCGTTGCAGCAGTTTCCTCGCGGCGGCGGATCACGTTGGCTTCGGCCGCCTTCCCGGCCTCCACCACCTGAGCGAGGATGGTCTTCATCTCGCCGGGCAGCACGATGTCCTTGACGCCGACGCTGGTCAGCTCGAGCCCGAGAGCGGCGAGCTTGTCCTTGACCTGGGCGGTCACGACCTCATCGATGACGCTCTTGTTCTCAAGAAGCTCATCGAGCGAGCGTGTGCCCACCGCAGCGCGTAAGCCGAGTTGCAGTTCGCGGTACAGGTGCTCGGCCGGCTTGGCCAGCGCCTTGTAGGCGCTGAGCACGTCCGAATAGCGCCAGGTGGCCGAAAGATTGAGTCGCAGCGCCACCTTGTCTCGGGTCAGGATTTCCTGGCCCGTGACTTCGACGGCCTGCAAGCGCAGGTCCACCAGCTCCACGTTCACACTGCGGTTGAACTTCCAGAAGGCGAACGAACCCGCACCGAGCAAGCGCTCGATCTTGCCGTCGACCCACAGAATGCCCGCGCCGTGTTCCGGCACGACCACTTGCAGCACACCAGCCAAGCCAGTGATGCTGCGCGGACGCAGCTGGGCCTGCAACAGGCGGGCGGTGAGCGCAGGCGACAGTTCTGTGGTGCTGGCCAGGTCGATCACCTCAAGCTGCACATCCACCAAGCCCTTCCAGTACAGCCGGCGGGTTTCAGGCGGCAGCAGCTCGACCAGCACACCGTTCTCACTGCGCAGGCCGACCTGCGTCGCATTCAACTCGACACGAACGAACTCGGTCTCGACCACCGCCGGCTCCTTGGCTAGCAAGTAGTCAGTCAGCGGGTGCACGAAAGCCGGAGCTCCGATGGCGACCAGTTCGACCTGAAGCCGATCCAGTCCAGACAGGAGCCAATGTGTGCCAGGTTGCAGCACACGCTCGAAGTCGCCATTGCGCAGCAGCAGGCCGCGCTCGTTCTTCTTCACATTGACACGCTTGATCGTCATGGTGTTCTCCTTGTTGCAGCGTGTGTTTCAAATAGGGTGCCGTTACAGCGCGGACACGGACCGCGGATGCCTGGGACTGGGTGCCACGGTGCGTCGTCGGCATGCCCTTTCTGGACAAGCCTCGGACTGACCGTGGACGCAGACCCCGCGTGCCCGAAGCTCAGGTGGCCGCGCTGATGCCGTTCAAACCCGAAGGCAGACCGGCACGTTCGGCGGGGTGGTCTTTCGACCGTTTTTCACTGGCGTGACAGGCCATTTGTGGAGTGGGAGTCGAACCCACGACACACGGATTCCAAATCCGTTGCTCTACCCGACTGAGCTATCCAGTGGTGGCGAAACCGGGAGTCGAACCCGGACCCTTGCGGGACAACCGTGCTTCACCGTATCGGCCTCTTCCAGCAGAGCGGCATGCGCCGCAGCGACGGGACGGACCCGGCCACAGCGCACCGGTGGGGTGGTACCCCCTACCTGTGAGCCCTGCCTTCCAAGGCAGATCTGTTGGCGCCTGGGCCGACCCCGTGGATCAACTCAGGCGCGATTCTTTCGGCAGCCGTGCGGCCAGCCACTCATGCACGTCCGCACGAATCCGCCTGCCCTTGAGCAGGAAGTCCTCGAAGCGGCTGGGCACATAAGGCGTGAACAGCAGCGGCATCCCGGCCTCCTCCGGCGTGCGGTCGGCCTTGCGCGCATTGCAGGCGCGGCAGGCAGCGACCGTGTTCATCCAGCTGAGAGGGCCGCCACGCGAGGCCGGCAGGATGTGGTCGACCGTGAGTTCGCGCAGGTCATGCGCATCGCCACAGTAGGCACAGGTCTGTCGGTCACGCCGGATCAGCTTGAGCTTGTTGAAGCCCGGCTCTCGCTCGAAGAGGTTCAAGCGCGAACTGCCGCTCAAGGCCAGGATGGCTGGAACTTCAATCCTGGACTGAAGGCCGGAGTGGAGGTTCATGCCGCCGCGCAGGACGGCCAGCGGCGTATCACCGAGCGACCAGGCCACGGAGCGGGAGGCCACATGGACCGCCCCCTGCTCGACCGAGATCCAGGCCTGGGGCTGGCCGGTGATGTCCAACTGCAATACATCGTGCATGGCGTCCTCCTTTCTGCGACTGGGCACGACTGAAATTCAACGGCGAAGGCGGTGAGGCTCCAACCTGCGCCCAGCGGATTCAAGGCTTAGTGCTCTTCCAGCAAAGCTACGCCACGGCTGACCAATGGGCGGCAGCGCTGCTCAATGCTGGTAGTGATGGCGGTTCTGCTCCCAAAGCAGTTGCGCATTCCACTTGCGCCACACACGGGTCCTGCTCCCAAGGGTTGTCGGTGACGGGTTCCGACGCCGCCCAATCTTTGCGGCCGGTTTGCGCCTATCGAAGCGAGAGCTCGACGACAGGCTTGGGTTTGGCATCCCGTGCGGGAGTCGAACCCGCCTCTTCGGCTTGAAGGGCCGAGGACCTCACCGGAAGTCCAACGGGACAGAAATGAAAGCTGGCGCCTCGTGGAGGATTCGAACCTCCGGCCTCCGGTTTCGTAGACCGGCGCTCTGCTCCGCTGAGCTAACGAGGCCATGCACTCTCGGCTGTGTCCGCACGCGATCTCGGCATGGTTGCCGAGATCGCTGCATGCCGGCTCCGTCTGCAGAACGTGCTTGGCACACATGCACACCGAGCTGGCCGGTGCTTGTGCACGGGCACACCCGAGAGGGCATCAATCCGATTTGCAAGAGCCAAACAAAAAGCCCGGTTCCTGCAGGAGACCGGGCTTCAGGGGATCGGAGATGGATCCCTGGAATGTAAGAACTTCAGTAGGCTGAAGTTCCTCCCGGTAACGGTGAGTCACCCTCAAATCGGTCATGCCGCGGCTGGCTCAGTGCGAACAGCATCGCGAACTCATGGCGACCCGCAGCGACGCACAAAGCCATCTCGACCGACATGGGTCGTTTGGCGTTGGCGATGGAGACTGTGCGGAGCATGATGAGATCTGGCGGGTTGGGGTGAATCAACGAATAGAAGAATTGTGAAGAGTGTTCACGAGTCCGTCAACACATTCGATCACATAGAATGCATGTGAAGTGTTTTAACAACACCAGCCGTGTCCAGCATCACCACATTCCGCCGACTCAACGCCATCGCGCTCTTCCAGACTTTTGCGGAAGAACGCATCGCCGCAGGCGATCCGCCCAAGGGGCTTGAATCCACCTGGGCTAAACAAGTCGAGATGAGTGGCGCAACATGGTCGATGGCCAAGAGTGGCGCACGCCCCATCGGCGACAAACTGGCGCGGCAGATTGAACAACATTGCGGCAAGGAGCCAGGTTGGCTCGATGTGGAGCGTGAACAAACTGGGCTGTCTCCAGGAGAGCAGCAGTTCCTTGCGCTCGCCCTCAAGGTCTATCGCGAAACAAACAGCGATGGGCGAAAGCGCTTGAAGCAGGCGCTGAAAACTTTCCAACAATAGGCCGCTGTCCGCGCAAGATGTGGGGCGCCCTGCGGGTGATGCTGTGCTCGCGCCGGGCTTTTGCCTTCAATCTTTGCGAGAACACAGTTGTGGTTGATCGATCTTCAAGCAGACCCAAACCCTCGATGGCGTAGTCAATGCTCTGCGCGGGCTTCCCGGCGATTGACCTGCTGTTTCGACTGTGTGCACCCGCACGGTCGGATGCCATCGCCGACAGGTGGCCACTCCCTCCCGTCTGTACCCAAGCTAAGCGAGCGATCGACCGCCCTCTGCAGGCTGCCGGCAGATCCGTGCAGGATCAGCACGGCTGGCTACTTGGCCGCCCCGCCTGCCCTGCCCTGCCCGGCGCGGCACACGGAACTTGCCCTGTTTGCCGAGCGGGCTGGCCGCTGCGGCCTGTTTGGGCGAGGCAAAGCGAACAAAGCAAATGTCAGGCGGCACAGCCGGTCGCAGGAGGTCTGCCATGGCCGCCTGTGCGGCGGCGGCGTTGGAAAGCACCACAGCCCATGCGGCCAGGCCGCACAGGGCCCTGCGCTTTCGGTTGGCTCGAAACTGAATCCATGCCACGCAGGAAAGGCCATCACCAATTAAAGCGTGATGTCACGCCAGCGACATCCGCAGGCAGGCGGAGGCACGAGCCGGGAACGGCACCGCCCCCATACCGGCATCAACTGGCCATGGTCAGCGCAGCGCCCGCACGCACCGGCCGGTGCTCGCTGCCCCGGCCGCGCGTGATGTGCAACAAGCGGCTGGGACTGCTCACCCGCGCCGTGTGCCAGACACCCCGGGGCACGAGCACGGCAGCTCGCCCTTCCAAGGAGAGGGTCTGCAGGCCATCGGGCAGTTCCAGCAGCAGCTGAACGGAACCGGTGAGCAGGTAGACGTACTCATCGCCCTCAGGGTGGCGCTCCCAATTGGGCCAGTCCTCGCTGCACTCGAACTCAGTGACCAACCAGCCGAGGTCGAACGCCTCCATCTGTGCGGCAGGCAAGCTCCAGAAGGCATCGCCACCGGGCAACTCGATGGCATGGCCGTCTTCGGCCAGGTGGACATAGCGCTGTTGCGGGTCGAAGGGCATGGTGAAGGCTCCAGAGCAAGCAGGGGTGGCACATTGTGGCAAGGCAGACGGCGCGGCTGCCACGCAACATTGCCCTGCTCGGCAATCCGGCCGCCCAGTCGCGTGAGGAGGCGCGCATCCAGGGTGACAAAGCCAGTGCGGTCTAGCTCGAAACCTCGGCCAAGCGCGGCTGACCAGACGGCAGCGACCAGGGCCTCTTGGAACTCAAGCTAGCTGACAATGTCCAGACAGCCTGAAGCCCGGCCGGGCTGAGCGCAGCGATGGCCCACAACACCATCACATGAGCGCGGCAACCAGCACGGCGGGGCTCGCAAGCGCACACCCCGCTTTGGTGGGATAGACACCCCGCGAGTTTTCGCTCAATGCTGTCCCGTTGCCAGAAGCCACGCTCGCAAGCAAGCCGAGCCAGCGCCGCCGCAGCAGCAGTCACCAAGATACGGACCCACCATGCCACTCTGCCCAGCTCCGCTGCGTCGCGCCCACAGGCACTGAGCATCCGTCCACGCGCATGAGCGATCGTCGCCGCATCCTCCTGGCCATGGCCGGCAGCAGCCTGCTCACGGTGCCGCCTCTGCGGGCCCAGGTCTTACCGGGCACGGGCACTGGCACGGGCAAGGGTGTGAGCTTTCCGGTGGCCGACCCGCGCGAGGACCCGCGACGCGTCTACCCCTTGCAGCTGTTGCAGCTGGTGCTGGAGCAGTCAGGCCGCGAGCCGCGCGTCGAGGAGCGCTATCACTACACCCAGCTACGCGCCATGGCCGAGCTGCGCCAGGGCCGCCTGGATGTCACCATGGTCACGCGCCGCGACCTGCCGGCCAGCGAAGGCTTGGTCGTGCCCATTCCGCTGCGGCGCGGCCTGCTGGGCCTGCGCCTGCTGCTCTGTCGCGCCGAGCGCGCACAGACTCTGTCCCAGCTGCGCGACCTGTCCGAGCTCAAGGCCCTGGGCCTGGGTTATGGCATCGACTGGACCGACCGCCCCGTGTTCGAGCGCCTGGGCTTCAAGGTCGTCAGCGCCTCCAACTACGCCGGCCTGTTCGGCATGCTGCAGGCGCGGCGCAGCGATTACCTCTCGCGCGGCCTGAACGAAATTTGGGAAGAGCTGGCCAATGGCAAGCTGGTGGGCGCTGGCCTCGCGGTGGTGCCGGGCCTGGGCCTGCGCTACCCGCTGGACGACTATTTCGTCGTGCGCCCGGACGCGCCCGAGCTGGCCGAGGCCCTGCAGCTGGGCCTGCAGAATGCCCTGCGCAACGGCAGCTACCAGCGCCTGTTCGACGAGCATTTCAGCCAGGCCCTGCGCCGCGCCGCCCTGCACGAACGCCGCCTGCTGCGCGTGGACGGCTACCCCGAGGACGAACTGGTGGAGCTGGCCCAGCAACAGCTGCTGGCTCCCCTGAGCGGCAAGCTCAAGAAGACCTGAGGGCGCAGCGGCCGCGGCGCCCCTTGCTGCGCGCCCGGCCGGGCGCGGCCGCAATCCAGACCTTGGCCCGAGGCTCAGGCCGCCACGATATTGAGCGGCCCGTTGCCAAACTTCTCCGGCACATGGCCGAAGGCAAACAGCCGGAAATCGTTGTGGGCGAAGTTGCCGAGGTACTTGCCCTGATCGGCAATGACCACGCCGACATCGTCGTTGCGCTCGAACGCCGTGGTGCTGAGGCTGAGCTCGTAGGCCAGCAGATCCAGGCTCAGGGCGCTGGCGATATTGGCATCGCCCACCAGGCTGCGGTAGCAACCATCCAGCACACCGCCGTTCTTGATCAAGCTGTCGATGCGCTGAACCCATTCGTCCGCCAGGCGCACGCCACGCAAGCGGTTGTTGCGCAGACGCAGACGACCGTTGCCATGGGCCAGGCTGACCCGTCCGGCCTTCAGGGCCTGGCTCAGGCCCTGGAACAGGGCTTGCGGGAACTCGGGCAGGCTGGCGTCGCCGTACAAGGCCAGCTGGCCGTGGAACAGGTTGTCGGCCAACAAGGTGTCCGCGCGCGCATCGGCCAGGGTCAGGGCCGAGCCACCCTGGCTCAGCAGCACGCCGACACGCCAGCGCTCCAGCGTGGCCAACAGCTGCTGAGCCGGCACCTGCTCATCCTGCAGCTCTCGCTGGAACTGCTGCAGCGCCTCGCGCTCCTCGGGGGCCAGCGCCAAGGCGCCCGTGTCGGCCATGCGCAGGTAGTTGGCGATCTGGGCTCCCAGGCTCTTGCGCTGGGCTGCGCTGAGCTGGGCATAGGCCTCGGCCAACCGCAGATCGAGCGGCTCGAACACCCGCCCTTCCTTGACCTCGAAGCTGGACTGCAAGGGCTTGAAGTCGGGCAGCAGCTCAAACACCTGCTTCAGACGCGCCGGCAGGCCCTCGCCCGTGTAGGCCTTGATGCGGCAGGAGCTGATCTCCAGCGCGCTGGCGCCGGCAATCTGCAGCAGGCTCAATCCCTTGGGGGTGAAGCCGCTCAAGCCCAGACGGCTCAGGCGCACCTGGCTGCAGCCTTCGATGCGCAACGAAGCCCAGCTCTCGCTCCACACCAGCTCGAACTGGTCCAGCTCCACCGAGGCGAAGTTGAAGAGATTGAACTCCTGCTCCTGCACGAACAGGCGACTGGCCTGCCCGGCGCCATGCACATGCAGGCGCGTGCCGCTGGGCGCTTGCACATCGAGGCCGTCCTTGAGGTGGTGATCACCGGGCAGCAGGCAGAGCACGATGTCGCGCCGCTTCTCATTGATGAGCCGCTCGATGGCCTCGTCGAGCGTGGCGAAATCACCGCCCTCGCCCACCGTCTTGCTGCAGCCACCGCCATGGCCGCGCTTGCACAAGGCATCGATCGCGTCCTGCACCGTGTGGACCTGAGCCGCCTGGGCCTCGGCGCAGTTGCTGGGGTCATAAGCGACCTGGGCGGCGGTGAGCAGGCTGGCGTTGAAATGGATGCGATTGAACTTGCCCGCTGCCGGTGCGCCGGCTTCCAGCAGCTCGGCTCGGCAGGTCTGCGACAGCACCGTGGGCGAAAGCGACCAGCTCACGCTGGCCAGACCGTCCGGCCCCGTGTCCACCTCGGCCACCAGGCCACCGCCCGGCAGCTGGCCGTGGCTGGCGGTGAAACGCACCCGCGCCCCGGCCACCGGGAACTGGCCGTTGAACACCGCCACCTCCAGCGGCCGCGGCAAGGGCACGGGCGCGGGCGCGATCGGGTTGGGCGCGATCTGCTGGCCATCACCGCCGACGTAGACGAGGTTGCGCAGCTCGCTCAAGGCCGGGAAGAGCTGGCGGCAATCGTGCAGCCTCGTCCATTGATTGCCCTGGTAGCGCAGCACGGCCAGGCGCGCAAAAGCGCGCAGCACGCCCAGCGGCGCGAGGAAGCGGGGCTTGTCGGCGCTGTCCAGCGGCCACTCGATGTTGGCCGTGGCGGTGCGGGCCGGGATCTGCCAGAAATCGCCGATGCGGTAGCGGCCGGGCGCGAACTTGAGCTCCACCCCGTCTTCCAGCTCGACCCAGCCGGTGTTGGTGTTGGGCGCGGCGGGGTTGATTTGGCCCCAGCCTTCCCAGCGCCGCACGCGCGGGTTGACACTGAACAAGCCCTTGTCCAGCGGCCCGGTCTTGCTGCTCAAATCCACCGTCACGACATTGCCGGCCGTCTTGAGCACCTGCACCAGGGTGCCGGGCTGGCCGGTCTGCTCGTGCAGCTCGCTGTAGAACTCGATCCAGCTGCCGGCCTGGATGGCGAGCACGGCGTCGCGCCCCAGGCTGGCCACTTCGAACTCATTGGCCGTGGGCTCGCCCAGCCAGCGCGTCACGCGGCTGACGATGCTGCCGTTGTCACGCGACCATTTGAAACGCGGCTTGCCCGAGATACTGCCGTCGTCATGGATCTCGACGCGGTAGAGCTGGTTCTCCAGGCGCCGGTAGCCGGCCTCGGGGGTCAGCAGGCAGGGGTCTTTGGGCGGCACCGTGGGTTCGGCGCGCGCGGCCATGCGGCCATCGGGCGCCTGGCTGAAGCTGGCCCAGGGCTCGACGCTCAGGCAGTTCAACGAGGTGCTGACATCGCCGGCGCGTAGCAGCTTGACCTGCCAGACCAGCTGGTCGCGCGTGCTGGTGTCCGGCAGGCCCAGAGCCACCTCACGGATGTGCGGCGCCTCCAGCGGCGTGATGTGGCGCAGCCAGGCCTCGACATAGCCGATGTAGACGCCCTCGCTTGGCGCCACGGCGGCACCGGCTGCGTTGTAGACGCGGATCTGGCTCAGCGGCGCGGCCTGGGCCGGCGGCAGGGCCAGCAAGCTCTGGCCCGCCGGCTGTGTAGGCAGCACCGGCGAGATGGCGCTAGCCAGGCCGGGCTGGGTGATCAGCGTCTGGCCGGTGGCCGCCTCGCAGAGCAGGCCCTGCACATAGCAACGGCCGGCGCTGATGCTGATGTTCTCGCCGGCACCGGTGAGCAAAAAGCCGGCCGCATCAATGGGCACGGCCGCGCCTGCGCCCAGGCTGTCCACGGTCTCGGTTTCGATGCGGCGGTTCAGGATGTCCTGCTGCTCATTCCACTCGGCA
This sequence comes from Paucibacter sp. B51, assembly GCF_027863535.1. Taxonomy (NCBI): domain Bacteria; kingdom Pseudomonadati; phylum Pseudomonadota; class Betaproteobacteria; order Burkholderiales; family Sphaerotilaceae; genus Roseateles; species Paucibacter sp. B51. Next base: position 2,109,903 of record NZ_JAPIVN010000001.1, on the reverse strand, counting down.
TCCAGCTGCACCCGCCCCTGCTGCATGCGCACCGCGCGGTAATGCTGGTCGGGCCGGTCGGTCGATCGGGTCAGGTCGGCTTTCATGGTGGTGTCCCGTGATGGTTCGCTTCAGATCAATTGACAAAAATCAGCCCGGCTTCGAGGCCGAAACGCAGGTATTCATCGAGGGCCTGGCGCAGATTGGCCTCGCGCTGCGGTTCTTGGAGCAGGTTCCAGACGCCCATCTCGCCACCGTCCTCGGCGCCGCGGCGGATCTCTGGCGCACAGCTCAGGCGCAGCTGGGCATAGGCCGCATGGCCGTGGCGCAGCGAGCTGAAACTGGGCGTGATGCGCAGCAGCTCGCCCTTTTTTTGTGCCGGCGACAAGCCCTGCAGCGCCAGCTCGGGCTGGCAGCGGTAGCGCCGCGGTGTGAGGGCATCGATGGGCAGGTAGCAAAAGCGCACACAGCCCTGCTGGCGCCGCTCGATCTCGACCGCGCCGTTGAACAGGCTGTTGCCCGCCTCCAGCTGGCCGGCGCTGCAGGCGCCGAGCACGGTGCAGCGGTCGATCTCGAGCGCGGTGTCGGGCAGGACCAGGGCTTGCGGGTCGATCGGCGCCGGCTGCGCGGCCACATCGGCATCGATGATGGAGGCACTCAGGCTCACGCCGCCGAGGGCCTTGGCCGCTTGAATCGGCCCGCAGATGCTGTGGCTCAGGCGGATCTGCAACTCCGGCCCATTGCCGCTGTGGCGGATGCCGCCGCGGCTGGGCCGCAGGCTGCAGTGGCGCACATCGAGCGCGCGCAAACCACCTTGCAGCTGCAGCTCGCCATCGATCCACAGGCCGGAGAAGCCAAAGCGTGTGCTGCTGTTGCCGCGCAGCTTCCAGCTGCCCACCAGCACCGGGCGGCGCTGGTTCACCGCCTCGATCAGCAGCTCGCTGTCGGGCAGGTTGAGGTTGGGCATGAGCGCCTCGGTGGCATCGCTGTCGATGCGGATCAGGGTGCGCTGGCCAGCCTGCACTTGGGCCAGGGCGGCGGCCAGGCTCGGTTGATCCATGGGCACACGGATCAGACGCGCACCCTCGGCCGAGAACAGACCTTGCCTGGCCTCGTCCTCGGCGCGGGCCGGGCGACGGTCGTAGGGGCCACCGCCGATGTCACCGGGGAAGCCGTAGGCATAGGCCACCTCGACCCGAGCAACCGCCTGACCCGCCGGCAGAGCGATGCGGCCCAGCACCGGGTCAAAGCCCACGCAGCCGGCCGGCGGGCGACGCCACTGCGGCGGCGCCAGGCCCGGGATCGTGCCCAGATGGCAGACGCGCAAGGCCGTCTCGGCCACCTCCACCCCATCGAGCCACACACGCAGCACCGGCCCGCCCGATTCCTGCGAGAAGTAGCGCCGTTGCGGTTCGCGGCCCTGGGCCAGGTCGGCCTGGATGGCGCTCAGCTCCTCATGCAGGGCACGGCGGGAGAGCGGCTCCGGCACATGGATGGGCTGGGCCAGATCGCTGATCTGCGCCTCGGTGCGCGGGCGGTTGAAGAGCCAGGATTCGCCGGCCGGCGCCGCTTCGCCGACATCGCGGCCCAGCGGATCGAAGCTGAAAAAGCCCGCCACGCTGCCCACCGCCGCCGCCGTGCCCCGCTGCACGGCATAGGCCTGCAGGCGCCAGATGTGCAGGCCGATGTGCGGGATGTTGTAGCGACCGGCCGGCAGGGCCCGCACTTCGGCCGTGTGGGCGCTGGTGTCGAAGGCGCCGTCCACACGCTCCAGGGCCAGGGCCTGGCGCAGATCGGGCGTGCGGACATTGAAGGCCCTCACATGGTTGAGATGCTGGGTCCAGCCCAGTTGCTGGAAATACTCGACCGCATGGGCGCGCCAGCCAGTGGTGTCCTGGGCCAGTTGCTCCAGCACCGGCAGCGTGCCTTTGCGCCGCCGCAGGGCCAGGGTGTTGGCCACGTGGGCGCGCTGGCCAAAAGCCTGGGTGCCCGTCACCGAGTACAGGCCGCGCACACCGAGCAAGTCACCGATGTAGGGGATCAGCCAGTCCTCGCAGGTCTCGATGAACCAGTTGTCGTAGAGCTGGGAAATGTCCTCATCGAGCAGCTGCCCCTGGCTGGCCAGCACCTCCAGCAGGGCACGCAGCGGGCCACCCTGCTCGGAATCGCGGGTTTGGTAAAAGGCCGGCAGCCGGCTGAACAGAAAGTCGACATCCAGGGTCTTGCTGGGGCTTGTCATGAGCTCAACTCCGTCAGGCGCACATCGGCCAGATCGATCAGCAGCAGCTGGGCCGGCAGGATCTGCGTGCCCTGCCAGCGGGCGCCGCGCGCACGCAGCCGGCCATCGGGCCCGGCCACCGAGGTTCCGGGCTGGGCACGCAGGCGGTCGAGGTCCACCCGTTCGACGCCGGGCACGCGCTGCATCACGCTCAGGACCTCGCTGCCGGCCAGCGACTGGCCATAGCCGCGCGCCTGGAAGCCAAAGGCCTCGGCCAGAGCCTGACGCAGGGCCGGGAACACCGTCTCGGCGGCATAGGCCGGCTGCAGACGCACCCCCGCGCTGAGGCCAAAACGCAGCAGCTCGCCGGTGGCCACGCGCAGCGGCTGGTGGGCCGGCCGCACCTGGTCGATGGCGGCCAGCAGATGGGCGTAGAGGGCCGAGCTGGGGGCAATGTCGGCGCCGTCCAGGCCGACCACGGTCAGGTGCACCAGACGCTGCTCGCCATCCCAGAGCCAGACCGCCTGGGCCTTGCCAATGCCGGCGAAGGCCGCGGCGAAGTCCTCGAAATCACGCAGGGACACGATGCGGTCCAGGGCCAGCACGGTCAGCGGCGCATTGCGGCGCGCATCCTCCAGGCGCTCGGGGTCGGCGCCGCCCGCGGCCGGAACCGGGTTGCTGACCTCCTTCACACCCAGCGGCCGCTCCAGCAGCAGGCTGATCTGCCCGGCCGGCAGATTGCCCTCGCTGCCAATGCCCACGCGGTAGCGGGCCTGCACATTCATGCTGCCGCTGGGCAGGCGCCGGCCATGGTGGCCATCGCCGAAGATCACGCTGACCGTGCCGTCATCGGCGCGGCGCAGCAGGTAGCGGCTGTCCTGCGGGCCCATCTCGCTGATGCGGGCGGCCTCCTGCCAGCGCACGCCGTCCACGCGCAGCTCCAGCGTCGATTCGGTGCCCGAGGGTGTGGCGGCGGAGATGTAGGTCAGAGGCTTTTGCTGCAAGTTGAAGCGCTGGAAAGCGGCGCTGCCGCGGCCGCTGCCCAGCACCTCGGCCTGCACCTTCATCTGCCGGCTGTCGCCATGGCTGGCGGCCACCACATTGGCATTGATACGCAGGGTCAAAGGCAGGTAGTCATGCACCAGATCGCTGGCCAGCAGCAGGCGGCTGCGGCCCTCGATCAAGTCCTGGCGCAGCAGCTGCACCACCTCGCTGACACGCTCCAGATGGCCGAGCAGGCGATCGCCATTGCTGAAGCTGAACACAGCGCTGCGATCGTCACGCGCCAGCTCGACCGCGGCCAGATGTTCACCGGTGCGCAGCCGGCGGCGCAGCACGCGGTTCTCGTCGCGCTCGGCCAGCACATGGCCGATGAAGGCCAGCCAGCGCCCGGCCTCCAGCTCGGGCTCCGCGCCGGCCAGGCTCAGCTCATGGCCGCTGATGAAGCCCGAGCGCGGCCGCTGCGCCCAGGTCAGCTCCACCGATTCGCCCCAGACCGAGGTTTCGCGCAGCGCGTTGTTGAACTTGTCGTACAGCTGCTCGCCCATCAGCTTCAGGCACGTGCTCTTGCCGGCCAGGCCGAAGGCGGCACGCGCATCCTCCTGCACCGCCTCGACCTCGTAAACCTCTTCATAGCCCGGCCGAGACAGCACGACCCAGCTGCCGCGCGTGATGCGGGGGTAGCTGGCATCCAGGTGAATGATGGTCTCCTGATCCCCCGAGACGCCGGTGATCCTGAAGGCCGGCCACTCGGGCTGCGTCTGGATGTTGACCTTGGAGTCGTCCGGGTCGTCAAGGCCCAGAAAGGCCGCACGCAGGCTGCGCGGCATGGCCCGCCAATCGGCCGCCGCATGGCCGAACAAGGCCGCCTTGCTGCGCAAGGCATAACAGCGAGGCTGCACGCGTGCCGGATGGACCGTGGGCGAGTGGTTGCCCAGCGGCCGGTCCAGGGTGACCACGGTGTAGCCGCCCTGCGGATCGACACCGGGGTTCTCGGGCGCCACCAGCTGCACGCGGGCGACGCGGCGGAAGTCCCAGTTCTCGTCGTCGGGCTGCAGGCGGCGCTCCTCACCGATGATGAGCAAGGCATCGCCCGGCGCCAGGCGCGTGGACTGGCCGGCCAGATAGAGCGTGGTGCCGCCCCAGTGCGGCGGCACGGCCTCCATGCTCAGCACCGGCATGGCATTCCAGGCCGCGCGGGCCTGCAGCGGCGCCAGGGTCTCGAAGACCTGGGGCTTCTCGTCCTGGGCCGGGATGCTTTGGGTCTTGCTGCCGGCCGCTATGCGCGCCTGCAGCGGCGCGCCGGGCGAGGTTTCCAGGTTGAAGGCCAAATAGGTGGAGGCCGCCACGCCGGGGCGCAGCTCGTAGCCGATGGCACGGGCCAGCTCCAGCACCGAGCGGCGCTCGGTGGCGGTGCGCAGAAAACCTTCGTTGAGCAGGCGCTCCTGGTAGAAGCTCAGCACATCGAGCACGCCGGCCCAGGCGTCCAGCAAGGCCAGGGCCGGGTCGCTGCGCTCGCGCGTGCTCAGGGCTTGCAGGGCCGGCGCCTGGGACAGCAGGGCCAGCTGGCTTTCCATGAAACGCGCCTGGCTGCCGACCCGGGCCGAGAGGCTGCGCTGGCCCGGCGGGTTGATGGCATCCACCGGCGTCAGCACCGACACGCCGGCACAGCAGCCGCATTGCGCATCCGCGCCGCTGAAGTTCGAGGGTGACGATGGGGCGCTCACAAACCACCTCGCATGCTCAGCCGCAGCCGGCCGTTCTCAGGGAAATTGGGGTCGTTGTCCAGGCGCAGCACTTCCAGACTGGCCGCGAGGATCACGCCCGCGGCCCGCTCGCCCTGGGCCGTGCGGCCCCAGCGCTGGAAGCGCAGCACCTCGACCGAGGCCACCCCCACCAGGGACTGCGCCGCCTCGACCAGGGCCGAGAGCGCCAGGCTGCCGCCGAAGCTGAAGTGATCGGGGTGGAAGAAAGCCGGCTGGCCCTGGGCATCGAGGCCATTGGAGAGGCGCGCCAGCAGGCTTTGCTCCACCGCCGCGGCCATGAAGCCGGGCAGCACGCAGACCGCCAGCTCGATGTCCAGCGGCACATAGGCCGGCTCCTGCAGTTCCAGGTCGTAGCCGGCCAGGCGGTAGCGGTCGAGATGGGCCAGCATCTCGGCGCGAAAGGCGGCATCGAGAGGCAGTCCGCCGCGCCGGTCGATGCTGACGAAGACCGTGTACCAGCTGCCGGTCCAGCGCAGGCGGGCGGCCGCGCGCTGCACCTGCGGGTGGCGCTCGGCCATGCGGGCGTAATCGTCTTCAGTGACGGCGCGCTCCTGGCTGCGGAAGGACTCGGGCGCAAAAAGGCGCACGGTGTCGGCGCTCTCGGGATCGCAGCCGCCCTGGGCAGAGAGGGGGTTGCGCACGCGCAGCACAAAGGGCCGGATCAGGGGCTCGTCGCAGACCAGGCGGACGATGCTGTCGGGCCCGACATTGCCGGCCGCGCCGCCGCCCTGGCGGTAGCTGGCCAGCAGGCGCGCGCCGGGCTCGGGCCGGCGGCCGAACTGGTTGTCGCCGAAGCGCAGGCTGGCGCGGCCGTCGGCCTCGGTTTCCAGCACGAACTCCTGCGCAAAGCGGTCGCTGGCCAGCAGATCGCGGCGCGGCGTCCAGCGGCTGGCGCCGAGCAGGATCTGGTCGCCAAACTGAGCCGGGTCATCCAGCTCCAGATGCATATCGGCCGGCACCGCCCGGCGCGGATCCTGGCGCAGTGCGCGCGCGGCCGACCCGGCCTGGGCCTGATCGTGGCTGTAGGGCTCGGCAAAGGCAATGCCGGGCTCTTGCAGCCGCGGCCGGTAGGGGCGCGCCGCACGGCCGGGGCGATCGGCCGGCACTTCGGGCGGCAGCAGGCTCTCGGCTCGCCGGCTCAGGCCCTGGTCGGCCAGCACCACATTGCCGCGCATCACTGAGATGGCGCGCCGCACCAGACTGCCGCCTTCCTCGAACTCGGCGCTGACGCACAGCGGGAAGGGCAAGGCATCGTCCTCATGCCAGCGCAGCAGCAGCAGATCGGTGCCGGTCAGCTCATCGCGGGCTGGCTCGACGGCCAGCAGGCGCAGGGCGTGGCGGTGGCTGCGCTCGCGGTCGGCCTCGCGGCCCGTCGTGGCACTTCGGATCTCCTCGGCAATCAGCACCTCGCCCGGCAGCAAGGCCAGCACCGGGCTGTTGACCACGGCCGCGCTGGTGGCGCCGCGCGGCAGGCAGTACCGCAGCTCGCCCCAGTCGTGCAGGGCGATACGGTTGTGGGCCGAATGCAGGCTCAGGGCATGCAGGGTTTCGAACACCAGGCTGCCGTCCTCGGGCAGGCGGGCCAACTCTTCACTGCGCAGCACCGGAGCATCCGGGTCGCCGCCACGGGTCAGCAGCATGCTGCGCGCGGGCAGGCTGCGACCATCGGCCTGGGGCGCCACCTCAATGCAGACAAAAGCCCGGCTGTTGCAGCCCTCGTGCACCGCGTAGTCCAGCAAGCGGGCATGGCGGCGCAAGGAGACACGCCGGCGCGACGTGCCCAGATAGGCCTCGGTGGCCACGGCGTCCTGGCGGTAGCTGAGCAGGTCGCCGACATGGGCCAGCATCTCGACCAGGGCGGTGGAGAAATCGGCCGGGTGGGCGTCCTGCCCGCCGGGGATCAGCTGGCCCATGCGGTCCAGCATCAGGCGGCGGAAGCTGGCGTAGTCCTTGGCCAGGTAATCGAGCAAGGGCTCGGGCAGGCTGGCGGGTGGACAGTGGTGGGCGCTCTCGCAATCGAAATCCGAGGGGCATTGCGCCTTGAAGCTGAAGCGGATGCTGGCCAGCACCGGGTCGATGCCGGCGGGCGCAAACTCGGGCGCGGCCGGGTCGATCAGCTGCAGCTCGTACCAGGAGAAATCCCCGGCCTGGTCCACCGTCAGGGTCAGCACCTTGCCGCTGGCCTGGGCCGTCAGCACGCGGACGCCCTGGATGCGCACGCCGCCGACGATGCGGCAATGCGCGACGCTCAGACCGCTGACCGGGAACACGAAGACGAGCTTGAGCGTGCGCTGGTCCTTGCTGGCCACCTCGAGGTAGTCGATGCCGTTGAGGGCGGGCGGCAGCGTCTGCTCGCGCAGCAGCTGCAGACGGCGCGGGTTCTCGCTGCGGGCCTGGCGGCGCTGGCTGCTGGCGCCGCTCATGGCAAGGCCCTCGAAAAGTTGGCGAGCTGGCGCTCGCGATCACGGCGCACGATGTACTGCACGCTGACCTGCAAGCGCTCGTCCACATGCTCGATCTGCACACCCTCGACCTCGATCAGCTCGCCCAGCCACTGCTGCAGCGAGCCTTGCACGGTGGACTGCAGGGCGGCGGCCAGGGCATCGCTGTTGGGCGCGAACACCAGCTGCAAGAGGCCGCAGCCGAAATCGGGCCGGTTGACGCGCTCGCCCGGCTGGGTGAAGAGCACCTGCTCGATCATCTGGCGGATGCGCGCATCGGCCTCGCGCTCGGCGCTGCGGCCTCGGCTGTCGATGCGGTAGGGGAACTCGAGGGTCATCGCTGCCATTCCTCACTCAGAGTGCCGACGCGCGCAGCTGCGTCATGGCGATGATCAAGGGCGTGCCGGTGGGCGCACAGACGGAGCTGCTGGACTGCAGCACCAGCGGCTGGCCGCCGGCCAGCACCCGCGTGCTGCCGGTCAGCCATTGGCCGGTGACGCAGGGGCCATTGCCGGCGGTTGGTGGCGGCATGGAGCAGCCGGCAACTAGATAGGGCGCAGCGATGGTGACCACCGGCTGGCCCGAGACCAGCACGCGCGGAAAAGGCACGCTGGGATTGGCCTGGCCGCCGTGCGAGCACAGCACCGTGGCGCCGACATGAACGATGAAGCCTGGCATGGCGGTCGAAGCTCCTGTTGCGCTCAGATCACCGTCAAGGCGCCGGCGTTGATGTTGACGCTGGGGCCGTTGAGCATGATGGTGGCGCCCTGGCCGTTGCTGATGGTGATGCCCAGCTCGTTGATCGAGATCAGGGCGCCCGCGGTGGTCTTGAGCAGGATGCCGCCGGCCGGGCCGGGCAGGTCGGAAATCATCAAGGCGTTCTGGTTACCGGTCTGCAGCACGATGCTGGGCGAGACCGGCAGGCCGGCCAAGGCCAGGGCCGGCACATCGGCCGCACTGCCCCAGAAGCCGCCGACCCAGACCGGATGGTCCGGGTCGCCCTGCTCGAACTCCACCCAGACGCCCGCGCCGATCTGCGGCAGGCAGAACAAGCCGGCCTGCTTGCCGGTGAAGGGCACGCAGGCCATGGCCCAGCTGGACAGGCCCAGGCCCATGACATCGGGCACCTGCACCTGCAGGCGCCCCATCTGCATGGGGTCGATGTTGTTGAGCACCACACCGCGGTACTTGCCGTAGTACTTGCCTTCGCTGCTCATGGGGGCACCATCGGAAGGGTTGAGATGAGACCGTTGCGGGTCAGAGTGAAGTTCTGCTTGAACTCGCCGGGTTTGAAGCTGCTGGTGACCGACTTGACGTAGTACATGCCGTCGAAGGCCACGCCAGCGCCGCGCACGCCGACCAGCTCGCGCGCGCGCAGCACCGTTCCATAACGCAGCACGTCGACGGATCCCGTGGCCTGCACCACATCGGCCGAGCCGGCCGCCGCCGCCATGCCCTTGGACAGCGCGGCCATGGGCGAAAGCTTGGCCGTGTCGCTCATCAGGTTGATGGACTTGGGCAAGGATTGCAGCAGGCCCAGCGGCGGGTTGAGCAGGCTGACCTCGGGAATCGGCAGCGGGATCGGGAACTTGGTCAACGAGTTCTGGATGAAGACCACGGGCATGGCCTTCTTGGCATGGTCGATGCTGAAGTTCAGCGACTCGACATTGCTGTGCGCATCCATGCCCAGATTGAGCGCAGGCTGGGGCAGGCCGATCTTGATCTCCGGGCCCCAGTACGCGGTGTTCATGCCGGGCGCCGGGCCGGGCACGATGTAGAAGACATGGCCGGCATCCTTGGCCAGCTTCTCCAGATAGGACAGATCGGTGCCCTGATGGGTGGGGATCTTCTCCACCGGCACCGGCACATCGTTGAAGACCTGGGGGATGACCAGGGGCACCATGCCGAACATGGCGTACTTGGCCACGATCAGGGCCACTCGAGCCTCGGCCGGCATGGCGGGGTAAGGCAGGCCGTTGAACTGCTGCTGATCCATGGCCACCGACAGGTCTTCGCCGGTGATGGTCAGGGTGCTAACGCCGGGCTCGTTGGAGCCGCTGATCTCCTGCTTGGTGATCAGCCCGTCCATCAGCACGCGCGGCAGGCTGTTGATGGTCAGCACGATCAGCACGCGCAACCAGGGCACCTGGCCGCCGGCCAGCACCAGCAAGGTGTGAAGAGGGGAACGGTTCTCGATGGCAAAGCTGATCTGGAAGCCGCTGCGCGAGCCGGCCGCCGAGGTCACCTGGAAGCTCTGCAAGGCCTCCATCACCGGCTGCGGCACGGGCACCGGCACGGCCGGCCCGACCAGCAGGGTGACATGCATGCCTTTAAGCACCGCCCGCCCCTCCCCAGCCACCCGAGCCGCCACCCATGCCCTCGGGCAGGGTCAGGCGGATGCGGCGGCCGATCTCTTCCAGATCGCGCGCATCGAGATCGCCGTTGGCATCGGGCAGGCGCCAGAACTGCTCGGGGTCGCCGAGCACGGCCGCGGCCATGCGGTCGATGTGGTCGCCCTCCACCACCCGGTACTCCTGAAAGCCGACAAAGCGCGCCGGGTCGGGCACGAAGCGGCGCCGCAGATAGACCACGGTGCGGCCGTCGGCCTCGCCCCACTCGGCGGTTTCGATGCCGTGGTAGCGGCTGTTGGGCGGGTAGCGCTGGTCGGTGCTCATGGTGTGCTTCTCGGTGGGGGCGCAGGTCTCAGAACAAGGCGTTCAGGCCCAGGCTGGCCAGCGAGGCGCTGGAGGCCTTGCGGGCCAGGCGCTCGCGACCCTGGTGGTAGACCATGTAGAGGTGGCCGGCCTTGCTGCCAAAACCCAGGTCGTTGATGTTGAGCACCCGCATGCCCAGCGAAACGCGCGCACGGATGGGGTTGAGCTGGGCGTCGAAGGCCTCCTCGACGATGGAGAAATCGGTGATGCGCACCGGCACCACCCGCTCCTTGCTCCACACAAACAGCGGCAGCGGCGCCTCCACCGGCGCAATCTCCAGCGTGCCGACGCTGGCCAGGGCGTTGTTGCGGATCAAGGTGCCGCTGTCGGGGTAGACCATCACCTCGAGCGCGGCCAGTTGGGCATGAAGACCCACCTCGACCACGGCGGCATGCTGGTCGGGCGCTGCGAGCTGGTCGGTGGCGTCGATGTCGGCGTCGAGCTTGAGGGTCTCGATCGGCGGGCCCTTGAGCCGCAGCGGCTGGCTCAGCGCCGTGCTGCTGCCGGCGCCCTGGGGCGTCAGCGAGCGGGTCAGCAGATCGGGGTTGTACTGCAGGGCGATCACGCGCTGCACCGCACCGCTGGACGGGTCGATCAAGATGATGCCGCCCTTGAGCAGCTTGGGCGAGCGGGTCAGGCCGGTCACTTTTCCTTCTCCTCGCTGCTGGCGGCACCGAACAGATTGCCGAGCATTTTTTGCGTGTCGAGCTTGAACTCGGCGGGCTCGGGCTGGATGTCCGAGAGCTTGGGCATGCGGAAGCCCTCGACGCTGTCGTAGTGCAGCGGCATGCGCACACCCAGACTCAGGCCGGTGTCGAATTTGGCCTCCTTGAGCGTCCAGACCTTTTCGGTGCTGACCTTGAAGACCGAGACGCCGGCCTCGGCAAACACCTTGGCCTTGAGCGCCGCACCGAGCTCAATGCTGCCGCCGATGTAGGCGCTGGCATCGACGCTGAAACGGTCCTTGGCGTAGGCGATCTCGCCGCCCAGCTCGGCCTTGCCCTTGAGCCCCGCACGCGCCTCCACGCTGAGCCCGCCGCCGACCTTGCCGATGAAGGCATCGAGCACCACATTGGCGCCCACCGTGCCGGTGATGCCACCGCCGGCCGGGATGCTGGCCTTGGCCTTCATGCTGAAGGCGAAGTCAGGGTCGGGCTCGAAGGGGCTGAACTTGACCGTGGCCTTGATGCCGGTGAGCACGCCCGGGCCGACGTAGTAGTAATAGCCCAGGCCGCCGTAGAGCTCGACCTTGAGGCCGATGGGGCCGATGGACGCGCCGGGGATGGGGATGCTGCCCGAAGCGCTGAACAGGCTCTTGGGCGTCTCGTCCTTGGGGAAGCGCGGGAACAGGGTGATGTCGGGAAAACTCAGCTCACCATCGAAGGTGATCTTCTGCTTCTCGTCGATGGTGATGGCGGCCGAGGCCACCATGTCCTTCTTGATCTCGTAGCTGAGCTTGCCGCTGCCGGTGAGGGTCTGGTTGGGGTGGAGCTTGACGTCGATGGAACCCTTGGCCCGGCCCTTGTCGATCTTGATATTGCCATCGCCGTAGACCTTTTCCTTGCCGCCCTGGTTCTCGTAGGTCGCGCTGACCGTGCCGTCCAGGCCGGAGAAGGCGATGCCGGTGCTGCCGGTGGCACGGAAGAGATCGCCATCGACCGAGAGCTTGGCGTCGATGGGCTTCAGGTACTTGCTCTTGGTTTCGATGCGGCCGCGGCCCGAGTAGCTGAAGCGGTTGTTGGCGTACTTGACCTCGAGCGACGCCGGGTTCTTGCCAGGCAGCTCCAGATCGACCCGGCCGTTGGCATCGAGCTTGCCGTTCTTCAGGCTGACATCGACCGCACCCCCGGTGACAAAAGGCAGCTTGAGCTTGCTGGCCTCGACCTTGGCGCCGCCGCTCCACTGCCCGGCCTGGTAGAGCACCGTGCCCTTGGCCTCGTCGACACCGGGGATGTAGACGAAGAGATCGCCCTTGAGCACCAGGCCCTGATCGTCGGCGCTGGCCGTCAGCTTCACATCGGCCACCTTCTTGGCCCCGCCGATCTCGAAAGCCAGGGTGCCCACCGGCTTGAAGGCCGGCGCCAGCTCCATCATCACGCTGGCCTCGGTGACCTTCATCCCCGGGAAGGGCGGCTTGATCTTCTTGGGATCGAGCGCCTTGCCCATGCGGAAGCCTTGGGGGTCCAGCACCACATCGAGCGTGGGCAGCAGGGGCAGCGAGGGCTTGATGGTGCCTGCGGCCGTCACGCCCGAGGCGTCCATGCTCAGGGTGGTGAAGGTGATGGGGCTGAGCTTGGCGAACTCGGCCTTGATGGGCGCCGGCAGCTTGCCTGAAAGAGGCTTGACCACACCATCCGGGCCGATGGCCAGGGTCACGACCGTGCTCTTGGTGCCGGGCTTGGCACCGATGGCGGCATCGTCCAAGGTGGCCTTGAGCTTGTCATGGCCCTTGCCCTTGGGGTCGCGCTCGTAGCTGATGATCGTCAGACCTTTGACGCTGCTGGCGATGGCGGCATTGACCCCGGTCAGCGGGATGGACTTGCTCTTGTCCGCCGGCAGCTTGAGCGTGAAAGCCTTGCCCAGCACGCTCAGCTCGACATCGACCGAGGGCTTGTCGGTGGCGGCCGTGACGGCCGGATCGACAAAGCGTTGAGAGAGCTGGCAGCAGATGCCACAGGTCGGCGAGCCCTGCATCAGCACACCGCCAAAGGTCAGCGACACCCGCTTGGGTCGCTTGCCGCCGAGCGCGTCCTTGGCATCGACAAAAGCCTGCTCGGCCAGCTGGCGCAGCTGCTGCTGGATCAGGCCGCCGCTGGAGGCGTTGTCCACTTTGTCGATGACCTGCAGATTGCTGCCGGCATTCGTGCCACCAACCTGCAACTCCTGCATATGGTCGAGCTCGCAGCTCGGGCCGATGGGTGGCTTGGGAAACTGTTTCTCCCCCCCGACTTCGGCCCAGCGCGCGTGGGCTTTCTTGTCGAGCTTGTAGCCCACGGTTTCCAGCCAGGAGCGTTGCAGCTTCTCGGTTGGATCGCGGGCCTCGTTCTTGCCGGCCTTGTTCTGGGTCGGCACCGGGCCGCCCGACCAGTCGAACACCGCGTGCAAGGCACTGGTGTTCTTTTTGCAATAGTCCAGGGCCTTCTGGCCTTTCTGCGGCGGCAGGACCAGGGTGTCCACCTTGTAGGCCGCCTCGGTCTTGTCCACGGTACCGGTGGCCTGCTCGGGCACCGCCGTTCCCGTCAGCGAGAACTTGCGGTTGTAGGTGGTGGTTTCGTAATTGGCCTCGAAGCTGGGTGGCTTGGCCTTGCCCGTGTCTTCATCCTTGGCCTCTGCGGGCTTGGCGGCCGCTGCGGGATCGGCCTTGCGCGACAGGCGCGGGCCGCTGCGGCTCAGGCCTTGGCCCAGGTTCAAACCCTCCGTCAGCCCGCCGCGCATCACCCGGTCGGCCGTCTGGTCGGCTTCCATTTCCAGGCGGCGGTAGTCGGGGCCGTGATCGGCCAGATTGCTGATGCCGCTGCGCTGCAGGCCCTGCTGCTGCACCGTATGGGCCAGCTCATGGGCCAGCAGGTGGCGGCCCGGCTCGCTGTGCGGCTGGTAGGCGCCATCGCCGAACACGATATGCTGGCCGACGGTGTAGGCCTGGGCATCGACATCGCGGGCCGAAGCGGCCGCCGCGCTGTCGTCGTGCACCCGCACGGCCGAGAAATCGCTGCCGGGGCCGAAGCGCGATTCCATGAAGCTGCGCGTGTCGGCATCGAGCGGCCGGCCGGCGCGCGACAAGGTGTCGCTGACCGAGCCGGGCCAGGCGGCCTCGTTCTGGCTGGAGGCAGGGCTGCCGCCGCTGCTGTAACGCTGCAACAAGGCCTTGGCCGCGCAGCTCTCGCATTCGCCGCCGGCACCGGCGCCGCTGCCGCAGGCGCAGCGGCGTTGCAGCAGGGGGCGAACCGCCGGCTCTTTGCCGGGCGGGCGCTTCTCGCCGCGCGGCGCCTGCTCGCGCTCCGCGCCCTTGGGGCTGGCGGCGTGGACGGCACTGCTGCTCATCGCGGCAGCCCCTGGATCAAGGCGCGGGCCAGGCGCTGGCCGGTGCGCTCGGGCGACTCGGCGGCCGAGCGGCGAAAACGAGGGATGCGCAGCAGATCGGCCTCCATGCTGGGCTGCAGGGCCAGCTGCGAAGCCTGCTGAGCCAGCAGACGCCCGAGCTCCTGCTCGAAGGCTCCGGCCAGCCGCGCGCCTTCTCGCGCCGTGTAGCCCGGCAAGGCGAGGCTGCCGATATGCAGCTGCACCCGAGGAGCCGGCGCGGCGCTGCTCCGCGGCACAGCCTGAACCGAGGTGGCCACTGAGACAGGCTTGTTCACAGCCAATCTCCCACATCGGCGGCGGGCAAGGGCCGCTCCAGCTTGGCGAACTCGGCCGCGGCGGCATCGCGCAGATGGCGCATGGTGATGACCGAGTCTTCGTCGGCGGCCAGAAACGCGGCATTGAGCGCCAGATTGCGGATGTGGCCGCCCGAGAGCGAGAGCCGCATCAGCTTGCCGATGTCGATGGCCCCCAGCGGCGCGGCGGCCGGGAAGGCGCGCTCCCAGATCGCGGCGCGGGCCGCCTCGTCCGGGAAGGGGAACTGGACGATGAAGCGGATGCGGCGCTGGAAGGCCGGGTCAATGGCCTGCTTGAGATTGGTGGTCAGGATGGCCAGGCCGCGGTAGCTCTCCACCCGCTGCAAGAGGTAGCTGACCTCGATATTGGCGTAGCGGTCGTGGCTGTCCTTGACCTCGCTGCGCTTGCCGAACAAGGCATCGGCCTCGTCGAACAAGAGGATGGCGCCGCTGGCTTCGGCGGCGGCAAATACGCGGGCCAGGTTCTTCTCGGTCTCGCCGATGTACTTGCTGACCAGGCTGGCCAGATCGATGCGGTAGAGATCGAGCTGCAGCTCGCGCGCCAGCACCTCGGCGGCCAGGGTCTTGCCCGTGCCGCTGCCGCCGCTGAACAGGGCGCTCAGGCCCAGGCCGCGGCTGCTGCGCTCGGCAAAGCCCCAGCTCTGGTAGACCCGGTGGCGCTGGCGCAGCTGGGCGGCCATGCTGCGCAGGCTGTGCAGGGCCGGCTCGGGCAGGACCAGATCGGCCCATTGCGCGCGCGCCTCGATGCGCTGGGCCAGGCCGTCCAGCCCGGCGCCCACCGAACCGCCTGTCATGCCCCCAGCCATGCCCGGAGCCGTGCGCGTGGAGGGCCGCAGCAGCTCACCCGCGGCTTCGCGCGCCGCCTCGCGTGCGGCCTGCCACAGGCGGCCGGCCCGGGCACGCTCGTCCTCCCCCGCGTGATCGTCCAGCGAAGCGCGCCATTGCCCGGCCAGCTGCAGAACCTGGGTCTGGGACAGCTGGAACTGCTCGGCCAGGGCCGGCAGCTGGCGCTGCAGCTCGGTGCTCACATCCCTCTGGCCCAGACTGTCCCGCCACAAGGCCAGGCGGCGTTCCGTGCTCAGCTCGGTGGAAGGCAGCGAGCGCTGCGCGCGGCGCAGCGGCAAGCGCCCCGCCTCGCCGCGGCTGCTGAGCAGCACCAGGCTGGGCAGGCCGTCGAGCCAGGCGGCCAGCTGCGCCCCGGACGCGCCGCCCTCCTCCATGGCATCCAGATCCACCCAGAGCAGGCCGCGGTGCAAAAGCGCCTCGCGGGCCCAGAGCCGGGTCATGGCCTCGCGCTCGGCCGATGGGGGCAGCTCTTGCAGGCGATAGAGACTCAAGCCCAGGCGTTGCGCCAAAGTGTGGACCAGCACCTCGGCCTCACGGCCGGCGTAGCGGGCCACCGGGGTGTGGAGCAATGAAGGCGCCGCCTCCCAGGCGGCGGCCAGTGCGGCGAGGCCGGCATCCTGCTGTGCCCCCAGATCCGCATCCACATCCCGATGCGCCGCTTGGCGCTGCAGCCAGGGCGCCAGGCGCGGGTCGGCATAGCGGACCCCGGCCAGGGCGTGCAGCACGGTCTCGTCCACCGCCCAGCGTGCGTCGAGCGGGCCCAGTCCGCCGACCAGCTCGATCAGCTGCCAGCGGCGCAGTGGCGCCACCGGCGTCAGGGCTTCCCAACGCGACTCGGCCAGCAAGGCCAGGGCCAGGCGGCCATTCATCCAGGGCTGCCCGCCCTCGCCCTGCGCTTGTGTCAGCAGCGGGCCGATGCGGGCATCGAGCTGCGGCGCCACGGCCAGCAACAAGGCATCGCGCTCAAACGGACTCAGGCCCAAGCTGTGCGCCAGCTGAGCCAAGGCCGGCGGCACCTGCTCGCCCGACAGCAAAGGCATGGGCTGGCCCGGCGCCTGCTGCAGATGCTGCTCGATGCGCGCCAGGGCTTGCGTGAGCACGCGGGCGTTGCGCGCCTGCTCGCGGTGGCTGCTGCTGCCCTTGCCGATCGGCGAGCTCGATGGGGCCGAGGCGGTGTTCACAACAGCAACTCCGGGCCGGCAAAGCGGCCATCGGCCGCCACCGTCAGCGGGCTGACGCCGGCATCGACCTGCAGGCGCGCGAGGTAGCGGCCGGGCAGCACATGCTGGAACGGAATGCGCAGCACGCCATTGCTGGGGGCCGGCGCGACCACGCCATTGCCCTCGGGCGCATCAAAGCTGTAGGCCCGCGCCGGCCGGTCGGCGGGCGGGTCTTTCTCGTTGAGCAGCAGGCGCACCCGCTGGCGCGCGCCGACCGGTGGCGTCACCGTGGCGCTGATGCGGCCCTTGGCATAGGCCTGGCCGTCAATCACGTCCTGACCCGCACCGGGCTCCAGCGCAAACAGCGCTTGCGGATGCAACACCAGGGCGCCGAGATTGGACTCCACCACCCCATGCGGCTGCGGTGGCGAACCCATCAGATGGGCATGGCAGACCTGCACACTGCACAGGCCGGCGCGCAAGTCCAGGGCGGGGCTGAGCTGCAGACGAACCTCTTCGTCGCTGACCGTGAGCAGGCTGGCCGGCGGCAGCGAAACGCCGTTGAGCTTGAGCGTCAGCTGGGGCGACTTGAGCAATGCGCCGCTGATGCGCACGATGCTGTTGGGCAGGATGGGCGAGCCCGCCGGCCCTTCGGCTTCCACCCGATCGATGCGGGGGCTGCGCAAGGTCAGCACATGCACCTGGCGGCTGCTCACCGGCAGCGGTGTGCGCACACTGCGCGGCGTCTGCGTCAACAGCACGCTGACCGAATAGGCCGCACTCGGCCGCGCTGGCAGCTGGATGGCCCCCCAGAGCCGCGAGACCTCGTCCATGCCCAGGTTCATGGCCGTGATGCGCAGCTGCTCCAACTGGTCGGCCAAGCCGGCGAGCTCCAGCTGCTTGGGAAGATTGGGTTTATTGGCTTCAGGCTTGAGCGCACGGCGGATGGCCTCACGCCCCAGGGCCGGCGTGTCGTGCAAGACCTGCATGGCGGCGCCAAGCAGGATCTCGGCCTGGAAATCCTGCAGGCCATAGGCCACCAGCAGGTAGTGCAAATCCAGGGCCAGGGCCGGATTGGCGCTGCGCTCGCCACGCCCATCGCGGCTGGGCAAGTCGAGATTGGCCCAGCCGGTGTTACGGGTCTGGTTGTAGAGCACGATGTTCAGCGAAGGCAGGTCCGCCTGGGCCTGGGCTTTCTCGGGCGGCAAGCAAGTCACCACCGGGCTGGCACCCAGCACATCGGCCAGCTTGAGCGCGACAAAGCCATCGCTGATCAGTTGCTGCAAGACCGCCGAGGTGGCGGCCAATCCCAGGGCCGAGCTCATGAGCGCCGCCGTTCTGCCAGATAGGACTCCAGCGACTGCGGCGCACGCGCATGCGCCTGCGAGGGGTTCGGCTGCGGAGCGGCCGCAGACGCCGGCCCCCCGGCCGGCAGCACCTCGATGCGGCCTATGTGGATCTCGATCTGCGGCGCCGGAGCTTCATGCCGCGTGGTGTGCGCCGAAGCGGCGCTCTCGCGTCGATCAGGCAGCGTATGCAGGGAAGCTTCGCGCGGGGCCTGCACGGCATCCAGCGGCTGAAGCTTCAAGGATGCCAGCGATGGCAGCACCGGCCCGCGCGACGCCGAGCTGTCGTCCGCAGTGGCTGCAGGCTCCAGGCGATCCAGCGCGGCCATGCGTGATGGACGCGATGGCGTCACAGCTGTCGAGCGGCCCCGCTGTGAATCGGCCGGTTGCGGCGCGGCCTCAGATTCCTGCCCGCGATCGCGCGCAGGACGGCGTTCAGTCAGGCTCCGGCTGGCATCGGCCCAGCCATTGTCCTGGGGCCGCGACAGGGCCACCACGGGATTCCAAGGCTGCTGAACACGAGCCTCGAGATCAGGCGCCTGGGCGGACGCGGATCGTTGAGCCAGATTTCGCTCACTCGGAGCCAGCGCGGGGCGCGCCGATGAACCGGCGTCTGACAAGGCCTGCATCACAGGGCCCTGCGGCACAGGCGCAGCATCTGCGCGGGTGCCGCTCCAGAGCTGCGGGGACGGGCCGCGCGCCGGCACGCCGAGGCCCTCGCCCTCACCCGGCTCGGCCAACCCTGCCGGATCTGCCCCCCATCGCGCAGGTCCGTTCGCCGCAGGGGCCTCCTCAAAACGCGAGGCACGGCGCAGCAGCAAGCCGGGCGCCTGCACGGCCTTGCGGGCCAGCGCAGCGAAGAAGTCCGAGGCCATGCCCTGGGTCTTCATGCCAGCACCCGTTCCAGATAGCGCGCCCGGCGGCCGGGGCTCAGGGCCAGCACCTGGGCCTCGCTCCAGCCATAGGCCCGGGCCAGCAGATGCACCTGATCGAGGCAGCGCTCGGACCAGCTCGCCAAGGCGCTGAGCAAATGGCTTGCGATGTCAAAGCCCTCGCTCCAGCCGTGCTCGCAAGCGGGGCATTGCAGGGCCAGCTCGGTGTGGGCCTGCGGGTCGGCGTCGCTGAGCGCCGCGCTCAGCAGCTGCACTGCCTCCTCGCTCAGAGCCAGCGGCGCGGCGGCCTCGGCCTGGTCTTGCTCGCTCAGCTGCAGGCAGCGCGCCATCAGCAGGGCGCGGGCCTGGCCCTCGTCTGCCTGCTGCGCCGCGTCCCAGAGGTCGCGGCTGTCGGGCAGGCGGCAGCGCAACAGGCGTCCGTCGAGTTCCAGCGTCAGGGCCTCTGCGCTGCCTGAGGTTTGCTCCGGCACCATCAGCTCGGGCACTTGCAGGGCCAGCTCCAAGCTCTCGCCACAGCGCGGGCAGGCGGCCAGCAGATCCAGCTGTGGGCCGAACAAGGCCTGTTGCAGCTCCAGGAGCTGGCGGTCGCGCTGGCCCAGGGGCAGGCTCGCGGCCCAGCCGGGCTCGGCCTGCCAGACGCGGTCCAGCAAGGCACAGGCGCGCAGCGGCGGCGGCAGGCCGTGGCTGCTGTCGAGCAGGTCCAGCCAGTCGGCGGAGCTCAGGGAAGCCATGATTCAAAGACCCTCGGTGCGATCAGGCGCGAAAGATCAGCTCGGCTCGGTGAAGCTGACTTCGTTGGGCTCGGCCACCTCGTAGTCGCGCTCCCAGCCCTCGTTCTCGAGCTTGAGGCGGGCAATGGCCACGGCATTGGCATTGGCGTCCAGGTCCGGCAGGGCCTGGAACTCGCTGACCCAGGCACGGAAGACCTTGTAGGCCAGCACCAGCTGACCGGTCTCGTTGTAGAGCTCGATGATCAGGTCCTTGCGGAAGTCCTTGAGCGAGACCTCGGCGCCCAGGCCGGAACCATAGTTCCAGACCTTGTTGGCCCATTTTTCGAACTCGGTGTCGTGGGTGACGCCACGCTCCAGGGTGATGGCATCGAACTCGGTACGGCCGGGTGATTTGCGGCTGCTGCTCTGGTCGCCGCCCTCGCGGTGCTTGACCACCTCGGTGCTGCGCTTGAGCGCCGAGACCTTGCTGATGCCGGCGACATAACGTCCATCCCACTTGACGCGGAACTTGAAGTTTTTGTAGGGATCGAAACGCTGGGCGTTGACGGTGAACTGGGCCATGACGCGACTCCTTGACTCAAACCTGGATCTGACCAGCCAGCTGCTGGATGCGGATGACGACAAACTCTGCCGGCTTGAGCGGCGCGAAGGCGACGAGGATGTTGACGACACCGCGGTTGATGTCGTCCTGGGTGGTGGTCTCGCGGTCGCACTTGACGAGGTAGGCTTCCTTGGCGCTCTTGCCCTGGAAGGCCCCGAGGCGGAACAGGCTGTTCATGAAGGCGCCCAGATTGAGCCGGATCTGCGCCCAGAGCGGCTCGTCATTGGGTTCGAAGACCACCCACTGGGTGCCACGATAGAGGCTTTCCTCGAGGAACAGGGCCAAGCGACGCACCGGCACGTATTTGTATTCCGAGCTCATCTGATCGGCGCCGCGCAAGGTGCGCGCGCCCCAGGACACGGCGCCGTAGACCGGCAACACCCGCAGGCAGTTGACGCCCAGAGGGTTGAGCGCGCCGCATTCGCCATCGGTCAGGGTGTAGGCGGTCTTCTGCACACCGCTGAGCGTGGCCTCGGTGCCGGCCGGCGCCTTCCAGACGCCGCGCTCGGCATCGGTGCGGGCGAACAGGCCGGCCACCGTGCCGCTGGGCGGGGTCAGGCGCAGCTTGCCATTGCGCAGCGGGTCGGCGATGTAGACCCAGGGGTAGTAGACCGCCGCATGGTCGGACTTGGGCAGGCCGGTGCCGTTGACCGCCGCCACCATCTGGGCCGGGTCCTGCGCCGAGGGCGGCGCATCGATCACGAAGAAGGCACGGCGCTCTTCGCAATAAGCGGCCGCATCGGCCAGCACGCCCGGCTCGGTCACACCGGGCAGGCTGAGCAAGGTGAACAGATCCACCTCTTCCAGCGCATAGATGCCTTGGCGCTTGGCGCGGTCGGCAATGAAGGTGGGGTAGAGATCGGCCTCGGCGTAGGGCGTCTCGGTGCCGCCGGCCAGGTAGAGATTCCCCGGCTGGGTGCTGGTGGCGCCGGCCAGCAGGTGCAGCTCGCTCGCGATGCTCTTGGCCGGGGCGGCGCTGACGGCGATGCTGCTGCCGGCACCCCGCGAACCGGTGGCCAGCACCAGGCTTGTGCCGCTGACCTTGACCGTGAAATCACGGTAGCTCGGGTGGCCCGGCTTCAAAGCACGCACGGCGGCTTGCAGGCGCGCCGCCACATCGTCGAGCTTGGCAGCCAGGTCAGCGCCTGCGGCGGCTGCGCTGCCGATATCGACCACATCGGGGCCATAGCCATCGAGGCTGATGCGCAGCGCGCTGTGCGTGGCATCCGGCAGGGTGTTGAGGTCATTGGCCGCAAACACGGCGCTGCTCAGCGTGGCCGGATCGGGCACGGGTGCCGGGCGGATGGTCGCCACCGCGTCCACCTCCAGGCCGCCCGAGGCAGCGCCCAGCTTGAGCACGCCGCTGGCATTGTTCTTCTGGCCCGCCAGCACCCGCACCTGCGAGAACTCGCCGCCTTGGCCCGAGGTCATCAAGATCTGCTGGGTGCCCGGCGGGCGGGCGCAGGTGAACAGGTCGTAGGCCTGCTGGCTGTTGGCCTGGGCGCGCACCTGGAGCTGGATGGCGGCGCACAAGCTGTCCAACCGCTGCGTGGCCGTGCCGCCGCCGATGTCGCCCGGCAAAGCGATCAAGACCTTGACCGGCGGCAGGCCGTTGACCGAGACCCTGAACTCGTTGTGGTTGGCGTCCAGCAATGTCGCAACATCGGCCAGGGGCAGGCTTCGCGAAGTGCCAGCCGTCAAGGCATCGAGCGCAGCCTTGCTGACCAGGCGACTGGCCTTGACCAGCTGCGAGCTGGCATTGACCAGATCCAGCACATAGCGCGCATCGGCGGAGTTCATCGAGACATTGGCATAGCTCTCGGCCACCCCATCCTCGGCGCGCAACAGCGAGAGGTTGAAGCTGCTGCCCGGGTTGGCGCTCTGGTGATCGACGCGGATCTCGATGCCATTGCCCGAGGCCCCCGCGTCCAGCGCCGTGAGCTTGAGCACATCGGCGGCGGCCGCGTTGCGCAGGCTGCGTTCGGCCGTGCTGGCGTCCTTGACCAGGCGGATGGCATAGGCCTCGGTGCCGCCGTTCTGGAAATACTGGCGCACGGCATAGCCCAGCTCGGAGTCGAGGGCCAGGCCGCCGAAGCGGCGCTCGTAGTCCGAGAAGCTGAACAGGCGCACCGCCTTGTTGATCGGCCCCCGGGGCGCGGAGCCGGCGAAGGCCGCGATGGCGGTGGCCACGCCGCTGATGGTGCGCACCCCGCTGGGCAGCTCCTCGATGTAGACGCCGGGATAGTTCAGTTGCGCAGGCATGATGGAAAACTCCTTCTGGCGCCGTTTCGACAAGGCGCACGACGCGACGCTCGGGACTCGATCCGCCCACCGCAGCACCGGGCCACGGCGGCACGCTGCCTGTCACGACCGGGAATGGCTGCATCAGGCCCGCGCAGCCTATGAGGGGCGTTGACCGCACAACATCATTAGATTTGATGATGCGCGGTGCACCGACCTGGCAGGCGCGTGCGGGGGTTTTCGTTGTCGATCGCCCGCAAGCCCCGCCAGCATTGGGCAAAGCAGTGCAGGGCCTCGCGCCGAAAGCGCTGCCATGAGGGGCACTGAGGTTCTAGGGGGATGGGGGGCTCAACGCGCGATCGCGGCCACAGAACCAGGCGGCAAAGGCACAAAAGCACGCCCGGCCAGCGATCGCGCCCGCACGAGTTGCCAGGCCAAACCCTGCCCGAGCGCTCAGCCCCCCCGCGGCATGCCGAGGGTCGCGGCCACGCCCCGCCCCGATATCTGCCGCGCGCACGAGCTCTCGCGTTTCGCTTCGTTTCCTGACTGAAACCGCGTCCTAAGCTGGCAACTCTCGAAGGCCAAAGCGCCAACACAACCTCATCAGGAGACTGCCATGAGCATCACCGCCATCAATGTGCGCAACTAGGTCCGCGGCACCAGGCACAACGCCGCCATGCCACCCGACATGATCTGTCCAAGCCCCACCGGGTCAGAGCTCACTGACGGACGCGCCAGACCTATTTCTGCTGATGGAGGGTCAGGTCTTGCTGCAGCTGCAGGGGCTCGACCAGCGCTGGACCCTGCAGCTCGATGCCGGCGATTGGGCGGTCATCCCACCGGCCTTGCTGCTCCATCTGGCGGCCCGCCCTCGCTCAACTTTGCCGAACGCGTGGATCTGCTGCACTGGCGCCAGGAGCCCGCACCACCGCCGTGCCCGAGCTGCGCCCCTCGCTGCAGCAAAGGCCCGATTGGACCCCGGCGCGCGCACCTCGCGCCGTGGCCTGGCCCGCTGCAGCACGGCAGGAAATCGCCGCCGAGCTGGCCGCTGCGGCCTGAACCGCGCAGCAGCGCCTGAAAATCAGCCCGGCAAGCGAAACGCGGCCACCGCCTTGACCAGTTGCTGGGCCTGCTGGCTGAGGCTGTCGGCGGCGGCCGCGCTTTGCTCGACCAGGGCTGCGTTCTGCTGCGTGGCCTGGTCCATATGGGCGACCGACTGGCCGACCTCGCGCACCCCAGCGCTCTGCTCGCCCGAGGCACGGCTGATCTCAGCCACCACCTCGGTGACCCGGCGGATGGCGCTGACGATTTCATCCATGGTCTGGCCGGCCTGGTTGACCAGCTCGGTGCCCTGCCCGACCTGGCCGACGCTGGTGTCGATCAAATCCTTGATCTCGCGCGCCGCCGCGGCGCTGCGCTGGGCCAGGCCGCGCACCTCGCCGGCCACCACGGCAAAGCCGCGCCCCTGCTCACCGGCACGCGCCGCCTCGACCGCGGCATTGAGGGCCAGGATGTTGGTCTGGAAGGCAATGCCATCGATCACGCCGATGATGTCGGCGATGCGGCGCGAGCTGTCGTTGATGCCGCCCATGGTGGAGATCACCCGGCCCATCATGTCGCCGCCGTTGAGCGCGACCTTGGAGGCCTGCTCGGCCAGCTGACGCGCCTGCTCGGCGTTGTCGGCGTTGTTGCGCACATTGGCATCGAGCTCGGACATGGTCGAGGTGGTGCGCTGCAAGGCATTGGCCTGCTGCTCGGTGCGGTCGGAAAGATCCTGGTTGCCGTGGGCGATCTCGGTGCTGGCACTGGCCACCTCGTCGGCATTGCGCTTGACCTCGCGCACGATGTCGGCAAAGCTGCCTTGCATCTCGGCCAGGGCGCGCAAGAGCTGCTGGGTTTCCTCGTTGCCGGCCGGTTCGATGCGGTTGCCCAGCTCGCCCGAGGCCAGGGCCTGGGCGACGCGCACCGCCTGATTCATGGGCCGCGTCATCTGGCGGGCCAGCCACAGCGAGGCCAGCAACATGGCCAGGGCCGAGGCCAGCCAGGCCACGGCCATCAGGTACCGGGTCATCTTGACACCCTGCTCCGCCTGCTCATTCAGGCGTTCATTGGTTTTCTCGATGGCATCGGACATCTCCGCCATCTGGTCTTCCAGCTGGGTGAACGCGACCTGCAAAGCCGGACCGGCCTTTTGCGCCGCGGCGGCATCGTTGTGGGCGGCCTGGACCATCTCGCGCGCCGCTTGCACGTAACGCGCCACCAAGGGCCGGACCGTGCGCAAGGCCTGGCGGGCCTCCTCGCTGAGCGTGGCCTGGTCCAGCAGGGCCAGGTTCTTCTCGAAGGTGGCAGCATGCTCCTTGAGCCCGGCCTCGGCTTCAGAGATGCGGGCTGCTTGCTGCTCCAAGGCGCCCAGCAGGGCGAGCTGAGCATCACCGCGGATGGCGTCATGCATCATGTCCGCCTCTTGGCTGGCCTGCAGCGCAGCGGCGGCATGGAGCGCGTCCTCGATATTGCCGCCGAGACGATTGGCCGACCACAAGCCGATGCCGCCGGTGAGGGTGGCCAACAAGGTGCCGGCCAAACCCAGAGCCAAGACCTGAAACCGCAATTTCATTCGTGTCTCCCTGCTGATGCCAAGCCCCAATATCGGGCCTGGGCGCACGCAGAGCAAGCGAGATCGTGCCAAAAACGGCACGCACGCCACAGCAGGCTTCAGCGCGGCAGCAGCTTCAGGCTCAAGCTGCGCGTGCCATCGGCAGCCGGCTGCAGCGCGGTTTCAAGCTCGGCCAGACGCTGGTCCACCCGGGCCGCATCGCAAGCCTCGGCACAGCGGATGTGCAGCCACAGGCCATCACGATCGCGCGCCCCGGAGGGCTTGCGCGAAGCGATCTCGACGCTCGCACCCAGGGCCTCCAGCTGCGCGCTCAGGTCCACGCTGAGACGGGCCATCTCGGCCACGTCCGCCACCTTCCAGACGGCCACGGCCGCCTCTGGCGTCGGGGGCGCCCCGCGCCAGGCGCCCTCGGCGCTCCCTGGGTCCTTCGGCGACAGCAGCGGCCAGAGCAGCACACCACCCAACATGAACGAGGCGGCCAGGCCCCAGGCCCAGCGGCCGCCGCTGGGCTTGCTGTGGCGAAGCGGGCTGTGATTGGCCGACTCGGGCGGCGGATTCTTCAGCGCCGTCACCGCCGCGGGCTGCAGCTGCAGGCCGGCGCGGGCGCGAACCTCAGCCCAGTCCATGGCCGCGAGCGGCGGCTGCGGCAGTCGATCCAGGCCGCGGCGCAGGCGCTGGCCTTGCTGCCAGGCCTCCTTCGACTCACTTTCGGCAGCGCCTTCCGAGGGCGCCGGCCGCGGCCGGCCGGCCAGACCGTCCAGCCAATCGCCGGCCTGACGCAAGGCCTGCGCATCGGGCGTGCTGGCGTCCGGCGGAAGTTTGGGTGGGTGCTCAGCAGTCATGGCAGTCTTGCATCAAGGGCAGAAGTTTGGCCCGGCACTGGGCCAGGTAGACCGTGGTGGCGTGCTCGCTGCGACCGAGGCGCTGGGCCAATTCGGCCCGGGTCCAGCCCTCGACATAAGCCAGGTAGAGAACCTCGGCCCGCTCGGGCTCCTGGGCCTGAAAACGTCGGAAAGCCCGCTGCACACAGTCGCTCAGATCATTGAGATGCGTGCTTTCGGAAAAGCTCAGGCCTGAGCCCAGGGTCAGGTCTTGCGCCACCGCGTCCTCGTCCGGCTCGGCCCCCAGCTGCAGGGGCTGCTGGCGGCGCAGATGGGCCCGCAAGGTGTTGCCGGCAATCTGCCAGAGCCAGGTCGAGAGCTGGGCCTCGCCGCGAAAGCCGGCCAGGCCGCGCAGGGCCGCGGCAAAACTGTCCTGCACCAGCTCATGGGCCAGGGCCTCGCTGCAGCCGCAGGTGCCCACGAAATAGCGCAGCAGGCGCGGATACCACTGCGGATACAGCGCGGCCAGATCGGCCTCACTGGCACCGGCACGCGGGGCCGGTGCTTCTGGTTCATCCTCGGTGCGATCGAACATGGGGCTGGTTAGGATTCGGCCCGGGCGAGCCGGCGCCAGACGAGGGGCCGGCCAAGAAGCACGGCAACGGGACAAGAAAAATCGGGCACATGGGAGAACACCGCAGGCCGCGCCTCCAGCGCAACAATCAAAGCGTGCGACGCGCAGGCTTGCGCTTCGCACGGGCGCTGACTGTAACCCTGAGCCTGCTCAGTTTCGGGCCCCTGCGGGCAAATCCCGAGAGCACCTGCGCGCGCGATCCCGAGGCGCTGGCGCGGCAGCCGCACCCCGGCCTGGCGGCCATGAACCGCGAGGCCTTCAACATCGAGACCCTGTCGGATCGCCACCGGCTCTACCAAGCCTGGGAAGACTGCGCCTGGCAGCTGATGCCCGACGAAGTGGCCGGCTTCTCGCTCTGGGCCTTGCATGGCTTTCGGCTCCATCAGATCCTCAGCGAGCGGCCCGACCGGCCGCTGCCGGAACTGCTGGACCTTCATCGCCCCCACGAGGCGCGGGCTGCGGCCTCTGGCGACGCTGAAACCCGCATGCAGATGCTGCGCATGCTCTGGGGCGGCCTGCTGAACCAGGGCCGGCTCAGCGAAGCGCAAAGCCTGCTGGATGGCGAGATCCAGTCCCGCGTGCAGGTCCTGCGAGCGGCCGGACCCGGTGCCCGCAGCCCCGCCGCCGAGCGGGCCCAGGAGGAGCTGGTCAGCCTCAGCGAGAGCCTCTACGGCACCGTCGGCGCGCGGCCGCAGATGGAAGCCCTGGCCGAGACCCTGGCCCGGGAACTCGGTCCCGATGCAGCGCCGACCCTGATCCTCGCCCGGCCCTTGACGGCCTACCACCGGCGGCTCGGCCGCATCGACCAGGCCTGGCATCTGATCGACACCGCCTTCCAGCGCGCCCAGGCTGAGCAAGCCGGCGACGAACGCCTGCTGCGCCTGCTGCAGAGCGAGCGCTCCATCGTGATGTACGAGCGCGGCCAGGTGATGGAGGCGATCCGCGAGCATGAGCAGGTGGTGGCCTACTGGGAGGCCGAGCAGGCCGCCGGCCGACCGGCCTGGATGCGCCTGGGCCGGGCCTACAACAATCTGGTTCGCTTCAGCCATGCCGCGGGCGACTACCCACGGGTGCTGCAGGTGGCCGAGAAAGCCGCACGCAGCCCCGGCCAGGCCTTCGGCCTGGTCTACACCGAGGCCTTGCCCACCCGGCTGTACGAACAGCTGGCCCGCCACCATCTGGGTGATGCGCAGGCGCTGGCACGGGGTCGGGACATCGTCGAGGGCGAGGGATTCGGCAGCAACTACACCCTGTTCTTTTCCGAAGCCCTGCTGCCTCTGGCCGAACGCGAGGGTGACGCCGAGCTCATGCGCTGGGCCGCAGGCGAGGTCGAGCGCATCGTGACCAAACACAGCACACCGCTGCAAAGCAACCGCGCCATCCTGCACCTGGCCCGGGCACGGCTGGAGCCACGGCTGCGCGCCTGGCACCAGTGGCGCGCCCTGGCCCTGGGGGCCATGGGCCGCAGCCCGGCCCATGAATCCCAAGCCTTGTTCGAGAACGCCCAGCGCCTCAGCGCAAGCCAGCCCCGCCTGGCCCTGGTCTTCTACAAGCTCGGTGCTCTGGCCTTGCGGCGTTTGCGCAGCGATTTGCCGCAAGACAGCGCCGACCTGCAGCGTGCCGGTCTGGCCCGCTACGAGCACCATCTGCGGGCCTGGGTCGAGCTGCTGATCGACCAAGGCCGCTTCAAGGACAGCGAGGCGGCGCTGGCCTTTCTGCAGGAGGAAGAACGCGGCGAGCTGCTGCGCGGCGGGCGCCGCAGCGCCAGCGACGGCGAGCGTCATCTGCGGCTCAATGCCGCAGAACGCCACTGGCACGGAGCCCTGGCCGACATCGGCCGCGAGCTGCGCCAGGCCTCCGACCGCATCGACAGCGAGATCGAGCAGACCGTGGGCCTGCTGGACCGCACAGCTGTGCGCTCGCAGGCCGCCCAGACAGCACTGGACGCCGCCGTGCAACAACTGCGTCAGTTGGCGGAAGACGAGGCCGAGCCGACCGAAACCGCTGAAAACGCCAGAGCCGATCCGGCCCCGAGCCACAGAGCGGCCCTGGCACCCGGCCATGCCCGCCTCAGCTACTTCTTTCTGCGCGAGGGCCGGCTGAGCCTGCGGGTGCAAGCCGCCGGCCAGCCCACCCGCCATCTGCAGCTGCCCCTGACGCGCACCGCCCTGGCACGGCAGACCCTGGCCCTGCGTCAATGCCTGGAGCGCCGCTGCGAGCAAGACCTGCCCCTCTCGCAGGCGCTCTACCTGGCTGTGATGGCGCCTGCCCTGCGCCTGCTGCCCGTTTCACCGAAGCCCCAGCACCTCGACATCGCGGCGGATGATGTGCTGCGCTACCTGCCTTTTGCCGCCCTGCATGATGGCCAGCGTTACCTGGTCGAACGCGTCAGCCTGAGCATGGACAGCGGCCTGCCGGCCGCCGCCACACCGCCGCCCGAGCTGCGCCAGGGCGCGCTGGGCCTGGGCCGCAGCCTGGCCAGCGAGGACGGCCGCCTGGCGCCCCTGCCGGCCGTGCGGCGCGAGCTGGCGGCACTGCGCCAACACACCGGTGCCCTGCTGCAGCTGGACCATGATTTCACCGCCCGTCGCCTGCAAGCCGCGCTGGAAGCCGGCCCGGCCCTGGTGCATCTGGCCAGCCATTTCGTACTCGACCCGGCCGGGCGTGAGCAGTCCTATCTGCTGCTGGGTGACGGTCAGAGCTTGAACCTGGTGGAGCTGGGTCGCCTGCCCTGGGCCGGCGTGCAGCTGGCCGTGCTCTCGGCCTGCGAGACCGCCCTGGTGCTGGACGAGGGTGCCAGCAGCCGGCGCGGGCGCGGCCGCGAATGGCTGGGCCTGGCGGCCACCTTGCGCGGGGCGGGCGTGCAGCAGCTGATGGCCACCCAGTGGCGGGTGGCCGACGACAGCACGGCCGATTGGTTGAGCGCCTTCTACGCCCAGCCTCCGTGGCAAGCCGCTTCGGCGCGCGCGCAGGCGCGTGCTAACCTGGGCCCAGCGCTGCTGGCTCGTGCCCAGCGGCATTGGTTGCAGCAGTACCGCGGCCAGACCCGCGCCCACCCGCATTTCTGGGCCGCCTTCACCTGGATTCATTGAACGAATTCGCCGTGCGCCCTGCTCCTGACGCCTGCTCTCCACGCCATTCACGCCGCCATTGCCTGCTGACTCTGGCCGCCCTGGGCTGGGCACCGGCCCAGGTCGGGGCAGCCCCCACCGCCCGCCTGCCCGGCATGGACCGGGCCTTGCTCATCGGCGTGTCGCGTTACCCGGCCTTGCCGGCACGGCTCTGGTTGCATGGCCCGGACAATGATGTGGCCCTGATGCAAGAGCTGCTGCGCAGCCAGGGCTTGGAGGCCGGCCGCATCCAGGCCCTCAGTGGCGCACCGAGCCGAACCGACATCCTGCAAGCCATGGAAGACCTGGCCCAGCAGGCTCGGGCGGGCGAGCGCCTGCTGTTCTATTTCTCCGGCCACGGCAGCCAACAGCCACAAGCCAGCGAGGCCCGCTGGCCTGAAGCCGACGGCCTGGACGAAGTGCTGCTGCCCGCCGACGTGCAGTCCTGGAGCGGCGAAGGCGCCAGCGGCCAGATTCCCAACGCCCTGCTCGACGACGAGATCGGCACATGGATCGACCGCCTGGTCGACCGCGGCGCCCAGGTCTGGGCCGTCTTCGACACCTGCCATGCCGCCGGCATGGCGCGCAGCGAGCCAGGCGAACCCAGCCCCGGCCCACGCGTGCGCGCCCTGCACCCGGCCGAGCTCGGCCTGACCCTGAGCCATGCACGCAGCAGCGCGGCAGACGCGAAGGCGACACGCGCCCCCGGCCGCTTCGGCAGCCCGCGCAGCGACGGCCGCACCCTGCTCTTCGCCGGCCGCAGCCACGAGCGGGTGCGCGAGGAATGGATGCCCAAGGGCGGCAGCCTGGCCAACACCCGCTTGCACGGCGTCTTCACCTGGCACCTGGCCCAGCTGCTGCGCCAGCAAGGCTGGCTGGACGGCGAACGCCTGATCGAGCAGGTGCGCCAGCGCTTTCTGGCCGAGCAGCGACTCAGCCCCGTGCCCATGCTGCAGGTTCAGCGGCGCTGAACGAAAGCATGGCGCGCGCGGCGCTTTCGCTGCAGGCCCATGACGCCCGCCAGGCTTTGGTATTTGTCCACTTCTTCAGTGACATCCAGGGGTTTACCCGCCCATCATCCACGGGGGTGGCGCGTTACTTCTGGATACAGGATCGAGAGAATCCCGGCGTTCATACCACCTCATGACCGGGAGTCTGCTCTTGAAGAAATTTCTGATCCGCCTGGCTGCCAGTGCCGCGCTGGCCGCTGCCGCCCTGCATGCCCAAGCCGGCGTCGTCTCCGGCACCCTGAACGGCTGGCAGGAGTCGAGCTACAGCACTCAAATCGGTGATGGCACGAACTTCCTCAAGATCGAATGGTCTTGGGCCACCAATCACTTCGGCTACTTCTACTCGGTGAGTTCGGGTGGTAGCTTCCAGGTGGCTGTGGCCACCGGCGTGACCGACATCAACCAGATCACCGACGCCAGCAACTTCAATTACGGCGCCTACGCGACCCCAGCCTTGGGCGACGGCGATGTCCACAATGGCGTCGGCAGCTTCGTGGTCTGGAAGAGCAGCGACCAGCGCTACGGCGTGCTGCGCGTGGACCTCATCCACGACCGAAAGCTCAACGGCACTTGGTGGTACCAGGGCGACGGCACGGGCAACTTCAACACCCAGGGCAACCAGGTGCCCGAGCCAGGCAGCTTGGCGCTGGGCCTGCTGGCACTGGGCTTGCTGCCCCTGGGTACGCGCCGCGCGCGCACCGCCGCACGCTGAAACGAAAGGAGGTCGGCTCGGCGCTTTTCGGCCGATCTCCCGCGGCCTGCTTGCCGCACAATGTTTGCATCCGGCCCCCATCGTGGCCGGCCACGAAGCCGGATGCCCGAAGAATCCACGCCGCCGCCCCCTTCTGAGCTGCCAAGCTCACGCCTGGCCGGGCTGCTGACGCTCGGCCCTTTCGCGGCCATCGGCCTGGTGCTGGTGATGCTCTGGGGCTTCGTGGTCTGGTTCACCCTGTTCTACCCGGCTCAGCTGCTGCAGGACCAGCGCAGCGAGATGGCCAGCGCCACCGAGGCCGCAGCCGCCCAGACCGAGGCGGCGTTCCGCGACGCCGAGCGCAGCCTGCGCACCATCGATTTGTGGCTGCTGACCCGCGGTCAGCGCGAGCCTCTGGCCGATGTCTCCCTGGCCCAGCTGGCCGACACCTTGCGTGAGACCTCGCGTGGCATGGTCGATGTGCTGCTGCTGGATGCCCAGGGCCTGGCCTTCCGCATCCCGGCCATCAGCGGCCAGCCGGCGGCCGATTTGTCACAGCAGCGGGCCTACCTCGCCCTGCTGGCCGACCATGCAGAGGCCAAGCCTGTGCTCGGTCTGCCTTTGCAGCTGCGCGCGAATGGGCCCATGCAGATTCCCATGCTGATGCGCCTGAGCGCCAGTGACTCTGGCCTGCCCATGGCCGTGGCCTTGATTGATTTGACCCGCCTGCAGCGCCTGCATGGCTTCTTCGCCCGTGGTCCGGCCGCCGCGGTGACCCTGTTGCGCGCGGACGGCGTGGCGCTGTCGCGCGTGCCCGAGCTGCCCGGCTTCATCGGCCGGGATGTGTTCGCCGATCGGCCTGAGCGCCGCGCTGACTTCAGCGGCCGTGAGGGCTTTTTTGCCACCAGCGGCGCGGCCAGCGACGGCCAGCCGCGCCACGGCGCCTACCGCAGCCTCGATGTGTTTGGCCTGCAGCTGCTGGTCTCGCAGGGCGACAACGCCGCGCTGGCGCGGCACCGGATCGAACGCCTGGTGGTGATCGGTTTCAGCGTCGTGGTCAGCGGCCTGGCCTTGCTGATGACGGCGGTCTTGGCGCGCACGCAAAGGCGCGTGCGCCTGGAAGAGGCGATCCAGCGCGCCGCCAGCGATGCCTCCCCCCTGGGCCTGTTCCGCTGCGATCAGAGCGGCCGCATGGTCTACGCCAACCCGACCTATCTGCAATTGCAAGGCCTGCGCGAAGATCAGCTGGCCTGGGGCTGGCTGGAGCTGCAAGCGCCGGAGCGGCGCGAGCGCGTGCGCAGCAACTGGCTGGAGATGATCCGGCGCGGCGAGGGCCTCAAGGCCTTCAGCCGCATCCAGCGCCCCGATGGACAGCGCCGCCTGCTGGCCGTGCGCACCGCGCCGCTGCGCCTGGATGGCAAGCTGCAGGGTCAGGTCGGCACGGTCGAGGACATCACCGAGCTGGCCGAGCAGCAGCGCGCCGCCCGCACCCTGAACGCCATCTTCGCATTGACCCCCGATTACGTCTGCCAGCTGGATCAGAACCACCGCCTGATCTACATGAACCCGGCCGCCCGCCAGCGCCTGGGCGTGCCCATGGACAGCGATCTCAGCGACACGGCCTACACCGACTTCTTCGCCCCCGGCGGCGCTGAACGCTTCCGTGAGGAGATCCTGCCCGCCGTGCTGGCCCAGGGCCAGTGGCAGGGCCAGGGCACAGTGCTCGACGGGCAGCGCCAGCCCGTGCCCTGCATGGCCACCGTCTTGCTTCACCGCAAGGCCAGCGGCGCGGTGGAGACGCTCTCGGTCATCCTTCGCGACATCTCGGCCGATGTGCGCGCCCAGCGTGAGCGCCAGCGCACCGAGGCCATGATGCGGGCCATTGCCCAGACCTCGCAGGCCATGATCTCGGTGCTCGATCTGGAAGCCCGTTTCCTCTTCTTCAACCAGGCCTTCGAGCGGCGCTACAACGTCCGCCGCGAGGCCTGGCTGGGCCGCCATGTGGCCGAACTGCTGGGCGACGAGGAATACCAGGCGCGCCGCCCGGCCATCGATCGTGCATTGCAAGGCCTGGCCACCCAGCTGGAGCGCGTCTATGACCGCAGCACGGCCCAGGCCGCCGATGCCCGCTCGCAGGCCACGAGCGAGGACATGGCCCTGGTGCTGCAGCTGCGCTACGCACCGCTGCGCAGCGAGAGCGAGGCCATCGAAGGCGTGATCTGCATCGCCCACGATGTGACCGAGGCGCGGCGCGAGGAGCAGCGCCTGCGTGACGCCTCGCAAACCTGCCCCCTGACCCAGCTGCTCAACCGGCGCGGTTTCAACAAGAAGGCGCAAGACCTGTTCGATGCCGTCAGCACCCGGCGCAGCAGCGGCTATGCCGCCCTGCTCTACCTGGATCTGGACCGCTTCAAGCCGGTCAATGACCAGCATGGCCACCCGGTCGGCGATGCCCTGCTCAAAGCCGTTGCCGGGCGCCTGCGCCATGTGCTGCGGCCGCAAGACCTGGTGGCCCGCCTGGGCGGGGACGAGTTCGCCGTGCTGCTGCCAGGCCTGCAAGATCCAAGCGCCGCGCGCATCGTGGCCGAGAAAATCATCCAGGCCATCGGCACCCCCTTCCGCATCGAGCAGCTGGAACTGCACATCGGCATCAGCGTGGGCTTTTGCATCAGCCCCAACCACCGCCTGCTGCTCGAGCCCATGGTGGCCGAGGCCGATGCCAAGCTCTACGAAGCCAAACGCGCCGGCCGCAACTGCGCGCGCGGCAATCTCGACCAGCTGGGCTGAGGCGGCGTGTCGGCCTCAGCCGCGCGCCGGCGCCCGCAGGCGCAGCAAGGCCGTCTGCAGCACGCGGGCATCGGCGCTGGCGCGGTGGCGGTCGAGCTGGAGCTCTTCGCGCACCTGTTCGCGCAGCTGATGCCAGCAGGCCGCCTCGGCCTCGCTGAGCAGGCAGCGCAAATCCTGCAGATGGAAGGCCGGCATCATGTCCGCGCTGTCGAACAGCCGCGCCAACCAGGAGTAGTCATGGGCCCAGGCGTCGCAGTAGACCGTCTGGCCCGCCAGGCGCTCGTTGATCTGGGCAGCCACCCAAGCGGGCGGCTTGCCGTGGCGGCGCAGGATCTCGCGGCTGATGCCGTGCACCAGTTCGGCACTCGGGTCCCAGTGCAACCAGTCGGGCTCGGGCTGGATCAGGGAGCAAAAGACCGTGCCGCTGGGCTCGACAAAGCCCACCTCGATGGGGTAGCTTCCGCGGCCAAAGCCCGAGGCCTCCACATCCAGGATGGCGGGGGCTCGCAGGGCCAGGGGGCTGGGGCTGTGCAGAACCGCGGTCATGCCGCAGTGTAGGCCGCGGCGGCCGGAATTCAGACAGGGTTGTCGAGCACCTGCTCGCGCTCGAACAGCTCGATGGCGACGCGACCGACCTGCTGGGTGTCGTAGAAGGCGTAGGCGCTGACCGCCGCCGCGCCCAGCACGGGCACCCAGCGCGAGACGGTCTTCTGCAGCAGCTTCTCGCCCAGCTTGGCGCCCAACTGGCCGGCCACGCGCTGCAGCAGCGCGGTGGTGGCCGGCCGCACAAGCCAGCGCCCGCCCACCCGCACGGCCAGGTCACGCACCGCCTGGGCGGCCGTGTGGCGGAACAGGCAGTACAGCATCTGCGCCTGGCCCAGCTCGGCCGTGCGACCGTAGAGCGCGGCAATATCGGCCACCAGCTGGGACTGGATGCGCCAGACTGCCAGCATCTCAGGCAACACCGTCAACCAGCCCAGCGGCCCGGGCGGCAGGGCCAGAGAGCCGGCCGCCAGCGCCGCCTTGGCCGCGGCCTCACCGGTGGCCTGGCGCGCGGCATCGGCCGGGCGCATGCTGGGCAGGGCTTGCGACTCCGGCCGCTGCGCCACCAGGCTGAGCACCGCCTGGGCGATGCGATCGGGCAAGCCCTCGCCTGCGGGCGGGATCATCAAGGGGCCGCCGCCGCTCATGCCAGCACCTCGCCGCGCACGCTGCCCACGCCTCGCAAAGGGCAGGCCGGCTGCGGCGCCTGCAGCTGGGCCAGCAACTCGGCGCGCAGACCTTGCAGGCCGGCGATGCGGGCGTCGATCTCTTGCAGCTTGCGCGCCAGCACAGCCCGCAGCTCATCCGCCGTGGCGGCCGGCTGCGCATCCGTCACCCGGGGCAAGTCGGCCTCGATCTCGGCCAGGCTGAAGCCCAGGCCCTGGGCCATGCGCACATAACCCAGCCAGCGCACGGCCTCGGGCGGGTAGTCACGATAGCCGTTGTCGCTGCGGCGGGCGCGAAGCAAGCCGCGCTTTTCGTAGAAGCGCAAGGTGTCCCGGCTCAAGCCGGTGCGGGCGGAGAGTTCACCGATCTGCATGGCGGATGGAGGGTGGGTTCACAAGGTCGGAGAAAAAAGGCGAAGGCCAGGGCTTGACCCTGGAGCGTACTCCAGGCCCGAGGCTGCGGCCCTGGCTGTGGAGATGGGCCTGTCGCGCCCGGCTTCAAGCCCAACCCTTGGCGCTTTCAAGCCCGTTCAACGTCCTGGAGATTCCATGTTCCCGTCCTCTGTCCTCAGCATCACATGGCCTCGATTCCACCCACGCCGCTACCTGCACCTGGTGCGCGCCAGCGGGCTCTACGATCTGCTGCTCACCGTCGGCTTTGCCACGCCCTGGACCCTGGCCTGGCTGTTACCCCAGCTCTCAGCCCTGAATCAGGCCCTGGGCGGTCAGGCCTTTCCCGCTTTCGAGCCCCTGCACGCCTTGTTCTGCCA
The DNA here is from genome assembly GCF_027863535.1 of Paucibacter sp. B51. Taxonomy (NCBI): domain Bacteria; kingdom Pseudomonadati; phylum Pseudomonadota; class Betaproteobacteria; order Burkholderiales; family Sphaerotilaceae; genus Roseateles; species Paucibacter sp. B51. The sequence continues at coordinate 2,073,929 of NZ_JAPIVN010000001.1, read as the reverse complement.
GCTGATGGGCAGCCTGGTCACCGTCTGGTCCCTGCTGCGACTGTGGCGCCCGCAGATTCATCTGGGCCGATTCGATGCCGCGGCGCGCGCACTGTTCTCGCTCTGGATGGCCCTGGCCTGGTGGCAGACCCAGGCCCCCTTGCTGCTGGTCTTTCTGCTGCCCGAGATGCTCTGGGGCCTGAGCCAGGCCTGGCCGATTCGCAGCGCTGATCAATAGGACCCACCCCAACTCTCACGGATCAAGCCCCAAGGTCGCCGCCCCGCGCGGCGGCGTCTTGCTTTTGCGCAAGCCAACACGGAGCCGATGCACTTGATCTCATTTCCGGCGTCACGGATCGACGAATTGCTAAATTCGTGCAATTGGTCACTTGGTATTTTTATCATTTGCAGTGAAATCACAACCAGCCCATCGGCATCAGGTTTCGCGTAGATCGCGCTTGCAGGCAAGGGTGGCTGTGCTGACAGCGGCGCCCGGCACGCTCCATCGTTCTGTTCCAGCCGCCGCCCCACGCACGCTTCAAGGAGTATCTTCATGAGCCGGCTCACCTCCGCATGCGACACGGTCAGGACGAGAGAAGCCATGTCCAGCGGAGCGACATTGCCGCCCCCTGCTCCCCGGCTGAGCGGCTTGACCCTCAATCGGGCGTGAGTCCCCTAGCCCCGAGCCCGCGCCATGAACCAGCCTGCCACCACCGCCCTGGTCCTCAGCGGCGGCGGCGCGCGGGCGGCCTATCAGGTGGGCGTGCTGCAGGCCATCACGGCCATGCGCCGCCAGCATCAGCACAGCCGCGGTGATCCAGCAAACCCCTTTGGCGTCATCGTCGGCACCTCGGCCGGCGCCATCAACGGCGCGGCCCTGGCCTGCCATGCCGACCACTACGACGCCGGGGTCGACCAGCTGGCCGAGGTCTGGTCGCAATTCAGCGCCGAGCAGGTCTACCGCAGCGACGCGCTGGGCGTGGCGCGCAGCGGCGCGCGCTGGCTGAGCATGATGTCGCTGGGCTGGGCGCTGGCGCGCTTTCGCCCGCGCTCGCTGCTGGACAACACGCCGCTGGGCGGCCTGCTCAGCCGCCTGGTGCCCATGAGCCGCCTGCCCAGCATGCTGGCGCGCGGCCATCTGCAAGCGCTGGCGGTGACCGCTTCCAGCTACAGCAGCGGCGAGCATGTCAGCTTCTACCAGGCCGCGCGGCCGATCGCCCCCTGGTTGCGCTCCAGCCGCCTGGCCGTGCCGACCATGCTGACGCAAGAGCATCTGCTGGCCTCCTCGGCGATTCCCTTCATCTTTCCGGCCACGCGCCTGCACCACGACGGCCTCGGCGCCTGGTATGGCGACGGCTCGATGCGTCAGACGGCGCCGCTCTCGCCGGCCATCCATCTCGGCGCACGCCGCCTGCTCATCATCGGCGCCGGTCGCATGCACGAGCCGGCCCTGCAGCGCGAGAGCAGCTCAGCCTACCCCAGCCTGGCCCAGGTGGCCGGCCATGCACTCTCGGGCATTTTTCTCGACGCGCTGGCGGTGGACATCGAGCGCATGGAGCGCATCAACCGCACCCTGGCCCTGCTGCCGCCCGAGGCCCTGGCCGAGACACCGCTGCGGCCGCTCGACGCCCTGGTGATCGCGCCCTCGCAGCGCCTGGACGACATCGCCGCTCGCCATCTAGAGAGCCTGCCGCGCGCTGTGCGGACCCTCTTGCGCGGCACCGGGGTGGGCAAGACTGCGCCCGGCGGACCAAGACCACAGGGGGCTGCCCTGGCCAGCTACCTGTTGTTCGAAGCACCTTACACGCGCGAACTGATGGCACTCGGGCAAGCAGACACCTGGGCACAGGGTCACAAGGTGGCGCGCTTCTTCGGCTGGCAGACCTTGGAGAAGGCAGCGCCGCAACCAAGAGAAGGGGCTCGGCCGGTCGACAGTGAGCTCAAGCCATGGCCCGCTTGAAGGCCAGGGCGGCGTCGGTGCTCAGGTGGCGCAGGATGCCCTGCTCGCGCGTGCCCCAGGCCTGGCCTTCGGGCAGCTCCAGCACCAGCACGGCCGGGTTGGCATCGTCACCGACCATGGGCGCGAAGATGCGGGTGGGGCCGCGCTCCAGAGTCTCATGGCGCTCGGTCCAGTCGCGGCTGCAGGCGGCGCAAGGGCTGTCAGGGTCGCTGACGGCGATCTTCAGCGGCAGGCCTTCATGCTCGCCCTTGGACGATTCGCCCATCACCAGGGTCTGGCCGCTGGCATCGCGGCGGTAGACAGCCAGCACCTCGGCGCTCAGCACCGAGCGCAGCTCGCGGCAAAGCACGGTGAAGATCAGGCCCGGGCTGCGCTGGCGCCAGATCTCACGGCCCAGCACCACCAGCTGCTGCAACTGCTCGTGGGCGGCCTGCAGCTTGGCCAGGCGCTCTTCCTTGGCCTGGGCCTGCTGGCGGGCATGCTGGCGCTCGTTGCGCGCCACCTCGACCTGCTGGCGGGCATGGCGTGAGGCCGTGGCCCAGGCGGCCTGGCGCGCGGCCATGGCACGGCGCTCCATGGCATAGGCCTCCTCGGGCCGGCCGGCCTGGCTCAGGGCCTCCGCGGCAGCGTCCAGAAGCTCAGGTTTGGGTTGGTAGGCTTCCAGCGCCTGCGCCTGCTCGAGGGCCAGCTGCAACCAGCTCAGCACCGTGTCGGGTGTGGCCCCGCTGCGCCGCTCGATCTCGGCCACCAGGGCACGCAGCTCCACCAGATCACTGCGCTGTTGCTGGGCGGTGGCAGCCTTGATGGCCTCCAGGGCCACAGACTTGGCCTCGTCGAGCCGCCCCAGGTGCATCAAAGCCCGGGCCCGGCCGAGGACGACACCGGTGCGCATATCGCTGGAATGCGAATGCCGCTCGCGCTGACCCAACAGCTCGAAATGCTTGAGCGCTTCCTCGTAGTGGCCATGGTCCAGCTCGGCCTGGCCGAGGTAATCCAGCGCCATCATGGCAGTGCGGCTGTGCGGATGCTGGGCCAGGGTCTGCAGGCATTCGCGCAGCAGCTCGCGTGCCGACTCGGTCTGGCCGACGCGGCGCAAGGCCTCGCCGGTCTGGGCCAGGCACAGGCCGATGGCACCGGGCCAACGCACGCGCCGCGCCACGGCCAGGCCTTTCTTGAGCCAGGCCAGGGCGGTTTCGAAATCGGAAATGCTGGTGTAGCTGTAGCCCAGATTGGAGGCCGCGCCGATGGCGCGCCGCACCTGGCCCGATTCCAGGCTGGCCTCGTAGGACTGCTCCAGAAAAGCAGCCGCCTCGACATACTCGGAGCCCAGGCCATGTTCGAGGGCGCGGTAGTCCGACAACGCCGCGCGGCACATGGCCGACAGGCCCTCGCCGCTGGAGGGCAGCTGCTCGGACCAGGTGGCCCGGGCCAGCTCGAAATCGAGGAAGAGATCGGCGCGCGCCAGGCAGGCCCGGTAGTAGAGCTGGCGCTCGGCGTCCTGGGCCTGGTCAGCCCAGTCCAGCGCGCTCTGCTGGGCGTCGCGTTGCAGGTCGACATCGCCTCGGTCGGCATGGATGCTGGCTTGCAGCCCATGCAGATCGGCCTGCACACAGGGGTTGGGGTGGGCTTGCAGCTCAGCGCGGGCACGCTCCACGCAGGCCTGGGCGTCGTCCAGACGCATCATCAGCATGGCCACCTCGCCCTGCACCAGATGCAGGCGGGCGCGCATGGTGCTCAGGGCCGCCGGGTCCATGAAGGCGGTCTGCTCCTGGGACTCCTCCAGCTCCTGAAGCAAGGCCACGGCCAGGGCCTGGGCGCGCGGGCTGTTGAGCTGGCGCAGGCCCCAGGCAACCGCCAGGCGGGCGTTCCAGTCGGAGCTGTCATGCAGCTGCTGGGCTGCGGCCTGCACCTCGCATTCCAGAGGAAACAAGAGCAGCTCATGTGCGAATGCCATCCAGGCCTCCCGGGCAAGGGATTCAGATGGCCAAGAGCCTAGCCGTTGACCTGCCCCAACCATCCGCGGAAAAGCCCGCGCTTTGCCCGGTTGCCGCGACGCTGCAACAAGACCCCCTGCACTTGCGGGGGTGAGCCAGGCCAAGCGCGCAGGAATGCCCGGGGCTCGGGCTTCAGCCCTGCCTATACTGGGCCGATCTCGTCTTCATTCGGAAATATGAAGCGCGTCCCCGGGCCCCGGCCCGGGCCCTGCGTGGCTGGTTTGGAATCTGAATGTTGGCTGCCTTTTTTGTCTCCTGCTCGACCCCGCTGCGGCGCGCGCCCGGGTGGCTGCGCGGGCGCCTGCGGCGCCGGCTCGAGCTGGGCCTGGGTCTGCTGCTGGGCGGCCTGGCCGGCGGCCCCTGCCAGGCTCAGGCCCTGCCACAGCAGGCCGTGGTGGCGCAATCGGCCCTGGCCACCGGCGCCATCCTGCAAGCCATCGTCAGCTACACCCGCTGGCCGCAAGGCCCGGCCACCCTGGGCCTGTGCATCAGCCGCAGCGCCAGCGATGCGCAGGAGATCGCCCGCCAGGTCCAGCCCCTGCACGATGGCCGGCAGCTCGAGGTCCATCTGATCGAGGCCAATCAGAGCGCCCTGCCGCCCCATTGCCAGGCCGTCTACCTGGAAGGCTGGCAGCCCGAGCCGCTGCGCCAGCTGCTGCGCAGCCTGGCCCAGCAAGCGGTGCTGACCCTGGGCCGTGGGCCCGAGTTCTGCAGCGACGGCGGCATGTTCTGCCTCGAGGCTCAGGACGGCCGTACCCGCTTCGAGGTCAACCTCGACGCCGTGGCCCGCAGCGGCCTGCGCGTGCACCCTCAGGTGCTGCGCCTGGCCAAGCCCCAGGGGCGCAAGGCATGAGCAAGCCCTGGCGCCATCTCTGGGCTCAAGGCCCGGCCCATCACGCCCGGCCGGTGCCCAGCGTGCTCGAGCTGATGCGTGCGGCCAGCTGGCGCATCGGGTGGCTGTCGGTGCTCAGCGTCGGTCTGGTACTGACCGTGGGCGCCGCCCTGCTGCTGCACCTGTCCACGGTGCGCAATCTGGAGCTGCAGGCACGCTCGCTGGCCTATTCGGTGGAGGCCGCCGTGGTGTTCCAGGACCGGCAGGCCACCGAAACCCTGCTGCAAGAGCTGCTGCGCCACGAGCCGGTGTCGGCCGCGCGCGTGCGCCTGGGTGCCCACAGCCTGCGCGATCTGCCGCGCCCGGGCGCGGCCGGCACGCTGCCGGATGAAGACTTCGCCTGCTACCGCAAGGCAGATGCCCAGGGCAGCTGGGCCCGCCTGGCCGAAACGCTCTGGCCGGTGCGCGCCGAGGCACCGGTGCTGGCCCAGGGCCAGGTGCAGGCCGTGGTGGAGCTGCAGGCCGATGCCAGCGCCCTGCTCAGCCTGATGAGCTGGGCCGCCGCGGGCGTGTTGCTGGCCATGGGCCTGGCCGGGGTGGCGGTGCTGCGCGTGTCGCACCGCCTGGCCGATCGCCTGGTCCTGCCCCTGCAAGCACTGGCCGAGCACAGCCGCCAGATGCGCCAGCTGCGCGAGCCCCACAACCCCTTGCTGGCCCTGCGCCAGGCCCCGCGTGCGGGCGTGCGCGAGCTGGACCAGCTCAGCGCCGATTTCGACGCCCTGCTGCAGGAGCTCAGCGAGCACCAGCAGCAACTGCTGCGCGAGCATGACGCGCTGCGCCATGCCCATGCCGAGCTCAGCGACCAGGCCGCGCGCGACGGCCTGACCGGTGTGGCGACGCGCGCCCATTTCGAACGCGTGCTGGCCAGCACCTTGTCACAAGCCAGCCGCGCCGGCGGCTGCTTCTCGCTCTACTTCATCGACGCCGATCACTTCAAGACCATCAACGACGAGCATGGCCACGAGGCCGGCGACTGCGTGCTGGTGGCCGTGGCCCAGCGCCTGAGCCGCAGCGTGCGCGCACAGGACCTGGTGGGGCGCCTGGGCGGCGACGAGTTCGTGGTCCTGGTCCATGGCCTGCGTCAGGCCACCAATGCCCCGGCAATTGCAGAGCAGCTGCGCAGTGCCGTGGCCCAGCCGGTGACCTTGCCCAATGGATCCACCGTGGTGCCCGGCATCAGCGTCGGCCTGGCGATCTTCCCCACCCATGGCCTGAGTGCTGCCGAGCTGATGAAGGCGGCCGACCAGGACATGTACCAGCGCAAGCGGGCGGCACGCGGTGTGCTGCCCAGCGGCTCATCAAGCAGGAGTTCACTTGAAGCAGCCCCGACACGCCCCACACCCAGCCCGGACTGAGACCGGCCTCAACACCCATGACCGGGCCGCCGGCCTGACGCAGCGTCGCGCGCTGCTTGGCCTGCCCCTGCTGCCCCTGCTCCTGCAGGCCTGCCAAAGCAGCCCCGGCACGGCAGCCGTCATCACACCGCCCTCGCCCTGGACCGAGCAGCAACGGCGCCGCCTGCAGGAGCTGGGCTTTGCGCAGACCGGCGATGAGTGGGAGTTGAACCTGGCCACCAGCCTGCTGTTCGGCTTCGATTCCGACCGCCTGCAGCTGGAGCAGCGCAAGCGCCTGATCGAGCTGGGCCAGCAGCTGCGCGAGGTCGAGGTGCCACGGCTGCGAATCGAGGGCCACAGCGACGCCGTGGGCGACGCCAGCTACAACAAGCAGCTGTCCCTGCGCCGTGCCAGCGCCGTCAGCCACGCACTGCAAGGCGCGGGCTGGCCCAGCAGCGCGCTGAAAACGCAGGGCTTCGGCCACGAGAAGCCGATCGCCGACAACAGCAACGAAGCAAGCCGCGCCAAGAACCGGCGCGTGGTGCTGATTGCGATGGCGAGCTGAGAGAGCGAACCTCCGGCCCGTTCACCGGTTCACTCGATCAGCCGCACTGCCCCACATAGCCACAGGCGGTGCAGAAGTCGCAGCCGTCCTTGTGGATCATGGTGCGGTTGCCGCATTCCGGGCAGGGCTTGCCGGCCTGGGCCTGCAGGGCGCCGGCGCTGCTGGCCTTGCGCGCGCTGATCGGCGCTTGCAGCAAGCCCATCTCCACCAGGGGCAGGCCTTGTTCGTCCAGCACGCCCAGCATGGCGTAGCGGTGGATGATCAGGCGCGCCACATAGGCCACGGTCGAAGGCCAGATCTGCTGGCGCCGCTCACCCGAAAGGTTGGGCACCGGCGCCATGAAGTGGCCCAGCGGTTCACCGACATTGAGCAGCTTGCGCAGCTTCATGCCGATCCAGGCCGGGTCCATGACGCGCATGTCCAGGCTCAAGAGGCGGGCCATGCCGTCCAGGGCCTTGGGGTAGTTTCCCGAGAAGCCCATGGCGCAGGGCCGGGTGACAAAGCCGCCGTCCGGCGTGGGCAGGCTGACCTCTTTCAGGGTCAGTGTGAATTGCTCGTTGGTGGCCGGGTTGTCCACGTCCACCGCCCAGGCCAGGGTGCCCATGGTGCTGGTGCGCGGCTCTTCGCGGCTGAACATGGCATCGATCACCGGCGTGGCGCCGCCCTCGGCCAGGGCGCCGAGTTGCTCGCAACGCCAGCGGATGACCGCAGCCGTGGCCGCCACCACGCCGGGGAAGAGGCGCTGCTCGCCACCCGGCGGCATGGCCATCTCGAAAGAGCGCTCCTCGGCCACGGTGGCCAGGGCATCGAGCTTGAGGCGCAGCCAGGCCGCGTCATTGCTGCGCAGGTCCATGGACAAGGTCTTGGCCACGGCCGACAGGCCACGTGGCTGCTCGGCGCCGTTGACCCAGACCTCAAAGGGCAGGTTCTTGCCGAACAGGCCGGCATCGGGCCCTTCGGCCGGCAGTTCGCCGACGAACAGGGCAAAGTCGCCATGCGGGTGGCGGATCATGTAGCTCCAGGCCGGGTTGCCATTCGGCAGCTCGGGCCGGCTGGGCCAGCGCAGCGAGGCCAGCACCGCATTGGGCAGGCGCGAGACCAGCATGCGCTGGTTGCCGCCGTCCGAGGTCACCGGCTTGAGCGGCTCGGGCGAGCTGACCGCAGCAGCGGGCGCCGGCTGGGCCGATTCAACGCTGAGCACCGAACCGAGCACGCTGTTGGGCCGGTAGGTGGCCAGGCCCTTGAGGCCGCTCTTCCAGGCCTGCGTGTACAGGTCCTGGAAATCGGCGTAGGGGTAGTCGGCCGGCACATTGACGGTCTTGGAGATCGAGGTGTCCACAAAGGGCGCCACCGCCGCCACCATCAAGGCATGGTCGGAGGCCGAAAGCTCCAGCGCCGTGACGAAGGCCGGTGACAGCGGCGCATCGCTGCCAAACATATGGCGGTACAGGCGCCAGGCATGGTCCTCGACGGCGTACTCCTTGTAGCTGCCATCGGGCATGCGCTTCTTGCGGGTGTAGCTCCAGCTGAAGGCCGGCTCGATGCCGTTGGACGCGTTGTCGGCAAAGGCCAGGCTGATGGTGCCGGTGGGCGCGATCGACAGCAGGTGCGAGTTGCGCAGGCCCTGGGCGCGGATCTTGTCCTTCAGGCCTTGCGGCAGGCGCGAGGCGAAGTTGCCGCCCGAGAGATAGAGGTCGGCATTGAAAAGCGGGAAGGCACCGCGCTCCAGCGCCAGATCGGCCGAGGCCTCGTAGGCGGCGTCGCGCATCAGGGTGCTGATCTCGCTGGCCATGGCGCGCGCGGCCTCGCTGTCGTAACGCAGGTTCAGCATCACCAGGGTGTCACCCAGGCCGGTGAAGCCCAGGCCGACGCGGCGCTTGTTGCGCGCCTCCTGCTGCTGCGCGGGCAGGGGCCAGGGCGTCACGTCCAGCACGTTGTCCAGCATGCGGGTGGCCGTGCGGCAGACCTCGGCAAAGGCCTCGCCGTCGAAGCTGGCGTCCAGGCCGAAGGGCTGGCGCACGAAATGCGTGAGGTTGACCGAACCCAGGCAGCAGCAGCCGTAGGGCGGCAGCGGCTGCTCGGCACAGGGGTTGGTGGCCGAGATGGACTCGCAGTAGTACAGATTGTTGTCGTTGTTGATGCGGTCCAGGAAGAGCACGCCGGGCTCGGCATGGTCATACGTGGAGCGCATCACCATGTCCCAGAGCTCGCGCGCCTGCAGCTTGCGGTAAACCCAGAGGCCGTCGCCGCGCTGGTAGGCGCCGGCCGCGCGCTGCTTGGCGCCGGGTTCGGCCTTGTGCACCAACTCGATCTCGCCATTGGCCTCGACCGCCTGCATGAACACATCGGTCACGCCGACCGAGATGTTGAAGTTCTTCAGATCGCCCTTGTCCTTGGCGCGGATGAACTCCTCGACATCGGGGTGGTCACAGCGCAGCACGCCCATCTGCGCGCCACGGCGGGCGCCAGCCGATTCCACCGTCTCGCAGCTGCGGTCGAACACCCGCATATAGCTGACCGGGCCGGAGGCGCTGCTCTGGGTCGAACCGACCCAGGCGCCGCGCGGGCGGATGCGGGAAAAGTCGTAACCGACACCGCCGCCGCGACGCATGGTCTCAGCCGCCTCGGTCAGCGCGGTGTAGATGCCCGGGTGGCCATCGTCCAGCGAGGCAATCGAATCACCGACCGGCTGCACAAAGCAATTGATCAAGGTGGCGCTGAGCTCGGTGCCGGCGGCAGAATTGATGCGACCGGCCGGCACGAAGCCGCGGCGCTGGGCATCGAGAAATTTCGCTTCCCATTCGGCCCGGGCTTCGGGCGCCTCGGCCTGGGCCAGGGCGCGCGCCACGCGCAGGCGCAGCTCGTCCAGGGTCTGCTCCTCGCCTTTCGCGTATTTCTCCAGCAGCACCTCGGCGCTGATCTCCTGGGCCGGCAGGGCGGCCGGCGCCGCCAGGGGCTGTCGGGGCGCTTGCGGGACGCTGTCGAAATCAAACTGGGTGGGCTGGGGGGTGATGGACGAGCTCATGCGAGGTACTCCGGGAGCGCAAGCAAAATCAGTGGCGGGATCGTGGCGGCTGGCCGGGCCATGAAAGCCCGGCTGCGCATGCTGCAACCATCTTAGCGAGCCCGTTTTGACCCGGATCAGCAGATGGCCCTGCCCGGCCTGGGCGGCGTCCGCGCAAAAACAAAGATGTCAGCGGCCACTCGCTTCTCAAGCCTCGGGAATTCGGGTTTGCAAGCTTTTGCAAGCGAACTTGGCTGCTGAATTTGACCCCAAAAAGATTTCACCAATTGACAAGCACCCAGGCTCGCGCCACATGAACCTCGACCTGTTTGATGACGCTCTGGAGCCGCCGCCGGCCCGGCAAGACCTGGCCCCTGGCGCCGTGTTGCTGCGCGGCCGGGCGCTGGCCCAGGCACCCCAGCTGCTGGCCGCCGCCGAGGGCGTGATGGCCGCGGCCGCGCTGCGCCACTGGCTCACCCCCGGCGGCCGGCGCATGGCGGTGGCGATGACGAACTGCGGCCCCCTGGGCTGGGTTTCGGACGCGCGCGGCTACCGCTACCAATCGACAGACCCGCTGAGCGGCCAACCCTGGCCGGCGCTGCCGCCGGTGATCGCCGAGCTGGCCGTGGCGGTGGCCGAGGAGGCCGGCTACCCCGGCTTTCGCCCCGATGCCTGCCTGGTCAACCGCTACCTGCCCGGCACGCCGCTGAGCCTGCACCAGGACCGCGACGAGCAGGACCTGCGCCAGCCCATCGTCTCCATCTCCCTGGGACTGCCGGCCCTGTTCTTGTTCGGCGGCCTGAGCCGCAGCGAGCGGCCGGCGCGCTGGCCGCTGCAGCATGGCGATGTGCTGGTCTGGGGCGGGCCCTCGCGCCTGGCCTTCCACGGCGTGCAGGCGCTGGCGCCGGGCCGTCACCCGCTGCTGGGCGAGCAGCGCATCAACCTGACCTTGCGCTGCGCGGGATGAACGAAGATGCAGGCCATCGCTGCAGCGAAAGGCTTTCATGTCCACCCATCACGCCACCATCCGCTGGGCACTGGGCCCCGATGAAGACTTCACCGGCCGGCGCTACAGCCGTGCCCACCGCTGGCTGTTCGACGGCGGCGCCGAGGTGCCGGCCTCCAGCTCGCCCAGCGTCGTGCGCCTGCCCTTCTCCGACCCCAGCGCGGTGGACCCCGAAGAGGCCTTCATCGCCGCCCTGTCCAGCTGCCACATGCTCTGGTTCCTGGACCTGGCGGCGCGTGCCGGCTATGTGGTGAGCCACTACGAGGACCCGGCCGAAGGCCTGATGGCCCAGAACGAAGCCGGGCAGGACGCCATCACCGAGGTGATGCTGCGGCCCGAAGTGCAGTTTGGCGGCGCCAAGGCGCCCGACGAGGCAGCCGTGCAAGCCCTGCACCATGCCGCACACACGCACTGCTTCATCGCCAACTCGGTGCGCAGCACCGTTCGCTGCGAAGGCAGGTGGAGCTACCTGGTGACTTGAGCGGGCGATTCAAGCGGGCCGAGGCAAGCGGTAGTGATGCTCCACACAGGCCTCGCCGCGAAACACCGCAGCCTGGCTGTCCACCCGCGCAAAGCCCAGGCGCTCCAGCAAGCGGATGGAGCCGAGGTTGCGCGCATCGGTGATGCCGCGAACGTCGGCCGCCGGCGAACACGCCCACAGCAAAGCGATCAGCGCCCCCACGCCTTCGGCCGCCAGGCCCTGGCCCTGGCGGGCCGCATGCAGGCTGAAACCGATCTCGACGGACGCCGAGTCGGCCGCCAGGCACAGGCCGATGTCACCGATCAAGCGATCGCTGCCCGTCTCGGCCAGGCCGAGCTGGCACCAGGCGCCGGGCTGCAACAGGGGCGCGCTGGCCATCTCCTGCAAAAAGGCCAGGGCCTGGGCATCGCTCTGCGCCTGCCAGCCTTGGTACAGCCCGACCTGCGGGTCCTGGCGGTAAGCCTGAAAGTCCGCCAGATCACCGGCACGCAAGCGGCGCAAAAGCACCCGCGCGCTGCGCTGCGGCAGCGCGTCCTCCAGCGAAGCGCTCATGCCGGTTTCAGCCACGGCCATCAACCCTGCGCCGAGCGCGCCGCCACCTTGGCCTTGACCTCGTCCGGCGACCAGAAGAACCAGTCGCGCTCCTGCATCAGCGCACGCAAGGCCTCGCTCTGGCCCTGGTTGACCTTGCCCGGGATCAGGCCCAGTCGCAGCTGGGTGTGCTCAGCGATCTGGCCCAGCTCCAGCAGCTGCTGCTGCAGACGGGTGAAGACCACCTGGCGGTAGAGATCGCTGGTGAAGAGCTTGAAGCGGCCGGTGGGCACCTCGTGAACTTCCTGCATCTGCGCCAGCTTGACGCCGGGGGTGTCCTGGTAGGCCTTGACCTCCAGCACCAGCAACTCCTGGCGGCCCGGGTGGTAGGCCAGCATGTCGATCTCGGGCTTGGGCGCCGAGGTCTTGCCAATCTGGCGCTTTTCATCCTGCGTCAGCGCGACCTTGAAACCACGGCGCACCCAAAAGCCCGCTTCTTCCAGCAACAAGGCGACGATGTTCTCGAATTTGTCGACGCCCACGATCAGGCGCTGCTGCTGCTGTTCACTCATTTTTCTATCTCACCGGCTAACCGAACAGCGGGAAGTCTAGCTGCGGGCCGGCGCCTGATTCACGGGCTTCAGTGCAAGGCCTCCACCGGCTGCAGGCCTAAGGCCAGGCGGATGTGGCGGGCCGCAGCCAAGGCGGTGATGCCCACCGTCAGCAAGGCCGCCACCAGCAGCGGCAAGGCCAGGCCCGGCAGCGGCGCCAGGCGGTCGACAAAACCGTCGAGGTAAGCCATGCCCGCCAGGCCGGCCAGCGGCAGGCCCAGGATGCCCGCCAGCAGCAGCGGGCCACGGAACTCACGCGCCACTTCGGCGGCAATGTCCGCGTGGCTGGCGCCATGCAAGCGACGCAGGACCAGCTCGGTGCGGCGGCGGCGCAAGGTGTCGGCCACCAGGGCGTAGGCGCCCAGCATGGCCACGCCGACCGCCAGCAGCGCCACCACGCTGAGCACCTGGCGCAGCTGTTCCTCCTGGCGGTAGACCAGGGCAGTCTGCTCCTCGGCGCTCCAGACCATATGCCCCAGCGGCGGGCCATGCGTGCGCCAGACCTCCTCCAGGCCGGCGCGCAAGGCGCGGGCATCGGGACCGTAGACCGTCAAGTCCCACTGCGGCGCATCGCTGAGCACAAAGCCCTGCGGCTGGGCCGCATCGCGCGCCGATTCCTGCTTCATGTCATTGACCACCGCCACCACCCGGCGTTGCTCCTGGCCCTCCTGGACTTGGTCACCACCGCCGCGCAGCACGGCGCCCACGGCCGCCTGCGGCGTGGCAAAGCCCAGCAGGCGCGCCGCCTTGGCGTCGATCACCAATCGCCCCTCGCCGCTGCCCTGCTCGGGCGCGCCGGCCAAGACCTTCATGCCGTAGGTGACGAAGTAGCTCGGCGAGACCGTGGTCATGCGCAGCATCTGCTTGGCGCCGCTGGGGCTGACGTGCAATTCACTCGGACCCCAATGGTCCATGGCCGGGCGGGCGGTGCTGAAGGCGAAATGCTGGATGGCGGGATGCTGGCGCAGGCCATCGACAAAGGCATCGAGCTTGGGCACGAAATCGCGCTCGACCATGGCGCTGAGCACCAGGCGGTTGCGGGTCTCGAAGCCACGGTCCAGCTGCAGCAGGTGGCGGTGCTGCAAGGCCATCACCCCGCTCAAGGCCAGCAGCAGCAAGGCGCCGCCCAGCTGCAGGCTCAACAAGCCCTGGCGCAGGCGCCGGCCCCAGGGCCCTTCGCTGACCGTGCGGCCTTGCAAGGCTGGAGCTGGCACCTGGCGCAGGGCCAGGGTGGCCGGCAAGGCCAGGCTCAGCGGCAGCAGCACCAGTTGCAGCAGCAAGAGGCCTTGCCATGCCGGCGCCGGCAGCGCGTCCACCACCGGGCGCTGGGCGCTCAAGCCCAGCCAGTCGGCGGCGGCCGGGCCCAACCACCAGGCCAGCAAGGCCGCGCCAGCCGCGGCCAGGCCCAAGGTGATCAAGAGTTCGGTACACCAGAGCTGCAGCAGCTGGCCACCGCTGGCGCCCAGGCTGCGGCGCAGCGCCGTCTCGCGCTGGCGCTGCAGCAGCTGGGCCGCCTGCAAGTTCATGGTGTTGATGGCGGCCAGCAGCAATAGCAGGCCGCTGGCGGCGCCCAAGGCCGTCATCACGGTCCAGAGCAAGTCCTGACCCTCGAGCGGCAGCTGGGGCAGGGGCAGCGCGCGGAAGTCGGCCGCGGCCTGCTCCGGCCCGGCGGTTTTCCATTCGGCCGGCAGCTTGTCGTGCAGCGGGTGGGCGCGGTAGGCCGCGGCCAGCAGGGGCGCGAGCTGATTGACTTCAGCGCCCGGGCGCAAGCGCGCATAAATCTGCGCATTGCCCTTGTGGATGCCCTCCAGCGCCTCGGGGCTGTCGAGCAGGCCGCCGCGGAAATCCACCCCGGCCAGCTCGAAGCTGGCCATGGCCTCATGGGCCGCATCCAGCGTGCTGCGGCTGTCGAGCGCCGGGATCACCGCCGTCACCGTGTAGCTCTTGCCCCGGCATTCGACGATGCGACCCAGGGCCTGGGCCAGGGGCAGATCGCCCCAGAGCTTGCGCACCAGCTTGGGCGTCAAGGCGATGGCGTCCTTGCGGGCAAGGGTGGCGGCCAGGTCGCCATGCAGGGTCTTCAAGCCCATCAGCGGCACCAGACTGGGGTCGGCAATCAGCACCCGCACCACCTCGACGCGGCTCTGGCCATCGCCGCTCATCTGCAAGGTGAAGCCCTCGCTGCTGCTGCGGCTGATCTGCTCCAGCGGCAGGCCGCGGGTCTTGAGCCAGGGCACCAGGGCGGCCGGCGCGGCCAGCTGCCAGTCGTTCTCCACGCCGCCTTCGCCCTTGGCATGGGGACGGAAGTCCAGCATCACCACGCGCTCGGGCGCCGGCACACCGGGGTCGATGGCGCTGCGCGACAGAGCCAGCACGGCCACCAGCAAGCAGGCCGCCTGCGCCAGCATCAGGCCACCGGCAGAAACAAGCGTGGCGGCGCGGCGCTGGCGCAGGCCGGCCCAGGCTTCGCGCCACAAAGTTGGGAGGCCGCTCATGCGCAGGCCTCGGCATGGGCGTCCACCAGCACGCGGCCATCGAGCAGGCGCACGGTGCGCGAGGCCAGGGCCGCATGCTCGGGGCTGTGGGTCACCATCACCAGGGTCGTACCCTCTTCGTTCAGCTGACGCAGCAGGTGCATGACCTCCTGGCCATGGGCGCTGTCGAGGTTGCCGGTGGGCTCGTCGGCCAGCAGTAGGGCTGGCCGCGCGGCGATGGCGCGGGCAATCGCCACACGCTGCTGCTGGCCGCCGCTGAGCTGGCTGGGCCGGTGGCCGGCGCGGTGGCTCAGGCCCAGGCGCTCCAGCACCTCGGCCACGCGCTGGCGCTGCGCCCGCTCGGGCTGCTCGCCATAGCGCAGGGCCAGCTGCACGTTGTCCTGCACGCTGAGCTCCTCCACCAGATTGAAGCTCTGGAAGACAAAGCCGATGCGGCCGCGGCGCAGGGCCGCCAGCTCGCGCGGGCTCTTGCGCGCCAGGTCTTCGCCCTCCAGCAGGTAGCGGCCACTGCTGGGCCGGTCCAAGAGGCCCAGCAGGCCCAGCAAGGTGGACTTGCCGCAGCCCGAGGGGCCGGTGATGGCCACGTATTCGCCGGCCTCGATGCGCAGGTCGATGGCATTGAGGGCGAGGGTCTCGACATCACCGGCGCGGTGACGTTTGCTCAGTTGGCTCAGTTCGATCATGAGGTGATGGCTGCGCCCGCGGCGGGCGGCGGCAAAAAAGATGGGGCCTGCGGAAGACTTCAGCCCCGGCCTTGCCAGCATCGCCGCCCCGCATGCCGGCCGCCAAGCCCCCTGTCCGCTTCCGGACACCGGGCTGGCGCGCGCGTGCGAGCTGCTGCGAAGATGCAGGCCGTGAACGACATCGACATCGTGGCCGCAGCGCCCGCCCACCAGATCCTGCTGCTCGACGACGACCCCGGCGTCGGCCTGGCCGCCCAGCTGCTGCTGCAGCGCCGGGTGGCGCCCATCCATTGCCTGCGCCGGCCGGCCGAGCTGATGGCCGCCCTGGACCGGCTGCGCCCCAGCCTGCTTCTGCTGGACCTGAACTTCGGCCCCGGCCGCAGCGACGGCGCGCAAGGCCTGCAGCTGCTGGCCGAGGTGCAGGCCCGGCCGCAGGCGCCCCTGGTGGTGGTGATGACGGCCTACGCCGACATCGATCTGGCCGTGCAGGCGCTCAAGCGTGGTGCTTTTGATTTTCTGACCAAGCCCTGGGACAACGTGCGCCTGATCGCCACCTGCCGCGAGGCCTTGCAGCGGGTCGATCAGCAAAGTGCAGCGAGCCGGCAAGACCTGACCCCACCGGTCGCATCCAAACCCGAACTCACACCCGACAGCGACCGCTCCCTCGCCGCCCAGGAGCGCGCCGCCGTGCTGGCCGCCATGGCCGAGGCCGAGGGCAATCTCAGCGCCGCCGCCCGCATCCTGGGCCTGTCGCGTGCGGCCCTCTACCGGCGACTGGACAAGCATGGGCTTTGAGTCCTTGCGCCTGCTGGCGGCCGCCCTGCTCTGGGCCGCGGCCGGTGCCCTGGGCCAGGCCCTGCTGGCGCGTGGGCCGCTGAGTGCGCGCAGCACCCTGGCCCTGCTGCTGCTGGCCGTGGCGGGCGCGGCTTGCGCCTGGCCCTTGCTGCGCGCCGCGGTGCAGCTGCGCCGCCGCCCAGCCCTGCCCTTGCCGCCCGAGCCGCCTTTGGCTGCAGATCAGCGCCAGCTGATCTTGCTGCAGACGCAGCTGGAGCACCTGCCGGTGGCCGCCTGGGTGCTGCGCGAAAGCGCGGCGCTGCCCACGCTGCAAGCCCTGAGCAGCCGGGCGCGGCGCCTGACCGCACCGGGTGGCGTGCGCGAGCCTGCGGCCTTGCAGGCCCTGCTGCGCAGGCAGGACATCCGCAGCGGCCCGGTGCTGCTGGACACCGAGCGCGGCAGCGAACGCTGGCAGCTGCAGCGCCAGCCGCTCTCGCTGGACGGCGAACAGCAGACCCTGCTGGCCCTGGTGCCGCTGGAGAACGAGCTGGAGGGCGAATCGCTGCAGGCCTGGCAGCAGCTGGTGCAGGTGCTGACGCACGAGATCATGAATTCGCTGACGCCCATCCAGAGCCTGAGCCAGACGGCCCAGCTGCTGCTGGACGAGCCGCCCCTGGTGGAGGCCGATCTGCGCAGCGCCCTGGCCGGCATCGAGCTGCGCGCGGCCGAGCTGGCGCGCTTTGTGCGCACCTACCGGCGTGTCAGCCAATGGCCAGCGCCGGTGCTGGCCCCGGTGGCGCTCGATGGTTTGCTGCAGCGGCTGCAGCAGGCGGTGGCCCCGGCCTGGCGCCAGCGCGGCGGCGAGGCCAGCTTCGAGCCGGCCAGCGCGGGCCTGTATTTGCAAGCCGACGAAGGCCAGCTGGAGCAGGCCCTGCTAGCCCTCTTGCGCAATGCCGAGCAGGCCACCGAGGGCCTGAGCCAGCCGCGCCTCTGGGTGCAGGCGCGCCAGGGCCGCGGCGGGCGGCTGCAGCTCAGCGTGCGCGACAACGGCCCCGGCGTGCCGCCGGGCCTGGAGCACAAGATCTTCATGCCCTTCTTCAGCGCCAGCGAGGGCGGCCAGGGCATCGGCCTGACCGTGGTGCGCCAGCTGGTGCACGGCATGGGCGGCCGCGTGCGCCATGTGCGGCCGCTGGAGGGCGGCGCGGCTTTTGTATTGAGCTTCTGAGCCGCAGGCCCTAACTCAGACCGTGATCGGCAGGCGCCGGTCCAGCCCGGCCAGATCGCGGCAGAAGAACTCGTCGCGCAGGTATTTGCTCTCGTACTCGCGCACATCGTAGTGAACCCAGGTGGGCGCGATGTCCGAGGGTTCCAGCGATTTGCGGTTGCGGGCCAGCCAGCCGATCTGGGCATTGGACTTTTCGACCAGCAGGCTGCGCAGCTCGTTGCAGCGCTCCAGGTCTTCGCGCTTGCCCATGCCGGGCGCCAGCACGGTGTCGATGTCCACGGCCTTGCCGTGGTGGTTGGTGGTGGTGCGGCCCTTGCGCTCGTTCTCGACCGCGCAGCGGTAGCCCGAGGAGAAGCTGAAACGAATGTCCTCGCGGTAGGCAAACAAGGCCCGCGCCGCCCAGAGGATCAGGCGGTGGATGCCGGGGTACTCGTAGCGGTGGAACTTCTCTTGGCCCTCGCCGCCGGGCATGTAGCGCCCTTTGAAGCGGCCCTGGCCGAAACCGCTGCAGACCCCGCAAGGGCAGCGCAGCTGCGCAAAGTCGATGGGGAAGCGGCTGGCCAGCTCGTCGATGGCCAGAAAAGTGGCGCGGTCCACCACGCCGCTGGGAGCGCTCAGCCTCATGTAGTCGCGCTGGAAGCTCTTGACCTGCAGCTCGGTGCCCGAGCCAAAGTCGCCATCGAGCAGCGTGCCGCGGTAGCCCGCCAGGCGCAGCTGCAGCTCCACCACATCCTCACCCTTGAGCCCTTGTTGCAGGACCCGATCACCGTATGCCATGCCATGCTCCTTGCTCGCTGAACTCCCGCGACGCTGCGGGGCGAGTCAGACGCTAGGGGCTCACGAGCCGGCCGGCCATCCCCAGGTGCCGCGTGAATAGTGGCGCGCTGCGGATCGTTTCAGTCGCCGAGATCGATCTCGGTCTGAAGCGATATGCCTTGAAGACAGGCCAGCCGCTCGTAGTCGGCCAGCAGCCAGGCACGCTCGCGCTGCGCTGCGGCCTCTTGCAGCAGCTCGCCCAGCAGGCGGATGGAGCGCCCGTCGAGGGCGGCAAACGGCGTGTCCAGCAGGGTCAGGCGCGCGCCGCAAACAGCGGCCGCCAGCAAGCCCAGCTTGCGCCGGCTGCCGGCGGAAAGCATGTAGAGCGGCTTGTCCAGATGCGGCGCCAGAGCAAAGCCCTCGACCAGGGCCGGCTCCAGGTCGGCGCGCCAGTCGGCATAGCGCTGGCGTAGGCCGCTCAGCCACGCCGAGGCCAGTTGGGCGTCCAGCGCCGGGTCGGTCGGGTCCTCGAAAAAGATGTCTGCAGGAGCCAAGCTGCATTCGATCTGGCCCGCGAGCGGCGCACCCAGCCGCCCCGCGATCAAGCGCAAGCAGCGCGTCTTGCCTCGGCCATCGCCGCCGCGCAGCAGGCTCAGGCCCGGCCGCAGCTCGAAACTCAGGTCCTGGATCAGGGGCGGCTGGCCGGGGTCGGGATGGGCGAGGCTAAGGCCGTGGGCGCGATAGACAGCCTGGGATGGATCGGGGGACAACATGGAGCATTCGCAAGAAGTGGGGCGCACTCATTCTCCGGGAACGCGGCGGGAGGTCGAGAGCGCTGGCCGCGACCGCACAATTCCGATGAATGCGCTCACCCCTCCTCACAACAGGAGCCTCTTGCCCATGCGACACCCTCGCCACCTCGTCCTTGCGCTCATCGCCGCCCTGATCGGATCCAACGCCTGGTGGGCGTATCAAGCGATCGACGCCGGCATCACCCGCAGCTATACCGAAATCTCTGCAGCAGAAACTCGCCAGGCGCTGGCGCAAACCAGGGCCCTGGTTCGAACGATGGCCAAGGGTTCGTACACCCGACAGGCCCTGATCGAGGCTGCGCGACAGCCCGTGCCCGAGAGCGAGCCTTTTGAGAAGGAGGGGTTTGTCTGGATCGGCCAGCTCGGCCTGAAGTTCGATGCTGCAGGCACCTTCATGCGATTGAACGAGGAGGCTGACGACCGGCTGCCCTGAAAGAAGCCGACGCTGGCCTGCCCCTCACCATCTCCCACGACCGAGACTTGAAAGCCCTGAGCGATGCCCGCCAACAAAACCCAAGCCACAGCCGCCGATGTGGCCGCCTACCTGAACGCGATTGCCGATACCACCCGCCGCGCTGACTGCCTCGCGCTGGCCGACTTGATGCAGCGCGCCACCGGCCAGCCCGCGGTGATGTGGGGCAGCGCCATCGTCGGTTTCGGCTTGCACCGCTACCCGCTGGCGGGCGGCAAGACCGGGGAAATTTGCGCCGTGGGCTTTGCCTCCCGGTCGGCGGACATCGCGCTCTACGGCCTGACAGGGTTTGACGAGGCCGAGCCCTTGCTGGAAGCGCTGGGCAAGCTCAAGCGCGGCAAAGGCTGCGTCTACCTGAAGCGGCTGGCCGATGTGGACGCAGGCGCGTTGGAGCAGTTGGTGACGCAGGCCTTCAACAGCAAGAAGGTCTGAGGGCGACGGCTACAAACTGCACGAAACCGCCTTTGGTTTTGCTCGTGAGGCCCTGCAGCCCGCGCCGCCACCGGGCTCATGGTTCCGGGGTCGGCCCTCTCGGGCCGACTTCCCTGCGCTGCTCGCGCCTCGGGGCTGGCGCATAACTCACTTCGCTCCCTGCGTTCGCTTCGTTCAGACAGAAGCGCCAAGTCAGACCTCAAAGCGCGCGTGTACGCGCGCGCCCCGAGGCGCTGCGCTGCTCGGCCCGGCACAAATCGCCCGGCAGCGGCGCGGGCTGCAGGGCGCTTGCATCGCGGGCGATGTGCCCTTCGACGGTAGAGAACGCCACCTCCGGAGGGGGCTCGGCCCGCCGACGGGCGATTTGTGCGCGGCCGAGGGCGCAACGGAGCGGCTCAGGCGCGCGTAACCGCGCGCTTCAAGAACTGAATCGGCGCCACTGTTTGACCACAGTGAGCGCAGCGAACGGAGGGAGTTTGGCGCCGCTGAGCCGCGGAGTGAGCATCGAGGGGAGTCGGCTCGCCCGAGCCGACCCGCGAACCATGAGCCCGGCGACGGGGCGAGCCACCGCAGCGAGAACGACAAACCCTACGGAGGTGGGCAATGTGCCGGCAGCCGCCCGCCGGGTCAGCAGCAGCGGCTCATCCGCCCATCCGCCCCGCCGTAACGAGCGGCCTGGCGCTCGCGAAAGAACTGCTCGTAGGTCATGGCCGGCTGGTCGGGGTGGGTGCGGGCCATGTGTTCGCGGTAGGTGTCGAAGTCGGGGAAGCCGACCATCAGGCGCAGGCCCTGGGCCAGGTAGCGGCCGGCTTGGCCGACACGCTGGCGCAGTTCGCGCGCCTGTTCGATCACATCGTCAGCAGCAGCCATGGCTTGACACTCAGCGTGCCGCAGCGGCAGCCGACAAAGCCACAAAGGGCGTTTCCTGGGCCGTGGGCTTGGCCGAGGCCCGCGCGGCCAGGATGGCGCGCACGCTGTAGATCAGCACGCTGACCACCACGAACATGAAGAGCACGCACAGGGCGGCGTCCAGGCGGTCGTTGAAGACCACACGGCTCATGGCCTCGGGTGTCTTGGCCGGGGCCAGCAGCTGGCCTTCGGCCAGGGCTTGGCTGTACTTGCTGGCGTGCGCCAGGAAGCCCACCTTGGCGTCGGACGAGAAAATCTTCAGCCAGCCGGCGGTCATGGTGCAGATCAGCAGCCACAGGGCTGGCAGGGCCGTCACCCAGGCATAGCGCTGCTTCTTCATCTTGAACAGCACCACGGTGCCCAGCATCAAGGCCACGGCGGCCAGCATCTGGTTGGCGATGCCGAACAGCGGCCACAAGGTGTTGATGCCGCCCAGCGGATCGACCACGCCCTGGTAGAGGAAGTACCCCCAAGCCGCCACGCACAGCGCAGTGGCGATCAGGTTGGCGGGCAGCGAATCGGTGCGCTTGAGGGCGGGCACAAAGCTGCCCAACAAGTCTTGCAGCATGAAGCGGCCGGCGCGGGTGCCGGCGTCCACGGCGGTCAGGATGAAGAGCGCCTCGAACAGGATGGCGAAGTGGTACCAGAAGGCCATCATGGCCTTGCCGCCGATGGCCTGGTGCAGGATCTGCGCCATGCCCACGGCCAGGGTCGGTGCACCGCCGGCGCGCGCCAGGATGGTGTTCTCGCCCACGTCCTTGGCGGTCTGGATCAGCATCTCGGGCGTGATGACAAAGCCCCAGGTCGAGAGCGTGGCGGCCACGGCCTCGGGCGTCTTGCCCACCAGGGCGGCCGGGCTGTTCATGGCGAAGTAGACGCCCGGCTCGATGCAGGAGGCGGCCACCAGGGCCATCACCGCCACAAAGCTTTCGGCCAGCATGCCGCCGTAGCCGATGAAGCGCGCGTGGGTTTCGTTCTCCAGCATCTTGGGCGTGGTGCCCGAAGAGATCAGCGCATGGAAGCCCGAGACGGCGCCGCAGGCGATGGTGATGAACAGGAAGGGGAAGAGATCACCCGACCAGACGGGGCCATTGCCGGCGGCGAACTGGGTGATGGCCGGCATCTGCAGCGTCGGTGCGACGAAGACGATGCCGATGGCCAGGGCCACGATGGTGCCGATCTTCAGGAAGGTCGAGAGGTAGTCACGCGGGGCCAGCAGCAGCCACACGGGGATGGAGGCAGCAACGAAACCGTAGCCGATCAGCATCCAGGTCAGCGTGGTTCCTTCGAAGGTGAACATCGGGCCCCAGACCGGGCTCTCATGCACCCACTGGCCGCCGACGATGGACAGCATCAGCAGCACAAAGCCGATGATGGAAATCTCGCCGATGCGGCCCGGGCGCAGGTAGCGCAAGTACACGCCCATGAACAACGCCACCGGGATGGTGGCCGCCACGGTGAAGGTGCCCCAGGGCGAATGCGCCAGGGCCTTGACCACGATCAGCGCCAGCACGGCCAGGATGATGATCATGATCATGAAGGCGCCGAACAGCGCGATCAGACCCGGCACCAATCCCATCTCCTGCTTGACCAGATCGCCCAGCGAGCGGCCGTCGCGGCGGGTGCTGATGAAGAGGACGATGAAGTCCTGCACCGCACCGGCAAACACCACACCGGCCAGCAGCCACAGCAGACCAGGCAGATAGCCCATCTGCGCGGCCAGCACCGGGCCGACCAGGGGGCCGGCGCCGGCGATGGCGGCGAAGTGGTGGCCGTAGAGCACGTACTGGTTGGTCGGCACATAGTCCAGACCGTCGTTGTGCCGCCAGGCGGGCGTTTGGCGCCGCGGGTCCAGCTCCAGCACGCGGCTGGCGATGAAGAGGCTGTAGTAGCGGTAGGCGATCAGGTAGACGCAGATTGCGGCCACCACCACCCACAGAGCACTGACCGCTTCGCCGCGGCCCAGGGCCACGGTGGCCAGCGCAAAAGCGCCCAGCACCGCGACCAGAAGCCACCCGAGGTGGCGCCTGATGTTCGAGGACATGAGTTTTGTCTCCTGATCCGCGCGGTCTTGGCTGTGGGAACGAGAGAGGAAAAACGAGGGGGACCGCTGCGTGGCCGCAGTCTCGGCCAGCGGCCGGCCGCGCGCATCCGTCAGACCACGCGCGGCGGCGCGTGGCATCACTTAAGGGTCAACCCTGATGATCTGGTTTGAAGCACCAGGATTCAACTCGCACGCTCAACCGTTCACCTGTTCACCTGTTCACCTGTTCACCTGTTCACCTGTTCACCTGTTCACCTGTTCACCTGTTCACCTGTTCACGCCTGCCCTGAATGCTCGACGGCATACTTGATCAACTCCGCCTGTCCCTCGAGATTGAGCTTGCGCTTGATGTTCTGCCGATGCGCTTCCACCGTGCGCACGCTCAGGTCCATGGCAGCGGCGATCTGCTTGCTCGACTCGCCGCGGCCCAGCGCGGCCAGTACCTCGCTCTCGCGCGGCGAGAGCAAGGGGCGAGGCGTCTGGGCGCGGAACAGGCGGCGCGACACCGCCGGGCTCAAAAACGTGCCCCCACCCGCCACGGCCTGGATGGCGGCCACGATCTCGCTGGCCGGCGCGTCCTTGAGCACATAGCCCTGGGCGCCAGCCTGCAGGGCGCGCTGCACATACTCGGGGTTGTCGTACATGCTGAGCATCAGCACGCGCAGGCCCGGCTGGCGCTGCAGCAAGTCGGCGGCCAACTCGATGCCGTTGACCTCCTTCATGCCCACATCCATCAGCACGATGTCCACCGCCGTGTGCGCCAACAAGGCCAGGGCCTCGCGCGCATCGCCGGCCTCGCCCACCACCGCAAACTCCGGCACCGCGCCCAGGCGCAAACGCAGGCCGTCGCGCACCAGCGGGTGGTCGTCCACCAGGGCAATGCGGATCGGGGCGGAAGCGAAAACTGAGTTCATGCGGAGGCCATGGAAGCGGCAGGGTTCAGAGACAGCGGCACCTCGGCCCAGACCTCGGTGCCCGCGCCGGGCTGCGAGCGGATCTGCAAGCGCCCGCCGATGGAGGCCAGGCGCTCGCGCATATTGCGCAGGCCGATGCCCTGGCGCGGATGCTCTTGCACGGCGGCTTCATCGAAACCGG
Organism: Paucibacter sp. B51; assembly: GCF_027863535.1. Classification (NCBI taxonomy): domain Bacteria; kingdom Pseudomonadati; phylum Pseudomonadota; class Betaproteobacteria; order Burkholderiales; family Sphaerotilaceae; genus Roseateles; species Paucibacter sp. B51. The sequence continues at coordinate 2,049,875 of NZ_JAPIVN010000001.1, read as the reverse complement.
CGCCATCATCGCTGATCTGCAGCCGCACCCGGCCGGCCTCGAAGCTCAAATCCAGCTGCAGATGCGCGGCCGCCGCATGCTTGGCCGCATTGGTCAGCGCCTCTTGCGCCACGCGGAACAGCACGGTCTTGACCAACTCGGGCAGCTCCACCGGCTCGCCCTGCACGCTGACCGCCACCGAACCCGCGCCGCCATCGTCCTCAAACTCACGGCCCAGGGTTTGCAGCGCAGCCGGCAAGCCCAGGCTGTCATCCAGCATGGCCGGGCGCAGGCGGTGCGAGATGCGCCGCACCTCGTCCAGGCAGGTCTTGAGCCGCTCCAGTGCCGTGGCCAGCACCCGCGCCGGCAGCGGCCGCCCGGCCTCCAGCGCGTCGACGGCCGACTCGACCAGCAGCTTGGTCGCCACCAGGGTCTGGCTGGTGCCGTCGTGCAGCTCGCGCGCCAGATGGGCGCGCTCATCCTCTTGCGACTGCACCACCTGGTGGGCCAGCAAGCGCAGTTTGGCATCGGCCACGCGCTGCTCACTGACGTTGAGCAAGAGCCCCGTGCTGCTGATCAAGGCCACGCCGAAAACAGCGATGCCGGCAATCCACAGCAAGGTGGTGGCGATATTGCTGCTGGCCTGGGCGTCCAGCTGCTCCATGGTGGCGTGCAGGTCGCCGAGGTAGAGCCCCGTGCCAATCATCCAGCCCCAGCGCTCCAGCGGCACCACATAACCGAGCTTGGCCTCGACCTGGCCGTTGGAGGGCCGGCGCCAGAGGTAGTCGACAAAGCCGCCGCCCTGACGCGCCTGCGCGATCAGCTCCTGGATGGTCGGCCGGCCCTGGGGATCGCGCATGTCCCACAAATTGCGGCCCACCAACTCGGGCTGGCGCGAGTGCATCAGGGAGTTGCCGTCCAGGTCGTAGACGAAGAAGTAACCGTCCGGCCCATAGTCCAGCGAGGCCAGCAGCTTCAGCGCCTGGGCCCGCTGGGCCAGCGGGTCCCCCGGCGCTTCATACAGCGGCTTCACCGTGCTGACCGCCAGCGCCACATAGGACTTCAACTCCGCCCGCCGCGCCTCCATATACGCCCGCTCCACCAGCGCATGTTCGCGCTGCACCAGCTCCCGCTCCTGATGCCGCACCGCCAGCGCGATCAGCAAGAGGCTGGCCACCAGGGGCAGGACGGCGAGGAGGATGAATTTGGTGCGGAGTTGCAGGGCCATGCGGCATTGTCGGGTTTGTGGCCTTTGTCGGCTGTGCCGGGTTCTTCAGGCTCGGCCCGCCTGCTCCGCAGCCAACACCCGCAATCGCTGGTGCCCCTCATCGCCCTCATCCGCCGGCAGGCTTTGCTTGGCGCGCAGGTAGCGGCTGCTGAAGACATCGAGATACGCCTCCAGCGTCTGCGCCGCCGTCTCATCGCCGGCCAGGGCCAGGCACAGGGCGGCCACTTCCGAGGTGCAGAAATGGTGCTCGTGGTGCGATCGGCGCAGGCGGTAACGCGAGAGTTGCTCGGGCTGCAGGCTCAGCACCGGCAGACGGGCCAGGTAGGGGCTTTTGCGGAACATCTTGCGTGCCTCCGACCAGGTGCCGTCGAGCAGGATAAAAAGCGGGCGCTTGACCCGACCTTCAGGCGGCTGGGAGGGATCAGCCTGGATCGGTGCCAGCTCGGTCACCACCTCACGCCCCGGATCGGCAAACTCGCCCGGAAAGACCACAAAGGGCTGCCACTGCGGATCGGCCAGCAGCGCCAGCAAGCCTGGCTCCACCTGCACGCGCGACCAGACGAAAGCCTGCGTCTCGGACAGCACGTCGGCAATCAACCAGCCGGTGTTGCTGGGTTTGAGCGCCTCGAAAGGCGCCATGATCAGGCACACCGCCGCCGGCCGATGGCCTTGCGGCGGCACGCTCAGCACCGGCCGCAGATGGCACATGCAGTGGCTGGGGATCAGGCGGCAGCGCGCGCAGCGCTCGATGCGCGGCTCACCTCGGTCCAGGCGCGGCCGTGTGTTGGCGGTGTCCGTCAGCAGACAGGCCGCGCGCAGGCGGGCGACCGCATGGTCAGCGAGCAGCAGATCCAGAGCGGGCTCCAGATCAAAGGGGGACACAAGAGACATAGATGCGGAGTCTAGGGCCAGCCCCCCCCAGCTGCCCCTCGCGGGCGCACACCGCGCATCTGCGGGTTATGCCGGGAGGGTGCACCGGCTGCGCTGCTTCATACTGGACCGAACCCTCTGCCCGCCGATGCAGGCGGATCCCGGCTCAGAGCACGACTCTTTCGGCATGAATGATGCATCGCAACCCTCGGCCGCCCGAGGCCAGACCTCGCGCAAGTTGGCAACACCACCACCGCCCCGACCGCCGGTGCTGCGCTCCGTCCAGTTCGCCTCGCGCCAGGGCATCGAACACTATTTCGCCGAGCTGAACGCCCGCGCGCCCTCGGCGCATCGCGAGATTGCTTCCTGGGGCCGGGACCGGGCCGCGCGCCTGAACTTGGAGCTGGTGCAGGCGCCGAGCGCCCTGCAGGCCGGCGCGGCGCCCCAGCTGTTTCTGACCGAATCACGCAACAGCTTTGTCCTGAACGTGCGTTCTCAGGACAGCAGCGCGCCAGCTGATCGCGCGCCGCATCTGCTGGTGGGCCTGGTGCTGTCCGGCTCGGTGCGCCTGCAGATGGTGAACGAGGGCGAATGCCTGGCGCGTGCCGGTGAGGGCCTGGTCTTCAACCCGGCCGAGGTGGAGCGCGCCCAATTCGCGGCCGATTCGCATTTTGTGGAGATCGCCCTGCCGCGCGAGCCCCTGCTGCGCCTGGGCTCCGCCCTGTGGGCCGTGCCGGGCGCAGAGGCGCCGCCTGCACGCTTGCAGCCCAAGCTCGCCCCCGGCCTGGCGCAGAAGCTGCACTTCATGGCGCGGCAAGCCAGCGGCCTGCTGCAGCAGGGCGATGGCGCCATGCCGCCCCTGCTGATCGAGCGCTGGGTGGAGATGATGGGGCTGAGCTTGCTGCATGAGCAGACCGCACTCGGCCCCGCGGCCCAGCACAAGCGCCGCGAGGAGCCCCTGCTGCCGCGCAGCCTGAGCCGCGCGCTGGACTACCTCGACGCCCATGCCCAGAGCGAGATCCTGCTGAGCGATATCGCCGCAGCCGCCTGCGTCAGCGTCAGCAGCCTGCTGCGCCATTTCAACGAGCATCTGGGCCTCACTCCCATGGCCTACCTGCGCCAGCTGCGCCTGGACCGCGCCCGCGCCGAGTTGCGCCAGGGTCAGGCCGGCCGCGTTGCTGAGCTGGCGCAGCGCTGGGGTTTTCAAAGCGCCGGCAAGTTCAGCCAGGCTTACTTGCGCCGCTTTGGCGAGCGGCCGAGCGAGAGCCGCTGATTCAGCCCCGCCTGACGCAGGCCCCCGCCCACTGACCCGAAATCGTCAGGCCTGTCCCGCCATCGTCAATCTGCGCGGCGCTGCGGCCAAACCCGGTTTCAGCGCCCAGATTGCGCTGCTATGGTGAAAACCGTTCGCCAGCCCTAACGCCGCCGCATCGCGGTATCGGGTGGCCTTCATCTGCTTATCTGGCCCCTGGTTTTTTCACCTTTCTCTTTCAGCACAGCCCACGCCGCATGAATACCAACACACCCACCCCCTCGAACCGCAAGCACCGCCTTCTGATCCAGGCACTGGCCCTCAGCGCCGCGGCGGCCTTCGCCAGCGGCGCACATGCAGACGCGCCCAGCTACACCATCGTCGACCTTGGCGTCATCGGCAATGGCGAGTTCTCGCAGGCCTTTGGCAGCTCGCGCAATGGCAGCTTTGTGGTCGGCCGCTCGTCCGACAGCCACGACCTGGCCTATCGCTGGAGCGCTCAGGGCGGCATGCAGGCGCTGGGCAATATCGACGGCCGCCAGTTCGCCACCGCCCACGGTGTCAACAACGCCGGCCTCACGGTCGGCGTGTCGGCCACCACCTGGTTCGGCACCGCGCCCCTGCCGGTGATGTGGAACCCGAACGGCAGCGTCACAGCCCTGGCCCTGCCCGAGGGCTATGGCTGGGGTGCCGCGAACGCCGTCAACAACAGCGGCCTCATCGTCGGCCGCGCCGGCTCGCAGGACGGCGACCGCGCCGTGCTCTTCAATGCCGCCACCGGCAGCAGCCAGATCATCAACGCCACCACGGCCAACGGCAGTTTCATGACCGAGGCCTTTGGCGTCAACGACGCCGGCCTGGTGGTGGGCATCGGCACCGATCCCAGCGATCTCGCTCTCATCGTCGGCATGGTCTACAACTCGGCCACCGGCGAGATGAGCAGCCTCGGCGCCCTGCCCGGCCACAACTCGGCCATCAATTTCGGCGTCAGCAACAACGGCTATGTGGTCGGCTCCAGCAGCATCTACAGCAGCGACGGCAGCCCCTTCATCTGGTCGGCCAGCCAAGGAATGAAAGCCATCAACTTGCCACCCAACACCTCCAACGGCTCGGGCAGCGGCGTCAACGACAAAGGCTGGGTGGTCGGCAACGCCGGCGGCGAGTTCTCCATCCCCTTCCTCTACGCCGACGGCACGACTTACACCATCCAAAGCCTGCTGCCCGCCGGCAGCGATTGGGACTTCAGCACCAACACCAGCGCCTCCGCCATGGCCATCGCCGACAACGGCAGCATCGTCGGCACCGCCGTCCACAACGGCCAGGTCCATGCCTACCAAATGACCTTGGTGTCCAGCGTGCCGGAGCCGGAGAGCTGGGTGCTGACCTTGGGCGGCCTCGGCTGGCTGGGCGTCGTCAGCCGCCGCCGCGCCAAGCCCACTCCGACAAACTCACCTCAGCGCTGACCCACTCCGGGCCCTCAGAGTTCCCGATTCGTCATCTCGCACGGCTTCACGCCGTGCCTTCACGCCCGCAACTGCGGGCCTTTTTACGAAAGGGAGATTGCAAAAAACATCCAGCCACCCCTGACCCGGTGATTCCTGGAAAAGTGAGGCAAAGAGTGCGGCAAACGGCTGCCAACCTCGACCGCGCACCGCGAAATGGGTGTGGCTTGGAGGGGATGACTGGTAGGCCGTACAGGACTTGAACCTGTGACCAAGGGATTATGAGTCCCCTGCTCTAACCAACTGAGCTAACGGCCCCCGGGGGACTTGAGACCCTTGGAGAAGAAGAAAAATCGCCGGCCTTGCACCGGCGAAGCCCGCGATTGTATAGGGGCGCTGCGGGCGAGGGCTGGGGGCCCGAGGGGCGCGCGAATCGCGGAGCAACCTGTCCCGCAGGTGTTCACCCGTTCACCCGTTCACCTGTTCACCCATTCACCGCGCCAGCGGCGCCCCGCCCCTCACTTCTGCGACAGCGCCTGACTCACCATCCGCGAGGTGATGTCCACGATCTGGATCATACGGTCGTAGGCCATGCGGGTGGGGCCGATGACGCCCAGGGTGCCGACGACCTGGCCATTGACTTCGTAGGGCGAGGAGACGATGGACAGCTCTTCGAAGGGCACGACCTGGCTCTCACCGCCGATGTAGATGCGCACGCCTTCGGCGCGGCTGGAGACGTCGAGCAGGCGCATGAGCTGCGTCTTTTGCTCGAACATATCGAACAGGCGGCGCAGGCTGCCCATATCGTTGGAGAAGTCCTGCACGGTGAGCAGATTGCGCTCGCCGGAGATGATGACGCGCTCCTGCTCGTCGGCCATGGCTTCGCTGCCCACCTGGACCGCTGCGCTCATCAGGCCGGAGATTTCGCTGCGCAGCTGGTCCACCTCGCTCTTGAGGCGCTCGCGCACGGCCTCGAGGCTCAGGCCGGCGTAGCTGGCGTTCAGGCGGTTGCTGGCCTCGGCCAGCTCGGCCTGGCTGTGGTCTTGGGCGGTGAAGATGACGCGGTTCTGCACATCGCCATCGGGCGAGACCATGATGACCAGCACGCGGCGCTCGCCCAGGCGCAGGAACTCGATGTGGTGGAAGACACTCGGCTTGCGCGGCGCGGTGACCACGCCGACGAAATTGGACAGGCTGGACAGCAGATGCGCGGCGCTGGCAATCACACGCTGGGGCTGGTCGGGCTGGATCTGGGCCTCGATCGGCCGGTCATCGGGCACCACCAGGCCGGGCTGGGCGGTCAGCATGGTGTCGACAAAGAGCCGGTAGCCGCGCGCCGTGGGGATGCGGCCGGCGCTGGTGTGAGGGCTGGCGATCAGGCCCAGCTCTTCCAGATCGGCCATCACATTGCGGATGGTGGCAGGACTCAGCTCCAGGCCCGAGGCTTTGGACAGGGTGCGGGAACCGACAGGTTGGCCGTCCGCGATATAGCGTTCGACCAGGGTTTTCAGCAGGGATTTGGATCGCTCGTCGAGCATGGCGGCATTGTAGGGACTGGCGCCCGCCTTCAGCGGACTGACATAGTGCTGTGGTGTAATTCTTCGCTATGGCCAAACGTTTCCAACATGTGGCAATCGTCGGCAAACACCAGGCCCGCGGCATACGCCCGATTCTGGAGGAGATTGCCGATTTTCTGATGCGGCAAGGCCTCGATGTTTCCCTCGAAAGCGAGACCGCCCTCAACACCGGCATGACGGCCTTCGAGGCCTTGACGACCGAGGAGCTGGGCTCGCGCTGCGACCTGGCCATCGTCGTCGGCGGTGACGGCACCATGCTCGGTTTCGCGCGCGAGATGGCGCCGCATGGCATCCCGCTGGTGGGCATCAACCAGGGCCGCCTGGGCTTCATCACCGACATCTCGCTGGAGAAGTTTCAGGAAGCGCTGGCGCCGATTCTGGACGGCGATTTCGAGACCGAAAAGCGCTCCATGCTGGAAGGCTCGGTCTGGCGCGATGGCGAGAGCATCTTCGACGGCCTGGCCTTGAACGATGTGGTGGTCAGCCGCGGCGCCACCGCCAGCATGGTGGAGCTGCGCATCGATGTGGGCGACGAGTTCGTGGCCAATATGCGGGCCGACGGTGTGATCGTCGCCTCGCCCACCGGCTCCACCGCCTACGCCCTCTCGGCCGGCGGCCCCATCATGCACCCCAGCATCGGCGGCTGGCTGCTGGTGCCGATCGCCTCGCACACCCTGTCCAACCGGCCCATCGTGCTGCCGGACACCGGCGAGGTGCGCATGGAGATCGTGGCCGGGCGCGATGCCAGCGTCAATTTCGATATGCAAAGCCTGGCCAGCCTGCTGCACGGCGACCGCATCACTGTGCGCCGCTCGGCCCACCAGGTCTGCTTCCTGCACCCCAAGGGCTGGAGCTATTACGCCACCCTGCGCCGCAAGCTGCGCTGGTACGAAGGGGTGAGCTGAACCATGTTGCGACGCCTGAGTCTGCGTGACTTCGTCATCGTGCCCGAGCTGGAGCTCGATTTTGGCGCCGGCTTTTCGGTGCTGACCGGCGAGACCGGAGCCGGCAAGTCCATCCTGATCGACGCGCTGCAGCTGGCCCTGGGCCAGCGCGGCGATGCCGGCGTGGTGCGCGAAGGCGCGGCGCGCGCCGAGATCTCGGCCGAGTTTGACTGCCCCGCGCACCTGAGCGGCTGGCTGGACGAAGCCGGTTTTGAATCCGAGGGCGCCAGCCTGCTGCTGCGCCGCGTGATCGACAGCCAGGGCAAGAGCCGCGCCTGGATCAATGGCAGCGCCGCCACCGTGAGCCAGCTGCGCGAGCTGGCCGACAGCCTGCTGGACATCCACGGCCAGCACGCCTGGCAAGGCCTGACCCGCCCGGCCTCGGTGCGCGAGCTGCTGGACCAGTACGCCGACCTCGACACCCGCCCCCTGGCCGCCGCATTCGCCGACTGGAAGCGCGCCAGCGAAGCGCTGGACGCCGCGCAGACGCGCCAGAACGAGCTGCTCAGCGAGCGCGAACGCCTGGCCTGGCAGATCGGCGAGATCGACCGCCTGGCCCCGGGCGCCGACGAGTGGGACGAACTCAATGCCGAGCACCAGCGGCTCTCGCATGCGCAATCGCTGCTCGACGCGGTGCGCGCCGCGCTGAACGCGCTCAGCGAGGCCGAAGACAGCACGGCCGAAGGCCTGACCGGCGACGCGCTGGACCGGCTGGAAGATGTGCTCGAGTACGACGCCCGCCTGGCCCCGGCCGTGGAAGCCCTGCGCGGCGCCCAGGCCCAGATCCAGGACGCCAGCCACACCCTCAGCGCCTATCTACACAAGGCCGATGGTGAACCCGGCCGCATGGAAGAGCTGGACGAGCGCGTCTCCGCCTGGCTGACCCTGGCACGCCGCTACCGCCGCCCGCCGCAGGAGCTGCCGGCCCTGCATGCGCAGTGGCGCGAGGAGCTGGCCGCGCTGGACGCCGCCACCGACCTGGCCGCCCTGCAGGCCAGCCTGGTCGCAGCCCGCAAGGCATTTGATGCCGAGGCCCGCCGCGTCAGCGCGGCACGCGCCAAAGCAGCCCCCGCCCTGGCCAGCGCCGTCACCGCCGCCATGCAGCTGCTGGGCATGAACGGTGGCCAGTTCGACATCGCCCTGCTGCCGCAGGAACAGCCGCAGAGCTACGGCCAGGAGTCGGCCGAGTTCCTGGTGGCCGGCCATGCCGGCAGCGCACCGCGGCCACTGGCCAAGGTGGCCTCGGGCGGCGAGCTCTCGCGCATCGCCCTGGCGATTGCCGTCACCACCTGCCAGAAGACCGGCACGGGCGTGAACGCGGGCGTGGGCACCTTGATCTTTGACGAAATCGACGCCGGCGTCGGCGGCGCCGTGGCCGAGACCGTGGGCCGGCTGATGAAGCAGCTGGGCCGCAGCCGCCAGGTGCTGGCCGTCACCCACCTGCCCCAGGTGGCGGCCTGCGCCGACCACCATCTGGTGGTGGCCAAGGCCTTGCGCGGCGGCCAGACCTGCAGCGATGTGCAGCCGGTGCTGGGCGAAACCCGTGTGGCCGAAATTGCCCGCATGCTGGGCGGCGAGCGCCTCTCCTCGGCCGCCCAGGCCCATGCCCAGGAGATGCTGGACCTGTCAGCCCTAGACGCAGCGAACACGAGCCCTTCTTCTCTCTCTTCCCCCTCTTCTCCTTCCGCCGGCAAGGCCAAGAAAGCACGTTCATGAGCACGACGACATCCCCCTACGATGCCGCCCAAGCCGAAGCCAGCTCGGTGGTCCTGGTGACCGGCATGTCCGGCGGCGGTAAGTCGCTGGCCATGCATGCGCTGGAAGATGCCGAGTTCTTCTGCGTGGACAACCTGCCGGCCGAGCTGCTGCTGGACTTCCTCAAGCTCGAAGCCCAGCGCGGCGAGCGCCGCGTGGCGATTGCGGTCGATGTGCGCAGCGCCGGCTCCCTGCCCCTGCTGCTGCCCCTGTTCAAACAGCTGCGCGCCTCGGGCGTGTCCATCCGCTCGATCTTTCTGGATGCCAACACCGAGACCCTGATGCGGCGCTTCTCGGAAACGCGCCGCCCGCACCCTCTGCGCATCGACGAGACCAGCCAGTTCGGCGAGCTGGACGGCGGCGAATCGCGCACCCGCGGCGGCCACGGTGGCTCGGACAACGGCCACCGCGCCCTGCTGGAAGCCATCGAGCTGGAGCGCGAGATGCTCGCCGCCCTGCGCGTGGAATCCACCGTGCTGGACACCAGCCAGCTGCGCCCCGCCCAGCTGCGCGCCTGGGTGCGCGATCTGGTGCTGGCGCCCAGCAACAAGCTGACCCTGGTGTTCGAGTCCTTTGCCTTCAAGCATGGCGTGCCCAGCGATGCCGACTTTGTGTTCGATGTGCGCGTGCTGCCCAACCCCTATTACGACCGCGAGCTGCGGCCGCTGACCGGGCGCGACAAGCCGGTGGCTGATTTCCTGCAGGCCCAGCCCGAGGTGCAGGTGATGTTCAAGCAGATCGGCGAGTTCCTGAACCGCTGGCTGCCCAACTTTGCCGCCGATCAGCGCAGTTATCTGACCGTGGCCATCGGCTGCACCGGCGGCCAGCACCGCTCGGTCTATCTGGTCGAGACCTTGGCCCGCCTGTTCGGCAAGCATGGGCCGGTGCTCAAACGCCACCGCGAGCTGGACGCGCGCTGAGCGCCTTTTCTCTCGCCATGAAAAAGCCCCGCATGCGGGGCTTTTGTCTTTGTGAAGCGGAAGCTCAGAAACGGTAGCTGGCCTTGAGGCTCAGGAAGCGGCCGCGCGGGTCGCCCTGGCTGTAGTCGTAGCTGCCGGTTGAGGCATCCCAGGGCAGCTTGGCATCGCTGAGGTTTTGCAGGGTCAGCGTGGCCTGCAGCTGGCGGCTGAGCTGCCAGTCCACATTCAGATCCACGGTGTTGATGGCGCGCACACGCTCGGCGATCTCGGGCCGCGGGCGGTAGGTTTGGGTGTAGCTGCCGACGCGGTTCCAGCTCAGGGTGCTGGTCCAGTCGCCCAGGCTCCACACAGCGCTGGTGCTGCTGCGCCAGGCCGGCAGGGAGCCGAACTCATTGCTGCCCGCGCCGTTGACGGCGGCCTCGCCTTCGGCCGGCGGCAGGGTGAACTGCAGCAGGCGGCTCAGCTGGGTCTTGAGCTTGAGGCGGCCGGCGCCGCCGAGCGCGAAGCTGCGGCTGGCCTCGATGTCGAAGCCCGAGACGCGGCGCGTGCCCTGGTTCTTGAACTGGCGGGTCAGCGAGACGATGCGACCCTGCTCGTCGCGCAGCACGCGGCCGGGCAGGCGCGCCTCGTTGGCGATGATGAAGTCGGCCGTCTCGGTGTCGATCAAGTCCTTCTGGCGGATGTTGAAGTAGTCGACGCTGATCTGGCTTTGTGCATCGGGCGAAAGCACCACACCGAAGTTGAAGTTATTGGCCCGCTCGGGCTTCAGGTTCGGGTTGGCGGCGGTCAGGTTGGTGACGCCGCGGGCCACGGTGGGCGAGATCGGATCACGCGGGTCGATCACCGAGCCGTAGCTGACGCCCGTGCTCTGCGTGATCTCGGGCAGCGAGGGCGCACGGAAGCCTTGCGAGACATTGGCCCGCAGCACCAGGCTGTCCAGCGGCTGGTAGCGCAGGCTGGCCTTGGGCGAGACGGCGGAGCCGAAATCGCTGTAACGGTCAGCGCGGGCGGCCAGGTTCAGGCTCAGGCTCTTGAGCAGGGGCACATTGAATTCCGCAAAGGCCGCGCCTACCGTGCGGCCGCCCTGGATGATGTTGATGGCCGGTCGCAGCTCGGTGCCGCTGAGCACCTGCTCCGAGGTGCGCGAATCCATGGTCTCGCGGCGCAGCTGCACACCCAGCGCAAAGCCCAGGGGGCCGGCCGGCAGGCGGGTCAGCTCGGTCGAGGCGCTGGCGTCCAGGGCGATCAGCTCGGCACTGGCCGGGCGCAGGGTGGAGATGCGCAGGGCCTGGCGCTGGGCCTCGCTGTTCAGGCTCTGATCGGCAAAGTTGTAGCTGCCGGCCTTGAGCGCGCGCTCGAATTCATAGCGGTTGCCAAAGTTCTGCACCGTCTCGCGCAGGCGGCTGCTGGACTGGGTGAAGGAGGCCTCCCAATCCCAGGCGCCGGTGGTGCCGCGGGCGCCGGTCAGCACACGCTGGAACTGCACGGCGTCTTGCTTGAAGCGGGAGCCCAGGTCGAACAGGGTGGCATTCAGCACGGCCGAGCCGCTGGCCGGGTAGTTGGGGTGGTTCTTGGGCAGGGCGACCGAGATGGTGTCCAGCGATTGGGTCTTGTCGTTCCAGGCGCGCAGGCTGCTGGAGACGGACAGGGGCGCGCCGAAGATCAGATCGGCCCGCGAGCTGCCCAGCAGCAGCTCGGCATAGGCCTCGACATCTTCCGTCAGGCGCCAGGTCGCACGGGCCGAGCCGTGGTAGCGCTCGGCGCCGGGGATCAAGGTCTTGTAGGCCGCCGGGTTGTAGGCCAGCACGGTGCCGGTCTTGCCGGGGCTCAGGTCGCCGTAGTTGATCAGCTGCAGCGGGCCTTGCACGCCGCCGAGCTTGTTGGTGGGATCGCTGCCGAGGTAGTTGGTCGCCACCCAGGCCAGGGTGCCGCCGGGCTCGCCGCGGAAATCGTTGTCGCGCAGCCAGGCGACTTGGCTCTGGTCCAGGCGGTCGCGCTTGAGTGCGTCGAAGCTCAGCGTCAGGTTGAAACCTTCGCGCGCCAGATCGCCGAAGCCATGGCGCAGCTCGAAGCTGCGCTCGCTCTGGCCCGTGCCCTCGGTCGAACGGCCCAGGCCCACGCGGGCCTCGGTGCCCTGGAAGTCGTCGTAGAGCACGATATTGACCACGCCGGCGATGGCGTCCGAGCCGTAGATGGACGAGGCGCCGTCCTTGAGCACATCGATGCGGCGCACGGCGGCCAGAGGCAGGCTGTTCAGGTCGGTGAACACATCCTGCATGTTCTGCGCCGTGGCATAGGGCGCCACGCGCCGGCCGTTGACCAGCACCAGGGTGTTCTGCTGGCCCAGGCCACGCAGGGACAGGCCGGCCGTGCCGGCGGAGAAGCTGCCGGTGAACTGCTCGTTGAAGCTGTTGCCGCTGTTGGCGGCGATCAGGCGCAGCACCTCGGGCAGGCTGGTCTTGCCGCTGGCCTTGATGTCGGCCGCGCTCAGCACCTGCACCGGGTTGGCGCCCTCGCGCTTGAGGCTGACGATGTTGGAGCCGGTGACGGTGACGCGTTCCAGGCGCTTGGCGCCCTCGGGCTCGGTGGTTTGCGAATGGGCGGTCGGCAGAAAGACCGCGGCCAGGGCGGCGGCCAGGACAGAAGGCTTCAGAGACATGATGGGTGACGGCGAAAGGATGGAAACGAGGTGAAACCTGCGCAGCAAAAGGAGGCAAGGCGAAGCCAAGCCAGCGACAGCGCCGATCGGTCGCTGCGCGGGGCACACGGAGAAAACGGGCGTCGTGAAGCCTCCTGCATGGGCTGCCGGCGGGCAGCTGCAGAGCTTCAAACGGAGGGGGGTTGTGAGGCGGGCGGAGGGCGCCGCGGCTGCAGCCGTCGCGTCGACGGTCAGCGCAGCTCGGCCCCGCCGCCGCGGTCGGCCATCAACACATTCGGCCGATGGGGGCGAGGGCTGGACCCGGGAGGGTCATCAAATCAACAAACTGCAAGGCGAGGGATGGCATCGCGGGGGCTCTTGTTCAACTGCACGCTCTTGTTGGCGCCCCTGAAATTTAGTGGAAACCCTTACTTCACCCAAACAATAAAAACTTGTTTGCTTATGCATACCGCTTAGATACCACCTCGCGGATCGCTGGCGGCGAGCCTCAGCGCTCAGCCCAGCAGCTTCTTCAGCGGCGCCGGCAGGCCGTAGCTGGCCAGCGCCTCGCGCGCCACCCATTGCCCTTGCTGGCCGGCACGCTGCGCGGCCTCGGCACCCAGCACCGCGCGACGCGGGTGCAGCACCCAGTCCAGATGGGTCAGCGCATGCTCGATGCGCGGCAGCACATCGGGCGTGGCGCCCAGGCTTTGCGCATGCGATTGCAGCTGCGCCTCGTCCTCGAACAAAGGCAGGCTCCAGAGCCCGGCCCAGACGCCGGTGTCCGGCCGCTGCTGCAGCAAGACCTGACCCTCATGTTCCAGCCACAGCCACCAGTTCTCGCGCCGGCTGCGCTTGAGCTTGCGAGTCTTGATTGGAAACTGGGTGGGCTCGCCGGTCTTGCGCCCGGCGCACAAGGTCTCGGCCGGGCAGATCAGGCATTGCGGCGAGCGCGGCGTGCAGACCGTGGCGCCCAGATCCATCAGCCCCTGCGTGTAGGCCTCGATGCCCTCCGCCGGCAGCAAGGCCTGGGCATGCTGCCAGAGCAGCTTTTCCTGCGCGCTGCTGGCCAGGTCGCCTTGGAAGGCCAGCAGGCGGCCGAGCACGCGCTTGACATTGCCGTCCAGAATGGCGATGCGCTCACCGAAGCAAAAAGCCGCAATCGCCGCGGCGGTGGAACGCCCGATGCCGGGCAGCTCCTGCAGCTCGGCCGCGGTCGGCGGGAAACTCCCGTCGGGCCGGGCGGCCACGGCGCGCGCGCAAGCATGGAGGTTGCGCGCGCGGCTGTAGTAACCGAGGCCGGCCCAGAGCGAGAGCACCTCATCCAGCGAGGCGGCACCGAGATCGGCCACAGTCGGGAAGCGCTCGAGAAAGCGCTGGTAATAGCCCAGCACCGTCGTTACCTGGGTCTGCTGCAACATGATCTCGGACAGCCAGACGCGGTAAGGGTCGCGCGTCTTCTGCCAGGGCAGCTCGTGCCGGCCGTGTCGCTTTTGCCAGGCCACCAGGCGCTCGCCAAACTCCAGCGGCAGCACGGTCGCATCGCCGGCTGCGGTCTTCTTCGTCATCTCTTTTGGCATTGGGGACAGAAAAACGTGGAGCGGGCGCCCTGGACGATGCGGCGAATCGGCGTGCCGCAGACGCGGCAGGGCTGGCCTTCACGGCCGTAGACCTGGGCCTGCATCTGGAAGCTGCCGGCCACGCCGTGCGCATCCTTGAAATCCCGCAAGGTGCTGCCGCCGGCCTCCAGCGCCTGCGCCAGCACCGCACGCACGGCGGTGGCCAGGCGCGCCGCGCGCGGGCGGCTCACTTTGCAGGCCGCCAGGCGCGGGTCGATGCCGGCCAGGAACAGAGCCTCGCAGGCGTAGATATTGCCGGCGCCGACGACAATGTCGCCAGCCAGCAAGGCCTGCTTGACCGCCACGCGCCGTCCGCTCAGACCGGCATGCAGATGGGGGCCGTCGAAGCGGGCGTCGAAAGGCTCCAGCCCCAGGCCGGCCAACAGCTTGGCGGCCGGGTCGGCCTCCAGGCCCGGCGACCAAACAACGGCGCCGAAGCGGCGCGGGTCATTCAGGCGCAGCAGGCCGCGGTCGGTTTGCAAATCAAAGTGGTCGTGCGCGCCGGCCGGCGCTGAGGCATCGGCGCTGAAGCCCAGGCTGCCCGACATGCCCAGGTGCAGCAGCAAGCCACCCGCAGGGGCGAGCGGCGAACTCAGCGGCAACCACAAATATTTACCTCGCCGCGTGGTGGCGCCCACGCGGGCACCAACCAGGCGCTGCGGCTCCAGGCCCAAGGGCCAGCGCAGCGGCTTGCCCAGGCGAACCGACTGCACCGTGGCGCCGCAAATGGCATCGGCAAAGCTGCGGCGGGTGACTTCGACTTCGGGGAGCTCGGGCATGGCGGCGATCATATCGGTGCAGAATGGCCGCAGC
Source organism: Paucibacter sp. B51 (assembly GCF_027863535.1). Lineage (NCBI taxonomy): Bacteria > Pseudomonadati > Pseudomonadota > Betaproteobacteria > Burkholderiales > Sphaerotilaceae > Roseateles > Paucibacter sp. B51. The sequence continues at coordinate 2,034,838 of NZ_JAPIVN010000001.1, read as the reverse complement.
CCGCGTGTGCCTAGCCCGGGCTTTGTGATCACGCAGGAGCTTGTTGCATGCCCGAATTCGTCCGCCGCCGCCCCCAATTGAACGCCAGCCTGCTGGTGCTGCTGGCGGCCGGCCTGCTTCACGGCCTGGCAGGCGCCGCCAGTGCGCCGTCCCGTGCGCCCGAAACCCCGGCCGCGCCCAAAAGCGACGCTGCAACTGCTGCCACCATCCACAACTCCGAACTCGACGCGCCGCTGTTCTACCAGTTGCTGGTCGGCGAGCTGGAACTCAGCACCGGGCAGACCGGCGTGGCCTACCAAGTGCTGCTGGACGCCGCCCGCCGCACCAAGGACGAAGAGCTGTTCAAGCGCGTGGTCAACATCGCCCTGCAGGCTCGTGCTGGTGACCAGGCCCTGAGCGCCGCACGCGCCTGGCGCGAGAGCCTGCCGACCTCACTGGCGGCGCAGCAGATGACCATCCAACTGCTGGCCCTGCTGAACCGCCCGGCCGAGGTGGTGGAGCCGCTGCGCGCCCTGCTGGCCCTGAACCCACCCGAGCTGCGTGGCGCGGTGCTGGCCGGCCTGCCCCGCCTGTTCCAGCGCGCGCCCGAGCCCAAAAAGGTCTTGAGCGCGCTCGAGCCCCTGCTGCACAACGCCAGCCAGGCCAAGGAAACCCGCGTGGCCGCCCAGGTAGTGTTGGCGCGCCTGGCCCTTTCGGCTGGTGACAGCAAGCGGGCCCTGGAGCTGACGCAGTCGCTGAACCAGCAATTCCCGGAGGGCGATGACGCCATGCAGCTGGCCCTGGAGCTGATGCCCAACGAGCCGGCGGCCGAGGCCTTGATCCAAGCGCGGCTGCAGGCCTCGCCCGATGACACCAAGCTGCGCCTGGCCTACGGCCGCGCCCTGGCCCGCGCACAGAAGCCGTCGGACGCAGCGCGCGAGTTCCGCGCAGTCACGCTGAAGGACCCCGAGCAACTGAGCGCCTGGTTCGCCCTGGGCACGCTGGAGCTGGAGCTGCGCCAGGCCGAAGCGGCCGACCATGCCTTGCGCGAGTACCTGCGCCGCCTGGACCTCGCCGCCGCGAAAGAGGCCAAGGAACCCGGAGGCGCAGCCAAGGAGACGAGCGACAACAGCCAGGCCGAGTTCAACCAGGAGGCCCGCCAGCAATCCTGGTTGATGCTGGCCCAGGCGGCCGAGCTGCGCGGCGACCTCAAGGGCGCCGAAGCATGGTTGATCAAGGTGGACAGCCCACAGCGCCGCTTTGAGGCCCAGTACCGCCGCGCCTCGCTGATCGCCCGACAGGGGCGCATGGCTGAGGCACGCAAGCTGCTGCAAGGCCTGCCCGAAAACACCCCCGATGCGCTGCGCGCCAAGGTCATGGCCGAATCGCAGCTGCTGCGCGACCAGCGTGAATGGAAGCAGGCCTACGAGCTGCTGGCCCGCGCCACCGAGCGCCTGCCCGAGGACGCCGATCTGGTCTACGAGCAATCGATGATGGCCGAAAAGCTGGGCCAGCTTGACGAGATGGAAGTCCTGCTCAAGCGCGTAATCGCCATCAAGCCCGATCACCACCACGCCTACAACGCCCTGGGCTACTCGCTGGCCGATCGCAACATTCGCCTCGACGAAGCACGCGGCCTGATCGCCAAGGCCCTGAGCTTCGTGCCCTCCGAGCCCTTCATCCTGGACAGCATGGGCTGGGTGGAGTTCCGCCTGGGCAACAAGGAAGAAGCGCAGCGCCTGCTGCGGCTGGCATTCGAGGCGCGCCCCGATGCCGAGATCGCGGCCCACCTGGGCGAGGTGCTCTGGGCCAGCGACAAGGTCGAGGAAGCGCGCCGCGTCTGGGCCGAAGGCCTGAAACGCGACCCCAAAAACGAAGCGCTGCTGGACACGCTCAAGCGCCTCAAGGTCAAACCGTGACCTGGATGACACGCGCCCTGCCCGGCCGGCGTGCCGGCATGGCTGGGGTTCTGATGCTGGCCCTGCTGCCAGTCTTGAGCGGCTGCGCCAGCCTGGCGCCACAGGCGCCGCCGGCCGCTGTTGCGAATGCCCCCGACGCCATCCACCTAACCGGCCGCTTGAGCGTGCAGGTGACAGGCGTCAGCGGCCGACCGAGTGGCGGCAATGTCAGCTTCGACCTCAGCGGCGGCCCGACCGCAGGCCAACTGGAGCTGAGCACGCCGCTGGGCGCCCTGGTCGCCCGCGCGCGCTGGGGCGGCGGCGAAGTGAGCCTGCAAACCCCCGAAGGCGAGCGCCGCTTTGAAGATCTCGACGCCCTGACCCGCGAGATGCTGGGTGAGATCATCCCCTTGGCCGCCCTGTTCGACTGGCTGCGCGGCCAGCCCTGGCCACAGGCCGCGCACGAGCCCCTGCCGGCGCCGCAAAGCGGCTTCGAGCAACTGGGCTGGCGCCTGGATCTGGCGCGCCGCGCCGATGGCCTCATCATCGCCAGCCGCAACGGCGAGCCCAGCGTGACCCTGCGTGCACGACTGGATGCATCGAACTGATCGCATCAAGATCCGCACCACCCCGATTTCCCTCCCGCGCCGGCCCCGGCCTTTTCCCATGCAAGCGATTTACGACGTCCCCGCCCCCGCCAAGCTCAATCTCTTCTTGCACGTGGTGGGCAAGCGGCCCGATGGCTATCACCTGCTGCAGTCCATCTTTGCCCTGATCGATTGGGCCGACACCCTGCATTTCGAGCGCCGCAGCGATGGCCGCCTGCAGCGCCACGACCAGGGCGACGCCCTGCCCGAGGACGACTTGTGCTTGCGGGCTGCGCGCGCACTGCAGCAGCAAAGCGGCTGCACGCTGGGCGCTGACATTCACATCGAGAAGCGCTTGCCCGCGGGCGCCGGCATGGGCGGCGGATCCTCCGATGCCGCCTCCACCCTGCTCGCGCTGAACCGCCTCTGGGGCCTGAACTGGCCGCTCTCGCGCCTGCTGCCGCTGGGTTTGAGCCTGGGTGCGGATGTGCCGTTTTTCCTTGGCGGCAGCCACGCTTTCGTCGAAGGCATCGGCGAAATCCTGCATCCGATCGAGCTGCCCGAAATGACGTTTGCCGTCGTGAAACCGGCCGCCAGCATCCCCACGCAGAAAATATTTTCGAGCCCCCTCTTGGCAAGGTCGAATTCTGTGGCTATAGTAGCGGGCTTTCCTGCACACAACAGCAGCGACGACAAAACGAGCAGCGACAGCCGCTCGGCCGAGTCAGAAGATGCTGGCGCCGTGACAAGCGCAGTGAGCCTGGATGCTGAAGGAGTCGAGAAATTCTTGAATGGCTTCGGTCGCAATGACCTGCAAAAGCCGGCCGAGGATTTCTGCCCTGAGGTGGTTCAGGCACTCGAACTGCTGGAATCGCGATTCGGCAACAGCCGGATGACGGGTTCAGGCAGTGCGGTTTTTGCAAGAGTTGATGCTGCAACGCTCGACACTTTCAATAAGCCTGAGGGCGGGAAAAACGGGATTGACTACCGTGAAAAAAATCAGCTGATTTCGGGTTTGCCCACTCACTGGTCTGGTAGAATTTGCCGCAGTCTGAATCGCCACCCCTTGCAGGGTTGGGCTGAGTAAAGACACAAGTTATAGGGTGCTGCAGCTCTGCAGTGTCCTGTGTAGGGGAGTCGCCAAGTTGGTTAAGGCATCGGATTTTGATTCCGACATGCGAAGGTTCGAATCCTTCTTCCCCTGCCAAATTTCTTTCTCTTGAATACCCACCCGGACACGCTGGCTGGCCACGGGTCCTTGACCCAAAGGATGGCCCGTGCTGCTCAATACCGTCCTCTTCACCGGTAACGCCAATCCGGTTCTCTCCCAAGAAATCGCCACCCACCTGGGCCTCGAGCTTGGCAAGGCCGTGGTCGGTCGTTTCTCTGACGGCGAAGTCACCGTCGAGATCCAGCAAAACGTCCGCGCCCGCGATGTGTTCGTCATTCAGCCCACCTGCGCGCCGACGAACGAGAACCTGATGGAACTGCTGATCATGGTCGATGCCCTGAAGCGCGCCAGCGCTCGCCGCATCACCGCCGTGATCCCCTACTTCGGTTACGCACGCCAGGATCGCCGCCCCCGTTCGACCCGCGTGCCGATCTCGGCCAAGGTCGTGGCCAATCTGCTGGAAACCGTCGGTGTCGAGCGCGTCCTGACCATGGACCTGCACGCCGACCAGATCCAAGGTTTCTTCGACATCCCGGTCGACAACATCTACGCCTCGCCGGTGCTGCTGTCGGACCTGAAGGCCCGCAACTATTCCAATCTGGTGGTGGTCAGCCCCGACGTTGGCGGTGTGGTGCGTGCACGCGCCCTGGCCAAGCAGCTGGGCTGCGATCTGGCCATCATCGACAAGCGCCGTCCGGCTGCCAATGTCTCGGAAGTGATGCACGTCATCGGCGAAATCGACGGCCGCAACTGCGTGATCATGGACGACATGATCGACACCGCCGGCACCCTGGTAAAGGCCGCTGAAGTGTTGAAGGACCGCGGCGCCAAGAGCGTGTTCGCGTATTGCACCCACCCGATTCTGTCGGGCCCCGCCATCGAGCGCATTTCCAAGTCGCACCTGGACGAAGTCGTCATCAGCAACACCATCCCGCTGAACGATGCAGCCAAGGCCTGCGGCAAGATCCGCCAGCTGTCGGTCGCCTTCCTGTTCGCCGAAACCATCCGCCGCATTTCGGACGGTGAGTCGGTCACCTCGCTGTTCAGCGAGCAGAACAACAACTTCTAAGTTCTTCGGGCGACGCGGTGCAAGCTGCGGCGCCCGAATCACATGCAGTCGCCGTACGGACTGCATTTCACTGAGCAGCCTGGTCGCGGGCGCTCAACACCATGGACACCGCATGCGGTGTTCAGCCATTTGGAGTCACTATGAAATTCACCGCTTTTGATCGCAAGCTGCAGGGGACCGGAGCGAGCCGCCGCCTGCGCATTGCTGGTCGCGTTCCTGGCATCGTTTTCGGCGCTGGCGAACCCGCCAACATCGAACTGGACCACAACGCCCTGTTCCATGCCCTGAAGAAGGAAGCCTTCCACAGCACCATCCTCGAGATGGAACTGAACGGCGTGGTCACACAAGTTCTGCTGCGCGACTTCCAGCTGCACCCCTACAAGCCGCAAGTCCTGCACGCTGACTTCCAGCGCGTGGACGGCACCACCAAGATCACCAAGAAGGTGCCGCTGCACTTCATCGGCGAAGAAAACTCGCCGGCCGTGAAGACCGACAGCTGCACGGTCAACCACGTGATCACCGAGCTGCAAATCACCTGCCTGGCCCAGCAACTGCCCGCTTTCATCGAAGTGGACCTGAGCGGCCTGACCAAGGGTCACTCGGTGCACGTGAACGACCTGAAGATCCCCGCTGGCATCAAGGTTGTGACCCACGGCAAGCCGAACCCCGTGGTTGCCACCCCGGTGGAGCCCGTGGTCGAAGTGGTGGTGGCTGCTGCCGCTCCCGCCGACGACGGCAAGGGCAAGAAGAAGGGCAAGAAGTAATCCTTCTTCCCCACGGCTTCATGCCTCACGAAAAGGCCCTGCACTGCAGGGCCTTTTTCTTGCCCGCTCGGCGGCGCTCAGCGCCCGCCCATCTGCAAGCCCCGCCCCGTTCGCCCCTTTCTCTCGGCCACGGTGGCCACCGATAATCTCCGCCCATGATTCGACTGTTTGTTGGCCTCGGCAACCCCGGGGCGGAATATGAAGACACGCGCCACAACGCCGGTTTCTGGTGGGTGGATCAGCTGGCGCGCAAGCTGGGTGCCACGCTGCAGGCCGAACGCAACTATTACGGCCTGTGCGCGCGCGTCAACAACGCGCCCGGCTGCGACGGGCCGATCTGGCTGCTGCAGCCCATGACGTACATGAACCTCTCAGGCAAATCGGTGGCGGCGCTGGCGCGCTTCTTCAAGATTGCGCCGGAGGAGATCCTGGCCATCCATGACGAGCTGGACCTCCTGCCTGGTGAGATGAAGTTCAAGCAAGGCGGCGGCAACGGAGGCCACAACGGCTTGAAGGACATGCAGGCCCAGCTCGGCTCGGCCAATTTCTGGCGCCTGCGCCTGGGCATCGGCCACCCCGGCCACAAGGGTGAAGTGGCCGCCTATGTGCTGCGCAAGCCGCCCCTGTCGGAGCGCGAGGCGGTGCAGGATTGCATCGACAAATCCCTGGCCACCGTCGAGCTGATGCTGGCGGGCCAGATGGACAAGGCCCTGGCCAAGATCCACGCCAAGCCGCCGCGGCCCAAACCGCCCAAGCCGGCAGCCCTGGCCGCCAAGCCCGAAGGCAGCCCCGGTCAGCCCACCACCCCAGCCGCCCCCACCGAAAGCTGAGCCCATGCACCACCGCACCCTGCCCCGCCCCGTCCTGGTTTTGAATGGCGCGGCCTGGGCTGCGGTGCTGGCCGTGCCCCTGCTGGGTCTACCCCCTGCCGCACAAGCCCAGACGGAGACGCGCAGCGCCCAGGTCTACCGCTGCGGACCACAGGGCCGCGATCTGCGCGACTCGCCCTGCCCCGAAGGCAGCGCGCAAGCGCCCAAGACCATCGCCTTTGACCAGCCGAGCGACGCCGACCGGCGCGCCGCCCAAGCCCTGGCCAGAGACGATGCGCGTCGCGCCCGCGAGATGGAAGCTCGTCGCCTGAAAGAAGAATCGGAAGCGCTGCGTCGAGCGCCCGGCTCGGTGGCCATCCATGGCCGCGGCCTGCCTGCCTCGGCGCCTGCGCAGACCCAGCCCGCGCAAGCCGCTCATCCCAAACCGCCCAAAGCACCCAAGGCGCCCAAACCCTTGAAGCCCCTGACGCCGGCAGACACGAAAGCAAAAGCGCCGCCTGCGCCCGCATCCATCGGCGCCCAGCCCGGCCGGGCCGCCTCGGCCGCAAGCTAGAATCCAGCCCGTTGGTGCTCGTGCAGGCATTGCGTCTTGCACAGTTAAACGGGAATCAGGAAGGCGCGCTGCCACGCTCGCAAGCAAGCCCAACCTGAGCTGTCCCCGCAACGGTAAGTGAACGAAGCCCTGGCCGCACGCCTCATCGCGACAGCCGCCAGCGCGCTTCAAGCGCTGTCCTCGGTCCACTGAAACCCCCGGGTTTTGGGAAGGACACAGCTGCTGAGGTTCACCAGCCCGGATACCGGCCAACAACGTGGTGCGCCGCGTCCCCTGCCCTTCTACGGGCGGGTGCTGCAGCACATCGTTCCACAGGCGCTCAGCGGGTGAGCTGGTGCCTGGCAGTTCTGCTTGCTGTTTCTTTTGCTCATGACCTCTTCCGTCCGGCCCTTGGCCCGCACTCAGGCGCGCGCGTTCCTGCCCGCCGCACCTTCGTCCTTTGCTGTTCGCGCCCAAGCCTTGCCCTTCACCTTGGCCCTGCTTGCCATGGCCATTCAGGGCCAGGCCCAGGCACAGGGTCCTGGCCCCAACAAGCTCGATTCGGTGGTGGTCACCGCCACCCGCTCGCCCATTCGCTTGAGCGAAGTCCTGACCGACCTGACCGTGCTGACCCGTGCCGACATCGAGCGCCAAGCCTTTGGCGGCTTGGCCGATCTGCTGCGCAACAGCGGCTGCGTGGAGATGGTCCGCAACGGCGGCCCCGGCACCACGACATCGCTCTTCCTGCGTGGCGCTGACACCCGCCACACGGTGGTTCTGGTGGACGGCGTGCGTGTCGATTCGCAAGCCAGCGGCGGCACGGCCTGGCAAGGCATCCCGCTGTCGCAAATCGAACGCGTGGAAGTGCTCAAAGGCCCAGCCAGCGCCATCTACGGCTCCGACGCAGTCGGCGGCGTGGTGCAGATCTTCACCCGCAAGGGCGGCCCGCGCCTGCAGGCCGAGCTGGGCGCCGGTCTGGGCAATCTGGGCACTCGCAAGCTCGACGCCGGCCTCACCGGCAGCTCGGGCCTGCTGGACTTCGCCCTCAGCGCCGCGGCCGAGCGCAGTGACGGCTTCAACAGCACCATCGACTCGCCCAGCAGCTTCAGCTACATCGCCGACCGTGATGGCTGGAAGAACCACAACCTCAAGGGCCGAATCGGCCTGCAGCTGAACACGGCCCACCGGCTTGAGGCCCTCGCTCTGAGCAGCCACTCCGATGCCCAATACGATGGATCGAAAAGTTCGCCAGACAATGACGACCACAGCATCCAGGACACCCGCGTGGCCCAGCTGAGCTGGAGTGCGCAATGGTTGCCGGCGCTGCAGACCCAGCTGAGCCTGGCTGAATCGACCGAGAAGTACGAGACCCAACCCTCGGTATACCTGACCGAAACCCAGCTGCGCAATATCAGCCTCAATGGCAGCTACCAGATCGCCAAAGGCCAGCAACTCAACTTCATCCTGGAGCGCCGCGAGGACCGCCTGGAGAACCCGAACCTGCTGAGCGACAACAAGATCGACAAGCGCCGCCAGCATGGGCTGGCCCTGGGCTGGCTGTGGAACCAGGATGCGCTGAGCCTGCAAGTGCACGGCCGCCATGACGATGACAGCCAGTTCGGCGGCGTCAACACCGGCACGGTCGCGGCCGGCTATGTGCTCGCTTCGGGCCTGCGCCTGGTCAGCTCCGTCGGCACGGCCTTCCGTGCACCGACCCTGTTTCAGCGCGCCAGCGAATACAGCCCCGATCTGAGCAAGCCCGGCGTCAAGCCGCTGGACCCTGAGCGCGGCCGCAACCTCGAGTTCGGCCTGAAGTACAACACCGAGCACAGCGAGTTTTCGCTCACGGCCTACCGCAACCGCATCCGCGACCTGATCATCTACGGAGCGCCAGGCAGCTGCGTCAACAAGCGTGGCTGCTATCAAAACGTCGCCTCGGCCCGCTTGCAAGGTCTGAGCCTGCAAGGCAGCACCGAGATCGCCGGCATCCGCCTCTCCAGCACCCTGGACCTGCAGGCCCCCAAGAACATGAGCAATGGCAAGCTTCTGGCCCGCCGTGCGCGCGTGTACGGCACCCTGCGTGCCGACACCACGGTGGCGAACTGGAAGCTGGGTGCGGCCGTGCAGAGCTCGGGCCAACGTTATGACGACGCGGCCAACAGCAAGCCCCTGGCGGGCTATGCTCTGCTCAACCTCGACGCCCAGTACAGCCTGACGCGCGAGCTGCGCCTGCAGCTGAATCTGGACAATGCCTTCAACCGCAGCTACCAGACAGCAGGCGGCTATGCCCAGGCACCGCGCACGGTCTTCGTCGGCCTGCGCTACAGCCCCGCCTCGCTGTAAATCTGACGCAGGCAAAAGCGACCATGGCGGCTGATCAGCTTCAGAGGCACCAGCTCATCGTCGGCGGCCAGCGCAGCGGCAAGAGCCGCCATGCCGAGCGCCTGGCCCTGCGCTGGCTGAAGGCCTCGCCGGCGCATGAGGTCTGCATGCTGGCCACGGCCCAGGCCTGGGACGCGGAGATGCGCCAGCGCATTGCCCGCCACCAGGCCGACCGCCCGCCCGGCTTTGCCACGGTGGAGGTGCCGCTGTCGCTCACCCGCGCCCTGCGCGCGCAAAGCGCGCCGGGCCGGCTGCTGCTGGTGGACTGCCTGACCCTGTGGCTGACCAACTGGCTGATGCCCATGGACGGCCGGCCCGACCGCGCGGGCTGGGAGGCCGAGCGCAGCGCGCTGCTGGCCTGCCTGCCCGAGCTGGCCTCGCCCGTGCTCTTCGTGTCCAACGAGGTGGGCTGGGGCATCTCGCCGCTGGGGCGCGAGGTGCGCGACTTTGTCGATGAACTGGGCCGGCTCAACCAGGCGGTGGCCAGCCGCTGTCAAGACCTGACCCTGATGGTGGCCGGCCAGGCCTGGACCCGGCCGGTGCATGTGGAGACCGATCTGCCATGAAGCCTCGCATTCTCTTTTTCTGCGCCTTCCTGACCGCCCTGCTGATCGGCCCGGTCCAGGCCCAGGCGCCCGCCAAAGTCGAAATCAAGGACGACCTCGGCCACAGCACGCAGTGGAGCCGGCCGCCGCAGCGCATCGTCACCCTGCTGCCCTCGCTGACCGAGACCGTCTGCGCCCTGGGGGCCTGCGAGCGCCTAGTCGGCGTGGACCGCTATTCCAACCACCCCGAGTCGGTGGGCAAGCTGCCCAAGCTCGGCGGCCTGGATGACACCCAGGTCGAGACCATCGTGTCGCTGCGGCCCGATGTGGTGCTGCTGGCGCCGTCGTCTCGCGTGACCGACCGGCTGCGCAGCCTGGGCCTGACCGTGGTGACGCTGGAGGCCAAGTCTTACGCCGATGTGCAGCGCGTGCTCGACAAGATCGGCACCTTGTTGCAGGTGCGCGATGCCCAGGCCGTCTGGCGCCGCATCGAGGCCCTGGTCGGCGCCGCCGCGCAGAGCATCCCGCCGCAGGCACGCGGCGCCCTGGTCTACTACGAAGTCGATCGCTCGCCCTATGCCGCCGGCCCCGTGTCCTTCATGGGAGAGACCATGGCCCGCCTGGGCCTGAAGAACATCATCACGCCCGAGATGGGCCCCTTTCCCAAGATCAGCCCCGAGTATGTGGTGCGCGCGGCACCGCAGCTGATCATGATCGGCAAGCGCAATGCCGATGGCCTGGCGGACCGCCCCGGCTGGTCGCGCATTCCCGCGATCCGAGACCAGCGCGTCTGCGTCTTCGACGCCAAGCAAAGCGATGTGCTGGCCCGCCCCGGCCCACGCATGGGCGAGGCAGCGCAGATCATGGCGCAATGCCTGCGCGAGCAGTACGGCAGCAAGCCATGAGCGCCCCGTCCACCACGCCCGTGTCGCCGCCAGCCGCGTCGCTCCCGGCCGCGCCGATGTCCTGGCGGGCCTGGCCCCTGCTGGCCGGCCTGCTGCTGGCCAGCGTCCTGGCCCTGGCTGTGGGCGTGGCCGTGGGCAGCACCGGCTTGACCCTGGACTGGCGCGGTGAGGATGCCATGCAGGCGCAGATCCTCTGGGATATCCGCCTGCCCCGCTCGGCCGGTGCCTGGTTGGCTGGCGCCCTGCTGGGCCTGGCTGGCGCCATCACCCAAGGCCTGTTCCGCAACCCCCTGGCCGACCCCTATCTGCTGGGCAGCGCCGCCGGCGCACGGCTGGGCGTGGCGCTGAGCCTTTCGCTGCTGGGCACCACACCGGCCGGCATGCAGTGGCTGGAACGCCTGGGCCTGACCGGCGTGGCCTTTCTGGGCACGCTGATGGGCGTCAGCCTGACCCTGGCCATGGCGCGCGGCGTCGAGCAGACGCTGCGCCTGCTGCTGGCCGGCGTGGTGGTCGGTGTGGTGTTGGGCGCCGTCACCGATCTGGTCACCCTGGCCGACCCCGACATCCTGCGCACCATGCAGGCCTTTGTGCTGGGCACGACCAGCTTTCTCGGCTGGCCCAGCATCGTGCTGATGGGCTGTGTGCTGCTGCTCAGCCTGGCCGTGGCGCTGGGCGCCAGCGAAGCCCTGGATGCGCTGACCCTGGGCGAGGCCACCGCCGAATCGCTGGGCGTGCGCTTGGGCCTGGTGCGGGTGCTGCTGATTGGCGCCTTCGCCCTGGCCACCGGCACCGCCGTGGCCCAGACCGGCATGATTGCCTTCGTCGGCCTGGTAGCCCCGCATCTGGTGCGCAACCTCTGCCACGGCTCACACCGCCAGCTGCTGCTGCTCTCGGCTTGCGCCGGCGGCCTGCTGCTGCTGGCGGCCGACATCCTCGCGCGCTGGCTGATGGCGCCGCAAGAGCTGCCGGTGGGCGTGATCACCGCCATCCTGGGCGGCGGCTATCTGCTGCGCCTGATGCACAAGCGCAAATACGGAGGCCGCGCATGATGAGCACGACCCACGCAACAGCGCTGAGCTGCAAAGACCTCAGCGCCAGCTTGCAAGGCCAGCCGGTGCTGCACCGGCTCTCGCTGGAGCTGCCGGCCGGGCAATGGACGGCCATCGTCGGCCCGAATGGCGCCGGCAAATCGACCCTGTTGCGCGCCCTGGCCGGGCTGATCCCCAGCCTGGGCAGCATCGAGCTGCTCGGCCGCCCCCTGACCGAGTGGCCGCGCAAGGCGCGCGCCCGCGAGCTGGCCTGGCTGGGCCAGAACGAAAGCAGCGGCGACGAGCTGAGCGCCAAGGACGTGGTGATGCTGGGCCGCCTGCCCCATCGCGCCTGGCTGGCGCCGCCGAGCAGCGCCGACCAGGCCGCAGTGCAGCAGGCCATGCTGCAGACCCAGTGCTGGGACTGGCGCCAGCGCCCGCTGGGCCAGCTCTCGGGCGGCGAGCGCCAGCGCGTGCTGCTGGCACGCGCCCTGGCCGTGCAGGCCCAGGTCCTGCTGATGGACGAACCCCTGGCCCATCTGGACCCGCCCCACCAGGCCGACTGGCTGCAGCTGGTGCGCGGCCTGGCCCGGGCCGGCGTGGCCGTGGTCAGCGTGCTGCATGAACTGAACATGGCCTTGCAGGCCGACGGACTGGTCATCATGCAAGCCGGCCGCGTGCTCTGCCACGGCCGCCCCGGCGAGGCCGACAGCCACCGCGCCCTGCAGCAGGTGTTTGACGAGCGCCTGCACCTGCTCGAGGTGCAGGGCCAGTGGCTGGCCTTGCCCCTGGCGCCCGCGACAGCGCCGGCGCCCAGCCCGGCAGCCTTCAGCAATGTCGTGCCTCTCAAACAAAAAGCCGATTGATGCTTTCCCTTTCGCCTGACTCATGCCGCTGAACCCCGACACCACCACCCTCTGCCCCGCCGTGCTGATCAGCGCGCCCTCCTCGGGCTCGGGCAAGACCAGCGTCACCGCGGCCATCGCCCGCTGGCACAGGCGCCAGGGCCAGCGTGTGCGCGTGTTCAAGACCGGGCCGGACTACCTCGACCCCATGGTGCTGGAGCGCGCCAGCGGCCACCCGGTGTATCAGCTCGACCTGTTCATGGGCGGCCTGGCGCATTGCCGTGCCCTGCTGGCCCAGGCTGCCGCTGAAGCGGACCTGATCCTGGTCGAGGGCGTGATGGGCTTGTTCGACGGCGATCCCAGCAGCGCCGATCTGGCGGCAGCCTTCGGCCTGCCGGTGCTGGCCGTGATCGATGCCTCGGCCATGGCCCAAACCTTTGCCGCCCTGGCCACCGGCTTGCAGCGCTACCGCAGCGACATCACGCTTTGCGGCGTGGTGGCCAACCGCGTGGGCAGCCCCGGTCATGGCCAGATGGTGGCCCAAGGCCTGCCGGCCGAGCTGCCCCTGGCCGCCGCCCTGCTGCGCAAGCCTGAGCTGAGCCTGCCCGAGCGCCACCTGGGCCTGGTTCAGGCCATGGAGCTGCCCGAGCTGGACAGCCAGCTGGACGCCTGGGCCGATGCCTGGGGCGAGGCGCTGAGGCCCGAGTTCGAATGGCCGAGGGTGCGCTTCGATCTGCAAGAGCCGCTGTGGCCGGCGAACGAGGTGCCGCCGCAGGCCCTGGCCGGCCGGCGCATCGCCGTGGCCCAGGACGCCTGCTTCTCCTTCATCTACCCGGCCAATCTCGATTGCCTGCGCGCGCTCGGCGCCGAGGTGATCTGCTTCTCGCCGCTGCAGGGTCAGGTCTTGCCCGACTGCGATGCGCTCTGGCTGCCCGGCGGCTACCCCGAGCTGCATGCGCCGGCCCTGGCCGCCCACCCGAGCTTCTTCGCCTCGCTGCGCCAGCACCTGGCGCAGGCCAAGCCCCTGCTGGCCGAATGTGGCGGCATGCTCTGCCTGCTCGACAGCCTGGCCGATGCCGAGGGCCAGATCCACCCCATGGCCGGCCTGATGCCCGGCCAGGCGCGCATGCAGAAACGCCTGGCCGCGCTCGGCCTGCAAGCGCTGGACTGGCCCGAAGGCCCGCTGCGCGGCCACAGCTTTCACCACTCGACCATGGAGACGCCGCTGGCGCCCAGCGCCATCGCCAGCAACCCTAATGCGAAGACCGGCAGCCGCGCGGCTGAGGCGCTCTACCTCCAGGGCTCGCTGCGGGCCAGCTATGTGCACCATTACTTCGCCTCCAACCCGGTGGCCGTGGCGCGTTTCTTCTCGGCGGGTGCTTGCCGGTGATCCACTGCGCCCAGCACCAGTTCAGCACGGCGGAACGTGACACCGTCTACGCCAACATCGCCCTGCGCCGCGACATCCGCCACTTCGCTCCCGGCGGACAGGTGAGCGATGAACAGCTGCAGCGCATGCTGAACGCCGCGCATCAAGCACCTTCGGTGGGCCTGATGCAGCCCTGGCGCTTCATGCGCATCCGCCAGCCCGCGCTGCGCAGGCAGATCCAGGCCCTGGTGGAGGCCGAGCGCCAGCGCACGGCCGCCGCGCTGGACGCCCGCGCGGCGGAGTTTCTGCGCCTCAAGGTTGAGGGCCTTGGCGACTGCGCCGAGCTGCTGCTGGTGAGCCTCGCGCCCGAGGACGGCACGGTGTTTGGCCGCCGCAGCATGCCGCGCGAGATGGCGCTGTGCTCGGCCGCCTGCGCGGTGCAAAACCTCTGGTTGGCCGCGCGCGCCGAAAACCTGGGCCTGGGCTGGGTCTCGATGTTCGAGCCCGAGGCCCTGGCCGCGCTGCTGCAGCTGCCGCAGGGCGCGATGCCCCTGGGCCTACTCTGCCTGGGCCCGGTGGCCCATTTTTACGAACGCCCCATGCTCGAGCAGCTGGGCTGGCGCGAGGCCCGCCCGCTGGCCGAGATGCTGATGGACGAACCCTCTCTGGAATTGAACTGACCATGGAAATCGAAAAGCCCCCCGTCGACCGCGAACGCATCATCCCCACGGCCGAGCGCCGCGGCCTGATCCTGGTCCACACCGGCGACGGCAAGGGCAAGAGCACGGCCGCCTTCGGCCTGGCCCTGCGCGCCCATGGCCGCGGCAAGGCGGTCAAGATCTACCAGTTCATGAAAGTGCCCAGCGCCCGCTTTGGCGAGCACCGCCTGTTCGAGCAGCTCGGTGTGCCCATCGAAGGCCTGGGCGATGGCTTCAGCTGGAAAAGCAAGGACCTGGAGCACAGCGCCCAGCTGGCCCGCGATGGCTGGGCTCGCGCCGCAGCCACCATCGCCGCCGGCGAGCATTTCCTGGTGGTGCTGGACGAGATCATGTACCCGCTGCGCTACGGCTGGCTGCCGCTCGAGCCGGTGCTGCAAGCCCTGCGCGAACGGCCGGCCCATGTCCATGTGGTGCTGACCGGACGTAACGCGCCAGACGAGCTGATAGCACTGGCCGACACCGTGACCGAGATGACGCTGATCAAGCACCACTTCAAGGCGGGTGTGCCAGCGCAGCGCGGCATAGAAGATTGAGCAGCCCATGAACATGGCCTGGCTGCTGCCGCTGGCGTTTGCCTTCGCCCTGGCGATCGATCGCCTCTGCGGCGAGCCGCCGCTGTGGGCGCATCCGGTGGTGGCCATGGGCAAGTATCTGGGCCTGTTCACGGAAGCGCTGGCGCGGCAGCAGGCTGGCCTGGCGTTTGTCGGCGGCGCCTTGGCCTGGTGCTTGGGCGCCGGGCTCTGCATCGGCCTGGCCATGCTGCTGGAAACGCAGCTGATCCTGCAGACACAGGCCTGGCTGGGTGGGCCGCGCCTGTTGCTGTGTGCGGCCCTGCTAGGGCTCTTGCTCAAGCCCTTGCTGGCGTGGCGCATGTTGCGCGAAGAGGTGGCGGCCGTCGAGATGGCTCTGGCCGAATCGCTGCCGGTCGGGCGGGCTCGGCTGGCGCGACTGGTCAGCCGCGACACCACGCACTTGAGCGAGGCCGAGGTGCGCGAGGCCGCGCTGGAAACCCTGGCCGAGAACCTCAATGACTCGGTGGTGGCACCCCTGTTCTGGGCCATGATTGCCGGCCTGCCCGGCGCAGCGCTCTACCGCTTTGCCAACACGGCCGATGCCATGTGGGGCTACCGCGACCGGCGCGAATGGTCGGGCAAATGGGCGGCGCGCGCCGACGACGCCCTGTCCTGGATTCCCGCCCGCGTGACGGCCCTGGGCCTGCTGCTCGGCCGGCCCAAGCTGTGGCTGGCCCTATTCAGTCAGGCGCGCCGCACGCCCTCACCCAACAGCGGTTGGCCCATGGCCGCCCTGGCCCTGCGCCTGGGCCTGAGCCTGGGCAAGCCCGGGGTCTACCGCCTCAATGAAGCAGGGCGCGCGCCGCAGCTCGGTGATTTGGTGCCGGCCCTGGGCCTGGCGCGCTGGAGCCTCCTCCTCAACGCAGGCCTGCTGGCACTTGGCGCGGCCTGGCTGCGTGGCGGCTTGTCATGAGCGCCGCGCTCCCTTTCATCCCCGAGCATGGTGGCGCCGACAGCGGTCCCACACCGCGCCATGATTTCTCCAGCAATGCCAGCCCCCTGGGCCCGCCGCCGGCGCTCTGGCAGGCGGTGCTGGATGCCGACCGCAGCCGCTACCCCGACCCGCAGTACCGAGCCCTGCGCCAGCGCCTGGCTGCGGCGCACGGCCTGGAGGATTGCGCGCGTGTGCTGCCGGCCTCGGGCGGGGCCGAGGCGATCCGGCGCATGAGCCTGGCGGCCCTGCGCGCCGGCCTGCGCCATGTTTGGCTGCCCAGCCCCGGCTTTGCCGACTACGAGGCCGCAGCCCTGGCCCTGGGTCTG
This sequence comes from Paucibacter sp. B51, assembly GCF_027863535.1. Taxonomy (NCBI): domain Bacteria; kingdom Pseudomonadati; phylum Pseudomonadota; class Betaproteobacteria; order Burkholderiales; family Sphaerotilaceae; genus Roseateles; species Paucibacter sp. B51. The sequence goes on along the minus strand of NZ_JAPIVN010000001.1, from coordinate 2,018,383 downwards.
CAGGTGCACCGTTATGCATCGAGCCAGGATTTGGTACAGGGCCTGGGCCGGCAAGAGGACGGCTTGCCCTGCGCCGCACCGGCCCTGGTCTGGGTCTGCGACCCGTGCAACCCGACAGGCGCAAGCTTCAGCCTCGACGAGTGGATGGTGCTGGACCTGGCCTTGCAGGACAGCGCCTCCTTCCTGGCCGTGGACCAGGCGTACGAGCCCTTGCGCCTGGACGGCGCCTGCGCCCTGCCCGCCGACTTGGCCGAGCGCGCCTGGCGCCTGGTCTGCCCCAACAAGGCCCTGGGGATGACGGGCGTGCGCGCGGCCTATCTACTGGCACCCGCGGCCTGCCCGCTTCAAGCCCTGGCCCTGCAGCTGGCGCCCAGCTGGGTGCTGGCCAGCGAGGGCTGCGCCCTGCTGCAGGCGTGGTGTCGGCCAGAGACCGAGCGCTATCTGAGCCAGGTCAGGGCCCAGCTGCGCGAATGGCGGCAGGATCAGCGCGCACTGCTGGCCGAGCTGGGCTGGCAGCAAAGTGAGGCGAGCTGCAGCAATTTCTGGCTGACCCGGCCCACGAAGGACAGCGACAGCCTGCTGCGCGCGCTGCGCCAGCGCGGCATCAAGTTGCGCGATGCCCGCAGCTTCGGCCTGCCGGGCTGGCTGCGCGTCTCGACCCAGCCGCCCAGCGCTCAGGCCGCCCTGTACCAAGCGATCAAGGACCTCCCGCAATGACGCAAAAGAAACAACCGGCCGCCAAGGCCGTGATGGTGCTGGGCACCACCAGCGGCGCGGGCAAGAGCTGGCTGGCCACGGCGCTGTGCCGCTACTACGCCCGGCAAGGCCTCAAGGTCGCGCCCTACAAAGCGCAGAACATGAGCAACAACGCCCGGGTGGTGCCCGGCCTGAACGGGCGGCTGGGCGAGATCGGCAGTGCGCAGTACTTCCAGGCCCTGGCCGCGCGGCGCACGCCCGAAGTGCGCATGAACCCGGTGCTGCTCAAGCCCGAGGCGGACACGAAATCCCAGGTCATCGTGCTCGGCGAGGTGGACCCGGTGCTGACCGAGTGGCCCTGGCGCGAGCGCAGCGAGCAGCTCTGGCTGCGCGCCCGGCCGCCCCTGCATGAACTGATGGCCGAGAACGATGTGGTGGTGATCGAGGGCGCAGGCTCGCCGGCCGAGATCAATCTGCACAGCAGCGACTACGTGAACATGCGCACCGCGCTGGAGGCGCGCGCCGCCTGCCTGCTGGTGACCGACATCGACCGCGGCGGCGCCTTTGCCCACCTCTACGGCACCCACCAGCTGCTGCCCGCTCATGAAAGCGCGCTGATCCGCGGCTTTGTGCTGAACCGTTTCCGTGGTGATGCCCGCCTGCTGGCCCCAGGGCCGGAACAGCTGCAGGCGCTGACCGGCGTGCCCACGATGGCGGTGCTGCCCATGTGGCGCGGCCACGGCCTGCCCGAGGAAGACGGGGTCTACGACGACCGACCCACCGGCAGCGGCCAGGCGCGCCTGCGCATCGCCGTCATCGCCTACCCGCGCCTGTCCAATCTCGATGAGTTCCAGCCCCTGCGCAGCCTGCCCGGCGTGCGCCTGAACTGGGCGCGAAGTCCGGCCGAGCTCGAGGGCGCGGACTGGATCATCCTGCCCGGCTCCAAGGCGGTGGCGGCCGATCTGGCCTGGCTGCGGGCCCAGGGCCTGGACCTGCCCATCGCCCAGCATGCCGCCGCCGGCCGGCCGGTGCTGGGCATTTGCGGCGGCCTGCAGATGCTGGGCGAAAGCCTGCTCGACCCGCATGGCCTGGACGGCAATGCGCCGGGCCTGGGCCTGCTGCCCCTGGTCACCCAGTTCGAACGGGACAAGCTTTTGCGCCCCTGCGATCTGCACTTTGCCGAGCTGGAAGGGCCATGGGCTGCACTCAGCGGCGTGGCCGCCGGCGGCTACGAGATCCACCACGGCCGCACCGTCCAGCACCCCAGCCTGTCGCCGGCCCAGGTGGCCTTGCGCAACGAGGCGGGCGAGGCCATCGGCTGGCGCGAGGGCTCGGTGCTGGGCCTCTACGCCCACGGCCTGTTCGAGCAGGACACGGTGCTGCGCGCCCTCTTCGGCCAGAGCCTGCCCGGCCTGGACGCGGTCTTCGACGGCCTGGCCGACTACATCGAACAGCATTTCGAGCCCGGCGCCCTGATGGGCCTGCTCCAGGACCCGAGCGCCAAGCCATGAGCCGCCCCGAACGCATCGCCTGCCTGTCCACTGAAGCCGTGGACACGCTCTACCGCCTGGGTGCGCAAGCGCGCATTGCCGGCATCTCGGGCTACACCGTCTACCCGCCCGAGGCTCGCCACGAGAAGCCCAAGATCAGCGGCTTCACGACCATGAAGCTGGAGAAGATCCAGGCCGTTCAGCCGGATCTGGTGATCGGCTTTTCGGACTTGCAAAAGCCGCTGCTGGCCGAATGCGAGGCCGCCGGCCTGGCCACGCTCTGCTTCGACCACCGCGATCTGGCCGGCATCCATGCCATGGTGCGCACCCTCGGCGCCCTGGTCGGCCACGAGGCCCAGGCCGAGCAGCTCTGCGCCCAGCTGCAGGCCACGCAGGACGAGATCGCCGCCATCGGCCGCCAGCTGCCGCGCCGGCCGCGCGTCTGCTTCGAGGAATGGGACGAGCCGCTGATCATGGGCATAGGCTGGGTCAGCGAGATCATCGCGCTGGCCGGCGGCGAGGATGTGTTTGCCGACCGCGCCCGCGCCAGCCTGGCGCGCGAGCGCATCGTCAGCCCCGAGGAGGTGCTGGCGCGCCGGCCCGAGCTGATCCTGGGCAGCTGGTGCGGCAAGCGCTTCGTGCCCGAGCGGGTGCTGGCCCGGCCCGGCTTTGCTGAGCTGGGCGCACGCCTGATCGAGATCAAATCGGCCGACATCCTGGCCCCCGGCCCCACGGCCATCGAGCGCGGCGCCCGCCAGGTGCAGGCCGCCTTGCAATCCCTGTTTCAAGATTCCACGGAGAACCCATGACCATGGCCGAGCATCTGATCCCCGACATCGCCTCCCTGCAAGACCCGGCCCTCGCCGCCGCCCTGCAGGCCCGCATCGATGGCAAGACCAAGCCTCTGGGTGCCTTGGGGCAGCTGGAAACGCTGATGCTGCGCCTGGGCCTGATCCTGGGCAGCGAGACGCCGCAGCTCCAAAGCCCGCAGATGATGGTGTTCGCCGGCGACCACGGCCTGGCGCGGCGCGGCGTGTCGGCCTACCCCAGCGATGTGACCTGGCAGATGGTCGAAAACTTCCTGGCTGGTGGTGCCGCTATCAGCGTGCTGGCGCGCCAGCACGGCCTGGCGCTGAGCGTGGTCGACGCCGGCGTGGCCCACGACTTTGCGCCGCGCGAGGGTTTGATCATCGCCAAGATCGCCCACGGCACACGGGACGCTTCGGCCGAAGCGGCCATGAGCATCGACCAATGCGCCACCGCCATCGCCGCCGGCAAGAACCTCTTGCGCAGCAAGCCGGGCAATGCCCTGCTGCTGGGTGAGATGGGCATTGGCAACACCTCGAGCGCCGCCCTGCTGCTGGCCCGGCTGCAAGGCCTGCCGGTGGCCGACTGCACCGGCCGGGGGACAGGTCTTGACGATGCCGCCCTGGCGCGCAAGGTGGCGGTGCTGCAGGAGGTGCTGGACCTGCATGCCCAGGCCCAGGCGCCGCTGCAGGCCCTGGCTGCCTTCGGGGGCTTCGAGATCGCCATGATGGTGGGCGCGGTGCTGCAGGCGGCGCTGGAGCGCCGCGTCATCGTCGTCGACGGATTCATCGCCAGCAGTGCCGTGCTGGTGGCTGCCCGCCTGCAGCCGGCGGTGCTGGAACGTTGCATTTTTGCCCACCGCTCGAACGAGAGCGGCCACCGGCTGATGCTGGAGGCCTTGCAGGCCGAGCCCCTGCTGGACCTGGGCCTGCGCCTGGGCGAGGGCTCGGGCGCGGCCCTGGCCTGGCCGTTGCTGGAATCCGCCTGCCGCATCCTGGCCGAAATGGCCAGCTTTGCCTCGGCCGGCGTCAGCGAACAGCACTGAATTCATTGCCCAAAGCTCTGTTTACAGGGCTTGCGCTGTGGCCATAATCAGGCCAGCCACGCTGCATCAGGACATGCGCCATGACGGATTTGGTTTTTGCTGACGAGAACCCCGAGCTGGATACCGACGGCAACGCCCCCAAGGCGCTAGAGCCCTGGGTCGTCATGATCGTGGACGACGATGTGGCCGTGCACCAGGTCACCCAGCTGGTGATGGCCGATTTCGAGTTCAGCGGCCGGCGCCTGCAGTTCCTCGATGCCTACAGCGGCGCCGAAGCGCGCGAGCTGCTCAAGACCCGGCGCGACATTGCCCTGATCCTGCTCGATGTGGTGATGGAGTCCGAGCATGCCGGCCTGGACCTGGCGCGCTACATCCGCGAAGAGCTGGACAACCACCATGTGCGCATCGTGCTGCGCACCGGCCAGCCGGGGCAGGCGCCGGAAGAGCATGTCATCAAGAGCTACGACATCAACGACTACAAGGAGAAGACCGAGCTGACCAAGCGCAAGCTGATCACGGTCTTCTACGCGGCGCTGCGCAGCTACCGCGACATCATGATCATCGAGCAGTCGCGCCTGGCCCTGCGCCGATCGATCGACGCCATCACCCGCATCTACGACTCACACAATCTGCGCCGCTTTGCCTCGGCCGTGCTGGAGCAAGCCGCGCATTTGCTCGGTTATGAAGCCCAGGGCCTGTGTGCCAGCCGCGTGGCGGCCTACGCGGCCTCGCACATCGAGGGGCGGCTCAAGGTGCTGGCGGCCACCACCGAGTACTCGCGCCTGCTGGTGGACGAGGAAATCAGCAACCTGCCGGCCGAAGTGAAGGTGGCCCTGGACCGCGCGCTGGATGACCAGGTCAGCTCCTTCGACGCCCACCACTTCGTCGGCTACTACCGCAGCAGCAGCGGCAACGAGACCCTGCTCTACATGACCTTCTCCGAGCCGGTGGATGCCCAGTCGCGCGAGCTGCTGGAGATCTTCTGCGCCAATGTCGCCATCACCTACGAAGCCCTGCTGCTGCGCGAGGAGATCCAGGACACGCAGCGCTCCACCGTCTACATCATCGGCGAGGCGGTCGAGCGCCGCAGCAAGGAAACCGGCGCCCATGTGCGCCGCGTCGGCGAACTGGCCGCCCTGCTGGCCGAGCTCTCGGGCCTGCGCAGCAGTGAGGTCGAATTCATGCGCCAGGCCGCGCCCCTGCACGATGTGGGCAAGATCGGCATCCCCGACCGCGTGCTCAACAAGCCCGGCAAGCTGGACGCCGAGGAGTGGGAGGTGATGAAAACCCACTCGCGCATCGGCTTTGAGCTGCTGAGCAAATCGGACAAGCGCATCCTGCAGCTGGGCGCCATCATCGCCCATGAGCACCATGAACGCTGGGACGGCCAGGGCTACCCGCGCGGCCTGCTGGGTGAGCAAATCCACATCGCCGGCCGCATCGTCGCCCTGGCCGATGTGTTGGACGCCCTGGTCAGCCGGCGCTGCTACAAGGAGAGCTGGAACTTCGAGGAGGCGCTGAGCTATGTGCAGGAGCAGGCCGGCCTGCAGTTCGACCCCGATCTGGTGGCCAAGCTGATGGCCAACTTGCCCGCGGTCAAGGACATCTACGTCCGCTACCCGGATTCCTGAGGCCGCCATGAGCAGCCTGACTCCCTCCGACATGAGCGGCTCGGTTCCCACCGGCCCGGGCGAAACGCCGCAGCAAGAGTTGCAGCGCCTGCGGCGCGAGCTGCAACTCGCCACCGAACGCCTGCTGGAGCAGGAACAGCTGGCAGCCCTGGGCAATTTGGTCGCCGGCGTGGCGCATGAGATCAACACGCCGATCGGCATCGCCGTGACCGCCGCTTCGGGCATGGAGGAATTCGCCCGCAGCCTGACGCGCAAACTCAGCGGCGACAAGGTCAGCCGCAGCGAGCTGCAGACCCTGGCCAGCCAGCTGGAAGACGGCGCCCGCCTGGTCAACAACAACCTGGCTCGCGCGGCCGACCTGATCAGCAATTTCAAGACCCTGGCTGTGGACCAGGCCAGCGAGGCCGAGATGCACATCGACCTCAGCCCCTATCTGCGCGGCATCGTCATGGCCCACAACCCCGTGCTGCGCAGCGCGCAGACCCGCGTCGAGCTGGACACGCCCGAGCATCTGCACGCCACCCTGGTGCCCGGCCAGTTCTCGCAAATCGTCTCCAACCTGATCGTCAATGCCCTGACCCATGCGTTTCAAGAGCAGCCCGAAGACCGGCCGCGCCTGATCCGCGTGCGCCTGCACAGCCAAGGCGAGCGCCTGCAGCTGCACTTCAGCGACAACGGCCGTGGTGTGCCGCCCGAGGTGCGGGCGCGCATGTTCGAGCCCTACTTCACCACCCGCCGGGGCAGCGGCGGCTCGGGCCTGGGCCTCTACATCGTGCACAAGCTGTGCGAGCAGATGGGCGGCCAGATCGTGGTGGACGAAGCCCATGCCCCCGGCCTGGGCTTCCGTGTCGATCTCCCCCTGCGCGATTGATTGCGAGCGCGCACCTGTTCTTCTCTTCTCCCGTCCGCATGCCTGTCCTGCTCCACGAGCTTCGCCTGTTCTTCATCGCCCTGCAGTTTTTCACCCGCTGTCCCGTGCCCGCCTGGGTCGGCTTTGAGCCGTCCTGGCTGCAGGCCTGCGGGCGCTACTTTCCGGCCGTGGGCCTGCTGGTCGGCGCCTGGTCGGCCGCCGTGCTGGGCGCGGCCCTGTGGCTGTGGCCGCCCATGGTGGCGGTGGGCCTGAGCATGGCCGCCAGCATCTGGCTGACCGGCGGCTTCCACGAAGATGGCTGGGCCGACAGCTGCGATGGCCTGGGCGGCGCGGTCAGCCGCGAAAAGGCCCTCGCTATCATGAAGGACTCGCGCATCGGCAGCTACGGCGCCCTGGGCCTGATCCTGATGCTGGGGCTGAAGGCCGCCAGCTTGCTGGCCCTGGTCGAGCACAGCCCCATGCTGGGCCTGCTGGCCCTGATCTGGGCCCACAGCGCCTCGCGCCTGGCACCGGTCTGGCTGATGCACGCCCTGCCCTACGCCGGCGATGCCGAACACGCCAAGGCCAAGCCTCTGGCCACCGAGGCCAGCCTGGGCACGGTGTTCGCGGGCTTGCTCTGGCCCTTGGCCCTGGCCGGCGGCATGCTGATTCTTCTGCCGGGCCTGCTGCCGGCGCTCGGCGCCGCCAGCCTGGCCGGCCTGGGCCTGACTTGGTGGATGCAGTCCATGCTGAAACGCCGCCTCGGCGGCTACACCGGCGACAACCTCGGCGCCACGCAGCAGCTGGTGGAGCTGGGTCTGCTGCTGGGTCTGTTGGCCGTGGCCCATGCCGCTTGACTCACCCCAGGCCTGGGTCTGGCGCCACCCCAAACCCGAGGGCGCGGCCGGCCGCTGCATCGGCGCGGGCACGGATTTGCCGGTCGACCGGCGCCGCGCCAAGCGCCTGGCCCGGCGCATTCAGCGCTTCGCGCGCCGCCACCGCCTGCCCCATGTGGTGCACAGCTCCGGACTGCAGCGCTGCGCCGAGGTGGGCCGCTGGCTGCGCCGCTGGGGCTGGCGGCATCACATCGATCCGGCCTTGGCCGAGATGGACTTCGGTGCCTGGGACGGCCGCCCCTGGGCCGAGCTGAGCGCCGCCGATTTCGAGCCCTGGATGCAGGACTTTGCCGGCCATGCGCCGGGTGGCGGCGAATCCCTGAAGCAACTGCTGGCGCGCGCTGCCGCCTGGCCGGTGCCGGCGAGCGGGCTGCTGATCAGCCATGGCGGCTGGATGTTGGCGCGCCGTTGGATGGAGCGAGAAGGGCCGCTCAGCACCCCAAGCGCCGCCGCGTGGCCGGCGCCCCCGCGCTACGGCGAATGCTGGGGGCTGCGGGTCGGCCCGGTCTGAATCAGGCCGCCGGCGTGGCCGAGACCGCGGTCAAGCGCAGGTACTTGGCCATCAAGGTTTCCTTGTCCTCGACATGGGCCGGATTGACCGGGATGCATGCAACCGGGCAGAGCTGCACGCACTGCGGCTCGTCGAAATGGCCCACGCACTCGGTGCACTTGTCGTGCGCGATCTGGTAGTACTCCTCGCCCATGGAGATGGCGTTGTTGGGGCACTCGGGCTCGCAGACGTCGCAATTGATGCATTCGTCGGTAATCATCAGCGCCATAACGCCCCCTCCTCCAAACCGACGAAAACGGGCAGCGCCTGCATGCGCAGCCCGCGTGCGAGGGCGCAAGGCATGCCTTGCGGATTCCCCTCGCCCGTGTCCGTGATCATCAACGCCATGGAATCAGCCCTCCTTCCGCGCCAAGCGCTCTTGCAAACGCGCCAGCACCAGCGGCGAGACAAACTTGCTGACGTCGCCGCCGAGCTGCGCGATCTCGCGCACAAAGGTGCCGGTGACGAACTGGTAGGCGTCCGAGGTGGACAAGAACACGGTCTCGACGCCAGGCATCAGGTGGCGGTTCATGCCGGCCATCTGGAACTCGTATTCAAAATCACTGTTGGAGCGCACACCGCGCACCACCGCCTGGCCGCCCTGAGCCAGCACGAACTCGCTGAGCAGGCCGCTGAAGGCGATCACCTCGACCTGCGGCAGCGGCGCCGCCAGCTCACGCGCCATGGCCAGGCGTTCATCAAGGCTGAACAGGGTGCGCTTGTGATGCGCAGCCGCCACGGCCAGCACGACGCGGTCGAACATGCGGCAGCTGCGGCACAGCAGGTCCTCATGGCCCAGGGTCAAGGGGTCGAAGGTGCCGGGGTAGACGGCGGTCAGCGAAGGTCGGCTCATGGAATCGGTCCGGCGGAGAGGCTCTGGACCACGGCGTTGGCGAGTTGGAATTATCCCTTGCGCCGAAAGACCTGGAAATGCACAGCCCCGGCCTTGCCCGAGCGCCAGACCTCCAGGCCCAGCTCTTCCGGCGCCACGATGGGTTCACCAGACTCCAGATAGACCAGGCCATCCGGCACCAGCAGCGGCAAGGCCGCACGCAGGGCCGGCAGGAACAAGTCCTGCTGAAACGGCGGGTCCAGCAGCACCAGCTCGAAGCGCGCCGGCGCGCAACGCGCCATCCAGGCCAGGGCGTCGCTGCTCTCCACTCGCAGCGTGTCGGCCTTGAGGCGAACTTTGCTGGCATTCAGGCTGCGTGCAAGTTCGGCGTCACGCTCCAGCAGCAGCACTTCAGCCGCACCGCGGGAGGCGGCCTCGAAACCGAGGGCGCCACTGCCGGCAAAAGCATCGAGCACACGCCAGCCGTCGAGGTCCTGGCCCAGCCAGTTGAACAGGGTTTCGCGCACGCGGTCGGGCGTGGGCCGCAGGCCCGGCCGGTCGGCCACCGGCAGCTTGGAGCGTTTCCACAGACCGCCGATGATGCGCACCTCGCGCGGCGCCATGCGGGGCGCGCCATGGGTTTTCGATTGCGGCGCAGCCGAACCTGCCTTGGCGGCCGCGCTGGAGCGGGGGCGACCGCCGCTCATTGCCGCACCGCAATGCCGCGCGCGGCGAGCATGGCCTTGGCCTCGCCGACCGTGTGCTGGCCGTAGTGAAAGATGCTGGCAGCCAGCACCGCATCGGCACCGCCGATCGTGATGCCGTCGGCCAGATCCTCCAGCGAGCCCACGCCGCCCGAGGCGATCACCGGCACCGACACGGCGTCGCTGACCGCGCGCGTCAGCGCCAGGTCGAAGCCGCTCTTGGTGCCGTCGCGGTCCATGCTGGTCAGCAGGATCTCGCCAGCACCGAACTCGGCCATCTGTTTCGCCCACTGCACCGCATCGAGGCCCACGTTCTTGCGCCCGCCATGGGTGTAGACATCCCAGCCCGGGCCGCGCGCATCGCCCTCGGCGCGGCGTTTGGCATCGATGGCGACGACGATGCACTGGGCACCGTACTTGTCGGACGCTTCACGGATCAGCTCGGGCCGCGCCACGGCGGCGGAATTGAAGCTGACCTTGTCGGCGCCTGCATTGAGCAGGCGCCGCACATCGGCCACCTCACGCACGCCGCCGCCCACGGTCAGCGGAATGAAGACCTGGGAGGCCACGGCCTCGATGATGTGCAGGATCAGGTCGCGCCCATCGCTGGTCGCGGTGATGTCGAGAAAGGTCAGCTCATCGGCGCCCTGCTCGTTGTAGCGCGCCGCGATCTCCACCGGATCGCCCGCGTCACGCAGCTCGGTGAAGTTGATGCCTTTGACGACCCGCCCGGCGGTCACGTCCAGGCAGGGAATGATGCGTTTGGCCAGCATGACGAGCTTTCGCGAGAGAGAGAAAAAAGAGAAGAGCAGACGGCAGTCTGATCGACCTGGAGTTGGCAAGAATCGGCACGAAGCCGAACTTGGAGCGGGGGTTGATCGGGTCGGCTGGGCACTCTGCTCCGTTCATGTCCCCCGGCGCCCGACTGCGTCGGACACCTCCTCCTTGACTTCACTGCGCAGAGCACCCAGCCGCCCCGATCCAGCGCAGCTGCTCAACCTCAACGACGACGACCGTTTGCGCTGCAAAGGGGGATCGGGTGAGTGCTGAAGCGAAGTAAAGGGGGAGGCCTGTGCACAGCACAGGCCGGAGGACATGAGCGGAATCACTCGCCCGATCCCCCTTTGCACCAGACAGATCTAAGCAGCTACATTGTGTCGAGCACAGACGCAGCTGCGCACTTCAGCCCAAGGACAACTCGTCCGCGCGCGCCTGGCCCGCGGTGAAATCAAGATCGCCGGTGTAGATGGAGCGGCCGCAGATCACGCCTTCAACGCCCTCGCCTTCAACGGCGCAAAGCGCTTCGATATCGGCCATATTCGACAGGCCGCCCGAGGCAATCACGGGAATCGTCAAGGCTTGCGCCAGCTTCACCGTCGCTTCGATATTGATGCCTGTCAGCATGCCGTCGCGGCCGATGTCGGTGTAGATCACGCCTTCCAGGCCATAGCCTTCGAACTTGCGGGCCAGGTCGATCACTTCGTGACCGGTCAGCTTGCTCCAGCCATCGGTAGCGACCTTGCCATCCTTGGCGTCGAGGCCGACGATGATGTGGCCGCCAAAAGCGGTGGCGGCATCCTGCAGGAAGCCGGGGTTTTTGACCGCAGCCGTGCCGATGATGATGTAGCTCAGGCCGGCATCGAGGTAGCGCTCGATGGTGTCCAGATCGCGGATGCCACCGCCCAGCTGCACGGGGATCTCGCCGTTGACCTCGCGCAGGATGGCCTTGATGGCCGGCTCGTTGACCGGCTTGCCCGCGAAGGCGCCGTTCAAGTCGACCAGATGCAGGCGCCGCGCACCGGCGTCGATCCAGCGCCGCGCCATGGCTGCCGGGTCTTCGCCGAAGGTGGTGGACTCGTTCATATCGCCTTGCTTGAGGCGCACACAACGACCGTCTTTCAGGTCAATAGCAGGAATCAGCAACATGGCCGAGGTCAGTGGTGAGGGAGTAGATGGGGTTGGGGGGAGGGACAGAAACAGGGGTCAGTGCCGCTGAAACTCAAGTGCCCGAGCGGACCGCGCATGCATGGATGCATATCGATGATGGCTGGGTCAAGGAGGTGAGACGCTCAGGGTTTCCAGTGGAGGAAATTGCGATACAGGGCGAGGCCCAGCGCAGCACTTTTTTCAGGGTGGAATTGGGTGGCAAAAATATTATCCCGGGCGATCGCGCAGGTAAAGCGCAGGCCGTAATCGGTCTCGCCGGCACTGTGGCGCGCATCTAACGGCGCGGCATAGAAGCTGTGCACGAAGTAGAACCAGCTCTCATCGGGGATGCCGGCCCACAGCGCATGGGGCTGCGCCTGACGCACGCGGTTCCAGCCCATCTGCGGCACCTTGTAGCGGCTGCCATCCGGCTGCAACTGGCCATCCAGCTGGAAACGCCGCACGCGGCCGGGGATCAAGCCCAGGCCCGGCGTGTCCTGCTCTTCGCTGTGGTCCAGCAGCATCTGCATGCCCACGCAGACGCCCATCAGCGGCTTGCTGACGGCGGCTTCGAGCACCGCTTGCTGGAGGCCGGAATCCTTGAGCTCGCGCATGCAGTCGCGCATGGCGCCCTGCCCCGGCAGCACCACGCGCTCGGCGGCGCGCACGGCCTCGGGCTCGGAGGTGATCACCACCTCCAGCCCGGAGTCCTGCGCCACATGCAGCACGGCCTGCGAAACCGAACGCAGATTGCCCATGCCGTAGTCGACAACCGCAACAGTCCGCTTCATGTCAAAGACTGCCCTTGGTCGAGGGGATCACGCCCAGCGAGCGCGGGTCCAGGGTCAGGGCCATGCGCAGCGCGCGGCCGAAGGCCTTGAAGATGGTTTCACACTGATGGTGGGCGTTATGCCCCTTGAGATTGTCCACATGCAGGGACACCAGGGCATGGTTGACAAAGCCCTGGAAGAATTCAAACGCCAGCTGGGTGTCGAACGCACCAATCGAGCCGGCGGTAAATTTCACATCCATGGCCAGGCCGGGGCGACCCGAGAAATCCACCACCACGCGCGACAGCGCCTCGTCCAGCGGCACATAGCTGTGGCCATAGCGCGTCAGGCCCTTCTTGTCGCCGACCGCCTGGGCCACCGCCAGGCCCAGGGTGATGCCCACGTCTTCCACCGTGTGGTGGCCGTCGATGTGCAAGTCACCCTTGGCTTCGATCTCCAGATCGATCAGGCCATGGCGGGCGATCTGGTCCAGCATGTGGTCGAAGAAGCCAATGCCGGTGTTCAGGCGCGCCTCGCCTGTGCCGTCGAGGTTGACGCGCACGCGGATCTGCGTTTCCTTGGTGTTGCGGCTGACTTCGGCGATGCGCGCCGCGGGTGTGGGGCTCAGGACCAGATCGGTGCTCGTCATGATGATGCTCAGAGACTTTCTTTCAGGGCAGCCAGCATGGCTGTGTTTTCCTCGGCCGTGCCGATGGTGATGCGCAAGCAGTTGGCCAGCAAGGGGTGGGCGCTGGACGCGTTCTTGATCAGCACGCCGCGCGCCTTCATGGCCGCGAACGTGGCCGCCGCGTCCGCCACCCGTGCCAGCAGCATATTGCCCTGGCTGGGGAAGACCTGCACGCCAGGCAGGCTTTGCAGCGCCGCCAGGACCCGCTCACGCTGGGCACGCAGCTCGGCCGCCTGCGCGGCATACACCTCGGCGTGCTCGAGCGCAAAGAGGCCGGCCTCGGCATTGAGCACACCGATATTGAAAGGCGGGCGCAGTTTTTCGATCTGCGCGATCAGCTCGCTGCGGCCCATCAGATAGCCGATGCGCACGCCGGCCAGGCCGAACTTGCTCATGGTGCGCATGACCAGCACATTCGGATGGCGGCGCAGCCAGGCCATGGAGTCGGCAGCGGCAAAGGGCTGGTAGGCCTCGTCCATCACCACCAGGCCGGGTGCGGCGGCGATGATCTGCTCGATCACGGCCCGGTCCCAGAGATTGCCGGTCGGGTTGTTCGGGTAGGCCAGGTAGATCAGCGCTGGCTGGTGCTGCGCAATCGCCGCCAGCATGGCCGGGCCGTCCAGCTCGAAATCTTCCGCGCGCAGCGGCACACCGACGAAACCCAGGCCCTGGTAGCGGGCCGAATGCTCGTACATCACAAAGCTCGGCAGCGGCGTCAGCACGCAAGCGCCGGGCTGGCTGACGGCCATGCTCAGCAAGGTGATCAGCTCATCCGAGCCATTGCCCAACACGATGTCGCAGCCCTCGGGCATGCCGGCATGGGCGGCCAGGGCCAGGGCCAGCTCGCGAGTGCGCTCGGCCGGATAACGATTGATCGCCACGGCACCGAGGCGGCGGCCCAGGGCCTCCTGCAGCTCGGCCGGCAGGCGAAACGGGTTCTCCATCACGTCCATCTTGATCAGGCCGGCGCTGCTCTGCACCGGGTAGGCACTCATCGCGCGCACATCGGGCCGGATGGCGGCCAGGGCCTTCGGCAAAAGATCGGCGGGGGCGTCGCTGGGGCGGTTCATGGTTGTCGTCATTGCAGCACCTCGGGCGCCATCAGCAAGGGGTTGAGGATCTGCACGCTGTCCAGCTGCAGCTCATGCTTGAGCTCCAGGCTGAGCAAGCGGGTGCAGCCCTGGGCTTTGGCGGCGGCCACGATCAGGGCATCGGCATAGGGCAGACCGAAACGGCTTTCGATCGACCAGGCGCTTTCCACCGTGGCGTGGTCGATGGCCCAGGGTTGCCAGCGCTGGTAGCGCCGCACCTCGGCCCGCGCGTCGCCATTGGGCATGGGCGGCTGGATGCGGGTGGTGACCAGGCGGTAGAAATCGTTGAGCACCTGGGTCGAGAGCCGGCCGCGGCGCTGCTGCCAGAGAAGGCGCAGCACAGTCATGACCTGCTCGCGCGCCTCGGGCTGGGCGCCGTCTTCGCTGAGGATGAGCACCGAGGTGTCGACAAACACCGGCTCGCGGATGGCCAGCACGGCACTCATGCCGCGTCGCCCCGCTGCGGATAGGCGGCGCCGTCCGACGCCCAACTGCGCTCGCGGTGCAGCCAGTCCTGCATGGCGCGCTCGTAGGCGTCGTCGTGGCGCATCTTCTCGGCCAGCATCTCGCCGACCAGGCGCGAAACGCTGGTGTTGCGCCGCGCAGCCTCGAGCCGTGCCCATTCGGCGACGCTGTCTTCCATGGAGATGGTGACGTTTTTCACGGCTCGCAGAGTAACACGAAGTCCGTGAAACACGAAGTTCGTGTCAAATCGAAAGCAAACAGCGCTCAGACTTTCCAGCCGGACGGTCGAAAACATGAGCTGGACGACCCACGCGACCGAGCCGTCGCGGCCATCGCTGGGTGCCTCAACTGCCATGGAGCTCGCATGTCCCGTTTTGACCTGTCCAGCCTCTCGCTCAAAACCCGCTTCGCCCTGCTGATTGCCGCCAATCTGCTAGCCACCGGCCTGCTGCTCGGCCAGGCCGTGCGCGGGTTCGAACAGCTGCACGAAAACGCGCAGCAGAGCTTTGTGGCCAAGGATGTGGTGGCCGACATCCTGCCGCCCCCCATGTATCTGATCGAGCTTCGCCTGGTGCTGTCCCAGGCAGTGGAACAAACAATCAGCCTACAAATGGCGCAGGCCGAAGTCCAGCGACTGCAAGCAGAGTACGAGGCCCGCGTTCAGCATTGGACCCAGCACCCGCCTCACGGCTTGGAGCGCCAACTCCTGGGGGAACAGCACCGACTGGCGCAGCAGTTGCTCGATCTGGCGCGTGAGCAGGTACTCAAGCCCCTGATCCGGCAGGACCCGGAAGCCGCCCGCCGCGGTCTGGATCAAGCCCACCAACGCTACCTCGCCCATCGCCAGGCCGTGGACGAAACCGTCAAGACCAGCAACCAGTTCGCCGAGCAGGCCATGCAGCGTTTCGACCGCACCCGCTGGCAAGGCTACCTGGGCATGCTGATCGTCGGAGGCCTGGCCGTGCTCTTGCTCGGGGGCAGCTTATGGAGCCTGCAACGCTCCATCATGGGCGCCCTGACGCAAGCATCCACCGTGGCCCGCACCGTGGCCGAGGGAGATCTGCGGCAGGAAGCCCTGGAAGAGCGCAGCAACGCCAACGACGCCCACAGCCGCAATGAATTGCGCAAGCTGCGTGGCGATATCGCCAGCATGGTTTTCAAGCTGCGCGAGTTGATCGCGCGAGTGCAGCAGGGCGCAGGTCATATCGACAGCAGCTCCCGCAATATCTCGCAAGCCAATGCAGAGCTCTCGGCGCGTGCCCTGTTGGAAGTACACGACCTGGAGAACGCGGGCACCGCTTTGCAAGCCATGGATGCGCAGGCCAAGGTCGGCGCCAGTTCGGCGGCCGAGGCCAACGAGCGCTCACAACAAGCGGCCAGCTTGGCACGCCAAGGCAGTGCGGACATGCAGGCCGTGGTCGGCGCCATGGACGAAATCGAACAAAGCAGCCGCCGCATTGCAGACATCACCGGCGTGATCGACAGCATTGCCTTCCAAACCAATATCCTGGCCCTCAACGCGGCGGTGGAGGCGGCGCGCGCCGGAGAGGCCGGACGGGGCTTCGCCGTGGTGGCCAGCGAGGTGCGTACGCTGGCCAAGCGCAGCGCAGATGCCGCACTGGAGATCAAGCATCTGATCGCTGGCAGCAGCACCCAAGTTGAGCGCGGCGCAGATGCGGTTCAGCACACGCGCAACACCATCGACGCCATGGTCGAGCAAGTCACCGAAGTCAGCCGCCTGATTCAGGGAAGCAGCCATGAACTGCAGCAGCAGCTCGGTTCGATCGCCGAGCTGCAAAATCTGCTCGACGGGATCGCCAAACGAATCCGAGAAAACAGCGACATGGTCGATCGAACGGCCAGCGAATCCATCGAACTGCAGAGCGAGGGGGCCTTGCTGCACGAGGCGGCCAAACGCTTCCGTCTCTGAGCCAGGATTCTTCAAGGCTGCATCCACAGCTCCTTGCGCGCCAGCGGCGTCTCGGGCGGCAGCAAGGGGTTGTGCAGTTCCAGCACCCGGCGCCGGCTCAGCACATGGCGGGCCAGGATGGCGCCGTGGTACTGCATGAAGATGCGCTCGAAGCTGCCCTTGGCCAGCAAGCGATTGAGGCCTCGCTCGACCAGGCCGGCCAGGCGCTCGTTGCCGCGGCCGACGAAAAAATACATGGCCGTCGGGTAATGCAGGCAGAGATGGGGGTCGATGGCCAGGCTGTCGGCATGGCTCTCCAGCTCCCAGTCGATCTCCAGAAGCGCCCGCGGAAAGGCCTGGCCGCGCTCCAGGCGCAGCATGTTGAACATGGCGTCGAAGGAGGAGCCGGTCACCACCTGCAAGCCATTGGCCCGCAGGATGGTCGTGTCTGGCCAGTCATGGCCCTGAACCAGGCTGTAGCGGCGCAGATCGGCCAGGCTGCGCACCTCCCGCAGCAGATGCGGCTCCAGCCCGCGCTTGAGCAGCATCAGGCGCCAGCCGTACAGACCTTTGTAGATCGGAAAGCGGATGGGCAGCAGGTGCCGCTCGCGCTCAATGCTGGTCATGCTCCAGGCGATGTCCAGCCCGTCCTGGCCGTTCTGCAGGTCCAGCAAGGCGCGGCTTTGCACCATGACCTGGCGCGTGGGCTCCAGCTCGCAGCTGACGCCGCAGGCCTCCAGCGCCAGCTTGAGCAATTGCAGCGGGTACCAGCTGCTGGGGTCGATCTCGCGCATGGGCCGCGGGTAGCGCACGCGCAGCGGCTGCGCGACGCCAAGCGCAGCAGAAGCAGCCCGCGCCACGCCCGGCGCCCAGCCCGCAGCAGGCAAGGCGCTGATCAGCAGCTGACGGCGAGGCAGGCAGGTCAAGGCAGGTGGCTCAGGGTCAGAGCAGACGCGAAACCCCAACTCTGCCACAGCCCGGCCCGCCACCGGCCATGGCTAACCCCGGTTCTGCGCGCAGCGCAGCCCGAAAGTTCAGCCGAAGCAGCGAGCCTCAGGCGCGCAGGCGCAGCTCCGCCGCCCGTGCATGGCCTTGCAAGCCTTCGCCGTAGGCCAGCTCCGCCGCGATCGGGCCCAGCTTCTGCGCACCGGCTTCGCTGACCTCGATCAGGCTGCTGCGCTTCTGGAAGTCGTAGACGCCCAGCGGCGAGGAGAAACGCGCCGTGCCCGAGGTGGGCAAGACGTGGTTCGGCCCTGCGCAATAGTCGCCCAGGGATTCGCTGGTGTAGGCGCCCAGGAAGATGGCACCGGCGTGGCGCAGCAGCGGTTCCCAGCGATGCGGGTCGCGGCTGGACACTTCCAGATGCTCGGGCGCGATGCGGTTGCTGATCTCACAGGCCTCTTCCATCGAGCGCGTCTGGATCAGCGCACCACGGCCTTCCAGCGAGGCACGGATGATGGCCTGGCGCGGCATGGTGGGCAGCAGGCGCTCGATCGCCTCGGCCACCTGGGCGATGTAGACGGCATCGGGGCAGAGCAGGATGCTTTGCGCCAGCTCGTCGTGCTCGGCCTGGCTGAACAAGTCCATGGCCACCCAGTCCGGCGGCGTGGAGCCATCGGCCAGCACCAGGATCTCGCTGGGGCCGGCAATCATGTCGATGCCCACTTGACCGAAGACATGCTTCTTGGCGCTGGCCACATAGGCATTGCCGGGGCCGGTGATCTTGTCCACGCGCGGCACCGTGGCCGTGCCATAGGCCAAGGCCGCCACGGCCTGGGCGCCGCCCAGGGTGAAGGCGCGGTGCACACCGGCCACATAGGCCGCAGCCAGCACCAGCGGGTTCTTCTCGCCGCCGGGCGTGGGCACCACCATGATGATCTCGGGCACGCCGGCCACCTGGGCGGGGATGGCGTTCATCAGCACGCTGCTCGGGTAGGCCGCCTTGCCGCCGGGCACATAGATGCCCACGCGATCGAGCGGCGTGACCTTCTGGCCCAGCAGGCTGCCGTCTTCGTCACGGTAGCTCCAGCTCTCGCCGCAGGCGGCCTTTTGGCGCTCGTGATAGCTGCGCACACGGGCGGCGGCGGCCTCCAGGGCGCTGCGCTGGGCCGGGCTGATGGCCTCGAAGGCCGCCTTCAGCTCCTCGCGGCTCAGCTCCAGCTCAGCCACGGTGGCGGCCTGCAGCCGATCGAAACGGGCGGTGTACTCGAGCACAGCGGCATCGCCGCGCGTGCGCACATCGGCCAGGATCTCGGCGACCCGGCCTTCGATGGCGGCATCGGCCTCGGCCGACCAGTGCAGCACGCGCTGAAACTCGGCTTCGAAATCGGCGCTGGCGGTGTTCAGTTGACGAAGTTGCAGGGACATGGCGTTCGTTCTCACTTCGGAATGGCAGAAGCAAAGGCATCGATCATGCGGCGCAGCGGCTCGCGCTTGAGCTTGAGCGCGGCCTGGTTGACCACCAGGCGGGAGGAGATGTCCATGATCTGTTCGACCTCGACAAGGCGGTTGGCCTTGAGCGTGTTGCCGGTGGAGACCAGGTCGACGATGGCATCGGCCAGGCCGGTCAGCGGCGCCAGCTCCATGGAGCCATAGAGCTTGATCAGGTCCACGTGCACGCCCTTGTCGGCAAAGTGCTGACGGGCAATTTCCGTGTACTTGGTGGCCACGCGGATGCGCGAGCCCTGTTTGACGGCGCGGGCGTAATCGAAGTCATCGCGCACCGCCACACTCATGCGGCAGCGGGCGATGTTCAGGTCCAGCGGCTGGTACATGCCGGCGGCGTTGCCGCCCAGTGCATGGTTGTGCTCGATCAGCACATCGCGGCCGGCCACGCCAAGATCAGCACCGCCGTACTGCACATAGGTGGGCACATCGCTGGCGCGCACCAGCACGACCTGCACCTCGGGGCTGTTGGTGGCCAGGATCAGCTTGCGCGATTTCTCCGGGTCCTCCAGCACGGTGATGCCGGCGGCCTGCAGCAGCGGCAGGGTTTCTTCGAAGATGCGGCCTTTGGAGAGTGCCAGGGTGATCATCATGGGCGTCGGTCCTTGGTGGGTCTGAATCTGGGGATTCAGCGGACGGCCGTGAGATTCACCTGGGTGGGGCGTCTCACCGCCACCCGCATCTCAATCCAGAAGATTTGTTGCGGATGCCGGTTCAGGCGTGATGGTGCTGCGATGCCGCCGACGTGGCGGCATGCTCGGCCGGGGTGTGGGTCTTCATGGACAGCGCGTGGATCTGCTCGCGCATGCGCTCACCCAGGGCCGCGTACACGCGCTGGTGACGGCGGATGCGGCTCAGTCCCTCGAACTCCGAGGACACGATGGTGGCGAAGAAATGCCGCCCGTCGCCTTCGACGTGCAGGTGCTCGCAGGGCAGGCCTGCGGCGATGTATTGCTGGACTTCAGCGGGTGTTGGGTCGGCCATAAGCCCTCGATTCTAGTTTCAAGCGCGCGATACGGGGTTGCAGGGCAGTTGCAGCGCGGTTTCAGGAGCGGATCTTGTAGCCGCGCCGCAGCAGTTCCAGCGCCAACGCGGCCACCAGACAGAAGCTGCCGCCAACCACCGCCAGGCTCAGCCAGGGCGAGGCATCGCTGACGCCGAAGAAGCCGTGGCGGAAGCCATCGATCATGTAGAAAAACGGGTTCAGATGGCTGACGCCTTGCCAGAAGCTGGGCAGCGAATGCACCGAATAGAACACGCCCGAGAGGAAGGTCATGGGCATGATGATGAAGTTCTGGAAGCCGGCGAGTTGATCGAACTTCTCGGCCCAGAGCCCGGCGATCAGGCCCAGGGTGCCCATCATGCCGGCGCCCAGCAGGGCGAAGGCAGCGATCCACAACGGGTTGGACACGCCCGGCGGCGCAAACCAGAAGGTCACCAGCAACACGCCCAGACCCACGACCATGCCGCGCACCATGGAGGCGCCCACATAGGCCACGAACCAGGCCCAGTGCGAGAGTGGGGTCACCAGCAGGAAGACCAGGTTGCCGGTCACCTTGCTCTGGATCAGGCTGGAGGACGAGTTGGCAAACGAGTTCTGCAAGACGCTCATCATCACCAGACCCGGGATCAGGAAGGCCGTGTAGCCGACCGTGCCGTAGACCTTGACGTGATCTTCCAGCACATGGCCGAAGACCAGCAGGTAGAGCACCGCCGTCAGCACCGGCGCGGCCACGGTCTGGAAGCTGACCTTCCAAAAGCGCAGCACCTCTTTGTAGAACAGCGTGCCGGCGCCCTTCAATTGAATACCTCCGCCGCCACTCATGCCGCGCTCCCTTCTTGTTGCATGATTTCCAGGAACACGTCTTCGAGGTCGGCGCGGCCGATCTCCAGGTCTTCGATCGGGCATTGCGCCGCGCGCAGCGTGGCCAGCACGGTTTCGACTTCGGCCGCGTCATGGGCCTTGATCTGCACGATGCGGCCGGTGGTGCGGGCCTGCTCTAGCAGCGAGGCCGGCAGGGCGGCATCGGTCTTGAAACGCAGCATGGTGGAGGCGCGGCCCTTGAGCAGGTCCGAGGTGCGGTCCAGCGCCACGATGCGGCCCAGCTTGAGCATGGCCAGGCGGCCGCACAAGGCCTCGGCCTCTTCCAGGTAATGGGTGGTCAGCAGCACCGTGTGGCCTTCGCGGTTGAGGCGGGCAATGAATTGCCACAGGGTCTGGCGCAGCTCCACGTCAACACCAGCGGTGGGCTCATCGAGCACGATCACCGGCGGCCGGTGCACCAGCGCCTGGGCCACCAGCACGCGCCGCTTCATGCCGCCCGAGAGCTGGCGCATGTTGGCGTGGGCCTTGTCGGCCAGGCCGAGGTTTTCCAGCAGTTCGTCAATCCAGGCCTCGTTGTTGCGCACACCGAAATAGCCGCTCTGGATCTTGAGCGCCTCGCGCACGCTGAAGAAGGGGTCGAAGACCAGCTCCTGCGGCACGATGCCCAGGGCCTGGCGGGCCGCAGCGTAGTCCGTCACCACGTCATGGCCCATGACCTTGACGCTGCCGCCGCTGGCCTGGGCCAGGCCGGCGAGGATGCTGATCAGGCTGGTCTTGCCCGCGCCATTGGGGCCTAGCAGGCCGAAGAACTCGCCCTGGGCGATGTCAAAGGACACCCCGTCCAGCGCGCGCACCTGCCCCCCGCGGTAGGTCTTGGAGACCTTCTGAAATGAAATGGCGGGCACCGAGGGCCCGCCATGCGACGACGCTGAAGACACTGTTGGCTGCATGCAGGCATTGTAGGAAGCAAGACCCGACCCCGCTGGCCCAGGGTTTTCAGCAGGCAAACGGTGCCATTTGTAGCCAAACTCTAGAGCGGCCCCGCTGCTTGATGCCAGAATCAGCCAAAGCAGGAGACAACCTTTACATGGCCACAAAAAAGCCGCCACGCCGGACCGCCGAGCGCATCCTCGAAGTCACGCTGGACCTGTTCAACCGCTTTGGTGAGCCCAATGTCTCGACCACGCTGATCTCCGCCGAGCTGGGCATCAGCCCCGGCAACCTCTACTACCACTATCCGGCCAAGGACGAACTGATCAATGCGCTCTTCAACCGCTACGAGCGGGAGCTGGGCGACTTGCTGGTGGCGGCCGAGAATGTGCGCAATGTGGAGGACGCCTGGCTGTTCTTCCACATGCTCTACGAGCTGATCTGGAAGCACCGCTTTCTCTACCGCGATCTGAACGATCTGCTGTCCAAGAACCGCCGCCTGGAGATGCATTTCCAGAACGTGCTGACGCAGAAGAACCAGGCCATGCGCGCGGTGCTGGCCGGCTTGCAAAAGGGCGGCGCGCTGGAGATGGCGCTGCGCGAGGCCGGGCCGACCGCCAACTCCATGGTCGTGCTGCTCAGCTACTGGCTCAGTTTCGAGTACGTGCGCGACCCGCGCCACGCCCTGGAGCCCGAGCAGGCCGGTGCCGCCCTGATGCGCGGCGCCTTCCATGTGCTGAGCCTGCTGCTGCCTTATCTGGAGCCAGCCTCCAAGGATCACCTCTTCGCCCTTGCCAACCAGTACCAAACCTGAAGGACGCCGCACCATGGCCAAGTGGACCGCTTTCCCCCATGACAACAGCGCTTTCCAGTACAGCGCCGCCAGCCTGAAGAAGCACTGGGCCCGCCTGCATGCTGGCGACGCCGAGCCCTGGCCCAAGGACGCGGCCGTGGTCGAGGCCTGGATCCACTTCCACGCCGGCGACTTCCAGAAAGCCTACGAGGCCGGCCTGGCCGCCGGCGGCGCCGGCATCACGGTGGCCAACAAGGCCCAGGCCATCTACGCCAACTACCTGGAAAAGAAAGAGAAGACCAAGCTTGAGATGTTCCTGGAAGTGGCCGAGCGCGCCGACGCCCAGCAGCAGGAAGAGCCCAAGAACCCCGCCGCCTACTACTGGCAGGCCTATGCCATCGGCCGCTACGGCCAGGGCATCAGCGTTGCCAAAGCCCTGGCCCAAGGCCTGGGCAGCAAGGTCAAGAACGCGCTCGAGAAAACCATCGAGCTGGCGCCCAAGCATGCCGACGCCCACATCGCCCTGGGCGCCTTCCACGCCGAGGTGATCGACAAGGTCGGCAAGCTGCTGGGCAAGACCCAGGGCGCGGACACCGCCACCGGCCTGAAGATGTTCGAGCAGGCGATCAAGCTCAACCCCAGCAGCGCGATCGCCATGATCGAGCGGGCCAACGGCCTGGTCATGCTGGAAGGCGACAAGCGCATGAAAGAGGCCGAAAGCCTCTATGCCGACGCCGCCGCCTGCGAGCCCATGGACGCCATGGAATGCCTGGACGTCGAAATGGCGCGAGAAGAGCTGGAAGACTGATCGGCTGTGTGACAGGGCTTGAAAACAGCGCGGCCAAAGCCCGGAAAAGCGTGCACAAACGCACGTTTTCAATTGGATGGAAAGCCGCCTCCCCCCGCACTCGCGGATGGATTTTCACCAGCAGGCTGGCTAAGCTGTGACACCTGAGGCGGACACCTTCGAGCCAGCCGCTTGACCGAGCCCGCGGACTTCACCTCACCCCGACACGAAAAGGTTGATCCACCATGAAGCGCACCCTGATTGCCCTCGCCCTCGCCCCGCTGGCCGCGGCCTCCTGGGCCCAAACCCCCGAAGCCACCGCCCTGCGCGTGGAATGCGCCGCCAAGTACCAGTCCAGCATCGAGCCCGCCCAGGCCGCCGCTGAGTACCAATTCGTCTACCGCAAGGGCGAGTACCGCGGCGAGAAGCAAGGCAACAAGACCATCGGCTGCACCGAGAAGCAGTACAACGCCTACTTGGCCAGCGTGGACCCCACCCGCGTGATGAACGCCTACCCGACCGCCGCCGGCCGCCCCAACATCAAGCCGAACCTGAAGCCCAACCTGGCCGACCAAGTCGACAAGAAGTGATCCAAGCGCCCTGCATGGGGCGCTCGTGATTCAGCCGCAAAAGGCGCGCAGCTCCCAAGGGGGCTTGCGCGCTTTTTTCTTGGTGGGCGGGCGGCGGTGATCGGCACGAAGCCGCCTTTGGTTTGGCTCGTGAGGCCCTGCAGCCCGCGCCGCCACCGGGCTCATGGTTCCGGGGTCGGCCCTAACGGGCCGACTTCCCTGCGCTGCTCGCGCCTCGGGGCTGGCGCGTAACTCACTTCGCTCCCTGCGTTCGCTTCGTTCAGACAGAAGCGCCAAGTCAGAACTTGAAGCGCACGGGTAGGTGCGCGCCCCGAGGCGCTGTGCTGCTCGGCCCGGCACAAATCGCCCGGCAGCGGCACGGGCTGCAGGGCGCTTGCATCGCGGTCGATGTGCATCATCAACCGTGGAGCACGCCACCTCCGGAGGTGGCTCGGCCCGCCGACGGGCGATTTGTGCGCGGCCGAGGGCGCAGCGGAGCGGCTCAGGCGCGCGCCGAAGTTTGCTTCAAGCGCGCGTCAAGCTCTGACTCGGCGCCACTGTTTGACCACAGTGAGCGAAGTGAACGGAGGGAGTTTGGCGCCGCTGAGCCGCGCAGTGAGCACCGAGGGGAGTCGGCTCAAAGAGCCGACCCGCGAACCATGAGCCCGGCGGCGGGACGAGACACCGCAGCGAGCAAGAACAACACAGCGGGGATCGCAAGGAACCAATCCCAGCTCCCTGACTTACAAATCCGCGCCCTCTTCCCCCCACGGCAGCATCAAGGCCAGCACCAGGAGCTTGTCGAACTCGGGGGCGAATTGCTCAATGATGCCTTCGGGGTCCGGGCACAAGGTGCTGTCGGTGATCAGGCCGAATTGCACGCGGCCGGCGTAGGTCAGGATGCTGACGCCCACGCCGATGTCGCCGGACTGCGGCACCCAGAACATCACCCGCTCCACGGTCGAGCCGCAGAAATGCAGGGACTCCGCCGGGCCAGGCACATTGGTCATCACCGCCGTCGCCTTTTTAGCGAAGACATTGAGCATGGCCTGTTGCACCGGCTTGATCAGCAAGCCGGCCACCGAGAGCAGGCCAAAGGCCAGTACCGGCTGGAAGCTGCCTTTCAAATCCTGCATGCGCGAGCGCACGGCGTAGAGGCGCTCGACCGGGTTCTCGATGCCGATGGGCAACACCAGCGGCACCAGGCCAAAGCGATTGCCCAGCTGGTAAGCCTTTTCCATCGGCCGCAGATTGACCGGCACCATGGCGCGGATCTCCTTGCCCGCCACATCCTCGCCCTTGGCCTGCAGATAACGCCCAATCGCACCGGCCACACAGCTGAGCAGCACATCGTTGATCGAGCAGTTCAGCGCCTTGCCCACGGCCTTGACGGCATCGAGCGGCAGGCCATCGTCCCAGGCGACGCGCTTTTGAGTGCCTGGCTTGCCCTTGAGCTGGGTCGGCGAATCGTCCGACATCAGGGCAAAGGCCGCCACATCGCTGACCGCCTGATAACCCATGCGCGCCATGTCCATGGAGCTGTCGAGCGGATGGTGAGGCTGCATCAGCGTGTCCACCGACTTGGCCATGCCCGCGCCGGCCACACGGATGGCCTTGATGGTCATAGCGCTGATGGGCTTGAGCAAGGCATCGGTCAGCCAGTCCTGGTCATCACGGGGCTGCTGCAGGCGCTTCGGCGGCGCCTTGCCGCCGTCGGTGATGGACAGCATCACGGCGATCAGGGCGATGCCATCGCCGATGCAATGGTGGATGCGGGCGACCAGGGCGCTCGAGCCATCGCCCATGTCCTCGATCAGCTGGAACTGCCAGAGCGGGTGGGCCGGGTTCAGCGGCTCGGCCGCCAGCTCGCCGACACGTTCTTTGAGGCAATCCTGCCGGCTCTGGCCGCGCCGGGGCAGCAGCTCTTCGGCCTGCACATGGTGAGTGATGTCGAAGTCATCGTCTTCCACCCATTGCGCACCCATGGCGTCTTCCACCACCTTTTGACGGAAGCGCCCGTACTGCAGCAGCCGCGCCTCGACGCGTTCGCGCAAGGCCGCCAGGCTGATACCGGGGCGGATGATCCAGACCCCGACGATCATCATCAGGTTGGACTCCGTGTCCATGCGCAACCAGGCGGTGTCGACCTTGGACATGCGTTCCGTCACAGTGGCCAATGCAGTCTCCTTGAGGAATTAGAGTGTCTTGTCCAGACAATGCTGGGTAACATCGTTGGCGTCCATCCCGATTGTTACCAGTTCAGTCGGCACTCACCGCCATCTAGGAGACACCATGAGCCTGAAAGACCAATTCGAAGCCGCTGTGGCCGAGTCCAAGAACCTGCCCGAGCGTCCCGACAATATGACCCTGCTGAAGCTCTACGCGCTCTACAAGCAAGGCAGCAGCGGCGATGTGGACGGCAGCCGCCCGGGCTTCACCGACATGGTCGGCCGCGCCAAATGGGACGCCTGGAACGAGCTCAAGGGCACCAGCAGCGACGAAGCGATGCAAAGCTACATCGACCTGATCGAATCGCTGAAGTGATCGAGACAGACCCCGGGCCTGCGTGATGCGGGCTCGGCGCCTTGCTCAAGCCGGCTTCACGCCGGCTTTTTCTTGCCCGCCGTTTTTTTCCTGCCGCCCGCCTCTCCCGCCAACAGGCCGTCGAGCTCCTTCTGGATCTCGCCCTCGATGGTGGATTTGAAGGCGCCCAGCAGCAGGCCCAGCTTGGCGTGCAGCTCGAAATGATCGGCGGTGACGATCAGCTCGCCCTTGACGCCCGAGCGCGTGAACTCGACGGTGTCGCTGGTCTTGCCTTCCAGCACCGTGCATTCCATGTCGAACTTTTCTTCGACCTGCTCGGCCCAGGCCCAGGCGATCTCGCGGGCACGCTTGAGCCCGAGGGCATGGTCACGGTGGATGCGGATGTCGGCCATGGTGCGTTCTTTCCTTCTCTTTTTTTCTCACTCTGCAGAATTCTTGAGCTCTTGCAGGCGCATTCTGCGCTGCTCCGGCGGCAACTCGGCCAAGGCTTTCACGGCCGTGTAAAAACGCGGCCAGTCGCCGCCCTCGCGGTCCAGCAAGGCTTCGAACTGCGGCGCCAGCTCGGTATAGGCCGAGAGCAGGGCAAAGCTCGCGTTGTTGGCGCGCGCAAACCAGGCGTCATAGCCGCTGTCACCGCCCCACTGCGCCGCCTTGAGCTGCGCATGCTCGGCCCGCATCTCGGCCAACAGCTGCGCCTTGGCCGCACGCTTGGCCTCCTCATCCATCGGCTGGACATACAGCGCTTCCAGCCGCTCGCGGTATCGCTGAGTCAGGGCGCGGAACTGCACACGCTGCGACTGCCGTGCCAGATAGCGCTCGCGCTCGGCCGCGCTGCCCTGAGCCTGCAACCAGGCCAGGGCGCCACGCCGCTCCACTGCGGTGGCAAAAGACTCGTTGAACTGCGTGTCATCGGCCGCGTACACGACCTGATGGGACAGCTCATGGAAGATCAGCCCGGCCAGCTCCGCCTCGGGCTGGTTCATGAAGGTGTTGAGCAGCGGGTCGCCGCCCAGCAGCCGGCTCCAGCCCAGGGTCGAGTAGGCGGGTACGCCGTAGACCATGACCTCATAGCCCTCGGCGCGCAGCTCGGCGGCATAGGCCTCGGCCTCGGCCTGGTTGAAGTAACCGCGATAGCCCACGCAACCCATGATGGGAAAGCACCAGGTCTTGAGTGTCAGGCTCAGCTCGGGCGCAGCCACCACATTCCAGACCGCGGCCGAGCGGCCCAGGTCGGCGTAGCGGCGGTAGCTGTTGTTGTCCGGCAGGTGCAGCTGCTGCACTGCGAAGTCGCGCATGCGCTGGCTCTGTTGCAGGCGCTCGCGCAGGGCGGGCTTGAGCGCCGGGTCGGCCAGCCACTCGTCCACCGGCTTGGCGGCAGAGACCAGGCGCAGATGGCCGCCGACCGACTGGCCCAAATAGCCGATCTGCGCGCAGCCGCCCAGCGAGGCGAGCAAGCCCGCAGCCGCAGCCGCCAGCAAGGCCCAGCGCCAGCGCTTCTTCTTCATCGCCTTCTTCTTCAGCACCTCAGGCGGCCTTGACCTCGACCAGGCAGTCGTAAAAACTCGGCGCCCGGCCCATGTCCGTCAGCCGCTGGTGCGTCACCTCGTTGACATTGCTGCCACCGGCGCCCAGCTTGCGCCACCACACGCCCAGGCCGTTGACCACACCGGGCCGGGCGCGCGGGCTGATACGGGCACGGCACAGATAACTACCCCGGTCATTGAACACCCGAACCATGGCGCCGTCCTGCAGGCCGCGGGCCGCAGCGTCTTCAGCATGCAGCTCGACCAGAGGCTCGCCCTCGATGTCACGCAAGCTCTTGACGTTGACGAAGCTGGAGTTGAGGAAGTTGCGTGCCGGCGGCGAGATCATGGCCAGCGGGTAGCGCGCGGCCAGCTCGGGGCTGGAGCGGCGGCTTTCGTAATTGGCCACGAAGTCCGCGCCGGCCGCCTGCGCCCGGCCGTTGGGCGTGGGGAAACGCCCTTCAGCAAACGGCGCCTCCTTCAGCGGCAGGCTTTGCCAGCCCTGGGCGCGCAAGGCTTCGAAATCGATCTCGGCGCTGAAGGCCTGTCGAGCCAGCTGCTCGTCGCTCTCGCGGAAGCACTCATCTTCGAAGCCCATGGCCGCGGCCAGCTCGCGGAAGATCTGGGTGTTGGGCTTGGCCTCGCCGATGGGCGCAATCGCCGGCTCGTTGATCAGCACATCGGTGTGGCCGTAGCTGGTGTGCACATCCAGATGTTCCAGCTGCGTGGTGGCCGGCAGCACATAGTCAGCCAGGTCGGCCGTGTCGGTCATGAAATGCTCGAGCACCACGGTGAACAGGTCCTCGCGCTTGAAGCCCTTCACCACCTTGGGCGACTCGGGCGCCACCGCCACCGGGTTGCTGTTGTAGACGATCAGCGCCTCGATCTTGGGGCCGAACTCGGGCGAGGCCTCGCGCAGCAGATCGTCGCCGATGGTGCTCATATTGATCAGGCGGGGCTGGCGGCCGGCCAGCAGCTCGGGCCGCTCCAGCGCGGCCATGTTCTTGAAGGGCGCAAACCAGCCCGAGCTGGACAGCAGCAGGCCACCAGCGCGCGAACGCCAGGCGCCGGTCAGGCAAGGCAGCAGGGCCACCAGGCGCACCGCATTGCCACCGCCACGCACGCGCTGCATGCCGTAGTTGAGGCGGATGGCTGCCGGTGATGTTTGCGCGTAGTCGCGCGCCAGGCCGCGCACTTCATCCGCCGTGATGCCGCAGACCTCGGCCACCGCCTCGGGCGACCAGTTCAGCGCGCGCGCCTTCAGCTCCTCCCAGCCATCGACATGGCGGGCGATGTAGTCGTGGTCCAGCCAGTCATGGGCGATCAGCTCATGCATCAGGCCCAAGGCCAGGGCGCCGTCGGTGCCGGGCAGCAGGGCGATGTGCTGGTGGCATTTGTCGGCCGTCTCGGTCTTGCGCGGGTCGATGCAGATCAGCTTGGCACCCTCGCGCTTGGCCTTGTTGGCGTAGGTCCAGAAATGCAGATTGGAGGCGATCGAGTTGCTGCCCCAGATCAGGATCAGGCGGCTCTCGGCGAAGAACGGCAGGTGCATGCCGACCTTGTGGCCGTAGGTCGCCGTCAGCGCTGCCGCGCCGGCCGAGGCGCAGATGGTGCGATCCAACTGCGAGGCGCCCAACTTGTTGAAAAAACGCGCCGACATGCCCTCGCCTTGCAGCAAGCCCATGGTGCCCGCATAGCTGTAGGGCAGGATGGCCTGTGGGTCGCGCGCGGCGATGGTCTTCAGCCGCGCCGAGATATCGGCCAGGGCCTCGGCCCAGCTGACCGGCTCAAAGCGCGGCGCCTCGTCCTTGCGGCTGACCCGCTTGAGCGGCTGCAGCAGCCGCTCTTCGTGATACGTGCGCTCGGCATAGCGCGAGACCTTGGTGCACAGCGCCCCGTGCGTACTCGGGTGATCGGCGGCGCCCTGGATCTTGATCACCCGGCCCTGGTCGACCGTGATGCGCAGGGCGCAGGTGTCGGGGCAGTCGTGCGGGCAGGCGCCCTTGACGATGTGAGGCGAGGCGCGATCCGGCAGGGATGTGGGGGCGAGAAGGTCTTGCATGGCGAGACTATTGCACAGCTGCCCGGGGGGCCGGGCACGCAGCGCACAAAGCCCCGGCCTCAGAGCTTCAATTCAGCACCTGGCACATGCCCGTATCGCAGCGCACGCGCAGCGGCGCGCAGGACAGCTCGAAGATTTCGACATGGCCTTGGCGAGACAGCAGACGGGCGCTGGGGCGGATGCCGGCGGGGCCGCGGCAGGCCGCTTGTTCCATGGCGGTGCGCTCGGCTTCAAACTCGAAGCGGCTGGCCGGGGCTGAAGCTGATGCGCCGGCTGAAGCCGCGGGCTTTGGCGCCAGCGCCGGAACAGCAAGGGCTGCGACCTTGGCAACAGCTTCCGCTTTGGCCGGCGGCCGAGCGATGGCGGGCGATGGCTGAACTGCCGCCGCAGGGCTTGGCTCAGCAAGCGCCACGCTCGGCACCGCAGCTTTGGCGACGGCGACGGGAGGAGCGCCAGCTGCAGCAGGCGCCGGCTTCGATGCAGCCGGGGCTGCCACCTGCATCAGCGGGCTGTGAACGAGGCTGCTTTCGTTCACGCCGGCCCGGCCGGTGGCGGCATCCACGGCGTGCAGGCGCGAGCCGGCGCTGAGAAGGCCCATCTTGACCTCTTGCCAGACGAAACTGGGCTGGCCGATCTGGGTGCTGATGCGCAGCTGGTGGGTGTTCTCGCCCTTGGAGACGATTTCGTGTTCGCCCGGCGGCACATCGGCGATCACAAAGGTCTTGCCCTTGGTGGTGCCGGCCACCTGGCCGTCCACGCTGAGGTCCAGGCCGACCAGGGTACCCAGGAATTCATTGCGGTAGATGTAGATGCGCGAGAGGCCGGCCGGCGCTTCGAAGCGCTTGGCGGCGCTGTCCTCGCCGGCCGGCGCGGTCTTGATGCTGGCGCAGCCGCCCAGGCCCAGCAAAGCCAGGGCCGCCAGCGCGGCAGCGGCGCGGCGCCCAAGCACGATGGCCGGCCCGGAAGAAAGCCAAGCGGAGACGAAGGGCAGGCGAACCGGTTCATGTGTCATGTGCAAGGGGCAGTCGGGCCGAGAGAAGCAGCCGCTGCAGCGAAAGTGGCCAAAGGAGGGCCGAGTCTAGGGGCTGATCTCCGCCGCCCGAGGATGAAACGCCGGCTTTGCCACCAAGAGCCGCCCGGCTGTGAGCAATGCACGCAGCGGCCACTCCGAGACCCCCGCGGTTTAGACTGGCGCACTGCAGTTTTTCTGCCACCTTCACCCCTCAGCCAACCACCCACCGGGCCGACCTGGCCATGCCGCCATGAAGTTCATCGACTCCATCCTGGCCGATGCGCCGCTGATCCAGCGCCTGCGCCGCGACATCCATGCCCACCCCGAGCTCTGCTTCCAGGAGCAGCGCACCTCGGACCTGATCGCCCAGACCCTGAGCGAATGGGGCATTCCGGTGCACCGCGGCCTGGGAACGACCGGGGTGGTGGGCATCGTCAAGAACGGCACGAGCGAGCGGGCCGTGGGCCTGCGCGCCGACATCGACGCCCTGCCGATGACGGAGCACAACACCTTTGCGCATGCCAGCACCCAGCCCGGCAAGATGCACGCCTGCGGCCATGACGGCCACACCGCCATGCTGCTGGCCGCGGCCAAGCATCTGGCCACCAACCGCAATTTCGACGGCACCGTCTACCTGGTCTTCCAGCCGGCCGAAGAAGGCGGCGGCGGCGCGCGCGAGATGATCAAGGACGGGCTCTTCAAGCTCTTCCCCATGGAGGCCATGTTCGGCGCGCACAACTGGCCGGGCATGCCGGCCGGCGCTTTTGCGCTCAAGACCGGGCCGGTGTTCGCCTCCAGCAATGAATTCAAGATCACCTTGCGCGGCAAGGGCGCGCATGCGGCCATGCCGCATCTGGGCGTGGACCCGGTGCCGGCGGCCTGCCAGATGGTGCAGGCCTTCCAGACCATCATCAGCCGCAACAAGCGCCCGGCCGAGGCCGGCGTGATCTCGGTGACCATGATCCATGCGGGCGAGGCCACCAACGTCATCCCCGACGCCTGCGTGATCGAGGGCACGGTGCGCACCTTCACCCTGGAGCTGCTGGACCTGATCGAGCGGCGCATGGAAGAAATGGCGCAGGGCATCGCCAGCGCGTTTGAGGTCAGCTGCGAGTTCAAGTTCCGCCGCAACTACCCGCCCACCATCAACCACCCCGCTGAGACCGAATTCGTGCACCAGACGCTCAGCGCCATGGTCGGGCCTGAGATGGTGCAAGAGTTCGAGCCCACCATGGGCGCCGAAGACTTCAGCTTCTTCCTGCAGGAAAAACCGGGCTGCTATTTCCTGATCGGCAATGGCGACGGCAGCCACCGCATCGGTGGCCACGGCATGGGCCCCTGCACCCTGCACAACCCCAGCTACGACTTCAACGACGAGCTGATCCCCCTGGGCGGCTCGATGTGGGTGCAGCTGGCCGAGGCCTGGCTGAAGCAGCCGCGGACCTGAGGGGGGACGCTGCCATGGCAGAGCAGGCCGAATCCTTTTTCGCGCAGAGCTATGCCGAGGCGCGTGCCAAGTTCCTGGCTACGGCCGAGGCCGCCGGCCTGGACCCGGAGCCGCATCGCCACCCGCTGCTGGGCCGCGAGGGCGAGACCCTGGCCCTTGATGTGCTGCGCCAGGGCCTGGCTCGCGGCCGGGCCGAGCGCCTCTTGATCCTCAGCAGCGCCTGCCACGGCGTGGAGGGCTTTGCCGGCTCGGGCATCCAGTGCGGCCTGCTGGCCGATACCGAATGGCTGGCCGCCGTGCGCGCCAGCGGTGTCTGTGTGCTCTATCTGCACGGCCTGAACCCGCATGGTTTTTCCTGGTGGCGCCGGGTCACGCAGGAAGGCGTGGATCTGAACCGCAACTTCGTCGATTTCCACCAACGCCCCCTGCCCGCCAACCCGGGCTACGAAGAGCTGGCCAGCGCCCTGCTGCCCCGCCAGTGGCCGCCCAGCGCCGAGAATGAGGCGCGCTTGAGCGACTACATCGCCCGCCACGGCCGGGCCGCCTGGCAGCAAGCCGTCAGCGGCGGCCAGTACACGCATGAGCTGGGCCTGTTCTACGGCGGCCACGCGCCGACCTGGAGCCACATCACCCTGCGCCATGTGCTGGAAGAACACCTGGCCGGCGTGCGCGAGCTGGCCTGGATCGATCTGCACACGGGCCTGGGGCCTTGCGGCCATGGCGAGCGCATCGACACCGGCCTGGGCGCGGACGAAGGCCTGGCCCGAGCGCGCCAGTGGTGGGGCGCCGGCGTGACCTCGCTGCGCGAGGGCAACTCCAGCTCGGCGCCGCTGCAGGGCCTGATGTGGTCAGTCGCCGAATCGGTGTGCGCCCAGGTGGCGCCCGGCGCGCGTTGCACCGGCATCGCACTGGAGTTCGGCACCCTGCCCCTGGACGAGATGATCCTGGCCCTGCGCGCCGACCATTGGCTGGAGGCCCACCCCGAGGCGCCGCCCGAGCAGGCACAGGCCATCAAACGCCAGATCCGCGACGCGTTTTACATCGACACCCCAGCCTGGAAAACCCAGCTGCTGGCGCAAGCCCGTGAGGCGGCGCAGCAGGCCCTGGCCGGTCTGAGCGCAGCCCCACTTCCTTGATTTGACCGAGACCCCATGAGCGACCCAGCCCAAACCCAAAACCCTCTCCCCGCACTCAGCGACGCCGAGATCGAGACCATTCACCAGGAGACCCAGCACTGGCTGGAAAAGGCCGTCATCGGCCTCAACCTCTGCCCCTTCGCCAAGAGCGTGCATGTCAACAATCGGCTGCGCTATGTGGTCAGCCAGGCCGCAACGCCCGAGGACCTGCTGAAAGAGCTGGCCCGCGAGCTGCTGGCCCTGAACCGGACCGACCCGGACGAGATCGAAACCGCCGTGCTGATCCACCCGCGCGTGCTGACGGACTTCCTGGACTTCAACGATTTCCTCGGCGCCGCCGACGCCCTGGTCGAAGACCTGGAACTGGACGGCATCCTGCAAGTCGCCAGCTTCCACCCCGACTACCAGTTCGCCGGCACCGACATCGACGACATCAGCAACTACAGCAACCGCTCGCCCTACCCCACCCTGCACCTGCTGCGCGAAAGCAGCATCGAACGAGCGACAGAGACCATGGCCGACACCGACGCCATCTACGAGGCGAATATGGCCACACTGGAAAAGCTGGGGCTGGAGGGCTGGAAAGCTCTCGGCCTGAAGGCGCGCGGCTGAGCTCCGCAGGGCATGAAGCGCCATGTCCGGATTTGACCGAAACCGGACCGGATCGGGCGCGACGCGGCCTTGCGACGGCGGCACAGTGGAGGCACTGAAACCCAGCCCTTCAACCCGGAGCCTCTGCCCATGAAAACCGCCCTGCTGCTGATCGACGTTCAAGAATCTTTCCGTCAACGCCCCTACTGGAGCACGGCCGAGCTGCCCGCTTTCCTCGACGCCACACGGCGACTGATCGAAGGCGCGCAGGCCCAAGGCCTGCCCATCGTGCGCGTCTTCCACAGCGATGGCCCCGAAACGGCCGACAACCCCTTCGCCCTGGCCTCGGGCCTGGTGCGGCCGCTGGAGGAGCTGCCGGCTCTGCAGCCGGCGCTGGAGGTACTCAAGCACCGCCACAGCGCCCTGGCCGGCACGGGCCTGGCCATCTGGCTGCATCAACAGGGCATGCAGCGCCTGATCGTCAGCGGCATCCGCACCGAGCAATGCTGCGAGACGACCACCCGCCACGCCAGCGACGAAGGCTGGCAGGTCGACTACGTGACCGAGGCCACGCTGACCTTTGCCATGCAACACGCCAGCGGCGCCACGCTGAGCCCGGCCGAGATCAAGCTGCGCACCGAGACCGTGCTGCAGGACCGCTTTGCCGAGATCTGCACGGTGGACCAGGCCCTGGCGCGCGCGGCGGCGGCTGCTGCCGTCCCGGCCTGAGACCGGACCCAGGCGCTAAGCTCGCTTCATGTCCACACCGATTGATGTCCTGATGTGGGTGCAGCCCGGCACCTTGCTGCTCGATCTGGCCGGGCCGGCCGAAGCCTTTCGCCTGGCCAACCAGGCCCTGCGCCGGCGCCAGCAGCCCGAGGCCTTTCGCCTGCGCTTCATCGGCATGGAGGCCGAGTGCGCCAGCTCGGTCGGCCTGCAGCTCAGCGGCCTGGAGCCGCCGCCCGAGAGCCTGGCGCCGGGCAGCTGGCTGATCCTCAGCGGCTGCCGCAGCAAGGCGCCCGATGAGCCGGCGCCGAGCAGCGAGCAACTGGCGCAAGAGCTGGCCGGCGAGCGCTGGTTGGCCCGGCAGGGTCAGGTCTTGCTGCGCGAGGGCGGGCGCCTGGTGTGCATCTGCTCGGGCACCTTGCTGGCGGCGCGCGCCGGCCTGCTGGGGCGCGGCGTGCGCTGCACCAGCCACCACGAGATGCTCGACCAGCTGCGCGCGCTGGCGCCCGAGGCCCAGGTCGTGGACAACCGCGTCTTCGTGCTCGATGGCCCCGAGGAGCAGATCGCCAGCAGCGCCGGCATCACCGCCGGCATCGACCTCAGCCTGCACCTGATCGCCCAGCAATGCGGCGAGGCCCTGGCCGCCAGCGTGGCCCAGACCATGGTGGTCTACCTGCGCCGCAGCAGCAAGGACCCCGAGCTCTCGCCCCTGCTGGCCCACCGCCACCACCTGCACGCAGCCCTGCACCGCCTGCAAGACGCCATCTGCGCCGAGCCCGCGCGCGACTGGAGCCTGGACGCCATGGCCGCCCGCGCCCACGTCACGCCGCGCCACCTGAGCCGCTTGTTCGCAGAACATGCCGGCATCAGCCCGCTGGGCTATCTGCAAAGCATCCGTCTGGAGCGCGCCGAACAGGCCCTGGCCCGCGGCGCCAGCGCCAGCGATGCGGCCCTGGCGGCCGGTTTCAGCTCCGACCAGCAGCTGCGGCGCACGCGGCAGGCGCGGGCGGCGGCGGGCACCCGGCCGACACATTGAGCCGACGCATGGAGCCAGCCCAGGCTCTGTCTACATTTCCTTGAACAGCTGCAGATAGCTGCGGCTCACGGGCAGGCGCTCGCTGCGGCCTTTCAGCTCAATGTCGGCGGTCTCGTTGTCGCCGCGGGTGACGCGGCGGATCGAGCGCAGATTGACCACCACCGAGCGGTGCACCTGGGCGAACTGCTGCGGGTCCAGCTGCGCGAGCAGGTCCTTCAGCGGCATGCGGATCAAGGCCTCGGCGAGCTGTCCTTCGTCGCGGTAGGCGACCAAGGTGTATTTGCTGTCGCTCTTCAGGTAATCGATGTCATCGACCGGGATCATGCGCAGCGAGGCGCCGACACTGGCGCGCACCCAGCGCAGCGTCTCGGGCTTGGAGTCGAGCTTGAGGCGCTCGGCCAGCTGCGCCAGCAGCGCCTCGGTGTGCACCGCCGGCTGGGCCTGCTGCAGGCGCGCTTTCAGGCGCTCCACCGTTTCGCTCAGGCGGGCTGCGGTGACCGGCTTGACCAGATAGTCGAGCACGCCATGCTGAAACGCCTCCAGGGCATATTGATCAAAGGCGGTGACGAAGACCAGATGCGCCTGCTTGCCGATCTGGCGGGCCACATCGACGCCGCTCAAGCCCGGCATGTGCACATCCAGAAAGCAGATCGTGGGGCGATGCTGCTCGAACAGTTCGAGCGCCTGTCGGCCGTTGCGGGCCTGCGCAACGATCTGCAGCTCGGGCCAGACGGCGGCCAGGCGCGCTTCCAGGATCTCACGCAGGAGCGGTTCGTCGTCGGCAATCAAAGCAGTGGGGGGCATGGCTTGGGCTCGCTGAATTCAATGGTCACTTCCACACCATGGGGCGCCACCTCGCGCAACTCGAGGCTGGCGCTGCCGCCATAGGCCCAGAGCAGGCGTTCGCGCAAGGCCGCCAGGCCGGTGCCCAGGCCGCCGCCGGTGGCTTGCAGGCCCAGGCCGGTGTCGACCACGCGCAGGCGACAGCGGCCGCCGTCCAGCCGCTCCGCATGCACGTCGATGCGGCCGCCCTCCTCGCTCGGGTCGATGCCGTGCTGCACCGCGTTCTCCACCAGCGTCAACAGCGTCATCGGCGGGCAGCGCAGCAGATGCACCCCGGCACCGATGTGCAGCGCAAAGGCCAGGCGGTCCGGCATGCGCATCTGCATCAGCTCCAGATAGGCCCGCACCAGCTCCAGCTCCTGGCCCAGCGTGTTGGCCGAGCCGTCCAGGCGCGGCACGGCGGCGCGCAGATAGTCGGTCAGGCTTTGCAGCAGCTGCGGGGCGCGCGGCGAGCCGGCCTCGACCAGGGCCTGCACATTGGCCAGGGTGTTGAACAGAAAATGCGGTTGCGCTTGAGCGGTGAGCAGGCGCATGCGCGCGTCGAGCGCCTGGCGGGCCAGTTCGCTGCGTTCCAACTCGAAGTCGTTGGCTTGTTTTTCCACTTTTGCCTCCCGTTGGCGCAAGAGGGCGGTCAGCGCGGTCCAAGGTGCCACCAGCATGCCGGAGAGGCTCATCAGCATGAAGCCAAAGAGGCGCTTTTCCTCCTTCCAGAAATCCGGGGCGCCCGCGTCGGTGCCGAGTTTGTAAAAGAGAAACACCGTGACCGGCACCACCAAGCCGACTGCCACCACCTGCAGCGCCCAGCGCGCCAGCCACTCCGGCAATCGGCGTGGCCATTGCTCAGTCAGACCGAAAGCCAGCAGCACAACCAAGCCGGTGCCGAACACCCGCATCGGCAAACGAAAGCTGAAGCTCGCGTAGGTGAGGTTGAGCAAAAGAGTCAGTAGGGTGCAGATGATGATGACGGTGCGCACGCGCCGCCAGCCGAACAGCGCCCGCCAATTGAAGACCGGCGACAGCGGCGCTGCTTCGAAGGGAGTGGTGGGTGACATCACGGCAGAATACTCGAGTGAATGGCTGGCGGCCTTGAGCGGCAATGGCGCGCGGTCGTCAGTGCCAGCGATCAGCGCCAGCGTTGAGCGGGCTTGCGGAAGTAGTGGTGCGCGATGTAACGCCAGGGCAGCACCAGCGGCGTCAGCACCACGCCCATCAAGCAGGCATACAAGTTCGCTGTCACGGCCGGCGTGGCTGCGTCGTTCAGCCACAGCGGGTAGCCGATGACCAAGACCCAGATGGTTTTCCAGGTCAGCTCCCAAATCAGCAGCGGCAACATCTGCAGGGGGTAGCGCAGGCCCAAAAGACAGACAAGTGACACGGCGATCATCAGCGAGCCCAACACACCGTTGCGCTGCGCCCATGGGTCGGTGTGCTGCAACATGCCTGGGCCCCAGGTGACGGCCAGGCCCACCGTGATCAGCACATAGAAGGCGCGCAGCAGGTTCAGGCGCCAGAGGGGGACGTCTTGGTCGGTCATTTTCAGTTCTCCTTCAGCCGAGCTTGGCCAGGCTCTTGCGAGCGTCCTCGACATTGGCCGGGTTGGCACGCT
This sequence comes from Paucibacter sp. B51, assembly GCF_027863535.1. NCBI lineage: Bacteria > Pseudomonadati > Pseudomonadota > Betaproteobacteria > Burkholderiales > Sphaerotilaceae > Roseateles > Paucibacter sp. B51. The sequence goes on along the minus strand of NZ_JAPIVN010000001.1, from coordinate 1,980,158 downwards.
TGTTGGCAATGAAACGCTCGTACGCCGCCTTGGCCTGCGCCTTGTCGCCCTTGGCCAGATAGGCATCGCCGAGGCGGTGATCGACGGGCAGTTCGTCAGCGCCGCCCAGCGTCCTGGCCCGCTCCAGGTAGCGAATCGCCTCGTCTGTCTGGCCCTGCGCGGCCAGCACGCGGGCCAGGCCGTAGTGGCCGCCAGCCTTGCTGGGTTGATCACGCAGCAGGCCCTCGTACAAGCGCCTGGCCTTGTCCAGGTCCTTGCCGTCCTTCAGGAATTGCTGAGCCAGCTGCAGGGTGGCTTCGCGCACTTCGTCCTGCACGGCCGACTCCTTGCTGGGCTTGAGCAGCGCCAACTCGCGCTCCATCTCGTCCCATTTCCTGGCCTCGGCGGCGATGAAGACACGGATCAGCCGCGCCGTTTCGGGCTGGCTGCTGCGCACGGCGGCCTCCAACTCCTTGGCCTTGCTGACGCTGCCGCCCATCATGCCAGGCACCGTCAGGTAGAGCTTGGCCAGTTGCACGCGGCCGGTGAAGCTGCTCGGGTCCAGCTCCAAGCTGCGCATCCAGGACGCCTTCAAGCTGTCCACCATGCGCATGGCCTTGAACATGCCCACGCTGAGCATCTGCTGACCCAGGTTCTGTGCCATCGCGAGATGGCAGACCGCCACATTCGGATGCTGCTCTACACAGAGCCTGGCCTGCTTGGCGCCGGCGTCGAGCCGCTTGGCCTCACCGGCGGCGCTGAGGCTCAGCGCCAAGGACAGGGCGGCGCTGGCCTCAGCGTCGGCCGCATGGGTGCTCAGGCGCGCTTGGGCCAGTTGCTCCAGCTCGCTGTACTTGCCAGCGTCTTGCAGCGCTTCCAGCTGCGCATCCTTGAAGACGGCGGCCTGTGCGCTGCCCAGGGACGCGGCCAGGGCCAGCGTGAGCAAGGAGGCGCGAATCGAGAGGGCTTGGCGTGGCGCCAGGAAATGGATGTTCATATCGGCTGAGACTTCGCTGTTTCGGAGTTCGACGAGCAGCAGGCCGCGGCAACGCTTGCTGCTGCTGCTGGATGCAAGAAGGCGGGGCCATTGTGTTGAGCGACCCAAGCGCCCCGACGGCCGCTCCGACGAGCGACGGGCTGCGGGTTTTCAAGCCCGCTGAGAGGGGATGAATGACGCGAAGCGCCGCTCGGTGGCCGCCGGCGCCACTCGTCGCGGCGGGGCGTCACTCATCCTGGTAGGGGCGTCGCCGATCCCGCATGGCTTGGCCGCGGCTCCGACCTGCCGGCACAGTCGCCCCCTGAACCCATGCGAGCACCTTGTCATGAAAAGAGTTTTGCGTTGGCTGCTGCGAGGCAGCTTGATCCTCCTGGCCCTGCTGCCCCTGCTGGCCGGCCTGCTCGCCTATTTCCTCTACACGCCCGAACCCGAACTGCCGCCGCTGTCCGGCCAATTGAGCCAGGGCACCCTCGACGTGGCCGGCGTCAAACGCAGCTACCGGAGCTATGTGCCCAAAGACCTGCCACCGGGCGCGCCGCTGGTCTTGGTGTTGCACGGCTCGGGCGAGGGCCCGGGTCAGATCCGCGTCGCCACGGGTTACGCCTTCGAGCGCCTGGCCGACCAGCACGGCTTCGCCCTCGTCTACCCCAAATCCTTCGCCTTCGACTGGAACGACTGCAGCCGCATCGGCGACAAGGAGCTGAACGGCGTCAGCAGCGACGATGTGGGCTTTCTGGCCAGCCTGGTGGACCACCTGGTCGCCGAGCTGGCGCTGGACCCGGCGCGCGTGTTTGCGGCCGGCGTGTCCAACGGCGGCTCGATGGTGATGCGCTTGGCGCTCGAGCAGCCGGAGCGCTACAAGGCGGTGGCAGCCGTGGTCGCCAATGTGCCTGCGCCGCAGAACTTCCAGTGCAAGCCGGCGGCGCAAAAGGCCACCTCGGTGATGATCATGAACGGCAGCGAGGACCCGCTGGTTCCCTACGCCGGCGGCGAGATCAATCTGCTGGGCCTGTTCTACCAAGGCGGCCCGGTCATTTCATCGCGCGCATCGGCACAGTTCTTCGCCGATTGGGCGCGTCTGAGCGGCGTGCCCCAGACCCTGGAAACCGTGGTCGCCGGCGGTGTTCGTGTCGAACACAAGCGCTGGAGCCCCGCCCACACGGGCAGCGGCAAGCAGGGCGGCGAAGGCAAGGCCGAGGTGGAACTGGTGACCATTCATGGCGGCGGGCATGGCCTGCCACAGCCCTACGCGCAGCGCCCGCGGCTCTTGGGCCCCTCGCCGATGGCGCCGAACGGCCCGGCCCTGATCTGGGAATTCTTCGCGCGGCAGCACTGACAGACCGATCACCTCAGCCCCTCCTGCCCTCCTCCAAACACCTCAACTGAGCGTTCTTCAAACATGGCCACCCTCTACATCAGCCCCGAGAGCTCCCCCCTGGTCCATGCCGCCGCAGCGGCCTTGTTGTACGCGCATATCGGCGCCGGCAGCCTCGGGATCGCGTCGGGCGCGGCGGCCTTTGTGTTCCGCAAGGGCACGGCGCAGCATCGCTTGATCGGCAAGGTGTTTGTCGCGTCGATGCTGATCATGTCCGGCATCGGCGCCTGCGTGGCGCCCTTCTTGCCCACGCCCGAGCGCGCCTCGCTGATTGCGGGCGTCTTGACCTTCTATCTGGTCTTGAGTTCGTGGCTGGCTGTCAAACGCAAGCCAGGTGAAGTGGGTAGCTTCGAGCACGGCCTCTTGCTGACCTCGCTGGGCATCACCGGCGCGGGTGCCTACTTCTTCTGGCTCGCCATGCAAAGCCCGCGCGGCATGCTGGACGGCCAGCCGGGCGCTGCGTTCGCCCTGTTCGCGATCATCGGCAGCTTGGCGGCGGTGGGGGATTTGCGCCTGATCATCCAGCGCGGCGTCACGGGCGCCACCCGCCTGGCGCGCCATCTCTGGCGCATGACGATCGCCTTGTTCATCGCCGCCAACTCGCTGTTCCTGGGTCAGCCCCAGGTCTTCCCGAAAGCGGTGCAGAAGTCCGGCTTGCTGTTTGTGCCGGCGCTGGTGATCCTGGCATTGCTGCTGTTCTGGCTGGGCCACACGGCCTGGGGCGCGCATCGGCGTCAACGCGCGCGCCGCATGCAGACTGCGTGAGACCCGCGCCGCTTGACCTCAGCTCGGCCTGACGGATCAGGTGAGACACCAACCCTGTGTCGGGAGAACGTGGTTGGCGCGTGCGAACGGGGCGTCGCCCCCCGCCGCTCAGGCCCGCGCCTGACGCAGCCGCCGCTGCATGGCCCAGAACATCAGGCGCTGCAGCGGGTGGCGGTTGCCGAAGGGGCGCCAGGTGCTTGTGAAGTTGTTGCGATAGGCATCGAAGTGCAGGCCGCGCGGAGCGCTCAGCACATCACCACGGCCCAGCAGCAGCTTGACAGCATTGGCACACGCCACCCCGGCCGCCAACTCGATGCCGATGGCGGTGGACGGCACCTTCTTCTCAAACAGATCGACCGTGCGAGCGGTCAGCAGGTAATGCCGCTGCTGCATGGAGGGCGAAACGCCGACGATGAACTTCAACACCTGGTCTTCGAAGCTGTGGCCATCGAGACAGAAGTAGTCCTCGAAGCTCATGCCGCCGGGCAGAAAGGCCAGGAACGCCGTGCCCATGCCCATGGGCGCCGCCGTGATGGCCGGAATGCCCAGGGCACGGCAGCGCGCAAACACCTGGCGACGCAGGGGCAGCGCAAAGATGTCCAGGCTGTCCACATACAGATCGGCGCCCGCCAGGAACTCCTCGAGATTGCCCTCGTTGATGCCACCGGGCAGCTGACGCAACTGCACCTCTGGGTTGATGTCCTGCAGCGTGCGGGCCATAGCGTCCAGCTTCGGCTGACCGATGGTGGACGCAAAGGCACCGGCCTGGCGGTTCATGTTCGGCCAGTCGAAGACATCCAGATCCGACAGCGTGAACTGCCCCACCCCGAGGCGCGCCAGCGTGATCGCATGGCTGCCGCCCACGCCGCCCAGGCCGCCGACGGCCACGCGGCAGCTGCGCAGCCGCTGCTGCTCCGCCTCGCTGAACCAGCCCAAATTGCGCGAGAAGGCCTCGCGGTAGTCGAAAGTGTCTGAGATCACAGCCATAGCCACCTGCCTGTCAAAGTGCGAGCCCACGGGGATCGACCCTGGGCTTGCTCAGAACGGGAGCGTCGAGGCGTGCCGAACGGCGGGCTCAAAGCCCCCCTGCCTGGCATCGCCTGCTAGCGCTCGAACTCTACGGCGTCTGGCCGATTTTGTGCAGCCTGTCTGACACCGGCCGGGCCGAACAGCGCCCTGCCCTTCGTGGCCAAGGCGAGCTGGCGAGTGGCCATAATCCTGCGCGAGACCACCACACCGGATGCGGGGCCCAAGTCGCAGCGCCCCGTCCGCGGCACGCACGCGCCCACGGCGCTGACACCACGTTTGAGCATGCTGAAGAACCCCGAACACGAGCGATTCCAGCTGGGCGAATGGATCGTCGACGCCGCCGGCAACCGCCTGCAACGCGGCGAGGAGACGCGCGCCTTGCGGCACAAGGCCATGGCCTTGCTCGTGCTGTTGGCGCGCCACCCGGGCGAAACCGTCAGCCGCGAGGAGATCGTGGCCCGCATCTGGGACGGCAATCAGTTTGTCGCTCCCAAGGCCATCAACACCGCGGTCTGGACCCTGCGCCAGGCGCTGGGCGACGACCCCGATTCGCCGCGCTATCTGGAGACGGTGGCCAAGAAAGGCTACCGCTTGATCGCACCGGTATCGGCCATCCCCCAGGAGGAGGAAGCCGCCACGGTGGCTGCCCCTTCCGCCTCCATGCCACCCGTCGCAGCGGTCGACCCGGCCCCCGCAATCACCCCACCCACCGGCCCGCGCCACGGCCCGAGGTGGGCGGCTGCCCTGCTTGTCACCAGCCTCGCCGCACTGGGCGGGTGGGCCTGGAGCACCCTGACGGCCAGCAGCAGCAACACCGTCCAGACGCCCGAGACCCCATCGCACTTGCCCCAGGCACAGCCACTGTCCCAAGCCCCGGGGCAGGAGTATCTGGGCCAGCTCTCGCCCGATGGCAGCCAGCTGGCCTTTGCCTGGTGGCAGGGTCAGGGCGTGGGTCGCCTGTACCTGCGAGCGGCGGCCGACGGCGCTGCCGAGGCCCGGGCCATCAGCCCGATCGACGAAGAGGTCAGCGGCCTGGCCTGGGCGCCGGACGGGCAGGCCCTGGCCTATGTGGCCACCCAGTCCAGCGGCAGCTGCACACTCTGGATCTACCGGCTGCCGACGCAGAGCCGGCAGGCGCTGGCCGCTTGCCAGGCCCTGTTCACGCCCAGCCTGGACTGGTCGCCCGACGGCCGCTGGCTGGCCTTCAGCGCCACGGCCGAGGGCGTGGGCGGCCTGTTCCTGATTGCCCCGGATGGCAGCGGCTTGCGCCGCCTGAGCAGCGCGCCGCCTGCCGCCATGGCCGACCACCAGCCCGCCTGGTCGGCCGACAGCCGCCATCTCGCCTTTGCCCGCCAGGACCCGGCCGACGGCAGCCGAGACCTCCATGAGCTGACGCTGGCTTCAGGCGCCCTCACACGCCTCAGCCAGCTCAAGCTTTACGGCTTGCATGGCATCAGCTACCGCGGCCAGGGCCGAGAGCTGGTGTTTTCCGCCACCCAGCAAGACCGCCGGATGCTCTTGCACTGGGATACCGCCCGCGCCAGCGCCCGGCCGCTGGGTCTGGAGGGCAGTGCGCCCAAACGCAATGCCGATGGCAGCATCGTCTATGCCCTGCTGCGGGCGCACACCAGCATTGCCCGCCTGCGCTGGGGCTCGGGCGTGCCGGAGCGCGCCATCAGCTCGGTCGCCAATGACCGCGCCCCCACGGCCGCGGGTCAGGGCCTGGCTTTTGTCTCGAACCGGACCGGCCACCCCGAGATCTGGTGGGCCGACTCGGACTCGGCCCCGCCCCGCCGCCTGACCGCGCTGGAAGGCCTGAGCAGCAGCCCGGCCGTTTCGCCGGACGCGAGCCAGCTGGTCTTCGCCGGCAGCTGCGGGCCCGGCAAGCGCATGGGTTTGTGCCGCCTCGAGCGGGCCGGGACCAAGGTGCAAGCCCTGACGGCCGATGCGGCCGAGTACGGCCGGGCGAGCTGGCACCCTGGGGGGCGGGAGTTCGTCGTCGCCAGCGACCGGGGTGGCAGCTGGCAGCTGTGGCGCTTCCGTGCCGACGGCAGCCAGGCGCCGCAAGCGCTGCGCACCGAGCAGGTCCCTGGCCCCCAGGTGCAGTGGGCCGCCGATGGCCGAAGCCTGGTCTACCAGGCTCGCGCCAGCCAAGGCCTGCGCCTGCGCAGCGCCGAGGGGCAGGAGCGAGACCTGCCGGGGCTGCCGCCGGAAGAAAGCCTGGTGGATTGGCAGCTGAGCCCGGACGGCGCCCTGCTCGTGCTGAGCCGTGGCAGCCGAGAGCGCTTCCGGCGCTTCGAGCTCGGCAAGGGGCGCCAAACGGTCTTGAGCGCTCACCCGCTGGGCACCTTCCCCGAGCTGGCGCGTTTCAGCCTCGCCGCCGACGGCAGCGCCTGGGTGGAGCTGTCCAACACGGCCGTGGCGGATCTGATGCACCTGCGCTGAGGCCCGGCCCGGCTCGCCAGGCCGAGCTTCAGCGCAACTAAATGCTTGTCAGCGTTCAGGAAATATTTTTTAGACATGGATTGGAGCGCGCCGAGCGCGCCGCCGTCTTGCCCGCAGGGCGCGGCTTGGGCCTACTGAGGTGCAGCGCAGCAAAACAGCTCGCAAAGCCACAGACAGGAGACCCCATGAACCGACGACAACTGAACGCCAGCGCCCTGCTCTGGGCCGACAGCGCACTGTGGGGCGCTGCCCGGGCCCAAGCGGCCCCGGGCGCCGAAAGAGGTGCCGAAAAAGGTGCCGAAAGAGAGGCCGCAGCTGGCGAACGCACACGCGGCTGGACCCGCCTGCCCGATATGCCCCTGCCCTTGGCCAAGTTCGGTGTGGCGGTGCTGGGCGGAAAGATCCATGTGCTGGGCGGCTACGACACGCGGCGCAGCGTGCTGGTCTACGACATCGCCAGCCAGCAGTGGAGCCATGGGCCCGAGCTGCCACGCGGCACCGACAACGTCGCCGCCATTGCCCTGGCCGATCGCTTGCTGGCCATCGGCGGCGAAGCTCGCCTGGCCTTGCAGGTGCTGGATGCAGGCCGCGGCCAGTGGAGCCTGGCGGCCGCTCTGCCGCGGGTCAGCTTTGCTTCGGCCGCCACCGTGCTGGAGGGGCAGGTCCATGTGCTGGGGGGCTGGAACTACAACAACCAGAACAGCGCCTCACTGGACAGCCATTCGGTGCTGGACCCGAGCCGCATGCAATGGTCCAGCGCCGCCCCCTTGCCGCTGGCGCGCAATGCCGCCGCCGCCGTGACGCTGGGCGGCCAGCTCTACCTGCTGGGCGGGCGCGCCCCCGGCATACGCGCCCACGACCAGCACAGCCTGGCCCGCATGGATGTCTATTCGCCCGCCGAAGACCGCTGGAGCTCCGCGCCCCCGCTGCCCCGGGCACGCGCCGGCTTGGCCGCCGTAGCCCTGGACGGGCGCCTGTACGCGCTGGGTGGCGAGGGCCCGGGCGGGGAGGTCAGCGCGGCGATGGAGCGCTACGAGCCGAGCCGCCAGACCTGGACCACCCTGGCCGACATGCCTTACCGCAGCCATGGCCTGGGCGCGGTGGCGGCAGGAGGCGCCCTCTACGTGATGGGCGGCTTCGGCCAGCCCTCGGACGCGGTGGGCAGTGAATCGGCCGCCTTCTACCGCTACCGGCCATGAAGCGCCCGCACCCGCACTCACACCCGGCTCTGGGCTGGCTCTTGGCCGCCGCCACCTGCTGCGGGCTCAGCGCCTGTGGCGGAACGCAGCGCCACCCGGAAACCGGGTTGGAGGTGCCGGCGCTGCCCAGCTCCGCGCCGCCGGCCGCCGAGATCTCGGTGCTGATGCTGGGCAACAGCCACACCTCGGCCCAGGCCCTGCCGCAGCAGTTGGAGGGCCTGTTGCGGGCCCGATTTCCCGGCCAATCGGTGGCTGTGGTGGAGGCGCCGAACTGGCTGTTTCTCGACGAGCGCCTGAGCGACCCGCTGAGCCAGAAGCTGCTGAGCAGCCAGCCCTGGCGGGCCGTGGTGCTGCAGGCGCAAAAGTACAGCAGCAGCGGTGCCTACCACTACAGCACCGCAGCCGCCGAGCAATGGGTGCAGGCGGTGCGCCGCCAACAGGCGCTGCCCCTGCTCTTCCCCGAATGGCCGCGGCGCGGCATCGACGAGACCGCTCGGATCTACGAGCTCCATGTGTCCATCGCCCGCAAGCAGCCAGCCTGCGTGGCACCCATCGGCCAAGCCTGGGACCTGGCCCTGCAACGCCATCCCGAGCTGCGCCTGCATGCCAGCGACGGCAACCATTCGGCCGCTGCTGGCGCGCACCTGGCTGCGCTCATGCTCTACGCCACCCTGACCGGCGACTCGGCCCTGGCTCTTCTGCCGCTGCTGCCCGAGCTCCACGGCATCAGCACCGCGCTGCAAACCCAGCTGCGCCAGATTGCGGCCGACACGGCGGCCCGGGTCCCGCCGCGCCAGCATTGCCCGAAGGATGGACCCTTGTAAGCTGCCCCAGCCATTCTGCGGCGGCAAGGAGCCCGCGATGGGTTCGCATCCACCGCAACTCTGAGCCCAGGCCCAGCGGCAGCTCTAGCTCAGCCCGGCCGACCACGTATAGCGCCGCGATAGCAGCGTCTGCCCCACCAGAGGCAAACGCCACAGCTCGGCGTAGCGAGCGACAGAGCCTGCGCGCGGCTTGACGGGGCGGCGAAGAGGGGCCCCTTTCGCCCGTATCCACCGCTTGCGTCCTCAAGCAAGCGGTAGCAAGAGAGGGAACTTGACCGGCGTGTGCAATGCGGGCAGCTCTCCTTGAACGGTCGCCCAGCGTTGTCCAAGTAGAGCTTCAAGTTCTGCGCCCCCATGAAGAACGCAAATGGGTGCGCGGCGCAGACTACACAACGAGGGACTTTTGTCAGCCTGTAAGAACTGACAGTTTGACCCGCGTACGGAAAGATGATTGCGCATCACCGCGGCTCATGCAGGTGTCGCCGAAGATGTCCCGGGCGGCCCTGTCACCACGGTTTCACACCCCCCTGTCACGCTGCCGTCTTTCTTCTGATCGCCCGCGACAGCGCGGCGAGCCCACCCCATGCCTCCAGGCTTTCATCGGCTGATCGCGGCCCAGTTCGCGTCGGCGCTGGCGGACAACGCCTTGCTCATCGTCACGATTGCCCTTTTGGTGGAGCAGGGGTTCCCGGGCTGGTGGGCCCCGCTGCTGAAGTTCGGCTTCACCTTGTCCTATGTGCTGCTGGCGCCCTTCGTGGGGCCGCTGGCGGATGCCGTGCCCAAGGCGCGTCTGATGGCCTGGATGAATGGCGTGAAGATGGTGGGCGTGCTGGGCTTGCTGGCCGGCGTGCACCCGATGGCGGCCTTCACCCTGATCGGCTTTGGCGCGGCGGCGTATGCGCCGGCCAAGTACGGCCTGGTGACCGAGCTGGTACCGGCCCAAGGCCTGGTGCAGGCGAACGGCTGGGTGGAAGTCTCGGTGGTGGGCGCGGCCTTGCTGGGCACGGTGTTGGGTGGGCTGCTGGTCAGCCCCTGGTTGCAGGGATCGGGCCTGTATGCCGCCGCACGTGAGGGTTTGGAAACCCTGGGGCTGACCCAGGCCAGCGGCCTGAGCCTGTCCATCCTGGCGCTGATGGCGGTGTACGGCAGCGCCAGCTGGCTGAACCTGGGGGTGCCGGACAGCGGTGCGCGCTATCCGGCCTGCCACCTCCGCCTGGGCCCCCTGCTGCGCGACTTCAGCGAGGCGAATATGAAGCTCTGGCGCGATGCCGAGGGCGGCCTCTCGCTGGCGGTGACCACCATCTTCTGGGGCTTTGGTGCCACCTTGCAGTTCGCCGTGCTGCGCTGGGCGGCCGATGCCCTGCAGCTGCCACTCAACCAGGCGGCCTACCTGCAAGCGGCCGTGGCCGTGGGCGTGGTGGGCGGCGCGGCAGCGGCCGGGCGCTGGGTACCGCTGCGCGCGGCCAAGAAGATGCTGGGATTTGGCGTGCTGCTAGGCCTGCTGGTGCCGGCCGTGGCCTGGATGCCCTCGCTGGGCCTGGCCCTGCCCTTGCTCGTGGTGGTGGGCGTGGTGGGCGGCTTGCTGGTGGTGCCGCTCAACGCACTCTTGCAGCACCGCGGCTACTGCCTGCTCACGGCCGGTCGTTCGATCGCCGTGCAGGGTTTCAATGAGAACGCCAGCGTGCTGGGCATGCTGGCCCTGTACGCCCTGCTGCTCAAGCTGGAGCTGCCCATCATCACGGTGATGAGCGGATTCGGCCTGAGCATTGCGGCCACCATGGCCTTGCTGTGGCGGCGCGAACGCCGGCGCAGCGGCGCGGAGCGGCGGCGCACCTTGCAAGATCTGCCCGACAGCGCCTTGCTCTGAGCCGGCGCTGCGCGGCCGCTCAGCGCCGCGAATGCAGGTTCACACCGCCGGGCGCTTCTTGCTCGCCTTGGCCAGCAGACCGGCACCCAGACTGCTGGGCACCGTGGCGCGGTGCATGACCGAGTCGAGCACGCCTTCGAAGCGGGCGACGATGGCGCTCCAGTCCAGCTCCGAAGCCGTCTGGCAGGCGGCCGCGCCCATCTGGCGGCGCAGCGCGGCCTGGTCGGCCAGGCTGAGGGCGGCGCGCACGAAAGCGGCCTGGTCGTCCATGGGCACCAGCAGGCCGTTCTCGCCGCTGCGGATCAGCTGGGCGGCGGCGGCGTAATTGAAAGCCACCACGGGCAGGCCGCTGGCCATGGCCTCGGTGGTGACGTTGCCGAAGGTCTCGGTCAGGCTGGGGAAGAGGAAGAGATCGCCCGAGGCATAGTGCGCCGCCAGGTCTTCGCCCTTGCGTTGGCCGGCAAAGATGGCCTGCGGCCAGCGCGCCTGCAGCTCCGCCTGCTGCGGGCCACTGCCCACCACCACCAGGCGGGCACGTGGCTGCTGCTGCGCGATCGCTTCGAAGGCAGCCGTCAGCGCGGCCAGGTTTTTCTCGGGCGCGATGCGGCCCACATAAACCACCACCAGATCATCGTCCGCCACGCCCCACTCGGTGCGCAGCGCGGCGCTGCGGCGGCTGGGCGAGAACTGCTGCGTGTCCACACCGCGCGAGACCACCGTCAGCTGCTTGAAGCCGCCGGCCTCCAGATCGCGCTTGAGCGCTTCGGTCGGCACCATGGTGCACTGGGTGCGGTTATGAAACTTGCGCAGGTAGGCCATGATGGGCTTGTAGAGCCAACCAATGCCGTAGTGCCGGCTGTAGGCATGGAAATTGGTGCGGAAGTCCGAGCACACCGGCAGCTTGAGATGCAGGGCCGCCTGCAGGGCCGACCAACCCAGCGCGCCCTCGGTGGCAATGTGCACCACATCGGGCCGGTTCAGCGACCAGAGCTGGACCAGCGCCTTCTTGGACGGCACGCCCATGCGCAGATTGGGATAGCGCGGGATGGGCAGGCCGCGCATCAGCACCTCGTGGAAACGCACGCTGCGCTCGGCCGCATCGCTGGCGTCCTGGCGCGGGCGGATCAGCTGCACATCGTGGTTGCGACGGTGCAAGCCTTCGACGATGCGGGCCAGTGTCATGGCCACACCATTGACCTCGGGCGGATAGGTCTCCGTCACGAAGGCAATCCGCAGTGACCGCTGGGCAGCGGGATAGTTGTCGACAACGATGCTGTCCGCGCTGGGTGTGGGTTCCATGCAGGGCATCTTGCCTAGGACAGATAACAGTTCAATGACAGTGACCGGCGCGCGCGTCGGCCGATGGGCACGGGGCGGGCGCCGCCTGGTTCCTTCGGCGCGGCCATGGTCACGCAGTTTTCATGCAGCAGCGTCACCATCGCGTCACGCAAGCCGATCGGGGCTGCGCCTGGGCGGCCGGCTCCTTGCTTGGTTGCCTCTTCCCCTTCACCATCACACCGCCGAGGTGACGCGTGCGCCACAACTTCCTGAAGAACCTTGCCCAAGAGCTGCGCGTGCAGCGCTGGGACGACCACCGCTACTACCACCACAGCCGCATCAACCAGAGCCTGCACCTGCTCAGCGCGATCAGCTTTGTGATCTCCTACGGCCTGCTCTTCGTGGACCCAGCCATGGCCGCACTGCTGGCCTGGTGCGTCTCCATGACCAGCCGCCAGGCCGGCCATTTCTTCTTCGAGCCACGCGGCTACGACGAGGTCAATCAGGCCACCGACGAGCACAAGGAAGCGATCAAGATCGGCTACAACATCCGCCGCAAGATCGTGCTGCTGGCCGTCTGGGTGGCGCTGCCGGCCCTGCTGTGGCTGCAGCCCTCGCTGTTCGGCCTGATCGAGCCGGCCACGGATTTCCGCGGCTTCCTGCACGATGTGGGCATCTCCTGGCTGTCGCTGGGTGTGGCCGGTCTGCTGTTCCGCGTGCTGCAGCTCTGGCAGCAGCAAAGCCTGATGACCGGCCTGACCTGGGCCACCAAGATCATCACCGACCCCTTCCACGACATCTGGCTGTATCACAAGGCGCCGCTCTACCTGCTGCGCGGTGAGTTGATCGACCCGATGGACCACGTGCAACACCCGCAAAGCCGCTGACACATCGGCGGAGCAAGCACAGGGCGCCCGAGGGCGCCCTGTTTTGCACTCCGCCGTCGCAGCTCAGAAACGCTGCTGCAGCATCTCTCGCAGCACCGAGCGGCGGATGGCTTTGTTGGTCAGCGCCTCATCCTCCCACCACCAGCCATCGGCCTGCATGGCCTTGCAAGCCTTGACGAAGCGCTGCAGCACTGCCTCGAAATCCGCGTCGCTGTAGTTGAGGCTGAAGATCAGCCGCCCGGTCCCCACCCAGCTGAGAGCCAGACCTTGTTCACGCAAATAGAACTGCAGCATCCAGTTGTAGCGCGAAGGCTGGGTGTAGAACACCGTCCAGACCGATTGCAGGTGAGCAATCTGCACCGGCACATCGGCCACCTGCAGGGCTTCGTTGAAGTGCTGGGCCCGCTGATCCCAGCGCTCATCGGCCTGGGCGTAGATGGCCTTCACCGGCGCACTGTCCAGCCGGTCCAGGAACACCTTCATCGCGCCCATCACATAAGGGTGCGAGTTGAAGGTGCCACGGGCGAAGCAGATGTCGGCCGGGCGCTGCTCGCGGAAACGCTTCATCAGATCACGCCGGCCGCAGACCACGCCGACCGGCAGGCCGCCGCCCAGGGTCTTGCCGTAGGTGACCATGTCGGCGCGCACGCCGAAATACTCCTGCGCGCCGCCGGCGGCCAAGCGGAAGCCCAGGAAGACCTCGTCAAAGATCAGCACGATGCCGCGCTCGGTGCAGACCTCGCGCAAGGCCTTGAGCCAACGGGTGTAGGCCTCGCGGTCGAAGCCGGCGCGGCGGCCGCTGTCCAGCAAGGACGAATCCCCCGGCGCGCCCTGGTTGGGGTGCAGGGCCTGCAGCGGATTGATCAGGACGCAGGCGATGTCGCGGCGCGTGCGCAGCACCTGCAGGCTGCGCGGGTCCAGATCCTCGAGCGTGTAAGTTTCGCGCGGCGGCAGCGGGTTGCCCGGGCCGGGCTGCACATCCTCCCACCAGCCGTGGTACGCGCCGCAGAAGCGCACCAGATGGCGGCGCCCGGTGTGATAGCGGGCCAGGCGCACGGCCTGCATCACCGCCTCGGTGCCGGACATGTGGAAGGACACCTCGTCGAGCTTGGAGATGGCCTTGAGGCGCTCGACGTTCTCAGCCACGCAGGGGTGGTAGGCGCCCAGCACCGGGCCCAGCTTGTGGGTCAGGGCAATGCCCTGGTCCACGCAATCGCGGTAGAAGTCATAGCCAAAGACGTTGACGCCGTAGGAGCCGGTCAGGTCGTAGAAGCGGTTGCCATCCAGGTCTTCCACCATCACGCCGCTCGAGGCCTGCAGAAAGCTGCCGGTCTTGAGATGCTCGCGCAGGTAGGGGCTGTACTGGAAGGGCACGCGGTAGCTGCCGGTGAACTGCAGGTCCGAGATGCCCTCGCGCGCGCGCGCCGTCATGGCGATGCTCTGGGCATAGCGCTCGGCAAACACGCCGCTCAGGCGCTGGAAGCCGACGCGGCGCTGCGCCTGCACCGAATCGGGCGCACCGTCCGAGCCAAAAAAACGGGCCTCGTCGTAGGCGTAGCCGGGAATCCAGCCCGCCAGGCGCTTGGCCATGCGCGAGTGGCCCGCCAGCGAGCGGTGCTTGGCCCGCGACAGCTCGAGGCGCCGCTTGGCCTTCGGCAGGGTCCAGGCCAGAGCGGCCAGAGCCAGGGCCGAGAGAGCAAAAGTTTCATTCATTCAGCGTGCCTACCTTGTCCTCGCCACCCCGGGGTGAGCGAGCTTTGTTGCGCAGACCTCTTGTCTAACAGTCCGAATTGACAGACGCATGAAAAGCAGCCTTCAAGCCCGCACTCGGGCATTTCTCACACCGCGCCTGTGGGTGCAGCGCCTGCTGCAACAGGAAGACCTGAACTTCCTGCTCACCAACCGCATCCCGCGCATCGCCCTGACCCGCTTCATGGGCTGGTTCAGCCAGCTGCGCCAGCCGCTGCTAGCACGCGCCTCGATTGCGGTCTGGCGCCTGTTCACCGATCTGGACCTCAGCGACGCCAAGAAGCAGCGCTTCGACAGCCTGCACGACTGCTTCACCCGCGAGCTGCGCGAGGGTGCGCGCAGCATCGACCCGCGGCCCGAGGTGCTGAGCAGCCCCTGCGACGCCATCGTCGGCGCCTGCGGCCGGGTGGAAGCCGGCCAGGTCTACCAGGCCAAGGGCTTCCCCTACGCGCTGCAGGATCTCTTCGGCCCGACCCAGGACACCCGCGTCTTTGAGGGCGGGCTGTTCCTCACCCTGCGCCTGACCTCGGCCATGTACCACCGCTTCCACGCACCGGCCGATTGCCAGGTCGAGCATGTGACCCACATCGCCGGCGACACCTGGAACGTCAACCCGATCGCGCTCAAGCGGGTCGAGCGCTTGTTCTGCCGCAACGAGCGCGCGGTGCTGCGTTGCCGCCTCGACGATGCCGAGCGCACGCCGATCGCCCTGGTGCCGGTGGCGGCCATCCTGGTGGCCAGCCTGCGCCTGCATTTCCTCGACCTGCTGCTGCATGTGGGCTACCGCGGCGCGAACGAATTGCCCTGCCAGGCGAGCTTCCAGAAGGGCCTGGAAATGGGCTGGTTTCAGCATGGTTCCACCATCCTGGTGTTCGTGCCGCCGGGCTTTCGCCTGTGCGAGGGCATCAGCACCGGACAGCGCCTGCGCATGGGCCAGGCCTTGCTCTGCCGCGCCGACTGAAACTCACCGTATCCATGCGCGATATGCGCACACTCAACAATCAATCCCGAGAAACTGACTCAAGAACTTACGAAACGAACGCCTATCGCACAAGCGAACCCGAGCAATCATGACCAATGGCACTGCCCCTACAAGTAAACCCTAGCAGACCACGGCGGCCGCACGATGAAACACAAGGGCCAAAAGTCACCCAGCAAATCCAAAAGATGCACTAGCGATGCGCCATTCGCCCAAACCTGGGGCAGTTACACGAAGCTCAGGGGTCACACGAAAAGTTTGTCGCAGCAGCCTGACAAGGATTGACCCTCTCAAGCCCCAAGAACCCCACTCCTAGACTGACCTGCGTCGCAGCGCACACCGTGCCAGATGCCGAAGTGATGGCACGGTTTTGCCGCGTTATGGATACCCAACCTCGCAGGAGATTCCCCGTATGTTGAAACAACAACCGAAATTCAGCGCCATCAGCGCTGCTGTCTTCCTGGCTGTGGCCGCATCGGCCCAAGCTCAGGCACCGACCCAGATGGAGCGTGTGGAAGTCACCGGCTCCTCGATCAAGCGCGTGGATTCGGAATCGGCCCTGCCGGTCACCGTGGTCACCAAGGAAGAGATTCGCCGCAGTGGCGTGGCCAGCACGGAAGCCCTGTTGGCTTCGATCGCCTCCATCGCCTCCGCCGGCGGCTTGAATACCGCAGCCGGCGCTGGCAGCTCGACCTACGGCCTGTCGTCCGTGTCGCTGCGCGGCCTGGGCTCGGACCGCACCCTGGTGCTGGTGAACGGCCGCCGTGTGGCGCCTTTCGCTGGCGGTGGCGGCGCCACCGTCAACGTCGCAGCCATCCCGCTGGCCGCGATCGAGCGCGTGGAAGTGCTGAAAGACGGCGCATCGGGCGTGTATGGCTCTGACGCCGTGGCCGGTGTGATCAACTTCATCCTCTCCAAGAGCACGACGGGCGTGGAGTTGAGCGCCACCGCGGGCTCGCCGACTGCCAAGGGCGGCGGCAAGAACAACCGCGCCAGCATCGTGGCCGGCTATGGCGACCTGGACAAGGATCGCTTCAACATCACCGCCTCGGCCAGCCTGGAAAAGGAAACCGCCCTGTTCGGCCGTGATCGCGATTTCGCCAAGACCGGCAATATCGACCCCTACATCGTGTCGGGCGCCACTGGCCACGGCAACATTGAGGGCCCCTACACCCCCGGCAAGGTGGTGAACGGCAAGTGGGTGGAAGGTACCGCCGGTACGGACTTCCTGGGCGGCTCCGGCTACGGCAACCCCCTGGCCCAGGCCGACAAGTGCGCCGACATCAAGATGTTCAAGAACCCGACGGTCAACGGCACCTCCAAGATGCCGTTCTGCGCCTATGACTCGGCCCCCTTCGTGGGCCTGGTTCCCAAGCGCGACCTGACCACCTTGAGCGCCAACCTGACCGTCAAGCTGAACGAGAAGACTGAGCTGTTCGGTGACCTGCTGTACAGCCAAAGCAAGGTGCAGCAACAGTTCCAGCCCAGCCCCATCCGCAACGGCTTCCTGGTCAGCGACGAAGAGTTCGCCAAGCAGGGCGTCGATCCTGTGATGCTGCTGCGCCCCAACAACCCCAACTACAAGATCGCCGCCGACTACCTGACCAAGAACGGTTTCGGCGCTCTGGTGGGCCAGCCCCTGGGCGTGACCGCCCGCGTCTACGACTTCGGTGACCGCACCGAGCTGTCCACCGCCGACCAAAGCCGTTATGTCGTCGGCGTGCGCGGCGAATTCGCTGGCCACGACTATGAGCTGGCAGCCTCGCACAACGAAGGCAAGACCCACGGCAAGGTGACCGACGGCTACTTCTCGCAAGTGGCCTTCGTCAAGGCCGTGAACGCCGAGAACAGCGACTACAACCCCTTCTCCTTGACCCAATCGGAGACCTTCCGCAAGGCCATCGAAGGCGCCAAGTACATCGGTGACACCACGACCTTCAAGTCCAAGGTCGATGTGGTGGAAGCCAAGGTCTCGGGCGATCTGATGGCCCTGCCGGCTGGCTCGCTGATGTACGCTGCGGGCGCCCAGCTGCGCAAGGAAAGCTACTCCAAGTCGCCGTCTCCCGCCATGTTCAGCGGCGACATCGCCGGCCTCGGTGGTGCCACCAAGCCCCTGGACAAGAGCCGCAACGTGAAGGCCGTGTTCGCCGAGTTCAACGCGCCCATCATCAAGACCCTGGAAGCCGGCCTGGCCCTGCGTCACGACAAGTACAACGACGCAGGTTCGACCACCAACTACAAGGTCAATGTGCGCTTCCAGCCCACCAAACAGCTGATGCTGCGCGCCTCGGCAGGCTCGGGCTTCCGGGCTCCGACCCTGGTGGACCTGTGGGATCCGCAGGTGCTGGGCACCAGCGCCCAGTTTGACGATCCGGGCACGGGCGAGAAGAAGATCCAGGTGCCGTCGTTGACCGGCGGCAACCCGCTGCTGAAGCCGGAAAAGTCCACCCAATCGAGCTTCGGTATCGTCGTCTCGCCGATCAAGGACATGACCCTGTCGGCCGACGTGTTCCGCGTCAAGATGACGGACATCCTGTCGCTGGCTTCGGTGCAGGAAATCGTCTCGGGCTTCCGCAAGGGTGATGCCTCCTACGTCAACCTGGTCAAGCTCAACCCCTCGGGCTCGATCAAGCAAGTGGACGTCGTGCAGTCCAACACCGGCAGCGCCGATGTGCAGGGCGTGGACCTGGAAGCCAACTACCGTCTGCGCTTTGAAGGCAGCCGCCTGGACCTGGGCTTCAACGGCACCTACATGACCAAGTTCGACCAGATGAGCCCCGGCGGCGTGATGTCGCACAAGGTCGGCACCATCGTCGACAAGGCCGGCAACCCGGTCCTTGGCGCCGACCAAGGCGGTGTGGTGCTGCGCTGGAAGCACAGCCTGCAAGCCACCTACACCACCGGCAACTGGGCCGGCACCTTGGTGCAGGACTACGCCAGCGGTTACGAAGCCGGCCACGATCTGAACGACAAGCCGCACTTCATGCCCAGCATGGCTCTGTACAACGCCAGCGTCAGCTACAGCGGCTTCAAGAACCTGCGTCTGACCCTGGGTGCACGCAATGTGTTCGACAAGAAGCCCGCTGTGTTCACTCCGGCATCGAACCAGTTCCAAACGGGCTACGACGTGACCCAGTACGACCCGCGCGGCCGCTTCGTCTACGTGACGGCTGGCTACAAGTTCTGATCCTCACCGTCAGCAACTAGCCTCCAAAAGGCCCCTTCGGGGGCCTTTTTTCATGGCGCGCCAGGCCCTAGACTGCCCCAAAGCCCAGCCCGCATGCCGAAACTCCCGGCAGACAGGTGCCAGGCTCCGGGAGGTTCTCTCATTCATGAAGCCCGCCTCGCGCTTTGAACGCCGAGTTCCGCTGGCCTTTGCCGCAGCTGCCGTGGTCGTGCTGAGCCTGATGCTTCAGGCCTGGCGGATCGCGGGTCAGGCGGCCGATGCGGCACAAGAGCTCGGCCACAGCCAGTCGGTGCTGGCCGATCTGGCACGCGTGCGTGCCGAGACCGCCCAGGTCGAGCTGCACACCCTGGCCTATCGCAGCAGCGGCGACAGCGCCCGGCTGCAGGAGCGCGATCAGGCACTGGCTCGGCGCGAGACGCTGCTCGAGCGCCTGCACCTTCAGAATGCCGAGCACGCCGCGCAGCAGGCACGCTGGCAGCAACTGCGCGAGGTGGTGAACGAGCGCATCGCCTTGTCCCGCCAAATCGAAGCCCGCATGAAGCAGGACGGCCCCGCCGCGGCCCAAGCCCTGGTCGCCCGATCCAGCCTCGCGGAAACCCGGCGCCGCGCTGTACGCTTGCTGGGGGATATGGAGGCCGCGGAACGCGAGCAGTTGGCCGCGCGCGAGCGGACCCACGAAGCGCTGCGCGCGCAGTTGCTTGCCTCGGTGGCTACGCTGAGCTTGGTCTTGCTGGGTCTGCTCGGCGGCAGCTTCCACCTGCTGCGCCGCGAACTGCGTGACCACGAGGCGCGTCGCCTGGCCCTGGCGGACAGCGAAGAGAGCCTGGCCTGCCTCTGGCAGTCCATGGCCGATGCAGTGCTGGCCACCGACACCGAAGGTCGGGTCACACGGATGAACGCGGTGGCCGAACAACTCTGCGGCTGGCCTGTCAACCAAGCGCTTCGCCGACCCGTGCGCGAGTTGCTCCCCCTGATCGAACAAGACAGCCGCCTGCCGCTGGAAATCCCCTTGGCCTTGGTGATGACAGGCGGGGGCACTCACAGCGTGGGCCAGGCGCCCCTGCTTTGCCCGCGCGAAGGCGGCGAACGGCCGGTGAGCCTGCACCTCAGCCCCATCCGCGATGGCAATGGCCGGGTGCGCGGATTGATCCTCGTGTTGCGTGAGGACGAACGGGCGCGCCTCGCCCGTCAACAAGCCTTGGATCAACGCGCGGAACTGGAGCGTCAGGCCCAGGAGCACAGCCAGCGCCTGCACGACAGCGAGCAGCATCTGCGCAGCATCCTGGGCCATGTGCCGGCGCTGATCGCCTTCATCGACACGGAGCTTCGTTTCGTCTACGCCAACAAGCGCTACTGTGAGAGCTTCGCCCCCGATCTGGACGAGCTGGCCGGATTGGAGCTCAAGGCCGTGCTGGGCGAGGCGGGTTTCGCCAGCGTCGCGCCCCTGGTCCAGCGCGCACTGCTGGGCGCGGCACAAGAGCTCGATTGGCAGCCCAGCCCCGAGCGCTGGCAGGCCTTGCGCTACCTGCCGCGCTTCAACGAGCAAGGCCGTGTCGATGGCTGCTATGTGCTGGGCGTTGACATCACCGAGCGCCATGAGGCCCGCCAAGCCTTGCTGTACAGCCAGCAACAGCTGGCCCGGGTGATCGAGGGCTCGGACCAGGGCTACTGGGAATGGGATTTGCGCAGCAACCATTTCCAGGTCAGTGCGCGCTGGGAGACCATGCTGGGCTACCAGCGCGGTGAGATGCAGGTGGCCCCCGAAAACTGGTCCCAACTGGTTCACCCCGAGGACCTGCCGCGCGCACTCGAATCGATCCAGCGCCACCTGAACGGCGAGATTGCCACCCACGAGTTCGAGATTCGAGTGCGCACCAAAGCCGGCGAATGGCACTGGATCCTGACCCGCGGCGGCGTGGTCCAGCGCGGCGCCGACGGCACGCCTTGGATCATGTCCGGCACCCACACCGACATCCATGAGCGCAAGCTTCTGGAGCTGGCGCAGCGCGAGGCGCGCGTGGTGTTCGAGAACTGCTACGAGGGCATCATGGTGACCCAGGCCGACGGCCTGATCACCAAGGTCAATCCGGCCTTCAGCCGCATCACCGGCTACAGCCAGGAGGAGGTGCTCGGCCAGTCACCGCGGGTGCTGTCTTCGGGTCGGCATGAGGCGAGCTTTTTCCAGGACTTCTGGCAATCGCTGAAGGAACAGGACTTCTGGCGCGGCGAGATCTGGAACCGCCGCAAGGACGGCGACCTGTTCGCGGCCTTGCAATCGGTCTCGGTCGTACGCGACCGCCAGGGACGCGTCAGCGACTATGTCAGCGTCTTCACCGACATCAGCCAGCTCAAGGCCCACGAAGCCGAGCTGAACCGGGTGGCCAATTTCGACCCCCTGACCCTGCTGCCCAACCGCCGCCTGCTGTCCGACCGGCTCAATCAGGCCATCCACCGCGCTGACCGCAGCGGCCGCATGACTGCCGTGTGCTTCCTGGATCTCGATGGCTTCAAGGCCATCAACGACCAGCATGGCCATGCCGCCGGCGACGAGCTGCTGATCGGCGTGGCCCACAACCTCAAACAGGTGCTGCGGGTCGATGACACCCTGGCCCGGCTCGGTGGCGATGAGTTCGTCATCCTCTTGACCGAGCTGGACAGCCCCGAGGAATGCGCCCTGGTGCTGGAGCGCCTGCTGCGCTCGGTGCAGGCGCCGGTGTCGGTAGAGGGCCGTGAGCTCAGCATCTCGGCCAGCGTCGGTGTCAGCCTCTATCCTCTGGACCACGCCGATCCGGACACCTTGATGCGCCATGCGGATCAGGCCATGTACCTGGCCAAACAAACCGGGAGAAATCGCTACCAGCTTTTCGACACCGAGATCGACCGCGCTGCCCGCCAACACCGAGAGCAACTGGCCCGCCTGCAACAGGCTTTGCAGCAAGACGAGTTCTGCTTGTTCTACCAACCCAAGGTCGATCTGCGCCACGGCGCGGTGGTGGGCGTGGAGGCCCTGCTTCGCTGGCAGCACCCTGAGCGCGGCCTGTTGCCGCCGGGCGAGTTCCTGGGCCAGGTGCATGGTGGCGAGTTGGAGCGCCCGCTGGGCGAATGGGTCATGGAGGCGGCCCTGAATCAGCTCGAAACCTGGGCAAACCAGGGCATGGACCTGCCCATCAGCATCAATATCAGCGCCACCCACCTGCTGCAGCCGGGCTTCAGCGAGCATCTGGCGGACAGCCTGGCGCGCCACCCGCGGGTGGCGCCGGCACGGCTGGAGCTGGAGGTGCTGGAAACCTCGGCCCTGGGCGAGATGCAACAGGCGGTGGCGGTGCTGGAGCGCTGCATGGCCTTGGGCGTGCAGTTCGCGCTCGACGATTTCGGCACCGGCTACTCCTCCCTCACCTACCTGCGCAAGCTGCCCGTGGCCACGCTCAAGATCGACCAGAGCTTTGTGCGCGACATGCTGGTCGACCCCGACGACCTCAGCATCGTCAAGGGCGTGATCGAACTGGCGCACGCCTTCCACCGCGAGGTGATCGCCGAAGGCGTGGAAAGCCTGGAGCATGGCGCCCGCCTGCACGCCATGGGCTGCCACCAGGTCCAGGGCTACGGCATCGCCCGGCCCATGCCGGCCGAGGCGCTGCCGGCCTGGCGCGCCCAGTGGCAGGCCGGGCAGGCCTGGTTGCACCTGGGCTCGGACTGAGCGGCACCGCCCCCGCTTTTCTTGCCTCGCCCCCTCTTGAAAGCCCGAGGGCCACCCCTATAATCCTCCTGCTAGCACTCACCAAG
This sequence comes from Paucibacter sp. B51, assembly GCF_027863535.1. NCBI lineage: Bacteria > Pseudomonadati > Pseudomonadota > Betaproteobacteria > Burkholderiales > Sphaerotilaceae > Roseateles > Paucibacter sp. B51. The sequence goes on along the minus strand of NZ_JAPIVN010000001.1, from coordinate 1,957,815 downwards.
GTCGAGTGCTAACGAACTCCAAAACCGGCCCAGGCCGGTGCGCGAGTCCAGGTTTTACCCCCATGACGGTGTGAACGGCCCGGCCGCCACACCCGATCAAGCCCCGAAAATCTCAAGGAGATGTGATGAAACTGCGTCCTCTGCACGATCGCGTGATCGTTAAGCGCCTCGAACAAGAAACCAAGACCGCTTCGGGCATCGTCATTCCTGACGCCGCTGCTGAGAAGCCGGATCAAGGCGAAGTGCTGGCCGTCGGCGCCGGCAAGCGCAATGACAAGGGCGACCTGATTGCTCTGAACGTGAAGGTCGGTGACCGCGTTCTGTTCGGCAAGTACTCGGGCCAGACCGTCAAGGTCGACGGCGATGAGCTGCTGGTGATGCGCGAAGAAGATCTGTTTGCGGTTGTCGAGAAGTAATTCTTCGCCCGACCCGCAACAAGTTCTGACCCTTTTCTAAGAATTCGGAGAAATACACATGGCAGCAAAAGACGTGATCTTTGGCGGCGAAGCTCGTGCTCGCATGGTTGAAGGCGTGAACATCCTGGCCAATGCGGTCAAGGTGACCCTGGGCCCCAAGGGCCGCAACGTGGTGCTCGAGCGCTCCTACGGCGCCCCCACCGTGACCAAGGACGGTGTGTCCGTGGCCAAGGAAATCGAGCTGAAGGACAAGCTGCAGAACATGGGCGCGCAGATGGTCAAGGAAGTGGCTTCCAAGACCAGCGACAACGCCGGTGACGGCACCACCACCGCCACCGTGCTGGCCCAAGCCATCGTGCGCGAAGGCATGAAGTACGTGGCCGCCGGCATGAACCCGATGGACCTGAAGCGCGGCATCGACAAGGCCGTCACGGCCCTGGTCGCCGAGCTGAAGGCCGCTTCGAAGGCCACCACCACCTCCAAGGAAATCGCGCAAGTCGGCACCATCTCGGCCAACAGCGACGCTGACGTCGGCCAGATCATCGCCAACGCGATGGACAAGGTCGGCAAGGAAGGCGTGATCACCGTTGAAGACGGCAAGAGCCTGAACAACGAGCTGGACGTCGTCGAAGGCATGCAATTCGACCGCGGCTACCTGTCGCCCTACTTCATCAACAACCCCGAGAAGCAAGCCGCGCTGCTGGACAACCCCTTCGTCCTGCTGTTCGACAAGAAGATCTCGAACATCCGAGACCTGCTGCCCACGCTGGAGCAAGTGGCCAAGGCTGGCCGTCCGCTGCTGATCATTGCTGAAGAAGTCGAAGGCGAAGCCCTGGCGACCCTGGTGGTCAACACCATCCGCGGCATCCTGAAGGTCGTGGCCGTCAAGGCGCCTGGCTTCGGCGACCGCCGCAAGGCCATGCTGGAAGACATCGCCATCCTGACCGGCGGCAAGGTCATCGCCGAAGAAGTCGGCCTGACCCTGGAGAAGGTCACCCTGGCCGATCTGGGCCAAGCCAAGCGCGTCGAAGTGGGCAAGGAAAACACCACCATCATCGATGGCGCCGGTGCTGCTGCCGACATCGAAGCCCGCGTCAAGCAAGTGCGCATCCAAATCGAAGAAGCGACCAGCGACTACGACCGTGAAAAGCTGCAAGAGCGCGTGGCCAAGCTGGCCGGCGGTGTGGCCGTGATCAAGGTCGGCGCTGCCACCGAAGTCGAAATGAAGGAAAAGAAGGCTCGCGTGGAAGACGCCCTGCACGCCACCCGCGCTGCCGTGGAAGAAGGCATCGTGGCCGGCGGTGGCGTGGCCCTGCTGCGCGCCAAGCAAGCTGCTGGCGAGATCAAGGGCGACAACGCCGATCAAGACGCCGGCATCAAGCTGGTGCTGAAGGCCATTGAAGCCCCGCTGCGCGAGATCGTCTACAACGCCGGTGGCGAAGCCTCCGTCGTCGTCAACGCCGTGCTGGCCGGCAAGGGCAACTACGGCTTCAATGCCGCCAACGACACCTATGGCGACATGATCGAAATGGGCATCCTGGACCCGACCAAGGTGACCCGCACCGCGCTGCAAAACGCCGCTTCGGTCGCTTCGCTGATGCTGACGACCGAGTGCATGGTCGCCGAAACGCCGAAGGAAGAAGCTGCCGGCGGCGGCATGCCTGGCGGCATGGGCGGCATGGGTGGCATGGGCGATATGGGCATGTAATGCCTGCCCGGCAGGCCCCAGGGCCTGTCACGCTGACCTCCGAAAGGGGCACCGCAAGGTGCCCCTTTTTTCATGGTCGATCCATCGCTTCAGGCCGGCCGCAGGCACCCCGCGAACCGAGGGGTCGACCGCGCGGCAGCGTGCCAATCCGCACACCAGGCACCGGCGCTGAACCTGCTCTTGCAGCCCGGGCGCCACAAGCCTGCGCCAGCCGGCCCGCGCACGCTGATAATCAGCGCCAAATCCGGCACCCCGTTCGCATGTCCAACGCACCTACCCTGCATTCCCTGCTGACCGAAGCCATGACCCAGGCGCCGGGCCTGAGTCGTCACCTGCTCAACGCCATCCAGGACGAGTTGGACAGCCGCCCCAAGCACTTCCACCTGCTGGACGGCTGGCGGCGCATGCGTGCGCGCTTCCCCAACGATTTCGAAACCGCCCTGCTGCCCCTGCTGCAGGCCTCGGCCCGCGGAGAAGACCCGCTGCAGCGCAAGCTGGACGACATCAACTCCCTGAGCCTGGTCGACGACCGCCAGGCCTTGCAGGACGTGGCCGTGGCCCATGTGATCCACGCCGTGGAAGAGCACGCCCGCGCCGAGCTGCACCAGCTCGGCAATGTCTTCGCCGCCCTGCGCGGCACCGCGCGGGCCTTGAAGAACGAGAACCCGGTGCGCCCGGCCCTGTTTGCCCAGGCCCTGCTGGTGGCTCTGTCCAGCGTCGAGATGGAGCCGCAGGCGCGTTACGAGCTGATGCAGGCGGCCTCGCAACCCATGGCCAGCGGCATGCTGCGCGTCTACAGCGCCCTGTGCGCCCAGGTGCGTGCGGCCGACCTCAGCCCCATGGTCGCCAGCCATGCGGCGCAGCGCAGCAGCCCCGAGTCCGACATGCGCCTGGCCCTGGCGCGGCGCAGCACCCAGCCCGCCACCCTGGACGGCCTGGCCCGCCGCGTGCACGAGCACAACAGCCGGCCCATGCCGCTGCCGCCCGCCGGCAGCAGCCCAAGCCAAGCGGCCGCCGCGCCGGTGTTCCGCGCTGGCCCCGGCCCCGATCTGCTGAGCCGGCTCTACGACCAGATCCTGGCCGACCCGCGCCTGCTGCCGCCGCTCAAGGCCTTGCTGGCCCGACTGCAGGTCGCCGTGGTGCGCCTGGCCCGCAGCGATGCCAATCTCTTGCACAAGCAGGACCATCCGACCTGGCAGCTGCTCAACCGCGTGGCCGCGCATGGCATGGCCTTCGAGCGCGCCGATGACGAGCGCCTGCAGAGCTTTCTGCGCATCGTCGAAGGCGAAGTCCAGGGCCTGATCGACGCTGCGCTGCCGAGCGCCGCCCTGTTCCAGCAGGCACTGAGCCGGGTCGACGCCCACATCAGCAGCCAGGCCCAGCAACGCAGCGAGCGCAGCGCGCAGGCCCTGGGTGCGCTCGAGCGCGAATCCATGCGCGAGGCCTGGCTCAAGCTGCTGCGCGAGCAGCTGGCGCAACAGACGGCCGAAGCCCCGCTGGGCCCCAAGCTGCGCCGCTTCCTGGGCACGGCCTGGGCCGAGGTGATCGTGCAGGCCATGGTGCTGCACGGCCGTGAATCCAGCCAGGCCCTGACCCGCATCGAATGGGTGGACCAGTTGCTGGACAGCCTGCACGACGCGCCCGACGAGCGCTCGCGCCAGCGTCTGCGCCAGAAGCTGCCCGCCTTGATCGACGGGCTGCGCAGCGGCTGCGATGCCATCGCCCTGCCCGAGGCGCAGCGCGAATCGGTGCTGCAGGAGCTGATGTTCCAGCATGGCCGCGTGCTGCGCGGCCAGCACGCCCTGCCCGAAGCGGCCAAGGCCATCGAGGCGGCCCAGCGCAGCGCCGGCAAGCAGGAGCTCAGCCCCGAGGAACTGCTGCAGCGCCTGCTGGTCGAACGCGAATCGCAGATGTCCACGCAATGGGCCCACACCCGGGTCAACCGCGGCCACCTGCCCACGGTGCCGGTGCAGCTCTACGACCAGAACGACTCGGCCGAGGCGCGCAGCGCGCTCAGCGCCTGGCTGGACGCCCTGCACATCGGCGGCTGGTACCACCTGTTCGTGCAAAGCCACTGGCTGACTGCCCAGGTCGCCTGGATCAGCGAGAGCGGGCAGTTCTTCCTCTTCGTCGGCCAGGACCCCGACCAGCGCCACTCGCTGACCCGCGCGGCCCTGGAACGCCTGCTAACCCATGGCCTGATCACCGCCCTTGATGAAAACAGCCTGGTGCAACGCGCCGTCGATACCTTGATGCAAGACCTGGACGATGAGGCCTGAGGCCCGATCCGGCCTGTTGCTGGCCCTGGCGCTGCTGATCGGCAGCCCGCTTGCCCAAGCCCAGGCACAGACCACCGGCCCGGCCGAGCGAGCACCCATCGGCCTGGTGCTCTCGGGCGGCGGCGCGCGCGGCCTGGCCCATGTCGGCGTGCTCAAGGTACTGGAGCGCGAGCGCATCCCGGCCGATATGGTGGCCGGCACCTCCATGGGCGCCATCATCGGCGGCCTCTATGCCAGCGGCATGAGTGCGCGCGATCTCGAGCGCGAGCTGCTGGCCGTCAACTGGGGCACCGTGTTCAACAGCCGGGTCGACCGGCAGCAGCTCTCGCAGCGCCGCAAGGAAGAGGATTTCGAGTTCTCCCCGGCGGTGGAGGTGGGCATGCGCGACGGCGAGATCCGCCTGCCGCAAGGCACGCTGTCCAGCCGCGGGCTGGAAATCCTGCTGCGCCGCTTCACCCTGCCGGTGCGCAATGTGCAGAACTTCGACGATCTGCCCACACCCTTCCGGGCCGTGGCCACCGATCTGGAGACTGGCGCCCAGTTGGTGATGAGCCGGGGCGATCTGGCCCTGGCCCTGCGCTCCAGCATGAGCGTGCCCGGCGTGTTCGCGCCGACCGAGTGGCAGGAGCGCATCCTGGGTGACGGCGGCCTGGTCAACAACCTGCCGGTCGATGTGGCCCGCAGCCTGGGTGCGCAGCGCCTGATCGCCGTCAATGTCGGCACGCCGCTGTCGGGCCGCTCGGCACTCAACTCCCTCGTCGGCGTGACCGGGCAGATGATCAACATCCTGACCGAGCAAAACGTCCAGCGCAGCCTGGCCACGCTGGCGCCGAGCGATCTCTTGATCACGCCGCAGCTGGGCCCGCTGGGCGCCAGCGATTTCGACAAGACCCGCGAACTGATCGCCGCCGGCGAAGCCGCGGCCGAAGCCATGCTGCCGCGCCTGCGCAGCCTGGCCGTGTCGCCCGAGGCCTATGCCGAATGGCAGCTGGAACGCGTGCGCCGCAACCAGCCCAAGGCCATGCTGGCAGCGGTGCAGTTCGAAGGCAGCAGCATCACCAACCCTGAGCGCTTCAAGGCGCAGCTGGAATCGGCGCCAGGCCAGATCTTCGACACCGAGCGGGCCGAGCGCGATGCGCGCCTGCTGGCCTCCTCGGGGGACTATGAGCGAGTCGACTACCACGTCGAGCAGCGCGCCGGCGGCGACGCGCTTGTCTTCACCATGGACGACAAGCACTGGGGCCCGAACTACTTCCGCATCGGCCTGGACCTCAGCACCGATTTCGACGGCGAGAGCGCCTTCAATCTGCGCATCTCCCACAACCGCCACTGGCTGACCCCGCTGGGCACCGAGTGGCGCAACCAGCTGACCATTGGCCAGACGCCGCGCTTCTACAGCGAGATCTACCAGCCGCTGAGCTTCCAGCTCGGCCGCTCGAATGACTGGTTTGTCTCCGGCTGGGCCGAGCTCGATCGCCGCAATTTCACGCTCTACCAGGACACCAGTGATGTGGCCGTGGCGCGGCTGCAGCGCCAGGCCGCGACCTTCGGCGCCGATCTGGGTCAGCCCTGGGGCCGCCTTGGTGAGCTGCGCCTGGGTCTGCAGCACCAGAACTGGCGGGTCACACCCAAGCTGGCGCCGGCCCTGCTCAGCGACAACCGCCTGGACAAGGTCTGGAGTGAAACCGGCTTGCGCCTCAAGGCGGTGGTGGACCAGCTGGACTTCGCCAACTTCCCACAGCGCGGCTACCGGGTGCTGTTCGAGGCGATTGCCGGCCAGCAAAGCGGCGGCAGCGTGCGCCACGCGGCCTTCCACCGTGCCGAGCTGCAAGGCAGCTGGGTGCGCAGCTGGGGCACGCACACGCTCAATCTGCATGCCCGAACCTTCCTGGCCCGCCAGCCCGAAGACTCGGCGCAAGGGCCGTATTCGCTGGGCGGATTCCAGCAGCTCTCGGGCTACCAGCCGGGGCAGCTGATCGGCGACACCCTGATCTTCGGCCGCGCCACCTACTACCGCCGCCTGCGTGAAACGCCGCTGCTGACGCGTGGCTTCTTTTACGGCGGCTCGCTGGAGATCGGCAATGCCTGGGGGCAGAACGACAAGGTCTCCAGCAAGGACTTGCGCACGGCCGCCAGCCTCTTCATCGGCGCCGACACCGGCATCGGCCCGCTCTACCTGGCGGTGGGCATGGCCCCACAGGGCAGCAAGGCCATCTACCTCTTCATCGGCCGGCCCTGAGCGCTTGCGCGCTGTCTTGCTGCGCCACCGCCATGCGGCGTTGGCCGGTGCTCGGAATCCTCACGTACCTCAAGTACGTTCCGGTTCCTGCGCGCCGTCCGCCTTGCCTGACGGCGGCTCGCAACAGACAGTACGCCAGCGCCGATTACTCGGCAGCAGGCCGCACGGCCTCGTCCACCTGGGCCGCCGGGTCGGGCAGGTCCTCGGGGTTGAAGCTGGCCTTGACCAGGGTGGCGCTGTGGGCCCACTCGTACAGGATGTGGGCGACATCGGCCACGCCCTGCTTCTTGAGCGCGGAGAACAGGGTCACGCGCACATCCGACTCTTCGGTGACGATGTCGCCGAGGAAATCCTGGGTGGCGAAGAAGGCTGCATCGGCCTCCTTGCGATTGAGCTTGTCGGCCTTGGTCAGCAGCACCAACAGCTTGATTTCGCCATTGCGCACGCGCGGAGTGACGAACTCGAGCAGCTGCTTGTCCAGATCGGTCAGGCCCAGGCGCGAGTCCACCATCAGCACCACGCCCGACAGGCTGCGCCGCACCTCCAGATAGTCGGCCATCACCTTCTGCCAGCGCAGCTTGGCGGCCTTGGCCACCGCCGCATAGCCGTAACCGGGCAGGTCGGCGAACAGCGCGTTCGGCGCGTCCTTGGGGCCCAGATGGAACAGATTGATGTGCTGGGTGCGACCCGGTGTCTTGGACGCAAAGGCGAGGCGCTTTTGCTGGGCCAGAGTGTTGATGGCCGTGGATTTGCCGGCGTTCGAGCGACCGACGAAGGCGATCTCGGGCAGCTCATTGGGCGGCAGATGGACCAGCTGGCTGGCGGTGGTCAGGAAGCGCGCAGTGTGGGTCCAGCCCAACACCACCTTGTCGGTGGGGGCGGCCGCGGCAACCGGATTTGGCGCGATTTCTTGCGGCTCAGAAGTGGTGTTGGTCATGAAGTATTCAGGCTTGATGGATTGCCATTGTAAAATCTATGGGTTGCGCTTACCGAATCAATAAATTCATGATGAAGACTGCTGCTGTCCTGACCACGAGCCTCGTGCTTGCATTCGCCACTTTCTCGGCGGCACAAGCCAGCGAAGCCAAGGCCTCCGCCAAGCCCGACCTGGCCAAAGGCGGCACCATTGCGGCCCAGGTCTGCGCCGCCTGCCACACGGCAGACGGTTCGCGCGGCAGCCCGGCCAACCCCATCCTGCAAGGCCAACACCCCGAATACCTGGCCAAGCAGCTGACCGAGTTCAAGGCCGGCATCCGCAAGAACGCCGTCATGCAAGGCATGGCCGCCACCGTATCGGACGAAGACATCAAGCATGTCGCCGCCTTCTATGCCTCCAAGCAAGCCAAGCCGGGCTTCGCCAAGGACAAGACCCTGGTCGAGCTGGGCGAAAAGATCTACCGCGGCGGCATTGCCGAGCGTTCGATCCCGGCCTGCGCCGGCTGCCACAGCCCCAACGGCGCTGGCATGCCGGCCCAGTACCCGCGTCTGGCCGGCCAGCACTCGGATTACACCGAAGCGCAGCTGATCGCCTTCCGCTCCGGCGCCCGCGGCAACAACGCCCAGATGATCGGCGTGGCCGCCAAGCTCAACGATCGCGAGATCAAGGCCGTCTCCGACTACATCGCCGGCCTGCGCTGAGCCCAAGCGAGCCTTCGGCCGCTGCACCTGATCACAAACAAGGCCGGTGGATTTCACCGGCCTTTTTTCATGGTCTCGCCCTCGACGCCTCTCGCCCACCGACAATCCTGCTTCCATGAGCGACACCCTACCTTCCAGCGAGTACGCGCACGACACCGTGCCGGCCGAGCCGCCGCCAGCGGCCCCGACCGAAGCGGCGGCGCCGGCCCCCGCGCCTCAGGCTGGTCCAGCCCCTGCCCTGGCCCCGGTGGCCGTGGCGCCGCATTCCGCTGCCCGGGAGCTGATGGATTTGCTGGCCTCGATGCGTTTCGCCATCGCCTTGCTGACCGTGATCTGCATCGCCTCGGTGATCGGCACCGTGGTCAAGCAGCGCGAACCGCTGAACAACTACGTCAACCAGTTCGGACCTTTCTGGTCTGAGGTGTTCGGCAAGTTCGACCTCTACACCGTCTACGGCGCCTGGTGGTTTCTGCTGATCCTGGCTTTTCTGGTGGTCTCCACCAGCCTGTGCATCACACGCAACACGCCCAAGATCCTGCAGGACATTCGGAACTTCAAGGAGTCGGTGCGCGAGCAGTCCCTGCAAGCCCACCACCACAAGGCCATCCTGCAGCTGAGCCGCGCGCCCGAAGCCGCGCTCGCTGACTTGAAGAGCCGCCTGGCGGCAGGCGGTTGGAAAACCAAAGTGCAGGTGCGTGACCGTGGCGTGATGCTGGCGGCACGGCGCGGCGCCAGCAACAAGATCGGTTATCTGGCGGCGCATTCGGCCATCGTGCTGGTCTGCATCGGCGGCCTGCTGGACGGCGACCTGCTGGTGCGCGGCCTGATGTGGGCCCAGGGCAAGACGATTTATGAAGGTGGCGGCCTGATCAGCGAGGTCAAGCCCGAGCACCGCCTGCCGCCCAACAACCCCAGCTTCCGCGGCAACCTGATGGTGCCGGAGGGCGCCACGGCCGGCACGGCCATCCTGTCCATGCCCAGCGGCGTGGTGCTGCAGGACCTGCCCTTCGATGTGGAGCTGAAGAAGTTCATCGTCGAGTACTACGACACCGGCATGCCCAAGCTGTTCGCCAGCGACATCGTGATCCGTGATCGCGAGACCGGGTTGACGACCGAAAAGCGGGTCAAGGTCAACGAGCCGGCCCAGCACCGCGGCATTGCCATCTACCAAAGCAGTTTTGAAGACGGTGGATCCAGCCTCAAGCTGCAAGCCCTGCCCATGGGCCGCAAAGCCGCTGCAGCAGCGGCCAAGCCCTTCGAGATCGACGGGGTGGTCGGTGGCAGCACACAGCTGGATGGCTTCGCCCCGCAAGATGGCGGCAAGCCCAGCGACAGCCTGCGCCTGGAGTTTGCCGGGCTGCGCGTCATCAATGTCGAGAACATGAGCGGCGGAGGCGCGGGCAAGGCCGACAGCACCGATGTGCGCGCCGTCGATCTGGTCAACAAGCTGCAGAACCACATGGGCAGCGGCGCCCGCGCTGGCGCCGACAAGGAGCTGCGCAATGTCGGCCCCTCGTTCAGCTACCGCCTGCGCGATGCGGCCGGCCAGGCCCGCGAGTACAACAACTACATGCTGCCGGTCGATCTGGACGGGCAAAGAGTTTTCCTCGCCGGCGTGCGCGAAACCCCGTCCGAAGCCTTCCGCTACCTGCGCATTCCGGCGGATTCGGATCTGAGCATGGACAGCTGGATGCGCTTGCGCCAGAACCTGCTCGACCCGGAGTTGCGCGAACGCGCCGCCCGCCGCTATGCCGTGGCCGCCACGCCCAACGACAAGCCGCAGATGACGCCGCAGCTGCAGGCCACCGCCCGCCGCGCACTCAATCTGTTTGCCGGCGCCGAGAGCGCCAAGGTGGACAGCAGCAACGGCTGGGGCGGCCTGCCGGCCCTGAGCCAGTTCATCGAAAGCGAAGTGCCCGAGGGCGAGCGCCAGCGCGTGTCTGAAGTGCTGCTGCGCATCCTCAACGGCAGCCTGTTCGAGCTCTACAAGCTGGGCCGCGAGCAAGCCGGCCAGGCCTCGGCCCCGACAGACAGTGCCACCCAGGCCTTCATGACCCAGGCCGTGCTGTCCCTGTCGGACAGCATGTTCTACCCGGCGCCGGTGCTGCTGCAGTTGCAGGATTTCAAGCAGGTGCAGGCCAGCGTGTTCCAGGTGACGCGCGCACCGGGCCAGAAGCTGGTGTATCTGGGCGCGGTCTTGCTGATCGTGGGCGTGTTTGCCATGCTCTACATCCGCGAGCGCCGCCTCTGGTTGTGGCTGGAGCCCAGCCCGGGCCAGCCGGAAACCACCCGGGTTCGCATGGCCATGGCCAGCACCCGAGAATCGCCCGATATGGCCACCGAGTTCGAACAATTGCAAGGCTATCTCTCCAAGGAAGAAGGCGTATGAACAGCGCAAGCAGCAGCAGCGGCACCCTCCGCAGCACCGGTCGGCCGGTGCGCAGCCAGGACCTGGGCTACTTCTCAGGCCGGGACGCCCTCGACTGGAGCTTCGCCGCCCTGATCCTGATCGGCGGCCTGTTCGCCTTCTCGCGCTACGGCGCCTCGATGGATGGCTACGAAAAAGGCATCCTGGTCTGCGCCATCCCCTCGCTGATCGCGCTGGGCTGGTTCTGGGCGCCGCTGCGCTGGCTGTGCGCCGGCGTGGGCGCGGCCAGCCTGCTGGCCATCGGCCTCTACGTCCAGACGCCCGATGCCTTTGGCGCCGATCTGGCCGCGGCCGACAAGGTCTTCTGGCTCAAATACGCCCTGTCCAGCCAGAGCGCCATCTTGTGGATGAGCGTGCTCTTCTACATGGCCACCCTGTTCTACTGGGGCGGCTTCTTCACCAAGAGCGGCGAGAACAGTGCCGCCGAAGCCATCGGCTCGCGTCTGACCTGGGGCGCCGTCTTCATGGCCCTGGTGGGCACCATGGTGCGCTGGTTCGAAAGCCACCAGATCGCCCCGGACATCGGCCACATCCCGGTCAGCAACCTTTACGAGGTCTTCGTGCTGTTCGCCTGGATGACGGCGCTGTTCTACCTGTACTACGAAGCCAAGTTCAAGACCCGGGCCCTGGGCGCCTATGTGCTGCTGGTGATCAGCGCGGCGGTCAGCTTCCTGCTGTGGTACACGGTGGCGCGCGAGGCGCATGAGATCCAACCCCTGGTGCCGGCCCTGCAAAGCTGGTGGATGAAGATCCATGTGCCGGCCAATTTCGTGGGCTACGGCACCTTCGCCCTGGCCGCCATGGTGGCCCTGGCCTATCTGCTCAAGACGGCCAGCTTGCGCGCGCTGAGCCTGGGCCTGATCGCCATGCCCCTGGCCCTGATCGCCATGATTCTGGCCGCCCGCTTCGGTGCCGATCTGCCAGCCGAGACCATCGCCGGCCTGGACGGCTGGGCGCGCAAGATGGCCGGCCTGCTGGTCTTCTTCGTGATGGCCGTGGCCTTGCGCAGCCGCCTGACGGCCCGCCTGCCCGAGCTGAGCACTCTGGACGACCTGATGTACAAGGCCATCGCCCTCGGCTTTGCCTTCTTCACCATCGCCACCATCCTGGGCGCCTTCTGGGCTGCCGAGGCCTGGGGCGGCTACTGGAGCTGGGACCCGAAGGAAACCTGGGCCCTGATCGTCTGGCTCAACTACGCCGCCTGGCTGCACATGCGCTTGATGAAGGGCCTGCGCGGCGCCGTCTCCGCCTGGTGGGCGCTGGCGGGCCTGGTGGTCACCACCTTCGCCTTCCTGGGCGTGAATATGTTCCTCTCCGGCCTGCACTCCTACGGCACGCTCTGAGACCCTAAGCCCCCCCATGCGTCGCCAGCCCGCCCCGGCCATGACACTGCGAAGGATGCTGGCAGAGCTGGGTAGAGGGCCCCTGGGTAGATGGGCGCTGGGGTGGGGGGCACTGCAGCTCAGCCTCTGCGGAATGCTGGCCAGCACAGCCGGCCACGCCGTCGCCACGCCGCTGCGCATCGCCACCGGTGAACTGCCGCCCTATGCCACCCAGAACCGCCAGGACCAGGGCATTGCCCTGGACATCGTGCGGCGTGCCTTTGCCCTCGCCGGCTACCAGGTGCAGTACCACTTCCTGCCCTGGGCCCGCGCCCAGCAGGAGACCCGCCAGGGCCTCTACGACGCCTCCGCCTACTGGGGGGCCTCGGCCGAGCGGCGGCGCGATTTCCTGCTCAGCGACAACGTGCTGACCGAGCAATGGCTGCTGGTCTACCGCCGCGAACTCAAGCTCGACTGGACCACCCTGGCCGATCTGCGCGGCTACAAGGTCGGCTATGTGCGCGACTACACCTACACGCCCGAGTTCTGGTCCAAGATCCAAAGCGGCGAGCTCGACGGTGACGCCACGCCCACCGACCTGGCCGGCTTGCGCAAGATGCTGCTGGGCCGCATCGATGTGCTGCCCATGGAGCGCAACGTCGCTTGCGATCTGCTCGGCCATCATTTCAAGCCGGCCGAAGCGGCCCAGTTCGCCGCCCACCCGCGCCTCTTGACCGACAGCTTCAGCACCCACCTGATCCTGCCGCCACAGGTGGCACGCAGCGCCGAGCTTTTGCGCGACTTCAACCTCGGCCTGAAAAAGCTCAAGGACAGTGGCGAACACGGCCGCCTGCTGCGGGCCCTGCCCTGCCCCGCCGGCTGGAACTGAGGCTGGCGCCTGGCGCCACAGCCACCCGCCCGCGGGACATTGGCCCCGGGCCCGGCAAAATTTTGCGGCAGCCCGTAAGCTCAAGGCTCGTTCTCGCGACAGAGACCCACCTCCTCCTCGATTGCCGCCCGCCATGCGCCACACCGACCGCCACCTTGCCCCGAGCACGCCCATCCTGGCCTCGGAGATCACGCCACAGGCGGTCTACCAGCAGCGCCGCCACTGGCTGCAGCTGATGGCCAGCGGTGCCGCCGGCGCCGGCCTGGCCGCCTGGGCCGGCCGCGAGGCCCTGGCGCAGACCGCCGGCCCCGGCAAGCTGGCCAAGCTGCCCGGCGCCAAGAGCACGGTGGCCGGCGCCATGAGCCTGGACAAGCTGACCCGCTATGAAGACGCCAGCAGCTACAACAACTTCTACGAATTCGGCACCGACAAATCCGACCCGGCCCGCACGGCCGGCAGCCTGAAGCCGCGCCCCTGGACGGTCGCGGTGGAAGGCGAAGTCGGCAAGCCCGGCAGCTTCGATCTGGACCAGCTGCTCAAGCTCAGCCCCATGGAAGAGCGCATCTACCGCCTGCGTTGCGTCGAAGGCTGGAGCATGGTGATTCCGTGGGTGGGCTATTCGCTGGCCGAGCTGATCAAGCGGGTCGAGCCCAACTCGCGCGCCAAGTATGTGGAGTTCATCAGCCTGGCCGACCGCAGCCAGATGCAGGGCCTGCGCTCGGGCGTGCTGGACTGGCCCTACACCGAGGGCCTGCGCATCGATGAAGCCATGCACCCGCTGAGCCTGCTGGCCTTCGGCATGTACGGCGAAGTGCTGCCCAACCAGAACGGCGCACCGGTGCGACTGGTCCTGCCCTGGAAGTACGGCTTCAAATCGGCCAAGTCCATCGTCAAGATCCGCTTCGTTGAAAAGCAACCGGTGTCCAGCTGGACCCGCGCCGCGGCCAGCGAATACGGCTTCTATTCCAATGTGAACCCGCAGGTGGACCACCCGCGCTGGAGCCAGGCCAGCGAGCGCCGCATCGGCGAAGACGGCCTGTTCGCCAAGAAACGCCCCACCCTGATGTTCAACGGCTATGCCGAGCAGGTGGCCTCGCTCTACGCCGGCATGGACCTGAAGAAGTTCTACTGAGGCCGCCCTGCATGGCGCGCCGCTCCCTCTGGCTGCACCCCGCGGCCAAGCCCCTGCTGTTCTTGATCTGCCTGGCGCCTCTGGCCTGGCTGATCGCGGCCGCCGCCACCGACCGGCTCGGCGCCAACCCGGCCGAGGCCTTGATCCGGGGCCTCGGTGACTGGAGCTTGCGCGGCCTCTGCCTGACCCTGGCCGTGACGCCGCTGCGCGTGCTCAGCGGCCAGCCGGCCCTGGCCCGTTTTCGCCGCATGCTGGGCCTGTTCAGCTTTTTCTACGCCAGCCTGCACCTGCTGGCCTACGGCTGGCTGGACATGGGACTGGAGCTCGGCGACATCGGCCGCGACATCCTCAAGCGGCCCTTCATCCTGATGGGCTTTGTCGCCTGGCTGCTCTTGCTGCCCCTGGCCCTGACCTCCTTCAACCGCGCCATCAAGGCCCTGGGCGCAGCGCGCTGGCAGCGCCTGCATCGCGCGGTCTATGTGCTCAGCCTGATCGCCCTGGCCCACTTCATCTGGATGCGCGCGGGCAAGAACAACTTTGCCGAGCCGGCGCTTTACGGCGCCATCCTCGGCCTGCTGCTGGGCTGGCGGCTGTGGCGGGCCTGGCGGAGCGGCGCAAGGCGTGAACTGGGATAATCCGGCGCCTTGATCCTCGCGCCGCAGCCTCCCCCCATGCCCCACACCTCCAACGCACTCCCTCCGCAGCTCGATGTCGCCATCCTTGGTGGCGGGCCGGCCGGCTGCAGCGCGGCCTCTTGGCTGCAGCAGCTGGGCCTGCGCGTGCTGTTGGTGGAGCGGGCGCCGCAGCTCTGCGCCGGCCTGCAAAGCCTGCAGTTCAACCAGGATTGGGTGCTGGGGGCACCGGGCCAAAAGCTGGCCGACTTGGGCCAGCAGTACGCGCGACAGGTTGAGGGGCTGAGCGAGGTGCACACGGTGCTGGGCCAGAGCTGCGCCCATCTGGACTGGCTGGCCGGCGAAGGCTGGCGCCTGCGCCTGGAGGACGGCAGCAGCGTTCAGGCCCGCGCCCTCCTGCTGGCCACCGGCCTCAAGCCGCTGCGCCCCGAAGCCTTCTTCCCCTCGCCCTTGCCCCACCCGCGTGTGCTCGATGCGCTGAGCCTGACCGCCTGCCGCGAACAACTGGCGCCGGCGCGCATCCTGCTGCTCGGCGGCGGTGACAACGCGGCCGAGAACGCGCTCTACCTGCAGGCACGCGGCCACCAGGTCACGCTCTGGTCGCGCAGCGACTGGCGCGCCCAGCAGCGGCTGGTGGAACGCATCCAGGGCCTGGCCGGTGCCGTCCAGACCCGCCTGCCCAGCCCGATGCCAAGCCGGCTGCTGCCGGACGAGGCCGGTGTCACGGTGCAATCTCAGGCCTTTGGCGAGGAACGCTTTGACCATGTGGCCGTGCTGCTCGGCTTCGAAGCGGAGCCCAGCGCCTGGCTGCAGGTGGGTGACGCCCTGCAGCGCGCCGGCATCACGGCACCGTCTCACCCGTTCCGCGACGAGCCGCGCTTTGCGCCCCTGGGCCTGTTCGTGGCCGGCGACGCCAGCGGCCGCCAGCACCCCTGCGTGCAGACCGCACTGGGCGACGGTGTGGTGGCGGCCAAGGCCGTCGAGGCCTTTTTGCGCCCTCTGCAAGAGGGTCAGCCCAGCCTGGCCCTGCGCCGCAACAACCGCCAGATCATCCACATCACCGGCCTGCGCTTTGGCGCCAACCTCGGCGTGCTGGACTTCGAGCGCGAAGGCCCGCAACCGATCCAGGTCGATGCCGAGGTCAACCTCGGTGCCCAGCAAATCGTCTCGCGCGATGCCGACATCGGCCATGTGCTGGACTACCGCCGCGTGCGCGCCATCATCATCGACGAGTGCACGGCCGAGCACACCGACCTGCTCGAAGCCTTGCTCGGCAAGCTATGCACCCGCTTGATGAAGCTGCCCGGCGTGGCCGGCGTGCGCATCAAGGTCACCAAACTCGAAATCTTCCCCGACTGCCAGGTTGCCATCAGCGCCGAATGCGGCCAGTGGTAGTGGACCACCCCGACGCGCTTCGCGCACCCCTCAAGGGGCAGCGCCCGGTGGCCCGGCAGAGCCGGCTCCACGCGCGCCACGCGAAGATTCGCAGCCCCTGGCGGGGCGCTCAATGACACAGACTGCCGCGATAGCAAGGACAGACCCCATCATGCTGAACACCCAAGACGCCCCCACCCTGAACCTCGATCTGCCCAGCCAGCTGGAAGCGGCCGCGCCGGCCAGCGACGAAAGCGCGGCGCAAGACAAAAAGGCCTCGCGCGAGATCAACAAGCTGTCCAAGCGCCTGCACCGCCAGGTGGGCCAGGCCATCGTCGACTACAACATGATCGAGAACGGCGACAAGGTCATGGTCTGCCTGTCCGGCGGCAAGGACAGCTACTCGCTGCTGGACATCCTGCTGAACATGCAGAAGCGCGCGCCGATCCAGTTCGACATCGTCGCCGTCAACCTCGACCAGAAGCAGCCCGGTTTCCCCGAGCATGTGCTGCCCGAGTACCTGAAGTCGCGCGGCATCCCCTTCCACATCGAGGAGCAGGACACCTACTCCATCGTCAAGCGCCTGGTGCCCGAGGGCAAGACCACCTGCAGCCTGTGCTCGCGCCTGCGCCGCGGCAACCTCTACCGGGTGGCCAGCGAGCTGGGTGCCACCAAGATCGCCCTGGGCCACCACCGCGACGACATCATCGTCACCCTGCTGCTGAATATGTTCTTCGGCGCCCGCATGAAGGGCATGCCGCCCAAGCTGGTCAGCGATTCAGGCGAGCATGTGGTGATCCGCCCCCTGGCCTATGTGGCCGAGCCCGATCTGGTGCGCTGGGCCGCGCACCGCGAGTTCCCCATCATTCCCTGCAACCTCTGCGGCAGCCAGGAGAACCTGCAGCGCGTACAGGTCAAGGCCATGATCAACGAGTGGGAGAAGAAGTACCCGGGCCGCATCGAGAATATGTTCACCGCCATGGGCAATATCGTGCCCTCGCACATGATGGACCGGGACCTCTTCCCCTTCCAGACCATCAAGGCCGATGGCAAGCCCGACGCCAATGGCGACATCGCCTTCGACGAGGACGAGGCCTGCAGCACGCCGCAAGCCAGCGCCAGCCCCTCGGTGATCAGCATCCACCGTCAAGAAACGTAAATCCTTCGACAACACAAGGACAACAAAGCGGGCTTGGATTCGGTTCACAATCAAAGCCATCAGAACAATACGTTAGGAGCCCGCCATGCACATTCCTCGTCGTTCCCTTCTGGCTGTCTTCGGTGCCGTGGCCGCGCTGGGCCTGAGTGCCTGCAGCGGCCCCTACAGCATCAGCAGCGAAGTCTCCAGCTTCGGCACCTGGCCCGAGAGCCGCAAGCCGGGCAGCTTTGCGTTCGAGCGACTGCCCTCGCAAGCACAGGCGGGCGCAGTGGCCGAGGCCCAGGCCCGCATCGAAGCCGCAGCGCGCGCGGCTCTGCTGAAGGCCGGATTCACCGAAGCCGCTGACGCCAAGAGTGCCGATGTGCTGGTGTCCCTGGGCATGCGCGTGGATCCGCAAGAGCGCGCGCCCTGGGACGACCCGCTGTGGTGGCGCTGGCAGGGCAGCTATGCCCACTGGCGCTACGGCGGCCTGGGCCGCATCGGCTTCTACCACCCCTCGGACATGCTGGATCGCCGCTACGACCGCTCGGTCGCCGTGCTGCTGCGTGACCGCCGGACCGCCGAGCCGCTTTACGAAGCCCGCGCCAGCAATGAAGGCATGACCCAGGGTCCCAGCGAACTGGCCGGCGCCTTGTTCGAAGCTGCGCTGAGCGACTTCCCCAAGGTGCGGCCCGAGCCGCACCGCGTGGTGGTGCAAGCGATCCGCTGAGCACCGTCGCCCCGCCGGACTACTCATGGCAAGCCCGCAGCGGGCTGTCATCCAGGCCGGCTGATAATCAGCGCTTCACTGAAACCTCACGGGGCGGTCACCGCCCCGCTTGCATTCACATGGCGCTGAACATTGTCATCATGGCCGCGGGCAAGGGCACCCGCATGAAATCGGCCTTGCCCAAGGTCTTGCACAAGCTGGCCGGCCGCTCCTTGCTGCGCCATGTGCTGGACATGACACAGGGCCTGCAAGCCCAGCGCAATGTGGTCATCACTGGCCATGGTGCCGAGGCGGTAGAAGCCGCCGTCGCCGGCCCCGGCGTGCAGTTCGTGCGCCAGATGCCCCAGCTGGGCACCGGCCACGCCATCCAGCAGGCCGTGCCGGCGCTGCCCGAGGACGAAGGCACGACCCTGATCCTGAACGGCGATGTGCCCCTGATCAAACAGGCCACCGCCCAAGCCCTTGTCCAAGCTTGTGATGGCAAGGCCCTGGTGCTGCTGACCATCCACCTGAGCGACCCGACCGGCTACGGCCGCATCGTGCGCCAAGGTGGCCAAGCGGACGGCAATGTGCTGGCCATCGTCGAGCACAAGGACGCGAGCGCCGAGCAGCGCGCCATCCGAGAGGGCTACACCGGCATGATGGCCGCCCCCACCGGCGCGCTGAAACGCTGGGTCAGCCAGCTGAAGAACGAAAACGCCCAGGGCGAGTACTACCTGACCGACATCGTCGCCATGGCTGTGGCCGAGAGCGTGCCGGTGCTGGGCATTGCCGCACCGAACGAGACCGAGGTGCTGGGCGTCAACAGCCCGGTGCAGCTGGCCGACTTGGAGCGTCGTTTCCAGTTGGAACAAGCCGAAACCCTGCTGGAAGCCGGCGTGCGCCTGGCCGACCCGCGCCGCTTCGATGTGCGTGGCACCTTGAGCTGCGGCCAGGACGTAGAGATCGACGTCAACTGTGTGTTCGAAGGCACCGTCGTTCTAGGCGACAACGTTCGCATCGGCGCCAACTGCGTGATCCGCAATGCCAGCATCGGTGCCGGCACCCGCATTCATGAGTTCACCCACATCGACGGCGAGAAGGCCGGCGGCGCCCAGGTCGGCGCCGGCGCCCTGATCGGCCCCTTCGCCCGCCTGCGCCCCGGCGCCGACCTCGGTGACGAGGTCCACATCGGCAATTTCGTCGAGGTCAAGAACTCCACCCTGGCCAAGGGCGCCAAGGCCAACCACCTGGCCTATCTCGGCGATGCCACCGTGGGCGAGCGCGTCAACTACGGCGCCGGCTCCATCACCGCCAACTACGACGGCGCCAACAAGCACCGCACCGTGATCGGCGCCGATGTGCATGTGGGCAGCAACTGCGTGCTGATCGCGCCGGTCGAGATCGGTGCCGGCGCCACCATCGGCGGCGGCTCCACCATCACCAAGCCGGTGGCAGCCGGCGAGCTGAGTGTGGCGCGCGGCAAACAGGTGGCCATCGCCGGCTGGAGCCGGCCGCTCAAGAAACGCTGAGATCGGCCGAGCGGGCGTGATAATCGCACGCAGGCCGAGCCTGGCCCGGCGCTTCACCCCCGTCTGCGGGGGCGCGCCGCCCGGGCCCAGCGCCTAGGATTTCGCAACAGGTTCCTTCAGCAGTCTCAAAGGGCACATCATGGCGCGCAATCTCGCAGCATCCGCACGACGTCTGGCCGACAACTCGACCGACGCGGCCAGTTCCCTCGGCGAAGAGGCATTCTTGATCGACAGCTCCTGGCAGACCCTGGACGAGATCCAGGCGCGCGAAGAACAGAACGCGCGTGCCGAAGCCCTGGAAACCCAGGCCCTGTACCAAGCCAAATGCGATGACGCCGCCAGCGCCTGCTGGTACCTCTGCCGCAGCCTCGGTCTGGCGCGCCAGATGGAGGCCGACGGCGAGCCCACGCTGGAGCTGCTGTTCCAGTTGCTGGGCGCCCTGGCCGATCTGCCCGCCGAAATCAGCAGCGCCCCAGTCCCCGAGGCCGAAGGCGCCGACAACCTGGGCGTGTTCGAGCTCTGCCAACAGCTGTCGGCCGCGCGTGAACTGAGCCAGGAAGCCTGGGTCGATGCCGAGCTGGCGGCCCCTCGCCAGGCCCTCACTCACTGAGTCATCCAAAGAGTCATCCACTGAGTCACCCACTGAGGCGAGCACCGCCACACCCCCCGCAAGGGCGCCGCACTTCCGTGCCGCGCCCTTTTGCTTTTTCGTTCCGCCCGCATCGGGCTTGCCAAGGAGCCTCTGCCATGAAAGCCCTGAAATTCATCGCGCTCGCCCTGATCGCGCTGCTGGCCGGTCTGCTGCTGGGCGGCTTGCTGCTGTCGCCGAAGTTCCAGGTCAGCCGCACCGTGCAGATCCAGGCCAGCCCTGACGCCGTCTATGCCCTGGTGGCCAGCCCGCGGCAATGGAAGCTCTGGAGTGTCTGGAACCAGCGCGACCCAGCCATGCAGATCGAGTACAGCGGCCCGGAATCCGGGGCCGGCGCGGTCTGGGCCTGGAAAAGCAAGACCGAGGGCGATGGCACCATGAGCTTCACGGCCGCCGAGCCCGGCCAGCGCGTGGCCTACGCGCTCTACTTTCCCGACTTCGGCACCACCTCATATGGCGAGCTGCGCCTGCAGGCTCGCAACGGCGGCACCGAGCTGATCTGGACCATGGACGGCGACATGGGCAAGAACCCCTTGTTCCACTGGTTGGCCTTGTTCGCCGATGGCATGGTGGGCCCCGATTTCGAGGCCGGCCTGGCGCGGCTGAAGCAGGTGGCTGAACGCGGGTCCGGCGCTTGAGCGCGCGGCCGGACGGCCGTCATGCACCATGCTCAAAAATGAAGCAGACCAAGGAAACGCCTGACAGATCAATCACTTGGCAGGGCTATGGGCAGCTTGCCCACGAACTTATCCACAGCAGGCGGGGATAGTCTGATCAGGCGCGGAAGCCGCCACGCGACCGTCACGACAGCAGGCCGCGCTCCACGCCTGAAATCAAACGGCTGACGCGCGAGACCGACAAGCCCAGCTCGGCCGCCAAGGCGCTCATGCTCCAACCGGCCTCGGTGTGAGCGCGGTAGAGCGCTTGCTCGCGCGAGCCGCTGTGCGCCAGCACCTCGGCCCAGGGCGGCCGATCCGTGGTGGCGGCTCTCGAGCGCGCAGTGGATGGAAGTCGAGCCGCTGGATCAGCCCGCCCCTGGGACGCAGGCTTGGCGCGCGCCTGGGCCCGCTCAGCCTGATCGGCGGCACGAACCGCGGCCCGCATGCGCTTCACAAAGGCAGCATCGCCAAGAAAGATCTGCTGCCGCAAGCGACCCGGCCACAAAGCCAGATCGGGCTCGCTGGCCAGCAGTTGGGCATAGCGGTCGGCCGCGCGGCGGCGGTCCAGGGCGCCGCGCAGCTCGCGGCCCAGCACATAGGCATGCAGGCCATCGGCGTCGAGCCAGGCCGGTGCCGGCTCCATGCCCACATGGGCCCGGTAGCTGGACCAGGGCCAGTCGGCCAGCTCGCGAACCAGGCCCAGGCGCAGGGGGTTGAGTTCGACGTAGCGACAGGCGTCCAGCAGATGCGCCTCGCGATCGACCAGCACGCCCTTGAAGCGGCCATGGAACAGCGGCCCTTCGCTGCCATGACGGCGGTTGTGATACTGGGTGTAGACGCCGTTGAGATGGCGCATCAGGCGCGAGAGATTGGCCTGGCGGGTGAACAGCAGCAGATGGAAGTGATCGGGCAGCAGGCAGTAGGCCAGCACCTGGGCATCAAAGCGCTGCATGGTCTGCGCGATCAGCGCCAGCAGGCTGCGGCGGTCGGCGTCATCTTCGAAGGCGCGCACGCCTGCATCGCAGCGTGAGCTGAGGTGGTACACAGCGCCAGCGAGCTCGATGCGGGGAGGACGTGCCATGCATCAACTTAGGTGAGCATGGTGCAGAAGACAAGGTGGCAGGCAAGGCTTGACCCCCAAGCCGGTGACAGGCCAGTGAGCTG
This sequence comes from Paucibacter sp. B51, assembly GCF_027863535.1. NCBI lineage: Bacteria > Pseudomonadati > Pseudomonadota > Betaproteobacteria > Burkholderiales > Sphaerotilaceae > Roseateles > Paucibacter sp. B51. Next base: position 1,935,907 of record NZ_JAPIVN010000001.1, on the reverse strand, counting down.
GCTTCGAAAACAGCCCACCGGACTCACGCGCCACCGCCCGGCAGGCGCCGGGGTCAGGTCTTGCTGTGCAGGCCTTCCAGCACCTTGAGCACGGCCTCGTCGCCCATATTGCGGGCGTCGGCCAGCTCACCGCCGTTGGTGGCCTTGATCACGCTGCCGTCGTTGGCCAGCACGGCCACGGCCGGGATGCCCTTCTTGAGCGACACGCCGATCTGTGCCGCCAGGTCGACATTGCGATCGAAGCGACCGACATTGACCTTGAGCACCACCAGGCGCTTGCCCACATGCTCGGACAGGCTGCCGGCGCTCATCTTGCGGTCCAGGGCCAGGCAGTCGCCGCACCAGTTGGCGCCAAACACCACCAGCACGTTCTTGCGCTGGGCCTGCGCGGCAGCCAGGGCCTGGTTCAACTCGGCGCGGGCATCGGCCAGCTCGTTGTAAACCAGCTTGGCCACGGTGGGCGCTGGCGCCGTGGCCGCAGGCGCCACAGCTTGGGCATGGGCGGCCGAGGCAAACATCAGGCTGCTCAAGAGGCCGAGGGCGAAGGCGGTCTTTTTCATGGTGGGCAATCCCTGTGCTAGAAAAGGGCGCAGTGTGCCACGGCAAATGCGGTACAAAGCGGCCTCGCCGTATCTGCACCCAACCCAACACAAGGCAACTTTGCACCCATGGCCGCTTCCAGCCTTTTGGCACTGATCGATGACATCGCCACCATCCTCGACGACGTGGCCCTGCTGTCCAAGGTGGCGGCCAAGAAGACCACCGGCGTGCTCGGCGACGACCTGGCGCTGAACGCCCAGCAGGTGGCCGGCGTCTCGGCCGAACGCGAACTGCCCGTGGTCTGGGCCGTGGCCAAGGGATCTTTCTTGAACAAGGCCATCCTGGTGCCGGCCGCCCTGGCCATCAGCGCCTGGGCGCCCTGGGCCGTGACGCCGCTGCTGATGCTGGGCGGCGCCTACCTCTGCTTCGAGGGCTTCGAGAAGCTCGCTCACAAGTTCCTGCACAGCGCCGCCGAGGTGGAGGCGGAGCACCAGGCATTGAGCGAAGCCGCCCTGAACCCGGACCAGGACCTGGTGGCTTTCGAGCGCGACAAGATCAAGGGGGCGATCCGGACCGATTTCATCCTCTCGGCCGAAATCATCGCCATCACCCTGGGCACCGTGGCCGGTACCAGCTTCAGCACACAGGTGTTGGTGCTCAGCGGCATTGCCCTGGCCATGACGGCCGGGGTCTACGGTCTCGTCGCGGGCATCGTCAAGATCGATGACGCGGGCCTTTACCTGAGCCGCCGGCCGGGTGCCTTCCAGCAAAGCGTGGGCCGCATGCTGCTCTCGGCCGCCCCATGGCTCATGAAAGGCCTGGCGCTGGCCGGCACGGTGGCCATGTTCCTTGTCGGCGGCGGCATTCTCAGCCACGGCCTGCCCGCACTGCACCATGCCGGAGAAGCCCTGGCGCAGAGCCTGGGCGCCCTGTCCTGGCTGGGCCCCTTGTTGTTCGATGGTGCTGTGGGCCTGGCGGCCGGTGCGCTGTGCCTGGCCGGGGTGACGGTCGTGACACGGCTGCGCGCCGTCTTCAGCGCCAAAAACCAGGCTTGATCGCCGGCCTCGACCGCACGGGTCGCGCAGCGGGTACGAGGCTGGCATCATCCAGCTTCCGCCCCGCCGGTTAGGATTCGACCCCATGAAGACGTACACCATCGAAATCCAGAAATTCAAGGCCGCCTCCAACAACATCCACGGCCAGATGCTGCTCAAGGTCGACGCCCTGGTGAGCCCCAAGGCCCCGGTCGAAGGCATCGAGCCCAGCACCATCCTGACCCTGACCGAGGCCAATGCTCGCGTGCTCATGGCCCTGCTCAAAGCCCAGTTGCTGGAGTTCGACAGCAAGAAGGCGCGCAGCCGCTTCTGATTCCAGGCCCGCACTGAAGCCGGCTGCCGCAGCGCAGCCGAAGCAGCGACAATCGCGCCATGGAATATCCCCAATACAAGCCTCAGTCCGACCACCTGCCCCTCAACGACGAGGAGCTGTCCACGCTGGACGACATGCTGATCAAGTTGCCGGTCGAGGCGGCGATGAACATCGAAGCACTCGACGGCTATCTGGCCGGCCTGCTGCTGAGCCCGCAGCGCCTGGCCGACCTGCCCGGCGCCGCGTGGCTGCCTACCGTTTGGGGCGGCGACGGGGATGACCTCGAAGCCGGCAGCAAATCCGAGAACTACCCTTTCGTCAGCGGCAAGCAGCGCAAGCGCGTGACCCTGCTGGTGCTGCGCCATCTGCAGTCGATCGAATGGCAGCTCAATGCCAAGCCCGAACTGTGGGAGCCCATCTTCAGCGTCGCAGAAGACGAGGACGGTGATCTGGTCGATGCCGAGGAATGGGCCATCGGCTTCCTGACCGCGGTAGACCTGGCGCCGGAATCCTGGGCACCGCTGTTCGAGGATGCGGTCAGTGGCCCGCTGCTGGAGCCCATCGCCCTGCTCGGGGGCGACGAGTCCACGCTCAGCGAGGCCCAGCGCGCCCAGCTGGCCGACCTGAAGCACAAGGACGAACTGAGCCGCGCCGTGCTCGACAACGTGCTCAAGCTCTGGGAACTGCGCAAGGCCCGCCAGGGCTGAACCACCGCTTCGGCATGCCCAGCGACTCCAGCGCCGCTCACCGGCTGCGCCACGCCCAGCGCATGAACGCGCTGCTCGATCACATCGACCGACACCTCGACCAAACGCTGGACCTGAGCAGCCTGGCCGAGCGCATGCACTTCTCGCCCTTTCATTTCCACCGCGTGTTCGCGGCCTGGATGGGCGAAACCCTGGGCGACTACCTGCGCCGCCGCCGCCTCGACGTGGCCGCCCTGATGCTGGCCCAGCCCGAGCCGCGCTCGGTGCTGGAAGTCGCCCTGGCCGTGGGCTTTGGCTCCAGCGAAGCGTTTGCACGCGCCTTCAAGCTGCGCTTCGGCCAGACGCCCAGCGCCTGGCGCCTGGACAGCCCGCAGCGCTGGGCGCGCGACCTGGCATCCTCCAGAGAGCAGCAGACGCGCCGTCATCGACCGCCCGCGGCGCTGCAGAGCAATCTGGATCAGTGGGAGCGCAATCTCAATCAGGCCGACACAGCGCATGCTGAAGATGATGCAGGCTCTTCTTGTTTCACTTCAGAGAGCACCATGCAAGTCCGTCTCCAACAACTGCCCGCAAGCCGGGTTGCCTATTTGCGTCACATCGGCCCTTACGGCCTCGGCGTGCACCAGTTCTGGATGAATACCGTGCTGCCCTGGCAGCAGGCGCAGGGTCTGATCGGCCGAACCTGCTACGGCATCGGCCATGACGACCCGCACGTCACAAAGGCCGACAAATGCCGCTACGACGCCTGCGTCGAAGTCGACGCCGACTTTGTGCCGCGCAGCCCGGCCAGCATCCAGAACCTGCCCGGCGGACGTTATGCCGTGGCCCAGTTCCGCGGCACCTTGGCTGATTTCAGCCATGCCTGGACCGAACTTCTGCGCGCATGGCTGCCCGGCAGCGGCCTGCAAATTGACGGGCGCCCCGTGTTTGAACGCTACCCGCCCGGCGCCGAGTACGACCCCAGCACTGGCGTTTTCAGCTGCGAACTGTGCCTGCCTGTGAAGGCTGCCTGAAACCGGCGGATTGAGGCCCGGCCGTCCGCAGCGCGCCGGGCGTCTGCGACTCAGAAGCGGCCGCTCAGCCACGACTCCAGAGCCGCGAATACCTGTTCACGCTCAGGTTCGTTGAAGATTTCGTGGAAGAGCGGGCCAAAGCATTGGGCGCGCAGGATGGCGGGCGGGGCCGCGGCCGCAAACTCGGCGCTGCCGGAGGGCGCAACGCAACGGTCGCTGCCAGCCCAGAGCAGCAAAGTGGGCACCACCCAATCGGCGGCGTGCTGACGCACCAATTCACCGGCATCGACAATCATGCGAGCCAAGGTGGGCGTCAGGCGGTCGTGCACCAGCGGGTCGTCGACATAGGCCTGCACGACGACGGCATCGCGGGAAATCCAGCGGGTCTTGAGCCCATTGCCCACGGCCAGATGCGGCACCAGGGTCTCGCCCAGCAGCAGTTGCAGGCGCTGGAAAGCCGACATGCCCGGATCCAAGGCGGGCGAAGAAAGCACCAGGGCATCCACCGGGCGGAACCACATGGGCAGCTGACCGCCGCTGCTGGCCGCAAGACCTCCAGCGACGAATCTCGCCGCCACCAGGCCACCCATGCTGTGTCCCAACAGGATCAAGGGACCGCGGCCCAGTTGCCGATCGGCGCGCAGCTCGTCGATCACCAAGCCCAGGTCTTGCAGCAGCCTTTCGGCATCGGGCACATCGCCACGCGGGCCGCCGGAAGCTCCATGACCGCGCTGGTCATAACCGGCCACATGCCAACCCCAGTGGTTGAGCTTGGCCGCCAGAGTTTCGTAGCGCCCCACATGCTCTCCCAGACCATGGACCAACAGCACGGTGCCACGGGCTGGCTCCAGGCCCAGCTTGCTCCACTGCCGCCAGTGCAGGGGGATGCCATCATCGGTTCTCAGAGTTCGCATGCGGCTCAGTGTAGGCAGGGCCCCACGCAGGCCACCCCAGGGCTTGCCCGGGGCGGTAAAACTACCTGGGAAGCGTCATCAAACTCGGCGAGCATGCCGTCCGCGCCCCAAGGCCGATGAACAATGGCTCAAGGGCAGGGCGGCCCCGATTCTGACGCCAGCTCGGCCCCCTACACTGCAAACTTTTGTTACTCCTTGACCCGGATTTGATGCGATGAGAAATCTGCTGTCTCTGCTCATCTGTCTGCTGCTGACGGCCTGCGCGTCGGCGCCCAAGTACACCGTGGATGATGGTCGCCCGGTCAATGAGACCTTGCTCGGCAATATCCGCGCCTTTGGTGCCGGCGAGCAAGCGGTGCGCCCGGCCATCGCCCGCAGCGCCGCCCTCAAGGACCCCGACTGCGACAAGCAATGGGAGCTGCCCTTCGCCCTGGCCACCAGCAACGGCTGGGCCGAGAACGACCGCGTGGCCTGGGTGCGGGCCCTCAATGTGGACGAGCGCCTGACCGTGGTGGCCGTGGCGCCCGGCTCGCCCTTGCAACTGGGTGACAAGGTGGTGGTGCTGGCCGGCCTCAGAACCGAGGACACCGAACAGATGCTCAACGGCCTGGCCGAGATTCGCGACCGCGGCCAGCCCTTTTCCGTGGTGCTGTCCACCGGCAAGCAGCATGTGATCACACCGTTCGAAGTCTGCCGCGGCTACACGCGCTTTGCCCCGCCCAGCACGCCCGAGGTGCAGGATTACCACTGGCTGCTCAGCATGCATTCGCTGGAAGTGCCCAAGGTGCAGCTGACCGAAGACGAGGCGCTCTGGGCCGTGCTGTGGACGCAGGGCCTGTCCGAAGAGGGCGGCGCGCGCATGAAGACCTTTCACTACGGCAGCAAGATCGTCGGCACGCTTTACAACCTGGTCACCCTGGCCTCGGGTTTGAAGGGGGCGGCGATGGCGGCCGAAGCTGCCGTGACTGCCGCCAAGAGCGCGGCGCAGAACGTGGTGACCGAAGTGCTCAAACAACAGCTGATCGAGCAAGGCAAGAGTCTGGCGGCGCAGAAGTTGCGCGAAGGGCTGACCGATGCCGCCGAAAAGCTGACCCGGCAGCAGGTGGTCAATGCCCTGCAGGCGGCGGCCGCCAACCGGGGCTCGCTGTCCGGCGTGGCACGCGTGGGCGCCACGGTCTTTGATCGCGCCGACGCCTGGGCGTTCGAACGCGTGGCCAAGCTCGGCGGCAACCCCCTGGGCGGCTTTCGCCTGCATCAAAAGCTGATCGAGAACAGCTTCACCAGCAATGCCTTTGCCTTCGACGCCGAACGTCTTGACGCGCTCAGCAAACTGGCCGATGCCAAAGGCCTGGGCTACGAGGTGCAAGCCATCCTCAACGGCTTCAAGCCCGAGGAACTGCTGTTTGAGATCGGCGCCATGCCGCTCGCCTCGGCGCCCGCCGCTTTTTCCTTTTCGGGCCCTGAAGACATGAACCAAGGCCGCTTCGCACGCGGTCTGATCGACGCCATGCTGGACATGCCCATGGCCTCCGGCCCCGCCAAAAAATGACGCATCCTTTGCCGCAGCCCCTCGGTTTCCCCCCTCGCGCTCTCGCGCGCTTGCGCGCCGGTGATGTGCGTCGTCTCATCGGCCTGGCCATGCTGCCCTGGTGCAGCGCCACCTGCCTGGCTCAAGCGCTTGCGCCAGCGCCAGCCCCAACGCCAGCACCGGCCGTGGCCGCCGCTTCGGCGCCGGTCGTGGGCGCGCCGGCCGGCGCGGCTCCAGCCGCCAGCGCTGCCTCGGCGGCAAGCGATGCCCTTCCTCCGGCGCCACCGCCGCCCAGTTGCTCGGCCCTGACTGCCAAGGCCATGAGCAGCGATTTGCGCGCCGCCACGGCGCAAGCCCAAAACAAGGCGCTGGAAGACCTGGCCAAGGCCTATGAAGAGGCCATCTCGCTATGGACCCAGGCCGCCCTGGGCTGCAACGGCCGGGCCCAGGAGCGCGCCCAGCGCGCCCTCAGCGACAACGAGCGCCAGCGCGCTGCGGTGGCCGAGCGCCTGGCGGCCGGCTCGCAATGCGAGCTCTCGCACCGCGATGCGGCCTCGCTGCAGGAACTGGCGGCCAAGGCCTTTGGCGAACGCCGCTTTGCCGATGCCGCCTCGCTCTACAGCAAGGCCGAGACCATGTGGGACCTGGCCGCCGAGCATTGCACCGGCAGCCAGCAGCAGATCGCCCAGCGCCGCCGCGAGCAGACCGAGATCGACGCCCACAACGCCGAGTACTGCGCGCCCATCTTCGAGAAAGCGCGCGAGTTCACGCAGAAGTTCCGCACCGCAGCGCCCGGCTTGCCGGTGACCGAGCGCCAGGCTCAGTCCCTGATCGCGGAAACCGCCTGGCGGCGCGCCACCACCCTGTGCAAGGACGCGGCCCTGGACAACGCCAATGCCTTCATCCAGACCCTGGCACGCGAACGCGGCACGCCCTGGACGGCCGTGGCCCTGCCGGACAGTTTCCAGTCCGTGCTGCCCAAACCGCCTGCGCCGCGGCCCAGCGCCGTTGCGGCCGCCCCGGCCACACCCGCCCAGGGTGCGAACAAGGTGGCGGGTGCTGCAGGCGCCGCAGGAACAGCAGCCGCCACGACGGCCGCAACGACGGCGGCCGCCAGCAGCGAGGCCAGCACAGGCGGCCTGGGCGCCGTCATCAGCGGCGCCCTCGGTGCGGTGAAGAACGCCGTCAGCAGCCCGAGCCCCGAGGCCACACCCAGCCGTAATGCACCCGAGGCAGCCAAGCCGGCGCCGCAGGAGATGGACATCCGCGCCGGTGACACCCGCTACAAGGGACAGTTCGTGCGCGAAGAGGGCCAGGTGGTCAGCGGCAATGGCCGGGTCGAATGGTCCAACGGAGACGTCTACATCGGCAGCCTGGTGCGCAGCGTGCGCCAGGGCAAGGGCGAATTCATCTGGGCCAATGGCCAGCGCTATGTCGGCGACTGGGTGGCCGACAAGGCCACCGGCCAGGGCAAGCTCAGCTTTGCCAACGGCAATCAGTACGAGGGCAGCGTGGTCGACGGCAGCCCCGAGGGCGTGGGCCAGCTGAGCTTTGCCAGCGGCGATGTCTACAAAGGCCAGATCAGCCAGGGCCTGCCGCATGGCAAGGGCCTGTACCGCTGGGCCAATGGCCAGCAGTACGAGGGCGACTATGTGCGCGCCGAACCGCAGGGCCGCGGCGTGCTGCGCTATGCCAACGGCAACCGCTACGAGGGCAGCATCCAGGCCGGCCAGCCCCATGGCCAGGGGCGCATGGAGCTGGCCTCGGGCGACCGCTACGAGGGCGAGTTCCACCTCGGCAAGCCGCAGGGCCAGGGCAGCTATTTCTGGAAGAGCGGCGAGCGCTACGTCGGCGCCTGGGTCGGCGGTGTCAAGCATGGCCAGGGCGTTTTCCACTGGCCCACGGGCGACCGCTGGGAAGGCCTGTTCCAGGCCGACGAACGCACCGAAGAGGGCACCTTGCACCGCAAGGAATGAGCATGGACAAGCACGGCATGAGCGCCCCAACCGCAGCAGCAGCAACAGCAGCCAGCGACACCCCGGTCGAGCTGAGCCCACCCGACATCCGCCCCTACCGGCACGGCAGCGGCGCCAGCGGCGTCGACTACGTCCATGTGCTGGAATCGGGCCGCCCCGGCCCCACGGTCATGGTGCAAGCCCTGACCCATGGCAACGAGCTCTGCGGCGCCATCGCTCTGGACTGGCTGTTCCAGCAAGGCATGGGCCGCACGCTGCAGCCGCTGCAGGGGCGGCTGATCCTGAGCTTCGGCAATGTCGAGGCCTACGCCCGCTTCAACCCCGCCGATCCGCATGCCGCACGCTGCGTGGACGAAGACCTGAACCGCGTCTGGAGCGATGAGCAGTTGTTCGGCGCAAGAGACTCGCTGGAGCTGCGCCGAGCCCGCGCCCTGCGGCCTTTTGTGGACAGCGCCGACCACCTGTTCGACATCCACTCCATGCAGGACGCCTGCCGGCCGCTGATGGTCTGCGGCCTGCTCGACAAGGGCGCCGCCTTCGCGCGCGAGCTGGGCATGCCCGGCGAGCTGCTGATCGACACCGGCCACCCCTCGGGCCTGCGCATGCGTGACCGCGGCGGCTTTGGCGACCCGGCCAGCCCGAAGAACGCCTTGCTGATCGAATGCGGCCAGCACTGGGAGCAGCGCTCGGCCGAGGTGGCCGTTGATGGCCTTGTGCGCTTCCTGCGCCTGACCGGCATGGTCAGCGCCGACTGGGCTGAGCCGCGCCTGCGCCTGCCTCTGCCCGAGCGCCAGCGCACCATCCGGGTGGACGAAGCCATCACCGCCATCAGCCGCGACTTTCACTTCACCCTGCCGGGCCCGGTACGCGGCCTCGACATCATCCCCGAAGCTGGCACCGCCTTCGCCCGCGACGGCGACACCGTGTTCAAAACGCGTTATGCCAACACGGTGCTGGTGATGCCCAGCCTCAAGCACGGGCTGCCGGGCAACACCATGGTGAGGCTGGGGCGGGTGGAGGGCTGAGGTTCGTCGAACCGGAGCCGCAAGCCCGGCTCTTTACTCAGGCTTCATGCAAAAGGCATTGAGCTTGTTGCCATCGAGATCACGGAAGTAGGCGGCAAAGAAGCCGCCGCCGCGCGGGCCTGGTGCGCCTTCGTCCTGGCCGCCCAGCTCCAGCGCCTTGGCGTGCAGGGCGATCACCTTCTCTTCGCTGTCCACGGCCAGGGCGATCATCACGCCGTTGCCCACGCTGGCGGGCTGGCCATCAAATGGGGTGAGCAGGCCAAAACCCGGCTGGTCCATGCTGCGCCCCCAGGCGTAGCCGCGGTCGAAGGTCATCAGCCGCTGGATGCCGATGACCGCGAACAGCTGGTCGTAAAAGGCCGTGGCGCGGGGCAGGTCATTCGTGCCGAGGGTCGTGTAGCCAATCATGGTGAGCCTTTCATGGGGAAGGGTTGGAACCGTGAATAGTGAAGCTTGAATCGCGATTCGTAAATCGGGAGTCAGCACCGCCTTGGGCGAACAACGCCCATCCTTCGCGACTCACGATTTCCCTCTCCTCAGCCCCGATCGAACTTGAAGACCGCCATGCTGGCCATCAGATTGGGGAAGCTGCGCACCGTCTGGCCGTTCTGGATGCCGAAGCTGTCCAGCACGCGCAGGCGGTTCTTGCGCGCCAGCACCTCAAAGTCGGCATAGGTGCCGACGCGGATATTGGGCGTGTCGTACCACTCGTAGGGCAGCACGCGGGTCACCGGCATGCGGCCCATCAGCACCTGGGCGCGGTTGGCCCAGTGGGCGAAATTGGGGAAGCTGACGATGCCGATGCGGCCCACGCGCGCAGTCTCGCGCAGCATGGCCTCGGTATTGCGCAGATGCTGCAAGGTTTCCAGCTGCAGCACCACATCAAAGCTCTGGTCCTCGAAGATGGACAAGCCCTCTTCCAGATTGAGCTGGATGACATTCACGCCGCGCTGGGCGCAGGCCAGCAGATTGGCATCGTCGAGCTCGACGCCATAGCCGCTGCAGCCTTTGTGGCGGATCAGGTGATCGAGCAACTCACCGGTGCCGCAGCCCAGGTCGAGCACGCGCGAGCCAGCGGGCACCAGCGCGGCAATATGTTGCAGGATGGCGCTCATGGCTGTTGTTCTCCGGCGATGCGTTGGAAGTAGGCGCGCAAGACGCCGTGGTAGCGGGGGTCTTCAAGCAGAAAGGCGTCGTGGCCATGGGGCGCGTCGATCTCGGCATAGGAGACATCGCGCTTGTTGTCGAGCAAGGCCTTGACGATCTCACGCGAGCGCGCCGGCGAGAAGCGCCAGTCGGTGGTGAAGCTGGCCAGCAGGTATTTGCAGCGGGCGCTGGCGAAGGCGCGGCTGAGGTTGCCGCCGTGCTCTCGCGCCGGGTCGAAGTAATCGAGCGCACGCGTGATCAGCAGGTAGGTGTTGGCATCGAAGTAGTCGCTGAACTTGTCGCCCTGGTGGCGCAGATAGCTCTCGATCTGGAACTCGATGTCCTGCGTGCTGTAGCCCAGCTCGGCGGCGCGCAGCTCGCGGCCGAACTTCTGCTCCATCGCATCGTCGGACAGGTAGGTGATGTGGCCGATCATGCGCGCCACACGCAGGCCGCGCTTGGGCACCACGCCGTGCGCGTAGAAATGGCCGCCGTGGAAATCGGGGTCGGTGATGATGGCGCGGCGCGCCACCTCGTTGAAGGCGATGTTCTGTGCCGACAGGGCCGGCGCCGTGGCAATCGCGATGCAATGGCGCATGCGCTCGGGGTAGCGCAGTGACCAGTCCAGCGCCTGCATGCCGCCCAGCGAGCCGCCCAACACGGCCGCCAGCTGCTGCACGCCCAGCGCATCGAGCACGCGCGCCTGAGCATCCACCCAGTCCTGCACCGTCACCACCGGGAAATCGGCGCCGTAGACCTTGCCCGTGGCCGGGTTGATGTGCATGGGGCCGGTGGAGCCGAAGCAGGAGCCGAGGTTGTTGATGCCGATGACGAAGAACTTGTCGGTGTCCAGAGGCTTGCCCGGGCCGATCAGGTTGTCCCACCAGCCTTCGCTCTTGTCTTGGCCCTCGTAGGTACCGGCCACATGGTGGCTGGCGTTCAGGGCATGGCAGACCAGCACGGCGTTGTTGCGCTCGGCATTGAGCGTGCCGTAGGTCTCGTAGACCATTTCGTAGTCGCGCAGCTCGGCGCCGCTGCGCAGGCGCAAGGGCTGAGCAAAGGCCATGCGCTGGGGGGTGACATGGCCGAGCTGTCCTGCATGGGGCATGGGGGACTCCTGAAAAAACAAAACCGGCGCCGCTGGGGGAAAGCGGACGCCGGCGGTGCGGAGTCCCTCTTTAGCGGCATTTTTTGAGCGCCCGCAATTCGGAACAAATCGGCGCTGAGTGGCAATTATAGGCAAGCGCCAGGGCCGCCCTTCATGCCCAGGCAGTGGCACCCAGGTTCACGGCGCCGCGCACATGCAGTGCACAAAGGTGCTGAACGGTCGGCCCCGCTCGGCCATCTGGGTGGCAAAAGCCAGCTCGCCTTGCAACTGCTGCAGCGCCTTGGGCACCAGCACGCCGTCGCCCAAGCCCAGCTCTGCACGCACTGCAGCAGCCACCGAAGGCGCGACGATCTGGTCCAAGCTGGACAGCAGGCGCTCGAAGCGACCCATCTCGCGCTCGACATAGCTGAGCTTGGGCACCCCCTCGAGCTTGGCCAAGCTGGCGGCGGCACGCACGGCGTCGTCGAAACTGCCCAGGCGATCGATCAGGCCGCGCTCCTTGGCCTGCGCGCCGGTCCAGACCCGGCCCTGGGCCACGGCATGGATCTCGGCCACGCTCTTCTTGCGCGCCGCCGCGGTCTTGCTGGTGAACTCATCGTAGATGTGGTTGATGCCTTGCTGCACCGTGGTGGCCAGGCGCGGGTCCAGCGGCCGGCGCGGATCGAAGCCGCCCGCCAGCCAGTTCGTCGTGTAGCCACCGGTGTGCACCGAGAGCTTGTCCAGCAGCTTGTCGCCCGTGGGCAGCATGCCGTACACGCCTATCGAGCCGGTGATGGTGGCCGGGTCGGCGATCACCTGGTCCGAGGACATGGACACCCAATACCCTCCCGAGGCCGCCACATCGCCCATGGAAATGACGACCGGCTTGCCGGCCTTCTTCGTCAGCTCCAGCTCGCGGCGGATGACTTCCGATGCAAAGGCACTCCCGCCGGGCGAATTGACGCGCAGCACCACGGCCTTGACCTTGTCGTCCTCGCGCGCCTGGCGAATCAGGCGGGCGGTGGAATCCCCGCCGATGCGGCCTGCAGCGGCATCTCCATCGACGATCTCTCCCTCGGCCACCACCACGCCGACGCGATCACCCAACATGGGTTTGGGCTTGATGTAAGCCTGGTACTCGGCCATGGAAACCTGGCGGAAGCTCTTGCCCTTGTCGTCTTTGGCGCCACGCGCCATCAGCAGCTCGCGCATCTCGTCGCGGGTCTTGAGGCCATCCACCAGCTTGGCTTGCAAGGCCAGTTGCGCGGAGTCGCCCTTGAGCGCGGTCAGCGCTTCAGGCAGGGAGTCGATGCTCTTGCCGAGGCTGCCCTTGGGCAGCTTGCGTGCGGTCTCAACAGCCGCGGTGTAGCGCGCCCACAAGTCATCGTAAAGATAAGCCTCGGCCTGCAACGCTTCCTTGGACGGACTGTTGGAAAAGTAGGGCTCGGCCGCGTTCTTGAAGGCGCCGACACGCAGCACATTGGCGCTCACGCCCAAGCGGTCCAGGGCATCCTTGTAGTACGCGCGGTATCGACCATAACCCTCCAGCTGAACGGCGCCCAAGGGATGCAGATAGACCTCGCTGGCTCGCGCCGCCAGGAAGTAGCCGCGCTGGCTGTAGCCGTCGCCATAGGCCAGCACCGGCTTGCCCTTGGCCTTGAAGCGGTCCAGCGCGGCAGCCACCTCGCTCAAGCCGGCCAAGCCGCCGCCCGAGAACTCATCCAGGCTCAGCAGCACGCTGCCGATCTGCGGGTCTTGCGCGGCCGCGTCCAGCGTGCTCAGCACATCACGCAGCCGGGTCTGGCGCTGGTGGTTGCCTTGCAGCTGGGCCATGGCCTGGTCGCGGGCCGAGCCCGAGAACTGCTCGACCAGCGGGCCTTGCAGGTTCAGCACCAGGGTCGTCTTGTCCGCGAGAGGTGCCGGGCCTCGTGAGACGAGGCTCACCACGATCAGGACCAAGATCAGCAAGAGCAAGAGGTTGAGCAGGGCTCGCCGGCTGGCGTCCAGCACCCACCAGAACTTGCCCACGGCCCACCACAGGCCCGAAAACACCTTTTTCACTGCCATTCAGGCTCCCAAATGAATGAAGGATGGCCCGGCACGCGGCTCGGCTGAGCCAGCTTCAGCTCCGGACCCCTGCTTGATTGTGCAGCAGGCCTGCCGGCCGGGACGAAAGGCAGGGATCGGGGGGCCCGGGGTCGAAGCAGGATCGATTCAGCCCGCAATCGGGCTCTCGTCCCAGACGGGCAGCTTCTCCATCACCGCCTCGAACAGCGCTGTGGCCAGCAAGCGCTGCAGCCAAGCCTGCAAGGCCGGCACCGGCGCTGCCGCAAAGGCCTCAGGATCCACCGCCGCGAACTGGCGCACAAAGGGCAGCAAAGCCATATCGGCCAGGCCGCAGCGCGGCCCGCACAAGAAGGCATGGCGCTGCAGCGCCGCTTCCATGGGCTGCAGCTGCAGCGCCAGTGCGGCTGCGAACATCGCCTCGGGCGCATCGGGTGGCTGCTGCCGCTGCGGGTATTTGTAGCGGTCGAGCAAGCACTTGAAAGGCCCGTCGTTGCGCTCGATCCAGGCCAGTTGCTCGGCCAGCGGCGCCGCGCCGAGCCAGCCCGCCGGATCGTTCTGCGCCAAGGCCCAGCGCATGATGTCCAGGCTCTGCTCCAGCACTCGGCCATCGGGCAGCACCAGCACCGGCACCGTGCCCTTGGGCGAGGCCTGCAGCAGGGCTGCCGGCTTGGCGCGCAGCTGGATCTCGCGGCCCTGCACCGCCACGCCCGCCTGCCGCAGGGCCAAGCGCGCCCGCATGGCATAGGGGCAGCGCCGGAAGGTGTAGAGCACAGGCAGCAAGGAAACGCTCACGGTCGATCAAGGAAGTGGAGGCGGACGATTGTGCGACACGCGCATCGCCGGCCGCCGCCCACTGTGCGATGCGCCACCGGAGCGGCTTTCAACACCCCGGATCGCGGGGTTGTTGCCCCGGGTCAGGCCTGCACAATGCAGCGCTTGCCCTTGCTGATGCCCATGTCTTCCGTTTTCCTGCTGCGCCGCGCGTCCAAATCTCTCGAGTCCTCGCGCACAGCCCTGGCCGACGATGGCCGCTGGCAGATCGCCGGCTGCAGCGAGCGCGCCACCGATTGCCTGCCCGCCCTGCGCGCCAGCGGCGCCCAGTTTCTGGCCTGCGATCTGCGCCTGGCCGATGGCCATGTGCGCCGCCTGCTGCAGCAACTGCGCCGCCTGCCCGAGGCGCCCAAGGTGCTGCTGCTCAGCTCCTGCGCCCACGACACCATGCTGTTCGACACCCTGGCCGATGGCGCCCATGGCTATATGGTCGAGTGCGAACGCGGCAGCAGCCTGCCTCAGGCCCTGAGCCAGCTGCAAGACGGCCAGGCCCTGATGTCACCCGAGCTGGCGCGCCAGACCCTGCAGAGCATGGGCCTGAGCCGCATCAGCCTGGAACGCGCCCAGGCCCTGTCCGCCGCGCAAGACCTGACCCCAGCCGCGGGCCTGGATTGCGAGCCCGACCAGGTGTTCAACGAGCTGACCCGAGCCGACCAGCACCTGCTCAGCCTGATCGCCCTCGGCCGCCTGCCGGCCGAGATCGCCCAGCTCTGGCGCCTGGCCAGCGAGGACGTAGGTCGCCGCCTCAGCGCCATCTACGGCAAGCTGCACCGCTGGCAAGCCGCGCGCAGCCTGGATCTGGCGCTGGCCTGAACAGGCGCGCAAGCACGCCGCCACGAAAGAAAAAAGGCCCGCCATGCCGGCAGGCCCTCTTGATGATGCCCGAGAACACCCCGGGGCTCAGACCACCGAACGACGGCGGCGGACCAGCAGACCCACCGCCCCCATGCCTGCCAGCATCAGGATGTAGCTGCTGGGCTCCGGCACCGGCGCAGCCACCAGGGCATCGACCGAGCTTTCATACGCCGCCTCGCTCAGGCCGCGGTTGAAGACAATGTAGAAGGAGTCGGAGGCCGCGTAGTCGTCCGACTTCAGCTTCAGCTCGATCATGTAGGCACCCACGGGTGCGTTAGGCGTCACCGACATCTTCAGATGGTCATGGATGGTGCCGGCCGCGGACACCTCGGAGACATACTGAGTCTCGCCCTGGCTCACGCCGCCGAGGCTCCAGGTGGTCGGTGCATCCTGATAGACATCAGCGATGGTCACGCCAAGACCGGCCGCCGGCGCGCCCCAGTTCACGCCATTCCAGAAGCTCAAGGCGCCCAAGCCCTCGAAGGAAATCAATGCGCCCGGCTTGAGCAGGCTGCCGGCCTGGGTCTGAAAGCCGGGGTCCTTGGTGGCCCAGGGGCCGCTGGCGAGGTCACCGAAGTCGGCCTCGTAGATGTTGAAGCCGGTCACCCCGTGGGTTTCAAAATGCGAGCCGCCAACGACCAGCTTTCCGTTGAGGGCAGAGACGGCAATGTCGCCGGCATGATCTTCACCCGCTGCGGCCCAGACCGGCAGCACGGCAAGGGCCGCAAAGGCCAGCTTGATGGACAGTTTCTTCAGCATGAACAATCTCCTAGCAGTGATTTCAGATGGAAGGTGTGGATCGACCCGATGGCAGGAACAACCCGTCAATTATGCAACTCACTTGCATTTAAGAACCGCATCACCCCCTAGTTGAAGGGTCCGCCCTGCGCCCCGCCGAATGGCGCCGCGAAACGCCCCAAAGCAGCAGCACACCCAGGAACCAGACGCCGGCCGAGGCCGGCTCGGGGACCGGAGAGGCCTGGATGAAGGCTTCGCGCGCACGCAGGAAAGCCGCTTCATCCAGGCCGCGGTTCAGGATCATGTAGAACGGGTCCGAGCCCAGGTAGTCCGCGGAGTTAAGCCGCATGGCGATCTGGTAGGCACCGACCGCGGCACCTTCGGTGATCGAGAACACCAGGTGCTCATGCAGCTTGCCGGACGCGCTGGTCTCACCCAGCAACTGGCTGGCCCCGGGGCTCACCCCGGCGGACGACCAGAGGCTCTCCGCCTCCAGGTAATCGGACACCGCAAGCTGGGTGCCAGCCGCAGCCAGGCTCCAGCTGGCACCGTCCCAGAAGCCGAGCGCGCCCAGGCCTTCAAAGCCGATCTCCACCCCGGGCTTGAGCCGCTCGCTGCCCTGGGTCTGGAAGCCGGGGTTGCTGGTGGCCCAAGGGCCGTGAAAGAGATCACCGAGGTCGGCGCGGTAGATGTTGAAGCCCGTCGAGGCCTGAACCTCGACCCGCTGCCCGCCCAGCTTCAGCTGCCCCTCGCGGGCAAACACGGCCACATCGCCAGGGTGATCGGCCGCCCAGGCCGATGCCGCTGCGCTTGCAGCCAGAAGGCCGGCGCCCAAGCCTCGCAGCAGGTTTCCTGTTTTCATCATTCCCTTCCTCACTCCTCACTCCTCACTCAGTCAGTCAAATCGAACAAACAAACAAACAAACAAAAAAACAAGAGCACGCGCTCAGGCTCAGCGGCGCGGACGCTCCCAGGGCAGCTGAACCGACGGCGTCCAGGGCGAAGTCGGCGCACGCGCGGGCGGCAAGGGCTTGACGGGCGGAGGCTGACACAGGGCCTCAGCCGCTTCGCTCCAGCGGCCGTCGGTGCAACGGAAGCTGGCCGAGCCGGTGTTGGGCAGCAGGCCATCGAGCAACTGCAGCTGGCTGCCCGAGGGGCTGGCGGGCGCCGTCGCCTCGCAGCGCTCGCCCGCTTGCACCCAGCTCAAGGCCTGCGCCGCACAGGGCTTGGGCGCTGGCGCCTGACAGCTGGCATCGCTGGCGCCACTCCACTGCCCTTGCTGGCAGGCAAAGCGGGCGGAACCCGTCAGCGGCTCCTGCGAATCCACGGCCACACGGCTGCTGCCGGACGCGGTCTCGGGCAGGACGGCGCTGCAGACCAGGCCCCCCAAATCCCAGCTCAGCAAGCGGCTGGGGCAGGCGGGCGGAGGCGCTTCGCTGCAGCGGGGCGCCGTGCCGGCGGCACTCCAGCGCCCATCGCTGCAGAGGTAGCTGGCCTGACCCGTTGTCGGCGCCACGCTGTCCAGCGCGGTTTGCGTCGCCCCCGAGGCGGCCGCGAGCAAGTGGGCCGAGCAACTGGCACCGGCCTCCGTCCAGCTGACGGCTTGCGCAGGGCAAGCGGCCAGGACCTGCGGCGCGCAACGGGCACGCAAGGGCGCACTCCAGCGGCCGTCCTGGCAGCTGAAGCTGGCATCGCCCACCGAGGGGCCCGTTTGATCAAACAGCTGCTGCTCTGCGCCCGACGGCGCCGCGGCGGCGCTGGCACTGCAGCTGTGGCCATCCACCGTCCAGCTCAGGCTCTGCGCCGTGCATGCCGCCGGCGGCGGCAGGGCACAGCTGGCGGCTGAGGGCGCGCTCCACTGCCCACTGCGGCACTCGAAGCGAGCCGCGCCGGTGGTGGGCGCCTGGCGGTCTTCGACCTGCACGCTCGAGCCCGAGTTCGTAGCGCCGGCGGCGCCCGTGCAGCTGACGCCGCCCACGCTCCAGCTCAGCTGCTGCGCCGCGCAGACGGGCGGCGGCGGCACCGCACAGCGGCTTTGGCTGGGCGCACTCCATTGCCCCGCCTGGCAGCTGAAGCGGGCCTCACCCACGGCGGGCGCAAGGCTGTCGCTCAGCAACACGCTCTGCCCCGACTCGGTCCGCTGGGCGGCAGCACTGCAGCTCTGGCCGTCCACCGTCCAGCTCAGGGTTTGCGCCGGGCACGCTGGCGGAGGCGGCAGGCTGCAGCTGGCTTGGCTGGGCGATCCCCAGCGGCCGCTGCTGCAGCTAAAACGCGCGCTGCCGGTGGCCGGGGCCACCGCGTCCTCGAGGGTGATCGTGGCACCCGAGGCCGCCTCTTCCACGGTGGCCAAGCAGCTCGCCTCACCCACCGACCAAGTCAAGGTCTGGCCTGCGCAGGGCGGATTGATGCGGGCCGCAAAGGCCTGCTGCATCTGCTGCGTGTTGATGCCGGCCTCGAAGATGACGTGGAAGGGCTGCGAGGCCAGGTATTTAGGCTGGCCCGCGATCAGGACCGGAGACCACAGCTCCAAGGTCACCAGATAGGCGCCCACCGGCGGCGTGCCACTGCTGGCCGAGATCTTCCAGTCGAGGTGGGAGTGGAAAGTGCCGCCCGTCTTGGTTTCATCGATCAAGGCCGTCAGCGGCCCGGCAATGCCTTGCGAATCAAAGCGTGTGCCGGCCGCGTAGTAGGCGTACTGATCGGCCCATTGCGCCGGGTTGGTGCTGTAGCCCAGCACCACTTCGGGAGGAATGCCGCCGAACAAGGTGATCTTGACGCCCGCCGGTGCCGCCCCCCATTTGCCGCTGGCTGGCGACCAGTGCTGCAAACGCCCCAGGGCGCGAAAGTGGAGCTGCTCCCCCGGCGCGAACCATCCGGTGAAGGCCTGAAAGCCGGGGTTGGCCGTGGCGTATTTGCCGCCAGGAAAGTCACCAAAATAGGCCGGGAACAGGCGATAGCCCGTGAGCCCGTCGATGGGTAACTGCCCGGCCAGGCCGAGGTCGCCGTAGAAGTCGGTCTCGATGCGGCTGCCCGCCACCGGGCCCTTGTCGGTGCGCAGCTCGACATCGAAATGCTGCGCCCAGGCGCCCCCCACCAGGCCGGCCAGTAGCAAGCCAAGCAAGCTGACCCGCAGCAGGCGGGCAAACACGGCGCAAGCGAACATAAATCGATATTGAATGCAAATGAGTTGCATATAATAATGCAAGTTGCTTGCACGTAACCCATCAACTCAACAGCACGCATTCCCGCAGAAGCGCCCGCTCGTTGTGCAACCCGGGCCCGACGCCTTCTGATTCGATGACCGCCAACCTCGCCAAACCGCGCCGGGCAACACAGCTGATGCCCTGGGCCTTGCTCCTGCACACCGCGGCCGCCTGGGCCCAGAGCCCCGCAGCCGAAACCAGCAAGACCGAAGCCCAGGCTCTGCCCACGGTCAAGCTGCAAGGGCGCCAGCAGCGCAGCTCCGAATTGGCCGGCCCCAGCACGGCGCTGAGTGGCGACGAGCTGCGCAACAAGGCCTCGGCCACCCTGGGCGCCACCCTGCAGGACGAGCTGGGCGTGGCCAACTCCAGCTTTGGCCCGAATGTGGGTCTGCCCATCATCCGCGGTCAGGGCGGCTCGCGCGTCAAGGCCCTGGTGGGCGGCGGCGGCGCCCACGACGCCTCTTCCCTCAGCGCCGACCATGGCGTGATGGTCGAATCCGCGCTGGCGCAGAGCATCACCGTGCACCGCGGGCCCTCGGCCATCCGTCACGGCGGTGACGCCATCGGCGGCGCGGTCGAGATCGAGTACGGGCGCATTCCGGAGCGGCTGCCGCCCGGCCTCAAGCTGCAAACCGAAACGCGCGCAGGCGGCGGTGGGACTCTGGGTTTGCTGCGCGCCCAAGGCGGCTGGGCCGAGATTGCCGCGCCGGGCGGCCCGGAGAGCACCAAGCCAAAGAATGGCTGGGCCTGGCATCTGGATGCCCATAGCCGGCGCAAGGACGAGGCTCGCATCCCCGGCTGGGCCATCGATGAAGAGGCCGTCAAGCAGCAGTTCTTCCTGGTCAGCGGCCGCAACACCTGGGGCCATATCCCGAACAGCGACGCTCGCAGCCGCGGCGCCGCCGCCGGCCTGAGCACCGTCTTCGATGCGGGTTATGCCGGCCTTTCGGCCGCCACCCTGCACATCAACTACGGCCTGCCGCCAGGAGCCCATTCGCACAACCATGGCGGCAGCAGCCCGCCCCCGGGTGAGCCGGCCGAACCCGCCGTTCGCATCCAGGCCCAGCAGCAGCGCCTGGATTTCAAGAGCGCGATCAAGCTCGGCAGCCCCTGGGCGCAGGAGCTCAAGCTGCACCTGGCCGACACTCGCTACCGCCATGAAGAGCTGAACCAGGGCGTGAGCGAGACCGAGTTTCGCAACGAGGTGCAGGAAGGGCGGCTGGAGCTGGAGCACAGTCTTGCCCCCGCGCACTGGGGCACGGTCGGCCTGCATCTGCAGCAGCGCCGCTTCTCGGCCCTGGGCCTGGAGGCCTTTGTACCGCGGACCCGCATCGACAGTGCGGCCCTGTATGCCATTCAAGGCTTAAAGCACGAAGCCTGGACCCTGGAGCTGGGTCTGCGCGCGGACTGGCGCCGCAGCCGGCCCCAGCCTCAGGCCTCCAGCTTCGGCATCGAGGTGCAGTTGCCCGAGCGGCGCTTCACCTTCGGCAACTTCTCTCTGGCGCTGAGCCGCAAGCTCGGCGATGGCAGTGTGAGCCTGACGCATTGGCGCGCCAGCCGCGCCCCCGATGTGCAGGAGCTGTACGCGCTTGGCCCCCACATCGCCACCCGCACCTACGACTTCGGCAACAGCGCCCTGCGCCTGGAAACCCTGCGCGGCTGGAACCTGGCGCTGCGCCAGCAATGGGGCGGCCTGAGCCTACAGGCCAATGCCTTTCGCTACGACAGCGAGGACCACATCTACCAGCGCAGCCTGGGTGTGTTCTTCGCCGCCGAGAAGAAGCAGTTCCGTGCCCTGTGCGCGCAGCTGGACCAATGCCTGCCGGTGACGCGTTACGAGCAGGACCAGGCCCGCTTTCACGGCTTTGAGGCCGAGCTCAAGCAGGAGCTGCTCGATCTGGGCGCAGAAGGCGCGGCGGGCGACAGCCTGCAGCTCTCGCTGATGGGCGACCGGCTGCGCGGCCGCCTCGACCGCCTGGGCCAGGACGTGCCGCGGCAACCGGCGCCGCGCTGGGGCCTGCGCCTGGAGCTGCTGCACGGCCCCTGGCAGGCCGAGCTGCGGCGCATGCACAGCCTGGCCCAGCGCCACCCGGGCGAGAACGAGACCGCCACCGCCGCCTCGACCCAGTGGCATGCCTCGCTGCGCTGGACCGGTCGCCTGCCAGCCGGCCTGCAGCTCAGCGGCTATGTGCTGGGCCGCAATCTGACGAACCAGGAGGTGCGCAACAGCACCTCCTTCCTGCGCAACTACGCCCCCGAGCCCGGCCGCAGCATCGAGCTGGGCGCCGAACTGAGGTACTGAACCATGGCCCGCCCCTGCGCACACGCTCCGTTGATGCCCACTCAGAAACACCGCAGCTCGCCACGTTGGCGGCTTCGGCCACAGCTGCGCCTCAGTGTCCTGGCGGCGGCGCTGAGCCTGGGCGCCTGTGGTGGTGGCAACACGGTAGACGAGCCGGCTTCCTTCAAGCTGTTGCCTGACGACTTGGTGGGCGCCCCTTGCTCGGCCTGCCGCGAGGGCCATCTGGTGGGGCAGGCGCATGATGGCGTGGCCCTGGCCGATGCCGAGGTGCTGCTGGTCGACGCGAAGGGCCAGACCGCGCGCGGCCGCACCGATGCGCAAGGGCGTTATGCCATCGCCACCACCGGGCTCAGCGGCGCCCTGCTGGTGCAGGTCAGCGGCCAGAGCAGCGGTGAGCCGGTGCAGCTGCACTCCCTGGCCGTGGCCGTGGATGTGGGCAACCGCGCGGTCCAGGTCTCGCCCTTGACCGAGCTGATGGCGGCCTTTGTGCTCGGCGGTGCGCCGCTGGATTTGCTGAAACAGGGCCGCCTCGACTTCATGCGCGTCAACGCCACCAGCTTGCGCAGCAGCCAGGACCGGGTGCGCCATCTCGTCCAGAGCTCCTGGGCCGTTATCGCCGGGGCCAGCAGCGCCGCGGCCGATCTGCGCAACGGTGAGCCTGGGTCGGCCCACCAGGGGCTGGGCGCGCTGGCCTCGTCGATCGAGCTGCAGCGCGTGGCCGGTGCCTATCGACTGAGCGGCGTGGGCAGCGATGCCGCCGCTCAGGCCGGCGTGCAGGTGGACCCGGTGGCCTCCAGTGTCGACGCCGTGCTGCCGGCCCCGAGTGCCGAGCAGGCCGCTGCGCTGCGGGCGGGCCTGGCGGCCCTGCCAGGTCTGGAGCAATCGCTGGCGCAGTTCAGCCAGCTGTTCCAGGGCAGCCAGGCGCCCGAGGCCCGCGAGCTGCACCGCTGGCTGGCGCCGCAGTTCCGCCACACCGGGCTGGACGCCGCGGCCTTCGTCGAGCAAGTCCTGCTGCAAGCCGAAGCCGGCGAGGCGCCAGGCAGCAGCCTGCGCGGCGTGCGCTTCGAGCGGCCGCGTCTTCTGGAAGTGGACAGCGCCGACCGGCTGCGCGTGCGCGTCCAGCTGAGCCTGCCGGCCCCCGCCCTGCCGCGCAGCGAGACCCTGTGGATGCGCAAGCAGGGCGACCGTTGGCTGTGGGAAGGCGATGGTCAGACCGGCCTGGTGCGCCTGCGCCATCTCTCCATCCTGGGGCCCAAGGCGCGCGAGGCCAGCGAGCTGCTGGCCCTGCCAGGCATGCGATGCGCCGCCACGGAGGCGGCCGACACGCGCTGCGCCGTCGAAGGCGGCCAGGGCGATGCGCCCAGCGGCGGTCAGCTCGACTACGGCAGCCCGCAGAATGAGCAGTTCGGCCTCTTGGCCCACTACCGCTCCGAGGCTGGCAGTTGGCAGGAGCGCCTGCAGATGGCACGCCAGCGCACGCGGCTCCTGGCCATGCCCAGCGCCCAGGTGAGCCAGCATCTGTCATTCGAGGTGGACGCCCGCCGCATCGACCCGCGCGTCAGCCAGGTGCGGGTGCAGGGCACCGGCCTGCCGGAGCAGGGCCTGAGCCTGGTGCGCGCGAGCACGGGGCAGAGCTTCGAGCACCTGAGCCTGGCCGACAGCCCGGAGCAGGACTGGCACGCCTTGCGCACCGACCGCTGCCCCGGCGGCGCCAGCAGCGCGGCCGAGCATGCCCTCTGCCAGGCGAACTGGGCCAAGGCTCAGCTGGGCGAGGTCTACCGCTTCAGCTTCTTCGATGCCCAGGGCCGGCTGCTGCACACCCAAACCGCGCGCTTGCCCGCCCCGCCCGCGCCGCCGGCGCAGTTGTTGGCCGAGGCCGCGCAGTGGTTTGCGCGCTTCGATCTGCAGGCGGAGCCTGCGCAGCAGCCGCTCTACGCCCGCGTGCTGGACCCGGAGCGCCAGCCCCAGGCCCTGGATTACCGCTGGGCCTGGCAAGCGCCCAAGAGCGCTTCACAGCAGCTCGTGGGCGCCCAGCTGGAACTGCACTGGGGCCAGCCCGACACCGGCGCCCAAGGCCAGTTGCGGCTGCCGCTGAGCGCCCGCCAGTTGCAAGCCACCGGCGGCAGCCTGCGGCCCGCGGAGCTGGTGCCCCAGGCGAGCCTGCCGAGCGGCGCCCTGCCCGTGTGGCTCAGCGCCCGCCTGAGCAGCCGCGATGCGCAGGGCAATCTTTACATGCACTACATCGCGCCGAACAACCCCTTCTGAGGCGCTGGGTCAACGCGTCTTGGCATGCGGCTGGCTGCCGCAATCGGCGCATTGGCCGTGCACATTCAGATCAACCGCCGCCACGGCAAAGCCCTCGGGCACCGCGGGTTGGCGCGGCGGCTTGGCCGGCAGGCAATAGACGCGGCCGCAGTCATCACAGTGGAAGTGGGCATGGCCCTGGTGCTGAGCCGCCTGCTGCATCAAGGCGTAGCGGCTGACCCGGTCGTCACCCACGGTCTTGCTCAGAACCCCCGCCTCGGCAAGGGCGTCGAGCGTGCGATAGAGGGTGACCGCATCGATGGCCTGGGGCAACTCGGCCTCGATGTCGGCATGACTCAAGGCCCGCGTCGCCTGCTCAAACACCGCCAGCACGGCCAAACGGTTGGGCGTGACCCGCAGGCCCAGGGCCGACAGGCGCTCGCGTCGCGCCTCCTGCAAGGCCTCTTCCTGAGCGGCACGGGCGGAGGCGGACGGGCTGGCGCTGGGCTTGCGGGTCTTCATGCCCCAATTCTAGGGGCGAGCTGCCCGAAGGCAGGCCCGACAGGCATCAGGGCGCGACGTGGCCCAGATGCTGCAGCCAGAAGGCTTCGTACTTGCGGTGCCAGCCCACGGTCTTGACGGCGCCGCCCATGCCATGCTCGCCCTCGGGGTCGAGGAAGAGGTCGACCAGGCCTTCCTTGCCAGACTCGAGCAGGGCGCGGTAGACATTGACCGTGTCCTGGTAGAGCACGTTCGGGTCCATCATGCCGTGCACCAACAGCAAGGGCTTGCGCAGGCCCTTGGCCATGGGGATCAGCGAGAACTTGCGCAGATTGGGCTTGCTGCGATCGGTCTTGCCGATGGTGCGGCCGCTGTACCAGCTGTTGTAGTTTTCCCATTCGGTCGGGCCGGCGCCGGCGATGCCGGCGGCGAACAGATCGGGCTTGCTGTACATCGTGTACTGGGTCTGGAAACCACCGAAGCTCCAGCCATTCAGGCCCACGCGCGCGGGGTCGATGCCGAAGTCCTTGCTCATCAGCGCGTGCAGGTCTTCCAGGTCCTCGGTCTGCGGCAGGCCGGCCTGTTCCCAGTTGGCGTCCGAGAAGCGGCGGCCGTAATTGCTGTGGCCGCGCGAGTCGATGGTCACCATCACATAGCCATGCTTGGCCGCCATATACATAGCGAAGACGTAGGCGCTGGGCTGGAAGCTGTCGCTCTCGACCGAGTGGCGGTCGTTCAGCGGGCCGCCGTAGATGTAGACCACAGCCGGGCGCTTGTCGCTGGCCTTCCAGCCCTGCGGCTTGAAGACATAGGCCGGGATGCTGTCGCCATGGCGGTTCTTGAAGCTGAAGCGCTCGGGGCGCAGCACATCGACCTGGGCCCAAGCCTTGTCGTGGCTGTCGGTCAGGGTCTTGAGCGTGGGCTTGGCGCCGGCCTCGATCAACTTGAGCTCAGGGCGCGACACCCAGTTGCCGGCATTGGCCGCCAGCCACTGGCCGTCGTGTGAAACCACGGCATTGCGGTGGTACTCGCCCGGCGCGCCCAGGGCCTGCATGCTGCCATCGGCCATGCTGACGCGGAACAGGTTCATGCTGGCCAGATCGTCCTTGTTGGCCGCCACGAACATGCTCTTGCTGTCGGGCGTGAAGCCGAGCACCTGGTGCGCCTCAAACTCGCCCTGAACCAAGCGACGCAGCTTGCGGCTGCTCAGATCCCAGGCATAGGGCTGACGGAAGCCGGCCTCATCGAGCACCAGCACCAGCTGTTTGCCATCGGGCGTGAAACGCGGGCGCACCACGTTGACCACTTCGTGGCCGACATCGCCCCGGCGCTCCAGCACCATCTCCGGCTTGACGCTCTCATCAGCGCCACCCACGTAGACGCGCAGCAGTTCTTTCTCACGCTCCCAGGTGCTGAAGGCATAGCGGCTGCCATCACGCGCCCAGGCGATGGGGCTCATCTCGAACCAGACATCGCCACCGGCATGGGTGAACACAGGTGTCGACTGCTTGGCCGGCGCCTCGCCCGGCGCCGGCACCTTGCGGATGTACAGCGCCAGCGGCTTGTTGACACGTTTGTCGTCGGAGACTTCGCGGTCCACCTTCTTGGCTTTGGCGAAGCGCTCGTTGTAGCCCATGATCTCGACCTGACGGCCGGTGGGCTCGGGCACGGGCTTGCCGTCATCGCCGGCCGGCTTGCTGGGCGCGCGGCCAATCAAGGCCATCCAGCGGCTGTCTTCGCTCAGCGTGGTCGATTCGATGGCGTACTTTTTGTCCGCGTCATCGGGGTGGATCAGCTCGCGGTTGAGCACCTGCACGCCACCCTGGCTGAAGCGGGCGCGCAGCACGCGCTTGTCGTCCATGAAGACGTAACCGGCGTCATCAGCGGTGTAGGCCACCACGCGCAGATTGCGTTGCAAGTCCAGCAAGGGCTGCAGCTTGCTGTCACCGGCGACCCAGCGGAACAGAGCGCCGCGGTACTGCAGGATCAGCTCATCGGCCTTGTGGGCCCAGACGATCTGCGTCACGCCGGGGTAGAGGTCGCTGGGTTTGAGCTTGTCGCGCAGCTGCTTTTTCTTCAGCTCGTCGCGCCATTCCCAGAGTTCCTTGTCCTTTTCAAGCTTGGCTTCGGGCTTGCTCTCGGCCTTGGCTGTGGCGCTGGGTGCGGACGCTGCCGATGCGGCAGCCTCTGCCGTGGGGGGAACGGGCTTGCCGCTGCGCTTGGCTTCCAGTGCGGCCGCGGCCTTCTTCTCGGCTTCGGCCTCGGCCTTGTCGGCGGCCTTCTGGGCCTCGTCCTTGGCCTTCTTGGCGGCGAATTCCTTCTTCACCAGCTCCAGCTGAGCGGCTTCCCATTGGCCCAGGTCCACGTTTTCGCCGCGCAGATAGGCGGCTTGGGCCACTTCGCGGGCCTGGCGCTCGGCGGTCTCGCTGCGCTTTTGCTGCAGCTTCTTGTCAAAACGCTGCAAATCCTCGGGCGCGTCGAAGGCGGCCATGAGGGCAGGCGAAGTCAGGCGCAGGCTCTTGCCGGTCTTGCTGTCATGCACATACAGGTCGGTGCCCGGCTCGCCAAACGGGTTCCACAGATAAGCCAGATAGCGGCCGCTGCGGCTGAACTTGGGCTCACGCGCGCTCTCGCCCCGGTAGGGCTCGGCGCGGAAGACGCGCTCCAGGCTCAGGGGAGAAGCGGTGGCAGTTGCCGCGCTGGTCGCGGCCGTCGCCGTGAAGGAAAAGCTCGCTGCGCTGAGCAGGGCCGCCAGCAGGCAGCTCATGCCTGCCAGTCTTGAAGGTTGATTCTTGAACAATCCAGTCTCCGCACACGCCCCGGTTCAGGGCAGCGCGCATTCTAGAAACTCCTGCAAATCAGATGTTCGCGTTGCGGCACTTGCGCGAAACTCGGGGGCATCATGATCGCCAACGTCTTTGCCGCCCTCGGTCTGCTGACCTGCCTCTTGCTGGCCCTGCGCATGGCCCTGCCCGCCGCGCGCCAGCGCCAAGTGGACGCCGCGCTGCGCGGCAGCTGGCTGCGCCTGCGCGAGCTGGCCTCCCAGCTGCGCCACTGGCGCAGCCACCGCCAGCTCCGCAAGCAGGCCGCCGCCGAAGCGGCCGAGCTGATCCGCCGCGCCAAGGCGCGAGAAGACGTGGACCGCGAAGGCAATGTCTATCGACCCAAGCAGTTCGATCCGAAGAAGCGGCGCGATCTGCACTGAGCGCAGGCCCGGGCCGGCGAGACAGCCGCCCCATTGCCATGTCCATTGGCATTGCTGAACACCTGAACCCGTGCGCAGCGGCGAGGCTCAGGGTCTCCAAGCCAGGGGCAGCCACATGAAACAGGCAAAAAAAACCCTGTGACATGCACAGGGTTCTGTCAGACGGGGCTCATGCCCCCGTCAGGACCATCACTTGAAGTGCAGCTGGGCTTGCACGTAGAAGCGGCGGCCGATCACGTCATAGGTGGAAGGATCGGTGCCCGATTGCACATTGGGCGAGTACACCGGCGGTTGCTTGTTCATGGCATTGTTCAGGCCCACGCGAATGCTCATGTCCTTGCGGAACTCCCAACCGGCGCCCAGGTCCAGATAAGCGACCGAAGGCACGCCACCGAAGGCTTCGCCCGGGAAGTTCTTTGCCATGCGGTTGTCCATGGCGCCGATGTAGCGCACACGGCCATCCACCGAGAAGCCGCTCCACTTGTAGCGGGCATTGAAGATGCCGCGGGTCTTGGGGAAGGTCTGACCCAGCCCGGCGCCGAAGTAGGCCACAGTGCCTTCAAAGTCCTGGCTCTCGAGGTAGGCAGCCGTCTTGGACTGGTACTTCAGTAGCACGTTGAAGTTGGCGCCCAGATCCAGACGGCCCGGGCCAAGCTTGGTACCCCAAGCCGCCGAGAAGTCCAGACCGCTGGTCTTCAGTCGACCGCCGTTGCCGCCCGCGAACAAACCGTCGGCCACGTAGCCGTTGGTCAAGCGGGTGATGTCGGCACCGCCACCACGCACGATGCCCTTGCAGGCGGCGTGGTCCTTGCTGTAGGCCGCATTGCTGCCGTCGTAGTTGTAGCAGCTGGCGATCAGCTGGTTGGCATCTGGGGTGAGGATGGCATCCTTGACATCGAAACTGTAGTAATCGACCGAGCCGGTGAATCCTTGCAGCGGTCCCGAGGTGGGCGCAAACACCAGGCCCAGAGTCAAGCTGTTGCCCTTCTCAGGCTTGAGGTCGATATTGCCTGTGGTGTTCACGGACAACTGACCACCCGGCGCCTGTGCATAGGTCGGCAAGACCGAGGCACCCACACCCGTGGCCTGGCACAGCGCGCTCAGCTTGGCCGCATCAGCACCCGAGGTCCGTCCCACGGAACCTGCCGAGCAGGGGTCGAAGATCTGCGGTGCACTGCCGCTGCCGTCGAACAGCTCGCCAAAATTGGGCGCCCGCACCGCCTTCTGAATCGAGAAGCGAGCGCGCAGATCCGTGGTGGGCACCCAGGTCAGGTTCGCCGAGAAGGCATTGCTGCTGCGGCTGTCGGTGCTCTTGTCCTTGATCAGATCAGAGGCTTTGGAGGTCGACTGACGTGCCGCCACCGACAAGTCCAGCGAGCGGGCCCAGGCCGCGCGGCTCAGCAGCGGGATCTGCACTTCGGCGAACACGTCCTTGAAGGAGTTCTTGCCGGAAGCCGGGCTCTGGGCATTGAAGCCCGAGATCGGACCACCGCCTGCACCCGGATCAAAGCTGTACTTGAAGTTGCGGAACTCCAAGCCGCCGACCACGGACACCGGGCCGGCCGGCAGCTCGCCCAACTCACCCGACACAAAGGCTTGGCCAATGCTCTGGTCAAAGGTCGTTTGTTGACCGCCCGGGGCTGCCAGATAGGTTTGGCAGGCAGACGACAGGGGCTGACGACCGAAGGGGTTGACACCTCCTTCGCACAGAGATTTGCCGCCATCAGCCGCACCCAGGGCGTTGATCAGCTTGTTGGTGTCCACATTGCCGCGCACATCATTGATGATCTTGGTGCGGCCTTCCGACAGATAGGCCTCCCAGGTCCAGGCATCGGACCAAAGCTCGCCCTTGGCGCCGGCAACGACCTGAGTCACCTCATTGGTGAAGCGGTTTTCACGCAGCCCCAGAGCCACGGTTCGCCAGTTCATCAGGAAGGGCTCGGTGGCGCCGGAACCCACGAGATTGGGGTTGTCGCCCGTCCGGGAATCCAACAGAGTCTTGAGATCCTTGGGAATGAAGGGGTTGGTCACAGGCACGGGCAGCAGGTTGCCCGTCGACTTGCCGACTTCGACCAGCGAGCTCGCGCCTTGGTTGGACTTGGCGTTGGCCGGGTTCAGCACGTCAATCGTGGGAACTGGCGTCGGAGCCAGTGCAGTACGCGACTCATAACGGGTGTAGCCGAAGTTGGAGAACACTTCGGTCTTGTCAGTGACCTTGAAGTTCAGCTTGCTCATGATGGAGCGACGCTCCATGGGCAAGGTCAGGATGTTGACCGCGTCAAAGTTGTACGAGTACAGATCGGGGAACAGACGGGTGTTCACGCCCGAGTCCACCGGATAGCGCCAGTTGATGACGTCCAGGGTCTTGTTGTTGAAGACACCGGGATAGAACAGGGTGCCGTCCGTATTGAACGAATGCGCGGACCCACGCGGGATGGTGCCGGCAGGCGTCTGCGCATAGCCCGCGTACAACGCGTCGATGGCTGCCTGACTCGGCGTGTTCGCGCCGGGGCGATAGGCGCCTTCGGGCCAGGCACCGGTGGTCGCCGTGGCGACGGCAGCAAAGGGGCGCTGGCTCTTGATCAAGCCTTCGCGCTTGGAGTACTCCATCGCAATCACCGCATTGCCGCGGTTGTCAGCGAAATTGCCACCCAGCGTCAGGCTGACGTTTTTCTCTTCAGCATCGCGTTCCTTGGCGGCATTGGACAGGCCACCACGAATCTCGAGCCCCTGGAAGTTCCGCTTCAGCTTGATGTTGACCACGCCGCCGATGGCATCCACACCGTAAACGGCGCCGGCGCCGCCGGTGATCACTTCGATGCTATCGATCAGCGCCACCGGGATGGTGTTCATGTCCACCGTCTGGTTCGATTGCGACACCATGGGGCGGCGTCCGTCGATCAGGACCAGGTTGCGGTTGGCGCCCAGACCGCGCAAGTCGATATTGGACTGGCCGCCATTGGGCGGGTTGTTCGAGGTCGTGGTTCCGGCCGGATTGATCTGCGGCAGGGTGTTCAGAATCGTGTCCAGCGTGATGTCTTGATTCGCCTTCAACTCCGCTGACGTGATGGTCAGAATCGGGCTGGGCGCCGTCAGGTCAACTTTCTTGATCCGGCTGCCCGTGATCTCGATTCGCTCGAGCTTCTCCTGGGCGAACGCAGGTGCGACTGCCGCCGAACCCAAGGCGATCAAGACCGCCTTGCTGATGACTCTCTGTTTGAACATGAACTCACTCCAGACGCGCCGCTGAGGACGCAAATAGGGGTTGAAAATTGAGTACCGCAGCGCGCGAGTCTTATCGAGCGTGCCTTTCGGCCTTCTTGGTAGAAATACCATTGATTTGCTGACGAGGGCCTCAGCAGATGCGTTGAAATCCTTCTGCCTTGTTTTCCCGAGACCCTGGCCTTGGCGAACCGCCGTTTCGGCCCAAATCGCCGTTGTCAGCACACGACAACTTGCCCTCTTCGACCACAAGAAATACCCCGATGCCTGCAAGGTCTAACACCCAACAAGCACGCACTTTCAATCCCTAGCCTGTGGTGCCTGGCGGACAGGGTGGTCTGTGCAGCAGGTTGTCACTCGGATCTGCAGATGCGTCCAAGGTCCACCTGACCTGAAGTTGGCAGATGAAGCTGACCGGCTCATCGCTGAGCTCGCGCGGCTGCGGTCACAAGGGCTTGGCTCGAAAGCGACGCAATGAGCGCCACGAATCACCGAAGGAACTGCAGCTCGAACCCGCAACGCTGCGTTCTGTCGCACACGGATCGCCAGGTTGAAACCCGCTCGGCACAGTGAGCCCTGTGTCCGCGCAAGCTCCGAGCAGCGATGAACCATGTCATGCTCTCCCCTCACCGAAACCAGCTGAGCCTCGCTTCGGCGGCACGGATTGCAGTCCCTTCGGGCGCCAGTCTTCTGAGCGCCCGCTTCCTGTTCGCTTTGGATACGAAAGGTCCCCACGGATGAAATCCCTGATTCTGAGCACGGCCCTGCTCGCCAGTCTGAGTGCCCATGCGCAAGGCGCGCCCACACTCCCGCCTGAGTTTGCCGACTGGGACGCCTTCATGGCCCAACAGCTCGCACTGTGGAAGGTGCCGGGCGCCTCCATCGCCATCGTCAAGGATGGCCAAGTCATCCTCTCGCGCGGCTACGGCCTGCGTGATGTGGCCAAGCAACTGCCCATGACCGAGAACACCGTGCAACCGATTGCCAGCACGACCAAGAGCTTCACCGTGGCCGCCCTGGCCACCCTGGTGCGCGACGGCAAGCTCAAGTGGGACGAGCCTGTGCGGGAGTACCTGCCGGACTTCCGCCTGCACAGCGACTACGCCACCCAGACTGTCACCCTGCGCGATATGGTCAGCCACCGCACCGGCCTGCCGCGCCACGACTGGGTCTGGTTCAACAGCACGCTGAGCCGTGAGGAACTGATCAAACGCGTGCGTCATTTCGAGCTGAGTGCCGAGCCGCGCGCGCGCTTCCAATACAACAACCTGATGTACATGACCGCGGGCTATGTCGGCGGCAAGGTCGCGGGCAGCAGTTGGGAAAGCCTGGTTCGTGAGCAGGTCCTGAGCCCGCTGGGCATGAAGTCCACCAACTTCGCCATTGCCGACCTGCTCAAGGCACCCGACCATGGCACCGGCTACGCGCTCGATAACGCCCAGGTCGCACAGCCCAAGCCCTACGTGCCCATCGACGCCATGGGACCGACCGGCTCGCTGAACTCCAACGCCCGGGACATGAGCCAGTACCTGCTGATGCTGACGGCCGATGGCAAGTTCAAGGACAAGACGCTCATCCAGTCCAGCGACCTGCGCGCCATGACCACGGGCCAGATGGCCCTGCCTGACCCGCGCCTCTGGCCCGAACGCAGCAGCCCGCAGTACGGCATGGGTTGGTTCGTCAGCAATTACCGCGGTGTCACCCTGGTCGATCATGGCGGCAATATGCCCGGCGCCGCCACCGCCCTGGGCTTTGTGCCGGGCCGCAATATCGGCGTCTACACCACGGTCAACATCGGCAACAGCGCCCTGCGCGACGTCATCCTTTACGCCGCCATGGACCGGCTGCTGGGCCTGCCGCCGGTGGACTGGAGCGCCCGCCTGCACGGCAACTATCTGAAGGGCCTGGCGGCCGAGAAAGCGGCCGAAACCCAGAAACTCAACACCGGCAAGCCCGGCACGCAGCCGGCCTTCGCCTTGAGCGAGTACGCCGGTGAATACGAGCATCCCGGCTACGGCATCATCACCGTGGGTGGCGGCTCGGCGGGGCTGGAGCTGCAGTACAACGGCTTGAAAGCCGCCCTGCCGCACTGGCATTACGAAGTTTTCCAGACCCCCCAAAACAAGCTGAGCGAGCTCAGCGAGACCCGGGTGCAATTTGTTTCCAACTTCGAAGGCGATGTCGATGGGCTGCGCATCGAGATCGAGCCTTCGGTCAAGCCCGCCCTGTTCAAACGCCTGCCCGACAAGCGCTTCAAGGACCCGGCCTTCCTGTCCAAGCTGGTCGGTGTCTACGCCATCGGCACGAACGAGATCCATATCGTGCTGCGCCCGGACGGCGTGCTGACGGCCGGTGGCCGCACCGGTGCACCCAATGAGCTGATCGGACTGCGCGGCACGCGCTTCGAGGTCAAGAGTCGCAACGGCAACACCGTCGAGTTCCTGGCCGACGCCAACGGCCGCTACACCCAGCTGGCACTGCGTCAGAATGGCAGCACCACGGTGGCCGAACGTCGCAACTGAGCTTCAGCCGAAGACCCGCGCAACAACAAGAAGAACGGGCTCTGGATTTCGATCCAGAGCCCGTTTGCTTTGCGGGCCTGGCGCCCGCCAGATCCCTTGTCCCCAGGGCCGGCTCGGCTTACTTCTGGCTGCGGCGGCGCGCCAGCCCGCCCAGGGCCAGCAGGCCGCCGGCCATCAGGGCCCAGCTGCTCGGCTCGGGCACCGGGGCGGTGTAGTTGCCCAGTTCCGCTTCGCTGATGGTGTAAGCATGCAGCACACCCGGCAGCAGGCGGTAGCTGCCATCCTGCGGCACGCTGCTGGCCGCGCCCGTGCAGCCAATCACCGTGCCCAAGGGGCATTGGATGGACGTGGCGTAAGGATTGGCATCACTGAAGCGGAAGTAGACGTCGAACTGCTCGCCGCTGGCGTTCTGAGTCACGCTGTAGTCGTTGTCGGTACCGGCCAGAATCAGGTAATTGCCATTGGCCAGCTTGGGGCCGATGGCCAGGCCTTCCCACTTCTCGGGCGACTTGCCGCCCAGGGCGGCCAGAGTGTTGGCGTCCAGATCGAGGATCTGGCCCGACTTGCTGACCTTGGTGTAGCTGCCCGTGCTGAGGTTCAAACCAGAGACATCGGTGGCGCCCGTCAGGTCGATGCGGTAGACCTCTTTGTCGGCCGTGGCGAGCTCGGCGCCGACACCGATGCCGCGGTTGTTGCGCTCCAGCACATAGAACTCATGGTCGTTGATAGCCACCAGGGCCGAGATGCCCTGGCCCTGGCCGCTGCGCTTCATCTGGTAGGCGTACTGGGCCACGGCTTCGCCGGTGGCCGTGTCGAACTTGACGATGCGGTTGACCGAGCCATTGCCGCCGCCCTCATCCAGCATGGCGCTTTGCAGCATGGCATAGGCGTACTTGCCGTCGGGGCTGATGGCCAGGCCTTCAAAACCGCGGTTGGTGCGCTTGCCGGCGTTGTTGCCGGTGTCATCGGCATAGTTGGCCACGCCGGTGGCGGCATTGCGCGGCACCAGGTTGGCCGGCGTGTTGAAGGTACGGATCAGCTCGCCGCTGCGGCTGAATTCACGCACCGAAGGGCCGTATTCATCGGACACCAGGAAGGTGCCGGTGCGCGGGTTGATGACCACGCCTTCCGGATCGAAAGCCAGGCCCAGCTGGTTCTTGGGCTTGGGTGCCAAGCCGTTCAGGCCTTGGCCGGCACTCTGGAACACCACCGTCTCGGCGATCTTGAAATTGCTGATCGCGCCGGTGTTGAAGTCCACATCGAGCGTGAAGCGCTGGACACGGGTGTTGTAGTTCAGCGTGCCGCCGCCCGGGCCGCGGTCCGACAAGCCCCACCACTCATTGCGCTTGGTGTCGTAGTAGATGTCGGAGAAATAGCCGAGGCGGCCGTTGTTGACGCTGCTGCCGCCGGACAGATCCAAGGCGGCACCGTCGAGGGCCAGGCCGTTGACGAAAGAAGGTGCCGCGTGCGCGGCCAAGGTGGCCGAGGCCAGCAACACGGCGGCCGAAACGGCGCGCAAAGAGATGTTCAGCATAGTGCGAGGAGCCCCGGAGAGTGAATAAATCACGAATCAACCCGGCAGGCTAGTCGGAGGCTGTGACGCGGGCGTGACACATTCCCGTGTGCTTGGCTGCGAACCGCAGGCCCGAGCGCACAGGCTTAGCGCGCGCTTCGGGACACTTCCATCGAGAAGGCCCAGAAGCGCCGCTCACCCTTGCTGCGACCGCATTGCAGATACAGCCGCTCCACATGCTGGTCTGGCGGCAACTGGGGCAGGCGCCGCTCCCAGACGAGAACGCGATTCATCAAGCCATCGGTATCGCCCTCGATGAACTCACGGCTGCTTGCTGGCGCTCCGAACAACGATCTCAGCTGTTTTTCAAGCACGGCGCAGCGCGGATAGACTGAGGGCCGCAGCACCCGGCCATCGGTCGATATCAGCGCGCGTCGCTCGAAACCCAAGCGCAATCGGCCACGCCCGCTGCCGTCCGGCGACGCGATCTCGATCTGGTGGATGTGGGCCTGCGCCCGCTCGGGCGCGACCTCCAGGGTGTGGCCGTTTGCATAGTCCTGCGGATAGCGCTGCCGGAGCTGAGCCCGAGTGGTCTCCAGGCTCAGGCCGGCAAAGACAAAAGCCTGGACAGATCCCCCGGACTGCGGCTGCGCTAGCGCCGGGGCCTGCGCCCATGCCCGATTCGCCCAGAAACACAGAAGCGCAACGGCGATCGCCCCACCCCACGGGCCGGGCCGCTGCGCAAGCATCAAGCGGTGCTCCGGCTCAAGACCGGCCGCAGCGCCTGCCCCGTGTGCGAGCCCTTGGCCACCACCTGCTCCGGCGTGCCGGCCACCACCACCTCGCCACCGGCCGTGCCGCCGTCCGGGCCCAGGTCGATGACCCAGTCGGCTTCGGCGATCACGTCCAGATCGTGCTCGATGACCACCACCGAGTGGCCGCCGGCCACCAGGCGGTGCAGCACGCGGATCAGGCGCTCGACGTCGGCCATG
The DNA here is from genome assembly GCF_027863535.1 of Paucibacter sp. B51. NCBI lineage: Bacteria > Pseudomonadati > Pseudomonadota > Betaproteobacteria > Burkholderiales > Sphaerotilaceae > Roseateles > Paucibacter sp. B51. The sequence goes on along the minus strand of NZ_JAPIVN010000001.1, from coordinate 1,900,408 downwards.
TGCAGGCCCACGGTGGGCTCGTCCAGCACATAGAGCGTGTGCGGCGCCTTCTGGCCGCGGCGGCCCACCTCGTCGCGCACCTTGACCAGCTCGGACACCAGCTTGATGCGTTGCGCCTCGCCGCCCGACAGCGTCGGTGAAGGCTGGCCCAGGGTCAGATAACCGAGGCCCACATCCTGCAAGAGCTTGAGCGGGTGGCCGATGGCGGGCATGGCGGCGAAGAACTCCACCGCCTCGTCCACCTCCATGGCCAGCACATCGCCAATGCTCTTGCCGCGCCAGCTGACACCCAAAGTCTCCGGGTTGAAGCGCTGGCCATGGCATTGGTCGCAGAGCACCTTCACATCGGGCAGGAAGCTCATCTCGATGGTGCGCATGCCCTGGCCTTCGCAGCCGGGGCAGCGGCCCTCGCCGGTGTTGAAGCTGAAGCGGTTGGGCGCATAGCCACGCGCCTTGCTCTCCAGCGTCTCGGCGAAGAGCTTGCGGATCGCGTCCCAGAAACCGATGTAGGTGGCCGGGCAGCTGCGCGGGGTCTTGCCGATCGGGGTCTGGTCCACCTCCAGCACGCGGTCCACCTTTTCGTGGCCCTCGATGCCGGCGCAGCCAATCCAGTGGGCCGGCGCCTTGCGCAGGGGCACGGCCACCGCCATATTGGCCAGCAACACATCCCGCGCCAGCGTGGACTTGCCCGAGCCCGACACACCGGTCACCGCCACCAGGCGGTGCAGGGGCACATCGATGTTCACCTTCTGCAAGTTGTGCAAGGTGGCATCGAGTACGCGCAGGCGCGGGGCGTCGTCCAGCATCTCGCGCCGTGCCTGCAGCGGGTGGATCAGCGGATGCGCCAGGAAGCGGCCGGTGACCGAATCGGTCTGCAAGGCCAGATCGGCCGCCGAGCCCTGGGCCACCACATGGCCGCCGCGTTTACCGGCGCCGGGGCCGATGTCGATGATGTGGTCAGCGCGGCGGATGGTGTCTTCGTCATGTTCCACCACCACCAGGGTGTTGCCCAGATCGCTGAGCCGGCCCAGGGCCTTGAGCAGGATCTGGTTGTCGCGCGGATGCAGGCCGATGGTGGGCTCGTCCAGCACATAGCAAACGCCTTGCAGATTCGAGCCTAACTGTGCGGCCAGGCGGATGCGCTGCGCCTCGCCGCCCGAGAGCGTGGGTGCGGCGCGGTCCAGGGTCAGATAGCCCAAGCCCACTTCTTCCAGGAACTCCAGGCGCCCCTGGATTTCGCTGACCACATCGCGAGCGATCTCGGCGTCACGACCGAGCAGCTCCAGGCTGTCGACCCAGGCGCGCGCCTGCTTGACGCTCCAGGACGCCACCGTGCTGATGGCCTGCGACTCAAAGGTCACGGCGCGCGCCGAAGGGTTCAGGCGAGTGCCATGGCAATCGCCACAGGGCTGGTCGGCCAGGCCTTCGATGTCCACCTCCTGGCCGGCAAAGCTCTGCTCACGGCCGCCCTTGTCGTCGACGACCGAGTCGTCCAGCGCCTTGCGCTGTTCGCGCGTCAGGGCAAGACCTGTCCCCACGCAGCTGTTGCACCAGCCATGCTTGCTGTTGTAGCTGAACATGCGGGGATCGAGCTCACCATAACTCGTGCCGCAGGTCGGGCAGGCGCGCTTGGTGCTGAAGACCTTGACGGTGCCCAGACCCGCGGTCGAGCGGCCGGCAGCGATGGCTTCGTGCAGGCCGTCCAGCGGGGTCAGCAGATGCAGCACGCCCTTGCCGAAATCCAGGGCCTTGGCCAGCAGCTCGCGCAGCTCGGCCTCCTTGTCCACGCTGATGACCAGGTCGCCGACCGGCAGCTCCAGCGTGTGCTCCTTGAAGCGGTCCAGACGCGGCCAGGGCGCGGTGGGCGTGAACTCGCCGTCCACGCGCAGATGGGTGTAGCCGCGGCCCTTGGCCCATTTGGCCAGATCGGTGTAGAGGCCTTTGCGATTCACCACCAGGGGGGCCAGCAGGCCCACATGCTGACCCTTGTGATCGCGCAGCAGCTGGGCGGCGATGGACTCGACACTCTGCGGCCGAACCGGCGTGCCGTCGTGCACACAGTGCTGCACACCGAGCTTGACGTAGAGCAGGCGCAGGAAATGCCAGACCTCGGTGGTGGTGGCCACCGTGCTCTTGCGGCCGCCGCGGCTCAGGCGCTGCTCGATGGCCACCGTGGGCGGAATGCCCCAGACCGCATCGACCTCGGGTCGGCCCGCCGGCTGCACGATGGAGCGCGCGTAAGCATTGAGCGATTCGAGATAACGGCGCTGCCCCTCGTTGAACAGGATGTCAAAAGCCAGGGTCGATTTGCCCGAACCCGAGACGCCGGTGATCACATTGAACTTGCCGCGCGGGATGTTGACGTTGACCGACTTGAGGTTGTGTTCCTTGGCGTTGACGATCTGGATGTTGTTGTCCAGATGGGCCGGCTGCCGGCGCGCGCGGATCAGGCTTTGCAGCGGCCGGCCCTCTTCCACCTTCATGGCGGGGCGGTCCATCTGCGCCGAGTACTCGCGCAAGGCCAGGGCGGTGTGCGAAGTGGGGTGTTCCTTGACCTCTTCCGGTGTGCCCACACAGACCAGCTCACCGCCGTCTTCGCCACCCTCGGGGCCGAGGTCGATCAGCCAGTCGGCCGCACGGATCACATCGAGGTTGTGCTCGATCAGGATCAGCGAATGGCCGATGGCCAGCAGCTTGCGCAGCGCACGCATCAGCTTGGCGATGTCGTCGAAGTGCAGGCCGGTGGTGGGCTCGTCGAACATGAAGAGCGTGCCCTTCTTGGCCACGGCCTGGCGCGGCTTGCTCGCCGCCTCGGCCAGGAAGCCGGCCAGCTTGAGCCGCTGCGCCTCGCCGCCGGAGAGCGTGGGCACGGGCTGGCCCAGCTTCACATACTCCAGGCCCACATCGATGATGGGCTGCAGCTTGGCCAGCACCTCGCGGTCGTCCTTGAAAAGGCGGACCGCTTCGCTCACGGTCAATTCAAGCACATCGGCCACGCTCATCTCGCGCTCGGCGCGCTGCAGCTTCACATCGAGCATCTCGGCGCGGTAGCGCCGGCCATCGCAGTCCGGGCAGCGCAGGTAGACATCGGACAGGAACTGCATCTCCACATGCTCAAAGCCCGAGCCGCCGCAGGTGGGGCAGCGGCCGTCGCCGGCGTTGAAGCTGAACATGCCGGCCGTATAGCTGCGCTCGGCCGCCAGCGGCGTGGCGGCAAACAGCTTGCGCAGCTCATCGAAGGCACCGACGTAGGAAGCCGGGTTGGAGCGCGCGGTCTTGCCGATCGGCGATTGGTCCACAAAGACGGCATCGGCCAGCCAGTCGGCGCCGAGCAGGCGATCGTGTTGGCCCGGTGTCTCGGTGGCCTGGCCGAAGTGGCGGGCCAGGGCTGGGTACAGCACGTCCTGCATCAGCGTGCTCTTGCCCGAGCCCGACACGCCGGTCACCACCACCATGCGCTGCAGAGGGAACTCGACGCTGACGTTACGGAGGTTGTGCTCACGCACGCCCTCCAGAATCAGCTTGGGCGTGCTGGCCTCCACCGGGCGCTTCAGGCCCATGCCGACGAATTTGCGCGAACCGAGGTAGGCGCCGGTCAGGGTGTCGGCCGCGCGGATGGACTCCGGCGTGCCGTCAAAGACGATCTGCCCGCCCTTCTCGCCCGGGCCGGGGCCCATATCGATGAGCCGGTCGGCCGCCAGCATCACGGCCGGGTCATGCTCGACCACCACCAGGGTGTTGCCGGCATCGCGCAGGCGGTGCATGGCCTGGACGATGCGGTTCATATCGCGCGGGTGCAGGCCGATGCTGGGCTCGTCCAGCACAAACAGCGTGTTGACCAGCGAGGTGCCCAGGGCCGTGGTCAGGTTGATGCGCTGCACCTCGCCGCCGCTGAGCGTGCGGCTCTGGCGGTCCAGCGTGAGGTAGCCGATGCCGACATCGCAGAGGTATTTGAGCCGGTTTCGGATCTCCTCCAGCAGCAGCTTGAGAGCATCGTCGAGCAGGCTGCTGGGCAGCTGCAGCTGATCCAGAAAGCTGCGCAGGCGATGGATGGGCAGCTGCATCAAGTCATGCAAGGCCAGGCCCGGCAAGGCTTCCAGCTGGGCACGGCTCCAGTCCACGCCCTTGGGCATCAGGCGCTGAGCCGGGGGCAACAGCGAATCGGCCAGCTCCTTGGAGCCGACGCGCCAGAGCAGGGCCTCGGTCTTGAGGCGGGCGCCATCGCAGGTCCCGCAGGTGGTGTAACTGCGGTACTTGGACAGCAGCACCCGGATGTGCATCTTGTAGGCCTTGCTCTCCAGGTACTCGAAGAAGCGCATGACCCCGTACCACTGCTTGTTCCAGTTGCCGGTCCAGTTCGGCGAGCCGTGGATCACCCAGTCGCGCTGGGCCTGCGAGAGCTGGTTCCAGGGCGTGTCGCGCGGGATGCCGGCCTCGCCGGCATAGCGCAGCAAGTCGTCCTGACTGTCCTTCCAGGCCGGGGTCGAGAGCGTCTTGATCGCGCCATTGCGCAGGGTCTTTTTCTCGTCCGGAATCACCAGCCCCAAGTCCACGCCGATGACGCGGCCGAAACCGCGGCAGGTCTCGCAGGCGCCCATGGCGGAATTGAAGGAGAACAGCGCCGGCTGGGGCTCCTGGTAGCGCAGATCGCTGTCGGGGCAATGCAGGCCGGTTGAGTAACGCCACAGGACGGCGTCACCGTCCTGGCCGTTCGCCGGGCCGCTCCCAAGAACGGCCGCGTCCCCTCGGGGGACCGCCTGCGTACCCGCAGGCGAGGGGCCAGGAGTTGCGGGCAGAACGTAAACATTCAATCGACCCGATCCGCGCTTGAGACACAGCTCGATCGCTTCCATAGCGCGCTGCTTGTCGGCGCCCTGCAGGCGGAAACGGTCCGCCACCACATCGAGCAGCTTGCGCGGCCCGGTGGGCGTGGCGACTTCACGCTCGGCTTGCACGCGCGTGAAACCGCTGGCCGACAGCCACTGCGTCACTTCCTCGCTGCTGGTCGTGGCCGGCAGCTCGACCGGGAAGGTCAGCACGATGCGAGGGTCGTGCTCCTTGGTGCGCTCTAGCAGTTCCAAGTAAATGGTCTGCGCCGTGTCGTGGCGCACCGCCTGGGCGGTCTTTTTGTCGAAGAGCTGGGCCGAGCGGGCGAACAAGAGCTTGAGGTGGTCGTTCAGCTCGGTCATGGTGCCGACCGTGGAGCGGCTGGTGCGCACCGGGTTGGTCTGGTCGATGGCAATCGCCGGCGGCACGCCCTCGACCTTGTCCACCGCCGGGCGATCCATGCGGTCCAGGAACTGGCGGGCATAGGCCGAGAAGGTTTCGACATAGCGTCGCTGGCCTTCGGCGTACAGGGTGTCGAACACCAGGCTGGACTTGCCCGAGCCGCTGGGGCCGGTGACCACGGTCAGCTCGCCCGTGTGCAGATCCAGATCGAGGTTCTTGAGATTGTGTTGACGGGCGCCGCGGATGCGGATGGTGCCTTCGGACATGGAGAGTGCCTGCTGCTGCGCTGGGAGCAGGCATTCTAGGGAGGGGGCCGACCCAAAGCTGTCAGCAGGGTCGCACGGTCAAACCAGAGAAAAAGCCAAGCCTTTCGCGTGCCGGCCGTCAAGAGCCCGTCCAGATCACTCCGGGGAAACCCCAGGCATCCGCGCAGCCTGCCGCGTTGCGCTCGCTCTGCGCACAGGCAACAATGGCGAACAGCGCACAGATCACCGAGCGAAGTCGAATTTCCCCGAGGATTGGCGAGCGCAGGCGCAGATCGAATAAATTGCGCGAGGGAGGGCTCTGAGCTGCCGCAAAAGCAGCCGTCAGCCCGGCAGTGCTGATGGTTGTTGACGCAGAGTTTTGGGGTCGGGGAATGAACACACATGGTTTCGAGCGCGCCATCCAGGCCAACTGGATGCGTTTGGTCGCGCAAGGCCCCGCCCGCCCGGCGGCGCCTGAGCGCAGCCCCGGCGGCGATTCCGAAACCCAGCCCCAAGCCCGCCGCCCCCTGGTCCTGCTGGTGGAAGACAACCAGATCAATCAGGTCGTGGCCCTGGAGTTCCTGGCCCTGATGGGCGTGGAGTCCCTGCTGGCCAACAACGGCCAGGAAGCCCTGCAGGCCTGCACGCGCGCCACCCCGGACCTGGTGCTGATGGACATTCAAATGCCCGGCATGGACGGCCTGGAATGCACCCGCCGCCTGCGCAGCCTGCAAGAAGCCGGCAGCCTGGCGCGCTTCCCCATCCTGGCCCTGACGGCCCATGCGCTGGAAAGCGATATCGCCGCCAGCCTGGCCGCCGGCATGGACGAGCACCTGACCAAACCCCTGGATTTCAGCGCTCTGCGCCAGCACCTGAGCCGCTGGCTGGTGCTGCCGGGCATGAGCAGCTGAGCGAACCGCGCAAGCGTTCGGCCTCGGGCTGCGTTCGCTGGGCGAAACTCGCTGAAATCGAGCGCCCGGTATTTTTCACGAACGATCACGGTGCGCACACGCACGCGCCGTCTTGCGCCCGCGCGGGGCCTCATGGGCGCCCTGCAGCAAAATGCGGAGCATGAAGAGCCCCGCCCCCCTGCCCTCCGCAACCTCCTCCGCGCCCAGCGCAGCCGCCACCGGCAATCTGTTCGCCGCCCTGCGCGCCGCCTTCCCTGAAGACCTGGACGCCTGCGCCATCGAATGCGCCGATGGCGAGGGCCTGCGTTACAGCTGGCGCGATCTGGAGCGCGGCACCGCCATGCTGGCGAACCTGCTGCTGAGCCTGGACCTGCCCGAGGGCAGCCGCATCGCCGCCCATTGCGAGAAGAGCGTGGAAGCGCTGATGCTTTACCTGGCCGTGCTGCGCGCCGGCTTCGTCTACCTGCCGCTGAACCCGGCCTACCAGGCGGCCGAGCTGGGCTACTTCATCCAGGACGCCGAGCCCGCCGTGCTGGTTTGCGGCGGCAAGAACTTCGGCTGGGCCAGCAAGCTGGCCTTCATGGCCGGGGTGCAAAACGTCTTCACCCTCAACGAAGACCGCAGCGGCACCCTGCTGGACCGCGCCGCCGCCATGTCCGACCAGCACTCGCCCGCCCTGCGCCGCAGCGAGGACCTGGCCGCCATCCTCTACACCAGCGGCACCACCGGGCGCAGCAAGGGCGCCATGCTCAGCCACGGCAATCTGCTCAGCAATGCGCTGACCCTGAAAGACCTGTGGGACTGGCAGCCCGGCGATGTGCTGATCCACGCCCTGCCCATCTTCCATGTGCACGGCCTCTTCGTCGCCTCGCATGGCGCCCTGCTCAACGGCAGCCGCATGATCTGGTTCAGCAAGTTCGAGCCGCGCGCCGTGCTGCGCCGCCTGCCCGAAGCCACGGTCTTCATGGGCGTGCCCACGCTCTATGTGCGCCTGCTGGCTGAGCCTGGCCTGAACCTGGAGGCTTGCCGCAGCATGCGGCTTTTCATCAGCGGCTCGGCGCCGCTGCTGATCGAGACCTTCCGCGACTGGCAGGCCCGCAGCGGCCACACCATCCTGGAACGCTACGGCATGAGCGAGACCCTGATGCTCACGTCCAATCCCTGCCGCACGGCCGATGGCGCGCGCATCGGCGGTACGGTCGGGCCGGCCCTGCCCGGCGTGAGCCTGCGTGTGCGCACGGCCGAGGGCGGCGATTGCGCCACCGGCGACATCGGCCAGATCGAGGTGCGCGGCCCCAATGTCTTCGGCGGCTACTGGCGCATGCCCGAAAAGACCCGAGAGGAATTCACCGCCGACGGCTGGTTCAAGACCGGCGATGTCGGCTGCGTGGATGAAAACGGTTATGTGAAGATCGTTGGCCGCAGCAAGGACCTCGTCATCAGCGGCGGCTTCAATGTCTACCCGGCCGAGATCGAAGGCTTTCTCAACGAACTGCCCGGCGTGGCCGAGTCGGCCGTGATCGGCGTGCCCCACCCCGACTTTGGCGAAGCCGTGGTCGCCGTGCTGATCGCCAAGCCCGGCGCCAGCCTGGACCCTGCCGCCATCAGCGCCACGCTCAAATCCCGCATCGCCGGCTTCAAAGTGCCCAAGCAGATCCTGCTGGCGCCCGAGCTGCCGCGCAATGCCATGGGCAAGGTGCAGAAAAACCTGCTGCGCCAGCAGCATGCCGGCCTGTTCGCATGAGCGCCCCTGACCCCGCCCGGACGCTCTTGAACGACCGCTGCCCGCGCTGCGGCGGTGGTTTTCACTGCGGCGCCGCTGACGCGCATTGCGACTGCTTTGACTTGCGCCTGAGTCCGGCCTTGCGTGAGCGCTTGGCGGCAATGTATTCCAGCTGCCTGTGCCTGGCCTGCCTGCGCGAGCTGGCGGCGCAAGAGGCCAGCGCCGGCGCAACGCCCGGGCGACAATAGCCCCCTCGCGGCCAGGGCCGCGCCTTTTCTTCAGAGCAGCACACAAGCATGGCGATCAACTGGTTTCCGGGGCATATGAACTCCACCCGCAATGCGATCAACGATCGCATGAAGGCGGGGCTCGATGTGGTGATCGAGCTGCTCGATGCGCGCCTGCCCGGCTCCAGCGCCAACCCGCTGCTGGCCCAGCTGACGGCGGGCAAGCCCACGCTCAAGCTACTCAACAAACAGGACCTGGCGGACCCCGAGCGCACCGCCCTCTGGCTGGCCCACTACAACAGCCTGCCCGACACCCGCGCCATCGGCCTGGATGCGAGCAACAAGGCGCCGGCCCAGGCCTTGATCAAGGCCTGCCGCGAGCTGGCGCCGCTGCGCGGTGGGATGGTCAAGCCCCTGCGGGTGCTGATCTGCGGCATTCCCAATGTCGGCAAGTCCACCCTGATCAACACGCTGGCTTCCAAGCGCAGTGCCAAGACCGGCGATGAGCCGGGCATCACCAAAGTCGAGCAGAAGATCGTGCTGGACCAGGACTTCTACCTCTTCGACACGCCCGGCATGCTCTGGCCCAAGATCGCCATCGAGGAAAGCGGCTACAACCTGGCCGCCAGTGGCGCGGTGGGCCGCAATGCCTTCGATGAAGAAGAGGTGGCCTTGGAGCTGCTGGCCTACCTGCGCCGCCACCCGGCCTACCTCGACATGCTGAAGGCGCGCTACAAGCTGGGCGAGGTCGAGGGCATGAACGATGAGCAGCTGCTGACCGAGATCGGCCGCAAGCGGGGCGCCATGCTGGGCGGCGGCCGGGTCAATTTGCAGAAGGCCGCCGAGGTGCTGATGTACGAGTTCCGGCAAAAGGTGCTGGGCCCGATCTCGCTGGAAACGCCCGAAGAGTTCAAGGCCTGGGCCGCGGTGGCCGAAGAGCGCGAGGCTGCCCGCCAGGCCAAGGCCGCGGCGCGCAAGAACAAGCGCCTCAAGGGCCCGGCCACAAGGGCGGAGCGCGATGCCTCCTTGGCCGCCCCCGAGAACCCTGAAAGCACGGAGCTCGACGAGGAAGCCGAGCGCGAAGGCTGAGCGTGCCAGCCGGCCCTCAGGGCATCACCGCCCGCAGGAGTTCTGCAAGGCGCGCGCCAGCCTTGACGATCTGAGCGCGCTGCAAGGCGCTGCGTTCGCGGCTGTAGCTGGAGCCATAGCTGGCCTTCCAGCGCCCATCGGGATTTTGAGGGCCGAACTTGAGCGCAGCCAGTGCGGGCAGGCCCGACTGCAAGGTGTCGCTGGCCCAGCGCTCGGCCCATTCATCGAGCGGACCCGGTGTTGCCGACACCTGACGCGCCTCGCTGGCCCCCTCGCCGGCCAGCAGCTTGACGGCCAGCGGCCCCGGGATGCTGTCCCACAAGCCATGCAGCTTGCTGCTGCCGAGCAGGATGAGATTGCCGCCCTTGGTCGAAGCTTTGGCCACGCGTTTGGGATCCTGCCCTGGCTGATCCGGGTCGAAACTGAACCCGGCAGGGTCGAGATAGGCCGACACCACATGCAAGGGCTGGTGCAGATCGCCCAGGTAATGCGCGAGCAGGCGCAGGGCTTCTTTCTTGCTGCGGATGTTGAAGGGCGCCGGTGCGTCCTGGCCTTGCAGCACGCGGATGCAGGCGTTCACCGCATGGACGATGTCATGGTCGCTGCTGCCCGCCAGGCCCGGAGCATAGGCCTCGCGCAGCGGGGAGATGTCGGTGTAGTGGTAAGACTTGTGGCGGCAGCTCTCGTCGCTGGAGTTGCTGTAGCAGCTCTTGGCATTGCGCTTGACGAAGGCCACCAGCGCCGCCTGGCTGGCCGGGTTCTCGTAGTAATCGCACTCAGGGTAGGGGCCGCTGCCATCGTAGGCAAACGGTGCGCCGGCCTTGACCTGGCCCACGCCTTTGGCGCAATCGGCCCAGACGGACGCGGTTTGCAAATTGGAGCCCAGCACAGCGCGCACCGCCTTGGCCGTGGAGCTGCCGGCCAGCAGCTGGTCGGCAATGCCTCCGACTGTCTGATGCCCATGCGGCCCGAAGGCCTGGGCCGCCGCACTGGACACCAACACGCAAGCGGCCAGCAGCCGCGACAGGAAATGAACTCGCATGGCCCGCGTCCTTCCTCGTTCTTCGATGCCGAGGTGGCCGCAGCATAGGCCGAAGCCAGCGCGGCGCCACCCCTAGCTCAGTGGCGACGGAAGTGACGAAAGCGAACAGGCCCCGGGCCGCCGGGCTCAGTTCACCGAGAGCACGACCTTGACGCTGGCATCCGCGGCGGACTTTTCGATGTAGCCGATGGCATCGACATTGCTGGCCACGAATTTGCGGATCTCGACCGAGCTGGCCATGGCGCGCGGCGGCGTGCCCTTGCCGGAGAAGGTCAGGCGCGACCAGGCCGCCTTGACCTGCGAGCTCGATTTGCCGGCCACCTTGGCGTAGAACTCTTCGTAAAGCGGACCGGCTTCCAGTTGGTCCACCGGCGCCGCCGTGCCGCCCGAGGGCATCACGTTCGATTTGCCCAGGAACAGCGCGCTGACCTGCTCGGCACTCATATTGGCGACCGGATTCTTCGGGTTGACGATGATGACCATCTCGGCCCAGGCGCTGCCCAGGCTGAAGCTGAGCAGCAGGCCCGCCAAGAGGCGAGCGACGGGGCGAGCGCAGACGGGGGTCGTGAGGTTTGGTTTCATAGTTTTCTCCTGCGATGGAAGTCGGGGCACGCTCAGAACACGGTGTCCAGCGAAAGGGACAGCAGCTTGGAATTGCCGACGAAATCGAGTGCCGGGCCGGACTTGTCCTTGAAACGGTCCCACTGCAGCTTGAGCGCTGTAGCGCGGCCCAGCTCGTAGCGCAGCGACAGGCTCAGCGTGTCGTCGCGCTGCACGGTGTCCGGCGCCCAGCGGTTGGTCTCGCGATAACGCCCGAAGGTCAGCATGGGCGTGAACTTGCCGATACGCCGCCCCACCGCCACGGCCACACCATTGGCCTTGTAGGCGAAGTCAGAGCGGTCGAAGATGCTGTATTCGGAGCGCAGCAGCCAGTCTTCCCAATCGATGTTGGCAGCCACGCCATAGATCAGCTGCGACTTGTCTTGCGTCACCTGGGTGCGCGTACCATCGCTGTAGTCCCACTGATCGACCTTGTTCTTGATGATGTTGAAGCGCAGGGTCAGCCAGTCATTGGCCACCTCGAGATCGGCGCCGATGATGCGCTTCCAGGTGATGTCCTGGCGGGCCTCGTAGTAGATCTTGGCAGCGTCGTTGTCCTTGGTCGCCTCGCGGCCGGCAAAAGCGCTGCCGCGCAGCGACCAGTCACCGAGCTGGGTGCTGTAGGCGGCGGTGAAGCCGTTGAAGTTGATCGCCTCCCAACCGTAGACGTCTTGCGGCGGGCGGATCCAGTTGTAGGCATAGCCCACGTCCTGAAAGTCCGAGTAGTAGAACAGCGGCAGGCGCTTGCGCCCGGCTTGCAGGGTCCAGTGGCTGTCGGGGGTGTAGCTCAGGTAGGCCCATTCCAGGCCCGCCTTGAGGCCGTCGACATCGCGCACCACCACCTGGCCGGTGGCCGACCACTGGCTGCCAAACTTGACCGTGCTCTGCAAGCCCAGCTTGGACTCGGGCGAGGCGCTCCAGGACTTGCGGTACAGCCCGCCATGGCCGTAATCGGCGATGGCGCAAGGGCACTCGAATCGACCGAACAAGGGCGTGTCACGCGAACCGTTCAGCACCTTGCCCACGGCCAGGGTGCCGAAGCCTTTGAAATCGAAATCCTGGGCCCGCGCTGGCTGAGACAAGCCCAGGGCCAATGCGAGCAAACCCAGGCCCAAAAGACCTGGCAACGCCAGGCGCCAGGGCGAGGCCGAGTGGGACTCAGGGGGCAACGCAGCGGCGCGCGACACCGACGTCGAAGAGGAGCGAGGAGACGTCTGCGACATGACAGTCCTTTCCAGACAGCCAGGGCACGCGGACATCGCGCACCCTCCTCCACTCCCTCCGTCAGGCTTGTGTCGCAGCCTCGGCTGCGTCCGGTTTCATGTCTGCGCATCGGCCCGGCCCAACGGTCGAGGGCAAGTATTGCAAAGCCTCGCAAACAGAAAACTGACAGGCGGCATCCGCACCACAATCGCCGCCGAAAACGCGCCAACTACTGCACACAAGTGCTATGCAGGCCGCTCTCAATAGCGCTCGACGGCGGCAATCATGCGCTGCGGCGGTTCGTATTCGCTGGGCCAGAAGTCGCGGATCTCGGTGATCTGCCCGTCCCTCAGTTCGAAAAAGGAGATGCCGGTTTCACTGCCGCGCGCGGTCAGAAAATCGATCACCGACACCGCGCCGCGCTCATCGACGATGCAGCGCGTCAGCTCGGCCCGCCAGGCCTCGGGCCAGCTGCGAAAGAACTCGACGAAGTGCTCGCGCCCACGGATGCGCTCGCGCGTTTGCGGCACCAGGTAGACCACATCGGGGCTGAGCAAGGCCTCAAAGGCCGACCAATCGCCGTCATTGGCCGTGCGCCAAAACTGTTCGATCAGGTCTCGGTGTGTGCTGCAAAGCGTGAGGTCCATGGCAAAAGTCTCCGTGCTGAAGCCGGCGCATGATACTGGATGCAATCACAGCTCATGCTCCAGGCGGATCAAGGCCAGCAAGAGCCCCATGCCCACGAGCAAGACCGCCGCGGTCAGCCACAGCGCGCCGTGAAACGAGCCGCTGGATTGAACCCAGAGACCGCTGAGCGCCGGCGCGCCCACCTGCGCCAGACCATAGCCCAGGGTCAGGCGCGCCATGGCCTTGCCCGGGTTGGCCGGCGATCGGCGCCCCACCAGGGCCAGGGTCAGGCTGACGATGCCGATGAAGGTGGCGCCGTAGAGCAAGGCGCCGCCCAGGGCCGCCCACAAGCCACCGTGCAAAGCCGGCAGCAGCACGCCGATGACCTGCAGGCCAAACGCCAGCAGCAAGGCCTTGAGCTCGCCCAGGCGACGTGCCACCCGGTCCCAGGCGAACACCGCAGGCACGGCGGCCAGGCCCACCAGCAGCCAGGCCCAGGGCCCTTGGCCGGCCAGCAAAGGCTGGCGCTCGACGATGGCCACGGTGAAGGTCGCGTTGATGACAAAGCCCCAGCCGGCGCAGAAATACATCAGCCCCATCAGCCAGAGCCAGCGCCGCGAAGGCAGCTCGGCCGGCACGACCGCCGCCAACGGCGCGGGCGGCACCGGCGGCCGCCAGGCCCAGGCGGGCGCCAGCGCCAGCAGGCCGGCAAAGGCAAAGCCCTGCCACTGCAAGGCCCAGTCCAGCGGCGCCATGGCCATGGCCCCCAGGGCCGAGACCACGATGCCCAGGCCCAGGCCCATGAAATGCAAGCCCAGTTCGGGCCGCCGGCCCTGGCGCATCAGCCAGCCCAGCACCAGGCCCGATCCCAGCAACATGCCAGCCGCACCGCACAAGCCACCCAAATAGCGCGAGGCCGCCCACAGCCAGACATTGGGCGCCAGGCCCATGGCCAGGGTCACCAGCAAGCTCAGGCACAGGCCGATGCTGTAGAGCCGATGGCGCAGACGCCCATCCTCCAGGCGCGCCGCCAGCAAGGCACCGCTCATATAGCCCAGGTAATTGATGGCGGCCAGCCAGCCGGCCGCGGCATCGCTGAGCCCCGCCTGCGCCTGCATCAGCGGCAGCAAGGGCGTGTAGGCAAAACGGGCCAGGCCCACAGTCAGCACCAGGCCGCAGATGCCGCCGATGATGACCTGGGCCGGCCGCAGCTCCGCCCTGACGGGCGGCTGGGTCGGAGGGGCGGCAGTCATGGCCGAAGGGTAAACGAGATGCAGCGTCGCTCTTGTGCGCTCTTGTGTTTTGCGGCGGCGGGCGCATGTGCAGAGCCACACTGCCTCCCTTCGCCATGCCCAGTTCCACCTCCGCCCTGACCCTGCTGCTCACCCTGGCCGCCGCACTGGGCCTGATGGTCTGGCTGATGGCCGCCCCCTGGCTGCAGCGCCGCCGCCGCGCGCGCCTGCGGGCGCAGGCGTTCCCGCAGGCCTGGCGCCGCATCCTGCGCCGTCGCTTTCCGCTGCTGCAGCGCCTGCCGGCCGATCTGCAGCTGCGGCTCAAGCAGGAGATGCAGGTCTTTCTGGCCGAGAAACCCATCATCGGCTGCGGCGGCCTCACGGTCACGGACGAGATGCGCGTGACCATCGCCGCCCAGGCCTGCCTGCCCCTGCTGGGCGCACGCCGCGGCTACTACCCCCAGCTCAAGCAGATCCTGCTCTACCCGGGCGCCTTTGTGGTCGACCGCCTGCACCAGGCGCCGGGCCTGGCCGAGGTGCAGATGGAGCAGCGCCGGGCCCTGGCGGGCGAAAGCTGGGTGCAGGGTCAGGTCTTGCTGTCCTGGCAGGACGTGCTGGCCGGCGCCATGGACCCGAGCGATGGCCGCAATGTGGTGATCCACGAGTTTGCCCACCAGCTGGATCAGGCCAAGGGCTATGCCAACGGCGCGCCCCTGCTGGGCAGCACCGCGGCCTACCGCCGCTGGTCACGGGTGATGCAGAACGAATTTGATGCGCTGCGCCAGCGCCTGGCCTGGGGTGAGCAGGACGGCCTGATCGACGCCTACGGCGCCACCGATCCGGCCGAGTTCTTTGCCGTCACCAGCGAGCTGTTCTTCGAGCGGCCGGGCGAGCTGGCCCAGGCGCACCCGGCGCTGTACGGGCAGCTGAGCAGCTTCTACAAGCTCAACCCGCTGAGCTGGCACTGAGCCCGCAAGCCGGGCTCAGAAGCCCAGCGAAGCCAGCAGGTCGTCCACATCATCCTGCTGCAAGGCCTTGTCGGGCGTTTGCACGCCGGCCAGGGTTTGGGCGTCGGCCGGGGCGTCGCTGGCGGGCGGGTCGAAATCGGCCAGCAGATGTTCGAGCGGCTTTTCGGCCCGCTCCAGCATGCCGATCACCTTGTTGATGACCTGGCCGGACAAGTCCTGGAAGCCCTGGGCCATCATGATTTCGGTGTGCAGAGACTTTTCGCGCTCGGCAAAACCGGCGGCGGTGGCGGCATAGGCCGCGCAGAGCTTGAGCATGGCGCGGGCGCGCTCGACGCTGAGCTCGGGGGCGGCGGCCATGCGGCTCAGAGAGTCGGACAGGTCATGGCCCTGGCGGCGCACCTGCTCGGCGTTCTCCTGGGCGGTGTCGACCAGGCCCAGCACCGTGGTGGCGGCCTGCTCGGTCATCTGTCGCACATAAGCCAGGCGCTCGCAGGCGTCGGGCAGTTCCTGCACCACCTTCTGCAGCACCACTGCGGGATGCTCCGCGCCGTGGTAGCCCGGCTGCTGATGCATGGAGGTCTGCGCCTCCGAACCTACAACTGACATGCAGCGACTCCCTAGACCCTTGAATGCCGCCGATGGGCGACGTGCGCACATCACCTTTTCGGCAGCGCGGTCGGAAATATTAGCCCCAAGCCTTGCCGACGCCCAGCGCTCCTCGCAATTCCGCACGGTGTCGGCAAAAAGATGCCGAAATCTGCAAATTTGACGGCCGCGGCTGCCGCATCAACCCCACAAATCCAGGGGCGGCTCCCGGCTCAGGCCGCGCAAGATGTCGCTGCGCGAGATGAAGCCGACCAGCTCGCCTGACTCATCCAGCACCGGCAAGCCCGGCAGGCGCAGATCGAGCAAGGCCTGCGCCACCTCACGGATGGGCGTGTCGGGCCGGGCCGCGGGTACCGGGCTCCACATCACCTCGCCCACCGGCCGGCTGAACCAGCGCGCCCAGGCGGCGGCATCCTGAATATCCCGCGGCACCGGCAGCAAATCGGCGCGCAGCAGCAGGCCGACCAGGCGCTGCTGCGGGTTCAGCACCGGCGCCTGGCCCACGCGGGCCTCGGCCAGCAGATCCAGGCCCTGGGCCACGCTGGCCATCACCGGCACGGTGATCAATTTGCGGCTCATCAGCTGCTCGGTCAAAGTCAGGGGCTGACGAGCCCCCGCACCCGAGGCCGCAGGCTGGGCTTGCTGCTGGGCCTCGGAATAGGCTGCCAGCGCGCCCTGCCGGCCGGCCTTGCGCCCCGGCATCCCGGGTGCGGGCAGGCCGCGCTGCAGGCTGGGCCCCTGATCACGGTGCACCGGCTCGACCGCGCGCAAGCGCGCCACCGCCTGCACCGGGCCCAGCTCGCGCAGCCCTTCGAGCGAGCCACTGAAGATGCGTCCGTTGAGGCCGTAGACGGTGAGCATGGTGGGGAAAACTCGAGGGGGTGCGTTCAGTCGCGCGGCACGGCCGGCGGCAGCGCAGCCTGGCCTCCCGGCAGCAGGCTGCTCATATCGGCCAGCTCCACCCGGTTGCGGCCGCCCTGCTTGGCGCGGTACATGGCAGCATCCGCCGCAGCGACCAGGCCGTCCACCGTGTGCGCGCCGCTGATCACGCCGCCCGCCACACCGATGCTGATGGTGACGGAAATGCTGTGTGCCCCCCATTGCGTGGGCGAGGCCTCCACCGCCTGGCGCAGCGCCTCGGCCAGGGTGGTGGCGCCCTCCAGATGGGTGTCGGGCAGCATGAGCAAGAACTCCTCACCGCCGAAACGGCCGATCTGGTCTTGCGCACGCAGACGGCTTTGCAGGGTACGGGCCACGCCGCGCAGCACGGCATCGCCGGCCTGATGGCCGTAGCCATCGTTGACGCGCTTGAAGTGATCGATGTCCAGCATCAGCACGCTCAGGTATTGGCCCTGCCGCTGGGCGCGCGAGACCGCCATGTGCAGCTGGTCGCTGATCGCGCGGCGGTTGGACAGGCCGGTCAGCATGTCCTTCATCGCCAGCTCGAAATTGCGCTGCTCGGCCCGCTCCATGGTCATGTAGACGAAACCCAGCGAGATGCTGATCACCGCGCACAAGGCCACCACGAAAACCATGGTCAGCCAGAGCCGCCCGGCCTCGTCGTTATTGCTGCTCATCCAGCCCATGGCCGCGGCCAGGGCGCGCAGCAGCAGCGAGCTCAGCAGGGCAAAGAAGGCCGTCAACAGGATGTAGCGGCCACGCCCCGGACGCGGCAGGCGCGGGTCCAGCAAGGCGCGCAGGATGAAGCCAATCTGCAAGCAGAACACCAGCGAGCCCATCACCACGCGGGCAGCGTACTGCTCCATCAACAGGGTGTAGAGCAGCGCAATGGCCAGCACCGGCAGCAAGAGCTGCAGCTGCACCCAGACCGGCGGGCCGGCATTGCTGTCCAGACCGTCGAAGCGACGCATGGCCAAGAGCATCAGCGAGAGCGCAACGCCGTAGGCCACATTGCCGGCCACCACCAAACTCGGCGAAGGCACGACATTGAGCACGGCAAAAATCACATGACTGGCCGCGTAGGACACCAGGGCCATACCCCAGGCCCAGAGCGCATCACGCGCGGGCTTGCCCCAGGCCATGAAGCTGACCCAGCCGGCCATCAACAAGGCCACCAGCGTTACCACAGCGAACAGGGTCGGGACATCCAAACGCATGCCGGATTCTAGGAGCCGCCCGCACCCGGACGGCACAAGAAATTAGCGCGACTGCAACAGCTGCAGCTGACGGCGCAGCAGGGCCAGCAGCGCCTCGGGCTGACGGCCGGCTTCAGCGGCCAGATCCAGCTGGCGGCTCAGCAATGCGCGGTAAAACACCGCATGCTCGGCGCCCAGTCCCTCCAGGGCCTGCAGATGGGCGGTCAACACGCCGGCATCGCCGCGCGCCACCGGGCCCGAAAGCGCGCCAGCCAGACCGCGCGATTCGGCCGCGTCCAGCGTGCCGCGCGCCAGCGGCAGCAGGGCGCCCAGGGCAGCCTCCGGCGGCAGGCCGATGGCGGACCAGACCTGGCGCGCTTCGGCCAACACCGCGAGCAGGCTGCTGGCGGCCAGATTGGCGGCCGCATGGTAGGCCGCCCGGGTGCCGGGGCGCAGTGACAGCGGCTTCAGCCCCAAGGCTGCGGCCAAGTCGTGCAGGCGCGCGCTCAAGGCCGCATCGTTGGCTTCGATGCCCACCGTGCTGCCGGCGAGCAAGGCTGCCGCACGTGCGGGGTCGGAAAAAATCTGCAGCGGGTGGAAACCGCCGATGTGCGCGCCGAGCGCTTCAGCTGGCGCCAGGGCCGCCAGCTCGGTGGCGCCGCTGCAGTGCAGCACCGCCTGCCCCGGGCGCCAGGGCAGGCGGGCAGCGACCGAGGCGATGGCGTCGTCGGCCACGGTCAGCAGCACCAGATCGGCCGCCTGCACCGCCACCTCGGGTGCCAGCGCCTGACAGCCCGGCAGGTGCTGGGCCAGGTCTTGCGCGGCGCCAGGCTGGCGGCTGGCCACGGCCACCACCCGCTGGCCGGCCGCCGCCCAGGCCGGGGCCAGGGTGCGCGCCAGCCGGCCTGCGCCGATGAAGGCGATGCGCTCGAACATGAAGGCGTTCAGCGGCTCGCTGCTGCCAAGCTCAGGCCCGCTCAGGGCTTGACGAATTTGAGCGTCATGCGATCGCTCTCGCCGATGGCTTCATAACGGGCGCGGTCCTTGTCCTTGAGGCCGAAGGTCGGCGGCAGGGACCAGACGCCGCCTTCGTGGTCGGCCGTGTCCTTGGGGTTGGCATTGATCTCGGAGCTGGCGGCCAACTTGAAGCCGGCCTTCTCGGCCAGCTGGATCACATAGGCCTGGTGCACATAACCGCTGGAGGCCTTGGCATCCTGGGCCTGCGCGACCGGGCGGCGGTGCTCGACCACACCAAACACGCCGCCGGGCTTGAGCGCCGCGAAGGCGCTGTTGAACACGGCCTGCGCCTTGCCTTCACCCGCCGAGATCCAGTTGTGGACATTGCGGAAGGTCAGCACCAGATCGGCCGAACCCGGCTTGGCGTAATCGAACTTGCCCGCGCCAGGCGCGAACACCGTCACCTGCACCTTGTCGTACACGGCCGGCAGGGCTTCGAGCTTGGCTTTCATGCGGGCGGCGCTGCGCTGGAAATACGGCACCTCGGAAGCCGGGTCGTCGCCGGCCAGGATCAGCTGACCTTTGTCACGCAGATAGGGCGCCAGAATCTCGGTGTACCAACCGCCGCCGGGCGAGAGCTCCACCACGGTCTGGGTCGGTTTGATGCCGAAGAAGCTCAGGGTCTCGTAAGGATGGCGGGCACCGTCGCGAGCCACGTTGGCCGGCGTGCGGTGGCTGCCGGCGATGGCGGCCTTCAGCGCCGCAT
The DNA here is from genome assembly GCF_027863535.1 of Paucibacter sp. B51. NCBI lineage: Bacteria > Pseudomonadati > Pseudomonadota > Betaproteobacteria > Burkholderiales > Sphaerotilaceae > Roseateles > Paucibacter sp. B51. Next base: position 1,880,887 of record NZ_JAPIVN010000001.1, on the reverse strand, counting down.
CTTCTTTGGCAACAGCGTCTGTCGCCGCGTGGGCAGGCGCGGCAGCCAGAAACAGGGCGGCACTGGTCGCCAGCGCCAGGCGCAGGCTCAGAGACAAGGGGCGGGTCATCGTCATGGCAGGTCTTCCAGGTCAGCGGTGAACACGGGTTTGGGGTGATGCGCGGCGACCGCCACAGTGCCATCCAAACAGCTGACGCCCGCGCAATGAACGAGCGAAGGGATGCTTGAGTGAATGGGCCGTGTCCAGCGAAACCGCAGGGTGAGGCCTTGCCCCGCCTTGATGATCGCTTGCGGTTCGTCCGCGCTGCCGGCAAGAGTATGGCCGCAAGCGCAAATCCATGCCGGAAGGCATGGCGACCGGCCAGTGCCCCCCCCCCTGACTGAGGCATGCGCGGCAGCGCTTTCAGGAGCGCATGCGCTGAAGCACTCGGTTACAGTGTCGCGCGATTCGCACAAACCAGCCGCAAGAAACCCTCGCTCCCGCAGTTCACGCGGCGGGAAAAGCTAAAGCCAAGAACCCGCCATGTCCACGCCGCCCGCCTGTCCCCAATGCACGCTCGAAAACACCTACACCGACGGTGCGCAATTCATCTGCCCCGACTGTGGCTTTGAATGGTCGTCCGAGGCCCCGTCCGCCGACGAGCCCGGCGAGGCCGCCAAAGTGGTGCGCGACGCCAACGGCCAGGTTCTGGTCGATGGCGACAGCGTCATCCTGATCAAGGACCTGAAGGTGAAAGGCTCGTCCATCACCCTGAAAAAGGGCAGCAAGGCCAAGGGCATCCGCCTCGTTGATGGCGACCACGATGTCGATTGCAAGATCGACGGCGTGAGCCTGATGCTCAAGTCCGAATTCCTGAAAAAGGCCTGATTCACCAAAACCCCTGCCAGCCCCGACCGGCGAGGAGCACTGAACCCCGCAGTTTGTAGTCAGTCCCCCCTCCACCACCACTCCGCCGACACGAACAGACGGGCGCCCTGTGGGCAGCCCGCTTTCGCAGAATGAAGAATTCGTAGAGAAGAAGTCGATGATGAAGATGAAGACGATGTACACACTGAAGCCGCGCCAGACCCAGCACTCCCGGACCGGCAGCGCCGCGTCACTGCTCGCGCGCCTGAGCTTGCTCCTGTCCCTGACCCTGCTCGGTGCAGCGCCGGCTGCAGCCCAATCCTCCTCGGGCTCAGCGCCCCACCCCTGGCTGGCCTCCGCGCCACGCTTGGCGCAGCAGACCCATTTCACCAATCTGCAAGACGGCGCCAAGATCGAGACGCCGTTTCTCGTGACCTTCGGCCTGACCGGCATGGGCATTGCGCCCATCACCAAGCCGCAGGGCAAGACCGGCCACCACCACCTCCTGATCAACCGCGACCTGCCGCTGGATTTCAACCAGCCCCTGCCCTTCAACGAGCAGTACATCCACTTTGGCAAAGGCCAGATGGAAACCGTGCTGACGCTGAAACCGGGCGACTACACCCTGCGCCTGGTGCTGGCCGACCACCGCCATGTGCCCAATTTCGTCTACAGCAAGCCGCTGAAGATCACGGTCACCAAGTTCAACGAAGGCATCAAGCCCGACTCCCTGAGCCAGCCCGGCATCAGCCTGCGCGTGGCGGGCAGCGGCGATAAGAGCAACGAAGCGCGCGAGGGCAGCCCCGTTCAAGTGCTGTTCCACGCCTCCAAGCTGAACGTCTCGCACCAGGCCCTGCAAGAACCCGGCACCGGCCACTTCCGCCTGAGCATCGCACCCGAGGGCGGCGGCAAGACCGAGGTCCTCAACTTCCCCGGCGGCGAAACCGAAGCCTGGCTCAAGCCGCCCAAAGGCAAATACCAACTCAAGCTCGATTTCGTGGACAACGTGCAGGCCGGCAAGGTGTTGTTCAGTGCCGCGGCGCAGGGGCTGCAGGTGGTGGGGCGCTGAACCCTCAAGGAAGACTGAGGCGCCGTAGGTCTCTTTCAATTCAATGCCGCGCGCCCAACACCCATCATGCTCGACTGGAAAAATCTCAACACCAAGCAGCGGCTCACCGTCCTCCTGTTTTCGCTCTTCCTCGCTTTCACCTGGGCCATCGAGCTGTTTGCAGCCATGGAATCCCGAAGCTTTGATGCAAGAAGCGTACTCGGAGGCGTCGCCATCACCGCTTTCATGCTCGCCACGCTTCTCAATCCCGAGGCCGTACGCGGCCAGGTCGGCGGGCTGAATCCACTGGCAGCGCCCAAGGCCTGCAAATGGCTGTATGCCCTGGCGCTCACCTCGCTCATCGCCCGAGTCCTGCCGGGTCTCGTGGGCTGATCCGGAGTTGGTGATTCAGGGCCGTGGGGTCGGCTTGCCACAACTGCATTCAGCCACCTCGCCCATCCACCCGCATCGCTTCGTGCGTCACAAGGAGCTGCTGCCCCATTCAGTACGCAACTTTTTCTGTCGTTGAAGACGTGCTTGAGGAAAGTACTGCCGTGCTTCGCGCAACAGACGGCGCACTAGACAGCATCGAAGTCAGTGCGCCAGTCACGATTGATAGCGTTGACGATGTCGTGACGGTGCTGGTTCATCGTGTCACCAAGACACAGCGCATGAATTTACATAGCGCTACGACAAAAGAAAGCCTTCTGAACCGTCGAGTTTCCGGGGCTGATGCCGAGGCATCCGAGCGTTCCGGCTCATCCAATTCAGAAGGCGTTCCTATTGTATTGCGCCAGCCGCGCCGCAAGGCGCCCTGCAATTTCATCCAATACAAACCCGCCCCGCTTCACCACACTCGCGCTCATGCTGAACAGGCTCAAACCCAGCCGCAGTGCTGGCTGCACAGCGATATGAGACGTCAAGATGAAACGAGATGAGGAGGGTGCGCGCGATGGAAAACGCGGTGTGGATGTCCATGGTGCTGTTTGCCCTGGCGGGCGCGATTTCACCGGGGCCGGTCAATGTGATGGCCTCGGCGGCTGGGGCGGCGCAGGGCTTTGTGCAGGCCATGCCGCTCGTGCTGGGCGCGAGCCTGAGCTATGGCGCGGTGGTCTGGCTGGCGGGCAGCGGCCTGCAGATCAGCCTGGTCGCTCACCCACAGCTGGCGCGACTGGCGCCCTTGGCGGGCGCGGCCTATTTGCTGCTGCTGGCCTGGCGCATCGCCACAGCGCCGCCCGGTGCGCCGACTGGAGCGCCGACTGGAGCGCCGACCGGAGCGCTGGCCGAAGAAGCGCCGCCACGGGGCGCAAGCGCCCTGCGAGCCTGGACGCATGGCCTGCTGCAGGGGGCCTTGACCCAAGGCCTGAACCCCAAGGCCTGGCTGGTGGCGCTGTCGGGCGTGGGTCTGTTCGTGCCGAGCGGGCCGGAGGGAGCGCTGCGCCTGCAGCTGTTTTGTGCCATCTCCTTGCTGGTGTGCTGGCTCTCGGTTTCAACCTGGGCGGCGCTGGGCATGTGGATTCGGCGCTGGCTGGCGCGGCCGGCCTACCAACGCGGCTTCAACCAGCTGCTGGCGGCCCTGCTGCTACTGACCATTTACGGCATGCTGGCTGGCGGCTGAGGTGGCGGGTCCGAAGGCCGCAGGCATGAGCCCGCCCGCTACCATGGGGCCCATGCCGCTCGCCCACCCGCATCGCTTTGTCCGCCACCAGACACTGCTGCCCCATCTGGAGCTGCGCCTGGCCAGCGGCAGTCGCGATTGCTACCAGACCCATACCCATGAGGAATACGCCTTTGGCACCGTCGATGCCGGCGAGGCCCTGTTCCGCCACGGGCGCGGCGAGGAAACCCTCAGCCCCCTGCGTGCCGGCATGACCGTGATGATGGAGCCCGGTCTGGCGCATTCCTGCAACCCCAGCGAAGCGCAGGCCTGGTCCTACCGCATGCTGTATGTCGATGCATGTTGGCTGCATCGCAGCTTCCTGCCCTTGGGCGGAGAGACAGGCGCCCTGCCGCTGAGTCAGCACGCCAGCGACTCCCGCGAGGTCTACGCGGCCCTGAGCCTGATCTGCGAGGCCCTGGCGGCTCCGTGCCCGCCGGACCCGCTGGAGCTGAACGAGCAGTTGCTGAATTTCGTCGCCGATCATGCCTTGCAGGCGCGAGCGCCTGAGGCCTCGCCGACGCCGCTCGCCGCCGGCGCGCCTGCATCGGACGATGCCGCCTTGCAAGCCGTGCGCCAGCGGATCGAGACGCAGATGAGCCAGGCCCTGTCACTCGAGGAACTGGCGCAGCTTGGCGGCTGGAGCGAGTTCCAGCTGCTACGCCGCTTCAAGCACGCCTTCGGCCTGACACCGCACGCCTACCAGATCGACCTGCGCCTGAACCGCGCCAAACGCCTGCTCAAGCAAGGCCTGCCCTTGAGCGAGGTGGCTCTGGAGCTCGGTTTCAGCGACCAGTCGCATTTCCAGCGGCATTTCAAGAAACGGCACGCCACCACGCCCGGCAACTACCAGAGCCGCGATTGAGCGACCGAGCTCACCCGACCGGCAACGCTGTCTCGTACTTCACCTCCCGCAGCACCACATTGCTGCGCACGCTGGCCACGCCGGGGACCTTGAAGATCTGGCTTTGCAGAAAGGCGTCGTAGGCCTTCATATCGGGCACGACGACCTTGATCACGTAGTCGGCCTCGCCGGTGATGCCGTGGCACTCGATGATTTCGCGGCTGGCCAGGACCAGGCGCTCGAACTGTTCCACCGCGCCCTCGCTGTGCCGCACCAGCGAGACATTGGCCAGCACGCAGATATTCAGGCCCAGTTTTTCGCGGTCCACCAGGGCCACATGGCGGCGGATCACGCCGCTGTCTTCGAGTTCCTTGATGCGGCGCCAGACCGGTGTGGCCGAGAGGCCCACCTGGTCGGCCAGGGCCTGGGTGCTCTGGCGGCAATCGGCCTGCAGGGCTTCGAGAATCTGGCGCGTGGCCCGATCGAAACGATCCATCTCCATTTGAGACTCCTTTGAGAGGAATTCTCTCATTCACTGGCTTGACAGCGGCAAACAGAGCAACAAACACTTGGCCCTCTGACGAAAAATCCCCGGCAGCCATCGTTCGTCTCGCGAGGAAAGCCCATGTCCAGTTCAGAAACACCCACCGTCAGCCCTGCGGCTCCCCAGGAGCCCGCACTGCGGGACTACAAGCTCTCGGACAACCTCGCAGCGAACAGCGGCGCAGTCTTCCTGACCGGCACCCAAGCCCTGGTGCGCCTGCTGCTGGCGCAAAAAGCGCAGGACGAAAGCAAGGGCCTGAACACCGCCGGCTTTGTCTCCGGCTACCGTGGCAGCCCGCTGGGCATGGTGGACCAGCAGCTCTGGAAGGCCAAAAAGTTCCTCGATGCGGCCCAGGTGAACTTCCTGCCCGCCATCAATGAAGACCTGGCCGCCACCGCCTGCCTCGGCGTGCAGCGCGTGGCCCTGGACCCGAAGCGCACGGCCGACGGCGTGTTCGCCATGTGGTATGGCAAGGGCCCGGGCGTGGACCGCTCGGGCGATGCGCTCAAGCATGGCAATGTCTATGGCACTTCGAAGTTAGGCGGCGTGCTGGTGGTCTGCGGCGATGACCATGGCTGTGTCTCATCAAGCACCCCACACCAGAGCGATCTGGCCCTGCAGGCCTGGCACATGCCCATCGTGCACCCGGGCAATGTGGCGGAGTATCTGGAGTTCGGGCTCTACGGCTGGGCGCTGAGCCGTTTTTCGTCCACCTGGGTCGGCTTCAAGGCGATCTCGGAGGTGGTGGAGTCGGGCATGACGGTGGACCTGGACAGCGTGCCGCTGGACTTTGAGCTGCCGGTGGACCACAAGCCGCCGGTGGATTTGCATATCCGCGCGGTGGACCTGCCCTCGCTGGAGCTGGAAACCCGCCTCGAGCACAAGCTGAACGCCGTCAAGGCTTTTGCCAAGCTCAACAGCATCGACAAGCACATCGTCGTGAGCCCCCGCGCCACCCTGGGTATCGTCACCGTGGGCAAGGCGCATTACGACTTCATGGAAGTGCTGCGCCGCCTGGACCTGGACCCCAACGCTCTGGCCGCCGCCGGCGTGCGGGTCTACAAGGTCGGCCTGGTGTTCCCGCTGGAAGGCTCACGCATGAGCGAGTTCGCCCAGGGCCTGACCGATATGCTGGTGATCGAGGAGAAAGCCCCGGTCGTCGAGCGCCAGATCAAAGAGCTGCTCTACCACCTGCCCGACGCGCAACGCCCGCGCGTGGTGGGCAAGACCGATGAGCATGGCCAGGCCGTGCTCTCGGCGCTCGGCGAGCTGCGTCCCTCGCGCATCATGAACACGGTGGCCGACTGGCTGGCCCGCCTCAACCCCGCCCTGGACCGCCGCCATCTGGTGGTGGATTTTCTTACCCCCTGCCTGCTCTCCAACGCGGCTGATGGCGTGCGTCGCCAGCCTTATTTCTGCTCGGGCTGCCCGCACAACACCAGTACCCGCCTGCCCGAAGGCTCGCGGGCCCTGGCCGGCATCGGCTGCCACTTCATGGCCAGCTGGATGGAGCGCGGCACCTCGGGCCTGATTCAGATGGGCGCCGAGGGCGTGGACTGGGCGGCGCACAGCCGCTTCACGACCGAGAAGCATGTGTTCCAGAACCTGGGCGACGGCACCTACTACCACTCGGGCTACTTGGCGATCCGTCAGGCCATCGCCGCCAAGACCAACATCACCTACAAGATCCTCTACAACGACGCCGTCGCCATGACCGGTGGCCAGCCGGTGGATGGCACCACCAGCGTGCCCCAGATCGCCCGCCAGGTGGAGGCCGAAGGCGTGAAGCGCCTGGTGGTGGTCAGCGACGAGCCGCAGAAGTACCAGGGCCACGAAAACCTCTTCCCGCCGGGCACGACCTTCCACGACCGCAGCGAGCTGGACGCGGTGCAGCGCGAGCTGCGTGAGATCGAAGGCGTGACGGTGCTGATCTACGACCAGACCTGTGCCGCCGAAAAGCGCCGCCGCCGCAAGAAGAAAGAGTTCGTCGACCCGCCGAAGCGCATCTTCATCAACGAGCAGGTCTGCGAGGGCTGCGGAGACTGCGGCCAGGCCAGCAACTGCCTCTCGGTCGTGCCGGTGGAGACCGATTTCGGCCGTAAGCGCGTGATCGAGCAAAGCAGCTGCAACAAGGATTTCTCCTGCGTCAACGGCTTCTGCCCGAGCTTCGTCTCGGTGCATGGTGCCCAGCTCAAGAAGCGGGCCGGCGCCAGCTACACGCCGGCCGATCTGGCGCGCGAGCTGGCCGCCATTGCCGCCCCCAAACCCTGGAACTGGACGGGACCCTTCGACCTGCTGGTCACCGGCGTGGGCGGCACCGGCGTGGTGACGGTGGGTGCCCTGATCAGCATGGCCGCGCATCTGGAACGCAAGCAAGCCTCGGTGCTGGACTTCATGGGCTTTGCGCAGAAAGGCGGCTCGGTGCTGTCCTTTGTGCGCGTGGCGCCGACGCAAGACCTGCTCAACCAGGTGCGCATCGACACGCAACAGGCCGATGTGCTGCTGGCCTGCGACATGGTGGTGGGCGCCAGCCCCGATGCGCTGGGCACGGTCAAGCCGGGCCGCACCGTCATCCTGGCCAACACGCATGAGCTGCCCACCGCAGCCTTTGTGCGCAACCCCGATGCCAGCCTGCAGGCCGACTCGCTGCTGGCCAAGATGCAGCATGCCGTCGGTGGCGACGCTGGCCTCATGAGCACCATCGACGCCCAGGCGATTGCCCAGGAGTTGATGGGCGACACCATGCCCAGCAACATCATCATGCTGGGCGCCTGCTGGCAGCGTGGCCTGGTGCCGCTGTCCGAAGCTGCACTGATGCGGGCCATGGAACTGAACGGCGTGGCCGTGGAAGGCAACAAGACCGCCTTCGCCCTGGGCCGCCTGGCGATCGCCGCGCCCGAGGCCCTGCGCCGCCTGGCCGGCCGCAGCCAAGCGGTCGTGCAGGTGCTGAACTTCGACAAGCTCGACGGCCCGGACGGCCTGCTGGCCCGCCGCAGCGCCCACCTGACGGCGTATCAAAACAGCGCCTATGCCCAGCGCTACCTGGCCCTGGTGCAGCGCGTGCGCAGCGCCGAAGGCCAGCTGGGCGAAGCCGGCAAGAGCGAACGCCTCACCAAGGCCGTGGCCCGCTACTACGCAAAGCTGCTGGCCATCAAGGACGAGTACGAAGTCGCGCGGCTCTACACCGACGGCCAGTTCGAGCGCGCGATGAAGGAACAGTTCGAGAACTGGGAGCGCCTGAGCTTCCACCTGGCGCCGCCGCTGATCTCCAAGCCGGGCCCCGATGGCCGCGCCAAGAAGATCGAGATGGGCAGCTGGACCTTCCAGGCCTTCAAGCTGCTGGCCAAGCTCAAGGGCTTGCGCGGCAGCGCGCTCGATGTCTTCGGCAAGACCGAAGAGCGCCGCATGGAGCGCCAGCTGATCCAGGACTACGAAGCCCTGGTGGACGAGCTGCTGGCCGGCCTGACGGCCGACAAGCTGGATGTCGCCCTGCAGCTGGCTCGCCTGCCCGAACAGATCCGCGGCTACGGCCACGTCAAGCATGCAAACGTCGTGACGGCCCGAGCCAAGCAGAAGGCGCTGCTGGACCGCTTCCACGGCCGCGTGCAAGAGGCCGCGGTGGCCATGCCGGTACCGGCCGCGCGGGTCAAGGGCGTGGCCGAGCTGTAAGCAGTAGGTCACAGGCACCCGGGGCAAGCCCGATTGAGACGGGCTGCATTTGGGCTTAGGGTGGGCCCAGATGTTGTTGACGATACGGTCTCGCCCCCCTGCCCCAATCCTCCACGCTGATGCGCCGGCCTGGGGCGCGCGCCTGCTGGCCATCTGGCTGCTGGCCGTGAGTGGCACTGCGTTCGCGCAAGGCAGCGCGCCACCCGCAACACATTCGACCGCCACACGCCCCACCGTGCGCGTCTGCGTCGGCGATTTCCCGCCCTACAACAGCCCGCGCCTGCCGCGCATGGGCCCGGTGCTGGATCTCGCGCAGCAGGCCTTCCAGCGCGCGGGCTACGCCATGCAGGCCGAGTTCATGCCCTGGGCACGCATCTTGAAAGAGGGCGAAGAAGGCCGCTGCCTGATCCTGGGCATCTGGCGCAATGCCGCGCGCGACCAGCTGTTCAGCTACAGCGCCCCGCTGCTGGAACAGGAGTTGGGCTTCTTCGTGCGGCGCGGCGAGCAACCGGCAGTGGCCAGCCCCGAGGCACTGCAGCGCCTGCGCATCGGCGTTGAACGTGGCAGCTACCTGCCCGAGGCGCTGCGCCAGCCCGGTCTCAAACTCGATCCGGCCAGCGCCTTGAACACCAACCTCCACAAGCTGGCCAAGGAGCGCATCGACCTGGCCTTCGGCGAACGCGCCGCCGGCCTCTACCAGCTGGCTCGCGAGCCCGAGCTGCGCGCCAGGGTCCAGTGGCTGGAGCCGGGACTGGAGCGCAAGCCCACCTATCTGGCTTTCAGCCACCGCCACCCGGAGGGCGAAGCGCTGCGCCTGGCCTTCGACCAGGCCTTCCAGGCCATGAAGCAGGACGGCAGCTACCGGCGCCTGCTGCGCGCGGCCCAGCTGACGCCTCTGCCCTGATTCAGGCGCGCTTCACACCAGGCCCTTGAAGGGACCGGTGGCCAGCCAGCGCTCGATCTGCGCCTGGCGGTCATTGCCCCAGAAGGCTTCACCGTCGATCAGGAAGTAAGGTGCGCCGAACACGCCGGCGGCAATCGCGGCGCTGTTGACGGTCTTGAGCTTGTCCTTCCAGACCGGGTCGCTCCAGGCCTGCTCGGCCGCGTCGGCATCGAGGCCGCTCTCGGCGGCCAGGGCCTTGAGCTGGGCCGGGTCGTCCAACGACACACCGCGGGTGAAATAGGCGCGCAGTCCAGCGCGGGCCCAGGCCACCGCGGCCGCAGCGCCCTGCGTCTCATGCAGCCACCAGAACACACGGGCGGCGTTCTGCGTGGCAATCGGGAAGCGCGCGGGCTGCAGGTAAGGCAAACCGGCAAAAGCAGCCGAGCGGGCAAAATCTCGAAACGCGTAATCGCGTTTGAGCGGGTGCTCGATCTGCGGCTTGAGTTCGGCCGCCTGGAAGGTCACGCCCAGCAAGATGGCATGCCACTGCACGCGCCGGCCATGGCGCGCCGCGACCGCGTCCACCCACTCCGAGGCGATGTAGCTGTAGGGCGAGGAAAAATCGAAATAGAAATGCAGCGGGCCTTTTTGCATGGCTTGCGCTGAACGTTCGGGCATGGTGGTTTCAAGCATCCTGGAACCATAGACCATTCGGGCCCGTTCTTGCAGCCAGACTTACCAGCAGGCGCGGCACCCGGTGCGGCTGGCGCCCGGGCTCAGCGCCCCGTACCGGCTTCAGCGCTGCGTGGCCGCACGCGCCAGATAGAAGGCGCCCCAGTAGAAAGGATGCGATTGCCCGCCCGCAGACCGCGCCAGAAACTCGCGCTGGGCCGACTGCAAGGCACGCGCGCTGTCGCCATGGCGGCGCAGGGCGGCATAGAAGGCCCGCATCCAGCGCCGGGTGGCGGCGTCGTCCACGCTCCAGAGGCTGGACAAGACTTCGCTGGCGCCGGCCTGCAACAGGCTGGCATTGAGCCCGGCCACCTCGGCCCCGGATCCATCGTCGCCACCGCCCAGACCCGTGGAACAGGCCGACAGCGTCACCAGCTGGGTGTGCGTGAAGGGCATGCGCGCCAGCTCGGCCAGGTGCAGGCGCTGACCATCCCCCAGGCGCAGCCAGGAGCGCGACATCACGCCCGGCCGCAAGGTGAAGTGCGTGCCCAGATGCAGGAGGCCGCCCGCTTCCTTGCGAGCTGCCGCTTGCAACTCCTCCTGCAAGGTGCGCTGGGTGAAGCTGGCATCCAGCCAGCCCTGGCCCCGCCACAAACCCGGCCCGCCCGTGCAGACGCCTGTGCCCAGCCCCTCGATCGGGCCCGCCACCAGCTCGCAGATTTCCTGCGCCACGGCCGGCAGGGCTGGCAGACCGGCCACGGCCTGGCTGCTGCCGAAGGCACGCAAGCGCCGCTCGGACCATGGCGGCGAGCGGGCCGCAAGCTCACGAGCGCCGCCCTCGGGCAGGCGTTGCACCACGCGCAAGCTCTGGCCGAGATAGCCCTCGGGCCCACGCAGCAGGCCCAGGGGCAGGTAGCGCAGCGCACCGTCGAGAACCAGCTCCACTTGCTTGGCCTTGGCATGCCGGGCAGCCCGCAGCAGAGGATGGCCCAGGCGCTGGAACCAGTGGCGCAGCTCGGCATCGACCGGCTCGCGCGCCTCGATCTTGCGCAGCAGCTCGGCCACATCCTGGCCCAGCTGACGCGCCGGCCAGGCCAGCTCGATCTGCGACTGGCCGCCGGCATGAACCATCAGCAGATTGAGCCGCTCCTGACCCGAAATGCTCCAGACCTCCAGCACGCCGGCCGCAGGCCGCTGCCGCCTGGCACCGGCCGGCAGCCCGGGCCTGGCCGCCAGGGGCTGTGCGGGTTGGGTCTGCATCATCTGCTGCATCCACTGCTGCCATTGCTGCAGCCTCATTGCTTCGCCTTCCCGTTGGGCACGCCACTGCTGCTGAGACTGCGCCAGGCGGCGCGGGCTCAAGACCTCGCTGCCTGGCGAGGCTGCGGGCGGTGCATCGGCCCCGCCACGTTCGAGGCCGGCGGCGCTGGGGCTGAAGCCCAGCAGTGCCTCGGGCGCCCGCAAGCGGGCCGAGCGCCGCACGCGCAGCTGGCCATCGCTGAACTCGTCGAGCTCCAGCGCCGACCAGTCGCGCAGCACATCCTGCGCCTCGGCGATGCGCCCCGAACGTGCCAGCCAGGCGGCCTGGTCGCGGTACACAAAGGACAGCTCCTGAACAAAGCCGCGCTCCTGGCCCGGCCGCTTGCCGCGCAGGTCCTGACGCATCAGCTCGATCTGATCCAGGCTCTGGCGACCCAGCTGCATGGCCAGGTCCTCGCGGCCACGCAAGGCCCAGTGGCGTGCCAGGCCATGGAGGTTGTCCCACAGCGGGGCGGGCGCCGCATAGCTGCCCGCAGCGGCCAGACCACGCAGATGGTGCTCCAAGGCGGCCGGCCAATCCGCGAGACTGTCCTGCCATTGCGCCAAGGTCTTGTGGGAGCGCGCCCGATCGGCCGGCGGCAGGCCGTCGTAATCGGGGTGTTGCGCCAGGAACTGCTGCAGTTCCTCGCAAGGCAAGCCCGTGCCACGCTGGGCCACCGCGGCACGGCATCGCCCGTTGTACGCCTCCAGCAGCAGCGAGGGCGTGTCACCGACGATCTGGCGCAAGGCCTGCAGGGCTTGTTCGTAATCACGGGCGGCCAGGGCCGGCTGGCCCAGCTGCATTTGCACCGCCGCATGGCTGAGCAGCAAGCGCGATCGCCAGTAGCCCAGGTCTTTGCGCCCTTTGCTCTCGGACAGGAGCGGCGTCAACAGCTCGGCGGCGCGCCGGGGTTGACCCAGCCGCAGCCACAGCACCGACTGCAGATGGCGGGCACGGATGAGTCGGGCCAAACCCACCGTGCCAAGCATGTCCGGGCTCAGCAAGGCATCGAGGGCCTCGCTGGCCGTCAAGGCTTCGCCCAGCTGGCCCTGGCTCATGCGCAGATTCAGCAGCGTCATGCGATAGGGCAGCACGCGCGGGCTCTTGGCCCCGAACGTTGCTTCGGCCAGCGCCACGGCGCGCAGCGCCAACGCCAGCGCTTCGTCAAGACGGGCGTAGTGCAGGTAATTGGACGAAAGGTTGTGGAACACGCCCAGCTGAGCCGAGGGGTTGGCGTCGGGGTGGCGCTCGATGATGCGCAGCGCGTCCTCCAGGGCCTGCTGCGAGCGGTCCATGCGCTCCATCTGCCCGTAGATCGCCGCCATCGAGGCCAGGGCATCCAGCATATCGGGCGCATCACCGCGCCCCATCTGGCGCAGCAGCTCGGCCTCCTGCTCGGCATAGCCGGCGGCCAGGGCCAGCTGATCCTGGGCATGGCTGACGACCGTGCGCAGATTCAGGATCTCACCCATCAGCGCGCTGACGGCCAGGCCTTGCCCCTGCAGCAAGGCCTCGGCTTCGCTCAGGCTGGCCTCGCTGCGCTCCACCCAACCCGGCGCTTGGCGGCGCCAGCTGGCGGCCACCTCCAGCAGCCGCAGCTGAGCCCGCATGGCGTCTCCCTCGGCGCTTGCAGCCGGAAGCCGGGACTGCAGGGCCAGGGCCTCGGCCACCAAGGGCACGGCCTCGTCACGAGCGGCACGGTCCAGGAGGGCGCGCGCGGCCTGCATCAGGAACCAGACCCGTGCCTCCTCGAAACCCGGGGCCTCAGCCGCCGGTTCCAGCCGGGTCAGCATGTCTTTCAGCTCGGTGCTGAAGGGTCGCTCCAGCAACTGCCAGGCCATGCGGGCCTGCTGCAAGGCCACGGCCAGGGCGACCGCTTCCTTGGGGGGCTGGGCGCAGACCCGGGCCAGCGCAACAGCGGGTTCACGCAACAGCTGCTCCAGCATGGGCCAGCGGGCTTCGCCGGCTGCGGGAGCCCCATCGCACAGGGTCAGCAAGGCCTGACGGCTCGTCTCAGGAACGGCGCGGCTTTCGGTTCGGCTGCCCGGTGCTGCGGCCCACGCAGGCACGGTCAGCAGGCCCATGGCCAGCAGACAGGCCGCCACACCCCCGCGCCGCATCATGGTCGAGCGGGCGCCGGGCCGGCGCTCAGTTCCAACATCAAGACACCGTCGCTCGGCCAGGGAATGCTGCGGCGTTTCAAAATCGCCTGCACCACGGGCAAACGTTCGGCGCTCAGGCCGCTCAACTCCACATCCAGACCCAGTCGGCCCAAGCGCTCATAACGCCTGACTTCCAGACCCTGGGCTTGCAGATCCTGGGCCAATGCTTCGCGCCATGCCTGCGGCTCGGGCACCCGCAGCTGCAGCACGCCGTCGCTGCCCCGGGTCACCTCACTCTCGCCAGACGCGCTGGCCGCGGGCTGTGCCGCTTCATCGCTGGGCCAGTTTGCATCGTGCGGCAAGCCCAACCACACCATCAAGCTCAGCGCCAGGGCGCCCGAGAAGGCTCCGCCCCAGCGCCAGGCGGGCGCCTGCCAGACCCCTCGCAAGGCCTCTCGCAAGTCCTCTCGCCAGACCCGGCAGCGCTGGCAGCCCGCCGCACGGAACAGGCCCTCGCGCTCGGCGCGCGCCAGCACCGCCTCCAACTCGCGCGGGGTCAACAAGGGAAGCTCGGTGGGCGTGGCCGACACGGCGCGCTGCAGGCATTGACCTTCGGCATGGGCTTGCGGGCCGGCACCGGGCGCCGGCGTTGGCTGGCCACGCAAACCGCACAGCCAGGCGTCCAGCTCGGCCTCTTGCGCGCGGCTCAGAGGGTCTTGTTGATCGGCCATCATCGTTCTCCTCCGGCCACCTCGGCATACCAGGGCGCCAGATAGTGCCGCGCCTTGCGACGGCATTGGTACAGATACTGCCGCGTGGCCTGAGGCGTGCGATTGAGCAGTCGGGCCACGTCCTCGATGCTCAGCTCATCCTCGGCAATCCAGCGGATGACGGCGGCGGCCTCAGGTTCGGCCTCGCGAAAGCGGGCCTCGCACTCGCGGTAACGCGCCAGGGCCAGGCGTGAGGCGGTCAAGGCCTCAGGCCCGGGCAACTCGTCGGGCAAGGCGGGATCGGGCTCCTGCGCCGCCGCCAGGCTGTGGCTGCTGGGCGGGCGCACCGCGCTGGCACGCAACTCGTCGATGGCCACCGAGCGCGCCACCCGCTTGAGCCAGGGAAACAACTCGGAATCCCCACGGTAGCTGGCACAGGACTTCCAGATGCGCAAGAGCGCGTTCTGCAAGGCATCGCGCGCCGCCTCCGGGTCACGCAGGCACATGCTGCATTCGCGCAGCAGGGCGCGGCCATAGTCCTCGTAGAGCTGACGAAACGCGAGCCGCATGTCTTCGCCTCCTTGCGCACAGGCCCGCTTGAACACCTCTCGTTCCATATCGCCGATTGCTCCCACCGGTTCTTGTAACAAAGTGAGTCTAACGAGCAATTGCGACAGCTTGTCAGCGCTGAGGCCGCTTACCGGGCCAGAAAGCCGCCAGCACAAGCCAGAGACGTAGCGATGAAGCCAACGTCAGGGCCAGATGGATCACAAACACCCCGGTGAAAACCCCAGGTCATTTGCCCCTGACGAATCGCCCGGCGCTCCGTCCCTGCCTCCATGCCGCTGCATTGCGGCGCCAAAGCCCGCCCTGGAGGAAGCCCGTGAACCCTTGCCATCCAACGATTGCGCCCCACCGGGCGCTGCGCCTGCCGAGTCTGCCGCTGCTGCTGGCCCTGATGACGCTGGCCGGCTGCGCCAGCAATCCGATTCAGAAGATCAAGGACAGCATGCCGGATCTGCCCTTCGTCACGCCCCCCTCGCGCACCCACAGCGGATGGCCAGCGATCGCGCCACCACCCGTGGGTGCAGGTGGCAAGGCCGTGATCAGCGACGCTTTCATCGACCAGTTCTTCCAGAAAAAGCAGGTCAGCGGTGAAGAGCTGTTGTTTGAGCTGATCGCCATTCGCCAGACCGCGAGCAAGCTCAAGAGCGGCGCCGGTTGGATGGATTTGGTGGGAGCGCAGGACCTGGCGGCCCGGCCCGGCAGCGGCGCCGACAAAAGCTCAGTGGCTGCGGAACTCCAGAGTGTGGCGATCGGTGCCGCCCTGAGCGGGCTGGAAAGCCAGCTCGACAAGATGCTCAAGAGCAATGGATCTGCCCAGGAGCTGGATCAATACCTCGGCGCATTGCTGGAGGCCAAGCAGGCCTTGGCCGACGAAAAGATCGAGCTGCCCTCGGGCGCCGGCCTGAATGCCCAGCAGAAGCGCCGCCTGGTCAGCATGGCAGCCATGCTGGTGGCCATGCGCCTGAGCAACAAGCAGCTCGACCAGGCACGCAAGGACTTTGCCGGCATCGAGGACGACTTCCTCAAACTGATCGAGCGCCGCGAGCAGGCGGCAGGTCTGCTCTACGAGCTGCTGCAGCAAGGTGGCGCCAGCAAGGCCAGCCAGGCCGCGGGCTTCAGCCCGGCGGACCAGGAGTTTCTGGCCCAGCGCCGCAACAGCCTGAGCCTCAAGGAATTCTCCAACGATATGGGCGTGCAGAACCTGGCCCTGCGCCTGCTGCGTCAGCGCGACCCGGCGCTCTACGCCGACTACCGCAGCGGCGTGGACCGCAGCAGCAAGCGCACGCAAGCCTATGTGCGCTCCATGGTGGGCGGCGCGGCTTTCGGCAGCCTGGTCTCGGGCTTCGGGCGGCAGTTGCTGCGCGTCTACAAGGACAAGAAGAACGAGGAGATGCTGGCCGCCCTGCCCCTGGTGCTGGCCTATGGCGTCGAGGTCAAGCGGGGCCTGGGCTTGAGCTGGGACGTCAGCACCCAGGGCATCTTCCCCGACCTGGGCAAGGCCGTGCGGCCGGCCCGCTTCCGCCTGAGCCAAGGCGAGCAGACCCTGGAGCTGGGCAGCGCCGCCGAAGTGCTGGCCGAGCTGGACAAGAGCGAGGCCGGCGGCCTGCTGCGCGAGGCCTTGTTCCGCGACCACGCGCTGGGCCTGATCTACCGCGTCTACCTCTGCGACCGGGCCGAGGCCGGCCGCATGCTGGACCGCACCATGCCCGCCGATCAGCGCGACCTGGCGGCCCGGGCCTACTTCAAACAGGCGGACCTTCAGGGCTTCAGCTTCGCGGCCAGCTTCTCCGGCCGGCCCGACAACGCCCGCGAGCTGGAGCTCGGCGACAAGCTGCTGCGCCGCGACCACCGGCGGCTGAGCGACGACAGCGGCGGTGCGCTCTCGCAGATCCAGCGCAGCGTGAGCGAACGCAGCCGCGAGCTGAGCAATGACCAGCTGCTGCGCCTGATCTTCGCCAACCGTGAGGGCTCGGCCATGCGCGCCAGCCTGGACCTGGGCCGCGTCAGCGTGCGCGCCGTCCCATCGATGCAGGCCGTCTATGCCTACGAGGCCCAGGTCGATGGCTGCCGCAGCCTGGTCACGCCCGTCGCCGGTGAGGACCAAGGCAACTCCGCGCCGCCCGCGCCCAAGCCGCGCGACAAGGTCGAGCAAAGCCGCCAGGACAAGGACAAGGCCAGCGGCGGCAAGACGGCGGCCGGCGGCAAGCCCGCAGCCAGCACGCCGGCCAAGTCCCAGCTCACCGGCCGTTGAACGCCCCTCCCCCCCATCCCCACCACTCACCGACGGAGCTTTCGCCATGCCTCGCCTCTGTTCCCCCACCCAAGCCGCCTCGGCCGCCCTGACCTGCCTGCTGCTGGCCCTGGCCGGCTGCAAGAGCAACCCGCCCAGCCCGCACGAGAAGGACAAGATCGAGCTCAGCCAGGGGGCCATCCGCATGCCCTCGGGCGTCTACCTCGGCGGCCTGCAAACCATCGACCAGGCCGCCCGCACCAAGCTCTACGTGAGCATGGAAAGCATCGGCGACCCCAGCAACCCCAAGCTGTTGTTCCCGCCCGAGATGGCCCAGGCCGTGGGCCTGAGCAAGCGGCAGATGAACCGCAATCTCATGGACACCATCCTGGCCTCGCGCCGCTTCGACGTGCTGGAGATGGGCAACAGCGTCACGGCCGAGGCCTCCAGCTTCCAGGTGGCGGCCATGGTCAAAGATGCCTGGCAAAGCCTGGAGCCCATGGAAGGCGGTCGTCGCGTGGCGGTGACGCGCGTGCTGCTGTCCTTGCAGATCAAGGACCTCTACACCGGCGAGCTGCTGCAGGACCGCGCCATCTCGGTGGAAGGCCAGAGCGGCCAGAGCAGCGGCGACCGCACCGTGCTGGGACCGCAGGACAAGCCCAACCAGCCCCAGGTGCAACAGGCCCTGGCCAATGACTACAAAAAGGCCATGCACCGCGCCTTCAAGGAGGCCACGCTGCGCATCCAGGAGGTGTTCCGCCCCCTGGGCAAGGTGGTCTCGTTGGACGGCGACACCATGGGCCTGTTCGGCGGCATCCGCCAGGGCTTCCAGGGCAAGGATGAGCTGGTGGTCTTCCGCGTGCGCACCCTGCGCCTGCCCAATGGCAAAGAGGAGATCAGCAGCACCATCCCCGTGGCGGCGGTTCGCTGCGACGGGGTGGGCAGCAACACCAGCCAGTGCGACATCATCCGCAAGCACCCGCAGCACCAGGTGCAGCCGGGCGACTATGCCGTGCTCAGCGAGTACTCCAAGGACAACGGCGCGAGGATGGAATGAAGGAGCGCCGCCTCACCCCACCACCCCTGCCGCAGCTGAGCCGGCGCACGCTGATCCAGCGCAGCACGGCCCTGGGCCTGAGCCCCAGCCTGGCCACGCTGGGCACGGCCTCGGCCGGCCTGGGCTTGCTGGCCGCGCCCCGGCCGGCCGGCTCGGCGCCCTCACCCCAGGCCCTTCCCGTGACCGTGCTCTACCGCCGCGAGGCGGCCGGTGCCTCGGCCCGGCTGGACCCGGTGGTGCAGACCGCCACCCTGGCCCTGGAAGAAGCCTTCCAGCAGCAAGGCCTGCGCGTGATGCAGCCCAGCGCCCAGGTCTATCAGCTGATGGATGGTGGCCCCGGCGTGGTCGTCACCTTCGCTGAAGATGCCGGTTACTCCATGGTCTTCAGCGCCTACCGCAATCTGCGCCCGGTGCCCGGGCAGGAAGCCGGCATCGCCGAGGTGCGGCTGCAGGCCCGCGTCTTCGTCGGCCGCCAGATCCTGGTGTCCGATGAAGGTCGGGGTCAGATGTTCACGCGGCTGGAGGATGGCCAGCAGGAGTTTGGCGAGCGCCGTGCCCTGGAGCTGGCCGCCCGCCAGGCCGCCCGCGATCTGGCCGAGCGCACCGGCCAGCGCCTGCGCCAGCACAGCATGGCGCCCGTCAAGCCCGGCGGCAACGCCGATCTGGTGGCCAGCAGCCAGACCATCAGCACGCCGGAAACACAGCTGCCGCCAGCCGCGCCTCCACCCCCACCCCCTCCTCCTCCTCCGCCACCCGCTGCGCCCCCAGCTGTACCTTCGCCGGCGCCCTCGCAGGCACCCACAGCTGCGCCCCCAGCTGCGCCAACGCCGGCGCCCACTCCCATGCCGCCCGCAGCAGCCAACCCGAGCCTCAGCCTGCCGCCGCCCAGCAAGCGCTGGGCCCTGGTCGTGGGCATTTCCGACTACTCCAGCGTGCGCCAGCGCGAGGGCATCGAAATCAGCGATCTGCAAGGCGTGGCCAAGGACACGGAGAACTTCGCCCAGGCCATGCTGGACATGGGCATGCCACGCAAGAACCTGGCCGTGCTGCGCAATGCCGACGCCACCAGCGAGGCCATCCGACGCGCGCTCAAGCAACTGGCTCGCCAGGTGGCGCCGGACGATATGGTGGTGTTCGCTCTGTCCGCCCATGGCGGCTCCAAGGACATCTCAATCTCGGGCTATGGCGCGCCCATCCTGTCCGATTTCAAGCGCAGCGGCGACAACGCTTCGGCCCTGGACTTCTGGGAGCTGCAAAGCCTGTGCAAATCGCTGCCCTGCCAGCAGGTGCTGTGGGTGATCGACACCTGCTTCTCAGGCAATGCGGCCCGTGATCTGGTGACTGTCGAGATTTCGGCCCAGGGCGTGCAAGCCGCCCAGGGCATCGGCGGCCCCGATGCCAATCGCGTGGCCCAGGGCTTCGGTGCCGGCGACGGCAAGGCCTTTGCCGTGGTAACCGCCGCCAGCAGCGAAGAGGTGTCTTGGGACACCCCCGCAAAAGGCGGCATCTTCACGGTACACATGCTGGCAGCCCTGCGCGCAGCCCAAGGGCGCAGCTCCATCGAGCAATTGGTGGTCAAGGAGATCCGACCCAAGGTGATCGAGCAATCGCGAGACATCTGCCGGCGCCGACGTGACTGCCCCATGCCGCAGCAGACCCCGGTGTTTGCCTACGCCGGCCTGGGCAACCAGATCAAGCTCTGATCGCCGGCTTCGACACACGCCGACCTGCCAGGATCTTCACGATGAACGCCTTGAACGCCCCGTACCGAAAGGCCGCGCCGAGCGGCACTGTCTTGTGGTCGCTGCTGTGGGTGATCAGTATGAACACGGCCCACAGCGCACCCCGGGCTCCAGCCCCGGCCGCAGGACGCTTTCTAATCAGCGAAACGGAGTGGAAGCAGGAACGCGCCACACCGCCGCCGCCCAGCCCCAAGTTCAGCCCCGCGCCGGGCGCACCACGGCTGGAGCTGCTGCAGCCCAAGCCCGAGCCGGATACCCTGGCCAGCCCTTTTGACATCCAGCTGCGCTGGAATGCCGAGGGCGAGGCCCGCATCGAGCCGCAGACCCTGCGCATCCGCTACGGCTGGATGGGGCTGGACATCACCCAGCGCGTGCTGGCCCAGGCCGAAGTGACGGCCGAGGGCTTGCGCATCCGCAAGGCGGCCCTGCCCAGCGGCGAGCACAAGCTCGCCGTCGAGATCGCCGATTCCCTGCAGCGGGTGGGGCGGCGGCAGTTTGAAGTCAAGGTGCAGGCCGCGCCCTGAAAACGCAAACAGGGCCGCAGCATGCGGCCCTGTTCAAAGGGTGCGGATCAAGAAGACGGGTTCAAGGCGTCATCAGAAGCGCGCGGTCATTGCTGCTGTCGCTGTCACCACGGGCACGCACGGCGGCTTCGAAGACCAGGCCGGCACGTTGGCCCGGAGCGAAGCTGTAGGGCAGGCGGAAGACCAGGCTGCCGTCCTTCGGCAGGCTCGCCACGGTCATGCCCACGGCCTTGAGTTCGGTCGGGCAGACGGCGCCGCCGCTGGCGCTGCAGCTCATGGTGCCCAGGGTGGCGGCGTTCTCGCTCGGCGAGCTGACCAGCTGGTTGGCGATCAGCACATCCTTGGCCGCGTCGGGGCCCTTGTTGCTGACGGTCACCACATACTCAAAGCTGCCGCCGGCCGGAACGGCGCTGCTGGGGCCGGTGGCCTGCACGGCGACATCGGCGCTGTAGGCCTTGAAGCCCACGCCCATCTTGCTGCTGGACAGCTGGGTGCCCGTGCCGGTGGTGGCCGAGGCTTCCAGATTGACCGTACCGCTGGTGCCGAGCTTGACGGTGCCGGTGACATCAAAGGTGAGCGTGGCGCCCGGTTGCAAGTTGCTGACCGTCATGCGCGACCCGGTGGCGGGGCAGGCGGTGCCGGCGTTGTCGGATTGGCAGTTGACGACCTTCATGCCCTCGAGCAGCGCGTCGGCGACGATGTTGACATCGGTGGTGGCCGCCACGCCCTTGCCGACATTGCGCAGCTTGATGGTGGCCATGGTCTGGGTGTAGCCCGAGGGAACCTGGGCGTCCGGCAGGCTCATGGTGACCATCAGATCGGGTGCAGGGGTCGGCGGCGGCGGGGGCGGGGGCGTGACTTCACCACCGCCGCCGCCACCACCGCCACAGGCGGTGAGCGCCACCAGAGACGACAAGGCCAGAGCCGCCCAGACCGGACGAAGACGAGGAGCAGAAGCGAGACGGGTGGACAGCGAAGACATGGGTTTTCCTGATTTTTGCGATGCGGGCTGAGTGGTTTTCAGGCCAGGTCATCGACCTGCTTGGCGCCACTCAGATTTGGAAACGCAAGTGTAGAAACCCTAGGTCAGGCTGTCTGTGTACGTTGTGTACAGCCCGCCTTGCGCCGAACCCTGGCGCTCAGCGCCCGGCGCTCGGCGGGCTGGAGGGCAAGCGCGCCAGCGCGGCCTCCAGCACCTCGTCGCGGCCGGCCCGCCAGCCGGCCAGCGTCGGCCGAGCCAGCAGGTCGGGCTGCAAACCCTTGCCGACAAACTCGGTGCCATCGGGCAAAAGATCACGCTTGCTGCAGACCCGCGCGCTGCCGCCGCCGGGCAGCTTGAAGAACAAGGGCTGGCCGGTGCTGCCACCGGTGGCTTCGCCCACCACGGGTCCGCGCGCCATGCGTTTGAACGCAGCCACAAAGTCTTCCGCCGCCGAGTAGGTGCCCCCACTGGTGAGCACGGCAACCGGGCCGGTGAACTGACGCTGCGCATCGGGCTGCACCGATTCCGGGCTGCCACCCTCGATGGTCAAGGGCAGGCCCCAGGCCCGCCAGGCCGAGACCTGCGAGCGCGTCCACCATTGCGAAGTCTCGAAGGCCTGCGGGCTCAGGGTCGCGAGGATGCGATGGCCCACGCTGCTGTTGCCGCCGCCGTTCTCACGCAGATCAAAGACGATGGCGCGCGCCTTGGCGATCTGCTCGAAGGCCGCGAGATAGGCCTGGGCCGCGCTGTTGTCGCCAAAGCTGCGCAGCTCGACCACGGCCACTTCACCCGGCAGCATGCGCCAGCGAAAGCTCGCGTCGTCCGCCTTGGCCAAGAGGGCCGCGCGCGCCTTGCCATCCAGCCGTGGCACCCGCAGCACCCGGCTTGCGCCGGTCTGCGCATCCTTCAGCGTCAGCCGCAGCGCACGCCGGGCATCGCCGCGCAGCAGGTTGTAGTCGTAGAGCCGCTGCGCCAGGTCCTGCGGCGTGGATGCCGAGGTGAAGGGCTGGACATGGCGCTGCACATAGCCCGCCACCGGCTGGCCGTCGATGGCCGTGATCTCCTGGCCCACGGCCAGACCGCGGCGAGACAGCTCGGGGTCCAGCAACTGCGTGATCAGCACCCGACCCTCGATCCAGCGCGTGCGCAGCGCCGGCCGGGCCTGCATGCGGTCCCGCAGAGGCTCGGGCAAGACCAGCCCGCTGTGGCCATCGTGCAGCTGCGCCATCATGCGCATCAGCTCGCGGTAGTAGTCCTCGCTGCGCGGGGTCCGGCTGACCCGCGCCAGCGTCTGCAGATAGAGCGCGTCCCAGTCCAGCCCAGGCACCAGCTCGAAATTGACGAAGTGGGTCTTGACCTCGGCCCAGAGGCGCGACAGCCCGGCCAGGCGCTCGTTGAGCGGCAAGGTTTCACGAAACGGCGTCTCAATCGCGGCAGCGCCGTAGAGGCGCTCGCGCAAGGCATCCGCCGCCCGCGCCCGGGCCACTGCATCCGGCCAGCGCGGGTCGGCGCGCATGGGCGCCAACTCCTGGGCGGTTTCCAGCCACTTCGCCGGCACCATCTGGCGCTCGTCGGCCATGCGGGCCAGGGTCTGCCAGGCGGCGTCCAGCTGGCCGGCCGCGGCCTGCAGCTGCAGGAGCGGCCAGGCATTGCGCAGCAGCAAACCCTCATCGCTGACATCGGCCTGCACCAGGGCCAGCGCTTCATCGACGCGACCGGCCTTTTGCAGCAGCTCGGCCTGATCCAGGCGCTGCTTGGCCGGCGGCCGCGGCGCCGCCTGGCTGAGCAAGGGGCTGCTGCCGCCCGCCACAAGCAGCAACGAAACCAGCACGGAACACAGAGGGCGAACGCTTGGCCTCATCGGACTCTCCAGGACCACCATCGGTCCACCACAAAGGTCCGGATTCTCAACGCAGCGCCCCCTGGGCCGCCAGCGCCAGAAGTGATGGTGGGTGGCAGGAGCGGGCGAACTTCAGCGTGCGATCGACGTGTAAGCGTTGTTGAGCGCGCTCGGGTCGCCCTTGGCCAGGGCGGTGGCGTTGAAGTTCAGGCCGGGGGCGAACTGGTAGGGCAAGGTGATCACCAGGCGGCCACCGCTGGGCAGTTGCAGATCGGTCAGGGCACTGCTCTGCAGATCGGCCGGGCAGACGGCCCCGCCGCTGGCCACACAGGTCTTGGCGCCCAGCACCGGCATGCGGTCGGCCGCGGCCAGCAGCAGCGATTCCAGGCGCACCTTGCGCGCGGGATCGGGCCCGGCATTGCTCAGATCAAGCACATAGGCAAAGCTGCCGCCCGAAGGCATGCGCTCGGTCGGCCCCTGGCCCACGAGAACCAGATCGGCGGCATAGGTCTGGAATTTGTGTTCTACGCGCTTGTCGCTGCTGCCGGTGTCCCCCACGGCCTGGGCGGTCAATGCCACCGTCGCCACTGCCGCAGGCGCTCAAGCCCAGACTGAGGCTCATCGGCAGCAAGGCCCAGGCCCTCAGGCCTCCGGCAAGCTCACCCCCGCCGCCTGCGCCAGCCGCGCCGGCAGCACGGCCAGCGCGGCTGCGTCCCAGGCGCCCATCAGGCAGATCTGCAGCCAGTTGCGCTGCTGCAGATAGGCGCTCTGCCAGGCCAGCTTGAAGCCGGCCCGCTCCAGCTGCGCGCCGATGCGAGCGGCCTGCAGATGCGGCGCCAGGGCCAGGGTCAGGATGCCGGGCATGGCGTGCTCGGACGACACCAGCACACGCCAGGGCTGAGTCGACGACGGCGAGAGGCTGCAACCCAGGACGCGGCGCAGTTGGGCATCGGCGCTGCGCACGGCGCGCCAGCGCGCGGTCCAGTCGATGCCGAGTGCTGCCTCCAGCGCGGCCAGCAGATTGGAGCTCTGGGTGTAGGGCACGCCGTCCGCAGGCGCGAAGGCCGCCAGATCGATGGCACGCGGCAACTGCCCCTCAGGCTGCAGTGCGCCCTCTTGCAGCACGATGGCCAGGCCGGGGAACGCACCCAGAGCCTTGCCGCTGACGGCGCTGGCCAGCCAGACTCCACGCAGATCCAAGGCCTGTTGGCCGAGCGCGCTGACCGCATCGACGCACAGGCGCACGCCGTGCCGGCGGCAAGCCGCACGCAAGAGGCCCAGGTCGTTGCGCATGCCGGTGGAGGTCTCGCTGAGCACGGCCCAGAGCCAGGCCGGGCGCTGCGTTTGCAAGGCCTGCTCCAGCGCCTCGGCCGAGAACGGCTGGCCCCAGTCCAGCCGCAGGGCTTGGTGCGGCAGGCGCCAGCGCCGGGCGTGGTCGAGCAGGCGTTCACCAAACTCGCCGTTGCTGATCACCAGGCCAGCGCCGTCCAGCAGCGAGAGCTGGCCGGCGATCGCGTCGTTGGCCAGGGTGCCCGTGCCCGGAAAGATCAGCGCATCCTCGCTGCCGCTGAGCGCGCACAGGCGCTCACGCACCCGGGCCAGGCGCAGCAGATGCTGCGACCCGCGGTGCGAATGCGCCGGTTCGGCCAGGGCCTGCACCACCGCCTCGGACATGGCCACCGGGCCGGGCAGAAAGCTGGCATGGCGGCCATCCGACAGGAACTCAAGATGCGCGCAATGCGCAGCGTAATCGGGCAGGCGCATCAGCATGGGCTGGTAAGGCGCCTCGGCGCTGCCCACCAGCGGGCCGAAGGGCTGAAAGCCCAGATGGCGGTACAGCCGCGTCTGGCGCAGCGTGCCCGAGATCAGGGCCAGATCGCAGCCCTGGGCGCGGAAGTGCCGAGCCAGCACGCCCGACAGGCGTGCGAAGACACCGTGCTTATGGAAGTTGCGGAAGGCAGGCGCCACCGCCAGCAGGCGCACCTCCATTGCCCGCTGGTGCGGCGGCAGATGGCGGTCGAGATCGGGCAGCTTGCCGTCCAGCGAGAAGGGCCGGGCGCTACGGCCGGCGATCATGCCGACCAGCTCGCCCTCGTGCAGGGCGATGGCGTAGGTGTTCTCGTCGTGAAAGCGGTCCACCAGGCGCCGCGCCGCATTGGGCGCATGTTGCGGGATCTCTTCGACGAAGGTGCGGTAGTTGAGGCGGTGGATGGCCTCGAACTCCCAGGCCTGATCGGCGATCTTGAAACTGAGGGCTGTTTGAGGCCGATCGCCCTCGGCTTCAGAGTCGGGCGCAGAGAGAGTTGCAGTCGTGTTCATCGGGGGCTGATGCTCCTTTCGCATCCTCCGGCCTTGCAGGCACCGACCGGGGAGCGAGAAAGAGAACAGAACACGGGGGACAGCAAGGCGGTCGGGCGGCCCGAGGCAAGGCGGGGCAAGTCATGCTAACCAGCAATGCCCGCGGAGCGCAAGCCGGGCGAGAAGCATCGCTTCACGCGCCCGGCGGCATCGATCTTCAGGCCAGGGCGCGGCCGATCAGGATCTTCTGCACTTCGGAGGTGCCTTCGTAGATCTGGCACACGCGCACATCGCGGTAGATGCGCTCCACCGGGAAATCACTGACATAACCGTATCCACCATGGACCTGGATGGCCGCGGAGCAGACGCGCTCAGCCATCTCGCTGGCAAAGAGCTTGGCCATGGCCGCTTCCTTCAGGCAGGGCTGGCCGGCGTCCTTCAGGCTGGCGGCATGCCAGATCAGCTGGCGCGCGGCCTCGATCTGGGTGGCCATCTCGGCCAGCTTGAACTGGATGGCCTGGTGCTGGAAGATGGGCTGGCCGAAGCTCTCGCGCTCCTTGCTGTACTTGAGCGCCGCTTCGAAAGCCGCGCGCGCCATGCCCACGCTCTGGCTGGCGATGCCGATGCGGCCGCCCTCCAGTCCCGAGAGCGCGATCTTCAGGCCCTGGCCTTCTTCGCCCAGGCAGTTGGCCGCCGGCACACGGCAGTTCTCGAAATTGATCTGCGCCGTGTCGCTGGCGTGCTGGCCCATCTTGTCTTCGATGCGGGCCACCTGGTAGCCGGGCGTGCTGGTGGGCACCAGGAAGGCGCTGATGCCCTTCTTGCCTGCGGCCTTGTCGGTGACGGCCATGACGATGGCGACATCGCCGTTCTTGCCGCTGGTGATGAACTGCTTGACGCCGTTGAGCACGTACTCATCGCCATCGCGCACGGCGGTGGTGCGCAGGCCGCCGGCCTCCGAGCCCACATGCGGCTCGGTCAGGCAGAAGGCACCCAGCATGTCGCCGCGCGCCAGGGGCTTGAGGAAGCGCTGCTTCTGGTCCTCGTTGCCGAAGGCCATCAGGATGGAGCAGACCGGGCAGTTGTTGACACTGACCACGGTGGAGGTGGCGCCATCACCAGCGCCGATCTCTTCCAGGATGATGGCCAAAGCCAGATAGTCCAGGCCGGCACCGTCGTACTCGGTCGGCACGGCCACGCCGTAGCAGCCCAGCTCGGCCAGGCCCTTCAGCTCGGCGGCGGGAAAGTGGTGGCTCTTGTCCCACTCGGCCGCCTTGGGCGCGATCTGGTCTTGGACGTAGGAACGGATCGCGTCCTGGATGGCGCGGTGGTCTTCACTGAGCAGCATGGGTCGGTTACGGCGAGTTTCGTCGCCGCGATTGTGCCAGTCTGCCCCCGCCCGCCATCGGGCGGGCACCCGCTCCGCTCAGGCCTGCTTGCGGCGGCGGGCCAGGGTCATGCCGGCCAGGGCCAGGCCCACCAGGGCCAGCGAGGCCGGCTCGGGCACCTGATTGCGCTGGCTCACGCTCACATCGTTCAGGGCAAAGAAGTCGGAGTTGGTGTCGCGGCCGCCGGCGCCAAAGCCATAGCCGATCCAGCGCATGGAGTAGCTGCCTGCGGCCAGGCCGCTGCTCAGCGTGATGTGCTCGGTCGCGCTGGTGGTGGCGGAGGAGGCCGTCAAGTCGGCAGCCAGATCGGTCCAGCCGCTGCCGCTGTTGATCTGCACCGCGTACTTGTAGCTGGGCCTGGTGTTGCCGAAGTTGTGGTTGTGGTAGTGGGTGAAGGACAGGGTCAGGTCATTCAGCGAGTTCGCCAGCGTGAAGCTCAGCGAGAGCGTGTTGCTGTTGCTGCCGAAAAACTGCGTCCCCACGACATTTCCATAGGGGGCACCCCAGTTCCACACGCCCGCGTTGGCCGTGCTGAAGTTGGCGTTGCTCACGCCCGCTGCGGCCGTCGATGCGGCGACGCCGCCGGCCTGGCCGGGCGCCGCGTTGTCAAAGTTCCAACCCACGACCACACCGGCCTGGGCGCTTGCTGCCAGAGCCAGGGCCACTGCGCCGAAGCTCACTTTGGAAATCAGATTGTTGGTTTGCGTCATTTGTCTTGTCCGTCCGAGCAATGAATGAATGGATGCATGCATGAATGAATCCATCGTTCTCTCAATCCATGAACCACCTCGTCGATCTGTCCCTCAACTCCGGTCCAGATCCCCCCTGCCAAACCGCGACCGCAGATCGCTGGGCGGAGCGGATTATTCAAGAGCAGCGGCCCGCCCTCACCCCCGCAGGCACGGGTGTAAAAAGTTGGCACTTGAGCCCCGGTCTGCCGGCCCGAGGCCGCACAGACCCGATGCCATCGGGCTTCTCCGGCCGGCAGCACCTCCAGCGACGCCAAACGTCGAATCCCCCCTGACTCAGGGGGCGGCCCGGGCGGTATCGCGCGCCGCGATGCCTCGCTTCGTCAGAGCGGTGGCAGCGGCCAGCTGCGGCTGAGGCCGCCGGGGCTGGGCGTCACCGGCTTGGCCCAGGGCAGCACACGCAGGCTCAGCCCGTCCTCGCTGAGCGTGATGCGCTCGCGCTGGCTGGGGGTCAGGTCTTGCCTGGCTAGCCAGACCGCACGCTCAGCCACGGGGACGTTTTGTGTGGCGAGGGCCAGCGCCAGCTGGGCGACGCGATGGTCCAGCAGCAGATCGGCCTGCTTGGCCGGGTAGTCGGCAAAAGCCGGCTGGGCCACCGCGAGCAGCATGGCGCCGATGGTGTTGCGCCAAGGCAGAGCCCACATCGAGAACTCGCGCGCCTGCTGCGCCTGCAAATGCTTCAGCAAGGCCTCGGGCCCGGCCTTGGCGGCCTCATGCTGCTGCAACCACCAGGCGTCGTTGGCCTGCTGGGTGCGCTGCGGCATGAAACCGAAGTGGCAAAGCCAGCGGTCGATCAGGCCGGCCTGCTCCAGCAGCTGGCCGCCATCCCTGCGACCGCAGACCTGGGCCATTTCCTGCATGGCTTGGGCGCCGAAGAAGGACTCGGCCGCCATCCAGGCACCGGCATCGCGGGCGCGCTCGGGCATGGGCCCCAGCTGGGCCTGCAGGCGCGGAGCCAGCGCGGGCTCCAGGGCCATCAGGCCGGCCAACAGGCGCAGGCGCTGGCGCTCCTGATTCCATGCCAGGGTGTTGGCGAGCAGGCTCTGGCTGCCCTGCAGCAGGGCATGAGACAAAGCCTGGGCCCGGCCCAGCGCCTGCAGCAGCGCCTCGGCCTGGCCCTGGGACTGCGCCCAGGCAGCCTGCAGCTGGAAGCCGCGAGCACAGACGCGCGCGCCCTGCAGATGCGGCGCCACCGGCAGGCCCAGATACTGGTCGCTGGCGCGGCGCAGCTCCGCACGCGGCTGCTGCAGCAGTTCATCGAATCCCAGGCGCCCGTCCAACAGACCATCGGCCAGGGCCGTGCAGCGCTCCAGCAGCAGGGCCTGCTCGGCCAAGCGCAGGCGCAAGCCCTCCTTGTCTTGCAGCCACAGGCCCAGGCAGTCGTTCAGATCCCAGCTGCAGCTCCAGGCGGCATCGCGTGGCTGAGGCAGGAGATGGGCATCGGCCACGGTGGCCTGCTCCGGTGTGGGCGTGGCCCACAAGGCCTGGCCCACGCGCGAGGGCTGGGCCTGCGGACCGGCGAACAAGCCGCTCAGGTCAAAGAAAACATTGGCCTCGGGCGCCCGCTCGCTCGACCGCGGCTGCAGCGCGGCCGGGCGCGGCTGCGCCTCGGCGTCCACCCAACGGTTGTTGCTGGCCAGCCAGGCCAAGGCCAGCAGGATCAGGCCCAGGCACAGCCCACCCACACCCCAGGCCAGGCGCCGCAGCACCGTCTTGGTCTTCGTCGTCATGGCCATGCGAGCCGCCCTCACCAGCTCAGGCGTTCGCCGTCGTAGTTGATGAAGCTGCCGTTGTCGGTCGCGCTCAAACCCGCCATTACCGTGCGCATGCCGGCCACGCTGGTCTGCACATCGATGTCGCCATCGGCGCCGCCCATATCGGTGCGCACCCAGCCGGGGTGAAAGCTGATGCAGCAGGCCTTGCCCTGCATCAGCAGGGAGGCATCCTTGAGCACCGAATTGACCGCCGCCTTGGACGCCCGGTACAGCCAGCCGTGGCTGCCGCTGCGCAGGCTGATCGAGCCCATGCGCGAGGAGATGATGGCGATGCGCGCGCCCGGCGCCAGCGCATCCTGCAGTTGCGGCAACACCCGCATGGGGCCCAGCACATTGGTCTGCATGACGGTGTTGAATTCCACCTCGCTGGGCGTTTGCATGCCCGTGGTTCGGCTGCCGAAGACCCCGGCCACAAGGGCGATCTGGTCGAAGGCATAGCCGTCGATCTGCCAGGCCAGGCCGGAGGCGCTGGCCGTGTTCATGACGTCCAACTTCAGCGCCACCGCACCCAGATCGCGCAGGCGCTGCAGCCCCTCGTCATCGCGCGCCGTGGCCACCACCCGGTCACCCGCCGCACGCGCCTGGCGCACCCATTCCAAACCAATGCCGCGCGAGGCGCCGACGATCAAGACTGAGGCCATGTTCAAGACTTCCAAGGGGACAGGGGAGCGGCGATTCTGCCCCAGCCTCCCCGGCGAGCCTGCGCGCCGCCTTCCTGCTCACAAGCGCCGCACCAGGTCCTCGGCCAGGCCGTCGAAACAGCTGCGGATCAGCGGGTTGCTGACGATCTCGCGGTGCGTCACCAGCCAGAGCGGCAGCTGCGGCAGCGGCAGGGCCGGCAGGATGCGCTGCAGCCCCGTGCCCGGCCCGACCAGATAGCTGGCCGCAAAGCCGATGCCCAAGCCCGCTTTCAGCGCCTGCAGCAGGGCCGCCTTGTCATCGGTGCGCAGCACGAAATGGGCGCGGTTCAGCTCGGGCGCCACCTGCTCGAACCAGCGCCGCATCTCGGGCAGCTTGTCCGGGCCGACCAGGCGGTGCTGCTGCGCCAGCAGCTCGGCCAGGTCCTTGGGCTCGCCATGCCGCGCCAGATAGGCCGGGCTGGCGCAGGCCTGGATCTGAAACTCGCCGAGGCGGCGGCAGACCAGGTCCAGTGGCCGCGGCGGCTCGGCCACCCAGAGGCCGATGTCGGCCTCACGCGCCAGCAGATCGGGCGGCGCATCGCCGCAGATCAGCTCAATCTGCAGGCCCGGCCGCGCCGCCAGCAGGCCCGGCAAGACCTCAGGCACCAGCAGGCCGGCCAGCAATTGGGTGGTGTGCAGGCGCACCGTGCCGCTGAGCTGCTCGCGCCGCGCGCTCAGGCGCAGGCTCAGGCGGCTGGCCGCCTCTTCCATCTGCAGGGCGTGCTCCAGGATCTGCTCGGCCGCCGCGGTGGGGTGCAGGCCGCGCCGGCTGCGCTCGAACAAGCGCGTGCCCAGCTGCGCCTCCAGCTCGATCAGCTGCCGGCTCAGCGTCGGCTGCTGCAGCTGCTGGCTGCGCGCCGCAGCGGCCACGCTGCCGGCCCGGTAGATCGCCAGAAAGCCGCGCAACAACGCCCAGTCGAACTGCTGGGCGTCCAGCCGCGCCGCCGGAGCCGGCTCGCTCGAATCCATACGTTTTTGCATCGCCAGCTATGCATCCATGTGAATTGCGCATGGTAGCCCCAAGCCCTAGCCTCCCCGAATCCAGTCCCGCGCCTCACCCGCTCACCCGCTCACCCGCTCACCCGCTCACCCGTTCACCCGCTCACCTGTTCACCTGTTCACCTGTTCACCCTTCGCCCCATGTCCCTGCCCCGCCATCCCCTGCTCCGCCTGCTGCTCGCCCTCGTCCTGATCGGCGCCCCTTTCGCCCTTGGCGCCAAGCTGATCCAGCTCGTCCTGCCCGCCGACCCCGACTGGCGCGTCGTCGGCAATCTGCTGCGCGGCGGCTGGATGCTCTGCGTCTACGCCGGCTATGTGCACTGGGTCGAGCGCCGCCCGGCGCTGGAGCTGGGCCTGCGCGGCGCCGGCCGGGAGTTCGCCGCCGGTGCCGGCCTGGCCACCTTGCTGATTGCGGTGTATGTCGGCCTGCTGGCCGTGACCGGCCATTACCGTTTGCAAGGCCTCGACGCCGCCCAGGGCTGGGTGGCGCTGAGCTCGGTGCTGCCGGCCATGCTGGTGGTGGCGCTCGCCGAAGAGCTGCTGCTGCGCGGCCTGCTGTTCCGCCTGCTGGAGCAGGCCTGGGGCTCCTGGGCTGCGCTGGCGGCCTCCTCGCTGATCTTCGGTCTGCTGCACCAGTTCAACCCCAATGCCAGCCTTTACACCTCGCTGGCCCTGGGCCTGGAGTTGGGCGTGATGTTCGCCGCCGCCTACATGCTGACGCGCCGGCTCTGGCTCTGCACCGGCCTGCATTTCGGCTGGAACTTTGCGCAGGCGGGGGTGTTCGATGTGCCCATGTCCGGCTTCGAAGCCAAGGCCTGGTTCCAGGCCGAAATCGACGGCCCGACCTGGCTCAGCGGTGGCGCCTTCGGGGCCGAGGGCGCCGTGCCCAGCGTGCTGCTCTGCCTGGGCCTGAGCGTTGGGCTGCTGTGGCGGGCCCGGGTGGCGGGCCGCATCCTGCGGCGCGGAGAGACCCTCCCCGATTGAGCGGCCCGCGCCCGGCCCCGGGCGGCTGTCACAACAGGCGGGCATACTCCCGCCTGATTTCTTTGCACCATGCCGCCCCAGTCCCCTGACTTTCCTGTCTCTCCGCGCCCCACAGCCCCCGCGCGGACCGCCCCTGACGCCCCGCGCCCCCAGCTGCGCCTGCTGGGCGGCTTCGACTTGCGCGGCCCCGAGGGCCAGGTCTTGCCCCTGCCCTACGACAAGGTGCGCGCCCTGCTGGCCATGCTGGTGCTGCAGACCGGGCCGCTGGCGCGCGAGCTGCTGGCCGAAACGCTCTGGCCGGATTCGACCCTGGATCAAGCGCGCGCCAATCTGCGCCGCGCCCTGTTTGACCTGCGCCGGGTGCTGGCCCAGCTCTGGCCCGATCAGCCCGCGCTGGAGCCCCTGATCAGCGACAACAAAAAGCAGCTGCAGCTGCGCGAGGACCTGGCCTGGCAGCTGGACTGCCGTGACTTCGCCCTGGCCCAGCTGGACGCCGCCACGCCCCAACCCGAGGCCCGCCGCCAGGCCTTGCAGCAAGCCCTGAGCCTCTACCGCGGCCCCCTGCTGGACGGCCTGCAGCTGCCCGAGGCGCCCGGCTTCGAAGCCTGGCTGCAGCCGCGCCGCGAGGCCTTGCTGCGCCAGGCCCAGCAGCTGCTGGAGGCCCTGGGCCAGCTGCATGAAGACGCCGGCGAGACCGAGGCCGCCCTGGCCTGCGCCCGCCGCGCCCTGGCCCAAGACCCCTGGTGCGAGCCCGCCCTGCGCCGCTGCCTGCGCATGCTGGCGCCCTCGGCGGCGGGCGAGGCCCTGGCCTTGTTTGAGCAGTTCCGCGCCCAGCTGCAGGCCGAGCTGCAGCTGCAGCCGCAAGCCGCCACCCTGGAGCTGGCCGAGCGCCTGCGCCACAGCGGCGCGCACACGCCGCCCGGCCCCGCCGCCCGCGCCGAGCGCCGCCGCGTCGTCGCCCTGGCCTGCGAATGGGAGGCCCCGGCCGAGCAGGCCGACCGCGAGGCCGAGGCCCTGGCCGCCGCCCTGCAGGCCCGGATGCACGCCGCCCGGCAATTGCTGCAGGCGCGCGGCGCCCATGTGCAGCGGGCCGAGGGCGGCGAGCTGCTGGCCTTTTTCGGCCACCCGCGTGCGCAGGAGCAGGCACCGCGCCTGGCCCTGGACGCCGCGCTGGAACTGGCGGCAGCGCACAGCGCCGAACACGAGCCCTGGGCCTTGCGCCAGGGCCTGCATGTGGGCTGGGTCCATGCCGACCCCGAGCAGGCCTCGCCCGACAGCGTGGGCGCACTCTCGCGCCAGGCGCGCAAGCTGGCCCTGCAGGCCGAGGCCGGGCGCATCCACGTCAGCGCCGAGCTGCAGCAGCAAAGCGAGCGCCACCACCGCTTCACCGCCCCCAGCTCCGCAGGCGGCAGCGCCGAGCTGCTGGGCGCCCGCCCGCTGCAGGCCGCCAGCCGCCTGGACACGCTCAAGCCCATGGTCGGCCGCAGCGCCGAGCTGGCCCAGCTGCAGCAGGAATGGGCGCGCGCCCAGCAGGCCGCCCGCACGGTCTGGGTGCAAGGCGAGCCCGGCCTGGGCAAGACCCGGCTGCTGCTGGCCCTGCGCCAGCAGCTGAGCAGCGGCCACGGTCAGCCCGCCCCGCCGATCTCGCAGCTGCACTGCCGCCCCGAATACCGCCACACCCCGCTGCAGCCGGTGCGCGCCACCCTGCGTCGGCGCCTGGGCGCGGCCCTGGAGGGCGACGAAGCCCAAGCAGAGCAGGCGCTCGGCGTGCTGCTGCAACACGCGGGCATCGCCCCGGCCGCGCAGGCTGCCGCGCGCAGCCTGCTGCGCCCCTTGCTGCTGCAGCAGGCCCAGAGCCCCACGCCCGGCAGCGAACCTCTGCACAAGCGCGAGCTGCAAACCCTGCTCTGCGAGCTGTTCGAAGGCCTGGCCCAGGGCCGGCCGCAACTGCTGCTGCTGGAAGACCTGCATTGGGCTGACCCCTCGACGCTGGAGCTCTTACAGCTGCATCTGCAGCGCCCCGCCGCAAGCCGTGCCCCGGGCCTGCTGCTGCTCAGCTCGCGCGAAGCGCCGCCCGAGGAGCTGCGCGCCAGCCTCGAGCTCTGCCTGAACCTGCAGCCCCTGCCGGCCGAAGACATGGGCCGCCTGATCGACCAGCTCGACGGCAGCCCGCCGCCGCCGGCCCAGCGCCTGCAAGTGCTGCAACGCGCCGGTGGCGTGCCCCTGTTTGCCGAAGAGCTGGCCCGATCGCTGCGCCTGCGCCCCGAGGACAAAGTGCCCGCCACGCTCTGGGACCTGCTGGCCGCCAGCCTGGACCGACTGCCGCCCGAGGCCAAGCGCCTGGCCCAGGGTGCGGCCCTGCTGGGCAGCAGCTGCTCGCCCGCCTTGCTGCAGGAGCTGCTGCAGCTGCCCGCCGGCCCGCTGCAGCAACAGCTGGCCCAGCTGGCGCGGCTCGATCTGCTGCAGGCCATCGGCCCGCAGCACTGGCAGTTCCGCCATGCCCTGATCCGCGACGCGGCACTGGAGACCCTCAGCGCCGCCGAGCGCCGCGCCCTGCACCGCCGCGCCGCCCAGGCCTTGATGGGCCCGTTTGCCAGCCTGGCCGCCGATGCGCCCGAGGCCCTGGCCCAACATCTGCACGCCGCGGGCGACCCGGTGGCCGCGCATTACTGGCTGCAGGCGGCCGAGCGCGCCGCCGCCCAATCGGCGCACCAGGAAGCGCGCCACGGATTCGAGCAAGGCCTGGCCGCCCTGCAGCTGCCCGAAGCCACGCCCGCCCTGGTGCAGCGCCTGCGCCTGCCCCTGCTGATGGGCCTGGGCCATGGCCTGCTGGCCCTGGAGGGCTATGGCTCGCCGGCCGCGCGCCAGTGCTACCGCCAGGCGCTGGAGGCCTGCGACGAGCCCGGCGCCAGCAGCGGCTCGGGCCAGCGCTTCCAGGCGCTCTGGGGCCTGTGGCTGGGCAGCCGCAGCGGCCCGGACGAGCGCCCCGTGCTGGCCCTGGCGCAGGAGCTGCTGGCCGTGGCCGCCGACACCGGCGATGCGGCCGCCGCTGTGCAAGCGCGTTATGCCCTGGGCAACAACCTCTTCTTCCTCGGCCAGCTGCAGGCCTCTTGCGAGGCCCTGGCCGAGGCCGCGGCCGCCGGTGATCGCCTGCCCGCCCGCCAGCTCACGCAGCTGACCCAGCGCTTCGGCGAGCACGGCGGCATTGCCGCGCGCGCCATGCTGGGCTGGCCCCTGGCCTTGCAAGGCCGGGTGGACGAAGCTCTGGCACAAAGCCAGCTGGGCCTGCAGCAGGCGCGCGAGCTCGGCCATGCCCACACCCTGGGCTTTGCCCTGGCCATGAACGCGGTGCTGCTGCGCCATCTGCGCCGGCCCGAGGCCGCCTTGCCGCTGAGCCTGGAGCTGCTGGCCCTGGCCCAGCGCCACGGCCTGGCCCTGTGGCAGGCCGTGGGCGCCCTGGTGCTGGGTTGGAGCCAGGCGGCCGGCGGCGACCCGGCCGGCCTGCTGCCCATCCGCCAGGCGGCCAGCGCTTCAGCCGTGGCCATGCCCAGCACCGAAGCCACCTTCCTGTCTTTCTTGATCGAAGCCCTGCTGAACCTGGGCCAGGCCGAAGAGGCCCTGGCGCAAGTGGACGCCTGCCTGCCCAAGGCGCGCGAGCGCCAGGAGTTCTACCTGCTGCCCGAGCTCTGGCGCATGCGCGCCCAAGCGCTGGAGGCCTTGGGCGACCCGCGCGCCGAGGTCGAGCAGGCGCTCGATCAAGCCCAGCAAGCCGGCCAGGCCATGGGGGCGGGCCTGCTCCTGCAGCGCACGGCCGCCCAGCGCCAGGCCTTGCCTGAGATCGATTCAACGCAAATTCAACGCTGACCCGCCAAGCTCCCGCTCAGTTTCAGACCCGCCAGCCATGACGCGGGTCACAGCGAGGGGAAGCTTTGATGCGGACACAAGGAAAAAAACACGCAGCCAGCCAGCGCCGCGCCGCTTGGCTGCTGGCCGCTGCCGCGGGCCTGACCAGCCTGCTGGCTGGCGCCAACGCCCGCGCGCAAGCAGCGGGCGAATCCGTTGAACCGGGTACAACGGCTGCAGCGGGCGGCGGCCAGGGCAGCGCCCTGCGCTTCTCTGGCTTTGCCACCCTGGGCCTGGCCCACAACGACAACGCCACGGCCGGCGTCATCACCTCCTTCTCCCAGCTGCGGCCGGTGCAAAAAGGCTGGTCGGCGAATATGGACACGGCCCTGGGTCTGCAGCTGGAATGGCAGCCCGCCCAAGGCACCACGCTGCAAGTGCAAGGCGTGGCCCGGGCCGGCGAGGACATGAAGCCGCGCCTGCGCATCGCCGCCCTGCGCCAGCAGCTGGGCCAGGGCCTGAGCCTGAACCTGGGCCGTCTGCGCAGCCCACTGTTCTTCGACTCCAGCATCGCCGAGATCGGCTATGCCAACCTGACCGTGCGCCCGGCGCCGGCCATCTACGCCCTGACCAACAGCGTGGCCAGCCTGGACGGCGCCGATCTGCACTGGCGCCTCAACCTCGGTGATGCCAGCCTGCTGGCGCAAGTGTTTGGTGGCCGCTACGACTACACCCACCGCTTCAACAACTTCGCGCCCGCCATCTCGGCCGATGCCAGCCTGCGCGGCCTGCTGGGCTTCAGCCTCAGCGCCAACCTGCAAGACCTGACCCTGCGCGTCTCGCACACCCGGATCGACCGCTATGTGCTGCGCTCCGCCCAGGTCGATCAACTCAACAGCGGCCTGGATCAAGTCAACGGCGCGCTGCAGCAACTGGCCCAGAACCCCCTGCTGCCGGCGCCCATGCTGGCGGCGCTGCAGGCCAAGTCACGCGGCCTGGCGGCCCTGCGCAACCCCTTCGACAACCGGCCCGACTACACCAGCATCGGCCTGGACGGCAACTGGCAGCACTGGCGAGTGCTGGCCGAGCTGACCTGGATGAACCCGCACAACGACCTGGTCGGTCGCGGCCGCGGCTACAGCCTGACCTTGGCGCGCAGCTTCGGTGACTTCACGCCCTACCTCGCCGTGGCCCAGATGAAGCGCTCCAGCGCCGTGCTCGACACCAGCGCCCTGGCGGCCACCGGCCTCAGCCCGCAGCTCGACGGAGGCTTGCAGCAGTTGCAGCAAGGCTTCAACACCGCCCAGCAGTTCGCCAACATCAGCAGCCGCTCGCTCAGCCTGGGCCTGCGCTGGGACTGGCGCGAGAACATGGCGCTCAAGACCCAGCTTGACCTGATGCGCACGCCCAGCCCCGGCACGCCCGGCCCCCTGGCCGTGCCCGCCCTGCCCTTCAAGCACAAGCTCCAGCTGTTCAGCGTCACGCTGGACCTGGTGTTCTGAGGAGGGCCCCACCATGAAATTGAATCTGCTCTCCTCCCTGCTGCCACGCGTTGCCCTGCCCATGACGGCCCTGCTGGCCCTGTTCTGGGTCACCGCGCCCCAGCCGGCCCTGGCGGCCACCGAGCTGATCGTCATCGCCCACAAGGACGTGGCCTTGGACAAGATCAGCCCCGAGCGCGTCACCCAGATCTTTCTGCGCCAGCAGCAGAATTGGCCCGACGGCCAGCCCATCCAGCCCATCGATCTGCGCGAAGGCACCAGCCTGCGCCGGAGCTTCTACGACCAGGTGACCGGCCGCAGCCCCGGCCAGCTGCGCGCCTACTGGGCGCGCCAGAGCTTCACCGGCATGGGACTGCCGCCGCGCCAGGTGGACAGCGACGAGGAAGTGACCCGCCTGGTGCAAAGCACGCCGGGCGCCATCGGTTATGTCTCGCGCAAGCCCAACGGCGCCGGCGTGAAAGTCCTGCTGACCGCCAATCTGGACTGACCCGGCCATGAAAGCCGCCGCCACCGACCCCGGCCTGGAGCAGGCCTCCTGGCTGCGCCTGCTGGCGCCGGCCAGCTGGTTGTCGGGGCGGCTGAGTTTTTCGCGCAAGTTCCTGCTGGTCGGCGCGGTCATGCTGCTGGCCCTGGCCTTGCTGAGCTGGCCTCTGCTGCGCAAGGCCGGGCAAGACGCGCAGAGCGCCGAGCTGGAGCGCCGCGGCCTGGCCGCCCTGGCGCAACAGGCGGCCGTGCTCAACACCCTGGTGCGCCAGCGCGGTGAACTCAAGGCCGAACGCGCCGACAAGCAGGCCGACAGCGCCGAGCTGAAGGCCCTGTTGGACTGGGCGGCCGCGCCGCCCTTGCCGAACAGCGCCCTGCCCAGCACCCTGCCCGCCCTGGCCCAGCGCCTGCAGCAGCAATGGCAGCAGCTGCAAGACCTGGCCGCGCAGGACGACGACGCGCAGCGCCGCTTTGCCGCCCACACCGGCACCATCAATGCCTTGCTGGCCCTGATGCGCGAGAGCGCCCGCGCCCACCGCCTCAATGTCGACCCGACGCTGGACGCGGCCTTTGAGATGCTCAGCCATCGCCTGCCCCTGCTGATGGAAACCCTGGCCAAGCAGCAGGACGCGCTGGCCCTGTCCAGCGACAGCATGGCCAGCTACGCCGTGGCTGCACAGGTCGTGCTCAGCGAGGCCACGCCGGCCCTGCGCGCCGGCATGCAGCAGCTGCTGGCCCCAGGCGACCGCGCCGGCCTGCAGGCCCAGCTCGATGAGCTGCTGGCCCGCATCGAGCGCCAGCAGGACGCCGTCGACAAGGTGCTGGACACGCCCCAAGCCCTGGCCGAGCTGCGCCCCATCGCCAGCGCCAACCTTGCCCAGGCCCAGGCCCTGCTGGTAGCCAGCACCGTGCAGGCCGATGCCTTGCTGCAGGAGCGCCTGACCCAGCTGCGCCGCAGCCAGTGGCAGGTGGGTGCCCTGCTGGTGGGGGCGATGGCGGCGATCGCTTACCTCTTCGCCGGCATTTATGTCTCGACCCTGCGCTCGCTGCGCCAGCTCTCGCAGGGCACGCAAGACTTCTGCGCCGGCCGCCTGGACACCCGCATCCGCATCGACACGCAGGACGAGCTGGTCCTGGTGGCGGGCAATTTCAACACCGTGGCCTCCGAGGTCGGGCGCCTGCTCGATGTGATCCGCGAGCAGAACGAATCGCGCCAGCGCGAACTGGAGCGCCTGGTGCAGCAGCGCACCCTGGAGCTGGCCGACAAGAACGACCAGCTGCATCTGGCCGCCCTGCGTGTGCAGGAAGAGCTGGAATCCGCCCGCGACATGCAGCAGGCCATCCTGCCCCAGCATTTCCCGGACACGACCGACTTCTCCATGCAGGCCTGCATGCACCCGGCGCGCGAGCTGGGCGGTGATTTCTATGACTGCTTCGCCCTGTCCGAAGGCCGCTGGGGCTTTCTGGTCGCCGATGTGGCGGGCAAGGGCGTGGGCGCGGCCTTCTTCATGGCGGTGTCGCGCACGGTGCTGCAAGACCTGGCACAAGACGAGCTGAGCCCCGAGGAGGTGCTGGCCCGCGCCAACGACATGCTCAGCGGGCGCAACCCGATGGAGCTGTTCGTCACCGCCTGCTACTGCATCTACGACCCGCGTGACGGCAGCCTGGCCTACGCCAGCGCCGGCCACCCCGCCCCCCTGCTGCGCACCGCACAGGGCGAGGTGCTGGCCCTGGACTGCCCGCGCGACATCGCCCTCGGCGTGCTGCCCGGCATGAGCTACAGCCGCCAGCATGCCCGCCTGGCCTGCGGCGACACCCTCCTGCTCTACACCGACGGCATCACCGAAGCCTTCAACGCCGCCGAGCAGGCCTACGGCGACGACCGCCTGATCGCCTGGCTACGCAGCAGCCGCGAGCCCCAAGCCGCCGCCAAGCTGGCCAGCCTGGTGCGCGATGTGGCCGCCTTCGTCGGCGGCGCCGAGCCCAGCGACGACCTGACCGCCCTGCTGCTCTGCCGCAAGCCGCAGGGCGAGCCACCGGCCGATCTTTCATCTTCCACCGACACGCCCGCCAGCCCACAAGCCCGAGGAGCTCTGACCGTGAGCCATGCCCCCCTGGAATTGAAGAACAAGACCCTGCTGCTGGAGTACCGCCTGGACAGCCGCGTCGAGGAGATCGCCGCCCTGGCCGAGGCCGTGGACGAGGCCCTGGCCGAGCGCCCCGACCTGGCCTTTGCCGTCAACCTCTGCCTGGAAGAGCTGATCACCAACACCATCCAGCACGGCCTGCACGGCGCGCCTGACCGCCCCATCCATGTGCGGCTCTCGCGCTCGGACGAATGGCTGGAAATCATCCTCAAGGACGATGCCCCGCCCTTCGACCCCTTCGTCCAAGCCCCCGCCCCCAGCCTCGACGCCAGCGTCGAAGCGCGCGAAGTGGGCGGCCTGGGCGTGCACATGGTCAAAACCATGATGGACGAGGTGCGCGCCTTCTACGACGGCAGCGGCAACCTGATCGTCCTGCTGAAGACTCTCAAGCGCTAACGCTGATTTCCAGCGCCCCCAAATTCGACCTGAAGAAAGACACCCCCATGAGCTTCGAACACCACAGCAGCGATGAGCAAGGCGCCCGCCTGGTTCAACTCAAGGGCCGCATCGACAGCGCCACCGCCGGCGCCTTCGAGCTGGCCGTGCAAGACCTGTTCGCCACGCCCGGCGCCCGCGCCCTGCTGGACTTCGCCACCGTGGACTACATCTCCAGCGCCGGCCTGCGCGTGGTGCTGATGGCGGCCAAGCGCGCCAAGCAGGCACAAGGCCGCCTGCTGCTCTGTGGCCTGCCCCAGCATGTGCGCGAGGTGTTCGAGATCAGCGGCTTCCTGAAGATCATCGACAGCGTGAGTGATCGCGCCGAGGGTCTGCGCCAGCTGAACGCCTGACTGCGGATTCACACGGCTCCCCCATGACCATCTTCATCAGCCTGTTCGCCGGGCTGGGCCTGTTCTTCATCGGCGTTCGCCTGATTAGCAGCAATCTGCGCCAGGTGATCGGCCGCCGCCTGCGCCAGCTGATCGCGCGCGCCGTCACCGGCCCGGGCTCGCTGGCCTTGTTCGGCCTGCTGGCCGGCGCGGTGATGCAGAGCGTCAACGCCGTCATCCATGTGCTGGTGGCCCTGGTCACCGCCGGCGCCATGGACCGCAAGCGCGCGTTTCCCATCATCCGCTGGGCCAACCTCGGCACCTCGCTGCTGGCCCTGGTGGCCGCCATCGACCTGCACGCCCTGGCCCTGTGTCTGGTCGGGCTGACTGGCATCGCCTACTACCGGCAGATCGACCAATCGACCCGCTGGCGCCATGCCGTGGGCGCGCTGCTGGGCCTGGGCCTGCTGTTTCTGGGCACCGATTTCATCAAGAGCGGCGCCGCCCTGCTGCGCACCGAACCCTGGCTGCGCCTGCACATCAGCGAACTGGGTGTCTGGCTGCTGCCCAGCTTTGCCATCGGCGCGGCGGTGGCCTGGGCGGCGCAATCGTCCACCACCGTGGTCGTCATCACCATGAGCCTGGCGGCCGGCGGCCTGATCGGCTGGAACGGCGGCGCCATGCTGGTGATGGGCGCCGGCCTGGGCTCGGCCGCATCGGCCTGGAGCCTGGCCGGCCGCCTGCAGGGCAGCGCCCGCCAGCTGGTGCTGTTCCAGGTGCTGCTGCGCCTGCAGGGCCTGCTGCTGACGCTGGCGTTTTACGCCGGCAACCGCTGGCTGCTGGACGACCCCTTTGGCCGCCTGCTGGACCAGTTCCAGATGGGCCTGCCGGCGCGGCTGGCGGCTTTCTACATGGTGGTGCAGCTGCTCAGCGATCTGGCCAGCCGCGCGCTGGAGGCGCCCTCGCTGCGCTGGCTTGAGGCCTGGGCCGCGCCCTCGCTGCAAGAGAACCTGAGCAAGCCGCATTTCGTGCACGACGAGGCCCTGGACGAAGCAGAAACCGCCCTGCTGCTCGCCGACAAGGAGCAGCAGCGCCTGCTCGCCTGCCTGCCCGCCTACCTCGACGCCTTGCGTCAAGACGCACCCGCGGCCCTGACCTCGGCGGACCAGCGCCAGGCCGCCGAGAGCCAGGTGCTGCAGCTCTGCGAGCAGTTCCTGGTGGAGCTGGCCGACCGCCAGCGCAGCCGCGATGTGCTGGAGCGCAGCATGGTGCTGCGCGACCGCAACCGCCTGCTCGCCTCGCTGCAGGAATCGCTGGTGGAGCTGCACCAGGCCGCCCAGGTGGCCAGCGGCGGAGATGAGCGTGATGTCGATGAAGCCGGCCGCGCCACCGTGGCCCAGCTGCTGGACCAGCTGGTGCAAAGCCTGCACCTGATGCTGGAGGCCCTGGCCGAAACCGCCGCCCGCGCCCAGCCCGACGCCGAAGACCTGGAGCTGCTGCGCAGCCTCACCCACGACCGCTCGGAGCTGATGGACGGCATCCGCCGCCGCCTGCAAGGCAGCGATCTGGAAGCCGGCCTGCGCCAGGCCGTGTTCAGCGCCACCACCGTGTTCGAGCGCTGTGTCTGGCTGGCGCGGCGCTATGTGCTGCTGCTGGACAGCCCCAACGCAGAGCCCTCCACCAAGACCTGAGAGTCCCACACCTTGATCCACCACGCTCTGAGCCGCTGGCTGCCCCCGTCCAAGCCGGTGCGCCGGCCCTTCGAGCTGATCTACGCGGCCGATGAATGCCCGCCGCGCGGCGCCCTGGGCCTGCTGGCCTTGCAGCATGCGGCCACGGTGCTGGCCCTGATCGCCCATGTGCTGGCCGCCGCCAAGATCGCGGGCCTGAGCCTGCCGCAAACCCACTCCATCGTCGCCATGACCCTGCTGGGCATGGCCATGGGCACAGCCCTGCAGGCCTGGGGCGGGCGCTGGGGCAGCGGCACCCTGCTGGTCTTCCAGCCCGACCCGATGATGATCACCGTGGCCGGCGCGGCCATCGCCAGCTACGGCCTGGGCTCTCTGGTGCAGGTGAGCCTGATCGCCGCTGGCGTCACGCTCTGCGTGGGCCCGCTGATGCGCCATCTGCGCGCCCTGTTCCCGCCCACCGTGGTGGGCACGGTGGTCTGCATGGGCGGCTTGGGCCTGGTGGAGCCGGCCATGCGCAATGCCTTGGGCATCCATGAAGCCTCAGCCGGCGCGGCCACCGACTTGCAAACCCTGCAGATCGACGGCATCAGCGCCCTCATCTCGGGCGCCACCCTGGCCAGCATCGTCGTGCTCTCGGTCTGGGGCGGGCGGCGCTTCAAGCTGCTGGGTGTGTTGGCCGGCTTGCTGATGGGCCTGCTGATCGCCGCGCTCAGCGACCGGCTGCTGGGCCTGGAGTGGCTGCACAGCGCGCCCTGGCTGGCCCTGCCGCAGCCGATTGCGCCCAGCTTCAACCTCGGGCCCGAGATCATCTTCGCCATCGTGCTGATCGCCACGCTCAACCAGCTGGACAACATCGGCTGCCTGATCGTGATGGACAAGACCGACAACGCCGACTGGCGCCGCGCCGACATGCAGATGGTGGGCCGCGGCATCCGCGCCAACGGGGCGAGTGATTTCTTGAGCGGCCTGTTCGGCAGCTTCCCCACCGCGCCCAGCTCAGCCAATATCGCCCTGGTGCACGCCACCGGCTCCAGCAGCCGCTACATCGGCCTGGCCTGCGCGGCCCTGCTGCTGCTGGTGGCCCTGAGCCCGCTGCTGACCATGGCGCTCACGCTGATCCCGCAAGCCGTGCTGGGCGCCATCTCGCTCTATGCCGCCGCCTACCTGATCGTCTCCGGCATCGAGATGATCGCCACCCGCGCGCTCGACAGCCGCGGCATCTTCATGGTCGGCTTGTCGCTCTGCGCCGGCCTGGCCACCATGCTGATGCCGGGCCTGAGCCAAGGCCTGCCCGAGGGCGTGGCCATGCTGGCCGGCGATGGCTTTGTGGTCACCGGCGTCTGCGTGATGAGCCTGAACTTGTTGTTCCGCCTCGGCACCCGCTTGCGCGCCAGCTGCGAGCTGGACCCGGGCCAAGTCGCGGGTCAAGGCTCGATCAATCACCAGCTCACCGCCTTCGTCGAGCGCCAAGGCGCCGCCTGGGGCGCCCGCATGGACATCGTCCGCCGCGCCGCCCTGGCCGCACTGGAAGCCAGCGAAGCGATCCAGGCCGCCGGCGGCGGACGCCTGCTGGTGATACGCGGCAGCTTTGATGAGTTCAACTTCGACCTGGAGTTGCTGCATGAGGGCGAGCCGCTGCGGGTGGGGGAGTCGGCTGCGGGGTCGGGGGATGGCTCAGCGGGCGCAGCTGCAACGGCAGAAGCGCCGCTGGATTTGGATGCGTTGATGGACAGCGATGAGGACATTGAACGCCAGCTCGACGCCGCCATGGCCCGCGTCTCCGGCGTCCTGATCCGCCA
Source organism: Paucibacter sp. B51 (assembly GCF_027863535.1). Classification (NCBI taxonomy): domain Bacteria; kingdom Pseudomonadati; phylum Pseudomonadota; class Betaproteobacteria; order Burkholderiales; family Sphaerotilaceae; genus Roseateles; species Paucibacter sp. B51. The sequence goes on along the minus strand of NZ_JAPIVN010000001.1, from coordinate 1,836,564 downwards.
CCTGGCCGACAAACTCAGCAGCGCCAGCCTCGGGGCGGGGCAGGCGGTGTTGAGGTTGCATTTTGATCATTGAGGGCGCATCGACAGCTTATTCGCGAAGTCTGTTCATCCAGGGGCGCTTCAGATTTAAGGCCAGACCCCGCGCTACTTTGTGGCGAGGCTGAGTGCGTACTGCGAGACCCAAAAACAAGCAGAATGCGCCGCATGCTACGAATCATCTGACGCCCCACCAAAAGCTTAGCGACTGGTCAAGCAACTGCCCGGAATTCTTCGTCAAAACGGGCGAAAATCTCCAGGGTCTTGACAACTAATGGCTTGCCCTAGCGATGGGAACAGCATGCCCCACCCGTAGAATCACTCAGCACTTCAAAGGCAAGTAGTCATGCTGACTCGATTGGAAGCTCACGGCTTTAAAAACCTCCTCGACTTTTCGGTGTCGTTTGGCCCGTTTAATTGCGTCGCAGGCCTAAATGGAGTCGGAAAATCAAATATTTTCGACGCCATAAAGTTTCTCTCTCTATTGAGCGACAGATCAATCATTGAGGCCGCTTTGTGCGTGAGAGACTCAGAGTCCAACGATCCTCTAGATATATTTTGGACGAACGGCACCTTTCGGGCGGATCGTCTCAAGTTGGCTGTTGAAATGATTGTTCAACCCAACATAGTAGATGATTTTGGCCGAAAAGCCGTTGCCACCTCAACCTTCCTTCGTTATGAGGTTGAAATAGCGCGAGACCCTGCTGAGGAAGCTGTCGGCTCATTGGGCTTATACCTGGCAAGAGAAGAACTCACGCACATCAACAAGGGCGAGGCGGCGGAAAAACTCCACTTTCCTTTAAATGCAAAAAAATTCAGAGATACTGTAGTAATTAACCGGCGCAAAGGTGCCGATTTCATTTCCACAAAAATTGAAGACGACGGGGTGATCGAGGTCAATCTCCACCAAGACGGCAATGGAGGACAGCCTCAGAAGATTCCGGCAAGGTTCATCCCAAAAACAGTCGTAGCCAACACGAACAGTGCGGTGTGGCCAACAATATTGGCCGCTAGACGGGAAATGCAATCATGGCGTTTCCTGTCACTTGAACCCAGCGCAATGCGTCGCTCGAATAAGATTCACGAAGACGGCAATGTCGGATCTGACGGCGGCAAACTGGCTGCTGCGCTATACAAACTATATAAACGTGACGAGAACGTTTATTCACGAGTGGCCAGCCGCCTATCCGCAATAATTCCAACTTCAGATATTCGCGTTGATGTAGATTCGGTGAGGCAGTTGTTGACTCTAGAAGTCAAGGAGCGCTCAGGCGCGTTTTTGCCTGCGCGGGCCCTATCGGACGGAACATTAAGGTTTTTAGCTCTATGCATCATGGCCGAAGACCCCGACTTCAAAGGTCTGCTCTGTTTCGAGGAGCCAGAGAACGGGATCCACCCGGCAAAAATGTCCGCGATGCTGAACCTACTCAAAGAATTGGCAGTTGACCCCTGCGAAGAGACAGGCGATGACAATCCGATGCGTCAGATATTGATTGCAACTCATTCCCCAGTACTGGTGAAACTCGAAGAACCGGACGATCTCATCTATACGGACGTCGTAAAAGTGCGAGGCCCAGATGGCGGAAAAATCGCTTCAACAATCCGCTGCAAAAGCTTGGAAGGCAGTTGGAGAAGCACATTCGGAAGTAGTGACTGCATAGAGAAAGGATCTATCATTGCATATCTTAGTCTTCCGCCAAATAGTCAGATTAGCTTAGACCTAGATGTTGAGTGATCTATGAAAGTCAAGTTTCTGCTTACCGGCGAAGGCACGTCAGATTTGCGACTTGTGGACCACTTGCAGGCCGTACTCATTGAAGAGGGTTTTTCGGAGGTAAGCGGAGAGGCGCCAGACCTAGCAATGTTTCCTGCCCCGGTGGGACGATCCGTTCCTGAGAAAATCGGTGCATTAATTAAGCACTACCCCACGACTGACATCATATTTGTTCATCGCGACTCCGATAATGTTGACATTGCCGTCCGAGAAAAAGAAATCCATGATGCTGCGATTGCAGTGGGTGTTGAAAATAGGGTGGTGCCAATCATTCCCATCTGCATGATTGAAACTTGGCTTTTGACTGATCCTCAGGCAATTAAAATTGTCGCAGGTCGAAAGTCTTATCAGCAGAACATCCATTGCATGCCTGCGATCCGCAACTTAGAAAGTGTTCGAGACAGCAAAACACTCTTGTTATCAGCCTTGTGTGAAGCGTCCGGCGCGGAAGGCGGAAAGCTCCGAAAGTTCAAAAGGTTGTTCCCTGAAATGAGAGCACGACTGATGTACGACCTTGATCCTCAAGGTCCGGTTAACGGTTTGCCGTCATATCAAATCTTCCGGAAGCGTGTTCGAGAATTTGCAAAGCAACGTGTTGAAGAGGCATGACGGAGGCATGGCATGAGGATTGGGCATGAGGGTCACCCATTAGCTGCCCCCGTCAAGTAGCAAACACACGCCTCTGCGCCGCAAGAGCGCACTTGTTCTCCTCCTCACTCAAGACCGCATTCCCTGCTCGTCGAACTCACCCTGCACTTGGTTCTCAACGTGCGGGCCTGATGGTCAGGCCCTAAACAGGCTCATCAAGCCGCGGCCTCCAACACCGCACGGGTTTTGGCGTCGGCCGGGAATACATGCTCCACCCGCAGCGAGGCCAGCGTGATGTCTTGCGGGGTGCCGAAGGTTGAGAACATGCTGAAGAAGGCCAACTCGCCGTGGATGGTGGCGAAGCGGGTGGTCAAGACCGGGGCCAGTTGCCGCGTCCAGGGTGCCAGCGTTTGGCCGCCCAGGCGCGCTTGAAACTGCGCCGCCAACTGCTCCACACGCGGGTGCAGCTCGGGCACGACTGAGGCGTCGTCGCGCAGATGGGCCAGCAGGGCGGGGGCCACTTCGTCCAGATTGCTGATGTGGCGGCTCATGCCTTCGGGGTGCAGCAGCAGGTCCAGCATATTGAGGCCCTGGCCCGGGGGCTGCTCCGCCAGCCAGGGCATCAGCGTCAGCGCCATCCAACGGGCGCCTTGGTTCATTTGCAAGATGTTCCAGCCGGCGTCCATCACCATGGCGGGCAGCGGGTCATGGGCCGCCAGCATCAGCGTCAGGGCCTCGCGCACCGGCGCCAGCACCGCCGCGCCCAACTCATGGCCGCTGTAGGCGGCGGCAAAGCCGGCTTGTTGCAAGACGGTGTTGCGCAGGGCCAGCGGCGCTTGCAGCTCCTGCAACCAGGCCAGCAGCAGCTCACGGCTGGCCTGGGCCCGCCCGCTCTCGACGAAGCTCACATGGCGCTGGCTCACCCCCAGGCGCAAGGCCAGCTCCAGCTGACTGATGCGGCGCGCCTTGCGTGCGCTTTGCAGGGTTTCGCGAAGTGAGGGGCTGGCGGCGAGCATGAGCGGATTCCACCACAGCGCGGCCGCCTCTTCTGTTCTCTTCTCTTCTCTTCTCTTATCAATGACCTGGGAGGTAATTGCGGCGCTGGTGCGCGACTCAGACACTGCCCTTCTTCATTCGATTTTTGACAGCGAGTAGGGAAGGAAACAAGCCATGAACAAGCCCGTGTTGATCGTTGTGCTGCTGCTCTTCAGCGCCTTGAGTGCTTATGCCGTGCAGCATGCCGGCGGAGTGCTGGAGTTGGTGCAAGTGCTGCTGCGCATCCCCGAGGGTTGGCAGGTGATGGCCGATCTGATCATCGTCATGGTGTTGCTCTTGGTCTTCATGCGCCGCGACGCGCAAGCCCAGGGGCGGCCGTTCTGGCCCTGGGCGATCTTCTCGCTGGTGGTGGGCTCCTTCGGGCCTTTGCTCTACTTCATCACCGCGCGCCGCAGCCGCGAGCCTGGAGCATGAGGGTCAGGCATTCGCAGCCCGGCAAGTCACAAACACGCGCCCCTGCACCGCAAGCGCGCACTTGTTTGTTCTCCTCTTCACTCAAGACTGAGTTCCCGGCTCGTCGAGTTCAGCGTGCACTTGGTTCTCAGTGCATGGTTGCGCCGCAGCTCAGCGCACCAGTCACCCATCAGGATCAAGGCGACCCGTGGTGGTAGAGACGGGCGCCGCTCCAGAAAGCCCTCTGTGCCGCGCCGCATCCGATCATCGCGGGCAGGGCTGGCTTCATGTTGAGCTTGCCAAGATCGACGCAGCGCTTCGGAGTTGCCCCGGTGTGGTCGAAGACATCGCGGGTAAATCCACGTTCACTGAGACATTCTTCTGAATGTTCGTCCGGGCATGTCGTGATGTGCAGTTGTTTGGTGCGAGAGTCTTGCCCTGCCTCCGTCACCACCATCATCACCACGTCGAGTGAACTCGCTTCTGGGACGCGATACAGGCCTGGGGAAGCCCTGGCCACTGGACTTGTCAGCCCTCTCATCTCCGATCACCCACCATGCATTTCCTGAAGATCGGCACCGCCCTGATGCTGGGCGGGCTCCTGCACCCGCTGCACGCAGCCGGCCCCACCTCAGAGGCTGAGGCTCATGCCGCGTATGTCTTCTCTCACCGACCGGTCTGGGTCTCCGCCGACAGCGCCTGGCGTGTCAGCGTGAACCCTCAGGGTGAGTTGCTGCGCGAGGCCCAGGAAGGCAAGCCGACTGTGCAGCGTATCCAGCTCGGCCCCGGGGTGCGTGCCGTGGCCAGCCATGGTCCGGGCCTGCTGGTCTGGGTCTTGGGCGAGAAGGGCTGCCTCATGCAGGTGGACTTCCGCGGCCCCACGCCCAAGCGCCTGGCCGAACCTGGCGTCAAGTGCCCCGCCCTGAGCGAGGCCGGCTCCGACGACGCACCCAGCTACTTCTCCGGCGCGCTGACTGTCTCCACCGACGGGCATTGGCTGGCCCACAGTGGCTCGGAGGGCGATCCTTCCGTTCAGGTGCTGGATCTGCGCAGCAGCAGCAAGAACAAGCCGATGCGCACGCTGTGGCCGGCGCATCCGGCCGTGGCGCTGCGCTTTGAAGACGATGGCCAGCGCCTGGCGGTGCTCACACAAGAACGCGGCGAGGCCTGGGAGGACATCTCCGGCCCGAGCAGCCTGCAATGGAGCCGCTGGGATCTGCGCAGCGGCGCCCTGTGGAACGAAGCACAGCGCCCGGGCGAACTGGGCCAGTTGAGTCGACAACTGCACAGCGCCAGTGCCTGGCAGCAGTTCTGGCTGGACGCCGAAGGCGAAGTGCAAGCGTTGGACACCAGCTGCCCCGTGCGCGCGCACAGCTGGCCGCTGAAAGGCGAGGCTGCCATTGCAAGCCTGGCCGCGGATCCTCTGGGCCGCTGGTTGGCCGTGCTGACGGCGCCAAGCCAGGCCAAATCCCAAAGCCTGCTGTGGCTGGACGCTCGAACCGGTCGCACGCTGCACACCAGCGTGCTGCCGCGGCCCCAGGGCAGCCAGGGTGTGGCCGTGCACGCCCATGCTCAAGGCCTGTTGCTGCGCCGCGCCACCGGCGTGGATCGCTCCGGGGAAACGTACGACCACAGCCCCTGGCGCCTGCAGCCCTGGCACAAGCTGGCCCTGCCGCCCGCCGTGGCCGCGCTGCCACCACGCGAGCCGAACACGAGCACGCCCTGCCTCGAGGCCGATGAGGCGCCGCTGGCCCGCCAAGCGGAGCGCATCACCCAGCCGGGCAAGATTCTGTGGACATTGGGCCTGGACACCCGCAAGGCCTGGTCCGAAGCCCGCACTGGCCGCTGCAATGGCAGCGACTGGCCCTCCGAGCGCCCGCATCCGGACAGATCGCCGCGCCGATGGGGTTTGAGCCCGCTGGGCCAACTCTTTCTGGACCAAGGCGACGAACTGCACCAGATCGACGCCAGCAATGGCCAGGTGCTCGCCCGCTGGCCCACACCACGGCCCACCGGTGTGTGCAGCACACCCAACTTCGCGCGGGCCCAGTTCCTGAACTGGCAGGGCGACACCCTGAGCCTGCGACCCTTTACCGCGCAATGGGACCCCAAGGCCCGCCAAACGCTTGAGCAACGCACGGGCTGGCAGGTCTACTCGGCGGTCTGGCTGGGCGACCAGGTGCTGGCGCGCTGGATCAAGGGCGAGCAGGCCGAGCAGCGCCTGTACCGTACGGATGCCGACGGACGCTGGGCCCGGGTGGCCCAGCGCCGGGGTCGCGTCCAGGAGGGCGCCCCTTGGTTCGAGGGCGACGATGGCAACACCTCGGCCATCGGCTGGCACGAGCTGATGGCCGATGCCACCGCCATTGAGAACATCGAACGCGAAGAACGGGGGGTGCGCGCAGGACCGCGCTGGCGCGTCGGCCGCTACGAATCGGTGCGGGCCGAGCTGGAGGGCCGCCTGCTGCTCTGGGATGGGGTGTCCGGCTCACCCGCGCATGCGGGTCGGCTGGTGGATCTGGGGCAGGGTCGCGCGGTGTCGCTGGCCAACGTCAACCTGACCCTGTACCACCTCCGCGAGAACGAGCAGGCACCACTGCGCTGGGAGCACCTGGGGCGCCCCGATGGCGATGCCTCCTGGCTCGATGCGGTGTGGTGGGGCGAAGCCAAGCTTCTGCTGCTGGCACGCTTTGACGGCACCCTGGTGGCGCTGCGCCCACCCCTGCGCTGAAACGGGGCGCGAACCCAAAGGGGCGTCAGGAAAGCGCCGATCGGCCGCCACGCCCATTGGGCAATCACGGCCCCGCCTGGACGCCCCACGCACGCATGCCCCTGCGCATGAGGGTCAGGCCTGGCCTCATGCCACGCGCCGAACGTGGCCCTTGCTCGCGCCAGTCGTCAGCCCTAACACGTCCACGTCCGCCTTCACCGTGACAGAACGCATCCCTCATCAGAGGGCCCCTGCATCGGGGGGAAGTGAAGGTCGGAGCCGCCCGGCATTGCGGCATAGTGAAGCATCCCCTCGCTGACTTGAAGCTAAGCCCCACGTGATGATGACGATGAAACAAATCAGGGTTCCGTTTGCATGGAGCGTCTTGTCTTTGCTGACCTGCGCCGCACAAGCCGCAACACCGAGCCATCTCTACCTGCTCAATGGCGATTTGCATGACCTCAAAGGAGGCGCTGATCTAATTGCAAGCGCAGGCGGAACCGTGGACAACACCGGATTCAATTACCTTGCCAACAAGGGGCTGAGCTTTGTGGGCGCGCTGGGCGGGACCTACACCATCGACTTCAGCTACGAGTCCTATGAGCTGGCCGGCTATCGCCGACTGCTCGACTTCAAGAACGGCAGCACCGACAACGGCTTGTACAGCCACAACGGCTACCTCGATCTGTACATGGGCGGCCCCAACCGCGGCGCCGCACAGTTCAGCACCCATGAGTTCAAGCGCATCACCATCAGCCGTGATGCCAACACCAAGCAGGTGCACACCTATCTGGACGGCCAGTTGCAGCTCAGCTTTCTGGACCGCGATGACCGGGCCGTCTTCGTCGCCACAGGCGCACGATTTTTCATGGACGACGGGGGTGAGGCCGGCCCCGGCAAAGTGGACTACATCGCCTTCTACGACCAGGCTTTGAGCAGCGCCGAGATTGCAAGCTTGACCCCGGCCGTGCCGGAACCCAGCAGCTATGCGCTGTTGGCCGCGGGGCTCCTGGCCATGGGCACCAAGCTTCGACGCCGGCGCCAATAAGCAAGGCCCAGGCTTGGCTGCGCGAAGCGCGCGAAGCCCCGCCTGAAACCCTCGCTCAACTCAGCTCGGCGCTCCGGCAGCACGGAGCTGCCGCCGCCGGGCCAGCCATCCCAGCGCCCCGGCGCCCAAGGACATCAGCCACACCGCATCCGGCTCAGGCACCAAGGACGGCACGGTGTTGATCGAAGCGGCCGCGCTGTGGGGCAGCTCCAGCGTCTGGCCCTGCGTGGCGCTGGGCAGGCTGAGCTGGAGCGTGAGGGGGTCGAAGCGCTGGCCGCTGCCGCGGTACTTGGGCAAGATCCCGCTTGAGAAGCTGAAGGGCCCGCCTGACAGGCTGCCATTCACCACCAGCAAGGGGGAAATGGAGCCACCGTCGTAGCCGCCAAAGTAGGCCTCCAGGCGGAAGTCTCCAAGCAAGGAGCCCGACCCATCCATCGACAAGCCCGTCATGATGGGGTCTTCGAAATAGCCGCCGATGCCGCGGGCATAGAAGTAGGTCCGGAACTCCGCGGCCTCGCAGCTCAGCTGCATGCATTCATAGCTGAAATTCGTCAGCCGCAAACTCAGCAAGGGGCTGATGCTGGCGCCAAAGACATAGGGCACCCCCTTGTCATAGAGACCAAAGGTTCCACGGGCTTCGAAGCTGAAGCCTTGGGCGGCGCCGACGCTGAAGTCCAGGCTGGAGGCAAACACCTGCTCGCCCACCGACACGGTCGAAGCGCCCTGCTTCACCGTCGCTCCGATCCAACTCGTGTTGCCGAAGCTTCCCGCCGCAACACAGCTGCCAGTCAGCCCGAACCAAAGAACAGCCAGCTGCAAACCGATCGCGCGGGCTCCGGTGGGCCGCCACGGCACTTTGCGTGAAGCGTTGAACATGGGCGCACTCCTTGCTGTCGGTCAAGTGAGGTCGGCGAAATGCTAGCAGCGCAGCCTGGCCGATTCAATCCATCACTTCGGCGCCAAAAGCGCGAGCGCACGGCCATCCCAAGATTGAAGCCCCCTCCCCGGGGGCATCCGCTCAGTCCCGCCCCATCTCCTGCAACAAGCTCCTCACCTTGGTGGTGATGATGTCCACCGCCGGGCCGTTGGCGCCGTGGGGCAGGATGACGTCGGCGTTGCGCTTGGTCGGCTCGATGAACTGTTTGTGCATGGGGCGCACGGTGTCCATGTACTGGCTCACCACCGACTCGGTGCTGCGGCCCCGCTCCGAAATATCGCGCTGCAGACGGCGGATGAAGCGCACGTCCGAGGCGGTGTCGACGTAGATCTTCAGCGACATCATGTTGCGCAGTTTCGTGTCGTACAGGGCGAACAAGCCCTCGACCACGATGATCGGTGCGGGCTTCACGGTGATGGTGTCGCTGGAGCGGTTGTCGGCCGCGAAGTCATACACCGGCATGGCGATCGCCTCGCCCTTGCGCAGGGCGGCCAGGTGCTGGGTCATCAGCGGCCAGTCGAAGGCATCCGGGTGGTCGTAGTTCTGCTTGCGCCGGTCTTCCGGCGGCATGTGCGATTGGTCGCGGTAGTAATCGTCCTGCATCACCACCGCCACGTTCTCCGGCCCGATGGCAGCCACCACCTGGCGCGTCACCGTCGATTTGCCGCTGCCGCTGCCGCCTGCGACACCGATGACGAAAGGTTTGTGGGTAGTTTTGGGCATGAGGGGGTACTGCAGGAGAGGATGGAAGGACAAGAGACGGGGCTCGGCTTTACAGCGGGCAAGCGAGCACGGCAGCAAGCAAGCCAACAAGCGGACGAACGAACGATCAAGCCGGGCGGGGAATGCGCGATTTTAAGAGGGGCGTGGCCGAGGGCCGCGTTTCGGCCAGAAGCGGCGCCCGCCACCGTGGCGCTCTTCCCGCCCGTCCGCCCGTGCCAGCCGAGCCGCCGCTCGCCGCGCCCATTCAGCCATTCGCCGCAGCCGGGCGCCAGCAGGCCACCCGAATCGCTAGCATGCCGCCGCGCGCTGGCTTTGATGGAGCCAGGCGCAGAAGCTGTTCGAGCCCTCGGGCGCCGCGTTTCTCTCCCCTTCTCATTCCCTTTGCCTTTCTGCCAAGCCCCATGCGATCGAGCTTCCGCCCTTGCAGCACCGCCTTTTCTGCCACGCACAACAAGCCCGCCACAAGGCGACCCATGCACTTGGCCTGGCGGGCCACAGGCGCAGCCATCTGCATGGCCGCTCTGACGGGGGCGGCCCTGGCCTCAACAAGCGCGGAGCCTGCCGCCCCTCCTGCATCGGCATCGGCATCGGCGTCGGCGTCGGCGTCGGCATCGGCATCGGCCGAAGCCGCGGCCTCCTCCGCCGCAGCGTCTGACTTCACCCCGCCAGCGCCACCGCAGCCCCTGCCCACCATGGCCCCCGTCGCCGTGCAGGGCCAAAGCACGGCGGCGCGGGATGCCAAGACCCTGAGCCATCTGCTCAAGGCCGAGCAGATCTTTCTGGCCGAGCGAGCCCTGGCGCCGGACGGTGTGCTGCGCTTCAAAGTGTTCGGGCGCAAGGAAGCGGAGGCCTCGCGGCTGGTGGATCTGGTGCTGCTGGCGCCGCAGGGCGCGCTGCCGATCGCGCTGGAGGCCGACGGCCGCTTTGCGCTGGACGAGGCCTGGCGGACGCTGGAGCCGGGCACCGAGCTGCACAGCCGCCTGCGTGATGGCAAGGTCACCTGGCGGGCCGATGTGCGCACGCCAGGCAGCACGCCGCAGCTGCGCCGCCTGGGCGATTTGCGCTTGCAATGCCGAGCCAGCTTCTTCAGCGGCATGGCCCGCACGGCCGGGCCTGGTGGCTTGTTCATCCACCTGCTCAAGCCGCTGCTCAATGGTTGCGACAGCAGCCGCTTTGGCTGGAGCAGCTTTGCCGATGCGCCGGTGTTCGGCATCCGGCTCAAGCACGGCCAGCGGGTGCAGCAGCTCAGCCAAATGGCGCTGGGCGGCATGGGCCATCTGGAAGGCCTGAGCCTGCCCGTGTTCGACTGGAGCTACAGCTTGCGACACCAGCTCTACCGCCTGCCCCTGGGCGACAGCGCCTGGCCCGACGACACCCAGGTGGAGTTTGAAAGCATCGACAAGGACGCCGCCACCGCGCCGCTCGACCCGGCCCTGATGCAAGCTCCCGGCCCCTTGCCCGAGGCGGCCCGCAGCCTGCAGGCTGGCGAGCTGAGCCTGTGGGAGGAGCTCAAAGCGCGCTTGGGCAAGGACCAGGGGATGATGCGTTACGACAGCGGCCTGCGGGTGGTGCTCTACACGCAGGATCGCTGGCCCGCAGCCGATGCCAGCACCGGCCCCACGCCGGAGCTGGAGCTGGTGCTGCTGTTCGACGCGCAAGACCGCTTGCTCAAATGGAGCCTGCGCGCCATGGGCGAGCAGCGCCTGGCAGAAGCCGCAGCGGCACCCTGGTCGCGCTGAGACCGCTCGGCGGAAGGGATGCAACTCCGTCATCCTCCGCAGACTCGCCGAACTCGGAATGAGTTCGGCAGCCATTCCGGCCTCGCGGATGCATCGATGAAGTCCCTCGGGAATTGAATCGCCGGTCTTGCCCAAGCTCCCCGACAGAGGCGATCGCCAACTTCAGCACCCGAGCGAGACAAGGCGCGCCAATGGTTGCCGGCTCTCGGCCCTGGCTTGTCGCGCCGCTTGGTCTTGCGGACCTGCTCAGCGCGCGGCCCGTCGCGTTGGCGTCTGCAGGTACTGCTCCCGCAAGGTCTTGAGCTCACCGCTGGCTTGCATCGCGACAAAGGCCTCTTCGAAACGACTGAACAGACCGTCGTCCACCTTGAGGTTGAACGCGAAATAGCAGCCCAGGCCCTTGCGCAACACATGCACCTGCACCAGCTGACTGGGATCGTAGCCGGCCCTCGCGGCCTGAAATGCGTAGGGCAGCGTCAGGCCGGCAATCATGTCCAGGTGGCCGACGTAGAGCATCTTGGCCGAGGTCTCACTGCCCGGGGTGTTGTAGATGCTGCGCTCTGTCACACCCGCCTCCCTGAGCAATTTGCCGGCCGGCGAACCGCGCACCGCACCGATACGAAGAACCTGCCCGTCCGGAGTGGACGGTGTGAAGCTGCGTCCGCTGCTGGCCAAAGCAAGCACGGCGATCTCGCAGTCATCAATCGGGCCCACCCAACGATAGAGCTTCTCTCGTGCAGGGGCGCGAACGGTGACATAGAGCATGCTGTTGGGAACCCCCTGAACGGTGATCTGCGCGCGAGCCCAGGGCTGAATGGCGCGCTGAATTCGCAAGCCGCTGCGCTTGACGATGCGATCCAAAACCTCGTTGGCCAGGCCGAGGTAGCGGCCGTCTTCCAGGTACGAGAAAGGCGGGACGTCTTCGGTCACGCCCAAAAGATCACTGGCATGAACCACCTGACCCGAACAGGCGAGTAACACTGCACACAAACTGGCGCGCAGCCAGCGGTCGACTCGGGGCATGGCAGCTTCCTTCGGTCGGGTTGCAAATCCATTCTGATCCTCTCCACAAGACTTGTCGACCCACCGCAGCAAGCCCGCAAGGTCAGGCATGAGTTTCTTTGAACAGACCGCCGACCCAGCGGCTGCCATGGAGCTGAGCATGGCGAGTTGCGGCGGGTGAAGCTGTGCCGGCGGCGCCGCCGCAGGCACAGCCGATCGCCGGACGCCGATGACCGCCTTGCGCGGGACGAGACGTGACCGGGCCTGAAGCCGGGCCTCAGCTCAAACGGTCGGCCAGGTCTTGGGCCAAGCCGCACAGGGTGAGCGTGGGGTTCCAGGAGCCGGAGGTGGGCAAGATGGCGCCGCCGGTCAGGTAGACATTGCTCACGCCATGCGGCCGATAGTCCAGGCCCACCACCGAGTCGGCCGGGTCCGCGCCCATCCACAAGGGCGAGGCCTCGTGCACGATGATGTTGAGCCGGATCTGCGACTGCGGAGGGCGCAGTGCACTCCAGCTGCCCGCACTGGCGCCGTCTTCGATCCAGTACTCGACGGTCGGGGTCACACCGTCGCTGGACACCAGGGCATCCAGCGTCTGGTAGGTGGCCTCATCGAGGGTGTCCCAGAGGCGCTGATCGGCTTCACTGAGACCCAGCTGCAGGGTGATGTTGCTGGTCGGGTCCGGCCCGTCGTCGAGGCGGATCCAGTTGTCAGCGTTCTTCTCGCTGACCTCGCCCAGCGTGGCGCAGACGAACACGATGTGGTCTTCGGAGCTTTGCAGCTGCTGCGGCGTGGCCACGGCGGCCGCGTCTGGGGCTTCGTGGGCAATGGTGCTCAGGTCGCGCGCAGCATCGGTGGAAGCGAAAGCGCTGACCTGCACGTGGTACTGCTGCCCCTGCGCGTCCTTGCCATCCAGATACAAAGCGCCCAGCTCCAGCGGCGCCACGTTCTTGAAGGCCGAACGCCGGACCCTCGCCGTAACATGCGACATGAAATGCCCTGTGTAGCGCTGGCCGGCCTTGGGCAAGCGCGGGCCGAAGGAGTTCATCAGCAGCGTGGCAGGCGGGATGGTGCCCATGGCCAGGATGACCTTGGCAGAGGCCACAGCCAAGGGCCCACGACTGGTGAGCAGCGCCGTCACCGTGCCTTGCTCGTCGTGGAGGAGGCGCTCCACGATGCAGTGGTCCACGATCGGCAGCGCGGCGCCCTGCCCCTGCGCGGCCAAGCTGCTCTGCCTGGCTTGCAAAGCCAGCAAGGTGCCCACGGTGGAGTATTTGTAGAACTTGACGGTCTGCCAATCCGGGTTGGCCACGGCAATGGGCGCGGGGTAGGCGTTCTGCGCCGACGGCACGAAGCGCTTGAAGTTGTCCTTCAGCCGGCAGCCCAGCTGGGCTTGCAGATTGCCGTAGACGCCATCGTCGATGCGGTCCATCGAGGTGACCTGGAGAAAGCCGCGGGCGCGCTCCCAGAAGCCCGGCTTGAGCGTGACTTGAACCAGCTCCTGCGGCCAATCGCGCATCAGATCCGGCGTGGGAGACGGCGACCAGGCGCTCCAGTAGGTCGAACGCCCACCCAGGATGGGGATGTAGCCGGCCTGGAAGAAGGCCGGGCCGGTGCTGCTCATGCGCGTGCTGCGGGTCCACGGGTAGGTGGTGGGCGGCGAGCCGGTGAAGGCCTGGAAGGCCACGGGCAGCATCTGGTAATGCACAGGCAGGACGAAGCCGCCCCGCTCGAGCACCAGGATCCTGGCCTGCGGCTTGTTGCGCAGCGCCTGCTCGATGAACGCCACACCGGTGGGGCCGGTGCCGATGACGATGAAGTCGAAGGCCTGCTGCTGGATCTGGGCCCACTGCGCGGAGCTGGCAAAGAAGGCCTTCGCAGCCATCTCGTTGACATCCGTGTTCTGCGGGCCGGGCACCGGGTAGCCCAGGGAGATGCCGGCCGGGGCTGAGGGCGCGGGGGCGCTGCCGGCTTGGCGGGCGAAGAAACGCTGGTAGTTGTGGCTCATGGCATCACCTCAACGAATGGTGCTGGGATAAGCCCGGCCATTGCGGTCCGTCGACAGCAACTGGTGGGGCTTGCCTTGCGTGGCTTGATACCAGGCGGGCAGGGATTTGAAGGTCAGCACCATGTCGAAATCGGCGGCGATGCTGCCCTTGTCCATCGGCACATCGCCCTTGCGGTTCTGGAACCACTTCATCCACAAAGGAGAGCCCGGCAGGGGCGAGTTGAGGAAGTTAGCGCATGGGTCTTTTGCGTTGCTGCATCCCGGTGGCAGCTGCGGCCGCGGCGTCAGCAAGGGCAAGAGGAAGGAATCCATGCCCAAGGATGGATTCTTCGGGTTCCATTGCGCCGTGCTGTGGCAGCTCATGCATGAGGAGTTCTTGCCATTGGTGACATAGACCGGTGCCCCGACCTTGAGTTGATCGGCCTTGACACGGCTTGCGGCCGTGTCGCGCGTACCGGGGTTGGTGCCGCTGCTGTAGGCAAAGTCGTTCATGGCGCCATCGTTGGGGCCGGACAGGCGCTCGCCCCAGCCAAAGGTTTCTCCGCCGTACAAGGGTGCGGCCGGGTTGTTCCAGTTTTCGAGCAGCTTGGGCCGTGGGTTGCTGGGGTCCTTGGCCTGCGGGTCATTGCCCCATTGCGCACCGAGCACGACCATCTGATCCCAGATGCCGTTGGGGCCGCGCTTCAGCCGCTTGTCGTAGACCAGGGTGGTGAACACCCAGCCCGTCGCAGGCGCAGAGGCGCTGTCCTTGACGATGATGTCGAACTGCATGAACGAGGCATTGATCAGCACCGGCGGGCTGGCGGTGTAGTCCGGCGGTGGATTGGTGCTGGCATCGACGCTGATGTAGAGCGGCCAGCTCAGGGCCCCCTCCATGGCCGGCCAGACCTTGCCATCGGCCGTGATGAACGACGCTTTGACCACCACCGAACCTTCTGCAAACTGCGTGCTGCGGGCGTTGATATTGGGCTGCATGGCGGTCTTGCCCCAGATGTTGTAGAGCGTGGGGGCTGCCGTGCGGTCGTAATAGGTCAGGACGTAGGTGGTGATGGGCTTGGTCAACCCGCTCTTGGCGAACAAGGACGCGTCCAGCTCCTGGCTGCCGACATACATGCCGTGGATGGGTTCGCGCAGATTGCCGATCCAGGGCTCGTTGTACCAACCGCGTTGGGCCGCATTCCAGTTGGCGTAGTCTTCAATCAAGACTCGCATATCCGGCCCCACGGCCTGCTTCAGGGCCTCGGCGTAAGCGCTGGCATTGCGGGTGCTGATGCGGCCGTTGTTGATGGCCTTGCGCCAGGGCATGGCGGGCACCGGGGCCGTGGCCGGGTAGTCATGACTCAGTTTGAAGAAGGGACCGCTGTACTGATTCGGCGGCACCACGGTGCCGTTGTTGTCAGCGAACGGGGTGTTGGGCGCGGCATGGGCCGGGCCAGCCAGCAAAAGGCTGCAAGCGGCCGACCACAGCAAGGATTTGAACGCTTTCATCATCTGCTTCTCCATCTGTTGTTGATGCGGGGAAGGAGGCGACGGGGTCAAGCCTGTAGCGGCTCGAACGCCACCTGGGGATGCCGAGCGTTGCACATGCGTTTTCTTGCATTGCTGCCGGCCATGTATTGAGCCACGCAGCCCCGATCTCGGGAGCCGGCCTCGGCGTGATTAGTTACGGAGCCTGCAGCCACGAGTACCAAAGCGGATGTCGGCTTTCTCTTCATAACGTGCGCACCGCGCGGCGCAGCGTGGCGGATGCAACCCATCCCAGCGATTCGACGGTTCGTCGCGGCACCGTCGCGCGGCGCCGGGCCGGCGGCCAAGATGCGGCCGCTGAACTAGGGCGCCATGTGATCGCGCGCGCCCATCGGTTCCTTCAACCATCAGGACAGGACGCAGCCCGGGATCCAAGTCGGGCGCGAGAGGAGCGCACATGAACACCGAGGCACACGCAAGGCACAAGCGGCTGTGGATCTGGGGCGGCGGGGCGGCCTTGTTCGAGGCGCTGAGCTATATCGTTGGCTTTGCGGCCATCACGACCTGGCTCAAGCCCGAGCAGGCCGAGGGCTGGGATGCGGCTCGCAGGCTGGCTTTTGTGCTGGAGCGCCAGGCTGCATTTCAGGCCGTGAACCTGCTGGTGTATGTCGCCTTCGGCCTGGCGCTGGTGCTGCTCAGCTCCGCGCTGCACGAACGCTTTCGCGCATCGGGCAATGAAGCGCTGATGCGTGTGGCCTCGCCGTTTGGCTACATCTGGGCAGGCCTGGTGATCGCCAGCGGCATGCTGTCCAGCGTGGGCCTGACAGCCGTGGCCACCCTGCACGCCAAGGACCCCGCCTTAGCCATGACTGTCTGGCAGATGCTGACCATCCTCCAGGACGGCTTGGGGGGCGGGGTTGAAGTGGTGGGCGGGGCCTGGGTCTTGCTGCTGGCGATCGCCGGGCTGCGGGAATCACGCGCATCCGCACTGGCCTGGCTGGGCGTGCTGTGCGGCAGCTGCGGTGTCTTGACCCTGCTGCCGCCGCTTCGCGATCTTGGCGCCGTTTTCGGCATCACCCAGATTGTCTGGTTCACCGGTGTGGGCCTCATGCTGCTGCGGGCGGGGCGACGCACGAGCGTCGGCTGACCCCTGCCGATGCCCCGCGGGGCGCGCGGCCCATCGGGGTCATGGCGCTTGCATGAGACCGCCTGAGCTCAAGGCAGATCGCCGAAGAGATCAGGCCCAAAGACCTCGTAGTGAATGCGGCTGCGCTCGATGCCCTGGGACAGCAGGGTGCGGCGCTGCGCCTGCATGAAGGCCAGGGGGCCGCAGAGGTAATAGTCGGCATCGGCGGGCCAGGCGCCCAGGTCGTGCGGGCCGTCCAGGGCCATGCGGCCGGGCACGGCGCCGGGGCGGCTCTGGCTGCCCTGCTCCAGCCAGAGCTGGTAGCGCGCGTGGGTCAGGCGGGCCAGGGTGGACTCCACCTCTTCGCGCAGCGGATAGTGCGCGGGGCTGGTGGTGGCATAGGCAAAACACAGCGGCCGCTCGGGCTGGCTGTGGGCGATGTGCTGCAGCATGGACACCATGGGCGTGATGCCCACACCGGCGCTGATCATCACCACGGGCTGCAAGCCCGGGCGGAGCTGGAAGTCACCCGCCGTAGGGCCCACGCGCAAGCAGTCGCCCACGCGAATCTGCTCATGCAAGCGGGTGGAGACCAGGCCGTCGGGGCGGCCCGCCGGCTCGCCCTCCTTCGACGCCTCGCCTCGCACGCGCTTGACGGTGATACGCCAGACGCCCTCACCAGGCCGGTTGGACAGGCTGTACTGGCGGATCTGGCTCAGGCCCAGCTCGGGCAGGGGCAGCGCCACGCTGAGGTACTGGCCGGGGATGAAATCGGGCAGCGGCCTGCCGTCTGGCGCGCGCAGGGTCAGGCTGAGCGTGTCTTCGCTGCTGGCTTGCAGATCGCAGACCTCCAGCTCGGGCCAGGCGCCGCCGACGGCCCAGTGGCGTTCCTGGTAGAGCCGCGCTTCGCGGGCGATCAGCTCGGAGGCCATCAACCAGTAGACCTCGTCCCAGGCGCTGGCGATATCGGCCGTGATGGCCGCGCCCAGCACCTCGCCGATGCTGGCCAGCAAGTGGCGGCCGACGATGGTGTACTGCGCCGGCGTGATGCCCAGGCTGACATGCTTGTGGGCGATGCGCTCCAGCACGGGGGCGATCAGCTGCGCTTGGTCCATGTGCGCCGCGTAGGCGTAGACCGCACGGGCCAGGGCCTGGGCCTGATCGCCCTGGGACTGGTTGCTGAGGTTGAACAGATTCTTCAGCTCGGGGTGCTGGCCGAGCATGCGTTGGTAGAAGTGCCGGGTGATGGCTTCGCCATGTTCCAGGACCACGGGCAAGGTGGCTTCGATCCAGGGGCGTGCGGTGGTGGAGAGCATGAGAGTGTCGAGCTTGTGAGAGGAAACGGAGGCTTGAAGGTGCTGCAGGCGGCGCCGGGCTCAGGCCACGCGCGCCAGGGCTTCTTGCGCAGCAAGGCGGGCGACATAGCCGAGCTTGAACACGCCGGCCGCCACCGGAATGGCCAGGTGGGCCACGATTTGCGCCGGCAACGAGAGCTTGTGCGCCAGCGGGTAGGCCAGCACCACGGCAGCCACCACCACCAGGGCCGAATAGCCCATGGCCCGGCGCGACCAGGCGAACACACGGAGGTCCTCCCAGGCTGGCGCGCTGGCGGCCTTGGGCACATTCACCGCTGCGGGGGCTGGAGCGGCGGCCACGAGCCCGGACACGAGTGAAGGGGGGCGGGCCGGTGCGGCCGAGATCAGGGCAGAGCTGGGGGCAGACGAGAGTGCGAGCGATGACATGGGGGGCTTTCTTGGCTTGGGTTTGAATTTATAAGTTGCATTTTGCATGCATCTTTTAAGCCTGAATCCAACAGGGCCATTGCTGATCGCCCCGGGATAGACCATTCGGCCCTGGTCTACCATGCGCGCATGCAGATCACCCAGCACACGGATTACGCCCTGCGGGTGCTGATCTACCTCGCCAGCAATGAGGAACGATTGGCCACCATCCAGGAAATCGCCGAGCGATTCGACATCTCACGCAACCACCTGACCAAGGTGGTGAACGGCCTGATCCATAGCGGCTTTGTCGAAGGGCTGCGCGGCAAAGGCGGCGGCCTGCGCCTGGCACGCGCCCCGGCCGAGATCGGCGTGGGCGATGTGGTGCGCCAGATGGAAGGCGAGCCCGTGCTGGTGGAATGTTTCGGCGAAGACAACAAATGCGTGCTGGGCGCCAACTGCCGGCTCAAGGGCGCGCTGAAAAGCGCCCTCAAGGCCTTCTTCGCCGAACTGGACGCCGTCAACCTGGCCGATCTGGTGGGCAAACCGCAGTGGCGCCTGATGCACGCGCCGACCCGGCCCGCACCGCGCTCGGCCTGAGCCAAGGCAGGGCAGCCCTGGCGCACAAAAAAAAGGCCAGCGGCCTTTTCGGCACGCTGGCTTTTCATCACTGCCCTCTCACGCGGCGCCATCGCGGCGCCGCGCAGGAGCTGAGGCTCAGTAGCGGGTGATCAAGCTCAGCCCGCTGAAGGCGGTCTTGCCGCTCACTGTCAGGTAGATATAGCCCGGCGTGTAGACCGGCACCACCACGGTTTCGGCGTTGCCGCTGTTGGTGGAGCGGTAGTTGTGCGAGCTCGGGCTGGCCCAACCCTGGGTGTTGACGTAGAGGTCGGCGTTGCCGCTGCCGCCGCTGGTCTGGATGCTCAGCTGCACATTGGGTTTGTCCACGTAGATGTAGTAGTAACGCAGATCCCCCGCGGCACCGGCCAGGCCGGCGCGCACGCAGCCATTGCTCATCTGATCGCTGCGGCCGGGGCAGAGATTCGGCGTGCTGGTGGACACGGTGAAGCTCTGACTCTTGGGCGGGTTGCTGCTGGCACCGGCGTTGTCCTTCACCGTCAGGGTGACGGTGTAGGTGCCGGCGGCGGCAAAGGTCTTGCTCGGGTTGCGCGCCGTGGAGCTGCTGCCGTCGCCAAAGGTCCAGGCCCAGCTCACCACGCTGCCGTCGGCATCGCTGGAGCTGTCGGTGCAGTTCAGGGTCAGGCCCGTGGCGGTGCAGCTGAAGTTGGCGACTGGCGCCTGGTTGCTCGCGACCCTCACCGTGACCTGCTGGGTCTTGGGCGGGTTGCTGGCGGCACCCTTGTTGTCCTTGACCGTGAGCGTGACCGTGTAGGTGCCGGCCTGGGCGTAGGTCTTGCTCGGGTTCTTGACGGTGGAGCTGCTGCCGTCACCAAAGCTCCAGGCCCAGCTGGCGACGCTGCCATCGGGGTCGGTCGAGGTGTCGGTGAAGTTGGCCGTCAGGCCCGAGGTGCTGAAGGTGAAGCCGGCAGTCGGCGCCACATTAGCGGGCGGCGTGCCGTTGGCGCAGTTCACCCCGTTGGTGTTGACCGTGCCCAGCCAGCTGCGGAACTCGGCGTCATAGCGGCTGCCGATGGTGCTCTTGAGGAAGCTGCGCGCGCCCGTCCAGTCGCCCTTGCGGTAGAAGCCCAGCAAGGTGCTCACGTCGGCGCGGTGGCGCTCCATCATGAAGCTGACGGCCAGATAGCCCCAGCGGTAGACGCGATCCTGGTTGCCGTAGTCGGTGTCGAAAAGCTGGTTCAGCGTGTAGGTGTAGCTGCCGGCCATGCTCAGCGCCGCGTCGTAACGCTGGTTGAGGTAGCAGTACGCCACATGCTCGGCCAGACCCTCGCTCCACCAGACGGTCGGCGTCGTCATATTGGCGCTGAAGTCGCCGTACATGTCGAAGCGGCCATCGAGGTAGTGGGTGTACTCGTGGTTCAGATTCCAGACCTGGAAGCTGGGGCGCAGCCAGTCGGCCTCGTAGGCCACGAAGCGGGCCTGGTTGCCGGCCGCGGCCGGGTCGCCCTCGAGGTACATGCCGCCGTTGTTGGTGTCCATGCCGAACAGGGCGCCACCGTAGTCCTCGTAGTCGCTGGGGCTGTCGAAGACCACCAGCTCCAGGCTGCTGTTGAAGTCATTGGCCACGGGCTGGCGATTGGTTTGCAGCTTGTCGTGGAAGTAGCTTTCCTGGTTCACCACCGAGCTGCAGGTGCTGGTCTGCTCGGCCGCCGTCATGGACTGGGCGCGCAGCGTCAGGCTGGGGCTGCAGGTCTTGCGCAGGGGCAGGATGGCCGCTTCGGTGCGGGCCTTCCAGTTGCAGTTGCCGTAGTAGTTGCAGTTGCCGGCGTCGTAGTAGTCGGTCATGTCGGCCAAACCAACCCAGATGCCGCCCGAGGGCGTGTTCAGGCTGCTGCGCGTGGTCAGGCCCTGCACCAGCGGCCGCACGGTGGGTTTGAGGCTGGCGTACTGCAGAAAGCGCGAGAGCTCTCGCGAGGCGTTCTTGGTCAGGAAGGCGTTGCCGGTGCCCAGCAGGTTCCAGTTGCGGCTGGCGAAATCGCTGAGCGCGTAGATGGTGGAGCTGTCGCTCTGCACGGCTTGCTGGAAATCGCTTTCCTGGTGGCCGCGGAACAGCACCGTGAAGGCGTTGTTGGCGGCGTTGCGCATATTCCAGGAGCTGTTCCAGCTGGCGCTGTAGTCGTTCAGCAAACGGCGCACCACCCAGAGGTAGCGGGCGTTCTGCACCGAGGAGTCGATCAGGATGACCGCCTCGGACAGGGTCTCGCCGTTGGCATCGCTGTTCTGGAAGATGTTGGCGTTGCTGAACAGGGTGTCCAGCGCGCCTTGCAGCGAGGTCTTCAGGCCCGGGCCGTAGCTGCCCACATCGCCGGCGTTGTAGTACTGGACGTAGTAACCCGCACGCAGGTAGAGCACCAGATTGGCCGCGCCCTGGCTGTTGTTGCCCGGGTAGCTGGCGGCATAGCTGCGCAGGCCATCGGCCACGCTGCGCATCTGCGCCTCGCTGAAGGCGCTGCGGGCATTGCTGCCGGTGAAGCCGAAGGTTTCGTTGACGCACTCCATCGTGCTGCCGCGGATCGCATCGACCAGAGCCCAGCCGGAGTTGCGGGTGAAGATGCTGGTGTCGCAGGCGGCCAGCGTGGCCGCGCCGGTCTTGGCGGCGGGTTTGCGCAGCGCATCGCGGCTGTGGTGGTCACGCAGGTGGTCGAGCGAGCTGGGCGTGGGCGCGCGATCCTTGGCGCTGAGCGGCTTGCGGGCGGGAGTGCGCTCCGCATCCAGGCTGGGCTGGGGGGCCAGATGGGACGCGGGCAGCGCCTCACGTTGCGGGGCGGCTTGGGCCGGAGCCGAGAGGCTCAGGCAGCTCGCCAAGGCCAGGCTGACGCCGGCCAGATGGTGGGTTTTCATTGCTGGTTGTCTCCGTTGTTGTGGGGGGTATGCCCAAGGGCCGAGAAGCCGAGTCACGCTTGTGCCGCAACTGGCTTCTCGCTTGGGCCCGCAGCGCTGCGGCGCCGGCTCCGCAAGGCCTACCAACGGTTCAAAGCACCGCGCATGTGCACCGCTGGAATAGATATATTGGAGATATGTGTGCGATATTCATATCTGGTTAACCCCAGATGTCAGCGGCGGAAGCGCTGTGGTATGTGCCGATGAGCTTGCGCGTCAGGCTGCGAGGCAAAGGGCTACGCGCGAGCTGAGGCGCTCCAATCGATGCGATGGAGGGGCCGCGCACACCAGCGCGCACAGCAAAGAAAAAAGCCAGCGGCCTCCCGGCCACTGGCTTTTGTTTACCGCTGATTTTCTGGGTTACCGCAGATCAGCTCAAGAAGGCAGGCTCAGCCGCCCGTCCCGAGGTTCACGGCAGTTCCACGCCCACAGCTCAACGGCCTAGGTCGAGATTCACAGGATCTCGACCCCGACGGCTGTTGCCTCGCCACCACCGATGCACAGCGCGGCCACGCCGCGCTTCAGACCACGGTGCTTGAGCGCGCCGATCAGGGTGACCAGGATGCGGGCGCCCGAGGCGCCGATCGGGTGGCCCAGGGCGACAGCGCCGCCGTTGACGTTGACGATCTCGTGCGGCAGCTTGAACTCGGCCATGGCCGCCATGGTGACGGCGGCAAAGGCTTCGTTGACTTCCCAGAGGTCGACGCTCTTGGCATCCCAGCCGTTCTTGTCCAGCAGCTTCTGGATGGCGCCGACCGGGGCGGTGGTGAACCACTCGGGGGCGTTGGCATGCACGGCAGTGCCGACGATGCGGGCGATGGGGGCCAGGCCCAGCTTGGCGGCCGTGCTTTCACGCATCAGCACCAGGGCGGCGGCGCCATCGGAGATGGAGCTGGAGGTGGCGGCGGTGATGGTGCCGTCTTTCACGAACGCGGGCTTGAGGCCGGCGATCTTGTCCAGCTTGGCCTTGAAGGGCTGCTCGTCGCGGCTGATGACGGTGTCGCCGGCACGGCCGGAGATGGTGACCGGCGCCATTTCCCAAGCAAAGCTGCCGTCTTCATTGGCGCGCTTGGCGCGCTCGGTTGAGGCGACGGCGAAGGCGTCTTGCGCCTCGCGGGTGAAGCCGTACTTGCTGACGCAGGTTTCGGCGAACACGCCCATGGCCTTGCCGCGCTGGTAGGCGTCTTCCAGGCCGTCCAGGGCCATGTGGTCGTACATGGCGGTGGCGCCGTACTTCACGCCCTTGCGCGCGAACATCAGGTGCGGGGCGTTGGTCATGGATTCCATGCCGCCGGCGATCAGGATGTCGGCGCTTTCGGCCTTCAGCGTGTCATGGGCAAACATGGTGGCGCGCATGCCGGCGCCGCACATCTTGCTCAGCGTGACCGCGCCGACCGATTGCGGCAGGCCGGCCTTGAGCACGGCCTGGCGGGCGGGGGCTTGGCCTTGGCCGGCCATCAGGCAGTTGCCGATGAAGGCTTCCTGGATGGCATCACCCGGCACACCGGCGCGCTCGACGGCGGCCTTGATGGCCACGGCCGCAAGCTCCCAGGCTTGCAGGCCGGCGAAATCACCGAGCAGGCCGCCGATGGGCGTGCGGGCGGCGGAAACGATAACGATGGATTCAGTGGACATGAGAGGCTCCTTGGGGAGTTCAACAACAACAAACAAAAAAGAACGGGGACAGCGAGAGAAAACGGGCGCGAGCGCTTCAGTGCAGCGCCGCCGGGGTGGGCGGTGGCTGCTGCAGAAAACGCCGCTGCGGGTCGTAGGGAAAGACGTCGTGCACATGGCCGTCCAGCGTGCGCTGCTGGTGGCGCTGCCAGAACGCGGGGTCGAGCAGATCGGCGTGGTGGCGCATGAAGACCTCACGCACGCCGGGGTGCCCCAGCAGGAAGGGGCCGAAGGTCTCGGGGAAGACATCGCGCGGGCCGACGGCGTACCAGACCTCGCCGGACAGCTCCTCTTCCTCGTTGCGCGGCGCGGGCACGTGGCGGAACTTGCAGTCCGTCATGTACTCGATCTCGTCGTAGTCGTAGAACACCACCTTGCCGTGGCGGGTGACGCCGAAGTTCTTCCACAGCATGTCGCCGGGAAAGATGTTGGCGGCCAGCAAGTCCTTGATGGCATTGCCGTACTCGATCACCGCATGCTCCAGCTGCGCGGGCGTGGCCTCTTGCAGATAGATGTTGAGCGGCACCATGCGGCGCTCGATGTAGACATGGCGCAGCACCAGGTGCTCGCCGCCTTGCTTGTCCCCTTCTTCTTCCAGCAGGCTGGGACAGAAATGGCGCAGCTCGGCCAGCAGCTCTTCGTCAAAGCGATGGCGTGGCAATGCGACGTTAGAGAACTCCAGCGTGTCGGCCATGCGGCCGACGCGGTCGTGCTGCTTGACCAGCAGGTACTTGCTCTGGATCAGCTCACGCGTGGTGTTTTCCTTCTGCGGCGGGTAGAAATCCTTGATCAGCTTGAAGACAAAGGGGTAGCTGGGCAGATCGAACACCAGCATGACCATGCCCTTGATGCCGGGGGCGATGCGGAACTTGTCGCTGGAGTGGCGCAGATGGGCGAGCAGGTCGCGGTAGAACAGGTTCTTGCCATGCTTTTGCAGGCCGATGGCACTGTAGAGCTCGGCGCGCGGCTTGCGCGGCATCAGCGAACGCAGGAACTGCACGCAGGCGCTGGGAACGGCCATGTCCACCATGAAATAAGCGCGGGCGAAGCTGAACAGCATCAGGAGATCGTCTTCGCCGAACAGGGCGGCGTCGATGCGCAGCAGGCCCGATCGCTCAGCATGAAGGATGGGCAGGGCAAACGGCGTCTCGGTGAAGCCGTTGATGATCTTGCCGACCAGGTAGGCGCCCTTGTTGCGATAGAACAGGCTGGACAGCACCTGGATCTGGAAGTTGGCGCGCCAGCGGAAATCACCGAGCTGGCGCTGCACCGCCTGCAGCACCAGATCCACATCACGGCCCAGGTCTTCGAACTCGACCTCGAGCTGGAAATTGGTCAGCACCCGGCACCAGGTGTCGTGCAGGTTCTGCGGCGTCGGGTAGTAGGCGCGGTAGGTCGCGCGGGCGGCCGGCTCCTCGTTCTCGATGTACTCGGTGGACACAGCCGGGCGCACGAAGAGGAATGAGTTGTGGAAGTAGCCGCGGTGCAGGATGCGGGTGCAGACGGAATTGAAAAAGGTCTCGGCCAGCTCGGGCTGCAGGTGGTCGATCAGCAGGCCGATGAAGTGCAGCTTGACCTGCTGCCAGACATCCATGGCCAGCTGGCTGGCTTGGAAGCGCGCCTCCAGCAGAGCCACGGTTTCGTCCACCCGCTGCTCGTAGAACTCGATGCGCAGGGCCTGCGCGCGCTGCTGGCCCTGCCAGTCGGCCCGCTCGAAGCGCTGCTTGGCGGCGGCGCTGGTGGCGCTGAAAAGTTGGTAGTGGCGGTCAAAACCGCCCAGCAAGGTCTGCGCGATCTCGAAGGCCCGGGCGTCGGTCAGCTTCTGCGGAAACATGGACGGGCGCGCCGGGCTGGGACGAGAAAATCAAAAAGACCGAGGCTGTGCAGCAAGCCGCCGCGGCGACTCAGGCCGCCGGCTGGAGGCGCGCGGCCTCGTAGCGTTGCTTGACGGCCGCCAGCGCGCGCTGAAAGGCGGGCGCCACCTGATCGGCCGAGGCGGCCGTGATGCGCAGATCCTCCAGCAAGCCGTTGTGCAGGCCGTAGACCCAGCCATGCACGACGATCTCCTGGCCGCGCGCCCAGGCGTCTTGCACCACCGTGGTCTGGCAAGCATTGCGGGCCTGCTCCAGCACATTGAGCTCGCACAGGGCGTTGACGCGCTGCTCGACGGCAATGCTCTCCAGCCACTCGCTGTGGTGATTGCGCACATCCTGCACATGGCGCAGCCAGTTGTCGACCAGGCCGGTGCGCGCATCCAGCAGCGCCGCCTTCACGCCGCCGCAGTTGGAATGGCCAACCACGATGATGTGCTTGACCTTGAGGGCATCCACCGCGAACTGCATGACCGAGAGGCAGTTCAGGTCCGAGTGCACGACGACGTTGGCGACATTGCGGTGCACGAACAACTCGCCCGGCAGCAGATTGACCAGCTCATTGGCCGGGACCCGGCTGTCAGCACAGCCGATCCACAGGTATTGCGGTGTTTGCTGCTTGAGCAGGCGCGAGAAGAATCCCGGCTCACGGGTTTCCGTGTCAGCCGCCCATTGCTTGTTGCTGTCTAGCAGTTCTTGAAGTTCAGTGCTCATGGCGTGATTGTCAGGGGATCGAATGACGTCGGGCTCGCAGGCGAGCGATAGCTCGCCCAGACCACACGGTCGATCAACTGCCCCGCTTTGAAGGCGCTCTGCGGCCAGCGGGCCTCGAGTGCGTAGCCGGCGCTGCGAGCCACCGCCTGCGAACCCTCGTTCCAGGCAAAGATGGGGGCGTAGATCCGGCTCAGCTCAGTGCGCTCGGCCCAGGCCCAGGCGGTGACCAGGCGCAAGGCCTCGGTCGTGATGCCGCGCCGCCAAAAAGGCTGGCCGATCCAGTAACCGACTTCGGCATTGCAGCGCAGCCAACCGCTCTCGGGCCGCAAACCGATGCAGCCGATGATGGCGCCTTCATGTTCAATGCCCCAGACCCAGCCGCCCTGGCGCCAAGCACCGGAGCACCAGGCCTCGGCGTCGGCCAGGGTGTAGGGATGAGGGAAGCCTTCCAGCAGATTGCGCCAGACGGCCAGGTTGTCGGCCTGCTCGCGCAAGTCCGGTGCATCGTCGGGCCGCAGCTCGCGCAGGCGCACGCGAGTCCCTTGCAAGCAGGGGATGGGCAGCGTTTCGAGACCTTGCTCAAGACTCATGCGAAAGCACCCCAGGCCGTCAGCTGCGCAACCGAAACCGCAACACCGCCACAAACCTCCACCAGCGGCCGCTGGAAGCGAGCAAACACCTCGGGATGGGCGCACAGCGCGGCCAGGGCGGCACCGCAAGCGGGCTCGACCATCACACGCATGGCATCGGCAAAACGGGCGCAGGCGGCAGTGGCCTGGGCGTCGCTGACGGTCAGGCTGATCGTTGGGTGAACCTGGGCCAGGCGCAAGGCCTCATCGGCCACACGGCGCGCACCCAGCGAGGTGGCGATGGATGTGATGGCCGGCAGGGTGACGGCCTGGCCGGCCTGCAGGCTTTGGCTGAAGCTGTCGGCACCGACCGTCTCCACCGCAATCACCGGCACCTGGTGCAGGCCGTGGCGCTGCAAGCCTTGGACGATGCCGCTGTACAAACCACCACCACCGACGGCGGTGACCACGGCGTCGAAGTCCAGGCCTTGATCCCGCACCTCGTCGATGAGGCTGGCGTGACCCTCGAACAGCAGGGGGTGGTCGAAGGGATGGACGTAGGCGGCGGCGCGTTCCTCGGCCAGGGCGGAGGCAAAGCGATGCGCCTCGTCCCAGGCGGCGCCGTGGCGCAGCACCTGGGCACCGCGTGCGGCGATCATCTCGGCCACGGCGGCGCTGCTGGTTTCCGGCAGCACGATGGTGACGGGCAGGCCCAGCGCTCGCGCCGCGTAGACCGCCGCCAAACCCGCGTTGCCGCCCGAGGCGCAGACGATCTCACGCGCGCCGTTCTGCGCCGCCTGCTGCACCAGCCGCCCCACGCCGCGCAGCTTGAAGCTGCCGCTGGGCTGCAGCGCATCCATCTTGAGCCAGACCTCGGCCTGAGGGAACAAGCCCGGCGCCGCCCGCAGCAGCGGGGTGTTCAGGTGCAGCGCGTCCAGACGCATCACATGGTCTCTGCGAAGAGTTCACGACCGATCAGCATGCGGCGGATTTCCGAGGTGCCGGCGCCAATCTCGTACAGCTTGGCATCGCGCCAGAGGCGACCCAGCGGGTACTCGTTGATGTAGCCGTTGCCGCCGAAGATCTGCACGCCTTCACCGGCCATCCAGGTGGCTTTTTCGGCGGTCCACAGAATCACCGATGCGCAGTCCTTGCGGACCTGGCGCACATGCTCAGCGCCCAGCAGGTCGAGGTTCTTGGCCACGGTGTAGGCGAAGGAGCGACCGGCTTGCAGCACGGTGTACATGTCCGCGACCTTGCCCTGGATCAGCTGGAATTCGCCAATGCTTTGGCCGAACTGCTTGCGGTCGTGGATGTAGGGGATCACGTTGTCCATCACGCTTTGCATGATGCCCAGCGGGCCGCCGGTCAGCACGGCGCGCTCGTAGTCCAGGCCCGACATCAGCACCTTGGCGCCACCGTTGACGGCGCCCAGCACGTTCTCGGCCGGCACTTCCACGTTCTGGAACACCAGCTCGCCGGTGTGGCTGCCGCGCATGCCCAGCTTGTCGAGTTTTTGCGCGATGCTGAAACCGGGCATGCCCTTCTCGATCAGGAAGGCGGTGACGCCGCGCGCGCCCAGCTCGGGCTCGCTCTTGGCGTAGACGACAAGGGTGTCGGCATCGGGGCCGTTGGTGATCCACATCTTGCTGCCGTTGAGCAGGTAGTAGCCGCCCTTGTCTTCAGCTTTTAACTTCATGCTCAGCACGTCAGAGCCGGCACCGGGCTCGCTCATGGCTAGTGCCCCCACATGCTCACCCGTGATCAGCTTGGGCAGGTACTTGGCTTTTTGGGCTTCGTTGCCGTTGCGCTTGATCTGGTTCACGCACAGATTGCTGTGCGCGCCGTAGGAGAGGCCCACCGAGGCGCTGGCGCGGCTGATTTCTTCCATGGCGATCATGTGGGCCAGGTAGCCCATGTTCGCGCCGCCGTACTCCTCGCCGACGGTGATGCCCAGCACGCCCAGATCACCCATCTTGCGCCACAAGTCCATGGGGAACTGGTCGCTGTGATCGATCTCGGCGGCACGCGGCGCGATCTCGGCCTGCGCAAAGTCACGCACGGCGTCACGCAGCGCGTCGATGTCTTCACCAAGTTGGAAATTCAGGCCGGGCAAATTCATGGGTGTCTCCAGGATCTCTCGATGGGGTCAGAGTCATTTTTGCTTGGCCCAGCCGGCACTTGAGAGCGCCTGACCGGGCGGCAGCCGGCCATGGTAAGCCGGGCCCCGAACCGGCACCAGCGCCAGCTCGGACATCGCTTGATTGACGTTTACGTAAACGTTAACCGCACGCAGATTCTAGTCGCCGGAAGGCTTGGCCGGTGCGCGGCTGGGCAGCAGTTTTTGCACCAGGGGGTGACTGACCTTTTTGTCGGCGGCGATGGCGAAGAACTGCTCCTCCACCCCCTCGCAAGGGCCGACCCTACGCAGCTCATAGCGGGCGGTCAGCTTCTCATGCATCAGCTCGGCGGCCGGGAACACGCCCAGGCCACCGGCGCCAAAGGTGGCCAGCAAGGCGCTGTCTTCAAACTCCCCAGCGATGCGCGGGCGCAGGCCGTGACGTTCAAACCATTGGTCGATGCGCGGCCGCACCGCCGCATGGTGAATCGGCAGCAGCACCGGCACCTGCGACAGCGAGGCCGGAAAGTTGGCCGAGGCCTGCTCGAACCAGACCTCGGGCGCATACCAGGCTAGGGGCGAGGCGCCGAGCGAATGGCTGTAGACCTTGAGGCTGGGATTGGGCGGAGCCGGCCGGTCGGCCAGCACCACATCAAGGCGGTGCAGCGCCAGATCGCTGAGCAGGCCTTCGAACTGATCCTCGTGGCAATAGAGGCGCAGATTGGGCGCGCTGGTCACCGGCATCAAGAGCCGGCGCACGGCCAGCTTGGGCAAACCGTCCGAAATGCCCACCGCCAGCCGAAGCACCGGCGCACTGGCGGCATCGCGCACCACGTCTTCCAACTGCTCACCGAGCTGAAAGATGGCATCGGCCTGGCGCAGTGCCGCCTGACCGGCTTCGGTCAGCGCCACGCCCCGGCCGGCCGGCTTAAGCAAGGCGTGGCCGAGGCTGCGCTCCAACTCGCGCACCTGGCTGCTGACCGTTTGCACGGCCATGCCCAGGCGCTCGGCGCCGCGCGACATGCCGCCCTCCTTGGCCACCACCCAGAAGTAGTACAGATGCTTGTAGCTGAAACCAAGACTCATGGGCGCGCTCCGTCAGGCATGCGATCACTTCTGTTTTCTGTGAACAACTCTGCCGCATTGTCTGCTTTTTAAGAAAACACGCGAGCCCTAGTCTGCGAGCTCCTTGTCCCCAAACCGGAGGTCTGCCATGCAAGTGCACTTTGAATCCCGAGATCCCGAGGGCGCGCAACTGCGCGAACTGGTCATCGAGCGCCTGCGTTTCGCCTTGCGCCGGGTGGATCTGCGCCCGGCCAGCGCGCACATCAGCCTGAGCGACACCAACGGCCCGCGCGGCGGCATTGACAAGCGCTGCACCCTGTCCTTGAACACGCAGGGCGCCGGGCATCTGGTGATCCACGCCAGCGCGAGCTCCTGGCGCGCCAGCTTCGAGCTGGCCCTGGCCCGGCTGGCCCGCAACCTGGTGCGTGCCTGGCAGCGCCAGCGCAGCCACCCGCGCAGCAACGGCAAGCGCCACTTGCCCGCACCGTCGGCGGATTGAACGCGCCCCGAGCCACGGCCTGCCACCCGTCGAAACCTCAAGCTCTCCCAGCCCTTCACACGCAACCCTCTCAAGGAGCCCTCACCATGCGCAGCTACCCCCGCAACAGCCCCGAAGCAGCCGCCCGCATCCTGTCGCTGGCGGCCTTGTCAGACGGCCACCTCTCGCGCGTCGAGATTGACACCATCGCCGGCATCGGCGCCTGCGAGCAACTCGGGCTGAGCCGGGAGCGCATGGAAGAGGTGCTGCACGGCTTCTGCGAGGACCTGCTGGAGGCGGAACGCATGAGCTGGGCCGAGGTCTGCCGGCTCGATGCCAAGACCCTCGGGCAATTGATGGCAGAGGTCGACGACCCCGCGCTGCGCCGCAAGCTGCTCAGCCTGTGCGTGGCCGTGGTCGAGGCCGATCAGCTGATCGCCGACGGAGAGGCCCTGGTGCTGCTGGCCGCGGCAGAACACTGGGGCCTGCATGAACTCCCAGTGCCGCTCGAACGCGAGGCCGCGCACTGACCTGCGCACGGAGGCGACAGATCCGAGGCCCGATCACGACACCCTGTTACTTCGTTTTTTTCTGAGCAATCCTATTGAATCCTCTTCTTTTTAAAGATGGATTCTTTGCCTAAGCTCAGTGCTCCTACACCACAGCCTGTCTTCAGGAGGTACGCCATGGAAACCACCCACACCCCCTCGTCCACCGCCCCGCGCGAGCTGCCCCTCGTGGCGCAGGGCGTCGGCGCCGCCGACGCGCGCGGTCTGGAGGCCGCGCGCACCAAGGTGCTGCGCAACACCTACGCTTTGCTGGCGATGACGCTGCTGTTCAGCGCCGGCGTGGCGGCCACCAGCGCCAGCCTGCAGCTGCCCGGACCGGGCCTGCTGCTCAGCCTGGGCCTGAGCTTCGGCCTGCTGTTTGCGGTGCACAAGCTGCAGAACAGCGCCTGGGCGCTGCTGGCGGTGTTCGCCTTGACCGGCTTCCTCGGCTACTCGCTCGGCCCGGTGCTGAACCGAACCCTGGCGCTGGAGGGCGGCGGGCAGATCGTCGCCCTGGCACTGGCCAGCACCGGCGCCAGCTTCCTGGCCGTGTCGGCCTGGGTGCTGGGCAGCAAGCGCGACCTGTCCTTCATGGGCGGCTTTTTGATGGCCGGCATGGTCGTGGCCTTGCTGGCCGGCCTGGCGGCCGTGTTCTTCGAGCTGCCGGCGCTGAGCCTGGCCGTGTCGGGCATGGTGGCCCTGCTGTCCATCGGCCTGCTGATGTTCGAGACCAGCCGCATCGTCAATGGCGGCGAGACCAACTACGTGCTGGCCACGGTCAGCCTTTTCGTCTCGCTGTTCAACCTTTTCAGCGCGCTGCTGAGCCTTTTCGGATTCGGCAGCTCGCAAGAGTGAGGCCTAGCGCGCCAGCAGCCGAGCGCAGCCGCACTGCCCCATGACCTTGATTCGCAACGAAAGACCCAAGACATGACTGAGATCGCCATCGGCATCGCCCTGCTGGCCAGCGCCGTGCTCTACGCCGCCGCCCACGAGTACTTCGCGGACAACAGGCGAGATGCCAAGCTGCTGGCCGGCTTGGGTGGCGGCGGCGCGCTGGCCGGCCTGAGTCTGGCCTTGCTGTGAGCGCACCGCCCTGGCGCACGGCGATGCGCCTGAGGCGGGCCGCAGCCCGGGTGCCCAGCGAGGGCTTGTCCCTGCAGGAGTTGGCTGCCCTGCAGGGTTCTGCCGCTCAAGGCTCCCTGCTCTTGCTGCTGGCCGCGCCCTGCCTGCTGCCCGTACCCGGCGTGGGCACGGTGCTGGGCCTGGGCTTGCTGACCCTGGCCACCCTGCTATGGCGCGGCGAGTCGGCCTCGCTGACCCTGCCGGCACGCGTGGCTGCTCTCAATTTGCCGCAGCGCTGGGCCGCCCGCGTGCTGCAACTGCTGTCGCGCTGCCATGGCGCCGCCCAAGGCTTGCTGCGCGAACGCCTGTCTCGGCTCACCCCCGCCTGCCATGAGCCGGCGCCCCGATGGCTGGCTGCCAAGGTCGGCCTGATGGCGCTGCTGATCGTTTTGCCCATTCCTTTCGGCAATGTGCTGCCGGCCCTGGCCTTGATGCTGGCGGGCCTGGCCCTGGCCGCACGCGACGGTCTGGTGCTGTTGCTCGCGATGTTGATGGCCGGGCTGGCCACCGCCTTCGGCCTGGCTGTGACAGTGATGGGGTGGATCTGGGGCAGCCAGGCCTTGGGCTGGGTCTGGCAATACCTGCCGGGACCCTGGTCCGGCGGGTGATCCGAGCTCACCCCTATTTTTCAAAGCAACAACAGCAAAGAGTAGCCCCCACGCATGCAGAGCTTCCTCGACCCCGCCATCCTGTTTTTCGTCTTCGGGCTGTTCGCCGGTGCGATCAAGTCCAATCTCGAAATCCCGCCGCAGATCTCGCGTTTTCTGTCGCTCTATCTGCTCATGGCCCTGGGGCTCAAAGGAGGTTTTGCACTGGCCAAATCGGGCCTGACGCCAGAGGTCAGCATCAGCCTGGGCCTGGCCCTGCTGCTGGCGGTGCTGGTGCCGGCCATGGGCTATCTGCTGCTGCGCCGCTGGCTTTCGGGTTTTGATGCTGCGGCGATTGCGGCGACCTACGGCTCGGTCAGCGCGGTCACCTTCATCACTGCCGTCCAGCACCTGGACAGCCAGGGCATCGCCTTTGGCGGGCATATGGCCGCGGCCATGGCGCTGATGGAGTCGCCCGCCATCATCATGGCCGTGCTGCTGGCCAATCTGGTCAGGCGCAAACAGGGGGCCGGCGCGAGCTCGCCCGGGCCGCTGTCCAAGGTGCTGCACGAGGCCCTGACCGACGGTGCCCAGCTGCTGCTGATCGGTGCCATGCTGGTGGGCCTGATGACCGGTGCGGCCGGCGAGGCAGCCATGAAGCCCTTTGCCGGTGACCTGTTCAAGGGCATGCTGTCCTTCTTCTTGCTGGACATGGGCTTGCTGGCCGCTCGCCATATGGGCGGCCTGCGCCAGCAGCCGCCGCTGCTGATCGTCTACGCTCTCGGTGCGCCGCTGGGGCATGCCGGCATCGCCCTGGGCCTGAGCGCTCTGTGCGGCCTCAGCGCCGGCAACGCCGGCCTGCTGATGGTGCTGGCAGCCAGCGCGTCCTACATCGCCGTCCCGGCGGTGCTGCGCCATGCCATCCCCGAGGCCAACCCGGGCCTCTACTTCGGCATGTCGCTGGGGCTGACGTTTCCCTTCAACATCCTGTTCGGCATTCCGCTCTACACAGGCCTGGCCCAATATCTGCTGGGTTGAAGGAGATCACAGGAATCGCTCGAGCAGCTTGCGCGAGTGACGGTCCAGGGCGAAACGGTCCTGGACCAGGAACTGCAGGCCGTGACTGCTGGCGATCAGCAGGCGACCTTCGCCGAGACGGCGGATTTCCTCTTCGGTGCGCAGGATGAAGCTGGCCTCGCCGCGGTCGGTTTCTACCGTCCACTGGCTGGGCGTGGAGAAGGTGGATACGCTCTTCAAACGGAGCACACGCGGCATGAAGTCGCGGCTGGTCAGCTCGGCTTCGAGCAACTCGCGCTCGGCGGGCGGCAAGGCCGAAAGTCGGGCGATCCAGGCGAGCTCGTGGCCATCCCCGCCCACCAGGGACAGGCCCTCGTCGGGCGCCGAGATCGGGTGCGCACGCACCGGCACCACGCCCTCGTGCACCGTGCCTGCGGCATCGGTCAGGATCAGGCGGCCGAAACTGTCGCGTTCGAGTTTCTGAAAAGTCTTGTCGAGGCTGCTGCTCATGGCTCAGGCTCCTGCAGTGTGGGCGGACAGATTGGGCGGGATCACCGACATCTCGTCGGCCCCATCCACACGGCGCGCCTGCGCCTCGTACAGCCGCCAGTAGGCACCCTTCTTCTCCATCAGCTCGTCGTGCGGGCCGACCTCCACCACCTGGCCGCGGTCCATCACCACCAGGCGGTCGGCCTTGCGCAGGGTGGACAGGCGGTGAGCGATGGCAATCGTGGTGCGGCCTTGCACCAGGTTGTCCAGGGCCTTCTGGATTTCCTTCTCGGTCTCGGTGTCCACCGAGGAGGTGGCTTCGTCCAGGATCAGGATGCGCGGGTCGATCAGCAGGGCGCGGGCGATCGAGATGCGCTGACGTTCGCCGCCACTCAAGCCCTGACCCCGCTCGCCAACCAGGGAGTCGTAGCCCTGGGGCAGGCGCAGGATGAATTCATGCGCATGGGCGGCGCGGGCGGCGGCGACGATCTCTTCACGCGTCGCGTCGGGCTTGCCGTAGGCGATGTTCTCGGCAATGGTGCCGAAGAACAGGAAGGGCTCCTGCAGCACCAGGCCGATGTGGCGGCGGAAATCGGCCACGGCGATGCGGCGCAGGTCGACGCCATCGACACGGATGCCGCCTTCGGTCACGTCGTAGAAGCGGCAGATCAGGTTGACCAGGGTGCTCTTGCCCGAGCCCGAGTGGCCGACCAGGCCGATCATCTCGCCCGGCTTGATCTCCAGGCTCAGGCCTCGGATGACGGCGCGGTTGCCGTAGCGGAAGCCGATGTCCTGGATCTGGATCGCGCCCGTCACCCGCTGCAGCGGCACCGGGTTGGCCGGGTCCGGCACATTCGACTGGTGGTCCAGGATGTCAAAGATGCGCTTGGCGCCGGCCGCCGCTTTCTGTGTCACCGAGACGATGCGGCTCATGGAATCCATGCGGCCGTAGAAGCGGCCGATATAGGCCAGGAAGGAGGTCAGCACACCAACGGTGATGCTGCCTCCGGCCACCAGGTAAATGCCGAAGGCCCAGACCACCAGCAAGCCCATTTCGGTCAGCAGGGACACCGTGGGGCCGAACAGGCTCCAGGTCTTGTTGAGCCGGTCATTGACCTTGAGGTTGTTCTGGTTGGCCTCCTTGAAGCGGGCGGCCTCGCGCTTTTCCTGGGCAAAGGCCTTGACGACGCGGATGCCAGGGATGGTGTCGGCCAGCACGCTGGTGACCTCGCCCCAGACCCGGTCGATCTTCTCGAAGCCCGTGCGCAGGCGGTCGCGCACCAGGTGGATCATCCAGGCGATGAAGGGCAAGGGCAGCAAGGTCGCCACCGCCAGCGCCGGGCTGATGGACACCATCATCACCGTGATCATCACCAGCATCAGCACGTCGGTGATGAAGTCCAGCGCGTGCAGGGACAGGAAGACGCTGATGCGGTCGGTTTCAGAGCCGATGCGGCTCATCAGGTCGCCGGTGCGCTTGTTGCCGAAGTACTCGAGCGACAGGCTCAGCAGATGCTCAAACGTGGCGGTGCGCAGATCGGCAGCGATGCGCTCGGAGACCAGGGCCAGGATGTAGGTCTTGGCCCAGCCCAGCAGCCAGGACACCAGGCCGGCGCCGAACAGGCCGCTCAGGTAGAAAGCCACCAGCCAGGGGTCGATCTTGTGGCCTTGCTGGAAGGGGATCAGCACCTCGTCCATCAGCGGCTGGTACAGATACGGCCCGACCAGGGTGGCGGCCGTGGAGCCCAGCATCAGCAGGAAACCCGCCAGCAGCTGGCCTTGGTAGGGCTTGGCGAAGCGGCTCAGGCGCAAGAGCACCCAGGTGCTGGGCGGCGTGTGCAGCTCGCGGGCGCAGGTGGGGCATTCTTCGCTCTCGGGCGGCAGCGGCGCCTGGCAGCTGGGGCAGAACTCCAGCTCCTCGACCTCGGTCTTGGGCGGCTCGTCGCGCTTCTCAAACGCCTCCTGCCAGCGCTGTGCCTGCAGATTGATCTGCAGGGTGAAGCGCCACTGGGCCAGCCGGCCGCTGGCGTCCACCAGATCCAGGCTGCCAACACCAGCATGGTCGTGGATGCGCATGGCCAGATCGGGGCGCAGCGCCCACTCCGCCCAGCTCCGCTGCGCCGGGTCGTAAGCCAGCAGCCGCTCGGAAGTCAGGACCAGCAGGCCGCGCGCAAAGTGCATGCGGGCGTCCAGGTCAACCTCCAGCTGGGCTTTGACGTTCTCTCCGGGACGCAGTCGCGCGAGCATGGCGGCCCACTCCGGGTGCTGCAGCGCGGGCTGAGAAGAGGAATCGGGGTGAGCGTGATCGTGCATTGTTGTTGGAGCCCGGGGCTGTGCCCGGGGAAAAATGCGGAAGAAGCCCCGGGCCAAAGCTGGATTCTCTCTCACTCAAGCAGCCAGACCGAGGCCGCACCCGGGCGTTGCCCCGAGGAAACGCGCCAGCCCCGCTTCCGGCTGACCGCCGCCCGCTGAGCGCACAATTGCGGCCTGCCGCACACTGCTGCATATCTGCCCCGACAAAAGCATTCGGCCCTGACCCGGCCCGCCATCCATGAGCAAGACCCGCAAAGACGACATCCAGCTGCTGCGCATCAACTACCTGCGTGGCCCGAATATGTGGACCTACCGCCCGGTGCTGGAAGTCTGGCTCGATCTGGGTGAGCTGGAGGAGTTCCCCAGCAATCTGCTGGAGGGCTTCACCCCGCGCCTGACCGCCGCCCTGCCGGCCCTGGTCGAGCACCACTGCGGCGTGGGCGAGCGCGGCGGCTTCTTGCAACGCCTGGAAGAAGGCACCTGGTGCGGCCACATCCTGGAGCACATCGTCATCGAGCTGCTCAATCTGGCCGGCATGCCCACCGGTTTCGGCCAGACCCGTTCGACCAGCCAGCGCGGCGTCTACCGCATGGTGTTCCGCGCCCGGGACGAGAAAGTCGCCCGCAGCGCCCTGGCCGAAGGCCATGCCCTGCTGATGGCCACCATCAACGACGAGCCCTTCGACGTCAACGCCGCCGTCGCGCGCATCCGTGACGAGCTGGATGACTCCTACCTCGGCCCCTCGACGGCCGCCATCGTCGCCGCCGCCACCGACCGCCGCATCCCGCACATCCGCCTGAACGAAGGCAATCTGGTGCAGCTGGGCCATGGCGCCCGTCAGCGCCGCATCTGGACGGCCGAGACCGACATGACCAGCGCGATCGCCGAGGGCATCGCCAGCGACAAGGACCTGACCAAGAACCTGCTCAAGGCCGTGGGCGTGCCCGTGCCCGAGGGCCAGGCGGTCAAGACCCCGGCCGAGGCCTGGGAAGTGGCCCAGGACCTGGGCCTGCCCGTGGTCGTCAAGCCCAGCGACGGCAACCATGGCCGCGGCGTGACCCTGGATCTGCAGACCCAGGCCGATGTCGAAGCCGCCTTCAAGGTGGCCGACGAAGAAGGCTCCGAGGTGCTGGTCGAGCGCTACATCCGCGGCAACGAGCACCGCATCCTGGTCGTCGGCGGCCGGGTGGTGGCCGCCGCGCGCGGCGAGGCCGCCTGGATCACCGGCGACGGTCAGCAGACCGTGCGCCAGCTGGTCGACAGCCAGATCAACACCGACCCGCGCCGCGGCCTGACCGAAGACTTCCCGCTCAACCGCATCACCCTGGGCGAAGACCCGGTGGTAATTCTCGATCTGCAAAGGCAAGGTCTGACCCCCGAGTCGGTGCCGGCCGCCGGCCGCCAGGTGCTGATCCAGCGCAACGGCAATGTCGCCATCGACTGCACGGCCGAGGTCCACCCCGATGTGGCCCATGCCGTGGCCCTGGCCGCCCGCGTGGTCGGCCTGGACATCGCCGGCGTCGACCTGGTCAGCGAAGACATCTCCAAGCCCATGGCCGAGACCGGCGGCGCCATCGTCGAGGTCAATGCCGGCCCGGGCTTGCTGATGCACCTGAAGCCGGCTGCGGGCAGCCCGCAGCCGGTCGGCCAGGCCATCATCGACCACCTGTTCGCCGAGGACGAAACCGGCCGCATCCCGGTGGTCGGCGTGGCCGGCTCGCGCGGCACCCACACCATCAGCCGCCTGGTCGCCTGGCTGCTGCACCTGAACGGCCGCCATGTCGGCCTGGCCTGCCGCGACGGCCTGTTCCTGGGCACGCGCCGGGTCGAGCGCCGCCCCTCCAACCGCTGGGACGCGGCCCACCGCCTGCTGATGAACCGCGGCGTTGACGCCGTGGTGATCGAGAACAGCGCCGCCAATGTGCTGCGCGACGGCCTGGCCTACGACCGCTGCCAGGTCGGCGTGGTCACCGATATGGGCGGCATCGAAGGCCTGGCCGAATTCGATGTGCACAGCGAAGACCAGCTCTACAAGGTGCTGCGCACCCAGGTGGACGTGGTGCTGTCGGAAGGCGCCGCGGTGCTCAATGCCGATGTCGCCCGCCTGCTGGACATGGCCGAGCTCAGCGACGGCGAGGTCGTGCTCTACGCCCTGGACGGCGCGGCCGACAGCCTGAAGGCCCACCGCGAGCAAGGCGGCCGTGCCGTCTTCCTGCAAGGTGGTGCCGCGGTGCTGGCCCAAGGCCACTCGGAAACCGTGGGCGCCAATGTCGACGCCCTGCTGCGCCGCTTTGCCGCCAGCCCGGCCGGCGCCGGCGCCGAGGTCGATGCCGCCACCGTGCTGGCCGCCGTGGCCACGGCCTGGGCGCTGGGCATCCCGCCCGAGCTGATCTCGGCCGGCCTCGACACCTTTGTTCTCGAACTGCAGGCCTGACCTCGGCCTGCGCGACGCTCCCCATACCTTTCCAAGCTCTGGAACACGCACCATGGAAGTTTCCCGCACACGCGCGCTGCGCGGCCCCAATATGTGGAGCCGCCACACGGCCATCGAAGCGGTCGTGCACTGCACGCCGGCCGAGCAGTCGATCGCCGACATGCCCGAATTTGAAGCCCGGCTGCGCGCCCTCTTCCCCAGCATCGGTGCCCTGCGCCCCGCCAGCGCCCAGCGCACGCCCATCACCCTGGCCCATGTGCTGGAGCAAGCCACACTGGCCCTGCAAGCCCAGGCCGGCTGCCCGGTGACCTTCAGCCACACCCACATCACCTCCGAGCCCGGCAGCTACCAGGTGGTGGTGGAGTACAGCGAGGAAGACGTCGGCCGCATGGCCTTCGAAGCCGCCTGCAAGCTGGTGGAAGCCGCACGTGATGGCGGCAGCTTCGATGC
Organism: Paucibacter sp. B51; assembly: GCF_027863535.1. Lineage (NCBI taxonomy): Bacteria > Pseudomonadati > Pseudomonadota > Betaproteobacteria > Burkholderiales > Sphaerotilaceae > Roseateles > Paucibacter sp. B51. The sequence continues at coordinate 1,797,267 of NZ_JAPIVN010000001.1, read as the reverse complement.
CGACGCCACCCTCAAAGCCCTGCGCGACCTGGACGAGGACGTGCGCCTCGGCCCCTCGACCGGCTCCATCGTCAACGCCGCCGTGGCCCGCGGTGTGCCCTACCGCCGCCTGACCCAGGGCAGCCTGGTGCAGTTCGGCTGGGGCGCCAAGCAGCGCCGCATCTGGGCCGCCGAAGTGGACGCGACCAGCGCAGTGAGCGAATCGATCGCCCAGGACAAAGACCTCTGCAAGCGCCTGCTGCAATCGGCCGGCGTGCCGGTGCCCACCGGCCGCCCGGTCAGCTCCATCGACGACGCCTGGGAGGCCGCGCTGGAGATCGGCCTGCCCGTGGTCGTCAAGCCGCAGGACGGCAACCAGGGCAAGGGCGTGACCGTCAATGTGGTCACCCGCGAGCACATGGAGATTGCCTACAAGGCCGCCGATGAAATCGGCCAGGTCATGGTCGAGAAGTTCCTGCCCGGCAGCGATTACCGCCTGCTGGTGGTGGGCGACAAGCTGGTCGCCGCCGCCCGCCGCGACCCGCCGCATGTCATCGGTGATGGTGTGCTGACCGTCAAGCAGCTGGTCGACAAGGTCAATGCCGACCCCAAGCGCGGCGACGGCCACGCCACCTCGCTGACCAAGATCCGCTTCGACGACATCGCCGTGGCGCGCCTGACCCAGCAAAACCTGACCCCCGACTCGGTGCCGGAAAAAGGCCAGCGCGTCATCCTGCGCAACAACGCCAATCTGTCCACCGGCGGCACCGCCACCGATGTGACCGATGACGTGCACCCGGACGTGGCGGCGCGCGCCATCGCCGCGGCGCAGGTCGTGGGCCTGCATGTCTGCGGCGTCGACGTGGTGGCCGAGAGCGTGCTGCGCCCACTGGAAGAGATCAACGGCGGCATCGTCGAAGTGAACGCCGCGCCGGGCCTGCGCATGCACCTCTCGCCCTCCTACGGCAAGGGCCGCAATGTCGGCGAGGCCATCATTGCCCACCTCTACGGCCACGGCCACAAGAGCGAGGACGGCCGCATCCCCGTGGTCGCCGTCACCGGCACCAATGGCAAGACCACCACCTCGCGCCTGATCGCCCATCTGTTCGCCACCTGCGGTCTCAAGGTCGGTATGACCAACACCGACGGCGTCTACGTCGATGGCCGCCAGATCGACAGCGGCGATTGCTCTGGCCCCAAGAGCGCCCGCAATGTGCTGATGCATCCCGATGTGGAAGCGGCCGTGTTCGAAACCGCGCGTGGCGGTGTGCTGCGCGAGGGCCTGGGCTTTGACCGCTGCCAGGTGGCCGTCGTCACCAACCTCGGCGCTGGCGACCACTTGGGCATGAACTTCCTCAACACCGTGGAAGAGCTGGCCCTGGTCAAACGCGTGATCGTGCAGAACGTGGCGCCGAGCGGTTATGCCGTGCTGAACGCGGCCGACCCGATCGTTGCGAACATGGCCGGCACCTGCCCGGGCCAGATCATCTTCTTCGCCGCCGACCGCCACCATCCGCTGATGGCCACCCACCGCGCGCAAGGCAAGCGCTGCGTCTATGTGGACGGCGACCAGCTGGTGGCCGCCCAGGGCAGCTGGCGCGAGACCATCCCGTTGCGTGACATTCCCATCACCCGCGGTGGCGCGATCGGCTTCCAGGTCGAGAACGCCATGGCCTCGGTGGCCGCCGCCTGGGGCGTGGGCCTGGACTGGGACACCATCCGCCGCGGCGTGGCCAGCTTCGCCAATGACGCCGACAACGCGCCCGGCCGCTTCAATGTGATGGACTACCGCGGCGCCACCGTGATTGCCGATTACGGCCACAACGCCGACGCCATGCGCGCCCTGGTGGCTGCGGTCGAAGCCCTGCCGGCCAGCAAGCGCTCGGTCGTGATCAGCGGTGCCGGTGACCGGCGCGACGAAGACATCCGCGAGCAGACCGTCATCCTGGGCGCCGCCTTTGACGAGGTGATCCTGTTCCAGGACGCCTGTCAGCGCGGCCGCGAGGACGGCGAGGTGCTGGCCTTGCTGCGCCAGGGTCTGGAGGGCGCTAGCCGCACCCGCTACATCGAGGAGATCCGCGGCGAGTTCATCGCCATCGACGCCGCCCTGGCGCGCCTGCAGCCGGGCGAACTCTGCCTGGTGCTGGTGGACCAGGTGGAAGAAGCCCTGGCCCATCTGGCGCAGCGCATCCAGGCTGGCTGATCGGCGTTTCGTCCCGAAGCAGAAGCCGGCGCCCCAAGCGCCGGCTTTTTTCTGCCCGGCGCACATCTTCCGCGCGTATGCTGCGCGCATGCACCTCTTGGACACCCTGCACATGACGGTTTATTCCGGCGGACTCTCATGACTGCAACTCTGCGCCATCTGGTTCTGGTGTTGGGGGATCAGCTCAACAGCGACGCCTCCGCCTTCGACGACTTCGACCCGGCACAAGACGCCGTCTGGATGGCCGAGGTGCGCGAGGAGTCGACCCATGTCTGGTCCTCCAAGCCGCGCACGGTGATGTTTCTGGCGGCCATGCGCCATTTCGCCCTGGCCCTGCGCCGCCTGGGCCGCCCCTTGCACTACCGCTGGCTCGACGACCCCGACAACCAGGGCAGCCTGGCCGGCGAACTGCGCGCCGCCATCGCCCGGCTGCAGCCGCAGCGCCTGATCATGACGGCGCCGGGCGACTGGCGCGTGCTGCAGGCCCTGCGCGCCGTGGCCGCCGAGGCCGACCTGCCGCTGGAGCTGCGCGACGATCGGCATTTCTTCAGCACCGTGCGTGAGTTCGCCGCCCACGCGCAAAGCCGCGGCAGCTTGCGCCTGGAGTATTTCTACCGCGAGCTGCGCCAGAAGCACGGTGTGCTGATGGAGCCCGATGGCCGCCGCCCGCTGGGCGGGCAGTGGAACTTCGATGCCGAGAACCGTGAGGCCTTCGGTGCCGCCGGCCCCGGCTTTCTGCCGGCCCGCAGCCAGTTCCCCCCCGATGCACTGACCCGCGAGGTGATCGCCCTGGTCCAGCGCCAACTGCCCGATCACCCGGGCCGGCTGGACAGCTTTGCATGGCCGGTCACGCGCGAACAGGCCTTGCAGGCGCTGGGCGAGTTCCTCAGCGAGCGCCTGCCCTTGTTCGGCCACTACCAGGACGCCATGTGGCCCGAGGAGCCCTGGCTCTACCACTCCCATCTGGCCGCTGCGCTCAACCTCAAGCTGCTGAACCCGCGCGAGGTGGTGGCTGCGGCCGAGGCCGAGTACCGCGCCGGGCGCGCGCCGCTGGCCTGCGTGGAGGGTTTCATCCGCCAGATCCTGGGCTGGCGCGAGTATGTGCGCGGCGTCTACTGGACGCAGATGCCGGGCTATCTGGAGCACAACAGCCTGCAGGCCAAGCAGGACCTGCCCGCCTGGTACTGGACCGGCGAGACCGAGATGGTCTGCGTCAGCGCCGCCTTGCGCCAGACCCTGGACCATGGCTACGCCCACCACATCCAGCGCCTGATGGTGACGGGGCTGTTCTCCCTGCTCTACGGCGTGGCGCCTGCGCAGATCCATGCCTGGTATCTGGCCGTTTATGTCGACGCCGTGGAGTGGGTGGAACTGCCCAACACCCTGGGCATGAGCCAGTTCATCGACGGCGGCCTGCTGGCCAGCAAGCCCTATATCGCCAGCGGCAAATACATCCAGCGCATGAGCAGTGGCAGCTACTGCCGGCGCTGCCCGTATGACCCGGCCGAGCGCCTCGGCGAGCGCGCCTGCCCCTTCACCACCTTGTACTGGGATTTTCTGATCCGCCACGAAGCCCTGCTGGCCGCCAACCCGCGCATGGTCATGCAGGTGCGCAATGCAACGCGGTTGAGCGCAGAGGAACGCGCAGCCATCCAGCAGCAAGCGGCCGCCCTGCGCCAGCCCAAAGCACGGGCCGGCACTCCCTGATATGCCACAGGCCGATAGATCTGCATTGCCGAGGCGCACGCACTTGAGTTACCGTCCAGCCATGCGCTTGGCGCCGCCGCTTCCGGCCCCACCGGACTGCTCTCAATGAAAAAGATCCTGATCGTTGACGACAACCCCGACATCCGGGCCCTGCTGCACGCCACCCTGGACCTGGCCCAGAGCTTCGAGATCCACGAGGCCACCAATGGCGTCACCGCGGTCGAACAGGCGGCCATCATCAAACCCGATCTGGTGCTGATGGACATCATGATGCCGGGCGAGTTCGACGGGCTGGAGGCCTGCCGCCGTATCAAACAGCTGACCCTGGACCACGGCCTGCCGCCCAAGGTGCTGCTGGTCAGCGCCAAGCCGCGCGATCAGGTGCGGCAGCAGCTGGATGAGGTCGGGGCCGATGAATTCATGGCCAAGCCCTTCGGGCCGGCCCAGTTGGTGGCCTGCATCATGGCCTTGTTCCAACCCAAGGACTGAAAGCCCGCAGCAGGCCGCGGGCCCGCCTGCGCGCATCCAGCCCCCGCTCACCACTTGCAGCCGTTCTTGCGCACCGCGTCGGCGGCCAGCGGGATCACGGCCAGCAGCCCCATCTGCTCGCCATAGGCCTTGCGGCAATCCTTCTTGCCGGCGGCCTCCATGCTTTCTTCCAGCTTGGATTTGCGCTCGGGCGGCGGCGGCACCATGTTCAGCAAGCCCGAGCTGCTGCGCGAGGGCAGTGCGCCGCCGCGCATATCGCGCGGCAGATTGAGATTGAGGCGCGGTGCATCGGGCGGTGTGGAGGCCGGCGTCGCCACATCGTGCCCCAGTTGCGCGCCGGCATCGGGTGCGCCTTGACCGGGGCGACTCGATGACGCGGGCGTGGCCGTGACGGGACTGCCAGGCTGGGCATTGCTGCCATTCGATGACGCCGGGGGCGCGTGGACCGGGTTGTTCGGGCTGGCACTGGGCTTGGCTTGAGTCTGCGCACCGGCCTCCGGGCTGCGGGCCGCGCTGCTGTCGGCAGCCTGAGCGCTGGGGCTGGGGCTGCTCTGCACCTGGGCGGCCGCGGGCTCGGCCTTGGCGTCACTGATCGCCGTGTTGGGCACACCGCCTATCTGAGGGTTGTTAACAGGCAGCGCTGGCAGCTGAGGCAGCGCTGCGGCCGCTTCCACCGGCGCCCGCTGCGGCGGCAAAGGCAGGGCCTCGGATCGGGTGGGAGCTGTCAACGCAGCCGGGTTCGGCTGGGGCAGTTGGCGCGTGCGAACCGGCGCCGTCACCGGTTCGAAGGCCGGCAAGGGCTGCACCGTTTGTGCCGGGGCAGGCAGGGGTTGGGTGGGGCTCAGATCTTGCGCCGAGGCTCGACTCAGGCGGCTGCTGGCCGCCGGCAGGCTGCGCGTTTGCACCGGCGGGACGAAGGCCACGGGCGCCTGGGCCGGCAAGCTCGCGAGGGGGGCGGCTTCGGCACTGGACTGCAAGGGAATGAGCTCGGCGCGTGCCCGGTTCACGGGCGGCGCTGCTTCCCGCAATCGATTCAGCGCCCGCGCCGCCAAGGGCTCGGGCAGCGGTGTGGGGTCCGGTGAAGGCAAGGCCATCGGCTCGGGCAGGCGCTCCAGCGCCGGGGCTGGATCGGGCGCGGGCGCGGGCGCAGGTGCGGGTGCGGGTGCGGGTGCGGACTTTGGCATGGGAGCGGTGGCCGGCGTGAGCTCGGGAGCAGGCTTGGGGCCCTCCACCGGCCGAGCCTGGTCCTGCCCGGTTTGCTCCATCTCCTGCGCGGCCGGCGTGGGGTTCCAATCGCCCAGTCGCGCCGCCCCCGGCCCCGTCTCGCGTGGCGCTTCGGGCCGCACGCTGCCCCCGTGTCGAGTCTGTCGCGCCTGACCCACCGGACCCGTCTGCTGCGGCACCCCGGCGCCGACCTCGCCCGAACCCGCTTCCAGGCGGGGGCCACGCAAGGTCACATTGATGCGCCCCCAGACGCCCTCACCCGCCGGCGCCGTGCCACCTTGGGTGTTGCCGAAGACCAGCAACAGCAACACGTGCAGCAGCAGGGCCAGGGTCAGGCATTGCTGCATGCGTGTGGGCGGCTGACGCGGCTGCTGAAGCCACGCAGCCATGGCCGAAACACCAGCGCTTCGGGCCGGGGCATTCACGGTGGCTAAGGCGGGAAATCGGAGCATTGAAAGCGGGGCGGGCAGACGTTCGCGCCCGGCAAGGCTCGGCGGGGCAGGCTGAAATGTAGCGCGGCGCGCCCGGGCGCCACCTGGGGCCTGCCCGCAGTGCGCGGCAGCCGCACTTCGTGAGCGATGTCACGAAATCGGGAAAACCTGGCCCGCAGACATGGGCTGGCGCGCCGGGCGGGCGAGGACTAAGCTGCGTGCATCGCCTGGACTCTCGCTGTGCATTGCAGCGGCACCAGTTTTGCACCCGCCCATTGCAAGGAATCGCCATGAAAACCACCCTGCTCGCCCTCAGCCTGATCAGCCTCAGCGCCCTCTCGCACGCCGCCGCCGCGCCGCAAGACAGCCCCGAAGGCCTGGCACTGCGCAGCGAATGCGCGCAGAAGTACAGCGCGGGCTACGCGGCCCGTGACGCCGCCGCCAAGTCGGACACCGACGAGTACGTGTTTGTCTATCACAAGGGGCAATACAAGGGTGAGCATGTCGCCGGCCAGACCCTGGACTGCACCGAACGCCAGTACGCCGCCTATCTGAACACCGTGGATCCGACCCGCGTGATGGCCGCCTATCCGACTGCCGCTGGCCGCCCCAGCATCAAGGCGCCGCGTCTGCCGCGCACGCCCTCGGTCGGCAAGTGAGCGCCTGACCCGCGCTCAAAGACAGCCCGCTTGCGCGGCCGGGCTCGGCTCGCCGTAGCGCAGCTGCGCCAGTGAAGCCTGAACGCCTGCGGCAACAGCCGGCCGCAAGACGAAGAGGTGCTGATAGCTGCTTTCACACAGCTCTGCCACCTGCGGCCCTCCCAGGGCCGCGATCAAGGCCGGCACCGTGTTGCTGTGACCGACGATCAAGAGCGCCCCGCCGGACTGAGCACGGGCCAGCGCCACGATCTCCTGGATATGTGCGGCGCCTTCCCCGCGCCGGGCAGGCACCGGTCGGGCTTCGATCTGCAGCCGCTGCGCCAGCGGCGCCGCCGTCTCACGGGTGCGACGGAACTGGCTGGTGATGATCTCCCGCACCCCAGCGGCGACCAGCGCCTCAACCAAGGACTGGGCACGCACCTGGCCGGCGGCGCTCAAGCCCGGGTCGGCCGCAGGCTCGCCCGCCCGCTCGGCATGTCGCACCAGAAAGATCTGGTCCGGCCAGGCCGAAGCGGAAGCCGCCAGCAGCAGGCCGCCGACCGCCCACAAGCTGCGAATCAGGCTCTGCCGCATCGCGGCGGCGGCCCTGCGCTTCATGGGGCAGCTTTGGGTGGTTGCACAGCGCCGCCGGTCGAGCGGGCCACGAACACCGCCAAAGCCTCGATGTCGGCCGCGCTGAGCTTGTCTGCAAAGCTGGGCATGGCGCCCAGGCCCGCGCGCAAGACCTTGCGCACCCGCTCGGCGTCTGGCTTGAGCTCGTCCAGCACCGGCCCGACCTGACCTTCCGAGCCGGCCGCCGCCAGCGTGTGGCAGACGGCACAGGCCGGCTGGGTCTGGGTGAACAAGGCCTTGCCTCGCGCCAGCTGCTGCGGCTCGTCAGCCGCCAGCGCGAGCGGCATGGCGGCCAGGCCGCCGATCAAGCCAAGCCAGACGCGCAACTCAAACCACCGTGATGGCGACGGCATGGTCGCGCCAGCTGTTGTTGTTGTAGCCGCTGAGGTTCTCCTCGCGCAGCTCGGCCTGCACCTGGCCCTGGGCGTCGGTGGCGCGGCTGGCCAGGGTGTAGCTGCCCGCAGGCAGGCGTACCGACAGCACGAACTGGCGCCAGGCAAAGCGGCCCAGATCGGGGCCGACCAGGCGGGCGGGGTACCAGTTCTTGCCGCCGTCCACCGAGACCTCGACGCCCTTGATCGCCTGCGTGCCGCCAAAGGCCACGCCGTGGATCTGCACCAGGCCTTCCTTGACCGGGCCGGTCTCGGGCAGCGGGCCGTTGATCCAGGACTTGACGCCCATCTCCAGCACCGAGGGCTGGTCCGGCGCGGCCTTGGCGCCGGCGGGCGTCATGCGGTAGCCGTGCGACATGATGCGAGCCTTGGACTCCTGAGCGGTGAAGGCCAGGCTCTTGACGTACTTGATGTTGTTCACGCCTTGGTAGCCCGGCACGATCAGGCGCAGCGGGCCGCCGTGAGCCAGGCTCAGCGGTTCGCCGTTCATCTCCCAGGCCAGCAACGCGTCTTCCAAGGCCTTGATCGGCACCGAGCGCTCGACAATGACCGAAGCCGGGTCCACGCCCTCGGGCAACTTTTCACCGCCGGTGCCGGTGATGTAGAGCATGCCGTCGGCCACGCCGCCGAGCGCCGTCACCACATTGCGCAGCGGCACGCCGCTCCACAGCACGCAGCCGGCCGCGCCCACGGTCCAAGGCGTGCCGCTGGGCTTGCTGGGGAAGAAGCCGCGGCCATTGCCCGAGCATTGGATGACGGTGGCCACGGTTTCCAGGCCCAGGGTCTTGAGCTCGGCCAGACGCAGGCTGCGCGGATTCTTGACGCCCTCGACCGACAGGGTCCAGGCATCGCGGTCGTCCAGGATGGCGGCGTCGGGCGCGGGCAGGTTGTTGCGAACGTAAAGCTGCGAGGCCGGGGTGATCACACTGGTGCCGAAGGCCGAACGGCGGGTCTCCAGGGTGCTGCTGCTGTGCTGGATCAGCTGGGCGGCGTTCTTCCAGGCGGCGTAGGCCGGCAGCGGTTTGGCGGCGGCCGCTGCGGCGGGTGCAGCCGCAGCAGTCTGGGCCGCGGCCGGGCCCATCCAACTGCCCAGGCCGACGGCGCCAAGGGCCGAAGCCGTGCCAGTCAGCCATTGGCGGCGGGCATGGAGGGGGGCGGAGGGGTTCTTCTTCGTGCTCATGCAATCGTCTCCCGGGGTGCGTGTTTGAAGGGAAGTTTGGGCTAAAGAACAGACTCTGAAATGCAAGCTCGAAACCGGTGCATCTTTCTTGCAAGCGCGCCATTCTGGGGGCTGGCGGCCATGCCGCCGCTCAGGATATAGCCCTAGAGGGCGACGCGCGCCCATTCTGCATTCGACTCTGTGACGACATGAAATACGGGCACACTTCAGGCTTTGGGCAAGATGCCCGAGTCCCAGTCATCGCCATCGGGAGGGGCGACGACTTCTGGCGGCTGCAACCGGACTGAGACGCCGGACCAGCCTGTTATCAAGAAAACCGCCCGATGTTGACGATGAAACCACTTGCAAATATGTGGCGCGCCGCCATGGTGATGGGCCTCTGGGCCTGCGGCTCGGCCCAGGCCGGCTTGAGCGCCGTGGTCGCGGTTGAACCCACCGCCAAGAAAGCCAGCTACAGCATCCACTACAGCGCCCTCGACGCCGCCCTCAGCCGAGCGGCCTCTCAAGCGGTGGCCACCACCGCCAGCGAAGACATGGCCGATGTCATGCGCGCCACCCGCAGCGCGGGCTTCGACATCTTCATCGGCCCGGCTCAGGTGGCCGCCTCGGCCCTGCACCGCGGCTACGAGCTGGTGGGTGCCACCCAGGCATCCGAGCCTTTCTTGCTGGTGGTGCGCAAGGAAGTGCCCGACATCCCGGGGCTCAAGACCCGCCGCATCTATCTGCCGCAGCAGGATTCGATCTACACCTATATGGCGCGCGGCCTGCTCAACCAGGGCGGCCTGTCCATGCAGGACATGAAGGTGGCCCATGAGCGCTTTCCGCAAGCCGGCCTGACCGCCCTGATGCTGGGCGCGGCCGATGCCACCGTGGTGACGGCCAGCGACTGGAATGAATGGTCGGCGCAGAACCCGCAAATCGGCCGCGTGCTGGCCAAGACCGAGGGCGTCCCGGCCGGCCTGAGCGTGGTGATCAAAAAAGACCTGCCGGCAGACGTGCGCGGCCGTCTGAGCAGCTTCTTCAATGCGCCGCCTGCGGCTGTGGGCCTGCCGCCCACCAAGTTCAAACCCGACAGCGGCGAGTACAAGCGCGTCTCCGAGCTGGGCCTGTTCACGCCCACCAGCCTGCCTGGCGTGACCCGTGTCAGCGCGCGCGAAGCGCAGAAGCTGCAAGGCCAGGGGGCCTTGCTGATCGACACCCGCACCGAGAAAGAATTCCAGGCCCGCCGCATCCCCGGCGCCATCTGGGTGCCCTATGTCGAGAAGAGCCTGAAAGACATCGCCTTCAATGCGGCCCAGGACGACTTCAGCGCGCTGGCCAAGGTGGACAAGCTCGACGTCAACCGCGCTGTGATCTTTGCCTGCAACGGCGCGGAATGCTGGAAGTCTTACAAGGCCGCGCGCGTGGCCCAGCAAAAAGGCTTCAAGAAGGTGCACTGGTTGCGCGGCGGCCTGCCCGAATGGGAGGCCGAAGGCCTGCCGGTGCAGAACGCTGCGCCCTGAACCCGGCCGCTCAGCGCGCGGCCTGGCGAGCCTTCCGCTCAATCCAGGCCGTAGCGGCGCCGGATCTCGCGCAGCACACCACGCGCCTCCAGCCGGCCCAGCGCCTGATCCAGCAGTTGCGCATCGGCCTCGCTGACGCTTTTCTCGCTCAGCATGAAGGCCACCGGCCCGCGCACCGTGCCAAAGGGCATGAGCTGCAGCACCATGTTTTGCTTGCGGGCCAGATCCAGCAAGGACGCCACATCGCCCAGGATCAGGGGTGCGCGCTGGCGCTGCAGCATGGCCACGCCCTTGCCATGGGTCTCGAACAGCTCCAACAGGCCGGCCTCGCGCAGCGGTGCGCGCCAGGGCTCGAAGTCCGGCCCCAGGCGCCCGGCGTTGAGCACCAGCAACGGCGTGCGCGTGCGCAGCACATCCTCGAAGCTGCTCAGGCGGGCGGCAGGCGCGGGCAATTCGCGCCCCTGCAGGCTGCGCAAGGCCAGCACACCCAGCACTTCCTCGCGGTAGACGCGGGTGTATCGCACGCCGGCGGCGGGCGGATTCTTGGGCGTGGCGGCCAGGATCAGGTCGATCTCGCCCTCTTGCAGCTGCAGGATGCGCCGCCGCCGCGGCAGCGGATCCACCCACTGAAGACGACAACCGCTTTCGTTCATCAAAGCCTGCAGGATTTCGAAATCCATGCCGCTGTGCTGACCGTCCTCATGGTTGACCAGGTAAGGCGGCCAACTCGCACGGGTGACGCGCAGAGCATGGCGGCAGCCCGCGCTCCAGGCTGAACTCATGGCCAGCAAAAGCAGCAGACTCAGCGCCGCCGAACGGCGATGAAAGCGGGATGAAGCGAGACAGTTCACGAGCGGAGCGACCGGCGTCAAAAACGCTGCGCCTGCGGCCAGCGATTCCCGGACCATAACGCAAAGCCGCCCGAACGGGGCTGGGCGCAGACCCCTATCTGAAATACCGCTGCTGCAGCCGGGCAACGCTGCCGTCGGCCACCAGCTGCTGGTAGGCGTGCAACCAGCGATCAGTCTCAACCTCGCTGACATGCAGAGAACAGCCCATGTAGAGGTCGGCCTCACCCAGATGGGCGAGGGTCCGGAACGCGCTGCGCGCATAACCATTCAACTCGATGGCAGCATTGAGCATGGGCGCACCGGCATAAATCGCATCCAGCATGTCGCTGCGCAGCATGCGCAGCAAATCCTTGTAGTCCTTGGCCTCGATGATCTGGCTGAAGCGCTCGGCCTGCAGATTCTTGATGATGGGCGAACCGCGCAGCACGCCGACGCGCCGGCTGCGCAGAGTCTCCAGGCTCAGCGCGCCGCCACCGGCCCGGCCCACCAAGGCATAGCTGACATGCATCAGCAGGATCAGCCAGCGGAACTTGTGCTCGCGGTCCGGCGTGCGCGCCAGCGGAAACACGCCCAAGGCCTCGCCCGCCTCGGTCATGCGCACCGCTCGCGCCCAGGGGAAGAACTGCACGGCATCGCGCCTGCCGAGGCGTTCGGCCATCAACTGAGCCAGCTCGTAGGCATAACCTTGCGGGCCTTCGCTGCTCTGCCAGGCAAACGGTGGCAGGTCACCGGCCACCCAGCGCAAGGGCGCAGGCTCGGCCGCGCTGGCGGCGTGGCTGGTCGCAGCCCAGCTGGCGCAGGCGCTGACAGGCAGGCAGGGAGCCCAGGCGCAGAGGCGGCGGCGGGACAGGGGAAAGTCGGCGGGGTCCATCGCTGCAGCACGCAGACCGGCGGCAGGCGCCGGACACGCAGTCTTGGCTGTTTGTCTCGTCCTGGCTGCCTGTCCCGGCGGCTCAGAGGGGGTGGATCCCTGCAGTTCGATCCACTGTAGCACCGTCGCGTGCGAACACCGCCCCCTGAAACAGGGGCAGCGACAGAACGGGCGAATGCGCCTCGCGACGACCTGGGCGCTGGCTAGCTGCCGCGAACAGGTTGGCCAGGCGCTGAGCTTGGGCGCGATGCGGCGGCGGCCGTGGGCTGTGCCGGAGCCTCACTGGCAGGGCGCGCGGAGGCGCTGGCACTCGCAGCTGCCCCGGGTGGCGCCGCGCCATCCCGTGTCGGGCCGCTGTCTTTCGCTTCAGCGCCCGCGCTGTAGGCCGAGATCAGCATGACAAAGAGCAGGATCAGCACCGACAAGGCAGACAAGGCGATGAGGGCCTGCGTCTTTCGATACCCCGGGCCGCCGTGACCGGTCGCGAGATGAGGCGGCCGGCCCGGCATCCCGGGCCAGAACCACTGCGCATCCAGGAAGCTGCGACGACTCATCAAATGGCTGTAGGACACATGGTCATGCAAGATCCGGGCATGCAGGGCGAACCAGAACAGAAGCAAGAAAAGCGAAGATCCGACGATGCCCCACAGCTTGACGCCCCAGCTGAGTTTCTCGCTGCCCAGCAAGCTGATACCGCCCGCGAACAGCAAACCGACCACGGTGAAGAACAAGCACGCCATGGACGCCTCGGTGGCCCGCAGGGCACGCATCTCGGAACCCAGCTCCAGGTAGAGATCGCTCAACCTCGCCTGTCGCTCCGGGCTCAGTCTGGCCGGCATCGGTGGAGGTTCCGGAATGACCGGTTTCGACAAGCCCAGGAGCCTGTCCAGCAAACGAAGAACCGCTTCCATCATGATTTCCCCCCCGGTTCGGCGCGCTGGCCTTGAGTTTGTTGCGGTGGCCCGCATCAGTTTGTCGCATGGAGAGCAAGGTTCACCTTGCCGTCTCCTGTCGTGCCCTTCACCCCAGCGCCAGGCCCGCCACGCCCAGCGCAATGGCTGCGGCACCCAGCAGGCGCAGCCAACGGTCGCCCTCGCCCAGCAGGCTGCCGCCGGCCAGGGCGGCGAACAGCATGGACACCTCGCGCGCCGGCGCCACATGACTGAGCGGCGCCAGCTGCATGGCGTAGAGCACCATGATGTAGCTCATCGGCCCCAACACGGCAATGGCCAGGGCGGGCTTCCACTGCGTCCGCCAGACCGCTTTGAAGCGGGCCGGATCGCGCAGCGCGAACGGCCCCATCACCGGGATGCGCAAGACATTGCCGACGTAGTCGACCAGGATGGGCGAGATCAGCAGCACCTTGACCGCGTACCCATCGATCACGGTGTAGGTGGCAATGAACACCCCGGTCAATGCGCCCCAGAACAGGCCGCGATGCAGGCGCTGGCGCACAAAGGCGCGCGACTCGTTCAAGGCCCCGGCCTCGCCTCGCCCCAGCAGCTGGCGCAGGAGCGCCGGGCCGCCGGCGATCAGAAACACCCCGGAGACCACCGCCAAGGCGCCCGCGGCGCCCAGCCAACTCAAACTCTCACCCAGCACGAAGACTGCGGCCACCGAGCTCAACAAGGGCCCGCTGCCGCGTGCCAGCGGGTAGACCACGGTCAGGTCGGCCACCGAGTAGCCATGGAGCAGGCAACGGAAATACAGCACATGCACGGCAGCGCTGACGGCCAGAACCGCCCACTCCAGCCAACCCCAGATCGCCACACCCTCGACGCCAGTCCATGCCACCACCGGCGCCCAAACCAGGCCAACCAGGATGGAGCTCATCAGCACGAACTCGTTGCCGCCCCCACCGCTGCGCTTGGCGATCAGATTCCAGCTGGCGTGGCAGATGGCGGCGGCAAGCACCAGGGCGAGGGCAAGAGGACTCATTCGGGGCGCAAGAAGACTGGCAGGGCACAGAACCGGCCCAACACGACGAGCGCCTCGGACCGAAACCCTCGATTGTGCGTTCGTCGGCGAACAGACCGCGCAAGCCAGGCAATCTACAAGCACTGTGTCGGTGCCCCTGCCGCGCCGCCGCCAACTCAAGGCCTGCCATGATCCATACGCAATCCATCTCCACCCGCCGCCCCTTCCTGCGCATCAGCGCGGCAATGCTCACCGCCAGCCTCAGCGTGCTGGGCGGGCTGTCGCCCCTGTCCGCCTCAGCGGCCAGCGCCGAAGATCTGAACAAAGATGCCCAACAAGCCCTCGCCGCGCTCTACAAGAGCAATCCGGTGGCGGAAACCATCTCGAAGAAGGCGCGTGCCGTGCTGGTCTTCCCCAAGATCGTCAAGGCCGGCTTGGTCTTCGGCGGCAGCTACGGCGAAGGGGTGCTGATGAAAAGCGGCGCCGTCAGCGAGTACTACAACTCGGTGTCTGCCTCCTGGGGCTGGCAAGCCGGCGCCGAGTCCTACGCCTACGTCGTCTTCCTGATGAGCGACAAGGCGGTGCGCTACCTGGCCAAATCCAAGGGATGGGAGTTCGGTGTCGGCCCCAGCCTGGTGCTGGTCAACGAAGGTGTGGCCAAGAATCTCAGCACCTCCACCCTGAAAGACGACGCCTACGCCTTCATCACCGACCAGCAAGGCCTGATGGCCAGCCTAAGCATCGAAGGCACCAAGATCAGCCGCATCAAGCGCTGAATCTCGCATTGGCGGCGATAGCGGCTTGCGGCACAAAGCAGCCTTTGGTGGTTTTGCTCGTGAGGCCCTGCAGCCCGCGCCGCCACCGGGCTCATGGTTCCGGGGTCGGCCCTGGCGGGCCGACTTCCCTGCGCTGCTCGCGCCTCGGGGCTGGCGCATAACTCACTTCGCTCCCTGCGTTCGCTTCGTTCAGACAGAAGCGCCAAGTCAGAACTTGAAGCGCACGGGTACGTGTGCGCCCCGAGGCGCTGCGCTGCTCGGCCCTTCACAAATCGCCCGGCAGCGGCACGGGCTGCAGGGCGCTTGCATCGCGGTCGACGTGCCCCTTCCACGGTGGAGCCCGCCGAATCCGGAGGTGGCTCGGCCCGCCGATGGGCGATTTGTTCGCGGCCGAGGGCGCAGCGGAGCGGCTCAGGCGCGCGTACCCGCGCGCTTCAAGCGCTGACTCGGCGCCACTGTTTGACCGTAGTGAGCGCAGCGAACGGAGGGAGTTTGGCGCCGCTGAGCCGCGGAGTGAGCACCGAGGGGAGTCGGCTCATAGAGCCGACCCGCGAACCATGAGCCCGGCGGCGGGACGAGACACCGCAGCGAGAACGACAACCCCACAGAGGTCCGCAATGTGCCGAGAACCGACATCCCCGCCGAATCAGGGACTCACGCCCGCCTCCGGCAGGCTGTACTCAAAACGATAGCTGTGTGCGCCGCCCGGGGCGATGTCGATGACCATGCGGCCCCTCAGGCCCGTCAAAGCCTCGGTGCCCGAATCGGGCACCACGGTGATGCTTTGGGTCGGTGCGCCGCGGTCCAGGGTGGAGCTGTGTTGCAGCACAAAGCTGCCAGCGCGGCCGTCCAGCGTGCCCTGAACCCGCTCCATGGCCACATAGCCAGCCGATCCGCTGACGGCGCTGCGGAAAGCAATCATCTCGCCGGTGCTGCTGCCCTCCAGCGCACCGTGGAAACGCTTGTCCAGCGACATACGCCCCAGGCCGCTGCTGGCGGCCACAGCGCTCATCTCCTGAGGCGCGAGCTTCACTTCGAAGGGGCCGCTGACTTGATGGCTGAAATTGCTGCGGTCGCTCATGGCGCGCTCCGTTTGAATTGCGGGTTTGGTTGGCTGGGTTTGCGCAAGCAACAGGCTGCTGCCTGTAGCCAGCGCGGCAGCCCAGAGGATAGAGGTGAAGAGGTGCAGAGGCCTCATGGCAAGATGAACTTTCTTTCAAGCTGATTCGGTGCGAATCCATCCGGCCGCCATTGAACCCGCCATGTCCCAAGACAAGATTGGAAAAACACGACACGCGGCACTGCCCACCTTGCGCACCCCGCCGCGCGGCGTGCTGCACCGCGTACCGGTCGGCGAGTTCGAACACCAGCGCCTGGCGCCGCCCGAAGACCTGGCCGATTGGATCGAGCATGTCTGGCGCGTGCGCTGGAATCTTGAAGGCCTGGCGCCGCAGCTGCAAGAAACCTTGCCCCACCCCAATATTCATCTGGTGCTGGAGCCCGGAGCCGCGGCCGTCTGGGGCGTGCACAGCCGGCGCTGGTCCCGTGAATTGGCGGGACGATCGCTGGCCTTGGGCATCAAGTTCAGGCCCGGCGCCTTCCGCCCCTGGCTGGGCGGCCCGGTGTCGGCCTTGAGCGATTGCTCGCGGCCACTGCAGGAGCTGTTCGGGCCTGAGTCCCAAACGCTGAATGCGGCCTTGGAGATGGAGGCGATGGAAGACGCAGCCACGCACGTCCTGGACTTTCTGCGGGCCCGCCTGCCCGCGCCCGACGCGCAGGCGCTGCTGGCCGGCCGCATCGTCGACAGCGTGGCTGCGGAGCTCAGCCTGCACAGCGCAGAGGCCCTGGCTGCTCGCTGGCAGATGAGCCTGCGCTCGCTGCAGCGCCTGTTTTCAGAGTACGTCGGCGTCGGGCCAAAATGGGTGATCCAGCGCTACCGCATGCACGAGGCGGTGGCCCGCGTGCAGGCCGGAGAAACCATCTCCTGGGCGGCGCTGGCGCAGGATTTGGGCTTCTTCGACCAGGCGCATTTCAGCGCAGCATTTCGGTGCCTGATCGGCCAGACACCGGGAGGCTACGCCCGGGCTCATGCCGACGCAGCCGTCGCCAGCCCAGCACCACACCGCTGAGGCTCAGGCCCAGGCCGGCCAGGCTGAAGCCCAACATCCAGCCATCCCACAAGGGCCGGGTGTTCAGCAAGGAGGGCAGGTCAAAGCTGTGCAGAAAGGCGAACAACCAGCGCTCTGTTCGCTGCCGGCTGCTGCTCAACTGCACGATGTGGCCGTTGGCCGGGTCGATCACCACCCAGTGCGACTGCAGGTCGTCAAAGCGCAGTCGCAGCACCGGCAAGGGGCGTTCGCGCTGGCCCGTCATGGTGTGGGGCTCGCGGCTGTAGTAGTAAGCGTCGTAGCGCTGCAGCCACTCCTGCTCGACGATGCGGGCCTGGGGCAGCAGGCGGGCCGCGGCCTCGCGCATGGCCGCGTTGCTCCAGGCTGGCCGGCGCTCACCGTTCGGATCCAGCGCATAGCTGGCCGCACCGGTCTGCACCAGCACGTGCATCTCGCCGGCCACACGGCGCCATTCGAGTTGACGCGCGGGCTGACCCTCGCTGGCCAAGCGGCGCAGTAGCGCGCCGACATCGCCCGCCTGATCGGCCCGCAGCGGCCCACCGGCATAGGCGGCTCGATCGGGCTTGGGGCCTGGGGGCTCGAACACCTTCCAGGGGTTCATGGAGAACAAGCCGCTGAGCACCCAGGTCAGGGCTAGCACGCCGCCGCCCAGACCCAGGATGTGGTGCCAGCGGGCGAAGCCCTCGCGATAGGGCGAGCGCGAGCCGCTCTTGTAGCGGCCCCGGAAGCGCCAGCGCCACAGGCCCACCACCAGGCCACTGAGGCCCAGCACACCGCCGGCGATGGACAGCCAGATGACGATGTCGGTCCACCAGGCATCCACCGCGCCGCCGCGGAAGATGTAGAGCCAATGCAGCCAGGCACCCAGCCAGCCCCAGCTGCGCTCAGAGAAGCTGGCGTCGCGCACCACCTCGCCGGTGGCGCCGCTGACGTACAACCAGCGCTGCGCCTCATCGGCCACCGCCACGCGGTAAAGCGGGCGGTGTGGGTCCATGGCTTTGGAGTGGGTCCAGGCGTCTTCCTCCACCCGCGCCAGCAGCTCTGCCGGCGCATCCCGCGCAAAGTGGCGTGCGGCCGCCAGCGCCTGATCCGCGCTGACGCTCGAAATGCGCTGACCGCTGCGCGCATCCACGGCCACCAGGTGCTTGCCGCGCCCATCGCTGAAGGTGTAGCGCGGCTGGCCGGCCACACTGCTCAGGCGCCACTGGCTGGCGCTCTCCAGGCCCGAGGCCTGCAAGGCCTGCGCCACCGGCACGCAGCAGCCCTGCCCGTCCAGCGCCGGCAGACCTTGCAGTTGCTCAGCTGGCGTCAGCTTAGGGTAGCCGACGTAGAGCATGACCATGCCGGACAGGAACCACAGCGCCATCACCAGGCAGAGCGCAATGCCGGCCCAGCGGTGCAGCAGGTAGATGAAGCGTTTCATGGCTGCGCCCCGTTCAGAAGCGCCAATCTAGGGCAGCGCTCAGGCTGCGCGGTGCGCCCAAGAATGGCAGATCGCTGCTCAGGCTGGCGACATAACGGCGATCGGTGACGTTGTCGACACGCAAGCGCGCCGTCAGCTGCGGCGTGAGGTGCAGCTGCGCCCCCAAACCCAGCAGGGAGTAAGCCTCATCCCAGATTGTGTTGGCGGTGTTGGCATAGCGCTTGCCCACATATCGCCAGTCGGCCGACAGGGTCAAGGCCGCGTTCGCGCGCCAGTCAGCGCTGAGACCCAGGATCACGTCGGGCACATTGGCCGGGCGATTGCCGGCACGCGAGGTCGGCGTCATGCCCACGGTCTCGACGAAGCGATCAAAACGGGCGCGGGTGTAGCTGGCCTGGCCAGCCAGGGTCCAGGCACTGCTGGCGCGCC
Organism: Paucibacter sp. B51; assembly: GCF_027863535.1. Lineage (NCBI taxonomy): Bacteria > Pseudomonadati > Pseudomonadota > Betaproteobacteria > Burkholderiales > Sphaerotilaceae > Roseateles > Paucibacter sp. B51. The sequence continues at coordinate 1,778,493 of NZ_JAPIVN010000001.1, read as the reverse complement.
AGCACATGTTCAGCTCCAGGCCCTGGCTGCTTTGCGCGCCCACGGGGATGACCTTGGTGCGGTCATTGGGGTCGGTGATGGACAGGTTCTTGCGCGTGATGTCGTAGACCGCCAGCGTGGCCCAGCCACGGCCCTGGTCGAAGCTGAGCTTGCTGCCCAGCTCGAACTGGCGGCCGCGGGTGAGCTCGAAGTCACGCAAGGCATTGAAGCCGGCCGTGGCCAGCACGCCGGACGGCGGATCGGCTGCCGTGCTGGCTTGCGCGTAGACCTGCCAGTCCTTGGACAGGTCCTTGACCAGGCCCAGGCGACCGGTCACCGGCTTGAAACGTGCCTGGAACAGGGCCGGGTTGGTGGCGGTGACCGTGCGATGGTTGCGCACATCGAGACTGATTCGGTCCAGGCGCAAGGCACTTACCAAGGCCCAGCCCTCGCCCAACTCGGTGCGGTTCTCGGCGAAGGCCGCCACGGTGTGCAGCAGATTGGTGGCGCCGGGCGTGTAAACGCGGCTGACACCGGGGGTCTGCAGGAAATAGCTGTCACGCGGCGTGTAAGGGCTGGTGACATCGAAGGGGCCGTTGACCGAGAGCGGGAAACGGGTCTGGCGGTTGTAGCTCCAGTCCCAACCGGCAGCAAAGTGAGAGCGGTGGCCGGCGATCTGGCTGCGGTGGCTCAGCTCCATGCGGCTGCCCCAGACCTGCTGGTCGTGGCGCTGCAGCAAGGCGCTGGAACGCTCGACCTGGCTGTTGTTCTGCACGAACTTATAGACCTCGACATTGTCGTAGTCGCGCAGCGCGTCGTAGTGATAGAAGGTGTGGCGCAGCGCAGTCTGCTCGCTCGGGCGCCAGTCCAGCATGGAGCGCGCCCAGCTGACATCCTGCTCATAACGTCCATCGACCACGTTGTAGTTGATGCCGAAGGTGCCCGGGTCCAGGCGGAAGGCGCCGCTGACGGTGCCGTCGGCCGCGCGCAGCATGGGCGTGCCCCAGTAGGGCTGCAAGACCTTCTCATGCTGGCGCTCCAAGGCCAGGGTGTGGGTGATGTTTGCACCCAGCGGCGCCAGCCAGGAGGCGGCGGCCTGCCAGGCGCTGCGGTCGCGGCCCTGGGTCCAGAGTGCGCCCTCGCTGCGGTTCAACTCCACCCGCAAGACCTGACCCTCGGCCCCCAGAGCCTTGAGATCGCGCTGCAGGCTGGCGGCGGCCTGAGCCCGGTCGCCCTGGGCCAGGTAGAGGCGGCTGATGTCACCGCTGCGGTCGGCCGTCTTGGTGATGACGTTGAGCGTGCCGCCCACGGCGCCCGAGCCATTCAGAAAACTGGATGGGCCGCCGATGGCCTCCACGCGCTCGACGATCCAGCTGTCCACCGGGCGGGCGGCGATGGCGTCGTACTGCACGCTGATGCCGTTGTAGAGCTGAGCCAGCGAGCCCGAGCCGAAGCCACGGTAGAACACGCTGCCGGCCGAACCCGGGGGGTCGGCGAAGACCACGCCGGGCACGCTCTTGAGGATCTCCTGCGTGTTGCTGGCACCGCGCATCTCGATGGCCTCACGGTCGATCACGGTGACGCTGGCCGGCGTCTCCTTGAGGCTCAGGGCCAGGCGCGAGCTGCTGCCGCTGGGGCCTTCAAGGGCCGGGCTGGCGGCGGCGCCACTGACGTTGACACGGCCCAGCAGCTGCGCCTCCGGCGCCGAGCTCTGCGCATGGGCATCGCGGGCCCAGAACTGGGTGGAGGACAGGGCCAGAACGGCCAGGGCGATCGGTTTCAAGATAGGCATGAGAGAGAAAAGGAAAAAAGGAGGGGAGAGAAAGAAACAAAAATGGGAACGCCAGGCGGAGCGCGAGCGGGCGCGGCGGGGCGCCCGCTCGCGACGGGGCTCAGCGTGAGCCGCTGGGGGCGCTGCAGGGGCAGGCATGCGGCGCCATGGCCGATGCGGGCGCCTGCATGCGATCGAAGCGATCGGGGCGCGCCGCCCCGGTCAGGGTCAAAGCCGCAGCCGCGGCCGCGAGCAGCACGACGGCAAAACCCAGCATGGCCCGCAGGGCCGCGCCCAACTCTTGCGCGTACGCATCGGCTGGCAGCTCGTTCATGGCTGGCCTCCGCTGAGCTGCACAAGCGCGTAGGCGATGCAGGCCAAGGCGGCCCCGACATTGAAATGCGTCATGGCGCGCAGGACGCGCTCGATCCAGGAAGACATGGAATCACTCCAGCGCAGCCGCGCTGAGCACCTGCAAAGAGGCCCACGGCGGGTGCGCGACACAAAGACAGAAATGGCGACCGCGGCAACGCGCTTCAGCGTCGCCACAGGCCGGCTGGCTGCGGTGTCAGGAGTTCAGAGGGGGCGCGCGCGGCTGGGCGCTGGCCCAGGCGAACAGGGTTCGCGGCGCGTGGAGAAAGAGCGCCGGGACGGCGTGTCCCAGGCTCAGCAAGGCCGGCTCGACCATGGCCGGCGGCGGCAGGCCCAGGCCATCGCTGTGGATGGCGCAGTAGGGGCAATGCTTGTAGGTGTGGACCGGGGTGGACTCGTGCGGTGACGGCGAATCTGCCTGCTGAGAATCCACAGCCGAGGCGGAGTCCGTGTCCAGGCGCACCAGCTTGGCACCGGTGACCGAGCAGATTTCAACCCAGACATCGGCCGCATCGCGCTGCACCACCGCATGCGAGATCGCTGGCGCGAGCGCGCTCAACAAGATCGCGGCACAGGCGACCCAGGAGACCCACACACGATGAACCCAGCGGAAATGCATGCGCGCATTCTAGGGTCGCCGCCCTCAAACCCGGGCGCTCTCCGTACGAAGGACCTGGCCGCTGAAGCCGCAGCGCTCAGGCCGCGCGATTGACAGTGGGCGGCACCGGGGCATCCACCCACCAGCGAATGGCGGCACTGACCAGGTAGCGCTTGAAATCACTGAGCGGCATGGCAGCGGCGCCGTGGCTGTCGCCCTCCACCCAGCTCAGCGTGGCGTCTTGCAAGCCCTGCTCCACCTCGCACAGGCCAGGTCGGATGGCGATGCTGGGGCCATCGCCTTCACGGAACTCAACCCGACCTTCGATGACCGCCGTCCTGCTCATGCGGGCACCTCACGCTTCCCGGCCATCAGATCAACTCCTCGACCACCCAGTCGCGGTAGTGGACTGCCAGATCGGCCCCACCCTCTCGCGCGGTCGCTGCCACCAGGGCGGCCTGCGCCGCTCCGTCCACCTTGACCAGAAGCCAGCGATGGCCTGTTTCGGCCAAGGCCAGGTAGCGACGCAGCAAGGTGATCTCATAGCCAAAGCCAGCCAGGGGCCCGGCCCGCTCGACCAGGGCGGCCAACTCGGCCACCGTGTCACGCGGTGGAAAGTGCAGCAGCCCGCTGGCCGGCCGGCCCGCGTGATGGAAGGCATCCACCAAAGCCTCCAGCTGCGCCTGGCTGGGCAGGCCCACCATCACATGGCCGACCGGATTGAACACCCCAAATGAGCTGGGCAGCGAAGCCTGGCTCATGGTGTTGCTCCAGCCCTCCAGATCGGCTGGAGGTGGCAAGGACGGCCCGAGGGCGCGCCCTGCGGTGGGCAAAACAAGCGATGGCATGTTCATGGACGATCCCCCCGCACGCGGGCAAAACCGCGTGATCGGCGCCATCATGCAAGCCTCGGCGCGGCGCCGACTGTGCACCAGCGCACCGTGGCCGCGGGCTCACTGGACTCCGCTCAGGGTCGCGGGTAGGCCGCTGCGCAGGCCTGGGCGCGCGCCAGTCCGCCCCAGGCCTCGAAGCGCTCGCGTGCCGCGGCATCGATGCGATCGGGCGTCAGCCAGGGATCGGCCGCATTGCGGCTGCCCGGGAAGATCAGCACCACGGTGGGCGGCACGGTCCAGGCCTTGCCCTTGAACGCGCCCTTGCCACGCAGCTCCTGGTAGTTGAGCGGCGGCTCGGTCTTGCCGAGCAGCTTGCCGTTCAGCGCCACCGAGCCCTCGCCCAGCTGGTCCGAAGGACCGGAATCACCGACCACGGCAAACACCGGGCTCATGGCATCGCGCCGCAGCGCCACCACCAGATCGCCGATGCGGGCACCGCGCTGCGCGAACTCGGATGGCTGGCCGCGCTTCGGGCCCTTGGGCAGCACCAGGGCCGGCGTCACCAATGCATCGGCGTAAGCCGTGAGGTCACAGGCATCGCTGACACCCGGCTTGCGCAAGGCCGTGGCCGAGACCAGAAAGCCATCGACCTCGGGGCAGGGCTTGCCATTCTTGAGCGGGATGATGTCGGCCGAGAGCTTGCTGCGCTTCCACATCTCGGCCGGCCAGCCCTGGGCCGCGGCCTGCTGCACCAGCTCGCGGCGCGCTTGCAGGCCAGCCTTGCCCAGGCCGGCGCAGGCGTCACTCATGGCATTGCAGAGGTTGTTCAGCGCCACCCGCTCGCCCCAGAAATCGCTGACGCTGTAGCTGCGGCGGGTGCCGTCGGTGTTGACGTTGAGGCCGTCGATGAACATCAGCGCCTGGTTCTGCGCATCGGCCCAGACGGCGGTGCGGCCGCCCTTGGCATTGCCGTCCTTCTGCTCAAACGCAGGCGACATGCCGCAATCGACGGCGGCTTGCGTCCAGCCTGGCACGGCAAGGGCGGCGGTGAATGCGGCGACGAGCGCGCCGCGCTGGGCCATCGTCCAAGTCCTGCTGTCGTTCCGAAATGCACGCATGATGGCCCGATCTCCAAAGGCCGAGACATTTCGGCCCGGCGATTGTGGGCCGGCAACAGCGCGCCAGCCAGCCTGTGGCGGACTTCAAGCTGGGGGCTTGTGCCGCCCCGATGGATCAGTGCAGGTCGAGGGCAAACGTCGCGTCGCGCAGGCGAAAACCTTGCTGCCAAAGCGCTTGCAGCGCCAGGCGCTGGGCCGCTTGCTGGAGCTGCGCCGGGCGCTGGCCTGGGCGGGCCCACAGGGGCTCGCTGAGCCATTGCAGCGCCGCGCCCTGCTGGCGCAGCAGGGCCAGGCGCCAGGCTTGTTGCAGGCCGCGGCTGCGGCCTTCATCGGCCAGCACGCCAATCCAGTCACCGGCCTTGAGGCCCAGGGCCGCACGCAGGACCTGCGCCGCGCTGGCGCCACGCGGCAGCGTGGCCAGGTGCTCGCCCGTGGGGCCGAGCAAGTGCTGTTGCGCGGCCGGCGCCGGCTGGGCGGTGAACGAGAGGGTGGCAGGCTGAGGCGCAGGGCTGGTGACGGGCACCAAATGGCGCAGGCTGGGCTGCGTTGTGCGAACGGCGCTGAGGTGGCCGGCGGCGCGGCGGGTCAGCCAACGGTCGAAAGAAGCGAGACCTTGCATGATGAATGAAAAACTCCGAGAGCCCTGACACCGGCAGTTGCCGGCCCGGGGCATCTCGGAGCCGCAACGCTTTAGCCGTATTTGTTAGCCCGCCCGCAAGTAGTTGGTAAATCGGCGGTGACGCCCTGTTTCCAGCGCGTCGAGACACATTCTAGCCGCAGTCGCGCGCGAGCCGGAAGGCAGAAATGCGCAGCTTTTTCAAACGCTGAGCGATCTGCGCCCGCATGCGCTCAAGGCTCGGCGGGTTCAGGGCGCCGGCTCCAGCGCCGTCACCACCAGGCCGCCGGCCTGCATCTCGACCCGAAAGCGCACCCGTTCGCCGACCTTGCGGCCCTCCAGCAAGCTCGGCGAGCGCAGACGAAACCCCATGGTCATGGGCGGCATGTCGAGATGGGCGATCTCTTCATGCTTGAGCGTGATCTTGCCGCCGGCGGCGTCGATCTTGCGCAGCTCGCCCAGGGTCCAGGGCGCCGGGGCCGCGGGGACGGAGGCAGCCGGTGCATGGGCCGCATGGTCCATGGCCAGGGCCGCCGGGGCGGTGAAGGAGAAGGCCAGCAAGGCTGCGGCCGGGAAGGCGTGGCGCGCAGCGCGCGAGGGATTGAATTTCATGAGGCGTCTCGAAATAAGGGTTGTGATGCGTTCTTTTGGCCGGTGTCGGGCTCAATGCCCGCTGTGCCCGCTGTGCCCGCCGTGGCCACCGCCCTGGGGCTTGCGCGCGCGCAGCTCGGTCGGGCCATTGCTCGCGGCGGGCGCCGCCTGCTGGCGCGGCATGGACTGGCCGCCCTCGGCGGCAAAGCGGGCCGGTGTGGGCAGAGGCGCGCCGCTCCACTCGAAAGCACGACTGCCCTTGGGCTGGGCGTACCAGCCGGGGTCGCTGTAGTCGCCCGGCTTCTGGTCCTTGCGCACCTTGAGGATGGAGAACATGCCGCCCATCTCGACACCGCCAAACGGCCCCTGCCCCGTCATCATGGGCAAGGTGTTGTCGGGCAGGGGCATTTCCATCTCGGCCATATCGGCCATGCCGCGCTCGCCCATGACCATGTACTCGGGCACCAGGCGCCGGATCTTCTGCGCCAAGCCGCTGTGGTCCACGCCGATCAGATTGGGCAGGCCATGGCCCATGGCATTCATGGTGTGGTGGCTCTTGTGGCAATGAAAAGCCCAATCACCCGGCTCATCGGCCAGGAACTCGATCTGGCGCATCTGGCCGACGGCGATGTCGGTGGTCACCTCGGGCCAGCGCGCGCTGCGCGGCACCGGGCCGCCATCGGTGCCGGTGACGCTGAACTCATGGCCATGCAGATGGATGGGGTGGTTGGTCATGGTCAGGTTGCCGACGCGGATGCGCACCCGGTCGCCCTGGCGCACATGGAGCGAATCGATGCCGGGGAAGACCCGGCTGTTCCAACACCAGAGGTTGAAGTCCAGCATGGTGCTGGGCCGGGGCGTGGCGGCGCCGGGCTCGATGTCGAAGGCATTGAGCAAAAAGCAGAAGTCGCGATCCACCGTGTCGATCTGCGGGTGGCGGCCGCGCGGGTGGGTGATCCACAAGCCCATCATGCCCATGGCCATCTGCGTCATCTCGTCGGCATGGGGGTGGTACATGAAGGTGCCAGGCCGGCGCGCCTCGAATTCGTAGACAAAGGACTTGCCCGGCTGGATGGCCGGTTGGGTCAGGCCCGAGACGCCGTCCATGCCATTGGGCAGGCGCTGGCCATGCCAGTGCACGCTGGTGTGCTCGGGCAGGCGGTTGGTGACGAAGATGCGCACACGGTCGCCCTCGACCACCTCGATGGTCGGGCCTGGCGACTGGCCGTTGTAGCCCCAGAGATGCGCCTTCATGCCAGGCGCCAGCTCGCGCAGCACCGGCTCGGCCACCAGATGAAATTCCTTCACGCCCTGGTTCATGCGCCAGGGCAAGGTCCAGCCATTGAGGGTGAGCACCGGCTGATAGGGCCGGCCATTGGGCGGCAGCAGGGGCGGGGCCGTCGTGGCCGAGGTTTGCAGCACAGGCTCGGGCAAGGCGGCCATCGCCACACGGCTGACCGCCGTGGCCGAGACCGCCGCGCCCAGGGCACCGGCGCTGCGGACAAACAAATCGCGTCGAGACACCATGGTCGGGACTCCGTTGGAATTTTCAGTAAGGATGGACGAAGCAGGCTCAGTGCGCAGCAGGCGCGAGGCCGCTGGACACAGGGCTTTCGCCCACGGCCACGGCCGAGCTGGGGCCCAGCAAGGCCTGATCCAGCGCCGCCTGGGCCAGCCAGAAATCACGCTGGGCCGCCAGCGCGGCATTGACGGCCGCGATCTGCGCCCGCGCGTCGGCCAGCAGCTCGAAGACGCTGATGAACATGCCGTTGTAGCGCAGCAGGTTTTCCTCCGAGATGCGGCGCGCGATCGGCAGCAGCTCGTCGCGGTGGTGGCGCGCGATGTCGTAGCTGCTGCGCCAGAGCAGCTCGGCCTCGCGCACTTCGGAGCGGCCCTGGATGGCGGTCTGCGCCGCCTGGTGCACGCTTTGCAAGTAGAGCGCTTCGGCATGCGCCTGGCGGGCCTCACCCCAGTCGAAGAGCGGGATCTCGAAGTGCAGCTCCGTGCCGGTTTGCAGCGGCGCTTCGTTGCTGCTGTTGCGCATGACGCCCAATTCCAGCGCATTGATGAAGTGGCTGATGCGGCTCAGGCCCAGGCTGCGCGCCGTGGCCTCGGTCTGGGCACGCGCGGCCTGCACATCAAGGCGCTGGGCCAGCGCCTGCTGCTCCAGCCCGGCCCGCTCGGGCAAGCCATCCGGCAGATCGGGCATTTGCGTGGGCAGACGCAGGCGCGCCAGCGGCTCGCCCCACAGGCCCAGCAGGCGGGCCAGGCGCTCGCGCTGCTGCAGGCGCTGCTGCTCGGCCCGGGCCAGGCCCAGGGCGGCCTCGGCGGCAAAGCCTTGCTCACGCGCCAGCTGCAGGCGGTTCCAGTTGCCGGCACCGACCATGCGACGGCCCAGCTCGGCGCCGGCCTCGGCGGCCTCCAGCACATCGCGCTGGTAGCGCAGGGCCTGCTCGGCCGCCACCGCGCTCACCCAGGCGCGGCGGGTGTCGGCCGCCAGCGCCAGCAGGGCCAGGCCGGTGCGCTGCTGCAGGGCGCGCAAGCGCCGGGCCTCGATCTCGCGCACCTGCGGCAGCGCCAGCAGCTGGCCCAGGTTCAGGCCCAGGCCCAGCTCGCGTTCACGCTCATCGCCGCGGCGCAGGCGGGCGATGCTGAAGCCCGGATTGGCCAGCCGCCCGGCCTGGGCGCGTTCGGCCTCACCCAGGCCCAGCTCCTGCAAGCTGGCTTGCAGGCCGCGGTTGTTGAGCAAGGCGAGCTGCACCGCGGCGTCCATGGTCAGCGGCGCGGCCAGCAAGACCTCGACCTGGGCATCGACACGGGCCTGGTCGGCCGCGGCGCGGGTGAGCTGCAAAGGCTGGCCGCTCTGCTGCTGGGCCAGCTCGCGCAAAGGGGCGTAGGCGGCCTCGGGATCCAGGCTTGCGCAGCCGCTCAGGGCGGCGGCCGCGGCCAGCAGCAGGCTACGAGAGAAGTGAGGGGGCCTCATGGTCGGCCTCCCGACGAAGCTGCGGCGCTGGCGGCTGCTGGCGGGGCCACGGATGCCGCGGGCGGCAAGCCCTGCCGGGCATAGGCACGCCAGCCGCCGACGCGGCGCACCTGTTCGTTGAGGGCGGGCCAGTCACCGGCGCTGGGCTCGTCGAGCGCGCGCGCCGGCGGCAGCACGGGGCGGTAGACCACCGGCGGCACGGCGGCCTGCGGGTTCAAGGGCGCCAGCAGATCGGCAGCACGATCTGCAGCACGATCTGCAGCCAGGGCGGGCTGTGCGGGCGAGAACGCGGCCAGCAGCAAGCCGGCCAGCGGGGCAAACAAAAAGGGTTTCATGCGACAGGTCTCGCAGCGTGAATCGAATCGAAACGAACAGTGCTGCCGGGCCTTCGACGTGGCATCCAGGCACAGCGTCAGGCGGGCGGCAGCGGCCGAAGCAGATTCAGGCGAGCCGGGGCGGGCGGTCGAGGCCGCCGGTCAGCATGCGCTCACGTGCCGCCGCGGGCGCGCTCACGGGCACCGAGGCAGGGGCCGGCAGGCGCAAGCTGGGCAGGCTGGGCAAGAGGGCCGGCGCGTGGCAGCAGGCGGACGCCGCGCAGGCGCTGCAGCCGGTGTCCGAGCCTGAGTTCGCGTCCGCAGAGGCGCCCTCATGAACCCCGGCCTCTTCGGCCGATGCCATCTCATGACAAGGCGGCATGGCCTCGGGTGCCGCCATCGGGGCCGAAGCCTCCACGGCCACGGACACCATCGCTGGCCCCGCCGCCATGCCGCACTGGCTCAGGCCCGCCAGCGCTTGCAAGGGCAAGGCCAGGGCCAGCAGTGCGGCGACAACAGCGCGCCAGAAAACGGTGTTCATGCGCCCAGTGTAAGCCGGCCCGCGAGGCCTTGGCTGCGCCTCAGCCCACCTCCTCGGCCGCCGGGTCCGCATAGCGCGCAGCGATATGGCGGAATTCCTCCTGCACCGCCATGAAGGCGTCCACCACATCGGGGTCGAAATGGCGGCCGCGCCCCTCGGCAATGATGCTCAGTGCGGTTTCGTGGCTGAAGGCTGGCTTGTAGACGCGACGGCTGATCAAGGCGTCGTAGACATCGGCCAGGGCCATCAGCCGGGCCGAAGTGGGAATGGCCTCGCCGCTCAGGCCCTGGGGATAGCCGCTGCCGTCCCATTTCTCCTGATGCGAAAGCGCAATCTCCTTGGCGAAGCGCAGAAACGGTGCCTCATGGCCCAGTCCCTGTTCAGCCCGGGCGATCGCTTCGAAACCCAGAGTGGTGTGGGTCTTCATGATCTCGAACTCGGCCTCGTCGAGCTTGCCCGGCTTGAGCAGGATGCGGTCCGGAATGCCGACCTTGCCGATGTCGTGCATGGGTGCCGACTTGAACAGCAGATGGATGTTCTCCGGCGTCAACAGCGCGGTAAAGCGCGGGTGGGTCTGCAGTTGCCGCGCCAGGCATTGCACATAGTGCTGGGTGCGGCGAAGGTGGTTGCCGGTTTCGTTGTCACGCGTTTCGCCGAGCGAGGCCATCGCCAGCACCACGACGTCCTGCAGAGCCTCGATCTCCTGGGTGCGGCGCGACACCTCGGCGGCCAAATAGTCGCTCTGGTTGCGTAAAAAATCAGTGGCCGCCTTGAGCGCCAGGTGCGTGCGGATGCGAGCGCGGACGATGGGCGGGCTGATGGGCTTGGTGATGTAGTCCACTGCGCCCAGCGACAGGCCCTGGGTCTCGTCATCCACCTCGGTCTTGGCAGTCAGGAAGATCACCGGAATGGCGGCCGAACGTGGTTCGGCCTTGAGGCGACGGCAGACCTCGTAGCCGTCCATACCGGGCATCATCACATCGAGCAGGATCAGATCTGGCAGTTGCGCGCCCTGGGTCAGATGCAGGCAGCGCTCGCCACTGTTGGCCACGGTCACGCGGTACTCGTCCTTGAGCAGACCGAACATCAGCTCCAGGTTGTCAGGCGTGTCGTCCACAACCAGGATCGTGGCTTTGGGGAGGGTGGGAATGCTGATCACGCTGAGAGCCCTTCCTGATCCGACTTGCGACCTGCAGTCTTGCTTCAAGCAGCGGGGGCACCCGCTCTGCCACCAAGCAGGCCATACCGCTGCAACAGCGCTTGCAAGATGGGCGCCACCCGATCGAAGTTGAACTGCCGCAATTCGCGCGCGAAAGCCTCGAAGCCAGCGCCCAGAGCCGCCTGCCACAAAGTGTCGTATTCCGCCAGCAAGGCCAGCGCCTCGGGGTCACCATCCTGCAACTGTTGCAGCAACACGGGGCCGTGGGCCCGCAGCTCATGCAACTGGCTTTGGCTCAGGCCCGGCCCGTCGGTGCTCTGCGTCACAGGCGCACTGGCGCTCGCCCGCAGATTGGGCATGGCCGCCTGCAAACCCTCCAGGAGTTGCTCCATGCCCTGCTCCAGAGCGAGCAACAGGGCTTGCAGCTCAGCGTCACGGGACAAGTCCACCTCCTCGCGTTGGCGCAGCGCATGCTCCAGCAGCTCGGCACGCTGCTGTACGTCGACCGCACCCAAGTTGCCGGCCACGCCCTTGAGGGTGTGGGCCAGCATGCGCGCCGCCTGGCCGTCCGCGGCCTGCAGCTGCCGCCGGATCTCGGCCGGCGCCTTGCCCTGCCCTTGCACAAACTTCGCCAGCAGCGATTGGTACAGCGCCAGCTTCTGACCCGTGCGGCTCAAGCCCAAGGCGGCCTGCAAGCCATGCACGGCGCGCAAGGCCTGCAGATCAAGCGGATCCGGCTCTGCCAGCCGCTGCTGCGGCGGCGCGTCATGGGGCTGCGATTGGGCGGTTCCGCGCCCGCCCGGCTGAATCCAGCGGGCCACCATTTGGTACAGCAGATCCGGCTCGACCGGCTTGGCCAGAAAATCATTCATGCCCGCGTCGAGGCAGGTCTGACGGTCCGCGGCCATGACATTGGCCGTCATCGCCACCACGGGCAGATCGGCCAGGCCTGGCATGGCGCGCAGCGCCCGCGTGGCCTCGGGCCCATCCAGGCGCGGCATGTTCATGTCCATCAACACCAGCGCATACGTCTGGGCTTGAAGTGCCAGCAAGGCCTGCTCACCATCGTCGCAGCAATCGACCTCCAGGCCAGCCTCGCGCAACAGCTCGGCAGCAATCTGAAGATTGATTTCGTTGTCATCCACCAGCAGCACCCGCGCGCCGCGCAGCTCAGCCAGGCGGGCTGCCGCCGGGCTTTCGCTCCAGCCCGCGCTGCGCTCGACCGATTTACGCTCGCCACCACTGAGCAGCAACATCAGGTTGTCGAGCAGCACCGATGCATTGATGGGCTTGACGATCACGGCATCGAAGCGCTCCTTGCGCGCCTGCTGCAACACCTCCTCGCGGCCAAAGCCGGTGACCAGCATCAGATGCGGCGCCCTGCCGCGCTGCTCGGCCCGCATGCGGCGTCCAGTCTCCAGGCCATCGAGCCCGGGCATCTGCCAGTCCAGCATGACCACTTCGTACGGCTGCGCCTGGTCTTCAGCCGCCGCCACTGCCGCCAAGGCCTCGCCACCGCTGGCTACGGCGTCCACCTGCAGACCAAAACCATCCAAGACCTCTCGAAGCACCGTGCGGGCACTGTCGTTGTCATCCACCACCAGAACGCGCCGCCCCTGCAGATCGACGGGCGAGGCCTCCAGCGGCAAGGCTTGCTGGCCCTTGCTCAGCACCGTGGTGAACCAGAAAGTTGAGCCCTGGCCGGGTTCACTCTCAACGCCGACCTCGCCGCCCATCATGTCTACCAGCTTGCGCACGATGGCCAGGCCCAGGCCGGTACCTCCGAACTGCCGACTGATTGAACTGTCGGCCTGCTGGAAGCTCTGGAACAAGCCTCCGATCTGCGCCGGGGTCATGCCAATTCCGGTGTCGCGAACCTCGAACCTCAGCAGCACCTCATCACTGCTCTCGCGCAACTTGCGCACCTGCACGGCCACCTCGCCCCGCGCCGTGAACTTGACGGCGTTGTTGCCGTAATTGATCAGCACCTGACCCAGGCGCAAGGGGTCGCCGACCAGCTGATCGGGCACGTCGCGGGCGACATCGAAGATCAGCTCCAGCCCCTTGTTCGCCGCCTTCTCGGCGATCAGGTTGGCAAAGTTGCTGAGCACCGCGCTGAGCTGGAACTCGATGCGCTCCAGGTTGAGCTTGTTGGCCTCGATCTTGGAGTAATCGAGGATGTCATTGAGGATGCCCAGCAAGTGGTGGGACGACAACTGGATCTTGCCCAGATAGTCTCGCTGCTTGCTGTCCAGCTCGGTCTTGAGCACCAGATGGGTCATGCCGATGATGGCATTCATCGGTGTGCGGATTTCGTGGCTCATATTGGCCAGGAAAGTGCTCTTGGCGCTGTTGGCCAGCTCGGCTTGCTCCTTGGCCTGACGCAGGGCCTCGGCACTGGCATGTTCGGCGCTGACATCTTCGAAGATGGCCAGCACGCCCTCACGGCCATCACCCAGACTGAAGCGCTTGCCGGCGATGCGAGCCCAGAACAGCTGCCCGTCCTTGCGCACCATCTGTATCTCGTAGTGATGCAAGCTGTCCGCGGCCAGGGCCTGATAGACCTCGCGACCACTGTGTTCAAAATCGTCCTCGCTGGCATAGAGCGCGCGTGTGGACTGACCGATCAGTTCGCCAGGCTCCCATGCGAAGATCTCTTCAAAACGCCGGTTGCAGCGCAGCATGCGGCGCTCGCTGACCAGCACGATGCCGACCGAGGCGGTTTCGAAAATGGCCTCCAGCTCCTGCGATGCCAGGCGCAGCCGGCTCTGCTCGGCCTCCAGCGCGGCTGCAGTCTCTTGCAACCGGGCCGTGCGCTGCGCGACCAGGCCCTCCAGCTCGGTGTTGAACGCGCGAATCTCATCTTCGGCCCGCTGCCGCTCGGTGACATCACGCAAGATGACGGTGAACAAGCGTTCACCCTTGACGGTCATGTGAGAAATCGAAGCGTCCGCCGGGAACTCCTGGCCGTCGAATCGCCGGGCGTAGACCACCGTCAATCGCCCCATCGCTCGCGCACTCTGGCCACTGATGGCAAAGGCATCCATCTGCGCGCCATGGCCCGCACGGAACCGCTCTGGCAAGAGCTCATCAATCGCGAGCCCGATCAGCTCATGCTCCTCGCAGCGAAACATCCGTGCAGCAGCCGCATTGCACAAGGTGATGCGATGCTCGGCGTCCACCGTGATGATGGCATCCATGGCCGTGTTGAAGATGGCTGCAAGGCGAGCACGACCGTCTTCCAGTTCCTGTCGCGCCTCGCGGATGCGCTCGGTCATGGTGTTGAAACTCTGAGCCAGGCGCATGACCTCGCGCGAGCCAGCTTCCGGCACTGGCTGTTTGATGTCACCACTCTCCGAAAACTGCAATGCCGCCTCTTCCAGGCGCGCCAGAGGCTGAATCACACGTCGGTGCAAGAGCCAGGCCAAAAGCAGCATCAAGCCGACCGACACGCCCACCTGCGGCCAGAAGCGCCGCATGGCCTGGTATTTCATGTGGGCGTACTCATGGCTGAGTTGATACTCCAGCCAGATCACACCACGGCCGAGATCGCGCAACTGGTTCGCGTCACGCCCCGAAGCAAAGGGCTGCATGACCGACACCCGCAAACCATCCGCCGACACCGCCAGATCAGGCCGACGGCTGTCCACCACGCGCTGAAAGCGAACTGCGTCAAAGCCGGGCAAGGTTTGGCTGGCTGGCCGGTCTTGCCAAGCCAGACGATGAGCCAGGCGAACCATGCCGGAGGCATCGACCAGAGCCAACTGCGCGATGCGCGGCTCTGCCGACTCCACCGACAGATCGGAGGCCACATGGTCGGGTCGATCGATCCAGTCTTGTTCAGCCGCACGGGCCAAAGCCGCGGCCCGCTGGATGGCATCCTGCCGAGCCCGCTCCAGCGCGGCTTCGCGCCCGCGCGAGACCGCGTCGGCGAAGGCCAGCACCAGCGCCAGCACCAAGACCGCCAGCACCGCCAGCGGCAGCGTGATACGCAAAGAGCTGCTGAGCCGGGTCATGACGCCGGCAAGCCTCGCAGATCCACCAAGGACTGCAGGTCGAGTGGTTTGGCCAGCAAGCCCTGCTGCAACATCACCGTCATCAGACCGCGCCCCGCCTGCTGCACCAAGCCGCCCGCGCTGAGCAGTCGGCGGTTCTCAAGCAAGTCGGGAAACAACATGCCGCGAAAGGCACTGTGCACCTGGTCTGGAGGCAACTGCAGCCGCGGCGCCAGCAGGGGAAAGGCCTGCGCCGATTCCGAGCGAAAAAACGCCAGCGCCGCGAAATGCGCGTCGATCAAGCGGCGCAAGGCCTGACCGTTCTGCTCAAACACAGCGCCCTTCGCCGCCAGAACATCGATGATGCGCCCGGGAATGGCACTGCTGTCAAACAGGCGCAGGGCCCCCTGCTGCTCCAGGCGCGTGGCCCAGGGCTCGGCACTGATCACCGCGTCGACCGCACCACTGAGGTACACATCAACACTGCGACCCAGCGTCATGCTCACCTTGTGCACCTGGTCGATGCGCAGCCGCGCGGCATCCAGTACAGCACCCAGCATCACCGCCCCCGTGGCGCTGTCTTCCACGCCGATGCGCAGACCCTTCAAGGCGCTGAGCTGATCCACGCCGGGCCGGACCATGAGCACATCAACCCCGGCCGACTGATCCAGCACGAGAGCCACACGCAGATCGACACCATCGGCGCGTGCCGTGAGCAGCTCATCGAGGGTCAGTGCGGCGGCCTCCAACTGACCCGTGGCCAGGGCGCGCAAGATTTCGGTGTTGGAGCGCAGCTCCACCAGACGCAGCAGGTGCTCGTCCAGCAGCCCCATCTCGCGTGCCAGAAACAAGAGCTCATAGCCTGGGAAGACGATGCTGCCCACCCGCAGCGGCGGCTGCGGCGCGCGGCAGGCGCTCAAAGGCAGGCCCAAGCTTCCCGCCAACACCGCAGCGCCGGCCCATCGCAGACTCTGGCGCCGCTCCGTCTTCGGAACAACGGGCACCGCGGAGCGGGAGCCATTCGCAAGGGCGCGGAGCAAAGGCATGCAGGGCATCCTCTCAAGCAAGTTGGGCTGAGGCTCGTTCAACTATACGAGCAGGCGAGGATCCATTCCCAAGGAAAAGCCGGGCTGTGGTGCCGAGGATTCACGTCGTGTGCAATCCGTGTAGACCGGCGGCTAGCCTTGCGAGAAAAACCGATAGCGCCCCTTGCCTTCCCGTTTGGCGCGGTACATGGCGGCATCGGCCTTGCGGCGCAGCTCGGCGCCGCTGTCGGCATCGTCGGGGAAACCGGCAATGCCCACGCTGGCGCCCACCTGCAGCACCCGGCCTTCGATCGGGCAGGGCTGGGAGACGGCCGCGATCAGGCTCTGCGCCACCTTGGCCGCTGCGCCAAGCTCGCTCATGGCCGGCAGGATGACCAGGAACTCATCGCCACCGATGCGCGCCACCGTGTCCTGGGCCCGCAGGCAGCCACGCATGCGCTGCGCCACTTCGCGCAGCACCTGGTCGCCGACCGGGTGGCCGTGGTTGTCGTTGATGGCCTTGAAGCCATCCAGGTCGACGAACAGCACGGCCAGTTTGCCGCCGCTGCGCCGCGCCTGGTGCATGGCCACGCCGATGCGGTCTTCGACCAGGCGCATCGAGGGCAGACCGGTCAGCTGGTCGTGTGTGGCGCTGCGTTCGATCACCTGACGCTGCGCCTCCAGCTCGCCCAGCAGGTCGAGCAAGGCGGCGTTCTGCGCCCCGACCGCGCGGATGATGAAGTACACAAAGATCAGACTGACGAAGATCAAGCTCAGCCAGGCCGATGGCAGGGTTTGGTAGCGCTCCAGATTGATGGACGCTTGCAACCAGCCGCCGACATGGCCGGCACCCGCCACCGACAGCACCAACACCAAGCTGAAAGCCAGCATCAAGGTGATGCGCACCGAGTGAACGATGCCGGCGATCAGGCAGCTCAGCACCAGCCAGAAGATGCTGGATGCGGCAATGCCGAAGCTGAACACCCCCGACACCCCCACCACCCAGCACAGGCCGATGAACAGGCCCGACAAGGTGGTTTCAGACAGCCGTTTGCGCCAGCAATACACGGCCAGCACGCAGGCACCGAGCAGGATGTGCAGCCAGTAGACCGGCAACCAACCCGTGCCCAGGCTGCGCATCACCGACAACGGCATGCCGATGCCGGCGATCACCAGCAGGCCGCCCCACAGGCGCTCCAGAAACGTGCGCTTGATCGCAGTCAGGCGCGCGGCCAGGCTGGGCGTTTCGCCCTGCAGGCTGTCTTTGCCCTTCATACCGTCAGGCACGGCGCCAGCGCGCCACGCCCCCCGAGGCGGCTTGGGGCGCAGGCGCCCACACAACACAGGGGCTCGCAGGGCGAGGCCACAAGAAGCGCGGGCCGAAGCCGGCGCGGACAGGAAAGCAAGGCTGGCAAGATCAAGGAACCCGGGAGACGGGCCGGTTCGGTCAGGATGGGCGCGGCGATGGTAGCAGCGGCAGGTGTCAGGCCGGCGCCTGGTAGACCAGCACCTTGAGCGCCCGCTCGTCCGAGATATCGGCAAAAGCGGGGGGATTCTCAAGCCGGCGCAGAAAGCGCAGGTCCGGCGCCAGCTCGGCCATCTGATCCTGCAAAAAAGCCATGCCCAGCTTGGGCGTGTTCAGACAGAGCAAGACCTGGCCCCCAGGCGTGAGCAGATCAGGCAGGCGGCGCATCAGGCGGGCGTAGTCCTTGGTGGCGACAAAGCTGCCTTTTTGGTAGCTGGGCGGGTCCAAGATGATCAGCGGATACGGGCCGGCACGGCCGATCTTGCCCCAGGAGTTGAAGATGTCGTGGGCCAGAAAGCTGGCGCCGCTGCTGAGGCCGTTGAGCACATGGTTGCGCCGGCCGGTGGCCAGGGCACCGTCGCTCATGTCCACATTGATCACCTGGCCGGCCCCGGCACGCAGGGCCACCACCGAGAAGGCGCAGGTGTAGGCAAACAGATTGAGCACCTTGAGGCGCTCGGGCTGAGGCTGTGCCGCCACCTGCTCGGCCAACCAGCGCCGGCCCTCGGCCATGTCCAGAAACAGGCCGTGGTTCTGGCCCTTGAGCACATGGACCAGGTAGCGCAGGCCGCCTTCGCTGACCACATGGGGCTCGGGCACCTGGCCGGCCATCAGCCGGGTTTCCAGCTGGCCCTCTGCCCGGCATTGGTAGACCCAGTTCAGCGCCTGCCCGGGCGCGATCTCGGCCAGGCGTCGGGCCAGGGCCTCATGCACGGCGGCCAGCTGGTCCTCACCGGCCGGCGCGAAGCTGGTCAGCACAAAAACGGGCGGAAAAGCATCGAGCGACAATTGCTCGCATCCGGGGAACAGGCCGCCGCGGCCATGGAAGAGGCGTTGGGCCTCGCTGGGCAGAGAAGCCATCTGGGCGATGGCGTGGAGAAGCGCTTGCATGGGCGGCATTCTCGCCGCCCGGGCGTCAGTCCTTGGGTGGCGCGTCGACCGAAGCCATGGCCGCGGCATCCGGCAAGGGGTAGGCATCGGCCACATAGGCCGGCCCCTTCATCACCCGCACCACAAAGCATCCAGTGGCCACAGCAATCCACAAGCTCCAGTGCAGCAACAGCCAGCCCAGCAGGCCGTACATCCACAGGCCCAGCGCACGCTCGGCCGGGCCGGCCGGCGCATCGACCGAGGACCAGCTGGCCAGCCACAAAGCACCCAGGGCCAGCAGCGGTAGCGCCGTGCCCCAGAACAGCAGGGCCGGCAGGCGGCGCCAGATGCGCTGCTCCAGGCCCGGCGCGGCCTTGTGAAAACCTGGGAGCTTCTGGAACAAGCGGGACATGGTGAAAGCGTCTTTCGCTCGGGGTGGCCGGGTGACTCAGCCCGCCTTCGCGGGGCTGCGTCGGCAGCGCTCGGAACAGTACTTGACCTCGGCCCAGTTCTTGGCCCAGCTGCGGCGCCAGCTCATGGGCCGACCGCAGGCCAGGCAGGGCTTGGACGGCAGGCTGGCCTTGTTGCCGCGAAAAGAACCCGGCGCCTCGCTGCGTGACTTTTCCTTCATGCCGGCACGATACGCCAAAGCCAGAGCGGACTTGTGACCGGGGTCAAAAGCCGCAGCAAAGCGCCGTGAAGCCCGGTGGCGCGTGGGAAAAGGCCGCATGGCATCTGTGACGAAACGCACAGACCGCATGAGCCGCGCGGACTATCGTTGCATCCATCGTCAGCACGGGCATGGCCTCCAGGCACGGCCCCGCCCCTCGCGCAGACACACCGCCCAGGAAAGCAGCCCCATGAAGCTCTCGTTCAGCTCAGACACCCAGTTCGCTCCCTGCGAAAACGAAGCCTGGCGCTGCCCTTGCTGCAACAGCGGCGTGCACCGTGTCAGCCGCCGCTCCCTGGACCGGATCTGGAGCTGGCTGGTGCCATCCTGGCGCTACCGCTGCCGCGACCGGCAATGCGGCTGGGAAGGGCGGGTCGCCCTGAGCCGGCTCAGCGAGCGCCAGCGCCACGCCCACGAGCGCAACCCCTACCGGCACCGCAGCTCCGAGCTGCCGCGCCGGGCGCGCATCGGGCAGCTCGTGCGGGGCTGGCACTGACCCCGTCCCTGCCCCCGGTTCCCCGGCGCAAGCCCGTCAAACCTGCACAAGCCCCAGCTCGGCCAGCAGCTCCGAGAACTCACCGTACAGCGCCTGGCCGCGGATCACGCGACGGCCCGCCGGCGTTTCGCACACCAGGGCCGGCACGCCGTGCAAGCCCAGCTCGCGCATCAGGGCTTGGATCTGCTCGCGGCGCTGCGCCTCCAGCGCCAACAGATCGGCATCGGCCTCCTGCAGCCGCTCGGCCGCGGCATGCAAACCGTGTGCTTGCAGCAAGTCGATCAGCGGCGGCCGCGCGGTGATGTCCAGGCCCTCGATATAGCGGGCCTGCTGGATGTGGCGCAAAGCCTCCAGCTCGCGCTCGGGCGCTGTCAGGGCCACGGCGCTCAAGGCCAGGTAGGCCGGCCCGGCATCGAAGCTGGCGCCGATCTGGCCCAGCACCTCGCGGCGGTAGCGCTCGCTGAAGCGCTGGCCGGTGAGCTGCTCGATGCGCACATCGTTGGCCCAGGCGTAGTCGGCAAAGCCGGCGTCCATGCGGCGCGCCCCGCTGCCGCTGAACAAGCCCGTGGGCGCCAGGCTCAGGCCGGTGCCCGGCACGCCCTGCAAATGCACCGCCAGGCGATCGATCAAGGGCGCGGCGCCGTAGCACCAGCCGCACAGGGGGTCGAACAGGTAGTGCAGACTCAGGCCCGTGGCTGCACCGCGGCTCACCATTTCATTTCACCGGTGTTGACCTTGGCGCCGATGTCCAGGGACAGCGCGCCCTCGCTCAAGTTGGGGTAAGCCTTCTTCATGGCCGCGATCAGATCGGCGCTCTGGGTGTGGGCGGCCAGGTTCTTCTCGAAGCTGAGCAGATAGTCCTTGGTGAAGCGGATGGCGCTGGCATCCAGCGGGGTGCCGGCCGCCATATGACCGGGCACCACCTGGGCCGGCTTCAGGGCGGCCATCTCGTCCAGCTGGGCCACCCAGGCGGCGCGCTCAGCGGCGCTTTGGGTGTCGGCCGTCCAGACATGCATCTGGCCGACCACGGCGATATTGCCAACGATGGCCTTGATGGATGGGATCCAGGCGTAGGGGCGGTGCGCCAGCAGGCCTTGTGTGCCGCGGATTTCGATGGACTGGCCGTCCAAGGTCAAGGTGTTGCCCTCGATGGCACGCGGCAGCACCGGTTGGCTCGGCGCATTGGCGCCCATCTTGGGGCCCCAGAACGCCAGCTTGCCGGCCATCTTGGGCGCCAGCTTGGCCAGCACGGCGGGCGTGCTCAGCACCTCGGCCTGCGGAAAGATCTGCTTCAGGGTCTCGACGCCGAAGTAGTAGTCCGGGTCGGCCTGGCTGACGTAGATGGTGCGCAGGCTGCGGCCGCTGTCCAGCACCTGGGCGGCGATGCGCAAGGCGTCGGCGCGGGTGAAGCCGGCGTCAATGACCATGGCCTCTTTCTCGCCGTAGATCAGGGTCGAGTTGACGTTGAAGCTGCGGCTGTCGGCGTTGTAGACCTTGAGGCTCAGAGCCGGGGCGGAGGCCGGGGTGCTGGCCGGGCTGACATCGGCGGCCTGGGCCAGCGAAGCGGTGGCGCCCAGGCTCAGGGCGGTGGCGGTGGCCAAAACGGTGCTGCGGAAGTTCATGGTGGGTTCTCCAATCGGTGGCGGCCGGGGCCGCGGGGGTCTGAGGTTCAGCGAAAGCGGCGAGGACCGGGTTGGGCCCGGGCCTCTACGCGATGAAACGAACTTTAATTTCGCAAAACGATCAGATAAACCACCTAAACTTCACATCACTGTTTCACGTTTCGAGCAAATCATGGATCGACTGCGCGCCATGCAGGTGTTTGTGGAGGTGGTGAACACCGGCAGCTTCAGCGCCGCAGCCGAGCGGCTGGAGATGTCGCGCGCCATGGTCACCCGCCATGTGGCGGCGCTGGAAGAGTGGCTGGAAGCGCGTCTGCTGCAGCGCACCACGCGCAGCCTGACCCTGACCGATGCGGGCGAACACTGCCTGCGCCGCAGCCAGCAGATGCTGGCCCTGCAGCAGGATGTGGAAGAAGAAACCAGCGGCCTCGGCGACGGGCCGGACGGCCGCGGCGGCCAGCTGCGCGGCCAGCTGCGCCTGACCTGCAGCATGTCGTTCGCCTACGCCCAGCTCGCGGCAGCGGTGGTGGACTTTCTGCGCCAACACCCCATGCTCAAGATCGATCTCAATGCCAGCGAGGGCGCACTCAATCTGGTCGAAGCACGCATCGACCTGGCCATCCGCATCAGCGCCGAGCCCGACCCGGCCCTGATCGGCCGGCGCCTGGCGCCCTGCGCCTCGGTGCTGGTGGCCTCGCCCGACTACCTTGCCCGCCAGGGCGAACCGCAGCAGCCCGCCGATCTGGAGCGCCACCTGTGCCTGAGCTACGCCAATTTCGGCCGCAGCACCTGGCTGCTCAGCCGCGGCGAGGAACGCAGCGCCGTGACCTTGCGCAGCCATTTCAGCGCCAACGAAGCCACCTCGCTGCTGCAGGCCGCCCTGGCCGGCGGCGGCCTGGCCTTGCAGCCGCGCTATCTGGCCAACCCGCACCTGGCCAGCGGCCGGCTGCGCGAGGTGCTGCCGGACTGGTCGCCCCCCGAGATGGGCATTTACGCGCTCTACCCCTCGCGCCGCCACCTCTCGCCGGCGCTGCGGGCCTTGCTGGACTTTCTGGTGGCGCGCTTCGAGGCCGTGCCCTGGTGAAGCGCTGCGCCGGATTCAGCGCTTGTCGGCTTTGGCGCTGAAGCTGTCCGCAAAGCGCAGGTTCAGGGCATAGCGCTGCGGCCGGCCGCCCTGGCAGTCGAGGCTGGACACGGCGATGCGCACAGGGCTGTGATAACGCCGAGGTCCCTGGACCGTGAGCGCACGCGCGCGGCCCTGGGCATCGACTTCAAACTCGGCGCTCAAATCCGCCTCGCGGCCGTTGCGTTGCTGGCTGCTGGCCAGCAACTCGGCCAGCTGCTCCTGCACTGCCGGGCAGACCGACGGGCGGCCGCTCTGCGCCGCCTGCTCGGGCGTCAGTGCCGAGGCTCGGGCGCTGGGCGCCCCGCACAAGCTGACTGCAGAGAGCATGAGCGCGCCGAGAGCGGCACGGAGGGTGGGTGACTTCAACAACATGATGCGTACTCCAGGACGACGCCCCAGCGCGGCCGAACGACAGCCAGGCAGCGCACCGGGGGAGCATCAAGTTACGCAGAGCATCGGTGCGCGTCAGCCGGCACGAGACAGAGCTCGCAAATCCGCGGATCAAGCGGCAAATCTCGGGGACAGTCGGTCAGGCCACCAAGGTCGTCCGTGCCGCGCCTGGTGGGTCGAAAGTCATGCAGTCACGCCGCGCAAAAAAGAAAGCCGCCGACGCGGTGCCCCGCGCGGCGGCTTCTTCTTTTTTGCTCCAGCTCGGGGCGATGTTCGCTCGCCCCGCCGGTTCAGTGCGCGCGCCTCACTTGGCCGCGTACATGGACGCGTACTTGGCGCCGAAGTAGAGGATGAAGGCGTAGCAGGCGGCAGGCAGCAGGAAGGAGGTCTGCACGCCCATGGCATCGGCCATGGCGCCCTGCGCAAACGGCACCAGGGCGCCGCCGACGATGGCCATGCAGAGGATGCCCGAGCCCTGGCCGGTGTGCTTGCCCAGGCCGTTCAGCGCCATGCTGAAGATGGTGGGGAACATGATGGAGTTGCACAGGCCCACGGCCAGGATGGCCCACATGGCCACACTGCCCTTGCCGAACACGGCCGCCAGCACCAGGGCGATGGCCGCCAGCGAGTTGAAAGCCAGGGTCTTGCCCGGGCTGACCGTGCGCATCACCGCAAAGCCGATGAAACGGCCGATCATGGCGCCGCCCCAGTAGACGCTGACGTAATGCGCAGCGTCGCCATGCGAGAGGCCGGCGATGTGCGATTCACCGAGGAAGTTGACCAGGAAGCTGCCGATGCTGACCTCGGCGCCCACGTACAGAAAGATGCCGATGGCACCCAGCACCAAGTGGCGGTGCGACCAGGCCGAAGCCTTGTCTTCCGCGCCGGTGCTGACGGTTTCGCTGTCGCTGATCTGCGGCAGCTTGGCGGCCCAGAACAGCACGGCCAACAAGGCCAGGGCCGCTGCCAGACCCAGGTAGGGGCCGCGCACCGTGGCCGCATCGGCCGCCGTGCCCACGGCCGACAGGATCAACAGGCCGCCAACCGCCGGCCCGATGGTGGTGCCGAGCGAGTTGAAGGCCTGCGTCAGGGTCAGGCGGCTGGACGCCGTGCGGGCCGGGCCGAGCACGGTGACGTAGGGGTTGGCCGCCACCTGCAGCACGGTGATGCCCGAGGCCAGCACGAAGAAGGCAAACAGGAACACGCCGTAACCGCTGGACGCCGCCGGGTAGAACAGCGCGCAGCCGCAGGCCGCGATCAAAAGGCCGGCGACCGCGCCCTTTTGGTAACCGATGCGGCGGATCAGCGCACCTGCTGGCAGCGAGACGATGAAGTAGGCGCCGAAGAAGCAGAACTGCACCAGCATGGCCTGCACATAGCTCAAGGTGTAGATGGCCTTGAGGTGGGGGATGAGCACGTCGTTGAGCGAGGTGATCAGGCCCCACATGAAAAACAGCAGGGTGACGATGACCAGGGCGCTGGTGTGCTGCCCGGGCTCGGCGCCGCTGCCTCCCTGGATGTCCGCCGCCTGAGGCGCGCTGTGGTGTGCCATGTTTGCCATTGAATCTGTCTCCTGTTGTGGGTCTTGTCGGGTGTGGCTTGTGGTGTGGATCGCTGCGGGCTCCGAGCGCCAGGCTCGGAGCCAGGGCTCAGGGCTTGAGCCCTGCTGGCGCTTTGGGCAAATCGCGGGCGCGCGTGCCCCAACCTTGTGGGTCGGGCTGCGGGCTCAGCTTGAAGCTCAGGGTAGCACCCGACTGCAGGGCTTCCCATGAGAGCCATACCGGATGGTGTGCGCCACCCGCCCATGTGACGGCCTCGACAAAGCGGCGCTCGCCCGGTTTCGCCTCCGGCGCTTCGATGCGCAGGCTGCGGCCGCTGCTGCCAAGGTCGATCTCCGCACGGGCGAAGCGCGGCGCATGCAGCAGGAAGCGGCCGCTGCCCGGCATATCGGGGTAAAGCCCCAGGGCGCTGAACAGATACCAGGCCGACATGGTGCCCAGATCGTCATTGCCGGTCACGCCGTTGGGCGCATTGCCGAACAAGGTCTCGGCGGCGCGCAGCACGGTGGCCGTCTTCCAGGGCTGGCCGATCAGGGTGTAGACCCAGGGCGCATGCAGATCGGGCTCATTGTTCGGGTTGTAGCGGAACTGGCTGTAATAGCTGTACGGCCCCACCACCCAGGACTTGCGCACTGCGGCCGCCGGATCGGCGAGCAGGGCCTCGTAGTCGAAGAAGTGGTCCAGGCGCTGCGCCGCCCCCGCCGGGCCACCCATGGCCGACACCAGACCGGGGATGTCCTGCGGCACCAGCCATTGGTATTGCCAGGCCGTGCCCTCGTGGAAGCCACGCTCGGAGCGCGGGTCATAGCCGCCGTTCAACTCGGTGAACCAGCTGCCGTCCGCACGGCGCGGGCGCGGAAAGCCGCGCTGGCCGGTGGGCGCATCCAGCACGCGCTCGTCCCAGATGCGGCGCCAGTTCAGGGCACGCTGGGCCAGCACTTGGGCATCCTGCTTGTGGCCCAGGGCCTGGGCCATCTCGGCCAGGGCGCCATCGGCCAGCGCGTATTCCAGCGTCGACGAGGCGCCGTGGTGCGGGTCCACATCCATGCCCTTGGAGACAAAGCCACGGTCGTATTGGACGAAGCCCTGCTTCAGATAGCTGGGGTTGCCCGCCCGCCCCTGCGCGCGAATGCCGTGTGGCGGCACACCAAAGGCGTTCTCGCGCAGGGCAGCGTAGGCCTCGCGCTCGCGGCCCTTGAGCGCGCCCAGGCGCCACAGGTCCACCAGGAAAGGCGTCACCGGATCGCCCGTCATGATGTTGGTCTCGAAATTGGCATAGCCCCAGCGCGGCAGCCAGCCGCCCTGCTCACGGATCTTCAGCACCGAGTAGGCGATGTCGCGCGCGCGCTCGGGCCGCAGCAGGGCCAGCAGCTGGTTCTGCGTGCGGTAGGTGTCCCAGAGCGAGAAGAACTCGTAATAGGTCCAGTCCTTGCCGTGATGCTTGGCCGTGTGGATCGCATCGTCATAGCCGCGGTAGCGCCCGTCGGCATCGCTGCCGGTCAGGGGCTGCAAGAGCGAGTGGTAGAGCGCGGTGTAGAACACGGTGCGGTCGTCCACGCTGCCGCCTTCGATGCGCACGCTGCTCAGCTCACGCTGCCAGTTGGCCTCGGCCTTGGCACGCATGGCGTCGAAGCTCAGCGGCTCGCCGCCTGGGGCCAGGCCCTCGGCGCGCAGATTGATGCGGGCGCCTTCGGCATCGACATGCGAGATGGCACTGACCGCCGTCACCGCCGACTTGCCGCCTTGCAGATCAAAGCTCAGCCAGGCGCCGTGCGGGCGCGCTTCGCCTTGGTGGCTGGGCCCCTTGGCGCCGGGCCAGGCGCCGGCGCCGTCCCAGATGCCATGGGCCACAAAAGGTCGGTCGAAAACCATGCGGAACCAGGTGGTGTACTGAGCGCCGCCGCAAAAACTCTTGGTCGTGATCTTGCCTTCGATGCTGCGCTGGTCGTCCCCCACGCGCAGCTCGCTGCCGACCACCGAGTGCTTCTCGTTGGCCTGGCCCAGATTGACCAGCACATGGCCGGTGGGCGCGCCCGCGGCAAAGCGGTAGCGCTCGGCCGCCGCGCGGGTCAGGGCCGTGGCTTCGGCGGTGATGCCGCCGTAGCTGGTCAGCTGCACCTTGTAGTAACCGGCCTGGCCCACTTCGCCCGCATGTGTGTACTCGGCCGCGTAGCGCTTGTGGTCAAAGCTGCCGACCTTGGCCGTGTCGAAATCACCGCCCGGGGCGATGCGCCCCGTGACCGGCAGCACCGAGAGCTGGCCGCCCTGCTCCCAGCAGCCCGCGCCGGACAGGTAGGAATGGCCGAAACCGCGGATGCGGGTGTCGTTGTAGCGCCAGCCGGCGTAATGTTCGCCGGTCGGGCTGACCTGGATCATGCCGAAGGGCGCGGACGCTCCGGGGAAGGTGTTGCCGTCGTCCTGGGTGCCGATAAAGGTGTTGACGGGCATGCTGCCCACGCTGAGCGGTGCCGCCTCGGCCTGCAGTGGCACGGCGGCCGGCAGCAGGCAGAAGCCGGCCAGCAAGCCCAGTAGGCTGCGCATGCGCAAAGGCCAGGCGTTGCGGCGGACGGCGGCTGGGTACGTCCACTTCATGTCCCCCGGCCGCTCCGCGGCCTCCTCCTTGACTTCCGTGGCCGCACCCACCCACCGTCCGCCGCGGCCCACCATCTGGCGTTCCGCAAAAGCCCCGTTTGTTACAGGCGCCAAGCAGGCTG
This sequence comes from Paucibacter sp. B51, assembly GCF_027863535.1. Classification (NCBI taxonomy): domain Bacteria; kingdom Pseudomonadati; phylum Pseudomonadota; class Betaproteobacteria; order Burkholderiales; family Sphaerotilaceae; genus Roseateles; species Paucibacter sp. B51. The sequence goes on along the minus strand of NZ_JAPIVN010000001.1, from coordinate 1,751,626 downwards.
GAGGCGTGCCCCTGCGACGTAAGTCAAGGGGGAGCCCGCGAAGCGGGCGGAGGACATGGAGTCGCAGGGGTGCGTCGCCAGCCTGCGTCTCACGCAGTAGCACCCGAACACACAACCTAGCCAATTGCTTCATGGCAAACTCCTTGCTCAGCGCGCCTGCACCGGCGCCGACAGGCGCATCGGGTGGGCTTCGGTGTTGAAGGTCACGGCGTCAAAGTCCAGCACCGATTTCGGCGAGAACAGCAGGTAGAAGTACTTGAAGGTCTCGGCGAAGAGGAAGCTTTCCATCGAGTCTTCATGGACCTTGGTGCGCACATCCTTGAGTGCCGCATAGCCTGCTTCCGTGCGGCAGTGGCGCACGAAGTCCTCGAAGAACTCGCGGCCCATGGCGCGGTAGCGCGCTTCACCGGTCAGCTGGTGCAGGTAGTAGGCCGACTCGACGATCTCGGGGCGCAGCGCGTATTCGGGCGACAACACCTTCATGGTCTTGTAGTCCATGGACTCAGGCTCGATGCCGTGCAAGCGCCACATGCGCAGGTTCGACTCCTGCAGCTTGCGCGCGCGCTTGATGTCGCCGCCGATGGCCAGCAGGGCCGGCATGAAGGCATCCAGCGCGCCGTACTGGGTCTTGGTGCGGCGGCCGGTGTTCATGTCGGCGTGGCCGTACCAGAAGCCCGTCTTGGTCTCGTCGCCCAGCACCTTGTTGACGCCGGCAATGCTGTGGTCCCACATGGCCTTGCACTCGTTGTCACCGAACAGGCGCCAGCATTTGTACAGGTACTCGTAGTAGGAATCGATACCGCCGCCGATGTGGGCATCGGTGCGCTCCCAGCGACCGGTCTCGACGTTGATGGCCGAGCCGACCACGCCGTCCGGTGAGGCGCGGCGGTAGGTTTCCACCAGGGCGCGCTTGGCTTTCTCAAAATAGATCGGCTGGCCCGTCAGCTTGCTCAACATGCCGAACTCGATGATCAGCGTGCCGGTCTCGGCCGGGTTGCTGATCGTGCCGCTGACCTTGCCGCTGCGCAGATTGACATGGGTGTAGGGCAGGCCGGTGGGCGACTCGAACACCGGCAGCAAGCGCTTGCCCAGGTCTTCCGCCTTGGCCAGCAATCGGGCATCGCCGCTGAGCTGGTAGGCGGACACCAGGCCGCCCAGCAGGCGGATGGTGATCTCGAAGTTTTGCACCGAGAGGTCCTGGTCGAAGTTCAGCTGGCTGGCGATCAGCTCGCGCGCCTCGTCGGACTCTTCCTTCAGGCCCATCACCAGCAAGGTGCTGAGCGCATCGACCGGGGTCATCAGCAGCGAGCTCTTGTACCAGTTGTGGCTGCTCTTGCTCAGGGGCTTGAGGGCGTCCTGGCCCCAGGCGTACTGCTTGTAGCCGCGCCAGGCGTGGCGGGTTTCTTCCTTGACGCGCTGGGCCAGCTGGGCCGATTCGGCCTCGCTGACGGGCTTGAGCGCGGGCAGCGGCGCGGCCTGGGCCGAGGTGGCCAGGGTGGCCACGGCAGCCAGGCACAGGCCGCTGAGCGCGCGGCGCGCCGGAGCCGGAACCCAGGACGAGGACATCGAGGGCAAAGAAATCAAGGGCAAGAAATGGTGACTCATGAGGGAACCTTCTCTTTCGCGTGCTGTTCTTGAAGCTGATCGAACAACTGGCCCATGGCCAGCGGTGTCGGTGGGGTGGCGCCCGACTGCAGGCAGGCGGCGGAGCCGGCGGCCAGGGCCGCGTGCAGATGGGCTTGCAATAGGCGATCGGGGTGGCGGCTGAGGCTGTAGAGCAGACCGGCGGCGCTGGCATCGCCCGCACCCACCGTGTCCACCACCGCCACGGCCGGTGCTGTGGCGTCCACGCGCTCCTCGCCACGGTAGAGGCTGGCACCGTGGCCGCCGCGGGTCAGCAGGCACAGCGCACTGGGGTTGAGCGCGCGCAGGCGCTGCAGCGCTGCATCCAGTTCCAGCCCTGGGAACAAACCGCGCAAGTCGTCGTCCGAGACCTTGATCAGGTCGGCAACGGCGGCCATGCGATGGAGCGTCGGCGTGTAGCGTTCGTCCATCACCTTGCGGTAATTCGGGTCGTAGCTGATGGCCACGCCCTGCTCTTTCAAATGCTCGGCCAGGGCAACCAGGCGGCCGGCCAGCGGCTCGCGCGCCAGGCTGATGCCGCCGAAGTGCGCCCAGCGCAGCTTGCGCGACCAGCCCTCGGGCAGGGCCGTGGGGTCGAAATAGAGGTCCGCGCTGTCGTCGCCGATGAAGAAGTAGCGCGGCGGCTCGCCCTGCTCCACCATGGCCAGCAGGGGCGAGCGCGGCGCGCGCTGCATCAGGCGCAGGTCCAGGCCCACGGCCTCGCTGGCGGCCCAGAGCTCATCGCCAAAGCGGTCGGCGCTGACGGCCCCGGCAAAAGCCGTGCGCTCGCCCAGCGCCGCCAGCGCACGCGCCACATTCCAGGTGGAGCCGCCCACGCGGGCCAGCCACTGCGCCCCACCCTGGTGGATCATGTCGGTCAGCGCCTCGCCGGCGCAGAGCATCAGCGGTGCGTCATGCATGGCCTCGCTCCCCGGCCGCATCCGCAGCATCCAGCACCGCCACGATGTCATAGCAGGCACCCATGGTGTGATAGTCCACCTTGCCGGCTGGGCTCTTCTCGTCGCTGTACTTGCGGTTCTGCGCATCGAGAATGCGCCACCAGGCGCCATGCTCGTGGTCGACAAAATGCGTCCAGCTGTAGGCCCAGAGGCGCTCGTACCAGTCCCAGTAGAAGGGGTGCTTGGTGCGCTGGGCCAGCATGGCGGCGGCGGCCGCACTCTCGGCCTGCACCCAGAAGTACTTGTCCGCGTCGCAGATGTTCAGCTCGGGCGAGATGGAATAGCACAGGCCGCCATGCTCGGCATGCCAGCCCTTCTCCACCGCCACCTTGAACAGGCGCTCGGCCGTGGGCAGGGCCCAGCTCAGGTCGCGCTCCAGGGCGCCGCCCAGCGACTCCAGCTGCAGCAGCAGCTTTGCCCACTCGGTGAAATGGCCGGGCTGGTAGCCCCAGGGGCGGAACAGATTGGCCGGGTCCTCGATATTGAACTGCCAGTCGGGCTGCCAGTTGCTGTCGTAGTGTTCCCAGATCAGGCCGCCGCAGCGCTCGGCCTGGCGCTGGGTGATGTTGAAGGCCACGGTGTAGGCGCGCTCCAGATAACGCGTTTCGCCCGTGGCACGGTAGGCGGCCAGCAGCGCTTCGCAGGCATGCATGTTCGCGTTCTGGCCGCGGTAGCTGCCGCGCTCGCGCCAGTCGCGGCTGGCTTCGTCGGCATAGAGGCCGGCCTCGGGCTCCCAGAAGCTGCGCTCCATCAGCTCGAAGGTCTCGGCCACCCAGGGCCGCGCTTCTTCCAGGCCGGCCATCAGCGCATGCGAGTAGGCCAGCAGCACAAAGGCCTGGCCGTAGGCATGCTGGGTGCCGTCCAGCACTTCACGGCCGCCACTGTGGCAGCGCAGCAGCCAGCTGTACCCGCCAAACTCGGTGTCGCGGTGCGCCTCGCGCAGGAACTTCAGCGCATGGCGCAGGCCGTCCAGGTACTCGGGCTGGCCGAAATGGCGGTAGGCCATGGCGTAGGTGAACACAAAGCGCGTGCTGCTGACCAGATGGCGCTGCTCGGCGTCGTAGACCCGGCCATCGTCCTTGAAGAAGTGGTACATGCCACCGCTCCAGTCGATGCAGCGCGGGTGGTAGAAGCTCATGCTGTGCTGCGCATGGGCGAGCAGCACCGCCCGAGAGCGAAAGTCGGGGAGATTGGACATGGTGGTGAATTGAAAAGTTAGAGGCGTGAGGCGGGTGTCGATCGCTTCATGGCCATGCCTTGCATGCTTGGGAATGGGTCCATGAATGAATCAATCGTCACTGCTGCTTTCACGCACGATCATCTCGACCGGCAGAACCAGTTCGGTGGGGGGCTCATCGGGTTTGAGGCGCAGCAAGAGCTCCACGCCCGAGGCACCCAGCGCCTCCTTGTCCACATGCACCGTGCTCAGCGGCGGCACGGCCACGGCCGCGCTGCTGATGTCGTCGAAGCCGACAACCATGATGTCGTAGGGAATCTTCAAGCCTTCGTTGACGCAGGTCTTCATCGCCACCAGGGCGGTGCTGTCGTTGTAGCAAAACACGGCGTCGGGCCGCTTGGGCAGAGCCAGCAGGCTGCGCATGGCCTCCATCACGCCCTCGTCGCCCTCGCCCATGGTGGGCACGATGACTTCGAGTTCGGGGTCGGCATGCACCTTGGCCTCGAACAGCGCACGGCGAAAGCCGCGGATGCGCTGCTGGATGCTGTAGTGCGCGGGTGAGCCCGAGAGCATGGCGATGCGCCGCTTGCCATTGCGCAGCAGGTGCCGCGTGGCCAGGTAGCCGCCCAGCACATTGTCCGGGTTGATCGAGGACATGCCGCGCCGGTTCATGTCCACCAGCACCATGGGCTTGCCTGTCAGCATCAGCGCGCTCAGCACCTCGGGCTCGAAGAAGCCGGCGCACAGGATCGCATCGGGCGCATGCACCCGCACCTGCTCCAGCACTGGCTCGGCCGGGCCCACGACGATGAAGGACAGCGCAATCCCCTCGCGCCGGCAAGCGGCTTCGGCGCCATGCAGCACCGGCGAGAAGAAGGGGCTGGAGGCCAGCGTGTTGTGCTGGCTGTGCAGCAGGAAGGCGATACGCCGGATGCGTCCCTTCTTCAACTGCGAGAGGTCATAGCCGAGACGCTGCGCCGCCTCGCGCACCTTGTTGCGCGTCACCTCGGTCATGCCGGCCTGATTCTTCAGCGCCCGCGACACGGTGCCAATCGACAAGCCCGTGGCCTCGGCAATGTCGCGGATGGTGACCCCGCTGCCGTTTCCGCTCATGCCGGCACTCCGGGTTGCCGGAGCAGGCAAGACGGCGCGCCGATCGGCGCTGCGCGAACGCGCAACAAGCCCAGCAGCGGCGATTCTGAAATCATCTTCAGCAGCAACACGGTGTCTCCGGTGTTCTCGGTCTTGGGTTTAATAAACGCATCATCGTGCGCTTGCAAGGCGCGGGCGAAGGCACTTCACCCGGCTTTGTTCATGGGTGATGTTTATATCCAGCGCCTTTTTGAGCGTCAACCAAAGCGACGGAAGACAGGCGTTTTTAGCGCGGTTTACTAAACAAGCGCGAAGCACTCAATCTCGACAGGCGAATTTGGACGCAGCGGGGTGGCGTCAGCGCAGGGCTTGCGTCGTGAACAAGAAGGCCAGGCCGCGGACCGCGCCTTCAGGTTTTCTGTTCATCATCCAGCGACACGCCGCCAGGCGACCACTCGCCCCGGGAGCCCTGGATGCCGATTCGCCGGGCCTCCAGGCAGAATCCGGCAGATCAGGGCAAGCGGGGCGTCAGGCCCGCCGCTCAGCCCATCCTGAATAAATGAATGAATGAGTAAATGAACGAACGAAGAACGGAGCCGCATCCATGGCACTGACGAAAAAAGGCGAGTTCTGGTACGGCACGACCTCGGGTGACACCCAAGCCGAGCTGCGCAGCTACAGCATCGCGAATCGCCACGAGGCCACTCGTTTCGCCGCATCCAAATGCAGCAGCTGCGGCTGCCGCAGCTTCGCGCTGCAGAGCGATGAAGAAGCCGGCGTGGCCATCCGCACCTGCACCGACTGCGGCCAGGAACACCTGATGGGCGACAGCGCCGACCATCTGGAAGGCGCCCAGCCTGAGACGCACGAGTGCGTGTGCGAGAACGAGGTGTTCGAGCTGATGTCCGGCGTCTCCGTGGTTGAGGGCAGCCACAAGGTTCGCTGGTACTACATCGGCTGCCACTGCGTGGAATGCAATCTGGTCGGTGTCTTCGCCGACTGGCCCTGTGAAGCGGACGACGCGGCGGCGTTTCTCGCCAAGGTGTGAGGGCCGGCCGAATCCCACTCCGGGATCAGGCTCGCAAGCTCGGCGTTACCACGCCTGGCCCAGCGTCAGGCCTCCCGCCTCAAGCCCTGGCTTGAGCAAGACCTGACCCTCTCTCACTGGCGCGCCAGGCCTTGGCGGTTCAATGCCCCCCCCCCGATCCCTCCATCAATTCGCCAGCAAGGCCGGCAGCAGGTGCTTGGCCAGCAAATCCATGGTCAGCTTCGGGGCGTTACGCACTTGGTAGTTGCTGCTGGTGATCACGACCACGGCGTCCAGCTCGGGAATGATCTGCACCGTGTTGCCGCCGGCGCCGTTCATGGCCCAGCTGCGGATGCGGCGCTCGCCCACCTGGAACTGATGGCCCCAGAACAGGTAGCCGTAGTCCGTGCCATCCTCCATGCGCGCCTGCGGGCTCAGCGAGGCCGCCACCCAGGCGGCGGGCATCAGCTGCCGGCCTTGCCAACGGCCACCATCGCGGTAGAGCTGGCCGAGCTTGAGCAAATCGAGGCTGCGCAAGCCCAGCCCGCCACCGGCTTGCGGGATCGGAGGCCCGGCTGGTTGCTGCTGCGGCACGGCCGGCATGAATTGCCATTGGGCCGCCGTGATGCCCAGCGGCTCGAACAGGCGGCGCTGCGCGTACTGCGCCAGGGGCTCGCGCACCGCCGCGCTCAAGGCCGCGCCCACGGTGCTGACCCCTGCCGTGCAGTAGCTGAAGGCGCGGCCGTGCGGCGAGTCCTTGGGCGCGGTGGCCCAGGCCGGAAAGCCGCGCATCGGCAGCTCCCAGAAAAAGCCCACCCAGTCTTCGACCAGGTACATGCGCTCCTCATTGCCGCGCGACCATTCGTTCCAGTCATTGCACTCCAGCGGCCCGCTCATGGTGATCAGGTCCTCGAAGCTGATGGCCGCTTTGCGGGGCTCGCGGCGCCCGTGTTCGGCCTGGCGCGGCAGGTGCTCCAGCACGCTGGCCTTGACGCTGGCCACATGCCCATCGGCAATGGCCAGGCCCAGCAACATGCCCGCCACCGACTTGGTGGCCGAGCGCGTGTTGCGCAGCGCCTCGCGCCCCTCCGGGTCGTAGTAGGCCTCGAAGACCAGCTGATCCTTGCGGGCGATCACGATGCTGGTGATCGCCTGGAACTGGCCGGCCCGCACCGCGGCATCGGCCGCTTGCAGCGGTGGCGTCTGCGCGGAGGCGCCTTCCGCGCTGAACACCAACAAGAACAGCAAAGAGCAGGACAGGACGACAAGATGGACGGGTCGCTTCACACAGGGCTCCAGGGCGTTGAACTTGGGGGCCAGCCTAGCAAAGGCCCTGAGCTGCTGGCTTGTACGCAAGCAACCTGAGCGGGTGCTTGTTCTTTTGTTTTCTTGTTCGCTTGCTAGCAGGGCAGGCCCATGGCTTTTGGGCCAGGTGACCGCCGCTGACATACTGGCCCGCATGCCTTTGCCCCAACCCATCGGCCACCGCTTGAACGCCCTGCACGCCCACGACCTGGCGCTCAGCCACTGCGTGCCCTCGCTGGCCGCGCATGAGGTCCCCGAGCATTGCCATATCGAGCCCCAGTTCGTGCTGGTGGCACGCGGCCGCTATGCCAGCACAGCGCGCGGGGCGGCTGACGAAGGCGCAGGCAAAGGCGAAGGCGACCCCCTGCTGGTGTTCAACCCGCCAGGCACGGTGCACGCCGATTGCTTTGCCGCCTCGCAGCCGCTGGCCGAGGCACGCTTCATCTCGCTGGACCTGGGCTTTGGCCTCTGGGGCTCGCTCAGCCAGACCATGGTCTTGCCGCCCGAACCCGTAGCCTTGTCGGGCCCGGTGGCGCGGCAGCTGCTGGCCCGGGCGCTCCGCCTGACTCAAAGCCCCGACAGTGAAGCACTGGACCTCGACAGCCTGGCGGCCGAGCTGACCGCAGCGGTGGCCGGCGACCAGGAGCGCCAGCACGGCCGCCCGCCGCCCTGGCTGCTGCAATGCCGCGATGCCTTGCGGGATGACAGCCAGTACACCGTCGGCAACCATGGTCTGTGCAAGCTGGCGCAAGAGCTGGGCCTGCACCCCGTCTATCTGGCGCGGGCCTTCCGCAGCCACTTCCGCTGCTCACCCGGCGACTTCGCGCGCCAGCACCGCCTGCAGCGCGCCGCAAACCTGCTGGCACACAGCCGCCTCAGCCTCAGCGATGTGGCGCTGGACTGCGGTTTTTTCGACCAGCCCCATCTGAGCCGGAGCTTCCGGGCGCGTTTCGGGGTGACGCCGGGTGAGTACCGGGTTCGGGCGGGTTGAAGAACGGCAAGGGTCAAGTTTTGCCTTGAGATTTAAGGTCTGACCCTCAGTGCCGGACCCTCAGTGCCGACCCTCAGTGCCCCTTTGACCCTCAGTGCCCCTTCCGATGCTCACCGGGCGACTTCGCGCGCCAACACCGCCTGCAGCGCGCCGCCAAGCTGCTGGCCCACAGCCGCCTCAACCTCAGCGAGGTGGCCCAGGACTGCAGCTTCTTTGACCAGCCCCATCTGAGCCGCAGCTTCCGAGCGCGTTTTGGAGTGACGGCGGGTGAGTACCGGGTTCGGGCGGGGTGAAGCTCGGCAAGGGTCAGGTCTTGCTTTCAGGTTTAAGGCCTGACCCCGAGCCGACCCGACCCCGAGCCGACCCTTGACCCCGAGCCGACCCTATCCTGGCTCAAGCTCGGGTCAGGCGAGGACGAGACTTGAAACTCAGCGCAGCTCGCTTGGCTGCGGCAGTCTTTCAATGCTCAGCACTCCGTTCACCGAGCTGCGGTAGGGAGTCATGCTTCCACTGGGTGCGAAGGACACCCGGGGTACTGGGTCACCCGCGACAGGCGTGACTGAGACGCTGTAGTACTGGTCCGGGATCAGCCCGGTGACGAGATAGCGAGTCGCATAGGGATATGCAACACGCAAACCATGGGATTTCACTTGTGGCGGTTGCTTTGGCAGCACCAGAACCAGCGACATGCCAGTCCGGCCGAGTTGGATCGCCTCGGTTGTCGAGTCAGCGAGAAGGTGCGTGGCCGCTGGCGGCGCAACGCTGCCGTCATCAGCGACGCTAATCACGTTCAAGAATCGCGCCAATTTGGTCGGAGACGTGTCAGTGATCTCGACGCGCCAGCTTCCCGCGTCCTCAACCTTGTCCAACTCCACTTCAGTCATCGTTTGGCCGCTACCGTAGTTCACTGGCGCATAGCCGGTGTATACATTGCTCTGCGGCGAGCGCACAGCGAATCGGTAGCTGTTGCCGGATGAGGCAATGCCGCCGATCTTGCGCATCTGAGGGGCCAGCGGAATCAGGGTTTCGACAAAGGCCATGGCGCCGCCGTTCCTGATCTCAAGCAGCGGTGCGCGGCCGTTGACCAGGGCGATGTTGGTGACGCCCGCTTGCTGCGGCCCGTCGCTGGCTACGAGTGGTTCCTTCGCCGTGTGCAGCAAGATGGTTTTGGGCAGGGATTCCTTGCCATTCACAACCTTGATCTGGTCGTAAGTGATGAGCACGGGCTTGGCCCAGAATTCCGGCTGTCGCAGAAACACCAACTGGCGCACGAACCCACCTTCGCGTTCCAGCTTGGTGCTGGCATAGGCTTTGCTGGCATCCCCCACGGCATAGCTGTAATCGACGCCGGCCTCAAAGCGAACGATGCCATCCAGTTTGTTCGGACCTGCCTGGGCCTGCTCCAGGGTTGGGTAGCGTGCCATCGAAGGCGCTAACCACTGGCCGCCATCGTTGGCGTAGGTCTTGCCCGCATAGGAAAAAGTCTCCGCCGGGTCCGTCACGATGGCCGTGTTGTGGGCCACACTGCGAATGTAGTAGTTCCACCAGTGATCGGATCCGTAGAAGTCATACACGCCGGAGTCCAGCAGCAAGGGGGCTTTGTAGAACAGCGAGAAGCTGTTCTGGTCGAAATGCTGGTGGTTCTCACTGGTGAAGGACGCTGAGTGGAATTCGGCCAGTGTTGCGGACTTGTAGTCCCAGCTGTCGCGCATCACAACATTGCCGCTGACCTTGAAATGCCGGGACAGAGGTAGGTTCAGCGCGTCAGGCGACGCAGCATTCTTGCTGCCCGGCGACCAAAGCAGAATGTCGAGCAGGCCGCCGCTTCCGCGGGCCGGTGCTACATGTTGCTCGTAGAGCCAACGGGCAGCAGGGGCTTCGTGCGCGTTGCCGTACAGGGCACCATACAGGGCCATGCTGGCCACCTGATCGTCCCAATTGATCACAAAATTGTCACCTGCTGCCGGAAACACGGCTTGTGTAGAGCCGCGCGCCCCGTAGAGATAGAACAGGAAGGCGTGCCGGGCGTAGTCGGGCGGCGTCGCAGGCGCATCGCCCCAGGCCAGTGCCGTACGCCATAGCTCCAGGGGCCCTGGGTTGCTGGCGCCGTATGACCACCCGAGATGGGTGCCGCCGTTCTGGTTGATCCAGTTGCGTGCCTTGTAAAAGCCTTTGTCGAAATGGTCGTAGGCAAGATTCAACAAAGGAGCGACTTGAGGATGTTCGGTGCCGATGGCCGCCAAGCCCAAGGCCATAGCTGCTACTGCGCCTCGATGATGGCCGCTGATGTAATAGGGCGCTATGCTGGGCACCGGGGCATGCTGAATCGGATCCCAGTTCTCGATCATGGGTCTGCTTGCGCAGTCCAGCAGGGGCAAGTTCTTCAGCGCTTGCTGGCCGCAAATGTAGCTGCCGAGCAGGTAAGTCCCCGCCGCATTCCGGGCCAGGATGGTGTTCTGGATGCCATGCGCCAGAGCATCCGCGTACATACTTTCCGAAGCCCCTGGCAATGGGGTCGTCGTGACCACGGGGTATAGCCAGTCATACAGAATGCCCATCGCCGCCACACGGCCACGCATGGGGAACTCGCCCCCCTCGCCCCAGGGCGTGGCCAACAGCTGGCTGGCATAGTTCAGGGCTGCGCTCCTGTACTGCATCTGGCCCGTGATCAGGTGCGAGAACGCGAGTACTTGTGCGATGTCCTGCAGCCTTGTCGGATGCGACAGGGTGTTCTCCGGGCCGGTCAGCACTACGGGCTTGCCGCAACTCATCGGGTCGGTTGCAACAGCGCAGGTGTTCAATATGCTCGCAAAAGCCTCGGCATCGCGCTGGGTGTTGCGCCACTGGCGAAGCAACTCGTGATCGAGCTCTGGATAGTCCGCCAGCACCTGGCCGGTGAGCTCGTCGGTCAGTTTCAAAGCTGAGACATTCTCACCGGCACGTCCGGAGATAGCCATCAGCTGACCATCGGGCTGCCATGCAAGCGGAACGCCGTTCGTTGTCCGCCAGACCAGCGGAAAGACTCTGCCGTTGATTGCGTAGTCCGCCTGGTGCTTGTTGGCATCCCATTGGATGCGCAGCTGCACCGGTTGGTCCACAGGAAGGTCCACGCGCGCGACGGCCACATAAGACGGCAGACTGACCGCCTGAAAGGCCAGTTGGAACCCAATGGTCGGCGTTGAAATGTCCAGCCGGTCATAGCTGCGAATGTGGCGCACGAAAATGTGATTGCGCTGATCGCTGTAGCCATCGAAGACGCCAAGGTCGCCGCCCTCACCTTCGGAAGGCCGCCGAGGTGTGATCGTGAACTGCAGGCTTCCCTTGGAAGGAAAGGAAACTTGCTGGGGAAGCATCGCGCGGAGTCTCGCCACCTTCTGCGTGTCTAGAAAAATGCGCGGATGCTCGGACTTCAGCGGCACGGGCAGCCCCGCGCGGACTAGCCCGGGCCCGAGCAAAAACGCTGCGGCACAGAGTGCAATCTTCCAGTGCGAAAAAAGAGACCGATCTGACATGCGAGCTCCCGAGTCTGTTTGGCCGATATTGGTAGGTCGGCGTGACGCGGTCGTGACGCTGCGTCAACGATTTCACTCTGATGGATACGCCTGGCTCCAGCAATACTGAGTTGATTGCCAGTTATGCGACATAGGCAGATAGATCACAAACGACGACCGGCATCTGCCAACCTCAAATGCATCAATGTGTGCAATTTTGACTGATTGATACGAGCGACAGTTATGCGCCAGGCAATGAGTGCGTGCTCACCTGCTCGCGCTAAAGCCATGCCATGCACCATGTGGATAACGCCACAATTAGACGCCTTGCAGTGCAAGAAAAGTTTCGCCTCGGCCAACAACGGCGCCTTCAGGTCAGAGCGTAAGGCCTTTTGCTTCAAGGCAAGACCTGCCGCTACAACTACGAGACGAGTTCACACCGCAGGGCACCTGCGGTATCACTCCCCCCACCAACACCCCCGACACATTCCAGGAACTGAAACTCGTCCCCTCGCGCGGCCCTTGCGGTATCCGCACCGTCATCCGGTGCCGTCCGGCTTTGAGGTTACCCAGGTCGATGTAGATCGGGTTGGTCGCGGTGCCGGGGCACCAGTTGGAGCGGCTGATGTCGGAGGACGAAAGGCCGTCGTTGAAGTTGCCTGAAGCCGGGTTGAGGAGGCGGAAAGCGCCGCAGTCCTGGCGCCAGGGGACGAAGGCAAACACCTCTTTGCCGTTGAGCAGGATGGTGTTTTTCTTGGGCACGAATTCGTCGCCGTTGGTCCAGCCGCCGTGGCCGGTGCTGATGTAGCGCAGGCGGGCGTTCTTGAACGGGCGGTCGAGGTGAAGCTCAGCTCCAGGGCCTTGGGCTTGTCGAAGCCAATAAACCGTAGGCAACACATGGGCTGTGCAAACTGGCGCAGGAGCTGAGCCTGCACCCCGTCTATCTGGCGCGGGCCTTCTGCAACCACTTCCGCTGCTCACCCGGCGACTTCGCGCGCCAGCACCGCCTGCAGCGCGCCGCGAAGCTGCTGGCCCACAGCTGGCTCAGCCTCAGCGAGGTGGCGCTGGACTGCGGCTTCTTTGACCAGCCCCATCTGAGCCGGAGCTTCCGGGCGCGTTTTGGGGTGACGCCGGGTGAGTGCCGGGTTCGGGCGGGTTGAAGAACGGCGAGGGTCAGGTCTTGCCGGCCCGTGCTTCAGCGCAACCCGTCCATGCCATCAACGGCCCATCCACATCTGCATGCAGTCTGTCGCACCTCCCGGCGCTGCAAAGCAGGTGCCTCGCTACATTGCGCGAGTTGAGCAATCCACCGGCCCTGAAGGCACCCACCGGCCCATGCACGGTTCCGCTCGACCCTTTCGCAGCGCAAACCAGTGAAGGCACTCAAATGACGCACCACTTGCATAGACCCGACGGGCTGCTGTCTTTCATCGCAAGGCTGAGCGGCAGCCTTGGGCTTGCGGCTGCATGCGTGATCCTCGCAGCCGGCTCCTCGGCCCGCGCTGCAGCAGGGCCTGCGCCGGCCGCACCAGCCGCAGCCTGCCGGCCGGTGGTCGCGGTCTACCCGAGCTGGAAGGCCCTGGCCTTGCCGCTGACTGCCATACCCTGGGAGCGCTTCACGCATCTGGCCCTGGTGTTCGCCTTGCCAACAGCAGACGGTGGTTTGCGCACCCAGGAGCTGGACGAGCTCTTGCCGGGCTTGCGGGCGGAAACGCGCAAGCACGGGCGCAAGCTGTGGGTCTCGATCGGTGGCGCGAACGGTGTGGGCGACGCCTTTCAGGCCCTGGGCCGCGATGCGGGCAAGCGGCAGAAGTTTGTCGAACAGGTCCGGCGCTTTGTTGACACACAGCAGCTCGACGGCATTGACATCGACTGGGAGCATTGGACCCGCCAGCACCAGCTGGGCCAGGGTGGCAATGACCCGGTGGAGAGCGCCATGCTGGTGCAGCTGATGGCCGAGCTGCGTGCCGCCTTGCCGGCCTCGGTGGAACTGAGCGCATCGGTGTTTGCCGGGCCCTGGATCGGCCCGCAGTACCTGAGTGAGCTGCAAAAGCATGTGAGCTATGTGGCGCTGATGTCCTACGATTTCACCGGCGCCTGGTCGGGCTCGGCGGTCGGACACCACGCCGATCTGGAGACCTTTAAGGCCGCCACCCAGGATCTGCTGAAGCGCGGCTTCCAGCGCGAGAAGATCCTGCTGGGCTTGCCCTTCTACGGCAAGGAGTTCATCCAGGGCCGCACGCAGGAGGTGCGCGACCAGCCCTATCGCGACATCCTCAGCCGCATGGGCGCCGATCTCGCGCCGCTCGCCAAGGGCCAACTGGGACACACCTACTTTGAAACCCCGGCGCTGGTGAAAGCCAAGGCCGAGTTCGCCCGCGACCAGGGTTTTGCCGGGCTGATGATGTTCGAGCTGAGCATGGACGCGCTGCAATCGCCGCACAGCCTGAGCCTTGCCAGCATGCAAGTGATCTCACCGACCGCCTGCGGCCGCCGCCCCTGATCGTGTGCGGCACCGGATCAGGCATGGGGCCCTGGCCCTCAGCTCGCTTGGCCCTCCGCTCGCTCAGCTCTGTTCTCAGCTCCTGTGACCCTCCGCTCCTGGGGCGCAGCAGGGTGCAGAACTGGACCATGGACATGACCCGGCAGGCACCGGACTGAGGGGCCGCCCTGGCCTCAGGACATGGGGCGCCACCACAGGGCGTCCAGCCACAGCAAGTACAGGGCAAAGTAGCTGATCTGCCAGATGACCATGGTCAGCAGGACCCGTATCAGCGTGGCCCACCTGCGCCCCCCTAGCCAGCGCTGGCAGGACAGCGTCAGGTACAGCAGGCTACTCAGCAATGAGCCCGCCATGATGACGTTGCTCGAGGCGGCGGTGATGTGGAAGATCAGGGACCAGGTCAGTGAAATAAAGGCGCCAGCCGCATGCACATGCAGCGAAGCCACCAGGTGGGTGCCATAGCTGAGCTTGCGGCTGAAGTAGGCCAAGTAGGTGCCCAGGGCGAGAAATGGCACCAGCAGCAAGAACAGCAGGTGTGCCTGCTTGCTCAGCTGGGTGGTGCGCAGGGCTTGCTCGCGAGCGAGGGACTGAGGATCTTGCTCCCACTGATGGCGCAGATCCTGGCAACGCGATGCTGGAAGGCCCCTGCAGACAAACTCGCCAGCACGTTGCCCCACCTGCACGATCAAACCATAAGTCAGGTAGGTGGCTTCGCGTCGGTCCAGGTTGTTGTGCCGCGCAAATTGAGGGTCATATGTCCGGGCATGGCGATGGCTTTCGGGCAAGGGCAGCAGCACGCTGATCAACCAGATCGAGAGGAGTGCTGCCATGCTGGTGGCCATGTACAAGCGCAAGGGCAACACATAGTGGCGACGGCGCCCGCGCAGGTACTCCTGCGTCAGCTCACCCGGCCTCAGGAGGGTGAGCAAGCTGCGCAGCAAGGCCCCTTGCGTCGACAGGTACTGGCCGGTGAACTCCCGAACAAACACGGGGACGGAGGGCGGCTGCAAGGTCGTTTCCTGACCGCATTCGCCGCAATAACGCGGCTTGGGGAGAGACAGCGCGCTGCCGCAGTTGGGGCAATGGGAGGGAGCCGGCGTGTCCATCGCCGCCGATGATAGGGGCGATGGCGGCGGTCTGACCTTGGTGAAATCCTGGGTGAATCACATACCGCGAGAGCGCACCCGATGGGCGCGACGGCTTGCCAGGGCGAGCTAGATCGCAAGTCATCGGAGCCAGGCCTTGCATTTCGAGGCAATACCTGACCCCAGTTCACACAGATCAGCGCACAGCGCTGACCTTCGGCTGCCTCACTCCCCCACCAACACCCCCGACACATTCCACGAACTGAAGCTCGTCCCCTCACGCGGCCCCTGCGGAATCCGCACCGTCATGCGGTGCCGTCCGGCTTTCAAGTGACCGAGGTCGATGTAGATCGGGTTGGTGGCGGTGCCGGGGCACCAGTTGGAGCGGCTGATGTCGGAGGACGAAAGGCCGTCGTTGAAGTTGCCGGAGGCGGGGTTGAAGAGGCGAAAAGCGCCGCAGTCCTGGCGCCAGGGCACGAAGGAGAACACCTCTTTGCCATTCAACAGGATGGTGTTTTTCTTGGGCACGAATTCGTCGCCATTGGTCCAGCCGCCGTGGCCGGTGCTGATGTAGCGCAGGCGGGCGTTTTTGAGCGGGCGGTCGAGGGTGAAATCCACCTCCAGGCCCTTGGGCTTGTCGAACATGGTGGCGTAGTCCTGCTCGGCCATCTCCATCACATTGGTGGTGTTGAACAGCGGGATCAGGCGCGGTGCCGATGCTGCCGCAGAAGCGGCAGGCGTAGATCCGGTGCTCGGGCTCACCGGCTTGGAGAACATGGCGGTGGCGGCATCGCTGGGGTGGATGGTGAGGTTGAGGTCCAGCTTGTGGCCGCCCTTGTCGTAGTTGCCGATGAACACGCCCAGGGCCAGTTGCTGGCCCGAGAGGCGCTGGGCCAGGTCGGTGATGTCCATGCGGTAAGGCGCGGCCTCGTGCCAGGTCTTGCCCTTGAGCTGCAGGTGGTTGTAGTGCTTGACGCCAAAGGGCGTGAAGAAGCGCATCAGCTCGATCAGGGGCGCGTAGCCCTCGGTGGCGACCACGCCGCGGTAGGTCCGGCCATTGCCGTTCTGATAAGCCGGCAGGGCGGCTACGCCGCGCTGCAGGCCATCGAGGAAGTTGCGCGTGGCCTTCTTTCCCTTCTCTGACTCCTTCGTACCCAGCGGAATCACGAAGACCGATCCGGTGCGGTCATACGCATCGCCATTGGAGCGGGCCAGCAGGTCCACAAACACCTGGCTGCCCGGCGCGATCTCGGGCAGCTGCACGGTCTTGAGCACCACGGTGCCGTTTGCGTAACGGGTCACGCCCTCGCGCGGCTCGCGGTCCTCGCCCGAGAAGTTGACGATCTGGTCCTGGAACACCGGAATGGTCGTGAAGCGGCTGCGCCAGACGCGGTCTTTGTAGCTGAGGCCGTCGAGCAGGGGCGCGGCCTCAAGCTTTCCACCCTGGGCCATCTCGGCCAGATCCAACCCCTGGAAAGGCTCGATCTGCGTGGCGCTGATGACGAAGTTGCCGTTGCGCACCAGCTCCAGCACCAGGCCCAGCTGGTGGCCCAGCACGGTGGGCGCGCCGGCCGCGGGCAGCTCGGTCGTGTACCAGAGCTCGATGGTGTTGGAGTTCACCACCGTCTTGGCCTTTTTGCAGCGGTAGCCGAGGATGGTGCGCGTCTCTTCGCTGAACTCGTAGCTTTGCTTGGACAGGGATTCGCGGTCCAGGGTGGCGATGCCCTCCCCTGGGCTCAGGCGGGCCAGCTGCAGCAGCTCTTGCGCGGCGGGCTTGATGAACTGCTGCTCGAAGGGAAAGCCGGCCTTGCCGGCCAGGATGGCCTCGGAGCTGATCAAGGCCTCGCCCTTGGCGGCGAACACCCAGATCGGGTCCTGGCCCTCGACCGGCTTGCCGTTGTAGCTGCGCTGGTAGCGCAGCTTCCAGCCCTCGGTGGGCGCGGCCAGGGCGAGGCTGGGCGCCAGGGCGGCCAGGGTCGCCAGCAGAACGCCGGCCAGGTGGGCTTTGTTGAACATCGGGCGTATGGCTCGCATCGTCGTCCTCAATCTTGTCGTCGTGTTGCTCTCGGCATTCGGCCGTTGGCCTCAGTGTGCCAGCCGCAGCTGGTGCAGGCCCTCATCTGCCGCGGCGGGCAGCTCCAGGCGCAGCCGGCCGGTCTCGTCCTTCTGAGCAGGCAGCGGCTGGCCGTCGAAACGCCAGGGCGATGCACGATCCAGGCCCAGAATCTCCAGCCGCGCCAGCCGCTGAAATCCAGCGTTCGGGGGCAGATCAAGCTCCAGCGTCAGCCCCTGGCCATCCTGGCGGATGCCGATGCGGCGTGCCGCCCCCCGGCGATAGCCATAGCCCTCACCGGCATCTTGAAACACCTCGCTGCGGCCGCTGCGGCCCCAGGCCACGGTCAGGGCCAGCGGCGCGGCGCGCATCTCGCCCGTGTGCTGCAGCAGCGCTTGCGTGGGCACGGCGGCGCCCACGCGGATGAACAGGGGCAGGCGGTCCAGTGGCGCGGCCACGGTGGCCTCGCTGCCGCCTTCGAAGCGGCGGCCGGTCCACCAGTCCAGCCAGGCTTCGCCGGCGGGGAAGTAGACGCGGCGCTGGCGCTCGCCCTCGCGCAGCACCGGCGCCACCAGCAGGTCGCGGCCGAGAAGAAACTGATCGTCCACCAGGCTGGCGCGCACATCGCGCGGGAAGTTGAACCACAGCGGCCGCAGCGGCGGCAGGCCGCTGCGCTCGTTCTCCTCAAAGAGGCTGTAGAGGTAGGGCAGCAGGCGGTAGCGCAGCTCGATGGTGGCGCGGTTGATGCGCTCGAACTCGGGGCCAAAAGCCCAGGGCTCGCGCGGCGCCGAGACATCGTTGGAATGCGTGCGGAAGAAGGGCGTGAGCACGGCCGCCTGCAGCCAGCGGCTGTGCAGCTCGGCGCTGGGGCTGCCCATGAAGCCGCCAACATCGGCGCCCACAAACGGCACGCCCGAGATGGACAGATTGCTCAGCATGGGAATGGTGAGCGCCAGATGCGTCCAGGTGGGCGAGTTGTCGCCCGTCCAGACCGCCGCATAGCGCTGCACACCGGCGGCACCGGCCCGCGTCAGCACCATGGGCCGCTGCTCGGGGCGCAGGCGGCGCAGGCCCTCGAAGCTGGCGCGGGCCATCTGCAGGCCGTAGACATTGTGATAACGCGCATGATCACCGGGCCGGCCGTCGCCGGCATGGCGAGCGTCCAGCGGCAGGGTCTTTTGCGGGCCGAGCGAGATTTCCGGCTGGTTGAAGCCATCGGGCGCGAACACGCCCGGCTCGTTCATATCGTTCCAGAAGCCATCGACGCCCAGCTCCAGCGGCGCGGCGTAGAGCTGGCCGAACCAGTCGCGCGCGGCCGGCGAGGTGAAATCCGGGAAGGCACAGATGCCGGGCCAAACCTTGGCATGCAGCTCTTGGCCATCGGCGCCACGCATGAACACGCCGGCCTCGCGGCCGCTGCGGTAGATGGCAAAGCCTTCGTCGCGCTTGATGCCGGGGTCGACGATGGTGACGGCGCGGAAGCCCTGCGCATGCAGCTGGCCCAGCATCTCGCGCGGCTGCGGGAAGGTGCTCGGGTTCCAAGTGAAGACGCGGAAGCCGTCCATGTGGTCGATGTCGAGGTAGAGCACATCGGCCGGGATCTGGCGCTGGCGGAACTCCCGCGCCACGCGCAGAACTTCATCCTGCGTCTTGTAGGACCAGCGCGATTGCTGATAGCCCAGGGCCCAGACGGGAGGCAGCGGGCCGCGGCCGGTGAGCGCGGTGTAGTCCTGCAGCACCCGGGCCGGGCTGCGCTCCGGGCCGCCGGTGAAGACGAAGTAATCCAGCTCGCCACGCGCCGCGCCGAAACGCCAGCGCTTCGGCTCGGTCTTGCCCATGTCGAACCAGCTGCGGCTGCTGTTGTTGAGGAAGACGCCGTGGCTCAGGCCCTGGTGCAGGGCGATGAAGAAGGGGATGGCCTGGTAGGACGGGTCGTGGCCGGGCGCGTAGTCGGGCACGTCGGCGTTCCACATCACCAGATGCTGCTGGTGGCGCGAGAGCGGCAGGGCTTTTTCGCCAAAGCCGTAGTAGAGCTCGTAGTCGTCGCGGCGCTTGGTGACCTCGACACTGCCCTCTTGCGGATCGAAGACGATGGGCCGGGCCGGGTCATCGGCGCTGATCAGGCGGCCGGCGCTGTCGAACACGCTCAGCTGCAGCTCAGGGGTGCGGCGGATCTGCACCCGCGTGCCGCTGGCCGAGCGCAACTCCAGCAATTGCGGGCCAATGCGGCGCAGCTCCGCCTTGGCCTGCGGCGGCGATTCAGTCAGCGCGTAGCTGGCCGTGTCGGGCTCGAAAGGCGCGCCGCTGGGGCTGATGCGCACGCGCAGCACCTCGGGCGTGACGAAGCTGATGCGGGCCCGGGCGCCACGCGCCAGGCGCAGATCCACGCCGTCCTCGCGCAGGCTGGACTGCGTGACCGGGCCGAGGCTGCGCGGGGCCGCCTCGGCAGGCAGCGGTGCGAACACGGCGAGCAGCAATGCCGCGGCGCACAGAGGGCTCCATATGATCATCACAGCGCCGCACTCCCCAGCACACGCAGGCGCAGGGCGCGCTGCAGGTCTTCCACGGTGGCTTTGCCGTTTCCGCTGAGCTTGAGCTTGAGGCGCAGCGACTCGCCGGGCAGCAGCGTCAAAGCGTTGTCAGCCACATCCACGTCCAAGCCCTCGAAATCAATCCAGACGCCACGCGCGAGATTGCGCGCTTGCACATGCAGCTGCAGCTCGCCGCCCACGCGCTCGACCTGGGCCTGCACGGCCGAGCCCTGTGGCCAAGCCAGGTCTTTGGCGGGCTTGAAATACACCACGCTGCGCGAAGGCGGTTCGCCCTCGGCCTGCAGCTCGAACACGGCCACGGCGGAGGCCGGGTCGGCATCGCCGAGCAAATCGGCATCGGCATAACGCGTGAGCAGCTGGGACGAGAGCGGGGCCAGGGTCAGGGCCTGGCGCTCCTCGCGCAGGGTGCGGCCTTGCAGCGTCATCACACGCAGGCGCAGCTCGCCGCGGTGGGCCTCGGTGCGGTCGTTGATGACATGCAGCCGGGTCTGGCCCGAGGCCTCGCGGAGCGCCGCCACCGCCACCGGCGCGAAGAAGCGCCGGGCCTGGAAGTGCAGCGCCTTCCAGCGGCCGACATGGTCGATGCTGGACCAGGACGCGCCGGGCCAGACATCGTTGAGCTGCCAGTACAGCGAGCCCATGGTGAAGGGCCGGCTGGCGCGGTGGTGCAGAGCGGCGAGCTGGATGCCCTCGGCCTGCATCAGCTGGCTGCGGTAGATGAAGTCGCCAAAATCGCGCGGCTCGCCGAACTCCTCGCGGATGTATTTCAACAGCCGCTCATTGCCCTGGCCGGCCATGAATTTCTGGTGCGCGGTGATCAGCGGCGCGTGGATGGCCTGCTCGCTGCGCGGCGCAAACGCATCCACCGTGGCCTGCACCGGCCAGGCCTGCAGGCCGTATTCGGACATGAAGCGCGGCGTGATCTCCAGGTACTTGCTGACCGGGTGGGCCGGGTTGCCCCAGACCTCCCAGTAGTGCATATCGCCGCTGGCGGGCGTGTTGGCCACTTCGGCCAGGTCATCACCGGGCGAGCTGGACCAGTAGGCGATGCCACCGCCCTCCTCGGCCACCACCTGGCGCAGATCGCGGCCGAAGAGCTGCACATAGCCCTGCCAGACGCGCTCGGCCAGGGCCGGGTCGGCGGCCTTCATGTCACGGCCATGGCCCCAGTACTTCCAGGCGATCTCCTGCTCGTTGTTGCCGCACCAGAGCACCAGGCTGGGGTGGTGGCGCAGGCGCTGCACCTGCTCGCGCGCCTCGACCACCACACTGGCGCGGAAGGCCGGGTCGTAGGCCGGCTGCATGCCGCCGCCGAACATGAAGTCCTGCCAGATCATCAGGCCCAGCTCATCGGCCAGGTCGAAGAAAGCCTCGCTCTCGTAGTAGCCGCCGCCCCAGCTGCGGATCATGTTCATGTTGGCATCACGCGCGGACTGCATCACCCGGCGCAGCTGCGCAGCACTGACGCGCGGCTGGAACATGTCGAAAGGAATGGAATTGGCACCCTTGGCGAAGACGGGGATGCCGTTGACCTCGAAGTGGAAGCCGCGGCCTTGCGCGTCGGGCTCGCGCTTCAAGACCACGCTGCGCAGGCCGGTGCGCTGGCTCAGCGCATCGACGCGCCGGCCGGCTTGCAAAACCTCCAGCTCGTAGCGGTACAAGGCCTGCTCACCGTAGCCGTTAGGGAACCAGCGCCGCGGTTGCTCGACCTGCAGAGGCATCTCGATTTTCTGCAGGCCAGCCTCCGCGGCCTGGCCCCGCTGCTCGGCGGCCAGCTGGCGGCGGCCGTCGGGGCCGGTCTGCCAGAGGCGCAGCTGATAGTGCCCGGCGCGCGCCAGCTCCAGCGTGGCGATGGCGCGCAAGCGGGCCCGCTCGGCCGTGACTTCATCCTGCAGCAGCTGCAGCGATTCGATGCGCAGGCCGCTCCAGCTCCGCAGGGTCACCGGCTGGCTGATGCCGGCAGTGACGTAGCGCGGGCCCCAGTCCCAGCCGTAGTGGTAACCCGGCTTGCGGACGAAGTTGCCCGTCATGGCATCGGGCGGCTCGTCGCCGTAGGGCGAGGGGTAGTTGCCGGCCAGCTTGACCGGCATGGCCTGCACCTGGGGCAGGAGCTTGTTGATCGGCGAGCGGAAGACGATGCTCAGCTCATTGCCAGACGCACGCAGCAGGCCCTTCTCAACCGGCAAGCGCCAGCGGCGGAAGGCGTTGTCGGCACGGAGCAAGCTGCGGCCGTTGAGCTGCACCTCGGCAAAGGTGTCCAGCCCTTCGAAGACCAGCTCCTGTCGCACCTGCGCCAGCTGGGCGCGCGGCACATCAAAGCGCGTGCGGTACTCCCAATCGGCCAGGCCTATCCATTGCAGGGCTGCCTCGGGTGCGCCGAAAAAAGGGTCGGGGATCAGCTGAGCGGCCAGCAGGTCGGTGTGCACCGTGCCGGGCACCTGGGCCGGGCGCCAGGCGGTGGCTGCGGCATGGGTGGCAGCCTTGCTGCTGGCGGGGCTGAGGCGGAACTGCCAGGCTTGGGTCAGGGGCAGAAGCTCGGCGGCGGAGGCGGGCATGGCCAGCGAGAGCATGGACAAGAAACAGGCTGCGCGACGAAGCAAGTTCTGAAACTTCATGCGGCCCTCCAGTAACGCTCAAGCCACTGCTGGTGAGTGGGCATGGCGGCCACGGCATCGCTCAGGATGTGGCGCGTGCCCTCCACGAAAGCGTGCAGGCGGTCTTCGGGCATGTCGTCGACGATGGGGTGGTAGCTGCGCGGCAGGATGCGCTGGCCCAGCATCACCTGCACCCAGCTGGGCAGGGCAAAGAAATCCTCGCCGTGGCGGAAGTAGCGGCCGTCGGCGCGGAACAGGTCCATGGCCTCGCGCAGGCTGTCAGGCACAGACATGGTGCGGCAGTCGTTCCAAAAATCGGAATCGTCGCGCTCGGTCGCGTGGTAGTGCAGGATCAGGAAGTCGCGCACACGCTCGTACTCAAACGCGGTCTCGCGGTTGAATCGCTCGGCCAGCTGCGGGTTGAATTCGCGCCCCGGGAACAGGCTCAGCAAACGGCTGAGGCCCGATTGCACGAGGTAGATGCTGGTGGATTCCAGCGGCTCCAGGAATCCGCTGGCCAGGCCCAGGGCGATCACGTTCTTGTTCCAGACCTGCTTGCGCATGCCGGTGGTGAAGCGCAACAGGCGCGGGTCGGCCAAGGGCTTGCCGTCGAGATTGGCCATCAAGGTGGCGGCGGCCTGGTCCTCGCTGAGGTGCTGGCTGGAGAAGACATAGCCATTGCCGATGCGGTGCTGCAGCGGGATGCGCCATTGCCAGCCGGCGGCCTGGGCGGTGGCGCGGGTATAGGGCGTTATGGGACTCACACCTTCACAAGGCACAGCCAGGGCGCGGTCGCAAGGCAGCCAATGCGACCAGTCGGTATAGCCGGTCTTGAGGGTCTCTTCGATCAGCAGTCCGCGAAAGCCCGAGCAGTCGATGAAGAGATCGCCCTCGACGCGCTCGCCGCTTTCCAGCTGCACGGCTTCGATGAAGCCGTCGTCAGTGCGCTGCAGGGCGCGCACGATCTTGCCTTCGATGCGCTGCACACCGCGGCGCTCGGAGATCTCGCGCAGAAAGCGGGCGTAGAGGCTGGCGTCGAAATGGTAGGCGTAGGCGATGTCCGCCAGGGGCGAGTCTGGCGCGGCATTGGGGTCGCCCGGGATGAACTTGCCCTGCGGCGCCATCACGGTCTGCAGGGAGTAATCGCCGATGGGCCCGGCGCGGCCGGCCAGGAACAGCTTGAGCCAGAACTGGTGAAACGGCAGCGGCCCGCGCGAGCGGCCGATGACGCCGAAGCCGTGGGTGTAGCGGTCGCCGATGCGGGCCCAGTCGCGGAACTCGATGCCGAGCTTGACGGTGCCCTGGGTGCGACGCACGAACTCCATCTCGTCGATACCCAGCATCTGGCCATTGAACATGCGGATGTGCGGCACGCTGGCCTCGCCGACGCCTACGATGCCGATCTCCTCGGACTCAATCAACCGCACCGAGGCCTGCCGGCCCAAGTAGGTGGCCAGGGTGGCCGCGGCCATCCAGCCGGCGCTGCCGCCACCGACCACCACCACACGGCGGATGGGGCCGTGGGGCGGCGATGGGCTGCGGCTGCTGCCGTCCTTGTCGAGACTGCTGCTCTCACTCATGCTGGAGAACCCTTCTGCCGGGCACGAGCGCGGCACACGCCCGGACCCACAAAGAAAAAGGTCGGCCTGGGTTGCAGCCCATGCCGACCGGGAGCCCCCTCACGAGGTCAGCGCGAGGGGTCGAGGAACATCGTCAAATCGGCCGGTGCGTCAGTACTTGTAGGTCAAGCCCACATAGGCAACGCGCCCAGCGTAGCTGTTGCCGTAGAAGCGATCCTGCGTGTCATTGCCCAGGTGCGAGCGGGCTTCCTGCTTGGTCAGGTTGAGCACCGAGGCCGTGAGGCTCAGCGCCTTGCTGACGTTGTAGGCGGCGTTCAGGTCGATCTGGCTGTAGGGATCTTCGTAGACGTTCAGGCCGTTCATCAGGCCACCCACCACCACACCGCGGCGGTTGTAGGACGCGCGCAGCAGGTACTGGTCGTTGCCGTAGAACACGGTCAGATTGCCCTGGTTCTTGGCGCTGCCCACCAGGGGCGACTTGCCGATCACCTTGCCATCGGCCAGGGTGATCTCGGCCTGGTTGGTCTTGTTGTAGGTGTAGTTGAACTGGAAGCCCAGGCCGAAGTCCAGGGTGTGCTGGCCATACAGCTCGATGCCTTGCGAGACGGCATCGCGGCCGCCGGCGCTGGTGGCGTAGTTCTGCACGGTGACGCTGGTGCCGCCCACGTCCATCACCATATCGCGCACCACGGGCACCGAGAAGTTGCTGACGTTCTTGCGGAACACGCCGGCACCCAGCACCGAGCCGCGATGGAAGTACCACTCCAGCCCCAGGTCGTACTGCGTGGCCTTGTAGGGCTCCAGGCTCTTGTTGCTGCCCTGGCCGAACCAGCCCACCTTGTCAGCGCCACCGATCAGGCGACGGTCATTGACGTACTCCTGGCTGTAGGACTTGAGACCGCCGGGCGTGGCGATGTCGCCATAGCTCGGGCGGGCCACCACCTTGGACGCCGCAGCGCGCAGCAGCAGGTTCTTGCTCAGGTCATAGGCCAGGTTGAGGCTGGGCAGCACATCGGTGTAGCTGCGGTCCAGCGAGCTGACCACGAAGGAGGAGACATGGCCGGTGGCCGGGTTGCTGTTGCTGTCCGGCAGCTTGGTGAAGCCGCTGACGCAGCCCGAGCCTGCCGGTGCACCGGCCGCAGGCAGGCCGCCAGGCAGGCAAGGCGCGGGGTTGCCATCCGGGCCGTCGAAGAAGTAGTCGTTGTAGTAATCGACCTGGTCGGTCGAATCGGCATGCTGCTTGGTGCGAACGAAACGCAGGCCGATATTGCCGCGCAGGCGATCGGTGCTGATATTGGCTTGCAGGTAGGCCGCCGAAATCTTCTCGCCGACGTTGTAGACGAAGTTGTCTTCCTGGCGGGTCTGCATCGCACCGTAGGTCTTGTTCAGGTGCGCGATGTAGGCCGGGTAGTCAATCGCCGGGAAGGCGCTGGCATTGAGGCCGCCGGCCAGATGGCTGAGCGAGTCGCCGTACAGGAAGGAGGACTGGAACTTGGAGGCGGTGGCATCGCAGCCGTTCTGGAAGCGCTTGTCGTAGTTGGCCGGATCGGCGCCCTGGCAGACCCAGTAGTTGTTGCCGGTGCTGCGGCGCGTGCCGCCATCGCGGAACTTGAGGCCGAACTGCAGGGAGTCGAGCCACTCGCTGTCCTGGCGCCAGGTGAAGTCGGCCTGGGCGTACTTCTGCTCGGTGCCGTTCTTGGTCCAGGACGAGGAGGTGGAGCCCAGGTCGATCTCGCCAATGCCCTTCTGCAGATTGGCCATCAGCTCGGGCGCGAAGGTCATGGTCGGTGTGCCGACCAGGCTCCAGGCGCTGGCGGTGTTGCCCATGGTCCAGCTGCCGTTGGCGTTCTGCAGGCGCGGCTTGATGGGCATGGTGAACTGCATGTCCGGCCCGCCCTTGGCCCAGGTGCGGCCGAGCTTGAATCTGGCGTCGATGCTGTCGCCCTTCCACTCGGCGGCGATGTCGGCGGTTTGCGACAAGGCCTTCTCGCGGTTGTAGCTGCCGGTGATCTGCGGCGTGGGCACGGTGCAATCGTCCGGGCCCCAGCCGCCGGGCTTCTGGCCGCCCGCCGCCGCGGCGGCCTCGCTGCAGTAATAGGTCTTGCCGGGGTGGGCGCTGTACTGCGCTCCGGTCACGATGGTGCCGCTGGGATCAAAAGTCAGGCGATCCAGCAGGCGGCCACTCGGCCAGTTGCCATCACCGTCGTAACGGGCCAGGTTCCACTCGGGCACCTTGAGGATGTTGGTCTGCGAGTTCTGCGACAGGTTGAAGCGGAAGTAATTGCCGGTCAGGGTCAGCCGGTCGATGGGCTTGGCCTGCAGGGTCAGCTGGCCGCCCTGGCGCTCACGCTCTTCGCTCTTCACGTTGAGGTTGACCGAGGTCGGCATCATGAAGTTCTGGTAGTACTTGCCGCTCTGGTCGTAGAAGCCCGACTGGCCCCACCAGTAACTGCTCATGCCCGAGGGCTTGCCGTTGACATCGGTAGCGGGGTGGGTCTTGTAGTTGTCGCCGTACCACTGCCAGTTTTCGGTGCTGGCGCCCATGGTGCGGGTGGTGCGCTTTTGCTGCGTCACGCCCACCAGCACGCCGAAGCGCCTGGCCTCGTCGTGCCAGGCGTACTGGCCGGAGAACTGGCCGTCGGTCTTGTGCGTGGTGTCAGCCCAGGTGCCCTCGGCGGTGAAGAAGCCGCTGCCCGACTTCATGTCCAGCGGGCGGCGGGTGTGCAGGATCACCGTGCCGCCGACGCCACCTTCGTCCAGCCGCGCTTCCGGCGACTTGAACAGCTCGGCGCTGGACAGCATGTTCGCCGGCATCAGCATGTAATTGAAGGAGCGGGTCGGGTCGCCGTTGGACTCGGCCGTGGCGATGTAGTTGCCGTTCAGCTGGGTCAGGGTCAGCTCGGACGAGAGGCCACGCACGCTGACGTTCTTGCCTTCGCCGCCGCTGCGGTCCACCACCACGCCGGGCACGCGCTGCAGTGCGTCAGCCACGTTCTTGTCGGGGAACTTGCCCACGTCTTCGGCATTGACCACCTCGACGATGGCATTGGCATTGCGCTTCTGGTCGAGGCTCTTCTCGATCGAGCTGCGGTAGCCGGTGATGACCACCGTGTCCATCTGGGCGGGCGCGGCCTTGGCCTCAGCTTTCTTGTCGGCGGGCTTGTCGGCCGCAGCGCTTTGCGCCTGTGCACCGCCGGCAAGGGCCAGCAAAGCCAGGGTGGCGGCCGAGGCAATCGGCGTCTTCGCCGTGAAGGCCCAGCGACGCTGTCGAGATTCGTACGTGTTCTTGCTTGTCATGGTCTGTCGTCTCCTGATCGTGCCCTTGTGGCGGGCTTTGTTTGATTGGCGGAAGCGAGATCCACATCGCCAGCGGGCCCGGCGGCACGCCTCGCTTCCCAAGGCATAAAAAGTTTCGGCAGCCCGGCGCTCAATGACTCCAGCACGCGAGCTCTCCAACTCCTAGTTCGATGCAAGGTCCAGCAGACCAGGCCGGGGCCTGGGATCGGCAGCAGCTGCGGCTCGTTTTTCAGGGCGCGCCCGGCGCAGTTTCGGGAGAACCCTGTAGATTTACTAAACGACGCAAAAACCGCTGACTTCTCGCTGGGCAGTGCATTCCACCCAGGGAAATTTATACAAAGGATGGCAGACGCCTTCAACAAACTTTCACAGTTTGGATTCAGTTTAGTTTTGTTTAGTAAACGAAACGAGGCGGTCTTGCGACAGCGCATGAAATGGGGCGATTCGGCCTGGACGCGGCCGCGCAGCGGGTCCTAGACTGCGCGCCAGGCCCCCTCTTCCTCTGCGCCGCAGAAGCGGCGGGCGCCGCTGTGCAACAGCCCCGATCCATGAGCTTGAAGCCCCTTTTCTCCTTCCCCGCCGCCGCCTCTTCTGCTGCCGCTGCGCCCAGCTCGATCCACGCCACACCGCCGCACGAGCTGCTGGTGGCCGATATCGGCGGCTCGCACATCCGCATCGCCCGCCACCTCGGCGGCAGCCACTGCGAGCTGCTGCATCAGAGGGCCACACCGGCGCAGGACTGGTCGGCCTTCTGCGATGCCTTGCACGCGGCCGTGGCGCCGCACGCCGGCCCGCACAGCGCCCTGTCCATCGCCATCGCCGGCGTGGTCTCGCCGGCGAGCGGCGAGGTCCAGGCCGCCAACCTGCCCGCGCTGCGCGGCCATGCCTTGGCGCGGGAGCTGACGGCCCGGCTGGGCCTGCCGGTGCAGGCCTACAACGACGCCGATTGCGCCGCCCTGGCCGAAGCCCGGGTGGGCGTGGGCGCCGGGCATGAGGTGGTGTTCGGCGCCGTGCTGGGCACCGGCGTCGGCGGTGGCCTGGTGGTGCGCGGGCAGCTGGTGCGGGGCGCGGGCGGCCTGTGTGGCGAATGGGGCCATGGGCCCATCCTGCGCGAGACCACGCTGTGGAACGGCCACGACCAGCCCGTGCAGCTGCCGCGCTGGGCCTGCGGCTGCGGGCAAATCGGCTGCCTCGACACCGTGGGCGGCGCGCGCGGCCTGGAACGCCTGCATCTGGCGCTGAACGCCGGCGCGCCCCGCAACAGCCATCAGCTGCTGATCGACTGGCAAGCCGGGGAGCCCGCGGCCAGCGCCACGGTCGCCGCCTGGATCGAACTGCTCTCGGGCCCGCTGGCCCTGGTGCTCAATGTCACAGGCGCCAGCGTCGTGCCGGTTTGCGGCGGGCTGAGCCGTTGTACACCCCTTATCGCAGCACTCGATGCCGCCGTGCGCCGGCAGATCCTGCGCCGCGACGCGGAAGACCTGCCCCTGCTGCGACCCAGTGTCTTGAACGACCAGGCCGGCCTGATCGGCGCCGCCTTGGCCTTCGAGCCCGAGACCAGCCACCCGGAGGAGCGCCCATGAGTTGTGTGCTGGAAGTCTGCGTGGACGACATCGCCGGCCTGGAGGTCGCACAGCAAGGCGGCGCCGATCGCATCGAGCTCTGCAGCAGCCTGGGCTGCGGCGGGCTCACGCCCTCGGCCGGCTTGATGGCCGAAGCCGCCCGGCGCAGCCTGCCGGTGATCGCCCTGATCCGCCCGCGCAGCGGTGGTTTCGTCTACAGCGAGGCCGAGGCGCGCATGATGCAGCACGACATCGCCCGCGCCGCCGAGCTGGGCCTGGCCGGCGTGGCCATTGGCGCGCTCACGCCCGAACGCCAGCTGGACCTCGCCCTGCTGGAGCGGCTGATCCGCGCGGCAGACGGGCGCTTGCAGCTGACCCTGCACCGCGCCTTCGACCTGGTGCGCGAACCCGGCGCGGCGCTGGAGGCGGCCATCGCACTGGGCTTCCAGCGCGTGCTGACCTCGGGCGGCGCCCCCACCGCCCCGGGGGGCGCCGCGCAGCTGGCGGCCCTGGTCCGCCAAAGCCAGGGCCGCATCCGCATCCTCGCCGGCAGCGGCATTCGGCCCGACAACGTGGCCGGCTTGCTGGCCGCGACCGGGGTGCACGAGGTGCATGCCTCCTGCCGCGCACCGGCGCGCGAAGCGCCCGACGCCGAGCTGCTGGCACTGGGCTTCAGCGAAGCCCAGGCCTGGCTCTGTTCTGCCGTCACGGTACGGGCGATGCAACAGGAGATCCGCGACCAGGGCGCCCTGAAAGCGCACTGAACACGCCTGGATCAAGTCTGGATCAAGACCGGTTTGGGCGCACCCGGCCCAAGGCCCGCAGCGCCAAACCCAAGGCCAGGCCAGCGATCAAGCCCAGGCCCAGCAGAGAGCCGGCCGGCCACGACGAGTCCGCAGGCCGCGGCCGGAACACCGGCTGCGCCGCAAAGTCCTCGGGTGTGAAGCGCCGCTCCTGAAACAGGAAGGGGTAGTAGAAGGCGCGCAGCCGGGCATGGAACTCAGCCACCGCGTCCTGATAGGCCAGTTGGGCGCGCAGGTCGGTCTCGGCCTGACGGTGCAGCGCAGCCTGAACCCCCACGCCGGGCAAGAGCCATCCCAGGCGCTCGGTCCAGGCCTGCCGCGCGATCAGGCCCTGGCGGTAGTCCGCCACTTGGGGCGCCACACGCTCGTCGCCCAGCTGCTGGAAGGCGTAGTACCACTTCCAATGGAAGCCCGCCGGCAAGGGCGCCGTCTGCCGCCACTCGGGGTGGCTGCGGAAGAACTGCGCCAGGGTGGCCTCGCGCGGCAGATCCCAGGCGCCATGCACGGCCTGACGCTGCGCCAGCATCAAGTCCACCCCCTGATGCACAGGCACAGCCCGCGCCAGCACGGCCTGAGCCAGCGTCGGCAGAACGAGGGTCAGAAGCGCCCAGCAGCCCATCAGCGACAGCGCCTGGGCGGCCGAGCTGCGACCGCCCGCGGCCAGGCACAGCGACAGGCCGCTCCAGAATGCCAGGTAGGCCGCTGTGCAGAGAAGCACACTGGCCAGGGCAGGCAGAGGCATGGCGCTGCATGCCGCGCCGGCCAGCACCGGCAGCACCAGACAGGCGAAGACCAAGCCCACGCGCAGGCCTGCACGGCGCAGCCACAGGCCGCGGCCGCCGCCGGGCAGGGCCAGCAAGGTGCCGAGCCGGCCGGCGCGACGCTCGCCCGAGACCAGCTCGTAGAGCAGCGCAATCAGGAACAGCGGCGCCAGATAGACCAGCACAAAGGCGAAGTCGAAACGCCCGGCCAGCGCCAGCTCGGGGTTGAAGCTCTCACCCTCGTGCAGCTGGGCCTGAAGGGCCAGAGCGCGGATGCGCAGCACATAGGGCACGGCATCGCGCAAACCCAGCGCCAAGAAGGCCGCGGGTGACGGCGGGTCCCAGCTGCTGTGGAAGGTGTAGTACGCGGCCGAACCGGCATCACCGCTGCGCCCATGCTTGAGCGCCTGGGCCGCCAGGTCTTGCTGCTGCAGATCGGCCAGGCGGGCGATGGTCTGCTGCTGGCGGGTCACCTCACGCAGGCCCGACCACACCGCCAGCGAGGCCAGCAGAAACAGCAGCGCCAGCGCCACGCACACGAGGCGCGAGCGCAGCAGCAAGCGCAGCTCATGCCGCCAGGCGTCTGCGGGTCTCGGCTCCTTCGGCTTTGCGGGCGGTGTCATCCATGCCATCGCGCTCATCGCGTGCGTCTCCCCAAATGATGCGTCGCCAAGGCCAGAGCGCCCATCAAGGCGGCCAGCCAGCTCAGCAGCACCACGGCGGCCGGTGCCGCGCGCTGCAAGGCCTCGGCCGGTGGCACCGGCTCGTACTCGAAGCCGGCCATGCCCTGCCAATGCGTGGCGCTGATGCGGTTGTCGCGGCTGGAGCGGTCGCTGGCGAACTTCAACTTCTCGGCCTGCAAGCGGTTGAGCGACTGCACCAGCTGGTAGCGATGGGCTTCAGCCTGCTCGACAAAGCGGCGGAAGCTATGCAGATCGGTGCCCGCCGCGGCCATGGACAGTCGACGCAGCGCGAGCACCGGGCTCAACCAGGCAAAGCGGTCGAGCTGCTGCAGCTGCGCGGCCTGGCGCTCGAAGCTGGCGTGGGCATAACGTGCAAACAGCGCGCTGCTCAGGCGCTCGCCCTCCATGCCCACCAAGCCTTTGTAGTTGACCGGCAGGTCTTCCACGCGGGCCACGCCGTAACGGGCCAGCACCTGCTTGCGAAACTCGGCGAAGTAGGGGTCATCGGGGTTGTGGCTGTCGCCCAGCGCCGCCAGCTCGCGCGCCACCGCGATGTCGGTCTCAAAGCGGGTGGGCAGGGCCAGCGAAGCAGACGCCAGCTCGGGCGCCCAGCGCGGCAGCAAAACCACGCCGAGGGACCAGACGGCCAGCAAGGCCACCAGGGCGTCACGGGCGCGGGCCAGGCAGGCCGACAGCGCGACGATGCCCAGGGCCCAGAGCAGAAGCCACAGGCCATAGCCGAGTGCCAGCGTCAGCAGCAAGATGCCCGAGGCCGATGTGGCCGCCGCCATCCACAGCAAAGCCAGCCAGGCGGGCAAGAGGGCCAGCGCGGCCACGCCGCTGAGCGCCAGGACCTTGCCGGCCACCAGCTGCCAGGGGCGTATGCCCTGGGCCAGCAGCAAGCGCAAGGTGCCGGATTCGCGCTCGCGCGCCAGCGCGCCATGGCCCAGGAAAATCAGCAGCAGCGGCGCCAGCACTTGCAGCACAAAGGCCGGCGTCAGCTGGCCAAAGCGCAGGAGCAGCGAGGACTGCCGCACGTCGCCAAAGTTGGCGCTGTTCTGGCGGTGGCCCTCCAGGTAGAGGGTGTGCCCGGTGTAGGCATCCACACCGGCATCCAGAGCCGCCAGCGGGCTCAGGGGCCGGAACACAAAGTGGCCGTAGTGCACCATGCGGTGGGGGTGACGCTCGGGCTGGGACTCGAACTCATGATCGACCTGAGCCTGGTAGCGGGCCCGTGCGGCCGCCGCGCTGCTGCGCTGCTCCCAGGCGGTGAAGCAGGCCACGGCACTCAGCAGCAGCAACAAAGCCAGGCCCAGCGCGGCGACGCGATCGCGGCGCAGCAAACGCCATTCTTCGACGGCGATTCGGAACACGCTCGCCCTCATGAAGCCCCCGCACCGGCATAACGACGGTGCAGCGCGCGCACGTCAAAGCGCTCTTCGCCCGTGGCGGCCACCTCTTCGATCAGCCGGCCGGCCTCGATGAAGCCGATGCGGTCCGCCACATCGGCGGCGCCGAGCAGATCGTGCGTCACCATCAGCATGGCCACACCCTGCCCGCGCAGCATCCGCAGCAGGCGGCTGAGCTCGCTGCTGGCCTGTGGGTCCAGGCCGGAGCTGGGCTCGTCCAGCAGCAGAACGGGCACATGGCGCGCCAAGGCCAGTGCGATCGAGACTTTCTGCCGCATGCCCTTGGAGAAGCCGGCGACGCGCTGGCCATGGGCCGCGGCATCCAGCCCGGCTGCGGACAAGGCCTCATCGATGGCTTGCGCGCTGGCCGGCTGGCCGGCCAGATGCAGCAGGTAGGCAAGGTTCTCGCGGGCGCTGAGGTGCTCGTACAGCGCCACGTTCTCGGGGATGTAGGCGATCTGGCGGCGCGCGCGGCTGGGCTCGTTCACCGGGTCGATGCCCTGGACGCGCAGCTGGCCACTGGCCGGCCGCACAAAGCCCAGGAACAGGCTCAGGGTGGTGGTCTTGCCGGCGCCGTTGGCGCCCAGCAGGGCGTAGATCTCGCCTGGCTGCACGGTCAGGTCCAGGCCGCGCAAGATGGTGCGCTCGCGGTAGCCCGCCACCACCGCGCGGGCCTCCAGCGCAGGGGGCACTGCCGCAGCGGCGGGTGGATCAGGGTTCAGGGTTTCGCTCATGATGGCGGGCCTCGCGTCAGAACTTGGCCTGCAGGCCCAGGGTGAAGCTGCGGGCTGTGCCCGGCGTCACCCACAAACGGCTGTAGGAGCTGGTGTAGTAGGTGGTGTCGAAGAGGTTGTCGACATCGAGCGTCCAGCGCAGCGTCGGGCTGACGCGCCAGTAGGCCACCAGCTTGGCCGTGGTGTAGGCGGGCAACTCGAAGGCCGGCGTGCCCGCATTGGCCTCGGCCTGGGTGCGGGCCTGGCCCAAGCGGGCGCCCATATGGGTGAGCCCGCCGCCGATGCTGTAGCGCTGGCCCTGCGAGAGGCTGGCCTCGTACACGGCCAGCACACTGCCATTGACCTTGGGCACATTGAGCAGGCGGCCGCCGCGCTCCAGGGTGTTGTCCTGGCTGACCTCCACATCGTTGAGCACCAGGCTGGCGTTGAGGCGCCAATGCGCGCTGAGCTGTCCGGCCAGGTCGAACTCTAGGCCTCGGCTGCGGATCTCGCCGGCAGCGATCGAGAAGCCGGCATGTGCCGGGTCGGCGGTCAGCACCTGGCGCTTGCGGATGTCGAAGAGCGCAGCGGTCGCACCGATGCGGCGGTCCGCGCTTTCCCATTTGCTGCCGAGCTCCAGAGCACGGCCGGTCTCGGGCTTGAAGCCTTGGGCCGCGACATCGGCGCCGACATTGGGGCGGAAGGAGCGGCCGGCATTGGCATACACCGTCCATTGCGGCGAGGGCAGCCAGGACAGGCCGATGCGGGGCGAGCGGGAGCTCGGCTGCTGGCCTGCCGTGGTGCTGTTCAGGCGATTGGCCAGGGTCTGGCGGTAGTCATCGAAACGCAGGCCGGCCACCAGACGCCAGGCGGGGGCCAGCTTGATGGCGTCCTGCAGATAGACGGCCGTGTTGCGCTGATGCTCCAGGGTGCTGGTGTTGGGGCCCGGCTCGGGCGGCGCCTGGCCGTAGGCCGGCTGTTGAATGTCAATGGCATAGGGCTTGCCGGCGCTGGGGTTGACGCGCCGCATCACCGAATCCATGCGGAAGCGGAAGCTCTCCAGACCGATCAGCAGCTCATGCTCGACCGCGCCAAGCTTGACCAGGCCTTGCAGCTCCGCCTGCACGGCGGCATCGTTGGAGTCGTAGTCGCGATGGCGCCGTTGCCGCGTCAGCGTGACGTTATCGGGGCGCAGCGCCGTGGGCTCGGTGGAATAGCCATTCACCCCGGTCTCGCGGTAGGACAGGCCCAGACGGCTGCGCCAGTTAGTGCTCCATTCGTGCGAGAGGATGAGCTGGTGGGTCTGGTTGCGCACGGTCACCTGCCCATCGGCAGGCTCGCCGAGGAAGCGGCTGCGCGGCACCGCACCCAGGCGGTTGTTGACGGCCACCACACCACGGTCCAGGGGTGTCGCGTGGCGCAGGGCTTCACCGACATAGTCGAGCTGGGTGGCAGGGCCCAGCTTCCAGGTGAAGGCCGGGGCGAGCACTTCGCGCCGGGCGCTGACATGGTCGCGGAAGCTGCTGCGGTCTTCCACCGCCACATTGAGGCGGTAGGCGAAGTTCTCACCCCAGGGGCCGGTGCTGTCCAGAGCGCCACGCTTGAGGCCATAGCTGCCCAGATAGGCTTCCACCGCATGGGCCGCCTGCCAGAGCGGGCGCTTGGAGACGATGTTCAAGGTGCCGCCCGGCTCGCTGCTGCCGTAGAGCGCAGCGGCTGTTCCCTTGAGGAACTCGATGCGCTCGACACCGGCCAGATCGCGCGGGGCATTGAAGCCGCGGTTCGATGAGAAACCGTTCAGCAAGGTGGCCATGCCGGTGTTCTCGTTGCCCGGCAGGCCACGAATGGCAATGTTGTCCCACAGGCCGCCAAAGCTGTTCTGGCGCGAGACGCCACCCACGTAATCCAGCACATCGTCGAGCTTGGTGGCACCGAGGTCGTCCATGGCCTGACGGGTGACGATGCGCACCGATTGCGGCAGCTCGCGCAGGGCCAGCTCGGTCTTGGCGCCGGCGGCATCGGCCGCATGGTAGGTGCCCGATTCGGCGCGGCCGACCACGTTGACGGCGGGCAACTGGGCGCTCTTGGCAGCCGGAGCGGTCGGCGCAGGCTGGGCGGCTTCAGCCGGCGCGCGTTCGGGCGCCAGCGTTTGGGCGCGGGCGCTGGCCGCGAAGCAGCTGGCCAGCGCCAGCAGCAAGGGAAGACGGGCGCCAGGCGCCGGGCAGAAATGGGTCAGCATGGGGAAGCGGCTCACGAAGAGGGTGGGGAGAAGAAAGAACAGGAGGAGGAAAGAAAAGGCCAGCTCAGGTAAACAGCCCCAATTCGGCAAGCCCGGCCAGGGCATGGCAGGGCCTCAAGCGAGAAGGCTCAGGAATGCCGACCGACCGCGCGCCCAGCGAGCGTGCGTACACACGCGTGGCGGCAGGTGGAGGGGCGGCTTGAGGGCGGGCAGAAACGTGGACGTGGCATGACGTCATTATTGCGAATGAATTATCATTTGCAAAATCAAATCAATGCCAAGCATGAAAAGGCCGGAGCCTGAGGAGGCGCCACGGCCCTCGGAAGCGAGCGCACTCAAGCCCCATGGACGCCCCCTCGGCGCCCTTCAACACCGCCCATCACCCTCTCACCGCAGCCACCTCTCGCCACCCCATGTCCAGCCTTGCCGCCATCCTCGCCGCCTGCATTGCGGGTGGGCTCCTCAGCCTGCTGCTGGCCGCCATCCTGGCCTTTCGGCTGCAGGGGCGGCATCTGCATCGCCTGATTGCCTTTGCCGCCGGCACCATGCTGGCCGCGGCCCTGCTGGACATCCTGCCCGAGGCCTTGAGCCTGGCGCCCGGCCACAGCGAGGCCGTGCTGGCCACGCTGCTGGCCGGCTTGATCGGCTTCTACTTGCTGGAGCGCCTGGCCTTGTGGCGTCACGCCCATGCTGGCGAGCCGGGCTCGGCCCGTACTGGCACCCCATGGGTGGTGCTGCTGGGCGATGGCTTGCACAACCTGGTCGACGGGGTCTTGATTGCCGCCGCCTTCCTCGCTGACCCTTGGCTGGGCCTGAGCACCTGCCTGGCCGTGGCCTTGCATGAAGTGCCGCAGGAGCTGGGCGACTTTGCCCTGCTGCTGTCGGCCGGCTGGAGCAAGCGGCGGGCCTTGCTGGCCAATGGCCTGTCCAGCCTGGCTTCGCTCGTGGGCGGTGTGCTGGGCTGGCTGGCCTTGGAAAGCGCCCAGGCCGCCCTGCCCTATGTGCTGGCCGTGGCCGCGGCGAGCTTTCTCTACATCGCCGTGGCCGATCTGCTGCCAGCCCTGCACCGCCGGCACCGGCAAGACGGCTTCCTGGCTCAGACCGCCATGTTGAGCGCCGGCCTGGCCTGCGTTCCCGTGGTGGGCCATTGGCTGCACTGAGCGGCAGCCACGCTCACGCCATTCCACACGACCCGCAAAGGTGATCTGCATGTCTCACTCCGCCCCCAAGCGCCTGCCCACCACCGTGCTGTCCGGCTTTCTCGGCGCCGGCAAAACGACCTTGCTCAACCACATCCTGCGCAACCGAGAAGGCAAGCGCGTGGCCGTGATCGTCAACGACATGAGCGAAGTCAATGTCGACGCAGCCCTGGTCCGCGACAGCGCCAGGGCCGCCGGCGTGGGCCTGTCCCGCACCGAGGAAAAGATGGTGGAGATGAGCAATGGCTGCATCTGCTGCACCCTGCGCGACGATCTGCTGCAGGAGGTCCGGCGCCTGGCCGCCGAGGGCCGCTTCGATCACCTCCTGATCGAATCCACCGGCATCTCGGAGCCCATGCCGATTGCCGCCACCTTCGACTTCACCAGCGAGGCGGGGGAAAGCCTCAACGATGTGGCCTACATCGACACCATGGTGACCGTGGTGGATGCCCTCAACATCCTGCGCGACTACAGCAGCGCCGAGTTCCTGGCCGACCGCGGCCAAGCTGCGGGCGAGGAGGACCAACGCCGTCTGGTCCACCTGCTGGTGGAGCAGATCGAGTTCGCCAACGTCATCGTCGTCAGCAAGACCGATCAGGTCAGCCTGGAGCAACTCGATCAGGTGCATGCGCTGATCAAGGCCCTGAACGCCGAGGCGGAAATCATCGACGCGCGCCACGGCGCGGTGGACCTGGACGAAGTGCTGGGCACCGGCCTCTTCGACCTCGACAAGGCCGCAGCCATGCCGCGCTGGGCCCAGGAGCTGGAGGGCCACCACGACTCGGAGGCCGACACCTACGGCATCGAAAGCTTCGTCTACCGCGCGGACAAACCCTTCCACCCCCAGCGCCTGCATGACTTGCTCGCCACGCCCCTGCCCGGCGTGCTGCGCTACAAGGGCTATGTCTGGCTGGCGAGCCGACCGGACTGGGTGGCTTGCGTCTCGGGCGCTGGCCGCATGTGCGATGTGCAGCCCGTCGGCCGCTGGTGGGCCGCTGCGCCCCGAAGCCGCTGGCCGGAAGACGAAGCCACGCGCCAAGCCATCCTCGCCCACTGGACCGAGCCCTACGGCGACCGCAAGCAAGAGCTCGTCATCATCGGCCAGCAACTCGACCGCCAGGCCCTGAGCGCCGCACTGGACCGCTGCCTGCTCAACTTCACCGAAACCCGAAAAGGCATGGCCGCGTGGCGTGAGCTGCCCGACCCCTATCCGGGCTGGGAAGAAACGGCAGCCGAGGCGGCCGCCGCCTGAGCGGCAAGCGACCCCGAACCCGGCCTCGCGCTGGCGCCAGCGAGGAGGCCGTGCCTCAGGACTCCGAGATCACCTCAAACCCGCCAAAAATCATGCGCTTGCCGTCGAAGGGTGGCTCGCCCGCGGCGGCCATGCGTGGATCGGCCATGACCTTGTCCCAGGCGGCATTGCGGAGCTCGCGCGAGGGCCAGGTGATCCAGGAAAACACGACCGTCTCCTCGGGCTGGCACTGCACGGCCATCGGGAACGAAGTCAGCTTGCCCTGCGGCACATCGTCGCCCCAGCAATCGACAACAGCGGTCGCGCCGTATTCCTTGAAGATCTGGCCCATTTGCTGCGAATGCGCCAGAAAGTCAGCCCGCCGGGCGGTGGGAACGGAAGCCACGAATCCATCGACGTAAGCCATGTCAGTTCTCCGATGAGGTTGAAGCAGCAAGACTACCCGAATGCTGAGCACTATCAGCCGCCCATGCCGGCCATGGCTGCGGCGGCACGACGCTCACTCAACCGCCGCAGACGGCTCGCCCTCGGTGTGCCGTTCGGGCTCCGTGGTGTGGAGGATCTCGTTCAGCACCGAGGTGGCATAGTTTCCAGCGGGCAAGCTGAAGCTGAGCACCAGCTGATCGGCCTGCGGCCAATCCCATGACAGCTCACCCGGGCTCGCCACCAGGGCGCGGCGCTCTTGATCCAAACCCGCATGCTCCATGCCCTCGCACAGCGCGGCATGACGGGCGGCCACGCCGTTCTCCAGTGCCTGTGCTTGTTCGCTGCTGCTCACGCGGCCCCGGCCCCAGAGCGGCCCGGTCGGCCGGCCCGCGGCGTCCAACACATCGCCAGGCAAGGTCTGACCCCAAATCCCTTGCTGGATGCGCAGGGCCAGCACTTCATTGAAGACAAAAGAGCGCACCGCCGACAGGTAGATGCCTTTCTTCTTCGGATTGCGCACGCGGATCTCGCGCGCCAGCATGGCCCGCCCCTGCTCGACATTGCCGCCCTCATGGCCGAAGCGCTGCGCGCCGAAGTAATTGGGCACACCCTGAGAGGCCACAGCCTGCAGATTGGCTTCGATGGCGGCACGATCGCCCACCATATCTCGCAGCACGATGCGGAAGCGGTTGCCCTGAAGATCACCGGGGCGCAGTTTCTTCACATGGCGGCTCTGGCTCAGCACCTTGAACTCGGGGTGCTGGAGCTGGGTCAGGTCAGGGGTCTCACCCTTGGGCAGATAGATGCTGAACCACTGGCGGGTGATGGCGTAGCGGTCCTTGAGCCCGGCATAGCCCACATCCCATTCCTGCACACCTGCGGCCGCGGCCAGCTGCTGCGCGACGAAGGCGGTGTTGGCCCCATTCTTCTCGACGTCCAGCCAGATGTGCTCGCCCGCCCCCGAGGGCAGCTGCAGCGGCAGTTCGGTCACGGTGAAGTCCTCGTTGAGGAGCTTCAGCGTGGCGCTGGCACCGCTGGCCGCATAGGCCTTGGGCCACAGCGGCAGGGTCGTGTAGGGGGATGAGACGTCGGTCATGGGGCGGCCTGACGGCGCCAACTGGCGATGGAGGCAGGATGTCCATCCGACCAGGGGCTGTCGAGGGCGCGATTGTCCTCTTTCACGGCCTGCCGGCCTTGGGCAAGGGGCTCCCGATCTGAACCGAACGAGGGAGGGGCGCTGCGGTTGCAGAGCTCGGCCTGAGCCGGCTTGCGGTTCATTGCACCCACAGCAGCTCAAAGTGCTGGCGAAGCGCAGCGATCTGGAGAGAGACCTCATCGCCTTCGAACTTGCCCAGCACCGCCTTGCACAGGGGCGCGTCGCTGCTGATGACCTGAACCCTTTGCTCGCCACAAAGCAAGGTCATGCTGCCGCCTGCCGGGCCGAGAAAGAGCAGCCGTTGCTGCCGCGCGTCCTCGACATCGACCAGGCAGACCAAGGCGCCGAGTTGGACACCTTTGCCGGCGTCGTAGGGCTGCGGGCGGAAGCGGTGCCAGCTGAGCATCGCCTGGCGGATGGCTTCGGCGCGTCGAGCTTGGCCGGTGGCCAGATAGGCGGCCTCCAGACCCAGGGTGTCGTACTTGTTCTCGGCGATGTTCTCTTCGTGAGTCGCCGTCTCATGCGCTGCCCGCGCCGCCTGCTCCACTTGCAGCAGGTCTTCGGTCAGCCGATCCAGCACCTGCTGCTGCAGCAGAGTTTTGTCCATGAAGTAGGAGAGGCGACTCAAACACGAAGGGTAACGGGCTCACGATTATGACGGGCGCCATACCGGGCTCACCGGCGAACAAGAGCTCGCCTTGCCCGTCGCCATCGTTGAACTCGGGCTCGAAGGACTCCTCCGTTCGCGAAGCCTTGGAGATACCATGCCAGCATGCCCGGCTCACCACCGGGAGGAGTACGCAATGACCCGTTCGGAAGCGAAACAGGATGAACTGGGTGGCCTCCGCCAGGAGTTGGCGGCTCAACGGCAGGCGCTGCTGGCCAGCCTCTTGGTTTCAGCCTGGGTGGTCGAAGCGCGAGACCCCTACACAG
Organism: Paucibacter sp. B51; assembly: GCF_027863535.1. Classification (NCBI taxonomy): domain Bacteria; kingdom Pseudomonadati; phylum Pseudomonadota; class Betaproteobacteria; order Burkholderiales; family Sphaerotilaceae; genus Roseateles; species Paucibacter sp. B51. The sequence continues at coordinate 1,711,161 of NZ_JAPIVN010000001.1, read as the reverse complement.
GCGGGCACCTCTGGCGGGTGGCACGCATGGCGCATGCCCTGGCCCTCGAGTCCGGCTGCGCACCGCGCGAAGCCAGCCGCATCGCCATGGCCGGCTTTCTGCACGATCTGGGCAAGGTTGGAATTCCTGACGCCATTTTGCGCAAGCCGGGCAGGCTCACTGAAGCGGAGTTCGAAACGATCAAGACGCATCCTCGGGTCGGGGCGCGCATCTTGTCCGGCCACCCCTTGGCGGAATTGGTCGTCGGCGTGGTCCACCACCATCATGAAATGCCCAATGGTCTGGGCTACCCCATGGGTTTGGTGGGCGCCGAGATACCTCTGGATGCCCGCCTGGTCGGCATCTGCGACGCGTTCGACGCCATGACGAGCACGCGGCCCTACCGTGCAGGCATGCCCATCTTCAAGGCACTCAACATCATCGAGTCCGAACTCGGCAGGCAGTTCGACCCGTCCCTCGGAGCCCTGTTTGTTCGCATGGGGCGCGACGCTGCCTTCGACGCCATCGTCGGCCACAGTGACGAGGGCATCCCTCTGCAACATTGCCCGGCATGCGGGCCGACGCTGGTCCGCACACGCGCGGTGCGTGCCGGTGATCACCTAGGCTGCCCGGCCTGCTCAGCACGCTTTGTGTGGACCCACGCTGACCAGGACTTGCGGGCCGTTCCCACCGGGGAGCGCGCGAGCGCGCAGGAGTTGGAGCCGGGTCTGGACCGCGCCCAGATCGAGGCCTTGGTGCTCGACTGGGCGGACGCGATTGCCGGCCCGGAGTGACTCAGGCACGGCTTGCGGGCTCGGCGGCCAGCCAGCCGTCCGTCGCCACAATCGGCTCGCCTCAGCGCCCTTGCTCTGACTTGGCTTGGACCACAGGGAAGTCGATGTCCGTGGCCGCGACGTTGTTGACATAGTTGGTCAAGACGTTCAAGGCCACATGGAGCACGATCTCCAGCACGCTGGCCTCATCGAAATCAGCGGCGCGCAAGGCGGCCAGGTCAGCGTCCGTGACGCGGCCCCGTTGCTCGGCCACTTGGAGGGCAAAGCGCAGAGCCGCAGCGCTGCGTGCATCCTCCGAGTGCCCATCGCGGGCGGCACTGATTTCTGCAGCACTGATCTTGGCGACGTGGGTGCCGAGGTAGCTGTGCGCGGACAGGCAGTAGTCGCAGGCATTGAATTCGGCGATCGCGAGGGCAATGCGTTCGCGCAGTTGCACGCTCAGCTTGCCTTTGGCCAGGGCCGAGTTCAAGGACAGATACCCTTCCAATGCGGCAGGGCTGTGGCCCAGGAGCTTCATCAGATTGGGCACCAAACCCAGTTGCTGCTGCACGGCGGCCAGCAGTGGTTTGGCGGCGTCGAGCGAGGTTTCAAGGCTGGGAATGCTGAGACGGGACATGGTCTAACTCCGGTTTTGAGTGGCTTGGGGTGACAGGGTTGGGGATCGATTCGCTGCGGTTTCAGCGAATGGGTGAACTGTCCTTGAATCGCCCGGCATTTAGAATCACCCGGGAATTCAAGACACCATTGCGCGAGGAGAAACAGTGGACCGATTGCACCTGATCAATGTCTTCGTCGCGGTGGTCGATGCGAACGGGTTCGCGGGCGCTGCGCGCAAGCTCAACATCTCGCCGCCCGCTGTGACCCGCGCCATCAGCGAGCTGGAAGCTCATCTGGGCGTGCGCCTGCTGACACGGACGACCCGCGTGGTGCGTGTGACCGAGGCGGGGGCGCGTTATGTGGAGGACTGCCGCCGCATCCTGGCGGAGTTGGCCGAGGCGGATGAATCGGTGAGCGGCTTGCACGCCGCGCCACGCGGCCGCCTGACGCTGACCGCACCGGTGCTGTTTGGGGCGCTGTTCGTCACCCCCATCGTGACCGAGTATTTGCAGCGTTACCCGGAGGTGACAGCGTCCTGCTGGTTCCTCGACCGGGTGGTGAACATGGTCGACGAGGGCGTAGACATCGCCGTTCGCATCGGCGAACTGCCCGACTCTTCTTTGCAAGCGATCCGGGTGGGACGGGTGCGCCGCGTGATCTGTGCGGCGCCCAGCTATCTGAAGCGCCATGGTGCCCCGCAAACCCCGGACGATTTGACAGCACACACCATCGTGTCGGCCAGCGGTGTCACCCCAACGCCAGAATGGCGTCTGGTGGAGAACGGCGCGCCCAAGCTCGTCAAGCTGCAGCCGCGCATGAGCACCACCACCAATGACTCTGCCGTGGCGGCTGCCGTAGCCGGCTTTGGTCTCACCCGGCTGATGTCTTACCAGGTGGCCGAGCATGTGCAAGCGGGGCGGCTGCAGATTGTGCTGAGCGAGTTTGAAACGGCGCCTTTGCCCGTGCATCTGGTGCACCGCGAGGGCCGCCATGCCTCTCAGAAGGCGCGCGCTTTCCTGGATCTGGCGATCGAGCGTCTGCGCGCCAGCAAGGCGCTGGACTGAAAGCGGCCCCGCCGGTGAGGCGGCGCACGCCGCTGCAGCATCAAGCCAGAGGCTCGGCTCCGCGCGCCGGTTCGGCGCCTGATGCAGAGGCCGCCTCGCGCAAGCGCTTCAATTCCTCGCGGGCTTGCAGCAGCTCGGCGCGCAGCGGCTCCACCGCTGCATTCACCTCGGCCTCGGTGAAACGGGGTGTGATGTGCTTGGGGCAGTTCCAGTCGTAAGCTTCGACCGTGATCAGCATGGCGCGCTCCACACGCGCCTCGTACTGCGGCAGGGCCAGCCGGGCCAGCAGGGCCGGGTCTTCATCGGCCGTCACCAGCCTCACGCGCCCCAGGATCTTCAGCCGGCGTTGATGGGCGTAGTCCATCAGGATGATGGAAACGCGGTCATTGCCCTGCAGATTGCCGACGCTGATGTACTGCACATTGCCGCGAAAGTCGGCATAGCCCAGGGTCTTGGCGTCCAGCACCTGGACAAAGCCAGCAGGCCCGCCGCGGAACTGCACATAGGGCCAGCCGGTTTCTCCCACCGTGGCTTGATAGAAGCCATCGCGGGCATGGATGAACTCAGCCTCACGCTCAGTGAGTGCGTCGCGGCGATCCTCGGTGTGATCCAGGGCTTCGTAGGCGGAGCGGCTGCCCATGCGGGTTTGCATGGCCCGCACGGTCGGCGTGAATGCGAGGTCGGAATAGGCTCGGCTCATGAGGGGTCCTTCAGCAGCAGTAGGGGTGAGACAGCCCTGGCGGCTGGCATGGTGAGGCCTGCCACTGTGCGCGAACTCGGTCGGTCTGTGAATCCACGCGGAGCTGACGACAGTGTTTCCGTCACCGGAACAATGCCGGCAAGTCTTTGGCGCACGGATTGCACGGCGGCAGCCTCAAGCCAGCCATTGTTCCGCTCTGCGTAGCAGTGACTTCGCTGCAATGGGGCTTCTCTTGAGGGCGACAACTGCGCACAGTGGAGGCCTTGCCGAGCGGCTGGCGCTTGGCTGACAACCTCGCCCTCCAAAGGAATGCTGCATGCGTGAGCACCATGTCGACGTCGCCATCATCGGCAGCGGTACGGCCGGCATGTCCGCCTACCGCGCAGCCTTGGCACATACCCCCCGCGTGCTCGCCATCGAAGGCGGCCCCTACGGCACCACCTGCGCCCGTGTGGGCTGCATGCCCAGCAAGCTGCTGATCGCGGCCGCCGAGGCGGCCCATGCCGTGGCCGAGGCCGGGCGCTTTGGCGTGCACATCGACAGGCCTGCTCGTATCGATGGCGCGGCCGTGATGGCCCGGGTGCGCAGCGAGCGCGATCGCTTTGTGGGCTTTGTCACCGAAGCCGTACAGGCCTGGGCGCCGGAACACCGCCTGCACGGTTGGGCGCGCTTCACCGCACCCCAGACACTGGAAGTCAAAGGCCATGACGGCGAGCTGCATCGGGTGCATGCGGCGCGCATCGTCATCGCCACCGGCTCCGAGCCTCATATCGAGCCGACCTGGTCGGCAGCGCTGGGTGACCGGCTGATCCGCAACGATGAACTGTTCGATTGGCAGACCCTGCCCCAAGCGGTGCTGGTGCTGGGCACCGGTGTGATTGCGCTGGAGCTGGCCCAGGCCTTGCATCGCCTGGGTGTTCGGGTGCGCGTGCTCGGCCGCAGCCAGCGCGTGGGCCCGCTGACCGACCCGGCACTGCAGGCCTTGGCAGGCGAGCTGTTCAGCAGCGAACTGGCGCTGTCGCTGAACCAAGCCACGCCCCGTCTGCGGCGCGAGGGCGACGAAGTCCTGCTGGAACTGGACGGGCGTGTGGAGCGCTTTGACTATGCCCTGGCTGCCGCCGGGCGCCGTCCGCGGCTGGCGGGCCTGGGGCTGGAGCACAGCGGTCTGCCCCTGCAAGCCGATGGACGCTTGCCCTTCGACCCCCACACCGGGCAGGTCGGCAACAGCCCGATCTTCATCGCTGGCGATGCCAATGGTGAGCGGGAGCTGCTGCATGAGGCCGCCGACGAAGGCCGCATTGCGGGCGACAACGCCGGCCGCTGGCCCGATGTGCGCGTGCGGCCACGCCGTGCGCCCCTGGCCATCGTGTTCAGCGATCCGCAAATGGCCATCGCCGGGCGCAGCCACGCCGAATTGCAGGCGGCGGGCACGCCGTTTCTCGCCGGCCAGGCGTCCTTTGCCGACCAGGGCCGCAGCCGCGTGATGGGCGTCAACCGCGGCGCGCTGCATGTCTACGCCGAAGTGGGCAGCGGGCGCTTGCTGGGCGCAGAAATGCTGGGGCCACGCGCCGAACATCTCGCCCATCTGCTCGCCTGGTCGGTGCAGCGCGGTGACACCGTGCAGCAGATGGTGGACAGCCCCTTCTACCACCCGGTCATCGAAGAAGGCCTGCGCACCGCGCTGCGCTTGTTGCAGCGCGACTTGCGCATGGGCCCACCGCCCGTGGAACGTTGCCAGGACTGCGGACCGGGCGCTTGAGTGCCACCCATTGATCACCTCCCAAACACCGTCAACCATGATAGCCGTCTACTACGCCCCCACGCCCAACGGCGTGAAGATCCCCATCGCACTCGAAGAGCTGGGCGCTCCCTATCGCCTCGTGCCCGTCAATCTGGGCCGTGAAGAGCAAAAGCGCCCGGACTTTCTGGCGCTCAATCCCAATGGCCGCATCCCGGTCATCGTCGACCCCGATGGGCCGGGCGGCGAGCCGGTGTCGGTGTTCGAGTCCGGCGCCATCCTGCTCTACCTCGCCGACAAATTTGGCGGCTTGATGCCTGCCGATCCAAGGGAGCGCATTCGTGCGCTGGAGTACTTGTTTTTCCAGGTCGGCGGCGTCGGCCCCATGTTCGGGCAAGCAGGATGGTTCATGCGCCAGCCCGAGCGAATCACCGTGGGCATCGAGCGTTATCAGACGGAATCGCGCCGCCTGACTGCCGTGCTGGAGACACGGCTGCAAGAAGCCAGGTGGCTGGCCGGCGAGAGCTTTTCGGTGGCCGATATTGCCCACTTCGGCTGGCTGCGCGTGGCCGACTATGCCGGCGTCCGGCTCGAACCCTACCCCGCGGTGCAGGACTGGCTCCAGCGCATCGCAAGTCGGCCCGCTGTTCAGCGAGCTCTCCATCCTGTCCATGCCGCCTGAGGATGATCATGAAGCTGTTCCACTTCCCCCTGTCCGGCAATGCACACAAGGTGCGCCTCATGCTGTCCCTGTTGGGGCTGCCCCATGAGGCGGAAGTACCCACCGGCGGCGCGCACAAGCAGCCCGAGTTCCTCGCCTTGAATCCCTTCGGCCAAGTGCCGGTGCTGGTGGACGGCGAGGTGGTGGTGCGTGACAGCCAGGCCATCCTGGTCTATCTCGCGGCTCGCTACGGCGGCCCGGCCTGGTGGCCGGCGGACCCGGTCCGCCTGGCGGCCATTCAAGCCTGGCTGTCCACGGCCGCCAATGAGGTGGCGCATGGGCCGTCCCTGATGCGCATGCACCGCAAGTTCGGCCGCCCCATCGATCTGGAGGCCACCACGCAGCGCAGCCAGGCCTTGCTCAAGCTGCTGGATGCGCAGTTGCGCGATCAGCCCTGGCTGGTGCAGGGCGATCAGCCCAGCATCGCCGACCTGGCCGTCTACCCCTACATCGCCCTCGCACCCGAGGGCGGCCTGGATCTATCTCCGCACCGCCATCTGGTGGCTTGGCTGGCTCGCATTCAGGCCCTGCCTGGCCATGTGGACATGCCGGGCCTGTGGCGCCCCAGTCCTCAAGAATGAACAACACCCATCACCCCGATCTCACCCGGCGGGACTTGCTTGTGGCTGGCGCCGCAAGCACCGCCGCCGGATTTCTCCACCCCAGCTTTGCGAGCACCATGAGCACCACATCCCCCGACGCGCCGCGCCCCCCTCTGCCCCCGTTCAGCCGCGAGACGGCGATTCAAAAGGTCCGCGCGGCCGAAGACGCCTGGAACACGCGCGATGCCAAGCGCGTCACCCAGGCCTACACGGCCAACAGCCGATGGCGCAACCGGGCCGAGATCTTCCAGGGCCGCGAGGCCATCCAGGCCTTTCTGGAACGCAAATGGGCCAAGGAGCAGGAATACCGACTGATCAAGGAACTGTGGGCCGTCAGCGAAAACCGCATCGCCGTGCGCTTCGCCTACGAATGGCGCGACGACTCGGGCCAGTGGTACCGCGCCTACGGCAACGAGAACTGGGAATTCGATGCCCTGGGCTATATGGCGGTGCGCCATGCCAGCATCAATGACCTGCCCATCAAGCCCGAAGAGCGCAAGTTCCACTGGCCCCAAGGCCGCCGCCCGGATGATCACCCCTCGCTGAGTGATCTGGGTCTGTGAACATACAGGCCTGACTTCAGACGAGCTCTCGCCACAGGGCGCCCCAGCTGGGGCGCCCTTTTTTTTTCTTAGGCGGCCGCAACTCGGGCGTACGCAAGACTGCGTGTGGAAACCCCGAGTTAGCGGCCGAGAGAACCTGTGTTCGCCTCTGCCGGCCAGGCCGCCATGGCCACGTCCACCATGCGCAGCAGGCTGCTGGTGCTGGCGCCATCGCGCGCCTGGATCGCCAAGCCCTGGATCACCAGCGCAAAGTAGCCGGCCAGGGCCGCGCAGTCGGTGCCTGCGGCCAACTCACCCTCGGCGCGAGCGCGCTTGAGCCTTTGCTCGATGGCTTGTCTGGCCTGCAGACGCATGGCTTCGGTCTGTGCGTGCTGAGCTGCATGGGCGGGCGCACCCTGCAGGCCGGCGGCCGACACCATGCAGCCGGCGACGTGGCTAGGGTCGGTGTACTGGCGACAGGCCGCCCGCAAGGCCTGCTCCATGCAAGCATGCGCCGGCAAATCGGACAGCAGGGCGTCGCCGAGAAAAGCGCCATGACGTTGCGCGTAGAGATCCAGGCATTCGCGATAGAGCGATTCTTTGTTGCCAAAGGCCGCATACAGGCTGGGCGGCGCGATGCCCATCGCACTCGCCAGCGTGGCCGTGGACACGCCCTCGTAGCCATGCCGCCAGAACAGATCCAGCGCCAAGTCCAGGGCCGCGGCACGATCAAAGCCGCGCGGGCGCCCAGGCAGGCGGCTGCCCTCTGAGTCATGGGTAGAGGTGGTGGCTGATCTCGGCTTAGGCATGGATGAATTGTATTGATCCCTACACAAATGACAGTGCGGAGATTGCAGGCGCGAGCAATTCAGTCTTTCGCCACGCGGAACACCGCGACCGGCTTTCGAACGCTACTATTTATGTATCGATCACTACATAAATCGGAAATCATGAATCAGCAATTTCAAATTCGCATCAAGGACGCCAAAGCGCAGCTGCAGGCGCATACCGGCGCAGCCCATCACGAGCCCGCTGCCGGCCAGGTGCTTCTGCAGGTGAGCGCGGCGAGCCTGAACTACCGCGACCTGCTCACCTTGCAAGGCGCTGCCAGCGGGGCGGCACGCGATGGCCTTGTGCCTCTGTCTGATGCCGTCGGGACGGTGCTGGCCGTAGGCGACGGCGTGCAGGGATGGCAGGTGGGCGATCGCGCCAGCCCCAACTTCTTCCCGGCCTGGGTGGATGGCCGTTTTGACCCTGCCCATCTGCAAGAGGCCCTGGGCGGCGGCAACACCGACGGGGTTTTGAGCCAGAAGCTGCTGGTGTCGGCTCAGTCGCTGGTGGCACCCGCTGCGCACCTCAGCGATGAAGAAGCCGCCACCCTGCCCTGTGCCGGCTTGACCGCCTGGCATGCCTTGTTTGAGCGCGGCCAGGTCAAGGCCGGCGAGACGGTGCTGGTGCAAGGCACCGGTGGTGTGGCGCTGTTCGGCCTGCAACTGGCCGCTGCGGTCGGGGCTCGTGTCATCGTCACCTCCTCCTCGCATGCCAAGCTGGAACGTGCCCGCCAACTGGGCGCCTGGGCCACCATCCATTACGGCGAAACGCCGGACTGGGACCAGCAAGTTCTGAGCTTGACCGAGGGGCTGGGCGCGGACCACATCCTCGAGCTTGGCGGCCCGGACACCTATGACCGCTCCATCCGTGCCGTGGCCTCGGGTGGGCGCATCGCACAGATCGGCGTGCTGAGCGGCTTCAATGCCCGCCCCGACATCCAGTCGCTGCAGTTCAAGAACGCCCGCATCGACGGCATCTGCGTGGGCTCGGTGGCCCAGCTCCGGCGCCTGAACCAGTTCATGGCGCAGCACCGCATCCGCCCCGTGGTTGATCGCGTGTTTGACTTCGAGGACAGCCCTGCGGCCTACACGCACCTGGCCTCCGCGCAGCATTTCGGCAAGCTGGTGATCTGCCTCTGATGGCCTGTCTGCCCCTGCGATCGGGTCAAAGATCCAGGGTCAGGCTTTCACTGCTGGCCCAGCCCACGCAGGTGCACAGGCCCTCGGCGCGTTGCGCGGGGCTCAGGCAGACGTCACGGTGCAGCGGGCTGCCCTCCAGCACGCGGCTGTGGCATTGCCCGCATTCACCGCGCTTGCAGTCGTAGGCCACAAAGGCGTCGGCGGCAATCAAGGCATCGAGGATGCTGGTGCCCGGCTGAACCTCGACTGCGATGCCGCTTTGCGCCAGATGGACGCGAATCGGCCGGTCGCCTGGCTGCGATCGGGTGCCAAAGCTCTCGAAGTGCAAGGCAGCGCCCGGCCAGCCCAAGTCTGCAGCGCGTTCACGCAGCGCATTCAGCAGAGGCACCGGACCGCAGGCGTGCAGGCTGGCGCCGGCGCTGAAAGTACCCAGCAACGCCTCCAGCGCCGGCGGGTTCGCACCCACGTGCAGATGAAGTTGCGCGTGGGACAGCGCCCGCAGCTCGTCGAGCAGCACCAGCCGGTCCTCGCTGCGCGCCAGATAGTGCAGCTCAAAGGGCTGGCCGGCTGCATTCAAGGCGTGGGCCATGGCATGCATGGGCGTGATGCCAATGCCGCCGGCCACCAGCACGGTCCGGCCCTGCTCGGCTTGCAAGGGAAAGCTGTCGAAGGGGCCGTCCACATCGAGGGCTTGCCCTGCCGCCAGTTGTTCATGGATCCAGCGCGAGCCGCCCCGCGAGGCCGGGTCGAGCAGCACCGCAATGCGGTACTCCTCGGCCGCGCCCTCCGTGCCGATGAGGGAGTAATGGCGCTCCAGCCACTGACCGCCGGAAACCGGCAGTTGCAGCCGCAGATGTGCGCCAGCGGACCACGGAGGCAAGACCTGACCCTGCGGATGACGCAGGCGGATTTCAAGCACGTCCGTGCCGTGACGCTGCAATTGGTGAACGATCAGTTTCATGCAGTGACCTTGGGGTTGAAGGGCGAAGCGTCCAGGAATTCCCAGCTCAAAGCCATGGCGTGCTCGCGCAACAACCAGGCCTCGATCTCGAACTCCCAAAAACGACCGGTGCCCCCGGTGAGGCCCTTCGGATCTGCCTGATCCCAGAGCAGCTCGGCGCGGCCCGTCAGATGCAGGAGGCGGCCATTGGCGAAGTCCGGAATCACCAGTCCGCAGGCCGGATCCAGAGCGAGATTGCCCAGGGTGTTGAACATGCTGTTGCCGGCATAGTCGGGCACGCGCAAGCGACGTGCGCTGAGGCGCTCAATGAAGCCAGTGGGGCCGCCACGGTGCGAGGCATCGAGCGAGCCGCCCGGTGCGCCGCTGGCGATGAAGAGCGTGTCTGCCGCATCGAGCAGTGCAGCACTGGCTTCATCGAGGGCCTGGCCGCGTTGCACGCTCGCGGGCTGCGCTGGAGATGCTTCATCAACGGCGCCTTGCGGATGGCGTCGCTGGATGTACTTGGGGCAATTGGGGTAGGCTTCATCGATGGCCACACGTACGTGCTGCCCATCGACATGCTCGACATGGCCGTTCACGCGGTAGCGGCGCCGGGTCGAAAGCTCAATGAACAAGAGGCCGGCCTGCGAGCCGAGGTCCAGCTCCTGCCAGAAGGGGTCGTCGGCCTGGCGCTGCGCGCGCGCCGACGCGATCTCGATGCTGCGCCCTTCGGGGCTGCGCAGAAAGCCAGGTGGCCCGAAGAGCAGCGAGGCCCAGACCTGGCCCCGACCCGTGCGGGTCGCGGTGGCGACCATGACTTGCTTTTCGATGAAGGGGCGGGCGCCGGCGATCACTGTGTCGGTGATCACACCGGCATTGCGCACTGCGATCGCAGACTCTCCGGCGCGTGCTTGCACGGCACGCTCGCCTTCATGGAATGCATAGGCCATGGTCGTCTCCCTTTGTCTTGCTTTAGAACGTGAAGACGGTGAAGCCGTCGGCCACCAGCTTGCCCAGGCTGGGCAGGCCGGAGGTGCCGGGCACGCTGTTGTCGGTGATCAGGTCAAAGCCGCTCTTCACCGCCTCTTCACGCGAGCCGAACACATCGGCACAACCGCAGGACACGCCAGCGATCTCGGTTTCCACCGCCTTGAACAGGGCATGCACGGGATGATCGGCCTGGCTGATCACACCGGGCCAGCGGGTGCCTGCGCCTTGGAAGTAGATGGACACGTCCGTGCCGCGCTGCTTGAAGTCATAGGCGGCGGCCAGGCCGTTGAACATGCGACCGAGCGCGTCTTCGCCGCCGTTCTTCGGGTCGGACAAGATGATGATGGCTGCTTTCATGGGGTTCCTTGGTGGGTTGGATTCAGAGTGATTCAGGTCCTGCGGTGTGCTGCAGGCCTGGGACTGAACTCTAGGGATCGAGCGTCACTTCAGAAATCACTTGCACGGCAATGGGCTGTTACGGCGCGCGGAAGAATGGCCGCCCTGCTGCAGGCCTGCTGGGCTTGCTTCGGCAGCCTCGGATAGGTGGAATGAGATGAGATGGGATGGGAGATCACGGTGATGGCCACGGATGTGAGGCCTGGCCCCACGCGAAACCCGGTCATCTCCTGCGCCGCGCTAGTCGGCGGGGTGAGCGCCTTCTCGGCTGTTCAAGACGAATGGGATAGCGAACGAGACGCGCAGTCACCTCAGCAAGCGCTTCGATTCCTAAAGTTCAGTCCATGCAGTCGGGCCAGGACATGCAAACGCAAGAAGCCCTGCCCCAGCTGCTGTGACACCCGAAGTCGCGGCGACTTTCATCGTTGCACGCCGATCACTTTCAGCACTTCAGCTTGTACTCAGGGGTTGGCCTGAGCCGAGTCATTCAAAACCACCAACCGATCCGCCCAAGAAAGGCACATCATGTCCAAGAGCTATTTCCGTGTTTCCCTGATTTCCATCGCCGCCGCTGCCGCACTGACGGCCGGCCTCGCCCCGTCTGCGGCCTTCGCCTATGACGAGAACTCTGCCGCTGTCGTGAATATCGACAGCAAGGGTGTTGGCCTGCGTGGCCATGACCCCGTGGCCTATCACACCGTGGGCGCGCCGACGGCGGGCAAGGCTGAGTTCTCGGCCAAGCACAAGGGCGTGACCTATCTGTTCGCCAGCGCCGCCAACCGCGATGCCTTCAATGCCAACCCGGACAAGTACGAACCGGCCTACGGCGGCTTCTGCGCCATGGGTGTGGCCCTGGAGAAGAAGCTGGACGGCGACCCGGCAGCCTGGAAGCTGGTGGACGGCAAGCTGCACTTGAACGTCAACAAGGACGTTCAAAAGAAGTGGCTGGAAGACGTCCCGGGCAACAACAAGAAGGCCGATGCGAACTGGCCCTCGATCAAGGCCAAGACCCCCAAGTCCCTGGCTTGATCCTGAAGCGGGGGCGCGCTGACTTGAGCCCGGCGCGTCCTTCCTTCCCTCTCCCCAACCGACTCCCTACACATCATGAGCACTCGACGACATGTGATCACAGCCCTGGCTTTGGCTGCGGCTGTACAGGGCGCAGCCCAGGCCGCAGAGAACAAGCCGAGCAGCAGCAAGCCTGCCATGGAAAAGTGTTACGGCATCTCGCTGGCCGGGCAGAACGACTGCGCCGCTGGCCCTGGCACCAGTTGCGCCGGGACCTCCAAGGTGGACTATCAAGGCAATGCCTGGAAGAAGGTGCCCGTCGGTACCTGCGTCACCACCAAGACCCCGAAAGGCCAGGGATCGCTCACGCCGATCACGGCGATCACGCGAATCACGCGGGTCACCCCGATCTAGCCCCTGTTTCGCCGCAAGAGAGAGCGCCATCGTGCAGCCAAGTATCGGGCTGAGCTTCAAGCCTCAGCATTTTCAGCAAGCCATGCAGGCGCAAGCCCAAGGCCTGTGGTTCGAGGTCCACCCCGAGAACTACATGGCCGACGGCGGGCCGCGCCCGCGCATGCTGGCAGCGCTGGCCGAGCGCCACCCGGTGGCGCTCCACGGTGTTTCGCTTTCACTGGCCGGGCCGGAGCCCTTGGATCTGCAGCACCTGCGCCGCCTTCGACATCTGATCGACCGGATCAAACCGGTCCGGCTGTCTGAGCACCTGGCCTGGTCTCGCCTCGGAACACGCTATGTGCCTGATTTGCTGCCGGCACCGCGCACCCGCGCCTTGCTGGAACGGGTCGTCGCCCATGTCGACCAGGTGCAGCAGCTGACAGGCATGCGCCTGGCGCTGGAGAACCCCAGTCACTACCTGAGCCTGGAGGGCCACGAGTTCAGCGAAGCGCAGTTCCTGAACGAGGTGGTGCGACGCACGGCCTGCAGCTTGCTGGTCGATGTCAACAACCTCCACGTCAGCGCCGTCAACATCCAGCAGCACGCCAGCGACTGGCTGGCGGAGATTGACATCGAGGCCATCAGCGAGATCCACCTCGCGGGGCACAGCGAGGATCCCGAACTCGGCCCCCGGTTGCTGATCGATGCCCACGATCGCCCCGTTTCTGAGGAGGTGCTGGCTCTGTACGCCGCCTTGTGCCAACGCATCGGTCCGCGCCCCACGCTGCTGGAGTGGGACGCAGACGTGCCTGAGTTCTCGGTGCTCTGGCAAGAGCGCGAGCGGGTGCAGGCCGCCACTCCAGCCTGGAGCTTCGCCCATGACTAGGGAAGCTCTGCATCCATCAGGCCGGCCCCTGCCAGCGCGGCCTCGGGCGGTCTGCCGCCTTGCACCTCTCGCCAATAGCTACGGCTATTGGCTTCCAGCTGCGCCTTGCAGACCATCCCGATCCGCACTCCACGGTGTCGCCCCGATTTATGCAGAGCTTCCCTAGCCCTTCGAGCTTTTACACCCAGTTCTTGACCAGCATCGACGGCTGGCATTTGCTGGCCGGAACCGACGTCGAAGCCGGGCTGGCCCCGGCGCCAGCGGCCACCGCGGTGTATGCCAACACCGGTTTGCGCGCGGCCATCGAGGCCCTGGAAGCCAACTTCCTCAGCGTCGCCCAATGGTTGGGCGGCCCCTGGTTCTGGCCGGCGGCGACCGCATTCGCGCGTGCCCACCCGCCTCAAGAAGGCCGCTTGTTTCTGTACGGCGATGGCTTCCCCGAGTTCTTGGCCGCGCTGGAGCACGCTCAACTGGCCCGTTACACCAGCGATCTGGCCTGGGTCGACTGGATGTGCATGCGCGCCCATGCAGCAGGCGACCACCTCCCGCTGACCGCGACTCGCTTGGCCACGCTTCCAGCCGATGCCTTGCCAGGCCTGCAACTGAAGGTGGCACCGTCGACCCATTGGAAGCCTGCGCCTGGATATGCACTGGTCGAGCTCTGGCGCGAGGCACGCGCCGGGCGCACCGAGATCGAAATCAAGCCCCAGGAGCTCACCGGCGTGCTGGTGACCCGGCCTGAGGACCATGTCTGGGTGCACGAGGTTCCGCTGGCGAGCTTGCATCTGCTGGAAGCGCTGGCCTCCGGGCAATGCCTTGCCGAAGCCGCGGCCCATGCCAGCAGCAAGGCATCGCCAGACCGTCCCTTCGATCTGCAGGCGGCGCTGAGCCCCTTGCTGGACAAGGGCGCCCTGCTGATGCCCTAGGCACCCCTGACCCTGACGGAATCAAGCGGCTGCGCCTCGCCGCCCCCACCCGCAACTTTCATGTCACCGAGCATCCCCCCACAAGGAACCCATCGTGAACGCCCGCCTTCCCACGCTCTCGCATGCGCACCAAGCCCTGATTCACGGGGCCGGACGCCTCTTCTCTAACACCGTCCTCCTGCTGGCGGCTCGCCTGGCGCTCGCGGGCATCTTCTGGCGCTCCGGGCGAACCAAGGTCGACGGATGGTTCACCCTGAGCGACTCGGCCGTGGCCTTGTTCGCGGAGGAGTACCAGCTGCCTTGGGTGGAACCTGGGCAGGCTGCTTTGCTGGCCGCGCTGGCCGAACATGCGCTGCCGATCCTGTTGATCCTGGGTCTGGCCACACGCTATGCATCCATGGGTCTGCTCGTCATGACCCTGGTGATCCAGTTCCTGGTCTACCCGGACGCGTGGCCCACGCACCTCAGCTGGTTGTGCCTGCAGGCCTTGATCCTGGCCCGGGGTGCCGGAGCACTGTCCGTCGACGCCATGCTGTCCAAGCGATTGTTCCGCCCCATGCAATGAGCTCTTGCGATGGATGCGCTTGGTGCCGATGGCTCATGCCGTCGATGATGCGGCATCTCCCCGGCACAGATGCAGGCCTCCATGTCAGACGAAATCGATACCTTGTTGACACGCTTCGAGCTGAGAACGCGTGTGTTCTTCTCGGGGCAACTCTGCGGCGTCGCGAACTTCGATGACGGACAGGGTGTGGGCCATTTGCATGTGATGCGAAAGGGGCAGCTCGATGTCCTGCTGCCCGACGGCTCGGTACAAACCGTGAGTGCTCCGGCTGCCCTCTTCTTTCCGCGCGCCACGCCGCACCGTCTGCGCGCGCCCGAGGTCGACGGGCCCGATCTGATCTGCGCATCGGTGGTCTGCGGTGCGGCGCTGGGTCAGCAGCTGATGGCAGAGCTGCCCGCCATGTTGGCCGTGCCCTTGGAGGACCACCCTGGCTTGCAAATGAGCCTGCAGCTGCTGTTTGACGAAGCCTTCGCCGAACGCCAGGGGCGAGCGGCCGCCGTCGACCGCTTGAGCGAGCTGGTGCTCATCCATCTGCTGAGGGAGGTGCTGAAGCAAGGGCACTTGAAAGCCGGCGTACTCGGCGGCTTGGCCGATCCTCGCCTGGCCCGGGCCTTGCACGCCATTCACACCGACGCGGCAAGACCCTGGACGCTGGAGCAGCTGGCCATCGTGGCTGGCATGTCGCGCGCACGCTTTGCAGCGCAGTTCACTCAGATCATCGGGCAATCACCGGGCGACTACCTCGCGAGCTGGCGCATTGGCCTGGCACAGAGCCTCCTCGGCAAGGGCCGCCAGGTCAAGAACATCGCAGACGAGGTGGGCTACGGCAGTGCCTCTGCGCTGACCCGGGCTTTCGTCCTCAAGACGGGTCTGGCGCCCACCGAATGGTTGGCAAGCAAGCGAGCAGGTGCACGCGCTGCGCTCCACAGCACCTGATGCCTTTTTCGCAGGCTCGCACACACACTCATTCATTCACTCAATCAATGACCTGCCCATAAGAAGAAGAGGCCTTTCGGCCTCTTCTTCACCAAGCCCCGACCGACTTGATTCAGCAGTGACAGGCTTTGCTTCTTTGCAAGATCTTGGCCGATTCGACCCGGATCGGGCTTGGAAAAAACTGCTGCTCCCCGGAGCTCCTTGCTGCCACTGTGAAAGGCCACTCAGCCAGCGGTTGCCAACTGTTGCTGTCGGCGCCCGTATGGCAGCCATGTGCCCAAAGCGGAAACTCGCCGAACACCAGAAATAGGCTGATGTGAGTCGCTCTCGTTCGGCCGGCTGAGCGACCGCGGCCACCAGCACCGGAGGTTCGACTGACGACCGACGCCTCGTTACCCAGTACGTCGTCCGCGCGCCGGCGTTGATGGCTTCAAGAAGGCTGAAGCGGCCGAAGGAACGACCTCAAACGCTACCAAAGTGGCTGGGAAGGTCCGCCGAGCCAGCGAGACGAGCCGTGGGGTCGGCACCTGAGCGCACCCCGATGGCGGTACGTACCCGCGCAGGGGCGCAGGGGCGCAGGGGCGCGGGAGCATGCTGCCAAGCGAGCGTTCCTGCGAGCCAACGGGAGCACGCGCCCCTCAACGGCGCCCACATGACTTCCTGCACCGTTCGATGTGCGCTGGAGCGCCTATACTGTACTCATTGAACTAATACAGTAAGGACGCAAATGCCGCGCCACGCTCCTTTGATCCTCGACATTGCGCCCGGCGACCCTCGCCCGATCACACGACAAATCGCCGATGCCATCCGGCGCCAAGTGGCGGCCGGAGAGCTGCAGGTGGGCGACATGCTGCCCAGCGTTCGCGGGCTCGCACAGCAACTGCTGATCAATCCGAACACGGTCGCCAAGGCCTACCAGGAGCTGACGGTTGAGGGGTGGCTTGATGCCAGAGCGGGCCTGGGCCTGTTCGTGGCCCAGCCGCGCCAGCGCCTGTCGCAAGAGGAGCAGCAGCGTCGCCTGGACGCTGCCTGCAACCGCTTCGTGGACGAGGTGCTAGGCCTGGACTTCACGCCCAAGCAGATGCTGGGCCAATTGGCTGATGAGCTTGCCGTCCTGAGCAAGCCGCGTAAGCGCGCCTGAACGCAGAGGAAGAGGACCAATGAGCGAATGGGTAATTGAGACCGAGGCGCTGTGTCGCAGCTTCGGCCCGGGCAAGAAGGCCCTGAGTGACTTGAGCCTGCGCCTGCCGCGCGGCGGCGTGCATGCCATCGTCGGTGCCAACGGTGCAGGCAAGTCCACGCTGTTTCGCATCCTGCTGGGCTTCATGGCGCCCAGCAGCGGCAGCGTCCGCGTGCTTGGCGTGGACAGTCAAGCCCTTGGCCCTTCGGAGCGGGCGCGCATCGGCTTCGTCAACGAAGAGCACAGCCTGCCGGGCTGGATGGTGGTCAAGGAGCTGATCCGCATGCAGCAGCGCCTCTATGCCGCACCTGGTATCGGGCGCTGGCAGGCTGGCCTGCTCGACGAGGTGCTGGGGCACTTCCACGTGGAGTTGCACCAGCGCGTCTCTGAGCTCTCACGGGGCGAACGCGCGGGGCTGAGCCTGGCTCTGGCACTGGCCCAGCAGCCCGAATTGCTCATCCTCGACGAACCGACCCTGGGCCTGGATGTGGTGTCCAAGCGCGCCTTCCTGGAGGCCCTGCTGTTCAGCGGTCAGCAAGACGGGGCCACCATCGTCTACTGCTCGCACCAGATGGAGGAGATCGAACGCATTGCCGATCACCTGGTGGTGCTGGAGCGTGGCGAGCTCCGCCACCAATCCAGCCCCGACGCGTTCTGCGAGCGTGTGCGGCTCTGGCAGATCGAGTTCCCTTTCAAGGCGCCGGAGCTGCGCGGCCTGGCTGGGTATCTGCAGAGCCAGACCGTCGACGGCATCACTCAGCTCCTGCTGCTCGATCAGCCTGAGGAGGCCACGTCCGCCGCATTGCAAGCGCTGGGCGCACGCCGGGCCATCAGCGCGGCGGTGGGCCTGGACCGTGCGATCAACGCCTTTCTCGCCAAGAACCATGCGGCACCACGCCGCGCCAAGGATGAATCGAAGGAGTCGGCACATGCCTGAACTGATGTGGGCGGAGATGCGCCGCTACCGTGGCTGGGCTCTGGGCCTGGCGCTGCTCAATTTCGCCGGCCTGGCCTACCTCGGTCGACTGACCGATATGAGCCAGCCCAACATCGGCCTGCTGGGCCTGATCGGCGCAGGCTATGTGGTCGTGGGCCACTTGCTGGGCGGCTGGCAGATGTGGAACTACAGCCGTGCCAACGTCTGGCTGAACCTGTTGCACCGGCCGCTGGCGCCCAGGCGCTTGATGCTGAGCCTGGTTGGTGCGGCCGCCTCGCTGCTGGCCGCAATGATCATGCTGCCGGTTGCGCTGGCTCTGCCGGTGGCCTCGCTGTCGGGCGGCGTGGTTGAGCCCTGGCAGCTGGGTCTGACCCTGCAAGCCTGGTTGCTGGCGCTGGCCGGCTACCTGGCGGCCTCGATCGCGGTGCTGGCGCCTGGGCGCTGGGCGCTCCTGCTGCTTGCCAGTCCCTTTCTACTGGTCGCCGAGTTTCTGGCGGTGCCCTGGCTGCCCTGGCCGATGCTGGCCCTGGTGCTGTGGCTGCTGGCGGGTCTGGACCGCCTGTTCAAGCCGGATCTTGCCAGCTCACCCCGCGGCCAAGCCTGGCTACTGCTGCTCGGCCTGCCGATGGTGCTGGTGCTGACCGTGGTGATGCAGATCGGTGCTGCAGTTGGCACGCAGGCGGTGCTGGCGGCGGCGGGAAGCCACCCACAGTTCGAACGGCAGCCCGCGACGGGCAGCTACGAGGCCCTTCAGCGACTGGGTCCGGGCGAGCAGTTGGCCGAGAGCCTGGGCCAGGCGCAGGGGCGCAAGATCGATCCAGAGGCTTGGAAGTCGCTGCCGGTGGCGATGCTGTACCCGACCTTCGATCGCATGCCGGTGCGCTTCCAGCCGGGCCGGAGCATGTCGCTGAGTTGGGACTGGGTCGAACGGGGCTGGCGCATGGAGTTCAGCCACGCCCAGCAGGTCTACCTGGCCTTTGACAACAACGGCCAACAAGTCGGCCGCCTGGGGCGTCAGGGCTTGCTGGAGCCGTCGGAGCCGATAGCGCCCGAGCAGCGCTTTACGTCGCCACCGATGCAGCTGGGTCCCTGGATGGTACTGGGCCCTGAGTTGTTGCGCCCTGAGTCCGGCGGCGCCCGCCTGAAGACCCTGCTGACGCTGCCGGGCGCGCAAGACCGCTTCATCGCCAGGCCGGTGGCGCTGGGCTCCGAGCAGGACCTGCTGATGCTCAGCAACCGCGAGCTCCTGCTGCTGGATCGCCGTGGCACGTTGCGCTGGCGCCAGCCACTGCCCCATGGTTCACGCGATCTGCGTAGCATCGCCGTGCTCAAGGACGGGGAGGGCTGGTTGGTCTTGATGCTGGAGGGCCGCCCCTTGGAACCGAGCCGGCCTTGGCAAACACTGCTGCGGGTGGATGAGTCCGGGCAGGGCCGAACGCTGCTTTCGCAGGCGCTGAAGCCAAGCTTCGGAGACGCCTACTGCTGGATCTACTGGGCGGTCTCACCGCTGCAGCATGAGTTGCTCATGGCGCTGGATGGGGCTGTGTTCAGGCGCCAGGGTGGTGTTGAGATGGAGGGCCAAGCCCTGGCGCCGCCAGGGTCTATCCAGTCGGTGGGCTACGCCTTGCTGGGCCTGTCGGCCGCCATGGCTGCCTGGCTGGCCCACCGGCGCCGCCAGGGCCTTGGCGCCGGGCTGGTCTGGGTGTCGGTCTGCGGCTTGATCGGCCTGCCGGCCTTGCTCGCAGCCGGATTGCTGATGCGGCCCCGACAAGCTCGGACAGCCGAGGCTCGACAAGACACGCGACCCGGACCGCGCCGAGCGGTCGCCACCTAGCCACGGGCTGCACCTGCACAGGCCTGGGGCAGTTGGGCATCGATGTCGACGCCTTGCTGATCACCTCCCCCGACGACAAGCCGTCTCAACCCAACCACTGACATGAGCCCTGCCATGCCCATCCGCTCCAATCCGCCCTCCGCCTTGCTCCGATTGCTCGCGCTCCTGCTCGCCTGCCATGCGCCCGGCCATGCGCAAGCCCACCCGTCCAACTCGACGGCCTTGCTGCACAGCTACTTCTCGCAGTGCCATGCGGCCCAGGTCTGCAATGGCAGCTTCCTGGTCGCCCGCGGCGGCAAGGTGGTCTATGACGGCGCATTTGGCGAGGCCGGCATCGATGGCCAGGGTGCCCTCAGCACCGCTCACGCCTTCGACATCGGCTCGGTCAGCAAGCAATTCACTGCCGCCGCAGTCCTGCGTCTCGTCGATCAAGGCAAGTTCAAGCTGGACGACAGCGTAGACCGCCATCTGCCGAGCTTTCCGTACCCGCGCATGACGCTGCGGCAGCTGCTGAACCACAGTGCCGGCGTGCCGGATGCGATGGCCCACTACACGCAGCTGCTACGCAGCGGCAAGGTCGTCGCGCCCCTGCTGGGCGAGGACCTGGTGCAGGTGCTGGCGGCTTCGAAGGCAGTGCCGAAGTTCGCGCCCGGCGAACGCTTCGAGTACAGCAACACAGGCTACCTGCTCCTGGCCCGAGTGGTGTCGCAGGTTTCTGGCCTGTCGTTCGCAGACTTTCTGAAGCACGAGTTCTTCGACCCGCTGCGCATGACGAACACCCGCTTGCGCATGCCTGACAACGAGGCCGGCATTGCTGCCCGCGCCTACGGCTTCCGGCTCACAGCCGATGGCCAGCGCCGAGCCCAAGACCAGATTCCCGGCTTCTACCTGCAGGGGGCGGGTGGCATCTACTCCACTGTGGGCGACCTACTGATCTGGTCGCGGGCGCTGCGCAGCGGGCTGGCGATGTCGGCTGGCGCCTGGCGCGAGGCCACCACACCAACCCGCCTGACAGACGGTAGCCAGATCCCCTATGGCTTGGGATTCGGCCTGCGCCCCTCGGCGCTGCAACAGCCGCGCATCGCGCATGGTGGCCATTGGCGTGCCTTCAAGGCCGAGCTTAGTCATCTGCCCGTCCAGGACATCGACATCGTCCTGCTCAGCAACAACGGCGAGGACAAGGGCATCGACGCCACCAGCCGGGCGGTCGAGGCCATTCTTGCCGGCCAAGCATACGAGCCGGTGCAGAGCCCTGTCCCCAAGGCCTTGCCCGAGAGCCGTTGACCGCTACAGCAGCCGAAGCGCAAGTCGGCCTGGGGTACTGACCGCACTTCAGTTCGCAGGCTGCGCACGGCAGCAACCGCTGCAGTGACAACCCTCAACCCTGGATTTGTACTTTGGCTTTGGGCACGTTGCGGACGACCGCGACGCTTGGGCCTACGGCTGCAAAGGGACGCTTTGAGCCGAGCACCATCTGCGAGCGCGTTCGTTCGGGCCGTCTTGCACGACCAGCCTTGCTCGGGCGACCGGACCTGGTGGGATCGGTCGAGGGACGTTTGATGACCGGTGTCCGTCGCCCCCGCCTTTCAGGCCTCTGGTGGCGAACGTCTCAGATCAACCTGTTGCAGCCCGTGCAAACAAATGCTGCAACTTCACAGGGCGGAAGTTCAGCCGAGCTGACGCCAAAGCTACTCTCGCGAGTTCAGCCACCGATCACCTGGACCGGCATTGATCCCACAATGCAAAGAACGCCCGACGAACCTAATTTTTATCCGACGAACTTTGTTTTTTGGCGTCAAAAACTATACCTAACGCTTATTCCACCGTGACCGACTTGGCCAGGTTGCGAGGCTTGTCCACATCCGTTCCACGTGCGCAAGCGGTGTGATACGCCAGCAGCTGCAGCGGGATCACGTGCAGGATGGGGCTCAGGGCGCCGTAGTGTTCGGGCATGCGGATCACGTGCAGACCCGGCTCGCTTTCGATCTGCGTGTCGCCGTCGGCGAAGACGTAGAGCTGGCCGCCGCGGGCGCGGACTTCCTGCATATTGCTCTTGAGCTTTTCGAGCAAGGTGTCGTTGGGCGCCACGGTGACGACGGGCATCTCGGCGGTGACCAGGGCCAGGGGGCCGTGCTTGAGTTCACCGGCGGGGTAGGCCTCGGCGTGGATGTAGCTGATTTCCTTGAGCTTCAGGGCGCCTTCCAGGGCGATCGGGTAATGCAGGCCGCGGCCGAGGAAGAGTGCGTTTTCCTTGCGGGCGAATTCTTCGCTCCAGGCGATGACCTGGGGCTCCAGCGCCAGCACGGCTTGCACCGCCACGGGCAGGTGGCGCAGAGCCTTCACATGCTCGGCTTCCTGCGCTTCGCTCAAGTGACCGCGGGTCTGGGCCAGGGCCAGGGTCAGCAGGAACAGACCCACCAGCTGGGTGGTGAAGGCCTTGGTCGAGGCCACGCCGATCTCGGCACCGGCGCGGGTGATGTAGGCCAGCTCGCACTCGCGCACCATGGCGCTGGTGGAGACATTGCAGACGGTCAGCGTGTGCTTCATGCCCTGGGCGCGGGCATGCTTGAGTGCGGCCAGGGTGTCGGCAGTTTCACCGCTCTGGCTGATGGTCACCACCAGGGTGCGCGGGTTGGGCACGCTGTCGCGGTAGCGGTACTCGCTGGCGATCTCCACGCTGGTGGGGATCTTGGCGATCGACTCCAGCCAGTACTTGGCGGTGGAGCCCGAGTAGTAGCTGGTGCCGCAGGCCAGGATCAGCACCGAATCGACTTCCTTGAAGATGCCGTAGGCGCCGTCACCGAAGAGCTCGGGGCTGATGCTGGTGATGGCTTCGAGCGTATTAGCGATCGCCGTCGGCTGCTCGAAGATTTCCTTCTGCATGTAATGGCGATAGGGGCCCAGCTCGGCCGCGCCGCTGTGGGCGTGCACCGTGCGCACCTCGCGCTGCTGCGCTTCATAACGGCCGGTTTCAGCGTTCAAGCGGCTGATCCAGAAACGGCCCAGCTGCAGGTCCACCACATCGCCCTCTTCCAGGTAGACGATCTGGTCGGTCACGCCGGCCAGGGCCATGGCGTCGGAGGCGACGAAATGCTCGCCATCGGCGGCCTCCATGCCCACGCCCAGCACCAGGGGTGAACCCTCGCGCGCAGCCACCACACGGTGCGGCTCATCACGGCAGAACACGGCCACGGCGTAAGCGCCCTTGAGGCGCGGCAGGGCTTGCTGCACGGCCTCCAGCAGATCACCTTGGTAGAGGTGGTCGATCAGGTGGGCGATGACTTCAGTGTCGGTCTGGCTGGTGAAGACATAGCCGCGGGTCTTGAGCTCGGCGCGCAGTTCGTCGTGGTTCTCGATGATGCCGTTGTGCACCAAGGCAATGCGGCCGACGCTGTCGGAACCGGCGCTGGGGCCATGCGAGAAATGCGGGTGGGCGTTGTGCACGGCGGGGGCGCCGTGGGTGGCCCAGCGGGTGTGGGCGATGCCGGTGCCGGAGGCGATGCCGTCTTCGGCGGCCAGGCCGGTCAGCTCGGCCACGCGCGAGGTGCTGCGGGCGCGCTTGAGCCCGCCGTCCTGGTGCACCGCCACGCCGCAGGAGTCATAGCCGCGGTACTCGAGGCGCTTGAGGCCCTCGATCAGGATGGGGACGATATTGCGCTGGCTGACGGCACCGACGATTCCACACATGACTCTGGTCTCCTGAAGATGTTGCGGCGCTCCGTCGCTGAGGACCTGAGCACGCTGCATGAGGTTGCAATGGAGCGCATCGTAGGCACAGGATTGAAATCATTGCTTTCAATTTTTCAATCAGATTGAAATAATCAATCACCCATCATGTTGTGCGACAACATATTTCACGGAATGAATTGAAATGAACGATTCAATCGAGTCATTGAGCCTGGACGCCACCGATCTGCGCATCCTGGAGCTGCTGCAACAAGACGCCTCGCTGTCCAACCAGGACCTGGCACAGCAAGCCCATGTCTCGCCCGCCACCGGCCTGCGCCGGGTCAAGCGCCTGCTGGACAGCGGCATCATCGAGCGGCGCGTCGCCCTGCTCTCGGCCGAGAAGCTGGGCGCCGGCCTGAGCGCCATCGTCGAAATCACGCTGGACCGCCAGGGCGCCGAGCATCTGCAGGCCTTTGAAGCCCGTGTGCTGGGTGAAGCGGCGGTGCAGCAGTGCTACCAGGTCTCACCGGGGCCGGACTTTGTGCTGATCCTGCAGGTGCCCGATATGGCGGCCTACCAGGCCCTGGTGCTGCGCCTGTTCACGCAGGATGCCAATGTGCGCAACGTCAAGGCCTTTTTCAGCGTGCGGCGCGGCAAATTCGAGCCACGCATTGCCCTGCCCAAGCTCTGAAGCCCGTCACCCCACCAAAGCCAGGCGCCCAGAAAAAAGGCGACCCGAAGGTCGCCTTTCCTGTCGCCTGTGTCGTGCAGTGATCAGGCCTTGCGGCGGCGCACGCTGGCGCCCACGGCCAGCAGGCCCAGGGCCATCAAGGCATAGGTCTGCGGCTCGGGCACGGCCGTGATGGAACCGATCCATTCGGCATGCGAGAACACGGCCGTGGACGCAGCCAGGTCGCCGAAGCTCGAGTTGGTGCCAGCCAGGGCATCACAGTCTTCCACGCCGAGCGCGGCATTGCAGGCACCCCAGCCCCAGGAATGCACGCCAGCCAGCAGCCAGCGGTTGTTGTCGGCATCCCAGACGAAATCACCGCCGCCGGAGTCACCGCCGGAGATTTGAGCCTCCAGGCCTGCACCCAAACCGGTGCTGCTGGTCCAGCCCGTACCCCAGGCGGCACCCAGGCGCGCGATGGCGTTCTTGGCGTTGCTGCCGTTGTCAAAGTCGCTGATGTACTCGACACCGAATGCACCCTGATCTGCCACGTCGATGGTGTTGTAGCCGTAGTGCGCCTTGCCCCAGTCGAAGCCGCCGCTGTTGCCGGTGGCACCGGTACCGGTCAGGCCATAGCCTGCCAGCAGGAAGTCTTTCTTCAGATCGTTGCTGGTGCTCAGGGCGAAGCCGTTGATGTCGGTGACGGCCTGGTCCAGCTTGACGATGGCGATGTCAGCGCCGGTGCCCAGGGCACCAGTCCAACCGCTGTGCACCCAAGCCTGGACCACATTGCGAGTCACGGCGCCTTGCTTGAAGTCCACCGTCATCGAGTTGAAGTTGTCGGCGCAGTGTGCAGCGGTCAACACATACTGGCCGCCAGCCAGCAGGGATCCCGAGCAGATCCAGCCGCCTTGGTCATTGGAATAGAGCAAGCGGGCCACGCCATCGAGCGCACCGCTGTCAGCGCCGGGTTGCAGGACCCAGGAAGCCGGGTTGCCGGTGGAGACCACCAGAGCCTCTTTGCCGACGAAGTAATCGCTGGCAGAGGTTTGCGCCATGGCCGATGCGCTGGCCGTCAAGGCCACAGCGGCGGCGATCAGGCCGCGCTGCATGCGTGTGGAGGGGTGGTTCATAAAAAAGTTCTCCTCGAAGACTGTGTCTTTGTGTTGATGCGCGGAAGGGTGAGCACAGGCCATGAGCCCTCGTCGCCCAAGGCCCGCACCTCGCCTCCTGTTCGGAAGCGCGAGCCCGTGTGACCGCGCCGTGAATATGCCATGAGCCCAAGGCGCCATGCCCCCCGGATCACGGGCCGGGACAAACCCGGATTGCCCTCTGCGCCTCCATGACAAGCGCATGAAAAAAGCGACCCGAAGGTCGCTTGTTTGAGGCCCGAAACCCAGGCCGCGGCCCGGGCTTCGAGGCGGCCATGCTCAAGCCTTGCGACGGCGTGCAGCGGCGCCCACAGCCAGCAGGCCCAGAGCCATCAGCGCGTAGGTTTGCGGCTCGGGCACGGCGGTGACCGAAGCGATCCATTGGCCATGCGAGAACACCGCGGTGGAACCGGACAGATCGCCATAGCTGGCGCTGTTGTTCATGGCGTTGTCGCAACCGCTCAGACCCAGGAAGTCGCAGGCACCAAAACCATTCGTGGCATTGCCTTGCCAGCCCCAGGAATGCACGCCGGACAGCACCCACTCGGAGCCGTTCCAGACAAAGTCGCCGCCACCCGAATCGCCACCGGCGATCAGGCCTTCAACGCCGCCTTGGCCCAGATCGCTGCTGAACTGGTTGCCGGTGGCGTCGGCGATGCGTTGCAGGGTGTTGTTGGCTGCGGTGCCACGATCGAAATCGACCATATAGGTCACGCCATGGCGGTAGTAGTCGGGGTTGTAGCCCCAGCCCGCGCCCAGGGTGTCACCCACGGCCTTGTTGAAGGTCTTGCTGTCGACGTCAAAGGTGTTGAAGGCGTAGTGGCCGTATGCGCCATCGTTCCAGTTGGTGCCGGAGTTGACGTTGGCGTTCTGGGTCGTGCCGTAGCCGGCCATGATGTGGGTCTTGCCGACATCGTTGGTGGTGCTCAGCTTGTAGCCCTGGATGGTGGTCACGGCCGCATCCAGCTTCAGGATGGCGATGTCCGAGCCGTTGTCGGCCGAGTTGTTGAAGCCCTGCCAGGCCGGGTGCAGGATGGCGTCGCCGACGGCGACGTTGCGGGTCACGGTGGCCGTGCCATTGAACCAGCCGAACTGCACCTTCATCGAGGTGAAGTCATCGGCGCAATGCGCCGCGGTCAGCACATACTGGCCACCGGCCAGCAGCGAGCCGGAGCAGCCATAGCTGCCGCCGCCGCTGGTGGTGAAGCTCAGACGGGCCACGCCGTCCAGCAGGCCGGCCACGCCGGCAATGCTCTGGCCGGGGGCGAAGCGCCAGTTCGAGGGCGAGCTGGTGTTGCCGGTCAGCGGGTCCAGATTGCCCAGGCCGCCCACGCTGCTGGGCAGGCTCTGGTTCGGCGCCTGCTGATTGCCCAGTGCCTGTGCGCCGCCGGCCATGGCCAACAAGGCGGCCGCCGCGATCCAGTGAAGAGTTGCTTTGTTCTTTGCCACGCTGAGTCCCTCTCGATGCTGTGCTTCTGTCTTGCGACGATCTGTCCACCCTGTTTGTGCTCTTCGGCTTCTGGCCGCGGCGGGTGGATGGTTTCGGGTTGGTTTCAAACAAACCCAGGTCGTGAATATGGCACGGCTTCCCAGCCCTTCACCCCCTTCAGCCGGGGCAGGAATTTCCACTAAGGGAAACCACCAGGAAGCGCGCCGCCGCCCTGCGAAGCGCACAAAGAGCAGCGGCGCAGGCCTCAGCTTTTCAGGATCAGCAAGCCTTTGAGGTACTCGCCCTCGGGGAAGCAGATGGTCTGCGGATGGTCGGGCGTGGCGCCGACGCGATCGAGGATGAAGCCATCGGCCTCGGCATCCAGGCCCGCACCGGCCACGATCTTGTGGAAGAGATCCGGGCTGATGCCACCCGAGCAGGAGAAGGTGAAGAGCACGCCACCCGGCTTGAGCAGGCGCAGGCCGAGGCGGTTGATGTCCTTGTAAGCGCGGGCGGCGCGCTCGGCGTGGGCGGCCGTGGGCGCGAACTTGGGCGGGTCCAGCACGATGGCGTCGAACTGCCGGCCTTCTTTCAGAAAACCGCGCAAGGTGGCGTTGACATCGGCATCCAGCGCCCGGTGCAACTCGGGCGCAAAGCCGTTCAGCGCCACATGGGCCGTGGCGCGGGCCAGGGCCGGCGCCGAGGAGTCCACGCTGACCACCTCCTGCGCCCCGCCCGCCAGCGCCGCCACCGAAAAGCCACCGGTGTAGCTGTAGCAGTTCAGCACAGACTGGCAGCCGTACTGGCGCACGGTGTCGGCGAACTTCTTGCGGTTGTCGCGCTGGTCCAGGTAGTAGCCGGTCTTGTGGCCCTCGGCCACGTCCAGACTCAGGCGCCACTGGTGTTCGCTGATCGTCACTTCCGTGGCGCCCTCGCCACGCAGCCAGCCGGTCACCTGGGGCAAGCCCTCCAACTCGCGCACCTGCGCATCCGATCGCTCGAACAGGCGGCTCAGGCCGGTGGCGGCCAAGAGGTGGTCGGCGATGACCGCCTTCCAGCGCTCGGCGCCGCTGGACAGGAACTGGGCCACCAGAGTGTCGCCATAGCGGTCGACGATCAGGCCCGGCAGGCCATCGGCCTCGCCGTGAACCAGGCGCAGCGCATCGGAGGCAATCGGCAGGCGTGTGCGCACCGCCAGGGCACGGTCCAGACGCTGGCGGAAGAAGGCAGCGTCAATGCGCTGGCCTTCGTCAAAGCTCCAGGCACGCAGGCGAATCTGAGATTGCGGGCTGAACGCCGCCCAGCACAGGAAGGCGCCCTCGGCCGACTCGACCCGCACGGTCTCGCCCGCATCGGCGCTGCCGCGTGCGATCGAACTCTCAAACACCCAAGGGTGACGGCGCTGCAGCGAGCGCTCCTTGCCGGCACGGATGACGATTTTCTTCATCGCTTCGCTTTCTTCTTTGGAAGTGTGGATGCCGCGGCTCAGCGCGTCAGGCTGCCAAAGGCATAGCCGATCGAGACATTGAGCAGGCTGGTGCTTTGCTTGTCGCCACGCAGGCTGCGCCACTGGCCCAGGCCCACGCGCAGGCGCAGGCGCTCTTCCTGGCCCAGATTCAGCTGGGTCCAGGCCTCGCCCTGCGCCACGGCGCCGCCGGCCACGGCCACCCCGCCGCCGCCGGCCGCGCCGGCCATCAGCTCGGCGCCCACGCTCCAGCGCGGCTGGGCCGCCCAGGGCCGCGCTTGCACGCCCAGACCCACCAAACCATAGGAATAGGCGCCAGCCGAGCCCCAGGCCGCACTGCCGGCCTGGCCGATGCCGTAGACATGGGGCGTCAGCTCGCGCGTCATCATGAGGCCCAGCTGGGTGATGGACTCCTGGCGGCCATCCTTGAAGCGGACCTTGCCCAGGTGTTGAACGCTGGTGAACAGCTGCTGGGTACGCACCACGCCGGGCTTGCTCTCCTCCATGCCCCAGGCATTGAAGCTGGGCGGGCGGTCCAGCGGCAGGCTCAGGCCCAGGCGCACAAAGCCGGACTTGAAGTTGCCGGCGGTGGCGCGGGCCAGGCCGGCGTCCAGGCGAACGCTGGGGCCCCAAGGGGTTTGCCAACGCAAGCTGGGGCCGGCGCGCAAGAGCCAGCCGCTGCCGGTGTCGATATTGCCGCCACCCCCCAGACCCACGGCCAGTTGGCCGCCCAGGCGCAGCGAGGGGTGGCCAATGGCCCAGTCCTGGCCCGCATTGGCCAGCACTTCCATATAACCATCAGCGCCGCCCTGGGCCGCGCCCGACGCTTCCACACCCCACCAACTGCCCTCGGCGATGTAGTGGCGCAGATCGGCGCCGGCCTTGCCCATGCGGGCCGTGCTGGCCACACCACTGCGGTTGCGCGTGCCGGCACGCGGCTTGTAGAGGCCGCCTTGCACGGTGATCTCGTCAAAGCCCAGGCCAGTGCGCTGGGTGGAGCGGCCGAAGCGTCCGGCATCGGTGGGTGCAAAGCTGCTGAAGCTGGCGGCACGGCCGAGAACAAAGCCGATGCTGCTGCCCTTCACATTGCCACTGGGGAAGCTCACATGGCTGAGTGCCACGCCCGAATACCAGGCCCCCGCTTCGGTGCGCAAGGACAGCTCGGGCCGCAGCATCAGGCCACCGCCAAAACGCACCTCGGACGAGCTCAGGCCACCACCCGCGCCGGCGTACAGACTGGCCGCCAGATGGGTGTTCTGGCCCAGGCGCCAGCGTCGCTGCGCGGTCAGGCCGACCGTGAACACGCCGCCGTAATTGCCTTTGGCGGCACCGTAGACGCTGGGGCCAAAACCCCAGTCTTCATCGATGGCCATCAGATAGCTGCCGCCCAGCAGGGCGATGCGCTTGCCGGTGGGCAGGCGCAGCGGTGTCCAGTTGGCCTCGATGGCTGCCGGGCGGGTTTCGCTGATGCGAGCCAGCACCGGTGCCTCGCCATTCGGCTGGGTGGTCTGTGCAGCCGCATTGAAAGCCAGCAGAGCGCCGGCGCCGATCCAGGCAAAAGTTGTGGACATGGTTGAGAAACGGAAAAGAAAGACGGTGAACTAGGGCTTGTCGGACGGCGCGGCCTGCTTCTTGGCGCGCGGGTGGGCGCTGTCGTAGACCCGCGCCAGATGCTGGAAATCCAGCTGGGTGTAAATCTGCGTGGTGGTGATGTGGGCATGACCCAGCAGCTCCTGCACCGCGCGCAAATCGCCACTGGACTGCAGCACATGGCTGGCAAAAGAGTGGCGCAGCATGTGCGGATGCACATGGGTGGGCATGCCCGCTGCCAGCGCACGCGCCTTGAGCCGAAGCCGGATCTGCGAGGCACCGAGGCGAGCACCGCGCGGGCCGACAAACAGCGCCGGCTCCTGCGCCGCAGCCAGCTGCGGCCGCAAGGCCAACCAGGCCCGCACGGCCTGCAAGGCGGCTTGGCCGATGGGCACGGAGCGGCGTTTCGCGCCCTTGCCCAGCACATGAGCCTCGGCCGACTCCAGATCCAACCAGCCGCGCGCCTGCGGGCCAGCGCAGGCATCCAGCCCCTCCAGCTCGCCCACGCGCAGGCCGCAGCCGTAGAGCAGCTCGACCAGGGCATGGTCGCGCGCCTCCAGGCGCGGGTCTTGCCCGGCGCTGTCGTCGCGGTAACTGGCCAGTTGCACGGCATCATCCACCGCCAAGGCCTTGGGCAGGGGCTTGGCCGATTTGGGTGGCCGCAAGCCATCAAAGGGGTTGAAGGCCACGCGCCCTTCCCGGCCCAACCAGCGGTAGAGGCCCCGCCAGACCGAGAGCAGCAAGGCAATGCTGCGCGGCCCCAAGCCAGCCCGTCCCTCGCTGGATGCATGCAGACGCGCCGCCCAGCGCCTCGCCTGCGCGCTGCTCAGTTGCAACAGATCAATGCCCGCATCCTCGGCCAGAGCCTGCAAGCGGCGCAGGCCATCGGTGTAGATCACCAAGGTGCGCGCTGACAGGCGGCGCTGCACCCGCACATGGTCGAGATAGGCCTGCAGCAAGGGCGCCAGCGGCCCCGCTTCGGCAGGCCGCTCGGAGGCTGCCGCGTCAGTCGGCCTGCGCTGCGGGCTCATCAGCGGCGGGCGCCGGTGCGGCTGGCAGCCAGCGGGCCAGGGCCGCGCTGGCGATATCGCCCACGCGGGTCAGAAACTCGGTGCCCATCTCGGCGGTGTAGCGGGTCGGGTCGGGCGAGCCCAGCACCAGCAGGCCAAAGCTGCGCGCCGGCGTGCCGTGTTGCAAGGGAATCAGGGCCAGGGAGGTGGCGCCGCCCTCGCTGCCATCGGCGGCCTGCAACCAGCCCGCCGCTTCGAAGCCCGAGTTGACGCCGCAGTAAGGCTGGCTCAGGCTGGAGGCAAAGCTCTTCACATCGGTGCTGACCGGGCGCGCGCATTCATGCTCGGCAAAGGCCGCATCCACACCCCAGAGTCGCAGACCGGCTTGCGGGATCAGAAACTGGTGGCGCAGCTCTTTCAGCAGCACGGCCGGCAGCTCGGCCGTGGCCACGGTCAGCATCAAGGCCTGGGTCCAGCGGTGCAGGCGGTCGGCAATGGCCACGTTCTCCTGGCCATTGCGGATCATCTCGATGATCTTCTGCTCCAGGCCTTTGATCTTCTCGCGCAGCATTTCGGCCTGGCGCTCTTGCAGGGACACGGCGCGCGCACCATGCGGGTGGCTCAGCTGCACCTTGGCCAGCAACTCGGCGTGGCGCTCGAAAAAGCTGGGGGTGCGGGCCAGAAAGTCGGCGATGTCCTGCTCGGTGACGGTGGGGGCTTGGCTGCTCACAGCGAGATCTCTCCTTCAAACACGGTTTGCGCCGGCCCGGTCATGATGACCGGCGCGTCCAGGGCCGCCGATGACGCACCGGCGCCAGCCCATTCAATCTTCAAATCCCCGCCGCGGGTCTGCACCTCGACGGCCGCATCGAGCAAGCCCAAACGCATGCCAGCCACCACGGCCGCACAAGCGCCGGTGCCGCAGGCCAGGGTCTCGCCGGCATCGCGTTCGAACACGCGCAAGCGCACGGCCGAGCGCGACACGATCTGCAAGAAGCCGACATTGACCTTGCGCGGGAAACGCGCATGGGTTTCGACCTGGGGGCCAAGCTGCGCCACCGGGCTTTGGTCCACATCGTCCACCAGCATCACCGCATGCGGGTTGCCCATGGACAGCACGCCGACTTCAACGCCAAGATCCGCCAGCGGCCAGAGCTCGAAACCTCCTTGCAGCCGCGGGCTCAGGCCCTCGGCATTGAAAGGCACGCGGGCCAGCTCGAAGATGGGCGCGCCCATGTCAACGCTGACCCGGCCATCGTCGCGCAGATGCAGCTCCAGGCGCTTGTTGACCGTCTCGACCGTGATGCTGCGCTTGGCCGACAGGCCTTTCTCGTTCACATAACGCACAAAGCAGCGGGCACCGTTGCCGCAGTGCTCCACCTCGGCACCGCTGCTGCCGTTGAAGATGCGGTAGCGAAAATCCACGCCAGGCGTGCTGCTGGACTCGATCACCAGGATCTGGTCGCAGCCGACACCAAAGCGGCGGTCGCCCAGGCGCTGCAGTTGCGCGGGGCTGAGGGTCAGGACTTGCTGGGTCGCGTCGATGACACAGAAGTCATTGCCCGCGCCCTGCATCTTGGTGAAGCGCAGGTTCATCGCGGCATTATCAGGCCAGGCCGCCGCCCGCCCGGCTCAGTACAGAGAAGCTTCGCCCTCGGGCCGGGTCTTGAAACGCTTGTGCACCCAGAGGTACTGGGCCGGATTCTCGCGGATGCGCGCCTCCAGCCAGGCGTTGAGCGTGCGCGCATCGGCCTCCAGATCGCCGCTGGGGTAGCCGGCCGGCGCCTCGAAGGCCTCGATCAGATAGCCCTGACCGCCCGGCTTCATGGTCACCACCAGGGGCTGCACCGTCATGCCCATGCTGCGCGCGATCTTGGCCGGGGCCAGCAGGGTGCAGGCGGGCACGCCGAAAAAGGGGATGAAGGCCGAGTCCTTGGCACCGAAGTCCATGTCCGGCGCGTTCAAGAAAGCATAGCCCTCGCGGATCAGGCGCAGCACCGGGCGGATGCCGTCGTGGCGATCCACGAACGCCGTCTTGCCGAAGCGGGCGCGGCCGGCCAGCAGTTGGGCGTCGAACACCGGATTGCTCTGGCGCGAGTACACATCCACGCCGGGGCAGGTCTGGTTCAGCATCAGGGCCGGCGCCGCCCACTCCAGGCCGGCGAAATGCGGCAGCAACCACATTACCGGGGTCTCGGCACGCTGGGCCAGCTGGATGTCGCCCTTGATCGTCATCAGGCGCTGCAGGCGCTCGGCCGGGGCGAACCAGAGCAGGCCGCGCTCCAGCACGCTGCGGCCCATCCAAGCGAAATGCTCGCGCGCCAGGGCCAGGCGCTGGGTCGCGCTCAGCTCCGGAAAACAGAGCTCGATATTGCGCAAGGCGATGCGCCGGCGCGAGCGGGCCGCCCACCACAGCAGCCCCCCCAGGCCGCGGCCCAGGGCGGCCAGCAGCGGCAGCGGCAAAAAGTGCAGCAGCCAGAGCAGGCCGACCAAGAATTTGGCGCCCCAGATGGACAGCATTCAGCGCTCCGACTCAACAACAGGACCGGCTGCAGGTCCAGCCGCTGGCGCCGGCACGGCAGCCGGCGCAGCGCCGATGTCCAGGCCGCGTGGCTGCTTGTAGCGGTGGTAGCCCCAGAGGTACTGGCTGGGCGCTTGGAGAATCAGCTCTTCCATGGATCGATTGATGTGCAGGGCGGCCGATTCTGGCGTCAATTCACGGCCGATCTCGGGGCCGGGTCGCACATGCACCACGAAACCCTGGCCTTTCTCTAGACGCTCGCCCCAAATCAGCAGGGCACGCGCGCCGGTCTGTTGCAGCAGGCGGCTGGCCAGGGTCATGGTGTAGGCCGGATGGCCGAAGAACGGCGCCCAGACGCCCAGGCCCTCAGGCGGCACCTGGTCGGGCAGCAGGCCGATGGTGTGGCCCTGGCGCAGAGCACGGATCATTTGCCGCACGCCGGCCAGGTTGGCCGGCGCCGTCTCCAGGCCCGGGCGGCCACGCGAGCCGTCCACCACCTCGCGCAGCCAGGCCTGGCGGGCCGGGCGGAACAGCACGGTGATGGGGGCATTGGCACTTTCAGCAAATCGCTCGGCATAGGCCTGGGCGCAGATCTCGAAGCAGGCCAGGTGCGGCGTCATCAGCACCAGACCACGCCGGTCCTGCAAGGCCTGCTCGATCAGCTCGGCGCCGTCCCAGCGGACGCGCTCGCCGAGCGGCGTGCCCGGCGGGCGCAGCCAGAGCCAGGGCAGCTCGGCAATCATGCGCCCCGCCGCCGCCACGCCGCCGCGCACGGCCGGCCAGGCCAGGCCGGCCTGAGCCACATTGGCGCGGTAACGGCGCCGGTAGGTCGGCGAGGCCCAGAAGGTCAGCCAGCCCGCCATCGCGCCGACGGCATGGAGCAGACGCAAGGGACATTTAGAAAGAAGGCGAAGGAGCAGGAACATATTTCTATAATCAGCGCATCGCCGAGTTACTGAACAACTTGCGGGGCGATGCGGGCTTTATTCATGTGATTGAAGTCCCGCCGGGCAGCGATGCTCAACAAATGCTGCTAAAGCGTTCGCCGCGTCTCCAAACCAGACAGTCCGGCAACGCCGTCGAACTATCAAAGGAGTGTAAAAGTGGCGAACGATTTTCTCTTTACTTCGGAATCGGTTTCTGAAGGTCACCCGGACAAGGTGGCTGACCAGATCTCTGACGCGATTCTCGACGCAATCTTCACCCAAGACCCCTTGTCGCGCGTGGCAGCCGAAACCCTGACCAACACGGGTCTGGTGGTGCTGGCCGGTGAAATCACCACCAACGCCCATGTGGATTACATCCAGGTGGCGCGCGACACCATCAAGCGCATTGGCTACGACAACACCGAGTACGGCATCGACTACAAGGGTTGCGCCGTGCTGGTGGCCTACGACAAGCAGTCGAACGACATCGCCCAGGGCGTGGACCGCGCCAGCGACGACCACCTGAACATCGGCGCCGGCGACCAAGGCTTGATGTTCGGCTACGCCTGCGACGAGACGCCCGAGCTGATGCCGGCACCGATCTACTACGCCCACCGTCTGGTCGAGCGCCAGGCGCAGATGCGCAAGGACGGCCGCCTGCCCTTCCTGCGCCCGGACGCCAAGAGCCAGGTGACCATGCGCTATGTGGACGGCAAGCCGCACAGCATCGACACCGTGGTGCTGTCCAGCCAGCACGCCCCCGAGATGAGCGACGGCGCCAAGATGAAGCCCGCGTTCATCGAGGCGGTGATCGAGGAGATCATCAAGCCGGTGCTGCCCAAGGAATGGCTGAAGGACACGAAGTACCTGATCAACCCGACCGGCCGTTTCGTCATCGGCGGCCCGCAAGGTGATTGCGGCCTGACCGGCCGCAAGATCATCGTCGACACCTATGGCGGCGCCTGCCCGCACGGCGGTGGCGCATTCTCGGGCAAGGATCCGAGCAAGGTCGACCGCTCGGCCGCCTACGCTGCCCGTTATGTGGCCAAGAACATCGTCGCCGCCGGCCTGGCGCGCCAGTGCCAGATCCAGGTCGCCTACGCCATCGGCGTGGCTCGCCCCATGAATGTGACGGTCTACACCGAAGGCACTGGCGTGATCAGCGACGACAAGATCGCCGCCCTGGTCAACGAGCACTTCGACCTGCGCCCCAAGGGCATCATCCAGATGCTGGACCTGCTGCGCCCGATCTACGCCAAGACCGCCGCCTATGGCCACTTCGGCCGCGAAGAGCCCGAGTTCACGTGGGAACGGACCGATAAGGCTGCAGCACTGCGTGCTGCAGCTGGGCTGTAAGCCCACCTCGCGCCAGCGAGGCATCGGTTCGTGGGCGATGCTCATGTTGCACAGCAACGTGAGCAGAGACCAACGGACTGACAAAGCGGCTGCGCTGCGCGCAGCGGCTGGCCTTTAAGGGCCAGAGGACGCCGAAGGCGAACCCGCCGCTTTGGGGCTTTGCTCATATCGCGCAGCGATGTGAGCAAAGACCACAAAGCTGTAGCACTGCGTGCCGCGGGTGGGCTGTAAAAGCCAGCGAACACCGAACCAACAAAAAGGCCGCTCCGGGATCCCCGGAGCGGCCTTTTTTCTTGGCCTACGCGCTTCAGCTCAAGCCGCAGAATTTCTTGAACGGGGCCAGCACCGCATCGCCGCGGAAGGGCTTGACGATCCAGCCGGTCACGCCGACATCCTTGCCGCGCGAGCGCATGGCGGGGTTGTCTTCGGTGGTGAGCATGATGATGCGCACATCCTTGTTGCCCAGCTCCTTGCGGATCTTCTCGGCCATGGTCAGGCCGTCCATATTGGGCATATTGACATCGCTGACGATGAGCTTGATGCCGGGGTCGCTGCGAAGCTGCAGCAGGCCATCGCGCCCATCGGTGGCCACGGCGACCTGAAAGCCGTTCTGGCTCAGGTAACCGGCCACGATTTCGCGCATGGTGTTGGAGTCGTCAACCACCAGAACATTCGCCATCTTGCTTCCTCCTCGCGCCAACCTCGAGGGTCACGCTGGGCTTGATTGATTGATTGAGTATGTAAAAGATTGGGCTAGGGCTTTGGCCGCGCTCAAAAGAGTTCCAGCTCGCCGGTGGGGCCGACCTCGGGCGCCTCGGCGTCGAACTCGGCAAACTCATCGGGCGACCAGTGCAGATTGAAGATGAAGCGCTGCACGATCATCAGCGGCGGCAGGCCCGGCCGGAAGGGATCAGAGAGCTGGTAGCGGATGCACAGCTGTGGGTCCTGCGAGCCAAAGGAGATGTATTTGTGCTCGTGGTTGATGACGATGGGCACCTGGGTCTGCTGGTTGGCAAAGGCCTTGGGCGGGATGTAGCGGTTCTTGAAGGCGCCCCAGATCAGGTTGGTGGTCTCGCCCAGCATGTGGTTGAGCTCGCGAAAGTTCAGATCACCACCGATGCCCGCGTAGCTGAAGCCCTGGATCAGGCCCTGGCGCAGCGCGCTTTCCTCGGTCTGCAGCATCATGTAGCCGCGGCACCAGGTGCTCTCGATGGCGATCAGGGTGGAGACCTCGCCGTGGATGATGCGATCGTGCACCACATAGGGCGACTCGGACACCACCAGGGCATTGGGGAACATGGCGGCCAGGGCCGAGCGGGTCAGCTCGACGATGCCGTAGACCAGGCGCGTCGGGTAGCGCAGGCTGAAGATGGAGTACTCGACTGCGGCCTTGAGGTGATCCAGATCGCCGGTGTTCCAGCGGTGGCGCACCACTTTTTCTTCCTCGGGCGTGAGCGGCCGGTCGGTGGTGCGGCGCAAAAAGATGGGCAACTCGGGCCGCAGCTTGTGGATGGCGCGCGCCAGGTGCAGACCGTCCTCGCCCTCGCAAGGCAGGTCTTCTGCCAGCAGCACCCCGCCGAGGTCCTTGTTCTGGGCCAGGGTGGCCAAGGCATCGGCTGACGAGCGGGGAAAGGCCATCAGGCCCACGGACTGGCAAAACTCGGTCAGCACCTGGTACTGCGCGGCGTCATGCTCCAGCAGCAGTACCTTGGCTTCAAGTTGGGTGGTTTCGGTCATGATGCGTCCACGGAAAAGCCATCCTGGCCTGCACGCAGGCCGACACCGCCCAGTGGCCCGGGCGTTCTCGGTTTTCGGCAGCCGGCGGCAAAGGTTGAGGGCAATTGCAGGCCGGGGATCGCACAGCAGCCCAGGTTTCACCTGACGCCCCCGCCTCGGGCGGCGGCCACAATGCCGGCATGCCTGCTGTACCCTCGTCCCGTTCGACCCCATTCACCCCGCCGGCGCAGCTCAGCGCCACGCAGCTGGCCCTGCTGGCCGGGCTCAATCTCGCCGTGCTGGCCTGGAGCCGCCTGGGTGCCTTCGATGCCGCCACCTGGTGGATGGAGGTGGCGCCGGTGCTGCTGGTCTGGCCGCTGCTGCTGGCCACGCAGCGGCGCTTCCCGCTCACGCCCTTGCTGCTGGGCCTGATCTTTGTCCACGCCCTGATCCTGATCGCTGGCGGCCACTACAGCTACGCCCGCGTGCCCCTGGGTGACTGGCTGCGCGAGATGCTGGCCCTGGGCCGCAATCCCTACGACGGCCTCGGCCATCTGGCGCAAGGCTTCATCCCCGCCATCGCAGCACGCGAGCTGCTGCTGCGCAAGACCGGGCTGCAGCCCGGCGGCTGGCTGTTCACCGTGGTGACGGCCTGCTGCCTGGCCATCAGCGCCATCTACGAACTGATCGAATGGGGCGCCGCGGTGGCCCTGGGTCAGGGCGCCGATGAATTCCTGGGCGCCCAGGGCGACCCCTGGGACACGCAGAAAGACATGGCCCTGGCCTGGCTGGGCGCCATGCTGGCCCAGCTGCTGCTGGCGCGCGCCCATGACCGCGCGCTAGAGCGCCTCGCGCAGAACTGACACCAAAGCCCATGCCCGCCGCCGCCCTCACCCTGACCCTGCCCGATCTGCGCCGCTACGCCGTGGCGCGCAGCCTGTTCAAGCCCACCAGCCTGCCCCAGGCCATCCAGCGCCTGGGCTTTGTCCAGGCCGACCCGATCCGCGCCCCGGCGCGGGCGCAAGACCTGACCCTGAGGCATCGGGTCAAGGACTACCGCGCTGGCGATCTGGAGCGCCGCTACACCCGGCTGGCGGTGGAAGAGGATTGCCTGGTCAACTACGGCTTCCTGCCGCGCGAGCACCTCAAGCTCATGCATCCGCGCAGCGCCAAGCGCGCCTGGGACGCCAAGACGCGCGCTCAGGCCGAGGCCATCCAGGCCTTTGTGCAAGCGCAGGGCCCCTGCCACCCGCGCGAGATCCAGCAGCATTTCAATCTGGGCTCCACCCGCAATGCCTGGGGCGGCAGCAGCAATGCCACCACCCATTTGCTGGACGGCATGCATTACCGAGGCCTGCTGCGCGTGCAGCAGCGTGAGCAAGGCCAGCGCATCTACAGCGCCGTGGCCCACACGCCCGATCCGCGCACACCGCACGAGAAAGCCCAGGCCTTGCTGGACTTGGTGCTGGCCAAGTACGCACCCTTACCTTCGCGTAGCCTGGGCCATTTGTGCAGCCTGCTGGGCTATGGCGCGCCGCATCTGCGCGGCGAACTGCGCCAGGTGCTGGCCCAGGTACGCAAGACTTGGCCCCAGGCCCAGGTCGAGGGCCAGACCTGGTTCTGGCCCGAGGGCGAGAACCCCGGCTCCAAGCGCTGGAAGCTGGACGAGGCCGTGCGCCTGCTGGCCCCCTTCGACCCCGTGGTCTGGGACCGCCTGCGCTTCGAACAATTCTGGGGCTGGGCCTACCGTTTCGAGGCCTACACGCCCGCGCCCAAGCGCAAGCTGGGCTACTACGCCCTGCCCCTGCTCTGGCGCGGCGAGGTGATCGGCTGGGGCAATGTCAGCAGCGCCGAGGGGCGCTTGCAGGCACAGCTGGGCTATGTGGCCGGCAGGGCGCCCCGCGAGCCCGGCTTCAGCGCCGCGCTGGACGAAGAACTGGCCGCCATGGCCCGCTTCCTGGGTGTGGATACCCCCTGAGACCTGAACTCGGGCCGGGATTGGCGGGAAAACCCGGCCTGTTCCAAGCGCGAAAGTGGCGCTTGCGACTAGAATTCGTCCGTTCCGAGGAGCGTTGCAACCTGCCGGTCTGGCTTCAGACCCCCAGGCCAGGCTCGGAAAAATTTGCACAGCGGCCTCGTCATCCCCTCGGCCCTGTTCATTGGCAACCGCGCTCACCCGCTGACGTCCTTGCGTGGGTGAACGGTTGCATGCATCAAACCAGGGTTCGGAGCACCGAGCCGGTTTTTTTCGTCCTCCCCCTCCTCCAGGCAATGAATGCAGCGGCTTCATATTTCGCATGAAGGAGCTGATCCATGACCGCCCAAACCACCACCTCGCTGGCCGCTGACCAGTACCACATTGCCGATCTGTCCCTGGCCGCCTGGGGTCGCAAGGAACTGACGATTGCAGAGAGCGAAATGCCGGCGCTGATGGCCATTCGCAAGGAATACGCCGCCACCCAGCCGCTCAAGGGCGCCCGCATCACCGGCTCGCTGCACATGACCATCCAGACCGGCGTGCTGGTCGAAACCCTGCAAGCGCTGGGCGCCGAAGTGCGCTGGGCCTCGTGCAATATCTTCTCGACCCAGGACCATGCTGCCGCCGCCCTGGTGGCCCGTGGCACGCCGGTGTTCGCCTACAAGGGCGAGACCCTGGAAGACTACTGGGACTACACGCACCGCATTTTTGAGTTCGCCGGCAAGGGCGAGCCAGGCGAAGGCCCGAACATGATCCTGGACGACGGCGGCGATGCCACGCTGCTGATGCACCTGGGTCAGAAGGCCGAGAAGGACCTGTCGGTGCTGGACAAGCCGGGCAGCGAAGAAGAGCGCATCCTGTTCGCCGCCATCAAGGCCAAGATCGCTCAAGACCCGACTTGGTACACCCGCAAGAGCGCCGAGATCATCGGCGTGACCGAAGAGACCACCACCGGCGTGCTGCGCCTGAACGAAATGGCCGCCAAGGGCAGCCTGCTGTTCCGCGCCATCAACGTCAATGACTCGGTGACCAAGAGCAAGTTCGACAACCTCTACGGCTGCCGCGAATCGCTGGTGGACGCCATCAAGCGCGCCACCGACGTGATGGTGGCCGGCAAGATCGCCGTGGTGGCAGGCTACGGTGACGTGGGCAAGGGCTCGGCCCAGGCCCTGCGCGCCCTGTCGGCGCAAGTCTGGGTGACCGAGATCGACCCGATCTGCGCCCTGCAAGCCGCCATGGAAGGCTACCGCGTGGTGACCATGGAATACGCGGCCGACAAGGCCGATATCTTCGTCAGCGCCACCGGCAACAAGAACGTGATCCGCTACGAGCACATGGCCGCGATGAAGAACAACGCCATCGTCTGCAATATCGGTCACTTCGACAACGAGATCGATGTCGCCTCGCTGTCCAAGTGTGGCTGGGACGAGATCAAGCCGCAGGTCGACCACGTCATCTTCCCCGATGGCAAGCGCATCATCCTGCTTGCCAAGGGCCGTCTGGTGAACCTGGGCTGCGGCACGGGTCACCCGAGCTATGTGATGTCGTCCAGCTTCGCCAACCAGACCATCGCCCAGATCGAGCTGTTCGCCCACAAGGACGCGTACGACATCGGCAAGGTCTATGTGCTGCCCAAGCATCTGGACGAGAAGGTGGCCCGCCTGCAGCTGACCACGCTGAATGCGCAGCTGAGCGAGTTGAGCGATGAGCAGGCGGCGTACATCGGGGTGCCCAAGACCGGCCCCTTCAAGCCCAACACCTACCGCTATTGATCGGCGGAGGGCTACTGCGCGGCGCTCATGCGTCGTTGGGCGGTGCTCGGAATCCTCAGGTACCCCAAGTACCTTCCGGTTCCTGCGCTCCGTCCGCCTAGCCTGAGCACCGCTCGCTACGCCCTGGCAAGACCGAGTTTCCTTTTCACCTATGCGCGCTGATCAACTGTTAGTTTCCAAAGGCCTGGCGCCGACTCGTTCGGCGGCGCAGCGGCTGATCACGGCCGGCGCGGCGCAGTGGCGGGGGCCCAAGGACTGGCAGGCGATCCGCAAGGCGGGTGAAGAGTTGCCGGAGCATTGCGAGCTGCGCGTCAGCGATGACGCGGAGTTGCGCTTTGTTTCGCGCGGCGGGCTCAAGCTGGAGGGCGCGCTGCAGCAAAGCGGCCTGGATGTGAGCGGGCTGACGGTGCTGGACATGGGCCAGAGCACCGGCGGCTTCACCGATTGCCTGCTGAAAGCGGGTGCAGCCAAGGTCGTGGGCGTGGACGTGGGCCACAGCCAGCTGCATGAACAGCTGCGCCAGCATCCCCAGGCGGTGGGGCTGGAGCATCTGCATGTACGCGAGCTGACCGGCTCGACCCTGGTGCAGCACGCGCCGCCCGAAGGCTTTGCCCTGATCGTCGGCGACCTCAGCTTCATCTCCATGCTGGGGGCCTTGCCGCATCTGGCGGCCTGGCTGGCGCCCCAGGGTCAGGTCTTGCTGCTGGTGAAGCCGCAGTTCGAGCTGGGCAAGAAAGCCTTGGCCCGCGGCGGCCTGGTCAAGGACGCCAAGCAATACCCGCTGCTGGAAACCCAGGCCCGCCAGGCCGCCCGAGATCAGGGCTGGCAGGTGCTGGGCTATTTTGAGAGTGCCATCACCGGCGGTGACGGCAACAAGGAATTTTTCCTCTGGGCGCAGGCGCCAGAGCATGCGAAAGACAAGCCATGAGTACTGCAACACCCCGCGTGCCCGTCAGCTTCGAGTTCTTCCCGCCCAACACCCCGGTGGGCACCGAGAAGCTCAAGACCGTGGTGCAAGACCTGAGCGTGCTGAATCCGCATTACTTCAGCGTCACCTACGGCGCCGGCGGCTCCACCCGCGAGAAGACGCTGAGCACGGTGATGGACATTGCGGCCGCTGGCTATGAGGCCGCACCGCATCTGTCCTGCGTGGGCTCCACGCGCGAGAACATCGCCGAAATTCTGGCCACCTACCGCGCGCAGAACATCCGCCGCGTGGTGGCCCTGCGCGGCGATCTGCCCAGCGGCACGGCCACCGCCGGTGAATTCCGTTATGCCTCGGAGCTGGTCGCCTTCATCCGCGAAACTCAGGGCCCGGACTGGCAGATCGAAGTGGCCGCCTACCCCGAGTACCACCCGCAGCAGCGCTACGCGGCCAAGGACCTGCAGCACTTTGCCGCCAAGATGCGCGCGGGCGCCAACTCGGCCATCACGCAGTTCTTCTTCAACCCGGACGCCTACTTCCACTTCGTCGACGAAGTGCGCAAGCTGGGCGTGGACGCGCCCATCGTGCCGGGCATCATGCCCTTCCACAACTACGCCCGCATCGCGCAGTTCGCCGCACGCGACGGCATCGAGATCCCGCGCTGGGTGGCGCTGAAGATGGAGGGCTATATGGACGACGCGGCGAGCATCCGCGAGTTCGGCCTGGAGGTGATGACGCGCGTCTGCGAGCGCCTGATCGCCGGCGGTGCGCCCAGCATCCACTTCTATACGCTCAATCAATCGGCGCTGACGCTGGCGTTGTGCAAACGCCTCGGCCTCGGCTGAGTTTCTTGCGTCAGATCAATTCCAAACGGCCCTCCTCGCGAGGGCCTTTTTGCATTTGCGCCAGATCAAGGGTTAACCCCTTGCGCAGCGATTCAATGGCTTCCATCGGGAACAGATTTGATTGATCCCATACCTAGGAAGCCAAAAAATGATCTCCAAGACTTTTGCTCGCACCGCCGCCGCCGCCCTGGCTCTCGCCACCCTGGCTGGCGCTTCCTTCAACGCCGCCGCCCAAGAAAGCCCCTGGCTGATGCGCGTGCGCGCCGTGAACCTGGATTCGGCCAACAAGGACAGCACCGGCCTGGGCCTGACCGTGAACAACAAGGTCATCCCTGAAGTGGACTTCAGCTACTTCGTGACCCCGAACTTCGCCCTGGAACTGATCCTGACCGTGCCGCAAAAGCACACCCTGAAGTCCAAGGGCACCGACATCGGCTCGCTGAAGCACCTGCCCCCGACCCTGTCGGCCCAGTACCACTTCAACCCGACCGGCGGCTTCCGCCCCTACGTCGGCGCCGGCGTGAACTACACCAACTTCTCAGCCGTGAAGTTCGACGCCGCCGTGGACGCTGCCCTGCATCCCAGCATCAAGCGCAACAGCTACGGTCTGTCCTTCCAGGTCGGCGCTGACATCGAGCTGAGCAAGAACCTGTACCTGAACGTGGACGTGAAGAAGGTCCAGATCGGCACCAAGGTCTACTCCAGCGGCACCGAAGTCGGCAAGTTCAAGGTCGACCCCACCCTGGTCGGCGTGGGTCTGGGCTTCCGCTTCTAATTCGGCGCCCACCCAGACAGATTCACGCTGTCATCTCCAACGCCACTCTCAACGGTGGCCGCGTCTGAGATCAAGACGCCATGCCGCTGCAGCTTGAAGAAAGCGCAGCGGCTTTTTTCGTCGGCTGGAAACGGCACAGAGCAGCCCTTGAAGCTTGGGCTTGTGACAAGGGATGTCGGGCAAGTGCTTCCGCTCATGTCCCCCGGCCCGCGCTGCGCGCGGACCTCCTCCTTTACTTCGCTTCAGCACTCACCCGACACCCCTTGTCAGTTCAACCGGTCGGCGTCTTCGTCGAAGGAGCAAGGCCTTGCTGGATCAGGTCGGCTGGGTGCTCTGCGAAGTGAAGTAAAGGAGGAGACCCCAGCCGCACGCTGGGGTCGGGGGACTGAGCCCGGACTCAAACAGTCCTGAGGACTGTTTGTGCCTGGCGAAGGGCTGGGCCGCCGGCCCAGGCATGAACGGAGCAGAGCGCCCAGCCGGCCCGATCAACAAGCAACCCAAAGGCTGCTTCGTGCCGAGACCCGCCCGATCAACCTCAGCTCAAACTCGCGAACGCATCCCGGGTCAGGTTCTCGGCCGGGCCTTCCGCACGGCAGACCACATCGTCTTCGATGCGGATGCCGCCGAAGCGGCTCAGGCGCTCGACCTTGGCCCAGTCCACGCTGGAGGCCGAGGCACTCGCGCGCAGCTGGCGCAGCAGGGTCGGGATGAAGTAGAGGCCCGGTTCGATGGTCACCACCATGCCGGCCGCCAGAGGGCGGGTCAGGCGCAGATAGGGGTGGCCTTCGGGCTTGGGCGAAACGGCACCGGTTTCATCGGCCATGAAGCCGCCCGCATCGTGCACCTGCAGGCCCAGCAAATGACCGATGCCATGCGGG
Organism: Paucibacter sp. B51; assembly: GCF_027863535.1. Classification (NCBI taxonomy): domain Bacteria; kingdom Pseudomonadati; phylum Pseudomonadota; class Betaproteobacteria; order Burkholderiales; family Sphaerotilaceae; genus Roseateles; species Paucibacter sp. B51. Next base: position 1,666,787 of record NZ_JAPIVN010000001.1, on the reverse strand, counting down.
AAGAAAATGCTGGTGACGCGCTCGGCCAGCTGCGCTTCCACGCTCATGCGCACCAGACCCTGGTCTTGCAAGATGGCGGCGAGGCGGCGGTGGGTGCTCAGATGGATGTCGCGGTAGTCCACCCCGGCGCGGACCTCGTCCACCAGCGCCAGCTGGGCTGACTCCATGGCGGCCAGCAAGGCGTCGAACTCGGCGCTGCCGGCACCACCGGCCGACCAGGTGCGCGTGATGTCCGAGGCATAACCGTTCACTTGCGCGCCCGCATCGATCAGGAAGCTGCGGCTCTGGGCCGGGCGCTGCGTGTCCTGGTACTGGTAGTGCAGCACGGCGCAGTGTTCATTGAGCGCGACGATATTGCCGTAGGGCAGATCGCGGTCGGTGTGGCCGGCGGCGATCAGGTAGGCGCGGTGGATCTCAGCCTCCGAGCCACCAGCCAGGAAGGCATCGCGCGCGGCCAGATGGGCCGGCGCGGCGCGGCGCGAGGCGGCGCGCATCTGCTCCAGCTCGTAGGCCGTCTTGAAGGCGCGCTGGTAGTGCAGCAGATGGATCAGGTCTTGTGGGTTGTTGGGCACCACGCTTTCGAGCGCGGCATCGGCCTCGCCAATGATGGCCAGGCGGCCCGGCATCTGCAGATGGGCGGCGGCGTCTTCGGCGCGGCTGATGACGATCAGCTCCACATGCTGCACCCACTCACCAGTCGGCGCGCTGGGAGGCACATGCCAGTAATCGTCGGGCTGGTAGTAGACGACGCGCGGCTGGTGGCCGGGGCGCAGCAGCAGCCAGCTGTTGGGATGCTGGGTCAGCGGCAACCAATGCTTGAAATGCGGGTTGGGCTGGAACAGATAGGGCCGGTCGTCAAGGAAGGCGTACTTCTCGATGCCGGACGCGATCAGCAGCGCGTCAAAGCCGGTGCGCGCCAGGGCGCTTTCCAGCTGCGTTTGCAGCTGGGCCAGGTGTTGGGCGTAGGTCGTCGTGCTCATGGCTGCGGATTGTCGGCCATGGCGGGCTGAAGAATGCTCAGCCTTCGCGGTCCCAGACCACACCTTCTTCGGTCAAGACGGCATCCAGCGGCACATCATGCGGCTCGGCCTTGAGCATGGGCAGAAAGCCATGGGCATAGCCCACCCCCGCCGTGGCCGGCCGCGGCTGCAGCTCGGCCAGGGTGCGGTCCATGAAACCACCGCCATAACCCAGACGCAGGCCGAAGGGCCCGAAACCCACACAGGGCACCAGCAGCAACTGCGGCTCAAAGGTGGCCGTGTCTTTGGGCTTGGGGATGCCGTAGGCATCGTCCTCCATCGGGCAGCCGGGGTACCAGACATGGAAGCGCAGCGTGCCGTGCTCTTTGTCCACCACCGGCAGGCCGATGCGTCGATCCGCGTGGGCCTCACTCCAGCGGTAGAGCGCCGGCAGCGGATCGAACTCGCCCTTGATCGGCCAGTAAGCGCCAATGGTCAATTCACGCCGCCGCACCAGCCAGACCCGCAGCACGCTTTGCAATTGCTCGGCCAGCTCCAGCCGGTGGGGCAGGTTCAGGCGATCCTGGATCAGCTTGTGGCGCAAGGCGGCGCGGTCGTTCATGTCCACTGACAACTCCCTGGGAACATACGGGCAGGCAATTCGGAAGGCCTCGCGATTGTGAGCGGACTTCGCGCCGCGCTCAGGCAGGAACAGCCCCTATATTTGACCCATGTCCAAGGATTCCCAAGAACTGCTCCACCACAGCCTGGAGCTGCTCGCCCCGCTGGGGCCGCTGCGCAGCCGACGCATGTTTGGCGGCTGGGGCATTTATGTCGACGACATCTTCATCGCCCTGATCGCCTTCGATCAGCTCTACCTGAAAGCCGACGCCGAAAGCCGGCCGCAGTTCGAAGCCGCCGGCTGCGCGCCCTTCCAGTACGAGCGCGAGGGTCAGGTCTTGAGCCTGGGCTATTTTGTGGCGCCCGAGGAGGCCATGGAGTCCCCCGCTCTGATGGTGCCCTGGGCGCGCCTGGCCTTGGGGGCCGCGTTGCGGGCGCGGGCGAGCAAGGCCCCAAAACCTGCGGCGAAAAAGAAGCCGGCCGCCGCCAAGAAGGCAGCGCCGCGCTGAAGTGAGGCCTCAGGTTTCAGACGTCAAGCCTCAGGCTGCCGCCAGGCCGCCCATGGCATTCCGCTCCTGAGCCGCCGCGCGCCGCTCACCCAGCCGCGCCTGCAGCGCCGGGCAGGCCGAGGGCGGCACCAGCAGCTGAAAATCGGCCTGCGGCCAAGCCTCGATCACCACCTGGCTGCCCGAGGCCAGGGCCAAGGATTGACCGGCCTGCAGCCAGACATCCTCTGAAGGTGCGTCGGGGCGGCCAGGCTGGGTCAACCAGAGGCGGCCGCTGCTCACGCGCAACTCGCGCGCCCCGGGGCCGATCTTGAAACTCAGGGCCTCACCCTCGGCCAGGCGCCACAATGCTTGCGATTCACTCATGATTACTGCTCCCGCTGTTCCCGTCCCGAGGTGACACAGACCTTGCAAACACCCTCATGGACATGAGTGAATACTAGGGTTCCCCCGGAGCGGCGTCCAATGAGACTGCCGCAGACGATTGATACCATTCGCGCATGAATGGCAAGCACCCCTCCGACCCGCAACCCGCTCGGCTGCCCCTGTCCAGCCGGCAGCGGCCGCTGTCCATCGGCCCCCTGCGCGCCTTCGAGGCGGTGGCCCGGCTGCTCAGTTTTCGTGCCGCGGCTGAAGAGCTGCACCTGACCCAATCGGCCATCAGCCGCCAGGTCCGATCGCTGGAGGACGAGATCGGCTGCACCTTGTTCCTGCGCGGCACACGCTTTGTGGAGCTGAGCGCTGACGGCGCGGTGTTGCGCCAGCAGGTCCTGCCTTTGCTCGAACGGCTGGATCAGACAGTGCGCCAGATCCGCCAGTCGCGCGGCCGGCGTGTGGTCAATGTGACCACTTTTGCCTCCTTCGCCTCGCTCTGGCTGATCCCGCGGCTGGAGGCTTTCCAGCGCGAACATCCGGACATCGACATCCGCGTCTCGGCCAATGATGTGGTGATCGATCTCGACGACAGCGAGTTCGACGTGGCCCTGCGCTACATCTCGAAAGAACAGACGCCGCCCGGTGCCGAGCGCCTGTTCGGCGAGACGCTGACCCCGGCCATCGGCCGCTGGGCCGCCGAGCGTGCCGCGGCCGGCGAAGCCCCTGCCCTGCGCCGACCGGCCGATCTGGCCGCCTACAGCCTGGCCGAAGAAGACGACTCGCGCGCCAGCACCGAATACCTGGGCTGGCGCCGTTGGCTGCGAACGCATGGCGTGGGCGAGCTGCAGCCGCGCCGCTGGATGTACCTCAACTTCACCTACCAGCAAGTGCAAGCAGCCCTGGCCGGACAAGCGGTGGCACTGGCGCGCGTGGCCCTGGTCAGCGAACAGCTGCATCGCGGCGATCTGGTCGAGCCCTTCGGCCCGGCCGGCCGCATGAGCAGCCCCATCTCCTACTGGCAGCTGCAATCCCGCCACAGCCGCGAGCGCACCGAAGTGCGCCAGTTCTGCGACTGGGTCAGCGCGCAGGCGGCGCAAACGCGGGCGGACATTGGCGAGGCCGACGCTACAGCCGAAGCAGCAGCCAACACAGCAAGCAAATCAGAAAGCAACAGGCCCGCCGAGGCCTGAGTCCGGCTAGAGCCGGGCCCAGGACGCCGTCTTGGTATTGAAGAAGCCCGACTGCGTGTAGGCCTTGCGCACCACGCCTTGTTGCAGCAGACGCTGCAGGCCGATGTCCAAAGCGCTGCGCAGGCCGAAGCCTTGCGGGTGCTCGCGCGCCAGCAGGTAGTGACGGGTGCCGCGCAGGCTGATCTTGAGGCCCGGGATCGGCACCAGGCGCACCTTGCCCACGGTCAGCGACAGATCGGGCGTGGCCTGGAACGGCGCCAGCAGCAGATCGGCCCGGCCCGCCTCCACCATGCGCGGCATCAGCTCCCAGTTGGTGACGTGCTGGCGCCGGTGGATGCCCAGTTGTTCCAGCGTCGCCCAGTCGACCACCCAGTTGCGGTTGGACAGCACGCTCAGGGCCCGCACATCGGCCAGGCTGCGCGCGCTCATGGCGCGGCGGTTGCTCTCGACGGTGTACAGCCCGGCCTCGAATTCGCCTGCCTGAACCATGGCGCGACTCAGCATCACGCCCTGCCCGGAGCCCCTGGTGTCCTGCTCCCAATAGGTGGTGGCGCTGCAGACCAGCCGGCCGGTACTGATTTCCCGCAACAAACGCTCGCCTGAGGGCATGTCGACAAACTCAAGCGGCTGGGCCCAGCCGCCCAGGGCCAAAGCCTGGTGCAGCAGCACCACCTCGACCACATCGCGGCGCGAGTGCGGGCCGGAAAAATCGCTGAGGGTCAACGGATCTCGGCGGTTCAGAAAACGGCCGTAGTCGACCATCACATCGGCCGGAACCGCAGCCTGTATGGAGCTCGGCACGGCCTCGCCCGCCATGGCCTCGGATGGCGGCAAGACTGCAGCAGACAGGGCCGACAGCGCACGGCCCAGGCAGCTCCGGCGGCTCAGCGCGCCCTTCAACTCGCGCACTCCCACAAGCGGTTCAAGGCGAAATCACCTCGCGCTCGGTCAGCACCAGGGTCAAGGCCTGGTCATGCGGCTCGACGGCAAAGGACGCCTCGCCCAAGCTCCAGGCCAGACCGATGCTGGTGACGCCGGGGTGGGCCGCCAACCACCGGTCGTAATAGCCGCCGCCATAGCCCAGGCGGTAGCCCTCGCGGGTGAAGCCCACGCAGGGCACCAGCACCACATCGGGCACGAGCAGGCCGCCCTTGCTGCTCGGGATGCCGCACTCGTCCAGCAGCGCCGGCGCCGGGCCGTCGAGCGGGCCATCCCAGCGGCGGTAGTCCATGCGGCGCGGCGATTTGTAGGCGTAAGGCAGGGCGAACTGCAGGGGCTCGGCCTGGCCGTCATCGTCGAACTCGTCATCCTCTTCGTCCGCTTCAGTTTCGGCCTCAGACTCCAACATGGCGGCCAAATTCAGCAGATGCGGGGCCGGGTTGAACTCGCCGTCCAGCGGCCAGTAAATGCCCAGACATTGCGGCGCCAGCTGGCGCAGCAGCTCGCGCAGATGCTGGCCGAGGGCGGCGCTGGCGGCATGGGCGGCCGGCGTGGCCAGCCAGGCACTGCGCTGGGCCAACAATTGCGCGCGCAGGGCGGGCCGCTCGTGCGACAGTGTGGTGTGGCTGGGTGCAGACGACGAAGCCGGTGTGGGGTTGCTCATGTGCGGGGTTCCTCAGGCCAGCGATGCCATCCGGCCCGCCTGAATCGTTGAGATGGCAGCAAAAAAGACCGAAGAAAGCAGTGGGACCATGTTCTTGGCAGTATATGAAGCAGAAGTCCGGCCTCAGGCTGGGGAAGCCCCCGATCGTCGTGCGCGTCGCGCACGCCCGCTGAGCCTGGCGCTGGCCTGCGCTGTGAGCGTCTGGCTGGCGGCCGGCATCACACCGGCAGTGGCCCAGACCCAGCCCGCAGCCACCAGCAGCGCCAGCGCCAACCCCGAGCTGATCCTGGACGCGCAAGACGCGCTGCGCCAGAAAAACCGCGCCCGACTCTCGGCCCTGAACGTGGCCGCGCAGGAGCTCAAGCACCCGCTCGCCCCTTGGGTGGATTACTGGCAGATCGGCCAGCGCCTGGCCGAGGCCACCCAGCCCGAGCTCGACGCCTTCTACGCCCGCTGGCCCGGCTCCTACGTCGAAGACCGCCTGCGCAACGACTGGCTGCTCGAACTGGGGGGCCGCCGCGACTGGAAGAACTTCGCCAAGGACCACGCCGCCTACCAGATGCGCGACGACCGCGAGGTCGCCTGCTACGCCCTGCTGGCCGAGCATTTCAACGGCCGGCCCGTGGCGCGCGAAACGGCCCGCGCCGCCTGGCTCGCGCAACGCGAGGCCAGCGAAGGCTGTGGTCTGCTGGCCAGCACCTGGCTGGACCAGAAGCAGTTCAACCAGGCCGACCTCTGGCTCAAGCTGCGACTCTCGCTTGAATCGCTCAAGCTGCCGGCCGCACGTCAAGCCGCCAGCCTGCTGGGCAAGCCCGTGGAGCTGGCCCTGAAAGAGTTGCTCGACAACCCTGCGCGCTACATGGCGCGCAAGGCGCGCGGCGGCCCCCGGCAGAACACCGAACTGGCCAGCCTGGGACTGATGCGGCTGGCGGCCACCGACCCGGGCGCTGCGGCCGAGGCCATGAACAAGCGCTGGCAGCGCGAGCTGCCGCAAGACCTGCAGGCCTGGGCCTGGGCGCAAATCGGTCGCCAAGCGGCCTTCAAGCTGCAAGCCGAGGCCAGCTATCACTTCGAGCGCGCGCTCAAGCTGCAGGGGCGACTGGCACCTGAGTGGAGCGAAGAGACCCGCGCCTGGATCGTGCGCGCCGCGCTGCGCAGCGGCCGCTGGACCCAGGCCCTGCAAGGCCTGGATCTGGTGACTGGCGCCTATGAAGGCCTGCGTCACGGCCGCGAGACCCGTGAGGCCCGCCAGGCCCGCGAGCTGCGCGAAGCGCGCGACCTGCCGCCCTGGCCCTACTGGCGCGCACGCGCCCTGCTGGCCACGGCCGCGCCGGGCGCCGCCGGCGAAGCGCAGCGGGACGAAGCGCGCAAGCTGTTGCAGACCATGGCCGAAGCTCCCCAGGCCGCCCTGCACTACTACGGCCGCCTGGCCGCCGAAGAGCTGGGCCTGCAGCCTGCCCTTCCGCCCGCCCCCAGCGCCTTGAGCCCGACCGAGCGCAACCAGGCGCAAGCCCACCCGGGCCTGGGCCGGGCTTTGATGCTGATCCAGCTGGGCTTGCGCAGCGAGGGCAACCGCGAATGGAACTTCTCCCTGCGCGGCCTGAACGACCGCGAGCTGCGCGCCGCCGCCCAGCTGGCCTGCGAGCGCGAACTCTGGGACCGCTGCATCAACAGCAGCGACCGCAGCCGCCAGGAGTTCGACCTGGCCCAGCGCTTCCCCACCCCGTTCCGCAACGCCCTGCTTGGTCAAGCCCGCGAGGCCGGCCTGGACCCGGCCTTTGTCTACGGCCTGATCCGCCAGGAGTCGCGCTTCATCGCCGACGCCCGCTCATCTGTCGGCGCCACGGGCCTGATGCAGGTGATGCCGGCCACGGCGCGCTGGACGGCCAAGAAGGCCGGCCTCAGCTACAGCCCCGAGCTGATGAAGACGCAGGACTTCAATCTGCGCATCGGCACCCATTACCTGAAGCTGGTGCTTGATGACTTCGGCGGCTCCTACGCCATGGCCGCAGCCGCCTACAACGCCGGCCCGGGCCGCCCGCGCCGCTGGCGCGATGGCCCTGTGCTGGAGGCGGCCATCTGGGCCGAGAACGTGCCCTTTCTGGAAACCCGCGACTATGTGAAGAAGGTGCTGACCAACAGCGCGGTCTACGCCCAGCTGCTGGGCCTGGGCCCCGAGGCCAGCAGCCTCAAGGGCCGCCTGGGGCGCAGCATCGGCCCGCGCAGCGCAGGCACCGACATCGTTCCCGAGGAGCAGCCCCTGCCATGAGCATCGCCATCGATTCGAGCAGCCCGTCCATCCTGATCCTGGGCGGCAGCGGTTTCATCGGCCGCGCCCTGTGCGAGCAGCTGGTGCAGGCCCAGGGCGGCCGCGCCCGCATCACCGTGCCGACGCGCCGCCTGGGCCACGCGCCGGGCCTGCAAGCCATCCAGAGCCTGCCCGGGCTGACCGTGCTGCAGGCCGATGTGCACCGGCCCGAGACCCTGCAAGCCCTGGTGGCCGGCCACGAGGTGGTGGTCAATCTGATCGCCATCCTGCAAGGCAGCGAGGCCCAGTTCCAGCGCAACCATGTGCAGCTGCCGCGCCAGATCGCGGCCGCTTGTCGGGCGGCCGGCGTGCGCCGCCTGATCCACATCAGCGCCCTCGGCGTGGGCGCCACGGTCGATGAGCAGACCGAGGGCCCTTCGCGTTATCTGCGCTCCAAGGCCGGAGGCGAGGCGGTGCTGCAGACCTCGCCCGATCTGGATCTCAGCATCCTGCGCCCCTCGGTGGTGTTCGGCGCGGGCGATCGCTTCGTCAACCTGTTCGCCAAGCTGCAGGCCCTGTTCCCGCTGATGCCGCTGGCGGGCGCCGAGGCGCGTTTTCAGCCGGTCTGGGTGGAGGATGTGGCGGCGGCCATCCGGCGCTGCATCGCCGACCCAGCCACCATCGGCCAGACCTACGAGATCGCCGGCCCCGAGGTGCTGAGCCTGGCCGAGATCGTGCGCCGGGCCGGCCGCTGGAGCGGCCACCCGCGCCCCATCCTGCCCCTGCCCGCACCCCTGGCCTGGGCACAGGCGCTGATGATGGAAATGTTGCCTGGCGAGCCGCTGATGTCGCGTGACAACCTGGGCTCCATGCGCGTGCCGAATGTGGCGGGCGCCGCGGGCCCGGCCCTGCCGGGTCTGGCCGCGCTGGGCATCACGCCCAGTGCCATGGCGGCCGTGGCGCCCGACTACCTGCGGCCCGAGCAACAGGGCTGCGGACGGCTCGATGCCTGGCGCATGAAGGCGGGGCGCTGAGGCGAAGCCCAAGGCCCGCCGCGGGCATGCATTGATGCGTTCAGCGCATCAAGCTCATGCGTGAATATCAGCGGCCTGGCTTTCAGTTTCAGCGGCCTGGCTCGCTAAGCTGGCCGCTCTTTGCAAGCCCGTCCGACGACCAGAAAGAACCCACCCCATGAAGCTCTACATCGGCAACAAGAACTACTCCTCCTGGTCCATGAGGCCCTGGGTGCTGCTCAAGGCCTTCGGCATCCCCTTCGAGGAGGTGAAGCTGCGCTTTGATTTCACCCCCGGCTCGGCCTTTTATCAGGCCCTGGCCGCGCTGACTCCGGTGGGCAAGGTGCCGCTGATGGTCGAAGACGATGGTTTCGTCATCTGGGACACCCTGGCCATCACCGAAACCCTGGCCGAGCAGCACCCCGAGCACGCCATCTGGCCGCGCGGCGCCCGCCAGCGCGCCCGCGCCCGCAGCCTCTGTGCCGAGATGCACGCCGGATTTGGCACCCTGCGCAGCCTGTGTCCGATGAATATCGACGCGGACTTGCAGGCGGTGGGCACCCGCCTGCTGGCCACCGAGCCCAAGCTCAAGGCCGACCTGGCCCGCGTGGACGCGCTCTGGAGCGAGGCCCTGGCCGCCAGCGGCGGGCCCTTCCTCTTCGGCGCCTTCAGCGCGGCCGACGCCTACTTCGCCCCGGTGGTGATGCGTGTCACCCGCTACGGCCTGCCGCTGTCCGCCGCGGCGCAGGCCTATGTGCAGGCCATCGAGGCGCACCCGGCGGTGCAGGCCTTCGTGGCCGATGCCCTGGCCGAGCGCGACTTCATCGCCGAGGATGAGCCCTACCGAACCCAAGCCTGAGGCTCGCACGCGGCCGACCACAAAAAAAGCGCCTCACGGCGCTTTTTTCATGGGGAAACTGGCTTCTCGTCCGCTCAGACCGCCTTGCGCCGGCGAGCGACAAAACCCACGACCCCCAGGCCCGCCAGCAGCAGGGCATAGGTTTCAGGTTCCGGCACCGGGGTCAGCACCAACGAACCCTGAAAGTTGGCGCCGGCACCCAGACGCGCGCCGGACACGGTGACTTCCACGGAATTGATGTCCGGGAAGCTCAGGGAACCCAGGTCGATATTGCTGCCGCTGGCGCCCAAAACCCAGGCCGTGCCGTTGATCTTGACCTCGGAGATCTGGAAGCGGCTGCCGCTGATGTCACCCGACACGGCGTAGCTGCCCAGCAGGGAGCTGAACCCGAAATCGCTGGCGTTCAGCAAAAAGGAAAAGGAACCGGCCGCATCCGCAGCCGTGATTTGGCGAGCACCGAACTCGTAGACAAAGGTGCTGCCGTCAAAATAACTCGCTTCGCTCAAGGTGGCGGCCGACGCGCCACCTGCACACACGGCCAGCACGGACGCGGCAAACACCGAATTCAGATTCATCATCTTGCGCATCAACATACTCAACTCCGTCCGTGGTGTGCTTGCACTGGCATGATCGCCTGCGCTGAGCCGCGCTCAATCGGCGCGCTCAGCGCGACTGTACCGACATTCACCCCTGAACACCCCCCCGATCCGCGGGGCTCGCAGCTCGAAGAGCGCACAGAAGAACAGAAGCCCCCTTGTTCGAACACACAAGCAGCACCTCATGACAACGAAGCAAGCTTTCTTCCTGGTCGGCGGCGCGGTGCGCGATGCCCTGCTGGGCTGGCCCGTGAAAGACCGCGACTGGCTGGTGGTGGGCGGCGACCCGGCCCAGATGCGGGAGGCCGGCTTCGTCGCCGTGGGCCGCGACTTCCCGGTCTTTCTGCACCCCGAGACGCATGAGGAATACGCCCTGGCCCGCACCGAGCGCAAGACCGCGCCGGGTTATCACGGCTTTGCCTTCCATGCCGCGCCCGATGTGACCCTGGAGCAAGACCTGGCCCGGCGCGATCTCACCATCAATGCCATGGCGCAAGACGCCAGCGGCCAGATCATCGACCCCTACGGCGGCCAGCGCGATCTGGCCGCACGGGTGCTGCGTCATGTCTCGCCCGCCTTTGCCGAAGACCCGGTGCGCATCCTGCGCCTGGCCCGCTTCGCCGCCCGTTTTGAAGGCTTCACCGTCGCACCGGAGACCCTGGCCCTGATGCGGGAGATGGTGGCGGCCGGCGAGGTCGACGCCCTGGTGGCCGAGCGGGTCTGGCAGGAGTTCGCCAAAGGGCTGATGGAAGCGCAGCCCGCCCGCATGATCGAGGTGCTGCGCGACTGCGGCGCCCTGGCCCGCTTGGCGCCCGAGCTGGAGGCCTTGTTCGGCGTGCCGCAGCCGCCCGCCCACCACCCGGAAGTGGACACTGGCATCCATGTGCTGATGGTGCTGCAGCAATGCGCGCGCCAGCAGGCGCCGCTGACCGTGCGCTATGCCAGCCTCTGCCACGACCTCGGCAAAGGCCTCACCCCGGTCGATGTGCTGCCCCGCCACATCGGCCACGAGAGCCGCGGCCTGCCACTGGTGCAGCGCCTGAGCGAACGCTGGCGCGTGCCCAGCGATTGCCGCGAACTGGCCGAGCTGGTCGCGCGCGAACACACCCATGTGCACCAGAGCGAAGCCTTCAGCGCCGAAGCCCGCCTGCGCCTGATGGAACGCTGCGATGCCTGGCGCCGGCCCGAACGCTTCGAGCAGCTGCTCTGGGCCTGCGAATGCGATGCCCGCGGCCGGCTGGGGCTGGAAGACCGGCCCTACCCGCAGCGTGAAGGACTGCTGAAGGACCTGCGCGCGGTGCAGGCGGTGGATCTGGCGGCGGTCAGCGCCGCCGCCTTGGCGGAGGGGCGCCAAGGGCCGGAGATCGGGCGGGCGGTGCAGAGGGCGAGGTTGGCGGCGCTGGGAAATCAAGACGCATGAAATCCCAACTCGTCGGCGCACGTTGAAACAGCGATTTCGCCCGCACAAACCCGCCCACGTATTCGGTTAGGCAACCAGCAGCAAGCATGCTGATAGCGATGAGCTGAGCCACGGATGGGTTGTCCAGCCCCCCGGGATTGGTGCGCCTTGCTTGGCGCAAGGGCTGGTGCGGCTCCCTGCTTGCGATGTGAGCGAACTGAGGGAGTCAGGTCTTTCCTTGAAAGGTATGACTTGACCCCGAGTTCCCGGGCATGGTGTCAGGATTTGTAGTGTTGCTTGAACTCTGGACTGGGTTCGCGATCTGAGTAGATGTACAGAACGATGCCGTTTGGATCTTGAACGGCAAAGCCGCGATCTCCCCATGGATGATCTTCGAGCGGCATGATGGCGACCAGACCTGAAGCAGCGAGCAGTTGAAACTCAGCATCGACATCGGAAACGCTGAAGTTATAGGTCAAGCCTGCGGGATTGCAGCTTGGCTGGTCCGGTTGAGGCGCCATGAACTGAAGGGACGCGCCCTTTCCGAATTCGAGATTGACATACCAGCCGCAGTCGAAGGTGATCTTTGCGCCAAAGTGTTTGACGTAAAAATCGCGCGACTCCTCAACCTTGGCGGTGGTGATGCAAGGGGACAGCGAATTTGCATGCATGTGAGGCTCCTCAATGAGACCTGACGTTGAAACTGAGTGGCCGCAGCCAGCTGGCCACGCAGAGCCAAAAATACACAGAAAGCATAGCGCTGTCAGCTGACGGATGTCCACTCAAGCGACTAGTTAGCCGGCATCTCGTGGCACGCGAACAGCTTGGCAAAGTTGCGGCTGACCCAATGGACTTGATATCTGAGCATTGCCCATCTCGTTACGCCCCCTTGGATTTGAAACATCGCAGTCCATTGAAACTCTCATCGGCTTGTCGATGAACATTATCAACAGGGCCCCGATCTGCGCATCGCTGTTCGGACGCCGGATGCAAACGGCAGTGATCTGCCCAGTACGGGACGGAGGATTTAGCAGTGACTGCGCCAGAACTACGCTCGAACGCTCTGAAATCTTGAAGCTCCCATCGATCGGCGAAACAGCCACTCGGTCGCCCGCTTCGCCGCAGGGATCATTCGTTCCAGGCTTTGCACCCAGAAATACTTCGGCCCCAAGGATTGGCTTTCCACCATCCACGAGACGTCCCTCCACGCTCGGGCGCCTGTACTCGGTATGCGGCCAAGGCGCGCAAGCAGTCAGAAGCCCGAGCAATACGAGAAGTCCTATCCGGGAAGTAAAGCTGTGCATTTGATGATGACTAACGCCTAACAGTCAGCGTGTATCTGCCGCCGCACGGCGGTGACCGAACAGCCCAATGCGGCCGGCGGCAGGTAAACCGTGTTGGACGAAACCGTCACCACCCACCTGGCGAGCGAGGCTTGTGGGCAATGGGGATTGGTTCGCAATGGTGGCAGACATGACGCCGATTATGGTCGGCAACAAAGCTCCGGCGCTCGTGATACTCCGCAAAGTGCCTGGCTTCAGTTTGAGGCGCGCTGATCCAAACTCGAGGTCAAGTCTTCGCCTCCTCGTCCGTCTCCCGCGCCCGCTCCGCCCGGCTCACCAGTTGACTCACCCGAGCCACCATCAAACCCAGTTCGGAGGCCATTGCGGTCATCGTCAGACTAGCCCAGGTGCGTACCCGGCGCAGGCCATCCCCGCGTCTGCAGCCTTGAGCCAGCCTCTGCGCTCAAGCGCTTGGCAGCCAAGCGCTGCCAGCAGCGCAGCCCAAGCCCATTCACGCTCACGGCGCCGACAAGGGAGGCAGCACCCAGCCTCGCTCACAGCATGTGCGAGCGATCCCCTCGCACAAAGCCCAGCGCTTCAAACGCCGAGCCCGCGGCGGCAAAGCCGATCACCTTGAACAGCTCGCCCATCTCATGCTCGGCCACCAGCTTGTGGGCCATGGCGCGCTCGGCCACGCTGGCGCCTTCGAGCTGGGCGGCCAAGCCGCAGTTCCAGAGGAAATGCGCCTGGCTGGTGTAGCCCAGCACTTCGAGCCCGGCCTCCTGGCCGGCCAGGGCGATGCCGGTGAAATTGATGTGGGCGGTGATGTCTTTCTCGCCCACCAGCACCAAAGGATCGGGGTCGCTGCGGTGCAGGTGGTGGCACATCAGGGTGCCGCCGTGCCGCTGAGGGTGGTAGTACTCGCGCTCGGGAAAACCGTAGTCGATCAGAAAAGCTGCACCGCGCCGCAGGCGCTGGGCCAGGGTGCGGACAAAAGCCTCGGCCTGGGCATGGGTCTCGGTGACCATGCCGGGCGGAAAGGCGCCCACCGGCGGCTCGCTCAGCGGCAGTTGCAGGCCCGGCTGCGCACGGTCGGCGTAGGCAAAGCCGCCCTCGGGCGTGCAGAACACGCCACGTTCGGCCCAGGCCTGGCCGTCGAAGGCCAGGAGCTGCACCGGCATGGCGTCCAGCACCTCGTTGCCGACGACGATGCCGTCGAACTGTTCGGGCAGCTGGTCCAGCCACTCCACCTGATCGCCCCAGGCGGCCAGGCGCTGGGCCTGGCGGGCGCGCAGGGTGCCGGAGAGATCGACGATGCGATAACGGCGAATCTGCGTGCCCAGAGCACCCAGCAACTGCTCGGCCAGGGCGCCAGTGCCGGCACCGAACTCCCAGACCTCATCGCAGCCGCAGGCCTGCAAGGCCTGTCCGACCTGGGCCGCCAGCGCGCGGCCGAACAGCGGACTCAGCTCCGGCGCGGTGACAAAGTCCGAGCCGCTCTGCGGCATCAGGCCGAACTTCTGGCTGGGGCCGCTGTAATAGCCCAGGCCCGGGGCATACAGGGCCAGGGCCATGAAACGGTCGAAGGGCAGCCAGCCGCCAGCGGCGCGGATCTCGGCGGCAATGCGCTCGCTCAGCGGGCTTGCTTGGGAAGAATCGTCAGTCATGGAAAGCGCTGCGGCGCTGCTGCAGCCATTGCTCAAAATCGGGGGCGGCCATGGGCGGGCCGATCAGCTCGCCCTGCAGCTCATCACAGCCCCAATCGGCCAGCAGGCGGCGCTGAGCGCTGTTGCGCACGCCCTCGGCGCTGACATGCAGACCCAGGCCGCGTGCCATCTGGATGATGGCGCGGGTGATGGCCGCGGCACCGCCGTCCTCGGGCAGCTTGGCGACAAAGCTCTGGTCGATCTTGAGCTTGTCCAGGGGCAGCTGGGTCAGGTGGGCCAGCGAGGTGTAGCCGGTGCCAAAGTCGTCGACCGACACGCCCAGGCCCAGTGCCCGCAGGGCCGTCAGGGTGGCCGGCGCGCTGGCAATCTCGTCCATCAGCATGCGCTCGGTCAGCTCCAGTTCCAGGCACTCGCCGGCAATGCCGACCTCGTCCAGCACCCGTGCCACGGCAGCCCCGAAGCCCTCCAGGCGGAACTGCATGCGCGAGAGGTTGACTGCAATCGGCACCGCCGCCACGCCGCGCTCGCGCCAGTCGCGCGCCTGCAGGGCCGCCGCGCGCAGCACCCATTCGCCGAGCTTGAGCATCAGGCGATGGCGCTCGGCCACATCGATGAAGGCATCGGGGCCGAGCAGGCCGCGCGTGGGGTGGCGCCAGCGCAGCAAGGCTTCGGCGCCGATCAGTGCTCCACCCTGCTCGCCGCCCAGCGCCGCCACCTGGGGCTGGAAGAACAGCTCGAACTCGCCGCGCTCCAGGGCTTGGGCCAGCTCGCTCTCGAGCACCAGGTCGGAGTAGGCATGGCGGGCCAGTTCCGCATCGAAGAACTGGTAGTTGGCGCGGCCGCCGGCCTTGGCCTGGTACATGGCCATGTCGGCATGCTGGATCAGCTCTTCGGGCCGGCCACCATGCTCGGGGAACATGGCCACGCCGATCGAGGGCGTGACGCACAAGCGGCAGCCATCGGCCAGCACCGGCACCTCGACCACGGCCAGCAGCGCCATCAGCACCACCATCACATCCTCGCGGCTGGTGATGTCGCGCAGCAGGATGACGAACTCATCGCCACCGAAGCGTGCCACCAAATCGGTGGAGCGCAGGCAATCGGTGATGCGCTCGGACACCGTGGTCAACACCTTGTCGCCTTCCAGATGACCGAGCGAATCGTTGACGCGCTTGAAGTTGTCCAGGTCGATGAAGAGCAGGGCCAGGCGGCGATCGCGGCTCTCGGCCAGCTGCAGGGCCGGGCCCAGCTGCTCCATGAAGGCTGCGCGGTTGAGCAGGCCGGTCAGGGCATCGTGGTGAGCCAGGTGCTGGATGCGGGCCTGAGCGGCCAGGCGGTCGCGGATGTCGCGCACGATGGTCATGCGCAGATGCTCACCCTGCGCCTCCAGCGTGCGCACGATCAGCTCGACCGGGATGCGCGAGCCGTCGCGGTGCAACAGGGCCGATTCGTAGCTGAGCTCGCGCCGCTCGGCCATCACGCGGGCGGCCTGCTCGCGCAAATCATCGACGACGAAATCCAGCGCCGCGCGCCCCACCATCTCGTCCAGGCCGTAGCCCAGCAGGCGGCAGAGCGGCGGGTTGGCGTCGCTGATCCGGCCCTGGCGGTGAAACAGAATGCCCTCGACCGAGGCCTGCATGAATTTCTGCAGCCGCGCCTCGGACTCACGCGCGGCAATCTCGGCGACGCGGTGGCGGGTGATGTCGTTGATCATCACAAAGCAGGCCTGCGGCTCGCCGGCGCCCACCAGATGCGGGATCAGGCTGACCTCGACCCAGCGCCCATCCTCGCTGCGTGCCGGGTCAGGGCCGGGCAGATAACGCTCATAGCTGACGGTCACCCGCTCGCGCAGCAGGCGATCCACCTGGGGTTGAACCAGCAGCTGGGCATCGTGCCCGATGACCTCGGTGAAGCTGCGGCCCAGGATGCTCTGCTCGTCCAGCCCGAAGGCCTGGGCGTACTGGCGGTTGGCGAAATGGCAGCGATAGGTCTGCGCGTCGTAAAAGGCCAGCAGCGCCGGCACATGATCGGCCAGCAAGCGCATCTGGCTGGCTTGCAGGGCCAGGGCCTCGCTCTGCTCGCGTGCCAGCTGGGCCTGGCGGCGCTGGGCCGTGACATCGCTCCACCTGCAGGCAAAGGCCTCGCGCGCGGGCAACCAACGTGCACGGCAGGCCAGGTCCGGGCCGGCATCGGCGCTGCTCAGCTGAAATTCGAAGTCAGCCCGGGCCGCCAGCAGCGCGCGCAAGCGGGCTTGATCGGCGGCCGACACCGCCTCCAGCCAGAGCCCGGGCTCACGACGCGCCCACGCCGGGTGCAGCTCGCGCCAGGCGCTGTTGGCCTGCAGCAGCATGGCCTCGGGGCTCAAGAGACAAGCGGCGCAGGGCAACTCATCCCAGCCCAGCGGCTCCAGCTGAGAGGGCGGCAAGCTCGTCAGTGTCATGCCTGGCCCTTGGCAGACTCCAGCGCCAGGCACAGGTCGGCCCAGGCACCAGCCTTGTCGGCCGGGCTGCGCAGGAGGTAGTCCAGGCCATAGCTGACCAGCACCGGGATGCCTTCAAAGTGGTGGACCCGGCCGCGCAAGCGGCCCAAGGGCTCATCGCTGCCCAGCAAGGCCTGGGCCGATGCCCGGCCCAGGGCGACGATGACGCGCGGCTGCAGCAGGGCCACCTGGCGCGCCAGCAAAGGCCGGCACTGCTGGATTTCGGCCGGGCCGCTCGGCACGCCCGGGCCGGGTCGGCATTTGACGGGCAGGCTGATGTAGGCCTGGCGCTCGCGTGCGGCCGGCTCGGCCGCTGGCCGGCCCAGGGCGGGCGCCGGGTCCAGCTTGAGCGCGCGCATCATATTGGCCAGCAAGGCGCCGGCCTCGCCACCGAAGGGCTGGGCTGGATCTTCGGCCTCGCCGGACGGGTCGGCCACGATCAGCCAATCGGCCGCCTCAGGCCCGGCACCGAAGACATGGGCGCGGCGGCCCTGGCAGAGCCGGCAGGCCTGGCATTCGGCCGCCTCATAGCGCAACTCGGGCCAGCCCAGGCCGGCCACCAGCTGCTCGCGCTGACCGGCAGGCAAGGCGGGGCGACTGGGCGCGGGTGCAGCCTGCGGAGCGCGTGGCAGCAGCTCGGCCACGGCGGCCATGGCGGCGACAGGAGCCGGCGCGGGCGGGCGAGGCGCCGGCGCAGCGGCGGGCGGGCGAACAGCCGCAGGCGCGGCAACGGCCGGTGCCTCGCGCTCCGCCACGGCCACCGCGCTGTCCGCCGGGTCGGTCGAGGCTTCAGCCGTATCGGGGCGCGGCCAGACCCGCAGGCCCATGGCGGCCAGCATGGCGGTTTGGCGGGCGTCCCAGCTCATGGCCGTGCCTCGCCGTCTTCCATGACGTCCAGGCTCATCAGCACCGCGTCTTCGCGCGGGCCTTGCAACACCGGGTAGTAGGCCGGGCGCAAGCCCACTTCGCGAAAGCCATAACGCAGATAGACCTCGCGGGCGCGCTGGTTGCTCACCCGCACCTCCAGCCAGAGCTGCGGGCATTTGCGATCACGGCAGAGCTGGGCCAGGGTCGCCAGCATGCGCCGCGCCAGGCCGCGGCCCTGGCAGGCCGGGTCCACCGCGATATTGAGCAAGTGAACCTCGCCAAAGCCCTGCATGGCCAGGCAGTAGCCGAGCAGTCGGCCGCCCTCGGCCTGCAGCACATAGGCGCTGTAGCCGGCCGCCAAAGAGTCGATGAAATTGCCCTCGGTCCAGGGCAGGGGGTAGGCGGCGCGCTCGATCTCCAGCACGGCCGGCACATCGCTGCCGCGCATGGCACGCAAGCGCGGCTCGACGGCCAACACATCGTCTTCGCGCGGGCAGGCGCTCATGCGGAACTCCCGGCCTGAAGTTCGCTCTGTCGTTCGGCCTGCTTCTCGGCCGCCAGGCGAATCGCCAAGCGTTCCTCGGTTGTTTGCGCCACCTTGTCGCGCACATAGAGCGGCATGGCTTCGGCGGCATCGAGCCCTTCGCCTCGCGCATGGGCCTGGCGCGCCAACTCCGCCAAGGCCGCGGCGCGCGACTGGCAGCGCGGCCACTGACGCACGCCTTCCAAGGCCTGGCCTTGCAGTTCGGCAAACACAGACAGGGCCGAGCCCGCCACGGCCGCGGGCCGCAGCTCCCAGCGCTGCAACAAGGCGCCGGGCGGGTACAGAGCCGGCGCCTCTTCCTGATGCCAACGCACGCCATCCCAGCGAAAGGCCGCGGCGTAAATCTCGTTCATGCGCGCGTCCATGGCCACCCAGATCGTGCCATCCAATGCGCGGCCCTCGGCCTCGGCCTGCTGGCGCGCGTCTTCCGCCACCAACTGCAGGCTGCACAGCGACAGCACCGGCTTGTTCAGCGCAAAAGCCAGGCCCTGCACCACCGCGCAGGCTGCGCGCAAGCCGGTAAAAGCACCGGGGCCGCGGCCGAAGGCGATGGCATCCAGGTCGGCCATGGCCAGGCCCGCCTGGGCCAGCAAAACCTGGGCCTCCGGCACCAGCCGAGCCGAGGCCTGCGGGCCACCCTCGGCCTCAAACAGCCAGCGTCCCGCCGGGCTGCTGAGGGCCAGGGCCATGGTTTCGGTGGAACTGTCGAGGGCCAACAACACGGTCATGGCGGAAGTGTAGCCGCGGGCCTTGGCGGCCCCGGGCTTGCAGAGGACTCAAAAAAGCAAACGCCGGGGCGCTTGCGCGACCCGGCGATGGCGGAAGGCGGCGCCGAACGCGCCGGGGCTTCAGAAGGGGTTGTTGCGCGCCCGCACCAGGGCCAGCGAGCCCAGGCGCTGATGGCCAGCCGGGCTCAGCTGCACATCGCTGGCCCAAAGCCAGGTGTCCACGGCGGCGCCGGTCACCAGGGTCTTGGTGGTGCAATCGGTCAGCGCCACGGTGTCCAGGCAGGCCGCAGACGTGACGTTGGCAAAGCCAAAGCCCGAAGCAAACTTGACCATGGTCTGGATGCCACCGCTGCCGTCGTCATTGGTCTTGACCAGGCCGATCAGGCGGCCATCGTTCTTGAGGTTGATGGTCATTTCCAAATTCAGCTCTTCGGTCAGGCTGGACAGGAACTTGGCGCGGTCCAGGCTGCCCGGCTTGGCCGCAGCTTCCTTGACGGCGAAAGGCGTCAGGCCCACATCGGGCACCACGGCCACCACCACGCGGCCATTGGCATCGGCGATGCGGTTGACCTGTTGGGCCAGCAGCTTGCCGCGGGCGCGGGCTTCGGCCAACAAGGAATCGCTGCTCTGCGCCGGGTACTGGGCATAAAGCTCCAGGATGTCGTTGGTGCCGGCCATCACCGTCACCAGATCCTTGGGGCCGAACGATCCATTGGCGAAATGCGCGTCGAGGCGGGCCCGCACATCGGCCACCTTGACGCCGGCGGCGGCGTACATGATGCCGGTCGGCGTGGCGATATTGGTGGGGTTGCACTCCTTGAACACCAGGCCGAAGTTGCCCGCCACGATCTGCACCCAGTTCGGATTGGCGGCGCAAGCCAGCAAGCCGGTGGTCGCATCCAGGCCATTGATGGTGTATTTCTTGCCGGCCGCCGTGATGGCGCTGGCCTCATCGCCCAAGGCAATGATGCGGGTCGGAACGAAAGGGTCGATCTGCTGGGTGCCGCCACCACAAGCCGACAGAACACCGGCAGCGGCCAAAGCCAGCATCGCCACCCAGGTACGAGTTTGGCGAATCTCTTGACCTGCGCCCGGTTTGCAACTCTTCATGAACACTCCAACCATTAAAAGCTCAGCGGGCCGGCACCCCATGGCACCTGGCTCCGCGCTCCATCTTCCATCAATCCCGCGGGACCTACAGGCCTACAAAGGCCGCGGCAGCACGGCTCAGGCGATCCCTGACTCCGTCCCAGGCCGCATCCAGCGGCGGCAGTTCGATCCAGATCTCGGCCGAGCCCGCACCGTCCAGCTCGCGCAGAACGGCGAACAACTCATGCGCCGCGGCGCGTGCCTCGGCCGGCATGCGCCGGCTCAGCACGCCCTGCGGCGGCTCGACCGACCGCGAATATACCGCCAGCCCCCCGGCCAGTCGGCCGCCCGAGCCGCTTTCGGCCAGGGCCTGACGCAAGGCTTCGGTGTCGTACAGGCGCACGACCGCACGGGGTGCGTAATGCGCAACCAAGGTGCCCGAGGCTCGCGGCGCCTGAGCGTCCGGCGCGCGCAGGGGCTCACCGGCAGCGGCCTCAATTTCCTCCGGCGTCAACACGCCGGGGCGCAGCAGCACGGGATGGGCGCGGCTGCAATCGACGATGCTGGATTCGATGCCGACCTCGCAATCGCCACCGTCCAGCACCCACAGACCCGGCTCGAATTCATCGACCACATGGCGGGCCTGGGTCGGGCTGACCCGGCCAAAACGGTTGGCGCTGGGCGCCGCGACACCGGCCACGCCCAAAGCGCGCGCTGCGATCAACAAGTCGCGCGCGACCGGGTGGGCCGGGCAGCGCAGGCCAATCGTGTCTTGCCCGCCGGCTGCGGCCGCGCCCACGCCGGGCTTGCGCGGCACGATCACGGTCAAGGGCCCGGGCCAGAAGGTCGCCATCAAGCGCCGCGCCACCGGCGGCAGCTTGGCCGCGAACAATTCAGCATCGGCCGCATCGGCGACATGGACGATCAGCGGATGGTCTGCCGGCCGGCCCTTGGCCGCAAAGATCTTGGCCACGGCTGCATCGTCGTCGGCACGCGCGCCGAGGCCGTAGACCGTCTCGGTCGGCAGCGCCAGCAACTCGCCGGCCGCCAAGCGGGCGGCCGCTGCAGCGATGGCATCGGGCTGGCGGGCGTCGAGCAGCATGGCGGCCTCGCTCACCAGTCCTGGGGCAGGCCCAGCAGGCCCGCCGCTTCGCGCGCCAGACGCTCGGCCTCGGCCGCGGTGGCGGCCGTGATGTTGAGGTGGCCCATCTTGCGGCCGGGGCGCGCGCTGGTCTTGCCGTAAAGATGCAGATGGGTGCCGGGCAAGGCGAGAACAGCGTCCCAGGGCGGCGTGCGTTCGGCGCCGGTCGCGTCAAACCACAAATCTCCGAGCAAATTGAGCATCACCGTCGGCGAATGCAGGCGCGGCGTGCGCAGCGGCAGGCGGGCCATGGCGCGCACCTGCAGATCGAATTGCGAGACATCGCAGGCGTTCATCGTGTAGTGGCCCGAGTTGTGCGGGCGCGGCGCCATCTCGTTGACGACCAGGGAGCCATCCTGCAGCACGAAGAACTCGACGCAGAGCACGCCGACATAGGCCATCTCCGTGGCGATGCGGGCGGCCGAGGCCAAAGCTTGCTGCTGCAAGGCCTCGCTGACCGCGGGCGCCGGCACCTGCGTGACGGCCAGGATGCCGTCGCGGTGCAGGTTCTGCTGCACCGGGAACTGTACCACCGTGCCATCGGCCCCACGGGCGCTCAGCACCGAGAGCTCCAGCGCCAGCGGCAGCATCTGCTCCAACACGCAGGGCACTTGCTTGAGCTCGTCCCAGCCGGCTTGCAGCTCGGCACGGTTGCGCACGCGGATCTGGCCCTTGCCGTCGTAACCCATGCGACTGGTCTTGAGGATGCCGGGCAGCAGACTGTCGGCCACCACGGCCAGATCGGCCGCGCTCTCGATCACCGCATAGGGCGCGCAGGCGACGCCGCTGGCCTTGAAATGCGCTTTCTCGGCGGCACGGTCCTGGCAATAAGCGACGGCGGCACCGGCCGGCGCCACGAAGCGGCGCTCGGCCAGGCGTGCCAGCGCCTGCGCCGGCACATTCTCGAACTCGGTGGTGATGGCGTCGGCCACTTCGGCCAGACGCGCCAGCCCCGCCTCGTCGAGATAGCCGGCGTGGATGTGCTCGTGGGCCACCAGTCCGGCAGGGCTGTCGGCATCCGGATCCAGCACCACGGTTCGATAACCGAGGCTTTGAGCGGCGTGGACGAACATGCGGCCCAGCTGGCCGCCGCCCATCACGCCCAGCGTGGCTTCGCCGGGCAGCAAAGGTTTCAGCGAGGCCGCCGACATCAGACCAGGTCCTTGCTCATGGCCCGGGCCACCTCGGTCTGGCGGGCGCGAAAGGCCTCCAGCTGGGCGCGCAGGGCGGGGTTCTGATTGGCCAGCATGGCCACGGCGAACAGGGCGGCATTGCCGGCGCCGGCCGTGCCGATGGCGAAGGTGGCGACCGGGATGCCCTTGGGCATCTGGACGATGGAATGCAGAGAATCGACGCCTTGCAGATGGCGGCTGGCCACCGGCACGCCGAGCACCGGCACGGGCGTCTTGGCCGCCAGCATGCCGGGGAGGTGGGCGGCGCCACCGGCACCGGCGATGATGGCTTGCAGGCCGCGGCTGGCGGCGCTCTCGGCATAGGCGAACATATCGTCCGGCATGCGGTGCGCGGACACGACCTTGGCCTCGAAGGGAATGCCGAACTCGGTGAGAATGTCGGCAGCGTGCTTCATGGTGTCCCAGTCGCTGCTGGAACCCATCACCACGCCAACCAGGGGGGCTGTGCTCGCTGACTGTTGCTGATGATGTTGAGAATCCGGCACGACGCGCTCCAGGGCTTGGGAAACCTTGAATTGTAGGCGGCCGCAGCCATCTGACCGCTGGCGACCGGCTTTGCACGCGCCGCCCCTCCCCCGACTCCGCAGGCCCGAGGCCCGCGCCACATCGAGACCGACACGCCACCATGATCGACATCACCCTCCAGAATTTTGAAGCCGAACTGATCCAGGGCTCGATGCAGCAGCCGGTGCTGCTGGACATCTGGGCGCCCTGGTGCGGCCCCTGCAAAAGCCTGGGCCCGGTGCTGGAAAAACTCGAAGTGGCCTATGCCGGCCGTTTCAAGCTGGCCAAGCTGAACAGCGACGAGGTGCCCGAGATCGCCAGCCAGCTGAGCCAGATGTTCGGCGTGCGCAGCATTCCGTTTTGCGTGATGTTTGCCGGCGGCCAGCCGGTGGACGGATTTGTCGGCGCGATTCCCGAAGCCCAGATCCGCGAGTTCCTGGACAAGCATGTGCCCAGCGGCGAGATGCTGGAGGCTCAGGAAGAAGTGGCCGAGGCCGAAGGCCTGATGGCCGAGGGCGATCTGGAATCGGCCTTGGTCAAGCTGCAAGCCGCGGTCGAAACCGACCCGGCCAACGAGCAGGCCCGTTTCGATTACGTCCGCGCCCTGCTGGAGCTGGACCTGCTGAAGGAAGCCCAGGCCGCCTTCGCGCCGGTGGCAGCCAAGGCCGCCGACACGCTGACGCCGCATCCGCGCTTCGCCGCCCTGGGCCTGTGGCTGCAGGCCTGCGAGCGCACGGCCGCCGGCCTGGACATCGGCGCCCTGCAGGCCGCGATTGCCACCAACAAGCGCGACTTCGAGGCCCGCTATGCCCTGGCCCAAGGCCTGATGGCCAACCAGAGCTTCACCGAAGCCATGGACGAGCTGCTGGAAATCATCATGCGCGACAAGGCCTGGAACGGCGAGCTGGCGCGCAAGACCTATGTCGCCATCCTGGAGTTGCTGAGCAAGCCCGCCCCGAAGCCGGCCGCCAACGAGCCCAAGAGCGCCCTGGAGCTGGCCGGCCGTGCCGTCGTGCCGCCCAGCGACCCGCTGATCGACCAGTACCGCCGCAAGCTCAGCATGGCGCTGTTCTGAGCGCCGCGGGCGCTGCAGGCACGAGCCAGCGGCGCCCGCTTTCGCAGCTCAGCGCGGCTGCAGGGCCAGCGCTTTGAGGCGTGCCGCCAGCTGCGCCTGGTGGGCCGCAAATTCGCGCCACTCGCTGGCCGCCAGGCTGGCCTGCTGGGCCGCCACCTCGGCCTGACCGAGGGCGGCGTATACCTGGGACAGGCGGCTGTGCGTGGCCGCGCGATCATCCACATCGCAGTGCGCATCGAGCTCGAACTCGGACTCGCGCGCCTGCATCAGCGCCCGCTCGGGCTGGCCCAGATTGACCCGGCACCAGGCCAGGTCGGCCAGCAAGCTGCTGCCCAGTCGCGCCAGGCCATTGGCCATGGCCTGCGGCAGATGGGCCTCGTACAGCTCCAGCGCCTGAGCGAACTGACCTTCCACCACCAGGATCTGGGCGCGCAGCAGCGGCGTCAGATCGGGCATGACCGAGCCACCCATGGCCGCGTCGTAATGCTTGATCGAATCGGCACCCAGCAGCAGGCCCTCACCGGCCTTGACAGCCTCTGACAGGCTGGCACGGCGCGCCTGCGCGGTGCGCATCTCGGCCATGTTGTACATGAGCGCCGACAGCGAGGCGTCGTCACCGTCGCTGAGTGCATGGCGGCGGGCCAGCGAGTACCAGGCCAGGGCTTCGGTGTTGAGATTGGCGTGCTGATGGGCCAGGCCCAGGGTCATGCACAGGCGATAGCGTGCGCCGTGATCGTCGGCCGCGGCCAGGCGGTCGCACAGCGCCGCTTGCGCCAGCATCTCGTCTTCGGCATGGCGCACATAGGCCAGCTGAGACAGCCAGGCGGCGCAAAGCGCCTCCAGATCGGCCAGGCCGGCCGCGCGGGCGATCTGCTGGGCGCGGGCGATCTTCTCGTGCGAAGAGCTGCTGAAATCGGTGTAGTAGCTCATCAGCCCTTCGGCGAAATGCAGCCAGGCGCCGAGTTCGGGATGGGGGTGCTGGAAGGCCAGCTGGTGCAGGCCGGTCAGTTCGCTGCGCGCCTGCTCCATGCGGCCATGGCGGGCCAGCAGCAGGGCCCGACGGGCGCGCGCGCAAGCCGACTGGGTCTGGTTGGTGGCCGCGGCGATCTCGGCCTCGATGCGGGTGAGCAGGCGGTTCTTGATCACCTCGCCCGCCGCCGCCGGCGCACGCGCGGCGCCCGCGGCTCGCTTGCCCGAGGGGCTGCGGCTGGCGCCACTCATGACTGGGTCAGGCGCTGCAGCGCTTCGGCGTACTTGGCGGCGGTCTTCTCGATCACCTCGGCCGGCAGGGCCGGCGCCGGCGCGGTCTTGCCCCAGAGCTTGCCGTCGACTTGCGCCGCCTCCAGCCAGTCGCGCAGGAACTGCTTGTCGTAGCTGGGCGGGTTGATGCCTTCGGCATAGCTCTCCACCGGCCAGTAACGCGAGGAGTCGGGCGTCAGCACTTCGTCCATCAGGGTCAGGGTACCGTCGGCATCGAGGCCGAATTCGAACTTCGTGTCGGCAATGATGATGCCCTTGCTCAGCGCGTAATCGGCGGCGCGCTGGTAGAGCTGGATGGAGATGTCGCGCACGCGGGTGGCGAGATCCAGGCCGATGATGTCGACCATCTTGTCGAAACTGATGTTCTCGTCGTGGTCGCCCATCTCGGCCTTAGTGGCAGGGGTGAAGATGGGCTCGGGCAGCTTGGAAGCGTTCTTCAGGCCGGCCGGCAGTTGCACGCCGCAGACCTGGCCGTTCGTCTTGTACTCGGCCCAGCCGCTGCCGGCCAGGTAGCCGCGCACCACGGCCTCGACCGGCAGGGGCTTGAGGCGCTTGACCAGCATGGAGCGGCCGCGCACCTGGGCCTGCTCCTCGGCCGTCACCACCGACAGCGGGTCGTCGCCGGTCAGGTGGTTGGGCACGATGCCGTCGAGCTTGTCGAACCAGAACAGGGCCATCTGGGTCAGCAACTCGCCCTTGCCCGGGATGGGCTCGCCCATGATGACGTCGTAGGCCGAGATGCGGTCGCTGGCGATCATCAGGATGCGGTCCTCGCCCACCGCATAGTTTTCGCGCACCTTGCCGCGCGCGATCAGGGGCAAGGAGGTGAGGGTCGAGTTCAGCAAGGCAGCGGTCATGGTGGGCATCCGGGAAAAGTTCGCCGGGATTTTAGGCGGCATTCAACAACGCAAAGGCCCGCCGGGCGCGAACCGGGCGGGCCTGGGTCGGACGGGCGTCCTCGGTCGGTCTTACTGAACGATCTGGTTCAGCTCACCGCGGGCGTAGGCCGCGGCGATGTCCACCAGCGTGCGCGGCTGGATCTTGCCGGCCTGGCCTTCGCAACCGAACTCCAGATAACGCTGCTTGCACACGGCCTTGGCGGCTTCGCGGGCCGGCTTGAGCCATTCGCGGGCGTCGAATTTGTCGGGGTTTTCAAACAGGAACTTGCGCACCGCGCCGGTCATGGCCAAGCGGATGTCGGTGTCGATATTGATCTTGCGCACGCCGTGCTTGATGGCTTCCTGGATTTCCTCGATCGGCACACCGAAGGTTTCCTTCATCTGGCCGCCGTACTGGTTGATGATGGCCAGCAGCTCTTGCGGCACGCTCGAGGAGCCGTGCATCACCAGGTGGGTGTTGGGAATGCGGGCGTGGATTTCCTTGACGCGGCTGATGGCCAGGATGTCACCGGTGGGCTTGCGGCTGAACTTGTAGGCGCCGTGGCTGGTGCCGATGGCAATGGCCAGGGCGTCCAGCTGGGTGGCCTTGACGAAGGTGGCGGCCTCTTCCGGGTCGGTCAGCATCTGGCTGTGATCCAGCTTGCCGACGGCGCCGATGCCGTCTTCCTCGCCAGCATCGCCGGTTTCCAGATTGCCCAGGCAGCCCAGCTCGCCCTCGACGGTGACGCCGACCTTGTGCGCCATTTCGACGACGCGGCGGGTCACGTCCATGTTGTACTCAAAGGACGAAGGCGTCTTGCCGTCTTCCATCAGCGAGCCGTCCATCATCACCGAGCCGAAGCCCAGGTCGATGGCGCCCTGGCAGATCTTGGGGCTGGTGCCGTGATCCTGGTGCATGACCAGGGGAACGTGTGGGTACATCTCGGCCGCGGCCTGGATCAGATGCTTGATGAAGGGCTCGCCGGCGTACTTGCGGGCGCCTGCGCTGGCCTGCAGGATCACCGGGGCACCGACCTCGTCGGCGGCGGCCATCACGGCCTGGACCTGCTCGAGGTTGTTGACGTTGAAGGCCGGGATGCCGTAACCGTGTTCGGCGGCATGGTCCAGCAGTTGGCGCATTGAGACGAGAGCCATGGAAGTTCTCCGGGAGTTTGAAATCCGATTGACGCAGCCTACAAGCCCATCATCCGTCGATTGATGACGGCGCGGGCCATGTAACCGCGTTGTAACTGGCGCGGATTCTAGCGGTGGGGTGGCAAACCACAGCCCGGGCAGCCTCGCTTGTGTCAATGTTGACAAGCATTTAGGCTCTCAGTGCCCTTTTGTTCACGCCTTCACGGGGGCCAACCCTGGTCACACTGCACGCATGGAGCCCCACGCATGACACGACTCGCACTCGACCAGCTGACCCTCTGGATCACCGCCGCCGCACGCGAGCATTCGCACGACCTGGCCCAGCATCTCGAGGAGCGCACCGGCGCCAGCCACCGCTCGGCCTTGGGCGCGCTGCGCCGCCTGGTCGACGCGCACTGGCTGGTGCGCTCAGGCAGCAGCCGCCGGCCGGTCTACGGCCCGGGCCTGCTGCGCCAGGTGGCGCGCTCCTACACCTTGCACGGTTTGCAGGAAGACCTGCCCTGGCAGCGCGACTTTGCGCCCCACTTCGACCTGCCGCCCCATGTGGCGCGCATGATCCAGCATGGCTTCACCGAACTGGTCAACAACGCCATCGACCACAGCGGCGGCACCAGCGTCACCGTCTCGCTGCGCCAGACGCCCAGCCATGTGCAGCTGCTGGTGTCCGACGATGGCTGCGGCGTGTTCGACAAGATCTGTTCGGCCTTCGACATCGCCGATGCCCAACACGCCATGCTGGAGCTGAGCAAGGGCCGGCTGACCAGCCAGCCCGAGATGCACACCGGCCGCGGCCTGTTCTTCAGCTCGCAGCTGGCCGATGTCTTCGACATCCATGCAAACGGCACCGCCTTCCAGCGTCGCGCCTGGGAAAGCACCGGCTGGCAAAAAGGCAAACCCTTGCCGCGCCAGGGCAGCTCCATCTACATGGCGATCGCCCTGGACACCAAGCGCAGCCTGGACCAGGTGATGGAATCCTGGAGCCTGGCCGGTGATGGCATCGAATTCGACCGCACCACCATCAATCTGCGCCTGCTGGCCGGCCCCGGCCAGGCCCTGGACTCACGCGCCCAGGCTCGCCGCGTGGCGGCCCGGCTGCCGCAGTTCAAACGGGCCGAGGTCAGCTTTGAAGGGGTGGAGGATGTGGGCCACGGTTTCACCGACGAGCTGTTCCGCGTCTTCGCCCGCGCCCACACCGAGGTGGAACTGGTGCCGACGCACATGACGCCGCGCATCGCAGCGCTGATCAAGAGCGCGCAGAACGCCTGAGAACCAAGAGACCCGTCGACGTTGGCCGGGCTCTACCCGCCTTCGACCAACCGGTGTTTGAGAGTTTTTGTAGCGAGCGGCTGTCAGGCGAGGCTGAGTAAGGACTGATCCAGTCCTGAGGACTGGATTTGCCTAGCGAAGGACTCGGCCTCTGGCCGAGGCGGACGGAGCGCAGGAACCGGAACGTACTTCTTGTACGTGAGGATTCCGACAACGGAGTTGCGGCAAGACTCATATTCGCGAAGCGAATGTGATGTCGGAGCCAACACCGGACCAACGACGCATGGCAGTCGCGCTGTAAAAAACTCTCAAACACTTAACCGACGCGGCAGACCTTGAGCATATTGGTGCCACCGGGATAGCCCATGGGCTCACCGCAGGTGATGGCATAGGTGTCGCCCGGCATCAGCACGCCTTGCTCGACCAGGATTTGCTCGGCCGCCTTCAGCGCGGCGTCACGGTCCTCGAACTTGGGCATCAGCAGCGGGCGCACATTGCGGTACAGCGTCATCTTGCGCTGGCTGACCTCTTGGGTGGTCAGGGCGTAGATGGGCACCTGGATGCGGTGGCGGCTCATCCACAGCGCGGTCGAGCCCGATTCGGTCAGGGCCAGGATGGCCTTGCAGCCGAGATGGTGGGCGGTGAACAGCGCCCCCATGGCGATGGACTGGTCGATGCGGCCGAACTGGCGGCCGGCGAAATCGGTGTCCAGGCTGACGAACTCGGCACGCTCGGCCTCCAGGGCGATGGCGGCCATCTGCTCGATGGTCTCGACCGGGAACTTGCCGGCGGCCGTCTCGGCACTCAGCATCACGGCGTCGGTGCCGTCCAACACGGCATTGGCCACGTCCGAGACCTCGGCACGCGTGGGCACCGGGTTGACGATCATGGACTCCATCATCTGCGTGGCGGTGATGGCCACCTTGTCCAGCTCACGCGCCATCTTGATCATGCGCTTTTGCAGGGCCGGCACGGCGGCGTTGCCCACCTCGACCGCCAGGTCGCCGCGGGCCACCATGATGCCGTCGCTGGCCTTGAGGATGGCCTCGAGATGCGGAATCGCCTCCGAGCGCTCGATCTTGGCGATCATGCTGGGCTTGTGCCCGTAGGGCTCGCCGGCCATATTGGCCAGCTGGCGCGCCATTTCCATGTCGGTGGCGTTCTTGGGGAAGCTGATCGCCAGGTATTCGCAGCGGAAGCTCATCGCGGTCTTGATGTCTTCCATATCCTTGGCGGTCAGGGCCGGCGCGGTCAGGCCGCCGCCCTGCTTGTTGATGCCCTTGTTGTTGGACAGCTCGCCGCCCAGCTTGACGATGGTGTGCACGGCCGCGCCGCGCACTGCTTCCACGGTCAGCACCAGCAGGCCGTCGTTCAGCAGCAAGGTGTCGCCGGGCTTCACATCGCGCGGCAGTTCCTTGTAATCGAGGCCCACGGCCTGCTCATTGCCGAGCTCGGTGCGGTCGGCGTCGAGGATGAAACGCTCGCCGTTGATCAGCTCGATCTTGCCGTTCTCGAACTTGCCGACGCGGATCTTGGGGCCCTGCATATCGGCCATGATGGCCACTTCCTTGCCGGCGGCCCGGGCGGCCTCGCGCACCAGGCGGGCGCGGTCGATGTGATCCTGCGCCTTGCCATGCGAGAAATTGAGCCGCACCACATCGACGCCGGCTCGGATCATGCGCTCTAGCACCTCCGGTGAGGAGGACGCAGGGCCCAGGGTGGCAACGATCTTGGTGGCTCGGGACATGGCAGATCTCGCTGAAATAAAGTTACAAGCGGCTGATTATGCGGCGCATTTGTGGCCGCTCAAACGTCGAACAAGGGTTTCAGCGAGTTACAGCCAGTGTCCGGCCATTAGCCCGTGGCCGACAGCACGTCGGCCACTTTCAACTTTTCGCCGCCAGCACGTCGGCCACCGCCAGCGCCGTCATATTGACGATGCGGCGCACCGTGGCCGAAGGCGTCAGGATGTGCACCGGCGCGGCCGAACCCAAGAGGATGGGACCCACCGTCACGCCCTGGCCGGCGGTGATCTTGAGCACATTGAACAAGATATTGGCCGCATCCAGCGAAGGCAGCACCAGCAGATTGGCGGCGCCCTTGAGCGTGCTGTCGGGCAGGAAGGTGTTGCGCACCGATTCGCTCAGGGCCGCATCGCCATGCATCTCGCCATCGCACTCGACATCGGGCGCATGCTGGGTGAAGAGCTCGCGCGCACGGCGCATCTTCACGGCCGAGGGCCGCTTGCTGGAGCCGAACATCGAGTGCGACACAAAGGCCAGCTTGGGCGGCAGGCCGAAGCGCTTGACCTCCTCGGCCGCCATGGCCGCGATCTCGGCCAGCTGCTCGGCATCGGGCTGGTCGTTGACGAAGGTGTCGGTGATGAAGAGCGTGTGCTCGTCCAGCATCAGCGCATTCATGGTGGCGAAATTGCGCGCGCCGGGTTTCAGGCCGATCAGGTCGGAGACATGCTCCAGATGGTTGTCGAAGCGACCGACCATGCCGCAGATCATGGCATCGGCATCGCCGAGCTTGATGGCCAGGGCGCCGATGGTGGTGGCGGAGCGGCGCACGGCCGCCTTGGCCATCTCGGGCGTCACACCCTGGCGGCCCATGACCTGGTGGTACGCCTCCCAGTACTGGCGGAAGCGCGCGTCATTGTTCGGGTCGATGACGGCCACATCCTCGCCCAGCTTGAGGCGCAGGCCGGCCCGCTCGATGCGGGTGGCGATGACCTCGGGCCGGCCAATCAGCGTCGGCTTGACGATGCCTTCGTCCAGCGCCACCTGCACCGCACGCAGCACGCGCTCGTCCTCGCCCTCGGCGTAGATCACGCGCGCCGGGTTGGCCTTGGCGGCCGTGAACACCGGGCGCATGAACATGCCGGTCT
Source organism: Paucibacter sp. B51 (assembly GCF_027863535.1). Taxonomy (NCBI): domain Bacteria; kingdom Pseudomonadati; phylum Pseudomonadota; class Betaproteobacteria; order Burkholderiales; family Sphaerotilaceae; genus Roseateles; species Paucibacter sp. B51. The sequence continues at coordinate 1,635,399 of NZ_JAPIVN010000001.1, read as the reverse complement.
GGTAGACGTAACGCTCGAGCGACTGGCGGTAGGCCGCCATGTCCGCGATCGGGCGCTCGGCCACGCCGGAGTCGGCGGCAGCCTGAGCCACGGCCGGCGCGATACGCAGAATCAGGCGCGCGTCGAAGGGCTTGGGGATCAGGTAGTCGGGGCCGAAGTGCAGCTCTTCGCCGGCATAGGCCGCGGCGACTTCATCGCTGGTCTCGGCCTTGGCCAGGGCAGCGATCTCGCGCACGCAGGCCAGCTTCATTTCCTCGGTGATCTTGCTGGCGCCGCAGTCCAGCGCGCCGCGGAAGATGTAGGGGAAGCAGAGGACGTTGTTGACCTGATTCGGGTAATCGGAGCGGCCGGTGGCGATGATGCAATCCGGGCGCACGGCCTTGGCCAGTTCGGGGCGGATCTCGGGCTCGGGGTTGGCCAGGGCCAGGATGATGGGGCTGGCAGCCATGGTCTTGACCATCTCGGCCGTGAGCACGCCGGCGGCCGAGCAACCCAGGAAGACGTCGGCGCCATTCACCACATCGGCCAAAGTGCGCGCCGTCGTGGTCTGGCAGTAGCGCTGCTTGGATTCATCGAGCTTGCCGGCCTTGGCATCCTCACGCTCGGCGTGAATCACGCCCTTGGAGTCGCAGACAAAAATGTGCTCGCGCTTGACGCCCAAGCCCACCATCACGTCCAGGCAGGCGATCGCCGCCGCACCGGCGCCGGACACAGCCAGCTTGACGGCGCCGATGTCCTTGCCCACCAGTTCCAGGCCGTTCAGCAGCGCGGCGCTGGAGATGATGGCCGTGCCGTGCTGGTCGTCGTGGAAGACCGGGATGTTCATGCGCTCCTTGAGCTTCTTCTCGATGTAGAAGCACTCGGGCGCCTTGATGTCTTCCAGGTTCACACCGCCCAGGGTGGGCTCCATGGCGGCAATGATGTCCACCAGTTTGTCGGGGTCGCGCTCGGCCAGTTCGATGTCGAACACATCGATGCCGGCGAACTTCTTGAACAGGCAGCCCTTGCCCTCCATCACCGGCTTGGCGGCCAGCGGGCCGATGTCACCGAGGCCCAGCACCGCCGTGCCATTGGTGATCACGCCGACCAGATTGGCGCGCGAGGTGTAGTCGGCCGCCTTCTGCGGGTCGGCCTCGATGTCCAGGCAGGGATAGGCCACACCGGGCGAATAGGCCAGGGACAGGTCGCGCTGGTTGGACAAGGCCTTGGTCGGGGTGACGGCAATCTTGCCGCGCGTCGGGCTGCGGTGGTACTCGCGGGCGGCATCGCGCAGCGCGGCTTCAGCCGGGGACAAAGCCTTGTTGTTCTGTTCGCTCATTCCCTGCTCTCCTGGAAATTGGGAAAAATCAAAGTTCCGGGAGGTTACATCGACCCATGTGACGCGCTGATGCCGAGAGTTTTGACTTTCATGCAAAGACGGCAATACCGGCCGCATGATGCACCGACGAACCGGCCCAGCCCAGCGGGTCTCAAGCCACCACCGAGTCCGGGCCCTGAACAGGCAGACGCAGGGTGAAGCAGGTGCCCTGGCCGGGGGCGGAATCGACCTCAATCCGGCCCTTGTGCTTTTGGATGATGGAGAAGGACAGGGACAGCCCCAGCCCGGTGCCCTGTCCGACCGGCTTGGTGGTGAAAAAGGGCTCGAAAATGCGCTTCATCACCTCGGCAGCCATGCCGCAGCCGTTGTCACGCACCGAGACGCAGGCCCAGGCTCCGTCCACCCAGGAGCGGATCAGAATCAACCCATCTCGCTCGATGGCATGGCCAGCATTGACCAGAAGATTCATCAGCACCTGATTGATCTGCGCGGCAAGGCAGTACACGGCCGGCAGGGGTGACAGTTCCTTTCGCACCTGCGCCTTATAGCGAATCTCATGCATCAGCATGTTCAGGGTGGACTCGATGCCCTCGTTCAAGTCGGCATACAGCCAGTCGGAGGCATCCACGCGCGAGAAGCTGCGCAAGTCCTGCACGATGCGCTTGACCCGCTGCAGGCCATCGATGCTCTCGTGGATCATCTGCGGCAGGTCTTCCGCCAAAAAGGCGAGATCCAGGGCTTGCTCCAGCGTCTGGGCTCGCTGTCGCTGTTCAGCACTGGCACTCTCGCCGCAAGCCTCCCGGTAAGCCTGCACCAGCGCCAGCAAGCTGCCGACATCGCGCGCCAGCGTGCCCAGATTGCTATTGACGAAACCGATGGGATTGTTGATCTCATGGGCCACGCCGGCCGCCAACTGCCCGATCGAGGCCATCTTTTCCTGCGCCGCCACCTGTCGTTGCAACTCGCCCAGCTTCTCGTAGGCTTTGGCGTTGTCCATGGCCACGGCAGCGTAAGCGCAGAGGTTTCTGAAGACCAGCTGCTCGCGCTCGCCAAAGCTCTGTGCCTGGAGCCCAATCACACGCATCACGCCAATGACGCGATCAGCCACTTGCAAAGGTGCAACCATACGTTGACCTTCGATCATCAGTTCGGTGCGGCTGCGCAGGGCGCGGACGCATTCGTGCTGAGCGTCGGACACTGCGATGCGGGCGCCAGCCGTGGCTGCATCCAGGCATCCGAGCGCGCACTCCAACCATTCGCCGCGTTCGTCGAGCAAAAAAAACGAAAGCCGGCTGCTCTGCAGCAATTCCTCCACATGACGCTGCAACACAGCCAGCACCCGGCCGACATTGAGTTGCGCGGTGATCTCCTTGCCGCTCTCGCCCAGATGCAACAACACCGTGTGCAAGCTCTGCAAAGCCTGCGAACGCGCCGACTCGGCCTGCGCCAACTGCCGCAAATGCTCTTGCTCGGCGCGCGCGCGCTCCACCTGATGCTGGACATGCAGCACCGCCGCCTGCTTACCGGATTCTTCCGTGAACACCTGCTGCCGCACTTCGCTGGCCCGCTGGCTGAGCTGGTACGCGGCACTGAAATCTCCCCGGGCCGCGTGCGCAGCCGCAGCACTTTCGAGCAAGGCCGGCGGCGTGCAGTACCCGGGCAAACGCTCGGCCTGGGCCAGGGCCTGTTGCAACCAGGGCAGCACCGCCTCGGGCGACTGGCCCTCGGCCTGGCCGATTTCGGCCAGCGTCCACAAGATGTCGACCAGGGTGCTGCGCTCACGCTGCTGCTGCGCCACCTCGCGAGCATGCAGGGCAGCTTCTCGGGCCTCGGCCAGGCGCCTCAGGCGCAACAGGGCGCGCGCTTGCCCCAGGGCCGCGTCGGTGTGCATGTCCTTGGAGTCGACCGACTGCGCCCGCTCCGCCAACAGTTGGAAATGCTGCAGCGCGCTCTCGTTTTCCTGCAGATCCAGCTCGATCTCCGAGAGGTACTTGAGGGCGAGCATGGCACTGCGGTTGTGAGGGTGGGCCGCCAGCAAGGCCTGGCACTCCAACAAGAGCTCGCGCGCCGCGCTGAGCTGGCCGATGCGCCGCATTGCATCCCCGGTCTGCGCCAATGCCAGTGACAGCGAGCCGGGCCAGCCGGACTCACGCGCCAGGCTCAGGCCGCGCTGCAGCCACTCCACCGCCTGCGCATAGTCGGACATGCTGGTGTAGGTGTAGCCCAGGTTGGATGCCACCGACAAGGCCCGCCGCAGCTGGCCCGAGGCCACCGACCAGCGGTAGGCCTCGATCAGCCATTGCGCCGCCGGCGCAAACTCGGACGACAGGCCGCACTGCAGACCACGGTAGTCGGCCACTGCAGCCGCACACGCTGGGCTCAAGCCCTCGGTGCTGCGAGGCAGTCGCGCATCCCAGGTGTGATTGGCCACCATCTGGTCGCGAAACAGCTCTGAGCGCGCCAAGGTCAGTTGCAAAAGAAGGAGTCTCTCGCCATCGCCCACGCGCTCTGCCAGCTCGATGGCTGTTTCCAGCCCCTGCCGCAAGCACTCAGCCTGACCCCGATCGGCCGCGACGTAATGTCGCAACCAATGCAAATCGCACAAGCCGCGCAAATCCTGCAGCGCGCTGAAATCGAGCTCGGCCTGATCGAGCAGCCCCTGTGCCTCATCCAGCCTCATACCCAGCAAGGCCACCTCGGCCTGCACCAGGCGCATGCGCGCTTGAATGCCATTGCGCACCTCGTCCGCGAGGTCGCTCAACGGCACCTGCGCCAGTACCTCGTGGGCTAACTGCAGCGCACGCTCACTGTCCTGCTGACGCAGACCCCAGGCCAGCACTGCCACTTGCTCCAGGTCTGCGGCTTCATTCGCACCGGCCTCCTGGGTGAATGCCAGCGACCCACGACACGGAAACATCTCAAGTTCGCCAGTCCAGCGCATCTGCAAGCCTCGCCGCTTCAGTGGCTTGAGCCTACGCCGGCAAGCCTGGCCTGAACAGCCTGAAGTTGTAGCGGCTCCGGCAGATGTGAGCAATGTCACGCCACCAAACCATGGGCAACCAGCGTCAGCGACAAAAGACCAAGCGGCGAGGCCGGGTCAATGCGTTCGCCAACTCCACAGGCATTTGCTCGACAGACCCGGGGCTGCTCGCAAAAAGGGCCTCGCAATGCGAGGCCCAGTCTGCAATCAGCACGCTCAGCAAGTGCGTGGCCGCATTGCCCAATGGCCCGTATCAGGAGGGGTGAGCCGTCACCCTTGTGCGCGCCGACTCAGGATCTCGAAGGCCGGCAGGGTCTTGCCTTCCAGGATTTCCAGGAAGGCGCCGCCGCCGGTGGAGATGTAGCCCACGTCCTTTTCGATGCCGTACTTGGCGATGGCTGCCAGGGTGTCGCCACCACCGGCGATGCTGAAAGCCGGCGAGGCGGCGATCGCGCGGGCGATCGTTTCGGTGCCCTGGGCAAAGGCGTCGAACTCGAACACGCCGACCGGGCCGTTCCAAACGATGGTGCCGGCGGCTTTCAGCTGCTCGGCCAGCAGGGCCGCAGTCTTGGGGCCGATGTCCAGGATCAGGTCGTCTTCAGCGACATCGGCCGCGTCCTTGACCGACGCCGGGGCGTCGGCCGCGAAGCGCTGAGCCACCACCACGTCCACCGGAATCGGCACGGCGGCGCCGCGCGCCTTCATCGCATCGATCACGGCCTGCGCTTCGGCCACCAGATCGGGCTCGGCCAGCGACTTGCCGATCTTCAGGCCAGCGGCCAGCATGAAGGTGTTGGCGATGCCGCCGCCGACGATCAGGCCGTCGACCTTCTCGGACAGGGCCTTGAGGATGGTCAGCTTGGTCGAGACCTTGGAGCCGGCGACGATGGCCACCAGGGGGCGCTTCGGCGCGCTCAGCGCCTGGCTGATGGCGTCGATCTCGGCAGCCAGCAGCGGGCCGGCACAGGCGATCTTGGCGAACTGGGCGATGCCGTAGGTCGTGCCCTCGGCGCGGTGGGCGGTACCGAAGGCGTCGTTGACGTAGATGTCGCACAGAGCGGCCATCTTCTTGGCCAGCTCTTCGTTGTTCTTCTTCTCGCCCTTGTTGACACGGCAGTTTTCCAGCAGCACCAGCTCGCCGGGCTTCACATCCACGCCGTCCACCCAGTTGGCCACCAGCTTGACCTCGCGGCCCATCAGTTCACCCAGGCGCTGGGCCACCGGGGCCAGGGAGTCTTCGGGCTTGAACTCGCCCTCGGTCGGGCGCCCCAGGTGGGACGTGACCATCACGGCAGCGCCGGCCTTCAGGGCTTGCTCGATGCAGGGGATGGAGGCGCGGATGCGGGTGTCTTCGGTGATGTGGCCGGCATCATCCTGCGGCACATTCAGGTCGGCGCGGATGAAGACGCGTTGGCCGGCAACTTTGCCAGCGGCGATCAGGTCGGTGAAACGGATCACGTTCATGGGTTGAGCTCAGGGCTAGTTTGGAATTCGGGGCGTGGCGGGGTCGAACAAGGACCCGGCCGTGCGAGGCCCGCTAGCTTACCAAGCCCGATGCCGCACACCGAATCCAAGCGGTTTCACCAACCCAGGCCGATGCGCAGGGCCAGCATCACGGCCGTGCCGCAGACGATGGTGCCGAGGATGCCGCGCTTCCAGAAGAAGTAGGCGGTGCCGGCCGCAGTGGCGTAGAGCCGGGCGTCCTGCCAGGTGCTGATCAGCTGGCCCTGGCTCATGACGATCTCGGGCACGATCACGGCGGCCAGTGCGGCGATGGGGGCATAGCGCAGGCCCGTCTTGGCCCAATCGGGCATGGGCAGCTCTTTCTTCGGAATCATGAAAAAGCCACGGGTCAGCAGCGTGATCACGCCCATGCCGAGGATGGCGAGGGCAACGAGCCAGTCGTTCATCGTCGTCTCCATCACTCACGCACCTCACGCGCCGCCTCGCCCGACGTGGGGGACCAATGCTCCATCAGCAGCCCGGCCGTCACCGCCACGGCGATGGCCACCATGATGTTCAGGCGCAGCGGCAAGGCATAGGCCGCCACCGCGGCGCAGCCGGCCAGGGCCGCCGAGACCCAGGTCTTGCGGTCCTTGAGCAAGGTGTAGGACAGGCCCAGCAGCGCCAGCACACCCGCGAAACCCAGGCCCCACTGCGTGGGCACATGGTTGGCCAGCAGGATGCCGGCGATGGACGGGATCTGCCAGGCCGCCCAGTTCAAACACACCCCGCCCCAGAAGTAGGGCGCTTGATCGGGGTGCGGCTTGGCCTCGGGAAAGCGCTTGAGGAAGGCGACGTAGTTGAGATCGGCCGCGAAGTAGGCGATGTGCAGGCGCTGAAGCAGCGGCAGGTGGCCGAAGTACATGCGCCACTGCACGCTGAAGATGATGAAGCGCAGGTTGACGCAAAAGGCCGTGGCCCAGATCACCCAGATGGGCGCACCACTGGCGATCAGGGGCAAGGCCGCCAGCTGCGAGCTGCCGGCAAACACCACCAGACTCATCAAGAGCGCCAATCCGACCGACAGGCCGCTCTTGATCATGGCCACGCCGGTCACCAGGCCCCAGGCCGAAATGCCCAGGGTGATGCCCGCCATCTCACGCGCGCCGCGCCGGAATTCAGGGTGGCGGCACTGCGCCTTCAAGGTTTGAAGCATGCGCCATTGTCGCGGCCCGAGCGCAGGGCCGCTGTCGCGGGGAGATCACGCCAGCACCGTCCGGGGCGATCCTGCGACCGCCCGGCTGCCAGCAGGGCAGCTCAGTGGCCGCTCAGTTGCCGCTCAGTTGCCGTTCAAGCGGCGCACGCGGCCGCTGCCCGCCATGGAGGTGCTGAGCTCGGGCGAGCCCACATAGCCCACATCGCCGGAACCGGCGATGGACACCTTGAGCGTCTTGCTGGCATTGACTTCGGCATCGCCGCTGCCCGCGATCGAGACCTTGACCGCCTCGGCCAGCAGGCCGCGCGCGCGCACATCGCCCGATCCGGCAATCGACAGGCTCAGGCTGCCCGAGCGGCCGTTGGCCGTGACCGTGCCGCTGCCGGCCACCTTGACACCCAGGCGCTCGCTGCTCAGGTCGGCGAACAGCACATCGCCCGAACCGGCCACGCTGGCATCCACCTCACCGGTCTTCATGGCCTCGACCCGCACATCACCCGAGCCGGCCACGGCAATGCTGCGCAGCTGGGCCATGTCCAGCACGATCTCGGGGGTCACCGAACCCTGCACCTCATAGCCTCGCTTGGGGCTGATTTCCAGGGTTCGGCCGCCCTTCTTGCCCTCGACGATGCGGGTTTCGATATAGCTGTGGAGGTTGCGGTCGGTCTTGACCTCGACCCGACCTTGCGAGCTTTGGCGCACGAGCAGTTTGAAGCCACCGGCCAGGCTCACGCTCTCAAAGCTGCCCAGATCGCGGACTTCGCTGCTGACATCGCCCGTGCCCTTGATGCGTTCGGAGCTGCCCCAGCTCCAGGCCTGGCTGCCGACTGAGGTCAGGCTGAGGGCGGTCAGGGCGGTGACGGCAGCGAGAGAGAACAGGCGGCGTTGCAACATGATGGTCAGGCTCCGAAAGAAGATGAGGTGCATGCATCTTCGGCGTGCCGACAGACCGCGCCCAGCGCGATTCGACCAAATGCAGGCGCGGCAGCTTCAAATGCCAAAAGCACGGAACCACATGAAGCCAAGGTGTGAAAAAGCCGCGGCAGCACGGGGCTGCAGCGGCCGGGGCTCACGCAGGGCGGGCGGCGTGGGCGCGATCAGTGGGCTTTGGCCTTGCTCGCCTTGGCGCCGTCTTTCCCACCCTCTTTTCCAGCTTCTTTCTCGGCGTTGTCCTTGGCTTCGGCCGCCGCAGCAGCCTTTTCTTCCAGCGCCAGGGCCTCGGGGCTGCCCGGCTTGGGCGGCCTCGGTACGACCGGGGCCACACCTTCGAGCTTGTTCTCGCGCATGTACTCGTCCATCTCCTTCCAGCCATTGAAGACCGAGGCCTTGTGGGCCTTGGGGTTCAAGGTGTAGCAGTCTTCGATGGCGCGCATGGCATGGCGGCAGGCGCTGCCGATGGCCTTGCCCTCGGCTTCCTTGGCGGCCATGACCTTGGCCGGGTCCTCGATGCCCAGCTGCTCGCAGCCGGTCAGGGCCAGCAGGCTGGCCAGCAAAGACAGGGTCAGGAGGGCGCGACGAGGCGCGGTCGAGTGCGACTTCATGTCTTCAGTATCGGCCAGCCACGGGTCAGCTTGAGCGCCGCGTTCGCAGACAGAGAATGAACGAAGGGCGAGGCTTCAGCGCCCCTGCGCCATGGCCATCAACCGCGCCACCCGCTCCTCGGTGGCCGGATGGGTGCTGAACAGGCCCGCCAGGCCACTGCCAGAGAGCGGATTCATGATCATCATCTGGGCTGTCTCGGGGTGGCGCTCGGCCGCTTCCATCGGCAGGCCTTGGGCAAAGCGATGGATCTTGTTCAGGGCCGAGGCCAGGGCCTGCGGGTCGCCGGAAATCTCGGCGCCGCCGCGGTCCGCCTCGAACTCACGCGCCCGGCTGATGGCCATCTGGATCAGGCCGGCCGCAATCGGCGCCAGGATCGACACCAGCAGGCCGACCAGCGGATTGCTCTGCCGGCCCTCGCTGTCACGGCCGCCGAAGAACATGGCGAAATTGGCCAGCATGGAGATCGCACCGGCCATGGTGGCGCTGATGGTGCTGATCAAAATGTCGCGGTGCTTCACATGGGCCAGCTCATGCGCCATCACGCCGCGCAGCTCGCGCTCGGACAAGACCCGCAAGATGCCTGTCGTCGCCGCCACGGCGGCATGCTCGGGGTTGCGGCCGGTGGCAAAGGCGTTGGGCGCGTCCTCGTCAATCAAGTAGACGCGGGGCATGGGCAGCTGGGCACGCTGGGCCAGCTCACGCACCATGCCGTAGAACTGCGGCGCCGAGGTCTCGTCCACCTCGCGGGCCTTGTACATCTTCAGCACCATCTGGTCAGAGAACCAGTAGCTGAAGAAGTTCATGCCCAGGGCCACCAGCAGCGCCAGCATCATGCCGGCTTGGCCGCCGATCAGGCGCCCCAGAGCCATGAACAAGGCCGTGATGGCGGCCATCAGGATGGCGGTCTTCATCAGATTGAACATGGCAGCGAGCTCCTCGCGAGACTACGGTGGAAGCAGGCACATCGGGCCGAAAGACCCGATTTCAAGCAGGTTCAGAAAGAACCGACTCAGGCGGCGCTGCGCTCGAAACGCGCCCCCACGGCCACCGGCCACGCCTGCAAAAAGGCCGCCGCCGGCAAGCGCTTGCCGCCGGCGCGCTGCAGCTCCGTCAGGCGCACAGCGCCCTGGCCGCAGGCGACGACGATGCCCGACTCATCCACCCGCAAGACCTGACCCTCGGCGGCAAGGCCGTCCCCGCGCTCGCAGACTTCGGCGCGCCAGATCTTGAGCAGTTCGCCGTCCAGCTGTGATGCACCGCCTGGGAAGGGATCGAAGGCGCGCAGGCGCCGGGCGATCTGAGCGGCATCCTGCTGCCAGTCGATCTGCGCCTCGGCTTTCTCGATCTTGTGGGCGTAGCAGACGCCTTCGGCCGGCTGGGGCGTGGCCGTCAAGCCGCCGCAGGCGCCCAGCTCCAGGGCCTCGACAATCATGCGGCCGCCCAGGGCCGCCAGCTTGTCGTGCAGGCGGGCTGTGCTGTCATCCGCGGCAATGGGCAGGCGCTCGATCAAGAGCATGTCACCCGTGTCCAGGCCGGCATCCATCTGCATGATGGTGATGCCGGTTTCGGCGTCTCCGGCCTCGATGGCGCGGTGGATGGGCGCGGCACCGCGCCAACGCGGCAGCACCGAGCCGTGGATGTTGAGGCAGCCGCGCAGGCCCGAGCTGCGGCCTGCGCCGGGCAGATCCAGCACCCATTGCGGCAGGATCAGACCGTAAGCGGCGACCACCATCACATCGGCGCGGGCGTCCTGCAAGGCCTGGCGAGCCGCCTCGGCGTCGTCCGGGAACTTGCCATCCAGGCGCAAACTGCGCGGCTGGGCGACCGGGATGCCATGCTGCAGCGCCAGCTGCTTGACGGCCGAAGCCTGCAGCTTCATGCCACGGCCGGCGGGCCGGTCGGGCTGGGTCAGCACGAGAGGCACTTCAAAACCGGCCGCGATCAGCGCCGCCAGGGCGGTGGCCGCAAACTCCGGCGTGCCCGCGAACACGACCCGCGGGCCGCCCGAGCGCGAAGCCGACACAGCAGCGCCGGCCATCAGCGGCGGCGCCCTTCTTCTTCGCGGGCCTTCTTGACCAGCTTGGTCTTGATGCGCTCGCGCTTGAGCGGGCTCAGGTATTCGACGAAGACCTTGCCCATGAGGTGGTCCAGCTCATGCTGCACGCAGACGGCCAGCAGGCCCTCGGCCTTGAACTCGTAGCTCTGGCCCTCGCGGTTGAGCGCGCGCACGGTGACGCGGGAATGGCGCGGCACTTTGTCGTAGATCTGCGGCACCGAGAGGCAGCCTTCTTCACCCTCGGTGAACTCGGCGCTGGTCTCGATGATTTCGGGGTTGATCAGCACGCGCGGCTCGTTGCGCTCTTCGGAGGTGTCGATCACCACCACGCGCTCGTGCACATCGACCTGGCTGGCAGCCAAACCCACGCCTTCAGCGGCATACATGGTTTCCAGCATGTCATCGACGAGCTGGCGGATGCGCTCATCCACCGCCGTGACCGGCTTGGCCACGGTGTGCAAACGAGGATCGGGGTAACGCAGAATGTTCAGTTTCGCCATGAGCTTGCGTGTGTGGACTCAGCACAACGCCTGTTTGTAAGAGCTTGCAAGAGGGCAAAAGCGCCCGCTTTGTTCGTTGCGACGCCCTGTTTTTGGGGGCAGAATCGTCGCGGCCTAGGGGGATTTTCGCTGAATTGGCGCCGCTGGTCCGAGGCCGCGGCAAAGCACCCCGTGCGAGGGCTTGAAAAAAAGACCCCGAAGTCTGTCCAACCCACCCGCAGCCGGTCTGCGGTAGAGAGTGCTCGATGCCTGTTTGTGAATCGCTGATGTCCGCCCGGCCCGCCCAGAACACCGCCCTGTTTGTGAAGAACCTGCTGCTGGCGGCCAGCCTCTCGGCCCTCAGCCTGGGCGCCGCCGCGCAAACAAGCAGCCTGCCCATCACCGGACAACAACGCGCCACCGCCGACCGCGTGGCCCAGGCCGGCGTGCCGCTGAGCGAGCTGGCCGCCGACGCCCCCGACTCCCACACCGTCAAGGCCGGCGACACGCTCTGGGACATCTCCAAGCTCTTCCTCAAGAGCCCCTGGCGCTGGCCCGAACTCTGGGGCATGAATCGCGACCAGATCAGCAACCCACACCTGATCTATCCCGGCCAGGTGCTGGTCTTGGTCAAGGTGGACGGCCGCGCCCGCCTGCAACTGGCCCAGCCGGTGGGCAGCGGCAGCAGCGGCGACACGGTCAAGTTGTCGCCGCGCGTGCGCAGCTCAGGCGTGGACGACGGCTCCATCAGCGCCATTGCCCTGAACCTGATCGAGCCCTTCCTCAACGACGCCGTGGTCTTCGACAGCGATGAGCTGGCCAAGGCGCCCCGCATCGTCGCCACGCCGGAAAGCCGCGTGCTGCTGACCCGCGGCGACCTGGCCTATGCCCGCGGCGACCTGAGCCAGGCCACCGACTACCGCGTGTTCCGCAACACCCGCCCGCTGCTGGACCCCAGCACCAAGGAACTGCTCGGTTATGAAGCGCCCTACCTCGGCACTGCCGAGCTGACCCGCCCGGGCCAGACCACGCAGCTGCCCGATGGCAAGAGCGAAATCGTGCCGGCCACCCTGACCATCAAGTCGGTGCGCCAGGAAATTGGCGTCGGCGACCGCCTGGCCCCGGTGCCGCAGCGCAGCTTCTCGCGCTACGTGCCGCATGCACCGGCTCAGCCCATGTCGGGCCAGATCGTCTCGATCTACGGCGATGGTCTGAATGCCGGCCAGAACCAGATCGTGGCCCTGAACCGCGGCGCCCGTGACGGCATGGAGCGCGGCCATGTGCTGGCCCTGTGGCAGCAAGGCCGGCGCATGGTGGACCGCAGCGGCGGCCAGCGCGAGGAGATCAAGCTGCCCGACGAGCGCCACGGTGTGCTCTTTGTGTTCCAGGTCTACGCCCGCGTGTCCTACGCCCTGATCATCTCGGTCAAGGACCCCGTCAAGGCCGGCGATCGTTTCACCCAGCCCTGAGGTCGGCCACGCGGTCGCCAAGCCATGTGGGACCGCGATGAACTGGGCGCCTGGCTGCGCCTGCTGGAAAGCCCCGGCATCGGCCTCGACACCGCGCGCCGCCTGCTGCTGAGCCTGGGTTCGCCGCAAGCGGTGTTCGATCTACCGGGTGCCGCCTGGCAGGATCTGCTGACCCCCAAGCAGCGCGAAAGCCTGAGTCGCCCGCCCGAGCACCTGGACGCGGCGCTGGACGGCACCTGGGCCTGGCTGCAGGCCGACCCCTCGCACCAGATTCTGCTGCTCGGCGATGCCGACTACCCGCCGCAGCTGATGGCCACGGCCGACCCGCCGCTGCTGCTCTATCTGCAGGGCCGGCGCGAGCTGCTTCGCTCGCCTTGCCTGGCCGTGGTGGGCAGCCGCAACCCGACAGCGCAAGGCCGGGACAATGCCCGCGCCTTTGCCCGCGAACTGGCTCAGGCCGGCTTGTGCATCACCTCGGGCCTGGCCCTGGGCGTGGACGGCGCCGCGCATCAGGGCGCATTGGCCGCCGGTGGCGCCACCATCGCGGTGATGGGCACCGGCTTTGACCAGATCTACCCGCGTCGGCATCAGGCGCTGGCCGCGCAGATCAGCGAGCAAGGCCTGATCCTGAGCGAGTACGCCTGGGGCATGCCGGGCCTGGCCAGCAACTTCCCACGCCGCAACCGCCTGATCGCCGGCCTGAGCCTCGGCACCTTGGTGGTGGAAGCCGCCCTGCCCTCGGGCTCGCTGATCACCGCACGCCTGGCCAGCGAGGCGGGCCGTGAAGTGTTCGCCATCCCCGGCTCGATTCACTCACCCATGAGCCGGGGCTGCCACGCCTTGATCCGCCAGGGCGCCAAGCTGGTGGAAACCGCCCAGGACGTGCTGGAAGAGCTGCCGCCCGGCAGTTGGCCGGGCAGCCCGGCGGTGAACAGCAGCAAGCAGCCGTCAGCGCCCGCTGAAGCGCTGGACTGCAGCCCCGCCCAGCGCCAGGTCCTGGAGTTGATGGGCTTCGACCCCATCGGCCTCGATGCCCTGCAGGCCCGTGGCGGCTGGCCGGTGGCCGAGCTCAGTGCCCATCTGCTGGAACTGGAGCTCAGCGGCGCGATTGCCCGCCTGCCGGGGCAGCAATTCCAGCGCCGCGCCGGGGCTTGAGGCCGCCGCGCCGCATTCGCGCGGAAACGCAGTTTGGGGCCTTGAGACGGGCTTTTCCGGCCTGTTTGGCCGGTTTCTCGCCCCATTCCGTCGGAGGCCCTGGGTTATAGTCAGCCCATGTTTGACGTCCTGGTCTACCTCTACGAAACCTACTGGCGGCCGGACGCCTGCCCGGATCATGCCCAGCTGACTCGCAAATTGTCGGCCGTGGGCTTTGAGACGGACGAAATCCAGGAAGCCCTGTCCTGGCTGGATGGCCTGGCCAGTGCGGCCACCTCCTTCCAGGGCCAGCAAGGCGTCGACAGTCTGCGTGTGTACTCCACCGCGGAGTTGGACCACCTGGGCGAGCCCTCGGTCGGCTTCATCACCTTCCTCGCCTCGGCCGGCGTGCTGCGCCCGCCCATGCGTGAGATGGTGATCGACCGCGCCATGGCCATCTCCGGTGGCCCCATGGACCTCGAAGACCTGAAGATCATCGTGCTGATGGTGTTCTGGAGCCTGGGCGAAGAGCCCGACGCGCTGATCCTGGACGAACTCTTCGTGGCCCCGGAAGACCGGCTGATCCACTAGGGCTGCCGAGCAATTCGGCGCGCATGAACGACAAGGGCTGCCGAGGCAGCCCTTTTGTTTGCCCGCTTTTTTGCCCGCTTTTGCCGGCCTTCGCGTCCGCTCAGTTCAGCAGACGCGAGGGATCGACGTCCAGCTTGGCCAAGGCATTGCGGGTCGCGCGCACGGTCAGGGCTTCGTCCTGCGCGGGGCGCAGCAGGCCGGCCTGCAGGAACGCCGCCAGGCGGTTGAGCGGGAACAGCACGCCACGGCCGGTCGGCGTGACGAACAGCGTCATGTGGCGGCGGTTGCCACGCCAGGCCAGCTGCACCGCTTCGTTGCGGCCGCGGTAATCCAGCATGAACCAGCCACCAACCTGCAGCTCGCGAGCCCAGGCCAGCATGGCCGGGGTCGGCGCCGAGCCACCCTCGGCCACCACCTCCATGCCTTCGGCCTCGTGGCCGGACAGGTCGCGCACCAGCAGCTCGCTGATGTCGGACTCCTCACCGTCCTCGGGCAGCATGGTTTCCAGCGTTTCCAGCTGATCCATCAGCTCGTCCAGACGCTCACGCGGGATGGCGGCGGTCTTGGCGGTGAAGGCCGCAGCCAGGGCATTGTTCAGGCCGCGGATGTGCTCGTCCTGCTTGTCCACAGACAAACCGGCCTGGCCCATGCCGTCGCGCAGGGTCTTGAGCAGGGGCGGCAGGCGGCGGATCACCTCGGCACGCTCTTCGCGCGAGACCTTGGCGCTGGCCGACCAGATCAGATCGGCCGCCGCGCGCTTCATCTGCTTGGTGTTGTCGGACTGGGCGCCGGTGCGCACCGCGGTCACGGCCAGCACATCGGCCCAGATGTGGAACAGGAACTCGCGCACGCCGTCCTGCACCGGCACCTCGTTGAGCATCTTGCGCAGCTCGATGGTGTACTGGATGGCCAGGGTCTCGCGCTGCTCGACCTGCTGGGCCAGGGACACGCCGTGGCGGGTGGTCTGGTTCTCGTTCTTGAAATAGTTGTCAAGGAACTTTTCGAACTCGGTCAACACGGTCTGGAAGACGCGGCGGCCGGTGTCCGGATAGGCCTCGACCACCTGCACCACGCGCTTGATCTCGCGCTCCAGCGGGTCGCCCGCGGCGCCGCTGGTGCCGGTATTGCCACTGAAACCCATGACGCAGGCGCCCATGCGGTCGATCAGCTGGCGCGCCGGGTGGTCGGTGGTGGCAAAGAAATCAGGCTCGCTGACGGCGACGCGCAGCACCGGCATCTGCAGGCGGGCGAACCACACCCGCACAGAGGCCGGAATGTGCTCTTCCATCAGGATGCTCTGGAACATCATGGCCACCAGCTCGATGGTGGCGCGCTCGGCCGGCGTGTCGGCGGCCTGCTTGAGCACCGACTTGAAGGCCTGGTTGCGGGTCTTGATCTCTTCCAGCAGCTGCGGCGCCGGCACGGGCTGACCGTCGGAATGAACGGATTCGCGCTGCAAAGACTCCTGCGCATGCTTGATGGCCGCACTCAGGCGCGGCGCGGCAGGCCGCGAGGGCGGGAAGGGCTGGGCCTCGACCTGGGTTGGCGCCATGGCCGGATCCGAGACACTGCTGGCGCCGGACGGGCTGCCGCCGGCGCCCGGGGGCTGAACCGCAGCCGCCGAGCCCATGCGGGTGGCGCCCATGCGGGTGGCAGCCGACTCGGCCATGGCCGTGGCCCCGAAAGCCGGCACCTGGCGGCCGACAATTTTCTGCAGCAGCTGCAAGACCTCTTCGGCCTGGCTGCTGGCCGGGCTTCGCACCGGTGCCTGGCCGGCCTCGGGCAGGCCCGAGGAGCCGCGGATCTGCGGTGTGCGCGTGGCCGCACCGAACTGGGTGCCGCCGTAGGGCACACCGGCGCCGGGCACATAGGCCGTGGCAGCGGGCACCGGGCCGTTGTCGGCGCTGCGGCGAATGAAGGGGCGCAGGTCCACCTCGGGCAGGACCTGCTGCGAGACCAGCCAGCGGTTGGTCTCGTGGTAGCACTCGACCAGCAGTTGCGAAAACTCTTCATGCAAGGTGCTGCGCAGCATCTGCCAGTCGGAGGTGGCCAGGCCGCTGCGCATCCAGGCATCCATCACCAGCTTGGCAACGACGTTGGCGCGTAGCAAATCCTGCGCAGGCAGATCGTCTTGCTTCTCCAGCACCTGCATGCGGGTGCGCAGATCGGTAAATTCCCAGGTCGCCTTGTCCATCATGGCCAGCGCCAGGCGCGAGCTGGTGATCTCGCGCTCGATGGTGTCGTCGTCGACCAGGGACATGGCCGCTGGCGCCGGTGCCGCAGAGGTCGCGGTTGCGGCGCTGGGTGCTTCAATGATGCCGTAGACGGCGGCGTGACGCAGGCCGCTGATGACGCCCGACACCCAGGCAGGGCCGTGACGGTTCCAGGACTGCACGCCGTCACGGCGCGCCACCATCACCGCGTACTCGGCGGTCTGCAGCAGCAGCTGGGCGGCAGCCTCGTTGAGCACCTTGCCGAGCGCCGAGATGCCGCGCACCAGGGACTCGATATAGATGCGCCGCGCCTGAGAGGCCAAGGCCTGATTGCGGGCGGCTGCGCTCATGAGAATTCGTGGATCATGCTGAGTGGTTTTCGGCCACTCTACACCACGGCTCCGGCGTTTGGATCGTCCGGATCTTCCTTGTTGATGGGCGTCTTCACCAGATCTTCGCGCTTGACACCGAGCCACATCGCGATCGCCGCAGCCACAAAGACCGAGGAGTAGATGCCGAACAAGATGCCGATGGTCAGCGCCACGGCGAAGTAATGCAGGGTCGGGCCGCCGAAGATCAGCATGGACAGCACCATCAGCTGGGTCGAGCCGTGGGTGATGATGGTGCGGCTCATGGTGCTGGTGATGGCGTGGTCGATGACCTCGTGCGTGTTCAGCTTGCGGTACTTGCGGAAGGCTTCCCGCACCCGGTCAAAAATCACCACCGACTCGTTCACCGAATAGCCCAGCACGGCCAGGATGGCGGCCAGCACGGCCAGCGAGAACTCCCACTGGAAGTAGGCGAAGAAGCCCAGGATGATGACCACGTCGTGCAGGTTGGCAATGATGCCGGCCACGGCGAACTTCCACTCGAAGCGGAAGGCCAGGTAGATCATGATGCCGATCACCGTCATACCCAAGGCCAGGCCCGCGTCATGCGCCAGTTCCTCACCGACGGCAGGGCCGACGACTTCGCTGCGCGAGAGCTTGACCGGTTCGGCGCCGTCCGGCGTCAGGCAAACCTGCTTGCTGATGGCCTCGCCCTTGTCGCTGACGGTTTGGCGCTGGCTGATGCTGCCCGATTCGGCCTTGCACAGCTCGGCGAACACGCGGCCGACCTGCTCGGTCTGCTTGATGTCGCCACGCAGCGGCAGGCGCAGCATGACGTCATGCGAGCTGCCAAAGGGCTGCACGGTGACTTCACCGAAATTCATCTGCTCGACCACATGACGGGTCTTGTCGATCTCGGCCGTCTTGGCGTATTCGATCTCCATCACGGTACCACCCGTGAATTCGATCGAGAAGTTCAGGCTGCGCGTGACCAGGAAGAACACGGCCGCGGCAAAGGTCAGGAAGGAGATGACGTTGAAGATCAACGCATGCTTCATCAGCGGGAGATCCCGCTTGATACGGAAGAGTTCCATGATTCGAGGCTTTCTTGGTCTCAGGCCTTGGCCACGGGTTGCGAGTCGGCATCGCCGGCCGAGGCCGCGCCGGGGCTGGGCTCAGGCTTCCAGATCTGCCCGATGGACAAAGACTTGAGCTTCTTCTGACGGCCGTACCAGAGGTTGACCAGGGCGCGTGAGAACACCACCGACGAGAACATCGAGGTCAGGATGCCCAGGCAGTGCACGATGGCAAAGCCCTTCACCGGGCCCGAACCGAAGGCCAGCAAGGCCACGCCGGCGATCAGGGTGGTGACGTTGGAGTCCAGAATCGTGGCGAAGGCGCGTTCGTAGCCGACGCTGATGGCCGCTTGTGGTGCCATGCCGGCACGCAGCTCTTCACGGATACGCTCATTGATCAGCACGTTGGAGTCGATCGCCATGCCCAGCACCAGGGCGATGGCGGCGATGCCCGGCAGGGACAGCGTGGCCTGCATCATGGACAGCACGGCCAAGAGCAGCAGCAGGTTGAAACCCAGAGCCAGAGACGAAAACAGGCCGAAGAGCATGTAGTAAATGCACATGAACACGGCCACGGCGACAAAGCCCCAGGTCACGCTGGCAATGCCCTTGGCGATGTTCTCGGCACCCAGGCTGGGGCCGATGGTCTTCTCTTCGATGATCTCCATCGGTGCGGCCAGCGAACCGGCGCGCAGCAGCAGGGCCGTGTCGTTGGCTTCCTGGGTGTTCATCGAACCGGTGATCTGGAAGCGGTTGCCCAGCTCGCCCTGAATCACCGGTGCAGTCACGACCTCGCCCTTGCCCTTTTCGAACAGGATGATGGCCATGCGCTTGCCGATGTTCTCGCGCGAGATGTCCTTCATGATGCGGGCGCCCTTGGCGTCCACGGTCAGGCTCACGGCGGGGCGCTGCTTGTCGTCGAAGGTGGTCTGGGCGTCGTTCAGGCTTTCACCGGTCAGCACCACCTGGCGCTTGACGATGATGGGGCCGAAGCCGCGATCGATGAAGCGCTCGGTGCCGAAGGGCACGGGGCCGGAACCGGCCAGGGCGGCTTGCGCCTCGGCGCTGTCATCCACCATGCGCAGTTCCAGCGTGGCGGTGCGGCCGATGATGTCCTTGGCCTTGGCGGTGTCCTGCACACCAGGCAGCTGAACGACCACGCGGTC
Organism: Paucibacter sp. B51; assembly: GCF_027863535.1. NCBI lineage: Bacteria > Pseudomonadati > Pseudomonadota > Betaproteobacteria > Burkholderiales > Sphaerotilaceae > Roseateles > Paucibacter sp. B51. Next base: position 1,616,387 of record NZ_JAPIVN010000001.1, on the reverse strand, counting down.
CAGACCCTGCTTCTGAATCACCGGCTCGGACACACCGAGCTCATTGACCCGGTTGTGCAACGTGGTGATGTTCTGCTGCAGCGCAGCTTCCTGCACGGCCACCTGGGACTTGGGCTTGAGGGTGCCGACCAGGCGCAGATCCAGGCCTTCCGTCACCGGCTGCCACTGCACATCGGGCAGTTGGTCGTTCAGCACGGTCAGCGCCTGCTGGCGCACGGCCTCTTCGCGGAAATTGACGTTGACTGCATTGCCATCGCGGCTGATGCCGGCGTGGCGGATGTTCTTCTCGCGCAGCATGCTGCGCACATCGCCGGTCAGGCTCTCGGCTTTCTTGGTCAGGGCCGACTTCATGTCGACCTGCATCAGGAAGTGCACGCCGCCGCGCAGGTCCAGACCCAGGTACATGGGGTTGGCGTGCAGGGCGGTCAGCCAGCGCGGCGAACGCGACAACAGATTGAGCGCGACGATGTAGCTCGGGTCGCTGGGGTCGGTGTTCAGCGCCTTGCTGATCGCGTCCTTGGCTTTGACCTGGGTGTCGAGGTCGGCAAAGCGGGCCTTGACGGAGTTGCCTTCGAACTGAACATAGTCCGGCTTGATCTGCGCATCGCTGAGCGCCTTTTCGACCCGGGCGGCCACGGCCGAGTCCACCTTGACGGTGACCTTGCCGCTGGAGACCTGCACGGCAGGCGCTTCACCGAAGAAATTCGGCAGCGTGTAGATGAAGCCGATCAGCAGCGCGACAACAAGGATCGCGTACTTCCACAGCGGATAACGGTTCATGAAGGCTTCCTCTCAGGCCCAGGCACCGGGGCTGCCGCCTCGAAACATCAAGGCAGTGCCAGCGGTGCCGGGTGAGCCCGCCGCACGCGGCGGCAGGCTGGCTAGTCCAGCGGCGCCGCCTCCCTCTGCGGAGCGGGCCGACCGGTGTTCTTGGAATGGCTTACTTGATGGTGCCCTTGGGCAGCACTTGCACCACGGCGCCGCGCTGCACTTGCAGTTCCACACCGTTGGCGACTTCCAGGCTCAGATAGCTCTCGCCCACCTTGCTGATTTTGCCCAGCAGCCCGCCGGAGGTGATGACTTCGTCACCCTTGGCGATGGCGTCGATCATGGCCTTGTGCTCCTTCTGGCGCTTCATCTGCGGACGAATCATCACGAAATAGAGCACCACAAACATCAGCACCAGGGGCAGCATGCTCAGCAGGCTGGATTCCGGTGCAGCAGCTGCCGCGGGAGCAGCTTGGGCGAAAGCATTGGAGATGAACACGAGGAAATTCCCTTTGGAGATGTGGTGAAGCCGAGTGGCCGGGCGCGATTCAATCGACACCCAGTTCTGGGCCAGGGCGGCATCAAATGAACGGCGGATTGTATGTGCGCCACGACCTCACCCGTTGCCCAGACCAACCCGCAGCCGGCACGTTTGGGGCAGCGCAGAACGAAGTCGACGCAAGAGTCGCTGTATTTGGGGTTGCGCCCGCTTGACGGCAAGCCCTTCAATAAATATATTTACAGAATACCAACGGAGTTCTTCATGACCGACCTCAGCCCAACAATCCCCTGCGCCCGTGCCGACCTGCCCCGCTGGACCGGCGTTTTCCCCGCTGTGACCACCAAGTTCAAGGCCAACGAAGACCTGGACATTGCCGAGATGGAGCGCCATTTCGACTTCCAGATCCAGAACGGCGTGCATGGCCTGGTCACCGGCGGCTCGCTCGGCGAAGCCAGCACGCTGACACTGGAAGAGAAGCTCGAGGTTGCCGCCACCGCCCTGCGCGTTTCGGCCGGCCGCGTGCCGGTGCTGGCCAATGTGTCGGAAACCAGCACCCGCAATGCCATCCGCTATGTCGAAGCCGCCGCCAAGCTGGGCGTTCAGGGCTTGATGCTGATGCCGGCCGTGCTCTACCCGGCCGACACGCGCGAGGCCATGGCCAATGTGCGCACCATCGCGCAGGCCGCCCAGCTGCCCATCATGATTTACAACAACCCGGTGTCCTACCGCGTGGACCTCAAGCCCGAGGACATGGTGGAGCTGGCCGATTGCGAGTGGCTGGTGGCCATCAAGGAATCGACCGACAACATCCGTCGCGTCACCGACCTGCGCAATGCCCTGGGCACCCGCTACCAGCTCTTCATCGGCGTCGACGACCTGAGCTTCGAAGCCCTGGCCCTGGGCTGCGAAGGCCTGCTGGCTGGTTTGTGCGATGCCTTCCCGGCAGAAACCGTGGCGCTGTACAAGCTGATGCAGGCCAAGCGCTACGACGAAGCGCTGAAGATCTACCAGTGGTTCATGCCCCTGCTGCACCTCGATGTCAGCGCCAAGCTGGTGCAGAACATCAAGCTGGCCGAGGCCATGGCCGGCGTTGGCAACGAGCACGTGCGCCGCCCGCGCCTGCCCCTGGTCGGCGCCGAACGCGAACGCGTGGCCACCATCATCCAGCGCGGCCTGGACACCCGGCCCGATCTGAGCCGCCTGTTCTGATCGGAACCGTTCCTGCCTGCCGGCAGGCCTGCGATGATGCGCCCATGAAAAGCAGCCTTCCTCAGGATTCCGTCTCGACCCAGGCCTCCACCACCATGGAGACCGAGCCCGACAAGCGACGCTTTGCCGACCAGGCTTACGACGCGCTGGAATCCATGATCGCCACCCTGGAGTTGCGTCCGGGCGCACCCATCGTCGAGGCCGAGCTGATCGAGCGCACCGGCCTGGGTCGCACACCCACCCGCGAGGCCTTGATGCGCCTGGTGGCCAGCGGCCTGATCGTGCAGCAGCCGCGCCGCGGCCTGCTGGTCAGCGACATCCGCCTGGCCGAGCATCTGGACCTGATCGAGGCGCGGCGCGTGCTGGAGCGCCTGATCGCAAGCTCAGCCGCACGCCGCGCCACGCCGCAGCAGCGCCAGGATCTGCTGCACTGTGCGCGCCAGATGATCAAGGCCAGCCAGGCTGGCGATCTGGCGGCGTACATGGCGGCCGACCAGGCCCTGGACCATGTGGCGCATGCAGCCTGCCGCAACCCGTTTGCCGTAGCGGCTGTCGTGCCCATGATCATTCAATGCCGGCGCTTCTGGTACGCCTACCAGCACCAAGGCGATATGAGCGAAGGCTCGCGCTGCCACCTGGTGCTGGCCGAAGCCATCGCGGCCGGTGAGTCTGAGCGCGCCAGCGCCGCGGCCGATGGCTTGATGGACTATCTGCGCAGCTTTGCCAGCGCCGTCATCGCCTGACATCTTTTTCAGTCATCTTCACGCCATGCGCATCATCGATTCCCACACCGGCGGCGAGCCGACCCGCATCCTGATTGACGGCGGCCCGGACCTGGGCCACGGCAGCATGGCGGAGCGACTGACGCGCCTGCGCGAACAGCACGACGCCTGGCGCAGCGCCATCGTCAACGAGCCGCGCGGCTCGGACGTGCTGGTCGGCGCCCTGCTGTGCGAGCCGCAAGACCCGACTTGCAGCGCGGGCGTGATTTTCTTCAACAACGTCGGCTACCTCGGCATGTGCGGCCACGGCACCATCGGCCTGGTCGCCACGCTGGCTTATCTCGGGCGCATCCAGCCGGGCGAGCACCGCATCGAGACGCCGGTGGGCACGGTCAGCGCCACCCTGCACGCCGACGGCAGCGTCACCGTCGCCAATGTGCCGGCCTACCGCTGGGCTCGCCAGATTCCCGTGGAAGTGCCCGGCCATGGCCGCGTCCACGGCGATGTGGCCTGGGGCGGCAACTGGTTCTTCCTCTGCGATGACCATGGGCTGGACCTGCGCCTGAGCGAGGTCGAAGCCCTGACCGATCTGTCCTGGCGCATCCGCCAGGCCTTGCAGGCCCAGGGCATCACTGGCGAAGGCGGCCAGGAGATCGACCACATCGAACTGATCGGGCCGGCCCGAAACCCAGCCCACCAGGGCCGCAACTTCGTGCTCTGCCCCGGCAAAGCCTACGACCGGTCCCCCTGCGGCACCGGCACCAGCGCCAAGATCGCCTGCCTGGCGGCCGACGGCAAGCTGGCGCCCGGGCAAGCCTGGGTGCAGGAAAGTGTGATCGGCAGCCATTTCACGGCAAGCTACCAGGCCGCTGAGGACGGCCGCGTGCTGCCACGCATCCACGGCCAGGCGTTTGTCACCCTCGATGCAAACCTGGTCTTCCAGCCCGGCGACCCCTTCGCCTGGGGCATCCGGGACGAAGGCCAGACCTCCGGCACCCGCGGCGGCTGATGGCCGCCAGCCCCCTGCCCATGCGCCGCCATGCCGATGTGATCGTCATCGGCGGCGGCATCATCGGCGCCGCCTGCGCCCGCGAGTACGCACGCCAGGGCCTGAGCGTGGCCGTGGTCGAGCCGGGCCCGATCGGCGGCGGCGCCACGGCGGCATCGATGGGCCATCTGCTCACCGTCGATGCCCTGGACCCGGCCGATCAAACCGAGTCGGATTTCAGCCGCCGCAGCCTGCAGCTCTGGCAAGACTGGCTGCAAGCCCAGGAGGCGCACCGCGAGCTGGCCGAGTACAGCCGCTGCGGCACGCTCTGGCTGGCCGCAGACGCCGAGGAGCTGGACCTGGCCGAGCGCAAGTGCGCCTGGTTTGGCGGCCAGGGCCTGGCGGCGGAGATGCTCAAACCTGAGGCCTTGTTCGAAGCGGAACCCCTGCTGCGCCGCGACCTCTGGGGCGCCCTGCGTGTGCACGGCGATGGCCGCGTCTACCCGCCGCGCGTGGCGGCCCGCTGGCTGCAGGAGGCACAGACCAAGGTCTTCCGCGCCCGGGCCGTCGGTTTTGACGGCGCCTCGGTGCGGCTGGACGATGGGCGCGAACTCTGGGGTGCCATGACCGTGATCTGCACCGGCCTGGCCGCGCAGCAGCATCTGCCCGCCGGCTGGCTGCTGCCCAAGAAAGGCCATCTGGCCATCACCCAGCGCCACCCCGGCCGGGTGCAACACCAGTTGGTCGAGCTAGGCTACTTGAAGCGCGCCCATCTGGTGGACCAGGACACGGTGTCCTTCAATCTGCAGCCGAGGCCGGGCGGACAGCTGCTGATCGGCTCCTCGCGCCAGATCGGCCGCGAGGATCGCGAGCTGGACCCCGCGCTGCTGAAGCAGATGCTGCGCCAGGCGCTGCACTACATGCCGGGCCTGGGCGAGCTCAGCCTGCTGCGCTGCTGGACCGGCGTGCGCCCCGCCAGCCGCGACGGCCAGCCCCTGATCGGCGCTCACCCCCTCTTACGCCGCTGCTGGCTGGCCACAGGGCACGAAGGCCTGGGCATCACCACGGCCCTGGCCACGGCCGAGCTGCTGGTGCAGCTGAGCCTGGGCCAGCCCTGTAGCCTGGACCCCAGTCCTTTCCGACCCGAACGTTTCAGCGAAAGCCAGCATGCCGTCGCCCCAGCCTGAGCTCCAGGTTTTCATCAATGGCCGGGCCCTGCTGGTGCCGGCCCATTGCAATGTGGCCGCGGCCCTGCAGCGCGCGGGCTTGGCCCACAGCCGCCGCTCCGAGACCGGGCAGCCACGTGCCGCGTTCTGTGGCATGGGCCAATGCCAGGAATGCCGGGTTCGCATCGATGGCCATGATCACCGGCTGGCCTGCATGACCTTGGTGGTCGACGGCATGCAGATCGAGACGCAGACATGAGCAGCACATCGCAGCGTAAGGCTCAGCACTTGCAAGCCGATATCCTCATCATCGGCGCCGGGCCGGCAGGCATCGCCGCCCTGCTGCCCTTGCTGGAGGCCGGCCGGCGTGTGATCTGGGTGGAGCAATCGGCGCAGGCCGGCGGCCAGATCTGGCGAGCGGGCCTGCCTGCCCACTGGCGCGCTCAGGTCGAGGCGGCCTTGAGCCACCCTTCGCTGCAGTGCTGCTTCGGCCATGCGGTGATCGATGCGCACATTGAAGCGACCGATCAGGCCGTGAGCCTGCGGCTGTACCAGCCGGCGCACCCGAACCGAGTGCCGGTCCAGGTGCAGGCGCCCCAGTTGCTGCTGGCCACCGGAGGCCGCGAGCGTTTTCTGCCCTTTCCGGGCTGGACCTTGCCTGGCATCACCGGGGCTGGAGGGTTGCAAGCCCTGGTCAAGCAAGGCTGGCCCATCGAAGGCCAGCGTGTGGTGCTGGCCGGAAGCGGCCCCCTGCTGCTGGCCGCGGCAGACACGGTGCGACAGGCCGGCGGGCAGATCCTGCTGATTGCGGAGCAAGCCTCGCGCGCCAGCCTGCTTCGCTTTGCGGCTGGCTTGCCAGCGGCCAAGGCGGCGCAGGCGGCCGGCTTGGCATGGCGGCTGCGCGGCATCCCCTATCGCAGCGGCACCTGGGTGCAAAGCGCGAGCGGCGATGGCCGGCTGCAAAGCATACAACTGAGCACGGGGCGAGCGACTTGGGCCCTGGACTGCGATGCGCTGGGCCTGGGCTTCGGGCTCTTGCCCAACACCGAACTGGCCCAAATGCTGGGCTGCCAGCTCACGGATGACGGCGCAATTGCCGTCGACGCCGGCATGGCCACCAACCTGCCCGGCGTCTTTGCCGCCGGGGAATGCACAGGCATTGGCGGCGTGGACAAGTCAGTGGCGGAAGGCTCGCTGGCCGCCCAGTCCATGCTCGGCCGTACCGGTGCCAGCCGTTCAAGACAGGGCGCCCTGAAGTTCGCCGACCATTTGCAGCGCCACTTCTCCTTGCGCCCAGAAGTGCTGAAGCTGGCTGCCACCAGCACCACCGTCTGCCGCTGCGAGGACATCAGCCTTGGACAACTCAAGGCTCACAGCGACTGGCGCGAGGCCAAACTGCAGACCCGCTGCGGCATGGGCGCATGCCAGGGCCGCATCTGCGGGCCGATTTGCGAAAGCCTGCTGGGCTGGCCAGCACAACAGAACCGCGGCCTGCGCACGCCGCTGCAAGCTGCACCCTTGCATCTGCTCGCTGAGGACTGACTCTTGTTGCGCTCGCTCAGGGCGCAAGCGCACAGTTGCCGCAGACGGGAAGCCCATAAAAAAAGCGACCCGAGGGTCGCTTTTTTGACTTCGATCGAGAACGATCAGAAGTTGTGGCGGATACCAGCAGCCAGCGAGCTGAAGTCACCAGCGCTCTTGGCTTGAGTGCTGTCCACGGCGGTGTAGTAACCGTACAGCTTGGTGCGCTTGCTCAGGTTGTAGTTGTAAGCCAGGGTGTACTGCTTACCACCGTTCTTGCCACCGTTGAAGGAATCGCCACCGGCCTTGGTGCCGCCAACGTTCAGGTGGAATTCCGAAGCACCCATGGTGTACATGGCCGACACGCGAGCAATGGTGCGCGAGTCATTGGCGCCAGTGCCGGTGTCTTCGCGCTGAACATAAGCGCCCAGAACGATGGCACCCAGCTCATACAGACCGCGAACAGCGAACTGCTTGGCGCTACCTTGCTTGCTGAAACCAGCACCCAGGTGCAGAGGGCCTTGGTCGTAGTTGCCCGACAGATCGATGCCGCGCTTGTCAACGCCTTCACCGGCGTGAACAGCGAACTCACCGGAGAAACCACCGACGGTGGGGGTGAAGTAGCCAATCTTGTTGGTGGTGGTGAAGCCAGCGCCGGAGTACAGCTTGTCTTCCGAAGAGCCGGTGTCGTGGTTGTGGTTGCTGATGTAGTCAGCAGTGGCAAAGTAGGAGCCCGGAGTCCAACGGCCCAGACGCACAGCACCGAAAGCGCCGCTCAGTTGCACGGAAGCCTCACGACCCCAGAAGGCCGAACCGGTGGCAGCACCGTTGTCCGAGTTCAGGCCGTGCTCCAGAGCGAAGCTGGCCTTCAGACCGCCGCCCAGGTCTTCTTGACCCTTGAAGCCCAGACGCGAAGCGTTGTTGGCCACGACGACCTTGCGGTCACCGGCGCCTTCCTTTTGGCTTTCGACGGTGGTGTTGATACGGCCCCACAGGGTGACCGAGCTTTGAGCGAAAGCGGCGGGAGCGGCCAGAGCTGCGATAGCAGCCACGAGAGCGATCTTTTTCATCGTATGCCTTTTGTGAGTTGAGTGTGTGCTGGGCTTAGCCGCCCGGTCTTCTGCGCAATGTGGGGGAAGTATAGAAGTGGCTCGGAGCGCTGAAACAGCACCGACGCGAATTTGCAACACTTCTCTGGTACACCTCATTTCGTGCGAATCGGCACTTGCCAGAACGGTCGATTGGCTCGCTCAGGCCAGTTCGTCGAGGCCCAGGCCGCCCAGATGTGCGTCGTCGTTCCAGCCCACGAGCGTGAAACCGGCGTCGGAAAAAAGCAGGCGGTTGATCGCAGCATTGCCCAGTGTCCAGGTTCTGGGCGCCTGCAAGGGCAGGCGCGTGGCCGCGCGGTACAGGCAGTCGAGCACGCCGCCATGGGTCACGATCAACACGGTCTGCCCGGCGTGTCGCTGCAGCACACACTCCACAGCAGACACGCTGCGTGCATAAAACTCTTGCAAGGTTTCACCGCCCTCGGCACCGAAATCCGGATCGCGGCGCCGCCAGCGCTCGCTGTGATCGGGCCAGCGCTCGGCAATCTCCTGCCAGGTCTGGCCCTGAAACACGCCGAAGCTGCGTTCCCGCAGGCCTGGATCCAAGTGCACGGGCTGCCCGAGCGCCGCGGCTGCAGCGGCCGCGGTCTCGCGCGCCCGGCCCAGATCACTGCTGTAAACCACGTCCACGGATTCCCCGGCCAAGACCTCGCCCAAACGCTGGGCCTGAGCACGCCCGGTCTCGTTCAGGGGCACATCGAGCTGGCCCTGGATGCGCTTGTCTCGATTCCAGGCCGTTTCGCCATGGCGAATGGCGAGCACGCGTGTGCTGCTGTCCAGCGGCATGGCCTCAAACACCCCAGACCAGGTCGTTGTCAGCGCGCTGGGCATGGCGGATCAACTCGATCAGCGGCCAGGCGCGCTGACGCAGGCTGATGCCCTCGCGTCGCGGCAACGGCTCACCGGCGGCCTCGGCTTCGGCTTGCAGCTGAGCAAACGCTGCCTCGTCCTCGGCCACCGCCTGCTCCAGGCTCGAAATCGCGGCCGGCAGCTCGGCGCCGCGCAAAATGCCCTGCGGGGAAGGCTCGCGCCCCAGCAGGCGCAGGATCTGCTCGCCCTGCGGCTGCAACATGATCACGTCGGCGCCTGCCTTGGATTTGAAGCGATAGATCATGGTGACGGTCCTCCCCGAAATGGCTGTTCAGATGAATGCCAGCCATTGTCGGCGCAGTCCTGGCCGCGCAGGCGGCTTCAGATCAACAAGCCGCCCATCAGCCGCATGCCGCCACCCGGGCTGCTGGGGTTGCCGCGGCGCCAGACCCGCTCCTCGAACTCCTGCGGCCCCAAGGCCGGGGCGTAGAGGTAGCCTTGGAACTCGTCACAGCCGGCGCGCAGCAGGAAGTCGCGCTGGGCTTCGGTCTCCACGCCTTCGGCAATCACATGCAGGCGCAGCGCCTGCCCCATCTGGATGATGGCATTGACGATGCCGGCATCGCTGGCGTCTGAAGGCAAGGCCTTCACGAAACTGCGATCGATCTTGAGGCGCTGGATGGGGAAGCGCTTCAGGTAGCCGAGGCTGGAGTAACCGGTGCCGAAGTCGTCGATGGACATGCACACGCCCAGCGCCGCCAGGCTTTGCAGCCGCCGCAAGGCTTCTTCGGCATCGCGCAGCAGGATGGATTCGGTCAGCTCCAGCTCCAACAAGCCCGGCGGCAGGCCCGAGGCCCGCAAGGCGTGAGCCACGGTGTCGGCAAACTGGCTTTGCTGAAACTGCAGCGCCGAGACATTCACAGCGACCGGCATGCGCCAGCCCTGGCGCAGCCAGCGCGCGGCCTGCTCGACGGCCTGATGCAAGACCCACTCGCCGATGGCGACGATGAAGCCGCTCTCTTCCGCAACCGGAATGAACTCGGCCGGCGAGATCTCGCCACGCAGCGGGTCGCGCCAGCGAATCAGCGCCTCAGCGCCGATCACCTGGCCGCTGGCCAGATTGATCTGCGGCTGGTAGTGCAGACGGAACTGCCCCTCCTGCAGCGCCTGGCGCATGGCGTGGTCCAGGCGCATGCGCGAGAGCAGGTCCACATCCTTGCGCGGCTGGTGGAAGTGAAAGGCCGAACGGCCACTTTCCTTGACCCAGTGCATGGCCTGCTCAGCGCTGCCCATCAGCTCATCGGCCGTGGCGCCATCGCCCGGGAACAAGGCGATACCGGTGCTGCAGGTGACCGTGAAACTCAGGGTGTCGAAGCAGAACGGCCGCGCCATCGCCTCCTGGACCCGGCGCGCGGCGTTCTCGGCGCCGCGTGCGTCGGCCTGGTGGATCAGCAGGGCGAACTCATCCGCGCCCAGCCGGGCCACCATGTCCACTTCGCGCAGACAGGCCTTCAAACGCTCGGCCACTTCGCGCAGCACGCGGTCACCGTAGGAATGGCCCAAGGTGTCGTTGATTTGCTTGAAGCGATCCAGGTCGACATTGAGCAAGGCAAAGGGCGCACTTTCGCGCTTGGCCATGGCCTGGGCATAGTCGATGCGCTCGGCCAGAGCCCGGCGGTTGGGCAGGCCGGTCAGCATGTCGGAATGGGCCAGTTCCTCGATGCGTTGGCTGGCCGCCAGCTTTTCGCTCAGATCGCGGAACGAGTAGACCCGGCCAATCGGCCGACCGCGGCTGAACTGCGGCAGGGACACCCGCTCCAGCACCCGGCCGTCCAGCAAGCTGATCACATCGCTGCTCTGCAGCAGGGCGGCGTCCTGGATGGCCGAGAGCCGCGCCACATAGGCCGCACCGTCCACGACGCTGCGGCGCATCCAGGTCTGCACCGCCTCGTCATTGCGCTCGCGCAGCAGGTCTTGCGGAATGCCCCAGAGCGAGGCAAATCGGCGGTTGAAGGAGCGCATGCGCCCAGCCAGATCGACCACCAGAATGCCGTCGGCCGTGGATTCCAGCGTGGCCTGAAGCTCGGCCACCAGGGCCTCGCGCTCCTCCTCGGCCTGGCGCTGCGGGGTTTGGTCGCGCACACTGACCAGCCAGCAGCCGCCACCCGGCATGGCCGCATCGGCGACGAAGCTGATGCGCCGCGTCACCCACAACATGCGGCCATCGGCATGGCGCATCACGGTGTCGGACAGCAGATGGGCCTGGCGATCCTGCGCCGCCTCCATCCAGAACATGACATCCTCGGGCGAGCTGGCCAGTGCCTCCACCCCTTGACCTTGCCACTGCTCGGCGCTCAGGCCCAGCAAGGCGGCCGCACCTGCATTCACCGCAAGAATGCGGCGGCTGCTCCCATCGACCAGCCACGCGGCCTCCAGCATGCCCTCAAGCAGGGCGATCTGGGCGGGCGTGGCAGTCGTTGGCGAGGGCAGCGGCAGGCTGACCAGGGTCACGCCGCCAACTCCGCAGTGCCTGGCCCTTGCGTCGGCTCAAAGAAGTAAGCCAGACGGGTGCGCGGGCTGAGGTAATCCAGCGAAGCGCGCGGCAGGTGCTGCGGCTTCAAGCTGCGGCGGATGCCCAGGTCGGCATGCTGCTCCAGATTCAGGATCAGCGCCTCTTCGCGCGGCACCTTGGGGTCATGGACCATGACCTTGGGCTTGAGCGGGCGCGAGGAATTGACCGCCACCACCAGGGCGAAACGGTCATCGGTCAGCTGCACCGTCGAACCCGGCGGGTAGACGCCCATCATGCGGATGAAGGCGTTGAGCATGGTCGCGTCAAAACGATTGCGACCCTGCGCGAACATCAGGGACAGGCCCTCGTGCGGCGTCATGGCCTTGGAGGCCAGCAGGGGATTGCACAAGCCATCGAAACGATTGACCAGGGACACGATGCGCGAGCCGGCGCTCATGCGATCGACATTGATGCGCTGCGGGAAACCGCTGCCATCGGCGTTCTCATGATGCTGCGCAATGATGAGCAAGGGACCGGCGGCCAGACCCATGCCCTGGGCCAGGGCCACGCCCTTGGCCACATGGGACTGGTAGCCGTTCAGTTCGGCCGCCGTGAAGCTGTCGTCGCGGTGGCGCAGGCGGGCCAGCACCTCGGTCTTGCCGATGTCATGCAGCAGGGCGCCGACGCCCAGGTCCATCATTTCCTCGCGGCCGAGGCCGAAAGCTCGGCCCAGCAGCAAGGAGATGATGGAGACATTCAGGGCATGGGCCGTGCCGCGGTCACCGGCACCTTCGTTGAGCAGGCGGATGTTGAGATCACCCTCAACCAACATCTTGTCGAGCAAGGCGGCGGTCAAAGCCGTGGCTTGATCACGCGCATGGCGCGGATCGGTGGGCACCAGATCCATCACGCCACGAAAGGCACCAGCGGCCTCCGCGTACTGGCGCTCACAGAGATTGAGTGCCGCGCGCTGGGCCTCCAAGGCCTTGCGATGCGCTTCTCGCGCCAGCTCTTCAGCCGACAACGCATTGGACACTTCAGGCGCGGGCTCGGGAGGAAGGGGCGAGGCTTCAGTCTGCAGATCGCTCTTGCCCGGACTCCAACGCACCTGCTGCAGCCCGAGGCGACGCAGGATCAGCAACTGGTCTTCGGAACTCAGCTTGAAGCTGCTGAGCGGAAAGGGATGCGACATCCAGCCCAAATCCAGATGGATGAACATCCCCACCTTCAACTGGCCGACATCGATCAAAGGATCTGCAGTGGTGTCCTTCATTTTCTTTCTACGCCATTTTGACGGCGCCCTCTGGCTCAGCTTCGGCCGCGGCGCCACCAAACTTGAGCCCTGACGCCAGTATTGCCCATCACTGACGCACGCCCATGAAACGGCGTGCAAATTGTCACGCCTGCGAACAAGAAAGCTGGACCTGACCCCTTCGAAATGTTCACTTGAAGAACCAATGTTCTAATTAAGAACCAAACAACATCTGGGCCGAATGCGCGCCCGTTCACACCCTGCCCTTGGCATATCGGCCAGCTGAGCAGAAATGCACAGCTCGAACGAGACCCTTGGGTAGTTTTCACCGCCTCTCAATGCTGCTGGAGACCCAAGGCCATGAACCACGCCTACATCTGCGACGCCATCCGCACCCCCTTCGGCCGCTACGGCGGCGCGCTGTCTTCCGTCCGCGCCGACGACTTGGGCGCCATCCCCCTGCGCGCCCTGATGGCACGCAACCCCGGCGTGGACTGGGAAGCAGTCAGCGATGTGCTGTACGGCTGCGCCAACCAAGCGGGTGAAGACAACCGCAACATCGCTCGCATGTCGGCCCTGCTGGCCGGCCTGCCGATCGGCGTGCCGGGGGTGACCCTGAACCGGCTGTGCGGCTCGGGCCTCGATGCCGTCGGCACGGCCGCACGCGCCATCCGCGCCGGCGAAGCCGATCTGATGCTGGCCGGCGGCGTGGAAAGCATGAGCCGCGCACCCTTTGTGATGCCCAAGGCCGAGAGCGCCTTTTCGCGCAACAACGCCGTCTACGACACCACCATCGGCTGGCGTTTCATCAACCCACTGATGAAGGCGCAGTACGGCGTCGACTCCATGCCCGAAACGGCCGAGAACGTGGCCAGCGAGTTCGGCATCTCGCGGGCCGACCAGGACCGCATGGCCCTGGCCAGCCAGCAGAAAGCCGTGGCCGCCCAGGCCGCTGGCTTTTTTGCGGCCGAGATCACCCCGGTCCACATCGCCCAGAAAAAGGGTGATGCCTTGACCGTCGATCAGGATGAACACCCGCGCGCCACCAGTCTCGAAGCGCTGGCCAAGCTCAAGCCCATCGTGCGCCCGGACGGCACGGTGACGGCCGGCAATGCCTCGGGCGTCAACGATGGCGCCTGCGCCTTGCTCCTGGCCAGCGAAGCGGCCGCCGCCCGCCATGGCCTGACCCCGCGCGCCCGCGTGCTGGGCATGGCCACCGCGGGCGTGGCGCCGCGCATCATGGGCATGGGGCCGGCGCCGGCCACGCAAAAGCTGCTGGCGCAAACCGGCATCAGCCTGGCCCAACTCGACGTGATCGAGCTCAACGAAGCCTTCGCCGCCCAAGGCTTGGCGGTGCTGCGCCAGCTGGGCGTGGCCGACGACGATGCGCGCGTCAACCCGAACGGCGGCGCCATCGCCTTGGGCCACCCGCTGGGCGCCAGCGGTGCACGCCTGCTGACCACGGCGGTGAATCAGCTGCATCGCAGCGGCGGCCGCTACGCCCTGTGCACCATGTGCATCGGTGTGGGCCAAGGCATCGCCGTGCTGATCGAGCGGGTCTGAGCTCGCTTAAACGCAAGAAACAATCTTTCGATCCAGGGAAAATTGCCAATAATCGACCTGGAACGCAATAACATTTCTTTACACGCGCTGCTCCTGCAGCGCTTTTTTCTATCCGACAAACGGCTTCACATGTCTTTTGGCATGGCCCGATGTGCATGGGATACTGAATTCAATTCACCAAGCGGACATCACGCGTGAAACCTGCCCGGAGGGGACAGGACCGGGGCCCAACACCCGATGCGATGCTCGCTCAGGCCAAAAATTTCAGCTTTCGTCTTTCTTTTCTTTCACCCCAGCCAGCCCTGCCAGGCCGAATCATCTCAGCCAGATTCACAGACTTGATTTGAAACGTGAATGCGAAGCATTCGCTGTTCTAATGTTCCGTGTCGGGTGCTCGCACCGGATACCGGGAAGCGCCTGAAACGCCGCCTGAAGGGCGAGCGGGCGCCTGCGTGTGAACCCGGCTCGGCCGCTTCGTCGGCCCGAGAGATGAATCAACCCGGCAATCGACCGGGGTGGAATTTGATGGTCTTGAATCCTGAAACGCGCTCTGAGCCTTGAGGGCGCCCAACACACATCGCCATGTCTGCTGCACGCGCATTTGAAGACCTGACCGCACTGGCGGTCCCCGCTCTGACCGAGCCTTCGCTCGACAAGGGCGCCCTGCCCGCTGTCGCCAAGTCCGACAGCAAGCCCGCCAACGATGGCCCGCTCAAGCGGGATCTGGTGGCCGGCTTGGAAAAAGGCCTGGCCGTGATCGAAGCCTTCGATCAAGAGCGCCCCCGCCTGACCATCAGCGAAGTGGCAGGCCGGACCGGCCTGACCCGCGCCGCTGCGCGCCGCTACCTGCTGACCCTGACCCACTTGGGCTTTGTCACCCAGGACCGCAAGATGTTTGCGCTCTCACCCAAGGTGCTGCGCCTGGGCCAGAGCTATATGCACTCGGCCCGCCTGCCGCGCATCGTCGAGCCCGAGCTGCACAAGCTGGCTTATGCACTCAAGGAAGCCAGCTCGGCCGGCGTGCTGGACGGCGGCGACGTCATCTGCATCGCCGCCACCAGCGCTGGCCGCGTGGTCTCCCCCACCCTGCAGCCCGGCGCCCGCGTGCCGGCCTACTGCGCCGCCAACGGCCGCGTGATGCTGGCCGCCCTGCCACAGGCCGAGGTGGACGACTGGATCGCCCGCCAGCAGCTGACCCCGCTGACCCCACACACCATCACCCACCCGGAACGCCTGCGCATCGAGATCGCCCGCGCTCGCGCCCTGGGTTATGCCTGCATCGACCAGGAGCTGGAGCTGGGCCTGCGCACCGTGGCCGTGCCGCTGCGCAACTACCGCGGCGATGTGGTCGCGGCCATGAACATCAGCGTCCATGCCTCACGCATGAGCATGGACCAGATGGTCGAGCACTGCCTGCCGCCGCTGCTGCAAGCCCAAGCCCATCTGCGCATGCTGCTCTGAACTCCGTCTCAGGCTCATGAAGAGAAAAGCCACCCCGCCGAACCGGCGCGGTGGCTTTGTTTCTTTTTGCCGCTGAAGCGACCGCAGCTCAGGCCCAGCGGCGCTGCTGCAGCAGCGGGCTGACGCGGTAGCGCTCGCTGCGGTAGGCGGCGAACAAGGCATCGAGCAGCTCGACCACGCGCTCCGCGCCCAGCAGCGCCAGCCACTCGAAAGGCCCGGCCGGGTAGTTGACGCCGAGCTTCATCGCCAGATCGGCGCCTTGCTCGTCGCAAACCCCCTGCCAGACGGCATCGCTACCCTCATTGACCAGCATGGCCACGGTACGAGCCACGGCCAGGCCCGGCACATCGCGCAGCTCCAGCAGTTCCCAGCCCAGCGCATGCCAGAGCAGGCGCACAGCCTCACGCGCATTCGAAGAACAACGCGGGCCAAAGGCCACGGCCAGACCATCGACACGATCAGGGGCGACAGGCCAGTCCATCACCGCGAGCTCCGCATAACGACGCTCGTGGGCAATCTGGGCGGCCGTGCGGCCATCGCTAAGGTGCAGATGCACCTCGCCCAGCACCAGGCCCACCCAGTCGGCCGATTCGCCACGGCTGAAGCTCAGGCCCCAGTGCGCAAACCAAGCGGCCAAAGCCTCCACCAGCGGGCCGCGCCCGACCAGGCTGAGGGCCGGCAGCGCGGCACTGACAGGCTCGATCGGCGCCGGCGGCGTCGGTGGGCCGACGTAAAAGCCCTTGCCGACCTTGCGGCCCAGACGCCCGCCATCCACCAAGGCCTTTTGCACCAAGGAGGGCTGGTAACGCTTGTCGCCGAAGTTGGCCTCGAACACCGACTGGGTGACCAGGTAGTTGGTGTCGTGGCCGATCAAGTCCATCAGCTCGCACGGCCCCATGCGGAAGCCGGCGCTGCGCAAGGCCCGGTCGATCTGCTCGGGCGTGCCCGCCTGCTCCTGCAGCAGGGCCAGGGTCTCGGCGTAGTAGGGCCGGGCAATGCGGTTGACGATGAAGCCAGGCGTGCTTTTGGCGTGCACCGCCGTCTTGCCCCAGCTGCGTGCCAGCTGCGCGATCACCTCGGCCACGCCAGCGTCCGTCTCGGCGCCCCAGACCACCTCGACCAGCTTCATCAGCGGCACGGGGTTGAAGAAGTGCATGCCGACCAGGCGCTGCGGGTGCTTCATGCCATTGGCCAGGGCGGTGACGCTGATGGACGAGGTGTTGGTGGCGATGATGGCGCCCTCACCCAGCAGCCCGTCCAGCTCCTGCAGCAGGGCCTGCTTGGGCTCGAGCTTCTCGATGATGACCTCGATCACCAGGGTGGCCTCGGCCAGCTCCGCCGTCTGACGGGCTGGCTGGATGCGGGCCATGATGGCGGCGCGTTCCTCGGCCTCCATGCGTCCCTTGTTGACGAGCCCGTCCAGGCCCTTGCCGATCTGGGCCAGGGCGGCGGCGGCCGCGCCTTCACGCACATCGAGCAGGCGCACCGGATGGCCGGCCTGCGCCGCCACCTGGGCAATACCGGCGCCCATCACGCCGGCGCCGACCACGCCGATCAAGGCTTCGGCCGCTGGCCGCTGGGCCACATGCCAGCCCGAGGTATGGATCGCGCTCGTCATCACAGGCCCTCCTTGCTGGCACTGGATTCAGCGGCAGGCACCCAGGCCGCCGGGCGCTTGGCCAGAAAGGCAGCAAAGCCTTCGCGTGCCTCATCGCCGAGGCGCACACGGGCGATGGTTTGGGCCGTCAGCTCACGCACCTCGGGCGTGACCGGCCCCACCTCCAGCTGAGCGAACAAGCGCTTGATCTCGCCCTGCGCGCCGGGACCGTTCTGCAGCAGCTCATGGATCCAGCGCTCCAGCGCAGCGTCGAGCTGTTCGGCCTCGACCACCTCATGCACCAGGCCCAGGCTCAAGGCCTCGGCGGCACCGATGCGGCTGGCCGTCAGGGCCAAGCGCTTGGCCTGGCGCGGGCCGACCGCGTTGATCACATAGGGGCCGATGACAGCGGGCAGGATGCCGAAGCGGGCCTCGCTGACCGCAAACTTGGCCTCGCTGCTGGCCACGGCGATGTCACAGGCGGCGGCCAGCCCGACCCCGCCGCCCAGGGCCAGGCCCTGGATGCGCGCGAGCACCGGTTTGGGGCAATGGGCGATGCGCTGCAGCATGTCGGCGAACTTGCGGGCGTCGGCCAGGTTCCAGTCCTGGCTGGCCTCGGACGCGCGCTTCATCCACTGGATGTCAGCCCCCGCACTGAAAGCCTTGCCGGCACCGGCCAGCACGATCAGGCGCACATGCGGGTCGGCCACCAACCGGTCCATGGACTGGGCCAGCTCGGCGATCATGGTTTCGTTAAAGGCGTTGAACACCTCGGGGCGGGTCATGGTCAAACGGGCCACGCCGCGCGGGTCCAGCTCGATATGCAATGTCTCCACGGATGAATGCTCCTTGTTGTGCGGCAAGTATCGCAGCGCAGGAGCGCAGGGCCGCGGGCTTGCCGGCACAATCACCGCATGGCCGCCCCCTTCCTCCAGCCCCTGCAGCTGCAAGGTGACATGCTGCAGATCGAAGCCCAATGGCTGCGCCCCGAGCGCCGGACTCGGCCGCTGACGGTCTTCCTGCACGAAGGCCTGGGCTCGCTGTCGCAGTGGCGAGATTTCCCGCAGCAGCTTTGTGAAGCGCTGGACTGCCGGGGCCTGGTCTACTCGCGCCCAGGCTACGGCCAGAGCAGCCCGCGCCGCGAACTCTGGCCTCAAGACTATCTGCAGCGTCAGGCGCGTGACCAGCTACCCGCCTGCTTCGACGCACTGGGCGTGCCACGCGATGAGCGCCTCTTTCTCTTTGGACACAGCGACGGGGCCAGTCTGGCCCTGTTGTTCGCCGCGGCCTTTCCCGAGCGAGTACGTGGCGTGGTGGCAATGGCCCCGCATCTGTTCATCGAGCCCTGCACGATCGCCGGATTGCGCCAGGCTCGCCAAGCCTACGAGCAGGAGCCGGCCCTGCGCACCGCCCTGGCCCGCCACCATGCCGACACCGATTCGGCGTTCTATGGCTGGAACTCCGCATGGCTGCACCCCGGCTCCGAGCGCTGGAACATCGAGGATGAGCTGCGCGGGCGCCTGGCCTGCCCGGTGCTGGCCTTGCAGGGTGAAAACGACGAATACGGCAGCCTGGCCCAGATCAAAGCGATCGCGCGCCTGCACGCCGACACCAAACTCTGTGTCTTGCCCGGCTGTGGCCATGCACCCCAGCGCGAGCAAACCGAGGCGGTGATTGAGCACACAAACGCGCTGTTCCAGCGCTGCCTTGCATGAGCACCCTCGCGCGACGAGCACTGCTCAGCCTTTTGGGCAGCGCTGTTCTCACCCCGCCCAGCCTGGCGCAGGAAGACGGCCCCCTGGTGGTGCGCCACGCCCTGAGCCAGGGCCAAAACGCCAAGGTCTTGAGTTACGAGCAAGTCGTGCTGCAACTGTTGCTCGACAAGACGGTACCCAGTCATGGCCCCTACCAGCTGGAAGCCAGCGAGGTGGTGTCGCAGAACCGCGCCTTTCTGCAGATCCAGAGCGGCGAGATCGATCTGATCAGCGCCATGACCTCGGCAGCGCGGGAACGACAAAGCCTGCCGGTGCGCGTCTGCCTGTACCGCGGCCTGATGGGCGTGCGCCTGCCGATCGCCTTGCACAGCCGGGTGGCCGAGTTGGAGGCCATCAGCAGCACCGTGCAAGCGCAGGCGCTGCGCACCGGTCAGGTGGCCGACTGGCCGGACACGCAGATCCTGGCTGCAGCGGGCTGGCGGCTGGAGCGGCTGCCACGGCTTGCCACCTTCGTGGAGATGCTGCGCCGCCGGCGCGTGGATCTCTTCGCCTTGGGCGCGACCGAGGTCTATCCCATCGTCGACGCTCAGCCTGATTTGCGCGTGTTGGAGCGCTGGTTGATTGCCTACCCCGCAGCCTTCTACTTCTTCGTCAGCCCCCAAAAGCCAGTCCTGGCCGATCGGCTTCGCAAGGGCTGGGACTTGGTGCTCGCGGACGGTAGCTTTTTGGCCCTGTTTGAGCGCACGGTGGGCACCCAGCTCACACGGGCTCGCCTGGCCGAACGACTCTGGCTGCGTGTGCCCAATCCAGATCTTCCGAACGAAACGCCCTTGCTGGACACCCGACTCTGGCACCCCTTGGTACGCAGCCGGCTTCATCAGGCCGAAGGCCGCTGATGCGCCGCCCACACTCACCCGTTCTGAACCCCGAAAAAAGGTCCCTCACATGATTCTCGAAGTCGCCGACATCCGCATCCAACCCGGCCAGCACGCTGCCTTTGAAGCCGCCATCCAGCACGGGATCGCCAGCGTGATCAGCCAGGCCCAGGGCTTCATCATGGCCCAAGTTCAACGCGGCATTGAATCGCCAGAACGCTATCTGCTGCAGATCCAATGGGCGACGCTGGAGGATCACACCGTCCATTTCCGCGGCGGCCCGCTGTTTCCTGCCTGGCGCGCCATCGTCGGCCCCTTCTTCGCCGAGCCACCCAAGGTCGAGCATTTCACTGCCATCTGAGTTGCGGCTGCAGCCGAGCTGGACCCGGCTGCAGCGGGGAATATTCACCGCATGACCCGGCGAGCGCCCCACATCAAAAAAGCCGCTGACCCCGAAAAGGGGCAGCGGCTTTTTCTGGACATCACCACGCGTGCCCGATGGCACGCATGGCTCAGTCGGCAAGATTACTTCTTGGCCTTCTTGGCGGCGGGCTTGGCAGCAGCCTTGGCCGGAGCGGCGGCGGTCTTGGCAGCCTTGCGAGCAGCAGCCTTGGGATCCACAGCGGCCTTGAAGCCAGCGCCCGGGGTGAACTTGGGCAGCTTGGCAGCAGCGATCTTGATCTTGTCGCCGGTGCTGGGGTTCACGCCGGTGCGGGCTGCGCGGGCGTGCTGCTTGAAGGAACCGAAGCCGGGGATGGACACAGCGCCACCCTTCTTGACAGTGGAAACCACGGCGTCCAGCAGGGTTTCCAGGATGCGGCCGGCTTCGGCCTTGGTCAGTTCGTGCTTGCTGGCCAGGTGTTCGATCAGTTCGGTTTTGTTCATTCCAGAATCTCGTCTCAGGTGATAGCCCGACCATCTCGGGCGCCGCTATTTTCTACGAATCCGCGACAAGCCCCATCACTACTTGCAAAAAGCTGGTGCGCAGGGTTCAATCAAAGCGCCAATCGCACGCGCAGGCCCTGTTTTTTCGCCATCGCAAGCAATCCTCGGGCAGGCAAACTCCGCTGATCTTCGGCGTTTGCGCCTCAAGGTTTGGGTTGTGGCCAGGCAGGCTCTCTTGGTTTTCCGCCGCCCGTTTTCATGCCGTCAGAACAAGCGACGAACCGCCCCACGCTCGCCGAGAGCACGCCCAGCCCGGCCTCGCCGCCTTCGGCCATGGCCCACGGCCTCGACAGCAGCAGCCTGCTCGCAGCTCTGCCGCAACAGCTGTGGGTGCTCGATGCCCATCTGCAGCCGGTACTGGCTTCGCCCCTGCTGCAGGAGTTTCTCGGCCTCAATCTTCGCGAGCTCCAGACCCTGGGCTGGCGCCACATCATCCATCCGCTCGACCGGCTGGAATTCGATCTGCGCTGGCAGCAGGCCCTGCTCAGCGGGCATTTCGAGATGGACTACCGCCTGCGCGCCGCCGATGGCCGCTACCGCTGGCACCTGGCCTTGGGTCAGGTCTTGCCCAGCCAGGGCGAAGGGCCACGTCGCGTACTGGGCACCCACACCGACATCAGCGAACGCAAGGAATCCGAAGCCCGCTTGCGCGAAGCCGACGAGCTCTGGAAGCTCGCCTTGGAAAGCGTGGGCGACGGCGTCTGGGACTGGTATGTGCAGGACGAGGTCGAAATTTACTCGCCCCGCATCCTGCAGATGTACGGCTTCTCGGAGACCGAGATCAAGCCCAGCCCGGCCGAGCTTGATGCGCGCACCCATCCGGAAGACCGACAGCAGATGGAGCTGGACCGCGCCGCTCATTTTGCGGGTCATGTGCCGATCTACAGCAATGAGCACCGCGTGCTGTGCAAGGACGGCAGCTGGAAATGGATCCACAGCCGCGGCATGGTGATCAGCCGCGATGCCCAGGGCCGGCCTCTGCGCATGGTCGGCACCCACACCGACATCACCCAGCGCAAGCAGACCGAAGCCCTGATCTGGCACCAGGCTCATTTCGACGCACTCACCGGCCTGCCCAACCGCCGCACCCTGCGCGACCGCTTGGAACAGTTGCTCAGCAGCGCAAAAAGCGAGGGCGGTCGTCTGGCTCTGCTCTTCATCGACCTGGATCACTTCAAGGAAGTCAATGACACGCTCGGCCACGACATGGGCGACGCCCTGCTGCTGCAGGCAGCCGAACGCATCCGCGCCTGCGTGCGGCCGCAGGAGACGGTGGCCCGCATGGGCGGCGACGAGTTCACGGTCGTGCTGTCCGGCCTGAACAGCGCCGAAGAAGCCGAGCAGGTGGCGCAGAAGATCATCCAGTCCATGGCCAGCGCCTTCCACTTGCAGGACGAGCGGGTGTTTGTCTCGGCCAGCATCGGCATCAGCCTCTTCCCCGATGACGGGCAGCTGATCGAAGAACTGTTCAAGCACGCCGACCAGGCGCTCTATGTGGCCAAGGGCGCCGGGCGCAACCGCCTCGGTCATTTCACGCCCGATCTGCAGCAAGCCGCCCTCTTGCGCATGCGCTTGGGCAATGAGCTGCGCGAGGCCCTGCCCAAGGCCCAGCTGAGCCTGGAGTACCAGGCCATCGTGGCCATGCGCACGCGCGAGATCTGCAAGGCCGAGGCCTTGCTGCGCTGGACCCATCCGAGTCGCGGCCGCATCGGCCCCGATGTCTTCATCCCTCTGGCCGAAAGCAGCGGCTTGATCATCGAGATTGGCGAATGGGTGTTTCAACAAGCCGCGCGCCAGGTGCACGACTGGCGCCAGCGCTACCTGCCGACGCTACAGATCAGCATCAACAAAAGCCCCATCCAGTTTCGCAACAACCAGGGGCCCGACTCCCACGCGCATTGGGTCGACACCGTGCACGAACTCGGCCTGCAAGAGCAGGCCCTAGCGATAGAAATCACCGAAGGCCTGCTGCTGGAAGGCGACAGCGAGGTCACGCGTCAGCTCGAAACCCTGCGGCGCGGCGGCTTCCTGGTTTCGCTCGACGACTTTGGCACCGGCTTCTCCTCGCTGTCCTACCTGCACAAATACGCCATCGACCTGCTCAAGATCGACCAGCGCTTCGTGCGCAACCTCCGCCCCGGCACCAAAGACCTGGCGCTGTGCAAAGCCATCATCACCATGGCCCATGAGCTGGGCTTGCAGGTGGTGGCCGAGGGCGTGGAGACGCAGGAACAGTACGAACTGCTGCGCAGCGCCGGTTGCGACTACGGCCAGGGCTACCTCTTCGCCCGCCCGCTGCCGGTCGAGGCCTTCGAGCAGTTGCTGGCCAAAGGCAAGGCCTGACCCCGCGCTCTCTGGAACCACGGCTTTCGACATCGGAATGACAAAAGGGTCAACACTCGCGTGTTGACCCTTTTTCAATATGGTGCCCAGGAGCGGCGCTCGGTCACGTACCGCGACCCCGGCACCGCATGCATGCGGCGCCCTTCTCGTCCTCACGCACCGTCCGCAGGGACGGTGCTTCCTGGGTAAGCAGAAATGACAAATGGGTCAACACTTTCGTGTTGACCCATTTTCAATTTGGTGCCCAGGAGAGGACTCGAACCTCCACGGAGTTACCCGCTAGTACCTGAAACTAGTGCGTCTACCAATTCCGCCACCTGGGCTTGTTTTTCTTCTCTGCCGAAGCAGCGAAGACCGCTACTGTAGCATGGTTTGTTTTGCGCGCAAGCGTTTTCTCAAAAAACTTTTCAGCATGCCTCATCCAGCACACGGTTCAGCGCCGCATGAACCCGCTGGGCGTCGGCCGCTTCGCTGCGCCAATTGCTGAAGGCCGCGCGCACGGCCCAGCGGCCTTGGTAGTGGGTCGGTGTGAGGAAAGCCTCGCCGCTATCGCGCAAGCGCTCCAGCAAGCTTTGCACACCGGCCGCGTCGTCGTGAGCTTGAATGGCAAAGCAGACGATGTTCAGCCGCACCGGCGACAAGAGCTCGAAGCGCGGTGCGTCGCCCTGCAGCAAGCGGCCCAGCAGGCGGGCTCCGTCGATATTGCGACGCACGATTTCGGCGTGGCCCTCGCGCCCATACGCCTGCACGCTGAACCAGGCCGGCAGCGCGCGCCAGCGGCGGGAGTTCTCGGGCGTGAGGTGCACAAAATCGGGCCGCTCGCCGATGGGTCCGAGGTAGGCCGCGGCGTTCTGGAACACACGCAGCTGCAGATCGCGGTGGCGGGTGAACTGCAGCGCACTGTCATAGGGCACGTTCAACCATTTGTGGCAATCGATGCACACCGAATCGGCCCCATCCAGGCCCGCCACCTGGGCCGCCACGCGTTCGTCCAGCGCCGCAAATGCACCGAAGGCGGCGTCGACATGCAGCCAGAAGCGGTGGCGCTGACGCAAGGCCACCAGGGCAGTCAGATCGTCGAAGTCCCCGCTGTTGACCGTGCCCGCATTGGCCACCACGATCAGCGCCTCGTCGGGGCTGGCGCGCAGGCGCTGCTCCAGCGCCGCCACGTCGAGGGCGTCACGCCCGGCCAGGGTCGGCAGCAGTTCCACCGCCTCGCGGCCCAGGCCCAGCATGGACGCGGCCTTGTGGATGCTGGAATGCGGCGCGCCGCTGAGGATGCGCACGGGGCCCAGGCGGGCCAGCCCGGCCTCGCTGACGCGCAGGCCGCGCTGCTCACCCACCCACTCGCGGCCCAGGGCCAGGCCCACGAAATTGGACAGGGTGGCGCCCGAGACAAACACGCCCTGCTGCGCCTCGCTGAGCCCAAACCAGGCGGCCAGCGTGCGCACCGTGGCGCGCTCCAGCTCGGGCGCTTCCGAGTCCCAGCCGGCCGTGGGGTTCTGGTCCAGGCTGGCGGTCAGCCAGTCACCCATCAGGCTGGCCGGTGTGGCGCCGCCGGTGACAAAACCCAGGTAACGCGGGCCGGCGCTGCCGGACAGATGCGGCAGCCAGTCCTGAGCAAAGCGCCGCAAGGACCCCGCAGCACCGACGGGCTGCTGCATCGCATCCTGCATCAGTGCCGACCGCGGGCCACGCGGCGCGCGCGCCGCCGGGTGCGCGTCCAGCCCCTGCAAGAAGCTCAGCGCCAACTCACGGGTGGCCTGACTCAGGGCCGGCAGTTCGTTCAAATCCTGGTGCAGCAAAGGATGCATGGCGGAAAGGCTCCAAGGCAGTGGGCAGAGCGGCCATGCTAGAGTCGATTGGACTGAAGCAAGCAATCCAATTTCCGCGCCATGGACTTGTGCCGCAACCCCGCCCTGCTGGGCGACTGGCGGGCCAGCCAAGCGCCGCTCTACGCCGCGCTGGCCACCGCCCTGCAAGGCCTGCTGCTGCGCGGCGAGCTGCTGCCGGGCGACCGCCTGCCGCCCGAGCGGGCCTTGGCCGCTGCGCTGGGCCTGAGCCGCTCCACCGTGGTGGCGGCTTACGGGCGCCTGGCCGAGGGTGGCTGGGTGCAGGCCCGCCAGGGCCAGGGCACGACCGTCAGCGCCGGCCCACCCGGACATGTGGCGCGCCGGCACCGCGCCCAGCCGCTGGGCAACCCGGCCCTGCAGGCCTCGCCACGCGGCCGAACTGAGGGCAGCGCAGGGGCCGACTGGATCGACTTCTCCCTGGCCACCGCCCTGCCCGATCTGGCCTGGCTCAGCCCCAGCGAGGCCAGCCGCCAGCTGGCCTTGCGCGAGAGCGCCTACCAGCCCGAAGGCATGTGGCCGCTGCGCGAACGCATCGCCGCGCGCTACACCCGCCAGGGCCTGGCCACCACGGCCGAGCACATCATCGTCTGCGCCGGTGCGCAGCAGGCGCTGAGTTTGCTGAGCCAGCTCTACCTCTCGCCGGGCGACCGGGTGCTGCTGGAATGCCCCAACTACTTCGGCGCCATCGATGTGTTTCGCAGCAGCGGTGCGCGCCTGCATGCGGTGCCGCTGCAGGCACGCTGCGCCCATGCCGGGGATTTCATCGCCGCGGCGGCCAGCGCACCCAAGCTGATCTACCTCTGCCCGCAGCTGCACAACCCCAGCGGCCAGTCCTGGCCCGCCTCGCGCAGCCAGGAACTGCTGCGCACCGTGCAGCGCGCGGGCAGCAGCCTGCTGGTGATCGACGACTCGCTGGCCGAGCTGCATTTCAGCGCCGAAGCACGGCCGCTGAAAGCAGCACCCGATGCCGCCGTGGTGCACATCGGCAGCCTGTCCAAAACCCTGTGGGCCGGCCTGCGCATCGGTTGGTTGCGAGCGCCTCGGGCCTTGATCGAGCCGCTGCGACATGCCAAGGCCTGTGCCGACATTGCCAGCTCCAGCCTCAGCGCCGCGATTGCCTGCGATCTCTTCGACCGCATGGATCGGCTGCTGCAGCCGCGCCGCGCCAGCCTGCAACACCAGGCCCAGCACTTGCAGGCGGCGCTGCACAGCCATCTGCCCAGCTGGACCGTCAAGGCGCCCGATGGCGGGCTCTTCCTCTGGGCGCAACTGCCGGCGCACGGGCCGCGTGCCGACGCCCTGTGCGAGACCGCACGACAGGCGCAGCTGCGCCTCACGCCCGGCACGGCCATGAGCGTGTCAGCCGAGCGGGGCCAAGACCGGGTGCGACTGGCCTTCACCCTGCCGGAGGCGCAGGCACTGGCCGGCGTGCAACGCCTGGCGGCGCTGGGCTTGTACTGAGCGGAGGCTGCGAGAAATGCGCGCCGGGCTCAGGCCGCGGCGGTCATCTTGAAGATGCCGGTGGCATTGCCGGCATCGAACTTCAGGTCGAGATCGTCGGCCACGCGCTCACGCTGGATGAACTCGTAGAACGAGCCCGGCACCACGGCGCTGATCAGGCGGCCGCCGTCGAGGAACTGACGTTGCACCTCAGCGGCACGGAAGGCCGTCTGGCGCACCCGGCCCGAGGCCGAGGTCTCGATGGCCGGCTTGATCGGGCGACCCAGGGCACGCTGGGTGTCGGCCAGCTGCTCGATATCGGCCACACGGTCGGTGGCGTGGTTGAAGGCATTGCCCTCGGTCGAGATCCAGGCCATTTCGGCCGACTCGGCCAGCAGGGTCTGATAGTCCGCCCAATCGAACACCGGATGCTGGCGCTCGAAGCAGCTCAGCAGGCGCGGCAAGAGGGCCAGCGCGGTGGACCAAGGCAGGACTCGATCGCGCGCCAGCTGCTCCAGCGCGGCCACCTCGGCCGGGCCCAGGGGGTCGCGGCTGACGCCGATCACGCGGCTCACGGCCGATTGGAAGGCGGGCGAGAACTGCTCCGGGTGCAGCTCGGACACAAAGAACTGGGCGATGTCCTCGGCATGGTCCTGGTGGCGCCAGGCGCGGCCGGTCATCTTCAGGCGCGGCAGCGGATAGGGCTCGGCAAAGGCAAAGCCCAGCGGGCGCAACACGCGGGTGATGGCCGCCTCGCCCGCCGGCAGGGCGCCGCTGGGCCAGGCCACGGTGCGCAGGGCACCATGGTCAAAGACGATGGGCTGGCCGGCGCGCTGCTGATCGGCCACATAGGCCGCAGCCGAAGGCACGCGCGCCACCACATCGCGGAACAGAGCCATGTTCAAGGCCTGGGCCAGCTCGGCCCGGTGCACGGTGGCCCCCACCGGTTTCAGCAGGGCCGGAGCGACCTTCAGCTGCGCAAAGGTTTCAAGGGCCGCGGCCTCGCCCAAGGTGGCGGACAGCAGGCGGAACAAGCCGGTATCAAGCATGGTGAGGCGGGAAAACTTCGGGGACAGATTCAAAACAAAAAGACGGGCCAGGCACCGCCCGCCGCAACGCCCCCCTCCCAGGGATGGCGCTGCAGGCGCGCGGTTCAAGCCCGGTCAGGCCTGGGCCGATCAGATGTCGAACTTCACGCCTTGTGCCAGCGGCAGCGAGCGCGAGTAATTGACCGTGTTGGTCGTGCGGCGCATATAGGCCTTCCAGGCGTCGGAGCCCGATTCACGGCCGCCGCCGGTTTCCTTCTCGCCACCGAAGGCGCCGCCGATCTCGGCGCCCGAGGTGCCGATGTTGACGTTGGCAATGCCGCAGTCTGAGCCGCTGGCCGAGACAAAGGTTTCGGCTTCGCGGATGTCGTTGGTGAAGATGGCCGAGGACAGGCCTTGCGGCACCTCGTTCTGCAGCGCAATCGCTTCGTCCAGGGACTTGTACTTCAGCGTGTACAGGATGGGTGCGAAGGTCTCGTGCTTGACGATGTCCGTCTGCGCCGGCATGCGCACCAGGGCGGGCGTGGCGTACCAGGCGTTCGGGTACTGGCTGGCCAGGGCGCGCTCGCCGCCGCTGACCTCACCGCCCTGCTCGCGTGCGGCGGCAAGAGCGACCTGCATGGCGTCAAACGAGGCCTTGTCGATCAGCGGGCCGATCAGGGTGCCGGCCTCGACCGGGCTGCCGATCTTGAGCTGGGCACGGGCGCGGTCCAGGCGAGCGACCAGCTCGTCGTGGATGCTCTCGTGAATGATGACGCGGCGCGTGGTGGTGCAGCGCTGGCCGGCCGTGCCGTAGGCGCCGAACAGGATGCCGCGCACGGCCAGCTCCAGGTCGGCGCTGGGCGTGACGATGATGGCGTTGTTGCCGCCCAGCTCGAGCAGGCAACGGCCGAAGCGCGCCGCCACGCGCGGGCCGACCGCGCGCCCCATGCGGGTGGAGCCGGTGGCCGAGACCAGGGCGACCTGGGGGTGGTCCACCATGGCTTCGCCCACCGCCGCGCCGCCGTTCAGCAGCTGGGACAAATGCGCCGGCGCCGTGCCGCCGGCCGCGTTGTAGCGGGCCAGGGCGCGCTCGAACAGGGCTTGCGTGGCGATGGCGGTCAGCGGGGTCTTCTCGCTCGGTTTCCAGATGCAGCTGTCGCCGCAGACCAGGGCCAGGGCCGAGTTCCAGGCCCAGACGGCCACGGGAAAGTTGAAGGCCGAGATGATGCCGACCACGCCCAGGGGCAGGTACTGCTCCATCATGCGGTGGCCGGGGCGCTCGCTGGCGATGGTCAGGCCATGCAGCTGACGGCTCAGGCCGACGGCGAAGTCGCAGATGTCGATCATCTCCTGCACCTCGCCCTCGCCTTCGCTGCTGACCTTGCCGGCCTCCAACGAGACCAGGCGGGCCAGGTCAGCCTTGTGCGCGCGCAGCTCTTCGCCGAACAGGCGCACCAGCTCGCCGCGCTTGGGCGCCGGCACATTGCGCCAGTCCAGGAAGGCGGCATGGGCGCGCGCCACGGCGGCGCGCATGTCCTCAGCGCTGGCCTCATGGACGGCGCCGAGCGCGGCGCCGTCGATGGGCGAGCGCACCTTCAGCGTGCCGCCGGTGAAAGCCGAGGAAGAAACGCCGAGGGCGCTCAGGAGTTCAGTGATGTGCGTAGTCATTGCGAGATTCTCCGCTCAACCGATGCTTTCCACCTGGCGCGACTGCTGGTAGGCCTTGCCGAATTCATTGGCCAGGAACTCGGGCAGGGAGACTTCCTCTTGCGAGACAAAGCCCGACTGCGGCAGCTTGCCCTGACGGAACAGATCGACGGCGGCGCACATGCCGGCGGCGGTGGTGATCTGGATGGCCGAGAGCGGGCGGGCGCCGTCGCGCTCGGCGAAGATCTTGCGGGCGAAGACTTCCTGCACCAGGCGGCCGTTCTTCATGCCCGACACGGTCACGAAGACCAGCACCACGTCCTGCATGGTGGCCGGCATGCTCTTGCGCATGATGTCCTTGAGCAGCTCCTGGTCGTTCTTCAAGGCCAGATCGCCGAGCAGGAACTGCATCAGGTCGCGGTGGCCGGGGTAGCGCACGGTCTTGTAGTCGAGGTTCTTGACCTTGCCGGCCAGGGTTTCGCACAAGGTGCCCAGGCCGCCCGAAGTGTTGAAGGCCTCGTACTCGGTGCCATCCAGCGAGAAATGCTCCAGGCCTTCCAGCGGCAGGGCGTCGATCTTCTCGCCGTCGTGGATGCATTCGCAGGGGTGGCAGTACTCGTTGATCAGGCCGTCCACCGACCAGGTCAGGTTGTACTTCAGCGCATTGGTCGGGAAAGCGGGCAGCGCGCCGACGCGCATCTTCACATCATTGAGGCTGTCGAAGCTCTTGGCCAGATGGGCGGCGACGATGCCGATGAAACCCGGGGCCAGGCCGCACTGCGGCATGAAGGCAGTCTTGGCACCGTTGGCGATGCGCATGATCTCCTTGGTGGCGGCCACGTCTTCGGTCAGGTCGAAATAGTGGCAGCCGGCTTCCAGGGCCATGTGGGCGGCGGGAATGGCCAGCTGATAGGGCAAGGCATTGACGATGGCATTGAAGCCCTTGACGGTGGCGGCCGCACCGGCGCCGATTTCGGCGATCACCTGGGTCTTGATGCCCTCGCCGGCCAGCACGGACAAGGCGGCAGCGTTCTTGTCAAAGACGGTCACGTCGTAATGGCCCGAGCCATGCAGCAGGCGGGCAATGGTTTCACCGATATGGCCTGCGCCCAGCAATGCGATCTTCATTTGATGCTCCTCAATATGCGTTGATGGCTGGCAGTCTAGGCAGGAGCGCTGACGAAAAAAAGCACGATTTCGTCGGAATCAGCGCAGAAAATGACGATTCGTCAGCCCCGATCGTCAATTCGATTCAAACCAGGGTTTTTCATGAGTCCAGCCATCCCTCCCCCGCAGCCGCCCCGCAGCGCCGCCCAGGCCCGCGATCAGACCGACCGCGAGCTGATCGCCCTCTTGCAGGCCAATGCCCGCGAGAGCACCGCCAATCTGGCCCGCAAGCTGGGCGTGGCGCGCACCACCGTGGTGGCGCGCCTGGCCCGGCTGGAGGCCGATGGCGTGCTGGTCGGCTACACCGCCAAGCTCGGCTCGGACGCGGCCGATCGCGGCGTGCAGGCATTTGTCGGCATCACCGTGCAGCCCAAGGCCGGGCGCGAGGTGGTGAAGCGACTCTCGGGCCTGCCCGAGCTGCGCCAGCTGGCCTCGGTCAGCGGCGAGTTCGATTACATGGCCTTGCTGCGCGCCGAATCGACCATGCGCCTGGACGCCTTGCTCGACGAAATCGGCGAGATTGACGGCGTCATCAAGACCACCAGCTCGGTGGTGCTGGCCTTGCGCGTGGACCGCAGCGCCTGAGCCGCGGTGCAGGCAAACAAGCCCTGCGGCACAAGCGCACAGCTGTCAGAGTCGACGCTAGCCAAGCGGCGCCGGGACGCGCTACGCTGCACGCCTGAGAGCAATGGGGGGTCTGTGTCGAATCACCAGTTTGGGTCTGCGCCCCAGTTCAATATCGCGCTGGCCAGCGGCGCCCCGGGGGGCACGCTGAAGGCGCTGATCATCGATGAGGGGGAGCTGTCGCGCTCGGTGATCACCACCATGCTGCGCGATATGGGCGTGCAGCAGGTGCATGCGGTGCGCCGCCCCGAGCAGGCGCGCCGGCAGATCAAGGAAGCCGGCCACGCCTACGACATCATCATCACCGAGTTCCACTTCCGCCGCCAAAGCAACCACGACATGAGCGGCCAGGACCTGCTGGACGAGCTGCGCCAGGCGCGCGGCCTGCCCATGCAGACCATCTTCATCATGGTGACGGATGAAGCGCGCTACCAGCATGTGGCCGATGCGGTCGAAGGCGCGCTCGATGACTACCTGCTCAAGCCCTTCACCGCCCGCCAGTTCGAGGAGCGGCTGCAGATCATCCTCGACCGCAAGCATGCCCTGCGCGAGGTCTTTGCCGCCATCGAGGCCAATGACTACGCCGGCGCCGCCGAGCTGTGCGAGGCCATGTTTCACAGCAGCCAGAGCTACAAGGTCTATGCCGCCCGCATCGGCTCCGAGCTCTATCTGCGCCTGGGCCAGCTCGATGCCGCGCGGCGCATGTTCGAGGCCCTGCTGGAGTACAAGGCCGTGCCCTGGGCGCGCCTGGGCCTGGCCAAGATCGACCTCGGCAATGCCGACACCGCCACCGCCTGCCGCAGCCTGGAGACCCTGCTGGCCGACAACCCCAGCTATGTCGATGCCTACGATGTCTACGGCCGCGCCCTGCTGGAGAGCATGGATTTCGCCGGTGCCGTCGAAATGTTCAGCAAGGCGGTGCAGATCACACCGGGCAATGTTGCGCGGCTGCAGAAGCTGGGTTCGTTGCAGCTCTTTCTGGGCTTCAGCGAGAACGCGCTCAAGCACCTGACCGCGGCGCTCAATATCGGATCGCAATCGCGCTCGCTCGATTACCAGGGCCTGGTCGCCCTGGGCCTGGCCAGCCTGGACGAGGAAGAGCGCGAAGGCTGCGAGCGCGCTGCACGCTTTCTGCAAGAGGCCTTGCAGAGATTCCCGGACAGCTTCCGCGTGCGCCACCTCTCGCTCTGCGCCGATGCGGTGCTGGCCCTGTCCGAGCGCCGCGCCGACCTGGCACAAGCCTTGATGCGCCAACTCGCGGAACAGCTGGACCATCCCGAGTTCAGCTACGAGATGGCCTGCAATCTGATCATGCTGATGGTGCGCAGCGCCGGCCGCCAGGCCATGCCCGAGGCGCGCGCCTGGACCGAGCGCACGACCCAGCGCTTTGCCGTCTCACGCCCACGCACCCGCATGCTGGAGATGGCCGCGGCCGCCATGCCGCCGATCGAAGCCATCGTGCGCAATTCCGCGGCCGGCATTAACGAGGCCGCGCGCGAGGCCATGTCCCATCTGGTCAGCAAGCAGCATGAGCAAACACTGCAGGCCTTGCTGGCCCTGGCACAGCGCAGCCTGAACGCGCGCATCATCAATCTCGCCCATGCCACGCTCAGCCACCATGGCCAGCATCTGTCCGAACACGCGGTGCAGCAACTGCGCGGCGTGATCGACGATCTGCACAGCCGCTACACCGACGGCGGCCGGCGCTTCGTCGAGCGCGAACGTCAGGTCTGAATGGGACGCGGGGACCCGTCCTCAAGCGGCAAGGCCCAACGCTCCAGCGCCTGCTCCAGCGCTTGCAAGGCGATCGGCTTGCTCAGGTGAGCATCGCAGCCGGCGGCCAGGCACTGCTCGACATCGCGGGCAAAGGCGTTGGCCGTCAGGGCCAGGATGGCCAGGCGCGGGCGCGCCGTCTCGGCCTCGATGGCGCGCCAGCGCCGGGTCACCTCCAGGCCATCGAGCACCGGCATCTGCACATCCATCAGCACCAGGTCGTAGGTGCCACGCTGCAGGCAGGCCAGGGCCTGCTCACCATCGCCCGCCACCTCGATCGCGTGGCCCAGCGGCGCCAGCATGGCCTCGATCACCAGCACATTGACCTCGTTGTCCTCGCACAGCAGCAAGCGCAAGGGCCGCAAGCGGCGCGGCGCCAGCGGGGCCGAGGCCGCAGGCGCCGGCGGCAGCTCACCCGGTGCCGGCGCCGGCTGGGCGGGCAGCGGCAGGTTCAACTCGAAACGGCTGCCCTGCCCCGGCGCGCTGCTCAAGCTGAGCCGGCCGCCCATCATCTGCACCAGGCTGCGCGAGATGGCCAGGCCCAGGCCCGTGCCACCATATTCACGCGAGATGCTGGCATCGGCCTGGGTGTAGGGCTGGAAGATGCGCTCCTGCATGGCCGGGGGGATGCCGATGCCACTGTCCTGCACGGCCAGGCTCCAACGTCCGGGCTCCAGCCGCCGCACCTCGAGGCGCACACCCCCCTGGCGCGTGAACTTGATGGCATTGCTGAGCAAATTGGCCAGCACCTGGGCCAGGCGCTGGGCATCGCCCCAGACCCAGGCTTCGACCTCGTCGGTGCAGCTGAGCGCCAGGCTAAGACCGCGCTCCTGGACACGCGCCTGCTGAAGCTCGATCTGCTGGCGCAGCAGATCGCCGAGATGAAACGCATGCGGCGCCAGGCTGAGCTTGCCGGCTTCGATCTTGGCGTTGTCCAGCAGATCGTTGATCAAGGCGAAGAGCTGCTGGCCGGCGCCCTGGAAGACCTGCACATAACGGCGCTGCTCAGCGTTCAGCTCGGTGCGGGCCAGGATCTCGGCCATGCCCAGCACCGCATTCATGGGGGTGCGGATCTCGTGGCTGACATGGGCGAGGAACTGGGTCTTGGCTTGGTTGGCCGCCTCAGCCACCTCGCGCGCATGGCGCAGCTCGCGGTGGCGCAGGCTTTGCCAGCGCTGCTCGGCCAGGCCGGCCAGCATTAGCGCCAAGGCCAAGGTCGCGAGCGGGCCCAGCAGCGAGGGCAGCAAGAGCTGGCTTTGCACCAACCAGACCGCCAGGCCCAGCAGCAGGGTCAGGCTGAGCGCCGTGCTGCCCAGCAGCAGGCCCCAGCGTTGCTGCGCCTGCATGGCCCGCGAGCGCGCATGCAGCACGCCCGGCACGGCCGCGAGCAGCAGCAGGACCGCCGCCCAGGCCCAGCCCACCGGCGCGAGCACCTGGCCGCGCGCCAGCAGGGCCGCGGCCGTGGCCACAAAGGCCGAGCCGGACAAGCGCCCCTGGGGCGTGCTCACGGCATCGGCAAAGTAGGCGCTGCTGCCGACGAAGACGGTACGACCGCGCAGGCTCTCGCGCAGGCCCGGGTCCTCTCGCTGGCCCAGTGCGGCGCGCATCAGCCGCCCCCAGCTCAGCTCGGGCAAGCCCTCCAGCCGGCTGGGCAGCTTGAGCTGCACGCGGCCCTGGGCATCAATCGGCCAGGTCTGCAGCGCCTGCAGACGCTCGGGCTGCTCTTGCAGCAAGACCGCCAGCGGCAGCGCCGGCAAGACCTGCCCCTGGTAGCGGTGCCACAGCGGCTGGCGTCGCAGCAAGCCGTCACTGTCCAGCGGCGAGGACACCAGGCCCACCCGGCCCAGCGCCGCCGTTGCCTCGCGCAGCAGCAGCGGCGTGGCCGGCAGCATCAAGGCATTCCAGCTCAGGCTGGGAGTCCCGGGCGGCGCGGCGGACCAGGCCAGGCCTTTGAGCAGGATCAGCTCCTCGCGCGGCAGGGCCGAAGGCGGGGCGTCCAGTTGCAAGCCAGCCGCCGCCAGCACCGAGGGCAGGCCTTGTTGCAGCGCGCGTGCCAGCTCGGCATCGCCCTCGCGCTCTCCCGACAGCACCAGGTCGATGACCACCCGGCGGGCTCCGGCCTGCTGCAGATAGTCCAGCAGCAAGGCGTAGACGGAGCGCGGATAGGGCCAGTCGCCCAGCGCGGGCTGCATCTCGCGCAGGGCATCGTCGTCGATGTCCAGCAGCGCCAGCTCGTCCACGCGCAAGGGTTGGGCGGTCAGGCGCAGCAGGCTGTCTTCCAGCGCCAGATCCAGGGGCCGCAAAGGCCCCTGCCCCTGAGCGAACAAGACGACACACAGAGCCAGCGGCAAGGCCAGGCAGGAAGGTCCCCAACGCCACCAGGCGCGGGCTCGCGCTTCAGCCATCGATCACAGCCCCAGCAGCAGCAAGGGCAGCAGCCAGAGCCAGCGCGGGTAGGGCACCTCGATCTCCTGCACCTGCCCGTTGGGGCCGGGCTGGCCAAGCTCGTCCAGGCCGCGCACACGCAAGAAATAGCGACCGGGGCTCGGGCGCGCCAGGCTCAGGCCCGGGGTCTCGCTGCTGAAGTTCTGCAGGCCCTGGCTGAAGGCCACGTCCTGCGCCCATTGCAGCTCATAACGCGTCACACCGGCGGAGGCACGCCAGCGCAGGTTCAGCTGCTCGCCAGCGACCTCGGCTTCGGCCGGCTCCGGGCTGGGCGGTAGCGGCCGCAGCTCGAAGGCCTGGCCGTCGCCGAAGGGGCCGCGCGCCTCACCCTGCAGCGAGGCCAGGCGCCAGTGGTAACGACCATGGGGCAGGCGAACGTTGTGGCTGATGTTGGCGATGCCGGTCTGGTCCAGTTGCAGCTCGCGGAACTCGACATCTCGCGCGACCTGCAGGCGGTAGGCCTGGGCGGCGCTGTTGCGCGTCCAGCGGAACTCGAGCTGTTCACCGTAGAGCCGGGCATCGGCCATCGGCGCCTGGCTGAACGGCGGCTCGGGCCGGGCCTGGATCTGCAGCAGGCGCTCACTGGCCTGGCCCTCCAGGCCGAGCGCATCGATGGCGCGCAGGCGCAGGCGGTAGCGCCCATCGGGGGGCAGCTCCTCCCAGCTCAGCTCGGGCTCGCTGCCGCGGTGATCGAGCAGCAAGCGGCTGAAGTCACCCTCGGCAAACAGCTGCGCCCGGTAAGCACGCGCGCCTGGGTGCGCCGGCCAGCGCAGGCGCAGTGGCAGGCGCTCCACCACGGGCAGCTCGGCCGGCAGGGCCGGCGCGCTCAGCAAGGGCGCGGCCTGCGGTTTGCTCCGCCCCTCAGCCACCATGCCCATGCCGGCGGGCACCGCCAGCGAGGCATGGCCACTGCTGTCGGCCGTGACCCGTCCCTCCAGCACCTCCATGCGCGCCGATTCGGCCTGCAGATGCACACGAAACTCGGTGCCGCGCACGCCCAGGTTCACATGCGGGGTGCGGATCTCGTAGTGCGGCACGCGGCCGCCCGTGGGCGTGACCTGGCTGTCGGCCCCGCCCTCGTGCAGACGCAGCTGCACCGAGGGAATGGCGCTGCGGCCGTAGACCAGCAGTTGCTCCAGGCTGAGATCGCTGAGCGACGGGATGAGCAGGCGGGAACCATCGACAAAGCGCAAGGTCGCCGAGGACTGGGCCGCGCTGCGCAGCCGGTCCCCGCTGCGCAATTCCTGCCCGGCCGCCAGGCGCTGCTCGGCCTGGCCACTGCGCTGCAGCGTGACCTGACCCTGCACGAACACCGTCTGGGCCACGCTGGCCTCGCGGCTGAGCCAGGCCAGGGGCATGCGCAAGACGCCACCCGGCGACAGGCGCAAAGGATCGGCCACCCGGTTGAGGCGCTGCAGATCGCGCCAATGGCGGCCGGGCTGGAGGTAGCGCTCGGTCAGGCCGATCAAGGTGTCGCCAGGCTGAATGCTGTAGTGCCAGTCGCTGTCAGCCTCCACGGGCGCCGATATCGGCTGGGCCGAGCCACGCGCCAGCACGGGCGCGGCGGCCGGGGCCAAGAGGCCAAACGCCAAGGCCGCGGCAAGCTGGCGGAGGCGGCCACTGCATTGGATGGTGTGTTGCATGCGCCTTCTCCCTGGCCCAAGCGGCCATCAGCGTCCTTGTTGGCGGCATGGTAGCCAAAAGCCATGCACGCCCTGGACAGGAAAGGCCCGGGGGCAGAGAGGCGGCGCCGCGCGGCGGGCGTGTCAAGCTGGGACGGGGCGGGACAGGGCGATGCCCCATGTCATGCCCAGAACGCAAAAAGCCCGTCACAAACCAGGACGGGCTTTGAAGGGCGTGGCCTTGATGGTGCCCATGACGCGGATCGAACGCGTGACCTCTCCCTTACCAAGGGAGTGCTCTACCACTGAGCCACATGGGCAGTTGGATCGGCTCCAGCTGCGTCCGGCCCAAGCCGGGCCGGAAAAACAAAAGCCCACCGAGGCGATGGGCTTGTGTCTGGTATTTGGTGGCCTGGGGCGGAATCGAACCACCGACACGCGGATTTTCAATCCGCTGCTCTACCAACTGAGCTACCAGGCCGCTGTCTTGACGACGGCGTCTTCGCTGGCTTGCTGCGCTTCGAAAAGCTCTTCAAATCAGCGAAGACCACGACTATAGCACTAAATTCCAGCTCCGCGCTTATTTCTGCTGAGGTCCACCCCTAATTGTTTCAATTTTCTGTAGAGGTGGGTGCGCTCGAGGCCGGTTTTCTCGGCCACACGGGTCATGGAGCCGTTCTCCTTGGCCAGGTGGAACTCAAAGTAGCTCTTCTCGAAGGCATCGCGCGCCTCGCGCAGCGGGCGGTCGAGCTCGAAGCTTTGTTCCGAGGCCAGGCCTGCTGACGGCAGGCTGCTTTGGGGCATGACGTTGTGGCTGCTCGGCGCCACGTACTGCGGCGTCAGCTCATTGCTGCGGCTGTAGCTGCTGGGCAGGCCCACGGCCGGTGCGGGGCGCGGCGCGGCCTTGACCAGGGACTGCTCGACGGCGCGCAGCAGCTTCTGCAGCGTGATCGGTTTTTCCAGGAAGGCGATGGCGCCGAACTTGGTCGCCTCGACCGCGGTGTCGATGGTGCCATGGCCACTCATCATGATGACCGGCATGGTCAGCAAGCCGGCGCCGCCCCATTCCTTGAGCAAGGTGATGCCGTCGACGTCAGGCATCCAGATGTCCAGCAGCACCAGGTCCGGACGCATGCGCTCGCGCACGGCGCGCGCTTGCGCGGCGTTTTCCGCCAATTCGATCGTGTGACCCTCGTCGCTGAGGATTTCAGAGAGCAGAGCGCGTATGCCCAGCTCGTCGTCGACTACAAGAATTGTTGCCATGGAGTCCTAGTTCAATGGGGCTTTTCAGCAGAGCCCGCATCGGCTGCTGCAGTCGCGAGTTTTGAAAATGATAACGAAACTTGCGCCCCGGTCACCGCTTGCGCCTCGTCGCCCTGCTCATGCTGGTTGCTGACGCGGATGCGCGCGCCATGCTCGTCGGCGATTTTCTTGACCACCGCCAGCCCCAGGCCGGTGCCCTTGGACTTGGTGGTCACATAGGGTTCGAAAGCGCGCTTGAGCACTTTCTCCGCGAAGCCCGGGCCGTTGTCGGTGATCTGCAAGCGCAGGGAGCGGGGCTCGCCGGCCTCGGTGAAGGCCTGCTGCGTACGCACCAGGACCAGCCCGTCGGGCTGCTCTTGCACGGCGTCGAGCGCATTCTGAACCAAGTTGTGGATGACCTGGCGCAGCTGGGTTGGGTCGCCGAGGATGCGGCTGGCCTCGGGCGCCAGTTCGGCGCGCAAGCGCCCCTGCTCCTGCGCCTCTGCGTACAGCGTGAGCACCTCGGCCACCAAGGCGTTCAGATCCAGAGCCTTGAGCTGGGCCGAGGGCAGGCGGGCGTAGTCGCGGAACTCATTGACCAGCTGCTTCATGGACTGCACCTGGTTGACGATGGTGGCGACCGAGCGCACCAGCATGGCTTGATCGGCGCCCTCGAGCTTGGCCTCCAGCTTGTGCTGCAAGCGCTCCGCCGAGAGCTGGATGGGGGTCAAGGGGTTCTTGATCTCATGGGCCAGGCGTCGCGCCACCTCACTCCAGGCGGCCGAGCGCTGGGCCGAGACCACCTCGGAGATGTCGTCGAACACCATCAGCCGCGCACCTTGCGGCAGCGGCGCGCCACGCACCAGCAGGGTCAGCACATCGTGGCTGGCATCGAGCTGCAGCTCAAAAGCATCCTGCCAATGGTCACGCTCGCCGTTCTCGGGGTTGACCTGTTCGAAGCGCTGCCACACCGCTTCGGCAAACGCCTCGAGATGGGGCACCTCGCCCAACGGCCGGCCTTGGTAGACCGACAGCGGCAGGCGCAAGATGCGGGTGGCGCCGGGGTTGACGGTGTCGATGCGGCGCTCGGCATCGAACACGATCACCCCGGCCGTCAGGTTGTCGAGGATGGTTTGCAAATGGGTGCGGGCGCTTTCCAGCTGCGCCACGCTGCGCTCGACCATGGCGCGCGCCTCGGAGAGCTGCTCGGTCATGTCGGCGAACGAGCGGGTCAGCCCCCCCAGCTCATCGCGCGAGCTCAGCATGGGTTTGCGGCTGAGGTCACCCTGGGCCACCTGTCGCACGCCATCGGCCAACAGCAGCAGAGGCCGCGCCAGCTGATTGCCGAAAGCCACGGCGATCAGCACCGCCGCGAACACCGCCAGCACCAGCACCAGGGTCAGGGTGCCAAGGTACATGCGGCGCAGGCCATCGCGCTCGAGCGCGCGCTGCTGGTACTCGCTGCTGGCGTTCTGCACCGCCAAGGCATTGGCCAGCACCGGGGCGGGCACCCGCTGCACCACCATCAGAAAGCGCTCGGTCGAACTGACCAGGCCCAAGCGCAGATCGACATTGGGCAGCTGGGCGATGGCGCGGATGCGGGCCTGGCCTTGCAGGGCCAGGGCCTCGTCTTCCAAACCTTCGAGATGGCTGACCACCCGCGTGTTGCGCGCCTGGCGCAACAAGGCTTCGGCCGGCCGATCGGTCACCAGCGAGCTGGTATCGCCGCCAACCGACAGCAGGATCTGGCCATTGCTGGCCACCAAGGCCACGGTGCGAGCGCTGAGCTGCTCGCGCAGCCGCTCCAGCACCAGAGGCTGGGGCAGGCTGCCCGCCTCGCCCAGGCGCTCGGCGGCATCCAGGGTGCGGTTGCCGAGGTCGTTGACCAGGCCATCCAGCGTGCCGCGGCCGAGGTTCAGACCTGCCTCCAGGGCCGAGGCCAGGCGCACATCGAACCAGCTGTCGATGCTGCGATTGACGAACTGGTAGGACACGCCGTAGATCAACAGACCCGGCACCATGCCCACCAAGGCAAAGATGCCGGCCAGCTTCATCAGCAGCCGGCTGCCGAACTTGCCGCTGCGCACCCGCAGGAACAAGCGACCGGCCGCGCCCACGATCACCAGCAGCAGCAGGGCCGCCACGCAGGCATTGAGCCAGAACAGCCAGACATAGTGGCGCTCGAAAAAGCCGCGCTGGCTGGTGGCGCCGATGGACAGCAAAAAGGCCAGCACACCACAAATGCCGGTGATGATCACCAGGGCGATGATCCAGGCCCAACGCGCCTTCTTGCTCATGGTGCGGGAGCAGAGGTACGAGGGCTGAAATCCGGATTCAGGCCGAAGACTCGTTCAACCCCCAGGTTCCAGCCCTGGCCAGCGCTGAGCCCGATCTGCATCGGTTTGGGCAGCTGTGAGGTGTCGAGCCGGTAGGCAAACTCAAGATAGTGGTTGCCGTCTTCTTCCAGCTCGCGCGCCTCGGCAATGCGCCAGCCCGAGACCCCGCGCAGCGAGGCCAGGGCGTCGGGCAGGTTGTTGAAGCTCTGCGTCAGACCACCGGAGCTGACCCGGTACTGGCGCGTCAGCGCATACCAGTACAGACGCCAGCCACGTGACACCTTGGACACCCGAGCGTCGCGCCAGTACCAGCGCTTGCGCTGCAAGGAGACCTCGGCCACGAAATAGAGCGACACGCCCTTCATCAGCGCATCCTCGGCCGCACGCGGCAGCTCGAAACGGGTGCTGAAACTCAAGTCCAAGCCCTCTTCCGTTCGGCTGGTGGAGATGCCAGTCAGATCCACCCCCTCGGCCCGCGCCGCCGGGGCGACCAGCGCCAGGCAGACGGCCATGAGCAGCGCCGCGCCGAAGTGGCACAGCAGTTGCCAAGCCGCCGAGGCGGGCTTGGGCTGGAGGCTGCAGCGGTGAACGGGGGCGGGCGAACTCAAGAGCAAGAGGGCGAAGGCGCGATAAGAACCAAGGAATCCAGGGCGGGAGTGCCGGGCACGCCGGGCTCAGGCGGCCCGCTTGCTCAGCACAGCGTAGAAGAACCCGTCGAACAAAGCCTCGGTGCCTGGTGAAGCTGACGCAGATGCGTCGGGCGAGGCCCCGTCCGGCGGCGCCCCATTGTGTGCGAGCGGCAGCAGGTGTCCGGTGACTGCCTGCAGCGCGGGGCGCAAGGCGTCGGATTGGCGTTGCAAAAATGCATCGACCTGCTGCTCCCCCTCGGCCTTGAACAGGGAACAGGTCGCGTAGACGAGACGCCCGCCCGGTTTGAGCAGGGGCCAGAGCGCGTCCAGCAACTGCGCCTGGATGGCAGCCAGCTGGGCGATGTCACTCGGCCGGCGCAGCCAGCGCACATCGGGATGGCGGCGGACGATTCCGGAGGCGCTGCAGGGCGCATCGAGCAGGATGGCATCGAAAAGCCGTCCATCCCACCAGGAGGCCGTGTCGCGTGCGTCCACGGCCTTGAGCTGAGCCTGCTGGCCCAGTCGCTGCAAATTGTCCTGAACCCGGCTCAGTCGCTGGGCGTCACTGTCCAGGGCCAGCAGATCCAGATCGGCCAGCTCCAGCAAATGCGCCGTCTTGCCGCCCGGAGCCGAGCAGGCGTCCAACACACGCGCGCCGGCGGCCAGGGCCGGCAGGCCGTCCTGTGCGAGCACAGTCAGCGGGCCGGCCAGTTGAGCGGCCGCATCCTGCACCGACACCGCGCCCTCGGCAAAACCCGGCAGGCTGCTGACCGGCACAGCGCGCTCCAGCACCAGGGCCTGCGGCGCCAGCGGGCCCAGGGCCCGGGCGGCGATGCCGGCCTCTTGCAAGCGCTGCAAATACTCCGCCGCGCTGCCCTGGCGCGCATTGACGCGCAAGGTCATGGGTGGGTGGCTGTTGTTGGCCAGGAGCAGCTGGTCCCAGACCTCGGGCCAATCGGCCTTCAGCTTTTCGATCCACCAGCGCGGGTGGTTGTAGCGGGCCACCTCGCCGGCCGGGCCGGCTTCGGCCGCGGTCACCTGGGCTTGCAGGTCGGCACGTTCGCGCAAAAAACGGCGCAAGACCGCGTTGACGAAGCCGGCGCTGGCCGGCATGCGCTTGCGCACCGCGCTGACAGCCTGGTCCACGACGGTGTGATCGGCATACGGTGCGGAACCAGGGCCACCGCCCTGATCCCACAGCAAGGCCAGGGCCGTCAGCAGCAGGCCCTCGACCTTGGGCGGCGGGCTCTTCGGCGCCAGCACGGCGCGCAACGCCTCGGCCGCGCCGAGATGGCGCAACACATGAAAGCTCAAGGATTGGGTGCCTGGACGCAGCTCGGCCGGGCATTGCGCCAGCAGCTCGGTCAGCGAACGCCCCGCTCGCACGGCTTGCACGGCGTCCGCCACCTGGAGCAGCAATTTGTGCAGCGGTGGCGCCAGCTTGGCCGGGGCGGGGGAAGAGGAAGCAACAGAGGATGTTTTCGCAGTCGGGCTCACC
This sequence comes from Paucibacter sp. B51, assembly GCF_027863535.1. Lineage (NCBI taxonomy): Bacteria > Pseudomonadati > Pseudomonadota > Betaproteobacteria > Burkholderiales > Sphaerotilaceae > Roseateles > Paucibacter sp. B51. Next base: position 1,574,025 of record NZ_JAPIVN010000001.1, on the reverse strand, counting down.
GCTTCAGTGTAGGGGAGCAGGCCCTCCAAGCCGGCAGGCAAGACCTGGCACTGCAAGGACTTTGCAATCCGGACACAATGCCCCATTGCACCGAACAGCGAGAACACCCCATGACCGGCGTCCTGCCTGCAAACCCCACTCCCCGCGACGAGCGCGAGCTGGCCGAGCTGCCCGCCTCGGAGCGCGTGCGCTACCGCCTGGTCGGCGCTGGCTGCCGCCACCACGCCAATGACAACATCGCCGACTTCATCAAGGACGGCGAGTTGGACGAGATCCAGGCCGAGGTCCAGGCCAAGCTGCAGGAGGTGCTGCGCGCCCTGGTGATCGACACCGACAGCGACCACAACACCCAGGACACTGCCAAGCGCGTGGCCAAGATGTTTGTGCGCGAGGTCTTCAAGGGCCGCTACGTGCCCATGCCGCCGGTCACCGAGTTCCCCAATTTCACCCGGCTCAACGAGCTGATGATCGTGGGCCCCATCACCGTCCGCAGCGCCTGCTCGCACCACCTCTGCCCCATCATGGGCCGGGTCTGGATCGGCCTGCTGCCCAACGAACACTCCAACCTGATCGGCCTGTCCAAGTACACCCGCATCTGCGACTGGATCATGAGCCGCCCGCAGATCCAGGAAGAGGCCGTCACCATGCTGGCCAACGAGTTGCAGGAACGCGTGCAGCCGGACGGCCTGGCCATCGTCATGGAAGCCGATCACTTCTGCATGCACTGGCGCGGGGTCAAGGACACGGAAACCAAGATGACCAACAGCGTGATGCGCGGTGCCTTCCTCAAAGACCCGAATCTGCGCCGCGAATTCCTGTCCTTGCTGAGCAAGAAGTAAGTCGAAACCGTCGAAGACGTCGAGCACAGCGCCGGCGTCAGCCCCACCGGAGCCCTCCCCATGCTAGTTCGTCTTCTCTACGCCAGCCGCGCCCACAGCCCCATGGGCGATGCCGAGCTCAGCACCATCCTGAAACAGTCGCGCGAGCACAACCCCGCCGAAGGCATCACCGGCCTGCTCTGCTACACCGACGGCATCTTCATGCAGGTGCTGGAAGGCGGCCGCGATGCCATCAACGCCCGCTACAAGCGCATCGTCAGCGACAACCGCCACCACGATGTGATCCTGCTCAGCTATGAAGAGGTGGGCGAGCGGGAATTCGCCGGCTGGTCCATGGGCCAGGTGAATCTGCAGCGCCTCAACCCCGGCCTGGTGCTCAAGTACTCCGAAACCGCCAAGCTCGACCCCTACCGCATGAGCGGCCGCGCCTTGATGGCCCTGTTCCACGAGCTGGTCAGCTCGGGCGCCATCGTCTGCAGCTGAGGCGGCGTTCGGCACAGTGCAGTCTCTCGGTTTTCTCGTGAGGCCCTGCAGCCCGCGCCGCCACCGGGCTCATGGTTCCGGGGTCAGCCCTGTCGGGCCGACTTCCCTGCGCTGCTCGCACCTCGGGGCTGGCGCATAACTCACTTCGCTCCCTGCGTTCGCTTCGTTCAGACAGAAGCGCCAAGTCAGAACTTGAAGCGCGCGAGTACGCGCGCGCCCCGAGGCGCTGTGCTGCTCGGCCCTTCACAAATCGCCCGGCAGCGGCACGGGCTGCAGGGCGCTTGCATCGCGGTCGATGTGCCTCATCAACGGTGGAACACGCCCCCCCGGAGGTGGCTCGGCCTGCCGACGGGCGATTTGTGCGCGGCCGAGGGCACAGCGGAGCGGCTCAGGCGCGTGTACTCACGCGCTTCAAGCTCTGACTCGGCGCCACTGTTTGACCACAGTGAGCGCAGCGAACGGAGGGAGTTTGGCGCCGCTGAGCCGCGCAGTGAGCACCGAGGGGAGTCGGCTCAAAGAGCCGACCCGCGAACCATGAGCCCGGCGGCGGGCCGAGCCACCGCAGCGGGAGCGATCGGCACCACAAGGGTTCGCAATATGCTGTATCCAACCAGCCCCAAATTCACGTTCAGAGCGAGCGCGCCTCCCGAAAGCCGTAAAAGCTGGCCAGCACCCGCGTCGGGAACTGGATGATGGCTTCGTTGTAGGCGCCCACCGCCTGGTTGAAAACCTGTCGGGTGAAGGAACGTTGGCGCTCGATCATCTTGAGTTCGTCCACCTGGGCGAACAGTTCGGGGTGCTCGCGCAGCTCGGCGTGGTGTTCCAGCATGGACATCAGCCGCGTCAAAGCTGCGGCATGCACGGCACTGGCTACACCCAGGCTGGCGACCGGGTCACCGGCATAGGGCCGGGCGCGCACGGCCTGCAAGGCGGTTTGCACCTCCTGCTGGGCAGCATCCAGGGCGTCGAAGGTGGCCTGCTCATTGGGCAGTAGCGGGCGCAGCACAGCGAGCAATTCGGCGCAGACGCTGGCACGCGCGCTCATATGGGTGTCCAGCTGAGCAAAGGCCACCGCGATCGCGTTGCGCAAGCTCATGACCCGGTTGTAGGCGCCAATGGCCCAGAACAACAGCATGGCGGCCAGCCCCCAGCCGGCCCAACCCCAACTCCAGCCCGTGTCGGTCGGCTCCATGTTCAGGCTCCGGCCTTCAAGGCAAGAAACTCATCATGCCCGCGCGCGCGCAGCTCGCAGGCCGGGCAGCTGCCGCAGCCATAGCCCCAGGCGTGGCGCTGGCTGCGCTCGCCCAGGTAGCAGGTGTGGGTGTGCTCGACCACCAGCTCGTTCAGTGCAGCGCCGCCCAGCGATTCGGTCAGGGCCCAGGTCTGGGCCTTGGTGATGAACATCAACGGGGTTTCCAGCGTCATCGGCGTGTCCAGGCCCAGGCTCAGGGCCACCTGCAAGGCCTTGAGCGTGTTGTCGCGGCAGTCGGGGTAGCCCGAGTAATCGGTCTCGCACATGCCGCCGACCAGCACCGAGGCACCGCGGCGGTAGGCCAGGGTGGCGGCGAAGGTCAGGAAGAGCAGGTTGCGGCCCGGCACAAAGGTGTTGGGCAGACCATTGGCCTGCATCTCGATGGCGCGATCTTCGGTCAGCGCGGTGCTGGAGATCTGGCTCAACAGGCTCAGGTCCAGCACATGGTCTTCGCCCAGCTTGGCGGCCCAGGCCGGGAACTGCGCCGCCAGCTCGCGGCGCACGGTCTGGCGGCATTCCAGCTCGACCCGGTGGCGCTGGCCATAGTCAAAGCCCAAAGTCTCGACCGCGGCATAGCGATTCAGGGCCCAGGCCAGGCAGGCGGTGGAATCCTGGCCGCCGGAGAACAGGACCAGGGCTTTGCGTTCGGTGTGCGCTTGGGGCGGCGTCGGGAGGTTCATGCGTGACAACTCGGAAAGCACCGCACGGTGGCGGCAAACAATGCCCACCAGTGTGCCAGGGTCGCCCCGCGCCAGGAAACGGCCCGACATCGCCCCCCCCGCGCTAAGCTCGCAGCTACACGCACTCCTGGACAAGCGCTCATGAAAACCTCCATTGCCTCACGCCTGCTTGGCGTTCTGCTGCCCTATGCCATTGCGGCGCAGGCGGCACCCGCATCGGCGCCCATCAGCCAGGTTCTGGTCTACCCGGGCGGCGCCACGGTGCAGCGCACGGCCAACGTGGCCGCCGGCGCGCGCGAGCTCGTGATTCACTGCCTACCCGCCCGCTTCGAGGCGGACTCCTTGCAAGTGCAAGCCGATGCCGGCATCCAAATTGGCGAGATCAGCATCCAGACATTGGATCGTGTTCGCGTTCCCGAGTGCCACAGCAGCCCGCTGGACACCCGCATTCGAGAGCTGGAGGACCAGCGCGCCAGCATCAACGCCGAAAGCGAAGCGCAGGACTTGGCCCTTGGCTTTCTCAAAAGCTACGGTGGGGCGGGTGACGGCAAGTCTGCACCAGCACCGATCACCAGTACCTTGGAGGCCCTCAAGCGTGGCGGCCAGGAAACTTGGCTGCGCAAACATCAGCTCGCGCGACGACTACAGGACCTCGACGAAAAGCTGAGCCCTCTGCAAGCAGAGCGCGACCGTCTGATTCAAGCGAACCCGCAGCTGCGCAGCGTGCGCATCAACCTGGCCGCCGCTCGCGCCGGCGAACTGCGCCTGAGCTACCGTCTCAATCAAGCGGGCTGGACCCCCATCTACCGCGCTCATCTCGACACCCAGGGGCAGCAGCTGCGCCTGGAGCGTCTGGCCCAGGTGGCGCAGACCAGCGGCGAGGATTGGAGTGTTGTGCAATTGCGCCTGAGCACCAGCACGCCGCGCAGCCAGAGCGGCCTGCCCCCGCCCTACCCCTGGACCCTGGACATCCTGCCGCCGATCGCCGCTCAGGAGCTTCAAGTAACTGGCTCTCGCATGGCCGCGCCGCTCATGGCAGCGCCCGCGCCGGCCTTCAAATCGAATCGGAGCGCGGATGAAGCCCCAGCCCTTCCCAGCTTCGACATCAGCACTCAGCAGGGCGAGTACGCCGCGGAGTTCGAGGTTCCGGGGCGCGTCTCCATCAGCAGCGACGGCCAGCGCGTCAGCTTCGCACTCGGCAGCGAAAAGATGACAGCCCAGGTGTTCGCTCGCGTGCAGCCCCAGCAAGACCGCCAGGCCTATCTGCTGGCCGAGCTGAACCGCCCCAGCGGCAGCTGGCCGGCCGGCGCGCTGCAGCTCTTCCGCGACGGGGCCTTCATCGGCAACAGCCAGCTGCAGCTGGGCAGCGAGGAAAAGCTGGAGCTCTTCTTCGGCCGCGACGAGCTGCTGCGCGTGGCGGTGGAGCCGCCGCAGAAAGACGGAGCCGAGCGCGGCTTCATCGGCAGCCGCAACGAGCAGAAGATCCGCCGCGCCTACCTGGTCGAGAACCTGCACCGCCAGCCCATCCAGCTACAGCTGATCGAGCCCTCGCCCGTGGCCCAGCATGAGGACATCAAGGTGCAAACCCAGTTCAACCCGCAGCCGAGCCAGCAGCGCTGGAAACAGCTGCCCGGCGTGGTCGCGTGGCAGCTGCAATTGGCGCCTGGCCAGAGCCAGCGCTTCACGGCCGAGTATCTGATCAGCACACCCAAGGACGCGCGGGTGAGCGGATTGCGCTGAATCACGAGGCCAGACCCGAGGCAAAAGTGAAGAATCCCTCATACGCGGGGCGGCTAGGGTAACTGCGAGTGACAGCGGCAATTCGCTCCGGAGACACTCGCTCGTATCAAAGTTCGGGGGGAGGAACCCATGAAAACGCACACCTTCAAGTTGATTGCCGCTGCCTGCCTCATGGCGAGCCACGCGGCCTGGGCCGAGCTGCCCCGAGGCAGCCTGACGTTCTTGCAGCCCAAGGGCACGGTCAGCACGACCGAGGCCATTGACATCTGGGTTCGGCTTACGCTGGACGCAGACTCCCCGGCGTTCACCTTCTCCAGCTATCCACTCACGGGCATTTCGCCCGGAGATTTGTCGCCCGAAGGCGTCTACCACGACCCGATCACAGGCACCAACACCCCGGCCACTTTTGCGCGGATTGACAGTGTCTTCATCAGCGCCTCGATGACGGTGTCGGGCAGCGAGTTCATGGGCTACGACTTCCAATTCGCCACGATTTACAACCCGCAACTGCCGGGGCCCACCTACCAGAATCACTTCAATCTGGCCCCCGGCCAAAGCTACGACTACCTGTTTGGCCGCTTCACGCCGAAGGCAGGTGGCGCACCGGAAGGCACCGTCAATCTCTACCAGACCTCGATGACGCTGCAGTACACCGGCGTGGATGCCCTGGGCCGAACGCTGTATTCCGCCAACCAGCCCGTCATCGCATCGAGCTGCGAGAGTGGTGACTGGGCCACTTGCGGCTTCACCCGCACCGTCACTGCCGTGCCCGAACCCAGCAGCTACGCCTTGATGGGCCTGGGGCTGGCCGGTGTGCTGGGCCTGGCCCGCCGCCGCCGCGCCACGGCCTGAGCTCGGCCCCAGACCACGGGCTCAGAACCAGCCGCCCAGGTCCGCCCGAATCTCGGGCGGATGGGCGGCGTTTTTTTGCAGGCCCGCTTTCAAAGCGCTCCGCGCCTGGCGGGCGGCGGGGCTGTCGCTGGCCGGTGCATCCAGCTGCGCTTGCATCAGCGACAGCAAGGCATCGAAAGGATGACCGGCCGGCATTTGCGGCGGGCGGGCCTCGCGCGCTGCGGCCAGCGCGGCGGCCGCATCGGGGGCGCCCATCATCACCAGGGTCAGCGCCAGGTCGAGGCGAGCCTGCCAGAGCGGCGGCAGCTGGCGGTCGGGGCTGGTCTCCAGCAAGGCCACACGGCGCTCCAGCAGGCGGCGGCTGCCGGCCAGATCGCCGCGGGCGCGCAGCAGCGCGCCCTCGACCTGGGCGACCCGGCTCTCCAGCCACAGATCGCGCTCCAGATGCAGGTCGGCATCGCCGCGCAGGCGGGCGACAGCATCCGCCGCCAAATCCAGGTCACCCAGCACCAGGCCGCTGCGCGCCAGGGCCAGCCAGGCCTCGGCCCGGCTCACACCCATCTGCTCACGCACCCGGTCCACTTCCTCCAGCAGGGCGCGGGCGTCCTGGCGCAAGGTGGTCGCGGGCGACTCCCCCGCCTGGGCGCGCGCCAGCAACAGCGAGGCCTTGGCCGCCGTCCGGGCATTGAAGGGGGCGCCATTGCCTTGGGTGTTGAAGGCCAGACGGGCGGCCAGGGCCTGCGCGTACTCAGCGCGGTCGTGGTGGTAACGCGCAATCTCCGGGTACATGAAGGCGCGCATGGAATTGCCCCGACCATGCAGCTGGTCCATCTCCTCGCCCAAGGCCTGCGCACGCGCCTCCACACCGTCGTACAGGCCCGCACGGATCTCCATGGTCAGGATGTTGCGCCGGATGGCCAGCACATGGCGCAGGTTCTCCTTGGGCGGGTTCTGCAAGGCCGGCTCGGTCAGGCGCAGCTGGGCGAGGGCCTCGCTGATGCGCCCCACGCCGGACAGGCGAACCGCCTCCACCATGTGGTGGAAGGTTCGATAGAAGTGGCCCTCCGGGTAGAGCAGCCGCACCAACTCGCCGGCTTGATCCAAGGCCAGCTTGGCCTCGGCCAGGCGGCCGGTCTTCATATAGCCATTGGCCAGCGCGTAGTAGAGCTCGCGCATGGGATCGGATTTGGGGCCATGCAAGCGCGCCACGCGCTCGCGCAGAGGCTCCAGCTCGGCCACCACCAAATCGTGCGGGCCCGTCGGCACATAAATTTGGGCCAGCTTGATATGGGCCGCCACGGTGCGCTCGTCGTCTTCCCCGTAGAGCTGAACCATCAGCGCCACCCACTCACGCGCCAGCGGTGCGGCCAGGTCGTAGCGGTCCAGGGCGCCGTAGGTTTCGGCCAGTGTGGCCAGCAGGCGCGCCTTGATGCGGGGCTGGTCCTGGAATTTGCCTGCGATCTCGCTGCGGCTTTTCTCCAGCAGATCCATGACCGTGGGCGCCTGCCCGCCATGGACATCGGGGCTGGCACTGCCCAGCAGATCCGTCAGGTACAGCGTCACCTGATCGGATTCATGGGCCGCCGCCTGCGCGCGGCGCCATTGATCCAGGCTGACGCCCAGGCCCAGCAGCACGGCCACGGCCAGACCGCCCGACAGCGAGGCAGCCAGGGCATTGCGGCGCATCCAGAGCCGCAGGCGATGGCGCCAGTCCTCGCGGCGGGCGCTGACCGGGCGATGCTGGAGCCAGCGCGTCAGGTCTTCGACCAAGGCGCTCACGGCCGGGTAGCGCTCCTCGGGCAGCTTGCGCAAGGCCTTGGCGACGATGGCCTCCAGGTCGCCGCGGGCGCGCTCGGCGTCGAGCGGGCGGGCGCCCTCCGGCGCATCTTCGGCCAAAGCCTGGGCCAGCAAGGGCCCGAGCCGCGGCGCGTCCTGGTGCAGCAAAGCATGCTCGATGGCCGTGCGGCTGCTGCCGGCGTTGTAAAAGGGCAGGCGGCCGGACAGCATCTCGAACAACAGCACGCCGAGCGAGTAGACATCGGCCGCCACGCCGACCGGCGTGCCGCTGAGCTGCTCGGGTGCGGCATACGACAAGGTCAGGCCACGGCCGCTTACGCGGGTCAGGTGGCCTGGATCCTCTTCATCCAGCAGACCCGCAATGCCGAAGTCCAGCACCTTGACCTCGCCCCGGCTGTCGCCCTCGGCGCCGACCATCACGTTCGAAGGCTTGAGGTCGCGGTGCACCACCAACTGGGCATGGGCATGCTCGACCGCCTGGGCCACGCGGATCAGCAAGGCCACCCGTGAGGCGACCGTGGGGCATTCGGCCCGCACATGCTCGCTGAGCGTGCGGCCGGCCACGTACTCCAGCACCAGATAGGGCACACCGTCCGCCATGCCAGCATCGAGCAGGCGCGCAATGCCGGGATGCTTGAGCCGGGCCAGCACGGCCCGCTCGCGCGCGAAACGCTGGGACAGCGGCGCCTGCTGCAGATCGCTGCGCAACAGCTTGACCACGGCCTCCTGCTCGTACAAGCCATCGGCCCGCCGCGCCAGCCAGACCTGGCCCATGCCGCCCTCGCCGATCTTGCGCAGCAGCTGCCAAGCCCCCATACGCTGGCCACTCAGTGAAGGCGCTTGCTGCCTCTCGTCCAGCACCGGCATGGCGCTGAGGGGCACGGGCCCAGCGGCTGCAGGAAACTGGGTCTCGGCCTGCTGGATCAAGCGCTGCGCGAGCTCGGCGGCCAGGGCGGCATCGCGCGCGGCCAGCGCCGCCAACCAGGGGCCGCGCTCAGCCTCGGCCAGGCCTTGCGCCTGGCGCAGCAGCTGGTTCAGTTCGGTGTGGCGGGCGCTGTCGCCCATGCTCAGCGGCGCACTTCGCCCTGGCCCAGCACCACCCATTTGAGCGAGCTCAGGCCTTCCAGTCCCACCGGGCCACGGGCATGGAGCTTGTCGGTGGAGATGCCGATCTCGGCGCCCAGGCCGTATTCAAAGCCATCGGCAAAGCGCGTGCTGGCATTGACCATGACGCTGGCTGAATCGACCTCGCGCAGGAAACGCATGGCATGGCCATGGTTGCTGGTGAGGATGGCGTCGGTGTGGTGCGAGCCGTAGCGGTTGATGTGTTCGATGGCCTCATCGAGGCTGTCCACCACCTTGATGCTGAGGATGGGCGCCAGGTACTCCTCGCTCCAGTCGGCTTCGGTCGCCGGCTTGATCACGGCGCCCGGGATGGGGCCCAGCAAGGCCAGGCTGCGCGAGCAGCCGCGCATCTCCACCCCCTTCTCGGCCAGCAGGGCGCCGATATGGGGCAGGAAATCCGAAGCGCTCTCGGCATGGACCAGCAGAGACTCGGTGGCATTGCAGGGGCTGTACTTCTGCGTCTTGGCGTTCATGACCACGGTCAGGGCCAGGTCGAAATCGACCTCGGCGTCGACATAGCAGTGGCAGTTGCCATCGAGATGCTTGATGACCGGCACCTTGGACTCGGCGCTGATGCGCTCGATCAAGCCCTTGCCGCCACGCGGGATGATCACATCCACATGCTCGGGCGCCGTAATCAGCAGGCCCACGGCGGTGCGGTCGGTGCTGGCGATCAGCTGCACGCCCTCGGGCGGCAGGCCGGCCTCGCGCAGGGCGGCCGCCACCAGCTCGGCCAGGGCGAGGTTGGAATGGATCGCCTCGGAGCCGCCGCGCAGGATGCAGGCATTGCCGCTCTTGATGGCCAGGGAGGCCGCCTCGATGGTGACGTTGGGGCGGCTCTCGTAAATCATGCCGAACACGCCCAGGGGCACGCGCATCTGGCCCACGCTGATGCCGCTGGGGCGGCGCTTGAGGCCGCTGATCTCACCGACCGGGTCGGGCATGGCGGCGATCTGCTCGCAGCCCTGGGCCACGGTCTCGATCACCTCGGGGCTCAGCTTCAGGCGGTCCAGCATGGGCCCGTCCAGGCCGGCGGCGGCAGCGGCTTTCAGGTCGCGGGCGTTGGCAGCAGCCAGGGCCGGGCCGGCTTCGCGCAGGCGGCGGGCCAGGCTCAGCAAGGCCTGGTTCTTGGCGGCGGTGGAGGCGGCAGCCATGCGGCGCGAAGCCTGGCGGGCAGCCTGGCCCACCGCCCTCATGTAGCGGGGCAAATCCTGGGCGGCCAGATCGGGAGAAGGCAGGGTCGAGCTCATGGCGCCATTCTCCGCGATGTGCCGGACGCGGCAGTTTCAGGTAGGTTCCATCGACACCCATGCCATTCCTCACAGCCGGCGCGCGCGCCTCTCGCACCCGGGTCTACCCGAATTGCAACGACCACCAAATTTCATCTTGTACCGGCAGCAGTTCATGCGGGCTGGCTTGCAGATCGTCGCCCAAATATTGGACTTCATCGCAGGCCGCTGTCGCCCGGTCGCTTGCTTTCCTACATTGAAGCCATCGACTCACCACCCCGTGCCGGCGTCGGCACCTAACGCAAAGAGGCCACACCATGAAGACTGTCACCGCCACCGCACGCATCGCTCTGTCCGCACTCGCTCTCGCAGCCTTCGGCGCTCAAGCGGCCGTACCCGGCCAGGACGAACTAGGCCCCGTTCGCCAAGCCTGCCCGCAGATCGATCAGAAGCTGCAGCAGGCCCTGGAACGTGACACCCGCAAGCTGATGGAGGCATCGCTGGCGCGCGTCGAGTTCACCGTCAAGGGCGACAGCATCAGCCAGGTTCGCCAGGAAAACACGCCCATCGAAGTGCGGGCACGTTTGCAGTCAGCGCTGCGCCAAGCCGGCTGCAAGAGCGATCAGGAAAAGACCCTGGCCTTCCACCTGAACCTCCTGCCCAATCGCTGAGCAACAGCGCTTCCACCGGCGGCGCGCTCACAGCTGCACATGTCTGGTGGAGCCGCCGTCGACATACCAGTTGGCACCGGCCACAAAGCTGGCGGCCGGGCTGGAAATGAAGGCCACCACGCGAGCGATCTCCTCCACGCGAGCCAGACGCTTCAGCGGGTTGCGTTGCAGCGCGCGCTGGTAGGCCTCGGGCTGCTGTTCGGCGATACGGCCCCAGAATCCGCCCTCGACCCAGGTGTCGCCGGGCGACACCAGATTGACCCGCACCCGCGGCAGCACACGGGCCGACAACGACTTCGCGTAATGCGCCACGGCCGCTTTGGCCGCGCCGTAGGCTTCGGAATTCGGGCAGGCTTGAGAGCTGGCGCGCGAACCAATGCAGGTGATGGCGGCCTGGGGCGAGTCTTGCAGCCAGGGCAGCATGGCCTCACAGCAGCGCACGGTGGCAGCAACATCGAGCGCCAAGGCCTGCGACCAATCGGCCGAGAGCGCGCTGACATTGGCCACAAAAATGTCCTGCGGCCCGAGCTCCTGCAACCAGGCCTCGAAGGCGCCCGGCTCGGCCACATCGAGCGCGCGCGCCTGCACCCGCCCCGGCAGCTGCAGCGCCTGCAACTCGGCCAGGCGGGCGGCGATGCGCTCGGGCCCACGCGCGCAGAACGCCACCTCGCAGCCTTCGGCCGCCAGCGCCTGCACGATGGCCGCACCGATGCCGGCCGAGCCGCCAGTCACCACTGCCCTCAGGCCTTTCAATCCCAGATCCATGCACCCTCCCCGGCATCAAGCGCCGCGGCATGCGGGCTGTGGGCGTCATTCTGTGCCAGGCCATCGGTCCGCCGACGCGCACTGCGCACCTTCCCGCTTGCGCTGCGCACGGCGCTCAACTACATTTGTAGTACGACACCTGTAGTAGAGGGCAAGTCCATGTCCGAAGACAAAAGCGAACTGAGCCTGAGCGAGCTGCAGCTGAGCCTGATGCGCGTGCTCTGGCAGCGCGGCCAGGCCAGCACGGCCGAGGTGGCCGAGGCCTTGCGCGCCGAAGGCCGACCCCTGGCTCACACCACCGTGGCGACCTTGCTGCAGCGCCTGGAAAAGCGCGGCCTGCTGGCCTGCGATCGCGAGGCCCGCGCCTTGGTCTACCGCCCCTGCGTGTCCGAGCCCGAGGTGCAGAAGTCCATGGTCAGCGGCCTGCTGGCCAGCCTGTTCGCCGGCAAGGCCAGCGCCCTGCTCAGCCACCTGCTGAAAGCCGGCGACATCGCCGACGAGGACATGGCGCAGATGCGCCGCCTGCTGGCCAAGGGCGGCACGAGCAAGAACCCCAAGGACGGCAGCCATGACTGAGCCCCTCAGCATCAACGCGCCCCTGCTGCTGGCTGGCCTGAGCAGCGGCCTGCTCAACTACCTGCTGCACAGCAGCCTGCTGCTCGGTGGCGCCTGGCTGATCGAGCGCAGCGCCCGCCTGCGGCCGCGCCAGGCCTCGCATCGCGAGGCCCTGTGGCGCCTGGCCTTTTTCGGCCCGGTGCTGACGGCCGGCCTGGCTACGCTGCTGAGCTGGAGCCCGGCACCGACGGCCGGGCCGCTCGCATCGCCCACCGCCACCAGCACAGCGATCGAGCGCCCCGCCCTCCCGGAGCCAAGCGACGCGCCGACCGCCACAGCGACCCCACCGATGCGCGAACCCGCGCCGATGACTGGCGCAGAGCGCCCCACTCGCCAAGCGCCGGCCGCACCACGCGCCTGGCTGCAACTGCCCCCCGAAGCCAGTGCCGCCGTGGCCGCGCTGGCGGCGGCCTGGGCGCTGTTGGCCGGTCTGGGCCTGCTGGCCACCGGCCTGGCCTGGTGGCGCCTGCGCGTGCAGGCGCGCCGCCTGCCCCGCTTGGACGACGATGCCGATCTGCACGGCTGCCTGCAAACCCTGGCCCGATCCGCCGGCCTGCCGACCCCGCCCCTGCGCCTCGGCCGCGCCGAGTGGCCCAGCCCCCTGATCGCCCCGGGCGGCGCCATCTGCCTGCCCGCCTGGGCCCTGCAGCTGCCGCCCGCGCAGCGCGAGGCGGTGCTGGCCCATGAGCTGGCGCATCTGCGCCGGCGCGATCCGGCCTGGCGCCTGGCCGCCCAGCTGCTGAACCAGCTGGCCTGGCTGCAACCCCTGAACCGCCTGGCTCTGCGCCGGCTCGACGCCCTGGCCGAACAGGCCTGCGACGCCTGGGCCACCGCCCGACCCAGCGATGCCGCCCGCGAGCAGGCCCGCCGCGCCCTGGCGGAGAGCCTGTACCGCTGCGCCCAAGAGCTGCAGCAGGCAGCCCACCCGGTGCGGCGCCTGCAGCTGCTGAGCCGCATGGCCGCCAGCGGCCGCTCGCCCCTGCTGGCCCGCATCGACGCACTGATGAACCCTGCCCCCAACCCGCACGGAGACCCGACCATGAACCCCAAGCCCGAACCCTACACCGCCCTGCCTGCACGCGAGCTCTGGCGCAAGCGCGTGCTGGTCGGCGGCCTGACCCTGTGCGCCCTGGCCCTGCCCTTGCTGGGCGTGGGCCACAGCCAGCCGCTGGACCTGAGCCGCCTGCGCGACCTGGGCCACAGCTTCGAGGCGCGCTTCGGTGTGGGCTCGGCCATGGGCACCCGCATCGTCAAAAACAGCCCCTCGCACAACCTGGACATCCGCCTCAGCGGCCAGATGCGCTTCAACGAGGACCAGACCGCGCTCGAAAGCCTCAGCCAGGGCCGCCTGCTGATCGATGAGCGGCGCGAGGGCTGGCACCGGCGTGCCGAGTTCCTTCCGGGCGAAGCCGGCCAGGCACCGCGCCTGGTTTACAGCCTCGACGGCAAGGAGCAGACCCCGGACGCCGAGGGCCAGGCCTGGCTGTGCGATCGCGTGGCCCTGGCCGGCGAGACGATCGAGGGCAGCGAGAAACGCGTGCGCAGCCTGCTGGCCCAAGGCGGGGTGGCGCGCGTGCTGGCCGACATCCAGGCGCCTAACATCGAGGATCACCGCCGCCGCGGCCGCGCCCAGGCCCTGCTCCAGCAAGGCCCGCAAAGCGAGAGCACCTTGCAAGCCCTGATCCGTGTCCACGAGGGCATGGACTCGGATTTCGAACGCCGCCAGCTGCTGCAGAGCATGATCGAAAAGCAGACCCTCAGCCCGGCCCTGCAGGCCCAGCTGCTGCAAAGCCTGCAGCACATGAGCTCGGACTTCGAACGCCGCCAGGTGCTGGAGGCCCTGTCCGCCACGCTCAGCAGCGAGCCGGCCACGCTGCAAGCCTGGCTGCAGGCGGTGGACGGCATGGACTCCGACTTTGAAAAGCGCAGCGCCATCGTCGACATCGTCGATCGGCAGTCGCCCACAAGCGGCCTGCCCACCTTGGCCGCCGCCCTGCAGGCCAGCCTGGGCCTGAGCTCCGATTTCGAGCACCGCAGCGCCCTGGAGGCCGTGGCCCAAAAGCTGCCGCGCCAGGCGGCACTCGATACGCAGGCCGAGGCGGCCCTGCGGGCCTACAGCGAATCGGCCCGCCGCATCGACAGCGACTTTGAGCGTCGTATGGCCCTGAGCGCCCTGCTCGACGCAGGCGTGCACCAGAAGGCCGCGCTGCTGGGTGTGCTCGATGCCGCACGCAGCATCGACTCCGATTTCGAGCGGGCCGAGTTGCTCAGCGCCCTGGCGGCCCACCTGCCGGCCGATGCCGAGCTGCTGGCCCGTTATCGCCAGGCAGCCCGCGGCCTGAGCGAACATGAGCGCGGCAAGGTGGAGGCCGCACTGGACCCGGTGATGGATCGCCTGGCCATGGCAGCGCCGGCGGCGCCGGCCACACCCGCCCAGGCCGCGCCCGCGGCCTCCGCCGCACCGGCTGCTGCCATCTCGCGCCTCAAGCCGCCCAGCCCGCCGCGCCCGCCGGCCGCCCCTTCGCTGCCCTAAGGCTGGCAGCGCCTCAAGCCGGAATGCGCTGCAGCAGCGCCAGCCACAGCGGCGCCGTCAGCACAAAGCCCAGGGTGGACACCACCACGGCGGCGGTGGTCTCGCCCTCCTGACAGCGGTAGCGCTGGGCAAAGATCAGGGCGTTGGAGCCGGTGGGCAAGGCCGCCATCATCAGCACCACCCCCAGCGGCATGCCGCGCAAACCGAGCGCATAGCCCAGGCCCAGCACCAGGGCCGGCAGCACGAGCAGCTTGGCCGCCACCAGGCCCAACACCGAGGTCCAGCGCTGCGGCCAGCCCAGGTAGGCCAGGGACATGCCGATCAGGGTCAGGCACAGCGGCACCACGGCCGTGCCCAGCATCTGCAGCACCTCGTCGAGTACCGCCGGCAGGCCCAGGCCCAGGGCGTTCCAGCACAGGCCCGCCACCACTGGCAGCACCACCGGGTGGATCACCGTGTTGCGCACGGTGTTGGCCAGCAGGCTGCCCAGGCCGGTGGGCTGGCCCTGGCTGCGCTCACGTGCCAGGTCCAGCTCCACCAGGGCCGTCAGCACGGTCAGGATGCTCAGCGCATGCAGGCTGACCACGGTGATGTGGATGGCCAGGCCCGCCTCGCCAAACACACCGGCCGCCAGCGGCACGCCGACCTGCAAGGTGTTGCCAAAGGTGGCAGTAATGGCCTGCACGCTGGGCACGGCCGCACCGGCGGCCGCCGCACCGCGCCAGCGCTGCAAGGCATACAAGGCCACCAGCAGGCCCAGCACGGGGGCGAAAAATGCCGTCAGCGTCAGCCAGGGCAGGCTGGCGAACTCGACCCGGGCCGTGGTGCGAAACAGCAGGGCGGGCACGAAGATGTAGAAGGCCACATTCGACAGCACCCGCGCCGGGTCACCGCCGCTGCCGCCGGCATCCGCCCCACCCAGCCAGCGCATGCGGCCGACAAACCAGCCGATGGCCACCGCAATCAGAATGGCCAACAGCTTGTGAAAAACAATCCAGCTCATGCGGCCCAGTATGCCGCGCCCGGGCCAGCGGCCTGGAGAACCGGCGGGAGAGCCGCCCGGCTCAGTGCGTGGTCGGCAAGCTCAGCTCGAACTCGAACACGCTGCCCTCGCCCAGCTCGCTGCGCACGCGGATCTCGCCGCCCATCTCGCGCAGCAGCTGCTGGCTGATCGACAGGCCCAGGCCGGTGCCGCCCAGGCAGCGTGCGTCCTCGGCCACCTGCTCGAAGGGCTTGAACAGGCGATCCATCATGCGCCGGGCGATGCCGATGCCGGTGTCGTGCACAACAAAGGCAATGCGGGCGCGGCTGTCCTGCTGCGCGACCAGGCTGACCTGCAGACCGAAGCGGCCCTGGTCGGTGAACTTGACCGCGTTGGACAGCAGATTCATCAGCACCTGGCGCAGGCGCTGGCCATCGACCAGCACGCGGGTCGGCAGCTGCGGGTCGATCTCGACCTGGAAATCCAGGTTCTTCTGCTCGGCACGCAGGCGCACACTGTCGGCCACCATATCGAGCAGGGCGCGCAGGTCCACCGAGCTGGGCTGCAGGCGCACCTTGCCGGCCTCGATGCTGGCCATGTCCAGCACATCGGAGATCAGGCTCAGCAGATGCTCGCCGGCATCGCGGATCTGGCCCACCTTGGCCTGCTGGGCCGGGCTCAGGCTGGCATCCATCTGCAGCAGCTGGCCGAAGCCGAGGATGGCGTTCAGCGGCGTGCGGAACTCATGGCTCATGGTGGCCAGGAAACGGCTCTTGCTCTGGCTGGCGCTTTCGGCCCGGGCCTTGGCCTCGCTGAGCTCGCGGGTGCGTTCGGTGACCACCTCTTCGAGATGGTCGCGGTAATGCGTGAGCTCCTGCTCGGCCTGGCGACGCAGGCTGATGTCGCTGACCATGCCTTCGATGCGCAGGCCCTGGCCGCCGCCGCCCGGCACGACATGGACGCTCAACTCCACCCAGAGCTGGCGCCCCTCGTTGGTGGCGATCAAGAGCGGCACCTGCTGCAGCAGGCGGTGGCGCTGCAGGGCCAGGGCGATGCGCTTGAACTCCTGCGCCTCGATCTGCACCAGGCTGCGCAGTCGCCGGCCCGAAGCCATGGCCTGGGCCGGGCTGTGGAAGCCCAGCATCAGGGCCAGGGCGCGGTTGAGACTGAGCAGGCGGCCGCGCGCATCGCACTGGAAGATGCCCTCGGTGGCGTTCTCGAACAGGCTGCGAAAGCGCTCCTCGCTGAGCTGCAGGCCCTCGGATGAGGCCAGCAGACGGGCGCTCATCAGATTGAACTGCTCGGTCAGGGCACCGATCTCGTCGTCGCGCTCGACCTCGGTGGTGGCGCCCAAGCGGCCCTCGGAGACCTGGCGCGCCATCTGGCCCAGGCGCTGCACCGGGCGCTGCACCAGGCGATTGACCAGCAGCAGGCTGGCCGCCACCACGGCCGCCAGCATGGCGCCCAGCAAGCTGGCCACAAAGCGGCGCATCTGCGCCACCTGGCGGTACACGCCCTCGCGGCTGAGCACCAGGGTGGCCTGGGCCACCACCGTGGGGGCCAGGTCCGGGGCGGCCTGGTAGCTGATGTCGAACTGGCGGCTCAGCGGCTCCACGGCCGGCTCGCTGCGCTGGCGGCGCAGGGGCTCGGCATTGACGCCGACCGGGCGCAGCTCGATAGAGTGAACCTCGGGGTCCGCCATCACGGCGTCCAGCAGGTTCTTGATGGCGATGTTGTCGAGGTTCCAGATCGGCCCGGCAAAGCCCAGGGCGACCAGGCTGGCCATGCGGGTCTGGCGGTGGTCGAGGGCGAGGTTGAGCTCCTGCTCCTCGCGCGAGGTCCAGGACCAACCCAGTGCCAAAGCCAGCAAACCGGCCGCCAGCGCCATGCCCAGAATCAAGCGGGACTGGATGCCGAAGCTCACTCGCACTGGGGCCATGCACTCACTCCTGACCTGGGCCGGACCAAGACCAGACCGAGGCGGCTCGCGGGCGGCCCGGGTCTAACGCAACTGCTCTGCGCATCAGCATAGCGCCTTTGTGCGCCATGCCGATGAGGAGCAGCCCCAGTTCCCCTCGCAAGTGGGGGTGGGCGTCATGCAGCGCCCGGGCTTCAGGCGGCCTTCTTGGCCGCCGCCTTCTTGGCTGGCGCCTTCTTTGCGGCCACCTTCTTGGCCGCAACCTTCTTGGCCGCCGGCGCCTCGCTCACCACATCGGCAGCCGCCGTCTTGGCCGCGGCACCGCGCAGCGGCACGCCCGGCTTGGCCGCGCGCGGCTCGAACTCGAAGTTCACCTTGCCGGCCTTCTTGTCGTAAGCCAGGAAGGCCTTGAACTTGCGCCGGGTCTTGTTGGAGACGAAGTTCTCCAGCAGCGCGGTCTTGCCCTCGCTGAGCAGCTTTTGCATCTGGCTGATCTCGATGGGCTGCTGCAAGATGATCTTGCCGCTCTTGAAATCGCAGGTGATGGCGGCGCCCACGGCATGCTCGCAGACGTAGTTGCTGCCGTGCTCGAAGACCCGGCCCTGGCACTTGGGGCAGGCGCCCAGCGAGGTCTGGGCGCTGAAGTCCACCGCCTCACCATCGCCCTCGCCGTTCTTGCCGTCGTCGCCGAAGTCGAACTCGAGCTTCCAGTTCTGGATCTCTTCGTCGAAGACCAGGGCCAGCTCGGCCGTGAAGGGCCAGCCGGCCTTGGAGCGGAAGCCTTCCAGCGGGCCGATCTTCTTGTCGGCCAGGAACTGCTCCACCTCGTGCAACTCAAAGCTGCGGCCGCCGGGGATCTTGCCGATCGAGAAGCCGCAGCCCTCCGAAGCGCCATCCTTGCCGGTGCAGGTGAAGCGACGGTAGTTCTCCTTGACCACGCCGCTGCACTTCGGGCAGGGCGTCTTCAGCGTGGCGTAGTCGCCGGGGATGGTGTCGCGGTCGTATTCCTTGGCTTTTTGCACCACGCGCTCGGTCATGGCGGCGATCTTGGCCATGAACTCGTCGCGGTTCAGGCGACCCTTTTCCATCTCGGAGAGCTGGAACTCCCAGTCGCCGGTCAGCTCGGGCTTGGTCAGGTCCTTGATGTCCAGGCCGCGCAGCAAGGTCATCAGCTGGAAGGCCTTGGCCGTGGGGATCAGCTCGCGGCCATCACGCAGCATGTATTTTTCGGTCAGCAGGCCTTCGATGGTGGCGGCGCGGGTCGCTGGCGTGCCCAGGCCCTTCTCGGTCATGGCTGCGCGCAGCTCTTCATCGTCGATCAGCTTGCCGGCGCCTTCCATGGCCGAGAGCAGGGTCGCTTCGGTGTAGCGGGCGGGCGGCTTGGTGGCCAGACTCTTCACATCGACCGACTCGGTGCGCACCACCTCGCCCGGGGCCACAGCCACCAGATTGGCATCGTCTTCCTGCACTTCCTTGCCGTAGACGGCCAGCCAACCCGGCTTGACCAGCACCTTGCCATTGGTCTGGAAGTTCAGCTCCTTGCCCGCGGCCTTGACGGTGCTGATGCGGGTGGTGACCAGGAACTCGGCCGGCGGGAAGAACACGGCCAGGAAGCGCTTGACCACCAGGTCGTAGAGCTTGGCCTCGATGTCGGTCAGGCTCTTGGGCGCCTGCAGGGTCGGGATGATGGCAAAGTGATCCGAGACCTTGCTGTTGTCGAAGACCTTTTTGGTCGGCTTGATATAGCCCTCGTTGAGCGCCTTGCGGGCGTGGCCGGCCAGCTCGCGCAGAGGGCCGGGCAGGTCCTCGCCGGCGATCATCTCGGCGGTCTGCTTGGCCACGGCCAGATAGTCCTCGGGCAGGAAGCGCGAGTCGGTCCGGGGGTAGGTCAGCACCTTGTGCTTTTCATACAAAGCCTGAGCCAGGCTCAGCGTGGTCTTGGCCGAGAAGCCGAAGCGCGAGTTGGCCTCGCGCTGCAGGGTGGTCAGGTCGTAGAGGCCGCCACAGCTGCTGGTGGTGGGCTTGCTTTCTTCGCGCACGCTGGCCGGCTGGCCCAGGGCGGCGGCGGCGATGGCATCGGCCTCGGCGCGGTTCCAGATGCGGTCGGCGCGCGATTCGGCGTCCTCGCCCTTCTTCCAGCTCGGGTCGAACCACTTGCCTTCGTACTGGCCGGCCTGGGCGTCGAAGACGCCGCGCACTTCCCAGTAGTCGCGCGCCACATGCTTGCGGATCTTTTCTTCGCGCTCGACGACGATGGACAGCGTCGGCGTCTGCACCCGGCCGACCGTGGTCAGGAAGAAGCCGCCGTCGCGCGAGTTGAAGGCGGTCATGGCGCGTGTGCCATTGATGCCGACCAGCCAGTCGGCCTCGGAGCGGCAGCGCGCGGCATCGGCCAGAGGCAGCATCTGGGCATCGCTCTTGAGCTTGTCGAAACCGTCGCGTATGGCTTGCGGCGTCATGGACTGCAGCCACAGGCGCTGCACCGGCTTGTTGATGGCGGCCTTGGCCGTGCCAGCGTACTGCACGATCAAGCGGAAGATCAGCTCCCCTTCGCGGCCCGCGTCACAGGCGTTGATCAGCTGGGTGACGTCCTTGCGGCGGATCAGCTTGACCAGGGCATTGAGGCGGCCCTTGCTCTTGTCGATGGGGTTGAGGTCGAAGTGCGGCGGGATCACCGGCAGGTTGGCAAAGCTCCACTTGCCGCGCTTGACGTCGAACTCCTCGGGCGCCTTGATCTCCACCAGGTGGCCGACGGCCGAGCTGACGACGTAGTCCTCGCTCTCGAAGTATTCATCGTGCTTGTCGAACTTCCCCGCCTTGGGGGTCAAGGCGCGGACGATGTCCTGCGCCACGGACGGCTTCTCGGCAATGATCAGGGTCTTGCTCATGATGATGATGAAGTTTTCTACTCGTCTATTCGCTGCCGGCCGAAGTCGCTGACTCCGGCCTGCCTACAATCCGGCCTCGCGCGCGCCCATGCACATACGTACCTGCACGCGCGCACACCCATGAATTCAATGTAACCACAACTTCCGATGACGCAAGCCGCTCGCAAAAAGTCTGCCCCGGCCTCGGCCCCGGCTGCCAAGCCCGCCCAGCCTGCCAAGGCCGCAGCGGGCAGGGGTCGGCGCATCCAGGTCCGCAATTCCGGTGTACATGGGCGCGGAGTCTATGCGCTGGCGCCGATCAAGGCGGGCGAAGTCATCATCGAATACACGGGTGAGCTCATCAGTTGGGACGAGGCCATGGAGCGCCACCCCCACGATCCCAAGCAGCCCAACCACACCTTCTACTTCCACATCGAGGACGGCCGCGTCATCGATGCTCTCTACGGCGGCAACAGCTCGCGCTGGATCAACCACTCCTGCGAACCCAACTGCGAGACCGACGAAATCAAGGGCCGCGTCTTCATCAAGGCCCTGCAAGACCTGTCCCCCGGTGAAGAGTTGTTTTATGACTACGGCCTCACCATCGACGAGCGCTACACCCCGAAGCTGAAGAAAGAGTTCGCCTGCTACTGCGGCAGCCCCTTCTGCCGTGGCACCATGCTGGCGCCCAAACGCTGAGCGATGTTCCGCCACCCATGAGCCTCTCCGAACGCAGCCATCTCGACTGGAAAGCCGAAGCCCTCTGGCAAGACCTGACCCCCTTGCTGCCCGGCATCAGCATCGAAGTGCTGGCCCGCACCGCCTCCACCAACACCGCCCTGCTGGAGCGGGTGCGCAGCCAGGCCCAGCAAGGCACGGAAAGCCGCTACGGCCGCCGCGCCCACGACATGCAGCCCTGCCTGCTGGTGGCCGAGCACCAGACCCACGGCCGCGGCCGCCAGGGCCGCGCCTGGCTGTCCACCCCCGGCGCCTCGCTGACCTTCTCCTTGGGTCTGCCGCTGGATCTGGCCGACTGGGGCGGCCTGTCCCTGGCCATCGGCTGCGCGATTGCCGAGGCCCTGGAACCCAGCAGCAAGCTGGCCGCCGGCCAGCGGCCGCGCCTGGAACTGAAGTGGCCCAATGATTTGTGGCTGGATGGCCGCAAGCTGGGCGGCATCCTGATCGAGACCGTGCCCGCCGGTGAGCAGCGCATGGTCATCATCGGCGTGGGCCTGAACATCCAGGCCCTGGCCGGCGAGCCCGACACCCAGCCCGGCGCCACCTTCAACACCGGCTTTGCCTCGCTGAGCGAGTTCGATGCCACGCTGGATGGCCCCACCGTGCTGGCCCGCATCGCCCCGGCCATGGCGCGCTGCCTGCGCGACTTCCCGCAGGGCGGCTTTGCCGCCTGGACCGAGGCCTATGCCCGGCGTGACCTGACCCTGGGCCAGCCCGTCAGCGCCGGCGCCCTGGAAGGCATCGCCCGCGGCGTGGCCGCCGATGGCTCGCTGCAGATCGACACGGCCCAGGGCCTGCAAAGCGTCAGCGCCGGTGAAGTCAGCCTGCGCCTGAGCACGCCGCCCGCCGCCCCGGCCACCGGCCGCTGAAGCCCCAGCCCCCACGACCACCATGCTTCGTGCCCTGCTCGCCCTGCTGCTGATTCTCAACGGACTGTTTTTCAGCTGGACCCAGGGCTGGCTGGATGGCCTCGTCGGCATCAAGGCCAGCGGCGATCGCGAGCCCGAGCGACTGGCTCGCCAGCAGAACCCCGAGCGCATCGAGCTGCTGAGCCCCTCGGCCGCCAAGGCCCTGCAGCAGCGCGCCTGCGTGGAGCTGGGGCCGCTGGAGGGTGACGCTGCCCTGCAGGCGGCACAGACCGTGCTGGCCAACGCCGGCGTGCCCGCCAGCGAATGGCAGGCCCTGCGCAACGAGCAAGCCGGCGTCTGGGCCGTGGCCACCACCCGCTTCCCCAACAAAGACCTGCAAGGCCGCAAGGAAGAGGTGCTGAAGAAGCTCAAGATCAGCTACGAGCCTCTGAGCGGCGTGCCGGCCGAGATGCCAGCCCTGCTGCTGAGCCGCCATGCCAGCGAGAAGGCAGCCCAGCTGCAAATCGATCGCCTGGGCCAGCGCGCAGTCAAAGGCCTGCAGGTGCTGCAACTGCAGGCACCGATCAACCGCCACACCTTGGTGTTCGTGCAGGCCGACGGTGCCCGCCGCGCCCAGCTGAAGAGCCTCAAGAGCCCCGCTCTGGCGCCCGGCTTCAAGAGCTGCACGGGCGCCGCGGCGAGCCTGGCAGCCAGCGCATCAAGCCCGACCAGCGGCGGCCGCTGAGCGGCGGCTCATTTCACCGCGCTCCGCGGTACCCGGGCGCAGGGCCCAGGCCGCCAGCGCCAGCAGGGCCAGCCACAGGCCGCTGAAGGCGCCACCGCCGCCACCGCCCCCTGAACTGGTGCTGGGGCTGGGCGTGGGCGTCACCACCGGCGCCGCGGCCACCGCAAAACTCTGGCTGACCGGCGCCGCCGCCGCGAAGCTGCTGTTGCCGGCCTGGCTGGCCGTCAGCGTACAAGTGCCCGCCGTCAGCAGCGACACCGCAGTGCCGCTGACCGTGCAGACCGCCGTCGTGCTGGAGCTGTAGCTGACCGCCAGGCCCGAGCTGGCCGTGGCCGTCAGGGCCGGCATGGCCGTACCCAGGGTCTGGTTGGCGATGGCTGAAAAGGTGATGGTCTGCGGCGTGCCAGCCACATTGAAGCTGCGCGCCACGTCCGCCGCCGCCTGGTAGCTGCTGTTGCCGGCCTGCTTGGCCAGCACCGTGCAAACGCCGGAACTGAGCAGACTCAAAGACGTGCCGCTGACCGTACACACGCCCGGCGTGCTGCTTTCAAAGCTGACACTCAGGCCCGAGCTGGCCGTGGCAGCCAGGGCCGGGGCCGCTGCGCCCAGGACTTGATCGGCCACGGCTGGGAAGCTGATGCTCTGGCTTGCGGGCGAGACCGTGAAGCTGCGGCTGACCGAGGGGGCCGCGGCAAACACGGAGCTGCCGGCCTGGCTGGCCACCACGGTGCAGCTGCCGCCCGCCACCAGGGTCAGGCTGCTGCCGCTGACCGTGCAGACCGCAGACGTGCTGCTGCTGAAACTGACCGGCAAGCCCGAGCTGGCGGTGGCCACCAGGCTGCTGGGCGCCTGGCCGAACACCAGACCGCTGGGCGCCGTGAAGGCAATCGTCTGAGCCGTACTGCCGACGGCCGAGACCGTGATCGTCCGGGTGCTGTTGTGAACCGTGCCCAGGTCATCCGTCAGCTGCAAGCTGACGCTGAAGCTGCCGCCGCCGCTGGGCGTGAGCGTGACGGTTTGCGTGTTGGCGCCGGCGCTGAAACCACTGACGATGCCGCCGCCCGAGCTCAGCGTCCAGGCGGCGCTGGCGATGCTCCGGCCGGTGCCCAGGGTGCTGCTGCTGGCGCTCAGGCTCAGCGGATTGCCGGCTAGGGGCGTGCTCGGGGTGCTGACGATCTGGATCACCGCGCCATTGGCGGCCCGCGCCGCGGCCACAGCTGCGCCGGCGTCCAGCATGCCGGAACCGCAGGTGCTGGTGGTGCAGTAGCACTCGTCCTGGGTGGCCGAGGTCGGCGCCGTGCATTGCGGGATGCCGGCCGTGCCGCCGCTGGTGACAAAGGGGCGTGCGGTGCTGCGCAAGGTGCTCAGCACCTCGGCCGGCGTCATGCTCGGGCGCACCGAGAGCATCAGGGCCACGGTGCCGGCCACCACCGGGGTGGAAAAGCTGGTGCCCACCGAAGCGCCGTTGTTGGTGTAGGCCGCATCCCCCACCACCGGCGTGGTCGTGCCGCTGTTGGTGGTGCTGAACATGGGGTAGAGGCAGGCACCGCTGAGGTTCACGCAGTTGCCGCCCGGGGCTGCGATGCTGACCTCGGGGCCGATGCTGGAGAAGCCGACCTTGCTGCCGACATGGCGCAGGCCGGTGACGGTGATCACGCCGGGGCAGTTGCCCGGCAGGCCGACCGCCAGGCCCTCGCTGTTGCCGGCGGCGACGACGATGCTGGCGCCGCGCGCGGTGACGGCGCTGATGGCATTGCGGTACAGCTGGCCGGTGCCCGTGGTGCCGCAGGCACCGCTGCCGCCCAGGCTCATGTTCAGCACCTTGGCGGGGTTGGGGTTGCTGGGCAGGCCGGGCACGGCCACGCCGGCCGCCCATTGCATGCCGGCAATGATGTCGGAGTCGTAGCCGCCGCATTTGCCGAGCACGCGCACCGGCAGGATCTTCACGCCCCAGGCCACGCCGGCCATGCCGACGCCGTTGTTGGAGGCGGCTGCGATCAGTCCGGCCACGCGCGTGCCATGCCAGGAGCTGTTGCCGATGTCGCTGGCGTCGCAACTGCTGCCCAGGGTGCCGGCATTGATGTCGGCCTGGCTGACCCAGTCGCCGGGGTCGGAGGCGTCGGCATCGGCGCCATCGCCATCGTTGGCGGTGGCCGTAGCCTGGGCGCTGGAGGAGTTGAGGCCCACCATGTCGTAGCCACCCACGATCTGGGCCGCCAGCTCCGGATGGTCTTTGCGGATGCCGGTGTCCAGCACGGCCACGACGATGCTGCTGTGGCCGGTGTTGATGTCCCAAGCGGCCGGTGCATTGATGCTGGACACAGCCTCGCCCGGCACGTTGCTCGGGGGCTTCAAGTACCACTGGCCGACGCTGGGACCGCTGGGCAGGGCGGTGCTGTAGAAGGGGTCGTTGGGCACGCGAGTGTGACGGCGGCGCTGATCGACCACGGCCATTTCCACTTCCGAATCGAGCGCCAGCTGCTGGGCCAGGGCGGCTGAGCTGATGCCGCTGGCAACGATGACATGGGTGCGCTCATCCAGGCTGCGCAGCGCGCGCAGGCCCTGGCGCGTGCGGGCATTGAGGCCGCTGCGCAGGCCCAGGCCGGTGGCGCGGGTCTGCGCCACATCCATGGCCGCGCTGCGGCTCATGGACACCGACATGGCCTTGGCCCGCACGCTGGCCGCCGCCGGCTTGAAGCGC
The DNA here is from genome assembly GCF_027863535.1 of Paucibacter sp. B51. NCBI lineage: Bacteria > Pseudomonadati > Pseudomonadota > Betaproteobacteria > Burkholderiales > Sphaerotilaceae > Roseateles > Paucibacter sp. B51. Next base: position 1,548,645 of record NZ_JAPIVN010000001.1, on the reverse strand, counting down.
ACGATGACGCGGGCTTGCGCTTCGGCAGCCGCAGCAGCCACCAGCGGCGCGGTCTGCGCAGGCACCGTGGGGGCCCAGGCGAAGGCCAGCAGTGAAAGGCAAAGGCTCAGGCCGAGGGGGGTGGTTTTCATGGGGCGAGCTCCTGGGCCGGAATGAATATAGGCGAGCAATGGCGAGGCCGTCGAGCAGGGCTGCCCGAGCGCTGTCGCGCCAGTTTAGAGCGGCCTGAAATGCCTCGGCGTAAAGAAAAGATTCCTTTGCCCCCGCTTGTTGACACAGAGAAAAGGCTCGCCATGCGCACCGCGCAGGCGCAAAAAAAGGGCCTTGCCGCCATGGCAAGGCCCCGGTGTGCTCAGCGCGCCGCGTGGCGCGCGGGCTGCGGCATCACTTGGCGATGACGCGCACCATCTCGAGCACCTTGTTCGAGTAGCCCCACTCGTTGTCGTACCAGGCCACCAGCTTGACGAAGGTGCCGTCCAGGGCGATGCCGGCGTCGGCGTCGAAGATGGAGGTGCGGGCGTCGCCGCGGAAGTCGGTCGCCACGACCTTCTCTTCGGTGTACCCCAGCACGCCCTTCAGTGCGCCTTCAGACTGGGCCTTGAACTCGGCGCAGATGTCCTTGTACGAGGCTTCATTGTTCAGCTCGACGGTCAGGTCCACCACCGAGACGTCGGAGGTCGGCACGCGGAAGCTCATGCCGGTCAGCTTCTTGTTCAGCTCGGGGATCACCACGCCCACGGCCTTGGCTGCGCCGGTGCTCGAGGGGATGATGTTTTCCAGGATGCCGCGGCCGCCGCGCCAGTCCTTGTTGCTCGGGCCGTCCACGGTCTTTTGCGTGGCGGTGGCGGCGTGCACAGTGGTCATCAGGCCGCGCTTGATGCCCCACTTGTCGTTCAGCACCTTGGCCAGGGGGGCCAGGCAGTTGGTGGTGCACGAGGCGTTGGAGATGATGGCCTGGCCGGCGTAGGTGTTGTGGTTCACACCGAACACGAACATCGGGGTGTCGTCCTTCGACGGTGCCGAGAACACAACCTTCTTGGCGCCAGCGGCCAGGTGCTTTTCGCCCGAAGCCTTGTCCAGGAACAGGCCGGTGGCTTCGACGACGATGTCGGCGCCGACTTCGTTCCACTTCAGGTTGGCGGGATCACGCTCCTGGGTCAGGCGGATGGCCTTGCCATTGACAACCAGGGTGTTGCCGTCCACCGAGACTTCGCCGTCGAACTTGCCGTGCACGCTGTCGTACTTGAGCATGTAGGCCAGATAGTCAGGCTCGAGCAGGTCGTTGATGCCGACCACTTCGATTTCCTTGAAGTTGGCGATGGCAGCGCGGAACACCATGCGGCCGATGCGGCCGAAGCCGTTGATACCGATCTTGATCGTCATGAGGAAAGACTCCTGTTCAGGTTGGAGATTGAATGAATTGAGAAAAGGGAACTCGGTTCAAACCCGGCAAGCACCGGGGCGCCTGAACGGATGAGTCGGGTGCGGGCGGCGTCGCATTGCATCAGCTTTGCGCCTCGGCTTCGAGCTTCAGGGTGCCGCAGGGCACTTGGATCTGGAGCACTTCGCCGAACAATTCGTTGGCCTGCTTGTCGCTGGCAAAGGCCAGTTGCCGCTCAGACAGCCACTTGAGAAAGGCGGCGCGGTTGGGGTCTGGCTTGCCAGCCCTGACTTCGTTCGGCAGGTGTGGCCCAAGAATGGAGTAATCCACCTTGAAAGGGCAATTCATGGTGCTGAAGTCAAAGTCGGCATTCACGCCTCGGATTCCTGCGGTCATTCCGAGGAACTCACCCAATCCCAAAACGTCCCGCTTCAAGGCATAACGACGCACGCCCGGTGGGTTGTAGCTGAATCGCTGCTCAACGAACCGGGGCTGTTCAGCCCCCGTACGGCAAGGCATGCGGTACTTCGCCACACGCTCACGAACCACGTCCTCAAAGCGCTTCGAGGCCGTGGAATGAATGAGCTTCACATCCGGCGGCTGCTTCCCATCGCCGTGGAATCCCAGCACGACAACGACATGCTCCACGTCACGATCACCCGGCCATGGCGTCGGCGCCTCGATCGGCTCTCGAGGCATGACGACACAGAACTCGTCCTTGTTCTGTCGCGCCAGCGGCAAAGGCTCTCGCTGCGTGTTCGTGAAGTTGAACTCCTGCACCGCCTTGACCGGCCCCTCCGTGCTTGTGAGGCAGGGCAAGCGATAGCCCTCGAGGAAGCGAAACACCTGCTCCTGCATCTCGGGCGCTGCCGTGTTCGTCAGCACGTCAACAAGGGGCGCCGCATCGGCTTGATGGAAGTGCAGCTGGACGCGCATGAAGCCGCCCGCACGGCTTCTCTCGAGCTCGTTCGGATACACCGGCGGCTTCTCCTTGCGAACCAAGCAGCTGAGCGACTGTGCCAGTGAAGGCGGCGTCACATCCGATGCGGTTTGTGCATGCGCAGCAACACCGAATCCGCTCAGCAGACCCAGCACCACCAGCATGCGCTCAAACCCCGTGTTCTTCGATAGGTGGTTCAAGCGCTCCTCCTTGTCTTTATCGGCCAGGGTGAAAGGTCGCGAGCTTAGCTGAATCTCAGCGCTTCTTGCCGCCCTTCAACTTGGCCACACCCAGGGCCACCTTGACCGTGTCGACCACGTTCTCGGCGGTGAAGCCGAAGTGCTTGAACAGCACCGGGGCGGGGGCGGATTCGCCGTAGCTGTCGATGCCGACGACGGCGGCGACGCCGTACTTCCACCAGCCATCGCTGACGCCCATTTCCACTGCGACGCGCGGCAGGCCTTCCGGCAGCACGGCCTTCTTGTAGGTCAGGTCCTGGCGGTCGAACACGGTGGTCGAGGGCATGGAGACCACGCGCACCGGGATGCCTTGCTGGGCCAGGGTGGCTTGCGCCGCCAGAGCCAGCTGCACTTCGGAGCCGGTGGCGATGATGACGCCACGGGCCTTCTTCTTCAGGCCGGCATCGCTGGGCTCGCTCAGCACGTAAGCGCCCTTGGCGATGTCATCGACGGCGGTCTTGGGTGCGTAGGGCAGGTTCTGGCGCGACAGGGCCAGCACGCTGGGGCGCTGGGCGTTGCCGATGGCCATGGTCCAGGCGACCACGGTTTCGGTGGTGTCGGCCGGGCGCCAGACATCCAGGCCCGGGATCAGGCGCAGCGAGGCGACATGCTCGATCGACTGGTGGGTCGGGCCGTCTTCGCCCAGGCCGATGGAATCGTGGGTGAACACATGGATGACGCGCTGCTTCATCAGCGCGGCCATGCGGATGGCATTGCGGCTGTAGTCGCTGAAGGTCAGGAAGGTGCCGCCGTAGGGGATGTAGCCGCCGTGCAGGGCCACGCCGTTCATGATGGCGGCCATGCCGAACTCGCGCACGCCGTAGTTGATGTGGCGGCCGCCGTTGCTGCTGCCATCGGCCTCGACGCGGAAGGCCGGGGTCGACTTGGTGTTGGTCAAGTTGGAGCCGGTCAGGTCGGCCGAGCCGCCCAGCAGTTCAGGCACGGCGGCGGTGAAGGCTTCCAGGGCGATCTGGCTGGCCTTGCGGCTGGCCACGGTCTCGGCCTTGCCGTGGGCCGCGACGACGGCGTCGACGGCGGTCTGGGCGAAGTTGGCAGGCAGCACGCCGGCCATGCGGCGGGCGAACTCGGCGGCCAGCTCGGGGTGAGCGGTGGCGTAGGCGTCGAAACGCTCGTCCCAGGCGGACTCCAGAGCAGCACCCGCGGCCTTGGCATCCCAGTCGGCATACACCTCTTGCGGGATCACGAAGGGCTCGTGCGCCCAGCCCAGCTGCTCGCGAGTCAGCTTGATTTCCTCGTTACCCAGCGGCTCGCCGTGGGCCTTGGCAGTGTTGGCGCGGTTCGGCGAGCCCTTGCCGATATGGGTCTTGGCGATCACCAGGGTCGGCTTGACGCTGCTCTTCTTGGCTTCGGCAATGGCGGCGTCGACGGCGTCGACATCATGGCCGTCCACCGGGCCGACCACGTTCCAGCCATAGGCTTCGAAACGCTGGGCGGTGTTGTCGGCGAACCAGGGGGCGACCTGGCCGTCGATGGAGATGCCGTTGTCGTCGTAAATGGCGATCAGCTTGTTCAGCTTCCAGGCGCCGGCCAGCGAGGCGGCTTCGTGGCTGATACCTTCCATCAGGCAGCCGTCACCCAGGAACACATAGGTGTGGTGGTCGACGACCTGGTGCTCGTCGATGTTGAATTCCTTGGCCAGCATTTTCTCGGCCAAGGCCAGACCCACGGCATTGGTGATGCCCTGACCCAGCGGGCCGGTGGTCGTTTCCACGCCCGGGGTGATGCCCACTTCCGGGTGGCCCGGGGTCTTGCTGTGCAGCTGGCGGAAGGCCTTGAGCTCTTCGATCGGCAGCTCATAGCCCGACAGATGCAGCAGGGCGTAAATCAGCATCGAACCGTGGCCGTTGGACAGCACGAAGCGGTCACGGTTGGCCCATTGCGGGTTGGCCGGGTTGTGACGCAGATGGCGGCTCCACAGGGCCACGGCGATGTCGGCCATGCCCATGGGCGCGCCCGGGTGGCCCGAGTTGGCTTGCTGCACGGCGTCCATGGCCAGTGCGCGAATGGCGTTGGCCATCAGGGTGGGGTTGCGAGCAGCGGTAGTTGCCATGTGCGTGCGGAAGGGAGAGTTGCGGGGTAATCCCGGATTTTACTTGGCCGGCGTGGGCCTGGCGCCCGACCCGCGCGCCAGCCTTGCCGAAATGGGCCGCCGACCCTTGATGCAGCGCAAATTCGTGCCGCCGGAATCTGCCAGTCTTGCAGCTGCGTGCGCCTTCCCTCCTTCTCTCGCCGCGCCGCCCCGGAGGTTCCATGCCCACGACCCGCCCGCTGGCCCTGCAGGTGATCTGCGACGAACATCGCGCCCTGGCTGCCATGCTGAGATCCCTGCCCTTGCTGTTGGCCGAGTTGCGCCGGCGCCAGGCGCAGCCTGACTTCGCCGCCCTGCGCGCCATGCTGTTCTATCTGGACGAGTTTCCCGAGCGCTTGCACCACCCCAAGGAAAGCAGCCTGCTCTTCCCCAAGCTGCGCGCCCGGGCGCCCGAGATCCGCAGCGTGCTGGATCGGCTGGACGAAGACCATCTGCGCGGCGAACGTGCCATCCGCGATCTGGAGCATGCGCTGCTGGCCTTCGAGATCATGGGCGAGAGCCGGCGTGAGGCCTTCGAGCAGCTCTGCGAGCGCTATGTCCACGGCTATCTTCAGCACATGCAGGTGGAGGAAACACAGGTCCTGCCCCTGGCCTTGCAGCATCTGAGTGCGCAAGACTGGGCCGAGCTCGACGAGGCCTTTGCCGGCAACCGAGACCCGCTGGCCGGCCACGCGGTGGATGCGCCCTACCAGGCTCTGGTGCAGACGGTGCTGCGCGCCTTGCCAGCGCCGCTGGGTTTCGGGCCGGCCTTGTAGGTCGATCGTCTCGCGCGAACAACGCACAAATGGGCGATAAACAACACCCTGTTCTGACTCAGACCTGAGCGGGCATCGGGCGATAAACGGAGACAGGCATCTCGCTGCGATGGTGCTGTTGATCCATTGGAAGGACCCAAGATGCGAAAGCTCCCTCTTCTCACGCCCCCCGCCTCTCCACGCACGCGCTCGCTGCTCAAGCCCTTGAGTCTGGCGATCGGCCTGCTCGGCGCCAGCGGCCTCAGCCAGGCTGTGGACTTCAGCTACTCCGGCTTCGGCAACGTCACCCTCGGCAAGGTGGTCAGCGCTGGAGGCATCGACATCGGCTATCCCGACGGCACGCAGTGGAACTGCCCTTGCCTGATAGCGGACTTCTCGCACGGCTCGGTCTACGAGCAGAAGTGGTCGCTCAAACCCGAGTCGCGCATCGGTCTGCAGGGCAACTGGACCTTCACCCCCGATCTGTCCTTCACCGCACAGGGTGTGGCACGCCATGCGGCGCAGAAGGCCAAGGCCGATCTGGAATGGGCCTACCTGTCCTACAACCTGACCCCGCAGCTGACCGTACAGCTGGGCCGCAAGCGCTTGCCGCTGTTCTTCTACTCCGACTACCAGGACGTCAGCTACGCCTACAGCTGGGTGCGCGTGCCGCCTGATGTCTACGGCTGGGCCGTCGTCAACTACAACGGCGCCAACCTGACCTACCGCGGCGATGTGGCTGGCTGGGCGGTGAAATCGAATGCCTACGTCGGCAGCGAACACACCAAGAAAAACCCGATCGCCAAGCTCGAGACCGCCGCGCCCTCGGACATCAACTGGGATCAGATGTGGGGCATCGACCTCGAAATCAACCGCGACTGGTTCACCGCCCGCCTGGCGCTGAACAAGTCCAAGCAGCAGCAATTCCGTGAGGGCGTGCAAACCTCGCCCGATCCGGCCACCGGCACGCACTCGCCGCAAACCTTCGCCGCCCTGTCCTTCGTCATCGACAAGGACAACTGGCTGTTGCGCAGCGAGATCTCCTACATCAACCGCTCACCGGCCCGCGGGAGCTACCGCGGTCGCATGATCGGCGCCGGCTACCGCTTCGACAAGTTCACGCCCATGGTCACCGTCAGTCAGCTGAAGGCCTACAACGCGGCCTTCACGACCCTGGTCGAGAAAGACGCGATGACCAGCTTCAGTCTGCGCTACGACCTCAGTGACACCAGCTCGATCAAGGCGCAGTACGACCGCAGCCGCTGGGACTTGCTGGACGGCAACGATGTGCGCCGCAAGCTCGTGACCCTGTCCTATGACTTTGTCTTCTGAGCGAGGGGCAGCCATCATGACGCAACACCAAACGCACAGCACGCGCCGCCACACGGCCGCACTCGCCGCAGCCAGCCTCTGCCTCAGCCTGCTGGCCTCGGCCGCGCAGGCCGACACCGTGGTCATCGTCCACCCCAGCAATGCGACGGCATTGGATGACGAGCAGATCAGCAAGATCTTCCTCGGCCAGACCAAGACCTTTGCCGGCGGCGGCGAGGCCATCCCGGTGGACCAGAAGGACGGAGCCGCCCGCGAAGACTTCGGCAACAAGGTGCTCAAGAAGAACCAGTCCCAGCTCAAGGCCTTGTGGGCGCGCCAGATCTTCACCGGCGGCGCCAAACCACCGAAGGAACTGGGTGGCGACGACGAAGTGCTGAAGTTCGTGGCCTCGACACCAGGCGCCATTGGCTATGTGGAGGCCGGCAAGGCCAATTCCAGCGTCAAGGTCGTGAAGCGCTGAGCAAGCGCGGGCTCGCTGCGGCTCTGCTTGCAAGCCCTGAAGCAGACGCTGCCGTGGTCAGCTGCAAGCGTGGCCACGGCAGCAGCGGCAATTCGCTCGTATTTCACATTTTTATCAATTTGAAATGTGCGCGCAGCGGCCTTCAAGCGCAAGCTGAAGACCCGAGAGCTCTAGGCCCGCATGCCGACATATTGTTGGATCGGGGCTTGGCGAAAAAGGTGCCACCATGATTGAGGACGCACGCAGCCCGGCGACCATCCTGCTGGTCGATGACGAACCTTCCATCCTGAGCGCCCTGCGGCGCCTGCTACGGCCCCAGGGCCACAAGGTCCTGATGGCCGAAGGCGGTGCGGCCGGCCTGGCGCTGATGGAGATGGAAGCCGTCGATCTGGTCGTCTCCGACATGCGCATGCCGGAGATGGATGGCGTGCAGTTCCTCGAACAGGTGCGCGAGCGCTGGCCCAGCACCGTGCGCATCCTGCTGACCGGCTATGCCGACATCAGCTCCACCATCGCCGCCATCAACCGGGGCGCCATCCATCGCTACATCTCCAAGCCATGGGACGACCAGGACATCGTTCTGTCCATCGGTGACGGCCTGACACGCCATCAGCTCGAACAAGAGAACAAACGACTGGCACAGCTGACCGCCGTGCAGAACGAACAGTTGCAGGACATGAATCTGCAACTGCAAGACAGCAACACCCAGCTGCAAAGCGTCAACACGCAATTGCAAGACGCCAACGGTCAACTGGCTGCCGTCAATGCCGAGCTCAAAACCAGCAACGAGCAACTCGACAGCAGCAATCAGCAGCTGGCCAGTGTCAACGACGAGCTGGAACGACGCGTGCAAGAACGCACCCAGGAGCTGCAACAGGCGAATGAGGAACTGAGTCGCTCGCACGCCGCCATGGCCCAAGCCCATGAACAGTTGCAGCAAGCCCACATCCAGCTGGAGGAGAACTTCGCCCTGTCCATCAGCGTGTTCGCCGGTCTGCTGGAGCTGCGCGACGGCAGCGTCAGCGGCCATGGTCGGCGCGTCGCCACCCTGGCCGGCCGCATTGCCGAGGAGCTGAAGCTGGGCCCGGCCGAAGTGCTGGACATCCACAACGCCGGCCTGCTGCACGAGGTGGGCAAGATCGGCCTGCCGGACGAGCTGCTGCGCAAAACCGTGTCCCTGATGAGCGGCCAGGAGTTCGAACTCTACAAACGCCACCCGCTGCAAGCCCAGGCCGCGCTCATGCCGCTGGCACGACTGCACCAAAGCGCCCTGCTCATCCGCTCGCAACATGAGCGGGTCGATGGCAAGGGCTTCCCGGACGGCCTGACCGGCATCGAAGTGCCTCTGGGCTCGCAAATCATCAACATCGCCAGCACCTTCGAATCCCTGATCGCCGGCCGACTGGCCGAGAAGGTCTACTCCACCGAGGATGCTTGCAAAGCCATCCACGAGAACGGTGGGCAGCACTACGACCCCGAGGTCTTGGCCGCCTTTGACGCCGTGCAAGCCGCCCTGGCCCTCGAGAACGCAGCCGATCAGGAGATCACGGTCGCGGAACTGCGCCCGGGCATGGTGCTGGCGCGCGACCTGCTGAGCCCGCATGGCAGCTTGCTGCTGCCGGCCGGCCATGTCTTCAGCAGCGCCCTGATCCGCCAGGTGCAGCTGATGGACCAGCGCGAACGCTTGACCGTGAGCTTCTTCATCAAGAAGCCACAGGACGCACGCAAGTCACCACGTCAGGTGCAACATGCTTGAGTTCGATACGGCACCGCGCGAGGCCAGCGGCCTGGCCAAGGCACTCTGGGCCGCCACCGGCGGCGCCTCCGTGCTGCCGCCGGCCCCCGAAGTGCTCGACCCGGTCTGCGTGCATGCACTCAGCGCCGTCAGCGCGCCCTTGATGGTTCATGACGGCGAGCGCATCGTGTTCGCCAACGCGGCCCTGCAACGCCTGCTCGGCTACAGCCTGGCCGAGCTCTGCCTGGTGCCGCACTACGCCTGGGCCAGCGAAGCCAGCATCGAGCCGGTCAAGGCCTATGGTGAGCGCTGCCTGCAAACGCAGGACGACCTGCCCACCCTGGAGTGCGAGGCGCTCACGGCCAACGGCTCGGTGCGCCACTTGGAAATCAGCGCCAGCCGCATCGCCGGACCGCAGGGCCCCCTGGCCCTGCTCACCTGCACCGACCTCAGTGACATGCGCCATGTGCAGGACAGCCTGCTCAATGTCGGCCGGGTGATGTACCAGATCCTCGAAAACAACCCGGTCGCCACCTTTGTGATCGACACCGAGCACCGCATCACCCACTGGAACGCAGCCTGCGTGCAACTGACCGGCCTGTCGGCCAGCGAGATGGTGGGCAGCGATCAGACCTGGCGACCGTTCTTCAGCGAGCCCCGCCCCTTGATGGTGGATCTGATCGTGGATGGCAAGGTGATCGATGAGAGCGAGCTGCAAAGGCTGGCGGGCGCCAATTTGCGCGCTTCGCCCAGCCTGCCCGGCGCCTACGAAACCGAAGACTACTTTCCTCAGTTCGGCCAGAACGGTCGCTGGGTGTTCTGCACCGCCGCGCCGCTCTACGACACACAGGGGCGCCTGATCGGCGCCATCGAAACCCTGATGGACGTGAGCCGCCGCCATGCGGCCGAAGAAGAGCTCAAGCGCCACCAGCAAGAGCTTGAAACCCTGGTCGCCGAACGCAGCGCCGAGCTGCTGCGCAGCCACCAGGACCTCGACGCGTTTCTTGAGAACGCGTCGGTCGGCATCCTCTGCACCAGCAAGCGCCAGATCCTGCGCAGCAACAAGAAGTTTGCACAGATGTTCGAAATGGAGGGCCTCAGCAATGCCGAGATGGCGGCCTTCAACTACTTCCCTGATGCAGCGGCCTACAAGGCCATGCGCAATATGGCCCGACCGACGCTGCAAGCGGGCCAATCCGTGATGCACGAGATGGAACTGCGAACTGCGAGCAATCAGCTGATTTGGGTACAGCTGATCGCCTATCCGGCCAACCCCGGCGACCCCGATACCGCCGTCTGGTGGCTGCTGCAGGACCGCAGCGAAGTGATGCGCGCACAACGCGAACTGGTCAACAACTATCGCCAGATCCAACAAGCCAATGCCCGGCTGGAGGACGCGCAGAACCAGTTGCTGCAGTCGGAAAAAATGGCCTCCATCGGCCAGCTGGCGGCCGGCGTGGCGCATGAGATCAACAACCCGGTCGGCTTTGTCGCCTCCAATCTGGGCACCCTGCGTCGCTACATCGAATCCATGCTGCAGCTCAATGGTTTGTACGAAACCATCAATCACGCCACCTTGCCCGACGAACTTCGCAAGCAGATCGAGTGCCTGCGACAGGAAGCGGATTTCGAGTTCATCCAGGAAGACCTGCCCCAGCTGCTGCGCGAAAGCGATGACGGCCTCGGCCGGGTCAAGAAGATCGTCCAGGACCTCAAGGACTTCTCGCGCGTCGACCAGGCCGATTGGCAGGATGCCGATCTCAACCAGGGCCTGGAATCCACCCTCAATGTGGTGCGGCACGAGATCAAGTACAAGGTCGAGGTGCGGCGCGACTACGGCCCGTTGCCGCCGGTGCGCTGCCTAGCGGCCCAGCTGAACCAGGTCTTCATGAACCTGATCGTCAATGCCGCCCACGCCATGCCGGGCCAGGGCCTGCTGCAGCTGCGCACCGAGGCGCAGGGCGACTGGGTCTGCATCAGCGTGCGGGACAACGGCCAGGGCATGCCGCCCGAGGTGATGCGCCGCATCTTCGACCCCTTCTTCACCACCAAGCCGGTGGGCCAGGGCACGGGCCTGGGCCTGTCGCTGTCCTTCTCCATCGTCAAAAAGCATGGCGGCCGCATCGAGGTTGAATCCGAGCCCGGCGTGGGCAGCTGCTTCAAGGTCTGGATTCCCGTGCAAGGGCCAGGCACCGACACAACAACGGCCTGAACAGCCGCTGGGCACGAGGCAAGGGCGAGCCCGAGCGAGGGCCTAAGATTCGCCCCATGCGAGCCATCATCCTCGCGGCCGGGCGCGGCGAGCGCATGCGGCCGCTGACCGACACCTGCCCCAAACCCCTGCTTTCCGTCCAGGGCAAGCCCCTGATCGTCTGGCATATCGAAGCCCTGGCCGCGGCCGGCGTGCGCGACATCGTCATCAACATCGCCTGGCTGGCCGAGCAGTTCCCGGCGGTCCTGGGTGACGGCAGCCGCTGGGGGCTGCGACTGCACTACAGCGACGAATCTCGCGAGCCGGTCGGCGCGCTGGAAACCGCCGGGGGCATCCGCAAGGCCCTGCCCTTGCTGACGGCCGGCGGCGAGCGCAGCTTCTGGGTCGCTTCCGCCGATGTCTTTGTGCCGGGCTTCCGCTTCGAGGCCGATGCCGCCGAGCGCTTCGCGGCCGACGACGCCCTCGACGGCCGGCTCTGGATGGTGGCCAACAGCCCCCACCACCCAGGCGGCGATTTCGCCATCAGCCCCGACGGCCTGGCCCTGAGCGAGCGCCACGGCGCACCCGCCGATCTGCCGCGCCTGACCTGGGCCTGCCTGGGCCTGTTCAAGGCCCGGCTGTTCCAGGACCTGCCGCTCGGCCAGGCGGTGCGCCTGCGCCACAGCCTGGAAGACGCCATCGGCCGCCGCGCCCTGGCCGCCAGCGAGTACCGCGGCCCCTGGACCGATGTCGGCACCCCCGAGCGCCTGGCCCAGCTGAACGCAGCCGCCGCCGGCTGACCACGCCCCCCTGCTTGCGGGCACATGCGGATTAGCCCGCATGCCCGTGCACCGGGCCTGATTCAGAATCGGGCGAACACCACGGCCGGGACACCAAGAATGACCACCCCCCTGCCTCCGGCGCCGGACGCCCGCCGCCGCACGCTGATGCTGCTGCGCATCAGTGCCGCCAGCCTGCTGCTGGCCCTGCTGCTGCTCTTCACCCCGTCTCCGCGCGAACTGGCAGCGCTGCCCTTGGGGGCCGCATTGCTGGCCCTGCTGCCCTTGCTTCGATCGCTTGCCCGCACGGAGCAGGCCAAGGCCAGCGCCGCCAGCGCAGCCGATGAGCGCGAACGCCAGTTGCTTGATGCAATCGAGGCCCTGCCCGCCGGCTTCGAGCTCTGGGACGCCGAGGACCGCTTGCTGCTGTGCAACCAGCGCATCCGCGAGGACTACCCGCAGGTGACCGAATACCTGGTGCCTGGCCTGCGCTTCAAGGATGTGCTGCGCCAATCCCTGGCCGCCGGCCTGGTGACCGAGGCTCGCGGACGCGAGGCCGACTGGCTGGCCGAGCGCTTGGCCGAGCGCGGCCAGCGCCTGCGCCCCCGCCTGCAGCAGTTCGGTGATCGCTGGCTGCATCTCTACGAGCAACGCACGGCCTCGGGCCAGCTGGTCTGCATCCGCCTCGATGTCACCGAGCTGGTGGAGACCCAACACGCCCTGGCCCGGGCGCAGGCGGCCGCGCAGGCCGAGCGTCAGCTGCTGGAGCGCGCGGTGGACGCCATGCCGGCCGGCATCGAGATCTACGACGAGCAAGATCGCCTGCTGCTGGCCAACCGCCGCGTGGTCAGCTGGATGCCCCACCTGGACTATGCGCAGATGCTGGGCAAGACCTTCGCCTTCATGCTGGAGCAGACCCGCGCCGCCGGCGCCCTGCCGGTGGAAGCACATGGCATGGAGGAGGCCTGGATGGCAGAGCGCCTGGCACGCCGCGGCCGCAGCGAACAAGCCCATCTCCAGCAGCTCAGCAGCGGACTGTGGCTGCGCGTTTCCGAGACACGCACGCCCGAAGGCTTCCTGGTCGCTGTGCGTCAGGACATCAGCGATCTCGTGCTCAAGGAGCGCGAGCTGCAAGCGAGCCAGGCACAGCTGCAGGCCATCATCATGACGGCAGGCGTGGCCATCGTCACCATCGACGCTGCAGGGCACATGCTCAGCTGCAACCCGGCCGTGGAACGTCTGTTCGGCCACCGGGCCGGGGAGATGCTGGGCCAGAACGTGTCCCTGCTGATGGACGAACCCGACCGCGGCGCCCACGACCATTACCTGCGCCGCCGCGAGGGCAGCGATGGCGAGCGCGAGCTGCCCCTGCTGGGCCGCACGCGAGAGTTCAATGCCCTGCACAAGAGCGGCCGGTCGCTGACCGTGCAGGTCTCGGTGTCCGAGATCCGCGGCCCGCAGGGCAAGCAGTATGTGGGCGTGATCACCGACCTGACCGAGCGCAAGCAGTTCGAGATCGAGCTGCAGCACGCCAACGAGCAGCTGCTGCGCCTGTCCACCACCGACGCGCTGACCGAGCTGGCCAACCGCCGCCTGCTGATGCAAAAGCTCGAGGAGGAATGGCGCCGCGGCCTGCGCCTGGGCACACCGCTGAGCCTGCTGCTGGTCGATGTGGACCATTTCAAGCTCTACAACGACCACTACGGCCATCAGGCTGGCGACAGCTGCCTGGTGCGAGTGGCTGAGGCCTTGCGCGCCAGCGTAGGCCGACCCACCGATGTGGTGGCGCGTTATGGCGGCGAGGAATTCGTGCTGCTGCTGGCCCAGACCGATGCCACCGGTGCCATGGCGGTGGCCGAGCGCTGCCGGGCCAGCATCCGCCAGGCCGCCATAGAGCATGCGGTCTCGCCGCAGGGGCCGCTGCTGACGCTCAGCCTCGGCGTCATCAGTGCGGTGCCGCTGCGTGGCGGCACGGCCTCGCAGTGGCTGGCTCAGGCCGATCTGGCGCTCTACCAGGCCAAGGCCCAGGGGCGCGATCGCGCCGTGGCCGCAGGCTTGTTCAACCCGATTTGAGCGCCGCGCCCAGGCCGGGCGAGCTGAGCCGCATCACGCCCTCGGCCTGCAACCAATCGGCGGCGGCTCGCTCGCGCAGTTGCTGGGCCGAACCACTGCTGGCCTGCAGCACGCCCATCCAGCCATCGCGGCCGCCGCGCTTGACAGCGTAGAGCATGGCATCGGCCACATCGACCGTGCGGTTCCAATCCAGCGCACGCGGATGCTGTGGCGACAGCGGGAAGCAGGCAAAACCGATCGAGCAGGTCTTATGCAGCACCAGGCCATCGGCATCGAGCACAAAAGGCTTCTCGGCCACCAGGGCGCGCATGCGCTCGGCCAGCTCGGGCCCATGGCTGCGCGGGCTGCCGCGGGCGACGATCAGAAACTCCTCGCCGCCCCAGCGCACCAGATAGTCGGTGTCGCGGAAGACCTGGCGCAGGCGGTCGCGCATCTGGCGCAGCAGGCGGTCGCCGGCGGCATGGCCGAAGCGGTCGTTGATGTCCTTGAAATGGTCGATGTCGATCAGGAAAAAGACCAGATCGGCGTCCTCGGGCAGGACACCGCCTTGCCGGGCCTGGGCCTCGTGGCGGCGCAAGGTCATGGCGACATCGGCCTCGATATGCTGGGCCAGGAAGCGGCGGTTGCGCAGGCCGGTCAGGGGGTCGGACAGGCTCAGGTCCTCCAGCGCCAGCGATTTTTCTTCCAGCGCGCGCGACTTCTCCTGCAGCGCGGCGGACAAGGCCTCGAGCTCGGCCGTGCGCTCACGCACCCGCTCTTCCAGCACAAACTGGCGGCGCTCCAGATAGCCGGTGCGCCAGCGCACCAGGGCGTAGAGCAAGCCGCTGGCCAGCAGGGCCAGAGCCAGGCGCAGCCACCAGGTTTGCCACCAGGCCGGCTGCACCCAGATCGGGATCGTCAACTCCTGCGGGCTCCACAAGCCGCTGCGGTTGCTGGCCTTGACCTTGAGCAGATAGCGGCCCGGGCTGAGGTTGCTGTAGCTGGCAATGCGCTGGGCCGAGCTGGTGTTGACCCAGCCACGGTCATACCCTTCCAACTGGTAGGCATAGCGCAGGCGCCCGGGGTCGCTGAAATCCAGGGCCGAGAACTCCAGGCTGAAGCTGCGCTGCTGCGGATTGAGCCGCAGGCCGGAGCCGAGCGCACCGGCGGGCATGCGCTGACCGTCGATGCGCAGCTCGGTGGCCACCACGGGCGGCTGATAGGCCCAGCCCTCGAACTTCTCCGGGTCCACCACCAGCAGGCCGCGGCCGGCCCCGAACAGAAAACGGCCGTCGCGCAAGCGGGTGTAAGAGCGGAACCAGCTGGTGCCGGCATCGGCGCCATCGGCCGGGGTCAGCTCGTAGAGATGGTCGCGGTTGGGGTCGTAGACATAGTTCTGGCTCCAGATGCGGCCGCGCTCGTCGTCCAGCAGATTGGCGCCGAAGCTGCGGCCGCCAATGCCCTTGCGATCGCTGATGGCATCGAAGCTGGCCTGGCGCCCGTCCCAGCCGCTCATCTGGTGCAGGCCGGTGGCGGTGTCCACCCAGAGGCGCTGGCGGCGGTCGATCAAGAGGCCGGTGATGATGCTGTTGCGCAAGCCCTGGCCCGGAGCCATCGGCACGGCCTGAAGCTCACTCGAACCCGCAGGGCGCAGGAACAGGCCGGCTTCACCGCCGACCCAGAGCGTGCCGTCGGCCCCTTCGGCGATGGCGTTGACCTCTCCCTTGAGCGCCACGCCCCCGGCCAGGCTGATGCGGCGCGCGGCGTTCTGCCCCGGCGTCAGTTGAAACAGCCCGTCCTGAGTGCCGATCCACAGCTCGCCCTCACGGCCGAACACGGTGCGGCGCATGCGCCCCTGACCCACGCCCAGGCTTTGCAGCGCGCGGCCCTGGCCATCCACGCGCAGCAGCTGCGAATCCACGCCCACCCAGACCGTGCCATCGGGCGCCCGCGCAAGGGTGGACACGCGCACCGCCTCCTTTGGCCCGCGCCGCAGGGCGGCGCGCAGGTCGATCTGGCGCCGCACCTTCAGCTGCGCGTCCAGCACGCCGATGCCTTGCGAGGTGGTACCCACCCAGACCTCGCCGCTGTCCAGCTCCAGCAGACTGCGGGCATTGGGGTCGTCGAAGACCGCGTCGCCATCCTCATCGAGCTTGCGCACGCCGATGCTCTGGTTGTCGGCGTCATGGCGTTGCAGGCCGCCGCCGAAACCGCCCACCCACATCCAGCCGCCACGGTCCTGCAGCAGGCAGCGCACCTCGTTGCCGCCCAGGCTGCTGGGGTTGCGCGGGTTGTGTCGCAAGGTCTGCAGCAAGCGCCCGTCGGACACGGCGCGCAGCTCCAGCCCCCCAGCTCGCCCCACCCAGATCTGGCTGGGCCCGGCCTGAGCCATGGCATAGACCGCGCCCCGCGGCCCTGTTGCGTCGATCACTCGCAGCCGCCGGCTGCCCGGGTCGATCAAGGCCAGATCGCCTTGCTGGGTGCCCAGCCAGATCTGGCCGTCTTCGGCCTGATGCAGGCGCAGCACGATGGCCGTCCCCGTCCCCAAGCCGGGCAGGGGCACGGGCTCGAAGCGATCGCTGTTCGCGGCCTTGCGGGCCAGACCGCCGAGCCCGCCGATCCAGAGCGTGCCCTGGCGATCGAGCAGCAGGGTCTGCACGCTGTTGTCGGGCAGGCTGCCGGCCCGGCCGGGCTCATGGCGGAAATGCTCAAAAGTCTGTCCCACCGGATCGAAGCGGCTCAAGCCCTGCAAGGCCGTGCCCAGCCAGATCTGCCCATCGGGCGCCTCCGCCAGGGCCAGCACCGTGCCGCTGGGCACCGTGCGCTCGGGCTGGGCCGGGTCGTGGCGGTAGAGGGTGGTGGATTCGTTGACCGGATCGTGCACGACCAGCCCACCAGAATCGCTGCCGATCCACAGCCGGCCGTCGCGCCCGCTCAGCAGCACACGCACAAAGCCTAGGCTGCGGCTGTCGATCGACGCCCCTCCGCGCTGTTGCGCCTGCAGCGCCGGCAGCTGCAACTGCCGGAAGTTGTAGCCATCAAAGCGCAAGAGCCCCGCCGCCGAGCCCACCCAGAGAAAGCCCTTCTGATCCTGGGCCAGAGCGGACAGCACATTGTTGGGGATCACTCCGTTCTGGCCAACCGCCTCGAAACGCAGGGGCAGCTCGATGCCGGTGCCAGGCGCCGCGCTCACTCGGGCCTGAAACCCGGGCAGCAGGAAGCAGCACAAGCCCAGCAGCCACGCCACAAGCTGCGCCCGCTGCCGCAGGGGCTCAGGCCGCGCAGGGCTGGGGCAGCGGATACGGCAGGCTTCGTCTTCCATCACGCCGGATGGTAGGGCATGGCCGCCCCGCGCATGCCCGGAAATACCGGACACTCCGCCACCTTCAGCGTCAGCGCGACAGCGGCTGGGTGATGGTGTCGATGCGGGCCAGCACCTCGGGCGTGAGCTTGGGCGTCAAGGCCAGGGCGCCCAGGTTGTCCTGCAGCTGCGGCAGCTTGCTGGCACCGAGGATGACGGTGCTGACCAGCGGGTTGCGATTGGCCCAGGCGATGGCCAGCTGGGCCACATTGCCGCCCAGATCGGCCGCCACCTGCTCCAGCTCGACCACGGCCTTGTTCTTGGCCGCATCCTGCAGCTGCTCACGCATCCAGGCCATGTTCTCCAGCGCACCGCGGCTGCCTTCCGGGATGCCGGCCTTGTACTTGCCGGTCAGCAGGCCCGAGGCCAGGGGGCTCCAGGTCGTCAGACCCAGGCCGATGTCCTGGTACAGGCGGGCGTATTCCTGCTCGACGCGCTGGCGGTGGAACAGGTTGTATTGCGGCTGTTCCATCACCGGCTTGTGCAGATGGTGGCGTTCGGCAATCTCCCAGGCGGCGCGGATGTCGGCAGCCGACCACTCGCTGGTACCCCAGTACAAGGCCTTGCCCTGGGTGATCATGTCGCTCATCGCATGCACGGTCTCCTCGATCGGCGTGTGCGGATCAGGGCGGTGGCAATAGACCAGATCGATGAAATCCAGCTGCAAGCGCTGCAGAGAGCCGTCGATGGCCTGCATCAGGTACTTGCGGTTGAGCGTGTCCTTGCGGTTGACGGTGTTGTTGCCCTCGCCGCCCAGGCCCCAGTAGAACTTGGTCGACACCACGTACTGCAGGCGCGGCCACTTCAAGGCCTTGAAGGCCTCGCCCATGACGCGTTCGCTTTGCCCCAGGGCATAGACCTCGGCGTTGTCGAAGAAGTTGACGCCGGCATCAAAGGCGGCGGCCAGCATCTCGGTGGCGGCATGCGTGTCCACCTGGTTGTGGTACGTGACCCAGGAGCCCAGGGACAGCTCGGACACTTGCAGGCCGCTGCGGCCCAGACGACGGTATTGCATGGATGGGTTCTCCGGCCGCCACAGGCGGCATCTTGTCAACAAAGGACGGAGGGTAGCCGAGCTGGATCGCTTGCGCTGTGCGCACGGCATTGCCCGAGGAACTGGGGAGGGCACTCTAGAGTCGCATTTTTCGCGACGCTGTCACCGAGCCTGCCCAGAATGCGCCGCTTCGCAGACACTGCCGCAACCCTCGCCACCGCACCATGACGACGCCCACCAAGCAACACAACCTCCTCCAGCCCGCCCTCGGCGACAGCAGCCGCCGGCATTTCGTGCGCGGCTCCGTGGCCCTGGCCGCCAGCGGCAGCGGCCTGCTGGGCGCCCTGAGCCTGAGCGGCTGCGGCAGCAGCGACAGCAGCCCGGAGAGCAAGGAGCCGCCGGCGCTGCCCGTGGTCTTCACCCACGGCGTGGCCAGCGGTGACCCGCAGAACGACCGCGTGATCCTGTGGACCCGCGTGCGCGCGGCCGACAGCAGCGATCTGCGTGAGCTGACGCTGCGCTGGGAAGTGGCCAGCGACACCGACTTCAAGACCGTGGTCGCCTCGGGCACGGCCCAGGCCGCGGCAACGCGCGACCACACCGTCAAGGTGGACGCCACCGGCCTGCAAGCCGGCCAAAGCTACTACTACCGTTTCAGCTGCAACGGCCGCAACTCCGAGGTCGGCAAGACCAAGACCCTGCCCAGCGGCGACGCCATCAGCCAGGTGAAGATGGCCGTGTTCTCCTGCGCCAACTACCCGGCCGGCTATTTCAACGTCTACGCAGAGGCCGCCAAGCGCGACGACCTCGATGTGGCCGTCCACCTGGGCGATTACCTCTACGAATACGGCCGTGGCGGCTATGCCAGCGAGCAGGCCAAAACCCTGGGCCGCGAGGTCGAGCCTGCCGGCGAAACCATCGCCCTGGACGACTACCGCCGTCGCTACGCCCAGTACCGCGCCGATGCCGACCTGCAGCGCCTGCATGCCAAGCTGCCGATGATCGCCGTCTGGGACGACCACGAGATCACCAACGACGCCTGGATGAACGGCGCCGAGAACCACCAGCCCGCGACCGAAGGCGACTACGCCAAGCGCAAGGCAGCGGCCATTCAGGCCTACCACGAGTGGATGCCGATCCGCAGCCAGACGAACCCCGAGCAGATCTACCGCAGCTTTGCCTTCGGCAATCTGCTGGCCTTGCACATGCTTGACACGCGCATCGTCGGTCGCGACGAGCCGCTGGACTATGCCAAGTACACAGGCGCCAACGGCTTCGACGCCGTCAGCTTTGGCAAGGACATGGCCCGGGCCGACCGCCAGCTGCTAGGTGCGGCGCAGAATGGCTGGCTGCAGCAGCAACTGGCCGCCTCCAGCGCCACCTGGCAGGTCTTGGGCCAACAGGTGCTGATGGGCCGCATGAACATCCCTGCGCCCATCCTGTTCGAGGCCAACTACCCCGGCACCGGCGTCAGCGTCTCGGCCTACGCCGCCATGGTGGCCAAGTCGCAGCTGGCACCGGCCACGCTGACAGCACAAGAACGCGCCGTGCTGGCCCAGCCCTCCATCCCCTACAACCTCGATGCCTGGGACGGCTACGCCGCCGCACGCGAGACCGTGCTCGCCACGGCCCGCCAGCTCAACAAAAACCTGGTGGTGCTGGCCGGTGACACGCACAACGCCTGGGCCAGCGATCTGCAAGACCTGGCCGGCAACCAAGTGGGCGTGGAGTTCGCCACCTCGTCGGTCACCTCGCCGGGCTTCGAGGTCTACCTGCCCAAGGAAACGCCCCAGGTGCTGGCCGGCGCGCTGACCCAGCTGATCGGCCCGCTGGAATATGCCGACACCTCGCGCCGCGGCTTCATGGTCATCACCGCCACCGCGCAGGAATGCCGTTCGGACTGGGTCTACGTCAGCACCATCACCAGCCGCGAGTACACGGCCAGCGTGGGCAAATCGCTCAAGGTGCTGCCGGGCCAAGGCCAGCGCCGCCTCGTGGCAGTCTGAATTTCCCCCTCTGTCGGGGGAGCGCGCCACAAACCCAGGGGGAACCCTGAGGCGCGTGCGGGAAGCCCCAGCCTAGACTCGCGCCTTTTTCGATCAAAACAAGGACGAGGGACGATGGAAAAAGCAGGCTTGAGCTGGGGCGCGCTATGCGCCAGTGGGCTGGTGGCGTTGACGGCAACGGGCTGTGGCGGTGGTGGCGGCAGCGAAACCGCGCCACCGCCGCCGCCGCCGCCGGCCAAGCTGTCGGTGCAAGGCGGCAAGGTCATCGACGGCTATGTCAGCGGCGCCACCGTCTGGCTGGACATCAACGGCAACCACCTCAAGGATGCCGATGAGCCCTCCACCGTCTCCAAAGCCGCCGGAGCCTACCAGCTGGAGCTGAGCGAGCCGCAACGCGCCTGCCTGCCGTATTCCACGCTCTACGTGGACGTGCCCGTGGGCGCGGTGGACGAAGACAGCGGCCCGGTGAAGGAGGCCTACCAGATGGCCATCGCCCCGCAGTTCCAACCCATCAGCGTGGATCAGGTGCTGAACATTTCGCCCCTGACCACCGCCATCTGGGACCAGGTGCGCACCCGCATCACTGCCAGCGACCCCAAGCTCAACAGCTGCGAGCAGCTGCGCCAGAACCAGAGCCTGCGCGAAACCATGATCCACGAGATCAAGACCGTGATGGGCGATCTGGTGCGCCGACATAACCTGTCGGAAGCACGCATCCATGACGACTTCATCAAGTCCAAGGACGAGCAGAGCTACAAGCTGGCCCAGGACATCGTCAAGGGTCTGAAGGCCGGCTACGCCTACAAACGCCAGCTGCACGCCCAGTACCCCGACGCCACCTTCATCCGCGCCGAGGTCTACCGCGGCCGCGGCACGCGGCAGTTCGATGACCAAGCCGGTGTCTGGTATCGCAACGCCTCGGTCTGGCGCCCCAGCGGCTACCTCAACGAATGGGTGGTGCTGGACGAGAACCTGAGCAAGATCCAGCGCGTGCTCAATCTGCGTCGCCAGGACAGCCAGCCCTGGGGTGCCGCCACGCTCAAGACCACCCGCACCGCCTACAACTTCCAGAACGATGGCAGCGACTACCTGTGCAAGCTCAACGAGGCCGTGGAACAGAGCAAGGACGGCGTGCGATACGAGCTGGTGGTGCACTACGAGGACCCCAAGCGCGAGGCCGACCCGCAAGCCTGCTTCAACGCGGCCCATGCGGCCAGCCCCGGCCCCGTGGGCCTGCGCGAGTACTACACCGACTACCGGGTGGGCCAGGTGTCCTATCTGAGCAATCTGCGCTTCTATGCCGAGCAGCCCGAGCACGCCCTGCTCAAGGACTGGGAGCGGCTGCAGGGCAAGAGCGCCCAGCTGGACTTCGCCAGCGTGATCCAGCGCATGGCGGCCAGCGGCTACCGCTTCGAGGACGAGGTCAAGCTCCCGGTGTTCAGCTGGCTCAAGCGCTCCACCGACGACAGCCAGCTGCGAATCACCATCGAGAAGAGCAACACCGGCCCCTGGACTCGAACCAGCACCCTGGCCGACGGCACCAGCCGCAAGGAGTGCAGCGCCGACCAGGGCAAGACCTGGGGCAGCTGCGGCGGCTGAAGACCATCCGGGCAGCGGGCGGGTCGGCGCTGGCTATAGTGCCAACTTGCCCGCTTTTGCTGGCCTCTTCTCGCCCCGATGCTGCACCCATGCCCGCCTCTTCTGCCTCCAATTCCTCGGCCCCCGACGCCACACCGCTGCGCCTGGCCATCATCGGCGCCGGCCCGGCCGGCCTGAGCCTGGCCTTGCTGGCCGCGCAGCGCCTGCCGCAAGCCCAGGTGACGCTGTTCGACGCGCGGCCGCTGGACAAGGATGTGTCGGGCGACCCGCGCACCCTGGCACTGGCCCTGGGCAGCGTGCAGCTGCTGCAGCGCCTGCAGGCCTGGGATGCGGAGGCCGCGCAGGCGATTCTCGAGGTCAGCGTCAGCCAGGCGCCGCCCACGCTGAGCCACCCGCTGTTCGGCCCCAGCCAGGAGCCCGAGGTGCGCCTGAGCGCGGCCGAGCAAGGCGTGCCGCAGCTGGGCGCGGTGCTCAGCTATGGCCAGCTGGTGGCGCCGATGCAGGCCGCCTGGCAGGCGCGCGTGCAGGCCGAGCCGGGCCGCTTGTTCAGCCGCTTTGGCACACCGGTGCAGGGCTTGAAACCGCTCTCGCCCGGGGTGGAGATCGATGCCGGCGTGGCCGAGAGCTTCGATCTGGCGGTGGTGGCCGAGGGCGGCGTGTTTGCCGAGCAGGCGCGCAAGGCCGTTTCGCACGATTACCAGCAGAACGCCTGGGTCGGCAGCGTCATCCTGGCCGAGGACAGCCCGCCGGGTCTGGCCTTCGAACGCTTCACCCGCAACGGCCCGCTGGCCCTGCTGCCGCTGCGCCCGCGCGACGGTCAGCGCCGCGCGGCCCTGGTCTGGTGCATGCCCCAGGCCGACGATGACATCGCCTCGCTCAGCGACGCGCAGCGCCTGGCCGTGATCCAGAGCCTGCTGCCGGCGCGCGTGGGCACGCTGCAGGGCATCAGCCCGCTCAAATGCTTTGCCCTGGGCCTGAACGCCGAGCGCAGCCTGGTCGAGGGTCAGGTCGTGCGCATCGGCAATGCCGCCCAGACCCTGCACCCGGTCGCCGGCCAGGGCCTGAACCTGGGCCTGCGCGATGCCTATGCGCTTGTCGAGGCCCTGGTGCAGGGCCAGGCCCGCAGCAGCGAGCCGGGGCTGCCGGCACTCTGGGTCAGCCAGGCGCTGCGCCGGGTCGAGTGGCAGCGCGCCCCCGACCGCTGGAGCATGATCGCGGCCACCGACTTCCTGGCCCGCAGCTTCGCCTGGCGCTGGCCGGGTCTGCCTGCCGTGCGCGGCCTGGCCCTGGCCGGGCTGCAGCAGATCCCGCCGCTGAAGAAGGCGCTGGCGCGGCAGATGATGTTCGGCCGGCGCTGAGCGCGCCTTCCCCCCTCCGCAGCGAACCCCAGGAAAACGAGCCCACCATGCCTGCCCTGCCCCGATCGACCGGCCCCTGGACTGCCGCCCTGCTGCTGGCTTGCAGCCACACGCTGGCCCCGGCAGCGAGCCCGGCACCGGCCACAAGCCCGGTGGTGCAAGCGGCACCCCTGGTCTCGGCGCAGGCCCATCAGCAATTCTTCGACCAGTTGCGCAGCCTCTGCGGCCAGGCCTTCGAAGGCCGTGTGGTGCAAGACCAGCCCAAGAGCGGCCGCGGCTTTGAAGGCCGTCTGCTGATGCATGTGCGGCGCTGCAGCGAGCGCGAAATCCAGATCCCTTTCCATGTCGGAGAGGACCATTCCCGCACCTGGATCATCAGCCAGACCGGCTCGGGCCTGAGCCTCAAGCATGACCACCGCAAAGCCGATGGCCGCAGCGATGCATCGACCATGTACGGCGGCCACACCCGCGAGGCCGGTTGGCCGCAACTGCAGTCCTTCCCGGCCGACCCCTACAGCCAGGAGCTGTTCCTGCGCCAGGGCATGGCCGCTTCGGTCGGCAATATCTGGCAGTTGATGATCCACACCGAGCTCAAGAGCTTCAGCTACCGCCTGCTGCGCGAAAGCCGCGAGTTCCGCGTCGACTTCGACCTCAGCCAGCCGGTGCCGCCGCCGCCGGCCCCCTGGGGCTACAGCGACTGAACTGTTTCATTGCGGCCTCGCCCTGTAAGAGCTTGCAGGCGGGTTAACGCGGGTTTGCCATGGAAACCCTCAGCCGGGAGGCTGACGGCCTCCCCATACTTTCAGGCAGGCGCACAAGCTGTTGACGTGTGCGCAGCGACGGCCCCACCTCACCCGGTGAGGCCTTCTTTTCTTCCTCATCTCAACACAGCCTGAGAGAACAACAGCCATGAAAACTGCACGCATTCACGGCCTGGCCCAAGCGGCCGCTGCCCTGACCCTGGCCCTGGGCTTGATGCCCGCCGGCGCCGCCACGGTGAACAACACCTACATCCAGAACTCGGCCACCGAGATCCGCGGCCAGCTGGGCGGCTATGCCCGCCCCACGGTGTATGTGAACCAGCGCGCCTGCGGCGAGCCCTCGCCCAGCGCCTTTGCCTGCGGCCCTTACACCATCAGCGTCGGCACCTCCTTCCTGCAAGGCCAGGAGAACAGCTACGGCAACTACGTGGCCAAGTTCATCATCGCCCACGAGTGGGGCCACTCGATCCAGTTCACCCGCGGCATCAACAAGCGCGCGCCCATGCAAGAGCTGCAGGCCGATTGCGTCGGCGGCACCTTCGCCAAGTACGCCCAGACCACGCTGCGCTACCCCAGCTTCATCGAGTCGGCCGTGCGCTCGGCCCGGGCCGCGGCGGACTACTCGACCCATGGCACGCCTTCGCAGCGCGACTACTACTCGCGCTACGGCTATGCCAACGGTCTGAACGCCTGCCTGACCCGCATCTGATGAAAGCGGCCATGACTCCCACCCGCTGGGGCATGGCCGCCGCCCTGCTGGCCAGCGGACTGATGGTCTGGTGGCAGCAGGACGAGGCCGCCCAGGAACAAGCTCGAGCGGCCGAGCAAGCGGCCCGTGCCGCCGCCGCCTCGCAGCCGGCCGAACCCGGCAATGCCTTGCGCGATCTGTTTGGCGCCGTGGATCAGCCCCTGCCGCGCGGTCCCAAGGCCAGCGAGCCCGGGCACGAGCACGCGGCCCATGATCACAGCCATGACAACCCCTGGCAGATGGCCGGCGCGTCCACCGAAGCGGCCGATGCCTTGTCACCCCAGGGCGAGCTCAGTGCCGAGGACAAGGCCATCAACGAGAACCTGCGTCGCCTGGGCTACCAGATCCACGAGCGTTACTACCAGATGCCACTGACCCAGCTGCGTCAGGCTGCCGCCGCCAAGGATGTGCAAGCCCTGACCCATCTGGCCGAGCGCTATCTGTTTGCCCTCGACGGCAAGCCCCAAGACCCCGAGCACGAGCCCGGCTTCCCCTACCGCGAAGCGGCCCGCACGGCGCTGACCGAGGCCTACCTGCGCGGCAATCTGCATGCCGCGGCCATGATCTCGGAGACCTATCTGCTGGAAAAACGGCCGCTCGATGCGGCCGCCTGGAACCTGATCGCCCGCCGCTCCGGCGATGAGCTCAGCGCCGACTGGTTTGTGCGCACCCAAGACTACCAGCAGCTCGGCGAAGCGGCCCGCCAGGAAGCGGCCCAGAAGGCCGAGGCCTTGTGGGCGCAGCTGGAGCAAAGCCGCAAGAAGAGCAGCGGCACGGGCTGAGAACGGGGGTTACCAGGAACCCGTGTTGGCCATGGAGGCCCAGGGCTCGGCCGGCGCCAGGGCCGGGCCGTCCTGCAGCAGCTCGACCGAGATGCCATCGGGCGAGCGCACAAAAGCCATGCGGCCGTCGCGCGGCGGGCGCAGCACGGTCACGCCGTGGTCGGCCAGGCGCTGGCAGGCGGCATAGATATCGGGCACGGCAAAGGCCAGGTGGCCGAAATTGCGGCCACCGGTGTAGACCTCGCCTTGGCCATTGGCATCGGGCCAGTTGTAGGTCAGCTCGACCTGGGGCTGGTACTTGCCCGCTTCATCGCCGGGCGCAGCCAGGTACAGCAGGGTGAAGCGGCCGGCTTCGTGCTCGCTGCGGCGCACCTCGACCAGGCCCAGGGCATCGCGGTAGAACTTCAGCGAAAGGTCCAGGTCGGTCACGCGGACCATGGTGTGCAGGTATTTCATCGACTTCCTCGTGCTCAGCGGGCCTCCGGGCCCAGCTCGGCGGTGGTGGTGTGGGGGACAGGGCCTGAGATTGTCGCGGCGGAACGGCCGGCCTGCACGGCCGGGGTCTTGGGGCGATCCACGCCCAGCAGCAAGGCCAGCGGCGCTGGCAGCCATGCACGAACCACCCCATAAGCCAGCGCGCAGAGTGCCCAGGTGGCAGTGATCAGCAGCAGGCCCTCGGGCAGCGGCGCCAGGTGCAGGGGCGCCAGGGCCTGGGTCAGCAGCACGATCACCGTCTGATGCAGGATGTAGACGCAGAACACGGCAGCGCTGAGCCGGCGGCGCCAGGCCGAGTCCACATCGAGATGCCGGAAGGCAAAGCCGCAAGCCGCCGCCGTGGCCCACCATTGCAGCAGACCCCAGACACAGCGCATCAGGGCGCGCAGGCCCTCCGGCGGCGTGGCCTTGGCATAGGCCTCGAAATAGACCATCAGCAGCGCCCAGGCCAGCACGGCGCCGACCAGGGCCGGCCAGCGCAGCGCACTCAGGCGCTGCCAGAACGCCCGCCCGGCCTGCGAGGCCACCATGCCCATCAGGAACAGGCTCAGGTATTGGGCGTGGTTGTACCAATCCCAGGTCAGGTTGTGGGTGGAGGGGAATGCCCCGACCAGCTGGCGCGCCAGCATCAGCGGCAGGGCCAGGCCCAGCAGCAGACCCCAGGGTCCCAGGCCCGCCAGCCGCTGGCCCAGACCCGCCAGCCAGGCCGGCGCGCGGCGAAGCAGCGTGATGCCGATCCAGCCATAGACCCAGAGATAAGGCAGGAACCAGAGGTGGTTCCAGGTGGGCAGGCTCAGGCATTTGCGGCGGCCTTCTTCCGCGAAGCAAAAGCCATCAAAGCCCTGCAGATACTGCCGCATGAACTCGAGGTAAGAGCCTGGGTAGGCCAGCTTCTGCACCACCTCGAAATAACTCTGCGGCGGCACGATGAGCAGCATGCCGAAGACCAAGGGCAGCAGCAGGCGGGCACTGCGCTGGCGCAGCAGGCCGGAAGGCTGGCCCGGCCGCTGCGACTGCTCGCGCCCCCAGGCCTGGGCCAGGGCCACGCCGCCGACGAAGAACAGCAGGCCCAGACGCCAGGGCGAGCTCATCAGCATCAGCGGCTCCAGCGTCTCACTGGCGGCGGGGCTTTTGACATGCCAGCCCCAGCTCACGTAGTACATGCCCACGTGATAGGGCACCAGCAGGCCAAAGGCCAGGATGCGCAACCAGTCGATGAAGAACAGCCGCGATTCGGTCGCGGGCGTGTTCGGCGGGGTGATGGAGGGGCTGGGTGTGTTCATGGCCGAAGCATCGCCGCCCTCCCCCGCGAGCGCCAAGCAAATGGGGTGAGCGGGCCTTGGTCTGGGGCGAGTTGGCAGCGGTTCTTTCACCCCCAGGCGCCGCGCGGGTCACGAAACCCGGGATCTGAATCATTTGCTCACACACAGGCCGCGTTTCGGCCCGGGCGAGTCGGACGGGCTTTGCCACAATCGCAGCCGTTCCCGAAGGAACACCGAGCTCAACGAGAAAGCGTGCCCACCATGATCCCCTTGCGTCGCCTTGCATTGGCCCTGTGCTGCAGCCTGGGCCTGACGGCCACCGCCATGGCCCAGATCAAGATCGGCCAAACGGCGGGTTTCAGCGGCCCGGTGGCCGCCGGGGTCAAGGAGACCACCGAGGGCGCCAAGCTCTACCTGAACGCGATCAACGCCGCCGGTGGCGTCAACGGCCAGGCCATCGAGCTGATCTCGCTGGACGACCGGTTCGAGCCCGCCCTGGCCGCCGAGAACGCCAAGAAGCTGATCGACCAGGGCGTGATCGCCCTGTTCCTGAACCGCGGCACGCCGCACAGCCAGGCCATCCTGCCCCTGCTGGCCGAACACAAGCTGGCCCTGGTGGCGCCCTCGACCGGCGCCATGCTGCTGCACAAGCCGGTCAACCCGTATGTGTTCAATGTGCGCGCCACCTACCAGCGCGAGGCCGAGCGCGCCATCCAGCACCTGGCCGGCATGGGCATGGCCCGCATCGCCCTGGTCCAGGTGGACGACAGCTTTGGTGCCGATGCGGCCACCGGCGCGCTCAAGGGTTTGCAGGCCGCCAAGCTGCAGCCCCTGGCCCACCTGAAATTCCCACGCGACAAGCCCGAGATGGCGCCGCTGATGGCCCAGCTGGCCAAGGCCGATGCCCAGGCCCTGCTCTTCATCGGCGCCGGCGCGGCCGTGGCCGATGGCATCAAGGCCTTGCGCGCCGCAGGCTCGGCCGCCCAGGTCGTGACCCTGTCCAACAACGCCTCCTCGGGTTTCATCAAGCAGCTGGACACCCTGGGCCGCGGCATCATCGTCAGCCAGGTCTTCCCGTCCGAGCGCTCGCTCAACACCGCCATGATCCGCGAGGCCCAGGAGCTGGCCAAGGCCGCGGGCCTGAAGGAGCTGACGCCCTCCAATGTCGAGGGCTTTGCCGCCGCCAAGGTGCTGGTGGCCGCCCTGCGCAAGGCCGGCAAGGACCTGAACCGCGCCGGCCTGCTGCGCGCACTCGACGGCCTGGGCAAGCTCGATCTCGGAGGCCTGGAACTGCGCTTCAGCAGCAGCGACCACACCGGCATGGACTATGCCGATCTGGCCATCATCGGACCCGACGGCAAGTTCTGGCGTTGAGTGGCTGAGGCCGCTCAGTTCAGCGCCGCGCCAGCCACACCCCGGTGACCGCCACCACCATGCCGGCCAGGGCCAGGCCGTGCAGGGTCTCGCCAAACAAGGCCCAGGCGAACACCGCCGTCGTCGGCGGCACCAGGTAGAACAGGCTGGCCACATGGACGGCGCTGCCCTGGCGAATCAGCATGTGGAGCAAGCTGACCGCCCCCAGCGACAGCACCAACACCAGCCAGGCCAGGGCAAACACAAACGAGCCGCTCCAGCGCACTTCCAGGCTCTCCCCCCCAGCCCAGGCCGCCAAGGCGGTCAGAAGCAGGCAGGGCAGAAACTGAATCAGGGAGCCTGTGCGCAGATCAAACGCCGGGCAAAAACGCTTTTGATACAGCGTGCCCGCGGTGATGCCCAGCAGGGCGACAAACGCTGGCAGCAGCATGGCTTGCAAGGCCGGCGTGGCCAGCCCAGAGCCCAGCTTGTGGGCCAGCACCAGGCCGACACCGATCAGGCCCAGCGCCAGGCCCAGCCATTGCGCTGGCCGCACCCGTTCACCCAGGAACAAGCCGGCGCCCAGCGCCGTCAGCAGCGGCTGCAGTCCCACCAGCAAGGCCGTGATGCCAGCCGGCAAGCCCTGGGCAATCGCCGTGAACACCCCGCCCAGATAGACACCATGCACCAGCAGGCCCGAAACCGCGATGTGCATCCAGGCCCGGCTGCCCCGCGCCGGCCAGGGCGCTCGCGTCCACAGCACCACGGCGCCCATCAAGAGCAGCACCAGGACATAGCGCAGGCTCAAGAAGGTCAGCGGCTGCGCATCAGGCAGCCCGTACTTGGCGCCGATGAAGCCGGTGCTCCACAGGGCCACAAACAAACAGGGATAGAACTGCGGAGGAACGAGGCGGGCGGCATCAGGCATGCGGCAGTATCGCCGCCAGGCCCGAGCGAGACCGCAACCGAGCGGGTATTCAGACGGCCGCCGCAGCCCTTGCCTCAGCCCTTGCCGCAGTGCTGTTCCTCGCAGGCCACACCATCCTGGTCGCCGTCCATCTGCACCCCGGGGCAGTGACGCAGGAAGTAGCTCGCCTCCGCGCAAGAACGCATCTGGCTGCAATGCGTGCGGCCGTCGCAGCGAAAGGACTCGGAAGAAGGCGCGAGCGCTGAAGCCGGCTCTGTGTTTTGCCCTGCGCCGGGCGGAGCGGCACTGATGCGTTGCAGTTCGCTCAGGCTCTGGCGGTAGTGCTTGTAGCCGTATGCTCCGAGCGAAGCCATCAAAACGACAAAGACCAGGGCGCGCAAGAAGGTCGAACTGCCGCTGAGCGCAGGCGGCGAGGCGAGAGCAGCGCCAAGTCCAGCATGCCGACCCACCGCCGCCTTGCGGTCAAGCCGCTGCGCGGCTTCGCCCGGCAACGGCGCCTCGAGTTCCCTGTCTCGGGCCCTACCCGCAGCCAAAGCCAGGCGCCTGACATGCAGCGCTTGCGGCTTGCCATCCTTGCCAGTGCCGAGATCAAAGTGCAGGGTCTCGCCCACGGTGGGCCGGCTGCCATCCTGCGCAAAGGCGCTGATATGCACAAACAACTCGCGCCCACCCTGAGTGGGCGCGATGAAGCCAAAGCCACGTTCGTCGTTCCAGGTTCTGAGAATGCCGCTGGACATGGTGCGCTGCCTCTGTCAGCACCGGTTGGCGCTCAAGCTTGCAAATCAGATCGAGCCTGGCCTCATTCACGCATGTTTGCGAGCTGGCAGAGGGCCGCTGCGATCACGTTCGGGCCGCTGTGCTGCGGCGTTAGCGCTGAGCATAGCAGCGCCCTGTCCCAGCATGAACCCAGTTGCCCACGGGTTTTCCCGGCCAGGCGGTGGGGCGCCAAACCGACAGCGGCTCAATCCACCGCCATGCTGTCAAACTGCAGCCGCAGATTGGACACCGCACCGCATCCCAACCCGCCACAGCCGGCCGTGACGCGCAGGCCACCAGAGAGCAGCAGAATCTCCCCTGCGCGGACCACGGCGCTGCCTCTGGCCGTGAACTGATGACCGCGAAACTCCAGGCGCCCAAATGAGATCTCGCCAATGCTGCTGCGCGCCTCCACGCTGCGAAAGGACTGGGTGGCCATGTCGAAGATCGACAGCCGACCGAGCACCTGCGCACTGGCTCGGCCATAGCCCAGCAGGCCGAAGGCGGTCAAGGCACCGCTGACCCCGGCCGTGGCCCGGAAGCTGACCGTGCGGCTTGACGGGGCCACGGTCAAGGCACTGACAAAGGAGCTGTGCTCCACATGGCCGCCGGGGTTGTAGGCCGCCACGCTGATCCCCACGCGGCCCAGATTCGGAAACTTCTCATTGCGCGCGATGCCGAAGAATCCTCCGGCGGCGCCCTGCCGCCCACCATCGAAGAACGGTGGAAACAAGGTGGGGTTGTGCCCCAGCACAAGCTCGGAGTACGCCACGTCTTCGGCCACCGCCTGCTTGCACAAAGCCTGGATCTGGGCCGCCTGAGCCTGCGCGGTGCTGCCTTCGGCCGGCGTTGGTTCCTGACCGAGCACGGAACCGATCTCGTCGGCCTGGCGCTGCAAGGCCTTGAGATCGAGCTTGTGCTCACTCCAGGCCCGGGTATTCAGCTCCTGCACCAGATGCTTGAGCGCCGCCTCGTTCAAGCAGCGCAGTTGCAAGTCCGGATTCAGAACTGCGGACTCGAAATCCGTGGATTCAATCGTTGCGGTCATGCCCATCGTTCACCCCCCAAAAGCCAAGACCGGCGCAGTGTCGGGATCGCGCAGTGGATCGACCATCCCATGATTGGGACTTGATCCAAAGGGCTCGCGATGGCCGGTATGCGGTGGGCCACTGAACCCGCAAAATAGCGCCCCATGAACGACAACCGACTGCAACAGGAGTTGCAACGCCTCTACGGCAGCCACGACCCCGCCGTGGCTGCACCGGCGCGCGCGGCCGTGCTGGAACTGGCCCGCCCTGCCGACTGGACCGCCTTGGGCGCCCTCTGGCGCGGCGTGCAAAGCGATCTGGGTCTGCCAGCACCGGCCATCGCCGTCAACGGCCGCGACGGATTCCAGCTCTGGTTTGCGCTGACCGAGGACAGCCTGGCGGCAGAAGCCGACGCCTTGCTCCAGGCCCTGGTGCGCGCCTACCTGGCCGAGCTCCGGCCGGCGACACGGCTGCTGCGGTGGACTTCGAGCTCGCAGACAACAGCACCCAGCCTGCCGCCGCAGCGGGCAGCGCCCGGCCAGTGGTCCGCCTTTGTCGCCCCCGATCTGGCCCCGGTCTTCAGCGAAGAGCCTTGGCTGGACACCGAGCCCGGCCCCGAGGCCCAAGCCGAGGTGCTCAGCCGCCTGAGCTGCATCCCAGCCACGCAGCTGCACGCCGCGCTCGCGTCCCTGGATCACACCATCGGCTGCGCGCCCAACCCACCCTCAGCCAGCACGGCCCCGGCGACGCCCCAGCCCCATGCGGCCCCTGCATTCCCGGACTGCGAGCCACGCCGCTTTCTGCTGCGCGTGATGAATGACGAAACCGTCGCGATGGCGCTGCGCATCGAAGCCGCCAAGGCGCTGCTGCTTGCACCTTCGCAGCCCGAGCCCGGCGCTTGAATCACGCGCCGGCTTGATGCCTGCCCATCAGCCCATGGGGCGCACGCCGATCCAGGCCGCATGGGCCCAGAAGGCGAAGCCGGCCCAGGCGGCAACGCCGATCAGCACGGTCAGGGCCGTGGCGATGGGCGTGCTGTTGAGGGCGGCGGGCGGCTGGGCGCGGTCGCGCTGGCGCGCGGCGCGGAAGCAGAGCACCGCCCAGACCAGAAAGCCACCGAACAGCAGCAGCTCGGCCAGCGTGTTGTTGGCCACCAGATGGGCCAGGGCCCAAACTTTGACGCTCAGGATCATCGGGTGGCGCAGCTTGGCCTTGATCGCATTGCCCGGCACGTAGGCGGCGGCCAGCAGGACGAAGGCCAGCAGCGTCAGCAAGGCGGCCAGGTGGTTCATGCCCTTGGGCACGGCCCAGAGCGCGACGGGCGTCTGCCGGGCCAGGCCAAAGCCCCAGACGATGAGGCCGAAGCCCAGCAGCGACAGCAGGGTGTAGACCAGCTTCCAGCGCTGCGCGCCCATGCGGGCGATTTGGGCGCTGCGCCAGCCCTCGGCCACGATGCGCAGCGAATGAACGCCCAGAAAAATCACCAGGCCCAGGATCAGTTCAAGCATGAATCTCCGCCTCTCGATGTTGGATGGTTGGCTTGCCTCGGCCCGCTTTGTACGCGATGCGCCGCAAGCCTGCTGGCATCATGCGGTATTCTTTAAATATATTTAACCGGCCACATGGCCCCATCCCCTGCACACGGAGAGCACAGAACATGACACGAGGCGTGGGCGGCAGCACCGCATCCGAGGCCCTGGCCCATCTGGCCCGGCAGTTCCAAGACCGCGCGCCGGTCGCCCCGATTGGCCTGGCCGAATACCGCCAGCGGGTGGCCGCGGCACAAGCGCTGCTGAGGCAGCAAGGCCTGTCGGCGCTGTATGCCCATGCCGGCACGAATATGCGTTACTTCAGCGGCACAGTCTGGCACCCGAGCGAACGCCTGGTCGGCCTGATCATCCCAGCCGAAGGCGAGCCGCAGTACATCGCCCCGGCATTTGAAGAAGGCACGCTGCGCGAGTACATGGTGCTGCCCGGTGCCCTGCATGCCTGGGAAGAGCACGAGAGCCCCTACGCGCTGTGCCGGCGCGTGCTGGCCGAGCTGGGCCTGGGCGCCAGCGCCAGCCGCCTGGCCATCAGCGAGGACACACCGCTGTTCGTGGTGGACGGCCTGCAGCGCGAGGGCCTGGCCTGGGTCAATGCCAAGCCGGTGACGGCGCCGCTGCGCATGCGCAAATCGAGCGCCGAGCTGGCCCTGATGCAGCGCGCACACGACATGACCCTGGCGGTGCAGCAGGCCGCCGCCAGCATCCTGAATGAGGGCATCAGCACCCGGGAGGTCGAGGCCTTCATCGCCGAGGGCCACCGCGCGGTCGGCGCGCGCGGCTCCTACTTCTGCATCGTGCTCTTCGGCCCGGCCACGGCCTTCCCGCATGGGGTGAAAGAAGCACAGCGCCTGCGCCTGGGCGATATGGTGCTGATCGACACCGGCTGCCTGGTCGAGGGCTATATGTCCGACATCACGCGCAGCTATGTCTTCGGCACGCCGAGTGCGCGGCAGCGCGAGATCTGGAACCTGGAGCAAGCCGCGCAGGCCGCGGCCTTTGCGGCGGCGCAGATTGGCACGCCCTGCTGCGAGGTGGATCGCGCCGCACGCCGCGTCATTGCCGCCGCAGGCCTCGGTCCGCGCTACGAACTGCCGGGCCTGCCCCACCGCACCGGCCACGGCTGCGGCCTGGACATCCACGAATGGCCTTATCTGGTCGACAACGACAGCACCCCACTGGCCGCCGGCATGTGCTTCAGCAACGAGCCCATGATTTGCGTGCCCGGCGAATTCGGCGTGCGCCACGAGGACCATGTCTACATGACCGAAGCCGGCCCGCGCTGGTTCAGCCAGCCGGCGCATTCGATCGACAACCCTTTCGGCTTGGACTGAACAGGCGGTGCAGCCGCCCGGCTGCAGCCATCAGGCCATCACTCAGGCGGTCATTCAGGCGGTCACTCAGGCCACTTGAGCTCCAGCAGTTCGCGCAGCAAGGTATTGACGTTGCTGCGGATCGCGCCCTCGCTGGCCATGCGCATGCGCTCGTTGGGGTCGAGGATGGCGGAGCCGAACTCGGCCGTGTGCTGGGTGCGCAGCTTGCGCTCGTAAATGGTGCGGCCGGTGCGCGATTCCATCAGGGTGTAGCTCAGCGTCACCGCCACCTTGGCGTCCAGCACGGCCACCATGGGTTGGTCCAGCAGCATCAGGGTCACGCGCAGCTCGTAGCGCGCATCGGCCGGGCGCGGCGCATACAGGCCGGTGTCGCGCAGGGATTCTTCCAGAGCCTCTTGCAGCGAGGCATTGCTGATCTTGGCGCCCCAGAATCGCCCGGTCGGCTGGCCACCCGACACCGGCATCAGCTGCACTTGCGCGCGCAAGCCGGGCGGCACCCAGCTGCGCAGCTGCAAGCTCTCGGCCAGGCTCAGGCGCATGGCGGGCGCATCGGCCGGCGTGCCGCAGCCGCTCAAGCCCACGGCCGCAAGGGCCAGCGGCAGCATCAGCAAGGCACGGCGGCGCGGCATGGGGTGATCGGGCATGGCAGGCATGAGGCGCGAAGCGGCAGAGTGGAGATGAAAACAGAGCCCGGACCTTCAGAGCCGGCGGTGCTGCAGCGCCGGCAACTGGCTGCGCACCGCGGCCAGGCGCGCGGTATCCAGCTCGGCCAGCACCAGGCCCTCGCCTTCCGGCAGGCAGCCCAGCACCTCGCCCCAGGGGTCAACGATCATGGTGTGGCCCCAGGTCCTGCGGCCATTTTCATGCCGTCCACCCTGGGCCGGTGCCACGATATAGGCCTGGTTTTCGACCGCTCGGGCGCGCAGCAGCAGCTCCCAATGCGCCTGGCCCGTGGTGTAGGTGAAGGCCGAGGGCACGCAAAACAGATCGCAGGGCGGCCGGCCCGGCTGAAAACTCATCGCCCGGTAGAGCTCGGGGAAACGCAGGTCGTAGCAGACGCTCAGGCCGATGTTCAGCCCCTCGGCCTGCAGCATGACCGGCGCCGCGCCGGCCTCCAGCACCCGCCCCTCGTCGTAGGCCTCGCGGCCGTTGTCGTAGCGGAATAGATGGATCTTGTCGTAGCGCGCCGCCAGCCGGCCATCGGGCGCGTAGACACAGCTGGCATTGCGCACACGCTCGGGGTCGGAGGTGCGCAGCGGCAAGGTGCCGCCCACCAGCCACAGGCCCAGCTCCGCCGCAGCCTCGCGCAGCGCGCGCTGGATCGGAGCACTCGGGTCGCCTTCGGTCTCGGCCACCGCCAGCTTGTCGCGGTCCTGCAAGCCCATCAGGCAGAAGTACTCGGGCAAAGACGCCAGCTGGGCTCCTTGCGCCGCAGCCTCGGCCAACCAGTGGCGCGCCCGCGCGAGATTGGCCGCCACATCAGGACCGGACACCATCTGAATCGCTGCGATCTTCATCGGTTCACCTTCGTTCTACGGACATTCAACAACCGGCTGCAATCGGCACGAAGCAGCCTTTGGTTTTGCTCGTGAGGCCCTGCAGCCCGTGCCGCCACCGGGCTCATGGTTCCGGGGTCGGCCCTAACGGGCCGACTTCCCTGCGCTGCTCGCGCCTCGGGGCTGGCGCATAACTCACTCCGCTCCCTGCGTTCGCTTCGTTCAGACAGAAGCGCCAAGTCAGAACTTGAAGCGCACGAGTACATGCGCGCCCCGAGGCGCTGCGCTGCTCGGCCCGGCACAATTCGCCCGGCAGCGGCACGGGCTGCAGGGCGCTTGCATCGCGGTCGATGTGCCTCTTCCACGGTGGAACACGCCACCTCCGGAGGTGGCTCGGCCCGCCGACGGGCGATTTGTGCGCGGCCGAGGGCGCAGCGGAGCGGCTCAGGCGCGCGTACTCGCGCGCTTCAAGAACTGACTCGGCGCCACTGTTTGACCACAGTGAGCGCAGCGAACGGAGGGAGTTTGGCGCCGCTGAGCCGCGGAGTGAGCAGCGAGGGAAGTCGGCTCTCAGAGCCGACCCGCGAACCATGAGCCCGGCGGCGGGCCGAGCCACCGCAGCGTGCGTGAGCAGATCGGCACGACGATGGTCCGCAATGCGCCGCTTGCCGCCGCTCACGGCTGACGCTCCGCAGCGCTGGCGGGTGTCGATGCCTCCTCGGCCTTGTGCTCCACCTTCTCCACCTTGGGGTCCACCCAGCTGCCGGTGATGTGGAACTCGCGCGTGCTGGCCGCCGCCAGCGGGCGGCTGAGCAGCAGCTGGGCCAGGAAGGTGCCCAGGCCGATGGCCGGGTTGACGGCGGCATAGGCCAGCGAGGCGCCGCCCGCGTTCAGCTCAGGCACCACCAACACGCGCAGGTTCTGCGTCTCGGCGGCCAGGTCGGCGCGCCCCTCCACCAGCACGGCCGCTTGCACACCGCGGGTGCGCAGATTCTGGCTGCTGGCCACGCCGCGCTCGATCTTCACATCACCCTGGATGCCGTCGAAGGTGAAGCCTTCCGAGAAGACATCGCGGAAATCGAACAGAAAGCGCCGCGGCAGCGACTGCAGGCTCAGCACCCCGAGCAGGCGGCCCACACCGGGCTCCACGGTCAGGAACTGGCCCGACTCCAGCGCCACATGCAGCTGGCCGCTCATGCTCGCGTAATCGGGCGAAAGCGGCGAGCCGGCCCAGCCGATCTGGCCGGTCAGCTCACCGCGGCCGCCCCGCAAGACCCGACCCTGGCCCATGCGCTCGAGCAGGCTGCCGGCGTCCAGCAGCTCCAGCTTCCAGTCCAGCTCGCTGCGGCGCTGCGCCTGGCCGGGCTCATTGATCCAGCGGCCTGTGCCGTTGAGCACGGCGTCGGCCGACTTGAGTTGCAGCTTGTTGAGATGCCAGTCGCGCTGCGGGCCGGTGGCGCGGGCCTGCACTTCCAGGCGGCCCAGATGCTTGTCGCGCAGCTCGAAGTCATCGACCACGATGTCCAGATCGGGCACGCTGCGGGTGTCGCTGCTGCTCGTGTCCGCCTGCGGCTTGCCGGCCAGCAGCTGGCTGACCGACTCCACCTCCTGCTTGGGCAGGGAGAGCCGCCCCAGGCGCGCAAACACCAGGCCGTTGCCGGCATTGCGATGCTCCACATAGCCGCTCAACTGATCGGCATCGAGGCTGAAGCGCCAGCTGCGCAGATCGCCGCCGGGCAGGCGGCTGGCGCCCAGCACCAGGCGATTCAGGGTGCGGCCGGCCAGATGCAGGCTGCTGGCGCGCAGGGCGATCTGCTGGGGCAGATAGCTGAGCTCGGCGCCCTCGCCCTCTGCGGAAGGGGTCACAACAGCAGCAGCGGCAGCAGCAGCCGTGCCCGCCGCGCTGCTACTGCTTTGCCAACGGCCCAGGGTCTGGCGCCAGGCATCGAGATTGAAGCTGTCGAGGTTGGCGTGCAGCTGCACGCCGCTGGCCGGCAGCGGCGGCAGATTGTCCTGCACGCTCAGGGCGCCGCGCAGCACCCGCGCCGGTTCCACCGTCAGGTCGCGCTGGTAATGGGCCAGCACCGTGTTGCCCAGTTCCAGGCGCAGCTCATCGCGCGCCGACTGGCTGGCACCGGCGGCCAGCGGTGCCAGCACGGTCTGCACGCGCAGGGGCAGGATGCTGTCGGCCTCCTTGCGCAGCGGCGCCGGCAAATCCAGGGCCAGCCCTTGCAGATTGCTGCTGAGCTGGAACTCGGGCTGGCCGTGGCTGAGCCCCAGCTGCAGGCGATAGGCCGCCTGGCCGCTGGCGGCCTGGGCCAAGGGCGCCAGGGCGCTGAACTCGGGCGTGCGGCGCAAGGCTTCGGCCGTGGCCACGCCCTGGGCCACGAAACGCAGGCTGCCATCGGGCAGGCTGCCGCCCTCGATGGCGGCATCGCCACCGGCCACACGGGCCTGGGCGCCGACGATCCGGACGCTGGCCTGATCGAACTCGATGCGGCCGCGGGCAATGCCCAGCACGGGCACGCCGGGGCGGATGCGCAGCTCGTTGCCACCCAGCTGCACGGCGCCGCGCACCTTGCTATGGGCGATGTCATGCAGGGGCAGGCTGAGGTGCAGCTTGAGGGCGGCCGGGCCACTGGCCGAGGTCTGGGCCAGCATGCCACTGGTCCAGCCATGGACCGGTGAGCTGCGCACATAACGCAGCAGCTCCTGGGCCGGGCCGCTGCCGCTGCCCTCGATGTCCAGCACCTGGTCGTGCAAGAGGCTCTTGATCCCGCCGCTGATGCCATTCAGCTCGTAGCCGAACACCCGCGCCTGGCCGCGGCGGATCGCCATGCTGCCGCGCTCGAACACCAGCTCGGCATTGACGCGCTCGAGCGCCGGCCAGTTCAGGGCCTGGCCCGGCTCGGCCGGCACGTAGGCCAGATCGATGTCACGCGCCTGCGTGCTGATGCGGAACTGCCCCACGCGTTCGCTGCTCTCGAAGGGAAACTCGTGCAGCGGGCCGCGCACTTTGAAATTGATGGCGCGCGCCTCGCCGCCGCGGATGGCTTCGCGCACATAGCGCAGCGCATGCTCGCCCACAGCCAGGGGCAGGTAGGCCACCACCCGGCGCGCGTCGATGCGCTCGATCTTGCCGTTCAGATCCATCCAGCCGAAAGGCTGGGTGTCTGAGCCGGCGCGCCAGACGGCGTCGAACTCGCCGCGCAGATCGGCATTGGCCAGTTGCAGGTCCTTGACGCGCAGCTCCAGGCGGTGGCCGGGCTTGGCGGCCGGGTCCAGGCGCCAATCGAGCCGGGCACTCAAGTGCTTGAAGGGCGGCAAGGGGTTCTGGAACACCCCGGGGACATCCAGCCGCCCGCCCTCGGCCAGGCTGAGCTTGGCCTGGCCGCCACGCTCGCTGGCCTCCAGCTGCAGGCGCAGGCCGTCGAAGCCGGGCCGGCCCACGGCAACATGCGAGGCCGGATCGGCCGGTGGCAGCGCAGGCCGCGCCGCCATGCGCAAGCCGTCGAGCTGGGCCTTGATCTGGTAGCTGCGCGGCGCCTCCAATGGGCCGTCCCAGCGCGCGTTCAGGTCGCTCAGCACCCCTTGGGGCGCCAGATCGGCCAGGCGCGCGCGCGCGGCCTCACCGACAGGCAGGCGTTGCAGCAGCTGGGCCAGCAAGGCCATGTCCAGAC
The DNA here is from genome assembly GCF_027863535.1 of Paucibacter sp. B51. Lineage (NCBI taxonomy): Bacteria > Pseudomonadati > Pseudomonadota > Betaproteobacteria > Burkholderiales > Sphaerotilaceae > Roseateles > Paucibacter sp. B51. Next base: position 1,509,207 of record NZ_JAPIVN010000001.1, on the reverse strand, counting down.
GCTGCACCTGCAGATCACCACCGAGCAGGGGCGGCAGCCCGGCGGCTGAGGCGCCTGCCGAGACGGTCGAGCTTGCGCCCGCCGCCTTGGCCAGGCGCAGGCGCAAGCCCCAGTCCGAGCGCGGCCACACCGTGCCATCGCCGCTGACAAAGCCCAGCTGCTTGGCCTGCAGCGAGAGCTGCAGCGGCTCGTTGAGCAGCTGCAGCCGGCCTTCGATGCGGGCCAGGACCAGGGGTTCAGCCTGCGGGTCCAGGCGCAGCTTGACCGAGCGCAGGCCCAGGTCCACGGTCACGCCCTGGGACTCGCCTTTTTTGTAATCCAGCCAGGCACGCAGGGCGCCGTCGCCCTCGCTGAGCTCGAAGGGCAGGTCCACATGGCGGCGCAGCTGGTGCAGGTCGGCGCGCGGCAGGTCTGCATAGAGCTGGCCGCTCCAGCTGCGCAGCTCGGAGGGGCGCTTGAGCAGCTGCTGGCGGAACTGGCCCTGCAGGCTGAAGCGCTGGCCCCACTCGGGCGGCGGGCTGGCATCGAGGCGGAAGCCATGCTCGCGCAAGCCATTGCGCATGACCAGGTTCAGATCGGACAGCTCCAGCGGCGGCGCGGCGCGGCGCTCGTCCACCCAACGGATGCGGCCCTGGAGGATGACGAACTCATGCTGGCTCAGCAGCCAGTCGGCCCAGGCCTCGGCCATATCGGCCGTCTGCACCTGGGGCGCGGCATCGACGTTGAGGCCGGCGACAAAGATATGGCCCTGGCGGTCGCGGCGGATCTCCAGCTGCGGCGCATCGATCAGCAGCTGCTCGAAGCGCAGTTGCCAGGCCAGCACCGAGCGGGCCGACAGGGCCGCAGCCACACGCGGCAGGCGCAGGGCCTCGCGGCCTTGCGGGTCGAGCAGGCGCACATCGCGCAGCTCCAGGGCCGGCACCCAGCCGCCCGAGGTGACGGTGATGCTGCCGATGCGCAGCGGCACGCCCAGGGCGGACGAGGCGCGCTGCTCCAGCTGCGGGCGCCAGTCGTCGATGCGCGGCAGCACCAGCCAGTGCAAGGCCAGCCAGGCCAGCAAGACCAGGCCCCAGGCCAGCAGCAGCAAGCCCAGCAACCAGCGCCCGCCCACACGCAGCCAGCGCAAAGGGCGACGCCAGCCGATCAAGCCGGAGGGGCCTGAGGCGGGGCTGGGGGTGGCAGCGGGGTCTCGGCTGAGCTCGGGCATGAAGAAGATGAATGGCGGCTCAGCGGTACGGCAAAGCGTTGAACGTGGCGGTCAGCAAAAAACACAGCAGAAAGCAAGGCTCAAACAGCCCGCACGCAGCAAGCCCCAGCAGGGCGCCCGCTCGCGCTGGCATGACTTTAAGCGCTTGCTTTCCGCGGGCTTTGAAGTTTCTGCATACTTCAGCCCTTCTCGCCTGCGGAACGCCTGCCCTGGCTCCGCCGAATCTAGCACAGCACTCTTTCGCTCCTTTCTGCCGTCCCCGCCCATGACCGAGCCTCAAACCGACCTGGTGGCAGCGCCTTCCGCCCGCGCCGAACACAGCCGCTTTGTGCAACGCGTGCGGCGCCGTTACGAGAAAGAGCTGCCCCTGCTGCCCGCCGGCCTGCCCTCGCGCGCAGCCATGCAGACCCTGGTCGAGGCGCTGCAGGCCCAGGGCCGCAGCCTGGCCAGCGCCCTGCGGGTGGCGCGCCATCTGGTGCTGGAGCGCCTGGCAGTGTTCGATATCGAGCAAGGCGCGGCCATGCACGAGATCACCGAGGCCATGACCCACCTGGCCGAGGTCAGCCTCTGCCTGGCCCTGGCCGCCGCCCGTGCTGAGCAGGACCTGGTGGCCGGCGCGCCGCGCAACGAAGCCGGCGAGGTGATCGATTTCTGGGTGCTGGGCATGGGCAAGCTGGGCGCTCGCGAGCTCAATGTCTCCTCCGACATCGACCTGATCTACGTCTACGAAGACGAAGGCCAGACCGACGGCCCGCGCCCGGTCTCGGCCCACGAGTACTTTGCCGGCGTGGCCAAGAAGCTCTACGCCCTGATCGGCGAGGTGACGGACGACGGCCAGGTCTTCCGCGTCGACCTGGCCTTGCGACCCAATGGCAACTCGGGCCCGGCGGCCGTCAGCATGGCCATGCTGGAAGAGTATTTCCTGGTGCAGGGGCGCGAGTGGGAGCGCTTTGCCTGGCTCAAGAGCCGCGTCGTGGCGCCGCTGGAATCGGTGCAGAACGGCCGCGCCCTGGCCCTGCGCTCGCTGGTGACGCCCTTTGTCTACCGCCGCTATCTCGATTACGGCGTGTTCGAAGGCCTGCGGCAACTGCACCGCAAGATCCGCGACGAGGCGCAGCGCCGCGCCGTGGGGCGGCCCGAGCGGGCCAACGATGTGAAGCTCTCGCGCGGCGGCATCCGCGAGATCGAGTTCATCGTCCAGCTGCTGCAGGTGGTGCGCGGCGGGCATTTCCCCGAGATCCGCACCCGCTCCACCGTCAAGGCCTTGAGCCGGCTGGCCAGCCTGGGCCTGATGAAGCCGGACACGGCCGAGAAGCTCAGCGAGTGCTACGAGTTCCTGCGCCGGGTCGAACACCGCATCCAGTTCCTGGACGACCAGCAAACCCATTGCCTGCCCTCGGCCGACGAAGACCTGCTCTGGATCGCCCACAGCCTGGGCATGGTCTGCAGGCCCGAGGGCTGTGAGCTGCTGGAGCGACTCTGCGAGGTGCGCGAGACCGTCGCCAACGAGTTCGACGCCCTGCTGCACGACAGCCAGGCGCCCGGCCCCTCCAGCGGCCCCAGGGGCTGCCGCAGCTGCAACGGCCCGGCCCTGCCGGTCGACGCCGAGGAATTCCTGGCCAAGCTGCAGCCCGAGCTGGCCACGGCCGTGCGCCGCTGGGCCAGCCAGCCGCGGGTGCAGAACCTGCGCGAAGACTCTCGCCTGCGCCTGGCCAAGCTGGTCGGCCGCGCCGCCATGGCGGTGCGCGACGAGGGCTGCAGCCTGGACGCCGCCCTGCGCTTTGTCGATTGGATGGAGCCGCTGCTGCGGCGCGAGAGCTATCTGGCCCTGCTGGTCGAGCGCCCCTCCGTGCAGACCCGGCTGCTGCGCCTGCTGGGCCTGGCGCGCTGGCCCATGCGCTATCTGATGCAGCACCCGGGCGTGATCGACGAGCTGGCCGACAACCGCTTGCTCAGCGAACGCTTCGACGGCCCCAGCTTCCTCAGCGATCTGCAAGCCCGTCACGAGGCCTGGGAGCGCAGCGGCGAGGCCCATGAAGAAGCCCTGCTCGACACCTTGCGCCGCGCCCACCATGCCGAGGTCTTCCGCACCCTGGTGCGCGACATTGAAGGCCAGATCACGGTCGAGCAGGCCGCCGACGAGCTCTCGGCCCTGGCCGACGCGGTGCTGCAATGCACGATAGCCTGGACCTGGGCCCGCCTCAAGCAGGCGCACCGGCCGCAGCCCCGCTTCGCCGTCATCGCCTACGGCAAGCTGGGAGGCAAGGAGCTGGGCTATGGCGGCGACCTGGATGTGGTCTTCCTGTTCGACGACGAAGACGAGGCCGACAAAGACCTGGTGCCCGAGGTCTACGGCGCCTTTGTGCGCAAGCTCATCACCTGGCTGACGGTGCGCACCGCCGCCGGCGAGCTCTTCGACATCGACACCGCCCTGCGGCCCAATGGCAACTCGGGCATGCTGGTGACCTCGCTGGCCTCGTTCGAGAAATACCAGACCGGCCGCGGCAGCAACACCGCCTGGACCTGGGAACACCAGGCCATCACCCGCGCCCGCTTCTGCGCCGGTGACGCCAGCCTGGCGGCCCGCTTCGAAGCGGTGCGCAGCCATGTGCTGACCGCGCCGCGCGACCATGCCGCCCTGCGTGAGGAAGTGAAGGCCATGCGCGAAAAGGTGCGCGCGGCCAAGCCGGTGCGCGCCGGCTGGTACGACCTCAAGCACAGCGCCGGCGGCATGATGGATGCCGAATTCGCGCTGCAATACCTGGTGCTGGCCCATTCGGGCGCTCACCCCGAACTGATCCCCAACCTCGGCGTCATCGCCCTGCTGCAGCGGGCCGAAGCGGCCGGATTGCTGCCGGCCGGCGTGGGCCGCGCCGCGGCCGATGCCTACCGAGAGCTGCGCCGCGCCCAGCACCGCGCCCGCCTGGACGAGCAGGCCACCACCTTTGACGAGGCGCGTCTGGACGAGCTGGGGCTGCGCGCCCAACGGGATGCCATCCTGGCGCTCTGGCGCGCCGTCTTCGAGGCCGCTTGAACTTGGCGTTCGCACAGGCCCGCGCCTGGCTGGGCCTGTGCGCCCTGCTGGCGGCCGGCGGCCTGCTGGCCGGCGCCCTGCCCAGCGCCGCGCTCGACTGGCAGCCCAGCCTGGCCGCGAGCGAGCCCTGGCGCGCCTGGAGCGCGGCCTGGGTGCACTGGAGCCTGCTGCACTTACTGGCCAATCTGGCCGGCTGTGCCGTGCTCGGCGCCCTGGGCCTGAGTGCCCGCCTCGGCACGCCCTGGGCCCTGGCCTGGTTCGCCACCTGGCCGCTGACCCAGTGGGGGCTGCTGCTACTGCCCACCTCGGCCGGCCCCTTGCATCATTTCGGCGGCCTCTCGGGCGTGCTGCACGCCGGCGTGGCCGTGGCCACCGTCGCCTTGCTGCAGCGCCCTGGCCGTGATCGCCACATCGGCCTGGCCATCGCCGCCGGCCTGATCGCCAAGCTCTGGCTCGAACAGGCCTGGACCGGCCCCGCCTTGCGCGAGGTGGCCGGCTGGGACATCGCCGTGGTGCCGTTTTCGCATTTCAGCGGGGCGGTGGCAGGCGGCTTGTGCGGGCTGGTGGCTGGGTGGCGGAGTCGGGGTGAACAGGTGAACAAGTGAACGAGTGAAGCAATACCTCGCCCTCCACCGCTCACCACGCCGCATTCACCCATTCACCCATTCACCCATTCACCTATTCACCCGTTCACCCGTTCACCTGTTCACCCGTTCACCCACTCCCCCCCATGCCCCGCCACACCCACCTCGACCCCCGCGCCATCGTCCTGCTGCTGATCTGCTGCGTCATGTGGGGCCTGAACCAGGTGGCGGTGAAGGCTGCGATGAGCGAGATGGGGCCGCTCTGGCAGGCCGGGCTGCGCTCGCTGGTGGCGGCGGGGCTGGTGGCGCTGTGGGCGTGGTGGCGCGGCATCGCCCTGTTCCAGCGCGATGGCACGCTGCGCGGCGGTCTGCTGGCGGGGGCGCTGTTCGGGCTGGAGTTCGCCTGCATCTTCATCGGCCTGCAGTTCACCAGCGCCTCGCGCATGGTGGTGTTCATCTACCTGAGCCCCTTTGTCGTGGCCCTGGGCATGCCCTTCATCTCGGCCAGCGAGCGCCTGGCGCCGCGCCAGATCGCTGGCCTGGTGATGGCCTTCGCGGCGGTGGCCTGGGCCTTCTCGGAAGGTTTCCATCAAGAAGAGGCCAGCCGTCCCTTGCAATGGCTGGGTGACAGCCTGGGTGTGCTGGCGGCCCTGCTCTGGGGCGGCACCACCCTGGCCATCCGCGGCAGCCGCCTGTCCAGCGCCAGCGCCGAGAAGACCCTGCTCTACCAGCTGGGCATCTCCGGCCTGGGCCTGAGCCTGGCCGCGCTCTGGGTCGGCGAGCCGCTGCCGGCCGAATGGTCGCTGCGCCTCAGCGGCCTGTTCTTCTTCCAGGCGGTGATCGTCAGCTTTGCCAGCTACCTGCTCTGGTTCTGGATGATCCGCCACTACCCGGCCACCCGCCTGGCCAGCTTCACCCTGGCCACGCCGCTGTTCGGCCTGCTGGCCGGCGCCGCCCTGCTGGATGAGGCGATCAGCCCGCGCCTGGGCCTGGCCTTGCTGGCCCTGGCGGTGGGCGTGGCCCTGGTGAACCGCAAGCCCGAACCGGCACCGAACGAGGAAGAAGCCGGTGATTCCCGTGGCGTGGCGCCCACAGGTGCTGCCACGGGCAAGCCCGGAGATCGGTAGTTTTTCCGCCCCGTCTTGCGTTCAAGGCCTGCGGGCTCCCTGCCGATACTGCTTATTGCAATCCATTGCAATACCATGCAGGGACGCACCCGATTCCGCCCGTCAGACGCCTGGAGGCGCAGACGGCGCTCGGTCGAGGCACCACGGCAGACGCGCTGCGCCCGCTGTGGCCTGACCGGTTCTGGTCCGCGCTTCACCGCAAGGCATGAAGCGGGGCTGTTGAATGCCCCGCCTTGCCCCCGCGTTCATCCCAACTGACGAGACGCCTCCATGCGCCCATCTACGCATTCCACACCGATCGCCAGCACCCCTGGCTGGGCCCGCCCCGGCGTGAACTGGTTCCGCCAGATGATGTTTCCGGCCAAGGCGGGCGTGATCCTGGTGCTTCTGGTGCTGCCCATGCTCATGACCTTGGGGGTGCTGATCTCCGATCGGAAGTCCGCCTGGCAAAGCACGGCCTCGGAGCGCACTGGCCTGGCCACCATCCAAGCGATCTTGCCGGCCATGGAGGCCACTCAACTCTTGCGCCGAGGACTGATCGACCGAGCCAATGGGGTGGAGAGAAGCGACCTGCCGGCCTTGCAGGACCGGTTCAAAACGGCCTTCGAACTGTTGCACAAAGAAGCCAAGCCGCGCCTCGACAGCTTTGAAGACAAAGGCGACGAGCACTGGAAGCCGCTGATGGCCGCGCATGAGGCCGCGTCGCGCCAGGCCAGCCAAGGCATGAGCGCGGCCGAGGTTCGCAAACCCTATGTGGAAATCAGCAAGCAGTTGGGCGACCTGGTCGAGCATGTGGCCAATACCAGCGGTCTTGCCCTGGACCCCGAAGGCGACAGCTACTACCTGATGCTGGCTGCGACCTTCCATTTGCCGCCCCTGATGGAGAACCTGGGCTTGAGCCGAGGAGCCCTGGCGAACTATGTGATGGACCCCAAGCCACAGCGTTTGGCCACCGCAGCCGCCAGCGTGGCCATAGACAAGGCGCTGCTGAACAGCCTGCGCGACGACCTGATCCATGCCGCAGAGTTCAACCCGGCCCTGGCACAGAGCAAGCTGGCGGAACAAATGACCAGCGCCCTGGACTTCACCACCCGCGGCGAAGCCTTGCTGCAGCAAGACAGCGTCGGCGAACGCAAGGCTGCCGACATCGTGCAAGAGGCCAGCGCCGCTCTGGTGGAGCTGAGCGGCATGCAGCGCGCCCTTGCAAAACAACTGGACGCTCTGCTCGAAGCGCGCCAGCAGCGCCTGTTGCACGGCACGATCCTGGGCGCAGGCGGCGCCTTGGTCTTGCTGCTGGCCGGCCTCTACTTTTTCTATTGCTTCTACCGGGTGATGAATTCCGGCATCAGCACCCTGATTCAGCGCATGCGCGCCATGGCCGCCGGCGACCTGACCGACACCCTGACACCCAAGGGCCGCGACGAGACCGCCCTGCTGATGGGTGCACTGGCAGAGATGCAGCTGTCCTTGCGTGCCACGGTCAGTGAGGTTCGCGAGGCGGCCGATGCCATCAAGCTGTCGGCGGACGAGGTCGCCACCGGCAGCATGGACCTGTCGCAACGCACCGAACAGGCCGCGGCCAATCTGGAGGAAACCGCCTCGGCCATGGAGGAAATCAGCTCCACCGTCAGCAACACAACCGAAGGCGCCTCACAAGCCGCCGGCGTGGCGGCACAAAACGTCAAGCTGGCCGGCCAGGGCGGGCAGGTGATCGAGCAGGTGGTCACCACCATGTCCGAGATCCAGGACTCCAGCCGCCGCATCGGCGAGATCATCGGCGTGATCGACAGCATCGCCTTCCAGACCAACATCCTGGCGCTGAATGCGGCGGTGGAAGCGGCGCGGGCGGGTGAACAAGGCCGCGGCTTTGCTGTGGTGGCCAGCGAGGTGCGGGCCCTGGCCCAGCGCAGCGCCGAAGCCGCACGCGAGATCAAGCAACTGATTGTGGCCAGCGGCGAGCGGGTGGACGTGGGCAACCGCATCGTCAGCGAGGCCGGCACCACCATGCGCGCCATCGTCGAAAGCACCAGCAAGGTGGGCAGCCTGCTGCAAGGCATCTCCAGCGGTGCGCGTGAACAGGCCCTGGGCATCGAGCAGGTCGGCAAAGCCATCCACGAGCTGGACCAGATGACGCAGCAGAACGCCGCCCTGGTCGAGGAAACCGCCGCGGCCTCCAGCGGCATGCGCCAGCAGGCTGAGCAACTGGCCCGCGCGGTGGACGCCTTCAAGCTGCCCTGAGCCCGCCCCCGCACTAAGGCGAGGTCGCCGGTGCTGGCGATGGCGGCGGCGCCAGCCGCGCCGCGTGCATCAGCCGGATCACCTGCACCAGATCGCGCGGCTTGAAGCGGCTGCTGCCCGCCTCGGTGTCCACCCGGTGCACCATGACCAGGCGCTGCAGCGGATAGACGCCCAGCATGTGCACATCGACGCCGGTGTGGAAGAAGGCCGGCGGGTCCTCGGGCCGGGCCGGCAACAGCACATCCCAGAGCCGGCCGTAGGCCAGGCCCCATTGCGGCTGCACCACCGACACGGGCTGGGTGCTTTGCTCGATCCAGTCGCGTGGCAACAGTTGCTGGCCACGCCAAGCGCCGCCTTGCAGGTAGAGCTGGCCGTAGAGGGCCAGGTCATGCGCACTGAGCCGGAAGTGCTGGGCGGGGAAGCGCGAGCGCGAGGGCTCCTGCTGCACAAAGCCATCCAGCCTGGCCAGCCAGGCCGCATCGGGCTCCGGATCGCCCTCGCTCCAGCGGCCGATGCGGGCCTGCCAGTCCAGCATGCCCAGGGGCTTGGCAATGTCGCGATCGAAAGCCTCGAACAGCGGCCCGCAAGCACGCTCCAGCACGGCGGCCGCGGCATTGAAATCCCAGTTGTTGTAGTGCCAGTGCGCGCCCGGCGCATGGCTGCCACGCGGCGGCTTGGCGGCCTGCATGGCGGCGCTCTCGGCTGCGGCCGGGTGGTAGATGCCCGAGCGCGACTGCAGCAGCTGCAGCACGGTGGCGCGGCGCTCCTCGGCCGTGAGCGCAGGCGCGTTGTCGTCGATGCCCAGCTCGGCCAGCGTGGCCTCCAGCCGCAGCCGGCCCCGTGCCACGCATTGCCCGACCAGGGCGTTCAACACCGCCTTGCGCATGGAATGCAGCAACAAGGGCTTGCGCACATCGCCCCACTCGAAGAACACGCGGCCCTCGTGCAGCAAAAGCATCGATTGCGAGCCGGCCTGGGCCAGAAAGTCAGCCAGCGCCTGCAGGCGCGCGGCGTCGTAGCCGGCTTCGGCCGGGCTGATGCGCTCGAAGCGATCGGGGGCGGCAGCCGCCTGCGCCGCCGGTGAGTTCAGCACGAGCAGCAGCCAGCCAAACGCCAGGATTCCACGGCGCAGGGCGGAGGCAAGCGAGGGCAGGTCCAGGCGGCAGCACATGGCCGCAGTCTCGCACGGGCCGGTCGCTCAGAACAGGCTTTGCTGCGCCTGCTCAGCGGCCGAAGTCGCTCCACGCCGGGCCGAGGCCTTGCTGGGCCGCGCTGTCGACGGCAGGACGCTCTTGCGCGAACCATGCTTGTCCTGGATGCGCTCGGCCTCGGCCTGCGCCTCGGGGCGGCGGCGCTGGCCGTAGAGCGCCTCCTTGGCGCGGGCCAGAGCGGCGCGCTCGTCGACGATGGGCGCGGGGTAGGCCGCCGTGCCCAGCTCGGGCAGCCAGCGGCGCTGGTACTCGCCCAGCGGGTCGTGCTCGCGCGCCTGCTTGGCGGGCGAGTAGATGCGCAAGGTGTTGATGCCGGTGGTGCCCGACTGCATCTGCATCTGGCTCCAGTGGATGCCGGGCTCGAAGTCCAGGAACTGCCGCGCCAGGAACAGACCGGGCTCGCGCCAGTGCAGCCACAGGTGATAGGCGGCAAAGCTGACCAGCATGGCCCGCATGCGGAAGTTCAGCCAGCCGGTGGCACGCAGCTGGCGCATGCAGGCGTCCACCATGGGATAACCCGTCCGTCCCTCGCACCAGGCCTCGAAGCGCTCGCGGTCGCCCCCCTCCAGCGGCGAGCGATCACCGGGGCGCAAGCCATCGACGGCGCGGGCCAAGTTGCGCCACTCCAGGGCCGGCTCGTCCTCCAGCTTCTGCATGAAATGGCAATGCCAGCGTAGCCGGCTGGAGAAGCCGCGCAAGCCGTAGGCCAGGCTGCGGTCTTCCGCGCTGGCGATGCGGCGCTCGGTGGCCTGGTGCACCAGGCGCATGGAGATGGTGCCGAAGGCCAGGTGGGCGCTGAGCCGGCTGCAGCCCTCGGTGGCGGTGAGCGGGCTGGAAAGCGCGCTGCGGTAGTCGCGCCCGCGGCCCTCCAGAAAGCTGCCCAGGGTCTGCCAGGCGGCACGCTCGCCGGGTGGCGTGGCCGGCACGGTGCTGGGTGCGAAGCCCAGGTCCTGCAGCCGGGGCAGTGGCGCTTGCGGCTGATCGAGCCAGGGCTTGAAGCCCAGGGGCCGCGGCAGCGGCGCCGCATCCATGCGCTGGGCCCAGAGCGCGGCCCAGCCGCTGCGCGACTTCAGGCGCCGCACCACCCCGGTCTGCGGCCACTCCTGCCAGGCCACGCCGCGGGTGCGGCACCAGCGGGCGACCTCGATGTCGCGAACATAGCTCCAGCCCGTGCCGGTTTCCTCGTGGCTGAGCAGGTGGCTGAAACCCAGCTCCTGGCGCAGCTGCTCCAGCACCGCCACGGCCGAGCCCACGCGCACGATCAGGGGCAAGCCGATGCAGGCCAGGTCTTGCTGCAGCGCCTCGGCACAGGCCAACAGGAACTCGACATGCCGGGCCTCGCACTCGGGGCTCTGCAGCCACTCGGGTTCGATCAGCAGCAGGGCCGCCGCGCGCTCGAACTGCGTGGCTTCCACCAGCGGCGCATGGTCGCGCAAGCGCAGGTCGCGCTTGAACCAGACCAGGGCGGTGGGGGTGGAGGGGTGGGAGGATGCGGTCGGGGGCCTCATGCGGGGCTGAGGGGGCGGCCTTCATGCCACCCCTGCAGCGCCCCGCAGACTAGCGCGAAAGCCAAGGCCTCGCGGGCCGGCGGGGCTTACGCGGCGCCTGACTTCAAGGCAGGGGGTAGACGTAGCTGGCGCCCACGCCCAGGGGGAAGCCCAGGGCCCAGAAACCCAGCAGGAAGGCTGTCCAGCCGACCAGCAGGGCCAGCGAATAGGGCAGCATCAGCGCGATCAGGGTGCCGATGCCGGCGCCCTTCACATACTTCTGGCAAAACACCACGATCAAGGGGAAGTAAGGCATCAGGGGCGTGATGATGTTGGTGGAGCTGTCACCGACACGGTAGGCCGCTTGGGTCAGGTCGGGCGAGATGCCCAGCTGCATCAGCATCGGCACCATGATGGCGCCGATCAGCGCCCATTTGGCCGAGGCCGAACCAATCAGCAGATTGACCACGCTGGTCAGCAAGACCATACCGATCAGGGTCACGCCCGTGGGGAAGGCCATGTCCTTGAGCCAGCTGGCGCCCTTGATGGCCAGCAAGGCCCCCAGGTTCGACTGACCAAAGGCGTAGATGAACTGCGCGCAGAAGAAGGCCATGACGATGTAGTAGCCCATGCCGCTCATGGCCTTGCTCATGCCTTTGACGATGTCGGCATGGCTCTGGATGCTGCCCGAGGCATAACCGTAGACCACGCCCGGGATCAGGAAGAACACAAAGATCAGCGCGACGATGGATTTCATCAACGGGGCCGCGGCCGCCGCCAGCTCGCCTGCCGGGCTGCGCCAGGCCGAATCCGCCGGCAGCACCGCCGCCACGAACAGGCCCGCGGCCACCAGCGTGGCCAGGCCGGCCATCAGCAGGCCGCGTTTTTCCTTGGCGCTCAGGGGCTCGATCTTGGGCAGCTCGGCCGGGTCACCATCCACCGCCGTGCTCTTGCGCAGGCGCGGTTCGATCAGCAGATCGGTCACCGCCCAGCCCAGCAGCACGATCATCAGGGCCGAGGCGGAGGTGAAGTAGAAGTTGTTGAGCGGGTTGATGACGATGGCCGCCGCGCCCGGGTCAGCCGACAGACGGGCCGCCACCTGGGTCAGGCCGGCGAGCAAAGGGTCCAGGCTGGACGGGATGAAAAAGGTGGCCGAGAAGCCACCCGACACCCCGGCAAAAGCCGCCGAAATGCCGGCCAGGGGGTGGCGGCCGGCGGCATAGAACATCACCGCGCCGAGCGGGATGACCAGCACATAACCCGCATCCACCGCGACATGGCTGAGGATGCCCACCGCGATCAACACCGGCGTCAGCAAGGCGCGTGCAGTGACGGCCAGGATGGCCCGCAAGCCGGCGTTGATGAAGCCGGTGTGCTCCGCCACACCCAGGCCCAGCATGGCCACCAGCACCACACCCAGCGGCGCGAAGCCGGTGAAGTTGGTGACCAGGCCCGATGCAAAGGCGGCCAGGGCGGCACCCGAGAGCAGGTTCTTGATGGCGATGGGCTGCTGGCTGCGCGGGTCGATGTCGGTGAACTGCATGCTCGACATCCACCAGGACAGCAGCCAGACCAGCACCATCAGCAAGGCAAACAGAATGGCCGGATCGGGCAGCTTGTTGCCCAGACGCTCGACGGCATTGAGCGCGCGCGCCAGCGGCGACAAGGGAGGGTTGGCCGCAGTCGTGGGCGCTGCGGGCGGCGTGGGTGAGGTCATGATGTGGAGGGGCTCAAAGCCCTTGAGGTTCAAGACAAAAAGTCTGCCGGCCCGGCCAATCCGCCGGGCTGCAGTCGGCGGCGATCATGCCAGCAGATCGGCCCAGACGACCGCCTGTTTTTTCCAGCCGCGCGCATTGGGGTGGATCTCGTTCTTCCAATCGCCGCTGCTGCCGGTGCTGCCCGGCGCCGCAGGCTGCAGCAGGCCCGTGGTGGGCACGGCCGTCACGCCCGCATGCGCCTGGGCCCAACCCTGCACCACCGACTGAATGTCCTGGAACAAACCACGGGTGAGTGTGGGCCAGAGCGTGGGGTCGATCTGGTTTTTTACATAGGCCTGGTAGAGCCAGGGCCCGATCACGCCATCCAGCGCGGGCGCATTGCGCGCGGTGGGGGTGTCGTAGCCGTTCAGGAACATCGGCGTGTCGGCATTGAGCGGGCTGTCGCGCAGGGCCTGCACCATGGCGCTGAAATTGACGTCCAGGTAATGCCGCAGCAAGCTCAAGGCCTCGGGCCGGACGCAGGCATAGCCATCGCTGGGCAAGGGCTGGCCGGCCATGTCGCGCAGCAGGCCCTGGCCCGGGTTCGGGTCGCGTGCGGCATCGATGAAGTCATTGCCGCCGGCGCTGAAGAGCACGCCGTCAAAACGCTGCTGGCGCAGCCACCAGACGTAATCGCTCTGCATGGTCTGCTCGATGCGCTGCAGGGTCTGGCCCGAGGTGGAGATGTTGATGATCAGACAGCTCTGATCGCGCCGATTGAACTCTTGCACCAGGTAGTAGGGCAGCGAGCCCTGGGCCAAGGCGCTGGCGTCCATCCAGGAATCGCCCTCGGCCAGGTAGGTGCGTTGAAAAGGGCCTTTGCGATCGACGCGCTCGGGGTGGGCCAGGTACTGCGCGCCGCTGATGAGAACGGAACTCATGGATACGCCTCCTCGTCGGGCCGCAGGGGCCCAGTTTGTTCGGAGCGCACAGCCTCCAGCAAGCGCCATGGCGGCGCCAGACGGGCTTTCCCGAGGTCAGGTCAGCGAAGCGGCGCCCTCAGCCGCCGCTGAGGGCCAGCACCACGGCCACGAGATCCTCGGCCGCGAGAGCGTGCTGCAGATCGCGCACCCCCAGGCCGTTGACGAAGATGCGCATATTGGCGCGCAGCAGCCCCTGCTCATCCACCACCCGAAAGCGCAGGCCCGGGTGGCGCCGGTCGAGCGCATCGAAGAGCGAATCCAGCGTGCACAGGCCCTGAGCGTTCAGCGCCTCGGCCTGCGGCAGCTCGAACTGCAGCTGCGGCGCATAACTGCGCAGGGCGCCGGGCAGCATGAGCTTCATGCCGGATAGGCCGGATCGTCCAGCTCGGCCACCTCGACGGCGTAGATCTCGGGCAGATGGCGGGCGATGTTCTGCCACTTCGCACCCTCATCGCGGCCGATCCAGAGCTCGCCCCCGGTGGTGCCGAGGTAAAGCGCCGGTTTGGCCTGCGCATCCACCGTCATGGCCTGGCGCTTGATGGTCCACCAGGCCTGGCTCTCGGGCAGGCCTTCATCGAGGCGCTGCCAGGTCTTGCCGGCATTGCGGGTGATGTAGGCGGCGGGCTGGCCGCCCGGCGCGGTGCGCGGCCAGACGTCTTGCCCGTCCATGGGAAAGACCCAGGCCGTGTCCGGGTCGCGTGGGTGCACCACCATGGGAAAGCCGATATCGCCCACGCGCTTGGGCATCTTGCGGCCGATGCGCTGCCAGACATCGTCCTCGGCCCGGCCCGTGCGGTCCAGGCGGTAGATGCCGCAGTGGTTCTGCTGGTAGAGCCGATCCGGCTGCGTGGGGCAGATGCGCAAGCAATGCGGGTCGTGGAAGGTGATGGTGTTCGGATCAAAGCCGCCCACCACTTCCATGCCCTGGATCAAAGGGCTCCAGCTGGCGCCGCCGTCGCGCGACTCATGGACGCCGCCGCCCGACATGCCGAAGTAGAGATGCTGCGGGTCACGCGGATCGACGATCACCGAATGCAGCTTGGGGCCGTCCGGCGTGCCGTCCTGGGCCGAGCCCATCCATTCACGGAACTGCGCGCTGTCGTTGACTGCAGGCAGGGGCTGCCAGCGCTCACCGCCATCGTCCGAGCGGAACAGGCCTTGCGGCGAGGTGCCCACATACCAAGTTCCCGGCTCGCTGGCATGGCCCGGCGTCAGCCAGAAGCTGTGGTCCACCGAGCGGGCGGGCAGCGTGCTGCCGGCCGGCGGCGCGGCAAAGGCGGGCGGCTGGGTTGCCTCCTTCCAACTGCGCCCCAAATTGCTGGAGCGAAAAATCGTCGGGCCCAGATGCCCGGTCTTGGCCGCGGCCAGCAGGGTGCGGCCATCGCGCGGGTCCAGCACCAGATGGCTGATGGTGTGGCCCAGGAAATGCGGGCCGTCCACCGTCCAGCTGCGACGCTTGGCATCGCTGTGGAACAGCCAGGCGCCCTTGCGCGTGGCCACCAGCACGACGATGCGGCGCGCAGGGCTGCTGGAGGTCTTGCGCGTGGTCTGGCGACTTGATGCGGGGGCGCGGACGGTGCGGCTGGGGCTCATGACGGGGTCTCCTTGACGCTGGGGGAATTGCGATGAATGGGGCGCGGCAGGCCGAGCACCTGAGTGGCCGACACCGCGGCGTACTGAATGGAATGAACAACAAACACGACGAACGAGGGCGGCTTTCTTCGACAGGCCTCACACAAAAAGATCAAGGCCAAGGCCGCGCCAACGCCCCCCCTCGCGTCCACGGCCCGATTCTGTGCGCCGCCCGCCTTCGCCGTCATGCGCGTTTGTGCCAGGGCCGCACCGGGCCGAAGCGCGGAGACTCGGGCCCGCCTACACAGAGCTGATGAGACGCGATGCAATGACGCGGCAGCGCCTTGTCGATTTCCCCCAGCCCGCTTCGTCGTCTGAGTTCACCAGCCCCTCACCTGTTCACCTGTTCACCTGTTCACCTGTTCACCTGTTCACCCCTTCACCCACGGAGCCCCTCCCCATGAGCCCGCACCTCAAACAGATCTTCATCAGCCTGCCGGTCCAGAACCTGCCCGCCTCGATCGCCTTCTACCAAGCCCTGGGCTTCGAGCTGAACCCGCAGTTCAGCGATGCCGAAGGCGCTTGCTTGGTCTGGAGCGAGACCATCCACACCATGCTGCTCAGCCACAGCAAATGGCGCAGCTTCACCGAGCTGCCCCTGCCGCCCGCCGGCACTGCCGGCCACATGCTCAACCTCTCGCTGCCCAGCCGCGAAGCCGTGGACGCGATGAACGAAGTGGCTCAAAGCCGAGGCGGCCGGGCCGATGTGAACCCGGTGCACGACCTGGGCTTCATGTACGCCCGCGATCTGGCCGACCCGGATGGGCATTTGTGGGGGGTGTTTTGGATGAATGCGGAAGGGGCGCCAGCAGCTGAGGACTGAAACAGGGGCCGAGTCGGGTTGCCCCAAAAAACGAAGCCGGGGCGAAATTTCCGTGCCTCACGAACAAGATCAGCCGTTTGAATTGCCAAGGCAAGGCAGGGCCGCGAACAGCTGAGCCAATCCCATCATCACGCGCCGCAGGACATGGTGGGCAGGATGCTTCGCCCATCAGTTCAAGCAGAAGCTGGCGCGAGTCGGCGACCGGTCAGTGACGGCATTGGATGCGTTCGGTTGGCACTCTCGAAGACCTTGATGCGCTGCATTCAGCCCTGCGGGGCGCAGCGGCAGCCTTCGACTTGCGCAACTCGACAGCCTGAGGCTGTCATTCACAAGTCGCAGGCTTTTGCGGCATCGTGACTGCGTGCCGCGCGTCATCCCCAGTCACTGGAACAGGCTGAGCATGAGCCATGTGCAAGCCGAGCTTGAAGGACATATGCATGTCCTTGTTGAACTCCGCACGCAGCCAAGACAGCCAGTTGGGCTGAAACCAGAACCGGAGCGCATCAAGAAACTCTTGGCGCGAGCCAACGATGGCTTTCCAAACCACGTAGTACATCGGTGCGCAAAGCAGCAGCGCGATACGTCCTGGCTTGATGACTACCTCCCTCAGAAACTCAGTGACCGCAAAGCGGACACTACAGATGTCGCCGTGCCTTCGGGCTGGACCCATCTCGCTCAGTTCCACGGGCAGGCCCGCGCCGGCCGCCAAGTTCACACGCGAGTCGAGCACAGACCGGTCGACCTTGCCGCAAAGCTGGGCAGGCTGTCCTCGTTTCGTTTTTGCGCTGAGGCTGAGCCAGGGCCTGCATCGAATCTGGCACGGCCCCGTTTCATCACGTTCCGAGTTTGAGACACACGGAACCTAAACGCGTCTCGCATCCTTGCTTTGTAGCAAGTTGAATCTGCCGTTCACCGCCATGGCCTGCGTGGAGGATCTCTCCGGAGGAAATGAAAAGGGGCCAAGCCGCAAGACCTGCCCCCCTGTCATTGAGCCCGTAGCCTCTTGCGACGGGTCAGATCAAGACTTCAGACCGCGTCGCGATGGCGGCCCGGCGCGCGACGGCGGGCCACCACGCCGAGCAGGCCGGCCAGCATCAGCGCCCAGCTCTGGGGCTCGGGCACGGCGCTGACTTCAAAGGCCATGAACTGGGTGCTTTGGTTGGCGGCGAAGTTGTTGTCCACGGCCAGCACCAGGGTGCGGTTGCCGTTGTCCAGGGTCTTGCCCCAGCTGATGGCCTCGACGTTGTCGAGGGTGATGCCCTGGTACTGAATCGCCATTTCCAGGAGCACTTCGCGGCTCATGGGCGTGACGCCATTGGCGCCATTCAAGCTGACGATGCCGCTCACATCGGTGGCGCCGGTGGTGTCGGTCAGCACCAGGCGGATGGTGTTGCCCACGCCCGAGGCGAAAGCGCGCTCCACGGCCAGGAAACGGGTATCGGACAGGGCCAGCAGCTCGGGCAGGCCGTTGTCGGGGCCGAAGGGCGCGCCGGGCGCGGCATCCACGGGGATGGGCGGCAACTGGTAGGCGTATTGCGCGCCGGACTGGCCGGTGAGCGGGTTCAGCGCGGTGACGCGCACCGTGCTGCCCTTGCTCAGCGAGGTGATGTTGCCATCCTGGATCAATGCGTCTTCATTGGCCGTCCACACCGTGCCATTGGGCGCCACGGTCAGGGCCTCGAACAGCTTGTTGCTGCGGCCGCCGGTGGTGGCGTTGTCCACGTAGTTGAACATGGCGGGCGTGTTGAACTCGCGCACAAAACTGCCGTCGGTCTTCATCTCGCGCACAAAGGGCTGGTAGCGCAGTTGGGGGTTGGCGTTCCAGTTGCCCTCGCTGGACCAGTAGAGGTTGCCATTGGGGGCCACGCGGATGCTTTCGGGGTCCACCGTGCGGGCGTTGGACGGGAAGGCGCTGCCATCGGGGCGCTTCATCGTGGTCTGGCTGTCAATGGTCACGGCCTTGAAGCCCGAGGCGTCGTAGTCCAGGTGCAGCTTGTAGAAGCGAGGCGTGCCGCGCTCACCGCCTCGGTCGTCCGAGATGGCGAAGTAGCTGCCATCGGCCGCGCGATCCAGCCCTGAAATGCCGCCGAACTCCACGCCTTGAAACTTTGTGCCCGTGGGCAGGGCGGTGCTGCCGATCAGGCGCAGCTGGAAGTCAGCCGCCTGGCAGCTGAACACGCTGCATGCCAAGGCCAAGGGGAAGAGTGCGCGGTACTTCATGACGAGGAGTCTTTCTGTGGAGATGGAGGAATGCCACTCAGGCTATCGACCGCCGATGAAGGTTTGGCCACGCCCCATGGGTCGAACAGATCAGGGCGGGTCAAGAGTCGGGGCTTGCGGGCGGGCACCGGCCTGCCCTCCGCTTCATCCCCCCTTTTCTGCAGTCTGTCGCGCCCGCCTTGGGCGGCCCCGGTCGGCTTGTTATGGTGTGCTACATCAGTAACACACCGGCTTCGGCCTCGACCGTTATGCAAACCTGGAACGACTCTGCCCCCATCTACCAGCAGCTGGCCGATCGCCTGGCCGTGCAGTTGCTGGATGGCTCGCCGCCTGAGGGCGAGGCCCTGCCTTCGGTGCGCCATCTGGCGAGCCAGTACCTGATCAACCCGTTGACGGTGACCCGGGCCTTGCAGGCCCTGGTGGACAACGAGCTGATCGAGAGCCGCCGCGGCCTGGGCATGTATGTGCGCAGCGGCGCCCGCGAGCGCTTGCTGAAAGCCAAGCGCGAGCAGTTCCTGCACACCGAGTGGCCGCAGCTGCGCGACAAGCTGCGCCGCCTGGGCCTGAGCGCCCAAGACCTGAACTGGGAGGCCACATGAGCACCGTTGCCGCCACAATCGCCCACCCCGCACCATCCACCCTTGCACCCTCCGCCACCATGAGCCACTTGATCGAAGCCCGCGACTTCAGCCTTCGCTACGGCCGCAAGACTGCCGTCGACAACATCAGCTTCAACATCCCCAAGGGCCGGGTGGTGGGCCTGCTGGGCCACAACGGCGCCGGCAAGACCTCGCTGATGAAGGCCATGGTGGGCCTGGTCGGCGGCACGGGTGAGCTGAAGGTGCTGGGCCTGGACCCGCGCAATCAACGTGGCGAGCTGCTGGAATCGCTGTCCTACATCCCCGATGTGGCGGTGCTGCCGCGCTGGGCGCGCGTGCACGAGCTGATCACGCTGATGAGCGGCCTGCAGCCCAAGTTCTCGGCCGAGCGCGCCCGCGCCCTGCTCAAGCGCACCAGCGTGGGCACGCAGGACAAGGTCAAGAGCCTGTCCAAAGGCATGGTGACCCAGCTGCACCTGGCCTTGATTGCCGCCATCGACACGAAGCTGATGATCCTGGACGAACCGACGCTCGGCCTGGACGTGATGTCGCGCAAGAGCTTTTACGAGATGCTGATCGACGAATGGTGCGACGGCGAACGCAGCGTGATCATCTCGACCCACCAGGTCGAGGAGATCGAGACCCTGCTCAGCGACGTGATGATGCTGGACGAGGGCAAGCTGGTGCTCAACATCAGCCTGGAGGCCATGGACTCGCGCTTTGTCGCCCTGTCCCACGACGCCTCGGCCGCGGACGCGGTGGCCTCGGCCCACCCGCTGCTGCGCTACCGCCAGCAAGGCCGCCCGGCCGCGCTGTTTGATGGCGAGCCGCCCGAGCATCTGCAGGCCCTGGGCCAACGCTTCCGACCCAGCCTGGTCGATCTGTTCATGGCCCTGACGCGCAAGCCCGAGCTGCGCGGCCGTCAAGACTGAACGCTGCATGCCCGCCAAGCCCAGGAGAACACACACCATGTCCACCCAACATTTCCAAACCCGCTTCAAGACCCTGCTGCAACGCGAATGGATGCAGCATCACAAGGGCTGGCTGATCGCCATGCTGGCCCTGCCCGTGATCGCCTTGCTGGCCCTGCCCTTCGGCGGCGTGCAGATTGGCGAGGCCCGCGATCTGCCGCCGACGGAAGGCGTCGGCGCCATCATGGCGACGACCATGCTGGCGGTCTGGGGCATCACGCTGCTGATGACCGGTTTCTCACTGCCCGGCCTGGCCCGGCGCGACCATCAAGACCGCTCGATCGAGTTCTGGCTGTCTCTGCCGGCCAGCCACAGCGAAAGCCTGATCGCCACCCTGTTCATGCACACCATCTTTGTGCTGGTGCTGGCTCTGGGCGTGGGCTTGTGTGTCGGCGTGGTGATGGCCTTGGCGATCACGCTCAAGCTCGGCGGCTTTGTCGTCTGGACCCAGGTGTCCTGGTACCAGCTGGTGCTGCCGGCGCTGGCCGTGCTGGCCCGCATGGTGCTGGGCACCGTGCTGTTCACGCTGTGGATGGCGCCGATCTTCATGAGCTTCATGGTCGCCGCTGCCTGGCTCAAGCGCTGGGGCGTGCCGGCCGTCGTCACGGCCGTGGTGACGGTCGGTGTGATCCTGCACAAGGTCTATCTCAACCCCATCGTCTGGACCTTGCTGGCCGAGCAAGTGCAGGGTGCTGGCTCGGCCTTCTTCGATGCCATGCACCTGATCGGAGAGGAAGAGGCCGCCAAGATCGAAATTCGAGGCGTTGCCGATGTGCTGAACTGGGCGGGCCAGGACGCCGCCGCGGCGCTGGCGCAGACCGCCTCGCCTCATTTCGTCGGCGGTCTGGTGGTGGCGGCGATTTGCTTCGGCCTGCTGATCCTGCATCGCCGCAACTCGCACTGAAACGCTCCGAAGCTCACACGAGGGCTTCGCCCGCCAAGCACAAAGCCCGCCGATTGGCGGGCTTTTTCATGGGCGAAGCGATGGCTCAGGCGGCTGCGGAGGCGCCCAACGCGCCCTCGTCCTTGAGCCCGCCGCTCAACACTGCCGCCGCCATCTCCTTGCGGTAGCGGTTCAGCTCCTGCACGCTGGCGAAGCTGCGCTCCATCAGCAGGCTCATGTTGTGCAGGATGCGGTCCACCACCTTGTTCTCCCAGACCGAGTCAAACTGGATCTGCTTGTCCAGCCAGTGCTCCAGCCACTCGGGGTCGGGCAGGCGGCTCTGGATGGTGTCGCGCGGGAACAGCTGCACGTTCACATGGAGGTTGGTCGGGTGCAGGGCCTGGGCCGTGCGGCGCGCGCTGGCCATCAGCACGCCCACCTTGGCAAAGGCAGCACGCGCCTCATCACCAAACTTGAGCATGGCCCGCTTCATGTAACGCAGGTAGGCGCCGCCGTGGCGGGCTTCGTCGCGCGCCAGGGTTTCGTAGATGGCACGGATCACCGGCTCGGTGTGCCACTCGGCCGCGCGGCGGTACCAGTGGTTGAGGCGGATCTCGCCACAGAAATGCAGCATCAGGGTTTCCAGCGGCGGCGCCGGGTCGAACTCGAAGCGCACCTCGTGCAGCTCATCTTCGGTGGGCACCATGTCCGGGCGGAATCGGCGCAGGTACTCCATCAGCACCAGCGAGTGTTTCTGTTCCTCGAAGAACCAGACGCTCATGAAGGCCGAGAAATCACTGTCGTCCTTGTTGTCACGCAGGAACATCTCGGTGGCCGGCAGCGCCGCCCACTCGGTGATGGCATTCATCTTGATGGTGCGGGCTTGGTCATCGCTGAGCAGGCTGGCGTCGAAGGCATCCCAGGGGATGTCCTTGTCCATATTCCAGCGCACCGCCTCCAGCTGCTTGAAGAGCTCGGGGTACAGCATCGTCAGTCCTCCTGGGTTTCTGTGTGGGTTCGCGGGCGGGCCAGCCGGCTCGGCCGCGAGCGCAAGAGCTCGTGGTGTCGTTCGATGTGAGGCCTGAGTATGACAAGCCATGAGCCACTCGGCAGGGATGCCCTGCTCCGGCCCCCGGTCTTCACGGTCTTGTCGCAGGAAATCAGGAGGCTGTCAGTCCGCTGCGCCACGCAGCCACGGCCGGCGCCACCTGATCGAGCTCGGTCAAATGCTCCAGCCCGGGCAGGCCGGACTTCCGCTGCAAGGCAGCCGCGCTGCCGCCGGCCCACAGGGCCACACGCTCGGGCAGCGCAGCGCGCAAGTCTCGCAGCTGGCGCTGCACCTGGGCGGCATTGAGCAGGCCGCTGAAGCTCAGGGCCAGCACATCGGTCTCATGGGCCATTGCGGCCTTGACCAGCTCGCTGGCCGGCGTCTGTACACCCAAGGACAGGCACTGGCAGCCTTCCAGCGCCAGCAAGGCCTCCACCATCAGCAGACCCAGGCCATGAGGCTCGCCCGGCAGGGTGCTGAGCAGCACCCGCGGCCGCTCGCCCAGGGCAAAGGGCGGGATGGCTTGAATCGCCTGGCGCAGCACCTGCTGCAGGGCCTCGCTGTAGCAGTGCTCTTCGAACACCTCCAGCTCGCCACGCATCCAGGCCTCGCCCACGCGCACGGTCAACGGCGCCGCGACCTCGCGCACAAACGCGCCCAAGCCCAGGCGCAGCAGGGTCTGAGCCAGCTGGCGGCGCAGGTCCAGCACCTCGTGGCGGCGCAACATCTGCAAGAACTCGTCCAGATCGACGCCCAGGGCGGCGGCAGCGCCACCATCCGAACGAGTGTCCTTGCTCAGCTGCAGCAGCTCTTGCAAGGCTTCGTCGCTAGCCCCCACCACCCGGCCGGGGCGATGGCCCGCGTCCAGCAAGCGCTTGAGCAAGCGCAAGCGCTGCACCTGCTCCGGCGGGTACACGCGTTCGCCCAGCGCATCGCGCAAGGGCGCCGGGAATCCGTAACGCCGCTCCCAGATGCGCAAAGTGTCCTTGGCAATGCCGGTGTCACGTTCCACCGCGGCGATGCCCGGCAAGCCAGCGGCGGCGTCACCAGCGCTCGCCGCCTCGGTCGCCGCCGAGGGCGGGCGGTCCGGAAGGCCCAGAACCTCAGCCATGCAGGCGCTCCTGGTTCATCCGCATGCGTAGATTTTTGTATTGGACAAACATAGGACAAATTTCTTGAGATGCCCTAATATAGATAAAGAACGAAGTTTTGACTAGGACAAACTATGGACAACATCTCCCGCTCGCACCGCGCCATCGCCCGCCCTGCTCCGGCTCACCGCGCTGCTGCGCTGAGCTGCGGCGCACTGGCCACCGCCCTGGCGCTGGCGGCCTGGGTGTCCCCCGTCCGCGCGGCGCCCGCTGCGGCGCCGGCCGCTTCTGCCAGCGCCAGCTGCCCCGAGCTGCTGCAGCGCGAATTCCCACGCCTGCAGGACGAGAAGCCGCAGGCCCTGTGTCAGTACGCCGGCAAGGTGGTGCTGGTGGTCAACACGGCCAGCTTTTGCGGCTTCACCTCGCAGTACAAATCACTGGAAACCCTGTCCAGCCGCTACGCCCCGCGCGGCCTGGTGGTGCTGGGCTTCCCCTCGAATGACTTCGGCGGCCAGGAGCCGGGCAGCAACAAGGAAATCGCCGAGTTCTGCGAGAACACCTTCAATGTGAAGTTCCCCATGTTTGCCAAATCGGTGGTCAAGGCCGGCCAGAGCGGGCTGAACCCGCTGTACGCCGATCTGGGCAAGCGCACCGGCCAGACACCGAAGTGGAACTTCCACAAATACCTGGTCTCGCGCGACGGCAGCGAGATCAAGAGCTTCGGCTCCATGACCGACCCGCTGGGTCAGACCTTCACCCAGGAACTCGAGCGCCTGCTCGCCAAACCCTGACGTCCGTCTGACCGTTTGTTTTTTTGCCGCACCGCCATGCCCCACTCTGTCGCCTTCAAGCCATCGCATGTCCCTCTTTTGGGCGACAGCGCTACCGGTTTTTTTACCCAAACTACAGGTCTTCTGAGTCGCCTGTCCCAGGATGACGCAGGCTTGTGTAAAGCTTTGCAAACCAGCGCTGCGGCTTTCGCGCAAACGAATACTTCGGTAGGATGCAACCGATTCCAGTCGCAAGATCTCCCCTGTGTAGGGGCTGAAATCTCGGAGCCGTTTTCCTCCTCCTCCCTCCCTCCCTCGTTGGCTCCGAGGCGTCTTGCGACTTCTTTTATTCCCAGGGCTTCCAGCCACGCTGGAAGCCCTTCTCTTTTGCGCCAAGCTACGGGCGCCGCCGACAGTCACGCCACTGACTTGCTGCCGTGGTTGCGCCAACTCGGCGCGCCGCAGTTCCCCGACGCCCTGCCCCCGAACGCGCGCCGCGTGGCCGTGGTCGGCTCCGGCATCGCCGGCCTGTCGGCCGCGTGGGCGCTGAGCTCGCAAGCCCGCGTCACCCTGTTCGAAGCCAATGACTACTTCGGCGGCCACACCCACACCGTCGATGTCGAGCTGCAGGGCACGAGCCACGGTGTGGACACCGGCTTTCTGGTCTTCAACGAGCGCACCTACCCGCTGCTGATCCAGCTCTTCGAGCAGTTGGGCGTGGAGGTGGCGCCCAGCGATATGTCTTTCTCGGTGCAAGCGCCGGGCAGCCAGCTGGAGTGGAGTGGCAGCAACCTCAACACCGTGTTTGCCCAGCGCCGCAATCTGCTGCGGCCGGACTTCTGGCGCATGCTCAGCGATCTGACGCGCTTCAACCGCGTCTGTACCGAGCTGGCCCGCAGCGGCCAGGAGCGCGCGCTGGCCCAGCCCATCGGCGAGTTCCTCGACGAGCAGCGCTTCAGCGCCGCCTTCCGCGACTGGTACCTGCTGCCCATGGTCGCCTGCATCTGGTCCTGCCCGACGGCGCAGATGCTGAGCTTCCCGATCAGCACCTTGATCCGCTTCTGCCACAACCACGGCCTGCTGCAGGTGACGAACCGGCCGCAGTGGTTCACCGTGCGCGGCGGCGCACGCCATTACGTCGACAAGCTGCTGCCCCGCATTGCCGATGCGCGCCTGAACAGCCCCGTGCAAGCCGTCAGCCGCCAGGCTGACGGCAGCGTGCTGGTGCACTCCAAAGCGGGCAGCGAACGCTTTGACGCGGTGGTGATGGCCAGCCACAGCGACCAATCGCTGCGCCTGCTGGATCAGCCCAGCGCACTCGAACGCCAGGTGCTGGGCGCCATCGCCTACCACCGCAACCGCGCCGTTCTGCACACCGACGCCGGCCTGCTGCCGCAGCGCCAGCGCGCCTGGGCCGCCTGGAATTACGAGCACGGCGGCAGCCGCCCCGGCGCCGAGCAAAGCGCGGTGTGCCTGCACTACCTGCTGAATCGCCTGCAGCCCCTGCCCTGGCAGCAGCCGGTCGTCGTGTCGCTCAACCCGGTGCGCGAGCCCAAGGCCAGCCAGGTGCTGGGCGAGTTCGACTATGCCCACCCGGTGTTCGACCGCGCTGCGGTGGCCGCGCAGAGCCGCGTGGCGCAGATGCAGGGCGAGGGCCAGGTCTGGTTCTGCGGCGCCTGGACGCGCTATGGCTTCCATGAAGACGGCCTGCTGTCCGGCCTGGGCGTGGCCCGGGCGCTGACTCAGCGCTGGGCGGAGCAAGCGGCATGAGCGAAACGGCCGCCGGCACCCAGGCCTGGCCGCAGCAGGCGCTGATCGGACGCGGCGGCGTGCGCCACCGCCGCCTGCGCCCCAGCGACCATGCCTTTGCCTACGGCAGCTATTTCCTGATGCTGCCGATGCGACGGCTGCGCCAGGAGCCTTGCAGCGCCCTGCACCGCAACGGCTTCGGCTGGCTGAGCTTCCACGATGCCGACCACGGCGATGGCGGCCCCGACGCCCTGGCCTGGCTGGAGGCGCTGCTGGCCCGTGAAGCGGTGGAGGATGCCGACGGCGAGATCTGGCTGCACTGCTTCCCGCGCGTGCTCGGCTATGCCTTCAAACCGGTGAGCTTTTGGTACTGCCAGCGCCGCGATGGCAGCCTGGCGGCCATCGTCGTCGAGGTCAACAACACCTTCGGCGAGCGCCACTGCTACCTGCTGCAAGGTGAGGGCTTGGCCTACGGTCGCGAGCTGCAAGCGCGCAAGGTCTTCCACGTCTCGCCGTTCTGCCGCGTGGCCGGTGGCTACCGCTTTCGCTTCATGCACAGCAGCCGCGGCGGCGCCCGCACCGTGGCTCGCATCGACCACGAGGATGAAGCCGGCCCGCTGCTGCAAACCAGCGTCAGCGGCCAGCTCCAGCCACTGACCGAGGCCAGCGCCCGCGCGGCCTTTTTCGCCATGCCGGCGATGAGCCTGATGCTGATCTGGCGCATCCATTGGCAGGCCCTGCGCCTGGCACTCAAGCGGGTGCCTTTCTTCGGCAAACCTGCCGCCCCTGAAACTCTGGTGACCCGCTGAGGGTTGCAAGCCTGCAATGAACACAAGCACGACGCTCACGCAAAGAACCACCCTGCCCAGCGACGCCCCGGCCGCCGCGCGCACCGTGTTCCGCCTGCTCGGGCATCTGCGCCACGGCAGCCTCGATGTGCAGCTGCCCGACGGCAGCAGCGCCCATTTCGGCGGCAGCGAAGGCCCACGCGCGGCCCTGCGCATCCGCGACTGGGCGGTCTGCGCCGCAGCCCTGCGCTCGGGCGATATCGGCTTTGCCGAGAGCTTTGTGGCGGGCCACTGGAGCACGCCCGATCTGCGCGCCCTGCTCGAGCTCTTCGTGCGCAACCGCGAGGCGCTCGATGCGGTGATCTTCGGCTCCTGGTGGGGCGCCCTGCTGCACCGGGTCAAGCACCTGCTCAACCGCAACAGCCGCGCCGGCAGCCGCAAGAACATCCACGCCCACTACGACCTGGGCAATGCCTTCTACCGGCTCTGGCTCGACCCGAGCATGAACTACAGCAGCGCCTGGTTCGCAGGCGACTCGCAGCGCAGCCTCACCGAGGCCCAGACCGCCAAGATGCGCCGCGCGCTGGAGGAATGCCAGATCGGCCCGGGCAGCCGCGTGCTGGAGATCGGCTGCGGCTGGGGCGCTGTGGCGGAAACAGCCACGCGCGACTTCGGCGCCCACCTGACCGGCGTCACCCTGTCCAGCGAGCAGCTGGCCTGGGCACAGGAGCGACTGGCCGGGGCCGGCCTGGCCGCGCAGGCCGACCTGCGTTTCCAGGACTACCGCGACATTGCCGATCCGGCCTTCGATGCGGTGGTGTCCATCGAGATGTTCGAGGCCGTGGGCCGCGAATACTGGGATGGATACTTCCAGACCGTGGCCGCCAAGCTCAAGCCCGGTGGCCGCGCCTGCATCCAGACCATCACCATCCGCGACGATCTGTTTGAGCGTTATGCGCGCTCCAGCGATTTCATCCAGCAGTACATCTTCCCGGGCGGCATGCTGCCCAGCCCCAGCCAGTTCCGCGCGCACGCGGCCAAGGCCGGGCTGCGCGTGGTCAATGAGCTGGCCTTCGGCCAGGATTACGCCCGCACCCTGCACCAGTGGCGCGAGGCCTTCCTCCACCAGGAGGGCCCGGTGCGCGAACTCGGCTTCGACACCCGCTTCATGCGGCTCTGGGAGTTCTACCTGGCGTACTGCGAAGCGGCCTTCGCCGCCGACAACACCGATGTGATGCAGTTCACCCTGCTGCGAGAGGGCTGAGACCATGCGGCGCCGCCCCCTGCTTCTTGCGATGCCCGGCCTGCTGGTCCTGCCGGCCCACGCGCAGCGCAAGCGTCCAGCCGAAGTGCCGGAGGCGCTGCGCCTGCAGTCGGAAGCGCAGATGCGTTTCTTCGGCCTGCGCATCTACGACATCCGGCTTTGGGTGTCGGAGCACGTGAACGCGGACAACTGGTCGCGCCAGACCCTGGCGCTCGAGTTGGAGTACGCGCGCAGCCTGAGCGGCCGCGAGATCGCCAAGCGCTCGCTGGTGGAGATGCGGCGCCAGGCCGAGATCAGCGAGGAAAAAGCCCAGCGCTGGCTGGCCGAGATGGAGGCTGCTTTCCCCGACGTCAAGGCCGGCGACCGCATCAGCGGCCTGTTCGAGCCGGGGCGCGGCGTGCAGTTCTTCGTCAACAGCCAGCCGCGCCGGCAGATCGCCGACGCCGAGTTCGCCCGCCTGTTCAGCGGCATCTGGCTGGCGACGCAAAGCTCGGAGCCCGGCATGCGCGAGCAACTCTTGAAACGCCCGGCCGACAGCAGCCAGGCCCGTGGCGAACACCGTGGCCCAAGCAGCCAAGGCTGAAACCCCAAGCGCCGGCCTGGGCCGCGGCCGCGCGGCCGGCCTGCGCTATGGCGGTCTGGGCTTCCCGCTCGCCTTTGTGGCCCTGCCGCTGTACGTCAGCCTGCCGGCGCACTATGCCCAGAACTTCGGCATGCCGCTGGCCTGGCTGGGCGCCCTGCTGCTGGCGGCACGCCTGCTCGATGCCTTGGTCGACCCCTGGATCGGCCGACTTTGCGACCGCTGGCTGAACGAACACCCACGCCGCGTGCTGCCGCTGATGGCCGGGGCAGCTGCCGCCCTGGGCGCAGGTTTCTACGCCCTGTTCTTTCCGCCACTGCGCGAGCCCCAGGGCTTGCTGCTCTGGTGCGGCACCTTTCTGCTCGTCTGCTATGGGGGCTACAGCCTGCTCAGCGTGATGCACCAGACCTGGGGGGCACGCCTGGGCGGCAGCCCGGCCCAGCAAACCCGGGTGGTGGCCTGGCGTGAAGGGCTGTCCCTGGCCGGCGTGATCGCAGCCAGCCTGCTGCCCGGCTGGATCGGCCTGGCCGGCACGGCCGTCGTGCTGGCGGCCGCCCTGGGCCTGAGCCTGCTCCTGCTGCGCTGGGCACCGCGCGCCCTGGCCAGTGGGCCGGCGGTGCGCGCGCGGGCGATTCAGGTGTGGGCTTACCGCGGCTTTCGCCGCCTGCTGGCGGTGTTCCTGCTGAACGGCATTGCGGCGGCGATCCCGGCCACCTTGCTGCTGTTCTTTGTGCGCGACCGGCTGCAAACGCCGCAGGCCGAAGGCCTGTATTTGGCCAGTTATTTCCTGGCCGCCGCGGCCTCTTTGCCGCTGTGGCTGCGCGGGGTGGCGCGCTGGGGTCAGGCCCGCAGCTGGGGCCTGGGCATGGTGCTGGCCGTGGCGGCGTTCGCCTGGGCGGCGGTACTGGGCGCAGGCGACCAGATCGGCTTTGTGGCGGTCTGCCTGGCCAGTGGGGCCGCGCTGGGAGCGGACCTGGCTATTCCGGGCGCCATGCTGGCCGGCGTGATCCAGCGCGCTGGTCTGCATGCCCGCGCCGAGGGCAGCTTCTTCGGCTGGTGGAACGCCGCCAACAAGCTCAATCTCGCGCTGGCTGCCGGTCTGGCCTTGCCCCTGCTTCAGTTGCTGGGCTACACACCGGGCGCCCGCGACGCCGATGCGCTGAACGCCCTGACCCTGTCTTACTGCCTGCTGCCCTGCCTGCTCAAGCTGGCGGCCGCAGCCCTGCTCTACCGCCATTGGATACGCCCGCAAGGGGAGGACCTGCCATGACCACGACCCCCACGACCCGATCCCACCGCCGCCTGCTGCTGGCGAGCGCCGCTGCGGGTGCCTTGAGCCTGTTGGCCGGCTGCGCCTCGGCGCCCCAGCCGGAGGACTACGCCCGCGAAACGCCCACGCTGGATCTGCGCCGCTATTTCAATGGCCCCCTCATCGCCCACGGCATCTTCACCGACCGTGCCGGCAAAGTGCAGCGCCGCTTCATCGTCAAGCTGCAGGGCACATGGACCGGCGACACCGGGGTGCTGGAAGAAGACTTCGAGTACAGCGACGGCAAGCGCGAGCGCCGCGTCTGGACCCTGAAAGACCTGGGCCAGGGCCGCTACAGCGGCACCGCGGCCGATGTGCTGGGCGAGGCCCAGGGCCAGGCCGCCGGCAATGCCCTGCGCTGGGCCTACACGCTCAAGCTGCCGGTCGATGGCAGCGTCTACGAGGTGCAATTCGACGACTGGATGTACCTGGTGGACGAGCGCACCCTGCTGAACAAGGCCAGGATGAGCAAATTCGGCCTTACGCTCGGGGAAGTGACCCTGTCGTTCCAGAAACTCTGAGCAGAACGCGTCCATGTCCCTGAACCCCAAGATCCAGAGCTGGCATGGCCGCACGGTCTGGCTGGTCGGCGCCTCCAGCGGCATTGGCCGGGCGGTGGCGGCCAAGCTGCATGCGGCCGGTGCGCGGGTCATCGTCTCGGCGCGACAGGCCGATCTGCTCAATGACTTCGCCGCCCAGCATCCGGGCGCGCAACCCCTGGCGCTCGACGTGATGAACGAGCAGTCCCTGCTCGCGGCGGTGCAGCAGATCGTGCGCCACCACGGACAGATCGACCTGTGCATGTACTGCGCCGGCTACTACCAGCCCATGCGCGCGCAGCGGTTCTCGCTCAGCGACGCCCTGCGTCATCTGGACATCAACTACATCGGTGCGCTCAAGCTGCTGCAGGCCTTGCTGCCGCAATTGCTGGAGCAATCCCGGCAGGGCAAGCCCGGCCATCTGAGCCTGGTGTCCAGCGTGGCCGGCTACCGCGGCCTGCCCAAATCGCTGGCCTACGGGCCGTCCAAGGCGGCGCTCAGCCACCTGGCCGAGGCGCTGTACCTGGACCTGTCGCCCGAGCACATTGGCGTCTCGGTGATCAACCCCGGCTTTGTGGCCACGCCGTTGACGGCGCAGAACGACTTTGCGATGCCGGCCCTGATCAGCGCCGAACAGGCCGCCAGCGAGATCCTCAAGGGCTGGTCCAAAGGCGAGTTCGAGATCCATTTCCCCAAGCGCTTCACGCTCTGGCTCAAGCTGCTCAGCCACCTCGGACACGGCCTCTACTTTCGCGCCGTGCGGCGCGCCACCGGACTATGAGCACAAGCAACCCCGACCCGCGCGTGCAGGCGGTGATCAAATTCTTCGAACAGCTGCAACCCGCCGACCTGGCGCGACTCGACCAGCTTTACTGCGAAGACGCTTACTTCAAAGACCCGTTCAACGAAGTCCAGAGCCTGGCTGGGGTGCGGCGCATCTTCGCGCACATGTTCGAAACCCTGAACCAGCCCCGCTTTGAGGTGCTGGAGGCGCTGTGCGAGGGGAACCAGTGCTTTCTCGCCTGGGACTTCATCGTCCAGCGCCAGGGTCAGACAGAACCGCTGCGCATCCACGGCAGCAGCCATCTGCGCTTCGCGCCCGACGGCCGCGTGGCCTACCACCGTGACTACTGGGACGCGGCCGAAGAGCTGTACGAAAAACTGCCGCTGCTGGGAGCCTTGATGCGCGCGCTCAAGCGGCGTTTGCGCGCGCACTGAGCTGCGCCGGCCTTTTTGCCTACTTCAACCAGCCCTTGCGGCGGAAGTAGATGAAGGGCGCGGCCACCGAAGCCAGCATCAGACCCAAGGCGAAGGGATAGCCGTACTGCCAGTCGAGCTCGGGCATGGCCTTGAAGTTCATGCCGTAGACGCTGGCGATCAGGGTCGGCGGCAGCAGGGCAACGCTGGCCACCGAGAAGATCTTGATGATCTTGTTCTGGTTGATGTTGATGAAACCAACCGTGGCATCCATCAGGAAGTTGACCTTGTCGAACAAGAAGGCCGTGTGCGAATCGAGCGAGTCAATGTCGCGCAGAATCTGGCGCGACTCCTCGAACTGCTCGGCACTGAGCATGCGGCTGCGCATCATGAAGCTGAGTGCGCGCCGTGTGTCCATGACGTTACGGCGGATGCGTCCGTTCAAGTCTTCCTCGCGCGCGATCGCGGCCAGCACTTCGCCGGCCTCGGTGTCGTTCACGTCCTTTTTCAAGACGCGGGCGCTGACCTTCTCCAGATTGTCGTAAATGCCCTCAAGCACATCGGCCGAGTACTCAGCGTCGGCGTCGTAGAGCTTGAGCAGCACATCCTTGGCGTCTTCGATCAGGGCCGGGATGCGGCGCGCGCGCAGGCGCAGCAGGCGGAACACCGGCAAGTCCTCGTTGTGCACCGAGAACAGCACATTGTTGTAGAGGATGAAGGCGACGCGCACATTGCGCGGGGCCTCGTCGTCATCGATCAAGAAGTCGGAGCGGATGTGCAGTTCGCCGTTGTCTTCTTCGTAGAAACGGGCCGACTCTTCCAGGTCTTCGTCGACGATGTCTTCCGGGATCACCAGGCCGAAGCGGTCACGAATCCAGCCCTTTTCCACCGCCGTCGGGTTCTCCAGATCCACCCACACCGGCCGCGACAGGGCCAGGTCTTCGGCGGTTTCGATTTCTTCCTGGAACAGTCCGCCCTTCAGGCGCCCGTTGTCCAGCGTGAACACATTCAGCATGCAAAAACCTCCAGCGCGCGAGCGCCGTCTCTTGTTCTTTTATCGAGCAGGACGGGCCGAGCGCCGTCCGGGTGTGGGTGTGTGGGGACCCGTCTCACTCCGGACAAGCGACGCGGGCGCGGCTGCAAGACAAAAGGCAAGCGGCGCTGGCGCGTTTGGCGAGGGAGTGGACGGTCACCGAGGGTGATCGCTGTCCAAGAAAGACTCCGTAGCTGGGATTCCATGATTATCACCTCGCCGCGGGGCGCTTTTTGCCCAATCCATCACGCTCTTTGCCAAGCCGCAAAGTCAAACGGACTAAGGCCCTTGTTCTGGCTGTCAAGCACTTGTCACAGTGGCGCTTCAGGTGCAAACTGAATTCGCCGATTCACTACACAAGAGCCCCAGACAGAGACCCAGCGATCCGTTTTTTTCGTTCTTTTCCTGATTTCCGAACTCTCGACTTTCTTTTCGTGAAAGGCCGTTTTATGAATCTGACAATCAGTGGCCACCATTTGGAAGTAACACCGTCTCTGCGTGAGTACGTACTCACCAAGCTAGATCGAGTGACCCGCCATTTCGATCAAGTCGTTGACATCAATGTCTTGCTCACCGTGGAAAAGCAGAAGGAAAAGGAACGTCGGCAAAAGGCCGAAGTGACATTGCACGTCAAGGGACGCGACATCTTCGTCGAGCAATCCAGCGAAGACCTCTACGCCGCCATTGATCAGCTGATGGACAAACTGGACCGCCAGGTGGTGCGCCACAAGGACCGCCTGCAGGACCATCACCACACCTCGGCCAAGCGCCTGATGGAAACGCCAGCGCCCTGAGCCGAACTGTTCGGAGATCGCCCGTCTGTTGAAAGCTTCCAGGCAAGGCATCCTCCAGACGCTCCATCCGTGAGCACAACGCAAGGCGACCTTCGGGTCGCCTTTTCATTGCCCGAGCCCGAAGATCAAGTGGCCGATTTCGTCGGCCTGAATCACCCCTCGCACAGTCGTTGCTGCACCGCAGCAGTTCACGTATTTGTGCACCGCCACTGAATACAGGGGGGCCGGGAAACCGGTGAGCTTTCTATAATTCATCGATTCGACACCGACCAAGCGTCCCGCCCAAGGCCCACCCAGCCGTATGCGACGCTTCGACACCATGAACCGTCTCGCCGCCATCCTTCCCGCCGACAATGTGTTGGTGAATGTGGATGCCTCCAGCAAGAAACGCGTTTTCGAGCAGGCTGGCCTGCTGTTTGAGAACCATCACGCCATCTCGCGCGCGGTGGTGGCGGACAATCTTTTCGCGCGTGAGCGCCTCGGCTCCACCGGCCTCGGTCACGGCGTGGCCATCCCGCACGGCCGCATCAAGGGCCTGAAAAACCCGCTGGCCGCCGTGCTGCGCGTGCAGCAGCCGATCGGTTTTGACGCGCCCGATGACGAACCGGTCAGCCTCTTGATCTTCCTGCTAGTGCCCGAAGCAGCCACGCAGAGGCATCTGGAAATCCTGTCCGAGATCGCCGAAATGCTGTCGGACCGCGACCTGCGCGAGCAGCTCAAGACCGACCCCGAGGCCGCCAATCTGCACCGCCTGATTTCGGCCTGGGAACCGCTGAAGTCGGTCGCCTGAACGGCGACGGCACCCTCACCCACCCGCCCAGCAACGCGCCGCCGAACGATCAGTGAAACCCACCTCCATCAGCGCCGACCGGCTTTTCGAAGAACATCGTGAACGCCTGCGCTGGGAGTGGATTGCCGGCCACGCGCATCCGGAGCGCCGCTTCGACGAAACCGCCGTCCGCGACGCGCAATCGTCGGCCGATCTGGTCGGCTACCTCAATTACATCCACCCCTACCGGGTGCAGCTGGTGGGCCGCCGCGAGGTGGCGTATCTGAGCCAGGCCTCGGGCGAGGTGCTGGACCGCCGCATCTCACGCATCGTCACGCTGGAGCCGCCGGTCATCATCGTCGCCGACGACCAGGCTCCGCCGGACCGTCTGGTCGCCATGTGCGACCGCGCCGAGATCCCGCTCTTCGTCACCCGCGAGTCGGCCGGCCACGTCATCGACGTGGTGCGGGCCTATCTGGCGCAGCTGTTTGCCAACCGCACCACCCGCCACGGCGTCTTCATGGACATCCTGGGCCTGGGCGTGCTGCTGACCGGCGAGTCCGGCCTGGGCAAGAGCGAGCTGGGCCTGGAGCTGATTTCCCGCGGCCACGGCCTGGTGGCCGACGATGCGGTCGATCTGTTCCGCATCTCGCAAACCGCCATCGAGGGCCGCTGCCCCGAGCTGCTGCTCAATCTGCTGGAAGTGCGCGGCATCGGCCTGCTCGACATCAAGGCGATCTTTGGCGAGACAGCCGTGCGCCGCAAGATGCGGCTCAAGCTGATCGTGCACCTGGTGCGCAAGGAAACCATGGAGCGCGACTTCGAGCGCCTGCCCTACGAGCCGCTTTACGAAGACGTGCTGGGCATGCCGGTGCGCAAGGCCATCATCGCCGTGGATGCCGGCCGCAACCTGGCCGTGCTGGTCGAAGCGGCCGTGCGCAACACCGTGCTGCAGCTGCGCGGCATCGACACCTACCGGGAGTTTGTCGAGCGCCATCAGCGGGCGATCGAACAAGGGCAGCACAACGACGATTGAGCGCGTCGGCCGCCGGGCGAATCGCCCTGGCGATCAGCTGCCGCGGTGCGGGCAGTCGGTCTTCACGCAGGCCGCGTACAGGGCCAGGGAATGGTCTTGCAGCTTGAAACCGCGCTCGCGGGCGATGGCGTGCTGGCGCTCCTCGATCTCAGGATCGAAAAACTCCTCCACCCGCCCGCAGGTCAGACAGACCAGATGGTCGTGGTGATGGCCTTCGTTCAGTTCGAACACCGACTTGCCGGATTCGAAATGATTGCGCGAAAGCAATCCGGCCTGCTCGAACTGGGTGAGCACGCGGTACACGGTGGCCAGGCCGATGTCGGCGTCTTCCACCAGCAAGGCTTTGTAGACGTCTTCAGCCGTCATGTGGCGCTGCGCCGTCTTCTGGAAAATCTCCAGAATCTTGATACGCGGCAGGGTGGCTTTCAGGCCACTGTTCTTGATCTCGTCGGTGCGGTTCATGACACTGCTGGGGCCGGCGCGGCCCACCATGGGCCTGCCGCTAGAATGGCCCGATCATAGCCAGCTACGGGCGCCGACCGGCCCAAGCCCCCACAGAATCACGCCATGCGCAGCCCCAAAACACTTGCAATTCCAGCCCGATCCGCAGTTCTGGCGCTGGTCGTCGCCGGCGCCAGCGCCCTCAGTGCCTGCTCCAGCATGCCGAGCCTGGACATGCTCAGCTCGTCGAGCGGCCAGACCATGCTGGAACGCATCACACCGTACAAGCTGGAAGTCGTGCAGGGCAATGTGTTGACCAAGGAGCTGGTGGCTCGCGTCAAACCGGACATGCCGCGCGCCCAGGTGCGCGATCTGCTGGGTTCACCCTTGCTGACCGACCCCTTCCACGCCGAGCGCTGGGACTATGTCTTCACCATCAAACGCCAGGGTACGCTGTACCAGCAACGCAAGGTGGTGGTCTGGTTCAACGGTGATGTCCTGAAGTCGATTGAGGCGCCGGAAGATTTGCCCGGCGAGAACGAGTTCGTTGCCTCCATCAGCTCCAAGGCCGAGCGTCGCGAGCCGCCCAAGCTGGAACTGAGCGAAGCCGAGCGCAAAGCCCTGCCCATTCCCGCCAAGCCCGCCGTGCCGGCCGCCGAGGCCGTGGGCCCGGTGCGCGCCTACCCGCCGCTGGAAAAGAAGTCCTGAAGATGACGACGAGCGTGACCCCACCCCTGCGCATCGCCATCGCTGGCAGTTCCGGTCGCATGGGCCGCATGCTGATCGAAGCCGTGCTGCAGGCACCCGATTGCCAGCTCAGCGCGGCGCTTGACCGGCCGGGCACGCCCTCGCTGGGCCAGGATGCCGGCGCTTTCCTCGGCAAGATCTGCGGCGTGGCCATCAGCGACGATGTGCGCGCTGCGCTGCAAGCCAGCGATGTGCTGATCGATTTCACCCGCCCCGAGGGCACCCTGGCCCATCTGGCCCTCTGCGCCGAGCTGGGCGTCAAGCTGGTGATCGGCACCACCGGTTTCGATGCCCAGCAGAAGGCGCAGATCGGCGCCCTAGCCGCACGCACCGGCGTGATGATGGCGCCCAATATGAGCGTCGGCGTCAATGTGGTGCTGGGCCTGCTGGACCGCGCGGCGCGCGCGCTCAGCGAAGGCTATGACATCGAGATCATCGAAGCCCACCATCGCCACAAGGTCGATGCCCCCAGCGGCACCGCCCTGGCCATGGGTGAGGCCGTGGCCCAGGCCCTGGGCCGCGACCTCAAGGCCTGCGCCATCTACGGCCGCGAAGGCGTCACCGGCGAGCGTGATCCCTCGACCATCGGCTTTGCCACCGTGCGCGGCGGCGACATCATCGGCGACCACACCGTGCTGTTCGCCGGCATCGGCGAGCGCATCGAGATCAGCCACAAGGCCAGCAGCCGCGCCACCTTTGCCCAGGGCAGCCTGCGCGCTGCGCGCTTCCTGGCCAGCCAGGGCCCGGGCCTCTACGACATGAATGATGTCCTGGGGTTCAAGGGATGATGGGCGGCTTCCAAGGTTTCTGGGACCAAGGCGATGCGGTCACGCGCGGCGTGGCCCTGCTCATGCTGCTGATGTCGGTCAGCGCCTGGGTGCTGATCCTTTGGAAAAGCTGGACCCTGCAGCGTGCGCGCCGCAGCCTGGCACGCGCCGTGCCGGCTTTTTGGGATGCGAACGATCTCGACTCGGGCCGCACTGCCCTGCAGAACTTTGATGCCGAAGGCCTGCTCCTGCCCCTGCTGGACGCGGCCACCAGCGACACCCGCAGCGGCACCCTGGATGCCGCAGGCCACGCCCATTCCCGCCTGACTCGCCGCCTGCGCGACGCACTGCACGGCGTTCTGCAGCGCCTGCAGTTCGGCCAGGTGCTGCTCGCTTCGATCGGCAGCACCGCGCCCTTCGTCGGACTGTTCGGCACGGTCTGGGGCATTTACCACGCCCTGGTCAGCATTTCGGCCAGCGGCAATCTGAGCATGGACCGCGTCTCCGGCCCTGTAGGCGAAGCGCTGATCATGACCGCCGCCGGCCTGGCCGTGGCGATCCCGGCCGTGCTGGCCTACAACGTCTTCGGCAAGCTGCTCGGCGCTTGCGAGGCCGAGCTGGAAGGCTTTGCGCACGACCTGCGCGAAATGTTCAGCGATGCGCCGGCGCAACCGTGAGCGAGCAGCGCCAGCCACGCGCCGCCGGAGCCTGAGATGAGCTTCGGCCGCCTGGAACGCCGCGACAGCCCCAAGCCCATGGGCGAGATCAACATGACGCCGCTGATCGACGTCATGCTGGTGCTGCTGGTGATCTTCATGATCGCCGCGCCGCTGATGAGCAACTCCCTGCGCCTGGACCTGCCCAAGAGTGAGGCCGCCACACCGGGCGACACGCCGCAGTTCATCGCCCTGGCCGTGGCACCCGATGGCGCGCTCTACCTGGGCGAAGAAAAGCTCGACGCCGCCACCTTGCAACAACGCCTCAAGACCCTGGGCGCCGGCCGGCCCGAGCTGGAGGTGCAGCTGCGTGCCGATCAGGCTGCGCCCTACGGCGCGGTGGCCCAGCTGATCGGCTGGTGCCAGGCCGCCGGCCTGCACCGCATGGCCTTCGTCACCGACGCTGACACCGCGCCCACGCCCCTACCGAAGCAGCCCTGAGCGGCAGCCCGGCCCACGACTTTTACAATCGGCGCACTTCGCACCGAGCCCACCATGAACGAAAAGTACACCCCTTCCGAGGTCGAACAGGCCGCACGCTCCCACTGGCAAGCCCGTGACGCTTACCGCGTGGTCGAGGATCAGAGCAAGCCCAAGTTCTACGCCTGCTCCATGCTGCCCTACCCCAGCGGCAAGCTGCACATGGGCCATGTGCGCAACTACACGATCAACGACATGCTCACGCGCCAGCTGCGCATGAAGGGCTACAACGTGCTCATGCCCATGGGCTGGGACGCCTTCGGCCTGCCGGCCGAAAACGCCGCGATGAAGGGCAAGGTGCCGCCGGCGCAGTGGACCTACTCCAACATCGCCTACATGAAGACCCAGATGCAGGCCATGGGCCTGGCCATCGACTGGTCTCGAGAAATCGCCACCTGCCAGCCCGAGTACTACAAGTGGAACCAGTGGCTGTTCCTGAAGATGCTCGAAAAGGGCATCGCCGAGCGCCGCACCCAGGTCGTCAACTGGGACCCGGTGGACCAGACCGTGCTGGCCAATGAGCAGGTGATCGACGGCCGCGGCTGGCGTTCGGGTGCGCTGGTCGAAAAGCGCGAGATCCCCGGCTACTACCTCAAGATCACCGACTACGCCGAAGAGCTGCTGGCCGCCGTGGCCAACCCCGAGGACAAGAACTACCTGTCCGGCTGGCCCGAACGCGTGCGCCTCATGCAGGAGAACTGGATCGGCAAGAGCCAGGGCCTGCGCTTCGCCTTCCCCCATGAAATCAAGGGTGCCGATGGTGCGCTGATCCAGGACGGCAAGCTCTACGTCTTCACCACCCGTGCCGACACCATCATGGGTGTGACCTTCTGCGCCGTGGCGCCGGAGCACCCGCTGGCCGCGCACGCCGCCGCAGGCCATGCCGAGCTGGCCGCCTTCATCGAGGAATGCAAGCAGGGCGGCACGACCGAGGCCGAGCTGGCCACGCAAGAGAAGAAGGGCATGCCCACGGGCCTCGTGGTCACGCACCCGCTGACCGGCGCGCAGGTGCCGGTCTGGGTCGGCAACTATGTGCTGATGAGCTATGGCGACGGCGCCGTCATGGGCGTGCCGGCGCATGACGAGCGCGATTTCGCCTTTGCCAACAAGTACGGCATAGCGATCAAGCAGGTCGTGGCCGTCGAGGGTCAGACCTTCTCGACCAGCACCTGGGCCGACTGGTT
This sequence comes from Paucibacter sp. B51, assembly GCF_027863535.1. NCBI lineage: Bacteria > Pseudomonadati > Pseudomonadota > Betaproteobacteria > Burkholderiales > Sphaerotilaceae > Roseateles > Paucibacter sp. B51. The sequence continues at coordinate 1,470,209 of NZ_JAPIVN010000001.1, read as the reverse complement.
CGGCGACAAGTCGCAAGGCGTCTGCGTCAACTCCGGCGTGCTCGACGGCCTGAGCCACAAGGCCGCGGTCGACAAGGTGGCCGAGCTGCTTGGCGCCAAGGGCCTGGGCGAGAAGAAGACCACCTGGCGCCTGCGCGACTGGGGCGTGAGCCGCCAGCGCTACTGGGGCACGCCCATCCCCATCATCCACTGCGAGGAGCATGGCGCGGTGCCGGTGCCCGAGAAGGACCTGCCGGTCGTGCTGCCCGAGGAGTGCATCCCGGACGGCAGCGGCAATCCGCTGAACAAGCACAGCGCCTTCCTGAACGTGCCCTGCCCGGTCTGCGGCAAGCCCGCCCGCCGCGAGACCGACACCATGGACACCTTCGTGGATTCGTCCTGGTATTTCATGCGTTACTGCGACGCGCAAAACCAGGACGCCATGGTCGGCGCCGGCACCGAGTACTGGATGCGCCAAGGCGCCGCCATGGACCAGTACATCGGCGGCATCGAGCACGCCATCCTGCACCTGCTCTACGCCCGCTTCTGGACCAAGGTCATGCGCGACCTGGGCCTGGTCAAGATCGACGAGCCCTTCACCAAGCTGCTGACCCAGGGCATGGTGCTCAAGGGCGCGTTCTTCCAGAAGCCGGCCGATGCAGGCAAGAACTACTTCTGGGAGCACGAGGTCAACGTCCAGACCAACGAGCATGGCCAGGTCATCGGCGGCACGCTGAAAGCCGACGGCTCGGCGCTCGAGTACGAGATGACGACCATGTCGAAGTCGAAGAACAACGGCGTCGACCCGCAGGAGCTGATCAACCAGTACGGCGCCGACACGGCCCGTCTGTTCGTAATGTTCGCGTCGCCGCCGGAGCAGACCCTGGAGTGGAACGACGCCGGCGTCGAGGGCGCCCACCGCTTCCTCAAGCGCGTCTGGGGCTTCGGCGCCAAGAACGAGGCCGCCATCCAGGCCGGCGGCCGCGACTACGCCGCCCTGAACGGCGAGGGCAAGGCCCTGCGCCGCGAGGTGCATCTGGTGCTGAAGCAGATCAGCTACGACTACGAGCGCATGCAGTACAACACCGTGGTCTCGGGTGCCATGAAGTTGCTGAACGCGCTGGAAGGCTTCAAGGCCCAGGGCCAGGATGCGGCCGTGCGTGAAGGCTTCTCGGTGCTGCTGCGCGTGCTCTACCCCGCCTGCCCGCACCTGACCCACGCCCTCTGGCAAGACCTGGGCTATGCCGCCGAGCTGGGTGACCTGCTCGACGCGCCCTGGCCGAGCGTGGACGAAGCTGCCCTGGTGCAGGACGAGATCGAGCTGATGCTGCAGGTCAACGGCAAGCTGCGTGGCGCCATCAAGGTGCCGGCCGCCGCCGACAAGGCCGCCATCGAAGCCGTGGCCCTGGCCAGCGAAGACTTCGCCAAGTTCAGCGAAGGCAAGGCGCCCAAGAAGGTCATCATCGTGCCCGGCCGCCTGGTCAATCTGGTCGTCTGACGATGAACCCCCTGCTGCAGCGCCGCCACCTGCTCCTGGCCGCCGCCACTGCCCCGCTGGTGGGCTGCGGCTTCGAGCTGCGCCGCGAGCCGGAGTTCCTGTTCCGCAGCCTGGCGCTGAGCGGCTTCAAGCCGGGCTCGCCGCTGGCGGCCGATCTGAAGCGGCAGCTCTCGCGCACCGCGCTGCTGATGGTGGAAGACGCCAACCGCGCCGAGGTGGTGCTGGAGGTGCTGCGCGATGCGCGCGAGAAATCGGTGGTGGTGTCCACCAGCGCCGGCCAGGTGCGTGAGTGGCAGCTGCGGGTCAATTTCGACTACCTGCTGCGCGTGCCCTCGGGCGAGCTGCTGCTGCCGCGCACCGAGCTGCGCATGACGCGCGAAATGAACTACACAGAAAGCGCGGCCCTGGCCAAGGAGCAGGAAGAAGCCCAGCTCTACCGGGCCATGCAGTCCGACGCGGTGGCGCAGATCATGCGCCGCCTCTCGGCCGTGCGCTTGCCCGCCTGAGCTCGGCTGACCCAGGTTCTACGCATGCAACTGCGCCCTGACGCCCTCAAGCCCCAGCTCGCCAAGGCGCTGCGGCCCATCTACACCGTCTACGGCGACGAGCCCCTGCTCGCCCAGGAGGCGGCCGATGCCATCCGCGCGGCGGCGCGCGCCCAGGGCTATGGCGAGCGCAAGGTCTTCACCGTTGCCGGCGCCTATTTCGACTGGGGCCCGGTGCTCGGCGCGGCGCAGGCCATGAGCTTGTTTGCCGAGCGCCAGCTGATCGAGATCCGCATCCCCGGCGGCAAGCCCGGCAAGGACGGCTCCGAGGCGCTGCAGCGTTACTGCGCCCAGCTGCCCGAGGACGTGGTGACCCTGGTCACCCTGCCCAAGCTGGACAAGACGCAGATGAACAGCGCCTGGTTCCAGGCCCTGGACGGTGCCGGCGTCTGCGTGCGCGTGGACCCGATCGAACGCCGCGCCCTGCCGCAGTGGATCGCCCAGCGTCTGGTCCAGCAAGGCCAGCGCGTCGAAGATGGCGAGGCCGGCCAGCGCACCCTGGCCTTTTTTGCCGACCGGGTCGAGGGCAATCTGCTCGCCGCCCACCAGGAATTGCAAAAGCTCGCCCTGCTGCACCCGCCGGGTCTGCTGAGCTTTGAGCAGATCGAGGCGGCCGTGCTCAATGTCGCCCGCTACGACGTGTTCAAGCTCAGCGAAGCGGTGCTCGGCGGCCAAGTCGCCCGCGTGCTGCGCATGCTGGAAGGCCTGGAAGCCGAGGGCGAGGCCGCCGTGCTGGTGCACTGGAGCCTGGCCGAGGACATCCGCGCGCTCAAGCGCGTGCGCGACGCCGTCGATGCCGGCAAGCCCTTGCCCATGGCCATGCGCGAAGCGCGCGTCTGGGGGCCCAAGGAACGCTTGTTCGAGCGCATCGTGCCCAGCCTGCACAGCGGCGACCTGAGCCGGCTGGTGGCCGCCGCGCAGATCTGCGACGGCCTGGTCAAAGGCCTGCGCCACCCCGAGTGGCCGCTGGAGCCCTGGGCTGGCCTGCGCCGCCTGGCCCTGATGCTGGTGGAGACCACGGCCACGCGCACGCCTCGCCTGGCCTTGCGAGGCTGAGAGCGCCCGGTCATTCGCGCCGGGGCATCAAGTCGCGCAGGGCAATGCCGATACAGTCGCTGAGCGGCGCATCCGGCGCGGCTTGGCCCTGCGCCGATGCGTTGAGCCGCTGACTCAGCCCCTCCCCCAAGACCAGGCACCACGATGAATTCATGGCTCAGGCGCCGCCCCTCACCCTCGCGCCCGCCTGCGGCCCCGGCGGCACAGATGGCTTGGCCGGGCTTGCGGCCCTCCATACTGCAGCTCATCGGCTGTTTGCTTGGCTTGAGCACCGCAGCCGCGGCCCAAGCCGCCGGCTGGACGCTCAGCGTGCAGAACGCCAGCGGCCAGCCATTGGGCGATGTCGCCATGGCCGTGGAAGTGAAAGGCCAGACCGGCCGTGCCGGCGCGGGCAGCGTGGCCCAGATGGAGCAGCGCCAGCGCCAGTTCCAGCCTTTCGTGCTGGTGGTGCAGACGGGCACGGCCGTCAACTTCCCAAACTTCGACACCGTGCGCCACCATGTCTACTCCTTCTCGGCGGCCAAGAAGTTCGACCTCAAGCTCTACACCGGCACCCCGACCGATCCGGTGCTGTTCGACAAGCCCGGCGTCGCCACCCTGGGCTGCAATATCCACGATGAGATGAGCGCCCATATCGTCATCGTCGACACGCCCTTCTTCGGCAAGAGCAATGCCCAGGGCCAGCTGCGCCTGGAGTTGCCGCCCGGCGAGCATGTGCTCAAGGTCTGGCACCCGAGGTTGGGCAGCCCGCTGCTGAGCAGCTTTCCGCTGCGCCTGGTTCCCGGCCAGGAACCAGCGCCCCTGCAACTGCCGCTGCGCTGAAGCGCCATGAAGCTGCCTGCTTTCCTCCATCTGCGTCGGCTTGAAGGCCGCATCGTCGCCCTCTTCCTGGCCCTGCTGGTGCTGGTGCAGCTGACCAGCTGGATGATCACCTACGCCAACATCCGCCGCAGCACCGAGGTGGCGGTGGAGGCGGAACTGAAAACCGGCCAGCGCATGCTCGGCCATCTGCTGGCTCAGGATGCGCAGCAGCGCGTGGCCGTGCTGCGCCAGCTGGAGAACAACCACGGCATCCGCAGCGTGCTGGCCGAAGCCGCCGGCATGCCGGCGACGGAGTTTGCCGACACCTTGTTCAGCGCACTCGATTCCAAGAACAGCCAGCTGGTCGACGCCAGTGTGATCGCCTACGTCTCGGCCGATTTCCGCCTGGTCACCGCCACCCGGCCGCAGGCCGAGGCCTTTGTCGCCCTGCTGCCTGCCCTGATCCAGGCCAAGGAGGCCGAGGACGCCGGCAACGAGCCCAGCGGCCGCGCCAGCCTGGCCCTGGTGGGCGGGCGGGCGTATCAGCTGGTGTTTGTGCCGGTGAAGGCCGCCGGCCTGGGTGGCTGGTTGATGATGGCCGTGGACCTGCAGTCCGAGCCCTTGCGCGAACTGCAAACCCTCTCGGGCCTGCGCAGCGTCTTTCTGCTGCGCCCGGCCGAGGGCCAGGCCTGGGCACCGCTGGGCAGCGTGCTCGATGCGGCCACCACCGGCCAGGTGGCGGGCCAGGTACAGGCCGCCGAGCCCACCTTCAGCCTGCAACTGGGCGAGGAAGAAATGCGCGGCCTCTACGTGCCCCTGCTGCGCTCGGGTGATCAGCAGCTGGCCGTCCTGCTGCTGCGCTCCTTCGACCAGGCGTTCGAGTCCTACCGCACCCTGCGCCAGACCCTGGGCACGTTGACCGTGCTGGGCATCCTGGCCTTTGCCCTGGGCAGCGTGCTGACGGCGCGCCGCATCAGCCGGCCGATCAAGACCCTCGCCGATTCGGCCGAGCGCCTGGGGGCCGGCGACTACGCCACGCCGGTGGCCCAGGATGGCAGCGCCGACGAGGTGGGCGATCTGGCCCGCGCCTTCGAGGCCATGCGCCAGGGCATCCAGCAGCGCGACGCCAGCCTCAACGAGCTGGCCTTTCAGGACCAGCTGACACGCCTGCCCAACCGCGCCGGTTTTGTGCAGGTGCTGGAGCGCTGGCTGAACGGCCATGCCGAGGCACCCTGCGCGGTGCTGACCTTGGGCCTGGACCGCTTCAAGCATGTCAACGATGTGCAAGGCCATGATTTCGGCGACCTGCTGCTGCAGAAAGTGGCACAGCGCCTGCAAGCGCTCTTGCCGGCCAGCGAAGACGCCCTGGCCCGGCTCAACGGCGACGAGTTTGCCCTGCTGCTGAGCCAGGCCGATGAAAGCGCAGCCCTGGCCCTGGCCGATGCCATCCATCGCGATTTCGAACGCCCGCTGCGCATCAAGGACCAGACCGTGGATCTGAGCGCCGGCATCGGTCTGGCCCTGGCGCCCGCCCACGGCCGCGAGGCCAAGCAGTTGCTCAGCCGCGCCACCCTGGCCATGTTCGAGGCCAAGAAGCGGCAGAACGGCAGCGTCTTCTACAGCGCCAGCCTGGACGCCGGCAGTCAGGAATCGCTGTCCCTGCTGAGCGAGCTGCGCCACGCCGTGGAGGCCGGCGAGCTGCGCCTCTACCTGCAGCCCAAGGTCGACCTGCAAAGCGGCCGCATCATCAGTGCCGAAGCCCTGGTGCGCTGGCAGCATCCCGAGCGCGGCCTGGTGCCGCCCATGCAGTTCATTCCCTTTGCCGAGCAGACCGGTTTCATCCGCGCCCTGACGGCCTGGGTGATCGAAGCCTCGGCCGCCGCCTGGGCGCAGGCGCGCGCGCAAGACCTGGCCCTGCGCATCAGCGTCAACCTGTCCACCCGCGACCTGCTGGACCAGGACCTGCCGGCCAAGATCCAGGCCATGCTCGATGCTCACGGCGCGCGCAGCGATGCGCTGTGTCTGGAGATCACCGAGAGCGCCATCATGGATGACCCGCAACGCGCCCTGCACACTTTGCAGCAACTGCAGGAGCGCGGTTTCAAGATGTCCATCGACGACTTCGGCACCGGCTACTCCTCGCTGGCTTATCTGAAGCGCCTGCCCGTCCATGAACTCAAGATCGACAAGAGCTTCGTCATGGCCATGGAGAGCGATCTGGGCGATGCCAAGATCGTGCGCTCGACCATCGAGCTGGCCCACAACCTGGGCCTGAGCGTGGTGGCCGAAGGCGTCGAAAGCGCCAAGGCCTGGCGCCTGCTGGCTGCACTGGGCTGCGATGAGGGTCAGGGTTATTTCATCGCCAAGCCCATGCCTCAAGAGCAGTTCCTGGATTGGCTCAGGGCCTGGCGTGCCCCCGAAATCGGCAGCATCGGCGCCGACACCATGCTCAGCCAGCTCGACTGAGCACCGACCTGAATCTCAGGGCGCCACGCGCTGCAACTCCATCACAAAGCGGCTGCCCTGCCCCGGCGTGCTGTGCACGCTGATGCGGCCACCGAGCAGACCCGTGACGATGTTGTGCGCAATGCTCAGGCCCAGGCCGCTGCCGCCGCGGCCGAACTTGGTGGTGAAGAAGGGCTCGAAGATGCGCTCGCAGACCTCGGCAGCCATGCCGACCCCATCGTCCTGCACCCAGAGCTGCACGCGCTCGGCATCCAGCGCCTGCGCGCCGATGTCGATGCGGCCCGCCTCGCGCCCCTCGAAGGCATGGGCCATGGCGTTGTTGAACAGGATGATCAAGGCCTGACCAAGTGCGCCTGGGTAGCTGTCGAGCTGCAGCTGAGCATCGATATGCAGCTGCCACTCCACATTGGCTCGGCGCAGCTGCAGAGACAGGGTCTGCAGGCATTGCTCGCACAGCTCGCGCAGGGCGAACTCACGGCGCTGCTCCGAGCTGCGGTCCACCGCCACCTGCTTGAAGCTGCTGACCAGGGTGGCCGCCGTCTGCATGCTGCGGTTGATGACCTCCAGGCCATCGCGCGTGCGGTCGGCATAGCGCTCCCAGTCCGAGCGCTTGAGCACTTTCTGCTCCACCTGCTGGGCAAACTCGTCGGTGGCGCCGAGCAAGGTGCTGGCGATCAAGAGGCTGTTGCCGATGGGTGTGTTCAGCTCATGGGCTACGCCCGCCACCATGGCGCCCAGGGCGGCCAGTTTTTCCTGCGCCATCAGCTGGCGCTGCAACTCGCTGACGCGCAGATAGGCGCCGGCATTGTCGAGCGCGATGGCAATGTAGGAGCACAGAGTGCGGAAGATCACCTGCTGGCGTTCACCGTAAGCATCGGCACGCGGCGACTGGATGGTCATCACCCCGATCACCCGGTCGCCCACCGCCAGCGGCGCGAACAACAGGCTTTGCAGCTCGCTGGTGCCCGGCACCTGCTCACCCAAGCCTTCGTCGGAGGGGCGGTTGAGCAGGTACTCGCGGCGCTCCTTCAGGCAACGCACGGCCAGCGAGCGCTCCGAGCTCATCGGGATCGGCGGGTCGATGAAGGGCTCACCATCTTCCATGCCAAATGCGCAGTAGAGCTGGCTGCCACTCTCGTCAAGCAGATAGACCGACATGCAGGGCGCATCCAGCAGCGCATGGATGTGGCGCTCCATCACATTGAAGACGCGGTCGGTCTCCAGCTCGTTGGTGATCTCCTGGCCGATCAAGCCCAGATGCTGAAGCACCTCGTGCGAGTCGCGCAGCAGCTGGAAGCGCGCCGCCTCGGATTCGGCCAGGCGGCGCAGATGCTCGCTCTCGGCGCGGGCACGCTCGATCTGGTGGTGCACCTGCAGGGCGCTCGAGCGGCGCGAGGTTTCCTCGCTGAAGCTGCGCTGGCGCAGCTCATTGGCCCGTTGCGCCCAGTGGTAGGCCTGCTCAAAGCTGCCTTGGGCGGCGGCTGCCTTGGCCGCGGCATCGAGCAGGCGCACCTGGGGCGTGTAGGCCTCCAGGCCATCGGCACGTTGCAGGGCACGTTGGTACCAGCTCAGGGCCCTGCTGTCCTGCGGCGAGCGTTGCACGACCTGATCCTCGGCCTGATGCACCTCGGCCAGGGCCCAGAGCAGGTCCACCTCTTTGTCGGGCTCATGCTGCTGCTCGGCCATGGCCAGGCCTTGCTCGGCCTGCTGGCGCGCGCTGAGCAGATCGCCTTGCAACAAAGCCGCCCGGGCCAGGCCGATGCTGGCATCGGTGAGCAGATCGCCCGAACCCGAGGCCTCGGCCAAAGGCCGGAGCTGGGAAAACGCAGCCAGCGCCGCGGCGCCTTGCTTGGAATCGAGCTCGGTGCGGCCCAGGTAGGACAGGGCCAGGGCACGCGTGCGCGACTCCGGCGGCAGGGCCTGCAGCTGCAGGCACTCTTGCAGCAGCTCGCGCGCATCGCCCAGCTGGCCCAGGCGGCGCAAGGCCTCGCCGGTGTGGGCCAGGCAGAGGGCGATCAGGTTCGGCCAGCGCGAGGCGCGCGCCAGGTCCAGGCCGCGGCGCAGCCATTCCATGGCCGTCTGGAAATCACTCATCTTGGTGTAGGTGTGCCCAAGATTGGTGGCCAGGGTGATGGCGCGGCGGATCTGTCCGGTGCGCAAGCCCAGCTCGAAGGCTTTGGAGTGGGCCTGGATGGAGGGCAGGTAATGGCCGCTCATGGCCGCCAGCAGGCCACGGAAATCCTCCAGCGCGGCGCCTTCCATGCTGGGCATGTCGGCACTGCTGAGGGGCAGGCGCCCGCCCCAGTCGCGCTCGGCCTGCATGGGATCGCCGAACACCTCGGCCCGGGCCAGGTTCGCCTCCAGCAAGGCGATGCGGTGCGGGTCACGGGCCTGGCCTGCGCAGGCGATGGCGCGTCGCAGTTCTTCCTTCAGGCCCCCGGCATCGCCGCGATCGGCCGCAAAGTAATGGCGCAGCCAGTGCAGATCGGCCAGGCCCGCCGCATCGGCCAGGCCGGCGAAGACCTGACCGGCCTGGTTCATGTGCAGCTGGGCCTCGTCCATCTCGGCGAACAGCAGGTGCGCTTCGGCGCGCAGCAGGCTCAGGCGGCCGCGCACCGCCATGCGCTGGGGCTCGCGCCACTCGCTGGCGCTGAGCAGGCCCTCGACATCCTGCGCCAGCTCCAGCGCCCGCAGGGTGTCGCGCTGGCGCAAGGCCCAGGCCAGCAGCAAGCGCTCCTGCAAGGTGTCGAGCACGGCGCCCTGAGCCAGGCTTTGCTCCAGGGCGGCAACGGCAGCGTCGGTGGCGAAGAATTCCATGGTGTGACGCTGCGTTCGATCGAGAGGGAGGGGGGAAGGCGGAGTGTCAGTAGCCTTGGCCGCGATCCACCAGGTGGGCCAAGGGCTGGCCGGCACGCAGCGCGGCCAGATTGGCCCGCACCTGCGGCACGGCGGTGCGTGGGTCGGTCTGGGCCGCGCAGTGCGGCAGCACGGTCACCTGAGGGTGAGGCCAGAAGGGGTGATCGGGCGGCAGGGGCTCTTGCTGGAAGACATCGAGCACGGCGTGGCGCAGATGCCCGCGGTCCAGCGCCGCACCCAGGGCGGCTTCATCGACATGGGCGCCGCGCGCCAGATTCACCAGGCAGGCGCCCGGGCGCATCTGGGCCAAGCGCTCGGCCGAGAAGAAGCCACGGGTCTGCGGCGTCAGCGGCAGCAGGTTGACGACGATGTCGGCCGCAGCCAGGGCCTGGGCCTGGGCCAGGCTCGCCTCTCCCTGCCAGATCTGCACCCCCGCCAGCTCACGCGGGCGGCGGCTCCAGCCGTGCACGGCGTAGCCCAGGCCGGCCAGGGTCTGGGCCGTGCGCCCGCCCAGCTCGCCCAGACCCAGGACCAGCACCGTGCATTCGGCCGCGCGCAGCTGCGGCGGCGCCTGCCACAGCGCCTGGCGCTGCTGCGCCTGCAGCTCGAAAAAACGCCGGTGCAGCGACAGCACCGCCCACAGGGCCGTGTGCACCATGGCCTCGTTCATGGCCGGGTCCACCATGCGCGCCAGCGGCACGCCAGGCGGCAGGCTGGGGTCCTGCAGCAGACGATCGACGCCCGCCCACAGCGATTGGATCAGGCGCAGATTCGGCAGCCCGCTCAGGGCACCCGGCTCCGGGTTGGCCACCACGGCCACCTCCACCGCCGCCGCCTCGGCGGCATTGCGCGGCGGATGGAGCAGCCATTGCTCCTCGGGCATGGCCTCGCGCAGCAACTGCGCCCAGCGCTCACCCTCGGCGGCCGACCAGCGCCCGCTCAGCAAGACGGTCATTGATCCTTGTCCTCCAGCGCCTCGCACAAGGCCATCAAGCCGGCGCGCAAGGTGGCGATGCGCACGGCGTGGCGGTCGCCGCTGAAATGCTCTTGCCAGACCCGGGTGACCTGGCAGCCGTGGACCAGGGCCAGCCAGACCGTGCCCACGGGCTTCTCGGCGCTGCCTCCGGTGGGGCCGGCAATGCCGGTGACGGCCAGGGCCCAGTCGATCGGCGCATGGGCCAGCAGGCCGCGCGCCATGTGCAGGGCCACCTCGCCGCTGACCGAGCCATGCAGGCCGATCAGCGCCGCCGGCACGCCCAGCAGCTCGGTCTTGGATTCATTGCTGTAGCTGACCACGCCGCGCTCGAACCACTGGCTGGAACCCGACAGGCTGGTGCAAGCCGCGGCAATCAGGCCGCCGGTGCAGGACTCCGCCGTGCCCAGGCGCTCGCGGCGCTGGATCAGGGCCACGGCAATGCGGTCGATCAGCTCTTGCTCTTCAGGAAACAGCATGGGGCACCTCCGACAGTTTCGACTCGCAGCAAGCAGCTCTGCTGCATGGGATCAAGCCATGAATGCGCGCCACAGCGCGATCACGACAAGCGTACATCCGGCGGCGACGAAATCGTCAAACAAGATGCCGAAACCCTGGGCCCAGCTGACAGCTTTGCCACGCTCGCCCTTGAAGAGCTGGTCGGCCCAGCGCACCGGCCCCGGCTTGGCGGCATCGAAGTAGCGGAACAGGCCGAAGGCCACCGCCTGGCCCCAGAAACCCGCCGGCATCACCAGCCACAGCACCAGCCAGAAGGCCAGCACCTCATCCCAGACGATGGCGCCGGGGTCAGGTGTTGCCAGATGGCGAGCCGTCATGGTGCAAGCCCACCAGCCGACCAGGGTGCCTCCAGCCAGCAGCCAGGCCCAGCTGCGGTCGCTCATCCAGGGGTTGAGCGCCAGAAAGGCCAGCCAGGCCCAGAGCGTGCCCACCGTGCCCGGCGCCTTGGGCGAGAGGCCGCTGCCGAAGCCCAGGGCGATCCAATGCGCCGGGTTGGGGAACATGAAACGGGCCGTGGCCCGGCGCGGCACCAGGGGCGCGGTGAGGGAGGCGGAAGGATCGCTCATGGGGTTTTGAAATGGTCAAAGCTGCTGAAGGCTGCCGCAGACAAGGCCTGGCCGGCGGCATCGTGCAAACGCAGGCCCGGCTCGGCCTCGATGGCGCCGATGCGCTGCACCGGCGTGCCGCTGGCCGCCGCAGCAGCCGCCACCGCCGCACGCCCGGCCGCATCGCTGGGCGCAGTGAACACCAGCTCGTAATCGTCGCCACCCGCAAGACCGTACTCGCGCTGCAGGGCCAGGTCTTGCCCCGCCAGCACGGCGCTGCGCGGCAGGGCGTCCACGTCCAGCCGGGCGCCCACGCCCGAGGCCTTGAGGATGTGGCCGAGATCGCCCAGCAAACCATCGGACACATCGATGGCGCTGTGCGCCACGCCGCGCAGCGCCAGGCCCAGCTGCACCCGTGGCTGCGGGCATTCCATGGCGCGCCGCACCTGCTCGAACTCGGCGCCCGAAGCCAGGCTCGCCTGGCCGCGAAACACCTCCAGCGCCAGCCGCGCATCGCCCAAAGTCTGGCCGGAGACGTAGATGTCATCGCCCACCCGCGCGCCACGACGCAGCAAGGCCTGGCCACGCGGCACCTCGCCCATCACGGTGATGCAGAGGTTCAGCGGCCCGGCCGTGGTGTCGCCGCCGACCAGGGCAATGCCGTGCGCCTGCGCCAGCGCGAACAGGCCCCGGGCAAAACCGCTCAGAAACGTTTCGTCCACCCGCGGCAGGCTCAGCGCCAGCGTGAAGGCCCGCGGCGTGGCGCCACAGGCCGCCAGGTCGCTGAGATTGACCGCCAGCGCCTTGTGCCCCAAGCGCTCCGGCGCCACGGTGGACAGGAAATGCCGCCCCTCGACCAGCATGTCGCTGGACACCAGCCACTGCATGCCCGGCGTCGGGTTGATGACCGCGCAGTCATCCCCAATGCCCACCGGCACCGCATCGGCCGAGGGGTGGCTCTGGCTTTTGAAATAGCGCTGGATCAGATCGAATTCGCCCATGGGCGGAATTGTCTCAGCGCCAGCGCCAAAAGCTTCAGCGCGCACATCCCCCAGCCACCTGCGGCAGAAAATGCGTGTTCAGAAAGTCCCGCGCCAGGTTCAGCTGCCGCATCGGTGCGCTGTGGCCGCCCTCGATGGCGGCGTGCGCATGGGCATGGGCGAAGCCGCTGCGCTGCAGGGTGGCCATCATCTGCTCGGACATGGCTTTGGAATCCCAGAGTTCGTCCTGCGTGGCGGAAAGGAAAAAGACCGGGCCGTTGATGCGCTCGACCGGGATGCGCGCGCGGGCCATGGCGGCGCTGTCCTGCATCATCAGATCGAAGACCTTGCGCTTGTCACCGGCGATCAGGGCCGGTACCGCAGCCTCGCTCAGGGGCACGAAGGGCAGCTCCTCGCCCTGGTCACTGAAGGAGCTGGTGTCAAAGGTCTCGGTGTGGCCGACAAACACGGCGCTGCCCGGCACCACGGCGGCCACGGCCTTGATCTCGGGGCTGCGACTGGCCAGCAGCAGGGCCAGCTCCGCGCCCTTGGAGCCACCGATCACGGCGATGCAGCGCGGCTCGATCTGCGGGCTGCTGTGTGCGGCTTTGACGATGGCTTCACGCACGCCTTGAAGATCGATGCGATCGAGCTGGGCCGGGATGCCTGGCAGACCGAAATAGGCGAGCGCCAGCACGGCATAGCCGTCGGCCAGGAAACGTTGGCGCATGGCCTCGGCGCGCGGGCCGGCCCAGGCATTGCCGCCCTCGGCGCCACCCAGGGCCACGAGCAAGGGGCGCTTTCGCGAGGACTCGGCCTCGCCAAGGTAGAGCTGGCTCTGCACTTGGCCGTGATGAGCGGGCCAGGGCGCTCGCGCAGTGCCGGGCTGCGGCGAGGCCGCTTCGGCCGCTCCGGCCCACACAGCGCCGAGCCCCTGTGCCAGCAGCAGCATCGGCAGCATCACACGCCAGGGCTTGAGCAACATCCTCGTCATCTCCATGATTCGATCTCCATGATTCGAGCGCCTTGCGGCGCACAGCCGACGGCAGCGCACGACGCCGCGCAGCGGCCGTACGCCGATGAACAACTTGGCCAGGGCCCGGGCGATCAATCCCCGGCTTGGCGGAAGAACACCTCATCCACCCGCTTGCCGAAGACCTCGGCGATCTTCATGGCCAGCTCCAGCGAGGGCGCATAACGCAGGCCCTCCAGGGCAATCACGGTCTGGCGGGTGATGCCCACGGCCTTGGCCAGGGCTTCCTGCGTCATCTCGCCATGCTCGAAACGCAGGCGGCGGATCTGGTTGGCGATGGGCTGGGTGGACGGTTGACCGACGGCCATGGCTCAAGCCCCGCCCGGCTGCACATCGCCTTGCAGCTCGCGCGCATCGCGCCAGTAGGCCAAGAGCTGGGCGGCATACTGGGCCAGGCCGGCAAACATGATGAGATTGAGCAAGGTGTTGGCGATCAGCCAGTGGGTGAAGCGCTCCATCCAGGGCTTGGGTGCGAAGCCCAGGGCCAGCAGAAAAACGGCCAGCAGCCCGATCAAGGTGGAATAGCCGACCCGGTTGGCCAGGGCATCGATGGCGCGGTCGCGTTCGTCCAGCGCCTGAGACTGCCCCTCGTGCAGCAAGGCCCAGGCGATGGCGCCGCAGGCGAACATGACCCAGCTGTCATAACCGCCCGTCCCGCCGGTGGTGCGATGAACTTCGGAACCCGGCGTCATCAGCACCACCGCGACAAAACCGCAAATCAGGGCGCTGCCTGCCATGTACAGCCAGGCGCGCCGCTCGGCCGCCGAAGGGTCGCGCCCCTGCACGGCATCGCGCTGCCAGCGCCAGCGGGCCCACAAGGCCGAGAGCAGCAGGATCAAGCCGCCCACCCAGCCGTCGCGCAGGGGCACCGGGTTCCAACCCGCCGCCAAAGCCGCGCCCAAACCCAGAAAACCCAGGAGAACCAGCAAGATCTTGATCATGGCCTGAATGCCCGTTAAAGCCGACACAAAGTAAACTTTACCGTACATCATGTTCGCTTTGCAATACACCCGGGATCACGAAGTAGCGGCCGGCAGGGTGTGCCGGCCGCCTCCAAAGGCAAGACTGGGAAGAGCAGAAAAGATGGGAAGGGCGGACGCCAGTCTGCCTACAGGCTGGGCGGACGTTGCGCCATGCCGCTTTCACGCAGGCGCAAGCGCGGTTCATCGCGCCACAGGCTCAGGTCGCGCGGCACCTCGGCCGGCGTCAGGTCCTGGGCCTCGACGGCGCCCAGATAGCCATCGCGGCCCTGCGCCTTGGCGGCGTACAGCGCCGCGTCGGCCAGGCCCAGCGTGGCCGGCCAGTCCCAGGCGCGCGGGCGCTGCGGGTCGAGCGGGAAGGCTGCAAAGCCGATGGACACGGTGACCGCCACCGTCTGGCCAAAGCCAATGTCGAAGGGCTGCTCGCGAACGGCGGCACACGCACGCGCAGCCAGATCGGCCGCATCCTCGCGGCTGGTTTCGCGCACCAGCACCAGCACCTCTTCGCCCCCCCAGCGCACCAGAGAGTCGGTGGTGCGGAAGACGTGGCGCAGGCGCTCGGCCAGGGTCACCAGCACAGCGTCGCCAGCGGCGTGACCATGCACATCGTTGATGCGCTTGAAATGATCGAGGTCCAGCAGCATCAGCACCAAGTCGCTGTCGGGGCCGGGCAGCAGGCTGGCTTCCCCGGCCTCGAAGCGGCGCAGGCACAGGCGCAGATCGTCCTGCAGGCGCAGCTCCAGATAGCGGCGGTTGCGCAAGCCCGTCAGCGCATCGGTGAGGCTGGCCTCGCGCAGCTTGGCCGTGCGCTCGTCCACCAGGGCTTGCAGCTCGGCCTCACGCTGGCGCAAGAGCCGGGTGCGCCAGCGCACAAACCCCCACACCGCCAGCAAGACCGCCGCCCCGAAGCCCAGGCGCGCCCAGACGGTCTGCCACCAGGCCGGCAGCAGCTCAATGGGCAGCTCCAGCTGGGTGGGGCCCCAGAGCGTGGGATGGGCGCTGACCCGCATCTGCAAGGCATAACGCCCCGGCTGCAGGGGGCCGAAGCTGGGGCTTCGGGCGCCGGGGTCGACGCTGGTCCAGTCGCTGTCCAGGCCCTGCAGGCGGTACTGGTAGCGCAGACGGCCGGGGTCGGCATAGTCCAGGCCGGCGAATTCGACGCTGAAGGTGCGCGTGCCGGCGGGCAGCTGCAAGCCTTGGAGCAGGCCGCGCTGGGGATCTTTGAAGGCCAGCGGATTGGCTGATGCATCGGCGGGCCGCGCCGGATCAGCCGGCGGCGGCGAGTAGGCCTGGCCATTGACGCGCAAGGCGCTGATCACCAGGGACGGCGCGCCGGTGGCGGGCTCGAACAGCTCGGGCCGCACCTGCAGCAGGCCGCGGCTGCCGCCGAACAGCAGGGCACCGCCCGGCAGCTCGGTGCTGGCAAAGAACCAGAAGCTGCCAAAGGCCGCACCCTCGCCCAGACCGAAGTGGTCGATGCGGTCGGTCTTGGGGTCGTAGACGGCCAGCTGGCTCCAGATGCGGCCACGCGAGTCTTCGTGCAGATTGCCGCCGTACACGCCCTCCGTGCCCAGGCGTTCGCCGATGCGATCGAAGCGGGCCCGGCCCTCGGCATCCCAGCCGCGCAGGCGGTGCAGGCCGGCCACCGGCGTGTCCAGCCACAGCGAGCCATCGCGGGCCTGCAGCAGGCCCATGACGATGGGGCTGGCCAAGGATTCACCGGGCGACTGCGGCACCGGCTCCAGCTGACCCGGCAGGCCGCCAGCCGGCTCGCGGAACAAGCCCTGCTGGCCGCCCACCCACAGCTGCGGCTGCGCTGCGGCAGTGCCTGCTGCAGGCGGTGCCTCGATCAAGGCATGGACGCCCCCGTGCAAGGCCTGCCCGCCCACCAAGGCCACCCGCTGCAGGGCCGGCGCCGTGGCATCGGGCAGGCGGTACAAGCCCTCCTGCATGCCCAGCCAGACCTCGCCGCTGGCGCGCAGCAGCAGGCGCTGGGCGCGGCCGCCATCGAGCGGCCAATCGCGCAGCAGCCGCCCCTGAGCGGAGCGGTGCTCGAGCCGGCCCGCCGAGGCCATCCAGAGGCTGCCATCGGGCGCTTCGGCCAGGGATTCGACCACACTGCCGCGCTCGCGCGGCCAGACGCCCAGCGTGGCCAGCTCCCGGCCCGGTCGGCCATCCAGTCGCACCACGGGGCCGCGCTGGGTGGGAGCCAGCACCTCGCCATTGCGCAAACGCAGCAGGGCGCGCACATCGGGTTCAGTCAGCGGACCGCTGGCCTGCGAATCGGGGCCGCGCACGGCCAGGGCCGGGTGGTGCTGGTGGCGTTGCAGGCCCAGGCCGTAACCGCTGACCCACATCGCGCCGCTGGCATCGCGGAGCAAGGCGCTGACGTCATTGCCCGCCAGGCCGCTCAGGCGCCGCGGGTCGTGGCGCAGATGGGCTTCGATCTCACCGCTGGCAGGGTTCACCCAGAGCAGGCCGGTCTTGCTGCCCACCCAGAGCCGGCCGTCACTGGCCACGGCCAGGGCTTGCACCGGGCTGCCCAGGCGCTGCACCCAGCGCAGCCGGCCTTGCTCGACCACACCGAGCCGGCCGTCCTGCGTGCCCAGCCAGAGCCGGCCGGCGCGGTCTTCAGCCAGCGCCAGCACCGGCGCGCCGGCGGGCAGCTCGGGCAGGGGCACCGATTCCCACCCGCCACCCGGCCACTGCCGGGCCAGGCCTCGCCAGTGGCCGACCCAGACCACGCCGTCCTGCGCCACGCGCAAGGCCAGCACGCGCGCCTCGGGCTCGCCCTGCCACCGCAGGTCCTGCGCTTCGAACTGGCGCGTGGCAGGGCGGTAGCGCAGCAGACCCTGACCCAGGGTGCCGACCCAAACCTGGCCCTGCGCGTCTTCGGCCAAAGCACGTATCGGTGAACGGATGGTCAGCGCCGGGCCGGTGGCCGGCGGCGGCGGCGACATGGCTTCGACACGGTCTTGGGCGGGGTCGAAGGCCATCAGGCCCAGAAACTCGGTGCCGATCCACATGCGGCCATCGCGGCTGGGGCTGAGCGCGCGGACCCAGCCGAGGTTGCGCTGGGCCTTGGTGTCGCCGTCACGTTCGATGGGGCGAAGGCGATAGCCGTCGTAGCGGGTCAAGCCCTGGGTGGTGGCCACCCAGATGAAGCCGGCACGGTCCTGGGCCAGGCTGGGCACGGTGTTTTGCGGCACGGCCACGCTGCGGAACTGCACCTCCAGCGGCGAATTGCCCGCCCAGGCCCCGGCACTCCCGTGCGCAAGCAGCAGCGTCGTCAAGGTCGTCAAGAGCAGCAAGAACAGCGCCTGGCCCAGCGAGGGGGGCAGCAGGCGCGCACAGGACGCGCCGCGGAAAGTGAACAGCATGGTGGAGAAAATTGTAAGCAGGGGCCGCGCATCCGATGCCTGCGGGCGGCCCTCGCCCCGCCATCGAGCATGCAGCATGACACACCCGCGCGCTGCGGCGGCTGCGCCTTCGCACCCCCTGCCTGTCCGCACTTGCGTCCCCGCAGTCCCCGTGGCGACACTGCGGAGCAGCCACCGAACCATTCCCGCATGAAAGAGTGAGAAAAAAAGCTGTGCCCATGCCGCCTCTGAAGTTCAGCCACATCGACATCCTGGTCCACGACCTGGAGCGCGCCTGCGCCTACTACGCCCATCTCTTCGCGGCCCAGGTCTCGCAGACCCAGCTCTGGGCGCGCGACGGCCTGCGGGTGCGCTACGCCATCGTGCGCATGGGCGAGGGCGGAGAGCGATTCATGCTGGTGCAACCCGAGACCGGGCCCTTGCGCGAGCTGCTGGATCGCCAGGGCGAAGGCACGATCTACCGCCACTGCTACAGCACGCCCGATATCGAGGCGGCCTACGACATCTTGCTGGCCCGCGGCGTGCAACCCGAGGACGAACTGGGCCGGCCGCTGGCCCGCGAACAGCTGCACAACCCCAGCGGTGCCCGCATCCTCTGGCTGCCGCGTCGCTTCGGTCATTTCTCCATCGAGCTGCTGCAAGCCGATGAGCTGGAGCGCTTCCTCGAGCAGGCCTTTGCTTCACCCAGCCTGGCGCCGCAGGCTGAGGGCCAGGCCCGCGCAGGCAATCAAAGCCGCGAAACTGATTGACAGACGCGCGCCCCGGCAGCCCGGGCCGCACCAAGAATGCAGGCATGAAGCACCCACCCTCTTCCCACCCCGCCGCGCCTGAGGCCCAGAAGCCCGAAGCCGAGGCCAGCCCCGTGCGCGAGCGCCTGCTGCGCGCCGCCAAGACCTGCTTTCTGACCGAGGACTACCACCAGGTCAGCACCCGCCGCATCGCCGAGCTGGCGCAGGCCAATGTCTCCATGATCCGCTACTACTTCGGCAGCAAGGAGGGGCTGTACGAAGAGATGATCCGCGCCACCCTGAACCCGCTGCTGGAGGTGCTGGATCAGGACCTGTTGGCCACGCCCGAGGGCTTTGGCGCCTACCTCAAGCTCTATTACGACACCATGCTGCGTGCGCCCGAGTTTCCGCGCCTGATCCTGCGCGTGCTGGCCTTGCGCCAGGGCCCGGGCCGGCGCTTTGTGCAACAGCTGCTGGAGCGCGGCCGGCAACGCGGCGCCCAGCGTGTGCAAGGCCTCAAGCAGCAAGGCCTGGCCCTGGCCGACCTGGACCCCGATCTGGTGCGCATGGCCTTTGTCAGCCTGGCCATGACGCCGCTGCTGCTGCGCGAGTTGTTTGAGGAGCAGATGGAGCGCCCCATGGACGCCAGCTTTCTGGACGCCCTGGCCGCCTTCAATGGCCGCCTGCTCAGCGCCGGCCTGTCCACCGGCCGTGTGGCCGCCGCGACGGAGGCCGGCCCATGAGCGCCGCCACAACCTCTGCGCAAGCGCCCCGCCTGGCCCGCCCCGGCCCGGCGCGCGCCGCGCGCCTGTTCGCCCGCCTCATGCGGGCTGTGCAAGGCCTGCAAGCCTGGACTGCCGGCCTGACACCCGCGCCATTTCGCCTGGTGCAGATTGGCTCGGCCTACTGGCAATCGCGCGCCCTGGGCCTGGCGGCCGAGCTCGATGTGGCCGAGCAGCTGGGTGAGGCCACCCTGCCCATCGAAGCCCTGGCCGCGCGCTGCCAGGCAGCGCCCGAGCTGCTGCAGCGTCTGCTGCGTGTGCTGGCCGCCCTGGGCGTGTTCGAGGAACCGCGCCCCGGCCAGTGGCGCAACAACAAGGGCTCGGCGCCGCTGCGTGCCGGCCGGCCCGACAGCGTGCGGGAGCTGGTCTTGCTGCACCAGCGGCCCGAGATGCGCGCCGCCTGGTTCGACAGCCTGGGCCCGGCCCTGCGGCAAGGGCGCTGCGCCTACGCCCTGAGCCACGGCCGCCCCTTGTTCGAGCACATGGAGCGACAGCCCGCGCTGGAGCACGCCTTCGCCCGTGCCATGGCCCAGGTCGAGGGCCTGACCGGCGCGCCCTGGGTGCACGCCCTGGACTGGCAGCGCTTCGAGCACCTGATCGACCTTGGCGGCAGCGCCGGCGACAAGGCACTGACCCTGCTGATACAGCACCCGCGCCTGCATGCCACCGTGGTGGACCGCCCGGCCACGGTGCGCGCCGCCCAGCTGCTGGCCGCGGGAGAGACCGAGCCGCAGCGCCTGCGCGCCCGCGAGCGCCTGCGCTTCCTCGCGGCCGACCTGCGCCAGGAGCCGCCGCCCGCGGCCCGCAGCGCGGCCGAGGTCTACTGGCTGAGTGCGCTGTTGCACGGCCTGTCGGACGCCGACGCGCTGCAGCTGCTGCGCGGCGTGGCCCAGGCCGCCGCCCCAGCCGGCGCCACGGTTCTGGTGATGGAGGTGGTGCGGCCGGAGCAGCATCCGGGCCTGGCGATTGCCGGCATGGACCTGCAGATGGCCGTCTGCACCGAGGGCCGCGAGCGCAGCCTGCGCGAATGGCAGGCCCTGTTCGAACAGGCCGGCCTGCGCCTGTGCGAGCGGGTGCCCCTGCCCAGCCTGGCCGAGATCCTCGTACTTCGGCCTGCGGCTTGAGCCCAAGCGACCGGGGCCAGCGGAAACCGGGCAAGTCGGCGACACTGCGGACTTGCCCGCCACGGGTCCCGCTTGTTTGCCTGCCCCCTGCCAACGGATGTCTGTCTCGCCCTCCTCGCCCCTTGCCCTGCACGCTGCGCAGGCACCGCGCCTCGCCACCCTGGCCAACGGCCTGCGCACGGTCACCATCCCCATGCCCTGGCGCCAAACGGTCAGCCTGAGCGTGTTCATCCGCACCGGCAGCCTGCACGAGAGCGCGCGCCTGAACGGCATCAGCCATGTGGTCGAGCACATGGCCTTCAAGGGCACGGCCACGCGCGACTGCCAGCGCATCAACCTCGATGCCGAGGCCCTGGGCGCCGAGGTCAATGCCCACACCGACAAGGACCACACGGCCTTTCACATCGAAGGCCTGCCGGGCGATCTGCCGGCCTTTGTCGACTGGCTGGCCGACATCGTGCTCAACAGCAGCTTCCCGGCCGAGGAACTGGAGCGCGAGCGGCGCGTGATCGAGCAGGAGTTCAGCGAGTTCGAGGACGACCCGACCAGCGTCGCCTTCCAGCTGCTGGACCGCGCCTGCTACGGCAGCCGCCATGCGGCCGGCCGCCCCATCATCGGCAGCCGCGCCAACATCCTGCGCTTCAGCCGCGAGGACTTGCTGGCCTACGCCCAGGCCCAGTACACCGCCTGCAATGTGGTGGTGGCGGTGGCCGGGCCGGTCGACGGCGAGGCCTTCACCCGGCGGGTGGAACGCGCTTTCGGCGCCATGCCCACCGGCCAGCCCAATGCCCTGACGGCGCCCCCCTGGCAGGGCGGGCTCAAGGCCCGGCGCCTGGCTGGCAGCGGCCAGTGCCAGGTCTTGCTGGGCTTCGAAGCGCCCAGCCTGGGCGAACGCCTGGACAGCGCCGAGCACCTGCCCCATGTGCTGGCCGCCTCACTGCTGGGCGAGGGCATGAGCTCGCCGCTGCTGGATGAGATCCGCGAGCGCCGCGGCCTGGCCTACCACGTGGCCTGCTCAGCCGACATCCTGCCGCTCTACGGCCAGTTCCTGATCGAGGGCGCCACCGCGCCGGCCCAGGCCGAGGAGTTCTTGCAGGCCGTGCAGCAGCTGCTGCAACGCCAGGCCGATGGCCCGCTGGACCCGGTGGCCCTGGCGCGCGCCCGCAAGCAGTTGCAGATGCGCGCCCTGCGTGCACTGGAGCAGCCGGCGCGGCGCATGGAGGGGGCCGCCCAGGAGCTGTTCCATTTTGGCCAGCTGCGCGATGCCAAGGAGGCCATGGCCCAGCTGCAGGCGGTCACACCGGCACAGGTGCATGAAGTCTTTGAAGGCCTGCTGCGGCCGAACCGACCGCGCCCGGCCGTGGCCCTGGCGGGCAGCATTCCGCAGCGCGCACGCGCCTGCGCCGAAGCGCTGTTTTCCTGATCGCACAGCCCCCACGCTGCGCTATGCTGCGCCCCGCCCGGGGCTGCAGTTCATGGCAAGCTAGCGCCCCATTCCCACGGACGACCGTGCATCGAGAAGAGGGACCCACCATGAAACCACAGCGTGCTCACGGCTTGCGTGTCATCGGATCTGCGCTGACGCTGATCCTCAGCGGCCTGGCCCAGGCCTCTGGCACCGCGGCGCCCAGCTTGCGCTGGGAGACCCTGGCGCCCATGCCCATCGGCGTGCAGGAGATTTACCCAGCGGTGCATGGCGGGCGCCTGGTGGTGGCGGGCGGCTTGAGCAGCGAGCTGCCGGCCGCACAAGGCCATCTCAGCGATGCGCTGCAGATCTACGACCCGGCCAGCGGCCGCTGGAGCCTGGGGCCCCGCCTGCCCGAGGGCCGCCACCATGCGCAGCTGCTGAGTCTGGCCCAGAGCCTCTACCTGATCGGCGGCTTTGTGCGCTGCGCGGGCGGTGACTGGTGCGCCAGCCGCGAGGTGCTGCGCCTGGACGATGGCAGCGCGCGCTGGCAGCGCCTGGGCGCCCTGCCGCAGGCCTTGACCGAATCCACCGCTTTTGTGCAGCAAGGCCAGATCCATCTGGTCAGCGGGCGCAGCCCGCGCGGCGAGGCCAATGCGCAGTGGGGTGACCATGGCGATGTGGCCTGGCATTGGGTCTACGACGCCAAGGCGGACCGCTGGCGCGCCCTGGCCGACGGGCCCGAGATCAAGAGCAGTGCGGCCGCCCTGGTGACGGGCGAACAGGCCTGGCTGATCGGCGGCCGCCAGTACAACGGCGCCAATCTGCGCAGCGTTCACCGCCTCGACGCGGCCAGCGGCCGCTGGCAGGCCGAGGCGCCGCTGGCCTTTGCCCAGGCCGCCCATGGCGTGGGCCTGCTCGGCGGCGCAGACCAGCCGCTGATCTGCAGCGTGGGCGGCGAGACCGCCGAGAACGGCGGCGGCATGCTGGGACAGGTGCAATGCCGCGCGCTCAAGGAGGGCCGCTGGCAGGTGATGGGTGAGATGCCCGAACCGCGCCACGGCCTGGGCGTGCTGAGCCTGAACGGCCAGCTCTACGCCATCGGCGGCGCGCGCCAGCCGGGCCTGACCCAGACCAGCCCGCGCCTGGATCGCCTCAGCCTGAGCCCCAGCAGCACCCGGCCTTGAGGCGCATCACGCGCCTCAGAGTTCGCGCAGCAGATTGGTCAGCTCCACCGCCGACTTGACGTTCATCTTCTCGAACACCCGCGCCCGGTGCACCTCGACCGTGCGCACGCTGATGTGCAGCTGGTCGGCAATCAGCTTGTTGGGCAGGGCCTGGATGACCAGCTGCATCACCTCGCGCTCGCGCTCGGTCAGCTCGGCCACGCGCTGGGCCATCTGGCCGCGCTGCTGACGGGCCTCGATCGCCTGGCCGCTCAAGGCCAGGGCTTGCTCGATGCGGTCGACCAGGCCGTTGTCGGAAAACGGCTTCTCCACGAAATCAAAAGCACCGCGTTTGACCGCAGCCACGGCCGTGGGCACGTCGCCGTGGCCGGTCAGGAAGATCACCGGCAGCAGCGGCGGCTGCACCACGCCCTGATCCAGGCCGCCGCACAGGCCGCGCTGCAACAGACGCTCGAACAGGGCCAGGCCGCTCATGCCGGGCATGCGCACATCGAGCAGCAGGCAGGACGGCGCATCGGGCCAGTCGCGCGCCTGGTCGGGCCGGGCATCGAGCATAGCCTCGAAGGCCTCGGCACTGCCGAAGCCCTCGGACAGCAGGCGGCGCGAGCGCAGCAACCAGCCCAGGGCGTCGCGCACCACCTCTTCATCGTCGACCAGATAAACCACAGGCAGTTTGCGGCCGCTGTTGTGATGGGCAGTCATGCTCATGGCGTCGATTCTCCTGGCGTGCGCGCTGGGGCCGCCTTGCTTGCATGGCCTGCATGGCCTGGATTAGGCAGGCTGAAACGGAACTCGGTGCCCCCGGGGGCTTCGCGATTGAAATAGTCCATGGCCCCGCCATGTTGCTCCACCACGGTGCGGCAGAGGCTCAAGCCCAGACCCATGCCCTCGGCGCGGGTGGTGAAAAACGGGGTGTAGAGCTGGCGGCCCACTTCGGGCGGAATGCCCGGGCCGCGGTCCAGCACCGAGATGCTGACCCAGGATGCATCCACCACGGCCGCGCGCAAAGTCAGCACCCGCAGGGCTGGCGCGGTGCGGTCTTCCATGGCCTGGATGGCATTGCGGCTGAGGTTGAGCAGCACCTGTTCGACCATGGTGCGGTCGCAGCGCACGCGCGGGCTGGGCTGGGGCAGGTCCAGCTCGATGCGGGTACCGCTCTTGCGCGCCTGCAGGCGCACCAGGGGCAGCACGGCCTCGAACAGCAGATCGACGCCGATGTCCTCGCGCGCCTGCTCGCGGCGGCGCACAAAGTCATGCACGCTCTTGATCACGCGGCCGGCACGCTCGGCCTGCTCGGCAATGCGCAAGACGGCCTGGCGCACCAGATCCGGGGCCTGCGGATCGGCCGACTCCTGGGCCAGCAAGTTGACCGAAGCCGTGGCGTAGCTGGCGATGGCGGCGAGGGGTTGGTTCAGCTCGTGGCTGAGCAGGGAGGCCATTTCGCCCACGGTGGCCAGGCGGGCGGTGGCCTGCAATCGCTCCTGCTGCTGGCGCGAGCGCTCTTCCATGCGGCGCTGGTCGGAGACATCGAGCACGGCGCTCATCCAGCCGGTCTGCTGGCCCTGCGCGTCAAGCAGAGGCGCCTCGAAGATCAACACCGGGAAGCGTTCGCCATTGCGGCGCATGAAGACAGTTTCGAAGCCCTGACGCGGGTCCTGGCCGCCGGGGCTGTTGTCGGCCTTCCAGCGGGCGCTGCGGTCGGCATGGCGGCGGCGGTACTCGTCGACGAACTCGGGCGGCCAGTAAGGCGGCGTGTCGTCCGGCAGGTCGGGCCGCGCACCGCGTCCCAGCAGCTCCTCGGCCTTGAAGCCCACCATGGCGCAAAACGCCGGGTTCACATAGCTGATGCTGCCGGCCATGGTGCGGGCGCGCAGGCCGGTAATCAAGGAGTTCTCCATGGCATGACGAAAGGCCAGCGATTCCGCCAGCGCCGACTCGGCCACCGCGCGCCGCCGGCCATCGCGCGCCAGCAGCAGCAGCAGGGCGAACAGGCTCAGCGACAGGCCCAGCACCAGGGCGGTGGCCAGGTTGGGAATGAGCTTGGGCCGGCCGGTGGTGGCGTCCACCTTGAGCTGCAGGGTCAGGCCCGGCAGATCGACCAGGCGCTCGGCCAGGTAGATGCCGGCGCCGCGCGCCAGGCCGGTGCGAGCCAGCCGGGTGCCGTCACCCTCGACAAAGCTGAGCTCGTGCCCGCGTGCCAGGTCTTGCGTGACGGCTTCTTCCAGCAGATGACGCAGGCTCAGCGTGGCCACCAGATGCGACTGCAAGACGCCAGCGCGCATCAGCGGCAGGCACAGATCCGCCACCTCCAGGCCCTCGCCGTCGGGCAAAGGAACGAAATAGCTGCGCGAGTAGAGCTGGGTGCCCTGGCGCTGAGCGGCGGCGCAGGCCAGCTCTGTTTCCAGCTGCAGCTGACCGCGCGCCAGCTGGCGGAACAGGGGCGAGACATAGGGCGATTCGGCCGCGTCCAGCACCTGCAGCTTGGCGTCACGGAACTCGATACGCAGCAGGGTGCGGGTGCGGCGCAGCAGCTCGGCCGCGTCGTTGAGGCGGCGCGGCGCGCTGGTCTGGGGTTGCTGCTCCTGCCAGAGCAGGGCTTGCAGGCCTTGCAAATCCTGGCCGGCCAGTTGCTTGACCCGGGCCGCCACCTCGGCCGCCACCTGGTCCACATGCTCTTGCGCGCGCGCGTCCTCGTAGCTCAGGGTCAGCGCGACCAAGAGGCCTTGCGCCACCACAACCAGGGTGATCAGCGCCCCCCAGAGCACGGCGCGGCGCCAGCTCCAGGGCCGAGCCGCCACATCGCGCGCCGCGGACGCTTCGGCGGTCGGCCGGCCGGCAGCAGCGAGCGGAGGATGGAGGTGGGGGGTGTCGTTCAAGCGCTGCCGCTCCTGGATCGGCCAAGCCCGCACAAGAGGTCCGGGCATCGAGAAATGCGTACAAGCATGGGCTTGCGGGAGTATCCCGGTTGCACCGCCCGTCGAGATGCGCAGTTTCGCGTATCCCGGGGCCCGCAAATGCCCGCACACTTCTCCCGGACGAGACTCCTACAATCGCCGACCGTTTTGCCTGCGGCTCGCGGCAGCCGCAGGGGCGGATTCCTCGCGAATGCCCAAGAAAGCCAGCACCATGCCCACCACCGAACAGAAATCCGCACAGCTGCGTCAAGCGGCTCTGGAGTACCACGAGTTCCCGACCCCGGGCAAAGTGGCGATCGCCGCGACCAAGCAGTTGGTCAATCAGCGTGACCTGGCCCTGGCCTACTCGCCCGGCGTGGCCTTTGCCTGCGAAGAGATCGTGGCCGACCCGGCCAATGCCTTCCGCTACACCTCGCGCGGCAATCTGGTGGCCGTGGTCACCAACGGCACCGCGGTGCTGGGCCTGGGCAATATCGGCCCGCTGGCCTCCAAGCCGGTGATGGAAGGCAAGGGCGTGCTGTTCAAGAAGTTCGCCGGCATCGACGTCTTCGATCTGGAAATCCAGGAGAACGACCTCGACAAGCTCGTCGACATCATTGCTGCACTGGAACCCACCTTCGGCGGCATCAACCTCGAAGACATCAAGGCGCCGGACTGCTTCTACGTCGAGCGCAAGCTGCGCGAGCGCATGAAGATCCCCGTCTTCCACGACGACCAGCACGGCACGGCCATCGTGGTGGGCGCCGCCTTCCTGAACGGCCTCCAGGTGCTGGGCAAGGACATCAAGCAGGTCAAGCTGGTGACCTCGGGCGCCGGTGCCGCGGCCCTGGCCTGCCTGGGCCTGCTGGTCAAGCTGGGCCTGCCCAAGGAAAACATCTGGGTGACCGACCTGGCCGGCCTGGTGTACGAGGGCCGCGTGGAACTGATGGACCCGGACAAGGCCGGTTTCGCCCAAAAGACCGACAAGCGCACGCTCGCCGATGCCATCGAAGGCGCCGATGTCTTCCTGGGCCTGTCTGCCGGCGGCGTGCTCAAGCCTGCCATGGTCGCCAAGATGGCCGCGCGGCCCATGATCTTCGCCCTGGCCAACCCGACGCCCGAAATCCTGCCCGAGGAAGTGAAGGCGGTGCGCGACGACGCCATCATGGCCACCGGCCGCACCGATTACCCGAACCAGGTCAACAACGTCCTGTGCTTCCCCTACATCTTCCGCGGCGCCCTGGACTGCGGCGCGACCACCATCAATGACGAGATGGAAATCGCTGCCGTGCGCGCAATTGCCGAGCTGGCCCAGGCCGAGCAGAGCGAGGTGGTGGCGGCCGCCTACGCCGGCGCCAATCTGAGCTTTGGCCCCGAGTACCTGATTCCCAAGCCCTTCGACCCGCGCCTGATGATGAAGATCGCGCCGGCCGTGGCCCTGGCGGCACAGACCTCGGGTGTGGCCTCGCGACCCATCGCCGATATGGACGCCTACCGCGAAAAGCTGCAGAGCTTTGTCTACGCCTCCGGCACCACCATGAAGCCCATCTTCAATGTGGCCAAGCGGGCGCTGAACAAGCGCGTGGCCTATGCCGAGGGTGAAGAGGAGCGCATCCTGCGCGCGGTGCAAGTGGTGGTGGACGAGGGCTTGGCCCGCCCCACCCTGATCGGTCGCCCGGCCGTGATCGCCGAGCGCTGCGAGCGCTTCGGCCTGCGCCTGCAAGAGGGGCGCGACTACGACGTCGTCAATGTCGAGAACGATCACCGCTACCGCGACTTCTGGCAGACCTACCACCAGATGACCGAGCGCAAGGGCGTGACGGTGCAAGTGGCCAAGATCGAGATGCGTCGCCGCCTGACTTTGATCGGCGCCATGCTGCTGCACAAGGGTGAAGTCGACGGCATGCTGTGCGGCACTTGGGGCACGACGGCCAACCATCTGCACTACATCGATCAGGTGATCGGCAAGCATGTAGGCGGCTGCCCCCGCACCCCGCAGGACGTACCCGTCTATGCCTGCATGAACGGACTGATGCTGCCGGGTCGCCAGGTGTTTCTGGTCGACACCCACGTCAACTACGACCCCACGGCCGAACAGCTGGCCGAGATCACCGTGATGGCCGCCGAGGAAATGGTGCGATTCGGCATCCAACCCAAGGTGGCCTTGCTTTCGCATTCCAATTTCGGCACCAGCGACCACCCCAGCGCGCTGAAAATGCGCCAGACCCTGGCCCTACTGCACGAGCAAGCCCCCTGGCTGGAAGTGGACGGCGAAATGCATGGCGACGCCGCCCTGGACCCGGTCAGCCGCGCCGCCACCATGCCGCGCAGCACGCTCAGCGGCGAAGCGAATCTTCTGGTGCTGCCCAATATTGATGCAGCCAACATCGCTTACAACCTGCTGAAAACAGCGGCCGGCGGCGGCATCGCCATCGGCCCGGTGCTGCTGGGCGCGGCCAAGCCGGTTCATGTGTTGACGCCTTCGGCCACCGTGCGCCGCATCGTCAACATGACCGCGCTGACCGTGGCCGACGCCAACGCGGCGCGCTGAGCGCCGACCCGAGCAGACCCGAGCCAGGCCGCGGCTGCCAACGCCCGGCCCAACGCGAACCCTCCGAGGCACTGCGGCGCGACGCCGAGCCGGAGCGCACTTGCGCACGCGCCGGAAATCGACACCAAGCACGCACCAAATTGGCGCACACAGCCCAACTCGGGCAGGGGAAAGCCCTGAAACGCGCGCCGCTCAGCGCCCTGTCACGCGACTTTTTACAAAAGTTTGTGAGAACTCACCAGGGGTTTTTGACACGTCAAACTGATGGAAATTTGCGAGGCTCCGCTGCTGTGTGCGCACACTCACAAACGCTCCGAACCCACCCATCCCCGAGCTGCCCGCTTGAGGTTTTCGGGCGGTTTCGGTACCATCATGCTTTCAGGAACAGGGTAAACCCGTGTCTTTGCTCTCTTGGCTGCCTCGGCGGCCCACTTGGCGCAACTCTGGCCTCGCAGCGATTTTGCTCGCTGCTGCGTCGATCAGCTCTCAAGTGCAGGCCAAAGAACCGGTCGCCTCGCCGAATCCGTCACTGGAATCGGTGGCCTTGACGGCCTTGCCCCGCGAAGCCCAAACCACGCACCGTCTGATTCTTGCTGGGGGACCCTTCCCCTACGCCAAAGACGGCACCGTGTTCGGCAATCGCGAGCGCATCTTGCCGCGCCAGGCCCGAGGCTACTACCACGAGTACACCGTCCGCACGCCCGGTGCCCGCAATCGCGGTGCCCGACGTCTGGTCTGTGGCGGTTTGCCCCCAACGCGTCCTGATGTTTGCTACTACACCGACGACCACTACAGCAGTTTCAAGCGCGTCCAGCCTTGAAACCCTGCAGCGAGCCGGCGGCGATAAAAAGTTCTGTGACTATATAGGAGGATCGCGACCATGCTTTTGCAGACCGTCCGTCCCAATATCGTGCAGGCCATACGGGCCTACCGCGTAGAGGACTTGATGCACGCCGCACAGGATGCTGGCCAGCATTTTCTGTACGCCAATCTGAGCGAGGCACAGTCCAAGCAGGATGTGCTGGAAGCCATCGCCCAGGCCTTCCTGTTCCCCGCCCACTTCGGCAAGAACCTGGACGCGCTGCATGACTGCATGACCGATCTGGTTCACAAGTCGGGCGCCCAGCCTGGCTTTGTCGTGGTGCTGGAACAGCTGCCCGACAACTCCAAATTCGACCGCGAAGCGCGCGAGCAGTTGCTCGATGTCTTCCGAGAAGCCGCCGATTACTGGGGCGACCGAAAAGTCCAGTTCAGGTGCTTCTATTCTTTTCAGTAGCCCGCTCCCAAGAAAACGGGTCATGGGAGCGGGCTGCTGAAGAGGCCTCCAGCGTTGCAGCCAAGCCGGCCGCGAAGAATTCCAAGGCGGCAGCCAATGCCAACTTCGGAATGAACATGCCGATGATGAGCAGCGCCTTCGACACCGCCATGTGGCTGAGCGCCGCCTGAGCGACATCAAAGTACGCAGAACCGGACTTGCTCACGCAGCGTCCGGTCACAAAAAAGGAGCCCCTGGGCTCCTTTTTTTATGGTCGGCGTCTCGCCGTGGGCCAAAGCTCAGGCGGGCTTGGACAGCTGCTGAGCCAGATCCACATACTCCGCCACCGGCACCTCTTCGGCCCGACGCTGCAGGTCGAAATGGCCGCTGAAACCGCGTGACGTCAGCCAGACGCCCAGGCTGTGGCGCAGCAGCTTGCGGCGCTGCGAGAAGGCAGCGGCCACCATCTCGCCCATCATGACGGTGTCGATGGCAGGCGGCTGGGCGTAGGGCTGCATGCGCACGATGGCCGACATCACGCGCGGCGGCGGGTCGAAGGCCTCGGGCGGCACATCAAACACCGCCTCGACGGCGTAGCGCCACTGCAGCATCACCGTCAGGCGGCCGTAGTCCTTGCAGCCGGGCGAGGCGGCCATGCGATCCACCACCTCTTTTTGCAGCATGAAGTGGTGGTCGACCACATGGTCGACCGCGCCGAGCAGGTGGAACAGGATGGGCGTGGAAATGTTGTAGGGCAGATTGCCGACCACGCGCAGCTTTTGGCCCTTGGCGGCCGCCAGGGCCGCGAAATCTACCTTCAGCACATCGGACTCGATCACATCCAGACCGGGGCGCTGCCGCAGGCGGGCGGCCAGGTCGCGGTCCAGCTCGATCACACTGAAGGACGGGATGCGCTCCAGCAAAGGCAGGGTCATGGCGCCCAGGCCCGGGCCGATCTCGACCAGGGCCTCCCCGGCCTGCGGGTCGATGGCGTCGCAGATGGACTCGATGATGTGGACGTCAGTCAGGAAATGCTGACCAAAGCGCTTGCGGGCGATGTGTTGGGCCATGGAGTTCTCGGAGCGCTTCGTCGGTGATCGTTCAATCAATCGGTCGTCAGGAAAAGGCGACCGGCGATCAGTCCAGCCACTCGCGCACTTCGACGTAGGCACGAGCGCGCAGCTCCTTGATCCACTCCTGGTAGGCCTCTTCGTACTTGCTTTCACGCAGGGCCGCTTTGGCCTGCTCGCGCAGTTGCTTGGGCTCGATCTGCACCGTGCGACGCTCTTGCACCTGGATCAGGTGCAGGCCGAAGCGCGACTGCACCGGCTCGGACAGGCCACCCAGCGGCAGGGCATTCATGGCCTGCTCGAACTCCGGCACCAGCACGCCAGGGGCCATCCAGCCCAGGTCGCCGCCCTCGGCGGCGCTGCCGTCTTCCGAGTTGTCCTTGGCCACCTGCTCGAAGCTGGTGCGGCCGGATTCGATGGCGCGCTTGAACTCAGCCAGGCGGCGGGCCGCCACTTCGGGCGTCAGCTGCGCCGAGGGGCGCAGCAGCACATGGCGAACCCGGGTTTGCACGATGGAGTTGAGCGACTCGGCACCCTGGCGCTCCACCACCTTGAGCAAATGGAAGCCTGCGCCGCTGCGCAGCAGGGAGTCGGACACCTCGCCGGTCTTCAAACCCTTGACCTGCTGTACAAAAACATCGGGCAGACGATCGGCCGGACGCAAGCCAATCTCACCGCCGAGTTGCTTGTTGCCGTCCTCAGAGATTTCCTTGGCCACCTTGGCAAAGTCCTCGCCGGCCTTCACGCGGGCAGCGGCGGCCTCGGCACGAGCCCGCCGCTCAGCCACCACGGCTTCAGGGGCGCCTTCGGGCACCGACACCAGGATCTGGGCCAGATTGAGCTGGCCCGAGGTGGTCAGCTGCTCGCGGCGCTTGTCGAGGTAGGCATCGATGTCCCCATCGGTGATTCGGATGCGGGCTGGCACCTCGCGCTCGCGGGCTCGCTCGGTCATCAGCTGGTCGCGCAGGTTCTCGCGGAAAGTGCGGAAATCCAGGCCGTCGGCTTTGAGTCGCTCCAACAGCTGAGGCATGGTCAGCTTGTTCTGAGCCGCGACATTGCCCACCACACGGTCCAGCTCCGCCTCATCAACCCTGGCGCCGGTTTCGCGCGCAAAAGTGACCAGCACCCGGTCTTCGATCATGGCCTCCAGCGCCTGCTTGTGCAGGGCATCCATATCGGGCATGCGGTCGCCACGCTGGCGTGCTTCCTCGCGCAAGCGGGCCTTGCGCTGGATGACCTCGCTGGCCGCCACCACGTCCTGGTTCACCACCACGGCGATGTAGTCGCCGGGCTTGAGATCGGCTGCGCGGTTCTGCGCCACGCCGGGCAGACTCGCCGACAGCAGAGCAAGCGCAAGAGAAATGGATCGAATCGACAGTTCAGTCATAGGTGGCTTCAGTGCTTGCCGAGCGCTCAGAGCTCAGTCGTCGGTAACCGGGAATATTGTCCCTCAAGACCTTGAGCGCATTGGAGCCCAGTTGGGACAAGCCCACCAGCTCCATCTGCAGCATCAAGCGCGTGTTCGTTTCGGCGCGTCCGGTGGACAGGCGCTCTGCGCCGACGCGCAAGACCCAGCAGCCGGCGTCGTACTCAAAGCCCAGCACCGAGTCGGTCAAACGGCGGTCGCGCAGGCTGTACTGCACGCGGCCGGCGCTGTACCAAGCTCCCGAGCAGCTGCTGCCGCCAGCGCCGCGTGAGGCCTTGCCGAACAGCGGCCATTGCCAGGCCAGCTCAACCTGCTCACTCTGCTGACGTGCCAGGCGGTAGGCCACGCTGACGGTCTGGAAGGTGCCGGGCGAGTAGCGGGCACGCAGCACGGCCCGCTCGGAGCGGCCGGTGTCGGAGTTGAACTGCAGGGCGCCATCCAGCCACCACTTCGGGTTCAGGTGGGCCGCACCCAGCAAAAGCAGGTCGGAGAAACGCTGCTTGATCGGCACGTTGTCCGGCGTGATGCGCTGGTCGCGGAACTGGAAACGCTGCACCAGGCCCAGGCGCAAAACTTCATCGCCCTCGTTAGAGTTGACCCAGCGGCTGGTCGCTCCGGCCGTCAGCTGGTGGGCGTCCGATACGCGGTCGATGCCCGAGAACTGATTGGCCGTGTAGATGGAATCGAAGTTGAAATCCTTGGCGGCCGAGTCGAAGCGCGGCAAATGGTCCTGTGCCCGGTAGGGCGTGTTGACGTAGAGCAGGCGCGGCTCCAGGGTCTGCGTCAATGCACGGCCGAACAAACGGGTCTCGCGCTCAAAGATCCAGCCATGGTCGAGGCTGAAGGTGGGCACCGAGCGGCCGGTCGAGCGCAGGCCGTTCGTGCCGGGCTGGTCGAGCAGGTACTGCGCCGCATTGAGCTCCACACGCGGGATCAACCACCAGGCCGCGCCGCCCATGGGCGCGCTGGCATGAGCCAGCAGATGGACGCGTTGGCCACCGGCTCGCACCTGGCTGGCGGGAGCCGAGGATGGCAAATCAAAGCGGTTGTACTCAAACTCCACCGCGCCTTCGATCCGGGCCTTGCGCCCCCAGGGGCGGAAGCCGTCGAGCACGGAGTCATCGGCCGCCGTGTTGAGGCGCAAGCCGATCTGCGGCGAACGCTGGTAAGGCGAATCAAAGCGGGTCAGCGGATCCAGGCCCTGCAGGGTCTGCCAATGCTGGACACGGGCGTAGGCATGGGCCTCGCCCCAGGACCACTCGCGGCGGCGGTCCACCTGCACATCGGCCTGCAGCAGGCGCTGGGTCTGGCTCTTGATGCGCTCGGGCAGGTCTTTCCAGTAATCGTCGTCGGAAACATGTTCGGCGCGCACACGGTAGCGCCAGTTCATGCCCAGCTCGCCGTCCTGCAGCACATGAAAGGCCCAGCGCGAGCGCTTGGCCAGGCGGTCGGAAGGCAGCAGGGCCAGGTTCAGCTCGCCGGCATGCTGAGGTTCGAGATAGCGGAATTCGCTGTCCACGCCGGCGCCGCGCCGCGTCATCACAAAAGGCATCAGCGTGGCGTCTCGCTGCGGCGCGATATTCCAGTAGTAAGGCACGCCGATCTCGATGCCGCTGCGCTTGTCCCAGCTGATCTTGGGCGGCAACCAGCCCGATTTGCGCTGACCGGCCAGCGGGAAGCTCAAGGTGGGCGCCGGCAGGATGGGCACGCCGTAGAAACGCAGCACCGCACCGGTGGCGATGCCCTCATTGGCCTCGAAATCCATGCTCAGGCTGCGCGCGCTGATCTCCCAGGCGCGCTGCGGCTGCCCCTCTTCGACCGGGCAGCTGCTGTAGCTGCCGCCCTCGGCCACCATGTGCTTGGCGTCGATGAAGCGCAGGCGCTCGGCCTGGCCGCTGCCACCGGTTTGCGAGAAGAAATAGCTGGGGTTGAGAAACTCACCCTCGAAACGGTTCACATACAGGCTGAGCTCGGGGCCGCGGAACACACTGCCCGCCCGGCTGACCTCCACTCCGCCCGTGGCCCGCGCCAGATCATCCACCTGGGCATAGCTGAGGCGCTCGGCCCGCAGCAGCAGCTCGCCGTAGCGCAGTTCGGCCTCGCCCTCGGCCACCGACTCCTGGTCGATGCGGGTGCTGACACTGCGTGCGCTCATCACCAGGGCCGGCTTGTGGCTGGCGTCTTCAGCGCCCTCTGCGCCTCGCTTGCCCAGCACCATGGTCGGGCGCAGCTTGACGCCCGCAGCCGACGCTTTGGGAGCAGAGGCTGCCAGGGGCGGCTCGATGGCCTGCGCTTGCGCGCCGGCCCCCAAGCACAGGCTCGCAGGCAGGCAGAGCCAGGCCCAACGCGGCCAGCAACGGGCGACCGCCAGGGTCGAAGGGTTCAGGGACAGGGGGCGCGGCACAGCGTCGGCAGGCGTCGTTAGGTGATGGCAGGAAGACTGAATCGGGGCGCGGCGCAGCCGGCAGGGCACGGCGGCTCGCAAGCCCGGCGCCGAGCCAGCGCTCGCGGTTTGTAAAATCCATTATCCATGAGGCCGCCGCCTGCCACCTGCCGCGGCAGGCCTCGGTCGGCAGGCCCCGGGTCCGTATCGCCGCCCAAGCCTGTTCGGACACCCTGCCGCTCCCTGCCCTTCAACCGCCGACCCGCGCCCTGCGCGCCGCCCTCCCCATGACCACCATTGCCTGGCCCAACCCGCAGCGCCGCGACGCATTCCAGAGCTGGCTCACACAGCTGCCGGCCGAACTCGGGCTGCAGGCTGCCAGCCTTCGCGAGGCCAATGCCGACGCCAGCTCACGCCGCTACCTGCGCCTGGACGACGCCGCCGGCCGCAGCTACATCGTGATGGACGCGCCGCCCGAGTCCAACGATGTGCGCCCCTTTGTGCGCATCGCTGCCGAGATGGCCGGCCATGGCCTGCATGCGCCCAAGGTCATCGCGGCCGACGAGGCCCAAGGCTTTTTGCTGCTCAGCGATCTGGGCAACAGCACCTACCTGCCGGTGCTGCTGAAGGCTCAGGGCGAGGGCGACAGCGCCCGCATCCAGTCCCTGATGCGCGCCGCCAGCCAGGCCCTGGTGCAGTGGCAGCTGCAGATGGACGCCAGCCAGCTGCCCATGTACGACGAGGCCTTTGTGCGCCGCGAGCTGCAGATTTTTGCCGAGTGGTGCGTGCAAAAGGAGCACGGCCAGCAGTGGAACGAGATCCAGCTGAAGTGGTGGGAGCACAGCTGCCAGGTGCTGGTGCAAAACATGCTGGAACAGCCGCAAGTGGCCATGCATCGCGACTACATGGTGCGCAACCTGATGGTCTGTGGCGAACAAAGCCCCGGCATCCTGGACTTCCAGGACGCGGTGCGCGGCCCCATCGCCTACGACCTCGCCTCCCTGCTGCGCGATGCCTTCATCTCCTGGGACGAAGAGCAGGAACTGGACTGGGCCATCCGCTACTGGGAGCAGGCGCGCAAGGCCGGCCTGCCGGTGAACGAGGACTTCGGCGAGTTCTGGCGCCAGGTCGAGTGGTGCGGTCTGCAGCGCCACCTCAAGATCCTCGGCCTGTTCTGCCGCCTCAAGCACCGCGACGGCAAGCCGCGCTATGCCGAAGACCTGCCGCGCCTGTTCGCCTATGCCATCAAGGTCAGCACCCGCTACGTGCAGCTGTCACCGCTGACCCATCTGCTGCAGGACTTGCAGGGCGGGATGGTGGATACCGGCTTCACCCTGCGCTGAAGCCAGCGCCAGCCCCCAACAAGACAAAGGCCTCGAGGCATGTGCTGCGAGGCCTTTGTTCTGGAGTCCGCCCGAGGGCGGGAACTCAGGGGTGGGCGGCCATCACCTGCGCCACCGCGGCCGTCAGGCGCTTGCCGTAGGGCACGTGCAGGAACTCGTTGGGGCCATGGGCATTGCTCTTGGGGCCGAGCACGCCACAGACCACCATCTGCGCGGCCGGGAAGCCTTTCTGCAGCATGCTCATCAGCGGGATGGTGCCGCCCTGGCCGATGTAGCCGACCGGCGCGCCGAAATGCGCCTCGCTGGCCTCGTTGAGCGCCTGGCTGAGCCAGGGCGAGAGGTCTGGCGTGTTCCAGCCGGTGGCACCGTAGGCCCCGGCGCGGCCATCGGGCACGAAGGTGACCTTGGCGTTGTAGGGCGCGTTGTCTTCCAGCAAGGCCTTGAGGCGCAGC
Source organism: Paucibacter sp. B51 (assembly GCF_027863535.1). Classification (NCBI taxonomy): domain Bacteria; kingdom Pseudomonadati; phylum Pseudomonadota; class Betaproteobacteria; order Burkholderiales; family Sphaerotilaceae; genus Roseateles; species Paucibacter sp. B51. The sequence continues at coordinate 1,433,998 of NZ_JAPIVN010000001.1, read as the reverse complement.
GCCGCCTCATTGCCATCAACCAGGGGCGGCAGGCGCAGCGAGAGCTTGAAGGCGGTGAAGGGACGCAGCACATTGCCGGCGCTCTTCATCTCGGGGAAGCCGTCCACACCGGTCACCGACAGGGTCGGGCGCCAGGTGCGGTTGAGCAGCACCTCGACCGGCTCGGCCGTCATCGGCAGCACCGGGCCGCCGTCGGCCCCGCAAGCCCAGGGCATGCGCTTGTAGACCTCATCCTTGAGGATGGCGGCCGTGGCCTGGGCCTGTTCGACGCGGGCCGCGGGGATCTCGCAGTGGAAGCTCTCGGGCAGCAGGCGGCCGGTCTTGGAATCCTCCAGGCGGTCCAGCACCTGGCGCAGGATGCGGAAGGACGACGGCACCACGCCCGAGGCATCGCCCGAGTGGATGCCTTCGCTGAGCACCTCGACCTTGAGCACGCCACTGACCATGCCGCGCAGCGAGGTGGTCAGCCAGAGCTGGTTGTAGTCGCCGGCGCCGGAGTCCAGGCAGACGACCAGGGAGACATTGCCCAGGCGCTCCTTGAGCACGTCGATGTAAGCCGGCAGGTCGTAGGAGCCCGACTCTTCGCAGGTCTCGATAATGCCGACGCAGCGCGGGCGCGGGATGCCCTGCTTGTCCAGCGCCATGATGGCGGTCAGCGAGGCGTAGACGGCATAACCGTCATCGGCGCCGCCGCGGCCGTAGAGCTTGCCGTCTTCGTACTTGGGGGTCCAGGGGCCGAGGTCGTTGCGCCAGCCATTGAACTCGGGCTGCTTGTCCAGGTGGCCGTAGAGGACGATGGTGTCCTGGCAGTCGGCCTTGGTGGCGGGCACTTCAAAGAAGATCACCGGCGTGCGGCCTTCGAGGCGGATCACCTCCAGCTTGAGGCCGGCCACTTTCTTGCTCTCCACCCAGCTGGCGGCATCGCGCAGCACCTTGTCGATGTGACCGTTGGCGGCCCAATCGGCATCGAACATGGGGCTCTTGGCCGGGATGGCTATGTACTGGGTCAGCGCCGGGACGATCTCTTCATCCCAGACGCGCGAGGCGAACTCGCCCAGGGCGCTGGCCTGATCGGGCTGCAGGGGCAAGGAGGGGTCGCGAGCGTTCATGGTGGGTTCCTGCTGCTTGTGGCGGAGAAGCTTGCAAGTTTAGGCCAAGGGCCGTGCGGCCCGCTGCCGCCGGGCCTGCCCTGCGCCCCAAAAAAGAAATGCGCCCGAAGGCGCATTGCGGACCTAGCGGAGTGGAACTCAGGCCGGCTGGCGGCGGCGCCAGGCCACCAGGCCCACGAGGCCAGCGGCCAGCATCAGATAGGTTGAGGGTTCCGGTACGGCGGCCACGGTGTCCAGGGTGCGGCCGTTCAGCTGCACGGTGATGTCACCCAGATTGGAGTTCAGGAACAGGGCGTCCGAGAAGCTCAGCGCGCTGCTGCCCACGGCCGTCACATTGAAATCGATATGCGCCAGCACACCGCCGCCGTTGGCGCCGGGCACGGCGCTGAGCAGGGTGTTGGCGATGTAGCTGATCTGGCCCGCGGTGTTGTCGATGGTGCCAGTGCTACCAAAGGTGCTACCGGCCGTGCTCAGGAAACTGCCTTCCGTCACACCCAGCACTTGCAGGATGGCCGGATTGAAGTTCAGGCTGAACTGGTAGCCGTAAAGATCGCTGATGCCGGAGACCAGGATGTCGATGCCGACGGTCGAGCCCTGCACGGCCGGGTCCGGCGTGGCGACGATGGACACGCTGGGATCGGCCCAGGCCTGCGAGGCCAGGGCGCTCAGCACCAGGGCTGCAGCGGCGCTTTTCTTCAAATTCATCTTCTTCATCAGCATCAATTTCTCCTCGGGCCTGGGGCCCACTGTTCTGGCAGGTTCGACCAGCTCGTACCCTTGGGTGGGGCTTCGCCTAGCACGACCGCTCCCTGGCGGAACTGTATTGGGATGAACGGAACGTGACGTTCTTCGTGATCCGAAGTCTTTCATCAGCGCGAGGGCTTCGATACGGGGGGATTCCCCAGCCCCTGTGCGCACACCCCCTGTTCAAGGCTCAGGGTTGAAGTTCAGGCGCGCTTGCAGGGCCTGCATGGCGGCCTCCAGACGCAGCAAGGCGGCGGGCTCCAGACCGCTGCGGCAGAACACCTGTTTCACTTCGGAACCACGCTCCACCTGCCAGTTCACCCAGGCGCCATCGCGGGTGTCAGGATCGTCGTAGCTGTCCGACAGAGCGAAATAGCCCTGCTCCTCGAGCATGGCAACCAGAGCCTCGAAGTCCGCCCGTGCCAATGTGGCACGCGAATGTCGATCCACGCCGCCCAAGCGTGCCTTGCCGATCAGCGTCAACCTGGCTGTGCCATTGCGATGCAGGCTCAAGCGGCTGCTATTCGCACAAGTCATGCAATCACGTTCCAGCGTGATCACCTGAATCGGGGGGGAGGCCCCATCGCGCGGGGCTTCTCCCGCCCCGGCCGCCCCTTCGGCCACCACGCCGCAACACAGGGCCAGCAGACACAAACGCCAGGGCATACCCGGCCGGCGCATACGCACACTCATGAGGATTGACCCTCTATACAGCTCAAGAGCTTGTCATCTATCTTCGTGCACTTGTTCACGGGCTGTCGCATGGCCGGTCCTCGGAAATCTTGCGTTACTGAGTTTTCGAGGTGGATCGCACCCGCGCATCACCCCCACGAACCCCAGCCAGTTTGCCCCGAAAAAGGACACCACATGAAACTGCCTCCGTCTTCCCAGCTCCGCCGCCAACGCGGCAGCATCCTGGCCTTGAGCATGGCCTTGGCCGGCACCATTGCCGCCCCCGCCGCTTTGGCCGCCCCGGCAGCTCGCAGCAGCGGCCTGACCGCCAGCGCCAACCAACCCACCGGCGCCTTCTGGCAAGAAGCCAAGGTCAGCAAGGCCAAGGTCTCGGCCAAGGGCGCTGTGCCCTATGTCCAGCCCACCAAGTTCCGCGCCACCACGCTGGACCGCAACGGCATGGCCGCCTTCGCGGCCGGCGCGCCGCTGGAGCGCACCACCGCCGGCCAGCTGAGCCCGCTGACCATCTCCCTGCCGCACCCCAACGGCGGCTTCCAACGCTTCACCCTGGTCGAGTCGCCGGTGATGGAGCAGGCCCTGGCCGACAAGCATCCCGAGATCAAGACCTACGCCGGCCGCGGCATCGATGACCCCAAGGCCACCGTGCGCATGGACATGACACCTCATGGCCTGCACGCCTCAGTGCGCACGCCCAAGGGCAACTGGTACATCGATCCCTACTTCCACCAGGACGACAGCGTCTACGCCAGCTATCACAGCCGCGATCTGCCCAAGCCCAGCAACAGCCTGCGCGAGCCCCTGCTGAATGAAGCGCACATTGACCTGACCCGCGGCTTCTACCATGCGGGCGATGCCGTGGAAGTGCGCGGCTTCGGCTTCGTACCTGGCGCCACCGTGACCATCACCGTGCGCAACCCCGAGACCGACAGCAGCGCCCGCCAGACTTTGACCGTCGTGGCCGATCAAGAAGGCACGGTGAGCACCTCGGTGCAAGCCGATCCTTCGCGCAACCTCGGCGCCTACGAAGTCAGCGCCAGTGACGGCCACACCACCGCCACCGCCGCCTACCATGTGGTGGATGAGTCGAAGAGCCCCACGGCCGCCTCGGGCACTCAGCTGCGCATCTACCGCCTGGCCCTGTTGTCTGACCCCGGCTATGCCAACTTCCACGGCGCCGCCAATGTGACGGCCGCCAAGGTCACGCTGATCAACCGCGTCACGCAGGTCTACGAAGACGAGACAGCGATCCGTCTGGTGCTGGTCGCCAACAACGATGCACTGAACCTGAACACTGCCGCGCAGTTCTCCGACCCCAACGGTCCTTGCGGCGGCACGGCCTGCTTCCCCTCGGCCGCCGTCAGCTGCACCTCGGCCACCCTGACGCGCACGCGCCAAGTCATCGGTCTGCTTGTGGGTGCCAGCAACTTCGACATCGGCCACATCGGCGTCGGCGCCGGCGGTGGCGGCATCGCCAGCCTCGGCGTGGTTGGCGGCAGCGCCAAGGCACAGGGCTGCACCGGCCTGCCAACACCCGTGGGTGACGTGTTCGCCGTGGACTACGTGGCTCACGAAATGGGCCACCAGTTCGCCGGCAACCACACCTTCAACGGCGTGAGCGGCAGCTGCACCGGCGGCAACCGCAACCCAGGCACCTCGGTGGAGCCGGGTTCCGGCTCCTCCATCATGGCCTACGCTGGCATCTGCAGCACCGACAATCTGCAGCCGCACAGCGACGCCTACTGGTCGCAGCGCAGCTTCGATGAAATCATGGCCTACACGACCAGCGCCGAAACCGTGATCAGCGAAAGCCAGATGGCCGTGCTGCGTGGCTTCAACGCCAACGGCCTGCAATTCCAACTGCGCTACGCCGGCAACACCTCGGCCGCCATCGTCCGCGGTACCAACTTCACCACCTCCGGCATCAAATCAGCGCTGGAATCCATGCCGGGCTGGCCCAGCGGCGGCACCGTCACCGTCAGCTCGCTGACCGACAACGCCTTCACACTGAGTTTCGGCGGCACCCTGGCCGGCACCAACCTGCCCACCGTGGAGCTGGTCAACGCCTCCGCCGGTGTGACGGGTTATGTGGGTGAGATCGCCGCGGGCGGTCAAACCAACCGCCGCGGCAACCAAAGCGCAACTGGCAACAGTGCGCCGGTCGTCAACGCCCCGGCGGCCTACACCATCCCGGTGCGCACGCCCTTTGCCCTGACCGGCAGCGCCAGCGATGCCGAAGGCGACACCCTGACCTATCTGTGGGAACAAAACGACCGCGGCGCCGCCACCGGCACCGGACTGCTGACCAATGGCAAGACCAATGGCCCGCTGTTCCGCCAGTTCGGCCTGCGCGCCGAGGTCACCGAAGCCGACACGGTCAAGTACAACTCGCCTGGCGAGAACCTGGTGTCGAGCAACCCGACCCGGGTGTTCCCGGATCTGGCGCAGATCCTGGCCAACAACACCAATGCCGAAACCGGCGCCTGCCCGACGGTCTCCGGCACCGCCACGGGCGCACAGATCGACTGCTACTCGGAGTACTTGCCGACCGCAGCGTACGTCGGCTTCGCAGGCACCAACGCCAGCCCGGCCTCGCTGAACTTCCGCCTGACAGCACGTGACGGTCGCGGCGGTGTCAGCAGCGCCAACACCCAGCTGGTGCTGGCACCCAATGCTGGCCCCTTCCTGGTGACCTGGCCCAACACGGCGCAACAGCTGAACAGCGGCACGGCCTACACCGTGACCTGGAGCGTGGCCAACACCGATGTGGCACCGGTCAACGCCAGCCAGGTGAAGATCAGCCTGTCCACCGACGGCGGCTACACCTACCCGCATGTGCTGGCCGCTGCCGTGCCCAACAACGGCAGCCGCTCGGTCACCCTGCCGGTGCTGGCCGCAGAGAAGGCCCGCATCAAGGTGGAAGCCGTGGACAACGTCTTCTTTGACGTCTCCAACGCCGACTTCAGCATCAAGCTGTACGGCGATGCCAACGGTGACGGCAGCATCAGCTGCGCCGACCTGTCCATCGTGCGCGCCTCCCTGGGCAAGCGCGTCGGTCAGCCCGGCTTCGACCCGCGCGCCGACATCACCGGCGACGGCGTGGTCGACATCCGCGATATGGTGGCCGTGTCCAAGAACGTGCCCCAGTCGGAGACCTGCAACAAGTAAGTCTCCTGCCTCGCTCAGCGCCGCAGCCCTCGGGCATGCGGCGCCTCAAGCCAGCCAGCCCCGCACTGTCTTCAGGCGGGGCTTTTTTCATGCGCGCTTCATGCCGCCCTCACCTCCGCCAACAGCCGTGCCCACTCAGGGCAAGAAAAAAGGGCCTTGCATCTGCAAGGCCCTTGTTGTTCCTGAATCGAGTGCGCCGGTCAGGCGGCCGGTGGCGCTGTGTCGACAAAGCTCGGGCGGGTGCTGAGCTTGTCGAAGTGGCGAGCCAGGTTGGCATGCTCGCTGCGCCAGTCGAGGGCGGGAAAGCGGAAATCCAGATAGCCCAGGGCGCAGCCCACGGCGATGTCGGCCAGCGAGAAATGCGTGCCCGAGCACCAGGCGCGCTCGCCCAGGCCCTGGTTCATGGCCACCAGGGCGGCGTGAACCTTGCCCATCTGGCGCTCGACCCAGGCGGCGCTGCGCTGCTCAGGCGTGCGGCCGGCCCAGTGTTCTTCCAGGCGGGCGGCCACGCAGGCATCAAGCACGCCATCGGCCAGGGCCTCCCAGGTGCGCACCTCGGTGCGCTCGCGGCCGCGCTCGGGAATCAGCTTGCCCACGGGAGACAGGGTGTCCACGTACTCGACGATCACACGCGAGTCGAACACCGCGCCGGTGATCGAGTCCTGGCCTTCCATGACCAGGCAGGGCACCTTGCCCAGGGGATTCATCTTCAGAATGGCGTCACTGGCCCAAACGTCTTCGAGCAGGAACTGATAGTCGAGCTTTTTCTCGGCCATCACGATGCGCACTTTGCGAACGTAGGGACTGGTGAGTGAACCGATCAATTTCATAGCGTGTACAAGCCTCTCGGATTCATTCTAGCCATGGGACTGTTGCAGCAAAGCCTGTACAAACCGGCTGGACTCGGGCAGGCAAGGCAGGCCATGAGGCCCACAGCATCGCCGCGCGGCCTGCGAACCGAGCCTCGGAAATAACGGTAAAAATGCCGCCACCAGAAAAGCCGCAACACCAGAGAGGGAGCGCGACATGAGCGCAGCAGCCGCACCCCACCCCATGCCCGGCGAAACCGCCGCGCACGAGCGCCAGCAAGCCTTGCAAGAGAGCTTCGGCAGCCAGGCCGGCGGCGTGGCTGCGGTGTTCTCGAGCAAGGCGGGCGACTATCTGGCCGCCCGCCCCAACTACCCTGCCGAGCTGCTGCTGCACCTGCACGACCGGCTGCCGGCAGCGAGCGCGGGCCTGGGTCCACAACAGGCCCATGTGGTGGATCTGGGCGCGGGCAGCGGGCAGTTGACGGCCGACTTGTTGCAACAGGGCTTGCGCGTGACAGCGGTGGAGCCCAGCGCGGACATGCGGGCTCTGGCCGTACAGCGCCTGGGCCAACAGGCCGGATTCGCGGCGAGCGCAGGCACGGCCGAAGCCACCGGCCTGCCCAGCGGATGTGCCGACCTGATCACGGCCGCCCAGGCATTCCACTGGTTCGAGATCGGAGCCGCCCGGCGGGAATGCCTGCGCCTGCTCAAACCCAAGGCCGAAGTGGCCTTGATCTGGAACGACCGCCGCAGCGAAGACCCCACGCAAGAAGCGCTCGATGCCTTGTTTGACGAATTTGGTGGCGCGCGCCGACAGGCGCAAAAGCAGCATATGAACCGCCAGGGCGATCTCCATGAGCGCGCCGGGCTGGCCGCCTTCTTTGCAGGCCCCGTGCCCGCCAGCCGACACTGGGACCACGAGCACCAGCTGGATCCAGCGGGCTTGCTGAGCCTGGCGTTCTCTCGCTCCTACATTCCAGCCCGAGACAGCGCGGAGGGTCAGGTCTTGACCCAGCGCTTGGGCGAGCTGTTCGCGCGCTTTGCGCAGCAAGGTCGCCTGACCATGAGCTACCGCTGCCTGGCCATGATCGGTCGGCCACATGGTTGAAGCCGGCCCCAAGATCACCGCGCTCCTGACGTTCCCCCTTCCCTCCCTGTGACCCAAGTGCCATGAACCCACAAGCGATCCACGAACACAACTCGGCGCCTCTGAGCGCCCCCACCCGCGCCCTGCACTGGATTCTGGCGCTGGCCATGATCGGCCTCACCGCCGTGGGCCTCTACATGGCCGAGTTCGAGGCCTGGGCGCTGTATCCCATCCACAAATCCATCGGCCTGCTGGTGCTGCCCCTGGCGCTGGCGCGCGCGGCCTGGCGGCTCAAGGAAGGTTGGCCGCCCGCTGCCAGCCCGGCCACGGCCCTGGAACAAACCCTCGCGAAAGCGGTCCATGGCCTGCTGCTGCTCTGCACCCTGGCCATGCCCATCAGCGGCATGACCTTCTCGGGCGCCAGCGGCCACGGCTTCGGCATCTTCGGCCTGACCCTGATGCACCACAACGAGGATCCGCAGCGACCGGGTCAGGTCTTGCCCTTGCACGAGGGCCTGAGCCAACTGGCGCAAAGCGTGCACAGCGCCCTGGGCTATCTGCTGATCGCCCTGCTCTTGCTCCATGTCGCGGGCGCGCTCAAGCACCATCTGCTGGACCGCGATGCCACCTTGCTGCGCATGCTGGGCCGCAGCGAGCGCTGAACCCCAGCGGCGCGGGCGATCGCGCGCAGAATGGCGGGCTGACGCGCTGCTTTTCTGCGCCCCTCTCTGATTTGTTGTCGCATGTCCTCTTCGTCCCTCGCCCGACGCCGCCTCTTCACGCTATGGGGGTTCTCTGCCCTGGCGGCCCCAGGCCTGTTCCTCACACCCGCTGCGGCCAAGCCGGCCCGCCCAGCGGCCGCTGCTGATAGCGCGCCGGCCTTTCAGCTACCCGTCAACGCCCGCCATGCCCTGGTGCTGGAGAACGGCAGCGGCAAGGTCTTGATGGCCAAGGATGCCGACACCCAGGTGCCCATCGCCTCTCTGACCAAGCTGATGACGGCCATGGTGGTGCTGGACACCAAGGCCGACCTGAAGGCGCGCATCCGCATCCAGCGCGAGGACGTGGACACCCTCAAGTACAGCCCATCACGCGTGCCGGTGGGGGCACAGATGACACGCGGCGCAGCGCTGCACCTGGCCCTGATGTCTTCGGACAACCGCGCTGCCGCCGCCCTGGCCCGCACCCTGCCGGGCGGACTGCCGGCTTTTGAGCAGGCAGTGCGGGCCAAGATCCGCGCGCTGGGACTGACGCGCACCGAAATCGCCGAGCCCACCGGCCTGTCCGCCCGCAACCGCTCCACGGCGAGCGAGATGGCCAAGATCACCGCCGCCGCCGCGCGTTACCCGCAGATCAGCAAGCTCAGCAGCGACCTGAAGGAAAAGGTGCTGATCAACGGCCGGCCGGTCGAGTTCCGCAACACCAACCGCCTGGTCGGCCGCAAGGGCTGGGACATCCGCCTGTCCAAGACCGGCTACACCGAAGAAGCCGGTCGCTGCCTGGCCTTGCGCATGAAGGATAAGGCGGGCCGCGATGTGACCCTGGTCTTGCTGGACGCCGATGGCTCGGCCGAGCGCCTGGCCGACGCGGCCAAGATCCGCAAGTCCTTGGAACGAAGCCCCAAGAACGGTTGAGCACCCCCGACGAAAGCGAAAGCCCTGCATGAACCCCAGCACGTCTTCCAGCCAACTACCCGCCCGCCGGGTGCTGCTGCGCCCGGTCACCGAAGATGACCTGCCACGGTTGGCGGCCCAGGCGGGTGATCTGCGGGATCGCACGGAGTTCGAAGGCTCCATGCTGCGCAGCCCGCAGTTCTTCAAGAAGCGCTTTGCCGAAGACGGCTTCTCCAGCAACGAGGCCGAGCGCCTGGTCATCTGCGAGGCCGAGAGCGGCGAGCCGATCGGCTCTGCCTCGCATTTCCTGGCCCACCGCTACTCCAGCGCCCGCGAGCTGGGCTGGAAGATCGACGACCCCGCCCGCCGTGGCCAGGGCTGGGGCACGGCCGCCGCGCGCGCCCTGATCGACCATGTGTTTCATAACTTCGAGGTCCACCGTGTCTGCGCCGCGCTGGCGCCGGGCAATCTGGCTTCGCGCCGGGTGGCCGAGAAAGCGGGCTTGCAGTTCGAGGGCCGGCTACGCGGCGTGATCTTCATCAACGGCCTCTACCTCGACAGCGAGGTCTTCGGCCTGCTGCGGCCGGAATGGCTGGCGCGCCGCAGCTGAAGCTGGCGCGCGCCCTCGGGCAGACCCTGTCCCTCTGAAGAGGGAGCGGCTTGCCGCCCCGCCAGCGGCCGGGCACACTGCCGGCGCTTCGCGCGCGCGAGGCTGCAAACCAGGAACAAGCGCCTTCGCTCGAAAGGCCGCACCGAGGGAGAGGACCCGCCATGCTTGAACTGCCCGACGCCGCCTGCGTCTACGCACCCACGCCCGCCGCAGGCGCGGCAGCCCGGCCGCAGACCCTGAAGATCCAGTTCACCGGCAGTGGCAGCGAGTACTTCCGCATCTGGATCGTCAACCTGCTGCTGACCCTGGTGACCCTGGGGCTCTACCTGCCCTTCGCCAAGGTGCGGCGCCTGCGCTACTTCTACGTCAACACCCGTGTCGGCGGCCAGGCCCTGAGCTTTCATGGCCGGCCCTGGCCCATGTTCCGCGGCTTTGTGCTGCTGCTCCTGCTCGGCGGCGCCTACGGTCTGGCCGGTCATTTTTCGCCGGTCGCTGGCGTGCTGGCTTATCTGCTGCTGTGTGCGCTCTGGCCGGCACTCTGGCGCGCGGGCCTGCAGTTCCGCCTGGGCAACACGCGCTGGCGTGGCCTGCGCCTGAGCTTTCAGGGCGATCTGGCCGGTGCCTACAAGGCAGTAGCGCCGCTTTACGTCCCGGCCATGATGCTGATGACCGGCAGCGCCTGGCAGGCCTGGAATGACCCCATGGACCAAACAGGGCCAGGTGCCATGGTCGGTATGGTGGGTTTACTCGGCATGGTCCTGCTCAGCCCCTACTTCATGGCCCGCATCAAGCGCTACCAGCATGAGGGCTACGGCTACGCCGATCAGCGCGGGCAGTTCCAAGTGGGCACCGGAAAGTTCTACGGCTTGGTGCTCAAGGGCCTGCTGCTGTCCCTGCTACCCCTGGCCATCGCCATCGGGATAGCCATCGGCCTGGTGATGCTGCTGAAGCCCAGCGGAGCGGTGAACCCAGCCATCGGCCTGGGCATCGCGCTGTTGGCCTATCTGCTTTATTTCATGATGATCGGACCCTACTTCTCTGCCCGCATGCAGAACCTCGTCTGGTCGGGTACACGCAGCGAGCGTCTGGAGTTCCACAGCCGACTGAGCTTTCGCAGCCTGCTCTGGCTGACCCTGGTCAACTGGCTGCTCACCGCCCTGACGCTGAGCCTGTACCGCCCCTTCGCCGCCATCCGCACCGCACGGCTGCGCCTAGAGGCCGTGTCCCTGGAAGTGCATGGGGATATCGAAGCGTGGCGCGCGCAGGCGCAAGAAGCCCACAACGATGCCAGCGGCGAGGCCGCCGGTGACTTCTTCGGCTTTGACATGGGATGGTGAGTCCGCCCGTATCACCCCCGTCCTGGCGCGGGGAGCCGCGTCTGCGCGCGCAATGGTTTGATGGCCGAAGCGCCCAGGCCCAGCCTGTCTGGGCCTGGCTTGGCGAGGACGGACGCTGGCTGTGTCTGCAAGCGGCGGCAGACCCTTCGCATGCGCCCCCAGCGGCCGTTCTGGCCTGCCATGCCGCACGCGAGGTGGTCTGGCCCGAACGCCTGCGCCATGGCGAGCGCCAGGCCCTGCTGCCCGACGGCAGCATGCTTTGCGAGGACCCGGCCGACGAGGGCCGCCAACGCTGGGATGCCTGGGCACAGGCCTCCGGCCTGCGCGACAGCCTGACCGTGCGCAGCATGCGCAGCTGGCGCCTGGTTGGCGTGAGCGTGCTTCTGACTGCGGGCCTGCTCGCATCGGCCTGGGTCTGGGGCATTCCCTGGGTCGCGAAACAAGCTGCGGCCCTGGTCCCAACCGCCATAGAACAGCAGATCGCCAGTGAGGCGCTGGACCATGTCGACCGCATGTGGCTCAAGCCCAGCACGTTGAGCGAGGCGCGGCGGGAGGAAATCACACGGCGCCTGGCCGCGGCCGTGCGCCGCGACGAAATCCTGCGCGCCGGGCTGGAGCCGCAGGCCGCCGCCTTGCCGGCCTACCGCCTGCATTTCCGTGCCGGCCCCAAGGCCCTGGGGCCCAATGCCTTTGCCCTGCCCGGCGGCGATATCGTGCTGACCGATGCCCTGGTCGAGCTGGCCGAGGGCGAGCCCGACATCATCACGGGCGTGCTGGCCCATGAGCTGGGCCATGTGCGCCACCGCCACGGCATGCGCCTGGTGCTGCAAGCCGGCATGGTGGCCGGCGTGAGTGGGCTGCTGGTCGGTGACTTCTCGGCCCTGCTGGCTGGCTTGCCGGCCTGGCTGGCCCAAGCTGACTACTCGCGCGAGTTCGAACGCGAGGCCGATCTGCACGCCCGCCAGATGCTGCAGGCGGCCGGCATCTCACCGAGAGTGATGGTGCGCTTTTTCGAGCGCCTCGATGCCTATCAAGAGCAGCAGGGCCGGGACAAGTCGCCCTTGCCCATGGCCTTCGCCAGCCATCCGGCGAACGCCGAACGCATCGCCTTCTTCAACGCGGCGCCTTGACGAAACAGCGCCGCGCTGAAAGCGCACTCAAGGCCGCACGAACACCACCGCCGTGCGCGCCGGCAGGCTCAGCACACCGCTGGCCGCATCAAAACTGGCCTGGCGCGCGCGCGCATCGGCCGCGCCCGCTGCCAGATGCACCGGGTGCAGCTGCAGGGCATGGCCGAGCAGGCCAGGCACCGTCAGCTGCTTGGCCTGCTTGTCCACATTGATGGCATAGACCAGCTCCTGGAAGCCGGCGCCGGCATAGCCCTGGCCGTCGATCTGACCGATCAGCACCGTGGCCTCCTGGGCGGAGCCGGTGTTGTGGAACTTGAGCCGGGCCTTGATGTCCGCAGCGCTGCGCAGGCGCAAGAGGCTGCTGCTCTTGCGGATGGCCAGCAGGTCGCGGAAGACATCGCGGGTCCAGGCGATGTCCGCCGCGGCAGGCTTGATCAGCGGGTCGGCCAGCAGCGGGCGCAGCAGCGACCAGTTGTCGCCGTTGTCGCGCTGCGGCGGCAGGCCGACGCCGAAGTTGTTGTCGGCATAGCTCCAGTCCAGGCGGTTGAACCAGTCGCCCGAGTCATAGCTGTTCCGGTCCATGGACTTGCTGCGCAAGGTGTCCACGCCGGCATGGAAGTAGGCCACGCCCTGGCTGAAGGCATTGATGGCCATGCCCAGCGCCTGCACGCGGGCGCGGTCTTCTCGGCTGGTTCCGGCGGGCAGCTTGAAGACGTTGTTGTCGAACAGGCTGGTGTTGTCGTGGTTCTCCACGTAATTGACCACCTCGCCGGGCTCCAGCACATAGCCGGCCGGCAGGCCACCAACATTGATCTGCTCCAGGCGCAGGTTTGCATCCCAGCTGGTCTGCAGCTCGTAGCTGCGGATGGAGCCGGCCAGCGAGGCCTTGATTTGGTCGCCATGCCACATCAGGTCGCCCCGGGTCTTGCCGCCGCCATACGCATTGGCGTCGTAGAACAGGCCGTTGATGAAGCCCTGGTTGGCAAACTGGTTGTTGCCGCTGTCAAAGGAGCTTCCGCCGCGCACAGCATCGCGGATGAAGGGGTTGAAGCTGCCGATGCCGGTGCCGTTCAGGCCCAGCATATCGGCCTGCACAAAGCGCGCGCCATTGGCCACTTCGCCAAAGTTCCAGCCCTCGCCGAGGATCTGCACCGGGCGGCCGCTGGCGCGTTCGACGGCGGCCTTGAGGTCCACCATCACCGAGCGCGGATGGTGGCCCATGATGTCGAAGCGCAGCGAGCTGATGTGATAGTCCCGCACCCAGACGATGGCCGAGTCGATCATCAGCTTGGCCATCATGCGGTTCTCGGCCGCGGTGTTTTCGCAGCAGGTGGAGCGCTCGATGCCGCCGCTGGCGTTCAGGCGGTGGTAGTAGCCGGGCACCACCTTATCCAGCACCGAGGCGCTGTTCAGGCCGGAGGCACTGGTGTGGTTGTAGACCATGTCCATGCCCACGCGCAGGCCGGCGGCGTTGAGCGCCTGCACCATGCGGCGGAACTCGACGATGCGCGAGGCCGGGTCGGCCACGCTGCTGGCGTAGCTGCCTTCCGGCGCGGTGAAGTGGTAGGGGTCATAGCCCCAGTTGAAGCAGTCGCTGCCGGCCGTGGCGCTGACCAGGGCCTGCTGGGCCTCGCCGTCGGCGCTGCCGCTGGGGTTGGGCGTCACGCAGCCCTTCTCGGGCACGCTGGCGATGTCGAAGACGGGCAGAAGATGCACATCCGTGAGGCCACTCTGGGCCAGGGCGCGCAGGTGCTTCATGCCGCTTGAGTTGCCCTCGGCAAAAGCCAGGTACTTGCCGCGCTTGTCGGCCGGCACGGTGGGGTCGTTGACCGAGAAGTCGCGCACATGCAGCTCGTAGATGCTCATGTCCGGCGTGGCCTGCACCGTGGCGGGCGGCTGGCTGGCGTCCCAGCCGGCCGGCTTGAAGCTGGCGCTTTGCAGATCGGCCACCACGCTTTGCTGGCTGCCCAGGGTCAGGGCCAGGGAATAGGGGTCGGTGACCAGGCTGCGCACCAGGCCGACGCCGCGCACAAACACCGTCACGGCATAGCGGTAGCTGCGGCCGTTCAGCTCACCGGCCAGGCTGGCGCTCCAGGCGCCGGTGGCCGGGTCGCGCTGCAGGTCCACCGTCTGGCTGCGGCTGAGGAAAGGGTTGCTGCTCGGGGCGGTGACGATCACTTGCACGGCCTGGGCCGTGGGCGCCCAGAGCTTGAACTGGGTGCGGCCGTTCTTGACCGTCGCGCCGTAGTCGTTCACCTCGGCGGCAGCGCTGTAGAGGTCGTCAAGCGCGCCGGCGATCTGCGCGGTGCTGGCGTTCTGCACCTGGCCGACTGCGTTTTCCTGCACCAGCACCAGCTGCTGGGTGTGCAGCAGGGGCAGGCGTGGCAGGTCGGCCTCGCGCACCTGAAACACGCCGCCTGCGGCCACGTACTTGAAGCGCAGGGCATCGGCCGCCGGCACATTGCCGCTGAAGGCATCGAGGGTAATGGCGCCATCGGCGCCGCTGACCGGCGCATCCTTGGCCACCACGATCTGGCCGGTGGCCGAGTGGTAGAGCTTGACCACCGTGCCGGCCGGCGCGGAGGCAGCGAACACACGCGGCCATTGCAGCAGGCGGCGGTTGAGCCAGACGGCGCGGGCGTCGCTGCTGGAGACCGAGCGCAGATCGGGCGGTGCGGTGTAGACGGTGGCGTCCTGCTGCACCAGCCAGATCTCGCCGACCTGGTTCTGGATCTTCAGGCCGGCGTAATCGACGCGGATGTTGTTGTCGCGGCCGTCCTTGTCGTTCTGGTTCGGCGCCATGCCGTGGATGATGAATTCCAGGGCCTTGCGGCTGGCATCGTCACGCGGGTTGAGCACGGGGATGTCGAAGACGATCTCGCCCGCGCCGGCCGCATAGCCGGGCATGGCGTTGAAGGCCACGGGCGCGCCCCATTGGTCGATGGGCAGGCCGGCGGGCAGCGCGGCGACATTGAGGCCGCTGCCGTTCCACAGATGCAGGCCCCAGTTGCTGTAGCCACCGTCGAAGCGCTGGTAGTGCACGCGCACGGTGTGCAGATTCGGCACAGGCAGGCCCAGCGGGTTGCTGGTGTAGGTGACGCTGTCGCCCTCGACCCGCCAGATCTCGTTGGCGCCGGGCTTGAGCACATAGCTCTGGTCGGCACCGCCCCAGTCCTTCCAATCGCCCTTGTGCAGCAGGTAGCCGACCGTGCCGCTGTCGGCGGCCAGGGGCACGTCGTAGATGGCGCCGAAGTCATCGCTGCCGCTGGCGTTCCAGCCGCTGTTCCAGGCCGGGCTTTGCGCCGCGCCCCAGCTGTGCAGCTGCCAGCCGCTGGTGTCGCCATCGGCACGGCGGTAGTGCACGCGCAGCGAGGTGCCGGCTTCGGTGGCCACACGGGCGGCAGCGGCCTTGACACGGCTGCTGGGCTGCACGGCGGGCGTGGCGGGCACCGGGATCAGCACCGTGGTGTGGGCGTCGATGACCCGCGGGCCGGCGCCGGCCAGCCCCTCGGGGGCCGCGGCCGTTGCAGCGGCCGCGGCCTGGCTCATGGACGAGGGCCCGGCCTCCTCGGCCTGACCGCCGCCACAGGCGCTCAAGACCACGCAGACCAGGCCCACGCAAACGCCGCGGGCCTGATGAGCCAACCACCGGGCCGCGCGGGCCCATTCCAGGTGCATACCCATGTCTGTTCTTCCTTGCGTTCGAGGAGAGCCGCGCGCAGAGCATTGGGCGCGCCATCTGGCCGCTCACTCGCCCTCGCACCGTGCGCCCAGCACCGGGCCACGAGCGTGGCTGGTTCAGGCAGCGCGATGCTAGTGAAGTAAAACTACATTCGATAGCTGGTGGTTTCCCGGTATTTATTCACAATGAGCGCACGCTTTGTAGTCAAAGTACGAAATCAAAAGCGCGAGCGGCTGCAGCGACTTAACGCCACGCGGGCGGCGGGCACGCGGTTTTCATCGCCCTGTCATCGCCGGTTAAAATCTGCGGGTTTTTCCTGAGCCGGTGGCGGCGCGCGCCCTTCTTTGCTTGACGACGGGTGAGCGCGTTTCGCTGCAGCAGTCTGGCCGGCCGGAAGCTCAGCGCCCTCTGCACCTCCCCCTCATCAGCCCTGGCGGCCCGCAGCCGCCCACTGCCATGACCACCCAGTCCAACGCCTCGCTCTCCTCGATCAGCGCCCTCTCGCCCCTGGATGGCCGCTACGCCGCACGCGTGGCGCCGCTGCGCCCGCTGCTGTCCGAGTACGGCCTGATGCACCGCCGCGTGCAGGTCGAAGTCGAGTGGTTCATCGCCCTGTCCGACGCCGGCTTTGCCGAGTTCAAGCCCTTGAGCGAAGCCGCTCGCGGCCTGCTGCGCGGCCTGGTGGCCCGTTTCTCGGAAGCTGATGCGCAAGCGATCAAGGACATCGAGAAGACCACCAACCACGACGTCAAGGCGGTCGAGTACTGGCTCAAGGCCCGCTTCGACGCCAGCGCCGAGCTGAAGGCGGCCGGCGAGTTCGTGCACTTCGCCTGCACCAGCGAAGACATCAACAACACCAGCCACGGCCTGATGCTCAAGGCCGCGCGCCAGGACGTGCTGCTGCCCACGGTGGACCGCATCATCGCCAAGCTGGGCGAGATGGCCCATGCCACCGCCGCCACGCCCATGCTCAGCCGCACGCACGGCCAGACCGCCAGCCCCACCACCGTGGGCAAGGAGATCGCCAACGTCGTGGCCCGCCTGCGCACGGCGCGCACCCGCATCGCCGAGGTGAAACTGCTGGCCAAGATGAACGGCGCCGTCGGCAACTACAACGCCCACCTGAGCGCCTGGCCCGAGTTCGACTGGGAGGCGTTCAGCCAACGCGTCATCGAAGGCCAGCTGGGCCTGACCTTCAACCCCTACACCATCCAGATCGAGCCGCACGACTACATGGCCGAGCTGTTCGACGCGACCACGCGCCTGAACACCATCCTGATCGACTGGTCACGCGATGTCTGGGGTTATGTCTCGCTGGGTTACTTCAAGCAGCGCACCAAGGCCGGCGAGATCGGTTCCTCGACCATGCCGCACAAGGTCAACCCGATCGACTTCGAAAACGCCGAGGGCAACTTCGGCCTGGCCAATGCCTTGCTGACCCACCTGAGCCAGAAGCTGCCCATCAGCCGCTGGCAGCGTGACCTGACCGACTCCACCGTGCTGCGCAATATGGGCGTGGCCATCGGCTATGCCGTGCTGGGCTATGAATCCCTGCTCAAGGGCCTGGACAAGCTGGAGCTGAACGAAGCCGCCCTGGCGCAAGACCTGGACAGCGCCTGGGAAGTGCTGGCCGAGCCCATCCAGACCGTGATGCGCCGCTATGCCCTGCCCAACCCCTACGAGCGCCTGAAGGAGCTGACCCGCGGCAAGGCCATCACGGCCGAATCGATCCGCGAGTTCATCACCGGCCTGGAGCTGCCGGAAGCCGAAAAGACCCGCTTGCTGGCCATGACCCCGGGCAGCTACACCGGCAAGGCCGAAGAGCTGGCGCGCCGCATCTGAGCCTGAACCGCTCGCGCCGTGCCAAGCCCGCCACCCGGGCTTTCACCGATCACCAGCGCCCTCCGGGGCGCTTTTTTCTGGGTGTCTTTCCGTAGTGCCGTCGCCGCGCTCGGTGCCATGATGCAGCGTCTGCTTGCTTCACAGCGCCACCACGGGAGGTATCGCCATGCGTCAGCTGCGCCAATGTCTGAGCCTGACTGCCCTGCTGCTGTGCAGCACCGGGCTGTGGGCCCAGAGCTTCAGCAACCTCGACTTTGAGGCCGCGAACCCGGCCGCAGGCCCGGGCCCGGCCCCCGGCCTGCTGAGCTGGGCTGCCGCTGCACCGGGCTGGAGCCACGGCGGAATCGGGGGAAGCGGCGGCAATGGTGACACCGATTACGTCTACCAGGACCTGCCTCATGTCGGGATCAGCCCCTGGTACGCCTTGCTCGATCGCGAGGCGGGCTCGAACGTGCTGCAGGGGCGCTACAGCCTGTCCTTTGCCAGCGGCCATGCCTCAAGCCTGGACCCGAACTCCGCCTGGGTGCCGGCCTACCTGAGCCAGACCGCTCTGATTCCGCTGGACACACGCTCGCTGCAATGGCTGGGCACGGGCCCGCTGCAGCTGTTCGTGAACGGCCAAGCGCTCACGGGCGTGGCTGGCGCTTCGGCCCACGCCTGGGCCGCCGACCTCTCGGCCTATGCCGGACAGATCGCCGAGCTGCGCTTCCAGAACATGGCCCTGAGTCCGCAAGCACCGGTGACCCTGGACGGCATCGCCTTCTCGACGGTGGCCGTGGTGCCTGAACCCGCTTCGGTGTGGCTGCTGCTGGGTGGATTGGCCGGACTCATGGGCATCCAGCGACGCCAACATGCCGCGCAGCATGCCATGGACTAGGCCCTGCAGCCCGTGCCGCTACCGGGCTCATGGTTCCGGGGTCGGCCCTGACGGGCCGACTTCCCTGCGCTGCTCGCGCCTCGGGGCTGGCGCATAACTCACTTCGCTCACTCCGTTCGCTTCGTTCAGACAGAAGCGCCAAGTCAGTTCTTGAAGCGCGCGGGTACGCGCGCGCCCCGAGGCGCTGTGCTGCTCGGCCCTGCACAAATCGCCCGGCAGCGGCACGGGCTGCAGGGCGCTTGCATCGCGATCCATGTGCCCCATCAACGGTGGAACACGCCACCTCCGGAGGTGGCTCGGCCCGCCGACGGGCGATTTGTGCGCGGCCGAGGGCGCAGCGGAGCGGCTCAGGCGCGTGTACTCACGCGCTTCAAGCTCTGGCTCGGCGCCACTGTTTGACCACAGTGAGCGCAGCGAACGGAGGGAGTTTGGCGCCGCTGAGCCGCGCAGTGAGCACCGAGGGGAGTCGGCTCACAGAGCCGACCCGCGAACCATGAGCCCGGCGGCGGGCCGAGCCGCCGCAGCGAGAAAGCGCAGCATGATCTGTCGGCATGACCGATCCAAGGTTTTGGCGGCCCGCAGTTCGACGGCCACCCCACATTTCGGGACGATCTGAACGACCATGCCGCCGCGGCATCAGGCTGCTGCCACCCCGTTGGCAAGAGCCATTGACTAGCATTCAAACTCCACAGACCACCGGAGCTCCGCCATGGCCGCTCGATCAATCGAACATTGGCTCAATGACATCCGCCTGCTGAACGAAGACGGCCACAGCATCGCGCTGGCCGTGCGCGCCCTGATGAAGCGTGAGTTCAAGCCTTTGGCGGAGGAGATCAAGTACGGCGGCATCTTGTTTGCGTCTGGATCGCAGCATTTCTGCGGCCTGTTCGTCTACAAGGCGCATGTCTCGGTCGAGTTCGGGCAGGGCGCGGCCATGCCGGATGAGCACGGCCTGCTCGAGGGCAGCGGCAAGCTGCGCCGCCACCTCAAGCTGCAGCGCCTCGCCGACATCGAGGCCAAGCAGCTGGCGCACTACCTGAAGCTCGCCCATCATCAAGCGGCTCAGGCATCATGACGAGATGCTGAGAACTGCACGCCTGACCCTGCGCCCCTTCACCCTGGCAGACGCCGGCTTCATGCTGCGCCTGCTCAACGAGCCCAGCTGGTTGCGCTACATCGGCGACCGGGGCGTGCACACCCTGGCCGAGGCCGAACGCTATCTGGAGCAAGGCGCGCTGGCCAGCTATGCCCAGCATGGTTTTGGCTTCGAGGCCGTGGTCTTGCACGAAACCGGCGAGACCGTGGGCATGTGCGGCCTGGCCCAGCGCGAGTATCTGGACGCGCCCGACATCGGCTTTGCCTTTCTGCCCGAACACGCCGGCCGCGGCCTGGCCTTCGAGGCCGCGAGCGCGGCGATGGCGCGTGCGCGCGGCCCCCTGGGCCTGCGCCGCATCCTGGCCACCACGCGCGAGGACAACCACGCTTCGCAGAAGCTGCTGAGCAAGCTGGGCCTGCAGTTCGAGCGGCGGATCCGCAGCGCCGATGGCTGCCGCGAGCTGCTGCTCTACGCCTGGCAGGAGGGCCCTTCGCCATGAGCCCGGCCCGCATCACGCTGCGGCCCGCCGAGCTCGCCCGCGACCGCGCGGCCCTGCGGCAGCTGAACAGCGAGTACATGAGTTGGGTGATGGGCCAGTTGCAGCAGCACCTGGCCTTGTCCACCGAGCAGGCCCTGGGCATGCCCCTGGACGACTACATCGATCTGCATCTCGATGAAATCTGTCAGCCACGGGGCGGTCGCTTCTACCTGGCCTACATCGGTGATGAGCTGGCTGGCATGGGCGGCTTGCGCGCCCTGACGCAAGCGCTGGGCGACCTCAAACGCATCTACCTGCGCCCGACCCACCGTGGCCAGGGCCTGGGCGACGCCCTGGTCAGGCAGCTGATCAGCGATGCCCGCAGCCTGGGCTTGCAGCAGCTCTGTCTGGATTCCGCCCCCTTTATGGCCTCAGCCCACCAGCTCTACCGCCGCCACGGCTTCCGCGACGCCGGGCCCTACCCGGGCGCGGAAGTGCCCGAGCACATGCACCCGGGCTGGTGCTTCATGACGCTGGATTTGAGCGGATCGCAAGAAGCGGGCTGACGGCTCGGCCGTCCGAGGCAAGACTGGTGGCTCCACACCCGCCCGACCCACGCGCCAGGAGCCCAAAGCCATGCACCGCACGATCGAACCCGCCATCCACTACTGGGGCACGCCCGTCGTCCTGATCAGCAGTCTGAACGAAGACGGCAGTGCCAACTTGGCACCCATGTCCTCGGCCTGGTGGTTGGGCTGGAGCTGCATGCTGGGCCTGGATGCCAGCTCGCAGACCTTGCTGAACCTGCAGCGCCAGCGCGAATGCGTGCTGAACCTGGCCAGCGCCGCCAATGCCGAGGCCGTCAACCGCCTGGCCTTGTGCACCGGCACGCCCCAGCTGCCCCTGCACAAGCAATGGCTGGGTTACCGCCATGTGGCGGACAAGTTCGGCGAGGCCGGCCTGAGCGCCCAGCCCTCGGAGCAGGTGGCGCCACCGCGCGTGCGCGAATGCCAGGTGCAGCTGGAGGCCCAGGTCGTGGACATCCGCCCCTTCGGCACGCAAGACCCACGCCTGCCCATCGCCAGCTGCATGGTCGAGCTGCGCCTGCTGCGCGCCCATGTGGACGAGGCCATTCTGCAAGACCCGCAGTTGGAGCGCATAGCCCCTGCGAAGTGGCAGCCGCTGCTGATGAAGTTCCGTGGCCTGTACAGCGGTGAACGCGAAGCCCTGCCCTCGCGCCTGGCCCAAGGGCCGGAGGAGCGCTACGCCCCGTGGAAGCAGCGGCCTGCCTCTTGAGCAGGAGCGGCGAGCGGCCATGAAAGAATCGCCGGAGCCCTCTCTCTGACCTTCGCGGCCTCGCCATGCCGAGGAGCAATTCGACTGGGTGCAGGTGCAGAACTGCACCAAAGATGACACGCACGCGGCGCGCCAGCTGATGCAGGGGCTCGAGGGTCAGGTCTTGCGCCGCGCGATGCTCCCCGACCGGATGGCACGCCATCTCTACCTGCCGCGCAGGCCCGCGGTTTCTACGAGAAGCAGGGCTACCGCTGCTTCGGCGAGCTGGCGGACTACCCGCAGGGCGGTGCGCGCTTCTTCATGCAAAGGGCTTTGCTGCCCGCGCGCTGAAACGCGCCCGCCCCGCCTGGCGGGCTTAGTTTTTCTTCTGCGCCAGCAGCTGCTCCAGCTGATCGATGGCGCGATCCATGCGGCGCAGCAAGGCGCGGTAGGGCGCGGGCGTGGCCAGGTCCACGCCGGCGGCGCGGGTCAGGGCGTAGGCATCGGCTGAGCTGCCTGATTTCAGCAGCGTGAAAAAGCGCTCACGCAGGGCGCTGTCACCCTGGCCGATGCCCTCGGCGAAGTAGGCCGCGGCGCTGATGCAGGTGGCGTACTGGTACACGTAGAAGTCGCGGTAGAAGTGCGGGATGTAGGCCCACTCGATGCCGTAGAGCGGGTCGATCTTGACCACATTCTGCGCGTCGCCGTGGTAGCGCTTGAGCAGGTCCAGATAGATCTGGCTCAGGCGCTCGCCGGTGACGGCCTCACCCTTTTCCACCGCTTCGTGCGAGGCCAGCTCGAACTCCGCAAACATGGCCTGGCGGAAGAAGGTGCTGCGGATGTTCTCCAGCTGCTGGCTCAGGGCGAAGATCTTTTCATCGCGTGTCTTGGCATTGGCGACCATGTAGTCGGCCAGCAGCAGCTCGTTGGCGGTGGAGGGGATCTCGGCAATGAAGGTCGAGTAGTCGGCCGTCTCGAAAGGCTGGTTGGCGTTCGAATAGACCGAGTGCATGGCGTGGCCCCACTCGTGGGCCAGGGTGGACATGGCCAGGTAATCGCCGTTGTAGCTCATCAGCAGATAGGGGTGCACATCGTAGGCCGCGCCGTTCATGTAGGCGCCCGAGACCTTGCCGCGCTGCGGCACCGAGTGCATCCAGTTCTGCTTGAAGGCGGCAGCCAGCTTGCCGGTGTACTCGGCACCCATGGGCTGCAGGGCGGCCAGGGTCAGGGCTTCAGCCTCGGCCTGCGGGTACTGGCCCGAGGGCTTGGCCAGGGGCACATACATGTCCTGGTAGCCCGGAGCTTTCAGGCCCAGCACGCGGCTGCGCAGCTTCAGATAACGGTGCAGGGTGGGCAGGCCGGCGTTGGCCTCTTGCACCAGGCTGCGGTAGACGGCCTCGGGGATGTTGTCGCTGCCCTGGGCCATGGCCACGCTGCTGGGGTAGTTGCGCGCCCGGGCCATGAAGACGGTGCCGCGCAGATTGGCGGCGTAGACGGCGCCCAGCGTGCGTTCGTAGGCCTTGTAGACGGGCCAGAAGGCCTTGAACACCTGCGCGCGCACCTTGGGGTCGGCATCCGAGCGGTAGGCGGTGTACTGCTCCTGATCGAGCACCACGGTCTTGCCGCGGATCGTGATCTTGGGCCAGGGCAGGTCGGCATTGCTCAGCAGGCCGTAGATGGCGCCGGGCTGCTGCAGCGGCTCGGCGGCGCCGGCCAGCAAGGCTTCTTCCTTGGGGCTGAGCGTGTGCTCGGCCAGGCGCAGCATGGTGCGCAAGCCCTGGCCATGCTTGGCCAGGCCGGGCTCGGCGGCCAGGAAGGCCTCGACCTTGGCGCGGCCGATGGCGCCCACTTCGGCGCTGACAAAGGATGCGGCCTCGCCCAGCTGGTTGCCCACGGCATCGGCCAGCTGGCGGCGCGCCTGGTTGTCGCTGTGCTGGGTGTTCTCGTCGGCCTTCTGGAAGGCATAGGCCTGCAGGCGGTTCAGGCGCAGGCGCAGGGCCGAGATCTGGTCCAGGCCGGCACGCAGGCTTTGCGCGCTCTGGCCCAGCGTGCCCTGCAAGGCCTTGACCTTGGGCAGCTCGGCCAGCAAGGCCAGGCGCTCGGCCTCCCAGGTGGTGTCGCTGGGGTAGAGCTGGCTCAGGTCCCAGACCTGGGTGCCGGCCGCGCTGCTGGCGGCCTGTGCTTGCTGGACCGCAGGCTTGGCGGCGGCCTGAGTCGGCGCGGTGGATTGCAGCAGCAGCAAGGCAGCGGCGAGAGCAAGAGCGGTAGGTTGCATGGCGATGGGTGGTCCCGGCGCGCCGGGAGCAAGGGAGCTGGCGAAGGCCCGCATTGTCTGCGGTGCGGCCGGGCCGGCCGCAGGTCACAGCGGGAGAACCCCTAAGCCCGCGCGCCAGCTCGGGCGGCGCCAGCGGGCGGGGCGCCGACATAATCGCCATCCAGTACAGCGAGCCGGCACAGATTCAACCAACCGCCGGCGCCAGGCACAGGCACAGGCCAGGGAGAGGCTCGATCATTCATGCGTCACAGCAACACACCCCGTTTCACCCTCATGTCTTTCGCGCGCCGCCGCGGCATCCAGCTGGGCCTGAGCGCCCTGGCCCTGCTGAGCGCCAGCTCCATCGCCTGGGCCCAGGCGCCCGCGGCCAAGGCCAAGAAGCCCGCGGCCACGGCCGCCGCCACCAAGGAGGCCGAAGGCTTCAGCATCGCGCCCGCCCCCGCCTGGGTGCTGCCGCTGCAGCCCGAGGCCAGCACCGGCCTGCCCAGCGCGCCGCTGCAGCTGCTGCTGATCGACAAGCAAACCCGCATCGAGCCCAGCGGCACGGTGCGCTACCAGCATGTGCTGCGCCAGATCAACGAGGCCTCGGGCCTGCAGAAAGGCGCGCAGATCGAGCTGGACTTTGACCCCAGCTTCCAGAAGCTGCAGTTCCACCGCCTCGAGGTCTGGCGCGATGGCAAGCGCCTGGACCGGCTGGAGCGCAAGCGCATCAAGCTGCTGCACCGCGAGCCCCAGCTGGAGCGCCAGATCATCGACGGCCGCATGACCGCCTCCATCGTGCTGGAAGACCTGCGCGTGGGCGACCGGGTGGAGTGGGCCGTCTCCCTGATCGGCGACAACCCCGTGTTCGGCGGCAAGTTCGTCGATCAGGAATGGACCAGCTCCAGCGGCGGCCCGGTCGGCCTGGTGCAGCTGCGCCTGCTGAGCCCGGCCGAGCGCACCATCCAGCACCGCATCGCCGAGCCCAGCGTCGAGGTCAGCAGCCGCGTCGACGGCGCCTGGCGCGAGACCTTGTTCAAGCGCCGCCTGGTGCCGCAGTTCCATTACGAGGAGACCGTGCCGGTCGGCGTCATGGTCAAGGACCAGGTGCAGCTCAGCGAGTTCGCCAACTGGGCCGAGGTGGCCAGCTGGGCCGAGCAGCTGTTTGCCAAGGCCATGCTGCCGGCCGAGGCGCTGGACGCCCGCGCCCGCGAGATCGAAGCCCAGGCCGCAACGCCTGAAGAGCGCCTGCGCCTGGCCCTGGACTTTGTGCAAAAAGAGATCCGCTACTTCGGCACCGAGATCGGCGCCAACTCGCACCAGCCCGCCCCCACCGAGCAGGTGCTGCGCCAGCGCTTCGGCGACTGCAAGGACAAGGCCGCCCTGCTGGTGACCCTGCTCAAGAAGCTGGGCATCGAGGCCACGCCCGCCCTGGTGGCCGCAAGCCTGCGCAGCGATGCCGCCCAACGCCTGCCCAGCCCCCTGGCTTTTGACCACGCCATCGCCGCCGTGCAGCTGGGCGAGCAAACGCTATGGCTCGACGCCACCCGCAGCCAGCAGCGGGGCGCACCGGCCGAGCGCCAATCGGTGGGCCTGGGTGTGGGCCTGCTGGCCAAGGCCAGCAGCAGCGAACTGAGCCGCCTGCCGCCCGCCCGCGAGGCCCTGCGCCTGGAGACCGTGGACACCTTCAGCTTCCCGCGCCTGGACCAGCCCGGCACGCTGCGCAGCGTCAGCACCTACCACGGCGACATGGCCGAGTGGATGCGCGAGGCCCGCGCCGCCCTGCCGGCCGCCGATTTCCGCAACCTGCTGGCGGCCGAAACCCTGCGCTTCTACCCCGGCCTGACGGTCGAGGGCGAGCCCGAGATCAGCGACCCCGAGGGCCGCAACGCCCTGCGCGTGGAGATCAAGTACCGCAGCGGCGATTTCTGGACCTTCCCCGAAAAACGCTGGCTGGCCGGCCCCATCGCCCTGCCCACCCTGATCGCCCAGCTGCGCCTGCCCGACCAAACCCCGCGCACCCAGCCCATGCGCCTGGCCATGAACGGCCGCTACCTGCACACCGTGCGCTACGAGTTTGCCGAGTCGCTCTACAGCCAGCCCAGCGACAGCCGCTTCGAGGAACGTAACGAGCATTTCGAGCTGCGCCTGCGCTACCGTGGCGAGCCCAAGATGCAGCAGATCGAGGGCGAGCTGCGCCTGCAGGCCGAGCAGGTGGCCGCCGGCAAATGGAGCGCCTACCGCGACCAGCTCAACAAGGTGGCGCCGCGCCTGGCCAACACCCTCACCGTGCCTGTGCTCAGCACCGAAGACCTGGTCAGCCTGCGCCGCGACATGACGGCCCTGACCGATCGCATGCGCAATGGCTCGCTCAAGGTGCTGACCGAAAACCAGGGCAGCGCCCATGCCCGCCTGCTGATGATGGACCGCATCCTCGCCGCCGGCCGCCTGCCGCCCAAGCTGCGCGCGGCCGCGCTCGTCGAGCGCGCCATCCAGCTCGACCACCTGGGCCAGTCCGACCGCGCCCAGACCTCGCTCTACGACGCTGCCCAGCTGCACGACGAGTCCTCCGAGGTGCACGCGGCCATGGCCGTCAACGCGCTGATGCAGCGCAAGGACGAACAGGCCGTCAGTCACGCCGATCGCGCCCTGGCCCTGGCGCCCAACGACACCGGCGCGCGCTACACCCGGGTCTACGCCCGCTACTTCGGTGGCCAGCTGCAAGAGGCGCAGAAAGAGCTGCAGGACATCCTGCAATCGGGCAGCGAGGTTGAGCGCAGCTACGGCAGCATCTGGCTCTACCTGACCAGCCGCAAGCTGGGCCAGGACGGCCAAGCCGCCATCCGTGATCTGCGCCCCAGCGCCGACAAGCCGGCCTGGCCCTACCCCGTGCTGCTGATGATGCAGGACCGGCTGGACGTGGACAGCGCCCTGGTCATGGCCCGCGAAGGCAAGCCCGAGGGCCAGGCCGACCGCGGCCGCGACTGCGAGCTGTACTTCTACGCCGCGCAGAAAGCCCTGCTCGACCAGGACCTGCCCAAGGCCCGCAACTACCTGAAGAAGAGCCTGGCCACTGGCGTGGTCGAGTTCAACGAGTACAGCATGGCCCAGCGCGAGCTCGATCGCATCGGCGCCCGTTGACCCTTTGCTGCCGCCGGAGCCCCCCGATGACGCCCTTGTTCAAGAAGCTCAATCTGGGCGCCCAGCGCCAGCTCACCGTGCTGAACGCCCCGGCCAGCTTCGAGCCCGAGCTGGCTGCACTGCGGGCGCAAGACCCGACCCTGCAGCTGCAGCGCGAAGCTCATGGCCCCGCGCCGCTGCACTTTGCCCTGGCCTTTGCCATCACCCAGGCCGAGCTGGACGCCGCCTGCCGCGCGCTCCTGCCCCTGGCCGAGGGCGACGCCCTGATCTGGATCGCCTACCCCAAGCAAAGCTCCAAACGCCTGCGCGGCGAGTTCCACCGCGACAGCGACTGGACCCTGCTGCGCGCCGCCGGCTTCGACACCGTGCGCCAGGTCGCCATCGACGAAGACTGGTCGGCGCTGAGGTTCCGGCGGCAGCAATACATCGGCTGAGGCCAAGCCCAGCCGATCAATCCGCCCACTGCCACCGATCCCGCCCCGCTGCCTTGGCCTGGTACAGGGCCTCGTCGGCGCGGTGGCAGAGTTCGGCGATGGTGTCGCCGGGGCGGGCCTGGGTGAGGCCGGCGGAGGCGGTGTAGTGCAGGCTCGGCTGTTCGGCCAGGGGGCTGGCCTGGCGGGTGCGGGCGAGCAGGCGCTCGACCACGGCCTGGGCCTGCTCGGCGCTGACATCGACCAGAAGCAGCACGAACTCCTCGCCGCCCATGCGGCCGAAGCCATCGACGCGGCGGCTGCTGGCTTGCAGCTGGCGGGCGAAATCGCAGATGACGGCGTCACCGGCGCCGTGGCCCAGGGTGTCGTTGATGCGCTTGAAGTGATCGAGGTCCAGCAAGGCCACAGCCAGCTGGCCGGCACCGATCTGCACACGGCTGAGTTGCTCCTGCATCTGCTGCAGCACATGGGCGCGGTTGCTGATGCCGGTCATGGGGTCGGTCTGCGCGGCGCGCAGGGCGCGGTCGCGTTCCTGGCGCAGGGCGCGGCCTTCGATCTTGAGCGCGGTGATGTCACTGGCGCTGCAAAGCATCCAGCCTTGCGCGTCCATGGTCTCGGTCATCCAGATCCAGCGGCCATCGATCAGATCGGCCTCGAAGGCGCGGAAGGGCTGCTTGCCGCGGCGCGAGGCGGCACCGGCCAGCCAGGTCTCGGGCTCGGGCGCGTTGACCTTGCTGCCGCGGCCGCTGGCCAGGTTGCGGCGCATCATGTCCAGCCAGGTGGTGTGGCCGTCGGGCTGCACATCAAAGGCCTGGCAGAAGGCCTCGTTGGCAAAGCGCAGCACATCGTGGTTGTCGAACAGGGCCAGCAGCTTGGGGCTGGCTTCATGCAGCGCCAGCAGGCGCTGGGCGATCAAGGCCTGTTCGGCATCGTCGCGGGGGAGTTCGGCGGGGTCCATGAGGCAAGCATGCAGGCGAGCGGGCGGTTTGAGGCGATTCGAGCACAAAGGGCGAGCGCCCGGGATGCCCCATCATCGCCGCAAACACTGCCGCGGCAAGCCAGGATCTGTGGCTGCTTGTGCACTTCGGCCCGAAATGCAGCGGCGCGAGACAGGGCCACGTGAACCACCCTGAGCGCTTCGCCCCGATGTCTCAGCACCGACCGCGCGCCAGCAGGCCGAGCACCTGCGGGCACCCGACCCGCGGTTCATCACCCCGGGCCTGCGCCTGCGCCCGCCACGGCGGGTCTCACTGCAAGCTCAGTCGCTCGCTTTCCAAACCCTGGGCCAGGGCAGTCAGGCGCGCCTGGGCGCTCTGCGGCAGCAGGGTTTGCAGATGCTGACAGATGCGCAAGGCGTAGCTGGGCCGGGTCAGCTGGGCGATGCGCTCAAGCACCGGTTCCAGGCGATCGAGCAGCTCCGTTTCGCTGCGGCTGCCGTGCACCAGGGCGGCCAGGGTGGTGGCCTCGGGGCCGCGGATCATGGCCAGCATGTCGATCAGGTACATCTTGGCGGCGGCAGAGGAGCGGCGCTCCAGGGCGGCCGCTTCAGGCGGGGGGGCAGGTCTTGCCACTTTGGCCACTGTGACCGCGTGTGCCGCCGAACTGGCGGTCGAGGCCGGCGCCACGGGCGGCTCCAGGCTCAAAAAACCCAGCTCGGCCAGGCGCTCCATGGCGGCCGCGCCGCCCAGGCCGACCATGCCGGCCAGTTCCTGAAACGCGCGCTCGCCATTGGCCAGCACCAGGATCTGGCGGTCGCGGGCGTTCAGCGCGGGGTCGCGCAGGCGCAGGGCCTCGCGGCCCGAATCGGTCTTGCGGGGGTACTTCATGGCAGTGGCGCTCGATGCGGCAGCCGTGCTTCATGCATCAGCCGCCAAGCGTGCCCAGCAGCACGGGGCCGCCAGTCTCTGCCGCGCCTGTGACGGTGCTGTGAAAGGAAAGCGCCTGCCGGGCGCTCAGCGGAGAGCGCCAGCGTGGCGCTCAGCGCGCCAGTGGCGAGGGCATGGGCAAGGGCAACACCGCCAGCATGTCCTCGCCCTCCTCGTCCAGGCCCTGCTCGACAAAGCCATGGCGGGCGTAGAGCCGGCGCGAGCCCTCGTTCTCGGGGTGGTAGCAGATCTCCACCTCACGCAGCGCCGGGTCGGCCGCGATCTCGCGGATGGCCGCCTGCAAGGCCAGGCTGCCCAGACCCCGGCCCTGATGCGGCAGGGCGATCATGAAGCGCCAGATGGATACGCGCTGCGCCGTCACCGGCACCCACATCATGAAGCCCACCAACTCGGCGCCGGCGTGGATGGCCCGCACCTGGTAGCCCGGGTTGTAAGCCGCCTCCAGCAGTGACCAGGTATTGCTGGCCAGCATGGGTTTTTGCGCCTCGCTCAAGGGCAGGTCACAGACGGCCTCGTAGTTGGCGCGGGTGACGGGCTGCAGGGTGACTTCGAGTGTTGGGGTCGGCATCGGTTTCAGGGGTAACTGTCGGGAATGCCTTGCACGCCGGTGCCTCGGCGAGC
This sequence comes from Paucibacter sp. B51, assembly GCF_027863535.1. Taxonomy (NCBI): domain Bacteria; kingdom Pseudomonadati; phylum Pseudomonadota; class Betaproteobacteria; order Burkholderiales; family Sphaerotilaceae; genus Roseateles; species Paucibacter sp. B51. The sequence goes on along the minus strand of NZ_JAPIVN010000001.1, from coordinate 1,404,118 downwards.
AAGGCGCAGCAAGGGCTTGCTGAAGCAAGCATCGGCCAGGCATGCCAGGAGCGGAACCACCACGATCAAAGTCACGGTCACGCCGAGAGCCCATGGCACCCAGTTCATGGGCAGCAAGAGCAGCATGCCGAGGTACACCCCGGTGTTGCGGTAGTAGGCCATGACACGCAGGCGGGTGGGCATGTGGCGGCGCCACAGAGCTTGCAACAGCCAAGGTTTCGGTGGCGGCAAGCCGAACTCACGCCGACGCGCACGATCCGCGCTGCGCCAGCGTACCAGCACGGGCAGGGCGCAGACCAAGACCGCCGCGGCCCAGGGGACCCAGGCCCACAACCAACCGGCGCACCAACGCAGCGCGCTGGGCTGAGCCTGCTGCCAAGCCTCTTGGGCCCACGGCAGCAAAGCGTCCGCCACCCCCCCCCACACACCCTCTCGGCTGAGACTGAGCAGCAGCGCCAGCAGGGCCAAACTCAGAGCCGCCTGCCGCCACACCGTGCCTCCGGCAGCCAGCAGGCGCAAAAAGCGATGCTGGCCGGCGCGCAGCAAACGCTCGCGACGGCGCATGGCCGCCTCGTCACGAAACGGCGGCTCGTATGGCGCCGCGGCCTTGTGCTGCCAGCCCGGATGATGCTCCAGCGGCGAGCCCGGCTGACGCAGCGGCGCCAGGTTCTCCTCGGCCTGCAGATAGCCTTGGCGAATCAACGCCTCGGCTTCGAGATCGCTGAAGGCATCGAGATCGGTGCGCAGGCGCGCCAGCAAGCGGCGCTCGCGCTCGTCGGCCTGGGCCAGGGTCAGGGCTGGCTCCGGCGAGCGCTCGCCCGGCGCCCGCTCTTCCAGCATCTGCCGCCCGCGCAAGAGAGGCACACCGGAATCGATGCGGAAGTTGATCAAGACCTTGAGCGCACGCAGGCTCAGAAACTCCTTCGCGGTGGTGCCCAAAGACTCCCCCGCAAGCCGCTCCGTCAGACGCACGCGCTCGCGCAACTCATGGCGGAACAGATTGAGCGGCAGCTCGGACAAGATGGCCGTCAGCCGCGCGCTCAGGCCCAGGCGGCCGACGGAGGCCTCTTGCTGCTCGGTCTCGAAAATGCCGCCGGGGTCGCTGGCGATGATGAGATTGCATTGCTCATCCAGCAGCGCCGTCGTGCCCATATTGTCGAAAACGCCACCATCGGTCAGGCCCAGGGTGCGCACGCGGCGGTCGTCGTAGAAGTCCGACAGCAAATAGGGCGGGAACACCGGCGGAAAGGCGGCCGAGGCAGTAACGGCCTGGGCCAGCGGCAGCCGCTGCCATTCCTGGCTGGCCTGCGGGGACACCATCCAGGCAGCTCGCAGGTTGTAGATTTCCAGGATCAGTCGACAGGCCTGCTGCTGCGCCCGCGCAAGACGCATGGGATGGAGCGCGCGCAGTTGGTCCCAGTTGAACTGCGAATCTCGTTGGCCGTCCGGCAGCAGGCTGAAAAACGCTTCGCGCAAGCTGGCGACATGCTGGCTCAGGCAAAGCCCATCGGTGACCTTGGGGCGGAGCCGGCGGCCTCGCAGCAGAAACCAGGCGGGCGTTTTGAGCGCACGCAATCGGCCCGATTCGGCATCGCTGAGCCACTGCACCAGCGTCTCCAGCGTCACACCCGGTGCCAGCTGGTCCATCAGCGTTTGCAGAGCCCGGCAGCGCTTGCGCAAACCAGAAGCATCACTTCGGCTCCAAACCGACAGCACCGACTCGGCCCATGCCTTGTCCTTCGCGCTCAATGTCACGCGCGGCTTCAAGGCAGTGTCTTCCGGATACAGCAGCACCTTGCGCGGCAAAAGCTCGGTCTCGATCTCGCCGTAGCGCAAATGCCCGAAGTACCACTCGCCCAGCTCCGCGTGCGAGAACCAGAAACGCGCGCCAGAGTTGAGCGAGGTGGCGTTGATGATCCAGCGGGTCAGGGCCGAGCCCGGCTTGGCGTCGGCAGCCCCCTCCCACAAGGCCTGGTGGTTGTAGTTCTCCGATCCGCCGGCGCGGGACGATGCCTCCGCCCGCAGGCGCAAAGCCAACAAAGGCAGACGATCTGACTTGGCCTGCCCCGTTGTGCTGCGCAGGCGCTGCGCCACCCCATTCAGCAAATGCTCGTCGTACAGCTTGGCCATCGCCGTGGCCAGAGAGTCGGGCCCCAGGCACACCTTGAACAAGGTCCAGGGATGCATCAGCAAGCGGGTGCGCAGATTGAGCTGGGCGGCACGGCGCATGTCCTGCTCCACACGCCGCACCAGTTGCAGATAGGCATAGCGGCTGAGCCCGCCCAAACGCGGCGGCAGCTGCGCCAGCATCGGCTGCTCCAGCTCCGCCTTCAGATGCATCAAGTACAGCGCCCCCACCACCGAGCCGCCGGACACGGTGGACAGCACCTCGACATAACGCAAAAGGTCCAGCTCCGCCAGGCGGCGCAACACGCCGACATGAAACAGCGAGGCACGGAAGCCACCGCCGGCCAGGGCCAGGCCCAGCTTGTGGCGCGGTGGGTGATCTGGCGAAGAAGACAGCTCAGTCATGATGGGTGGGGCTCATGCATCGACTCCTCGGGCCGCGACTGTAAGGCCTGCAAACAGCCACAGCAGTCTCCAAGGAACTCACTGAGGGAAATCACGGTTAGCCCTGGCTGGGCCTGCTTCGCTGTGCTGCCGCGTGCCGCGCCATGACAGATCGCCCGCGGGTGGGCTCAAAACAGACATCCAGGCCTGCGCTATATTGCGCCGCACCCCGCCGCCACTTTCTCCCGGATTCGCCCTCCCCGCCCCTGCCCATGGATGCCGCCTGGATCGCCCTGGCCCTGTCACTCAAAGTGGCCGGCTGGGCCACGGCCGTGAATCTGGTGCTGGGCACGGCGGCCGGCTATGGCCTGGCGCGCTGGCGCCGCTTTCCGGGGCGCGAGCTGCTCGATGCCTTGCTGACCCTGCCCATGGTGCTGCCGCCCACGGTGCTGGGCTACTACCTGCTGGTGCTGCTGGGTCGGCGCGGGCCGATCGGCCAGTGGCTGGACACCCATCTCGGCATCCAGCTGATCTTCACCTGGCAGGGTGCGGTGATCGCCGCAGCCCTGGTGTCGTTTCCGCTGGTGATGAAATCGGCACGGGCCGGTTTCGAGGGCGTGGACCGCCAGCTGGAGCAGGCCGGGCGCGTGCTGGGCCTGGGGCCCTGGGCGCTGTTCTTCCGCGTCAGCCTGCCGCTGGCTTGGCGCGGGGTGCTGGCCGGGCTGCTGCTGGCGTTTGCGCGCGCGCTCGGCGAGTTTGGCGCCACGCTGATGGTGGCGGGCAGCATCCCCGGGCAGACGCAAACCCTGTCCATCGCCATCTTCGAGGCGGTGCAGGCGGGCCAGGACGGCAGCGCCAGCTTGCTGGTCGGCCTGACCTCGCTGACCTGTGTGGCCGTGCTGCTGGCCGCCGGCCGGCTGCAACCCTCGCGGAGCGCGGCATGAGCACGAAAGTCAGCAACACACCCAGCGCCTGCTTCGATGTGCAGATCCAGCAAACCCTGCGCAGCCGCGAGCGATCGGGCAGCCGCTTCAGCCTGAACCTGCGCTTTCGCAGCGAGGCCATGCACACGGTGCTCTACGGCCCCTCGGGCGCCGGCAAGAGCCTCACGCTGCAAGCCATCGCCGGCCTGAACCGCCCCGACCAGGGCCGCATCAGCTGCCAGGGTCAGGTCTTGCTCGACAGCGTGCGCAGCATCGATGTGCCGGCGGCGCAGCGCGGCTTTGGCTATCTGTTCCAGGACTACGCCCTGTTCCCGCACCTCGATGTGCGGCAGAACGTGGCCTTTGGCCTGCGCCGCGGCTGGCTCAACCCCAGCCGGCGCTGGCGCGACCCGCGCGTCGAGCATTGGCTGCAGGCCTTCGAGCTGGACGCCGTGGCCGGGCAGCGGCCCGAGCAACTCTCCGGCGGGCAACGCCAGCGCACCGCTCTCGCTCGCGCCCTGGTGGGTGCGCCGCGCGCCCTGCTGCTGGACGAGCCCTTCTCGGCCCTGGACCCGGCCCTGCGCGGCCGCCTGCGCGAGGAGCTGGCTGCCCTGCTGCAGCGCCTGCAGATCCCCATGCTGATGATCACCCACGACCCCGAGGACCTGGCCTTCTTCGGCGGCCTGGCCCTGCAGCTGCGCGCCGGCCGCCTGGTGGGCGGCGAGGCCGAGATCGACAGCGAGTTCGAACAAGGGCTGGCCGCGTGAACCTCTTCGTCTCGCTCAAATACCTGGTCGCGCTCGATGACCACAAACATTTCGGCCGTGCCGCGCTGGCATGCCATGTCACCCAACCGGCGCTTTCCAACGCCTTGCGGGCGCTGGAGGAGAGCTATGGCACGGCCATCGTCAAACGCGGCCGCAGCTTCGCCGGCTTTACCGAAGAGGGCGAGCGCGTGCTGGCCAGCGCGCGCCGCATGCTGCACGAGCAGGAGCTGCTGCAGCAAGAGCTGGACAGCCGCAGCGGCTCGCCCTGCGGGAACCTGCTGATCGGCTCGGTGCCCACGGCCATGCCCATCGCGGCCCGCTTTGTGGCGCGCCTGCAGGCCCTGCATCCGGGCATACGGCCGACGCTGCGCTCGATGAGCTCGGTCGAGCTGGAGGCGGGGCTGGAAAGCCTGGCGCTCGACCTGGCTCTGGGCTATAGCGAGCGCCTGGAGCGCAGCCGCGCCCAGCTGCGCCTGCTGCCTCAGTACATCGAACATTACTTCCTGCTGCAGCGGCATGCCGAAACTCCGGGCCGCAGCGGGATCGGCCTGTCCATCGGCGCAGAGCTGGGCTGGCAGGCCGCCGCCGCACTGCCCCTGTGCCTGCTCAGCGCCGAAATGCACAACCGCCGCATCATCGACCGCGCCTTTGCCGACGCCGGCGTCCCCAAGGTGCAGGCGGCGATCGAATCCAATTCCACCGCTGCGCTGGTCAGCTGTGTGCTGGCCGGCCAGGTCAGCAGCGTGCTGCCCGGCGCCCTGCTCGGCGAACTCCAGGCCTACGGCCCATCCACATGCGGCCTGCAGGCGCGCCCCCTGGTGGCCCCTCTGGTTGGCGTGCCCATCGCCCTAATGCTGCATCAGGGCAGCCGCCCCTCACGCACACTGGAAGCGGCCTTGGCGCTGGCGGAAGACCCGGCATGGTTGGCAGAGGCGGCACAACACAGCGGCTTGTTGCAGGGGCGCTGAAAGCGCTAGCGCTTGTCGACTTCCAACGGTTGAATGGCCGTGTGAAGCCCGCAAGCGTGAAACCAGGAGTGCATGCAACAGCGAAGGCGACACCCGGCCACCGCACACACCAAGCAGGAGCGGCCCTCTACACTTGGCGCGGTGCGTGCTGACTGCTCAGGAAAGGCGATGTCCATGGCAACTTTGAAGAATTCACTTCTCGGCGTCGCGCTTGGAACTGCACTATTGCTTCTCGTGCCAGCTGTCGCGATGCAAATCAGCTCAGAGGTTTCGTGGGGCCCCGGTGATTTCCTCGCTGCCGCAGTTCTTCTGTTTGCTTCCGGCTCCATCGCAGTCTTGGGGCTGAGACAGGTCTCGGGTGTGGGTCGTCGGCTCGCCCTCGTGCTTGCCCTTGCCTTCGGCCTCGCCGTGGTGTGGGCTGAACTCGCAGTTGGCCTTTTCTCCTGAATGCTGGCCGCAGCGCCAGTTCTGAACGATGTGGTTCCGCCGTTCGCCGGGACTGGAGTCGCTCAGCCCAGGCAATGCGGAGGCCTGGCACTGCATCAGCTCCGCCGCCATGGGCTTCTTCTCATCACGACCTGAGGTCGGCTTGGCTGTGCAGTTCAGTTCGAACACCCGTGGGGTGCTGTTCGAACCCGCCACCTGAGCAGACGCGCGGTCTTCTCGGCGGAAATGGCGCTCCGGAGCGCTTACCAAGCCGGGGTGGCGGCAGTCTGGCGGCTCGGAGGCAGGCACAGACCGCTCAGCCCTGATTCCCCAAACTGATCGCCCCATTTCCGGATTGAATTGGACAATCTGAGCGGTCTGAGCGACCCTCGCAACGCCCGCAGCCATGGCTGCCACACAGCCATGCGCCTCTGTCTGAACAGCCCCTAGCCATGAACGATCTCTCCCTGTCCGAACTGCTGGCCGCACACCCGCCCCGAGACGGCGCCCTGCTGCCCCTGCTGCATGCCGTGCAGGAGGCCCTGGGCCATGTGCCGCCGGCCGCCGTGCCCCTGATTGCCGAGCACCTGAGCCTGTCCCGGGCCGAGGTCCATGGGGTGATCAGTTACTACCATTTCTTTCGCAGCTCAGCGCCGGGCAAGCAGGTGCTGCAGGTCTGCCGCGCTGAAGCATGCCAGGCCCGCGGCGCCGAAGCGCTGCTGGCCCATGCCGAAGCGCGCCTGGGCTGCGCCTCGCACCACACACGGGCCGACGGCGCGGTGACGCTGGAGCCGGTCTACTGCCTGGGCCTGTGCGCCTCGGCCCCAGCCCTGCAGATCAACGAACGCCTGCACGCCCGCATGACGCCGGCCAAGCTGGACGCCCTGCTGGCCAAGGAGGGCCTGTGATGACGAGCGCCATCGTGAAAGTATTCGTGCCGCGCGATTCCGCCGCGCTGGCGGTGGGCGCCGACGAGGTGGCCGAGGCCTTGCGCCATGAGTGCCAATGCCGCGGCCTGAGCATCGAGCTGGTGCGCAATGGCTCGCGTGGCCTGTTCTGGCTGGAGACCCTGGTTGAGGTGCAGACGCCGCAAGGCCGCATCGCCTACGGCCCGGTCGAGGCCGCCGATGTGCCGGGCCTGCTCGATGCCGGCCTGCTGCAAGGCGGCGAACACCCGCTGCGCCAGGGCGTGACCGAGCAGATTCCCTTCCTGGCGCTGCAAGAGCGATTGACCTTCCGCCGCGTCGGCGTCATCGACCCGCTCTCGCTGGCCGACTACGAAGCCCACGAGGGCTGGGCCGGCCTGCGCCGCGCGCTCAGCCTGGACGGCAGCGCCATCATCCAGGAGATGCTGCACTCGGGCCTGCGCGGTCGCGGCGGCGCGGCCTTCCCGGCCGGCATCAAGTGGAAGACGGTGCGTGAAGCCAAGGCCGACCAAAAGTACATCGTCTGCAACGCCGACGAAGGCGACTCGGGCACCTACTCCGACCGCATGACCATGGAGGGCGATCCCTTCATGCTGATCGAGGGCTTGACCATCGCCGCGCTGGCGGTGGGCGCCACCCGCGGCTACATCTACATCCGCTCCGAGTACCCGCATGCCATCGCGACGATGAACGAAGCCATCGCCCGCGCCACGGCCGCCGGCTTCCTGGGCGACAGCGTCTGCGGCAGCGGCCAGGCCTTCCATCTGGAAGTACGCAAGGCGGCGGGCAGTTATGTTTGCGGCGAAGAGACCGCCATGCTGGAGAGCATCGAAGGCAAGCGCGGCGTGGTGCGCGCCAAGCCGCCACTGCCGGCGCTCTCGGGTCTGTTCGGCCAGCCGACGGTCATCAACAACGTCATCACCTTTGCCAGCGCGCCCATCATCCTGGCGCGCGGTGCCCAGGCCTACCGTGACTTTGGCGTCGGCCGTTCGCACGGCACCCTGCCCTTCCAACTGGCCGGCAATATCAAGCATGGCGGCCTGGTCGAGAAAGCCTTCGGCCTGACGCTGCGCGAGTTGCTCTACGGCTTCGGCGGCGGCACGGCCAGCGGACGGCCGATCAAGGCGGTGCAGGTCGGCGGCCCGCTGGGCGCCTATGTGCCCGAGTCGCAATGGGATGTGCCGCTGGACTACGAGGCCTACGCGGCCATGGGCGCCGTGGTCGGCCACGGCGGCATCGTCGTGCATGACGACACGGCCGACTTGTCCCAGCTGGCCCGCTACGCCATGGAGTTCTGCGCCATCGAGTCCTGCGGCAAGTGCACGCCCTGCCGCATCGGCTCGACCCGCGGCGTGGAGGTCATCGACCGCATCCGCAAGAACCAGAACCGCGCCGAGCAGGTGATCCTGCTGCGCGACCTCTGCGACACCATGACCCACGGTTCGCTCTGTGCCATGGGCGGCATGACGCCGTTCCCGGTGCTCTCGGCGCTGAACCACTACCCGCAGGACTTCGGTCTTGCCGCGCCCGACCAGGCCGCGGCCTGAGCCCAGGAGCAAATCACCATGTTGGATCATCTCAAGCACGACATCGATCACGGCACGCCGCGCCGGGAATCGACCGAAGAAGTGACGCTGGAAATCGACGGCTTCCCGGTCACTGTGCCCAAGGGCACCTCGCTGATGCGCGCCGCCGTGGACGCCGGCATCAAGGTGCCCAAGCTCTGCGCCACCGACAGCCTGGAGCCTTTTGGCTCCTGCCGGCTCTGCCTGGTGGAGGTGGAGGGCCGCAAGGGCTTCCCAGCCAGCTGCACCACGCCGGCCGAGGCCGGCATGAAGGTCAAGACCCAGACGCCCAAGCTGCAAGACCTGCGCAAAGGCGTGATGGAGCTGTACATCTCCGACCACCCGCTGGACTGCCTGACCTGTTCGGCCAATGGCAATTGCGAGCTGCAGGACATGGCCGGCGTGACGGGGCTGCGCAATGTGCGCTATGGCGTTGGGGCCGCGGCAGGCGCCCACCATTGCGACTCGAAGAAAGACGAGTCCAACCCCTATTTCACCTACGACCCGAGCAAGTGCATCGTCTGCAACCGCTGCGTGCGCGCCTGCGAAGAAACGCAAGGCACCTTTGCGCTGACGATCTCGGGCCGCGGCTTTGAGTCGCGCGTTTCACCGGGCCAGGACCAGCCCTTCATGGAATCGGAATGCGTGAGCTGCGGCGCCTGCGTGGAAGCCTGCCCCACGGCCACGCTGCAGGAAAAATCCGTCATCTGGCTCGGCCAGCCCGAGCACAGCGTCATCACCACCTGCGCCTACTGCGGCGTGGGTTGCGGCTTCAAGGCCGAGATGAAGGGCACGCAAGTCGTGCGCATGGTGCCTTGGAAGGACGGCAAGGCCAACGAGGGCCACAGCTGCGTCAAGGGCCGCTTTGCCTGGGGCTATGCCACCCACCAGGACCGCATCACCAAGCCCATGATCCGCGCCAGCATCCAGGACCCCTGGCAAGAGGTCAGCTGGGAGGTGGCGCTGAACCACGCGGCCAGCGAGTTCCGCCGCATCCAGGCCAAGCATGGCAAGGATTCGATCGGAGGCATCACCTCCTCGCGCTGCACCAACGAGGAAACCTACCTGGTTCAGAAGCTGATCCGCGCGGCTTTCGGCAACAACAACGTCGACACCTGCGCTCGCGTCTGCCACTCGCCCACCGGCTACGGCCTGGGCCAGACCCTGGGCACCTCGGCCGGCACGCAGACCTTCAAGTCGGTGGAGAAGGCCGATGTGATCATGGTCATCGGCGCCAACCCCAGCGAGGCGCACCCGGTGTTCGCCTCGCGCATGAAGCGCCGCCTGCGCGAGGGTGCCAAGCTCATCGTCGTCGACCCGCGCCGCATCGACCTGGTCAAGTCGCCCCACATCCAGGCCGCCCACCATCTGCAGCTCAAGCCCGGCACCAATGTGGCGGTGATCACCGCCCTGGCCCATGTCATCGTCACCGAAGGGCTGGTGAATGAAGCCTATGTGGCCGAGCGTTGCGACCCCAAGAGCTTCAATCAGTGGCGCGAGTTCGTGGCCCGGCCCGAGAACTCGCCCGAGGCGCTGGAGGCTGCGAGCGGCGTGCCGGCGGCCGAGCTGCGCGGCGCGGCACGCCTGTATGCCACGGGTGCGAGCGATGGAACGGCCGCCGTCACGCGGCGGCCGAATGCCGCCATCTACTACGGCCTGGGCGTGACCGAGCACAGCCAGGGTTCGACCATGGTGATGGGCATTGCCAACCTGGCCATGGCCACCGGCAATGTCGGCCGCGAAGGCGTGGGCGTGAACCCCTTGCGTGGCCAGAACAATGTGCAGGGCTCTTGTGATATGGGCAGCTTCCCGCATGAGCTGCCGGGCTACCGCCACATCAGCGACAGCACCGTGCGAGGCCAATTCGAGGCGGCCTGGGGCGTGACGCTGAACCCCGAGCCGGGCCTGCGCATCCCGAATATGTTCGACGCGGCACTCTCGGGCAGCTTCAAGGGCCTGTACTGCGAGGGCGAGGACATCGTGCAGTCCGACCCCAATACGAAACATGTGGCCGCGGCCATGATGGCCATGGAATGCGTGGTGGTGCAGGACATCTTCCTGAACGAAACCGCCAAGTACGCCCATGTCTTCCTGCCCGGATCGAGCTTCCTGGAAAAGGACGGCACCTTCACCAATGCCGAGCGCCGCATCAGCCGCGTGCGCAAGGTCATGCCGCCGCTGGCCGGCTATGCCGATTGGGAGGTGACCCAGAAGCTGGCTCAAGCGCTGGGCTACCCGATGGATTACAAGAATCCCGAGGAGATCATGGCGGAGATCGCCGCGCTGACCCCGACCTTCGCCGGTGTCAGCTACGAGAAGATCGAACGCCTGGGCAGCGTTCAATGGCCTTGCAACGAGCACACCGAAGAGGCCGGCACGCCCATCATGCACGTGGACAAATTCGTGCGCGGCAAGGGCCGTTTCATCATCACCCAGTACGTGCCCACCGATGAAAAGGTGACGTTGAGGTTCCCGCTGTTGCTGACCACCGGCCGCATCCTGAGCCAGTACAACGTGGGCGCGCAGACCCGGCGCACGCCCAACAACCAGTGGCACAGCGAGGACCGCCTGGAGATCCACCCGCACGACGCCGAAGAACGCGGCATCAAGGACGACGACTGGGTGGGCATCGCCAGCCGCGCCGGCGACACCGTGCTGCGCGCCACCGTCACCGAGCGTGTGCAGCCGGGCGTGGTCTACACCACCTTCCACTTCCCGGAGTCGGGCGCCAACGTCATCACCACCGACAACTCCGACTGGGCCACCAACTGCCCCGAGTACAAGGTGACCGCCGTGCAGGTGATGCCGGTGCAGCAGCCCTCGGAGTGGCAGCGCGAGTACAGCCGCTTCAACCAGGCCCAGCAAGACGCGCTGCAACAGGCCCGCCAGCCCGAGGGCGCCCATGGCAAGTGAGCACAGCGGTAAACCAGCAGCCCCGGCCCCAGCACTAAGCGCCGGGGCGGGCGCGGCACGGCCCACATTCTGCGAGGGCGCTCGCGTGCTGCCCGTGCAGGGCGTGCGCGCGGGCGCGGCCTTTGCGGTGGACGACTGGGTGGCCGAAGAAGTGCCGGTGGCCCTGGAGTACAACGGCATCTCGCATGCGGTGATGCTGGCCACGCCGCTGGACCTGGAAGAGTTCGCGCTCGGCTTTTCGCTCAGCGAAGGCATCCTCAGTGCACCGCATGAACTGTTCAGCGTCGAGGAAGAAAGCAGCGAGCAAGGCATCACCTTGCACCTGCGCATTGCCGGCGAGGCCTTCGCCCGATTGAAAGACCGCCGCCGCTCCATGACCGGGCGCACCGGCTGCGGGCTCTGCGGCACCGAAAGCCTGGCCCAAGTGGCGCGCCACCTGCCGGAGCTGGCCACGCCGGGCCAAGGCCGGCTGTTCAGCCGCGCGGCGATAGCCCGGGCCATGGGCCAGTTCATCGAGCACCAGACCCTGCAGCAGGCCACCGGCGCCGTGCACGCGGCCGCCTGGTGCTCGGCCGAGGGCGAGGTGAAATGGCTGCGCGAAGACGTCGGCCGCCATAACGCCCTGGACAAGCTGATCGGCGCCCTGGCCCGGCATGAGGTCAAGGCCGGTGAAGGCTTCATCGCCGTCACCAGCCGCGCCAGCTTCGAGATGGTGCAGAAGACCGCCAGCGCCGGCGTGCCTCTGCTCGCAGCCGTGTCCGCCCCGACCTCCTTCGCCGTGGCCACCGCCGCGTGCGCCAATATGACCCTGGTCGGCTTCGCCCGCCGCCAGGACCTGGTCGTGTACTGCCACCCCGAGCGGCTCGACCTCCACGACCCCGAACCCCAGCTCAAGCCCTCCCATGGACATTGAAAAGCTCGTCCGCATGGCCAACCAGATCGGCACCTTCTTCCAGGCCATGCCCGACCACGCCGAAGCCCTGGACGGCATCGCCACCCACATTCAAAAGTTCTGGGAGCCGCGCATGCGGCGGGAGCTGCTGGCGGCGATGGAGGACGCGGGGGCAGCCATCGAGCTGCTGCCGATCGTCAGAGAGGCGATTGAGCTGCGCCGGGCTAGCCTTGGCTGAGTTAGACACTGACCCGTGCGGTCAAGTCCAGTGCGAACGAGCCCACGACCAATGTTCGACCGGGGCTAGGTCCGGAACAGCTCGGTGATCGGAGGGACCCGATCAATGCACCGCCGAACCGGCAAGCACGCACTCAAATCGCCGCAAACTGTTGCCTCCATGTTCACCTGAACGGGAGTGTGACTCTCCGAAACTCCAGCGCTCCAGCACTCGTCGCGCTGCCTCGGGTTCTGTCGTGCTGATACCGATCACGTGACTTTCCGGCCAGGCTTGCAAGGTCTCACCCTCATCTCCGCTGTGTTCGTGCGGTACGCCTTCGCTGCACTGTCGACAAAGGATACGAACATTGCTGGTCCAAACCTCGTGTTCGACCTGCGCCACGTCGAGCTGGGCAGTCAATGAACGAAGATGTGCCTCGTCGCGCGTGCAAACCTCCGCTTCATACGTACTGTTCGCCGAAGACTCGAACAACTCAAGAACATTGAACACCGAGTAGCTTCTCCCCTGGTGCTGACGCTCCCCAACTTGTGCACCGTCATGCAGCACCACATCGCCGGCTCTGAATCCGGAACTCGGATATGGAATGTTTCCTATGACCACGCGCACCGGATCAATTCGACGCCCCCAAACCACTTCCGCGTTTGCATCCGGATTCAGGCGAACAGGCGTAATGCCAAAGTCCTCCGTGATCGGCCCCTCGCCCTCAGTGATCTGGATCCCGGCGCGGCGCCATGCCTCCCGAGCCTTGCCCCAGTCTCGCAACGCAGTCGCGGCGATTCCAAGATTCCAGAGGGTTGCCTCATCGTCAGGACGGAGTTCAAGGGCACGAAGGTTGTGCCGCAGCGATTCAGCCCAGGCGCCGCGGTACTTGTGTACCAGGCCGATGTTGTAGTGAACAACAGCGCTATCGGGGTCGAGTGCAAGTACGCGCTCGTACAAGGGCATTGCTGCTTCAAGATCGTCCAGCGCATGGGCCTCGTCAAGCAGTTGGTCGACAAGATCTGCGTTACTTGGGTTCTGCGCCACTGACATTCAGTCCTCCGTACTTGATTTGGTAGCTCGAATCGAATCGGCTCTCAACTGCAGTTCAGTCAATGTATCTCAAGGGTAGGAAGCCGAAGGCGGACGCCCCCGGCACTCCGAGACCGGTTCGGCGACACGGCAGACTGGACGACGCACGAAACGCCGAATCCGTGTCACGAAGCCAGTGAGCATGCACTCGTCAACCGGCCGTCGTTTGCGGCGTTCTCACATCACCTGCGCATTTTTTTGAGCAGGCGGTTCGCGACTAGAAACGATTGATTGAAAGAAAGCCAAAGCACCATGACCACGCTGACCCTCACCTTCAACGGCGCCCCGCGTCAGGCTCGCCAGGCCTTGGGTGAACTGCTCTTGCGCTTCAAGAGCGCCTACTTCGTTGAACGCAGCAGCACGGAGTTCCTGGTCACCGCCGATGAAGCCACGGCTTCTGAGCTGGCCCGACAAGCGCAATGGTCGAGCGCGCTGGCCACCGGCACGGTGTCCGGCCAGCGCGCCCACTGATCGACGAGGTGAACGAGGGGTAGGCCGCTGTGGGCAGCAAGCGACTGAGCCAAGCGACAGAATGCGGGCTCGATCGCAGCACGACAACGTCCAGCTTTACCCGCAGCCCACATGACCGCCGCTCGTTTCAGCAACTTCATCGCCGCCATCCCCAGCTTCGAATCTGACCGCCTGCGGCTGCGGCCGTTTGCCGAGGCGGATTTCGAAGGCATGGCCCGCTTCTTTGCCGACCCCGTGTCGGCCAGCTACGGCGGGCCCTGCGGGCGCGACGAAGCCTGGCGCAAGTTCGCGGCCTACTTCGGCCACTGGGCCTTGCGCGGCTACGGGCCCTGGGCCCTGGAGCGCAAATCCGACGGCATGTTTCTGGGCCTGTCCGGGCTCTGGTTCCCGGAAGGCTGGCTGGAGCCCGAGATCACCTGGGCGCTTTTGCCCGAGGCCCAGGGCCAGGGCTATGCCACCGAGGCTGCCGGTGCGGCGCTGCGGGCCGCGTACCACCACTTCGGCTGGCAGACGGCGGTCAGCGTGATCGCAGCGGGCAATCGGCCATCGGTCCAGGTGGCTGAACGCCTGGGCGCCACGCTGGAGCGCAGCATCCCATTCCGCGGCGGCGAGGGCCTGGTGTACCGGCACCAAGGGCCGGCGGCGCTGGACGCCACTCTGCCGCGCTGAGCCTGCTGCCCACTGCCCACTACCTGCCGTCACATTTCGTCAAAGTCTCGGCACACAAGGGCCACGGACAAAGCCGGCCCAGCTTTTGACAATGCGTCTCCTTCTTTCCTGATGCACGCTGTGGGTCCACGTCGTGGGCGACATGCGTGCGGAGACAGCACATGAAAATCCTGACCCCCCACCACAAGCAGTTCGACTTTTCCTGGGCCAAGCTGCCCGCTTCAGCCCGCAAGACACTGGCGCTCATTGCTGCAGGGCTGGCCTTGTCGGGCGCCTCTGCCGTCTGCGCCCTTTTGCTCTTCAGCAAGGTGGCCCATGCTTCAGACGCTCAAGGCGCCGACAGACCGGCCCTTGCAGCAAGTTCGCAGCCCTGAGCCGCGAACTCAGGCGGCGCGGCGAACTCAGGACAGTGACAGCGACATGTGCACCTTGCCCTTGAGGCCCGCCTCGATGCGAATCGCCTGCGGCTGAACACCCCAGGTGACAAAGCCCACCGAGCGATACAGGCGAAGGGCCGGCTCATTGCCCTCGGTCAGGGTCAGGTTCAAAGCCAGGATCTCAGGTCGCGACGAGGCCGCCGCCACAGCCGCCTTCATCAGCGCCAGACCCAAGCCCTGGCCCCGCTGCGCCGCCTGGACATACATGCCCAGCACCAGCGCGGCGTGCCGTGTCTTGGGCTTAGCCGAATACTCAAGCGCCACCGTGCCGACCAACTGCTCGTTTTGCCATGCCCCCAAGCTCGTGGCCAGGCCGTCAGCGCTGCCGATCCGCCGGATCCACCAGGATTCGGGTTCCGCGCGGCGCTCGGCCGCCGTGGCCGTGAACGCATCCGGCGCTTGCTCGTAGGCCTCGAGCATGAGGCTGCGGTAGGCGCTGGCGTCTGCGGCGGTGAGGATGCGGATCGGGTACATGCCGGGCTCGATGAATTGCATGGCGGAGACAGGGAACCCACGGAGCCCCCTGCGAACTTGGGATCTGTGCAGAGGACTAGGAAATCCGGATCCAAAACTCGGATTCGATCTCCTGGTCTGCTGCTGCAGGCACGCAGTCGTAGGCGCGGATGGCATCCGCAATGGCACGACGGAAGCTCTCGGGGCCCTTGCCTTCCACCGTGATCTGCTCGATGGCACCGTCGGCCTTCAACAGATACCTCGCCGTCATGAAGAACTCGCCGTTCGGCAACCGCTTGTCGCTCAGCTGCGGCGGCGGTTTGACCGGGCAGCGCCCGGGCTCCAATTTGGATGGTGCCGCGCTGGTGAACGAGGACGCGCCGGCCAAAACCATGACCGTGAAAAGTTCAAAGAATCTCATCTTTCTTTCTCTATCCTGCAATCTCGCTCCGCCAGGCGTTCCCACGGCGAAACTCATCCCTGAGATGAAGCCAGCATGGCGCCAGGCTCTCACAGGCATTTGAGCATGAGAACTTGGCTTCACTTGCGACCCAACGCCAATCCAGCCGCGCAGCCAGGCCAGTCTGCGGCCCTCGGTGACACCGGTGCCGATGTCGCGCCAACAGACCTGAGCCCTGATCCCGCGCGTGCAGCGCGAACTGAACGAGCCAGACCCTGAGCTATGCCGACCCGCGCTCCTTCCGCCGCGCCTTCAAGCGCTGGTCGGGCGAGCTGCCCACGGCGTTTCGTCAGGGCTGAGTGCGGCTCGCTCATGGCAAGATCAGCCCGCCTACCGTCTCAAGCCAAGGAACCCGATGAAAGCGCTGACCCTGACACTGAGCCTGCTACTGCTCGCACTGAGTGGGCTGCACGCCGCCCCTGCTGCCGCGGCGGACGCCCCGGCCACTTCGGCTCGCTTCATCCTGCTCGGCGAGGTGCATGACAACGCCGAGCAACACCGCCTGCGGGCGGCCTGGTTGGCCGAGTTGATGAAGGACGGGCGGCGCAGCACGGTCGTGTTCGAGCAGATCCCGGCCCAGCGCACGCCCGCCCTGGCCAGCCTCCCGGCCGAAGCGCGCCACGATGCCGAGGCCCTGGTGGAGTTGGCCCAGCTGGACAAGAAGAACTGGCGCTGGCCCCTGCACAAGCCGCTGTTTGAAACCAGCCTGCAGGCCGGCGCCACGGTGGCCGGCGGCAACCTCAGCCGCGAGGAACTGCGCCCGCTGATGAAGGGCGTGTCGGCCGAAACCTGGCCGGCCGATCTGCGCCGCCTGCTGGAGCAGACGCCCTGGGGCGAGGCCCAGCAGAGCGCCATGATCCGCACCATCGACGAAGGCCATTGCGGCGCCCTGCCTGCGGCCATGCAAGCGCCGATGGCCCTGGCCCAGCGCGCCCGCGATGCAGCCATGGCCCGCGCCATGCTGGCCGCCCGCGAGGGCGGCGCCGAACGCGTGGTCCTGATCGCCGGCAACGGCCATGTCGACCGTGAGCTCGGCGTGCCGCGCTACCTGGAAGCGGCCGGCGTGCCGGCGAGCGAGATCCGCACCATCGGCTATCTGGAGCAAGGCCAGGAAGGCCCGGGCCGCTTCGACAGCCGCGTGCTGACCGCGCCGGCCGAACGCGAAGACCCCTGCAAATCGCTGCGGCGCTGAACTGAACCGGCTGCCCCGGACCGCGCTTCAGCGCGGCGCGGGTGGCGGCAGACGCTTCAGCAGGCCCTCAATCTCCTCGACCACCAGCCAAGGATCCTGTTCGTCGAAGAAATGTGAGGCATGGGTCATGCGCACACGGCGCGGCGCCACGTGATCGAGAGCCAGTCGAGCCTGGGCCAGGTCCCAGCTCGCGTTGTAGGCGTCCACATCGGCATAGCTCATGCGGGTCTGGCGGATTTGGGTGTGTGGCAAGCCGCGGCTGAGCACGGTCACCGGCAAGGCCCGCAAGGCCGCCGAGGGCGCGCCACGGGCTTGCAGGCTTTGCACCGCTTCGACAAAGTCTTCATGCGAATGCTGTTCCTTCTCCCAGCGGATGATGCGCTCCATGGTGGACCACCCGTTGGGGCTGAGCACCTGGGGCAGCTGAGCCAACCAGGACTCATGGACCGCATCGACCAGCACCAGGCCGCGCACACGCTGCGGATGGTCCAGGGCGAATGAGCGCACGATCAACCCACCGAAGGAATGCGCCACCAGCACCAGCTCACCCCACTGGCGCAGCTCAGCCAGAGCTGCCAGCTCATCGCTGAGGGCCTGCAAGGGCCGGGCCCGGCTGAGCGGGCTGCTTTGGCCCACACCCGCACGATCATAGAGGCAGATGCGCCCCAGCTCCGTCGGAAACAGGCGGTAGGTGTTCTTGAAAGTGGCGCGCACGTCCAGGCCCATACCGGCCACCAGCACCACGGTTCTCTGGCCTTCACCCCGGCATTCCCAGGACAGCTCATGCGCCCCAACCCGCTGGCGCATCGGGCCTGCATCGGCCGCCTGTACGGGCGGGCTCGTCATCAGACCGAGCCCCGTGGCCAGGCCCAGCGTCCAGCTGAGGCGTTTCAGAAAGTCGGCGGGTTTCAGGGCCGGGCGAACCAACATCGAGAGGGCTCCGAAGGCAAGGTGGGCAAGCAAGGCGCCATCATGCCCGGCCGTCGCGACGGGGCCGAAAGCCATATCGTCCTCGCCCGCCGTCACAGACGGTCAAACTCGGCGCACGCAAGCGCCACAGACGTGGAGGTCCGGGTTTCTGACAATTCCGTTCATCGACAACAGATCCATCCAGCGATCCGCAACGGAGACCGACATCATGCAACACACCCTGGCCGCCACCCTCAGCCCCTTCCAGCGCAAGTTCAACAGCCGCCGCGCCCGCCCCGAGGCTCGCCCGCTGCAGCAGCTGCCGACCCTGGCCGAGCAAAGCATCGCCGAACGCAGCCCGGCCCAGAACATCGCCGCCAGCGCCCTGGCCCTGAGTTTGAGCGCTGTGCTGTTCGCCGGCCTGCCGGCCGAGGTGCGCGCCCAATCCCTGGGCCCGCAGGCGAACAGCAGCACCCTGGTGCGGGTGATCTCGTCCACCCCGAACCTGGAGCGCATCACCGAGACGCGCCAGCAATGCAGCTATGAGACCCAGCAGGTGGTGCAGCCGCCCGTGGCCAGCCAGGCCGGCATGAGCGGCACCGGCGGCGCGGTGCTCGGCGCCCTGGCCGGTGGTCTGCTGGCCAGCCAGATCGGCAAGGGCAACGGCAAGCATGTGGCCATCGCCGCCGGCAGCGCCACGGGCGCCCTGATTGGCAAAAGCATGGCCGAACCCTCCGGCTCGACGGCGAGCTACCCCAGCTACAGCCAGCAGCAGGTGCAGGTCTGCCGCCCGGTCAGCGTGCAGCGCGAACAGGTGCGCGACTACACGGTGCGCTACGAGCACCAGGGTCAGGAGTACCAGGTGCAACTGCCTCAGCAACCAGGCCAATGGCTCAAGCTGAACATCAGCCACACCGTCCAGCCAGTTTGAGAGTTTGAGCCTTTCTAGCTACGCGACCCTCATGCGTCGTTGGTCCGGTGCTCAGAATCCTCACGTACAGAAAGTACGTTCCGGTTCTTGTGCGCCGTCCGCCTAGCCTGAGCGCCGCTCGCTGCAAAAAACTCAAACTCTGGGGCTGAACAGGAAGCTTGATCACCAGCCCGGCGGCAGCTTCTTCAGCAAGACCATGCGCCGGCCCTGGCGCTCGATGTAGCCGCCCTTGACCAGTTGCTGCAGGATGCGGCTGATCATCTCGCGCGAGGCGCCGACGCGCTCGGCCAGGTCCTGCTGGGTCAGCTTGTGGGGCACGACCAGGCGGCCGCTGACATCAGGTTCGGCCATTTCCTGCAGCAGCTTGGCCAGGCGGGAATAGACATCGTCCAGGGCCAGGCTCTTGACGCTGTCGGTCGAGCGGCGCAGCAGGGCGATCAGATGGCGGATCAGGTGCAGGGCGAAATCGGGGTGCTGGCCCAGAAACTCGCGCATATCGGTGCCACGCACCATCACGCACTTGACCGGCTCCAGGCATTGCACCGAGGCCGAGCGGCTGGAGCCGTCCAGGCTCAGCTCGCCGAAGTACTCGCCCGGACCCATGGTGTTGTAGACCACCTCGCGGCCCTTGCTGTCGGTGCCAAAGACCTTCACCCGGCCCGAGAGCAGGATGTAGAAGGCGTCGGTGGTGTCACCTTCGCGCAACAAGGTGCTGAGTGCCGGGAAGGCGCGCACATCGCCGCGCCTGGCGATTTCACGCAGCATTTCGTCTTTGATCACATCGGTGTAGGGCGTCAGTGTCAATGTCATGATGTCAGTGCTTGAGGTGAAAACTCGGTGCAAGAGCGCACGGGGTTCAGGGCTCGGGGTCAGTGGCTATTGTCCGTCAGGCCAGCGCATCAGCAAGCGAGCACCGGCCAGGCTGGGGGCCTGTTGCATCAAGGCCTCACCGCCCAGGCCTTCTGCCACACGGCGCACGATGGCCAGGCCCAGGCCGAAGCCGCGGCTGCCCCGCTCCTTGGGCCCGTCCAGACGCTTGAAGGGGGTGAACACGGCCTCGCGCAGCGCCTCGGGCACGCCTTCGCCATCGTCGTCCACAGCCAGACAGATGCGGCCGGCCTCGTCCTGCCAGGCCGAGAGGCAGATGCGCTCACGCGCATGGCGGGCGGCATTGCGCAGGCCATTGCGCAAGGCATACGGTAAAAGGCGTGCGTCGAAATGCAGGGCCTGGCTGCCGAGGCGGATGTCGGTGCTGAGCTGCTTGCCATCCAGCAGCGGCGCCAGGCTGGCCGCTTCCTGCTGCAGCAGCGCCGCCAGATCGCCCGGCGTCTTGCTGACCTCCAGCGCCCCCATGTCCAGGCGGGCCAGCATCAGGCTGGCGTCGATCAGGGCGTCCAGCTCGTCGATGTCGCGCTCGCAGGCCTGGACCGCCAGCTCGCGCCGGCCGGCATCGTCTTCGTCCACCAGGGCGTCGATGGCAAAGCGCAGGCGGGCCAGCGGCGTGCGCAGCTCATGCGAGACCGCGCCGGTCAGCTCGCGCTGGGTGGCCAGGGCCGTGGCCAGGCGCTCCAACGTGGCGCGGGCACCGGCGGCCAGCGGAGCGAAGAGGCGGCTCTCGGGCTCGCGGATGGTGATGTCAAAGCGGCCCGCCGTCATGCCCTCGGCCGCCAGCTGCAGGGCCCGCATGTCCCGCCAGACCGGGCGCAACAACCAGGCGGCCAAGGCAAACACTGCCAGGCCCAGCAGCACGGAGGCCGCCAATTGCAGCCAGAGCTCACGCGGCACCTGCAACTGCCCGGCCGGGTGGCCATCGGCATTCAGCGGTCCCAGGAGCAAGACCTGACCCCCGGCCTCGTTCAGGCCCGGCAATGAAGCGTAGATGCGGCGATTGAAACCCTGCACCACCAGCTCGCCACGGCTCAAGGTCACCAGATCCTCGGGCCGCAGGCCGGACGCGGGCACCAGGGTCACCGGATAGGCGAAGAGCTGGTCCAGCACCTGCACCCGACGCGCGCGCTGTTCGGGCGCCAGCGGAGCCAGCTCATGCTGCAGCATGTCCACGGTGCCGCGCATGAAACGGCGCACATAGTCATCGGTCACGCCGTCCACGGCCAGCATCAACAGCCCTTGCACCAGCAGGACCAGGGCCAGCACCGACACCCCCAGACCCAGGGCCACCCGGGTCATGGGCGAACGCATGCTCAGTGCAGGCATGGCCTGTCCAGCGGGGCGACCGAGACGGCGGATACAGCAGGGGCGGCGTGCATGTCCGGCCTCGAATCAGTCGCGGGCGAACAAATAGCCCTGGCCGCGCACGGTCTTGATACGCTCGGCGGCCTGCGGGTCGTCGCCAATCTTCTTGCGCAGGCGCGAGACGCGGGCATCGATGGCGCGGTCCAGGCCGTCGAACTCCAGGCCGCGCAGGCCTTGCATGATGTCGTCGCGGCTGACCACCTGGCCGGCCCGTTCGGCCAGGAAGAGCAGCAGTTCGTACTCGGCCGTGGTCAGCTCGACCCGCTCGCCCGCGCGCAGCACATCGCGCGCCGCCGGGCGGATCAGCAGCTCACCGAAGCGCAGATCGGCGTCTTCGTCCGCCTCGCCGGCCGGCGCCACCTCGCGGCGCAGCAAGGCCTTGAGGCGGGCCAGCAGCACGCGCGGCGCCACCGGCTTGGTGATGTAGTCGTCAGCGCCGCCCTCCAGGCCCAGGACCTGATCGATGTCGTCATTGCGCGCGGTCAGCATCACGATGCGGCCATGGAAGACCGGCCGCACATCGCGCAGCACGTCGAAGCCGTCCTTGCCCGGCAGGTGTCCGTCCAGCAGCACCACATCGAAGGGCTGTTCGCGCATCAGGCGCTCGCCCTCGGGGCCGGTGGCGGCCAGGCTGACCTCGTAACCGGCCTTGCGCAGGGCCTCGGCCACCAGCTCGGCCAGGCGTTCGTCGTCTTCCACAAGCAGGATGGAGGAGGCCATAGTTCGGAGGCTTCAGGGCAGAATGTCGTGAGAGCCCGAAGTGTAGCCAGCCCGCTGCGGCCGCTGGGGCGGGTTTAATCCCGGTCTTGCCAGGCGATGGCGGCAATCTTCCAGCGCCGACCGGGCTTGACCAGCTGCACGGTTTTCTCGCCGCCGCCCTCGAAGGCCTGGCCGTCCAGGATGCCGCTCTTGCGGTAACGCAGCCAGACCTGGGCCACGCGGCCGCTGATCTGCACCTGCTGCTCGCTCACCCACTCGGAAAACTCCTGCAGGCGGCCACCCGGAGCCAGCATCTGCACGCGCGGCTCGACGAACTCGCGCACGCTCATGCGCTGCACGCCCGCCGCCTCACCGGGCAGGCTGGCGCGGCTGATCACCGCCTCGGGCAGGAAGAAGTAAGGCAGGGCGGCCAGCGGCGCATGGCGGCCGATGCGGTTGTCGAAGACGGCAAAGAACCGGGCCAACAAATCGCGCACCTGCGCGTCCTCGCTCAGGCGGCAGGCCTCGCCGACGCCGTAGAGGTGGCTGTCCTCCGTGCTGTCACCCAGCGGGCCGGTGGACAGGCGCTGCATGCCGATGGCTTGCAGCACCCGGCCCGAGGCCTCGTTGAAGGTGGCCGTCATGCCGAACAAGAGGGGCTCTCCCAGCACATCATGGGCATAGGCGCGGCAGGCCTGAGCCGCCTCGCGCACATAGCCGGCGCCCTCGTAACGCGGCAACAAGGCGTAGCCGATGTCCAGGGACTGCAGATAGTCGCGCTGCAACAGGCCGCACATGCCGACCACCACGCCGTCGCTGAGCCGCTCCATGGCCCAGAGGCCCAGGCCCTGGGGCCAGTACCAGTTGAAGAGCTTGGCCTCCATCCAGTCGCGTGCGGCGGCCAGGTCGTTGACGCCGGGGTCGCTGATATTGCGCTTCCAGCCCGCTTCGCTGATCTGTTCCAGCACGTAGTCCACATCGCTGGGTTCAAACCAGCGCAGGCACAGCCTTTCCGTCTTCAAGACCCGCATGTTTGGGCTCCCTGCTTGAAAAATTGGACAATATGCCACCCTGCCCTGCCCCCTCCTCAAGGTCATAGCCCCCATGAACTTCATCCAGCAACTGCACGCCGCACAAACCCTGAACGACTCGCTGCTGTGTGTGGGGCTGGACCCGGAGCCGAGCAAGTTTCCGGGCGCCTGGAAGGGCGATGCCTCGCGCATCTATGACTTCTGCGCCGCCATCGTCGACGCCACCAAGGACCTGGTGGTCTCCTTCAAGCCACAGATCGCCTACTTCGCCTCCCACCGCGCCGAGGACCAGCTCGAGCAGCTGATGGCCCACATCAAACGCGTGGCGCCCAGCGTGCCCGTCATCCTGGACGCCAAGCGCGGCGACATCGGCTCCACCGCCGAGCAGTACGCCCGCGAGGCCTTCGAGCGCTACCAGGCCGATGCGGTGACGCTCTCGCCCTTCATGGGCTTCGACTCGATCGAACCCTATCTGCGCTACCGCGACAAGGGCGCCATCCTGCTCTGCCGCACCTCCAACCCCGGCGGCAGCGACTGGCAGAACCAGCGCCTGGCCGATGTGGCCGGCCAGCCGCGCCTGTACGAGCACCTGGCCCGTTTGGCTCAGACCGACTGGAACCAGAACGGCCAGCTGGGCCTGGTGGTGGGCGCCACCTACCCGGCCGAGATCGCCCGCGTGCGTGAGCTGGCACCGACCGTGCCCCTCTTGATCCCCGGTGTGGGCGCCCAGGGCGGCGACGCCGAGGCCACGGTCAAGGCCGGCTGGCGTGCCGGTGCCGGTGGCCGCGAAGGCCAGGGCGGCCCCATCATCGTCAGCAGCTCGCGCGCCGTGCTCTACGCCAGCGCCGGTGAGGACTTTGCCGCCGCCGCCCGCCGCGTGGCCCTGGCCACCCGCGAGACCCTGAACGCCGCGCGCCGCTGAGCCCCCCCCGCGCGCGACTTCCTGCACGCTGTTCGCACGCCCGTGGCCCGGCGGCGAAATAGCGCCGCTTTACCGGTGCAGTCCCGATGTTCAGCCCGCGCGGAGTCGGGGAGACTGCGGTGTTTGTCGGGGGCAGGCCCCGTCGTGTGCGGCACGTTTTCATGCCGCCAAGCCAGGGCGCAGACGTGAGCAGCAGCAGCGGTACCGATTCCCTCGATGATTTGAGCAGCCTGGTCGGCCAGGATCTGAGCCCGGCCGAGCAACAGGCCGCGATTGAACGCAAGGTGCGCTGGCATGCGGTGCGCCTGTTCTTGATGACCTGCGGGCTGATCATGCTGACCGGCTCCCTGGTCCTGATGCTGAGCCGGCCTGGCGACGAGCCCCTGCAAGGCCTGCTGCCACCGGCCGCCTGTTTTGTGCTGGGCAGCCTGAGCCTGCTGAGCCTGTGGAAGCTGCCGCGCCAGCATGGACCCAAGGCCGTGGTGCTGCTGCTGTCTCTGGTGATCGGGGTGGCGGTGCTGATCGCCGTCTCGCGCGGCGTGGGCTTGTATTCCATCGCCGTGGCCGTGGTCGGCCTGATCGCCGCCTTCGGCACCGGCATGCTGGGCCTGCGCATCGGCCTGGGCCTGAGTGCGCTGAGCCTGGCGGCCATCCTGGGCCTGGCCTGGGCCGAGTACCAGGGCTGGCCGGCCAGCACCGCCGCCATCGAGCCCCTGGGCACGCGCATCGCCATCCACTGCCTGCTCTTGTTCTCGGGCCTGCTGGTGGGTGTGGCGACCGAGCGCATGGTCAAGCGCTCAACCAAGGCGGCCAGCGACCGCAATGCCCGCTTCCGCGGCCTGCTGAGCATGGCGGCCGACTGGTACTGGGAGATGAACCGCGACTACCGCTTCACCCACCTGGCCGAAGACAAGCCTGGCAGCTCGGGCCTGGACCTGCAGGCCCGCCTGGGCAAGACGCCCTGGGAGGTGGAGCAGATCGGCCTGAACGACGAGGACATGGACGCGCACCGCGCCGACCTCGAATCGCACCGCGCCTTCCACGGCCTGGTGGCGCGCCGCCGCGCCATCGATGGCAGCGTGCTGTACGTGTCGATCAGCGGCGAGCCGCGCTTCGACGCGCAGGGCAATTTCCGCGGCTACTGGGGCGTGGGCCGCGATGTCACCGCCGAAGTGCAGGCCGAGCAGGCCATCCACGCCACCGAGACCCGCTACCGCGAGCTGTTCCGCCGCTCGCCCAGCCCCCTGGTGCTGCACCGCTGGGGCCGGGTGCTGGACGCCAACCCGGCCGCCATGGCCATGTTCGGCTACACCCAGCGCTCGAGCATGATCGGCCAGGACCTGTTCTCGCATTACGAGCCCGGAGATGACGAACGTGCCCGCCAGCGGGCCGCCAAGATCGAGGCCATGCCCGTGGGCGGCATGCTGCCCATGGCCGAGTTCCGCCTGCGCACCCTGTCGCGCCGCCACCGCCTGGTGCAGGCCACCAGCGTGCGCGTGGACGCCGCCAGCGGCCCGGCCACCCTGTCCTTCTTCATCGACCAGACCGAGCAATCGCGCGCCCAGGAGGCCCTGCGCCGCAGCGAGGGCCTGCTCTCGCATCTGGTGGCCACCAGCCCCGACGTCATCACCCTGACCGAGATCAGCTCGGGCCGCTACGCCATGGTCAACAAGACCTTCGAGCGGCTGAGCGGCTACAGCAGCGAAGAGGTGCTGGGCCGCAGCGCCGAGGAGTTGGGCATCTGGAAGAACCGCGCCGAGCGTGACCATATGCTGGAACTGCTGCGCAGCCAGGGCCGGGTCTCGGAGCTGCCGGTCACCTTTGTCACCAAGTCCGGCGAGCCCCTGTCCATGCTGATGTCGGCCGCGCCCTTTGCGCTGGACGGCCAGCAGTACGTGGTCATCAACGCCCGCGACGTGACCGAGACCGAGCGCACGCGCCTGGTCCACCAGGCGATTCTGGAGAATGCCTCGATCGGTATCACGCTGACCCGCGATCAGCATTTCATCCAGGCCAATCGCCTGGTTGAAGCCATGTTCGGCTGGCCGCCCGGCGGCCTGGTGGGCCAGCATGGCAGCGTGGTCTGGCCCAGCGCCGAGGACTATGCCGCCGTCGGCCGCGACCTCGGCCCGCGCCTGGCCCTGGGCGAACAGGTCGAGACCGAACGCCCCATGCGCCGGCGCGACGGCAGCACCTTCCTCTGCCGCCTGCTGGCCCGCGCGGTCGACCCCAACCACCCCAGCCGCGGCGGCACCATCTGGATCATGGAAGACGTGACCGAGCGCCGCCGGGTCGAAGCCGCCCTGGCCCAGGCCAAGGACGAAGCCCAGGCCGCCAGCCGCGCCAAGAGCGCCTTCCTGGCCAACACCAGCCACGAAATCCGCACGCCGCTGAACGGCCTGCTGGGCCTGGCCCGCATGCTGCAGCAGCCCGACCTGCCCGAGGCCACGCGGCGCGAGTACCTGGACCAGATGCTGGACAGCGCCGAGAGCCTCTCGGGCCTGATCTCCGACATCCTCGATCTGTCCAAGATCGAGGCCGGCCGCCTGACGCTGGAGGCCTCGCCCTTTGCCCTGCGCGACATGCTGTCCACCATGCGCATGGCCTACCTGACCCTGGCCCAAGCCCATGGCCTGGCCTTCAAGATCGACGTGGCGCCCGAGATCCCCGCCTGGGTGGTGGGCGACCAGGTGCGCATCCGCCAGATCCTCAGCAACTACCTGAGCAATGCGCTGAAGTTCACCGAGTCGGGCTCGGTGGCGGTGCGCGTCAGCACCCTGGACGGCGAGCGTGTGCGCATTGAGGTGAGCGACACCGGCCCCGGCATCGCCCCCGAGCTGCACGAGCGCCTGTTCGAAGCCTTCACGCAAGCCGATGAATCCACCACCCGCCGCTACGGCGGCACGGGCCTGGGGCTGTCCATCTGCCGCGAGCTGGCCACCCTGATGGGCGGTGTGGTCGGCGTCAACAGCCAGTTGGGCCAGGGCTCGACCTTCTGGGCCGAGCTGCCCCTGCCCGCCGCGCCCACCCCCATCAGCAGCCAGCCGCGCGAAGCGCGCGACAACCAGGACCTGCAAGGCCTGCGCGTGCTGATGGTGGAAGACCACCCGGTCAATATGATGATTGCCGTGGCCCAGCTGCAACAATGGGGGCTGGAGGTCTCGCAGGCCAACGACGGCAGCCAGGCGGTGGAGGCCATCTTTGCCGCCGCCAGCATGGGCCGGCCGTTTGACGCCGTGCTGATGGATGTGCAGATGCCGGTGATGAGCGGCCACGAAGCCACCCGCCATGTGCGCCAGCGCTTCAGCGCCGAAGAGCTGCCCATCGTCGCCCTGACCGCCGCCGCGCTCGTCTCCGAGCGCGACGAGGCCCTGGCCGCCGGCATGAACGATTTCCTGACCAAGCCGATCGACGCCCCCAAGCTGCGCGCCACCCTGGTACGCCTGATCGGCCACAAGGACAACGACCAGACGCGTTCCTGAGCCGCCGCCGGGCGGCCGCGGAGCGAGGGACAATCGGCCCATCATGAGTACCCCGCAACGCTCCCAAGCCCTCGCCCTGCTGCCCGACAAAGGCCTGCCCGACCTGCTCTTCCTGCTGCTGCATGGCGCCGGGGGCGATGCCTCGCAGATGCGCCCGCTGGCCCAAGCCTTGCGCGGCCAGTACCCGCAGGCGGCCGTGGTGTCCATCAATGCGCCCGAGGCCTTTGACCAGGTCACGGATGACGCGGCATCGGCACAAGGCCACCAGTGGTACTCGCTGCAAGGTGCCAACGACGACAACCATGCCCAGCGCGTGGCCGAGGCCCTGCCGGGCTTCATCGCCACGGTGCGCGCCTGGGCCGAGCAGTTCGACATGGCCTGGGAGCGCGTGGCCCTGGCCGGCTTCTCGCAAGGCGCGGTGATGGCCCTGGAAGCCGTGCAGGCCGAACCACAGCTTGCCGGCCGCGTGCTGGCCTTCTCGGGTGCTTACGCCACGCCGCCGGCCCATGCGCCGCAAGAGGTCAGCGTGCACATCCTGCATGGCCAGCGCGACCCGGTGCTGCCCTTCCAGGACCAGGTCACGGCCGCGCGCCGCCTGGTCCATCTGGGCGCCGATGTCACCGCCGATGTGCTGCCCGATCCCGGCCACGAGCTGCACGCCGAGCTGATCGAGCGCGCCCTGCACCAGCTGCGCACCTTCGTGCCTGCGCGCATGTGGCGCGAGGCCATGCAAGCTGCGGCCGACGAGGACGCTCAACCCCGGCATTGAGCGCTGTAGCTGCGGCTGCGGCAGGAGCAAAAGGCCTGAGCCTCGTGGCACACTGGCTGCCACAGCGCCCGCCGGGGCGCTGCTGGATCCGCAGACAGGCCCGAGGCCACCCGGTGCGGCGTGAATCACGCCGAACTTCAGCGCTCAGCATCCCCCTTTGTGCGGCCCAGTCGCGCGGATCACGGGCATGAACTCGCATGGAGGACTGCCTTGAACACACCCCAAGCCCTGCAGCCCCAGCTCCCGGAGCGGGCCGATCTGCAGCAACTCAAACGCCGCGCCCGCGAACTGCTGCGCGCCTGGCAGGCCGGCGAGGCCGACAGCCTGGCGCGCGCCGCGCCCTATTTTCAGCACCCGAAGACGGGCCAAACGCCCGCCACCCTGGCCGCCCTGCTGGGCGAATCCGCCGCGCTGGAGCTGCTGGCTGCCCGCGGCACGCAGCCTGAGCTGCCCGCCGTGCGGGAGCGCTTTCTGGCCGCCTGCGCCGCCGCCGATGCGGCCACGGCGCGGGCCTTGCTTGAAGAACAGCCGGGGCTGTAGCAAGGCTTGAGCGCGCAGACGCTGCGCCTGCTGCCCGACCAGGCGCAGCGCCGCGCCCGGGACTCGGTGGCGCTGATGCTGTCTCTCGGCTGACCGGTTGCGGCGCCCGGCGATTGGGAGGCCAGCGCCCTGAACCAGGCCGCCTTCAACGGCGATGCGACCTTGATTCAACTGCTGCTGGCGCATGGCGCTCGCTGGGACGAGCGCCATGGCTACGGCGGCGATGTGATGGGCAGCCTGCTCCATGGCGCCGCCCACCTGCCCCAGCCCGGTGGCGACGATCTGGCCTCGCTGCAGCTGCTGCTGGCCACTGGGGCGCCCCGGCCGGACGCGGAGGAGCAAGAGGACCTGCCGGAGGCGCTGCAGGCCTGGTTGGATGAGACAGAGCCCGGGGCACTAGCCACCTAATGCGCAAGGCCTTCAGCCGCGCTGCCCCGGCCGCTCCATCGCCACCTCGGAGCGGCTGAAGCCGATCTTCTCGTAGAAGCCGGCCACGCCCTCGCGGCCGGCGCGCAGCACCCAGGTCATCTCCGGGCGCCCTCCGATGGCCTGCTGGACCAGGGCCCGGCCCACGCCACGCCCGCGCCAGGCGGCATCGACCACCAGCATGGAGATGTAGCCATTGAAGATGCCATCGGTGAGGGCGCGCAGAAAGCCGATCACGCGGGCCTGATCGCCCTCGCCTTGCACGGCCACCAGCGCCAGCTGCGACTGGCTCAGCAAACGGGCGAACAGCGCCGGATCGGCCACGCGCGAGGCCCAGCCGTTGACGGCCAGCAGGGCGCGGGCGGCCTCGTGCTCTTCAAGCCGGATGGGGCGGATCTCCATCACGCGAAGCAGATGCGGCTCAGTCAAAACGCAGCTGCAGCATGCGCGGCGATTCGTGGGCCATATGGCCCACCGGCGGCAGGCCGGTGAAGAACAGGCAGATCGAGGCGTAGGGGTACTGGGCCAAGGGCAGCATGGGTGTGTCCTTGTAGTTGCGGTGCAGCAGGATCTCGCGGATCTCGCGCGTGGCGCGCAGGGTTTTGTCGGCACCGGGCTTCAGAACCTGGAAGCTGTGGGTGCCGGCCTCGGGCTCTTCGGACCAGGCCTGGGCGCTGTTGTCGCCCGACTTGATGGCGCCGGGTCCGTTGACAAGCAGAAAGAGATTGTCCCCAGGCTTCTCGCTCTCCGAGGCCAGGGCATCGGGCCGGATCACGGCGGCGATCTGGGCCTTGGTCTTCAGGCCGGCGAAATCGGCGCAATCGTGGCTGGCCAGGACCGCATAGCCCAGATCAGCCGGGCCATTGAATACCAGGGAAAACGGCGCCCTCTTCAGGCGCAGCTCGCTCGCCTCAGGCAAGACCTGACCGCCTTGTTCGACGGACACCGACCAGACCGCCGGCGCGGCGAGCGCCGGCAAGGCCAGGAAAGAACACAGCCCGGCCACGCAGGCCAGCGAACGCAGGGACGAAAGGCGCACAGATTTCATCGCAACAGAAAGCAGGAGAAGGGTTGATCAAGGAAACAAAAAGGGAGAGCACGGCCGGGCTGCTGCCGGCCGGGCCATGCGGGAGCTGAGGGAGCGGGCGTCGTAGAGTCGCTGCGCGCTCAGCCCGCCCGCTGGCAGGCGGTCGGGCCTTCGATCGGCGTCGGACAAGCCACTTGGCTTGTCCTCGGTCCGATCTCAGTCAAGCACCACCTCGGTTCGCACCGTTCCGGCGCGCTCGGCGCTGGCGGTGAGGGCCAGGCGGGTGCCCTTGGGGGCGCGCACCACCCATTCGCCGATGGCGCGGTCAGCGGTGAGCTCGCGGCTGGACAGGAAGGCGAGTTGCGAGCTCTTGGGCGCGTGGCCTTCGAGCTGCGGGCCTTCCATGCGTTCCTTGCCGCTGACCAGGCTGACGGTGGGGTCGGCCGGCGGCAGGTGGATCTCGAACATCACGCCACGCACGACCTTGCGCTCCAGCGCCCGCTTGGTGACGTAGGCGGGCAGGTAGCCGCTGTTGGCCACGGCCATGCGGATGCGCCAGCTGTCGGGGCCGAGGGCGCGCACTTCCGTGCGCAGCAGTTCGAGCTTGGGCAGGCTGAGGGCGATCTGGTTCATCCAGGCCGGGAAGCGAGCGGCCTCACGCTCGCGCAGGGCGGGCGGCGGGTTGCGCCAGTAGTTCATCTTGTCCCAGCCGCCGATCTCGACCTGGCCGAGCTGCGGGTGCAGAAAGGGCTTCCAGTCCACATGGGCCTGGCCGCCGCATTGCTCATCGCTCCACTTGAGCAGCTTGAGGTCGTCCTCGACGGGGTGGTCACGGTACCAGTCGATCCATTTGTAGCCCTCGATGCCGGCTTCCTTGTTGGGCGACCAGAGCTCCACCACCCAGAACAGGGCGCCCAAGTGCTCGTAGACCCAGTCTTGCGTGCCGGTGATGACTTCCTTGGGGTGGTACTTGAAGTCATGCCAGATGCTGACGGCAGGGTAGCCGCTGAGCTTCTCGCCCAGGGCCGAGAAGCGCTTAAAGCTCCACAGGTCCTCGGGGATCATGTCGTCGTCGCTCTGCGTGCCCATGGGCCGCAGGATGACGCCGCTGTGGGTGTGGAAGCTGATGGCCGCGCCGATGTTCGGGTGGCTGCTGATGAACTCCACCATGGCCCGCACCTCGGGCTCGCTGGTCGGGAAGGGGCCGGCGCCCAGCTGCTTGTACTCCTGCCGCCATTCGCTGGGGAAGTTGCGGTTCAGGTCCAGGCCTTCGCGGTCCTTGTTGACGGTGACGGTGAGGCCGTCGTGGTTCTTGATGAAGCCTTCGGGGATCAGGCGGTAGTAGTCGCCGCCGAACTCGCCGGGCTCTCGCGCCACCATCAGGCGCGGCTCGGTTGGGTGCTTCTTGTAAGTGCCGTGCGGGTCGGGCACGCGCATGCTGAGGATGCGGCCGTCGCCGTCCACGTCTTCCGGCGTCAATCCATCGACCGGGTGCTCGTCGTAGGGGTAGGGCCGGGTGCTGGAGCGGATGTGGCGGGGCCGGTCGGCCAGGGCCAGCTCGGCGCCGTCGGGATTCAGGCGCGGCACCATGTAGATGACCCGGCTGTCGAGCAGGTAGGTGATCTGTGGGTCGACCGCAAAACCGCTGAGCAGCTGGTGCAGGTAGTAGAGGCAGGTGGTCGAGGCGGTCAGCTCGGCGGCGTGGATGTTGCCGTCCAGCCAGAAGGCGGGCTTGTCGATGTCGGCGCCGCTGGCGGTGTTGGTCAGCACCAGCACCCAGATGTCGCGGCCCTCATGGCTGCGGCCGATGGAGCGCACCGAGACCAGATTGGGCCGGGCTTCGGCGTAGGCAAACAGCAGCTCGGTCAGCGCGTCGTAGCGGTAGAACTCGTCAAACTTCGGGGTGGGCAAGGCGGCCATGGCTGCTCGTGGAGGTACGGGTGCGGGCCATTGTGCCGAAAGCCCCGAGGCCCTGGCCCCGGGACTGACCCTGCCACGGCGACCCACCTCGCCCCGGGGCTCACTGCCCCTTGAACAAGCCCTGGAACTGGCGCGAGACCGGCAGCTTCTCCTCGCGGCCTTTGAGCGTGATGTGCATGGAATTTTCGTCCACGCGCACGGCGCTGGCGATGTGGCGGCTGTTGACCAGCACGCTGCGGTGCACCTGCCAGAACAGCTCGGTGTCCAGCGTCGTCAGCAGCTCCTTGAGCGGGGTGCGGATCAGGGCGTCGCCGCCGTCGAACACCACCCGGGTGTAGCGGTTGTCGCTCTCGAAAAAGATCACGTCCTCGGGGGCGATCAGCTTGATCTCGCGGCCCAGCGAGGCCTGGATGGGCTTGGGCTTGGGGGCCGCCACGGCGGGCAGCAGCTGCTTGAGCAAGGCATTCAGATCGGGGCCGTTGCCGCCGTCTTTTTGCAGCCGCGCCTTGAGCCGCTCGATGGCCTGGCCCAGGCGGGCGTCGTCCACCGGCTTCATCACGTAATCGACCGCACCAGCATCGAAGGCCGAGAGCGCATGGTCGCCAAAGGCGGTGACGAAGACCACCTGCGGCGGGCTGGCAGTGGCGGCCATGCGGCGGGCCACCTCGATGCCGTTCAGGCCCGGCATGCGGATGTCCAGAAAGCAGACCTGCGGCTCATGGGCCAGGAAGTCGTCCCAGGCATCGACGCCATGCTCGCTGGCGGCCACGATCTGCAGCTCGGGCCAGAGGCGCTGCAGCGCGGCGCGCAGTTGCTCGCGCGGGCCCTCTTCATCGTCGGCGATGAGGGCGGTGATGGCGGGTTTGGTGCTATTCATCGAAAGTCCTCGCAGGGTTTCATCAGGTTCTTGATTGAGCTTGGGGCTGTGACGGGCGCACCCAGACCTGCGCCCGGCAACCGCCCTCGCTGCGGTGGCTGAGGCTCAGCTCGGCCTGGTCGCCAAAGGCTTGCCACAGGCGCAGGCGGCTGTTTTGCAAGCCCAGGCTGGCCTGGGCATCGCGCAGCATGGCGGCCGGGTCCAGCGGCGGCAGCTGCAAGAGCGCGTCCGAGGGCCCGGGGCCATCGTCCAGCACCTCGACGCACAAGCCGCCCTCGGCCGGCAGGTAGGCGCGCAGCTGCAGCTCGCCACCGCTGAGCTGGGGCTGCACCCCATGCTCGACGGCATTCTCCACCAGGGTCAGCAGCACGCCGGGCGGCAGCTGGGCGGTGGCGGCGTCGGGCGCGATGTCGAGCACAAAGCGCAGGCGGCCGCCCAGGCGGGCCTGCATCACCTCCAGGTAGCGGCGCACGGCTTCGGCCTCTTCGCCGACCGAGAGCAGGGGCCGGTCAAACAGGGGCAAGGTGGCCCGCAGGTAGGAGGTGAGCGACTGCAGGAGCGGCGCGGCGCGATCGTCCTTGACCGCCACCCAGTGCTGCAGCGAAGCCAGGGAGTTGAAGAGAAAGTGCGGCTGAATCTGCGCGCTGCTGAGGCGCTGGGCCAGCTCCAGCTTCTGCTCGCGCAGGGCTTCGTCGTGCAACCAATCGGCCATGAACTCATTGCGCCACATGGCCACGGCCCAGATGGCCATGGTGTAGACGAAGCCGATGGCGCAGCCGCGGATCAGCAGCTCATGGTGCCAGGGCTCTTGCAGCCACCGCTGAGGCTGGGACGCCATCATGAACCCGAACACCGCGCCGAGCGGAACGGCGCTGAAGCCATAGGCCCGGTGCAGGCGCTTCTGGGTCGGGCGGCGCCACAGATCGGCACTGACCCACAAAGTCACCAGCCCCAGCAGTAGCGTGCCGCAAAAGACCAGACGTGCGATGGGCCAAGGCAACTCCAGGGCGGCCACCAGGGCCAGGGCCAGCACATTCACCACGGCCGCCACCTTGATGGTGGGCGAGATGCCCGGCAGCGTATCGAGGCGCCGCCATTGCTCGGGCGTGAAGCGGTGGCGCGGGCCCAGCAGAAAGACCAGGCGCCAATCCACTTCGCGGAAGAATCCGCGCAAGGTCGCCCACGGCTTGTTCATCATGATGCGGCCCTCGTTTCCGGCGACCAGGGCAGCTGCAATTCGGCGATGCAGCCGCCCTGCTCGGCATTGCGCAGGCTCAGACGGGCGGCCTCGCCATAGGTCTGCGCCAGGCGCAGGCGGGAATTGCTCAAACCCACGCCGCGGCCGGCGCGCACGGGCTGAGCCGGCGCCTCGGGCAGGCCGGGGCCATCGTCGATGACGCGCACCAGCAGCGATTGATCCTGTTGCTCCGTCTCGATGCGCAAGAGGGCAGAACCGAGCTTGGGCACAACGCCGTGTTCGATCGCGTTCTCCACCAAGGTCAGCATGAGCGCCGGCGGCAGCTGCACCGAAGCCACCGCCTCGGGCACCTCGATCTGCACCTGCAGTCGCTGGCCCAGGCGCACCTGCATCACGGCCAGGTACTGGCGCACGGCTTCCAGCTCTTCACCCAGGCTGAGCAGCTGGCGGTTGAACAACGGCAGGGTGGCGCGCAGATAGGCCGTTAGGGCATCCAGCAGGGTGGCCGCCCGCTCATCTCGGCTGCGCACCCAGTGCTGCAGCGAGGCCAGGGAATTGAACAAGAAATGCGGCTGGATCTGGGCGCTGCTGAGCTGCTGCGCCAGGGCCAAGGCCTGCTGCTGCTGCTCGTGCTCTCGCAGCCAGCCGGCCAACATCTCATTGCGAGCCATGGCCAGCACCCAGATGCCGGCCACGCCCAGCAAGACCAGAACCAGCGCCAACTGTCCGGCTTCTTCCTTGCCGATGCTCCCCTCGAGGCGCATGGCGCCGGAGAAGATGCCCATCAGAAACGTGCTGACGAAGGCCATCACGCAGACCCAGACATAGCCCAGGTACAGCGTGCGCATGGTCGGCCGGCGCCACAGGCGGGCGGCCAGCCAGAGCAGAGCCAGCGCCATCAAGACGCCGACCACAAAGCCACCCAACTGCAGCGGCGCCGGCATCTGCCACGCGGCCAGCACGCCCATCAACAGCGCGTTGAGCCAAGCACAGAGCTTGACGCTGGGGGTGATGGCTGAGCGTTGATCGAGCAAGGCCCACTGCGCCTCACTGAACTTGTGGCGCGGACCGAGCATGAACACCAGATGCCAGTCCAGCCCCGCCACATCGGCCCAGGCCCGCTGCAGCCGCGTCTTCCAATTCCGCGTCATTCCCATCCTTGTCGTTTGATTCATCCCTCACGCCAGGGGCGTGGGTGGCATGGCCATCGCCATCGGCAGGCGCAGCGTGGCAACGCAGCCGCCGGTCTCGGCGGAGTTTTCCAGGCTCAGGCTGGCCTCGTCGCCAAAGCTCTGGGCCAGGCGCAGGCGCGAATTGCTCAGGCCCACGCCGCGCCCGGCACGCGCGGGCGGCAGTTGCTCGGGCAGGCCGGGGCCGTCGTCGATGACGCGCAGGCAAAGCGCTGGGCCCTGCTGCTCGGCCTCGATGCGCAGGAACGCGGCGCCGAGCTTGGGCACCACGCCATGCTCGATGGCGTTCTCCACCAAGGTCAGCAGCAGCGCCGGCGGCAGCTGCACGGCACGCAGCGCCTCGGGCACCTCGATGTCCACCTGCAGCCGCGCACCCAGGCGCGCTTGCATCACGGCCAGGTACTGGCGCACGGCCTCCAGCTCTTCGCCCAGGCTGAGCTGGCGGCGGTTGAACAGGGGCAAGGTGGCGCGCAAATAAGCCGTCAGCGCATCCAGCAAGGGCGCCGCGCGCGCGTCGCCCTGGTGCACCCAATGCTGCAGCGAAGCCAGGGAGTTGAAGAGGAAGTGCGGCTGGATTTGCGCCTGCGCCAGCTGCGCCTGGGCGGCCAGGGCCAGCTCACGCTCGGCCAGCTCGCGCTGGCGGGCCAGGATCTGATGGCGGCGGTAGATGGACACAAAGCTCACACCGCCCATGACCGTCACGCCCAGGCCCATGAAGACCAGGCGCAGCCACTCGGCCTCATCGGCCGATGCACCGTGGCGTATGACCAAGGCCACCAGCACCATGCCCACCGCGCCCGACAACGAGCTGCGAAACACGCGCGAGCTGCTGGGCCAGGCCCAGACCCAGCGTGCCAGCCATGCAAAGCCCAAGCCGGCACAGGCCAGCATGAACAAAAGCAGGGCTCGGCCCTGTGCGGACTGCAAGGAGCCCAGCGAACTGAGGGCCAAGACGGTCGAGGTGAAGCCGATCGGCCACCACAGGGCGAGACCGCGCAGCGGCTGCAGGCCCAGGCGACGGATGCCGGCCTCGTCGGGCAGGCGCTCCGCCGCCGCTTCACAAGGCATGAAGCGCCCGCGCACGCGACGCCAGGCCGTCAGCCACAGCTCGGACGGGCTCATGCGACGGGCACTCCCGCGACCGCAGCCCAAGGAATCTGCACCTGCGCGAGCGCGCCCGGTGCGCGGGGCAGCAGGCTCAGGCGCGCCTGCTCGCCATGCAGCTGACGCAGGCGATCGCGGGAATTGCTGAGACCCAGGCGCTCGACCGGCTCGACCGAGCTCAGGCCCATGCCATCGTCCTCCACCTCCAGCATCACCTGCTGATCCTGGCGCCAGGCGCGCACGACCACGCGGCCGCCGCGCAGGGCCGGCTCGATGCCGTGGCCGATGGCGTTCTCGGCCAGGGTCAGCAGCAGGCCCGGCGGCACCGGCACTCCATCCAGGCCGGGCTCGATCTCCAGCACCCAGCGCAGGCGCTCGCCCAGGCGCGCCTGCATCACCTCCAGATAGCTGCGCACGATCTGCAGCTCTTCGGCCAGGCTGAGGCTCTCACGCTCGAACATGGGCAGTGTGGCCCGCAGGTACTGGGTGAAGGCACGCAGGGTGCCACCGGCGCGGGGGTCTTGGGTGTCCACCCAATGCTGCACCGAGGCCAGGGTGTTGAACAGGAAATGCGGCTGCATCTGCGCCGAGGCCAGGCGGCGGGCCAGCTTGAGCGCATGGGCCTGCTCGTCGAGCTCGCGCAGGCGCGCTTCAATTTGCTGCACCCGCATGACGGTGAGGAGCAGGAAAGAGGTGTAGGTGACCAGGAAGGCCGACAGGCCGAACATGGCCACGAACTTGACGGCCTCGCGGTGTGTCTTGAGTCTGGCGATCAGCTCGGGCGAGGCCAGCTCGGGGTGCGAGATCGGCAGGGTGGCCAGCATGAAGACCAGCACCACGGCATAGCTGATGAGGTTCAGGCGCCGCCGGCTGGGCCGGCGCCACAGGGTGCGCGCCAGTCCCAGCACCAGAGCCAGGACGGCGAGCACGCCGGCACTGATCCAGCCCGCCCACTGGCGCGGCAGCTCCGGAAAATTGATGGCCAGCAGCACCAGCACATTGCTGAGCACATACAGATCGATCGACACCGGCCAGGGCTGCTGGCCGGCACGCGCCAGCTCCTCCTCGCTGAAGACGCGACGCGGGCCGGGCCAGACCCATTGGGTCCAGTCCAGCGCGAGATGGGCGGGGTGATCGCGGGATGACGGCGCTTGCTGCATGGGCGGCAGTCTAGGCGAGGCCGAACGGCGAGGCCGGGCTCAGGCGGCGAATGGCAGGATCTTGCGGCGAATGGCGGGCGGCCCGAGGGCGGCGACGGATCAAGTGAGCAGCTCACCGCCCACAAAGACCTTGAGCTCGCCGGGCTGGAAGGCCACCCAGGGCTCGTCGCGGGTGAGCGGCTGGGTGGCGATCATGGCCACGCGGTCCTGCTCGGTGGTCTGGGGCGCGAAATCCACGCTCAGGTCTTCATCCTGCAAGTGCACGCGACCGAAGGGATGGCGGCGCAGCAGGTAGTGCAGGTGGGTGGAGCCATGGGCCCAGAGCGCCTGGCCATTGGACAGCAGCATATTGAAGGTGCCGTAGGCGTTCAGCTGCGGCATCAGCTCGGCCAGGGTCAGGCTCAGCTCGGCAATGCTGGGCACGGTGCAATGGGCTTTGGCCAGCTCTTGCATCAACCAGCAAAAGGCCAGCTCGCTGTCGGTCTGGCCCACGGGGCGGAAGGCGGCATGCAGGCGCGGCTGGAAATCCTTGAGGTTGCCGTTGTGGGCGAAGACCCAGTAGCGGCCCCAGAGCTCGCGCACAAAAGGATGGGTGTTCTCCAGCGAGACCTGGCCTTGCGTCGCCTTGCGGATGTGGGCAATGACGTTGTCGCTGCGGATCGGGTAGCGCTGCACCAGCTCGGCCAGGGGCGAGACGCGCGCGCTGTGATGGTCGACAAAATGGCGCAGGCCGCGGCCTTCGAAAAAGGCAATGCCGAAGCCGTCCTTGTGCTCATCGGCGCGGTTGGCCAGGCCGGTGAAGCTGAACATCACATCGGTCGGCACATTGGCATTCATGCCCAGCAGTTGACACATGGCGCGAATCCCGGGGCCGCGCGGGCGGCCCATCCTGGCTTGGGTTGAGAAAAAAGAAGAGGGCTGAGACCGGAAGCCGAGCGCCCGACCTCACTCGAGGAACAGGCGCTTGAAACCTCTCAGGCTGATCAGATTGCCCGGGTTGCTGGTTTCATTCAAGACCCCGCTCATGCGCTGCACCAGGCGCGGGCTGCGTTTGGCGCGCCAGATCAGAAGATCGACCAGCCAGGGGTGGGCGTTGACGCGGTTGGCCCGCTCGTACAGATCGAACTTGGGCTTGAGGCCACGCAGGCTTTCCTCGTAGGCCGCACGGACCTGGGCATCCTGCCAATCGCGGCTGCGGCCCAGCAGCACGGCGTCGGCCGCCAGCATGCCGGTCTCCATGGCCTTGCCAATGCCTTCGCCGGTGAACGAGTAGGTGCTGCCGGCCGCTTCGCCGGTGACCAGCAAGCCCGGGCGGCTCCAGCGCGCGCCGTTGAGGGTGCAGCGCAGCGGCGCGCCCTTGAGCTCGCCCACCAGTTCGCCCTCGCGCATCAGCTCCGCGGCCGGTGGGTAGTGGGCGACGAAGGCGTCGAAGATAGCGCGCAGATTGAGCTCTTTCTTCTCGCCCTTGCCGCCGACGGCCTTGTGGCTGTCGGTCACACCGACGCCGATATTGAAGCAGCCATCGGGCGCCGGGAAGATCCAGCCATAGCCCGGGCGCACCGACTCATGCCAGACCACATCCATGGCCTTGATGCGCCCCACCATCGAGGGTGCGCGCACATAACCGCGTAGGGCCACGCCACTGGGTGTGTGGCGCTCGCACAAGCCGGCCGCGGTCAGGGCTTTGGGCACGGCGCCCGTGGCCAGAATCACCCAGTCCGCGCGAATCTCGTGCAACTGATCGCCGATCTTGAGCCGCGCCCCGCAGACCCGGCCCTGCTCATCCTCCAGCGGCGCCTCGAAGCGCGCCGGCGCCAGAAAGCGCGCGCCCGCGTCCTGCGCCGCCAGGCACAGCATTTCATCGAGCTCACGCCGCGGCAGCACCGCCAGCGTGCCCGGCACCTCGATGCGCCCGCCGCGCGGCCCGATGCACGCCACATGCTGCACCGGCTGCGCCCGCGCCATCACCTGATCCAGCAGCCCCAGGCGCTTGAGCGCCGCATGGCTGTCCGGAATCAAGCCATCACCACAAATCTTGTCCCGCCCTTGCGGCTGCTGGTCCACCAGCACCACATCCAAGCCCGCTTGTGCGAGCACCCGCGCGCAGGCACTGCCGGCGGGGCCGGCGCCGATGATGAGGATGGAGCAAGCCGCCGGCAGCGCGTTCGACGCAGCGGGCGGAAGCAAGGAAACATGGGTATGGCTTACGCCAACGGCGCCAGAGGGAATCATCAGCAGGGCTTCAAGAGAGGATTCGCATTCTATTCAGCACGAGGTCTCGAGGCAGGTCTCCCTGCCACGAAAAAGGCCCACTACCTTTCGGTAGCGGGCCTAAGTAACGATCTGAACCAGCGCCACTCAAGACGCTGAGGTCCTATCAGGTTTGATCAGAACTTCTTGTTGTACACCGCAGTGAACTGCATGCGGCGAGGTGCCGAGGTGCTGATTGGGCGCAGGTAGTCGGGGCTGACCGACTTGTCCGCATTGTTGTAAGTCTCGATCACGTTTTGAGTGACTTGCTGGTTGGTCACATTGAACACATCAACCGACAACTCCAAGCCCTTGAACATCTCGGGCTTGTGGGTCAAGCGAAGATCAAGTCGATTGGTCCAAGGCAAGCGACCCACCGTGCCGCGCGGAGAAGGCTTGCCATCGCAATAGTGGTGTGCAGAGCCATATCCAACTGGGTTGCTCTCATCCGCGCCATAGAGGCCCAAGCAAGAAATCGGCCGACCCGACATCACGGAAAGCGAACCCCCCATGCTCCACTGCGGGCTGATGTCGACGAATCCGTTAGCCCGAATCATGTGGCGACGATCCGCAGGCAGATACCCGTAGGCGTGCTCCATCAGTTCCCAGTGGTCCCAGACCTGGGTCGCCGCAACGTCAGTCTGAGCAACGTCGGACAAGGTCTGCCCCTCGGTATTCCCCTTGTTCTTGGACCAGGTGTAGGTCACCTTACCGTACCAACCGTTGCGCAGAGGATGCTCCAAGCTGAAATCCAAAGCGGTGTAGGTGCGCTTGGTCTTCTCCAGGTTGAAGTCGGCTGCAGACAAGGTCACTTCGGTATAAGTCTTGCCTGCGTTGGCCCCCTTATTCTTGAAGTCCACCAGGAACTTGTTGGTCACGCCCGGATTGAAGCTGGCGCAACCGAAGCCATCCCATTCAGAAGTGTCAACTTTGTTGTCCACGGCCCATTTCTCGAAAGGCACGGCATCGCAGGTGTCATCAATGGTGCTCTTCAACGTCCGATAGGTGAACTTGACGCTGCCCTTGTAGTCTTGGAACAGTGCCTTCTCAATACCCAAGGTCAACTCATCCTGGTAGGACGGCTTCATGTCGATGGCAGCAACAACCTTGTTGTCTTTCGCCTGGCCATACTCGTTATTGGCCGAGTAAGGCTTGGCGATGTTCACACGACCGGTCGGCATGCCGTTGGCATCTACGCCGGTGTAAATGAACATTTCACGGGTAAAGGTCGAGCGGCTGGCACCACGAACAGCAATGTGCGTAGGGATCTGGATCGAGTAGCGGCCAGCACTACCGTACACCTTGGTCGAAGCGTCACCAACCGGATCCCACACGGCGGAGAAGCGCGGGTTGTACTGGTTCTTCATCTCCAGGAAAACCTTCTTGTCACCATTCAGGTTTTCATAGGATTCACGACGCAGACCGAAGGACAAAGCCAGGTTCTTGGTCGGTTGGTATTTGTCTTCGATGTACTGCGCGGCCTGGTTGGAGTACGCGTCCGTGGTCGTGGTGAAGATCGTTTCACGACCGTAATAGCCTTGAGCAGCCAAGGGACCATAGGCCGGGTTCGCCAACCAGATCTTGTCGCTGCTGCCACCCAGTGGCTGGAAGTTAGGGTTGACGGCATTGGCAACGCTGGTCTTCAAGTACTGAATGGTCGACCCAGCTGCCAGTTGGACACCTGCGTT
Source organism: Paucibacter sp. B51 (assembly GCF_027863535.1). Taxonomy (NCBI): domain Bacteria; kingdom Pseudomonadati; phylum Pseudomonadota; class Betaproteobacteria; order Burkholderiales; family Sphaerotilaceae; genus Roseateles; species Paucibacter sp. B51. Next base: position 1,362,860 of record NZ_JAPIVN010000001.1, on the reverse strand, counting down.
GTTCGACGTCAGCTTGTTGTTGTCGATACCCGCCTTGATCGTGTGCTTACCCAAGCGGTACTCGAGGTCCAAACGGAAGCTCTCAACGCTGTCCTTCGAGTTGGGGCTCAAAACTTGTTGATTGGAGAGCGGGTTCTTCACCGGAATCGCAAGTCCAGGCGGCGTAGCACCTGCGGTGGTCGGGCTGAAGATCACACCCTTCACTTCCGTTCCTCCGCCGATGAACAGGTTCTCGTGCTTGGTGTTGCTCTTGCCGTACAGGCTGGTCACGGTCAGGCTGTCAGTCAGTTCACCCGAATAGCGCAAGATGGCCATGTCGGCACCTTGAGCTGTCTGGTTGTCAACGTTGTTGTACTTGGCCGTGAAGTTCTTGTCGGCACCAACGTTGCGGGTCGCGTAGTTGTAACTGTAGTAATCGCGTGTGATCTCGGGCTTGTCTCGGATCAAAGTCAGATCCAGGCGGTGCTGATCGGTGATATTGAAGTCCAACTTGCCCAGGGCGCGTAGGGTGGAGCCACTATCCTTGGCAAAGCCCGTCAGACCCAGAACGCTATCGCCTGCTCCGATAGTCTGATTCACGCTCTCTGCCCGGAACTCCCGTTTTTCCACCGCAGCGAACAAGAACAGCTTGTCTTTGATCAGGGGGCCGCCGACATAGCCGCCGTAGGTGTATTCCGTACGGTTGTTGTCGGAGCGGCGCAGGCGAAGCGTGCTGTCAGTCCCCGCATTCTTGCCCGTGTTGGCGTAATACAGATCCACCGGCTTGTTGCGGAAGCTGTTCGGGGTGATCGAATATTGCGCACCAGCTTCCCATTGGTTGGTACCCGACTTGGTGATGACGTTCATCACGCCGCCCACCGAACGGCCATATTCCGAGCCGAAACCGCCGATCAGCACCTGCGCATCAGCAATTGCACCAAAAGGCAGTTCAGCCGAGCCCAGCTGTGTCAACGGATTGGTCGCGGGAAAGCCGTTGATGTAATACGCATTTTCCGACGGAGCGCCGCCGCCGATGCTGATACCGCCAGAGTAGCGCGAGTCAGCTTCCGTGGTGCCCGGCGCCATCAGGATGATGGCATTCAAGTTACGAGCCACCGGCAATGCGGCCAGTTGTTGTGCATTGAAAGAGGTACCGATATCGGCAGTCGACGTATCGATCACTTTGCGGGTGCCGGTCACGGTCACGGTCTCCAGACGATTGCCGAAGTCCAGCGCCGTACCTTGACCAATACGCACTTCCACATTGGACAAAACGTTGATCACCTTGCCGTCTTGCAACAGACTGGCCTTGTAAACGCCGGGGGCCAAGTTGGCGGCCACGATGCGGCCATCGGCTCCGGGCGTGATGGTCCGTTTGGCACCAGTTGCAACGTTTTCCAACAGCACGGACGCACCTTGCGTTTGCGTCAACACGCCATACACCTGACCCGTGGTGTTGGACTGAGCGTGCACGACACCCGTGCCCAGGGCCATGCTTGCTGCGATCGCGATGAGGCTCAGACGCCCCATGGAGCGGAATGAAGTATTCGACATGTGTATCCCTCTTTCTATCGATTGCTCGAAACGGTTGAAACACTCGACTTTTGGCCCAGTGTTGAAAGTCACGCTCTACAGGGCGCTGGGGCGAATTCTGGGTAGAGCATTTCATTTCAAGAATGCGGAACTACCCCCGAAGCGAAGCAGCAACATTCAGGGGTAAACGCGTGCTTGTGCGATGGGTGCGTTTTTGGCTGCGAACGGCCAGGTGTCCGGACCGAGTTGGCTTGGATGTCCGACTCAACAGCACCCAGGGCTGCCAAAGGTCGGGACATGAGGCAGCATCCAGCCACCGAATGAGGGGGTTTTCGCCACACAAGTCGCCCAAAGAACGAGAAAAACACCCCCGCGCTGACTGGGCATGCCGCCCCGAAACGCGCGCGACTCTTGGGCAAATCAACTAGATTGGTACGTTTTCACTTTCTATCCATCACCATCGACACATGCCATTAGGCATAGCCCTAGATTCCAACAATCGCACAAACCGCAAAACTCTCTACACAGTCCACGAATGGAGTGCCCCGAGCACCCGTCCATGACTGCGTCGTAATTTCAGAAAGCAAGGGTCGTCCATGGGAAAACACAATCGCACAAGCGCACTGCGCTTGACCACTCGTTCCGCAATCGCCGCAGCAACTACCTTGCTGATGGCTTCTGTGGCAATGGCACAGAGCTCAGAAGGCTCCATCTACGGTACCGCCAAGGCCGAATCGCCGGTGGTCGTCAAGAATCTGGACACCAACCAGTCGCGGACCGTCAAGGCCGACAACAAGGGGGCTTTCAACTTTTCCAAGCTCGCTCCAGGTCGCTATGTCGTCACCGCCAATGGCGTGACGCGTGAAGTGGTGGTGCAGATCGGTTCAGGCACACAGGTGAGCCTGGCCGACTCGACCCAGCTGGAAACCGTGACGATTCAGGGACGTGCGTCCCGCACAAAGATTGACCTGAACACCTCAGAAGTCAATTCGGTGTTCACTTCGCAGCAAATTGCTGCCTTGCCTGTCTCTCGCAATGTCAATGCCGTGGCCTACCTGGCTCCCGGCGTCGTGCAGGGTGACGATGGCCTCGGCGACGGCAAGCTGCCGTCCTTTGCGGGCGCCTCCGTGGGTGAGAACGGTTACTACATCAATGGTTTTGATGTCACCAACATCCGCAACTTCCTGTCCTATGCCAATCTGCCCTTCGAGGCAATTGCCGAGCAGCAGGTGAAGTCCGGCGGCTATGGTGCAGAGTACGGTCGCTCTCTGGGCGGCGTGGTGTCGCTCGTCACCAAGCGTGGCAGCAATGAGTGGAAGTCGGGCGGCGCGGTGTACTTCTCCCCGTCCCAACTTCGCTCCAAGGGACAGAACGTCTTGAACAAGGAGCCCGCTGGGCCCAACCTACCCCCCGAGGGCTACACCTTGTTCCAGCGTGACGACACGCGTGACTTGCTCAGTTACAACGTCTTCACAGGCGGCCCCATCATCAAGGACAAGCTGTTTGTCTTTGCATTGGTTGAGGGCCGTGAGGACGTCACCACCAATTTTGAAGCTACACGCGGCACGCGCACGGTGTCGAACAAACCCAACGGCATGATCAAAGTGGACTTCGCACCGAGCGAGATGTTCAACTTTGAACTGACTGCCATCAGCAACAAAGAACGATTCGAGCTCCTCGACTATCAAAGCGCTCGCCCATACTCCACGAGCTTGGACGGCACCGCGCAGGCCAGCGAGCAGACACAGGGCGGCAAGGTCGTGATCGGTAAGGCCACAGCCTACCTGACCGACAACCTGACGGTGTCCGCATTGGTGGGCACCACGGAGAACCAGCGCCTGAGCACCACTGGCGCGCGTGCCGGCAATGCCGAGTCACTGAAGTGCCCGCCGGTCGCTGACATCAACACCGCGTTTACCGAAATTGGTTGCTGGGGCCCGCCGTACAACTTTGTCGGCGTTCGTGATCCACTGGCTCGCCCGGTGGACACCGACAAGCGCAAGGCTGGCCGCCTGGACCTGGAGTACACCCTCGGCAACCACACCATTCGTGCCGGTCTGGACAATCAAAAGTTCACGTCCTACGAAGCCGGTACCGCTTGGCAAGGCGACGGCTACTACTACCGCTACTTCCTTGTGCCGGCCAGCGGTCGCGTCAACGGTGTTGATGGCTTCACGCCTGGAACACAGTACGTTCGCCGCCAACAGAACAGCTCCACCTCGGGCGAGTTCGAAGTGGTGAACAACGCGGTCTATCTGGAAGACAGCTGGAAGATCAACAAACAATTGTTGGTGTATGGCGGTCTGCGCAGCGAGTCGTTCAACAACAAGAACGCGGACGGAAGCTCATTCGTCAAGGCTGACAACTTGTTGGCTCCGCGGTTTGGCGTGTCCTGGGATCTGGCCGGTGACGGCTCGACCAAGGTGTTCACCAATGTGGGTCGCTACTACATCCCAGTGGCAGCCAACACCAATATTCGCGCCACCCGTTCGGAGTCCTTCATTCGGGAGTTCTTCACTTTCGCCAGCCGCGATCCGAAAACGCAAGCGCCAATCGGCCTGGGTGCATCCATTGGTTCACCGCAGATCATCCAGAGCGGCAATCTGCCGGACCCTGGCACGATTGCAGATACCAAGCTCAAGCCCATGAATCAGGATGAAATCATGGTGGGCATTCAGAAGTCCTTGAACAAGGAATGGACCGTGGGCGCGAAGTACACCCACCGCAAGATCAACGACGGCATGGATGACTTCTGCGGTCACTACGCCATGGAGAACTACGCCGCCGACAAGGGCTACAAAGACGCATTTGGAACTGTGGGCCTTGCGCCGTGCATCGTGGTTAATCCAGGTCGCGACGTGACCTTGAAGATGGACCTCAATGGCGATGGCAAGTTGATCGAAGCCACCATCCCCGCCAGCTACTTTGGTCTGGCCAAGTATGAACGGATCTATGACGGCCTAGAGTTGACCTTGGACCGACCCTTCGACGGCAAGTGGGGCATCAATGCCTCATACACACTGTCCAAGAGCCGGGGGTCTGCAGAAGGCTATGTCCAGTCCAACCTCAACCAAGAAGACGCGGGCATCACCCAAGACTTTGACTTTGGCTCATTCACCCACGGTGCTTTTGGCCCCTTGCCCAATGACCGTCGCCACGTGGTCAAGGTCTACGGCAACTACGCCCTGAGCGACACGCTTCGAGTTGGCATGAATGCGGTCGTGGCTTCGGGCCGACCCAAGAGCTGCATCGGCTTCGTGCCCGACACCGTGGCTGACTATGCTGAATCGAAAAACTACACCTCGGCATCGAGCTACTACTGCGGCGGCAAACTGAGCAATCGCGGAAGTGCCGGCCGCACGCCGTGGACGTCAACCTTCGATCTTCAGCTGGCCTACACGCCCAAGTTGGAAGGGAAGACCAAGCTGACCCTGCAAGCCGATGTCTTCAACATCTTCAACTCGCAAGGCGTGACTGAAACCAACGAGGTGGGTGACTACGCTCGCAATGACACCCGGGCCAGCCTGAACTACGGCAACGCCAGTGCATTCCAGTCGCCGCGTTCGGTGCGCCTGAGCGCCCGCATCGACTTCTAATCCATGCCGGGCCGGTCTACCCGGCCCATTGGATTCGAAAGCAGTCGAACAAGCCCGCAAGTGAAAGCTTGCGGGCTATTTTTGCGCCCGCCTCAGGCGAAATCAGCCCAGCGGCCCAAGCAGCAGTCAGGCGTCATTCCTGCCGCCGACCTCGCCCTGCCCATCAAGACGCCAGCCTTGCCGTCCAACAAAGCCATCGAGGCCTGACCTGGGCCATCAGCAGGTGTTGCTTCCGCAGAACAAGCGGGCCAATACCAGGCCACTTTGTCGGCGCTGATGTGGGCACATGTACGCCGGACTCTCGACGGCCAAGCCAGTTCAAGGCACACATCCGCGACGCTGTGACATTGCGCCCCCACACCAGGTGAGCAACAAAAAACGGGCCCACAGGCCCGCTCTATTCGTTCACGGCCTCAGGAGGGGCCGGCGGTCCGTCAGACTGAACCCGCCTTGACCTTCAAACGCCAGGCATGGAGCAGGGGCTCGGTATAGCCGCTCGGTTGCTCCAGGCCCTTGAACACCAGGTCAAGCGCAGCGCGGTAGGCCGCGGAGGTTTCGAAATGGCCGGCCATGGGCTGGTAGGCCGCATCGCTCGCATTCTGGCCGTCCACCACCGCCGCCATGCGCTGGAAGGTCTCGTGCACCTGGGCGGCATGGGTCACGCCGTGGTGCAGCCAGTTGGCGATGTGCTGGCTGGAAATGCGCAGGGTGGCGCGGTCTTCCATCAGGCCGATGTTGTGGATGTCCGGCACCTTGGAGCAACCCACGCCCTGGTCCACCCAGCGCACCACATAACCCAGGATGCCCTGGGCGTTGTTGTCCAGCTCCTGCTGAATCTCGGCCGCGCTCCAGCTCGCCTGCTCGACCACCGGGATCTGCAGCAGGCGGTCCAGGATGGCGTCACGCTCGGCGTCGGCATCGATCTGCTCCAACTCCTGCTGCACCGCCTGCACATGAACCTGGTGGTAATGCAGGGCATGCAAGGTGGCGGCGGTCGGCGACGGCACCCAGGCGGTGTTGGCGCCGGCCTTGGGGTGGGCGATTTTTTGCTCCAGCATGGCGGCCATCAGGTCGGGCATGGCCCACATGCCCTTGCCGATCTGGGCCCGGCCGCGCAGGCCGCAACCCAGGCCGGTCAGCACATTGCTGCGCTCGTAGGCCTGGATCCAGGCGCTGGTCTTCATGTCACCCTTGCGGAACATGGGTCCGGCCAGCATGGCGGTGTGCATCTCGTCGCCGGTGCGGTCGAGGAAGCCGGTGTTGATGAAGGCCACACGGCTGGCCGCTGCGGCGATGCAGGCCTTGAGGTTGACGCTGGTGCGGCGCTCTTCGTCCATGATGCCCAGCTTCACCGTGCTGTCCGGCAGGCCCAGCATCTGCTCGACGCGGGCGAACAGCTCGGCCGCAAAAGCCACCTCGGCCGGGCCGTGCATCTTGGGTTTGACGATGTAGATGGAGCCAGCGCGCGAGTTGCGGATGGCGCGGCCCGCCTCGCCCTTCAAATCGTGCAGAGCGATCGTGGTCGTGACGACGGCATCCATGATGCCTTCAGGAATCTCGCGGGTTTGACCCTGAGCGTCGGTGTAGAGAATCGCCGGGTTGCTCATCAGGTGGCCAACATTGCGCACAAACATCAGCGAGCGGCCGTGCAGACTCAGCACGCCGCCTTCGGGCGCGGTGTAGACACGGTCGGGGTTGAGACGGCGGGTGAGGGTCCTGCCGCCCTTGCTCAGCGTTTCGGTCAGCGTGCCTTGCAAGATGCCCAGCCAGTTGCCGTAGGCCAGCACCTTGTCCTCGGCGTCGACCACGGCCACCGAGTCCTCCAGGTCGAGGATGGTGGACAACGCCGCCTCCAGCACCACATCGCTGATGCCGGCCGCATCGCTGGCGCCGATGGCCGTGCTGCGATCGATCTGCACATCCAGATGCAGGCCGTTGTGACGCAGCAGCACCGAACTGGGCGCCACGGCCTCACCTTGATAACCCACGAACTGCGCGGGGTCGACCAAGCCGGTGCTGGCACCACCGATCAAGCCGACCACCAGACGGCCAGCTTCCACGCGGTAGCTGTTCGCCTGCGTGTGCGAAGCCCCGGCCAGGGGTGCGGCCTGGTCCAGCACACGGCGCGCATAGGCAATCACCTGGGCACCGCGCACCGGGTTGTAAGCCCCCGCGCGCTCGGCACCGCCGGTTTCAGGAATGGCATCGGTGCCATAGAGCGCGTCATACAAAGAGCCCCAACGCGCATTGGCGGCATTGAGGGCATAACGCGCATTCAGGATCGGCACCACCAGCTGCGGCCCGGCCTGCAGCGCCAGCTCGGCGTCCACCTTTGCGGTGCTCACCTGCACCGCGCCGGGCGGCGACACCAGGTAGCCGATCTCTTCCAAAAATGCCCGGTAGGCCGCCATGTCGCGGATCGGCCCCGGATGCTTGCGGTGCCAATCGTCCAACGCCGCCTGCAAGCGGTCCCGCTCGGCCAGCAAGACCAGGTTCTTGGGGGCGAGGTCCCGGACGATGGCGTCGAAACCCGTCCAGAAGCGCTCGCTGCTGAGACCCGTGCCGGGCAAGACCCGGTCTTCGATGAATCGAAACAACTCGGTCGCGACCTGAAGGCCGTGAACCGCCGTGCGTGCTGGGGTGTGGGGGGCGTTCATGAAAGAGTTCCTCGGCAAGACAGTGAAACGGGATGCTCGGCAATTTAGCCGCAAAGGGCTGCTCGATTCGAACCCGGAAATTTATGAATTACTTGAGATATTTGCAGGAATACAGATGAAATTCAAAGTGAATCGGCATGAAAAAACCCGGGCCAAGCCCGGGTTTTGAAGTGGGTTCGAAGGCTGCCCACAGACAGCCCGCAAACCAGCGCAGGGTTCAGATCAGAACTTGTAGTCCATGGTGACCTTCACAGCGCGCGGACGCAGCACAAAGCCGTCACGCAGGCTGATCGGTGCCGGCTCGTCGAACAGGTTCTGCACGTTCAGGCCCAGGTTCAGGTTCTTGAAGCCGCTGTAACGCACGCTCAGGTCGGTACGCAGATCGCGCTGCTGGATGCAAGGGTAAGTGCCGGTGGGGTTCAGGCGCTTACGGCAAGCAGCTTCGCCCCAGTTGGCTTCATCGGTCTCGTCGTTGTTGAGCGCGCGAGCCGTGGTGTAGTTGAAGCGCAGGCCTGCACCCCAGGGACCATTGCTCCAAGCGGCACTGAACACGGCACGCACACGCGGCTCATTGCGCAGGCCAACACGGTTCGGGCGGTACTCGTTGGCTTCGATGTCCCACTCCTTGGCCGTCAGGGCGTAAGTCGTGGTCAGTCCCAGGTTCAGGTTGCCCAGTTCACCCAGACCGATGCGACCCTTGACGTCCAGGTCAATGCCCGAGCGCTCGGTCTTGCCGAAGTTCTCATACTGCAGCAACAAGGTGGTCAAGTCGCCGGCAGCCCAGCTGATCTTGGCCGTAGGATCAAGCTCGTTGGCACGAGCCGCGCGGGCCAGGTCGGTGCCGCTGACGGGCGCACGGGCAATCATGCTGTCGTAGCCCGCTTGGCCTTCGCGGGCCAGGACGTAGTCAGGATCACGGTTGGCGATCTCATTGCGACGTTCGATCTTGTAGTAGTCCACAGCGATCGACAGGTCCTTGACCGGATCGAACACAAAACCAAAGGTCATGCTCTTGGACAGCTCAGGCTTGATGCCGGGGTTGGCCGAGATCATGGCGGGGATGGACACCAAACAGCCCGAGTTGAAGGCGGCGGTGGCATCGGCCTTGTCGTTGTCGTTGCCCTTCTTCAAGATGTCGCGGATCTTGGTGGCCGTCTCGCAACGCTTGGGGTCCACCATGCTGTTGTAGAAACCGGTCAAGCCCACCTTGCCCATGGCTTCAGGGATGTTGGGGGCGCGGAAACCACCAGCCACCGTGCCGCGAACCTTGAAGTTGTCGGCCACCAGATAGGTCAGACCCAGCTTGGGAGACAGGCGGCTGTCCGAGCCCGATGCCTTGTCAAAGCGGGCTGCCACGTTGGCTTGCAAGCCTTTGGCCAAAGGCGCTTCGATTTCAGCGAAGGCCGAGCCCAGCTTGCGGCTGCCTTCCACCCAGACTGAACCGTTGTTGATGATCTCAGCGTTCAGCAAATTCTGGCCCGACTTGACCAGCACACTTTCCGCGCGGTACTCGACACCGAAGGCGCCCATCATCATGCCGGCCGGCAGCTTGTAGAGCTCGCCGCTGACCTTGGCATCGATGAAGTTCTGGTGGTTCTCACCCTTCAGCTCGGTCTTACGGAACATCTTGTTCAGCAGTTCGGCACTGTTGCTGCCGGCGATCTTGTACTCACCGCTGTTGATCGCGTTGATGAAGTCCACGCGATGTGCGCCGATGCCTTCCTTCGTGCCATCAGCACCCACACGACCGATGGTGGTTTCCCAATCCCAACCGGCGGTCGAGCCCTTGACGCCGGCCAACACGCGGTACTGGCTGGCGTCACCGGGGATGTCCCAGTTCATGCCAGGATCCATGAAGCGGTACTCCAAGCCGGCCACATCACCGGTGGTGTTGGCCGGGTTGTTGGCCGCCAGCACGGGCTTGGGCACGATCTGGATCTTCTTGGCATTGCCGTCAAACCAGCGGAAAGGCGTGGCCGGTGCGTTGATGGCGAATGGCAGGGACAAGTATTCGGTCTTGGTCTTCGAATAGCTGGCTTCCGCGAAAGCTTCCAGGTCGTTGTTCAATGCCAGGCGGCCGCTGACGAAGGCATTGACGCGCGAAGCCGGGTCATAGGTCTGGTTCAGGCCGTTGATATCCATCACGCAGGCACCGGCGGCGTTCTTGTTGGTGCAAGCAGCCGTGGGCACACGAGGATTGCCCGAAGCCTGGACGAAGGAACCGTCGACCAGCTTGCCCTTGATCAGGTTGCCAGGGTAAGAGTTCAGGCTCGGGTCGCCAAACGCAGGGTTGACGATTTCCTTGTGCCACGGAGCGAAGGAGGGCCGCACGTCGGCGATGGTGTAACCCTCGCGCTTGTACACCTCGATATTGCCCAGGACATTGAACTTGTCCTTGTTCAGGTCACCGAAACCGGCAACCACGGCGGCCGTCGCCTGCTTCTGCAGCTTGGGCTCCACGCCGGTTTGGTAGGAGGCGCTGATGCCAATACCGTTGTACTCGTTGCGGGTGATGATGTTGATCACACCGGCCATGGCGTCGGAACCGTAGACGGCGGAGGCACCGTCCTTCAGGATTTCGATGCGCTCGATCACGTCAGCGGGGATGGCGTCCACGTTGACGAAGTTTTCCTTGGCGCCATCGGCCAGGGCGTAGTACGCCACGCGGCGGCCGTTCAACAGCACCAGGGTCGCGCCCTTGCCCAGGCCGCGCAGGGACACGCCCGATGCGCCCGCAGCAAAACTGTTCGAATTGCCGTTGTCCACCAGTTCGGAAGTCGAGGTGGCAGTGATGGTGTCCAGCACCTGGCGCACGGTATTGGCGCCGGTCTGCTTGATTTCGGTGCGGCTGTACACCTGCACCGGCGAGGCGGTTTCAGCCGAAACACGCTTGATGTTCGAACCCGTCACTTCCACGCGTTCCAGGCGCTCCGACGGGGCCTGCGTTTGTGCTTGAGCCGAGACGGCCACCATGGCCAAAACAGCCGCGCTCACGGCGCTGAACTTGCAATTCCTCAACATGTCGTTTCCTATGCTTTGTGGCTTTTGAAACAAGGGAGCCAGACGCTGGCTTGTGGTCCGTGCCGTCTGGCGTAACAAAAGTGAACAAAGTCTAGGAAGGCCCTCTAGAGCCAAAAGTAAGGGTTCTCCACGGTATGTATAACCCTAGCAACGACTTGGTCGTCATATCGCCCACTCGTTAATCAAATTTTTTGATCTATTACTTTTGACATGATTCACTCACAAAGAAGCAATAAAGGCATAAATAACCTTATTACAACTTTAGAAGTCACAATCTAGCGTCATGGACCGCCTCAAACAGATCGAATCCTTCGTTTCCGTCGCCACCAAGGGAAGCCTGACGGCAGCGGCGCAGCTGGAGGGGGTGGCGCCGGCCGTGATGGGGCGTCGCATTGATGCGCTGGAGGCCCGGCTGGGGGTGAAGCTGCTGCTGCGCACCACGCGGCGGCTGAGCCTGACGCATGAGGGCAGCGCGTTTCTGGAGGACTGCCAGCGCCTGCTGGCCGAGTTCAACAGCGCTGAAGCCAGTGTCAGCGCGGGCGGGGTCAAGGCCAGCGGGCACTTGCGCATCACAGCGCCGGCCGGCTTCGGCCGCCGTCATGTGGCACCGCTGCTGCCGGAGTTCCTGGCCAGTCACCCAGACGTGAGCGTGTCGCTCAACCTCAGCGACCGGGTGGTGGACATCGCGGCCGAAGGCTTTGACTGCGCCGTGCGGGTCGGCGATCTGCCTGATTCCAGCCTGATCAGCGTGCGTCTGGCCGACAACCGACGCCTTTGCGTCGCCACCCCGGCCTATCTGAAACGCGCCGGCGTGCCCCAACATCCCTCGGAGCTGGGCCGGCATGCCTGCCTGACCTTGAGCTCGGATGCCAGCCAGACCCGTGGCTGGGCCTTTGCCATCGACGGCACGGTGCAGCATCTGCGGCCCAATGGCCGACTCGATTGCAGCGACGGCCAGGTCCTGCACGACTGGTGCCTGACCGGCCTGGGCCTGGCCTGGCGCAGTACCTGGGAGGTTGAGGGTGACATCGCCGCCGGCCGCCTGGTCAGCGTGCTTGACGATTTCGCCGCGCCGCCCAACGGCATCTACGCCCTGTTTCCGCAGGCCAAGCACCTGCCGCTGCGGGTGCGCTTGTGGATCGATTTCCTCAAGGTGAACTACGGTCGGCCGGACTATTGGGGCCGGCAGGCCTGAGGCCCATCACCCATCACGCCACACCGGGCCAAAAGAAAACCCCGGGAGGCAGGAGCGCCACCCGGGGTTGGGCAGGCGTGTCAGCTTACTTGGCAGCCGCAGCGTCCGCCACACACTTCTTGGTGAAGCTGGTCTTGGCGGCGCCAGCCAGCTTCTTCTCGGCCGCCTTGGCTTCGCAGCTGGCTTGGGCGTCGTTGGCCGCCGGTGCGGCCGCAGCGCCTGGGCCGCCGTCGGCATTGCACTTCTTCAGAAAGCTGTTCTTGGCCGCGCCGGCCAGCTTCTTCTCGGCGGCGGCAGCGTCACAAGCGGCATTGCCTGCAGCGGCGGCAGGGTTGTCGGCATTGCACTTCTTCAGGAAGCTGGTCTTCGCAGCACCGGCGAGCTTCTTCTCGGTCGCCTGGGCATCGCAGCTGGCCGCAGCCTGGGCGAAACCAGCCACCGCGCAGAGCGTCAGGGCCAGCAGGGATTTCAGCGTCGTCGTCTTCATGTGCAAATGTCCTTCAAAGGCGTCAAAGAAAGGGGGGCAGGGTCAGAAGCAAGATCGCGTGGCATCCGCTCGAACTTGATTCCAGCACGGCAACGCGACAGCCTCAAGACGGGTTTACATGATGCGGCGCGGATGCGCCAAAGCCTCGTGCGCGGCATGCAGGCGGCGCACCAACACCTGGATGAAGGCGCGGTCGAATCGGTGCTGGCATTCAGGGCTGAGCAGGCCCAGCGATTCCGGAGTGAACGAGATGGTGATGCAGACCTCGCTGACCCGCACATCGGTGCTGTGGCGGCGCAGGTCCGGGTTGGGCGCCAGATAGGCCATCTCGCCGACCGAGGTGCCCTGGCCCAGGGTCGCCACCTTGTTGCCATCGCGGAAGACATCGACCGCCCCCTGGGCAATGATGTGAAAGGTATTGCCTTCCTGGCCGCGCTTGTAGAGCGCATGGTCGAGCGGAAAACGCCGCCAGCGCGCCCGGTGCACCACCTCCCAGAGCTCCACGTCGCCAAAATCGGAGAAGAACTCCAGTTCGCGCAACATATTGAAGCGCTCCGAATCCTTGACCTCGTAGAGCCGCGCCAGAGGCACCAACTGCTTGGACACCAGCTCCGACAGTGCCTTGGCAAAAGCCTCCCAATCGGCATAGCGCTCTTGCGGATGCTTGGCCAGGGCCTTGAGGATGACCGCCTCCAGCTCCGGCGTCACCCCACCCCGCAGGCCTTGCAGCGGCGGTGGCGCCTGGTGGTAGATCTGGTGCATCAAGGCCATCTGGCTCGGCGCATCGAAGGGCGCGCGCCCGGCGACCAGGTGGTAGAGCACGGCGCCCAGGGCGTAGATGTCGGCGCGGCAATCGACATCACCCCCCTCGATCTGCTCGGGCGGCATGTAGGCGAGCGAACCGACCCGGTGCACCTGGGTCGAGTCGGAATGCAGATTCAGCGCGCTGCCGAAATCACTGACCTTGACATCGGTGACCTGGCCTTGGGCATCGAGCACGGCCAGCAGATTGGCCGGCTTCACATCGCGGTGGATCAAGCCCTGGCGGAAGACATAACTCAAGGCCATGGCGCACTTGAAGCCGAGCTCGACAATCTGGTCCAGCGGCAGCAGGCGGTCGCTGCGGCAGAAATGCTTGAGCGTGACGCCCGGCACATACTCCATCACCAGATAGGGCGCGTCTTCCTCGGGCACGGCGTCGAGGATCTGCACCACATTCGGGTGCTGCAGGCGGCCGGCCAGCGCTGCCTCGGCGGCGTAGAAGCGCAGGCTGAAATCGCTGCCCTGCCCGGCGCGGCTGACGGCGGCCCAGGCGCGCATGCGCTTGATGGCCACCTCGCTGCGGTGGAACTCGTCGACGGCCAGGAAGACATCGCTGGTGGCGCCCTCGCCGAGGCGGCGCAAGACCTTGTACTTGCCGATGTGGGCGGGCAGGTCCGAAGCGCTCTCGAGGACGGGGGCTGAATCCAGGGACATGCCGAACATCATACTGACGCCCGCCCCGTAGAATTCGCCCATGATCCAAGCCAAGCAAGAATTGCTCGCCGCCCTGGCCGAAGCCATTCAAGAACTCAGCCCCGGCACCGACCTGGTTGCCGCCTTCGAATCTCCCAAGCAAGCCGCCCATGGCGACTTCGCTTGCACGGCCGCCATGCAGCTGGCGCGACCGCTGAAGAAAAACCCGCGCGAGCTGGCGCAGGCCCTGATTGAGGCCTTGCAGCGCCGCCCGGCCTTCCAGCGCTGGGTCTCGGCCCTGGAGATCGCCGGCCCCGGCTTCATCAACATCCGCCTGACCGCTGCGGCCAAGCAGGCCGTGGTGGCCGAGGTGCTGGGCGCCGCCGATCGCTTCGGTCAACAGCCCGCCAATGAGCAGCATGTGATGGTCGAATTCGTCTCGGCCAACCCCACCGGCCCCCTGCATGTGGGCCATGCCCGCCAGGCTGCACTCGGTGACGCCATTTGCAGTTTGTTTCAAACCCAGGGCAGCCAGGTCACGCGCGAGTTCTATTACAACGACGCTGGCGTGCAGATCGCCACGCTGGCCAACTCGACCCAGTGCCGCCTGAAGGGCCTCAAGCCCGGTGACGCCGGCTGGCCCGAGAGCGCTTACAACGGTGACTACATCCAGGACATCGCCGACGACTTCCGCGCTGGCAAGACCGTGGTCGCCGACGACCGCCAGTTCACCGCCTCGGGCGATATCGAAGACCTGGACGGCATCCGCCAGTTCGCCGTCGCCTACCTGCGCCACGAGCAAGACCTGGACCTGCAGGCCTTCGGCCTCAAGTTCGACAACTACTTCCTGGAATCCAGCCTCTACAGCTCGGGCCGGGTCGAAGACACGGTGGCCAAGCTGGTGGCCAACGGCAAGACCTTTGAAGAAGGCGGCGCACTCTGGCTGCGCAGCACCGACTACGGTGACGACAAGGACCGCGTGATGCGCAAGTCCGAAGGCGGCTACACCTACTTCGTGCCCGATGTGGCCTACCACATCGACAAGTTCCAGCGCGGCTACACCAAGTGCATCAACGTCCAGGGCACCGACCACCACGGCACCATCGCCCGCGTGCGCGGCGGCCTGCAAGCGGCCGATGTGGGCATCCCCCAGGGTTTCCCGGACTACGTGCTGCACAAGATGGTCACGGTGATGAAGGGCGGCGAAGAGGTCAAGATCTCCAAGCGCGCCGGCTCCTACGTCACCCTGCGCGACCTGATCGACTGGACCAGCCGCGACGCCGTGCGCTTCTTCCTCATCAGCCGCAAGGCCGACACCGAGTTCATCTTTGACGTCGACCTGGCGCTGAAGCAAAACGACGAGAACCCGGTGTTCTACGTCCAGTATGCGCACGCCCGCATCTGCTCGGTGATTCGCAACTGGGTGGCCCGCGGCGGTGACGAAAGCACCCTGGCCCAGGCCGACCTCAGCCTGCTGACGGCGCCCACCGAGGCGGCCCTGATGCTCAAGCTGGCCGAGTACCCGGCCATGCTGTCCGGCGCGGCCGCCGGCCTGGCCCCACACGATGTGGCTTTCTATCTGCGCGATTTGGCCGGTAGCTATCACAGCTACTATGCGGCTGAGCGCGTGCTGGACCAGGCGCCCGAGTTGAGCGCGGCCCGGGTGGCCCTGCTGGCCGCCACGCGCCAGGTCCTGCGCAATGCCCTGGCGGTTCTGGGGGTCAGCGCACCCGAGGTGATGTCCCGCGAAGCGAACCCTGAAGCGACGGAGAAGGCATGAGCACGGCTCAATCTGGCAGCAGCAACAACAACAGCAGAAACGGCAACAAGAGCAAGCAACAACGGGGCGGTTTTGTCCTCGGCCTGATTGTCGGCTTGCTGCTGGGCCTGGCCGTGGCATTGGGCGTGGCGCTCTACATCGCCAAGGTGCCCATCCCCTTCATCGACAAGGTGCCCCAGCGCACGGCCGAGCAGGATGCGGCCGAGGCCCAGCGCAACAAGAACTGGGACCCCAACGCCCCCCTGGCCGGCAAGGCCGGCGCCAAGGTGGCCAGCGGCGTGGTCAGCGGCGCCCCGGCGCCCGCCCCTGCAGTGGTGGCTCCGGCCGTCCCTGCCGCCGTGACAACGCCTGCGCCCGCTCCAGCTGCCTCCACAGCGGCAGCACCGGCCACCAAGCCTGCTGACAAGGCCACCGAGAAAGCTGCCGAGAAGGCCGCCGACAAATCCCCGGCCGACAAGAAGGCCGAGGCCAAGGCAGCTGCCGCCAGCGCCGCCGCAGCCGCGGCCGACCCCAACCTCTACTTCGTGCAGGCCGGCGCCTATGTGAAGAACGAGGACGCCGAGCAGCAACGCGCCCGCCTGGCCTTGCTGGGCTTCAGCGCCAAGGTCATGGAAAAGGAACAGTCGGGGCGCACCGTGTTCCGCGTTCGCATCGGCCCCATCGACAGCCGCGATGAAGCCGAGGGCATGCAGCGCAAGATCGAAGCCGCCGGCATCGAAGCCAATCTGGTCGGCGTCAAGCGCTGATCGTCTGTCCATCACCCAGGGCCTGCCGAGGCCTCTTTTGTCCACCGAGATGAACGAGAAGATGAAGATGATGAAACGTCGCGAGTTTTCTGCCCTCTTGTCCGCACCTCTGAGCCTGGGTGCCCTGGGCACGCTGGCCGCTGCGCCGCAGCTGGCCCTGGCCCAGACCGACCCCTTCGCGGGCAAGTACCAAACCCTGTCGCAAGCCCTGCCGAGCAGCACCCCGGGCAAGATCGAGGTGGTCGAGTTCTTCTGGTACGGCTGCCCGCATTGCTATGCCTTCGAGCCGGTGCTGGCGCCCTGGATCAAGCAGCTGCCGGCCGATGTGGCCTTCCGCCGCGTGCACGTGGGCTTCAACGCCATGATCAAGCAGCACCAGAAGCTGTTCTACGCCCTGGAAGCCCTGGGCAAGGCGGCGGAGCTGCAGGACAAGATCTTCAACGCCTTCCATGTCGAGCGCTTGGACCTCAACGACGAAAAGAGCATCACCGAGCTGGTGGTGAAGCTGGGCGTGGACGGCGCCAAGTTCAAGGACGCCTACAACGCCTTCGGCGTGGTCACCAAGGCCGGCCAGGGCACCAAGCTGTCCGAGGCCTACCGCATCGACGGCGTGCCCGCCCTGGGCATTGGCGGCCGCTACCTGACCTCGCCCTCGATCGCCGGCCTGCGTGGCGACAACGAGCAGGCCAACGGCCGCCGCGCCCTGGCCGTGGCCGACCACCTGATCCAGCTGGCCCGCGCCAGCAAGGCCTGATCGTTCTTCCTGTTCTGCTGTCCTCACCTCATTGAACCCTGAACCGCGCCAGCGCCCGCCCCGATATGAAGACCTTGATCTCTCGCCGTGAGTTCTCTTCGACCCTCGGGCTGGCCGTGGCCGCCCTGCCGACCCTGAGCCTGGCTCAGGGGGCGGCGCCGGTGGAAGGCAAACACTATCTGCGCCTGGCTCAGCCGCTGCCGAGCACACCGGGCAAGATTGAGGTGATCGAGTTCTTCCTCTACACCTGCCAGCACTGCTTCGCCTTCGACCCTCATGTCAGCGCCTGGGCCAAGCAGTTGCCGGCCGATGTGAGCTTCCGCCGGGTCCATGTGGGTGTGGGCGCCATGCACAAGCTGCACCAGCGCCTGATGTTCGCGCTGGAAAGTCTCGGCCGCCTGGGCGATTTCCACGAATCCGTGTTCAAGGCCATCCATGTCCAGCGTCTGGACCTCAGCGATGAGAAGGCCATCACCCAATTCGCCGTCAGCCTCGGCCTGGAAGAGGCCAAGTTCAAGGCGGCCTTCAACTCCTTCACCGCCAACAGCCGGATGGCGCAATCGGCCCAGCTGGCCGCTGCCTACCGTGCGGAGACGGTGCCAGCCCTGGGCATCGGCGGCCGTTTCCTGACCAGCCCCAGCCTGGCCGCTGGCCCGGGGCAGAGCGCCGCGGTGGGCCACCAGGCCGCCCTCGCCCTGAGCAACCAGCTGATCCAACAGCTGCGCGGCGGCAAGGCCTGATGAATGGATGGCACCGGACGCACCGCGGCGTGATGCTCACGCTTCACGCACGGCGGGCGCTCCGGGCTGACCCAGGCCCGTACTAGAATGGCCTGCAAGTTTTGTGCCGCCTTCACGGGCGGCGAACGCGTGCTCGCTTGATTCGATTGCCCGGCCTGCCCCCTCCTCCATCCCTCCTGCTGCTGCCCATGAAGCTGTCACCGCGCTTTTCCGTCTTGCCCGGCTTGCTGGCGGCCTTGCTGCTGGGCGGGGCCTCGACTTCGGGCTGGGCGGAAAAAGGCGACCGCGCCAAGCCGCTGAACATCAGCTCCAAAAACGGCGGCAGCGTCGAGATCGCCAAGCAGCGCACCGAATTCAACGGTGATGTGGTGCTGAGCAAGGGCAGCCTGGTGCTGCGCGCCGAGAAGCTCGATGTGCGCGAAACCGGCGACGGCTACTACCAGGTCTATGCCAATGGCCAGACCGGCAAGCAGGTCAGCTTCCGCCAGGCGCGCGATGTGCCGGGCGAGGCCATCGAAGGCCTGGCCGACCAGCTCGAATACGACACCCGCAGCGACACCGTGCGCTTCATCGGCAATGCCGTGGTGCGCCGCCTGCAGGGCACGACGGTGGCCGACGAGGTGACCGGCGCAGTCATCCTGTTCGACAACCGCAGCGAGGTCTTCACCCTCGAGGGCGGCCAGACCTCGCCCCACCCGAGCGGCCGGGTCCGTGTGGTGATGATGCCGCGCGGCGGCGCGCCCGAGGCCGCCTCGGCACCCGCGGCCGCGGCCTCCGGCGTGCAACTCAAGCCCAGCACCAGCCTGAGCCCCCGCAAAGCGCCATGAGCAGCAGCAACAGCAGCGTCGCCAGCCCCCATCACGCGCCCGTGGCCGCCCTCGAATCCGGCCCGCGCAGCCGCCTGGAAGCCGAGGGCCTGGCCAAGAGCTACGGCGTGCGCCGCGTGGTCAAGAACGTGCATCTGGGCGTCAACAGCGGCGAGGTGGTCGGCCTGCTGGGCCCCAACGGCGCCGGCAAGACCACCAGCTTCTACATGATCGTGGGCCTGGTGCGCGCCGACGCCGGCGAGATCCACATCGACGGCCAATCGGTCGAGCACCTGCCCATCCACCAGCGCGCCCGCCTGGGACTGAGCTATCTGCCGCAGGAGGCCTCGATCTTCCGCAAGCTCACGGTGGAACAGAACATCCGCGCCGTGCTGGAGCTGCAGCGCGACGAGCAGGGCCGCGCGCTGAAAGAGCCGCGCATCAAGGAGCTGCTGGAAGCGCTGCTGCACGACCTCAGCATCGAGAAGCTGCGCGACAGCCCGGCGCCGGCGCTCTCGGGCGGCGAACGCCGCCGCGTCGAGATCGCCCGCGCCCTGGCCACGCAACCGCGCTTCATCCTGCTGGACGAACCCTTCGCCGGCGTGGACCCGATCGCGGTGCTGGAGATCCAGCGCATCATCGGTTTCCTGAAAGCGCGCCAGATCGGCGTGCTGATCACCGACCACAATGTGCGCGAGACCCTGGGCATCTGCGACCGGGCCTACATCATCAGCGAGGGCTCGGTGCTGGCCGAGGGCACGCCGGACGAGATCGTGGCCAACGCCGATGTGCGCAAGGTCTATCTCGGCGAACATTTCCGCATGTAGAGCCGGCCATGGATGCCTACACGCCCGCTGCCACGGCAGCCCCGCGCGGGGCTGATGCTGGGATTCCTGCATCTCACGACTGCCCCTGAGCCCGCGCCATGAAGCAGTCACTCCAGGTTCGACTGAGCCAGCATCTGGCCTTGACGCCGCAGCTGCAGCAATCGATCCGCCTGCTGCAACTGTCCACGCTGGAGCTGAATCAGGAAGTCGAGCAGATGCTGGCGCAGAACCCGCTGCTCGAAACCGAAGAAGACTTCTCCGTCGCCACGCCCGAGCTGCCCGAGCTGCGCCCGGCCAGCGCCGCCGAGGACAGCGGCGCCGACCGTGAGCTGGGCGGCGGCGCCGAGGCCGAGGCCACGCCCGAGCTGCAGGCCGAAGACTTCGGCAGCACCGAACGCGAGGACTGGGAGAACGGCACCGAGGGCGACGATTTCGACGGCATCCGCGAACTGCCCAGCAACAACGGCAGCGGCTCGGGCAGCAACGATGAAGACGGCGAACGCAGCGACCAGGAATCGGCCGAGATCAGCCTGCAAGAGCATCTGGTCCAGCAGATGGCCGGCATGCACCTCAGCGATACCGACCAGCTGGCGCTGCGCCTGCTGATCGATTCGCTCAACGAGGACGGCTATCTCGAGGACAGCCTGGAAGCCATCGCCGAGGCCCTGGTGCCGGACGGTGACGAGGACAGCGCCGCCGAGCGCGAGGAGCTGCTCGACCACCTGCGCATCGCCCTCAAATGGCTGCACCACATGGACCCGCCCGGCGTCGGTGCCCGCGAGCTGACGGAATGCCTGGAGCTGCAGCTGCGCCAGCTGCCGCGTAGCGCGCCGCAGGTGATCGCCATCATGATCTGCAAAAAGCACTTGGACCTGCTGGCCAAGCGCGACAGCCGCCGCCTGATGCTGCTGACCGGCGCCGACGATGCCTTGCTGCGTGAAGCGCAAGCCCTGATCGTGGCCCTGGAGCCCAAGCCCGGCCGGCGCTTTGCCCGCGGCCAGGCGCCGGCGGTGATCCCGGACGTGATCGTGCGCAAGGTCGGCCGCGAGCTGCGCGTCATCATCAACCCCGAGGTCGCGCCCAAGCTGCGCATCAACGAGCTCTACGCCAACGCCCTGCGCCAGACGCGCGGCGGCATCAGCAACAGCGCCCTGGGCGGCCAGCTGCAGGAGGCACGCTGGTTCATCAAGAACATCCAACAGCGCTTCGACACCATCCTGCGCGTCTCCACCGCCATCGTCGAGCGGCAAAAAGGTTTCTTCAGCCACGGCGCCGTGGCCATGAAGCCCCTGGTGCTGCGCGAGATCGCCGATGAGCTGGGCCTGCACGAATCGACCATCTCGCGCGTGACCACGGCCAAGTACATGGCCACGCCCTTCGGCACCTTCGAGCTCAAGTATTTCTTCGGCTCGGGCCTGTCCACCGAGGCTGGCGGCGAGGCCTCCAGCACCGCCGTGCGCGAGCTGATCAAGCAGTTCATCGCCGCCGAGAACCCGGCCAAACCCCTGTCCGACAGCGCCCTGGCCAGCATGCTGGAAGAGCAAGGCATCCAGGTCGCGCGCCGCACCGTCGCCAAATACCGCGAAGGCATGCACATCGGGACGACGACGATGCGGCGGGTGGTTTGAAGCTTGAAGCTTGAAGCTTGAGTGAACGGGTGAATCAGTGAACTGGTGAACCACACCCCACGATTCACCATTCACCATTCACCATTCACCATTCACCATTCACCTGTTCACCTGTTCACCTGTTCACCCGTTCACCCGTTCACCCCCAAACGTGAACACGCACACCGATTTCAGGTGATTCCCATTTCGAGACATGCCATCATGCCGCTGACTTGGATCGTTACTTGAAAGGTCTGCCGTGAACACCACCCTCCGCTCCCCGGCCGGCGCACGCCTGCCCGCGCTGCTGATACTCGCCGCCAACCTGGCCTGGGCCGCCCCCACCCAAGCTCAGGCTCAGGCCACAAGCAGCAGTGCCGCCACCAGCTACAGCCGCGTGATCGCCTTCGGCGACAGCCTGTCGGACAACGGCAATTTCTACCGCGCCACCAGCGGCGCCGTGCCCCAGCCGGGCAACTATTTCCAGGGTCGTTTTTCCAACGGCCAGGTGGCCGTCGAGCACCTCGCCCAAGGCCTGGGCGTGAGCCTGCAGGATTACGCCTGGGGCGGTGCCCAAACCGGCTGGCTCAACGGCGCGGCGGTGGCCGCAGGTGCCCCAGCCGCCTTGCAAAACACCGGCATGCTCTCGCAAGTGGGCGCCTTCCAGTCCGGCCTGGCCGGCTCGGCCGCCGACAGCCAGGCCCTTTACGTGCTCTGGGGCGGGGCCAATGATTTCCAGTACCTGGGTTTCTCGCAGGCCACGGCGCAAGCGGCCATCCAGAACCTCAGCAGCGCGGTGCAGACCCTCTACGGCCTGGGTGCGCGCAACTTCCTGATGCCAGGCCTGCCGGACCTGGGCCAGACACCGGCCGGCCTGTCCTCCGGCCTCTCGGGCCAGCTGCACCAGCTCTCCCTGGGCTTCAACTTTGGCCTGAATCAGGCCATCGGCCAGCTGCGGGCCCTGCCCGGCATTGACATCCGCTATTTCGACGTCCTGGGCACGCAGCAAACCCTGGTCGACAACGCGGCGCTCTACGGCTTCAGCAATGTCACGCAAGCCTGCTTCACCGGCTATGTCGGCCAGCCCGACGGCAGCACCTGCAGCAGCCCCGAGAGTTATATGTACTGGGACCGCATCCACCCGACCACGCTGACCCACAGCTACCTCGGCCAGGGCATGCTGGCCGCCGTGCCGGAACCGCAGACCTGGCTGCTGATGGGCCTGGGCCTGGCAGCCCTGGGTCTGCGCGCCGGTCGCCAGCGCCGCAGCTGAAAAGGCAAGGGCCGGTCGCCTGGAGCACCGGCCCCGAAGCTGGCGGCCAGCGCCGCCTGGCTTCAGCTCAAGGTCGCCAGCAGGCGCGCGTTGTGGACCGGGGCGTAGGCATTGAGCAGCAGATAGTAGGTGCCCGCCACGGGTGAGGCGAAGGTGATGGTTTCTGCATTGCTCGAGCCATCGGATTTCTTGTCATACACCGTGGTGCTCGGCGCCGATGCCAGGCGGGCATAGAGATCGCCATCGCCCGTGCCCCCGGAAAGCTGAAACTTGAGCTGCCGACGGCCCGGCGGCACCTGGATGCTGTACAGCCGCGACTGACGCAGGCCCAGGCTGACGGTCTGAGCCTGGCCGCTGACCAGGGGCGTGACGTTCTGGCTGTTGCCCATGCCGATGGCTGAGCGCCTCACCCCCACATCGATGGTGCCGGTGTAGGCATTGCCACTCTTGCTGACCTGCACGATATAGCCGGCGCCGCCATCACTGGCGTAGATGCTGTCGGCCTCGTTGCGGGTGCGTGGCGCGCCTTGCTGGTAGATGGGAAAGCTGCGGAACACCTCATCCGCCGTGGCGGCGTTGAAGTAGAGCTGGGCCACGAAGACATCGGGCAGATTGCGGCCATCGTCGTTGGGCCGGATGTTGCGCGCCGCGCTCTGGATGGAGAAATGGATGTGCAGGGCCCGGCCGCTGTAGCTGCCTGGAAACAGGGTCAGGAACTCGGCCACGCCGTCGGCACCGGTCTTCTGGTAGCCGCGGCAGAAGTTCTGCCCCTGGGTGCCGAAAGGGGCATAGCTGGAGTAGAGGCCCGTGGCCTCGCAGCTCCAGATGTCGACCACGGCACCCGGAATCGGCGCGCAGTTGTTCTCCAGATCGAGCACGCGCAGGCGCAGGGTCAGCGGAGCGCCGGACTTGGGCGTGGTGTTGCCGCTGGTGTTGGCGCGCAGATCGCGGCGCTCGGCGGCGCTGATGTTCGGGTAGGGCCCGGCGGTCGATTCCGTGTCTGCCTTGCAGGCGGCCGCGGCGGCACCGTAGGGCGTCTGCGACTGACTGCTGGCTT
The DNA here is from genome assembly GCF_027863535.1 of Paucibacter sp. B51. Lineage (NCBI taxonomy): Bacteria > Pseudomonadati > Pseudomonadota > Betaproteobacteria > Burkholderiales > Sphaerotilaceae > Roseateles > Paucibacter sp. B51. The sequence goes on along the minus strand of NZ_JAPIVN010000001.1, from coordinate 1,339,347 downwards.
CCTTGCTGCCGAGCGCGGCCACCGAGGCCACGCCCATGAGCTTGAGCGCCTGGCGGCGCGGAGAGGGTGTGTGCTGAGACATGGTGATGAGGCTTTCTTTCACAGAGTGACTCCGGCCGAGCGGCGCGGACTCTTGTGAAGTGCGGCGCCGCACCGGCGCTGAGAGCCGGGGTGGTGGATGGAGAACGCCGAAGGCGAGCCGGCAGATCGATCCCGGCCGCCCGCGGGCCACGTCCTTCATGCGCCGCGACCAGGTCCAGCTTCGGTCCTTGACGTCGGAGATGCACGTTATTCAGCGCCCGCAGCACAAGATTGACCGCAGCCGCGCCGCCTGAATACAGGGTTATCTCGAATTTCTGGGCGGAGCTGTCAGAGTTGACAGGGTGACTTGGCGACAGACTTCGCGCCGGATTCCGCCCAAGTGCTGCAGCCGAGGGCTGCGGCCCTCCCTCGCCATTCCTGGGACAATCGGCCCATGGCCGCCAAAGAACCCCCCAAAGACCTGTACCACCTCTTCGTCTCCTGCCCCTCGGGCGTGGAGCGCCTGCTCGACGAGGAAGTGCGGGCCATCCTGCCCAAGACCCATATCGAGGTGCTGCGCGGCGGCATCGCGCTGAAGAGCGATCTCGAGGGCGTGATGAAGCTCAACCTCGAATGCCGGCTGGCCCAGCGCGTGCTGATCGAGCTGGTCTCGGGCGGCTACCGCCACGAGGACGACATCTACGCCCTGGCCCGCCGGGTCGACTGGAACGAGTGGATCACCCCGGCCGAGACCATCCGCGTCGACACCGTGGCCCAGCGCTCACCGCTGCGCAGCCTCAACTTCGCCACCCTGCGCGTGAAAGACGCCATCTGCGATGTGCTGCGCGATGCCACCGGCGAGCGCCCCAGCGTCGACACCCGCTTCCCCGACCTGCCGGTGATGCTGCACCTCAGCGAAACCGATGCCACCCTCTACATCGACACCTCGGGCGAACCGCTGTTCAAGCGCGGCTGGCGCGAGGACAAGGGCGACGCCCCGCTGAAGGAAACCCTGGCCGCCGCCATGCTGGCCGCCGCTGGCTGGAAGGGCACGCCCGAGACCGGCGGCGCTCTGCACGACCCCTGCTGCGGCTCGGGCACCATCGCCGTCGAGGCCGCGCAGATCGCCTGCGGCATGGCCGCCGGCATGCAGCGCCGCTTTGCCTTCGAGCGCCAGCTGCCCTTTGTGCCCCTGCGCGGCCGCTGGCAGGCCATCAAGCAGGCCGCCAAGGACCGCGAGCACGCGCCCGCCGTGCCCATCTTCTGCAGCGATGTGGCCTTCCGCATGGTCGACTTCGCGCGCCGCAATGCCGAGCGCGCCGGTGTCGCCCAGTACATCCAGTTCAACGGCGGTGATGCGCTCGAGCGCCCCGCCCCCGAGCTGCCCGAGGGCATGCCCGGCACCATCCTGATGAACCCGCCCTACGGCGAGCGCATCGAGGTGCGCGGCAAGGCCGGCAATGTGCAGATGAGCCGCGATGCCGGCGGCTCCGAAGCGCGCGACGCCGGCGACGACTTCTTCCCCCGCCTGGCTGCGCACTGGAAGCGCGCCTACACCCAGAACCCGGCCGGCTGGACCGCCTGGCTGCTCTGCCCGGACATGAAGCTGCCCAGCAAGATGCGCCTGAAGGAATCGCGCAAGTTCCCGATGTGGAACGGCCCGATCGAATGCCGGCTGTTCCGCTTCGATCTGATCAAGGGTTCGGCGCGCAAAGAGAAGCCCAGCGCGAACTGACACCGCAAAGGTTCAACTGCGCGACGCGGCGATCCACATCACGGCGCATTCCGGCGCCATCGCGCACATTCAATGCGCGGTATGCCTTGCGCAAGTGATCCACCACAGTGCTGATTGCCACACCCAGTTCCTGAGCCAATTCCACACTGGTTCGTCCCGCATACGTTGCCGCACAGACACGTATCTGGGCAGCGCTCAATCCCTGCTCTCGCAACACCCGATGCAAGGCCACTTCGTGTGCCTCAAGGCGCCGCACCTGAATCTGAACCAACCCGTCTCCTACCGCCCATGGATGCAAGCGACTGAATTCGACCAGAAAGCACCCCGCAGCATTGATCAACGTCATGGCCCTGCCGCCACCACCCGCACGCAGTTCTTCCAGCGCTGAGCCGAACAGCTTTCGCAAGAGGCACGACCATGTGTCCGATGGGCGGGAGACCGTAACTGGGGTCAGGCCGCAATCCATCTGCAGCAACAGGCGAAAGGCTCCGGCTGTAGCATGACGAAGCTCGGCGTCAGGGCCGACCAGTAGAGTCTCTGTGCGCTCTGGCGAAGGCAAGAAATGTTCGTCATCTCGGCTAATCTTTGTGCTCTCCAACCCTCGTGCGACCCAAGGCAGCAGGGTCGCAAGAGCCTGCTCGTCCTCGCTGTCGAAATCGCTATCCTTGGCACTTCGATAAAGAACCAAGCTTCCGAGCAATTGACCAGCTGAGCCACGCACCACGCCCTCGATGCGGCTGTGAAAATGCTGCGGCTTCCAAACTTCGTGATACAGCGCCGAGTTGAAAAAAGCCTCGGTCTTCAATTCCAGCGCGCCTCGCACGCCTGCAGGAGCATGCCGAATCGAAGCAAATGCGGGCATGCATTCAACTTCTTGTCGGTTGTGGAATCGCTCGAAGTACAGGCGGGCAATCTGGGGATCGACGGGACCTTCGATGTCGTAACGAAGCAAGCGCCCCGCGGTATCAGTCCAGTCGAAAAGATTGCGCGAGCTGCCTAGTACCTCATGCAAGGCTTCCAGCAAGGCGGGCATGAGTTCACACGGGGACAGGCCGGCAAGACAGAGCTCTCGAACCTGAGCCATCTTTCGCTTCGAGACCGAGATTGTTTTCATCATTGATTCTGCGCAGACCTGCTACCACCCTGCCTCCACAAGCCTGTTGAGGATCACAGCGCCAACTGCCCCACTGCCTTAGGGTGCTTGCTCTTCCATCTATCTGCACACTGGACGCTCCTTTTGGAAAACAGGAGTTCACTGTGCATGCTCTAAGTTTGGAATCAGCCCGTTTCGAAGGTAGCCAACAGACCATCAGCGGTACACGGACAGAAAGCGGCAATGCAATGACCGTGCTTTTCGACGACCTCGCCGTGCGGAGTGGCTCAGCAGACGTTGACCCAGCCCCCCAAGTACTGAGGGTCGACGGCGAAGTTCTATGTCGTGGATCAGGTTGGGTCAAGGTTGATCTTCGCGGCGCATGCCTCAAACAGGGAGTTCGAGCCTTCGCTCATGTTCTGGCATGGGCGAATGGCCGACGCCTCCATCTCCTGCCAGACGGTCCCGACGAGCCTGTATGCGCCTCGACCTTGCTGCGCATCCATACAGACAGCGTGCTGCGCCTAAACCTCACCTTACTGGCACAGCGTGACACCGATGAGCTGTGCAGTGAAGCCCTCGCCAGCGTGGACTCACTCGACCTTCTGGTCGTACCACCTCGCTCGCTCAAAGGTCATACCGAGCAAAGTCAGGAGGCTCGCTCATGAACCTCAACGTGACCTCCCGAATGCCGCTGCGCCAGTTGCTGATCACCGGAGCCTGCATCACTTTGAGCGGGTGTCAAACCTTGGGTCTGTCATGGCGTGAGAACAAGGGTTTTGATCTGAGTGGCGCATACCAAATCACCGACCGTGATGTAGTGGAACCCGTGGATCTGGCTTTCTTGCTGATGCGCTATGCCCCAGGCGCAATGGCGGGGCGCGACGACTGCGAAGCGCTATCTCAGCACACACCTCGTTGGGGCACGCCAGGCGTCGCCCATGATCCAAAGGGCGGGGACGAGGGTGAGGCAATCCAGAAAGATCAGACTCGACTCGATCGCTCGGTTCAGTACTTTGCTTGCCGCGCCGCACAATCCGATGAGGCTTCGCGTCGCCTAGCCCGCAATGCCCTGCAAGAAAGGCTTCTGGTGTCATCGACCCAACGCTGCACAGCCTTCAAGATTGGCTTGCAGAGAGATTTTTCCAGAACCAACTTTGGCCTGGGCTTGCTGACCACCGTCGCCGCGACAGCGGGCGCCTTGGTCAACTCACCTGCAGCTGCCCAGAACTGGGCTGGCACCGCAGCCATCAGCAGCGGCACGCGTGCCGAGTACAACCAAGCCTTCTTCGCGAACCTGGCCGCGCATGTGGTCATAGAAGGGGTAGACAAACGACGTCGCGATGTCTACGACCAAATTCAAAAGGAAGGTCAGACCAAGGCATACAGCCACTACCCCGTCGAAGCCGCCATCAAGGATGCCCTGTACTTTCATGGCCAGTGCTCCGTAGTTGCTGGCCTTGAACAAGCTGCCAATGCCATCCGAAGCTATGACGACCCCGGCTTTGGTACAGCCGTGAACATGATCGCGCGGGTGAAGCTGGCCAATCAGATGATGAACGGCACGAACGTGTCCAGCGAGACCCTGCTGAAGCAAAGCGCAGCCTTGAGCTCGGCTACGCCACTGCTCGCAGGATCACGGTTGGCGGTCAACTCAGACAACGGCCAGCCAACACGCCCCTTGACGGAACTGCAAGAGTCTTTGGAGGTGATCACGAAGACTGTGACAGCACTACGCACAGCACAAACGACCATGTTGGGCATGCTGCCCGCTGGTCACACAGCAGGGCAACTGGGGCTGACCCGGGATTTTGCAGGTCACGGCATCGACGACGAGCTGGCGAAAACCTGCCGCGAACGCACTGCTCGCTTTGAGATCGAGGCATTGGAGAAGCGGACGCTAGCCAGCATCAAGACTGACGCGTCGGAGCAAAGCAAGCTAAGCGCCGAAGCCGACCAAGCTGATCGCCAAGCTATGGATGTGGCCACAGCCTCAAGGGCTGCGAGTCAAAGCTTTCTGCAACGTGTCAACACCGCCATTGCGTCCTGGCACATCCTGTTCAGCCAAGCCGTGAAGGACAAACAGCCTGCTGCAGCGGAGGGGCTAAAGCGGGGCTTGGAAAACGCGCCGCGATTTGCCAATGAGCCAGGGGTCAAGACCCTCAAACAATTGTGCGCTGCTTGACTTGACTGGCGGCATACGGGAGGCCCGCCTGGCATCGGCTTCAATCAAATCGCTGACAGCGCCAGCCAGCCCAGCACCGCCAACGGCGCCGTGTCGGCGCGCAGGATGCGCGGGCCCAGCTGAACGGCGACGAAACCCTGGGCGCGGGCCGCCTCTTCTTCAGAGGGGCTGAGGCCGCCCTCCGGGCCGCTGAGCACCAGGGTGTGGCTGGCCTCCGCCTGCGCGGCCGCCAGGGCTTGCAGGGGCTGGGCGGCCGTGGGGCTGAGCAGCCAGCGGCGCTGCGTGGCTGGCTGCGGGCCCAGCTGGGCCAACCATGAAGCCAGGGACTGCACCGCGCCGATCTCGGGGATGCAGGTGCGGCCGCATTGCTCGGCCGCGGCGATGGCCACACCGCGCCAATGCGCCTGCTTCTTCTCGGCGCGCTCGCCGCTGAGGCGCAGCACGGAGCGCTCGCTCATCAAGGGCTGGATGGCGCTGCCGCCGAGCTCGGTGGCCTTCTCGACCACGCCGTCCATGCGGTCATTGGCCGGCATGGCCAGGGCCAGGGTGATGTGCTGACGCAGCTCACGCTGCACCAGCTGGCGAGCCTGCACGTGCACGCGCACCTCGCTGCGGCCCATGGCCAGCACTTCCGCCTGCCACTCGGCGCCGCTGCCATCGAACAGGGTCAGCGGGCTGCCCGGCTGCAGGCGCAGCACCTGCACATGGCGGGCCGCGCTGGGCGGCAGGCTGAGCTCGCTGGGCTCACTGGACGAGGTGCCCAGGGGCTGGTCGACAAAAAAACGCGGCGGCATGGCAGGCAAAGACGGACAAGAAGTCGCCAGTGTGCCAGCCTTCAGGCCCGCCTTTTTTCATTCATTCATTCAGTCCAGGCGTCCGGCGGCCGCCAGTGCAAAGACGCGCGCGCAGCGCATCCACACCAGGGCCAGCACCAGCAGCTGACCCATCGCCAAGGCCAGCAGCTGGCTGCCCGCCCCCACCGGCGCCAGCTGCACCCGCAAGAGCCCGATCAGCGCCGCCGCCAGCAAGCCCAGGGCCGTGATCAGCAAATAGACGCCGATGCGGCGCGGCTGGCGCCAGAGGTCACGCGTGGCCAGGCGCCAGACCTTGAACACCGAGCGGCGCTGCGGCTCCAGGGCCAGGCGGGCGCGCGCCGCATCCAGGCTGGCATGCACCAACAGGAACAGCAGGCCGGTGAACAGCATCACCGCCTGGCTCCAGCGATCGGCCTCGGCCTCCAGCTGCATCAGCGTCGCTTTCTCGCCCACCCAGTGCATCAACCCGCCGCCCAGCGCTGCCACCGCGCCCAGCAGGCACAGCGCCCAGAGCCAGAGCCGCGTCATGCGGCCGTACTCGCGCAGGCCGCCCTGCAGCAAGGCCATGAAGCCCAGCGGCTGGGGCGAGCGAACCACGGCAATCAGGCAGCCGCTGAGCCAGGGCAACAGCAAGGCCAAGAGCAGCACGCTGCTGAGCAGGGCCGAGGCGCCAAAGCCGTTGGGGCCCAGGCCGGTCACGGCCTCGGCCAGCACCGGCAGCTCAAAGCCGTCCACCAGGCGCTTTGCAGCCAGCGATTGGTCCAGCTGAGCCGCCAGGGCACGCCAGAGCGGCACCAAGGCCAGCAACCAGGGCAAGGCCAGGGCCAGCAGCCAGAGCAGCAGCAAGCGCCATTGCGAGGCCAGGCGGGCACCGGTGCGCAGCTGGCCGCGCAGATCGGGAGCGGGGGTCAAGAGCGCCGGCATGTTCATAGCGTGGCCACCAGGGCGAGAAGGGTTTGCAACAAGCTGCCGGCATCGCTGGCGATGCGGCGGGCGGCCCGGCCGTCGCTCTTGAGAGCGCGGCTGTTGTCGAGCCGGTTCTGATCCAGGTAATGCAGGCGTTCGGGGTCCAGCTCGGCGGACACGGCCTTGACCGGCTTGACCCAGCTGAAGCGAGCCCAGGACTGCTGGTCGTCCCAGCGCACCGTCTCCACACTGCCATCGGCAAAACGCACGCGCAGGGTTTGCGGCACCGCCGCGCCGCGCCGGCGCAACACCACCGTGGTGCGGTAGGGGAAGGGTCCGGGCTCGGCCAGCACCTCGCCGGTCTGCGGGTCCTTCTTGGCCTCGGCTTTGGACGACAAGGCCGGGTGATCCTTCTTCCACTGCTTGCGCAGCTTCTCGACCAGGTCTTCCTGTGCGTCCTTGTCCAGCTCGCTGCGCCGGCCGTCGGGGCAGATATGCCGTCCCAGCAGGGGCAGCTCTTCCACGCTCTTGAAGCTCTCCACCCGGTCATCGACCGAGCGGCTGGCGTAGATGTGCTGCTCGAACAGGCGTTGCACCAGGGCCGGCTGGCCGCTGACCTCGGCCAGCACCTCGCGCAAATCAGCCGTGCTCGGGTGGCGGAACTTCCAGCGCTGGTAGTAGGTCTTGAAGGCCAGCTCCAGCTTCTCGCGGCCGATCTGCGCTTCCAGGTCGCGCAAGGCGGTAGCGGTGCGGGAGTACACCGTGCCATAGCTGCCGCTGGAATGGCGGTGCCAGCTGTTCTGGCCCAGGCCGTCCGGCGGGTCCTTGAGACCGGCGCCCAGGCGCTCGCCCTCGAACACATCGACCGTGGTGCCCACGCCCAGACGCTTGAGCGCAGCCGTGGTCATGGGCGCCCGCTGGCCGCGAGCCTGAATCATGCGCTGGTCCCAGAACTCGTTCAGGCCCTCGTCGAGAAAGGGCTCCTCGAACTCGTTGGAGGCCAGGATGCCGTAGAAGTAGCCATGGCCGAACTCGTGAATGGTGACGAACTCCTGGCCGAAATGGGCCAGGGTGCCTGGGGTCTGGTCGGCATAGCTGTCGGCGGTGAAAAAGGTCGGGTACTCCATGCCGCCTGCTTCCTTGGCATTGAAGGGCGGCACCACGGCCGTGACCGTGCGGTAGGGGTAAGGCCCCAAGGTCTTGGAGAACCAGGCCAGCGCATCCAGCGTGGCCTTGAGCACCACCGGCGCGTTGTGGGCGTACTCGGGCGGGTACAGCACCTGGACCTGCACCTTGGGGCTGCCCTCGCCTTCGTAGACCGCTTTCAGCGGCGGGGCAAAGCGCTTGTCGGCCGTCCAGGCGAAGTCGTGCACATCGCCTTGCACGTAATGATGGATGACACGGCCGCCTTGCTTCTTGGGCTCGCCCTGCAGCTCGCCGGTGGCGCCGACCGTGTAGCCCTCGGGCACGTCGATGCGCACCTCATAACGCCCGAAATCGGCGTAGAACTCGCTGTGCAGATGGAACTCATGCGCGTTCCAGCGCGGCGCTGTCGCGCCCCGCTCGCCGGGCAGCTCCAGCACGGCAATCTTGGGGAACCACTGACCCACCAGATGGAAGCTGCCGAAATAACCGGTGCGGGCCAGCACGCGCGGCAGCTGGTCGAAGAAATCGATGTCCAGCGTGGTGCTGCCACCGGGTGCCACCGCCTGCGGCAGGTCCAGGCGCACCACGGTGCGGTCGGTGGCCGGGCCGCCATCGGGCTGCACAAAGTACCAGGGCACGGCCACGCCGGCCTGCTGCACCTTCTTCAGCTCGATATAGCCCCAGTCGCCCTTCTTGATCGGCACATCGCTGCGGAAGGCAAAGCCCAGGCGGCGCTGCTCGCTCATGAAGGTGCTGCCCTCACCTTCAAAGGCATTGAGGTAGAGGTGCAGGTAGACGGAGCGCACCGGCACGGCGCTGCGGTTGCGCCAGCTCAGGCGCTGCTTGCCCTCGATGGTGTGGGCCTCGGGGTCGAGCCGGGCTTCGATCTGGTAGTCCACCACCCGGTCGGACAGCGTCGGCTCCTGGCCGCTGCGCGGGCCGCCCCAGGCCTGCGGGCTGCTGGGCTGGCGCACCGCGGCGGCGTCGGGCGCGGCCAGGGCGATGCCGTCCAGCGAGGGCGGTACGGCCGAGGCGGCGGCCGCCACGGCAGGACTGGACGCGGCCGAAGAAGCCCCGCTCGCCGACGCGGCGGCGCCGTCGCTGGCCCCGCCCTTCTGGCAGGCACTCAATGCCAGCAATGAAGCCAGGACCCCGGCCCACAAGGCAAGCGAAGCGCCGGATCGGCGCGAAAGACGTGCAAGCATGGCTGGCGCTCGGAAGTGGCGAACGCGCGATGGTAGGCGGGTGCTGGCGCGGCGCCAGCCCGTGGAATCACCGAGTCAGGCCGCCGGGCGGCGTGCCAGCCAGGGACAGCCCGGCCATCCAGACGGGCGAACATCGCCAGCCCGCTGCATGGCCGCTACAGGCCCAGAGACTGGCGGACCTTGAACGCCACCGCATCGCCCTGAGCCTGGCGCACTTCATCCACAAAGCGCAGGGCCAGCTGCTGCAGGGCCGGGAGGTCGCCACAGCGCTCCACATCCAGCACCCAGCGGTAGCCCTTGATCAGGCCCAGGTGCTCACGCGCGGCACCGGTGAGGTAGGCGTACAGGGCCTGGTAGTCCAGGCTCGGCAGCGCAGGGGCTTGCGGGGCGGCAGGCGCCAGCCCGGCTGCGGATCCGGCCCGGGCCGTGGGCGCAATCAAGCCCTGGTCGATCAGAAAGGCGATGTCCGCCGCCGTGATGCCCTGCACCAGGCCCAGCCATTGCTGGGCACTCTTGCTGTCATCGATGACCAGCAGGAGGTTGCGCAGGCTGCGCGACAGCGGCAGCGCCCGGTTCTTGATCTCGGCGCGGCCTTGTTCGGTCTTGGTGTAGGCCTGTTCCAGCATCACGGTTTTTCCTTCCTCAGGGGCCCGACTCTAGTGGAGAGTGGGCCTCGAGAGGCAGAAACCCCGCCCGCAACACGCTCAGGTTTTGTCGCGCAGTTCACGCCGCAGGATCTTGCCGACCGGAGTCTTGGGCAGTTCAGTGCGGAACTCGATGACCTTGGGGCGCTTGTAGCCGGTCAGGTGGGCCTCGCAGTAGGCGCGCACATCGGCTTCGCTGACTTCCTTGGCGGCGCCGGGCTTGCGCACGATGGCCACCTTGACCGCCTCGCCCGCTTTCGCATCGGCGATGCCGACGGCCGCGCATTCGAGCACGCCGTCCATCATCGTGATCACGTCTTCCACCTCGTTGGGGTAGACGTTGAAGCCGCTGACCAGAATCATGTCTTTCTTGCGATCGACGACGCGGAAGTAACCTTTTTCGTCCACGGTGCCGATGTCGCCGGTGCGGAAGAAGCCGTCGGCCGTCATGACCTGGGCGGTTTCGTCCGGGCGCTGCCAGTAGCCCGCCATGACCTGAGGGCCGCGGATGGCGATTTCGCCGGTGGCGCCGGGCGCGGCCGGGTTGCCGGCGTCATCGAGCAGACGCAGCTCGGTGCTGGGCAGGGGCAGGCCGATGGAGCCGGTGTACTGCGTGCTGTCGGTCGGGTTACAGCTGGCCACGGGCGAGGTCTCGCTCAGGCCATAGCCCTCGCAGATGGAACAACCGGTTTTCTCCAGCCAGAGCTTGGCCGTGGCCTGCTGCACCGCCATGCCGCCACCGACCGAGATGACCAGATGGCTCCAGTCCACGGTGTTGAAGTCCTTGTGGTTGGCCATAGCCATGAACAAGGTATTGACGGCCGGGAAGCAATGGAAACGGTGCTTGGCCAGTTCCTTGAACATGGCCGGCAAGTCACGCGGGTTGGGGATCAGCACATTGCAGCCGCCCATGTGCATGGCCAGCATCATATTGGTAGTGAAACCGAAGATGTGATACAGCGGCAGGGCGGCGATGCCCACCACCTGCTCGCCGGCCGGCACCTTCTTCAGCGCCGGCATGTACCAGGCCTCGGCCTGCATCACATTGGCGACCAGATTGCGGTGCAAGAGCACAGCGCCCTTGGACACGCCGGTGGTGCCGCCGGTGTACTGCAGCACGGCGATGTCGTTGGGGCCGACCTTGGGCGCCTTGTACGCCAGGCCGCGGCCGCGCGCCAGCGCCTCGCCAAACTCGACCGCGCCGGGCAGCTCAAAGGCCGGCACCATCTTCTTCACCCGGCGCACCACGTAGTTGACGATCAGGCTCTTGGGGAAGCCCAGCATCTCGCCCATGGACGCAAGAATCACATGCTGGGTCGGCACCTGCTTGATCACCTGCTGCAAGGTGGCCGCGAAGTTCTCGAGGATGACGATGGCCTTGGCGCCGGCATCCTTGAGCTGATGTTCCAGTTCACGCGGGGTGTAGAGCGGGTTGACGTTCACCACCACATAGCCGGCGCGCAGGATGGCGGCCACGGCCACCGGGTACTGCAGCACATTGGGCATCATCACGGCGACCCGGTCGCCTTTTTCCAGACCCAGGCTCTGCAGATAGGCGGCCAGGGCACGCGAGGCCTCGTCCACCTGAGCGAACTTCATGGTGCGGCCCATCATGGTGTAGGCCGCCAGCTGCGGGTACTTCTTGAAGGCCGAGTCCATCAGGTCCACCAGGGACGGATATTGCTCGGCATGGATCTCGGCAGGAACTCCCTCGGGGTAGCTCTTGAGCCAGGTCTTGTCCATCTTCTTTGTCTCCATTCGATGCCCCGGATTCTGACCGATGGAGACCCCTGGTCTCATCAGGGGATTCGATACGAGACTCTAGAGCGACGCGCGCGGGCCCCTTCGCTCAGGGTTGGCGAACGGAACCCTGCGTTTCTCAGACTGGAAATGACTCGCCATCGAAACCGTCGACACAAGTGACCCTCACACGGAAGGGTTGTCCATAAGCTCCAACGCCGAAAGGGGCGATGCCGCCGCCGGGCAGGTTCTCAAGCACGTAGCCGCCACTGGCGGTGAGCGGCGTGCTGCGATTCTGGGCGCTGACGATGTAGCTGACACCGGGCGCCTTGGCCGACGCGCGCGGCCGCTGGCGATCTTGCGCCAAGGCAACACCAGCCATCAGCAGCGCGCCACAGAGAAGCAGTGGTTTCGCAAAAGTCTTCTCACATCCTTCAATCGTTGTCTCTTGTCCAGCCACGCGAGCGCAGCAAGCGATACACCCCAAGAGCACCAAGCGAGATGCCGATGCCCATGACGGTATGGTTTAGGGATTGGTCGCGCAAGTTCTTGCTGAGGACCGCAAACTCAGGCCGCGCCGGATCGATCCAAGCCTGAACCGACGGCTGCGCTCGCAAGCCTTCGACCAGCGCCCGACATTCCGCCATGCTGCCCACTTCCGTGTTGGGCTGACGGTGAAAGCGCTGACTTTGATAACGCTGACCCTCATACAGGTACTCAAAACTCACAGCTGGCCGACCGTACTCGCTTGAGTGAGCAGCCCCTTGAGAGCTGCCGCGCTTCACTTCACAGTCGACCATCAGCAAGGTGGCCTGAACCGGCCGCAATTGCTCTTCCGGGGGCCCTTCGATCAAGCGGCGGTCCCATTCGAACACCGTCAGTCCCATAGAAAACAAGATCGCACCGCATTGAAAGGCCACGCTGCCCGGGCGATGTCTCTGGCGCGGTCCCCACAAGGGCTGCGAATTGCCGCTCATCGCATGCTGCCGAACTGCCTTGCAAACATACTGACCAAACTCGTTCTCATGTTTCTCCTCCCGATCCGTATCGGTGACTGAGCAGCTCGGCGCCTATCAGCTTCGGTCGACTTACTTGACCAGCCTCTGCACGCGCTTCGTCTCGTTGCACCAGCCCTGCATCACAGCCGATTCGACGGGCTTCATGGTGAGTTGATAGCCGTTTGGCGTCTTCGTCACCGCCACGGAATCGGTCAGTGCGACCTTGCCGTTCGCGGTCAGTGTGAACTCGAAAAAGTCAGATCGCGGTACTCGGCCTTGCGTTGCAGCTGCATCGCGCGGTCCTTGAACAACGTGACCCACTGCGCAAGGCGTTGGGCCTTGTTCCGGCCCATTCGCTTCTCATTCTCTTCGATCATGCGCACCGACTCCGGCAAACGCGGCCTCTTCGTCGCCTGCAGGCATGGCTCTGAGGTAGCGGATCACCGCCGCCTCGGGCGTAGGCGCGGCCGGCAGATCGGCCCGGCCCACGTCCACCGGCGGCTGGTACTGGTAGACATTGACCGGGTGCACCAGCTCCTCAATCACCGTGATCTGGCTCGGCGCGCTGGTGGGAAAGCCCTGCGCCATGCAGGCGGGCGCGAGGGTGAGCAGCAGGCTCAGAAGGGCGATGGGTTTCATGACGTACGCGTTCCTTGTGTAGTGGGCCAGGCCCGCCGTATGAATGTCCAGGCCACCACAACCAGGGCGGCCAGGGCGATGGCCCGCAAGGCGCCGGCGACGATCACGGAGTTCCAGCCCCGCTGGTCGCCAAACCAGGCGATGCCGGGCAGCCCATGCATCACCAGGGCTGGCTGGTCACGGCAGTTGGCGGCAATCCAGGCTCGACCGCGCTCAACATCCTCGGGCCACTCACGCTTGCGGGGCGAGTCATCAAGTGGGCCAAAGGTGCGGAGAACCTCGTGAATCTGGCCTTGCCATTCGTACTGCATGCGCAGGTAAGCGAAGCCGCGGCGCGAAGCGGCTCCCGCCTCCCAGTCGCCCTCCAGGCAGCGTGCCGGCACGGGGTGGAAGAGCTGGTCACGCAACAGCATAGTCAGGCTGACCGCTGCTGCGCAAAAGCAGAAGGCGGTCAGCAGGAACCGAACAAACAGCTTGCTCATGGTTCAGAACGGGACCTTGAACGTACCCGGCCCAGCGCACACCCGGGGCGCTATTCCACGGCCTTGACCATGTCCTCCACCACCTTCTTGGCGTCTCCGAAGACCATCATGGTCTTGTCCATATAGAAGAGCTCGTTGTCCAGGCCGGCGTAGCCGGCGGCCATCGAGCGCTTGTTGACGATGATGGTCTTGGCTTTGTAGGCCTCGAGGATGGGCATGCCGTAGATGGGGCTGCCTTTGGTCAGCGCGGCCGGGTTCACCACATCGTTGGCACCCAGCACGATGGCGACATCGACCTGGCCGAACTCGCCGTTGATGTCTTCCATCTCGAAGACCTGGTCGTAGGGCACTTCGGCCTCGGCCAGCAGCACATTCATATGGCCGGGCATGCGGCCGGCCACCGGGTGGATGGCGTACTTGACCGTGATGCCTTTGTGCGTGAGCTTCTCGGCCAGTTCCTTGACCGCATGCTGGGCGCGCGCCACCGCCAGGCCATAGCCGGGCACGATCACCACCGTCTCGGCATTGCCGAGGATGAAGGCGGCATCGTCGGCGCTGCCGCTCTTGACCGTGCGCTGCACGGCGGCCCCGGCCGCTGCGCTGGACGTATCCCCACCAAAGCCGCCCAGGATCACATTGAAGAAGCTGCGGTTCATGGCCTTGCACATGATGTAGCTCAGGATGGCCCCCGAGCTGCCCACCAGCGAGCCGGCGATGATCAGCATGCTGTTGTTCAGGCTGAAACCGATGCCGGCTGCCGCCCAACCCGAATAGCTGTTCAGCATGGACACCACCACCGGCATGTCGGCACCGCCGATCGGGATGATGAGCAGCACGCCCAGCGCAAAGCCCAGGGCCAGGATCAGGCCGAAGTCCAGCCAGCTCTGCGAATGCCAGAAGCCGAAGCAGAAGAACAGCGCCGCCAGGCCCAAGGCCAGGTTGAGCTTGTGCTGACCCGGGAAGGACACCGGCGCGCCCTGGAAGAGGCGGAACTTGTACTTGCCCGAGAGCTTGCCGAAGGCAATGACCGAGCCGCTGAAGGTCACCGCGCCGATGAAGGCGCCCAGCGCCAGCTCGATGCGGTTGCCGCCCGGGATCGGCTCGCCCTTGGCCGTGATGGCAAAGGCCCAGGGCTCCAGCACCGCAGTGGCGGCGATGAAGACCGCGGCCAGGCCGATCATGCTGTGCATGAAGGCGACCAGTTCGGGCATCTTGGTCATCTCGACCTTCTGCGCCATGTAGGCGCCGATGCCGCCGCCGACCACCAGACCGGCCAGCACATAGGCCAGGCCCAGGCTCTGGCCGCCGGCCAGCTTGAGGATCAGGGCCACCGTGGTCAGCGCAGCAATCGCCATGCCGACCATGCCGAAGAGATTGCCGCGGATCGAGGTGGTCGGGTGCGAAAGCCCCTTGAGCGCCTGAATGAAGCAGACGCTGGCGATCAGGTAGAGCAGGGTGACGAGGTTCAGACTCATGACCGGCCCTCCGCGGCCTTGGCGTTTTTGTCGGCGGGCTTGGGCGCCTTCTTCTTGAACATCTCCAGCATCCGGCGTGTGACCAGGAAGCCGCCGAAGACATTGACCGCCGCCAGGGCCACAGCCAGGGTGCCCATGAGCTTGCCGGCGTCCGTCTCGGTCAGGGCCGCCGCCAGCATGGCGCCGACGATGACGATGGCCGAGATCGCGTTGGTGACCGCCATCAACGGCGTGTGCAGAGCCGGCGTGACCGTCCAGACCACGTGGTAGCCCACGTAGATGGCCAGCACGAAGATGATCAGATTGGTGAGGGTGGGACTGACGAGTTCCATGGCAATCTCGGGTTAGCTGCGCTTGACCTCGCCGCCCTGGCTGACCAGGCAGGCGGCGACGATGTCGTCATCGAGGGGCACGCTGAGCGTGCCGTCCTTGGCGAGGACGAGCTTGAGGAAGTCCAGCACATTGCGGGCGTAGAGGGCCGAGGCATCGGCCGCCACCAGGGCCGGCAGATTGGTCTCGCCGACCAGGGTGACGCCATGCTTGACGACCGTGCGTCCGGCTTCGGTCAGCGGGCAGTTGCCGCCGATGCCATCGGCGCCACGGCCGGCGGCCAGGTCGACGATGACCGAGCCCGGCTTCATGCTGCGCACCATGTCCTCGCTGATCAGCTGCGGCGCGGCGCGGCCCGGGATCAGGGCGGTGCTGATCACCACATCGGCCTGCGCCACGCGCTTGGCCACCTCGGCGCGCTGGCGGTCCAGCCAGCTCGGCGGCATGGGCCGGGCATAACCGCCCACGCCCTCGGCCGCTTCACGCTCTTCCTGGGTTTCGTAGGGCACGTCGATGAACTTGGCGCCGAGCGACTCGACCTGTTCCTTGACGGCAGGCCGCACATCTGAGGCCTCGATCACCGCGCCCAGTCGCTTGGCCGTGGCAATCGCCTGCAGGCCGGCCACGCCGACGCCGAGGATGACCACGCGCGCCGCCTTGACCGTGCCAGCCGCCGTCATCAGCATGGGGAAGAAGCGCTGATAGCGCTCGGCCGCCATCATCACCGCCTTGTAGCCGGCGATATTGGCCTGGCTGGAGAGCACGTCCATGCTCTGGGCGCGCGAGGTGCGCGGTGCGGCTTCCAGCGCAAAGCTGGTCAGGCCGGCCGCGGCCAGGGCCTGCAGGCCGGCGCGGTCGAAGGGGTCCAGCATGCCAACCAAGGTGGCGCCCGATTTCATCAAAGCCAGCTCCTCGGCCTCGGGCCGGCGCACCTTGAGCACCAGGTCGGCGCCCAGCGCGGCGGCCTGCTCGACGATGTCGGCGCCGGCCGCGAGGTAGGCCTCATCGGTGATGCTGGCGGCCAGGCCAGCCTCGCGCTCGACCAGCACGCTGTGGCCTTGCGCCTTCAGCTTCTTGACCGTCTCCGGGGTGGCAGCCACCCGCGTCTCTCCGGCCGCGCGCTCGCGCGGAACACCTATCTGCATGAGTCCCTCCTCGGGTCAAACAAACCATATGACTGTTCAGCTTGCGTCGAGCTTACACAATCGAGGTGACACTCCACCCCCGTAGACACCCCTGGAAGCGCGGAGCAAACGACAGATGACAAATCACGAACGCTGGAAGCCTTCGGTCACGGTCGCAGCCGTGGTTGAGCGCGATGGCCGCTACCTGCTGGTCGAGGAAGAGACGCCCGAGGGCCTGATGCTGAACAACCCGGCCGGCCATCTCGACCCGGGCGAGACGCCGCTGCAGGCGGTGGTGCGCGAGGCGCTGGAGGAAACGGCGCGAGCCTTCACACCCGAGTCCTTCCTGGGCTGCTACCTGGCCCGCTTCCAGCGGCCAGCGCGGCAGGAGGATGTCACCTATCTGCGCCTGGCCTTCAGCGGCAGCGTCGGGGAAGAGATCGCGGGCCACGCCCTCGACCAAGGCATCGTGCGCACGCTCTGGCTCAGCCTGGACGAGCTGCGCGCGACTGCCGCTCGCCACCGCAGCCCCCTGGTGCTGCGCTGCTGCGAGGACCATGCCGCGGGCCGGCGCCTGCCGCTGGAAGCGGTGTACAACGATGCCTCACTGTTTGCACCCTTGCAGAAACTCTGAGCTGGACCCTTCCGCCATGCACTTCAAACCCCACGGCGACACCCGCATCAGCCGCGACGACCGCTTGCTTGTTTTTGCGCCGCAAGCCACGGCCAATGTCGAGGAGATCAACCGGGTGATGCGCGAACTGGCCGGGCATGTGGCCCCACTCCAGGGCCGATCCTGGACCGCCCTGGTGCAACTGGCTCGCGACGACGCCTTGATGACGCCGGAGGCCGAGCTGGCCTTGCAGGCCGCTGCGCCGGGCCTGCTGCAAAGCGGCCTGTGCGCTCTGGCCCTGAGTGGGCCAGACCCGAGCTCGCTGTGGATCGTGGAGGCGCAATTTCGCCGTGTGTTCGCCTCCACCGGCTTGCCGCTGTCCTTGCACAAACAGGACGCTGAGGCGCGCGCCTGGCTGCACCAGCAACTGAACCTCGCCTGAGAGACCTTCGGCTCCGAGCAAGGCGGTGTACCAGCTCAGGCCGGCGGCTGCAGCCGCAAGCCCGCGTACATGGCATCCAGCATGGCGAACTTGCGCTTGACCTCGGTACGCTTGCGCGAAGGCACCTCTTCCAGAGCCGGCTGAGGCACCTCGTCGCAGCGCAGCTCGAAACTGCCGCACTCACTGGGTCGCGCACCGATCTCGCCCCACAAGGCGTCGTAGTTGGAGCTGATCTTGCGGCGGCGCCAGGGGTTGAGCGCCACACGATCGCGGTTGCTGATCAAGATCAGGCGCTCGCAGCCGAGCGAGGCGCCGATCTGCCGCACCGCCTGCACCAGCACCACGCCGGGGCGGCAGCCGTAGAAGTCCTTGGTGGCGCGGCGCACCAGCTCACGCGAGCCCTCGCAGCGCCCGCCCTGCAGGCGGCCGATGGCCACGCAAGGCTTGCCCTGGCGGCGCATGAAGACAAAGGAGGCGCTGAACACCATCTCGCCGTCCAGCATCAGACGCAGGCAGAGATCCCCTTCGCGATGGCCTTCGTGAACGGCCGAGAGCTCGACCTGGAAGGTCGCGCCCGACTTGCCACTCAGCTCACAGAGCACCAGGTTCTCGCGTGCCGCCCGGGCCAGAACCGGCTCCAGGCCCTGCTCGAGCATGAAACCGTAGTGATCCATCAGCAGCTCCACCCGGCGTGCGCAACCGAGGCGACGCGAAAAATACGGGCGGTAGATCTTGCTCAGCAGCTTGGGGTGCTCGCGCACTGCCCCCATCAGCACCGGGTGGGCGCTGACAAAGTTCAGCCAGCGTTGCGTTTGGGTCGGGTGCAGCAGAGCGCCCAGATAGATCTTGAAGCGATCTTTGGCGCTGATGCGTTCGCAGTGAGGGGTGATTCGAAAGGGATGCAGCTTCATGGCCGGCGCTCGCGGGGCGCAGAACGCCGCCGATTCAAGGAAAAACAGGGAAACCACAGATCGGCGCGGATTGTAAAGTTCTGTTAACAACGATTTGCCCCGCATTTGCGGGTGTCAAGCACCGCCCCAAGCCGGTGCGAAAGCCGGCACCAGGGCGGGGTGCGCGGACCTTGCGGGACAATCGCGGCCATGAACTCCAAGCAACGCATCGTCGTCGGCCTGTCCGGCGGCGTCGATTCCGCCGTCACCGCCTACCTGCTGAAAAAAGCCGGCCACGAAGTCGTGGGCATCTTCATGAAGAACTGGGAGGACGATGACGACAGCGAGTACTGTTCCTCCAACATCGACTTCGTCGACGCGGCCGCGGTGGCCGATGTGATCGGCATCGAGATCGAGCATGTCAACTTCGCCGCCGACTACAAGGATCGCGTCTTCGCCGCCTTCCTGCGCGAGTACCAGGCCGGCCGCACGCCCAACCCCGATGTGCTGTGCAATGCCGAGATCAAGTTCAAGGCCTTTCTCGACCACGCCATGCGCCTGGGCGCCGAGAAAATCGCCACCGGCCATTACGCTCGCGTGCGCCAACGCGACGGCCGGACGGAATTGCTCAAGGGCGTGGACAACAGCAAGGACCAGAGCTACTTCCTGCACCGCCTGAACCAGGCCCAGCTGGCCAAGACCCTGTTCCCAGTCGGCGAACTGCACAAGACCGAGGTGCGCCGCATCGCCGAGGAGATCGGCCTGCCGAACGCCAAGAAGAAGGACTCGACCGGCATCTGCTTCATCGGCGAGCGGCCCTTCCGTGAGTTCCTGAACCGCTACCTGGCGCACCAGCCCGGCCCGATCAAGGACGAGCGCGGCCGCAAGCTGGGCGAGCATGTCGGCCTGTCCTTCTACACCCTGGGCCAGCGCCAGGGCCTGGGCATCGGCGGCGTGAAGGAGAAAGGGACGCCGCGCGGCGGTGGCGAACATGAGCCCTGGTTCGTGGCGCGCAAGGACATGGAAAAAAACACCTTGATCGTCGTGCAAGGCCACCAGCACCCGCTGCTGCTGAGCCAGGCCCTGGTCGCCGACGACCTGTCCTGGACCGATGCCCAGCCCGCTTTTGGCGGTTTCGGCGCCAAGACCCGCTATCGGCAGGCTGATGCCGCCTGCGCCTTCCACCCCGATACGCCGGCCGCAGGCCACTGCCGCGTGGACTTTGCCCAGCCGCAATGGGCCGTCACCCCGGGCCAGAGCCTGGTGCTCTACGACGGGGAGGTCTGCCTGGGCGGCGGCGTGATTGCCGAGGCCATCGCCGCGCCAGCCGCAGGCTGAGCCGCCCCTCCCGCCCCCTGCTTCGGTGCCCCGGGGCGGCTGCATGACCAAACACACATGCCAGAAGCGACCCCGCTGTGGCACCCTGCCGACTCGCTGAACAAAGTGCCCCCTTGCAGAATCCGCTGAACACCTCTCCGCTGCGCTTGCTGGACCAGCAACTGGACCGCATCCTGGCCCGCGTGGCGCAACCCAATGTGGTGCTGCGGGTGGCCGCCCTGTCGATCTGCCTGCTGGAGCTGGCTGCGGCCATCGCCGGCCTGCTGGGCTACCGCACCGACGCCTACGATGGCGCCGTGCCGGCCCTCTACCTGCGTTGGGGCGGCAGCAGCAACGACCCCATCCTCCTGATCGGCTGCTTCAGCCTGGTGCTGCTGTTCGCCTGGGGTTATTGGCGATTGGCCCGTGAAGGCCGCGCCGACCAGCCGCCCCCAAACACCCTGCTGCGCCTGGTGCTGATCGATCTGCTGGCCATCGCCGTGACGCCGGGCCTGCCCTTTTTGGTCACGGCCCTGGCCGCTGTCTTGCTGCGCGCGCGCACCGCCTTCCTCTTCGCTCTGGCCCAGATCGGCATCAACCTGGCCATGAACTGGCTGCTGCCCCTGGCCGAGGTGGTGACGCCGGGCAGCAGCGGCGTGCCCAACTGGCTGGACAATATGGGCTTGCTGATGGCCATGGTGGCCCTGCATGGCATGGCCTTCGGGCTGGGCCGCATGGCCGCCGCCGAATCCGAGAAACGCCGCTGGCTGCAAGCCATGCTGGCCGAGCGCCTGAGTGCCGAGCAGTTGCAGGCCGAGCAGCTGCGCTACAACGAGCGCACCCTGATGGCACGCGAGCTGCACGATGTGGTCGGCCACCACCTGACCGCGCTGAACCTGCAGCTGCAGCTGAGCAGCGCCCTGCTGCAGCGCGCCGATGGCGAAGGCGCAGCCCTGGCCGTGGACAAGGCGAGGCAGAGTGCGGCCAATCTGCTGGCCGATGTGCGCCAGGCCGTCAGCCAGCAGCGCAGCTCGCAGCGCATCGACCTCAGCACCGCCTTGCAGGCTCTGGTCGACGGCATTGCCAGCACACACATCGAACTGACCATCGCCCCCACCGCTCGCGACCTGAGCCCGCGCGTGGCCCATGCCCTGCTGCGCTGCGTGCAGGAGGCGGTGACCAACAGTGTTCGTCACGCCCGCGCCTCGCGGGTGAGCATCGAAGTGGCCATTGAGTCCCACGAAACGAGTCTTGGCACGGACGTCTTGCCACAAGGGGAAGTCCGCGTCAGCATTGACGACAACGGCCTGGGTGCCACCCACCTCAAGCCGGGCAACGGTCTGCAAGGCATGGCCGAGCGCATGAGCGAGCTGGGCGGGCGCATGGAGGTGCAGCGCAGCCAGCCCGGTTTCCGAATTGAATTGCGGTGTCCAAGGACAGCATGAACAACCCCATCCCCCCTCTTCCTCAACTCAAGCCCAGCAGCGCCGCCCAAGCCGCGGCCAAGGGCAGCATTCGCCTCTTGCTGGTGGAAGACCAGCAGCTGGTGCGCGATGGCCTCAAAGGCCTGCTTGCCCTGCATGAGGACATCCAGATCGTCGGTGAAGCCAACGACGGCGCCGATGCCTTGGAACAGATCGCCCGCCTGGGCGGCGAGCCGCCGGACCTGATCCTCTCCGACATGCGCATGCCGCGCCTGGACGGCCTGGGCCTGATCCGCGCCCTGGCCGCGCGGGCGCTCAGCATCCCCGTGGTGTTGCTCACCACTTTTGACGACGCGGCCGTGTTCGACGAGGCCGTGCGCGCCGGCGCCCGCGGTTTTCTGCTCAAGGCCATCAGCACCGACACCCTGGTGCAGGCCCTGCGCGATGTGGCCGAAGGCGGCACCGCCCTGCGCCCCTCGCTGACCACCCGCATGGAGCGCCCGGCCAGCACGGCCGAACGCGCCTTCCTGGCCACCGAACAGCCCGACCCGCTCTCGCCCAAGGAGCTGCAGGTGCTGCGCTTGGTCGCCAGCGGCCGCAGCAACACCGAGATCGCCGCCCTGCTGGGCAATAGCGAGGGCGTGATCAAGAACCACTGCTCGGCCATCTTCTCCAAGATGGGCGTGCGCGACCGCACGCAGGCGGTGTTGCGGGCGATCGACCTGGGTTGGATCTGAAGCGCCGGGCCTGCCGCTAAGGCTCGACAGGCCGGCCGAGGTGGAGGACCCAGTAGCGGTCATACCGCCCCGGGCCGACCACACAGGCCAGGCCGGCGTCGATGAACTCGGCCTGCATCAGGTTTTCGCAGTGGCTGGCGCTCAGGGTCCAGGTGGCCAGCACCTCATCCAAGCTTTCCTGGCCGGCGGCCAGGTTTTCACCGGCGCGGCGCATCACATAACCGCTTTGATGAAAGCGCTGGCGCAGGCTGCTGCCCTTGAGCCCGCGATGGCTGATCTGGTCGCCGTGCGAGAGCTCGCTGGCAAAGGCCAGGGCCGAAGCCTCCAGCCGGGCATCCCAACGCAGGGCCGGCGCAGCCGGCAGGCGGTGGCTGCCGCAGGACTGAGGCAGGGCGCGGAAGGCATTGAGCCGCGCCAGCTCGGCGCGAAGCTCGGCCTCGCTGGGGCAGGATTTCGCCGCCCCCGCTTCGGCCGCCTGGGCCAAGGCCAAGCCCAGGCCTGCCATTGGCAGGGCCAAGCTCCATCGCCCCAGCAAGCGCCAGGCGCTGCGTGCGCGGGAAAAGAAAAAATGCGGGCGTTTCATGGGCGAGCGCATCCTACCCAATCCCAGGGCCGCCTCGAAGGACTAAGCTGGAAGCTCCTCAGCTCGGAGCCCGCGATGAAACACCCTCGGTCGTTCGCCCCCCTCACCCCTAGCTGGCCGCGCGCCCGGCCGCTGGCCCTGCTGATCGCCCTGCCCCTGGCGCTGCTGGCCGGCGCCTGCAGCAGCGCGCCCGCCAGCAACACGCCTGAAAGCCAGCGCCTGCTGAAATCGCTGGAGGCCGAGATCGGCGAGGCGCGCTGCAGCAGCGATGCCCAATGCCACAGCCTGGCCGTGGGCGCCAAGGCCTGCGGCGGGCCCGAGGGCTACCTCGCCTGGTCCAGCCAGCACAGCGGCGACGGCAAGAAGCTCCAGGCCCTGGCCGATCAACAGGCCGCGGCGCGCCGGGCCGAACAAAGTCAGAGCGGCATGATGTCCAACTGCGCCCTCGAAGCTGACCCGGGCGCGCGCTGCCAGGCCGGGCGCTGCACCCTGCGCCCGCGCGCGGCGGCCGGAGCAAGCGCCCGGTAAACGCACCCGGCCGGCCCGCAGGCAGTCAGCGCAAAGGCAGGCCGTTGCGATCCACCGGGGGCTCGCTGGCCGCCGGATCCGGACTGGACGCTGCCGCCCCTTGTGGGCGCCCCACAAAGAGCCAATCGCTGGCCTTGTCCAGAGGCATGCCGTCGGGCCGACTCTCCTTCAACAAGGCGCGCTCCGAACGGCTGTGCACCGCATGGAAGCGCTCGGGCTGGCTGGGCTCGGGCACCAGCACCCAATCGGGCTTGCCGGTGAAGGGGTCCGCATAGGCGCGACGCAGATGATGGAGAGGTTTGACGCCGCGCCGGTCGACCAGCAGATCCTCGATCGTGCGCGGGTACTGCGGCGAGTTGCCGCCCGTGACCTTGAGGTAGCTCTGGATGGCGCGCGCAATCTCCTCGCCGCGGAACTGAAGCTCGCGCTCGCGTTCGCGCTGTGCCGCCGTGCTCCAGGCCTGACCCAAAGCGGCCAGGGCCGCCGCTGTCAGAGCAACAAAGAACAGCAGCCCCAGGTAGGTGAAGCCGCACGAAGCGCGCTGGCGAGCGAGGCGACGCATCAGCAAGATCCTTCCCAGCCAGCCACCCGGTTCACCAATCCGCAAACAGCCGGCCATCGCTGGCTCGGCCGGCGGCACCGCTGCGCACATCGTAGAGTTGGCCATTGGCCTGCATATCGCCGGGCGGCGGCAGGGTGACCCAGGCATCGCGGCTGCCGGTTAGCGGGTCTTCGGGGATCTCGCGGATGTAGCGGGCCGTGGCCAGCTCTTCCAGCGAATCGGGATAACGCCCTTTGTCGGCGGCAAACTGGTCGATGGCATCGCGCATCACATGGAGCGAGCTGCGCAGCGCCGTCTCGCGCGACTTCTGCAAGCTGTTGAAGTAACGCGGTGCTGCGATGGAAGCCAGCAGGGCGACGATGGCCATGACCACGATCAGCTCGATCAGGGTGAAGCCACGGGGGCGGCCTCGGGCGGAGGTGTGACGGGGGGCGTTCATCTCGGCGGCTCCTCACCAATCACGCAAGCGCGTGCCGTCGAGTGCGCGACGGTCGGAGCGGGAATAGACATCGAACACATCCTTGCCCGAGCGCGGTTCGTCGGGCGGGCTGTCGGCGGCGCGCAAGCCCCAGGTGTCGGCGGCAGGCAGGGCTGGGTCGGCAAAGGGATCACGCGGCAGACGGCGCAAAAAGTAGAGCTTGCGGCTGTCCGGGGTTTTGACATCCACCACGCCCTTGACCAAGGACTCCAGGTCAGGCGGATAGCCGCTGTCCTCAGGGCTGCTGCGGATCTGCCCGCCTTCGACTGCCTTCTTGTAGGCATCGAGCGCGCCGCGCAGCTGGCGCAGGCCGGAACGCAACTCATGCTCGCGTGCGCGCTGCACCGACATCTCCAGCAGAGGCCGCGCCGCCGTGGCCAGCACGGCCAGCATGGCCAGCACCACCAGCATCTCGATCAGCGTGAAGCCGCGAGCGTTTGGGCATGTGCGCAAAGTGTTCACCGCAGGGACTCGAGTCAACGAGGCTCGCACGCTCAGCGCGCGGCCTCCACCGTCACCAGGCCTGAGCCTTCCAGGCGCACCGAGCTGCTCTCGCCATTCGGGCCGGTGGCTTGCACGCTGCCCAGTTCGATGGAGACGACCTTGCCGGTCGAAGCGGGCAGCGCGCGCATCACCAGCACCTTGTCGCCGCGCGCGGGCAGCTCCACCGGCACCCGACCCGGCGTCATGCCACCCTGCATGGACTGCAGCAGATTGGCGTCGTACTCGATCTCGCCACGGATGCTGAAGCCCGACTCATTGCGCAGCGTCACCGAGATGGTGCCGCCGGGCGTGACCTGGGGCGTGACCTCCAGCCGCACCGTGGCTTCGGCCGAAGGAGCTGCCGCCGGCGCCGCTGCCGCAGCCTGGACATCGCGCGGTGCGGCCAAGGCGGGCGCGGCACCGCCACCACCGCTGGGGCCGACCCCGACCTTGGCGCTGGAGCGCAACAGGCCGCTGAAGGCACCCGGCGAGGCATCGGTGCCGCCGGGCGTGCGGGTCAGGCTGGCCTCGGGCAGGGCCAGATTGCGCACGATGCGCGGCGTGATCAGGAGCACGACCTCGGTCTTGGCACGTGTGTCATTGCGCGAGCCGAACAGGCTGCCCAGCACCGGGATGCCCGAAAGACCCGGAATGCCGCTGGCCGTGCGCCGGTCTTCGTCATTGATCAGACCGGCCAGCACCTGGGTCTCGCCATCGTTCAGGCGCAAGGTGGTGGAGGTGGTGCGCTGGCCGATCTCGTAGGCCGTGGTGCCACCCGGGCCGGTGACCTGACGGATCAAGTTGCTGACCTCCAGGCCGACCTTGATGACCACATCGTTGTCGAGCTGGATGGTGGGCTCGACATCCAGCTTCAGGCCGATGTCCAGATAGGACACCGAGGCCGCCACCGAGGTCTGTCCGGTGAAGTTGGTGGTGGTGGTGAAGACCGGCAGCTTCTGGCCGATGTGGACCTTGGCCTTCTCGCGGTTGCGCACACGGATCTTCGGATTGGCCAGCAGGTTCACATTGCCGCTGCTGCCGCGCAGATTGGCCACCACGCCGGGGTTGGCGACGAAGCCGCGGAACTCGTTGTGCTGGCCGATCGGCACCTGGCCGGTGGCCAGGCCGCCGGTCGCGCCCGGCAGGCCGAAGCTGAGCTGCTCGGGCCATTTGAGGCCCAGCTCATCGACACGGTCGGTGGCCAGTTCCATCACCTCGACATCGAGCATGACCTCGGGCTCGGGCAGATCGACCGAGGCAATCAGTCGCTCCACCAGGCGCAACACCTCGGGCGTGTCACGCACCACCATCAGGTTCAGGCGCTCGTCGACATGGATGTCACGCACCTTGGCGATGGTGCGCACCATGGCCTGCACCTGCTTGACATCGGCGTTAGCCAGATAAAGCGTGCGGGTGATCAGCTCCTGGTGCTCACGCTGCTTGGCGCTGGTGTTGGGGAAGATCAGCACCGAGCTGTCGTTGAGCAGCTTGCGATCCAGCTGCTGGGTGTTGAGCACCACGCGCATGGCCTCGTCCAGGGTCACATTGCGCAGGAAGATGGTGATGCGGCTGTCCGAGCGCACATCCTTGTCGAACACAAAATTGATATTGGAGCTGCGCGACAGCGCTTCGAAGACCTGGCGCAGGGGCGCATCGCGGAACTCCAGCGTGACGGGCTTCTGAAAGCCCGGCCCCAGTTCCAGGCTGCCCTGCTCCAGCGGCCGCGCCTGCGCGACCTGGCTGAGCAGCAGGCGAGCGCCGGGGTGCTGGGGTGATTCAGACAGGATCTCGCGCGCCATCGCTTCCACTCGCTCCAGCTTGCCCTCGCGCAGCAGGCTGCGCGCGGTCAGCAAGGTGGCCTCCTGCTTCTGGCCGCGTTGCAGCTCGCTTTCGAAAAAGGCCAGACGCGGGTGCTTGGGGTCGATCTCGCGCAGGCTCTGCATGGCCGTCTGCGCCTCGGCCCAGCGGCTGCTGGCACGCAGGCCCTCGATCTGCATCAGCAGCCGGTTGCTCAGCTGGGTACGGACGCGGATCTGGGCCGCACGCAGGGCGTGGTCCTTCGGCTCCTTCTGCGCGGCGGCGTCGAGCACGGCATAAGCCTGGGTCAGCTGGTTGGCGCGGCTGAGCTCATCGGCCTCGCGCAGAGCCGGGTGGGCGCAGCCCGCGAGCAGCAGGGCCACGCCCAAGGCCAGGAGCGCCGGCTGCGGCCACGCGCGGCGCGTGAACGGCAGAGAAGAGGTGGAGACTTGCAGCTTCATGGGGTTGCGGCTCGGAAGTTGACGCTCTGCGTGAGCTTGGCGGGCAGCCAGGTCAGGTTCAGCCCGCGTTCATGGATTTGATCGACGCGCCACTGGCCATCGATCACCTCGCCGGTCTTGACGGCCAGGGTCTTGGCCGGGCTGGACAGCAGGGCCACGGCGCCCTCGGCCTCGACCAGGCGGCCAATCAATTGGTAAGGAAACGGTGGCGCCACCGGCTCGGCCGGGGGCGATGGCGGCGGCGCGGGCGGTGGAGGCGGCGGGGCGGGCGGCGCCCAGGCGGCGAACTGGCTCTCGGCCGCCGGGGCCCAGGCCCCGCGTTCGGCGGGGGCCCAGTTGGGGACGGGGAGAGGCGCAGGCAGCGGCGCAGCAGCCATGCCCGGCTTGGCGGCCGAGGCGACCGTACCCAAGGCGACGGGCGCGCGGCGCTGCGACGCCACCGGCTGGGCCAGATCGGCCGCCTCGGGCTCGATCTGTGCGGCCCAGAGGGCGGCCGCGATGCTCAGCGCCAGGCCCGCGGCCAGGACATAGTGACGCGGGCTCAGCGCCGGTTTGCTGGCTGCGCTGACAACAGGGCTGCGGCTCATCGGGTGACCCCTCCCGGGCTGGTTTCCATACGGCCGTGCAGCGACCACTGCAGTTCCGCCTCCAACTCGGCCGCCTGCGGGTTGGCGCGGCGCAGCTTGAGGCTGTCCAGGCTCAGCGCCGGATCGTGGCGCAGCGCCGCTTCGATGTACTGGCGCAGCTGGGCATAGCCGCCGCTCAGGGGCATGGTGATGCGCAGGCGCTCCAGGCCGCTGGCCGCGTCCACCGTCAGCCGGTGCTCGGTGCGAGTGCTGACCAGGCCCAGGCGCAAACCCATCTCCAGCAGATCAGCCAGGCGCTGCTGCCGCTGGCTGGCGGCCGGCAGGGTCTCGCGCCATTGCTCGGGCGTGCTGGGCAGTTCGGCAGCCGAGGCCGCGCTGGCCGGGGCCAAGGCGCGCTGCAGGCGAAGCTCGGCACGCAGGCGGTCACCCCGGGCGGCGTCGGCCGCGGCTTCGCGCTCCCAGCGCTGGCCCTGCCAGGCCAGGCCGGCGGCCAGCACAAGCGCCAGCGCGGCGAACAGGCCGGGCGCGCCGAGAGCGCGCAGCTGTGATTTCAGGGCAGAGTACTTCATCGGCGGGCCTCCCCAGCCTTGCGCTTGGCCGGGGCCGTTGCCGAGGCGGCGGCATCGGGCGATTCGGGCGCTGCCGCCACAGGGCGGCGCAGCAGATCCCCGCGGAACTTGGCCGTCAGCTCGAAACGCTGGCCCGTCAGCCCTTGTTCGGCGTTCTGCAGGCGGCTGAGCATGACATCGCGCCAGCCGGCCTCGGCCGCCAAGCGATCCACCAGCTGCAGGGGCAGCAGCTTGTCGCTGGCCAGGCCTTCCAGGCGCAGCTCCTGGCGCGAGCCGTTCACATCCATGGACAGCCAGGCCAGGGGCGCTGGCTTGAGCGCCGCGCCGGCCTGCTCCACCTGCACCAGCACGGCCTCCCAGGGCTGGCGCAGCAAGGCCTGCACCTCCTGGGCCGGGCGGCTGGCATCGGGCGCGGTCTTGCCGGCATCGCGGCCGCGCGCCGGCACGGCCACTGCGGCCACAGGGGTCGTTTGTGGTTTGGCACGCGGCGCCGCCGCTTGCGTGGCCTTCAGCCGGGCCAGCTGGGTTTGCTGCTGAAGGCGATCGGTGTAAGCCTGCCAGGCGCTCCAACCGGCCGTGGCCAGCACTAGGGCGGCCGTGGCGGCCAGCGGCCAGGCCAGGGGCGAGCGCTCGCGCGGCGCGCCGAGGAAATCGGGGCGGGGCAGGCGGCGCGAAGGCGCGGCGGCACCGGGCTCCAACTGCGCGAGATCGGGCGCCGCGGCATCGAGGCGGCCCTGCAGACGCAGGGCCGGGCCCAGGTTCAGCGCCGTGCCGGTGCCCTGCAGACCGTAGCCCATCACGTGCACCTGGGCGGCGGGCAGGCCGGGCTGGGCTTGCAACAACTCTTGCAGCAGCTCAGCCAGTGCCTCAGGGGTGGCCTCACGCAAGCGCAGCTGGCGCAGGCCGGCCAAACGGCCCGAGGACAAAGTCAGCCAAGTCAAGACCTGACCCTCCAGCCAGGCCAGGGCGGCCTGCTCGGCCGAGCGCCATTCCGGTTCATCTTGAGCCAGACGCTGCAAGGCCAGCGCCCAGGCCGGCTGCACCTGGGTCAGGCGCACGCCGTGCTCGGCCGCGAATTCGCGCCAGCCTTGGGCAGCCGAGCCATGCAGGGCGATGGCGCCGCATTGCTCGCCCAGGCCGGCTTGCGGCTCGGCCTCCAGGCGCCAGCTGGCCAACGACCAGGTCTTGGCCGCGGCGCCGAAGTACTGCCCGAACTGCTGGCGCGCGTAGCCCAGCAAGGCGGCTTCGTCGTCCAGCGGCAGGCCCGGCTGGCAGACCAGCTCATGCAGCAAGCGGCTGGACAGGCTCAAGCGCACGGCGCTGCCGGCATGGGCGCGGCACCAGTCGGCCCAGGCCTCGGGCCGGCTCAGCGCGGCGCCCTGCACACCGTCGACGCCGAGGAACAGGGGCTGGGGCCGGGCCAGGCGGGCGCGCAAGCGCCGCTGCAGGCGGCCCAGCCAAGAGGGCGAAGGGCTGCTATTCATCCAGAGTCACTCGTTCCAGCTCTTCAAAGGTGGTGTCGCCACGGCACACGGCCTGCAGGGCCAGGGCGCGCAGCGGCTTCATGCCGCGAGCACGGGCGGCCTCCTTGATCTGCGACATGGGCGAACGCGCGGCAATCAGGTCGCGCAGGCCATCGTCGAGCTTGAGCAGCTCGGCCACGGCGCGGCGGCCACGGTAGCCGGTGCCACGGCAATGGCCGCAGCCCTCGCCTTTCATGAAACTGTGTTCGCCCGCGCGCAAGCCATAACGCGCCAAGGTGGCGGCATCGGGCTCGAAGGGGCGCGCGCAATGCTTGCAGGTCAGGCGCACCAGGCGCTGGGCCAGCACGGCGTTCAGGGCCGAGACCACGTTGTAAAGGTCCAAGCCCATGTGCATGAAGCGGCCGATCACGTCAAAGGCGTTGTTGGCGTGCACGGTCGAGAAGACCAGATGGCCGGTCAAGGCCGCCTGCACCGCGATCTGCGCCGTTTCGGCGTCACGGATTTCGCCGACCATCACCCGGTCGGGGTCATGGCGCAGGATGGAGCGCAGGCCGCGCGAGAAGGTCAGGCCTTTTTTCTCGTTGACCGGGATCTGCACCACGCCGGGCAGCTGGTACTCGACCGGGTCTTCGATGGTGATGATCTTGTCGTCGCCGGTGTGGATCTCGGCCAGGGTGGCATAGAGCGTGGTGGTCTTGCCGCTGCCGGTGGGGCCGGTGACCAGCAACATGCCGTGGGGCTGGCGTGCCTGGTGGCGGATGGCGGCGCGCTCCTCGGCGTCGAAGCCGAGCGCATCGAGCGTCAGGCTGCCGCCGGTCTGCTCGATGCGGGCGCGGTCCAGCACCCGCACCACGGCGTCTTCTCCGAAGACGCTGGGCATGATGGACAGGCGGAAGTCGACCTCGCGGCCCTGCACGCGCAGCTTGAAACGGCCGTCCTGCGGCAGGCGGCGCTCGCCGATGTCCAGCTCGGACATGACCTTGAGCCGCGACACCAGCTGCTCGGCCGTGGCCGCACCGTCCACACTGCGCACCATGGACATGACGCCGTCGACGCGGAAGCGGATCACCGCGCCGCGCGCCGTGCATTCGATGTGCACATCGCTGGCGCCGTCCTGCAGCGCGTCATACAGCGTGGCATTGAGCAGGCGCACCACCGGGCTGGCCTGCTCGGACATGACCAGGGCGCTGAGCTCCTCGGTGGCGCCGCCGGCCTCGGCGTCGATGACCGACTCCTCGACATCGCTGAGCGCGCGGAAATCGGCCTCACCGGCGCCCAGCCAATGGCTGATGGCGGCCGGCTCGCACTGCAACCAGCGAACGGGGGCCTGAAGGCGGGACTCGACGCTTTGCAGCAGCAGCTCATCGGCCGCCCGCTCGCCCAGCAGCATCTTGCGGCCACCGGCGCCCACGGCCAGCACCGCACGCCAGCGCTGCGCCTGGGCCTGCGGCCAATGCTCGAAATCGAGGGTCCAGGGGCCGTGCTCGGGGGGCAGCACATCGGCCAGAGAGAACACAGAGGTGGACAAGGTCATGATTGGCCTTCCGCCGGGCCGCCCCAAGGAAGGCCGGCGCCCCCGCGGGGGGCAGCGAACAAGGTGAGCGTGGGGGCCAACTTCTTCATTGGACTTGTTCCACCAGTTGGAAGATGGGCATGTACATCAGCACGATGATGCCGCCGATGAGCACGCCCATCACCAGCATCAGGGCGGGGTTGATGGCCCGGGTCAGCAGCTCGGTCAGGCGCACGGCTTCTTCGTCGTGAAAAGCGGCGGCACGTTCCAGCATGGCGGCGACCTCGCCGCTGCGCTCACCCACGCGCACCATGCGGCGCGCGACAGGCGTGGCCAGATCCTGCGATTCGAGGGCTTCGGACAGGCGCTCGCCACGCTCGATCTGCTGAGCCGCGGCAGCCACGGCAGGCCGCCAGGGCAAGGCCACCACATCCTCGACGATGCGCAAGCTGGCCAGCACCGGCACACCCGAGGCCAGCAGCATGGACAGGCTGCGGTAGAGACGCGCCAGGGCCAGCACACGCAGGCGCGGGCCCAGGCCCGGCAGGGCCCAGAGCGAGGCCTGCACCCGCTCGCGCAGGCCCGGGTGGCGCCACAGGCCCACGGCGCCCAGCGCCAGCGCGCCCAGCCCGCCGAGCACCCACATCGGGTGAGCGCCGGCCGTCTGGCCAAAACGCATCAAGACCATCGAAGCCCAGGGCAGCTCATTGCCCAGGCCATCGAGGATGCCGGCAAAGCGCGGCAGCACAAACAGCAGCAGGAACAGGATCACAGCGCTGCCGACGGCCAGCAGCATGACCGGGTAGACGCAGGCGGCGATCAGGCGCGAGCGCAGGTTGTCCACCCAGGCCAGGTACTTGGCATGCTGAGCCAGGGCCGTGCTGAGCTGGCCGGTGCGCTCGTTGGCGGCGACGATGGCGCAGATCAGCTCGTCAAAAGCCTGCGGCTGCTGGCGCAGGGCGACCGACAGCGGCTGACCCTGCTCGACCTGGCGAACCACCGCATCCAGCGCCTGGCGCACCGAGGCCTGGCTTTCCTTCTCGCGCAAGGTGTTCAGCGCTTCGAGCAGGGCGATGCCGGCATCGAGCAGCACCGCCAGCTCCTGGCTGAACAGTTGCAAGGGGAAGCGCCCGGCCGAACGGCGCGCCGCGCCGGCCGACGGGGCGCTGGACGCGCCCAGCTCCTGCACCTCCAGCACATGCTGGGGCGGCACGCCCAGGGCGCCGGCCACGGCATGCGCGTCCAGCGCATCGACGCGCACGCTCCTCACCCCCTCGGGGTGAAAGACGCGGACCTGGTAACTGGGCATGAGGCGGGCTCAGGAATGGGCGGGCAGAAGGCAAGGCGTCGGACCGCGGCAGCACCAGCTCGGGGCTGCCGCGGCGATCTCACCAGCTGGTCAGATCGGCGTCCTCGCCCTCACCGCCCGGACGGCCGTCGCGGCCGTAGGAGAACAGGTCGTACTCGCCGTGCTCGCCGGGCGAGCGGTACTGGTAGTCATTGCGCCAGGGGTCCTGGGGCAGCGCCTTGCTCAGATAGGGGCCGGCCCAACGCGGTTCATCGCTGGGCTTGGTGACCAACACGGCCAGGCCCTGCTCGGTGCTGGGGTAGCGGCCGACATCGAGGCGGTACTGATCGAGCGCCTTTTGCAGCCCATCGATCTGCGCCCGCGTGGCCTTGACCTCGGATTTGCCGATCTGGCCAAAGAACTTGGGGCCGACGTAACCGGCCAGCAGGCCGATGATGACCATCACCACCAGCAGCTCCAGCAGGGTGAAACCGCGGCCGGATCGGCGGGCGGCAGGCGCTTGGCGCTGGGATTGGATGTGGAACGGCATCTTGTCTAAAACCCTCGAAAACCTTGATCTTTTGCGGCCCCGACCCTCGGACAGGTCGGCACATGCTCACTCACAGCCGGGCCGCAGCTGGCCCTGAACTGTGACAGCTGCCGCGGGCTGCAGCCATTGGGACTTGACCCCCCCACGTTCGAGTGAATCCAGCCCGGGCCCCCTGGGCAGCCCTGCACTGTAACGGCTCCATATGAAGGCTTGAGGTCAGCCCGGGCGCTGGGCAGGCCGCCGCGGGCGCTCGCTGATTTCTCGCGCAGAGAGGCATTGTTTTAGCGAAAACATGCGCGAGCCTTTGTTTATGCACAAGCCGCATAATTGCATGTGCACTCGGCTTTGGGCGCAGCCCGGCGCCGTATCGACTTCGCGTTACCGTTCGCCCCGTCCAAAAAAGTTACGGAGCATTACCAAATGTCCAACCTCTCTTTCGTGGCGCCGACGCGCAACAGCCCCTGGGGCACCTACCTCTCGCAGATCGATGCCGTGGAGCCCTATCTGGGCCATCTGGCCCGCTGGGTGGAGACCCTGCGCCGGCCCAAGCGCGCCCTGATCGTGGACGTGCCGATCGAGCTCGACAACGGCACCATCGCCCACTACGAGGGCTACCGCGTCCAGCACAGCCTGACCCGCGGCCCGGGCAAGGGCGGCGTGCGCTACCACCCCGATGTGACGCTGGAAGAAGTGATGGCCCTGTCGGCCTGGATGACGATCAAGAACGCGGCCGTCAACCTGCCCTACGGCGGCGCCAAGGGCGGCATCCGCCTCGACCCGAAGGTCTTGTCCAAGAAGGAACTGGAGCGGGTTACGCGCCGTTACACCAGTGAGATCGGCATCATCATCGGCCCGCAGCAGGACATCCCGGCGCCGGACGTGAACACCAACGGCCAGATCATGGCCTGGATGATGGACACCTACTCGATGAACGTCGGCGCCACCGCCACCGGCGTCGTCACCGGCAAGCCCATCGCCCTGGGCGGTTCGCTGGGTCGCGTGCAGGCCACCGGCCGCGGCGTCTTCGTGATCGGCCGTGAAGCCATGCGCCGCCTGGGCATCAGCATGGAAGGCGCGCGCATCGCCGTGCAGGGCTTCGGCAATGTCGGCTCGATCGCCGCCAAGCTCTTCGCCGCCGCCGGCGCCCAGATCGTGGCCGTGCAAGACCACACCGGCACCATCCTGAACGAGCGCGGCTTCGACATGCAGAACCTGCTCGACCATGTGGCCCAGACGGGCGGCGTGGCCGGCTTCTCAGGCGGTGACCGCATCGCCAACGAGGACTTCTGGAAGGTCAAGAGCGATGTGCTGATCCCGGCCGCCCTGGAAGGCCAGATCAACAAGGAACGCGCCGAAGGCCTGCAGACCCGCCTGGTGCTGGAAGGCGCCAACGGCCCGACCACCCCGGACGGCGACGCCGTGCTGGCCGACCGCGGCATCGTCGTGGTGCCGGACGTGATCGCCAACTCGGGCGGCGTGACCGTGTCCTACTTCGAATGGGTGCAGGACTTCTCCAGCTTCTTCTGGACCGAAGACGAGATCAACGTCCGCCTGGACAAGATCATCACCGGCGCCTTCAAGCACATCTGGGACACCAGCGAGCACCACAAGATCTCGCTGCGCACCGCCGCCTTCGTGGTGGCTTGCACCCGTGTGCTCGAAGCCCGCGAAGAACGCGGCCTGTATCCCTGAGATGGGACCGAAGGCAGCCCCTGCGGGCTGCCTGACGCCCATCGAAGGACCGGCCGCCTGCCTGCGGCCGGGCTGAGGCTGGAGCGAGGTGGGTCCCTGCGGACCCACCGCCCCCTGCCGAAGGCCGTGCTGCCTGCAAGCAGCATGGCTGAAATGGGACCGAAGGCAGCCCCCTGCGGGCTGCCTGCCGCCCATCGAAGGTTCGGCCGCCAGCCAACGGCCGGGCCGGTCCCTCAAATCAACTCCATCCGCCCCGCGTTTGCCTTCGACCAGTAGAGAATTTCGTAACTCTCTCTGAGCCCGGCGGCATAGAACGGATCTGACCTGATGAGCAAGTCGAGCGCCTCCTTGGAGGCCGCTCTTGCAATCCACATCCCCCCGCGGGGTGTTTGATCCGGCTCCGATCTGAGCGACCCACCGACAGGGATCACGTCCTTGTTTTGCTCCAGCCACTCGATGTGGGCTTGCAAGGCTGCCTCACGGACATGTCCATGATCCTTCTTGTCTGTGAACAGGGCGACGAACAATGGCATGTTTTCCTCATTTCCAATCTGGGGCTGTCATTCGCTGCTTTCGCAGCCGGCCATTCAAACACGCGGCAGCGCGGCCCCAGGTGACTCAGAGCGGGGTAACAGCCGGGTATGACGCCGCTACACTGCCCGGCTATGAGTACAGTCCCGCCCTTTGACCCCGATCTGGCCCTGCAAAGAGGCCGGCAGGCCCTGCAGATCGAAGCCGCCGGCATCCAGGCCATGGTGCCGCGCCTGGGTGAATCGTTTGTGCGGGCGGTGCAGGTGGTGCTGGCCTGCCAGGGCCGTGTCGCGGTGATGGGCATGGGCAAGAGTGGCCATGTCGGCCGCAAGATTGCCGCCACCCTGGCCTCCACCGGCACGCCGGCCCTGTTTGTGCACCCGGCCGAGGCCAGCCATGGCGACCTCGGTATGGTCACCGCCAAGGACGTGGTGCTGGCCCTGTCCAACTCGGGCGAGAGCGATGAGCTCAACGCCGTCCTGCCCGTGCTCAAGCGTCTGGGCGTGACCATCATCGCCATGACCGGCCGCGCTGAATCCAGCCTGGCGCGCCATGCCAGCCTGGTGCTCGACAGCTTTGTGGCCGAAGAGGCCTGCCCCTTGAACCTGGCCCCCACGGCCAGCACCACGGCCCAGATCGCCCTGGGCGACGCCCTGGCCGTGGCCCTGCTCGATGCGCGCGGTTTCAAGCCGGAAGACTTCGCCCGCTCCCACCCGGGCGGCGCGCTCGGCCGCAAGCTGCTGACCCATGTGCGCGACCTGATGCGCAGCGGCGCCGATCTGCCGCGCGTGGCGCCGGACACGCCCTTCACCGACATGATGCGCGAGATGTCGGCCAAAGCCCTGGGCGTGGCCATCGTGGTCGACGCGAGCGACCGGGTGCAAGGCATCTTCACCGACGGCGATCTGCGCCGCCTGGTGGAAAAGGGTCAGGACTTGCGCAGCCTCACGGCCGCCACCGTAGCCTCCAAGAACCCCCGCACCGTCAGCGCTGAAGCCTTGGCCGTGGACGCGGCCGATCTGATGGAAGAAGCACGCATCACCGTGGTGCTGGTGGTGGCGGCCGACGGCACGCTCCAAGGCGCCATCACCATCAACGACCTGATGCGGGCCAAGGTGATCTGATGGGCACCACCCCGCTGCAAGCCGCGCTGCGCTTTCCGCCCGAACTGCTGCTCAAGGCTCAGGGGCGCGCCCTCGGGCTGAAGGCTGCCATCTTCGATGTCGACGGCGTGCTGACCGACGGCCGCATCTACATCGGTGAACAGGGCGAGAGCTTCAAGGCCTTCTCCACCCTGGACGGCCATGGCCTCAAGCTGCTCGCCCAGGGCGGCATCACGCCCATCATCATCACCGGCCGCGATTCGCCGGCCGTGCGCCGCCGTGTCGCGGATCTGGGCCTGCAACACGCCGTCTACGGCGCCAAGGACAAGTACGCCGTGGCCCGGCCTCTGCTCGATCAGCTGGGATTGCACTGGGATGAGGTGGCGGCCATGGGCGACGACTGGCCCGACTTGCCCCTGCTGACCCGCGTCGGCTTTGCCTGCGCGCCGGCGCAAGCGCATGCCGAGGTCAAGGCCGTGGCCCACTACATCACCGCAGCCGTCGGCGGCCATGGCGCCGCGCGCGAGTGCTGCGACCTGATGCTGCAAGCCAACGGCCGCTACCAGCAGTTGCTGAACGGCCATCTCGACACCCTGGACGGAGGCCATCCCTGATGGCCACGCTGGCGCCGGCGCCGACCGGCCGCGTCCGCCCGAGCCAGAGCTGGCTGTGGCGGCTGCAGCAGCTGGTCTCCAACTACCTGCCCCTGCTGCTGATGGCCATGCTGGCCAGCGGCACCTGGTGGCTGGTCAAACACACGCCCGTACCCGAGGAGGCCACCCAGGCCCCACCGCCGCGCCACGAGCCCGATTACCAGATGCGCAATTTCGAGCTGCAGCGCATGGGCGGCGACGGCCGCCTGCGCGCCCGCATCGAAGGCGCGGCCCTGCGCCACTACCCGGACACCGATACGCTCGAGATCGACCAGATCCATCTGCGCAGCTATTCGGCCGATGGCAGCTGGGTCCTGGCCAGCGCCCGCCGCGCCGTGGCCAATGCCGATGCCAGCGAGATCCAGCTGTACGGCGACGTGGAAGTGAAACGTTATGAGGCGCCCAAAGATGGCGCAGCGCCATCCGAAGCCAAGCTGGACATCCGCGGCGAGTTCCTGCAGGCCTTTGTCAATCGCGAGCAGCTGCGCAGCCACCTGCCGGTGCAGCTGCGCCACGGCGGCACCACGGTGCAGGCCGCAAGTTTCGAATACGACCACCTCAACGCCCGCCTGAGCTTCCAGGGCCGCACCACGGCCAGCCTGGCGGCGCCTGGTGCCCAGAAAAAAGCCAAGGCCACGCCATGAGCCGTCTCGTCTACATCACCGGCGCCTCCAGCGGCATCGGCCAGGCCTTGGCCTTGCAGTACGCGCGCGCCGGCTGGCGCCTGGCCCTGGTGGCACGGCGCACTACTGAGCTGCAGAGCTGGGCCGAGGCCCAAGGCCTGAAGCCCGCGCAGTACGCGATCTACGGCGCCGATGTCTGCGACATCGCATCCATCACCGCCGCCGGCCGCGCCTGCATCGCCGCCCAGGGCCTGCCCGATGTGGTGATCGCCAATGCCGGCATCAGCGTCGGTATTGACAGCGCCATCTTTGAAGACCTGGCGGTGATGCAGCGCGTCTACGCCACCAACAACCTCGGCTTGGCCGCCACCTTCCAGCCCTTCATCGCAGCCATGCGCACGCGCGGCAGCGGCCGCCTGGTTGGCGTGGCCAGCGTGGCCGGCATCCGCGGCCTGCCCGGCCATGCGGCGTATTGCTCCAGCAAGGCCGCC
The DNA here is from genome assembly GCF_027863535.1 of Paucibacter sp. B51. Taxonomy (NCBI): domain Bacteria; kingdom Pseudomonadati; phylum Pseudomonadota; class Betaproteobacteria; order Burkholderiales; family Sphaerotilaceae; genus Roseateles; species Paucibacter sp. B51. The sequence goes on along the minus strand of NZ_JAPIVN010000001.1, from coordinate 1,301,410 downwards.
GTCATCAGCTACTGCGAGAGCCTGCGCGGTGAGTGCCGCCCCTTCGGCGTCCAGGTGGTGACCATCGCCCCGGGCTATATCGACACGCCGCTGACGCGCGAGAACCGCTACAGCATGCCCTTTCTTATGCAGCCCGAGAATTTCGCGGCGCGCGCCTACGCCACCATCGAGGCGGGAGCCAGCTTCCGCGTCATCCCCTGGCAGATGGGCTGGGTGGCGCGCCTGCTGCGCCTGCTGCCTAACGCCCTGTTCGATCGGCTTCTGGCCGGTCGCCCCCGCAAGCATCGCCAGAGCGAGTGAATGTCAAGCCCACTGAGGTGGGAAACAGTTGCAGCCCCGGGACAGGCTGGTAGTTCTGACAGGTCGGGCCTGTGGCCCGCCCGCCTACACTGCGCCGGGGCTGCTCTGCCCATCACCTCGCCTCGCGACGGCCGAACCGGCCGGGCGCGATCTGCTGCCAGCCTTTGATGCCTTCGCCGCCGATGAGATTCCTGCTCCTGAGCCTGCTGTCGCTGTCCACCGCCTGCGCCCAGGCCAGCAGCACCACCCACCCTCAAGCCCTGCGCCTGAGCGAAGACAGCGCACCGCTGCGCATCGATGGCCAGCTGGACGAAGCCCATTGGCAACGCGCCCCGGTGTACGACCGCTTCATGCAGTTCCAACCCGAAGACAAGAAGCCGGCGGCCTGGCGCACCACGGTGCAGATCCTGGTCACCCAGGACGCGCTGGTCTTCGGCATCCGCGCCTACGACCCGGCGCCGGATCTGATCCGCGCGCCGCTCAAACGCCGCGACACGGTGGCGCGCGACCAGGATTTCATTTCGGTGGTGCTGGACCCGATCGGCCTGCGCCGCTCGGCCCAGTTCGCCCGCGTCAGCGCGGCCGGCGTGATCGGCGACGGCATGTTCACCGCCGCCGATGATGGCGAGGATTTCGCGCCCGATTTCGAGCTCGAAGCCGCCGCCCAGCGCCTGCCCGACGGCTACAGCATCGAGCTGCGCTGGCCCCTGGCCTCGCTGCGCTACCCCTACAGCGGCGGCCTGCCCTGGCGCCTGATGGTGGTGCGCAACATCCCGCGTCAGGAGGCCAACACCCTCAATGTCAGCGCCCCGCTGACCAAGGACGCGCTGAGCTTCATTGCCGAGCTGCAGCCCATCGAGGGCTTGAGTGATCTGGTCGAGCAGGTGCGTGAGCGCAGCTTTCTGAGCGTGCGCCCCGAGCTGACGCTGCGCCGCCTCGAGGACCAGGCCGAAGGCCGACCCGACAGCCGCAAGCGCGAATCCAATCTCGGCGGCGAGCTCAAATGGCGGCCGCGCGCCGATTGGGTGATCGATGCGGTGCTCAACCCCGATTTCTCACAGGTCGAGCTGGACACGCCCCAGCTCTCGGGCAACACCCGTTTCGCCCTGAGCCTGCCGGAAAAGCGCCCCTTCTTTCTGGAAAGCGCCGATGTGGTCGGCCAGACCAAGGCCGACGAAGAAGGCCAGAACCGAAGCCTGGCGGCCTTCTACTCGCGCGCCATCACCGACCCCGACTGGGGCCTGCGCAGCACCTGGCGCGGCGCCTCGGCCGACGCCACCCTGCTGAGCCTGCGCGATGCCGGCGGGGGCCAGGTCTTGCGCCCCCATGCCTACGGCACCGACAGCTTTGTGCAGCCACGCGACTCGCAGGCCAGCTTCGCCCGCGGCCGCATGCAGATCGACGCGCTGAACCTGGGCCTGCTGGCCTCGGACCGCCGCTACGGCCACGGCCAGTACAACCGCGTCGGCGGCAGCGACTTCTCCTGGGCCGCCAGCGATGTGGATCTCCTGCGCGGCCACCTGCTGCTGTCCAGCACGCGCAGCCAGCTCACCCCCGACACGCCCGATCTGCGCCCGCGCAGCGAGAACGGCCACCACCTCTGGCTGGGCTGGCGCCGCCGCACCGAGCAGTGGAACACCCTCTTCAATCTGGAAGATGTGTCGCCGCGCTTTGCCAACGACAACGGCTTCGTCAGCCAGTCCGGCTACCGGCGCGGCACGCTCAAGCTGAGCCGGCGCTTCAATGAAGAAAGCCTGGCACCGCTCGGTGAATGGTCACGCTTCCCGACCTACGAGCTGGAAGCCGAGCTGCGTCTGGCCGAAACCCGCAGCGTGCAGGATGCGCTGCACGGCGTGCCCGGCGGCGAGCTGATCGAGCGCCGCGTGCAGCCAGGCTTCTGGATCGCCACCGCACGCAACACCGGCATCTGGGGCCATCTGGGCCTGGACCAGCAGCGCGCCAAGACCGGCGGGCGCCTGCATGAACCGCGCACTCTGACCCTGGGTTTTGAGTCCAACCCCCACCCCGTCCTGGCCTTCATCACCGCCGAGATGGAATGGGGCCGCCGCCTCGACGTGGATGCCGACCGACTCGGGCGCGGTGGCAATGTCTGGCTGCTGGCCAAGCTGCGCGTGCCCATGCCCACCGGCCTGGGGCTGGAGGTGGAGCAGCAATGGAGCGAGGGCTATGTGCACGGCGCCCAGCGGGGCCGCAGCTTCACCGACAACTTCCGCCAGACCCTGGCCGTGCTGCACTGGAGCCCGCGCGACTCGCTGCGCCTGATCGCCCAGGCCACCCATTTCCAGCGCCGCGAAGAGCTGGGCCTGGCGGCCGATGCCTCACACACCCGCCACACCTCGCTGATGTACCAGCACCGCGTCGGCCTGTCCCGCGTGCTGAGCCTGGGCCTGACCCGTTTCAACGACAGCCCGGGCGGGCGTCGCAGCACCGAGCTGTTCGCCAAGGCCCAGGTGGCCTGGCAGCCCTGAGCGCCGGCCAGGGCTGACGCCACTCACGCGGCGGGTCGTGTGGGCAGTCAGCGCCCCGCAGGGCCGGGCGCCACAGCATCACGGCCAGTCCAGACCCTTCCAGAAACGAAAAAAGCAGCCGAAGCTGCTTTTTTCTTGCATCCGTTTCAAGCCGTTCCGCAGAACGGCCTGAGGCTGGATCAGTAGCCGCCGGAACGGCCACCGCCGTAGCCGCCGCCACCGCCGGAGCGGCCACCGCCGCCACCGCCGAAGCCGCCACCGCCGGAACGGCCACCGCCGTAACCGCCACCGCCGCCGCCACCACCGTAGCCGCCGCCGCCACCGAAGCCGCCGCCACCCGAACGACCGCCGCCGAAGCCGCCGCCACCCGAGCGACCGCCGCCGAAGCCGCCGGGACGCTCTTCACGAGGACGAGCCTCGTTCACCACGACGGCGCGGCCGTCGAGGTCTTGACCGTTCATGCCGTTGATGGCCGATTGCGCTTCGGCATCCGAACCCATTTCCACAAAGCCGAAGCCCTTGGAACGACCTGTGTCACGATCCATCATGACCTTTGCGGAGGTCACCGAACCAAATTGCGCGAACGCTTCGTGCAGAGACTCATCACGCACGCTGTAGGCAAGATTGCCGACGTAAAGCTTGTTTCCCATGGGGAAGCCCTTTCAATACCAAGAAACCATGTGGAGCTTCAACCCATCGTGAACCATTCAAGCGAAGGTGCGGCGTCCATACACAGGTAAACGATTATGGTTGATGGGTCCAGCCGCAAACACGGGGCCCACCGCAAGTGTTGTTTTTCGGCTGATAGAAGAAACCCTCGGGTTTTGACGGGCGCTGGGCGGACCGAACTGCTGTTTTTCAGCAAATCGGGGCGTCAAGACCGCTGGCTATGATGAGCTCCATGTCCCAAACCCTGTCCTTGCACGCGCTCAACCGCGTGCTGTCCAGTATTGATGCGCCGCGCAATGGGCGCGCCCTTTACGCCCTGCTCTCGGCCTTCTGCCTGGCTGGCCTGATGCTGGCTTCGGCCGAGTCGGCCCTGGCCAAGGCCGACACCACCCTGGGGGTGATCTGGGCCGTGGGCGGGCTGATCACCGCATTTCTCGGCGTCAACACCACGGGCCTGCTGCTGATGGATCAGGCGCGCGGGCGCGCAGTGCGCGAGGTGGCCGATGCATTCCATGACGCCCTGCGCACTGCCCCCAAAGTGCTGCTGACCCTGCTGCTGGTGCTGGGCACGCTGGGCCTGGTGGCGGCCGGCTTGATCGGGCTGCTGTACAGCGCCCGCCTGCCCAGCGTCGGGCCAGCGCTGTTCGCCCTGCTGGTGCCGGTCAGTGTGACGGCGCTGGGGGTGATGGCCTTCAGTGGCGTGATGTTGATCGGGCCGCTGACCGGCCCCTCGATCTGGTCGGGCCAGAGCCCGCTGCAAACCGCCCGCATGCTGGCGCACCAGCTGCGCCGCGGCCCCTTGGAAGCGGGTGCCTTGATGATGGCCGTGTTTCTGGTGACGGCCCTGGTCAGCGCGGCGGTCAGCTTTGTGGTGATCAGCGGCGGCCGGGTGCTGGCGCTCTTGATGGTCTGGCTGATCGGCATCGATGTGCCGGCCCAGCAGCTGATGGCCGGCTTGTTCGGCTACGGCCTGCGCACCCTGGGCGCGAACGGCGCGCCGGTGGCCACCCACCCGCTGGCCGTGGCGGCACAGACCGGCGGCGGCGTGGTCTTCGCGGTGGCCCTGGTGCTGCCGACCCTGGTGTATTTGCGTGGCTGCTGCGCGGTCTACCTGGCCCTGCAGGACGCGCCCAGCGACGACGCAGCCCTGTGAACATGCCGGCCTTCGATCCGAACGCGCCGCGCATCGCCAGCCTGGTGCCCAGCCTCACCGAGCTGCTGCTGGCCCTGGGCCTGGGGCCCTGGATGGTGGCGCGCACCGGTTTCTGCATCCACCCGGCCGAGCAGGTGGCGGACATCCCCAAAGTCGGCGGCACCAAGGATGTGAATCTGGACAAGCTGCGCCGCCTCGCGCCCAGCCATGTGCTGCTCAATCCCGACGAGAACCGCCTGGACACGGCGGAGGCGCTGCGCCAGTTCGTGCCCGAGCTGATCGTCTCGCATCCCCAGGGGCCCGAGGACAACCTAGCCCTGTTGGCGCAGATGCTGCACCACTTCGGCCACCTGCCCGGCGTTCGCGAGCGCGCCCAGGCCCTGAGCGAGCGCCTGAGCCACAGCCTGCAAGCCTGCCGGCAACAGGGCTGGCCGGGTGAGCAGGTGCTCTACCTGATCTGGCGCGAGCCCTGGATGACCGTGGCCCGCGACACCTACATCGCCCGCATGCTGGCCGAGGTGGGCTGGCAGACCTGGCCCAACCAGCGCGGCGGCGACACCGGCGCGGCCCGCTACCCGCAGCTGCGCGGCGATGAGCCCTGGCTGCAGCAGGTCGACCGGGTGCTGCTCAGCTCGGAACCCTACCGCTTCGATGCCAGCCACCTGCCCCTGGCCCGGGCCCTGTGCCCTCAGGCGCAGGTGCAGCTGATCGATGGCGAGCTGATCAGCTGGTACGGCCCGCGCGCCAGCGAGGGGCTGGACCTGCTGCGCGCGCTCGCGACGGAACGCGCTTCGGTGCAAGCCGCCCCGCGGATCCACACCGGGGTCGGAAAGAGCGGGTAATTCGGGAGCACGCCAGGGCCTGGTCGCCGGCCCGCCCGGCCCACAATCAAGACCATGGACATCTACAAGCCTCTCGTTGCCCTGCTCGCCATCGTCAACCCGATCGGCGTGATCCCCTTCTTCATTCATTTCACGACCGGCTTCAACCGCCAGCAGCGCCAGCACACCATCCGCGTCAGCAGCTTCAGCGCTTTTCTGGTCATCAGCATCAGCGCCCTGTTCGGCCTCAAGGTGATCGAGTTCTTCGGCATCTCGCTGGCCTCCTTCCAGGTCGGCGGGGGCACCTTGCTCCTGATCAGCTCCATCCAGATGCTGAATGCGCAGCCGGCCGAGTCGCGCAAGGAAGACCTCAGCGAAGGCTCCAGCAAGCTCAGCGCCGGTGCCAGCATTGCCGTCGTGCCTCTGACCATCCCCCTGCTGACCGGCCCGGCCACCATTTCCACCATGGTGATCTACGCCGAAAAGACCCGCCACTGGTGGGAGCTGGCCATCCTGGTGGGCTACGGCGTGGTGGTGGGCCTGGTGACCTTCGGCGTGTTCTCGACCGCCGGCCGCATCGCCCGCGTGCTGGGCCAGACCGGCATCAACATCATGACCCGGCTGATGGGTCTGATCCTCGCCGCGCTGGCGGTGGAGCTGCTGGCCGACGGCCTGATCAAGCTCTTCCCGGTGCTGGCCTCGCATCTGGCGCGCTGAAGCCCGCTGCGCCGCCGCCATGTTCGACTACATCATCGTCGGCGCCGGCACCGCCGGCTGCCTGCTCGCCAACCGGCTCTCGGCCGACCCGAGCAAGCGCGTGCTGCTGCTGGAAGCCGGCGGCCGGGACGACTACCACTGGATCCACATCCCGGTCGGCTATCTGCACTGCATCGGCAACCCGCGCACCGACTGGCTGTTCCAGACCGAGGCGGAGCCCGGCCTCAACGGCCGCAGCCTGCGCTACCCGCGCGGCAAGGTGCTGGGCGGCTGCTCCAGCATCAACGGCATGATCTATATGCGCGGCCAGGCGCGCGACTACGAGGCCTGGGCGGCGGCCACCGGCGACCCGGCCTGGCGCTGGCAGGCCTGCCTGCCCGATTTCATCAAGCACGAAGACCACTGGCGCCTGGACGACAACGACAGCCGGGCCAGCCCCGCCAGCCCGGGCTTCAAGGCCGCCCATGGCCACGGCGGCGAATGGCGGGTCGAGCGCCAGCGCCTGCGCTGGGACATCCTCGATGCCTTTGCCTCGGCCGCCGTGCAGGCCGGCATCCCAGCCAGCGATGACTTCAACGCCGGCAGCAACGAGGGCGTGGGCTATTTCGAGGTCAACCAGCGCGCTGGCTGGCGCTGGAACACGGCCAAGGCCTTTCTGCGCCCGACCTGCTATGCCCGGCCCAACTTCGAACTCTGGACCGGTGCGGCCGTGCAGCGCCTGACGCTGGCGCGCGCGGAGAGCGGTGCGCTGCAGTGTGAAGGCGCCGAAGTGCGCACGCCGCGTGGCCTGGAAAGCGTCGCGCTGAACCCAGGTGGCGAGTTGATCCTGGCAGCCGGCGCCATCGGCTCGCCACAGCTTTTGCAGCTCTCGGGCCTGGGGCCGGCAGCCTTGCTTCAAAGCTTGGGCATTGCCGTGCAGCAGGACCTGCCCGGGGTCGGCGCCAATCTGCAAGACCATCTGCAGATCCGCAGCATCTACAAGGTCGAAGGCGCGCGCACCCTCAACACCTTGACGCAAAGCTGGTGGGGCAAGGCCAAGATCGGGCTCGAATACCTGATCAAGCGCAGCGGGCCGATGAGCATGGCGCCCTCGCAGCTGGGTGCTTTTGCGCGCAGCGGCCTCGATCCGGACGGGCCGGATCTGGAATACCACGTGCAGCCGCTCTCGCTGGAGGCCTTCGGCCAGCCTCTGCACCCCTTCAACGCCTTCACCGCCAGCGTCTGCCAGCTGAACCCGACGAGCCGCGGCACGGTGCAGATCCGCTCGCCCGATGCGAGCGAAGCGCCGCGCATCCAGCCCAACTACCTCGCCACCGAGCACGACCGGCGCGTGGCCGCCGCCGCCCTGCGCCTGACGCGCCAGATCGTGGCCCAGCCAGCCCTGGCCGCCCACCGGCCCGAAGAGATCAAGCCCGGCCCGCAGCTGCAGAGCGAGGAGGAGCTGGCACGTGCAGCAGGCGACATCGGCACCACCATCTTCCACCCGGTGGGCACCTGCAAGATGGGCCGCACCGAAGACGCCATGGCCGTGGTGGACAGCCGGCTGCGCGTGCGCGGCGTGGCCGGGCTGCGCGTGGTCGATGCCAGCGTCATGCCCCGCATCACCAGCGGCAACACCAATTCACCGACGCTGATGATTGCGGAGAAGGCCGCGGCCTGGATCCTGGCCGGGGCCTGACGGTCCCTCCAGCCTTCAGCTCTTGGCGCTGAAGCGCTGCTCCAGATAGGCCAGCAGGGTGCGGATGGTCTGCGCCTCGCCGCCCACCGGGCGGCCGGCACGGGCCACATCGTTCCATGCGAACAGGTCGATGTGCAGCCAGTCCTGGTGCTCGGGCACAAAGTACTCGAGGAAGAGCGCCGCGTTGATGGCGCCGCCCAGGGCATTGCGGCCGGTGTTGACGATGTCACCGATGCTGCTGGCGATGCCCTCTTTGTAGGGCGCCCACAGCGGCATGTGCCACATCGGGTCTTCCAGCTTCAGGCCCAGGTCGACCAGGTCACGCGCAGTGTCGAAATGCTTGCTGAACAGGGCCGGCAGCTGGGCGCCCAGGGCCACGCGGGCGGCGCCGGTCAGGGTGGCCAGGTCGATGATCAGCTCGGGCTTGTGCTCGGAGGCATAGGCCAGCGCATCGCTGAGCACCACGCGGCCTTCGGCATCGGTGTTGCCGATCTCGATGTGCAGGCCCTGGCGGGTCTTGATCACATCGCCGGGGCGGTAGGCATTGCCCGAGATCGAGTTCTCAACCGCCGGGATCAGCAGCTGCAGGCGCACCGGCAGCTTGAAGGCCATGACCAGGGCGGCCAGGCCCAGGGCATTGGCGGCGCCGCCCATGTCCTTCTTCATCTGACGCATGCCATCGGCCGGCTTGATATCGAGGCCGCCGGTGTCGAAGCACACGCCCTTGCCGACGATGCTCAGCAGCGGGGCTTTCGGGCTGCCCCAGTTCAGCTCGATCAGGCGCGGGGCACGCGTGCTGGCACGGCCGACGGCGTGGATGGCCGGGAAGTTCTGCTTCAAGAGCGCGTCACCGACGATCTGCTTGAACTTGGCGCCATGCTGCTTGGCGATCAGCTGAGCCGCTTGCGCCAGCTCCTCGGGGCCCATGTGCTCGGCCGGGGTGTTGACCAGATCGCGCGTGGCCGAGATGGCCGTGGCCAGGGCGATGCCGCGCTGGGCGCTGGCGTCGGCCGGCAGGTAAAGCGCGGCCGGGGCGCGGCGGCGCGGCTTGTAGAGGTCGAACTGGTAGGCGCCGAGCTCCCAGGACAGGGCGGCCTGCTCAGGCCGCAGCTGCAGGCCCTGCTCGGACAGCACATAGTCACCCTCGGGCAGCGCTTGCGGCAGGGCCGACAGGGCAAAGGGATGGGCGGCGTGCTCGACACCGGCGAACACCTGCCCCAGCTTGCCATCGGCGCCCGGCACCAGGGCGAAGCTGTCCGCGGCGCCCTTGAAGCCCAGGGTGGCCAGCCAGTGGCGCGTCGGCGCCGGCAGCTCGGTCACCAGGGCCTGGAAGGCGGCGCGGTCGACCACGGTGATGGCAACGGCGCCGCTGGGCGCCTTGGCTTTCAGGTGAACTGTCATGGTGCAGGGTGCGCCTCGTGGGCGGCTGAGCAATCAAAAGCGGCGATTGTCCGCTTTTGGCGCGCGCAGGTTCAGCAGCTGCGCTGCAAACGCATCAACAAAGCCTGGGCGGCCGGTTGCCCGGCCTGCACCGGCAGATCCGCCGCGGTGGCCAGCAGGCGCTGGGCCGTGCTCAGATGGGGCGTGACCGGGCCGATGAAGCGCAGCTGCGCGCCCGAGCCGATCAGCAGGGTCGGGAAGGTTTCCACCTCCAGATCGCCCACCAGCTCCTCGTCATCTTCGATGTCCACCCAGATGAAACGGTGCTGCGGGAACTGCTCACGCAGCGCAGCCACCACCTCGTGGTAGCTGTCGCAGGTGCGGCACCAGGCCGCGCACAAGCAAGCCACCAGCATGGGCTGGAGGGCGGCATCGGGCGAAGACGGAAGGGCGGACACGGCGGGGCTGGACATGGTGGCGAAGCTTAACGACAAAGCATTCACCGACCTTGATCCAAGGTCAAGCCGTTGCGATCTGGCGACGCCCAGCCCGGCAAAGCTCTGCAAAAAATCTTGCGGGCACTGTCAACCAAGGGTTTTCCTGTCGCGTTGACCCAGCAAGCGACAGCCAAGGCAGATCTCCTGCAAGCCGTCGCTAACGTCGTAGCAGCAGCCGCAAGGCCTCTGAATCGCCATGAAAACTCAGCAGCACCCCGAACAACAACCGCGTCGCATGCCCTGCCCCGACTGGGCATCGCTGGACAACAAGGGCCGCAAGCACGAGGCTTTTGAATCCGGCAACTTCGCCTGCGATCGCCGCAGCCTGGCTCGCGCACTCCGCTTCGACCGTAAACGGTGATCCGCTCCAGCGGGTTTTGCGCAGGTTCGCAAAACCCGCTTTCGTTCAGCCCAGCGGCGCCAGCAAGAGCGCCAAATCCTCAGCGCTGAACTTGGCTGCATCGGCCCCATCTTCGCCCAGCACACCCTGCGCCAGGGCCAGTTTGCGGGCCTGCAGCTCCAGCATCCGCTCCTCGATGCTGCCGCCCACCACCAGTTTGTAGACAAACACCGGCTTGTCCTGGCCGATGCGGTGCGCCCGCGCGCTGGCCTGGGCTTCCACCGCCGGGTTCCACCAGGGGTCGACATGGATGACCGTGTCGGCTGCCGTCAGATTCAAACCCACACCGCCCGCCTTGAGGCTGACCAGCAGCAGCGGTATCTCCTCGGCCTGAAAGCGCCGGACGATCTCGCCGCGCTGGCCGATGGGCGTGTCGCCGCTGAGCGTCAGGCTGGGTAGCTTCAGGTGCTGTAGCAGCGCTTCGATCAAGCCCAGCATCTCGGTGAACTGGGAGAACACCAGCACCCGCCGCCCCTCGGCCAGCAGCTCGGGCAGCATCTGCTCCAGCAGCTCCAGCTTGGCCCGGCCCATGTCCGGCGCCAGATCCACGCCCTTGACCAAGGCCGGGTCACAGCAGACCTGGCGCAGCTTGAGCAAGGCATCCAGCACCGAGATCTGCGCGCCGGCAAAGCCGCGCCGGGCCAGCACGCGCCGCACCTGGGTGTCGGCCGCCACGCGCACGCTCTCGTAGAGATCGCGCTGGGCGCCGTAGAGCTGCACCCGCCGCGTCACCTCGGTCAGGGGCGGCAGCTCGGCTGCCACCTGGTCCTTGCGGCGGCGCAGGATGAAAGGACGCACGCGTTGGGCCAGCAGCTGGGCGCGCAGGGATTCGCCGTTTTCCTCGATGGGTTTGCGCCAGAGCCGGGCGAAGCTGCGTGCATCGCCCAGGAATCCAGGCATCAGGAAATCGAACTGTGCCCAGAGCTCACCCAGATGGTTCTCCAGCGGCGTGCCGGTCAGGCAGAGCCGGTGGCGCGCGTTCAGGCGGCGCACCGCTTGCGCCGCCCGGCTGGCCGCGTTCTTGACCGTCTGCGCCTCGTCCAGGATTAAAAGGTGCCAGGGCTGGGCGGCCAAGGCCGCGATGTCGCGCCAGAGCAGCGGGTAGGTGGACAGCACCAGATCGAACTCGCCCAGGCGGGCAAAGTCGCGCGCGCGCTCCGGCCCTTGCAGCAAGAGCACGCGCAGGCCCGGCGCCACCCGGCGCGCCTCGGCCAGCCAGTTGAACAGCAGGGAGCTGGGCAGCACGGCCAGGGCCGGCCGGTCCAGGCGGCCTGCTTCTTTTTCAAGCAGCAGATGGGCCAAAGCCTGGGCGGTTTTCCCCAGGCCCATGTCATCGGCCAGGATGCCGGCCAGGCCCTGCTCACGCAGGTATTGCAGCCAGGCCAGGCCGCTGCGCTGGTAGGGCCGCAGGGTCAGCGCCAGGCCTTGCGGCGGCGCCACCGGTTGCGGGCTGCCGGCCTGCTGCAGGCGCTGCGCCAGGCGGCGCAGATCGGCATCACCCTGGAACTGCCAGCCGCTGCGCGCGTCCAGCGCCAGCAAGCGGCCGGCGTCCCAATCGCTGAGCGGGATCGGACCTTCGGCCCGCTTGGGGTCGCTGAGCAGGTCCACCATGGCGCCGATGATGGGTTTGAGAATGGAGCCTGGCGCTTCGATGCGGCGGCCGCCTGGCGCGTGCAGCAGGATCAGGGCCGCGTCATCGATACAAGCAATGGCCTCGGCATCGAACCAGCGCGCATCACGGCGCAGCAGGTCGGCAATCATGGGCGCCAGGTCCAGGGTTTCGCCGTCCACCTCGACACCGAGGCTGAGCAGCCAGGAGCCCTGGCGGCCCGGCAGGCCCAGCTTCTCGATCTTGAGCTGCCAGGCCTCGGCCGGGGCGGGCCGGTGGGCAAAGCCGGGGCGCACATCCACCTTCCAGCCCGCCGCCTGCAGCGCCGGCACCCGCTCCAGCCAGAAGGCGGCGAAGAACTCCTCCTGGCTGAGCGTCCACAAGGCCTCCAGGCCCTGGGCGGCGCTGGGGTGGCGCCACTGCAGCTGCTCGGGCGCGAGCGGGACCAGGCCGCTGGCCCAGAGCTGATCGCGCGCCTCGGCCTCGGCCAGCAGATCGCGGGCCAGGCGGCGCGGGCCGCTGGGGGTGTCCACCAGCTGCTGGGCGGGCGGGCGGCTGTTCAAGAGCGAGCGCGGCGCCTCGGTCTGCCAGCGGCAGCCATCGTCAAAGCGGTAGACCCAGTGCAACTGGGCGACGCTGACATGGTCACCACGCGGCCCGAGCCGGCCGCCCGGCGCCAGGCCCAGCAGGCCGTCGCCGCGGCCCAGGGTCATCAGGCGCAGCTCGGGCTGGAAGCGCGCTGGCTCGACGCCCAGGTCAGGCTCGGCAGGCGGCACAGGTGGCTCGGCCGCGGGTAGCGGACTCGGCGCTTGCTCCTCCTCATCTCCCCGCAGCAGCAAATCCATCAAGCGCGCCGCATCGGCCTCGGGCAGCGGCGGCAGGCGTTTGAGCTCCTCGCGGCCGGCCTTGCGGCGCAGGGCCTGCACCCATTGCTGCAGCAGAGCCTCGCGCAGCGGCGCATCGGCCTCGGTCTGCAAGCGCAGCAGCACCGCCGCGGCATGCTCGCAAAAGCGCTGGGTGCGGCAGCTGCACAGGGCGCTGTAGCGCGGCTGGCCGGAGGCATCGGCCACACCTTGCAGATCGAGCTCGAAGACCTGCTCGCGCGCGCCGCGCACCCGGGCGCTGGCGCCCTGGCCATCGGCACGGAGCTCCAGGATCTGGCCCTGCAACTGGCGCGCGCGCTGCAGCCGGCCACGCTCGAACAGGCGCGCCAGGACCTCGGCCGTGGGCGGCCAGATGCGCGGGGCCGAAGGGCCTGGGGGGGCGGCTGATGCGGCAGAAGTCTCCAACATGGCGCGCATTGTCGGGGGCGGACGAAGACGCGGCGGCTGACGAACGGTCGGAGCGCGGCTTTGCTGGCAGACTGATTGCCATGAAGTTTGCGTCTCTCGACCCCGCCTCCGTCTCGCCTCGCCGCTCGCGCCGGCTCTGGCCCTGGCTCTTGCTCAGCCCCCTGCTTCTGATCGCAATCGCCGCCACACTGGCCGTGCAAAGTCGGCCCCTTGTCGAGCCTGTCGACGGCGGCCTGAAACCCGAAGAGATCCAGAGCACCAAGGACTTTCTGCGCCGCAATGACCCGCGCCGCCTCCAAGCCAGCCCGCATCGCCTGCTGCGCATCGAAGAGCGCCAGTTCAATCTGATGCTCATGCAGCTGGCCCAGCGCTACGGCCAAGGCCGCGGGGCTGCGCAGATCCAGCTGCAGGCGGGCACTGCCCGACTGCAAGCCAGCTTGCAGATGCCGGCGCTAGGGGTCTGGCTGAATCTGGAGGCCCGGCTGAGCCAGACGCTTGCCCTGCCCCAGGTGGAAGAACTGCGCCTGGGCCACCTGCCCTTGCCAGCCTGGCTGGCGGAAGCGGCCTTGCGGCGGGGGCTGGGCCATCTGGCCTTGTCGGTCCAGGCCCAACGGGCCGGCGAACTGGTGGAGTCCCTGCGCTTCAATCCCCAGGAGCTGCTGCTCGGCTACCACTGGCAAGCCGACAGCCTGGATCATGTGCTGGGCGCCTTCTGGACCCCGGACGAACAGGAGCGAGCCCAAGCCTACAACCGGCGCCTGGTCGAGATCAGTGCAGCCTACCCGCCGGGCAGCGCAGTTTCCCTGGCGCTCCTGATGCCCCCCATCTTTGAGCTGGCGCGTGCTCGCAGCGAGCGGCCGGACGCCGACCCCGTGGCCGAGAATCGCGCCGCCTTGCTGACCCTGGCCCTGTTCTCCACCGGCCAACGCTGGAGCAAGCTGCTGCCCAGCGCCCGCGCCTGGCCGCAGCCGCTGCCGCGCATGGTGACCCTGGCAGGGCGCGATGATTTCCCCCAGCATTTCCTGGTCTCGGCCGTGCTGGCGCTGGAAGGCAGCGGGCCGCTGGCCGATGCCATCGGGGTCTACAAGGAAGTGGCCGATTCGCGCGGTGGCAGCGGTTTCAGCTTCAACGACATCGCCGCCGACCGGGCCGGCACCCGCTTCGGCCTGCTGGCCAAGGACGCCCCGCGCAGCCTGCAGGCCTTGATGCGGGTGGGCTTGCACGAGCTGGATTTCATGCCCGGCGTGGCCGACCTGCCCGAGTTCCTCAGCGCCGAGGCCTTCCAGCAGCGCTACGGCGGCATCGATGCGCCCGCCTACCGGCAGATGATGGCCGAGATCGAGGCCCGCATCGCGGCCTTGCCCCTGCTTCAGCAGGCCAACGTTCCCAGGCTTTGAGCGCAAACACCCGGCCTTGAACAGCGGGCCGAGGACCGAAAAGCGTGACGGATTCAACGCTTGCGCCATCTACGCGAGCTGCGGTCCCCCGGTCTGCGGGTGCGCGGCCTCTGGGCGGCCAACAGTGCGGCACCCAGAATCGAGCTGACGCATTTGTCATCCTCAGACGTACGGAGCCAACGCATCGCCATGGGCAGCGAAATCAGAACCGCAAGACGCATCTGGTCCTTTGTGTCCGGCGCCTTGCTCTACCTCAGCGCCCTGGGGTTGGCTCACAGCCTGGCCAGTCAACGTTGGCCTTTGAGTCTGCAAAGCCTTTTGGGTGGCAGCGGCAGTTGGACGCTGCAGCTTGCCCAGGCTGTGTTGATCGCGGTGCTGCTCTACGGCATGGCTTGGATCTGGGCCTACTACACCGTACGGCCTCAGCGCGGCCACAGCCGCCATCCGACCACGGCCTGGTGCCTGGGTGGCATGGGCTTGGCCTGGTTGCTGGCCTTGCTGGCCGGCGTGCTTGAAGTCAGCAGCCGCGCCGGTGGCTACCAGCCCTCGCTGACCGGTCTGCTGCTCTCTTCCACCGTGCCGCCGCTCTGGGGTTCGCTGAACGGCGTGGCGGTGCTGCTGGCCATTCTCTCGGCCGGCCGCTGGTCGGCACGGCTGCGTCGGCGGCGCAAGGCGCGGCAATCTCAGCTGAACTCGCAGCTGAACTCGCAGCTGAGCTCCCAGCTGGACTCGGACCTGGACTCCGACCTCGATTCCGAGCTGGACTCGCGCCTGCAGCGCGGTCTGGCAGGGGCTCCAGCGCGCCAGGCAGCCTGACCGCTGCAGCAGCGCGGCTGTGTTCTGATCACGGCCGCCATGCCGACCGATCTTTCGCTTGAAACGTCTCCGCCCCCAGCCAGGCGCCCGCGCTGTCCGCGCTGCGAGCTGCCCACCCCGAGCTGCCTGTGCCACTGGGCGCATGCCATCGACAACCCGGTCGAACTCTTGCTGCTGCAGCACCCGCAGGAACAGCAGCAGGCCAAGGGTTCGGCGCGTCTGCTGCGCTTGAGCCTGGCCCGCTGCCGCCTGTGGGTGGGCGAGCAATTCGACCCGGCCGCGCTGCAGGCCGCCCTGCATCAAGACGGGCGGCGCGCCCTGCTGCTCTACCCGCCCACGCCGGGCCAGACCGAGCCGATGTTCGATCCCCCGGCGAACGATGACCGACCGCTGCGCCTGGTCGTGATCGACGCCACTTGGCGCAAGAGCCGCAAGATGCTCTGGCTCAACCCGGCCCTGCAAGCCCTGCCGCGGCTGGCCCTGCAAGACCCGCCACCCTCCCGCTATGCCGACCACCGCAAGGCGGAGCGGGCCGAGCAGCGCTCGACGCTGGAGGCGGCTGTGCTGGCCTTGCAGACACTGGAAACCCAAGCTGAGCGCTACGAGCCCCTGCTGCAGGCCTTCAGCGCCTGGCTGAACGAGCGGCAGGAGCGCGTGCGGCACCGACCGTCAATGCGCCTGCGTTAGAGCGCGGGCAATGCGGTGGCGCGCCACCGTGGTCTTGGGCACCTTGATGCTGAACCAGCTGCGCACGTCCTGCTCCAGGCCGATGCCGTGCATGTAGTTGTAGATGGCTTTCTTGAGCGCCTGGCCCAGCACATCGTGATCCACGCCCGTAGGGTCGACAAAGCCGACATCGTTCTTGGCGAAGGGGCTGGGCGGCAGGGGCAGCAGCTGCACGCCGAACTCTTCCGGCTTCTGACCCACGGGCGAGTGCACGGTGCAGGCAAAGCGGTGGAAAAAGCCGCTCTGGATGCAGCCGTTCTCGAACAACTGGCGCACATATTCAAGCGCGTCGACCGTGTCCTGCACGGTCTGGGTCGGAAAGCCGTACATCAGGTAGGCATGGACCAGGATGCCGGCGTCGGTGAAGGCCTTGGTCACGCGCGCGACCTGGTCGACCGAGACGCCTTTTTTCATCAGGTTCAGCAAACGGTCGGACGCAACCTCCAAGCCACCCGAGATGGCGATGCAGCCGCTGTCGGCCAGCTGCTGGCAAAGCTCCGGGCTGAAGGACTTCTCGAAACGGATATTGCCCCACCAGGAGATGCCCAGCTGGCGCGCTTGCAACTCAGCAGCGAGCGCCTTCAAGGCCTTGGGCGGCGCGGCTTCGTCGACGAAGTGGAAACCGGTCTGGCCGGTCTCGGCGACGATGGACTCGATGCGGTCCACGAGGGTTGCGGCCGATGCACCCTCATAGCGCGAGATGTAGTCGAGGCTGACGTCGCAGAAGCTGCACTTCTTCCAGTAGCAGCCGTGCGCCACGGTCAGTTTGTTCCAGCGCCCATCGGACCAGAGCCGGTTCATGGGGTTGAGCATGTCCAGCAAGGACAGGTAGCGATCCAGCGGCAGACCGTCCCAGGTCGGTGTGCCCACCTCGGCAAAGGCGATGTCAGGCTCGACGAAGTTGATGTAGCGGACCTGGCCGTCTTCGCGCACAAACGTGCGCACCAGGCGCTGGCGCGAGCGACGGCCTTGCAGATGCTCCAGCAGCGCCAGCAGGGGGCGCTCGCCGGCGTCCAGGGTCAGGTAGTCGAAGTAATCGAACACGCGCGGCTCGCTGAGCTCGCGCAGCTCGGTGTTGACGAAGCCGCCGCCCAGGGCCAGCACCACGCCGGGATGCTCGGCCTTGATCGCCTGCGCGATGCGGAAGG
This sequence comes from Paucibacter sp. B51, assembly GCF_027863535.1. Lineage (NCBI taxonomy): Bacteria > Pseudomonadati > Pseudomonadota > Betaproteobacteria > Burkholderiales > Sphaerotilaceae > Roseateles > Paucibacter sp. B51. The sequence goes on along the minus strand of NZ_JAPIVN010000001.1, from coordinate 1,284,318 downwards.
CGGCATAGACCGCGCCCGGGAAGGGCACCGAGATCAGCACCAGCTGCGGCTGGTGCTTGGACACAGCGGCCAGGGCCAGGGTGCGCAGGGTTTCATCGACCAGATTCAAGGGCGCGGCCAGGGCCTCAGCCAACGGGTCGAAGGTGGGCTGGCTGGTCGCCAGGGACTCGGCATAGCGGACGAACTCGAAGCGTGGGTCCACCGCCTCACGCAGCACATCGGCCAGGTCGTTCAGATAAAGCGTGGCCAGGTGGCGCGCCCGGTCCTGCAGGCCCAGGGCACCGAAGGCCCAGGCCAGCGGGTCGCCGCCTTCCTCGTCGACATAAACATCGAGCGAATCAAAGCGCGGGCCCTCGGGCAGGAAGGCGCGACTGTTGATGCGGTGCGCCAGGGTCGGGTCGCGCCCCTGCAGAAACGCGATGGTCGGCGTGATGGTCGAGAGATAACGGTCAAAGTAGACGTCAAAGCCCTGGACCATGGGCGTACGCTGCTCGGGCGCCAAGGCCTGTATGCGCTCGCGCAGGGCCAGCAAGCCGGCGCGAGAAAACAGCTGCAGCATCAGGGCCAGGGCCAGGTCCTCCTGCACCGCATCGATCTGGCGCGAGCGCAGAAAGCCGGTCAGATAAGCCGTGGACGGATACGGCGTGTTCAGCTGCGTCATCGGCGGGATGAGCGACAACACGCGGAAGCTGGAGGGCGAGAGAGGAGGCGTCGAGGACATGAAGACAGGGCCGGCAGGGTGTGCCATTTTGCCAGCCGGGCCTCCCGCCCGTGCGCTCAGGCGATCACAGGCAACACAGGCAGCACAGGATCAGGGGCTGCTCGCCAAGGTGCATTGCTGGCTGGGCTGGGTCGGGCAGGGACCGCGCCAGCGCAGGGCCGTGGCCGTGGCCGGCGGCAAGGGGGCGCTGAGATTCTGCACTTCGGCCTTGCTGGGCTTGAAGCTGGCCAGGGTGATCCAGCTGCCGGCAGCGCCGATCTGATAGTCCAGGCTGTAGCTCGCGCCCGGGCGCAGGGCGCGGCTGCTGATCAGGTACTGGCTGCCCTCCAGCTTGAAGCTGGGCGCATCGGCAAAGGGCCGCGCCAGCGGTTCACCGACGAACAGACCTTGGCCCGGCTGCTGCACGGACTTCCAGTACGCCTCGATCAAGCTGGCGCCGCGGTAGTACTGCTCGATCAACACCGAGGCTTTGGAGAACTTCTGCGTGAAATTGCAGGGCTCCTCGACCGTGCCGTAACTGCCGGTGAGGCCGGCGTCGAGCCAGGCGAGGACCGAGGTTTGTCCCCCGCCGTTGGGAAAGAGTGCGCCGTACGAGGTCAGGGAGTCTCCGACCGCCCCGGGTTGGTAGGTGTTGGTGGCCAAGCCCGGCGTCAGCTCCAAGCCGGTGAAATAGAACAGAACGCCGCTGCTGCCCTGCACGCTGTCACGCGATCCGCCCGCCGAGTTGTCCAGGAAATTGAGCTTGAGTCGGCCGGACCAGAGGCCTGGCAAAGCGCTGAAGTCACTCCAGCGGGTGCTGCGCAGATTGTCACTAGTGCGCAGGAGATAGCCATCGCCCAAGGGCTGGCTGGCATCGGCCTTGACGCCGCGGTCAATCAGCGCCTTGGCGACCTCCAGGCTGCGGGCGCCCAGCATCATGGCCGGCCGGACCTGATGGTCAGTCCAAGGCTGGGTGGAATCCGAGTCGAAGTAGGCCGAGGCCTGGGTGGCGAGGCAGCTGCCGGCGGGCGAGACACAGGACTTCGCGTCATAGCCGAACGCCAAAGCGCTGGTGATGCCCATGGCACACGTACCCACCACGCGCGACGGCGCGGTCCAGGTCAGCATCAAGGCCTGAATCCCTGACGGCAGCTTGGCGTCGATCTCAGCCTTGAGGGTGGCGAAGTCACTGGCCGAAATGGCATCGGTTTTGGTGGGCAGCTTGACACGAATCAAGTTGGCTGCCGGCACGCCACGGGCGCTGAGGTAGTAGGCCGCAATGGATTCACCGAGCGCATCGCCTTCGGCCACCAGAACGGCCAGATCGGCTGGCACCAGGCCGGCGCGCGGCAGGCTGAGGCCATAGGTGCTGGTGGCACTGGGCGCTGGCGTGGGTGTGCTCCCTGTGCTGTCACTGCCTCCGCCCCCTCCTCCACCACAGGCTTGCAAGCTCAGCAGCACTGCGCACACCAGGCCGAAACGCGCACGGCGGCCCAGCCAAGAAAGAAGATTGGAGAGTGGACTCACGACAGCGTTCATGGGCCGGATGTTTTCACAGGCCTTGCGGGTTCGAAGACAAGAATTGCAAACCGTTTTCCGCCTTCCGGATCTACAAGTGCCGACCCGCACGCTGTGCAGAAATGCCACACATGCGCTCTTCGGCGTGCCGAGCGCCCCCATATTTGCAGGTCCGGCAGCCCCAGGCCGGGGCATGCATTCGCAGCCCCAGAGACGGTGAAATCTCACCAATATCAAAAGTGTGCACGCGCTGACTTCACTATCTTGGTGCGAAATGCCCGTAAAAACCCCAAGTGCGTGCACAGGGCCAGCTGCCTACATTCGCATCACTCGATGCACAGGCCGTGCGAACGGACGGTGCCAGGCGGGGCTGAGGAGACAAACTCAAGTTGTAGTGATAGCACGACGTATAAAGTGACACAGTCACAATCGACGGGCACCTGAAGCCACTTCAGGTGCCCGTTTCATTTGCGGCTCTCGTGGCCGCGCTCGCTGGCCCCGCCGCGCCCTGATCCGAACGCTTCTCCATGGATTTGCTGACTGTCGCCCTTGCCTCGCTCCTGGCTGGATTCATTGATGCGGTGGTGGGCGGAGGTGGCTTGGTGCTGGTGCCCGCCCTGTTCAGCGTTTATCCGCAAACCGCGCCGGCCACCTTGTTCGGCACCAACAAAGGCGCCTCGATCTGGGGCACTGCCTGGGCCACGCTTCAGTATGCCAAGCGTGTCCAGCTGAACTGGTCCGCCCTGCTACCGGCAGCAGCCCTGGCCATGGTGGGCGGCTTCGGCGGCGCCTGGCTGGTCACTCAGATTGACCCCGGCTTCCTGCGTCGCGCCTTGCCGGTGATCCTGTTGGCCGTCTTGATCTACACCCTGGTGCGAAAGGACATGGGACGGCACCATGCGCCTCGGCACCAGGGCTGGCGCGAAACCGCGGTCGCCGGTGCCATTGCCCTGCTGATCGGTTTCTATGACGGCTTTTTCGGCCCTGGCACCGGCAGCTTCTTCGTCTTCCTGTTCGTGCGCTTGCTGGGTTACGACTTTCTCCATGCCTCGGCCACCGCCAAGCTGATGAATACAGCCACCAACGCCGCTGCCTTGATGTTGTTTGGCAGCACCGGCCACATCTGGTGGCAGGTCGCTCTGGTGATGGCCGTGGCCAATGTGATTGGCAGCCTGTTCGGCACCCGCATGGCCTTGGCGCGTGGCGCCGGCTTTGTGCGCTCGATGTTCGTGCTGGTGGTGTCGGCCCTGATCCTGAAAACGGCCTGGGACGCCTTCTTTCGCTGAGCTTTTTGTAACCAGCCCCTGCGCCAGTCCCGCTACCATTGGGGCCAAACAGGGAAGGACCACCCACCATGCCAGTCGATCCGAATTTGCGCACACTCGACATCGAGATCCCCACCCAGCCTGAAGTACTGGTGCAGCTGTCGATGCTGATGTCCGAGGAGGACATCGATCTGAACGCCATCTCGTCCCTGGTGGAGACCGATATGGCCCTGGCGGCCGCAGTGCTCAAGGCGGTCAATTCCTCGCTTTACGGCTTGCGGGGCCGGGTGCAAACCGTACAGCAGGCGCTGACCTATCTGGGGCTGCGCGAGGTCTCCGCCATCACGTTTGAGATGGGCTTGCGCGCGGCTTTCCCGCCCGCTGCGGAGCTGGAACCGGTCTGGCAACGCGCGGCCGAGCGCGGCCTGATGATGGGTCGCATGGGCCAGATGCTGGGCGTGGATCCTTGGGCCGCCCATTCCGCGGGTTTGTTCGAGGAATGCGGCAAGGCCGTGCTCTACCGGCATGCGCCGTCGCATTACCCCGCCATGCTGCGCGCGGCCGGATCTGATGCAGAGCTCGTGCAGTTGGAGCGCACCGCCTTCGGCGTCAGCCACGATGCGCTCGGGGCGGCACTGTGCGAAAGCTGGGGCCTGGCGCCAGCGGCCGTGGCGAGTGTGCGCCACCATGTCGAAGTGCAAGCCACCTTGCAAATGCCCGACACCCTGCAGCGGCGCGGCATCAGTGCCATCTCAACCATCGCCAGCGTGCTGCTGAGTGACGTGACCCAATTGGAAACCGTGACACATGAAATCGCACCTCAGGCCTCGCTGGACGAAGCCCTGATGCTGCGCGCCGCCCGCCGCATCACCGAGCAGCTGGAAACTGCCAAGGAACACGAGCGCGGCTGAACCCGCCAGCCCCGGGGCGGGCTTTGAAAATCAGACGCGCTCGGCCAAGCTGCTGGATGAAGCCAGGCTGATCCGGTCACGACCGGCATGCTTGGCGATGTAGAGCGCCTCATCGGCCGCTTGCATCAAAGCTTGCGGGCTCAGATAGGGATGCGCCGGGCTGTAGGCCGCCAGGCCGATGCTCACTGTCAGCCACGGGCCACTCACACCGCCCTCATGCGGCAGGGCCAGGGCACGCAGCTCTTCGCGCAGCTGCTCCAAAAGCTCTTGCGTGACGTCGAGCCCGAAACCGGGCAGCAAGGCCACAAACTCTTCCCCACCCAGACGGGCCACGAAATCGGTGTCACGCTTGAAGCGCTCGCTGAGCAGTTGCGCGAAACGCTGCAACACCAGATCGCCCGCGGCCGCGCCGTAGCGTTCGTTGTAGCTCTTGAAATGGTCGAGGTCGAGCACTGCCAGCGCCAGCTGGCCGCGCTGCCGCTGGGCGCGCTTGAACTCGCGTCGCAAGGCTTCGTCGAACTCGCGCCGATTGGCCAGGCCGGTCAAGGCATCGGATCGGCTGAGACTGCCCAGCTCGCGGTTCTTTTGTTCCAAAGCCTGCTGTGCCGCCAGCAATTGCTGGCTCTGGGCCTGCAGTTGCTGCTGCAATTGGGAGACGCGCTGGCTTTCGTCCTGCCATTGCAGCCACAGGCCCTGCTGCACCCGCGCCAGCGAGCGCGAGACGCGCGCCAGCTCCGCCGGCTGTTCGGCCAAGGCCGCATGGCTCAAGGCCTGCGGTGCATCGAGCGGATCCAGCTCATCCGCGCGATCGGCCAGTCGACGCAAAGGCCGCAGCATCATGCGATCCAGCACCAGCATCAGACTCAGGCTCAACAACATCACCAGCGCCAGATCGCGCAAAAGCAGGGCCGGCAAGGCCTCTCGCATGAAAGCCCGTTGCGCCGCTTCTTCTTGCGCCAACACCTGCACCAGGGCACCGCCCGAGGCCGGCGGGCCGAGCTCGAAATCGATCTGACGCACATCGGCCTGACCACGCAGGCTGGCATCACCACTGGCAAGCACCGCGCCGCTCGAAGTCTTCAGCTCGACCGACAACACCCCAGGCCGCGCCTTGAGCTTGTCGATCAACACCTGGGTGGCACCGCCCGGCCGCTCCCCCGCGCCGAGCTCAGCCATGCTGCTGGCGAGGGCTTGACCGTAGACCTTGGGCAGGGCCAACAGTTCGGCCTCGAAGGCCGCGGCATGCGCCTGGGCCTGATGGCGCAGATGGATGGCATCCGTCACGCCCACCAGAAACACGCTCAGCAGCAAGACCACCCAGACCGTGCGGCGCCGCAAGGACGTGCCCGGGGGCTGGCGATGCGGCAAGGTCAGATCGGCAGCGGATGACGTATCGAAACTCACAGCGGCCTTTCGAAAGCAAGGGCGGCACCCGATACGCTGGCGTGGCGCAGGCCGCATCCAGCCCGCGCAGACGCGATCAGTTTGCAAGTCAATAATCTTGGCCAGGCAGCGGTGCCATGCCCATGCGACTGCCTGTGTGACAGATTGTGCACGGCGCATTGCGCACAAAGGCGGGCGCAACAGCAGGGTTAATCCCAGCTTGGCGCCATTTGCCGGCAATTCAGGCCAACTTTGTGGCGCTCTGAAGCCTGAAACAGGGACGGCCGGGGCGATCAGCCCTGCACGAACTGCATTTGCGTGCCGGCCAACTCGATCACATCACCGCTCTTGAGGGCGACCGACTCGCTGGTCAGCGGCACGCCATTGACATTGGGCCGTGCAGCGCCTTCGACATGGGCGAACACATAACCGCTGGGGCGCTTGGTGATGGAGGCCACCTGCACGCCAGGCTTGCCGACGGTGGTGACCACCTTGGTCAGACTGACCTCACGACCGGCTGCGGCACCGGTGAGCACCCGAATGGTGGCCGGTGCGGCCGCCGAGGCCGAGGGCAGGGAGCCGAAATTGGATGGCAGACCGAAGCCGCTGGGCGCACCCGAGCCAGGCTTCAGGATCATGGTCTTTTCGTAATCGCCGCTGTCCTCGAGCAGGAACTTGATCTTGTACTTGCCGATCTCGACGATGTCGTTGTTGGCCAGCAGCTGCTTCTTGATCGCCTTGCCGTTGATGTAGGTGCCGTTGGTCGAATTGAGGTCTTCGATGAAGACATCGGCGCCCACCATCTGCAGCACAGCATGCTCACCGCTGACCGCGAGGTTGTCGATCACGATATCGTTGTAGGGCCGGCGCCCGAGCGTGGTCTTGTCCTTTGTGATCTGCACATCCTTGATCACCACGCCGTCGAGCGACACCACCAGCTTGCCCATGCTTTGACCTCGATCCTGTTGTCTTCTTACTTGTGTTGGCGGCAGCCCTCTGTGCGCCGCAAGAGTTGTGACTGCTACAGACGATGCCCGAGTCAGCGACCGGTCGCGACAGGCCTCACGGCCGAAAACCAGCCCATCAGCGCTTGCCAAACGGCCACCAGGCCCGCCCTTCCGACCGCACGCGGCCCTCGGCACGAACCAGCACCAGCGCGATATTATCCCGGCCGCCCATGTCATTGGCCCCATCTATCAAGGCTTGGGCCGCTTCGGACAGCGAAGGGTGGTTTATCAACAACTGGCGCAGGGCATCGTCGTCCAGCATATCGGACAGACCGTCCGAGCAGAACAGGTAGAGATCCCCAGGTTGAACTTCATGCTGGTGCAACTCCAGCATGACAGCGTCTTCTACGCCGACCGCGCGCGTGACCAGATTCTTGTTGCTGGAGAAGACTGCCTCTTCAGGCGTCAGCAGGCCAGCGTCGAGCTGCTCTTGCAGCAGGGAATGGTCGCGGCTGATCTGGGTCAGCTGGCCACCGCGCAAGCGGTAGGCGCGTGAATCACCGACATGGCCCAGCAGCAAGCCCTCGGGCCGGAACACACCCAGCACCAGGGTCGTGCCCATGCCGGCATAACGCGGGTTGGTGTTGGCGGCATTGAAGATGGCGCGGTTGGCGTTGTCCACGCAGATGTCCATGGCGCGACGCACATCGCCGACGCTGGCCGTGGCTCCGGCCTCTTTCAGCCAGCGACCCAGCTCGGCTCGGATGAAGCCGGTCAGCATCTGACTCGCCACTTCACCGGCGTTGTAACCCCCCATGCCATCGGCCAGCACCGCCAGACCCACGGACTCATCCAGAGCAACCGAATCCTCGTTGTTGTCGCGGGCGCGGCCGACATCGGTGGCGCTGAAGAACTCCAGGGTCATGGCTTTGTGTCTGGTTGCGATGCGGGGGGATTTTGCCCTGCTTCCGCCTTATTCAAGCGGACTGTTTGTGCAAAAGCGTCGACAGTCCCCGACTCGGGCTTCGTCGTCACCGGGGCGCGGGCATCCGTCCCGGAAGCGGCCTCTGCCGCCGGCGCGGCCGCCGGCAGTTGCTGCAGCACAGCCTCCAGATCCTGGGCCATCTGCGCGCCGCTGGCGTAGCGCAACTCGGGCCGCTTTTCCAGCGCCAGGGCCAGCACCAGCGCGAGCGACTCGGGCAGACCGGGGCGGTGGTGGCGCACATCAGGCGGCGGCTCGTTGGCGATCTGGTACATCAGCTTGGCCATGGAATCCGACTGATGCGGCAGATGGCCGGTCAGCAGCTGGTAGACCATGACACCGAGCGAATAGAGATCGCTGCGCCCGTCCACCTTGAGCCCGGCCAGTTGCTCGGGCGACATGAAGGAAGGGGTGCCCAAAACCAGGCCGGTACGGGTGCGGCTGCCGTCGGCAATGCGGGCGATGCCAAAGTCCATGATCTTGAGCACATCGTGCTCGCGATCCAGCATCACGTTGGCGGGCTTGATGTCGCGGTGCACGACACCCTGGCCATGCGCGTAATCGAGGGCCAGCGCCAGGCGCCGCGCCAAGTGCAGCACCTCACGCACGGGCAGGAGCTGACCCGGCCGGGTGAAGTGGCTGAGGTCCTGGCCCTGGACATACTCCATCGCGATCCAGGCATCTGCGCCCGCCTCGCCGGCGTCGAGCACATGCAGGATGTCAGGATGCTGCAGATGACCGGCGGCACGCGCCTCGCGCATGAAGCGCTGGCGCACATCGATCAGGTCTTCGGCGGCGAATTCGCGCTGCAGCGCCAAGCGCTTGATGGCCACCAACTGGCCGCTGGCGCGCTCGCGCGCCAGGTGCACCACGGCCATGGCGCCGCGGCCCAACTCACGTTGCAGCTCATAGGCTTGCAGGCCCGGTCCGGCCGGGCTGAGCGTCGGGTAGGCCTCGGGCACCGTCGAGGCTTCGCCATCCACCGCATCGGGCTTGCCCAGCCACCGTTTCCAGAAACCTGCCATGCCCGTTCGCCCTTGTTCTTGTGCGCAGCGGGCGCTCAGGCCTCGGCCGGCTTCTGCCGGGCGGCCATCCAGCGGCCCAGCGCCAAGACCAGCAGCGCACCCGCCACGCCGGCACCGTAGTGCAGAGCCGGCATCACCTGGCTGCTGCCTTCCTTGGCGCCCGGTACGGTCGGCACCCAGCTGCTCAGGGCCGGGTCACCCACGGCCATGGTGCCGGCGATCCAGCCCAGCAGCATGGCGCCCAGGGTGATGACGGCCGGGAAGCGGTCCATCAACTTGATCACCAGTTGGCTGCCCCAGACGATGATGGGGATGGACACCAGCAGGCCAAAGATCACCAGCGGCATCTGGTGGTCGCCGCCGCTGCTTTGCGCCGCACCGGCGATGGCGATCACGTTGTCCAGGCTCATGACGAAGTCCGCCACGATCACCGTCTTGACGGCGGCCCAGAGCTTGTCGCTGGCTTGGATGTTGCCATGCTCGTCTTCATCTTCCGGCACCAGCAGCTTGATGCCGATCCACAGCAGCAAGGCGGCGCCGACGATCTTCAGGTAGGGCACCTGCAACAAGGTCAGGGCAAAGAAGATCAGCACCACGCGCAGCACGATGGCGCCGGCGGTGCCCCAGATGATGCCCTTGGTGCGCTGCGCATCGGGCAGCTTGCGGCAGGCCAGGGCGATGACCACCGCGTTGTCGCCACCCAGCAGGATGTCGATCATGATGATCTGGCCCACGGCCAACCAGAATTCGGGACTCGTCAAGGTGTCCATACTCGTTTCAACAGTTGCTGCCTGCCGGGAGCGCACGCCTGACATCGGCGTCGCGCCCCACTATAGCGAAGGCATGGTTCAAAGCACGCAGGCATGAAAAAAGGGGCTGCTGCCCCTTTTTGCGTGGCTGCACGGCGGAGCGTGCAGTCTGGTGCCAGGCGAGGCCGGCGCGATGCGTGAAATTACGCATTCGGCACCGGCCGGCCGCCGTGGCCGGCTCTCAGCGAATCAGAGCAGGCCCTTGAGCAGCTTGCCCATTTCCGACGGGTTGCGGGTCACGGTGAAACCGCACTCTTCCATGATGGCGAGCTTGGCATCGGCCGTGTCGGCACCGCCGGCGATCAGTGCGCCTGCGTGGCCCATGCGCTTGCCCGGAGGGGCGGTCACGCCAGCGATGAAACCGACCACCGGCTTCTTCATGTTCAGCTTGCACCAGCGAGCGGCTTCAGCTTCGTCCGGGCCACCGATTTCACCGATCATGATGACGGCGTCGGTGTCCGGATCGTCGTTGAAGGCCTTCATCACGTCGATGTGCTTCAGGCCGTTGATCGGATCGCCACCGATACCGACGGCGCTGGACTGGCCCAGGCCGATTTCGGTCAGCTGTGCCACGGCTTCGTACGTCAGCGTGCCCGAGCGCGAGACCACGCCGATGCGGCCCTTGCGGTGGATGTGACCGGGCATGATGCCGATCTTGATTTCATCGGGCGTGATCAGGCCGGGGCAGTTGGGGCCCAGCAACAAGGTTTTCTTGCCGCCGGCCGCTTCCTTGGCCTTCATCTTGTTGCGGATTTCCAGCATGTCACGGACGGGGATGCCTTCCGTGATGCAGATGGCAAGGTCCAGGTCGGCTTCGACGGCTTCCCAGATAGCGGCCGCAGCACCGGCGGGCGGCACGTAGATCACCGACACGGTGGCGCCGGTTTGCGCAGCCGCTTCCTTGACGGTGGCGTAGATTGGGATGTCCGAAAACTTCTCGCCGGCCTTCTTGGGGTTCACGCCCGCCACGAAGGCGTTCTTGCCGTTGGCATAGGCCTGGCAACCCAGGGTGTGGAACTGACCGGTCTTGCCGGTGATGCCCTGGGTGATGACCTTGGTGTCTTTGTTGATGTAAATCGACATGATTTTTTTCCTTGCGTGGGCTTAGGCAGACTCAGGCAACCGCGGCGACGATCTTGGTCGCGGCTTCGGCCATGGTGTCGGCGGCGATGATGGGCAGGCCGGATTCGGCCAGCATCTTCTTGCCCAGCTCTTCATTGGTGCCCTTCATGCGCACGACCAGCGGCACGGACAGGTTCACGGCCTTGCAGGCAGTGATCACGCCTTCGGCGATGGTGTCGCACTTCATGATGCCGCCGAAGATGTTGACCAGGATGCCCTTCACTTCAGGGTTCTTCAGCATGATCTTGAAGGCTTCGGTGACCTTCTCGGCGGTGGCGCCACCGCCCACGTCCAGGAAGTTGGCCGGCTCGCCGCCGAACAGCTTGATGGTGTCCATGGTCGACATGGCCAGACCGGCGCCGTTCACCAGGCAGCCGATATTGCCGTCCAGGCTGATGTAAGCCAGGTCGAACTTGGAGGCTTCCACCTCGGCCGGATCTTCTTCGTCCAGATCGCGGTAGGCCACGATTTCAGGATGACGGAACAGGGCGTTGGCGTCGAAGTTGAACTTGGCGTCCAGGGCGATCAGATTGCCCTTGGAATCGCAGTTCAGCGGGTTGATTTCCACCAGCGACGCATCGGTGTCCATGTAGCACTTGTAGAGCTTCTGGAACAGGTCGACGGCTTGGTCCACCGAGTGGCCCGTCAGGCCGATGCCACCGGCGATCTTCTTGGCTTGCTCGACCGTCAGGCCGACCAGCGGGTCGATCATCTCGGTCAGGATCTTCTCGGGGGTGGAGTGGGCCACTTCCTCGATGTCCATGCCGCCTTCGCTGGAAGCGATGAAGGCCACCTTCTGCGTGCCGCGGTCGGTGACCAGCGAGACGTAGAGTTCGTTCTTGATGTCAGCGCCTTCTTCGATGTAGAGGCGACGCACCTTTTGGCCTTCCGGGCCGGTTTGGTGCGTGATCAGCTGCATGCCCAGGATCTGCTCGGACAGCGACTTCACGTCATCCAGCGAACGGCCCAGCTTGACGCCGCCGCCCTTGCCACGGCCACCGGCGTGGATCTGCGCCTTGACCACCCAGACCGGGCCGCCCAGCTTTTGAGCGGCTTCAACGGCTTCTTGCACCGTGAAAGCCGGGATGCCGCGCGGCACCGGCACGCCGAACTGGCGCAGGATTTCCTTGCCCTGGTACTCGTGAATCTTCATAGGGGTCTCGCTTGTGAGGAAAGTCAGGAAGTGGAGGCGGGCATCGCGGTGACGGCGGCCAGCGGTGAGGCTGCGTCGGCACTGCGGTACCAGCGAGGGTAATGGGTACGAACGACCTCGCCATCGCGTCGCAGGGCGTGGCAGCGGTCGAGTTGGAAGGGCGGCAGGCCATCGGCACTGCCTTCACGCACATCCAGCACCAGGCCGGCAAAGGCCTGAATGACAGCGGTGGGCAGGATCTGGCAGAGCTCGGTCAGGTGCGTGCAACCCTTGACGCCGGCCAGACGCTCTTTGAGGCCTAGACGGAAGCCCTTCATCAGGTTCAGGCCGACCAAGCGGCCGTAGGCATTGCCATGTTCGTCGCACACGCCGGCGTAAGGCATCCAGGTGGTGGCGGAGCGGGCTGCCAGCACGTTCAGCTCGGCGTCCACCGTCAGCAGGAGCTGCATGGCGTGGATGGGGTCGCCGGCCAGGCGCAGGCCGGTGGCAAGCGGCAGGTCGCGCGTCTTGGTGTCGGTCAACCCAGCCTCGACCTCATACAGGCCATCATCGCGTGCATAGACCTGCACATCGATGGCGCGGCGATGCAGCAAACGGCGCTCGGAGGTGGGGGATGAGAGAGACATGGGTGGCAAAACGGCTTCGCAAACCGGCATCTAACGGCATGAATCCGCCGCCCGCCGGGCATTTGCGCAGGGCGAGAATGTAGCATGTCGCACTGCACCAAGCCTTTCACCAAGCTGTCGTGCAGCCAGTTCGCCCGTCGCCCAAGGTGACAATTCACTCAGGGTTGACCCGGATCAAGGACGCGGGGCTGGCGCGGCGGCCGGTCGAGATCAGCTTTCGTCCTCGTCCGCCGGGCCGCGCAAGATGCGGCGCACCACCTCGCTGCCAAAACCCCGGCTGATCAAGAAACGCGTCTGCTTGGCGCGCATGGCGGCATCCTCAGGCCAGCGACCGGCGAACTTGCGCTGCCAGACCTCGCGGGCTCGGGCCAGCTCGCTGTCCTTGAGGCTGGCCCGCTGTTCGGCGCTCATTTGCACGCCGTGCTGTGCCAGCTCCTGCTGGATGCGCTGGCTGCCGAAGCGCCGTGCCCGCGCGTGGATGCGTGCATCGACGAAACGCTCCTCGCTGAGGTAGCCGCGCTCCTGCAGCCACAGCAGCAGAGCATCCACCTCGGCGGCAATGGCGGCAGCGGGTTCTTCCGAGTCACCCACTTCGGAGATATCCCGCGCGGCACCCTCGTCTTGCTCGCGCGCGCTCAAGCGCTCGGGCGACTCCGGCGACAGCGGCTCGAACCAGGCCGGGCCGCCGCACAGGCTTTCCTTCGCCGCGGCCGACTGGCGCGCGGCGGCAGCCCGCTGATCGCGGGCGATGCGCAGCAGCTTGCGCCGCAGCTCGCTGCGGCTGTGCTCACGCTGGGCCAGCAGGGCAATGGCCCGGGCCTTCAGAGAGAGGGGCTGGGCAGCTCTCACGAGAAAAGTTGAAGTTCGGGGCTCGGCAGCACACCGGGCAGCCAAGCCGCAGGGCTTCAAGCGCCGCCGCGGCCAGGTGCCCCGAGGCCTGGCAAAACGGTTGCAGGCCGGGCTGCCGCAGCGGGGCGGCCTTACTCGGCCGCGCCGGTCTGGTTCAGCAGCGCCACACCCAGGGATTCACGGATGCGGTTTTCGATCTCGCGGCTGATGTCGGGGTTCTCGCGCAGGAACTCGCGGGCGTTGTCCTTGCCCTGACCGATCTTCTCGCCCTGGTAGGCGTACCAGGAGCCCGACTTTTCAACCACCTTGGCAATCACGCCCATGTCGATGATTTCGCCTTCGCGGCTGATGCCTTCGCCGTAAAGAATGTCGAACTCGGCGGTCTTGAACGGAGGCGAGACCTTGTTCTTGACGACCTTGACCTTGGTTTCGCTGCCGATGACGTCATCGCCCTTCTTGATCGAGCCGATGCGGCGGATGTCCAGGCGCACCGAGGCGTAGAACTTGAGCGCGTTGCCACCGGTCGTGGTTTCGGGGCTGCCGAACATCACGCCGATCTTCATGCGGATCTGGTTGATGAAGATGACCATGCAGTTGGTCTTCTTGATGGTGGCGGTCAGCTTGCGCAGGGCCTGGCTCATCAGGCGGGCTTGCAGACCCGGCAGGGAATCACCCATTTCGCCTTCGAGTTCGGCCTTGGGCGTCAGCGCGGCCACGGAGTCGACCACGATCAGGTCGACCGAGCCGGAGCGCACCAGGGCGTCGACGATTTCCAGGGCCTGTTCGCCGGTGTCGGGCTGGCTGATCAGCAGCTCTTGCAGATTGACGCCCAGCTTTTGCGCGTACTGGATGTCCAGCGCGTGTTCGGCATCGATGAAGGCGCAGGTGCCGGCCAGCTTTTGCATCTCGGCGATGACCTGCAGGGTCAGGGTGGTCTTGCCCGAGGACTCCGGGCCGTAAATCTCGACCACACGGCCGCGCGGCAGGCCACCGACCCCCAGAGCGATGTCCAGGCCCAGGGAGCCGGTGGAGACGACCTGGATGTCCTCGATCACCTCGCCTTCACCGAGGCGCATGATGGAACCCTTGCCGAACTGCTTCTCGATCTGGCTGAGGGCGGCTTGCAAGGCCTTGGCTTTTTCGGTGTTGAGGGCTTTGACGGGGGCATCCATGATTCGTTCTCCTGAAAAGGGCTGGGCGGATTATGTCGCAATCTGTATGTTTGTACAGTAGTTTGACGATTGAACTTTGGCAAGCCGTTTCGGTTCTCGCCGTGTCATCGCTGAATCCTAGGGCGCCACTGGCTCACTGGATGAGCCAGCAATTGATGAAGTCAAAATTCGGATGGCGCTTGATTTCACCGCGCACAAGCAGCTGTGAGCCGCCGAAGCCCTGGCTGGCATCCCTAGAATGCGGGAACTAGCCCCCTGGCCATGAGTGATGGAGACTGACGCATGCGCATCCTGATTGCCGAAGATGACCAAGTCCTGGCCGATGCCTTGCTGCGCTCCTTGCGCGCCTCCGGTTATGCGGTGGATCAGGTCGGCAGCGGCACCGAGGCCGATGCGGCCCTGGCTTCGCATGAGTTCGATCTGGTCATCCTGGATCTGGGCCTGCCGCGCCTGCATGGCCTGGAGGTGCTGCGCAAGCTGCGCGCCCGAGGCTCCTCCATGCCGGTGCTGATCCTGACGGCGGCCGACAGCGTCGAGCAGCGCGTCAAGGGCCTGGACCTGGGCGCCGACGACTACATGGCCAAGCCCTTCTCGCTGCAGGAACTGGAAGCCCGCGTGCGCGCCCTGACCCGGCGCGGCCTGGGCACGGCCTCCTCGGTGATCAAGCATGGCCCGCTGAGCTTCGACGCCACCGGCCGCGTGGCCTACATCAACGACCAGATGATCGAGCTTTCGGCCCGCGAGCTGAGCCTGCTGGAAGTGCTGCTGCAGCGCGCCGGCCGCCTGGTCAGCAAGGACCAACTGGTCGAGCGCCTCTGTGAGTGGGGCGAAGAGGTCAGCAACAACGCGATCGAGGTCTACATCCACCGCCTGCGCAAGAAGATCGAGCAAGGCCCGATCCGCATCGCCACCGTGCGCGGCCTCGGCTACTGCCTGGAAAAGATCCAGCCCGGCGCTTGAAGCCCACGCCCACGCCCGCGCCCAACCGGAGCCTGCCCCACCATGGCGGCTGAAACCGGCCAACGCTCGCTGTTTGGCGAGATCCTCGATTGGATGCTCGCGCCCTTGCTGCTGATCTGGCCGATCAGCGTGGCCCTGACCTGGCTGGTGGCGCAAGGCATCGCCAGCCGGCCCTACGACCGAGAGCTCGGCGAAATGGCCCGCACCCTGGGCCTGCAAGTGGCCTCGGCCGCGCCGCTGCCCGAGGGGCGCAGCGCCCGCTCCCGCTACGCCCTGGCCCCGGAGGCAGCGGCCCTGCTGCGCGCGGACGAAACCGACACCGTCTACTACCAGGTGCTGGGCCTGCGCGGCGAGCTGCTCAACGGCGATGCCAAGCTGCCCGTGCCGCCCGAGGACGATGTCATCGTGCCCTGGGAGCTGCATTTCCGCGATGAAGACATGGGCAGCGAACGCGTGCGCGTGGCCTACCTCTGGGTGTCGCCCGAGGGCATGGCGGGCAGCACCCAAACCATGCTGGTGCAGGTGGCCGAGACGCTGGGCAAACGCTCGCGCCTGACCAACGAAATCATCAAGGGCGTGATCCTGCCGCAGTTCGTGATCCTGCCGCTGGCGGTGCTGCTGGTCTGGCTGGCCCTGGCGCGTGGCATTGCCCCGCTCAACGAGCTGCAGCGCCGCATCCGCTCGCGAGAAAGCTCGGACCTGAGCCCCATCGACGAGCGCCGCATCCCCGACGAGGTGGCGCCCCTGGTGCGGGCCATCAACGACCTGCTGGCGCGCCTGGACCAGTCCATCAGCAGCCAGAAGCATTTCCTGGCCGACGCCGCCCACCAGCTCAAGACCCCGCTGGCCGGCCTGCGCACGCAGGCGGAATTCGCCCAGCGCGAGATTGACGAAGGCCGCAGCGAGCCTGCTGAACTGAAGCGTTCGCTGCAACAGATTGCCCTGTCCAGCCAGCGCGCCGCTCACATGGTCAACCAGCTGCTGGCCATGGCCCGGGCCGAGGACCAGGAGCATGCGGCCCGGCGTGGCGAGGTCAATCTGGCCGAGCTGGCCACCGAGACCGTGCGCGACTTCGTGCCGCGCGCGCTCGACAAGCGCATCGACCTGGGCTACGAGGGCCCTGACCCCGAAGCTTGCAGCCTCACCCTGCACGGCCACGCCCTGCTGATCCGCGAGCTGATCCGCAACCTGGTGGACAACGCCTTGCTCTACACGCCGGCCGGCGGCACGGTCACCGTGCGCATCGTCGAAGACCCCTTCGGCCAGGTCAGCGTGCTGCAGGTGGAAGACTCCGGCCCGGGCATTCCCGAGAGTGAGCGGGACAAGGTCTTCCAGCCCTTCTACCGGGCCCTGGGCACCAATGTCGATGGCTCCGGCCTGGGCCTGGCCATCGTGCGCGAGATCGCCCAGCAGCATGAGGCCGAGCTCAGCCTGGACGACACCCGCCCGCGCCGCCCCGGTCAACAGCCCGAACCCGATGGCCAGGGCCCCGGCGCGCGCTTCACCGTGCGCTTCCATGCGCGGCCGGCTCAGCCCGCCACGGAGTGAGGCGGGCTCAGGAACGGTTGAAGCGCCGCGATTTGGCGATCGACATCAACAGACCCAGGCCAAAGCCCAGGGTCACCATGGCCGTACCGCCGTAGCTGATGAAGGGCAAGGGCACGCCCACCACCGGGAGGATGCCGCTGACCATGCCCATGTTCACGAACACATAGGTGAAGAAGCTCAGCGTGATGGCCCCCGCCATCAGCCGCGAGAACAGCGTGGGTGCGTCCGAGGCAATCATCAGCCCGCGCAGGATCAGGGCCGTGAAGCCGAGCAGCAGCCCCAGGGCACCAAACAGGCCGAACTCCTCGCCGTAGGCGGCGAAGATGAAGTCGGTGGTGCGCTCGGGAATGAACTCCAGATGGGTTTGCGTGCCCTTCATGAAGCCCTTGCCGGTCAGGCCGCCGGAGCCGATGGCGATCTCGCCCTGGATGATGTGGAAGCCCTTGCCCAGCGGATCCTTGGTCGGGTCCAGCAGGGTGCAGACGCGGTTCTTCTGGTACTCGCGCAGCACCGGCCAGGTCACATCGGGCTGGCAGATCGCCTCCTCGCTCACCACCAGGGCCGTGATGCCCGCCCCCGCCAGCACAAAGGCCGGGATGATCAAGCGCCAGGACAGGCCGGCAAAAAAGATCACGTACAAGCCGGCCGAGAGCACCAGGATGGAGGTGCCCAGGTCGGGCTGCTTGGCCACCAGGCCCACAGGAACAGCCAGCAGGATGAAGGCGGCCACAAAGTCCGGCAGGCGCAGCTGCCCTTCGCGTTTCTGGAACCACCAGGCCAGCATCAGCGGCACAGCGATCTTGAGGATCTCCGAGGGCTGGATCTGCGTCACGCCGACATTGAGCCAGCGCGTCGCGCCCTTCTTGGTGATGCCGAACAAGGCCGTGGCCACCAGCAGCGCCACGCCCACGGTGTACAGCGGCACAGCCAGAGCCATCATGCGCTGTGGCGAAACCTGGGCCACCAGAAAAATCAGGGCAATCGCCAGCAAGGTGTTGCGACCATGATCCACAAAACGCGTGCCATGGTCATAACCCGCGGAATACATGCTCACCAGACCCAGCCCCATCAGCCAGGCGATGGACAGCAGCAAGGGCAGATCGAAGCCGGAGAACCAGGGTCGCAGGCGCTGCCACCAGCTGGGACCGTTGAAGGCATTGGCACTCATGGACGAACTCCGGAGGCGCCGGCAGGCAGGGCACGAGGGGCAGAGGCGGGTCTCGAGGTCGCTACCGCAGACGATGGCCTCGCCGCGGGCGAGGGGATACGAGGCGCTGACGCAGCCGTGGGTGCCGTCGCCGCCACGCCCGATGCAGCAGCAACGACGCCGGATGCTGCAGCCTCCGCCTGCGAGACCTGGCCCGGCAGCGGCACCTGATCGATGCGACGCGGCTGGCCCACGGGCGCCTTCGTTTTGCCCTGCTGGGTCAGGGCAATGTCTTCCTCGCTGGGGTACTGGCCCATCAGCATGAAATCAAACACCCGACGCGCAATTGGCGCGGCCGAGGTGGAGCCAAAGCCGGCGTTCTCGACAATCGCAGCCAGGGCGATGGTAGGCGCCTCCAGCGGCGCAAAGGCGACGTAGAGCGAATGGTCGCGCTTGCGCTCGTCGGCCTTGATGTCCTTGTAGCGCTCGCCCGCCTTCAGGCCCACGGCCTGAGCCGTGCCGGTCTTGCCGCCGCTCTTGTAGCCGGCGCCACGGAACACCTCGGTGGAAGTGCCCTCCACCGTCACGCCGTACATGGCATTGCGGATCACCTCGACCTGCTCGGGTTTGAGTGGCAGCGGCGGCAGGGCATCGCTGGCGATGCGCCGCTGCTCATGGCGTACCACGTCTTCGATCTCACGCACCAGGCGGGGCTTGAAGCGCTGACCGCCGGTCGACAGCGTGGACACGGCGGTGGCGATCTGCAGCATGGTGAAGTTGTTGTAGCCCTGGCCGATGCCGAGCGAGATGGTCTCGCCGGCAAACCACTTCTGGTTGGCCGGGCTGCGGGCGAAATAGCGACGCTTCCAGGCCTGCGAGGGCAGCACGCCCGAGACTTCGCCCTGCACATCGATCTCGGTCTTGCGGCCGAAGCCGAAGGGCTCCAGCTCGTCGTGGATCAAGTCCACGCCCATCTCATTGGCCAGGCTGTAGAAGTAGACATTGGACGAGCTGACGATGGCCAGGCGCATGTCCTTGGGTCCCGGACGGTCGCTTTCCGGGCTGCCGAAGGTGCGGCCGCCGAAGCTGTAGGTCAGGTTGTCCATGATCACCGTGCTCGCCGAACGCTTGCCGCTGTTGAGCGCGGCCATGGCCATGAAGGGCTTGAAGGTCGAGCCCGGCGGGTAGGTGCCACGCAGGGCACGGTTCAGCAGGGGCTTGTCCAGGTCTTCGTTAAGGTCGCGCCAGCTGTCGGCATCGATGCCGTCAACGAAGAGATTGGGGTCGAAGGTCGGCTTGGAAACAAAGGCCAGCACCTCGCCGTTGCGCGGGTCGATGGCGACCAGGGCGCCGCGGCGGTCCTTGTAGAGCTCCTCGACCAGGGCTTGCAGGCGGATGTCGATGGACAACATCAGCGTGTTGCCCGGCGTTGGCGGCCGGTGGGCCAGGCGGCGCACGGCGCGGCCGCCGGCGCTGGTTTCCACCTGCTCGAAGCCGGTGATGCCGTGCAGTTCGCGCTCGTAGCTCTGCTCCAGGCCCAGCTTGCCGATGTACTCGGTGCCGCGGTAGTTGGCGATGTCCTCTTCTTCCCACTCGTCCATGGCCTTTTTCTCGGCCTGGTTGATGCGGCCGATGTAGCCGATCAGGTGCGAGCCCACCTCGCCCAGCGGGTAGCTGCGGAACAGCCGCGCCTTGATCTCGACCCCGGGAAAACGGAAGCGCTGCGCGGTGAAGCGCGCCACCTCGGCCTCGCTCAGCTTGGTGCGGATGGGCAGGGATTCGAAGTTCTTGTTCTCGCTCATCAGCCGCTTGAAGCGGCGGCGGTCGCGCGGCTGCACCTCGACCACCTGGGCCAGGGCATCGATGGTGGCCTCCAGATCGGGCACCTTGGAGGGCGTGATCTCCAGGGTGTAGGCCGAGTAATTGCTGGCCAGGACGATGCCGTTGCGGTCCTTGATCAGGCCGCGGTTGGGCACGATGGGCACAACCGTGATGCGGTTGGACTCGGCCCGGTCCGACAGGCTTTCATGCTGGATCACCTGCAGGAACACCAGGCGCGCCAGCAGCAGGCCGAAGCAGAACAGCACAAAGGCCGCCGCGGCCAGCAAGCGCAGGCGGAAGCGGCCCAGCTCCTGCTTGACGTTCTTGAGCACCGTCATCGCGCGGTCTTTTTCTTCTTCGTCTGCGTGTTCATCGACAGCTCGGCAGGCCGCCTCACAGCGGGCGGTGGGCGTCGCGGTCGGGCGCGCGGCGCTGCGGCGCCAGCAGCACCACGCTGGCCAGCGGCCAGAGCAGGGTCTCGAACACCGGCGCCAGCAGCAGCAACCAGCCCGGCCACATGCCGCCCACGGCCAGGCGCACCAGCAAGGACACGGCATGCGCCAGCACGAACAGCGGCAGCACCTGCAGGGCCTGCGCGCCCAGGCTGAAGCCGGTCAGACGGCGGTGCAGGGTGATGGCACCGAAGCTCAGCAGGCTGTAGGCCAGGGCATGCTGGCCCAGCAGGGCGCCATGGTGGATGTCGATCATCAGGCCCAGCACAAAGGCCCAGACCACGCCGACCCGGCGCGGCTGGTGCACGCCCCAGAACACCAGCACCACGGCCAGAAAATCAGGCATGGCCGGGAAGCGGCCGATCGGCACCATATCGGCCAGCAAGGCCAGGAACAGGCTCAGGGCGATGAAAGCTGGGTTGACCGGCAGCAGCAGCTGACCGGCGCCACGCGGCATGATCATGGGGCAGCTCCCGCATCTGATTTTTCGCTCTTGCCATCGGTCTTGCCCTCGGCCTTGGCCTGGGCCGCGGCGGCCTTGCGCTGCGCCTTGAGCTGGGCGGCCGAGGCCGCGTCGGCAGCCTGTGCGGCCGCGGCTTCAGCCATGGCCTTGGCATGCTGCTCCTGCGGCTGCAGCACCAGCACATGGCGCACGCTGTCGGCCTGGGCCACGGGCTGCAGGCGCACGCTGGCAAAGCTGGTGTCGCCGCGGCGTTCGACCGAGCTCACCTTGGCCACCGGCAGGCCGGAGGGGTAGACCCCGTCCAGGCCCGAGGTGGCCATCAAGTCACCCGGCTTGATGTCGGCATTGGCGGCCAGGAAGCGCAGCTCCATGCCATTGCCATCGCTGCTGCCGAAGGCGGCATTGCGCGCCTGGGTTCGGGTGTTGAGCACGGGAATGGCCGCGTCCTTGTCGCTCAGCAGGGTCACTTCGGCCGACAGGGTGTAGACCCGGGTGACCTGGCCCAGCACGCCGGCATCGTTGATGACGGGCGAGCCGGCTTGCACGCCATGCTTGCTGCCGCGGTCGATGACCACGCGGCGCGAGTAGGGGTCGGCCGCTTCGTAGAGCACCTCGGCGGAGAGCGAAGCCACTTCCAGCGCCGGGCGCAGCTCCAGCAGCGCACGCAGGCGCTGGTTTTCCGCCTGCAGCTGGGCCGCACGCGCCAGGCGCTCGGCCTGCTGCACCAGTTGCTGGCGCGCCAGCGCCTCGGCCTCCATGGCCCGCTGCGTGCCCAGCCGGTAGGCCTCGAAGCTCTCCCAGGCATCCACCGGCGTCAGCAGCAAACGCTGAAACGGATGCAGCAACAAGGCCAAGCCCGCCCGCGCCGGCCCCACCACATGAAAGCGCGCATCCGCCACCATCAAGAACACCGCCAGCGCCGCGCACAGCAGCAACCTCGCCTGGGCCGACGCGCCCTGGCGGAAAAATGGTGGCGGGTTGCGATCTGGGGGGCCGAGGGGCATGGCGCTGGTGAAGAACAATCTGACCGCTAACGCCCGCTCTCAGCAGCCGTAGCGAGCGGGCCGCAGGCGAGGCGGACGGAGCGGAGCAACCGGAGCGTACTTGCAGTACGTGAGGATTGCGAGCACCGCCCAACGACGCATGAGGCTCGCGCAGTAGGCGAAAACAATCACTCGGAGGTGAAGATGGAGCCGAGGCGCTCCATGCGCTCCAAAGCCATCCCGCAACCCCGCACCACGCAAGTCAGCGGATCCTCGGCCACCAGCACCGGCAGGCCGGTTTCCTCGGCCAGCAGGCGGTCCAGATCGCGCAACAGCGCGCCGCCGCCGGTCAGCATCATGCCGCGCTCGGCGATGTCGGCACCCAGCTCGGGCGGGGTCTGTTCCAGCGCGTTCTTCACGGCGGAGACGATCTGGTTTAGCGGGTCGGTCAGGGCTTCCAGGATCTCGTTGGACGAAATCGTGAAGCTGCGCGGCACGCCTTCGGCCAGATTGCGGCCCTTGACTTCCATTTCCTTGACCTCGGAGCCCGGGAAGGCGCTGCCGATGTTCTTCTTGATCGCTTCGGCGGTGGGCTCACCGATCAACATGCCGTAGTTGCGGCGGATGTAGTTGATGATGGCTTCGTCGAACTTGTCGCCGCCGACGCGCACGCTGCCCTTGTAGACCATGCCGCCCAGCGAGATCACGCCCACCTCGGTGGTGCCGCCGCCGATGTCCACGACCATGGAGCCGGAGGCTTCCGACACCGGCAGACCGGCGCCGATCGCGGCCGCCATCGGCTCTTCAATCAGGTAGACCTCGGAGGCACCGGCGCCCAGGGCCGATTCACGGATGGCGCGGCGCTCGACCTGGGTGGATCCGCAGGGCACGCAGATGATGATGCGCGGGCTGGGGCGCAGCATCTTGGAGTCGTGCACCATCTTGATGAACTGCTTGAGCATCTGCTCGGTGACGGTGAAGTCGGCGATCACGCCGTCCTTCATCGGGCGGATCGCCTCGATATTGCCCGGCACCTTGCCCAGCATGGCCTTGGCTTCGCGGCCCACAGCCTGGATGGTCTTCTTGCCGTGCGGGCCACCTTCGTGGCGGATCGACACGACCGAGGGTTCATCCAGCACGATGCCCTTGCCGCGCACATAAATCAGCGTGTTGGCGGTGCCCAGGTCGATGGCGAGGTCGGAGGAGAAATAGCGGCGCAGGGAAGCGAACATGATGTGTCTGGAGCGCAAAGTACCGACATCTGAGCCTGTGGGCTGGAGATCGTGGGTGACTCGCGGGTTGGTCGGGAGGTCGGAAAAGAGGGGGTCGGGCTGTTCGGTGTTCGCCATATGCAACGAGGCTGGGTGAGCCCTTGCGGCCACGCAGCCCCGTGACATTGGAGATAAGCGGAGATAATACCCGATCACCCCCTAGTTATCGGCTGGGACGGGCCGTTTGTTGCGCTCTTTACAGCTCGCCACGGCCGATGTTTCCGCCACCTCCGGACCCGGTTTTCCCATGGCCTTGACACCACAAGACGTAAGCCGCATCGCCCATCTGGCGCGCCTGGAGCTGCAGGAGGCCGAAAGCGCCGCCCTGCTGCCCCAGCTGAATGACTTCTTCTCCATCGTCGAGCAGATGAGCGCGGTGGACACCGCCGGCGTCGAGCCGCTGTACACCCCGCTGTCGGCCATCCAGGAGGTGCATCTGCGCCTGCGCGAGGACGCCGTCACCGAAAGCAACCAGCGCGAACTCAACCAGCGCAGCGCCCCGGCCGTGGAAGACGGCCTGTTCCTGGTTCCCAAGGTCATCGAATGAGCATCTCGAACAACACCCCCCTGCACGACCTGGGCGTGGCCGAGCTGGGCCAAGGCCTGCGCGACAAGCAGTTCTCCAGCGTCGAGCTGACCCAGCATCTGCTGCAGCGCGTCCAGTCCAGCGACAGCCAGTTGGGCGCCTTCCTCCATGTGGACGCGGACCATGCCCTGGCCCGCGCCCGTGCGGCGGATGCCCGCCTGGCCGCCGGCGAAGGCGCACAAGCCGGCGGCGCCCTGATCGGCGTGCCCCTGGCGCACAAGGACATCTTCGTCACCGCCGACATGCCGACCACGGCCGGCTCCAAGATCCTGGCCGGCTACCGCAGCCCCTTCGACGCCACCGTGGTGGCGCGCCTGAATGCGGCCGGCACGGTCTCGCTGGGCAAGCTCAACTGCGACGAATTCGCCATGGGCTCGGCCAATGAGAACTCGGCCTACCAGCCGGTGGCCAACCCCTGGGACGCCAGCCGCGTACCGGGTGGCTCTTCGGGCGGCTCGGCCGCTGCGGTGGCCGCACGCCTGCTGCCGGCCTCCACCGGCACCGACACCGGCGGCTCGATCCGCCAGCCGGCCAGCTTCACCGGCATCACCGGCATCAAGCCGACCTACGGCATCTGCAGCCGCTACGGCATGATCGCCTTCGCCTCCAGCCTGGACCAGGCGGGCCCCATGGCCCGCTCGGCCGAGGACTGCGCCCTGCTGCTCTCGGCCATGAGCGGCTTTGACGAGCGCGACGCCACCAGCGTGCAGCAAGCCCCGCAGGATTTCCACGCGCAAATGTTGAGCGCCCGCGAGGGCGCCACCGCCGCCCAGCCGCTCAAGGGCCTGCGCATCGGTCTGCCACGCGAGTTCTTCCCCGCCGCCCTGTCGGCCGATGTCAACAGCGCCGTGCGCGCCGGCCTGGCCGAGCTGGAAAAGCTCGGCGCCACCCTGGTGGATGTGAGCCTGCCGCGCACCGAGCTGGCGATTCCGGTGTACTACATCATTGCCCCGGCCGAGGCCAGCTCCAACCTGAGCCGCTTCGATGGCGTCAAGTTCGGCCACCGCGCCGCCCAGTACGACGACCTGCTGGACATGTACAAAAAGACCCGCGCCGAAGGCTTCGGCGCCGAGGTCAAGCGCCGCATCATGATCGGCAGCTACGTGCTGTCTCACGGTTACTACGACGCCTACTACCTGCAAGCGCAAAAGCTGCGCCGCATGATTGCCGACGATTTCCAGCAGGCCTTCCAGCTGTGCGACCTGATCGCTGGCCCGGTGGCGCCCACCGTGGCCTGGAAGCATGGCGAGGGCAAGGACGACCCGGTCAAGGCCTATCTGGCCGACATCTTCACCCTGCCCGGCTCGCTGGCCGGCCTGCCCGGCATGAGCGTGCCGGTGGGCCTGGGCGAAGGCGGCATGCCCGTCGGCTTGCAGCTGCTGGGCAACTACTTCAAGGAAGGCCAGCTGCTGCACACCGCCCACGCGCTGCAGCAAGCCACCGACTGGCACCGTGCCGCTCCCGCAGGAATCTAAGCACATGGCATCTAGCAGCAGCAAATTGATCCGTGGCTACGAGGTCGTGATCGGCCTGGAAAACCACGTCCAACTGTCCACCGTCTCCAAGATCTTCAGCGGCTCCTCCACCGCCTTCGGCGCCGAGCCCAACACGCAGGCTTCGGCCGTGGACCTGGCCCTGCCGGGCACTCTGCCGGTGCTGAACCGCGGTGCGGTCGAGCGTGCCATCCGCTTCGGCCTGGCCGTGGGCGCCAAGGTGGCGCCGCTGTCCATCTTCGCGCGCAAGAACTATTTCTACCCCGACCTGCCCAAGGGCTACCAGATCAGCCAGTTCGAGATCCCGGTGGTGCAAGGCGGCAAGGTCGAATTCTTCGTCGGCGACGAGAAGAAGGTCGTGCAGTTGACCCGCGCCCACCTCGAGGAAGACGCCGGCAAAAGCCTGCACGAGGACTACCACGGCCAGAGCGGCATCGACCTGAACCGTGCCGGCACGCCCTTGCTGGAAATCGTCTCCGAGCCCGAGATGCGCTCCGCCGCCGAGGCCTGCGAGTACGCCAAGACCCTGCACGCCCTGGTGATGTGGCTGGGCATCTGCGACGGCAATATGCAGGAAGGCTCCTTCCGCTGCGACGTCAACGTCTCGGTGCGCAAGCCCGGCGAGCCCTTCGGCACCCGCCGCGAGATCAAGAACCTCAACAGCTTCCGCTACCTGCTGCAGGCCGTGGACTACGAGGTCAACTGGCAGATCGACGAGATCGAGGACGGCCGCAAGATCCAGCAAGCCACCGTGCTCTTCAACCCCGACACGGGGGAGACGCGCGCCATGCGCAGCAAGGAAGATTCGGCCGACTACCGCTACTTCCCCGACCCCGACCTGCCGCCGCTGGTGATCGGCGCCGACTGGATTGAGCGGGTCAAGCAGGAGATGCCCGAGCTGCCCTCTCAAATGGCGAAGCGGTTCGAGGAGCAAGATGGGCTGTCACCGTACGACGCCGCATTGATTACTGAAAGTCTTGCGAAAGCTCGTTACTTCGAGACTGCTCGCGACGCTTGCGGGCACCCGAAGCTGGTGGTGAACTGGATGAACGGCGAAATCGCTCGACTTTTGAACGCCAAGGGTCAGACATTTGAAGACGTTCACGTGCAACCACGCGTTTTGGGACGTCTGATCGAGCGCATTAGCTCTGGAGTGATCAGCAACAGCGGCGCAAAGGACGTCTTCAAGGCCATTTGCGAAGACTCGCGAGATCTCCCCGAAGTCGTTGACGAGGTCATCAAGGCACTGGGCGTCGAACAAGTCAGCGACACCGGCGCCATCGAAGCCATCCTCGACGAGGTGCTGGCCGCCAACCCCAAATCGGTGGAAGAGTTCCGCGCCGGCAAGGACAAGGCCTTCAACGCCCTGGTCGGCCAGGCCATGAAGGCCACCAAGGGCAAGGCCAACCCCAGCCTGGTGAACGAGCTGCTGAAGAAGAAGCTGGCCGGCTGAGGGCCAGCAGGCGGTTTCTCCCAGAAAAAACGGCGCCTCGGCGCCGTTTTGTTTGGTCTTGCCCGCCGATCAGCGTGAGCCCGAGGCCGCCGCTTCCGGCGTGCTCATCACGCCCAGGCTGCCGGGCGCGGCACCGCCCCAGAGGCGCTTGAGGCGGGCCAGTTCTTCGTCGTAGCGGGCGTTGATGCGCACCATCTCGGCGCGCGAATTGCCGATCAACTGCTGCTGGGCGGTGCTGGCGGCCTCGTTGCGATCCAGCTGCAGCTTGAGCTTGGGCGGCAGGGGCTTGCCTTTGTAGAACTCGGTCTCATCGAGCAAGGGCTTGCGCTCCAGCGCCAGCTCCTTGATGCGGCGCTCGGAGAGCTCGATGCCCTTCTTGACATCGTCGAGCGCGGCTGCGCGCGCCTGCTGATGAACTTGCGCGTTCGGAAAGCGCAGCACCAGATTGCGGTCGCGGCGGATCGCATCGTTCTTGGCGGCTTGTTCGGCAGCGAGGCGGCGCTCCTTGGCTTCCTGGGCAGCGCGCTCCTCGGGCGAAAGAAAGGGTGGCAGGACCGCGCGCTGGGAACCATCGGCATTGAGGATGCGCTGCTCGCGCGAGGTGCATTCGGCGATCGGCCGGTCCGAGGTCAGGCGCCGCCCGTCGGGCAGGGTGCAGCTGTAGATGCCGCTGGGTCCGGGCGAGGGGGGCTGGGCAATGGCCTGGGCCGTGGCCACACAGCCCAGCGCCAGCACGACTGCGGAGCAGGCGGACCACTTCATGCGCTGAAACGTGCGACTGGCGACCATGGCTGAAGCAGCGCTCATCAGACTCCGTAGCGATCCCGATAGGCCTGGACAGCGCCCGCGTAAGCGGTGACACCGCTGTCGCTGGTGGTGCGCAAGTATTCCAGCAAGTCGGCCAGGCCGGCAATCGCAATCACCGGTAGTTGCAATTCTTCGCTGACGTACTGCACGGCGGATTTGGGGCTCTCGACGCCGTTCTCGACCGCCTTCTCCTGGCGATCCAGGGCGATGGTGACACCGCAGGGCGTGGCACCCGCTGCGGCGATCATGGCGATGGACTCGCGCACCGAGGTGCCGGCGGAAATGACATCGTCAATGATCAAGACCCGGCCCCGCACCGGCGCGCCGACCAGGGTGCCACCTTCGCCGTGGTTCTTGGCTTCCTTGCGGTTGTAGGCGTAAGGCTTGTTGTGGCCCAGACGCGCCAGCTCCACCGACAGGGCCGCGGCCAGGGTGATGCCCTTGTAGGCGGGGCCGAAGATCATGTCGAACTGCAGGCCCGAGGCGATCAGGCGCTGGGCATAGAACTGCACCAGACGGCCCAGCTTGGCGCCATCGTCGAACAGACCGGCGTTGAAAAAGTAAGGGCTCAGGCGCCCAGCTTTCGTTTTGAATTCACCGAAGCGCAGCACGCCGGACTCGACCGCGAAGGCAACAAATTCCTGGGCCAGCAGGTCGGGCGTGGCGGGGGCGGCGGGAGAGGTCGAGGCGTTCATGGAGGCTTCATGCAAGGGTGTGCAACACATTGTAGAGGCGCAAAAAAGCCCGTCCCCCCTAAGAGGGACGGGCTGCCGACTGTGCGAATTCCCGGCGTCATGCACCGGAAATCAGCTTCAGAACAGGGCCTTGAACTGCAGGCCGTAGGTGCGCGGGTCGTTGATGAAACCGGTCAGGTTGTTGAAGGCGATCGCGCCGTTGACCACCACCTTGTTGGTGATGTTGCGACCGAACGCAGCCACCTCGTACTTGCCGTTGTTCCAGATGTAGCCGACGCGCACGCCACCTTCCAGCAGGGACTTGCCGGTGAACTCCACCGAGGGCAGCAAGAAGAAGTTGATCTTCGAACGATAGGCCCAGTCGGTGTAGACAAACACCTCGCTGCCGTCGGCCAGGGGAACGCCGTAGCGGGC
Source organism: Paucibacter sp. B51 (assembly GCF_027863535.1). Classification (NCBI taxonomy): domain Bacteria; kingdom Pseudomonadati; phylum Pseudomonadota; class Betaproteobacteria; order Burkholderiales; family Sphaerotilaceae; genus Roseateles; species Paucibacter sp. B51. Next base: position 1,255,763 of record NZ_JAPIVN010000001.1, on the reverse strand, counting down.
GGTCATGTTGGCAATCCACTTGGGGGCATTGGGCAGGGGATTGCCATAGAGGCTGTAGCGGCCCTGGCCATCGGGCGTGCCGATGGGGATGGCGCCGCTGCCAGGGCGCAGGTCGGAAAGGCTGGCGTCCTTGATCTTGGTGTCGTTGTAGCTGGCGCCCAGGGTCAGCATCAGGTTCTCGGTGGGCAGAAGATCGAGGTTGATCTCGAAGCCCTGGCCGGTGGCCTTGCTGGCATTGAGCAGGGTGTTGGTGTTGCTGGTCGAGCCCACCGCCGTCAGCTGCTGGTCCTTGACCTTGTAGGAAAAGACATTGGCCGACAGACGGGCGCGGCGCTGCCAGAAGTCGCTCTTGATGCCCAGTTCGAAGGACGTGACGTTCTCCGGGCGTGCCTTGCTCTGCGCACCGAAACCGTCGGCCGGGTAGATCGAGGCCGCGCGGAAGCCGGTGGCCACGCGGGCATAAAGGTTGGTGTCGCGGCTGAGGCTGTAGGTACCGGAAACGTCCCAGTTGACCTTGTTGTCGTCGGTCTCGGCGCTGGTGCCCGCGGTGTCGATGACCTTGCCGGTGGTGGCCAGGGTCTTCTTGTCGTTGGTGTAGCGAAGGCCGGCGCGCAGTTTCAGCTCGGGCGTGACTTCGTAGTTGACCGAACCGAACAAGGCCCAGGCTTTGTTGGTCTGGCGCGTGCTGACCAAAGGCGGCACGGCCACCGTGTAGTCGTACGACTCCATGGTGTAGCGCTCATCGAAGAAGTAGGCGCCACCCTGCCAGCGCAGCGGGCCGGCGGCGTTCGACTCCAGGCGCAATTCCTGGGTCAGCTGGCGGTGGTCACGCAGCGCGTCCGAGGTTTCGACCGGGAAGAACACTTCGCCTTCCTTGTCGTAAGGCGGCAGCTTGAAGTTGCTGGGGATGACCCGCAAGATGTAACCGCCGTCCACGTCGGCACGGCTGAAGGGCTGCACCGTCTCGATGGCCGTGATCGAGTGCAGGGTCAGGTCGCCCATCACCCACTTGAGCTTGGCGCTGCCGCCGGTGGCGTGCAGGCGCTGCTCGTTCTTGCCATCGATGTACATCTTGGCCGGGTCGAAGCCGGCGACCAGCTCGTTGCTGCCCGGCTTGATGATGCTGGAGCGGAACATGCGTGGCGAGCCGTCCAACTCGCGGTTATGCACATTGAACAGGGCGCTGAAGGTCTTGCTCGGCTCGTACAGGGCCTGGATGCGCACGGCGCGGTCGTCATAGCCTTCGGTGGCCGGGGTCTGGGCATTGGGCACCTGGTTCTTGACCCAGTCGTCACGGTGCTGCACCTGGGCCGAGATGCGTGCGGCCCACTCGCCGCTCAGCGGCAGGTTGAAAGCACCTTCGAGGTTGCTGGTGCCGTAGGTGCCGTAGGAGAAGCTGGCATAGCCTTCCTGCTTCTTGCCCGGCTTGACCGAATCGAACTTGACCACGCCGGCCGGCGTGTTGCGGCCGAACAGCGTGCCCTGCGGGCCGGCGATCACTTCCACGTTCTTGACGTCGAAGACCGGGAAGCCCTTCAAGATGGGGTTCTCCTGCACCACGTCGTCATAAATCAGCGAGACGGGCTGCGAGGCATTGAGGCGGAAATCGGTGTTGCCGTAGCCGCGGATGTAGAAGCGGGGGAAGGCGCGGCCGAAGGACGACTCGATGTTCAGGCTGGGCACGCGGCCGGACAGAAAGCGCACGTCCTGGCCGCTGGAGTTCAGCACATCGAGCTTCTCGCCGCTGATGGCGGAGACGGCATTGGGCACGTCCTTGATGTTCTCGGTGCGGCGCTCGGCGGTGATGACCACGGTGTCCAGCTTGCTCTTGTCGGACTTGGCCGCGCCTGCGTCCTCTGAGGTCTGCGCCAGCGCAGAGCTCAGGGGCCAGGCGGCCAGCACCAGGCCGAGCGCCAAGGTCAAACGAGAGGGAGACTGAACCGGGAACTGCGCTTTCATGCGGGGAACTCCAAAAAACCCAAAAGGGCGACTGAGATGAATCTGCGAGAAGCAAGGCTCAAAGCCTGCGCCGAGGCCGCTCCTCGAAACGTTGAAATCTAGCAAGTCGCGTGCCGGAAATCGGCGAACCCGGCTGAACTTGCTGCGCTTGTTGCCAAAATCATGCAGACCAATTGAGATACCAATACGTCTCGCAGTCGCTCGGGACGACCCAGGCTGCTGACAAAGCTCGCCCCGCCATTTGCGATACTGCGCCGCGCTCTGCGCAGCCTTCACATCCTGTTCGCCGCCTTCTTGAGAGACCCCGCCCATGCGCTTCATCACCGCCAATCTGAACGGCATCCGCTCCGCCGCCACCAAGGGCTTCTTCGACTGGCTGCCAGCGCAGAATGCCGACGCCCTAGGCGTGCAGGAAGTGAAGGCACAGGACGAGCATGTGGCCGGCACCTACTGCAGCTCCGGTGAGCTGCAAGGCCATTTCCATTACGCCGAGAAAAAGGGTTACTCCGGCGTGGGCCTCTACACCCGCGAAACACCCAGCGAGGTCTTGATCGGCTTCGGCAACCCCGAATTCGACGCCGAAGGCCGCTACATCGAAAAGCGCTTCGACAAGCCCGGCCGCAAGCTCAGCCTGATCAGCTGCTACTTCCCCAGCGGCAGCAGCGGCCCCGAGCGCCAGGAAGCCAAGTACCGTTTCCTCGACGCCATGTTCCCGCACCTGATGGCACTCAAGTCCCAGCGCGAGTTCATCCTGGTGGCCGACGTCAACATCGCCCACAAGGAAGCCGACCTGAAGAACTGGAAGGGCAACCTCAAGAACAGCGGTTTCCTGCCCGAGGAACGCACCTGGCTGGACCAGCTCTTCGGCAGCGGCCAGGGCCAGGGCGGCCTGGTCGATGTCTACCGCCAGCTGCAACCCGACACCACCGACGAGTGCTACACATGGTGGAGCAACCGCGGCCAGGCCTATGCCAAGAATGTGGGCTGGCGCCTGGACTACCACTTCGCGACGCCGAAGCTGGCCGCCCTGGCCCAGCGCGCCGCCATCTACAAAGACCAGAAGTTCAGCGACCATGCGCCGCTGACGGTGGATTACGACTTCAGCCTCTGACCCTCGCATGGCCGGCCAGAGCCCGAGAACCCAGCGAGTTCACACCCGCGTCGTACCGGCCCTGAGCATGGCCTCGAAGGCCTCCGGCGGCAGTGGTCGTGCGAACCAGTAACCCTGCTGCAGGCGGCAACCGCGGCCGATCAGGAACTCGGACTGTTCCTGCGTCTCCACCCCTTCGGCCACCACCTGCAGGCCCAGCTCGCGGCCCAGGGTGATGATGGCCGAGGCCAGGGCGGCATCGCGGCCGCCGCGCGCCACCTCGGTGATGAAGGCGCGGTCGATCTTGAGCTCGCTCATGGGCAGGCGCTTGAGGTGGCTGAGCGAGGAATAGCCGGTGCCGAAATCATCGAGCGACAGCCCGAAGCCCAACGCCCGCAGGCGATCGAGCACGGCCACGGCGGTGGCCATCTCGCGCATCAGCATGGTTTCGGTCAGCTCCAGCATCAGCCAGGCGGGCTGCAGGCCGTAGTGCTGCACCAGGGCGCTCAGCTGCTCGGGCAGGCCGGCATCGGCCAGGCTGGAGGCCGGCAGATTGACCGAGAGCGGCAGCATCGCCAGGCCCAGATCGGCCCAGCGGCGCAGACTCTGGCAGGCGGCGTGCAAGACCCAATCGGTCAGCGGGGCGATCAGACCGCTGTCCTCGGCCAGGGGGATGAACAGGCCCGGCGCGATCAGGCCCCGCTGCGGATGCTGCCAGCGCAGCAAGGCCTCGGCGCCCACCAGGCGCGCATTGCAGGCATCGACCTTGGGCTGGTAGTGCAGGCGCAGCTGGCCACTGAGCAGGGCCTGACGCAGCTCGGCTTCGAGCAGCACCCGGTCCTTGGCCCGGGCATTGAGGGCTTCGTCAAAGAACTTGTGCTGGGCACCGCCGGCCTCGGCGGCGACGTGCGCGGTCTGCTCGGCGCAGCGGGTCAGGTTGAGCAGATCCTGCGCATCACCGGGGCACATGGCGATGCCGATGCTGGCGGTCAGCAGGATCTGCTGGCCGTCCACAGGCACCGGCTCGGCCACGGCCGCCAGCAAGCGCTGCGCCAGGCCGGAGGCGCGGTCCTGCCCTTCCAGCCCGGTGATGAAGACGGCAAACGCCTGGTCGCCGAGGCGGGCCAGCACCAGATCCGGCTCGGCCGCCAGACTGGCCGACAGACTGCCGGGAAGCAGCCCCCAGTCAAGACCGGGCACCTGGCCGCGCAAGCAGGTGCGCAGGCGCTGCGCAATCCCGGCCAGCATCAAGTCGCTCTGGCCATGGCCGTACAAATCGTGCATGCCGCCAAAGCGATCGATCTCCAGATGCAGCAGCGCACAGGCCGGCCCACCCGCGCCGGCCTGGGCCAGGGCCGGTGCGCTCAGCTCTGCGAGCAGGCGGCGGTTGGGCAGGCCGGTGACTTCGTCGTAATGCGCCAGGCGCATGGCGCGCTGCTCGGCCGCGCGCAAGGCGTCGTCGAGCGCAGCGCGCGCCAGGAACTCCTTGCGCAGCACGAACTCCCGCCACCAGCCGATGCCGGCGGCCAGGATGAAGACCGTGAGCACATGGTAGGTCCAGTAGCCAGCCTCGCCAGCCAGCAACCCGGCATGGGCAAACAGCGCGTACAGGAAGGCGGCCAGGATCAAGAGGCCCGAGGCCAGGGCATGGCGGAACTGCACGCCCAGGATGACGAAGCAATAGAACTCCAGAAAGGTGAAGTTCAACACGCCCACCCAGGTCTTGAGGCCCGCCCCACCCTCGGCATCGATGCGCACCAGAATGAAGAACAGGCACAAAGCCACCACGACGATGAAGCTCGCCATGGCCCCCTGCCAATGGCGCCGCGACTGCGGCAAGAAGGAGCAGGCCAGGCCCAGCAACAGCACCGGCACCGCCAGGCTCAAGCGCAGAAAATTGGCCGCGCCGCCGCCATGCGCCAGCTGATCGATCAACCAGTCGCCACTGACCAGCAAGGCCCCCAGCAGAAGGCTGGCCTGGGCATAGCGCAGGTAGAAGGCCACATAGTGCTGAACAAAGCGCTGTTCGAAGGCCGGGTCCGCGAAGCGCAGCAGCAAGCGCAAGGGCATCTGCAGGGACATTTGCAAGGGCAGATCGGCCGGCGCCGCCGGCTCGGCCGCCGGGGCACCGGGCGTCTGGGTCTCGATGGCGCGCATCCGAAACTGTGCCTTCCTTTGCATCGAAGCAGAGAACCCCGGGCTCAAGCGGCCCGACGGTGCCCATCCAATCTTATCGTCGGGCTTTGCGCTCGCTTGAGCTCCAGCATCCGCAGCGCCCGGTTCGCGCCTCCGGCCCAGGCCTAGCGACGCAGGGCCGGGGCCGCCGCATTGAACGCCGCGGCCGCCCGGATCAAGGCCTTGAACGCCTTCTCGTCCAGCACGGCCCCTTCGGCCCAGTCGATGGCGCGGCGGGTCTGGCCCTCGAGGCTGGCGTTGAACAAGCCGGCCGGATCGGGCAAGGATGCGCCCTTGGGAAAGGTCAGCTTGACCGCCTTTTTGTAGCTTTCGCCGGTGCACAGAATGCCCTGGCTGGACCACACCGGTACCTGCCATTTCCACTCCTCGATCACCTCGGGCAAAGCCTCGCGGATCCAGGCGCGCGCACGCGCCAGCTGCTCGCCGCGCCAGCCGCCCAATTCGGCAATGCGAGCATCGATCAGCGCGGCAGGGTCAAGGGCAGAGCTCATGGGCAGGATCTCCGGTTCAGGCGGGGTCAAGGTTGCGGATCAGGAAAAGTCGCTGGGTCTTGCGGATCGCGAGGCCCGGGCCTCATCGGGCGGGGCCCGGCGCCGCCTGCCAAGCCAATCGCCCAGCCAGCGCCCCGGAAAAAAGCCCAGGGCAAAGGGCAGCACACCCGCGGCGGCTCCGACCATCAAGGCCAGGGCCAGGGCATCGAGCGAGCGGGCGCCCGGGGCCGGCAGGCCGACGGCGACCAGGAGGCAGAAGACGAGGAGGACGAAGATGCCGGGGCATTCACGCCGCCGATGCTAGCGCCGATCTCGCACGGTGTCGCCCCGCACGAACCCAGCGCGCGGCAGGCGCCGACTGGGCCCTTGCGGTCAGATCGGGCTCAATGCGCGCCGATCAAGGCCGCCACCCGCTCGTCGCTGAGGCGCATGGGCAGGTTCTGGGCCGAGAGCAGGGCCACCACGCTGTGGTCGGCACGGGCGCTGTCGCGCAGCAGGGGCTTGCGGCGCGGCTCGCCATCGGTATGGGTCAAGGCCGAGACCAGCGGGTGGTAGGCCTTGTCGCCATTGCGCACCACCAGACCCATCTCGCCCGAGGACAGGCGCACCAGGCTGCCCGGCGGGAAGATGCCAAAGGCCTTGATCAGCGCCCCGGCCAGCGGGCTCTCGGCCGCCATCTGGTGCAGCTCGCGGCCGGCCTGCTGGGCGCTCATGGCCGGGCGGTTGGCGCGGCTGCTCAGGCGGGCGGTGTAGACATCGGCATAGCGCAAGAGCTGGGCCAGCTCGGTGATGTCGGTCAGGCCTTGCGGGTAGCCCGAGCCATCGGGCACCTCGTGGTGCTGGGCTACGGCCTGGAGCCAGTCGCTGTCCTCGATGCCGGCCGCGGCCAGCATCTCGGCGCTGCGCCGCGGATGGTCCTGGATGGCCTCGCGCTGCAAGCTGGTCAGAGGCGAGACCTGGTCGGCCAGTTTGCCTTGCAGCTCGACCATGGACAGATTCATGGTCAGCGCTGCCTGGAAGGCGCGGCGCTGCTCGGCCTCGCTCCAGCCCAGGAAATTGGCTGCGGCCCGGCAGGCCGTGGCGGCGTGGATCGAGTGGTTGACGCCGTAGTGTCCGGCGCCAGCGCTCGGATGCCGCACCACCTGAGCCAGTGCCAGATTGGGGGCGCGCTGGATCAGGCCCAGCAGCTGGTCCGACGCGGCATGCACCGCCGCCGCCAGATGCTCCGGGGCCGCGCTGAGCGCGCGGCGCAGGGCATGCGGCGATTGCTCCCAGTCCTCCGCCAGCTGCTCCAGGGAGCGCTCGGCGCTTTCGCGGCGCCGTGGCGGCGCCACCGATTGCGCCAGCTCAGCAATCTCGACCCGGGCACCGCGCCGGAACAGCTCTTCCAGCTGCGCCTCGTCGGCAATCACCTGTCCGCGCGCCAGCAACAGCAGCTGGCCTTCGTCGCGCACGCTGAACGCCAGGGGTTCACCCAGGACGATGCGATTCTTGACGGAAGCGAGGGAGCAAACGCGCATGAGCGGAGTGGCGGCAGAGGTAACAAGGCTGGCTGGAGGCGAGAACCATGCCGGTTCTGCCGGAGGCGCAGCCCTGCCACACCTCGGCACAGCCCCGGCCCGAATCCCTGTATCGACCCGCTCAAAGCCTAACTTGAGCCTTCACCGGCTCGGCGAGGTGCGCCAATCGCCCCGCGCCATCCAATGCCACCCAACACACTCAGGCGCTGGCCAGCGCCTTGTGCAAGGCTGCCTGGTTGAGCCACTGGCGCAGGCGCAGCTGGATGGCCTCCTGCTCGGCGGACAGGCGGGCATTGCGGGCCTGCAGCCAGTCGGCGCGAGCGATCACGCCCACTTCGTAGCGCAGGGCGGCCAGCTTCTCGGTCTGCTGGGCTTCGGCCAGGCGGGCGGCATTGGCCAGGGCCTGCTGGCGCAGCTCGCGGCGTTCGGCGGCCAGTTGTTCCACCTCGACCAGGGCCTTGTGCACCGTGTCGCGCAGGCTCAAGGCCGCGCTTTCCACATCGTTGACCGATTGCGCGCGCTGCAGATCCAACCGGCGCCAATCGACCAGGGGCACGATCAGGCTCGATGAGAGCGTGGCCAGCGGCCGCTCCAGCCAGTCGCGCCACTGGTTGCCGCCCGTGCCCACGCCCGTGCTGAGGCTCAGGCTGGGATAACGCGCCGCTTCACTGGATCTCCATTGCGACAGGGCGCTGTCCACCTGAGCACGGGCACGTTGCACATCGGGGCGGCGTTCCAGCACCTCGGCCGGTGCGCCGGGCTGCCAGTCGCCCGGTTGGCCGGCCGGCAGCTGGGGCTGCGCGGGCAGGGCCGGCGCCAGTTCGTCGAGCAGCACGCCCAAGCTCAGGCCTTGCTGCACCCGCTCGCGCTGCAGCTGGGCCAGGCGCGAGTGCAGGCCTTGCAGGCTGCTGGCCGCCTTGTCCACCTCGATGGGCAAGAGCTTGCCTTCGCGCACGCGCAGCCGGGTCAGGGCCAGCACCGCCTCGGCGCCTTGCAGCTGCTCGCGGATCAGGGGTTCTTCCAGCGCCAGCGCGGCCAGGCTCCAGTAGCTCTCGGCCACCCGGTTGCGGATCAGGAGCTGGGCCGCGGCCCAGTCGGCCCGCTGACCGGCCACTTGCGCGGCCTGCGCCGCCTCGCCATGGGCCAGGCGCTGCCAGAGATCGACTTCATAGCTGACGCTGGCATTGAGCGAATAGCTGCGCGTCAGCGGCCCCTGCTCCAGCGCGCGGCTGCCCGAGGCGCTGCCGCTCAGGCTGGGCTTGAGGCCGCGCTCCAGCTGGCTCTGGCCCAGCTGCTGCTGGGCGCGCTCCCAGCGCTTGAGCGCCAGGGCGATGTCGCGGTTGGCACGCAAGGCCTGCTCCTGCAGCGCGATCAGCTGCGCATCGGCCGGGGCAGCGCCCTCGGCCGAGCCGCGCGATTCGAGCTGCTGCCACTGCGCCGGCAAGGTGTGCGGGCGCGCCAGGTTCGGCGGAGCCGTGCTGTCGGGGCCGTGGGCACAGCCCGTCAGCATCAGGGCCAGCAGGCCCAGGGCCAACGCGGGCTGGGTGCCGGATTTCAGAGGGTTCAAGCTTCGCATCAGCGTCATGGCGTCTGCTTCTTTCTTTGTCTTCTTCATGCGGTGTTCTTGGGGAGGCCGTCACTCGCGGGCCAGGGCATCGACGGGGCTCAGGGCCGCCGCACGCCGCGCCGGCAAGGTGCCGAAGACCAGGCCGACAAAGCTGGACACGGCAAAGGCCACGCCCAGGGCGGCCCAGCTGACCTCGACCTTCAGCGACTCCTGCGCGGCATTGATGCCTTGCGCGCCCAGCCAGCTCAGGAACACACCGACCGTGCCGCCCAGGCAGCACAGCACCACCGCCTCGACCAGGAACTGCAGGCGCACATCGCCCTGGCGGGCGCCCACCGCCATGCGGATGCCGATCTCGCGGGTGCGTTCGCTGACCGAGACAAGCATGATGTTCATCACACCCACCCCGCCGACCAGCAGCGAGATCGCCCCGACCCCGGCGAACAGCAGGGCCATGGCCCCGGTCACCTGCTGGAACTTGCGGAACTCCTCGTCGGCGTTCCAGGAGTCGAAATCCTCGATGCCGTGCAAGGCCTTGAGCCGGTAGGTCAGCTGCTTGCGCACCTCGGCTGGCGGCACGGTGAAATCCAACAGCACATTGAACTGATCGGCATCGACGCGCACATCGAGCTTGCGACCGAAGGTGGTGTGGGGCATGAGCACCTGGCCCAGCCAGGAGCCAAAGCTGACCGCGCCGCCGGTGTCGGGTGCGACCACGCCGACGATGGTCAGCGGCAGGGCCACGCCCACCGGCACCGCCGCAGCCCCGCCGCCCATGCCGCCACCGCCCGCGCCGCCATCCGCCGGCATGCCTTGCGGCGCCACCAGCAGGGTGCGGCCCAGCGCGGACTCGCCGGGTTTGAACAGCGACTTGCGCGCCTTCTCGTCGATCACCGCCACCTGGGCGGAACCGGCGAAATCCATGGCATTGAGGTAGCGGCCTTCGACCAGCTTGAGCTTGCGCGAGGCCAGGGTCTGCGCTTCGGCGCCGAGCACGCTGACCATGGCATCACGCGAGCCATGGCGCGCGGTCAGCTGGGTCTCGCGCTCCACCGTCACCGCCTTGACGCCGGGCAGGGCACGGATGGCCTCGATCTCGCTGGGCCGGAAGGCCTGGGCCTGGGTGCCGGGCGGCAGATTGGGGTTGCCGCGGAACACCGGGATGCGGCCGGACAGGAAGCTGCCCACGTCTTTCTCGATGCTGCCGCGCGCTGCGCTGGTCAGGGCCAGGATGGACACCACCGCGGCAATGCCGATGCTGATGCCCAGCATGGACAGCGCCGTGCGCAGGCGGTTGCCCTGCAGCGACTGCACGGCCGATTGCAGCGCCTCGCGCCACTGCATCTGCTGCCGGCCCCACCAGCTGCCGCGCGCCAGGCCCGCGGTCTCGCCGGCCAGGGGGCCGGGCAGGCGGTGATCGGCCGGTGTGCCGCTGTCCTTCAAGACCTTGCCGTCCTTGAGCTCAATGATGCGGCGCGCATGGCTGGCGACATGGGCGTCGTGGGTGACCAGAATGATGGTGTGGCCACGCTCGTTGAGCTCGCGCAGCAGGGCCAGCATTTCGGTGCCGCTTTGCGAATCAAGCGCACCGGTGGGCTCGTCGGCCAGGATGATCTGGCCGCCATTCATCAGCGAGCGGGCGATGGACACGCGCTGCTGCTGGCCGCCCGACAGCTCATTGGGCTTGTGATGCATGCGCTCGCCCAGGCCCAGGCGCGTCAGCAAGGCTTCGGCGCGCTCGCGTCGCGCGCTGCCGCTGGCACCGGCGTACACAGCCGGCAGCGCGGCATTGGCGCGCGCATCCATATGCGGCAGCAGGTGGTAGCGCTGGAAGATGAAGCCGAAGCGCTCGCGGCGCAGGCCAGCCAGCTCGTCGGGGCCCAGCTGGCTGGCGTCCTGTCCATCGATCAGAAACTGGCCGACGGTCGGGTTGTCCAGGCAGCCCAGCACATTCATCAGCGTGCTCTTGCCCGAGCCCGACTGGCCGATCACGGCCACGAACTCGCCGGCCTGGATGCTCAGGTTGACGTCATCGAGCGCCGGCACGTCGATGGCGCCCAGGCGGTAGTGGCGGCCGACGCCGCGCAGTTCAATCAGGGGATGCATGGCGATGCGGCCCGCTTACTTCGAGGCCGGCGCCGAGGCGGCTGATGCCGCTGAGGCGGCCTGCTCGGCCGCCGAGGGCGGCGCCAGCAGCACCTTCTCGCCGGCCTTCAGGCCATCGAGCACCTGGACGCGGGCGCCGTCCTGCAGGCCGGTGCGCACCTGGCGCGGGTGTTGCTTGTTCTGCGCATCGAGCACCTGCACGGCAAAGCGGCCGTCCTCGCTGCGCTCACCCAGGGCCACCATGGGCACGCTGAGCACCTTCTTGGCCGAGCCGGTCTCGACATTGACCTGCACCGTCATCTCGGGCAGCAGCTTGCGCGCCTTGTTGTCCACCTCGAACAGGACGTTGTAGAAGACCGCATTGCCGGCCCGCTCGGGCACCGGCTGGATCACCCGCACCTTGCCCTCGTAACGCTGCGCCTCACCGGCCAGGGTGATGAAGCGGGCCTGCTGGCCGACCTTGATCTGGGCAATGTCGGCCTCGGGCACGCGGGCGCGCACGGTGATTTCGTCCAGATTGGCCAGGGTCACCATCACCGGCGTGATCTGGGCGGCGATCACGGTCTGGCCCTCCTGCACCGGCAGGTTGACCACAGTGCCGTCCATGGGCGCGGTGATGGAGGTGTAGCCCAGGGAGAGCTTGCGTTTGTCCAGCTCGGCCTGCAGGCGCTTGAGGTTGGCGCTCTGGCCGCGCAGGTCGGAGTCCAGCTTGGCCAGTTCCGTGTCGGCGCGCTCGGCCTCGGTGGCTGCGGTGGCCTCGCCGGCCAGCAGGCGGCGTTGGCGCTCCACCTCGCGGCGGGCAATCTTCAGATCGGCCTGGCGCACTTCGATCTGCGCGGCCTGCTGGGCCACCGCGGCTTCGGCCTGGGCCACTTCGCTGCGGGCCAGCTCGGGGTCCAGGCTGACCAGCAGCTCGCCCTTCTTGACCTGCTGGCCCAACTGCACATGAAGCTGGCGCACCTGGCCGCTGACCTGGGCGCCGACATCGACCTTGAGCCGCGGCTGCAGCACACCGGCCGCCTGCACCGTCTGGATGATGTCGGCCAGGCTGACCTCGCCGCTGGGCGGTGCCGGCGGAGGCGGCGGCGGTGTGAAGTGGCGGTAGGCGGCATAGGCGCCGCCGATCAACACCAGCACGGCCACGCGCACGCGCCAGGATTTCAACCAGCGCCCGCGGGCCGCCGAGGTCTTGCTGCTCTTGTTGCTCTGCACAGGAATCTTCCCCGCCAAAATGTAGTGTTAGAGGCGGTGGCGAATGTAGCAGGGGCGTTGTGGGCACACGCCCGGCGTGCGACCAGGTGCCGAAAGAAGCGACTGAACTGCTCGGCAGCTTCGACCGGCGACGTGCGGCCGGCCTTAGCTCAGTCGGCTCGCTCGTCTCGCTCGGCTCACTCGGTAAATGCGCGCAGGTCCAACAGGCTGCGGCCATCATCGGCCAGCAGGCGGAAGCGGGCCGGCTGCTCCTCGGCATCCAACAGCACAAAGCCCTGGCTGCTGGCCGGCACGCTGCTGCCGCAACCGCTGGCGTTCAGGCTCACGGCCAGGCCACCGGCGCCGGCCTTGGCATCCAGGCGACCGCTGAGCTTGCAGGGGCTGGCACTGCCGGCGTTGAGGCTGCCGTCGGCGGCAATGCTGAACTGGGCCCAGACGCCCGGGGCCAGCTGGGCCACATAGCGGCCGGCCAGGCCGGCCGGCGTCGGCGCGGCCGAAGCTTGGGCCTGCTTGAAGCTGGACTGCAGGGCGATGCTGACATCGGCGGTGGCGGCCGGCACCGCCGTCCAGGCGGCATCGGCCGCGCTGCGGCGGTAGAGGCGCTCGGCCTGGTCGGCACTGTTGTGCAAGACCAGCAGGCGGCTGCCATCGCTGCCCGAGAAGTAGCGGCCCAGCACCGGGGCCTCGGTCGTGCCGACGTTGACGAGATAGGTCCCGGGCGAGAGCTCGGGCACCTGGACCACGGGGGTGTCGTCGTCGCCGCCGCCGTTGCAGGCGGCCAAGGCCAGTGTGGCCAGCAGAGGCAGGAGACGGGCGCGCAACAAGAGAGAGGCTTGCATGGTGACCGCCCTCACTGGCTCAGCAGGTCACGCAGGCGCAGGCGCAGCCATTGCTGGCCGGCGGCGCGGTGGTCATAGGCCACCTGCATGGCCGTGACGGCGATGTCCTTTTTGTAGACGATGGATTCGTCCTCGGCCTGCGCCTCGGTGGCCGGGGCGGTGTTCATCTCCAGGGTCACGCCGGGCAGGTGCACCTGGCTCAGGCCGTAACCGGCGGCCACCGGGTCGGCGCCCAGGTCCTTGACGAACTTGACCTTGTAGGCGTTGTAGCTGCCGATGCGGGCGAACTTCCATTTGGCGCCGTCCAGCACCTGCGGGAAGTTGACGTTCAGCGCCAGACCGGCCGGCAGCAGCGGGCCGGTGCCGGCCTTGGCCTGCAGGGCGGCGATCAGGTCCGCGCTGAGCTTGGCCACCGTGGCCGACTTGGGCGCGGCCAGATTGACGTTGTCGGTGGTGTCGGCATCGGCGCTCAGGGCGATCGAGGGAATGCCGCGCGAGGCCGCGTTCTGGGCATTGCCGATGGTGCCCGAGCTGTTGACGATGTGGCCGACGTTCTGGCCTTCGTTGGGGCCGGACAGCACCAGATCCGGCGCCTTGCCCCAGCGGGCTTGCGCCTGCACATCGAGGCCGTAGAGCAGGGCCATGATGGGTGTGCCGTTGACGTAGTGGTAGTCGCCGTTGGTGAAGCCGGCCTTGCTCATGGGGCCGGCGCCGGGTGCGCCCGCAGCGGCAGCGCCGTTCAGGCAGGGCGCTGTCAGCGGCGTCAGCGGGGTCAGGAACTTGACCGCGCCGCCCATGCCGCTCTGGCCGGTGCAGGGCACCGAGACGATCACATCGTGGCCCTTGGCCTTGAGCGCCTCGTACAGGGCTTTGACATTGCTGGTCAGGCCGTCGTCATTGCTCAGGACGATGTTGAGGGCCGAGGCCGGCTGGGCCAGACCGGCCAGCAGCACGAAGGGCAGGAGGGGAAGCAGGCGAACGCGCATGGCGGTGAACTCTCCGAAACAGCGGGAACACAATCGATCGATCAGGCAAGCACAAGGCCCGAGGGTGCTGAACCGGCGGCGGCACAGGGCCGGGCGCAGGCGACAGAACCGGTCGGGCCGCTTGGGTTCCAAGTGTCCGGAGACTTCATGGCAGGGCGATGGCGCCGCCATGACAAAGCTGTGGCAGGGGCTGAGGCGGCAGCCTCGGTCGCAGCTCAGACGCTTTTCAGCGGCAGCGGCGCGCCGCTCTTGACGCAGCGGATGGCGAAGTTGCTGGTGATGTCCTGCACCATGGGCAGGGCCTGCAGGCGGCGCACGATCTGCTCGTAGGCGCTGAGCTCGCCGACCACCACCTCGAGCAGATAGTCATGAGCGCCGCTGACCACATGGCAGGCCACCACCTCGGCCATGGCCTCCATGGCCGCCTCGAACTGCTGCACCGCATCCTCGCGGTGGTGCATCAGCCGCACATTGACGAAGACCGTGGTCGCCAGCTGCACCGCCTTGCGGTCCAGCACGGCGCGGTAGCCGGCGATGAAGCCCTCTTCCTCCAGGCGCTTGAGCCGGCGCGCGCAGGGGCTGGCCGACAAGGCCACCCGCTCGGCCAGCTCGGCAATGCTGAGGCGACCGTCGCGCTGCAGCAGCTCCAGCAATTGGATGTCGATTCTGTCCATGGCTTGTTTCCATCAAAGTTCGATGGATTATTGGCTGAAATCAGCCCAATCCATCGAAACCGTCGCCTGCAAGGCGCCAAATCACCCCGGTCGGCGCTCGAAAATTTACGGCCTCGCAGTACCGATCCCGCTCGCCGCCCGCCATGAATCCCACGCCCCGCCCCCATCTCGCCGCCGCCGGCCTGCCCTCGCAATCCTTCGGTGCGCGCCGGCCGATGCAAGCCTGGTATCAGGGCGAAGCCCTGGGCTGGGCCGCGCTGGCGCTGACCCTGGTGATCTGGGCCGGCTTTTTCATCTCGCTGCGTGCCGGCGCGCGCGTGGCCCTGCCGCCGGTGGAGCTGGCCCTGCTGCGCTTCGGCCCGGCCGGCCTGCTGTTCGCGCCCCTGCTCTGGCAGCGCCGCGCCCGCTTTGCCGCCGTGCCCGCGCGGCTGTGGCTGCTGATCGTGGCCGGCGCCGGCCTGCCCTACTTTCTGATCGCTGGCTGGGGCATGCGCCATGCGCCGGTGGCCGACGGTGCCACCCTGATCCCCGGCACCCTGCCCCTGTTCACCGCCCTGCTGGCCGCCGCCCTGCACGGCCGCGCGGCGCTGGCGCGCTGGCCGGCCCTGCTGTGCATCGCCGCCGGCGTGGCCACCTTGCTGGCCCTGAAGGCCGGCCATGCCGACCTGGCGCAAGGCTATGCCTTCTTTCTGCTGGGCAGCCTGATGTGGTCGGCCTACACCCTGGCCCTGCGTGAGGCGAAGCTGGCGCCGCTGGAGGCGGCCACGCTGATCTCCACCGTGTCGCTCGGCCTGCTGCTGCCCCTGCTGGCCTGGCACTGGGCCCAGAGCGGCGGCCTGGCCTTGCCGAGCTTGAGCGGCTCGCAGCTGCTGCTGCAGCTGGGCCTGCAAAGCGTGGGCGTGGGCCTGATCTCGACCCTGAGCTACAGCCTGGCGGTCGCCCGCCTGGGCGCGCAGCGCAGCGCCACCGCGGGCGCCCTGACCCCGGTGCTGGCTACGCTGCTGGCCATCCCGCTGTTCGGCGAGCAGCCCGATGGCGTGACCTTGATCGGCATGGGACTGATCGCCGCTGGCGTGCTCTGGAGCCAGAAAGCGCGCTGAGGCCTGTTCACCCCCGGGTTTCCCCGCAGAGCAAATCGGGGAATGCCTTTCGTCATGGTTTTCAATCCTTGCCAGAATGCCGCAGCCTCGCGCCGACCGCGCCGAGCCCTGAGTTCTGGAAAGAGATACCCGCCATGACGAACAAGATCCGGCCCGCCCGTCTACCCGCGAGCAAGGCCCTGGTGATCGCCTGCCTGGCCCTGCTGAGCAGCAGCGCCAGCTTCGCGCAAACAAGCACACCGAGCTACCCCGCGACCGCCAAGGTCGAGCAGACCGACAACTACCACGGCACCACCGTGGCCGACCCCTACCGCTGGCTGGAAGACGACAACAGCGCCCAGACCAAGGACTGGGTCAAGGCCCAGAACCAGGTCACCGATGCCTACCTCGCGGCCATGCCGCAGCGCCTGCCGGTGCGCAAGCTCTACACCGAGCTCTACAACTTCGAGAAGTTCGGCGTGCCCTTCAAGGAAGGCGGCCGCTATTTCTGGACCCGCAACAACGGCCTGCAGCAGCAATCGGTGCTCTACACCGCCAAGTCGCTGAAAGACCAGCCCAGCATCGCCCTGGATCCCAACACCCTGAGCCAGGACGGCACCGTGGCGCTGAGCGGTTATGCCCCCTCGCCCAACGGCAAACTGCTGGCCTACGGCAGCTCCAAGGCCGGCTCCGACTGGCAGACCTGGAAGGTGCGTGACCTCGCCACCGGCCGCGACCTGCCCGATGCCATCGAATGGGTGAAGTTCTCCAGCGCCACCTGGACGCCGGACGGCAAGGGCTTCTTCTACTCGCGCTACGACGCGCCGGCCGAAGGCGCGGCGCTGACCGGCGCCAACTACTTCCAGAAGCTCTTCTACCACCGCCTGGGCACGCCGCAATCGGCCGATGTGCTGGTGGCAGCCAACCCGCAGGAGAAAGAATGGGGCTTCAACAGCAGCGTCACCGATGACGGCAAGCTGCTGGTGATCAATGTCTGGAAGGGCGGCGCCAAGAACGGCCTGATGGTGCTGCCCCTGGTCAAGGGTGGCTTTGCCGGCGGTGAGCCCAAGGCCATCAGCCTGGCCTTCGACGCGGCCTACGAGGCGGTCGGCGTGAACGGCCAACAGCTGATCGTCAAGACCAACAAGGACGCGCCGCGCGGCCGCCTGGTGGCCATCGACCTGCAGGGCACGGGCAAGGAAGCCTGGAAGACCCTGGTCGCCGAAGGCCCCGACGCCATGACCGGCGCCTCCGCCGTGGGCGGCCGCCTGCTGCTGAGCTATCTGCGCGACGCTTCCACCCTGGTGCGCCGCCACGGCCTGGACGGCAAGCCGCAGGGCGAGGTGCAGCTGCCCGGTGTGGGCACCGCCAGTGGCTTTGGCGGCCGCGTGCAGGACCGCGAGACCTTCTTCAGCTACACCAGCCTGACGACGCCCAGCTCCATCTACCGCTACGACGTGGCCAGCAACAAGCTCAGCCTGTTCAAGCGCCCGCAAACCGCCTTCGACGCCGAGCAGTATGAAACCCGCCGCGAGTTCGTCACCAGCAAGGACGGCACGCGCTTCCCCATCTTCATCGCCCACAAGAAGGGCCTGAAGCTGGACGGCACGAACCCGACCCTGCTCTACGGCTACGGCGGCTTCAATGCCTCGATGACGCCGGGCTATGGCATCACCTCGGCGGCATGGATGAAGATGGGCGGCGTCTACGTGCTGGCCTCCATCCGCGGCGGCGGCGAGTACGGCGCGGCCTGGCATGAAGCCGGCACCAAGCTGAAGAAGCAGAATGTGTTCGACGACTTCATCGCCGCCGGCGAATGGCTGGTGGCGCAGAAGTACACGCAGCCGGCCAAGCTGGCGATCAACGGCGGCTCCAACGGCGGCCTGCTGGTCGGCGCGGTGGTCAACCAGCGGCCCGAGCTGTTCGGCGCAGCCGTTCCGGCGGTCGGCGTGATGGACATGCTGCGCTTCCACAAGTTCACCATCGGCTGGGCCTGGGTGCCGGACTACGGTTCGTCCGAGAACCCCGAGGAGTTCAAGGCCTTGATGGCCTACTCGCCCCTGCACACGATCAAGTCGGGCGTGAAGTATCCGGCCATCATGGTGACCACCGGCGACCACGACGACCGCGTCGTGCCAGCGCACAGCTTCAAGTACACCGCCGCCCTGCAGGCGGCCGACACCGGCCCGGCACCCAAGCTGATCCGCATCGAGACGCAGGCTGGCCATGGCGCCGGCAAGCCCACCTCCAAGATCATCGAGGAGCGTGCCGACATGCTGGCCTTCTTCGCCCACACCTTCAACATGCCTCTGCCCTGAGCCTTCAGCGCGGAACCCACCCTAACCCCTGATTTCAACGAGGTGCCCATGCGCAAGCATTCCCTGATTGCCCTGTTCGCAGGGCTGGCCCTGTCGTTGGCGGCGCAAGCCGCCGACCGCTGGCAGGTGCCAGTCGCCAGCAAGAAGCTGGCCAATGGCCTGACCGTGCTGGTCTCGCCCGACCACAGCTCCCCCACGGTCGGCGTCAGCGTCGTCTATCACGTGGGCATGCGGCTGGAACCCAAGAACCGCACCGGCTTTGCTCACCTGTTCGAACACCTGATGTTCCAAGGCACACCGAACGCGCCCAAGGGCGTGTTCGACAAGGTGATCACCGGCGGCGGCGGCAACAACAACGGCTCCACCCGGCCCGACTTCACCAACTACATCGAAACCGCCCCGGTCTCGGCCCTGGAATCCATCCTCTGGCTGGAAGCCGACCGCATGAAGACCCTGGACTTCAACCCCGCCACGCTGAAGAACCAGCAGGACGTGGTCAAGGAAGAGATCCGCGTCAATGTGCAGAACCAGCCTTACGGTGGCTTCATGTGGATCGACATCGGCGGCCTGGCCTTTGACAAGTGGGAGAACAACCACGACGGCTACGGCAGCTTCAAGGACCTGGAAAACGCCAGCCTCGACGATGTGCGCGCCTTCCACCGCGATTACTACGGCCCCAACAATGCCGTGCTGTCGATCGCCGGCGACATCACCCCGGCCAAGGCCTTCGCCCTGGCGGAAAAGTATTTCGCCGCCATTCCCAAGCGCCCGACCCCGGCGCCCAGCAATTTCAGCGAAGGCCTGAACACCGCCGAGCGCCGCCTGGTGCAGAGCGACAAGCTGGCCCAGGTGCCGGCGATTGCTGCGGCCTGGAAGATGCCCGAACGCGGCAGCAAGGACCAGCCGGCCATGGCCGTGCTCGGCGAGCTGCTGGCCGGCGGCGATGCCTCGCGCTTCTACCAAAGCCTGGTCAAGGGCCGCGAGCTGGCGCTGAACCTGGAATCGCTGTACGGCCTGACCAGCATCTGGGAATACGACGGCCCGACCATCTTCACCGTCTTCGCCCTCTACAAGCCCGACAGCAGCGCCGATGCCTTGCTGAGCGCCATGGACGAGGAGATCGCCAAGGTGGTCAAGGACGGCGTCGATGAAGCGACGCTCAAGCGCGTCAAGACCCGCCTGCTGGCCGACTGGTACAACGGCCTGGAGAGCTTCCTGAGCCGCGCCGACACCCTGGCCAAGCTGCAGACCCTGTGGGGCGATGCCCAAGTGGTCAACAGGATCCCGGGCTGGATCGAGGGCGTCAAGTCCGCCGATGTGCAACGCGCGGCCAAGACCTACCTGACCGTGGCCAACCGCTCGGTGATTGACCGCAAGCCGGCCGCCATGCTGGCCGCCCCGGCCGCTGCGGCCGATGCCGCCAGCAGCGCCAAGCCCTGAATGCGAGACCGGAGCCCTTCATCATCATGAAACAACTCAAGCTCACTCCCCTGATGCTCGCCGCCGTGCTGGCTGTCGCGCCCCTGGCTGCCAGCGCCGCCGAAGCCGTCAAGATGCCGGCCGACCTGCCCAAGTACGGCCAGGACAAGCCCATCCCCGTGCCCCACATCAGCAAGAAGACCCTGGCCAACGGCCTGGAGGTCTGGGTGCTGCCGCGCCAGGGCCTGCCCCGCGTGGACTTCGTGCTGGCCCTGCGCGGTGCCGGCTATGGCGCCGACGCTGCCGATGCCCCAGGCCGCGCCAAGCTGCTGGCCGGCCTGCTCAACGAAGGCACGGCCAAGCGCGACTCGCGCGCCATCGCCGAGGCCGCCCAGGGCATGGGCGGCGGTGTCGGTGCCGGCGCCTCGAACGACGGCATCACCCTCAATGCCTATGCGCTGAAATCACACGCCAGCGACATGCTGCGCCTGCTGGCCGAAGTGGCTCGCCAGCCCTCCTTCCCCGAGGGCGAAGTGGCCCTGGCCAAGGCCAATGCCCTGCAAGCCCTGAAAGTGGCGAGCGCCCAGCCCGGCTTCCGCGCAGAGAAGGCGCTGAGCCAGGCCATCTATGGCGAGCACCCCTACGGCCGCAGCCAGGAAACCGCCGAAAGCATCAACGCGGCCACGGCCGAAGCCCTGCGCGCCGAGCATGCGCGACGCTTCCGCCCCGATCGTGCCCTGCTGGTCATCACCGGCCAGATCAGCGCGGCCGAGGCACTGAAGCAGGCCCAAGCGGCCTTTGGTGACTGGCAAGCCCAGGGCCCGGCGCCGGCCGAGATCGCCGCAGCGCCCACCAGCGCCGCGCCGCAACGCCTGCTGCTGGAGCGCCCGGGCAGCGTGCAGAGCACGGTCCGCCTGGGCCGCCCCGGCATCGCCGCCACCAGCGCCGAACAGGTGCCGCTGCGCCTGACCAGCACCATCCTGGGCAGCGGTTTTTCCAGCCGCGTGAACCAGAACCTGCGCGAGGAGAAGGGCTACACCTACGGCGCCAGTGCCGGTGGCCGCTCCTTCCGCGTCGGCGGTGCCATCACCGGTGGTGCCGATGTGCGCAACGAAGTGACCGGCGCTGCGCTGCAGGAGTTCATCAAGGAGTACCGCCGCATCGGCAGCGATCTGGTGCCCGCGGACGAGATGGAAATGAGCAAGCGCTATGTGGCCGGCACCTATCTGCTGACCACCCAGTTGCAGGGCGCGGTGGCCCAGACCCTGGCCAACAACTGGCTGGTCGGTCGCCCGGCCGAGTACCTGGGCGAGTATGTGCCGCTGATCCAGAAGGTCACGGCCGAGCAGGTGCGCGAGATTGGCAAGAAGTACTTCTCGCCCGAAACGCAAAGCCTGATCGTGGTCGGCGACCCGAGCGCAGTGGCCGAACAGCTGAAGGCATTCGGCGAGTTCAAAGTCAGCCGCTGATCACCGCAGCGCTGCTTCAGCACGGGACAGATGGGCAGGGCCGCAAGGCACCTGCCCTTTTTTTTCCTTGGCCCGAACTGGACAAGGTCGGGCGCATGAATCGGGGCCAGCCCGGCCCAGGTACTTTGTGCCGAATTCGGTCGGCCCGCTGCCGTTTGGCATCAAGACGAGGGAGGGCGGCTTTTCTATTCTGAGCGGATCCCCAAAAGAACCACGAGGAGACGCATGAACAAGAAAGCCTGCCCCCAACTCCAGTCCATCGCCCTGGCCTCGGCCATGGCCTGCTGGGCCTTGAGCCACAGCCCCGCCGCCCATGCCCAAGGCAAGGATGCAGCGGCCGAGCCGCAGACCCTGAATCGCGTGACGGTCACCGGCTCCAACATCAAGCGCACCGAGCAAGAAAGCTCACAGCCCCTGCTGGTCTTGCGCAGGGACGAAATCCTGGCCTCGGGCGCGCTGACGGTTGGCGATGTGCTGGCCAATCTGAGCAACAACGATCGCAGCGCCATCAGCGACCTGGGCGGCGCCAATTCCTGGGCCAGCGGGGCCTCGGGCGTGTCGCTGCGCAATCTGGGCACCGGCGGCACCTTGACGCTGCTGAATGGGCGCCGCCTGGCCAGCTACGGCTTCGCCGATGGCTTGCAGCTGAACTTCACCAATATCGACGCCATTCCCGCCAACATCATCGAGCGCGTCGAGGTGCTCAAGGACGGCGCCTCGGCCATCTATGGCTCGGACGCGATTGGTGGCGTGATCAACGTCATCACCGTCAAGGACTTCACCGGAGTGGGTCTGCAGCTGAGCGCGCAGCGCAACTTGAAGAAGAGCTTTCTGGACGCCGACCAGCAAGCCTCGGTCACCGTGGGCCACGGCAATCTGGCCACGCAGGGTTTCAACGCCTACGCGCATTTGGAGGTCTACAAACGCGGCAGCTACAAAGACAGCGCGGTGCGTGATCTGCTGCCCGATTGGTATCTGGAGCAGAACCCAGCGCGCGGCCAGCGTTCGGCCGGCGCCTTCCCCGGCAACTACACCGGCAGCTATCCAGCCGACTACAAAGACCCGGCCCTGGCCGGTACCCGCATCAACACCCCGGCCCCGGGCTGCGCTGCAGCAGACCTGATGGGCGGCGTCTGCCAGTACGACTACTGGAAAGACAGCGACGCCCGCCCGGCCACCCGCCGCGTCACCTTGCTGGCCGGTGCGCGCATGACGATCAACAAGGACCTGAGCGCCTTTGCCGAGTTCCAAGGCGCCGACATTCAGGCCAACTACCACACCAACATTCCGCGCAGCAATCCAGGCAGCGTCAGCACCTGGTACGACAGCATCAAGGGCGAGCTGCAAAGCTTCACCGACCCGCGTCTGCCGGCCGACCATCCGAACAACCCCTACGGCTTCCCCATCGGTTTGAACTACCGCTTTGTGGACCACCCGGACATGTTCAAGAACATCGGCGCCTCGCGCGACTTCCGCCTGTTGGCTGGTGTGGAAGGCTCGGCCTGGGGCTGGGATTTTGATGGCGCGCTGGGCATGATGCAGTCCAAGGCCACCCAGCGTCAGCACCTCTACAAAGACCGCTTCGGCTACGCAGAGGCCATCACCAGCGGCACCTACAAGTTCGGCCAGACCAACCCGCGCGAGCTGCTGGAGAAGATGTTCCCCGAGATGGGCTCTTCGGGCACCTACACCCAGCAGTTCGCCGATGCCAAGGGCTCGCGCGAGATCGGCCGCCTGCCCGGCGGACCCATCATGCTGGCGCTCGGGGCTGAGCTGCGCCGTGAGAAATTCGAGCACCGCAGCATGGACAACATCTTGCAGGCGCGCATCGTCAGCTTCTCGGGTGTGGACATCTCGGGCAAGCGCAATGTGGGCGCCTTGTTCGGCGAAGTGAACCTGCCCTTCACCAAGCAGATCGAGGCCACGCTGGCCCTGCGCGGCGACAAGGTCTTCAAGGGCTTTGGCGCGGTCACGCCCAAGATGCAGCTGGCCTGGCGGCCGATGCGCGAGCTGATGCTGCGCGGCACCGTCACCCAAGGCTTCCGTGCGCCCAGCCTGCCCGAGACCGGCAATGGCGGCGCCTCTTGGTTCAACAACGGCTATCTGGACCCGAAACGCTGCGACACCGCCAAGCAAATGCAGGCGGTGCTCAAGACCGGCAATGCCAGCGACCAGCTCGATGCCACCGAGGCCTACAACTCGGGTTGCTCGGTCAGCTTCCCTTCGGCCATCACGCCCAATGGAAACTTGAAGCCGGAGTCCTCGAACAATGTCTCCTTCGGCATCGTGACCCAACCGACCGACAACATCAGCTTCACGCTGGACTACTACAAGATCCAGCGCAAGGACGAGATCGGCGTGCGCGATGTCAACGAGGTGCTGGCCAATGAAGACGCCAATGCCGGCTTGCTGCCGCGCGACCCGGTCTCGGCGCGTGACAAGGACCTGGCCATGCGGGTCAAGGAGCTCTCAGGCAAGGACATCGGCTTCGCCGTTGGCTCGGTGCGCTCGCTGGGCCTGCAGTACCAGAACATGAACAAGACCCAAGTCTCGGGCCTGGATCTGGACCTGCGCAGCCGCTGGAAGTTGGGCGCTTGGGGCCAGCTGGATGCGGGCATTGAAGCCAACTACCAGCTCGATGTGCGCTATTGGGACCACAGCGCCCAGGACTACACCGAGAACCGTGTCGGCTACCGCGGCACGCCGCGCCTGCATGCAATCTACAAGATCAACTGGGGCCTGGCCGACTGGAAGCTGGGTGCCCGACTCCACCAGTACTCCGGCACCCGCTTGAGCGCCGCGGACTGGGACACGGACAACAGCATCGAAGGCTGCGCCGAGCGCGATGTGGCCGAGGCCGACTGCCGCATCAAGCCCTGGCTGAGCACCGATCTGTGGCTGCAGTACAGCGGCTTCAAGAACTTCACCCTGTCCGCCAATGTGCTGAACGCTTTGAATCAGAAGCCCTTGGTGGAACTGCGTCCCGGCTCTTCATTGCCGCTGGGCGGCCGGGTCTTGAAGGTCAATCTGGAGGCGCGTTTCTGATGAACGACACCAAACCCGCGCTGCGTGCGCTTGCTGCGACCTTGCTGCTGCAGCTGTCGGGTCTGTGCTCTGCGCAGGCAAACGGGGAAGACCCCTACCTCTGGCTGGAAGAGGTGCAGGGCGAGCGGGCGCTCAGTTGGGTGCAGGGCCAGAACGAGGCGACTTTGGCGGCGCTGCAGGGCGGCCCGCAAGCCTCGAAGCATTCAGCGCTGAGCCAGAGCCTGGCCGAGGTCTTGGCCTCACCCAAGCGCCTCGCCCATGCGCAGCAGATGGGCGGCTACCTCTACAACTTCTGGCGCGATGCGGCCCACCCCCGCGGCTTGTGGCGGCGCACCACGCTGGCCTCGTATCGCAGCGCGGCGCCGCAGTGGGAAACCGTGCTGGATGTGGACCGTTTGAGCCAGGAGGAGGGTGCGCCCTGGGTCTGGGGAGGGGCCAACTGCCTGCTTCCCCAGACCCAGCGCTGCCTGCTCACCCTGAGCCGGGGCGGTGGCGACGCCCATGTGCTGCGCGAGTTTGACCTCGGCACGCGTCGCTTTGTTGCGCCGGCCTCGGGCGGCTTTGCACTGCCTGAAGCCAAAGGCTCGGCCACCTGGGTGGACCGCAACACCCTCAGTGTCGCCACCGATTTCGGTGCCGGCAGCATGACGGATTCGGGCTACCCGCGCCAGGTCAAGCTCTGGAAGCGGGGCCAGCCCTTGGCTCAGGCACGGCTCTTGTTCGAAGCGGCACCGCAGGACGTCAGCGTTTGGACCTGGGCCGAGCAAATCGGCCAGGAGCGGGTGCATGTGATCGAGCGTCGCACCAGCTTCTTTGCCGGCGAGCAGCATGTCCTGCAAAAAGACGGTCGCCTGCAGGCCTTGAGCAAGCCGGCCGACGCCAGCATGAGCCCTTTTGCCGACCAGTGGCTGATCGAGCTGCGCTCCGATTGGAAGTTAGGTGACAAGACCCATGCCGCCGGCTCCTTGTTGGCGATTGCGCGGTCCGACTGGGCGGCCGGCAAGCGGCAGTTCCACACCTTGTTCAACCCCACGCCGCGCAGCTCGCTGCAAAGCCATGTGGCCACCCGCAGCGCAGTGCTGGGCGTGCGCATGGAGGACGCGCGCCAGCAGCTGGTGCAGTGGCGCTACCAGAAGGGCCAGTGGCAAGAAGCGCTGCTGCCGGCGGGTGATCTGGGCAGCTTGAGTGTCAGCGCCTTGGCGGGCCAGCAGGCGGATCACTACCTGCTGACCCGCAGCGATTTCCTCACCCCGGCCCGGCTGGAGTTGGGCGAAGTGGGCCGCGCCGAACGCCAGCTTTTGCAGGCCCTGCCCGAGTTCTTTGATGCCAGCACACACGAGGTGCAGCAGCTGCAGGCGCGCTCGAAGGACGGCACCGCCGTGCCCTACTTCATCGTCAAGCCGCGCGGTGACATGGCCAAGGACGGCGCGCCCACCCTGCTCTACGGCTACGGCGGCTTCGAGATCTCGATGAAGCCCAGCTACAGCGGCATCCTGGGTCGTGCCTGGTTGTCGCACGGCGGGGTCTATGTGCTGGCCAATCTGCGCGGCGGCGGTGAGTTCGGCCCACGCTGGCATCAGTCGGCCCAGCGAGAGCATCGCCAGCGCAGCTTCGATGACTTCATCGCGGTGGCCGAAGACCTGATCCAGCGCGGCATCACCCGCCCGGCGCGCCTGGGCATCATGGGCGGCAGCCTGGGCGGCTTGCTGACCTCGGTGGCCATGGTGCAGCGGCCCGAGCTGTTTGGCGCGGTGGTCAGCCAGGTGCCGCTGACCGATATGCGGCGCTATCACCGCATGCTGGCGGGCGCGTCCTGGATCGAGGAGTACGGCAACCCCGACATCCCCGAGCAATGGGCCACCATCTCGCGCTATTCACCCTATCAGAACGCCAGCGCCGCCAAGCCCTATCCCAAGGTGCTCTACACCAGCTCCACCCTGGACGACCGGGTGCACCCCGGCCATGCCCGCAAGATGGTGGCGCGGCTGCAGGAGCTGGGCCAGCCGGTGCTGTACTGGGAGAACCGCGAAGGCGGCCATGCGGGCGCATCGACGCCGGCGCAGCAAGCCCAGCTCTGGGCTCTCAGCTATGGCTTTTTGCGGGAGCAGCTGATGGGCCCCAAGCCCGGCCCAGCATCACCGTAAAAGCAAAGTTAGGGCTTCTGGCATCAGGCCGCGGCGCGCCAAGGCGCGCCGCTGGGCTGTTGCCCTTGTTGGAGGCGCCGGTACTGCGAAGGCGTCAGGCTGGTGGTGGCTTTGAATTGGCGGGTGAAGGCGCTTTGGTCGCTGTAGCCGCATTGCATGGCGATGGCCGCCACACTCAGATCGGGCGCTTCGACCAAGAGGCGTCGTGCGGCATCGAGGCGCGCTTGCAGCAGCATCTCGCGCGGGCTGAGGTGAAAGATGCGCTGGAACAGATGCTCCACCCGGTCCAGCGTCAGCCCCGCAGCACGCGCCCAGTCACCCAGATGCAGGGGCTGGTCGTAATGGCTGCGAATCTGCTGTGCCAGCTCGGCAATCTGGCCATAGACCGGATGGCTTTGGTCGGGCCGCCCCAGATCACGTGAGATGCCCACCACGCCCAGCACCGCGCCGGGTCGCTCGCCACAAGGCTCGTCGCGCAGCGGCAGCTTGTGGGTCAGGCACCAGCCGGCGCCGCCATCGGCATAGAGGTGCAACTCCAGATGGCGCTGCATGGCCGCGCCGCTGCTGATGACGCTGCGGTCTTGCACCCAGAAAGCCTCGCCCATGGCGCCGGGAAAGATCTCTTTGGAGGTGCGGCCCAGCAAGGCTTGCTTGGAGCGTTGTGCACTGCGCCGCACCAAGGTCTGGTTGACGCGCAGATAGCGGCCATCGCGGTCCTTGACGAAGAACACCACGTCGGGCAGCGGGTCGAACAAGGCTTCGACCAGGCTCAGCTCGCACAGGCGAAGGGCATTGTTTTGCATGGCAACTTCACCATTGAACTCAAGGCATGGCTGGCCATCACCAGGGTCAAGAACCGATGAAGCGGGTTCCATTGCAGAGGCCGGGCCCGATGCAATGCCACTTCGAAAGAACCTCAGGAGCCGGCTTCGATCGGCATTGAGACTGAGTATATGTTTGATATATCTATATCAAACTCGGGAAAACCATCGCTCTTGCAGTGGCGCAATACGCTCATTTCGGACGCGGCAGGTCAGGCCCTGCCTTTGACAAGGCGAGGGTGGGGCCTCAAGGACTGGAGCGCCTCGGGGCCGAGGCGCCGGCCATGGGTGGCTCCGGGCGCAGCCCGCCAACCCGCGCCGCAGCCTGATGCATGGCTTCGGCCCGTTGGCGTGCAGCGGGCTCAGCGCCAGGGCGAAACTGATCACTCTGAGCCTGGCGACTGAGTGCCCAGTCGGCCGCCGAGTAGCGGGCGCTGCCCTGGCGGCACTGGCGGGCGCGGGCGATCTCGTCCTTCAGAAAGCGCTGCTCGGCCGGGCCCAGGCTGCTGGCCGTGGCGCGGGTTTCCATGGCGGCGATCTCGATGTCATCCGGGCAGACATTGCCGGCCAGGCGCGAGGCGGCGGCGCCCGATGCCGCCCGCTCGGCCGCCACCACATTGGGCTGCAGCGCGCGCGGCGACAAGGTGTCGCCCTGGGCCGGGCAGGGGCGGTCGGAGTAGCGGACCTGGCCGGCCTGCTGGCATTTCCAGATCTCGCCCGCCTGAGAGGCTGCAGCCAGAACAGCCAGAAACAGGGCCAGGCCGCACAAGGTCTTCTTCTTCGTCATGGCTTCATCAACGCCTCGTGACAGGCGCAGGCCTCGCCGTGGGCGGCGGCCACCAGCTCCTGCAGCACGCCACAGGCCTGGCTGCCGGCGGCATGGGGGTGCAGATGGTGGCGCCCGTCGCAGCGCGCCTTCAAGGCCACCAACTGCTGCTCCAGCGCCAGCATGGAAGCCAGGCGCGCGCGCACCCGTGCCAGCTGCGCCTCGACCAGGCCGTCGACCTGGGCCAGCTGTTCGGCGTCCTCGGTGTCCAGGCTGGCCAGCAGCTGGGCCACATCGGCCAGGGACATGTCCAGCGCCCGGCAGTGGCGGATGAAGGCCAGCCGCTCCAGATGCGCATGGGCGTAGTCACGGTAGCCGTTGTCGCTGCGCGCCGGGCCGGGCAGCAGGCCGCTTTTTTCGTAGAAGCGGATGGTTTCGATGTCCACGCCGGTGGCCTTGCTGAGTTCGCCGATGCGCATGAGGTCGCAGGCCCGTGATTCGGGCGGTCTGAGCTGAAAGAGCAAGCATAGCGCTGATTGTCTGGAGCTACTCCAGGCTATGTCCTGCCGCCCCTGCCAAAAGACACCCCCCGGTTCGTTGCCCCCTGGTGGGAACCCGAACAAGCCAGGCAACAGGCCACAGCGACAATAGCGGCCCAAGCCGCCAGGAGAGACCCTCCAGGCGGTTTGCCTTTTGTGGGCCCCTGAGGGACATGGGTCGGCACGAGGCACGTCATCCATCAAGACCAAGAACGGAGAGTCGTTTGAACACCAAAATTCAAACTGCGGGGCCCAACACCATCCTCGGCCACCCCAACAGCCTGTTTGTCCTGTTCTTCACAGAAATGTGGGAACGCTTCTCCTACTACGGCATGCGCGCCTTGCTGGTGCTGTTCCTGATCTCGGAAACCGCCAAGGGCGGCTGGGGCTGGAGCCGCGCCGATGCCACCTCGCTCTATGGCTGGTACACCATGCTGGTGTACTTCACCCCCATCCTGGGCGGCTATCTGGCCGACCGTTACCTGGGCACCCGCCGCGCCGTGGTGCTGGGCGGCTTCATCATCGCCGCCGGTCACGTCTCGCTGTTCTTCGAGACCATCCCTTCCTTCTACCTGGGCCTGGGCCTGGTGATTGCGGGCACAGGCCTGTTCAAACCGAACATCTCGGCCATCGTCGGCCAGCTCTACAACAAGGACAACGAAGGCAGCCGTGACGGTGGCTACACCTTGTTCTACATGGGCGTCAACGCCGGTGCCTTCTTCGGCATCTCGCTGTGTGGCTACATCGGTGAAAAAGTGTCCTGGAACCTGGGCTTCGGTCTGGCCGGTGTCTTCATGATCCTGGGCGCCCTGCAGTTCTTCTTCAGCCAGGCCATCTTTGGTGACATCGGCACCGCGCCGAGCAAGGAAAAGACCGCCGCCGCCAAGGCAGCCGATGACACGCCCGCCCATGTGGTGGCCGATCGCCTGAAGGCCATCTTCGTGTTCGCCTTCTTCACCATCTTCTTCTGGTTCGCTTTCGAGCAGGCCGGCGGCTCCATGACCATCTTCGCGGCCGACTACACCGACCGCACCCTGGTCGGCACCAGCGGCCTGGTCTTCAAGGTCATCAACTCACTGATGACGGTGATCCCGGCGGCCATCCTGACCTGGCTGCTGTTCCAGCTGCACCGTGCCACGGGCAAGAGCCAGTGGCTGGGCAATCTGCTGCTGGTCCTGGCCTTTGCCGTGATCTGGGGCCTGGTGATCTGGATGCTGGGCCGCGAGTTCGCCATGGACCAGAGCGAAGTGCCCGCCACCTGGTTCGGCGTGCTGAACTCCTTCTTCCTGGTGATCCTGGCGCCCGCGTTCTCCAAGATGTGGGAAAAGCACTGGAACCCGAGCGGCCCGGTCAAGTTCGGCGTCGGTCTGGTGCTGCTGGGTCTGGGCTTTGCGGCCCTGGCATTTGGCGCGGCAGGCATCCCCTCGGGCGCCAAGACGGCCCAGGTCAGCATGCTTTTCCTGTGCCTGGCCTATCTGCTGCACACCATGGGTGAGCTGTGCGTGTCGCCCGTGGGCCTGTCCTACATCTCCAAGCTGGCCCCCGCGCGCTTGCTGGGCCTGATGTTCGGCGTCTGGTTCCTGAACACGGCCATCGCCAACTTCATCGCCGGCAAGACCGGTGCCTACATCGACTACATCTCCTCGACCTACTCGATGTCCACCTTCTTCCTGATCTTCACCGTGATCCCGGCCGCCGCCGGCCTGGTGCTGATGGCGCTGGCGCCCTGGATGAAGAAGAAGATGCACGGCGTGCACTGAGCGCCCCCTCGACACCCGGGAGGCCCCGGCTCAAGGCCCCGCATTGCGGGGCCTTTTTCTTTGGTTTTTCAAGAACTTGTGACCCCGATGCGTGAATCTTTCACATCGGCACCGATCACCATTCACCCTCCGCAAGCCCGCACTCTGCCTAAGCTGGAAGCCCGGCGTGTGGCGGCCCCTCCGAGCCCTGCGCACGCAGCCAAGCCAGGAGATCGGCATGTGGTCGACAGACTCTTCTTCTTCAGCAGCAGCCATGGCCTCGCTCGCATCCGCGATCACGCCAAGCCGCCACCCCGGTACCGAACGGCGCCAGGCCGAATCGCTGAGCAGCCATTGGCTGAGCTTGGTGCTGGAAGAGCTGGACTACGGCGTGGTGCTGCTCAACGCCTCCGGCCGTGTGCTGCATTGCAACTTGGCCGCGCGCCGCAGCCTCGATGAGGAACACCCGCTGCTGCTCAGCGGCAACCAGCTGCGCTGCCGCGACGCCAAGGACAGCACGCCCTTCAACGACGCCCTGCTGGCGGCGGAAAACGAAGGCCGGCGCTGCCTGCTGCGCCTGGGCGAGGGCGAACTGAGCAGCAATGTGGTGGTGGTGCCGCTGAACCGCAACGTCACGCAGGCCGCCGTGCTGCTGGTGCTGGAGCGGCGCCAGCTCTGCGGCGAGCTGGCCACGCAGTGGTTCGCCCTGCGCTACGGCCTGACGCCCACCGAAACCGAAGTGCTGAAAGCCTTGAGCCAAGGCGCACGCCCCGGCTCGGTGGCCGAGCGCCAGGGTGTGGCCATCTCCACCGTGCGCACCCAGATCCAGAGCATCCGCGCCAAATCGGGCGCCGACAGCATTGGCGAGCTGCTGCGCCAGCTGGCGGTGCTGCCGCCCCTGGTCTCGGCCCTGCGCATGGACAAGATCAATTGATCGCCACGCCTTTGCGCTGAGGCGCACCCGCCTGCAAGGCACGATCTACAAAAATCTCAGTGGGGCAAGCCCCTAAAAGGGGCGTCGCTCGAACGCCACTGTTCTGCGCAGTGTCTCTCGTAACATCCGGCCTTGCTGGCGGCCTTGGCGGCCGTCGCCCACGAGCAAGCCCGCATGGACAGCATCGACACGCCCACCCTTGAATCGGTCACCGCCGACCTTCCGCCCAGCCTTCGCCTGCTGGCCGCCCGTGGCATGGCACGCAGCTACCGGCGCGGCACCGTGCTGATCGAGGAAGGCTCGCAAGGCGACAGCCTCTACCTCATCCTCAGCGGCAGCCTGCGCGCCTACGGCTGCGATGCACGCGGCCGCGAGGTCACCTACGGCATCTACGGCCCCGGCGAGTACGTGGGCGAAATGAGTTTGGACGGCGGCCCGCGCTCGGCCAGCGTCATCACCGAGCAGGCCTCGCGCTGTGTGCTGCTGACCCGCGCCAGCCTGCAAGCCCATATCGCCGAGCACCCCGAATTCGCCTTCGAGCTGCTGACCAAGGTGATCCGGCGCGCCCGCGCCGCCACGCTGTCGACCAAGCAGCTGGCGCTCAACGATGTCTACGGCCGGCTCAAGGCCTTGCTGGAAACCACCACCGCCACCAGCGACGAGATCTTGCTGACCCACCAGGCCATGGCCCAACGCCTGGGCTGCTCGCGCGAGATGGTGTCCAAGCTGGTCAAGGATCTGGAACTGGGCGGTTATCTCGAACGCGTGGCCAACGGCCGCTACCGCCGCCTCAAGGCGCTGCCCGCGCGCTGGTAAGCCGCCGCGGGCGCTGCTTCAAGAAGCCGGTCGCATCTGCAGCGGCGGCGCCACCTCGAAGCGCTGCGTGGGCTTGTCGGCCCGGGCATACAAGCCCTCGACCTTGGGCAGATTGGCCTGAATGTCGCGAATGCGCGTCGGGCCGGCCGGGTGGGTGGACAGCCATTGCGGCGGTGCGCCCTTGGAGACCTTGCCCATCTTTTCCCACAGGCTGATACCGGCACTCGGGTCATAGCCAGCGCGCGCGGCCAGCTCCAGGCCGACCAGATCGGCCTCGCTCTCATCCTCGCGGCTGAAGGTCAGGGTCAGCAGCTGGCTGCCCATATTGAGCAAGGTGTCGCCGACATTGCCCAGGCCCAGCAGGCTGGACAGGACATTGGCACCCAGCCGCGTGGCGGCCGTCTTGGCCATGCGCTCGCGCGCATGCTCGCGCAAGGCATGGGCGACCTCGTGGCCCATGATGGCCGCCACCTCGTCGTCCGAGAGCTTGAGCTTTTCCAGGATGCCGTAATAGAAGGCGATCTTGCCGCCCGGCATGCAGAAGGCATTGAGCTGCGGGCTGACGATGGCATTGACCTCCCAGCGCCACTGCTTGGCGCGGGCGTTCCAGGGCTCGGACTGGGGAATGATGCGCTTGGCGATCTCGCGAAGGCGGATCAGCTGCGGATGGTTGTTGGGCAGCAAGGCGCGCTGGTTGGCGGCCTCGCGCATCATCTGCTGGTATTGCTGCGCACCGGCCTGCTCCACCTGCTCGGCCGGCACCAGCTTGGTCAGCTTGCTGGGGCCGCCCACCTCCACGCCCTCACGGGCCCAGGCCGTGCCGCTCAGGGCGGGCGACAGCGCGGCGGCGCCCAGCAGGCCGGTGAACAGACGGCGCGAGCCCTTCTCAGGCCGGCAGCGGCCGGCCGCGCAATCGGGGCAGCGGCCGAAGCCATAGGCCGGCGCGCTGGGCAGATGCGGATCGGCCGCGGGATCGAAAAAACCAGGATCGGTGAGGTGGGACATGGTGCTCAGGACAATGCGGCCAAAGTTGGCAAAAACAAGCAGGGCAGGCGCCATTCTGAGGCCGTCCGGCGACAAATGCCCCCGTGCAAGAAGGCACAAGCAGGGATGGCCGACAATGCCGCATGCCCGCGCCCCCCACTTCTCCTCTCGTCGTCCCGCCCGGTCCGGGCTTTGACAGCCAGCAATTTCGCTCCGCCCTGGGCATGTTCGCCACCGGTGTGACCATCGTCACCGCCCGCGCACCCGACGGCAGCCTGGTCGGCCTGACCGCCAACTCCTTCAATTCGGTGTCGCTGAGCCCGCCTCTGGTGCTCTGGAGCCTGGCGCAGAAGGCCGGCTCCATGCCGGTGTTCAGCCGCGGCTCGCACTACGCCATCAACATCCTGGCCGCCGACCAGAAAGAGCTGTCGCAGCGCTTCGCCACCCGCGACATCGACCGCTTCGCCGGCGTGGCCTGGCGCGAGGGCGCCGGCGGTGCCCCGGTGCTGGACGGCGTGGCCGCCGTGTTCGAATGCGCCAACCGCAGCCAGTACGAGGAAGGCGACCACGTCATCTTCGTCGGCGAGGTGGAAAGCTGCAGCTGGCGCGAAGGCGCCCAGCCGCTGATCTTCCACGGCGGCCGCTACTACACCGAGCTGCCGCTCTGACGCGGCTGTGCTGAGCCGCCCGGCAGGCGCTGCAAGAGCGCCGTGCTGTCGGCCACGGCCTGCAAACGCTCCCGCAGATAGTCGGCCAGCCGCGGCTGCTGGCTGAACACCACATTGAAGCGCAGATGGCGCGGCGCCTGGCCGGTGCTGGAGAAGGTGGGGCCGCCGACCAGCAGGATCTTGTTGCGGTAGGCATCCTGCAGCAGCAGATTCATGTCCACGCCCTCGGGCACCTGGCCCCAGAGGAAGAGGCCGCCCTCGCCGGGGTGGTCCATGGCGATGCCGGCCTCGCCCAGCTGGCGCGCGCTCAGCGTGCGCGCTTGCAGCAGGCGGGCCTGCAAACGCTCCAGATGCTTGCGCAGGCGGCCGGCCAGCAAGATCTCCAGCAGCACCCACTCGTTGAGCGCGGCGCCGGTCAGCACGGCGTAGATCTTCTCCCGCAGCAGGGCTTTCAGCAGGGCCGGGTCGGCCGCCACATAACCGGTTCGCAAAGCGGGGCTCAAGGCCTTGCAAAAGCTGGAGTAGTAGATCACCCCGTCCAGGCCCGAGAGGGCCGCCAGGCGGGTGGCGTGGCCCGGGTGGAAATGGCCCTGCACATCGTCCTCGGCGATCAAGAGCCCATACTGGCGCGCGATCACCAGCACCTGGTGCAGATTGGCGGCGCTGCTGCTCCAGCCGGTGGGGTTGTGCAGCACGGTCTGGATGAAGAGCAGGCGCGGCCGGTGCAGGCGGCAGGCCGCCTCCAGCTCGGCCAGGTCCAGCCCATCGGGCCGGCGTGCGATCGGCACCACCCGCAAGCCCTCTTGCCGCAGGCGTTCGAACATCAGGAAGTAGCCCGGATCCTCGACCAGCACGGTGTCGCCCGGGCGCAAGAAGGCGCGGCAGATCAGGTCGATGGCATGGGTGCCACCGTAGGTGGTGAGGATGCGGCCGGCATCCACGGCCAGGCCCTGGCCGCGCATCAAAAGGGCGATCTGTTCGCGCAGCTCGGGCAGGCCCTGGGGCGGGCAGCGCGAGGCCAGGCCGGCCGTGCTGCGGGCCAGGGCGCGCTGCACCACGCTGGCCGGCATGGCATCGGCCAGCCAGCTCGGCGGCAGGGCGCCGCTGCTGGCCAGCAGCACGCCGCTGCGCTGGTCATTGGCCTGCTGGGCCAGCCAGACGCCTTCCTGCTCCTCGCCGGCCTCGAGTGCCGCCGCATCGGGCAACAGGGCCGGGCCGCCGCGCGGCTCGCAGACGTAATAGCCGGCCGTGCCGCGCGCGTCGATCAGGCCCGAGGCCACCAAGCGGTCGTAGGCCGCGACCACGGTGTTGGGGCTGACGGCCAGCTGGGCCGCCAGCTGGCGGATGGACATCAGGCGCGCACCCGGCGGCAGCTGCCGCGCGGCGATCTGCTCGCGCAGGCGCAGCTCGATCTGGTCGCCCAGGGCGATGGGAGAGTTTCGATCGAGCGGGTTCAGCATCGCCCGAGCTTAGCGCAGCAGACTCAGCGCCAACACAACCAAAGAGCCGGCCATGAGCAGGTTGAAGACGCGGCGCTTGGCCGGGTCTTGCAGCAGCCGCCGGATCGCCAGGCCGAACAAGGCCCACATCGTCGAGCTGGGCAAGCCCACCAGCACGCCCACCGCCGCCACCAGGCTGGCTCCGGCCCAAGGCCCCAGGCCGTTGGGCATGAAGACCGTGGCCAGGGTGATGGCCTTGACCCAGCTCTTCGGATTGACGGCCTGGAACAGCGCCGCCTGGGCAAAGCTCAGAGGCCGCGCATCCTGCTGCGCCGCGCCGATGCGCAGGCCGCTGAGCTGCCAGGCGAGGTAGATCAGGTAGAGCGTGCCCAGCACCCGCAGCACCTGGTGCAGCACCGGATAGGCCAGGAACAGGCTGCCCAGGCCCAAGCAGGTCAGCCAGGTCTGTAGCGCCACGCCAAGGTTGCTGCCCAGCATCTGCGGCAGCGTGCGGCGGTAGCCGGCATTGGCCGCGGCGGTGGCCAGCATCAGGTTGTTGGGCCCGGGTGTGCTGGACATGAGAAAGCAGTAGCTG
Source organism: Paucibacter sp. B51 (assembly GCF_027863535.1). NCBI lineage: Bacteria > Pseudomonadati > Pseudomonadota > Betaproteobacteria > Burkholderiales > Sphaerotilaceae > Roseateles > Paucibacter sp. B51. The sequence continues at coordinate 1,220,348 of NZ_JAPIVN010000001.1, read as the reverse complement.
GCCAGGGGCAGCAGCTCGGTGGGGGACGACAACATGGCGGCGGGGCTGGGGTGGCGGAGATTGGCAGGCAGACTAAGGCCGCCACGCCCAGGGGCCAAGACACAGCGCCCACCCCGCCCGCATGCGCTGTATCACTGCGCCGAGGGGTACAGCCGCCGAATGTGCCGGGCGGCGCTCAGCGCCGTCCCGCCACGTCCGGCGCTTCCCCCGGGGCCGCAGCCTGGGTCGCCAGCTGCTGATCCAGCGCATCGATCTCCCGCTGGTAGCGACGCGCCCCGCGCCAGTTGGCGGCCAGGATCAGCAGCAAGACCAGCAGCGCACCGGCGTGGGTCAGCGTGAACACCGTCTCCATGCGCTACGCCTCGTCACGCTCGGAACCCACCATGAAGGCGGCCAGCTAGGCGCCGTGCAGGGCCAGGGCCTGGCGGTAGCGCTCGGCCTGCAGCTCGGCGCTGGGGGTGGCGGCCGGAGTGGCGGCGGAAGTGGCGGGGGAGGCTCGGGGTTGTTGTTGTTGCTCTTCATGCAAGGGTCCAGGCTCGGGCGTTGAACACGAGGCGCGCCAGCGCCTTCGATTCGGGCAGTCCCCGGTCGGCAGGATTTCTTACACCGTCTTGTGCGGGGCTTGAAATGAGCCCGCACAGCCTCACGTCACTGAGCATCATGCTGATCACCTGCCCCCACTGCCTGAGCAAGAACCGCGTGCCCGACGAGCGCGCGGCCCAAGACCCGGTCTGCGGCCGCTGCGGCCAAGCCCTGCTCAGCGGCGAGGTGCTGGCGCTGAGCGAGGCCAATTTCGACCGCGTCGTCAGCGGCAGCGAGCTGCCGGTGCTGGTCGATTTCTGGGCGCCATGGTGCGGCCCCTGCCGGCAGATGGCGCCGCAGTTCGCCACCGCCGCGCGCCAGCTCAAGGGTCAGGCCTTGCTCGTCAAGGTCAACAGCGACGAGGCACCCCAGCTCTCGCAGCGCTTTGGCATCCGCAGCATCCCCACCCTGATCCAGCTGCAGGGCGGGCAGGAGCTGCAGCGCATCAGCGGCGCACTCTCGGCCGCGCAGATCCTGGGCTGGATGCAGCAGCGCGGCTGAACTCACATTCCCGGGGCCTTCAGGCCCAACGGCCCACCGGCATGGCCGGCGCAGAAGCCAGCACCAGGCGCTGCCAGCGGTAGCGCGCCAGAGCCAACACCAACAGCAGCACCAGGCCAATCTGCGCCAGGATGGGCAGGCCCAGCCATTGCAGGCCCTGCAGTGCCAGCACCATCACGGAAGCCGCGCCGAAGGGTAGAAGGGCGCGGTGACTGTTGGGCGGGCGCTCGCGCGACCAATCGCGCAGCACCACGGTGCAGCCAAACACCAGATACGCCAAACAGAGGTGCACACCCAACCAGCTCAAGGACTGCGGCCCCGGGAACTTCTGCAAGGCCGCGCACAGCAGCAGGGCAATGCCCACCGCCCACATCAGCTGGCTCAGCAGGCGACGTGCCAACATGCGGTTCAAGACCTGGCCACGCGGTGCGCCGGGCAGCAGAATCAACAAGGCCTGCTCGCGCCGGCTGCGGTGCAGATTGGCCGGCACCGTCAGCAGCACGCCCAGGCACATGCTGGCAAAACCGAAGGACAGGCCCATGGTGCCGTGCTGGGTCAGCCCCTGCCAGAACTCCGGTTGACCCCAGCCCATGGTGGCAAACACCAGCATCAGCAAGCCCAGCATCACCGTGATCGAACTGAGCTGGCAGGTCCAGTGGGCCTGGCCCAAGCTCACCAGATCCAGGCGCGCCATCACGCTGGCTGGCGTCGGCCGGGCCTGTCGCAGCAGCCGGCGCGTCCACAGCGGCTGCATCCAGCGGAAGACCTGACCCAGGTGGTCAAGGGGCGCATTGATCTCGGCATGCGAGGCCACGCCCAGGGACTGCGACTCGAACAGGCGGCGCCACTTCTGGCGCGCCTGGAATTGCCGGCTGTGCTGCGAGCCACCGCTCTGGAACAGGCCGGCCAGGCCCAGGGGGAGCAGCAAGAGCGCGAGCAGGTTCAAGCTCCAGGGGGCCTGCTGTTGCCAGTCCAGCAGCGTGCTCCAAACAATCATCACGGGCATGAACTTCCCCAACCAAGGCATGAGAAACAGCACCAAAGTGCCCCAGAACCAGAGTTGCACCCAACGCGAACACAGAGCCAGCAGAAAGAGCAGCAAGGCCATCCCCGCGAGCCAGATCGCGCCGCCGGGAAGCTGACTCGCCAACAAGGCCGCGCAGATCACTGTGGTGAGCAGGTAACTGAGTACGGCCACGGATTGCAGCCGCCGCACATGACCGGGCACGAGGCGCGCCGCATGTGGGTGGTTCTGCACCAGCAAGCCGTTGAAAACGACATACCAAGGCACGGCCACCACGCAGGCCGCGACCACCACGGCCACACGCCAGGCCAGCTCGGGGCGTGTCAGCCAGAAGCTGATGCCCAGGGCGAGGCCAAAACCCAGCACGCTCAAACCCCAGCCGATGTAGAACGCCAGCAGCGAGGCATTGCGCTGCATCTGCCACGGCGCCAGCAGCAGCGGACGGTATTGCGACCACAGGGCGCCCATGATCAGGTCAGCTCCACAAACAGGTCTTCGAGATTGAGGGCCTGCACGCTCAAACCCGGCCCGTCCTGGGGCGCCTGGCCCGGCGCAAAGCGCAGCAGGCAGCGCTCGCGGCCATCGGCCTGGGTCTGGCGGCGCAGCAACTCGGCGCTGCCGCCGGCCAGCACAGCCTGGATCGCCGTGCTGGAGCCGAGCACCAGGCGCACCTCTTCCAGCAGGCTGTCCAGCGGCGCCTGCACCGCGATGCGGCCTTGCTGCAAAAAGGCCAGGTTGAAGGCGACGCGCTCCAGGTCCGACAGGATGTGGGTGGAGAAGACCACGGTCGTGCCGCGGTCCAGCACCTGATCGACCAGCTCGCGCAGGAAGTCGCGCCGGCCCACCGGGTCCAGGCTGGCCACGGGCTCATCCAGCACCAGCAGATCGGGCTCATGGGCGAGGGCGCGGATGATGGACAGGCGCTGCTGCTGGCCACCCGAGAGGCGCGAGATCATCTGGTCGCGCGGAATGTCCCAGCGCGAGAGCAGGCCCTCGACCTTGGTCTCGTTCCAGCGCGGGTAAAAGCTCTTGAAGTAGGCCAGCAGCTGGCGCGCGGTGAAGCCCTCGAACAGATCGCTGTGCTGCGGCACATAGCCGATGCGCGCACGGGCGGCATCATCGAGCTCGGTGGCGGCCTGGCCGAACAGCTGCACCTGGCCGGCCTGGGTTTCGCGCAGGCCCAGCAGCGCCTCCAGCAAGCTGGTCTTGCCGGCGCCGTTGCGGCCCAGCAGGCCCACCACCTGGCCGGACTGCAGCTGCCAGCTCAGCTGCCGCAACACTGCCTTCGAGCCGTAGCTCAGCGAGATGTCGCGCACGTCGGCCGTCAGGCCGGCCGAGCCATCCAGCGAATCGCTCGCCGCCCAAACAGGCGCCGAGGCCGACGAGGAAGAAGAAGTAGACACAAGAACTGCGCTCATGAGGACGCTCCCTCTTGGAGAAGAATGGATTCAAACAACTTCAGGGCGGCCGTGGCGGGCAGCTCCAGCTGGCGGGCCTGGGCCGCGGCCTCGCTCAGCACCGGGCGCAGGAGCTCGATGCGCTCGGCTCGCGGCTGCGCCTTTTGGTGTTGGGCCGCCACCCGCATGGCCAGGCCGCGGCGGCGCTCCAGCAAGCCCTCGGCCTCCAGCAGGCTGTAGGCCTTGGACACCGTCATCGGATGCACGGCCAGCTGCGAAGCCACCTCGCGCACCGAGGGCATCTCCTGCCCGGCCACCAGCTGACCGCTGGCCACGCAACGGCGCAGCTGCTCGACCATCTGGCGGTAAATGGGCTCGGTCGATCCGGTGTTGATGCGGAAGGCGAACGGGCTGTGGTCGGGATCGTGGGGATCAGGGGGTGACAAGGAACCTCCGGCGTGTCGAACACACGCCGCAGCCGGTTTCACTGTCAGCGTGTACTAATATCGTAGTACACCTAGACGGACTTGTGCAAGTGCCATCGATGCAGCCAGCTCGCGAGCCGGGGCGCCGCGCCGGGCCCGCGACGAACCCAGAAGCCCAAGGGAGACTTACAGGGGCCGCGGTGCCCCGCACTCGAGGCCGCTCAGGCCGGCCTCGCGCACCAAGGCCTCCAGGGCCTGCTTGCCGGCCTCGTTGACGTAGATGCGAACCGGCGCGGTCAACGGGTCCTTGAACACCAGGGCGGTGTCCGGCAGGCGGCTCTCGTCGAAGGCCTCCAGCCGGAGGCCGCCATCGTCAAAGCGCTGCGAACGCTGCAGATCGACGCAGTCCAGGCGCTGCGTCACATTGAAGAACCAGCGGGGCTCGCCCTCGCAATCGAGCTCGAGCATCTGCCCGAAGGGGCTCAGAAATGGCCCCAGGGCCTCACGCGCGCGGGCATTGAGCACCAAGGCCCCGGGCACCAGCAGGCCCACATCGGCGCGCGGCTTCTGCTGCTTCTTGCGCGGCTCGACCACATAGCCAACCCGGGGCCGGTCCTGCCAATCCTTGGCCGTGCCGTCGGTGTCGAACAGCTGTTCTTCGATGTTGTCGTAATCGCGCGAGACCAGCACGGCGAACTCATTCACGGCGGCACAACGCAGTTCCCAAATCGCCATCTCAGCGCCCCCAACTCACCAAGGAAAGACACCGGCCAGCAAATCGGCCTTGATGCCACGCAGGCGCGACCGGCCGGTCTGGGCCTCGGTCTTGGGCACCATGCGCAGCCGCGCATACACCGACGCATGATAGAGCGCGGTGTGGATCGGGCCGTGCTGCGGCGCAGCCGGATGGCCGGCCAAGCTCTGGCCCGCGCGGCGCGGCAGGAACACGCCGTTGTCGGCATCGTTGATGGCGATGAACCAGTCGAACAGCTTTTTGCGCGAGGGCTCGGCCTGCTCATCGCGCAGGGCGACGATGTGGTGGGCGCAGGCCTGCGCCGGCCGCGGGCTGCCGGACTGCGTCACCAGATTGCTCGCCAGGCGGCGGCGGTGGTTGTAGTCGGTGCGCCGCGCATGGGCCAGCAACTGCTGGGCGGAGATGGGCAGCTCGGTGACGCCATTCTGGTAGCGCACCCGCTGCTTGTTCTCGGCCAGCACGATCGCATTGCGAATCTCGTAGCTGTTGGCCTGGCGGTCATTGGCCGCTATCTGATTGATGCGGGTGGTCAGATCCATCATGCCTTCGGCAGGATCGGTGAGCGTCGCCGGTGGCGCCAGCTTGGGGTGGTTCGAAGCCAAGATTGCCTCCTCCATGGCTGCAGGGCAAAGGCCGCAGCCAAGCGCCGCAGCGCCTCCACAAAGAGGCGGGCAAAGTGTGCCATGCGAGCCGGGCGCGGCATGCCGGGCTAACGCCCGGTTACATCTGCACCCCGCGGAATCTCAAATGGAAAGCGCAACGCCCATGCGGCGCTCGAGATAGTCCACATTCGGACCGTAGCCGCGTAGCTTGGCCGCGAGATCCGGCCCCAGCGGTGAGGGCAGAAAACCCCAACGCCCCCAGAAGGCCGCCGAGTTCTGCACCGCGATCAAGCAGGCGCGGTCCAGGCCGCTGGCTTCCAGGCGCGCCAGGAATCGTTGCACCAAGGCTTGCGCCAGGCCGGTGCCGCGCGCCCTGGGGTCGACCGACAGGTCATGCAGATACAGGCAGTCCGGCTGCTCGGGCAGCACGCACTCCAGGGCATCCAGCGGCGGCGGCGATTCGGCCCGCCACGGCAGAGCGAACAGATAGGCCACCAAGCCTGCGGTCGAGGTGCCTTCCGCCACCCAGCAATGTTCGGGCGCGGCCTGCAGCTTGGCCGCCAGAGAGGCTTCGGACTCTGGCACCAGCTCGGTGAAGCATGCGGCCTGGATGCGCAGCACCTCGGCCAGGTCGGCGGGCTGCATGGGGCGGATCAGATACGGGGACGACGAAGACATCAATCAAGAAAGACAAACAGGCACACATCGATCAGGCCGAGACACGCGGCGCCAGGGCATACCCAAGCCACCGCGCGCTGGCGAAGCCCGCGATTGTCGGCGCTGGCGGCGCGCGGCGGTGGAGCGCCGCCTCCAATCAGTCGGGCACCTGCACCCGCTGACGGATGTGCTTGAGCTGCACCACCAAGGTGAAGCTGATCAAGACCAGCAGGCTCCAGGAGCTCCACTTGCTCATGTGCACCCGCGCCCAAGCCCCGAGCTGGTGCGGATAGGACCACAGCCCAAAGAAGGTGCCCAGGTTCTCGGCCAGCCAGATGAAAAATGCCACCAGCACCAGGCCCAGCCACAGCGGCATGCGCAACTCTCGCTGCTGCGGCCGGAACAGGATCTGGCTGCGCGCATACAAACCCAGGGCACCGGCGGCCAGGTACCAACGCACATCCACCCAGAAATGCTGGGTGAAGAAGTTCAGGTAAATCGCCAAGGCCATCAAACCCGCCATCCAGTAAGGCGGGTGATGCAGCACCCGCAGCTGCAACAGACGCCAGGCCTGGATGATGTAGCTGCCCACCGCTGCATACATGAAGCCCGCGAACAAGGGCACGCCCAAGAGCTTGGTGTAGGCGAAGTCGGGATACGACCAGGACTTCACCGCCGCCGAGGTCTTGAAGACCTCGAGCGCAAAGCCGAGCACATGGAACAGGCCGATGGCCTTGAGCTCATCGCGTGACTCGCGCCCGCTGATCACCATGCCGGCCTGGATCAGCAAGGCAATCAGCAAGAGCAGGTCATAGCGAGGCAGACCCCACAAGCCCGCGCGCGGGACGCAGAAAACCGCGGCGAAAAACAGGCCAGCAAACAAACAGGCCTGCGCCTCCTTGCTCACAAAGCCCCAGAACTCCCAGGCCCACAGGCGCAGCCGGCCTGAACCAGGGCTGGGCTCGCGCGCGCTCACCTCATCAGGGCACCCAGGCTCGGCGCGGGGCGGGAGGTTCGGGTGCTGGGTCATGAGGCCTTTCTCGTCGCGGCAGCCAGGGTTTGAGCCCGCAGCTTAGCCGCGGCCGACTCTCTAAAATCGCGTCCATCATGCAATGCCACCCACTCGAACTCCTGGCTCCGGCCCGTGATGCAGACATCGGCATCGAAGCGATCAACCATGGCGCCGACGCCGTCTACATCGGCGGCCCCGGTTTCGGCGCGCGCGACAAGGCGCCCAACGGCGTGGCCGACATCGAGCGCCTGTGCCGCCATGCCCACCGCTTCGGCGCGCGCATCTTCGTGACCATGAACACCATCCTGCGCGACGACGAGCTGGAGGGCGCACGCCGCCAGGCCTGGCAGTTGTATGAGGCCGGCGTGGATGCGCTGATCGTGCAGGACATGGGCCTGCTGCAGCTGGACCTGCCACCGCTGCAGCTGCATGCCAGCACCCAGACCGACATCCGCACGCCCGAGAAGGCGCGCTTTCTGCAAGACGTGGGCTTCTCGCAAATGGTGCTGGCGCGCGAGCTGGACCTGGGCCAGATCCGCGCCATCCGCGCCCAGGTTCAAGAGGCCACGCTGGAGTTCTTCATCCACGGCGCGCTCTGCGTGGCCTACAGCGGCCAGTGCTTCATCAGCCATGCCCACAGCGGCCGCAGCGCCAACCGCGGCAACTGCTCGCAAGAGTGCCGCCTGCCCTACACCGTGACCGATGCGCAAGGCCGCGTGATCGCGCACGACAAGCATGTGCTCAGCCTCAAGGACAACGACCAGAGCGCCAACTTGGAGCTGCTGGCCGATGCCGGCATCCGCAGCTTCAAGATCGAAGGCCGCTACAAGGACATGGCCACGGTCAAGAACGTCACCGCCCACTACCGCCTGCTGCTCGACGGGCTGATGGAGCGCCGCAGCGACTACCGCCGCAGCAGCAGCGGGCGCTGCCGCTTCACCTTCACGCCGCAGCCCGAGCAGGGCTTCAACCGCGGCGGCACCGATTACTTCGTCAACGGCCGCAAGATCGACATCGGCGCCTTCGACAGCCCCAAGCACGCCGGCCTGCCGGTGGGCCATGTGGTGGCCGTGGCCGAGCAGCATTTCGATGTGGACACCGGCGACGCCACCCTTGCGCTCAACAACGGCGATGCCCTCACCTGGTGGGACCGCCAGGGCGAGCTGCAAGGCGTGCCCATCAACACGGTGGAGCCGCTGGGTGGCACCCGCTGGCGCGTGACGCCCAATCTGCACGGCAACCAGGAGGCCCAAAGCGTGGCGGACCTCAAGGACCTGCGCCGCGATCTGGCCCTGAGCCGCAACCGCGACATGGCCTGGGAGCGCCTGCTCGCCAAACCCTCGGCCGAACGCCGCATCGCCGTGGACCTGAGCCTGGCCCAGACCTGGGTGGACGGACAGCCCGGCTTCGAGCTCAGCCTCAAGGACGAAGACGGCCACCGCGGCGTGGCCCGGGTCCAGCATGCCCACGAGCCCGCGCGCGATGCCAAGCAGGCCGACGCCACGCTCAAGGACCAGCTGGGCAAGCTGGGCACCACCATCTTTGAAGCCCGGCGCGTGCGCCTGGCCTGGCGCGAGAGCACTTGTTTCTTGCCCGCCTCCCTGGTCAACCAGCTGCGCCGCGAGGCCGTCAGCGCGCTTGAAGAAGCCCGCGCCCAAGCCTTCGAGCGCCTGCCCCGCGCCAGGCCGGTGGAGCCGCCCGTGCCCTACCCCGAGGACACGCTCAGCTACCTGGCCAATGTCTACAACGGCCAGGCCGCCGCCTTCTACGCCAAGCATGGCGTCAAGCTCGTTGGCGCGGCCTACGAGAGCCACGAGGAACTGGGCGAAGTCAGCCTCATGATCACCAAGCACTGCGTGCGCTGGAGCCTGAGCCTCTGCCCCAAGCAGGCCAAGGGCGTGACCGGCGTGCAAGGCACGGTGCGCGCCGAGCCCCTGGTGCTTCAGCATGGCGACGACCGCCTGACCCTGCGCTTCGACTGCAAGCCCTGCGAGATGCACGTGGTCGGCGCGATGCGCAAGAACGTGCTCAAGCAGCTGAAGGCGGAGCCGTTGACCTTCTATCGGACGAGGCCGGCGGCGAGGGTGTGAAGAAAGAAAGAGCGGCGATGGGCAGGCTCCGAAGCAGGCAAGATCCGCGCCCGAGGCACTCAGCGCTTTCGCACCCATGCTCAAACTTCTGAAATCCCTGATCGGCACCACGAAAGACAAAGCTGCAGTGCGAGCTGTCTCCGATGCGGAGACAGATGCGCAGGCGCCGCCGCCAGCTGTGATCCACGCACCGGGCGCTGAACCTTTCGATCTGTCGGCAGCGCTGATCGATGCTGGGGGCTTCCCGCTCACGGATTGGGACGCGGTGAATCGCTGGATTGCCAACGTGCCCACCGAGGCCGCCAAGGCGCAGGCATGGGCCGCTTGCGAACAGGCTTGGCTGCAGAACCTCTGCCGCGCCCTGGGGCCGGCCTACCGCTTGCGATCACAAGGCTCGGCCCTGCTGATCTCCACCCTGCCCGAGCATGTGGCGGCAGCGACGCTGAGCTTCGTGACCAAGACCATGCAGCGCATCGTCCATCTGCTGCAGGGACTGGCGGCAGCGCCAGAGTGGGGTCATGACATCCTGATCGTCTTCGATGATGACGACAGCTATTACCGTTATGTCGCGCACTACTATCCCGAGGCCGGAGAGTTTGCGGCCAGCAGCGGCATGTACATCGACGGAGGCTGCGGCCACTTTGTGACGGTGAAAGCTGACCTTCGCGCCGTGGAGCCTGTCATCGCGCATGAGCTGACCCATGCCTGCCTGAGCCACTTGCCCATCCCCGCGTGGCTGAACGAAGGCCTGGCCGTCAACACCGAACTGCGGCTTTGCCCTCCGCCCCAAGCCCCGAGCAACCCTTGGGACCTGCATGCCCGCCACCTGAAGTTCTGGGGGGCTGCGGAGATTCAGGAGTTTTGGTCCGGCAAATCCTTCCTCCGGAACGACGAGGGCAACGAGCTGTCCTACGACCTGGCCAAGGTGCTGGTGTCGCAGTTCGCCGCCGATTGGCAAACGTTCCGCCAGTTCGCGCTGGCCGCTGACGTGGCGGATGGTGGCGCGGCGGCGGCTCAGCTTCACTTGGGCATCGATCTGGGGGCGGCGGTCAGCGCGATTCTGGAGCGGGAGCCGGATGCATCGTGGGCGCCGAGGCCGGAGGCGTGGGGGGAGGAGTCGGAGCGAGGGGCGTTCTGAGCAGGAGCCTGCGAGCGCGATAGCGGGTCAGGCGCGATTTCGAGCGATTGCGGGTCAAGCCTTCAGTTTGAAGGCCCTTAAGATTCGGGACCAAGCCGCGACATCCTGCGACACCAAGTGCGTGGCAGAGAGTTTGTCGTTCGAGGAGTTCTACGGCCTGAGTTTGGAGTGAGTGCATGTACATCGGACTTCCAGGCCGCATCTCGCAAGACGTCTGCTCCACGTTTCTCATGAGCGGCGGGTTCGTCGCTAGTCTGCGCGAGCACTTCGCGGAATTGCACTTTCGCGGTATCGCGGATGGCCTCGTTCTGTGTCTCGATTGCTTCCCGGAGGATGGCCCTTTAGTGGGTGCTACACAGCCGGTTCGCAAGCTCAGGAACACCAGCATTCGCACCAAAGAGGGCCGACTGGTTCGATTGCCCACCTTGCACTCCGCCGGCATTGCACTGACCCACTCGGGCATTCTTCGCTGCAAAACGCAGCGACAACTCGCACTGTTCATCACCGCGGAAATTCGCCGCAACGCGCCTCGTGTGTTTGCCAAGGTTCGAGAGTTCGACCATGAGGCCTTCTGTGCCCACATCGAGACCGTGGCACATCGCATGCCCGACGATTGAGTGCAGTTGTCGAACAGAGTCCCATTCGACCGGGGAGAGGCGCCGCCCAACTGATGAAAGGGCGCCTCACAGACTCAAATTCAGTGTTCAACCCGTCAGAACTCAGCGAAGTCTTGTTGCACTTCGGGTGGTTTCACCGCCCGAGCAAGAGCAGCACGGTAAAGAACAGTTTGAACAGCACTATGAAGGGTTCACCGGGCGTTTGAATTAATCCACCCCACCCTCCACCGGCAGCCTCTCCGCCCGCCAGCGCAGCATCCCCCCCGCCAGATTGGCCACACGCTTGCAGCCCGATTTCTGCAGCAGCACCGTGGCCTGGGCCGAGCGGGTGCCGGAGCGGCAGACGGCGACGACGGGACGCTCGGGGTCGATCTCGGCGGCCATGCGGGCGCTGAGTTCGGACAGGGGCAGCAGGCGGGCGCCGGGGATGTGGCCCAGGGCGTCGGTGAACTCGGGGGCTTCGCGCACATCGATCAGCTGCAGTTCGCCGCTGCGGGCCTCGGCCAGGCGCTCGGCCAGGCTGGCGGCCTGGATTTCCCAGATGCCGCTGAAACTGAAGGTCAGCGGCGCCCAGCTGCTGTCCTGGCCTTCGGCGCCATGCGCGCCGGGCTGGCCGCAGCGCAAGTTCGCCGGCACGGCGATGTCCATCTGCTTGGGGTGGGGCAGGCCCAGGTGGTTCATATAGCCGGCGAAATCGCCCTCGTTGGCGTCGCCGCCCAGGCGCGGGTTGTAGCGCAGCTCTTCGGCCACGCTGGTAACCGTGAGACCGCGGTAATCATGGCCGGGGTAGAGCAGGCAGGTCTGGGGCAGGCTCAAGATCTGCTCGCGCACCGAGCGGAACAGCTGGCCGGGGCTGCCTTGTTGGAAGTCCGTGCGGCCGCAGCCGCGGATCAAAAGGCTGTCGCCGGTGAAGGCCATGCTCAAGTCGTCCAGCACATAGCTCAGGCAGCCGTTGGTGTGGCCGGGCGTGGCGCGGACTTCCAGGTAGCGGCGGCCGAAAGCAATGCGGTCACCATGGCGCAGCGGCCGGTCCACCGGGCTGGCGCCGGCATGCTCGGACAGCAGGATCTGGCTGCCGCAGCTCTGCTTCATCAACCAGGCGCCCGTGACATGGTCGGCATGGACATGCGTGTCCAGCGTGGCCAGCAGGCGCAGGCCCAGCTCGCGCAGCAGGGCGCTGTCGCGGCGGTGGTGCTCAAACACCGGGTCGATCAAGACCGCCTCGCCGGCCTCGGCATCGCCGAGCAGGTAGGTGTAGGTGGACGAGACAGGGTCAAAAAGCTGACGGAAGACAAGCATGGGAACACCCCCGGGTGTGGGTTGGTGGAAAACGCGGTTCAAGAGAATGAAGCGAGGAATCGGCCGATCGTTCAGGCAGCTCTCGCAAGAAAGCGGTCATGAAACCACATGCCGGCGAGCATGGAGGCGACAAAGATCAAGGCGGATTCACTGCCTGAGCCAAAAGCACCCAGGGCGACCAGGGCCGGCCCCGGGCAAAAGCCCGCGATGCCCCAGCCCACGCCGAAGATCAAGCCGCCCAGCAGCAGCCGGCCATCGATGCGGCCGGGCGGCGGCAGCTCCATGGCTTCGCCCGTCCAGGCGCGCTCGCGCCGGGCCGCGCAGGCAAAAGCGATGAGGCCCACGGCCACCGCCCCGCCCATGACCAGGGCCAGGCTGGGGTCCCAGGCGCCGAACAGATCGAGAAAGCCTTTGACCTTGGCCGGGTCGCTCATGCCGCCGACGATCAGGCCCAGGCCGAAGAGCAGGCCGCTGGCCAAAGCCAGGAGGTGGCGAATCAATGCAGACATACGCGTCGCTCCGAGAACAGCCGATCCATCGATAAATCAAGCCAGGCCATGGCGCATCAGCCACACCGTGGCGAAGCCGGCGGCCATGAAGACCAGCACATTGAGCAAAGAGCGCAGCGAGAGCCGGCTCAGCCCGCAAACCCCATGCCCGCTGGTGCAGCCATTGGCCATGCGCACGCCCACCCCCACCAGCAGGCCGGCCGCCACCAGGCCCAGCGGGCCCACATCGACCGTCAGGCCCGGCCAAGGCGCGAACACGCGCCAGGCCCAGGGCGCCAGCAGCAGGCCAGCCAGAAACATCAGCCGCGAGCGCTCCGGCGCGCCGCTCAGGCCCGCCCAGCCGCGCTGCCGCAGCGCCCGCCAGGGGCTGGCGACGATGCCGGCAATGCCGGCGATGCGCCCATTGCCGAGCAGGAACAAGGCCGCGGCCAGGCCGATCAGCAGGCCGCCGATCAAGGCATGGAGCGGGGTGAACTGAGACCAGGCGATCTGCATGAGGGCAAGCAAAGAGTAGCCAGAAACCAAGGAGAGGCGAGTTGCGCTCCAGCGGGGGGCTGGCAGCGCCAGCGTCTTTGGATCTTAGTAGCTCCTTGGGGGCGGCCCGGCTTGCGGCCACGCGCACTCATGTGATGATTCGGCCCCATGTCGACCGCCTCTGCCCACACCTCCGCCAGCCACGCTGTGCCGAGCGCAACGCCCACCGCCTTGATCGGCCCCTACAGCGTGCTGGCCTTGCTGCTGGCCAATGCACTGCCGCCCCTGCTGGCCTACAGCCTCACGCCCTCGGCCACCTTGTTCAACCAGCTGGCTGCCCTGGGCGGCTGGGGCCTGGTGCTGCTGGCCCTGCGGGCCGAGCTGGGCGCAGGCGCTTTGAGCCGGCAGCAGGGGCCGGCCGTCTGGGCCCTGCTGTTGCTGGTGGCAGCGCCCTGGGTGAGCTGGGCCTGGGCCGGCCTGCCACTCTCGCTGACCCTGGCCAACAGCGGCATGCTGGCCGCGGCGCTGGGCCTGGTCTGGGTGGCGCAAGGCCTGCGCGATGGGCAGCGCGCCGATTGGTTTGAAGCCTTGTGCTGGGGCCTGCTGGCCGCCGGTCTGCTGAGCCTGGGGGTCAGCCTGGTGCAGGTGTTTGCGCCCCAGCTGGCCGATGGCCATGTGATCGCGCGCTCGGGCATCCCCGGCCGCGCGGTGGGCAATATGCGCCAGCCCAACCATCTGGCCAGCCTCTTGATGTGGGCCTGCGTGGCGGCCGTCTACCTGGGCAACCAGGATCGCTTCAGCTTTCTGTTCCGCAACACGGCGGCGCGCCGCGCCGTGCTGCCGGTGCTGCTGTTTGCCTTTGTGTTCGCCGTGGTCTTGACGGCCTCGCGCACCGGCATGATCGGCGTGCTGATCCTGGCCCTGTGGGGCGCGCTGGACCGCAAGCTCAGCCGCGCCAGCAAGCTCAGCCTGCTGGCCACGCCGCTGATGCTGGGCCTGAGCTGGTGGCTGATGTCGGTCTGGGCCAGCCACGGCGCCCATGCCTTCGGCGCCGAGTCACGGCTGGCCGAGGGCGCGGGATCGCCCTCGCGCATCGCCATCCTGCTCAATGCCTGGGAGCTGCTCAAGCTCAACCCGTTGACGGGCGTGGGCTGGGGCGAGTTCAACCTGGCCTGGAGCATGAGCGAGTTCCCCAAGCGCCCGGTGGCCTTCTTCGACCACACGCACAACATCGCCATGCAGCTCGCCGTGGACCTGGGCCTGCCGGCGGCAGCGCTGATCCTGGGCCTGCTGGCTTTGGCGCTGTGGCGCGCCCTGGCCCTGAGCTGGCAGCGCTTGGGCGCCGAGGGCGTGGCGCGCCGCTGCGCCTTCATGGGCGTGCTGATGATCGGCCTGCACAGCCTGCTCGAGTACCCGCTCTGGTACGCCTATTTCCTGCTGCCCACGGCCTTTATGCTGGGCCTGGCCGTGGGCCGCGATGATCCAGGGGCGGCGGACCGTGCCGATGCGAGGGACACCGCCCCGCGCCTGAGCGGCGTTGGCCTGATCGGTGCCCTGTTGCTGGCGGGCAGCCTGTTCGCGGTCTGGGACTATCTGCGCGTGGTGGCCATCTATGTGCCGCCGGCCGATGCCAAACCACTGACCCAGCGCATCGAGGACGGCCGCGCTTCGGTTTTCTTCGCCACGCAGGCCGATTACGCCGCCGCCACCAGCGCCCCGCCCAGCGCCGCCGCCCTGGCCGCCGCCAAACAGACAGCGCACAACCTGATCGATGTGCGCCTGATGATGGCCTGGGCCAAGTCCCTGCACGCCGTGGGCGACGAAGAGCGTGCCCGCCATGTGGTGCAGCGCCTGCGCGAGTTCCGCAACAGCGCCGCCGATGACTGGCTGGGCGAGTGCGATCAGCCCGGCCTCGACCCGGCCGAAGCGCCCTTCCAGTGCAGCCCGCCGAGCCGGGTGATCGATTGGCGGGAGATGCGCTGAGGTGCAGCGTGCCGCGCTGCTTTTTGCGTTCACATGACGGCTGAGCCGCCTGAATCAGTGGCGTGCGTTCAAGGCTTTGATCAAGCTTGGGCCTGGCATCGGGCTCAGGCCGCCACCCAGTCGCCACTCTTGCCGCCCTGCTTCTCCAGCACGCGGATCTGGCCCATGACCATGCCGCGGTCGGCGGCCTTGCACATGTCGTAGATGGTGAGCAGGCCGATTTGCACGGCGGTCAGGGCTTCCATCTCCACACCGGTGCGGCCCAGGGTCTCGACCTGAGCGCTGCAATGCACGGCGTTCTCGGCCGCGTCGATCTCGAACTCGACGGCCACGCGGGTCAGGGGCAGGGGGTGGCACAGGGGGATCAGGTCGGCCGTGCGCTTGGCGGCCTGGATGGCGGCGATGCGTGCGATGCCCAGCACGTCGCCTTTCTTGGCGCTGCCGCTGGTGATCAAGGCCAGGGTGGCGGGCTGCATGACGATGCGGCCGCGGGCGCGGGCAATGCGATGCGTCACATCTTTGGCCGCCACATCCACCATATGGGCCTGGCCTTGGGCATCGAAATGGGTCAGTGGAGAGTTCATGGCAGGGGCGGTCGCAGTCGAGAAGAATCTGAAAAGCAGGGCATGAAGGATGGCCCCAGTGGGCGCAGCTCGCAGCACCGGAAACAATCGGGCAATGCGGGGCATCGATAAAGCGGCATCATAGTGAGCCGCGCGCTGCACGGTGGTGGCCCCGGAGATTGCTGTCCCGATGATGATCCTGAAGAACAAACTGTCGCTTGCTTCCCTGTCTCGCCCGGGAGCCGCCCCGCGTTGGCGCCGCAGCCTGCTGGCACTGGCGGCCTGCTGCCTGCTGGCCAGCAGCCCGGCCGGGCAGGCCCAGGTGGCGCTGCCGGCGCTGGGCGATTCGGTGTCGCAGGATCTCGACGTGGGGGCGGAGCGCAATCTGGGCGACCAGGTCATGGGCCAGATCCGCCCCGACCCCGATTACCTCGACGACCCGCTGCTGCAGGAGTACTTGCTCGGCATCTGGAACCCGCTGGTGACCACGGCCAAGCTGCTGGGCCATATCAGCGACGAGACGGTGGACCGCTTCGCCTGGGAGATCTTTCTGGTGCGCGACCGCTCGGTCAATGCCTTTGCCCTGCCCGGTGGTTTTGTCGGCGTGCACCTGGGTTTGATTGCCATGACCAGCTCGCGCGACGAGCTGGCCTCGGTGCTAGCGCATGAGCTTTCGCATGTGACCCAGCGCCACATCGCCCGCCGCATCGCCGGCGATTCGCGCAACAGCATGCTGGCCATGGCGGCCATGCTGGCCGGCCTGATCGCAGCCTCGCGCAGCGGCAGCATTGACGCGGCCAATGCCGCCATCGTCGGCCCGCAGGCCCTGGCCGCACAGGCCTCGCTCAATTTCTCGCGCGATATGGAGCGCGAGGCCGATCGGGTGGGCTTCAACGTGCTCAGCGAAGCGGGCTTTGCGCCCTCGGGCATGTTCAGCATGTTCGAGAAGATGGAGCAAGCCCACCACCTGATGGATTCGGGCAGCTACCCCTATCTGCGCACCCACCCCTTGACCAGCGAACGCATTGGCGACGCCCGCACCCGCCTGGGTACGGGCGAGTTCCAGCGCCCGATCAACCAGGCCGAGCATGCGCTGATGGCCGCACGCTCACGCGTGCTGATGGACCCGCGCGCCGAAATCTGGACCCAGCTGCAGAACCTCGATGCCGGTGCCCGCGAGCCGCGCGGACCCACCGTCGGGCGCGGCTTTGAGCAGCTGAGCGCGCGCTATGCCAGCTGCCTGGCCTCGATCAAGATGCGCGATTTCCCGCGCGCCGCGCGCGCACTCGCCAGCGCCGAACAACAGCTGCAGGAGCTGGGCAACGACCCCAAGGCCGCGCGCCTGCTGCGCTTCCTGCGTGCCGAGCTGGCGCAGGCCCAAGGTCAATCGGCCGACGGCTTCGCCGTGCTGGCCAGCGCCAAGGAGAAAAGCCGGCCGCAGCTGATGGAGCGCTCGCAGCTGGCCCTGGTGGACAAGAGCGGGCCAGCCTCGGCCCGCGAAGTGGCCGATGAGCTGCAGACCTGGGTCAGCCTCAACCCCAAGGATGTGCTGGCCTGGACCCAGCTGGGCTTGCTGTGGGAGAAGTTGGCGCAACCGCTGCGCGCCGTGCGTGCCCAGGGCGAAGCGCGCTATGCCATGGGCGATCTGCGCGGCGCCATCGACCGCATGCGCTCGGGCCTGCGCCAGTCGCGCGAGCGTGATGCCGATCCGGTCGAGGCCTCGGTCATCGATGCGCGCCTGCGCACCATGCTCTACGAGCGCCGCCAGCGCCTGTCGGACATGTACCCGCGCGGCATTCCGCCGGGGGCCGAGCTGCCCTGAGCGCCGAAGAGATTGAGAATTTTTGTAGCGAGCGGCTGTCAGGCTAGGCGGACGGAGCGCAGGAACCGGAACGTACCCTCTGTACGTTAGGATTCCGAGCACCGGACCAACGACGCATGGCAGTCGCGCAGCAAAAAATTCACAAGCTCTCAATCCTGCGGCGGGAAGATGCGCTCCATCAGCACATCCACACCCATACCGCAAAGGCTGTAGATCAGCGAACCCACCAGGGCGGCGAAAAAGCCATCCACCGCAAAGCCTTCGAGCAGGCGCGCGGCGGCCCAGAACATCAGGGCGTTGATGACGAAGAGGAAGAGGCCCAGGCTGATCACGGTGACCGGCAGGGTCAGCAGCACCAGGATGGGCCGCAAGAGCGTGTTGAACAGGCCCAGCACAAAAGCCGCGATCAAGGCCGAGGTGAAGCTGGTGACGGTGACGCCGGGGTAGAGGTGAGCCACCAGCAGCAAGGCGGCGGCAAGCAAAAGCCAGCGGATCAGGGTTTTGAACATGGTCGAAGGTGGTGGGTGGGCTCGTCGCAGGTGGCCCGCCGCGAGACGGCGGACTCGGGGCGAGATTAAACCCAATGGCGCGCAGGAATCATGACTTTGTGCACCGGAGAATCCGAGTGATGTGTCAGGTCTTGCCAAACTCGGGCAGAATCGCGGCCATCCGAAAGGGGAGTAGCTACACGGCGCCATGCCGTGGCGACGGTCCGTCAATACGGTGTGTCTTTCAGCGGAAGTTGAAAACACACACCCGGGCCCCGCAGCTGGAAGGTGAGACCGTCCGGGTCCGACAACACCTCCCGTCCCGCAAGACCTTTCGGTGCAACACGCGCTGTTCCTGCCCTGGTTTGGCCCTATTCTTGGGTCGGTCTGGAGCGGTGTTCGGCTGAGTTCAACACTTCTTGCGGGAGTCTCTTCTTCATGAGCACGATTGCGCCCCTGTGGCTGTGGATCTTTTTCGGCGGGTCCGTCCTGGTCGCCCTCTTCGTCGACTTTGTGGTGCTGCGCAAGCAGGGCGCCCATGAGGTCTCGGTCAAGGAAGCCATCAACTGGTCCCTGGTCTGGGTGGCCTTGAGCATGGCTTTCAACGGCTTGTTCTGGTGGGCCGTCAAAGACACCTCCGGTGATGTCGCGCTGGCCAACACCAAGGCCCTGGAATTCCTGACCGGTTACCTGATCGAGAAATCACTGGCGGTCGACAACATCTTTGTCTTCCTGATGATCTTCACCTACTTCTCGGTGCCGCCGGCTTACCAGAAGCGGGTGCTGATGTACGGCATCATCGGCGCCATCGTGTTGCGCACAGTCATGATTCTGGTCGGTGGCTGGCTGATCGCCGAGTTCCACTGGGTGCTCTATGTCTTCGGTGCCTTCCTGCTGATCACCGGCATCAAGATGTGGTGGGCCGCCGGCCAGGAGCCGGACCTGGAAGCCAACCCCGCCCTCAAGCTGCTGCGTCGCACCATGCCGGTCAGCGCCAACTTTGATGGCGAACGCTTCTTCACCGTGCAGAACGGCAAACGCCTGGCCACGCCCCTGCTGCTGGTGATCGCCCTGGTCGGCATGACGGACGTGATCTTTGCGGTGGACTCGATCCCGGCCATCTTCGCCATCACCAGCGACCCCTTCATCGTCCTGACCTCCAACATCTTCGCCATCCTCGGTCTGCGTGCGATGTACTTCCTGCTGGCAGCGATGGCGACCAAGTTCCACCTGCTGAGCTACGGCTTGGCCGTGGTGCTGGCCTTCATCGGCACCAAGATGATGCTGATCGATGTGTTCAAGATCCCGGTCTTGGTCTCCCTGGGTGTGGTGGTGGCCATCCTGGCCGTGACCATGGTCTTGAGCCTGCGGACCGCACCGCGGATCGAAACCAAGACCGAGTAAACCCAGAAGCGCCACCGGCGCAAGGGCGCCGCTGCCACGCAGGCGGCGCCTCCCCCCGAAACCCCGGCCGCTGCCCGCGCCCGGGGTCTTTTTATGGCCGAACGCCCGACCCGAGGCGCGTTCGCCCTGGCCACAGCGCGTGCCCATTTCCCAACACTCGCGGGCCGCCGTATGGCTCATAGCCTTCGAATCAAATAAGAATTGTTCTCATTAGTGTTAAGATTCTTGCCAGATCGACGGACACCCCGTCACCAGTTCGCTCTTCACTGTTTTCGTTCAGCCTCACCGCCCCGTGACCTCCGCACTCCTCAGCCCCATCTCCCTCGGCGCCTCCGCGTCGGCCGGTCAGGCCGGCTTTGTGGCGGGCCACAAGGCGGCGGCCTCGGCCATCAGCCCAGCGGCCGAGACTCTGAACGAGAACTCGAGGCGGGCCTTCGCGCCCGGGTCCGGTGGCTTGCCGGTGGACCCGCAAGCCGCGCGCCGCAAGCGCGGCTTTTTGCTGGCGGTGCTGGGCCTGCATGTGCTGTTCGGCGCCGGGCTGATGGTGCGTCGAGCCTTGCCTGTGCAAGAGAAGCCCGCGCCGATCCAGGTCAGCCTGATCACCCCCAAGCCCTCGGCGCCAACGCCGCTGCCGACGCCGCCAGCCCCCCAGCTGCCCAAGCTGGCGCCCATGCCGGCCCCGGTGATCCCGCCGCTAGTGACGCCACCCATCACCGCCCCGGCCCCCATGGCCGCCCAGGTCATCAGCAGCGAGCCGCCGGCCGCCCGCGCTCCGGCCCAAGCGCCTGCCGCCGCACCCAACCCCGCGCCTGCACAGGCCGTGGTGACACCACCGGCGCCGCCTGCCGTGCACCAGATTCCGCCCAATGCCGTGCGCTATCTGGCCGAACCGCGTCTGAACATGCCGCTGCTGTCGCGCCGTGCGGGCGAGCAAGGCATCGTGCACCTGCGCATCCTGGTCGATGCCCAGGGCCGCTTGAAGGAAGCCGCGGTGAAGAAGAGTTCCGGCTTCGAGCGCCTTGATCGGGCCGCGCTGGAAGACATCCGTAGCGCCCGCTTCTCGCCCTATCTGCTGCAGGGCCAGCCGGTCGAGTGGGAAACCACCGCCCTGCTGTCCTATGAGCTGGAGCGTTAGCCGCCTGCACCTGCCCTGAGCTCCAAGCCGCAGGCTGCGGGCCATGGCTCACCCATCGTTTCCTCATCCTCCAGCCAGCCAGCTCGCAGCCGCGAGCCAGCCCGCCACGCAACACAGATTCGCAGCGCTCCCGAGGCCCACCTGGCCCCGGGTCGGGCTGCGCCATGTTCCACATCCATCCTTAGTTCGTCAGGAGTTCATTCATGTCCCGCACCAAGTCGCGCCCCGCGCACCGTCAAGCCCTGCTGCCCCTGGGCGCCCTGGCCGCCGGCTTCGGCCTGGCCAGCGCCAGCCTGGCCCAGACCCCCGCGCCCGCAGCCGAAGCGGCCAAGACCGAGAACGCCCTGCCCATCGTGCGCACCAAGGCCAGCGCCGAGCCGACCGGCAAGGACGCCTACCAAGCCACTGACAGCCGCATCGGCAAAGGCAAACAGGAGCTGCGTGACATTCCGCAATCCGTCACCGTGGTGACCGAGAAGCTGATGAACGACCGCAATCTGGACAATCTGAAGGACGTGCTGAAGAACACCGCGGGCATCACCTTCATGGCCGCCGAAGGTGGCGAAGAGGACATCAAGCTGCGCGGCTTCTCGCTGCAGGCCAGCGGCGATGTGTTCATCGACGGCATGCGCGATCCGGCCTTCTACGAGCGCGACGTGTTCTTCCAAGACCGCGTGGAGCTGCTGCGCGGCTCGGCTTCGCTCCTGTTCGGCCGTGGTTCCACCGGCGGTGCGGTCAATCAAGTCAGCAAGGAAGCACGCCTGATCGACGCCAACGAAATCAGCGCCAGCGTCGGCAGCGACAGCATGGTGCGCACGGTGGGTGATTTCAATGTGCGCCTCGGAGACTCCTCGGCCGCGCGTGTCGGCGTGATGTTCAACGCCGCCGACAACGACGGCGCCGGTGCCAAGATCGACAAGCAAGGCATTGCCGGCAACTACCGCATGGGCATCGGCGAACGCGACGAGTTCTCCTTCAGCGCCTATTACCTGAACAACGAGAACGGCATGAACTACGGCATGCCCTGGATCCGCCCGACGGCCACGTCGCCGACCGCCGACATCACCTTGCTGCCCATCGACCCCAGCAACCACTACGGCATGGCCAGCGACAAGAACAAGGGCAGCGCCGGCTGGGCCGTGCTCAAGCACATCCATCGCTTCGACCAGAACACCGAGCTGGTGACCACCGTGCGCAAGGCCGACTACACCCGCGACCAACGCTCGGGCACGGTGCGCTTTGCTGGCGCCAGCCTGCAACCCGGCGGCAAGGCCGTCACACTGGAAACCTTTGGCCCCAACACCGTCTTGAGCCGCGGCACTCACCTCAAGACCCAGGACATGCAAACCCTGAGCGTGCAGAGCGATCTGGACAGCAAGTTCAAATGGCTGGGCCTGGAGCACAAGGTGCAAGCAGGTGCCGACGCTTCGGAAGAGAAGAAGCAGGTCTTTGCCGCGCGCAGCGCTGCGCAGGGCGGCGTCAATCTGAGCAAGCCCACCACCACCATCGGCCGCCCCAACGACGGCGCCTGGATCGATGAATCCCAGCGCGTCATGCGCAAGGCCAGTGAGTACACCTCGCGTGCCTACGGTGTGTACGCCCAGGACCTGCTGGCGCTGACCCCGCAATGGAAGCTCCTGGCCGGCCTGCGCTACGACAAGGTGCGTGGCGACTACGACACCTTCGCCATCCCCGGCCAGGCGGCCGGCCCGGAGACGGTGAGCAGCTACCGCATGAACATCAGCCAGTGGAGCAAGCGTGCGGCCGTGCTGTTCCAACCCACCGAGACCATGTCCTTCCACTTCGGCGGAGCCACCTCCTTCAACACCTCGGGTGACACCTACTCGCTGAGCGCACAGAACGCGAGCATCCCGCCGGAGAAGGCCGTCAACATCGAACTGGGTGCCAAGATCGAAACCAACGACGGCAAGCTCAGCCATCGCTTCGCCCTGTTCCGCAGCACCAAGACCCATGAGCGCAACACCGACCCGCTGACCAATCTGGTCACGCTGTCGGGCAAGCGCCATGCCTCAGGTTTTGAGTACGACGTGATGGGCCGCATCAACAACGATTGGGAGATCTTCGCGTCCTACACCTACATCCCGAACGCCAACATCGACATCGGCGCACCCGGCGCCGAAGGCCAGGGCACCCGTCCTTCGATGACGCCGCGCCACTCGGGCACCGTGTTCACGACCTACAAGATCACGCCGCAGATCCGTGTCGGCGGTGGTGTGACCGCACGCAGCGGCTACCAGCCCAACCGCAACCCGGGCTTCTATGTGCCGAAGTTCGCCACTTTGGGTCTGCTGGCTGAGTACGAGTTGCTCAAGGACAAACTGACGCTGCGCGCCAACGTCAACAATGTCACCGACAAGCTCTACGCCGAAACGGTTTACACCGGACACTATGTGCCGGGCAAGGGCCGCACGTTTGCCCTGACCGGCAGCTACAAGTTCTGACCCATGGTCAGTGTCTGATCTGACAGGCCCGGGTTCGCTCGGGCCTTTTCTTTTTCACCCCGATCACCATGCTGTTGAAAATCGCCGCGCTCCTCAGCCCTGCTGACTTGAAGCAGGCCCGCGATCTGCTGGACCAGGCCGACTGGCAAGACGGCCGCCTCACCGCCGGCGCGCAGGCCGCACAGGTCAAGAACAACCAGCAGCTGCCGGTCGGCAGCGAATCGGCGCGTGCGCTGCAAACCCTGCTGCTGAAGGCCTTGGAGGGCCACGCGACCTTCTTCTCTGCCGCCCTGCCCAAGCGCTTGCTGCCGCCCATGTTCAACCGCTATGCCGGCGAGGCCAACACCTACGGCAACCACATCGACCAGGCCATCCGCTATGTGCCCGGCACGGGCCAGCGGGTGCGCACCGACATCTCCTGCACGGTGTTCCTCAGCGAACCCGAGGAGTACGAAGGCGGCGAGCTGGTGATTGCCGACACCTACGGCGAACAGCGCGTCAAGCTGGCCGCGGGTGATGCCGTGCTCTACCCCGGCACCAGCGTGCACCGCGTCGAGCCGGTCACGCGCGGCGCCCGCCTGGCCAGCTTCTTTTGGATCGAGAGCATGGTGCGCAGCGACGAGCAGCGCCGCCTGCTGTTCGAGATGGACCAGGCCTTGATGCAGCTGCGCGGCGAGCATGGCGAGAGTGACGCCGCCGTCCAGCTGACTGGCACGTACCACAACCTCTTGCGCATGTGGGCCGACACATGAGGAGCGACGCCAAGCCGAAGCTCTCGCCGCTGCAAGAAATCCCGGCCGGCATCGCCAACCTCGCCGACTTCGAAGCCCATGGCCAGGCCGCCGTCGCGCCCGAGCATTGGGCCTATCTGAACGGCGGCGCCGGCGACGAGATCACGCTGC
Organism: Paucibacter sp. B51; assembly: GCF_027863535.1. Lineage (NCBI taxonomy): Bacteria > Pseudomonadati > Pseudomonadota > Betaproteobacteria > Burkholderiales > Sphaerotilaceae > Roseateles > Paucibacter sp. B51. The sequence continues at coordinate 1,196,508 of NZ_JAPIVN010000001.1, read as the reverse complement.
GCGGCAACCGCAGCGCCTGGGACGCCCTCCAGCTGCAGCCGCGCGTGCTGCGCGATCTGGCTGGTGGCCACACGCGCAGCGAGCTGCTGGGCCGCACGCTGGCCCACCCCATCCTGCTGGCCCCCATCGCCTACCAGCGCCTGGCCCATGCCGATGGCGAGCTGGCCAGCGCCTACGCCGCGGCCGCGCAGCAAGCGGGCATGGTGCTGAGCGCCCAGTCCAGCATGCCGATGGAGGCGATTGCCCAAGCCTTTCACGACGAACCGAGCAGCGGCCCGCTTTGGTTCCAGCTCTACTGGCGCGACGACCGCGACTTCATGCTGCAGCTGCTGCGCCGGGTCGAAGCGGCGGGCTTCCAAGCCCTGGTGCTGACCGTCGATGCGCCCGTGCATGGCGCACGCGACCGCGAGCGGCGTGCCGGCTTCGCGCTGCCGGCCGACATCCGAGCGGTCAATCTCGGCGGTATCAAGAAGCCCTTGAACCTGCAGCCGGGCCAGAGCGAGCTGTTCGACGGCCTGATGCCACGCGCCGCCACCTGGGCCGAGATCGACTGGCTGCGCGCGCACAGCCATCTGCCCCTGCTGCTCAAGGGCGCCAACCACCCCGAGGATGCGCGAGAAGCGGTGGCGCGCGGCGTGGCCGGCCTGATCGTCTCCAACCACGGCGGCCGCACGCTGGACACCTTGCCGCCCACCGCCGCGCTGCTGCCACGCGTGCGTGCGGCCGTTGGCCCTGAGCTGCCGCTGCTGGTCGACGGCGGCATCCGCCGCGGCAGCGATGTGCTGAAAGCCCTGGCCCTGGGGGCGGATGCCGTGCTGCTGGGCCGGCCTTACATCCATGCCCTGGCCACCGCGGGCGCGCTCGGCGTGGCCCGCGCGCTGCGTTTGCTGCGCGATGAATTCGAGATCGCGATGGCCTTGTGCGGCTGCAAGACCCTCGATGACATCGGCCCTGCGCAGCTCTGGCGCGCCGAGGCAGACGCCGGGTTTACGCGCAGTGGCGGGCCCTGAATGACGCAAGCCCGCGACACCGAGGGTAAACAAGCGTCTTTTCCGCGTGAGATCAGCACTTCTCCCCCTGGCAAAGCCTTCTCAATGCCATAGGTGCGCAGTACCATCATCCTTGCTCGGTGCTAGAGAGAAATGAAGGCTTATGCGGCCTTCACCCGGACCCGGCACATCAACAACTTTTGATGGAGAGAATTGAAATGGCAACTGCGAAGAAGGCCGCACCCGCAAAGAAGGCGGCTCCGGCAACCAAGGCCGCTCCGGCAAAGAAAGCAGCCGCGGCGCCCGCCGCCAAAAAGGCTGCTGCGCCGGCGAAGAAGGCAGCTCCTGCAAAGAAAGCTGCTCCGGCCAAGAAGGCGCCTGCTGCCAAGAAGGCAGCCGCGCCCGCCAAGAAGCGCACTCCGAATGCAGCCTTCATGAAAGCCCTGACCCCCAGCGCCGCCCTGGCCGCCATCGTCGGCGCAGCTCCGCTGCCGCGCACCGATGTGACCAAGAAGGTCTGGGAATACATCAAGGCCAACAAGCTGCAGGACGAAGTGCAGAAGCGCATCATCGTCGCCGATGCCAAGCTGAAGGAAATCTTCGGCAAGGCCAAGGCCGATATGTTCGAGATGACCAAGCTGATCAACAGCCACCTGAAGTGATGCGCCTGCGGTGGCGGCCGGCTCAAGCGGCCACCACCTCGATGCTGCAGACATGAACAAGCCCGGCATGCCGGGCTTTTTTTCGTCTGGCCGACCGAGGGGCGCTGGCGTCTGTGCGCCGAACGCTTGCTTCAGCGAGACAGGCGCGCTGCCGTGGCCTGCAAGGCCTCGCTCAGGCGCAGCACATCGATGGGCTTGACCCAGTAATCGCTGAAGCCAGCGGCACGCGCGGCCTCGACCTGGCTGGCATGGTCATCGGCCGACAGGGCCACGCAGGGCAGGGGCGCCAGGCGCTGGTCAGCCCGCAAGGCCTCGATCAGGCTCAGGCCGCTCATATCGGGCAGGTTCATGTCGATCAACAGCAGATCGGGCAAGGCCTCGGGTGCACGCTCGGCCAGCAGGGCCAGGGCTTGCTCACCGTCCTCGGCACAGTGCAGATTCCAACCAGGCAGGCGCCGGAACACCTCTTCCATCAGGACGATGTTGATGCGATCGTCCTCGACGTAAAGCACCTGGAGGCTGGCGGCTGGAGACATGGCAGGAAAGCTGGGAATGCAAGAAACAGCGTTGCGCCACGAACGATAGCAGCGAAACCGGCCCTGACCCGCCAGCGCCCTGCAGCCCGGTGAAAAAACCGGGGCCAGGGCAGCTCAACGTGGAGCGCAGCCCACAAGTGGCATGGATTCGTGAAATCCGCGGCAGCGGCACCCACCAGTCAAGGGGGTTCCCCGCCCGCTCGGGCAACCTAGGGTTACTACACTCTTGACAGTGAATCGCAGTCGCGACCTCCGCGGCATTTTTTCACGCTTGACCCCGGCCCAGCCCCGCTCAACGGACCTTTCTCCATGCCCTTGCTTGCCACGCTCGCTCTTGCTGCATCCGGCGCCACGCTGCCCCACTGCTCGTGGGATCGGCCCGGCGTGAACCCCTTCATGGGTGATGTGGTCGCGGCCGTGGACCGCTACCGGGACATCCCCGCCCCGGTGCGCGCCAAACTCAAGGCGCGCATGGCCCAGCGCGATTACGACGAGATCGTCAGCATCCAGCGCGACGAAATCAAGGGCAGCAAGGCCATCTACGGCAGCACCATCAGCGAGATGCACTTCGGCGCCAACAACGTCTGCAAGACGGTCAGCCGCGCCAAGTGGACGCAGAAGTACGAAGAACGTGGCCTGGTCTATTGCGAAGAGGGCCAGTGCATTCTGGTGCCCACGGTCTGCCGCAATGTCAGCCGCATCCAGCGCATGACACCGCGTGCCTCGGCGCCGGCGGCGGCCACCAATGTCGCCTCGGCCGCGCAGGAGATCGATGACCCGCAAAGCCAGTTGGAGATGGACCCGCCAGCGGCCGGTGCCCTCGGGGGCGGCGCGCCGGACAGCGGCCGCAACAGCTTTGCCCAGCTGGCCAGCGGCGCCAACACCGGCTTCGATGGCGGCAGTGGCGCCACGCCCGGTGCCCTGGTGCCCAGCAATCCGCCGACCTTCAGTGGCAACAACCCCGGCCCGTCGGTGGGAGGCTTCAACGTGCCCTCGCTGCCGCCCAGCATCGTGGTGACCACCCCAGCCGTGCCGGAGCCCGAAAGCTGGGCCCTGTTTGCCGGCGGACTGCTGGCCCTGGCCTTCCTGGCCAAGCGCCGCCAGCGCTGATCCTGAGTTCATCCGTCGGCGCCGCCGTCAGCCGGCAGCGCCAACACCACGCTCAGGCGCGCTTCTTGGGCAACAAGGCTTTCAGATAGCGCCCGGTGTGGCTGCCCTCGTGCGCAGCCAGTTCCTCGGGCGTGCCCGCCAGCAGCAGCTGCCCACCGCCGGAGCCGCCCTCGGGGCCCATGTCCACCAGCCAGTCGGCCGTCTTGATGACGTCGAGGTTGTGCTCGATGACGACGATGGTATTGCCCGCGTCGCGCAGCTGGTGCAGCACCTTGAGCAGCAACGCAATGTCGGCAAAGTGCAGGCCGGTGGTCGGCTCATCCAGGATGTAGAGCGTGCGGCCGGTGTCGCGCTTGCTCAGCTCCAGCGCCAGCTTGACCCGCTGCGCCTCGCCGCCCGAGAGCGTGGTGGCGCTCTGGCCCAGCTTGACGTAGCCCAGGCCCACATCGAGCAGGGTCTGCAGCTTGCGCGCCAGGGAGGGCACGGCGCTGAAGAAGGGATGGGCGTCCTCCACCGTCATGGCCAGCACTTCGGTGATGTTCTTGCCCTTGTAGAGCACATCCAGGGTTTCGCGGTTGTAGCGCTTGCCCTGGCAGGTGTCGCAAGGCACGTAGACGTCCGGCAGAAAGTGCATCTCGACCTTGAGCACGCCGTCGCCCTGGCAGGCCTCGCAGCGGCCGCCGGCCACATTGAAGCTGAAGCGGCCCGGGCCGTAACCGCGTTCCTTGGCGGTGTTCATCTCGGCGAAGAGCTCGCGGATGGGCGTGAACAAGCCGGTGTAGGTGGCCGGGTTGGAGCGCGGCGTGCGGCCGATCGGCGACTGGTCCACATTGATGACCTTGTCGAAGGCGTCGAGGCCCTCGATCTCGTCATGCGGCGCCGGGTCGGCATGGCTTTGGTACAGCTTCTTCGCCACGGCTGTGTACAGCGTGTCGTTGACCAAGGTGCTCTTGCCCGAGCCGGACACACCGGTCACGCAGGTCAAGAGGCCGACCGGGATCTCCACCGTCACACCCTTGAGGTTGTTGCCCCGCGCATTGACTATCTTGAGGCTCTTATGAACTGCCGTCGCCGGCACACGGTGGCGCTCGCGCGGCACTTCGATGCAGGCGGCGCCCGAGAGATAGCGCCCCGTCAGCGAGGCCGGATCGGCCGCCACCTGGTTGGGCGTGCCCTGGGACATGATGCGGCCGCCATGCACGCCGGCGCCGGGGCCCAGGTCCAGCACATAGTCGGCGGCGCGGATGGCGTCTTCGTCATGCTCGACCACGATCACCGTATTGCCCAGGTCGCGCAGGCGGCGCAGGGTGGCGATCAGGCGGTCGTTGTCGCGCTGGTGCAAGCCAATGCTGGGCTCGTCCAGCACATACATCACGCCGGTCAGGCCCGAGCCGATCTGGCTGGCCAGGCGGATGCGCTGGGCCTCGCCGCCCGAAAGCGTGTCGGCGCTGCGATCCAGGCTCAGGTAGTTGAGGCCCACATCGTTGAGGAAGCGCAGGCGCGAGCTGATCTCACGGATCACCTTGTCGCCGATCTCGGCCTTGGCGCCCTTGAGCTTGAGGCCTTCGAAGTAGTCCAGGCAGTCGCGCAGGGTGGAGTGCTCCACCTCGTAAATCGGTCGGCCCTTGGCACCGGGCGCGGCGTCGTGCGGCTGCAGCACCACATGGCGTGCCTCGCGGCGCAGGCGCGAGCCCTCGCAATGCGGGCAGCATTTGGGCGCCATGTAACGGGCCAGGTCCTCGCGCACCGCGCTGGAATCGGTCTCCTTGAAGCGGCGCTGCAGATTGGGCAGGATGCCTTCAAAGGGATGCGAGCGCTTGACCGAACGCTTCTTCGTGCCACCGGCGGCCGAGGCACTTTCGGCCTGGTAGACGAACTGGATCTCTTCCGTGCCCGAACCATGCAGCAGCACCTGACGCGCCGTCTCGGGCAGTTCCTCAAAGGGCAGGTCGATATCAAACTTGTAGTGCGCCGCCACCGCCTCCAGCATGGAGAAGGTGTAGGCATTGCGCCGGTCCCAGCCCTTGACGGCGCCGCTGGCCAGGCTCAGCGTCGGGAAGGCGACCACGCGCTCGGGGTCGAACACCGTCATCTGGCCCAGGCCCTCGCAAGACGGGCAGGCACCCACCGGCGAATTGAAAGAGAACAGGCGCGGCTCCAGCTCGGGCAGGGAGTAGCTGCAGATCGGGCAGGCGAACTTGCTGGAGAAGATCTGCTCGGCACCGCTGTCCATATTGACGACCAGGGCGCGGCCCTCGGCCAGGCGCAGGGCCGCCTCGAAGCTCTCGGCCAGGCGCTGGCGCAGCTGGTCGGCGTTGTCGGTGCGGATCTTGATGCGGTCGATCACCACATCGATATCGTGCTTCTCGGCCTTCTTCAGCGTCGGGAAATCCGGCGCGTCGACCGTCACGCCGTCGACACGGAAGCGGATATAGCCCTGGGCCTGCATGGCCTCGAAGAGGTCGAGGAACTCGCCCTTGCGGTCGCGCACCACCGGTGCCAGCAGCATCAGCTTGCTGTCTTCCGGCATGGCCAGCACCGCGTCCACCATCTGGCCGATGCTTTGCGCTTCCAGCGGCAGGTCATGGTCGGGGCAGAAGGGAGTGCCGGCGCGGGCGTAGAGCAGGCGCAGGTAATCGTGGATTTCGGTCACCGTGCCCACGGTCGAGCGCGGGTTGTGGCTGGTGGCCTTCTGTTCGATGGAGATCGCCGGCGACAGGCCTTCGATGACATCGACATCGGGCTTGTCCATCAGCTGCAGGAACTGCCGGGCATAGGCCGACAGGCTTTCCACATAGCGGCGCTGGCCTTCGGCGTACAGGGTGTCAAAAGCCAGGCTGGACTTGCCCGAGCCGCTCAGGCCGGTGATGACCACCAGCTTGTTGCGCGGCAGGTCGACATCGATGTTCTTGAGGTTGTGGGTGCGGGCGCCGCGCACGCGGATCAGCGGCCCGTCCAGCACGCCACCGGCCTCGGCAGCGGGGCGTAAGGTCTCGGCAGGGTCGTGTGCGTGGGTCATGGTGGGCGGCAATCAAATCGCAGTACGGGAAAACCCACCATCATAGGTCGGGCGGCCCTCAAGCGCCCTACCGCGGCCTGGGCGGGCCGCTCCAGGCCGGAAATCGCGCCAGAACGGCAGTTGTTCACGCCTAGGGTTAACCCCTTGTCGGCGCCGGCGGCGATTCAATCGCCTGCCGCCGCAGTTCGTCGCACAGGCATGGCTGCGCGACCTAGGGTTTTCGATACTGAGTCCATCGAAGCAGCACTGGGCCGCTTCGCCAACCGCAAGAAAGAAAGCAGGACTCATCATGAAGACCACCACCACCCTGATCCGCATCGCCAGCGCCGCCCTGGCCACCAGCCTGATGTTCGCCGCCACGGCAGCCTCTGCCGCCGACAGCAGCGCCACCAAGACCGAGCTGCCGCGCGTCGTCGTAACCGGTAAGTCCGCCGGCCCCGCCCCGGTCGTTCAGCAGCTGCCGCGCGTCGTGGTCTCGGGCCTGAGCGTCAACACCCAGATGCAGCAGCTGATGCTGGCTGCCGCCAAGAGCGATGCCAAGGCTGCACGTCGCAACGGCTGAGACGGGACCACGTGATGCAGAAGCGATGCCCCGCCAGAGGCAGCTGCCCCACCGACCGCTCTGAACCCTGCCGAGCCGAGCCATAGACGCATGGCCGGTGCTGCCGTCCCCCCTGAATGGACGTAGGCACCCCCGTGTTTCTCTGCCTCGGCTCGGCCATTTTGCGAGCCACATCTCCGACAATGCCGCCAACAATCGTTGGAGGTGCTGGAGTGACGGAAGAATCCCGCAAGCGCAGATCATGGCTTGACGGCTTCATGGCCTATGCCTTGCCCACCGGGCTGGCCGAGGCCCAGGTGCGTCACAACATCGTGGTGCTGGACCAGCTGCTCTACGCCTTGTGGAACCTGGGCGAGAACCTGGTGTTCGCCTGGACCCCGCTGCCGCAGGGCCTGAACCTGCTGGTCGCCCCCCATCCCTTGCTGACCGAGTTCACCCAGGCACCGGGCCTGGCGCCCGAGGAAGTGCGCCGCCGCGCCCAACTGCTCGATGAGCTACTGGCCCACCAAAGCCATCTCAGTGCCGATCAGTTCGAGCGCACCGCGGCCGAGCTGGGCCTGCGCCCGCACACCATCCAGCTGCCCTTCGCGCCCGACGCCGGCCTGGGCCTGGACCTGGTGGCCGCCATCATTGCGCGCTACGGCATCCGCCTGGTGGAAGACCGGGCGGTGATCCTGTTCGACGCGGTGGGCTTCTCCCTGCTCAGCCCGCTGCAGCAGGTGGTGCAGCTGAACAGCCTGTCCTGCTCCGTCAATGCCGCTTATGCCAAGCTGCTGGATCGCGAGATCAACATCAATTTCGCCCGCACCACCACCGGCGATGGCTTCTACATCTGGAACCGCATGCGCGGCATCGAGGCCAATGTCGAGCTCTACCAGCTGCTGCAGTTCATCCTGGCCGACAACGCCCTGGCCCGCGAACGCGCCAGCCAGCCCAACTCGGTGCCCCTGCTGCGCGCAGCCTTCCATGTCGGCTCGCACTACGAGTTCTACCAATCCGAGGGCCTGAACCCGACCTCCTTCAGCTACTTGGTCGGCCAGGTCACGATCGAGCTGGCGCGCATGATCGAACGCGCCCTGCCGGGCCAGATCCTGCTGGGCAAGTTCAACACCTTGATGCGCGACGAGCACAGCGGCGAGGTGCAGCGCATGGCCAGCATCGATTTTGTCGAGCGCACCCGCCGCCCGCTCAAGGCCTTGAACGGCCTGAGCCTGGCCGGCGCAGAGATCGACGAGATCGCCTGCTACCTGACCGGCCGCCCGAACGGTCAGGGCGAGTTCGGCATCAGCGAGTTCGAGATCCTCGACAAGCACGGCCGCGCCCACCGCGTCTACAACGCCAAGATCAACATCCACCGGCGTGCCGGGGAGCCGATCTACCTGGGTCTGCGCGAAGAAGACCTGCCCGCTTTCCCTGCACCTGTTACGGTTTGTTAACTGCGAACCATCCCCAAGCGGTAGGATGGCCGGACAACGCGAAGTCGCAAAGCGCCCAGGCCATGCCCGACCCTCACGATCGCGCCCCAGTGCCACAAGCCGTCGGGCAGCGACGCCATCTCACCATCCTGTTTTCAGACCTGTCGGAATCCACCCGGCTGTCCGATGCCATGGAGGCGGAGCATTACGCCGCTATGCTGGCCGAGGTGCGCGGCCTCTACCAAAACCTGATCGCCAAGCACGGCGGCACGGTGGTGCGCATCCAGGGTGACGGCGTGCTGGCCATCTTCGGCCACCCGCAAGCCCGCGAGGACGACGGCCGCCGCGCCACCGAGGCGGCGCTGGAGCTGCACCAGGCCGTGCGGCGCATGAAGCCACAGACCGCCGCGGCCGCCTGGCCGGCCGGCCAGGGCCTGAGCCTGCACACCGGCATCCATGCCGGCATGGTGCTGATCGAAGAGGGCGACGCCATGCGCGGCCGCTTCGAGCTGCTCGGCAACACACCCAATGTCGCGGCCCGCCTGGCCGCCGAAGCCTGTGCCGACGAGATCCTGGTCAGCGCCGAAACCCTGGGCCCGCTGCACCCCTTCTTCCAGACCAGCGAACGCCGGATGGTCCCGCTCAAGGGCCGACAAACGCCGCTGGCGGTCTACAGCATCCTGGGCCAGGTCAGCATCGGCCGGCGCTTTGAGGCCAGCAAGCGCCGCGGCCTGGCGCCTTTTGTCGGCCGCGCCGCCGAGCTGGCCCTGATGGAGCAGCGCCTCGATCAGGCCTGCGCCGGCCAGCCGCAGTGGCTGAGCCTGCGCGCCAGCGCCGGCGTGGGCAAGACCCGGCTGACCGAAGAGTTCCTGCGCCGCGCCGCCGATCGCGACTGCCGCGTGCTGCGCGGCTATTGCGAAAGCTACCTCAGTGCCGAACCCCTGCAGCCCTATCTGCAGATGCTGCGCACCCTACAGCGCCAGGGCTCGGCCGAGGCCGATGCAGTGCTGCGCGGCCCGGCCAAGGCGCGCCAGGAGGCCGTGCTGCAGCTGCTGCTGCAACTGGCCGGCCAGGGGCCGCTGCTGCTGCTGATCGACGATCTGCAATGGGCCGATGACGCCAGCCTGGCCTTGCTGCACCGCCTGCGCGCCGAGGCCGAGCGCCGGGCCTTGCCCTTGATGCTGCTGAGCGCCACCCGGCCTGCGGTGGTGACCGAGACCCCGGCCCTGCTGCTGCCCATCCACCACGGCCACGAGGCCGCCGAGGCCCTGCACCACCACGAGCTGCTGCCGCTCAGCGAAGAAGAGGCACGCCAGGCCATCGTCCAGCTGCTGCCGGGCACCGATCCCTTCATCAGCGCCGAGGTGCAGCGCCATGCCGGCGGCAACCCGCTGTTCATTGAAGAGCTCTGCCACGCCCTGGCCCACCAGCGCGGCAGTGGTGGGCTGCGTGCCGCCGAGGAGGCGCCGCCCGCCCTGAACCCGGCCAGCGGCGGCCATGCCTGGCTGGCCGCGCTGATCGAGTCGCGGGTGGCGCGCCTGCCGCCTGCCCAGGCCCAGCTGCTGCGCGTGGCCGCGGTGATCGGAGCGGTCATCCCGACCTGGCTGTTCGAGCGCATCAGCGGCTGCTGCGAGAAGGACCCGGTGGTGCTGGAGCTGGCCGAGCTGGACTTCATCTTCCCGGCCGGGCAGCCGGGCCTGCTGCGGTTCAAGCACGGCATCACCCGCGATGTCATCTACGAAAGCACCGGCCTGCACGAACGCCAGGCCCTGCACCGCCACATCACCGCCGAGCTGCGCGCCCAGCTGGCCCTGGGTGGCCAGGAGCCCGCACACGAGCTGCTGGCCTACCACGGCGGCGCCGCCGGCCAATGGCAGGACGCTGCCCACCATGCCGAGCAGGCCGGTGACCAGGCCCTGGCCAGCTCGGCCCTGGACCGCGCCAAGAAGCAGTACCGCGCGGCCCTGGCCGCCCTCGAGCATCTGCCGCCCAGCGAAGAGGTGCACCGGCGCTGGATCGCCATCGCCCACCGCTTCGGCATGGCCTGCGTGTTCGACGCCTCGCGCGCCGATTTGCGCGTGCTGCAGCACGCCACCGGCCTGGCCGCCCTCAGCGGCGACGCCACGGCCATGGCACGCGCCCAGTACTGGCTCGGCTATGTGCGCTACGCGCTGGGCGAGGCCCGGGCCGGTCTGCAGCTGTGCCTGCGCAGCCAGGAACAAGCGCTGATCGCCCAGGACCAGACCCTGCTCGCCCAGATGCCCGGCACCCTGGGCCAGATCCGCGCCGCCACCGCCGAGTACACGCCCGCCCTGCAGCTGCTCGACCAGGCCATCGCCCAGCTGCGCCCGCAAGCCGGCGCCTCATCCTCCAGTGCACGCCGCCCACCGATTGGCCTGGCGTATTCCCTGGCCTGCCGGGCCTATGTGCTGGGCGACCAAGGCCATTTCGGCGCGGCCGATGCCGCCTTTGAAGAAGCGCTGAGCCTGGTTCAAGGCAGCAACCATGCCGTCGAAGCGTCCATCCAGGGCTGGCGCGCGGCCGTGCTGCTCTGGCAGGGGCGCTGGGCCGAGGCGCAGGTCTGCGCGGCCGAGACCCACCGCGTTGGCGCCCAGGTGCGCAGTCTCTTCACCTTTGCCATGGGCCATGCGGCCGGGGCCTACGGCGCCTGGATGGGCGGCGGCTGCCCGCTGGCGCGCCAGGCCCTGGAAGAAGCCGTGGCTTGGCTGGCCCCGCGCGGCGGTGGCCTGTTCAGCTCACTCAACCATGGCTGGTTGGCCGAAATCCTGGTGCAGCAAGGCGAGGCGGATCGGGCCCGCAAGCACATGGCCCTGGCCCTGCGCCGCGCCCGGCAAAGCGACTGGATCGGAGTGGCCATGGCCTACCGCGCCGCCGCCCGCCTGGCGCAAAGCCAGGGGCAGCCCGAGCGGGTGATGCGTTACCTGGCCGCCGCCCAAGCCGTGGCGCAGCGCCGCGGCTCCATGCACGAACGCGCGGTCACCGAACTCTGCGCCGCCGAGCTGGCGCTGCAGCGCGGCGAATCAGGGGCCGCCCGCGGCCTGCTCGATGAAGCCGAATCGGCGTTCTTCACCATGGGCATGGATTGGCATTTGGCGAGGGCGCGGGGATTGCGGCAGCAGTTCTGAAATCAGCGCGTTCTGCAGCAAACAAATGGCATCTGATCAAGGGCGACTCTGCAGGCCAATCTTGGCCGCAGCCTGAGTCAGTTCGGCCATACGCCCCTCCTGTGGCCAGCCATGGATGACCTCCACCACCACACCATCGCGCAAGAAGGCAAAGACCGGTGTGGCCCAGGTCTCGACAAAGCCAAGATCGGCAACCCGATCCACAAACTCATAGCGCGCGCCGGGGTGGTCTTGCTGCCAACGTTCCAGCTTTTTCAAATCCAGGCTGTCGTTGGGCAGGGCAAGCCAGGTAATGGCATCCAGCCAACCCTGGGCTTTGGCCAGTGCATAAACCGCCGGCCTCGCCACTTCAGAGTAGCCGCAGTGGGCATCTGTCGTAACGATCAGTTGGGGGCCATGCGTCCTGAGCAAGGGCTTCTGACGGGCCACGCCTTCACGATCCACCTGCCACGAATAAGGCCTGGGCACGGTGGCCGCGCCCAGGCGGACCAAGCGTGTGGGCATAGTGTCTTCGGCTTGGGATTGCGCCCGCAACTCGCTGGACTGGGCCTGGTCCAGATTCCATGACAGCTTGTAGGCCAGGCGCAGGTAGCGATAAAGCCGCGGCTCCATGTGTCCCCCGGCCTCCAGCTCAGCCACCAGGGCCTCCAGCACGGCGATGTTCTCTGCCGACGGGTCTTTGAAGATCCGGTTGACGATGGCAAAGAACTGCGTGCGCTTGGCTTCAAGCGAAGCCTCCGCCACGGAGGGCGCAGTCAGTGCCGGTTGCTCTGCCTGAGCACAGGCACCCATGCCTCCCAACAGCAAGGCCGCTAGCCACAGCCTGCGCTTGTCTCGATTCATCATTCAGCGTTGCCTCTCTGTCGCAATGAGCCTGTGGTGCCTTCGAGTGCTTGCAAGGATCAGCCCAACTGCACCGCCAACACCGTCGGCGACGGCGTCGCCCGCAGCACGCCGGCTTCCAGCAGGCCGGCGGCCACACCCAGCATCACGCCTACGGCCATGGCGTAGCCGGGGCAGGCGTGCAGGGGCGCGGGGTCGACGGCGTCATAACGGTCGCCGCCGAACATGATGGTGTGATCGCCCGGGTTCTGGGCAGCGCAGGAGACGATGCCGACGATGATCTTGTCGCCCTCCTGCACCTCGACACCGCGCAGATGGTGCGTCACGCGGGCGCGGCGCCAGACGGCGGCCGGCACCGGCTGACGCATCATGGTGGCGAGCAGGGTGGGCCGCAGGGTGGCCACGGCGCGCGCGTACACCTGATCGGCGGCCGCTGGCGCGCCGCCCAGCCAGTCCTGCTGCAAGTCCCAGAGCTTTTTGGTAACCACCCAGGCAGCCAGGCTGGAGACCTGGTTGCCATGCACGGTGGGCGGGAAGCCGAGCATGATGCCGGCCAGGGTGCGCGGGACGATGTCGGGATCGAGCTTGGCGGCTTCGCTCAGCGAGTCCTTGATGGCCTGGCTGATGGCCGGCAGGGCGGGGTTGGTCTCCAGCCATTCGCGCACAGCGCGCTGCAGGCCCTGGCCCTTGGCGCTGGCCACCTGCTCGACCACCGGGCCGGGCTGCGGGCCGAAGACATAGCGGGACACGGCGAAGAAGTCGCGCGGGCAGCGCGGCGCACTGTTGGCCGCACCGGGCACATAGCCGGTGCCCAGCATCTGCTGATCGTTGGGCAGGCCGAACCAGACGGTGCAAAGCTTGTCCAGCACCACTTCGGAGAGCTTCTCGATGTCCAGCAAGGCCTCCGATAGCTTCAAGCGGCGATTGCCGTCCTTCAGCTCCGCCAGGTACTTCTTGGCCGCCTTGTAGCTTTCGTCGAAGGCATGGTCCTCACTGATGCGCTCGATGGCCGTGTTGATGGCCGGCGCCTGCTCGCGGTGGCCGCTGTCCTCGTCCATGCCGAGGTAGCCCAGGCCGATGGAGCGCTGCATGCGCTCGCCATAGCCGCGCACCGAGTAGCGCTGCTGGCTGTCGCGGAAGACCTCGAGCACGGCCGCGGCCTCGCCGACCAGCACGCCGTAGGCGGTGCGCAGCACGCCACCGGGCTGGGCGCGCACATAGGCCCAGGCGGCGTCGCGGCTGCTGGCGTCTTCCAGCCATTGCTGCCAGGCGGCGGCGTTGTCCAGGGCCGGCGCACGCTGCGGCGCGGGCGCGGCGGCCGGCAGGGGCTGCTCGACCAGGGCCGGCAGATGGCGCAGGGCGGGCAGGGAGGGCACGAAGAAGTAAGCGCCCCATTGCAGCTCGACAAAAGGCTGGTCGCCCAGATCGAGGTGCACGCTGCGCGGGCCGGCTTCGGTCTGCTCCTCAAAGCGATAGACACGCGGCTTGCCCTGGGTGGCCACCGCCAGGAAGGGGTCGGCCTGCTCGGCCAGGCCGCCGCTGGCATTGCCGCCGGCGATCCAGCGCTGCAGGGTCTCGAACTGCTCGGCCAGATGGGCGTTGTAGGCCATGAAGATCAGGCCGCGGTCCTGTTCCTTCTCTTCGTCCTCGCGGGCCGGCTGCGCCAGGCTGCCGGTAGTGGCCGGGCCGTAGGACATGCCCCGGCGCAGCACGCGCGGCACCGCGCCCTCACGCGGGTTGACGCGGCGGATGTGGGCGTGGAAGGGGCAGGCGCTGCCCGCTGAATCCTGCTGGTAGGTGAAGGCATTGCTGGGGCCGCTGCCGGGCGCGGCCAGGGGCTCGCCATCCAGGCTGCGGCCCATCATCTTGGCCAGCACGCGCTGCGGGTCCAGTCCGTGGATCTGGGCTTGCTCCTGCACGCGGCGCTGCAGGCGGCCGACATGCTGGCGCAGCTTGCGCACGACCAGGAAGCTGCCCAGGTCGAGCAGGGCATCGGCCTTCTCGGGCACGGCATGGCGGTCGCGCGAGGTTGGGAAGCCCAGCACCACCTCGCCGCGCGGCACCGCGTCGGACCAGGGCTTGCCCGGGGCCGTGGGCGGGTTGGCCAGCGGGCCGCCGGCGCGCTGCGGGTCCACCTGGGGTTGGCTGATGCCGTCGATGAAGCCGAAGTTCTCGCGCGTGGCGCCGCTGCTCGGGTCGATATTGCGGCGCATGTCCTGCACGGCCAGCACCTGCAGGCCGCTGTCGCGCTCCAGGCTGGCGATTTCGGCATCCACCGTGGCTGCGTTCACACCGGCACCGAAGCGCAGCTGCACCACCAGGTGCACGGCATTGAGGTCCACACGCGCCGCCGGGCTGCTGCGTTCGGCCGCGCCGCGCGGCCAGTTGCGCTCGGGCAGCTTCCAGTAACGCGGGTGGTTGTGGCGCAGATCGCCGAGCACGCCGGCGCGCGCCTCCATGCCTTCCTGGAAAGCCTGAGGGAAGCGCGCCAGGCGCGAGGCCGGCACGCCCAGGGCGCGCAGCCCGGCCAGGCTTAGGGCCACATTGCGGTAGAAACCGCCGGCCGGGGCTTCACCGAGCAGGGTCTGTGCCTCGCTGCTGGGCTTGAACTGCTGGCTGAGCCAGGCCACCGCTTGGCTGCGATTGGCCACGCGCAGCAGCACCAGTGCGCCACCGACCAGATTGGGGTAGGCGCTGAGCATGCCGCCCTGGATGTCGGCATCACGGTAGGCCAGGGCGCGCGGCTTGACCTCGGGCTGGGGCGGCACGGTCTCGAACCAGGCCAGCATCTTGTAATGCGTGGCACGCAGGGCATAGCCGGCGGCCAGCAGAGGGTTGGCCTGCGCCTGCTCGGGCGTGGGCGGCAGCAGGGGGAAGCGCTTGAGGGTGTCCAGACCGCGCAGTTCGAACAGCACATCGCGGGTGGCGCGCAGCAGGCAATAGCCATCCGGCGCGCTGGGCAGGAAATAGCGCTCCAGCGAGTACAGCGCCGCCAGCGCCGGCAGGCCGCGCACCGCCATGTCGAAGGCCGCACGCGGCTCGCTGGGCAGGGGCTTGCTCTCGCCTGGCAGCGGCCGGCGCAGCCGGGTCACGGCCAGATCGCCACCCTCGGGATGCAGGCGGCTTTGGCGCTCCAGCTCGGCCAGGTAGTCGTGGTCGCCGCAGCTGCGGCCCGATTCCAGGTAGAGGAAATCGGCCGAGAACTCGTTGGCGCGCACCCACTCGATATAGCGCTCGAACGAAGTCTCGCGCGAGAGGCGGTAGCCCTCGCAGTGGCAGAGCATCAGGTCCAGCATGCTGCCCAAGTCATCCCAGATGACGCGCATATACGGCTCCCAGCCGCCGTCGAAACAGACATTGAGCAGGAATTTGTGCGGCGTGCCCTCGGCATCGATGCCCGGGCGCGGCTCGACGATGGCCCAGCGGAAGGAATGGACGATGCGGAAGCGGCTGACCACGTCGGTGAACAGCTCGGGCGTCTCGCTCGATTCGCGCGCCGACTGGCGCAAGGCGTTCAGCGTCTTGAGCACACGGCGCAGGCGCTCTAGGTGGGTGATGGTCTCGAAGGCGTTGACGAAACCGGGCTTGATGGGCGTGAGCAGGCACAGATCGGTGATGCCCTGCAACTGGGTGTCTTGGCGGCTGGCTGGCATATTGGAAAGCTCCCTCGGTGAATATGTCGCGAGGCACAGCGTCCCCGCAGCACACGACGGCGTGATGACAGCCACGGCCGAGGTGCGCCGCCGACCATAGTGGCTGGCCGCCGTTCTGTCCTCGGGATTTCTAGGGATTCGCGGCCGGCTGAAGTGGGTTCAAGCCCGCTTTTCGTCGCCCTGGATGGCGATTCGCGCGCTCCGGCCTGCAGCTCGTCGCCCGAGCCTGGAAAGGCCCGGCGAGATTGCCGACACTTCAACCATCGATACACAGCGCCCCCAAGCTGCCACTGCGTGTCAGCCCCCCCCGAGGGGGCGGTCAAGCAAGTTCGGGAGCGGCCCTTCACGTGCTTGAGAGGACCCACCCTCACCAAGGAGATCTGCATCATGGACACCCGCAACACCAGCCTTCTGACCACCTTGTTGACCGCCCTGGGCGCCGTCGCCGCCTCCGCGGTGCTGGCCCTGAGCCAGGCCGAACCGGCCGCGCAGCAAGAGCAAGGTCAGCCGTCGCTGCGTGTCAGCGGCAGCGTCGAGCTCAGCCAGAGCCTGCTGCCCGTGACCAAGAGCTGATCTCAGCGAAACAGCTGCGGGTGCTGACGCGCGTACCAGCCCTCGGCCTGCTCATGCGGCAGGTTGAGGAAATCGCGGTAGCCCGGCACCCAGCGATAGGCCAGACCGACCAGGAACAGGCCCAGGCCGAACAGCAGGTAGATCCGGTCCACGCCCAGGCGCAGCAAGCCCAGGCCGGCAAGACCTGGCCCCAGCACCCCAGCGATGTGCATGACCATGAGATTCACCGCCATCAGCCGTGATCGATACGCCTGTGGAATGGCCAACATGCGGTGGGTGTGACCCACCAACTGCACGGTAGCAATGCAGGCCCCAAGCACGGCAAAGCAGAGCACGATCACCAGCCCCTGGTGGCTCACTCCAATGACGGCCATGCACAAGCCCTCGACCAAGATGGCCGTTAGGCTGGCCCTGAAACGACCCATGCGCTCAGCCAGCCAAACCGCCCCACCAAGCGAGCCCAACAACATGCCGGCCGACAGGCCCGCCTCGCAGGCGCCCAGCCAGGCCCCGGACAAGCCCAGGGACTGCACCTTCAAAGGCACCAGCATGCCGATGGCCGGGCCGAAGAACACCATCACCAGAAACGACACGGTGGTCCAGCCGCGCTCCAGCGGCATCTTCCATTTGGCCGCCAAGCCGGCACGCAGCTCGCGCAGCCAGTGGCGGGCATGGGCTTGGGGGCGCAGGGCCGGTGTCTGCACGCGCCAGGCCAGGGCCGCAGCCAGCGCCAGCAGCACGGCATGCAACCACAGCGCTGCCGCCGTGCCGGCCAGGGCCAGCACTGCGCCACCAAGGGCCGGGCCCAGCAAGCGGCCGATCGCCTGCGCGCTCTTCTGCAGGCCCAGGCCTTCGGTCAGCTGGCTGGGCGGCAGCAGCTCCGCGACGATGCTGAAGGAGGCCGGCATGATGGCCGCCATCGCCACCACCGACAGCAATTCCAGCGCCATGACCCAGTGCAGCCGATAGAACCCGGCTTGGGCCAGCGAGGCGAGCAGCAGGGCTTCGAGCGCCATCAAAGCCAGGCCCGCCGAGATCAGGAGCTTTTTGTCCAGCCGGTCGCCCAGCGGTGACAGCAAAGGCAGGGCCAGGCAAGAGCCCAGCGCCAGGCCGCCGGCAAACAGGGCCAGGTGCGCGGCACCGCCCTCATGCGCCACCCACCAGGGTGTGGCCACGCGCCCGACCATCAGCGACAACAACATCAGGGAATCACTGATCAGCAAGAGGCGGAAGGGCCCGCTGAAGGCAGCTAGGCGTCGGGCGGTCGCTTGTAACATCGCGCCAGTTTGACACGCGGGGCCGGCGCGGCCGTGACCCCGAGGCCGCCAACTTGGACCACGCCACGCCATGCCCCAACGCCCGATTCACACGGATTCGCACCGCCGCGCTTTCTTCGCCGCCACGGGCGGCATGGCCCTGGTGCTGGCCGCCCTGCTGGCGGGCTGCGGCGGCGGTGGGGGCGGTGGGGGCGGCGGTGACAGCCCGCCTACCCCAGTGCAGCCGGTGCCGCCGGTGGCCGAGGTGCCGCCGCTGAGCAGCCAGTGCCAGAGCAACTCGGTCGCCCGCCTGGCCCAGCCGGCCACGCTGCAGGCCGGGCGCAACCAGGAGCTGAGCCTCCTGGCCTGCCCCGGCCACCGCCTGAGCCAGCTGCGCTGGGAACAAAAGGAGGGCGCGGCCCTGGCCACCCTGTCCGCGCGCTCGCAGGCGCTAACGCTCGAACCCGGCGCCGCCGGCAGCCACCGTTTCGATCTCAGCTACCAGGATGAGCTGGGCCGCAGCCACAGCGCCAGCCTGCCGCTGACCGTGGCGGCCGACGCCAACCCGGCGGCCTTGCGCGCGGTGCTGCGCGGCGAGCCCAGCGTTTACGCCGGCGGCAAGTTCTCGCTGCGCGCCTGGCTGCCCGGCTTGAGTGAAACAGAGCTGGCCGCCGCCAGCTGGCGCTGGGAACAGCTGGAAGGGCCGACACTGAACCTCAGCGGCGCCAGCGGCGCGCGCTTGGTGGCCTCGGCGCCAGCCGCCAGCAGCGACACGCTGCTGCGCCTGCGCGCCAGTGCCGATCTCGGCGACGGCCGCAGCGCCAGCGGCGAGTTCAGCCTGCTGGTGCAGGCCCTGCCACCGCTGCCGGCCAACCCCCTGTTCGGCAGCGACGAGACCCCCAGCCGCGTCTACCCCTACAAAGCCAGCAGCCCCCGGGCCGCTGCCTTGAGCGAGTGCATCTACCACCCGGGCCTGAGCTCCAGCAACCCCAACAACCTCTGCACCCTGAGCAAGCTGCCCCTGCTGGGCAGTGTCGGCAGCAACGGCACGCCGACCGTGGACGAGATCATGGACCGCGTGCTGGTCTCCAACGACTGGATGGGTGCCAACTTCGAGCGCTTTCTGCGCGAGCAGGATGTGCATGGCGATTTCCGCCGCATGCTGGCCTCGGTGACGGCCGTGGTGATCGGGGGGCGGGTCCGCCCGGCGTTCTACTGGAGCGCCACCGGCGCCATCTACCTGGACGCCGCCAACCTCTGGCTGACACCCGAGCAGCGCGACACGGTCAGCGAGACACCGGACCCGCGCAGCGACAACGGTGCCTTGCTCAACTACGCCAGCCCCTGGCGTTATGTGAAGGACAACCGCCACGCGATCACCAGCCTGGCCGTGGCCAAGCGCGCCTCACGCAGCCTGGAGGATGTGCAGAACGCGCTCGGCTCGCTGCTGTACCACGAGCTCAGCCATGCCGGCGATTTCCTGCCGCCGCGCGTGCATGCCAGCCTGCTGGGCAGCAGCAGCCGGGTCTACGAAGCCATCCCGGCCCTGACCGCCTCGGAGCAGCTGAACCAGCGCTACCCCTTCTTCTCGCTGGAAATGCGCGGCCTGGCACGCGTGCTGTCCTACGGCGACGCACCCACCGCCACCCAGATCGGCTACCAGCCGCTCGACGTGGTGCGCTTCTTCAGCCAGGACCGGGTCAACGACGACTACAGCTACTCCGTCGCCAGCGGCGCCGCCTTCTCGCGCGAGGACACGGCCATGCTGATCGAAGAGGCGCTGATGCAGCGCCGCCTGGGTGTCTGGCGCGATTACGCCATCACCAACAAGCTCGAGCCCGGCGCCAACAGCGCCGACCTGACCGTCGTCTGGGGCCAGCGCGGGCGCATTGGCGAAGCGGCCATCCGGCCGCGGCTGCAGCTGGTGCTGGCCGAGATCATGCCCTGGCTGCCGGCCGATTTCGCCGATGGCCTAGGCGCACCGCTGGCCCTGCGCACCGGCAGCAGCTGGGGTGCCAACCTCGACCAGGCCGCCCTGCAGGCCGGCAAGATCAAGCCGCTGAGCGCCCAGCAGCGTTACAACGAGCAGGAGCAGACCACACGCGCCCTGCTGCGCGGCCATCGCTGACGCCCCATCTCATCAGAAGGTGTAGCCCAGGCCGACCAGCACGGTCGGTGCGCCCTTGCGCTCGACCAGCGGGCTCTTGGCCGCATCGCCGAGCACGCGGTGGTAGCTGGCATTGGCCATCAGGCTCATGGAATCGCTGAGCTTGTAGCGGGCCGAAAGGCCGAGGTCGGCGCCGTAGAGGCCGGCCTTGGGGTGGAACTCCTTGAACGAGGTGGCTGCCGCCTGGGCGGCGCTCACGCCGTAGTAGGACTGCAGATAGCGCTTGTCGGCAAAACCGAGCGACACCTCGGCGCCCAGCTCCAGCGGGCCGCTGGCCAGCAAGGGCAGGCTGCTGCCAATGCTGGCCAGGGTGCCGCCGTGGCCCTTCTTGCCCAGCGCCGTCTTGAGCTCGAAGTTCAAAGGCAGGCCCAGGCCGCTCCAGCTGCCAGCCACGCCCAGCTCGCCACTGGCCTTGATCTTGCCCATGCCGCGCAGGCGGTCACTGCCGCTCTGGCCCAGAAAACCCTTGACCTTGTGGTCCTCACGGCCGGCGTCGACACCCAGGGTCAGCGCAAATTGAAAGTCAGGCTTCTCCACCGCCCAGTAGCGCAGGCCACCGAGGGTGGAGGCTTCGAAGGCGCCCTTGCGATAGCGCAGATCGGGCAGCAGCACGGCATGGCTGCGGCTTTCCTTGGCGCCGACGTACGTGGGGCTGTAGACGGCGCCGATGCCGATCAGGCCATGCAAGCCCTCGCTGGGCGACGACGATTCGGCGGCCTGCGCGCCGAGGCCGGACAAGGCCAGCACGGCGAGGGCCAGCGTGGCCTTGAGGTTGAGATGATGGGTCTTGACTGGGTTCATGGTGGGCGGAAGCTTCGCTCGGGTTGATCGGTGCCGGACCGCTGCCCCATTAGGGCTGGCCGACCGGCAGGGCGCACTGTGCGTACTTGTCGCCGTCACCGCCACCGAACTCGGCGAAGCGCAGGCCCACGCACCGCGACGGCGCAGACCTCGGGCTGAGCAGCCAAATCACCCATGACCACCGGCACAGGTCCGCGTCAGGCATGCCTGGTCGCGGACGCAAGCCCCCGTTCTCAGCCGATTAAAGTTTTACGCTACACAATAAACTCGTGTAAATTCCAGATCAAAAGATAGTCAGTATTTATTAAACATGCGAACCAGCAAAACCCAGCAAGACAAAACCCGGCGCCTGCTGCTGCGCGTGGCCGTGGACCTGATGAGTCGCCAGGGCTTTGATGGCACGACCATGAAAGAGATCGCCCGTGCCGCCGAGCTCGGTGACGCCACCATCTACAAATACTTCCCCAGCAAAGAAAAGCTGGTGCTGGCGTACTTCGAACAGCAGGCAGGCGACGCGATTGCCCTGATGCAGAAGACCCGGGGACAGCAGGACTTCAGCCTGCAGGAGCGCCTGCAGCTGCTGCTGGACAGCCTGTTGGAGCTGTTGCTGGCCGACCGCGAGTTCGTCGCCATCGCTCACCGCCTGATCCAGGGCGCGCCGCTGTTGCTGCTCAGCCAGGACTTGCCCGGCAAGGCCAAGCTTCGCCAGGCCTTTGTGGAGATGCTGGAGCAGGCGGAGGTCTCCGCTGAGATCGCGCCCTGCGGCTTCAAGAACAGCCTGGCTGGCTTGATGGCCGATGCCGTCTACGGCCTGGTGGCCTACTGGCTGCGCGACGACTCCGAGGAGTTCGGCAACACCCACCAGCTGGTCGACCTGAGCCTGGGCGTGCTGGTCCTGGCTTTGCAAAGCGGCCTGATCAACAAGCTGCTCGATCTGGGCGGCTTTGTGCTGCGCAGCCAGTTGGCCAGGCTGTTGCAACACGGGCCGGGGGGCGGATTGCTGGAACTGCTGGCCCTGACCAAGCGCGGCCTGAGTGCCGGGGTGGCAGCGCGATGAGCGGGCTCAGCAACGGCTGGCTGCTGCTGGGTGGCCTGTTGAGCGCGATCGCCGCAGCTTTGCATGTGCTGATCGTGTTGGGCGGCCCGTCCTGGTATCGCTTTTTCGGCGCCGGCGAAGACCTGGCTCGCATGAGCGCAGCGGGGAGTTGGTGGCCGGCACTCCTGACCTGCGGCATTGCCATGGTGCTGGGTTTGTGGGCGCTCTACGCCCTGGCGGCCAGTGGGCTGCTGAGCCTCCAGCTGCCGTGGCCAAAGCTGGCACTGAGCTTGATCACCGCCATCTACTGCCTGCGCGGGATCGCCATCATTCCCCTGCGCATCTTTGCCCCAGAGCACAGCACGCCCTTCCTGGTTTGGAGCTCGCTCATCTGTCTGGCGTATGGTGTGGTGCACCTGATCGGCTTGCGCCAGGTCTGGGATCAGCTGCCTTGATGGCCAAAGCCCCTCGCACCAGCCGGCTGGCCCGAAGCGCCATCGCCGGCACCGCCGTGGCGCGCGCAGGGGTGGCCCACCTGAGCCACAAACTGAAGCCTCGAGTCCCAGCGACCAGCGCCGCGGACCCTCGTGCCCAGTTGGCACAGCAGACGCATGAGGCGGAGCTCGGCCGCATCCTGTTCGGGGCGCTGAATCAGCTCAAGGGCACGGCACTGAAAGCCGCTCAGTTGCTCAGCATGGAACTGGACTTGCTGCCCGAGGCGCTGCGCCAGGAGTTGAGCCGCGCGCAGTACCAGGTCTCGCCCTTGAACCGGGCGCTGGTGATCAAGCTCTTGCGCCAGGAGTTCGGTGCCGGGCCGGAGTCCTTGTTCGCCAGCTTCGAGGCGCAGGCTTTTGCTGCGGCCAGCCTGGGCCAGGTGCATGGCGCCACGCTGCAGGACGGGCGGGCGCTGGCGGTCAAACTGCAATACCCAGGCATGGCGGCCTCGGTCCACAGCGATCTGGCACTGCTGCGCCTGCTGCTGCGCAGCGTGGGCGGCATGGGCTCTGTCACGGCGCCTCGGCCCGAGGTCTTGGACACGGTGCTGGGCAGCATCGAGCAGACCCTGATTGAGGAGCTCGACTACCGGCGCGAGGCCCAGCAGCTGGAGTGGTTCCGCGATCGCTTGCAAGACTTGCCGGACCTGGTGCTGCCGCAAACCATCAACGCCTTGTGCAGCGCCCGCGTGCTGAGCATGGAACGCCTGCCGGGCTTGCATTTGAAGGAATGGCTGGCCACCGGGCCCAGCCAGGCGGAGCGCAATCGCCACGGCCAGACCTTGTTCGACCTGTTCATGCACAGCAGCTTCCGCCTGCACAGGCTGCAGGCCGACGCTCATGCCGGCA
Organism: Paucibacter sp. B51; assembly: GCF_027863535.1. NCBI lineage: Bacteria > Pseudomonadati > Pseudomonadota > Betaproteobacteria > Burkholderiales > Sphaerotilaceae > Roseateles > Paucibacter sp. B51. Next base: position 1,173,397 of record NZ_JAPIVN010000001.1, on the reverse strand, counting down.
ACTATCTCTTCATGCCCGACGGACGCCTGGGTTTGCTGGACTTCGGTTGCACCCGGGAGCTGCGACCGCAGTTCAGTGCGTCGCTGGCCGCCGCCTGGTGTGCCCTGCTGAGCCAACCGTGTGACAAGCCGGCCCTGCAGAAGGCCTACGAGACGCTGGGCTTGATCACACCGGGCCTGAATGCCGCTGATTTCGGCACTCGGCTGCTGCCGGCCTTGGCGCCCGTCCTGAACTGGCAGGTCAGGCCCTTCCGTGACGCCGAGTTCGATTTCGGCCAGCACCCGCCACCACCGCGACCCAGCGCCGAGCACCAGCGCATCGCCGTGAGCTATCTGCGGCAGATGGCCCCCGAGCTGCCCTTCTTCGACCGCGCCTACCTGGGCCTGCTGCAACTGCTGCGCCAGCTGGGCGCGCGGGTGCGCACCGGCAACCCATGGATCCACGGATGACCCAGACCTTGCCACCGGGCCAGCATCGGCGGCTCGACTTCCCCCGCTTCGGCCTGCTGCGTTTCGCGCAGCGCATGCCTACCCAGGCACCGCCGCTGCGGCTGCGGGTCTGCGGCCTCGTCAGGAAAGAACTGTGGCTCGACGCGGCCGCCTGGGCCGGCCTGCAGCGCGTGACGCTGCAATGCGACTTCCACTGCGTCACCGGCTGGTCCAGCGCAGGGCTGAGCTGGAGCGGGGTGCGCATGCGCGATGTGTACCAAGCCCTGATCCAAGCGCAGGCTGAGCCGGACGATCAGGTCGCCTACGTCCTCATGAGGGGCAGCGATGGCGCTCGTGCCTGCCTGCCGCTGGCCGATCTGCTGGCCGAAGATGTGCTGCTCGCCGACCAGCTGAACGGGCAGGCCCTGGGCCTGGACCATGGGGCACCGCTGCGCCTGGTGGCGCCGGCTCACTACGGCTACAAAAGCGTCAAACATCTGGAGCGCCTGGAGTTCTGCCGCGACCTGAGCCGCTACCGAAGCAGCGCCTGGCGCTTCATGGACCATCCACGCGCCCGGGTGGCCCATGAAGAACGCGGACGCTGGCTGCCCGGCTGGCTTCTGCGCTGGCTGTACCGGCCCCTGGTCACGTTCACAGTGCGGCGCTTTGCCAAGGCCGGCACGGCGGATCGCCTGGCGAAGCACGGTTGAACCCAGCTTCACAGACCGAGGCGATGCGCTCATGACATCAAACACGGACAGCGACTGGTCCATGCTGCGTCGACCGTCGCAGGCTCACGCCACCGTGAGCATGGAGCCGTACAACATCAAGACGAGCGCGCCGATCAGGCAGGTGGTGTAGCCCAGGCCCACGAAAGCACTGCGCAAGGCGCGCGACCAGAATGCGCCACCGTAAACCCGGCGCTCGGCCTGCACACCGTGCCAAGCCAGCGGCAGCAGCACCAGGAGCGAACCACCGCCACTGGGCATCAGCAAGGCCAGGGGCACCAGCAAGAAAACAATGCAGTGCACATGGGTGGCATAGACCAGATGGGCGATATAGCGCTGCGGCCGTCCTGGCATGGGCACCCGATAGTGGCGATGCGCCAGCTGCAAGAGGGCGGCATACAGCGGCAGCATGGCCACCAAGGCGTAGGAGCCATAGCGCAGCAAACCCTCGCTCAGCACGCGAGCACGCTGGGCCTGGGGCAGGGTGCGGAAATGCGCCAGCCGCTGCAGCGCCCGCGCCTGGACCGGATGGTCCGCGTGACGCAGCAGCCAGGGCTGGAGGTGATCGACCAGGCTGAGGGTCCAATCGTGCGTCCCGGAGCTGCCGGCGGCCTGGGGCTGGGTCTGCGGCGCCGAGCGGGCCGCGGGGCTCTGGAGCAAGACCGGCTCCGAGCCGAACTTCAGGGCCGCGAACATCAGCACCGAAAGCGCGAAAAACAATCGGCCCGGGCGCACATAGTGTTTGCGCCGGCCGTTCAAGTACTCGACCGTCAGCTGGCCCGGGCGAAACACCAGCAGGAACAAGCTGCGCCAGAGCCGGCCATCCACGGCCAGCAGGCGGCCGGTGGCTTCGCCGACAAACTCCCGCAGCGTGGGCAGCTCGACCCGGGTCTCCTGGCCGCATTGGGCGCAAAAAAGCCCGCTGACCTCGGCGCCGCAGTTGCGGCAGCGGGTGAGCGGGCGGGCATCGCTGGCGGCCGCCCCCGGGCCGGCCTCGGCCGAAGGGGCGGTGCCGGGCTGCATCGCCTCCTCAGGCGGCGGCGGCCGAGACCGGGGCCTCGCCCTGGTAGCCGCGCGGCACCGCGCCGAGCAGGCGGCGGGTGTACTCCTGCTGCGGGGCATCGAGCAGGGCCTGGGTCTCGTTCTGCTCGACCACATCGCCGTTCTGCATCACCAGCACCTCGTCGGAGATGAACTTCACCACCGCCAGGTCATGGCTGATGAAGACATAGCTGAGGCCGAACTCGTCCTGCAGGTCCTTGAGCAGATTGAGCACCTGGGCCTGCACCGACACGTCCAGCGCCGACACGGCTTCGTCCAGCACCAGCACCTCGGGGTTGAGGGTCAGGCAGCGGGCGATGGCAATGCGCTGACGCTGGCCGCCCGAGAACTCGTGCGGGTACTTGTTCAGCACGGTGTCGTCCAGGCCCACCTTCTTGAGCAGGGCGCTGGCGCGGGCCAGGCGCTCCTCGTGGTCCTTGCCGATCTTGTGGATCTCCATCGGTTCGACCAGGGTCTGGCCGATGGTGAAGCGCGGGTTCAGCGAGGCATACGGGTTTTGGAACACCACCTGGATGCGGCGGCGCATCTTCTGCCAGTCGTTGCCGCTCATCTTGAGCAGATCCTTGCCCTCGAACAGCACCTCGCCGCCGGTGGGCTCGTGCAAGCGCAGCAGGGTCAGGCCCATGGTGGTCTTGCCGGAGCCGGACTCGCCCACCACGCCCAGGGTGTAGCCCTTGCGCAGCTTGAAGCTGACCTGCTTGACGGCCTTGAACTCCTTCTTGCTGAACAGACCGGCCTTGAAATAAAAGCTCTTCTGCAGGCCGCGCGCTTCCAGGATGACCGGGGCGTTGGGGTCCTTGGCCTTGCCCACGGCCTGGGCGCGGACCTCGCCCTTTTGTGCGGCGATGTGGTCGTCGATGACCATCAGGCGCACCGGGTTCTCGCTCAGCGAGGGGCGGCAGGCCAGCAAGGCCTTGGTGTAGCTGTCTTGCGGGGCGTTGAAGATCTCGGCCACCGAGGCCTTCTCGCGGATCTCGCCGTGGCGCATCACCACCACCTGGTCGGAGATCTCGCCCACCACGCCCAGATCGTGCGAGATGAACAAGAGGCTCATCTTGTGCGTCTCTTTGAGCTTGGCCATCAGCTCCATAACCTGGCGCTGGATGGTCACGTCGAGCGCCGTGGTCGGCTCGTCGGCGATCAAGAGCTTGGGGCTGCAGGCCAGGGCCACGGCAATCATCACGCGCTGCTGCTGGCCGCCGGACATCTCGTGCGGGTAGGCCTTGAGGCGGCGCTTGGGCTCGGGGATGCCCACTTCGTTGAGCAGTTCCTCAGCGCGCGTCAGGGCCTGCTTCTTGCTCATGCCCATGTGCTTGATCAGGGGCTCCATGATCTGGTCGGCCACGGTGAAGACCGGGTTCAGCGAGGTCATGGGGTCCTGGAACACGCAAGCGATGTCGCGGCCACGGATGGCTTGCAGCTCGGGCAGCGAGGTCTGCAGCAGGTCACGGCCCTGGAACAGGATCTTGCCCTGGCGCTCGGCATTGCTGGGCAACAGGTTGAGGATGGACATGGCCGTGACCGACTTGCCCGAGCCCGACTCGCCCACCAGGGCCACGGTCGAGTTCTCGGGAATGTCGAAGCTGATGCCCTTGACGGCCAGCGCGCGTTGCATCTGGCCGTTCACCTTGCCCATGCGGAAGGCGACCTTGAGGTCTTGAATGCTCAGCAACATAAATGCTTTCATGGAGGATCGGTGTTCACTTCGTTCACACCGACCGACAAATACCTAACAGCTACAGTCACTTGGGGTCGGAGCTTGCCGAGTACGGCAAGGTCCAACCCACAATTACTCTAGCCCTCGCAACTTCGGATCCAGCGCATCGCGCAAGGCATCGGTGAACAGCGCAAAGGCCGTCACGAACACCGCCATCAGGGCGGTCACGGCCGCCAGCTGCCACCAGTAGCCGAGGATCAGCTCGCTCTGGGATTCGCTCAGCATGGTGCCCCAGGAGACCTGGTCCACGCCCACACCCAGGCCCAGATAGGACAGGATGACCTCGCTCTTGATGAAGCTCACCACATGCAGGCTCAGCTGCACCAGGGCCACGTGCGAGACATTGGGCAGGATGTGCTTGAACATGCGCGAGTAGCGCGAGGCGCCGATGGCCTCGGCCGAGCGCACGTACTCGCGTACCGAGTGCTTCATGAACTCGGCACGGATCAGGCGGTAGATGCCAGGCCAGCCGGCCAGGCCCAGAATCATCACCACCGACATCACGCCCTTGCCGAAGATCACGGCGAAGGCAAAGATCAGCAGGATGCTGGGGATGGCGGTGAAGACGTTGTAGAGCCACTCGAGAAAGTCGCCGATCTTGCCGCCGAAGAAGCCCGAGATCGCGCCCAGCACCGTGCCGATGATGGTGGCCACCACGGCCGCCAGCACGCCCACCAGGATGGACACTTCCGCGCCCTTGATCACCTTGGCCAGCACATCGCGGCCCAGGCGGTCGCCGCCCAGGGGCAGGGTCTCGGCCTTGACCACCTCTTCGGTCTTGAACTGGCTGGCGCGCTCTTCCCATTCCTTGTACTTGGGCGCCAGGGGGTCGATGTCGCTGAGGTCGACATTGGGGCCCTTGGGCTGGGCGATCACGCCAGTGGCCTCGGCCGGGGCCGGGCCCATGAAGGTCGGCGGCGCATTGGGCACGCCCACTTCCTTCTGCCAGTTCTTGGCCAGCAGGCCGCTGGCCGAGGCGATCACCATCAAGAGGAAGACCGCGACGATGGCCATGGAGACCATGCCCACCTTGTCAGCCTTCAGGCGGCGCCAGGAAGCGGCCCACACGCCTTCAGATTTCTGCGCCTTGTTGTTGCCGGATGCGGCGGGGGTCGGAGAAGACATCACTGCACTCATTTCAGCACCACGCGCGGGTCGACCAGCTTGTACAGCACGTCGGTGATCAGGTTCACCACCATGGTCAGGAAGGCGATGTAGATGGCAAAGGCCTGGATGACCGGGTAGTCGCTGCGGTTCACAGCCAGCAGGATCTCGCGGCCCAGCCCCGGGATGGAGAAGAACACCTCGAGCAGGAAGCTGCCGACGAACACGCCCGGCAGGGCCACCGAGATATTGGTCATGATGGGGATCATGGCGTTGCGCAGCACATGCTTGAGCAGGATGGTGCGCTCGGTCATGCCCTTGGCGCGCGCGGTGCGCACATAGTCATGGCCGATCTCGTCGAGGAAGAAGGTGCGATAGAGGCGGGTGTAGGGCGCAATCGCCACCGCCACGGCCACCATGATGGGCAGGGGCGCGTAGGTGGTGAGGTTGGTCCAGACGCTGTCGGTCCAGCCCTGCACCGGGAACCAGCCCAGGCGGAAGGCGAACACATACTGGCCCACGATCACGTAAACCAGCAGCGAGATCGACACCGCCACCGTGCTCAGGATCATGACCGTGCGGTCGGTCAGGCTGCCGCGCACGGCGGCCACGGCCAGGGCGAAGGGAATGGCCAGCGAGACTTCCAGGATCAGGATGGGCAGCATCACCGTCAGCGTGGCCGGCAGGCGGCTGCTGAACAGATTCGCGACCGATTCATTGGTCGCCCAGCTCTTGCCCCAGTCGAAGGTGACGATCTGCTTGATGAAGATCCAGAGCTGTTCCCAGACCGGCTTGTTCAGGCCCAGCTGTTCGCGGATCGCGTCGATCTGCTCGGGGCTGGCGTTGAGGCCACCCATGATTTCAGCGGGATCGCCGCCAAAGTACTTGAAGAGAAAGAACACCAGCAGCACGACGCCGAGCAGAGTCGGAATCATTTGCCACAAGCGCCTGAGCAGGTATGCCGCCATTGCTGTCGGGCTCCAGTTAACGCGTCGTCGGTTGGACAAAAGAAACCCCGCACGCGGGTGGCGGACGGGGTTTGCGGGAAAAGTTGCGCGAGTCTAAGCGAAGCCAGGGCCGGTTTTCACGGCATTTGCCCTGAGCGCCCCATGGATTGGGGCTTTTGCTGGTCAGCCGTCTCAGGGCGCGCGCGCACAGCGCCCGCGGGAGCTGGGCGAAAATTGCAGCAACTGATGCACGATCTGCATGACCCCGCTGTGACGCCGGATCGCCCACAGGCCCTAGACTCCGCAACTTTGCGCGCGCCCTCGTCTGTCACCCTGCCCGATCCCGGCATGCGACGCGCCCGACGATGCCCCCTGGGCGCTCTGGGTGATCCCCTGGCGCCCCGAGACCTTTACTGAGCATGACCATGAGCCACCTGCCACGCCCGACCTTCTCGCCCCTGGCCCGCCCCGCCGCCGTCCGTCGCGCCCTGATCGGCCTGAGCCTGGCCATGGCCGGTGCCACCGGCCTGCCCGTCTGGGCCGCCCCAGATGCCGGCGCCGCTGAAGGCAAAGCGGCAGCCACACCCAAGGTGCTGCGCTATGCCTTCCGGGTTGCCGAAACCGGCTTCGATCCGGCGCAGATCAGCGACACCTATTCCAAGACCGTGGCCGCCGGCATCTTCGATGCGCCCCTGAAGTTCGAGTACCTGGCCAAACCGGCCAAGCTGGTGCCCAACACCGTGGTGGCCATGCCCGAGATCTCGGCCGACTTCAAGACCCTGACTTTTGAAGTGAAGCCCGGCATCTACTTCAACGATGACCCGGCCTTCAAGGGAGCCAAGCGCGAGCTGACCGCGGCCGACTACATCTACTCCATCAAGCGCCACTACGACCCGCAGTGGAAGAGCCCCAACCTCTACCTGCTGGAGAACGTCAAGATCCTCGGCCTCTCGGAGCTGCGCAAGGAGCTGATGGCGGCCAAGAAGCCTTTTGACTACGAGCGCCCGGTCGAAGGCCTGCAGCAGCTCAGCCGCTACAAATTCCAGATCAAGCTGGGCGTGGGCGACCCGCGCTTCATCAACCAGTTCGCTGACAGCGGCTTCCTCGGCGCCGTGGCGCGCGAGGTGGTCGAGGCCTATGCAGACAAGATCATGGAGCACCCGGTGGGCACGGGCGCCTGGCGCCTGGCCGAGTGGCGCCGCAGCTCGCGCATCGTGCTCGAGAAGAACCCCAACTACCGCGAAGAGTTCTACCAGGAGCAGCCGCCGGCCGACAAGCCCGAGCTGGCCGCGCAAGTGCGTGCCTTGCAGGGCCGACGCCTGCCCATGATCGACCGGGTGGAGATCGCCATCATCGAAGAGACGCAGCCGCGCTGGTTGTCCTTCCTCGGCAACGAGGCCGAGATCCTGCCCGAGCTGCCCTTCGAGTTCGCCGGCATCGCCATCCCCAACAACAAGCTCGCACCCAGCCTGGCCAAGCGGGGCGTGCAGATGACACGCTTCGTCTACCCCGAGATCGCGTTCTCCTACTTCAATATGGAAGACGCGACCGTGGGCGGCTACACGCCCGAGAAGATCGCGCTGCGCCGCGCCATCTCCCTGGGCATGGATGTGAACAAGCAGATCCGCATCGCCCGCCGCGGCCAGGGCATTCCGGCCCAGGGCCCGTCCATCCCCGGCGTGTTCGGCCATGACCCGAACTTCAAGTCGGAGATGAGCGAGTACAACCTGGCCAAGGCCAAGGCCTTGCTCGACCTCTACGGCTACATCGACAAGGACGGCGACGGCTGGCGCGACATGCCCGACGGCTCGCCCCTGCGCATCGAATACGCCACCCAGCCCAACACCGACAGCCGCCAGCTGGTCGAGCTCTGGAACAAGGGCATGGACGCGCTGCACATCAAGATGACGTTCAAGACCGCCAAATGGCCGGAGAACCTCAAATCCGCCAATGCAGGCAAGCTGCAGATGTGGGGCGTCAGCTGGGTCGCCTCGACCCCGGACAACGACACCTTCCTGGCGCTCGGCGACGGCCGCGCCAAGGGCAAGGCCAACAAGGCCCGCTTCGATCTGCCGGCCTTCAACGAGCTCTACCAGAAGCAGAAGGCCCTGCCGGACGGCCCCGAGCGCCAGGCCGTGATGCGCGAGGCCCAGCGCCTGCTGATCGCCTACATGCCCTACAAGATGGACATCCACCGCATCTTCACCGACCTGGCCCAACCGTGGGTGATCGGCTACGAACGCAATGTCTTCGTCCGCACCTTCTGGAACTATGTGGACATCGATCTGGATCGTTTCCAGCGCGAGAACAAGTAAGCCAGGGAATGCGCCCGGGACCGAGGCCCGGCCCGCCGCCTTGGGGTTCGACTGCATGGTCGCCCCCAGCTATTGGCACTAGACTCCCACCCAGACCAGGACGATGAAGCGACTTGCTGTTTCGCTTCATCGTTCACCCCACCGAACGCGCCGCAGCCACAAGCTTGCCGGCGCGTTTGTTTGCCGAAGACGCGTTCGCATCGCGCCGCGCTGGGTGACATATGCGGGATTCTGGGCACACCGGTTGCGACCGGCCAGCCCCGAGACCCGCGCGTCGCCGCAGGCGGTCGATTCCAAGAGACGACAGCGGCGAGGACTGAGGAGACGCGAATGTTGTGGAAACGCCTGCCCGCGAGTACGCGGCGGCTTGTGCAGGCCCTGACCGCCGGCCTGCTCGGATGCAGTGCCGCACTGGCCGCGCCCGAGACGGGACCGGCCCATGTGCTGCGCATGGCCTTCCCGATCGCCGAGACCAGCCTGGACCCGGCCCAGATCAACGACGAGTACTCCAGCGAGATCGTCTCCAACATCTTCGAGTCGCCCCTGGTCTACGACTACCTGGCCCGGCCGGTTCAACTCAAGCCGCTGACGGCCGCCGCCCTGCCCGAGGTCAGCGCCGATTTCAAGCAGTTCACCCTGCGCATCAAGCCCGGCATCCATTTCGCGGCCGACCCGGCTTTCAAAGGCCTGAAACCGGGTGAAAAGCGCGAACTGGTGGCGGCCGACTATGCCTATGCCCTGAAGCGCCATTTCGACCCACGCCTGCGCAGCCCGCATTTCGCCAACCTGGAAAGCGAGCAAATCCTGGGTCTGGCGGCCCTGCGCGAGCGCAGCGTCAAGAGCGGCAAGCCCTTCGACTACGACGCCCCGGTCGAGGGCCTGCAAACACCGGACCGCTACACCCTGGTCATCAAGCTGGGCCGGCCCAGCCCGCGCTTCGCCCACCGCCTGGCCCAGCCCATGAGCCTGGCCCTGGCGCGCGAGGTGGTGGAAGCCTACGGCGACAACATCGGCGAGCACCCGGTGGGCACCGGGCCCTTTGTGCTCAAGGACTGGCGGCGCGCCTCGCGCCTGGTGCTGGAGCGCAACCCGGGCTTCCGCGAGGCCTTTTTCGACGAGAACCCGGCGCCCGATGACGCCGCCGCCCAGGCCGTGGCGCGTGAGCTCAAGGGCCGGCGCCTGCCCCTGGTGGACCGGGTCGAGCTGTCCATCGTCACCGAGAACCAGCCGCGCTGGCTGGCCTACCTGGGGGGCGATTTCGACTTCCTGGTCGTGCCGAATGAGTACGCAGCCTTGGCCGCTCCGGGAGGCCAACTGGCCCCGCACCTGGCCAAGCGGGGCATGCGCCTGCACCGCAATCTGCTCTCCGACGTGATCTTCAGTTACTTCAATATGGAGGATCCGGTCGTGGGCGGCTACACGCCGGAGAAAGTGGCGCTGCGCCGCGCCATCGGCCTGGGCTACGACAACGAAGAGGAAATCCGCTCAGTGCGGCGCGGCCAGGCGATTCCGGCGCAGAGCATCGTCACGCCCAACACCTTCGGCTACCAGGCGCAGTTCAAAACCGAGATGAGCGAGTACAAGCTGGCCAAGGCCCGGGCCCTGCTCGATCTCTACGGCTACACCGACAAGGACGGCGACGGCTGGCGCGACCTGCCCGACGGCAGCCCGCTGCGCCTGGAGTACCACACCCAGCCCGACAGCAACTCGCGCGCATTCAACGAGCTCTGGCGCAAGCACATGGCCGCGCTGCAGATCCAGATCGAGTTCAAGATCGCCAACTGGCCCGACAACATGAAGGCAGCCCGGGCCGGCCGCCTCATGATCTGGATGTTGAGCTGGACGGCCGATATGCCAGACGCCGATTCCCTGCTGGCCACCGCCTACGGCCCGGCCAAGGGCGAAGACAACCTCAGCCGCTTCAGCCTGCCCGAGTACGACCGCCTGGTGCAGCGCAGCCAGAGCATGGCCGACGGCCCGGAGCGCCAGGCGGTCATCCAGGAAGCCGAGCGCCTGCTGACCGCCTACATGCCGATGAAGGCCCATGTGCACCGCATCCGCCTTCGCCTGGCCCAGCCCTGGCTGAAGGGCTATCTGCCCCATCCTTTCCTGCAAGGCTTCTGGCGCTTCCTGGACAGCCAGCCGCCGGCCGGCAAGAAGTCCTGAAACGGTGGTGGGCACCGTGAATCGCCTCTCGACGCGGCGGCAGGCCCTGGCCGCTGTAGCTGGGCGTTGGGCCGCGCGGCTGCTCGGCGCCAGCTTGCTTCTGGCTGCGGCCGGGCCGCTGCGGGCTGCAACAGACGCGCCGAGCGAAGAGCCGCCTCGTGTGTTGCGCTACGCCTTCCGCATCGCCGAGACCGGCTTCGATCCGGCCAAGGTGCAGGACATCTATTCGCGCACCATCACCCAGCACATCTTCGAGTCGCTCTTCACCTACGACCATCTGGCCCGCCCGGTACGGCTCAAGCCGCTGACGGCGGCGGCGCTGCCCGAAGTCAGTGCGGACTTCAAGACCTGGACCATCCGCCTGCAGCCCGGCATCTACTTCGCCGACGACCCGGCCTTCAAAGGCCAGCGCCGTGAGCTGGTGGCGGCCGACTATGTCTACAGCTTCAAGCGCTTTGCCGACCCGCAGACCAACAGCCCCGCCTGGGACACGCTGGAAGAAAACCATGTGCTGGGTCTGAACGAGTACCGCGCCGAGCTGGAGCGCAGCAAGAAACCTTTCGATTACGAACGCCCGATCGAGGGCCTGCGCGCCCTGGACCGCTACACCTTGCAGATCCGCCTGGCGCGTTCGCGCCCGCGCTTCGACCAGACCCTGGCCGATGGCAGCCTGTTCGGCGCGGTGGCGCGCGAGGTGATCGAGGCCTACCCGGATCGCAGCATGGAGCACCCGGTCGGCACCGGGCCCTTCCGCCTGGCGGCCTGGCGGCGCAGCTCCTTGATCGTGCTGGAGCGCAACCCCGCTTACCGGGAGCGTTACTACGACGCCCAGCCGCGCATCGATGACAGCGAGGGTCAGGCCTTGCTCAATCGCTTCAAGGGCCGGCGCATCCCCATGATCGACCGGGTGGAGATTTCCATCATCGAGGAGAACCAGCCGCGCTGGCTGTCCTTCCTGAACGGCCAGTTCGATCTGATCGACCGCGTGCCCGAGGACTTCATCAACCAGGCCATGCCGGGCGGCCGCCTGGCGCCAGGCTTGGCCAAACGCGGCATCCAGGGCTACCAGGTGCTGACGGCCGATGTGCTGTTCACCGTCTTCAACCACGAAGACCCGGTGATCGGCGGCAACCAACCCGAACGCATCGCCCTGCGCCGCGCCATGGCCCTGGGCACCGATTCCGAGCGCGAGATCCGCGTGGTGCGGCGCGGCCAGGCGATTGCCGCGCAATCGCTGCTGATGCCCCACACCACCGGCTACGACCCGCGTTTCAAGAGCGAGGGCGGCGACCACGACCCGGCGCGCGCCCGCGCGCTGCTGGACCTGTACGGCTACCGCGACCGCGACGGCGACGGCTTCCGCGAGCAGCCCGATGGCAGCCCGCTGCAGCTGGTCAGCCTGAGCACGCCGGAGAGCTTCCAGCGCCAGATCGACGAGATCTGGCAGAAGGCCATGGCGCAGATCGGCATCCGCGTCGAGTTCAAGACCGGCAAATGGCCGGAGAACCTCAAGGCCATGCGGGCCGGTCGCTTCCAGATCTGGTCGCTGGCCATGTCGGCCGCTTCGCCGGACGGTCAGGATTCATTGGGCCTGTACTACAGCCCCCGCATCGGCGGCAGCAACTACGCGCGCTTCCGCCTGCCCGAGATGGACCGTCTGTACGAGAAGGCCAACAGCCTGCCCGACGGCCCCGAGCGCAGCGCGGTGTTCGCAGAGGCGAAACGCGTGGCGACAGCCTATGCCCCCTACCGCGCGCGCGGCCACCGCCTGCTGACCGACCTGGCTCAGCCGCAGCTGATCGGCTATCGCCGCCCACCGTTCTGGCTGAACTGGTGGGAGTATGTGGACATCGATCCTTCGGCCGCAGAACGTCGCCCCCTTTCGACCCCGAGCCCTTGACGCCATGACCCCGATTCAGAAGTTCCTGCGTGCCGCTGGCAGCCTGCTGTGCCTCGGTTTCTTGCACATCAGCGCCATGAGTGCGGCTGCGACAGCCGCTCCTGAGGAACCGGCGGCGCGCAAGGTCTTTCGCTACGCCTTCCTGGTGGCCGAAACAGGCTTTGACCCGGCGCAGATCAGCGACACCTATTCGCTGACGGTGACGCCACACATTTTTGAGGCGCTCTACAGCTACGACTACCTGGCCCGCCCGGTCAAGGCCAAACCGCTGACGGCGGCCGCCATGCCCGAGGTGTCGGCCGACTTCAAGACCTGGACGATCAAGATCCAGCCCGGCATCTACTTCACCGAACATCCCGCCTTCAAGGGCCAGAAGCGGGAGCTGGTGGCCGCCGACTACGTCTACAGCTTCAAGCGCTTTGCCGACCCGGCGCTGAAGAGCCCGATGTGGAACACCGTGGACGAGTGGGGCGTCAGCGGCCTGGCCGCCCTGCGCCTGAGCGCTCTCAATGGCAAGCGGGCCTTCGATGCCAAGCAGCCGATCGAGGGCCTGCGGGCGTTGGACCGCTACACCTTGCAGATCAAGCTGGACCAGCCCCGCCCGCGCCTGCTGGAGCAGCTGGCGCGAAGCGACCTGTTCGGTGCCGTGGCCTGGGAAGTGGCCGAGATGTACGGCCGCGACACCATGGAGCACCCGGTGGGCACCGGCCCATTTGTGCTGAAGGAATGGCGGCGCAGCTCCCGCATGGTGTTCGAGAAGAATCCCGGCTACCGCGAACGTTTCTACGACGCCGAACCGAATGCCGATGACGCCGAGGGCCAGGCCCTGGCCGCCCGCTTCAAGGGGCGGCGCATTCCCATGATCGACCGGGTGGAGATCGCCATCATCGAGGAGAACCAGCCGCGCTGGTTGTCCTTCCTGAACCGCGAGCATGATTTCCTGGAGCGGCTGCCACCGGATTTTGTCAACGTGGCCATTCCCCATGGCAAGCTGGCCCCCAACCTGGCCAAGCAGGGCATGCAGCTGAGCCGCGTGCTGGCGGCCGACAGCGCCTTCACCTTCTTCAATATGGAAGACCCCACGGTGGGCGGCTACAGCGCCGAGAAGGTGGCGCTGCGGCGCGCACTCTCGCTGGCCATCGATGTGGAGGGCGAGATCCGCCGCGTGCGCCGGGGCCAGGCCATCATCGCCCAATCCCTGATGCTGCCGCACACCAGCGGCTACTCGGCCAGCTACAAGAGCAGCATGGGCGACTACAGCCCGGCGCGGGCCAACGCCCTGCTGGATCTGTACGGCTATGTCGACCGCGATGGCGATGGCTGGCGCGACATGCCCGATGGCAGCCCGCTGGTGATCGAGGTGGCCAATCAGCCCGATGCCTTGTCGCGCCAGTATGACGAGCTCTGGCAGCGCAACCTCAATGCCGTGCGCATCAAGGCCCGCTTCATGCATGGCAAATGGCCCGAGCAGCTGAAGATGGCGCGGGCCGGCAAGCTCATGCTCTGGTACCTGGGCACCGTGGCCGCCGCCCCCGATGGCCTGCCCGCGCTGCAGCGGCTTTACGGGCCCCAGGCTGGCAACCAGAACCTGGGGCGCTTCAAGCATGCGGAGTTCGACGCCCTCTACGATCGGCTGCAGCTGATGCCCGACGGTCCGGAACGCGAAGCCTTGTTCCTGCAGGCCAAGCGCATCCAGGCGGCCCTGATGCCCATGAAGACCCATGTCCACCGTCTGGTGTCCGACATCTCGCAGCCCTGGCTGATCGGCTATCGCCGGCCCCTGTTCCGCTACGACTTCTGGCAGTACCTGGACATTGACACGGCGCGCCAGCCGGCCGCACGCTGAGGCAGCCGGAACCAGGGAGCGAGGACCATGCAAAGACGTGAGCTGATGGCCGCCGCCGGCCTGCTGGCGGCCAGCCCCTGGACCCAGGCCCTGCCCGACAGCGCGGCGAAACCCAAGCGCAAGGTTTTGCGCACCGCCTTCAACTCCGCCGAAGTGGGCTTTGACCCGCCCCAAGTTTCCGACCGCACCTCGGTCGCGGTGAACGCCCATATCTTTGAATCTCCACTGACCTACGACCTGCTGGCCCGGCCGGTGCAGCTGCGGCCGCAGACGGCGGCCGGCCTGCCCGAGGTGTCCGCCGATTTCAAGCGTTTTGTTTTCACCATCCGGCCCGGCATCTTCTTCGCCGACGACCCGGTGTTCCAGGGTCGGCGTCGTGAGCTGGTGGCGCAGGACTACGTCTACACCGTCAAACGCTTCTACGACCCGCGGCTCAAGACCGAACATCTCTACCAGTTCGAGAACGCCAAGATCCTGGGTTTGAGCGAGCTGCGCCAACACGCCATCGAGCGCAAGACCGCCTTCGACTACGACCGCGAAGTGACTGGCCTGCGGGCGCTGGACCGCTACCGCTTCGAGGTGCGCCTGGCCGAGCCGGACCCGCGCTTTGTGTACCTGTTTGCCAATGCCGGCTACACCGGCGCCGTGGCGCGCGAGGTGGTGGAGGCCTATGCCGAGGACCTTCTGGCGCATCCGGTGGGCACCGGCCCTTTCCGACTCAAGCACTGGCGGCGCAGCTCGCAGATCGTGCTGGAACGCAACCCCGGCTTCCGTGAGGAAGTTTTCGAGCCCGGCGAGGTACCGCCCGATGCCCAGAGCCAGGCCATCGCCCAGGCGCTGAAAGGGCGGCGCCTGCCGCTCCTGGACGAGGTGCAGATCAGCATCATCGTGGAGACCCAGCCGCGCTGGCTGGCCTTCAACGGCGGCGAGCTCGACCTGCTGGAGATGCCCACCGAGGTGGCCCCTTTGGCCCTGCCGGGCGGGCAGCTGGCACCCAATCTGCGCAAGCGCGGCGTGCAGGCCTTCACCAGCTATGGCGCCGACATCGGTTTCAGCTTCTTCAATATGGAAGACCCGGTGGTCGGGGGCCTGTCGCCGGAACGCGTGGCCCTGCGCCGCGCCATCGTGCTGGGCTATGACAACGAGGCCGAGATCCGCATCGTCTACAAAGGCCAGGCCGTGCCAGCGCAAACGATGCTGCCGCAAATGGTCTATGGCCACGACCCGGCCCTGCGCAGCGAAGCCGGGCGCCACGATATGGCGCGAGCGCGCGCCCTGCTGGATTTGTACGGCTACGACCAGCGCGATGCCGAAGGCTACCGCCTGCAACCGGACGGCAGCCGCCTGACCCTGCGCCGCGCCGGTACCGCGGGCAGTTCACGCCAGCGCATGATCGACGAGCTCTGGAAGAAGCAGATGGACGCGCTGGGCCTGCGCATCGAGTTCGAATCCGCCACTTTCGGTGAACTGATCAAGAAAGCGCTGGCCAAGCAGTTGATGATCTGGGGCTACATCTGGAGCGTGGGCGACCCTGACGGCGACTTCATCCTCGGCATGGGCTACGGCCCCAACGCCGGCCAAAGCAACGACGCCCAGTTCCGCCTGCCCGCCTACGACGCGCTCTACGCCCGCCAACGCCTGCTGGCCAACAGCCCGGAACGCTGGGCACTGCTCCAGCAACTCAACCGCCTGCTGCTCAGCTACATGCCCTATCAGCCCCACAACCATCCCTTGCGGGTGGACTTATGCCAGGCTGGGGTGAGGGGGTTTATCCGGCATCCATTCACGAGGGATGGGTGGAGGTTTGTGGATCTTGCGACTTGAATATTTTCGATTCAACATCGAATCTATTGCGCCACCACATGGTCACTCGAACCCTCGACTTCTTCGTGATAATCGTCATCGATGTTGATCGCCCATATCGCGGCTGGATCGGGACGATCAGTGAGAATTGCCTTGGCGGCCAACCGAGCAGATAGCATCGAGTGATCTTGATTGTTATAGCGATGCATACCATTGCGCCCAATCAAATATAGATTCGGGATCTCATCAAGATACTCGCGCAGCACATCAAACTGCTCATAGGATCGCCCGAAGTACCCAGGATAGGCCTTGGGCATGCGCAAAACCGTTGCGTCAATCAAATCACCTTCATCAGCTAAATTTAGCTGCCGCATCTCTCGTACCGCCAATTGCTTCAGGGCTTCATCGCTCATGGCCCACAACGCATCATCGTCTTTTGCAAAGAACTCCAAGCCAATCCAAACCGTTTCCGGATCAGCCACCATATAGGGGCTCCAGTTGTTGAAGATTTGCAAGCGACCCACCTTAACGCCGGGCTCCTGGATGTATATCCAGTTGTCTTTGACCAGATTCAATGGGCCACTCTGAGCCCCCGGCGTCTTGCGCAAGCGTTTGTAGAGCAGGCCGACGGTGATGAAGTCCCGATACTGCAATCCGCTCGCTATCTCAAGAACTCGTGGCACCGGTGCCGGCCTTAAAGCCTGTACCAGCTCACGCACCGGCATGGTCGACACAAATTGTTCCAGCTCGAAGTCAAGCCGCGTGCCATCGGGCCTCCGCGCACTGACCCCGGTTATACGGTGGTCTTTGCGCCTGATTTCATCAACTGCCAAGCCACGCAGCAGCTTCCCGCCGAGATGCTCGAACTCTTTAGCGGCCATTTCCCACATTTGACCGGGGCCATACTTGGGATAAAGGAAACTCTCGATCAACGAAGTCTGCTTCTCAGTGCCCCGCCCGCCGATTGCTTTTCGCGCCGCATGTGACAGCGCCTTGCCAATCGACAAACTCTTCACCCGCTGAGCGCCCCATGCTGCACTGATTTCATGGCAAGGCACCCCCCACACTTTTTCAGTGTACTCTTTGAAAAATTGCTGATATAGCTGTCGCCCGAATCGATTGATGAAGAAATCTTCGAGGCTTCGCTCTGGGCGAATGGGAGCCATGGCCGAGTACATATAGCTACCAGCAAAATTCAGGCAACGGATCGCCCCCATCTTGCGCGCCAAGTCAAATCCGGGCTTGAGCGGGTAATCAAAAAAATTACCCCCAAAGTAGATTCGCGACAACCGGCTACGAACCAGCATCACATTTTCTTGCGTCTCTCTTGCTGCAATTGCAGATCTACCGAGAAGTGTCTGATTTCCTTGATAGGCAAGACGCAAACCTGCTTCGTCATTCATGCCTTCAGGCAATGCAATTGGAAGCATTTCTCGCCACCAATCCATCACCCACTGCGATTTTGAAAAGAAACGGTGCCCGCCGATATCGATGCGATTACCTTTAAAATTGACTGTCTTTGAGATCCCACCAATATCTTGGGTTGCCTCGATGATTGTCACATCCTGCTTGCCCGCTCTCAGCAATTCCAGACCCGCCGTGAGGCCGGCTGGCCCTGCACCAACAATCAATACTTCAGTTTTCATAACGAATTTTTCTGAGAGGCAGACTCGCAAATAGCAGAGCCTTGCGCACACTGAAATTGAACATAAACACCAAAACTGCGGTCGGTAACTTGGCCCATTCAGGACTCATGGCGGCTCTCTGCACCAATAACCACAGCAACAATTGAGTCAATAGCAAGCCAGCAACGCCCACGGTACAGAATACAAGCAGTTCCTGCCGCCTATCTAGAATTCGACGCTGGAGAAACACCCAGCGCACACTCAAAACATAGGACGTCATCAAACCAACACTGAATCCAAGTGCAGCGGCAACCGGCACGGCTTGTCCCATTCGCAATGCAAGCAAATAAAGTGCAAAGTCAATCGCCAATGCCAGTGCGCTGCAAAGGGCATAGCGAACAAACTCAAACAAGTTGCTGACAGTCATAGAGATAAAAGCGCTGATCCGGAAAGGAGGGCAACTGAGGATTCCACACGGCCAAAGCTGGCATTCGGCCACGGGCTGAATGCAGAGCTTGATCAAAGACCATGTAGCGCAACTCGGCTTGCGTGCTGCAGAGTTGCTGCACAAGCACCAGAGGCGGGGTCAAGCACAGAGTTGAATCTGAACGACTCAATGCAGCGCCCATCCAGCAACTCTGCACATGCTTTCGCACAGGCTGCCAAGCATCCCAACGAGGTCCGAAGGCGCGCGCGGTACCTTCGTTGAACAGTAGGCCCGCGCCCTGGGCCTTCTCGTAATAGCTCGGGCGCCCCAAAAGCAACCAGGTCGGCGCCAACTGCTCGTGCCAGTACACCGATTGGCCAGGCGCGATCCAGGCTTGAAACGGATGTGTTCGTTGCAGAGCGCCAGTTTCCAACAGGCGCGTCCATTCACTGCGGCGGTCCCAATGCGGCAGACAAACCAGCACCATACATGCAAAAAATGCCGCTGAACTGATCCGCTGCCAGCCGCCTCGCTGCCAGCCCCACCATATCAGCAAGGGCAACGACAAAAGGACGGCCGGGAGTCGCAGAAAGTCAAACCAAAGCGGCAAATCTGGCTGATAAAGGTAGCCCATCGGCCATGGCAAGAAGGAATTCCAAAACATGCCTGCGCAAACCATCACGATGCACAGCACTGATCCAAGTCCTACCCAATAAGCCAACACAAGCCGCAACGTCAGACCTTTGTGCCAAGCAAACAAGCCGGCAGCCGACACCACCATCAACACCCAGCCCTCTTCCGCGCGGATCTCGACCACCAGGAGTGTCGCCAGAAGCAGGGTGACCAAGGCACGCGCGGTGGCCCGCTTGCTCGAATCTGATTCAAACCACAGCCCCAGCAGCAACGTCGGCAGGCAAGCCAAAACAAGAATTCGAACCAGCCAAAGCACGCGCCACAGCTGTAGCTGAGTTAGTAGCTGGTTCTGAAGAATGTCGGCACCAACGGCGGACAGAAGCAATAGCAAACTGGCCGCCAGCAATGTGGATCGACATAATCGTGACAGACTGGAAGGCAGGTGCCTGGCACCGATCCACAGCACGGCGGCTTCGAAAGCCAGAAATTGCCAGTCCACCCACGCCCAGCGCTGCACCAGAACTTCGTTGACCTCGGCAATCCAACGCCACCACTCAGAGTCGTAGGTCTTTAACATCAGTTCAAAGGGTGCAATTCCTCCCAAAGCCAGAATCGGCAGCAATGCAGGAAAGGCCAGCAAGCAGGACCAACGACGGTCATGCTCCATGAGATAGAGCGCACCGACTACCAAGGCGGGCAAACTCATCAACGGATGGCACAACGCTGCGGCAGCAACAAGCAGTACAGCAGCCATCATGCGCTTGCGTAGCAAGGCAACTAGCGCCCAAAGCACAAGTGGTTCGGCCAAGGTGCGCGCCGTCAGAAAATCTTCGGAAAAAGAAAATACTTGCCGCCCTTCATACCCGTGAGAAAGGCCTGCTGCAAAAAGCAACCCGAGCCAAAGTCGCAGACCTGAATCGAGCGACGGCTTCAGCAAGGCATAAATCGCACAGTAGCTGGCAATCTGGGCCACCAAAAGCCAAAAAAACTGTATCCCGGCCCAAGAAAAATGCTGAGCCAATGGGGCCATCAACCCGCTAAAAATCGAATAGCGATCTTGCGAGCCGTGCGCAAAAAACAGATCACCTGCCAGTACTGTTGGGGCCAGCGCCTGAAGCACCTGCCCCATGTACAAAATTCCGTCATGCCGCAAACCTGTATACGGACGTGCCATGAACAATGCCCAGACGACAACGGCAATACCAAGCACGAAGGGCAGGCGGCGTGATGAAATTGCTTGCATTCGGACTAAGGACCAATCCAACTTTGGATCTGCGAGATAGTTGCACAAAGAAAAAGGGGCCGAAGCCCCTTTTCATGAAAGACAAATCTGATCGAAATCAGGAATTATTCTTTGACAATGCAGCCGTGACCGCAGCAGGCATATTCGTCGAAGTAATCTTCCAAGTAATCGCTGCATCACCATTGGTCGGTTCCAAGACGATCGTGCCTGCCGAAGAATTTCCCATGGCATTGGCAGGAATCGTCGCAGTGATCTTACCGTCGGCAACGGCCACTTCGGAGACCAACGCGGTGGCCATGGTTGCGGGAACCCCGTTCGCGCCCAAGTCGCAATTCGTCAAGGCGCCCGTTTCTTGAGCGCAGAGAGCCACGCCTTGCTTGTACGCATTCAAGCTGGCCAGCGCCGATGCTGCTTTCGACTTCGAGGTGTAGTCCTTGTACTGCGGAATCGCCACCGCCGCCAAAATGCCGATGATCGCCACGACGATCATCAGTTCGATCAGTGTGAAACCTTGTTGAACGCGCTTCATGATGGGTACTCCTACGGGGTTGAACGGGACAGGGAACGAATGAAAGAAACAAAGAAGAGGGAACGCCCCCCCTGAATGCAGGGGTCGTGCCAGCATGCCCAGAGCTACTTGGCGTGAAATTTGGCACGAACCGCGGGCCGGCGAGCGGTGCGACTGACAATTTTGGTCAGTTGAGACCTGATGGACGGTGACGCAAAGAGTGACCTGACAATTTTTGTCAGGCCGGTGCTGACTGCCCGCAGTCGGTCAGAAGACGAGGTGCCAAAGCAAACGGCAACCCAGAGGTTGCCGTTTTTGCTGAAGCTTGGCCAACGAGTGGCGCCGAGATCACGCTCGGCGAACGTCGGCGGGCACTCCACTCAATCCAGATCCATCACCATCCCAGCCACCAATGCCTCGATTCGGTGGCGGCTGGCCAGAGCGGCGATTTCTTCCATGACGGCCAGGCCTTCGCCGGGTTTGATGTGGGTGATCTGCACGGCCACGCTGCCGGCGAGCTGGGCCAGTTCCACGCCCAGGCGGGCGGGGCTGAGGTGGCGGCTGAGGTCGGCCAGGCTTTGCTCGTCGTTGCTGAAGGCGGTTTCGATCACCAGATGGCTGACCTGCAACTGGGCCAGGCGGGCCCAGAGCGCCGGATTGGGGCCGGTGTCGCCGGTGAAGACCCAATGGCCGCGCAGGCCGGCAATGGCAAAACCGCAGGCCGGCACGGTGTGAGCGGCACTCAGCACTTCGACGCGGCGGCCACCCAGCTCCAGCACCTCGCCCACTTCAAAAGCATGCAGGCTCAGCACCGGCCGCTCGGCGCTGGGCAGCCGGGTGAAATCGGGCCAGATCACGCCGTTGAAGATGTGTTGGCGCAGCGCCTGCAGGGTTTGAGGCAGGCCATGCACCTGGATCGGCGGCCGGCCCGCCTCGGCGCGCAGGCGCAGCACCGAATCGGCCAGCAGCGGGATGGACAGCACATGGTCCAGATGGGAATGGGTGACCAGGATGTGGTCGATGCGCGCCAGCTCGTCGAGCGCCAGGTCGCCCACGCCCGTGCCGGCGTCGATGAGCACATCGTCGTCGAGCAAGAAAGCGGTGGTCTTGAAGCCGGCTGCAATGGCACCCGAGCAGCCGAGGACGCGAATTTTCATGGGGAGCATCAGTGGGCGGGAAAGCCGTCTTGGCGCCGATCCCGGAGGGGAAAAAACCGGTGCCGTTGACAGGGCCCTCCAATGTACTGAGCCCCGGCATCGAAACAAGGGAGCATTACCGGCTTGCGACTGAGAAAGTGCTCCGGCCCTTGCCGGGCAGCGCGGCGCCGTGATTTGCTGCACGGGACCGATAGGCCGGTCTGCGGCATC
Source organism: Paucibacter sp. B51 (assembly GCF_027863535.1). NCBI lineage: Bacteria > Pseudomonadati > Pseudomonadota > Betaproteobacteria > Burkholderiales > Sphaerotilaceae > Roseateles > Paucibacter sp. B51. The sequence continues at coordinate 1,151,578 of NZ_JAPIVN010000001.1, read as the reverse complement.
GAGGCGTGACTGGGGCCGCTTGGCATACTGTGCTGCTGCACGCTCGCGCCCCTCGCGCGCCCCTCGTGCTGTTCGCATGTCTCCCTCCGGCCCACCCCATGACCTCCAACGCTGCCCTGCCCCTTGACGCCACTGCCACGCCGGGCCTGGGCGAGATCGAGCAGGCCGTGCTCGATGCGCTGCTGCTCAGCGGTGGCACGCGCGGTGCGGCCGGGCTGGCGCAGTGGCTGGCCGCGGGCGGGGCCGATCTGCATGCCGTCGAAATCGGCGAAGCCTTGAAGCTGCTCAAGGCCCGAGGCCTGATCGAACAGCGCCCCGGCCACGGCTACCGTGCCGATCTGCAGCAGCATGCCGCGCGCCTGCAAGAGCTGCTGCGGCACCCGCCCGCCGCCCAGCCGCCCTACTGGCAGCGTCTGGCCTGGATGCTCAGCGGCGCCTACGGCGAGGTGACCCGCCCCATCAGCTGGCTGACCCTGCGCACCGACGAAGAAGCAGCCGTGCTGCTGCGCCTCTACCTGCACGCCGGCCTCAGCCAGGCGGCATTCCGCCAGGGCTTGCAAGGCAGCCTGGAGCTGCTCGACCAGCCCCTGCTGATCTGCAAAGTCCTCAGCGAACCCTGGCTGCCCGAGGCCATGGCGCGCATGGACAGCGCGCTGCGCAGCGAGCTGCTGGCCCTCTGCCTGGACCTGCTGCCCGCCGCCGACCCGCGCGCCCGGCAGATGCAAGCCTGGCTGCTCGACAGCCACGGCCACGGGGGAAGTTCGCGCAGCCGGGAGCTGACGCCCGAGCTGCGCAGCCAGCTGGCCGAGGCCCGCGCCCAAGCGCTCGATTTCAGCGGCATGCGCAGCCTGCTGGAGGGCGTGCACGGCCCCAGCCGGCCCGGCTTCGATGCGGCCGAATCCGCAGCCCAGGGCCGCTGGGCCGAGGCCGCCGCGCTGTTTGAACAGACCATGAGAGACGTGCGCAAGGCCAGCGGCGCACGCCGCGAGGCCCTGTCGCCCGAGCTGTCGCGGGTCTATGTGATGTGCTTGCTGGCCCAGGCCGATGCCGGGGCCTGGACCCTGGCGCACAAGTTCTGCATCGCCGAATCGGGCTCGCGCAAGCCCTCAGCCCACGAGGGCTGGGGCCGCTGGGCCCATGTCATCGGCAGCCGCCTCGGGGCCGACAGCCTGGACCCCAGCTGCCTGGCCTATCTGCCCGCGCTGGAGGCGCGCGAGCACAGCCTGGGCCAGGCGGCCGACCGCCTGCTGCTGGCCGCCTGGGCGCAGACCGAAGCCCCGGGATGGGCGCCGGCAGCGGCCCAGGCCCTGGTGCAGCGCCTGGCCGGCAGCGGCCAGCTCTGGCTGGCGGCCTGGGTGGCCGCCGCGGCCGAGCGCCTGGAGCTGGGGCCCATCGCACTGGACCTGCAAAGCCAAGCGCCGCCGCAGAGTTTTCTCGGCGCCCCGCGCGAGCCCTGGCGAGACGCCCTGGCCGCCATCGCCACCCTGGGTGACGAGAAGAAGGGTGGCAAGACCAGCGCCGACGGCCCCGAGCTGGCCTGGGCCCTGAGCCTGGACGCCCATGGCCGTGTGCAGGATGTCGAACCCTTCGAGCGCAGCATCGGCGCGCGCGCTGCGCTCAAACTGAAAGAGATCAGCCTGGGCAAGCTGAAAAAGAACGGCGCCGCCCATGCGCGTGACAACGCCGTGCTGCGCCACATCGAACGCAGCCTCTACGGCGGCGCCAACAGCTGGCAGCTCGATGTGTCGCAAGCCGCGGTCGCCCTGATCGGCCACCCCGCCCTGATGTTTGCCGACGCGCCGGGTCAATGGGTGGAGCTTGTCGAAGCGCAGCCCGAGCTGGAGGTGCGCCGGCGCCGGGATGCGGCCAGCGGCGCCGAGCACTTTGAGTTCCACATCCACCCGCCCCTGATCGCCAGCGAGCCACCGCGCCTGTTCGGCTGGCTGGGCAACAGCCACGACACCGAGCTGGCCAAGCGCGACGCCTTGCGCGTGTTGCGCGACGGGCCGCAGCATGCGCGCCTGATCCGCATCAGCAATGCTCAGCGCCGCGTCGCCGAGCTGGTCGCCCAGGGCTGGACCGTGCCGGTCAGCGCCACCGCCGAGCTGGGCGCCGCGCTGCAGGTGCTGAGCGCCCATTTCCAGCTGCACAGCGATGCCGCCGCCGGCCAGCTGGTGCCGGGCGACAGCCGCTTGCGGGCCCGGCTTCAGCCTCTGGGCGAGGGCTTGCAGCTGCAGCTGGTGGCCCAGCCCTTCGGCCACTTCGGGCCGGCCGTCACGCCGGGCCAGGGCCGGGCGCGCCTGATGTGCATGCACGAAGGCTTGAGCCTGGCCACCGAGCGCGACCTGCAGGCCGAGGCCGAGGCGCGCGCGGCCGTGCTGGAGGCTCTGCCCTTCCTCGACCCCGAGCAGGCGCCCGAGTCGCCCTGGCAATTGCTCGATGCCGAGGACGCGTTGCGCGCCGTCGAGCGCCTGCCCAGCCTGCCCGGTATCGCCGCGCTCGACTGGCCCAAAGGCAAGCCGCTGCGCGTGACGCCCCTGGCCAGCCCGGCGATGAGCGTCTCGGTGAGCAGCGGCCGCGATTGGCTGGGCCTGAGCGGCAGCGCCCAACTCGATGAATCGCGCGTGCTGGGCCTGCAAGAGCTGATGAAGCTGGCGCGCGAATCGCGCAGCCGCTTTGTGCGCCTGGCCGAGGGCGAATACCTGGCCTTGAGCGAACAGCTGCGCCAGCAGCTGCGCGAGCTCGATGCCGTGCTGCAGAGCAAGAAAGACCAGCTGCAGCTGCCGCCCGCGGCCGCCTCCTGGCTGGAGGACACGCTGGACGGCATGGCCGTGGCCGGTGACGCGCCCTGGCGCGCGCGCATGGACGCCTTGTCCCAGGCGGCACAGCAAACACCGGCCCTGCCCAAGGCCTTGCGCGCCGAGCTGCGTGGCTACCAGCTGGAGGGCTTCCAGTGGATGAGCCGACTGGCCGCAGCCGGTCTGGGCGCCTGCCTGGCCGATGACATGGGCCTGGGCAAGACGGTGCAGACCTTGGCCCTGCTGCTGGAACGCGCCGCCCTCGGCCCAGCCCTGGTGCTGGCGCCCACCTCGGTCTGCGGCAACTGGCTGGCCGAGGCCGCCCAGTTCGCGCCCAGCCTGCGCTGCAGCATTTACGGCGAAGACGCCGACCGCGCTGGCCTGATCGCCAACGCCGAGGCCGGTGACGTGTTGATCGTCAGTTATGCCCTAGGTCAGATCGATGGCGAGTTGCTGGCCGCCAAGCCCTGGGCCACCCTGGTGATGGACGAGGCGCAGGCGCTCAAGAACGCGGCCACCAAGCGAGCGCAATCGGTGGCGGAGTTCCAGGCCGGCTTCCGCCTGGCGCTCTCGGGCACGCCGGTCGAGAACCGCCTGGCCGATCTCTGGTCCATCATGAACCTGATCAACCCCGGCCTGCTCGGCAGCACGCGCCAGTTCAACGAACGCTTCGCCACGCCGATCGAGAAGCAGAAAGACGGCGCCGCCCGTCAGCGCCTGCGCCGCCTGGTCTCGCCCTTCCTGCTGCGCCGGACCAAGCAGCAGGTGCTGCAAGACCTGCCGCCCCGCACCGAGATCGTCCATCTGGTGCAGCCCAGCGCTGAGGAGAAAGCCTTTTTGGAAGCCCTGCGCCGCAACGCGCAAGAGGCCGTGTCCGCCGCCGCCAAGGCCGGCCAGCCCGCGCCCATGCAGGTGCTGGCCGAGCTGATGCGCTTGCGCCGCGCCGCCTGCGACCCGCGCCTGGTGGCGCCGGAGCTGGGCCTGATCGGCGCCAAACTCGGTGAGTTTGAACGCATCGTGCGCGAGCTGGTCGAGGGCTCGCACAAGGCCCTGGTGTTCAGCCAGTTCACCGACTACCTGACCCTGCTGGCCGAGCGCCTGCGGGCCATGGACGTGCCCTTCCAGTACCTCGATGGCAGCACGCCGGCGGCCGAGCGCAGCCAGCGGGTGGCCGCCTTCCAGCGCGGCGAGGGCGAGGTGTTCCTGATCAGCCTCAAGGCCGGCGGCTTCGGCCTCAACCTGACCATGGCCGACTATGTGCTGATCGTCGACCCCTGGTGGAACCCAGCCGCCGAAGACCAGGCCACCGGCCGCGCCCACCGCATGGGCCAGCAGCGGCCGGTCACGGTCTACCGCCTGGTGACGGCCGGCTCGGTGGAGGAACGAATCATCGACCTGCACCGCGACAAACGCGGCCTGGCCGATGGCATTCTGGAAGGCCAGGACGAGGCGACCGTGCTGGATGCGCAGGCCCTGGCGGCCCTGCTGCGCGGCTGAGCTGCAAAGCCGCCCACCGTTTCAATCGCTGCGCAGCAGCTTCTCCTCGGCCAGGGCCAGGGCCTCGGGCACGCCCGAGAGCACCAGGGTGTCGCCACCCTGCAGCAGCAACTGCTCATCAGCCGGCACCACCGCGCCGTTGACACGCCGCACCGACACCACCGACACCCCGGTCGCATGCAGGGCCAGCAAGCCCAGCGCCGTGTGCATATAGGGGCTGGCGGTGGGCAGGGTGACGGAGCGCAGGCGAGCATGCTGGCGTTCTTCGCCAGTGTCGTCATCGGCGCCGTGGAAATAGCCGCGCAAGAGACCATAACGCGCATCGCGCGCGTCACGGGTCAGGCGGATCACCCGGCGCATGGGCACGCCGACCAGGGCCAGGGCATGGCTGGCCAGCATCAGCGAGCCCTCGATGGCCTCGGGCACCACCTCGGTGGCGCCGGCGGCACGCAGGCGCTCGAGGTCGCTGTCGTCGATGGTGCGCACCACCACCGGCACCTGGGGCGCATGCGAATGCACCAGATGCAGGATCTTCAGGGCCGAGGGCGTGTCCGGGTAGCTGACCACCACGGCGCTGGCGCGGGCCAGGCCGGCGGCCATCAGGCTTTGCAGGCGGGCGGCATCACCGAACACCACACTCTGCCCGGCCGCGGCCGCCTGGCGCACCCGGTCGGGGTCCAGGTCCAGGGCCATATAGGGGATGTTTTCGCCATCGAGCAAGCGGGCCAGGTTCTGGCCGCTGCGGCCGTAGCCGCAGATGATCACATGGGCCTGCGCCTTGATGGACTTCTTGGCGATCGTGGTCAGCTGCAGGGACTGCATCATCCAGTCGCTGCTGGACAGCTTCATGACGATGCGGTTGCTGTACATGATCAAGAACGGCGTGGCCAGCATGGACAGCACCATGCTCGCCAGCACCGCGCTGACCCACTGCGGCGCGATCAGCTGGTGCTGGGCGCCCAGGGTCAGCAACACAAAGCCGAACTCACCCGCTTGGGCCAGGTACAGGCCGGTGCGCAAGGCCACGCCGGTGGGCGCCTTGAACAACCAGGCCAGGCCGGCAATCAGGGCGAACTTGGCCAGCACCGGCAGCAGGCTCAGCACGATGACCAGCAGCCATTGCTCGGTCAGGGTGCTCCAGTCCAGCTTCATGCCGATGGTGATGAAGAACAGGCCCAGCAGCACATCGTGGAAGGGCCGGATGTCGGTCTCCACCTGGTGCTTGTATTCGGTCTCGGCGATCAGCATGCCGGCGACAAAAGCGCCCAGCGCCAGCGAAAGGCCGGCATGCTCGGTCAGCCAGGCCAGGCCCAGGGTGACCAGCAGCAGATTGAGCATGAAGAGTTCGTCGCTCTTGCGCCGCGCCACCAGGGTCAGCCACCAGCGCATCAGCTTCTGGCCACCCACCAGCAGCAAGGCCAGCAGGGCGACCGCCTTGAGCAAGGCCCAGCCCAGGGACTGGGCCATGGCCGAGCCATCGCTGTTGAGCGCCGGGATCAGCACCAGCAAGGGCACGACGGCCAGATCCTGGAACAGCAGCACACCGACCACGCGGCGGCCATGCTCGCTCTCCAGCTCCAGGCGCTCGGCCATCAGCTTGACGACGATGGCCGTGCTGCTCATGGCCATGGCCGCGCCCAGCACCAGGGCGCCTTGCCAGCTCAATTCCCAGGGCAGGCCGAGCAGCTGCAAGCCGGCGCGCAGCAGGTAGTGGCCGGCGATAGTGGCGACGATGGTGATCAGCACCTGCAAGAGCCCGAGGCCGAAGACCAGGTGACGCATGCTGCGCAGCTTGGGCAGGTTGAACTCCAGCCCGATCACGAACATCAGAAACACCACGCCGAACTCGGCCAGGTAGCGGATGCCCACCGTGTCGCCCGCCAGGGCCAGGGCATTGGGGCCGATCAACACGCCCACGGCCAGATAGCCCAGCATGGGCGGCAGCTTCAGCAAGCGGCAAGCGACCACGCCCAGCACGGCAGCAATCAGGTAGATGAGGGCCAGGTCGAGCGCAGTGATCATGGGCCCGATATTAGCGGGCAGGTGCCACCCCCCATCTGTGGAAACAAGCCGCTATGCTCCCGCCTCACCATGGCACGCCACATTGATCGCCCACAGCGGACCTGGCCGGGGCTGAAACGCCAGGCCCTGCTGCTTGTCGGCCTCGCCTCAGCGGTCTTGGGCGCTGAAGCCGATCCGGGCTATTACCTGGTGCGTCCCTACGCCGCCGCCGGCAAGAGCTCGCTGGACCTGCGCTACTGGAGCGTCCAGGCCCCGGGCGAGGCGGCCTTGCTCTGGCCCGAGCTGGGCCTGCGCCACGGCTTCAGCGAGCGCTGGACCAGCGAGATCCTGCTCAGCTGGATCGGCCCCGGTTGGCGCTCGCAAAAGCTCAGCTCGCTGAACTGGATGAACCAGTGGCTGCTCAGCAGCCCCGACAGCGAGCATGAGCTGGCCCTGCACACCCAGCTGATCCACAACCGCGGCCGCCACGCCGGCACGGCGCTGGAGATCGGCCCGAGCTGGCAGGGCGATTGGGGCCTGAGTCGCCTCAACCTCAACCTGCTGCTGGAGCACGACTGGGCCCGCCGCGAGGGCACCCAGCTCAAGCTGCAGTGGCAGGTATCGCGGCCGCTGCAGCCGGGCCTGCGCCTGGGCCTGCAAGGCTTTGGCGAGCTGGGGCGCTGGAACCACTGGCTGCCCGCCGCCCGGCAGTCGCAGCGTGCCGGGCCCATGCTGCACTGGGTGCCCGAGGGCCAGCAGGGCCTGAGCTTCAACGCCGCCTACCTCTGGGGCCGCACCTACGGCCGGCGCGGCGATATGTTCAGCGCCCAGCTGCTGCTGGATTTCTAAGCCACCCGGCCCTCAGAAGGCCAGCAGCTGCCGCTGGCTCTCGAACTCGCGCTGCGCGCCGCTGATCGGGTCGCGAAAGGCCAGGCCGCGCGCCAGCAGCTGCAGGGGCTGGCTGTAGTCCGGCGCCTCGATGGGCTCGGGTGGCAGCAAGTGCGGGTAGATGCGGTCGCCCAGCAAAGGCAGGCCCAGGGCGTTCATATGGGCGCGCAGCTGGTGCTTCTGGCCGGTGCTGGGGCTCAGGCGGTAGCGGGCCAGGGGCAGGCTGGGGTGGCGCTGCAGCAGCTCGACCTGCGTCTCGGCATTGGGCTCGCCCGCCACCTCTTCCATCTGCATGAAGGCCTCGCTGCGCTCCTGCAGGCGGCTGCGGCGGGTCAGCGGCAGGCTCAGGCCCAGCGGCTCGGGCAGGCCGGCCACGGCCTCGTAGACCTTGTGCACGGCGCGCTCGCGGAACAGGGCTTGGTAGGCGCCACGCGTGGCCGGCTGCAGGCTGAAGACCACCAGGCCGGCGGTCTCGCGGTCGATGCGGTGGATGGGGCTGAGATCGGCCAGGCCGGTGGCGCGGCGCAGCCGGGTCAGCAGGGTCTGCTGCACAAAGCGGCCGCTGGGCAGCACCGGCAGGAAATGCGGCTTGTCGGCCACCAGCAGCAACTCGTCCTGGAACAGGATCTGCGCCTCGAAGGGCACCTCCGGTTCACGCTCCAGCTGGCGCCAGTAGTAGATGCGCGTGGCCGGCCGGTAGGGCGCGTCCACCGGCAAGACCTGACCCCGCTCGTCCAGCACCAGGCCCTGGGCAAAGCGATCGCACCACTCCGCACGGCTCAGGCGCGGCAGGCGCTCCACCAGGTAGTCGAGCAGGCTGGACCAGCGCCCGGCCGGGCAGGCCAGCACGCTGGCCCCGACGCCATCGCGCAAAGGCAGGGCCAGCTTGGGCGGGCGGCTCATGGCGGGCTCGCCTCAGTCGATCTGCGGCCCGCCGCGGGCGCGTTCGTCGAGGTAGCGCTTGAGGCGCTGGCGGTCACCCTCGTCCAGGCTGCTGCCGCGCCAGGACTGGATCCAGGCCTCGCGCTGCGGGTCGGCTGCCATCTTGCGCACCGCCTGGTCGATGGCCTCGATCTGCTTGCGCCCTTCGGGCGTGCGGCTGCAGGCGTAGGTGGCCAGCTGGGTGCTGATGCCCTCCTGCACCGGCAGCTTGATCAGCTCGGTGCTCGGCAAGCCCTGGCTTTTCAGGTACTCATCGACCGCACTGGGGTAGTCGAGGGTGTAGTCCATGCGCTGGGCCAGCAGCATGGCCAGCAGATGCATATGCCGGCCGGCCACCACGGACTTGGGCGCCTTGCTGCCCGCGGCCTGCAGGGCGGCATCGATTTTGGGTCCGTAGGCGCGGTCGCGCGGCAAGAGGCCAACCAGATCGCTCTGCAGCAGCTCGGCCAGCGGCACCTGGCGGCCGGCGCGCTCGAAACGTTCGAAGCGCGGCGCCAGCTCGCGCCGTGCAATCACCGCCAGCTGGCGCGACACCAGGGGTGGGTGCACATGGGTGAAGTACAGCCAGCCCAGGCGCTCGGGCGTGCTGACATGCAGGGGCGAGCACAGGGTCTGGCCCTGGCGCACCAGGGCTTCGAAGCGCGGGAAACCGGCATCGAGAAACTCATGCCGGTACTGCGGCAGCTGCTGGATCAGCAGGCGCAAAAAGCCGTCGATCTCGCCATGGCCCACCAGCTCAGACGCGCGCTGCGGCGGCTTGCCGCCGGGGTAGGTGAAATGGGGCGGCACATCGCGCACCATCCAGCGGATCACGCCGGGCTCGGGGCCTGGGTCGGTAGGCGCCGTCTGCGCACTCGCCCACATCGGGCTCAAGCACAGCCATGCGCTCAAGCACCAGCGCCAGCGCCGGCCGCCCTGGACCCCGTGTTTCACTCGCCGTCGACCCACTCGATGCGGGCACCCAGCGAGCAGATGTTCTCGACGAATTGCGGGTGGGCGCGGCGGATCGGTGTGGCGTTGCGGATCACCGATTTGCCCGAGATGCTGGCCGCCACCATCAGCAGGGCAATGGCCACGCGGATGATGTAGGGGCTCTCCACCTCGGCCGGGTGCAGCGGCTTGCCGCCGAAGGTGACCATGCGATGCGGGTCGGACAGGAAGGCGTGGCCGCCGAACTTGCTCAGCTCCGAGGTCCAGCCCATGGCGCCGTCGTAGATCTTGTTCCAGAACATCACGCTGCCTTCGGCCTTGATGCCCAGGGCCACGAAGATGGGCAGCAGGTCCACCGGCAGGTAGGGCCAGGGCGCGGCCTCGACCTTTTGCAGGATGTTGCGGGTGAAGGGCTCCTTGACCTTGAGCGGGCCTTGCGTCTCGGCGCGCGACCAGCCGTTCTCGTGCACGATCTGCACGCCGAACTTGGCAAAGGTACGGTCGATCAGGGGGAACTGCTCGGGTGTGGAGTTCTTCACCTCGACCCGGCCGCCGGTGATGGCGCCCAGGGCCAGGAAGGTGACGATCTCGTGGAAATCCTCGGCGAAAGTGAACTCGCCGCCGCCCAGGCGCTCGACGCCGTGGATGGTCAGGCGCGAGGTGCCCAGGCCTTCGATCTGCGCGCCCAACATCTTCAGAAAGGCACAGAACTCCTGCACATGGGGCTCGGAGGCGGCGTTCATCAGCGTCGAGCGGCCCTGGGCCAGGGCGGCGCAAAGCACGAAGTTCTCGGTGGTGGTGACCGAAGCGTAGTCGGTCCAGTGGTCGTTGGCCCGCAGGCGGGCCGGCACGGCCAGGACCAGGCCATCGGGCTGGCGCTCGACGCTGGCACCGAAACGCTGGAAGACCTCGACATGGGGGTCGATCTCGCGCACGCCCAGGGTGCAGCCGGTCACATCGTCCTCGATGCGGGCCGAGCAGAAGCGCGCCAGCAGGCCCGGCACCAGCATGATGGAGCTGCGCATTTCCTCGGGCAGGCGGTCGCGCGCGGCGTCGAAACAGGTGTCGCGGTGGTGCAGGTCCAGCACCCGGGTCTTGGCGTCCATCTCGACCGAGCTGCCGAGGCTGCGGAAGACCTCGAGGATCTTCTTCACGTCCGTGATGTCGGGCACCCCGTGCAGGCGCACCGGCTCGCGCGTCAGCAGGGTCGCGCAGAGGATGGGCAGGACGGCGTTCTTGTTGGCCGAGGGAACGATGCGGCCGGCAAGAGGCGTGCCGCCGTGGACGATGAGATTGGACATGGACGGAGAAAGGATCGCAGGGGCACCGAAGCGGTGAGCCCGATTATCGTTGCCCTGGCAAAAACCCCGGCGGGGCTCAGCGCACCGGCACCAGGGGCTGGGCGCCCGGACTCATCAGCACGGTGTTGCCGGCCTTGCCCGCCACGGCAATGGCCGTGTCGCGGTGGATCTCAGCCAGCTTGATCTCTTTCAAGGCCGGGGTCAGCGATTCGCTGACGATGCGATTGGCACGCGCCTCGCCCTCAGCCTGCACGATCAGGCGCTCGGCCTCGGCCTTGGCCAGTTCGATCTCCTTGCGCTTCTTCTCGATCGCCTGATCGGTCTCGGCGCGCTGGCGAATGGCCGCCTCGATGGCGGGGTCGGTCAGCAGGTTGCGGACATTGACCGCGGTGATGACAAAAGCCCCCTTGTCATTGGCATCGAGCTCTTTTTGCAACTCGGAGCGCACCATCTCGGCCAGCTCGGTGCGCTTGGTGTGCATGGTGGTGGCATCCAGCTGGGCGATGGCTTTGTAGACGGCCTCGCGCGCCTCGCGCGACACGCGGCTGAAGGCGATCACCAGATCCTTGGTGCCGCCCTTGACGATGTCGCCATGCTTGACCACATCACCCTGGTACTTCACATACAAGCCGGGCACGGCGCTGGGCGTGGTCTTGAAGTAGATGTCCAGGTCCACATCCTTCATGGTCAGGTTGTCCCGGCTCTTGGGCGTCATGTCGTAGAGCGAGAAGCTGACTTCCTTGGTGGTGAACTCATCCACTGACTTGAACAGGGTGAAGTAGACGCCGGGCGGCAAGGACTCGGCGCCCACCTTGCCCAGCGTACGCTCGACACCGACGTTGCCGGTGTCGATCTGGCTGCAGGCACTCATCAAGGCGCACAGGCCGATCAGGCCAAAAGTCCGGACAAAACGCTTCATGGAGAGCTTTCAGAGCAAGTGGATGGGAGGATAGAAATAGGCCAGCAGCAGCAGGGCCAGCAAGCCCAGGAACAACACGCCCAGGCGCCAGGCATGGCGCGAAGCCAGGCTCAACAGAGACTGGCGGCGAGCGGGCGCCAGCAGCTGCCAGCCGATGTACAGCAGCAGCCCGAGCCCCAGCAGAAGTACAAATTGCCGCATCTCACCGTCCTTTATGTCGGGTCAGGCGCCCGGGTCGAGCCGGCGCGCACGCGCGAGGCGCCAGGCTTGCTTGGGGTCATCGCCATAGACCTGCTCGGCCGTGGTGGCGGTTTCCTGCAGGCGCGTGTCGATGGCCATGCGCTTGTCGAAGACAAAACACTCGCCCTGCCAATCGGCCGCAGCATCGGGCATCTGCTCGAAATAGCTGACGATGCCGCCGTCCAGTTGGTAGACCTCCAGGCCCTGGCTTTGCATCCAGGCGCTGGTCTTCTCGCAGCGGATGCCGCCGGTGCAGTACATGGCGATGCGCTTGCCCTCGGCCTTCCAGGCTTCGGCGTGAGCGGCCACATAGGCCGGGAAATCGCGGAAATGCGCGACCTCGGGGTCGACCGCATTCTTGAAACGGCCCAGCCGGTATTCAAAGCTGTTGCGGTTGTCCAGCACCAGCACATCGGGCTCGTTGAGCAACTCGCGCCAGCGCTGCGGAGAGACATGGGTGTCGGGCAGCTCCGGGTCGGGCAGGCCGCTGACGCCGGGCACGCCGAAGGCGACGATCTCGGGCTTGCAATGCACCTTGATCAAGGTGAAAGGCCGCGTGGTGCAGGCGCTGTGCTTGAAGGCCATGCCCGCGAAGGCGCCGCCAAACAACGCATCCTGCTGCAGCGCTTGCTCAAACGCCGCCAGGGCGGCGGCCGGCGCAGCGATGGCGCCGCTGATGCCCTCGGCCGCAACCAGGATGTTGCCGCCGATTCCGGTCTCGGGCCCGCTCAGTTCGCGCAGCCGCGCGGCCACCGCTTCCGGCTCGGCCAGAGCCACGAAGCGGTAGAAGGAGGAATGGACATGTGGCTCGTTCATCACGCTCATCAAGCCCCGTCCTCAGACCAGCAGAGCCGGGTCGGCCGCCGCGGCGCGTACGGGCGCGTCGGGCAAGAGGGCCAGGCCGCCGCTGAGCGTCCAGGCCTGGCTGTGGCCGAGGCGGGCCAGGGCCTGCGCCGCCTGGCGGCTGCGGTTACCACTGCGGCAGAAGAACAGCAAGGGGCGCTGCTCGGCCAGCCAGCCGGGAATGGCATTGAGAAAGCGGGACAAGGGCATGGCCTGCAAAGCCACTCCGGCCAGCTCGGGCGTCTGGCTCAGAAACTGCTCGTAGGGCTCGCGCACATCGATCAGCAGCGCATCCGGATGGGCGTCGACAAACTGCTGCAGCTGCGTGCCCGAGAGCTGCAGCAGCGGCGCCGCCACGGCCTCACCGCGCTCCAGGGCCACGTTGCTGGCCAGCAGCTGGGCTTCGTCGCTGGGCGGTGCGATCAGGGTCTGAGCACCGATCTGCTCGCCCAAGGCCTGGGCGTGCTGCGGCGCCACAAAGGCCAGACAGCAGGCTTGTCCCTGCCCACCTTCGCTGAGCAGCAAGGCCTGACCCCCGCCTTCCAGCAACTGCCGGCGCAAGCGCTTGGCGCCCAACTCCAGCTCCGTCTGCGTCAAGGGCCAGCCCAGCGCATCGACCTCCGCCGATGCGGCGAGCAGATCGGGCAGCTCGGCCGCCAGCAGGGCCCGTGCCTCGCCGTGGGCCGCGGCGCCATCGCTGCTGAGCACGGCGGTGACCGGGTAGTTCTGGCAGCGCAGCACCTGGGCCAGGCGGCTGACCTGCTCGGGCTGCGGGTCGATCAGCACGCAGCGCTGCACGGCCGCATCGGCCAGCACATAGCAGCAGGCACCTTCCAGCATGAAGCGGCTGACGCCCTGGCCGACCGTCGGCAGGTTGTCGCTCGGGCTCATGCAGTTGCGGCGCAGCGACTCACCGCAGGCCTCGATGCGGGCACAGGCTTCGGTGATGAAGGCCTCATCCACGGCTGGGCCGATGGACAGGCGCACGGCACCGGCAGCTTGCCAATCGGGCAGGCCCATGGCCTGCAGCACAAAGCTCGGCGCGGCCTTGGCCGCACTGCAGGCCGAACCGCCGCTGACGCGCACATCGGCCGCGTCGAACAGGTCCTGCAGCAGGCGCGAGCTCAGGCCCGGCACCGAGAAATTGAGGGTGGTGGGCAGGCTCTGCACCAGCGGCGCGTTGTAGACCAGGCCAGGGAAGGCCTGCTCCAGCGCAGCCGCCAGGCGGGTGCGGAAACCGCTCATCTCGGCATGGCTGCGGAAGGTCTTGCCCTCCTTGTCTTCCTTGTCTTCCAAAGCTTCCAGCACCGCACCCAGGGCGGCGATGCCGGACATGTTCTCGGTGCCCGAACGCAGCGCCCCCTCCTGGCCGCCGCCAGCCATCAGCGGCGTGAAGGGCGCACCGGCGCGCACGTAGAGCAGGCCAATGCCCTTGGGCGCATAGAGCTTGTGGCCGGAGAAAGGCGCGTAATCGATGCGGCTCTGGCTCAGGCGCAGCACCAGCTTGCCCAGGGCCTGCACGCCATCCACCATCCAGAACGCGCTGCTGCCGCTGGCATTGAGGGCGGCTTCGATGCCGGTCAGATCGCTGATGACGCCGGTTTCGTTGTTGGCGGCCATGGTGCAGACCAGGCCGGCCTCGGGCGCCTCACGCTGCAAGAACTCCAGATCATGGCGGCCCTGCGTGTCCACCGGGATGGCGCGGATCGCCAGGTTCAGGCCCAGCACGGCGTTCCAGTGCTTGAGCGCCTCGGGCACAGCCTTGTGCTCGGTGGCTCCGTAGAGCAGCTGGCTGCCGATGGCCTGACCGGCTTCGCGGCGCGCGCGCAGGGCGTGCAGGGCGGACAGCACGGCCGTCTGGATGCCTTCGGTCGCGCCGCTGACAAAGAGCAGCTGGCCGGCGCCGGTGTCCAGCAGGCGCTGAGCGCGGGCACGCACGCCATCGATCAGGGCACGAGCCTTGAGGCCGGTGCTGTGCACGCTGCTGGGGTTGCCGTAGTCCTCCACCATGGCCTGGATGGCCGCCGCCTTGGCCTGCGGCAACACGGGCGTGGTGGCATTGGCGTCGAGATAGATTTCCATGGCGAAGAACTGGCTGGGCAGGCAAAACAGGCGCGTGGCGCGAAGCCGCCATGGTACCCGGCCGCCTGCGCCACACCTATACTGCGGCCCCGGGTCGGCAGCACACCCAGGCCTTGCCGCGCGGCATCCCCGCGAGCTAAACCTGCCATTGGCACCAGAAGCACAGACCCAGGCCGTGATCATCCTCACCCCTGCGTGCGCTCGTCTGGAAGTCGGCAAGCACCAGCACTGTTCAGCCTGAAGCCGAGCAGCTCATGCGCGCGCGCTGTGGAGACTTTCACGCCATGACCCGTCTTGCCATTCCTTTCCATGCCGAGGACCTCTCGGCCCTGGCCAAATCCCTGCGCCAACAGCTGGACAGCCATCTGGCCAGCACGCCGCAGGCACCCTCACACCTGAGCCTGCTCAATATGCTGGCGCGCGCCGCCGGCCATCGCAATTTGCAGGCCTTGCGTGCGCAGGCCAGCTTGAAGCCGGCAGCCAGCTCGGTGCAGCCCATGCCATCGGCGCCGATCGCACCGGCACGCGGCCCACGCCATCCGGGCCTGAGCGAGCTGGCCGACCGCGCGCTGCGCCAGTTCGACGAGCAAGGGCGCCTGGCCCGCTGGCCCAGCCGGCATCAGGTCCAGCGCCTGGCCATCTGGGGTTTGTGGCTGCATTTCGACAGCCGCCGCATCTACACCGAGGGCGAGGTCAACGCCTTGCTCCAGGCCCAGCACTGCTTTGGTGACCACTGCACCCTGCGCCGCGAACTGGTGGACATGAAGTTGCTGAGCCGCGAAGACGGCGGGCGCCGCTACCAGCGCCAGAACCCGCAGCCCAGCGAAGAACTACTGCCCCTGCTGCAGGAACTGCGCCGCCGGCACCGGCTCCATGCGGGCCGGCGCAGCCCGCCCGCGGAGGCGGCAGACGCTCAGGCAATCGCTGGGTAGTCGCCCGTGCCCTCGGGCCAGGCGGTCAGCAGATCGAAGCCGGTCTCGGTGACCAGCACCATATGCTCCCACTGCGCCGAGAGCGAGCGGTCTTGCGTGACCACGGTCCAGCCGTCCGAGAGCTCTTTCACGCCGCGCTTGCCGGCGTTGATCATGGGCTCGATGGTGAAGATCATGCCGGCCTGCAGCGTCAAGCCCTCGCCGGGCTTGCCGAAGTGGTTGACGTGAGGCTGGTCGTGATAGATGTCGCCGATGCCATGGCCGCCATACTCGCGCACCACGCTGTAGCCGGCCTGATGGGCCACGCTCTGGATGGCGTGGCCGATATCGCCCAGGGTGGCGCCGGGCCGCACCTTGCGGATGCCGGCACGCAGGGCTTCATAGGTCACCTGCACCAGGCGGCGCGCGGCCGGCTTGGGGTGGCCGACGAAATACATGCGGCTGGTGTCGCCGAACCAGCCGTCCTTGATCAGGGCCACGTCGAGATTGACGATGTCGCCCTCTTTGAGGATCTTGGTCGGCGAAGGGATGCCGTGGCAGACCACCTCGTTGACCGAGCTGCACAGGGTCTTGGGGTAGCCGTGATAGCCGATATTGGCCGGGGTGACACCGAGCTCATCGACGATGTACTCGCGGCAGATGCGGTCCAGCTCGTCGGTGCTGACGCCTGGCTGAACATGGGGCGTGATCATCTGCAACACCTGGGCGGCCAGTCGGCCCGACTCGCGCGCCTTGGCAATCTCTTCCGCCGTGCGGATCTTGACGCGGCCGTTCATTGCATGCCCTTGCTGTGATGACCGGCCGATCGTGCCCCGCGAGGCGCGGCCGCCGGTGCTGCCTCCAACTGGCCGGCGGCGGCGCTGGCCAGGTCCAGGCCACCGGCCTGCTCGGCGCGGATCAGCAGACGGCAGATCTCGCGGTGGTCGAGGTCCGGGTAGAGCTCGGACAGCAGGCCGATGCGCATCCAATGCTCGGCCTGGGCGTTGATGGAGCGCGACAAAGCCTGGCTGGCAATGCGCAGGCTCTCATGCATCGGATCTGAAATTTTGACGATTCCCATGCCGACATTTTATGCGAAACGTATACGTTTTGTATAGACCGGCACACCCAGTTGCCACCCGCTTCGCAGCAGACCCGCTCGCTACAATCGGCCGCCTTTCTTTCTCACCGGAATCCTTGATGGCCCTGTCCGAACGCCACGCCGTGCTGCTGCAACACCTGCTGCCCAAGCAGGCACTGACACGCTTTGCCGGCTGGGTCGCCGGCGCACGCATGGGCGGGCTGACCACGGCCATCATCCGGCGCTTCGTGGCCCGCTACCAAGTCAATATGGCCGAGGCGGCCAACCCCGACATCGCCGCCTACCCGAGCTTCAACGAGTTCTTCACCCGGGCGCTCAAGCCCGGCGCCCGCCCCCTGGCCGACGCCCCCCTGATCTGCCCGGTGGACGGCGCGATCAGCCAGTTCGGCCGCATCCGCGGCGAGCAGATCTTCCAAGCCAAGGGCCATAATTTCAGCTGCACCGCCCTGGTCGGCGGCGACGCCAGCCTGGCCGCCCAGTTCCGCGACGGCCACTTCGCCAACATCTACCTCAGCCCCAAGGACTACCACCGCATCCACATGCCCTGCGACGGTCGCCTGACGCGCATGATCCACGTGCCCGGTGATCTGTTCTCGGTCAACCCAGTCACAGCCCGCGGCGTGCCGGGCCTGTTCGCCCGCAACGAACGCGTGGTCTGCGTCTTCGAAGGCGAACAAGGGCCCTGGGTGATGGTGCTGGTCGGCGCCACCATCGTCGGCAGCATGGCCACCAGCTGGCACGGCGTGGTCAACCCGCCGCGCCCGGGCACCGTGCGCGAATGGAGTTATGCCCCTGGCCAGGTCAGCCTCAAGAAAGGCGATGAACTGGGCCGTTTCCTGCTCGGCTCCACCGTGGTGATGCTGTTCCCCGCCAGCCAGGGCCTGCAGTTCAACACGACCTGGCAAGGCGAAAGCCTGGGCCAGCGCGGCAGCGCGGTGCGGCTGGGTGAGGTGATGGCGCGCTGAGGCTGCGACACACCGGTGCTCCCCCCCTCAAACCGGGGGAGTTTGTGCGCAACACGCAGGGATAGCACCGAGCGACGCACAAGCTGGGCGTGCTGAGAATCGCGGCCATCGCCAATTCAACTCTGGCGTGGGCAGCGCCCCCATCCACCCGCAGCAATTCGTCGGTCCGGTCGCTGATCTGCGCCTGCTGCTCATGACCACACTGCTTTCGGCTCGCCCCTCCAGCGCCCTGTCGCGCCTGCGTCGCGCCCTGCCCTTGATCACCTTGCTGGCCCTCGGTGCCGGCCTGCTCTGCAGCGGCCAGGCTCAGGCGCAGAGCTACCAGGTTCAGTCCCTCAGCCAGAACGGCGCCTTCACCTATGCGCTGAACGCACGCGGCCAGGTCAGCGGCAGCCTGTTGGACAACAACGGCATCTACCAGGCCTTCCTCACCGGCCCCAATGGCCAAAGCTTGGTGGCCATGACCCAGCTGCCGGGTGACGCCACCGGCAACGCGATCAACTTCTCAGGCCAGATCGCTGGAGAAGTGATCACCGGCATGAATCCGAGCCGGGTTGAAGCCTTCGTGACCGACGCCCAAGGTCAGAACGCCCGCCTGCTCGGCGGCATCGGCGGCAATGTGACGACAGCCCGCGGCATCAATGACAGCGGCACCGTGATCGGCATGGGCCGCGACGGCAGCGGCAGCACCAAGTTCCAGGCCTTGCGCTGGCAGGCCAACAGCACCGAAGCAGAGCGCCTGCTCACCCTGGGCGGCAACACCAGCAGTGCCCAAGCCATCAACGGCAGCGGCCTGATCGTCGGCAACTCAGGCCTCAGCGATGGCAGCGTCCATGCCGTGATCTGGGGCCTGAACGGCGCCACCATCACCGATCTGGGAACCCTGGGTGGCTTCAGCAGCTCGGCCCTGGCCCTCAATCAGATCGCCCAGGTGGCGGGCACCTCGCGCGTGGCCGATGGCAGCCTGCATGCCTTCATCACCGGTGCCGGCGCCCAGGGCATGAGCGACCTCGGTACCTTGGGCTGGGTGCACAGCCAGGCCAGCGTCATCAACAACACGGGCATCGTGGCCGGCAATCTGTTCAACGGCACCGATGGCGCCTCGTACATCGCAGGCCACGCCTTCATCACCGGCGCCAACGGCCAGGGCATGGTGGACCTGAACAGCCTGGTCAACGTGGGCGAAGGCCTGTACCTGAACGATGTCTGGGGCTTGAACGATGCCGGCCAACTGCTGGTCAGCGACCAGAATGGCCTGGGCTATCTGCTCACGCCCGTGCCCGAAGCCGCCAGTTCGGCCATGCTGCTGGCCGGCCTGCTGATGCTGGCCCTGCTGGCACGCCAGCGCCGTGGCGACACCCGGGCAAGGTCCCTCAAGTCAATGCAGGCTTGAGCGGCGCGGGCCACGCGAGTGGCGGCGTCTGGATGAGCTCGATCAAGGCGCGCAAGGCCGGGCTGGTCTGAAGCCGGCCCGGGTAGTAGAGCGCGAAGCCGGTGCCCGGCGGGCACCAGCCGGCCAGCAGTTCGATCAGCTGGGCGTTGTGCAGCAAGGGTGCAGCTGCCAGTTCGTAGACATAAGCCACACCGGCCCCGTCCAGCGCCGCTTGCAGGGCCACGGCCTGGTCGTCGACGGTCAGCGGGCCCGGCACGTCGAGATCGGTCGTCAGGCCCGCTCGCGCGCAAGCAGGGCCAGCGCAGCGACAGCCGGCCGCATGTTCAAGAAAACTCCAGCGGAACAGTGCGCCACTGGCGAAGCGCTGGCGCACGCAGGGCAGGGCGAGCAGGTCCTGCGGCTGCTGCGGTGCCGGGTGGCGTTGCAAGAACTCAGGTGAGGCCACCGCGATGAAACGCTGCGCACCCCCGAGTGGCACCGCCACCATGTCGGCCGGCAAACGCTCGGCAAATCGCACGCCGGCATCAAAGCCCTGCTCGACGATGTCGACCAGGCCATCCTGGGTGCAGAGCTCCACCTGCACCTGCGGGTGGGCTGCGACATAACGCGCCAACAAAGGGGTCATCAAGAGCCGCGCCGCGCTGCGCGGCACGCTGAGGCGCAGGCTGCCGGACACCCGCCCGCTCAGCTGCACCACGCTGTCCAGTGCCCGCTCCAGGCTGCGCATGGCGGGCAGGGCGCCGGCCAGCAGGCGCTCGCCGGCCGCCGTCAACGCCACGCTGCGGGTGCTGCGGTTGAGCAAGGCCACGCCCAGCTGGGCCTCCAAGCGACGCATGGCCTGGCTGACAGCCGAGGGCGAAAGACCCAGCTGCCGGGCCGCGCGGCGGTAGCTGCGCGCCTCGGCCACGGCGGCAAAGACACGCAGGGTTTGGAGTTCGGTTTCGCGAGGGAAGCTCTGCATCAATCGGGGCGAGTCCATGTGGTGCGGATCGGGGTGGGCTGCAAGGCGCAGTTTGAAGCCAATAGCCCTGGCTATTGGCGAGAAGTGCAACACCGCAGGCCGCCCGAGACCGCGCTCTCAGGGGCCGGGCCGATGGATGAAGAGCTTCCCCAAACACCGCGCGATTGTGAAGCAGGGCTGCACAGCCCGTGCGGCCGGCGGCGGCTTGTGAAGGCCGGGGCCGGCCGCCACCATGCAGACCTCGATCCACCGCCCACCGGGAGCTCCACCGCATGAACAGCCATTCCACAACGCCCTTGCAGCGCCGCCTGGCCGGCCGCGACATCCCCGCCATCGGCCTCGGCCTGATGGGCATGAGCGAGTTTTACGGCGCCGTCGACGACGCCGAGTCGCTGGCCACCCTGCATGCCGCCCGAGAGCTCGGCGTGCGCCACCTCGATACCGCCGACACCTACGGCTCCGGCCACAACGAGCACCTGCTCGGCCGATTCCTGGCCGAGCTGAGCCCGGCGCAGCGGGCGGAGATGCTGGTGGCCAGCAAGTTCGGCATCAAACGCCCACCGGGCACCTACGAGCGCCACATCGACAACTCCGCCGCCTACGCCCGCGCCGCCTGCGAGGCCTCGCTGCAGCGCCTGGGACTGGAGCGCATCGAGCTGTTCTATGTGCACCGCCGCGACCCGGCCGTGCCGATCGAAGAGCTGATGCTGACCCTGGCCGACCTCAAGGCCGAGGGCAGGATCGGCGCCGTGGGCCTGTCCGAGGTCAGCGAAGAGACGCTGCGCCGCGCCCATGCGGTGCTGCCGGTGGCGGCGTTGCAGAACGAATACTCGCTCTGGGAACGCAGCGCCGAGCAGGCCATGCTGGCCGTGACCGCCGAGCTGGGCGTGGCCTTTGTCGCCTACAGCCCGCTGGGCCGCGCCTTGCTCAGCGCCCAGCTGCCGGCCACGCAAGACCTGGCCCCCGATGACTTCCGCCGTGCCCTGCCGCGCTTCAACGGCGAAGCCGGTGAGCACAACCGCCAGCTGGCCGAGCGCCTGGCCGCCCTGGCGGCCGACTGGGGCCACAGCGCCGCCCAGCTGGCCCTGGCCTGGGTGCTGCACCAGCAACCTCACACCCTGGTCATCCCCGGCACGCGGCGGCAGAAGCACCTGCTCAGCAACTGGACCGCCGGCCAGATCCATCTGGACCCGGCCCAGGTTGACACGCTGAACCGCCTCTTCGCGCCGGGCAGCGTGGCCGGTTCGCGCTACACGGAACTCGGCTGGGTGGGCATCGAGTCGGCGCGCGGCTGAACGGCGCGCTTCACTTACTTCTTTCTATCTATCTTTCAAGCCAAGCTGCGCCCCAGCAGCTCGCCCGCCGCCACGGCCCCGAGCGGCCGGCTGAGGTGATAACCCTGCAGCTGCGTGCAACCGAGCTCGCGGGCCGCCTGGGCCTGCTGCTCGTTTTCCACGCCCTCGGCCACCACCTCCAGGCTCAACGAGCGGCCGAGCGCGCACGTGGCCTTGACGATGGCGCTGGCCTGGGGCTCGGGCAGGGGGTCGATCATGCTGCGGTCCAGCTTCATGGTGCTGATGGGCAGCTGGCGCAGCATGGTCAGCGAGCTTTGGCCGGTGCCGAAGTCGTCCATGCTGCACAGCACGCCGGCCTTGCGCAGGCGCTGCAGCTGGGGCAACACGCGGCCCAGGTGGCCGATGGCGGCGGTTTCGGTGATCTCGATCTCCAGGCTCTGGTGCGGCAGGCCCAGCTCGTCCAGACGAGCCAGCAGGCGGTCAGCAAAGCCGATGTCGTCGAACTGCAGGGGCGAGACATTGACGGCCACCGGCACCAGCAGGCCCCAGCGGTCCAGCCAGTCGCGCAGCTGCTGGGTGGCGGTGTCGATGATGAGCTGGCCCAGGGCGCTGATCTGGCCGGTGCGCTCGGCGGCGGGCACGAAATCGGCCGGGCTGACCCGGCCCAGGCCCGGGCGCTCCCAGCGCACCAGGGCCTCGAAGCCGCAGAGCTTGCGGCTGTCGGCGCGGAACTTGGGCTGGTACTCGAGCAGGAACTCGCGCTCGACAATGGCCCGGCCCAGCGATTGCTCGGCCTCCAGCCGCGCCCGCGAACGCACATTCATGCGCGGCTCAAAGAACTCGCAGGCGCTGCCCGCGCGCTGCTTGGCGCGGTGCATGGCCGAATCGGCGGCGCGCAGCAGGCTGTCCACATCCTCGCCGTCCTCGGGGAAGCGGGCCACGCCCATGGACAGATGCACGAACAAGGCCTCACCGTCCACCTCGAAGGGCTGCTCGAGCAACTGCAGGATCTGGTCCAGCACCGGCTGCACCTCGCGGCGCTCGGCCACCTCCTCCAGCAGCACCAGGAACTGGTCCTCGCCCAGGCGCATCAGCATGGCCTGCACCGGCAGCTGGCGGCACAGGCGGCGCGCCACCGCGTGCAGCAAGGCGTCGCCGACGGCATGGCCCAGGCTCTCGTTGATCAGCTGGAAGCGGTCGACATCGGCCGAGATCAGCGCGAAGGGCGCCCCGCCGGTGCGCGTCAGCTCGCGCAGGCGGGCAACGGCAAAGTTGCGGTTGGGCAGATCGGTCAGCTCGTCGTGCAGGGCCTGGCGGCGCAGGGCGTCGACGGCGCGCTGGCGCGAGCTGTCATCGACCATCACCAGCAGCTCGGCCGGCGCGCCATCCCACTCCAGATGGCTGGACAGACCGCGCACATGGATGAGCTGGCCCTCGCGGGTGAGCCGGGTGGCCTCCCATTCGATGCGGGCCTGCGGATCGGCCAGCACCCGGGCATGGCGCTCGCGGGCGCTGGCCTGCTGCTCCATGGGCACCAGCTCGGACAGCACCTCCACCGGCCGCTGCAGCAGCACCGCTGCCTCGCCCGGCTGATAGCCGAACATGCTCATGGCCGCCGGGTTGGCATAGACGGCGCGGTGGTCCTGCAGCACCACCAGGCCCTGCAGGGAATGCTGGGTCAGCTGGGTGAAGCGCTCGTTCTGGCGCCGCGTCTCGGCATGGGCGCGGGCCACCGACAGCAGGATCAGGCCCAGCGACAAGGTGGTCTGCACAAACAGGCCCAGGGTGTGGGTGATGTTCGAGCGGCCCAGCGGATGCAGCATGGGGCTGCTGCCATGAACCAGGCCCACGGCCACGAAGCAGAGCGCAACAAAGCGCTCGCCGGCATTGCCGCCCTGGCCCATCCACCAGGCGCAGGCCCAGGAACCGGTCACCAGATAGACCGTCGCCAGCAGCACGGCATGGCGATGGTCCACGCGCGCCAGCGAGGCCACGCTGACCATCATCAGCACGAAGGCCGGAAGCCAGAACTTGCGCGGCCAGCTGAGGTTGCGGTAGACCCGGGCCCCCGCCACCAGCAACATCAGCGAGCCCATGATGCTGCAGGAGGCGGCCAGGGCCTGGAGATCGTCCTGCCAGGTCAGCGATTGCTCGGGCGCCAGGGCGATGCCCAGGGTCAGGCCGGTGGACAGCAGAATCCAGCTGTAGCCCCAGAGCCGCACATGCACGAAACGCGGGTCCTGCCGCCACAGCAGCAGCAACGCGATGCCCAGCATCGCGTTCAACCCGGATCCGATCAGCATCAGCGAAGTCATGAGAGACAGGCATTCGACCCCCGGGCAAGACAGGGGCGGCTGTGGCGACACGAGCCCCGATGCTAGCTTGCAGTGACAATAAGCGCTCAAGACCTTGCGAGGGCCTGTTGCCCTGGCTGCTCACCGACATCTCCGCACACACCATGACCCAGCGCGTCCTGACCGGCATCACCACCACCGGCACCCTGCACCTCGGCAACTACGTCGGCGCCATCCGCCCGGCCATCGCCGCCAGCCGCGAGGCTGGGGTGGAGAGCTTTTTCTTCATGGCGGATTACCACGCCCTGATCAAATGCGACGAGCCCGAGCGCATCAACCGCTCGCGCCTGGAGATTGCCGCCGTCTGGCTGGCCGCCGGCCTGGACACCTCGCGCGTCACCTTCTACCGCCAGAGCGACATCCCCGAGATCCCCGAGCTGACCTGGCTGCTGACCTGCATCACCTCCAAGGGTCAGATGAACCGCGCCCATGCCTACAAGGCCGCGGTGGATGCCAATGTGGCGGCCGGCGAAGACCCGGACGCCGGCATCACCATGGGCCTGTACAGCTACCCCATCCTGATGGCGGCCGACATCCTGATCTTCAACGCCCACCGCGTGCCGGTCGGCAAGGACCAGGTGCAGCACATCGAGATGGCGCGCGATGTGGCGCAGCGCTTCAACCACCAATTCGGCAAGCGACGCCCCCACGCCGACGCACAGCGCCGGCTGCCCCCCGAGGGGGTGTCTGATCAGGCTTGGGGCGGCCCTGCGCCTGATCAGAGCGAGGAGTTCTTCGTCCTGCCCGAGGCCAATGTCGAGGAAGACGTGGCCCTCTTGCCCGGCCTGGACGGCCGCAAGATGAGCAAGAGCTATGACAACAGCATCCCGCTGTTCGAAGGCGGCAGCAAAGGCCTGAAGGACGCGATCGCCCGCATCGTCACCGACAGCCGCCTACCCGGCGAACCCAAGGAACCCGAAGGCCAGGCCCTGGTGACGATTTACGACGCCTTCGCCACACCGCAGCAGCGCGCCGATTTCCGCGCCGCCCTGCGCGCCGGCCTGGCCTGGGGCGAGGCCAAGCAGCAGCTGTTCGAGCTGATCGAGGCCGAGATCGCCCCCATGCGTGCACGCTACGAGGCCTTGATGGCCCACCCCGAGCGCATCGAGGAGATCCTGCAGCAAGGTGCCGAAAAGGCCCGCACCATCGCCGGCCCGCTGCTGGCCCGCGCCCGCGAGGCCGTGGGCCTGCGCCGCTTCAATGCCGTGGCCGCGCAGGTGGTGGACACGGCCAAGGCCGCCAAGGCGGCCCTGCCGGTGTTCAAGCAATACCGCGAGGCCGACGGCCAGTTCTACTTCAAGCTGGTCAGCGCCGAGGGTCAGGTCTTGCTGCAAAGCGCCGCCTTCGCCGGCGGCCGCGATGCCGGCCAGTGGGTGGCACGGCTCAAGCGTGAAGGCGCCGCGGCCCTGGCCGAAGCCCCGGTGCAGCGTGGCGAGGGTGTGGATGAGGCGGCACTGAGCGCCGCCCTGCTGGCCCTGCAGGCGGCCGACGCGGCCTGACCCTGCTGGCGAATAGAGAGCTGTCCCTGAAACGCGCATTTCGCGCGAAAACCCGCTAGGCTGCTAAGGCGGTACTGCGTAGCCTGGGCATTCAAACATGCCGACGGCTGCGCGTTCCGCCGTCCGAAAAACAGGAGACACCCGCCCATGCCCGCCATCCCCACCGACCACCTGGCCCTGCAGCGTTTCTACCTGCTGGAGCGAACCCAAGCCGAACGCGTCACGCTGACCCAGCCCATGGGCCAGGGCCAGACGCAAGAGTTCACCTGGGCCCAAGTAGGCGACCAGGTGCGGCGCATGGCCGCCCACCTCCAAGCCCTGGGCCAGGACCAAGGCTGGGAGCCCGGCGCCAAGGTCGCCATCCTGTCCAAGAACTGTGCCTGGTGGCTGTTCAGCGATCTGGCCATCTGGATGGCCGGCTATGTCTCGGTGCCGCTTTACCCGACCCTGGCGCCCGACACCATCCGCCAGATTCTTGAGCACAGCGAGGCCCGCGCCTGCTTCATCGGCAAGCTCGATGGCTGGGAAGGCATGAAGCCCGGCGTGCCGGCCACCATGCCCTGCATCAGCTACCCGCTGTCGCCCGATGATGCCAAGAAGTCCTACGAGGGCTGGGATGCCATCTGCGCCCGCACGGCGCCGCTGCAAGGCGAGCCGGTGCGCGCGGCCGAAGACCTGGCCACCCTGATCTACACCTCGGGCACCACCGGCGCACCCAAGGGCGTGATGCACAGCTTTGGCAATTTCGCCTGGGCCATGAGCACCGCCCTCAAGCGCATCCCCATGGGCCCGGAGGATCGCCTGCTGTCCTACCTGCCCCTGGCCCATGTGGTCGAGCGCGTGCTGATCGAGCATGGCTGGCTGCGTACCGGCTTTGCGGTCTATTTCGCTGAAAGCCTGGACACCTTCACGCTCGATTTGCAACGTGCCCGTCCGACCATCTTCTTCTCGGTGCCGCGTCTGTGGGTGAAGTTCCAGCAAGGCATCCAGGCCAAGATGCCGCAGAAGAAGCTGGACCTGCTGCTCAGCCTGCCCCTGATTGGCGGTCTGGTGCGACGCAAGATCCTCAAAGCCCTGGGCCTGGACCAGGCACGCGTCTGCGCCGGCGGTGCTGCGCCCATGCCCGTGCCCTTGCTCGAGTGGTATCGCAAGCTCGGCCTGGCCATCTGCGAAGGCTATGGCATGACGGAGAACCTGGCCATTTCCCACATCACCGTACCCGGGCAAAACCAGATCGGCACCGTGGGCCCGGCCTTTGAAGGTGTGGAAGCCCGCCTCGACCCGGACAGCGGCGAGCTGCTGGTGCGCACCCCGGCCACCATGAGCGGCTACTACAAAGAAGCCGAGTTGACCCGCCAGGCCTTCACCGAAGACGGCTGGCTGCGCACCGGCGACAAAGGCCAGTTCGACGGCCGCGGCTGCTTGCGCATCACGGGCCGGGTCAAGGATTTGTTCAAGACCAGCAAGGGCAAATACGTGGCCCCCGCGCCGATCGAAGACCGCCTGGGTGCCCACCCGGCCGTGGAAGCCTGCGTGGTGACCGGCGCGAACATGGGCCAGCCCGTCGGCGTGGTGATGCTGTCGCAAAACGCGATCGAACACAGCGCCAACGAAACCGACCGGGCCGCCCTGGTGCAGTCGCTGAGCGAGCACCTGGCCTCCGTCAACAGCCAGCTCGATCCGCACGAGCAGCTGGACTGCCTGGTCGCCGTCAAGACGCCCTGGACGGTGGACAACGGCTTCATCACCCCCACCTTCAAGGTCAAGCGCAACCGCGTCGACGAGGTCTACGGTCCGCAACTGGAGAGCTGGGTGAACAAAAGGAAGAAGGTCGTCTTCGGCGACTGAGGCATGAGCCGAACGCCCAGCACACCGCCACCGCCTCCGATCAACCTCGCCCTGCAGGGCGGCGGTTCGCATGGTGCCTTCACCTGGGGTGTGCTGGACGCGCTGCTGGAGGACGGCCGGCTGAGCTTCGAAGGCATCAGCGGCACCAGCGCCGGCGCCATGAATGCCGTGGCCCTGGCGCACGGCTTTGCACAAGCGCGTTTGCACGGTCATGGCGATGGCCGCGATGCCGCCCGAGAATCGCTGGCCGCTTTCTGGGACGGCGTGATCGCCATGGGCGCCCTGGGCGAAGCCCAGCGCGCGCCCTTCGGCTTTCTCTTCGGCCCTGTGGACGAAGACAGCTCGCCCGCCGCCCCCTGGCTCGACGCCATGAGCGCGCTCTGGACCAGCACCGTCTCGCCCTACCAGGTCAACCCCTTTGACATCAACCCGCTGCGCAGCTTCGTGGCCAGCCGCATCGACTTCGAAGCCCTGGCCCGGCCTGGACTGGCCCCCAAGGTCTTTGTCGTCGCCACCCGCGTCAGCAACGGCAAGGCCGAGGTGTTCTCGGGCACCCGGCTCAGCGTCGATGCGGTGATGGCCTCGGCCTGCCTGCCCACCCTGTTCAAAGCCGTCGAGATTGACGGTCAGCATTACTGGGACGGTGGCTACTCGGGCAACCCGGCCATCCACCCGCTGATCTACCAATGCAGCG
Source organism: Paucibacter sp. B51 (assembly GCF_027863535.1). NCBI lineage: Bacteria > Pseudomonadati > Pseudomonadota > Betaproteobacteria > Burkholderiales > Sphaerotilaceae > Roseateles > Paucibacter sp. B51. Next base: position 1,124,115 of record NZ_JAPIVN010000001.1, on the reverse strand, counting down.
GCCGTGACATCGTGCTGGTGCAGATCAACCCGATCGAACGCGAAACCCTGCCCACCAGCAGCGCCCAGATCCTCGACCGGCTCAACGAGATCAGCTTCAACGCCGCCCTGATCGCCGAGATGCGCGCCATCGACTTCGTCAAGCGCCTGCTGGCCGAGGGCAAGGTGGACCCGACGCACTACAAAGATGTGCTGATGCACCGCATCGACGGCGGTGAAACGCTCGAAGCCTTCAGTGCCTCCAGCAAAAGCTCCACCCGCGCCAGCCTCATCCACCAGCTGCGTGACCTGGGCCGCAGCCACGCGCAAGACTGGCTGCGCCAGCATTTCAAAGACCTGGGCCAACGCAGCAGCGTCGACATCAAGCGCGACTACCTGGACGATCTGCGCCTGCCAATCCGTGGCGGCTGAGCGGCGGATTTCGGCACATTGCCGACCTCTCTTGGGTTTGTCGTTCTCGCTGCGGTGGCTCGCCCCGCCGCCGGGCTCATGGTTCGCGGGTCGGCTCTGTGAGCCGACTGCCCTCGGTGCTCACTGCCCGGCTCAGCGGCGCCAAACTCCCTCCGTTCGCTGCGCTCACTGTGGTCAAACAGTGGCGCCGAGTCAGCGCTTGAAGCGCGCGAGTACGCGCGCCTGAGCCGCTCCGCTGCGCCCTCGGCCGCGCACAAATCGCCCGTCGGCGGGCCGAGTCACCTCCGGAGGTGGCGTGTTTCACCGTTGATGGGGCACATCGACCGCGATGCAAGCGCCCTGCAGCCCGTGCCGCTGCCGGGCGATTTGTGCCGGGCCGAGCAGCACAGTGCCTCGGGGCGCGCACGTACGCGTGCGCTTCAAACTCTGACTTGGCGCTTCTGTTTGAACGAAGCGAACGCAGGGAGCGCAGTGAGTTATGCGCCAGCCCCGAGGTGCGAGCAGCGCAGGGAAGTCGGCCCGCCAGGGCCGACCCCGGAACCATGAGCCCGGTGGCGGCACGGGCTGCAGGGCCCCACGAGCAAAACCCGAAATCTGCTTCGTGCCGACTGCAGCCCCTGTCATTCCCCTGCCATCCGCATCGCAGACCATGGGACTGGTTCCTCCTGTCCTTTGTGCTTTCTTGCTGCGCGGGCCCGCCATGAACAACGCCGACACCGACCTGGTCGAAAACCTGACCTTTGACGAACTGCAGATTGGCCAGAGCGCCCGCCTGATGCGCACGCTCAGCGCCCAGGACATCGCGGCCTTTGCCGCGGTCTCGGGCGACAGCAACCCCGCGCATCTGGACAGCGGCGAGGCCGGCACACCGCTGATGCATGAGGCGGTGGGTCATGGCATGTGGAGCGGCGCCTTGATCTCAGCCCTGCTGGGCACCCAGTTCCCGGGCGCCGGCACCCGCTACTTGGACCAGAGCCTGCACTTCATCCAGCCGGTGCGCATCGGCGACACCTTGAGCGTCAGCGTGACCGTGACGGCCAAGGACCGCAGCCGCGGCGCCGTGGACCTGACCTGCGAGCTGCTCAATCAGCGCGGCGATCGCGTAGCGCAAGGCCTGGCGCGCGTGCTGGCGCCCACCGAGAAGATTCGCCTGCCGCGCCGCACACGGCCCGAGATCCATCTCTTCGACCCGCAAGCGCGCTTCCAGGCCTTGCTGGCCCTGGGGCAGGGCATGCCAGCCGTGCGCTGCGCCGTGGTTCACCCCTGCGATGAGGCCTCGCTGACCGGCGCCGTCGATGCCGCGCGCCAGGGCCTGCTGGAGCCCGTGCTGATCGGCCCCGAAGCGCGCATCCGCGCCGTCGCCGAGGCCTGCGGGCTGGACCTGGGCGGCTTGCAGATCGTCCACATGGCCCACAGCCACGCTGCCGCCGAGCATGCGGCCGAGCTCGCCGCCAGCGGCGCCGTGGCCAGCCTGATGAAAGGCAGCCTGCACACCGACGAGCTGATCCACGCCGTGCTGGCGCGCAAGGAGCTGCGCACCGGGCGGCGCATGTCCCATGTGTTCCGCTTCGATGTGCCGCTCTACCGCAAGCCCCTGTTGATCACCGACGCCGCGCTCAACATCCGACCCAGCCTGGACGAGAAACGCGACATCGTGCAGAACGCCATCGACTTCGCCCGCATCCTCGGCGTCGAACAGCCCCATGTGGCCCTGCTCTCGGCCGTGGAGACCGTCAACGCCAACATCCCCTCGACCCTGGACGCGGCCGCGCTGTGCAAGATGGCCGACCGCGGTCAGATCCGCGGCGGCGTGCTCGATGGCCCGCTGGCCTTTGACAACGCCATCTCGGCCGACGCGGCCCGCATCAAGGGCATTGCCTCGCCGGTGGCCGGCCAGGCCGACATTCTGGCCGTGCCCGATCTGGAAAGCGGCAATATGCTGGCCAAGCAGCTCGAATACCTGGCCGGTGCCACCGGGGCCGGCATCGTGCTCGGCGCCCGCGTGCCCATCGCCCTGACCAGCCGGGCCGACGGGCCCATGGCGCGGGCCTCCTCGGCCCTGCTGGTGCAGCTGGTGGCGCAGGCAGCAGCCCGCTGAAGAGCTGCTCTTGTGGGGTTTGAATTACGAGCCCTCGCGGTGCTTGTCGATTCCGCCCATGCTGGAACGTCGTAGGGCTGATGAGCGCCGTATCGTTCGTTCGTTCGTTCGTTCATTCATTCAGTCAGTCAGTCAGTCAGCAAGCCCACCGACCTCACCCACAGGAGCGCCCCATCCATGGCCACCACCCAAAAGATGATCTTCATCAGCCTGCCCGTGCAGGACCTCCCGGCTTCGACCGCCTTCTACCAAGCCCTGGGCTTTGAACCCAACCCGTAGTTCAGCGACGAGGCCGGCACGGCCATGGTCTGGAGCGAGGCCATCCATGTCATGCTGCTCACGCACGCCAAATGGCGCAGCTTCACCGACCGCCCCTTCCCGCCCGCCGGCACAGCCGGCTCGATGCTGAACCTGTCACTGGACAGCCGCGAAGCCGTCGACGCCATGAACATCGCCGCCGCAGCCCATGGCGGCAAGGCCGATGTGAACCCTGTGCAAGACTTGGGTTTCATGTACGCCCGTGATCTGTCCGACCCGGACGGGCATCTGTGGGGCGCGTTCTGGATGGACCCGGCGGCAATTCCGGGTGCGGGGGCGGGGCAGCAAGGCGAGTGAGGGGGTCAAATCCCGCCTGGTTCAAACCCAGGGGAGGGTGCGAACCGAGGGCCATTCGAATTGCCTAAGCCCCTGCCTACACGGTGCGTGGCTTTGCTAGAAGAACAAGCTGCGCAGGAACGCCGCCGTTTCTGGGGACAGCCCCACGATCTTGTTGGTGGCCTGCCGGTAGAGCTTGAAGTTCAACTCGGTTTCAGGGCGACCGTCATCCCAATCGCAGAAGAGTTTCAACTCAGCCCTTCCGAGGCTGCGCTGGGCCTGAGCCATCCGATCGACGGTGATGCTGACCCTCGGCGTCTGGCGCTCGATGCCGGCTCTTCTCGGCGTCGGCTCAACTGCCACGACCGTTCCTAAAGCGATCAGGCCAGCGCCGCCTTCGTTCTCGCTGGCGAAAACGAAGATCTCGTCGCCTGCTTCAATGTGCTTGCCGCCATACATCGTCTTCTGAGCCTCGAAGACCCAGGACGCTGCGCCGGCATCGGTGATTTCGGTCTTGATGGCGTACATGGAGCAGCATTGTGGACGGGGCTGCCATAGACAATGTTCTGTACGCATGCCCGATGGCTTCATCGGATTGGCCAAACTAGGCGACGCGATTCAGCTTCTATTGCAGGCTATGGCACAGGATACGCATGCAGGCTAGAAATCAGCGCCACTGGAACTGCAGCGACCATGAGCGAAATGCAGATGCCTTGGCCGAACAGGAAGCCACCCGCGGCAGACAGGAAAACCAGAATCCCTAACCATGCAGAAAATGTCGTTCCTTTGAATTGAACGACAACGCGTTTACCGCATCGAGGGCAGATCTTTACCTGTGATGTGCGCTGCGCTTGCCATTCGGGTGAGAGAAGGGAAATGGGCTCGGAGCAGTGAGGGCAAGGTCGCCTCAACATGACACATACCGCCGCAGCAAATTGCCCGGAAGTGCACCAAACGGGGATGCACCAACAACTGCCACGTTCATTGGCCTAATCTTTGCCAATAGGAACGACAAGCGTCTCACCCGAATCAAAGTCGGAAGCTTGAATTTGCCACCGCATGAACCGTTCGCGCCAAGTTCCCTCATCATTTGAGATCTCCACTGTAAAGCGAGCATATGGTGAGCCTTCTTGCTCAATCTCTACAACGACGCCGACATCGCCCTTTCTAGTGTGTTCTGCGGCCTCGCTCGGCTGCTGGACTGAGACACGATCGCCGACCTCGGGAACAAGCCAGCAGTTGATGCAAGAGAAAACAGCGGTCTCGCCCTGCCCCAAAGCGCGTGCAACATCTTTCAGCCAGCCGTGACTTGACGACGCTTTGACTGTGTAGCGAATCGCTCGATTGCAACTTGGGCAGCGCGCAAATGCCATTTTTTGAAGGCCTAAGCAGGTCAGTAGATAGCCAGGAATCCACCGCCAACCTCGCCGCCCAAGGCAAATGAGTGTCTGCGAAGGAGGACTTCTGGGTTCGTCGTGGACAGGGGAAACGTGGGCCGAGCTTTTCGGTGCCGAGCAGAGATTGTGCCGTCTGTTTGTCGCATTACTGAAAGCCGGGTTTCCCGAAGCCTACTCGCTCGAGATCGCCAATGTGGCGCCAAGCACTGAGCGCCACTTGGCGTCCTGACCGAGGCTTGCCCTCGGTAGTTCAAGAACTCAGCCGCTTGTTGTGGTGCATGTCCAAAAATCAAGTTCCAAGGTAGCGACGCGTGGGCATCTACGTCACCGCAGTGGAGTCTAGGAGTCTGGTGTTGCCTTGGAATTTGAGGCCTGACCTCGCCCAAGGAATCGATCACTTGATGTCATGGCCAATGCCGCTCAGGGAAGCTTGAAACAGAAGTAAGCCACTATTGGTGACTTGGCCTTCATTCGCACCAGAAGGTAGAACCGCCATCCTCGTTGTTCGTTTGCACCAAACACTTCACCAAGCCTGCCGGCAATGGCTTAGACAGCTGGATCGTCGTGTTCTGATAGCCGCAAACCAGCCAGACCCCCTCTGACTTCTCCAACACCCACGTGCTCAAAAGGCCGCGCTTGTTCGTTACGGTTGAACTCGGAACCAGGAGAAGCAATTTGTCTGGCGGCCCATCAGTCAGGCCGTAGAAACCGCCGCGAAGCTCATGGTTAACCACGGTGAACTCGTTGTTTGAACTGCGCCAACCCTGGACGGGGGCCGTAAGAGACTGATTCGTCCGGATACTGGGCGGGCAAGACAAGGGCACAAGAACTGATGCACTCTGGGCCGCAAGTAGAAGAATTGAAGAGAGCATCACGGCACCAAGGCTGTTCAAGAATCACCTAGAAATAGCCGTCCACATCACACTGTGCACGCACATGCTAGACGCTCCCGCGCCCTGAGCAAATGCCTGAACTTGAAGCCCTTGGATGGCGGTAGCGGCGGCTGAGGCGGATTGTGCCGCGTACGCTTCCCGTTATCGAATCCTAGTTTCCCCGATACCGAAGCAGCACCTCACGCCATATGGTGCAGCCCCCCATCCACATACAGCGTGTCCCCCGTCATCCCCGACGCTCCGCCGCCGACCAGAAAGGCGACCAGGCGGCCGACTTCGGCGATGTCGACCAGGCGGTGGGCGGGCGCGCGGCTGACGGCCATGTCGATCAGCGCATCGAAGTGGTCAATGCCGGAGGCCGCGCGGGTGCGCAGCGGGCCGGGCGAGACGGCGAAGACGCGGACCTGGCGCTCGGCCAGCTCGCTGGCCAGGTAGCGCACGCTGGACTGCAACGCGGCCTTGACCGGGCCCATCAGGTTGTAGTGATCCACGACCTTGTCGGCGCCGTGGTAGCTCATGGTGATCAGCGCGCCACCGGGGTTCATCAAGGGCTCGGCATAACGCGCCATTTCGATGAAGGAATGGCAGGACACCTGCATGGCTTGCAGAAAGCCGGCCTGCGAGCAATCGATCACCCGACCGTGCAGGTCATCGCGCGGCGCAAAGGCGATCGAGTGGATGACGAAGTCCAGCGTTCCCCAGGTCTCGCGCAGCTGTTCGAACACGGCCTGCATCTGGCCGGGCTGGCTGACGTCCAGCGGCATCAGCAGGCGTGCATCGAGGGCCTCGGCCAGGGGCGCGACATGCGGGCGAGCCTTGTCGTTGAGGTAGGTGAGCGCAATCTCGGCGCCAAAAGCACGCAGCTTGGCGGCGCAGCCGAAAGCGATGCTGTCACCATTGGCCACACCGACCACCAGGCCGCGCTTGCCCTTGAGCATGTCGCCGATGCGGGTGTCCTCGTCCCAGATCTTGGGCAGGGGGTCGCGGGCGCTGTTGTCGTGGTTCATGCCTTCAGGCCTCCTCTGCATGGGTGAGCGCTTGCGGCGCGGGAGAGAGCTCGGGAGAGGGCGCGGGCGCGACGAGCTCAAACAGCTCGCGCATGCGCTGCAGCAGGGCGACGGTGCGGGGCTCCATCTCGCGGACGTCGCCGAGGATGTACTCAACCACTTGCAAGGCCGCCCCCCGTTCCTCGCGCTGCGGCAGCAGGCGCGGCAGGGCCGCCAGCGCGGCCTCGGGTTCAAACTCGATGATGACCGACTGCTCGCGGATCATGGCCGCGCGCCGCTCGGGCGTCAGCGAGGCAAAGGGCTCGCGCTGAGTCAGCACCTCGGCGGAGCGCTCCAAGCGGTCGCGCCGCACCGAGCCGCGCGACTCGGCCAGCAGAATCAGCATGCGGATCACCGTGCTGCGGTAGCCGCCGTTGTCCAGGCCCAGCAGCATGGCTTGCACCTCGGGCAGGTAGCGCAACTCGGCCGGGTCCTTGTGGACGCGCTCGCGCGCGAAGGGCTGGCCCAGCCACTGCATGAAGGGCGTGCCGTAGATCGCCAGAAAGCTGTTCTCGTAGGCTGCGTCGCGCAGATCGCGCAGCAGGTCCATGCCCTGCGTCAAGCCCTGGGCCGAGAGCTGCTCCAGCGCCAGCCAGGGGTTGTCGGATGCGGCCGGCCGGCGCTGAGCCTGCAGCTGGGGCGCCATCTGGCCCAGCCACTTCATGGCCGGGTTGTGCGAGTCGGCAAAGGCCCGGCGACTGATGCGTGCAGGATGGGCGTCACGGATCAGCTGCGCCAGCTGCGGCGTGACCAGGGCCTGCACCGCGGGGCGCAGGGCCAGCTCGTAGGCATCGGTGCCCAGGGCGGACAGGCGGGCCACGGCGGCGAAGTCGTGCTCCTGCTCGCGCCCTTCGTGGGCCTCACTCTCGACAATATCGCTGAGCCGGCGCTCGTGGAAGCTGACGGTGAAATGCTCGGCATGGCCCTCGCCCTGCACCGCATCGATGGTCATCTCGTACAGACCGGGCGGCAGGGACTCGATGGTCTTGAGCGTCGAGGCCATCTCGGTGTGCTCTTTGTTGGCGATCGAGGAAGACACAAAGATGCCCAGATGCCCGACCTTGTCGTGGACCATGTAGAGGATGCGCTGGCCGCGGATGCGGATCTCGTGCTCGTCGGCATAGGTGTCGACGATCCAGTTCAGCGCCTGCTGCGGCGGCGTGATGTTGTCGCCGCGGCTGGCGAACACAATGATGGGCGAGCGGATCGCCTTCAGGTCCAGATGGCGGCCCGGTTCCAGCTGGGCCTCGCCGCGCGACAGACGGTTGCCAACAAAGAGCTGCTCGACGATCCAGCGGATTTCGGCCTCGTTGGAGAAATGAAAACCTCCCCACCAGCGCTCGAACTCCAGAAAGCTCTGGCGCCGCGTGTCCACCTCGCGGTAGAGGTCAAAGTACTTGCCGAAGAAATTGCGGCTGGGGTTGAGTTGCTCAAAGTTGGAGACCAGATGGGCGCCGTCGAACTCGCCATGGCCCAGGTCCGACATCAGCAGCGCCGGCAGGGCGCCGCCGAGCAGGCCGCCGTTGTAGCGCATCGGGTTCTCGCCCAGCTTGCCCGACCAGGTGGCCACCGGCGCACCATTGATGACCAAGGGGCCTGAGATCTCGGGGTTGGCCGCCGCCAGCACCAGGGTGGCCCAGCCGCCCTGGCAGTTGCCCACCACCACGGGCTTGGGCGCCTCGGGGTGAAGGCGGCGGATCTCCTGGATGAAGCCGGCCTCGGCGCGCATCACATCGGCCAGGGTCTGACCCGGCTCGGGGTGCTGGCGGAAGACGACGAAGTAGACCGGGTGGCCGGCGCGCAGGGCGACGCCCACCTGGCTGTCATGCTTGAAGCCGCCGATGCCGGCGCCATGGCCGGCGCGCGGGTCGATGATCATGTAGGGCCGCTTCCAGTCCATCACCTCGACGCCGGCCGGCGGCGTGATGCGCAAGAGGCGGTAGTTGACCGGGCGCGGCAGCAGGCGGCCGTCGACCACTTCCTCGTAGTCATAGTCCAGCACCGGCGGCGTGCCGGCGGCCTCGTGGGCTTGGTCCTGGTTGCCACGCTCACGCAGGGTGTCCAGGGTCAGGCACAGGCGCTGCGCCGCATCCACCGCATAGCTGCCGGCCTGCTGCGGCAGCTGGCCACCCAGGGCCATGGCCCAGAAGGACTGGGCCAGGCTCAAGGCTTGATCCCAGAGCGCCTGGCTGCGCGCCAGATGGCTGTGGCGCATGCGCTCGGTCTGGCGCTGCTGCGCCTGGGCCAGACGTTCCGTCAGGCGCGAGCAGGTGGCCAGCTCCTCGCGGTGGCGCTGTGCGGCATGGCTGACACTGAATTTGGGGCTCATGGCTAGTCCAGGGAACAGGTGAGTTCGGGGGGCGGGGTGGAGCCGGCGTCGCCAGCCAGCAGTTCCAGCGCATGCTCGGCCAGCATGCGTTCTTCGTCGGTGGGCATGACCCGCACGCAAACGGGCGAGCCCGGGCTGCTGATCACGGCGGCGTTGTCGCGGTTGGCCTCGGGGTCCAGTTGAATGCCCATCCAGGCCAGATCGCGCAGAAGGGCAGCGCGCACGCCCACGGCGTTCTCGCCAATGCCGCCGGTCAGAACGAGGGCGTCCAGTCCGCCCAGGCAGGACGTCATGCCGGCCAACTCGCGCCGCGCGCGATCGACGAAATAGGCCAGGGCCTCGCGCGCTGCGGCCGAGCCCGAGGCCTCCAGCACCCGCACATCGTGCGACTCACCGGACAAGCCTTTGAGCCCTGCATTCGTGTACAGCAGCTCGCTGATCTCGGCGGCGCTCATGCCCTGCTCGCTCATCAGGTACAGCAGCACGCCGGGGTCCAGCTGGCCGCAGCGCGTGCCCATGGGCAGGCCATCGAGCGCGGTGAATCCCATGGTGGAGGCCACCGAACGGCCGTTCAGCAAGGCGCACATGGACGCGCCATTGCCCAGATGCGCCACCACCACCCGGCCTTGCGCCCGCAGCGGGTCCACTTCGCGCAGGCGCCGGGCGATGTACTCGTAGGACAGGCCGTGGAAGCCGTAGCGCCGCACCCCTTGCTCGTAGAAGCGGCGCGGCAGCGCAAAGGTGTCGGCCACAAACGGGTGGCTGCGATGGAAGGCCGTGTCGAAGCAAGCCACTTGCACGGCGGCGGGAAAGGCCGCCTGCGCCGCGCGCACGCCCGCCAGGTTGTGGGGCTGATGCAAAGGCGCCAGCGGCGAGAAGGCCGCCAAGGCCTGCAGCAGCGCCGCATCGAGACGCACCGGCTGCGCGAACTCAGGCCCGCCATGCACCACGCGGTGGCTGACGGCGCGCACCTTGCGCCGCGGGAACTGCGCCTGCAGCAGCGCCAGCAAGGCATCGAGCGCGGTGTCATGGTCGGGGCGACCCGCCTGATGCGCCAGGGCCTGCGTGTGACGCTCACCATCGGCCAGGCTGACATGCAGGCGGGGGCGTTGTTCATCACCCAGGCCTTCCACCTGGCCATGCGCCAGCAAGGGCAGCGCCTGGCTCAGGCCGTAGAGCGCGAACTTGAGCGAGGACGAGCCGGCATTCAGCGTCAGGAGCAGATCGGTCGCAGCCATGGTCATGACCCGGGCAGCGCCAGCCGCCCCATCAATGCAGATGTGGGGACGCTATCCAGTCCGCATGACCCACCCGTGACTGCGGCTTGCCGTCTTCGTGACAGCCGCCCTGATCCGATCGGTCAAACTTGCTTTCCTCAGGCCTGGCGCTGCTCGCCGCGCAGCCGCGCCAGCTCGCGCGCCATCAGCTGCTGGCGCAGGTTGGGGCCGTGCAGCTTGGCCAAGGTGGCCAGGCCGTGGATGGCCAGACCCAGGCCCCAACCCCAGAGCGGGAAGAAGCTCCAGTAGCTTTGCTGCAAGCCGCTGAGCAGGAACAGGCCGGCGTTGACGGCCAGAAACACCATCAGGTGGCCGAGGAAACCCATCTGGGCATCGACGCGCTCGCGGGCTTCGCGCAGCAAGCGAGTCTCTGGGGTGTCGACCGCGTCGCTGGCGTCGATATGGGAGGAAGGCAGGCTGTGGTTCATGATGCGGCGCTCCTGGGCTGTGGGTGCTGATGTGGCGCCATCGTCGCGGCGGGGCCGACGCCGAGCCACTGTCATGAGACCAAGTGCGGGCTGCGGGCGCGAATCGACACCGAGGCCGACCAATGACAGCGGTGCCCAGGCCGCGGTGTCCAGGTCGCGATGTCCTCGTTCGCAGCTCAGTCCGCCGCCAGCCCCTGCGCCAGATGCTCCACCAGCGCCCGCACCCGCTGCGGCAGAAAGCGCTGGCTGGGCATGAGGGCGTGCAGGGGCAGGTGGTCACCCTGCCAGTCGGGGAAGAGGTCGACCAGCTCACCGCGGGCCAGGCTCAGGCGCACATCGAGGGCGCTCTTGTAGATCACGCCCAGGCCCTGGATCGCCCAGAGATGGGCGATGGATGCGTCATCGCAGCTGCGCGGGCCCTGCACCGCCACCACCAGGGGCGCGGCGGCCTCCTGCCCGCGCGGACGAAAGCGCCAGCTACGCTCCAGCCGGTTGCGGATCTTGAAGCTCAGGCAGGCGTGCTGGCTCAGCTCGCTCGGATGGCGGGGCCGGCCATGGCGCTCCAAATAGGCCGGGCTGGCCACGGCCATGCGGTGGACCGAGGCCAGGCGGCGCGCCACCAGGCCCGAGTCGGGCAGCTGGCCGTAGCGCAGGGCCAGATCGACCTCGTCCTTGAGCAGGTCCAGCACGGAATCGCTGACGCTCAGCTGCAGCTCCACCGCCGGATGGCGTGCCAGAAACTCGTCGAACAAGGGCAGCAGCAGCTGGCGGGTCAGATCGCTGGGCGCCGAGACGCGGATGCGGCCGCGCAGGCGCGGGGTGTCGGCGCCCGCGGCACGGCTGCCGGCGGCGGCGGCCACCGGGTCGGCCTCCAGCGCCAGCGCCAGGCCCTCGTCCAGCAGCTCCAGCGCACGCTGGCCATGCTCGCGCAACTGCTCGCCGGCCTGGGTCAGGCGCAGGGCCCGCGTGCTGCGCTCCACCAGGCGCAGGCCCAGGCGGGCCTCCAGCTTCTTGAGCATGGCGCTGGCCGCCGCCGGCGTGATGTCCATGACCTTGGAGGCCGCCGTCAGGCTGCCGCCCCGGGCACATTCCAGCAGCAGGCGCAGCTCGTCGGTATTTTCAATTTTCACTTGAAACAGTCGCTTTGATTCATGGCTTTTTCAGAAAACCAATCAGGCGGAGGATAGCGTCCATCGCCGGGATGGTCCCGGCCTCACCGGAGTCATCCCATGAAAGCTGTTGGCTATTTCCAGAACCTGCCCCTCACGGCACCCGAGTCCTTGCTGGACCTGGAGCTGCCCCGCCCCACACCCGGCCCGCGCGATCTGCTGGTCGAGGTGAGTGCCATCGCCGTCAACCCGGTCGATGTGAAAGTTCGCCTGAGCCGGCCGGCCGCCGAGGCGCAGACGCCGGTGCTGCTGGGATGGGATGCGGTGGGCATCGTCCGCGAGGTCGGAACCGAGGTGCAGGGCTTCCAGCCGGGCGACCGGGTCTGGTACGCCGGCGAGATCAACCGGCCGGGCAGCTATGCCCAGTTCCAGGCCGTGGACCACCGCCTGGCTGCGCGGGCACCGGCCTCGCTCAGCGACGCCGAAGCGGCCGCCCTGCCGCTGACCGCCATCACCGCCTGGGAGCTGCTGTTCGACCGCCTGCAGGTGCAACACCAGCCCGAGCGCCCGGTCAGCCTGCTGGTCACCGCAGCCAATGGCGGGGTGGGTTCCATCCTCTTGCAACTGGCCCGCCAACTGCCTCACCTGACCCTGATCGCCAGCACCAGCCGGCCCGACACCGCCGCCCGCCTGCAAGCCCTGGGCGCCCACCATGTGGTGGACCACCGCCAACCCCTGGCGCCACAGCTGAAGCAGCTGGTGAGCCAGCACCAACTTCCTCCGATCCGCTACGCCGCCAGCCTGAGCCACACTGGCCAGCATTTCGCCGACCTGGTCGAGGCGCTGGAGGTGCAGGGCCGGCTGGGCCTGATCGACGATTTCCCGCCCGAGGCCGTCAATGTGATGGCGCTCAAGGGCAAGGCCCTGTCCCTGCACTGGGAGCTGATGTTCGCCCGCGCCCTGCACGCCAGCCATGATGTGGCCGAGGTCGGCGCCCTGCTGGCCGAGGTAGCACGGCGGGTGGACGCCGGCACGCTGCGCAGCACCTTGGCCGAGGTGCTCGGGCCCATCTCGGCCGCCACGCTCAAGCAGGCCCACCAGCGGCTGGAAGGCCAGCACACCGAGGGCAAGCTGGTGCTCGAGGGCTGGCCGGGCTGAAACCCCGGAGGCCATGGGCCGGCATGAAAAAAGGCGGGCCTCGCGGCTCGCCTTTTCCTTTTCATTCACGCCCACCCGCAGGTGGACGGATCAAGCCCGATCGCTCAGGGCGCCAGCTGCGGCCAGCAGGCCTCGCTGTGCTGGTGGCCGAAGCGGCCTTCTTCGTCCAGGCCCGGGCGGGCCACCGGCAGGGCGGCCGCGCTGGCCGTGGCGGCAGAAGCGCGCGGGTCCAGGGCCTTGCCGGCCAGATCGGCCAGCTCGTCCAAGTGGGCCTTGATCACGCGGTCCCCGGCCGAAGTAGCCTTGGCGCTGAACAGCGACTTCAGGCCCTTGAGCTCGGCGCGCACGGCCGGGCGGCCTTCTTCCGCACCGGAGGCACCGGGCGCCGCCAGGCGCTCGGCCAGCAGCTCCACATAAGCGCGCTGCAGATTGCGGCGCGGCACGCTGACCTTGGCGGCGCCGGCGTTCAGCTCGCTGAAGACACCGCTGCGCAGATCCGCGAGCAGCTCGTCCAGGCGGTAAGCCTTGCCCTCGGGCGCGGCGGCTTCCTGGGCCAGCAATCGGGCGCTGCGGCTGCGATCCAGCAGGGCACGCAAGGTGTTGCGCTGAGCGCTCAGCAGCATGTTCGCGGGTTCCGAGGGCTTGACGCGCTCCAGGATGGCGGGCTCGAACAACCAGCTCGGGGTCTTGAACAGCTGCTCGTTCAGGAAAGCCACGGCCTGGGCCTGCTTGGCCTTGGGGGCCGGGCTGTGGACGGCGCCGGCCTGGCCGCCATGCTTGTTGTGATAGTTGTAGCCGCCGACGATGGCGGTCACATGGCCCAACTCACGGCCCCACTGTCCCCAGCTGGCGCGGTACAGGTCTTCCAGGTTCTTGTCGCTGTCGCCATCCTTGAGCGCGAACTTGGGCAGCTGCTTGACGATGCGCTGCAGGTTCTTGATGCCCAGGCCGGTGGAGTACACGGCATCGGCGTCGCCCACGGCTTCGGTGGTGTCACCGTACTCGCCTTCGCCCTTGGGCGAGGTGAAGCGCAGCCAGGGCTTGCTGTCCTGCTCGCGGATCCAGCTGTCCAGCACCGGCTTCTCGGCCGCCGCGGTCTTGGCCTCGGGAATGGGCGCATAGCCCCATTTGGTGGCGAAGATGTCGTAGGGGCCGATCTTGGGGATCAAGAGGGCCGGGTCGATCTTGTCCTCGGGCTGCACCACGTAGTTGATGCGGCTGTAGTCCATCAAGGTAGGCACATGGCCCATTTCCTTGAGCCATTTGGCATCGCGCAGCTTGTCGACCGGGTAGGTCGAGCTGGCCTTCATATTGTGCGGAAAGCCCAGCGAGTGGCCGACTTCGTGCGTCACCACATAGCCGACCAGCTCGCCCATCAGATCGTCGGGCAGCGGCAGCTGCTGGGCGCGCGGATCGACAGCACCGGCTTGGGTGATGTACCAGTCGCGCTGCAGCTGCATGATGTTGTGATACATCACGATGTTGGCGTTCAGGATCTCGCCGCTGCGCGGGTCGCTGAGGTGGGGACCGTAGGCATTGGCAATCGGGCTCGGCACCCAGCGGATGATGCTGTAGCGCACATCGGCGGGGTCGAATTCGGGGTCTTCTTCCTTGCTCGGGAAGGTGCGCGCCTGCACCGCGTTCTTGAAGCCGGCGGCCTCAAACGCCACATTCCAGGCCTCGATGCCCTTCTTCACATAGGGCACCAGATTGCTCGGGGTGGAGCTGTCGATGTACCAGACGATGGGCTTGACCGGCTCGCTCAGGGCGGCACTCGGGTCCTTCTTTTCGAGACGCCAGCGGGTGATCAGGCGCTCGCGCTTGCTCTCTTGCGCATCGCTGCCGAAGTCGACGCGGGCGATGCTGAAAAAGCCGACGCGGTCGTCCATGATGCGCGGCTGCATCGGCACTTCAGGCAGCTGCACCAGGTTGTAGGCCACATTGACGCTGGCGAACTTGGGCGGCTGCGGCGGCAGCTGGAAGCCCGGCGGCAGGCCCGGGGGCAGAGTGACCGGGGTGGGCGTCACGCCGTAGGTGTGCACCGCGTCAATGCGCAGGCTGCCGGCAAAGGCCTTGGTGCTGTCGATATAACTGCGGCTCGGGTCCACCGAGTTGCCGCGCACGATGCCACGGGCCGAGAAATCACCGACCTCGCTGTTGAACAGACGGGTGACCTCGATCACCGGCGCGCCGCTCTTGGCAAAAGCCTCGACCGGGAAGCTCAGCACGATGGTGTCACGCTGCGAGGCGTCCACCGAAGGTGCAATCGGCCGGCTCGGGTCGGCCACGAAGGCATGCGACATCACCTGCAGATAGACCCGGTTGCCTTGCAGGGTGAAACGCACCACCTCGGTGTTCAGCTCCTTGCCGACATGGTCCACATTGGCCGGCACCGCGGTGGCCGTGGCCACCATCAGCAGGGGCTTGGACAGCAGGGCTTTGGGAATCTCGAAATAGGTCTTGCCCTTGAGGCTGTGGATGTTGAACAGGCCGGTCTGGCTCTTGGCCTCGGCCGTGATGACCTTGTCAAAGGGCTTGGGTTCGCTGGCGTCGGGCGCAGCCGGTGGGGTGGCCGGACGGGCAGCCGAGGCTGCGGGCGCGGCCGCGCCGGCCGGGGCCTCGGGCGCTTGCTTGGGGTCGGCGGCAAGAGCCGGCAGGGCGGCGATGGCCAGGGCAATCGCGGAGGCAGTGGCAGTGGCCACGGGGCCAGGGAATTTCAAGGACATGGATGGTTTCCTTTGCGGGGGCGGTGGCCCCGGGTCTGTTCAGGGCCCCGGCGACGCGCCTGCCAGTGGCGGCGCGCACTGACAAAAAGGGTGACTCCTGATCTCGAAATTGTGTCGTGCGGGCGCGCGCGCGTCGGAAGTCATCGACCCGGTGAAAACCCGGGGGGGCGGTAGCCAGCCCCGCCATTGATACGGCTCATCTGTCGATTGATCGCAAAAATCGCTTCGCATGCTTCCCCGCCCTCGCCTTCGCGGTTAGAAAGCCGCCATGGCACTTTCCAACACGCTCAAAAAACTCTTTGCCCGGCGCAGCGTCGTCGCCCTCGTGGTCCTCGGTCTGGCCGGCGCCGGCTGGGTGGCCTTCAACCGCGGAGAACACAAGCCACCGCCGGAGCGCTTCCGCAGCACCGCCATCGACGAGGGCGCCATCACCCAGGTGGTGATGGCCAACGGCAATCTGCAGCCGGTGACCACGGTGGTGGTCGGCGCAGCGGTCAGCGGCACGGTGGCCGAGCGCCTGGTCGATTTCAACGACACGGTCAAGAAGGGTCAGGTCTTGCTGCGCATCGACCCGGCCAATTTCCAGGCCCGGGTGCGCCAGGCCAAGGCCCAGTTGGCCTCGGCCGAGGCCCAGGTGGCGTTTGCACGCGGCAACCTGGAGCGCAACGAGGCGCTCAAGGCCCAGGGCTATATCGCCGCGCCGCAGCGCGACCAGAGCCTGCGCGAGCTGGAGGTGGCGCGCGGCAACCTGGGCATCGCCCGTGCCCAGCTTGATGCGGCCGAGACCGAC
The DNA here is from genome assembly GCF_027863535.1 of Paucibacter sp. B51. Taxonomy (NCBI): domain Bacteria; kingdom Pseudomonadati; phylum Pseudomonadota; class Betaproteobacteria; order Burkholderiales; family Sphaerotilaceae; genus Roseateles; species Paucibacter sp. B51. Next base: position 1,107,860 of record NZ_JAPIVN010000001.1, on the reverse strand, counting down.
CTCGGCAACACCGTGATCCGCGCCCCGGTGGACGGGGTGGTGATCAAGCGAAGCGTCGATGTCGGCCAGACCGTGGCCGCCAGCTTCCAGACGCCCGAGCTGTTCCTGATCGCCAAGGACTTGCGCGAGATGGTCATTCAGACCAATGTCAGCGAGGCCGATGCCGGCCTGATCCAGAACGGACAGGTGGTGCGCTTCGTGGTCGATGCCCACCCCAACCGCGAGTTCGAGGGCAAGGTCGAGCAGTTCCGCCTGAACGCCACCAACACCCAGGGCGTGGTCACCTACACCGTGATCGTGAACGTGCCCAACCCGGACGGCATCCTCAAGCCCGGCATGACGGCGCAGACCCGCATCGTGGTGGCCAGCAAAGGCAAAACCCTGCGCCTGCCCACGGCCGCCCTGCGCTTCAAGCCCGACGAAGACGACCTCAAGCCGCAGGGCAAGGCCGCCAAAGCTGCCGCATCCGCCGCGTCCGCCGCCTCAGCCCCCAAGAGCGAGGCCGCCCGCCCCGACGACGACGGCGTGCTCAGCAATCTGCGCGGCAACGCCCGTGTCTACAAGGTCTACACCGTGGACGCCGAGCAAAACCTCAAAGCGCACGAGATCACGGTCGGCATCTCCAACACCCGCTTCACCGAGCTGCTCAGCGGCGACCTGAAGCGCGGCGATGCCGTGGTCACCCGGCGCGCGTCCAAGGACAAGAAGGAGGAGCTGTGAGCCTCGGCGCCGCCCCGGTGCTGGAGCTGCGCGGCATCACCAAGAGCTACCTCAGCGGCGATGTGCGAACGCCAGTCTTGCACGGCATCGACCTGACCGTGCAGCGCGGCGACTACCTGGCCTTGATGGGCTCCAGCGGCTCGGGCAAGAGCACGCTGATGAACCTGATGGGCCTGCTCGACCGCTGCGACAGCGGCCAGCTGCTGCTGCAGGGCCGCGATGTCAGCCAGCTGAGCGCCACCGAGCACGCCACCCTGCGCAACCGCGAGATCGGCTTTGTGTTCCAGAGCTTCAACCTGCTCAAGCGCATGAGCGTGCTCGAAAACGTGGCCCTGCCCCTGATCTACGGCGGCCGCAGCCGCAGCGAGGCCAAGGCGCGGGCGCAGACCTTGCTGGAAGCCGTGGGCCTGGGCGCACTGGCCAAACGCATGCCCAACCAGCTCAGCGGCGGCCAGCAGCAGCGGGTGGCCATCGCCCGCAGCCTGGCCAATGAAGCGCCCCTGCTGCTGGCCGACGAGCCCACCGGCAACCTCGACACCCAGACCACGGTGGAAGTGCTGGCCGTGCTGGAAAAACTCAACCGTGAACAAGGCCTGACCATCGTGCTGGTGACCCATGAACCCGATGTGGCCCTGCATGCCAAGCGCCTGGTGCGTCTGAAAGACGGCCGCGTCGCCTTCGATGGCCTGCCTTCCGAACAGGCGCACGCATGAACCCGATGCAGATTTTTCTCGAGGCCCTGCGTTCCCTGAACGCCAACCGCCTGCGCAGCGCCCTGACCATGCTGGGCGTGGTGATCGGCATTGCCTCGGTGCTGTTGATGCTCAGCGTCGGCGATGCCGTGCGCGCCTTCATCGACAAGGAGCTGGCCGTGCTGGGCAGCAACCAGCTGATCGTGCAGAACGGCACGCCGGTGGACGGCGGCGGCGTCAAGCGACGCACCGGCGAGGTGCCGGCCCTGACGGTCGCCGACGCGCGCGCCCTGGCGGAGCTGCCCAGCCTCAAGGGCGCGGCGCCGGCGCTGCAGGGCTTTTTCCAGGTGCAGTACGGCGAGAGCAACAGCAACCAGACGGTGCTGGGCACCACACCGGCCATGCTGGCCCTGCGCAGCTGGCAGGTGGAGCAGGGCGTGCCGCTGGATGAACGCGATGTGCAGGCCGCCGCTCGGGTGGCGGTGATCGGCTCCAAGCTGGCGGCCGACCATTTCAGCAACCGCAACCCCCTGGGCCAAACCGTGCGCCTGGACGGACAGCCCTTCACCGTCATCGGCGTGCTGGGCGGCAGCGGCCGCACCCTGGACGGCACCGAGCTGGGCGAGCTGATCCTGGTGCCCATCAGCGCCATGCCCATGCGCTTGCAGCGCCCGGGCAGCGTGCACTACATCAGCGTGCAGTCCCACAGCGCCGCCGGCCTGGCCGAGGCCCAGCTCGATGTGGAAGAACTGCTGCGCGACCGCCACCGCATCACCGGCGACAAGCCCGACGACTTCGCCGTCACCAACCTGGCCAGCATCGCCAAATCAGGCGCGGCCATTGCCGGCGGCCTGTCCATCGGCCTGGGCCTGATCGGCGCGGTCTCGCTGCTGGTGGGCGGCATCGGCATCATGAACATCATGCTGGTCAGCGTGTCCGAGCGGGTACGTGAGATCGGCATCCGCATGGCCATCGGCGCCAAGCCGCGCGATGTGCTCTGGCAATTCCTCGGTGAAGCCGTGGTGCTGTGCCTGCTGGGCGGCCTGATCGGCCTGAGCATCGCCGCCCTGGGCGCCTGGGGCGTCAATGCCAACACCTCGTTCGCCATGAGCCTGGCGCCCAAGCACATCATGGTGGCGATCGGTTTTGCCAGCGGCGTGGGCCTGTTCTTCGGCTACTACCCGGCGCGGCGCGCTTCACGCCTGCTGCCGATCGAATGCTTGCGGCAGGATTGAGCCTGAGCCTGAGGCTGAAGCTCAGGGGCGATAGACGCCGCCCCGGCCGCCCATCTGCGAGCGATTCAGCTGACGCGCCTGGGCGCGCCAGTAGCCCAGACCGGCGCGCAGGATCAAGAGGCTGAGCACCAGGCCAATGGCCCAGGGCGTGATCTCTTCGATCATGCGCTTGATCATCACCGAGATCAGGATGTCGTCTCGCTCCAGCTCCGCCGCTGAGCGCGGGCGGTAGCTGGAGTTGGCGGCCCCGCCGCCATACCCCGTGGCACCACCGGGCCCGTCCACCCGCTCGCGGGCGCTGCGGCGCTGTGCCAGCTCTTCTTCACTGGGGGTTTCGAAAAGAAAGCCGTCGCGAAACTTGTTGACCCCGGCATTGGCATCGCGCCACAGCTCTTTCAGGTCCTTGAACTCGTGGGTGTCATGCAGCTCGCGCAAGGCCTCGCCAAACAGGCCGTCATCGACCGCCATGGGGCGATTCACGGCCGGCGCAGCCCTGGCGCCCCCTTGTGCATCGGGTCGGGCCGAGCCGCGCGCCTCGGCGGCACTGGACGGGCGCGGCTTGCTGGCGTTCTGCTCCTCGGCTCGGGCATCGTCGGCCGCGTTGCCACTCGGGTTCCATTCCGCGCCGCCGCCGGCGGCGCTGAGGCCGAACTCGGTCTTGGGCAACCAGGTTCGGGCGTTCTCGCCCACCCCCATGCCCAGACCCGTTCCGGGAACCAAGCCCGTTTGCGGCGCCTGCAGCAGCTTGCTCATATCCAACGGCGCCAGAGCCGGGTTCACCACCGGGTCTGCGGAAGACACCCCCAGGGTGCAGGCAAGCAGCAGCCCGACCAGGGGTCGCGCGTGGACTGCGAGGGCATTTCTCTGCCGGCCCGAGCTGCTTGGCTTCACCGTGAACTTCCTCTACGCCTCTTGGCTACAAAACACCAGACCACAAATACGTGTTCGGTCTTGTTCACATTCTCTCTGGCTCAGGCGGTTTTTTCATCGGCATCGGCCCCATACCCCCCGCCTCCGGGGGTGCGAATGACGAAAACATCGCCGGCCTGCATCTCGGCCTGGCCGATGTGAGGCAACACTTCGCGCCGGCCGTCGACCCGCTCAACCCAGTTGGCGCCCGGCGCACCCGCAGCGCCACCGGCCAGGCCGAAGGCGCCACGCTCGCGGCCATTGCTCAAGATGCCCGCCGTCATCGGCTCCAGGAAGCGGATACGGCGCTCGCCGCCATTGCCGCCGCGCCAGCGGCCCGCGCCGCCGCTGCCGGGCACGATCTCGTAACCGTCCAGGCGCACCGGGAAGCGGAACTCCAGCACCTCGGGGTCGGTCAGCCGCGAGTTGGTCATGTGGGTCTGCACCACGCTGGTCCCGTCAAAACCGGGGCCGGCGCCAGAGCCGCCGGAAATCGTCTCGTAGTACTGGTGGCGCGCGTTGCCGAAGGTGAAGTTGTTCATGGTGCACTGGCTGGCCGCCAGCACGCCCAGGGCGCCGTAGAGCGCATTGGTGACACAGCTGGAGGTCTCGACATTGCCCGCCACCACGGCCGCCGGCGCGCGCGGGTTGAGCATGCAGCCCTCGGGCACCATCACCTGCAGCGGCTTCAGGCAGCCGGCGTTGAGCGGGATCTGATCATCCACCAGGGTGCGGAAGACATAAAGCACCGCCGCCATGGTGATGGCCTTGGGTGCGTTGAAATTGTTCGTCAGCTGCTGGGCGCTGCTGCCGCTGAAATCGATGCAGGCGCTGCGCTCGGCCGCATTGACGCGCACCGCCACCTGGATCTGCGCGCCATTGTCCAGGCTCAGTGTGAACTGGCCGTCACGCAAGGCGGTGATGACACGGCGCACCGATTCCTCGGCGTTGTCCTGCACATGCTGCATGTACGCCGCCACAGTGGCGCGACCGTACTGGGCCACCATGGCCTGCAGCTCCTGCACGCCCTTCTCGTTGGCAGCAATCTGGGCGCGCAAGTCCGCCAGGTTTTGCTGCGGGTTGCGCGAAGGATGCGGGCCGCTGGCCAGCAGCGCCAGCAGCTCGGCCTCGCGCAGGCGGCCTGCCTCCACCAGCTTGAAGTTGTCGATCAGCACGCCTTCCTGGTCGATGGTGCTGGAAAACGGCGGCATGGAACCGGGGCTGATGCCGCCGATGTCGGCATGGTGGCCGCGCGAGGCGACGTAGAAGTCCGGTCGTGCTTCCGGAGCAGCTCCATCCAGATAGACGGGCGTCACGACGGTGATGTCGGGCAGGTGGGTGCCACCGTGATACGGATCGTTGAGCACGTAGACATCCCCGGGCTTCATGTCCGGGTTGCGCTCGATCACGGTCTTGATCGACTCACTCATCGAGCCCAGATGCACGGGCATGTGGGGCGCGTTGGCGATCAGCTCGCCCGCGGCGCTGAACAGGGCGCAGGAGAAATCGAGCCGCTCCTTGATGTTGACCGAGTAGGCCGTGTTCTGCAGGCGCAGCCCCATCTGCTCGGCGATGTTCATGAACAGGTTGTTGAAGACCTCCAGCATCACCGGGTCGGCCTCGGTGCCGATGGCGTGAGCGCTCACGCGCGGCCGCACACGGCGCAGCAGGAGCAAGCCGTCGGCCTGCAGGTCGGCCTGCCAGCCGGGGTCGACCACGGTGGTGGCATTGCGTTCGGCCAGGATGGCCGGGCCGGCGATGCGGGCCCCAGGCTGCAGCTGCTCGCGTTGGTAGAGTCGCGCCGGGCGCCAGCCGGCCGGCTGCTCATCGGCCGGGCAGTACATGGCCAGCTCGGCGGTCGCCCGTGGCTCATATGAGGTCAGGTCTTGCGCCGGGGCTGTGGCCGCCAAAGCGGCACCGGGCGCATTGCACTCCACCGCCACAGCCTCGATCACCAGGCCTCGGCCCGGCATCAAGAAGGCAAAGCGTTGGCGATAGGCGGCCTCGAAGGCCACCTGCAAGCCCGCCAGCGTGGCACCGTCATCGAGCGTGCAGCTGAGCGCCGTGTCCGTACCCTGGTAGCGCAGCTGCAGCTTGGTTTGCTGCAGCAGCCGATCTCCGGCCAGGCCTTGGGCCAACAGCTCGGTGCGAGCGGCCTCGTGCAGGCGGTCGGCCAGGGCGCGGGCGGCGACCAGGCCGGCCGCATCCAGCGGCAGCTCCAGCGAAGCCTCACGCAAGGCGATCTGGTCGGCCAGGCCCATGCCGTAGGCGCTCAGCACGCCGGCCAGCGGGTGGGCCAGCACCACGCTCATGCCCAGGGCATCGGCCACGCGGCAGGCGGCCTGGCCGCCCGCGCCGCCAAAGCACTGCAGGCTGTAGGCGCTGACGTCATAACCGCGCGCCACCGAGATCTTCTTGACCGCATTGGCCATGGCACCTACCGCGATCTCCAGCGCGCCACTGGCTACCTCTTCTGCGGTGATCGGTCGGCCGCTGGCCGCACTCATCTGCGCCGCCAAGGCCTCGAAGCCCGCGCGCGACGCCGCCAGATCCAACGCCTGATCGCCCTGCGGGCCGAACAAGCGCGGGAAGTACTCGGGCTGGATGCGACCCAGCAACAGCTGGGCGTCGGTGGTGGTCAAGGGGCCGCCGCGGCAGTAACAGGCCGGGCCAGGGTTCGCACCGGCCGACTCGGGCCCCACACGCAGACGCGCGCCATCGAAGCGCACGATGCTGCCGCCCCCGGCCGCCACCGTGTGGATGCTCATCATCGGCGCGCGCATGCGTACGCCGGCCACCTCGGTGTCAAAGGCACGCTCGTAGGCCGGCGCGGCGTCTTCTGCGGCGCTGGCGGCGTAATGGCTGACATCGGTGGAGGTGCCGCCCATGTCAAAGCCGATCAGCTGGCGATGACCGGCGGCCAGGGCTGTGCGCACCATGCCGACGATGCCGCCGGCCGGGCCGGACAGGATGGCGTCCTTGCCCTGGAAGCGCCTCGCCTCGGTCAGGCCGCCCGAGCTTTGCATGAAGAACAGCGGCACGCCCGGCATCTGCGAAGCCACCTGCTCGACATAACGCCGCAGAATGGGTGACAGGTAGGCATCGACCACGGTGGTGTCGCCACGCGGCACCAGCTTCATCAGCGGGCTGACCTCGTGCGAGACCGAAACCTGGCTGAAGCCGATCTCGCGCGCCAAGGCCGCGGCGCGCTGCTCGTGCGCCGGGTAGCGGTAGGCATGCATGAAGACGATGGCGCAGGCGCGCAGGCCGGCATCGAAAGCTGCTTGCAGCTGAGCGCGCAGATCGGCTTCGTCGAGAGCCTGCACCGTCTGCCCATCGGCCGCCATGCGCTCCTGCGCCTCGACCACGCGGCTGTAGAGCAGCTCGGGCAGCACGATCTGGCGCGCGAACAGCTGCGGCCGCGCCTGGGTGGCGATGCGCAGCGCATCGCGAAAACCGCGCGTGGTGACCAGCAGGGTCGGGTCGCCCTTGCGCTCGAGCAGGGCATTGGTGGCCACCGTCGTGCCCATCTTCACGCATTCGAGCTGGGCCGGCGTGATCGCCTCGCCGGGCCGCAGGCCCAGCAGGCGGCGTATGCCCTCGACCGCGGCGTCGCGGTACTGCTCGGGGTTCTCGGACAGCAGCTTGAGCGTGTGCAGCTGGCCATCCGGCGCGCGGCCGACCAAGTCGGTGAAGGTGCCGCCGCGGTCGATCCAGACCTGCCAGCGCGCGGGCGCGCCGGCTTGGATGTCGTCGGATGCAGGGAGGCGTTCGGCAGCGGACATGGAACGAGCGTTTTCAGGCGGAAAGCGCGATTGGAACAGAGCGCGCCCGAACATAGGCCTGTGCGGGATGCGACGGTTGAAACGCCTGGAGGCCCGGGGGCCCCGAACGGCCGATCAGGCCTTGACGAGGGCCTGCCGCAAGGTCTGGTCCAGCAGATCGCCGACCAGGTCGAACATGCGGGTCGGGTTGCTCGGGGCCGTGCCGGCCCGCCTGCGGGCGCTCAAGGTGGCCGCCTGAGCATCGCCCAGCAACTGCTGGTGGAAGGGCAGCTCGGCGCTGATGCCCACGCCCGTGGCCCCGCCCGCGTCTTCCACCCACCCCTGTGGGGTCGGTGAAGCAGGCCGATCGCTCAGATCAACCATGGTGCCGACCATGCGCAAGGCTTCCCCTCGGGCATCACGCTCCAGCACCAGGCCGCGCGAGAGCATCTGGCGGTAGCCCGAGCCATTGCTGCGCAAGCGGAAGCGGGCCTCATAGCTGGGCTGGCTGCCGTCCAGATGGGCGCGCAAGGCTGTCAGCATGGCCGCCTGATCCTCGGGGTGGACCCGGCAGCGCCAGAACGCCGTGTGGTCGGCCGAGCGGGCATAGGGGAAGCCCAGATGCTCTTTCCAGCGCGGTGAATAGTGCACCGTGTCCTGCCGCGCGTCCAGGTCCCAGACGCCGAACCAGCCTTGCTGGACGGCTCGACGCCAACGTTCGACTTCCATGACTGTGGCCAACATAGCGGACCATCTTGACCAGCGCCCGGGCGACGGTCAAGCGGCAGAAGCGGCCGAAAACAAGCCCAGATGCCAAATTTGAACGCCGCGCCGCGCTCAGACAAGGCCGCGCCGGGGCAGCTGCGCCAGCTGGGCGGCGTCCACAATGCCGTGCTCGGTGATGTAGGAGCGGATCAGCCGGGCCGGCGTCACATCGAAGGCCGGATTGGCCGCCGCACTGCCCGGCGCCACGATGCGCACCGTGTGCGAGCGCTGGGCGGCATCCTGCCCCGTCACCCAGAGCAGCTCGTCGCCGCTGCGCTCCTCGATCGGGATGTCGCGCACACCGTCGTCGATGCGCAGATCGAGCGTCGGCGTCGGCAGGGCCACATGAAAACCGATGCCGTTGTCGAAGGCGGCCAGCGCCTTCAGGTAGGTGCCGATCTTGTTGGCCGTGTCGCCGCGACGGGTGACGCGGTCGGCGCCGACCAGGCACAGATCCACCTGGCCCCGCTGCATCAGATGGCCGCCGGCGTTGTCGGCCACCACGGTGTGCGGCACGCCATGCCAGCCCAGCTCCAGCGCGGTCAGCAGCGCGCCCTGGTTGCGCGGCCGGGTTTCATCCACCCAGACATGGACCGGAATGCCTCGGTCGTGTGCGGCATAGATAGGCGCCAGCGCAGTGCCCCAGTCCACCGTGGCCAGCCAGCCGGCATTGCAGTGGGTGAGGATTTGAACCGGGCCCTGCTGACCCTTGGCGGCCCAGGCCGCCTCGATCAAGGGCAGGCCGTGCTCGCCGATGGCGCGGCACAGGGCCACGTCGTCATCGGCCAGCTCGCCGGCCAGGGCCAGGGCGGCGGCGGGCCGTTGCGCCGGGGTCAGGGGGCGCAGATGGTGCAGCGCGGTTTCCATCACATGGCGCAGATTGACCGCCGTCGGGCGTGTGGCCAGGAGCATCGCCGCCGTCTGCTCCAAGGCCGGGTCGGACGCATCCTGGGCCAGGCCCAGAGCCAGGCCGTAGGCCGCGGCCATGCTGATCAGCGGCGCCCCGCGCACCGCCATGCTGCGGATCGCCTGGGCCGCATCGGCCGGGCTGCGGATCAGCAGGGTTTCAAACGCAAAAGGCAGGGCCAGCTGGTTGATCAGGCGGGCCCCTTTGACCTCGGCATCCCACCAGATGGATCGGTAATGGCGGCCGTGGATCTTCATGGCTGGATGGGGTCGATCTGCAAGAGGGAAAAATCCGCCAGGCCCGCGAACTCGGGCGATGCCGGCGTGTCTTCGCGCAGCACATGCAGCACCTGCACGCCGGCCGCCTGCGCCGCCTGCAGCTCGGCCACGCTGTCGGACAGAAACAGCAGCTGGGCGGGGGCCAGGTTCAGCGCCGCGGCAATGCGCCGGTAGGACTCGGCCTCGGTCTTGGCGCCTACATCGGTGTCGAAGTGGGCGCGGAAACACGGCAGGAGATCGCCGGCCACACTGTGGCCAAAGTACAGGCGCTGGGCCGGCACCGAACCCGAGGAATAGATCGCCAGCGGCAGGCCGGCCGCATGCCAGCGCCGCAGGGCGGCACTGGCGTCGGGGTAGAGGTGGCCTTGAAACGCGCCCTGCTCGAAGCCGCCGCGCCAGATCAGGCCCTGCAGCTTTTTCAGGGGCGGCGCCTTGCGGTCCTGCGCAATCCAGCCCAGCAAGACCTGCACCGGGTCGGACGCATCCAGGCCCTCGGCCTCGGCCAAACGCTGGGTGTCGGTCAAGGCCTGCTGCACCTGGGGATCAGCCGCGTGGGCGGCCAGGAAGGCAGGCAGCTGCTCGCGCGAGTAGGGGTACAGAACCTCGCTGAGAAAGGCCTTGGAGCCCAGCGTGCCCTCGATGTCCAGCAGCAGGGCCGCGGCCCGCCGCGTCAGCCGCTCGGTGGCCGCACTCATGCGGCGCTCATTCGACGCTGTGGGCGCCATCGGCGTCCAGGCGCGGCACGGCGGCCGAGATCGGGTCGCCGGTGAAATGCCCGACCCAACCCTCGGGCGACACGAACAGGCGGATGGCCGTGAACGACGGTTGCGGCCCCATATCAAACCAATGCCGGGTGCCCGCCGGCACCGAGATCAGGTCGCCGGCCTCGCAGAGCAGCTGCAGCACCTCATCGCCCAGGCGCAGATAGAAGGCGCCCGAGCCCTGGGCAAAGAAGCGCACCTCGTCGTCGCTGTGGGTGTGCTCCTCGATGAATTTCTGGCGCAGCGCGGCGCGATCGGGATGGTCGGGCCGCAAGCGAACCACATCGGCCGAGCGATAGCCTTTGGCGGCCTGCAAGCTGGCTATCTCCGCCTGGTAGGCGCTCAGCACGGCCTCGCTGTCGGCCTCGTCGGGCAAGGGCCGCAGCGGCCACTGGGCGAAGGCGATGCCGGCTTCATGCAAGAGGCGGGTGATCAGGGCCAGGTCGCGCGTCTGCAGCTGGGCTTGCTGGGGCTGGGCCACCGAGTAGCGGGTGAGGCGGGTCATGGGTGTGCAGGCTCCGAGGTCGAGAGGTGGCGCTTGGGGTGAGCAGGGCGGGGAAGATCGGGCGCGGTCCAGGCGCAGTTCAGGCGTGGTGCAAGGCCAGCACACAGGCCAGCAACTCATCCAGGGCTTCCAGATGACGCCAGGCCTGCGCCGCATCCGCGCCCCAGGCGTAGAGCCCATGGCCTGCGATCACATAGCCGGGCGCCCAGACGGCGTCGGCAGGCGGCTCAGCCCGGCGGCGCGCCACCTGCTCGGCCAGGCGCGGAATGTCCTGGCTGTTGGGCAGCACCGGCAGGATCACCCGGGCCTCATGCGTGGACACGCCGGCCAGGGCTTTTTGCAGCTCCCAGCCCTCGAAGACCACCTCACCCCGGGGCTCGGCCACGCGCCCCAGCACCACCGCCGCGCGGTTGTGCACATGAAACACGGCGCCGGTGGCGGGCTGCTCGGCATACAAGCGGGTGTGCAGTTCGGCCTCGGCCGAAGAGCCGGGCAGCAGTGGCGCGGCCAGGGGCTGACGCAGGATGTCGTCCAGGCCGAGCGCGCCTTTGTCGACGCCGGAGCGGGTGATGGCAATCAGGTCCTGTGCTGCCCGCAGCGAAAAATTGCCGGCGGTGGCGGGGGTCCAGCCCCGCTGTGAGGCCTTGCGGCCGGCTTCGACCACGGCCTCGGCGGCGCGGGTCCAGTCGGGCCAGTCGGGCCTCAGGGACGGAGGCAAGCCGGCCACGTCGCCTGCTTCGATCTTCTCTTTTGGTTCTCGATGCTGATGCTGCGTCGCCACCCCGTCCACCCTGCTGATTTGCCTGCTAGCGCGCCAAATGCGCAGCACATCGTAGGGCTTGGCCGCGCGCAGCGTCAACGCAGCTTCGGGCATATCGATATCCGCAGCGCGGTCACAAAAGGGAACGGCCATGAAAAAGGCCCACAGCCATGGGGCTGCGGGCCTGATGTTGACAACTAGCTGGTAGGTGTTTTTTATGCCGCTTGTATTGACGTTTGATGTGCAAATAGGCCGAAACCTATTCCGCATCAATCACTTAGGCTGCCCGGACAATGCACGATGTCAACGGCCGTCCGGAGGTTGCATGGGCGCTTTGGCAAAGTCGGGATTCAGATGGGCCAGATTGCGGTCGCGCTACTGAGTCCATGGTCGCGAAGCAGCGATAGCGCTCGCAAGAACAGATACTGGCGCTTCATACCAAGCCCAATTCCTGTGCCCACCAACCACCTCGACTTCGTGGCGAGCTGACCGCAACTCTCGATGCCTCACTTGGATGTCCGCAGCCCATGATCGGCTGCGGACATCCGAGCCGTCCGTCCAGTCACCCTTGGCGAGCACCTCGCTAGCGTCCTGTTCGTTGAGTGCCCCCGCAACGGCTCCTGTGCTGGGCATGTCGGAGACTGATGTGCCGCCGCGCAACGCGGAGCCATAGATTGCCGACAGCCAGCAGCGCTTCATTCGAGTCCTGCGCGAGCTCGCGTTGGCATTCCTGCGTTGCAACTTCGCATGCGAGCAGTTGCTGCCGCCTACGCCACGCGTCGAATTGCCCCGCTCCATCTGGAGTTGGGATGCACGACACCTATCAAAGCTTCGGATTGAGCGCCCATTTCATTGTCTAGTGAGCGCTCCGGGCAATGCGTAGCGGCCCAGCTGGATCCACTGATAACAAACTTTATCAATTGCAGCAAATGTTAATCAAAGCTCGCAGCGGACATAATTGCCGGGTACGTTTTGCGCGCATATGATTATTTTTCTCATCAAACGCTCTTTTGGAGCATCGCGTGATCCGTTTCAAGCTCGCCGAGCAAATCGAGAAGAAGCAGTTTCGGGAATCCCGGCGCATCACCATCCAGGAGGTGGCGGTAGCCTCCGGGGTGAACCGCATGACGTTGTCCAAGATCCTGAATCACCGGGGCTACAGCACGGGCACGGACATCGTCGACAAGCTCTGCACATACTTCGGCTGCCCCGTTTCCGACTTGCTTGAACACGTTGCCGATCGGGTCTGACCTACACGCCTGAATGCAGTCACGCCCACCAACACACGCCCAGAAGAACACCGCCCTCATGCCTCAAGCCAAGCTCACCCTCTCCCGCCTAGAAAGCCTGTTGCTGACCGCCTGCGACGACCTGCGTGGGAACATGGATGCGAGCGAGTACAAGGAATACATCTTCGGCATGCTGTTCCTGAAGCGGGCCAGTGACCTGTTCGATCAGCGCCGCGAGGAGATCCGCCGCGAGGGCGAGGCTGCAGGCATGTCGCCCGAAGACATTGCCGCGCTGCAGGAAGACGCCGACCAATACTCTGGCAAGTACTTCTATGTGCCGCCTCGCGCGCGCTGGAGCGAACCATGGACGGAATGGGTGAACGGGGAGGCTCAGATGCGCCCGGCGCTGAAGCATGTGAAGGAGAACGTCGGCTCCGCGCTGAACAAGGCGCTCGCCGCCTTGGAAGAAGCCAACTCCGACGCACTGGAAGACGTGCTGAAGGAGACCATCAACTTCAACCGCAAGATCGGGCAGAACACGCTGGATGACGACACGCTGGTCGACTTCATCCAGAACTTCGAGAAGATCCCGCTGCACGACAACGACTTCGAGTTCCCCGACCTGCTGGGCGCGGCGTATGAATGGTTGATCAAGCACTTCGCCGACTCGGCCGGTAAGAAGGCCGGCGAGTTCTACACACCGGCCGAAGTGGTTCGGGTGTGCGTGGAGATCTGCGACCCGACCGACGACATGCGGGTGTACGACCCAACGGTCGGCTCAGGCGGCATGCTGATCCAGGCGCGTGACTACGTGCGCGAGTGCGGCGGAGACTCGCAAAACCTGTCGCTGTTCGGCCAAGAAAAGATGGGCACCGTGTGGTCCATCTGCAAGATGAACATGCTGCTGCATGGCATCTCGCACGCCGACATCCGCAATGCCGACACGCTGGCCGACCCCAAGCACCTGGACCCGGCCACCGGCGAGCTGATGCGCTTCGACCGCGTGCTGGCCAACCCGCCCTTCAGTCAGAACTACGCCAAGACCAAGTCCAAGGACGATGGCAGCGGTGCCAAGAAGAAGGAGCCCATTGCCTTCCCCGGACGCTTCCACGTGTGGATGCCGGAGAAGGGCAAGAAGGCCGACCTGATGTTCGTGCAGCACATGCTGGCCGTGCTGAAGAGCGACGGCCGCATGGCCACGGTGATGCCGCACGGCGTGCTATTCCGCGGCGGAGAGGAGCGCGAAGCGCGCCAGTACATCATCGACAAGGGCTACCTGGAGGCGGTGATCGGCCTGCCTGCCAACCTGTTCTATGGCACAGGCATCCCCGCCTGCATCCTGGTGCTGAACAAGGCAGGCGCCCAGGATCGGAAGCACGTGCTCTTCATCAATGCCGACCGCGAGTACCGCGAAGGCAAGGCCCAGAACCACCTGCGCCCGGAAGACGTGGACAAGATCGTCAACGCCTATCGCACGGGCCAGCGCATCGAGCGCTACGCGGAGCTGGTGCCCGTCGAGCAGATTCGGGCCGAGGACTACAACTGCAACATCCGCCGCTATGTCGACAACGCCCCTCCGCCGGAGCCGCATGACGTGCGTGCGCATCTGCACGGTGGCGTTCCCATGCCTGAGATTGACGCCTTGGCCCACTACTGGGACAACTACAGCGGCCTGCGCGACACCTGCTTCACGCCCCGGGTAGCGCCCGAGCACGGAGTTCTGTACGCCGACTTCACCGCCGCCATCGCCCAAGACAAACGCGCCATCGCTGAACTGGTGAAGCAGCACCCCGGCGTGCAGCAACGCCACGCCGAGTTCATAGGCGATCTGGACGCCTGGTGGCAGCAGCATCTGCCACTGGTGGAAGCGCTTGCTCCCGATGCGGACAACCAGCATGCCCGGCAGCACAACGTGTACGAGCTGCGCGCCAAGCTGCTGGAGAGCATCGAGCGCACCTTCGCCGAGCAGCATCTGTTGAACCGCTTCCAGGTGCGTGGCGCGTTCGCCAACTTCTACAAGCTGCTGGCCTCGGACCTGAAGTCGATCTTCGCCAGCGGCTGGGGCCCGGAGCTGATCCCCGACGACGACATCCTGCAAAGCCAGTTCCCGCAGGTGCTGGCTGAGCTGGAGCAACAGCATGCCCGTCTGGCCGAACTGCAGGCGTTGTTCGCCGCAGCCAGCGAAGAAGGCTTTGACGACACCGACGAGACGGGCGTGCTGCCGGCCGATGAGGTGAAGACGCTCAAAGACGAGCTGAAGGAGGCCACCGCCGAATGGAAGACCCAGCTCAAAACCCTCAAGGGTGCTGTCGTCGATCTGTTCACCGAGATCAAGGCGGCTGGCCTGCTGCCCAAAGGCACCGACAAGGCCCACCACTGCACCGAGGGCTTCACGGTCAAGGATGCACAGTTCGCCAACGGGCAGCGGGTGCGGGGTCTGGCGCAAGCTGTGGGTCACGTGTCGAATACCGCCGCCGTCATCGAAGCCACCATCATCGTGGGCCAAACCGCCAAGGCGACGGCGGCGCGGCTGGAAGCCAAGCTGGCAGCCCACAAGACGCTAGAAGACGAGGCCAAGACGCTGAAGGCGACCATCAAGTCCACGCAGGCGAAGAAGGACGAATTGGTGGCACAGGCGCGGCTGAAGATCGGTGCGGATGAAGCGCGGCAGGTCATCGTCGCGCGGCTAGGCCATGTTCTCGTGCACAGCTACCAGCACTACCTGCGCGCCGACCAACGGGCCAGCGTGGCCGCCCTCGAAAACCTTTGGGATAAGTACGCGGCGACGGCGCAGCAGATTGAGGTCGAGCGCGATGCGGCAGAAGCGGAGCTGCAGCGGTTCTTGGCGGAGCTAGGCTATGCCTGACCTCGATTTCGCTCCGCTGTCAGCATTCGCTGATGTGACCATGGGGCAATCCCCAGATGCGGCAGCCTGCAACACACAGGCACGAGGCTTGCCGTTCCTGCAGGGCAGCGCAGAGTTTGGCGCAACACACCCCGACACCAATATCTACTGCGCTCCTCCACTGCGAGTGGCTAAGAGTGGTTCGGTCCTGATCAGTGTTCGCGCACCCGTCGGCACCATGAACTACGCAGACCGGGACTACTGCATTGGCCGAGGACTTGGGGCGTTCAAGGCCAAGTCGGGATTGGCCAACACGATTTTCCTGAAGCACGCTGTTGAGCTGAACTCCAGCTATCTGCATCGCAGGAGCCAGGGTTCAACATTCGCCGCCGTCTCGGCGACCGACGTGCGCAGTGTCCCGGTTCCAGTGTTCTCACCCGAGGTTCAGGATTGGGTCGCGTCGATCCTCACCAGTGTGGACACAGCCATCGAAAGAACCGAAGCCCTGATCGCCAAGCACCAGCAGATCAAGGCCGGGCTGATGCACGACCTGTTCACCCGCGGCGTGCTGCCCAACGGCCAACTCCGACCACCACGCAACGAGGTACCGGAGCTGTATCAGGAAACGGCGGTTGGCTGGATTCCGTCGGAATGGCAGCTCACCGGCTTGCAGGCAAAGAGCCGTGCCGGTATCAGCTGGATTCGTACTGGACCGTTTGGCTCGGCACTCAAGGGCGAGCACTGGCGCTCGCATGGGCATCCCGTCATCACCATCGGCGCGCTAGGCGAAGGTGAATTCCTGAACGACGAACTGCTGTTTGTTGATGGCAAGGACGCGGCCAGACTCCGAGACTTCCAGCTGAGCGCGGGAGACGTTGTGTTTTCCCGGGTTGCCGATGTGGGACGCTCGGTGGTCATCCGCGAAGAACACGCAGGCTGGATCATGTCGTCTAACCTGATGCGCATCACTTTAGACCCCAACTTGGTTCGACCGGACTACCTCCAGATGCAGCTGGCTGGAGATTCGCGGATCAAGGCTCAGATTCGGGCGCAGGTCAACAGCGGTGGGCGGGACGTTGCCAACAGTGCCGTGCTCAGCCGATTGCGCTTCGCATGGCCTGACCCGAACGAGCAGGACCGGATCATCAGCCGCGTGTTGCTCAATGAGCGCGCATTGCAGGCTGAACGGCGTATAGCGGAGAAGCTTCAAAAGCAGAAGCTCGGTCTGATGCAAGACCTGCTGACGGGCCGCGTCTCGGTCGAGCATCTCACCCAGGAGTTGGCGGATGCCTAACCACTACGCCGAGCTAAACCCCGAGAAGGCGTTGATCTTCCGCATCATCCACCGCGACAACCTGCCGTGGGTGTTGGACAACGGCCTGCACTGTGGCAACGGCGCGGTGCGCGCGCCCAACTGGGTGAGCATCGGCAACCCGGAGTTGATCAGCAAACGAGCCACCCACCCGGTGCAGCCGCCACCTGGCGGTCGGCTGAACGACTACGTCCCGTTCTACTTCACGCCGTTCTCACCGATGCTGTTGAACATCAAGTCAGGCCGCGGCGGCATTCCGCAGCGCAGCAACGATGAGATCGCGATCCTGGTATCCAGCCTGCACCGCGTGGCGGCTGATGCCAGCTTGCGCTGGCTGTTTACCGACAGCCATGCCTACTACCAGTGGGCCAACTACTACGACGACCTGCAGCACCTGGACACAATCGACTGGCCCATCTTGCAGGCACGCGACTTCAAGCGCGATCCGGACGACCCGGCCAAGTTCGAGCGCTACCAGGCCGAGGCGCTCGTCCATCAGCACATGCCCGTCAGCGCCCTGCTGGGCGTCGTGTGCTATACCCCTGCGTTGAAGCAGAACATCGAACAACAAGTGGCGACGCGTGGGCTGAAGCTTGCGGTGCACGCCCGACCCGGCTGGTACTTCTGATGCCGAGGACCACACCATGATCAAGTTCACTGAAGGCAATCTGCTGGAGTCTGGCGCCGAGGCGCTGGTCAACACCGTCAACACCGTGGGGGTGATGGGCAAGGGCATCGCGCTGATGTTCAAGGAGCGCTTTGACGACAACTATCGCCAGTACGCCGCCGCTTGCAAGGCCAAGCAGGTGCAGGTGGGCAAGATGTTCGTCACGCCAGTCCATGAGCTGGGCGGGCCGCGCTGGATCGTCAACTTCCCCACCAAGCAGCATTGGCGCAGCCCCTCCCGCATGGAGTGGGTGGTGGAAGGCCTGCAAGACCTCCGTAGCTTCCTGCTTCAACAGCAGGTGAAGTCCATTGCCATTCCGCCGCTGGGTGCTGGCAACGGTGGCCTTGACTGGGCCCAGGTGCGGCCGCAGATTGAGGCGGCGCTGGGCGACCTGGACATCGAGATCTTGGTGTACCAGCCCACGCGCCAGTACCAAAACGTGGCCAAGCGCGCCGGCGTGGAGAAGCTGACGCCTGCCCGAGCGTTGATCGCCGAACTGGTGCGCCGCTATTGGGTGCTGGGCATGGAGTGCAGCCTGCTGGAGATCCAGAAGCTTGCATGGTTTCTGGAACGCTCCATCGAACGCTTGAGCCCCGAGCACAACCCGCTGGAGCTGAAGTTCGTGGCTCACAAATACGGGCCGTATGCCAACCGACTGGACCACCTGCTGAACAACCTGGACGGCAGCTATCTGCACAGCGAAAAGCGCATCAGTGACGCCGATCCGTTCGATGTGATCTGGTTCGACGACAAGCGCAAGACGTTGGTTCAGGCCTTCCTGAAGAGCGAGGCCAAGGACTACCTGCCCGCCCTCGAAGCTACGACGAGCCTGATCGACGGGTTTGAGTCGCCCTTCGGGATGGAGTTGCTGGCCACGGTGGACTGGCTGCTTGCGCGTGACGGCGTGGAACCCACGGTGCCCGCATTGCGTGAAGGCTTGCGGCACTGGCGCGGCGGTGAAGGTGCGGCTGCGCGCAAGGACAGGCTGTTCGACGACAAGGCGCTGGGCATCGCGTTGGCACGATTGACCCAGGCTCCCGCGGTCGTGCAGTGAAGGTCTGGCGCGGTGAGCGAATACACCGAGGTTGAGCGGCCGTTCCTCGATCACTTGGCCCAGCAAGGCTGGACGGTGATCGACCAAGGCAACGGCGTGCCGCAACAGGCAAGCCCGAGCTTGCGGAACCACTTCCGCGAGTGGCTGCTGCCTGGGGTGTTTGACGAGGCGGTGCGAAGCCTCAACCGCACCAACGATGGACAGACCTGGTTGACGGACGCTCAACTGGACGAGTTGCGTCAGCAGCTGACGCGACACTCCAACCGGTCGCTGCTGGAAGCCAACGAAGCCGTGCAGGCGCTCTTGTTCAAGGCGCAGGTGGGCAGGAACGAACTGACCGGCGAATCAGACCCGGTGGTGCGGCTCATCGACTTCCACCGCCCTGAGAACAACCGCTTTCACGCCATCAACCAGTTCAGAGTGGACACGCCGGGATGCGTGAAGGCCTTCATCATTCCGGACATCGTGCTGTTCGTGAACGGCATCCCCCTGGTGGTGGTGGAGTGCAAGAAGGGATCTGAGGTCTGCGCCAACCCGATGCAGGAGGCCTTCGTCCAGCTGCAGCGCTATATGCGGCGCCGCGCGCAGACTGAGCTCGATGGACTCAAGGAGGGCGAGCCGCGCCTGTTCCACACCAATCTGTTCGTGGTGCGCAGCTGCGGTCTGGAGGCTGACTACGGCACCATCACTTCGGGTGAAGAGCACTTCTACGCCTGGAAGACCCTGTTTCCTCAGGATGACGGAGCGCTGATAGGCCTGAGCGCCCAGCAGCAATTGATTGGCGGCATGTTGACTCGCCCCAATCTGCTGCAGATCCTGCGCACCAGCTCGGTTTTCATGGACACTGATGGTGGCCCGCGCGTCAAGGTGGTCTGCCGCTACCAGCAGTACCGCGCGGCCGGCCGCATCATGACTCGCCTGCGCGAGGGCCAGACGGCTGCCGAGCGCAGCGGTGTGGTCTGGCACACCCAGGGGTCCGGCAAGTCGTTGACCATGGTGTTCCTGGCGCGAATGATGCGTGCCAGCCGTGATCTCAGCGACTACAAGATCGTCCTGGTCAATGACCGGCAGGACCTGGAAGAGCAATTGGGTGACACGGCCACCCTGATCGGCGGCCGCGTCAACGTCATTGAGAGCCGTGCAGGGCTGCGCAGCCACCTCGCCACCGACAGCTCCGATGTCAGCATGGTGATGGTGCACAAGTTCCAGGATCGGAAGGAAACGCTCAGCAATGCAGTAGCGGAAGCACTGGGCACCTATCGCGCCATCCCGGCCGGCAAGACCTTTGGGGTCGTCAACACCTCCGATCGCATCATCCTGATGATCGACGAGGCACACCGGACCCAGAGTTCAGACCTGGGCGACAACCTCTTCGAGGCATTCCCCAACGCAGCACGCATTGCGTTCACAGGAACGCCCTTGATCACCGAGCGCCACGGCGAGAAGAAGACCCACAAACGTTTCGGCGAGTACATCGACACCTACCGCCTAATGGATGCGGTGAACGATGGTGCGACGCTGCAAATCCTCTACGAAGGCAAGACGGCCGACAGCGCGCTGATCGAGAAGCACGCGTTCGACACGGCGTTCGAGGATCTGTTCCGAGACCGGTCTGACGAGGAACTGCTGGCGATCAAGAAAAAGTACGGCGCCACCGGCGACATCCTGGAAGCGGAACAGCGCATCAACGCCATCGCGCGCGACTTGGTCGCGCACTACGTGGACAACATCCTGCCCAACGGCTTCAAGGCTCAGGTGGTGTGCCACAGCAAGCTGGCCTGCGTGCGCTATCAGGCAGGCATTGAGGCCGCGCTGGCCGAGCGTGTCGCCAAGGAGGAAGCGCGCACCACGCCCGATGCGGAGTTGATCAAGCGGCTACGCTTTCTCAAGACTGCCGTGGTGATCTCCAGCGACGGGACGAACGAACCGGCCTATGTGACGCATGCGCGCAAGCAAGCCCAGCGCATGAACGCGGTGGACAACTTCTGCCGCAGCTTCGACCTAGGGGATCCCGACAAGGCTTACTCCGGCATTGCCTTCCTGATCGTGTGCGACATGCTGCTCACGGGCTTTGACGCGCCCATCGAGCAGGTGATGTACATCGACAAGAAGTTGCGCGAGCACACCCTGCTCCAAGCGATTGCGCGGACGAACCGGGTGAAGAAGGGCAAGAAGCGCGGTTACGTGGTGGACTACATCGGCCTGGCCAATCACCTGACCGAGGCACTCACGGTCTATGCCGCCACTGAAGAACAGCAGGAGCTGAAGGACGGCCTGAAGAACATCACGTCCGAGTTGCCCGTGCTCGAAGAGCGCTACCAGCGGCTTCTGCAGCATTTCACAGCCATGGGCGTGAAAGACATCGAGGCTTTTGCAACCGGCCGGACATCGACCCAGGAGACTGGTGCCGCGGTGGTCCACCAGGCGGTGACTGCTCTGAAGGACGAACGACAGCGCGCCGACTTCGAGGTGTACCTAAAGAAGTTTTTGTCCAGTTTGGACATCATCCTGCCCGGTGCTCATGCGCAGCCCTACCGCGTGCCAGCGCGGCGCTTCGGCTATATCCTGCAAGTGGCCAAGGAACGCTACAAAGACGAAAGCCTGAACCTGGGTGATGCCGGCGAGAAGGTGAAGGCGCTCATCAACGAGCACTTGGTCAGTCTGGGCATCAACCCCAAGGTGCCGCCGGTGGAACTGCTGTCTGCGGACTTCATGGAGCAGCTGAGTGCTCACGCTGGCGGCAGTGCGGAGGCCAAGGCAAGCGAGATGGAACATGCCATTCGCAAGCACTGCACCGTTCATCACGACGAGGATCCAGCTTTCTACAAGAGCCTCTCCCAGAAGGTGGACGCGTTGATCGAGCGCCACAAGGACGAGTGGGACCTTTTGGTCGAGAAGCTTGCAGAGCTCAGGCATGAGGCCGTGGTCGGCCGCCAGCAAGGCCAACACGGTATGAGCAAGGAGGTCTCGGCATTCTTCGATCACGTCGTGCAGGTCAGCTTCGTTGGCGGTAAATTGCCTGATGCCGACCGCCCGACGTTCAAGGCCTTCATGGAGGCCGTGGTGGAACTGCTGCAGGACACGATTGGCAGCATCGACTTTTGGCAAAACCCAGACAAGCAAAAGCGTGTGCGAGCACTGATCAAGACCGAGATCGCCAAAACATCCATCGAGGAAATGAAGCAGAACCGCGAGCGGGTGGCCGTCGAAATCATGAAGCTGGCCAAGAACCGGCACGGCGAGCTGACCAAGGCGCCCCGGGCGGCCGCCAGCAAGGAGACCTGAATGCAAGTTCGCCAGGTTCACGACATCGAGTACCACCTGCTGCCAGGCACTGCCCGGATGACGACCGACATCGTTATCGAACGCGATGGCGTGGTGACCGTACGTCCTCCTGCGCGAATGACGCCTGAGCAGATCGACCAGACCGTGCTGTCCAAGCGCATGTGGATCTACCGCAGCCTGGCGGAATGGCGCGAGCTGAACGGTGGCCGCATCAACCGTGAATGGGTCAGCGGCGAGTCCTTCATGTACTTGGGAAGCAGCTACCGGCTTGAGTTGGTGCCGGAGCAAGACGAGCCACTGAAACTGAAGGACGGCCGCTTCTGCCTGCTGAAGAGTGTCGTCACTGAACTCGGAACAGATGGTGCCAGCAAGGCCTTCGCAACCTTCTATGCGGACAAAGGGCAGCCGCGTCTGGCGCGCCGGGTTGCCTACTTCGCCCCGAAGGTCGGCGTCGCGGCTGGGCGTGTGGAGGTCAAGGATCTGGGATACCGCTGGGCCTCATGCCTGAAGGACGGCGATCTGCACTTTCACTGGAAGTGCCTGATGGCTCCCCTAACGATCATCGACTACATCGTCGCCCATGAGCTCTGCCACATGCTCCACCGAGACCACTCCAGCGCGTTCTGGAACGAGGTCGACAAAGTCCTGCCGGACTACCAGCGAAGGAAGGAATGGCTAAGGGTACGCGGCGTTGAACTGGATCTTTGAGCTATCTGCCGAAGCTGTTCAGTAGGGCCAACCGTTCTGGCAGTCCCTCCGGCCCTTACCAGCCGACCCAAATTCCGCCTTTTGGCTTTACTAAATGCCTTGGCAATGATTCGCACAATGATCCGACTGGTCTTGCCAATATGCACAGAACCCACTGCAGGTTCGAAGATGGTGGTTAAAGCGGGCCCGCCTTTTGAGTGCAATTGGTACATCAAGCTCCGCGTCCGGGCACCCCAGGCTCGAACGAACCCAGAATCTCCGAAAGACTTGCATTGAGTGGATCTAGGCTGTCGGCCACCTGCATGGCACGGTCCGCCCATTGGCGAAAGTCTTCAGCTCGCGGCCCTGCCACTTCTGGGTGCCGGCTCAAGGCCGTGGCCATGGCGCGAATCTCATTCGCCTGCGTCTGACGCTTTGCTAGCCCGACGATCTCATCACGGATCCTGGCCAGTTTCATGGCTGCCGCCGCTTGCCTCTGCTCTTCCTCTGCGCGTAGACGGGCCAATTCCGCCAAACGGTCGGCCTCACGCTGTTGAACCAGCAACTCATGGCGTGCGTATGCGGCCGCACGGAAAGACTCTTCTGCGCGCCGCAAGAGGTATTGCGTGATTTCGGTGAGCTTGTCCTCCAACTTCCCCGCGTCGGAGTCAGTCCACTGCATCGTGCCACCATGGGAACCCTTATGACCGACTTCAAGCGTGGTGGTCTTGACCGCTGACCAGTCGCGAAGGCGCTTGCTGTCGGTCGGTTCTCGGAACATCAGCCGCATGCCAGCGCCGCCAAAGTTCAAGCAAAGAGCGAGTCGGTGCACCGTGCCGAGCCCCCGGATCCATTCATCCTCTGACACGACAGCCTGGACTCCGTAAAAAGGGCGAAGCGCACGCGCCAGGCTGTTGAACAGCCGCAGTTGGCGTTGAAACACTGGCTCATCAAAGTGAGGCTTCTCGTAGCTCCAGACCCTATCCGGCCCCCGCCGCTTCTCTTCAGCGGCGAGGAGCTTTGACAAGGCGGGGTCTGGAGCTTCCAGATCCCTGGTGCGGACAACCTTGCCAATGCGAGCAGCCGCGGCCGCCACCTGCGCGTCCAAGTCTTCCAAGAACGTTGGCGGGACAAGAGGCTCGTCCGATTGGGTCGGCCGGCGCCAATGGCTGATGTTCTCTTGCCCGATCACCACCCAGCAGTTTTGGCCGGGCAATCGCAAGGGCAGCGGTACTTGCTGCACCTTGCGGCCGACCTGCCGCTTTGCCCAGTAGCCCGGCGGCGGCGCAGGGATGTTCGCGCGCAGGCAATGCTTGTTGATCGCGACATTCGAAACGCCAAACGCCTTGGCCAGTTCAGTGCGCGGCTCGGACCAGACCAGGTCATACAGGGCGTGACGGGATAGGGTGACGGGCATCTTGACTCCTGAGGGCATCGAACGAAGACCCGAATCTCCCTGTCCGTAGCCAATCCGATGCATTCCTCAAACCGCTCGAGCCCGGTAAGGTAGCCCGCCAGCCGCGTCCCAGTTCGGCTCAGTAGCGCCAAAGCTGCGCATAGAAATGGCGCCGAGTTCGCATGGTGCGACACGCTTGTGGAAATCGTGCTCGTCGCTGCTGGAGACCCCAATGCTGCTGGAACATACGCGAATAGCGGTCGCCGGTCTGAAGCTCCTGCGCGGGACTTTCTTCCCCGTCCAACCCGAGTGAGTAGTCAATCAAGGTCATCATATAAGTCAATCGCATCCGATCCCTGCCCACAGCACTGTGCATCCAAAGAGGATCGTCTGGATACAGCACGGGCAACAGCCAAAGAATTCGATTGAGCGCCGTTCTGCGTGGTGGCGTCACTCGGGATGACATCCGATCGACGGCAAACAACATCAGAGCATCCAAGTAGCCGAGTTTGTCGAGGTGGAGTTCGTCTACAAACCTACGAGATGGAAGCAAGTCACTTGTTGGTACAGCCGCTAGGGCAATGCTCGCTTGTCGCCAGAGGTCCGGCATCTTTGATTTGAGTCGCCGGATAGTGCGCTCATCTAGATCCCGTCTTTCCAACCAAACCAGCATGGGATGGTGAAGATCCATACGAAGGTCTGGGAAGACCCTCCGCACCTGTTCCACGGCTGCAGGGCCCGGAATGTGCTCACCTCGAGTCCGGGCGTACCAAACGCGCAAGGCCTTTGGGTAGCTTCGGTCCGGCACAACCTTGCGCACAACTGACGAGATGGTTTGCTCGCCCCCCTGCGCCCAGATTTCGGCAAAAAAAGCGCGAACCAATTCGCGGCGAAAGGCCATGGCAAACACCTTGCGAAACTGATCAGCGGTCAGATTTGTTGCAGTCGCGATCGGCGTTTGACCAATGGCCAAGGGGGACATCCAGGTTGAAGCAGTCATCATGCGAAAGGAACAGGGCGGACACGCGGGCTTGAATCGACAGACGGTGGTGCGCTTCATAGCATCGCACTCGCCACGCGATTGACCTATCGCTGTCAAGAGATTGCCCCATTGACCCACTCCACACTTCGTTTCCCTGGCGTGCTGCGGACCTTTCGGATCCGCCAGGGACTTCTGCAAAAGACCTTTGCGCTCGGCCTGCGGCTCGATGCCGGGCAACTGTGCGCTGTCGAACGTGGCACGCGAGGACCATTAGATGCCGCAGCTCTGGAACGGGTTGCTGAGCTGTTGAGCCTGTCAGCTTCAGAGAAGCGCGAGCTCGAATGGACGGCCCGTCATGATCGACTCGTGAGGCACGCAATGCGAGAAGGTGCATTCCGCGACGAGGTCGAGCTGTACTCCCTGTGCCTGGAAGCGCTTCACAACCTGCGCCCAGAGCAACGAATCGGGCTGATTCAGCTGGTCCGAAGGTTCAACGACAGCGCCAAGGAGTTGTCATCCCTGACGCCTGCGAACCGAGACATGGAGGATCTCCCATGAACTAGAAGAGAAACGGCGGGCCACTGGGGCCCGCCGTCCTGGTTCGGTCGAGATTGACCTTGGTGTTGGCGCAGCAAGTGTCTTCCGGACTCGGCCGGTTCGTCAACATGCCTCAGCCCATCTTGGCCTCCCATGCTCAAGTTGTAGACGTCGCATAGGGAAGCTCACTCCGGTGATAGGACGACGGCATGCCACTCAGGCCCACCTCGCTTCGGCTGGGCCGGGGAAGACTCATGCCTTTTCAAATTCGGCTGCTCGTCATGGCGAGCGGTGAACGACTGCCCCTTCTCTGCGATGCGGCAGGCCAGCCGCTCGACGCGCCCCTCCTGTACACCTTGACCGAACTACGAGCCCGGGGCCTCTCTACAGCCACGATCCGGCATGCAGCACAGGCAATCAAGGTGCTACTTCAAACCCTCGCTCAGCAGAACATCGTTCTGGAATTGCGCCTGATGCAGGGAGAATTCCTCCAATTGCATGAGGTGGATCTCGTCGTCCGCGAGGCAGCACTCGCTGCTGATCCCGGTGCAGCAGACCCCGTACGGAGCATAAGTCGCACCGCAGCTGCCACGCGCCTGCACTACATGCTTGCATACCTCAGATGGATGGGGCATTGCTACCTGCTGCGTCTCGAGCCTCAGGGGACACGCTACCTGGAGCTCCGAGATCGCATAGACAAGGCATGCAAGGCAATGCATGCGCGGGCGCCAAGTGTTGGCGTTCGTAGTGACATCGATGAGCGCCAAGGGCTGGATGAAGTTGCGTTCAAACGCGTAATCATGGCCAGTACCGGATCGCCCGAAGTTCGACTCTGGCACCGAGCCCACGCCGAACAGAGGAATCGCCTTATTCTCAGCTGGCTCATTGAACTGGGCATCCGCCGGGGCGAGTTGCTGGGAGTTCGGGTCAACGACATCGACTTTCAGAGAAACCAGGTCCTGATTGCACGGCGAGCTGACGACCCGAGCGATCCTCGTCCGGCTCAGCCGCTGACAAAGACCAAGGCACGCATACTGCCCTTGTCAGACGACCTCGCAGCAGCCACCCATGACTACGTGATGGGCGAGCGCATGCGCCAGAGAGGCAGCGGACGCCACGGTTTTCTGTTCGTCTCCGGTGGCTCAGGCGCACCACTTTCGATTGCGGGACTGAGCAAGGTTTTCGCTGAAATGCGCAGGTCCGATCCAGCCTTGCCGGCAGAGCTGACGCCTCACGTACTCCGGCATACATGGAACGACAGATTCAGTCTGCAAATGGAAAGGCTCGCCGTCGACCCAGAGACTGAGAAGCGCATCCGCTCCACACTGATGGGGTGGAGCATGACCTCCAATACGGCCTCGACATATACGAAGCGCTTTGTGCGCAAGGCTGCCTCTCAGGCAATGCTGACGATGCAGGAAGGCTTGAAGTTCAAAAGG
This sequence comes from Paucibacter sp. B51, assembly GCF_027863535.1. Taxonomy (NCBI): domain Bacteria; kingdom Pseudomonadati; phylum Pseudomonadota; class Betaproteobacteria; order Burkholderiales; family Sphaerotilaceae; genus Roseateles; species Paucibacter sp. B51. The sequence goes on along the minus strand of NZ_JAPIVN010000001.1, from coordinate 1,081,131 downwards.
GAACCGCAATGAGGCAACCAATGCATGCTTCAACCAAGGCGCAAATAGCGCCCCCTGATGAACTGAGATTTACCCGTCTAGGAACGCCCTACCGATTCAATGACAACTGGTGGAGCATCAGAGAGGGTGTGAACCAAGTCAACTTCAACTTCGCCCTCGTGGAAGCGTCCATAACTTCCAGCTTGTTGGCCGGGCTGAAGCTGACCTTGTCTTGGCTGTTATCCAACAAGGCAGCTGCAACTGCGCAAAACACGTTTCACTCCTTCATTCACTTGCTACGCGTGACAGCGCGCTCGTCTTCTAACCCATTAAGTCTGTTGACGGGGTATGACCTGATGTCGTATCGCGCTACTCTCGCTGACAAGCAAGGCAGCCGCTTTCACTCCCTAGCCATCCTAGTAAGGAAGTGGCGGGAGTTGGATGACGTCAGCGTGGCGCGAGATGCAATTGAATTCTTGGAAGCCATCCGACTCAAGGCACCACCACCAGGAGAGCCGGTTCGTACGTTGTGCCCGTTCCGAGGACCGCTAACGGCGGTAGAGGATGAAGCCTTCCAAACGGCCTTAAACATCGCATTTGCATCTGGAAAAATTAGCGAGGACGCGTTCTTTGCGTCATGGCTGACCCGCGCGATTGGGCAGCGTCCCTCGCAGACTGCAGCCCTCAAGGTATGCGACCTGATGGCCGAGCGGCGCGCCGATGGAGCGTTTAGATACACGATCCGCGTGCCTCGCGCCAAGAAGCCGCAGATGAAGCACGGCAGAGAGTCATTGAAGTTGAGGCCTCTGGTGCGGCAGATCGCAGAACCACTCCAGATCTACCTCAGGACAGTCGTAGAGAGATTCTCAGGACTGATGGAAGATCCGACCCAAGCTCCAATGTTTCCACGAGCCACACTTGCGACACCGGAAGACAACGAGTTCGCGTGGCACCGCACAGGTGATGAGTTATCAATAATCCTCACCAAGACAGCCAGGATGCTGGGAGCGCACTCTGAACGCACGGGAAAATTGCTGCACATCAGCCCCTCTAGACTGCGCCGCACGGTGGGCACCCGAGCAGCGCAAGAAGGCCATGGCGAGATCGTTATCGCTGAGATTCTCGACCACACGAATACCGCAAGTGCCAGGTACTACGTAGCCAACGTACCGCAAATTGTCGAACGGATCGATGCGGCAGTGGCGAACTCCCTTGCTCCATTGGCTCGCGCGTTCCAAGGATTGCCGCCCGCATCAAAGCAGGAGCTGGGCCCTGAGGTTCCTCATCAGATCGTGGACATGCGCAAGGATAAAAGTGACCGCGCCGTAGGTCAGTGCACTGGCGGCGAGTGCCGGTTTCTCGCGCCGGTCGCTTGCTACACCTGTCGCCATTTCAAGCCTTGGATAGATGGCCCGCACGAGGAGTTACGCGACGAACTCATTGCACAGCGCACAGCTCAACTGGCGCGCAACGCGCCTCGGGTTGCAGTAGTTCATGACCGAACCATCCTGGCAATCAGTCAAGTTATTCAAATTTGCCAAGACCTTCTGAGGGTGGCTCGCCGTGACTAGTCTGCTGCATTTCTCACCTCGAGCCCATCTCACAGCCCAAGAGAACTTGGCCGACTTTGTTCTAGCCAACGAAAAGCAGTCTTCCGTCTTTGGTGCTGGACTGAACTTTGGCGCCGATGTTTGGGATGTCTCGGACTACCTCGTAGCGAAAGCAAAGCGGAATTCGACCAGACTTCATTTCACACAATGGCACGAGAACCGCAACTTGCGAGGCGCCCCCATGATCGAGCCCTTCAAGAGCTTTGCAAAAGCCTACATGCGTTACCAGCAGGGTCTGAGGCCATCCAAAAGCTTGGAAGCCCGCCTGATCGCTCTACGGGCTCTTCACGATGCACTTTGCGATTCGCCCATAAACGGGGACTCGACCCAGCTCTTGCCACTTCACTTCAATCGCGCTGCCCAGATAATTGCTAGCAGGACCGCCAAAAGCTCTGCGTACCAATACGGTGTGCAACTTGAATTGATCTACAAAACCATGGCGGAATGCCGGCTACTTGCCCAGCCACAGACCTGGCGGTCACCGATTCGTCGAGGCGAGGACGTTGCCAAGGTGGGGCCGGAGTTTGATGCGCGACGAATCTCACGTCTGCCCAGTCCTGAAGCATTGGCAGCCTTGGCAGCAATCTTCAGGGTTGCTTCGACACCATCCGAAGTCATGGTCACTTCGGTGGCAGCAATCATGTGCGCGGCGCCGGAACGTGTAAACGAGGTTCTTCGCCTATCGATCCATTCCGAGGTGACATCAGACGAGGGGCTTGGCTCCAATGGGTACTATGGGCTGCGGTGGTACCCCTCTAAGGGGGCAGATCCCCAGGTAAAGTGGGTGGTGCAGTCCATGGCGGATGTTGTGCGGCAGGCTATCGACAAAGCAAGAAAGGTCTCCGCACAAGCACGAGAGCTGGCCAGTTGGTACGAGTCAAATCCAACAAGGATCTTCTTGCCAACGGAACTAGAGAATCTTCGCACCCAGACTTGGCTCACCATGGCTGAGCTCACGTCGGTCCTGTTCGAAGGAATGCCACGCCGAACGGTCGCTCGAGTGTGGTGTCAGACATATGGCGTGCCGACTGAACTTCGCGGCGGCAAGGCCTACGCGCGATTCAGTGACATAGAGAGAGCAGTCATTGGCATGCTTCCGCGAGGATTTCCTTTTGCGTACGCCGCACAGAAATTGCGCTACTCCGATGTGCTTTTCATTGTCCGCAAGCACGAGATGCATACGAATCGGGCGACCTACCGATGCATGTTTACATGGGTCAGTTTCTCAGACGTCTACAACCGCCTTTCCTCACGCGGAGAGTGCGGTCAAACGCTGTTTGACGCATTTGAGTTTCGTGAAGCCGATGGGTCTGCAATTAGCGTTCGAACCCATCAGCTCCGGCACTACCTAAACACCATCGCGCAGACTGGCGGGATGTCGCAGCTGGAGATCGCCGTGTGGTCAGGCCGATCTCGCATCAGTGACAACAAGGCCTACGATCACGTGTCCAACAAGGATGTGCTGGCCAAGCTGACCGAGCTGACTAACGCGCAGAATCCACCTAGTCTCGTTCCAAAGAGGGTCGACTCACGCGGCATGGTTCTTCGCGATCAGTTCTCGAAGCTGGGGGTTCACGCGGCGCATACAACGGACTTCGGCTACTGCGGCCATGATTTCTCGATGCTTCCCTGTCAATTGCACCAGGACTGTCTCAACTGCGATGAGCACTTCTGCCGCAAGGGCGAAGCCTCCAAAGAGCAGCGCCTGTCGAAGCTCCTTGAGGAAACCGAGTCCTTGCTCAAGCGCGCAGAGCAGGCAGTGAACAGTGGGCTGGCCGGCGCGGACCGATGGGTCGCTCATCACCAAGGGACGATTCAGCGCATCCGAGATCTGCTGCAGATCGTTCAGGACCCGACGGTCGCCACTGGCGCACTGATCTGGATTGGCGCACCTCAGATGCCCTCGCCGCTCGCAAGGGCCCTGCAGGACCGACAGCGATTGCTGGAGCGTTCACTGCGAGCAACTGGAGCCGAGATGCAGTGGAGACTTCCGAATGCGTAAGCGCGGCCGGAATCTTGCCGACACAGATGTCGACCTAATCGTGGGCATGCTCGATGGCTGGTCGGGCATCTTGAGCTGGAAAGGGCTCATAGATGCCGTGGAAAAGCGACTGTTCTGTGGCTACACCCGTCAAGCTCTCAGCAAGCACGACCGAATTGCCCAGGCTTTCCGGCTGTCCAAGATTCGGTTCGCTGAGGCTGGCATGGCCCGAGGCCCAAAGAGAACATTGACGCCCGCGGAACAGGCGCTTTCCGAAAGGCTGACCCGGCGGGAAGCGGAAGTGACCCGGCTCAGGGCCGAGAACCAGCGCCTGCTTGAGCGGCATGTGCTGTGGCTCTATAACGCGCGGGCTCGTGGGCTGACACCGGCTGAGCTTGAACAGCCATTGCCGCCGGTTCATCGGGGGCAGACGAAGGCCACGCTTCGTAGGGCTGGCAATGGGTGAGCTTTGCGAGGGTCAGCTGCGGTTGAAGGGGAATGGACCTATGTACGACTGCTCTTTGCCTGTAGCTGTCATCACTTATCCAAGGACTGCTCTGCAGCGGTTGCCGCCACTCAATATGCCAGCCAAGGAAGTCTGCTATGGGCCACAAGCCGCTATCCGGAAGGAGGCAACGAACGACAGGTCGGCCGCCGAGTGCGGTCATCGGCGCAAACTATCGAATCAGCTTTGTTCCGAATAGCTCGACCGCCAATGCCTTGACCCTGGAGACCTCCTCGTCGGTCTGTCGCCCAGACTCCCCATGACCGCGAGGATTGAAGATCAGTCGCTGGACTTGCAGGGACTCCATCACAGCGATGTCATATCGTTTCCGAGCGCGGCCTGTATTGAACTCGAAGACACCCAGGAGTGCGAGTACGGCGTTCTGTATCTGTTGCTCATCGTCCCTGTATGCGTCCGGCGAAGTCATCTTGGTCGGCGAGAGGCGAGCAGCAAGGATCTCATCCACTTGACGATAGGTGGACACGATGACAAGCGAGAAGACGGTGAGACGGTGAGACGGCGACGATCGTGGCCGAATGCGAAATGGAGGAGGCCTCGGTCGCGAGCGTCGCAATGCAACGCGGCATCAATGCCAACGTCGCGCATCGCTGGCCCCGGAACTACTCACGGCTCTCGAACGGTGCCCCGGCTTCACCGTGGCCTGCGAGAATAGATTCAGCAAATGACGCGACGCTCGTCGAGTTCCAGCGCGCTTCCGAGTTGGACACAGACCTGCGTCCACAATTAAGGTTGTTCCAAGGACTCATCGGCCATCACAGGCGACACCCAGGGAGGATGCAGATGCCGTCGATTCTGGTTCTTTTCAGCAATCCGGAAGACTCCGATCGCCTGAGGCTCGATCGCGAGCATCGTGCCTTGAGCCTGCTGCAGGAAAAGCATCGGCAGGCCGGATACGCGTTCGATGTCCTGCAGGCGACGAGTCGCTCCGACCTGGCAAAGGCGCTAGCGCAGAAGTCTTATCAGATCGTGCATTTCTCTGGGCACGGGTCGGACCGCGGCTTTTGGGTCGAGCGAGATGACGGAGAAGGTGGTGAACTCATCTCGGCGGAGTCTTTGGGTGAACTGCTTCGCGAGTTCCAGCCGAGCCTCGGACTGCTCCTGCTGATGTCCTGCTATTCGTCTGCGGCGGTATCAACGGTCGTCGATACCGCCTCCTACATAGTGACGGCTAGCGGATCGGCTGACGACGACGCAGCCATGAAGTTCGTGCGCAACTTTTATGACACCTACCTCGAGAAGGGATCGATCGAGCGGGCTTTCTCTATATCGAACTTCATCGTCGGGGATGAACTGAACTGCGTGCTGACCCGTCGAGCCAAGGTGGGAGCGAGCGTCAAGCCGTTTGTGGCGCTGTTCTCGAAGAAGAAGATCGAGCCCATGTATCTCGACCTGTCGGAGGCCGAGGAGAGCATCAAACGCCTGAACATCCCGCGTGAGCAAGTCGTGGCCACGCTCGGCAGGAAGATGCACATTCACCGCTGGATTTTCGAAGAGCCGCGGGACCGGGCCGTTCTCACCGTAGGGCCGTACTTCGGTGTCTTCTCATGGAAGAGCGTGAGCGACGTGATCGTCTGCCACCAGATGCTGCGGCTTCGCACCGGCCTGCCCGAGAAGCTGATCCAAACTTGGGCAGAACTGATCGTCACGTACAACGACCTTTATATGAGCGAGTACCGGCTCCTCAGTACGCCGGTTGACTCGTCGACCGCAAGGACGGTTGCGCGAGCCATTCAGGAGTTTAAGAAGGCCCACGCGCGCTTCTTCGAGGGCATCGAAGGTGCAGAGTGGCTCGCAGACGGAGACCGATCGCACTTTGTCGCGATCGGCGCGACGCTGAATGCCAATGTGGAAAAGGCCGCTGAGAAGCTTGAGAACCAGGAGTACGCACGATCCGTGATCTTCCTAGAGACCGCGCTCAGCTCAATTCATGACTTCATTGATTCCCTAGTGGAGCGCTTGGCCGATCCCGATTAAATGCTCGACCATGGCCTCCCCAATCAAGAGACGCATCCTCCTTGTAGAAGATCATGAACTCATTCGGGCGGCCATACCCAGAATCCTCGATTCCCCGGAGTTTGACCTTGAGTTCGAGTTGGCCGGAAACACCAAGGAAGCCATAGACAAAATGCAAGTATTCCAGCCACATCTGGTCAGCCTAGACATCCACATTCCAGGAGAACGTGGTGCTTCGGGGTACTACGGCGGCATGTACGTGCTTGAGCAGATCGCACGCGCGCAGCGCCAGATGCCCCTCGTGGTCGTTTTCACTGCCGACAACTCTGTTCATACGCAGATCAAGGGTCAGCGCTTGTGGGAAAAGTATCAACCGGGAAGAATATTCTGGGTCGGCAAAACATCTGCGCCGAAGGAATACACGGCTGCGATGTATGAAGCAATGCGTCAGGTGACGTGCTGAACGGCGCTAACTCGAACATGAATGCCTCAGATGGTCGTATCGACCAGATCTTCGCCGAAGCCTTCAAGGAATATGGACCGCCCTTTGATCGCACGCCCTATTTCGAAGTGGAGTCCGCCGGCTTGCCGGAGATCCGCGCGTTGCTACGACACGCGCTGTCTCATCAATGGCGCGCCTATGGCGAACGCGGACTGATCCATCTCGACTTCATCCACAACCAGAGCTTCAATGCGCTGGCCACGAGAAGTGGTGACCACGAACTGATCGCGATCTTCTCCGGAGCCCTGCAAGCGATCTACCAGTTCTGGTTTTTCTTCATGTGCGACCCGCTGGCGATGCCGTATATAGGAGATCCGACTAAGGAGTCTACTGAGAGGGCGTTCGCCGCGGCAATCCGCCGTGGCGACTTCCACCCGGCAGCGCTTCAGCATCCTCACGACGAGACCCGCTACGTTGCCGCGCAAAACCTGGCGCTTGTCACGTGCTTCGTGCTGGCGAACCACGAGGTCGGGCATATTGCAAGCTGTCATCCACACTACCTCCAGGCCATCAGCCCTCAGCGCGGCGTATATGAAGAGTTGCCTGCCATGTCCAAGTCGATTCGGGCGCAGAAGCTCAGGCAGGCGATGGAGCTTGAGGCGGACGAGTACGCTGGAGGAGCGTCCTTCCAATGTCGGTTCGCGCTGAAGGTTGAACTGCGACTTCCATCAAATCCGGTACTTAGCGATTTTTGTCCCATCGAGGACTGAATCCGTGTCTCATCGAAGTTTGAACTCGCGGCTTTTTGTCTCGTTGAAGTTTGAATTGTCGCGTGAGCTTGGCCGACAGGCAGGCGCTCATCATGGCCGTTGAGGCTGTAAAAAAACCACCCCATCGGGTCCGTCCCGATTCACTGCGAAGCCCCTGACGCATCAAATACACAGACCCGTCCAGGAGGCCGCCATGCCGCGCTACAAGCCCAGTGATTGCCACGCGCTGATGCTGCCCGTGGTGCTGTCGGAACAGATCGTGCCGGGCAGTTTTGCCTTTGCGCTGAGCTACCTGGTCGATCACGAGCTGGATCTGAGCGCCCTGGATGCGCGCTTCAAGAACGACATCACGGGCGCCAGCGCCTACGACCCGCGCGTGATGCTGAAGATCGTCTTGCTGGCCTACAGCCAGGGCATCATCTCCAGCCGTGGCATCGCGGCCGCCTGCTCACGCAACGTGCAGTTCATCGCCATCAGCGGCGACAGCCAGCCCAGCCACGCGCACATTGCCAAGTTCGTGGTCTCGCTGAGCGATCAGATCCAGCCTCTCTTTGCCCAGGTGCTGATGACTTGTGACGCCCAGGGGCTGATCGGCCGCGAGATGTTCGCCATCGACGGCGTCAAGCTGCCCAGCAACGCCAGCAAGGAGCGCAGCGGCACGCAGGAGGAACTGCGCCACCGGGCCGAGCGCCTGGACAAGGCGGCCGACAAGATCCTGGCGCTGCACCAGGCGCAGGACAAGGCGGGAGCACAGGAGCCCTTGGAAGCCAAACGGCAAGCCCGCGTGGAAGCCTTGCGCGAGGAGGCCGCACGCACCCGGGCCTTCGTCGCCCAGAACCCCAAGCGACTGAATGCCAAGGGCCAGGAGCTCAAGTCCAACATCACCGACCCCGACAGCGCCAAGATGGCCACCAACAAAGGCGTGATCCAGGGCTACGCAGCGCAAGCAGCCGTGGACAGCGCCAACCAAGTCATCATCGCTGCCGACGTGGTGGGCTCAGGCTCGGAGCAGGCCATGCTCGCGCCCATGATCGAGCAGGCCAAGCCGTGGAGCGACGAGAGTACCCTGGTCACCGCGGATGCGGGCTATCACAGCGAAGCCAATGTGCAGCAACTGCATGACAGCAACACCCCAGCGCTGATCGCCGACGGACAGATGCGCAAGCGCGACGAGCGCTTCGCGGAGCAGGCCAAGCACAAGGCAAAGCCTGACCCTTTCACGACAAGAAGGCAGCGGCCGAGAAGCCCGAGGAAGGCAAGCACTTCCGACCCAAGGACTTCAGCTTCAACGACGCAGCCCACACCGCCACGTGCCCGGCGGGCCAGGTCTTGAGCAGCAGCGGCCGCCTCCATATCACCGCGAGTGGCCAGCCCTATCAGACCTACACGGCCAAGGCGACGGACTGCGGCAGCTGCGCGCTGCGCACCAAATGCATCAAGACCCGTCAGGCTGATGAGAAGAGCCCACCGGCACGAGGCCGCCAGGTCAGCCGCTTTCTGCCCAGCGCACCCGACCCCGAACACCCGAGCGAGCGCATGCGCCAGGCGATCGATTCACCGCGAGGCCGGCAGCTCTACAGTCAACGCATTGGAACGGTGGAGCCGGTGTTTGCGAACCTGCGGCACAACAAGCGCCTGAGCCGCCTCAACCACCGCGGGCAGGCCAAGGTGCGGACGCAGTGGAGCTTGTATTGCATGGTGCACAACATTGAGAAGCTGTCGGGCGCGGGGCTCGGACAAGCGAGGGCGCAATAACGCGGCCGACAGGCGGCACAATCCGATTCAAACGCTGAAGAACTGGCCGAGAGACTGGCCGAAAGACTCAAAGTTACCCATGAATCCAGATCCAAGAACTCGCAAACATTCCGTCATGCCGTGCGGTGCGCGTGGGTGCGAGATTTGGGTTTTTGGACAACCTCGTTGTGCGCTTGACCGCGCGCAAGCTGCGAGCGAAACACCAGTTCTGCCGCCCGAGCGCGATTGCGGGAGCCGGCCTGCATTGACCAGAGTGCCTGTTTGCATCGACCGGGCTGCTGGTCGCAACCGTGCACCAACTACCGCTGCGCCAGCGTCAGGAGTCGGTCGCGCGGATCAGACAAACTCACGTTGACCTCCATCAAGCCGACTGTCACGTCAGCGGTTCGCGCCCCCATGAACGTCAGCGAACCGTGAGCCAGCGGCCAATCGCATTGGGACCCGCCGTGCCGCGCCGTGAATGACCGGTCCCTTCGAACGCAGCAGAATCTGGTCGAGCCAGAGCTTCCGGTCGATTCGCTCCAAAGCTGCCAGACGGCCAAGCCCAGCCACTTTCGAGTCCGATATGTACAAACCGCATAGAGGGCATCGCCCGGGGAATGAAGTCTCGTTGGAAGCTGCCGACTGTAATGTTGCTTTCTACCGTGCAGCTCAGGGCGAGGCTCCATCTCGGCCGTCTCGGGTTGTTTAGACGGTCACGATAACATCACGGTTATGCCCGCCGTGTTCATCAGCTACAGGGTCAAGCATCCCTTTTTACATGTCAGACGAGTATGACTGCGATCCGCTGTGAACCGGGAATGGACCGAGGGCTGCACCAACTCCTTTCCCGTTCGCTCCCCCTCTGATCGCTGACGTCCAGCAATTCGAATGGACCAAACACGTATGTGCGACAGTGGGCTGCCGAATGAAACTATCAGGTGTAGCGCTTCTCCAGGGCATCCCACTCAGCCTTGTTGACCAGCCGCTGCCGCTCTGCGAAGGACACGACCACCGTCGGGTCTTCATCGATACGCTGAGTCTGCCGCAACAGCGTGAGCGCCTTTTGCATCCCCGCCACTGCGCCCTGCAAGGGTGCATTGGCGTACAGCACGAAGCCATAGCCCAGAGAAGCCAATTCCTCGGCACCAAAGATCGGCGTTCTTCCCCCAATGACCATGTTCATCAGTTGCGGGCGCTGATGCAGGCGTTGCGGCAAGGCACGAACTTCGGTCTCGTTGGTGACGGCCTCGACGAAGAGGATGTCGGCACCGGCTTCCGCGAAACGATGAGCGCGTTCGACAGCCGCTTCGAAGCCATGGGTGGCCGCAGCATCGGTGCGGGCCATGATGAGCAAGTCGGCATCACGGCGCGCATCGACAGCCGCTTTGATCTTGCTGACCGCTTCTTCCGTGGAGATGACATCCTTACCCGAGAAATGGCCACAGCGCTTGGGGGCAACCTGGTCTTCGATCTGGATGCAGTCCGCGCCGGCGCGTTCGAGAACGCGCACGGTATGGCGGACGTTCAGCGCGTTGCCAAATCCAGTGTCAGCATCGACGATCAGCGGCAGGTCCACGGCATCACGGATGCGAGCCGTGTGATCGGCAATGTCAGCCAGACCCATAAAGCCTTGGTCCGGCATACCGAGCCACATATTGGTCACGCCAGCGCCGGTGACGTAGAGGGCCTCGAAACCGACGTCGGCGATCACTTTTGCCGAGAGCGCGTTGAAGGCGCCTGGCACCAGGATGCCGCGGCGGGCTTCAGCCAGGGCCTTGAGGTTCTTGCGAGTGGACATGTTCGTATCTTTCTTAAGTTCTCAGAAGCAGTCGCCAGGTACTCGGACGAAGCCCTCCATGAGGACTCGGGCACTTCGGCTCATCAAGGCTGCAGTGACCTGCCATCGCCCTTCGACCTGGTGCGCCTCAGCACCGACGCGTAGCGTCCCCGATGGGTGCCCAAGGCGCACGGCTTTGCGCTCGCCCCCGCCTGCTGCCAAATTCACCAGCGTGCCAGGGACTGCGGCCGCCGCACCAATGGCCACCGCTGCCGTACCCATCATGGCGTGATGAAGTTTCCCCATGGAGATGGCGCGCACGAGCAGATCAGTGTCAGATGCTGCGATCGGCTTGCCGCTGGATGCGATGTAGTCCGCCGGCTTGCCGACGAACGCGACCTTCGGTGTGTGCGGCCGACAGGTCGCTTCGTCAATATGATTGATCAAGCCCATGCAGACGGCACCATGCGCTCGTATGGACTCGAACATGGACAGCGCCTTGGCGTCGCCGTTGATGGCGTCCTGCATTTCAGTGCCTGTGTAACCAATGGCGTCGGCGCTGACGAAGATGGTGGGAATCCCAGCGTTGATCAGTGTGGCCTTAAGTACGCCGACGCCGGGCACATCGAGCTCATCGACCAGATTCCCCGTCGGAAACATAGCGCCGCCGACGCCATCGCCATAATCGGGGGCTGGATCGACGAACGCCAGCGCGACCTCGGCGGCGGGGAAAGTCACCCCGTCCAACTCAAAGTCACCGGTCTCCTGGACTTCACCGTTAGCAATTGGCACATATGCAACGATGGTCTTGCCGATATTGGACTGCCAGATGCGCACTTCAGCCACACCATGCGGCGGCACTCGCGTAGCATCGACCAGACCGTGGCTGATTGCAAAAGGACCCACTGCCGCAGAAAGATTGCCGCAGTTACCGCTCCAGTCCACGAACGCCTTGTCGATGGCGACTTGGCCAAATAGATAGTCCACATCGTGACCGGTCCGTTTGCTCTTGGAGATGATCGCCACTTTGCTGGTGCTCGACGTGGCACCGCCCATCCCATCGATATGCTTGCCGTAGGCATCCGGGCTGCCGATCACACGCATGAGAAGATCATCTCGCGCAGGGCCGGGCTCTTGAGCAGGCGGAGGCAGATCGTCCAAATGGAAAAACATTCCTTTGCTGGTACCACCGCGCATATAGGTGCCGGCGATTTTGATTTGCGGGACGATACTCATCAGACGGCCTTCGCGCTTGTGTTGGCCAGGAAGTCTTGCGCGAAGCGCTGCAGCACGCCACCTGCTTCGTAGATCGAGACCTCCTCGGCCGTGTCAAGACGGCAAGTCATGGGCACCTCGACCCGGTCACCATCCTTTCGGGTGATGACCATGCTCAAGTCGGAACGCGGGTGAATTTCGCCCACGACGTCAAAGACCTCGGTCCCGTCGATGTTGAGCGTCCTTCGATTGATGCCAGCCTTGAACTCCAGGGGCAGCACGCCCATGCCGATCAGGTTGGTGCGGTGGATCCGCTCAAATCCTTCGGCTGCGATGACCTCAACGCCAGTGAGTCGCACGCCTTTGGCGGCCCAGTCCCGAGAGGATCCCTGACCATAGTCGGCACCGGCCACGATGATCAAGGGCTGCTTACGCGCCATATAGATCTCGATAGCTTCCCACATGCGCACCACTTGACCCTCAGGCTCGACACGGGCCAGCGATCCCTTCTTGACCTGCCCATCGACCACAGCCATCTCATTGATCAGTTGCGGATTGGCGAAGGTGGCACGCATCGCAGTCAGGTGATCTCCGCGATGCGTCGCATAAGAATTGAAGTCTTCTGCGGGCAGTCCCATCTTCAGAAGGTACTCACCCGCAGCGCTGTCGGGCTCAATGGCATTGGACGGCGACATGTGATCGGTTGTGATGTTGTCAGGCAGCACGGCCAACGGGCGAAGCCCCTTCAATGAGCGCTCGCCTGCCAAAGCGCCGTCCCAATATGGCGGGCGGCGTATGTAAGTACTCTTCGGTCGCCAGTCGTACAGCGGGCTGACCTTCTCGCCGTTGGCGGTCCCAATCTTGAACATCGGTTCGTATACCCGGTGAAACTGTTCTGGCTTGAGACTGCGTGCGACCACAGCATCGATCTCCTCGTCACTGGGCCAGAGATCCTTCAGAGTGACGGCGAGTCCCGTCGCATCGATGCCCAACACATCCTTCTCAATATCGAAACGAATGGTGCCTGCAATGGCGTACGCAACCACCAACGGTGGCGAGGCCAGGAAGGCTTGCTTCGCACGCGGGTGGATTCGACCGTCGAAATTGCGATTACCCGAAAGCACTGCGGTAGCGTACAGATCGCGTTCGACGATCTCTTGCTCAATGACCGGGTCCAATGCGCCAGACATGCCATTGCAGGTCGTGCAGGCGAACGCAACGATGCCGAACCCAAGCTTCTCCAACTCGCGCAGCAGACCCGCCTCTTCGAGGTAGAGCTGCACTGCTTTCGAGCCTGGCGCAAACGAGGACTTGACCCAGGGCTTCCGCACAAGTCCACGAACGTTGGCATTGCGTGCCAGCAGTCCTGCAGCGACGACATTGCGCGGGTTGCTGGTGTTCGTACAACTGGTGATCGCAGCAATGATGACCGCGCCATCAGGAATCTGTCCTGGCATGTCTTCCCAGGGCGCCGCAACGCCGTGAGCGGCTAGATCCGAAGTTGCCAACCGCTTGTGCGGGTTGGAAGGACCCGCCATCGTACGAACAACGCTGGAGAGATTGAAACGTAGCGTCCGCTCGTACTCGGCCTTATTCAGGAGGTCAGACCACAGACCTGCCCGCTTGGCGTAGATCTCGACCAGACGCACCTGCTCTGCGTCGCGGCCGGTCAAGGACAAGTAGTCCAACGTATGCCGATCGATAGAGAACATCGTGGCGCTTGCGCCAAATTCAGGCGTCATGTTGGAGATGGTTGCCCGGTCGCCCAGTGTCAGCCGTGCTGAGCCTTCGCCAAAGAACTCAAGGTAGGCGCCAACCACTTTCTCTTTCCGCAGAAACTCGGTCAGGGTCAGCACGATGTCTGTCGCGGTGATGCCGGGCTGCGGGCTTCCGCTCAGTTCCACGCCGACGATGTCCGGCAGACGCATCCAGGAAGCGCGACCTAGCATCACGCTCTCCGCCTCCAGGCCGCCCACACCGATGGCGATGACGCCCAGCGCATTGACATGGGGGGTATGGCTGTCAGTACCGACCAGCGTGTCCGGGAAGGCCACGCCATCCTGGGCATGGACCACAGGCGACATTCGCTCCAGATTGATCTGGTGCATGATCCCGTTCCCCGGCGGGATCACCTCCACGTTCTTGAAAGCCTTCTTCGTCCAATCAATGAAGTGAAATCGATCCTCGTTGCGGTGGTCTTCGATGGCGCGGTTCTTGGCGAAGGCCTCAGGGTCGAATCCGGCGTGCTCCACGGCCAATGAGTGGTCAACGATCAGCTGAGTCGGAACGACTGGGTTGACCATCGCGGGGTCTCCGCCTTGGTCAGCAATGGCGTCGCGCAGACCGGCCAGATCTACCAAGGCCGTCTGGCCCAGAATGTCATGACAAACGACGCGAGCTGGGAACCAAGGGAAGTCAAGGTCGCGCTTGCGCCCGATCAGTTGCTTTAGCGAATCGGAGAGCATCAAAGGATCACAGCGGCGCACCAAGTTCTCGGCATGCACCCGCAAAGTGTAGGGCAGCCCTTCATAGGCGCCAGGCTGGATCGCATCGACAGCGGCGCGCGCATCGAAGTAGTCGAGCTGGGTGCCGGGCAAGTTCTTGCGGTACTGGGTATTCACGGGCTGCTACTGCTTACTTGCGTTCTTGAATGGGGACAAAGGCAAGGTCTTCTGGCCCGATGTAATTGGCGCTCGGACGGATGATCTTGTTATCGATGCGTTGCTCAATGATGTGAGCGGCCCAGCCACTGGTGCGAGAAATAACGAACAGCGGCGTGAACATTGCAGTCGGCACCCCCATCATGTGATAGCTGACAGCACTGAACCAATCGAGGTTGGGGAACATTCGCTTCACGTCCCACATGGCTGTTTCCAGGCGCTCGGCGATGTCGAACATCTTGGTCGAACCGGCCGATTGGGAAAGCGACTTGGCGACACCCTTGATGACGACATTGCGCGGGTCGCTGACCGTATAGACCGGGTGGCCGAAGCCAATCACGACCTCCTTGTCTTCGATACGGCGACGGATATCCGCCTCGGCTTCGTCAGGCGAGTCATAGCGTTTTTGCGTTTCGAAGGCGACCTCATTTGCACCACCATGCTTGGGACCGCGCAGCGCACCGATGGCACCAGTGATGGCTGAGTAGACGTCGCTGCCAGTACCGGCGACCACGCGGGCGGCGAAGGTCGAAGCATTGAACTCATGCTCAGCGTACAAGTTGAGCGAGGTGTGCATTGCCCGCTCCCATTCGAGGGAAGGCTTCTGGCCATGCAACAGGTGCAGGAAATGCGCGCCGATGGAGTCGTCTTCAGTTTCGACCGAGATGCGCTTGCCCGTCGTGCTCCAGTGGTACCAGTACAGCAGCATCGAACCGAGCGAGGCCAACAGGCGATCGGCGATGTCACGCGCGCCGGGCAGGTTGTGGTCATCCTTCTCAGGCAAGACACAGCCAAGTGCCGAGACGCCGGTTCGCATCACATCCATGGGATGGGCGCTGGCAGGCAATTGCTCGAGCGCTTCCTTCACATTCGCCGGCAGGCCACGCATGGCCTTGAGCTTTGCTTTGTAGGCCCGAAGCTCGGCGGCATTCGGGAGCTTGCCATGCACTAGCAGGTGGGCGACCTCTTCGAATTCGCATGTCTCTGCGATGTCCAAGATGTCGTAACCGCGATAGTGCAAGTCGTTGCCGGTGCGGCCGACGGTGCACAGGGCAGTGTTGCCGGCCAACACGCCGGACAGAGCGACCGACTTCTTCGGCTTGAAGTCAGAGGGAAACGTAGCTTCGGCCATGGGTTTATTCCAAATTCAGTGGGACTGGGCGCGCTGAAGTGCGCGCTCAATTGGCGGAAATGACTGCTGAGCCTGCATTCCGCTTGGGTGACTGAGCTCATCGACCCGCAATGGGACAAGGCTGGCGCGCCGCTCTTCGAAGAGCTGAACGTCCGGCGGCGCATCAATGGCTACACGAACCTCAGCCTGGATGGGCAATGCCATCCACGGCAAACTCCAGGGTGCCGGGGCAGTCGCGCCCCGATGGGTGCTGCTGCCCGCAACTCAAACTGAACGGCACCGGCCATGGCGTCTGAGACGCGCGCGAACTCGGCTGCCGCTGGTACGAGAATCTTGTCGACCCCTACCCTCGCTGGCGAGCCGAATCGCAAGGCGCAATGTGTAACCCGCGCAGTTAGCGCCGGTTTAATCAGACGCAGATCGTTGACCGGTGTTGCGAGCCGTGCGGTGTGCCCTTCCATGGTGAACTCCAGAGGCTTTGGTGTTTGCAATATTCGCATTGGGTTATGCTGTGATCAATGGCTGAATTGGCCATGATTTGCAAAGAAACTTGAGCAAATTTGCGAAGTTTGCGAAGTTTTTAAGAGGCGACGGAAGTGAGAAAAACTTTTCTCGGCGTGAAGCTGAAGACGCTGCGTGAGCAACGCGTTATGACCCAAGCCGCCCTGGCGCAAGCGCTGGAGCTATCGCCCAGCTACCTGAACCAGTTGGAGAACAACCAACGGCCTTTGACCGTGCCGGTCTTGCTGCGCCTGCAGTCAACGTTGGGCGTGGATTTGCAGTTCTTCTCCGAAGACGACGATGCGCGCATGACTGCGCAACTGCAAGAGATCGTGGCCGAGACGGCCGTCCCGGGCGGTGTGCCAGATGCCGAACTGCGCACGCTTGCTACGCAGATGCCCGCGCTGTCGCAACTGCTGATCCGCCTTCATCAGCGTGCGCAAGGTGCCGAGGAGCGGGTGATGAACCTGGCTGCCATCCTGGGTGAACGAGGTGGTGAAGAGTTTCCGGGTGTGCAACCGCACGAAGAGGTTCGCGACTTCTTCTATGCCCAGAACAATCACATGGCAGGGCTCGACGAATGCGCCGAAGCGCACTACGAACAGTTGCACGCGAAAGCCACGCCTAACGCCGATCTTCCCGACCTATTGCAAAGCTATCTGGCGGACAGGCACGGAGTGACACTCCAGACCTTGGGTTCAGATCAGCCCCTGCTGAGGCGCTATGAACCTGGCCAACGCCGGCTTCAAGTGACGGACTCCGCGACACCTGGTCAGCGCGGCTTCCAGTTGGCAACGCAACTTGCCTATCTCGAAGCGGACGATTTGATCGGCACGACCGCAGACACAGGCAATTTCACCAGCGTCGAAGCCAAGGCATTGGCTCGGATCGGATTGGCCAGCTACTTTGCCGGAGCCTTGGTATTGCCTTACGGTCGTTTCCTTGCTGCCGCTCAGCTGGCACGCTATGACATCGACCTTTTGGCCCAGCAGTTCGGTGTCAGCTTCGAGACCGTCTGCCACCGTCTATCGACCTTGCAGCGCCCGCAAGCGCGAGGCATCCCGTTCTTCTTTGTTCGGGTCGACCGTGCCGGCAACATTTCCAAACGGCAGTCGGCCACTGATTTCCATTTTTCGCGCAGTGGCGGCACGTGTCCGCTCTGGAATGTCTACGAGGCATTCGCCCAACCTGGCAAGGTTCTGACTCAAGTGGCCAGCATGCCGGACGGGCGCAACTATCTTTGGATTGCGCGCTCAGAGACTCGTCAGACTGGTGGATACGGCTCACCCGCACGAAGTTTCGCCATTGGCCTCGGTTGCGACATTCGCCATGCATCTCAGCTCGTGTATGCAAAAGGCTTGGATTTGACGACACCGGAAAGTGCAACGCCGATTGGACCCGGTTGCAAGCTGTGCGAACGACAGGGATGTGCTCAGCGTGCATTCCCTGCGCTGGGTCGAAGGCTGAGCATTGATGAGGGCGAGCGGCTCAAGGAGCCGTATGCAGCGACTTGAGGTCTAAGTGCGCCTCGACGAAGCTCTGTCCGTCAAAACTGTAGCGTCTGTCGCCACCCTGTTCCTGTTCACACGCTTGCTGGCCGCAACCGGGCTACCGTGCAGGACACCAGCGAATGCGTTCACCGGGCGACATGGTCAAAGAGGCGAACTGAAGCGACCTCCCCAAACACACGGAGGCTCGCGCACTTGAACCTTGCCCTCGACCAATGTCACCGCCAGCAAAGCTGGCAAGGAGCCGCCAAGGCACGCTCCAAGCTGAACCACAAAGGCTGCTCCCGTGGCGACCACCTAAGGTCCCGCAGCCTGGACCAAAAGCGGCTGTCCCGCATCTTTAGCTAGCTCGAAGAAGGCCTCGCACTCCTCCACCTGCGCTGAAAGGCGACCAGCTCTGAGCAACATGTGCACCCAGGTGGCCGCTTAGTTGCGATAGTCGAATGCATGGAGGGCCTAGTGTCCTGTCGCATAAATACGTTCTGCGATTCGTTCGACCTTTTTCAGGATTGAATCGGCAGTTGCCGTCCATTTGAACAGCGCGGTGTCGGCGTTGTGCTGTTTCACGAACAGGTCGATCTGCTGCTTGAGTTCACGGACGCTGGAGAACGAATTTCGACGAATTGCGCGCTCCGTGATCAACGCGAACCAGCGTTCCACCTGATTGATCCACGAACTGTAGGTCGGGGTGAAGTGCAGGTGGAACCGCGGGTGTCTGGCCAGCCAGGCATTGACCTTCGCATGTTTGTGGGTGATGTAGTTGTCACAGACAAGATGCAGATCCAATTCGGCCGGGGTCTCCTTGTCGATTTGGCGCAGAAAATCCAGAAACTCTTGGTGCCGATGGTGCGGACGCACCCGAGATATGACCTCACCGTTGGCCACGTTCAACGCCGCAAACAGCGTTGTCGTGCCGTGACGTACGTAGTCGTGAGTGACGCCCTCCGCATAACCCATATCGGCCGCAGACCAACGGCAAGGCCGAGCGGTTCATCCAGACCGGCCTGCGCGAATGGGCTTACGTCCGAAGCTACGGCAGCAGTCAGGAACGTACCGAGCTGCTGCCGAGCTTCTTGAACTACTTCAACGGCCGTCGGCCACACTCAGCCTTAGGCTACAGGCCTCCAGCTTCCCGGCTTGCCGGGAACAACCTATTGCAAGTCAACATCCCGGGGCGATTCACTGCCGTATTCGTTGAACAATTGGAACTGGAGGCGAAATCTAAAATGTCGCTGCTACTAGGTCGTCAAACAAGCTGACTGCCGTCGAGATATAGGCATGTGCTGCCAATCGAGTCACCAAATGCTTCCCGTTTGGCTCACTTGGTGAGCAGCCTTCAGGGCTGACGAGTCGTCGGAGGGAAGCAGTGCCGCGAACACCTGACGCTGCTGTCTGCTGGCGTGTTTTGGTTTAAGGGCGCTTTGGCCTCTCACGGTTAAGTCACTAAGGAAGGTCTGCACAAAGCGCAGGCACCTGCATCACCTTGCGCATGCGTCGCACGCTGTGCTGCTGGCCGCAGCGTCGTTGGCGTCGTTCTTGCCGCAGTGGCCCTCGGCGCGATAGGGGCGGCCAGGTGAGCCGAGATGATGCGAGCATCCAGCCCCATCGCGCGCAGGGCCCGCGCCCAGTGATGTGCGCTGGAGCTGAACTCCATCACCACCATGCAGCCGGCCTGCAACACCGCATACCAAGCCAGGAACTTGCCGCGGGCCAGCGCCCGGTTCGTTAGCACGCGGCCACCGCCGTCAACGATGTGCCCCTGAATGACTTGCTTAGAGAGATCCACGCCTACGCGCACCGCTGGAACTTGGGTATTCTTATCCATGGAACTCCCCTTTCGAAATGGCTGCAGATTGATGACCAACACCACCAAGCTTGGCGCTTTGACGCCGTTGCCTGAAGGTGGGGAGTCCCTTCGTATTCCGTTCTCGACAGGGGAGTCTTTTACGTGCCAACCAACCATGCATGGCTACTGGCGGCCGCCCGCCATCTGCGCCCCGGGGCGGCGGTGCCAGCCGTCGAGATTGCCAAGGACCTCGGTGAGGCCTGGGCGCAAGTGGCAGCGCTCTTTCATCTCAGCGCAGCGGAGCTGGCCAGTGGCGTGGCTCAAACGGCGGGGCTGGAAGTCGGCAGCATGTCCCTGTTTCGGCCGGGCGATGGCTCCGCACTGTCCGAGCGCATGTGCAGGCAGACTGGGCTGCTGCCGTTGTGGCAGGACGCGACGACGATGTGCGTAGCACTCTCGGATCCCCAGCCGATTCAGGAGTTGAGCCGGCAGCTGGCCTTCGCTGCGGGCCGCCCGGTTCGATTCGTCGTGCTCCCACCTGACGACATTGACACGGGTTTGACCCGTCTGTTCGCCGATGGCGCGGCCGGTGTCGCGGACCGACCGAAGTTCATCGATCTGCAAGCTGGCGATGCGCACCATGAGGGCAGCAGTACGCCACGTCTGTTCCGGGCGATTTTCCAGGCCGCGCTGGATCGGCGCGCGTCTGATGTCCACATCCACCCATTTGTCGGCGGCGGCGCGATCCGCTTTCGAGTCGACGGGCTGCTGCGCCGGATCGCAACCGTGCCCATGCACACGCTCGAGGCGCTGTCGCGTTTCCTGAAGGCCAACGCAGGGCTGGAGAACACGCCGCTCAAGCCGCAGGACGGACGCCTGCGCCTAAGGTCGGGCCAGCGCGAGATCGACGTCCGCCTTTCCATCCTGCCCGCCTATGACGGTGACCGTATCGTCTGCCGATTGCTCGACCAGGGGCGCAACTTCTCGTTGCAGCAGGGGCATTTCTCCAGCGCTGATCAGCTGACTTTGCGGCGTTTCGCCGCCCATAGCTCGGGCATTGTGCTGCTGACGGGGCCGACGGGCTCGGGCAAGACTTCGACGCTGTACGCGCTGCTGTCCGAGCTCAATTGTGTCGAGGTGAACATCATGACCATCGAGAACCCGGTGGAGTATGTCTTGCCCGGCATTTCACAGATCCAGGTGAACGACAAGCAGGGCCTGAGTTTTGCGGAAACCCTGCGCTCGGTCTTGCGCCAGGATCCGGACATCGTATTGGTCGGTGAAATCCGCGACGCCGAGACCGCGCGGGTTGCAGGGCAGGCTGCCTTGACGGGCCATCTGGTCCTGTCGACGCTGCACACCAACGATGCCTTGGGCACGCTGCCGCGCCTGCAGGACCTGGGCCTCGATCCGGGAACCGTTGCCGACGCCCTGGTCGGCGTGGTGTCGCAACGTCTGGTGCGTAGGCTCTGTTTTGCGTGCCGCTGCGCAGTGCAACTGCCGCTTACCGGCGACGAGGCAGATTTCCAGCGTATCACCGGCGAGCTGCCCGCCTATCGGCCGGTCGGATGCCCCCAGTGCGAGTTCAGCGGGTATCGCGGACAGTTGCCGGTGATCGAGCACCTGGAGATGACGCCTGCGCTACGCCAAGCGGTCAGAGCCGGACGTAGCGACTTCTCTCAGTCTGCGGAACTGCTCAAGGACTGCCATCGCTCGATAGCTGCCAGCGCCAAGGACTGGATCGTTTCCGGTGAAACCACGCCGTCGGAGGTGCAGCGAGTGCTGAGCATGAAGTTCTGGACCGATCTGGCCGCGATGCACAGCAAGGTGTTGGGCAGCTTAAGCCTGGGGCTGCGCCAAGATCAATTGGGCGAGGCGCGCCTGACGATCCTGATGCTTTCCGCTGACATCCACCTAGCGGAGCAATTGCGTGGATCCATGGCCTTCGATCTGGTCCGGGTGGCCGACGAGAACGCTGCGGCCGATCACATGGCACGCCATGGCAATGTGATAGCTCTGGTGATTGACACCGCATCGCTGGATGACAAGCCTAGCGCCTGGTTGCAACGACTCCGTGCCAAGCTTGCATGGTCAGGGCTTCCAGCGCTGTTCATCGCTAGGCAGGGCGATGATGACTTGCGAACTACGCTGCAGCAGTTCCATGCCTCGGTCTTGGACGCCAGCGAACTGAACGCGCAAAGCCTGGCTCAGGCACTGAGCCATTTGCTCAAAGGAGGACCGCAATGACGAGACAATCGAAGATGGCCCAAAGGGCCCATACAAAAGGCTTCTCGCTGGTCGAGGTCATGCTGGTGCTGGCGGTCGTCGGGGTGCTGGTGGCCATTGCCTACCCGGCGTACCGCGACTACGTCACCCGGGCACGCGTCTCGGAAGGGCTTGTATTCGCAGACGCCGCACGTGTGCCGGTTGAACTGGCGCTGGCCGGCGGCGGCAATCCACCAGCCGATCTGCTGGCTTCGGCCAGTGGTCAGGCGGGGCACATGATGACGGGTCTGAGCTGGACCGCCGGCAAGCCCGGCTCTGGCGTGCTGGGCTACATCCTGGCTGAAATGCAGCTGCCCGGGATGGGTGTGAAGAAGGCGCTGGCCCTGGAGCTGCGCAGCAGTTTGGACTGGCATTGCGTTGATGCGCAGCGTTATGTCGGGATTGATGCAGGCCTGGAGCCGAAGTACTTGCCGTCCAGTTGCCGCGGCGACGCCGGCGCGATGGGGCGCATCCAGGCCCAGGCGATGGCCGGGGCCAGCAGCGCTGCCGGTGGTGCGGCGCAAGCCAGCTGCACGCCCGGGATGCATCTGGCCAGCAGACCGACGGCGAACAACAAGTGGGTGCAAGCCTGTGTGCCCGACCAGGCCGCTCCAGCGGTGCCGCGCTCGCAATCGGACTGTGCGACTGGACAGATCTACCTGGCTGGGCCGCCGGCAACCTGCAGTCCAGCTCCGGTTCATGTCGCAGCAGCAGCGGCCAGCACACCAACCGCTCCCAGTTGTTCCAACGGCGTGGCCAGCAACGGCCAATGCATCCCGACTTGCCGGCCTGGCTGGGAACTCAAGTCATCGGACAACAGCGTGTGCGTGCTGGCCGGCTCGCCCAAGGTGCACTTGTGCCAAGGGCCTAAGTTCATCTGCGAGCGCGCGCACGCGGCGCGGTCGGGCTGTCCTCAGGACCGGCCGTTTGCGGCCAACTTCGTGGAAAATTTGCAAGACGGTTCGCGCTATGTCACGCGGGACTGCATCAGTCTGGCTAACGCTTTCAAGGCCGTGGCGGACAACGCCAAGCGAGCCGAGTGCCGGAACTACAGCGTGGACAGTCTTCAGGCCGCCCACTTCAGCTGCACCTTCCCTTGCTATGGCGCCGAGTGCAACAAGGAGACGGTGCCAACCAGCGGTGTGCCCAGCTGGGACAAGCGCCTGAAAGATCCAGCCACCGGAAAGCTGCGCGACAGGACCGAGCAAGACCTGCCGGACATGTTCGACCGGCCCTAGCGCTGCACGCCCTGTCATGAGCTCCGCATCGAAACCGGATCCCGATGATGCCTTGCGCGCCTTGCGCCAAGGCCTGGACGAAGCACGCTCGGGTGACTCCAGGGACCGGACCGTGCCGCCACCAGCGTCAGGCAGACTCCGCGCGGACAACGGAGGCGCCGGCGACGAGCTGCGCCAGTTGCTGAGGAAAGAATCCAGTGTCGGGTTGGCGCCTCCTCTCGGGGGCCGTGCGGCAGCTCCCAAAACTGCTACATCGCCCACTGGGCTCAAGGCCGAGCTGGCCGATTTGGCCATGCCCGGCCGCTCCGTGGAGGCAGAGCCTGGCCGAGCCGCGCCGGGACGGCGGCCCGACGAGGGGGCCGCTGGCGATCTCGTTGCCTTGCGAAGCCTCGCGCGCGCCGAGCCGAAGGCGGCCGGAGTTGCTTCTCGGACCGTTGCGTCGCCAGGGGGGACCCGACGACCGTGGGCATGGGCCGCGTTGTTGCTGATGCTGTGCATGGTGCTGGCCTGGCGCTGGCCGTATGAGACGGGGAAGGTCCCTCAAAGCGAGTTGGCTCAACTGGTGCAGCACATCGCGCAGGAGCTCGCGCACAGCGAGCGCAGCGCTGGAGCGCTGCCCCAGCAATTGCGCGGCCTGAAGACCGTGCCGGCCGAGGCGCTGGAAATGGCGATGGAGGACTACCAGGCACGCCTGCTGGAGCCGGCCCTGGAGCTGTTCTACCTGCCGCTGAGCCGGCGCGACTTCGTGCTGATTGGGCGCTACGACGGGGTGGCGTGGATGTATGCCTCCGGCGAGGCCCACCCCTTGAGGCAGGTTCCGGCGTATTCGCCTTGAGCAGGCCGTCGGTGGTGATTTTTCAACTCTTGCACTCACGCCGAAGCTCTTCTCAAATCAGCAAGATCGTGCCGACGGATAGTGGCACTAGCAGTAGTATTGAACGGCGGGGAGCGCCAGTCTCCTTCAGAGAGTAGGTCCCATTCGTACTGGGTACGGAATCGGGGATCGATAGGTGGTCTTCGGGCCATCGAACTCGAAACTGAACCACTTCTGAGGGTCGTGCAGACCTATGGTGCCGCCAGAGGTTTTGCTGGCCACGGCTGACTACCGCAGCAAAGCCGTGTTGGCGCAGTTGAGCCAGCGCTGGGTGGAGGTGATCGTCGCGCTGGGTCGAGAAAGCAAGAGCCCGTCGGAGATCGATGCGGACAAGTGCCCGCACACGACGGCGATGGCGGCCAAGCTGCAGAACCAGGAAGGAAGGGAAAACCGCCGACGGAAGGGCCATCGAGAGGGCACCCAATGCTTGGATCAAGTAGGTGTTGAGATTCAGGCAGTTCAGCTCCAGGGGCATCGAGAAAGTTTGCCGCGAGGCCAAGCCCGTGTGCGCGGCGCTGAATCTGCGGCGCATGGCGGTGATGGGGGCTTGAAAGGGACGAAAAGCAGGCTTGCGGAAGATCCAGTAGGCCAGTGTGAAGCCTGACGGCATCGTCAATGCGGCAAATGCAACTCGGGCAAACGCAACGAGGCCACCAAAAGCCTCTACGGCTCAGATCAGCACCGGCGCGCCAAGGCTCTGCCGCGCAGACTCCTTGCGCCAAACATGCGCTAGGAGTCTGCGCGATCGTTCGTGTTTCGAGGCCTCTGGCCGGTGTCATGGTAGAGCTCGTGTTGTTGACTTCCGTTCCGTTTCTCACCAAGGCCGCCGCTTGCCCACCCAGCCGGTGTGGCTGCGATGTGACAGGGATTCGCCGCTGAGAATGTGCACAGCGTCGCGCAACATCGACGCTGCCGTCGGCGCCGGCTCACGCTCCCACAGCTTGTGGTAGCTGATGCCGTAGATGTCCGAGTGGTATTCGAGCGCCATCTCCCAGCCATTGCACTGGGCCAGGAAGTCCGTGGCCTCCAGCGCCACCGGTGCCACGGTGTAGCGGCCCTCACTGGCCTCGGCGACGAGCCGGATCACCCGGCCGGCAGCCTGTTCTGCCTGAACGCGCTGAATCGTCATGTCGGCAATGCCGCTGACCTGGATGTCCTTGAGCTGCAGTCGCTCGCCCGTGACGCTGTTGAGAATGATGAGCAGCTTGTTGGCCGTGTCCCAGCCACCGATGTCCAGCGAGGGGTCGGCCTCGGCGATGCCGCGCCGCTGCGCCTCGTCCAGCGCCGCGGCGAAGCTTTTTCCGTCACGCATGGACTCGAGAATGAAGTTGGTGGTGCTGTTGAACACGCCGCGCACGCGTGTGATCCGGCCCAGCACCATGTCGCGCCGGGCGATATTGAGCACCGGCAAACCGCCGCAGACCGTGGCGCTGTAGCGCAGGCCCGCGCCGCTGGCTGCAGCCAGCTCGTGCAGCTCGTGAAAGGCCAGCACCAGCGGCCCCTTGTTCGCGAGCACGACAGACACGCCATCGGCCAGCGCCGCGCGCACCAGGGACAAGCCCGGCTCGCCCGTCTTCAGGTTGACCGGCGAGGCCTCGAAGATCAGGTCGCAGTGCTCGGCCAGACGCTCAGGTGCGCGATGCGACCAGCGCGCCCCCAGGTCGGCCGTGCACCCGCCTGCAGCCTTGTGGCGCAGCAGCGCTGCGGGCTCGAAGCCCTGCGCATCGATCGCAAAACCACGGCTGTCGGCCACCAACACGATCTGCAGCTGCAGCTCGTACTCGGCGAGCAGGCGCTCTTGCTTGTCCTGGAGGATGCGCAGGAGGTTCTGGTTGACGGCGCCGTAGCCGATCAGCCCAACTCGAATCTTCTTCATGGTGTGCTTCCTTCTTGTCTTAGCGGACCAGCCGGCGAATGGCGCTGAGCGTCTGCTCGACTTCTTCGCTGGTGTTGTAGTGCGCCGCGCCGATGCGCAACACCCCTTCCTCGGCCGGGATTCCCAACTGCTCGACGATGCCCAGCGCGTAGTTGTGGCCGCTCCACACGAAGATGTTCTCGCCCGCCAAGGCCTGTGCCAGCCGCGCCGCAGCGATGCGGCGATGGCGGACAGAAACCGTGGGCACTCGTGGTGCGGCCGAAGAGCGCTCATCGGGTCCGATGATCGAGACATCGGCCAACGTCGCCAGCCCAGCCAAAAGCTGGGCCGTCAAGGCACGCTCGTGTTCGGTGATCAGCCCGAAGGCCGCAACGATCTGCTCGCGTCGCGACGCCCCCGGCACTCTGCCCGCACCCAGGGAAGCGAAGTGCTCTACCGCGGCGATCAGCCCGGCCTGCAGCTCGATGGCCGGCGTGCCGGTCTCAAACTTGCCCGGCAGCTCGCCCGAGACGCTGCGGCACTTGTAGGCATGCAGCTGCTCCAGCAAGGAGCGGCGCCCCCACAACACACCCAGGTGCGGGCCGAAGAACTTGTAGGGCGAGCACATGAGGAAATCGCAGCCCAGCGCCACGACGTCGATGGCAGCATGCGGCGCGAGTTGCACCGCATCCACATACACCAACAGGCCGGCCGCCTTGGCAGCCTTGACCAGCGCAGGCACATCATTCACCGCACCCGTCAGGTTGCTAGCGTAGTTCAATGCCAGCAGGCGAGTCTTCGGTGTGATCAGGGCCCTGAGATGCTCCAGCTCGACGCGCCAGCTGTCTGCATCGAATTCAGCCCAGCGCACGACCAGGCCGCGCTCTTCTGCCATTTCGAGCCAAGGCGCCACATTGGCTTCGTGATCCATGCGCGTCAGGATGACTTCGTCACCGGCCTGAAGCTCGCGGCCGATGCTGCGCGAGAGCTGGAAGGTCAAGGTGGTCGAGTTCGGGCCGATGATGATCTCGGACGGGTCGGGCGTGCCCAGAAACTCCGCCATCGCGCGGTGGGCCTGATCGACGATCCGGTCTGCCTCGCGCGAGGTCCGGAAATAGCCGCCCTGGTTCGCACAGGCCTGCATGAAGCTGTCGGAGATGGCTTGCATCACCGTCAGCGGCACCTGTGTGCCGGCCGGGTTGTCTAGATAGACGCGCGGCCGACCGTCATCGCGCAGAGACAGCGAAGGGAACGCAGCGCGTACGTCCTGAACGGAATAGCTCATTGGAGACTCCTGTGTTATCAGCGCGCCAGATCCGCCCGGCACGCGAAAGCGGCGATGCACTTGCCTGTGCTCTACGCTGCGAAATACCGCATCACCCGCGCGAACAGCTCGGCCTGCGAAGAGATGCCGAGCTTTCGGTAGATATTGGCCCGGTGCGTCTTCACCGTGGGCAGCGCGATGCCCAGACGCAGGCCGATCGACTCCGAGGAGTGGCCCGCGACGATCAGGCGGACGATGTCCTGCTCGCGTCGCGACAGTTCAGACAGCTCCCCCAGCTCGGTCGGCGCCACGCGGCCCGGCGCGGCCGCCGCCAGCACCTGGAAGTGCTTCCGGATGCTGCTGACCAGCAAGGGCACCAGGCCGTGGAAGCGGGCCTGCACCTCGGCCTGCACACCTGCTTCGCCGAGCTTGCGAGACAGGGAGACTTCGACCACCTCGCCCTCGGCCACTGGCGCAGCCAGCAGCAGCTCCTGCATGCCCCTTGGCCAACCTTCGGTGATGAAGCCGATTTCCTCGCGCTCGTCAGGCCGGAGCTTGCCTGCCAAGGCCTGAAGCTCAGCGGCCTGCTGCGTCACCAGGGACTGCATCGGAAACAGGCCCGGGGTGGGCTGCCCCTGCACGAAACGGTGGAAGGGGTTGTGCCGGTAGGTGTCGTCCAGGTAGTTGCGCATTCCCAGGCCGAAGCCCAGCGGCGTCAGCCCATCGTGCAACAGCACCGGCGCCCCCTGGCGACGGTGCAGCAGGATCACGCAGAACTCGTGCGCGACGATGTCCTGCAGCTGCGCCGCGATCCAGGCGAAGAAGTCCTCCGCCCCCACCCGGTCCACCAGCTGCGCAGCCCACAGCCCCAGGTCGACGCGCAGGCCCTCCAGCGCCGGCGAAGGCGGCTGGCGCTCAGGCAGGGGCGCCGCCCCGGCTGCGTCGATGGTGAGCGGCGCCAGCTCAGCGGAAGAAGGCTTTGATCGCATCCACGACTTCACGAATGTTGTCACGCGAAACATCCAGGTGCGTGACGAGCCGGATCCTGCTGTCAGCCGGCCCGATGCGGATGCCGCGTGCCGCTAGGAACTCGATGAGCGGTCCGCGTCGGGATTCCTCGACTTCCAGGAACACCATATTCGTATGGCCCTCATGGGCTTTCAGGCCCGGCACGCCGCTGAGCCCGCGCGCCAGCTGGCGCGCATTCTCGTGGTCGATGCCCAGCCGCGGCAGATTGAAGCTCAGTGCGTAATGCCCGGCAGCAGCCAGCACGCCAGCCTGGCGCATGCCACCGCCCAGAGTCTTGCGCAGGCGCGCCGCACGACCGATGAAATCGCGACTGCCGCACAGCACGGAGCCGGCCGGAGCACCCAGCCCCTTGGACAGGCAGACCGACACGCTGTCGAATGGGCGCGCCAGCTGCAGCGGCGCAAGGCCGCTGGCCGCCGCGGCATGCCAGATGCGCGCGCCGTCCAGGTGCAGCAGCAGCCCCTGCTCCCGCGCGAGCGCGCACAGCCGCTCGACAAGCTCCTGCGGCTGGACCTGGCCACCGACGGTGTTCTCCAAGGCCAGCAGCCGCGAGCGCGCGAACCAGGTGCGATCCGGCTTGATGGCGGCACGCACATCGTCCGGCCTGAGGTTGCCGTTCTCGTCAGCCGGCACCGGACAAGGCACGACGCCCCCCAGCGCTGCAGCACCGCCGCCCTCGTACACATAGCTGTGATAGCTGGAACCCACGATGAACTCGTCGCCGCGCTCGCAGTGCGAGAGCAGGGCCGCCAGATTGCTTTGCGTCCCGCTGGGCATGAAAAGCCCGGCCTCCTTGCCCAACAGCGCGGCGACACGCTCTTGCAGCGCGTTGACCATCGGGTCTTCGCCATAGACATCGTCGCCGACCTCGGCGTCCGCCATGGCCTGACGCATGCCGACATCCGGCTTGGTCACGGTGTCGCTGACCAGGTCGATCCGGTAGCGTTTGATCGCGGCGGCAGTGGACGCAGTCCAAGGGGAGGAGATGGGCAAAGCAGAGGAGTTAGACATGGAATGCGGTTATCTGGTCAACAGATCGATACATTAGCAAGCCGATCAACTTGCACGCCATCGTGCCAAAGGATGAGCGACGCATACAGGAACGGCAAGCAGACCTACGCCCGACAGAACCAGTGTGGAGGGGAGTCGGTCACAAGCGTGCAGTCCAGAACCACCGCTCTACGCATGGGATCGAGGTGGGCGTCGAAAATCTGACCGAGATCTTTCTTCTGGAAATGGAGGCATCGGGCTGTTGGATCGTTGTGCGTCCTGCTTGAATTACGAAAAGCGCGCTAATCGCGCATTTGTATCTATTTGATGACGAAGGAACAGCGACTTTCAGAGCTGTCCTGGGGGTAGCCGTGCGCTATTCGCTCATGGCACGCCAATTGCGCCTTGCTGAGGGCCGATCTCGCGTACTGCTTGTTTGGAGACAGCAAGCGCGTCGGCACTACCCAACCAAGAAACAAGGACCGTCATGAATTCCAAAGCTTTGAGAATTGTGTTCCTGGCCTGCCTAAGCCTGTCTGGCTTGAGTCTGGTTCAAGCGCAGTCAGCCAAGACTACCCAGGCAGCTCCGCTGCATCCGTTGATCTATGGTCGTGAAGAAATGTTCGGATTTGATGTCGAGGACTACCTCAGTAGCAAGGCGCCGGCACTGCTTCCTTATGCGGAAGCGATCTCGCATTGGGCCGGCTACAGCAGCATCAGCCCTCGTGTCTTGCTCGCCCTGATCGAGCAGCAAACAGGTTTACTCAGCCGACCGCAGCAGTCACGTGCAGCTTTGGTGCGTCCCATGGGTGAGTTGTCCAGCGCCTTGGGTTTTTCGGAGCAAGTCCGCGATGTGGCAGACCAACTCGCTCGTGCTCTGTATCCTGCCTCGTCTGAAGCGGGGAGTCGTGAATTCAAGGGGGGCGACCTTGCGCCAGTGTCAGCATTGGCTGGCCTGCTTGCGCGCAGCAGCAGCGCGATGCAGGCCCGAGCCCAGGAGCGCACCGACACGGTTGAGCAGGATTTCGCCCTGGTCTATCAGGGCTTGTTCGGCCATCGCTTTGATGTAGATGCCGCCCGCATGCCGCTGTCGGCTTTGCAACCTGCTGGCACGCTGCGGCGGACGATGGGCGTCCAGTCGCTTGGTGCTGCCAGCAGTTATCTACAGTTTCCTTTCCCGGTAGGACAGTCTTGGTATGTCGGCGGGGCGCACACCAACACAGGCAGTGGCACCTATCCGATGTCTTCGCTCGATATGTACAAGTCCGGCGGATGGGGCAGCAATCAGTCCGCCAATTGGGTGGTGGCGTCAGCTGGTGGAACCTTCAAGAAGCATTCATCCTGTTTTGCTGAAGTGGTCCATACCGACGGTTGGTCGACCACCTACTATCACCTGCAGAACCTGCGCTACAACACTGGCGCCTATGTGGCCAAGAACGTGGGCATCGGCAATCCGGCCAGCAACCAAGCCCAGGCTTTGTGCAATGGCGGGCAGTCCACAGGACCGCATCTGCATTTCAGCCTGAAGTACAACGGGGGCTGGATGCACCTGGCTGGCTATGCCTTGTCCAGCTGGGTGATTACCGCCAACGGTGTCAATTACGACACCAACTGCTCGACTTTCTATATGACCCGCAACGGCGTCAAACGCTGCGCCGGGCTGATGTACAACGACTGATCCTGTCCTGTTCGGCTAGTTCCAGCGCCCGGGCGGCGGTATTCGGCCTCATGTCGATCGACCGATGCCGTGGCGCTTCAGCTTCGTGGCCACGACGTTGTGGGACAGCCCCAATCTCTGAGCCAGCTTGCGCGAACTGGGATAGTCCGGATAGAGGCGCAGTAGCAGCTCGCGCTCGAACTGCTCCACCGCCTCTGCCCAACAGGGCTGACCAGAGGGGAGCAAATCGGCCTGGTCGTCTTCACTGCCGCCGCCGCGCAGATCCAAGCTGGATCTGCTGGCGCCGGCGTCCATCGGTCCGGGCTCGCGCTTGTAGGCCGGGGGCAGGTCCAGGTCGGCGACCTCGATCAGATCCCGCTCTGTCATGGTCACGGCGCGAAAGATCAGGTTCTGCAGTTGGCGCACGTTGCCGGGCCAGCGATGGCGCAGCAAGGCCTGGCGTGCCTCCGGGCTGAGCTGGGGCATGTCGCGGCCGATCTGGCGGGCCGAGCGGGCTAGAAAGTGGTCGCAGAGCAGCAGCACGTCTTCGCCGCGTTCACGCAGCGGCGCCAGGGTCAGGGTCAGCACATTGAGCCGGTAGTACAGGTCTTCGCGGAATTGGCCGCGCTCCACCATCTGCTCGAGATTTCGGTGCGTGGCGCAGATGATGCGCACATCGGCAACCTGCTCCCGTTCGCCGCCGACTCTGCGGAAGCTGCCATCGTTGAGGAAGCGCAGCAGCTTGGCCTGCAAATAGAGCGACATTTCGCCGATCTCGTCGAGAAAGACCGTGCCGCCATTGGCCATTTCAAACAGGCCCGGTTTGCCGCCGCGCTGGGCGCCTGAGAAGGCACCAGAGGCATAGCCGAAGAGCTCGCTCTCGGCCAGGCTTTCAGGCAAGGCGGCGGCATTGAGCGCCAGAAAGGCTGAGCCCTGGCGGCGGCTGCGCTGGTGACAGGCCCGCGCCACCAGCTCCTTGCCGGTTCCGGTTTCTCCCAGAATCATCAGTGGCGCTTCCACCAGCGCCACCCGTTCGGCTCGTGCACGCAGGCCGCGCATGGCGGCCGATTCGCCGAGCAGGGCAGCCAGGCCCTGAGGCGGTTCGGTGCGTTGCAGCTGCGCCGCTTGGTCACCGAGCCACTCGGGGGCGCGCAAGGTCACCACAGCGCCATTGAGCGCGCCGGTGTCCGCGTTCTTGAGCGGATGGGCGTCGAGGATCCAGGCCCGGCCGCCGAAACTGACCTCCTGGTTGCTGGCCTTGCATTCGAGGTCGAGGATGTCCTGCCAGAGCTTGGGGGCCTTGAGCAACTCACCCAGGGCCAGACCGACCCAGCGGCTGCGACCGGCACCGGACAGGCGCGCGGCCGCCTCACTGTGGACCACGATTTGCCCCGCCCGGTTGAGCACGAATACTGGTTGTGCCATCGAGGCCAGCAGCAGATCCAGCTGCTGACGCCGAGCTTCACCGGGCATCAGGCTGACCGTTTCGATCCGCTTGACGCCGGGAATCGCCAGCAGCGCCGCTTCGATGCGGCTGCGCATGGCGGGCTGCAGCTGCGGCACGTTCAGGTAGATGTTGTGCAGGCCCATTTCCATGGTGGCCAGGTCCAGCTGATGCTGGGCGATCAGGGCCAGCACCTCGTGGGTGATGCCCAGCCGATCTTCGGTGATCAGGCGCAGCTGCATGTGTGCGGTTTTGGTTACGGATGTTGATGTGTCATGAGTACGGTGATTAGTTTGTCATGAAAGTCTTACGAATCAGTTCGCGACTCCCCTAAGTCATTGATTTTTCTTGTCGATTTTGCTGGCACGCCTCCTGCGTTGTCAGAGCTTGTGGCCGCAGAGCCATGTACCCAGCACATAGGAGACAGCAATGAAATGCAAACAAGGAATCCGTCCGCCCTGGCCGGGCCGACGATTGGGCTTGCTGATGGCCAGTGCCCTCGTTGGGGGCCAGGGCCAGGCGGCCGACAGCAGCGGCCAGCCGATCGAGCGGCTGGAGCGCATGGTGGTCACCGGCTCGAACATCAAGCGCCTGGCGGGAGAGGGCGCACAGGTGGTCCAGATCATCACGGCCGCTGAGATTCAGCGCTTGGGAATCCAGAGTGCAGGCGAGCTTCTGGACAGCATCACCAGCAATGGTGACGGCAAGATCAGTGAAGTCAATACCAATACCTTCACCCCAGGCGCATCGGGCGCGTCATTGCGAGGACTGGGCGCGAACGCCAGTCTGGTCCTGTTGAACGGCCGTCGGGTGGCCTACTACGGCTTCGTCAGCACCTCGACTTTTGTCGACCTCTATTCGATTCCCTGGGCCGCGCTCGAGCGGGTGGAAATCCTCAAGGAAGGTGCCTCAGCCATCTATGGCACCGATGCAATCGGCGGCGTCATCAACTTCGTGCTCAAGCGCGATTTCAAGGGCGCGGAAGTGGCGGTCAGCGCCGGCCGTTCGCTGACCTTCAAGGACATGGACTACCGCTCGGCCAGCCTGATCACGGGTAAGACCGAGGGCAAGCTCAACCTGTTGGCCGCCTTCGACCATTACCAGCGCGACGGTGTCATGCAATCGGCTCGGCCGGTCATGTATGCCGACCAGACCGAGCAGGCGCTGGCGGTCGGCTACCAGCCGGCCGACATCGGCTACATCAGCCAGAAGTGGGGCGACAGCACGCCGGCCTTCAACCGCCTGGTGAGCTACGCCAACACCGGCAACAAGTGGAATGGCAGCAGCTATCAGTCCACCGGTGCCTGCAATCTCGGTTCGGACAAGCTCAATGCCGCAGGCACCTGCATGCACAGCTATTCCGACGATATGAGCTATATGCCCTCGCAGAAGCGCAGCAGCGGCTTCGCCCGGCTGAACTGGGACTTCGCCGAGAGCAGCAGCCTGTTTGCTGAAGCTTCGCTGAGCCGCAGCGAGATGGAGATGGACTACATCCCCACCAGCACCTACACCCTGAACAACAACTACTTCCTGGCCGGCCAATGGGGCAATAGCGCCAGCACGCCGGTTTACTTCCGGCGCCTGTTCTGGGAGATGGGGCCGCGCCGGCGTGTCACGCAGAGTGATTCCTACCGCTTTTTGATCGGCCTCAGGGGCGACCATCAGGGCTGGGATTGGGAAAGCGCTCTCGGCATCGCCCGCACCGACACCAGCATCGTCGGTACCGGCTATCTGAACATTGCCGAAGCCAAGAAGCGCATTGGCAGCATGGATGTGTTCAAGGCCTTGTCGCCCGAAGATGCCGCCGCCATCAGCGGCGAGTCCAATCGCGCCGGCGACAGCCAGTTCCTGTTCGTCGATGCCCGGGCCTCGCGCGAGCTCGCGAAATTGCCGGCCGGGCCCCTGATGATGGCCCTGGGCGCCGATCTGCGGCACGAGGAAATGAGCGACGGCACCGACGAGCGCACCAATGCCGGCGAGATCCTCGGCGGTGGCGTGCGGCGACCGATCTCGGGCCAGCGCAGCCAGTCGGCGCTATACGGCGAGCTGTCGGTGCCGGTGCTGTCAGGCCTGGACTTTCAACTGGCCCTGCGCTCCGATCGCTATCAGGGCTTTGGCAGTACCACCAACCCCAAAGTGGCCTTCAAATGGATGCCTGACAAGCGCTTCATGGCCCGTGGCTCCTACAGCACCGGTTTTCGGGCACCCTCGGTGCCTGAGCTGCGCGGGGAATATGAGTACTGGTCCACCGATTCGAACAACCAGACGATCAAGATCCGGGTCGACAACGCGCCCGAGCTCGGCCCGGAACGGTCCAAGAACATCAATCTGGGCCTGGGCTTCGAGCCCGCGCCTGGCTGGCTGATCGGCCTTGATGCCTGGCTGGTCCATCGGAACAACGAGGTCTATTTCCCTGGCCCGCCGGAGTTGCCGCTGTCCATCATCGACAAGGGCCCGGAAGGCGTGCCGATCTGGATCTACCGGCCCTACAACGCCGGCGAGACCAAGGTGCAGGGCGTGGACATCGATCTGCGCGGCCGCATCAAGCTGGACACCTGGGGGCAGATCTCGCTGTCCTCGGTGTCGACTTATCTCGACCGTGTGCTGCGGGTCAATGCGCAGGGCGAACCGCAGGAAGTGGCTGGTGAATGGGGCAACCCCCGCTGGCGCAACAGCAGTTCGGCCTGGTGGAGCATCGGCAGCTGGGGCGCCGGCCTCAGCCTGAACTTCCGCGGCAAGTTCAAGGCCTATTACCAGGTGCGGGATGAGAGCTTGTACTTGCCTGCCTTTTCCACCCTGGACATGAGCATGAGCTACAGCGGTTTCAAGGGCATCAAGCTCAGCGGTGGCATCAACAACATTGCCGGCAAGCGCCCACCCTTCGAGCTGAACTATGCCCAGAGCGGTGCCAACTATCTGGACAACTTGAACGGCCGGCGCCTCTGGCTGCGGGCTGGCTACAGCTTCCACTGAGGGGGAGGTGATGAGCCGGCCGCCCCAGCCAGAGGGGGCGGCCGGCGGGGTGCTGACGCGCCATCACCCCAGACCCTTCGGTCTCACCTGTCGCCCCTTCCTCCTCTCTTCTTCTTCCGTCGTTTTTCCCTCCCTTTGAGCTAACCCTAGGAACCCATGGAATCCAAAGAAAAACCTCACGGCCCTGTGCGCGGCGATCCGCGAAGCTCATCTCCCCTGGACAACGCCCCGCGCTGGGCCGATGAGCTGAGTCGCCCGCGTCAAGCAGGCCCTTTCATGCAGCACCCGCCGCTGGCGGGGCTGTCGGCCAGCACCTTGGCCGTGCATGCGGGCACCAAAGACGATGCCACGACCGGAGCGGTCGGCACGCCGATCTACCAGACCTCGACCTTCTTGCTGGAGGAGAGTCAGTACCAGGCCATCGAGGAAGGTTTTGCCCGTGACCGGTTCATCTACACCCGTTATGGCAACCCCAGCCAATGGTCGGTGGAGCAGAAGCTGGCGGCGCTGGAAGGCGCCGAGTCGGCCATGGTGTTCAGCTCAGGCATGGCGGCCATCTCGGCGGCGGTGCTCAGCCTGATCGACAAGGGCGGCCACATCGTCGCCTCCAACGAGCTCTACGGCGGCAGCTATGCCTTTTTCCAGGGCGAGTTGCCGACGCTGGGCATGAGCGTCAGCTATGTGAACCCGCGCGATCTGGCCGCCATCGAGGCGGCGATCCGCCCCAACACACAGATCCTGTTCTTTGAGTCGCTGACCAATCCGCTGCTCAAGCTGGCCGATATTCCGGCCATTGTCGAGATCGCCCAGCGTCACGGCGTGCGGGTCATCATCGATGCAACCTTCACCACGCCGATTGGCATGAAGCCGCTGGAGATGGGCGTCGATGTGGTGGTGCATTCCGCCTCCAAATACCTCAACGGGCACTCCGACCTGATTGCCGGCGTGGCCTGCGGCTCCCGCAAGATGATCGACTCCATCTGGCCGCGTCGCCTGTCCTACGGCGGCAGCCTCGACCCCCATGCCTGCTTCATGCTGGAGCGTGGCGTCAAGACCCTGGCCGTGCGCATGCGTGCACATGCGGAAGGCGCGTTGCGGGTGGCGACCTGGCTAGAGAGTGTGGCTCGGGTGCGGCGCGTGCATCACCCCGCCCTGGCCTCGCACCCTGACCACGCCCTGGCGCAACGTCTGCTGAAGAACGCCGGCGGCATGGTCTGTTTCGAGCTGGATGGCACGGACGCCCAGGCTGTGCGCATGCTGAATGCGCTCAAGCTCGCCAAAAAAGCCACCAGCTTGGGGGGCGTCGAGACCCTGGTCAGCTTGCCTTTCAACACCTCGCATGCAGCCTTCACCGGCGCACAACGCGAGCGCATGGGCATTGCGCCGGGCTGCGTGCGCCTGTCGGTGGGCATCGAGGATGCGGCCGATCTGATTGCCGATCTTGAGCAAGCCATTGCGGCTGCCTTCGCCGACTGACACCCACCGAATCCGACTCCAGCTGGCTGAGGCCAGCTGCCTTTTCTTTCATTGAACACCAAGGACAAGAACATCATGCGCAATGGCATTCCCGTCGCCGGCATCTCCGAGCTGGTCGAAGAAATCCGTCGTGACCCCAAGCAAGGCCTGTTGCAATGCGGCGTTGGCATCGACTGGCAGAACGGCACACGTGGCGAGGTCAAGACCTTGCCACTGCAGTTCGGCGCCCACCAGGTGAGCCGCGACTTCAGTTGGATCGTCGACGAACCGCGCCAACTCGGTGGCGGCAATCATGGCCCCTCGCCGCAGGAGCTCCTGCTCTCCGGCGTGGCCGCCTGCATCATGGTTGGCTTCACGGTCGGTGCGTCCATCATGGGAGTGCAGCTGGAAAGCCTGCGTGTCGAAGTTCAGGGCGAGCTGGACCTGGCCGGCTTCCTCGGCATCACCGATGCCTCCACGGTGCCGCTGAAATCCATCAACTATCAGATCTCGGTGGCCGGTGACGGCAGTGCCGAACAGTTCGAAACGCTGCGCCGCGAGGCGGTGACCCACAGCCCGAACGCGATGACGGTGTTCAAGGGTGTGCCTCTGAACGGCACGCTCAAGATCTCTTGAGCGATTCGGGAATCGGCAGCTGACGCTCTGACTTCACCGCCTTCAGCGAAAAGCTTGAGTGGATCTCCTTGACGCCCGGCAGGGCTTGCAAGGTGTTGCGCGCGAACTCTCCAAAGGCGTTGAGATCGGCCGCTACAACTTCGAGCAAGAAGTCGTAGCGGCCCGACACGTTGTGACAGGCAATGATTTCTGGGATCTCGGCCAGCCTGGCCTCGAAGGCGCGGGCTACCTCCTGGGTGTGGTTGCCCATCATCAAGGACACAAAGGCGGTGACCCCGTAGCCGAGTTGCACGGTCGACAGTCGCGCCTGATAGCCCTGGATATAGCCGGTTTCTTCCAGCTGCTTGACCCGGCGCCAGCAGGGTGAAGGCGACAGGGACACCCGCTCGGCCAGTTCTGCCACGGTCAGGCGGGCATTGGATTGCAAG
The DNA here is from genome assembly GCF_027863535.1 of Paucibacter sp. B51. NCBI lineage: Bacteria > Pseudomonadati > Pseudomonadota > Betaproteobacteria > Burkholderiales > Sphaerotilaceae > Roseateles > Paucibacter sp. B51. The sequence continues at coordinate 1,043,446 of NZ_JAPIVN010000001.1, read as the reverse complement.
GCCAGCAGCAACTCGCGGTCAATTCGATCAAGTGAATCGCTCATGGGAAAAATTTGTCTCTGAATTTGTATTTTTCAGCTGAATCATCCATCGGAAACGATTTTCGTGGCAATAAGTGCAAGCACTTTCCTCCTCTAGAAAAATACGATTTCAGACGCAAAAACCATTTTTCCAGGAGACAAGATCATGCAGAACCCGTCCAAAAAGCTCGGCTTTGCCAGCACCGCCATCCACCACGGCTACAAGGCCGAAGACCACCAAGGTGCCTTGGTACCGCCGATCTACCTGACCTCGACCTTCACCTTCCCGACCGCGGAATATGGCGGCGCCTGCTTTGCCGGCACGGAGGCTGGTCATTTCTACACCCGCATTTCCAACCCCACACTGCAGCTGCTGGAGCAGCGCGTGGCCGCGCTGGAGGAGGGGGCGGGTGCCATCGCCTTCGCCTCTGGCATGGGCGCCATCACCGCGACCTTGTGGACCTTGCTACGCCCGGGCCAGGAGATCCTGGTCGACAAAACGGTGTACGGCTGTACCTTTGCTTTCCTGAACCACGGCATGGCGCAGTTCGGCGTCAAAGTCACCCATGTCGACATGGGTGATTTGCAGGCCCTGGCCGAGGCACTGAACGAGCGCACCCGGGTGGTCTACTTTGAAACACCGGCCAACCCGAATATGCGCATGGTGGACATCGCGGCCGTCGCCGCTCTGGCCAAGACGCAGGGTGCTTTGGTCGTGGTGGACAACACCTACTGCACGCCCTATCTGCAAAAGCCCCTGAAGCTGGGTGCGGATGTGGTGGTGCATTCGGCCACCAAGTATTTCAGCGGCCACGGTGATGTGACGGCCGGCGTAGCCGTTGCGGCCGATGCCGAGTTGGCACTGCAAATCCGCCTGGTCGGGCTCAAGGACATGACGGGCGCCGTGATGTCGCCGCAGGACGCGTTTCTTTTGCTGCGCGGCCTCAAGACCCTGGCCTTGCGCATGGACCGCCATTGCAGCAATGCCATGGCCTTGGCCCGCATGCTGGCCGCGCACCCCGCCGTCGAGCGTGTCTATTTCCCTGGCCTGGAGAGCGACCGTTTCCACGCATTGGCCAAACGCCAAATGCGCCAGTTCGGCGGCATGTTGGCCTTCGAACTGCGCGGTGGCGTGTCTGCCGGCATGCGATTCATGAACGCGCTGCAGATGGTGGCGCGCGCCGTCAGCCTCGGCGACGCCGAATCCCTGGCCCAGCATCCGGCCAGCATGACTCACAGCACCTACACGCCTGAAGAGCGTGCGGCCCACGGTATCTCCGAGGGCTTGGTGCGAATTTCCGCGGGACTGGAGGACGAGCACGACCTGCTCGCCGATGTGCGACAAGCCCTGGACACCCTGGGCGCCGCCAGTTCCGCACCTACACCCCCCGCGGCGCCGCCGGCCATGGCCTGCAGCGCCTGACATCAGATTGTTCCGCAGGAGTCCCACCTCATGAAACCTATCCTTTCGGCCCGAGAGCTCGCGCACCTGCGCCAGGCCGCCGACACCGATCCACAAGAAACGCAAGAGTGGCTGGAAGCGCTGCGCGCTGTCATTGAGGCCGAAGGGAGCGAGCGCGGCCTGTTCCTGCTGGAGCAGCTGGAAGCCCAGGCCCAGAACCTGGGGCTCTTCCCACACGCCCATCCTTACTCAGCCTACCGCAACACCATTGCGCTGGACAAGCAGGGCGCCTATCCGGGCGACCTGTCCGTGGAGGAAAAGCTCACCGCCATCATGCGCTGGAATGCTCTGGCCATGGTGGTGCGGGCCAACCAGGCCTATGGTGAGCTGGGCGGGCATATTGCCAGTTATGCCTCGGCGGCCGAGATCTTCGAGGTCGGCTTCAACCACTTCTTCAAGGGCGACGGCGAGGGCAGGGATGCCGATCTGGTGTTCTTCCAGCCGCACTCCGCGCCCGGCGTTTACGCGCGAGCCTTCCTGGAAGGCCGGCTCAGCGAGGAGAACCTGGCCCGCTACCGTCAGGAGGTGGACGGTGGCGGCCTGTGCTCCTACCCGCACCCCTGGCTGATGCCGCAGTTCTGGCAGTTCCCCACCGGCTCCATGGGCCTGGGGCCCATCACGGCCGTCTACCACGCGCGCTTCATGCGCTATCTGCAGCACCGCGGCCTGGCCCAGACCCAGGGCCGCCACGTCTGGGGCGTGTTCGGGGACGGCGAGATGGATGAGCCCGAATCCATCGCCGGCCTGACCCTGGCCGCGCGCGAGCAGCTCGACAACCTGACCTTCATCGTCAACTGCAATCTGCAGCGCCTGGACGGTCCGGTGCGCGGCAACGGCCAGATCATCCAGGAGCTCGAAGCCCTGTTCACCGGCGCCGGCTGGAACGTGATCAAGGTGTTGTGGGGCTCGGACTGGGACGCGCTGTTCGCCCGCGACACCGACAACGTGCTGCTGCGCGCCCTGGCCAACACGGTGGACGGCCAGTACCAGACCCTGGGCGCCAAAGACGGCGCCTACAACATCGAGCACTTCTTCCGCCAGAACCCCGAGGTGCAGAAGCTGGTCTCGCACATGAGCGAGGCCGAGATCGACGCGCTCAAGCGCGGCGGCCACGACTTCCGCAAGCTGCATGCCGCCTTTGCCGCCGCCAAAGCGCACAGCGGCCGCCCGACCGTGATCCTGGCCAAGACCAAGAAGGGCTATGGCATGGGCGGCGCGGGTGAGTCGCGCATGACGGCCCACCAGTCCAAGAAGCTGGACCTGGACGCGCTGATCGCCTTCCGCGACCGCTTCGCGTTGCCGCTGTCCGACGCCGATGTCGCCGCGCTGCGCTTCTACAAGCCGGCCGATGACAGCGCCGAGATGCAGTACCTGCGCGAGCGCCGCGCGGCCCTGGGCGGCGCGCTGCCGGCGCGCAAGCGCGAGGCGCCTGCGGTGCCTGTGCCCAGCCTGGAGACCATGGGCGGCTTCGCGCTGCAGGCCGAGGGCAAGGAGATGTCCACCACCATGGCCGCGGTGCGCATGATCGGCGCCTGGCTGAAGGCGCCCGAGCTGAGCCCGCGCGTCGTGCCCATCGTCGCGGACGAGGCCCGCACCTTCGGCATGGCCAGCCTGTTCCGCCAGATCGGCATCTACTCGCCGCAAGGGCAGCAGTACGAGCCCGAGGACGCCGGCTCCATGCTGTCCTACCGCGAGGCCACCGACGGCCAGCTGCTGGAAGAAGGCATCACCGAGGCCGGCGCGCTGTCCTCCTGGATCGCTGCGGCCACCTCGTACTCGGTGCACGGCCAGCCCATGCTGCCGATCTACATCTACTACTCGATGTTCGGCTTCCAGCGCGTGGGCGACCTGATCTGGGCCGCTGCCGACCAGCGCGCCCGTGGCCTGCTGCTGGGCGCGACCGCCGGGCGCACCACGCTGGGCGGCGAAGGCCTGCAGCACCAGGACGGCTCCAGCCTCGTGATGGCCGCCATGGTGCCCAACTGCCGCGCCTGGGACCCTGCCTTCGCCGGCGAGCTGGCCGTCATCCTGGACCACGCCACGCGCCGCATGATGGTGGAGCAGCAGGACGAGTTCCACTACGTCTGCGTGATGAACGAGAACTACGCCCAGCCCTCGCTGCCGGCCGAGGCGCACGCCGACCTGCTGCGCGGCATGTACCGCCTCAGCCAGCAGACGGTGGCCGCGCCCAAGGGCGAGGTGCGTCTGCTGGGTTCCGGCACCATCCTGCGCGAGGTCATCGCCGCGGCCGAGCTGCTGGCCAGTGACTGGCAGATCGCCAGCGAGGTCTTCAGCGTCACCAGCTTCAGCGAGCTGGCGCGAGATGCCCGCGAGTGCCAGCGCGAGCGCCGTCTGGGCCTGAGCCAGGCGCAAAGCCATGTGCAGCAGCTGCTGGCCGGCAAGTTGCCGGTGATCGCCGCCACCGACTATGTGCGCGCCTGGCCGCAGCTGATCGCCGAGTACGTGGGCGCGCCTTACAGCACCCTGGGTACCGACGGCTTCGGCCGCAGCGACACTCGCCAGAAACTGCGCGAGTTCTTCGAGGTGAACCGCCATCAGGTGGTGCTGGCCGCGCTGCAGAGCCTGGTGGACGCCGGGACCCTGACGCCCGATGTGCTGGCCCAGGCTCACGCCAAGTACGGTGTCAAGGCCGCGTCTCAATCGCCCTGGAGCTGCTGAAATGAATGCACCGCAAACACAAGCCCCGGTGATCGAGTTTCGCGTGCCGGACATCGGCGACTTCAAGGACGTGGCGGTGATCGAGCTGCTGGTCAAGCCGGGCGACACCGTCAAGGCCGAGCAGAGCCTGCTGACGGTGGAGAGCGACAAGGCCTCGATCGAGATCCCCAGCCCGGCGGCTGGCGTGATCCGCTCGCTGGCGCTCCAGCTGGGCGACAAGGTGTCCATGGGCAGCCTGATCGGCAGCATGGAGCTTGCTGCGGGCGGCGCCGCGGCGCCGGTCAGTCCGCCCACGGCGGCAACAACTGCGCCGGCTGCCGCGCCGTCCGCGCCGGCACCCGTTGCAGCACCTGCGGCAGCAGCTGTTGCGGCGCCGGCTGCGGCACCTGTTGCGCCCCCCGTGCTGAGCGCGCCTGCCGCCATGCCCGCGCACGAACCCACAGCTCCGCAAGGCCCGCTGCCGCACGCCAGCCCCAGCAAGCGCAAGCTGGCGCGCGAGCTGGGCGTGCCGCTGGCCGAGGTCAAGGGCAGCGGCCCCAAGGGCCGCATAGTCGAGAGCGACATCCAGGGCTTCGTCAAGGCGGTGATGGCCGGCACGGCGCAGACCGCGGCGCAGAAGGCGGCCGCGCCCGCAGGCAGCGCTGCTGGCACTGGGGCCTTCCCCGGACTGCTCGCCTGGCCCAAGGTGGACTACGAGAAGTTCGGCCCGGTGGAACGCAAGGAACTGGGCCGCATCAAGAAGATCAGCGGCGCCAACCTGCACCGCAACTGGGTCACGATCCCGCACGTCACCAACCATGACGAAGCGGACATCACCGAGCTCGAAGCCTTGCGCGTGCAGCTCAACAAGGAGAACGAGAAGAGCGGCGTGAAGGTCACGATGCTGGCCTTCATGATCAAGGCCGCGGTCGCCGCGCTGAAGAAGTTCCCCGAGTTCAACAGCTCGCTGGACGTGGACGGCACGCTGGTGATGAAGCACTACTTCCACATCGGCTTCGCGGCGGATACGCCGAGTGGCCTGGTGGTGCCGGTGATCAAGGACGCCGACCAGAAGGGCATCTTCCAGATCAGCCAGGAGATGAGCGAGCTGGCCAAGAAGGCTCGCGAGGGCAAGCTGGGCCCGGCCGACATGAGCGGGGGCTGCTTCAGCATCAGCTCGCTGGGCGGCATCGGCGGCAAGTACTTCACGCCCATCATCAACGCGCCCGAGGTGGCCATCATGGGCGTGTGCAAGAGCAGCATGGAGCCCAAGTGGGACGGCAAGGCCTTTGTGCCGCGCCTGATCCTGCCGCTGTCCCTCTCCTGGGACCACCGCGTGATCGACGGCGCCGCTGCGGCGCGCTTCAACGTCTACTTCGCGTCCTTGCTGGCGGACTTCCGCCGCATCGCACTTTGATCGGGAACACAGCATGGCATTGATTGAAGTGAAGGTCCCGGACATCGGCGACTTCAAGGACGTGGCGATCATCGAAGTGCTGGTCAAGCCCGGCGACACGGTCAAGGCCGAGCAGAGCCTGATCACGGTGGAGAGCGACAAGGCCTCGATGGAGATCCCGAGCTCGCATGCCGGTGTCGTCAAGGAGCTGAAGGTGGGCCTGGGCGACAAGATCAACCAAGGCACGCTGATCCTGATGCTGGAGGCGCCGGCCGTTGCCGCAGCGGCAGCAGCGCCCGCAGCAGCGCCTGCCACTGCGCCCGTGGCTGCACCCACGGTGGCCACCCCGCAAGCCGCCAGCTATGCCGGCAGCGCCGATGCGGAGTACGACGTGCTGGTGCTGGGCGGCGGCCCCGGCGGCTACTCGGCCGCCTTCCGCGCGGCCGACCTGGGGCTCAAGGTCGTGCTGGTCGAGCGCTATGCCACCCTGGGCGGTGTGTGCCTGAACGTCGGCTGCATCCCGTCCAAGGCCCTGCTGCATGTGGCTGCGGTGATGGACGAGGTCAGCCATATGGCCGATCTGGGCGTGGACTTCGGCGCGCCCAGCGTCAACATCGACAAACTGCGCGGCCACAAAGAGAAGGTCATCGGCAAGCTCACCGGCGGCCTGGGCCAGATGGCCAAGATGCGCAAGGTCACGGTCGTGCGCGGCTACGGCAGCTTCATCGACCCCTACCACCTGAGCGTGGAAGAGACCACCGGCAGCTCGCAAGAGAAGACCGGCAAGACCCAGACCCTGCGCTTTAAGCGCGCCATCATCGCCGCCGGCTCGGCGGCGGTGCGCCTGCCCTTCTTCCCGCAGGACGAACGCATCGTCGACAGCACCGGCGCTCTGGCGCTCAAAGCGGTGCCCAAGAAGATGCTCATCGTCGGCGGCGGCATCATCGGCCTGGAGATGGGCACCGTCTACAGCACCCTGGGTGCACGCCTGGACGTGGTGGAGATGATGGACGGCCTGATGCAAGGCGCCGACCGCGACCTGGTCAAAGTCTGGGAGAAGATGAACAAGCCCCGCTTCGACAAGATCATGCTCAAGACCAAGACGGTCGGGGCCGAAGCGACGCCCGAAGGCATCAAGGTGCAGTTCGAAGGCCTGGATGGCACGAAGAGCGAAGGCCTCTACGACCTGGTGCTGCAAGCAGTGGGCCGCACGCCCAACGGCAAGAAGATCGCCGCCGACAAAGCCGGCGTGGCTGTGACGGACCGGGGCTTCATCAACGTCGACATCCAGATGCGCACCAACCAGGCGCACATCTTCGCCATCGGCGACATCGTGGGCCAGCCCATGCTGGCGCACAAGGCGGTGCACGAGGCGCATGTGGCGGCCGAAGTCATTGCCGGCGAGCTGCAGGGCAACAAGGAGCTGGCATCGGCCGCCTTCAACGCCCGCGTGATCCCCAGCGTGGCCTACACCGACCCCGAAGTGGCCTGGGTGGGCCTGACCGAGGAGCAGGCCAAGGCCCAAAGCATCAAGGTCAAGAAGGGGCTGTTCCCCTGGGCTGCATCGGGCCGCGCGATTGCCAACGGCCGCGACGAGGGCTTCACCAAGCTGCTCTTCGACGACAGCCCCGAGGCCCATGGCCACGGCAAGATCCTGGGCGGCGGCATTGTCGGCACCCACGCTGGCGACATGATCGGCGAGATCGCCCTGGCCATCGAGATGGGTGCCGACGCGGTGGACATCGGCAAGACCATCCACCCGCACCCCACGCTGGGCGAGAGCATCGGCATGGCGGCTGAAGTGGCGCATGGCAGCTGCACGGATGTGCCGCCGGCGCGGAAATAAGGCCGCTTCACGGCCGTTCTGACACGGCCAGTGCTGACCCTTGAGCGGCAATCGAGCGCTTAAGGGGTTCTGGCACTTCGTCTCCCTTGACCTTCACAGAGAGAGCATTTCCTTGAAAACCGTACACGTTGAGCTTTGGTCGGACTTCGTCTGTCCCTGGTGCTGGATCGCCAAGCGCCGCCTGGAACAGGCCGCTGAGCGCCTCACCGGGCAGGTGCAAGTCACGGTCACCCACAAGGCCTACCGCATTGCCAAGGGCATGGCGCCGAACGATTTCGGCGCTGCACTCAAGATGAAGTTCGGCAGCGAACAATCGGCACGTCAGATGATGGCCGCAGTGGCCGAGCAGGGTGCCAGGGAGGGCCTGGTCTACAACTTTGACACCATGCGCTTCGGGGACACGCGGGATGCCCATGCGCTGGTCAAGCACCTGGACAGCGAAGCCGCACGTCAGACGATGATCGAGGCCTTGTCTTTGGCCAGCATCACCCAGGGTCGGGACATCTTCGACCGCGAAGTGCTGCGCAGCATTGCGTCACAGCAAGGCCTCTCCGAGACGCAGGTGGCGGCCATCGACTTCGACCGTTCGCGCGAGATCGAGCAAGACGAGAAACACGCCAACAGCATTGCGAATGGCGTGCCGCTGTTTGTCTTCAACAACAAGGCCTATCTGTCGGGTGCCCAGCCAACGGACATGTTCGTCGCCGCACTGAATCAGGTGGCCACGGAATCACCGGCCCCCATGGACTCGGCGCAAGGCGCAAGCTGCGGGCAGGACGGGTGCCAGATCTAGCCAGCATGACCGAGAGCTCTTCGCTTTCCTGCGCGGATTGTTCGTAGCCAAGAAGGATTTGGACACCCTCCGGTCGAAGTTCCTGTCGATTGACTACCCAGGAAACCAAAAGATCCCAGAGGGAGGCGAGGACCACTACGTGTTCGCAGGAGAACCAGGCCACCGCAATAGCTTCGCGCGGCATCTTCTGAAAAACAATGACCTATACAGGCGGCAGATGGCGGAGGCGTTCGATGATTACGAGCGCGACTACAGCGCCGGTGAGAAACAATCTCTCACCATCAAGATCGCCTCCATGTCAGGCGCGGCAGTGGACGACGAAGACGCTTCCGTCCTTGAGTTCGATGTGCCGACCACCCGCCATGTTCCGGGTGTCCGACTAGAGCTGCCGTCTGTCGGATTTGGGTGGGAGTCCTACCACTCGACACTCAACACTTTTTCTGGCTTCCAGATTCCGGCGCCGAGCCTCATCCAACGTCTTGGCCTTTCCTGCCGCAATCGCGAAGTCGACTTCTTCGATGCGAACGGTCGCCCCGCAACTCTCTACAGGCAAGCAGGCGAAGGCCACTTTGGCGACAAGCACAAGCTGCTCTACGTCCGAGCGGATCTGCTTCGCCGGTACCTGAAGGAGACTCGCCAAGTCCTCGTCTGGTGCAATTGGGGCGAACGCGACTGGCTGAAGAAGATGGATGGGTACAACTTGATCCCCAACGAGGGCAGGCAGCGAGTCTTTCAAACTCACGCGCACATCCACCGGACCTTTTCGCAATGGTTCGCCAAGGATTGTGTAGTCCTATAGGCCGCACCTTGCTCCGAGTGCTGCGCTCGCCGCGCATCGTTAAGCCAGTGCCCGCCGCTTAGAAGCAGGTACTTGTATCCTGACCATTGGCCGGTTGGTCGTGCATTTCTGCCGGTCGCCCCGACCGACGTGCGACCGCAACCGCTGCGGAGCAGCAATTCGCCAGGACGCTCCCGGTTGATTGGAACAGCAACACCGGGCCTAGCAAACCAACTCCGAATTCCACTCTTGCATTGCCAGCTCCCACGCTCCCCAGGTGGACTCTGTCACTTCAAGGCTGTGAAGCGCTTCAGCGCGTTCTTTCGCCTCAAGGCGTAGCTCAAGCAGTGATTCAGTTCGCCGCAATGCCTTGAGCAATGCTGAAGTGAATTTGTGGCCGACGGGTTGGCGGGCGGTGTGCATGCAGTTCTCCTACAACGATGGCAGAAGCATCCGCGATAGCTTGCAGAGCATCCATCCCACCGGGGTGTGCCCTCTTTAGGGGGAGTAGGGCTGAGGCGCCGGAGGGTCTGAATCTCGGCCTTCTCGACGGCTCAAGCATTCAGATCCACAGCTGCTCGAGTTCGAAGTTCAGCGCAAATAGTTCGAACTTCAGCGCAAACCGACATCCAATGCCTGCATGTCATCAAGGGGATGTTGCGTGGCGTGGGGAATCTGGACATGGGATATGTCTGGTCGGCAGCATCGACAGCCCTCTTCCTGATGATCCATAAGCGATCCGGTCGAGGAATCGAGGAAGCAAGCGCGACTCATCCAGCCCCTCTTGACCGATGGCTCGTGTCGCTCGAGATGCTCCTGAAAAGTGAGCGCTGCAAGGCGTTCAATCCCGACACCTCCCAGATCGCCGCTGGCTTTCACCAGGTCGAGACGTTCTGGCATCGACACGGTCTCCTGGGCGACGGGCAAGCATCGGCAGGAGCCGCAGGCGTTGGGGGAGTTGCTAACGCTGATGCGGAGAGCATCTTGATGACCAGACGCATGTTGGAGGCCGTCGCACGAATCAACGTGACATTGAAAGGGCTGCGAAAGATCGGGCCCACTTTGAACGCCATCGGTGCGTACCGCGTCCAGGCGGCTTCCCGTTACCGCGATGACCATCGCGCGGCCGCGCATGAGGCACTCGCGCAACAACTGAGAAACGGCCCCGTTCGTCGGGAACCAGCGCCCGTACAAATTGGCAGCGACCTGGCTGTCGCCGGTCCGGCGGCGCGGATCGCAGGTGGCTCGTGACGTTGCAGCGCTAGCAACCAGAGGCCGAGCAAAACGAAGTCAACACCTCATCATCGCTGGCAGCGTCGGGCGGTCGAAACTAACCGCATCTCACGAGCGGAATTCAAGCGTCATCCTTTCGTTTGATGATGCCTTTGCACCATCGATCAATGAGTTTTGCTGAGCGTTCGAGACCGTGGCAACATGATCCCGGAAAACAACTCTGCGGCCGGAGCCTGCTCAAGGCCGGGACATCGATTACAGGGAGCCCCGCATGCCCATAGTGTTCATCCATGGCGTCAACAATCGAGATGGAGACGCTTACCGGGAAAACGAGAAGGCGCGAGATGGATTTCTGCGCGAGTACGTGGCGCCGGCACTCGGGTTGAGTGCTGACAAGCTCACGGTCATCAGCCCCTACTGGGGCGAGTTCGGCGCAAAGTTCGCCTGGAACATGGCGGTGCTGCCGGACTCGTCCACGAAGGTCGCATCCTTTGGGGCCGACCAGGAAGCGCAGGCCCGCGCGCGGGTGGCCGGCTTGCTGGCCGAATCGAATCAGAGTGGGGATCTCGTCACGCTGGCTAAGATCGATCTATCGGCCGCCGTGGACCTCCTCTATGCCTCGGCGATGGCGGGCGCCAAGTCGGAAGACGAAGCACGGTACCTGGCTAGGTCGTACGAGCTGGCCAGCGAGTACGCCAAGGTCAACCCGCAACCGGCCTGGCTCGCGACCGCTGGCCCGAAGAACTTTGCCGATCTGCTCGTGAGCAGCTCCAAGGCCGGCGTGGTGCAGAGCTTCGGCCCACTGAGCAAGATCCTTGACTCGATTAAGGAAGGCGCGTCCCGCCTGGTCAACGCTGCGCCGGAGGTCGCGACTGGGGTCGCGGGCCTGCTTCTGCGCAAGAAGCTCAATACCGCCGTCACCCGCTTCGCCGGTGATGCGTTCGTTTACCTGAACAGCCGCGGCACGGTCGACGCCCCCGGTCCGATAGTCACGACGGTGTTGACGGCGCTGCGTGCGGCCCAGGCAAAGCGCACCGAGGACGACAAGCTCATCGTCGTCGCGCACAGCTTCGGGGGGGAGATCGTCTACGACATCCTGACCTACTTCGACCCGACCCTGAGCATCGACTGCCTGATCACTGTGGGCTCCCAGGTCGGTCTGTTCGAGGAGATGAAGCTGTACAAGGTGAGCGATCCCAAGATCCCGGCCGACCCGAAGAAGGACCACGTGGCTCGCCCCAAGGGGATCAAGCGCTGGCTCAATGTGTTCGACACCAATGACGTCCTCAGCTACCAGCTCAAGCCTGTCGTCGATGCCGTGACCGACTTCAGCTACGACACTGGCTACAGCACGATGGGCGCCCATGGCGGCTACTTCGAGCGCCCAAGCTTCTACAAGCGCATGGCCGCGCGCCTGAAGGAGGCCGATGCCGCCGCCGGAGCCGGCGCCCAGTGACGCTCCTGCTGAACAACGCGGTAGCCGGCCAGGCAGGCACGCACGTGCTGACCATCGGTGTCGGGAAGTACCCCCATCTGCTGAACGGAACGGCCAAGCTCGCTGCGGACCCGATGGGACTCGAGCAACTCGAGTCTCCTCCGGTCTCGGCCAAGGCGCTGATCGACTGGTTTCTATCGCCGGTCGCCGGCGCGGGGGTGTTCGAGAACCCTGACGCGCCACTGGCCTCGATCGAAGGCCTCGCATCGGCCGAGCAGCCGGTGGTCATCGCCACGCCGGCTGGCCCGGTCACGCTCGACGAGGCGACGCAGGACGCCATCCAGCAGGCGTTCGAGGACTGGCTTGACCGCCTCAAGAGCCATCCTGACAACGTCGGCATCTTCTACTTCTGCGGTCACGGCGTGATGGTCTCCGACCATTACCTACTCGCGCAGGAGTTTGGCCACTCCGCACAGCCGTGGACAAAGGCCTTCAACGTCTCGCTGACGGTGCGCGCCGTCGAACGAGAGATCCAAGGGTCAGTCTTCTTCTTCATTGACGCCTGCCGCAACATCCCTCGCGCACTTGCCATGACGCTGGGGGCCCAACCGCCGCCGCTGCTGCCGGCGGACCTTGGCACGGATGTGTCGCGCAAACATGTCACCGTGATTCACGCTACCGGTGAGGGGCAGCTCGCCTTCGCGCCGCTGGGTCCCACAGTGTCCAGGTTCACCTCCGCGCTCATTTGCGCGCTGTCGGGCTACTGTGGCACCAAGGACCCGGGCCAAAAAACCTGGACGGTGGACGGCGACAACCTGTCGGTGGCAGTGCGAACTCTGCTCGCGCAGAACGAACCGGACCTAGCCGACGCGAGCAACAACAAGCAGGTTTCCGAGCAACTGGTCACAGGCCCGGTCGTGCCGCTCATGCGACGAGCCTTCGTGCCTAAGGTCAAGGTTCGCCTAGACCTGGCGCCGAGCCAGCGACGAGCGCTGTACGAGATGTACCTCGAATCGTCCAAGGGTAACAAGCGAGTCGCGCAGACGCTGGTCGATCAGGTCTTCAAGGTGGAGCTCCCGCGTGGCATCTACGAGGTCGGCGCGCTGGACCCCGCCGGCGCTCTGCCCCAGCTCTTGCACGCCGACGAGGAGTTGGAGCCCCCGATGTACCTTTTCACGATGAAGTCGCAGCCATGAAGCACATCGTCGTATTGCTGGACTACCCGAGCGACGCCCGTCTGCTCGAACAACACCAGGATCCGGGCGCAGCGCTGCCGGTTAAGGTGCTGGACGCCGACGGCGCCGTGCTGACCGTCGGTTCCGCGCGCGCGCGTGAGCCGTCCCAGCTGAGCGTCCCGGAAGAGGTCCAACTTGCCTTCGTGCGCTTGAGCTGGCCGTCCGGGCGCACCGTCACGCAACGGGTGGACATGAGTAACCCATCGGGCACGGGCACCTATACAGTGGTCTTCGAGCCGACGCATGCATCGGCCAATGAATGGTCGGCCTGGGCCATTCCCAAGCTCAACCCACGCAGTCGCCTGGCCAGTCCGCAAGCAGACCTCGATCTCGGTATGGACGAGTTCTCGAAGGTGTGGCTACGCCTCTGGAAGTTTGAGGGCGGCGAATGGAACCGGGTGTCCGTGGAACCCTTGGAGGCACACCGCAGTCGCTCAGCCTGGCAGATGGATCTGCAGCTGGACGCATCGAACTGGCTGATGCAGATCGGGGGCTCCAAAGTCACGTGGCGCTTTGTCGCTCTGCCCGGAAACGGGCGCGCGCGCGTGCTGATCACGCCCAAGGACTCGAGCGATCCGCGAGCGGATGAACTTAAGGTCGTCGTAACCGGCTTCCGCTCCGGTGCGGAGACACTGCTTGAGTTCCTGTCCCGTGACGCGATCCGATCGATGAACGCCGTTGCCGATCCGGTGCAGGTCGCGCGCGAGCTTCTCCGCACCAAGTTTGATGATCCCGTCGGTGCGGTGGCCGCCGCCTACTTCCTGCTGCGGGTCGATGCGGCGGATCAAGTACCCCTGAAGTGGTTCGAGAACCTGTCGCGCTACTTCCGCTGGCTGCCCGATACAGCTATCGTGCATTGCGCCCGGCTGCTGCGCGATGGCCGCCGTACGCACACGGCGGATTTCAACCCGCTCAGTCTCCTGCGAGAGAGCCTGTCTAACGGCTGGCCCGTTTTCACCGAGGGCGTCAATCTGTTGCAGGAAGCCGCCTCGCTGCTGGGCAACTCGCTTCTCGACGCTGATCCTCTGGCCTTTCACAAGGTCCAGGCGCTCGGCGCTGGCAAAGGTTGGGCCGGAGCGATCACCAGCTTTTACGGACGATATCCCGGGGAGCCCGACGTGCTGCGATGGGCAGGCATGCCGCGGGCCCCGCGCCGCCGGCAGATCATCCCGCAGCTGGTCAAGTCGCGGCTACCGTCGGACGCCACGTTGGATTTCGCGACAGAGTTTCTCCAAGGGTTGCCGCGGCTCCAGATCGAGCGCGCTCAGACCTTGCCTCCCTTTCCTCCCGTTGAGATCCCATCCACCCAAACTCCGTCCGCCCAGATCCCTTCCAGCCTGACACCTGCCGTTCAAATCCCCTCAGCCAGTACGCCAGTCGTTCAGATCTCGTATGTTGGCGAGTCCATTGGGTTTCCCACGACAACCGGCAGGTCCAAGCGTGTGCGACGTCAGCAGGACGACGGCGAGTTCCTGCTCGGGAGTGTCGCCCCCTAGTCAGACGCTCGCCTTCTATCAGCGAAACGGATAGAACTGGGCTCGCTGTGGGCCGAGTGCCATGCCCGAGCTAACACTTCGATAGGCCCCCCACGTACCCTTCATCCAGACCGATCAAGGACCTGCGAGGTCTTGTGATGAGTGACCGCTTGCCACAGAACAGGAGCCTTACGTATGCATGAGGCGAAGGGCTGCAACGGGTCTATTCTGTTGAAAAAGTCGCTGATCGGCTCGAAGGCGACGTTGCGGAAGGGAAGGCGAAGGCGCTCAACTCACCTTTTCTTCGTCTGAACCAGGTCTTTCGACCCGGTTTTGAGGTTAATCGATGGGGTTTCGCCTCAAGCGGGCGTAGCTGTGCCTTGAGTTGGTGGACCTTGCGGCACCCGCATCGCCAAACGACGCAGGTTTTGTACTGCCGCAGCCATCGTGAACTCGTCCATCGCGCCACTAAGTCCTCGCAGGCGCAAGCGATCCAGCCGCAGGATTCGCTTCAGGTGGGCAAACAGCATTTCCACCTTCTTGCGTTGGCAACGTGAGCACTCGTACTGTTCGGTGGTGGCAATCTTGCGCCCTACGTCCCGTACGGCTTCGTGAACGCTGCGAACGATCTTGCGCATAGGGGTGGTGGGGCAGCAGCGCTGCTTCTCGGGGCAGTTGGCGCAATCTTGTTGGCTCGCACGGTAAATCACAGTGTCGGCCTTGGTGATGTGACTGCGCTCAATCTTGAAGACGCGCCACTGGCTGCGCAGCGGGCGACCTTGTGGGCAGGTGTATTCCTTGGCCTGCTCGTCCCAAGTGAACTCGTTGCTTGAGAGCGTGCCGTCATCGCGCTGCGTGCGATCCCAGACGGGCACATGGGGTTCGATGCCCTTTTCGTCCACCATCCAACTCAGCATGGGCGCCGTGCCGTAGGCCGTGTCGCCGATCAACCGCTCGGGCTTGAGGCCGAACTGCTCCTGCACTCGATCAACCATCAGTTTGGTCGACTCGACCTCGGCGGTGCGGTGGGCCGGCGTGGCCTGGACATCCATGATCACGCCATGCTCGGCATCGATGAGGTAATTCGTCGAGTAGGCGAAGAACGCGGGGCCGCCCGTCGCCGCCGTCCAACTTGCTTGTGGGTCGGTCAGCGAAATCTTCTTGGGTAGGACCTTGCCAAGGGCTTCGGCATCTAATCCTTCCAGGTACTCGCGCACGGCGCGTGTGCTCAGTGCTGGATCTTTCCAGTCAACCGACTCGGTGCCAGCCACACCACGCTGGCTGCTGGCATCGGCCTCCACGATGCTGGCATCTACTGCAAAGCCCTCAGCCTTGACGAGGCCGGCTGCCATACAGCGACGCACGACCTCATCGAACAACCAACGGAACACGCCGCTGTCACGGAAGCGCCCATGGCGATTCTTCGAGAAAGTGGAGTGATCGGGTACGGCGTCTTCCAGGCTCAGTCGGCAGAACCAACGGTAGGCCAAGTTCAAGTGCAACTCCTCGCACAGGCGGCGCTCGGAGCGGATGCCATAGCAGTACCCGACGACCAACATGCGCAGCATCAACTCAGGGTCGATGGACGGGCGGCCGATCTGGCTGTAATGCTCGGCCAGGTGCTCACGCAGGCCAGCGAAGTCAAGGCAGCGATCAATGCCGCGCAGCAGATGATTCTGGGGAATGTGGTCTTCGAGGTTGAACGAATAGAACAACCGATCTTGCCCGCTCGCTTGTCGTCCCATCATCTCGGCGCCCTCCAAGATTCGACCTGCTAACACTCAAATTGTACGGTGCACAAGCGGGTCGAGGTAGGGACTTTTTCAACAGAATAAGCCTCGTGAAGCCCTTTCGCATCTAGTAATTGCGACTCTGAGCAAGCAAGCAATGCGAGCAGTACGAACCGAAACGGTTAGTCAGCGTGGCCGGCACCAGCAGGGGGCAGGTCAGTTCCCCTGGCATTCACTGCTGCCTTCAAAAAGCACTTCAGCTGCACCAGAAATTAACACTTTCCCAAAGGTAGCTGCCAACAGCTCAGAGGCTTCATTGGGCCCCATTCATGAGCAACAAGAAAAAAGCCCCAAGCCATGGAGGCGAGGGGCTCTTTGTTTACCGTTGAGGTAAAGGTAGTTCCTAGAACGGGATGTCGTCATCCATATCGTCAAAGCCGGTCGCCGGGCGCGGAGCCGGGGCGGGCGCCGGGCGGGCGGCCGCCGGAGGGCGTGCAGGCGGGCGGGCCGGAGCGCGCGGGGCCGGGGCGTCGCCGTAGTCGTCGCCACCGCCGTAGCCGCCAGCACCGCCGCCGCCACCACGGGCTTCGCGGGCGCCGTAGCCACCACCACCGCCACCACCACCACCTTCATCACCGGAATCGCGGCCGCCGAGCAGCTGCATTTCATTGGCGATGATTTCGGTGGTGTAGACGTCCTTGCCTTCCTTGTCGGTCCACTTGCGGGTGCGCAGGCGGCCTTCGACGTAGAGCGGGCGGCCCTTCTTGCAGTACTGGCCGACGATCTCAGCCAGCTTGTCGTTGAACACCACACGGTGCCATTCGGTTTCTTCCTGCTTTTCGCCGGTCTCGCGGTTCTTCCAATTGCGCGTGGTGGCCAGGCTGATGGTGCAGAAGGCGACGCCGCTGGGGTTGTAGCGCAACTCGGGGTCGCGCCCCAGGTTGCCGATGAGAATGACTTTATTGACCGAGGCCATAGGCGCTGCTCCGCAAGCTGCTGATATCCAAACCCCCGGATTATGCCGCCCCGGCTGCGGGCCCCAGGGCGGGCAAGCCCCAAGGAGCCCTGGGCGGCAAGCGCCCCACCACGCCGGACCGGGGGCGCCGCAGTTGGCGCCCTGCTTCTTGCACTTAGTCAGGACAGGCGCCGGGCGGACCTGGGCATTGCCTAAGATGCCGCCATGGACCGCAGCAGCACCACGCCCCTGAACCCGAGCCAGAGCTGGAACACCGGCAGCCGCCGGCGTTTCTGGCTGGCCTACGGCGGCGCCTGCCTGCTGACCTGGCTGCTTTACGTGGTGGCCGGGCTCGACTACCAGCGCGGTCAGCAGGGCGTGTGGCAGCTCTGGTCGGCCATTTACGAGGCGACGCTGACGCTGTGGGCGCCCATGCTGATGGGCGTCCTGGTCTATCCCTGGGCGCAGTGGCTGCAGGAGCGCGAGTTCGGCCTGCTCAGCCTGGCCGGCCTGCACGGTGCGGCGGCGCTGCTGTTCAGCGGCGGCTGGATGGCCAGCGATTTTGTGCTCGCCAGCCTGCTCTTCGGCCCCGAGCATGCCGAGGCCACGCTGATGCAGACGGCGCTCTGGCGCGCCATCACCGGCGTGTTTGTCTACGTGCCGGTGGCCACCGGCTTCACCGCGGTGCTGAACGCACGCCGGGCGCGCCGCAATGCCGTGGCCGCCGCCCAGGCCGAGAGCGCCCTGGCCCGCGCCGAGCTGGCCGCCATCAGCGGCAAGCTGAACCCGCATTTCCTCTTCAACACCCTCAACTCCCTGATCGCCCTGACCCGCAAGGATGCCAAAGCGGCCGAGCAAGGCCTGCTGCGCTTTTCCGACATGCTGCGCTATGTGCTGGACAGCAAACGCGCCGTCAGCGACCGGGTGACGCTGGAAGAAGAGCTGGGCTTTGTGCGCGACTATCTGGCCCTGGAGTCGCTGCGCCTGGGCCAGCGCCTGAGCGTGGAATGGGCGCTGGACCCGGACACGCTGCAGGACGAGATCCCGCCCCTGACCCTGCAACCGCTGGTGGAGAACTCCATCATCCACGGCATCTCGCCCAGCGTGAAGGGCGGCTGCATCAGCATCAGCTCGCGCCGCGATGCGCTGACGCAAGCCCTGGCTCTGACCGTCAAGGACGACGGTGCCGGCTGCGAACCGGCGCGGCTGAACCAGCCCGAGGCGGGCGACAAGTCCGACGCCAACGGCCTTGCCCCCAGCGGCCACCGCAGCGGCGGCATCGGCCTGGGCGCCCTGCGCCGCCGCTTCGCGCTCGATTTCAACGGCCGCGCCCGCATGCACATCCACACCGCACCGGGTGCGGGATTCCGCGTCGACCTGTGGATTCCCCAGGCCCCGCTTGCTTGATCCTTTTGCTTGACCCTCATGAACGCCACTGCCATGCCCCGCATCCGCACCCTGATTGCCGAAGACGAGCCCCTGGCCAGCGAAGCCCTGGCCGACTGGGTGGCCCAGCTGCCGCAGCTGGAGCTGGTGGCCAGCTGCGCCGACGGCCTGAGCGCGCTGGAGCAAATCCGCAGCCTGCGCCCAGAGCTGGTCTTCATGGACATCAATATGCCGGGCCTGACCGGGCTGCAGGTGCTGCGCGCTCTGGCCGAGGATGGGGCCAAGGGCGAGGGCGCCGTGCCGTGGGTGATCTTCACCACCGCCTACAACGAGCACGCCATCACCGCCTTCGAGCTGCATGCGGCCGATTACCTGCTCAAGCCCTTCTCACAAGAGCGCTTCAATGAGGCGGTGCAGCATGCCCTGCAGCGCAGCGGCAGCGAGGGCAGCGCCCAGCCCAGCAGCACCCAGGCGCTGGAAGCGGCGGCCAAGCCCGACACCTCGCCCATGACCCGGCTGCTGGTGCGCGACCAGGGCAAGATCTTTCCCATCCAGGTCGAAACGGTCGAGTACCTGCGCTCGGACATCAAGTACACGGCCGTGGCCAGCGGCGGCCGCCAGTACCTGGTCAACCTGCCCATCACCGCCTTCGAGCAGCGCCTGGACCCCGGCCGATTCATCAAGCTGCAGCGCAGCTGCATCGTCAACCTCGATTTCGTGGTGTCGATGACACCCGACGAGAACTCGCAACTGATCGTGCAGATGCAAGACGGCACGCGCTTCACCGCCAACCGCGATGTGTCCAAGAAACTGAGGGAGCAATCGATATGAGCTGGAAGCTGCTGAGCACAGGCCTGCTGGCCTGCCTGATGAGCGAGCTGGTGATGGCGCAGCCCGGTGCGGCGCCGGTGGCCCCCATCAGCCCTGCGGCGCCCGCAGCGCCCGCCCCCAATGCAGCCCCCGCAGCAGCGGCCGCGCCGGCGGCCGAGGGCAAGCTCTACATCTCACGCCCCTTCGAGCGGCTGGAACTGTCGGGCACGGCCAATGTGCGCCTGATCCAGGGCGAGCGCGACCAGGTCTTCGTGGCCGGCGACGCCGAGGCGCAAAAGCAGATCGAGCTCGATTACAGCGGCGACAGGCTGCAGATCCGCTCGGTCGACGGCTGGAAGATGTGGCGCAGCCAGCGCCCGCAGATCGATGTAACCCTGCGCCGACTCAACCACCTGATCCTGTCCGGCGCCGGTGATCTGCACGCGCCGGGCGCCTTCCGCTGCGCCCAGCTGACCATCACCATCTCGGGCGCCGGCAGCGCGCGCTTCGACGAGCTCACAGCCGACAAGCTGAACTTCGGCATCTCGGGCGCCGGCACCGGCCGCATCAGCGGCCAGGCCCATGAGCTGACCCTGCGCGTCTCCGGCAAGGGCCGGCTGCAGGCCGAGAACCTGCAAGTGGCACGCGCCGGCATCAGCATCAGCGGCATCGGCGACGCCGAGGTCTGGGCCACCGAGCAGCTGGCGGTGTCGGTCTCCGGTTTCGGCCAGGTCGATTTCTGGGGCCGGCCCGAGGTGCAGCGCCAATCGTCGGGCATCTCGCGCATCAACGCCCGTGGCGACAAGCCGGCGCTGGTCAACGCCAGGGGGGCGGCCAGCAGCAATGGCGGCGGCAACAACGAGGGCCGCGCGCCGCTCGATCTTCAGGGCTCGCCGTCCCAGTAATCGAGGCCCTTGTCTCGGCGCTGGATGAAGGCCGGGCCTTTCGAGAACACCGCGAGCTTGCCTGAATCGGGGTACTCGCAGACCTCGGGCCGCTCCTGGGTGCTGATGCTCAGGTACTTGAGCTCGGCCTCCGAGGTGTTGAGGATGTGGTGCGGGTATTCAGGCCCACAGGGGATGAAGATCACATCGCCGGCCTGGATGGGCAGCCGCTCACCGGCCACCCGCAGCGTGCCCTGGCCCTCGAGGATGATGAACATCTCCTCTTGGGTGTGATGGAAGTGGTAAGGGCAGCTCTGCTGACCCGGCGCCACCGTGTCGATGCCGCAACCGAGCTTGCGCGCCAGCGTGCCGTCCGAGACGGCACCGACCAGGCTGTCGTACAGCGGCGGGCGCGTGTAGCGCTCGCGCGGTACCTGGTTGAAATTGCGGATCAGCTTGTGCCGCAAATCTGCGGCCTTGTCGTGGGAGTCCTCAGCCATCGGGCGCCTTCCTTCCTTGCAGATGCGGGGTGAGCCATCTTGACGGAAAACCCTGCGCCCTCCAATGACCGCAAGGGGCCATCAGCCCCTTGCGAATCCAAGCGAAGCGAAAGCGCCGCTCAGGCCTGGGGGCGGCGACGCTGAGCCCAGGCCAGCAGCAGACCCAGTCCGCCGAGCAAGAGCGCCGCGCTTTGCGGCTCCGGCACCGGGGTGGCGAAGCTGAGCTCGTCGAGGCTGACGTTGCTGCCGGCGACGCTGAAGCCGTAGATGTCAGCCTGGGCGCGCACAAAGCCCAGGAACTTGCCTTCGTTGTAGCTGTCGAAGGCGGTCTGGATGCTGTAGCTGAAGGACTCGAGCACGGCACCGTTCTGACCGTAGGCGGTCAGCAGCAGGCTCGGGGTCTCGCCGTCGAGGCGGAACTGATTCAGATAGGCACCGACGCTCTGCACGGCTTCGCCGAAGCTGAAGTGCACCGGGCCGCTGCTGCTGGCCAGGAAGTTGCCGCTGCCGGTGGGCGTGGGCGTCAGGCCGTCCAGCGGGTTGCCGCGGGCGCCCCACAGGCCGTTCTCGCCCAGATCGCGCGCATTGGCGCCAATTTCCGTGCCCTCGCCCGGGTTCAGCACCACGCGACGGCCGGTTTCGGCCAGGCCCAGCTCCACGGGGTCGCGGGTGATCAGGCCATCAAAGCCGTTGAAGCTCACGCGCAGGGCCGAGCCGAAGGCCGCATCGGAATCGACCGCATCGGCATGGGCGCCGCCGGCCAGAAAGCAGGCCGCCAGGGCCAGGGTCTTGAGACAGGTTTTCATGAAATGACTTGCTCCAATGGAGAGATGAGATGCACGGCTGGGCAACAAGGCCGGCCGCCACCAGGCGACCGGCGCAGGCGCCTCAGCTGCCGATGACGCCGCCGTCGTCCTTGGTGATGACCACCACGGCGGAACGCGGGCGGCCGAAGGGCAGGGAGGTCACACCGTCGGACTCCACGCCCCATTGGTTGGCCGGCCAGCGCGACTTCAACTCGGGATTGGTCGGCGTGGCGTCTTCGCCAGGGTGCTGAACACCGACCCACATGGTCTTGCCATCCGGGCTCATGGCGATGCCTGTCACTTCGCAGCCATTGGGACCGGTCAGGAAACGGCGAGCCATGCCGGTGTTGGGGTCGGCGCAGACCATGCAGTTGGCACCGATGTTCTTCCAGTCGCCCGAGGCATCGCCGATCTGGTCGGTCTGCACCCAGAGGCGGCCGAACGGGTCGAACCACAAACCGTCCGGCGCGCCGAAATCGGCGCTGCCGTAGGGGTCGGCCACGACATTGCCCTTGTAGTTGTTGGTGGCCTTGGCCGGCTTGGTGGTCTTGGTGTCACCGGCTTGCAGGAACAAGCTCCAGGCGAAGCTGGTGGCCTTGACCGTGTCGCCGGTCTCTTGCCAGCGAATGATGTGGCCGTAGATGTTGTCTTCGCGCGGATTGGCGGCGTCGACGGCGGGGCGGGCCGAGCCGGCGGCTGTCGTGCCATCGGCCTTGTTCGACGAAGGCGTGGCGCTGCTGCCGCGACGGTTGTTGTTGGTCAGCGTGCAGTAGATCTCGATCTTGTTGAAGCCGCCGATGCGCGGACGGGCGCCGGTCCACTCCGGGCGGTCCATCATCGTGGCGCCGACAGCGTCGGCGGCCATGCGAGTCTTGATCAGGATCTTGGCCAGCACCTCGGCATCATTGGCACCGGCGAAGTTCGGGTTGTCGCGCAGGGCCACGCCGTCCACACCCACGGTGCCCGGCAGCAGGGGCAACCATTGGCCGCTCAGATCGGCGTCGAACTTGGCGACGTAGAGCACGCCGTCATCGAGCAGATTGCGGTTGGCCACGCGATCGGCCGGGTTGAACTTGCCGGCGCTGACGAATTTGTAGATGTACTCGTTGCGCTCGTCGTCACCCATGTAGACGGCCAGATGGCCTTGCGCATCGACCACATACTGGGCGCTCTCGTGCTTGAAGCGACCCAGGGCCGTGCGCTTGACCGGCACGCTCTTCGGATCGTAGGGATCCACTTCCACCACCCAGCCAAACAGATTGGCTTCGTTGGGGTTGACGTTCAGATCAAAACGCGGGTCCTGGGTGTGCCACTTGTAGTTGAAGCCGTCCTTGGTCAGACCGTATCGGTTGAACATCTTGCCGACTTCGCCGGCGGTGGGCGCAGGCACCGCGGTGTTGGAACCGAAGTTGCCGTTGAAGTTCTCTTCACAGGTCAGGTAGGTGCCCCAGGGCGTCACGCCGTTGGCGCAGTTGTTGATGGTGCCGTAGGCGGTGAACCCATCCGTCTGACGACCGGTGGCTTGGCTGCCGGTGTCGCTGATCAGGTACTCGTTGGCCTTCATCAGGGCATGGCCGGCGGCCGGGCCCGAGATGCGGGTCTTGGTGTTGGCGGTCAGGCGGCGGCCGTAGACGGAGTTCTTGACCACCATCCACTTGCCGTTGCGGCGGCGGGCTTCCAGGATGGACACCCCATGGGCGGCCTGCGACTTGCGCACCGCGGCCAGGTTGGCGCCAGCAATGCCGGCGGGGGTCAGGATCTCTTCAGGCGTGTACTCGTTGTTGATGGCCAGGATGCCGCGGTCCACGCTGGGCCGGCCGTCCGTGCCCACAAAGGGGAAGAAGGCCATGCCGTCGTTGTGGGCACCGAACTGCTTGGCCTGCTCGGCGGCGGTGTTGCTGGCGTCCGAGGCAAAAGGCACGCCGCCGGGCATGATGGGGTCGCCCCAGGCGACGAACAGTTCCGCGGTATAGCCCGCGGGCACGGTGATGCGGTCGGCCACGGCCGATGCAGCCGGTGCGCTGGTCACCGACACGCTGGCCGGCACGCTTTCGAAACCGATGCCAGGGAAGCCCAGGCCCGCCGGCACGGGACCGGCCTGGACGGTGTTGACCAGACCCGAGAGGGTCAGGCCGCCTGCGGCCTGCAAGGCGGCCACGCCGACACTGCCTTTGACGAAGTTGCGGCGCTTGCTGTCGACGCGATCGATCACGTCGTAGATGGACGCATTGCCGGACGGGTTGATCGTCTCGTCATTGCGGGGGTGTTTGATGCCCTTCATGGCTGGCTCCTGCTGCGTTCTGTGGGGTGAGCTTGAAAAGGATGGCTCACGGGGGTGATGGCCGGTTCCAACCGGCGCAGCGCGGAATGTGCAGAACTCAAACGACAGGGCCATGACGGCACAAGGCCTAACGGATCATGGGGAGCCGGGGGCGTACCATTGCGGCCTCAATGAAATCAGCCGACCTTTCCTCCGACGCCCGCCCGCAGCAGATCCTGCATGAAGTCTTCGGCTACAGCGCCTTCCGTGGCGCCCAGGCCGACATCGTGGACCATGTGGTGGCTGGCGGCGACGCCCTGGTGCTGATGCCCACCGGCGGCGGCAAAAGCCTCTGCTACCAGATCCCCGCCATCGCCCGGCACCGCAGCCAGCAAGGCGTGACCGTGGTGGTCAGCCCCCTGATCGCCCTGATGCACGACCAGGTCGGTGCGCTGGAAGAGGCCGGCGTGCACGCCGCCTTTTTGAACAGCAGCCTGAGCGGCGAGCAGGCCGCCCATGTCGAGCGCGAGATGATGAGCGGCCGCCTGGTCATGCTCTACGCCGCGCCCGAGCGCATCACCAACCCGCGCTTCCTGGCCCAGCTCGATTCGCTGCAGGAGCGCGGCCTGCTGAGCCTGTTCGCCATCGACGAGGCGCATTGCGTCAGCCAGTGGGGCCATGACTTCCGCAGCGAGTACCTGGCGCTCAGCCTGCTGCACGAGCGCTACCCCGAGGTGCCGCGCATCGCGCTGACCGCGACCGCCGACGACCTGACCCGCGCCGACATCATCGAGCGCCTGCGCCTGGAAGAGGCGCGCATCTTCATCAGCAGCTTCGACCGACCCAACATCCGCTACACCATCGTCGAGAAGGACAGCAAGCCGCGCGATCAGCTGCTGCGCTTCATCCAGGACGAGCATGGCGAGGACGCCGGCGTTGTCTACTGCCAGAGCCGCAAGAAGGTGGACGAGACGGCCGACTGGCTGGTCAGCGCCGGCATCAAGGCCCTGCCCTACCACGCCGGCCTGGACGCCGCCGTGCGCCAGCGCCACCAGGACCGCTTTCTGCGCGAAGACAGCATCGTCATGGTGGCCACCATCGCCTTCGGCATGGGCATCGACAAGCCCGATGTGCGCTTTGTGGCCCACCTGGACCTGCCCAAGAACATCGAGAGCTACTACCAGGAGACCGGCCGCGCCGGCCGCGACGGCGCCCCGGCCGACGCCTGGATGACCTACGGCCTGGCCGATGTGGTGAACCAGCGCCGCATGATCGACGAGAGCCCGGCCGGCGAGGAGTTCAAGAAAGGCCAACGCGGCAAGCTCGACGCCCTGCTGGCCCTTGCTGAAGCGACCGACTGCCGGCGCGTGCGCCTGCTGGCCTATTTTGGTGAGATGAGCAGCGCTTGTGGGAATTGCGACAACTGCCTGGTGCCGCCCGCCACCTGGGACGGCACCGATGCCGCCCGCAAGCTGCTCAGCTGCATCTACCGCTTTCACCAGAACGGCGGCCAGCGCTTCGGTGCCGGCCACCTGATCGATGTGCTGCGCGGCAAGGTCACCGACAAGGTCACGCAGTACGGCCACCAAAGCCTGTCCACCTGGGGCATTGGCGCTGACCTGCCTGAAACCCAGTGGCGCGCCGTGCTGCGCCAGCTGATCGCCCTGGGCCATGTCTTCACCGAGGGCGAATACATGACCCTGGCCCTGGCCGACAGCGCCCGCGCCGTGCTCAAGGGCGAGGTGCAGCTGCTGCTGCGCGTGCCCAGCGTGGCGCCCAAGCGCGGCAAGCTCAGCCGCAGCGACGGAACTGGCAAGGGCAAGAGCGCCGCGCCCATCGAGCTGGACGAGGACGCGATGGAGCGCTTCGAGCAGCTCAAGAACTGGCGCGCCGAGGTGGCCAAGGAACACGGTCTGCCGGCCTATGTGATCTTCCAGAACGTCACCCTGGCCGAGATGGCGCGCCAGAACCCGCAAAGCCTGGACGAGCTGGCGGGCATCAGCGGCGTGGGCGCCAAGAAGCTGGAAGCGTATGGCGAAGAGATCCTGCGCGTTCTGGGCTGAGACCCGCGCGATCACGCAGGCATCGAAGCCGGGCCAGCGCGCAAGCTGTAACAATCCGCGCATGAAGCGCCGCCACCTGCTGCTGGGTACCCTGGGCCTGCCCACCGGACGGATGCTGGCGCAGCCGATGGCGCCTCCGGTCGCTGAAGCTTTGTTCAATCCGCCGCCCGCCTTGGTGGCAGCCGCCCGCGCCGAGGGCCGGCTGCACACCCTCGGCATGCCGGACCACTGGGCCAACTGGGGCGGCATCTGGGCCGATCTGAAACGGCTCTACGGCATCGAGCACAGCGACGAGAACATGAACAGCGCCGACGAGATCGAGCGCATGGCCAGCGAGGGCAGCCGCGCCACGGCCGACCTGGGCGATGTCGGCTTCGAATACGGCGCGGTGGCCCGTGGGCGTGGCATCAGCCGGCCGCACAAGCCCATGGTCTGGTCGCAACTGCCCGCCTGGGCGCGTGACGAGGACGGCTTCTGGGCCCTGGCCTACACCGGCACGATAGCCTTTGCCGTCAACACCCGGCGCACCGGTGGCCGGGTGCCGGGCAGCTGGCGCGCCCTGTTCGAGGGACCGTACACCGTGCAGGTGGGCGGCGTCGGCAGCTCGGCCCAGGCCAGCGCCAATGTGCTGGCCGCCGCCATCGCCCTGGGCGGGGACGAAACCCGATTGCAACCAGCCCTGGAGGCCTTTGCCAAGCTGGAGCGGCAAGGCCGCCTGGTGCACAGCAATGCCATGGTGTCCGATCTGCAGCGTGGCAGTGCCGATGTCTACCTGCTCTGGGATTTCGTCGCCCTGGGCCACCGCAGCCGCGTGCGCCGCCCCAGCGAGTACGAGGTGCTGATCCCCAGCGACGGCTCGGTGACTAGCGGCTACACCACCCTCATCAACCGCCACGCCCCGCACCCGAATGCCGCTCTCCTGGCGCGCGAGTACATCTTCAGCGACCCCGGCCAGCTGCAGCTGGCGCGCGGCTATGCGCGGCCCATCCGCCTGGAGCATCTGGAACTGCCGGCCGATGTGCGGCAGCGCCTGCTCGACCCCGCCCAGTACCGCCCGGCCCGCGCGCTGCGGCCTTTTGTCTGGGCCTGGGAGCTGAAGAAGCTGCGCCAGACCTGGCAGGACGAAGTGCTCAAGAAGCGCAGCCGCTGACGCTCACGAGCTTGGCGGAGAATCCCAGGCTTCGACCCCCCGCGGTCGCCAAGGATGCCTCCCCCATGCCCCCCATGTCCACGCCCCTGAAAGCCCTGCTCAGCGCCCTGAGCCTGGGCACGCTGAGCCTGCTGGCGCAAGCCCAGCCGGCAGCAACCACACCGGCCGCCACCGTTGCCGCTGCCGCTGAGCAGCCCCTGAGCCAGCTGCCCTACACACCCAGCCTGGACCTCACGGCCATGGACCGCAGCGTCGACCCCTGCGAAGACTTCTACCAGTACGTCTGCGGCGGCTGGATGGAAAAGAACCCGGTGCCGGCCGACCAGTCGCGCTGGTCGGTCTACGCCAAGATGGCCGATGAAAACCAGCGTTATCTCTGGGGCATCCTGGAGCGGCTGAAAACCAGCCCGGCCGCCGAGCTGAACGCCAGCCAGGCCAAGATGGCCGACTACTACGCCGCCTGCATGGACGAGGGCGCAGCCGAGCGCCTGGGCCTGCAGCCCCTGCAGCCCTTGCTGAGCCGCATCGACGGCCTGAGCAGCAAGCAGGAGCTGCCGGCCCTGCTGGCCGCCCTGCAGCTGGCCAGCAACAACGAGCGTCTGTTCTTCTATTTCTCGTCCAGCCAGGACCTGGCCGATTCCAGCCAGCTGATCGCCTTCGCCATGGCCGGCGGCATCAGCCTGCCGGACCGCGATTACTACCTCAAGCGCGATGCGAAGTCGCTCAAGATGCGGGAAGCATTCAGCGCCCACATCACCCGCATGTTCGAGCTCAGCGGCAGCAGCCCGGCACAGGCCCAGGCGGCCGCCGCGCGGGTGCTCGCCATGGAGACCACCCTGGCCCGCGCCACCCTGAGCCGGGTGGACAAGCGCGATCCCTACAAGACCTTCCACAAATTCGACGCCCGTGGCCTGCAAGCGCTGACCCCCGGCTTCGACTGGGCGGCCTACCAGCAAGCCCTGGGCGTGCCGGCGGACACGCGAGTCTTCAACGTCACCGAGCCGGCCTTCTTCAAGGCCCTGGCTGGCCTGCTCAAGAAGAGCAGCCTGGACGACATCAAGACCTACCTGCGCTGGCAGACCCTGAGCAGCCAAGCGCCGCATCTGAACCAGGCGCTGGTGCAGGCCAACTTCGACTTCTTCGGCCAGACACTGAACGGCGTTCCGCAGCTCAAGGCACGTTGGAAGCGTTGCGTCGAGCTGGTCGATGTACAGATGGGCGAGGCCCTGGGCCAGGAGTTCGTGGCGCGCAACTTCAGCCCCGAGCTCAAGGCCAAGACCGTGCAGATGACCGAGCAGATCGAGCGCGCCATGGCCCAGCGCGTGCAGGCGCTCGAGTGGATGAGCCCGGCCACCAAGACCCGTGCGCTGGAGAAGCTGCACAGCATCGTCAACAAGGTCGGCTACCCCGATGTCTGGCGAGACTACAGCGCGCTGCAGGTCAAGCGTGATGATTTCCTCGGCAATGTGCAGCGCGGCCATGCCTTCGAGGCACGGCGCCAGCTGACCAAGATCGGCAAGCCGCTGGACCGCGGCGAATGGGGCATGACACCGCAGACGGTGAACGCGTACTACAACGCGCAGATGAACGACATCAACTTCCCCGCCGGCGTGCTGCAGCCACCGCTCTTCGACACCAAGCTCGACGACGCGCCCAGCTACGGCAACACCGGCGGCACCATCGGCCATGAGCTGATCCACGGCTTCGACGACGAAGGCCGCCAGTTCGATGCCAAGGGCAATCTCAAGGACTGGTGGGCCAAGAAGGACGGCCGCGCGTTTGAGAAGCGCGCCGCCTGCGTGGTGGAGCAATACGCGCAGTACACCATCGTCGATGACATCAAGATCAACAGCCGCCTGACCCTGGGCGAAGACCTGGCTGACCTGGGCGGCATGGTGCTGGCCCTGGCCGCTTGGCGCGAACAGACGGCCACGCAGAAGCTGGCGCCCATCGATGGCCTGACGCCCGAGCAGCGTTTCTTCATCGGCTTCGGCCAGTGGGACTGCAACACCGCCCGCCCCGAAGCCCTGCGCGTGCAGGCCCTGACCAACCCGCATTCACCGGGCCGCTACCGCATCAACGGCGTGGCCGTGAACATGCCGGAGTTTGCCCAGGCTTTCGCCTGCAAGCCGGGCCAGAAAATGGTCAAGGAAGAGAGCAAGCGCTGCAAGATCTGGTGATCACCGCTGCGGCGGCCAACACCCACAAGGGGCGCGTTTCGCGCCCCTTTTTATTTGCATCAACCCATCGAAGTGCCGATATGTGACACGTGTAACGCTTTGCAAGGGCCAAGAAACAGGGTCAACGAGCGCTCATCGGGCGTCGTTGTGCAGGTACCTTTCGCAACCCTTGGAGAAATCCTGATGAACACCAAGTCCAACGCTCTGAAGACCGCTCTGATCCCCGCGCTGCTGGCTCTGTCCTTGGGTAGCGCCATGGCCGCCGAAGCCACCAAGCCGGTCAGCGCCAACCCCACGGCCACCGCAGCCACCACCCCTGCACCGGCTGCCACCACAACGACTGCGGCGCCCCTGGCGACCGCCACCAAGGACGCTAACGCAAAAACTGAGCAGCACACCGCTGCTGCGAAGACGGAGCACAAGGGCGAGCACAAGAAGGCCCACGCCCACAAGACAGCCCCGGCCGCTGCGAAGACCAGCCAGGCTGCAGCTCCGGTGACCACGGCTGCTGCCCCGGCCACGCCGGCGGTGGCCGCCGCCCCCGCGGCCAAGCCGGCCACCACGGTTGCCACCACGGTTGCCACCACGGTTGCCGCCACGCCCGCCGCAACCACCGCCCCGGTGGCGGCCACGCCCAGCCCGGTGAACAAGACCGACGGCGCCGGCCCGGCCACACCCAAGAAGGCCGCCACCGAAGCTGCTGCTGCGGTGACCACGCCCAGCGCCACCCCGGCCGCAACCAAGACTGAAGCCACCCCGGCCAAGTCCTGATCCGCTGCACAGAACTCCAACCCAGGTTTCCCTGGCCCGGGCGGGCCGGGCTCCGGCCCGACTCCACCACCTGCCCGGTTTCTCAAGGCGCAAGCAGCTTCAAGCGGCTTGCGCCTCTTTTTTGGTTGGCGCGAGCGGCGGTTCGCGGCACATTGCGGACTTCCACTGTCTTAGTTGATCGTTCTCGCTGCGGTGTCTCGGCCCGCCGCCGTGCTCATGGTTCGCGGGTCGGCTCTTTGAGCCGACTTCCCTCGGTGCTCACTGCGCGGCTCAGCGGCGCCAAACTCCCTCCGTTCGCTGCGCTCACTGTGGTCAAACAGTGGCGCCGAGTCAGCGCTTGAAGCGCGCGAGCGCGCGCCTGAGCCGCTCCGCTGCGCCCTCGGCCGCGCACAAATCGCCCGTCGGCGGGCCGAGCCACCTCCGGAGGTGGCGTGTTCCACCGTTGATGGGGCAGATCGATCGCGATGCAAGCGCCCTGCAGCCCGGGCTGCTGCCGGGCGATTTGTGCAGGGCCGAGCAGCACAGCGCCTCGGGGCGCGCGCGTACTCGCGCGCTTCAAGCGCTGACTCGGCGCTTCTGTCTGAACGAAGCGAACGCAGGGAGCGGAGTGAGTTATGCGCCAGCCCCGAGGTGCGAGCAGCGCAGGGAAGTCGGCCCGCCAGGGCCGACCCCGGAACCATGAGCCCGGTAGCGGCGCGGGCTGCAGGGCCTCACGAGCAAAACCAAAGGCGGCTTCGTGCCACTTCCAGTCACCAGAGGCCAACTCGCCAATCAGGCAGCCCGACTGAGCAACTCGATCAAGCGCTGGCCGGCGCGGCCGGGTGGGCGGTCGAGGCGCTGGACCAGCCAGGGGGTGAAGCGGAAGCGGGAGCCGCCCTGGTAAGGCAGCTCGACGAGCTGGCCGGCAGCCAGCGCTTCATCGACGAGGTAGCGAGGCATCCAGCCGAAGCCCATGCCCATCAGCAGGGCCTGGCGCTTGGCGACGAAACCGGAGAGATAGAAGACCCGCTCGCCACCGAACATCTGGCGGTCGCTGCCCTGGTCGCTGCTGTCCTGCACGCTGAGCTCGACATGGTCTTGCAGTTCATCCAAGTTCAGGGGACGCCCGGCCTCTGCGGCCAACCGAGCCAGCGCATGCTCGGTCGCCACACAGAGCACGCATTCCACCTCGGCCTGCGCCTGGGCGTGCAGCTGGGCCGAGGGCTGGTACTCCTTGACCAGCATCAGATCGGCCTGCTCTTTCTCGAAACGGTGCTGCACGCCGCGCAGGAACTCGATCTTCAGCTGCACACGCGTCGGCACGCCTTCGTCCGCCAGTTGCTTGAGCGCCCGCAAGGTGTCGGCCAGCGGCAGGATGCCGTCCACCACCACCAGCAGGCGGGCTTCCCAGCCTGACGCCAGTTGCTGGGCCAGGGCCTCGACCTGATAGGCCTGGCGCAGCAGGCGCCGGCCTTCGGCCAGCACGGCCTCGCCCTCGGCGGTCAGGCGCACGCGGTAGGCGCTGCGGTCCACCAGGATCAGGTTCAGCTGCTCTTCCAACTTCTTGACCTGGTAGCTGACCGCCGAGGTGACCTTGTGCAGCGCCTCGGCGGCGCGCGCAAAGCTGCCGTGGCGCACCACCGCGTCCAGCGCCGCCAGGGCTTCGAGATCCAGCTTCATGTTCGAAATTATTGATCAAGAGCTGCAAAGAAATTCGCTTTCTTCGAAAGAGCGCTGAGCGAAGAATGCGCTCCATCGCCACGAGGGGCGAAGCCACAAGCCAACACCAACACCTGGAGACCCGCGTCATGAGCATCATCAGCCCCAGCAACCCCGTCGGCCTGACCGGCATCGAGTTCACCGAGTTCTGCGGCCCGAGCCTGGAGTCGCTCGACGCACTCTTCCTCTCGTTTGGCTTCTCCAAGCTGCGCCGTCACCCGAGCAAGGCCATCAGCTACTACCGCCAGAACGACATCCACTTCCTGCTCAACGGCGAACGCGCGGGCCACTCGGCCCAGTTCGCGCGCCGCCATGGCCCCTCGATCAGCGCCATGGGCTGGCGTGTCGAGAACGCAGCGGCTGCTTTGGCTGCCGCCGTGGCCCGCGGCGCCGTGGCCGTGCCCGAAGCGATGAAGGACCACCCCTATCCGGCGGTCTGGGGCATCGGCGAATCCCTCATCTATTTCATCGAGCCTAACCCGGCCGGCGCCAGCATCTACGAGCGCGATTTCGTGGCGCTCGATGCCCCGGTGATCCAGCCGGACAAGGGCTTCCTGACCGTGGACCACCTGACCAACAACGTGCCCCCGGGCGAGCAGGACAAATGGGCCGCCTTCTACAAAGGCATCTTCGGTTTTACGGAAGTGCGCTACTTCGACATCCAGGGCGCCAAGACCGGCCTGACCAGCTTCGCCCTGCGCTCGCCCGATGGCAGCTTCTGCATCCCCATCAATCAGCCCAAGGACGACAAGGACCAGATCGCCGAATACCTGCGCGAGTACAAGGGCCCCGGCGTTCAGCATCTGGCCTTCCTCACAAACGACATCCTCGGCTCGCTGGACCAGCTGCAAGGCAGCGGCATCGAGACCCTGGAGATCGACGAGGACTACTACGCCGAGGTCTTCGACCGCGTGCAAGGCGTGCGTGAAGACCACGCCCGCATCCAGCAGCACCAGGTGCTGGTCGATGGCGACGAGCAAGGCTATCTGCTGCAGATCTTCACCAAGAACATCATCGGCCCGATCTTCATCGAGATCATCCAGCGCAGCAACAACCTCGGTTTCGGCGAAGGCAACTTCGGTGCTCTCTTCCGGTCACTCGAAAAAGACCAGGAACGCCGCGGCGTCATCTGAGGCAGGGATCTTTCTACTGCGCGACTGCCATGCGTCGTTGGCCGAATGCTCGGAATCCTCACGTACAGGAAGTACGTTCCGGTTCCTGCGCTCCGTCCGCCTAGCCTGGCAGCCGCTCGCTACGAAATCTCCCAGCCTCAGAGCGCGTACGACTCGACATCTCTAACTCGCAAGAGACAACCATCATGTTGACCCAAGGCATTCACCACGTCGCCTACCGCTGCCGCGATGTGCAGGAAACCATCCGCTTCTACAAAGAGGCGCTGGACATGGACCTGCTGCTGGCCATCTCCGAGGACCGAGTGCCCTCGACCAAGGAGGCCAACCCCTATATGCACATCTTCCTCGACGCCGGTCGCGGCAATGTGCTGGCCTTCTTCGAGCTGCCCGAGTCGCCGCCGCAAGGCCGCGACGAGAACACCCCGGCCTGGGTGCAGCACCTGGCTTTTCAGGTGGAAGATGTGGCCACGCTGGAGCGCACCAAGACCAAGCTGCAAGCCCTGGGCATCGACGTGGTGGGCCCGACCAACCACGAGATCTTCCAGTCCATCTACCTGCACGACCCCAACGGCCACCGCATCGAACTGGCCGCCAACACGGTCAAGCCCGGCCAGCTGGAGCGCTTGCGCGAACTGGCCCCGGCCATGATCGAAGAGTGGAGCCGCACCCGCCGTACCGTCAAGCACGCGGCCTGGCTGCACGAGCAGGAGTTCGCCGCGCCGTAAACCCTTGCAGACCGCTCAGGTCTGGTCGGGCAGGGGTTTGGGCAGGGCCAGCAGGGCCAGAAACGCCAGCAGCCCCAGGCCGCAGGACAGCCACAGCGCCTGGGCGCCCCAACGGTCCAGACACAGGCCGAACCACCAGGGCGCCAACGCCTGCGCCACACGCGCGGGCACCATCAGCCAGCCCTGTCGCTGACCATAGCCCTGCGGGCCGAACAAGACCAGAGGCAGGGTGCCTTTGGCAATGGTGAGGATGCCGTTGCCTGCCCCGTGCAGCAGGGCAAAGGCCGAGGCCAGCGGCGCGCCCAACAGCGCCAGCAGGGCCGCGGCCACCGGATGCAAAAGTGTGGCCAGGCGCGCCGACAGCAGCGGGTGCACATGGCGCAGCACGCCAAACTCCAGCAGCCGGGCGGCCACCTGGGCTGGCCCGATCAGGGCGCCCACGGCCACCGCCGCCGCCAGGCTGACGCCGCTGGCCATCAGCAAGCGGGGCAGGTGCGCGGCCATGGCGGTGCTGATGAACCAGGTCACCGCGAACACCCAGGACAAGATCAGCACCGCGCGCCAGGCGGGTGCGCCGGCCGGGACGCCCTCCACCACCGGCGAATCCTGGGCGCCCGCCGGTTCGGGCGCGGCCGCCGCCAAGCCCTGAGCCCGAGGCACGCTGAAATTGAGCGGCAGGGCCAGCAGCAGATGCAGGCCGGCCCAGGCCAGGCAAGCGGCACGCCAGCCCCAGTGGGCCTCCAGCCAGCCGGTCAAGGGCCAGCCCACGGTGGAGGCGAATCCGGCAATCAAGGTGATGCCGGTGATGGAGTTGCGAGCCTCGCGCCCGTACAAGCGCACCAGGGTGGCAAACGCGGCTTCGTACAGCCCGCCGCCCATGGCCAGGCCGAGAATCAGCCAGGCCCCGAACAAGCTCCACAGCCCTTGCGCCTGGCTCAGGGCCAACAGCCCGAGGGCGAATACACCATTGCTCAGCATCAGCACCGGCCGCCCGCCCCAGCGGTCGATGCAGCGCCCGGCAGAGGGCCCAACCACGGCCGAGGCCAGCAGCGCTACGGAGAAGGCGGCGAACACCGTCGCCGGGGCCAGGCCCAGCTCCCGCGCCATGGCCTGGGCCAGCAGCGCCGGCAGGTAGTAGCTGGACGCCCAGGCCAGCGTTTGTGCCACACCCAGTGCGGCGACGGTGCGGTGGCGGGCGTCAAGAAGGGAAATCGGCATGGCGAGGTTCTACCACCCGCATGTTTCAAGCCCGCCCGCCGCGGCTGCTCGCCGTCGCCGCCGAAGCCCACCCGGCCAGGCCTTGCCGACGCAGGGAAAGCGACATCGGGACTTGCCCTGCAAGGGCGGCGAGATCCGGATTTTTCAGCGACGATGCGGCCATCGAAAGAATTCGAGGCGTGATTCCATGCCACCCCTTCCTCGCAGCGCGGCGGCACCGGCCGCCGCAGCGCCCTCCGCGGCCGAGCAAGCCTTGCTGTTTGGTGCGGCCCAGACCGCTCTGCTGTTTGACGGCGTGCCGGGCTACCTCTTTGTGGTCAAGGACCGCGCCGGGCGCTATGTGTCCTTCAATCAATCGCTGCAGCAGCGTCTGGGCCTGAGTTGCGACGAGCAACTGCACGGGCGCCCGGCGGCCGAGATCTGGCCCGCCGATCTGGCGGCGCGTTACCGCGAGCAGGATGAGTGGGTGCTGACGCGCCAACAGCCGCTGCTCTACCAGCTCGACCCCATCCTGCTGCCCGACCGACAGCCCGGCTGGTGCGTCACCCACAAGTACCCGCTGTGCAGCCGCGAAGGCGAGCTGGCCGGCCTGCTCTGCCTGTCGCGCGATGTGCCTGGCGTGCCGCGCGGCGCGGCCGAAGCCGGGCTGGTGCAGGCCGTGGACCGCATGACCAAGCACAGCGAGCGGCGCGTGCTGCTGTCCGAGCTGGCCGAGGAAGCCGGCCTCAGCCCGGAGCGCCTGTCGGCCCTGGTCAAGCGCATCTACGGACTCAGCCCCATGGCCTTCATCCTGCGCAGCCGCGTGCGCGCCGCCTGTGCCTTGCTGCGCGGCACGCAAGAACCCCTGCTCGAGGTGGCGCTGGCCTGCGGCTTCTACGACCAGGCGCAGTTCAGCCGCCAGTTCAAGTCCATCGTCGGCATGGCGCCATCCAGCTACCGCCAGCAAGCGGCGCACACCCCGGGCGGCGCCTGGGTCTGGGAACCACCCGGCCTCTGAGGGCCGAGAGCCCTGCGCCCGGGGCCGCTGCCACTGCGGCACCCACCGGAGCGCGAAAGCTTGCACACCCGCGGGCCGGTTCGCCAGGGACAAGCCCCAGGCCAGCGCGTAGACTGAGCTGTGTCGCCGCCTCACTGTCCCGCACACCTTGCCCGCCCACGGCTCGCCCCCCTTGGGCTTGCACGCCCCTCCACCGCTCACGCCTGATGCCAACCCGCCTGACCTCGCTCTCCTCCCCTGACACCACCCGGCGTCGCTGGTTTGCCGATCTGGCGGCAGTGTCGGCCGCGGTAGTCACGGGCCCGCTGCGGGCGGCCACGGTGGGCGACATCCATCTCGGCGCCTCGGCGGCGCTCAGTGGCCCGGCCGCCAGCCTGGGGCGGCGCTTCCACGCCGGCGCGCAGGCCGCGTTCACCCACATCAACCACCTGGGCGGCATCCACGGTGCCAGCGTCGTGCTCCATGTGCGCGACGATGCCTACGAGCCCGAGCGCGCCGAAGCCAACACCCGCATGCTGCTGGACGACCCGCGCGTGCTGGCCCTGTTCGGCTATGTCGGCACGCCCACCACCATGGCGGTGCTGCCGCTGGTGAAACGCGCAGCCATCCCCTTTGTCGGCGCCTACACCGGAGCCAGCTTTCTGCGCGAGCCGCAGCAAACCCAGGTGTTCAACATCCGCGCCGGCTACAACGAAGAAGGCCTGGCCCTGGCGCGCGCCATGAAGGACGACGGCGTCAAGACCGTGGACCTGCTCTACCAGGCCGATCTGTTCGGCCGCGCCGGCCTGGAATCCATGCGCGAGGCGGCAGCGCGTTTGGGCCTGAGCCTGGGCGTGGCAGCTCCGCACAAGCGCAACAGCGAAGACATGGACGAAGCGATCGGCCGCCTGCTGACCCATGGCCACGGCGAGGCCATCTTCATGATCAGCACCTACGGCAGCTGCGCCGCGGCAATCAAGCTGGCGCGCCGCAGAGGCTATCGCGGCCGCTTCTACGCCCTGTCATTCACCGGTCTGGAGCCCTTGCGCCAAGCCCTGGGCCCGGCCATGAAGGGCGTGACCCTGGCCCAGGTGGTGCCCGACGCCGAGAACCGCCACCTGCCCGTGGTGGCCGACTACCAGCAGGCCATGCGCAGCCATGGCGACCGGCAGTTCGACGCCATCAGCCTGGAAGGCTATATCGCCGCCCGCGTGATGGCCGAAGGCCTGCGCCGCGCCCACCTGCCGCTGTCGCGCGAAAGCGTGGGCCAAGGCCTGGATGCCATCGGCAGCCTCGACCTCGGCGGCTTCCGCCTGCAGCTGGGGCCGCAACAGCGCCGCGGCTCCGATTTTGTGGAGTTGCGGGTCGGCAAGTAAGCAAGCGGCCTCGCTTATCGCAGGCTGCTGTTCAAGACCCCGGCCAGGCGGCGGGCCGCCTCGGCCAGGCGTTGACGCAGCGCCGGGTCGTGGGCATCGGCATAGCTCTGGTCGACCTTGTGGCCATCGGGGTAGAAGCCCGGAGCCGACACCAGACGGCAGGACTCCACCGCCCACTGGGCCGCAGCCCGGCTGTCGGTGGCGGGCACACGCTGGCTGCCCGAGCCGGCCTTGAGCATCAAATCCTGCATCAAGCCCTCGGCGCCACCGGCGCGGTTGCGCATCAGACCCGAGTCCCACAGCGAATGCAGATTGGAGCCGCGGCCGAAGCCCTGCACCTGGTAGCTGTTGCCGCCGCGGTCGTCGGCAAAACCGGCGTGCAGGGGCTGGTGCACATCGGCCACCAGATGCACCACGTACTTGAGCGCCTTCAAGCGCGCTTCGTCCGAGGCCTTGTCGTTCTTGAGCACCTCGACCTGGCGCTCGATGGCGCTCACCACGCAGGCACCGTCCTCGCAGTCGCGCGCCGGCTCGTAGTTGCAGCCGCCGTCGCGCGGGAAGTTCACGTAGTGCCAGGGCCCGGTCTGCGGCGAGCGGTGCTCATCGGCCCAGGTGGAGATGGAGGCCAGGGTGCTGCCGGGCTCCAGCGCCAGCAGGCGCTGCACCTCGGCGCGAGCGGCGGGGCTCAGGCCCTGCTCGGCCACGCTGGCCACCAGGCGGTGGCCCTCGGCGCCCCAGGCCTGGGCCGGCGCGCTGCTCAGCAGCAGCGGTGCGGCCAAGGCCAGGCCGGCCAGCAGCGCCAGCGGGCGAAAGCGCGAGAGGGAGAGGGCGAAGGGAGCTGAAGAAGCGGGGGAGGCGTGGGGGCGGAAAGCGATCTGCAAGAGGAATCCAGCTCAAAGAAACGGAGAGAAGCGGAGAAAAACAGAGGGCCGGGATGCACGGCCCGAAGCGGCTCGCCATCCACGCGCAAACGGTTGCGCGCGCGCCATTGTGCCCAGCTTCGCCAGCGCACCGGCGCCCGCGGGCCGGGGCTTCTGCGCAAAGCGCACGCCCCGCGCCAGTAAAACGAGGCCCCGCAAAGAAAAAACCCCAAGCGCTTGTGGTGCTCGGGGTTCTCGGGGCTGCAGGGGCTGTAGTTGCGGCGCTCTTGGCGCCGGCCCTGCACCGCGCGGGGGTGCCGCGGGGCTGCATGTCCACCAGGCCGGGGTCCGGCTCGGCGGTGGTGTCTTGCGATCTCTCGCAGTGATTTCAGTGTAGGCCGCGGGCTCGGGCAGAAAATTGCGAAGATGGCAGACTTCGGTGTTTGTTTGGCAGAAAATTGCTCAAATCTAAAATTCAAAGGCATCGCCATGGAATTGGACCGCATTGACCGCCAGATTCTCGATGTGCTGCAGGAAGACGGCCGCATCGCCAACCAGGACCTGGCCGACCGGGTGGGCCTCTCGCCCTCGCCCTGCCTGCGCCGGGTGCGGGCGCTGGAAGAGAGCGGCCTGATCACCGGCTACCGCGCCCTGCTTGACGCCAAGAAACTGGGCCTGTCGCTGATGGCCCTGGTGCACATCTCCATGGACCAGCACACGCCCGAGCGCTTTGCCAATTTCGAGGCCTCGGTGCGGGTGCTGCCCGAGGTGCTGGAATGCCTGCTCATCACCGGCCAGGCGGCCGACTACCAGCTCAAGATCATCGTCCGCGACATGGACCATTTCCAAAGCCTGCTGCTGGGCAAGCTGACCCGCATCCAGGGCGTCACCGGCGTGCACTCCAGCTTTGTGCTGCAACAGGTGATTGCGCGCACCAGCCTGCCGGTGTCCTCCAGCGGCGCCTAAGCGGGCCGCCACCCTGCATCACCACGGACCACGACCGGCGCGGTCTCGCGCTCAAGGCATGCGAAAGCCCGCCACAGCCGTGACCAGTTGCTGCGCCTGATCGCGCAAGCTGGCCGCGGCGGCAGCACTTTCTTCCACCAGGGCCGCGTTCTGCTGGGTGGCCTGGTCCATTTGCGAAATAGCCTGGCCCACGGTGTTGACGCCTTCGCTCTGCTCCTTGCTGGCGATGCGGATGTCGCCGGCGATCTGGGTGACGCGGCGGATCGAGTCCACCACCTCTTGCATGGTTTCGCCGGCGCGATTGACCTGGCTGCTGCCTTGCTCCACATGCTCGACACTGGCCGAGATCAAGGACTTGATCTCGCGCGCCGCCTCGGCGCTGCGCTGCGCCAGGCTGCGCACCTCGGAGGCCACAACAGCAAAGCCGCGGCCTTGCTCGCCGGCGCGAGCCGCTTCCACAGCGGCATTGAGGGCCAGGATGTTGGTCTGGAATGCGATCGAATCGATGACGCCGATGATGTCGGAGATCTTGCGGCTGCTCTCGTTGATGCCGCGCATGGTGCTGATCACCTCGCCCACGACGGCCCCGCCTCGCTCGGCCACGTCGCTCGCCGCCACCGCCAGCTGGTTGGCCTGATCCGCGTGCTCGGCATTGCGCGCCACCGTCACGCGCAGCTGGTCGGTGGTGCTGGCGGTCTGCTGCAGATTGCTGGCCGTCTGCTCCGTGCGGTTGGAGAGGTCCATATTGCCCGCTGCCACTTCGACGGCCGCAGTCTGCACGCCATCGGCCGTCTGGCGCACGGCGCTGATCAGCTGGATCAGACGCTCGCGCATGGTGTGCATCTGGTTGAGCAGATGGGCGATCTCATCGCCGCCCAGGCCTTGGACATCGACCGTCAGATCCCCCTCGGCGATGGCGGTGGACAGCTCGTCGGCCTTGGCAAAGCCGCCACGGATGCGGCGCAGCAAAGTCAAGAACATCCAGGTGGTCGGCGCGCCAATGCCCAGGGCCATCAGCGCAAATACCATCTGCAGTTGATGTACACGGTTGGCCGCAGCCACAGCGGCCAACCTGGCCTGCTCCTGCTCGTGGTGCGCCATCTTGTCCAAGGCGGCAAACAGGGCTGCACCCTCGGTGCGTCCGGCCTTGAGAAAGTCGGCCATCACCTGGGGCGAAAAGTTGCCGGCTCGCAGCGCGGCAAAGACTTCGTCCGACTTGCGCGTCCAGGCCTGGCGCTTGTCGTCGGCATCGGCGGCCAAGGCGGCACCGGCCGCGTCAATGGCAGCGGCAGCCTTGACCTTGGGCCAGGCGCTGTCGTTCTCGTTGCGGCGTTTTTCCAGCGCCTGCAGATGCACCGAGGTCTCATGGTCGTGAATGCCCGCGAGCACACTGTCCGGCGCATGCTGGAATGCCAGCAGCACCTCGGTCCGGTTGGCCTGGTTGTTCTTGATCAGCTGGTTCAACTCGAACACCGCGCCCATGCGCTGGTCGGCCACCTCGCGCAAGGCGCGGGCGCTGCCCGACAGGCCCCAGGCCGCCAAACCGGCCAACAGCACAAAGGTCAGCCAGTACAGGCCCATGATGACCAGAAAGCGCTGCGAGATCCGCCATTGATTCAGCATCGTCCAACTCCATTGAATGAACGCCGCTCAGCCTGGCCCGCAAGACGGGCACAGGCGAGCAAGCAAGCATGCATGGATTCTCGGGCCAGCAAATGAGCTGAAAGCGCATTGAACATGGGCGAACAACGCGCAATTTGACACGGCAACGCGCCCCCACCTGGCGGCGCTTGACACAGATCAAAGCAGCACTGCAGCCAGCGGCACGGGCCGGTGTGCCATTTTTCGACACCGGATTTCCCCCCTCGGCAGCTCTGACAGGTGGGGCGTCTGCGCGCCGCCAAGCCTGCCTACACTGCGGCCGCTTTCGGTTGCCGGCGCACCCCTCCGGCATGCCGCGAGTGGTGCCGCTGCCGGGCAATCGCCCGTGTCGGCGGGTTCAGGCTCCCCCGCGGGGAGCGCCTCGACGCGTTCGGCACAAACATCGACTTGAACTGCCCTTGCGCGCCGGTCTTGCTTGATCGAGAGAGAGTTGCCCCATGAAGTCCCTTTCCTCTTCTTCGTCCTCACGCCGCCCCCACCGCTTCAGCCCCAAGCCGGTGGCCCTCGCCCTGGCCCTGCTGGCAGCCACCAGCGCCGCCCAGGCCGGCCAATCGGTGGCCGAGGCGGATGCGCCCGGCTCCCGAGTCGTCCAGAGCAGCGACACCGACCGGCTGATCATCAAATACTTCGACGCCAGCGAAGCTGCGATGGAGGACGGCCGCAAGGTGATGCGGGCCCGCGCCCTGGACACGAACACGCTGAACCAGCGCGTCGACCGTGCCCGCCAGCTGGCCGCCGAGCGTGGCCTGCAGCTCCGCATGCTGCGCCAGAGCGGCCTGGGCTCGCATGTGCTGAGCCTGGACCGCCCCCTGCCATTGGCCGAGGTGCAAGCCCTGGCCGCCCGCATCAAGGCCGAAGACGCCACGGTCGAGTACGCCGAGCCCGACCGCAAGATGTACCTGCAACTCACCCCCAACGACAGCCAGTACAGCCAGCAATGGGATCTGTCTGAAGCCACCGGCGGCATCCGCGCCCCGGCCGCCTGGGACCAAGCCACCGGCAGCGGCGTGGTGGTGGCGGTGATCGACACCGGCATCCGCCCCCACGCCGACCTGGCCGGCCAAACCGTGGCCGGTTACGACATGATTGCTGACGTGGCCACCGCCAACGATGGCAATGGCCGCGACAGCGACCCCAGCGACCCCGGTGACTGGAACACCGCCGGCCAATGCGGCGGCGGCGGTGCCCGCAACAGCTCCTGGCACGGCACCCATGTGGCCGGCACCATCGCGGCGCGCACCAACAACGCGACCGGCATCGCCGGCATTGCCTTCAACGCCAAGGTGCAGGCCGTGCGCGTGCTGGGCCGCTGCGGCGGCTACAACTCCGACATCGCCGACGGCATGATCTGGGCCTCGGGCGGCACGGTGCCCGGCGTGCCGGCCAATGCCACGCCGGCCAAAGTGCTGAACCTGTCGCTGGGCGGCAGCGGCGCCTGCGACAACACCAGCCAGAACGCCATCAACGGCGCCCGCTCGCGCGGCGCCGTGGTGGTGGTGGCCGCGGGCAATTCCAATGCCAACGCCGCCAACTTCACCCCGGCCAACTGCTCTGGAGTCATCACCGTGGCCGCGACCGACCGCTACGGCGCCCGCGCCCCGTACTCCAACTACGGCTCGGTGGTGGCCCTGGCCGCGCCCGGCGGCAACACCGGCGCCGGCACCAGCAACGGCATCTTGTCCACACTGAACGCCGGCACCAGCTCGCCGGGCGCCGACAGCTACGCCTTCTACCAAGGCACCTCGATGGCCGCGCCCCACGTGGCCGGTGTCGCCGCGCTGATGTTCAGCAAGAAGCCCACGGCCACACCCGATGAAATCGCCAGCAAGCTCAAGAGCAGCGCCCGCCCCTTCCCGGGCAGCTGCAGCCAATGCGGCAGCGGCCTGCTCGACGCCAACGCCGCCGTGCTGGCCATGACCGACACCCCGCCGCCGCCATTCGATGAAGCCGAGCCCAACAACACGCGGGCGCAAGCCAACGCCGTGGCGGCGCCGCGCACCCTGCGCGCCGCCCTGGGCACCAGCAGCGACACCGACTACTTCCGCGTCAGCCTGCCGGCCGGCCGCACGCTGAGGGCCAGCCTGCCCATGCCCAATGGCAGCACGGACTACGACCTGCAGATCTACAACAGCGCCGGCACCGTGGTGGCACGCAGCGAGCTCGATGTCGGCGTGACCGACAACGCCAGCTACCGCAACACCAGCGCAACGACGCAGAACTTCTTCGTCCGCGTGGTCTATTACAGCGGCAGCACGGCGGTGCCTTACTCGCTGAGCCTGAGCTGGTAACTCAAGCCCGCGATGGCGCCCGGTGCGGTGGCATCGGGCGCCACGCCCAGCCGCGTTTCATTGCATCAAGCCCGGCCGGCAGGCGCAAAAGGTGCCGAAGCAAGAGCCTGCGCCTCTTGTCCTGGTGGCTCCGCGCGATCAGCGGCCCGCCCGCACAAGCGCCCGTATCCGCGCCACGGTCGCCTCCACCGGCGCCTCGCGCGAGACCTCCAGCCCCAGCGCCCGCGCGATCTGGTTCACCTTGCCAGGGTAGAGCGGAATGCCACCGGCATCGATGGCCGCGATCAGGGCGCGCGCCTGCGCCAGCTCGTCCACCGGCCCGGCCGGCGCGGGCGCTGGGGATCGGGCGCGCAGGGAGAGCAGGCGGCGCAGGGGGGAAGGTTTGTTCATCGATGCGGTACGGGAAGC
The DNA here is from genome assembly GCF_027863535.1 of Paucibacter sp. B51. NCBI lineage: Bacteria > Pseudomonadati > Pseudomonadota > Betaproteobacteria > Burkholderiales > Sphaerotilaceae > Roseateles > Paucibacter sp. B51. Next base: position 1,000,310 of record NZ_JAPIVN010000001.1, on the reverse strand, counting down.
AGGCCAGCGAGCAAGCGTGCCAGATTGCAAAAGGGCGCCTGCGCCAGTCCGTCAGCCCTGGGCCGAGAGCTTGCCTGCAAACGGCGCGCCCTGAACCGCCGCGCTGATGGCGCCGCAATCGGCATCCTCGTCCTCGTGAATCACCACAAACCAAAAGGCCTGCTCCGGCGCACCGAACACCGGGCTCAAAGCCGAGGCCGGCCGCGCCAGCTTTAACTTCACCTCCAGCGACAACTCCTCCGCCTCAGCCAGCGCCTGCCGCGGCAACGCCTCCAGCTCCGGCGTCTCGGCGCGGAAATCCAGCAGCACCACCAAGTCATTGGTCTTGAAGTGCCGCTGCGCCGCCTGCGCAAAGTTGAACACGCGCTCGTCGAGCAGGGCTTGCAGGCGATCGGGGAGGGGGGAATCGCTCATGGGTGGCTTGGGGCGGCTGGGGTGGGGGGGGATGGACTGGTTGCGTGATTATCCTGAGGTGGGGCATGAGGAGCACCGCTGCTCAATTCAAGTGTCAGTTCAGCAGAGACCCACCGAATGTCGTGACAGTGTCGCGACATTCTTCAGACCAGCAGCGTGAGATCCAAAGCCTCACGGAGGTGGCATGCAATGCGCCTCACCCCGCATGCAGCAAATGCTTCAGGGTGTTGACCATCACGCCGGCCAGTACAGCTTGCGCATCGGAATCAATCGCTGCATGTCAATGTCCATGCGTTCGTACTGTTCCAGCAAAGCCTTGACCAGATCGTCCAGGTCCATCAAGGTGACAGGAATGCGGGCTCGTTCCGCCTCGTAGCGGGCGTCTTTCGTAAAGCCTCCCGTACTGACGTACAGACCTTTGTCGTTGTCGTGCCGGCCACCAAGAAAGCTGCGGATCTCCTGGGATCCCATCGCGGCTGTGCGATGTTTGACTTCCACCACGATGCGTGGATCTTCAAATCCGAGGCCGTCAGGCGAAGCAACGATGTCCTTGCCTCGATCCGATCCGCTGGGAGAAATTCGCGTCTTGTAGCCCATCGCACGCAGCAAGCCCGCCACAAGCTCCTGCATATCCTCCCAATCGAGCTGACTGACCTTGTCCTTGATGAACTCGAAGGCCTTGCCTTGAATGTCCTTGTACAAGTCATCGACTTGCTCTTCGACATCTGGCGCGGCTGGCGTTGACATCACGGCCGGCGCTGTACCGCTCAAGAAACGCTCAATTTCAGCAGCGGCCTCCGCCGGCACCATGAACAAGGTGGAGATCGCCCCCAGGCTGTTGCGCGTGGCCACTGACAAGTTGTCCCGCATGACTCGACCGAGCCAACGAACCTTGCGTTGATTCGGCTGCTCTGCAGAAGCAGCTGGTGCGTATTCGTATGTCCCCTCCACCACGCCCACCAGATAGCTGCGCTGTGGCGGGCTGTAGGTCAACACCGAATCACCGACCTTGATTTCCCGGACAAAACGAAACACCTGCCCGGCCGAGCTGGGGTAGGTCGATGGCTTGGCTTTGGGATAGGAAAGCTCAACCTGACGCATGAAAGCATCGCGCCCCTGCAGAGCCGTGAGATCGCCCATTTCATGCCAACCGATGCTGACGATGCTCTCGCGCTCGAATTCATCAAAGCGCCAGCCGGCCTCACCCGCTCGCACCATCCACATGGTTTTGCTATTGCTTGTCATTGACTCTATGTTCCCTTGTTCTTTGGCTTGGCCGGCGCTGTGTCTTCGTCTGATTCTGTCGGTGCCGGCCGATCGATGGCCGAGCGCTCCATCTCGATGGAATCCATATCGCCTTGGGTCAGAGCGCAATCGTCCAGCCGCTTCATCAGCGCGGGACTGACTTCAACTTCGTCGATTTCAAATCCAAATGCTTGGAGCAGGCGCAGCGTGTCTGACAAAGCGCGCGGGCCTTCGCCGGCATAGCCAGACCTGAAGCCCGACTTCACGGCAATGACCTCCATCGGCTCCAGGTGCAGCAACAAGGCATGAGCGGTGTCAGCGGTCAAGAGTTGAGCCAAGTCGATGCGCGCTCCCGCCATCACCAGCCGCTCTACGGCTTGGACACAACTCTGCGAAACACCCGCCATGCCCATGTACTGGATTCCAGCGGGCCGACTCTTGGCCAGCATCATGCCGCCCACTTCCTGCCCCGCAGCGCGTACTCGACGGCCAAGTCATAGACCTTGTCGCACTTTTGCTTGAAGGTGGTGCGGTCGTAACTCAGCGGCAGATCGTCGTTCAAAACCCGCTCGATCTCGCCTCTCACCTGCTGCTGCGTCTGCGCGTTCTGGTGCCAGTTCTGCACCAGCACCTTGGGTTGCTCTTCGACCAGGCGCTGCAGCAAATGCTTGGCCGCCAGCTTGACGCGCTGCGTCTCGTCCTGCGTCAACGACTCTTTCTTGAGTAGATCGAACAGCTCCAGCTCGTCCTCTGTCAAGCCTTCGCGAATGTGGCGTTCGGCTTCGTCCTTCAGCTCTTGGGCATAGGCGGTCAGCTCGTCGTAGTAGTTCTCGGTGGCCGTGGCGCCTGAGTTGTAAGCATCGATCACGTTCTGCAGGCGCTGCAGGAAATCTGTCCGCGTGCTGTTCTGCGCCAGCATCTCGGCCAGCTTGCGCTGTAAGAAGGCTTGCAGGTCGGCGATCTGGATGTTCTTGTAGGGCGCCTTCTGGAACTCCTCGCGCAGCTTGTCCACGTTGACCGTGCTCAGGTTCCAGGCCTTGCCGCGCTGCACGATCTTGTACTGCGCCTCGAACTCCTTGGCCGAGAAGGTTTCGGCCTTGTCCACCACCACGCTGGCATCCAGCAAGGCCTCGATCTTCTGCACCGCGCTGTCGATGTCAGCTCCTTCGACGATGCTGTCCATCACCCCACGCAGGTACTGGAAGGCTGACACGACTCGCCCCTTGCCCAGCCGCAACACCTCGGGCTTGCAGGCCTCGTACAGGGAAGAGATGGTGTTCTCGTAGACGTTGAAAGATTTGCGCTGTTCATCGCTGGCCAGCAGCGTGTTGGCAAAGTCGTTGAACTGGCCGAGCTTGGTGAACACATCACCACGGTCCAGCGCCTCATGCAGCCGCACGCCCTCGCTCTGGCAGAAGGCAAAGCCTTGCTCGATGGCCTCGTCCAGCAGCGCGAACAGCTGGCTTTTGTCCTGCACCGGCAGCTCTTCGTCCTCAGGCCCCGCAGCGTAGTCGCGCAGCGCCTTCTTCATGCGGCGGAAGACGTTGTAGTAGTCCACGATCTCGCCGTGGCGCTTGCTCACGCCGTGGATCTCATGCCCGCTCACGCGGTTGGCCCGCGCGATGGTCTGCATCAGCGTATGGCCCTGCATGGGCTTGTCCAGGTAGAGCGTGCTCACCGTGGGCGCGTCAAAGCCGGTCAGCCACATCGCGCAGACGAACACCAGCTGCAGCGGGTGCTCCGGGTCCTTGAAGTTGAACTCGATGTCGTGGCCGTGCTCGTCCAATGCGTTCATGCGCTGGCGATGCGGCTTGATGTCCAGCTTCTTCTTCGCGAATTTCTCTTCCTCGCCCGCCTCCTCGCTGACGATCACCGCCATCTCCGCCGCGCTCATCCAGGCCTTGAGCTGCTTCAGGCGCTGGCGCTCGACATCGTTCTTGGTGCTGGCGATGCGGCCATTCAGCGTCTTGATCTCGGCCTTCCACAGCGCCTGCACCTTGTCGTGCATGGTCACTGCGGTGAATTTATCTACCGAAATGACCAGTCCCTTGCCCAGGTAGCCGCGGCGCGGGAAATGGAAAACGATGTCGCGGGCAATCGTGTCCAGCCGGTCCTCGCGCTTGACGACCTCCATCTCCTGCGCGAAGCGCTTCTCCAGCTTCTCCTGCGCCGGCTCGTCCAGGTTCTCCTCTTCCAGGATCTGGGCAAACTCCTCGCTCAGGTCCTCGTTCTGGATCAGCACCTCAGGCACCCGCTTCTCGTAAAACAGCGGCACCGTGGCGCCGTCTTCCACGCTTTGCTGGAAGTTGTACTCCGAGACGTAATCGCCAAACCAGGCGCTGGTCTTGCGCTCCTTGCCCAGCAGCGGCGTGCCCGTGAAAGCTAGGAAGTTGGCCCGGGGCAGGCCGGCGCGCATGTTCTCGGCCAGGCCGGCGTACTGCGTGCGGTGCGCTTCGTCCACGATGACGGCGATGTCGTCCCGGTCGGACAGCAGCGGGTAGTCGCGGCCCTTGGCATAGCGGAACTTCTGGATCAGCGTGAACACCACGCGCTTGTTCTTGCCCAGCATCTCGCGCAGCTGGGCGCTGTCGCGCGGACGCACATCGTCCTTGGGCGCCACCACGCCGGTGTACAGGAAGTTGCGGTAGATCTGCCCGTCCAGGTCATCGCGGTCGGTCACCACCACAAAGGTGAAATTGCCGGTGAGCTTGCGGAAAATCTTGCGCGTGTAGAACACCATCGAAAAGCTCTTGCCCGAGCCCTGGGTGTGCCAGAACACGCCCAGCTTGCCGCCCAGCTCGCGCCGGCGCGTGAACTGCTCGAAGGCATTGTTCACGCCCAGGAACTGGTGGTTCTGCGCGATGACTTTTTGCGTCTCGCGGTAGAACACACAGAAGTTCTCCACATAGTCCAGCAGCCGCTCAGGCTTCAGCAAGCCCAGCACCGCCCGCTCCACGCTCAGGCCCCCGGCGGCGATGGCCTTGCGGTCTAACTGCTCCTTTTCGTCATCCACCCGCAGCCAGTTGAAGAAGTGCTCCCACTGCGCGCTGAGGCTGCCCAACTTGGTCTCGATGCCATTGCTCAGCAGACAGATCGCGTTGGCGGTGAACAGCTGCGGGATTTCGGCCTTGTAGTTGCTCAGGTTGTCGTCAAAGGCCGCACGCAGCTTCACATTGCTGTTCTTCAGCTCGATGAACACCAGCGGCAGGCCGTTCACATACAGCAGCACATCGGGCCGGCGGTAGCCATGCTCGCCACGAATCCACAGCTGGCTGACCGCCAGGTAGTGGTTGCGGCCGGCGGCCGGGGCCGGTGTGTCGAAGTCGATCACCCGCAGCCGCTCGGTCACCGTCTGCCCCGCCTGCGGCCCGGCCTCAGGCTTGTAGGTGACGGGAACGCCGTCGCGGATCAGCCCGTCCATCTCGCGGTTGGCCGCCACCAGGCTCATCGCCGTGCGCGGCAGCAGCAGCTGTGCCAGGGCCTGTTCCACCGCATGGGCCGGGGCCTGCGGGTTCAGCCGCTCCAGCGCGGCGCGCAGCCGGTCGGCCAGGATGACCTCGCGCTTGTCGCTGCGGCCGGAGCCGTCGTTCAGCTCGTCGGCCTGGGCCGTGAAGCAGTTCAGCGCATCGAAGCCGCACAAGTGCTGCAGCCGCTGCACCAGCGCCTGCTCGATCTCGTCTTCGCTGATGAAGACCTTGGCTTTGCTGTTGTTGTTATTGCTCTTCGCTGCGGCCACGGCACCTCCCTGGTGTTGCCGGTTGGGTTGAAGAAGGAACGGGCTGTGGGAAATGAAAACCTAACGGCTCATTGTTACAGCTTCTGCTCGCGCTGGCGCTGCCTCTGCGGGCGGCTGCTGCACTTGCTGTTGCTGCATGCTGGGCGGGAACTGGATGTCTAAATGATCGACGCGGAGTTTGCCGGAGATCAGTCGGGGGAGCAGGGTATCGCGCTGGTGGGCCAAGGCTCTGCATTGCGCGCGCAGTAGGGCAACTTGACGAAGCATCGGTTCAGTTCGCTGATGGAATGTGGCGAGCAGGTCTGGCGACGGCCAAACGATCTGCGCTTTCTCGAAGTCGTCGAAGCTGGTAGCCGGGTAGGCGGCACCCTTCGCGACAGCCACCATCTGGTCGGTGAACTCCTGCGTCGTGACAGCCTTGCTCAGGTAGCTAAACGGCGTATCCGGCTTAGGCGAAATCACGGCGAACCCGGTGGAGGCTACAAGGTTGTCCGGCGGGTCCAGGATCAGGCAGTAGGTCTTGTTGCCTGGGCGCACCGAGGACCAAATGATGTCGCCGTCCCGGACGAGACGCCGCGCGCGACCAGGTGCATCCTGATGCTTCATGCGTGTCGGTTCCTCGAACGAATTTGTGCTGACGGCACTGATGTCCAAGTAAGCAACGAACTCAGGTTCAGCCCCTCGGCGGAGGCTGTTCGCATTGACCGTGGCGACGTCCGAAAGCCTTCGCAGCGTCCATCCGACCGGCAATCCACCGGCCTTGGGAGTGTCTTCGTAGCAAGGAAACCGCATCCGCACAAACCACTCGCGGTAGATTTCTTCGGCCATGGACTCCAACAAGGCGATGCGACGCTGGTTGTTGGCGATCAGGTCGTCGTAGGCCGTCAGCAGGGCGGCAATCTTCTGTTGCCGCTCGTAGGCGGGGAACCAGAACCTCAGCTTCAACAGCTTGTCCATGCTGAGGTTGTCTTGCGTCGTGCCTTTGGAGATTTGCTCCATGTGCCCGCGGAACGCATCAAGGCAGTACTTCGTGTAGCGAACGTCAGCTTTGAGCGGATGCGGCATGAACCCCAAGATGCTGTCTGGAAAGCACGCAGGGATCGCAAGAATTGCCGTATCTGCGATGTTGGCCGCAATCGTGATGCACAAAGTCCCCGGCGGCCAAAGCTTGCTTTGCGCTAGGCCCTTCGCGTTGTAGGTCTGCGTGTACTCCATCAGATAGAACGGCGCGCGCTTGACGTCACCCGTCTGGACGAACGGATATTCGCCGCCATAGAGGTCAGGATCGTTGCGCGGTCGGTGCTTGGACTTTCCTCTGCCCAAGGTTCCGACTTCTGTGAGCGTTTTGAATTCTGACTCGCGGGTGCCCATCTTCACTCCACCAATGCGGCCAAGTTCTTGGCGATCACGCCATGAAGTACCTCCGCCGTCTTGGTCAGTTGGAGCAGCTCTTCGTGAGCCGTCCGCAGCTCGTCGGCAAACTCCTCCTCCGTCTTCCCATCCTCCTCAATCACCACCCCTACATAGCGCCCAGGGTTTAGTGACCAATCCTGCTCGGCAATCTCCTCGCGGCTGGCCAGCTTGCACAGGCCGGTGACGTCCTCGTAGGCGGCCTTGGGAAAGCGCTCCTGCAACCAGCTCACATGCTGATAGAACAGCTCGGCGGCCTTCAGCTCCTCATGCAGGGCCTGCACCGCCACCTTGACCGCCTTGGTTTGGCGGTTGGCGGTGGCGCGCTTGCCTTCCAGCGTGGCGGCCTCGGCCTTGCGCTTGTCCATCTCGCGGATGGACTTGTCGAGCTGCTTGACGGCGGCATGTAGTCCGCTGAAGAAGGGGGTGAACTGGGCCCGCAGTGTCTGCTGGGCGCTGTTGCGCTCGTCGATGCTGCGCTGCTGGCCGCGCGTGCGCTCGTGTTGCGCCTGAGCCTGCTGCAACGCGGCCAGCTGGCCCCATTGCGCTTGCAAGGCGGCAATCGCCTCGCGGGCGGCCTGGTTGGCCGTGGCATCTGCGGCCGCTTCCTCGGCCAGCGCGCTCAGCAGATGTTCGCTCAAGGCGGGCAGGTGTTCGGCGGCTTCCTGCAGCTGGGCCATGCCTTGGTGCAGATAGCGGTCCACCAGGTCCACAAACTCCTGGCGCCGGCCTTTGTGCAGGCGCGGGATGATGGCGATGTTCTGGATCTGCTCATCGCTGAGCTCGCGGTGGGCGCGGTCCACCTGGGTGAAGATGTTGCGGGCGTCGATGAAGAGCAGCTTGTCATCCGCCCGTTCGCCCTTGTCGAAGAACCACAGCGTGGCCGGCAGGGTGACGGTGTAGAACAGATTGGACGGCAGGGTGAGCATGCCGTAGATCAGATTCTGCTCAATCAGGGTGCGGCGGATGTCGGCCTCGGAGTGGCGGGCATCGCTGGCCGAGTTGGCCATCACCAGTGCGGCGCGGCCGCCGGGCTTGAGTGAGGTGGCGAAGAGGTTGATCCAGAGGTAGTTGCCGTTGGGCACGGTCTCGACGGCCTTCTTCTCCTTGCCGTCCTTGCTCTCTGACTTCTTGGCCTTGGTCTTGTTGCGGGGTACGCCGTAGGTGTTGAAGCGGCGGTCTTTTTCCACCGCGTCCAGGGTCACATCGTCCACGTTGAAGGGCGGGTTGGCCATCACGTAGTCGAACGCACCGAAGGCGTTGAACGGATCTTCGTAATAGGTGTTGGCCTGCTTGATGTCGCCGCGCAGATTGTTCACGGCGAGGTTCATCTTGGCGAGCTTCACCGTCTCCAGCGTCTTCTCGGTGCCGCAGACGAACACGTCCAGATCGGCCGCCTTGTCGGTCTGGTGCTGAAGGATGAAGTCGGCCGACTGCACAAACATGCCGCCGGAGCCGCAGGCGGGGTCGAAGACCTTGCCGCCGTGGGGCTCGATGATCTCGGTCATCAGCTTGACGACGGAGCGCGGCGTGAAAAACTCGCCGCCACCCTGGCCCTCGCTGAGCGCGAAGTTGGCCAGGAAGTATTCGTAAATCTGGCCGAACACATCGCCCGAGGCATCGACCGGGATGTCGGAGAAGAGCTTGAGCAGGTCCTTGGGGATGTGCTGGTTCTTGGGGCTGCGGGTGAAACGGTCGTATTCCTCCTGCGGCAGCACGCCCAGCAATTCGGGCTTGGTGTTCTCGATGCTGGCCATCGCGCGGCGGATGGCCTGAGCGATGTTTTCCTTCTCGGGCAGATTCAGCAGGTAGTCGTAGCGGGCATGGGGCTTCAGGTAGAAGCCGCATTTCTGGATGGCGATGGCTTCCTCGCTGCGCTCGGCGCGCGTGCCTTGCAGCTTCTTGAACTCCTGCTCGATGGCGGCTTCGTGCTGGCGATATTTGTTGTCGGCGAACTTCAGGAAGATCAGGCCCAGCACCGGGGTGCTGTACTCGCTGGCCTTGAGGTCGGAGTTGGCGCGCAGCTTGTCAGCGGCGGCCCAAAGATCGGCTTCGAGTTTTTTGAGTTGTTCGCGGTTCATGAATGAGGGCAGGCGTGGGGCTCAGGCCCAGTAAGGGATGTACTCGGCAAACTTGTTGCCGCTGTGGGCGTCTTTGCGCTTGATGCGGCCGGCGTCGACGGCGTCGCTGATCAGGTTGGTGATGGAGTTGCGCTGCTTCTCGTGCAGCTTGAAGCGCTCGCGCAAGGTGGTGTTGGTCAGCGTCTGGCTGGAGAGGTATTGCAGCACTGCGTGTTGGTAGCAGGCTTCGATGCGCTCTTGCGCGCCCATGTCTGTGAACTTGCGCGGCGCGCTGAGGGTCACGCTGAAGGCGTTTTCTTGCGGGCTGATGATCAGGGGCGGCAGGCCGAAAAGTTCAATGGCCCTGACGATCTTCTGAAAGCCTGTGCCGCGCTCTTCGCAGATGCGAAAGCGGCGGAACGAAGCGGCGAGCCGCTCATTGCGCGACTCGGGCGTGGCGCCGATCAGGCGATCCGGCTTCTTGCCGGGCAACAGGGTGCCGGGGTTGGTGACGGTGATGCGGTCGCTGTAGACATCCACCATGGGGCCAGCGCCGGTGATGCTGAAATCCTGGTGGATCAAGGCATTGGCGATCAGCTCGCGCAGGGCAATCTCTGGGTAGAGCGTGGCCTCGGTGCGCAGCGACTGCTTGATCACTTCGGAGTGCGGCAGGGTCTTGCGCAGGTAGCCAATCAGCCCTTCAAAGCCGATGGCATAGCCGCGCTGGCCCTGAAGTTCGTCAATGGTGTCGACCTTGTTGGTGCCGCTGTAGCGCACCAGGCGGATGCGTTTTCGGGCCAGTGCCGGGAAGTCATCCAGCTTGCGTGCGGCCGCGATGGCACCGAAATGAGTGATGTAGTGACCCCGCCCGTCAAGGGTGGTGATGCCCTCTTCGAGCAACCAGCGGGCCAGATGCTCGGGATCAGCGGGCAAGGGCCGCTCCAGCAGCGCGGCGATGGCATCGAGGTCCAGCAAGGCTTGCACATCGTCCAGCTTGAGCAGCGGTGAGGCACGCAGCTCTTCCCAGCACGGTGTGGCGCTGTTGAGCATCAAGGCGCCAATTTCCTGGCGAGAGGCTTTGCGCGTGCTGCCGCCCGAGCGGATCCAGGCCTCTTCGACCGACTTGCCACGGCGGTGAACGGGCTTGACCGGTTGCTCAGGAATACGCACCAGCAAGATCGGCACACCGCTGTCTTGAAAGTCCACGACCGCGTGGTCCAAGGCCAAGGGAGGTTCGATGTTTTGCCTACCTAAATTGGCCAGAGTATTGACGATGACTTCGGTCTGGTCCGGCGCTACGCCAACGACCTTGCCACTGTCCTCGATGCCAAAGGCCAGATAGCCGCCGTTGGGGTGATTGGCAAAAGCAATCAGGTGCTCAGTGAGGCGGTCTTTTTGGTCGGACAGCTGTGCCTTCCAGTCCAACTCATTGAGCTCATGCGGCAATGGCGCCAGACTCTCCTTGAGAGCCAACAAGGCATCTGTGACCCAGAACTTTGTTGCCATGTGATAGCAAGTGCTTGATTTGACTGGGTTTTTACGGAATTTCCGGTTTCGCGTGTGATAAACACCGCAAGCAAATCTTCAGACTGCAAGGGCCTCAGTTGCTGGCCAGGATGTGACAGCAAGTGCTTGATTCCGAAGGAAATTCAAGAAATTTCCGGATTCGCATGTGACAGGGTCGCACCGGCAGGCGGCTTGCGACCCTGTCGAGGGCCATCAAACGTCAATATTCCCCGCCCTCAGCGCATTCGTCTCAATGAAATCGCGGCGCGGCTCCACCTCGTCGCCCATCAGCATGGTGAACACGCGGTCAGCTTCGATGGCGTCGTCGATCTGCACGCGCAGCAGGCGGCGGACGTTGGGGTCCATGGTGGTTTCCCAGAGCTGCTCGGGGTTCATTTCGCCGAGACCCTTGTAGCGCTGGCGGCCGACGGAGTTTTCGGCTTGCTGCATCAGCCAGGCCATGGCGGCGCGGAAGTCGCTGACCTTGCTTTCCTTGGCTTTCTCGCCCTCGCCCTTGCGCACGGTGGCGCCTTCGGTCAGCAGGTCTTTGAAGGAGGCGCCGGCGGCGCTGAGCACTTCGTAATCGGCGCTGTGGCAGAAGTCGGCGTTGATGACGCTGGAGCGGGTGTTGCCGTGCTGCTTGCGGCTGATGCGCAGCAGGTATTTATCGCTGCGCTCGTCGTACTCGCTGGACACCTCGGCCTGGTGCAGCGCGCCTTGCATGGCGGCGGCGGCGGCTTCGGCAGCGTCTTTGCTGTCGAGGTTGATGGCCAGGCCGCCGGAGAGCACGCGTAGGGCTTCAAAGTCCATCCAGTTGGACAGGCGGGTGATCACGCTTTCAGCCGCCACGTAGCGGCGGGCCAGGGTTTCGAGCGCGTCACCGCTGAGCACGTTGTCGCCCACACCGGTGTGGAGGTAGGCGTCTTGCATGGCGATCTTGAGCAGGAAGCCGTCGAGCTCGTGGCCGTCTTTCAGGTACTGCTCGTGCTTGCCAACCTTGACCTTGTAGAGCGGCGGCTGGGCGATGTAGATGTGGCCGCGCTCGACCAGCTCAGGCATCTGGCGGTAGAAGAAGGTCAGCAGCAGGGTGCGGATGTGGGCGCCGTCCACGTCCGCGTCGGTCATGATGATGATGCGGTGGTAGCGGAGCTTGTCGGGGTTGAAGTCATCGCTGCCGGCGCCGCGGCCGATGCCGGTGCCCAGGGCCGTGATCAGCGTCAGGATTTCGTTGCTGGTGAGCAGCTTTTCATAACGCGCTTTCTCGACGTTCAGGATCTTGCCGCGCAGGGGCAGGATGGCCTGGAACTTGCGATCGCGCCCTTGCTTGGCGGAGCCACCGGCGGAGTCACCCTCCACGATGTAGATCTCGCACAGGGCGGGGTCTTTTTCCTGGCAGTCGGCCAGCTTGCCGGGCAAGCCCAGGCCATCGAGCACGCCCTTGCGGCGGGTCATTTCGCGGGCCTTGCGGGCGGCTTCGCGGGCGCGGGCGGCGTCAAGGATCTTGCCGCAGATCATCTTGGCGTCGATGGGGTTCTCAAGCAGGAAGTCGGTCAGCAGGCGGCCGACGATGTCTTCCACCGGGGCGCGCACTTCGCTGGAGACCAGCTTGTCCTTGGTCTGCGAGCTGAACTTGGGCTCGGGCACCTTGACGCTGACCACACAGGCCAGGCCTTCGCGCATGTCGTCGCCGGCCACCTCGACCTTGGCTTTCTTGGCCAGGTCGTTGTCGGCGATGTACTTGTTCAGCACGCGGGTCATGGCGGCGCGCAGGCCGGTCAGGTGGGTGCCGCCGTCGCGCTGCGGGATGTTGTTGGTGAAGCAGAGCACGTTTTCGTTGTAGCTCTCGTTCCACTGCATGGAGACTTCCACGCCGACGTTGGTGCCTTGCTCGCTGATCTTGTCGCCCTGGGCGTGGAAGATGGTCGGGTGCAGGGTGTTCTTGCCCTTGTTGATGAACTCAACAAAGCCCTTCACGCCGCCCGCGTAGGCGAAGTTGTCTTCCTTGTTGTTGCGCTCATCGACCAGGCGAATCTTCACGCCGTTGTTCAGGAAGCTCAGCTCGCGCAGGCGCTTGGCCAGGATTTCGTAGTGGAAATCGACGTTGGTGAAGATCTCGTCGTCGGGCAGGAAGTGCACCTCGGTGCCGCGCTTGTCGGTGTCGCCGACGATCTTCATCGGGCTGACTTCAAAACCGTCACGCATCTCGAGCAGGCGGTCTTGCGGCACGCCCTTCTTGAACTCGACCTGGTGGATCTTGCCTTCGCGGCGCACGGTCAGGCGCAGGTGCTTGGACAGCGCGTTCACGCAGCTCACACCCACCCCGTGCAGGCCACCCGAGACCTTGTAGCTGTTCTGGTTGAACTTGCCGCCGGCGTGCAGCTCGGTCAGTGCAATTTCGGCGGCACTGCGCTTGGGCTCGTGCTTGTCGTCCATCTTCACATCGGTGGGGATGCCCCGGCCGTTGTCGCTGACGCTGATGGAGTTGTCGGTGTGGATGGTGACGACGATGTCGTCGCAATGGCCGGCCAGGGATTCGTCGATGGAGTTGTCCACCACTTCGAAAACCAGATGGTGCAGGCCGGTGCCGTCCGAGGTGTCGCCGATGTACATGCCGGGGCGCTTGCGCACGGCTTCCAGGCCTTCGAGGATCTGGATGGAATCGGCGCCGTAAACCGCGCCCGCCGTCACGTCCGCATCGGCGGCGGCCTGCTGCTTGTCGGTCAGACCGTCGGGATTCATCTCGTTGTTCGGCACATCACTCATCGGGAACTCTTTCAAGGCCGCCGTGCGGCCGGTACAACTCTCAAACTAGAACCCCCCGCTTGGCGGGGGGCAGGGGGGAGCGCAATATTCACCGCGCAGCGGATCTGGGCTCGCGCCCGCGAGCTCAGATCCGCATCGGCATCACGACGTACTTGAAGCCGCTTTGCTCGGGGATGGTGATCAGGGCGCTGGCGGAGCTGTCGTTCAGATCGATGCTGACCATGTCCTGGCTCATGTTCTGCAGCGCGTCCATCAGGTAGGTCACGTTGAAGCCGGTTTCGATCAGGTCGCCGCCGTAGTCGATTTCGATTTCTTCCTTGGCTTCCTCTTGCTCGGCGTTGCTGGAGGCGATGCTCAGCAGGCCCGGCTCGAAGGACAGGCGCACGGCCTTGAACTTCTCGCTGGTCAGGATGGCGGCGCGCTGCAGGCTGGACAGCAGCTGCACCCGGCCCAGGGTGACGTTGAACTTGTGGTTCTTGGGGATGACGCGGTTGTAGTCAGGGAACTTGCCCTCGACCAGCTTGGTCACGAACTCCATGCCCGAGAAGCTGAACTTGGCCTGGTTGCCGGCGAAGCGCATCTCGATGGGGGCTTCCTCGCTGTCGCCGCTCTTGTCGGCCTTGGCGCCGTCTTTCAGCAAGCGCATCAGCTCGAGCACGGTCTTGCGCGGCAGGATGACTTCCTGCTTGGGGATCTCGGTTTCCAGCTCGGCCTGGGCCAGGGCGAGGCGGTGGCCGTCGGTGGCGACCAGGGTCAAGCTCTTGCCTTCGGCCACGAACAGGATGCCGTTCAGGTAGTAGCGGATGTCGTGCACCGCCATGGCGAAGTGCACCTGGTTGATCAGGTGCTTGAGCGTCTTCTGCGGCACGGCAAAGGCGGGGCCGAAATCGGCGGCCTCTTGCACCAGGGGGAAGTCATCCGAGGGCAGGGTCTGCAGGGTGAAGCGGCTCTTGCCGCCTTGCAGGGTCAGCTTAGAGCCATTGGCCGTCAGCGAGACGGTCTGGTCCGCGGGCATGGAGCGCAGGATGTCGATCAGCTTGCGGGCACCGACGGTGGTGCTGAAGTCGCCGGCATCGCCGCCGAGTTCGGCCGAGGTGCGGACCTGGATTTCCAGGTCGGAGGTGGTCAGCTCCAGCTGGCCGCCGGTCTTGCGGATCAGCACATTGGCGAGGATGGGCAGGGTGTGGCGCCGCTCCACAATGCCGGCGACCGCCTGCAGGGCGCTCAGCACCTTGTCCTGGGTGGCTTTCAACACAATCATGTCAACCTCGCTCTGTCGCTTGTTTGCTTGTCAGTTCATCTGTACAGCGTTTCCGGGCCGTAGGCCCTGACCGGGCTTGGGCGGCGCGACAGGCTCCATCCATCACCAGTCAGACGCGCGCGCGGAAACAACCCGCATTTTGACCCAGGATTGGGGTCTTTCCCGGGGGTGGGAACCCTGTCTTTGCACAGTGAGGGCGCCGGGACGGGCTGAGGCCCGAAGCGCGGGCGGCTCCCGGCGGTTTTTCAGCCCTTCAGGGTCTGCTCGAGCACGTGGAGCTGCTGGTTCAGCTCGGTGTTCTTCTGGCGCTCGCCACCGATCTTGCGCACGGCGTGCAGCACGGTGGTGTGGTCGCGGCCGCCGAAGAGCTCGCCGATCTCGGGCAGGCTCTTCTGCGTCAGCTCCTTGGCCAGGTACATGGCAATCTGGCGCGGCCGGGCGATGCTGGCCGGGCGCTTCTTGCTGTACATGTCGGCGATCTTGATCTTGTAGAAATCGGCGACCGTCTTCTGGATGTTCTCGACCGAGATCTGGCGGTTCTGGATCGAGAGCAGGTCTTTCAGCGCCTCGCGCGCCAGCTGGATGTTGATTTCCTTGTGGCTGAAGCGGCTGTAGGCCAGCACCTTGCGCAGGGCGCCTTCCAGCTCGCGCACATTGGCACGCACGTTCTTGGCGATGAAGAAGGCCACGTCCTCGGGCATGGGCGTTTGTTCGGCCTCGGCCTTCTTGATCAGGATGGCGACGCGCATCTCCAGCTCGGGCGGCTCGATGGCCACCGTCAGGCCGGCGTCGAAACGGCTGGTCAGGCGCTCATCGATGTCAGCCAGGCCCTTGGGGTAGGTGTCGCTGGTCATGATGATGTGAGCTCGCTTGGCCAGCAGGGCCTCGAAGGCGTTGAAGAACTCCTCCTGCGTACGCTCCTTGCCGGCGAAGAACTGCACATCGTCGATCAGCAGCAGGTCGAGTGAGTGGTACTTGGCCTTGAGCTCGTCAAAGGTCTTGCGCTGGTAATTCTTCACCACGTCGGAGATGAACTGCTCGGCGTGCAGGTAGAGCACGCGCGCATCGGGCTTGTCCTTGAGCAGGGCGTTGCCCACGGCGTGGATCAAATGGGTCTTGCCCAGGCCGACACCGCCGTAGATGAACAGCGGGTTGTACATCTGGCCCGGGGCGCCAGCCACATGCAGGGCAGCGGTGCGCGCCATCTGGTTGGCGCGGCCGGGCACGAGGTTGTCAAAGGTCAGCGCGCTGTTGATGCGGTGGCGGCTGGCGCTCGGCGGCAGGTTGGCAGCGGCGGAAGGCGCCTGCTGCGGCGCGGCCGCAAGCGGCTGGCCGGCCACAACAGGGCCCGCAGCCGGCGCGGCGGGGGAGGCAGAAGGGTGGCTGACCGGGCGCAGGCCGTTGTGCAGCACCTGGCCCACGGTGATAGGCTGGCTGGACGGCGAGCTCACCGCGGCCGAGCGGCTCATCGGTGCCAGCGGCTCACGCGCGGCCAGGGCCAGTTCCAGGCGGGCAGGCTTACCGGCGAGTTCGCTGAGGATGGATTCGATGCGGCCGGCGTACTGGTTGCGAATCCAGTCCAGCTTGAAGCGGTTGGGCACCCGCAGGGACACGACCAGGCCCTCGACACCCGCGCCATCAGCCACCACAGCGGGCGGCAAAGGGCGGATCCAGGTGTTGAATTGTTGCTCGGGCAACTCGGCGGCCAACCTCTCGCAACCGCGCTGCCACAGGTCGAAACCCGGGTCTTGCTGCATCGGTTGCGGGCTCAGGCCCTCTGCCCCAAACATGTCTGCGCTCATTGTGGAAAACTTGTTCTTGAGCGGCCGGATTGTACGGGTTCGGGGCCGCGAATTTAGAGGTTATCCACAGATTTTTCGGCGCGGTCAATCCCCGGCAAACCCGGCTGGCAAATCCCCGGGCATTGACCGAAGGGGCATTCTTTGGTGTAATCGCGGGTTTTCCGGACGCTGCGGACCTTGGGTCGGGTGTTTGGTGCCAACTCTCGGGCGCAGCACGCTGCCCCGGTGGGCTCAAGCCCAGAGCCGGCGCCAGGCAATCATCCTCGTGACCAGGCTGGCTTTGGCTGACTTTGGCTTGGGCCGAACTTGGCGATCGTCGCAGCATCAAACCCCAGGCGGGGCCGCCGACTTGTTCACAGGTCAGCGACTGGCTCAGGGTTTGTTGTTGCAAACGCATGAGCGGCGCCCCGGCGCGGCACACATCAGTGGCTGTTGGTGAAAGAGCTGTAAACCGCCGGGCGATCCGCCCCGCAGAGCACCAGCCCCCGATCCAGCCGACGCTTGAGGTGCAATCCGCAACTCGTTTTGCACCCGGCGATTGATCGCCAACCACAGCTAAAGCGTCATCCGACGTCCTTAGACCTTCTCAAGAGGCCTCCATCATGAAACGTACTTACCAAGCATCCAAGACCCGTCGCGCCCGCACCCATGGCTTCCTGGTCCGCATGAAGACCCGCGGTGGCCGTGCCGTCATCGCTGCGCGCCGCGCCAAGGGCCGCAAGCGTCTGGCTGTCTAATTCAGGTTCTTTCCTCCTGAATCATGATCGGCCGCATCGTGCGATCGGCCGACTTTGAACGCGTGCTGGGTCGCCCCAGCCGCGTGCGCAGCCCCCACTTCGCCGTGCACCATCTGTCGGCCTCGCCGAGCCTGCCTGCCAAGGTCTTATCCACCGACGCAGCCAAGTTATCAACAGGCGATGCACAAGAAGCCCACAGTCCTGTGGATGAAGCACGGCCGGACGGCCAGTGGCTGGGGGTCATCGTGCCCAAGCGCCACGCCCGTCGCTCCGTGACGCGCTCCCTGCTGAAGCGCCAGATTCGCGCCGCCTTTGCCGACCAGCCGCAGTTGCCGCCCGGTCTGTGGGTGGTGCGTTTGCGCACGCCTTTCGATCGCAAGCTGTTTCCCAGCGCTGCCTCTGATGCGTTGCGCGCTGCTGCGCGCGCCGAACTGAGCCAGCTGGTGGGCCGGCTGCTGCCCAAAACCACGCCGACGCCGACGCCGACGCCGACGCCGCCCGCGGCCAGCGCCGCTGCGCCTGCCGCGGCCCAGCCCTGAAGCGCGGCGCAGCGCTTCGCCTTCCACCCGGTCTGCCTTGCCACTCCACCCGCCATGGCCCACGACCCCTCCGCTCCCTCGATCGCCCAGCGCGCCTTGGTCGGATTGGTGCGTGGCTATCGCCTGCTGCTGAGCCCCTGGCTGGGCAGCGCCTGCCGTTTCGAGCCGACCTGTTCGGTCTACTCGATCGAAGCCTTGCAGCGCCACGGCGCGGCGGCCGGCAGCTATCTCACCGTGCACCGTCTGTTGCGCTGCCACCCCTTTTGCGCGGGCGGCCATGACGCTGTGCCTGACAATCCGCCTGCGCTGTTCAGCCGACTCGGGCTGTGCGCGCCGAGTTCGCCTTCCCCTTCCCCTCGCAATTCCACCCAATCAGAAGCCTCCTCATGACTGATATTCGCCGCACCGTCCTGTGGGTGGTGTTCACCATGTCTCTCGTCCTGCTCTGGGACGGCTGGCAAAAGCACAACGGACACCCGTCGATGTTCAGCCCGCCGGCTGCCAAGCCTGTGGCGGCCGCCGGGTCGGCCGCACAGGCCGGCGTGCCCGCGACCGCTGGCCAGGCGGCTGGCGCCACCGCGGTGCCGGGCGCGCCCGTCGCTGCCAAGAGCGAAAAGCTGACCATCACCACCGATGTGCTGACCGTCACCCTGGACACCCAGGGCGGTGATGTCACCCGCGTCGAGCTGCCCAAGTACCTGCACTCGCCCGAACCGGGCCTGTTCGACCCGCTGCTGCAAGCCGTGGGCCTGAAGGACAAGCCCAAGGTGGAGCCCACGCCCATCGTGCTGCTGGATGCCGCTTCGCAAAGCTACAAGGCCCAGACCGGCCTGGTGGGCACGCGCGGAGAGCAGCTGCCCACGCACAACACGCTGATGACGGTGACCACGCCCGAGCGCAAGCTGGCCGACGGCGCCAACGAGCTGCTGGTGCGCCTGGAATCGGCCGAAGTCGGCGGCGTGACCTATGTGAAGACCTACAGCTTCAAGCGCGGCGACTATGTCATCGGCGTCAAGCACGAGGTCATCAACAAGGGCGCGGCCGCACTGACCCCGCAGGTCTATGTGCAGCTGGTGCGCGACGGCGTGGCCGGCCCGGGCGGCACGGCCTTCACCGGCACCTTCACCGGCCCGGCCATCTACACCGACAAGAACAAGTTCCAGAAGTTCGAGTTCAGCGACCTGGCCAAGGGCAAGGCCGAGCACGAGAAGACCGCCAACGACGGTTGGGTGGCCATGGTGCAGCATTACTTCGCCAGCGCCTGGCTGCACAACGATGCCGCACCGCGCGAGTTCTTCGTCAACAAGCTCAAGGGCGCCGTGCCCGAGCAATTCGCCGTCGGCATGGTCTTCACCCTGCCCCAGCTGGCTCCGGGCGCCACCGCCACCAAGCTGGACCAGCTCTTCGTCGGCCCGCAGGAAGAAAACAAGCTCGCCGCGCTGGCCCCGGGCCTGGAGCTGGTGAAGGACTACGGCATCTTCGCCATCCTGGCCAAGCCGCTGTTCTGGCTGCTGGAGAAGCTGCACTCCATCCTGGGCAACTGGGGCTGGGCCATCATCGCCCTGGTCGTGCTGCTGAAGATCGCCTTCTACTGGCTGAACGCCAGCGCCTACAAGAGCATGGCGAAGATGAAGGCCGTCGGCCCCAAGATTCAGGAAATGCGTGAGCGCCTGAAGGACAAGCCGCAGCAGATGCAGCAGGAGATGATGAAGATCTACCGCGAGGAGAAGGTCAACCCCATCGGTGGTTGCCTGCCCATCTTCTTGCAGATGCCTTTCTTCATGGGCCTGTACTGGGTGCTGCTGTCCACCGTGGAAATGCGCGGCGCGCCCTGGCTGGGCTGGATCACCGATCTGTCGGTCAAGGACCCCTACTTCATCCTGCCCCTGCTGATGACGGCCTCCAGCCTGTTCCAGGTCTGGCTGAACCCGACCCCGCCGGACCCGATGCAGGCCAAGATGATGTGGATCATGCCGCTGGCCTTCAGCTTCATGTTCTTCATCTTCCCCTCGGGTCTGGTGCTGTACTGGCTGGTGAACAACATCCTGTCGATCGCCCAGCAGTGGTACATCAACAAGAAACTGGGCGTGCAGAACTAGAGCTGCCCCCGCCTTTCGCAAGTGCCCGGCACTTGCAATAGTTCACGAAGCCCCCAGTTACCCCGTAACTGAGGGCTTTTTTCTTGGGCGAAACAAGCCTTCAATCGAGTCATGCGGGGCAGAGTGCTTCATCGCCACACCGGTCGGTGAACCCAGGCCCGAGATCCAGCCTCACGCGAGCGCTGGAACCCGGCCTCCCCCGCGCCATATCTTGGGCCCATCGCGCCGCAAGCCGCCAGGCCCCAAGCCGGCGCTGATCTGCCGTTCAGCGCCGGCATTTTTTTGCCCGCTGCGGCAGCCCGATAATTCCGCCATGCTCTCCCGCCACCACGACCCCATCGCCGCCATTGCCACCGCACCGGGTCGAGGCGCCGTCGGCATCGTCCGGGTGTCCTCTCCGCAAGACCTGACCCCCATGGTGGCCGCGGTCTGCGGCAAGGCACTGAAAGCACGCGAGGCCACGTATCTGCCGTTTCGCGACGCGGCCGGCGCGGCCATCGATCAGGGCCTGGCCCTGCTGTTTCCGGCGCCGCATTCCTACACCGGTGAGCATGTGCTGGAGTTGCAGGCCCACGGTGGCCCGGTGGTGCTGCAGCTGCTGCTGGCGCGCTGCCTGGAAGCGGGGCGCGAGCAGGGCCTGGCCCTGCGCCTGGCCGAGCCGGGTGAGTTCACCCAGCGCGCCTTTCTCAACGGCAAGCTGGACCTGGCCCAGGCCGAGGCCGTCAGCGACCTGATTGACGCCAGCACCGAGGCCGCGGCCCGCAGCGCCAGCCGGGCCCTGGGCGGCGCGCTCTCGGGCGAGGTGGGTGAGCTGCGCGACGCGCTGATCAAGCTGCGCATGCTGGTCGAGGCGACCCTGGACTTCCCCGAGGAAGAAATCGACTTCCTGCAGCAGGCCGATGCACTCGGCCGCCTGAGCCGCCTGCAGCAGCGCCTGGACGCCGTGCTGGACCGCACCCGCCAGGGCGCCCTGCTGCGCGAGGGCATCAAGGTCGTGCTGGCCGGCCAGCCCAATGTAGGCAAGAGCTCGCTGCTGAACGCCCTGGCCGGCGCCGAGCTGGCCATCGTCACGCCCATCCCGGGCACCACGCGCGACAAGGTCAGCCAGACCATACAGATCGAAGGCGTGCCCCTGCACATCAGCGACACCGCCGGCCTGCGCGACACCGAGGACGAGGTCGAGCGCATCGGCGTGGCGCGCAGCTGGGAGGCGATTGCCGATGCCGATGTGATCCTCTTCCTGCACGACCTGACCCGTGTTGGCCAGGCCGACTACGAGGCCGAAGACCGCTTGATCTCAGCCCGTCTCGCTAACGTGTCATCCGAGCGCATCCTGCAAGTGTTCAACAAGAGCGATGCGCCGAATGCCGCGCCGGTGCCCGAGGGCGCGCTGAGCCTGTCCGCCAGGTCCGGCGCCGGCCTGCAAGCCCTGCGCCAGCGCCTGCTGCAGCAGGTCGGCTGGCAAGCCACGCCCGAAGGCCTCTACATCGCCCGCGAACGCCATGTGCAGGCCCTGCGCCGCACACGGGAACACCTGGACATGGCCCAAGCCGTGGCCCACCAGCAGCCGCCGGCACTGGACCTGCTGGCCGAAGAACTTCGCCTGGCCCACGATGCGCTGGGCGAGATCACCGGTGCCTTCTCGGCCGACGATTTGCTGGGAGAAATATTCAGCAAGTTTTGTATTGGCAAGTGAGGGGCCCGCTCACTTCATGAGCGCCGGCAGCCAGAGCGAGATCGCCGGCACAAAAGTCACCAGCGCCAACGTGGCCAGCAAGGCGCCGTAGAAGGGCCAGATCGAGCGCATGACCTGACCGACCGAGATGCCGCCGATGGCGCAGCCGACGAACTGGGTGCTGCCGACCGGGGGGGTGTTGAGGCCCAGGGCGCAGTTGATCAGCATCAGGATGCCGAACTGCAGCGGGTCCATGCCGTACTGCTGGCAGATGGGCAGAAAGATCGGCGTGCAGATCAGGATGGTGGCCGCCATGTCCAGGAAGGTGCCGAGCACGAAGAGCAGCAGGTTGACCATCAGAAAGATCACCCAGGGGCTCTGGCTGACGCTTTGCATCAGCTCACCGGTGCGCTGCGGCACCTCGTACAAGGCCATGAAGTAGCCGAAGGCCGAGGAGATGCCGATCAGCAGCAGCACCACGCCGGTGGTCTTGCAGGCTTTGGCGCAGGCCTTGAGGAAGTTCTGCCAGCTCAGCGCGCGGTAGACGAAGACCGTCACCCCCAGGGCCCAGAACACCGCCGTGGCGGCCGACTCGGTGGCGGTGAAGACCCCGCTGAGGATGCCGGCCAGGATGATCACCACCACCAGCAGGCCCGGCAGGGCGCCGACAAAAGCGCGGCCCACCGCCGCCCAGCCCGGGAAGGCGCCATGCGTGGGATAGCCGCGCCGCACGGCCACACCGTAGGCCGCGGCCAGATTGGCCAGGGTCAGCAGCAGGGCCGGGATCAGCGCCGCCAGGATCAGGCCGAAGACGCTGACCGAGGCGATGCCGGAGGCGGCCAGCACGAAGATGATGAGGTTGTGCGAGGTTGGCATCAAGGCGCCGACCAAGGCCGCATGCGTGGTCACGTTGACCGCGTAGTCGGCGTGGTAGCCCTCCTTCTTCATCAGCGGAATCATCACCGAGCCCATGGCCGAGACATCGGCCAGCGGCGAGCCCGCCACGCCGCCGAACAAGGTGCAGCCGAGCACATTGCTCATGCCCAAACCGCCGCGCACATGGCCGATCAGGCTGTTGGCGAAGCGCACGATGCGGTCGGCAATGCCGCCGTAAAGCATCAGCTCGCCGGCGAACACGAAGAAGGGAATGGCCAGGAAGGAGAAGACCTGCATGCCACCGACCATCTTCTGAAAGACCAGAGCCAGTGGCAGATCGGCCGCCAGCATGGTGGCCACCGAAGACAGGCCGATCGCAAAGGCCACCGGCACGCCCAGCAGCAGCAAGAGGGCAAAGCTCAGGCCCAGAACCCAGAGTTCCATCGCATCAAATCCTTGTGAATCAAAAGGGGGGCAGGCTTCGCCAGGCGGCGTGCTGCGCTTGGTTCAGTACCAGGACGGGGGCACCGCCTCACCGCGCCAGAGCGCACGCATATGCTCCAGCGAGAACAGCACGATCAGCACGCCGGCGATCAGCAGCGGCAGGTAGTCCAGCCCCTCGGGCACGCCCAGCATGGGCTTGGGCTCGCTCCACTTCAGCTGCGTCCAGACCCAGCCCGACTGCGCCATCAGCGCGCCAAAGCCCGCCACCAGGGCATGGATCAGCAACTCCAGGCGCAAGCGCCAGCGTTCGGGCAGCAGCACCAGCAAAGACTCCAGACCGATGTGGCCGGCATCGCGCACGCCGACGGCCACGCCAAAGGCCGTGACATAAAGCACCAGCAGCATGGCCAGGCCCTCGGTCCAGGTGGGCGTGTCGTTCAAGACATAACGGCCCAGCACCTGCAACTGCACGCACAGCAGCACCGCGATCAGGCAGACCACCGCGGCCACCAGCGCCAGCTTGGACAGGGCGGCGCACAAGCGCGTGAATGCTGTGAAGTTCACGGTGTCTCCTGCAGGGTCTTGACCAGGCGCTGCAGCTCGGGCGTGTTCATGAAGCGGGCGTAGACCGGCGGCATCAAGGCCTGGAAAGCGCTCTTGTCCACGTCGACGATCTGCGCGCCGCCGGCTTTCACCAAGGCCAGCGATTTCGCCTCCTGCTCGTCCCAGCGCAGGCGCTGGAAGGCGACCGATTCCTTGGCCGCGGCGCGGATCAGCTGCTGGTCGGCGGGCGGCAGGCCGTCGTAGACCTTTTTGCTCATCAGCAGCAGCTCGGGCGCCATGGAGTGCTCGGTGCGGGAGTAGAACTTGACCGCCTCGAAATGCTTGAAGCCTTCAAACGAAGGCAGGTTGTTCTCGGCCGCATCGACCAGGCCGGTCTTGAGCCCCGTGTAGACCTCGCCCACCGGCATGGGCGTGGCATTGGCGCCCAGGGCCGCGGCCACCGCCACCCAGAGGTCCGACTGCGGCACGCGGATCTTCAAGCCCTTGGCATCAGCCGGAGTCTTGATCGGCTTGCGGGCATAGATGGAGCGGGCGCCGCTGTCGTAAAAGGCCAGGCCGATGAAGCCCTGCGGCTCGCAGGCGCGCAGGATCTCCTCGCCGGCCGGGCCGTCCAGCGCGCGGCGCATCTGCGCCACCGAGCGGAACAAAAAGGGCATGGTCGGCACCTGGGTCTGCGGGCAGATGGCGTTCATGGGGCTGATGTGCACGCGGGTCAGCTCCAGCGCGCCGATCTTGAGCTGGTCGATGGTTTCCTTCTCGGTGCCCAGTGCGCCCTTGTTGAAGACCTTGAGCTTGATGCGCCCGGCGCTGCGCTGCTCCAGCAGCTCGCCCATGCGTTTGAGCGCCAGCACGGTCGGGTACTCATTGCTGTTGTGCACATCGGCGGCGCGCAGGGTCAGGGCCTGGGCGGCCGGCTGGTTCAGCGCCAAGGCCAGCAAGGCAGCGGCGGGCAGGATCTTGAAGCGGGGGCAAAGCATGGGGGCGTCTCCGGGCGAGTGAGGGAGGGTCTGCCCCGGCACGCATGCGGCCTCAGCCTCGGCGCATCAGGGTCAGCCCTTGTTTCGAAATTTGTTCGCTCGCAAATAGAATAACGAAACAGCGTTCCAAATTACTAAGGGATTCCATGAGGGTAGCTTCAACAAAGCAGGTGGCGGTGCTCGGCGAATGCATGCTGGAGCTGGTCGGCCCGGCCTTTGGCGCGCTGCAACAAGGCTTTGGCGGCGACACCCTGAACACGGCGGTCTATCTGGCGCGCTGTGCTGCGGACCCAGGCCAGAACGAGGCCGAGGCCGCTGCGCCCTACACCGTGCACTACGCCACCGGCCTGGGCGAGGACGGCCTCAGCCGTGGCCTGATGGAGCGCTGGGCGGCCGAAGGCCTGGCCCTGGATCTGGTGCGTCAGATCCCCGGCCGCATGCCCGGGCTCTACATGATCGAGGTCGATGCGCGCGGCGAACGCAGCTTCAACTACTGGCGCGATACCAGCGCCGCCAAGGCCTACTTTGAGAGCGAGCGCACACCTTTGGAGGACCAGGCCGCCGACTGGGACCTGTTCTACCTGAGCGGCATCAGCCTGGCCATCCTGCCGGCGGCCGGGCGCGAGCGCGTGTTCGCCTTGATGGAGGCGCTGCGCGCACGGGGCGCCATGGTGGTGTTCGACAACAACTACCGGCCGCGGCTCTGGGCCAGCCGCGCCGAGGCGCAGGCGGTCTTCCGCCGCGCCCTGGACCTGGCCAGCGTCGGCCTGATCACGGCCGACGACCACCAGGCCTTGTTCGAACTGCCCAGCCTGGCCGAGGCGGTGGCCGCCGCGCAAGACCTGGCCCCGCGCGAGCTGCTGATCAAGCGCGGCGCCGAAGCCACCCTGGTGCGCGCACCGGAAGCCGGCGCCCCAGACTGGCAGGAAGCCGCCACCGAGCGCGTCGAGCGCGTGGTCGACACCACCGCCGCCGGCGACTCCTTTGCCGGCGGCTATCTGAGCCAGCGCCTGCGCGGCCGCCCGGCGCTGGAATCGGCCCGCTTCGGCAACCGCCTGGCCGCGCGCGTGATCCAGCACCGCGGCGCCTTGATCGAGCCGGCCTTGATGGCCGATCTGCTGCAACCCCACGCATGAGCACCGCCATGCGTCGTCGCCATCTGCTTGCCAGCGTCTACGTGCTGGCCTTGTCTTTCAGCGCCAGCGCCGAAAGCCCCCCAGCGCCCCAACTGGACACTGCCGGCATCAGCGTGCAAGGCTGGGCCGCCGGCACCGTGGGCGGCCGCGGCGGGCGCATCCTGAGGGTCAGCACTCTGAACGAATCCGGCCCCGGCTCGCTGCGCGAAGCGCTGGAGGCCGAGGGGCCGCGCATCGTGGTGTTTGAAGTCGGAGGCGTCATCGACCTGGCCGGCCAGACGATCAACATCCGCCACCCCTACCTGACCATCGCCGGCCAGACCGCCCCCAAGCCTGGCATCACCGTGATCAAGGGCGAGGTCAATATCGCCACCCACCAGGTGATCGTCCAGCACCTGATGTTCCGGCCCGGTGAGTTCGGCCGCGCCAAGAAAAGCGGCGCCGACCAGGACGGCATCTCCACCCAGGGCGCGGCCCACCACGTCATCGTCGACCACTGCAGCCTGTCCTGGGCCACGGACGAAAACCTGTCGGTCGGCGGCCCGCGTTTCGAGGGCGCCACGCCCGAGGACTGGCGCCGCAACACCTCGCACGCCATCACCTTCAGCCACAACCTGATCTACGAAGGCCTGGGCACTTCGGTGCACGAGAAGGGCGAGCATTCCAAGGGCAGCCTGGTGCACGACAACGCCAGCGGCATCCTGCTCTACGCCAATCTCTACGCCTCCAACCGCGAGCGCAATGCCTTGTTCAAAGGCGGCGTGCAGGCGGCCATGGTCAACAACCTGATCTACAACCCCGGCAACAAGGCGGTGCACTACAACCTGGTCGCGCATGAGTGGGCGCCCCACCCCTGGCAGACCGGCCGCATCAGCCTGATCGGCAACGCCTACCGCCAGGGCCCGGACACGCGGCCCAACACGCCCTTGTTCGCACTCGGCGGCCACGGCGACGTGGCGCTGTTCCTGCACGACAACCTGGCGGTGGACGAGTACGGCGCCGCCGTGGCCCAGACCGGCCTCTACAGCGCAGGACAGGCGCGCATCCTGCAACTGCCGGCGCCCGAGCTGCCCGCCGACCTGCCGCTGAGCCGCATCTTGCCGGCACGGCGCCTGGAGGCGGAACTGCCCCTGGCCGTGGGCGCCCGGCCCTGGGACCGCGACCCGATTGATTTCAAGCTGCTGTCTGATGTGACCGAGGGCCGTGGCCAGATCATCGACAGCGAGCTGCAGAACGCCAGCGGCTACCCGCGCTACGCGCCCAGCAAGCAGGCGTTTCAGCCCGAGGCCTGGAATCTCGAGGACATGAGCCCGCGCGCCGGCTGGGCCTCGCTGTTCAAGCGCGGGCGCTGAAGCCAGAGCGGCTTGGCGCCCGAATGCGGGCCGAAGTCCGGGGCCGCGGCGGCACAGCAGCCGGAGGGCTGCGTCAGCGCATCAAGGTGCTCAGCGGTAGAACGCTTCCACCGTGCCCTTGAGCTTGATCATCACCGGGTTGCCCTTGCGGTCCACGGTGCGGCCGGCCGGCACCTTGACCCAGCCTTCGCTGATGCAGTACTCGGCCACATCGAAGCGCTCCTTGCCGTTCAGGCGGATGCCGATGTCGTGCTGGAACACGGCGGCATCGTGGTGCGGGCTGCGCGGGTCGATGGACAGGTGGTCGGGGATGGCGGGGCGGTCGGTGGGAGCGGCGGTAGAGGCGGCGGAGTCAGTCATGGCGGCAGCAATCGTCAAAAAAACAAAAGGCCCCGGGTGGGGCTGGATGCCGGCATTTTCCGCGATTTGGCGCGGCCCCGTCAGGCCGGGGCCGCCATCATTTCACTCAAGCCTTCGGCCAGGGCTTCGAACACGCGCTTGCAGGCCAGGCTTTGGCGCAGGTCTTCGTGCATGGC
This sequence comes from Paucibacter sp. B51, assembly GCF_027863535.1. Taxonomy (NCBI): domain Bacteria; kingdom Pseudomonadati; phylum Pseudomonadota; class Betaproteobacteria; order Burkholderiales; family Sphaerotilaceae; genus Roseateles; species Paucibacter sp. B51. The sequence goes on along the minus strand of NZ_JAPIVN010000001.1, from coordinate 973,178 downwards.
CAGCCAGGTTTCCAGCGGCAGGCTGAGCTGCTCGGGCAGCACGCGCTCCAGACCCGGGCTGCGCCGCGCCAGGGCAACTTGACAGACGCCGATTCCGGCGCCGGCGCGCAGCAAGGCCAGCTGGGCCAGATCGCTGTCGCTGCGCAGTGCAAAGGCCTCGCGGCGCCAGCTTGGGAAGCCCTGGCGGGCGGCGCGAATGAAAGGCGTCTCCTGGTCATAGCCGACCAGGCGGTGCGTGGCCAGATCCTCCAGCGTGGCCGGGCGGCCGGCGCGGTCCAGGTAGTCGCTGCGGGCGAACAGCCCCAGCTCCACCGTACCCAGGCGGCGCGCGATCAGCTGCTCCTGCGTGGGCGCGGTCATGCGCACGGCGATGTCGGCCTCGCGCTGCAGCAGGTCCTGCATGCGGTTGCTGAGCACCAGCTCGACCACCAGGCCGGGCTCCTCCTGCGCCAGCCGGGCCAAGATGGGCGGCAGCACTTCCACGCCCATGACCTCGCTGGCCGTCACCCGCACCACGCCGCGCAGCTGGCCCTGGGCGCCGAGCTGGCGCTCTTGTGCCAAACGCTGCAGCGAGGCCGCCTGGTGGGCCATGGCCTCGGCGCCTTCTCGCAAGGTCAGCGCCGCCTCGGTGGGCAAGAGGCCTTGCTGCGAGCGCGTGAAGAGCGGCAGGCCCAGGGCCTGCTCCAGCGCCTCGATGTGCCGGCCCACGGTCGGCTGGGCCAGGCCCAGGGCGCGCGCGGCGCCCGATTGCGAGCCCTCCTGCAGCACGCCGAGGAAGGTGCGGTAGAGCTCCCAGCCGATGTCCTTGCCGGGTTTGTTGTCGAGATCTTTGTTCTTGGAATCCATGCAGAACTGTATAGCCGCTGGCACATCGTCGGCAGTTCCGCGCGGGGCTCGGGCGGCCGAGACTGGCGGCCATGAACACCACACCCAGCCCCGTCTCTCTTTCTTCCACTCCAGGCATCGCCCTGGTCCTGGGCGCCAGCGGCGGCATCGGCGGCGAAGTCGCTCGCCAGCTGCTGGCCGCCGGCTGGCAGGTGCGCGGCCTCAAGCGCGAGCCGCCCAGCGAGGCCCAGGCCCGCAGCGGCATCGCCTGGCAGCGCGGCGATGCGCTGGACGGCACGGCCGTGCGGCAGGCCGCCCAGGGCTGCCAGCTGATCGTGCATGCCGTCAACCCGCCCGGCTACCTTCGCTGGGCCGAGCTGGTGCTGCCCATGCTGGAGCACAGCATCGCTGCGGCGCGCGAGCAGGGCGCTTGCCTGCTGCTGCCCGGCACGGTCTACAACTACGCGCCGGATGCGCCCATGCCGCTGCGCGAGGACGCGCCGCAGCAGCCGCCCAGCCGCAAAGGAGCCATCCGCGTGGAGATGGAGCGGCGCCTGCAGGAAGCTGCAAGCGAAGCCGCCGAGCGCCCCTGCCAGGTGCTGATCGTGCGCGCTGGCGATTTCTTTGGCCCGCAGCCGGGCAACAGCTGGTTTTCACAAGGCCTGATCCAGCCGGGAAGGCCGCCCAAGCGCGTGCTGCTGCCGGCCACGCCGGGCGTGGGCCACCAGTGGGCCTTTCTGCCCGATGTGGCGCGCACCATGGTGGCCCTGGTGCAGCGGCGCGCGGAGCTGCCGGCTTTTGCAAGCTTCCACATGGCCGGCCACTGGGACGCCGACGGGCGCCAGATGGGCGAGGCCATTCAGCGCGTGATGGCACAGCACGGCCTGCCGACACCGCGGCTGCGCGCCTTTCCCTGGTGGTTGATGCGTGTGCTCGCGCCGTTCAAAGCCACGCTGCGCGAGATGCAGGAGATGCGCTACCTCTGGCGCCAGCCCGTAAGCATGGACAACGCGCGCCTGCGAGCCGTGCTCGGCGAAGAGCCGCACACACCGCTCGACGAAGCCGTGGCGCAGAGCCTGCGTGGCCTGGGCTGTCTCCCCCTTGCCGCGGCTTTGGCGTCTCACTCGGCGGCGGCTGGGCTCAAGGCATAGGGCGCCAGCGCAGGCTGCACACGCAGCAACTCGCGCAGCACCAGGGCCGAGAACAGCTGCGCGCCCCGCTCGCCCACATGGGTGCGATCAAACGCACTCTTGGCAGCGCCCGCACGCTCCGCCGACGCGGCCAAAGCCACGGGCTCGGCCGCGCTGGGCTTGGGCGCCATGGCCAGGCGGTCGGCCTCGTCCTCGCCCATGGCCTGCACCAGGGCATGGCTCATGGCATTGAGGTCGATGGCGGCGACGGGCGGCGCGGCCTCAGCCGCCACCCGCAGCGCGGCCTCGGCCCAGGGGCGCAGGTCATTGAGCAGCTGGCCCTCGCGGAAGCTGCGCCGGGTCAAGGGGGTCAGCAGCACCGGCGTGGCGCCCAGCTCGCGCAGCTCGCTCAAGTAACGGGCCAGATTGACGGGAAACTCGGTCGCCAGATCGGTGGAGCGACCCGGCTTGCCCGGCTGGTCGTTGTGACCGAACTGGATCAGCACCCAGGTCGGCTGCAACGGTTCCTGGCGCAGGCGCTCACGCAGGGCATCCCACAGGCCCTCGGCCCGGTAGCTGGCACTGCTGCGGCCGCCGCGCGCCAGGTTCAGGCATTGCAACTCCGGCCTGAAGCGGGCGCACAAGGCGTCGCCATAGCCGCTGCGCGTAGCCAGGGTGGAGTCACCCACCAGGACCACGAGGGCCTGGGGCGCCCGAATCGCCTCAGGCTCGGCCCACGCGTGAGTGCTGGCCAGCGCCAGCAGCCCCAGTCCCCAGACCTGGCGCATCGCCACCTCAGAAGCGGTAGCGGAAACCGGCCATCAGCTCGCGGCCAGTGACGTTGTTGACCACCACGCTGTCGCGCGCCCGGCTGATGAACTGGTCGTTGGCCTGGTTGGTCAGGTTGACGCCTTCCAGGGTCACTTCCAGCTTGTCATTGACCTTGTAGCTCAGCGAGACATCGACGTTGAAGGTCTTGTTCTTGCCCTCGACATCGTTGTTGTTCTGGCCCGGCACGCGGGTGACGAAGCCAGAGCGCTGCGAGCCCGAGATGCGGGCGCTGAAGGCGCCGTCGTCGTAGTACAGCGTGGCGTTCCAGGACTTGGGCGAGAGGTTGATCAGGTCGTCGGTGATGGTGGCCGTGCTGGTGGGCGAGACCACGTACTCGATCTTGCTCTTCACATAGGTGTAGTTCAGCAGGGCGCCGAAGTTCTTGCCCCAGCCGGGCAGGAAGGTGAAAGGCTGCTGGTAGTTGAGCTCGAAGCCCTGCAGCTTGCCGCCGTCGGTGTTGATGGGGGCGGTGACCTGGAAGACCTCGTCGCCGGTGAAGTTGCTCGGCAGCAGGCTCATGGGCAGGCCGGTCTGCTTGAATGGGACGTTGTTGCGGATGCTCTGGATGTAGGTGCTGATGTTCTTCTGGAACAGGCCCAGGCCCAGGAAGGCGTTCTTGGCGAAGTACCACTCGATGCTGGAATCGAAGGTGGTGGCACGGAAGGGCTTGAGCAGCGGGTTGCCACTGGTGACCGACAAGGTGCCGGTGGTGGAGATGGTGCCGCCCGGGCTCAGATTGCCCAGCTGCGGCCGGGCCATGACCTTGGCCGCGGCGAAGCGCACGATCACATCCTTGCTCAGCGTGGCGGCCAGGTTGGCGGCGGGCAGCAGGTCGTCGTAAACATGGTCCACCGTCACAGCGGTGCCGCCGCCAGCGGCCTGGTAGCCGGTGGCCGCCAGCTTGGTCTTGACATAGCGGGTGCCGATATTGCCGCGCACCGGGATGTCACCGAGGCGGGTGTTGAAGTCCAGCTGGAAGAAGGCCGCCTCGTCCTGCTCGGTGACGCTGCGGTTGTTGCCGCGCGCATTGCCGTTGGTGATGGACGAGAGCGTGAAGTCACCGGGGCCGCCGGCCGGGCCGCTCTTGATGCAGTTGCAATAGATGTCGTAGGCCTGGGCGATGGCGGCCAGATTGGGGATGACCCAGCTGGTGGCCGTGCCGGCGGGCAGGTTCTGGCCCTTGCCGAAGCCGGTCAGGCTGGTCGTCAGGCTGGCCACCGTGCTGCCGGCTGGCACTGGGAAAATGGTGTCGTTCTGGTTGACGCGGCGGAACTCGTAGGAGTCGAAGCTGTACTTCTTGTAGTCCACCCCGCCCTTGAGCATGAGCTTGTTGGGCATCACGTCCCAGGCCAGGTCCAGGTGGAACACATCGTTGGTGTTGCTGGCACCTTGCGGGCGGATGCGGATCTCGCTGCTGGTGGTGTTGGTGATGGTGCCGGCCTGGGTGCCGCTGCTGGCGACGGGCACACCGACCAGGGTCAGGGCGCCGCCTGCCTGGGTCGGGTCGAAGGGGTAGCTGATGGCCGGGGCGCGGTCGTCGGCGCTGAAGTCGATGCTGTAGCCGTTGACATTGAGCGCGTCCAGCGTGGTGGTGGTCTGCACCGGGTTGCGGAACTTGCTGGTGGCGCGGCCGGCGCGGGCGGTCAGGCGCACATGCTCGCCAAAGTCCTGCTCCAGGGTCAGGGTGGGCTGGGTGAAGGTGGTGGAGAGCTCGTCGAAACGCGACTCGGCGCGCACATCCACGCCGTTGAACACGCCCTTGATCAGGGCGCCGTTGGGCGCATAGCTGGCCGAAACCACGCTGGTTTGCGGCTTGCCGCCCTGGCCGGCGTTGCGGCTGAAGGAGATCACTTCCAGGAAGTCTTCCTGGCGGGTGGCGTCGAGCTTGGAGTAGAGCAGGTCCAGGGTCAGCAGGGTGCCATCGGCCGGCTTGAACTGCACGGCGGCGGTCACACCCAGGCGGTCCTGGTCATGGGTCAGGCGGCCGTAGCGGGGCAGGCGGGGGTGGAAGTTCTCGGCCTTGCTGGCCTCGTTGTAGGCCGCGATATTGGCCGCGGTGTTGGCCAGGCGCAGCACGCCCTGGGCGGCGGGGCCGCAGGTGGTGGCGGTGGAGTTGCTCGGGTTGGCCGGGGTCACGCCCTGCGGGGCGCACCAGCCGCCGGAGGAGGGGCCGTTGTCCCAGCGCACCGTGCTGAAGCCTTCTTCCAGCACCTTGCGCTGCGAGTAGGCGCCCGAGATCAGCACGCCGAGCTTCTTGTCGGCAAAGGTGTTGGACAGCAGGAAGGCGGCGCGCGGCGTGGTTTTGCCGGACAGGTCGTTGTAGCCGCCCTTGAGAGACACCATGCCGGTGAAGCCCTTCAGGTCAAAAGGCCGGGTGGTTTGCAGGTCCACCGTGGCGCCCAGCGAGCCTTCGTCCACATCGGCGGAGCTGCTCTTGCGCACGGTCAGCGAGTTGAACAGCTCGGAGGCGAAGACATTGAAGTCAAAGCCGCGCGAGCGGTTGGCGCCGCCCGAGCTGTCGGTGCCGCCGGTGGTGGCCAGACCCTCGATGCCATTGATGCGCACGCGGGTGAAATCCTGGCCCAGGCCGCGCACGGTGATGTTGCGGCCCTCGCCGGCGTCGCGGTCGATCACCACACCGGGCACGCGCTGCAGCGATTCGGCCAGATTGGTGTCGGGGAACTTGCCCATGTCCTCGGCCTTGATGACATCGACGATGCTGTTGTCATCACGCTTGGCACGCAGCGCACTTTCCAGCGAAGCGCGCAGGCCGGTGACGGTGACGGTGTCGAGGTTGGCCTTGGACGGTGCGGCCGGGGCGGCTTGTGTGGCCGCTGGCGGCGCGCTCTGCGCCTGGGCGCCGGCGGCCAGGGTGCTCAGGGCCGCCAGCGAGGCGAGCGAGAGCAGGCTGCGGCGGCAGGTGAATCGGGGCGTCTGCGGCGAGGCGGGGCGCGAGGTCATGGCTTGTCTCCAATGGTTTGGGGCGGCGTCGCTCGGTCGGGGCCGGCTGACGCTCTGATGCGGGTTTCGCACGACCCGGCGCCGTCTGTGCGGCTTGGCCGGTTCGGTTCTGGCTTGGAGGGCGCACGCAGGGCACCGCTACATCGGGAGAGCCGGGGCGGCCGCTGCAGTGCGGCCGCCTCCGGTGGCAGGGGGGCTGGCCTCTTTCTTTAGAGGTAGTCCTGCCGAGGCGGGGAAAACTGGTCGAGCAAGGTGCTGCCGGCCTCCAGGGCCACCACACCGTGCGGGGTCAGGCGCGGCGCGGTGAAGGCATCACCGACGCGCAGAATCTTCTTGATGCCGGCCACATCGGCTTCGAAAGAGCCGCTGACCACAAAGGCGATCTGGTCATGCGCATCGTGGGCATGGACGCTGCCGATGGCGCCCTGGTCGAACTGCACCAGCACCGACATCAGCTCCGGCGTGTGGCCCACGATCTTGCGGCGGATGCCATCGCCCAGCTCGGTCCAGGCGCTGCTGGCGTTGTCGAAGTACGGTGTGCTCATCGGGGAGGTCTCCTGCTGCGGCGCGAACGGCCGTTTCACGCATCGATGGCTCAGACTATAGCGTTCCGCTGAATAAATGAAACAGCGGTTCACTAAATAGAAACCATAATTCCGGGAAAGTCCTGAGCTGCGTTAGGCTTGCACCCATTCGCAGCGCCACAGGCCTTCTGCCTGGGCTTGCCAAACCCCCCGCACCCCGACCGCCGCCTGACGCGCGCGGCTTCGCCGGCCTCCCGCCCGACCGCTAGGACCCCAGCCATGGACATCCGCCAACCCATCCACAGCGAACACGCACGAACCCTGGACACCGAGGGCCTGCGCCGCCATTTCCTGGTCCAGGACCTGTTCCAGCCCGACCAAGCGACGCTGACCTACAGCCAGATCGACCGCATCATCGTCGGCGGCATCATGCCGGTCGGCCAGGCCGTGCGTTTCGCGCCCGAGCTGGGCAAGCACACTGGCACCGATTTCTTCCTGCAGCGCCGCGAGCTGGGCCTGATCAATATCGGCGGCGCCGCCCGCGTCAGCGTCGATGAACAGGTCTTCGAGATCGGCCCGCGCGAGGCCTTGTACGTGGGCCAGGGCGCCCGCGAGCTGGCCTTCAGCAGCGTGGACCCGGCGCAACCTGCCAAGCTCTACTTCAACTGCGCGCCGGCCCACACCGCCTACCCGCACCGCAAGGTGACGCTGGCCGAGGCCTCGCCCGAGACCCTGGGCGCGCCCGAGACCAGCAACCGCCGCACCATTTACAAATTCCTGGTGCCCGATGTGCTGCCCACCTGCCAGCTGCTGATGGGCATGACCCAGCTGGAGCCCGGCAGCCTGTGGAACACCATGCCCTGCCACACGCACGACCGGCGCATGGAGGTGTACTTCTACTTCGACATGAACGAGAACGCCGCCGTCTTCCACATGATGGGCGAGCCGAGCCAGACCCGGCACCTGGTGGTGCGCAACGAGCAGGCGGTGATCAGCCCGAGCTGGAGCATCCACTCCGGCGTCGGCACTCAGGCCTACACCTTCATCTGGGGCATGGTGGGCGAGAACCAGGTCTTCAAGGACATGGACCATGTGCCCATGACTGCGCTGCGTTGAGCGGACCCACGCGACATCGACCGACCCACGGGTCCACCCCTCACGAAAGCACCTCATGATCCTCGATCAATTTCAACTGCAAGGCCGCGTGGCCATCGTCTCCGGCTGCAACACCGGCCTGGGCCAGGGCATGGCTGTGGCGCTGGCCGAAGCCGGGGCTGACATCGTCGGCGTCAACGTCACCGACCCGGCCGACACGCGCGCCCAGGTCGAAGCCACCGGCCGCCGCTTCCTCGACCTGCGCGCCAACCTCAGCGACATCGGCTGCATCGACGGCCTGCTCAGCCAGGCCAAGAGCCTGACCGGCCGCGTCGACATCCTGGTCAACAACGCCGGCATCATCCGCCGCGAAGACGCCATCAAGTTCAGCGAAGCCGACTGGGACGATGTCATCGACCTCAACCTCAAGTCGGTGTTCTTCTTCTCGCAAGCCGTGGCGCGCTGTTTCATCGCCCAGGGCAGCGGCGGCAAGATCATCAACGTCGCCTCCATGCTGTCCTACCAGGGCGGCGTGCGCGTGCCCTCCTACACCGCCTCCAAGAGCGCGGTCATGGGCATCACCCGGGCCATGGCCAATGAATGGGCCAACCACGGCATCAATGTCAACGCCATCGCGCCCGGCTATATGGCCACCAACAACACCGCGCCGCTGCGCGCCGACGAAGGCCGCAGCGCCGCCATCCTGGAGCGCATCCCCGCCGGCCGCTGGGGCCTGCCCGAGGATCTGGCCGGGCCGGTGGTGTTTCTGGCCTCGAAAGCGTCCGATTATGTGAATGGTTATACCGTCGCCGTCGACGGCGGCTGGCTGGCCCGCTGAGCTGGACCCACCCGCAGGGCGCGACTGCGCCCTGCTCCCCAACCGTCGCGACAGACGACGAGACCGCCGGAGACACGGTGTATGTATGAGAACAAGAAGCTGGGCTTTCTGTTCGTCCTGCCATTTGTGCTGGGCGTGCTGCTGTTCAAGCTGTTTCCCTTCGTGATGAGCCTGGCGCTCAGCTTCACGCAGTACGACATCATCAACCCGCCCGAGTTCGTCGGCCTGGACAACTACCGCGAGCTGGCCACGCAGGACCCACTGTTCCGCAAATCGCTGGGTGTGACCCTGCTGTTCGCCATGCTGGCCGTGCCGCTGCGCGTGGGCTTTGCGCTCTTCATCGCCCATGTGCTGAACTTCCGCATGCGCGGCATCAACTTCTTCCGCTCGGCCTTCTACCTGCCCTCCATCCTGGGCGGCTCGATCGCGGTGGCTGTGCTCTGGCGCTTCATCTTTTCCCAGCATGGCCTGGTCAATATCGCCCTGGGCAAGTTCGGCATCGAGCCGATCTCCTGGCTGGCCGACGAGCATTTTTCGATGTGGACCATCGTGCTGCTCTTCACCTGGCAGTTCGGCTCGGCCATGGTGATCTTTCTGGCAGCGCTGCAGAACGTGCCGATCGCGCTCTACGAGGCGGCCGAATGCGACGGCGCCAGCAAGCGCCAGCAGTTTTTCCGCATCACCGTGCCCCTGATCACGCCGGTGATCTTCTTCAACATGATCATGCAGATGGTGCACGCCTTCCAGGAGTTCAACGGCCCCTACATGATCACCGAGGGCGGGCCGCTGAGCTCCACCTATGTGCTGGCGCTCTACATCTACGACCAGAGCTTCCGCTTCTTCAACCTGGGCTACGGCGCAGCGCTGAGCTGGGTGCTGTTCGCCCTGGTGGCAGCCTTGAGCGGCCTGTCCTTCTGGAGCTCGCGCTACTGGGTGTTCTACGCCGGCGAGAAGGAGAGCAAGCGATGAGCGGCGGCTCCGAACTGATCCTGGTGCGCGAGCGCGGCCGGCCCTGGCTGCGCTATCTGGCCCTGGGCGCCGTGGCCATCGTCATGCTGTACCCGCTGCTCTGGCTGGTGGGCGCTTCGTTCAAGAGCAACACCGAGATCTACACCGAGATCGGCTTCTGGCCGGCCCACTTCGATTTCGGCGCCTACGCCAAGGGCTGGAAGACCAGCACCGAGTACACCTTCGCCACCTACTTTCTGAACAGCTTTCTGATCACCATCCCGCGCATCCTCGTGACGGTGATCTCCTGCGTGCTGGTCGCCTACGCCTTCGCCCGCTTCGAGTTCTGGGGCAAGAAGCTGCTGTTCTCGGTGATGGTGGGCACCATGATGCTGCCCCTCATCATCCTGCGCCTGCCGCAGTACCTGGTGTTCAAGGAGGTGGGCTGGCTGGATTCCTACCTGCCCCTGATCGTGCCCTCGGCTTTCGCCACCGACACCTTCTTCGTCTTCATGCTGGTGCAGTTCCTGCGGGGCATCCCGCGTGACATGGAAGAGGCCGCGCAGATCGACGGCTGCAACGCCCTGCAGCTGCTCTGGCACATCATCGTGCCCCTGCTCAAGCCGGCCATCATCTCGGTCATCGTCTTCCAGTTCATCTGGACCATGAACGATTTCATGGGCCCCCTGATCTACCTCTCCACGGTCGAAAAGTACCCGGTCTCGCTGGCGCTGAAGATGAGCATCGGCGCCACCGAAGAGGTCGAGTGGGCCAGCGTCATCGCCATCTCCGTGCTGGCCCTGGTGCCCTCGGTGACGGTGTTCTTCCTGGCGCAGAAGCACTTCATCGAAGGGGCGACTTCGAGTGGGGTGAAGGGATGAGTGGCGCGCTTCGGGAGCATGGGGCGGGCGGTTCCGCTCATGTCCCCCTGTCCGGGCTGCGCCCGGCCATTCCTCCTTTACTTCGCTTCACCGCCCACCCCATGCCCCCGATGGACTGCTCTTACTCGGGCCCGGAAAGGCCGCAGCGTCGCGGGGCTGGACGGCAGGGGGTCCTATGAAGCGAAGTAAAGGAGGAGGCCGAAGGCCGGGGGACATGAGCGGAATAGGGCGCCCTGCCGTCCAGACCTTTCACAAATCGACCGAATAGAAATCTGACGGAGACAACAGTGGCCCACCTGAGCCTGAAGAAAATCGAGAAGGTCTACCCCAATGGCTTCAAGGCCGTGCATGGCGTGGACCTGGAAGTGCAGGACGGCGAGTTCATGGTCTTTGTCGGGCCCTCGGGCTGCGCCAAGTCCACGCTGCTGCGCATGATCGCCGGCCTGGAAACCATCTCGGGCGGCGAGCTGCAGATCGGCGGCCGGCGCGTCAACGATCTGGCGCCCAAGCAGCGCGGCATCGCCATGGTGTTCCAGAACTATGCGCTCTACCCGCATATGAAGGTGTACGACAACCTGGCCTTCGGCCTCAAGCTGGCGGGCACGCCCAAGGCCGAGGTCGACCAGCGCGTGCGTCAGGCCGCCCAGCTGCTGGAGATGGAGCATCTGCTGGACCGCTACCCCAAGCAGCTCTCCGGCGGCCAGGCCCAGCGCGTGGCCGTGGGCCGCGCCATCGTCAAGAAGCCCGAGGTCTTTCTCTTCGATGAGCCGCTCTCCAACCTCGACGCGAAACTGCGCGCCTCCATGCGCGTGCGCCTGACCGAGCTGCACCGCACCCTGCGCGAATCGGGCCAGCCAGCCACCGTCATCTACGTGACCCATGACCAGGTCGAGGCCATGACCATGGGCCAGCGCATCTGCGTGCTCAAGGACGGCGTGATCCAGCAGGTGGACACACCGACCGCGCTCTACGACCGGCCGGCCAATGCCTTTGTGGCCAGCTTCATCGGCTCGCCCGAGATGAACATCCTCGAGGCCCAGCTGCAAGCCATCGGCGGCGATGCCGGCGAAGACGGCCTGGCTGTGCTGCTCGGCGCGCAGCGCCTGCCGCTGCCGCCGGCCAAGGCCGCACGCCTGCGCGGCCGCGCCGCCGCCATCAAGTTCGGCCTGCGGCCCGAACACATCAGCGCCCAGGCCCGGCCTCAGGGCGACAGCCTGGCCGTGCCGGCCACGCTGCGCTTCATGGAGCATATGGGCAGCGAAGTCTTCGTGCACCTGTCCATCGGCGACCAACCGCTGACCGCGCGCGTGCCGGCCGACCAGCTCAACGGCCTGGCCGACAAGCAACGCGGCGACAGCCACCTGTTCCATCTGCAGATGGCCTGCGCCCACCTGTTCGACGCCGACACCGGCGCGAACCTGCTGCTGTGAAGCCCGCCCTGCTGCAACGGCGAACGGTGCTGGCCGCCGGCATGGCCGGTGCCGCGAGCAGCTTGCTGCCCGGCTGCTCGCCGAGCGGGCCGGACGGCAGCGCCAGCACAGGCGCTCCGACCGTGCTGCGCTTTGCCTGGTGGGGCGGCGCCAGCCGGCATGAGGCCACGCTCAAGGCCGTGGCCGCTTTCGAAGCCGCGCACCCGGGCGTCAAGATCAAATGTGAGTACATGGGTTTCAACGGTTATCTGGAGCGCCTGACGACCCAGATCGCCGGCGGCTCCGAGCCCGATCTCATGCAGATCAACTGGGCCTGGTTGGCCATGTTCTCCAAGCGCGGCAACGGCTTTGCCGACCTGCTGCAGCAGCGCCAGCACCTGGCCCTGGATCAGTTCGAGCCCGAAGACGTGCAGACCGGCATGGTGGCCGGCCACCTGAACGCCCTGCCGGTCAGCTACAGCGCCCGCGTGCTGCTCTGGAACCAGGCGGCGTTTGATCGCGCCAATATGGCCCTGCCCAAAACCTGGGACGAACTCTTCGCCGCCGGCGCCCTGATGCGCACCCGCCTGGGCCCGCAGGCCTACCCGCTGGACGGCGAGCTCTACGACATGATGCTGCTGTCGCAAAGCTATGTGCAGCAAAAGCATGGCACGCCCTATGTGGACCCGGCCTCGCCGCGCGTGGCCATGGATGTCGCCGCCGCGCTGGACTGGGTGCGCACCTACCGCCGCCTGGTGGACGGCCATGTCGCCACGCCGCTGAAGCTGCGCGCCAGCCTGGGCGGCGCCGACAAGGCCACCGAGCAGCAACAGGACTGGGTGGTCGGCAACTGGGCAGGCAACTACACCTGGGATTCGGTGATCGGCCTGCGCGCCGCCACCCTGGACAAGAAGCAGCGCCTGGTGCTGGGCGACTACCCGACCCTGCCCGGCGCCAAGAACAGCGGCATGTTCGGCCGCCCCACCGTGATGCTGGCCGTGGGCCGCAACAGCAAGAATGCCGCGCTGGCCGCCGAGCTGCTCAGTTATCTGCTGACCAGCCGCGAGGCGGCGCTGATCCTCGGCCGCACCCGCGGCGTGCCCGTGGCCAAGGCCCAGGTCGAGGTGCTGCTGGCCGCCAAGAAGCTGCCGCCGCTGGAGCTGCAAGCGCATGAGCAGATCCGCCAGCAGCGCGCGGCCGGCCAGATCGCCCTGCCGGCGCCCTTGTTCGAACATGCCCGCCTGCACAAATTCATGCGCGAGGTGTTCGAGACCATCGCCTACGGCAAGACCGGCGACGAAGACGCCGCGCGCCGCCTGATCACCGAGGGCAATGCCCTGCTGCAGCGCATCAAGTGACCCCGCCCCTGCCTGGAACGACCCGATGAAACGCACCGAACGCCAGCTCCACTTCACCGACTGCCCCCAGCTGCGCCTGAGCGCCAGCGAGGGCGGCCGCGTCACCCGCCTGACACCGACCGACGTCACCTGCCATCGCAACTACTTCTACCAAAAGTGCTTCACCAACGATGGCCAGCGCCTGATCTTCGGCGCCGAGTTCGGCCCGGGCACGGACTGGAACTACCACCTGCTGGACCTGCAAAGCCAGGTCGCCACCCAGCTCAGCGAGGGTGCGGGTGAAAACACCTTTGGCGGCTTCCTCAGCCCCGACGACCGCCACCTCTACTTCGTGCGCGCCGAGCGCCAGCTGATCCGCCTGGACCTGGGCGACCTCAGCGAGGAGGTGGTCTACACCGTGCCCCAGGGCTGGGTCGGCTACGGCACCTGGGTGTCCAACAGCGCCTGCACGCAGATGGTGGGCATCGAGATCCATGCCGACGATTGGTTCCCGCTGTCGGACTGGCAAAAGTTCCACCAGATGTACCACGCGCAGCCGCGCTGCCGCCTCTTCCGCATCGACCTGGCCACCGGCGAGCGCCAGGTGATCCTCGAGAAGAAGGGCTGGCTCGGCCACCCGCAGTACCGCCCCTTCGACGACCACACGGTGGCCTTCTGCCACGAGGGCCCGCACGACCTGATCGACGCCCGCATCTGGTTCATCAACGAGGACGGCAGCGGCCTGCGCTGCGGCCGCGAGCACGAACCGGGCGAGAGCATCACGCATGAGTTCTGGGTGCCCGACGGCTCGTCCATGATTTTTGTCTCCTACCTGGAAGGTCAGACGGATCGCTGGATCTGCTCGCTCGACCCGGTGACGCTGGAGAGCCGCCGCCTCAGCGCCATGCCGCCCTGCTCGCACCTGATGAGCAATGGCGACGGCAGCCTGCTGGTGGGCGACGGCAGCGGCACACCCACCGATGTGGCCAACACACGCGGCCACGAGATCCAGAACGACCCCTTCCTCCATCTTTTCGACCTGCGCGCCGGAAGCACCCGGCCCATCGCCCGGCACAACAGCTCCTGGCGCGTGCACAAAGGCAACCGCCAGGTCACCCACCCGCACCCCTCGTTCACGCCCGACCAGCGCCAGGTGCTGTTCAGCTCGGACGCGGAGGGCGAGCCGGCGCTTTATTTGGCTGATCTGGAGTGAAGGTACTACGTATGGGTCGAAGTGCACTTGCACTGGCCCTTGCCCTGCTGGCCGGCAGCGGGCAGGCCAACCCTGAGCTGCGTCCGCAGCTGAGCGAAGGCCAAGCCCGGCTGCAGACCCGCGCTGCGCTCCTCGCGGATTGGCAGCCCGCAGCGGCGCGGCCCCTCGCCGAGCTGCCCGCTCATTTCAGCGTGGCGGCCGACGGCAGCGGCAGCCACAGCAGCCTGCAAGCGGCCATTGATGCCCTGCCCTCGCGCAGCGCTGCGCCGGTGGCCGGTGCACCGGCGCGTTACTTCATCCGCCTGGCGCCGGGCCGCTACGTCGAGAACGTCTGCATCCACGACAAGCCGCCACTGACGATTTACGGCGCTGGCGGCGAGCCCGGCGCGGTGCGCCTGGTGGCCAGCCGCTTTGCCGCCCAGCCGCGCGAAGCCGTCAGCGCCTCGCCCTGCTTTCCGGCCAGCAGCACGGCTCGCCATGGCACGGCCGGCAGCGCCAGCGTGGCGGTGTTCAGCGACGAAGTCACGCTGCGCCATCTCAGCATCGTCAACAGCGCCCTGGACGGCGTGCGCGACGGCCAGGGCTATCCGCCCGAGGTGGGCGAGGGCGGCGGCGCCCAGGCCGTGGCCTTGATGACGCGCGGTGACCGCATCGAGCTGGACCGGGTTCAGCTCTGGGGCCATCAGGACACCTTCTATGCCAGCCGCCGCCGTGAGGGTGAGGGTGAGGGCTTGAGCCGCGTCTGGGTCCATGACAGCCTGATCGCCGGCGATGTCGATTTCATCTTCGGCGATGCCCGCCTGCTGCTCGAGCGCTGCACCGTGCTCAGCCGCGCCGGGCGGCGCACGCCGGGCGAGGGCGGCATCGTGCTGGCGCCGAGCACAGCGGCGAACGAGTCTATCGGTTTCATCGTGCAGGACAGCCGCTTCCTGGCCGAACCTGGCCTGGCGCCGGGCAGCGTCTGGCTCGGCCGCGCCTGGGACCAGGGCGTGGCCAAGGGCGAGTGGCGCGCCGGCCCCTCGGCACCGAATGGCCTGGCCGTGGTGCGCGAAAGCCGCATCGGCGCCCACATCCACGCCCGGCGCGAGGGCGTCTGGGGCCCCTCCACCGCACGCCGGCCACACCAGACCGAGGGTGACGCAGCCAATCGCCTGTTCGAACACCGCAACCAGGATTTGCCATGAAGCCCCTCCGCCGCAGCCTTCTTCTCATCCTGCCGGCCTGCAGCTTGATCGCTTGCAGCGCCCTGCCGGTCGAGCGAGCCAACACCGAACTCAGCCCCTGGGCCCGCAGCGTGCTGGCGCCTGGCGACGGCTGGGCCTCCTTGAATGGCGGCACGCGCGGTGGCGCCGATGCCGCCGCGGCCGATGTGTTCACCGTCAGCAGCCGCGGCGAGCTGCTGGCCGCGTTGGCCGGCCCGGCCCGGCCGCGCATCATCCAGGTGCGCGGGCGCATCGACCTCAGCGCCGATGCCCAGGGCCGGCCGCTGCAGGAAGAGGACTTCCGGGACCCGGACTTCAGCTGGACCGCCTTTGAAGCCGCCTACGCCCCGGCCACCTGGGGCAAGGCGCCGCCCAGCGGGCCGCAGGAAGAGGCGCGGCTGCGCTCGGCACGCCGGCAATCGGCCCACACCACGGTGCGCATTCCTTCCGACACCACCCTGGTCGGCCTGGGCCCGGAGGCCGGCTTCAAGAACGGCATGCTGCTGCTGGACGGGGTGCAGAACATCATCGTGCGCGGCCTGCATCTCTCCGATGCCTACGACTTTTTCCCCGCCTGGGACCCCAAGGACAATGCCAGCGGCGAGTGGAACTCCGAGTACGACAACCTCTCGCTGCGCGGGGCGCGCCGGGTCTGGGTGGACCACTGCACCTTTGACGACGGCGAGCGCCCCGACCGCGCCGAGCGCTGGGCCCTGGGCCGGCCCATGCAGCACCACGATGGCCTGCTGGACATCACCCAGCAATCCGATCTGGTGACGGTCAGCTGGAGCCATTTCCGCGACCACGACAAGACCCATCTGATCGGCAGCAGCGACAGCCGCAGCGAAGACGCCGGCCATCTGCGCGTCAGCTTCCACCACAACCACTGGGAACGCACCCAGGCGCGAACCCCGCGCGTGCGCTACGGTCAGGTGCACCTCTACAACAATCTGTTCAGCGTGCCGAACCTGAAAACCTATGACTACAGCATCGGCGTGGGCGTGCAGTCGCGCATCCTCAGCGAGTCCAATGTCTGGCGCAGCGCGCCGGGCCTGTCGAGCCGGCAGTTGGTGAAGTGGTGGAAGGGCCAGCATTTCGCCGACCGCGGCTCCTTGCACAACGGCCAGCCGGTGGACCTGCTGGCCGAGCTGCGTGCGGCCAGCCCGGGCGCGGTGATTTCTGCCGACCTGGGCTGGCAGCCGGTGCTGGCGGCGCCGGTCGAGCCGGCCGAGCAGGTCGAGGCCCGAGTTCTTGCTGGGGCCGGGGCCGGGCTAGCCCGGTAGAGCGCAAACGCCAAGCCGTGGACAATCCACTTCAAATGAAACACCAGCCCGGGGAAAACAAAACAATGGATGACGATTCAGTCGACAGCGGCGGCAAGCAGCCCGAATCGGTGGCCGCGGTGCTCAAGGTGTTTGCCATCCTGCAAGCCCTGTCCGAGCGCAGCGAGACCGGCATCTCCGAGCTGTCGGTGCGCCTGGCCATGCCCAAGGCCACGGTCTACCGTTTCCTGCAGACCATGATGACCCTGGGCTATGTGCGCCAGCAGGCCGACAGCGAGCGCTACGGCCTGAGCATGAAAGCCTTCGAGCTGGGCGCCAAGGCGCTGCAGTACCCCGACCTGGTGGACCTGGCCAAGCACCACATGCAGATGCTGGCCGACAAAACCGGCGAGACCGTGCACCTGGGCACCTTGATCGACAGCGAGATCATCTATGTGCACAAGATCGACTCGCGCCACACCCTGGGCATGTATTCCAAGATCGGCCGCCGCGCGCCCTTGCACTGCACCGCCATCGGCAAGGTGCTGATGGCCTGGGAACACCCGGAGCGGCGCGATCGCATCCTCGACAGTGCCGAGTTCAAGCGCTTCCGCGACAAGACCATCGTCGAGCGCGGTCCCTATCTGGCCGAGCTGGAGCGCGTGCGCGCCCAGGGTTACGGCGAAGACCGCGAAGAGTTCGACGACCACATCCGCTGCCTGGGAATCCCCATCTTCGACCGGCTGAACCAACCGATCGCGGGCATGAGCATTTCCTTCCCGACCTTCCGCTACGACGAGGAGAAGGCGCCGGAGATCATCGCCATGCTGACGACCGCCAGCCGCGACATCTCGACCCGGCTGGGCTGCACCAAGTTCCCACTGGACCCGCCGACAGCAGCCGGCCGCGTCTGAAACGGCTGACTTACTTGCCGTAAGGCCACTGGGCCTTGCGCGTCGGCGCTTTCACGCCCTTGCCCTGGGCGGCCCACTGTTTGTAGGCCGTGGGCGTGAGCTCGCGCTTCATCAGCTGCACCAGCTCGCCCTGGCCGAGCCCATGCTCCATCAGCACCTTGCTGTAGGGCGGGAGATCGGTCCAGGCGGTGGCGATGACGCGCTTGATTTCTTCAGCGCTGAGACGGGGGATGGGTTTTGCCATGGCGCGATTGTCCCTTGCTTGAGCCCGGTTCAGTGGCCCGCGAAGTCAACCAAGGTGAACAAAGGCAGTCCCGCCGCCCGCAACTGGGCCGAACCGCCCAGTTCCGGCAGGTCGACGATGGCACCGCACTCCACCACCTCGGCGCCCAGGCGCTGCAGCAGCTTGGCGCCGGCGCCCATGGTGCCGCCGGTGGCGATCAGGTCATCGATCAGCACCACACGCTCACCGGGGCGCACCGCGTCGGTGTGCATCTCGACCGTGGCGCTGCCGTATTCCAGCTCATAGGTTTCTTCCACGGTGGTGAAGGGCAGCTTGCCTTTCTTGCGGATGGGGATGAAGCCGATGTTCAGCTCGTAGGCCAGCACCGAGCCGATGATGAAGCCGCGCGCATCGAGCCCGGCGATGGCATCGGGCTTGAGGTCGAAATAGCGGTGCACGAACTGGTCGATCAGCACCCGGAACACCCGCGGATTGGACAGCAGAGGCGTGATGTCGCGGAACTGCACGCCGGCGCTGGGCCAATCGGGCACGGTGCGGATGTGGCTGCGCAGGTAGTGACCGATGGCGGCATCGGCGGCAGAAGTGGGCATGGCGGGGGGTTCCGAGGGGCCGGAACGAAAGCAGACAGAAGCCCCGATGGTAGCGAGCCTGGACCGCAATGAGTCAGGCTCGGGGCTGGCTCGGGGCCGCCTCGCTGCGGCGGGCTCCGCTCAGGCCGCGCGCACCGCCGGGGCACAGACCAGACGGGCCCGGCCGTTTTGCTTGGCGGCGTAGAGCGCCGCATCGGCCTGCTCAACCAGGCGCAGCGGGCTGGCATGGGCCTCGGCCACACAGGCGGCCAGGCCGATGCTGAGGCTCAGGCTGCGGCGCAGCGGCGAGGCGGCATGCTCGATGGCGGCCAGGCGCAGGCTGTCCAGGCAGCGCTGGGCCAGGGTTTGCGCCTGGGCCAGGTCGGTGTCGGGCAGCAGCAGCACGAACTCTTCGCCGCCGAAGCGGCAGACCGTGCCGCCGCTGCGCCCCACGCAGGTGTGCAGCAGTTCGGCCACGCGGCGCAGGGTCTCGTCACCGGCAATGTGGCCGTAGTGGTCGTTGTATTGCTTGAAATGGTCGATGTCGACCATCACGCAGGCGAGGCTGTGGCCCTCGCGCGCGCTGTTCAGCCATTCCTGCTGCAGCAGGTGATCGAAATGGCGGCGGTTGCCCACGCCGGTGAGGCCATCGGTGGTGGACTGGCGGGCCAGCTGGGCATTGGCCAGCTGCAGGGCCACCTCCTGGCGCTTGCGTTCGCTCAGGTCGGTGATGATGCAGACGAAACGGTGGGTGGTGTCGGTGCGCACCTCGGCCATGTTCAGCTGCAGGGTCAGTTCTTGCCCATCGCGGCGGCGCGTGCTCAGCTCGCGCGGCTCGCCCAGCAGCTCGGCCGGGCTGTCGCCCATGCAGATGCCGAACAGCAGGTCGATGTGGCTGCCGCGCAGCTCGGCGGCGCTGAAGCCAAAGAGGCGCTCGCCGGCGGGGTTGAGCTCCAGCACATGGCCTTCAGTGTCCAGGGTCAGCACGCCATTCGGCGCCGCGCGCACAAAGGCTTGCAGATGGGCCTGGCTGGCAGCCAGGCGCTGCTGCTCCAGGATCAGGTCGCTGACGTCCAGGCGCACGCCGACCATGCCGCCCGAAGGCGTGCGGCGCTCGAAGATGCGCAGCCAGCGGCCATCGCTCAGGCGCTGCAGCAAGGCCTCCTGGCCGCGCGCGCGGTCGGCAAAGCGCTGGGCCAGCCATTCCTCCTCGCGGCCCACGGCGGCGGGGATGGCGCCTTCGCGCACCGAGCGGCGCACCAGCTCCTCGAAGCTGGCGTGGCGCTGGAAGTCCGGCACCATATGCGGGTAGTTGGCGGCCAGCTGCTGGTTGTAGGCGACCAGGCGGTCGTCGGCATCGAAGATCTCGACGCTGGCCGGCAGGGCATCGATGGCCTCGGCCAGGCTGCGGTTGGCAGCGCGGATGCGCTCGCGGGCGCGGCGCAGGGCCAAGGTGGCCAACAGGGCCAGGACCAGGTTGAAGCCCAGGCTCAGCTCGGCCAGGCCGGGCAGCCAGCGCGGGTCGGGCTCGCTGGCCTGGTCGACCCAGAACACGCCCAGCTGCAAAGCCAGGGCCAGCACGACGGTCAGGGGCAGCCAGCGGATGGCGGCATCGGGGTTGTAGGACTTCATGGGAGGCCGCAGCGTACCCAGGCCCGCCCGCAACGCCCAGCCCACCCTTGGGGGGCCGGGTAAACCCGGGCCCTGTGTGTGCCCTTAGCACAAAAGACAAGTGTCCCGCGCCGAGACAAGATTCATTGCCCTCTGGTACCGTGCGCGATTGCAAAGAGGGTGATCGGGGACACACAGCATGAACAGCCAAACCAACAAGCGTCTGGAGCAACTGAGTGCGGCTGACTTGTTGGGCATACGCCGCGGCATCGAAAAGGAAAGCCTGCGCGCGCGCCCGAACGGCCAGCTGGCACTCACCCCCCACCCGGCAGCCCTGGGCTCGGCCCTGACGCACCCGCACATCACCACCGATTTCAGCGAATCCCAGGTCGAGCTGATCACCGGCGTCCATGCCGGGGTCGAGTCTTGCCTGCAGGAGCTGACTGAGGTGCATCAGGCCGTCTACCAGACCCTGCACGAGATGAGCTGCTGCGGCCAGAGCAGCGAGGAGGAGCGGCTCTGGGTCGGCTCCATGCCTTGCGGCCTGCCCACCGACGAGACCATCCCCCTGGGCCGTTATGGCCACTCCAATGTCGGCCGCAGCAAGAGCGTCTACCGCATGGGCCTGGGCCAGCGCTACGGTCGGCGCATGCAGACGATTTCTGGCATCCACTACAACTGGTCCCTGCCCGGCGTCAGCAGCGAGCAGTACTTCGCCCTGATCCGCAATTTCCGCCGCCATTCCTTCTTGCTGCTGTATCTCTTCGGCGCCTCGCCGGCCCTGTGCTCCAGCTTTGTGCAGGGTCGCCAGCACGAGCTGCAGTCGCTCAATGGCGGCACGCTCTACATGCCGCATGGCACCTCGCTGCGCATGGGCCGCCTGGGCTACCAGAGCGACGCGCAGGCCTCGCTGGCGGTCAGCTACAACTGCCTGGAAAGCTATGCCGATTCATTGCAGGACGCGCTGACCCGGCCCTATCCGGCCTATGAAGCCATCGGCGTGCAGAACCCCGGCGGCGACTACAACCAGCTCAGCACCAGCCTGCTGCAGATCGAAAACGAGTTCTACGGCACCATCCGCCCCAAGCGCGTGATCCGCTCGGGCGAGCGCCCGCTGCACGCGCTGCGCGAGCGCGGCGTCGAGTACGTGGAGGTTCGCTGCATGGACCTCGATCCCTTTGTGCCGGTGGGCATCGCGGCCCCGACCGTGCGCTTCCTCGATGTCTTCCTGCTGCACTGCCTGCTCAGCGACAGCCCGCCGGACACCCCCGAAGAGATCCGCGCCCTGGGCCAGAACCAGCACCTGGTGGCCGCACGCGGCCGCGAGCCGGGTCTGCGCCTGCAAACCCCGGACGGCGGCAGCCGCACCTTGCAAGACTGGGGCACCGAGCTGCTGGACGGCTGTGCGCCCATGGCCGCCGCGCTCGACGCCGCACATGGCGGCCACGACTACCGTGACGCCCTGGCCGCCGCCCGCCGCACCCTGGCCGAACCCGACAGCACCCCCTCGGCCCGGGTGCTCGCTGCCATGGCGCGCAGCTTCGATGACTCCTACATCGGTTTCATCCGCCAGCAGTCCGAGGCCACCCGTGCCCAGCTGCTGGACCTGCCCTACAGCGCCGAACTGGCCCAGCGCTTCGCCGCCCAGGCCGCCGAATCGCTGGCCGAACAGGCACGCATCGAGGCGGCGGACACCCTGCCCTTCGAGGCCTACCGGCAGCAGTATCTGGCGCCGGAGCGGATGGAAGTCTGAGGAGCCCGCGCTGCGGCGCTATTCCCGACTCGCGCCGGCCCGATAGCTGCGAAGGCCGCCCCCGAACCTGCGTCCACTGGCAGGAGCGCTGCGGCGCAGACTGGCCTCAAAACGCGAGGTTCCTAGCCAAATGCTTGCCTACCATATAGCCCGCAGCCACGCCGATGGCGACGAGCACACCCAGCACGAGCAGGGTGCTCTTCAAGGCATCGGGTACCCGCTGGTCGACTCGCACAACTTCGGACCAGGCAATGCGCCTGGGTTCGCTGGACGGGCCGCTCAGGCCGCTGAGATATTCCTGATCGGATTGGGTGACCCGCAAGGCAATCTGCTCGCCCGTGGCCAGCACCACGGTGATGTCCTCCTTCTCGGCCAGCTTCGGGCGTTGCGTTGTCGCGTCGTCCTTGGCGATAGCAACCGTCTGCAAAGTCGTGCAGGCCGACAGGCACACGCAGCTGACAACAATGACTGCTTTCTTGATCGCGCTCTTCATGTCCAATTTCCTCCCCCTGATCTTTTACAAAGACTCTTCCTGGATCGCCCTAACGTACGGGTCCGCCGGATCTTAAACCACGGCTCCGGCCGTGCCAGAGACTAGGCTTTGCAGACCGGAGGCGAATCGGGCCAAGTATTCATCGCATGGCGCGGGCTCAGCTATCACCCTTTTGGGGCGAATGCGACGGGCTCGGCAACAGTATTTGGCGAAGGGGTGGCAGCCAGGAGAGGCAAGCCGTCCATTTTGAAAACTAGGGCAGGCGCAGCTCGACGACACGCCAGGCGAACAAGCCCCGGCGATGCAGCACCAGCTCCACCGGCTCCTCGTCCTCACCGAGCGGTCGGATGCTGAAGACAAAGCGGTTCGGATGTTCGTAGGCCATGCGCGTCTCCAACCGCCGGGCGGCGACCTCAGGCGCCGGCGCCGAGGCGGGCAGGCCCGCGGCGGCCGGGGGCACGCCTTGCAGCAGGCGGGCCAGGCTGGCCGGGGTGATCAAGGCCTCGACCATGGGGCCGAGCAGGGCGCCCGCCACGGCTGCGCCCATGGCTCGGGCCGGGCTGGGCGGCTGCGTGCGGTCGCTGGCGGAGGAGAGCAGGCGCTCGTGCACGCCCTGCTTGACGCTGGCGCGCAGGCTGGGAAAGTCGACCCAGGCCGCCAGGCCCGCGCCATCACGCTCTCGCGCGGCCTCACGGATCTGCATCAAGGCCAGGTAGGGGCTGGCATACAAGGCCAGGCCAGCCAGGGCCAGCGCGGCCAGCAGCCAGTGCTTGAGTTTGAAGCGCTTGAGGCTCATGCAGCACCCATCCTCAGCGCTGGGCCAGCGCCAGGCGCAGGCCAAAACCCAGGAACACGGCACCGATCGCGCGGTTCAGCCAGCTCACCACGCGCGGGCTGGCCGTGATGCGGCGGCTGGCCTGCGCCGTGCTCCAGGCCAGGAAATGGCACCAGAGCATGCCGTTGAGATTGAAGACCAGGCCGAGGAAGACAAAGGCCAGCGGCTTGCTCGGCGCATCGGCCGCAATGAACTGGGGCACAAAGGCCAGGAAGAACAAGGCCACCTTGGGGTTGAGCACATTGGTCAGCAGGCCCTGCAGATAGATGCTGCGCAGGCTTTGCTTTGGCGGCAGCGTCGCGGCGGCTTCGCGGGGGCCCTCGGCCGCGGCGCGGCGGAGCAGCAGGCTCAGGCCGATGTAGACCAGATAGGCCGCGCCCAGCAGCTTGACCAGACCGAACGCCCAGCTCGACGCCGCCATCAGCGCCGACAGGCCCAGCGCTGCCGCCAGCACATGCACCAAAATGCCGCTGCCCACGCCCAGCGCCGCGGCCGAACCGGCCCGAAAGCCCTGGCTGGCGCTGCGGGCCATGATGAGCAGGGAATCCGGCCCAGGCGCGATATTGAGCAGCAGGCCCGAAATGATGAACAGGGTCAGGTCTTGCGTGCCAAACATGAGGATCACCGCGCTCCAGAACACCGAGAGAAAAGAAGAGAAGGGCCAGCTTAAACCAGGGCCAGCCGGGCGCCAGAACTCACAGCAGGTCGACCACGCCCAACCGGGCCATGCACCAGGCAAACGCCGCGAACAAGACCAGCGTCAGCACCAGGCTGCAGCCCAGGGCCGGCCAGAAGCCCCAGCGGGCCAGCAGCCAGGGAAAGACCAAGAACATGGGCAGGGTCGGCAGCACATACCAGAAGGTGTAGCGCGCATGGCTGGCGATCTTCTCGACCGGCTGCTGCTCCAGCTGCAGCCACACCAGACTCAGCACCGTGATCAAGGGCAGGGCGGCGACCAGCCCGCCCAGCTTGTCATTGCGCCGCGCAAACTCCGACACCACCACCACCACGGCGGCGGTGAGCAGGTACTTGATCCAGAGCCAGCTGTTCATGCGGCCAGTGTAGGCGGCTGCTGGACCGGCCCGCCGCATGAGCAAACCCTCGCTTCATGCCACGATACTGCCGCCATGACCACCCTCCATCCATCCCCAGCCCCAGCGCTGCTGCGCCAGGCCACGCGTGCCGACATCCCCGGCATGCACCGCGTGCGCCGCGCCGTGCGCGAGAACCCGCTCACCAGCGATGTGATCCGCGAAGCACACTACATCCCCGCCATCGAGGACACCGGCCGCGGCTGGGTGATGGAAGATCAGGAAAGCGGCGAGGTGCTGGCCTTTGCCGTGGGCAATGCCCAGACCGGCAATATCTGGGCCCTGTTCGTGGACCCCGCCCACGAAGGCCGCGGCTTCGGCCGCCGCTTACAAACTGAGATGGTCAGCTGGCTGTTCAGCCAGGGCCTGGAACGCCTGAACCTAGGCACCGCACCCGGCACCCGCGCCGAAGCCTTTTACCGCGCCACTGGCTGGACCTACCTGGGCATCGATGCGCATGGGGAGGCGAGCTTTGAGATGAGGCGGGGCTGAGGCCGGATGTCGGCGCGCCAGGATTTGCCCTGCCATGCGGCCCACAGTCCTAGAGGATTGCAGGTCCGCTGAAGCAGGGTAGCGTGAGACATGTTCCGTTGACCCGTGCTGTCAGCGCTGCTGCTGTTTCAAAATACAGCCATCGCTCGTGAGGGCCCAGCTGCGCTGAGATTCTGTAGTCCGCAATTGGCTCGATTGATTGCATGCCCGGCGAGTCTCATCCGCGACCCACCTTCGACCAAGTTAGAACGCTATGGGCCCATTGTTCTCCGCATTGCTTCTAACCCTCTGCATGGCGCTTGCATTGGTTGTGGCGTTCATGGTCGTTCGTTCTTTCCAGCCAAGATCGGTTGCTGTTCGAGTTGCGGCTGCCTTCGTTGCAGGCGCAATGATTGGTGGTGTCGTAACTACGCTTGCACTCGCCCACTTCACTCCAGCCACCTTAGTGGAGACTTGGCAGGTCATCGCATACTTTGCGGCGCTTGCCATTGGCGCCGTACTCGGTGGTGTGTTTCTGGTCATTCTCGGTATCAAATGCCGCGTTCTAACCCTCGACTCAAGCAGTTCGCCTCAAACGGCGTCCGCCTAGCTTCGCTTTTTGACTGAGAACAGCAGACCAACAATGGCCGTCGAACCCGCGCTTGGATCTCGAATTCTGAAAGTCAACCATGCCGGCGAGCATGGCGCCATTTGCATCTACACAGGGCAAATCATCGCGGCACGACTGACTGCCCGAGACATGGTTGCCGAGCTGGAAGAGTTCAGGTCGCACGAACGACGACACAGGTCCATCTTCTGGTCGGAACTCGAGCGGCGCGGGCATCGGCGCTGTCGCAGCTACTGGCTCTGTGCGCTTGGGGGCTTTGTGCTTGGCGTCGTGACCGGCCTGCTTGGCCGCAAGGCAATTGCAGCAACCACGGTCGCAGTCGAACGCGTCGTTCTAAGCCATCTGGAGCACCAGTTAGAGCTGCTGCAGGGAAAGGATGAAGCCGCCGTGGCGGCCATCTCTGCAATCGTCGAAGACGAGCGGCAGCATCACGATCACTCTGCGGCCCACTTGAGGGGCGGGCGACTCTGGCCGCAAGTGCTCTCGCCGGTGGTTGCGGCCTCTACTGAGGCAGTCATATGGTTTGGCATGCGAGCGTGAGCCCTTAACAACTTGGACCGAAGCGCAAGATGTCGTCCGTCAGTAGGAACTCGACCGCAAGTTGTAGACGATCCAATGCGAGTACGTTACTGACCCAGAGAGGCTGACCTTCGCGGATGAAAGCCTTGCGGCGTTGAGAATCTGTGGCCTCCACGAGGGTCGATTGCTCAAATGTTGGGCAGAATTCGTCAACGATGCAAATACAACGAAGTTAGGTGGCAACTGCAATGCGTACATGTAGACGGCTGCTTTTCATATTGCTTCTTTGTCAGGGGCTAGCGGCGGGCGCGTCAGATTTGGATGTGGTTATTTCAAAGATGGCTATGCCGCCCAGTGTGCGGCCATCCCAACTATTGCTATATGACCTCGGCTACTCGTCACCATTTGCCGTTCAGGTAGCGTATTACCCCAGGCGACCAGAATGCGCGCAGGCCAGGGGCAAACGGGTGCTTACAGTTCAAGTCATCGACTTTGGAGAAGATCCTGACTTCGCCACTTATTGCCTCTCCACTACCGCGATAGTTGAACGAGTTAAGGTTGAAGAGGTCGACGATGAGGTGTCGCACATTGGGCGTGCATCTTTGGTTTCCATTTGGGTACTCGATGCGAATGGCCAGCGTCTAATTAAGGTCAGAGTCTCGCCATGGGGAGGAGCCATTGTGCAATAGCCACCATCCACATAACCCGTCTCTCAACTGGACCCGCAACGGCAAGCCACCTTCGGGCCTAATTTCACTCTGGCCCTGCAGCGTCCTGCCGTTGCGGGTCAGTTAGCTCAAACGTTATGGCGCAAGTGACGATTGACGAGACGGCGTCTGCGATTGGTCGCACATCGACGGACGCTGTTGTTCAAGGGTTGGCTCGTCTGCTGGTCGAATGGAAGTTCAATGCAGACAACGTGGATGAACTGCGAACACAGGTCGAGCGCTACATTCGCAATAGTTGGATAGCCGACGATTCGACGCATGCAGCTGTTTATGTTCTTTGGTCGGCGTTCTGTAAGACTGCAATTGATTGCATCGGCGGCATGAGCATGAACGAGCGGCTCTTTCGCTTGGGGCTCTTCGAGAGGTTCGACAATGCAAGTTCGCCGCTGGCGAGGGAAGAGATCTATGCAAAAGTGCTCGCGGCGCAATAGCCTGTCATTGGAGCGGACCACCTAGGGCGTTTGCTCACTTTCACGCTATGGCGCAGAGGAGAATTGATGCCTATTCCAAAAGACGAGAGAAAGCTCGTCGAGCTATTCCGGGAGCTTGGGGCCCGTGATCCTGAAGGCTGGGCGGCCTCGCAAGTGTCCGAAGGCGCCAATCAGCTCCACCGGTTTTTGTTTCTTCGCCAAGCGTGGGAGCGAGTGGTCTCTGAGAATAACGACGCATGGATTGATCAGGAGATCGCCAACTCCCAGCGGAATCCAGGTCAGCCATTTGCTGGCGTCGGGCATGCACTTGCGCGAATGCAAGCAATGGGTGTGTCCCGCGAGGACATCGTTGACTTGACTCGAGGCATGCAGGCACGGCTGCTCTTTGACATCTGCTACTTGCTGGGTGATCCGTCAATACGCGAGCCGGGCGTCGAGGACCTTGGTTGGGCGCTGGTAGAGACGAACGAGGACTTTGAGCCAACGGGAGAGTCGATTTCTGGCCTGCATGAGTCTGTGTTGGACACCGACCCAACTGGCAGAGACATGCGTCCACGCAATGCGCCGTAGCCCATCTCTCAACCGGACACGCTTCCCGGCTACGTCACCCTGTCGTATGCCAGTTAACTCAAGCATTGGGCAGCTTCATTCATCGCTACGAAAGTGCAAATGAGACTACGAAAACTTCTATTGGCGCTATCTGCTGTTGTTATTGCTGGATGCGCAACCCCGTATCAACCACTTGGGTCGCTTGGCGGATATTCCGAGAAGCAGTTGGAGCCAAAGGTTTACGAAGTCACCTTTCTTGGCAATGGCGGCGTTTCAAGAGAGTTGGCTCAAGAGTACTGGCACCGTAGGGCTAGAGAGCTTTGTGGTGGCGACTACGAACACACTCTCTCTGGGCCTGGATCAACTTCCTTCAGCATGAGTTTGCCAGTCGGCGGACTGATGGTTCCGGTGTCTGGAACACATCCGAAGATTGTGGGAATCGTCAGGTGCAAGTAGGGGAAGTCGTTCGTTCATCTGGCTCTGCCCTATTCAGTCATTCGCCTACCTCATCACTCAACCGGAGTCGAAACGGCAGGCCAGAGGGTGTATTGCATGTATGAGGCACCGCTCGACCTTTGCTGCAGCGGATGGCTTCGCCCACCGCTGTAGTAAATACTTGTCATCCAAGTTCCCAGCACCTACCCGGCAATCACATGAGCGAATTCAGCGACAGTTATCAGTTGAAATCGAGCACCACGACTGATGGTCTATCTCTTCTGCGACGCGCAGGCCTTGACGGTTATGTCTTTCCCGCTGAGAACGGGTGGGTCACGATCCTCGCGGAAGGCCCCATGTTTGAGCCCAACAATCAACTGATTGAAAGCAATGTCGGGGTGTTGCTTCACTACATGTATGCCGAGGATTACGGATGGTCCGTGGAGGTCTATCAGGGGCCCGACCTGGTCACTCAGCATGAGTGCGAATGGGAGCCAAGGCTCAATGTCGTGAACAAACTGGACGTGGAGGCAGCGGATCGCGTTCTCGGCTCCGCATTGTGCTCATTCGATACCGCACGACTTCGTATGCTGCTCGATCCAGAAGACTTAGACCAGGTTGCTAAGCTTGAGCCTGCTAAGGCGTTCGCGGAAGCTGTTGGGCTCACGCACTTCGAATGGCTGTCCTTCGAGTACATCTACGGTGACATAGAGCGCGGTCAAGCTCTACCAGAGGGTGTCATCGCAGTTTTAGAGCGTGACGCCTGAACCCCTCAGTTCAAACATTGGCGTGTCGCAGTCAAGGCGACTGACTTATGCAAGATAGAGCAGAAATCTACTGCCCCCACTGCAAGTGGCGGCCCAGACCAGAAGACAGGTGGGATTGCATGCCATCCTGCGGAACTGTGTGGAATACATTCTGGACTCGAGGCGTTTGTCCTGGGTGTTCCTACAAATGGCAGAAAACTCAATGTATCGAGTGCGGCGAACTTTCACCGCATGAGACTTGGTACCACTATCCAAAGAATGCCGACCTTGAGCAACTGGAGGCTGAGCGGGATCTATCAAACTAGGCCCGACCGCGGCACTGCGGCAGACTGCGCTAAACAGACGCTCAGTTGAATCGTTGAACTGTCATGCGGCCATTGCTCGACCACGAGATTCCTTTGACCCAGCACCTGCTTTCTATTGGATGCAGGCATGAGCGTGCGGAGCAACTGCTGGTCGAGCCCCTTTCGGGCGGCGGAATGGGCGGCTTGCGAATTGGAGGATCGTCAATTGAATGGGAGCTGGGTCGGAAGGTGGCGGAAACGCAATTCTCGGATGCCGATGGAACTCCGGTCATCGCTTCGCTGAACGTAGATGTCTACGATCAACTCTTTGAGATCGACGTTTGGAAAGTCGATTTTTCGGCATTGCAGCGCTGGCCCTCGCAAAACGAGGTGTCGCAAATGCTGTTCAACCCTTCGCTCTGGGCCAGCGGGGTCAGACCTTAAATTTCAAGGGGCCTCAGGTTCATAAGTCCGCCCCCCTTCCGGGAATCGCCTGATGCGGGCAGGTCAGACGAGCCCCTCCATCAGTCGTGTGCAATCCCGGACAGAAGCATTCACAAGCCATCGGCAAGCCCGACCGTCAAAGCCAGGCCCGCCGCCACCCCTCACGGCTTCGCCGCCCCGGCCGCCTTCAACATCGCCTCGCTGACCACCTTGACCGGGGCGCTGCCGTAGCTGAGGAAGTTCTCGTGGAAGGCCTTGAGCTTGAAGGCGGGGCCTTGTGCGGCTTTGAGCTGTTCGCGCAGGGCCAGGATTTCTGAGAAGCCTGCAAAGTAACTGCTCAGCTGTACGGCGCTGACTTGAGAGCGGTGCCATTTCTCCTTGGCCTCGGTCCGAGCCTGGAAGGCTTCGCGTTGCAGCAGCTGAATGGCCTCGGCCTCGCCCTGGCCCAGCACATGGGTTTGATAGTCCAGGATGGCATTGCAGACCACGCGGAGGTTCCACTTCGCGTACATCAGGCCCATCTCGGGGCTGGGCTGGCCGTTGACGGAGCCCCAGCCGCTTTCCATCATCATGCGCTCGGCGTAGACGGCCCAGCCTTCGATCATGGCGCCGTTGCCGAACAGACTCTTGACCTTGGAGCTGGACTTGTTCGAGTACAGCAGCTGCACATAGTGGCCGGGCACGGCCTCGTGGATGCTCAGCACCTGCAGGGCCCAGTGGTTGTACTCGCGCAGAAAGGACTCGGCCTCGGCTGGGCTGTATTTGTCCAGCGGGTCGACGTTGTAGTAGGTCATGCCCTTGGGGTCCAGCGGGCCGGGCGCGCTGATCGAGGCGCCGGCCACGCCGCGCATGTAGGCCGGGGTTTCGCGCACCAGCAGGGGGCGGCTGGGGTCCAGGGTCAGCAGGTCATGCTCTGTGACCCAGGCGGAGAGCGCGGGGATCTGGGCCTTGATCTCGTCGACAAAGCCTTCGGGCGTGGCGTGACGCTCGCTGAGCTTGTCGATGACGCGGGCGATCAGGTCCAGGCGCTCGGCGGGCACGGCCTCGTCCGGAAAGAGCTGGGGCCACAGGCCCAGGGCCAGCTCGCCCATCTTCTGGTGAAGGGCGGCCTTCTCGGCCAGGGCGCGCTGGTAGAGGCCATCGGCATCGACACTGGCCTGGATCTCATAGCCAAAAGACTTCTCGAACAGGGCGCGGCCGAGGCGGAAATCGCGGCCGGTGCCGGCGGCCGTCTGGCGCGCATCCAGGGCCTTGAGCTCGGCGATGAACTGCTCCAGGCTGCGCTGTGCCGCCTCGTTATGTTTCAGCAGATAGGCCCTGCGGGCCGGCGAGAGCTTGGCCTTGGCCGCCGCCTCGGGAATGCTGCTGCGGAAGGTCTCCAGCGCCCCCTCGCTCTGGCGGATGGCCAGGCGCAGATGCATGGAGCTGGGGTCCTTGAGCTTGAGCAGGGCGGCGCGGTAGTAGGCCGGCACCTGCTGCAGGCGGCGCTCCACCAGGGCCAGGCGCTGCGGCAGGGGCGCGAAGTCTTCCTTGCTGAGCAGCTCGGAGAAGCCATTGGCCACGTTGTACTCGGACGGGTTCCACTGGTCGCTGCGCAGCTCACTCAAGCTCCACTGCAGGCCGCGCAGGTGGTTGTCCAGCAGGGCCAGGTCGCTGCGCTGGCCGGCATCGAGCGCCAGCTTGGTGGGCAGGGCCTGCAGGCGCTGGATCCAGCGCTCGGCGAAGGCCAGCTGGGCCTGCCGCAAGGCCTCGGTCGGCGCCGGCAGCTGGGCCGCGGCAGCGTACTGGCCGGCGGCCACCGCCATCTCGGGCACCAGACGCCAGTACTCTTTCAGAAAGGCATCGACCTCGCGGTCGAAGGCGCGGCTGGCGGCCGAGGGCGCAGCGGCACTCGCTGCCTGCGCGCCCGCCAGCGCCAGGCCGCCTGCGGCCTGCACCCCGCTGAGGCTCCCGAGCAAGACCAGGCTGGCCACCAGGCTGCGCAGACGAGGGCGGGAAATGAAGGTCGTATTCATGGGCAGGTGCGGGGGCGAGAGTCGGGGGAAGCGAGAAACCGGCGGCGGGCCGGCCAGGCGGGCAGTGTAGCCAGCTCCCTGCGCGTTACCGCTGGGTTACCTGCGCGCTGCCGGCACCTGCGCGCACCGTGCGGCAGGGGCTGATCGGCTGGCGCGCCAAGCGCAAGCGCGGCGACCTTCGGGCTTTGCTTTCGATACGCCCAGGTTCAGCGCGCAGGCCCTTGCAGACACCGTAAAACGCCGCAGACCGCGGCAAGGGCAGGGCTAGACTGAGCCGCACCCCACTCCACTCAACGCGATCAAACGACGACCCCAGCCAGCACGGGAGGACCCATGAAGACCGAGATCGAAGCCATCGCCACCGTCCACGCGCGCCGCCCCGCGTCGGAAGATGATTTCTGGGGCGGCGAGGAATCGTGCATCCGCCTGGCCGAGGGCTTTGACGCGGAGGCTCTGCAGGGCCTGGATGCGTTTTCCCATGTGGAGCTGCTCTTTCTCTTCCACTGTGTGGCGCCCGAGAAGGTGGTGCGCGGCGCCCGCCACCCGCGCAACAACCCGGCCTGGCCGGCCGTGGGCATCTTTGCCCAGCGGGCCAAGAACCGGCCCAACCGCATCGGCAGCACCATCTGCCGACTCTTGCGCGTGGAAGGGACGCAGCTCTTCGTGGCCGAGCTCGATGCGATCGACGGCACGCCGGTGCTGGACATCAAGCCGGTGATGGCCGAGTTCCTGCCGCGGGGGCCGCTGCGTCAGCCGCCCTGGTCGCATGAGCTGATGCGCGACTACTGGTCGCACAAGGCCTGAGACCGCATATGGGCTACTAAACAAGCCTGCTCAGCACTCACGGGATAATGCCCCCTGCGCGCCAGGCCTGGCCTGCGTCAGCCCTGATACCCCTGATACCCCCGTTCACCCACACCTCACAAGGAGCGCTCAGCCATGATGCAGCCCGTCCGGTTGCCCCCCAGCCCGATGACACGGCGAAGCCTGGCCCTGCGGGCCCGGGCCGGCCTGCTCGGTCTGGGCGCTGCCGCGGCCCTGAGTCTGGCGGGCTGTGCGGTGCAGATGCCCTTCCAGGCACCGGCCGAGAAGGCCGGCAAGACCACGGTCTACCAGAACGAGCGCTTCCAGGCGGACGAGACCTTTTCGCGCCTGTTCGACGGCAGCGTCGAAGACACCTGCGAAGCGGCGCGCCGCGCCCTGCTGAGCCAGGGCTATGTCATCAGCCCGACACCGGCCAATGCCGTGCCGCCGAGCAGCAACAACAGCTCGGTCACGGGTCGCAAGCATTTCCAGCCCGATGGCGATGTCCATGTGGAGATCAGCTTCAATGTGGTGTGCGCGCCCGATGGCCGCCAGGACCAGGTGACCACCGCCTTTGTATCCGCCCAGCAAGACCGTTACTCGCTGAAAAAAAGCAGCAATTCCACCAGCATCGGCGTGAGCGCCCTGGGCTCCATCTCGGTGCCCATGTCCTCGACCGATGAGTCCCTGGTCAAGGTGGCCAGCGAGACCATCCCGGCCGGCGCCTTCTACGACCGCTTCTTCAGCCTGATGCAGCGCATGCTGGGCGAGCGGGTCGCCGACAAGTAGTCCGCCGACCTCAATCCGACTTCAGGGCCTGCGCCCGGGCGCGCAGCAGGGCTTGATCCTGCGCATTGCCGCTCAAGGCCGCCGCGCGCTCGAAGGCGACCCGGGCCTCCTCGCGCCGCCCCAACCGCTCCAGCACATCGCCTTCGGCGCTGGCCAGCCAGGGGTAGTCACGCAAGGCCGGCAGCTCGCGCAGCGGCTGCAGCAGGGCCAGGGCCACGGCCGGCCCGCCACCTTGCTCGGGTGACTGGCGGCTGACGGCCACCGCCCGGTTCAGGCGCACCACGGGCGAGGGATAACGCGCCATCAAGGCGTCATAGCCGGCCACAATCGCCGCCCAATCGGTGGCCTCGGCCGTGGCCGCGCGGGCATGGCAGACGGCAATCGCCGCTTGCAGCTGGTAAGGCCCGGGGCCGGTCGCCTCGTGCTGGGCCAGGGCCTCGGCGCGGGCCAAAGCGCCCAAGCCACGGCGGATCAGCAAAGCATCCCAGCGGCGCCGGTCCTGGTCCATCAGCAGCACGGGCTGGCCTTGTTCATCGAGCCGCGCCGCCAGGCGCGAGGCCTGGATCTCCAGCAGAGCCAGCAGGCCGTGAACCTCGGCCTCCTGCGGGCTCAGGCCGGCCAGCACCCGGGCCAGGCGCAGCGCCTCTTCGCACAGCGTGGGGCGCATCCAGTCCTCACCCTGGCTGGCGGCGTGGCCTTCGTTGAACATCAGATAGATCACGGCCAGCACCGAGCCCAAGGCCTCGCTGCGCGCCTCGCCCTGGGGCAGCTCAAAAGGCAGGCCGCTGTCGGCCAGGGTGCGCTTGGCGCGCACGATGCGCTGGGCCACGGTGGGCTCGGGCTGCAGACAAGCGCGGGCGATCTCGGCCGTGCTGAGGCCGCCGAGCAGGCGCAGGGTCAAGGCCAGGCGGCTGGCCGGCGGCAGCACCGGGTGGCAGGCGATGAAGAGCAGGCGCAGCAGATCGTCGTCGATATGGGCCGCATCGGCAGCCTGGTCGAGGCTGCGGATCAACTCGGGCGCGAAATCGGGCTCCACATCGGCCTGCAGGCTTTGCAGATCCTGGGCCAGGGCTTCCTCCTGGCGCGCCTGCATGGCCACGCGGCGCAGGTGATCGAGGGCGCGGTGTTTGGCCGTGGTCATCAGCCAGGCGGCCGGATTGTGGGGCAGGCCGTCGCGCGGCCAGGTCTCGAGGGCGGCCAGCAGGGCGTCTTGCGCCAGCTCCTCGGCGCGGTCCAGATCGCGCACCAGGCGGGCCGCATGGGCGACGATGCGGGCCGACTCCTGGCGCCAGATGGCCGCCACGGTGTCGTGCAGGGCGCTGTCTTCAGGCATCGCTGCCGGGGTCGGCACAGGCGCTGGTGTCCATGAAGCAGAGCTCCCAGATGTGGCCGTCCAGGTCCTCGAAACCATGGGCGTACATGAAGCCATGGTCCTGCGGCGCGCGGGGTGCGCTGCCGCCGGCGGCCACGGCCTTGGCCACCAAGGCGTCCACCTCGGCGCGGCTGCTGCAGGACAGGCAGAGCAGCAACTCGGTGCCCTGGCGTGCATCGACGATGGGCTTGCCGGTGAAGCCCTGGAAGAACTCGTGCACCAGCAGCATGGCGAAGAGGTTCTCACCGAGCACCAGGCAGGCGCCCTGCTCGTTGCTGAACTGCGGGTTGAAGGCGTAGCCCATGGCTTCGAAGAAGGCGCGCGAACGCGCCATGTCGCGGATGGGCAGATTGACGAAGATTTGCTGATGCATGGTGTGGTGGGTCTCGCGGTGGCTGGGTTTGGATCTGATGACGGTTCAGGTCGCCGATGCAGCGGGCGCCGGCTCTGCCAGGCCCCTGAGGTTCTGCAGCCCGGCCTCGAAATCACGGCCGATCATGCGGTCCATATTGAAGATCACCCCCATCAGCTTGCTGACAAAGGGAGAGGGGCCGGTCATGGTCCAGCTCACCTGCGAGGCGCCGCCGGGCAGGGCTTCGATGCGGAACTCGGCCTGGTTGTGGGCCTCAAAGGGCTTGATGAAATCCAGGCGCATGGCCACACGCTGCGGGGCTTGCAGCTCGGTGATCTCCAGGCTGCCTTCGCCCACTTCCTTGCTTTGCCAGGCGTAACGCGCCCCGGGGCCGGCGGTCTGGGCGCTGTACTGGCCCTGGATCTGCGGGTCTTTCTTCTCGTAGGGGTTCCAGCGGTTGAACTGGCGCAGGTCTTGAATCAGGGCAAACAAGGTCTCGGGCGAGGCCTGGATGCGCAGCTGACGTTCGACCTTGAAATGGTCCGGCTGGCGCGAGGCCTGGAACAGCAAGACCAGCAGCAACAGGACCAGAAGGCCGCCGATCAGTTTGAACAGGGTGAGGACCATAAAGAGCTTCTTTCTCCGAACTGGGTTTGAGCGATGAGGCCGCATGGCCAGAGGCGCGCCCTCTGGCCGCCCTTGCCCACACGACGAAGCAGGCCCTGCGTTTTCGACATCACCGGGGCGGAGCTCGCACGAACTTTCCGTGCGTCCGTCCGTCTATCCCTCCTCAGCGCTGAGGATCAGGCCGGCTCTGCGTCCTCGAAACAGGGGCCGACCTGGCGCACCTCCACCGTGGCCCACTCGGCCGCCGGGCAGCGGGCCGCCATTTCCAGAGCCAGGGCGCGGCTGCAGTTCTTGAGCAGGAAGAAGCCGCCGATCATTTCCTTGGCCTCGGCAAACGGGCCATCGGTCAGCTGGGTCTGGCCCTCGCGCACCTGCAGGCGCACCGCCTGGCGGGTGGAAGCGAGCGAGTTGCTGGCTTCCAGCAGGCCACGCGCCTGCAGATCGGCACCAAAGGCCAGCATGCGGGCATAGGCCTGCTCGCCCCCGGCGCGGCCGCGCGCCTGGCGCTGACCCAGGGGCTCCACGATCAGGAGCATGTAGGACGAATCGGCCGGGGCGGCGCTGGCCGAAGCGGCAGGCGGCGCGCTCTCGAGCGCGGTGGCGGGGACGGGATTCGGGGTCGACATAGCACGGGGTTCCTTGCAAAGCTCGCTTGGCGCGCATTGTGGAGCGGCCAGGGCGGCTTGAACATGTGGTCCACTCCCAGGGTGAGTGATCCTTTTTCTACGACTTCTTCTTCCGCCGGTTCGCCGGATCCGTCGCGCGCCGAGCCCGCGTCGGCGGCGTCTGCCGGCAAGCCTGTGCCCCTGAACCTGCCCCGGCCGCAGCACGCCAGCCGCCTGCCAGCCGGCATCGGGCCCGAGCAGCTCTTGCGCATCCGCCAGGCGGCCTACCAACTGCCCCAGGTGCTGACGCCGGCTGATTTCGGCGCCGCCAGTGGCGAGGCCAGCGCCCAGGAGGCGGCGCTGGACCGCGCCGGCCTGGTGCTGCTGCAAAAAGCCGTGGCCGGTGCCCGCCCCAGCCGCTGGATCGCGCCGCGCCTGATGGCCGTGGCCCTGGCGCATCTCGATGTCGTCGGCACCGCGCCCACCGTGCGCGCGCTGATGCAGCAGCGCACGGTGCTGCTGGACGGCCTGGGCCTGAGCCGTGAGGGCCAGGGCTGGAGCCGGCTCTGCCGCCTCAACCTCAAGCTGGCCCTGCCGGGCTGGCAGATCCCGGTGGCCTTCCGCGTGCCGCTGGAGGACGACGGCCCGGTCTGGGCCTTCTACCGCGACGGCGACCTGCACGCCCTCAAGGCCGCCCTGGGCCAGCAACCGCCCTATGCCCACGCGGCGGAGCTGCAAGCCCATCTGGCCCAGCTGCTGGCGCGCAGCGAGGCCGGCCACCCGGAGCATCTCGATTCCCTGCTGCCCCGCCTGCAGGCCGAATGCGCCATGCCCCAGGCTTTCGAGCTGCTCAAGGCCGGCTGCACCCGCGCCCAGGACCGCTGGGAGCACCGCGTTGCCGAGCTCAACACCCTGGCCGGTTTGAACAGCGAGCTGGCCTTCCAGGGCTACCCCGACACCTTTGATGCCGCGCGCCGCCTGCAGCGCACGGTCACGCTTTACGTGGGCCCACCCAACAGCGGCAAGACCTACGCCGCCTTCGAGCGCCTGGCGCGAGCCCACGAGGGCGCCTACCTGGCGCCGCTGCGCCTGCTGGCCCTGGAAGGGCGCGACCGTCTGGTCGGCCGCGGCGTGCCCTGCTCGCTGCTGACGGGCGAGGAGAACGTGCCGGCCGATGGCGCCCGCGTCGTCTCCAGCACCATCGAGATGGTCAACACCAACAAGCCCATCGACGTGGCGGTGATCGACGAAGCGCAGATGCTCTTCGACCTCTACCGCGGCTGGGCCTGGACCCAAGCCATCGTCGCGGTGCCGGCCAATGAGGTGATCATCATCTGTTCCGCCTATGCCGTGCCGGCGATCGAGAGCCTGCTGGGCCTGTGCGGCGAGCGCTGCACGGTCCGGCATTTCGAGCGCAAGCAGGAGGTGCAGCTGCTGCCCGCCCCCGTGCCCATCGCCGCGCTGAAAAAAGGCGACGCCGTGGTGGCCTTCAGCCGCCGCGAGGTGCTGATGCTGCGCGACCAGATCGCCCAAGCCGGCCACCCGGTCTCGGTCATCTACGGCGCGCTGCCGCCCGAGGTGCGGCGGCGCGAGGCCGAGCGCTTTGCCAACGGCGCCGCCCACATCCTGGTTGCCACCGATGCCATCGGCATGGGCCTGAACCTGCCGATCCGGCGCGTGCTGTTCAGCACCATGAGCAAGTTCGACGGCCAGGGCGACCGCGCGTTGACCGTCTCCGAGGTGCACCAGATCGCCGGCCGGGCTGGGCGTTATGGCATGCACGACGAAGGCTTCTGCGGCGTGCTGCGCGAGGCCGAACCGCAGGCCGCCAAGGTACTGAAGGAGCTGCTGCCCAAGCAGCCGCGGGCACCGCGCGATTTCAAGGCCGCGGTGGCGCCGAACTGGTGGCATGTCAACACCATTGCCAGCCGCCTGGGCTTGAAGCGCCTGCGCGAGGTGCTCAGTGTCTTCATGGAACAGCTGCGCCTGGACGACGCCCACTTCGCCGTGGCCGAGCTGGAGCAGATGCTGGACCTGGCCGCCCAGCTCGACCAGGCCGCGGGCGGCCTGACGCTCAAGCAACGCTTCATCTACGCGCAAGCGCCGGTGGACAGCCGCACCGATGCCCAGGTGCAGGAGTACCTGGACTGGGCCCACCGCCACGCCCTCAACGGCAAGGCCGGCTCGCCCTGGTTCCTGCAGGACGTGGACGAACACAGCCGCCTCGACCGCATGGAGCAGGCCCTGCGCAGCTGCACGCTCTGGCTCTGGCTGGACCTGCGCTTCCCCGGCGTCTACGGCCAGGTGGCCGAGGTGGTGGACCTGCGCAGCCGCCTGAACGACGGCATCGAGCGCCACTTGAAGGGCAAGAAGCCGCTGTGGCAGACGCGGGGCGGGCGGCGGTGAGTCGTGAACAAGTGAACAAGTGAACAAGTGAACAGGTGAAGGGGTGAAGGGGTGAAGGGGTGAGGGTGACGGGTTCACCAGGCGCGCAGCGCCGCTCACTTGTTCACCCGTTCACCCAAAGAAAGTCCCGAGCATTCCGGTTGGATGTGTGCATGCAACTCGAAAGCTCCCGCCATGTCTGACACGGCTTTGACCCTGACCGACGCCGACCCGGCGCTGGCCTACAAGCTGGAATCCATCGCCATTGCCGGCGTGGCCGATCTGCAGATCCGCTCCCTGCTGGACCGCCAGCAGTTCAGCGATCCCCTCGGTGAGGCCGAAGCCCTGGGCATCTCTTCGGCCACCTGGCCCTTGTTCGGCCTGCTCTGGCCCTCGGGCCTGCGCCTGGCCGAGGCCATGGCCCTGCGCCCCCTGGTGGAGGGCGAAAGCATTCTGGAAATCGGCTGCGGCCTGGGCCTGGCCAGCCTGGTCAGCCACCGCCGCGGCGCCCTGGTCACGGCCAGCGATTGCCACCCCCTGGCCGGCCACTTCTTGATGGAAAACCTGCGGCTCAACGACCTGCCGCCGATGCGCTACTGCCACGGCGACTGGTCGGGCCAGAGCTGGGACGAGGAGCTCCTTGCCCTGGCCACCGCCGCGGCCAGCGCCAAGCGCCATCCGGCCGCAGCACGCCGCCATCGCCCGCGCGTGCAGGGCCGCTTCGACCTGATCATGGGCAGCGACATCCTCTACGAACGCGACGACGGCGGTGCACTCTGTGGCTTCATCGAACGCCACGCTTTGCCGCATTGCGAGGTGCTGGTCGTGGATCCCAACCGCGGCAACCGCCCAGCCTTCAGCAAACGCATGGCCGGCCTGGGCTTCGCGCTGGACGACCGCCTGCTGCGCTCGGCGCCCGAGGCGGCCGAAAAGTACAGCGGCCACCTGCTGCGTTTCCAGCGCTGAGCGCAAGTTTCCTCGGCGGCTAATATCGGCAGCCCATGGAGGAATGCCGTGTCCGAGGACTACAACGCCGAATCGGTGGCCTGCTTTGACAAGCATGCCCAGCGTTATGCCGAGAAATACTTCGAGCTGCGCGACTACGACCGCCACTACCAGGCCCTGGTCGATCGCCTGCCCGACAAGGCGCCGCGCCTGCTCGACCTGGCTTGCGGGCCCGGCAATGTGGCGGCTTTTGTGCGCCGCTGCCGGCCCGATGCCGACATCCTCTGCGTCGACCAATCGGCCGCCATGCTGGCCACCGCGCAGCAACGCCTGCCCGGCATCTCCACGCACCAGGCCGACTGCCGCGACCTGTCGGCCCTGAGCCCTGGTTTCGACGCCCTGGCCTTCTGCTTCGGCCTGAGCTATTTCAACGACGACGACGCGTGCCAGGTGCTGGCCGAGCTGGCCCGCCTGCTGCGCGCCGGTGGCCACCTGCTGCTCAGCAGCATCACCGGTGACCCGGCCGACAGCGGCGTGCAGCTGAGCAGCAGCGGCGACCGGGTGCATCTGTTCTACCGCCAGCCGGAGACGATTGCCAGCTGGCTCGCGGCGGCCGGCTTTGGCGATCTTGAGCTCGAACGCCTGCCCAGCCCCGCCAACGCCTCGCAGGCCACCGTGGATGTGGTGATCCTGGCGCAGCGGATGACGAGCGCCCAGCCCGCCGCCTGACGTCCCGATCCCCCGTTATGCTGGTGTTTCCAGATCCAGCCCGGCTCATAGCCTGACTCAAAGCCCGGCTTCAAGACCACGAGGAACGCAGCCCATGATCGATGCATCGCCGTCCCTGGCCCCCGATTCAGCACCCATCGAACCACCCGCAGCGACGGCGCCGCGCTTGTGGAACCCCAACGCAGCGGCCAGCTGGAGCTTGATCTTCAGCCCCGTGTTTGGCGCCCTGCTGCAGCGATCCAACTGGCTGGCCATGGGACATCCCGACAAGGCGGCGCGCTCGCTGCAGTGGGTCTGGGCTTATCTGGTGTTCCTCGTGGTGACGGTCGGTGTGAGCGCCGTGCTGCCGAGTGAGAAAGCGGCAGACTTGCTGACGCGTGTCGCCGGCCTGGTCTTTCTGGTGGCCTGGTACTACGCCAACGGCAAGGAACAGGTTGGCCTGGTGCTGGCCCGTTACGGACGCACTTACCCGCGCAAGTCCTGGCTGAAGCCGCTTGGACTGGCGCTGCTGGTGGCCATTGCCTTCGTGATGCTCGGAACCTTGCTGGCCATGGCCGAAGGGCTGCCCCATGAGTGAGGACTGCGAAGACCGCGCCGCCCGCATCAGCCGCAGTTTCGAGGCCCAGGGCCTGATGCGCACCCTCGGCGCCCGCCTGGCCTGGGTGGGCGAGGGCGAGGTGCACATCGCCATGCCCAACTCGCCCGCAGTCTCGCAGCAGCAGGGCTTTGTCCATGCCGGCGCCATCACCAGCATCGTCGACAGCGCCTGCGGCTACGCGGCGCTGAGCCTGGCGGCGCCGGGCTTCGAGGTGGTGTCGGCCGAGTTCAAGATCAATCTGATGCGGCCGGCCATCGGCACGCATTTCCTGGCCGTGGGCAAGGTGCAGAACGCCGGCCGCCTGCTGACCGTGTGCAGCGGCGAGGTGCGGGCCTTTCTGAGCGAGGACGCCCGCGACTTCAAGGTTGTGGCCTTGATGCAGGCCACCATGGTGCTGGTTCAAGCCCGCTGAGGCCCCGCCGCCGACCCAACCCCGGGGAAATCACCGGGAACTGGGCGCTATGCGCTCACTACACTGCCCGGGCGGTCCATGGGCCGGGCCTGAGATCGCGGGTCGGGTGTGACCGGCTCACTGCAGCGGGTTTCTTGCGCACCACGCTGGAAGAAATCCGCGGCCCCATCCCGGCCTGTCCATTTGTTCTCGGTCTTGACCGCTTGATTGCTCACCACCCCTGAGCCTGCACTCAATTCGACCCCTGCTGTGCCGATACCGCCGTCAATGAGCCGAGCATCCGTTTTCACGAAGGCTGAATCGCCTGTGCCTGCACGGGCGCGCGCCATGCCGGCCTGTGCCGGCTGGCTGCTGAGCCTGAGTTTGCTCGGGCTGACCGCCTGCCAGCCCGGCGTGCCCGAGCCGGATGCCTCGAACCGGGCGCAGCAAACCAGCGGCAAGAACACTCAGACCGAACAGCAAGACCCCATCTGGGACGAGCTCGAGCGCGTCGAACGCGAAGGGCGCAGCCACCCGGCGGCCAGCGAGCATGTGCTGCATGAGATGCAGCCACGCACCGCGCCGGGCAGTCTGGCGCGTGTGCAGCTGCTGGCCTTGCGGGGCTATCTGAGTACCGAGATGCGCGATGCCGCACTGACGGCCAGCATCATCAAGGACTTGGAAGAGTGGCCCAACGAAGCAAATCGGCGCGCTGCCAACCTGGCCCTGATTTACATCCGCGCCCGCCAGCAGCGCTTCAGCGACGGGCTGCGCCAGGCCGAGCGCACCATGGCCCCCCTGGCCGGCTACACGGTGCAAGAAACCGGGCCACTGCTGCTGCTGCGCTGCCATGATTTCCTGTCCTTTGTGCAGAGCGAGACCGGCGATGTCGACGCAGCGATTGCCAATGCCACCGAGGCGCTCAAGCTGGCCGATGCGATCGGCAAGCCCTGGCGCCGCGCCCAGACCCTGAGCAACCTGGCCTTCATCTACCACCAGGCCCAACAGCTGGACCTGGCCCGCCAGTTCAGCGACAAATCCCTGGCCGAGGTTGACCAAGACCCCAGCCCGGCCCTGCTCTACGACATCTACACCATGCGCGGCATCGTGCTGCAGACCTTGGGCTTGATGGACGGTGCACAGCAGGCCAAGCAGGCGGCTCTGGATGCCGCCCGCCAGGCGGGCTCGGACACACTGACCTCGCTGGCCCTGGGCAATTTCGCCGATTTCCACCTCAATCAGGGCCGCTACAGCCACGCTCTCAAGTTCGCCGATGAGGCCTTGGCTCTGGCCCTGGCCACCCAGCACATCGACTACGAGCTGCTGGCCCGCCACAACCGGGGCATCGCCAAGATCGGCTTGCGCCGTGTGGAAGAAGGCAAGCGCGAGGTGCTGGCTGCCCTGGCGCGCGACGAGCAACGGGGTGCCGACACCATCGTCGCCAATGCCTGGCTGGAGCTGGGCATGCATCTGGAGCGGGCCGGCGACCTCAGCGCGGCCGTGGAGGCGTTTCACCAGCACCGCCGCAAGATCGACAAGGTGCTGCGCGACGAAACCCGAAAGACCCTGCTGGAGATCCAGGAGAGCTACGAAGACGAACGCCGCGCCAAGGAAATCGAGCTGCTCAACCGCGACAACAGCCTCAAGACCGAGCAGTTGCGCGCCCGCGATCTGCAGCTGCGCCTGTGGGCGGCGCTGGGCGGCTGCATCGTGTTGTCTGCCGTGCTGCTGGGCCTGGCCTACCAACGCATCCGCAAGACCAACCGGGCTCTGGCGCACAGCAATGCCGCGCTCAAGATGGCCAGCGAGCGCGACCCGCTGACCGGCCTCGCCAACCGCCGCCATTTCCAGGCCGCCATCAAACGGCTGGCCGACAAGGGCATGCTGAGCGGCACGGTGTTC
This sequence comes from Paucibacter sp. B51, assembly GCF_027863535.1. Taxonomy (NCBI): domain Bacteria; kingdom Pseudomonadati; phylum Pseudomonadota; class Betaproteobacteria; order Burkholderiales; family Sphaerotilaceae; genus Roseateles; species Paucibacter sp. B51. The sequence goes on along the minus strand of NZ_JAPIVN010000001.1, from coordinate 930,442 downwards.
CTGATCGACATCGACCATTTCAAGCGCATCAACGACCAGCATGGCCATGCCGCCGGTGACACGGTGCTGATTGAAATCGCCCGCCGCTTGCAAGCGACGCTGCGTGATGAAGACCTGGTGGTGCGCTGGGGCGGTGAAGAGTTCCTGATCCTGGTCGAGACCCGCGAGGTCAGCTATGCCAGCACCCTGGCCCAGCGCCTGCTCGACCAGATTGCCGCACCCACGGTGCGGCATGGTGCGCAACACATCCCGGTCACGGCATCGATCGGCTTTGCCAGCTTTCCGGTGGCGCCGTATGAGGTGGCAGTCAACTGGGAACGCGCCATCGACCTGGTGGACACGGTCATGTACCTGGCCAAGGCCCATGGCCGCAACAAGGCCTATGGCATTGAATCCATGCAGGCCAGCGATGAAGACGGCCTGCAGGAGCTGGCCAAGGGCATGGAAGCCGCCTGGCAATCGGGTCAGGTCCAGCTGCTGACCCTGAACGGCCCGGCCCGTTTCGAGGAGAGCCGGCTGTGAAGCGGGCGCTGCACGCAAGCATTCTCGGCACCGGCCTGCTGCTGGGTTCGGCCTGGGCAGCTCAGCCACCGCAGGCACTGGCTGCCGCCCTGCCAAGCCAGCTCGATCAGCTGGTGCGGCGCGAAGACGATCAGTTGGATGAGGTGCTGCATGCCCTGCAGACACTGCGCCAGGAGCTGGCCGGGACAGAGCGGCCCGGCCCCGAACAGGAAGCGCGTATCGATTTCGCGGAGGGCATGGTCCGCCTGGTTCATGGCGACCGGATCGGCGCTCAGAAGATGGCCGATCAGCTGGCCCTGCAGGCCGGCCAGCTGACGCGCAGCCAGGTTTTGCGCGGCGAGATCGCCAGCCGCGATGGCCACCTGCAAAGCACGGCCGAGTGGGCCCGCCTGGCCCTGCAGACGCTGGAACGAAACTGCCCGCGCCAGACGCTGAAGTCAGCTGTCACCCAGCAAGTCTGCGACTATCGCCTGGCCTGGTCGGCACTGCGCCTGCTGGCCCGCACGCAGATGGCCGAGGGCGCAGTCTCGGCCGCCGAAGCCGGCCAGAAATATGCGCTGGAGCTGGCCCAGGCGGCCGAAGACCACCGCCGCAGCGCTTTCAGCATGGCCACCCTGGCCATGCTCTATCAAGACCAGAGTCAGCCCGAGCTGAGTCGGCGCTGGATAACGCTGGCCTTGCAGACCGCCCAGGGTGATCCGCAAGCCATGGGTCAGGTGAAATCCAACGAAGCCATCCTGGCGGCACGCGTGGGAGACCGCAAAGCCCAGCGCCAGGCCCTCGATGAAGGACTGGCGCTGGCGCGTGAGGCCGGCTCTAAGCGATTGACGGCCCAGCTCTACATCGGCCTGAACGACTACTACATGCAGGTCGGCCAGCCCTTGCGTGCCCTGCAGGCCGCGCAACCGGTTCTGGCCATGTTGTCGAGCCTGCCTGACGCGCGATTTGAGCGGGTCATCCGCAGCAATATGGTGGTGACGCGCATCCAGCTGCGTCAGTTCGAGCAGGCCCGCCAGGAGTTGACCCGGCTGCGCGAACTGAACCAGGGCAACACCGATCTGGTGCAGCTCTCGACCCAGCTGCGCGAACAGGGCGAGGCCTGGGCCTCGGTGGGCCGCCCCCGCGAGGCCATCCTGGCTTACCACGAGGAACGCAAGCTCAGTGCCCAGCTCAATGCCCGCAACCGTGAGTCGGCCATGCAGCAGCTCAGGATCAAGTACGACAGCGAACGCAAGCAACGCGATCTGAACCTGCTGGTCAGCCAGCAGGCCCTGGTCGACCGCCAGCTCAGCAACCGCCAGCTGGCCAGCCAGGTGAGTTATGCGGTGGCGGTCTTGCTGGGCCTGTCACTGCTCTTGGGTGGGGTGATGGTGCGACGCATGCACCTGGCCAACCAGCGACTCAAGGCCAATGAACTGCTGTTGCGCGCGCAAAGCGAGCGCGACCCGCTGACCGATCTGGCCAATCGCCGCCATTTCCTGGCCGTGATGAACGAGCAGACGCAACAGGATTTCCACGGTGCCCTGCTGATGGTGGACATCGACCACTTCAAGCATGTCAACGACCAGCATGGCCATGGCATCGGCGATGTGGTGATCTGCGAGGTGGCGCGGCGGCTCTCGCATGCCGTTCGGCAAGGCGATTTGGTGGTGCGTTGGGGCGGCGAGGAATTCCTGGTCTTCGCCTCCGCGGTGACGAGTGAGCAGCTGGCCTCGCTGGCCGAGCGCATCCTGCACACGGTGGCCGACACGCCGGTGCACAGCGCCGACGGGCCGCTGCGCATCACCGTGTCCCTGGGTTTTGCCCATTTCCCGCTGCCACCGGGCGAGCTGCCCCTGCACTGGGAGCAGGCGGTCAACTGGGCCGATATGGCGCTGTACACCGCCAAATCACGCGGCCGCAACCGGGCCATGGGCATTGCCGCCGTGCGTGCGGCCGACCGCGCCAGCCTGGAATCGATCGCGGCGGATTTCGAAGCCGCCTGCTCCAACGATCAGGTCAGCCTGCAGCAGATCCTCGGGCCCGGAGCGGCTTGAGGCAGCCCAGCGGCTGAGACAATCCGGCCGATGAACTCTGCCTCCGAGCCCTGGTTGGCCACACTGCGCCGTCGTTTGCTGCAGCGCTCACCCGATGCCCTGCGCGCCGACGTGATGGCAGCCCTGGTGGTCAGCGTGCTGCTGATTCCGCAAAGCCTGGCCTATGCCATGCTGGCCGGCCTGCCGCCGCAGATCGGACTCTACGCCAGCCTGCTGCCTCTGCTGGCCTATGCCTTGTGGGGATCGAGCCCGGTCTTGGCGGTCGGCCCAGTGGCGGTGCTGGCCCTGATGATTGCCCAGGCCTTGGGCGCACTGCCGCCGGGGGTCAGCCCCTCGGAAGGTGCCCTGGTGCTGGCGGCCGAGGTGGGCCTGATCCTGCTGCTGGCCGCGGCCTTGCGCCTGGATGCCCTGGCCTCGCTGCTCTCGGTGCCGGTGCTGCACGGCTTTGAAACCGGAGCGACATTGACGATTGCACTGAGCCAGCTGCCGGTCTTGCTGGGCAGCCCGGCGCAAGGCTTTGAATTGCCCGGCTTGTGGCAGAGCGCCCAGAGCAGCGGCTTTGCCTGGCATGGCTGGACGGCCGGCTTCGGCCTGCTGGCCTGCGGCCTCTTGCTGGCCGGGCGGCGCTGGTTGCGGCCGGGGCTGGCGCGCTTGGCACCCATGGGTCTGCTGTTGCTCGCCATGGCTGCAGCCAGCGCGGGTGATGTGGCGTCACACGGCGTGGCCCTGGTCGGCACCTTGCCGCCCATGGATTTGCACACCAGCCTTCCACGCACGGAAGCCGAACTGTGGTGGAACCTGGCGCCCAGCGCCCTGCTGATTGCCTTGATCACCTACGTCTCCAGCCTGGTGGTAGCGGAATCGCTGGCGCGCCGGCGCGGCGAGAAAGTGCAGGCCGGCGCCGAGCTGCGCGGCCTGGCGGCAGCCAATCTTTGTGCGGCCTTCAGCGGCGGCATGCCGGTGGCGGGCAGTTTTTCGCGCAGCGTCTTGCTGCATGAAGCCGGCAGCCGCAGCCGGCTCAGCGGCGTGTTTGTCGCCCTTTTCATGGGCTTGGCCATGGGCTTGCTGGCCGGGCCGCTGGCCTCGCTGCCCAAATCGGTGCTGGCGGCGACGATTCTGGTGGCCGTGCTCTCTGGCCTGAAGTTCCAACCCTTTGTCGAGGCCTGGCGCTATGCCCGCGCCGAGGCGCTGCTGATGGCCGGCGTGGCTGCCATCGTGCTGTGCTGGAGCGTCAGCGCGGCCCTGGCCCTGGGCGTGCTGGGTTCCATCGCCCTGCTGCTGCAGCGCACGGCGCGGCCCCATGTGGCCTTGATCGGCCGGGTGCCCGGCACCGAGCATTACCGCAATGTCGGCCGGCATGCCGTGCAATGCCAGCCCGGCGTGCTGGGCCTGCGCATCGATGAAAGCCTGCTCTTCACCAATGCGCGCAGCCTGACCGAGGTGGTGCAAAGTTTCTTGAACCACACCGAACCGGGGGCTGAGCCGATGCGCCGCGTGGTGCTGCTGATGTCCCCGGTCAACAGCATCGATTTCAGCGGCCTGGAGGCCTTGCGCGAACTGCACAGCCACCTCAAACGCCAGGGCCTGCGCCTGGATTTGAGCGAGGTGAAGGGCCCCGTGCTGGACCGCCTGCGCGCCGCCAACTGGACCCGTTGGTTCGAGGGCGAGGTCTTCCTCAGCCACCACCAGGGCATGGTCCAGGGTCAGCCGAACCCTGTGGACAAACTTGTGGATGAATCTTGAACAAGTGCCCGCTTGTCCACAGGCCGGCGCTTGCATCCAAAGTTGTTATCTCTCGAGTGAAAAGTTCAAGGCCTGGCGTCCACATGCTTTGGAAGCTGCCAAACACTTGTCAGGACTGAGAAAATTGCGCTTGTCCACAGCCAGGGTTCACCCTTACTACGACTACCATTCTTAAAAATCTAAAAACCATATTGATATTGCAAGGCGAAGTCTTTGATGAACACCGACACCCTGTACTCCGCCTCCTGTGGCTTTGAGTCGGCCTGCCAGATCCCGGCGCTGCCCTCGGGCCACCGCAGCCGCGGCCTGCATGGGCACAGCTATTTCGCCACCATCCGAGCCCAGCTGCCCGCGGGCTGGGCGCCGTTTCCAGGCGCCGAAGTGGAAGAACTGCGGCGCCGGCTGGAAGCCTGCGTGGCGCCGCTGGACCATGCCCTGCTGAACCAGACCATCGAACAACCCACCGACGAGAACATCGCCCGCTGGATCCGCCTGCGCCTGGAGCATGAGTTCGGCGTGCCCGGCATTCAGCAAGTGGGCATCCAGAGCACCCAGCACAGCGGGGTCGATCTGGACGTCAAGGGCATGGCCCATGTCTGGCGCCGCTACCGTTTTCAAGCGGCCCACAAACTGCCCAATGTGCCGATGGGCCACAAATGCGGCCGCATGCACGGCCATGGTTTCGAGGTGATCGTCCATGCCAACCAGGACCTGGGCGAGCGCGACATCAGCATCGACTACGACCATCTGGACGAGGTCTGGGCACCCTTCCATGCCGAGCTGAACTACCACTGCCTGAACGAGATCGAGGGCCTGAGCAACCCGACCAGCGAGGTGATCTCGGCCTGGCTGTGGGCGCGCATGAAGCCGCTGTTGCCCGAGCTGAGTTGGCTGACCGTCTACGAGACGGGCTCCTGCGGCGCCAACTTCGACGGCCAGAACTACCGCATCTGGAAAGAGCTGACCTTGGACAGCGCCATCCAGCTCAAGGCCGCGCCGGCCGACAGCCCGCTGCGCGCCATCCATGGCCACACCTACACCTTGCGCCTGCACCTGAGCGCCGAGCTCGATGCGGTGATGGGCTGGACTGTGGACTTTGGCGATGTGAAGACCTTGTTCGACCCCATCTTCAAGGCCATCGACCACCGGCCGCTCTACGAGATTGCCGATCTACCCGATGGCGATACCGCCAGCCTGGCGGCCTGGGTGCTGGGCAAGGCCCGGGTCGACCTGCCGCAGCTGGACCGTGTGGACATGTACGAGACCCGCGGCTGCGGCTCTATCGTCAGTGTGGCCACCGCGGTGGACCTGATCCCGGTCTGAACGTCACGAAGCGAACGAAGCAAGCACACACGCATGACCTACGCCGTCAAAGAAATCTTCTACACCTTGCAAGGCGAGGGCGCACAAGCGGGCCGAGCCTCGGTGTTCTGCCGCTTTGCCGGCTGCAACCTCTGGAGCGGGCGCGAGGAAGACCGCGCCCGCGCTGTCTGCAACTTCTGCGACACCGATTTCGTGGGCACCGATGGCCAGGGCGGCGGCAAGTTCGCCACGGCCGAGGCCCTGGCCGATGCCATTGCCTCGCGCTGGCCCTCAGACCGGCCTGGAAGGCCTTATGTCGTCTGCACCGGGGGTGAGCCCCTTCTACAGGTGGATGTACCCCTGATCGAGGCTCTGCACGCGCGCGGCTTCGAGATCGCCGTCGAGACCAACGGCACCCAGCCGGCGCCGGAAGGCCTGGACTGGATCTGCGTCAGCCCCAAGGCCGATGCCGAACTGGTGCTGACGCGCGGCCATGAACTCAAGCTGGTCTATCCCCAGCCGCTGGCGCGGCCAGAGCGCTTTGCCGGGCTGGACTTCCAGCATTTCTTCCTGCAGCCGCTGGACAGCGTGCTCAAGACCCAGCACACCCGCGAGGTGGTGGACTACTGCATGCAACACCCGCAATGGCGCATGTCGGTGCAGATGCACAAGGTCATTGGCATCGAGTGAATGACGGAGCCAGGTGGTCTGAAGAACAAAAGGGGAGCTTCAAGCTCCCCTTTTTTTGTCCGCACGGGCCACAAGAGCCCGTGCATGGATCGCTGAATCGCGTTCCTTTTACTTCCAGCCCTTGGCGGCCAGGCTGCGGTTCACCAGATCGGCGATCTGCTGATGACCGGCCGGAGTGGGATGGAAGCCATCCGAGAAGGCGTAAGTCTTCCACCAGTTGGCGCCACCGCTGACGCCGGCCGGGATGCTGGCCGACAGCGCTGTTTGCGTGCAGGTCGGGAAGGTGTAGGTCGGCAGGCCATCGGCGCCGGTGCCGGTTTGCGGGCAGGCCGGTGTCTTGACATTGCTGAGGCCGTACTTGGCCGGATCGGCGAACTGGTCGTTCATCATGCTGTAGAAGTCGGCCACGGCAACCCGGGCTTCACCGGCAAAGCGGCTCTCCAGACGCTTGTTGAAGGCCGTGATCCAGCTCTTGAACAAGGCTTCGGATTGAGCGCGAGCCGTGGCACCGGCGGTGCCGCCACCGCTGGCCAGGGCAATGCCATCCAGCACGCGCTGGAAGCGCGGCGTGATGGTGATACTGGGCAGGTTCAGGACGACCACCTGCTGCGCGCCCTTGCCCAGCACATAGCTCTGAATGCCATCGGCAAACTTGTCGGCCAGGGCTTCCATGTAAGTGGCGCCGCCAGTGGCCATGGTGGCCGCACCGCCGGTCACGATGGTGGTGACCTGGCTGGCGCTCAGCACCGTGCCCAACAGGGTCGAGAAGGCAGCGGCCTTGTCTGTCGGAGCCTTGAGGTAGGCGCCGACCAGATCAGCGGCGTCATTGCCACCGCCATCGATCAGGGCCAGATCCGAAGCCTTGTAGGGGCCGGACAAAGAGGCGGTGATCATCTGCAGCACGATGCCGCGCGGATCGGAGGCATTGGTCTGGTTGATCACACCGCCACCGATGGCGTAGTTGCTGCAACCCGGCTTGCTGTTGGTGGTGAAGGTGGTACCGGTGAAGGCGTAGTAATTGCACAGGCTGCTGCCCATGCTGGCGGCAATGCGTTCCGGATAAATCTGCGTGTCGGCGCCTTGCACAGTGAATCGGAAGCCAAAGGTGCCGGAATCGGCCAGGCTGTCACCGAAGACCTTGACGGCCGTGATCTTGGCCGGCGCGGGAGCGTCGGGCACCGGGTCGCCATTGCCACCGCAGGCACTCAAGGCCAGGGCGGCAGCCAGCGGAACGAGGAGCTTCTGAAACTGTTGCATGGGACAACCTTTGCTTTTGCGAAGAGGGAGGCCGGGCCCCGATCGGGGCCTCGTCTTGGGGCTGAAGCGAACTCTAGGCACCAACTTGGCCCGGGGTTCTGCGTGTTTGCCCCAGAACGAGGCCTGAATTCGCTCCAAAAACCTGAATTTAGAGTGAATCCTCCAGGAACTTGTCACACGCGGGACAAGTTGTCGCCGGTCGGAAACAGGACGTCGGTGGATTTCAGGCTGTCAAGGCACAAGCTTGTGGATAAAAAAAGGACAAGCAGGGGTTTATCCACAGGGAAAGTGGAAAGTCCGGACTTGTTGTCGGTTGTGCAGTCTTCAATCCCGGGTCGTACCCACATGGTTTGAAGTGAGCTAAATCATTGATCTCATTCATGAAAAATGACTTGTCCACAGAAACGATTGCCCTCTACTAAGACTACCAACTTAAAAAATTGAAATACCTATGAATAAGAGAGGGGGAGAGATTCTTCAGAAGCTGCACAGTGCGCTGGAAGCGGGCTGAGGGCATGCCACACTTGCATCCCATGGACATCCAAGACCTGCAAAAGCGCTTGCGCAGCTTTGCTGCCGAACGCGACTGGCAGCCCTATCAAACCCCCAAGAACCTGGCCATGGCCCTGGTGGTGGAAGCCGCTGAGCTGGTGGAAATCTTTCAGTGGCTGACGCCCGAGGAATCCCAAGCCATTGCCCAAGACCCCGCCAAGCACCAGCATCTGGGCGAAGAAATCGCTGATGTCCTGCTCTACCTGCTGCAGATCGCCGACCAAAGTTCGGTGGATATCGCCGCCGCTGTCGAACGCAAGCTGGCCCTCAATGCCATCAAGCACCCGGTGCCCGCCAAAGCATGAGCGTGTTCAGCAAAGGCGTGGAGACGGTGGCCGTCATCGACTTTGAAACCTCGGGTCTGGGCCCTGGCAGTGGTGGCCGAGCCACCGAGATTGCCGCTGTGCTGGTACGGGGTGGTCAGATCGTCGATCGTTTTCAGAGCTTGATGCACACGGGCGTCTGGGTGCCGCCTTTCATCGAGCAACTCACTGGCATCAGCAACGCCATGTTGGACGACGCCCCGCCGGCGGCTGAGGTGATGCGCGAACTGGCCCAGTTCACCCGTGGCTGCCCTCTGGTGGCCCACAACGCCTCCTTCGATCGCGGCTTCTGGCAGGCGGAGATGGCTTGGGCGGGTTGCGAGCCGGATCCTGCACACGAGTTTGTCTGCACCGTGCTCCTGGCACGCCGTCTCTATGCCGATGCGCCCAACTGCAAGCTCGGCACCTTGGCGCGACATTTCCAACTGCCCGATTCGGGCCGGGCCCACCGTGCACTGGCCGATGCCAGCACCACGGCCCACCTGCTCTTGCGCATGAAGCAGGACGTGGCCGAGCGTTTCGCCGGGGATCTGGGGCCTTTGGCGGTGGACCATGCGGTCTTGTCCTGTCTGCAGCGCAGCAGCAAGACGGCCCTGAAGCGCGCCGTGCAAGCGCATGCCAAGGCCAGGCTGGGGGCGCAGGCCCTTCTTCTTTCGGCCTAGAAAATATCGCGCTGTCAAGCGCCGGCCCGGCGCGCAATGGCAAGCAAAATACCGCCCTTCCGTTTCGTGTTCCCGCACAAGAGCATTTGCCGCCCGGTCTGAGCCGATGGCGGCTGGTGGTTCGGAACTTCGGGAGTGGTTCGTTCTTGGTTTCCTTTTGAGTTCTTTCTTGTATGTCGAGTATTCAGGTTCGCCCCGCCACGCTGCGTGATGCCAAGGGCATTGCAGAAATCCATGTCGCGGCTTGGCAAGACGCCTACAAAGGTCTGCTGCCCGATTCCGTGCTGGACGCCCTGTCGGTGCAGAAGCGCCAAGCCTTCTGGCGCGAAGCGATCGATCTGTGCGAGCCCCAGGTGGTGGTGGCTCATATCGACAACGAGTTGATGGGCTTTGTCGGTTTCGACCGTTCGCGCGACAAGGGCACGCCTTCGAGCACCGGCGAGATCTGGGCCATGTATGTGAACCCCATCCATTGGGACAAGGGCGTGGGCTTGGCCTTGTGGGATGCGGCCCGCGACGGCCTGCAAGAAGAAGGCTGCACCAAGGTCACGCTGTGGACCTATCTGCGCAATGAACGTGCCTTGCGCTTCTTTGACCTGGCCGGCTTCAAGCGCGAGCTGGGCAGCGCCAAGACCACCGAAGTCGGTGGCGTTCGTCTGGAAGAACTGCGCTTGCATCGATCCCTGGTCTGAGAGCATCGGCGCTTTGGCGCCTGAGCTTCTCCAGTCTCATGACAACCAGCGGCCTTCGGGTCGCTGGTTTTTTTTCGTCCATTTTTTTGAAAGACCTAGCGCTTTATTCAAGCGGATTCTTGCAGCTGAAGAGATGCGTGTGTTTTTCGATGGCGACGGGCCAAAGTCAAAGCAAGGAGAGGGTAAAGTAATGCCCCCTTACTTTCTGAATTGACGACACGTGCTGGCCAAGCTGACTTCCAAGAATCAATTGACGCTTCCGAAAAGCGTGACCCAGCCCCTGGGACCCGTGCAGTACTTCGAGGTCCACACCCAAGCCGGCCAAATCATCCTGACCCCCGTGCGAATCCAGCGAGGCGACGCGCTGCGCGCCAAACTCGCCGAGCTCGACATCGACGCCAAAACCATCGAGTCCGCCCTGCGCTGGGCCGACAAAACCATCGAGACCCCGGCTCGAAAAAAAGCAGCCTCCGGAGGAAAAAAGCCTGCAGCTCAAAAAACGGTTCCGGTCAAAAAAACGCTGGCAAAACCATTGAGTGCCGCGAAATCGATCGCAACAAGAAACGCGGCGGCAAAAACACGCAAGGCGGCAGCGGTGAAAACCACTGAGACCGCGAAAGCAGCGCCCAAACCCCGCAGCGCCACCCGCAAGCAGGCGAGCCCCAAGCCGGTGTCGGCGCAAAAAGTCTTCGCGCGCGCCAAGGCGGTGAAGCGGTGAGTCGGGTCCGCACGCGGTCCATGAAAGCCGTGCAGGCCCGCCGCGTCGTCCTGGACCTGCCTCTGCTCCTGCAGGCCTTGTTGTGCAGCGATGACACCGCTCAGGCGCTGCGTCAGGCTTGGCAGTCCGGGGCTTGTGTGCCCTTGGTCAATGCCGAGATGGCGCAGGCCTTGATCACGGCCTTGCGTTTTCCTCGCCTGGCGCTCAGCGAGGTCCAGCAGCAGGAGCTTTTGGCTGATTTCCTGCCCTACGCCGAGGTGGTGGGGCCACCCGCGCAAGCGGATCGGCGACGTTCGCGCGAGGCTTCGCCCGCCCTGGAACTGGCCTTGTCGCCGCATGCCAAGGCCGAGCTGTGGTTGTGCAGTGACCCGGCTCTGAGATTGCGCGGCCAGCGCTTGATCAGCCGCCGTCAGCTCCCGGGTTTGAAGGGCGTGAGCGGCGAAGAATTTCTCGCCGGCCTGTCATCTGCTGGACACGATGTAACGGGTTAGTCTGCTAGGCTGCGCGCCTCAGCATCATGAATCGATTCGACCAAAGTTCTCCGACCACCGGTATGTGGCGGGTGGTGTTTTACGAGCGCCGCGCCAATCGTGTGCGCCTCGACCGATCCGGCCCCTGGCTGACCAGCAAGCAACTCGCCCGGCAATGGGCGAGCTGGTTCGGTGAGCGCGGTTACCACGTGGCTTTGCAGGATCAATCCGGGGAACTGGAACGGCTTACCGTGGGCCTGCCGGGCTGAGGCTCCCGATCACGGCTTGAGATTCAGTGCAGACGCGGCCGGATGGCGGCCGGGCAGTAGCCGTGGTATTCCAAGGCCCAACCCTCGGTGGCACTGTGTTCGCAGTGGCTTTGCACATACTGGGCGCTGAGCTTCTTGGCGGCCGCCCGTTGCACCAGTGCTTCGGCTTGCGCCGGGCTCAGTTGAAGGGCGAACAGGGTCCAACGTCGCTGCAGAAGCGAGTCTGACCATGCATCCTCGAGGGCCCAGCGGATGTCCTCCTCGCGATCGAGTGACTTCACGGCCAGTACACGGGGGGCCAGGGCCAGCACAAAGCGGTTGAAGTCACCACGCAGCTTGTCGCTGGGCAGGAGGGCTTCGATGCGGGCCAGGCGCTGGCTCCAACCGGGGCGCGCCAGTTGGCGCGTCACCAGGGCTTGCAAGGCCTGGATGGGGTTGAACAGGCGCAAGCGGTTGGGTGGCAAGACATGAAGCGGGATGCGTGCAGCCTCCTCGTGGGGCAGGGCGGTGACAAAACTGCACAGGGTGGCGATGCGGGCCCATTGTGTGGCGTCCAGTCCCGCTGTCTGTCGGATCGGACCCTGTTGCAGGCTGCTCGCCAGGGCTGATGCACTGTGCCAATCATGGCTGGCTTTGGCGGCATTGGCTTGTCGGCTCAGGTTGACCAGATTGCCGGCGGCATAGCCGGCATCGTCACGCACGCGGTCGATGGATTTTTGCAGTGCATCGGCAGGCTTGTCATTCAGCGCCTGGCGCAGGATGGGGCAGTACGCCGTGTCGATCTGCTGCAGGAAATTGGGCGTCAGCTGCACCAGCTCAAAGCTGCGGCCGCGTGCCCAGGCATGGCTGCGCAGGGCCAGCCAGCGCTGGGTGTGGATGGTGGCGGGCAGGGTGCGAGCGCCGAAGGTGGCGGCACCGGCCAGCCAGCCCTGGCGCAAGGGCGAGTTGGGGTAGAGGTGCTCGACCGGCGGGGTCAGGCCGTGATGGGCATAGTCCCAGCCGAGCGCCTGGCCCAGGGCCTGATGGGCCGGCAGGGGCGACGTCAGGGTCAGGTCTTGCTCTTCGGTGCTCGGGATGGTGTGGCCGACGTGGATGAAGGCCAGATCCTGTTGTCGTGCGGCGCCCGGCGTGGCGCTGGCGTTCACGGGGGTGAGGGTGCGTGCTGCGATCGATGCCATGGGAAATCTCCTGGTGCCGGTCACCACGAACTTGAGCGACCTTGTGGCACAGTGTCTGGGCTCACTGGCTCATGACGTGAGCTACCGAAAAACAGGAGATCGCATGGATCGCACCGAGCGTTTCTACAAGATCGAGATGATGATTCGCAGCCGCGAATGCGTCAGTTTTGCCAGCTTGCTGGAGACACTGGAGGTGTCACCGGCCACCTTGAAGCGTGATCTGCAGTACCTGCGTGAGCGCATGGACGCGCCCATCGAATACGACGCCAGCGCCAAGGGCTACCGTTTCGGCCAGCAATGGCGGGGCCGCCAGCACGAGTTGCCAGGGGTCTGGTTCAGCGAGAAAGAGCTGCATGCCTTGCTGACCATGCACCAGATGCTGTCCAGCCTGGACGAAGAGGGCATCCTGAGCCGACATCTGCAACCCATGTTCGACAAGCTGACCAGCATGCTGGGTGTGGATGAGGCCGAGGCCAAGGAGCTGACCCAGCGCATCAAGCTGATCAGCACGGCCCGCCGCCGCGTGGTGGCCGAGTGTTTTGAGACCGTGGGCAGTGCCGTGGTCAAACGCCAGCGCCTGAGCATGGGTTATCGCAGCCGCAGCCAGGGTGGTCGGGCGGGGCAGCTGCGCCGCCGCACGGTGTCACCCCAGCGCCTGGTTCATTACCGCAACACCTGGTATCTCGATGCCTGGTGCCATGACAGCGAGGGCTTTCGCCGCTTTGCGCTCGATGCCATGGAGGGCGTTGAGTTGCTGTCAGAGCGCGCCAAGGCCGTGCCGCTCAAGCAGTTGGAGGCGGAGCTGGATCAGGGCTACGGCATATTTGCCGGCGCCCAGGCCCAGCAAGCCCATCTGCTGTTCAGCGCCGAGGCCGCGCAATGGGTGAGCAAGGAGGAGTGGCACCCGAGCCAGCGCAGTGAGTGGCTGGACGACGGGCGCTGGCGCCTGGAGGTGCCCTATGTCGATGCCACCGAGCTCTTGATGGACTTGTTGCGCCATGCCGGCCAGGTCGACGTCCTGGGGCCGGCCAGCTTGCGCACGGCGTATGCCAAGCGCTTGCGCGGCGCGGTCGACGCTTTGGCTGCCTGAGGCAAGCCTCAGGCGTCGGAGCTCGGCGTTTCGTCCTGATCCAGGCGGGCCAGGCGCTCGCTGTGCCAGTAGATGTCGTCGCCGCCCAGGCCGTCCAGGTTGGCACGGTTGAGCACGCGGGCCAGCACGAAGAGCAGGTCGGACAGGCGGTTCAGGTACTGGCGCGGCGCGGCGTTGATGGTCTCCGAGGCGGCCAGGGTGACCACGGCGCGCTCGGCGCGGCGGGCCACGGTGCGGCAGACATGGGCGATGGCGGCGCTGCGCGTGCCGGCCGGCAGGATGAACTCCTTGAGCCGGGGCAGGGCGGCGTTGTAATGGGCCAGGGCCTGGTCCAGGCGCAGCACGGCGCCTTCCTTGAGCAACTCGTAGCCGGGCATGCACAGCTCGCCGCCGAGATTGAACAGCTCGTGCTGGATGGTCACCAGCAGCTCACGCACATCCTCGGGCAGGGGCTCGGCCAGCAGCACCCCGAGGTTGGAATTGAGCTCGTCCACATCGCCCATGGCCTGCACGCGCAGATGATCCTTGGGCACGCGGCTGCCATCGCCGAGGCCGGTGCTGCCGTCGTCACCGGTGCGGGTGGCAATATTGGAAAGTCGATTGGCCATGGGGCTTGCCGGGTCCGGCGTGGTCTGTGAAGAAGCCGGCATCTTGCCCCAAGTTCAATGGCCCGGTGGCTTCAGTGGCGACGGCCACTGCGATGAAAGGCCGGCTTGTGTCCGGCCATTTGCGCATGGCGCGGCGGCTCGGCGGGTGCACTGACTTTCAAGCCGGGGTCGTCACGCAAGGGTTTGGCTTCGGGCGTGAGTGTCTGCAACAGGTTTTTCACGGCCAGGCGCAAGAGATCCAGCCGCAAAGCACCCACCAGAGCCAGCAGCAAAGCCAGCAAGATCAGCAGGGTCGAGAGATCAGCCATGGTGTTCAAGCCTCCATCGAACTGACAAACATCGGCAGAGCAGCCGATACGCCCATGGTGTCACGGCCTGGCGCTGTCGTCCACGGCTTTGACTGTCAGCCCTTGTTTCGCCCGTGTTTGTTTGCAGGAGGCAAGAAAAAAGCCACCGGGGTGAGCCGGTGGCTTTGGCAGGCCGAGGCGCCGCGTGAGCGGTATCGCGTCAGAACTGGCGGTTGTACTGCAGACCCAGCAGGGCCGAGTTCAGCTTGTAGCGGCCCTTGATGGTGGCGCAGCTGGAGGTGTTGCCGGACGGATTGCAGACGGCGGAGCCCGCGGCGTTGACCTGGGCACCGTTGTCGTACATATCGATCTGGCTCGGGGCCACACGGATGAAGCTCAGGGCGAAGTCGATGGAGTTCTTGCTGTCCAGCTTCCAGTTCAGGCCACCGGAGATCCAGGTGCGGTCATTGTCAGGAATCGAAGGGGTGCGGGTCGTGGCCTTGACCGGGCTTTGGTCGTAGGCGATGCCGGCGCGCAGCTTCAGGTCGTCGCTCCACTGATAGTTCAGACCGAAGGAGCCGCGGATGGTGTTGATCCAGTTCTCCGGGGTCAGCGAATCCGGCAGGTTGTTGGCGAAATCGATGCGCAGTTCGCTGAAACGCGAGTGGCGGGTCAGGGTGACATCACCCATCACGGCCAGCTTGTCCTGCTGTTTGAAGAAGGACAGTGACAGCGACTCGGGCGTGTCGACCTTCAGGCTGGCGTCGCTGTTGGTGTAGAGGCCGACCAGACGTTGCTGCACCGTGGTGCCAGCGCCGGGCAGGACGCCGTTCAGCAGCGTGGCCAGGTTGGCTGCCGGGGTGGCCACGTTCCAGACGGCTTCGCCCTTGAGCTTGTGCGCAATCTTGGAGCGGTAGGCGATGCCAAAACGGGTATCTTGGTTGGGCGAATACATCAGACCCAGATTGAAGCCCAGGCCCCAATCCTTGCCTTCCACTTCCACGCCACCGGAGTACAGCGGGTTGCCGGAAGCGGCTTTGATCAGACCACCGAGGCGGTTGATGACGGCCGCACGCACCATATCGACCGGCACGCCGGGGGCAGAGTTGGCCGCGACCTGCTGTTCGATGATCAGGGCCAGTGCACCGGAGCCGAAGTCCGCACCCTTGGCCAGATTGCCTTCGATGTACTGCGCGGTCAGGCCTGCACCCACGCTCAGCTTTTCATTGACCTTGAAGGCGATCGAGGGGTTCAGCGCGATGGTCTTGAGCTCGGTACCGATGCTGTTGTAGCGGCCGGCCCAGTCTTTGTCGTACTCGCTCTTGGAGCCGAAGGGCACGAAGAAGGCCATGCCGATCGAGGTGTCTGCGTTCAGCTTGTGGGTCAGGTAGGCATGGGGCACGGCGGTGGTGTGCACGAACTTGCCGCCGTTGCCACCCTTGGTGGGCAGGCCAAAGCTGGTGATGCTGCCTTGGTCTTCGAACGTGCCCTTGGGCAGGACCACGTTGAGAACGCCGGAGGCTTGCGTGCCGTCCAGGCGGGTCATGCCGGCCGGGTTGTAGAACAGCACCGAAGCGTCCGAAGCTTCCGCGGTGTTGGCGTTCGCCGTGCCTTGGGCCGAGGCCGATTGCGAGCCGAAGTGGTAGCCGGAGGCCAGGGCGGATTGGGCGCACAGGCCGCCGATGACGGCCATGCCAAGCGCGGAAAGCTTGAATTTCATAATGTCTCCAGTGTTGTCGTGGTACGCCCTTTTGATGGGCTTTTTACCATTTTGATGATAGCCTGGGGCTACAAATTAGCGCCCGCGCAGATAGCGAATTAGAGCGATCTACCCACGGACGGTAGTCACATTGGAGACAACTTCGTGCAAATACGTACAAGTTCGGGAAACCCTCTCCGTATCAACCCTGTGTTTTCGGCCCTGGCCAGCGCTGCTTTGCTCTGTGCTTGTGGCGGAAATGGCGACAGCAACCCTTTGGCGCCTGAGCCGATCTCGGCGCCTGAGTTTTCCGCCGAGATCCGCTACACCAGCTACGGTGTGCCGCACATCAAGGCCGACAACTTCAAGGGGGCGGGCTATGGCTATGGCTATGCCTTTGCCCAGGATCACATCTGCCTGTTTGCCCAGGAAATCATCATCCTGCGTGGCGAGCGTTCGCGCTTTTTTGGCGATGTCGATGCCAGCGGCAAACCGGTCAACTACCTCGGGCAGTTTGGCGACTTCACGCCCAATCTGTCCTCGGACTTTTTCTACAAGGCCTTGATGACGCCAGCCCAGGCGCAGGCCATGAAGAACGGAGCCGGTGCGGAGGTGCGCGATCTGGTCGCCGGCTTTGTGGCCGGTTATAACCGCTACCTCAGCGACAAGGGCTTGAACGGCCTGCCGTTGGACTGCAAGGGCGCCGCCTGGGTGCGCCCGATGAACGAGGACGACGCCTACTTCCGCTTCACCCAGGCGGCCATCGCCGGCAGCTCGCTGCAGTTCATTCACGCCCTGGGCAGCGCCCAGCCACCGCTGGTGAAGCCGGCGGGCGCCGAGCCGGTGCTGCTGTCGGCCAAGGCCTTGCGCGCCAAGTCCACCCAGCTCGCCCTGGCGCGCACACCCCTGCTGCAGGGCTTGCGCCAGCTGGAAGAGCATGTGATCGGCTCCAACGGTTATGGCCTGGGCAAGGGTGCCACGCAGAGCGGGGCCGGCATGGTGCTGGGCAACCCGCACTTTCCTTGGTGGGGCGCATTGCGTCTGCACCAGCTGCACCTGACCATCCCAGGCAAGTACGACGTCATGGGGGCCACGCTGCTCGGCGCGGTGGTGCCCCTGATCGGCTTCAACAAGGATGTGGCCTGGACCCACACCTTCTCGACCGACAACCGCTTCACGCTGTTTCAGCTCAAGCTTGATCCGGCCGATCCGACGCGCTACTGGGTCGATGGGGGCTACAAGCCCATGAGCCAGACGCCGCTGTCGGTGCAGGCCTTGCAGCCCGATGGCAGCCTCAAGACCATCACGCGCACGCTCTACAGCACTGACTTTGGACCGATGGTCAGCGATGGCGCCAGCTTTGCCTGGAGCGGTGCGGCTGGCTTCGCGCTGCGCGACGCTAACTACGGCAACACCAAGCTGCTGGACCAGGCCCTGCTCAACGGCAAGGCCAGCAGCGCCGAGAGCCTGCGCGAGAACCTGGCCACCTTCAACGCCTTGCCCTGGGTCAACACCATGGCTGCGGACAAGAACGGCCGCGCGCTCTATGCCAATTACTCGGTGGCGGCCAATGTCAGCGATGCCCAGCTGGCCAGCTGCGTGAACAGCCCCACCGGTCAGTTCCTGCTGGCCACGCGTGGCCTGGTGCTGATGGATGGCAGCAAGTCGGCCTGCAACTGGAATGGCGCCATCCCCGCGGCCCAGCGGCCTTATGTCTTGCGCGATGACTTCATCGTCAACGCCAACGACAGCCACTGGCTGCCCAACGATCAGGTGCGGCTGAGCGGCTACCCCAAGATCATCGCCACCGGCCCCAATGCCGAAGGCGCTCCTCAAGGCGAACGCACCCGCATGGGCATTGCCCAGGCCCTGGATCGCATCGAGGGCCGCGATGGCCTGACCGGCAAGGGCTTCACCCTGGCCCAGCTGCAGCAGGTCTACCAGAAGGCCCGTTTCTTCAAGGCCGAGCAATGGCTGGACGAGTTCCTGGCCGCGGCCTGCAGCGGCACGTCGCCCAGCACCAAGGACAGCACAGGCAAGCTGACCGATCTCAGCAAGGCCTGCGCCGTGCTGGCCGCTTGGAAGAAGACCGAGGGCCTGCTCGACCCGGGGGCTTTGCTGTTCCGCAAGTTCTACGAACTCTCGGGTGAGCTCAAGGACGCCAGCTACTGGCGCGTGGCCTACAACCCGGCCGATCCGGTTGACACCCCGCGCGGCTTCAACACCGCCAACAGCAAAGCGGCCACCTTGCTGGCCGATGCGGTGCAATGGTTCGCCACCCAGAACATCCCGCTCGAAGAAGTGACGGCCCGTCGGCAGATCATCGTGCGCGACAGCGCACCCATCCCCATTCCTGGCGGCCCCTACACCTTCAACAATGTCCGCGGCAATCTCAATGCCGGCCTGTATGGTGACCCGGTCTACGGCAACAGCTATATGCAGTTCGTCACCTTCGATGCCAAGGGACCGGTGGCCGAGGGGGTGTTGACCTACTCGCAGTCCAGCCACATCCTCTCGCCCCATTTCTCGGACCAGACCAAGGTCTATTCGGACATCTACATGAAGGGTGGTGCCTGGATCAAGCTGCCGTTCAGTGAGGCTGAGATCCAGGCCGATCCCAACTACCGCAGCATTCGGCTCAGCGAATGAGGGCCTTGGCTGATTCTGCGCAGGCACCGTTTTCTCTGCCGGACGAGGTCTTGCAGGCTTTGCGCCGGCGCTTTGGTGCCCGCTGCAGCACCGCACTGGCTCAGCGCGAACTGCATGGTCGAGACGAGTCGCCCTTCGACGTGGCGCCGCCCGATGCCGTGGTTTTTGCCGAGAGCAACGAGGAGGTGGCCTTCGTGCTGCAACTGGCGCAGCAGCACCGCGTGCCCGTCATTCCCTACGGCACCGGCACCTCACTCGAAGGTCATTTGCTGGCGGTGCAGGGCGGCATCAGCCTGGACCTGAGCCGGATGAAGTCCATCCTGCAGCTGCATTCCGAGGACCTGACGGTCACCGTGCAGGCCGGCGTGACCCGCCAGCAGCTGAACCAGGAGATCCGCCACAGCGGCCTGTTCTTTCCCATCGACCCGGGGGCCGATGCCTCGCTGGGCGGCATGGCCGCCACACGCGCCAGTGGCACGAATGCGGTGCGCTACGGCACCATGCGCGAGAACGTGCTGGGCCTGACCGTGCTGACCGCCAGCGGCGAGCAGATCCGCACCGGCAGCCGCGCGCGCAAGAGCAGTGCCGGCTATGACTTGACCCGCTTGTTCGTGGGCAGCGAGGGCACGCTGGGCGTGATCACCGAGCTGACCTTGCGTCTGTATCCGCTGCCCGAGGCGGTGTCGGCTGCCATCTGCTTTTTCCCCAGCATCGATGCCGCGGTTCAGACCACCATCGCCATCATCCAGATGGGCATTCCGATCGCCCGCTGCGAGCTGCTCGATGCCCATGCCGTGCGCGCCGTCAATGCCCATGACCATCTGGGCCTGCGTGAATCACCGATGTTGCTGATGGAGTTCCATGGCTCGGCCGCCAGCGTGGCCGAGCAGGCGCAGAGCGTGCAGGCGCTGGCAGCGGAGCAGGGCGGCGAGGCCTTTGAATGGGCCAGCACGCCCGAGGCGCGCACGCGGCTGTGGACAGCCCGCCACCATGCTTACCTGTCAGCCCTGCAGACCCGCCCCGGCTGCCGCTGTGTGACCACCGACACCTGCGTGCCCATCTCGCGCCTGGCCGAGAGCATCAATGAATCGGTGCGCGAGGTCGAGGCCACCGATCTGCCCTATTTCATCGTCGGCCATGTCGGCGACGGCAATTTCCATATGGGCTATTTGATCGACCCGCAGCAACCCGCGGAGCGGGAGCTGGCCGAGCGCCTGAGCGCGCAGATGGTGGCCCGCGCCCTGCGTCTGGGCGGCACCTGCACCGGCGAGCATGGCATCGGCCTGCACAAGCAGGGCTTTCTGCTCGACGAGGCCGGGCCGGGCGCGGTGGCCCTGATGCGCAGCATCAAGGCGGCGCTGGACCCGGCCCAGATCATGAACCCGGGCAAGATCTTTGCGAGCTGAGGGCTTGTGCAGCCCGCAGCTCGCGCGGGATCACAAGGCCTTGACGCTGTAGCTGAGCGTGCTGCCGCTGTAGCTGGCCAGCACCTGGTAGTTCTTGGCCACGCCGCCGCTGCTCAGCTGCACACGGTAGCTGACTTGGCTGCTGCTGCTCGATTCCACCGTGATCAAGGCGCTGTCCTTGCCGGTGGTCAGCGTGGCGCTGGAGCCTTGCAGCGGGCGGCCGTTGCTGGTCTGCCAGTTGCTGAACTGGGTGTCCACAAACGCCTTGCTGTCGCTCCAGTGGGCGCTGCGCAGCTTGCTGTGGCCGAGGCTGTAGTTGTTGGCGTCGGTGACGCTGAGCTCATTCAGCCCCGCGTATTGCACGCCGTTCAGGGTCAGGCTGGGCTTGCCCTGGCCGTCCACTTCCAGGAGCGCCACGGCTGTCAACGGGCC
Organism: Paucibacter sp. B51; assembly: GCF_027863535.1. Lineage (NCBI taxonomy): Bacteria > Pseudomonadati > Pseudomonadota > Betaproteobacteria > Burkholderiales > Sphaerotilaceae > Roseateles > Paucibacter sp. B51. The sequence continues at coordinate 909,857 of NZ_JAPIVN010000001.1, read as the reverse complement.
AAAGCTTTCGCCGCCGCCGGAGGCGCTCAGCTTGTCGAAGCTCAGCTGCAGCCGGACGTTGTTGCCTGGGTTGTCGAGATTGCTGATGGCGGTCAGGAAATCGATGCGCATGCCGCCGTCGATGCTGAGGCTCTGGCCATCGGCGATGCCGCTGATCTTGTCAAAGCGCATGCTGATGTAGCTGCCGGCCGGCAAGGACGTGGCGCTGTTGCTCACATTGGTGTCCACCACGATGGAGCCGCTGCAGTTGCGGATGACGCTGATGCCCAGGCTGCTGCAGCTGACGGTGGTGGTCTCCAGGATCTTGCGGCGCTCGGGTTCAGCGGCGCTGGGCTTGGGGCTGTTCTGGCGGCCGCTCATCAGCTCGCCGAAGGGCAGGAACAGATTGCTGGGGTCCTCGCTGCGGCGCACCAGGTCGGCCGCGGCGGCTGTGGTGGCCTTGACGCTGTCCTGCGCCACTTCGCTGCTTTGGGCCAGGGTGCCGGCCGTGGTCGGCGGGGCAATCAGCTTGGTCGGCTCAGGCACCGGTGTTGGCACGGGAACGACCTGGGTGTTGTCACTGCCGCCCCCACCGCCACAGGCACTGAGGCCCAGGCTGCCAAGGCCGATCAGCAACCAGGCCGCAGGCGTGGCGATGCGATGCTTGGGGAAAGCGGTGCGAGGGGTCAGCGTCCGGGTCGTGATCATCATCTCAGCCTCCGAGTCTTGAGGCTGGTGATGGTACGGGGCTTGTGTGACGCCGAGATTCCCCCTGAGTGGTGAGTTAGGTGGCTTTGTGCCAGGTGCTGCTGGATGCTCCCTTCCGGGGCTGGCAGAGCCACCGAGCCCACCCGAGGGCGGCTCGGTGGCCTCATCATCCGTGCGGCGGCGCCGGCACGCTCCAGCGCCGGCTGATGTCGCCGGCCTCGTTGACGCTCTCCAGCTGCACGCCAAAGCCCCAGAGCCGGGCCACATGCTTGAGCACCTCTTGCGCGCTGTCGTGCAGAGGTCGGCCCATGTGCTGGGTGTGGCGCAGGGTCAGGGAGCGGTCGCCGCGCAGATTGACGTTCCAGACCTGGATATTGGGCTCGCGGGTGCTGAGGTCGTATTGGCGCGACAAGGCTTCGCGCACATGCTGGTAGCCGCTCTCGTCGTGGATGGCCGAGATCTCGTACTCGGACTGCTTTTCATCGTCGAGGATGGAGAAGAGCCGGAACTCGCGCATCAGATGCGGGCTCAGGTACTGGCCGATGAAGCTCTCGTCCTTGAAGTTGCGCATGGCATGGTCCAGCGTGGGCAACCAGTCGCCGCCGGCGATGTCGGGGAACCAGCGCCGGTCTTCCTCGGTGGGCTTTTCGCAGATGCGCTTGATGTCGGTGTACATGGCGAAACCCAGGGCATAGGGGTTCAGATTGGCCATGGGCTGTTGCGCCACCACATTGGTGTGCGACTTTAGCCATTCGATCATCATGCCGTCGCTGAGATAGCCGTCGTCATACATCTGGTTCAGCAGGCGGTGGTGCCAGAAGGTGGCCCAGCCCTCGTTCATCACCTGGGTCTGGCGCTGCGGGTAGAAGTATTGGGCGATCTTGCGCACGATGCGTACGATCTCGCGCTGCCAGGGCTCCAGCAGGGGTGCGTTCTTTTCGATGAAGTAGAGGAGGTTCTCTTGCGGCTCGTCGGGGAAGCGGCGGGTAGCCGCGGCTTCATCGCCCTTCTCGACGCGTTTGGGCAGGGTGCGCCAGAGCTCGTTGATCTGAAGCTGGGCATGGGCCTCGCGGTCGGCCAGGCGGCTGCGTTCCTGGGCCAGGGACAGCTTGGCCGGGCGGCGGTAGCGGTCGACGCCGTAGGACATCAGCGCATGGCAGGAATCCAGCACCTGCTCGACCTGGGCCAGGCCGTGGCGCTGCTCGCAGTCGGCGACGAAGTTCTTGGCATAGACCAGGTAGTCGATGATGCTGGACGCGTCGGTCCACATGCGGAACAGGTAATTGCCTTTGAAGAAGCTGTTGTGGCCGTAGCTGGCGTGGGCGATCACCAGGGCCTGCATGGCCATGGAGTTCTCTTCCATCAGGTAGGCGATGCAAGGGTCGGAGTTGATGACGATCTCGTAGGCCAGGCCCATCTGGCCGCGCTTGTAGTTGCGCTCGGTGGCGATGAACTCCTTGCCATAGCTCCAGTGCCGGTAATTGACCGGCATGCCCACCGAGGCGTAGGCGTCCATCATCTGCTCGGCGGTGATGATCTCGAGCTGGTTGGGGTAGGTGTCCAGGCCGTAGCGCTCGGCGGTGGCGCGGATGACGTCGTGGTACTCGTCGATCAGCTCGAAGGTCCAGTCGCTGGGCGAGGGCAGGGGCTGGGCCGGGCGGGGGCCGGCGGGCTTCATCTCGCGCAGGGGCGCCCGTGTGCGGCGGCCGCCGTATTCATCGGTCAAGGGGGCGATGCCGATCTGGCGGCGGTTTTCGATCTGGCTCATGCCTGTGCCCCTTCCTTCTTGAAGAGTTCACGGAAGACCGGGTAGATCTGCGCGGCCTCGGTGGCCTTGCGCATGGCGAAGTGGCGCACCTCTTCGGCAAGCTTGCTGTACTCGTCCCAGAGGTTCTGTTCCTGCTCGGCCACCTGCACGTAAGCGAAATAGCGGCAAAGCGGCAGGATCTGCTGGGCCAGCAGCTCGCGGCAGCGGCCGCTGTCGTGGTGCCAGTTGTCGCCATCGCTGGCCTGGGCGCCGTAGATGTTCCATTCGCTGCTGGGATAGCGCGCGCGGATGATTTCCTCCATCAGCACCAGGGCGCTGGAGACCACGGTGCCGCCGGTCTCGGTGGCGTGGAAGAAGTTCTGCTCGTCCACCTCCTGGGCCTGGGTGTGGTGGCGGATGAAGACCACATCGATCTTCTCGTAATGTCGGGTCAGGAAGAGGTAGAGCAGGATGAAGAAGCGCTTGGCCAGATCCTTGCGGCTTTCGTCCATGGAGCCGGACACGTCCATCAGGCAGAACATGACGGCCCGGCTGGTCGGCACCGGTGTGCGCACGCGGTTGCGAAAGCGCAGGTCGATGGGGTCGAGGAAAGGAATCGCTGCAATGCGCTGTTTGAGGAAGGCGATGCGATCCTCGGTTTCCTTGAGCATGCGCTGCACTTCCAGATCGGCCGGGTTCTCGCGCTTGAGCAGGGCCAGGCGTTCTTCCAGCTCGTGCAGCTCGCGGCGCTTGCCAGTGCCCAGGGCGATGCGGCGGCTCAGGGCACCGCGCATGGAGCGCACCACATGGAGGTTGGTTGGCGTGCCATCGCTGGTGAAGCCGGCGCGATGGCTTTTCCACTCCGGTGTTTCGGCCAGCTGGGTGCGCTCGAGATTGGGCAGGGCCAGGTCTTCGAAGAACACCTGCATGAACTCTTCGCGGCTCAGGTGGAAGACAAAGTCGTCCTCGCCCTCGCCGGAATCGCTGGCCTGGCCGCCGCCCTGGCCTTGACCGCCGCCCTTGGGCTTGGCGATGCGGTCGCCTTTGACATGCTCGCTGTTGCCTGGCCGCACCACCTCGCGCACGCCGCCCTCGCCGTGGCCGAAGACGGGCTCGCTCAAGTCCTTCTTGGGGATGTGCACATCTTCGCCGCGCTCCAGATCGCGGATGCCGCGGCCGTCCACCGCGCGGCGCACCGCCTCGCGGATTTGGGCCTTGTGGCGCTGCAGGAAGCGCTCACGGTTGCCGATGGACTTGTTCTTGCCGGAAAGCCTTCGGTCGATGATCTGCTGCAGCATGGGTGCTTGCTCCTGCGTGGCCTCGTCCTCGGACTCAAGAACTCTTGCGGACCCTCAAGTACCACTCGCACAGCAGCCGCACCTGCTTGGCCGTGTAGCCCTTGTCGACCATGCGCTGCACGAAGTTCTCGTGCTTCTTGGCCTCGTCGGCGCTGGCCTTGGCATTGAAGCTGATCACCGGCAGCAACTCCTCGGTGTTGGAGAACATCTTCTTCTCGATCACCGTGCGCAGCTTCTCGTAGCTGGTCCAGGCCGGGTTCTTGCCGGCGTTGTTGGCGCGCGCGCGCAGCACGAAGTTGACGATCTCGTTGCGGAAGTCTTTCGGGTTGCTGATGCCCGCGGGCTTCTCGATCTTCTCGAGTTCGGCATTCAGGGCCACGCGGTCGAAGACCTCGCCGGTGTCGGTGTCGCGGTACTCCTGGTCCTGGATCCAGTAGTCGGCGTAGGTGACGTAGCGGTCGAAGATGTTCTGGCCGTACTCGGAATAACTCTCCAGATACGCGGTCTGGATCTCCTTGCCGATGAACTCCGCATAGCGCGGCGCCAGCGCTTCCTTGATGAAGCCGACGTACTTTTGCTCCACTTCGCTCGGGAACTGCTCGCGCTCGATCTGCTGCTCCAGCACATACATCAGGTGCACCGGATTGGCCGCCACCTCGGCGCTGTCGAAGTTGAAGACCTTGGACAGGATCTTGTAAGCGAAGCGGGTGGAAATGCCGCTCATGCCCTCGTCGACGCCGGCGTAGTCGCGGTATTCCTGGAAGCTCTTGGCGCGTGGGTCGGTGTCCTTGAGGCTTTCACCGTCGTAGACCTGCATCTTGGAATAGAGCGAGGAGTTCTCGGGCTCCTTCAGCCGCGTCAGTACCGCGAACTGGCTCATCATCTTGAGCGTGCCCGGGGCGCATTTGGCCTCGGCCAGCGAGGAGCCGCGGATCAGCTTCTCGTAGATTTTGACCTCCTCGCTGACACGCAGGCAGTAGGGCACTTTGACGATGTAGATGCGGTCCAGGAAGGCCTCGTTGTTCTTGTTGTTGCGGAAGGTCTTCCACTCGCTCTCGTTGCTGTGCGCCAGCACCACGCCGTCGAAGGGAATAGCGCCGAAGCCCTCGGTGCCCTTGTAGTTGCCTTCCTGCGTGGCGGTCAGCAGCGGGTGCAGCACCTTGATCGGCGCCTTGAACATTTCCACAAACTCCAGCAGGCCCTGGTTGGCCAGGCACAGGCCGCCCGAGTAGCTGTAGGCATCGGGGTCGTCCTGGGCATAGGTCTCCAGCTTGCGGATGTCCACCTTGCCGACCAGGGAAGAGATGTCCTGGTTGTTTTCGTCGCCCGGCTCGGTCTTGGCCACGCCCACTTGCTTGAGCACGCTGGGGTAGCGCTTGACCACTTTGAAGCGGCGGATGTCGCCGCCGAATTCGTCGAGGCGCTTGACCGCCCAGGGGCTGAGGATGCGGTTCAGATAACGCCGAGGGATGCCGTACTCCTGCTCCAGCAAGGGGCCGTCTTCGTTGACGTCAAACAGGCCCAGCGGCGATTCGTTCACCGGCGAGCCGGCCAGGGCGTAGAAAGGCACTTGTTCCATCAGGCTTTTGAGCCGCTCGGCGATGGAGCTCTTGCCGCCGCCCACCGGGCCCAGCAGATAGAGGATCTGCTTCTTCTCTTCCAGGCCCTGGGCGGCGTGGCGGAAGTAGCTGACCACCTGTTCGATCGCTTCCTCGAGGCCGTAGAACTCGGCGAAGGCGGGGTAGATCTTGATGGTCTTGTTGGCGAACAGCCGGGACAGGCGGGCGTCGTGGCGCGTGTCCACCATCTCAGGCTCGCCAATGGCCTTGAGCATGCGCTCGGCTGCGGTGGCGTAGGCGAGGGGGTTGCGTTTGCACTCGTTGAGGTAATCCTCGAGCGAGAGCTCTTCGACGCGGGTGCGCTCGTAGCGCTTGGTGAAGCTGCTGATCACGTCCATGCTGACCTCCGGTAAGGTCCCGGGCAGCGCGCAGACATGGCTCGTCGGCGCATCGCCTGGGAAGTTCTGATGAAGTCCCTTGGCGCACCGGCCACGCGTGGCTGGGGGCGTCATCAGAGCTTTCCGAGGTGCAGCGGCAGTGATTCAAGCTTGGCCGTTCAAGACCCCGCTGAAGCCCTGAAAAGAGCGGCAATTTCCGCTCTTGATTCAGGGGTTCAAACCGGGCTCGAAATCAAGCCATGGGCTGATGCTACGCCGATCTGAAAAGTTTGGTGTGAAGGCGCTTGATGCGCTTTCCTCACACCGATATTCACTCGCTTTTGCGCAGGCGTTCGATCAAGCCGTTAAGCTCATCGAGGGAGCCGAACTGGATGGACAGTTCGCCCTGTTCACCGCGCTTGGTGCGCTTCTTGACCCGCACCTCGACCACCGCGGTCAGCAGGTCGGATAACTCCTCTTCCAAGCGCAGCAGGTCGCGGCTCTTGTCGTTCTTGACGCGCAGCAGCGGCGTCTGGCGGCCGGCGCCCTGGCGCGCGACCAGCTTCTCGGCATCACGCACGCTCAGCTTCTTGGCGGCGATCTCGGTGGCGCAGGTGATCTGGTGCGCGCCGTCCAGTGGCAGCAGGGCACGCGCATGGCCCATGTCGATGTCGCCAGCCATCAGCATGTTCTGCACCGGCTCGACCAGCTGCAGCAGGCGCAGCAGATTGCTGGCGGCGCTGCGTGAGCGGCCCACGGCTTGGGCGGCCTGCTCATGGGTCAGGTGGAACTCGTTGACCAGGCGCTGCAGGCCCTGGGCTTCTTCCAGCGGGTTCAGGTCCTCGCGCTGGATGTTTTCGATCAGGGCCATGGCGGCCGCGGCCTCGTCGGGCACGGCCTTGACCAGCACGGGCACCTCGCGCAGACCGGCCAGCTTGGCGGCGCGGAAGCGGCGCTCGCCGGCGATGATTTCGTAGCGCACATCGCTGAGCGGTGAGGGCGGGGCGATCGGGCGCACCAGGATGGGCTGCATGATGCCCTGGCCCTTGATGCTCTCGGCCAGCTCGTAGAGTGAGCCTTCGTCCATGCGCGTGCGCGGCTGGTATTTGCCGGCCTGCATCTGCTCCAGGCGCAGCTGGCTGGGGCTGCCTTCGCGGGCGGCGGCGGCTTCCGCTTCGTTGACTTTGGGGCCGAGCAGCGCTTCGAGGCCGAGGCCGAGGCCTTTGGGTTTCTTGGTGACCATGGGGCGATTGTCCCTTATGCGGGCTGGGGCATCAGCTGGGAGAGCAAGACCTGACCCTCGGGCCAGTTGCCCAGGCCGGAATCGGCATTGAGGTGCCCACGCGGCCCAGCCATCACCAGGCTGGCGCCCCAGTCGGCCGCCATCTGCGCGCCGCGCTCGGGCGCACAGAAAGGGTCGTCGCTGCTGATCACGGCGATGGCGGGGAAGGGCAGTCGGGCACGCTGGATCTGGCGCCAGTTGTGCAGCTGCGGCGGAGTGCCTGGTGCCTCGGTGTCGGGCGGCGCCACCAGCAGGGCGCCGCGCACGCGCGCCGTGTGGCGGGAATACGAGGCCCAGCTGGCCACCAGCTGGCAGCCCAGGGAATGGGCCACCAGGACCACGGGCTCCGCCTGGGTTTGCAGCACCTCATCCAGGCGCGCCATCCAGTCGCCGCGCAGCGGGCGCTCCCAGTCGGATTGTTCAACCCGCTGGTGGCCGAGTTGCGCCTCCCAGAGGCTTTGCCAATGCCCAGGGCCGGAGTTCAACCAGCCGGGCAGCAGGAGGACGGTGCTTGCTTTCATTCGCTTGCCTTATGCTTTCACTTCTTTCTTGAATTTGATTGTGCTGGAGAAGTCATGACGTACGCGGTTTTTGTGGATGGACAAGAGGGCACGACGGGGCTGCGCATCCATGAGTACCTGGCCGCGCGTCAGGATGTGGAGGTGCTGCGCATCGACGCCGACAAGCGCAAGGACCCGGCCGAGCGTGCGCGCCTGCTGAACGCCGCCGATGTGGCTTTCTTGTGCCTGCCCGACGCTGCTTCACGTGAAGCAGCGGCCATGATCAGCAATCCCAAGACCTGCCTGATCGACGCCAGCACCGCGCACCGCACCGTGCCCGGCTGGGCCTTCGGCCTGCCCGAGCTGTGCAAGAGCCAACGCGAGGCCATCCGCGCAGCCAAACGCATCGCCAACCCGGGTTGCCATGCCAGCGCCTTCATCCTGGCCCTGCGCCCCCTGGTCGATGCCGGCCTGCTGGCACCCGAGGCCCTGGTCTCGGCCACCTCCATCACCGGTTATTCCGGTGGCGGCAAGGGCATGATTGGCGAGTACGAAGCGGGCGGCAACACCAAGCTGCTCTCGCCCCGCCCTTATGCCCTGGGCCTGGCACACAAACACCTGCCCGAGATGATGGCCCACACCGGCCTCAAGAGCGCGCCGGTCTTCATGCCCATCGTCGGCAATTTCTACAAGGGCCTGGCGGTGACCGTGCCTCTGCACTTGAGCCAGCTGCGTGCCGGCACCGGGGCCGAGCAGGTGCAGCAGGCCCTGGCCGCGCATTACGAGGGCGAGCGCTTCATCCGCGTGATGCCGCTGCGCGATGCTGACACCCTGGCCGAGGGCTTCTTTGATGTGCAGGGTTGCAATGACACGAACCGGGTGGACCTGTTCGTCTTCGGCTCAGAGACGCAGATCCTCGTCATGGCCCGCCTGGACAACCTCGGCAAGGGCGCCAGCGGCGCCGCCGTGCAGGCCATGAATGTGCACCTGGGCCTGGAAGAAAGCCTGGGCCTGGTGTGAGCCCGGCGCCGCGCGGTGAAGCCGAGCGTTGGTGGCGGGATGAGGACGTTCCGCCGGCGGCGGTGCAGGCCTTGCGTGAGCGCGTGCGCCTGTTCGGCCGTCAGCAGACCCAGGGCAGTGATGCGCAGGACATCGCCTGCGCACGCTTCGATGAACAGGGCGAGCTGCTGGTGGGCGCCAGCGGTCGCACCGAGTTCCAAAGGCTGTACGTCGACTATCTGTGGGTCCGGGAGGACTTGCGGGGGCAGGGCTTGGGCAGCGCCTGCCTGCGCCAGATCGAGGCCCAGGCCTTGCGTCGCGGATGTGTCGACGCTTTGATCGAAACCCTGTCCGACGAGACGGCCGCGCTCTACGAACACCTCGGCTACGTCTGTATCAGCCATGTGCACGATTTCGTGCCGGGCTTCACACGCCACACCTTGCTCAAGGTCTGGAAGCCGCGCGATTGATTTGGTTCGCGCAGGCACCGCTCAAATCGAGGGTTCGGGAGAGCGGTAGTGGTAGCGGTAGGCCAGCCGGAAACCCAGGCGCTGGTAGACGCGTTGGGCGCTGTGGTTGTCGCTGCCCACCTGGAGGTAGGCCTGCTGCGCGCCCTCGGCCTGGGCCGCGCGGAGCAGGGCGGCGCAGAGTTGGGTGGCATGGCCCTGGCCACGTGCCTCGGGCGGCGTGAAGATGTCGTACAGGCCCACCATGACCTCTTCCCGAGCGTACTGACCCAGGGCCAGCAAACGCCCATCTTCGGCGGTGCGCAAGGCATGGCCGAGATAGGGCACGGCCGAGGCTTGCAGGCGCTCGGCGTGGGCGGCGATCTCGGTGGCGCTGGAACCGCGCAGCTGGCCCACCAAGGCCGCGTATTCGGTGGCGCTGAGCCGCTCCAGGCGCAGGCCGGGTGCCAGGGTCTCAGGCAGACCCAGTAGATCCTTGCGGGTCATGACATCGGCGGCGTCATAGCTGGGCCAGCCTTTGGCGGCCAGGGTGGCGTCCAGATCGGCCGGCTGGGTGAAGGGCGTGAGGCGGACGATCAGCGGCAGGCCAGCGGCCTGGAAAGCATGCTGGCAGCGCGACAGCAAGTCATCGAGCGGCAGGCTGCCGGCTTCCAGGGCATTGATGCAGCGCGAGCGCTTGGCCTTGCCTGGGGAGAGGCGGATCAGCCAGCCTTCGACGCGCTGCTGCTGGGGCGGGGCGCTGGCGTTGAGGCCGGCTTGTTCGGCCCGCCAGGCCAGGTCCCAGTCGCCGGACGGCAGCGCAGCCTCTTCGCTCATCGCCGACCCATTCACTTCACATGCTGCCGACGCGGCGCACCATTTCGCGGGCGAAATCGACAAAAGCCTGGGCACCTTTGGAGCTCGGATCAAAGACCACGCCGGGCAGGCCGTAGCTGGGCGCTTCGGCCAGGCGCACATTGCGCGGGATCACGGTGTCGAACACCTTGTCGCCGAAGTGCTGCTTGAGCTGATCGCTGACCTGGTTCTGCAGGGTGATGCGCGGATCGAACATCACGCGCAGCAGGCCGATGATCTGCAGGTCGGCATTGAGATTGGCGTGCACCTGCTTGATGGTGTTGACCAGGTCCGAGAGGCCTTCGAGCGCGAAGTACTCGCACTGCATGGGCACGACCACGCCGTGGGCGCAGCACAGGCCGTTCAGGGTCAACATGGACAGCGAGGGCGGGCAGTCGATCAGGACGAAGTCGTAGTCGTCGTTGGCGGCGGCCAGGGCGGCCTTGAGGCGGCGTTCGCGGCGCTCCAGATCGACCAGCTCGACTTCGGCGCCGGCCAGCTCGCGGTTGGCACCCAGCACGTCGTAGCCGACCTTTTCGCTGGTCTGCTTGGCCTCTTTCACCGAGGCCGATTCCAGCAGCACGTCGTAGACGCTGAGCTCCAGTGCGCGCTTGTCGATGCCCGAGCCCATGGTGGCATTGCCCTGCGGGTCCAGGTCCACCACCAGCACGCGCTGGCCGACCTTGGCCAAGCCAGCAGCGAGGTTGACGGTGGTGGTGGTCTTGCCGACTCCGCCTTTTTGGTTGGCAACGCAGAAGATCTTGGCCATGGTCTCGTTTTTCTAAGCAGGCGTGATGGTAGCGGGAGATGGGGGCTGCTTTTGTGGCGCGGGGCCCTCAGGGCTGCGGCGCAGAGAAATTTCTCAGGCCTTGGGGCGAATCCAGATCAGGCAGCGCTGGGCGTCGAGGCCAGGAACCTGCAGTTGTTCCACGTGAAACACATCCAGGTCGGCGGGCAGGGCGGCCAGTTCTTCCGCCGGATGTTGCCCCTTCATGGCCAACCAAATCGCCCCGGATTCGACGCCAGGCTTGAGGTGCTGGCGGGTGAGGGTGGTGAAGTCCAGCAGGGAAGCGAAGGCGCGCGAGGTGATCAGGTCGAAGGGCGGGGTGTCCAGTGCTTCCACGCGGGAGTGCACGCCATGCAGATTGGGCAGGCGCAATTCGGCCGCCACCTGCTTGATGAAGCTGGCCTTCTTGGCCACGGCGTCTACACAGCTGACGTCGATATTGGGTTCGCAGATGGCCACCACCACACCCGGAAGGCCACCGCCGCTGCCCACATCCATCAGCCGCAGGCTGCTTTGACCGGTGCTCTGCAGATGGCGGCGCAGGGCGGGCAGCAGGCTCAGGCTGTCCACCAGATGCTGGGTCAGCATGGCCTGGGGCTCGCGCACGGCGGTCAGGTTGTAGACCTTGTTCCACTTGCTGATCATGGCCAGGTAGGCCAACAGCTGGTGCAGCTGAGCGTCGCTGAGGTTCAGGCCCAGGGTCTGGGCGGCATCGTGCAAGGGGGCAAAAAGGGCGTCGGAACTCATGCGGAGTGGCTTTGCTTGTGGGTCACCGTGTACAGCGTGGAGAGAGGAATCAGCGGCACGCCGGCTTGTGCCAGCGCTTGCGAGACCTGGTCGCGCAAGGCCTCGGCGCTCAGGCCTTGGTCGGGCCAGGTGTGGTGGGCGTCGGGAACCAGCCAAGGTTTCAAACCCTGGGCCAGTGCACCGCGGGCGGTCGCCTCGATGCAGCAATCGGATTGCAAGCCGATCAGGATGGGCTGGCTGCGCCCGGCCTGCTGCAGGGCTTGGGCCAGGCTCGTTTCCTCAAAGGCATCGGGCACGGTCTTGGTGAAGCGGGGTTCTTCGGCGGCCGGGTTCAGGCGCGGATCGATGTCGAAGCCGGGGCCGTCCATCGGTCCGCCGGGCTCGGAGTGCTGGATCCAGAACACCGGCACGCGCTGCCGGCGGGCCCAGTCCAGGGCGCTGCGGCAGGCGCTCAGCAGGGCGTCGCCGTCCGGCATGGGCGGGCAAAGCCGGCCATCGAAGGCGCCGCACTGCATATCGATCACCAGCAGGGCGGCGCGCTCTAGATCGAGCGCCGGTTCGCTGTGGCTCATGCGCCGACCTTGTCGTGGGCGTCGCTGAAGCCCTTGAAGCGTTTCTTCTTCAGGTGCACCAGCAGCAGGGAGATGGCGGCGGGCGTGACACCGGAGACGCGAGAAGCCTGGCCCAGGGTCTCGGGTCGATGGGTGTTGAGCTTCTGGCGGACCTCGAAGGACAGGGCCTGGATCTCGTTGTAGTCCAGTTCGGCGGGCAGGCGCAGGTTTTCCAGATTGGCGGCGCGGGCCACATCTTCGACTTGCTTGTTGATGTAGCCGGCGTACTTGACGCTGGTTTCGATCTGCTCGATGACGGCATCGGCCATGGTCTTGCCCAGATCGGCGGTCAGTGTTTCACGTGAAACAGCGGCTTCCGGGCGGGCGATGGCCGCCACTTCGGCCAGGGTGTCGTAGACCACGCCGGGGCGGCGCAGCAGGTCGATGAAGTTGTACTCGCGCTCCAGCGCCTTGCCGACCAGACGCTCAGCATCGGCCGCCGGCAGGATGCTGGGGTGCACCCAGGTTGATTTCAGCTTCTCTGTTTCACGTGAAACAGCGTCGCGCTTGCGGTTGAAAGCTGCCCAGCGATGGTCGTCCACCAGTCCTAGCTGGCGGCCGATTTCGGTCAGGCGCATGTCGGCGTTGTCTTCGCGCAGCTGCAGGCGGAACTCGGCGCGGCTGGTGAACATGCGGTAGGGCTCGGTCACGCCCTTGGTGATCAGGTCGTCGACCAGCACGCCTAGATAAGCCTGGTCGCGGCCCGGCAACCAGGGACCTTGGCCGCGCACCTGCAGGGCGGCGTTCAGGCCGGCGAACAGGCCTTGGGCCGCGGCTTCCTCGTAGCCGGTGGTGCCGTTGATTTGGCCGGCGAAGAAGAGGCCGCCGATGTCGCGGGTCTCGAAGCTGGACTTCAGGCCGCGCGGGTCGAAGTAGTCGTACTCGATGGCATAGCCCGGCCGCATGATGTGGGCGTTCTCCAGGCCCGGGATCGAGCGCACGGCGGCCAACTGGATGTCGAAGGGCAGGGAGGTGGAGATGCCGTTGGGGTAGTACTCGTGGGTCGTCAGGCCCTCGGGTTCCAGAAAGATCTGGTGGCTGTCCTTGTCGGCAAAACGGTTGACCTTGTCCTCGATGCTGGGGCAGTAGCGCGGGCCCACGCCTTCGATCACGCCGGTGAACATGGGGCTGCGGTCGAAGCCGGAGCGGATGATGGCGTGCGTCGCCTCCGAGGTGTGGGTGATCCAGCAGGGCAGCTGGCGCGGGTGCTGCGCGGCGTCGCCGAGGAAGCTGAACACGGGCATGGGATCGAGGTCGCCGCCTTGTTCTTCGCACTTGGAAAAATCAATGCTGCGGCCGTCAATGCGCGGCGGCGTGCCCGTCTTGAGCCGGCCTTGCGGCAGCTTCAGTTCTTTCAGCCGGGCCGAGAGGCTGATGGCTGGCGGGTCACCGGCGCGGCCGGCGCTGTAGTTCTCCAGGCCGACATGGATACGGCCATCGAGGAAGGTGCCGGCCGTCAGCACCACGGCGCGGGCGCGGAACTGCAAACCCATCTGCGTGACGGCGCCCACCACGCGCTCGCCCAGGCCGTCGGACTCAACCAGCAGGTCGTCCACGGCTTGCTGGAAAAGCCAGAGGTTGGCCTGGTTTTCCAGGCGGTGACGGATGGCGGCTTTGTAGAGCACACGGTCGGCCTGGGCACGGGTGGCGCGCACGGCCGGGCCCTTGGAGCCATTGAGGATGCGGAACTGGATGCCGGACTCGTCGGTCGCTGCGGCCATGGCACCGCCCAGGGCGTCCACCTCTTTCACCAGATGGCCTTTGCCGATGCCGCCGATCGAGGGGTTGCAGCTCATCTGCCCCAAGGTCTCGATATTGTGGGTGAGCAGCAGGGTGGTGCAGCCCATGCGGGCGGCGGCCAGCGCCGCTTCGGTGCCGGCATGTCCGCCACCGACCACGATGACATCGAATTCCTTGGGGTATTGCATGGGGCTGGCTGCTTTCATAGTGGCCCGATCGGCTGCGCATTTTTTGCGCAGGGTCTTGGGTGATTCGGGCCCGTTTCCACAGCGCCAAAGCTGGCGCGGGCAAACCCGTGATTTTACGGATCGGCTGTGGATAAGTCACGGCCGCAGGCCATCCCTGCGCCGACAATATCGCGATGAATTGCCGTCCCCATTGCGCCGCCTGCTGCATAGCGCCTTCGATCAGCTCGCCCATCCCGGGCATGCCCGTCATCAACGGGGTCAGCAAGCCGGCGGGCGTGCGCTGCATCCAGCTCGATGCGCAAGACCGTTGCCAGATCTTCGGTCACCCGGATCGCCCCGCAGTCTGCGGCTCGCTGCAGCCCAGCGAGCAGATGTGCGGCGAATCGCGTGAGCAGGCCATGCGCTGGCTGGGCTGGATGGAGCAGGCGACAGCGCCCTGACAGGCCCACGACCTAGACTGGCTCGACGACACGGTTCCCCAAAAAACATCCACCGGAGACAAGAGCCATGAGCCAGGACCTGAACGATCTTCACGCCGCCCTCGATTCGCGGGCCCGCCGCAAGTTTCTGCTGCAGACCGGCCTGGCTGGCGCAGCCGCCGGCTTGGGCTTGCCAGCCTGGGCCGAGGCAGCCTGGCCCAGCCGTTCCGTGCGCCTGGTCGTGCCGTTTGCGCCCGGCGGCAGCTCGGAGATCGTCGCTCGCGCCACCGCCTTCGAGCTGGGCAAGACCCTGGGCCAGACCGTCTACGTGGAAAACAAGCCCGGCGGCAGCGGCAATATCGCCATGGCCGAGGTGGCCCGCGCCGATGACCAGCACACCCTGGTGCTGGGCCATATCGGCACCTTGGCGGTCAACCCCTTCATCTACGACAAGCTGCCTTACGACCCGGTCAAGGACTTCAAGCCCGTGACGCTGCTGGCCAAGGTGCCCAGTCTCTACGTGGTCCACCCCGATGTGCCGGCGCGCAACCTCAAGGAATTTGTGGCCCTGGCGCGCAGCAAGCCGGGCCGCCTGAATTACGGCTCGGCCGGCAATGGCAGCGCCGGCCATCTGGCCATGGAGTATTTGAAGATGGCGGCCGAGCTCTTCATCGTTCATGTTCCCTACCGCGGCACCGGCCCGCAGCTGACCGATCTGCTGGCCGGCCGCCTCGATGCCGCCTCGGTCGGTGCACCGGCCGTGCTGCAGTTCATCAAGGCCGGCAAGTTGCGCTGCCTGGCCACCGGCTCCAAGGCCCGCTTGCCGCAGCTGCCCGATGTGCCGACCGTGGCAGAGCAGGGCTTCCCGGGCTTTGAGATGACGCAGTGGTACGGCCTGCTCGCGCCGGCCAATCTGGCCCCGGCCCATCTCGACCGCCTGGCCACGGAATCGGCCAAGGCCATCCGAAGCAGCGCTTCTGCCGAGCGCCTGAGCGCCGATTCGGCCGAGGCCGTGGGCAACACGCCGGCTCAGTTCGCCGCCTTCATTGCCCAGGAACAGCAGCGCTGGAAGCCGGTGCTGAACCGGGCCAAGGTCAAGCCGGATTGATCTGGGCCGCCGCTGCCGCCGCTCCCGCGTTGCGGCGCAGGCGGCGAAGGCTGCGCTGAGCGAACCAGGCTTTCAGGCGCGGGTGGCCCCAGTACTTGTCGAAGAAGTGGTGCATCACCGTGTTGACGGCCGGTTCCACAAAGGTCACCGCGCCGGCCACGGCCACATTGCCTGTCAGGGCGTAGGTGACGCCGAAGGAGGTGCCCAGATGGAGGACGCCGAAGCTCGCGGTTTTGGCCATGGCGGGTTCACCTATTGATGCTTTGATTTCAATAGTCGAATGCTAAGAGGGCAGCCACTCGCCGTCCATTTGGCAATCTCGATGGCGGCAATAGCCCCTGCTCAACCGGCTTGGTTGCTGGCCGGCGGCACGCTGCGCAGATCTTGCGCCACCCGCCCACCTTGCAGGGCGATGATGCGCTGAGCCGAGGCAATGGTCTCCGGGCGGTGGGCGATGACGATGCGGCTCAGATTGAGCGTGCGCAGCGAGGCGTTGAGCTGGCGTTCTTTCTCGACATCGAGCGCGCTGGTCGCCTCGTCCAGGAACAGGTAGTGCGGCCGTTTGTAGAGCGCGCGCGCCAGCAGCACGCGCTGCCGCTGCCCGCCCGAAAGGCTGCTGCCCATGTCGCCGACCAGGCTTTGGTAGCCCATGGGCAGGGCGCTGATGTCCTCGTGCACGCAGGCGATGCGCGCGCATTCCTGCACCCAGCCTGCGTCGGCCTCGGGGTCGAAGAAGCTGATGTTGTCGGCAATGCTGCCGGCGAAGAGCTGGTCGTCCTGCATGACGATGCCGATGCGGGCGCGCCAGGCGGCCAAGCCCAGCTGGGCCAGCGGCCGGCCACCGATGCGGATCTCGCCGCGCTGCGGGCTGTGGATGCCCAGCATCAGCTTGAGCAAGGTGGTCTTGCCACAGCCCGAGGGGCCGACGATGGCCACCGCTTCGCCGGGCTCGATGCGCAGGCTGCAGCTCTGGATCACCGGCGCCTCGCCTTCCGCATACGCAAAGCTCAGGTCCACCAGTTCGAGCGTTTCCGGAGAGCCGGCACTCACTTTGGCCCCTGCGCTCAGCTCGGCCGGCTCGGCCGCGCTCAGCACGATGTCGGCCAGGCGCTCGCCCTGCAGGCGCAGCATGCTCAGCTCCACGCCCTTGTCGATCAGGCCGGCCACGCGCGCGCTGAACTGCTCTTTGTAGGCCAGGAAGGCGAACAACATGCCGACCGAGAGCTCGCGGTCCAGCACCAGCAAGGCGCCCAGCCAGACGATGGCCACGCGCTCCAGGCCGAACAGCAGGCGCTGGCCCACGGCCATGCCCAGGTCCAGCCGGCGAGTGGCGATGCTGGCGTTCATTTGCTCGACCACCAGATTGGCAAAGGCGGCGCTGCGCTCGGCCTCGGCGTTGTAGAGCTTGATGGCTTGGGCGCCGCGCAGCGATTCCAGGAAATGGCTGTTCTGTTTGGCCTCGAACACCAGGGCCTCTTCGCTGGCTTCGCGCAGCGGCCCGAAGTAAGCCCAGCGCAGCAGGCCATAGCCCAGCACCGCCGTCAGCGCCACGGCACTCAGCCGCGGCGAGTAGACGGCCATCATGGCCAGGGTCAGCAGCACCATGGCGCCGTCCAGCAGCGCCTCGGCGAAACGGGTGGAGAGGGTGCGCTGGATCTGCTGCACGCTGGAAAAGCGCGACCAGATGTCGCCCAGGTGGCGCTTCTCGAACCAGGCCAGAGGCAGGCGCAGCAGGTGGCCGAAGACCTGGGTCAGCCACTGCAGATTGAGCGAAGCCGAGAGCACCAGCACCGCCCAGGAGCGCAGGGCGCTGATGGCTGTTTGCAGCAGTACCAGCAGGCCAAATCCCAGGCCCAGGGTGACCAGCAGGTCGCGGTCGGCGCTGACCAGCACCCCGTCCACCACCCACTGCAGCAAAAAGGGCGAGAGCAGGGCCAGCAGCTCCAGCGCCAGGGCCAGCAGCAGGATCTGGCCCAGCGAGCGCTTGAGCCCGCTGATGCGGCCGAACAGCTGGCGCCAGCGCAGGCGTGGCGCCGGAGCCTGGGGTGTGAAGTCCGGGCCAGGGCGCAGCTCCAGGGCCACGCCGGTGAAGTGGCGCGAGAGCTCCGCCAGAGAGATCTGCCGCCGGCCATGGGCCGGGTCGTGGATCAGGGCCTGCTGGCCGCGCACCTCGACCAGGACCACGAAATGGTTGAAATCCCAGTGCAGGATGGCCGGCAGCTCCAGCCGGGCCAGATGCGCGGGCTCGGCGCGCAGTCCGCGGCCGGCCAGGCCCAGGGGCGCGGCCATGCGCAGCAGGTCGGCCATGGTCGCGCCCTTGAGCGAGAGCGAGAAACGGCGACGCAGCTCCGGCAGGTCCAGATGCAGTCCACGCGCGCTGGCCACCATGGCCAGGCAGGCCAGGCCGCATTCGGCTGCCTCCGTCTGCAGGATCACCGGTACCCGGCCGCGGCGGAGCCAGCCCAGGTGCAGGCGTGACAGCAGGCCGGGGGCGGCGTCGGGGGCGGGATCAGACACGTTGGGCCAGGCTCAGCAGGGGTTCGAAGATCCACTCGATCAGGCGGCGCCGCTCCAGCATGACATCGGCATCGAGCTGCATGCCGGCGGTCAGGGCTTGAGGCTGTCCGTAGGCGCTGACGGTTTGGTGGTCCAGACTGACCGTGATGCGGTAGAGAGGCTCGCTGCCGGCGCCCTGGCTGAGGGCGGCCGGCAGGTTGAGGGTGGCCAACTCGGCCGGGGCCAGCGGTGTGCGCGAGACCTGAAGCACGCGCCCACTTTGCTGGCCGAACTTTTGGTACGGAAAGGCCTGGTAGCGCAGCTGCACGGCCTGCTGCGCCTGCAAAAAGCCGACTGCGCTGGACGGCGCGAACAGCTGGGCCTGCATCTGCGTGCGGGCTGGCAGCAGCTGGGCCAGGGCCGCGCCACCCTGGATGCTTTGGCCGGGCTCGGCCAGCAGGGTGGAGACGATGCCATCGCTGGGTGCGCGCAGCACCAGTCGGCGTCGGCCCTCGGTCTCCAGGCCTCTTTCCTTCAGCTCGGCCAGGTCGCGGGCGATCTCGGCCTGCAGCACTTCGCTGCGCAGCGGCAGCTCGCGCATCTGCGCCTCGGTCGCTTGCAGATCGCGCTGCAGCGCCTCGCCTTGGCGGGCCAGGGCCTGGGTCTGCGATTGCAGGCCGAGCAGTTCCTCGCGTTTGCTCTGCAGCTGGGCGGGCGAGATGAAGTTGTTGCGGGCCAGGTTTTCCTGCCGCTCCAGCGATTCGCGCGCCAGGGCCAGGCGCTCGGCGTGCAGTTGGCGCTCGACCTGCAACTGGGCTTGTTCGCGCAGCAGGCCGGCGCGTTTCTGCGTCAGGGTTTGCAACTGGGTGCGCACCAGGGCCAGCTGCTGGCTGGCCGTGCCTTGCAGGCTCAGCTGACGGCTTTGCAGGGTCTGGGCGATGCCTTCGATGGTCTGGCTGGCGCTGTCCAGGGCCAGCACAAACAGCACATCGCCGGCCTTGACCGCCTGGCCTTCGCCGACCTCGCGGCTCAGCACCGTGGCCGATTGCGGCGCCTGGATGCGCAGCACGCCGCGGTCCGGCACCAGATAGCCACTGACCCGGGCCTTGCGGGTGTACTCCGCCGTACAGAGAAACGCGAGCACCAAAGCAACACTGCCCACGGCAACCGCCGTGAGCAGTGTGAGAGACAGCGGTGGCAGGACGTGCACCCTGCCCAAGCCGCTGTGCTGCTGGCCTTGCAAGGCCTCGCGGCGGAACAGCATGTGTGGCGAAGACCGGTCTTTGCTACCTTCTTGCCCGTCAAAGCCCGCTCGGTTCAGGAGCGGGGGGTGACAGCGAGAAAGGGATTACCAGCCGCCTTTGGGGCCGGGGACAGGCGCTTCGGTTGGCGTCGGTGCATCGGGCACCACGGGGGCGCCGGGCAGCGGGCCCCAACCACCCTTGGGACCACCACCTGCCACGTGGGCCAGTTGTTCCAAGGTCAGTTCCACGGGTGTCGATGCAGAAGAATCCAGTTCAGTGCGGGTTTGATGGTTCATGATGGAATCCGTTCTAAGAACTCACTCCCACGAGTGCTTGTCGCTATTTCAGCAAGCTTGCGTCCGAAGGGAAACTGTCAACTCTTACAGTTGCGCGAAGCCTGGAGGTTATGTCAGCCTCGCAGCGCCAGGGCTGCGGGTTTGCGAGAGAACTCGGGTTTCAACGGATCAAGCCCATGCGCAGCGCCTTCAACACCGCCTGATGTTTGGTGGTGCAGCCCAGCTTGTGCATGGCGTTGTTGAGGTGTAGCACGGCCGTGCGCTCGGTAATGCTGAGGATGGTGCCGACCTCCCAAGCCGTCTTGCCATCCATGGTCCAACGCAGGCATTCCAGCTCGCGCGGAGTGAGTCGGCTGGGCAATGTGACGCTCTCGTGACCTTTGGGCATGACTACGCGCCACGCGGCTTCTTGTGCGTACACAGCAAACAGCTGTAGGTTGGCAACCATCTGCGTCATGGCTACGGGCTCGCGGGGCAAGTCGCTGTCTCGGTCCACGCCCAGGAAAAAATGCCGCCCTTCAGGCAGGTGCAGAGCCAAGGCAATCCCTGTGTGATAGCCGAAGCGAGCTTGTTCTTCCCACATCTCAGCCTGCCCGGACGCCACATAGGTTTTCTGATTCCAGACGATGGGCACGCTGTGGCGCTTGCAGTGCTGCATCACCGGGTCCTGGCGCCAGCTGGATCGATCTGCAAACACCGATGAGAAGGACTCCGGCGTGTTGTCCACCGTCTCGAACTCGGATTCGCCGACGGTGTGATCCAGCACCACCGTGGCTGACACGGTGGAGAAGCCCAGGCTTTGCGCGAAGCGGATCACCTCGTGGCGAAACTCCTCGCGGCTGCGTGCCTCCAGCACCGCCTGATAACCCCCTTGCAGCATTGAATTGCTCCCGTCCATGGCGCGCATTGCAATAAACCGCGGGCTCGCGGTCAACTCGGTTATACCCCTGGCAAGGTTTACAGCTGGCGTGCCGAAAACGCTGCTTGCACACTGCACAAACAGTTACGCAAGTCTGTCCGCTCGTTGATCCACATTAGCAATTCGAAGTGATTGTTCTATGACTCCAGCTTGGATGGTGTACGCATGGCCGCGGGTTCTTTGTGAGGCGCAGCATGCGCCGCGATTGCAGTTTGCGCACCGCAGCACCCAGGTGCTGGTTCCAGGCGAAGGTGGGCGGCCCGCCATGGGACAAACCCTGTGGCAAGGGGACGACGGCGACACCGTCGCCGGTGTGGCCTGGGATTGGGTCAGCATGTCGGCGGGCGTGGTGGCGATGGTCGACCCTCTTGCCTTGGTCACCAACCTTCAATTTCTGAATGCCGAAGGCGAAGTGCTGGCGCCGCTGGAATCCGCCCGTCAGCTCAACGAGATCGTTCACACCTTGCCCTGGCAGTACGAAGTTCAGCGAGCGCTCGGGCAGCATTGAGGGCAGCTCTCGGCACTTTGCGGACCTCTGTTGGGTTGTCGTGCTCGCTGCGGTGGCTCGGCCCGCCGCCGGGCTCATGGTTCGCGGGTCGGCTCTTCGAGCCGACTCCCCTCGTTGCTCACTCCGCGGCTCAGCGGCGCCAAACTCCCTCCGTTCGCTTCGCTCACTGCGGTCAGACAGTGGCGCCGAGTCAGTGCTTGAAGCGCGTGGGGCCACGCGCCTGAGCCGCTCCGCTGCGCGCTCGGCCGCGCACAAATCGCCCGTCGGCGGGCCGAGCCACCTCCGGAGGTGGCGGGCTCCACCGTTGATGAGGCAGATTGATCGCTATGCAAGCGCCCTGCAGCCCGTGCCGCTGCCGGGCGATTTGTGAAGGGCCGAGCAGCACGGCGCCTCGGGGCGTGCACGTACCCGTGCGCTTCAAGTTCTGACTTGGCGCTTCTGTCTGAACGAAGCGAACGCAGGGAGCGGAGTGAGTTATGCGCCAGCCCCGAGGCGCGAGCAGCGCAGGGAAGTCGGCCCGTCAGGGCCGACCCCGGAACCATGAGCCCGGTGGCGGCACGGGCTGCAGGGCCTCACGAGCAAAACCAAAGGCGGCTTCGTGCCGCTCCCCACCTCCCTGTACCCATGAAAAAGCCCGGGCATGCCCGGGCTTGTGTGGAGGGAGAAGACGGGCGGGACCGCCCGTCTTATTTGGACACCGCGCCGCGCATGGAACGTGCCACGAAGAGCAGGCCGCCGATCATCAGGGCGAGGCCCACGGCGACGCCGGGCAGGACCTGGGCGGCGCTGAGCGTCTCGCCCTTGAGCACCAGCATCATCAAGGTGTTCTGCGCCAGGCCGGGCACCCACAGATACCAGGGTGCTTCGCCACCCGGGTTGAGCAGGGTGACCATGGGCATCAGGCTCACCGCCGTCATCACCATGGTGCTGCCGGCTTGCGCTTCCTTGAAGGTCTTGGAGCGGATGGCCAGGGCCATCAGCACGGCGCTGATGCCCACGGCCAGCGGCAGCTGCAGCAGCAGGAAGGCGATCACCTCATAGCTGCCGAACTGGAACATGGCTTGCAGGCTGTCGCTCTGCAGCAGCCACTGCGCCGGCACGAAGCTGACGCAGGCAATCAACGCCACCGCCATGCCCAGCAAGGCCACCGCACCCCATTTGCCCAGCACTAGGGCGATGTGCTGCACCGGGTTCATCAGCAAGGGCTCCAGTGAACCGCGCTCGCGCTCGCCGGCCGTGCTGTCCAGGGCGGCCGTCAGGGCGCCGTAGAGCACGGCCATGATGATGAACATGGGGATGATGCCGGTGATGCGGGCGGCGCGGGCCTGCACGCTGGCCAGGTCGCGTTCCTCGATGGCCACGGGCTGCAGCAATTCGCCCGAGACGCCGCGCAAGGCCAGGCTGAGGGCGGCGCGCTCCTGGCTGAAAGCGTTGACCAGGCGTTCCAGCCGGCCGACGCCGGCGCTGGCGCGTTGGTTGGCGCTGTCGCTGACCAGTTCCACCGTTGGCTTGTCGCCGGCCAGCAGTTCGGCCTCAAAGTTCTTGCCGATCACCAGCACCGGCTCCAGCAAGGTGCTGGCGCGCAAGCGTGCTTCGTAGTCAGCCGGGGCCTGCTTCAGGGTGTAGGTCTGGCGCTCCAGGAAGTTGCGCAGGCTGGGCGCATGCTCGATGCCCACCACCTGCACCTCGCGCTTGTCGGCCTGGCCCTCCAGCGAGGAGATCAGGCCCGAGAGCGCCAGCAGCAGCAGCGGGCCCATCAGCACGGCGGGGATGGACAGGCGCATCAGGGTGCGGCGGTCACGCAAGGCGTCGACCACCTCCTTGCGCAAGACGATCCAGAAGTTCCTCAGCAGACTGGAGCTGCCGCTGTTGTTGTTGCTGCTGGTGATGCTCGCGCTCATGCCGCCACCTCTTGCTGTTGTTGTTGAGTGAAGGCCAGCTTCACAAAGGCGTCCTCGAAATGCTTCTCGCCGGCCAGGGCCAGCAGCTCAGGCACCGAGCCTTCGGCCACGCTGCGGCCTTGCGCCACCACCACCACATGCTCACAGAGCTGTTCCACCTCCGGCATGATGTGGGTGGAAAAGACGATGCACTTGCCGCCACCTTCGGGCGAGCGCAGATGGCGCAGGGCTTCGCGCAGTGCCCGGGTGGCCAGCACATCGAGGCCGTTGGTCGGTTCGTCCAGCACGATGTTGGCCGGGTCATGCACCAGGGCGCGGGCCAGGGCGGTCTTCATGCGCTCGCCCTGGCTGAAGCCATCGCTGCGGCGGTCCAGGATGTGGCGCATGTCCAGCAGGCGCGCCAGCTCCTCGGCGCGGGCGTTGGCCGCATCGGCTTCCATGCCTTGCAGGCGGCCGAAGTAGATGATGTTTTCGCGGGCGCTCAATCGCGGGTAGAGGCCGTGCGCATCGCCCAGAATGCCCATGCGGGCCAGGGCCTGGCGCGGCGCCTGGCTGACCTGGATGCCATCGACGCTGATCTGGCCCTGGTCGGGTTCGAACAAGCCGCCCAGCATGCGCAAGGTGGTGGTCTTGCCGGCGCCGTTGGCGCCCAGCAGGCCGGTGATGCGGCCGTTCGGCGCATGCAGGCTGACATCGCGCACCGCTTGCACGGTCTGCTTCTTGCCCTTTTTGAAGAGAGAAGAGCCGCCGCTGGCGCTGACAAAGCTCTTGCTGACGTTCTTGATTTCGATCATGGCTGCACCTTGGTGGCAGAAGCGTCTTGCACCGGCACAAAGGCCAGCGGGCGCGGGATGCGGGTGGCGCAGGCGGCGTCCTGGGGCAGGGCGGCGGCGTCGGTCTTGGCGTCGAAGAAGCGGAACATCACATCGCGCATGCAGCCGATGGTGGCCACGCCGTGGCCGGCCTCGGGCACGACGATGTGCTGGGCCTTGTCGCCCAGGGCTTTTGTCACCCGCTCGCCGTGGCGGGGCGGGGTCACCGGATCGGCGCCACCGCTGAGCACCAGCACGGGCATGGCGGCCTTGGGCACTTGGTAGAAGGCTTCGGGCACCTCGCCGCGGGGCCAGGTCTTGCAGGCGGCGCTGTAGAGCAGGGCGTCGCTGTTGCCGTAGTCGGCGCCCGGCTTGTCGCTCGCTTGCGGCAGGCGAGGCAGGTCCTCGGCGCAGACCACCGAGAAATGCATGCCCATGGCCAGGCGCGAACTCTTGTTCGAGCTCATGGTGCCGGTCAGGCCCATCAGGCCGTCAAAGCGGCCCTCGGCCGCCTCGCCGATGGCGGCGGGCAGGGCGGCGGCCAGGGCTGGCATGTAGAGCGGGCCGCGCACGGCGCGCAGCAGCTGGCTGCGGGTCAGCGTGAACTGTTCTTGCTTGCCGGTCATGGGCTGACGCACCGTGATCTGGCGCGGCACGCTGGCCAGCAGCGCTTGCCACTGGGCACGCAGCTGCGGGTGGCGGGCCTGGCAGGCCGGTTCTTTTTCGCAGGCGCTGAAGGCGGCATCCAGCGCGGCCTGGTTGTCGGTCGAGAAGCTGGCGGGCAGCACCATGTCCGGCGGCGCCACGCCGTCGATCAGGGCGCGGCGCACCTTGCTCGGGAACTGGCGCATGTATTCCAGTGCCGCACGCGTGCCGTAAGAGGCGCCGTAGAGGTTCCACTGCGGCGCGCCCAGCTGTTCACGCACGGCCTCGAAGTCCTGCATGGCGATCGTCGTGGTGTACCGGCGCAGATCGCCGTGGGGCAGGCGGCTCAGGCTTTCCTGGCAGTCGCGCAGGCGGCGCTCCTGGGCTTGCGGGTCCAGGGCTTCGGCGATCGGCAGCTTGCTGTCATCGGCGCATTGCAGCGGGGCGGACTTGCCGGTGCCGCGCTGGTCGATGAAGACCAGGTCACGTCGGTTGTTCAAGCGCTTGAGCACGCCCAGCACCCGCGGCGCCACCGCAATGGCGCTTTGGCCGGGGCCGCCGGCCAGCATCAGCACCGGGTCGGGCTGCTTGTTGCGCGCCATGGCCGGCACCACCAGGTAGTGGATCTCGATCTGCGTGCCTTGCGGTTTGGCCGGGTCCAGCGGCCGCATGACGCTGCCGCATTGCATCTCATTGGGCATGCCTTCGATGCGGCAGGCGTGGGTGGGGCCACTGCCCGGCTTGCTCGTGCCGCCTTCGCTCGCGGTGGCCGTCGCTAGGCCCGTGCCCAGCAGCAGGGCCAGGCCGCTCAGCAGCGGGGCGGCTCCTGTTCCTTGTCTTTGTTTCCACATCAGCGTTGTCTCCAGACTTGGGTGCTTGTATGGGGGCGGATTATGGGCAGCGCCTGCAGCGCTTTGACTCCTGCCTGCGGCGAATGGCGGAACGCGGCGACAAGCTGCGGGGAATGCGGGGCGGCCGTTCAGTCGCCCGGCGCTGCAGTTTGTCGCAGCGCACGGACTCAGCCCGCCAATGGCGTTAGATTGAGGGTTGGGGCAATGACGGCCCCGGCATTCAGAAGGAGGAACCCAGATGTCCGTCGCCGAAGAACTCCACAAACTGGCCGAGCTGCACGAGCGCGGTGTGCTCAGTGACGCTGAGTTCGCGCAGGCCAAGGCCCGGCTGCTGAGCGGCGAGGCAGCGCCAGGCGCTTCTACCAGTGCGGGCTTTGCGCCGGCCGCCAACGGCCTGAACGAGCTGCGCCGCAGCCGCGAGGATCGCTGGCTGGGCGGTGTCTGCGGTGGCTTGTCTCGCATCACCGGCCTGGATTCCTGGGTCTGGCGCCTGCTCTTCACCCTGCTGGTGCTGTGCGTGGGCACGGGCTTGTTCGTCTACCTGCTGCTCTGGATCTTTGTGCCGCAGGATTGATCCCGGCGGCCGTTGGGCGCCTGCCTGCAAGAGTCGCCAATCCGGCGTATGGTTCGGGCTTTGCCGGCAGGTCCGCCGGCAAGTTCTCGCAAGGAAACCTGAACCATGAAGCTCTATTACAGCCCTGGCGCCTGCTCTTTGTCCCCGCACATCGCCCTGCGCGAGGCGGGCCTGAGTTTTGATCTGGTGCTGGCCAGCACCAAGACCAAGAAGCTGCAGGACGGCAGCGATTTCTACGCCATCAATTCCAAGGGTTCGGTGCCTGTGCTGGAGTTGGACAACGGTGAGCGCCTGACCGAAGGCCCGGCCATCGTCCAGTACATCGCCGACCTGGCGCCCGCCTCGAACCTGGCTCCGGCCGCCGGCAGCATGGCGCGCTACCGCCTGCAGGAATGGCTGAACTACATCACCTCCGAGCTGCACAAGGGCTTCTCGCCGCTGTTCAACCCGGCCACGCCGGAAGATTACAAGCCGGTTGCCCGCGCCGCGCTGATGGCGCGTTTCACCTGGGTCAACGCCCAGCTGGAAGGCAAGCAGTACTTGATGGGCGATCAGTTCACGGTGGCCGATGCCTACCTGTTCGTGGTCAGCAACTGGGGCCAGTACGTCGGTGTGGACGTCAGCGGCTTCGAGCATTTGGTGGCTTTCCGCGCCCGCGTGGCGGCCCGCCCGGCGGTGCAGGAAGCGATGAAGGCCGAAGGCTTGCTGAAGTGAACGGGTGAACAGGTGAATGGTGAATGGTGAATGGTGAATGGTGGAGCGCAGCCCCTTCACTTGTTCACCTGTTCACTCGTTCACCCCACCGTGCACCCGTTCACTTACTCACTCTTTCAAGTCAGGGATCAGACAATGGCCCCATGTCAACCTCCTGCTCCCCTGTTCACGCCCAGGCCTGCCTGATCCTGCAGGCCTATCTGAGCCAGCGCTTTCCCGAAGAAGGCGCGCGGCTGCAAGCCTTGCAGGCCCAGCTGCAAGACCCTGAGGGCGATGCCTTCAACCGCGCCCAGATGCGCGGCCACATCACCACCAGCGCCATCGTGCTGGACCCCGCCACCCGCCAGCTCCTGCTGATCCATCACAAGACCCTGCAGCGCTGGTTGCAGCCGGGCGGGCATTTCGAGCCCAACGAGGCGGCCGATCCCCTGCTGGCCTCGGCCCTGCGCGAGGCTCGCGAGGAAACCGGGGTCCAGGCCCTGCAGCCGCACCCCGAATACGTCGACGCCGCCAGCGGCCTGGCCCTGCCGCTGGACATCGACAGCCATGCCATCCCCGCCAACCCGAGAAAGCAGGAAGGTGCGCATTGGCACCATGACTACGCCTACCTTCTGCTGGCCGACAGCCGCGCCCCGCTGCGCCCGCAGCTGGCCGAAGTTCATGCCGCCGCCTGGCAGCCGGTGCGCGCCTGGGCCGAGGCGCCCGATCTGCGTTTTCAGACGGTGGCGCGCAAGCTGGCGGCGCTGGGCCTGGCTTGAGCGGGTGGGCCGCCATGGCTTTCGCCTGCGGCGGACCTGCCACCTACACTGCGCAGCTTTGCCTGCTTCTGCGCTGCGCCCCATGCCCGATCGCTCTTTTGCTGCTCCCGCCCTGCCTCTGACCCCGCTGGCCGCCGGCCTGTTGACGATGATGGCGGCTTTGTCTCTGGCTCCGCTGGCCGCGCGCGCCAATGACGCCGCGGTGCAAGCCGCCAGCGATGCCTTCGGCACCAGCATCGGCCGCGAGACCATCGGCCTCTACACCAGCGGCAGCGTGCGCGGTTTCTCGCCTACGGCGGCCGGCAATGTGCGCATCGACGGCCTGTACTTCGACCAGGTCTGGGGCTTGAGCGCGCGCCTGCGCCAGTCCAGCAATGTGCGCGTCGGCCTGTCGGCCCAGGGCTTTGTCTTCCCCGCGCCCACTGGCATCGTCGACCTCAGCCTGCGCCGCCCGGACGCCGAGCCCAGCGCGCAGCTGGTGCTGGGCCTGGACCAGTGGCGGGGCCGCTATATCGATCTGGACTTCAGCCACCCGCTGAGCACCGACGGCCGCTGGGCCGTGACCGGTGGCTTCTCCAAAGCCCATGTCGAATACGGCAACGGCACCGATGGCGAGTTCACCACCGGCAGCCTTGCGCTCTGGTGGCGACCCGATGTGCACACCGAGGCCATGGTGTTCGCCTCGGCCATCGACACGCCTTACGACCGCATGGGCCCGCAGGTCTCCAGCGCCACCCCCAGCCTGCCGCCGCTGGGCGAGGCGCGGGTCTTCAAGGGCCCCGACTGGGCGGCTTACAGCGGCGTCGGCCGCAACTATGGTGCCACCTTGCGCCATGCCTTCAACCCGGCCTGGCAGCTGCGCGCGGGCATCTTCCACTCCGAAAACGACGACCGCGCCAGCTTCAGCAACCTGCTGCTGGGCATGGACGCGCAGGGCCAGGCCCAGCGCCTGGTGATTGCCGACCCGGCCAGCCGCGTGGCCTCCAACAGCGGCGAGCTGCGCCTGAGCTGGGCCTTCGCCCCGGCGCCCTGGGCGCAGCGCCTGCATCTGCAGCTGGCCGGCCGCGCCCGCGACCGCCGCACCGGCGGTTCGCAAAGCCTGGACTACGGCACGATGAGCCAGCTCCAGCCCTTCCAGCCGCCGCAGCCCACCTTTGCCTTCGGCGCGCAAAGCCTGGACGAGGTCAAGCAGCGTTGGCTGGGCCTGTCCTACGAGCTGCGCTGGAATCAGCAGCTGGAGTTCAATGCCGGCCTGCAGCACAGCGACTACCGCAAGCGCGTCGACCGCCCCGGCCTGCCGCTGACCGAAACTCAAGCCACGCCCTGGCTCTACAACCTCAGCGCCGCCTGGCATTTCAGCCCCGAGCTGGCGGCCTACGCCGGCCTGACTCGCGGCCTGGAGGAAAGCGGCGTGGCGCCCGGCAACGCCAGCAACCGCAACCAGGCCCTGCCGGCCATCCTGACCACGCAGATGGATGCCGGCCTGCGCTGGCAGATGAGCCCGCGGCTGAAGCTGGTGGCCGGCGTGTTCGATGTGCGCAAGCCCTACTACAACCTCGATGCCCAGCAGCTCTTCACCGAGCTGGGCGATGTGCGCCACCGCGGCGTCGAGCTCTCGCTGAACGGCCGGCCGGCGCCCGAGTGGCAGCTGGTGGCCGGCGCGGTGTTGATGCAGCCGCGCGTGCGCGGCGAGGGCGTGGCCCTGGGCCGGGTCGGCCCGCGCCCGGTCGGCCAGGCCGAGCGCATCCTCAAGCTCAACGCGGTCTATCGCCCGGCCGCACTCGGCGGTTTGAGTTTCGACGCCGGTTTCTCGCACACCGGCCGCATGCCGGCCACGCGCGACAACCGGGTCGAGCTGCCCGCCCTCAGCGAGCTGGACCTGGGCCTGCGCTGGCCGCTGCAGCTGGGCGGCCAGCCCAGCACCCTGCGCCTCCTGCTCAGCAATGCCCTGAACCACCGCAGCCTGGAGCTGCGGGGTAGCGGCAGCTATGCCGAACGACAAGGGCGATTGCTGGCCGTGAATCTCAGCAGCCGCTGGTGAGCGAGGGGAGGGGTGTGGGACAATGTTCCACGCCATCGTCGCAGCCCTCGGGCTGCATGGACCCTCCACGTTCGTCCATCGCCATGCCGACCGCCCTGCCGCAGGCCCAGCGCCTGATCTCGATCCGCAGCATCGCCCGGCGGAGCCCTGCCCGATGACTCCGATGATGATGAAAAAGTCCGTCGCCACATTGACCCTGGAAGCCAGCCTCAAGGTGATGCGGCCGCTGATCCGCATGCTGGTCAAGCGCGGCGTGGCTTACCCGGCTTTTGCGCAGGCGCTCAAGACAGAGTTCCTGGCGGCCGCGCAGCGCGAGCTGCAAGAGCGCCAGATGCCGCAGACCGACAGCGCCTTGAGCCTGCTCTCCGGTGTGCACCGCCGCGATGTGCGCAACCTGACCCGCCCGGCCGAGCCCAAGGTGGACGAGGCCGAGTTGGCCCGCCCGCTGAGCCTGGCGGCCGAGGTGGTGGGTGTCTGGCTCAATCTGCCACCTTTTGTCGATGCCCAGGGCCAGCCGCGCGTGCTGCCGCGCAGCGGCAGCGAGGACAGCTTCGACGCCCTGGTCGCCCGCGTCAGCAGTGATGTCCGCCCGCGCGCGCTGCTCGATGAACTTCTGCGCCTCGGTGGCGTGGAGGAGAGCGCCGAAGGCCTGCGCCTGAACGAGGCGGGCTTCACGCCCCACCAGGGCATGGAAGAGATGGCCTGGATGTATGCCAACAATATGAGCGACGCCCTGGCCGCGGCCAGTGCCAATCTGCAGGGCGAGGCCAAGTTCCTGGAACAAGCGGTGTTTGTGGATGAGATCACCGCAGCTTCCGCCCATCAGCTGCACGAGGTGGCGCGCCAGGCCTGGCCTCAGGCCTTGAAGCAGGTGCTGCGCGAAGCCCAGATCCGTTTTGATGAAGACGCCAAGACCGCGCCCCGCGGCGACAGAAACCAGCGGGCGCGCTTCGGTGTGTATTTCTATTCTGAATCGATGAACGAGGGGGAGAAGCCGTGAAACCCAAGCATGTGTTGGCGCTCACGATCGCGGCGCTGTCGAGCGCTTGCGGTCCGGGCGTCGGGGGGACCGGTCGCACCGCCGAGCCGCGCGAGTTTGCCGTTCAGGCCGGCGCCCAGCCGGTGCCGGTGTGCAGTGCTGCTTGGGCTGGCTTGCTCAACTGCCAGCCGCCGGTGATCAACAGCAACGCCGTGGCCGCTGACCACCCGGGCACCACCAAGATCCAGTACGCCAGCGACAGCAGTGCCCAGCCCGAATGGGTGCTCAGCTTCGAGGGCAACAAGATCAGCCTGGAAGGCGGCTGCCCGCGCGTCAGCTTCACCGGCGAATGGGGCCAGGTGGGCAGCGCTGTGCCGCTGTACTTTGGCGGCTACCTCAACGCCAAGCTGATCCAGCCGGTGCTGGCCACCGGTGCGGTCAAGGCTCTGCCACCGTCCAATCTGGAGAGCGTGCCAGGCCTGCAGCTGGAGCTGCGCAGCGAAGAGGGTCAGCTGCTCAACCTCCTGCAACTGCAGAAACTCAGCGGCAACAGCAGCAGCCCACGCAGCTGCTCTTGAGCGCCTGAGGCCCCCGGGCTTTCAAACTGGGGGCGTCCGGTGCAAACCCTGAGCAGTGCCTGGCCTGCCGCCGCTGAGAATGACGCGGACACCCCGCAGCTTTGGCGTTAGCTCGGGGTGGTGTGTTTCAGTTTGAAACATCACACCAAGCTTGGGGATGCGCAGCGCATGCGGGACGGGGGTGAGGACAAGTCGACGGTTCAGAGCACCGAGCCCCTGCCTTTGCGGGGCTGGGTGGACGCACCCCAGTTGCTGCCGAGCGCCGGCCGTGTGGACTTTGCCCGTTATGAGCTGCGCGAGCTGCTGGGCGAGGGCGGCTATGGCGCGGTTTACGCCGCCTGGGACAGCCGCCTGCAGCGCAGCGTGGCCCTCAAGCGCCTCAACCTGCAGGTCGGCGCCGCCGGCGATGCCGAGGCCTGGGTGCAGGAGGCCCGCTTGGCCGCCCGCGTCAGCCATCGCGCCTTCGTTACCGTCTACGACGTCTTCGTCGACCAGGGCGCCGGTCACATCGTCATGGAGCGGGTGCAGGGTCGCAGCCTCAGCCGTGCGCTGGCGGCCGGCCCGCTGAGCGTGGAGCAGGCCCTGGACTGGGCCCTGCAAGCCAGCGAAGCCCTGGCCGAAGCCCATCAGCTGAACATCGCCCACGGCGACATCAAGCCCGCCAATCTGATGATCGATGACAGCGGCCGGCTGCGCATCCTCGATTTCGGCGTGGCCCGGCTGATCGACCGCATGGCCACCCTGGGCCCCGGCGTATCGGGCACCTTCGGCACTTCAGGCGCCAGCGCCCAGCCCCTGGTTTCCGGCACTTTGGCCTATATGGCGCCCGAGCAGATGCTGGGCCGGCCGGCCAGCGTGGCCAGCGACATATACGCCCTCGGCCTGGTGCTGGGTGAGATGCTCAGCGGCCAGCGTGCCTTCATGGAACCCGACCCTCTGGCCCTGGCCCACCACAAGCTGCATGGCAGCGAGCTGATCCTGGCCCTGCCCGAGCTGCCGCCCGGCCTGGCACCGCTGGCCGCCCTGGTGCAGCGCATGGTCAGCCGCCAGCCCGAGCTGCGCCCGGCCAGCATGGCCGAGGTGCACGAGGCCCTGCTCACTCTGCAGGACGGCTGGCTGCCGGGCAGCACCTTCCCGCGCCCGCGCTCGGTGCCCGCGCCGGCCCGCCCGCTGCTGCAGGCCGAGGGCCTGCCGCCATCGCCTGCGGCGGCCGGCACGCGCCGCTGGCTGTGGGGCGGGGCGGCAGCCTTGCTGTTCGGCCTGGGCCTGGCCGCCAGCCAGGGCTATCTGCGCCTGCCGGGCCAGCCGGCGCCCTGGCCGCAGCGCCTGGCTCAGGCGGAGCAGCTGATCCAGGGTTCCGACGAAGACTTTGGCGCGCTCGAGCAAGCCTTGGGCTTGCTGGAACAGCTGGCCGCCGAGAAGCCCCAGCATGCCTGGGTGCAGGCCACCCTGGCCCTGGCCTATGCCACCCGCTATCACAACGAAAGCGTGGACGAGGCCTGGCTGCAGCGTGCCGATGCCAGCTCGCAGCTGGCCCTGCGCCACGACCCCATGCTGGCCCTGAGCCATGCGGCCCGTGGCATGGTGCTCAAGCTGCAGGGCCGCAGCGCCGAGGCCGAGTCGGCCTATGCCAAGGCCTTGCTGCTGGACGGCCAGGATGTGCAGGTGATCAATGGCTACGGCATGTTCCTGACCCGCCAGCGCCGGCTGGACGAAGCACAGCTGCTGTTCGAGAGCGCGCTCAAGCGCCACCCCCAGGACAGCCGCTTGATGGACAACCTGGGCACGGTGTTTTACGAAAAGGGCGATCTGGCCGCTGCCGAAGCACTGTTCCGCCGCAGCATCGCCCAGCGTGCCGGCGGGGTGAACAGTTATGCCAATCTGAGCGCGGTGCTGCTGCGCACCGACCGGGCCGATGAAGCCGAGGCCTTGCTGCAACAAGGCCTGAAGGCCCGGCCCAGCAGCCAGCTCTACACCAACCTCGGCAATCTGCTCTACAACCGCGGCCGCTATGTGCAGGCGGCCGAGGCTTTTGAAGCTGCGCTGTCGGCCGACAAGGGCCGGCCCGGCGACTACCTGATGTGGGCCAACTGGGCCGACACCTTGCTGCTGTTGCCCGGCCGTGGCGAGCAGGCGCGCGAGGGCTATGGCCGCGCCCTGCAGCTGCTTGAGCCTCTGCTGGCTCGCTACCCCAAGGACGCCACCTTGCTCAGCCGTGCCGGCCTCTACGCCGCGCGCAGCCAGGACCGCCAGCGCGCCACCGACTGGACGCAACGCGCCCTGCAGCTGGCACCGCTGGTGCCCGATGTCCTGTTCCGGGCCAGCCTGGCCGCCGAACTTTCGGGGCAGCGCGATCTGGCGCTGGCCCGATTGCAGCAAGCCCGCGCCGCGGGCTACCCCGCGCATCTCATCGAGCAGGAGCCGACATTGGCGGCCCTGCGCAGCGAGCGGCGCTATCACCATCAGCAAGCCCAGTGACGATTCATCAAGGAGGTTCGAATATGAAGATGACCAAGGTCCTGAAACTGTCTTTCAACGGCGAGCAGATCAGCCGCAATCTCGTCTGGGTCAATCCCGGCGAACTCAGCACCCGGCCCGAGAACGCGGGGGCCATCGAGCTGCAGCAAGGCGACGATTTCCGTGTCGAGCTGATCATGTCGTTCGCGAACGAGTACGCCGATGTCAACTACACGGTCCGTGAAGCCAAGCTCTACACCGTGCTCAACGAGGCCGGTGGCAGCAACCAGACCTTGAGCCCCTTCGAGGCGGAGGGCGAGGAGAGCCCCTGGACCACGCTGGCCTTCAGCAGCCCCATGGAAGCCGTGGATGGCTTATATGTGCTGCGTTCCGACCCGGTCACGGTCAAGGCACCGGCCAGCAAGTCCCTGCGCTGGGAGCTGAGTCTGGTGCTGGTGGCTCTCATCCAAGGGGGGGTGCCGGCCTTCAACAAGGTCTTGCGCTTCGACCCCGAGGTCGTGGTCACCCAGCGCTGAGCGCCGCGCCGCACGCAGGCATCCGAAAAAGAAAAAGCCGGCTCGCCATCACGAGCCGGCTTTTTGATCGGCGGGGTCGGGCTGCTTGCGCGCTCAGGCCTTCTTGCCCGGTGCCTTCACCAGCGATTCGCAGGTTTCGCGTTGCTTGTCGGCCGTGTCGACCTTGGCGCAGATGCCGTCCAGCTGGGTCTTCAGGCGGCTGAGCACGGCGTCATGCTGGCCCTTGTCGTTCCACTTGGCCAGCGAGCTGCCCACCTTTTGCAGCGAACGGGCGCTGCGCTCGTAGAAGCTGCCCTTGTCCTGCGCCGCTTCGCTGAAGAGCTGGGCGGCGGTCTTCTCGATGCGGGCGGCGTCCTGCGGCGCCAGCTCGGTCAGGGCGGCGAAATAGCCGGAGCCCCACTGCAGACGGGTGGCCGGGCCTTCGCTCTTGTTGAAGGCCTCCTCGTACCACTTCAGGGCCTCGTCCTTGCGGCCTTGCTTCTTGGCATTGCTGCCCAGGGAGCTCATCAGGTAGTAGGGCGAGTGGCTCTTGCTCAGGCTGGCCTTGAGCAGATCGTCGCTGTCCTTCCACTGGCCGGCCTGGCCCAGCAGGTAGGCGGCCGAGGTGATCACGGCCTGGCGCTCGTAGCCATCGGTGATCTCGCGGTCGGCGCGGGCGGCGTGGTCCTTCACTTCCTTGACCAGGGTCGGGTTCAGCTTGGGATGCAGCTCGGTCGGTGCGACATCGAGGCGGGCCAGTTGCACCCGGGTCAGCAGGGCCTGCAGACGGTCGCCGCGCGACAGGGTGGCATCGGCTTCCAGGCGCTTCAGCGCGGTCTCGTACTGCACCAGCAGGGCATTGCGCTCCGCGCCGGCGGCCGGGGCCAGGGTCTTGACGATGTCCGTCGCGCCGTAGGCCAGCACATCCATCTGGGCGCGGCTTTGCTCGGCGCTCTCCAGCACCTTGCTCACACGTTCGCGCAGGGCGGCATCGACCTTCAGGGCTTTGCCATTGTCATTGGCTGACAGGGCCTTCAGCCACAGCCGGGTGCTGGTGTCGGCGTCCACGCCTTGCGAGGCGGCGGCCAGCTGGGCCAGCAGGCCCGGCAGCTCGGCCGGCGGCACCAGCTGCTGCTCATCGGTCTCCCAGGAGTAGAAGCCCAGCAGGCGCCACTCGTTGGCGTTCAGCTTCTTGCCGGCTTTGGCATCGGCCAGCACGCTCTTGACCGGGCGGCCACCGGCCAGGCCCAGCTGCAGCACTTTGATGACCTGGGGCGCATCGATCTCGCCCGGCAGGCGGGTCAGCTCCTGGCCCTCGGGGTTGAACAGAATCATGGTCGGGTAGCCGCGCACCTTGAAGCGGGTGCCCAGCTTTTGCGCGCCGGGCAGGTCACCGTCGATGTGCACCGGTACGATGGCACGCGTCTGCTCGATGAAATCCACGCGGTTGAACAGGGTCGCCTTCAGCTGGTTGCAGGGCGGGCACCACTTGGCGCCCCAGTACAGCAGCACCGGCTTTTTCTCGGCGCGGGCCTGAGCGAAAGCGCGTTCGATGTCGGCATCACCGGCGGCCGGCTGCCAGGCCACGCTGGCCGTGGCGCTGGCGGCCGCCTGGGCCGCGGGCAGCCAGGTGCTGGCGCCTCCGGCGGTCATCAAGGCCAGGCTCAGCGCCGCAGCGCGGGCCAGGGTGCTCGGGCGCAGCAGGGGGCTGCGGGCGTGGGAAGCGGTGGCGAGGCTCATCGTGGTGTCGGTCACTCGTTGGGCCACCCCGTGCCGGGTCGGCGCGAAGCGGTGGGATGAATGGAGGGTTGGATTGCAAGCAGGTGCAGGATTGTGCGGCGTCTGCGCAAAACCTGCCTATGCGGGGCGCTCCTGAGCTTAGGCGTTTTGTGGCGCATGCCATGCGCTTATCGCACCGCAGGCGGCCGAAGCGGGTGGCTTGGCCATTCGCGGCGCCGGCCGAGGCAGCGGTTATCCTGCCGCCCCATGTACGCGTCCTATTTCGGCCTGAAACACGCCCCGTTCTCGATCGCGCCGGATCCGCACTACCTGTTCATGAGCGAGCGCCACCGCGAGGCCCTGGCCCATCTGCTCTATGGCCTGGAAGGCGGTGGTGGCTTCGTGCTGCTCACCGGCGAAATCGGCGCCGGCAAGACCACGGTCTGCCGCTGCTTTCTGGAGCAGATCCCGCCGAACTGCAACGTCGCCTACATCTTCAACCCCAAGCTCACCGTGCGCGAGCTGTTGCAGGCGATCTGCGACGAGTTCCATGTGCCGGTGCCCGCGGGCGCGCAGACGGTCAAGGACTACCTCGACCCGCTCAACGCCTTCCTGTTGGCCCAGCATGCCGCCGGTCGCAACAACGTCCTGATCATCGATGAGGCGCAGAACCTCTCGGCCGATGTGCTGGAGCAGCTGCGCCTGCTGACCAATCTCGAAACCGCCACGCGCAAGCTGCTGCAGGTGGTGCTGATCGGCCAGCCCGAGCTGCGCGGCATGCTGGCCCGGCCGGAGCTGGAGCAGCTGGCCCAGCGCGTGATTGCGCGCTTCCACCTGGGCGCTCTGTCCGAGGCCGAGACGGCCCAGTACATCCAGCACCGCATGAAAGTGGCCGGCCTCACGGGCCCGCTGCCCCTGGACCATGCCGCCCTGCGCTGGGTTCACCGCCTGACCCGCGGCGTGCCGCGCCGCATCAACCTGCTCTGCGATCGCGCGCTCCTGGGGGCCTATGCCGGCAGCCAGGCCAAGGTCACGCCGGCCATCGTGCGCCAGGCCGCGGCTGAGGTGTTCGATGCGCCGCCGGCCAGCCCGGGGCGCGGGTTGCCGCGTCTGGGGTCCGGCCTGGCGGTGCTCTCGGCGGTGGTGCTGGTCGGCGCCGGGCTGACCTGGGCCGTGCAAACGCAATCTCCGGCAGGACGAAAACAAGCCGCCAGCTCGGCGGCTTTGTTGGCTGCGACCCCTTCAGTTCCGGCTTCTGCCGCGGCCTCCTCGGTCCCGGCCGCCGCCAGCGCCGCGGCTGCGCCGGCCTCGGCTGCCAGCAGCGCGCCTCCGCCCGAGCGGCCAGTTGCCGAGCCGCTGCAGCTGGCCGACTGGACGCCCTCTGACGCTGCCGCCTGGGCCGCGCTGGCCGAGCGCTGGGGCTTGCCCCTGGCGCCGAACGAGGCAAAACCCTGCGACGCGGCCGCCCTGCAAGGCCTGCAGTGCTACCGCAGCGTCAGCGGCAGCCTGTCCCTGATCCGCTTGATGGACCGGCCGGTGCTTTTGACCCTGCAGCGCCCGGGCCAGGCGCCGGCCCTGGCCGCGCTGGTGGGCCTGGACGGGCAGGAGCTGACGCTGTGGGTGGACGGCCGGCCGCGCCGGCTGGCGCTGGCGGAGCTGGCCAGCGCCTGGCGCGGTGAGTTCAGCACCTTGTGGCGCGCGCCGCCGGGCTATGCCGAGCGGGCCGCCAATGCCGGGCCCTTGCGCGAATGGCTGGCCGGCCAGCTGGACGCCTTGAGTCGCAGCGCCGTGCCGGGCCGCGCCCCTGCTGCCGCTTCTGCTGTGCTGCCCGGCTGGGCCGAGCTGAGCCCGCGCATCCAGGCTTTCCAAGCCAGTCAGGGCTTGCAGCCGGACGGCCGCGTCGGCCCGATCACGCTGATGCAACTCAACCGCGCCGCGGGTGTGGACGAGCCGCGGCTGGCGCCAGCGCGCTGAACGCAGCCGGGGAGCGAGCGGCACACAATCAGACCGACCGACCGACTGACCGAACGAACGATAGAAGAAAGAACAACCGAGCCGCCATGTCCTACATCCTCGACGCCCTGCGCCGTGCCGAAGCCGACCGCGAACGCGAGCGCGGCCAGGTCCCCGGCCTGCACGCCCAGCCACCCGCAGGCGGCGCCGCCGCGGTGGGCGCTGCTCTGAGCCCGCGCCGAGGGCGGCTCTGGGCCGCTGGCGGCGCTGTCGTTGTGCTCCTGCTGGTGGGGGGCGGCGTGGGCAGCTGGTGGGCCGGCAGCAGCGGCCCGGCGGATGTGCCTGTCAGTGGGCCTGTTGGTCAGCTGCCGCAGCAGCAGCAGCGTGCCGAGGCGCCGCCGCTGCCAGCCGTCGCTGGCACTGCCGCAACATTGCCGGCATTGCCGCCGACATCACCGCCAACATCATCCCCAATTGCGGTTCCAACGCTGCCGCCTCCGCCGCTTGCGGCCCCGGCGCCCGTCACCGCGCCGCCCATCACCGCGCCACCCGTTATCGCGCTCAAGCCCTCCGCTTCCGCCTCAGTGCTGGCCGCCAAGGCCAGCGCGCCCACGGAGGCTGCGCCCATCCCGCGCCTGGCCGAGTTGCCCGAGAGCCTGCGACGCGAGCTGCCCAAGCTGGCGATCAGCGGTTCCGTCTATTCCGAAGACCCGGCCAGCCGTTTCGTGATCGCCAACGGCGAGGTGCTGCGCGAAGGCGCCAAGCTCGGCCCCGAGCATGTGCTCGAACAGATCGGTACGCGCGAGCTGGTGCTGCGCTTCAAAGGTCAACGCTACCGGCAGGCGCTGTAGGGCTCGCGAACTAACAGCCACGCGCGTGGAACCAGAGGTTCGGCCGGCCGGCTGCATTCCGCAGCGGCAGCCACAGCTCGAACACTTCATCCGGCAGGGGGCTGCGCTCGCATTCTTTCACCCCGCTTGCGGCCAGTCGTAGCCAGGTCTGCCCATCCACGATGCGGCGGCCCAGCACATGGGCCGAGCGCAAGGCCGGGGCCTTGGCGCGATCGCCAATCTGCAGGCTCTGCCCTGAGTTGCCCGGCTGGCTGCGCGCCTGTTCGATGGCGCCCTCCAGCAGGTAGAGCCAGGGCTTGTCGGCCCAGAGCGCTTCGAGCGAGATGAAGCCTGTTTCGCAAGATTCATGGACCCAGGCGCTGCCCGAGCGCAGGAGCAACTGGCACCAGGGGCCCGATCTTGCGATGGCGATGGCGGCCGGCTGCTCGTACTCGATCTCGATCGTCGGCAGGGCCTCGGCCTGCGGGGCGCCATACCGTCGCAGGCCCACAACTCGCCCGCTGCTGCAACCGCCCTCCGGTTCAGGCTTCGCCGCGCGGACGAGCTCGAGCGTGCCGATGGGCACCTTGGCCCGAGGTTTTGCAAAGATCGGGACAGGCTTGGCCGGCGTCGGGTCGCAGGGATCGGCGCCGAACAGCCCGGGCCAGCGCAGCACGCCCACCATGCCGGCCGGGGGATGGCGTTCGGGCTGCTGGGCGCATGCGGGGTGAACAAGGGCGAACAGGCCCCCAACGATCAGCGCAAGGCTTCTCATGCGGGCAGCCTGTCGGCCATGTCATGCCCTCAGCGCGGACGCTGAACCGCGGTGGCGTCGTCCAGAACGAGAGTGATGCCGCCGAAGTGACGGGCGCACAGGTTGTACATGCCGCAGACGATCCAGGTGCTCAGGTACAGGCTCAACCACCAGCCGATCGGCACCAGGAACAAGGCCAGAGCCATGGGCATGTTGTGGAATGTGGCAACACCGGGCAGCCAGATGCTCAGCAGGCCGGCCAGAAGCATGCCGGCCAAGGCCAGCGCTCCGCCGACGGCGGCCACGATGCGCGCGGCTGCGCGGGGTGGGATGTGATGGATCACCTGTTGCATGGTGGGTCAGCTGCCTTTCCTCGGGCTCTGCTCGGTTCGGTCATGTTGCGGTGATTCTCGCCCGATAGGGCTGGGGCTCATTCCGCCGCCAGCTTGCCCTTCACATGGCGCGCAAAGTTGTCCAGGATGGCCTGCCAGCCCGTGCGCTGCTGCTCTTCCGAGTGGGTGGTTTCGCCGTCGAACGTGACCGTCACCTGGACGCCTGCGGCGCTCTCGCTGAACTCGACGATGCCGCTGCGGTCGCCAAACACGTACTCGATGCGCTGATGCGGTGCGATGTGCGTGTACTCGCCCGCGAAATCAAAACCAAAGGAGCCGTCCTTGGCCTCCATGCGCGAAGAAAACTTGCCGCCCGGCCGCAGGTCGACGGTGGCCGCGGTCGTGTGCCAATCCGGCGAGGCGGTGTTCCAGACCTTGATGTCCTCGGGCGTGGTGTAGGCCAGCCAGACAGCGGGCAGGGGAGCGGGGACGAGGGTGGTGACGGTGATTTTCATGAGCGTTCTCCGTTGAAGATGGGCGGTTCGGGGTGGGTGAGCGCAGAAAGGGCAAGGGCAACAAGAACAGGTCGACGCCCATTGATCCTCATGCAGGCAGCCATTCAAGGCTTCAAAGTCGCCACCAGTCCATGGTTCGCGTGTCGCTGTTCCAGTAGAGGTGAATGGGGTCGCAGTCGCCGCCGCTGAGGATGATTGAGTTTGCGTGCTTGCTTGGCTTGCAACCAGGTAGAGCTTCATCCATGGGGTGGCAGAACTGTGCTTCGACTTGCAGTCGGGCAGGGCGATCGCAGATGGCGGCTTGCAGTTCGCTCCCGATCCCAAACTCAAGAAACTGGGTTCGCACCTTTGCCGGCCGTCGGGCCGACAGGCGAACGCCCAACTCGATCCTGGTGCTGCGATAGCCAACCATGGCCCAGTCAGGAAGGCCATCCCCATTGAAGTCTCCGCGGACCAAGGTGCTGGTATCCCAGGTCGTGCTCGGCTTCAGGGACGTCATCGAACGCACCGCGATTTGCTCAGCTTTGGCTGCAAGGGCCAGCTCAGGCCCGCAGGCGACCAAGGACATGGCCGCGCTCGCCAATCTCTGCAAGAGTCTTGAGTTCATGTGCCTTGTCACGAATTCGCCAGCATTGGGGCCCGACCTCACTTCAAACAGCTGTGGAAGTCTAGGCGATGGCTCGTAATTCACACGTCAAAGCAATGACCACCGCTGCGACATCAGAAGCTGGGCCTTGGTACGCCATCGTTGTTTGTGGTCGAGCAGCCAGAGAATGACGCAAGCACCGCGTCCGCGTGCATGATCACACCCCAGCCAGCGAATCCCAGCCCACCATGCCGCCCGCCAAACCCCAGCTCCGAATCGTGCCGCCTTCACCCTCTCGCGATTCCCTCCCGCAACGCCTGGAAAAGACCTTGGCTTGTTTGCGGGCCGAGGCGCGGCCCGAGCAGTTGGCGGGCATGGCGCGCTTCGGGCTGACCGGGGCCAAGCGCCTGGGCTTGGCGGTGCCCACGCTGCGCAGTCTGGGCAAGGCGCTGGGCCAGGACCATGCGCTGGCGCTGGCGCTCTGGGACAGCGGCATTCCGGAGGCGCAGATCCTCGCTTCTTTGCTGGCAGAGCCGGAGCGTCTGAGTGCGGCCGAGATGGACCATTGGGCGCAGAGCATGGAGTCCTGGGACGTCTGCGATCAGGCCTGCCTGAACGCCTTTCGGCGCACGCCGCTGGCCTGGGGCCGCATCGAGGTCTGGGCGGAGGACGAGGCAGAGTTCGTCAAGCGGGCGGCGTTTTCGCTGCTGGCGGTGCTGGCCGTGCATGACAAGGCCTGCTCGGACGAGGCCTTCAGCGAGCAATTTCCAAGAATCGAAGCCGCCGCGGCCGACCCGCGTAACTTCGTCAAGAAATCGGTCAGCTGGGCCCTGCGCCAGATCGGCAAGCGCAACCCGGTGCTACGCGCCCGGGCTTTGCTCATCGCGAAGCGCCTGCGCGAGCGCCCCGAGCCCAGCGCGCGCTGGATCGGCGCCGACGCCTGGCGCGAGCTGATCCGCAGCCCTGACCCCAGCCCTGCCGATTGAGCACGCATCTTCACTCCTTCACCCGTTCACCCAATCACGCATTCACCCACCCATGAGCACCGAACAACGTCTCGCCCAGCTGGGCCTGGTCCTGCCCCCAAGCAGCGCGCCGGCCGGCAACTATG
Organism: Paucibacter sp. B51; assembly: GCF_027863535.1. NCBI lineage: Bacteria > Pseudomonadati > Pseudomonadota > Betaproteobacteria > Burkholderiales > Sphaerotilaceae > Roseateles > Paucibacter sp. B51. The sequence goes on along the minus strand of NZ_JAPIVN010000001.1, from coordinate 868,419 downwards.
TGGCTGCGCTGCGCAGCGGGCCCTGGCTGTTCTTGTCCGGCAAGGCACCGTCGCCGGTGGACGGGGTATTGCCGCGCGGCAAGCTGGGCCGCGAGTTCAGCGCCGAGCAGGGTTATGCCTTCGCGCGCTCGGCGGCGCTGGAGCTGATTGCGGCGCTGCGGGCCGAGCTCGGCTCGCTCGACGAGGTGGTCCAGTTCGTCGAGCTGCAGGGTTCGCTTCACACCGTGCCCGAGTTCGAGGCCCATGCCGAGGTGCTGGACGGCGCCTCGGATCTGCTGCACCAGGTCTTCGGCCCGGTGCGGGGCCGCCATGTGCGCTCGGTGGTGGGCGTGTGCTCGCTGCGCAAGGGCGTGCCTTTGACGCTCAAGGCCACGGTCGAGATTCGCCCGGCTGCGGCGACACCTAGATCGAGCAAGACCTGACCCTGTTCCCACCGCTGCCTCCGGGGGCGAACCGTGGTGAAAAGGCCGGGTTTTTCCCATGACCTAGGGGGGACAAGCGCGGCCCCAGGCGATACCCTCGCTGCAGAGGCCGGGGTCGCCGCCCGCCAGCGCCTGAATCCGGCCGGTTCGGCGCTGATGAGGCTGCCGCCCTTGCCCTTGTTGATGACGAGAATCCCCCGAGTGGATGGAGTGCCCCGATGACGATGATGAAGAACGCCTTTTCTCTTGCTGCCATGCCCGGCCGCCTGGCCCTCAGCGCCCTGGCTGCGGCCAGCCTCTTCCTGGGCAGTGCCGGCAGCGCCCTGGCCACGCCCACGCTGCTGGTGGATCGCGGCCTGCCCACGGCCAACCTGAACAGCCCGGCCGGCAGCCCGCGCAGCAACACCGCCGTCAATGCGGGCGCACCGCGCGAATTCGCGGGCGATGACTTCCAGCTCGGCAACAGCCTGCTCGGCTGGAACGTCAGCAAGATCAGCACCTGGGTGGTGGGCGGCGCCACCGACAGTTTTCTGGGCGATCTGTACCGCTCGCTGTCCTTCTACATCGGCGATGCCGATGGCGACGGCCTGCAGCGCCTGGCCTTCTCCAACCTGAGCAGCGGCAGCGACGCCACCCCGGGCAGCGGCAGCGGTCCCAGCATCAGCGCCACCCGTGTGGCCTATGTCGACGGCAGCACCTTCGACAGCCCCGAGGGCGCGCGCGCGCTCTACCGCGTGGATTTCGACAACCTGGGCCTGCATTTCGCGTCCAACACCCTGGTGCAGTTCGGCATTGACCTGGACGGTGGCCGCGGCACTTTTGCCCATGCCAGCAACGCCGCGCTGAGCGGCCTGCCGCAGCCCGGTGCCGACGACCGCTACCGCCTGTTCAAGCTCAGCGACAGCATCCCCGGCACCGCCGATTTCACCGGCTTTGCCTGCACCGGCCAGGATGCCGGCTGCGTCGGCGGCGCCTTCACCAGCGATGTGAACGTGCAGGTCTTCGGCAATGCCGTGCCCGAGCCGGGCACCGTGGCGCTGAGCGGCATCGCCTTGCTGGCCCTGGCGGGCAGCCGGCGCCGCGCAGGGCGCGTGGCTCCAGCCGCTCAAGCCTGATGTGACGGGCGGGCCGGGCTCGCCGGCCTACCGCTTCTTTCTCTCATTCATTCAATCGTCATCGTCATCGTCGTCGTCATGGCTTCCGGCCCTGGCCTCGGCGTGGCCCTGTGAGCTGCTGGCCCGGTCGCGGTCGGGGCCTGCGCCCCATGGTGCATCTTGCCGCCATTGCCAGGCCCAGAAGCCCAGCACTGCGGCGACGATCAGCGCGGCCAGCAGCCCGCCATTGCGCTGCACCAGGTCCGGTCCGCGGCCGGGGGCCTTGCCGCTGAGCATGGGGCCGGCCAGGTTCTGGCGCCGCAGCAGGCTGACACCCAGCACCAGGCCGATATGGGCCAGTGCCAGGGCCAGCACCAGATTGCCAATCAGCTCGTGGCCTTCTTCCATGGCCTCGTCCAGCCATTCGGCCCTCGCGCTCCACCATTCCAGCTCCAGGCCCATGCCGCTGAGCGTGGCCAGCATCAGCGTGGCCAGCAGCCCCAGCACCAGCACCGCGTTGAGGGCCTGAAAGCCTGCCGGCACCGAGCCGCGACCCTGGCGCCAGGCCTGCAGCTGCGCCGGCAGCGTGCGGACCTTGCCCCACCAGACGGAAGCCTGCACCCGGCGCGGCCCCAGCAGCGCCCAGAGCAGGCGCGCCAGCACCAGGCCCAAGGCGGTGTAGCCCAGGGTGATGTGCAGCAGATGCCAGCGCTCGCTCTCCGCGGAGAGGTAGGCGCCGCTGAAACTCAGGGCTAGCAGCCAGTGCAGGGCGCGGGTTGGCGCGTCGATGACGCGGCGCTGTGGCGCCGGGGCGGGTGAGCCGGTGTCGCCCTCACTTGGGAATGCGGATGCGGTGTTCATTGAAATCTCCTTGTTCAGCGCCGCCGTGGCAGGCGGCGCAATGGGCAGCGCTTTTGATGGAGGCGCGCTTCCAGGTGGCGACCGGCACTTCATCGTGCTCGCGCACAAACCAGGCGCTGCGGGTGATGCGGTCTTCGGGCGGCGCCTCGCGGGCGCGCTTGCCCGTGGCGGCATTGGCGCTCAGCCATTGGCTCAGCTGCGCCACGGTGGCGGGGTCCAGCGAGGCATCGCTGCCGTAGTGCTTGCCGAGGTTCTGGCTGATGCGCTGCCAGGACGCCGCCGGCAAAAGCCCTGGCGGGTAGGCAATGTGGCAGGCCGCACATTCCTGCTGGTAGGCCGGCAGCAGCGGCACTTTCAGGCGCTGGCCTTCATCGGCGGGGCAGAGCGGCGCCACCAGGGCCAGGCCGATCAGGGCAAGCCGGCGGCATTGGGCGGTGCGTGTGTTCATGGGTGAGCCTTTCGGTTCAGGGTTTGAGCGTCATCAGCCAGGCGAGCACATCGGCCTTTTCACCGGCGCTGCACTCGCGGTTCAACACGTCCTTGCAGTTGCGGCGGAACCATTTCTCCACCTTGGCCGGCTCGCTGAAACGCCGTGGGTTGAAGGCCGGTGCGAGGGCGCCGATCTCCTTGCCGGTGCCGGCGTGCAGGCCCGCCCGCGTCGGCACAGCCTGATGGCAGGAGGCGCAGCTCCACTCCGCAACGTGGCGCTGGGTGAAAAACGCCTGGCCGCGGCGGGCATCGGCCGGCGCCTGGGCCGCGGCCACATAGCCATCCAACAGCTCGGCCGGGGTGGCGGCGCGGGCCAGATTGGTGCCGAAGAGGGCGGCCCCCAACAGCAGGGGCCGCAGCAAGGGCAGCAGCAAGAGCAGCAGCAAGAGCAGCAGCAAATGGCGCTTGATCTTGGGGAAACGGGGCATGGCGCGGGTCCTGGCTGAGGCAATGCCTCCATGCTGCGCGCGCTTGCTTAGCGCTATCTGAAGTTGGCTGGCATGTCCCAGCGCGGCGCTCTCCTACATGCCGCGGTCACATCCCTGGCCATACTCTGAGGGGATGAAGCCACATCCAGCGCCCCCGGCCCTTGACGACGACAGCCAGCAAGGTCTGAGCCCCGCCGAGGCGGCGCGCCGTCTGGCCCAGGACGGGCCCAACGAGCTGAGCCCGCCCCAGCACCGCACGGTCTGGCACATCCTGGCCGAGCTGATCCGCGAGCCCATGTTGCAGCTGCTGCTGGCGGCCGGCGCCATCTACCTGCTGCTGGGCAACCGCGGCGAGGCGCTGATGCTGCTGGCCTTTGTGCTGCTGACGGTCGTCATCAGCGTCAGCCAGGAGCAACGCACGGCCCAGGTGCTGGAGGCTCTGCGCGACCTGACCAGCCCGCGCGCCCTGGTGCGGCGCGGCGGCCAGGCGCAGCGCATCGCCGGCCGCGAGGTGGTGTGTGGTGATCTGCTGCTGCTGGAGGAGGGCGACCGGGTGGCCGCCGATGCGCTGCTTCTCAGCAGCCACGACCTGCAGACCGATGAATCCCTGCTCAGTGGCGAATCCTTGGCCGTGGACAAGCGCGCCGGCGCCGAGCAGGAGGCCGGCCGGGTGTTTGCCGGCTCGCTGGTGGTGGGTGGCCAGGGCCTGGCGCGAGTGACGGCCACTGGCGTGCGCAGCGAGATCGGCCGCATCGGCAGCTCGCTGGCCGAGATCGAGATTCCGCCCACGCCGCTGCACCAGCAGACGCGTCGCCTGGTGCGCTTGTTCTCCATCCTGGGCCTGGCTTTGAGCGTGCTGGTGCTGCTGCTCTTCGGCCTGCTGCGCGGCGATTGGCTGGGCGGCGTGCTGGCCGGCATCACCCTGGCCATGTCCATGCTGCCGCAGGAGTTCCTGCTGATCCTGACGGTGTTCATGGCCATGGGCGCCTGGCGCCTGTCGCAGCAGCGCGTGCTGGCGCGCCGCGCCGCCACCATCGAGACCTTGGGCGCCGCCACCGTGTTGTGCAGCGACAAGACCGGCACGCTGACCGTCAACGACATGGCCGTGGCCGAGCTGGCCGCGCTCGGCGAGACGCCTGTGCGCTGGGTGGCCGCGGCCGGGCAGGCGCTGCCCGAGGCTTTGATGGACATGCTGGACGTGGCCGTGCTGGCCAGCGAAATCGCGCCCATCGATGCGATGGAGCGTGCCTTGCACAGCCTGGCCGAGACCCAGCTGCCCCCCGAGCGCCGCCACCCCGGCTGGCGCCTGGTGCATGAGTACGGGCTCAGCCCCGAGCTGCCGGCCATGGGCCATGTCTGGCAGGGCGAGGGCCTGGCCGGCTCGCGCCTGGCGCTGAAGGGCGCGGCCGAGGCGGTGGCGGCACTGTGTGGCCTCAGCGAGGCGCAGCGCGCCCAGGTGGCGGCCGAGACGCAGGCCATGGCCGAGCGCGGCCTGCGCGTGCTGGGTGTGGCCTGCGCCGATGCCGCGCTGCCGGGTCCGCCCTGGCCGGCCGGGCCGCAGGGCTTCGCCGGCCTGCGTTTTCTGGGGCTGCTGGCGTTTGCCGACCCGCTGCGCCCCGAGGTGCCCGAGGCGATTGCCCAATGCCGCGCCGCCGGCCTGCGCGTGCTCATGATCACCGGCGACCACCCGGCCACGGCGCGCGCCATCGCCGGCCAGGCCGGCCTGGATGTGGCCCAGCCCGCCATCACCGGGCCGGAGCTGGCCCAGCTGTCCGATGGAGCCCTGCGTCAGCGCCTGGCGGCGGGTGCCAGCGTGTTCGCGCGCATCAAGCCGCAGCAGAAGCTGCGCATCGTCGAGGCGCTGAAGGCGCAGGGCGAGGTGGTGGCCATGACCGGTGACGGTGTCAACGACGCCCCATCGCTGAAGGCCGCCCACATCGGCATTGCCATGGGCGGGCGTGGCACCGATGTGGCCCGCGAGGCCTCCAGCCTGGTGCTGCTGGACGACCGTTTCTCGGCCATCGTCGGCGCAGTCCGCCTGGGCCGCCGCATCTACGACAACCTGCACAAGGCCATGGCCTTTGTGCTGGCCGTGCATGTGCCGATTGCCGGCCTGTCGCTGCTGCCGCTCTTGTTCGGCTGGCCGCTTCTGCTCTCGCCGGTGCACATTGCGTTTCTGGAGCTGCTGATCGACCCCGTCTGCTCCATCGTCTTCGAGGCCGAAGAAGAAGAGGCCGATGTGATGAGCCGGCCGCCGCGCGACCCGGCCGCGCCCCTGTTCTCAGGCCGCTTGATCGCCTGGAGCGTGGCCCAGGGCGCGCTGATCCTGACGGTGGTGGGCGGCTTGTACGCCGTCCTGCTCAGCCGTGGCCCGATGAGCCAGGAGGCGGTGCGGGGCACGGCTTTCCTGGCCCTGGTCAGCTGCAATATCGCGCTGATCCTGGCCAGCCGCAGCCTGAGCGGGCGCTGGCGCGAGGCCTTGTTGCGGCCCAACCGCGTGCTCTGGCAGGTGCTGGCCGCCACCGCCGTGTTGCTGGCCGCGGTGTTCTGGCTGGCGCCGCTGCGCGAGGTGTTCCGCTTCGCCGCGCTGAGCCCGGCCTCGCTGGGCCTGGGTCTGGCGACGGGCGGCTTGATGCTGCTGGTCTTGCTGCTGCTGCGGCGCTGGAGCGGGGTGCACCCCTAGTTTGTCGATCTCTGTGTGGCCGCTGTGAGCGGCGGAATGCGTAAGGACTGAAGGAGTGGCTGAGGGCGGAGCGGGGCTCCTTCCTCGTTCACTCATCTGTTCCGCGGATTTCAATTCCTCAACGCATCCACACAGGAGTTCACCATGAACCGACTTCTTGCTCGTCGCCCGACCTTCCGCCGCCTGCTAGTCAGCGCCACCGCCTTGCTGGCCCTTTCAAGCGCCGCGGCGCTGGCCGGGCCGGTGTCGCCCACCTCTTACGACATGCCCAATGGCTACGGCACCGCCAGCGGCGGCAGCTTCAATTACTGGGACCGCGGTTACAGCGGCAGCGGCAACACCCAGCTCGATTTCGCACCGCTGAGCGGCGGCCTCGGTGATCTGACCGACGGCGTCATCGCCACCGAGCGCTGGGACCGCGTCGAGAACCTCGAAGGCACCGGCCCCTACGTCGGCTGGTCGGCCATGGACCCGGTCATCACCTTCCACTTCGGCGAAACCCTGGTCTTCAGCCAGCTGACCATCTGGCACGACGATGCCAACGGTTATGGCAATGTCGCCACACCGCGCGGTTTCATCGTCACGGTGGGCGGCCAGTCGCAGAGCTTTGACATCATCGACCCGGCTGGCGACGCGCCCTTTGCCTCGGTGCTGAATCTGGGCCCCGGCTTTGTCGGCAGCAGCCTGCAGCTGCAGGTCCTGCGCCACGACACCGCCACCATGCTCAGCGAGGTGGCCTTCGAGGCCCAGCCCGTGCCTGAGCCGGCCAGTGCCGTCTTGCTGGGCCTGGGTCTGGCGGCGGTCCTGCTGGCTGGCGGACGCTCGCGTCCACGTTCAGGGGATGCCCTGCCGTCCTGAAGCGCGGCGGCCGTGATAGCCTTCCACCGAGGCCCTGAGTTCAACCCTGGTGGAAGGCTCGCTCCATGATGAGGATGCTGAAACGCGTGCGCGATTCGGGCTGCAGCGGCCAGGCTTCGCGGCTTTGGCCGGCGTGCTTGTTGTTGATAGGGCCGCTCCTGCTGCTGTGTCCCGATGGCCCCGTCCAAGCCGCTGAAGTGCGCATGGCTTTTGGCGAGAAGATCCCGCCGTTCTGCTTCCCCAAGACCGACAGCGGCATCGAGTTGGAGGTGATCCGCGGTGCTCTGGCCTACAAAGGGCACCAGCTCAAGCCGCAGTACTTTCCCTTCGCACGCATCCCGGTGTCCTTCCGCGATGGCACGGTTGATGCGGCCATGACCGACCTGGGCCAGGACCTCAGCAGCGCCGGCGGCCACTATGCCGATCCGGCCGTGCTCTACGACAACGTCTTCATCACCCTGGGCCGGCGCCAGCTCAAGATCAGCACGCCAGCAGATCTGAAGGGGCTGAGCGTGGTGTCTTTTGCCGGGGCGATCAAGCGCTATCCCGAGTGGCTGGAGCCGGTGCGCCGCGCCGGGCTCTACACCGAGATCAACGACCAGTCGGTTCAGGTCAAGACTCTGATGCTGGGCCGCTACGACGTGGTGCTCAGCGACCGCAACATCTTCAAGTACTTCGCCTTGCAGCTCAAAAGCGAGGGCTTCACCGAGCTGCAGCCGGTGGACGAAACCGCCTTCGTCAAGCTCAACCCGCAGGACTACCGCCCGGTCTTCCGCGACCCCCGCATCCGCGATGACTTCAACCAGGGTCTCAAGCAGCTGAAGGAATCGGGTCGCTTTCAGGCGATTTATGACAAGTACCTGAAGGACTGAGTCGCTCGTCGTTTGCGTTTGCGCGGGCCGGGAAGCTCAGCGTGTCACCATCCTCGGGCACCCAGACCCGATCCTGCATCCCGCCCGCCCGCGCCAACTCTCGAACCCGCGCCCGCGTGCCCGGGCAATGGTCCAGCGCCTCCAGATGGTTGGCGACGATTTGAGTGCCCGGGCACAGCGCGGCGGCCTCGATCAGGGCCTCGGGCGTCAGCAGGATCTCGGCGCCCAGGTCGAAGCGCGCCCCGCCGGCCGGCAGCACGGCCACATCGGGGCGCAAGGTGCTCAGGCAATCGCGCAGCGGCGCGCACATCACCGTGTCGCCGGCCAGGTAGACGCTGGGTTCGCCGGCCACCTCGATCAGATAGCCGTGGCCATGCTCCATCAGCAGGCCGGCGATGCCGCGGCCATGCACGCAGGGAATCGGCGTGATGAAGGCGCCGCTGAGTTGGGCGGGCAGCAGAGGCTGGCGGCCCGGGCCCTGCAGGGCCTGCACCTGCAGGCCGCGCTGGCGCAGGTAGGCGGCGTCGCGCGGCATGGCCAGAACGGGCACGGCGGCTTCGCGCAGCCAGCGCTGGCCGGCTCGGTCCAGATGGTCGAAGTGGCCACGCTGGCAATGCGTGATCAGGCCGTGGCTGACGCGGCTGAGCAAGGCCTCGCTGCCGGGCGGCAGCGGCACCAGCGGGTTGCGGCGGCGCTGGCCGCCGAAGTAGCGCAGGGCGGGCAGGGCGCCGGCCTCGGCCAGCATGGGGTCGACCAGAAGCACGATGTCCTGGCCCTGGCTGTGGAACTCGAGCACGACGGTGGCATTGCGGAGCTGGGTGATCTTCATGGTGGACCGGTGTGAGAGGGGATAGCGCCATTGTTGAAATTCCAGTCCGCCCGCAAAATGGCTGAATCGAACATTAAATTAGCCATTCATGCCATCTTCAATTCACCGCACGGCAGCGGGCCCGCCCTTCACCCTGGGCCTGCTGCTGTTCGAGGGCTGCATGCCGGCCGGGCTGTTCGCCGTGGCCGATCTGCTGCGCGCGGCCCATCTGCGCGCCGGCCGGGAGTTGATGCGCTGGCGCTGGTTGACGGTGGATGGCCGGCCGGTGAATGGAATCAGTGGTGGAACCGAGGGCGGGCCGACGCTGACGCCCGAGGGCGCCTTGGTCGACAGCGCGGATGAGCTTGATGCCCTGCTGCTGCCGGGGCTGTGGGTCAGCTCGCTGGAGGGCCTGCAGCAGACCATGCAGGCGCGTCGGCCCGAGATCGCCGCCATGCGCGCTTTGCCTGCCCGCTGCGCGCTCTGGAGCTATTGCGCCGGCGTGTCCCTGCTGGCCGCCAGCGGCCGGCTGAACGGCCAGGCGGCCACGGCCACCTGGTGGCTGGCGCCGCATCTGCAAGCGCTGTTCCCGCAGGTGGCCTGGCAGTTCGACGAGGCCCTGGTGGACAGCGACAGCACGGTCACTGCGGCCGGTGCCAACGGCTACCTGGCCCTGATGCTGGACCAGCTGGCGCACCGCATGGAGGCCGAGAGCCTGCGCGAGGTGCAGGAGGTCTTGATGCTGCCCCAGCCGCGCCAGCGCCACCCGGCCTTTGCCGCGGTCAGCCTGATGGCCCTGCGCGAGCCCTGGCTGCGCGAGCTGCTGCTCTGGGCCCAGCGCACCCCGGCCGTGGCACTGACCGTGCCGGCCGCTGCCGCCGCCTTGAGCCTCTCACCGCGCACCCTGAGCCGCCATCTGCAAGCCGCCACCGGCCTGCCCGTCGCCAGCTGGTTGCGCCGCGTCAAGCTGCGCCAGGTGGCCGAGCGCCTCTCGCGCGGCCCCGAGCCGCTGAAGCGTCTGGCCGAAGATCTGGGCTTCAGCACCGAGGCGGCCCTGCACCGCATGTTCAAGCAGACCACGGGGCTGACGCCGCAGGTCTACCGGGCGCAGTATCGGCAGGGGACTTAGGCTGCATCCGTTCCCGCTGAAATCGTTGCCTTGGATCGAGGAGGAAGACCCCGGCCGCAGTCAGTCCTTGTTCTTCGCCAGGCGCGCCACCAGCTTCATCAGCGTGGGCACGCGCTTCCTGCCGTGCATCGCGCGCAGGCGAGCCTTGGCCGCGCCGAGGTCGATGCCCGCACAGGTGACCAGCAGTGGCTGCGCTTCCTCGTCTTCTTCCCGCATCACCTCGAACTGTGCCGTCAGGCCCGGCAGGCGCCTTTTCGACACGCCGACGATGGGCACGCTGCCGCCCAGGGCGTGAAAGATGTGCTGACCCAGGCCGGGCGTTTCATCGGCATCCAGATGCACGAAACCGTCGATCAAGATGAGTTCGGGCTCCAACTTGTGCTCGCGCAGCAGCTGCATCAAGCAGGGCAGCTCGCGCAGGTCCAGCGCTCCTCGGACCGCGGGCTCGACATGGGCGATGCGTGAGAGGTAAGTGCGGGTCGCTTCTGCCGCATCCCAGGCCTCGAAAGCCACCGCAGCAGCCCTGGCACGGGTCGCCTGCGCGTCTTCGAAATGAACAGCCACGATGAGTTTCATGCGGGACTATGAGTCGCGGTGACTCAGATGCTGGAAGCGCTTGCCAAGGCGACCGCGAGGAATCCGATGGAGCCGATGAAGAGCAGAAGGGCCGAAGAGAACCAAAGCTCCAGCCAGGTTCCGATCTTCGCTTTGGCTTGGCGCCCCGTTCGCTCGATGAGCAGAACCGGCACGGCCTGGCCCAGCTGAGGGCTTGTCTTGGACGAACTGGCGACACTGCTGCGCAATTGAGCGCGCTGCCCCGTTGAAAGCTCGAACTCCACGCGGTAGTACCGCCGGGTGCGGCCAAACATGCGGTAGCACCGCTCGCTGACAACTCGCCCCTCCACCCTGCGTGCGCGATGCACGAACACCAGTTGCTGGAGGACGGCTGCCAGGGCTGCAGGCAGCACAGCGATGCTCAGCAGTAACAAGATGCCGATGGCAAAGCTGCTCAAGTTCGAGCTTTCAAACACTTGGTGTTGCTCACCGTCGAGTGCGGTTGGCGGACCCAGGCAAGACCCTTCATCAAGCAGCCCGCTCTTTGAGGATTCGCCAGCCGAAACCGAAAATGGCCAAGCCCGCGGCCAGCCAGAGCAGGCCTCCCACCCACATTCCCGCGCGGTCGCCGAGCAGTTCTGTGAACAGCAAGCTCAGGCCACAGATGGCCTTGCAGCTGGAGCCGGATGCCTGGACGGGCCATCCCAGAAGTGAAGCCAGCCCCATCAGGATGCCTGCAGCACCGAGCGTGATCGCAAACCAGGCGAAGAGTTTGGATTCGCGTTGCATTCGATTGAGCTTCCCTAGATGGTTTGAGCCAGATAGACGTTGAATTGGTCCGATATGCCAGCCTGGGCCCATGATGCGAAAAGTCATGCCCGGGCGCTGTGCGAAGAGTCACCGCATTCATTCATTCACTCGCCAGGCGGCCCACATGCAGTGCCAGCAGCTTGCATGAGGAGTCTGGCTCCGATGAAGCCGGGAACGCAAAGCGTCCTCCGCCACGAGATTCGGACTCAGCGCTCCGGCGACCAGAACTTCATGTCGCCATACTCCCAGGCCCAGGGCAGGCCGGTCTCGCCCAACACGGAACGCACCAAGGCCGGGAACGCCGGCTCGGCCCGCACATCGTTGGAGAGCATCACCAGGCAGCGCTTTCTTGCCTCGATGCAGACCCACATATTGGCCGTGGAGTCGTTGTGCCCGCCTTTGAAGAAGCCGGCACCTTGCGGCCCTGTGAAGGCGATCACCCCCAGCCCTGCGCCGAGTGATGGAAAGGGTGGAGTGGCGAGGGTTGGCTGGAGCGAAGGGAATTGGCTGCGCGTGGTGATCGGGAGTTGCGGCCGGGTCAGCTCGGCTCGCGCGGCAGCGCTCAAACCATCGCCGCGCACATAGCTGGCGGCCAGGCGGCCCATATCGGCAATGCTGGTGTCCATGGAGCCCGAGGCGCGCACCCGGCTGCGCTCGTCATGAGGCTCTGGCCGCCCGTCCAGGGTGAACCCGTCTGCCAAATTCGGTCGAAAGTCAGGTCGCCAGATCAGACTTGTGCGGCTCATGCCGTTTGGCGCAAAGATCCGCCGATTCATCTCCGCACCGACATCCAAGCCCAGACCCCGCTCCAGCACGAATTGCAGCAAGATCAGCCCATCGCCGGAGTAGGCATAACGGCTGCCCGGTTCGAAGTGGATGCGCAGCTGCTGGTCGGGTTCCAGAAAGTAGAAGTTTGCAAAGCCGCCGCTGTGCGTGAGCAGCATGCGGGCGGTCAGCCGGCGCCAGCGCTCATCGCGGGCCAGGCCCGCAAACGCGGAGTAGCGCCGCACGATGTCCGGCGAGGCATAGCTCGGCAGCGGCTGCGGCAGGTAGTTTGCAATCGGCACATCCAGGCCCAATTTGCCTTCTTCGACCAGCTGCATCACCAAGTAGCCGAAGGCAGCCTTGGTCAGCGAGGCGCCGTGCATCACGGTGTCCTCCTGCAGCGGGTCGCCGCTGGCGTTGCGCACGCCGTAAGCCTTGCTGAACACCAGCTGGCCGTCGTCGACCACAGCCAGCGCCAGACCCCGGGCACCGGTGGCGGCCATGGCAAGCCGTACGGTGTCGTCCAGGCCCTGTGTGTTGACGGCGGGCTGGGGTGAGGTCCGAGGCGAATGGGCGCAGCCTGACAAGGCGAAGGCAAGGAGCAGCAGGGTGGCGGCGCGGCGTGGCCAGGCGCAGGGAGTCAGAGTTGGCATGAGGACCTCGTCCTTGTAATTGTCGGCGGCAAGCCGCACGGCCAGAATGAAATGAGGTGCGAAGGCAGCGTGCCGCTACAGGGTCGTTTGAGTGACTAGCTATGAAGCCCCGCTACTCACGAGATCAGGTCGATTCGAATACACCCATTCGATAAATGCAGGAAGAGGCGCCCTCATTTCGTGGCCCAGCCGTACTGCGTTGTCAATCGCGCGAACAATCAGGTAGATCGCCTCTGTTTCAACCGCAAGGGACACCTCTTGCTGTACATGTACTTTCTTGTGCTTTAGCAAGTTGCGAGCAAGGTTGAAGTTGTCCCGAGTTCGTTTCAGGTCCTTGGCGACGCTGCCTGCTGCTGTGACCTGAACTACATGCGCCTCTAGCGCTGGCGCTACAGCCCTTGCTTGGAGGGTTTCGCCAAGTATTCCGTCGGCAGCACCGGCAAGAGTTATTGCGCAGAGGTAGTCACGCTCGTCTAGGAACAGCCGAATCGCTCTAGCAAGCTGATGCATGGCTGCATCCTCTTGCCGAAAGTGGAGACGCGAATCGCCCACGGATGTATTCATGACACAGAACGTCGGATCTATGGGGCTGTCCGAAAGACAGTCCTCCTGATTGAGGGGTTAGGCACCGGAGGCCTCATGCCGCCAGACAGGAAATGCGAGGGCATAGCCACGTTCTTCGATTCTGTCTACTAGAGCATTGACTGCATCTGCATCAGCCGAGGCAGGAACATCAACAGAGAACAGGTTGAACTGTGGAAACCCTTCCACCTGACATCCAAGTGCTGAAAGCTCATCCTTCGTACCGCTGAAGTCCAGGTTGTCTGTGTTCAGCACCCAAACCAGGGAGTTTCCGGATGTCTCAATAACCTCGAACTCGAAGATGCACCCATTGACCGGGTCAGGTTCAGCAGTGAACCCGTCTCCAAAGGCTAGACCCTTTATGAAGAACGGGGCGTTCTTCAGTACGTATAGATTGCCTGAGCGTTCGCACCAAACGCTCTCTGTGGCTACGGGTGGCCATTCGTCCTCAATATCGAGTGCAAATCTGAGCTTTTCCACGGGGCCGGACCCTACCTTGCTTTCTGCAGATGTCTAACGAAGTTTTGAAAAGCATCTGAGTATGCCAACCCCCCGCTACTCACACATCGAAACGCCGAGAGACGAGTCTTTCAGGAAAGCAGTTCAGTCCTCCAGGAACTTCCACGTCTCCGCCCCGTCGAACCTGCGAATTCGCACGGACGCGATCAAGGCTGGGTCGAAGTTGCCCAGGTGAACACCGTGCTTGCCACCCGGCTCTGCGGAAACGGGCTCCCAGTGCGTCACGCAGCCACAGTGCCGGCAGCGCATGGTGCGCAGGGTCTTGTCACCCTGGACGTAAGCCTGCATGGCATCAGGCGCCGCATCAATCGTCACCGTGCCCCACTCGTAATACACCCAGGGCCCGCCGACTCGTCGACACAGCGAGCAGTTGCAGGAGGTGGCCGTCTCGGGTGTGGCGGGCAGGGTGAGGCGGACGGCGCCGCAGTGACAGGAGCCGGTGTGCTGCATGCGGGCGAGTCCTCGGGTGAAGTTCGGGAGTTCAGCGGGCAGGAAAGGCACTGTGCGGCGCTTGGCTTGCGGCTCAGTGGTCGCTCGGCGGCTGAAGCGTCACCGCCAAGCCATACAGCGCCAACAAGCCCAACATATGTCCCACCGACACCCCAGGCTCGCCGGACTCGATCCGGGCGATGGTCTGCACATGCACGCCGAGGCGGGTGGCTGCGGTGGCCTGGCCTTCGCCGGCGGCGAGCCGGGCCTGCTTGGCGGCCGCGCCGAGGGCGCGGATGGAGGACAGCGCTTGTTCGTCGATGTCCACGGAGATGCGTTTGCCTTGTGCCATGGCGGGCATTGTCACCCGGCTGAGGCCTGCGCTTGGGCGAGCGCTTTGGCACGCCAGAAGGCCACATCGATGGGCACGGCCGCGCCGCTGCGCTCGTTGATCAAAACGAGCTGGCGGCCGTCGGGGCTGAGCTGGCTGATCTCGCCGTGCAAGCGGCCGGCGCTGACGCGCAAACCGAGCGCATTGGCGGGGAAGCCGGGCTGGGCGGCCAGCTCCAGCAGGGCGTGCACGGGCCGGGTGTCGCCGGCCAGGCGCAGGCGCTGGACGATGGGGGCCAAAAACGGGTTGTGGGCGCTGTCGCCGGGGGCCAGAAAGACGATCAACTTCGCCTGCGCGCGGCTCCAGGCCACATTGAACAGGCGCTGCGCTTCCTCGGTCTGCAAAAAAGGCTGGCTGCCGTCCACCGGGTCGAAGAGCAGCACCGGCGCCTCGCTGCCCTGGGCACGGTGCACGGTGCTGACCTTGATCAGCGCCTCGGGCAGGCCGCGGGCGCGCAGGCGCTGGCGGATCAGGGCGCGCTGGGCGCGGAAGGGCGTCAGCACCACCAGCTCCTGCGGCTGCCAGCCGCCGCCGGGGCCTTCGGCCAGGGCGGTTTCGATCATGTCGGCCATCGCCTCGGCCGATTCGCGCCGCAGCGGCCCGCGGTCGGCGGCCGACCAGGCGCCCGAGGCGCGCATGGTCTGCACATGGATGTGGGTCTCGGCCGGCACTTCGGCGAAGCGGCGCTGGCGCGCCTGCAGCCAGGCGGGCGAGGCGCTGGCGTCCGCAGCCACGCGCAGCGCGCCCTCGTAAAACAGCTGGCTGACCAGATCGCTGATGGGCGCGGCCATGCGCGATTGCTCGTCCAGCAGGGCCAGGGCCGGGCCCTGGCGCGGCATCTCGGCGAATGCGGAGCGGCCCAGCCAGCGGCGCGCCTCGCGCTCGCGGCTGCGCAGCACGGGCGAGAGCTGCTGCGGGTCGCCCGCGAACAGCCACTGCCGGCCCAGCGGCATCAACACCAGGGCATGGGCCAGGCTGACCTGGCTGGCTTCGTCGAAGACCAACAGGTCGAAGGGCGGGGTGCTGTCGTCCTGGCCTTCCGGCGCCAGGGCGCGCAGGGTCTTGAGCGTGAAGGCGGTGCGGGTGGTGGTCATGGCCGCCAGGCGGCAGCGCTGCAGCACCTGCAGCGAGGAGGCGCGCAGCTGCTCGCGCAGGTCTTGCACGCGGTCATGCCAGGCTTTCAGCGCGCTGGCCTCGCCCGCGCTGGCACGGCCGCTGGGCCGGGCGGCCTCGGCGCGCGCCAGGCGCTGGATCAGCTCGCGGTCCTGGGCCGGGATCAGGTGCTCGCGGCCCTCAAAGGCCGCCGCGTCGAAGCGGGTGCCCAGGCGCTGCACGCTGGCGCGCAGGGGCTCGCGCCGGCCTTTCTCCAGCGCCTTGTCCACCGCCAGGGTGGCCAGGTCCACGGCCTGGTTGGTGCTGGAGAGCAGCAGCACGCGGGCCTGCGGGCGCAGCTCCAGGTATTCGGCCAGCATCACGCCCAGGGTGGTGGTCTTGCCGGTGCCGGGCGGGCCCCAGAGGAAGGCGGCTTGCTGCTGCAGCAAGCCCAGGGCCTGGCGCTGGCCCGGGCGCAGCCAGCGAAACGGTGCGCCCGTCAGCAGCGGGCCCTCGGGCCAGGCGGCGGGCCGCTGCAGCGCCGGCAGGCAGGCCAGGGCGCGCTCGGCCCAGGGCGTGTCCCACCAGGCATCGCTCACGGCTTTGAGAAAGCGGCTGGGGTAGAGGCGGATCAGGGCGTCCGGCCCGGGCGGCGGGCTGCTGGCGTTTTGCAGCAGCAGCTGGTCGTCTTCGGGCAGCACGGCCAGCACGCTGGCGCCGCCTTTGACCGGCGCGCCCCACCAGGCGGCGGCGCCGTCGAGGCTGTCGTCCAGCAAGCTCTGGGCCGAGGCGGTGCCGGGCCGCTGGCCCTCGGCAAAGACGTAGCCCGGCTCCAGGCTGACGCGCCAGAGCGTGCCCTCGCGCTCGCTGCGCAGGACCTTGAAGTCGTAGTACTCGGGCGTGGCCGCCAGTTCGGCGTGCAGCGCCGCGCGGAGGTCGGCCAGGCTCATGGGCTGGGGAGGGCGAAGAAGGCGGGGCGGGGGAGGGCGGCACTATAGCGGCGCGAGGTCGCTGCTGCCGCTGCCGTGCTGTCCTACCGGGCTCAGGCCTCGCCCGAAGGCGCGGGCGGGCTGCTCGACGCGCCCGCCGCGCGCGGGAAGCGCACGGCCACGCCCAGGCCGCGGCCCTCCAGGCCGGTGCCCAGCTGCACCCGTGCGCCATGCTGGGCGGCGGCGCGCTCGACGATGGCCAGGCCCAGACCGCTGCCATGCTGCTCCTGGCCTGGGATGCGGTAGAAGCGCTCAAACACCTTGGCCTGCAGCTCGGCCGGGATGCCCGGGCCCTGGTCCAGCACCTCCAGCTGCACGGCCTCGGGCGTGTCGCTGATGCGCACCAGCACATGGC
Organism: Paucibacter sp. B51; assembly: GCF_027863535.1. NCBI lineage: Bacteria > Pseudomonadati > Pseudomonadota > Betaproteobacteria > Burkholderiales > Sphaerotilaceae > Roseateles > Paucibacter sp. B51. Next base: position 851,635 of record NZ_JAPIVN010000001.1, on the reverse strand, counting down.
CGCCGGCGGGCGAGTACTTGATCGCGTTGTCCACCAGGTTGTCGATCAGGGCGCCGACCGATTCGCGGTTGACGCGCAGCCAGCATTCCTCGGGCGCCTGCAGCTCCAGCTCAATCTGGCGGCTCAGGGCCATGGGGCTGGCCAGCACCACGCGGTCGCTGACCAGGGCCACCAGCTCATGCTCGCGCTGGGCCATGTCCAGCGCATCGGCGCCCGAGCGGGCCAGGGCCAACAGCTGGTGCACGGTGTGGGTGGCGCGGTCTACGCCCTGGCGCAGGCGCTGGGCCGATTCGGCGCGGCGCTCGGTGTCCTGGCCGCCGTCCAGGGCCTCGGCGCTGAGCTTGACCACGGCCAGCGGTGTCTTGAGCTCATGCGCCGCGTCGAGCAGGAACTCGCGCTCGCGCTCCAGGCGCAGCTGCAGCCGCGCCATCAGCGAATTGACGGCATTGACCAGGGGCGCCAGCTCCACATAGGGCGAGTCGGGCAGGGGTGAGAGGTCCTTGGCCGAGCGCTGCGAGATCTGCTGGCCGATGCGCTGCAGCGGCGCAAAGCCGAGGCGGAACAGCAGCCAGACCGGCAGGATCAGCAGGGGCAGGCCGTAGAGCAGGGGGCGGGCGTAGTAGCTGAAGCCGGCCACGGAGAAATGCCAGTCGCCCGGCTTCTCCTGCCAGCGGCGCACGATCAGGCCCTGCTCGGGCTCGCTGGCCTCGGCGTAGAGCCAGCGCGAATCGCTGGCGTAGACGCCCTCTTGCGGCGGGCTGCGGTCGCGGCCGCTGAGGTCGGGGTCGCGGCGCAGCAGCAGGCGGCCTTCGTGCCAGACCTGCAGCAGGTAGAAGGGCGGGCGGTGGCCTTTGTGGCGCCATTCGTCGCGCAGCAGGCCGTCCAGCTCGGCCATGCGCGCCTCCAGCGCCTGGGGCTGGTCCAGCCGGGGCAGGGCTTGCAGCTTGGCCAGCTCGGCCCAGAGCTGGTTCTCGGCCTGGCCGTTGCGGCTCTGCAGCAGGCCGATGTCGATCAGCTCGCGGGCGATCAGGGCCGCCCAGGTCAGGAAGATGACCGCAAACACCGCGCCCAGGCTGCGCCGGAACAGCGAGCGGTGGGCGGGGCGGCGGGTGGCCGGCGCGGCAGCGAGCAGGCTCACGCGTTCTGCTCGATCAGGTAGCCAATGCCGCGCACGGTGCGGATATAGCCCTCGCCGATCTTGCGGCGCAGATTGGAGATGTGCACATCGAGGCTGCGGCCGTCGGTCTGGTTCAGGGTCTTGCTCTCCAGCTGGCGGCGCGTGACCACGCGATCGGGCAGCTTGAGCAGGGTCAGCAGGATGGCGAACTCGGTGCGCGAGAGGTTGATGCGCTCGCCGCCGCGGCTCAGCACCATGCGGTGCTCGTCCAGCACCAGGTCCTTGATCTGCCACTGGTGGGGCGAGTCATCGCCTTCCTCGATGCCGGCACGGCGCGCCACGGCGCGCAGCCGGGCCAGCAGCTCGGGGCCGGCAAAGGGCTTGACGAGGTAGTCGTCGGCGCCGCTGTCCAGGCCGCTGAGCCGGTCTTCGATGCTGTCGCGCGCGGTGATGACGATCAGGGGCAGCTTCTTGTCCGCCTGGCGCAGGCTGCGCAGCAGGTCCATGCCGTTGCCGTCGGGCAGGCCCAGGTCCAGCACCACGGCGTCGAAGGCCTGCTCGGCCGTCCAGAAGCGTGCATCGGCCACGCGGCGCAGCCAGATCACCTCGTGCTGGGCGTCCTGCAGCAGGGCTTGCACCGCCCGGCCCAGTTCCAGATCGTCTTCGACCAAACAGATTTTCATGATGGTGCGGACTCTAGCAATGCTTGGCCGCTCTGCGGCAGCCGGTGCCTCGGGGGTCTCGATCTGGTCTTAAGGAGGTCTTAACAGTCTCTTTGCGCGCTGTGTAGGCGGGTGGGCGGATAGTGCAACGCAGACGCTGAGCCAGGCTGTGTGCCTGTGCAGGGCGGTGCTGCATTCCACAGCCCATTCTTCCACCTTCATCTCATTGTGTTCGGCATGACGACTTCGCTGCAATTGCTCGTGACAAGCCTGCTGGCGCTGGCGGCCCCGGCGGCGGCGCTGGCACAGGGCCAAGCTCAGGCTCAGTTTCTGCCCAGCCCGGCGCAGTTCGATCAGCTCTTCCCCGAGCGCATTGCTTTCTACAGCTACGAAGGCTTTGCCGAGGCTGTACGCCAGACCCCGGGCTTTGCTGCTCGCGGCAGCGAGCAGCAAAAGCGCCAGGAGATGGCGGCCTTTCTGGGCCAGATCGCCCATGAGTCCGACCAGCTCAAGGCCCAGCGCGAATACCGCCGCGAAAACTGGGACCACTACTGCCGCCGCGACGATGGCATCGGCTGCGCCCCGGGCCAGCAGTACTACGGTCGCGGTCCCATCCAGCTGAGCTGGAACTACCAGTACAAGGCCGCCGGTGATCACCTGGGCCTGGACCTCTGGGCCGACCCCGACCGCGTGGCGCGCGATTCCAAGGTGGCCTGGCAGACGGCGCTCTGGTACTGGATGACCCAGCCCGGCGTGGCGCCGCAGTCGGCCCACGAGGCCATGTGGGCCGGCAAGGGTTTTGGCGCCACCACCCGCGCCATCAACGGCGTGATCGAGTGCGACAAAGGTGCCGACCCCGACACCTTGCGCAAGCTGAACCGCCGCATCGATTTCTACCGCCGAGCCAGCACGCTGCTGGCGGTGCCGCTGAGCGAGCCCCTGGGCTGCTGAGCGCCAGGAACGAATCACGGAAGGACCGATGGCATGAACGAGTGAAGACAAGGGACACAAAAGCAAGAAGTGGATGAGTCAGTGTTGGAGCAGTTGGCCGACCCTTGACGTGATGGAACCGAGACAAACGATCTTTCGCACAAACGCATGGAGACAACAAGCATGAGCCCCGCTGAACCCCGCGCACAACGCCTGATGAAACCCACCGCCCTGGCGGCCGCCGCCTTGGTGAGCCTGCTGAGCCTGCCGGCCCTGGCCCAGACCGCCGACGCCGGCAAGGACGACAAGAAGGACGCCAAAAAGGTCGAGAAGACCGAGCTGCCCCAGGTCACCGTGACCGCCACCCGCGTCAGCACCGACGCGCTCAAGACGCCCGTGTCGGTGACGGCCCTGCAGGCCGACGATCTGGTGCGCGAGAACGTCAAGGAACTGCTCAATCTGAGCGGCTATGTGCCCAATCTCCAGCTGGGCCTGTCCAGCGGCGACTCGGGCGTGCTGGCCTCCATCCGCGGCGTGACCTCGACCAATTTCACCGAGATCGGTGACCCGGCCGTGGGCATCCATATCGACGGCATCTATTCGCCGCGGCCCCAGGGCTCGCTGGCACTGATGTTCGACCTGGACCAGGTTGAAGTGCTGCGCGGTGCCCAGGGCACGCTGTTCGGCCGCAACTCCACCGCCGGCGTGGTCAACATCATCCCGGCCAAGCCCGACTTCAAGAGCAACTACGGCTGGGCCTCGGTGCAACTGGGCAACTACAACGCCAAGCAGCTGCGCGCTGTCCACAACCAGAGCTTTGGTGACAACTTCGCCCTGCGCGCCGCCTTCATGGTGGACAAGCGCAACAGCTACATCGACCAGGAGCAGGACCTGCGCGACCGCGGCGTCAAGCTGCCCACACCCGATGGCAAGGGCAAGTTCACGCCCGATGGCAAGCCCGACACCGACCAGCGCCTGAACCGCAAGGTCGATGCCTCGGATGCCTACGGCAACTCCGACCAATGGGCCGCCCGCCTGACGGCGCGCTGGGCCATCAGCAAGGCGCTGGAATGGACCGGTGGCTTTGAGCATTACCAGAACAGCGGCGCCGGCGAAGTGGGCCTGAAGGATTGCGAAATGGCCGAAGGCACCAAATGGGCCTGCGGTCCCAAGGGCCAGTGGAGCGCCATCATCAATGTGCCCGGCAAGATCGACATGACCATCGACACCGTGCGCAGCAACCTGGTCTGGAAGCTCGATGAGCAGACGGAGCTGGGCTACAAGGTCGCCTACGCGGTGCAGAAGCGCGCCCAGCACCACGACGACGACGGTGGCCAAGCTTGGCTGGACAGCGAGGTCGACATCATGCAGCCCTGGGGCAACTGGGGCCGCCAGCACGCCATCGATCAGGCCAGCTACACCCTGGACTCCAACTACAAGTCCTGGGTTCATGAGTTCCAGCTCAAGCAGCAGACCAAGAACTGGCGTTATGTGGCCGGCGCCTTCTTCCTGAACGAGAAGAACGCGATCAACTTCGCCCAGGACAATCTGGTCGCCGCGCCCTATGCCATGCCGCAAGGCCAGTTCTATGCCCAGCCCGATCGCCAGATCGAATCCAAGGGTCTGTTCGCCCAGGGCGACCTGGCCCTGACAGACCGCCTGACGGCCACGGCCGGTGTGCGTTTCAGCCGCGACAAGCGCAGCGACAACGGCGGCATCTCCGCCGGCCTCTGGGATGCCAGCACGCCCTGGTACTACAACGGCAAGTACAAGCCCGGCTGCGAGCCCGGCCTGTGCACCCCGCACAACGGCACGGACCTGACCCTGGGCATGGGCCCCTTCGCCGGCCTGGGTGTCTACCCCGAGCCGGTCGTCAACAGCTACAGCAAGAGCTGGAAGAAGACCACCTACCGCTTCGGCATGCAGTACGACCTGAGCAAGACCGATATGGTCTTCGCCTCCATCGCCACCGGCTATCGCCCGGGCGGCTTTGGCGACAAGTTCGACACCTGCGGCGGCGGCGAATGCGTGGACGGCGGCAGCAAGAAATACAGCTTCCTGGACTACGGCCCCGAGACCACCAAGAACTTCGAGCTGGGCTACAAGGGCCGCCACTTCGCCAACAAGCTGGAGCTGAGCGCCACCTACTTCAACACCCAGTACAAGGGCATGCATGTGACCGGCTCCACCGCCGTGGGCCAGAAAAAGCTGACCCGCACCTGCGCGGACTGGGAACCGGCCTGCGATGTGGTGAACGCCTGGAAGACCGAGAACATCGGCGACGCCAAGATCCAGGGCCTGGAGCTGGAGTTCAAGCTGCTGCCCTGGACCGGTGGCAACCTCTCGGGCTACTTCGCCTGGCTGGACGCCAAGGTCAAGTCCTACCCGACCTACGACGACAGCTGGATGTGCGGCTACCGCAAGGAGTTCGGCGCGCCCGAATGCGCGCCGGTCTACCTGGGCACCGATCCCAGCAAGCGCGGCCGCCGCATCCTGGACGTGACCGGCCACCAGCTGCCCTACGCGCCCAAGACCTCCTTCGCCCTGAACTACTCGCACGACATGCATGTGGGTGAGTACAGCATCACGCCGACCATCGGCATGCGTTACCAGAGCCGCATGTACTTCACCGTGCGCAATCTGGACAACGACAAGATCGGTGACTTCCAGAAGGCCTACACCAACTGGAATGCCTCGGTCCGCTTCGCGCCCACCAGCGACAAGTGGAATGTCGAGCTCTGGGGCACCAACCTGAGCAACAACATCGTCAAGAACTGGATGGGTCAGGGCATGGCGGGCGGCTACACCTTCAACAGCTACAACCCGCCGCGCATGTTCGGCGTGCGTGCGACCGTCAACTACTGATCGCTCGCAGGCCCCGGGCGGCTTGAGGGCCGCTCCAGGGATGACCTGTCATGTCTGTGTGTCTCCTCCCTCCGGTCGCCTGCAGCCGGAGGCTTTGAGCGGGCGCTGCCGGGCTGGGAGGCCCCGGCAGCGCCCGCATTTTTCTGCCGGCGCTGCCACGGCCGTGGCTGAGCCCATGGGCTGGAGCAAGCGGCCCGCCCGCGGATTGATCGATACTGCGCGCGCCTGGATGACGGCATCCTGGATTGACCCGTGGCCCGCCAATCTCCCATCCCCGTGACCGATGACGCCTGCACCCCTGCTTTCCTTCACGCTCGGCAGCGCCGGGCTTTGCTGCTGATGGCCGCCCTGTCCCCGCTGGCGGGGGCCGCTGCTCCGGTTGGCGCTGCGGCCCGCGCCGGCTTCAAGGTCTATGTCGGCGGCTATGCCCCGCACTGTGAAGGCCTCTACGGTTTCGTGGCCGACCCGGCCACGGGCCATCTGCGCCCCGCGGGCCTGACGCCCAATCCCCACAGCCCCAGCTGGCTGCAGGCCGACCCCAGGCAGCCCGGCCTGCTCTACACCGCCAACGAAGGCGGCGGCAGCGTCCATGTCTACCGCCAGCAGGCCGATGGCACGCTGCAGCTGCTGCAAAGCCTGCCCAGCGGCGGCCAGGGCCCCGTGCACCTGAGCCTGCATCCGAGTGCCGCCTTTGCTTTCGTGCCGCATTACGGCAGTGCCGATCTGGCCGTGCTGCGCCGCGCCGCCGATGGCCGGCTCAGCGCCGTGGGCCTGCACCCCAGCTGCAATCGCAGCCAGGCCGAAGACTGCCGACCCGGCCCCGACCGTGCCGCCAAGGCACCACCGGGCAGCTATGCCATCAGCGGCCACGAGGCGCCGCACATGCACATGGCCTTGAGCAGCCCCGATGGCCGCTGGGTGCTGGCCAGCGATCTGGGCCGCGACCGGCTGGCGGTTTGGCCCTTCAATCCTGAGACCGGCGCCCTCGGGGCCCGGCAAGACCTGGCCTTGAGCCCCGGCGCCGGCCCGCGGCATTTCGTGTTCCACCCGCGCGATGCGGCTCAGCTCTATCTGCTCAACGAAGAAGCGTCCACCCTGGCCTGGCTGCAGCTGGAGCCGCAGAGCGGCCGCCTGAGCCAGTGCCTCGAGATCAGCGCCTTGCCCGAGGGCTTCGCCGGCACCAACTTCGCCTCCGACCTGATCGCATCGGCCGATGGCCGTTTCCTCTACGCCCTGAACCGCCTGCATGACAGCATCGCCGTCTTCGCCCTGGCGGCCGACGGAACGCCGCGCCTGCTCACCCACGAGTGGACCCGCGGCTCCTACCCACGCAGCGCCCGTTTTTCGCCCTGCGGCCGCTGGTTCTACGTCTGCAACCAGCGCAGCGACCATGTGGCGGTGTTTGCCGTCGATGCCGCCACCGGCCTGCCCCGTTTTGCCGGCCAGTATGTGCCGGTGCCAAGCCCGGCCTGTGCAGAGGTGATGGCTGGGGCTTGAAGATCTGACGGAGCCGAGCCGAGCCAAGCTGAGCCGCCGCGCGCTACGCCGGGGCGCATGCGGCGAGCCCTCTTGCCGGAACCGGGTGGCGTCGAATTCAGCGTTTAGAGTCCGCCGCATCGCCAGCTCGGCGCAAGCTGTCCGCGTGATCGGGCCTGCCCTCATGGATTCCAGATTCTTCAATCCACGCCGCCGCCATCTGATGCTTGCTGGCCTGTCGGCCCTGGGCAGCAGCGCCTGCGCCAGCCGCGATCTGCGCAGCTTCCGTGGCCGGGATCTTGACTCGCTGGCCGCCCAGCAAGGCATCTGCCTGGCTCACCTGGTCACCCTGAAGGGCGCTCAGCCGCAGGCGCCACGTCTGCTGGGCACTGGCTGTGGCGAGACCTCGCATGGGAGGGAATCGCGTGAGGCAGTGCCGCCGCCCTTGTTTCTAGCGGCCTCGCTGACCAAGCCGGTCGTGGCCTACCTGGCCTTGCAGCTGGTACGCGAAGGCCTGCTCGATCTGGACGCGCCGCTGTCCCGCTACCTGGCCCAGGGTTACTCGCGCAAGCAACCTGCTGCTGGTGTCGACGCAGAGCTTCCTGCCGCAACCTTGGTGCGCATGCCGCTGCGCTGCCTGCTCAATCACAGCAGCGGCCTGCCCAACTGGGCTTCTTCGCTGGGCGCGCTGCGCTTGGCCCTGGCGGCGGCTCTGGGCGGCGAGGGTTTTCCGCAGGCCCGTGGGGTTTGGGGGTTCGAGAAGCTGGATTGAAAAAGCCGGCGCACGGCGGTGCGCTTGGCGGCCGGAGGGCGCAAGTCCGCTTGAATCCAATGCTAGATTTCCAGGTGGCAAACTGCGCCCGCCGAGGGCGGCGTTCTCATGACACCCGAGATCGGAGATGAAGATGACCCAAGCCCTGCTGGTATTTGTGCAGTTCGAAGTGAACGATTTCGCCCGCTACCGCGCCGACTACGCCTCCAAGATGGCCGCCCTTGCCGCGCAGTTTGGCGGTCAGTTCCTGGCGGCCACACCGCAGGCCGAGGCGATGGAAGGGGCGTTGGGCGGGAACTTCACGGCCATTCTGCGATTTCCGTCCCGAGAGGCGGCGCAGGCCATGTATGAATCGGCAGAGTACGCGCCGCTGAAGCGTTTGCGCCAGGATGAGCTGACCACCCGTGGCCAGGTGCTGTTCATTCCCGCTCTTGATGCGGGCTGAGTGCAGAGCTTCACGAGACGTTCAAGGACCGCGATGGCTCAAGTCCACTTGATTGAAGGCCCGGTCGGCGCGGGCAAGTCGACTTACGCGCGCGGCCTGGAGCTGCAGGGGCAGGGTGTGCACATCGCCTTGGACGCCTGGTTTGCCGCGCTGTTCAGCCCGGACCGGCCGGCCGAGCACTGGCTGCCCTGGTACCTCGAGCGCAAGGATCGGCTGCTGCGCCTGATCTGGGCTCATGCTGAGCGTCTGCTGGACTCAGGTCACGATGTGATCCTCGAACTCGGCTTGATCCAGCGCGCGGCCCGACTGCCGTTTTGCCAACAGGTCGTCGCGGCCGGGCATCCTTTGTGCATCCACGTGCTGGACGCGCCCACCGAGCTGCGCCGCGAGCGCGTGCAGCGTCGCAATGCCGCGCAGGGCCCGACCTTTTCCATGGTGGTCCCCGATGCCATCTTTGACATGGCCAGCCAGCTCTGGGAGCCACCGGAGGCGCAGGAATGTGAGGACTTCAGGGTGGAATGGGTCAAGCCGGGCGCGCAGGCCATGTGAAGCGAAAGCAGAGCAAATAATGCGGAGCAGGGCCGAGCTGCCCCGCGCTCGCTGGCTCGGCCCACATGCATTCACTCACCCATCCCTCGCATCCTTCTTTCCCTCCATCCATGCGCCTTCGCTGCAACCTGCCTCTGCTTTTGTGCTCACTCACGCTGCTGAGTCTCAATCCCTTGCTCGTGCAAGCCGCGGGCGGAGTTCCGCAAGCAAAGCCCGCGCACAAGCAGCCCCTACAGGCGAAGCCGGGTGCCCAGGCGGTCGTTTTGCCGGCGGCTGTGCTGGGGCGACCTTACGCACGGCAGCTGCCTGCGCGAGGTGGTGACGAAGCGCTGCGTTTTCTGCTCTTGAGTGGCGATCTGGAGGACGCGGGCCTGACGCTCAGCCCCGGCGGCCTGCTCAGCGGCGTGCCCACGCGGTCTGGCACTTTGGGCTTCCGCGCGGCCGTGTTGTCCGATGCGGAAGGGGGCCGCGCGGCGACGCAGCACTTCAGTCTGACGGTGATGGCTGCGCCGCAGCCCCGCCCCGCAATCCCGTCGGATCTGCCGGCCAGAACGCGATCCAAGCGCACACCAAAGTGAATCGGCGCTGATTTGCCCCCGGGTGGAAGGGGCGGAAGGCTGGCTCCAGCAGCGAGCTGAAGCAGGCTCACCCCACGCGCTCCCCACCCTCCGCCTCAAACACCAGGCAAGCCTCGGCCGGCAGGTAGACCTGCAGCCGGGTGCCGGGCCGTTCGGCCTGCCAGCCGGGGCAGCGCAGGCTGAGGCGCTGGGTGGGGCCGAGTTCGAGCTGCAGGATGCTGTCGGCACCGGTCGGCTCGACCAGCAGCAGGGGGGCGGAGAGCAGCAGGCCCTGGCCATCGCTGACCTCGAATTCAGGCGGTACCAGGCGCAGCTGTTCGGCGCGCCAGCCCAGCACCAGCTTGCGGCCGGCCAGGGGGCGCAGGCGTGAGGCGGGCCAGGCCGGACCCGAGGGCGTCCAGCTGATGGGCAGAGCCGTGTCGCCCAGGTCCAGCTGCAGGCTGCCGTCGTGCATGGCGCGGGCGGGCAGCAGATTGATGGCCGGGGCGCCCAGAAAGCCGGCCACGAAGAGATTGGCCGGGCGCTGGTAGACCTCTTGCGGCGTGCCCACTTGCTGCAGGCGGCCGTCCTTCAGCACGGCGATGCGCTGGCCCAGGGTCATGGCCTCGACCTGGTCGTGCGTGACATAGACCGCGCTGGTGCCCAGGCGCTGGTGCAGCAGCTTGATCTCGCTGCGCATCTCGGCGCGCAACTGGGCATCCAGATTGGACAAGGGCTCGTCAAACAGAAAAAGCTGGGGCTGGCGCGCCAGGGCCCGGCCCATGGCCACGCGCTGGCGCTGGCCGCCCGAGAGCTGGGCCGGGCGGCGCTGCAGCAGCGGCTCCAGCTGCAGCAGCTGGGCCACCTCATGCACCCGGGCCTCGCGGCGTGCGCGCGGCCAGCCCTGCATCTCCAGCGGGAAGCCGATGTTCTGGGCCACGCTCATATTCGGGTAGAGCGCGTAGTTCTGGAACACCATGGCGATGTCGCGGGCCTGCGGCGCCAGGGTGTCGATGCGCCGGCCCTTGAGCCGGATCTCGCCGCTGTCGGCCTGCTGCAGGCCGGCGATCAGGCTCAGCAAGGTGGACTTGCCGCAGCCCGAGGGGCCGACCAGGATCAGCATCTCGCCCTCGAGGAGATCGAGGCTGATGTCGTGCAGCACGGCCTGGCTGCCGATGTGTTTGTGAATGTGGGAAAGGCTGAGGCCGCCGGTCATGGGAAAGCTTCCAGGGAATGAAACGAGGACATGGCCTAACCCTTCACCGCACCGGCCACCAGGCCGCGGGCGAAATGCCGCCCCGCGATCAGGTAGACGGCCAGGGTGGGCAGGGCGGCCAGCAGGGCGGCCGCCATCTCCAGGTTGTAGGCGCGCACGCCGCCTTCGCTGTGGGCGGCCAGCTGGGCCAGGGCGGCGGTGATGGGCCGGGCCTCGTCGGGCCCGAAGACCAGGCCGAACAGGTACTCGTTCCACAGCGTGGTGAACTGCAGAATGATCACCACCACAAAGATGGGCCGCGAGAGCGGCAGCACCAGGCGCGTGAACAAGGCCCAGAAGCCCGCGCCGTCCAGCCGCGCGGCCTGCAGCAGCTCGTCCGGGAAGCCCAGGAAATGGTTGCGGAAGAACAGGGCCAGGGGCAGGCTGTAGATCACATGGATGGCGATCAAGAGGCCCAGGCTCTTGCTCAGGCCCAGCTTGGCCATGCTGATGGCCAGGGGCAGCAGATAGACCTTGACCGGCAGAAAAAAGGCCACGATCAGCAGCAGCGACACCCACTGCTCGCCCCGGAAGCGGTATTTGCACAGCACAAAGCCGTTCAGCGCCGCCAGCAGGCTGGACAGCAGCACGGCCGGCACCGCCAGCATCAGGCTGCTGGCAAAGCTGCCGCGCAGCAAGGCCCAGGCCTCGCGCCAGGCGTTGCCGCTGAAGGCTTGCGGCCAGGCCAGAAAGCTGCCCTGGCTCAGCTCGGCGCCGCTTTTGAAGCTGTTCATCAACATCAGCAGCAAGGGCCCGGCCATCAGCAAGGCGGCCGCCAGGGCCAGGGCGTGCAGCAGCGCGCGCAGGGGCCAGGTTTTTTTCATGCGCCGGCCCTCCTGCGGGCATCGCCACGCGAGCGCGCCAGCGCATAGGGCAGGGCCACGGCCAGCACCATCATCAGCATCACCATGCTGCTGGCCGCGCCCAGGCCCAGGCGGCTGCGCTCGAAGGCCATCTGGAACATATAGAAGGCCGGCAGCTCGCTGCTCTGGCCCGGCCCGCCCTCGGTCAGCGCCACCACCAGATCAAAAGTCTTGATGGCCGCCGGCAGCAGGATCAGCAGGGCCGAGAACAGGCTAGGCCCCAGCTGCGGCAGCAGCACGCGGCGGTACAGGGTCCAGCCCGAGGCGCCGTCCAGGCGCGCGGCTTGCACCAGGCTCTCGTCGATGCCGCGCAGGCCGGCCAGGAAGAGCGCCATCACAAAACCGCTGATCTGCCAGACGGCGGCCACCACCAGGGCATACACGGCCATGTCTTCATCGGCCAGCCAGTCCCAGCGGAAGCTCGTCCAGCCCAGCGCGCGCAGGCCCTCGGCCAGGCCTTGATCGGGGTCCATCAGCCAGCGCCAGGCACTGCCGCAGACGATCATGGACAAGGCCATGGGGTGCAGATAGATCCAGCGCAGAACCCCCTCGGCGCGCAGCTTCTGGTCCAGCAGCACGGCCAGGCCCAGGCCGATCAGCAGGGGCAGGGCGACGAAGAGGCTGGCGAAGCGCAGCAGGTTCCACAGCGCGGCCAGCCAGCGAGGGTCTTCGAACAGGCGCTGGTATTGCAAGAGGCCGACGAACTCATGGCTGGGCAGCATGCCCGAGCGGGTCAGTGAGAGCCAGGCCGTCCAGCCGAGAAAGCCGTAAAAGAACAGGGCGCCCAGTAGCAGGCCCGGTGTGATCAGCCAGAGGGCCGTGGCACGGTCGCTGAATCGCCATCGGGTGAGTTGCAAATGCATCGTCCGTTTTTCCAGATTCAATCGCGCACCTTGGCCGCCTGCAGCAAGCGCTTCTGCGCCAGCTCGGGCGTCAGCCGCTCGCTCGCCCAGCAGGCGGCCACCACATCGCGCAGCGCGCCGTAGCCGGCCTCGGGCAGGCGGGCGCCCAGGGCCAGCACCAGTCGGCCGCTGGCCTCGGCCGCGCGGATATCGGCATGGCTTTGCCGAGCGCAGGCGTTGAAGCCGGCCAGGCTGGCATCGCGCCGCACCGGGATGCCGCCCTTGATCCGCGCGTAACGCGCCGAATCTTCGGCCTGCATCAGAGTCGTGGCCAGGCGCTGTTGCAGCAGCGCTTGCTCGTGGCTCTGGGGTTTGAAGAACAGCAGCCGATCGAACTCAAAGTAATGCAGATCGGCGTGTCCCGGTGCGGCGTGGCAGTCATAGTCTTCGCCGGGCTGCCAGCCGGCTTTCTGAAACTCGCCATTGGCCCAGTCGCCGGTGAACTGCAGCGCGGCCCGGCCCTGCAGCAGCAAGCCGGTGGCGCCGGCCCAGTCGCGGCTGACCTGGGCGGCATCGGTGTAGCGCTTGATGCGCTTGAACTCGCGCAGCATGTCCAGCATGGCCGTGCTGCCCAGCAGGCGGGCATCGCCTTGCACCAAGGCCTGCTCGAAGAACGCGGGGCCACCCCGGCCCAGCACCAGATTGACGAAGACGCTGAGTTTCTGGCCCACCGAGCTGCCGATGGCCAGGGGTATGACGCCAGCCCGCTGCAAGGCCTCGGCCACGCGGAAGAATTCGTCCCAGCTGCGCGGCGCCGCCAGGCCCAGACGCTGCAGCAGGCGGCGGTTGCTCCACATGCTGTTGAGGCGGTGCACATTGAGTGGCACGGCCACGGGCCGGCCCTGCCAGCGCAGTTCGCGGTCGATGGCGGCGGGCAGCAAGCGCGGCCAGTCGGCGCTGACCGGGCTCAGGTCGGCCAGGGGCACGGCCTCGCCCCAGAGCCGCACGGATTTGTCGATCTGCGCCAGCGCCGGCGGGTGGCCGGACAGAAAGCGGGTCTTGAGCACCGTGTTGGCATGGCCGGCGCCGGCCACCGGCGTGTCCTTCCAGGGCAGGCCGGCCGCCTGGGCGCTGCGGCGCAGCTCGGCCAGCATGGCGGCCTCGCTGCCCGAGGTCCACCAGTGCAGCAGCTCCAGGGCGGGCGGGCCCGCCTCGGCGCGGTTGCCCAGCGGCCAGGCCAGGGCGCCGGCCAGGCCGAACAGATCGCGGCGTTGCATGGACACGGTGCGGGCGCTCACAACGCATCCAGCCGAGTCTGCAGGGCCTGCACCAGGGCGGGCACCAGCTCGTCCACCATCTGGGCTGCGGCATGCAGGGTGGCCTGGGCCTGCGCGCGCTCCGCCGCCGGCAGCGCGCCCGGGGCCAGGTCTTGCCAGAGCCGCAGGCCCAGATCGAGCAGGGCCGCGAGCGCGGGCAGCACGGGCAGCAGCGGGCGCAGCCGGGCGTGGCGCTGCAGCAGACTCTCCCAGTGGGGCAGGGCGTCTCGGCAGCGCCGCAGTTCCGTGCAGGCCTCGGCGCAGCCGATTCGGTTCAGGCTGTGGGCCCAGGCGCTCTCGGCCGGAAGGGCGTCGGCCAGGTGGTTCAGGGGCTCGTCCAGGTGGTAGCGGCCCTCACGCTTCTTGTCGTGGTGGCGGGCATAGCCGCTGGCGGGTTCCAGCAGGGCGGCCAGGCCGGCCAGGCTGAGCGCGTCGCCGGCATCGCCCTCGCAGAGCGCGGCCCAGGCGCGCTGCATGCTGGCGCGTGCCTGCACACCGACATGCTGCTCGGCCCAAGCCTGGGCGGCGCCGAGCCGGGTTGGCAAGGTGGATTCAAGCGCCGCCGCCTCGGGGGCCGGGTCGCTCCACAGCCGCTCGGCCACGGCCAGCAGGCGCGGCCAGAGCCGCAGGTCCAGCTGCGCGGGCGCCACCAGCTCGCTCCAGAGTGCGGCTTCGCCGCCGAGCAGGCGCGGGCGCGGGGCGATGTGCGTGGTGGCTCGCGCGGCGGCTTCATCCTCGGTCGGCTCAAGCGCCTGCAGGGTGCAGCGGTGGCGCAGATTGCCCAGGCGCAGCACGCCTTCCCCCGGGCCCTGGGCGACCACCGTGCACCAAAGCTCCAGCTCGCCCAGATCGCAATCGCCACGCGCGCGCAGGCGCCAGGGCAGGTCGGCCGTGCCGGTGCCCTCGATGCTCAGGGTGTGCAGCGGCACTTCGTTGTGCAGGCTGCCCGGGCCCTGGGCTTGCAGCAGCAGCTGGGCGCGGCCGCGGGCATCGCAGCGCAGCTCGGCCTGGAGCAGGTGCAGGGTCAGCGCCGCTTGCAGCCGCCAGCGCGCCGCGCCCGGGGCCAGGGGAGGCGAGGGAGGGGCCGGCTGGCTCAGCGGCGTGCGCCAGTGGAAGGCGGCGCTGTGGAACTGGTCCAGGTAGAAACCGGCCGAGCGCAGCAGGGCCAGGGTCAGGTCTTGCCCAGGAGCATCGTCCGCCTGCAGCGCCGCCGCGCCGCGCCAGCATTGCAGCACCGCAGCCTCGGGCAGGCCCGGGCCGCGCAGCTCGTCCCAGCCCACCAGGCGCTTGCCCCGTGCGGCCAGCAGCTCGGCCATGCGCCGCACATAGCCCGATTGCGTCTCGGCCAGGGGCAGGCCCAGGCGGCGCCAGGGCTCGGGCGCCAGCTCGTCGCCGCCGATGTGCACAAAGGCGTCCGGGAAGACCTCGGCCCATTCGTCCAGCAGGCTGGCAATGAAGTCGTAGAGTGTCGGCTGGCGCGGGTCCACCGCCGCACCGAAGATGCCAAAGCCGCGCTGCGCCTGCTGGGGCGCTGGCGGGCACAGCAGATCCGGCCGCGCCAGGCCCAGGGCCCAGCAATGGCCGGGCAGGTCCAGCTCGGGCACGACGCGGATGCCGCGCTCGGCCGCCTGGGCCACCAGGCTGCGGGCCTGCGCCAGGCTGTAGCTGAAGCCGGCGCTGGCGCGCGCCGCCAGCTCGGGGTGGCGCTCCGAGGCCAGGCGCCAGGCCTGGTCGTCACAGACATGCCAGTGCAACACATTGAGCCGGGCCGCGGCCATGCCGTCGAGCAAGCGCGTCAGGGTGTCAAACGGCAGGGGGCGGCGTGCCACATCGACCAGCAGGCCACGCCAGGGGTGGCGGGGTGCATCTTCGATGAGCAGGCCAGGCAGGGTCGCGCGGCCCGCCAGCAGGGCGCCATGCCGCAGCTGGCTGAGGGTGTGCAGGCCGTGCTGCGCGCCCCAGAGGCGGGGGGCGCTCAGGCGGATTTCGCCCTCGGACGGGGCGATCTCCAGCCGGTAGGACTCGTCGTCGCCCAGCTGCGGAAACGCAGGGCTTGTATCGCTGATCTCAAGGCGCAGCCAGACCTTGCCCTCCGCAGCTGCCGTCGTTTGCAGATCGGGAAGCAGGCGCCGTGCCAGCGCGCGCAGGGTTGGCGGCCCCTCTTCCGGCCAGCACCAGCCCGCCAGGGGCAACTCACCGGCCCGGCCCTGCAGCTGTGCGGGCCAGGGCATCAGGCTGTGGCCCCAGGCCTGCAGTGGCTTCAGTGGCTTGAGGCCCGCTGCGGCGGCGGCCTCGCCCTCATCCATGAACGCAATCGACATGCGTCCATCATGGCTGCGGCCATGTGCAGCCTGTCTCAAGCTTGTCTTCAGGTTGTCTCAAGACCGGGGGCTGTTCCGGGGGGCTGTGCCGGAGGGGGGGGGGCTTGTGCGGTCTGCGTTGAGCCCAGGCGCCTGCCCGTGTTTGCCCAGCTGGGCAGCGTTGAAGCGCTGAGTTAGGCTTCGAACCAGGGAAAGACCACAGTTCACCCGAAGGGAGCGCAGGCCATGTCTGGAGGCAATTGGAAAGAGATGTTCGAGGCGGCCGAGACCGGCGATCTGGCCTTGGTGGATTACCACGTCCAGCGCGGTGTGGACATCAACTACGCCCACCCGGAGTTTCTCAGCACCCCCTTGGTGGCGGCCATTCTGGCGGGGCAGGAGGCGGTGGCGCTCTATCTCCTGCAGGCCGGTGCCAACCCCGACTTGCCCTCGGAGTTTGACCAGGCGACGCCACTGATTGCTGCGCGCAAGGCCGGCCTGGCTGCGGTGGAGCAGGCCTTGCTGGCGCGTGGCGTGCCGCCGCTGCCAGCGGAGCGGGCGCCGTCACGGTCCTGGCTGGCGAGGCTGTGGCGTGCGTGATTGCAGTCAGCCCGGGGAAGCGACAGGCGCAGCATGAGCGAAGGCAAGAACACCCGCTATTACTTCATCAGCCACCCCAATGTGCAGATCAGCGCCGAGGTGCCGGTGCCGCAGTGGCCGCTGTCCGAGCTGGGCCGGCGGCGCATGCATGCGGCGCTGAAGCAGCAAGAGGCCTGGCTGGGGAACATCGGGGCGATCTTCTCCAGCGCCGAGCGCAAGGCCCTGGACAGTGCCGAGATCCTGGCCGGGCATCTGGGCCTGCCGGTGCAGGTGCTGGAGGCCCTGGGCGAGAACAACCGCTCCGCCACCGGTTTCCTGCCGCCGGCGGAGTTTGAGCAGGTGGCCGATGAATTTTTCGCCCGGCCCGAGCAGTCGGTGCGCGGCTGGGAGACCGCAGCGGCAGCCCAGGCCCGCATCGTGGGCGCCGTGCAGCAAGTGGCCCGCAGCCACGCCAGCCAGGGCGGAGATGGCGATGAAGGGGGCGCCGTCGCCATCCTGTCGCACGGTGCCGTCGGCACCTTGCTCTACTGCCACCTGGCCGGCCTGCCCATCTCGCGCCGCTGGGACCAGCCGGCCAATGGCGGCGGCAATTTCTATGGCTTCGAGTTGAACCCGCCGCGTGTGCATGGGACTTGGCAGCCCATCGATGCGGCGCTTTGAGCATGCAGCTGCTTGCCCCTTGCCAGCTTGATGCAGATGGATAGGAGTCGGATACATGGGTGCCAAAACCTGGATGTTGGTTTACGCGGATGCAGGGCAGGCGCGCGCCCAGCTGGCGGCGCGGCCGGCCCTGGACCGGCCCGAGAGTGCCCGTGTGGCCGCGCAGCTGTTTGCGGCGGATGAGTTGCAGCCCCTGGCCGATGGCAACCTGGGCTGGACGGCGCCGCCCGATGAGGAGCTGCTGGTGGGCTGCTTTTCGGGCGGCTTGACCGTGCTGGCGGCCAAGGAGTTTGCGCTCGATCGGCCTTCAACGCTGGAGGCGCGCTTTCTGGCCCACGCGCAGGGGCGCGATGTGTTCTTGCACGCCATGCACAGCGCCGCCGATTGGCTGGCTCTGGCGCATTGGCGGGATGGGCGTCTGCTGCGAGCCCTCAGCGTGGCGCCCGACGACGGGCTGATCGAGGACCAGGGCACGCGTTGGGCCTTTGAGCTGCCGTTCTGGGACGGCGCCCACCCGGCCGATGACCCGGACGAACTGGCCGCGGGCGAAGCGCCCTATCCGCTGCCCTTCCACCCGCTGGAGCTGGGTGATGCGGCCCTGCGCGAACTTTTTGGCTACCACCTGGAGGGTCTGGTGGATGCCCGCCTGCTGGAGCCTGAATCTCTGCCCCTGCTGCGCTTCAAGCGCAAGGCCCGGCGCAAACCGTCCTGGTTCAGCCGGCTCTGGTGATCGCCGCCACGGGCCGGTAGGCCACCGCGTCAATCTCCACTTTCGCATCGATCATCAGCCGCGCCTCGGTGGTGGAGCGGGCCGGTTTGCCGCGCGGGAAATAGCTCAGATAGACGCGGTTGAAGGCGCCGAAATCGCGCGCGTCCTGCAGCCAGACCGTCGTCTTGCAGACATCGTCCAGGGTGCAGCCGGCCAGGGCCAGGGCGGCTTGCAGATGGGCCATGACCTGGCGCGTCTGCGCCTCGATGCCGCCCGCCACCACCTCGCCATGCACATCGGTGGGCACCTGGCCCGAGACGTAGACGAAATCGCCGGCGCGCACGGCGGGCGAAAGCGGGCGGGGCTGTTGATCGCTGGCCGAAGGCGGCACGCCCAGGTATTCGAGGTGGCTGATCGGTTCTTCGGTGGGTAAGTGGCTGCTGTTCATGGCGCCGCAGTCTAGGTCGCTCCGTCGCGCTTGGGCGGCCGGAACGAGGGCGATCTGCGGCTTCTTAAGCTGACCTTGAGATGGCCGGGCCACTGCCGGCTGCTGTGCAGCGATGATGATGGTGCATGGATACGAAGACCGCTCCCACCCCTTCCGTTTCACCTCACCACCCCGAGCGCAGCCACGAGCTGCTCGGCCCGTGGCTCAAGGGCTTTCCGCCTTTGCAGGCGCCGCTGCCGCTGAACGAGCTGGCCGCTCAGGGCTGGCAGGCGCTGGGCCCCGAGATGCCCATGCCTCTGGCCCTGCTGCGGCGCGAGGCCCTGGCCCACAACATCGCCTGGATGCAGCGCTTCGCCAGCCAGCGCGGCCTGAGCCTGGCGCCGCATGGCAAGACCACCATGAGCCCGCAGCTCTTCCGACGCCAGCTCGATGCCGGCGCCTGGGGCCTGAGCTTTGCCAATGTGCAGCAGCTGCGCATCGGCGTGCAGGCCGGCGGCGTGCGCCGCGCCTTGATCGCCAACCAGCTGCTCGGTGAGGCCGAGCTGGGCCTGCTGGCCGAACTGCAGCGCCAGACCCCGGGCCTGCGGGTGGCCAGCTTTGTCGATTCGCCCGCCCAGTGCCAGCTCTTGCAGGCCTGGCAGGCGCGCCAGGGGCCTGGTGCGCTGGCGCTGGCGCTGGAGCTGCTCCTGGAGCTGGGCTCCGAGGGCGGCCGCTGCGGCGTGCGCGACCACGACGCGGCTCTGGCCCTGGCCCGCCAGGTCCGAGCCGTGCCGGGCCTGCGCCTGGTGGGCCTGGCCTTTTACGAGGGCCTGGGGGCGCGCGGCGAGGACGAGGCCGACCGGGCCTGGATGGCCGCTTGGACGCAGCGCGCCCATGCCCTGCTGGCCGCCTGCGAGGCAGAAGACTTGTTCGAGCTGGCCGAGGGCCAGGAGCTCTTGATCTCGGCCGGCGGCTCGGCGCTGTTTGATCTGGTCTGCGGCGCGCTGCGCCCGCAAAGCCGCCACCGCTGGCGCGGCCTGCTGCGCTCGGGCTGCTACATCACCCACGACCATGGTTTGTACAAGCGCCTGGTCGATGTGGCCGCGCCGCGCATCGCGGCCGAGGGTTTGGCGGAAGCCGGCGAGCCCGGCCTGCAGGGCGCGCTGGAGGTCTGGTGCCAGGTCTTGTCCTGCCCCGAGCCGGGCCTGGCCCTGCTGGGCGCGGGCCGGCGCGATCTCTCGCACGACCAGGGCATGCCCACGCCCATGGCCTGGGCACCGCTGGGCCAGCTGCAGCCCGGCCCGGCCCCGGCCGGCTGGCGCATCGAGGCCATGAACGACCAGCACGCTTACCTGCGCTGGGACGCGCAGGACCCGGCCGTCGCCGTGCCTGCCGTGGGCGACCGCATCGGTCTGGGCATTTCCCACCCCTGCACCACCTTCGACAAATGGACCTGGCTGCCCATCGTCGAGGGCGAGGACTACCGCATCGTCGATGCGGTGTTGACCCATTTCTGAGGCGGGCCCCATGGAACTGCTGCGCGGCGCGCTGATCGTGGACGGCGTTCTGAGCCCGGCCTGGACGGGCGATCTGCTGTTCGACGCCAGCGGCATCCTCGAGATAGGCCCGGATCTGTCCGGCCGGGTCGGAACCCATGTGCCGGTCCGCGATTGCCAGGGCCTGGCCCTGGCGCCGGGCTTCATCGATGTGCACACCCACGACGATGCCGCCCTCTTGCTGGACCCGGCCATGAGGCCCAAGCTCAGCCAGGGCGTCACCACCGTGGTGGTGGGCAACTGCGGCATCTCGCTGGTGCCACTGCGCCTGGCGCCCGGGCAGGCGCCGGAGCCACCGCTGAACCTGCTGCCCGCTGAGGCCTACCGTTACGCGCGTTTCGCCGACTACCGGGCGGCGCTGGAGGCCGCGCAACCGGCGGTCAATGTGCTGGCCCTGGTGGGCCACACCGCCTTGCGCGCGGCCTGCATGCCCGAGCTGGACCGCCCGGCCCGGCCGGCCGAGCTGGCCGCCATGTGCGCGCTGCTGGATCAGGCCCTGGCTGAAGGCGCCGGCGGCTTGTCCTCGGGCACCTTTTACGCCCCGGCTGCCGCCGCGCCGCCCGAGGAGCTGCTGGCCCTGGCCCGGGTGGCCGCGCGCCACAGCGGCCGCATCTATGCCACCCATCTGCGCGACGAGATGGCCGGCGTGCTGGCCGCCATCGAGGAGGCGGCCGACACCGCCCACCAGGCCGGCCTGCCGCTGCAAATTTCGCACCACAAATGCTCCGGCCACCGGCAATGGGGTCGCGCCATCGAGACCCTGGCCTTGATCGAGCGCCTGGCCCGGCGCCAGGACCTGGGCCTCGATGTCTACCCCTATCTGGCTGGCTCCACCGTGTTGCGCGAGGATCTGGTGGATGGCCACACGCCCATCCGCCTGACCTGGTCGGCGCCGCACCCGGAGCGCAGCGGCCAGTGGCTGGCCGAGGTGGCGTCTGAATGGGGCGTCACGGAGGTGGAAGCCTGCCGTCGCCTGCAGCCGGGCGGGGCCTGCTATTTCCAGATGTGCGAGGACGATGTCGATCGCATCCTCGCCCACCCGCTGGCCATGATCGGCTCCGACGGCCTGCCGCACGACCGCCAGCCCCACCCCCGGCTCTGGGGCGCCTTCCCGCGCGTGCTGGCCCATTACAGCCGCGAGCGCGGCCTGCTGAGCCTGGAGCGCGCGGTGCACAAGATGAGCGGGCAGAGTGCTCAGCGCTTCGGCCTGCTGCACGAGCGTGGCCAGCTGCGGCCGGGCGCCGCCGCCGACCTGCTGCTCTTCGACCCGGCTGCCGTGCAGGACGCGGCGGACTATGCCGACCCCTGCCGCCCGGCCCGCGGCATCGAGGCGGTCTGGGTCAATGGCCGGCTGGCGCTGGAAGGCGGGGTGGAGCGGGCGCGCGCCGGCCGGGTGCTCAGCCCGTGTGCGTCACTGGCCGCAGGCGCAAGCTCATCGTGAGGTCGCCCAGGGACCGGCCATCGATGCGGAAGAGATCGGCCCGCTCGCCACACAGCACAAAGCCCATGCGCTGATACAGACGCTGGGCGCCGGGGTTGCTGCTCAGCACCTGCAGATCGATCCAGTACAGGCTGCCCTGGTCCAGCGCCCAGTCGCGGGCGTGGGCAATCAGGGCCTGGCCCAGGCCTTGGCGGCGCGCGCTGGCATGCACGCCCATGCCCAGCTGGGCGCGGTGTTCGACATGGGGCATGGGATGGGCGCGCAGGTCGACGTGGCCGAGGATGGCCCCATCGGCCACGCGGCGTGCCAGCCAGGCCCGGCGCCAGCCTGGCTGGCCCACGGCGATGCCCAGGCCGCGTTCGAAGGCCGCGGCCCGCTCGGCCGGGAACTCGGCCTGGCCGCGCGGCTGGGGCTGGAAGTAGCCGGTCTCGGGGTTGCCGTTGTCCTGCAGATGCGCGTGCAGATAGGCGCGGAACTCGGGGAACTGTGCGGCGTTCAAGGCCTCGATGGTGTACGCGAGGGTCATGTGGCGGCGGGGCTGGTGTCGACAGGGGCGGGGCGGCTTTGGCCGGCGAACTGGGCCAGGGCCACGCCGCCCAGGGCCAGGGCGGCACCGGCCAGCTTGACGGCGCTGAAGGTTTCGCCGGTGCTGAGCCAGGCGGCCACGCCGGCGATGGGCGGCATCAGGTAAATCAGTGGCGCCGTGCGGGCCACGCCGCGCTGGGCATTGACCCAGCCCCAGGCCAGCCAGGTCAGGAAACCGATGACGACAATGGCCCAGAGCGCGCCCAGCCAGATCCAGGGGCTGAGCGCGGCCCAGTCCACGCGCAGGGCGGCGGGCGTGGCATAGGCCAGCACCGGCACGGTGGCGGCCAGTGAGGCATAACACATCACCAGCACGGCACCGTGGCGCTCGATCAGGGGCTTGGCGGCCACGGTGTAGTAGCTGAACAAGGCGGCCGCCGTCAGCAGCACCAGGTCGCCGCCACCGGCGCGCCAGTTGGCGGCCAGCAGCTTGTCGGACATGAAGAGCAGGGCGCCCGCGGCGGCCACCGCCATGCCCAGCAGCTGCGGCCGGCGCAGGCGCTCCAGGCCCCAGGCACGCAGGATCAGCAGGGTGAACACCGGCCCGCAGGCCAGCAGCACCGAGCTGGAAAAGGGCGTGGAGAAATGGATGCCGTAGCTGGACAGGGCCAGGTGCAGGCCCTGACCCAGAAAGCCCAGGCGCAGCAGCGCCCAGGCGTCGGCGCGCGACACCCGCGGCCAGCGCAGGCCATGCTGTTGCAGCAGCAGGCCGGTCACCAACACCGGCATCAGCGCAAAGCGCAGGAACAGAAAACCCTCCGGGCCCATGGCCGTGAGCAGGGTTTTCTGCAGCGGGAAGTTCAGGCCCCAGGCCAGGATGACGGCCAGGCCGGCCCAGAGGCTGAGGCGGTGAGGGGCGGAGGAGACGGAAGTGGCGAGCGTTGGCGAGGGCATGGCCGGCATCTTGCCAGCCAAACACCCTGCCTCAGGTGCTCAACGGTCGTCGCGCACCAACTGGCCGATCGGCGCCGCCGGTTCGCCCATCATGAACAGGCTGAACACCGCGCTGGTCGGCACGATCAAGCTGGCATTGCTGTAGATGGCGGTGGCGGAGGCGGGCGAGTTCACGGTCAGCAGGGAGGCGGTGGCGCTGGCGTTGACCACGGCGGCGCTGGAGGCGCTGCCCGGCGTGATGTTGCTGGCGATGCTGCTGTAGTCCAGCGCCATGCCCAGGCCGGTGTTGGCGCCCGAGAGGCCATTGATCAGCCGGATCTTGGCGGTGCCGCTGGCGGTGGGCAGGCGGTTGTCATCGCTGAGCACGCTGAGCTGCGGGCTGGCGGCTGTGCCCCAGACCAGCAGGGTGTAGTCGCCGCCGGCCTTGAGCGTGGGGTTGCTGGTGTTCAGCGCGACGCCGTTGACGCGCAGGTCCAGCACCGGGGCGCCGGCCTCCACCGTGGTGTAGGCACCGATCTGCGGCGCCAGGGTGGAGGGCAGCACGCTCTGGCCGCCGATGCTGGCGTTCACCGAGGCGGAGCCGGCCAGGGTGGCGGCCACGCGCACCCGCGCCTTGGTGGTGGGCAGGTTGCTGACGGCGCCCTGCTGCTTGAGCACCATGCCATTGACCAGGCGGCCGCCGGCGGTGGCGGTGGCCACGAGGGTGGCCACGCCGGTGGATTCCAGCGTGACGCTGGGCAGGTCGAGGCGGATGTCGCTGGGCTTGCCGCTGCCGGTCAGGGTGATGCGGAAGGTCCCGGAGTTCAGGGTGTTGTAGCCGCTGCCGGTGCCGCCGGCGATGGCGCTGGCCACCGGGGTGGCGGTCTCCAGGCTGTCGCTGTTGTTGGCGGCGGTGATGTAGACGTCCAGCGCACCGCCATCGGGCGCCAGGTTCAAGACCAGCAGCTTGCTCTTGTTGGCGTCGGCAGCGGTCTCAACCTCTTGTAGCAGACTGTTGCGCACCGCGCCGCCCCAGCCGTAGGCGATCAAGGTGTAGTGGCTGTCGGCCGCCAGGGTGGGGGTCAGGTTGGCCACGGTGGCGCCCACGCCGGTGGTCTGGATCTGCGAGCTGGTGGCGTTGATGTCGACGCTGGCATAGCTGCCCACGTTGCCGTAGGCCACGCCGGTGTTGAGCGTCGTGCTGTTGACGGCCAGGTCCAGCGAGCTGTAGCCCACGCTGGCATTGAGCAGGCGGACTTGGGTGTTGCTGCTGCTGCCACTGCCGCCGCCGCAGGCGCTCAGAAGGGTGACCGCGCTCAGGGCCAGGCAGCTCAGGCCTGAGCCCCAGATTTGCTTGAATCGCATCGAGGAGAACTCCGAAAAATAGAGAAGAGAGAAGAAAGGAATCGGGGCAGGGCGTACCGGCGCGATTGGGCGGGCTGCGTGTTGCTCGCCCATGTGCCCCTGTGTCGCCGCAGTGAACTTGTGTTGCTGGGCCGCTTCTTTACATTTGGGGGCAGCTCTCCAAAGCCCCGCCCGACGGCGCGCACCGCAGGGGTGCGCTGCTAGCATCGCCCGCAGCCTTTTTGTCCTGCCACCAAGAGCCACCTTCAGCGAGCCGCCGCCATGAACTACCCGCACCTGCTTGAACCGCTGGACCTGGGCTTCACCACGCTGAAGAACCGCGTGCTGATGGGCAGCATGCACACCGGCCTGGAAGATGGCCGCAAGCACTTTGACCGCATGGCCGCCTATTTCGCCGAGCGCGCGCGCGGCGAGGTGGGCCTGATGGTGACCGGCGGCTATGCGCCCAATATCGAGGGCTGGACCAAGCCTTTCGCCGGCACCCTGGCCACCAGCGGCGCGGCGCGCCGCCACCGGGTGGTCACCGAGGCCGTGCATGCCGAGGGCGGCAAGATCGCCCTGCAGATCCTGCACACCGGCCGCTATGGCTATTCGCCGCTGTGCGTGGCGCCCTCGCGCATCCAGTCGCCGATCACGCCGTTCACGCCGCGCGAGCTCTCGGCCCGCGGCATCGAGCGGCAGATCCGCGCCTTCATCCGTTGCGCCAAGCTGGCCCGCGAGGCCGGCTATGACGGCGTCGAGGTGATGGGCTCCGAGGGCTATCTGATCAACCAGTTCCTGGTCACCCACACCAACCACCGCCAGGACGCCTGGGGCGGCAGCTACGCCAATCGCATGCGCTTCGCGCTCGAGATCCTCACCCGCATGCGCGAGGCCGTGGGCCCGGACTTCATCATCATTTACCGCCTGTCCATGCTGGACCTGATCCCCGACGGCAGCAGCTGGGACGAGGTGCTGCAGCTGGCGCGCGGTGTGGTGAAGGCCGGCGCCACCCTGATCAACACCGGCATCGGCTGGCATGAGGCGCGCGTGCCCACCATCGCCACTTCGGTGCCGCGCGCGGCCTTTGCCGGCGTGACCGCCCAGCTGCGCGCGGCCCTGCGTGCCGAGGGCATCACCACGCCGGTGATCACCAGCAACCGCATCAATATGCCGGAGGTGGCCGAGAACCTGCTGGCCGAGGGCGCGGCCGATATGGTCAGCATGGCCCGGCCCTTCCTGGCCGACCCGGCTTTTGTGAAGAAGGCGCGCGAGGGCCGCGCCGACGAGATCAACACCTGCATCGCCTGCAACCAGGCCTGCCTGGACCATGCCTTCCAGCAGAAGATCGCCTCCTGCCTGGTCAACCCGCGTGCCTGCCACGAGCAGGAGCTGCCCATCATCCCGATTGCCGCGCTGAAGGCGCCGCGCAAGAAGGTCGCCGTGGTCGGCGCCGGCCCCTCGGGTCTGGCGGCGGCCACCACCCTGGCCGAGCGCGGGCATGAGGTTCACCTCTTCGACGCCGCGGCGCAGATCGGCGGCCAATTCACCATGGCCAGCCGCATCCCGGGCAAGGAAGAGTTCCGCGAGACCCTGCGTTATTTCGCGCGCCGCATCGAGCTGACCGGTGTGCAGCTGCACCTGAACCGCCGCGTCGACGCCGACGCGCTGCTGGGCTTTGACGAGGTGCTGCTGGCCACCGGCGTGACGCCGCGCGACCCGCGCATCAAGGGCCAGGCGGAAGGCCAGGCGCGGGGTCAGGTCTTGACTTACATCGACGTGCTGCGGCACAAGAAGCCCGTGGGCGCGCGCGTGGCCATCGTCGGCGCCGGCGGCATCGGCTTCGATGTGGCCGAATACCTGGCCGAAGCGGGCGCGGAGGACGGCCACTCGCTGACGCAGGACCTGGCCGCCTGGCAGCGCGAATGGGGTGTGGGTGATCCGGTCCAGCTGCGTGCCGGCTATGTGCGGCCCGAGCCGGCCGCGCCGGCCCGCGCCATCACCTTGCTGCAGCGCCGCGCCGGCAAGCCGGGCGCCGGCCTGGGCAAGACCACGGGCTGGATCCACCGCGCCGCGCTGAAGATGAAGCAGGTGGAGATGCTGTCCGGCGTCAACTACGAGGCCATCACCCCCGAGGGCCTGTGGGTCAGCTACGGCGAGAAGCATGCTGACAGCCAGCTGATCGCCTGCGACAGCATCATCCTGTGCGCCGGCCAGGAGCCGCTGCGCGAGCTGGAAGCGCCGCTGCGTGCGGCAGGCGCCCGCGTCCATGTGATCGGCGGCGCCCTCGAGGCCGGCGAATTGGATGCAAAGCGTGCAATCTTGCAGGGAACCCGGCTCGCAGCGTCCCTGTAAACCCTAGCCACCCTCAAGCGCGCCGCGGACACTACCGAAACGGCGAGAACGAGGGGTCACCTGTGGTGCGGGGTGACGTCGGATCGACACATCACAACAGGCAAGACGCAGCGCTCAGCGGTGACCCCGCGGTGACGCAAGGCGAGTCCTGACCGACGAGACGGGTTTCAGGCATGAGCGAATTTTTTCAACGCTGGCGGGCGCGACTGCGACCGGCGGCACGCACGATCTGGCTGCTGGGCTGCACCCCGGCGGCTTGGGCGCAGGTGAGCGGCGGCGATGTGATCGCCCTGGACCTGCGCAGCCCCATGTTCTGGCTCAGCGTGTTTGGCCTGCTGGGCGCCCTCGGCCTGGGTTTGGTGCTGGGCCTGGTGCAGTTCCAGCGCCTCAAGCTGCGCCAGCGCCGCGCCGAGTTGCTGCTGGTGCGGCGCGAACGCACCAAGCTGAGCGCCTTGCTCAATGCCATTCCCGACCCGGTCTATTTCAAGGATGCCAATGGCGCTTACGAGGGCTGCAACCCGGCGTTCGAACAATGCACGGGCCTGCGCGAAGCCGATCTGGTGGGCCGCCGTGACGAGCAGTTGGCCGAGCGCCCGGCCTGGAGCCAGGCCCTGGGCCCGCAGCCACCGGGCAAGCCCGGCCCGCAGCGCACCCTGAGCTGGCTGACCCAGGCCGATGGCAGCCGGGCCTGCCTGGACGTGGTGCAGGCGCCGGTGTTCGACGAGGGCCAGTGCCTGGGTCAGGTCGGGGTGGCGCGCGATGTCACCGCCCTGCGCGAGGCCATGAGCCAGCTGCACCGCGCGGTGACCGTCTTCGAGCACTGCGGCGAAGGCATCATGGTGATGGATGCCGATCTGCGCATCCGCGACGTCAACCCGGCCCTGTGCGCCATCACCGGCTACAGCTGCGAGGAGCTGGAAGGCAGCATGCCGCATTACCTGCGCCTCAACGAGCAGGACCCGGACTTCCTCGAGCGCCTCTGGGCCGAGGTCGAGGCCCACGGCAAATGGAGCGGCGAGCTGACCGACCGCCACAAGAACGGCGAGACCGTGCCGCTCTGGGGCACCATCGTCAAGGTGCCGCCGGCCGAGAGCCACGGCCAGCCGCATTACCTCTCGGTGCTGACCGACATCTCGCGCATCAAGCAGACCGAGGCCGAGCTGCTGCACCAGAAGCTGCATGACCGCCTGACCGGCCTGCCCAATCTGGCCCTGCTGCGCGACCGCATCGAGCGCCAGGTCGGCCTGGCCCAGCGCGACCACACCTGCGTGGCCGTGCTCTACATCGACCTCGACGGCTTCCGCGACGTCAACGACATCGCCGGCCATGCCGCCGGCGACGCCGTGCTCAAGGAAACCGCTGCCCGCTTCATCAATGTGGTGCGCGCCAGCGACTCGGTGGCCCGGGTGGGCGCGGACGAGTTCGTGGTCGTGCTGTCCGGCCTGGTGGACGAAGAGACCTCCATGCGCCTGGGTGAGCGCCTGATCGACGCCATGCGCGAGCCCATCTTGCTGGGCGACAAGAGCTTCACCCTGGGCGCCAGCATCGGCCTGGCCTTGTTCCCGGCCGATGGCGTCAGCGTGGACGAGCTGCTGCGCAATGCCGAGGCGGCCATGTGCCGGGCCAAGGCCCATGCCCGCAACACCGTGCAGGCCTACCGGCCCGAGCTGACCCAGGCGGTGCAGCAGCGCTTTGAGCTGACCCATGCCCTGCGCCACGCCAACGAGGCGGCGCAGTTCCGCCTGGAATACCAGCCCCAGGTGCGTCTGTCCGACGGCGCCCTGATCGGCGCCGAGGCTTTGCTGCGCTGGCGCCACCCGACGCGCGGGCCGATTTCGCCGGCCGAGTTCATCCCCCTGGCTGAGGACACCGGCCTGATCATCCCGATCGGCCGCTGGGTGCTGGAAACCGCCTGCGCCCAGGCCGCGCGCTGGCAGGGCCAGCCGGGCAAGCCGCAGCAGGTGGCCGTCAATGTGTCGGCGCGCCAGTTGCGCCAGCCCGACTTCATCGAGACCGTGGACTTCATCCTGGCCGAGACCGGCTGCCCGCCCCAAGCCCTGGAGCTGGAGGTGACCGAAAGCCTGCTGCTGGAGGATGCCGAGGCCGCCATCGAGCTGCTGGGCGCGCTGACCGCGCGCGGCGTGCGCGTGGCCATCGACGACTTTGGCACCGGCTATTCCTCGCTGTCCTATCTGCGCCGCATGCCGGTGCGCACGCTCAAGATCGACCGCAGCTTCGTCTCCGAGCTGGGCCAGGACGCCCATGTGGCGGCGATCGCCCGCACCGTCATCGTGCTGGCGCGCAGCCTCAACCTCGATGTGCTGGCCGAGGGCGTGGAAACCGCCGAGCAGGCCGCCTGGCTGCAGCGCGAAGGCTGCGACTGGGCCCAGGGCTGGCACTACGGCCGCCCCATGCCGGCCGAGGACTTTGTGCTGACCCCACATGCCTTGCCCGACGGGCCGCGCCGCACGCTGCGGCATTTGCAGCTGGCTTGAACCGGCTGGTGCACGCCCGGCGGGGCGAGATGGCGGAGACCGCCTCGGCCTTGCGTTACGCTCCCGGGGTGGCTTGCCGCTGGCAGCCCAGTTCTGCCCGAGGAGAAACCTGCATGAGCCCCCAGCACCCGCGTCGTTCCATTGTTTGCAGCCTGAGTGCGTTCGCGCTGCTCGCGGCACCTGTCGCGCCCGCCTGGGCTGCGGAGCCGCGTGATCGCGGC
Organism: Paucibacter sp. B51; assembly: GCF_027863535.1. Taxonomy (NCBI): domain Bacteria; kingdom Pseudomonadati; phylum Pseudomonadota; class Betaproteobacteria; order Burkholderiales; family Sphaerotilaceae; genus Roseateles; species Paucibacter sp. B51. The sequence continues at coordinate 822,420 of NZ_JAPIVN010000001.1, read as the reverse complement.
GTGGAACTCAAGACCGTGGAGCTGCGCTCCAGCGGCCGTTATGAAAGCCTGCGCCTCGACGAAGGCGTGCGCGATGTGGAGCTGGACCATCAGATCAGCGGCGCCTGCCGCTTCAACCGCAGCTGGGGCTTCGACCTCAGCAACCGCGAGCTCTGGGTCAATGATGGCTGCTCGGCTCGCTTCAAGCTGTTTGGCGATGCCATCAACGGCGAAGACGGTGGCAAGGAGTCCTCGGGCATCAGCACCGGTGCCGTGGTGGCGGGTGTGGCGGCCGTGGCGGCCATTGCCCTGCTGGCCTCCAAATCGGGCAAGGACAAAGACAACAACAGCAACAACAACGACGGTGACTGGCAGGGCCCGGACCGCCCGCAATGGGGCAGCGGCCAGATCCGTGGCAAGGACGGCCTGTGCCTGGACATGTCGGGCCGGGTCGAGCGCGGCACCGAGGCCATCGTCTTCAACTGCCATGGCGGCAACAACCAGCGCTTCACCTGGAGCAACCGCGGTGAGCTGCGCGTGGGCGGCATGTGTCTCGATGTGGCCGAAGGCAACCGCGAGGACGGCGCGCGCGTGATCGCCTGGCCCTGCAGCGGCGGCGTCAACCAGCGCTGGACCCGTCAGGGCAGTGAGATCCGCAGCCGCATGAACGGCAAATGCCTGGATATCAAGGAAGGCCGCGCTCGGCCCAAGCAGCCGGTGCTGCTGTGGAGCTGCAACGGCGGCAGCAACCAGCGCTGGAGCTGGTGAAGGCCTGAGTTCACGCGCCTGTCATGCCGCGCAGGCAGGCTGTCCATGTCGAGGTGGGCGCTTCCTTTGCGCCCTCTGTGTTCCCCCTCCCTTCTTCCCGCCCAACCATGAGCACGCCGCCGAACTCGAATGTGGACCCCGCCGACCTGATGCAGCGCATGCAGGCGGACCTGATCGACAGCTATGACGAAGAGCTGGAGATGGAGATTGACGACCGCGGCTTCGATGAAGACGCGATCCGCAGCCGCTTCACGCCCGAGCAGCGCCTGCAGCGCCGCGCCTATTTCCAGGAGCTGTTCCGCCTGCAGGGCGAGCTGGTCAAGCTGCAGGACTGGGTGGTGGCCAGCAAGCACAAGGCCGTCATCATCTTTGAGGGCCGCGACGCCGCGGGCAAGGGCGGCGTGATCAAGCGCATCACCCAGCGCCTGAACCCGCGCGTCTGCCGCGTTGCGGCCTTGCCGGCACCGAACGACCGCGAGCGCACGCAGTGGTATTTCCAGCGCTACATCTCGCACCTGCCGGCCGGGGGCGAGATCGTGCTGTTCGACCGCAGCTGGTACAACCGCGCCGGTGTCGAGCGGGTCATGGGCTTTTGCAGCGACGACGAGTACGAAGAGTTCTTCCGCTCGGTGCCTGAGTTCGAGAAGATGCTGGTGCGCGCCGGCATCCAGGTCATCAAGTACTGGTTCTCGATCTCCGACGAGGAACAGCACACCCGCTTCCTGGGCCGCATCCACGACCCGCTCAAGCAGTGGAAGCTCAGCCCCATGGACCTGGAGTCGCGCCGCCGCTGGGAGGACTACACCAAGGCCAAGGAAGTGATGATGGAGCGCACCCACATTGCCGAGGCGCCCTGGTGGGTGGTGCAGGCCGACGACAAGAAGAAGGCGCGGCTGAACTGCATGGCCCATTTGCTGGCCCAGATGCCCTACCACGAGATCCCGCACCCGCCGGTCATCCTGCCCTCGCGCGAGCGACACGAGGATTACGAACGCCAACCCGTGCCGCCGGAGATGGTGGTGCCGGAGTTGTACTGAGCGCAGGCTTTAGTATGGTGGCATGAGTCTTTCTGCTATTGCCTGGCCCTGGCTGACCCGCCTGGGCGAAGCGCAGTTTCTTCTTCCTCTGGCCCTGTTGGGCCTGACCTGGGTCTGGCGCAGTGCGGGAGCGCGCGCCGCCCAGAGGGCCTGGGCCTGGCGCGCTCTGGCCTTGTTGGCCGCAGTGATCGGCGTGACCACGGCCAGCAAGCTGGCTTTCATGGGCTGGGGCCTGGGCATCGCGCGCTGGGATTTCACTGGTTTTTCCGGGCATTCCATGTTCGCCGCAGCGGTCTTGCCCCTGCTGACCTGGCTGGCGCTGGCGGCTTCTCCGGCTGTCTCGGTTCGGGCGGATCGTGAATCCGACCGCGGTCGGTTTTCGACCGCTACTTGGGCTTGGATTGGCCTGTCCTACGCGCTGGCGGCTTTGATTGCTTACTCGCGCCTGAAAGTTGGTGCGCACTCTGTTTCGGAGTCGGTGACCGGTTTTCTGCTCGGCGCCGTGGCCAGTGGCGCCAGCTTGTGGCTGGCGCCGCCGCTGCGGCGCGGTTTGCCGCGCGGTCTGCCCATGGCTGCCTTGGCGCTCTTGCTGCTGATGCCCTCGATGGCGCCGCCGTCACGCAGCCATGATTGGGTTACCCATTGGGCGCTGCAGTTGTCGGGCCGTCAGCAGCCGGTCGATCGGCGGGATCTTCAGGAGCCCGAGGCTGGGCCGGAACTGCAGCACCTGCAAGAGCCGGCGTCTTGAGTGTTGGCTTGAGGGGCCTCAGTGGCAGGTCGGCTTGGCGGCGTCACCCAGAGACCCAGCCGAGATCGGCATGAAGCTGAGCGTCGCGATGCACAGTTCGGCCAGCAGACCTTCGTCATCATCGCCGCCTTCGGTGACCTGCAGGCCCTGGCTCAGCTCGTAGGACGATTCGAACCAGCCACAGCTGTGAATCGGCTCGGCAGCGTCGCCCGGAACCGGGGCCTTGCGTTGGAGTGTGGCCGGGGGCAGGGCAGCATGGTTGCGCATGATGAAAGTCTCCAGAGGGCTTGCTTGTGTTGCCGCTGCCGGCTGCCAGACTGAGTAGCCTGCGCCGGCGTCTGGAATTCATATTCGGCGACGCGATCCGTGCTTCCCATCACACTTCGGGGCGTGCGATGGGGGAGGGTGGGGGGTGTTCGCTGAGGCATCCCCCCAGAAGAGGGGGACTTGACCGGCGTGCCCACCGAAAAGAAATGAGGCTGGATCAGCGGTCGAATTCACGCGGAGGCACCCGCAAGCGAGGGCCTGCCGCGAGCAGAAAGTTCAAGCAAGTCGCGTATGCTGCCGCAGCGCGAAAAGGACGGAACGGATCTGCTGATGCTCAATGTTTTTTACACAGTCGATGTGGAGGTGTGGTGTGACGGTTGGAACGATATCGATTCCAAGTTTCCCGCCGCCTTCCAGAGCTATGTGTACGGGCCGACGGCGGCCGGAAACTTTGGCCTGCCCTTCCAACTGAAACTGCTCAGTGACCATGGCCTGACGGGGGTGTTCTTTGTCGAGCCCCTGTTCGCTGCGCGCTTCGGTATCGAGCCGCTGCGAGAGATCGTCGGCATGATTGAGGCCGCCGGCCATGAGGTGCAGCTGCATCTGCACACCGAGTGGGTGGACGAGGGCCGGCCGAACACCATCCTGCCCAACAGCACGCACAAGCGGCAGTACCTGCGCATGTTCGATCTGGCCGAGCAGACCCAGCTGATCGGCATCGGCCTGGACTACCTGGCCCAGGCGGGCGCCCGGCGCCCCAATGCCTTCCGCGCCGGCAGCTTTGGCTTCAATCACCTGACCCTGCAGGCCTTGCAGGCGCATGGCATCGTCCACGACTCCAGCTACAACGCCACCATGTTTGGCCCGGACAGCGGCCTGGCGCCTGGAACCCTGCTGACCGATTGCTGCGCTTTCGATGGCGTGCTGGAGCATCCGATGACCGTCTATGACGACGGCTTTGGCCGCCTGCGCCACGCGCAGCTGACGGCCTCCTCCAGCGCCGAGATGGAAACCCTGCTCTGGCAGGCGCTGGAGCGCGGCCAGTCCGAGTTCGTCATCCTCTCGCACAACTTTGAGTTGCTGAATCCGGCCAAGAACCGGGCCGATGCGGTGGTCGTCAAACGCCTCGAAAAGCTGTGCCGTTTCGTCAGCGACAATCGTGCCCACTTCAATATGTCAGGCTTTCATGGCTTGAACGCCCGCACGGTGCAAACCCAACCCTTGCCCTTGGTTTCCACACGCTGGAAAACCGGGATGCGAACGCTGGAACAAGCGTATCGCCGGAGATATCAGTGAATTCCTGGTTTGTCGCGCAGGTACCTTTCAAGTTTCAGCTCAGCGACTGGACTTGGTTTCGCTTCAATTTGAACCTGCAATGCAGCCAGGTGCGCCTGTCCGACCCCGGTGAGCCGGTGTTGCAGCCCGTGGCGCCAGATCGCGCCTTGCCCGCTGATTGTGCGGGTTACCTGATTCGCTCGCTGCCAGTGCAGGCCACCTTGCCCGCTTTGAGCACGCAGGGTGATTATCTGGTGTATGTCCGCCAGCATTACCCGCGCTATTTCATCGACCTGAACCAGTCTTTTGAAGACTACAAGGCCAAGTTTTCGGCCAAGACGCGTTCGACCATCAATCGCAAGATCAAGAAATTTGCCGAGCATTGTGGTGGCAGCCTGGATTGGTGCCAGTACACACGCCCCGAGGAGATGGGTGAGTTTCTGAAACTGGCCCGCCAGGTGTCGGCCCTGACCTATCAGGAGAAACTGCTCGACGCCGGGATTCCCAATTCAGAGGCATTCACGGCCGAGGTGATGAAACTGGCGGCGCAGGATCTCGTGCGCGCCTACATCATCTTCCACGAGGGCAAACCCGTTTCTTATCTGTACTGCCCGATCGAAGAGGGCGTGCTGGTGTATTCCTATCTGGGCTATGACCCCAGTTTCATGAAACTGTCGGTCGGCACGGTGCTCCAGTGGCAGGCGCTGGAAACCATTTTTGCCGAAGGCAAGCACAAGTATTTCGATTTCACCGAGGGCGAATCCGAGCACAAAAAGCTGTTCGCCACCGACCATCGGCAATGTGCCGATGTGTTTTTCATTCGCCGCAGTCTGGCCCATTGGTTGCTGGTGCAGGGGCATCGCCATTTCAATGCCGCGGTCGAGAAATTCGGCGAGTTTCTCGAGCGCCACAATTTGAAGACACGCATCCGCCAGTGGATGCGCTTCGGTGCCTGAGGTTTTGCTGCCGCCGGTGCGCCGGGTTTTGATTCTTGAGTCGGAAGCTACATGAAAACATCGGAGGGCCCAGCGCTCATCAGTGACGAGGCCTTGTCTCAAACCGGTACCTGGCCAACGCACCAGCTCGAGGACCAGGCCTTTTGCAGCCCCAGGAGTCTGCGTGCTTGGGCCCAGGCCTTTTTGCCCGGGCGTGGCTGGAGTGGCCCGCTGTGCCATGTGGTGAGCCGTGAGCACGGCGCCATCCAGGCCTTTGTGCCTTTCGCCAAGCAGAAGATCGCGCTGTTCTCCATCCACTCTTTGGCTGGCTATTACTGGCCGTTCCGAACCCTGTTTGTGGCGGCGCAGAAAGAGCCTGGCCTGGCGGCGGCCGAAGCGCTGGGGCGCGAGTTGGCAGCCCATCCGCCCGGCGCCGTGCTGCGCTTCGGGCCGGTGTCCAGCCGCGATGCCGCTTTGCACTCCGTCCTGCGTGAACTGAGCCGCCAGGGCTGGCGGTCTCTGTGCCGGGAAACCGGTGCGGTCTTCGAGCTGGATCTGTCGCAAGGCATGGAAGGGCTCAAGCCCAAGTTCAGCAACTCCCTGATCAAGAACATCGAGTATTCGCGCCGGCGCCTGGGCAAGACGGTGGGCGAGCTCAGCGTGGATCGCCATGTGATGGGCCGCTCGCTCGACATCCTCGACACCCTGGCCGGCATCGAGTCGCAATCCTGGCTGGCCAAGAAGGGCGGTGAACTGAAATTCATTGGGCCGGCCAACCAGCGTTTCTGGGCGCTGATGGGCGAGCAGGCCGATGGCCACTCGGAGGCGGTGTTCTGGGTGTTGCGCTGCGGCGGCCAGCCGGTGGCGTTCTCGGCGCATCTGGAAACCGAGACCGCGGTCTACATCATCGCCAACTCCTACGACGAACAATGGAAGAGCCACAGCCCCGGCTCCATCCTGACCTTTGACGTGCTGCAGGACGCTGTGGCGCGCGGCAAGCGCTTGCTGGACTGGGGTCAGGGCGACTCGGGCTACAAGCAGCGCTGGGGCGCGCAAGACGCGTCCTTGCTGCATGACGTGATGATGTTCAAGCCCGGCTTGATCGGCGGCGTGCTGGCCTGGGTGGCCAAGAAAGCCCTGCCGACCTGGACGGTCCGCTTGGACTCGCTGGCCTGAGCCGCTGCCGCCGCATGAACCAACGCCTGTCTTTCCTGCTCGGCCCGGGCGGTCTCACGGCCTCGGCGTTCTTCGCTTTCAAGTTGCTCAGCGGGCTCGAGGTGTTTCGCTTCGCCAGCAAGGCCTTGCCCGCTGCGGCGGCGCCTGAGTTGCCGGAGGGCTGGGCCTATCAGCGCCTCTCCAGCCTGGCTGATCTGGCTCGCCTGCCGGCCGGCACGGCCACGCAGATCGCCGCTCAGTCGGGGCCGGAACCCGAGCGCCTGCTGCAGCGCGGCTGCAGCATCCATGTCCTGCTGTGTGGCGAGGCGGTGGTGGCCCAGCTCAATATCGAAACCGGCCCGGTCTGTGCGGTGGACGATCCCAAGCTGGCCCTGCATCTGTCCGCGGGCGACGGTTTCCTCGGTTTCCTCTACACCTGGCCCGAGTTCCGCCGCCGGGGCGCGGCGCAGCTGCTGATCGCCGCCACCGAGCAGGGCATGCGGGAGCAGGGCCTGAGCCGCCTGGTCACCCATGTGCGGGCTACCAATGTGCCCTCCATGGCCGTGTTCAAAAATCTGGGCTGCCGCTTCAGCGCAGTCGTGTTCAGCAAGACATCGGGTGCCTTGGTCGGGTCCTTGGGCATGGGCCGCCTGGGCATGCGTGCCTTGCCGGCCGCTGGGGGCTGAACTTGGGGCGGTCGCTTGCCGCTCAAATCGGCAACGCCGTCGTGTTCTTCACCTCCTCCATCACCGCATAGGTCCGCGTCTCGCGCACGCCGGGCAGGGTCCAGATGACACTGCCGATGAACTCGCGGTAGGCGCCCATATCGGACACGCGGGTCTTGAGCAGGTAGTCGAAACCGCCGGCCACCAGGTGGCATTCCAGGATCTCGGGGCGGGCTTGGACGGCGGCCTTGAAGTTGTCCATCACGTCCTGTACCGTGCGGTCGAGCAGGATTTCGATGAAGACCAGCATGGCCGCGCCCAGTTTTTCAGGGTTGAGCCGCGCTTCATAGCCCAGGATGTAGCCCTCGCGGGTCAGGCGTTTGACGCGCTCGAGCACGGCGGTGGGGGAGAGGTGCACGGCCTCGGCCAGCTTCAGATTGGAGATGCGGCCGTCGGCCTGCAGCACACGCAGGATGCGGGCATCGGTCTTGTCCAGGGTGGGGGTGTCGCTGCTCATGCTGAATTTTCGACTAGGCGTGTGCTGATGTTCTGAATTTAATTCAGGGCCAGCCCACATAAAGTTCGACGCTTCGCTAGTTTCGCCCATTACGAGGTTTTTCATGACCGCTTTTGCCCTGCCGCCCGAAGCCGCCCGCCTGCCCGACCCCTACCGCGACGAGATCGGCGTGGTCAACGCGCTGGCCCAGAGCCTGGGCGCCGGCCTGAACTGGCCCGCCGTCATCGAACAAGCCCGCCCCTGGGTGGAGCAGGTGCGCGCCAACCCCGCGCCCTTTTGGGCCATGGAATCGCTGCTGCGCGAGTACCCCATCACCAGTTCGGAAGGCCTGGCCCTGATGCGCCTGGCCGAAGCCTTGCTGCGCGTGCCCGACGCCCCCACCGCCATCGCCCTGACGGCCGACCAGCTGGGCCGCGGCCAGTTTGACGGCGGCTCGGACGGCCCGCACAAGCTCTGGTCCAGCCTTTCGGCCTCGGCCATTTCCCTGTCCAAGAAATTCCTGCCCGATGCCGAAGGCCAGGGCGGCCTGCTGACCCGCCTGGGCGCGCAGACCGTGGTGGGCGCCACCGTGCGCGCCATCCAGCTGCTGGGCCGCCAGTTCGTGCTGGGCCGCAATATCGGCGAGGCCATGGACGAGGCCGCTTCGGCGCGCAAGGCCCAGCCCATGCTGCGCTTCAGCTACGACATGCTGGGCGAGGGCGCCCGCACCGAGGCCGATGCGCGCCGCTACCACGCGGCTTACATCGGCGCGATCAAGGCGATTGCCGCCGGCGCCAAGGCGGAATCGCCCGAGTCGGCCGATGGCATCTCGATCAAGTTGAGCGCCCTGTTCTCGCGCTACGAAGTGCTGCAACGGGAGCGTGTGTTCGCCGAGCTGCTGCCGCGCGTCTGGGAGCTGATCACCCTGGCCGCGCAGGCCAATATCAACCTGACCATCGACGCTGAAGAAGTCGACCGCCTTGAGCTCTCGCTCGATGTGCTGGACGCCCTGGCCGCCCGCATTGCCACGCATTACCCTCAGTGGCGCGGCTTCGGCCTGGCCGTGCAGGCCTACCAGACCCGAGCTCTGGCCGTCATCCACGAGGTGGCCGCCATCGCCAAGAAGCACCATCTGCGCTTCATGGTGCGCCTGGTCAAGGGCGCGTACTGGGACGGTGAGATCAAGCGCGCCCAGGAGCTGGGTCTGGCCGCCTACCCCGTGTTCACCCACAAGCAGCACACCGATGTGTCCTATCTGGCCTGTGCCCAGGCCCTGATCCAGCACGCCGATGTGATCTACCCGCAGTTCGCCAGCCACAACGCCGGCACCATCGCCGCCATCGTGCAGATGGCCAAGACGGCCAATGCCAAGTTCGAGATGCAGCGTCTGCACGGCATGGGCGAGGGCGTGTACCGCGAGGTGCTCAAGGCCGGCACCATCCCCTGCCGCGTCTACGCCCCGGTCGGCGAGCACCGCGACCTGCTGGCCTATCTGGTGCGCCGCCTGCTGGAGAACGGCGCCAACTCGTCCTTCGTCCATCAGCTGGCCGACGTCAACGTCCAGGTGCCTGAGCTGCTCGGCTCGCCGCTGGAGCAGGTGCAGCCCTACAGCGCCCTGCCGCTGCCGCGCGCGCTTTACCAAGACCCCAAGGGCCAGGGCCGTGCCAATTCCACCGGCGCCGACCTGACCGATCTGGCCCAGCGCCAGGTCTATCTCGACGCCCTGGCTCGCACGGAAGTCCAGCCCGTGCCCGAGGCCACGGCCGAGGACGTGGCGGCCGCCATGGCCCAGCTGCAAGCCGGTTTCAGCGCCTGGAACATCACGCCTGCGCATGAGCGCGCCGACATCCTGCGCCGCGCCGCCGATGCGCTCGATGGACGCATCCACGAGTTCTGCGCCCTGCTGGTCAAGGAAGCCTACAAGACCCAGGGCGACTGCGTGGCCGAAGTCCGCGAAGCCGTCGATTTCCTGCGCTACTACGCCGACCAGGCCGAGCAAGACGGCCCGCGCATGCAAGGCCGCGGCGTCTTCGTCTGCATCAGCCCCTGGAACTTCCCCCTGGCCATCTTTGCCGGTCAGGTCGTCGCTGCCCTGGTGACGGGCAACACCGTGGCCGCCAAGCCCGCTGAACAAACGCCTTATGTCGCCAAGCGCTTCGTCGAGCTGCTCTATGCCGCTGGCGTGCCGCAAAGCGCGCTGCAGCTGCTGCATGGTGCCGGTGAAACCGTCGGCGCCGGCCTGGTGGCCGCCCCGCAGACGGCCGGCGTCTGCTTCACCGGCTCCACGCAAGTGGCCCAGATCATCAACCGCACCCTGGCCGCCAAGGAAGGCGCCGTCGTGCCCCTGATCGCCGAAACCGGTGGCCTCAACGCCATGGTGGTCGACTCGACCGCCCTGCCCGAGCAGGTGGTCGATGCCGTGGTGCAGTCGGCCTTCCGCTCGGCCGGCCAGCGCTGCTCAGCCCTGCGCCTGCTGTGTGTGCACGAGAGCATTGCCGATGGCGTGATCGAGATGCTCAAGGGCGCGCTGCAAGAGCTGTGGGTCGGTCGCCCGGCCGAGCTGGCCACCGATGTCGGCCCGGTCATCGACGACGAGGCCTTCGACAACATCGCCAAGAACGTGGCCCGCCTCAAGCGCGAGGCCAAGCTGATCGCCGAAGCCCCGGTGCACGATGCGCTGCCGCGCCTGATCCAGCCAGTGGCTTTCGAGATCCCCGCCATCAGTGCCCTGCGCCAGGAAATCTTCGGCCCGGTGCTGCATGTGGTGCGCTGGGGTGGCGATGTGGATGCCGTGGTCGAGCAGATCAATGCCCTGGGCTATGGCCTGACCCTGGGCATCCAGACCCGCATCGACAGCCGTGCCCTGCGCCTGGCCGACAAGGCCCGCATCGGTAACGTCTATGTCAACCGCAACATCATCGGCGCGGTCGTTGGCGTCCAGCCCTTTGGCGGCGAAGGCATGTCCGGCACCGGCCCCAAGGCGGGCGGCCCGAACTACCTCTACCGTTTCTGCGCCCTGCCCCTGGTGCCGGCCCCGGCCGTGCCCGCCGTGCTGACCGCCGAAAGCGCGCCCGCTGCAGGCGTGGCTGCCACGGTGGCAGCCCTGGCTGCCGGCCACGAGGTCTGGAGCGCCCGCGCCCTGGGTGAGCGCGCCACCGTGCTGCGCCAGGCCTTCGAGGGCCAGGCCGGTGGCTTGCAGGTCAACGCCCGCCTGAGCCTGGCCGAGCGCGTGCTGGCCGACCAGCGCCTGCCCGGCCCCACCGGTGAGAGCAACGAGCTGCGCCTGCACGGCCGCGGCGTACTGCTCTTGCTGGCCCAAGGCGCTGCAGCGCCCGATCTGGCCCTGGCCCTGGCCGCCGCCTTGGTGGCCGGCAACAGCGTGGCCCTGCTCAGCGACAAGCCGGGCGAGGCCGAGCGCCTGCAGCAACGCCTGCGCGCCGCCGGCCTGCCGGCCGAGGCCTTGCTGGTGCTGCCGCAAGGCGGTGCGGCCACCCTGGCCGCCCTGCTCGACGACGAGCGTGTCTCCGGTGTCATCCTGGCCGCACCCGATTCTGCGACCGAGCGCAGCCTGGCCCGCCAGCTGGCCGCCGACAGCGGCGCCATCCGCCCGCTGATCACCGCCCCCGAGGTGCAAGACCCGCTGCAGCAATACCGCTTCAGCGCCGAGCAGACCCTGACCATCAACACTGCAGCCGCGGGCGGCAACGCGGCACTGCTGGCGGGCCTGCACTGACCCCTCGTAGGCTCTGAGCAGCTGATTGGTGGAATCGTGCGGTTCGGGCCGCACGTCATCTCCGGGAAGCCGCCACTGCAACTGGCAGTGGCGGCTTTTTTGTATCCGTATGTTTCAAGCGCTGGGGGATGCGGGGGCGGGCAGTCCCCAGAGTTGTCGTGGCATTGCCCGATGAACACGAGCTTTCCGCGGAGAAACTGTCCTACTTCAAACTGGGCAATCCCAAGTTCTTGGTGGCGGGAAAACCATAGGGTGGAAGACCAGGGGCAACGTTGACTTTTGTCACATCCACATGCTCCACTTTTGTCCTAGCGTGTAATTCGTTATCTCTTCGAATTTTGTCGCCGCCCAGGTGACCGCGCCGATTTTGTGTGGCCACCAAGGGGGAACTGTGCGACCAAGCAGCGGACTGTTTGATCTCGCGATCCGTGCTTTGCGCAGGGTGGCTACGCCATGGCTTCTTGCTTGCGGTTTGCTGCTGCCTTTGCACATGGCTCAGGCGGCAGCTGAGCGCTACGAGTACGACGGCCTGGGGCGTTTGATCCGCGTGATCGACGCCAGCAACAAGGTGACGGAGTATGAGTACGACGCGGCCGGGAACATCCTGGCTGTGCGTACCGATGGAACGGCCCAGCCCCCGACGGTCAGCAGCGTCAGCCCGACCGCCTTGCGGCGCGGCAGCAGCAGCCGGGTCACGCTGGTGGGCACACAGCTCGCGACAGCTGCCTTGAGTGCGGATGATCCAGAGCTGTTGATCTCTCGCGTCAGCCGTACTGCAACGTCGATCAGCTTTGATCTTCAGGTGTCCAGCCAGGCTGCGCTGGGCCTCAGCGTCTTCCGCGTGAGCTCCATTGCTGGCACAGCGACGATCGGCTTACAGATTCGACCCGCTATGCCGCAGGCTTCGGTCGCGCCTTTGCCTATCGCGATCTCTCCATCTGCAGGTGCAGCAGGCTTCGATCTGACTCTGGATCACGCGGATGATGAGAGTCATCAGTTCAGCCTGTCCGTGGTACGGCCCGACGTGGCGACGGTGAGCCCTGCGACGCTGTCGATTGCGGCTGGGCAACTGAGTGCACGTTTCGCGGTGCGCGGCCTGACAGGGGGGAATACCGAGCTGCGATTCAGCTCACCCACTTTGGGCGTTCTGCAAGTTCCCATCTTTGTCACCATCAATCCCGAGGGCATCAGCTCTGCACGCGCCGCGCTGGTGGGCGTCGAGGTTGCGCGCCCGGCGCAGCCCCAGCCTGAGGTGTCTGCATGGCTGCCTGCACCCCTGGTGGGTGTGACCATGGGCGGCTCGGTGTGGCTGGATACCCAGCCGCGCTACCTGAGCCTGGGTGCGACCCAGACCTTGACGGTGATTGGTGAAGGCCTGCCAAGCGATCTAACGGCGGCGCTGCAGCCAGATCAGGGCTTGAGTGTCGGCGCCGTGACCGTCGCCCCCGATGGCAAACGCGCCAGCATCTCCGTCACCGTGGATGCGAGTGCGAGCACAGGCCTGCGCAATCTGGAACTGCGCTCGGCAGGCGCGGTGCTGCGCCCGGCGCAGGTGGGTGCGGATGACATTGATGTGGTGTTGCCGCGCCCGCAGATCCAATCAGTGGCGCCCATCTATCTGACGGCCGGCAGCACGGTCAGTGAGTTTGTGATCCGTGGTCGCTATCTGCAGGATGTGACCTCGGTGGAGGTGCGCGGTGCGGCTGGTTTGCGCTTGGGTTCGACCCTGACTGTCAGTCCTGACGGCGGCAGCTTGACCGTGGGTCTGCAAGTCTTGCCGAGTGCTGCGGCTGGGCCGCGGGTGATCGTTCTGGGCAGTCCCAGCGGCAATAGCGATGAGACGCCCAGCGCGGCCAACACCGTGACTGTGTACGACGACAACAGTGGCTGGAAGAACATTCAGAACTTGAGTGCTGATGTGGTCGGCGTCGAACTGGCACAGAGCCCGGGCGACCCTCAGGCTGTGAGCTCGGTGCAAGTGGCGCCGCTCGTGGGCGTCACCTTTGGCTCGGTCATCAGTGAGATGACGCCGCAGAGCATCGCCAAGGGCGACACACGACGACTGCGCTTCCAGGGCTGGGGACTGCAAGGCGTCGATGCCGTGCGCGCAGAACCAGCCACCGGTTTGAGTCTGGACGCCATCACCGCTGCGCCGGACGGTCAGACCGTGGAGGTGACCGTGACCGCGGCTGCCGATGCGCCCCTGGGACTGCGGCGCCTGGTGGTGAGTGCGGCCGGCGTGACCATCCCCTACGCCGCCGCGCAGCAGCCCTTGCTGCTTGTGACGCCGGTGCTGCCCGTCCTTGAATCGCTGGATCCGCCCACCGTCAAACCAGGCAGCACGCAAACCCTGGTTCTGCGCGGCCGTAACTTCCTGAATGCGCAGGCGGTTCGGGTTCAGCCTGCAGAAGGTGTGTCCGTTGGCGCACCCGACGTGAACGCTGAGGGCACCGAGCTGCGCGTGACCCTGATCGTTGCTGCCGCTGCGGGTCGGGGCGCTCGAACCGTGAGCGTGCAGACTGCAGCCGGTGAGACCAATCTGAACCCGGGCCCCAACAATCAGTTGCTGATCGGTGATCCACAGTACGCCGTCAACGGCTTGACGGCGGCGGCGGTCGGCGTCCAGTTGGCCCAGGTGGCCCCCGAGCCCAGCGTTCCTGCGCAGCTGCAGGCTGCATTGGTCGGCGTGGAACTGACACAGAGCACCGTCCCGAGCCAGCAAGACCTTCTGGTGCAGGCCTCGAACACGGGTGTCTTGCTGGGGGCCGGGGTCATCGATGTGGCACCTACGGGCCTGCTGCGTGAGCAGACGGTGGAGTTGACCCTGCGCGGCCATGGCCTGCCCAATGAAGCGAGCTTGCGGATTCTTCCGTCGGGGGCCTTGACCCTTCAAGGCACAGCGCAAGTCAGCCCGGATGGCAGCAGCCTGCGCCAGACGGTGGCCGTCAAGGCCGATGCGCCCCTGCAGGTTTATGAAGTGCAGGTCCTGGATGAGTTGGGCAAGCCCATTGCAGTGCTCGGCCATGAGAGCCGCTTGCAACTCCACGTCGCGGCAGCCTTGCCAGAAATTGTTTCGATCGAACCCATCCTGGCCCGCCAGGGCGATGTGATCGTGCTGCGGGTGCGAGGCCTTCGTTTGAAGGGGGTCGATCGTGTCGAGGCAGAACCAGCAGGCGCTTTGATCATGGGCGACACGCCCAGCGTCAACGCCGAAGGCACGGAGCTGACGATTCCCGTGGCAGTGCGCGCCAACGCCCAGACCGGCGCCTACACCATCCGCGTCTTCAACCGCTTCGGGGGTTCGTCCTCCCTGGCTTCACCGGCCAATACCTTCACTGTCTACGTCAAGGAGGGTTCGCCATGAGCCATTCGTTTGATGCACTTTCTCGGTTCACTTCCTCTATTCCTTCGATCTCTACCGATTCCAGCAAAGGAGGCCGCGTCATGCGTGCACATCACCGCTCAGAAACCCCGTTGGCTCCCTCGCTGGCTCGCCTGGCCCCTCGTGTGACGCCGGGCTTGAGTCGCGTGACCCATGCTGTGCTGGCCTTGTCTCTGATGGCAGGCGCCTCTTCCGCCATGGCCTTCATCAGCGGCAGCACCGGTGCTGATGGTGACCTGGCGCCGGCTGTGGATACGGTGATCACGCTGCCACCCTCGGGCATCCTCAACTACGCCAGCATCAATATTCCGGCGGGCGTGAAAGTCACGTTCAAGAAGAACACCACCAACACGCCGGTGGTCTTGCTGGTGGCGGGGAATGCCACGATTGCGGGGACGATCGATGTGAGCGGTAAGTCTTCGACAACCTCTGGAACCGCGGGGGACGGTGTGATTGCCGATGATGGCAATCCAGGTGAAGGCGGGCCAGGCGGCTATTCGGGCGGACGTGGAGGTCGGCCAGGTGCCGCAGCACTTCTTGAACGTTTGGGTGGCAAAGGACTCGGCCCAGGCGGCGGCTTGGCAGGTCCCCGTCAACTCTGCAACGGCGAAAGCTACGAGAACCTCTACTCCATCGGCTATTCCGGCGGCGGCGGCGGCGGATTTGGCTCACTAGGTTCGAATGGTGGCTATTACAACTGCAGCGCGACAACGGCCGGCCCGGCATACGGATCGGTAGAACTGCTCCCCTTGGTCGGAGGTTCTGGCGGCGGCGGCGGGATCGGTGGCCCGAACTTTTCAGGGTCGGGAGGTGGAGGTGGTGGTGGTGCTCTTTTGATTGCGGTGTCCGGGACACTCACCGTGAACTCTTCTACCGGCAAGATTCTTGCCAACGGCGGAAATTCCGGATCGGTTTCGGGCGCCGGTTGCGATACAGCCAACCAGTCTTCTGCAGGCGGAGGGGGTAGTGGCGGTGCCATTCGCTTGATCGCGACGAACTTGACGGGCAATGGTGAGATCTCCGCTCGATATGGCAGCTCTGGTAGTGCCAGTTGCGGCGCATCGGGGGGCGCGGGTGGCAACGGTCGGGTTCGTCTGGAGGCAGAGTCTGTCACTCGGACGGCAGGCACAACGCCCGCGGCCTCTACCGCACAACCCGGCCCCGTCTTCATCGCCGGCACCCCAACCCTGAAGATCACCAGCGTGGCCGGCGTCAATGTGCCGGAGCCTCCGACCGGCGTGGCGGATGTCAAGCTGCCAGTGGGCACGGCCAATCCAGTGACGGTCACATTCGCGACCACGGGCGTGCCGGTCGGCAATACCGTGCGTCTGGCCGTGACGCCGAACAACGGGCCGGAGGTCAGCACGGTCAGCACGGCCCTGGCCGGCACGCCGCAGGCGGCCACGGCCAGCGCCACGATCGCGCTGCCGGGCGGCTCCAGCACCCTGCAGGCCACCATCACCTACACCGTCGTGGTGGCCATGGGCAATGCACTGTCGCAGTTCGCGCAGGGGGAACGGGTTGAGCGCATCAGCCTGATGGCCGGTCTGGATGGTCGTTCGCGCACCACCCTGATCACCGTCAGCGGCCGCGAGTTTGAAGCCACGCCGGAAGCTTTGGCCATGCTGCGCGCGGCCAGCATGGGTGGCTGAAGGCCTGCTGACCGAATGAAAAAGCGGCCCGTCCGGGCCCTTGGTTTTCTTGTCCAGATGATCGGTCTCCGGCCGACTCACCGCAGCTTGGTTCAGAACTATGTGGCAGCACCGCAGACCTGTGAACGCGACGCCGACCCTGGCGCCTGAAAAGGCATTCAGGGGGCTTGGGTTTTTGGCCCTGAGACGTTTGCTGTGGCCCATTCTGATGATGGGGCTGGTGTGGGCCTGTCTGCTGGCGCCGCGCGTTTGGGCGCAGGCCAACAACGGGGCGGCTCCTTTGCTCTCGGCCACCGAGTTGAGTCTGGAGAACGGTGCGTCCAGCAAGCTGCAGCTGGTCTTGCCGGGCCCGGCTGAACGTGCCCAAACCTTTGTGCTGAGCACCACGGTGGGCCAAGTGGTTCAGGTGCCTCAGCGGGTCACGCTCAACCAGGGCGCCACCAGCGTGGAGCTGCCGGTTCAGGCCGTGGGCGTGGGCAAGACGGTTCTGCGCGTGGGGGGGGCGACGCGGGTGCTGAGCGCCAGCATCACCGTGATCGACGGAGCACCGCGCTTGGTGCTGTTGGAGCCCTCGCCGGGCGGAGCCACGCGAGGCGCGCCCCTGAGCCTGCAAGTGGGTCTGAATGCCGTTCCGCGCGAGTCCGTACGCGTGAGCTTGCGGGCACCGGGCGCCAGCGACAGCGTGGTGCAACTGCCCAGCGAAGTGATCCTTGCGCCCGGGCAGCAACGTGCCATCGTGCCCGTGACGACCTTGGAAGCTGGCGTCTACCCCGTGCAGGCCGAACTGGGGTCTGATGTGCTGGAGGCCTGGATTCGCAGCACCGAGGCGGCAGCGCGCCCGGTGAGCCTGCTGCCTGATCGCAGCCTGGTGGAGCAGGGTGCGAAGGCCAAGCTGCAAGTCCGCCTCAGCGGCTTCAGCCAGCAGGAGCAGGACCTGATTCTCAAGGCCGAGCCAGCCAACATCGTGCAGCTGGCAAGCTCGATTCGTGTCCCTGTCGGTGTGGACCGTGTGGATCTGCCCTTCACGGCCTTGAAGTCGGGTCAGGCCACGGTGACGGTCTCGGGCGGTGGGCGCAGCCTGAGCGCGCAAGTCCAGGTCCGCGATGCCCTGCCCGCCACCACCGCGCCCAGCGTGACCCTGGCGCCGCCCAGCCTGATCCTGGCGCCGGGCGCCAGCGGACAGGTGGTGGTCAATCTGGATGCCGTGCGTGGCTACGACCTGCTGCTGAACCTCAGCGTGCTGAGCCAGCAGAGTGCCGCCACGGGCAGCTCCGCGCCGGTGGTTCAGATTCCGCCCACCTTGTACGTGCCTGCCGGCGAGCGTCAGGCGGTGTTCCAGGTCCAGGCCCTGTCTGCCGGACAGGCGCGCTTGTCGCTCAAGGCCTACGGCAATGTGCAGGTGGCGACCCTGGATGTTCAGGTGCGCAATGATCTGCCCTTGATCACCGGCCTTCTGCCCGGGCAGCAGAACCTGCCCAAGGGCAGCATCGGCCAGGCCCAGGTCAAGATCGCCCCGGGCACCTCGCAACCCAGTGACGTCACCGTGCGTGTGGATGCGCTCAATGTGGTGGGTGTGCCCGATGCGGTCACGGTGGCCCCCGGTCAAACCAGCGCCCAGGTGCCCGTGACGGCTTTGAACGAAGGCGTGGCTCAGCTGACTGTGGGCCTCAACGGCAGCCATGCCAGCGCTCAACTGCGCGTCACACCCGCGGAGGTGGAGGAACTGCGCCCGCCCGCGGTGTTCGAGCTGGGCTTGGGCAACACCACGGCCTACCCGCTCAAGGCCTTGATGACCGACGGTAGCGAGGTGGATCGGGTCGACGGGGTCCTGCTGCGCAGCGAGGACGAACGCATCTTCAAGGTCAACACCCAGGGCCAGCTCGAAGGCGTGGCTGTGGGCGAAGCGTGGCTCGAACTCAAACTGGCGGCCTTCACTGTGCGCGCCAAGGTCCGCGTCAAGCAATGGCCGGCCTTGCAGCTCACGCCCGCGCAGGCCGAGGTTGGCGTGGGTGGAACGCAGGCTTTCGTGCTGAGCAGTGCAGCGCCTGCTCCGGCTGGCGGCTTGTGGGTCGCGCTCAGCTACAGCGGCCAAGGCTCAGCCGAGCTGCCCAATGCCGTGTTCCTGCCCGAGGGCAGCAGCAGCCAGAGCTTTATGCTCAAGGCCTTGAGTGAAGGCAACATCAGCGTCCTGGCCGAAGCGCCCGGCCGTCAATCCGCACGGGCCCAGGTGGTGATGCGCCAGAGCCAGCTGAGCATCAGCTCGGTGGATCCCCTGCGCGGCAGCCTGGGCACCGTGGTCACCATCCGGGGATTGGGCTTTGATCCGGTCGCGGCCAACAACCAGGTCTGGATCGGTTCGGCCCTGGTGGAGATCGTCTCCGCCAACCCCACCGAGCTGAAGGTTCGCATTCCGGCCACGGCCAGCACCGGAGCCATCAAGGTGGCCACTTCGCTGGGCACAGTCAGCGGGCCGGTGTTCACGGTGGATCAAGCCCAGGATGCGGGTCTGAGTGCCACGCCCAATCAGCTGCGCCTGCTGCGCGGCAGCGAAAGCACCTCGGTGATCGGCATCGTCAGCACCGGCAGCCAGAGCTTCAGCGGCGCCATGAGCTTGAGCATCAGCGGTCTGCCTGAGGGCGTCACCGCCAGCTTTGATCCCAAGCTCTTGCCGGCGGATCGCACGGCCACATTGCGTCTGCAGGCCGGATCCAACGTCAAGCCGGGCAGCTATGCACTGGAGGTGCGCGGCAGCGGCAATGCCTCGGCCGGGCCTATCACTCGTACGGTGGCACTGACCCTCAATGTGCCCGACCCGGTCGCAACGCCCAGCACCGGCGTTCGCGGACGCTTCGTCACCCCGGAAGGTCAGCCGATTGCCGGCGTGATCGTGCGTGCCGACACCGGCGCCCAGAGTTCCCCCGTCACGGCCACCGATGCCTCGGGTGGCTTTGAACTAGCCGGCCTCAGCGAAGGCCCGTTGACCCTGCGCTTTGACGCCACACCGGCCAACCCGCTCTATCCCATCTGGCCCTTCAGCGTGCAGGTCAAGGCCAACCAGATGGTGGTGATCAAGGACTTCGTCATCTCGCCGCCACCGGTTGTTGAGAACTTCAACACCATCAACAACACCGTGACCGAGCAGCGCATCCGCGATGAGCGCTTCCCGGGCCTGGAGATCGTCTTGCCCGCCGGCGCCGAGATCATCGGTTGGGATGGGGTGAAGAAAACCCGGATTGCGGTGGAGAAGCGTGAGATTTCCGAGCTGCCGGTGGTGACGCCGCCGGTGCCCACCGGCGCCGCCTACCAGCTCTACTTCGGCACACCTATGGGCGGCATTCCGAGCAAGCCCATCCCCATCACTCTGCCCAATGACACGGGGGCTGAGCCGGGCGAGACGGTGAACGTCTGGTTCTTCGACGGCAGCCCCATGGGCGGCACGGGCGAGTGGAAGATCGCCGGCCAGGCTGTGGTCAGCGCCGACGGCAAGACCGCCCGCATGATCAGCGGCGGCCTGACGCGCTTCTGCGGCGTGTGCGGCCTGGCCTGTCTGGAGCGGCCGCCCAAGCCGCCGCCGCCGCCGCCGGCTTGCCCCAAGCCCAGTGGCGGCAATCCGGTCGACCTCTTGACCGGGCAGGAGCTGACACGCACCGGCGGTATGAGCTGCAATGGCCACACCCCGGTTGAAACGGGCCGCAACTACAACCCCATCGACGCCTTTGGCAATATCGGCGGCACCGAGGGTTCCATCGGCTATGGCTGGGCCCTGGATCACGACGCCATGCTCCTGGCCGGCAGCACGGTGCGCCTGGTTCTGCCTGGCAACGTACACCATGTGTTCGCGCCCGAGGCCGACGGCAGCTTGCGCAACCGCACCGAGCCGGCCTTCGATGGCGCCCGCGCGGTGCAAATCGATGGGCTCTGGCGCATGCTGTTCAAGGACGGCACGCGCTGGACCTTCCAGGCCTTTGCTGGCGCACCCGGCAATGTGCGTGGGCAGCCGCAGTTCCTGGTCGAGACCCTGTCACCGAGTGGTGCCAAGGTCACCGTGGCTCGCAACAGCCGGGGCCAGCTGCTGTCTGTGGGCACCGATCTGCGACGCATCACGGCCAGCTACGGCAGCAGCGGTTTCATTGAGTCGCTGAGCGACCCCGAAGGCCGGACCGAGCGATTCAGCTACACCCCGAGCAAGCGCCTGGCAACGGTCACCGATGCCGACGGACGCGAGACCCGCTACAGCTACGTCAAGGATGCCGACATGCCGGTGGATGCGGCCTGCCGCCACGTGCTGCCGCCGGAAACCGGCGAGCGCATCAAGACCATCCAGTACCCGGGGCTCGCCAATCCCACTGAGAACTTCTACGGCAGCAGCCGGCGCGTGCTGCGCCAGACCACGGCGCAGGGCAAGGAGTACCGCTTCAGCTACCGCGTCTCGGGCGCCTGCATCACCCGCGTGGGCAGCCCGGGCCAGGTCTGCTCCGGTGCCGCCTGCCCGATCGAAGACAGCTGGGAGAACTATGAGGCCGGTTGGCGCTTCCACGGCGGCCAGGTGCTGGCCACCACGACGCGCGAACCGGATGGCACGACCCGCCTGGCCCGCTTTGGCAGCCAGGGCCAGGTGCTGGAGATGAGTGACAGCGCCGGTGGCCGCACGCAATGGACCCGCGATGCGCAGAACCGCCGCACCAAGGTGGTGGACGCCATCGGTCGCAGCACGCGCATGGTCTACGACGACCTGGGCAATGTGGTGCGCCAGATTGACGCCTTAGGCCGCATCACCGACATCCAGTACGACCCGCTGTGGAACAAGCCCAGCAGCGTCAGCCGCTACGCCGATGACGGCACGGCCCAGACCTGGCGTATGGGCTATGACAACAAGGGCAATTTGAACCGCTTGACGGATCCGCTGGGCCGCCAAACCCAGATGGACTACAACGCCAATGGCCAGTTGACGGCTCTGACGGATGCCTTGAATCAATCCAGTGGCATGGGCTACAACGCGGCCGGCGACCTGGTGCGCTTGGTCGACGGCCTGGGCAACACCACTCGCATCAGCACCGACCGCAGCGGCCGGCCCCTGAGCAGCACCGACCCGCTCAGCTACACCAGCAGCAGCGTCTCCAACGGCATCGGTCAGACCACCGAGATCGAGGATCCGCTGGGCGGCAAGACGCGGATGACGTATGACGCCGGTGCGCGCCTCAAAACGGTGACCAACCCCTTGGGCAAGGACATTGCCAGCTACAGCTACGACGAGTTTGGCCGCCTGGCCAGCCGCAGCGATGCCCTGGGCGCCCTGGAACGTTACAGCTATGACGCCGCTGATCGCGTGTCTGAAGTGGTGGACCGCAAGGGCCAGACCACTCGCTACAGCTACGATGAAGCGGGCCGCGTGACCCGCATGGAGGCGGCCGACCGCACGGTGGACAACAGCTATGACGGCGCAGGTCGTTTGACGCGTGTCGAGCAAAGCGGCCTGGCCGGCGCCAGCCGTATCGACTACGAGTACGACGCCGCCGACCGATTGGTTCGCGAGATCCAGACCAGCCAGGGCCGCAGCCAAACCGTGAGCTATGCCTACGACCGCCTGGACCGCCGCATCAGCCGCAAGCTCGACGAGCAGGACGAGGTCCGCTACGACTGGGATCTGGCCAACCGCCTGACCGCCATTCACTATGCCGGCCAGAGCACGCGCTACGACTGGGATGCGGCAGGGCGCTTGAGCAAGAAGACCTTGCCGAACGGCATCACGGCCGACTACAGCTACGACGCCGCCAACCGGCTCCTCAGCATCGATTACAAGAAGGCCGACGGCAGCCGCATCGAGCAGATCAGCTACAGCTATGACGCTCGCGGCCAACGCACCAGCAAGACCTTGCTGAACGCGAGCACACGCAGCGAAACGCCGATGACGGCGGAGTACGACGCCGCAAATCGCATGAGCAGCATCAAGCTCCGCCCCGGTAGGCCGGACGAGCAGGTCTGTTCTTTGAGTTATGACACCAATGGAAATCTGAGTGAGAAGAGCTGCACGGGAGGTTCGTCAGCGGGAGTGACTCGGTACAGCTGGGATAGCCTGAATAAGCTGATCGGCATCAGCGGGCCGGGATCGGAAGCAGCCTTCAGTTACGACGTGCTGGGACGGCGTGTTAGCCGCACGATCAACGGTGAGCAAACTCAGTTTGTTTACGACGGGGAGCAGGCGATTGCCGAGACCCGCAACAATGCCAAGACCGCTCTGCTGACGGGCTTGGCAATTGATGAATTAATTGCGACATACCACCAAGGACAGCAGCGTGTGACATTGACAGATGCGCTGGGTTCGGTGCTGGCTTTGACGAAGTCCGATGGTTCACGTGTGACCAGCCTGGCTTACAGCGCTTACGGGGAAACTGCGAGCAGTGGAGATGCGCCGAGCAGCAGTGCCGCGTACACAGGGCGGGAGCAGGACGAGGGAAAGCTGTATTTCTACCGGGCGAGGTTCTACGATCCGCAACTCAAGAGGTTCCTCAGTGAGGACCCGCTGGGTTTGGAGGGAGGCCTGAATACTTCTGCCTATGCCGAAGGTGATCCAGTGAGGAAAACTGATCCTCTGGGACTGGCAACTTATATCTGTAAGCGTCCATTGGGTGGCTCGCCCGGCTCATATGCACCTCCACTTTTGAACCACACCTATGTATGCGTTGGAAGCGGAGCGAACATGACCTGTGGAAGCACGACAGCTTCGAGCGGTGGTGCGGTGAGTAATATTTTTGGCAGTAGCCCAGGCAAGCCAACGACATCAGCCACCGATTACTACACACCTGAAGCTTGTGAGGAGCGCCAAGGCGACGACAGTTGCATAGAGATTTGTATTGCAAATGAGTTGAAGAAACCAACGCGCCCGAGATATGGAGTTGGCCCGTCTGGTACTGACTGCCAAGAATACACCGAGGATGTTGTCAGTACTTGTGAAAGACGCTGCGTTCGGCGGTAATGATTACAAGGCGAACTATCCTTTTGATCCTGTGGCTTGTAGCCCTCGCAGCTGTATTCGTGTGGACTATGGTCAGCTATAACGCACAGACTGTCCCTGAGCTGAAGTACGAGATACTTCTTCGACATGGACTTTTGATGCTTGTCTTGGCAATGCCAAGTGGGTGGATTGCAAGTGCTTTGGTTGGAGCAATTGTGGGTCTTGTCGGAATTGACGTAGCTGGCATGGCTGATGCGCTACTCGTGTCGCTCACTTGTGCCGTTGCAGGCTATGTTCAATGGTTCGTGTTGCTGCCGTGGCTATGGCGCAAGTGGAAGGCAAGGCGGGAAGACTGTCCTACATCCTCTGTCTGAAAAAAGGCCACTTGAAACCACTGCCTGCCTCTAAAGCTTCGGGATTCCGGCGCATCCTCTATTTAACCGGTGACTGGGCGCGCTGCGTATTCTTACCGCGCATCGCGGAGCCGCCCTTTTTGGCGCGTTCATCTTGTCGTCCGGCGCACGAGATTCGGGTTCAGACTCCGGCTTAAAAGGCGACCACAAGATTGGATGCCATTAAACGAGAGCAACAATTGGTGAGCACGGAATGCACAGCCTCTTGTCTAAGTATTCATGACGGAACTCGGGGTCGAACTCGCGAACTCAGCGAATTCAGCGCAGCGAACTCATGGTCAGGTCTTAAAAGTTAAGTGTTTCCGGTGCCGGCCCAAAAAGCACGAGCAAGACTAGACATATCAATCGGCAGACACAATTATTCGCTTTCATGTTTTGCCTGACGCACCATTTCAGAGGGCCCGCGACTATGGTGGTTGGCGTTTTCCTTGCGGAGGGCGTACTTGTGAGTTTGTGGGGATGTCCCAGTCAATCGAGGGGAAGCGCTGGATTTGTTAAGCCCTCGACGAGGGGTCAATTGAATTTGCGTCGGCCATGTTTACGGTCAATCAGGGCTTTGCTTGAAAAGTTGAGCTGTAGTTTGAGTTTGCGGAGATTTAGAGGTGATGCTACTTGGTTTGGGTTGAGCGGGATTAGGCGCAGTGATTTAGGTTTGATTTGAAATCTACTTTTGTGGAGAGAGGGATGGCTGAAGAATCAATCGTCCTTAAGGCTGCCGGTGTGGCGTTTGCACTCCTGAGTACCTTGGGTGCTGCGGTCGCGCAGCAGCGCGAAGAATCATGGTCCGCAACCGATCGTCTGATCGTCAAATACAAGAGCCCTGCTTTGCTGAATAGCGAAGCAGCGACGCTGCCGACAGCGCAAGAAAGGACTGCGCTCAATGCTGCGGCCTCCTTCGGTGCCAGCCTCCGCCCTTTGCGGCGCACGGCACGCGGCGCCCAGGTGCTGCAGCTCGACCGCGCGCTGAATGTGGCGACCGTCGCCCAAATCGCTGCCCAATTGCGCCGCGAGGACCCGACTGTGGAATACGCCGAACCAGACCTGCGCATGCGACCGCATTGGACGCCGGCCGATCCGTACTACGGCAGTCTGTGGGCCCTCCATGATCCGTTGGCTGGTATCCGCGTGAGTTTTGCCTGGGATCGCAGCCGAGGCCAGGGCGTGACCGTGGCTGTTCTGGATACCGGCTACACGGCCCACTCTGATTTGCAGGCGAATCTCCTGCCTGGTTATGACTTCATTGGCGATGCGTCCAGGGCGCGCGATGGCGATGGCCGTGATGCCAACGCCAGCGATCAAGGCGATTGGCGCGCCGCCGGTGAATGCCCGGCGCCGTTTGCCGGTGCGGCCAACAGCACTTGGCATGGCACCCATGTGGCCGGCACCATCGCGGCGCTTGCCGACAACGGCATCGGCATCGCCGGTGTCGCTCCTCAGGCGAAGATCCTGCCGCTGCGCGTGCTGGGCAAATGCGGGGGTTACACCTCGGACATCGCCGATGCCATCGTCTGGGCGTCCGGCGCCCCGGTCTGGGGTCTTCCGGCGAATCCCTATCCAGCCAAAATCCTCAATCTTTCGCTAGGCGGGTCTGGCAGTTGTGGCCAGACTTATCAGGATGCCGTCAACACGGCGCGCAACCAGGGTGCCCTGGTCATCGCCTCAGCAGGTAACGACAATGTCGATGTGCTGAATGCCACCCCAGCCAATTGCACAGGCGTGTTGGCAGTAGCTGCAACCGACCAGCAGGGCAACAAGGCCTCATTCTCCAATTACGGCTACCGCATCGCGCTCGCAGCGCCTGGCGTAGGCATCTATTCGACCTACAACAGCGGCAGCAACTGGCCGGCCACTGAAACCTACCAGTACATGCAAGGCACCTCGATGGCCGCACCCCATGTGAGCGGCGTGGTGGCACTGATGCTGGCGGCCAATCCCTATCTCAATGATCGGGATCTTGAGCGTCTGTTGCTCCGTACTGTCCGGGCCTTCCCGGGAAGCTGCAGCTCCTGCGGCGCCGGTTTGTTGGACGCTGCTGCGGCCGTGGCCGTTGCGGCGGGGAATCCGGCGGCTGCGCCCAAGGTCGAGATCATGTCGCTGGCCTTCAGCGGTGGCCTCGGTCAAACCGCCCGAGAGGCCATGGTGACAAACGGGCAGGGGCCCTACAGCTATCTATGGACTGTCAGCGATCCAGAGTTCAGGTTGCAGACGCCTCAGGCTCGCAGCACCCGGGTGAACGCCAGCGTGCCCTATTGCGAAACCGTGAGCACGACCCTCACTGTGAAGGCGACCGATTCGCAAGGGCGCAGTGGTACAGCGAGCACCTCCATTCGGTTCACCAATCCGCGTGTGCCGGGCCGCCAATGTCCGTAGCGACATCGGCGTGCGGGCTGCGATCAAAGAGTCGCTATCCTGCCGCTTCCATGCCTCCTCACTCCCGAATACTCGCCATCCTTGCCATCCTTGCCATCCTTGCCATCCTTGCCATCGTTTGTGCGTCGAGCTCCGCACAAGCCCAGCCCGCTGTGCCTATCGCGGCAGCAAGCCAGACCGGTGCTGACGGCAATCTGTTGAGCGCCGCCGAGGCCACGGGCGAGTCGGTCCAGGATCTGACCCATCGCAGCAGCGCCCGCGTGGTGCGCATGCGGCAGCACAATCCCCTGCGTGCCGCACGCATCTTCAGCTACTTGCGCGTGGCCCAGTGGCAGGCCCTGCATCTGGGAGAGCCGGCGGAGGCGGAGCTCGCCAGCCTGACCCCGGCGGCCCAGAATGCTCTGACCACACAGACTCTGGCGCAGACCGCCGCCTGGCTCTTGCCTCAGGAAGCGCAGGCGCAGTGGCAAGGTCCTGCTCTCCAGGCGGAGCAGGCGCTGGCCCCCGCGGAACGCGAGCGTCTGCGTGGATGGAGCCACGCAGCCAGTGCTCAGATGATGCAGCGCAGCCTCCATGATGGCGCCGACGCCAGGCGCCGCCCCCTGCCCAAGCCCGCCTGGCAGCCCGGGCTGTGGGCGCGGACGCCGCCGCTGTTTGCCGAACAGCCGACCGAGCCTCAGGCACCTCAATGGCTGAACTGGTGCGCGGGCACCGACGCCTTGCAGCCACCGCCGCCGCCGGCTTACGGCTCGACCCGGTGGGTGAGCGATATGCGCGAGGTCATGGACGCGCGCGCTCGGCTGAATGAGGCCCAGAAGGCAGCCGCCGAGCGTTGGAACCTGGACGCCGGCAGCATCACCCCGCCCGGCGTCTGGAACGCCGTGGTGCTGGAGTATCTGGCGCGCAATCCCCTGCCACTGCGAGCTCATCACGAACTCCTGGCGCGTCTGAACATGGCCATGCACGATGCCTTGGTGGCCGCCTGGCGCGTGAAAGTGCAGTACTGGACCGAGCGGCCGGTCAGCGCGATTCAGCGCGAATGGCAGCCCGACTTTCAGCCCTGGGTGGTCACGCCGCCGTTTCCCGGCTATGTCTCGGGCCACGCCACGGTGTCGGGCGCCGCCTCTGTGGTGTTGAGCCACTTCCTGCCGGAGGCTTCATCGCGCTGGCAGGCCCTGGCCAGCGAGGCGGCCATGTCCCGCCTGTGGGGCGGCATTCACCCACGCTTTGACAACGACGCCGGCTTGGAGCTCGGCCGCCGCGTGGGTGCGCGTTGTCTGGAAGTGCCGGCGCCGCAGCTGAGCCGGCCCGCTCAGGGCAACAGCCAGTAGCTCGCTGCGCTGCGTTGCTTGTTTGCGCACAGGCGCTGGGCCTGGATCAGCAGGGGCCCTGCGGGCGCGCCATCGAGGGGCAAGCGAAGCGAAGGTCCGAGCAGCACCGTCTCTGTCGTCGCTGTGCTCGATGCGCCATCGGCCGGTGACCAGCGCAAGGCCAAGGAATCGCGGTCACGCGCCTGCCACCGAATCAAGGCATGCGCTTTGTCGCGAACAGGCGCCGACCCTTCGGCCAGCAGCGGGGCAGGGCAGCTGGCCTTGCTGTCGCCCTGGAATTGCCTGAGCACCGTCGGCTTGGATCGTTGCCCGCCCTTGCACAGGCTGATCAACTCCACCTGCAACTTCAGCAGGCGCCATGGCTCCGGGCTCCCCGGCAAGTCGAGCGCCGCTTCGCTCGTCGTCTGCTCCAGGGTGTGCACGACCTCCGCCTCCGGAACCCGCCACTGGGCCCATACCAGATACGCTTCGGCCTCAGGCACGGCCTGCCATTGCAGACGGTGCCTCTGACCTTCGGCGTGTGCGGGCCATGCGGCCATCTCCGGGCTGGGGCATTGCGCCCAGCAAAGGCTGGACATCCCTAGAACAAAGGCCATGAGCGCGTTGCGCCTCCCGTGAACCGGGGGTGGTGGATTCGATATGTTCATCGCCTAACTTGTATCCTACGATGCATGCTTATGGTGTCAGGTCTTGCCTCTAGGTCGGATCGACACGCGGGCTGGGGCCACATTGGCCTGGATGGTTCAAGTTCGTGCAGCCGCCCCGCTTCTCGCACGCTGAAGGATGAAGACATGCGAAACATCGTGAACAAGCTATTTCTGTCTGCTGCGCTGCTGGGCGCCAGTGCAAGCGTTCTGGCTGGGCCGGTGGCCTTGAACGGAAATGGCGATTGGTACAACTTCAATGTGATCGATGGCTCCGGTGCCTGGCTCAACGATGCCTTCACGCCGCTGGAGTTCAGCTACAGCAGCTCGACCAGCTTCACCTTGCGCATCACCGACTTTCTGTCGGCGGGCGAGTTCACCGGTTTCCGCGTCAATGGCAGTTACTTTGGCGCCACCAATGTCGTGGCCGAGGACTATTCCGAGCTGGCTTTCACGCCCGATGAAGCCTTTGGGCGCGCGCTTTGGAGCCAAGGCAGCTGGCAGTTCGGGCCGGGCAGCTATGTGTTCAGCGGAGATTTCGGGCGTGCCCCGGCCGGGCAGGGTGTCATGGCCATTTCCGTGCAAGGCGGCAATGCCGTGCCGGAACCTTCGGCACTGAGCTTGCTGGCCCTGGCCGGCTTGGCGGCCGTTTGCGCACGCTCGCGCCGTCACAAGGTCGAATCCTGAGCCCAACTCGGCCCAGCAAGCAATCAGGCTGGGCCGGCTTCGCAAGCCTCAGATCAAGCCCGCGGCTTGATTGGCGCTGCGCGGCCGCGGTGCGATCGAGCATCGCCCAAAGCAGCCTTGCATCCACGTATGCTTTGCGCCCTTGCCAGTGCTGCCGAATCGGGCCGGCTGGTCCGCTTCGGATTTGCAGATGAAACCCAAGACCTCCTTGCTGCTACGGCGCCCGGTGCCGCTGGCATGTGTTCTCGTTCTTGTCGCCGCCGCTCAAGCGAGCCAAGCGGCCCCCATGGGCGCTGAGCCGGCGCAAGCCTCGGTTCACAAGACGACGCTTGACCGGTCCCCATCGGCGGGCCGCGCTTCGATGTCGGCCCCCGCCCTCCAGCGTCTGCGCCAGCAGCTGCAGCAGCAGGACTACCGCGCGGCTCGGCCGCAGCTGCAAGCGCTGCTGCGCCGCCATGCGGCCGGGCAGGCGCTGGGCAGTGAAGAGGGCGAGCTGATGTACCGCTGGTTGTTTGCCAGCGAGAACCTGGCCGAGGTGGGGCGGCGCACGGCGGCGGTGCTGGAGGAAGGCAGCGCCGCCACGGCCGCCGATCTGCTGGCGGCGGCACGCCTGGCCCTGGATCTGCGCGAGCTGGACCGGGCCGAGGTGTGCTTGCAGCGGGCGCAAGCGCAGGCTCGCAGCGTGGCCGAGCGGGCTGCGGTCTTGCGTGGCCAGGGGCAGCTGGCCTACCAGCAGCGCAACTACGATGGCGCCCTCGCACTGCACCAGCAGGCGCTGTCCCTGCAGCCCAGTGCCGATGGCGAGCAGGCCCTGGCCGAGACCTTGATCCGCCTGGGCCGCACGGCCGAGGCCGTCGCCGCCGCCGAGCGTGCTGTGGCCCTGGACCCCTTGCACGAGCAGGCGCATTACCACCTGGGCAATGGTTATGCCCGCAAGAACTACAGCGAGCTGGCGGCCGAGTCACCGGCCGCTTTTGCCGCCGCCAACACCTTGATCCGCCGCGCCGCGCGCGCCTTTGACCGCGGCGAGCTGCTGGCGGCGCGCCGCCTGGCCGCCAGCGCTTTGGTTCGCTGCCCCGGCCATGGCCGTGCCCATGCCGTGCTGGCCAAGGCCATCGAAGGCCTGCGCCTGCGCCAGGACCCGCACCGGGCCGCCGACGAAGCCCGCTTCGCCGCCACGCCCATGCCCCAGGTGCCCGCCATCGAGCGCTACGTGCTGAACTGGGCCCAGCTCTCGCCGCGCCATCAAAAGCGCGTGGCCCTGTCGCTGGCGCCCTGGAAAGCCTTCATTCCGGTGTTGGTCGAGGGCGGCGCCACGCACTTCATCAAGCCTCTGGACATGCGCCTGTCCGAAACCCCCGGCGCGCAAGCGCTCAAGGACCAGCGCATCGGCTACGACTCGCGCCTCTGGGACGATGTGCGCGGCATGGGCGGCTTCAACACCGTGACCGGCATCGAGGATGTGGAACGCTCCATCTTCGGGCGCTACAACACCGTGCTGCATGAGCTCAGCCACCAGGTCCACGGCGTGCTGACGGCCGACACGGCCCGCGAGATCCAGGAGCTCTACCGCCGCGCCAAGCTGCGCGATGAGCGCAGCAAGAACGCGTTTCTGTCGCGTTATGCCGGCGGCTCGGTCTGGGAGTATTTCGCCGAGGGCGCCAATGCCCTTGACTCGCCACGCCGCGATGCCTTCGACACGCGCGAGATCGTGCGTGAGCGCCTGCAGGCCATGGACCCCGAGCTGCAGGCCCTGGTGCAGCGCCTCTTCGATCAGACCGACACCCGTGCCAGCCTGCCCATCGCCTTGGTCAACGCCGGCCACCACCGGCTGGAGTCGGGCGAGTTGCCCGCCGCGCGCGGCTTTTTCGAGCGCGCCCGCGCCGTGGCGCCGCAGGACGAGCTGGTGCTGACGGCATCGCTCTACGGTGGCTCGCTGGCCGGTGACGCCGCGGCGGTGCACCAACTCGCGGCCGAGCTGCAGAGCCGCTATCCGCGCAGCGGCGCCGTGCTCACCTCGGTCCTGGACGCGCTGTGGCACAGCGGCCAGCCCCTGACCGAGCTGACGGCCCAACTCAGTGCACAAGCCCAGGGCTTGACGGGCGAAGACCGCCAGCGGGTGGACATGGCCTTGGGCGCCCACCAGCTGCGCCTGGGCGCGGCGGCGCCGGCCCTGGCCGCGTTCGAGTCGGCCTTGGCCTACCAGGGCGACAGCCCCGAGGCCCTCTGGGGCAAGGCCGCCGCCCTGGCCCAGGCCGAGCGCTGGGACGAGGCCTTTGCCGTTTACGAGCAGGCCTTGCGCCTGCGCACCGGCCTGGTGGAGCTGCGCCGCGATCTGGCCCGCGATCTTTTGCGCGCCGGCCGGCTGGAGCCCGCTCGTGCCCAGCTCAAGGAAGCCGCGTTGCTGGACCCCAAGGACGCCGGCGTGCTGGCGCTGCAGGCCTGGGCTTCGCTGTTGAGCGGCGATGCCGCTTCAGCCCTGCGCCAGGCCGAGGCTGCGCGGGCGCTGGACCCATGGGCTGACCTGGCCCTGATCATCCAGGGCGCCGCCCAAGCCCGCCTGGGTCGGCCTGAGCAGGCGGCAGCCAGCTGGGCGCCGCTGCGTCAGCGCCATGCCGACGCAGCCAGCGGGCCGCGTTACGTTTACCGCGCCGCGGCCTCGGGCTGGGTGTCGGTCAACGAGCAGCCGGCCTGGGAGCGGCGTCTGCTGGAGCAATTGGCCGGCGGCTCCTGATCAGAACCAGCTGCTGATCGCCGCCAGCGGCTTCTTGATGCCACCATGCACCGGCACCAGGCAGCCCGGCTTGGGGTAGCCCACGACCAGCAGGATGACGGGCTTCTCAGAGTCCGGCCGGCCGCAGATCTTGCTCAGAAAGCCCATGGGGCTGGGCGTGTGGGTGAGGGTGGCGAGACCGGCGTCGTGCAGGGCGCTGATCAAGAAACCGGTGGCGATGCCCACCGATTCGGGCACGTAGTAGTGGCTGAAGCGCTCGCCCTGGGCGTCGATGCCGTACTTCTGCGCAAAGATGGCGATCAGCAGCGGCGCCTCTTCCAGGAATGGCTTGTTGGCATCGGTGCCCAGCGGCGCCAGGGCGCGCAGCCATTCCTCGGGCGCGCGGCCGTTGTAGAAGGTGCGCTCTTCTTCCTCGGCCTCGATGCGGATCTGGTGCTTGATCGTCGGGTCGCTGATGACGGCGAAATGCCAGGGCTGCTGGTTGGCGCCCGAGGGCGCGGTGCCGGCGGCGAGCAGGCATTGCTCGATCACCTCGCGCGGCACGGGCCGGCTGTCGTAATCGCGCACGGTGCGGCGGCGCAGCAGCTGCTGGTAGTTGCGGCGGGCGCGCTCGATCATCTGTTCGGGCGGCAGCTCCTGGAAAGCGGGCAGGGCCTCCATGGCGGGGGCGGGCCGCTCCTGTTGAATCGTCGTTTCGGTCATGGCTGGGTTCTCCTCCGTCGCGCCTCGGGGTTTGGACTGTGGATCGGCTGCGCATGCAGCCGGGGCGAGGCGAACGACCCGGAGAGCCTAGCGGGGCGCCTGCGGCTTGACCATCGGGGCTCGGCCTGAGTCGGCCCGAGCCCGGCCTACACTTCATCCCTTCCATCGATACAAGGCGGCAAGCGCCATGAGTTCTCCCATTGCTTTCATCGGCGGCGGCAATATGGCCAGCGCCATCATCGGCGGTTTGCTGCGCGCCGGGCTCAAGCCGGACCGGGTCTGGGTGGTCGAGCCTTACGAGCCGCAGCGCGCCCGTCTGCAGACGGATTTCCCCGGCCTCCATGTGCTGGCGGCGGCCGAGCCCAGCCTGGCCGAGGCCAGCCTGGTGGTCTGGGCCGTCAAGCCCCAGCTGTTCGGGGAGGCGGCCGCGCCGCTGGCCGGCCTGCTTCAGGGCGCCCTGCACCTGTCGGTGATGGCCGGCATCCGCAGCGACACCCTGGCGGCCAAGACCGGCAGTGAGCGCATCGTCCGCGCCATGCCCAACACCCCGGCCCTGATCGGCCAGGGCATCGCCGGCCTGTTCGCTCGCGCTGCCGTGTCGGCCGAAGACCGCGCCCGGGTCGAGCAGGTGCTGGCGCCCACCGGCCGCAGCCTCTGGGTCGAGGCCGAGGCGGATCTGGACGCCGTCACCGCCTTGTCGGGCTCGGGCCCGGCCTACTTCTTCTACATCGTCGAGGCCATGACGGCCGCGGCGGTGGACATGGGCTTGAGCGAAGCCCAGGGCCGCGAGCTGGCCCTGGCCACCTGCGGCGGTGCCGCCGCCCTGGGCCTGGCGTCGAGCGAATCGCCCACCGTGCTGCGCGAGCGGGTCACCTCCAAGGGCGGCACCACCTTTGCGGCCATCAGCAGCCTGCAGGCCGACCAGGTCGGCGCTGCAGTCCAGCGGGCCGTGCGGGCGGCGCAGCAGCGGGCCCGTGAGCTGGGCGACGAATTTGCGGGCTGAGCCGGTGCAGGACCTGACCCCCAACACGCGCCGGCCCCTGTCGCCGGGCCTGAGGACCGCATCTTGGGCATAGCCAGCCGCGACAGTTTGCGCAAATGGCTGCATGCGCCGGGTTCGCTGAGCCGGCGCCTGGCGCGCCTGGGTGAACGTTTCGAGGTGACGGTGCTGAGCCAGCGCACTGCGCCGCTGCGGGCGGCCGAGCTCAAGGCCCTGGGCCTGCCGCGCCGCGGCTGCACGGTGGTGCGCGAGGTCATTCTCAGCGTCGATGGCCGGCCCCTGGTCTGGGCCCGTTCCAGCCTGCACCAGAGCGCCCTGGCCGGCCCATGGCGTGCGCTCAAGGGCCTGGGCCCGCGCCCGCTGGCCAATTTGCTCTATGCCGACCCCCGGGTGCGGCGCAGCGAGCTGCAGCCGCGCCGCCTGTCCCGCCATGGTCACACCCGCCGGCAGATGCAAAAGCAGTGGTTGGCCGCCACGGGCAGCCCCGCATCGGCTCAAATGTTGTGGTCACGCAACTCTGTTTTCAGCCGCTGCGGCGCTCAGTTACGGGTGATGGAGCTATTTGTGCCGGAACTGGCCGGAAATATGCCGACAGTTGGTCGCGTTAGGTGTGTAAAGAGGCGTAACAATAGGCCCTAGAATAAAAGGTAGGGAGGTTCATCAGCTGTTTTGAGGAATCTCATGAAAACTCGTGACGTCGTCATTTTCAGCGGCCAGCGCTTCGCAGTGCCGCAATGTATTCAGCGTATCGACCACCAGTCGACGCACGGTTGGCAGCTGCGTTATGGCGGCACCAAACTTTTCTCTGACCACTCGCAAGATGGCAGCGGCGCCGCCGCAGCGCTGGCAGAGGCTACCAAGGCCTTGCTGAGCCGCATTGCCACCATGCCGGCGCCCTCGCGCCTGCAACGCCGCCCCAGCGGCAACAAGGGCAGTGGTCTGCCGGTCGGTATCTCCGGCCCCATCGTTCGTCAACGTGCCAGCAGCCGCGTCCGCGACTGCAGCTTTGCCGTGTCTCTGCCGCGTTTTGGCGGCGCGCCGCGCGGCCGCAGCGTCTACATCGGCACCGAGAACACCTACACGGTGGAGAAGTACCAAGCCGCCCTGGCCAAGGCCGTGGCCCTGCGTGAATCGGCCGAAGAAGCCTACCAACGCGCGGCCACCCGCGCCAAGCGCGCCGAGGCCAAGGTCCTGAAGGAGCAGCTGAAGTCCATCCTGGCGGCGGCTCCGGCGGCCAAGGCCAGCAAGGCCAGCAAGGCCAAGCCGGCCGCCAAGGCTGCACCGAAGGCCGCTCCCAAGGCCGTCAAGCCCGCTGCCAAGCCCGCTGCCAAGACGACAGCAGTGAAGGCGGCGGCAAAAGCTCCGGTCAAGCCCGTCGCCCGCAAGGCCGCCGGCAAAGCCGCTGCGCGCGCCTGAGCGCCGGTGCTGAGCCGCCCGTGAGCGAGGCGCAGCCAGCCCTGCGCTGGGCGGTGGTCGGCCCCGGCAATATCGCCGGGCGCTTCGTTCAGGCCCTGCAGGGCCTGCCCGATCAAGAGCTGAGCCTGATCCTGGGCCGTGACCTGGCCCGGGCGCGGTCCTTTGCCTCGGCCCACCGCGCTGCGGGCCGGCCCGAGCCGCGCCTGCAGCAGGCCGCGGGCGAGGCACAGCTGCGCGCCGCCCTCAGCAGCCCCGACATCGACGCCGTCTACATCGCCACGCCCCATGCCCAGCATGGCGAGGCGGTGGCCGCGGCTTTGCAGGCCGGCAAGGCCGTGCTCTGTGAAAAGCCGCTGGTGCCGGGTCTTGCCCAGGCCCGGCCCTTGCTGGCCCTGGCGCAAGCGCGCCAGGCCTTTCTGATGGAAGCGCTCTGGACCCGCTTTCTGCCCGTTTACGCCCAAGTGCAGCAATGGCTGCAGGCCGGCCTGATCGGGCCGCTGCGAGGCGTCCAGTCCAGCTTTTGTTTCTCCATTCCTTTCGATGCCCAGAGCCGCTGCTTCGACCCGGCCCTGGCCGGCGGCGCGCTGCTGGACATCGGCATCTACAACCTCAGCATGACGCGCTGGGTCTTGCAGCAGGCGCTGGGCGCATGCCCCGAGCCGCTGCGGATGGAGGCGCAGGCGGTGCTGGCGCCCACCGGCGTGGACCAGCGCCTGGCCGCCACCCTGCATTTCCCCGGTGGCATCAGCTCGCAGTTCGTCTGTGCCTTCGATGGCATGGCCGACAACGGCCTGCGCATCTTTGGCGAGCGCGGCCTGATCGAGCTGCCCCAGCAGTTCTGGGAAGCCACCGAGGCCCGCCTGACCCTGGCCGGCCAGGCGCCACAGACCGTGCACCTGCCTTTCCAGATCAACGGTTTTGAAGGCGAAATCCTCGAAGTCAGCCGTTGCCTGCGCGCCGGCCTGACCGAGAGCCCCCAGATGCCGCTGTCCGAAACCCTGGCCACCCTGGCCTGGATGGACGCCTTGCGCACCCAGGTGGGCGTGCGCTACCCCTTCGACTGAGGTGGTCCCGATACCTCGGGTCCTGTCGCGGCAAGCCATCCTCTAGCAAACTCAGCCCGCGCCTGCGCCCAAGCTTCAGCCGGGTCGGTCGCCTGGCTGATGCTGCGGCCCAGGATGATGTGGCTGGCGCCTGCGGCGGCGGCCTGGGCGGGGCTGACGACGCGGGCCTGGTCGTTGGCGGCGGTGCCGGGCAGCTGGATGCCGGGTGTCACGCGCAGCAGGTGGGCGGGCAGAACCGGGCGAAGCAAAGGCAGCTCCTGCGCCGAGGCGACGATGCCATGGCAGCCACAGTCGGCCGCCAGAAGCGCCAGGCGCAGCACCTGCGCATCCACCGCCGCGGGCAGGCCGATCTCGGGCAAATCGGTGTCGCGCAGACTGGTGATCACGGTCAGGGCCAGGACCTGGAGCTGCGGAAACTCCTCGGCGGCGGCGACCGCGGCGCGCAGCACGGCGCTGCCGGCCGAAGCGTGCACGGTCACCAGGCTGGCACCCAGGCGCCCGGCGGCGCGCACGCCGGCCGCCACCGAGTTTGGAATCTCGTGCAGCTTGAGGTCGAGAAACAGGCGGTGGCCTTGCGCCCGGAGTTGTGCCACCCAGGCCGGGCCGACGCTGCACAAGGTCTGCAAACCGATCTTCAGCGCCCGCGGCCCGCCGCCGAGACGGGCGAGCACACGCTGGGCCTGGGCTTCGGAATCGACGTCAAGGGCGAGGATCAGGGCCTCGTCGAGCGGCCAGGGCGAGCTGTGCATGCCGCATTGTGGCCCGGCATCCGGGATGGCATATAGTCGCCGCCCCATGAGCCTTCTCGACATCTACCGCGCCCGCCGCAAGTTGCTGGAACGTTATGTTCAGCGCCTGCTGGGCAATGCCGATGAGGCGGCCGAGGTGTCGCAGGAGGCGTTCTTGCGCGTCTATGCCGCCGAGCTGGGCGAGCAGACACCGGTCAGCGAGGCCTTGCTCTACACGGTGGCGCGCAATCTGGCTTTGACGGAGCTGCGCAAGCGCATCGCTCGCGCCACCGACGCTGTGGGGGAATGGGACGACTTGCGCGTTGAGGACACGGGGCCCAGTGTGGAAGCCCTGATCCAACAACGTCAGCGCGTGGCGGCCGTGGAAGCGGCCATGGCGCGCATGGCGCCCAAATGCCTGGAAGTGTTTCGCATGCGCAAGGTCGACAATCTCTCGCACGCCGAGATTGCGCGCCGCCTGGACATTTCGCCCAAGACGGTGGAGCGCCACATCACGCGTGCCTTGCAGCTCTGTCACGAGGCCATGGCCGAACATGATGGCGAGCTTCAGCAGCAGCAGCAGCGCCGGGAGGGCCAGCGCCGATGAGCCACAGCCCCGACCTGCCGACACCGGCCGAAGGCCAGGTGCTGCCCTTCGGGCGCCAGGCCGATCCGGCCGAGGAGGCGCGCCGCTGGGTGGTGCGCATCGACGCCGGCGAGCTCGGCGCGGCGGAGCGACAGCAGCTCAAGGACTGGCTGGCGCGCGATCCGGCCCATGCCCGCCTGCTCGATGAGCACGCGCTGATCTGGGCGGCGGCCGGTCAGGCGCGCTTCCCTGAAGCACCGGCCCAGCCGGCCCCGGCGCGCGCGGCACGGCCCCGCCGCCCCTGGCTCTGGGCCTCGGCCGTCGGTGGCCTGGCGGGCGCCTGCCTGCTGCTGGTGCTGATGCTGCGTCAGCCCTGGGCCGAGGCGCCGCCCGAGCGCCAGTTCGCCGCCAATCACGCCACGCCGGTGGGGCAGCAGCAGGTCTTGCTGCTGCCGGATGGCTCGCGCACCGAGCTCAATGCCGCCTCGTCCTTGGGCGTGGTCTACGGCGAGTCGCGCCGGCGCGTGGTGCTGGAGCGGGGCGTGGGTCTGTTCGAGGTGGCCAAGGACAAGAGCCGGCCTTTCGAGGTGGTGGCCGGCCACACCGTGGTGCGGGCCGTGGGCACGCGCTTCCTGGTGCAGCGCCACCGCGACGGCAGCGTCGAGGTGACGGTTTACGAGGGTGTGGTCGAGCTGCGCAAGGCGGCCAAGGCCGAGGGTGAGCCTGATCCCCAACCCCTGCGCCTGGGTGCGGGCCAGGTGGCGCTGGACCAGCTGCGCCAGACCCAGCTCTCGCTGGCCACACCGGCCGAGCTGGAACGCAAGCTGGCCTGGCAGCAGGGCCGCATCGTCTTCGACAACAGCAGCCTGGGTCTGGCGCTGGAAGAGGTCAACCGCTACAGCGCCGAGCCCATCGAGCTGGCCGACCCGACGCTGCAGGATCTGCGCATCTCGGGTGCCTTTGCCACGCGCGATGTGGCCGTGTTCCTGCGCAGCCTGGAGCAGGGCTTCGGCCTCAAGGTGACGCTGCAGGACCAGCGCTGGCGCATCAGTCGAATTTGACATTTGCTAGCGCGGAAAACCGATATCAGGGTTTGTCCTTTGGGGGGGGGTGATCGTTGGCGCGTCGACACAGCAGTTGTGCGCGACGCCCGAACCACCTTGTCTTTTGGAGCCCTGATCTTGCAGCCCCGATTCCGTTCTTTTGACCTCCGTCCCCTGGCCCTGTCCGCCGCCCTGGCGCTGCAGCTGCCGGCCCAGGCTCAAGCCCAGCCTGCGGCTGGCGCCGATGCCGCCGCCGCCGCCGCCAAGCCCCAGGCCATCGAGATTCCCGCCCAGCCGGCCGCGCAGGCCTTGCAGGCCTTCGTCAAGCAGCTGAACTTCCAGCTGCTCTACGCCCCCGAGCTGCTGCGCGGCCTCAACAGCAAGGCCGTCAGCGGCGTGATGAGCCCGCGTGAGGCGCTGGCCCGCCTGCTGGAAGGCAGCGGCCTGCAGATCATCGACACCGGCCCTAACGCCGCTACGCTGCGGGCTGCCGGTGGCCCGGCGCCGGGCCCGCGCGCGTCGGCCGCCTCGGCCGCTGCCGAGCTGGGCCGCGGCGGCGACAGCGCCGAGACGCCTGAGCCGCGCCGCCCGGCGCCGGTGCTGGCCGAAGCCGCCACCCGCGTGCACAGCTTTGACCTGGCCGCCGGTGATGCGCTGGAGACGGTGCAGCAGGCGGCGCGCCTGGCCGGGGTCTCGGTCAGCTTCAAGGAGAACGAACTCAGCGGCGTGCGCACCAACCGCATCAGTGGCGAGTTCACCACCTTGCAGGCCTTTCAGCGCCTACTGGCAGACACCCGCCTGGCCGTGGGCGTGCAAGTGGCCACCGGCGAGTATGTGGTGCGGCGCCTGGAGACCATCGGTCGCGTCGAGGTCACGGGTTCGCACCTGCGCTCCATCCTCGGCGAGCAGGGCGTCAATCCGGTCACGGTGCTGACGCGCCAGGAGATCGAGCGCTCCGGCGTCACCACCCTGGCCGAGCTGCGCAATCTGATCCCGCAGCTCTCGGTCGGCGCTTCGGCCAGCTTTGACGGCAACAGCTCGCGCGGCGCGCCGGACGGCCGCCTGCTCTTCGACCTGCGCGGCCTGGGCGCCGGCAACACCCTGATCCTGGTCGATGGCATGCGCCTGCCCAAGACCGGCTCGCGCACCGTGGCCGAGGCTTATGAGGCGACCGGCATCCCGATGTCGGCCATCGAGCGCGTGGAAGTGCTGCTCGGCGGCGGCAGCGCCATCTACGGCGCCGATGCCGTGGGCGGCGTGGTCAACATCATCACCCGCAAGCGCTACTCGGGCACCGAGCTCGAGTACGCGCGTGACAACACCGTCGATCGCGATGCGGCCAATGACCGCCTGGCGCTGAGCCATGCCTTCCGCAAGGGCAGCTTCTCGGCGCGCGGCATGCTGTCCGTCGAGCAGCAGAACGCGCTGGCCCTGCGCGACCGCGAGTGGCTGGCCTCGGACGACCGCCGCCCCTGGGGTGGCGCGGACAACACCAGGAACAACGCGCCCATTGGCGGCATGGTCAGCGCGGTCAGCGGCCAGCTGCCGGGCATCGGGGCGTCCACGGCCTTCATTCCTGCCGGCGCCAATGGCAGCACAGCCACGGTCAAGGACTTCGCCGGCGCCGCCGCAACCGAGCGTTATGACGCGGCCAAGTACCTGAACGCGATCAACCCCTACACCCGCAAGGTGGCCAATCTGTATGCCGACTACCAGTTCGCCCCCTGGGCCACGCTGTATGCCAGCTACAACTGGTCGCGCAATGAATCGGAGGCGCCCGGCGATCCGGTGCGTCTGAACACCCGCATCCCCGCCGGCTATCCGGGCAACCCCTTTGGCGTGCCCATCATGGTGGACAAGTACCTGTGGGAGCAGGGCACACCGGCGCGCCACTATCGCTATTCGCAGCAATCGACCACCCTGGGTGTGCGCGGCGATCTGCCCGGGGATTGGCGCTATCACTTCAGCCTGGCTGATGCGCGCAGCAACCCCGAGCTCCCCGAGGGTGTCTACCAGTTCGACGGCAGCAAGCTGACCGCCGCCATCAACAGCGCCAGCAAACCGGTGCTGCTGCACGACAGCCTGGCCTTGCAGGGCACGGGCAAGGGCCCCAATGCGACGGGTGTGCTCGAGGCCCTGTATTTCCAAGATGCGCGCCAGGACCAGCCGCGCACCCGCAGCACGGCGCTGGCGCTGGACGGCCCGATCTGGCAGCTGCCTGCCGGCCCGGTCAATCTGGCCCTGGGGGCCGAGCAGCGTGTCGAATCGGTCAAGTTCTTCAACAGCTCGACCCTGTCCAACGGGTCTGAGGCGGCCGAGCCCAAGCAGGACCGCAAGGTCGATGCGCAGTACCTGGAAGTGGCGATCCCGCTGCTGTCCACCAAGTCCGATCTGCGCCTGCCTTTTGCCCACACCTTGACCGTCACCGGTGCGATGCGGCGCGACCACTACAACGACTTCGGTGCCGCCACCAAGCCGCAGTACGGCCTGCTCTTCAAGCCCACGGCCTGGCTGGCCCTGCGCGCCTCGCACAACGAGGCCTTTCGGGTGCCCTATCTGATCGACATCACGCGGCCGCGCTTTGTCAGCAACCAGAGCGTGCCCGCCACCGGCAGCAGCGCCTTGATCGATACCTACCGCAAAAACGAGGCCTTTGTCGGCGTGCTGCCCACCACCGTGGGCGGCAACCCCAATCTCAAGCCCGAAACCTCCACCCACCGCAATATCGGCCTGGTGTTCGAGGCCCCTTGGGAGGCGGCCAAGGGCTTCTCGCTGTCGGTGGACCGCTGGCAGTCGGAGATCCTCGATCGCGTCGGCAGCCTGACCCGCCAGGAGCGCCTGCTCTACTTCCCCGAGACCTACACGCGCGCGCCGCTGAGCGCCGCAGATGCCGCCGCCGGCTACACCGTGGGCCGCATCAACGGGGTGGACAACAGCTCCATGAACATCGCCAAGTTCCGCAGCTCGGGCTACGACTACGCGCTGCGCTTCCAGCGCAACACCAGCTGGGGCGAGTTCATCCTGACCAGCAAGATCACCAAGACCGATCGCCTGGAAAGCATGGCCACACCGGCTGCCACGCCCAGCCCCTACGTTTCGGCCCGGCTGCGCCCGACCCGCTCGGTCAGCAGCCTGAGCTGGAGCTACCGTGGCCTGGGCGCCAGCGTGACCATGATCCGCCAGGCTGGCTTCCCGGTCAGCCTGTTCCCGCCCGTGGTCGACTACCCCAAGACACAGCAGTTCAACACCAATGTCTGGTACGACTTCGGCACCGGCGGGCTGCACGACCGCGAGGGCTGGCTCGGCCATTGGCTGCACAACACGCGGCTTTCCTTCGGCCTGATCAATGCGCTGGACACCGCCCCGCCGCTGAGCCCCACGGGCAATGTCAACGGCAGCGTCGACCCGCGCATGCTGCGCTACACCTTCACCCTGCGCAAACGCTTCTAACGCGGAGCCCTCGGGCTGCTGCCGTGCGCCGGCGCGGCCCGCAGACCACCCCGCTCCAAGCCCAAGCCCCCAGCCCCAACCCCGAGGTGGCCGCCCAGAACAGGCCGGCGCCTTGCGGGCGAGACCGGGCGCACCCTTTGATTTCTCTCCCCACCCCTGCCTGCCCCAACCATGAAGCACTCACACCCCACCCACTCTCCCTTCGCGCGCAGCCTGCTGGCCCTGGCCGCCGGCCTGGCCCTGAGCAGCAGCGCCCTGGCCCAGGACGCACCCGCGCCCACCCCGACGCCGGCGGCTGCTGCTGATGCCGCCGCAGCCGCGGCCAAGCCAGGCGCCCCGGCCGGCCCCGAGGCCGCGCTCGAGCCCAAGCCCTACGACAAGGTGATCACCAAGGAGGCCAAGACCCAGAAGGGCTTGATCACCCTGCACAGCGTCAAGCAAAAGCTGTACTTCGAGATTCCCAAGAAGCTGCTCGACAAGCAGCTGCTGATGGTGGCCAATGCCACCGCCGTGCCCTCCGATGTGGACCATGTCGGCAAGTCGCTCAACCAGGAGGTGGTGCGCTTCAGCCTCAAGGGCAACAAGGTCTACTTCCATGCGGTGGACCATGCCTTCGTCTCGGGCTCGGACCGGCCCAATGCCGAGGCGGTGCGCGACTCGCAGCGCGACGCCATCCTGCTGGCCTTCAATGTCGAGAGCTTCGCGGCCGATGGCGCGCCGGTGATCGAGGTCAGCCGCCTGTTCACCTCCGAGGTCGGTGATTTCAGCGCCCGCCGCCTGATCCAGGGCACCTCGCTCGATGCCTCGCGCAGCTTTGTGGAAAGCAGCCGCGCCTTCCCGGGCAGCCTGCGCATCGACGCCGTCCACACCTACAGCGCCCCGGCCATGGTCCAGACGCCCATGGGCCCGATGAAGGCGCCGCCGCATTTCC
Source organism: Paucibacter sp. B51 (assembly GCF_027863535.1). Classification (NCBI taxonomy): domain Bacteria; kingdom Pseudomonadati; phylum Pseudomonadota; class Betaproteobacteria; order Burkholderiales; family Sphaerotilaceae; genus Roseateles; species Paucibacter sp. B51. Next base: position 780,277 of record NZ_JAPIVN010000001.1, on the reverse strand, counting down.
CGGCCCGCTCGGCCACCATGAACCTGGCCTACAGCCTGGTGGAGCTGCCCGAGCCGGCCATGATGCCGCGCCTGATGGACGATCGCATCGGCTACTTCTATGTCAGCCGCACCGATTTCGGCAGCGACCGCCATGGCGTCGAGCGCGAGCGCCTGATCACCCGCTGGCGCCTGGAAAAGAAGGACCCGGCGGCGGCCCTGAGCGAGCCGGTCAAGCCCATCGTCTGGTACATCGACAAGAGCACGCCGACCGCCCTGGTGCCCTACGTCAAGAAGGGCATCGAGGCCTGGAATGTGGCTTTCGAGGCCGCCGGCTTCAAGAATGCCGTGCAGGCCCGGCCCTTCCCGAGCAAGGAAGAAGACCCCGAGTTCGACCCCGAGGACGTGCGCTACAGCATCATCCGCTGGGTGCCCTCGTCCATCCCGAACGCCTACGGCCCGCACCTCAGCGACCCCCGCAGCGGCGAGATCCTGAACGCCAACATCGTGATGTATCACAACATCCAGAAGATCCTGCGTGACTGGTACATCACGCAGGCCGGTGCCGTCGATCCGCGCGCCCAGCAGCTGCCCCTGCCTGATGACTTGATGGGCGATCTGGTGGCCTATGTGGTGACGCATGAGGTCGGCCACTCGCTGGGCTTTCAGCACAATATGAAGGCCAGCTCGCAGTACCCCTTCGAGAAGCTGCGCGATGCGAAGTGGCTGTCCACCATGGGCCATGTCTCCTCCATCATGGACTACAGCCGCATGAACTATGTGGTCCAGCCCGAGGACAAGATCGATCCGGCCCTCCTGATCCCCAAGGTCGGCCCCTACGACATCTACGCCACCCAATGGGGCTACACCCCCATCCCGACGGCCAGCACGCCGGCCGCCGAGAAGCCGGTGCTGGACGCCTGGGCGCGTGAGCAGGATGGCAAGCCCTGGCTGCGCTTCCAGTCGCCCAAGGGCGATGGCGACTACGGCGTGGTGATGGAGGCCGTGGGCGATGCCGACGCGGTGAGGGCCACCGAGCTGGGCACCAAGAACCTGCAGCGCATTGTCAAGAACCTGCCCAAGATGGCCTTGCGCGCCGGCGAGAGCGACCGCGATCTGGAAGAGCTGTACAAGGCCGTCTGGGGCCAGTGGCGCAATGAGCTGGGCCATGTGGCCGCGCTGGTGGGCGGTTATGACTACCAGAACAAGCATGGCTCGCAAGCCGGTGCCATCAGCCAGCCGGCCAGCAAGGCCCAGCAAGCGCGCGCCGTGGCCCTGATCAACGAGCAGCTGTTCAAGACCCCGAGCTGGTTGTTCGAGCCCGCCGTGGTCGAGCGCCTGACCCCGTCCCTGCCCAGCGGCGCCTTGCTGAACCTGCAGCGCGGCATGCTCAGCCACCTGCTCGATCGCTCGCGCCTGGTGCGACTGCAAGGCCAGGAGAGCGCGCTCGGCGAGCGCGCCTACCGCGTCGAGCAGTTGCTGGCCGATCTGCGCGGCGGTGTCCTCGGTGAGCTGGCCCAGGGCAGCAGCCCGCAGGCCGCGCGCCGCAATCTGCAGCGCTCCTACGTCGAGCTGCTGGCCTCACGCCTCGGTGAAGCGGCCGGCATGGACGACGGCCGCGCCCAGATCCGCGCCGAGCTCAAGCGCCTGAGCCAGCGCTTTGCCAGCGCCGCCGGCAGCGCCCGCGACAGCGTGGCGCGTGGCCACTGGGCCGAGCTGGCCGATGCCAGCGCCAAGGCCCTGGACCCGCTGCAAGCTGCTCAGGCCAAGGGTCAGGCCACGGGCCGCGGCTGGCATGAGGACGCGGCAGCGGCCGCCTGCTGGCAGGATCTGTCGGTTGTGGGCTTCTGGCCCGAATCGCCGGAACCGAGCCTCAGCGCCAAGCACGGCCACCGCCACTGAGCCCCAGCCTGGCAGGCCCCGGGCTCATGCCCCGGGGCCGCTCAGCGCAGCGCCAGGTCGGCCACCGTGCCGGCGAACACCGCCAGACCCAGCCAGTGGTTCTCGCGGAAGGCCTTGAAGCAGCCCTCGCGGCTGCGGTCCTTGATGAGCGTGTAGTGCCACAGCACCTGGGCCGCGGCCACGGCGATGCCCAGCAGAAAGATCCGGCCCAGGCCCAGGCGCAGGCCCAGGGCCGTCCAGGCGGCCAGGTAGATGGCGTAGAAGGCCATCACGCCGGCCACGTCGAAGCGGCCCAGCGTCAGGGCCGAGGTCTTGATGCCGATGCGGATGTCGTCGTCGCGGTCCACCATGGCGTACTCGGTGTCGTAGGCCAGCACCCAGAACAGATTGGCCACCAGCAGGGCCCAGGCCGCCAGCGGCACCGAGGCCTGCACGGCGGCCAGGCTCCACTCCGTGCCGCCCAGCGCGGCCGAGAAGGCCATGGGGATGCCGAAGCTGAAGGCCACGCCCAGCACGGCCTGCGGCATGTTGAGCACCCGCTTGGCGTAGGGGTACACCAGGGTCACGGCCAGGGCGGCGAAGGACAGCAGGATGGTGGGCGCATTGGTCGTCAGCACCAGGCCGAAGGCCAGCAGGGCAAGACCTGCCCCCAGGGCCAGGGCTTCCTTCACCGAGACCGCACCGCTGGTGACCGGGCGCTGGGCGGTGCGTTTGACATGCTTGTCGAAATCGCGATCGGCCACATCGTTGACGCAGCAGCCGGCCGAGCGCATCAGGATGGTGCCCAGGGTGAACACCGTCAGCAGATGCCAGCCCGGCCAGCCATCGGCCGCCATCCACAGCGCCGCCAGGGTGGGCCAGAGCAGCAGCAGCCAGCCGGCGGGGCGATCCCAGCGGATCAGGTTCAGGTAGAGCCGAAAACGGGTGGGCGAAGCGTTGGAACTCATGGCGGCGATTGTCGCCGCGGCGCTGCCCGACTTGTGCGCTGACCTATGCGCTGACCTCTGCGCTGACCTCTGCGCTGACTTCTGCGCTGTAATGTGGGCCAGTCTTTCGCCGACCAAGCGCAAGCTCCATTCCTCGCCACCGGCCTGCCCATGACTCTGGAATCCCAACTCGCGGAACTGCACCAGCCCTTGCTGCGCTTTGCCCAGCTGCAGCTGCGCCAGGACAGCCTGGCCGAGGACGCGGTGTCCGAGACCTTTCTTGCCATTCTGGAAAAGCCCGAGGCCTTTGAAGGCCGCAGCTCGCTGCGCACCTATGCCACCGGCATCCTCAAGTTCAAGATCATCGACCTGCTGCGCAAGCGCGGGCGCGAGGTCCATATTGAACCGCTCGACGAACAAAGCATGGACGAGGCCCTGGACGCCTTGTTCGCCAGCAGCGGCCATTGGCAGGAGCGGCCTGCCGCCTGGCGCGAGCCCGAGCGGGCGCTGGAGCAGCAGCAGTTCTTCGCCACCTTGCAGGACTGCATCGACCGCCTGCCGGCCAAGGTCGCCCGCGTCTTCATGATGCGCGAGGGCCTGGACCAGGAAGTCGAGGACATCTGCGGCGAGCTGGGCATCACCAGCAACCACTGCGGCGTGATGCTGTACCGGGCGCGCATGTCCTTGCGCGAATGCCTGGACAAGAACTGGTTCGGGGTGGCGCCATGAGTGCCAAGCTGATGCTCGATTGCCGCGAGGTGGCCCGCCTGATCAGCGACCGGCAGGACCGCCCGCTGGCGCCGGCCGAGCGGGCGCAGTTCCGCCTGCACCTGGTGATGTGCCGGAGCTGCCGCACCGTGGATGAGCAGATGGCCTTTTTGCGCGAAGCCATGCGGCGCTTGGGCCAGGCCGAGCTGGAGCCCAAGGAGGCGCGCGAGCCGCGCTCGGCGCCGCCCCGTGCTCAGGACTGAAGCGCCAGCAGGCGCTGCGCCAGCACGCTCAGCTGCGCCGGCGCCAGGCCCTCGGCCCGCAGGGCCTGCCGCTGCGGCCACTGCTGGAATTGCGCTGCCTGCGAGCGCGCGTAATGCGGGTCGTAGTGCAGGCGGCAGAGTTCGGCGAACAGGGGCGAAAGCTCGCCGCGGCGCGCCCAGTCCTGCCAGCGATTGACGGTCTCGTGGCCATGGCTGGGCCGCAGGCGGTCCAGGATGCGGGCCAGGCCGGCGCCGTCCTCGCCCAGGTAGGCATAGTCCCGCAGCAGGAACTCCAGCCGTGCTTCGGCCGTGAGCTGCAGCTCGATGCAGGGGCTGTCGCGCAGGCGCGCCAGCAGGCCGCTGGGCAGGCTGAGGCGGCCGATCTTGCGGCTCTCGGCCTCGATGAAAACCGGCCGGCCTCGATCGATGCCGCGCAAGGCGGTGTAGAGCGCCGTGTCGAAGGCCTTCTGTGAAGGCTGGGCCTGGCCCGGCAGCTCGCCCAGCATGGAGCCCTTGTGGCAGGCCAGCGCTTCCAGGTCCAGCACCTGGGCGCCCTGGGCGGCCAGCGCCTGCAGCAGGCGGGTCTTGCCGCTGCCGGTGGGGCCGCAGATCACGCGCAGGGGCAGCTGGGGGCAGAGCAGGTCCAGCTGCGCCATCACATGCTGGCGAAAGCGCTTGTAGCCGCCGGCCAGCTGCTGCGCGTCCCAGCCCACCAGGCGCAGCCACTGCACCATGGAGCCGCTGCGCAGGCCGCCGCGCCAGCAGTAGACCAGGGGCTTCCAGCCGATGGGCTGGTTCTTGAACATGTCGGATTGCAGATGCCGCGCCAGATTGGCCGCCACCATGGCACCGCCGACCCGGCGCGCCTCGAAAGCGCCTTGCTGCTTGTAGAGCGTGCCGACGATGCGCCGCTCCTCGTCGTCCAGCACCGGGCAGTTGATGGCGCCGGGCAGGTGGTCGAGCGCGAACTCGGCTGGCGAGCGGGCATCGATCAGGGCATCGAAAGCGTCGATGTCATCCACATCCACCGGTCCTCGGTGGGCTTTGCCGCCCGCGCTCATGGCTGGGGGCGCGCGGCGCTGCAGGCCGGCTGCGGCGGCGGAAAAAGAGTCATGTCGGCGGGCTCCTGAGGCGATGCGCTTGCAGTGTCGCATGCAGGATGCTGGCCCGCCTGGGCGGCGGCAGGCCATGCGGCACAATCACTTGCGACGTTAGGCCAGCGGCAGGAAAGCACCGCGAGAGGGCGTTTGGATGAGCATGACAGCAGCGACACCGACAAAAGACCCCCAATCCCCGGCGCCTTGGCGCAACTGGGCGCTGCCCCTGATCCTGCTGGCCAGCGCGGCCCTGGTTCTGGCGGTGGCCTGGTATCACCGCGGCGGGCCCGAAGTGCCGGCGCGCTGCGCCCGGGTGTCCGAGCTCAACCGCATCACGCCGGACCGAGACGCGGAGTGGGGCTATGTCGTGGCCAGCGACGCGGTGCGCCTGGCCTATGCCGATGCCTTCGATCAGCTTGCCCACCTGGACCGGGTGTTTGTGCATTACCCGGCCATCCACACGACCCTCAGCTTTCGGGTGTCTTCGGTCGATGTGGCACAGCGCCAGTTGAAGCTGTCCAGCCCGGCCATGCCCGGCGAGAACCACCCCTGCCACTGAGGGCTCAGACCGCCAGCGTTTGGGTTTCGGCCTGCCGTTCGCGCGTGCCTGGGTCGCCGGCCGGGCTTTCGCGCAGGCGCATGCGCACCAGCTGGATGTCGCTTTGCAGCTCGAAGAACAGGTCGGAGTGGCGCGAGGGCACGCCCAGCTGCCGGACCTTGTCGCTCAAGGCATCAAGCTCTTTCAGTAGCGCGGCGGTTTCGTCTGCGTCGAGGCGGTGCTGCAGGCGCGCTTCCAGCGCCCGCAGCTGGCGGTAGGGCAGGTGCAGGCGCTCGCGGATCCACCAGCGGTACAGGCGCGGCGCGTAATTGAAGATGGGAAAGAACAGCGCCGCGGCCGACAGCAGCAGGGCCGCCAAACGCTCCACCTGCACGGCCATGGTCAGGGGCAGCAGGCGCTGCAAGAAGCTCGGGCCCTGCTTGTAGTAGCGCAGGGCCGCCGGGGCCATGGGGTACTCGGGGTCGCTGCTGAGCGGGAACTCGCCGGCGCGCTGGAACAAGCCGGCCTGGCCATGCTCGGCCACCAGATGGCGCGTCAGCAGCTGCACCAGATCGGGGTGCAGGTCCTCGCGCACCAGCACGGCATTGGTGGTGGCCAGCAGCTCGATATCGCGCATGGGCTTGTTGTGCTCCAGATCGATGGCGCCTTGCGGCAGCACCAGGCGCACCAGAAAACTCAGGTGCCGGGTGATGGCCTCGGCCTGGCGCAGGCTCAGCAGCTGCACGCGCGGATCGTGCAACAGGCGCTGCACCAGGGGCGAGTCGGCGGCAAAGGCCATGAAGATGGCGTCGACCTGGCCGCTCAGGAGGGCCTCGGCGGCCGCCTCGCCGGCCAGGGGCAGCAACTGGGCATTGCCGGCCGAGATGCCGTGCAGCTTGAGCACCTGGTCGGCCAGCACCCGGGTGCCGCTGTCTTGCGGGCCCACGGCCAGACGTCGCTGCTTGAGCTGGGTCAGCGTGTCGAAGGGCACCTCGGCACGGTGGAAGATCCACAGGATCTGGTGGTTGATGCGGCCCAGCGAGACCAGGCCGGGGCTGCGCTGCGCGTTCGAGACGCCGCCCTGCACAAAAGCCAGGTGCACGCCGGAGCCGGGGTCGGCCAGCAGGCGCAGGTTCTCGACCGAGCCCTGGCTGGGCAGCAGGGTCGAGCGGATGTGCTCGGCCTGCAAGGCCTGCTGGTAGCGTTGGCCGAAATGCTCGTATGCCCCGCCCTTGAAGGCCGTGGCAATGCCCACCTGCTTGGGCGGCGCCGGCATGGCGTGGGCCAGCAGCAGCCACAGCGCGGCCAGCAGGACCAGAAACAAGGCCAGGGCCTGGTGGGAATAGCGCAGACGAAGCAGGCCCGGGCGGCTTGGCGGGCGAGCGAAAGAGCGGGACATGGTGTGGGCGTTCAGGAGGAGCGCGCAGTATCCGACTGGTGATGCCCTCAGGCCCTTCGTGCTTTTCCCCGCGTGCCCCCTTGCGCGTGCGCAGGGCGCCCAGCGGAGTGCGGGCTGCTGGTTAAGCTGCGCTGCAGATGCTGTGCAAACCGCCACCCCCCCCTTTTCCGCCCCGGAGCGCCGTGTATGCCCAAGACCCTCGCTGGTGACCGCCTTTGCCCGGCCCGGGCCGGCCTGTGCCGCGCTCGCCCGCCCCGGCTCGCGGCCTTGATGCTCGCCGCAGCCCTGGTCGGCGTGGGGTTGAAGCCCGCCGCCGCTGCGGCCCCGAGCCCCGATTTGGCTTCTTCGGTGAAGCCGGCAGCCTCGGCCACGGTGGCCCCAGCCCAGCGCTTGCGCTTTGACTACCACAGCAGTTTCTTGATGAATCTGCACCACGTCCTGCTCGATGCCTCGCGCCGCAAGACGGCGCTGACGGCCGATAAAGCCGAATGCCGGCTGGACGAGGCGGAGCTGCACGCGCTGAATCAGGCGCGCGCCTTCTACGCCACTCAGTTTGAACGTCGCCACCCCTTGTTCGACGAAGGCTTGTCCGCCATCAAGCAGGCCTTGCGCCAGGCCGATGACGGTCGGGTCCGGGCCCAGGGTCTAGCGGGGTTGCCCGAGTCGCTGGCGCAGCAGCTCGATGCGGCGGCGCCCGGCTACCGGCGCTGCATCTGGCCGGCGCATGAGGCGAGCAACCGGCGCTGGATCGAGCAGGCCCAGGCGCTGGACGCTCGCTTCGGTGCTGCCGTGCAAGCGCGGCTGGAGCGGCAGCTGACCCAGACCTTCACGCGCCAGCCGCTGCGCACCGATCTGGTGTGGGCGACTGGCTCCCGCGAGGGGGCTTACAGCAGCGACGAACCCGAGCATGTGGTCATGCCCAGCGGGCGCAGCGATTACCAGGGCGATGCGGCGCTGGAAATGCTGTACCACGAGGCCAGCCATGTCGGGGTGATGCGCCCCCTGTTCCTCAGCATGGCGGAGGCCCTGAAGACCACGCCGCGCCCGAACGCCCAGCAGCTCTGGCATGCCCTGCAGTTCTACACCGTCGGCCTGGCGGTGCAGGAGGTGCTGCGCCAGGACGGCGGGCGCGAGTACACGAGCTATGCCGAGCGGGCCGATCTCTACCGCCTGGCCCGCTGGCACCATGCCTTACCGGCCATCCAAGCGCATTGGCTGCCCTGGCTGCGCGAAGGCCGGCCAGCCTTTGCGGATGCGGTGGACGCCCTGGTGCGCGCCTTGCCACAGCAAGTGCCTGCAGACTGAGCCGGCACCGATCCGGCCCCCGGAGGGGTCTGCGGTGCTCAGCGTCGGCGCAGGCCTGCGGTGGCCGCCGCTGCGGCGAGCAAGGCCAGCAGGATCAGCTGGGCGCTGCCGGGCTCGGGCACCGGGTTGCCGGTGTTGGGCGTTTGCAGCAGCAGGCCGGTGCCGTAGAAGCCGATGCCAATGCCAAAGTCCGGCGTGCCGGCCAAGGTGGGCGCGCTGATGCTCGCGCCTTTGCCGATGGAGCTGTAGTAGGTCAGGCTGCCATCAGGCCAGGCGATGGCTTCCGCAAGGTCGACCGCGTCGAACTGGTAGTCACCGCCCTCGATTGCGCGCAGCCAGCCCGCGACCGGGTTCAAGCCATCACCGAAGCCGGCCAGCTGCACCTGGAAGGCGGCGATCGGGGGCGTGCCACTGCCATCGCCGAAGTCTTGCAGGGTGACGATGCCGCCCTGTCGCGGGTCGACCTGGCCGAAGTACAGCGCCCAGTTGGACAGCTGCACCGCGCCGGCCTGGGCGCTACCCAGAGCAGCAAGGCCCAACGTGAGCGCGCCGCCCAGCTGGCGGACGCGGCGAAGCGCGCGATCAGAACCGAGAACTCGGTGGGTGGTGAAGAACATGAAGCAGCTCCTGTGTGGCGGGGCGGTGTGCCCCACTGATGGGATGCCGCCGCAGCACAGAAGCTCAGCCCCCTGTTCGCGGGGGGGCGAGCGATCTTCGGTCAGCGCCCGGCCGGTGCCTGCCGCCGCTCCCACCAGGCCAGGGCCTCGCCGACCAGGCCGCGGCGGAAGGCCAGCACGCAGACGATGAAGATCAGGCCGGTCACCAGGCTGACCGACTCACCCAGACCGTTGAACCAGGCGATGCCCGAGACATCGGCCAGGGCCTTGCCCAGATCGCCGATCTTGTTCTCCAGCGCGATGATGATGAGCGCGCCCAGCATGGGCCCGACCAGGGTGCCCATGCCGCCGACCAGGGTCATCAGGATGACCAGGCCCGAGGTGGTCCAGACCGCGTCGGTCAGGGTGGCGAAGCCCAGCACCAGGGTCTTGGTGGCGCCGGCCAGGCCGGCCAGCATGGCCGAGAGCACAAAGGCCAGCAGCTTGAAGCGGTCGACGTCGTAGCCCAGCGAAATCGCGCGCGGCTCGTTCTCGCGGATCGAGGTCAGCACCTGGCCGAAGGGCGAGTGCACGGTGCGGTAGATCAGCCAGAAGCCGGCGATGAAGAGTCCCAGCACCACGTAGTAGAGGCTCAGGTCGTTCGCCAGTTCTATGCCCAGGAAATGGCCGCGCGGCACCGATTGCAAACCGTCCTCGCCGCCGGTGAAGGGCGCTTGCAGAAAGAAGAAGAACAGCATCTGGCTCAGGGCCAGGGTGATCATCGAAAAGTAGATGCCGGTGCGGCGAATCGCCAGCAGGCCGAAGACCAGGCCCACGCCGCCGGCCGCCAGCATGCCGAACAGCAGGCCCAGCGGTGTGGGCAGGCCCCAGACCTTGAGTGCATGGCCGGCGCCGTAGGCGGCCGTGCCGAGAAACGCCGCATGGCCAAAGCTCAGCAGGCCGGTGAAGCCCACCAGCAGATTGAAAGCGCAGGCGAACAGGGCGAAGCACAGCACCTTCATCACGAAGATGGGGTACACGCCCAGGGCCGGCAGCAGGGCGATGGCGCCGAACAGCAGGCCGTAGCCGAGCAGGGGGTTGCGGTTCTGGGTGGCGCTCATTTTTCTTTTCCGAAGAGACCGGCGGGGCGGATCAAGAGGACCAGGGCCATGACGACGAAGACCACGGTGCTGGACGCCTCTGGGTAGAAGACCTTGGTCAGGCCCTCGACCAGGCCCAGGCCCAGACCGGTCAGGATGGAGCCGAGGATGGAGCCCATGCCGCCGATCACCACCACAGCGAAGACGACGATGATGAGGTTGCTGCCCATCAGCGCCGTCACCTGCAGGATGGGCGCGGCCAGCACGCCGGCAAAGGCGGCCAGGGCCACGCCGCCGGCGTAGGTCAGGGTGATCATGCGCGGCACATTGATGCCAAAGGCCTGCACCAGCTTGGGGTTCTCGGTGCCGGCGCGCAGGGTGGCGCCCAGGCTGGTTTTCTCGATCAGGGCCCAGACCGCCAGGCAGACGGTGATGGAAGCCACCACCACCCAGGCACGGTAATTGGGCAGCACCATGAAGCCCAGGTTGGTGGCGCCCTGCAAGGCCTCGGGCACCGCGTACTGCTGGCCCGAGACGCCGTAGAAGCTGCGGAAGACGCCCTCCATCACCAGGGTGATGCCGAAGGTCAGCAGCAGGCCGTAGATGTGGTCGAGCTTGTACAGCCACTGCAGCAGCAGGCGCTCGATCAAGATGCCCAGCACGCCGACGAGCAGCGGTGCCAGCAGCAGCATCACCCAGTAGTTGAGGCCCAGGTACTCCAGCCCCATCCAGGCCAGGAAGGCGCCCATCATGTAGAGCGCGCCGTGGGCGAAGTTGATGATGTTGAGCATGCCGAAGATCACGGCCAGGCCCAGGGACAGCATCGCGTAGAACGAGCCGTTCACCAGGCCCAGCAGCAGCTGGCCCAGAAGGGCGGGCAGGGGGATACCGAAAAAGTCCGTCATGTTCTGGGCCTGTCTGCGCTCATGCTCAACAACTCGCGTGCCTTATTTCTTCACCGCCGGGCACTTCGAGTCGGCCAGCTTGGTAAAAGCTTCCTCACCGGGGATGCGCGTCACGACCTTGAAGTAATCCCAGGGCTCCACGGAGTCCTTCTGCGACTTGACCTGCAGCAGGAACATGTCGTGGACGAAGCGGCCGTCTTCCTTGCGGATCTGGCCCTTGGAGAAGAAGTCGTTGATGGGCGTGGCCTTCATCTGCGCGATCACCTTGTCGGCGTCGTCGGTCTTGGTGGCTTCCACAGCCTTGAGGTAGTTCCAGGTGGCCGAGTAGTCGGCCGCCTGCAGCGAGGAGGGCATGCGCTTCATCTTCTCGAAGAAGCGGCGGCTCCAGGCGCGCGCCTCGGGCGTCTGGTTCCAGTACCAGCTGTCGGTCAGGTACATGCCTTCGGTGGTCTTCAGGCCCAGCGAGTGGATGTCGTTGATGAACATCAGCAGACCGGCCAGCTTCATGGTCTTGGTGACGCCGAACTCGTTGGCGGCCTTGACGGCATTGATGGTGTCGCCGCCGGCATTGGCCAGGCCCAGGATCTGTGCGCCCGAGCCCTGGGCTTGCAGCAGGAAGGAGGAAAAATCGCTGGCATTGAGCGGGTGCTTGACGCTGCCCACCACCTTGCCGCCGCTCTTGGCCACCACCGCGGCCGTGTCGGCCTGCAGCGAGGCGCCGAAGGCATAGTCGGCGGTCAGGAAGTACCAGCTCTTGCCGCCACCCTTGGTCACGGCCGCGCCCGTGCCGTTGGCCAGGGCCACGGTGTCGTAGGCGTAGTGGATGGTGTAGGGCGAGCAGTCCTCATTGGTCAGGCGGGCGGAGCCGGCGCCGATGACGATGAAGGGCTTTTTCTTCTCGGCCGCGATCTTGGCCATGGCCAGGCTGGCGCCCGAGTTGGTGCCGCCGATCAGGAGGTCCAGGCCTTGGGTGTCGATCCACTCGCGCGCCTTGCTGGCGGCCACATCGGCCTTGTTCTGGTGGTCGGCGAAGATCACCTCGATCTTCTTGCCCGCGACCATGCCCTTCATATCGGCCACGGCCATCTTGATCGCTTCGACGCCGCCGGCGCCGTCGATGTCGGCGTAGACGCTGGACATGTCGGTGATGATGCCGATCTTGACCACATCGCCGGAGATCTGGGCCTGGGCGGCGCCGGTGCAGGCCAGCAGGCTGGCCAGGGCGAGATGCTTGATGCGGATGGTGTTCATGGACGGTCTCCTTCGTTGGAATCGGTCAATCGATCAAAAGCTCACACACTCAACAATTCGTCCAGCTTGGCCTGCTGTGCGGCCAGCTCGGAAGCGGGGAAGGACGCCACCACCTCGCCATGCTCGACGACGATGAAGTGATCGGCCAGCGGCGCGGCAAAGCGGAAGTTCTGCTCCACCATGACGATGGTGAATCCCTGGGCCTTGAGCGTGGTGATCATGCGGGCCAGGGCCTGCACGATCACCGGGGCCAGGCCTTCGGAGATCTCGTCCAGCAGCAGGATGTCGGCGCCGGTGCGCAGGATGCGGGCCACGGCCAGCATCTGCTGCTCGCCACCCGAGAGCCGGGTGCCCGGGCTGTGCCGGCGCTCGGCCAGATTGGGGAACATCTCGTAGATCTGCGCCTCGGTCATGGGCGTGGCCCGACCACCGCTGAGGCGCGGCGGCAGGCGCAGGTTTTCCTCGGTCGTCAGCGAGGCAAAAATGCCGCGCTCCTCCGGGCAGTAGCCCAGGCCCAGGTGGGCGATGCGGTGGGTGGGCAGGGCGATGGTCTCCTCGCCGTGCACGCGGATCGAACCCTGGCGCCGCCCGGCCAGGCCCATGATGGCGCGCAGGGTGGTGGTGCGGCCGGCGCCGTTGCGGCCCAGCAGGGTCAAGACCTGACCCCGCTGCACGGACATGTTGATGCCGTGCAGGATGTGGCTCTCGCCGTACCAGGCATGCAGGTCGCGGATCTCCAATGCATTCATGTCAGCCCCTCGTCCGATGAGACCATCGGCCGATCCCCCGAGGGGATGCGGGCCCGCTTGGGGCGGCCCGGCGCTGGGCCCGAAAAGTTGCTAGACATCGTCATCAATGTGCTCCCTGCAACTCGGTCGCCTCGGTGCCCATATACGCCTCCAGCACGGCGGGGTGGCGCGAGACTTCGGCATAGTCGCCCTCGGCCAGCACCGAGCCGCGCGCCAGCACGGTGATGCGGTCGGCAATGGTGCTGACGACCTTCATATTGTGTTCAACCATCAGCACGGTGCGGCCCTCGGCCACGCGTTTGATCAGGGCGGTGACACGGTCCACATCCTCGTGGCCCATGCCCTGGGTCGGTTCGTCCAGGAGCATCAGCGCCGGCTCCATGGCCATGGTGGTGGCGATCTCCAGCGCGCGCTTGCGGCCGTAGGGCAGGTCGCCGGCCTTGAGGCTGGCCATCTCTCGCAGGTCCACCAGCTCCAGCAGGGCGAGCACCCGCGCGTCCAGCTGCTTCAGGCCCGTCAGGCCCTTCCAGAAATGGAAGCTGGTGCCGGTGAAGCGCTGCAGGCCGATGCGCACGTTCTCCAGCACCGTCAGGTGCGGGAACACGGCCGAGATCTGGAAGCTTCGGATCACGCCGCGCCGGGCGATCTCGGCCGGCCGTTCGCCGGTGATGTCCACGCCGTTGAACAGGATCTGGCCGCGCGTCGGTTCCAGGAACTTGGTCAGCAGATTGAAGCAGGTGGTCTTGCCTGCCCCGTTGGGGCCGATCAAGGCATGGATGGCGCCGCGCGCGACTTGCAGGTTCACCCCGTCCACGGCGGTGAAGCCTTTGAAGTCCTTGCCCAAACCTCGCGTTTCAAGAATCAGTTCGCTCATTGTCAGACGTTCGCCGGTTCAGGGGACGAATCAAGCGTAGCAGCAGAGTGCCCAGCTGCCGATGAAGCCGGGGCGCTGCACGCTGCGGACATACCCGCATGCCGGTTCATGCGGCCACCCCGTCGGCGCGCAAAAAGCGCTCAACCAGATTCAACTGCTCCGGCACATTGAGGGCCGGCGCATGGCCGCAGCCGGGGATGGTGACCACGGCCGCAGCCGGGCCGCGCTCGCGCATGGCCTGCACCGTGCTTTCCAGCAGCAGGTCGGAATGCTCGCCGCGCAGGCACAGCACCGGCAGGGCCAGGCTGTCCCAGGCATCCCAGAGCAGGTAGTCATCCGGGTGGTGGGTGAACTGCAGGGCCATGGCCGGGTCGTAGTGCGGGGTGACACGGCCATCGGGCAGGCGGCGAACCGAGGTCTCGGTCAGCTGCCGCCACTGCGCATCGCTGAGCCAGCCATAGGGTTCGTAGACCTTGCGGAAGTACTGCTCCAGCTCGCTGACGGTGGCAAAGGCCGCCGGCTGGCCGGCATAGCTGCGGATGCGCTGCAGCGCCTCCTCGGCCAGCTGCGGGCCGTTGTCATTGAGCACCAGGCGGCGGATGCGGCCGCGCAAGCGCGTGGCCGCCGCCAGCGTGCCGATGGCGCCGCCCATGGAGGTGCCGACCCAGTGGAAGTCCTTCAGGCCCAGCTGGTCCACCAGGGCCGTGGCCTGTTGCACATAGAACGCCAGGCAATACTCGGTGGCCGGCGCCGGGCTCCACTCGGAGAGGCCGCGGCCGAGGGTATCCGGGCAAATGACGCGGTAATGCGTGGACAGATGGCGGGCCAGCTCGTCCATATCGCGGCCGGTGCGGGCCAGGCCGTGCCAGGCGATCACGCATTCGCGGTGCTCGCTGCCCCATTCGGTGTAGTGCAGCTCGCGGCCTTCGCAGCGCAGGTAGTGGGAGCTGGGGTTCATGATGAGGACACCTCCGCCGATGTGGCTGTCTGCTGGTGAGCCCGCAGTGCCGCCGCCAGGCGCAGGCGCCCGACGATGCCGCTGGGGAAGTGGTACACGGCCAGCACGAACAGAATGCCCAGCCAGAGCAGCCAGCGGTCCGGCGACACCAGCTGCGAGAGCAGGGGCACGCCCTGCAGCGCGCCTTCGCCCAGGCGCAGCAGGTCTTGCAGATAGTTTTGCGCCAGCACGAAGACCAGGCTGCCCAGCACCGCGCCGTAGATGGTGCCCATGCCGCCGATGACGACGATGAGCAGGATGTCCAGCATGATCTCGAAAGACATGGCCGTGTCCGGCCCGGCGTAGCGCAGCCAGATGGCCAGCAAGGCGCCGGCGCTGCTCGCGAACAGGGCGGCCAGCACATTCGACAAGGTGCGGTAGACGACGGTGCGGTAGCCGATGGCCTCGGCCCGGAACTCGTTCTCGCGAATCGCTTGCAGCACGCGGCCAAAGGGCGAGTTGACGATGCGCAGCAACAGCAGCACCAGGCCCAGCACGGCGAAGAACAGCAGGTAGTAGCTGAGCAGGCGGCCGTCAATCGTCACGCCCAGCAGCGGCTCTTCCAGGTACTCGGTCGAGGCCTGCAGGGCGGCGGGAAGCTTGAAGTTCAGACCGTCCTCGCCGCCGGTGAAGTCGGAGAGCTGCGAGGCCAGGGTCAGAAAGGCCGAGGCCACCGCCAGGGTGATCATGGCGAAGAAGATCGCCTTCACGCGCAGGCTGAAGAGCCCGATCACCAGGCTCAGCAGCAGGGACAAGGCCAGGCCCGCCGCCCAGCCCGTGGCCAGCGCTGGCCAGCCCGCGCCCATGCGGCTGCTGGCGATGGCAATACCGTAGGCGCCGATGCCGAAGAACATGGTGTGGGCAAAGCTGACGATGCCGGTGTAGCCCAGCAGCAGGTCGTAGCTGGCCACCAGCACGACGAAGACCAGCACCTTCGCCGCGACATTGAGCGCCTTGGTCGAGGGGAAGATGAAGGGCAGCAGGGCCAGGCCCAGCACGCTCAGGCTCAGCAGCAGGGCCAGCCAGCGGCTGCGCGGCAGGTCGTGGGACAGGAGGTTCTTGAGGGAGAAGGAGGAATGCATGGCTTGAGGTCCCTGGCTGTTCAACGCTGACCCAGCGGGTACAGGCCTTGCGGCCGCCACATCAACACCGCCACCATCAGGCCGATGTTGGAGAACAGGGCCAGCTTGGGCGCGAGGAAACCGGTGTAGTTGGCCAGCAGGCCCACCAGCAGGGCGCCGACCAGGCAGCCCACGGTGGAGCCCAGGCCGCCGATGATGATGACGATGAAGATCAACACATTGACCTGCGCGCCGATCTGCGGCGTGACGCCTTGCTGGTACAGACCCCACATCACGCCGCCCAGGCCAGCCAAGGCCGAGCCGCCGACGAAGACCGCCACAAAGAGGCGCCGCACGCGGTAGCCCAGGCTCTCGACCATCTCGCGGTCCTGCACGCCGGCGCGGATCAAGAGGCCCAGCTTGGTGCGGTTGAGCAGCCAGAGCAGGGCCAGCAACACGGCCAGGCCGGCCAGCACGGCGACGATGCGGAACTTCTCCACCGCCGCCTCCCCCAGCAGCAGGGAGCCGCGCAAGCCCTCGGGCAGGGGCAGGGGAATCATCTGCGCGCCCCAGACCACCTTGAGCAGCTCCTCGCCGATGATCATGCCGCCCATGGTGATGAGGATCTGCTTGAGGTGCAGACCGTAGGCCGGCCGCACCAGCACGCGCTCGAACAGCAGGCCCACCGCGCCCGCCACCGCCATGCCGGCGCTGCAGGCCACGGCCACAGCGAAGAGATTGGCGCCCAGGTGAGGCGTCTCGGTGAAGCCGCTCATGGCGCCCAGCACCGTGGTGGCCATGAAGGCCCCGAGGGCGATGAAGACGCCATGGCCGAAGTTCAGCACATCCATCAGGCCGAACACCAGGGTCAGGCCCGAAGCGATGATGAAGATGATCAGGCCCATGGCCAGGCCGGCGATGGTCAGCGTCAGCCAGGTGCTGCCGCTGCCGACCAGGGGCAGGGCCAGCAGGGGCAGGGCGGCCAGCAGCCAGAGCGGCCGCAGGTCGAAGCGGGCCTTGGGGATGGCTTCCGCGACGGCATCCGCCGCGGAAGGGAGGGTGCTCAGGGTCTCAGCTTGTGTGCTCATACGGCCGGTCCTCATTTTTCTTTTACTGATGAGCCGCCAGGCTCAGGCCCAGCAGGCGCTGCTGCAGGGCCTCGTCCTCGGCCAGGGCCTGCATGGCGCCGGCGTGGACCACGCGGCCGTTGTCCATCACCGCGACCCGGTCACCCAGGGCGCGGGCCACCATGAAGTTCTGCTCGACCAGCAGCACGGTGGTGGGGGCCTGGCCTTGCTCGCCGCCGCGCTTGAGCTCACGCAGCGCCTCGATCAGGTTCAGGATGATGGCGGGCGCCAGGCCCTTGCTGGGCTCGTCGATCAGCAGCAGGCGGCGCGGTTCGATCAGCGCGCGGGCGATGGCCAGCATCTGCTTTTGCCCGCCGCTGAGCTTGCCGGCCGGGTAGAGCCAGAACTTCTTGAGCGCCGGGAAATGGCCGAACAGCCAGTCCAGGCGCAGCCCATCCAGCTCGCTCAGGCGGCGCGCGCCGCGCGCGGCCAGCAGCAGATTCTCGGCCACGCTGAGGTCGGCAAAGATGCCCATGTTCTCGGGCACATAGGCGATGCCGCGCTGGGCGATCTCGGGCGTTTGCGCCGGCTCGCGCGGGCTGCTGGCGCTGATGCGCTGGCCGTCGAAGTCGATGCGGCCCTGGCTGGCTTGCCACAAGCCCATGATGGTGCGGAGGGTGGTGCTCTTGCCCGCGCCATTGCGGCCCAGCAGCATGGTGACCTGGCCGGCCGGCACCTCCAGATCCACGCCGTGGAGGATGTGATACGCGCCGATGTGGGTGTGAACGCCCTGCAGGGTCAGCAGCGAAGTGGCGTTAGTAGTTGCGGCCGTATTGCTCATGCGCTGGCGCCTTCCATCTCTGCCGCGGGCAGCGCCGCGCCGAGGTAGGCGTTCTGCACGACGGGCGAGGCGATCACGGCGGCGGGTTCGCCATCGGCCACCAGCTGGCCGTTGTGCAAGACGATGATGCGGTCGGCCAGCTCGCGCACCACGTCCATCTTGTGCTCGACCAGCAGGATGGTGTGCTGGCCCTGGGCTTTCAGCTCGCGGATCAGGTCCAGCACCACGGGCACTTCGTCCACGCTCATGCCGGCGGTCGGTTCGTCAAACATATAGACCTTGGGTTGCAGGGCGATCAGCAGGGCCACTTCGAGCTTGCGCTGGTCGCCATGCGGCAGGCTGGCGGCCGTGGCCTGGGCGCGCGTTTGCAGCCGCACGCGCTCGACGATGGCCATGGCTTCGTCGATCAGGTCCCGGTGCTGCAGCCAGACCGAGAACATGCGCAGGCCCAGGCCGCGCCGAGCTTGCACGGCCAGGCGCACGTTCTCCAGCACGGTCAAGTGCGGGAACAGCTGGGTTAGCTGAAAGGCCCGGCCCAGGCCCAGGCGGGTGCGGGCCGGTGCGGGCAGGTTGGTCAGGTCCTGGCCGTCCAGCCAGACGCTGCCGCTGCTGGCTTTCAGCTGGCCGGAGATCAAGTTGAAATACGTGGTCTTCCCGGCGCCGTTGGGGCCGACGATGGCGGTCAGGGTGCCGGGCTGGAAGGTGCAAGACACTGCATCGACGGCCTTGTGCCCGCCGAAGTGGATGGAGAGGTTCTTTGTTTCAAGCACGGTGGTGCTCCGGGAATTCTTTTGAGTTAGAGCGCTGGAAGCTCGGCTACTGCGCGGCCCTTGGACGTCGTTGCGGGTCCTCCCACAGATCCTCACGTAGCGCTGCTACGTTCCGGTCTGTGGGTCCCCCCGCCTCGGCCAGAGGCCTCGTCCTTCGGCAGGCACCAACAGTCCTCAGGACTGTTGGTGTCCGGCCTCAGCGCCTAGCCCAAGGATCGTTCTCGGTGAGTGGCGTGGCGGACGCCAAAAGCTTGTTGTACTGACTTGCGATGGCGGCCCGTTAGGAACAACCGGGTTCGGAGCGCCCATCGTTAGCGCCCGAGGCGTAGCGAGCGGCTTCAGGACTAGGCGCGGGAGGACCCGTGAACCGGAACGTAGCGGCGCTACGTGAGGATTCGCGGGGGGACCCGCAACGACGGCCTGGAGTCGCGCAGTAGCCGAGCATCCGGCGCTCCAATTTCATCGGCTTCGCCCAATCAGATCAGCCGTACTTACAGCTCATCGTTGATTCCGAATCGGCACATTCATCTCTTCTGCCTTGATTTCGCGCACCAACTCCGGCACACCCCACGCAAACGCCGGATCCACCTTGATCTTGAAGTGATACATCGCCTGCATCGCCTGATGATCCTCGGGGCGGAAGGTCATTTTTCCCTTGGGCGTTTCAAAACTCATGCCTTCCATGGTCTTGATCAGCTTGTTGGTGCTGGTGTCGCCGCTGGTCTTCTTGAGCGCCTCCACCACGGCGATGGCGGCCGTCATGCCGCCGGCGGTGAAGAAGTCGGGCGGCGTCTTGAACTGCTTGTAGTGGTTGGCGACCAGCCACTCGTTGACCGGGTTCTTGGGGATGCCGAAGTAGTAGTACGCAGCGCCCTCCATGCCGGGGAACTGCTTGTAGGCGGTCATGGCCGGCAGGATGTTGCCGCCGGTGGCGATCTCGATGCCATAACGCTTCAAGTCCAGGTCAGCGATCTTGAAGGGGTTGCCGGCGCCAGCCCAAAGGATGAAGACGACCTTGCGGCCGGGCTCGTTCTTGAGCTTGTCGATCAGGCGCTGGGCACCGGCGGTGAAATCGGTGGTCGTCGTGGGCAGGTATTCCTCGTGGACGATGCGGGCCTTTTTGATCGCGTCGCGAAACGCCTTCACGCCGTCGCGGCCGAAGGCGTAGTCCTGTGCCAGCGTGGCAATCGTGACGCCGGCTTTGTCCAGGGCCACGGCATTGGAGATCGCGTCTTGCGAGGAATTGCGGCCGGTGCGGAAGATGTATTTGTTCCACTTGTCGCCGGTGATGGAGTCGGCCACGGCCGGCTCGACCAACAGGATTTTTTTGTATTCCTCGGCCACCGGCAGCATGGCCAGGGCCACGCCCGAGGCGGTGGGGCCTACGGCCAGATCGGCCTTGTCGTCACCATAGGCCGTGGCCAGCAGGTTTTTGCCCACATCGGGCTTGCCCTGGTCGTCTTTCTCGATCACCACGATCTTCTTACCGCCGACGGTCATGGTGCCGCCGGTGGCGTAGTTCAGGCCCATCATGAAGCCGGTCTGGGTCTGCTTGCCGTAGGCCTCCAGCGGGCCGGTCTTGCTGTAGATCAGGGCTACGCGGACCTCCTTGCCACCGCCAGCCTGGGCATGGCTGAGGCTGGGTGCCAGCCCGAGCAGGCCCAGCAGGCCGCCTGCGGCGAGGTGGGTGCACAGGGCGAGCGCGCTGCGCCGCCGGGTCGTCGAGGTCTGCTGCTGAGTCTGCTTCATGGTCTGCTTGTCTCCGTGAGCCGATCGCGCGTCGGCATGCGTGGTGGTCGGGGTGGCGTTTGGACGGTGGCGGCGCTTTGGTCGGATCGCTCCAGCGCAGAAGCTGTCCACCGTCGTGTGCTTGGCTCTTGCTGGCTTGCAGCGTACGCAAAGCTTGTGCCGGCTGGGGCTGTAGCCTCACCAAACTGGTGCAAACCCCGAGAAGACAGGCCTAGCGGCACCCGTTGACGGGGTGTTTGGGGCCGGGTCCTGACTTCGCTTCTGTGGGAGGGACCCAGCGCACTGTTTGGAAGCCGGACAATCGGTGCTCGGCGATGTCTTGAAATCAGGCGTTGCCTGAAATTCAGACGGCCGATGACTCAGCTCGGACTGCCTTCGGCATGGGTCGCCATCAGATCCGGCCAGCGGGCCAGGCGCTCGTAGAGCGAGGCGCGCGAGATCTGCAGCAGGCGGGCCGTGGCCATGCGGTTGCCGCCGGTCAGGCGCAGGGCCTCGGCGATCGCATCGCGTTCCACGGCCTCGATGCGTTCGGGCAGAGGGCGCAAGGTGTCGAGGCGGACCGCAGTGGCCGGGCCGCTGGTTGGGGCTGCGGGCTCGTGCGTTGCCTCTTGGGGCTGGATGGCCGACAAGCTGCTCGGCAGCAGCTTCGGCAAGGCATTGGCTTCGTCCGCGTTCACAGGGCTCGGCATGGCCGCCGCAAAGCTGTGTTCGTTGAGCTGCAACTCATCGCTCATCAAGCTGGCTTGTTCCAGCACATTGCGCAGTTCGCGGATATTGCCCGGCCAGCGTTGCTGTTGCAGCCAATCGAGGGCGCCGGTGCTGAGCAGCTTTTGCGGCATGCCGCTGCGCCGGGCGATGTCTTCACCCAGTGCTTCGACCAGGGCCTCGATGTCTTCCCGCCGTTCACGCAGGGCGGGCACACGAATCGGCAGGACATTGAGCCGGTAGTACAGGTCGGCCCGGAACTGGCCGGCGGCCACCATGGCGCCGAGGTCGCGGCTGGTCGCGGCGATCACGCGCACATCGACCGGGATCACGGTGTTGCTGCCCAGCGGCTCCACTTCCTGCTCCTGCAGCACGCGCAGCAGCTTGCTTTGCAGGGTGGTCGGCATGTCGCCGATTTCGTCCAGGAAGAGCGTGCCGCCGTCGGCCAGCTTGAACTTGCCCTCGCGGCCCTTGCGGTCGGCGCCGGTGTAGGCGCCGGGGGCCACGCCGAAGAACTCGGCCTCCAGCAAGGTGTCGGGCACGGCGGCGATATTGATGCTGACCAGGGGCTTGTGCGCGCGCCGCGAGGCGGCATGGATGGCATGGGCCAGCAGCTCCTTGCCGGTGCCGGTCTCGCCCAGCAGCAGCACGGTGGAGCTGGTCAGCGCGGCGCGGCGGGCCTGGCGCTTGACTTCCAGCGCCGGGGCGCTGCTGCCGATGAAGCTGGCGATGGTGTGCTTGGAGCGGCGGTTCTTGCTCTGCTCCGCGGCCAGCTGGCGGCGGGTGTCGTCCAGCTCCTGCTGCAGCCGGCCGAACTTGGAGATCAGCGGCTGCATGGTGGTTTCGGGGTGATCCAGCAGCACCAGGCCGAGCGCGCCAATCACCTCGCCGGCCTCGTTGCGCAACGGCAGGCGGGTCACCAGAAAGGTGCCGGCCCGGTTGGTCAGCAGGTCGATCAGCATCGGCTTGCCCGAGGCGATCACTTGCGGGATCAAGGTGTTGGGTACCACCTCCTCGACCGGCCGGCCGACGAACTCCGTCTCGTCACCAAAACCCAGGGCCGGCAGAAAGCGCTTGTAGCCCTCGCTGATCCAGACGATGCGGTGCGAGCGGTCGACCACCATCATGCCCTCGGTGGCCTGGGCCAGCACATCGAACAAGGACTGCGCAGCCATGCGCAGCACGCCGTCAGCATCGGCGGGCAGTTCGGGGATCAGGGAGGCGTTTTTTGAAGCTGTGGCAGGCATGGTCGGAGGGCAAGGCTGCTGCAATGTATCAGCCTCGCCCGGTGGCCAAATCATGGTGTGAAACCGGCGAACAGGTGCGTGAGTTTTCGTAGCGAGCCGCTGTCAGGCGAGGCTGAGCCCGGACTGGCCAAGTCCTGAGGACTCGGCCTGCCTGGCGAAGGCCGAGGGCTCTGCCCGAGGCGGACGGGGCGCAGTAGAAAAATCACGTGCTTGTCAGAACTTGTAGCCGACGCCTGCCGTGATGGTCCGCGGCGCACCGTAGAAGCCGCTCAGCACCGTCAGCGAGGGGATGTTGTAGCCGTCCGTGCGGTAGGCCTTGTTGGCCAGATTGCTGCCTTGCAGCGAGAAACTCAGGCGCTCGGTCTTCTCCCAGATCAGGCCGGCCGAGATCAGACCGTAGGCGTTCTGCGCGATCACCTCGCTGAGGTCGGTGGTCGGGTAGACCTTGGTGCGGTAGTTCAGGCCCAGCCGGGTCTTGAGCACGCCGCCCAGGGGCACGCCGGTGCGGTACTCGATGTTCAGCGCACCCTGGAACTTGGGCGTGTTGCTGAACTTCTTGTCCTTGGCCACATTGACACCGCGGTCGATGTACTCGTCGTACTTCGCATTCACGTAGGCCACATTGCCGCTGAGCGACCAGGCGGCATCCGGGCGCCAGGCGAATTCCACTTCCGCGCCCTGCACCGTGGCCTTGCCGGCGTTGGTGAAGTCGCCGAAGAAGCTGGGCGTGCCATTGGCCGCGATGTAGGACGTGAAGATGGACAGCTGCACGTTCTTGTACTTGTTGTGGAAGACGGCGCTGTTGATCTCCAGGCGGCCGCCGTCGAGCACGGTCTTGGCGCCCAGCTCCAGCGAATCCAGGGTTTCGTCGTTGAAGGGTTCGGCCGAGCGCGGCACTGCCACGGCCTGGGCGCGCACGTTGTAGCCGCCCGACTTGAAGCCGCGCGAGGCGCTGGCGTAAAGATTGGTGGTGCCGCTGAGCTTGTAGTCCAGCGAGAGCTTGGGCGCGGTGTTGCTGACTTCGCGGGTCTTGTCAAAGTCCGCCGTCACGCCGGTCACCTGGCTGAAGGTGGCGTCCTTGAAGGCCTGGTTCAGCACGCGCGCGTGCTTGCTTTCCTTGGTGTAGCGCAGGCCGGTGCTGAGGCTGAAGCTCGGGCTCAGGCGCCAGCTCCAGTCTCCGTAGACGGCCTTGCCCTTGGTGTAGACGGTGCCGTTGGTGCTGCCGAAAAGCAGGTTGAAGAAGTTGTTCAGCACCGTGCCGCCGGCCTCGCCGTCGAACTGGTAGAGGCCCAGCACACCGGCATGCCCGCTGCCACTGTCGTAGCTGAACTGCAATTCGTTGCTGGTCTGCTTGTCGGCATAACGGGCCAACACATCGGCGGTCTTGGCGGGCAGGCCGTCGAAATCGATGCCAGTGTTGGTCAGGCCGCGGCGATTGGCGTGGACGAACTTGGCCGTCCACGCGTTGGACAGGTTGAGCGTCGCCGTCAGCGAGTGGCCGCGGGTGTCGGTGCTGTTCTTGTTGGCCATGCCGGTGGCGATGTCGTAATTGCTCTCCACCGGCGGGTTGGCATTCAGGCGCTTGAAGCCTCGCATGTTCGAGTCGTCGAGCGCGCGGTCGGCGCTGAAGACCACGGTCAGCGGCAGGTCCTTGGCGTAGTAGCCGACTGTGGCGCGGGCCGCTGTGGTGTCCTGGTTGCTGACATCGCTGCCATCGGTCAGGTTCTTGCCATAGCCTTCGCGGTTCAGGCTCGCCACGGCGAAGCGGGCACGGATCTGGCCGTCGGCCGTCGAGCCGCCGACCGAGCCCTTGAAATTGGCCTGGCCGTAGTTGCCGGTCGAGAAGCTCAGCGAGCCTTCGGTCGCCGTGCCCAGCGGGCGCGACACGTATTTGATGGCGCCGCCGATGGTGTTTTTGCCGTAGAGCGTGCCCTGCGGGCCGCGCAGCACTTCGATGCGCTGCACATCGAACACTTCCAGCAGCGCGCCCTGCGGCCGGGCCATATAGACATCGTCCAGATAGATGCCCACGCCCGGGTCCACGCCCCAGAGCGGGTCGGCCTGGCCGACGCCGCGGATGAAGGTGGTGATGGTCGAGTTGCTGCCGCGCGCGGCATACACGGTCAGGTTGGGCACCTGGCCTTGCAGGTCGCCGAGGTTCTTCACATTCAGCGCTTCCAGTGCGGTGGCGCTGAGGGCGGTCACGGCCACCGGCACATCGCGCAGGCTTTCCTCGCGGCGGCGGGCGGTCACCTTCACGGCTTCGAGCTTGTTGGTGCCGCCCGTGGCTTCGGCCGTGGCTGTTTTGGCGGCGCTGTTCTCTTCGGCGCTGGCGGCGGGCTGGGCGGGTGCTGCGCTGCTGGTTTGCGCCTGGCTGCTCAGCGGCAGCGCGAACAGCGCGGCCAAGGCCAGGCTCAGCGGTGAGAGGCGGGCGGGGCTCGTCCGGGCGGTGGGGCGTGGGGTGAAGCGCATCGGTTTGTCTCCGGGGTGGCTTGTTGGTTTGCTTGCTTGTTTGCTGGCTTGCTTGATGTTCTGTCGGCTCGTTGCTGCCTGCTGCAGACTGGCTGGCCGCCGTGCTCTTTCTGGCGCTTGGCGTGGCGCGGCTGGCCTGGCTCGACCTGGGCTGCCATCTCTCCTGGATGGACCGGTCGAACTCGCGCACGCAGCGACCTCCGGCTTCTGCAATAGCTGTGCCCGCGATGACCCGCTGCGACCCAGACTGGTGCAAACCACTAGGCAGCCGGAGCTTCCACCTCCTGGATGGGAAGTGCGGCGCATGGTTTTGGGGCCAAGCGGGGCGAGGGCAGGGGCGCAAACGCGGCGGATGGCGTGTCGTTTTGCGCAAACAGCCATGTAGGACGTGGCGACTGTCTGATTTTCAGTCGACGATTCGCGGTAATTTGTTTGAAAAACAGGCAGTGACTGCTGTCTGGACGATCGGCGGGCCGCGCCGACCCCCCTGTTGCAGTGCTCCGACCTTCACAAACCCCAAATGCCGGCCTTCTACAATTCCGCCAGCGACAACAAGATCCTGTGGCTCACGCCACGGAACAAGGGTCCATGAGTACGGCTCGCACCAGGGGGTGCCGAGGCCATGAAGAGGGAGTCAAGGAAAATGAAGACGAACAAGCGATCGCTGGCCGGTTTGGGCCTGGCGTTGGGTCTGGCCGTGGCCGCGTTGCCGAGCGCACAAGCGGCGCTGCAGGGCCGAGACCTGGATCCGGCCAAGGCCGGCTTCGAGGCCTACTACGACACCGAGCTGAACATCAGCTGGCTGGCCGACTTCGGTGCTGTGCGCAGCTTCGATCCCGATGGCCGCATGAGCTGGGATGGTGCGCAGAGCTGGATCGCCCAGCTCAACAGCCAATCGCTGTACGGTTTCAACAACTGGCGCTTGCCCAAGGTCACGCCGGTCAACGGCAAGGCTTTCCAGTACGGCAACAGCAACAACGGCAGCACCGACTACGGCGTGGCCGCCACCGGCCAGGGCTGGGGCAAGGCCTCGGAAATGGGTCACCTCTATTACGTGACCCTGGGCAACAAGGGCTACTGCACGCCCACGGCCGCTGGCAACGATGCCTGCGTCATCCAGCCGGGTTGGGAAGAGAAGAACTTTGGCCCCTTCACCGGCCTGTCGACCTATGTGTTCTGGTCCGGCACCGAAGTGCCGAACCGTTCGAACCAGGCTTGGTACTTCTACGCCTACTACGGCAATCAGTACTACCAAAGCAAGGACCAGCAGTACTCGGCCCTGGCCGTGCGTGACGGCGATGTGCTGGCGCAGCCGGTGCCCGAGCCGAAAGGCGCGCTGCTGATGTTCGGCGGCCTGCTGGCGCTGGCGGCCGTGGTGCGGCGCAAGACGGGCGCACGCTGAGCGTAGGTCGGAGCGGGGCTACGCCACCTGTCCCGGTCGACTGATTCAGGCTGCTGCCCGCGCCCAGATCCAGTTCTTGGGCACATAGAAGCCCGATTCTTTGAGCGCGGCGGCGTAGGCCTCGAACTCGGTCAGCGATTCCAGGGTGCAGACGTCGCGGTAGCGGGCCACCTGGATGCGCTCGTCGGCGGCGGCGTTGCCGCTGTACAGGCTGCTGGGTTGGAAGACGGTGAGGGGGAAGCCGTCGCCATAGCTCTCGCCTGGCTTGACGGTGAGCATGTCGCGGGCGCTCAGGGCACCGAATGCGCGATTGCGATGGGATTCGGCGTTGTGGTGCACGCGGCGCATCGGTGCTTGTTCGCCGACGGCGCCCATGGCCACATTGAGCTGGTTGATGCAGCGCAGGATGCGCGGCGTCAGATTGCCCATATCGGCGTGCTCGGCGCGATCGCTGACGCCGAAATAGACCTGGAACTTTTCGGCGGAGATCCCATCGCGAAGGCTGTGCAGGGCCGCACGGCGGCGCAGATGGAAGTCGCCTGCGCGGCTCTGGGTGTGCAGGCTGGGGTCCAGGACGTTGTCCATGCCCTGGCCGGCGCGGAAAGCCACGCCCTTGTGCAGGGTGCCGTCCTGCAGCTGGATCCCAGGCTTGATGATGTCGGCTTCGGCCCGGCTGCCGTACTGGCCCCAGCTGGGGCAGACGGCGAACAGATCGTAGTCGCCCGTCATGGGCTGGCCGGCACCCATCTCGTTGGAGCACATCACCTCGAAGACCTCGGCGCGCAGGCCTTGCGGGTCTTTATCCAGGATCATGAAGCTGTTGGTGTTGGCCAGACCCACGGGTGGGTAGACCCGGATTTCGTACTGGCCGGACTGGCCGATGGCAAAGGCGCGGAAGACCACGGGCTTGCCGTCACCGCTGCGGCGAGCCGTCAGCAGGAAGTCGCGGCTGCCAGGGATTGGGGTGCGAACGTCGATGGCCGTGCGGGCCGGCCGGCCCTCGGCGCGGGTCAGCTGCTCTTCGATCTGCGCCAGGCTCAACAGCAGCGGTCGTTTGATGGCAAAGCGGGAGTCCAGGCCGTCGTCGTTGGCCTGCGTGCCACGCAAGGCTTTCTCCGGGTCGTAGCCGACCTTGCTGTAGAGGCCGTTGTAGGGCACCAGGCCGGCATGCGGGCCCCAGTCGGAGCTCTTGCCTTTGACGTGGAAGTTCTTACTCGGGTAGCCGCGCTCCAGCCAGCGTTTGGACCAGGGCCCGGTCGAGCGGAAGATGATGACCTCGTTGAGCCGGGTCGCCACCCGTTTGGCGGCCTCCATATCGTTCAGCGTCATGCCATTCTGGTCATGGGCGAAAGAGGCGTTCAGACCGACCAACATTGCAAACTCCAGCAGCTCTGCAGCGAGGGGCCAAAATCCGGCCCGCTGCATTCAACAAGACGAGAGCCGGAACTCTACGTTCAAGCCATGAGGCGCATCGCTTCGCGGCGCGGGAATTTTGCCGCGGCGCCCCTGCGACCGTGGGGCGGCCTCACCGGCCGCAGCTGCCCGGAACCAACCCAGCCAAAGGAGACAGTGCAATGACGATGTGGAACCCAGGCCCTTTCTGCGCGGGGTGGCTCGCGCTGGCCTTGCTCGCACCGGGCACGGCCGGTGCGGCCGCGCCGGCGGAGCTCCCCACCGAGCCTGAGACCCAGGCTGCACCTACCACCCAGCCCTACGTCATTGCCCAAACCTACCGCCTGCCATCCCAGGTTTTGAACGAGACGCGGGTGCTCAACATCATGTTGCCCGAGGGCTATGCCGAGCACCCGGAGCAGCGCTACCCGGTGATCTATCTGCTCGATGGCGGCCAGCAGGAAGACTTCACCCACATGGCCGGCGCCGTGCAGTTCGCCAGCTTTCCCTGGGTGGAGCGCCTACCGCCGGCCATCCTGGTGGGCATTGCCAACACCGACCGCAAGCGCGACATGACCTTCAAGGCCTCGCCGGGCTTTGTCTGGCCCAAGTGGATGCATGCCTATAGCGATGCCTACAAGAACGCCGGCGGTTCCGAGGCCTTCATTCGCCACCTGGCCAGCGAGGTCCAGCCCTTTGTGGCGAAGAACTTCCGTGTCAGCGCCGATCGCATGCTGATCGGTCAGTCCTTGGCCGGCTTGCTGGCCACCGAGGTGCTGCTCAAGCGGCCGGATCTCTTCAACCGCTACGTCATCATGAGCCCCAGCCTCTGGTGGGACAACGAGTCCCTGCTCAAGCAGGCGCCGTGCTGGCTGAGCCAGCAGGGCCCACGCGCTGAGCCCTTGCAGGTTTACCTGGCCGTGGGCAAGGAGGGCCCGGCCATGGAGCGCGATGCGCGCGCCTTGGCCGCGATCCTGCGCAAGCAGACCGGTGGCGCCACGCCGCAGCTGAAGCAGCGCTTCGAGTACCTGCCGCAGGAGAACCACGGCAGCATCCTGCACCCGGCCACCTTGAACGCGTTTGCGCATTTCTACGCGCCGCGCCCGGGCGCGCGCTGAGCGCGCTCAGCGAGGGCGCCGCGGCGCGCCGGTCCTGGCCGGCTTGAGGCGCCGTTCCAGGGCCTTGCTGGCCGCGGCTTTCAGCAGGCGCTGGAAGGAGGGGCATTGCGCATGGCTGGGCGCCGGGCAGGCGGCGGCATGGCGCAGACCGGCGCTCATGGCCTGCAGCTGCAGGATGGTGCGGTCCAGTTCGTCGGCTTTGGCGGCCAGCAGGCCGCGGTCGATCTGGGCGCTGCCTGGTGCGGCGCCGGTCAGCATGGTGCCGATCTCGTCCAGGGAAAAGCCGGCCGCCTGGCCCAGGGCGATCAGGGCGAGCTGGTCCAGCACCGTGGCCGCAAACTTGCGCCGCTGGCTTTCTCCGTCGGCGGCGCCCAGCGAACGGATCAGGCCGCGCCGCTCGTAATAGCGCAGGGCCGAGGCCGCGACGCCGCTTCGCTTGGCCACCTCGGCAATGTCCAGGGCCTCTGGCATGGTTTCCATTTTTCCGCTTGACTTGAAGTTGACTTCAACTTCTATAGTGACTGAAAGCGTCCTCTCAAGTCAAGCCAAACCGGAGCCCGACACCATGTCCAACGATCTCCACCCCCCTCTTCTCAGCCTCTCGCCCTGGCTGGCCGCGGCCTTGCTGGGCCTGGGCGCCACCGCTTTGTTCGATGTCTGGCTTTGGGTTCTGAAGACCCAGCTTGGCGTTCCTACCGCCAGCTTCGGCCTGATCGGCCGCTGGGTCGGCCACATGGCGAGTGGCCGCTTTGTGCACGCGGCCATTGCGCGTGCCCAGCCGCTGCGCCATGAGCTGGCCCTGGGCTGGCTGCTGCATTACGCCGTGGGCCTGGCTTTCGGCGCCGGCCTGCTGGCCTGGCAGGGCCTGGCCTGGCTGCAGCAGCCCAGCCTGGGCCCGGCCCTGGGTTTCAGCCTGGCCACGGTGCTGCTGCCGCTGGGCCTGATGCAGCCCGCCTGGGGTGGCGGCCTGTTCGCCCGCAAGACCGCCACGCCGCTACAGAGCTGCCTGCGCAGCCTGCTCAACCACCTGGTCTTCGGTCTCGGGCTCTACCTCACGGCCCTGGCGCTGCGCCAGCTGTCGGGCTGAGGGAGAAGCCCGCGCACGCCCTGATGCCTTTGCTCCCGCTGTGCCCCGCTCTGCGGCCGGGGCCGGCGGAGCCCTGTTCCTCTCTGCCGCAGCAGCCCTTCTCACTGGAGCCCATCGTCATGTCTCAACAACTCCCCCGCCTGGCCATCGTCTATCACAGTGCCCACGGACACACCGAGCACATCGCCCGCCACATCTTGCAAGGCGTCGAAAGCGTTCCGGGCGTGCAGGGCCTGCTGCTGCGCGCCGAAGACCTGATCCGTCAGCCCGAGGCACTGACCGCCTTCGACGGCCTCGTCCTCGGCTCCCCCACCTATCTCGGCGGCGTGTCCGGGGTGTTCAAGTCCTTCATGGATGCCACCGGCCGCCTGTGGCGGCAGCAGGCCTTGCGCGGTCGCCTGGCTGCCGGCTTCACGGTGTCCTCCCTGCCGGCGGGGGACAAGCAGTCCACCCTGCAGTCGCTGATCGTCTTCTGCATGCAGCACGGCATGCTCTGGGTGGGCAACCCCATCCTGCCCGAGCAGCACACCGGCGTGCCCTACGAGCAGGCGGCCAACCGCCTGGGCTCCTGGTCGGGCCTGATGGCTCAGGCCGGCCACGGCGCCGCGGCCGACGCCTTTGTGCCAGGTGACCTCAAGACCGCCCACCTCTTCGGTGCCCACTTCGCGCGCAGCTTGCTGCGAGTGGGGGCCGCGCCAGAGGCCGTGCAGCTGACCGAGCAGGCGGCCTGAGCATGGCGCCCCGCATGCCCCAGGCTGACGCTCGGTCTGCCCATCCACTGGCCGGCCCGCTGTTCGGCTTGATCCTTTCCGGCCTGATGTCCTTGCTGGTGTCCGGCGTGGCCAGCTGGCGCGCACAGGGCTTGGGGCCGGGCTTTGCATCCGCCTGGTTCGGGGCCTGGTGGCTGGCCTGGCTGTTGGCCTTTCCGGCCGTGCTGCTGCTGGCGCCGCTGACCCGGCGCCTGGTGCAGGCCCTGCTGCCGCCGGCCGGCGATTGAGGGCTGGCCTGGGCCCACCCGCCCAGGGACCATGCCCCAGTCCGCCGCCAGCCACACTCCGGAGCAACCCGGCTTGAGTTTCCTCGGGGCGCGGCGCATGCTGACTTGAACGCGATGGGCGGGGCCCGCACCGGGCAGCGCATCGCGGCGTCTTTGGCCGTCGATGGGTAGTGGTGTCTGATGCAGTCCGGAAAAGAACAAGAGCACGCGCCAGTGCCCGCGCCGCGCGCTACCCCGGCCCTTGAAACGGCGTCGGCCGCCCAGGCCGCCTTGAGTGCGCAGTGGCAGGCCCTGTTGCTGGAGACGCCCCCAGAAGAGCAGGCCTTGCTGCGGCGTGTGGTCCAGGCTCATGCGGTCAGCTTGGCCGATCAGTTCTATGCCGCCATGCTGGAGGACGGCGAGGCGCGCGCCTTCCTCAGCCATGAAGCGGTGGAGCAGCGCCTGCATGCCTCCATGCAGCGCTGGCTGATCGAGCTGCTGGGCCTGTGGGATGGCGAACGTCTCGACGAATGCCTGGCCCGCCAACGCCAGATCGGCATCGTCCACGCCCGGGTGCGGGTGGAGCTGGTGATGCGCGGCGCGCGCCGGATCAAGGTCGGCCTGCTGGCCCTGCTGAACCAGAGCTGCGAGGACGGCCACCTGGCCGCCCGTGCGGCCCTGACGGCCCATGGCCTGATCGATCTGGCCGTGGAGCTGATGAGCGCCCAGTACGGCAGCGCCAACGACGCCGCCGTGCGCACCGACGAGGCCTACCGCAGCCATGCCGCGACCATGAATATGTCGCTGGAGCGCGAGCGCCAGCGCAACGCCCTGTTCGATTGGGAGAACCGCTTTCTGCACGCCATGATGACGGGCCAGCTGGGCCATGAGCTGGCGCGCATCGGCCAATGTTCCTTCGGCCTGTGGGTGCGGCACAAGGCCAGCGCCCTGTTCGTGCACAGCAGCGAGCTGAACAGCATCATCGAATCGCTGGACCGCATCGATCAGGTGATGCTGCCGCTGTGCCTGGCCGAGCTGGAGCAGACCCGCTACCTGACCGATGCCTTGTTCGACCAGCTTGTTCATCTCGAAGGCGGCCGCGATGCGCTGACCCAGCTGCTCAACCGCCGCTTTCTCTCGGCCATCCTGTCGCGCGAGGTGGAGCTGTGTCGCAACACCGGCCAGTCCTTCTCGGTCATCTTGCTCGATGTCGACCACTTCAAGCGCGTCAACGACCAGCACGGCCATGAAGCCGGTGACCGCCTGCTGCAGCAGCTGGCCAAAGTGCAAGTGGACAACATCCGCAGCGGCGACTTTCTCTTTCGCTACGGTGGCGAGGAGTTCCTGATCCTCTGCGTCGAGCTGAATGCCGCACAGGCGCTGCAAGTGGCCGAGAAGATCCGCCTGGCCGTGCAGGCCGAGCCGGTGGCCCTGGGTCACCAGCAGCAGCTGTCCGTGACCGTCAGCCTGGGTGTGGCCAGCCACGACGGCCACCCCGATTACCAGCGCCTGATCGACCGCGCTGACCAGGCCCTCTACCGCGCCAAGGCGGCGGGGCGCAATTGCGCGGTCAGCGCCGAGGACCACTGAGGGCGCGGCTCAGCGCCGTTCCAGCCGCAGCTGCAGGGCCTTGACCGAGGCCGCGACGGCAATGCTTGAGATCCAGACGAGCTTCTGAATCCGGTTCAGCGCCAGGTTCTTGACGGGTTATGTTTTGCCGCATACATTGCACTGCAAGGTATGTTGTTGAACAAGGTAAAGCCGTGGAAAACGAAGACTCCCAGGACAAATGGCAGATCCAGATCCGCAAAGGTGCGCTGGAGCTGGTGATCCTTGCCGCCTTGCGCGGTCCGCCGGTCTATGGCCTCGCGCTGCTGCGACATCTGCAGCAGTTCCCCACCACGGCCATCACAGAAGGCACCTTGTATCCCCTGCTCGATCGCCTCAAACGCGACGAGCTGGTCAGCGCCGACTGGATTCAGGAAGGCTCCACCCGCCCGCGCAAGTACTACCAGCTCACCGCCAAAGGTGAACAGCGACTCCAGACCCTCGCTGCCGCTTGGCAACAGTCGGTGGCCGACATCAACGCCTTGCTGACGACGCCGACTCCGGCCGCAGATCCAAGAAAAGGAACTTGACATGATTTCCCGTCAACCGATCCGAGCCTATGTCCGTGCCTTGGCCGGGCATCTCCACAGCCTCGACAAAGTCGATGCGGACGAAGTCATCCGGGAAATCGAAGGCCATCTACACGAGGTGGTGGACAACGCCGAAGAGCGCGGCGAGGCGCTCGATCTGGCGGCACTGCTGGAGGGCTTCGGCCCGCCGCAAGCACTTGCCGCCCAGTACATCGAACATCTGCGTCAGGGCACGCCACCTCCGGCCGGCTTCCGTGTGCTGAGGCGGGTCAAACAGGGTGTCAGCCGCAGCCTGTATTGGTCTATGGGTGTTTTCGGTTACTCCATCGCGGCCGGCTTGCTCTTTCTGGCGCTGGCCAAGCTCTGGTCGCCCGACTCCACAGGCGTCTGGTCGGTGGCTGGTGGCCAGTCCATTGTGGTGGCTTGGGCCGCTCAGCCTCCGGCGGAGCCGGAACTGCTGGGCTGGTGGCTGCTGCCTGTGGCGCTGGCATTGGCATTGGGCTGTGCCGAACTGACCCGGCGGGTGATGCGCGTTCTGCGACGCGGGCTGATGTAGACCGCGTAAGGCCACCCTCCTGGCCGGCAGGACGCTCCGCTTGAATCACTCGGACCCTGCTTCAGCCACTGCACTGAACGAATCGGCGGCCGGGCATGGCCGTTGGGGTTTCGCTCGCCCGCAAAAAAGGCGGAGCAAGCCAGAAACGAGGAATCCGCATGAAAAAACTCTGGACCTGGATATGGCACTTCATGGCCGTGGGCTTGGCGCTAGCAAGCCTTGCGGCCGCCGTCGGCATCTGGCATGGCGCCGATGTCCATCTCGGTGACAACATGACGGCCTACAAAGTGGGCGATGAGGGCCCGCATGTGTTTCTGGAAGGCGATCTCTGGGCGCAGAAAACCCTGCGTGGCAGCCGTGACGAGGGCTTTCATGTGGAAGAAGAAGGCCATCCGCGGCATGGGCCCTTTGCAATCGACGTGCGGTTCCCGCTCGACAACAGCCGATTCACCGTCCATGTGGAGCCGCCGGAGCCCGCAGCGGGCTTTGTCTCACCGCCCGTGCACTATCAGGACGGGGCACCGGTGTTGGCGGTGTCAGACATCGAGGGGAACTACAAGACCTTTCGCGATTTGCTGATCGCAGCGCAGGTCATCGACGCCAATCTGGATTGGAAGTTTGGCCGTGGCCATCTGGTGCTGATCGGTGACTTTGTCGACCGCGGCGCCTCGACGACGCAAGTGCTTTGGCTGATCTACAAGCTCGAGCAAGCGGCGGCTCGGCACGGTGGCCGGGTTCACTACATCCTCGGCAACCACGAGATCAAGAACCTGCAAGGCAATTTTCAGGCGGCCCACAAGAAGTACTTCAACATCGCTGGCATGCTCGGCAAGCAGCAGCACGAGTTGTTTGGTGACCAGTCCTTCATCGGCCAATGGCTGATGAGCAAGAACAGCGTCGAGCTGATCAACGGGGTCTTGTTTGCACACGGAGGCTTGCATCCGATCCTGGCCGAGCTGCCCTACACGCTGGAAGACATCAATGCCCAGGTTCGTCAGCAGTACCGGCAGATGTTCTATCCGAAGAAGGCCGCATCACGGGGGGATGTGCTGAGTGACACCTCGAAAGGCGTCGCCTGGTACCGCGGCTACTTCGAAGGCGACCTGCGTCAGGAAGATGTTGAAAAGCTGCTGAACAAGTTCCAGGCCCGGGCGATCGCAGTCGGCCACACCCCGGTGTGGAACATCAAAACCTTGTTTGACGGCAAGGTCTACGCCGTCGACGTGCGGCATCCACTGAACTACCGCTGGACCCTTCCTGCGCGCCGCTCTCAGGCCCTGAGGCTGGAAGCGGACCAAGCCTGGCGTGTACATGACGACGGTGAGCGTCAGCCCCTGTGAATCCGTCCGCGACTCATTCTCAAGCCCTCTTTTCACGGAGCCACTCATGAACCCACTGAAATTGACCCTGGCGCTGAGCGCCCTGCTGATTTGTGCCCAGCCGATCCTGGCCCAGGCTTCGCCGCAAGCCACCCCAGACGCAGCCGTGCAGGCTGCGTTCCCAACGACGAGTTCATGGAAAGGGGCGGTGACGCTGCCGAACCAGAAGGAACTCAGGGTCGAGCTGCGTCTGCAGCAGGTCAACGCGCAATGGCAAGGCAGCATCGCCATTCCTCAGCAGGGCGCCAAAGACCTGTCCCTCAAGGACATTCAGATCGAAGGCCAAGACCTGCGCTTCAGCATCGCGGACGTGAAAGGAAACCCGACCTTCGTCGGGCGTTTCGATGCAGCCGGCCGGACGATGAAGGGTGAGTTTTCTCAGGGGCCGGCCAAGATGCCCTTCGAGCTGAAGCAGGACCTCGGTGCAGCCGATAGCCAGGCCTCCACACCGGTGACGGAGCTGGCCCCGGCCGGCACCTCCAACACTTCGCGCGAGTAGGCCATGGCAAGCAAGCATCTCGCATGGGCCTTGAGTCTGGCCCTGATTGGCGCTGCGCCCAGTGGGACGAAAGCATCCGCACCCACCACCGTACCGAGTGCCTTGGCCGGCTTCGAGCAAGACGTGGAGAAAATCCGCCAGGACTGGCAGGTTCCGGGCGTGGCGGTCGTGATCGTCCAAGGCGATCAAACCCTGTACGCCAAGGGCTTTGGCTGGCGCGACGTGGCGCGGCGCCTGCCCATGACGGCCGACACCTTGATGCCCATCGGCAGCGCCAGCAAGGCGTTCACGACGGCGCTGATGGCTGGCTTGGTGGAAGAAGGCAAGCTCGCCTGGGATCAGCCGGTGCAGCGCTGGCTGCCGGAGTTCAAGCTGCATGACCGGGTGGCGGGCGAGCGGCTGACCCCGTTGGACCTGGTCACCCATCGCAGCGGACTGCCGCGGCATGACGCGCTTTGGTACAACGCCCAGCGCTCGCGCCAAGACTTGCTGCATCGTTTGCAGTACCTGGAGCCCAGCAAGGATTTGCGCGCGGCATTCCAGTACAACAACCTGCTGTTCATGGTCGCGGGTCATCTGACGGAGCGTGTGAGTGGGCAGTCCTGGGAAACCCATGTCACCCAGCGCCTGCTGCAGCCGCTCGGCATGAGGCGCAGCAACTTCAGTGTCGAACAGACCCGTGAGGATGCCGATTTCTCGCAGCCCTACCGTCTTGCCAAAAACGGTGAGCCGCAGCAAGTGGCGTTTCGCGCGCTGGATGCCATGAATCCGGCCGGGGGTCTCATCACGTCGGCGAATGAGTTGGCAGCCTGGCTGCGCCTGCATCTGAACAAGGGGCGGTTTGAAGGCCGGCAAGTTCTGAGCGCCGCTAGCATCAGCGCGCTGCAGCAAGCCCACATCAGCACCGGTGCCGAAAGCAGCCCGGATGTGATTGAACGCGGCTACACACCCGGCTGGTTCAGTGATGTGTATCGCGGGCATTTGCGCCTGCATCATGGCGGCAAGATCGACGGCTTCTCCGCGATGGTGATGTGGCTGCCGCAGGCGGGCGTCGGTCTGGCGGTGCTCACCAACTTGGAGGGTTCGCCGGTTCGCGACTTCATCGCACGCAACGCCATCGATCGCCTGTTGAAGCTGGAGGTGCGTGACGGCAGTGCGCGAGCTCTGCAAGCGCGAGTCGCACAAAAGTCGGAAATGAAGAAGGACAGTTCCCAAGCGCCAGGCGTTCGCAAGGTCGGTACCCAGGCCAGCCATCCACTGTCTGCTTACCTTGGAGATTATGAGCATCCGGCTTACGGCACGGTCTCCATCACCGAACGAGCGGGTGGCCTTCGCATGAGCCTGAACGGCAATGGTGCAAATCTGGTGCATTGGCACCACGACAGCTTTGTCGGTGAGTCCGCCGATGCAGCGGAAGATGCGGTGCTGGCCAGGCAGCGTTTGCAGTTCCTCACGGACCGCGATGGCGAGCCCGGGGCGCTGCAGATGGCGCTGGAGCCGGCCGTCAAGGACATCGTGTTCCAGCGAAAAAAGGAAACGCATCTGAGAGATCCGGCATTCCTGAAGAAGCTCACCGGCACCTTCGTGTTCGACGGCCAGCGCGAGTTCAGCATTGGCTTGCAGGACGACGCGCTGTATGCGGAGATGGCGGGCCGCCCGCGCTACGTCCTGCAGCCGGTGCGCGGGTATCGCTTTGAGCTGCAGGGCTTGAGCGGCTTCAGCATTGAATTCAAGCCCGGCAAGGATGGCCTGTTCAATCAAGCCGAGGTCGCGCGACCCGGCAGCAGTTCATTGGCGACCCGCAAGTGATCGAGGGCATCAGGGCCGCAGGGGTGCTCGCATTCAGCGCCGCTCCAGCCGCAGCTGCAGGGCCTGGCTGGGCCGCAGGGTGATGTCCAGGCGCGGCGTGGGTGGCGCCAAGCCCGGCACCGGTGCCAAGCGGTGGTGCTGCAGGATCAGGGCGCCGATCACCATCATCTCGGTCGTGGCGAAATGGCTGCCCAGGCAGACGCGCGGGCCGGCGCCGAAGGGCAGGTAGGCGCCGCGCGGGATCTCGCCGTGGCCGCTGCCGGGATCGAAGCGCTCGGGGCGGAAGGCCTCGGGCTCCTGGAACCAGCGCGGGTCGCGCTGCGTCAGCGCCGGGGTCAGGCGGATCATGGCTCCGGGCGGGATCTCGAAGCCGGCCACGCGCACCGGCGTGCTGGCAATGCGCGTGAGCAGGGCGGCGCCGGGCGGGTAGAGGCGCAAGGTCTCTTTGATGCTGCGGCTCAAACGCGGCAGCTGGGGCAGATCGGCCGCCGTGGGCGCACGCCCGGCCAGCACCTGGTCCAGCTCCTCGGCGATCGCCTGCTGCTCCTGCGGATGGCTGGCCATGCACCAGCCCCACCAGGTGAGCGCGGCGGCCGTGGTTTCGTGGCCGGCCAGAAAGGTGGTCATGCATTCGTCGCGCAGGCCGCCTTCGTCAAAGCCGCGGCCCTCGGGGTCGCGGGCCCGGATCATCATGTCCAGCAGGTCGTCGTGCGGCATGTCGTCCTCGCGGCGGCGCGCCAGCTCGCGGCGGATGAAGCCATCGAGCGTTGCCAGGGCACGCCGTTTGGGTGCTTTCCAGGGCGCCCACAGGGGGCTGCTGACGGGCCAGTAGAACTCGCCCATGGCCACCACGCTGAGCACATGCACGGCCTCGGCGGCAGCGCGGCCCTGGGCCTCGTCGCTGCGTGAGAACAGGCTGCGCAGAATCACCTCCATGGTCAGCTGGGTCATGGCGGCTTCGAAACCGAAGGCCTCGCGGCCGGCGCCTTGCCAGCGCTGCAGGGCCTGCTGGCCGGCCGCCACCATCAGCGGCAGCAGGGCGTCCACCCGCTTGGGCGCAAAGCCTGGCTGCAGCATCTGGCGCTGGCGCTTCCAGGCGCTTCCTTCAGCCACCAGCACGCTCTGGCCATGGGCCGAGGCAAAGATCTCGGTCGCGCGCGGCCAGCGGATCAGCTGCTCATGCGAGGCCACCAGCAGCTCGCGCACATGCTCGGGGTGCAGAAAGCTGAAGTCGCGGTAGACCATCAGGCGCTGCTGCACCACATCGCCCCAGCGCTGGTGCCAGCCACCCACCGTGCCGAGGTAGTCCCGGCGCATGGCGCGCATTTGCTGAAAACCGATGCCGGTGGGGCCGGGCGGCCGCGCCGCGCTTGATGTGGAGGTGGCCTGGGCGGCCTGGCCGGACTGGGTAGGCACGAAGGAAGTTTCGGGCTGATTGCTCTTGTCCATGGCGCGCATGATGCGCAGGCGGCAGGCCCCCGTCTTGAACGAATTCGACATGGCCATGGGCTTGTGCGCAGAGCGCCATCGACCCCGCAGGGTGCCGCCGTCTGGGCCCAGCGCTCTCGGCCGCGCGAGCTTGTCCCGCGCCTGCCTACACTTCCGCCATGCCCGCCGATCGCCACCCCGACACTGTCGCCCGCCTGCTGGTGCCCAGCCTGGCCCTGTCCGGCTGCCTGCGGGCCTGCCTGTGGCGGGATACCACGCGGGCGAGCGGCACGCTCAGCGAGGCACAACGCGAGAGCCACTTCGCCGCCACCCCGCTGTGCGGCCTGACCTGGACCCTGCAGGGCGGTGGCTGGGAGGTGCTGGAGGGTGGCGCGCTGCTGCCCATCGAACACCGCGCCCTGCTCGGCGGCCCGCGCAGCCGGCCGGTGCATTTCCGCTCGGACGGCGGTGTCCGCAGCTTCATGGTGGCCTTGCAACCCGAGGCCTTGCATGCGCTGACCGGCCTGGATTTGTCCGCCTTGCTGGATCGTTATGTGGCGATCGAGCAGCTGCTGCCGGGCGAGGACTGGCGCCAGCTCAACACCCAGATGCTGGCCGCGCGCGACGAGCAGGAATGCATGGCGCTGCTGGAGGCCTTTTTCCTGCCGCGCTGGCGGGCGCTGCAGCAGGAGCGGACCGCCGCCCCCGAGCGCGGCCGCTACCGCGACTGGATGCAACACCTGGCCCTGCGCGCCATCGCTGGCGGCCATGGCGCCAGCCTGCGCCAGATGGAGCGGCGCATCAAGCAATGGAGCGGCCAGAGCCTGCGCGCCCTGCGCGGCATCAGCCGGGCCGAGGCCACTTTCTTCCAGGTGCGCCGCGAGATGGAGGCCGGCGAGGTGGTCTGGAGCGCCTTGGCCCAGGACGCCGGGTACACCGACCAGGCCCACCTCTGCCGCGAAACCCGCCGCGTCACCGGCTTCAGCCCCGAGGAGCTGCGCCGGCGCATCGACGAGGAAGAGGCGTTCTGGCCGTATCGGATCTGGGCCTGAGCTCAGCGCACACCCTTTTGGGGGTATGACGGATTGGTAATAACCCGCTGCTAGCATGCGGCGGCCTCACGGGGAGGCATTTGTCATCGAGAAGTAAAACGAATGAAGAAAGCAATCGCCATGGCTGCAATGGCCATGATCTGCGGGGGAGTGTCAGCCGCCGAAGTATCAACTTACCTAGGCGGAGATTTTGGGTCCAGCACGCTCGAACTGAACCAGCAATCTGAGACCGCAAGCAGCTTTGGTGCCACCCTCGGCTACCGATTCAACGAGTACCTTGCCGTCGAACTGAAGGCGCAACGTCTGAGCAACTGGAGTCTGGATGGAGCGAACTACCGAGCCGGTGCCTTGAAAGCCTCGGTACTGGGCATCTTGCCGGTCAGCCAGCACGCCCACCTCTTTGGCCGCATCGGCTACGGGCGCAACACCTTGGAGGCATCCGCCGCTTCGTCCAAGAGCTCGCTGAGCAGGAGCCAGCTGCTGGTGGGCGCTGGCTTGAGCTATCAATTCAGCCCTCAGTGGTGCGCTCGCTTTGAACTCAATCACCAGGGCGACCAGCCCATCAGCTACAGCTTGGGCCAAGCCCGGGCGACCGTGAGCCAGTACAGCCTGGGGCTCAATTACGCCATCTGAGTGCGCCGGCGTGTCGAGCAGGAGGCGAAGTTTGGTCGGATGAGGGGTGAATCCTTGGGTGAACAAGTGAACAGGTGAGCGGGTGAACCACACGCGGCTGCGCCGCCCATTCACGACTCACGATTCACCCATTCACCTGCTCACCTCGCCAACAGCTGCCGTCTTCCTCGCTGCAGAAGGACGCCAGCAAGGCCGTGTCCAGGGCCTGGCCCGGCAGGGGCAGCTCTTCGTTGGGCCAGCGTTTGACCAGATGGCCGTTGGCCACGCCGCCGGCATGGAGCGCTTGGTAGGCGCGGCGGTGCTGCATGGTCACGCCGGCGTTGGCATTGGCGATGATGCGGCTCTCGCCCAGCTGCCAGGGCTCGAAGTAGGCGTCGGCCAGGCGGTCGACCTCGCGGAAGTAGGCGCGCGCGCCCTCGGCATCGAGCTTGCGGCGCACGGTGCGGGTGATCTGGCCTTGCAGCTGGTCCAGCGCTTCAT
The DNA here is from genome assembly GCF_027863535.1 of Paucibacter sp. B51. Lineage (NCBI taxonomy): Bacteria > Pseudomonadati > Pseudomonadota > Betaproteobacteria > Burkholderiales > Sphaerotilaceae > Roseateles > Paucibacter sp. B51. The sequence goes on along the minus strand of NZ_JAPIVN010000001.1, from coordinate 739,828 downwards.
AGCTCATGGCCTGCACGGCGGCCGGCGAGAGATCGCGGCCCTGCATCAGCGCCTGCAGCGCCGGCGCGGCCTTGAGCTCCTCGGTCAAGGCCTGCACCATGGCCGACACCACGGCATGGTGAGGCGCCACGGCGGTGGCGATGGAGCGGGTTTGCGGCTGATAAGGGCAGCGGATCTCGACAAAACGCGGCTTGGTCGGGCCCGAGCAGCCGTCGTGGTGGTAGTACTCGCCCTGGCTCAGCCGGCCCTTGCTGGAGCGGCCGCGCACATCGCGGTAGCTCGGGTGCCGGCTGTCCAGGTTCAGGCAGACGACCAGGCCGGTGGCATCGGCCAGCTGGAAAAAGGGCTCGCGCCATTCGGGCTGCAACAGGATCTCGTGCAGATAGTCGCTGGGCGCGATCGCCGCATCCGCGGCCTCGGGCTCCAGGCTTTCGATCACCAGCACGAAAGGCTTGGGCCGGCGCACGCGCCAGCGGCGGCCGGCGAAATCGAGGATGGAGGATGCAGACATGAGGGAGCGGGAGTGGCGAGGCGCCGCGAATTTTAGGCCCCCGCCTTGGCCTGCCCCGGGCCGAGACGTCGACGTGTCTATTCGAACTGCAGCTCGACGCTGAAGTTGGCCGTCAGTGCCGGCAGCACACCCGGCGCCGAGGTCCAGACGCCCGCCCAGGTCTTGCCTGTGACGGTGCCGGTCCAGACCGAACCGTTGCCATCGATCAGCTGCAGCGCGGTTGGCGTGGCGGTGCCGGAAGCGCTGAGCGGGCCGCCGACCTGGGCGATCAGGAACACATCGCTGCGGCCGTTGCACGTGAGCTTGTTGGCCTCGCTGGGCGTGCAGACGGTGTTGCTGGTCTTGTCAAAGTGGGTCGAGTAGCGGCTTTTGTTGCTCTTCACCTCGATCTTGCCGGCGGCATCCAGGGCCAGCCAGACGCGCAGGGTGGCCGGGTTGTCGGCCGGCGGGCCGCTCCAGCTGGAGCCGGGCGCTTGCCCGGGCACATTGCCGTCGCCGAACAACACGGGCACGGCAAAGCTGCCCGCACCGGTGCCGCTGGATGTGGCGGTGGCGACCTTGGCCCAGGTGCCGGTCCAGCTCAGGCCGCTCAGCATGCCGCTGAAGGTGTAGCCCTGGGCGTCCGGACCGGTCATCAGCAGGGTGGGCGTGCTTGCACCTTGCGCAGTGAACATGCCGTGCTGTGAGCTCTGGGTGATGCGGCTGGATGCGCCCACGCAGTTCTCGGCATTGGCCGCGCCGTAGGTGCAGAGCGTTTGCAGGCTGCCCTTGACCTTGTGAAAGTCGTAGGCGCCGCCGCTGATGAGGCCCTGGGCATCCAGGCTGAAGCTGACGCGCAGCGGGTAGCTCTCGCCCCCGTTGACCGACAAGGTACCCACGGCAGGCAGGGCAGCCGGGGCGCTGGAGCCGCCGCCGCTGGGGAAGGCAAAGCTGCTCAAGCGTGTGAGGGAAAAGGCGTGGCCGTCGGGGTCGATGCCTTTGACGCTGCGGCCCTCGGCCGACAGGGTGGCGCTGAAGCTGCCGGGCTGGTCGGCGCTGTTCAGGGCCAGGCCCTGGAGCGTGATCGTGCCGTCGGCGGCGCGGCTGGCGCCCATCACCGTGGCGAAGTCTCGCGGATGGTTGTTGCTGTCGGTTCGCTCGACAAAGCTCGTGCTGCTGCAGTTGGCATCGCTGTGCTCACGCACGATGGAGCGCGCGAACTGCACGCGATTGGCGCTGACCTTCTGGATGTCCCACACCCGGAGCCGGCCCTGACCATCGCAGGGCATCTGCCAGAAACCGGTCAGGGTGTCGGTGGCGATCAGCACCAGCGGGTTGGCGTTCAGGCTCGAGGCCTGGCTCCAGAAATGGGTCAGCGCGGCGCTGTTGGAAACCAGGGTGAGTGCCGGCAGGTCTTTGCTGAGGCTGCTGCTCAAGCTGCTGCCTGGCTTGGACAGATCGGCGGCGCTCACCAGCTTGGCGGCAGTGTCGGCCGCGATGGTGATGCCGTTGGCGGGGTTGCGATCGCTGTCCAGCGACTGCAGGGCCACCAGGATGTTCTGGACTGCAGCCGGGTCGGTGCTCAGGTCCGCCGGAGTGACGACGGCGGGGGCGCTGGAGCTGCCCAGCGTCAACGCGCCGATCTTGAAGCTGACGGTCTTGCCCTCGGGGTAGCTGAACTGACCTTGCGCATCGGTGACGCCGACCTTGGTGCCTTCGACCCACACCTCCAGGCCCTGCACGGCAGAGTCCGTGAACACGCCGGTCTTGACCGGCACCGGCGTGGGTGCCGGTGCGGGTGCAGGCGAGGGCGAGGGGACCGGAGCGGGTGTGGGCGAGGCACTGTCGCTGCTCCCTCCGCCTCCGCCGCAAGCGGACAGCAGACAGAGCAGCGAGGCTGCCGCCAGCCCAGCGGTCCAAGCCGCTGTGCGCTCCCTTCTTGCCGCAGCCCGGTGCGGCAGCGGCCTCGCGGCGGGTCGAGGGCAGCTTGTGCTCAGCGAGCTTTGTGTGGGCTTGGTCGGGTGCTTCATATCTAGCGTGGCTTTGCGGCATGGGCCCATGCCTGGAAGGTTGCCCGCCGCTCTGGCAGGCTTGTGAGGTGAGAGTCACAAGCCGCCAAAAGCTCAGCCCCTGAAGTGCGGGGGCGGGAAAGCACGGGGGTCAGGTCTTGCGGCTGCCTACCAGGCGTCAAGGGGGGCAGGGCGCCGGGGGGCCGAGGCCCATGAGCAGTGGGTCAAGGGCCGAGGATCAGGTTGACGCTGAAGCTGCCTGAGCCGGTCAGGCTGGAGTTGGGCGTGGCCACCTTGGTCCAGGTTCCGCTCCACACCATGCCCTGCACCCGGCCGTTGAAGCTGTAGCCGTAGGAATCGGCCGCCATGTTCAGCGTCACCTCGGCGTTGCTGCCGTTCTTGTTCAGCGGGCCGCTTTGCGTGGCCGTGCCAAAGCTGTTGCTGGCGCCGATGCAGCTGATGTCGCCGCTGAAGGTGCAGGGCGTCTGCGTGCCCTTGAGCTTGTGGAAGTCATAGCCGCCGCCGGTCAGCTGGCCGGTGCTGCTGAGCGTCAGGTTGACGCGCAGCGGGTAGCTCTCGCCATCGCTGCCGATCAGCAAGTTGCTGCCGGGGCCGGCCGGCGCCATATTGCTGGTGTAGACGTTGACGCGCCAGCCGCTCACCCGCGCGGTGCTGCCCACTCCTTCCAGCACGACCATGCGGCCCTGGCGGTTCTGCAGCAGCTTCCACTCGCGCACCGTGCTGCCGCGCTGCAGGCGCAGGGCGCCGTCCGCCGTGAGGCTCCAGCTCAGCGGGAAGCGGGTTTCGCTGCCGTCCGGGTTGCGCTGCACCTGGTTGCCCACCCCGCGGCTGCCGATCTCGAAGGAAATTTCGGGCGCAAAGCCATGCTGCCAGCGGCTGTAGATCCAGGGGCTGTCGCTGAAGACCTGGCCTTCCACGCCCACGGCCGCCACTTCATGGGCGCGCCGCGTGGCGCCGTCCTGGGTGTCCACGGCGATCAGATACTTCATGCCCAGGCTGTCGTCATTGGCCAGCTCGGCATAGCTGCGTTCGAACACCGGCGTGCTGAGGATGAATCGGCCCTCGCTGAGGCGCCATTTGAACTGCGTGCCGCTGCGCAGCAGGCGGGCGGTGTCGGCGCCGGTGAACTCGAGGATGTCGGCGCCATGGCCATCGTCGATGGACTGCACGCCGGCGATGCGCTCGCCCACTTGGAAGCCCCCAGCCAGCGGCGTCAGCTGTTTGGCATCGCTGGCCTTGACCAGGCCTGAGGCCGTCCACTGTTCCTTGCGGATCTGGCCCGCCTGCGGGCCGCTGAGCACCTTCTCGCGGGTGCGCAGGCTCAGCGCCTGGGTGCCGCCGTCGAGGTCACCGGTCAGCTGGCGAAAGCGCAGGCCGGTGATCTCGTAGCGCAGCTGCACTTGCACCTGCTGGCCGGTGCCGGGGTCGAGCTCGCTGGTGACGCTGGTGCGGCCGTAGGGCTGGTCCAGCGTCAGCGTGACGCCCTCGGCATCGGCAACCCAGCTGGCCGATTCACCGAACTGGCTGTTGAGTACGCGCGCCTTGCCGTCCGGCTGGAAGTCGATGACGAAGCCTCCCGAGGTGTTCAGCGTCTGCACCGATTGCACCAGGCGGAAGGCCTGGCTGGGCGCAAAGCTTGGCGCTGCGGCACCAAGGCCCTCGCCCGCGCTGACCTCGCGCAGCGCTGCCTGATACGCGCTGCTGTTGCTGCTGGATTGCTGGTTGAGGAAGGCGCTCACGGCGCCAGAGGCCTGGCCGACCAGGGCGGCGGTGTCGGCAATGCCGGCGGGCAGTGCGGCGCCCTTGTCCACCACCAGCTTGATGGCCAGGGCCATGTCCTGCAGGCGCTCGCCCGAGACCTGGCGGCTCAGGCTCTTGATCTGGGCCAGGGTGGTGGGCAGCTGGTTCTGGTTGGCCTCGCGCATCAAGACCTGCAGCGCCGTGCTGTAGTGGCTGATCGTGGTGCCGGCGGCCTGGCTCGCACCCAGCACCCCGTCCTTGTCCGCCAGCCTGGCCAGGCTGGCCAGGTCGCCCAGGCTGCTGCTCAGCCTGACATGGCTTTGCGCTCCGGCGCCGCTGGCGCTGAGCTGGATGGGCTCGCTGACGCTGTCACTGAGCACGGTCAGGCGATAGGCGCCATTGCCATCGGCCGTGGCGCTGAAGCTCTTGCCGCCCACGCTGGCGCTGACCTGCGCATTCGCGATCGGCCCGTCGCTGACCAAGCCTTGCAAGGTCAGCGCCGCCTGCACCTTGAGGTTGACGTTGATGCTGGCCTTGCCGCCGTCCTCGGCCTGGGCGGTGTAGCTGAAGCTGTCCGGGCCCACATAACCGGCCACCGGCGTGTACTCCAGCTCGTTGCCGACGATCTTCACCGTGCCATGGCTGGGCGTGCCCACCGCCGCCAAGCTCAGGCTGCCCTTGCTGGCACTGTCATTGGCCAGGGGCTTGAGCACAAACGCCTTGTTCCAGGGCAGGCTGGCCTCGTCGGCGCTCAGGGACAGCGCAATCGGTGCGGGCGCTGGGGCAGGCGTGGGGCTCTCGCCTCCACCGCCGCCACAGGCGGAAAGCAATAGCAGTGATAGCGGCGACAGCGCCGCCGACAGGCCCAGGCGGGCCGGTCGCGGCGGGGCCACGAGAGGACGTTGAGAAAGACGGGGCGACAGTTTCGGATGCATGTGCAGCTCAACTCACAAACAAGGCTCGGCATGGACCCATGCCTGAAAGGCTGCCCACCGCTGTGGCGGGCTTATGAGGTGAGAGTGGGCGGCCGGAGAAACCTCAGGCACTGAAGTGCGGGGGAGGGAAAGCCCTGGGGTCAGGTCTTGCCATCGTGCGTCGTGAATCTGGAAATGAGCAGTCGTCCAACACGTCAAGCTGTCAGTTCTTACAGATGGACGAACCCGCAGGGCATGGGCAGATTGGCGCCCGGGACAAACGCGGGCTTTGGATCAGCTCCAATTCAGCGCGTTTGGCGACATTAAGCAGAGAACCACAACAGGTTCCGCGACCGAACCGTGAGCGCAGCCACCAGGCCGCCCGGATCTTGACGAGGGAGTGAGTCATCAAATGGGTGAGCTTTCATCAACGCCTGTGCGTGGGGCCGTGGTGCGCCTGCGCGCTTTGTGGGTGGCCGTGTTTGGGCTGTCAGTCTGCGTTTCCGCAGGAGCGGCAACGTACTACGAGGAGCAGGGGCAGCTTGTGCGTGCAGGGCGTTCGGTGACGGCGCTCGGACCGGATCTGTTTGGTGACAAGGTCAACCACTACAACGGCGGTCTGCAGTTCGTACAGACGGATGTCGCCCTGCCAGGAAACGGCAGCTTGCCTGTGGCAGTGGGGCGTCGGTTCACCGGCGGGGGGCCTTTGGACCTGGCCAATGGACATTTTGGCAGGTGGGATCTGGAGATTCCCCGGGTCCATGGTGTTTTCGCCGCAGGCTCGGGCTTCAAAAATGGCTGGAACGGAACCGACCGGTGCACGAGGTTTTCTGCCCCGCCTCCGTTTGTTACCGGCTCACTGAATGAAGGAGCTTGGGTACCACGTGAGTATTGGCGTGGAACCCATCTGTACGTGCCTGGGATCGGTGATCAAGAGATTTTGGCACGGTCATCCGAATACTCAGGCGCTCCTGCAGATGGCAATAGCTACCCTTTGGTCACGCGAGACAAATGGGTGATTCGCTGTACTCCACTCGCCAGAGGTGCGGGTGAGGGGTTCATTGCCGTGTCTCCAGAAGGCACGGAGTACCGATTCGACTGGATGGTGTCACGGACGATCTTGCCGATAGAGCGTCCGGGGGCAACGCCTGGTGATGATCTGGCGGCGAATGAGTCTGCAGCGGAGTTGGCCGGCAGTGGTCGACCCGTGGAGTACATCCTGAACCGTCAGGCGGTGTGGATTCTGCCCTCACAGGTGAAGGATCGGTTCGGCAACACGGTTCGGTATGAATATTCAGCCAGCCAGCCCTGGCAACTGCTGAGAATGCAGGCCAGTGATGGGAGGACTCTGAACTTCAGCTATGTGAATAGCACGTCAAACCGCATCAACACGGTGACCGATGGGAGCAGGACCTGGACTTACCTGTATGACCAGGACGGCGATCTACAGAATGCGGTGTTGCCAGATCAGAGTCGTTGGACATTCTCTGGCGCGAAGTTCTTCCTTTCGACCGATGGGATCTATGTCGGTTCGCCGGCCTGCGAAGGCTCGGGCATGGTCAATACCTTGTCCAGGACCCTGACCATGACGCATCCGAGCGGCATGGTTGGGCAATTCACGGTGACCAACACCGAGCATGCCCGTGCTTTTGTAGAAAAGCGCTGCTTTGGGACGGGCGGCATCTACAGCAACTCGCCGCCGTATTACGCCATCCCATCTTTGACCAGCAAGCAGGTTTCTGGTCCCGGGTCAGCATCCCTCACCTGGAGCTATAGCTACAGCAGCGCAGCGGGTTCAGGGAGCTACTCCACATGCACTGGAAACTGCCCGGAATCCCGATGGACGCAAGTGACGGAGCCGGGAGGTTCGCAAAAAAGGTTCACTTACGGCATCCGTGCCGACAGGAACGAAGGCCTTTTGTTGCAGGTTGATCACCTCAGCGCCAGTGGAGTTACTTTGCGTTCCGACGCAACGTCCTACCGCGCCTGGAATGCGGGCCCTTATCCCTCCAAGATGGGAACGAGCATGATCAACTTCGGGAACGACGCGCCGAGCACGCGCCTCTTTCCTGCTGAACAAAAGACGGTTTCACTTCAAGGCAGCACCTTTACTTGGCGCGTTGACAGTTTCGATTCACTGGCCCGCCCATTGACCGTGACCCGTTCGGGCCCGGGCGGCAGCCGCAGCGAGACGACCAGCTACGCGGACAACACCAACCTCTGGGTTCTTGGCCAGATCGACACCATCACCTCCAATGGCCAGACGGTGGTGGACAACGACTACTTCCCCAGCAACGCCATGCTGCGCAGCAGCAGCAAGTTCGGGGTCTTTCAGCACAGCTTCACCTACAACACCGACGGCACGCTGGCCAGCCGCACCGATGGTCGCGACTACACCACCTACTTTGACAACTACAGGCGCGGAGTGCCACAGGTCGTGCGCTACCCAGATGGCAGCAGCGAGTCCGCGGTGGTGAATGACCTGGGTCTCGTGACCAGCGTCACCGGTGCCGCCGGTTACACCTCGGGCTATGGTTACGACAGCATGGGCCGCTTGGCCAGCATCAGCCCGCCTTCGGGCTGGGCGGTGACCAGCCTGAGTTTCGAGCAGGTATGGGCACCGGAGTACGGCCTGCCTGCCGGCCACTGGCGCCAGACCATCAGCAAGGGCAATGCCCGCACCATCACGTACTACGACGCGTTCTGGCGGCCGGTGATGACGCGCAGCTTTGATGCGGGGGACGAGGCCAACACCCGCAAGGTCACGGTCAAATCGTATGACGCTGACGGTCGTGTGACTTTTGAGAGTTACCCGCAGCGTGATTTCAGCACGGTGGCGGTCACCTCACCCGGCAAGCGCAGCAGCTACGACGCCCTCGGCCGCCTCAAGCAGCAAGATGCCGACAGTGAACTCGGTACCCTGAGCAGCACGACCGAGTACCTCAGTGGCTTTCAGGTCCGCCACACCAACCCGCGCGGCAAGCAAAGCACACAAACCCTGTGGGCGCTGGACAACCCATCTGAGGCCCAGCTCAGCGCCATCAGCGTGCCGGCCGGTGGCGGCCTGCCTGGGGGTATGAGCGTCAGCATCGCGCGCGATGCCTTTGGCAAGCCCACCAGCATCACCCGCAGCGGCAATGGCGCCAGTGTCACGCGCAGCTACGTCTATGACTCCGGCCAGCGCCTGTGCAAGACCGTGGAGCCCGAGGTCGGCGCCACCATCCAGGACTATGACGCCGCCGGCAATATCGCCTGGCGTGCGCCGGGCGTGGGCTACACCGGCCTGGGCAGCTGTGACCAGGCCAGCGTGCCGGCCGCTGCGCGCATCAGCCATGGCTACGACGCCGTCAACCAACTGACCAGCACCAGCTACGGCGATGGCAGCCCCAGTGTCACGCGCGCCTACTGGCCCGATGGCAAGCTCAAGACCGTGAGCACCGGCAGCGGTGACAGCTGGAGCTACAGCTACAACGCCCTGCGCCTGCTGGACAACGAAACCTTCAGCTATGCCGGCCAGAGCTTTGCCTTCAGCTGGGGCTACGACGGCAACGGCAGCCTCAGCAGCCTGAGCTACCCCACGGGCGGCCCCGTCATCACCTACCTGCCCAATGCCCTGGGCGAGCCCAGCCGCGTGGGCGGCTACGCCACGGCCGTGAAGTTCCACCCCAACGGCGCTGTGTCCGACTACACCTTGGGCAACGGCATTGCCCACAGCCTGACGCAGAACCTGCGCGGCCTGCCCCTGGTGAACCGCGACGCCGGGGTGATGCAAGACCAGTACAGCTACGACGCCAATGGCAACGTCACTACCATTGCCGATCAGCAGGAAGCGGTGTTCAGCCGTGCGATGACGTACGACGATCTGGATCGGCTGTGGACGGCCAACGCTCCGGGCGTCTGGGGCAATGCCACGTACACGTATGACGCGGTGGACAACCTGCGTACGGCCTCCGTCGGCAGCCGCAGCAGCACGCTGAACTACGACGGCAGCAATCGCCTGAGCAGCATCGTCACCAACGGCAGCCAGACCAACTACGGCTACGACGCCCGCGGCAACATCAGCAGCAAGGGCGGCCAGAGTTTTGCGTTCGATCTGGGCAACCGCCTCAGCAGCGCCAGCCTGGGCGGCGGCTACACCTACGACGGCCACGGCCGCCGCTTCCGCGTGGCCAGCAGCGACGGCAGCACCCGCTTGCAGCTTTACAGTCAGGCCGGGCAGATCCTCTGGGCCACCAGCAACGGCGGGCCCCGGCCGGCGGGCAGCACGGCCTACATCTATTTGGGCGGCAAGCAGATCGCCGAGTGGGCCAGCGCCGGCAATCAGACGCAGTATGTGCACACCGATGCGCTGGGCAGCCCGGTGGCGCACACGAATGCCTCAGGTGGCCTGATGAACCGCACGCGGTTTGAGCCTTATGGCTTCACGGCGGCGGGCACGAAGCCGGGGCCGAACACCAGCAGCATTGGCTTCACGGGGCATGTGAATGATCCGGAGACGGATCTGGTGTACATGCAGCAGCGGTATTACGACCCGATTGCGGGAAGGTTCCTTAGCGTCGATCCCATCGTCACGGATGCCAGCTCTGGAAAGAGCTTCGGGCGGTATCACTACGCTGAAGGCAACCCTTACAAGTACAAGGATCCGGACGGCCGGGCGATTGAGACGGCTTGGGATGTGGCCAGCCTTGTGCTCAGCGTTAGAGAGTTCAGCAACAGCCCTTCGTTAGGCAATGCGCTCGGCGTAGCTGTCGATGCTGCAGCAGTAATTCTTCCTGGCATACCGGGTGGGGTTGGTGCGATTCGGGCGATGGGCAATGCCGCTGAGGCCACGGGTCGTGCTGCAAAAACTGAGGTTCACCACGTTGTTCCTCAAACAGATAAGCGAGCGGCAGAAGCTCGGGATGTCATGAAGAGTCATGGCATCGATCCAAAGACCGAGGCAACCAACAAGGTTGCAATTCCTGGCGACAAGCATGACATCACCAAGCGCGACAGCTATGTTCGGGACACAAACCAGCGTGTCGCAGCGCAACCGAATGGAGATGCAGTCAAGGCCGAGTGCTGCAAAATTGCGGACAACCTGAAGAAGTCGACAGTCGATGAACTCAACAAACAATATCCTTCCAAGTGATGGAAGCCCTCGATGCTTCCTAGTTGATGAAGAAGTGGATCGCTACCGCTGGGTCGGCCGACTCACAGAGGAAGATGGGGCAAATCTGGTGAGGGTTCGCTACTCGCCAGTGGCTTCGACTTGGCGCCCGATCGGCGTCGAGTGGATTCCAGAGACAAAGCGTAGGCCTACCTGTGACTTCCCAATCTTCTATTCGACTGTTCGGTGCTTTAGTCGCCGTGCTCTAGAGGCGCTCGCCTCATGCATAAATGGTGGGCTGGAGGTTCTTCCACTAGATGGCCTCGATGATGCCTACGTTGGGGTGCATTGCATTCGCTGGCTTGAAGGTGCCGCGAATCTGGAGGGAGTTGATCAAGACAAGGTCAGCATCCACTCGGCCAACTTCGTCCCGCGTCTTGAAGCAAAAGCGATTGAGAGATATGACCTGTTCGGCGTGCCAGAAATGATTACCAAGCTGTTCGTTAGTGAGCGATTCAAAAATGCTGTCGAACAGAATGGGCTGGTAGGGTTCCGGTTCCGGGAAGTTCCCCTCTGCTAGTTGCATGTCCGCAAGAGGGTCAGGCCTTAAACCTGAAGGCAAGACCTGACTCTCTGCTATGGCTATGACCCCATCAAACGACTGGCCACCACCAGCTACGGCGATGGCCCCCTCAGCATCCTGAGCCAGCCCACGAGCGGCCCGGACGTCACAGACCCGCCTTGCGCCACTCCCCGGCCGTCGCCCCCAGGTCCGCCCTCAAGCTGCGGACCAGCACGCGCAAGAGGGTCACGGCAAGAGGGTCAGGCCTTAAACCTGAAGGCAAGACCTGACCCTCTGCTATGGCTATGACCCCATCAAACGACTGGCCACCACCAGCTACGGCGATGGCCCCCTCAGCATCCTGAGCCAGCCCACGAGCGGCCCGGACGTCACAGACCCGCCTTGCGCCACTCCCCCGCCGTCGCCCCCAGGTCCGCCCTCAAGCTGCGGCTCAGGTGACTGGCGCTGGCATAGCCGCACTGCGCTGCGACTTCGGCCAAGCTCAGTGCGGGGCGCTCGCGCAGCAGCGCTTGGGCGCGGGCGCTGCGGCGCAGGCTGATCCAGCCGTGCACGCTGCAGCCCAGGCTGTGGCGGAACATGCGCGCGAAATGGCACTCAGTGCGCAAGAGGGTCAGGCCTTAAATCTACCTGATTAGGCACAAATCTCCGCTGGCATCCTTTTGCGCAGTGAAACCTCCCGCCAGGGATTGCAGTGGATTGCATCGACGAGCAGACCGGTCAATATGGCCCGCAGATCAAATCGCCGATTGAAGCGGTATTGAAACTCCGCCAAGTAGCGCTGCGTGTAATGGCTGAGCTTGAAGCCTTTGAAGGTCGAGGCCATCCAAGTCTTCAGATTGCCCAAGGTCGTGTTCACCGCCAGGAAGCGCGGATGCTGACCTGCGGCCTTGCCAGTGGAGTTGACGATGATCGGCTCATGCGTGAAGCCTGCGCCTTTGACCGCAGCAAACGTGGACAAGCCGTCGCTGACGACGTGCGTCCCCGCAGCCAGCGCCTTGCTTGCCCATCGAGCAATGGTCAACTTCTGCCAGTTGGGAACGACGTCCAGCCGGGTCAATACAGCCTTGCCGTTACTTGTTGTCTGAACGGCAGCCACAACCAACACCTTGTTCGGCGCCGTGCGCCCTCGGCCACAGCCTTGGCGCTCTCCGCCGACAAAGACGTCATCGATCTGCACCAATGTTTCCAACTTGCGCTCTCGCTCTTGGCCAAACATGACCTGCATCAGCTTGTGTTTGACCAGCCAAGCACTGCGATAGCTGACCCCAAGGTCGCGCATGAGTTGCAGGGCTGACATGCCAGTCTTGCTCTGCGTGAGCAGGTGGATGGCCAGAAACCAGGTCGTCAGCGGCAGCTTGCTGGCATCGAACACAGTGCCTGCCGTGAGGCTCGTTTGACGACGGCAACGACAGCATTGCAAGAGCAAGCGCGTGCCGCGCTCGTGGCGGCTGTGCTCAGTACTGGCGCACTTGGGACAAACGAAGCCCCTGGGCCAACGCGTCTCGTACAAGGCTTGCTGGCACCGTGCCAGCGTGCCGTAGCGCTGGAAGAACGTGGCCAGCGAGAGGCCTGGCTGAAACTGGATTCGATTGATAGGCATGGTCGGCTCCGGTGTTCGGTGTGACCAATTTCCCATCCCATTGGCTCATCAGGTGAGCCAGCGGACGTAGGTGCCTAATCAGGTAAATCTAAATGCAAGACCTGACCCTCCACCGTTCTGCAGTTCGGGGTCAAGTCTTAAATATTCACCCGCTCTCACTTTCTTGCTCGGTCAGCTCAGAATGTAGGCCATGTCTCGGCCACTTCGCATCGAGTTTCCCGGCGCTCTGTACCACGTGTCTGCACGTGGAGACAGGCGGGAAGACATCTTTGTGGATGACGCAGATCGAGCGAGCTTGCTGGCGGTGGTGGCGCAGGGGCTGGGGCGAATTGATGCGGTGATGCTGTCTTACTGTCTGATGAGCAATCGCTAGCACTTCGTGTTGCAGACGAGGCAGGGTAATTTTTCGCTGCTGACGCGCCACATCAATGGCGTGTACTCGCAGGCCTACAAACGGCGTCACGGCAAGGTGGGCCATGTGTTCCAGGGCCGATTCAAGGCCATTCTGGTTGACGAGGGCGCGTACTTGCTGGAGGTTTGCCGGTACTTGGAACTGAACCCAGTACGGGCGGGCATGGTGGCTGAGCCGGGCGCCTGGCTTTGGTCCAGCTACCGGGTGCATGTGGGCAAGGCTGCTCGGGTGTCGTGGCTGGACACTGCAGCCTTGCACGGCTTCATGCTCGGGCAGGATGTCGACTCTCCAAAGGCCTCGGCACGTGCGCTGAAGCTGTATGCCGCCCACGTGGCGGCCGGGCACGGCGTGAGCTTGTGGGACCAAGCGCTGAACCGGCAGATTTACCTGGGCGACAACGATTTTGTGCAGCGCATGCTGGATGCCGCCGAACCGGGTTCTGCACGCAGCCGCGAGGTGCCCAAGGCACAGAGACCGAAGAAGACCATGAAGCTCGGTCTCACACAGTGGCTGGCCCAAGGCCCCAGCCGCGAGGAGGCGCTGCGACGGGCGCATACCGAGGGTGGTCTGACGATGACCGCCATGGCCGCCGAATTGGGATTGACGGTGGCTCGGGTGAGCCAGTTGGTGAGCCGGGCGGAACGGGGGAGGGAGATGAAGTCGGGGCGAAGACATGATCTACAAGACTTTGCCCTGATTCCGTGGTCCTGATTTCGCCGCCGATCTCGCCAATTTCGGCCCCACGGCCGCATGAAGCATCACCAGTTAGAGGAAGCCGTACCTTTCGTATGTGGCAAGCGCATTTGCTCGTGCTTGATCCCAAACGACCTGTAAGCGCTTACAGGTCAGGATGGTGTTCTTTTCCTCTATTCTCGGGCGCCGATCACGCGCTGGTAACTCGCTATCTGAGCAGCATAAAGTGTTACATCATGGCGAATTTGATCTGACTCGAATGTGGCTCCGCGAATCAGTAGATCTTCGGCAATACCAATTGCGCCATTTACAGGGAGAGCACCATGAACCTCAATCAAAAACTGGCCTGTTCTGTCGGACTGCTTGCGTTTGCAAGCAGCGCAGGAGCAGCGTCCGGCAATGTCTATCAGTCATCCGTCGCCGGAACAAGCTATTCAGTCACGGCAAATTGGCAAGGGAGCACCACCCCACCGGTGAACGGGAACCTTGAGCAATCTCAACAGATGCGAGAGCTCGTTAACACTGCGCAAGCCTATTACCTGTCAATTGAGTCAGGCATGAACGATGCAGTCGGAGCAGCGATGATTCGCCTGAGCCAAAGCAATCTTCAAGCTCGACTCAAGTACCCCGGCGCACTTGCTGGACAGTTGGCAGGCAGCCTTGCTCGGAATCCTGGTGGAGATTTGCACCTCGCCATCAGCGGAATCAACTACTCGGCGGCGCTTGGCGTCAGTGGCTCGGAGGGACTGTTGAACTTCGACTGCAACGTGGGGCTTGAGATGGGTGACCTCCGATTTGGTTTGGATTTCAATCCAACCACGGGTACCTCAAGCAACAAAACCTCCAGCTCTGCGACGCCGACTCACACAGTCAGTTGCACCAACTCTTTCGGCTGGCTCCCGTGGATTGGCAAGGAGATCAATAGACGAATTGAAGAGCTCATTCGTTCCAAGATCAATGGTGGCTTCGATATCGGTGCTTCAGTCTTGCATACCGAACCGCAAAGAGCCCTGTTCGCCTTCGTGAACTCGATTCAACCCAACACCCTGATGCTGGGTCCGATCGATGTGGGGATGTATATCCAAAACAATATTCGGAACCTCTACCTCAACCATCAGGTCACACTGACGGTCGCTAAACCCTCCAGCTTCTACGCGCCGACGCGGAATCACATCCCCAGCCCCTTGGTTCGTTCGGGAAATGCGGTGTCCTTCGACTTCTATGAAAACGGCGTCAAACGTACCGGCTTTCGCGCAGACCTCGCCCGACGCTTCAACTGGACACTGATTTCCGGTACAGGCGACGATTGAGTCTTCTAGGCCGGAGGGTCATGCGAGGCCCCTGGGCCAGGCTCAAAACCTGAAGGCAAGACCTGACCCCCTGCTGTTCCAACGAATCGTCCCCCTGGCGATGATTCGGTGCGAGCCCCAAAAGAGGGGCGAAAGTGTGCAGAAGGCTCGACCGAACCGTGCTGTTCAAAGCGCTCAAGCGCACTCCGCAGGGGGCAAGGCTTGCTGGCTTGAGCAGTGGCCATCGAGGTGCCGCTGAGGTTGAGCGTTTGCTGGAGTGCCTCATAGAGCAGTCGAGCCATGATTGCCAGGGTGATGCCAAGGGCGCGGGGGGTACTGTATACGCTGCTGGCTGCTGCAGCATTCGGTGTCCCGGTGCGCCGCTTGCACCTCAAGGGTGGTGCCGGCTATCGAATGGTTCGAACTCGGCCAAAGGGAATGAGGGGAAGCTCAGCTGGCGGCTGCTGGATCTTGTCGGCCTGTCGTTGCGGTAGGCCTGGTTGACGCGTCTTCCGGTCAGGAAATTGGTCGAGCTCGTGGCTGCCAGTTCCAGATCACCGTTCTCGCCACAGCGGGGTTGGCGGGTGTCCATCCCGGCCAGCACCCAAGTGCCTTTCTCATGCTGCGCGAAGCGGTAGATCGTGACATGGACGCCGCAGGCCGACCTGGCGTTGATCTGCAGCGAAAAGCGTCGCTCCGACTGGGCCTCGATGATTTCGAAGTCGGTTCGGCCGCTGGCGTCCGAAAAATCGAAGGGCTGGGATCGTGCAAGTTCCCGCAGGCCTCCGCTGCCAGGGACGCGTTCCAGCACAAAGATCAAGGCCTGGCGGCCACGGCCTTCCTGCCCGAGAGCAATGCCGAAAACGCGATGCAAGGATGGAGATCCTTCGTCGGTGGACAAGTGCCGGACTTCAGAGCCCTGGAAGCAGGCCCTGGCATAAGCGTCGACGCTGGCGTGGATCTCTCCACCGCCTCTGGTGGCTGCACGGGCCTGCGTGGCCATCCCGATAGGAATCAGGGCCAGGCTTGTGACGACCAGTGCGCGGCGGCTTGGCGAGTGGCCGGCTTGCCGATTGCGGATGGGTTGTTTCATGTGAGTACATCCAGGAGGGGAATTGGGGTGAAGCGCCGAATCTCTTGGGGCCGCGGCCATCGAGCCTCGACGTTCCTTCAACGATCCGCGTGCGCCAGCGTGTATCCCGGCATCAGGCCGAAGACGCTGCCGGGGCTGCCCTGCGCCACTCCCCCGCCGTCGCCCCCAGATCCGCCCTCAGGCTGCGGCTCAGGTGGCTGGCGCTGGCGTAGCCGCAGTGGGCGGCGACTTGCGCTAGGCTCAGGCTGGGGCGTTCTCGCAGCAGGGCCAGGGCGCGGGCGCTGCGGCGCTGGCTGATCCAGCCGTGCACGCTGCAGCCCAGGCTGTGGCGGAACATGCGCGCGAAGTGAAACTCGGACAGGTTCGCTTCCGCCGCCAGTTCGGCCAGGCTCAGGCCCTCGGTCTGGCCGGCGGCCAATTGCGCCTCGATCTGGTCCAGCACGCGGCGGCGTGCGGCCGGGGCCAGGCCGCCCTTGGCCAGGTGCAGGGCGCGTTCTCGTGCATGGGGCTGGGCGGCCATCAGCACCAGGTGGTCCAGCGCGGCTTCGCTGAGCTCGTGGGCCTGCAGGCGCTGCGCGGTGTCGCCCCAGTCGAGCGCGCTGACCTCTCGGCCCCAGCGGGCCAGGGCCGGGTCCTGGCCGAAGATGCGCGGGGCCAGGGTGTAGGCGCGCGGCTCGGCGTCCAGCAGGCGGACGATGCGCTGGGCCCAGGCGCTGTCGGACAGATACAGGTGCACAAAGCGCAGCGGGCCGGCGATCTGCCACTGCGATTCATGCTCGGCCGGCAGGATGCAAAACGTGCCCGGCTCGCCATGCGGCGCGTCCTGCGGGCTGCGCTCGCCGACCACGCGCACATCCTGGCCGCCGTGCAGGTAAACCGACAGGGTGTGGTGGCCGGGGCGCTCGTAGCCGGTGTGATCTTCACGGTTGCGCCACTGGGCCAGGCGCAGGGCGCCGCCCAGGTCCGCCTGGCGCTCCAGCTGCGCGCGCGACTGGCTCAGCACCGCGAACACCTGAGGTGCTGGGGCGGCGCTGGCGGCAAGGCTGGGCAGTGCGGAGGCCGTGGACATGGCCTGATTTTCAGCGCCGCCGGGCTGCCGCGGCCCAGCCGGCGCGCAAAAATGCGCAGGATTGTGCAATCTCCGGCAGGGCGGGGCCGGCATGCTGCAGCCCTGATTCCGAGGAGCTGTGTTTGTGAATGCAATGCTGTACGCCCTGGTGGTGCTGATCTGGGGCACGACCTGGATCGCCCTGAAGTGGCAGCTGGGCGTGGTGCCCATCCCCTTGTCGATCGCCTACCGCTTCGGCCTGGCGGCCTTGATCCTGTTCGCCTGGCTGGCCTGGCGCGGCCAGCTGCAGCGGCCGCGGGGCCGTGCGGGCCTGTGGGTGCTGGGCCAGGGCCTGTGCCTGTTCTGCTTCAACTTCGTCTGCTTCCTGAATGCCAGCGCCCTGATCCACAGCGGCCTGGTGGCGGTGGTGTTCTCCAGCGCCACGCTCTGGAATGCGCTGCTGGCGCGCCTGGTCCATGGCCGGCGCCTGGCGCCCCAGGTGATGGCCGGCGGCGGGCTGGGCTTGGTCGGCTTGCTGCTGCTCTTCTGGCCCGAGATTCGCAGCGCCCAGGGCGCCGGCGTCAGCACCTTGCAAGGCCTGGCCTGGGCGCTGGGCGGCACGCTGTGCTTCTCGACCGGCAATCTGCTCTCGGCCGCTCTGCAGGGCCAGGGCCTGAAGCCGGCGCAGACCAACGCCTGGGGCATGCTGGTCGGCACCCTGCTGCTGCTCAGCTACTGCCTGCTGCAAGGTGTGCCCTTTGCCTACGAGCCGGGCTGGCGCTACAGCAGCGCGCTGCTGTATCTGGCGATCCCGGGCTCGGTGATCGGCTTCACCGCCTACCTGACCCTGGTCGGCCGCCTCGGCCCCGAGCGGGCGGCCTACAGCACGGTGCTCTTCCCGGTGGTGGCGCTGAATGTCTCGGCCCTGTTCGAGGGCTACCGCTGGACGCTGCCGGCCCTGCTGGGCCTGGCCTGCGTGATGGCGGGCAATGTTTTGGTGTTCCGCAAGAGGAAGGCGAAAGCGGCGCCTCGGCCTGTATCTGCCGTTCAGCGCATTCAAACGGAGATTTGATGCATCCAACGCTGCTGCTGTGATGAGAAATTAGGTACGCAGCTGGAATTGGGAAATTGTCAATACGACCCTTCTCCATGCTGCGTGTCGCTTCAGAATGCAGCATGGCATTGACACCCTTCATTGTTTCGGAAACCATACCGAATCAAATTGAAGTTATGTGTCATGAAACTCAGCCGCTCTCAGGTTCAGCCCTATCTGCATAAACTCCAGGCGGAGCTCGGAACCAAGGATCATGCGCGCCTTGTGGCGCTTTCCGGCGCGCTCGATGAGCAAGCGCATCAATTGACCGTCTCAGCTGCGTTGGCGGCGGCCTTTGCCGAGAGCCGTTCGTTGGAGAGTCAGAACAAGCTGCTGGGTCAGCTGCGCGAGAGATTCAATGATTTGGCGGAAGAAGCTGGCTTTCGTGTGCGCTGCGAGGTTAGCAGCGCCCGTGCGGGCGGGGCCGACAAGCGCTTTCTTTGGTTTGAGGGCGAGACCTTGCTCGAGGTATCTCACACCACGGATGAACTGACGCGTGTCTCTGCCAATCTGATCGAGGATCGCCAAGGGCTGCCTTTGCACACCGAGCCGCGCATCAGCCTGCAGGCGCTGCATCCAGGCAGCGGCCGTCCGCTCGTCCGTTGGTTCGCCAGCTATGCGCATGCCGACGAGAAAGCACGCGATCTCATCGAGCGCCTCGGAAGGCGCCTCGCCAACAACCGCTACTACCACTTCGAAGCCTGGGACGATCACCAGCTGCTGGTCGGCGAAGATTGGCATGCCCAGATTCAGCAAGCGCTGCAGCAATGTCATCTGGGCGTGCTGCTGCTCAGCCACGAGTTCCTGGCCAGCCGATACATCGGCCAGCACGAGCTGCCAGCATTTCGATCCGGGCATTCGACTGGCGCGCCGGGCAAGCGAGCCATCCCCGTGGCCTTGCAAGTGATTGACTTTGCCAACACTGACCTGAAGGGGCTAGCGCAGTCTCAGATCTATCACGACCGGGATCAGAAAGCCTATGCCCAACGCACGGGAAGTAAGCGCGATGTCTGGTTAGACGGGCTTGTCGCGCAAATGACCCAGGTGCTGGACCGCTACGCCGACAAGCCCGCGGCGCCGAGCGCTGGCGCGGCGGCCAAGCGTTCAACGCCAGCAATTGTTGAAACATCGCCGCGACGTGAGGCCCTGCGTTTGCTGCGGGCTCGGGACATGCTCTCGCCCGATATGGATCGCTTGCCGCACCTGATGACCGAGGTCTTGGCCAAGCCTGCCCTGCTTGATGAGCGCTTGCTTTCCAAGGACGCCCCTTCAGCAGCAGCATCAAGCGGTGACGAAGGCGGCGTGAACGTGCTGGAGCATCTGCTTGACTGGGCACAGGACCCTGACGCGCCGCCCTTGTTTGCCTTGCTCGGTGAGTACGGCATGGGCAAGACCATCTGCTGCCAGCGCCTGGTGCGCGAGATCGAGGAGCGCCGCGAGGCGGCCCATGCACAAGGTCAGGCCACGGCCCTGCCACAGGCCCTGTATTTTGATTTGCGCAAGCTCACGCAGCTGCGCAGCGCTGCGGTGCCGACCTTGCCGCAGGTGATTGACGAATGCGTCCAGCGCGGCTGGGCTGCGGCTTGTGAAAAACCGAGCGCTGCCGAGTTGATCGAGCGCAGCCAGGCTCATGCGTTGCTCTGGGTCTTCGATGGGCTGGATGAAGCGCTGGTCCATCTCAGCGAGCGCCAGGGCCAGCAGTTCACGCAGGAGCTGTTGCGTCTGCAGCCCCTGTCTGGTCACGGCTCGCATCCGCTGACCCGCGTGTTGATTTCTTGCCGCACGCACTACTTCCGCACCTTGCGTGAGCAAAACAGTCACTTCACCGGCCAGGAGCGCGGTGACCGTGCCGGCGCCGACTACCGCGCTTTGTTGATGTTGCCCTTGGGGGAAACGCAAATCCTGGGTTATTTGCAGCATGCCTTGCCGGGCATCGATCCGCAGGCCACGCTGGCGCTGGTGCAAAGCGTGCACAACCTGGGCGAGCTGGCCGAACGGCCCTTCACGCTGCGCCTGGTGAGCGAATTCATTCCTCAGATTGAGCATTGGCGGGCGCAAGGGCGACCGGTTTACGGCGTGACGCTGTATCAGGAGATGGTCAATCGCTGGATTGCGCGCGACAACGGCAAACACCATCTGCGCGCCGAGCACAAGCAACTGCTGATGGCGCAGCTGGCAGCCTGGATGTGGCGTGAGGGCCAGCGCCTGATGCCCGCCGGGCAGCTGGAGTCCTGGTTTCACGAATGGTTGGCCGCCGACCCTGAGCTCCAGCGGCTCTACGCCGGTGTGGGTTACGACAAGCTCGACGAAGACCTGCGCACCGCCACCTTTCTGGTGCGCGAGGACGAGCCCAGCGAGGGCGGTGCCCAGGCGGGCGGTTTCCGCTTTGCCCACAGCTCCATGCAAGAGTTCTTTCTGGCGCAGCATATGTTCCGCGCCTTGCAGCTCGGTCAACGCGCAGCCTGGGCCATGCCCTTGGTCAGCCCTGAAACGCGGCAGTTCCTGGCCCAGCTGTTGCAAGCGGAAGGGCGCGCCGAGCAACTCGACACCTTGTCGGCCTGGCGTGCGCCCTACTTGGCGCTGGCCAGCGAGCAATGGCTGCGCTACGCCTTGGATGCCACGGCGCAAGGCTGGCCGGCGCCCACCTTGTCCGGCCTTGACATGCAGGGCGCCGACCTGCACGGTTGGCGTTTCATCGGCCGCAGTGAGCAGGAGCCACTCAATCTGAGCTCGGCCAACTTCGCGAGCTGCGAGCTGCGCGAGACCGTCTGGCACGATGTGGTGATGAGCAGTGCCGATGTTTCGGACGCACAGCTGTGCCGCTGCGAATGGTGGCGGGTCTGGGCTGATGGGCTGACTGCAGACAGGGCTTTGCTGGACGGCGCCGTGTTTCGCGAGGTCCAGTGGGCTGCCAGTACATGGAAGGGGGCCAGTGGGCAAGCCCCCTGGTTTTTGTACACCGAGGCACCCGAGCCTTGGCAGGCGGGGGGCTCGCTCGACGGCATAGGCGCGACGCCTTCGTCTCGCCTGCCAGCGGGCTTGCAGCCTCGTTGGCGAAACTCCGGGCCCAGCCCTCGGGCGCAAGCCTGCAGCCTTTCCCCCGATGGCCAGTACGCGCTCTCTGCAAGTGCTGACAACACGCTCAAGCTCTGGCAGGTCGCCTCTGGCCGCTGCCTCGCCATCTGGGCCGGCCATGAGAACTCGGTCACCGCCTGCAGCTTTTCCCCCGATGGTCAGCGGGCGCTCTCCGCCAGTGCCGACAAGACCCTCAAGCTCTGGCAGGTCGCCTCCGGCCGCTGCCTCGCCACCTGGGCCGGCCATGAACGCTGGGTCACCGCCTGCAGCTTTTCCCCCGATGGTCAGCAGGCGCTCTCCGCAAGTCTTGACAGCACCCTCAAGCTCTGGAACGTCGCTTCCGGCCGCTGCCTTGCCACCTGGGCCGGCCATGTGCTCTCGGTCACCGCCTGCAGCTTTTCCCCCGATGGACAGCAGGCGCTCTCCGCCAGTCATGACAAGACCCTCAAGCTCTGGCAGGTCGCCTCTGGCCGCTGCCTCGCCACCTGGGCCGGTCATGATGAATGGGTCACCGCCTGCAGCTTTTCCTCCGATGGCCAGCACGCGCTCTCCGCCAGTGCCGACAAGACCCTCAAGCTCTGGCAGGTCGCCTCCGGCCGCTGTCTCGCCACCTGGGTCGGCCATGAGGATTCGGTCACCGCCTGCAGCTTTTCCCCCGATGGCCAGCACGCGCTCTCCGCCAGCGACGACAGCACCCTGAGGCTCTGGCAGGTCGCCTCCGGCCGCTGCCTCGCCACCTGGGCCGACCATGAATATTCGGTTTCTGCCTGCAGCTTTTCCCCCGATGGCCAGCAGGCGCTCTCCGCCAGTGACGACAAGACCCTCAAGCTCTGGCAGGTCGCCTCCGGTCGCTGCCTCGCCACCTGGGCCGGCCATGAATACTGGGTCACCGCCTGCAGTTTTTCCCCCAATGGCCAGCAGGCGCTCTCCGCCAGTCACGACAAGACCCTCAAACTCTGGCACCTCGCCTCCGGCCGCTGCCTCGCCACCTGGGCCGGCCATGAACACTGGGTCACCGCCTGCAGCTTTTCCCCCGATGGCCAGCACGCACTCTCCGCAAGTCGTGACAGCACCCTCAAGCTCTGGCAGGTCGTTTCCGGCCGCTGCCTTGCCACCTGGGCCGGCCATGAAAAGCTGGTCGCTGCCTGCAGCTATTCTCCCGATGGCCAGCACGCGCTCTCTGCTAGTTGGGACAAGACCCTCAAGCTCTGGCACGTTGCTTCCGGCCGCTGCCTCGCCACCTGGGGCGGCCACGAAGACTGGGTCACCTCCTGCAGCTTCTCACCCGATGGCCAGCATGCGCTCTCCGCCTCCTCCGACAAGACCCTCAAGCTCTGGCAGGTCGCTTCCGGCCGCTGCCTCGCCACCTGGGTAGGCCATGAAAGCTGGGTCGCCGCCTGCAGCCTCTCCTCTGATGGCCAGCATGCGCTCTCCGCCAGTTGGGACCAGACCCTCAAACTCTGGCACGTTACTTCCGGCCGCTGCCTCGCCACCTGGGGCGGCCATGAAGACTGGGTCACCTCCTGCAGCTTCTCGCCCGATGGCAAGCATGCGCTTTCCGTAAGTAACGACAGCACCGTCAAGTTCTGGCACGTTGCTTCCGGCCGCTGCCTCGCCACCTGGGCCGGCCATGAGAACCCGGTCGCTGCCTGCAGCTTCTCTCCCGATGGCCAGCGGGCGCTCTCCAGTGGCAGCGCTGGGGCTCTGATGCTGTGGCGCGTGCCGTCCGGCCAACTGCTTCGGGTGCATCAGGTGGTGGCTGGCGACTACGCGGTGTGGAGCGGCGACCGGCGTGAGCTTCTCAGCGCCAGCGCTGGGGCCTGGCGTTGGTTGGCTGCGCAGCTGGTGGATGAGGCATCCGGAGAGTTGCGCGGCCTGTGGCCGGCAGAAAGCCTGCTGTCCTTGCCTTTCAATACCGGGAGCCCGGGCGAGATTGGCGCCTGATCCTCAGGCAATAGGCTGCACTTTCAGAGCCACGCTCAGGAGAGCTGCCGCCTGTTTCGATGGCAAATCCATGCCATTCCATGGTTTGAGGCGCAGCCATCCCGGGCTAGGATGAGCCCAGGCGGCCGCTGACCTGGGAGGCAGACGGCCCGGGAGAGCCCGATATGAACCTGCCACCGTCCACCTGGGCCCTGCACCAGCTGGAAGTTGAGAAGTCCGGCCTGGCCGGACGTTTGAGCAGCCTGCACAGCATCATCCAGGCGCGTTTTCCAGCCATCGGCCGCATGGCGCTGGCGCTGTACGACCCGGTCAGCGATGCGCTCAAGACCTTTGCCAGCAGCAACGAGGATGGCGAGGCGCTGCAGCGTTATGAGGCGGTGCTGGCCGACGTGCCCTCGCTGCTGCAGCTGAAGAACGAGCGCCGCACACGGGTGGTGCAGGACATCGAGGCCAGCTTTGCCCACCCCAGCGCCCACACGGCCTGGCTGCGCGGTCAGCAGTACCGCAGCAGCTACACCCTGCCCATCTTCAGCGGCCATGAGCTGGCGGCGTTTCTGTTCTTCGATGCCAAGGAGGCGAATGCCTTCGGGCCCGAGGTCACGGGCTTTCTGGACATCTTTGCCGACATCGTCAGCCAGCTCTATCTGCTGCGCCTGGCGGCGGTGAACACCTTGGTGGGTGCGGTGGACATCGCCACCGGCCTGGCCCGCATCCGCGATGTCGAGACCGGCCGCCACCTTGAGCGCATGGCGGCTTACGCGCGCCTGATCGCCAAGGCGCTGGCGCCCAGCCATGGCCTCAGCGACGAGCAGGTCGAGTATGTGCACCTGTTCGCGCCCTTGCACGACATCGGCAAGGTCGGCATCCCTGATCGCATCCTGCTCAAGCCGGGCCGGCTGGACGCCGAGGAATTTGCCCACATGAAGCGCCATGTGCAGATCGGCCTCGATCTGGTCGAGCACATGGTGGCCGATCTGGGCCTGCAGGGCGACCCGGCGGCCCAGGTCATGCGTGAGGTGGTGGGCGGCCACCATGAGCGCGGCGATGGCTCGGGCTACCCCCTGGGACTGCGCCTGGCGGAGATTCCGCTGGTCTCTCGCATCATTGCCGTGGCCGATGTCTACGACGCGCTCTCCACCGAGCGGCCCTACAAGCCGCGTTGGAGCGAGGCCGACTGCCTGGCCGAGCTGCAGCGCGAGGTGGCGGCGGGGCGGCTGGATGCCGACTGTGTCGCCGCCCTGGCCGCGGCCGAGGTCGCGCGCGCCGACATCCGCCGCCGGCTGGCGGACTGAACGTCGCTCAGGCCTGCACGCGGCGCGCCCGCCAGGCCGCAGCCGCCACGCAGATCGCCCAGCAGATCCAGGCCGACCACATGGTGTGGCTTACATAGTGGGCGCCGCGCGCCAGCTGGGCCCAGCCGAACAGCGTGCCGAAGACCAGCACGCCGGCCAGCCAGAGCCGGGCGATGGCCGGCCGGTCCTGGCGCCAGAGGAAGAACTGGCTGAAGAAGGCAAAGGCCGCAATCGCATGGCCCGAGGGAAAGCAGTGGCCGCCGCCGCCGTCCTTCACACCCAGCAGCCAATGCGGCACATAGGGCGCGCTGCCGCCGAACTCTTGCAGATCCCAGGGGCAGCTGGTCTGGCTGACCTGCTTGAGCGAAGGAATGGCGATCAGGCAGGCCAGGGTCACCAGCAGCCAGAAACGCCGCTCGCTGCGCGCCGGGCTGGGCAGGGGTGAGCGGTCGGGGCGGGCGATCCAGGGCCGGATCGCATCGATGATCAGGGCGATGAAGATCAGCCAGGCCAGGCTGCGGCCGCCCTGGTGGCCCAGGCCGGCGGTCAGCCAGGCCTCGCGCCAGGCAAAACCGTTGGCATCACCGTAGAGGCGCGAGATGCTCAGGTCCAGGCCGCTCCACTCCCAGGCGGCCAGCAAGGCCAGGGCGATCAGGGTGAGGAGCAGATCCCGGCGCCAGGCTGGCGCCGCGGCGGGCAGGATGGCGTTCATCGGGCCGCCCCGGTCTTGCAGTTCTGGGCCAGATTCCATTCCGGCGCGAACACGCTGCTGTGCACATCGAGCAGGCCCATCACGGTGTGGAAGAGGTGGTCATGGCGAGGCGCGGGTTCGGTCTGGCTGGCGCGCTGGCGCAGGCAGGCCATGTCCAGGCCGGCATTGGCACCGAAGCCCGGGCTGGCCCACATCAGCATGGGCACCTGCGTCTGCTGCTTGGGGGCGATGGCGTAGGGGATGCCATGCAGGAACAGACCGTTTTCGCCCAGCGATTCGCCATGGTCGGAGACGTAGATCAGGGCCGTGTCCACCTCGTTCGAGCGGGCCTTGAGCTTCTTGACCAGCTCGGCCAGCAGATGGTCGGTGTAGAGCAGGGCGTTGTCGTAGGCGTTGACGATCTCTTCCTTGCTGCACAGGCGCAGATCGTCTTTCTGGCAGGCCGGCTTGAAGCGCTCGAAGGCCTCGGGGTAGCGACGGAAATAGGACGGACCATGGTTGCCCAGCTGATGCATGACCCAGAGGTGGGTGGAGGCGGATTGGCTCTTGGCCGCCGCCAGGCGGGCGTCCAGGTCGGCGATCAGGCCCTCGTCCAGGCAGCGCTTGCCGTCGCACAGGCCGGGGGCGTTCTGGTCATCGACAAAGTCATTGGGCAGGCCGTCGCAGACGCCTTTGCAGCCGCTCTGGTTGTCGCGCCAGTGCACTTGCACGCCGGCGCGGGCCAGCAGGTGCAGCAGAGACTCGCTGCCGCGGATGCGGGCTTCGTCGTAATCGCGCCGGCCGATGGGCGCGAACATGCAGGGCAGGGAGGTCTCGGTGTTGGTGCCGCAGGCCTCGACCGGCGGCAGGCTGATCAGTTCCGGCACTTGTGCCAGCTGCGGCGTGGTCTGGCGGGCATAGCCGTTCAGGCCCCAGTTGGCCGCGCGTGCGGTTTCACCCACCACCAGCACCAGCACCAGGGGCTTGGCGCGGGCGCTCATCTGCGCGCCCGGTTTCGCGTCCAGGCCCAGAGGCTGGCGCGGCTTGGCCGCCCCTTTCAGGTCTTGCGCGATCACCGAGCCCAGGGACCAGATGTAGTTGGCCGGGGTGATCAGGTAGCGGATCTCCTTGTTGTTGCGCATCAGCGAGGAGAAGGGCTGGAACACCGCCATGATGGCCGCCACCGCCGTGGCCAGGGCCAGCAGCAGCACGCCCAGGCGCACCCCCAGCGCACGTTGCCAGCTGCGGCGGCGCACGATCTCTACCCGCCACAGCGCCAGCAAAGGCAGGCCGGCCCAGAGCAGCACATGGCCGGCCATGCGCAGGCTCAGCAGCTCGGAGGCCTCGGCCGGGTCGGTGCGCAAGGTGTTGCGCAGCATGGTCGGGTCGAGGTAGACGCCGTAGGTCTGCATGTAGAAGGTGGAGCAGGCGGTGCCGATCAGCAGCACGGCGAGCACCGGCTTGATGGTCCAGCGGTGGGCCACCAGGCCGACCAGAAAGACATGCAGGGCCAGCACCATCACGCCGATGGCCAGGCCAAAGCTCCAGCTGCTGGCGTCGCTGGCGAGGCGGTCCTTGAGTGCAGCGGCAAAGAACAATCGGTTGGCGCTGAACAGCCAGAACAGGCTGGAGATCAGCAGCAGCTGTTCGACGCTGAGGGCCAGCGTGAAACGGCGTCGGGAAAAGGGGGACCCAGAGGTCCGGGAGGAGGCAAAGGCGGTCATCCCCGCATTGGAACCGATGCCGATGAAGCCACCCTTAAGGACTTGCCCCCGGCCCAGCTTTTCGGCGGGACGGGGGCAGATTTCAGCACCGCCAGGCGGCAGCGCGAAGTTCAGCGCCGAAGGGCGTGATCAGCGTGCGATCCAGGCATCGGCCCAGTGCGCGCCCACACCGGGCTCGTAGGCCGTGGCATTGCTGCTCCACTGCCGGCACCAGCCCTCGTAGGGGAAGGGCTTGCACTCGTAGACCTTGCCGTTCTTGGGCTGCAGCACCTTGGTGCCGCCCTTGTAGCTGGCCAGGCTGTTCGGGAACACATAGTCGTAGGTGCTGCTGCCGGCCGGCTTGACGGTGATGGCATAGGTCTTTTGCAGCACATTGCCACCGGCCTTCGGGCTGCCCTTGACCACCAGGTTGTAGGCGCCGCCCGTGGCGGGGTTGAGCGCCAGGTTCAGGGTCTGGCCGCTGTTGTTCAGCGAGACACTGGCCTGGGCCTTGCTGTTGCCGGCGGCGTCAAACAAGGTGGCGGTCACGTCCAGCTCGCCCACGGCGGTCACGCTGAAGCTGAGGTTCAGCGGCCCGCTGGTCGGCGCGGTGTACTCGGCGGCCACGCCGTTGACCAGCAGGTCGACATTGGGCGGCGGCGCCTTGTCGATCTGGATCTCCACCCGGTCGAGCCCGCTGTCGCTGCGCACGAAGACCTCGTTCTGGCCATAGGCCGGGCTGATGCTGCCGTCGGCAGCCTTCTGGCCGGCCTTGAGCTGGCTTTGCTCGGCATTGATGCGGCTGGCCAGCAGGAAGGGCCAGGTGTTGCGCTGGCCATCCGTGGCATTGGCGATGGTGATGCGGGTCTGGAACTCGGGGCGCTCGCCCTTGGTGTCGAACACCCGGGTGGCGACCTTGTCACCGGCGGCCAGGTCCACCGAGGGGTAGATGGTGCCCTTGGGGTTCCAGGTGGTGACGGGCGGCGTGCCGTCGAAGCTGACGTCCACCATGTTGTAGAAGCTGTTGGGCGTGTCGGCAATCTCCCAGACACCCAGGATGATCTGGTAGCCGCTGCGCGCCGGCACGGTGCACGTGTGGTTGACGGTCTTGGGCGGCTGTCTGTTGCCGCCGTCCACCGTGCAGAAGGGTTGGGTCTCGAAGGAGGCCCGGCTGAGCTTGGTGTTGGGGTTCCAGTCAGCGCGGGTGATGTAGTAGCGCCAGTTGCGCGTGGCATGGTTGGCGGTGAAAGTCCAGGAGAAGGTCTGGGCACCGGCCTTGATGGCGCGTTTGGTCCAGCGGGTGCTGGTCTGTTCGTCCATGCTGCCGAACTGGGTCAGGCCGGCGCTGGCAAGCCGACCATCGGCCGGCCCGCCGGACGGGTAGCCCGAGGGGCCTTCCAGGCTTTGCGGCTCGTACTGGATGGGGCCGCAATTGCTGTTGCCGCCCTTGCTGCAGAGCAGGCTGCGCGACTCGGGCGCGCTGATGTAACCGTGGGCGGTGGCCAGGGCCGGCAGCGTGGCTGCCAGCAGGCCCAAAGTGATGGTGCGGATGCGCATAACGTCCTCCTTGTTGGGGTCGGACGATTCTGCGCAGTGCGCACATCGCGCACAAGTGGTTTTGGATTGGGGTTTATCTGGTTTTATATTGGTTTGCAGTAACTTATGAAACCGGCGGTGTGCACGGGTGAGGCGATGTGTTCAGCGGCGCTGCCAGTGCATGACCCAGTTGTCTTGCCAGCTGTGCCCGCCGTCGCGCGAGCGGGTCTGTGTCCAGCGGCAGCTTTGCGGCGTGATCTGGTCCCAGATGCCGCGGTCGATGATGAGGGAGTCGCCGTCCTGCTCCTGGCTGTCCCAGATGCCCACGCCGTCGACAAAGCTGCCCCAGGCCGGGGGCGGTGTCAGCACGCCGCTCTTGGCATTGACCCAGTGGTCGGCCCAGAGCTTGCGCTCGACATCGAGCAGGCGCAGGCCCATGCCACTGAACTGGCGCGAGTGGATGCGCAGCTCCTCGACGCTGCCAATGCCGGCCAGGATGGCGTAGACCGTGGCCTCGCCCTCGAACTGCTGCCAGACGCCGTGCTTGTCGAGCTGGCGGTTCTGGATGCGCCATTCGCCGCGCAGGAAGTCGAAATCGCCGGGGCGGCCGGTGGGCGAGGGCGGTTTGGGGCTGCCGCCCTGATCCGGGCGGCCGGCGCTGCTGGCGCTGGCCATCGCGCTGCCGCCGCTGCCGGCGGCTGCCAGGCTTGCGCCCAGCTGCAGCAGATGTCGGCGTTGCAGCTCATGCGGTGCGGGGTGGCGGGTCGCGCTGGGGAGCTGAGTTTGAGGCAGGGTCATGGTGGTCTCCTGAAGTTCATGGATGGAGGCCAGCGCGCTGTGGGCGACGGCGCCGACCGACACCTTCAGTCTCGGCGCCAAAAACTGACAAGGCGTGTCAGCTATTTTCAGAATTGACCCTCGGCGGGTAAATCGCCTGCAAGCGCTGCACCGCCTCGGCCAGGGCCTGCCGCAGCTCGGGTGGCTCCAGGGCTTGCACCTGGGGGCCCAGGCGCAGCAGCTCGCCCACGGCGGCCGGGATGGATTCGATCGGGATCTCCAACTCCCACCAGGCCTCGGCCGCGGCCGGTGGTGTCGCGTCGGCCACGGCCCGGGCCACGGCCAGACTGAGCTCAGACAGGCGCCGCAGCGCGGCGGGGTGCACCTGCACGCGGGCCCGGCCACTGGCCATGCGGGCTTCGTAGTCGGCGCAGAACTGCTGCCAGTAGCGCTGCAGCTCAAAGCCGGGCAGGGCCGGCGCCAGTTCGTCCTCCACCGTCATCGCCAGAATCGCGCTGACGCGGTAGCTGCGCACTTGGCTGCCCGCCGCCGCCACCAGGTACCAAAGCCCGGCCTTGAGCACCAGGCCCAGGGGTGCCACGCGGCGCTCGACCTCGCCCTGCCAGCGCCGGTAGTGCAGCTGCAGCATGCGCCCGGTCCAGACCGCCGTGGCCAGCTCGGGCAGCAGGCCTTGCGCCTCCGGGCCCTGGAACCAGGCCACCGGGTCGAGGTGAAAGCGCGAGGCCACGCGCTGGGCGTCCTGCTGCATGGCCTCGGGCAGGGCGGCCAGCAGCTTGAGCCGCGTGGTCTCCAGCACCGCGCCCAGGCCCAGCTGCTCGGCGGCAAAGGGCGCACCGGCGAAGAACAGGGTTTCGGCCTCGGGCCGGTCCAGGCCGGTCAGCCGGGTGCGGTAACCCTCGCGCAGCACAAAACCGCCGCGCCGGCCCTTCTCGGCATAGACGGGCACGCCGGCGGCGCTGAGCGCGTCGATGTCGCGGTAGACGGTGCGCACCGACACTTCCAGCGCCTCGGCCAGCGCCTGCGCGCTGACCCGGCCCTGGGCCTGCAGGCGCAGCAGGATGGCCAGCAGGCGGCTGGATTGCATGGACTCAGGCCGGCGCCGTGGCCAAGGCTCACAACCCCAGCCAGGGGCTGCGCGTGATCGAGCAGCCCAGCATATAGGCCAGGGCCAGCAAGGCCAGCAGATAGCCCAGGCTGCGGAACTCGCCCTGGCCCATGGCCCAGTGCGCGCAGACCGTGTAGACCACCAGAGCGATCAGCTTGGCCAACAGCCAGCTGTCCCGCAGAAACGGGTTCATGAACAGCAGCACCCAGAGGCTCAGGCCGGTGATGGTCATCAGCAGATCGATGCCGAAGACCAGCACGCTCAAGCGGCTGTCCAGCGCCCACTGACCGCCCAGCTGGAAGGCCAGGCCGCGCACCAGAAACAGCGCCACGCTGCACCAGGCCAGCAGCACATGGATCTCGCTCATCTGCAGGTCGAAGGAATACATGGTGTGGGTCTTTGGCGTTCGCGCGGCCAGCGTCGTCCGACGGCAGGCTGTTGTCAAGAAGTCTGGCGTTCTCGGGCATTGTCACCCGCGTCAGACGGGGGCGGGCCGGCTTGCTATGCTGCGCAAGACCTGGCACCGCCAGACCCTTCGCGTCCTCTTCAGCTCAAGGAAACACCCCATGTCCTCACATGTCCGCACGAGTCTTGCCTTGGCCGCCGCCCTGCTGGCTGGCGCCCTCCCGCTCAGCGCCGAGGCTGCCGCGCCCCAGGTCAAAACCCAGGCGCCGGGCTACTACCGCATGATGCTGGGGGATTTCGAAGTCACGGCCCTGAACGACGGCACCGTCGACTTACCCATGGACAAGCTGCTCACCGGCGCCAAGCCGGGCCAGGTGGCGCGTGCCTTGCAGCATGCCTACCTCGGCGTGCCGTTGGAGACCTCGGTCAATGGCTATCTGATCAACACCGGCAGCAAACTGGTGCTGGTCGACACCGGCGCCGCCAGCCTGTTTGGCCCCACGCTGGGCAAGCTGCTCGGCCATCTCAAGGCCGCCGGCTACCAGCCCGAGCAGGTCGACGAGGTCTACATCACCCATCTGCACGGTGACCATGTCGGCGGCCTGCTCAGCGAGGGCAAGCCCGCATTTCCCAACGCTGTGGTGCGCATCGACCAGCGCGAGGCTGACCACTGGCTCAGCGAGGCCAATATGGCCAAGGCCCCCGAGGCCGCGCAAGGCGGTTTCAAGGGTGCCATGATGTCGATCAAGCCCTACCAGGAGGCCGGTCGCTTCAAGCCCTTCGAGGGCTCGGTCCAAGGTGTGGAACTGGTGCCCGGCGTCCGCGCGGTGTCCACCTACGGCCACACGCCCGGCCACACGGTGTACGTGGCCGAGAGCAAGGGCCAGAAGCTGGCCATCTGGGGCGATCTGATGCATGTGGCCGCGGTGCAGTTTCCGGATCCTTCGGTGACCATCCAGTTCGACAGCGACTCCAAGGCCGCCCGCCCGCAGCGCGAGAAAGCCTACGCCGATGCCGCCAAGAACGGCTATTACGTCGGCGTGGCCCATGTGGCCTTCCCCGGCATTGGCCGCTTGCGCGCCGATGGCAAGGGCTACATCTGGGTACCCACCAACTACAGCAGCAAGCCCTGAACTTGAACCGGGGAGGCGCAGGGCCGCCCTCCCCCCAAGTTCTAGGGATGACGAGGAAACAAAGCGTAAGTAATTCACGAACGGTGCGGGGCCTCGCACAGAATGCCGGCGGTTTCGCGGTGCTTCTGTGCCGTGTGTTGGAGTGCTCCGGTGACCGTGCCTGAAGGCCGTTCGCCGCGGGCGTGAACCTTGCGTGTTGTCCTTGTTGTCGGTTTCGATTCTGGATTGGCCCTGTTCAGGCCCTGCTCTCGATGGGCGGGCGCCCGGCCCCGGCTTCGAACGAGCCCGGGAGTTGTTGTCGTCATGGCCCTGTCCGCCGCCGAGCAGTTTTTGATGTCTGCCCCTGCAGCCCTGGCTGCGGGTGCCCGGTCGGCCTGGCCGCAGCCGGGCTTGTCCTTGCGTCAGCTGGCGCGTCGTGCCGGTGTACGTTGGATGCCTTTGTCGGCTCAGGCGGCCTGGCAGCGTTGGCAGCCGCAGCACAGCCACACCCAGGCGGCTGCTGCGATCGACAGCGCGGCCCTCAGCGAGCAGGATCGGGCCGATTTCTCTGAAAGCGGGCTGGCCCTGGACAGCGAGGCTTCGGTGGCTGGCGAAGGTCGTTCGGTGTTGAGCTTTGCCACCGTGGCGCCTCATCATGCTGGCTGCTATGCCTCCTCGCAGCAGGCTGCCGATCCTGGTCTCAGACTCAGCCAGGGGCACAGCCACAGCAGCCTCAGTTTCTGCATTGATTTCAAGCGCCCGGTCTCGGCCGTGCTGGATCTGCATTTGAGCGGCACTTTGCGTGTCAGCGGTCCGCGCTCGGGGGTGCTGCCCTTGCCTTCGCGGGCCGCAGTGGCGGCCTTTGCCCTGGGCTCCACGGCCGATGGCGAGCAAGCCGGGCGTGCCCGCTTGTTCCGCCAGCTGGGTCTGGGGCATGAGCTGGAGGGCGAGGCCTTGCTGGATCAGCTGCGCGCCTGGCCCTGCAGCAGCCAGCCCCAGCTGCAGACCTTTGGTGCCCGCGCCAGCGCGCACATGCAGGATCTGGTGATCGAGCAGCAGCTGTCGGTGCAGGCTGACAGCCATTGCCTTGGCCCTGAGGACGGTGTGGACCCGGCGCTTTACGGCCGCCACCGCCTGTGCTTCGAGTTGTTTTTGTTTGCCGAAGCACAGAACGGCGCCGTGGCCGATTTTTCACCGGGTTTGAGCCTGGAGGCGCTGCACCTGCCCGAGGACTGCGCCCTGAGTTTTGAGCCCGGCGCCGAGCTGCCCGTGCACGGGCTGCGCGAGCCTGAGCCGCGTGGGGCCGGCGGTCTGCTGGCACGGGGCTGGTCGGCCATGCTGGGCCGTCGCTTCGAGCGTTCGCCGGTCGCGCCCTGAGGCCGGCCTTGCGTTCACATTGCTGCTCGGATGGATGACTGATTTTTCGTTTCTTTGACTGCCTCCCCCATGACTGTTTCCGAAGTACTGAATCGCCCCTCTTTCCGCCCCCATGCGCTGGTGGCCAGTGTCCTGGCTCTGGCCGCCAGCAGCGTGCTGGCGAGCGGCACGCCTGAGCTCAATCGCTGGTATGTGATGGAGAGCAAGACCTCGGCCGTGGCCCTGATCGATGGCCGGTTGCAGAACGATTTCCATCGTCACATTTACGGTGACGGGCTGCTGGCCGAAGACAGCCAGGCTCGACTGACCCTGGACGGCCGTTCGGCCGAGGCGCGCAACTCCGTGGCCGCCGGCCGCATCGGCAGCTTCAGCGGCGCGTTCCAGGCGCTGGACCCGGACGCCACGATCAGCCTGGCTCATGGCTACTCCATGATCAGCTTCTCCGCGTTCTTGAGCAATGCCGCCCCGGTGACGCTGGACCTGCATCTGACGGGCAGTCTGCAGACCCTGGGCGACCGCGCCGCCACCGGCGTCGATCCTTCGCGCGCCGTGGTGGCAGCCTATGGCCTGGGCTCGCCCAGTGATGTCAACGAAGGTGGCTATCAGCGTCTGTTTGCCAACATCGGCATCGACCCGAACCTGGAGGGCGAGGCTCTGCTGAACCAACTGGCGCACTGGCCTACAACGGCGCAGCGCAATCTGCAGACCGTGGGCGTGCAGACCAACAGCCTGAACCGCAGCGCCGAGGTGGACCAGCACTTCAGTGTCACGGCCGATTCGACCCGGTACGATTGCCCCGCGGGTGTGGTCTCACCGTTGTGCGGCAGTTACTACCTGCAGTTTCACCTTTTCCTCTTTACCGCGGCCGAGAACGGCGGTGTCGCAGATTTCTCGCACAGCCTGGCCATCGATGCCATTCGCGTGGCCGAAGGCACCAGCCTCAGCTTCGATCCCGGCCAGGCCTTGCCGGTGATCACCACCCCGGTACCCGAACCGGGCCGCGCGGCCTTGCTCGGTCTCGGCCTGCTGGCCATCGGCGGCCTCAAGTGGCGCCGCAGCATGCGCAAGCAGGAGCGCTGAGCCCTCGGCCGCAGGCAGCGGCGACCGGGAGGCCGCCGCTGGCTTCGTTCAGTCCCCGACCTGGTCGGTCGGGAACTTGAGCGAATCCCGCATCAGGTAGTTCATCGGCACATTGAGGTTGGCGTTCTTGGGCGGGATCGGCGACTCGAACCACTGCTTGTAGAGCTTGGCCACCTCGCCGCCGCGGATCAGACGGCCCATCTCGGCGTCGACAAACTTCTTCAGCGCCGGGTCCTTCTTGCTCATCATCAGTGACAGCGGCTCGATGGACAGCAGCTTGCCGACCACGGCGAAATCCTCGGGCTTGGGCGCGCTGGCGCGGAAGCTGTAGAGCAGGATGTCGTCCATCAGATAGGCATCGGCCTGGCGCTTGTCCACGGCGTTGAAGCATTGCTGGTCGTCGTCGCACTCGAGCAGGGTCAGCTTGAGGCCCAGGTCTTGACTCTTGCTCTTGATCAGCGGCGCCGAAGTCGTGCCCTTGGTCGTGATGACGCGTTTGCCGCCCAGGTCTTCCACCCGTTCGATATTGGAATCCTTGCGCACCAGCATGCGCGTGCCGGCGATGTAGTGCGGGATGGTGAAGGCCATGCCCAGCTTGTCGCGGCGCTCGCGATTGTTGGTGGTGTTGGCGCATTCCAGGTCCACCTGGCCCTCGGCCACGGCCGGGAAGCGCTGCTTGCTGTCCACCGCCTTGTAGCGCAGGGTCAGCTCCTTGAGCTTGAGCTCCTTCTTCATCGCCTCGGCGATCTGCTTGCAGATCTCGATGGCATAACCGACCGGTTGCTTGCCCCCGGGCAGGTCGTAGGAAAAGGGCACGGCATCGGCGCGGTAGCCGATCACCAGCTCGCCGCTGCTGCGGATGCTGTCCAGGCTGCCTTGGCCGGCCTTTGCCGGCAGGGTGAGAGCCGCGGTAGTCATGGCGCCGAGGATCAGCGGCAAGGGCCAGGTCTTGCGCCGCAGGGGCTGGGGGCAGGAGATGCGATTGCTTGGCATGGTGTGGAGGCTGTGCGGCGACGATGTCCTGATCCGGCCCGAAGGTGGCGGAACCCAGGCGGGGTGGTGGGGTTACGGGCAGGCCAGACTCAGGTTCTGTCCGCCCATCGTGCGTGAGCTCAAACCATAACAGAGCGGCGCCAGGTTCAAACCCCGTACTGCTAGCATGCCGGCCGCGGGCGGCGGCTCGGTGACATCAAGATCAGCATGGCGGCAAGATTTCCCGATTGGAGCGAAGACCAGGGCCAGGTCATGCCCGAGGATCAGGCGCGCCTGGGCTGGAGTGAATGGCACTGCCCCGGGCGGGTCAGTGCCTGGCGCGAGGAACAGCTGCCGCGCTTCCAGATCGAGTTCATGCTCGAGGGCATGGACCTGCGGCGCCTGGCCGGCGCTCGGCCGCGCGTCATCGACCCCAGCCAGGTGTTTTTGCTGGCCGCGGGCGAGGGCTTTGAACTGGCCTCACCCACGGCACAGCGGCGCCGCAGCCGTTGCCTGCAACTGCCGGCCCCGCTCTTGCAGGCCTGGGCTCCCGATCTGGTCAGCGGCCTGCTGCCCAGCAGCCCCGCGCTGGCCCTGGCCGTGCATGCCCTGGGCGCAGCGCCCGATGCCCTGGCACGCGACGAGGCCGGCTGGCGTGTGCTGGCCCTCATCCTGCGCTTGCAGCGCCCAGCCGCCGCGGAGCGGGCGCCTGCGCGCCGCAGCCAGCGTCGGCAGGAAGATTTGGTCGAAGCGCTGCGTGAGCGCATGGCGATGGACTTTGCGCAGCCGCTGAGCCTGGAGTCGCTGGCCCGCGCCTGCGGCGCCTCGGCCTTTCATGCCGCTCGGGTGTTTCGTCAGCACACCGGGCAGAGCATCCATGGTCATCTGCAGCGCCTGCGTCTGCGGGCCGCGCTGGCCCAACTGCCCGAGCGACGCGGCCAGCTGACTGAGCTGGCGTTGGATTGCGGCTTTGCCTCGCACAGCCATTTCAGCAGCAGCTTCCGCCGCGAGTTCGGGCGCGTGCCTTCCAGTCTGCAGCCGGCTTGAGCGGCGCACGTCATCTGCCGATCAGCGCGCGCTGGCGCGCAGGGTCTGCAGTTCGGCTTCCAGCCATTGCTCGTAGTGCTGCAAGGCCCGCACACGCTCGGACTCGTTCATGCGGGCCGGGCCATGGACCAAGTGCAGGCGCGGCGCGCCCCAGCCCATGTAGCCGAACACCGGCTGGGCCAGCTGGCTGCGCACATGGGCCTCGGTCGCGCGTGCGTCCTCGGCATCGGTGGCACCGCCGGTGGTCAAGGCCATGATCAGCGCGCGCGGTTCCAGGGTCGGGTCGGGGCCGTAGGCAAAGCCCAGACTCAGCACCCGCTCGATCCAGCCTTTGAGCATGGCCGGATAGCCGCTCCACCAGAGTGGAAACTGCAGCAGCACCGCGTCGGCCCAGCGCAGCTTGTCCTGCTCGGCGGCGATGTCGGCAGCAAAGCCGCCGAGGCGGGCGGCCTCGCGCTGGGCCGAACCCAGCTGCAAGAGCTGATCCTCGGGAAAGGTCTGGAAATCGGCCCGCCCCGGCACCGGAGAGAAGCCTTGCTGGTACAGGTCGCTGTGTTGCAGCCCCAGGCCCAGCCGGCGGGCCACGGTTTGTGCGCGCTCGCGCATGGCGAAGTTGAAAGACCCGGTGTCCGGGTGTGCGGTGACGAGCAGGAGATTCATCGTGGCGCGAGGCAGCGTCGCGGGGACGTGCCGTGAAGAGAGTTCAACAGGTCTGCGCAGTGTGCGCAGCGCCCGCCGCTTCGCGCTATCAGAATCCTGCTGGATCGTGTCTGCTGCTGCAGCGCCGCAGGCGGCCGCGTTCAGCCGCGCTGGTTGAGACCGCAGCCCTGGCCGTCCAGCAGCACGCTGGCCAGTTCCAGCGAGCGCCACAGATGTGGCGGCATCTCCAGGATGCGCTCCGGCGTCTTGGCCTGGGTGGTCCAGCTGAGGATCTCGAAATGCTGCTCGGGGCTGAGCAGCTTGAGTGCCAGCATCTCGTTCAGGGTTTGCATCGCCACCGCTCCTCGGGCCGGAAGGCCTGTGCCATGTTTCGGCTCAGGCTAGCACAGCCGCGTGGATGTTTTGGCGACGCCAAGGCCGCAGGGCTTTGGCTTTGTCCCAACTTGTCCCGGCCTTTGCACGCAAGACGTGCACGGCGTTCACCGGGCGTCGCTTGATGCGAAGGCATCAAGCTCGGTCCCGGCTCTCCCCGGCCTTTGCACGCAGGACGTGCAAAAGCGTTCGTCAGGCGTCGTTGGATGCGCATGCATCCAACTCGGTCCTGACTCTCCCCGGCCAGCCCGCGCGGGACACGGTCTGTCGTAAGTTGGGCGACGCCAAGGCCGAAGGGCCTCGGCTCTGTCCCAACTTACCCCTCCAGTCGTTTCTGGAAGACGAGGCCGGCGTGCTCCCGCAGCGCGTGGAACTTGATCTTGGGCCAGTTGGCTTCGATGGCGCGCAGCTCGGGGGCGTACTCGACCAGCACGGTGGGCGCGTCGACGGCGTCCAGGGCCATGCGGTGGTCGTTGGCGTCGATGAAGCGCTTGAGCTCTTTCTCGTCGTCGCAGGTGACCCAGCGCGCCACCTGGAAGCGGCTGCCGCTGATGCGGGCCTTGCAGCCGTATTCATGCTCGAGGCGGTGGGCCACCACTTCGAACTGCAGCTGGCCCACGGCGCCCAGCAGCAGCACGCTGCCGGCCATGGGGCGGAAGACCTGGATTGCGCCTTCTTCGCCCAGCTGTTGCAGGCCGGCTTTCAGCTGCTTGGTCTTGAGCGGGTCGGCCACTTCGACCGAGCGGAACATTTCCGGCGCGAAGAAGGGCAGGCCGGTGTACTGCAGGGCCTCGCCTTCGGTGATGGTGTCGCCCAGCTGCAGCACGCCGTGGTTGGGGATGCCGATGATGTCGCCGGCAAAGGCTTCGTCCAGCAACTCGCGGCGCTGTGACAGGAAGCTCACCACCGTGTTCGGGCGCAGCTCCTTGCCGCTGCGCACCACCTTGAGCCGCATGCCGCGCTCGAAGTGGCCGCTGGCCACGCGCAGGAAGGCGATGCGGTCGCGGTGGGCCGGGTCCATATTGGCCTGAATCTTGAACACCACGCCGGTGAACTTGGGCTCCTCGGGCTTGACCACGCGCTGCATGGCGGCGCGCTCGCCCGGCGCCGGGGCCAGCTGCACCAGGGCGTCCAGGATTTCCTGCACGCCGAAGTTGTTGACGGCCGAACCGAAGAACATGGGCGTCTGGCGGCCGGACAGGAACTCCTCGTGATCGAAGGCCGCAGCGGCATCCTGCACCAGCTCGATCTCGCCCTCGGCCTGCTCGTACTGCATGCCGAAGCGCTCGGCGTAGGCCGGGTTGTGCAGGCCTTCCAGCACTTCCTCGTCACCGGCCACGCGGTCCTCACCGGGTGAGAACACGCGCATGCGCTCTTCACGCAGGTCCATCACGCCGTGGAAATGCTTGCCCATGCCGACCGGCCAGGTGAAGGGCACGACGGTCATGCCCAGCTCGCGCTCGATCTCGTCCATCAGGGCCAGAGGCTCCTGCACCTCGCGGTCCATCTTGTTGACGAAGGTCAGGATGGGCGTGTTGCGGGCGCGGCAAACCTGCAGCAGGCGGCGGGTCTGAGGCTCCACGCCGTTGGCCGCGTCGATCACCATCAGGGCCGCGTCCACGGCGGTCAGCACGCGGTAGGTGTCTTCCGAGAAGTCCTGGTGGCCCGGGGTGTCGAGCAGATTGATGACGCAGTCGCGGTACTCCATCTGCATCACCGAGGAGGCCACCGAGATGCCGCGCTGCTTTTCGATCTCCATCCAGTCCGAGGTGGCATGGCGAGAGGCCTTGCGCGCCTTCACCGAGCCGGCGATCTGGATCGCGCCCGAGAACAGCAGCAGCTTTTCCGTCAGCGTGGTCTTGCCCGCGTCCGGGTGGGAAATGATGGCGAAGGTGCGCCGGCGCTTGACCTCGCTCTCAATATGGGAGGGGACAGGGGACGAGGCGGGCTGCGGATCGACAACGGACATGGCGGCGGCGCGCAGCCGCAAAGGCTGCACGGGTCAGGGGGAAAGGGGCGGATTATCGCAGCGCAAGCCCCGGTCGGCCGCAGCGGCAGCTCAGACCGCCCGGGCTGCGGCCTGTCCGGCCGGGGCTGGACGGCGCAAGTCGGTCTGGCTACCCTGCCGGCACTTCTTTGTTGCCCCCGCCGCTTTGCCGTGGCTCGCCATCATGTCGACACTTCGCCTGCGCCGTTCTTCCCGTGCTGCCTCAGCCAGCGGGTCCACCACGCGGGCGCAGCCCTGGCGCGGCTCCCTCCTGGCCCTGGCCTGTGCCGCGCTGGCAGCGCCCCTGACGGCGGCAGCCGCCAAACCGGCCGCCTCACCCTCTGCTGGGGCCAGCGATTCGGCCCAGGAGGCCCGCATCGCCCGGGTGCTGGCCGGCCTGCGGCCACCGGTCAGCTTTGTCGGCGACCCGACCTGGACGCTGGAAGCGCGCATGAAGCACTACGGCGTGCCCGGCCTCAGCATCACCGTGATCGACCGGCATGGCCTGGCCTGGACCCGCGTCTTCGGCCTGGCCGACCGCGAGGCCGGCCTGCCGGTGCGGACCGACACCTTGTTCCAGGCCGCCTCCATCAGCAAGCCGGTGGCCGCCTTGGCTGCCCTGACTCTGGTTCGCGACGGCAAGCTGGCGCTGCAGGAGCCGGTCAATGCCCGGCTCAAGGCCTGGCGCATCCCCGACAACGAATGGACCGCCCAGCAGCCGGTCACGCTGGACCATCTGCTCAGCCACACTGGCGGCCTGACGGCCCATGGTTTCATGGGTTATGCCTCCGGGGTGGCGGTGCCCGATGTGCCCACCTTGTTGGAGGGCAAGCCGCCGGCCAACTCGGCCGCCGTGCGCGTTGACCAGAGGCCGGGTCAGGCCTTTCGCTATTCGGGCGGCGGCTACACCGTGGCCCAGCTCTTGATGAGTGAGGCCGACGGCCGGCCCTTCGCCGAGCTGATGCAGCGCCGCGTGCTGGGGCCGCTGGGCATGCGCGAGAGCCGCTTTGCCCAGCCTTTGCCTGCGCCCTTGCTGGCGCGCGCGGCCGTCGGTGTGCTGCCCGATGGGCGCGCCGTGCCCGGTCAGCGCAACACCTACCCCGAGCTGGCCGCCGCCGGCCTGTGGACCACCTCGCAGGATCTGGCCCGCTTTGCGCTGGGCGTGCAAGGCGCCTGGCGCGGCGACAAGAAGGCGCTGTTGCCCGTGCCCCTGGTCAAGGACATGCTCAGCGCGCGCGCCGGCAGTGGCTATGGCCTGGGCTTCGGCCTGCCGCAGGAGCAGGGCGAGGTCTATTTCGCCCATGGCGGCTGGAACGAAGGCTTCTGCGCCAGCCTGATGGCCCACCCGAGCGCCGGTGTGGGCATGGCCATCATGATCAATGCCAACCAGCCGGCCCTGATGGACGAGCTGCGCCGCGCCGTGGCTTTCGAGTACCGCTGGCCGGGCGTCAAGGCCTTGGAGCCTGTGCCGGTCAGCGCCGAGGCGCTGGAGCGGGCGCCGGGCCGCTACCGTGTCAACGGGGAGCAGTTCATGCAGATCACCCGCGAAGGCCGCCAGCTCTTTCTGGCGCGCGGCGGAGAAAGTGCCAGCGAGCTGGTGCCCGTGGCCGGAGGGCGTTATCTGCAGCGCGAGCAGGAACAGGCACGCAGCTTTGAAGCCGATGCGCAGGGGCAATGGCAGCTGCGTCTGGAACAGCGTGCTGGCCAGCCCTTGCTGCTGCCACGCCTGGCCGAGGGCACGCGCGCACCGCGCGAGCTCTTGCTCGCTGGCGAGCAGGCCGCGGCCCTGGCGGCCTACAAGGCCTTGCGTGAAGCGGGCGACGAAGCCGGCAGCGAGGTCTATCTCAACGATCAGGCCTATCGCGAACTGGGTAGCGGGCGCAAGACGACGGCGCTGGCGCTGATGCGGGTCAACACCGAGCTGGCCCCCGAATCGGCCAATGCCTGGGACAGCCTTGGCGAGGTCTTGCTGAGCCTGGGCGACAAGGCTGCAGCCCGCGCAGCCTACCGCCGCGCGCTGACACTCCATCCGGACCTGCCTTCGGCCAAGGAGGCGCTGGCGCGCCTGCCGGCCGAGGGCTCTTGAGGCGCCGCTCGGCGTACTGAATCGCCGCGCAGGCCGCGGCTACTTGGTCGGCAGCACCTTGACGCTGGCGTCCACCTTGCTGCTGTCGAGGATGCCGACGCCGTTGGGCGTGCTGGCCACCCATTTCTTGAGCTCGTCTTCGCTTTCGAACTGCTTGGGCGCCTGGGCGCGGCCGGTGAAGATCAGCTGAGTCCAGATGGCCTTGTACTGTTTCTCGTTCTTGCCGACATAGGCGATCACAAAATCCTCGCGCAGCTTGCCTTCTTTGGGCAAGCCCACCTGCACCGCGCCGCTGCCTGGCAAGGTGGTGGCCTGGCCCAGGAAGACGGCCTTGATTTCATCCGTGCTGGGCTTGCTGGCCAAGGCCGGATTGACCACCACCACGGGCTCTGCCTGGCTGGGGCCGGTGGCCAAGGCGATCAGCAGCAAAGCGCTGCATTGCGGGAATGTGCTGGATTGCGTGTTCATGGCCGTACTCCTCAGAACACATGGTCGAGCGAGATCGCAATGGCCTTGGCGTTGCCCACAAAGGGGAACGCGGACTTGTCCTTGAAAACGTCGTACTGGAGTTTCAAGGCGCTGTCGGCCCGGAAGTCCCAGCGCAGCGTGGCGATCCAGGTGTTGTGCTTTTCGTTGGCCGTGGGGTCGTCCTTGAAATCCTCGCTGAAGCGCGAGTAGGTCAGCATGGGCAGCCAGTCACCAAAGCGGTAGCCGGCGCTGAGGAAGTAGACGTTGTAGATGTCTTTCGGAGCATCAGGCCGGACGAAGCGATTGATCTCGCTGCGCAGCACGAAGTTGCCATGGTCCACATTGGCGGTGATGCCGTAGAAGTTCTGTTTCACCCCATCCTTGTTGACGCTGCGTGCGGCACCGGTGCCAAGAAAGCGATCCACCTTGTTGCTCATGGCCACGAAGCGCAGCGAGCCCCAGTCGTTGCTCAGCTCGACGAAGCCACCAAAGATGCCTTTCCACTTCTCCTCGACCTTGTCGCCGTAGTAGATCTGGCCCAGCATGCGGTTGTCCTTGTCCGACTCGCTGCCGGCCCAGACATTGGCGGACACGGAGATGCTGCCGATGCTGCGGCGGTACTGCAGATTGGCGCCGTTGTAGGCCACGATCTGCCAGCCATAGAGATCGCCCGGCGGCCGGATCCACGGGTAGGCGTAGCCGACATGGAAAAAGTCTGAGTAGCCAAACAGGGGCAGGCGCTTGCGGCCGGCCTGCAGGGTCAGGCTCTCGTTCAGGTTCCAGCTGGCATAGGCCCAATCGAGCGTGGGCTTCATGTCGTTGGCGGCATGGCCGGTCAGCTGGCCGGTGAAGCTGATGCTGTCGCTCGGCCGATAGATCAGCTGCACGCCGGCGCGGCTGTCAGGCTTGAGCGAGATGGAGTCGCGGTAAATGCCGACGTCGGGGTAGTTGGCGATGTAGCAGGGGCACTTGAAGCCGTAATAGTCCTGCTTGACCCCGGAGATGGTCTTGCCCATCCCCAAGGTGGCGAAGCCTGAGAAGCTCCATTCATCGGCATGCGCCGATGCGCCGGCACCGGCCAGCCACCCTCCCACCAGAACCCAAGCGAGGGCCGATCGGCCCTGTGATGCAAAGCGCATGGTGAACTCCTGATACTGCCTAGGGGTCAGGTCATGATGCCACTGCTTGCATTTGTGCGGTAGCCGCCCTACGTGCCATCGACGCCACAGCCGAGGCGCGCTCGTTGGGGCCGCAGCGCGCAAGAATCGGGTGGCCAGGGCTTGCGTGGAACCAGACACTGAGTCCATGAACCAGAGCCCCACGACCTTCTGTATCTCACCCCTCCAGCGCTACTGCGTGCGACCGATCGCTGCCGACTTCTTGCGCCGCGTGCGTGAGCAGGGCCTGGACGATCTGGGCCAGCCTGTGGAACATCACATCGCCCAGGGCGGCGAGCCTTGCCGCGATGTGCTGCGGCGCGCGCATCCGGGCGAGGCCTTGATCCTGGCCAGCCACAGCCCGCTTGCGCTGCCCGGGCCGTACCGCGAGTTCGGCCCGGTGTTTGTGCGCGCCGCGGCGGCGGAGTCGACGGCGCCGCTGAGCGCCCTTCCGCTGCAAGGCCCGCAACCCTATCTGGGCCCGCGTTTTGTCTTGCGCGCCTATTCGGCGCAAGAGCGCATCGTCGATGGCCAGGTGGTCGAGGCCCACGAGGCCGAAGCTCTGTTGCAGCAGCAGTTCGCCCGTGCCGAGGTGGCTTTCGTGCTGGCCCGATTTGCCGGCTATGGCTGCTTTGCTGCCCGCATCGAGCGGGTCTGAAATTCGGGGCCCTCGGCGCTCTGCCCTCGCGCACTACATGCCCTTGAAGCGGCCGCGATGGCTGCGGCTCACCGGCACCACTGCGCCTGGAGCGCGCAGATGCAGTTGCAGGTCGCCGTTCTCGCGCCGCTCGACGCGCTCGATGGCACGCGCGTTGACCACCGTGCCGCGATG
The DNA here is from genome assembly GCF_027863535.1 of Paucibacter sp. B51. NCBI lineage: Bacteria > Pseudomonadati > Pseudomonadota > Betaproteobacteria > Burkholderiales > Sphaerotilaceae > Roseateles > Paucibacter sp. B51. Next base: position 696,055 of record NZ_JAPIVN010000001.1, on the reverse strand, counting down.
GACCTGCCAGAACAGCTCGGGATCCAGCGCTTGCTGAAGCTCACCCAGAGGCGTGCGCAGCAGCAGGGTGGTGCCTTCGAAGCTCTGCACCCGGGTGTGGCGCAGCTCGGAGCGCAACACGGCCACCTGCTCCAGCTCGATCAGGCGCAGGCTGTTGCCGATCCAGGCTTGCAAGAAGCGCGGGCCCGTGTCCGTGCCCGTGACCGTGCCGGCGTCGGGCTCCTGCGGGCGCTGCGTCAGGCGCGTTTGCAAGCGCTGCACCGTCAGCGCCAGTCGGGCCGGCGTGAGTGGCTTGCGCAGATAGTCCACCGCGGCGTGTTCAAAGGCTTCCAGCGCGTGCTCGGCATGCGCGGTGACAAAGACCAGCCGGGTCTGTGGTGGGGCCAGCCGGGCCAGGCTCAGGCCATCGATGCCGGGCATGCGGATGTCGAGAAAGGCGATATCGGGTTGCCAGTGGTCCAGCAGGCGGCGCGCCTCGCTGCCGCTGCTGGCGCTGGCCACGATCTGCAACTCGGGCCAGGCCTCTTGCAGCAGGCAGCGCAGCTCTTCGAGCAGCACCGGTTCGTCGTCGGCGATCAAGGCGGTGGGGGTGGGCGTCATGAATCTGCAGGGGTGGTGTGGCCCAGGGGCAGTTGCAAGAGGGCCTCGGTGCCTTCGCGACCATCGGTCAAAGGCTGGAGTTGAAACTCGGCCGCATGCCCGTACAAAGCGTGCAGGCGCTGGCGCAGATTGACCAAGGCCAGACCGTGGCCAGCCTGGGGCGAGCGGGCTTGCAGCGCCTGGCCGCTGTTGTACACGCGCAGCCGCAGATGGGTGTTGCTGCGCGTCGCTTGCAGCAACAGCTCGCCACCGCCTTCGCAGGGCTCGATGCCGTGCACGATGGCGTTCTCGACCAAGGGTTGCAGCAGCAGGGGCGGCAGGGGCAAGGCATGCAGCTCGGGGGCCACCTCGATGCGGTAGCGCAGGCGCGGGCCCAGGCGCAGGGCCATGATGGCCAGGTACTGCTCCACGATGTGCAGCTCGCGGCCCAGCGTGGAATCCGCAGTGCGCACCTCGGGCAGCACCGCTTCGAGGAAAGCCGTCGTGCGGTCCAGCAAGGGCAGGGCCAGGCTCGATTGCTGGCGCACCAGTCCGCGCAGCGTGGCCAGGGTGTTGAAGAGAAAGTGCGGCTCGATCTGGGCTTGCAGCAGTTGCAGCTCGGCGCGCACCCGGTCGCGCTCCTGCTCCAGGTCTTGCTCGCCGGCCAGGCGGCGGCTGCGTTGCAGCAGCGGCAGGCCCAACAGCAGGCCGACAAAGCCCAGGTGCAGGCCGGCGCGCGCCAGCGGCTCGCCCTGGGCCCAGCGGGGCAGGTCCAGCAACTGGCTGCGCAACTGCAGATCGAGCTGCCAGCCCGCCGCTGCGCCAGACAGAACGGCGAGGGCGCACAGGAGCAGGGCCAGCGCCCAGCCGTGGCGCTGCAGGCGGGCATCGGCGTGCAGGCTCAGCGCCTTCAACAAGCACTGGCTCAGCGCGCAGCCCGCCCACAGGCTCAGGGCCAGGCACCAGGCGGCGTGCTGGGCCCAGAAGGCTGCGCTGAGACCGAAGCCCAGCAAGCCCAGGCCCAGCTGCGGCCAGAGGGCCGGGCGGCCGAACTCCTCACGCAGAGCCCGTGCGGCCAGGGCAGCGGGCGCGCGCGGCCCGGCCGCTGGAGACGGGGCCCTCACGGCGGCGACAGATGCTGGGGCTGGCGCGGCAGCAGCAGCGCGTGCTCGGGCCCTTGGGTTTCGGGCACGCTGTCGGGCACGATCTCCAGCTTGAACTGGGTGGCACGCAAGACCCCGCCGCCGGTCAGCATGGTGCCGAAATGCAGGGAATCCACCTCTTTGGGAATCTGCAGCACGACCGAGACCTCGCGCCAACCGAAGCTGCCCTTGAGCGGGCGCAGCTCCATATTGTCAAAAACGCGGCCGATGTCCTGACCGACATCGCCGCGCAGCCAGATGCCGCCCCATTGCGACAGGTCCTCGCCCTGGACCTGTGCACTCAGGCGCAGGCGCTGGCCGGCGTAATCCCGTGCCTGGATGCTTTGCATGGCGGTGACAAAGCCGCGCGCATTGCGCTTGCAGTCGAGCAGAAACACCTTGGGCGTGGGGGCGCCTGCGCGGGGCTCGGTGGTGCTGCGGCAGTCGACCGCATCGCCGGCCCGGAACCAGCCCTGGGGCAGTGGGTTGGGATCGGCCGCCAAGGCCGTGACCATCAGGGCCACCAGGGGCGCCGCGATCAGAGCTCGCAGCTGAGAGGACGTGGTTTTCATGGGATCTCGCTCGCCTTCGTCAAAAAGAGTTCGCACCGGTGTTCCAGACCTGGAAACGAAGCGAAGCGTAGGCGGGGACCGGCATTGTCAGGTCCTGAGGCGGCGAAGCCCGCCCCAACGCGCACGAGCGGTCGCTCGGCGCACATGAGCCGTGAAGTGTGAGGAGTGAGAGGGAGAGGGGCAGGCGCCGGCTCAGCGCCCACCGCTCATGCCATAGCGCTGGGCCAGGCGGGCCACGGTGCCGCGCTGGATCAGGCGGTTCAGGGCTTCGTTGATGGCGGCGAGGCGCCAGGGTGAGCCGGGGGAGACCAGGCATTGCGTGTCGGTGATCGAGAAGCTGCGGTGGCTGATGTGGAAGCGCTCGCGTTCCTCAGGGAAGCGTTTGAAGTAGCCGGCGATCTCCACCTCGGACGTGATCAGCGCATCGGCCATGCCCAGGCGCAGGCGGCGGAACAGCAGCTCGACCTGGCGTTCATCGAGGCGGGTCACCTGGCCACTCTCGAACGCGGCCTGCAGCTGCGGGAATTGGTAGCCCAGCAGCACGGCGATGCGCTTGCCCTGCAGATCGCTCAGGCTTTCGAAAGGCAAAGGCTGGGCCGCCAGCGACACCACGCGCTCCACCTGGGGCACGACGGGGACGGTCCAATGCGGGCCGGCCACGGGAATCCAGTGCGGGCTGTAGTAACAGGCGATGTCGGCCTCGCCGCCCATCACCGTGCTCTCCATGCGTCGCCGCGCGACCAGCAGATGCCGGGCCTCGGTGCCCAGCTCGGCGGCGATCAGATCGCCCAGGTCTTTGAGAAAGCCGCCGCTCAGCCGGTTGGGCGGGCTGATGCTGAGCAAAGGGAAGGCCATGGCCTCGGTGTGAGCCACGCGCAGGGCGGGCTTGGCGGGGGCCGAGGCCGCGGTGGCCTGGACGGCGTCGGCCTGCGGCCCCGCCCAGGCCATGGCGCTGAACCAGAGGCCGACCTTCAAGAGGTGTTGCAGTCTTCGCATCAGTCCCGGCTCCACAAGCCCTGCGAGCCGCGCCGCACCTGGGCCAGCAACTGTGTCAGCTGAGCCTCTCGCTCGCCCAGCGGCAGGCTGGGCCAGATGGCCTCTCTCAGCGCCGCTTCTCCAGCCGTGTTCAGCACCAGCCAGGCGGTCAGCAGGGGGGCGGCCAGGCCGCCGCTGCAGGTGGCCACCGGGCCATGGGCATGGAAGGCTTCCTGTTCCAGCACCCGCACGCCGGCCTCCAGCAGCCAGGGCCGAGTGGCGGCATCACAACAGGCCGGGCTGTCGCCCAGCAGCCCCAGGCGCGCCAACAGCAGGCTGCCGGAGCCCAAGGCACCGAGTTGTTGGCGCAAGGGGTCCAGCTGCAGCCGGTCCAGCAAGGCCGAGTTCTCGGCCACGGCGCGGTTGTAGAGGCCGCCGACAAAGAGCACGGCCTCGGCCTCGTTGGCCCATTCCAGCGGGCGCTGCAGCGGCTGTTGCAGGCCATGCATGGAGCTGAGCATGGTGCCCGGCCCACACAGCTCGGCGCTCCAGCCGCGGGGGCGCAGCTGGTTGAGCAGGGCCAGGGGGATGAAGGCGTCCAGCTCCTGGAAGCCGTCGAAGCAGACCAGGGCCACCCGCGTGGCGCCGGGTGCGTTCAGACCGGAGGGGGTGACTTCACGCATGGCCCGATTGTGAACCCGGGGTTACATTGCGCGCCACTCCCGGCGTTTGTGCGCCGGCTTCCGGTTCCTTGTGGGCCCATTTTTGTTGCCGTTTTGGTTTGTCACCCATGTCCGCCATTCCCTTGAATCCGCCCCTGGCCGTCCCCATCGACACCCGCCGCTGGGCCTGGTTGCCGCCGGTTGGCAGCTGGGGCTACTACGCCCTTCTGTCCGCCATCGGCATGTTGCTGCTGGGCCCCTTGGGTGGCATCGCCGCGGCCTTCATGAACTTCTCCATCGGCTTCTATGTCGGCGGCCAGGTGCTGGCCGGCATCCTGGGCTCGGTGGTCACCTACGGCTACGGCGCCGAGGGCAAGCATGGCGCCAACTACATCCAGACTACGGCCGCGTCCGTGGCCGGCATGATGGCCATGAGCACCCTGATCCAGGCCATGGCCTGGATGGGCATGCCTGAAGTGCCGGCCTGGCAACTGGTCACCTACATGCTGTGCATCGGCATGATGGCCGCCGGCATCGGCATGCTCTACACGCCCATCCTGGTCGAGCGCATGCAGCTGACCTTTCCCTCGGGTCTGGCGGTCGCCAACATCCTGCGCGCATTGACCGATCCGGTGCTGCTCAAGCAATCGGTGTCGCGCCTGTTCGGTGGCATGGGGGCTGGCCTGATGGGCGGCATTGGCGCGGCCAAGCTGGCTTTTCTCGGCGCGATCGAGCTGTCGGCTTCCACCTTCGGCGCCGGGCTGATCGTCGGTGCCCGGGTCGGCATTCCGGCCATCGTCGGCGGTGGCATCTTCTGGGCCTTGGCACCTTATTTCGTCAGCATCGGTTGGCTGAAGGAGGGTGAGCCCTTCCGCAAGATTGCCTTTCTGATCGCCCTGGGCCTGATCCTGGGTGCGGCCATCGTGGATCTGAGCCTGATCTTCTGGCGTGTCGCCCGCCGCCTGAGCCAGCCGGGTGAGCGCATCCTCGTGCCCGAGGAACAGCGCACCGGCCCGCGCGCCAGCCTGCCGCGCCTGCTGGCCTGGGTGGGCGTCTGGACCGTGGCCACCATCGTCTGCGGCGTGCAGTTCTTCAACGAGCCCCTGGGTTACATGATCCTGGCCGTGGCCCTGGTCTATCTGTTCGTGATCGTCAACGGCATCTCCCTGGGCCTGACCGATTCCAACCCCATCTCCAGCGCCTTTGTCGTCACCGTGCTGATCCTGGCCAGCATCGGCCTCAAGGACCCGATGCTGGGCCTGATGGCGGCCATGGTGGTGTTCGTCTCGGCCAGCGTGGCCGGCGATATGCAGCAGGACCGCTCCACCGGCTGGCGCCTGGGCTCCAACCGGACCCTGCAGTTCCGCTTCCAGGTGGCCGGCCTGCTGCTGGGCTCGGTGCTGGCCGTGGCCGTGGCCAAGTTCTTCATGACCGCCTACCCGGTGCTGCAGCTGGACCAGACCGTGATGAGCGCTGACCAGGCGCCCGCGCAATGGACCTCGGCCATGACCTACAAATTCGTCGGTGCCCTGCGCAGCCTGACCGAGCCCAAGCCCTACCAGACGCAAGCCATCCTGATCGGCGTGCTGATCGGCTTTGCGACCGAGCTGCTGCGCAAGATCATCAAGGCCAACAAGGGCTACCAGCGTTTCGCGGCCGGCAGCAAGGCCGGCTTCGCCACCGATTTCATGCTCGATGCGGTGGTGCTGCCCAGCCCCTACGCATCGTCCTTCGGCGGCTTTGTCAATCTGCACACCTCGATGTGGTTTGCTGCTGGCGGCGTGATCTCCAGCGCCATCAATACCTTGGCGCCCAAGCCCAAGGCCGGTGAAGAGCAGCTGCCCGATGACATGAGCAGCACCTCCCTGGTCGGCGGTGGCTTGATCGCCGGCGACGCCCTGGCCGCGCTCGGCCTGGGCCTGGCGGGCATGGCCGCGGTGCTGGGTTGATCGGCCATGGCTGAGCTGTCACCCGCCGACGTGGCGCGTGTTCGCGCCCTGGTCGAGCGCGCCGATGAGCAGGCCGACGAGGGCGAGTTCGAGGCCGCGCTGGACCTGTTCGAGCAGGCGCTGGAACTGCTGCCCGAGCCCTGGTCTGCCCATGCGCAGGCGCAGACCCTCTTGTTCTCCATCGCCGACATGCAGTTTCTGCTGGAGGACTTTGAAGCCAGCGGCGACACCTTCAGCGCCCTGCTGGCCAGCTTTGAGTCGGCCCGGGCGGAGCCCTTGCCGCAGCTGCGCCTGGGCCAATGCCTGGTCGAGCAGGGGCGAGAGGCCGAGGCGCTGCCCCATCTGCAAGCGGTGCTGAAGCGCGCGGGCGAGCAGGCGTTTCGTTATGAGGAGCCGAAGTACCTGGCGCTCGCTCGACGCCCTTGAAGGCCAGGGTCTTCGGACGCGCATTGCGGGCACGCACCGCCGGTGACTTTTGGCAAGGCACGCCGGCCTGGACACACTCCGGCGTCCCTGGCTGAAACACGGTGCCTCTGTCCATGAATCTCACCCGCGCTTCCATCCTGAAACGGCTTCGGCCCTGCAGCCTGACGGTGCTGGTGCTCGCCTGTGCCGCTGCCAGCTTCCCTGCCCGCGTGGTGGCCCAGGAGAAGCCGGCCCATGAACAGCAAGCCCGGCTGCCCCGGGTGAGCGAAGCATTGCAGCTGGACATGCAGACCGAACGCCTGGTGGGCGAACAGGCCCGCAACCCGGCGGAGGCTGTGTTGCGCGTGCCGCTGCGGCAACAGCTCCTGCTCGACCCGCAGGGCCGCTACCGGCTGGAGACCGACAGCGTCTACCCCGGCCCGATCCGGTTTCAGTTTCTCGAGCTCGGCCTGCCCGAGGGCATCAGCACGGTCGACCTCCTGAAGTGGCGGCAAGGCCTGGCCATTTCGCGCCTGCCTGCTGCGGTCGCCCGCGAGCGCTGGGCCGATCACGAGTTTCTGGTCCCGGCCTGGCTGCTTCAGCGCTTGAGCGCGGTGCGCGGCGAGCCGGCCGCTGACGGCAGTCTGGCCTTCACGGACGCTGCCGGTCGGCCGGCACGGCTGGCCCTGGACGGCGCCAGTGGCCGGGTGCTCTGGGCCCGCAGCGCGGGGCGGCGCTATGAGTACAGCGACTACGAAACCCTGGCCGGCGGGCTGCAGCAGCCGCGCCGCATCAGCGAGCAGCGCGGCGAGGCGCCGGCCTGGGTCTGGCAGGTCCAGGCCGTGGCGGCGCCCAACACCAAGCCGGCGGCCTACGCCCTGCCGGCCGGCTACAGCGACGCGCCCGCCGATGCAGCGGGCCTGCGTGCCACACCGCTCGGTGGCGGCAGCTACCGGGTCGATGGCTTGAGCAGCGGGTATCACAGCAGTTTCAGCATCGGCAGCCAGGGCATCGCTGTCTTCGACGCGCCGGTCAGTCCGGCCGAGGCGGCCGCGGTTCGCGCGCTGATCGAACAGCTGGCGCCCGGGCGCAAGGTCAGCCATGTGGTGCTCTCCCATGCCCACCGCGACCACATCGCCGGGCTGCCGGCCTATCAGGCCGATGCACCACAGGTGCTGGTCGGCCCCGAGGCGCGCCAGGCTTTGCGGCGCCAGCTGGGCAGCGCCTGGGCCGCCTGGGACGAGCGCGTACAGGAACTGCAGGGCCCGCACACGCTCGATCTGGGCGATCGCCGCGTGCAGCTCTGGCCCCTGGCCAGCCGCCATGCCAGCGATATGGTGGTCGCCTACGACAGCCAGTCTCGGGCCTTGTTTCAGGGCGATCTGTTCTACATCCCCGAGCTCGGCCCGGTGCCTCCGGCCTTCGCCACGGGCCAGGAGCTGCTGGACCTGATTCAGGCCCAGAAGCTGGATCCGGCCTGGATCGTCGGCGTGCACGGCCGCTCGGGCACCCTGGCCGAGCTGCGCCAGGCCTTGGCCTTGCGCGCGCAGGGCATTCGTCAGCAAGGGCGGGGGTTCGGGGCGCCTTGATCGGTGCCTTGGCAGCCGTGTTGGTGGGCGCAGGCCCTGGCAATGCGCAATAGGCTCACATCAGAATCCGCTGCAGGTTCCAGTTCGCGGCAAGGCCCGTCCACAGCGCGAACACCGAGATGTAGGCGACGCAGACACCTGCGAGCTTCACGCCCGTCAGCCATGGCCTGCCCTGGTAGATGCGCTGCAGCGTCACCGCGCTGAAGGCCAGCACCACGGCCGCCAGTGAGCCCCCGCTGATCCAGGCCACACCTGGAAACCAGCGCGCCAGCAGCACCTGGGCCGTGATCAGGGGCAGCATGAAGCTGTGCAGATGAAGTGAGGCGACCATGTGCAGGCCAAAAGCCTGCTTGCGTGGCCAGTACACCAGCAGCAGGAGCAGCGCCAAGGACGGCGGCATGGCCAGGAACACGGCCTGGCGAGTCATCTGGTTGTTGCTTCTGCGAGCCTGCTCCAGATCCTTCAGCAGCTCGGGGTCGGCCGAGATCCGCCGCTGCCAATAGACACAACGCTCGGCAGGCAGGCTTTCGCAAACGAAGCGCCCGTCCTTCACGCCGATCTTGGCATGGACGAAGGACACTTGATCGGTCGGTTTCTCATGGGCCGGCCGAACCCAATGCACCAGCCCCACGCAAAGCAGGCAGATGCTCAGGAACAGACGCAGCGGTGTGAGGTAGCGCCGCCTTTGCCCGGCCAGGTAGGCCAAGGTCAAATGGCCGGGGCGAAGCAGGCCGCGCATCGTGCGCCACAAGGCACCTTCCGTCGCCAGCAGGTGCCCCCGTACTCCTTGGCGAAGTCCGCCAGCGTAGGCACGCGTAGCGCGGTCTCCTGACCGCAGGCCGGGCAATACGCCGGTTGAGGATCGGGCAGGTGTCGCCGCGCGGGTCGGCAGCCACGGGTTCGGCGCTTGCGGTCGTCATAGGGGCGCGATCATAGGGTCACGCGCCCGCTTGGCTGGGCCTGGGCCTCAGTCTTCCACCAGACTCGGGAGCATCCAGGCCGTCTCTTGGCGGCGCCGACAGCCGTCCGGTGCTGGCGCACCTTCGGGCTTCGCCCTCTTGTCTACTCAGTCCTCCAGCAGACTCCTGAGCATCCAGGCCGTCTGTTCATGCACCGTCAGTCGCTGGGTCAGCAGGTCGGCGCTGGGCTCGTCGCTGGCTTTGTCGACGGCGGCGAACAGGCTGCGCGCGGTGCGGGCCACGCCTTCATGGCCCTCCACCAGGATGCGCACCATCTCCAGGGCTTTGGGCGGTTGGGTCGGGGCGTCGGGCAGGCTGCTCAACTGGGCAAATTGGGCGTAGGAGCCCGGCGCCACATGGCCCAGCGAGCGGATGCGCTCGGCGATCGGGTCGACCGCGTTCCACAGCTCGGTGTACTGGGCCATGAACATGGTGTGCAGGGTGTTGAACATCGGCCCGGTCACATTCCAGTGGAAGTTGTGCGTGGTCAGGTACAGCGTGTAGGTGTCGGCCAGCAACTTGGACAGACCGGCGGCAATGGCAGCACGGTCCTTCTCGCTGATGCCGATGTTGATGCTGGTGCCGGCAGCGGACTTGGCGATGGACTTCTTGGCCATGGCGACTCCTGTTCAGAGAGGAAGGGGAAGGGCGAAACCGGGCGCTTCAGCGGCCCTGGCTTGCGGACACTATAGAGCCGTCAGAAGGCGGCCGTGTTGCTGCACCTCATGCATGAAGCGACGGCCGAGAAGCCGGCCCTCGCTCAGCCTTCGCGTCGCGCGGTCTGCGCCGCTTGAGGCAGGGCCACCGCCAGCGGGTGGCGGGCGCCGGCCTGGGCAATCACGGCCTCACGCAGTCCCGCCATGTCCTTGAGATTGAGAGGCAGCCAGAACCAGCGGGATTGGCCATCCACCTGCAGGCGCAGATGCGGCCACAGCAGGTAGCGGGCCGGCTCCACCGCGGCAATGTCGGACCAGGCGATGCGGCGCCAGCGGCCCCAGCTGTCAAAGCTGCGCAGGCCCTCGGACGTGACGGAGAAGCGGCAGATGGCCACCGGAATGCTGACGATGAGCCCGCACAGCAGGCCCATGGCCAGGTTCAGCAGCAGATCGGGTTTGCGCAGCGGTTCGCCGGTGACGAGGGCATGGCCCACGGCCACGGCCATGACACCGGCGGTGGTCAGCGCGGTTTGCTGGCGCCAGATGGGAAAGAAGGCGTAACGGAAGTCCAAGACGGGTTCAGGATCAGAGCATTGAAGCGGCGAATTGTGGGCCGCCGGGCTCGGGCGGCGCAGCGGGATTGCCCGCAGGCGCCGGCAGTCCCGACCGGCTTTGCCGCAGCAGGCCCCGGCTCACGCAGGCCTGCGGGGCGCTCAGCAGCTCACCGAGCTCAGCCAGCTCGGCGCAGGCGGCGCTGGCGCTGAGGCCCACCCAGGTGTTGCGGCCCGCGCGCTTGGCCATGTAGAGGGCCTGGTCGGCCAGGCTGACGACCTGCTGCCAATCCAGGCGCTCGGCCTGGCTGGGGATGAAGGGCAGGGCGGCGAAGCCGACCGAGCAGCTCAGGGCCAGGGTCGCATCGGCTGCGATGGCAAAGGGCTGTTGGGCCACGGCCGCGCGGATGCGCTCGGCGAACTGCGGGCCGGCCTCGGCGTCCACGCCGCGCGCCACGACCAGGAACTCCTCACCGCCCCAGCGCACCAGATAGTCCGATTCGCGGCAGGCGCGGCGCAGGCGCTCGCGCATCTGCACCAGCACCGCATCGCCGGCCGGGTGGCCCCAGTCGTCGTTGACCTGCTTGAAGTGGTCGATGTCGACCAGCAGAAAGACCAGGTCCGACTCGGTCGGGCGTGGCCGTTCGGGCTGGCGCCGCCAGTCCTGATACAGGCGCAGGCATTGCGCCACCTCGGCGGCCAGGTGTTGCTCGAGAAAGCGGCGGTTGCGCAGGCCGGTCAGCGGGTCGGTCAGGCTGATGTCCTTGAGCGATTGGTAGGCGCGTTCCAGCTCCTGGTTCTTCTCCAGCACTTCCGCCTGGGCCTGGTGCAGATGGCCCAGGGTGCTTTCCAGGCGGCGGTAGTTGCGCGTGTTTTCCAGTGCGATCGAGCCGTAGGCGGCCAGGCTGCGGAAGATCAGGCGCTCGCGGTCGGCGTAGGCGAAGGCCTGGCTGGACTGGATGGACATCACGCCCAGCACCCGGTCATTGGCCAGCAGGGGCATGAACATGGAGCTCAGGGTCGGCTGCGTGCCCGGGGCCAGGTGCTGCGGCGTGTCCGGGCTGATGTCGCGGAACAGCTCGCAGCGCTCGCGGGCGCAGCGTGCCGCCTGGGATTGTGGCGAATCGCAGGGGATGGCAAAAGGCGTGATCGGCCGGCCGTTCTCGGTGCCGTAGGCCAGGCGCAGTTCCTGAGCCGCCTCGTCGAGCAGGTAGACGGCGAAATGGTTGGCCGTCAGCAGGCCATGGACATTGCGGTCCAGGGTGGCGTAGACCGCCTGCTCCTGCAGATGGGCGGTGATCTCCTGGCCGATCAGGCTGAGCTTTTCCAGCGTGGCGCCGGTCTGGCTGAGCAGCTCGGCGCGTTCGGCCGAGGCCGCGGCCAGCTGGCGCAGATGCTCGCTCTCGGCCGCCGTGCGTTCGGCCTGAAAGCGCGCCTCCATGGACATCAAACGCTTGCTGACGTCCTGCTTGTGCACGCTTTCGCTGGCCGCGCGCGCCCGCCCGGCGTAGTGATAGGCCTGCAGGCCATCGCCGAGCCGCGCGTACTCGCTGGCAATGGCGTCGAACACCGCGGGCGGCACATTGTGCTGGGCCTCGGGCGCGTACACGGCCAGGGACCGCAGCAGGTAGTGCAGGCTGGCGCTGGCCTCCTGCATGCCGGACGGTGGTGGCAGGGTGTGGCGCTCATGCAGGGTGGCCAGCACGCGCAAGGCCTCGCAGTGGTGATAGGCCAAGTGGCTGGGCTGGGCCAGGGCCAGGGCCTTCTCAGCCGTGGCCATGGCCTCTTCGGCACACCCCAGCTCGGACAGGCAGAGCGCGGCCACGCACATGGCATTGAGGCGCAGGTCCAGGCTGCGCGGGATGGGCCCCGGCGCCTCCAGGCGCAGGGCGGTGGCCAGGGCGGCTTCGGGCTGCTTCAAGTCGCGTTGCAGCTCGGCCAGGTACACCAGACCCAGGCTGTAGGCGCGTGAGCTTTGCAGCGGTGCCAGCAGGGCCAGGCCTTCGTTGAGGGACTGCTGCGAGGCCTCCAGCTCGCCCAGCCGGCATTGCACGGTGCTCACCTGCAACAGAGCCAGGCCCTGCACCAGCGGCCAGCCGGTCGGTCGCGCGCGGCTCAGGCTGCGCTGCATCCATTCCATGGCTTGGGCGTCGTCGCCGAGGTTGGAGAAGGCCACGCCCATGGTCGTCAGCGTCAGCGCAATCTGGCGCTGCAGGCCGGCACGGGTCAGCTCGGTGACGGTGTGGCTGCAAACCTGGAAGACGGTGCGGAAGTCCGAGCGCTGCAAGGCCTCGAAGCTCAGGAACTCGTTGCACATCACATGCAGGGCCGGGTGCAGGGCTCGATCCAGGCGCTCGCGCACATGCCGGCTCCACTGCGCGGCGGCGGCCGGGCCGTCCTGGCGCAGGGCCGCATGGGCAATGCAGAGCTGGGCAAACTCCAGCCGGAAATCGTCGTCGCAGCCCACGGCCACGCTGGCCGCGGCATCGAGCTCGCGGCAGCGCAGGGCCAGGTCGTAGCGGTCGCCGGCGATCTGGGCCAGCAGCAGATGGGCATCGGACAGCAGCCGCATCTCGCCCTGCTGGCGCGCCAGCTCCACCACCTGGCGCGCTTGCGCCTGGGCCGCGTCCAGCTCGGCGAACAGCCACAGGCATTCGGCCTGCAGCAGCTGCAGGCGCAGACGCAGACCCGCCGCCGTGCCGCTGGAATTCAGCGCATGGGCGACCGGGGCCTCTTGAAGTTCGGCCAGCAGCTGCTCGGCCAGCTGTTGCGCGCGCCGCGTCTGACGTTCGCGCAGATGCCAGGCCAGGGCCACGCGCTCGTGCACGCAGGCAGCGGCACCGGCCGCATGGAGGCGGGCCTCCAGCTCGGCAAACTCATCGTCGGTGAGGATCAGATGCATGGCGCGCATTCTGTCAGTCTGCACCTGCCAAAACGAAGGGCTCGCCGGTCAAGCGAGCCCTTCTTGCTGTGCATCAATGCCGCTTTCGCGGCACGGCGTTCAATGCGGCTGGTTGTGCGTGAATTGCAGCAGCATGCCCAGGCCCGCGGCGGCACCGCCGCAATGGATGGCCAGTCCGGCCAGCAGGCGCAAGTGTCGGCGCATCTTCAGGTCCATGTCTGACTCCCGGTTTCAGCGGCTGCCGAGCTCGAAGCGGTCCAGGTTCATCACCTTGGTCCAGGCCGCCACGAAGTCGCGGACCAGCTTCTCGCGGCCATCGGCGCTGGCGTAGACCTCGGCGTAAGCGCGCAGCACCGCGTTGGAGCCGAACACCAGGTCGGCACGGCTGGCGCTGAACTTCAGCGCGCCGCTCTGACGGTCGCGGCCTTCGAAGCGCTCGTCGCTCGCGTCGCTGGCCTTCCAGGCCGTGCTCATATCGAGCAGATTGACGAAGAAGTCATTGCTGAGCACGCCGACGCGCTCGGTGAACACGCCCTGCTTGCTGCCGTCGAAGTTGGCGCCCAGCACGCGCAGGCCACCGATCAGCGCCGTCAGCTCCGGTGCAGTCAGCGTCAGCTGCTGGGCACGGTCGATCAGCAGCGCTTCGGTCGGCGCACCGACCGGGCCGCGTCGGTAGTTGCGGAAGCCATCGGCCAGCGGCTCCAGCACGGCGAAGGATTCGACATCGGTCTGGTCCTGGCGGGCATCGACCCGGCCCGGGGCGAAGGGCACCTCAACGTTGACGCCGGCTGCCTGCGCCGCTTGCTCGACGCCGACCACGCCGGCCAGCACGATCACATCGGCCAGCGAGGCGGTGCCTGCGGCTTTCTGGATCTCGACCAACTTCGGCAGCACCTGGACGGCAGCCTGGTTGACGGCCCAATCTTTCTGCGGCGCCAGGGCCAGGCGGGCACCGTTGGCGCCGCCGCGCTTGTCGCTGCCGCGGAAGGTCGAGGCCGAGGCCCAGGCCACCGAGACCAGCTCGCTCACCGACAGGCCTGCAGCCGCGATCTTGGCCTTCAGGTCGGCAATGTCGGCCGCCGTGGGCTGGTGCGTGGCAGCGGGCAGGGGGTCTTGCCAGATCAGTTCTTCCTTCGGCACTTCCGGGCCGAGGTAGCGGGCTTTCGGACCCATGTCGCGGTGGGTCAGCTTGTACCAGGCGCGGGCAAAGGCCTCAGCGAAGGCTTGCGGGTTCTCGAGGAAGCGCTTGGAGATGGCACCGAAGGCCGGGTCGAAGCGCAGCGTCAGGTCGGTGGTCAGCATGGTGGGCTTGTGGAACTTGCCCGGGATGTGTGCGTCCGGAATGATCTCGGGCGCATCCTTGGCCACCCATTGCTTGGCGCCGGCCGGCGAGTGCGTCAGCTCCCACTCGTACTTGAAGAGGTTTTCGAAGAAGTTGTTGCTCCACTGCGCGGGCGTGGTGGTCCAGGTCACTTCCAGGCCGCTGGAGACCGTGTCCTTGCCATGGCCGCTGCCGAAATTGCTCTGCCAGCCCAGGCCCTGGGCCTCTAGGCCGGCGGCCTCGGGCTCGGGGCCTTTGTGGTGCTCGGGCGCGGCGCCGTGGGCCTTGCCGAAGGTGTGGCCGCCGGCGATCAGGGCGACGATTTCTTCGTCGTCCATGGCCATGCGGTTGAAGGTGATGCGGATGTCATGGGCCGCGGCCAGGTAGTCGCCGCTGGCGTTCGGGCCTTCCGGGTTCACATAGATCAGGCCCATGTGGGTGGCGGCCAGGTTGGCGTCGAGCTGGCGCTCACCATGGAAGCGCTTGTCGTCGGCCAGCCACTTCGTCTCGGCGCCGAAGTTGACGTCCTGATCCGGTTCCCACACATCTTCGCGGCCGCCGGCAAAGCCGAAGGTGCGGAAGCCCATGCTTTCCAGCGCCACATTGCCGGCCAGGATGAAGAGGTCGGCCCAGGAGATGCTCTGGCCGTATTTCTGCTTGATGGGCCAGAGCAGGCGGCGTGTCTTGTCGATGTTGACGTTGTCGGGCCAGCTGTTCAGCGGGGCGAAGCGCTGCTGGCCACGGCCACCACCGCCGCGGCCGTCCAGGGTGCGGTAGGTGCCGGCCGCGTGCCAGGCCATGCGCACCATCTGCGGGCCGTAGTGGCCGAAGTCGGCCGGCCACCAATCCTGGCTGTCCGTCATCAGCTTGACCAGATCGGCCTTGAGTGCGTGGTAGTCCAGCTTCTGGAAGGCCTCGGCGTAGTTGAACTGCTCACCCAGCGGGTTGGACTTGCTGGAATGCTGGTTCAGCAGGTCGACGCGCACCTGCTTGGGCCACCAGTCGCGGTTGCTGGTGCCGCCGCCGGCGACATGGTGGAAGGGGCATTTGCTTTCGGTGGACATGGCGCTTCTCTCCTGAGTGAGGGGGTGGCTGGGATGGATGGACTTTAGTTTTCTTCTATCAAACTCGCCAATTGAATAGTTCTAAACTGTGGATAGGCAAAACCTTGCTCGCCCTGACCCGCGCGCGCCCATTGGCTGAAGAAGGCGAAGAACCATGTCCCAGGGATGGAGGTCTTTGCTGTTCCTCTGGCGCCGCTGCATGGGCGATCTTGGGGCGGCGCTGGCGTGGGCCTGCCGCCACGTGGCGGCATCAAGCCAGGGCTGAAGCGGCGGCAGCCATGGCCCGCACATCGGCCCGGGCCAGCTCCAGGCCCAGCAGGGCGCGCTTGCGCTGCGGGCCCCAGCGGTACTCGCCGAACTCCGCATTGGCGCGGATCACCCGGTGGCAGGGGATCAGGCAGGCAATCGGATTGGCCGCCACGCAGCTGGCCACCGCCCGCACCGCTTGCGGCGCGCCGGCCAGCCGCGCCAGCTGTGTGTAGCTCAAGACCTGACCCTCGGGGATCTGCAGCAGCGCCTGCCAGACCTTGAGCCGCAGCGGCGTGCCGCTGAGCGCCAGGCCGATGGGCTGGCGGGGCTGCAGGCCGGACAGGCGCCGCTGCAGCTCCTCGGCCAGCGGTCGCAGCGCGCTGTCATCGCGTTGCCAGACGGCCTGGGGCAGCTGCTGGGCCGCAGCCTCGGCCAGCGCCTCGGGGGATTCATCCTGCAAAAAGCTCAGCTGGTGCAGGCCGCGCGCGCTGGCCGCCAGCCAGACCGGGCCGAGCAGGCTGTCCACCACGCTCCACTGCATCTGCAAGCCCTGTCCGGCCTGCTTGAACTGGCCCGGCGTCATGCCGTCGACGCTGAGAAAGAGGTCGTGCAGGCGCGAGGGCCCTGAGAGCCCCGCCGCCAGGGCCGCGTCCAGCACCGGCTCGGCGGCGCGCAGGCTGGCCTTGGCCCGCTCCAGGGCCAGGGCCTGCTCGAACTCCTTGGGCGTGACGCCGGCCAGCTCGACAAAGCGGCGCTGGAAATGAAACAAGCTCATGCCCGCGGCCTCGGCCAGGGTTTGCAAGGGCACGGGGCCCTGGCTCAGTTGTTCCAGGGCCTGGCGGACACGGTCGTAGTGGGGGCGGTTCATGGCCTCAGTGTGCCGGGGGCCGCGGCGGGCGGCCACCCGCTTCTTGCGGCATCGCCCGTTCAGATCGCCGCAGCCGCATCGCCAGCATCTGCATCAGCCAGGCCCTGGGCCTCGGGTGCTTGCAAGGGCAGGCACAGGACGAAGCAGCAGCCCGGCCCGGGCGTGGGGTCCAGGCTGAGGCTGCCGCCGAGCAGGGAACTGACGATGTTGTGGCTGATGGACAGGCCCAGGCCGCTGCCGCCCTGGCCGAACTTGGTGGTGAAGAAAGGCTCGAAGATGCGCCCGGCATGGGCCGGGCTGATGCCCACGCCATCGTCGCGGAAGCGCAGCTCGGCGCGGCCGTCCTTCAGCAGCCGGGCGCTCAGCCGCATCAGGCCGCCGCGGCGGGCGCCGAAGCCGTGCAGCATGGCGTTGTTGACCAGATTGCTGAGCACCTGGCCCAGGGGGCCGGGAAAGCTGTTGAGCAGGATGCCCTCGGGCACGTCCAGCTCCAGCTTATGGCCTTGCTTGCGGATGCTGGCCTGCAGCGTGGCGGTGACCTGCTCGCAGAGCACGGCCAGGTCGAACAGGCGGCGCTGCTCGGCCGTGCGGTCCACGGCCACCTGCTTGAAGCTGGTGATCAGCTCGGCCGCGGTTTCCAGGCCCTGCATGATGAGCCGGGCAACCGAGCGGGTTTCACCCAGATAGGCCTCCAGCTCGCTGCGGCGCAGCTCCTTGCTGGCGGCGGCGCGCTCGATCTCCTGGGTGCGCTGGTCCAGGGTGCTGGCCATCAGCAGGCTGTTGCCCAGCGGGGTGTTCAGCTCGTGGGCGATGCCGGCCACCAGGGCGCCCAGGGCGGCCAGCTTCTCCTGCGCCACCAGCTGGCTTTGCGCCTGCTGCAGGCGGCGGTAGGCGATGGCGTTGTCCAGGGCGATGGCGGCAAAGGCATTGAGCGAGCGGAAGATCATGCGCTCATGCTCACCGTAAGCCTGGGCCTGGGGCGATTGCACGGTCACCACGCCCAGCAGGCGCTCCTGGATCAGCAGGGGCGCGAACATGGCGCTGAGCGTGCGCATGGTGCCGGGCACCTGGCTGGGGTCGCTGCCGTCTTCGGCCAGCTGGATGGACAGCTCGCGCCGCTCGCGCGCGCAGCGGGCGGCGTTGGAACTGGGGTTGTCGAGGGCGATGTGGTCGGGCGGCAGGGGCTGGCCGTCTTCTAGGCCGAAGACCGAATTGATGCCCTCGCCTTCCTCGTCCAGCAGGTAGATCTCGAAGCCGCGTGCATCGAGCAGGGCCGGGATGTGGCGGCTCAGCGCCGCGAAGATCGAGGCCATGTCCAGATGCCGGGTCAGCTCCAGGCCGATCTGGCCCAGCTTCTCCAGCGTGCTGCTGTTGCGCTGCATCAGGGCGGCGCGCTGGCGCTCGGCCTCGGCCAGCTGCTGCAGATGCTGGGCCTCGGTGCGGGCGTTCTCGTTGAGGTGATGCAGCTGCAAGGCCTCGACCCGGTCGGCCGAGCTGCGGCTGAGCATGCTGGCGCGCGCGCTGGCGGCCTGCTGGCTGGTCTCGAAGGCCTCGCGGTAGCGGCCCGTGCCGGCGTAGGCCAGGGCCAGCGCCTCCAGCAGCTCGGCGCTGTCCTTGTAGCCGGCGATGGATTTGGCCCGCTCGCGCGCCAGCTCCAGCTGCTGCACGGCCTGGGCCTGGCCGGCCGCCCCCTGCGATTGCTGGGCGATCTGGGCCAGCACCATGCGCAGCTCGACCTCGGCCTCGGCGGCGCCGCTGAGCTCGGCCACGGCCAGGTCCTCGCGCGCCATGGCTTCGGCGGCCTCGCAGTCGCCGAGCAGCAGCAGGGCGCGGGCATGGCCGCGCCGGGCATTGCGTTGCAGGTCGAGGTAGCCACCGGGGTGGGCTTGCAAGGCCTTGAAACAGTCCAGCGCCTTCTGACCTTCGCCCAGGTCCAGGGCCAGCAGGCCTTGGTAGCTCAGGCAGACCGCGTAATTGCGCGAATCGGGCTGCGGCGCAAAGATCTGCGTGCCCTCGTCGAGCAGGCTGCGTGCCAGCTCCAGCCGGCCCAGGCGGCGCAGGGTCTCGCCCATCTGCATCAGGCAGCCACCGAGGCTGGCCGACCAGCCTGAGGCGCGCGCCATCTGCAGGCCGCGCTCCATCCACTCCAGCGCCGATTCGGGGTCGTTCAGGTCGTTGAAAGCGCTGCCCAGATTGCCCAGGGTGTTGATGGTCTCGCGCACATAGCCGGCGTCCTGCAGCGGCTGGATCAGGCTGGAGAAACGCCGCACGGCCAGCTTCAGATCGCGTGCACGCAGGGCGCGGTAGCCCTGGTAGAGCTCGATCAGCACCGCCGCGCTGGCATGCAGACCGCTGAGATCGCTGGGGAAATGCTGGCCCCAGCGCAGCTCGGCGGCCTCGCGGTTCTGCAGGCCGGCGCTGCGCGCCAGGCTGCATTCGAAGATCCACTGGCGGGTGCGGTCGCCGCAGCGCTCGGCCCAGTCCACGGCCTGCTCCAGCGCGGCGCAGCTGGCGGCCATCTGGCCGGCGCCGCTGTGCAGCAGGGACTGCAGCCAGGCGCTGTCGGCACAGGCCAGCAGGTCTTGCGCGGCCTCGGCCTCGGCGCGCAGCACCCGGGCTTCGAACAGGCCCTCGGCAAAGCGGGCATAGAGGCGCAGCGCGTCCAGCCGGGTCAGGCGCAGGCGGCGCTGCAGGGCAGCGCGTGTGGCCTCGGGCAGCTCGGGCGTGTCGGCCATGGCCTGCTCGGCGGCTTCGGCCCGGGCCAGGGCTTGGGGCGTGTCGCGCTCGCGCTCATGCCAGGCCAGGGCCACCCGCAGGGCGCAGCGCTCGGCCGGCGGCAGGGCGGGCTGCTCCAGCTGGGCGCGCAGTTCGGCCAGCACGGCCTCCTGCTCGTAGAGCCGCAGCTCCGAGAGGATGGCTGCCGCGGCCGCTTCGCTCATGACAGGCGCTTCACCCCCGCCAGGCTGCAGCCGTAGACGGCGTTGCGCAGCGCAGCGATGGCCTCGTAGCGGGTGAAGGTCTTGCGCCAGGCCAGCACCACGCGGCGTGTGGGCACCGGCGGCGCAAAGGGCACGAAGCGCAGATGCGTGGGCGGCAGCAGGGGCACGCTGAGCGCCGGCACCACGGTCACCCCCATGCCCGAGGCCACCATGTGCTTGATGGTTTCGAGTGAGCTGCCTTCAAAACTCTTGCGTATGCCCTCGGCGTCGCTGCTGAAGCGGGCGAATTCGGGGCAGACTTCGAGCACATGGTCGCGGAAGCAATGACCGGCGCCGAGCAGCAGCATGGTCTCGCTCTTGAGCTCTTCGGCCGACACCGATTCGCGCCCGGCAAAGGGGTGGCTGGCCGGCACGGCGATCATGAAGTCTTCGTCGTAGAGCGGCGCCACGGCCAGGCCGGTGTCGGGGAAGGGTTCGGCCATGATGGCGCAGTCCAGCTCGCCAGTGCGCAGCATCTCCAGCAGCTTGACGGTGAAGTTCTCTTGCAGCATCAGCGGCATCTGCGGGTACTGCTCGATGACGTTCTTCACCAGCTCGGGCAGCAGATAGGGCGCGATGGTGTAGATCAGGCCCACGCGCAGGGCGCCGGCCAGGGGGTCTTTGCCGCGCTTGGCGATCTCGTGGATGGCACTGGCCTGCTCGATCACCGACTGGGCCTGGCGCACGATGTCTTCGCCCAGCGGCGTCACCTTGATCTCGTTGGCGCCGCGCTCGAAGATGCGCACGTCCAGCTCTTCCTCGAGCTTCTTGATGGCCACGCTGAGCGTGGGTTGGGACACGAAGCAGGCCTCGGCGGCGCGGCCGAAATGGCGTTCGCGGGCCACGGCAACGATGTAGCGCAACTCGGTCAGGGTCATGCAGGCCATCCTAACTGGAGCCCGCGGCTTGTGCCGGTGATTGGAAGCCCCAGCCTAGCGCAAACCCGGATACAGGCGGCTACACTGCGCGCCAATTGGGGCCTGGCTTTGCGGGCTCCGCCCCCACAGCCCCCGAGGAGCCGCCATGACCGAGCGCAAACCCATGACCTTGCAGCGCCTGCTGGACATGCATGCCAGCGGCGACAAGATCGCCATGCTGACTTGCTACGACGCCGCTTTCGCCACCCTGCTGGACGAAGCCGGCGTGGACGTGCTGCTGGTCGGCGATTCCCTGGGCAATGTGCTGCAGGGCCAGAGCAGCACCGTGCCGGTCTCGCTGGACGAGATGGTCTATCACACCCGCTGCGTCGCCCGCGGCCGCAAGAGCGCCTGGGTGATTGGCGATCTGCCCTTCGACAGCTACCAAAGCTCGCCCCAGGAAGCCTGGAAGAGTTCGGCCGCCCTGGTCAAGGCCGGCGCGCACATGGTCAAGCTCGAAGGCGGCGGCTGGACGGCGCCGGTGGTGCGCTTTCTGGTCGAGCGCGGCATCCCGGTTTGCGCCCATCTGGGCCTGACGCCGCAGACCGCCACCATGCTGGGTGGCTACAAGGTCCAGGGCCGCGAGGAAGCGGCCGCTGCGTTGATGAAGCAGCATGCGCGCGAGCTGGTCGAGGCCGGCGCACAGATGCTGGTGCTGGAGATGGTGCCCTCCGCCCTGGCGGCCGAGCTGACTCAGAGCCTGGGCATCCCGGTCATCGGCATCGGCGGCGGCGTGGCCTGCTCGGGCCAGGTGCTGGTGCTGCACGACATGCTGGACGTGACCCCGGGCCGCCGCCCGCGCTTCGTCAAGAACTTCATGCAGGGCGCGGCCTCGGTGCAGGACGCGGTGCTGCGCTACGTTGCCGCGGTCAAGGCCCAGACCTTCCCGCAGGACGATCTGCACGGCTACTGAAGCCCCGTTTTTCTCTTTTTGCCCGAACCCCATGCAAGTGATCCACACCATCGCCGAGTTGCGCCAGGTCCTGGCTGCGCAGCCGCGCCGCGCCTTCGTGCCCACCATGGGCAATCTGCACGACGGGCATCTCGATCTGGTGCGCCAGGGCCGTGCGGCCGTGGGCCCCGATGCCCTGGTGGTGGCCAGCATCTTCGTCAACCGCCTGCAGTTCGCGCCGCACGAGGACTTTGACCGTTACCCCCGCACCCTGGCGCGCGATGCCGAGCTGCTGCAGGGCGCCGGCTGCGACCTCGTCTTCGCGCCCGATGAGCGCGAGCTTTACCCCGAGCCGCAGGGCTACAAGGTCCACCCGCCGGCCGAGCTGGCCGACATCCTGGAAGGCCATTTCCGCCCGGGCTTTTTCATCGGCGTCTGCACCGTGGTGGCCAAGCTCTTCAACATCGTCCAGCCCAGCATGGCCCTGTTCGGCAAGAAGGACTACCAGCAGCTGATGGTGCTGCGCCGCATGGTGGCGCAGATGGCGCTGCCGATCGAGATCCGCGCCGGCGAGACCACGCGCAGCGCCGAGGGCCTGGCCCTGTCCTCGCGCAACGGCTACCTCAGCGAGGCCGAGAAGACCGAGGCCCTGCGCCTGAGCCGCACCCTGCGCGAGCTGATCACCCGCTGGCAGGCCGGCGCGCGCGATCTGGCTGCGCTGGAGGCCCAAGCCCTGCAAAGCCTGCGCGAAGCCGGCTGGCAGCCCGACTACCTGACCCTGCGCTGCCAGCATGACCTCAGCCCGGCCCGCGAGGGCCAGGCCCTGGTTGCCCTGGGCGCGGCCAAGCTGGGCGCGACCCGGCTGATCGACAATCTCGAGCTTTGACGGCCACGCCAGGCGCAAGCCCGGCCATCGACCGAGGTTGCCCGTGCTCCGGGCTCCCTCGGTTTTTTTGCGAGTGCGAAGAGTGGGATAATTTCCCACGACTGTTCGCGAGTCGCCCATTTTCGGCTTTTTGCGCCGCGGTGGCGCGGATACTGCGAGCGCTTCGAGGCAGTCCCTTTTGTTTTCTCTCCCCCTTTCAGCTTTCTGTTTTGAATTGAACCCAATCACGCAAGCGAGCCCCTGATGAACACCTCCCTGTCTTCCTCCACGACTCTGATGTCCGCCAAATCGGCCCTGACGGCCGCCAGCCTGGGCCTGATGGCTCTCTTGACCGCCTGCGGCGGTGGTTCTGACGGTGGCGATACGCCCGCGCCCAAGCCCAAGCCGAACCCGGTCACCACCCCGCCGACCACCACCTGCAGCGCCGCCGGTATCGCCGCCTCCAAGGCCAGCACCGCTGCCGCCACCGTCTGCATGCTGACCAGCAAGGGCGAGATCGTGGTCGAGTTGGAAACCGTCAAGGCGCCCATCACCACCGCCAACTTCCTGGCCTATGTGAAGAGCGGCTTCTACAAGGACACCATCTTCCACCGCGTGGTGCCGGGTTTTGTGGCGCAGGGCGGCGGCTTCGTCTCCGGCGGCGCGGCCAAGGCCGGCGCGCTGGCGCCCATCGCTCTGGAGAACCAGAACGGCCTGTCCAATCTGAAATACACCATCGCCATGGCCCGCACCAGCGCGGTCGATTCGGCCACCAGCCAGTTCTACTTCAACACCGTGGACAACAAGAGTCTGGACTACAGCTCCACCGTGGCCGGCAAGAACGGCTATGCCGTGTTCGGCCGCATCATTTCGGGCAAGGAGACCGTGGACGCCATCAATGCCGAGCCCCAGCTCTACACCGGCGCCGACATGACGGCGACCGAAGTGCTGCTTTACTGGGCCACACAGCTCAAATGAGCTGACTTTCACCCGCAAGGGTAAGAAGTTGTCAGCGCCGTCGGCGGCGCTGCGACCGAGCGCGTTGAGCAGACACCTTGTTCAGGAGTCTTGCCTCATGCGCTCTTTTGTTTTGCGCCTGGCCGCCGTGGCCACCCTGGTGACCTTGACCGCCTGCGGTGGCGGTGGCGGCGATGGCGACCACTACCGCCCGGACCCGATCCCCGTGCCGGTGCCCAATCCCAATCCGCGCCCCAATACCAACAGCTGCAGCAACGAGGGCCTGTCCAAATCGGCCCAGAGCCGCTACGCCACCGTCTGCATGCTGACCAGCAGCGGCGAGATCGTCTTCGAGCTCTACACCGAGTACGCGCCGGCCACCGTGGCCAATTTCCTGCGCTATGTGGCCGATGGCCATTTCAACAACACCTTGTTCCACCGCGTCGAGCGCGACTTTGTGATCCAGGGCGGTGGCTACACCAGCGGCATGTACGAGCGCCGCGCGACCTATGGGCCAGTGCCGCTGGAAAGCAACAACACCCTGGCCAATCTGCCCGGCACCCTGGCCATGGCGCGGCGCAGCGAGCCCAACAGCGCCACCAACCAGTTCTTCATCAATGTGAAAGACAATCCGGGCAATGACTACAAGAGCCCGACCCAGCCTGGTTACGCCGTGTTCGGACGGGTCATTTCCGGCATGGCCACGGTGGAGGCCATCAATGCCGTGCCCACCTACTACTACGCCGATGCCGATGTCTCGCGGCCGCGCCAGGAAGTGCTGATCTATTGGGTGCAAAGACTGCAGTAAGCCCCTCGCCGCCCGCGGCCCTGAGCCTGGCGCGCATGCGCCTGCAATGGAGCCGCGCCGAGTTGGCCGCCCTGCTGCGACGCTGGGCGGCCTTTCTCGCGGTGGTGGCCGCCGTGCTGGGCAGTTTCATCAGCACCCTGATCGGCTGGCCGGCCTTGCCCCTGTTCTGGGCCATGCAGGCCGACACGCCGGCTGCTCTCTCCCTCGCCGCGCTGCTGGGCCATGCGCTGCCCGGCCTCTTGCTGGCCTGGGGCTTGCGCGAGGCCTTGTTGCCGGCGCGCTGGATGCCGTTCGAGCGCGCGCTGCCGCTGCGGCGCACGGATATCTGGCGGGCCGATCTGAGCGTGCTGGCCCTGGCCCTGCTGCCCTGGGCCCTGCTCAACCTCATTTCTTTCGCCGCATGGCGAGCGGCCAGCCCGGCCTGGATGCAGGGCTTGTGGCTGCAGGCCTTGTTGGGCTTTGCCTTCTCCCTGCTGCTCTCGGCCGGGGGCGCGCTGGCCCTGATGCAGTGGCGCCGCCGCTCCGGGCGCCCGGCCCGGCGGGCAGCGGCGGCGGGCAAGGCCACCGGCCGCCAGACCGTCTCGACCTGGACCGCCTTGCTCTGGCTGCCGCTGTGGCGCGGCCCGGCGCGGCCGGTGCTGCATGGCTTGCTGGCTGCGCTGCTGGCTTTGCTGCTCTGCCTCGCCGCGGCCTGGCATTTCCCGGTTCATGCAGCCTGGGCGCTGGCCTTCTCCACTTTGCTGACCCAGGGCTTCTGCGCCCGGCTGCAAGCCCAGGCGCGGCAGTGCTACGCGCCGCTGCAGGCGGCCAGCGCCATGCTGCCTGTGTCACCCCAGGCCTGGTCTCTGCGCCTCTATGCCCTGGCCTTGCTGCCGGCGCTGCTGGCCTGGCTCAGCTGGGCGGTGCTGCTGGCGCTGGGCCCCTGGTTGCTGGGGCCGCGCGCCACGCCTGCTTTCTTTGTCGCCGCCCTTGCCGCGCCCGCCTTGGCGCTCTGGCGCCCCGAAAGCCTGAGCCCCGAGGCGCGCGCCGGCCGTTGGCTTTTGTCCTGGGGCATCTGGGTTGCCCTGGCCAGTGAAGTCATTGTCTGAAACCATGCCCGACGCTCCTCATCCCACCGATTTCCGCCTGCAGGTCCGCGCCCTGAGCTTTGCCTACCCCGGCCAGACGCGGCGCGTGGTCGACCTCTGGAGCCAGGACTTCGCCCCCGGCCTGGTCTGGCTGCGCGGGGCCAATGGCACGGGCAAATCCACCCGACTCAAGCTGCTGGCCGGTGCGCTCGCGCCGCAGTACGGCAGCGCCGAGCTGCAGGGCTGCGATCTCTTGCGGCAGCCCTTGGCTTACCGGCGCCAGGTCGCCTTCGTCGGCGCCGAGCCGCCGCCGTTTGAGCATCTGAGCCCGAGCGAATACTTCGGCTTTCTGAGTGGCTTGTATCCGCGCGCCGACGTGACGGACTGGCAGCAGCACATCGAGGGTTTCGGCCTGCAGCCTTTTCTGGGCCAGCCGCTGCGCAGCCTGTCCACCGGCACGCAGCACAAGGCCGCGCTGGCGGCGGCCCTGGCGCTGAACACGCCCTTGCTGCTGCTGGATGAGCCGCTCAACGCGCTCGATGCCGCCTCGCTTGCGCATCTGCGCCAGGTCCTGGCCCGGGCTGCCGAGGCCCGCGACCGCCTGCTGCTGCTGGTCAGCCATGAGGAGCTGGGTGTGGCGCCGAGCGCCAGCGTCGAACTCTCAGCCTGAGGGCTTGATCTGGGACAAGGCCGGAGCGGCCGGCGCTGGCTAGACTGCCGCGCCCCCGCCTTCCGCCCCGACCGAGCCCCGCCATGACGACGCCACCTCTTGCCGCCCCCGAACTGCTGCTGCCCGCGGGCGACCTGGAGCGCATGCGGGCGGCCTTTGATTTCGGCGCCGATGCGGTCTACGCGGGCCAGCCGCGCTACTCCCTGCGCGCGCGCAACAACGATTTCAAGCTCGAGAACCTGCAGATCGGCATTGCCGAGGCGCATGCGCGTGGCAAGAAGTTCCTGGTTGCCAGCAACATCCTGCCGCACAACGGCAAGCTCAAGAACTACCTGGCCGATATGGCGCCGGTGGTGGCGATGAAGCCCGACGCCCTGATCATGGCCGACCCCGGCCTGATCATGATGGTGCGCGAGCGCTGGCCCGATCTGCCCATCCACCTCTCCGTGCAGGCCAACACGGTCAACTACGCGGGTGTGAAGTTCTGGCAGAAGCAGGGATTGAAGCGAGTGATCCTCTCGCGCGAGCTGAGCCTGGACGAGGTGGCGCAGATCCGCCAGGAATGCCCGGACATGGAGCTCGAGGTCTTCGTCCACGGCGCCCTGTGCATTGCCTACTCGGGCCGCTGCCTCTTATCGGGTTACTTCAACCACCGCGATGCCAACCAGGGCACCTGCACCAATGCCTGCCGCTGGGATTACCAATTAGGCGCCGCCTTCGAAGACGAGGCCGGCCAGGCGCAGCCGATTCAGTTTGACTTTCACAAGGCCGTGCAGCAGGCCGATCAAGATTTCGCCGCGGCCGGCGGCACGGCTCGCCACCCGCTGGCCGACCGTACCTACCTGATTGAAGAATCGCAGCGCCCCGGCGAGCTCATGCCCATCCAGGAGGATGAGCATGGCACCTACATCATGAACTCCAAGGACCTGCGCGCGGTCGAGCATGTGCAGCGCCTGGTCGAGATCGGCGTCGACTCGCTCAAGATCGAGGGCCGCACCAAGAGCCGCTACTACGTCTCGCGCGCCGCCCAGGTCTACCGTCGCGCCATCGACGACGCCGTGGCCGGCCGGCCTTTCGACCCGGCCCTGCTGGGCGAGCTGGATGGCTTGTCCAACCGTGGCTATACCAGCGGCTTCTACCAGCGCCACCGCAGTCAGGACTTGCAGAACTACCTCGATGGCCACTCCAAGGCCCGGCGCAGCCAGTTCGTCGGCGAGGTGGGGCCGGTGGCGGCCGATGGTTGGGCGGCGATCGAGGTGAAGAACCGTTTTGCCGTCGGCGACCGGCTGGAGATCATCCACCCCAGCGGCAACCGCGAGATCACCGTGCAGGCCCTGCGCGGCCGCGAGGGCGAGCCGGTGCAGGCGGCGGCCGGCAATGGCGTGCAGGTCAGCCTGCAGCTGCCGGCCGAGCTTCAGGGCGCCTTGATCGCGCGCTTGCTGGAGCCGGGCGAGTTTGCCTAATTCCTAGCGTCCCACAGCGTGCAGCTGCGCGCCGTTGATGCTGTAGACCAAGCCATCGGGCCCGGCCACGGTGGGCGTGTAGGCCTGGCCGATGCCAGCGTTGAGCTTGACGCTTTCGCTGAAGCGGTTGTTGACGAAGTCCCAGCGGTAGAGCACGCC
This sequence comes from Paucibacter sp. B51, assembly GCF_027863535.1. Taxonomy (NCBI): domain Bacteria; kingdom Pseudomonadati; phylum Pseudomonadota; class Betaproteobacteria; order Burkholderiales; family Sphaerotilaceae; genus Roseateles; species Paucibacter sp. B51. Next base: position 668,836 of record NZ_JAPIVN010000001.1, on the reverse strand, counting down.
GTCCTCGTTGTTGACCAGGGCTGATTGGCCTTTGACATCGATCACCGCGGTGTTGACGCACCACTCGCGCACGCCGCCGGGCGTGTCGGCATCGGCGGTGGGACCGACGATGGTCAGCACCTCCTTCATCACCGTGACGCTTGCATTGATCGGGTCGGTCTGGCTGGCTTGCGGGTCCAGCACCGCCATCTTGTTCTGGCCGTCGCCGCTGCCGATGCCGTAGTAGTTGTTGTACTTGACCAGCAGCAGATAGCTGGAGGCGCCGGCATAGCTGGGCACGGCGCCGGCCGGCACGATGGAGGGCGTGTCATCCCAGCCGAAGGAGCCGGGGGTCTTGAGCTGGCTCAGATCGGCGTTGAAGTGCAAGAGCCAGCCGCGGCCGTTGTGATCGGTGCGGGTGTTCTCCAGCACGCCGTAGAAGACATCGCCATCTGGGCCCACGGTGGGCGAGGCGGTGGCGCTGTCGCTGAGGCGGGCCGGCAGATCGGTGGCCGGGTTGATCAAGCGCTGCTTGGCCTTGAGCGCCAGCGTGCTGGCGTCCAGGGCCAGCAGGTAACCGGTCTGCATGCTGGAGATGGCCGGGTCGCTGTTGACGGCGATGTAGAGCGTCTTCTCGTCTAGCGACAGGGCCGGCGCCGCGTTCATGGCGGTCTGGAACATGGCCGCGTCGCCGCTGAGTTCGGCGGCCGATTTCCAGATTGAAGTGCCATCAGCCGCCAGGCGCACGATGCCGCCCTTCAGGCCACCCGGCGCGCCGGCCTTGGCGGTGAAGCCGAAGAAGACCGTGCCCTGGCCGTCCAGGGTCAGCGGGGTGTTGATGCGCAGCTTGTCGCGGTAGTTGGCGCTGTCGGCCTCGAAGGCGGCATTGCCGTAGAAGGCCAGGGTTTGGACCGTGCCGCTGGCGCTGTCCCCGCCATCGCGGATCAGCAGCCGGCCGCCGGCCGCCGGGGCGAACAAGCGGCCCTTGACGTCCAGGGCGATATTCCAAGACGGCGTCCAGCTGCTGGCCGGCAGCAGGTAGTCGCTTTTCAGGGTCCAGAGCAGGCTGCCGTCGCTGGCCTTGCGGGCTTGCACCTCGAAATCACCGGCGCTCGTGGTCTTCACCGGCACCAGCACCGTGTTGCCGCCCGAAATCACCGGCGTGCCGTAGTGGATCAGCAGAAAACCACCGGCGCGGTAGGGCGGGGCCAGGTCCACCGGCGTGCTCCAGACGATGCGCTGCAGGGGCTGGGTGGCGATCCGCGTCTGCGCCTGGTGCTGGGCATTGCCGCCATAGCTGGCCCAGAAGGGCGGGCTGCCTGGGCTGGGGGCTGGGGGTGTGGGCGCAGGCGGGGTGGGGGCCGGTGGCGTGGGTGCAGGCGGAGTGGGTGCCGGAGGTGCGGGCGTGGGGCTGGGCGGCGGCACCGGTGCTTCGCCACCCCCACCGCCGCCACCGCAGGCCTGCAGCAGGCCAGCCAGGCTGGCGCCGAGCAGGATCTGGCGCCGCTGCGGGCGAGGGCAGGGGGCGGGCTCGACCAGGGGCTGGCGGTCGTTCGGCGTGCGGTCGGTCATGGTGGGCGCAGCGGGCAAGTCAAGATGAAAAGGGAGCGGAGGCCCGGCAAGGGCCGGCACTGCCGCAGGCCGAGCGGCCATGACAGGCATTGGACGCGGGGATGCGCCACCTGGCCCCGGGTGAATTCCCTAGTCAGCCCCTGGGGGGCCTAAGCTCGACAATCAGCAGCATGCATGCCGCTCAATCCTTCAACTCCTGGCTTCGGCAGCGCTCCGCGCTGGCGTTGAGCCTGGTCTTGTTGCTGGGCTTGTCTGCCTGCGGCGGAGGTGGCGGGGGTGGCGGGGGTGGAGCTTCGCCGACAGGCTCACCGACCGGGGCGGCCAGCAGCCCCGGCACGCCGGCCTCTTCGCCCTCCACCAGCAAGCCCTTGAGCTTGCAGGCCCAGCTGGGCGAGAAGATTTTTCACGACCGCAACCTCAGCGGCTCTGGCCGCATGTCCTGCGCCTCCTGCCACGACCCGGCCTTCTTCCACGGGCCGCCGAACACGCTGCCGGTGCAGGTGGGTGGCGCCTTCGAGACGGAGTTCGGCACCCGTGCTGCGCCTTCGCTGCGCTATCTGGAGACCTTGCCGGCCTTCAACGGCACGCCGCAAACCTTGGTGGCCGATCTGCGCGGCGGCCTGATGGCCGACGGCCGCGCCGACAACCTGGCCGCCCAGGCCAAGCTGCCCTGGTTTAACCCGCGCGAGATGGACAACGGCGATGCCGCCACCTTGGCGCGCAAACTGCGCGCTGCCGCCTACGCCAGTGACTTCGGCCGCGCCTTTCCGCCGGTCGCCGGCGCCTCGGCCCCGGACGACGACAGCCTGGTCACCCAGGCCAGCCAGGCCTTGCAGAGCTTTCAGGTCGAAGACCCACGCTTCCACCCCTACGACTCCAAGTTCGATTGGGTGCAGCAGGGGCGGGCGCAGTTCAGCAATGCCGAAGCGCGCGGCCTGCGTGCCTTCAATGACACCCAGCGCGGCCATTGCGCCAGCTGCCATCCCTCGTTCAGCCTGAACAATCAGCCCATCCATTTCACCAATTTTGCTTACGCGGCCCTGGCCGTGCCGCGCAACCGGGCGCTGCAAAGCACGGCCGATGCGACGGCCTTCGATCTGGGCCTGTGCCAATCACCCCATGCCGCCGTCAAGGGGCGCAACGAGACCTGTGGCTTCTTCCGAACCCCGGGCTTGCGCAATGTCGAGCACCGCCCGGTGTTCTTCCACAACGGCAGCTTCACCAGCCTGGAGCAGGTGCTGCGCTTTTACGCCACCCGCGACACCGACCCGGCGCAGTGGTACCCGACCGTGGCCGGCCAGTTGCAGCTCTACGACGATCTGCCGCTCGCTCTGCATGCCAATGTTGAGAGCAAGGCACCCTTCGGCCCGCGGCGGATGATGAGTGACGCGGACATCGCCGACATCCTGTGCTTTCTGCGCACGCTCACCGACGGCTACACCGGGCCGGCCACACCGCCTTCGCCCGGCTGCAATTGATCAGCAGCAGCTGATGGCCGGATCGCCCGAGTGCCCCGGGCGGCCATGCCTGGCAGCGCTGCAAGTCATTCGCATTGCGTATGGCGCCGCCGCAGCACCGGCGCTGCGGCCAGAATCGCCGCATGAACACCAGCAACAGCACGGGTCAGCCCGCCGCGCGGCCCCGGGTCTTGATCATCGGTTGCGGCTTCGGCGGCCTCGCCGCCACCCGCGCCCTGGCCGGGGCGCCGGTGGACATCACGGTGATCGACCGCAGCAACCACCATCTGTTTCAGCCCTTGCTCTACCAGGTGGCCACGGCCGGCCTGTCGGCGCCCTCGATTGCCGCGCCCATCCGCCACATGTTGCGCGGCCAGCGCAATGTGACCGTGCTGATGGTCGAGGTCTGCGGCATCGATCGCCAGCAAGGCCGCGTGCAGCTGAGCGATGGCCAGAGCCTGGGCTATGACTACCTGATCGTCGCCGCCGGCGCCACGCACAGCTATTTCGGCCGCGACGAGTGGGCCGCCCATGCGCCGGGGCTCAAGACGCTGCAAGACGCTTTTGCCCTGCGCGCCCGCGTGCTCAAGGCCTTCGAGCAGGCCGAGAGTTCACCCGACCCGGCGCAGCAGCGCGCCTGCCTGAGCTTTGTGGTCATCGGCGCCGGCCCCACTGGGGTCGAAATGGCCGGTACCCTGGCCGAGATCGCCCGCCACACGCTCAAGAACGAGTTCCGCCGCATCGACCCGGCCAGCGCCCGTGTGCTGCTGCTGGAGGGTTCACCGCGGGTGCTGCAAGCCTTGCCGCCCGAGCTCTCGGCCAAGGCGGAGGCGCAGCTGCGTGCCCTGGGTGTCGAGGTGCGCACCGGCTGCCGCGTCGTCGGCATCGATGCGGACGGGGTGGAGATGCAGACGGGGGAGGGCGCAGTGGCTGCAACAGAGCGCATCGCCGCCCGCACCGTGGTCTGGGCGGCCGGTGTGGCCGCCTCGCCCCTGGGCCGCATGCTGGACGTGCCGCTGGACCGCGCAGGTCGTGTGGTCGTTGACGGCCGGCTCAACATCCCCGGCCATCCGGAAGTCTTTGTCATCGGCGACCTGGCCGCCACCCAAAGCCGGCAGTCCGATGGCCGCACGCTCAAGCCCGTGCCCGGCGTCAGCCCGGCGGCCAAGCAGATGGGGGCTTACGCGGCAGCGCAGATCCTGCAATCGCTGCATCCACTGCAGGCGTCACAGGCTCAGGTCTTGCCGCCCTTGCCGGCCGATGCGCCCGGCGCATTTCGCTACCGCGACTACGGCGCCCTGGCCACCATCGGCCGCAAGGCGGCCGTGGCCGATCTGGGATTCGTCCAGTTCTCGGGTTACTTCGCCTGGCTGTTCTGGTTGTTCGTCCACATTTACTTTTTGATTGGCTTCCGCAACCGCCTGGTCGTGCTGATGGACTGGGCCTGGGCCTACTGGAGCTTCCAGCGCTATGCGCGTGTGGTGGCGGAGCCGGTGGACCCTGCGCCGTTGGCCTCGCCCTCGATCAAGCCTTGAGAAACTCCGCCTTCGAGCCCAGCCAGCGCGCCACCTGGCGCTGGGCGGCCTCGGGGTATTTGTCCAGCAGCTGGGGCGCCAGGCGGCGGGCGGCTTGCAGCAGCAGGGAGTCTTCCTGCAGGTCGGCAAAGCGTAGCAGCTCGGCGCCGCTCTGGCGGGCGCCCATGAACTCGCCGGGGCCGCGGATGTCCAGGTCGCGGCGGGCGATCTCGAAGCCGTCGTTGGTTTCGGCCATGGCGCGCAGGCGCGATTTGCCGGTGTCCGACAGCGGGCCGGTGTAGAGCAGCACGCAGACGCTGGCGACCGCGCCGCGGCCCACCCGGCCGCGCAGCTGGTGCAGCTGCGAGAGGCCGAAGCGCTCGGCATGCTCGATCACCATCAGGCTGGCATTGGGCACGTCCACGCCGACCTCGATCACGGTGGTGGCGACCAGCACGCTCATTTCGCCGCTGGAAAAGCGCGCCATCACGGCGGCCTTCTCGGCCGGCGGCATGCGGCCATGCAGCAGGCCGACCTCGAAGCCCGGCAGCGCGTCGACCAGTTCCGCATGGGTTTCGGTCGCGTTGTTCAGGTCCAGGGCCTCGCTCTCTTCGATCAGCGGGCAGACCCAGTAAACCTGGGCGCCGCCGGCCACCTCCTGGGCGATTTTCTCGATCACGTCCTGGCGTTTGCCATCGGCGAAGACCTTGGTGACGATGGGGGTGCGGCCCGGGGGTAACTCGTCAATCGTGCTGACCGCCAGGTCGGCGAAGTAGGTCATGGCCAGGGTGCGCGGGATGGGCGTGGCGCTCATCATCAGCATGTGCGGCTCCAGTTCCATCGACGCCAGCTTGCGCCGCAAAGCCAGACGCTGCGCCACGCCGAAGCGGTGCTGTTCGTCGATGATGGCCAGGCCGAGGCGGGCGAATGTGACCTTGTCTTCGATCACCGCATGGGTGCCGATCACCAACTGGGCCGCGCCGTTGGCCGCCGCGTCCAGCATCTTCTGGCGTGCCTTGCCTTTGACGCTGCCGGTCAGCCAGGCCACTTGCAGACCCAGAGGCTCCAGCCAGCCGATCAACTTCTTGAAGTGCTGCTCGGCCAGGATTTCGGTCGGCGCCATCAGCGCGCATTGCCAGCCGGCGTCGATAGCCACGGCCGCCGCCAGGGCCGCCACCACCGTCTTGCCCGAGCCCACATCGCCTTGGAGCAAGCGATGCATCGGCTGGCCCAGGGCCAGGTCTTGCGCGATCTCCTCGCTGACCCGCTGCTGCGCCCCGGTCAGACCGAAGGGCAGCACGGCCAGCAAGCGCTCGACCAGGCCGCCCGGCTTGGCGCGCAGGGCCGGTGCCTTCAGCAGGGCGCGCTCACGCTGGGCCTGCATCTGGCTGATCTGCTGGGCCAGCAATTCCTCGAACTTGAGCCGCTGCCAGGCCGGGTGGCTGTGGTCTTCCAGCGTGCCCAGGCGGGCCTGCGGCGGCGGGTGGTGCAGAAAGTTCAGCGCATCGCGCAGCGGCGGCAGGCTGCTGGGTACGGTGCCCTGGGGCAGCAGCTCGCGCAGATCGGCGCGCTGCAGGCCCGAGGCGATGGCGCGGCGCAGGTACGTTTGCGGCAGACCGGCGCTGGCCGGGTAGACGGGCGTCAGCGCCTCGGCCAGCGGTGTGTCGGGCTGCACGGCCTTGAAGGTCGGGTGCACCATCTCGCGGCCGAAGAAGCCGTGGCGCAGCTCGCCGCGCACGCGGATGCGCTGGCCCACGGCCATGCTTTTCTGGTGCGAGGGGTAAAAGTGGATGAAGCGCAGCAGCAGATCGCCGGTCTCGTCTTCCAGCCGCACCAGCAGCACGCGCCGGCCGCGCGTCTCGATGCGGCATTCGATCACCTCGCCCTCGCATTGCACGGTGTCGCCTTCGCGCGTGCGGCCGATGGGCGTGATCTGGGTCTCGTCCTCGTAGCGCAGCGGCAGGTGCAGGGCCAGGTCGATGTCGCGCAACAGGCCCAGCTTCTCCATGGCCTTCTGCGGCGCGGACTTGGGCTTGGGGGCGGCCGCAGATGCAGCAGCCGTTGCAGCAGTGGCAGGCGAGGAACGAGGAGGCTGAGGGGCCGAAGCAGGCATGGGCGGGATTTTGCCCTGCGGGCGAAGTTCGAAACCCGGCCGGGGCGTCGAGCTGGTGCGGGGCGCTGGCATCTGCATGTTCAAGCCTCTTCGGAGCTCATGACCGGCAACATAATGGTGTTTTCGTTCGGTGCCACGGGCCGCCATCCAGCCCTGGGGTCCGCAGGCTCTGCGTGCGACACGACTACTGTATGGATATCCAGTTTATCAGCAAGATCGTCAGCCCGATGTGCCGCAGCCAGGATGCTTGCGAGAGCGCGGCCGCGCGTTCGGCCACGAGGCGGTTCGGGTGAGCGCCAGGCACCCCGATCGCCAGGACGAGCTGCAGGCCATCGTGCGCAGTTCGCCTTGGCTGATGCGGGCGCTCCATGCCGCCCGTGATCTGGGTCTGCGCCAGTGGTGCATCGGCGCCGGGGCGCTGCGCAATCGGGTCTGGGACCATCTGCATGGCCACACCGAGCCTTCGCGTCTGGCCGATGTGGACCTGGTCTATTTCGATCCCGAGGAGCCTCCGGGCTTGGAGGCGAGGCATCAGGCGGCCCTGGCGCGCGACTGTCCGGATCTGCCCTGGGAGCTGACGAACCAGGCCCATGTGCATCTCTGGTTCGAGTCCTGCTTCGGCCATGCCGTGGCACCGCTGCGCTCGCTTCAGGACGCGGTCGCCTCCTGGCCCGAGTTCGCGACCGCGGTGGCCGTGCGCCTGGAGACCGACGACACGCTGACCGTGATCGCCCCCTACGGCCTGGACGACCTGTTTGCCATGCGCATTCGCCGCAACCCGGCGCGGGTCAGTGTCAAGACCTTTCGCCAGCGGGTGGCGCAGAAGCAGTATGTGCAACGGTGGCCGCGGGTGCAGATCGAGGATGCGGAATGAGCCCGCTTCAGCCCATGACCGAGTTCCTCCGCTTCACCGCCCCCGACCCCGAGGCCCACGCGCGTAGCGTCACCGCCTTGCGCGAGCAGCTGGCGCTTCTGCAGGTCGGCAGGGCCGTGGATGAGGCGGCCTTGCTGGAGGTGGTCGCCGATCTGGCGGGCCTCTTGATCACCGCCCGCCAGGAGGACGAAGCCTTGCAGCTCTTGAAGGCGCATGAGGCCCTGGCCGAGGCCGCGAGCCAAGCCTCGCCCGTGCTGTTCGAAGCCCTGGGCTGGTTCTGGTGTGCTTACGCCACCGCCTTGCAGTACCTGGGCCAACGTGCCGAGGCGGAGCCCATCTTCGCCCGTACCGTGGCCTTGTGTGAGGCCGGCGGCTGGGCGCGCTTGCGCGCCATGGTGCTGCAGCACTGGGGCCGCAGCTTGGCGGAGCAGGGGCGCTTCGACGAGGCGGAATCGCGCTTCCACGAGGCCCTGGCCCTGAGGGTGCAGCTGCAAGACCCGAAGCAGGCCACCACGCGCGAGGCGTTGGCGCTGTTGGCGCAGTTGCGCGATCGGGCTTGAGCGGCCCCTCATGATCTCGGACGACCTGCTGGCCCGCCTGGCCGCACCCATCGAATCCCCCCGCCTGTGGCTGGAGCCCCTGCGTGCTACCCATGCGGCCGAGCTGTTTGAAGGCTTGCAAGAGCCCGAGCTCTACCGCTGGATCTCCATGCACAAGCCCGACAGCGTGGAGGCCCTGGCCGCCCATTGGCGAATGCTGGAGGGCCGACGTTCACCCGATGGCCAGTTCGCCTGGCCGATTTGGGTTTTGCGGCGCAAAGCCGATGGGCGCTGTCTGGGTCGGCTGGATGCCGAGATCGATGCGCAGCTGAACGCACCCAATCTCGGCTACTACTTGCTGCGCCCCGCCTGGGGCCAGGGCTATGCCAGCGAGGCGGTGCAAGCCACCACGGCCGCGTTGCGTGAGCGCGGCGTGCGGCGCATCGTCAGCACGGTGACGGTGGGCAACCAGGCCTCGGCGCGGGTGCTGCAAAAAGCCGGCTTCGTTTTCGATCGCATCCTGAAAGACAACGACTGCATCGCCGGCCAGATGCACGACGACGAGGCGTATGTCTGGACGGCAGACGCGCTCTCAGCGCCCGCTGCTTGAGGAGCCGGCCGCCGCCTCGGGCTTGAGCCCCGTGCGCTGCGCCCGCAGATGCCGGGCGATGTTGACAAAGCTGTCCACCCAGAAGCGCTCCGGGTGGGCCGCCAGATGCTGGAGCAAGGCCTGGTGGGCTTCCTTGGAGACACTCAGATGGTCGCCGCCGATGCCGTGGAAGGTGAGGCTGGCCAGCGTGCCCTGAGCGGCCGCCTGTTCGACGATGGCGATCAGCTCGGCGCCGCTCGAGCCCACCGGCCCGGCCGTGGGCACATCGGCCAGGTCCAGCTTGGCCAGCGAAGGCACGACCCCGCCCACGCGCGTCTTCATGGCCAGAAACTCGCCCGCCACGGCTGGGAGGTAAGGCTTGCCGCCGGCCAGTGGATCCGTGCAGGGGGCGGTGTAGGTGCGCTGGGTCTGGCCGTCGATGGCATGCAAGTAGGCATTGGCCAGCTGCACCTCTTCCAGCATCTGAGCCACGCTGATCTTGTCGAGATCGCGGTGCGGCGCCACCCAATCGCGGCCGGGCGCCGAGCGGGAGCAGGGGTGGAACAGGGTGTGGTTGCCCAGTTCATGGCCCGCGGCCGCGGCACGCCGCCATTCCGGCAGGCGTTGCCGGACGACCGGGCTGGCCAGGGTCAGGTAGAAGCTGGCTTTGAGGCCCAGCGCGTTCAGCGCCGGGATGGCGTGGTCGAGCTGGCTGTCCAGGGCGTCGTCGTAGGACAGGCTGACCGCCGCCCGGGCGCCGCCGGGCCAGCTGAAAGCAGGGCTGGGTGCCTGGGCCCAGCTACCGGCACTGCTGCCGAGTAAACAGGCCGTCAGCAGCAGGCTGCGCAGCCGGGCCGGGACGAGGGCCCGGCGAGACGGGTTCTTCATGGGCTTCATCATCATGCGCATTCGATCGCGGGAGGGTGGGTCGCACCCGACGGGCAGCCGGGCTCAGCGCGGCGATGATACGCAGGGCCTGGCCCCTGCCGCCTTGTCGCGCCTTCACGCTTTGCAAAACCTTGACCTGGACGCCGCCCTTCCTCTCATGACTCCGCGCCCCCAAGCCAACTCTGTCGACACGCCCGAGCCGCGCGCACCGTTGCCGATGCGCCAGCTCGATGTCCGCCACGCCGTGGCCTTGTGTGTGGGCATGGTGGTGGGGGCGGGCATCTTCAAGACCTCGCCCATGGTGGCCCAGGCCTTGTCGGGGGACGCGGCCTTGCTGGCCGCCTGGGGCTTGGGCGGCCTGCTGTCCTTCATCGGCGCCCTGTGTTTTGCCGAGCTGGCGGCGGCTTTCCCCGACCCCGGTGGCGATTACCACTTCCTGCGCCGGGCCTATGGGCACCGCCTGGGCTTTCTGTTCGCCTGGTCGCGCTTTGCCGTCATTCACACCGGCTCCATGGCCTTGCTGGCTTTTGTCTTTGGCGACTATCTGGCCCAGGTGCTGGATCTCAGCCCTTGGTTGGGCCACCACGCCAGTGCGGCGCTGGCGGCCGGGCTGATCGTGCTGCTGACGGTGCTGAACCTGCGCGGCGTGCGAGTGGGCCTGGGCACGCAGCTGGGGCTGCTGGCCGTGGTGATCGTGGCCCTGCTGGCGCTGGCCCTCGGTGCCGGCAGCCAGATCCTGGCGGGGCAGGCCGCGCAGGCGCCCGCCTTGCCGGGCCAGGCGATCCGCCACGATTGGGGCATGGCCCTGGTCTTTGTGTTCCTGGCCTACGGCGGCTGGAGTGATGCGGCCACGCTCTCGGCCGAGATGCGCGACCCGCAGCGCGGCATCGTGCGCGCCCTGCTTTGGGGTCTGGGTCTGGTCACCGGCCTCTACCTTCTGGCCAACTGGGCCTATCTGCAGGTGCTGGGCCTGGAGGGCCTGGCGCGCAGCGAGGCGCCGGCGGCCGATCTGATGCGAGCGGCCTTCGGTGCGCCGGGCGAGTTCCTGATGGTGGCCCTGGTCAGTCTGACGGCGCTGTCGGTGATGAACGCCATCTTCATCGCCAGCCCGCGCACCACCTACGCCGCCGCCCGCGATCTGGCGGCCGAGCTGCAGCTGGCCCGCTGGGACCCGCAGCGCGGCACACCCACCGCCGCCGTGTTGGCCACCGGCGCCGTGGCCCTGGCCCTGGTGGGCATGGGCGCGCTGACGCGCGACGGCTTTTCGACCCTGGTGGACTACCTCTCGCCCGTCTACTGGGCGTTCATGAGCTTGAGCGCCCTGGCGCTGATCGTGCTGCGCCGGCGCGAGCCGCGGGCGCCGCGGCCCTTTCGCGTGCCGCTCTATCCCTGGCTGCCCCTGGTGTTTGCGGCCAGCAGCCTCTATTTGTTCGGTGCCAGCGTGCTCTACGTCAAGGTCGGCGCCCTGGTGGGCCTGCTGGTCCTGGCCCTGGGCCTGCCGCTGCTGGTGTGGCGCCGTGGTCCTGCGTCGGCCTAGCATTGAATTCACACGGAGTTTGAAAGAGTTTGACCGGGCTGCTGCAGGCGCAGAGCCGGCTTAGCCTAGGGGTATGAAAGACCTTCTGTTTCCTGAGCCCCCGGCTGCAGCCGAGATCGAGCGTCTGGACCAGGTGCTCAGCGAGCGCCAGAGCGCATGGTGGGATGCGTTCTATGCCCGGCGCGAAGGCCGGCAGGTGCCCTTCTTTGGGCGCGCGCCCGATGAGAGCCTGGCGGCCTGGGTGGAGGCCGGAGACATCCAGCCCGGCCCGGCCCTCGATCTGGGCTGCGGCAACGGCCGCAACACGGTCTACCTGGCCCTGGCCGGTTTTGCTGCCGAGGGTGTGGACTACGCCAACGAGGCCATCGCCTGGGCGGGCCAGCGCGCCCGGGAGGCCGGCCTGCCCAGCCTGCCCTTGACGGCCTGTTCAGTCTTTGATTTGCAGCGGCCCTTGGGCCACTACGCCCTGGTCTGTGATTCCGGTTGTTTTCACCACCTGCCACCCCATCGGCGCGCGCTGTACCGGGACCAGCTGCTGGCCTGGCTGCGCCCGGGCGGCGTGCTGGCGCTGTGCTGCTTCCGGCCCGAGGGCGGCAGCGGCCTCAGCGATGACGAGGTTTACGAGCGCGGCACCCTGGGAGGCGGGCTGGGCTACGACGAGGATCAGCTGCGCGGCTTCTGGGGCGCCACGTTTGACATCGAATGCCTGCGGCCCATGCGTGCCCAGGCCCCGGGCAGCGCGCTGTTTGGCGCCGAGTGTTTGTGGGTCATGCGGGCGCGCAAGCCTCAGGTCTGAGCCGGGTCTGAGGGTCGGGGCGCGGCGTTGGTCTCCATGTAGGCTGCGTCGAACAGGGCGCAGCCGCCTTTTCCGTTGCGCTTGACGGTGTACATGGCCAGGTCGGCGCGTCGGCGCAGCAGGCCGCTGTTGTCGCCATGGTCGGGGTACAGGCTGATGCCGATGCTGCAGCCGATGTGCAGCTGGGCCTCGGCCGTGTCGATGGGGGCGGCCAGTGACTGGACCAACTTCTCGGCCACGGCGGTGGCGGCCTGCGCGTCGCTCAGCTCACTCAGCACCACCAGAAACTCATCGCCGCCGATGCGGGCCGCGGTGTCGCGCGCGCGCAGGGCTTGCTGCAGCCGCCGCGCCACCTCTTTCAGCACCGCATCGCCGGCGGCGTGGCCGTGGCGATCGTTGGCGTCTTTGAATCCGTCCAGGTCGATGAAGAGCAGGCCGACGCGGGCCTGGCTGCGGGCCGCGGCGTGCAGCGCCATATTCAGCCGATCGGTGGCCAGGCTGAGGTTGGGCAGGCCGGTCAGGGGGTCGTGGATGGCTTGCTGGGCGATCAGATCGCGCTGCCGCTGCAGCTCGGCCAGCATGCCCAGCAGGGCCTGGCGGAAGGAGACCAGGGCCGTCAGCACCAGGGCTACCACGGCCATGGTGGTGAGCAGGGTGGCCAGCCAGGCGCTGGGCGTGACCATATAGTGCTGCGGGTCGAAAGACAGGCGCAGCATGCCGCTGGAAAAGCCGGCCCCGACCCCGCTCATCAGCAGCACCGCGGCCAGCACGCCGAGCAGGGCGACCCGGGGCGGGTAGATCAGGGCCATCAGCATGCAGCTGACCAGCAGCCAGAGCAGGCCGGTGCCCAGCAAGCCCAGTGACACCAGGGCCGCCATGCCCACGCACCAGAAGATGCTGTTGAGGATCAGGCCCTTGAGGCGCCAGCTCAGCCGATGGCGCTGCGAGTGCAGCGCCAGGTAGCCCAGACCGATGGCCAGGAACAGGCTGTAGAGAGGCAGCCAGCCGGTGCTGAAGGCGCGGGTGAGCGAGGCCGGCACGCCGATCAAGGTGATCCACAGCCCGCCTTGCCAAATGTTCTCGATCAGGGCGGCGTGGACCTCGTCCAGCTCGGCGGCCTGGGTGGGGGTGGCGGGAAGCAGGGCTCTCAGCCAGCGCATGGATGCACTCCTCGGGGTGGTCCGGGCCATGCTAGCGCCGGAGCTCGCCAAGGTGCAGAGGGAATGTGCTCGCCCCCCAGTGGAGGGCGTGGCGCTCTTTCCTCACTGTGGCGCTTCATGCACACTGCGCGCATGCGTTCCGAAGAAGAAGTTGTTGTTCCCGCTCCTGCCGCGCCGGCTCCCGCCGCCGGCCCGTCCCGCGCCAGCGCGCCGTATTTCGATCCCAGCATCCATGCCCACACCGCGTTTGAAGATGCCCAGGCCATCTTCACCGGCGTGCTTTTCGTGTCCCTGGCCCTGATCCTGTTTGCCCAGGTCGGCCTGCTGACCGGCGGCACGGCCGGCGCCGCGTTTGTGCTGCATTACGCCACCAGCATCAGCCTGGGCAAGCTGTTCTTCATCATCAACATCCCCTTTTACTGGTTTGCCTGGCAGCGCATGGGGCGCGAGTTCACACTCAAGACCTTCATCGCCATCGCCTGGCTGTCGGCGCTGACCGAGTGGTCGCCCAAGCTCTTCGCCATCGAGCGCCTGCACCCGGCTTATGCCGCCGTGCTGGGCGGCTTGCTGCTCGGCTCGGGCTGCCTGTTTCTGGCCCGGCATCGTGCCAGCCTGGGCGGCGCCACCATCGTGTCGCTCTACCTCCAGCATGCGAAAGGCTGGCGGGCCGGCAAGGTGCAGATGGGCATCGACTGCGTGATCGTGCTGTGCGCGCTGACCGTGGTGGACCCGACCCGCGTGGCCTATTCGGTGCTGGCGGCGGTGGTGATGAACCTCTTCATCGCCGTCAACCACAAGCCGGGTCGTTACGCCGTGCTTTGACGGGCTGCGGGCCGGGCTGGGGTCACGGCCTTCAAGTATTCTTGGCGCTTCCTCGGTTGGGGCATGCTGCCCCGGGAGCCTTGCCCATGCGTCCTGTCGATCTTCCGCGTGCTCTGGTCTTGAGCGCTTTGGCCTTCAGCCTGAATCTGCAGGCCGCAGCGCCGCTGCCGGCCGACACCATCTACCTGCACGGTGATGTGGTTACCATGAATGATGGCCAGCCCAGCGCCCAGGCCCTGGCCGTGCGTGCCGGCCGCATCCAGGCGGTGGGCAGCGAGGCCGAGGTGCGCGCCCTGCAAGGCGCCAAGACCCGGGTGGTGGACCTCAAGGGTCAGGCCTTGCTGCCGGGCTTTGTCGATGCCCATGGCCATGTCTCGCTGACGGGCCTGCAGGCCGTCTCGGCCAATCTGCTGCCGCCGCCGGACGGCAAGGGCAGCAGCGTGGCCGCCATCCAGGGCCTGCTGCGCGACTACGCCAAGGGCCCGGTGGCGCGCAGCCACAAGATCATCCTTGGCTTCGGCTATGACGAGGCGCAGTTGAAAGAGCGCCGGGCGCCCACCCGCCAGGAGCTGGACGCGGTGTCCCAAGACCTTCCGGTGATCATCATTCACCAGAGCGGCCATCTGGGCGTGCTCAACAGCAAGGCATTGAAGCTGGCCGGCCTGAACGCCGACAGCAAGGACCCCGAAGGTGGCCACATCCAGCGCGAGGCCGATGGCAAGACGCCCAACGGCGTGCTGGAAGAAACCGCTTGGTTCAGTGCCGGCATGGGCCTGGTCCAGCCCTCGCCGCAGGACTATGCCGCCATGCTGCTGGAGGGCCAGAAGCTGTACGCCAAGTTCGGCTTCACCACCGGCCAGGACGGCCGCTCGGACGAGGCCAGCAACAAGACCTGGGTGGCGCTGTCGCAAGGCGGCAAGATGCTGATCGACCTGGTCTCCTACCCCGACATCACCTTGCCCTTCACTGCGGGCCTGATGGACCAGCCGGGCGGCTTTTGGGGCCGCGAGTACAAAGGCGGTTTCCGCATCGGCGGCGTCAAGCTGAGCCTCGATGGCTCGCCCCAGGGCAAGACGGCCTTCCTGACCCACCCCTATCACCACCCGCCGGCCGGTAAGGCCGACGACTACCGCGGCTACCCCGCGCTCAGCGATGAGGCCACCCAGCAGGCGGTGGATCAAGCCTATGCCAAGGGCTGGCAGCTGCTGGTGCACACCAATGGCGATGCGGCGTCCGACCAGATGCTGCGCGCCGTCGACGCAGCCACGGCCAAGTACGGCGCGGCCGACCGGCGCACGGTGATGATCCATGCCCAGACCGTGCGCGAGGACCAGCTGGACGCCATGAAGCGCCTGGCCGTGACGCCGAGTTTCTTCGGCATGCATGCTTATTACTGGGGCGATTGGCACCGCGACGAGACCCTGGGCCCGGTGCGCGGCGACCGCATCTCGCCGGCGCAATCGGCGCTGCGCCGCCAGATGATCTTCACCCAGCACCACGATGCGCCGGTGGCCTTCCCCGACGCCATCGCCATCCTCGACGCGGTGGTCAACCGCCGCACCCGCAGCGGCGACATCCTGGGCCCGGACCAGCGCCTGCCGGTCGAGGTGGCGCTCAAGTCCATCACCTTGTGGGCCGCCTGGCAGCATTTCGAGGAGGCGAGCAAGGGCTCGCTGGAGGTGGGCAAGCTGGCCGATCTGGTGGTGCTGTCCAAGAACCCGCTGACCGTGCCGCCGGCCCAGCTGCGCAGCATCCAGGTGCGCGAGACCATCAAGGCCGGCCGCAGCATTTACCGCGCTCCGGCGGCCCGCTGACTTGCGCGCGGATCGCCATCCCGAGGCGGCCACCGTCCAGGCGCTGTACTACGGCGCCCGGCGGCGCCGCATGTTCCGCATCGGCACCTATCTGGCCCTGATCCGGGCCATGGCGGTGGGCGAGCTGGTGCAGGTGTTCTACAGCCACAGCGAGCTGGTGCCGCGCACCCAGGCGCGCCTGGCCCGTACGCGCAACACCTTGCGCGAGCTGATCTGCCATGGCCTGGGCTCGCCGCAAGGCCAGGCGGCGCTGCAGCGCTTGCGCGCCGCCCATGCGCCGGTGCGGGCCGAAGCCGACGATTTCCGCTATGTGCTGGCGCTCTTCATGCTGGAGCCCCTGCGCTGGAACGCCGCCCACGGCGGCACGCCGCTGAGCGAGGCCGAGCAGACCCTGCTGCTGGATTTCTGGGCCCAGGTGGGCGAGGCCATGGGCATTCCCGAGGTCCGCCTGAGCCCGGCGCAGTGGCTGGACTTTCAGCAGCGCTATGAGGCGCGGCACTGGCGCTTCACGCCCGAGGGCCAGCGCCTGGCGTCCGCTTGCTTGCAGGAGGTGGTGACGCTGTCTTTGCCGCACGGCAGCCGGTCATTGTTCCGGCAGCTGATGCGGGTCAGCATGGACCCGGCCTTGGCGGCGCTGCTGCAGCTGCCCGTCGCGGCAGGGCCGGTCGCCTGGGCCTTGCGCGGCTGGCTGCGCTGGACCACGACTTGATTGGCCGAGCTGAGCCCGTCTGAATCGGACGTCAGCTGAAGTAGCGCTGGCGCAGCCGGGCGTAGCGGCCGTCGCGGCGCAGCTGATCGAGTGCCGCCTGCAGGCCGAGCACCACGCGATCGTCGCTGTCCGGATGCAGGCCGTACCAGTAGCTGTGGCGGGTGTCCAGCTCCAACACAGGGCGCAGGGTGCTGTAGTCCAGGCGCAGCTGCTTGAGGTGCCATGCGGCGGCCCAGTCGAGCAGCACGATCAGGTCCATGCGGCTGGCCAGCAGCTTGCGCAGATTGCTGCCGTCATCGAGCGCCAGCTCCAGCTCCTCGCCGGCGCGCAGGCCCTCGCTTTGTAGCTGGCGCGCGGCCGCCGATTCGCGCACCACGCCGACCTTGAGCCCGCGCAGCTGGGGCAGTTCGCGCAGGTCTTTCAAGTCCTTCAGGGCCGGAATGTCGCGGCGCTTGCTCAGGCTGTAGAGCATGATGCGGCGCTCGCTGATCGGGCCGACCCAGCGGTACTTGCCCTCGCGTTCGGGCAGGCGGGTCAGCGAGTAAAGAATGCTGTTGCTTTGTGCCGCGGCCGCTTGCACGGCACGCGGCCAGGGCTGGACCTGGATGTCCAGCTCCAGGCGTGCCTGAGCGGCCATCATGCGCAGGAGTTCGCTGCTGAAGCCGGCGGTCTGGCCCGCTTCGTCCTGGAAGTTCAGGGGCGGCAGGTGCTCGGTGAATGCTTGCAGAGGGGCTGAGGGCAGGGCGGCCATGGGCCGCGTCTGCGCGGCAGCAATGCCCAGGCCTAGATAGACGCTCAGGCCGGCCAGCGTGCATTCACGACGGCGCATAGCGATCCAGCGGCAAAGCGAACAAGCGCCCCGAGGGGCGCAGCAACTGTCGACCCACGTCCCAGGCTCAAGAAGAACTGCAAGGGCCGCAGTCTACGGTCGTCAGACCGCCGAGAAACTTACATCGGCGACGGCGTGCCGGCCATGCGGTCATATTTGACGAAGAACTGGCGCGCTTTAGCCACCAGCTGCGCTTCGGTCGGGTGGTCCACGGTTTCGTAGGCCACGATGTGCTTGGCGATCTGCGGGCGGTGCTTGTCGGCGTAGTGCTTGAAGTCGCTTTGTGCGGTGCTCGATCCGACCACCAGCACTTCCTCGATGCCCTTCAGCGCCTCGCAGACTTCACCAAAGAACTCATGCTCGCTGCGCACCGCGCTGCCGTGTTGCTTGGTGTGGTGGCTGTGGGCCTTGATCTTCTCGGCCTGCACATGCTCGGCGTCGAACTGCAGAACCTTGGCTTGCTGATGGTCGAGCCAGACAACGGCGTGGAAGGTGGTGGTGTGCGAGGTGGGGGTGGAGCTCATGCTTGCGGTCCTTGTGAATGAACGGGGTTTCGAGAAAAGAAAAGAAGGGGGCGAACAAAACGTCGAGCGGTACAGCGGTGCTTCCAGACCTTGGTGGCATTCCGGCGACCTGTCTGTCTGCTCGCGCACTGGGGGGGGCTGGTCGAGGCTGGTGGCCCTGGCGCAGCCGGGCATCCGCTGCTTCAGTGCAGATGGGGTTGCGCGCCTTCATGCTGGGCCTGGCACTGCAGGCAGCGCCGGCTGCTGGGGCTGGCCTGGAGGCGGGCGAACGCAATCGCCTCGCCGCAGTCCTGGCAAAGACCGAAGTCCTCGTGATCCAGGGCCCCCAGGGCGGCGATCAGCTCGCGCAGCGATTGCAGGGTCTGGTCGCTGCGCGCCAGATCGACTTCGCGGCTGGCATCCAGCGCCGGCTCACGCTGGCTGTTGCCATCGCCGTCCTGCAGCAAGGCTTCGCGCGCATGTTCGACCCGGCTCAGCGTGCCCAGCTGTCCGTCGAGTTCACGTTCCAGCTCGCGCTGCCGGCGCAGCAATTCCTCGCGCAGCTGTTGAATCTGGGTGGCGTTGAGGCGTGGCGTCATGGCGATCTCCTTGATGCCATCTTGGCAGCCTGGAGGCCGGCGGTGTTGACCTGGCTCAAGCCATGTGCAGGCGCCTGGCTTCGACCCCCGGGGCGGCCAGACTCCCCCAAAAGAGGGAGTCGCTGTGCGCATGGCATCTCGTACCATCGCGCCCGTTTGTAAAAAGTAGTAACGAGCCGAGGTGCGCGCGCGGGCCATCCGCTGCGGAGCCTTGTCAAGAACAACGACTCAACGAGGGAAACAATCCATGATGAAACCATCTCGCATGGCCGAGCGCGTGACGCGCTGGGCTTTGGCGCCGGGCCTGGCGCTGGTGCTGACCGCCTGCGGTGGCGGTGGCAGTTCGGAACCCCCGGCGCCCCCGCCGGTGCCACCCACGCCGGTGCCCGAGACCTTGAGCATCACCGCCCCCACGGTCGGGGACATCGCCGAGCCCACCGCCTTCGGCAACAGCGCCGCCACAGTCAGCAAGCTTTCCTACAGCTGGGACTTCGGCGACGGCACGGCCGTCAGCACCGAGGCCGCGCCCAAGCACCAGTTTGCCAAGCCGGGCGACTATGAAGTGAAGCTGCGCGTCAGCAACGAGGCCGGCCAGTTCAAGGAAGTCAAGACCACCATCTCGGTCAACAACCAGGCGGCCGTGCGCGGCCTGGAGTGCACGGGCGCCCAGGAAACCGGCTGGTGCTGGCAGGCGCCGCGGCCGACCGGCCACGCCCTGAGCTCGATCACCTTTGCCACTGCCACCACGGGCTGGCGCGTGGGCGCTTACGGTGAAATCTTCAAGACGGTCGATGGCGGTCAAACTTGGGTGCGTCAACGAAGCGGTGTGAACGCGGACCTGCAAGAAGTGGTCTTTGTCGATGACAAGATCGGCTGGGTCCGTGGTGCGAACAGCACGCTGCTCAGCACCCGCGACGGTGGCAGCACCTGGACGGCGGTGGCAGCTCCCTGGCAGTTTGACAATGACAGCGGCAAGCTGTCCATCCTGGCCGATGGCAGCCTGCAGTACAGCGCGTACGGGACGATCTACCTCAGCCCCGATGCTGGAAAAACTTGGAGCATGAGCACGGGCAATGCCTTGGTCGGCACGGCAGGTGGCGCCTACTTGAGCTTGGCGGGCGATAAGTTGCAGCGTTACAGCAGCATCAAGGCCACAGCGGTCGATGTACTGCAACTCAAGGACACCGACGGAAGCTCCTTCTATGGTTACAGCACGTCAATCAATCCGGTTGGCGACAAGACGGTGATCGTGCGGGCCCGCAATTATGGCAATTGGGATCCTGTCACGTACCAGTATGTTTATCGACAAGCCCTGTGGCGCAGCGATGACGCGGGTCTGACCTGGTCGCGCCTGGCCATCACGGGCCTCGGCAATGATTCCGACACCTTGCAGCTGCGTTCTTTGGATGGGGCCGCCAAGACCTTGGTCGGCCAGATGGGTGGCGTGCTGTACCGCTCCGAAGATGGCGGAGCCAGCTGGGTGCAAGCCTCGCCGGTCGGCACCTACGGACTGCGCACGGTCTTTGCTCAAGGCGCCCGCCTCTACGCCCAATGGGATACGGTCCTGCGATACAGCGATGACCTGGGCCGCAGTTGGAAGGACATGAGCTTGCCCGCTGCGTTCAAGTCCAACAGCTATTTCAACTCCCTGGCCTTCCGCGAAGCCGGCGCCGCCTTGATGCTGGTCGACAGCGAGCGTGGTAGCTATGTCAGCCTGGACAAAGGGGCGACCTGGGTGCTTGTGCGCGAGGGCAGCTCCAGCTCCCAAGGTTCGCCGCATTCGGTGGCCTTCCGCGATGCCAAGAACGGTGCCATGGTCAACACCCGTGGAGAGCTGTACCAGAGTACCGATGGCGGCAAGACCTGGACGCTCAAGCGCTCGGATCTCAATAGCAACAGCTACTACCCTTACAACGGCGGTCGGCTGCAGTTCCTGAATGCCAAGACCGGTTATTTGCTGAGCTTGGACCGTCGCCTCTACAAGACGTCCGATGGTGGCGAAAGCTGGGCTTCGGGTCTGGGCAGCACCTTGTGGACCGGCATGGGCTTCACCGATGAGAGCAAGGGCTGGGCCCGTAGCGACGGTGGCAAGTTCTGGCTGACCCGTGATGGCAGCAGCAACTGGACCGAGTTGCCCCAGCCGAGTTTTACGCTGATGGATATCCGCGTCGAAGCCGGAACGGCCTTGACCGCGGTGGGCAGCGGTGGCGCCATTGCCCAGAGCAGCGACGACGGCAAGACCTGGGCCTTGCGCTACACCGGCTTGCGCGAAACGCTGAACCGCGTCTATTCGCCCGATGGCAAGACCTACTGGGCCATCGGCGCCGCTGGCACCGTGCTGCGCTCCGACGACGCCGGCGTGAGCTGGACCAAGCAGCTGGTGCCTGTGCCTTCGCAAGCCGGCCTGCTCGACATCCAGTTCCTGGATGCCAAGAACGGCTGGATCGTCGGTGAGCAAGGCACGATCCTGGTGACCCGCGACGGTGGCAAGACCTGGACCCCGCAGGCCTCGGGCACGCGCAAGTCGCTGTTCTCGGTGCAGATCGTGGACATCCGAACCGGCTGGATCGTCGGCGCCGAAGGCACCTTGCTGGCCACCGGATCGGGCGGCAACTGAGCTTGGATGGTTGAGCCGGCTCCACGGAGCTGAAGGCCGAGGCGCTGCAAGGCGCCTCGGCCTTTCTTGTTTCTGGAGGCCGCCTGCGGCTCGCCGCCACGGGCATGGGAAAATCTGCGACTTCCGCAGTCTTTGGCACGGGTCTGTCCGGCCCTCAAACCCCATGTCTTTTTCTTCTTCGTCCTCCTCTTCCGTCACGCCCCAGTACACCGTCAGCGATTTCGATTTCGAACTGCCGCCCGAGCTGATCGCCCAGCATCCGGCGGCCGAGCGCAGCGGTTCGCGCCTGCTTGATGGCCGCAGCGATGTGCCGGTGGACCGCGTGTTTCGCGAGCTGCCCGATCTGCTCAACCCCGGCGACCTGCTGGTCTTCAACAACACCAAGGTGATCAAGGCCCGCATGTACGGCGCCAAGGCGACCGGTGGCTCGGTCGAGGCGCTGATCGAACGGGTGCTGCCCGGCACGCAGGAGGTCTGGGCCCATGTGCGGGCCAGCAAATCGCCCAAGCCGGGCAGCTGGATCCGCTTCAACGAGGCCTTTGATGCCGAGGTGCTGGGCCGCTGCGGCCCCGACGGCGGCATGTTCCATCTGCGCTTTCCCAGCGACCCCTTTGCCCTGCTGGAACAGCATGGCCATGTGCCGCTGCCGCCTTACATCGAGCATGCCGACGAGGCCGACGATGTGCGCCGCTACCAGACCGTGTTCGCCCGTGAGCCCGGCGCGGTGGCCGCGCCGACCGCCGCCCTGCATTTCGACGAAGCCCTGCTGGCCCGCATGAGCGAGCGCGGCATCGCCTCGGCCCATGTCACCTTGCACGTGGGCGCCGGCACCTTCCAGCCGGTGCGCGTCGAGCAGTTGAGCGAGCACAAGATGCACAGCGAATGGTTCGAGGTGCCGGCTGAGACGGTGGCCGCCGTGGCCGCCTGCCGGGCACGCGGCGGCCGGGTGGTGGCCGTGGGCACGACCACGCTGCGCGCGCTGGAATCGGCCGCGCAAGGCGGCACGCTGGTGGCCGGGGCGCGCGAGACCGAGATCTTCATCACGCCGGGCTTCAACTTCTGCGTGGTCGACAGCCTGGTCACCAATTTCCACCTGCCCAAGAGCACCTTGATGATGTTGGTCAGCGCCCTGGCCGGACATGGGCGGGTGATGGCGCTCTACCGCCACGCGATTGCGCAGCGCTACCGCTTCTTCAGCTACGGCGATGCCATGCTGCTGCAGCGCGCCGGCGACTGAGTGAATGACGGAATGAATTGAATGGTGTTCGGCCCGCGGGTGGCGGGCCGGCGTCTAAGATCCAGCTTCAGCGTGCTGCGAGCAGCAAGGAGGCTGTCGATGCGGGACCGCTCATGGGGCGATGCCAGCGCTTGCGGTTCACCGCGAGCATGTCGACGCGTGCTGCTCCAGCTGCTGGCCCTGGCCGGCCTGGGATTCGGCGGCGCCGGCGGGCGCGGTTTGCGGGCGCAGGAGTCCGCCTTGCGGGTGGTCGGCAGTGCCGATCCGCCGTATCGGGTGTTCGGTGCCGACGGCCCTTCAGGCCTCTACTTTGATCTCATGCGCGAGGCGGCGAGGCGTCTGGCCTGGCCCGTGAGTTTCATCGAGGTGCCTTCGGCGCGGGCCTTCAAGATGATGGAAAACGGCGAGGCCGACCTCATGCTGGGGCCCTTGCTGACCCCCGAGCGCCAGCGGTTTCTGAGCTACACCCAGGTTCTTTTGCCTGCCGAGGACAAGGTGTTTTATGGCCGGCCGGATGCACCGCCCCTGCGCCGACTGGCGGATCTGGAAGGGCGAATGATCGCAGTCCACCGCGGCAAGCGCTATGGCGCAGCATTCGACGCGCTGCCGGGGCTGCGCTTGCAAGAGGTCAACGACTACCGCGTCGCGCTCGACATGGTGGCCCTGGGCCGCGTGGACCTGGCCGTGGTACCCGAACGCCAGGGCGACCTCCTGCTGCGTCAGCGGCAGCTGGACCTGCGCAAGCTGGCCCTGCGGCTGGAGGGCGAAACCGCCTACCTCGTGCTGTCGCGCCGTTCGCCTTGGCTGGCCCGCCAGGCGCAGTTGGAGCACGCATTTCAGGCCATGCGGGACGATGGCAGCTGGCAGCGTCTGGTTGCGGCCTATCGCTGAGCACCCCTGGGGGCGCGGCTGTGGACCGCGCAGACAATCACCTGCGGACGCTCGCCCGGTGCCGGTTTTGAGGCCAAGCCGGTCGATAATGCGGGGAGTCAGATTCTTCTCAGCTCGGAGCCTCCCACCATGTTCAAGCACGTTGACGCCTACGCCGGCGACCCCATCCTGAGCCTCAACGAGGCGTTCCAGAAGGACAGCCGCCCGGGCAAGATCAATCTGTCCATCGGCATCTACTTCGACGACGAAGGCCGCATCCCCATGCTGGATTCGGTCCGCAAGGCTGAGCTGGCCGTGGTGGCCGACGCCGGCGCCCGCCCCTACCTGCCGATGGAAGGCGCGGCCAATTTCCGCAACGCCGTGCAAGGCCTGCTCTTCGGTGAAAGCCACCCGGCCCGCGCCGAAGGCCGCATCGTCACCATCCAGAGCGTGGGCTCCAGCGGTGGCCTCAAAGTCGGCGCTGATTTCATCAAGCGCTACTTCCCGGCCAGCGCCATCTATGTGTCCGACCCGACCTGGGACAACCACCGCGCGGTGTTCGAAGGCTCGGGCATCGAGGTCAAGACCTACCCGTACTACGACGCCGCCACCGGTGGTGTGCGCTTTGCGGACATGCTGGAAGCCATCCGCGCCCTGCCGGCCAAGAGCGTGGTGCTGCTGCACGCCTGCTGCCACAACCCGACCGGCGTGGACCTGAGCCCCATGCAGTGGGACGAGCTGATTCCGGTGCTGAAAGAGCGCGAGCTGCTGCCCTTCCTGGACCTGGCCTACCAGGGCTATGGCGACGGCATCGACGAAGACGCCTTTGCCATCCGCGCCATGCTGGACGCCGGCCTGTCCTTCTTCGTCGCCAACAGCTTCTCCAAGAGCATGAGCCTGTACGGCGAGCGCTGCGGCGCACTCAGCGTGGTCTGCCCCGATGCGGCCCAGGCCGCCCTGGTGCTGGGTCAGATGAAGTTCATGATCCGCCGCAACTACTCCAACCCGCCGCTGCACGGCGGCCAGATCGTCGCCCGCGTGCTCAGCGACCCGCAGCTGCGCAGCCTCTGGGAAGGCGAAGTGACCGAGATGCGTGAGCGCATCCACGCCATGCGCAACGCCTTGTACGAGGTGCTGACGGCCAAGCTGCCGGGCCGCAACTTCGACTACTTCCTGACCCAGCGCGGCATGTTCAGCTACACCGGCCTGACCGCCGCCCAGGTGGACCGCCTGAAAGACGAGTTCGGCGTCTACCTGGTGCGCTCGGGCCGCATGTGCGTGGCTGGCCTGAACAACAAGAACGTTGAGGCCACGGCCAGCGCCATGGCCGCTGTGCTGGCTTGAAGTCCAAAGGCCCGGTCCTCTTTGTCGCTGCCCTGCTGGGCGCTGTGCTGCTGATGGGGCCGCGCAACGCCGACCAAGCCTGGTTGCCGCCGGACACGGTGGCGCCGCTGCCTTCGCAGCTGGACCAGCTCGACGCCCACCTGGCCGCTGCCGAGGCGCGCCTGGGCGACGTCACGCCGGGCGCCGAGAAGCACATCGTCTGGGGCCTGGCCGGCCGCCAGCGCGCGCCCTGGGTGGTGGTCTATCTGCATGGCTTCAGCGCCACGCGGCAAGAGCTGGCCCCGGTGCCCGAGCTGATCGCCAAGGAGCTGGGTGGCCATGTCTACTACGCCCGCCTGTCCGGCCACGGCCGGCCCGGCGCCGCCATGGGCCAGATGACGGTCAGCGAGTGGAAGGCCGACGCGCTGGAGGCCCTGGCCATCGGCCATCAGCTCGGCGAGCGTGTGCTGGTCATGGGCACCTCGACCGGCGCCACCTTGTCGGCCTGGCTGGCCTTGCGGCCCGAGGCCAAGGATGTGGCCGGCTGGGTCATGGTCTCGCCCAATTTCGGGCCCAAGAACGCCTGGGCCTCGGTCATCAACTGGCCCTGGGGCCGGGTGCTGGCCCGCTGGATCCACGGCGAAACCAGCCGCTGGACGCCCAACAGCCCGGCCAAGGCCCGCTACTGGACGCACGAGTACCCGACCTCGGCCCTGTTCCCCATGATGGCCCTGGTGGCCCGGGTGCGCGACAGCGCGCTCGAGAACGTCAAGGCGCCCTTGCTGATGATGCTCTCGCCGCGCGACCAGGTCATTGACGTGCAGGCCGCGCGCCAGGCTTTTGAGCGCTTCAGCCACCCGGGCAAGCGCCTGGTCGAGGTGGACTACAGCCAGAGCCCCAACCAGCATGTGCTGGCCGGTGACATCGAGTCGCCCCAGTCCAATGCGCCTATGGTGGCCCAGGTGCTGGAGTTTGTCCGCACGCTGAAGTGACGTGAGCGGCTGCGCCCAGCTCCACCATCGGGCCGGCTGGCTGCTGAGCGCACTGCTGGCGCTGTGGGCGGCGTCGGCCCAGGCCGCCCCGGCTGCCCAGGCCACCACTGATGTGCCCGCCCCGGTGCAGGCTGCGCTCGAGCAGGCCGGCCTGCCCGCCACGGCGCTGGGCGTGGTGGCCTACCCTTTGCCCGATGAAGGCGCGCGAACCGGCGGCAAGATGATGCACCGCCGCACAGCCGCCCTGCGCTGGCAGGCCGAGCAGGCGATGGCGCCCAGCTCATCCATCAAGATACTGACTGCCGTGGTCGCCCTCGACCGCCTGGGCGCCGGCACACGCGGCCGCACCGAGCTTTTGACCGAGGGCCCGCCCGATGCCGAGGGCCGCCTGGCCGGCCCGCTCTACCTGCGCGGCGGCGCCGATGCCCAGCTGGACTGGGGCGCCCTCTGGCTGATGCTGCGCCAGGCGCGCGAGCAGGGCGTGCGCGAGGTGCCGGCCGGCCTGGTGCTGGACCGCAGCCTGTTCCGCCCCGCGCGGCCCGAGCCCACGCTGCCGCCCTTCGACGAATACCCCGAGTCGGCCTACAACGTGGTGCCCGATGCTTTGCTGCTCAACGGCAATCTGATCGGCCTGAGCCTGGAGTCCGACAGCCAGACCCTGCGCGGACGCCTCAGCCCCGCCTGGCGCGGCCTGCAACTGGACCTCAGCGCCCTGGCCTGGAGCGAACGCCCCTGCGCCGACTGGGAGCTGGATTTCGGCCGCCCGCAGCTGCTGCCTGCACCCGAGGGCCAGGGCTGGCGGTTGCGCCTGGAGGGCAGTTTTCCGCGCCAGTGTCAGCAGCGCCAGGACATGAGCCTGGTCGACCGCCAGGCCCTCGTGCCCCTGGTGCTGCGCTCGCTCTGGGAAGAGCTGGGCGGCAGCCTGGGTCCGGCCGTGCAAGAGGCCGCCACGCCCGCGGGCGCGCAGCTGCTGGCCCAGCATCAGGACCGTCCGCTGGGCGAGCTGCTGCGCGGCGCGCTGAAAAGCTCGGACAACCCGCTGACCCGCCTGGTCTATCTGCGCCTCGGTGCCTCCGTCGCCCGCCCCGGCGAGGAGACCTTGGCTGCAGCGGACCGTGCGGTGCGCGAGTGGCTGGCCGAGCAAGGCTTGGACGCACAGGGCCTGGTGCTGGAGAACGGCTCCGGCCTGTCGCGGCGCGAGCGCATCCGGCCCGAGCTGCTGGCTGCCGTGCTGGCCCGCGCCGCCCGTCTGCCGCTGGCGCCCGAGCTGCAGAGCGGCCTGCCCCTGGCCGGGGTGGACGGCACCCTGCGCCGCCGCCTCAAGGCCAGCCCGGCCGCGGGCCGCGCCCGCCTCAAGACCGGCAGCTTGAATGAAGCCGTGGCCCTGGCCGGCTATGTGCCCGACCGCCAGGGCCGCCCCTGGGTGCTGGTGGCCTTTGTCAACCACGAGCAGGCCGGCCGCCGCGGCCGGCCGGTGCTGGACGCCGTGGCGGATTGGGTGGCGCGGCAATCGCCGTGAACCGTCGGCGGCCTGAGGCCAGGCCTGGCCTGTTTCGTTTCGTGACCATGGCTGTGCGCTGACAGGCGGGAGTCCGCCCGGCTGTCAGCGGGCCGCAGGGCTGGGCGCGCTATGCTGGCGCCGCCCAGGATCAGGAGTTGTGCTTCCCCCATGTACCCGCCCGCCCAACGCAGGACTTGTCGATGCAAATGCTGATGACCATGTCAGGCCGTGCCTGCCTGGCGCTGCTGTTGGCCGGGCTGGCCGCCACGGGCGCCCGGGCCGCGGGCAAGGACAGCGGGGCCATGACGCCTCGCTTCTTTGTCACCGAGGCCTTTCCGCCCTACACCTTCATGCAGGCAGGCCAGGCCGCCGGGCCCATGGTCGATGTGCTGCAGGAGGTCTGCATCCAGCTGGGCTGGAGCTGCCGCATCGAGGTCTTGCCCTGGCGACGCGCCCTGGCCATGGCGGAACGCGGCCAGGCCGATGGCTTGTTCACCCTGCTCGATACGCCGGAGCGACGCGAGCTGTTTCGCGCGTCTTCGCCGGTGCTTGATGGGCGTTACACCTTGTTTGCACGGGCTGGCCAGGCCTTTTCTTACACCGGCGCGGCCTCGCTGACTGGTCGGCAGGTCGGCGTCTACGGCCCCTCGGGCAGCTCCATCAGCCTGCGCGCCCTGATCGACACCCTGCCCAGCGCCGACGCCGCCCAGCTGGTGCTGGAGCCCGACAACCTGACTGTGCTGCGCAAGCTGGTCAGCGGCCGCTACGGCGAGGACGGCCTGGCCTTCATGAACGAAAGCGTGGCCCTGTGGCTGCTGCGCGAGAACGGCCTCAACGGCCTGCAAGCCGCCGGCGTGGCCAAGCAGTTCAGCTACAGCTTCGGCCTCAGCCGCCAACGCATCAGCGAACGCGAGTTCCGCCGCTTCAACAAGGCCCTGGACGAGCTCTGCCGCCGCGGCCGCACGGCCGAGCTGATCCGGCCCTACGCCTTGCCGGCCTCGCCCTGCGCCAAGTGAGCGTCGCATCATTCAGCCATCGGCACATTGCGGACCTCCGCTGTTTTGATCGTTCTCGCTGCGGTGTCTCGTCCCGCCGCCGGGCTCATGGTTCGCGGGTCGGCTCTTTGAGCCGACTGCCCTCGCTGCTCACTGCGCGGCTCAGCGGCGCCAATCTCCCTCCGTTCGCTGCGCTCACTGTGGTCAAACAGTGGCGCCGAGTCAGAGCTTGAAGCGCGCTTGAAGCAAACTTCGGCGCGCGCCTGAGCCGCTCCGCTGCGCGCTCGGCCGCGCACAAATCGCCCAACAGCGGGCCGAGCCACCTTCGGAGGTGGCGTGTTCCACGGTTGATGAGGCAGATCGATCGCGATGCAAGCGCCCTGTGGCCCGTGCCGATGCCGGGCGATTTGTGAGGGGCCGAGCAGCACAGCGCCTCGGGGCGCGCACGTACTCGTGCGCTTCAAGTTCTGACTTGGCGCTTCTGTCTGAACGAAGCGAACGCAGGGAGCGGAGTGAGTTATGCGCCAGCCCGGAGGTGCGAGCAGCGCAGGGAAGTCGGCCCGCCCGGGCCGACCCCGGAACCATGAGCCCGGTGGCGGCACGGGCTGCTGGGCCTCACGAGCAAAACCGTCGGCTGTTCTGTGACGAACCCGGACACTCTGTGCTGATTCGTCGCCGCTGTCCGCTTACTTGCGCTGCACGTTCTCGAAATCGACGCTGCCGTTCGGGGCCATGATGAAGCCGCTCACGTCGCGGCGCACGGGCATGTAAATGGCCGAGTGGGCCATGGTGATCCAGGGGCGCTCGCGCTTGAAGATCTCTTGCGCTTTCTCGTAGGCGGCCTGGCGCTTTTTGGCGTCGGGGGTGGCGCGGGCGGCGTCGATCAGGGCGTCGAATTCCTTGTTGCAGAACTTGATGCCGCTCTGGTTGGCGGCGCAGCTGAGATTGGGCGTCAGGAATTCATCGGCGTCACCGGTTTCGCCGCTCCAGCCGCTCATGTAGACGCTGTGCTCGCCCTGGTTGGCGCGCTTGAGGTACTCGCCCCACTCGTAGGTCTTGATGTTGGCTTTGACACCGATCTTGGCCCAGTCCTGCTGGATCAGCTGGGCCATCAGCTGGCCGTTGGGGTTGGTGGGCCGGGCCACGGGCAGGGCCCAGAGGTCCAGCTCCAGGCCCTTGGCATGGCCGGCCTTGGCCAGCAGCTCGCGGGCGCGGGCCGGGTTGTATTCGTTCTTGAGCTTGCTGTTGTAGCCGGGGATGGAGGGCGGGAACGCACTCACCGCCTGCAGCGCATCGCCGCGCGGGAACAAGGCCTTGAAGATGGCATTGCGGTCGATGGCGATGTCCAGGGCTTCGCGCACCTCGCGCTGGTCGGTGGGCGCCTTCTTCAGGTTGAAGGACAGGTAGGAGATGTTCAGCGCCTGGGTCTTCATGACCGTGATGTCGGGCTTGCCGTCGAGCGCGGCCAGGTCCACATCGCGCAGGGCCGCGGCCACCTGGCACTCGCCGGCCAGCAGCTTTTGCACCCGCACATTGGCCTCGCGGCTGATGCTGAAGACCAGCGCGCCGGCCTGCTTGTTGCCCCAGTACTCGGGGTGGGGCTCCATGCGCAGCACATCGTCCTTGGCGTAGGACTTGAAGCGATAGGGCCCGGTGCCGACCGGCTGGTTGTTGATCTGGTTGGCGCGGCCTTGCTTGAGCAGCTGGGCGCCGTATTCCGCCGAGTGAATCGAGGCCCAGACCATGGCCAGATTGCTGGCGAAGCTGGCATTGGCTTGCTTCAGGCGGAAGCGCACGGTGTGGTCGTCCACCCGGTCCAGGCCCTCGACCATCTGCGCCAGGCCCATGTTCTGCGGGTAGACGAAGGTGGCCGGGAAGGCCTTGTTGAACGGGTGCTCGGGGTTCAGAAAACGGCCGAAGGTGAACAGCACGTCGTCGGCGTTCATTGCCCGGCTGGGCGTGAAGCCCGGGGCCTTTTGGAACTGCACCCCGCGGCGCAGGGTCAGCGTCAGGGTCTTGGCGTCGGGCGACATCTGCCAGGCCGTGGCCAGCTTGGGCACCAGCTCGGTGCTGCCGCGCTTGAAGGCCAGCAGGCCCTGGAACATCTGCCGGTTGGCGTTGTTGGTGGTGGAGCTGTCCCAGAGGCCGGGGTCAAAGCCCTCGGGGCTGGCGTCGGCGCAGAAGATCAGCGGCTTGGCCGCCAGGGCCGGCACCGCCAGCAGGGCCGCAGCCAGGGCCAGGCTCAGCCGAGCAAGCGCTGGCGAAACCCGGGTGCTGGGCTGGCACGAAGAAAGGGAGGGGGGACGGGGGGAGGTGAGGGGCGCGTTCATCGGTCTGTGCAATCGAGGCTGGCGAGAACTATAGACCGCCTGCCCCCTTGCGTCGGCCTCAGCGGCCGCGAACGTCCGGCGGCGGCGTGCGGATTGAGTCGGCCGCTTCGCGGGCCTGGTCGCCGCGCGCCTTGGCGTCGGCGATGTTGCGGCAGCGGGTCACGGCCATCAGCGTGGCGGTCGGGGTTTCCAAGCCGCAGGCGTACTCGGCCTTGTTCTCACCCACCTCGCGGTAGACGCCAGGCTGGGGCGGCTCGTAGCTGCCGCAGCCGCTCAGCAGGGCCGCCGCGGCCAGGCTCGTCCATGCCAGCGGGCGGGCGGTGCGGGGCGTGAAGCGTGGGAAGGTGGCGGGCATGCGTCGATCTCCGGCGTGGCTGTGGCTGAGGGTGTGGGCCGCGATTCTGACCGATCTGCCCCGCTCCGGGCTGCCATGCTGGGCGGAAGGGAAAAATGCCGCGCACGCGTCCGTCGACGCTGCCGCAGCGGCTCAGCCCTGCCGCCACAGCACCACCGAGCCCGGCGCAAAGCCCTGCTCCTCCAGCTCATGATCATGAAAGCGCAGCGAGGCCTCGCGCTCCCAGATCGAGCGGGCGGCCAGCTGCGCCGCCACGCTGCGCCCATCGGGCGTTTGCACCAGCAGCAGGCTGCCGATGGCCGGCAGTTGGTGCTCGCCATCGAAGGCGCCCTCCAGCGCATACCAGGTTCGCGGCGGCTGGCCCTCGATCTGGACCTGGAAGCTTTCAGCAATGGTGAGTCGGTACATGATGGCGCGCATGGTAGCGGCTGGCGTGCCCGTGGGTCCTACCGGCGCCGCTCGCTTGCACGAACTCAGGCGTGGCGGGCTTCGCCGCCCGGCTGGGCCATCGCCGCCCACTCTGCCCAGCCCTGAACCCGGCCGGGAAAGGCTACGGCCCCGGGGCGGAAGTGCCAGTCGCGGGCCAGCCAGGCTTGCAGTTGGTGCAGCACGGTGTCGGC
Organism: Paucibacter sp. B51; assembly: GCF_027863535.1. Taxonomy (NCBI): domain Bacteria; kingdom Pseudomonadati; phylum Pseudomonadota; class Betaproteobacteria; order Burkholderiales; family Sphaerotilaceae; genus Roseateles; species Paucibacter sp. B51. The sequence goes on along the minus strand of NZ_JAPIVN010000001.1, from coordinate 637,702 downwards.
ATCGAGGGCTGGGGAGTTGGCCGGCAGGGGATTGCGCAGCCAGAAAAACGCTTGGGCCTGGAAGCGCTCGCGCCGCGCGTCCACCGCCAGGCGCGATTTGATGGGCTTGATGTAGAGGCAGCCGAGGTAGTCTTTCCCCTCGGCTGAGAGCAGGGCGTAGTTGAAAGCGCGGCCTTCCTCGAACTCGGCGGCGTGGCGCTGCAGATCGGCCAGGTTCTCCTCGAAGCTCAGCGAGGCGGCGGGCCAGCCGTTGTCGGGGCCGAAGACATGGCGGATGTGATCGGCGCTGCTGCGCACGGCGGCGAAGTCGGCGTCGGCATGCTGGGGCGACAGCTTTTCAAGAAGGAGGCCGTCCAGCCGCACGCGCTCTGCCGGGGTGAAATCCTTGTTCAGCAGCATCGCGTCCGCGAGTCAAGGCTGGCGGCGTGCCAGCCGCGCGCACAGATACGTCCAGACAAACTGCGCAGCCGCATAACTGGTCAGCTCGGCGTGGTCGTACGGCGGCGCTACTTCCACGCAATCCATGCCGACGAAGTTGAGTTGGGGCACCAGCTCTTCGAGGATGCTGAAGACCTGGTTGCTGCTCATGCCGCCGGGCTCGGGTGTGCCGGTGCCGGGGGCGAAGGCGGGGTCCAGGCAGTCGATGTCCAGGCTCAGGTAAACGGGCGGGTGGCCGTGGGCGGCCATGCGCTCGCGCACCTGTTGCAGCAGCGGCGCCAACTGAGCAGGGCTGTCCAGGCCGCGCAGGGCGCGGGCGTTGAAGATCAGGCCGCCCTGGTCGGCCACGTACTCGCGCGCCTCGCGCTGGCCGGCCGAGCGGATGCCGAACTGCACGAAGCACTCGGGCCGCACCAGGCCCTCTTGAATTGCTTCATAGACCCAGGTGCCGTGGCCGCTGGGCTCGCCGAAATGGTCGACCCAGGTGTCGCAGTGGGCATCGAAATGGATCACCGCCAGCGGCTGGCCCTGCTGCGCCCGGTAGGCGCGCAGCAGAGGCAGGGTGATGCTGTGGTCGCCGCCCAGCCAGACCATGTGCTGGCGCGCAATCAGCGGGGCGATCAGCGGCATCATGGCCGCGCGCATGGCCTCCAGGCTGGTGTTGGGCAGGGCCAGATCGCCGTGGTCGTGGAGCTGGCCCTCGGGCGTGGTGTCGAACAGCGGGTGGATGCCGTCGCACAGCATCTGGCTGGCCTGGCGGATGGCCGAAGGCCCGAAGCGCGCGCCGGGCCGGTTGGTGACGCAGCCGTCCCAGGCGATGCCGGCGAGGCCGAAGGGCGTGTCGCTGCTGCCTTGTTGGGAGGGCGACAAGCCCATGAAGGCGTTTTGGCTGAGAAAAGCAAAGTGGCTCATCGTCATCGCTCCATTCAACAAAGCCCGGCACCGCCGCGATCAGGGAGTGATCAGGGGCAGATCCACAAGAACAGGCGGTGACCTTGCGCCACGGCGGTTGCCGCGAAAGCAGCCAGGTCCGCGACGAGAAACTCCAGCGCCTCGGCTTCCCAATGCGGGCGGCGCTCGGCTTCGGCCGTCAGCCAGGCGCGGGCCAGGGCGGGGAACTGGTCTTCCGAGAGCTGGGCCAGCAGGGTGCCCAGCTCCTCGGGCAGGGCCACCAGCCAGGGGTCGCCTTGCTCGCCGGCCGGGCCCACGCGCTCGAAATCTTGCATGGCGTGGCTCAGGGCCACCGGGGCGGCGTCCATGGCGCCGGGCAGGGCTTGCTGCTTGAGGATCAGGCGCAGGCTGGCCCATTGCGTGGGCTCGACGCCCGAGACCTCCAGCGTGGGCCAGATGTTGGCGTGGCCCGGGGTGAGGGGAATCACGGTCGCGTCTTCGGCGGAGGCGGCGATCAGGTCGGTCAGCATGGCGTGAATGAGGCTTGGGTGTGGAATGCGCAAACAGCAAGCTGCGCAACAAAGGCAAATTGTCGGTGAAAGCCGAGACTGGGTTCTCGGCCGGGCTTACCGCGCTTCAGACCTGGTGGCACGCCACCTGCCGCCCGTCCACCTCGCGCAAGAGCGGCGCTTCCTGCGCGCACCGCGCCACCGCCATCGGGCAGCGCTTGTGGAAGGCGCAGCCGCTGGGTGGGTTCAGCGGGCTGGGAAGCTCGCCCTTGAGCAGCACGCGCTCGCGCCGCTCGGCCGCATGCAGGGCCGGCGTGGCGCTCATCAGTGCGCGGGTGTAGGGATGCAGGGGCTGGGCAAAGATGCGGCGCTTCTCGCCCAGCTCCACGGCGCGGCCCAGGTACATCACCATCACCTCGTCGGCCACATGCTCGACCACGCTGAGGTTGTGGGAGATGAAGACGTAGCTGGTGCCAGATTGCTCCTGCAGGTCCATGAAGAGGTTGAGGATCTGCGCCTGGATGGACACATCCAGGGCCGACACCGGCTCGTCCGCCACGACGATGCGCGGCTGCAGAATCATGGCCCGGGCGATGGCAATGCGCTGGCGCTGGCCGCCGCTGAACATATGCGGGTAACGCGCCAGATGCTCGGGGCGCAGGCCCACCTGGGTGATCAGCGCTTCGATGCGCTCGCGCCGGTCCGCTGTGCTGAGCGCGGTGTTGATCAGGAGCGGCTCGTCCAGCGTGGCGGCAATGCTCTTGCGCGGGTTGAGCGAGCTGAAGGGGTTCTGGAACACCATCTGCACCTGCTGGCGCAGCGCCTTCAGGCGCGCACCGTCGGCGCCGGCCGTGGCCTCGCCGCCCAGCAGCAGGCGGCCGGCGCTGGGTGGCTCGATCAGGGTCAGCTGGCGCGCCAGGGTCGATTTGCCGCAGCCCGATTCGCCCACCACAGCCAAGGTTTGGCGCGGGCGAAGGCTGAAGCTGACGCCATCGAGCGCACGCACCGTGGCCTTGGGCTGGAACAGGCCCTGGCTGACGCGGTAGTGGCGGCTCAGGTTCTCGGCTTGCAGCAGCACCGGCGGGCTTGTCTGTTCATTGCTCATGCTGCGCCTCCAATCGGGCCGCAGGCGGCAGCGGGAAGAAGCAGCGGACACCGTCGCTGGTGAGAACAGGGCGTTCGCTGCGGCAGCGCCCCTGCACCTGCGCGCAGCGCGGGCTCAGCAGGCAGCCGGCCGGGCGGTCCAGCGCGCCGGGCACGATGCCGGGCAGGGCGGCCAAGCGGCGGGCGCCGCGGTTGTGCTCGGGGATGGCGGCCAGCAGGGCGGCGGTGTAGGGGTGGCGCGGCGCGTCGAACAGGGCCGGCAGCGGGCCGGTCTCGACCACCTGGCCGGCGTACATCACGGCCACGCGCTGGGCCATTTCGGCCACCACGGCCAGGTCGTGGGTGATCATCAGCAAGCCCATGCCCTGTTCGCGCTGCAGGCGCAGCAGCAGCTCCATGATCTGGGCCTGGATGGTCACGTCCAGGGCGGTGGTGGGCTCGTCGGCGATCAGCAGCTTGGGGCCGCAGGCAATGGCCATGGCGATCATCACGCGCTGGTTCATGCCGCCCGAGAGCTGGTGCGGGTAGGCCTCGGCGCGGCGCGCCGCATCGGGAATCTCCACCAGCTCCAGCAGCTCCACCACCCGCTGCCTTGCGGCCGCGCCGCGCAGTCCTAGGTGGGTTTGCAGCACCTCGGCGATCTGCGCACCCACGGTGTAGCTCGGGTCCAGGCTGGACAGCGCGTCCTGGAACACCATGGCGATGTCGCGGCCGATCAGGCGGCGGCGTTCCCGTGCGTTCAAGCGCAGCAAGTCCTGACCCTGGAACTCCAGCCGGTCGGCGCTGACGCGGCCGGGCGCATCCACCAGGCCCATCAGGGCCAGCATGGCCACCGATTTGCCCGAGCCCGATTCACCGACGATGCCCAGCAGCTCGCCCGGCGCCAGGCTCAAATCCAGCCCGTCCACGGCGGGGAAGCGGCCGAACTCGACCCGCAGGTTTTCGATGCGCAGCAAGGGTGATGACGGTGGCGACAGCAATGCGTCCTCGGCCATGGCTCAGCGCGTCCGTTTCAGTTTGGGATCGAGCGCGTCGCGCAGGCCGTCGCCGATCAGGTTGATGCTCAGCACGCTGAACAGAATCGTCAGGCCCGGCAGCGTCACCACCCAGGGCGCCCGCTGCATATAGTCGCGCGCGGCGCTGAGCATGGTGCCCCACTCGGGCGTGGGCGCCTGCACGCCCAGGCCCAGAAAGCCCAGGCCCGCGGTTTCCAGGATGGCGGAGGAAAAACTCAGCGTCGCGTTGACGATCAGCGGCGCCATGCAGTTGGGCAGCACGGCGCTGAACATCAGGCGCAAGGGGCCGGCGCCGGCCACGCGGCTGGCGGTGACGTAGTCTTTGTGGATCTCGGCCAGGGCGGCGGCGCGCGTCAGCCGCGTGTAGCCGGGCAGGGCGCCGATGGCGATGGCGATCACCGTGTTCACCAGGCCCGGGCCCAGCACCGTGATCACGCAGATGGCCAGCAGCAGGCCCGGCAGGGCCAGCATGATGTCCATCACCCGCATGATGGCCGGCGACAGCCATTGCTGATGAAACGCCGCCAGGAGGCCCAGCAGCACACCCGGCAGCAAGGACAGCAGCACCGAGGCCAGGCCGATGCCCAGCGAGACCCGCCCGCCGTGCAGCAGGCGCGAGAGCATATCGCGGCCCAGCTCGTCGGTGCCGAGCAGGAAGCGCGCGCTGCCGCCCTCGGCCCAGACCGGCGGCTGCAGCATGTGCTCGCGGTACTGCTCGATCGGGCTGTGCGGCGCCACCCAGGGCGCGAACAGCGCGGCCAGGGCGATCAGCGCGAACACAGCCAGCGCCGCCAGGGCACCGCGATTGGCGGCAAAGCCTTGCCAGAACTCGCGCAGCGGGCCGGGCGGCTGTTGCGAAAGCAGCTGCTCTGCTTCCTGGGCGCTGGGGGGCAGCGGTGTCGGTGTCGAAGGGGGCGTCATCTCGTCACCGTTCATTGCGGATGCGCGGGTTGACCACGCCGTACAAGACATCCACCAGCAGGTTCACGCCGATGAAGGTCAGGGCCGAGATCAGGATGCCGGCCTGCACCACCGGGTAGTCGCGCCGGGCGATGGAGTCGATCAGCCATTTGCCGATGCCGGGCCAGGAGAAGATGGTTTCGGTCAGCACCGCCCCGGCCAGCAGGCTGCCGGTCTGCATGCCGATCACCGTCAGCACCGGGATCAGCGCATTGCGCAGACCGTGGCGCAGCACCACGCGCGCCGGGCTCAGGCCCTTGGCGCGGGCGGCGCGGATGTAGTCCTCGCGCAGCACCTCCAGCATGCTGGAGCGCGTCATGCGCGCCACCACCGCCATGGTGCTGGTGCCCAGCACGGTGGCCGGCAGCAGCAGGTGCAGGCAGGCCGAGCGGAAGGCGCCCTCTTCGCCCGAGAGCCAGCTGTCGATCAGCAGAAAACCGCTGCGCACCGGCACGTCGTACTCGATGCCGATGCGGCCCGACACCGGCGTCCAGCCCAGCTGCACCGAGAAGAACATGATCAGGATCAGCCCCCACCAGAACACCGGCATGGAGTAGCCCACCGTGGCCACGCCCATCACGCCCTGGTCCAGCAGCGAGCCGCGCTTGAGCCCCGCCGTCACGCCCAGCAGCAGGCCCAGGCTCACGGCCAGCAGCAGGGCCGCCAGGGCCAGCTCCACCGTGGCCGGGAACAGGGCCGCAAACTCCTGGGCCACCGGCTCGCGGCTGACCAGGCTCTGGCCCAGGTCACCGCGCGCCAGCTGCGCCAGGTACTGGCCGTACTGCACATGCAGGGGCTGGTCCAGGCCCATGCGCGCCATCAGCTCCGCATGGGTGGCAGCGTCCAAGCGGCGCTCGCCCATCATGATCTCGATGGGGTCGCCCGGCACCAGCCGGATCAGGCCAAAGGCCACCAGGGTGATGCCCAGCAGCGTGGGCAGCAGGGTGGCGAGTCGCTTGAGCAGAAAGGTCAGCACGAGGGGGCAGGGCGAATCAACAGGATGAAGCAAGCGACCGAGGCCAGGGGCTCGGCCAAGAAAAAAGCAGGTCGCGGAGGCCGCAGAGTAGCGCAGAGGCCGCAGCGGACGCAGAGTACAGCAGGGCTCATCAAGGCTTGGCCCCTTGACGAAGGCCTCTGCGCTCTCTGCCTTGCTCGGCTGTTGGCTCTGCGTTCGTATTCAGCTTGGCTGTGTCTCCGGTGGCACTCAGAAGCGCGAGCTCAGCGGCTTGGCCGGCTCGTTCGCCGGCGCTGCCATGGACTTGGCCAGCAGCATACCGCCCGGGCTGGTGGCCACATCGAGCAGGGCCGCGGTTTCGGCGTCCATGGCGCCGCTCCAGTCGCGCGGGCGGTACTTGCTCTGGAAGGTGGCAATCGTCGCCTTGGTCAGATCGTCCTCGATGCCGCTGCGCGAGGTGCTGTAGCCAACACGGGTCAGCTTGTCCTGAAACCAGGCCGCGTCCGGCGGCAGGGCGGCGTAGAGCGGAATCTTGGCCGCCACCTGCACCGCATCGGGCCAGGGGATCAGGCCGGCATCGGCCAGCTGCTTCCAGGGGAAGCTCGGGCCCGGGTCCTGCTTGCGGCCCGGTGCGATGTCCGAGTGGCCGATGATGCGCTCGGGCCGGATGTTGTGGCGCTTGGCGATGTCGCGCACCAGGGCAATGATCTCGTCCACCTGCGCCTGCGGGTAGGGCGGGTAGACGCGGCCCAGCTCCGTGTCCTTGTAGCCGGGGTTGACGATCTCGATGCCGATGGACGCCGAATTCAGATTGCTGTGCCCCGCCCAGAAGCTGGCCCCCGCGTGCCAGGCCCGCCGGTTCTCATCCACCAGCTGGTAAATCGCCGCCGGCTCGTCCCGCACCAGGTAATGCGCGCTCACCTGCCCGCCTGTGGCCAGCACCTTCAGCGATTTTTCCCAATCCAGCGCCGTGTAGTGCAAAACGATGAACAGCGCCCGGCTGTCCTGCGCCACGGAGGTATACGTCCGGTCGATCTTGGGGCCGGCGGGTTCCGTGGGGGTGCTCGGGGTGGTCGTCGCGCAGGCGCTGAGGAGCAGGGCGAGGGCGGCGGTGGGGAGGCTCAGGGAGAAACGGAGATGAGGGGGGCGGGGGGGCGTCATGGGAGGGCAATGGCGTCGGCTGGGGCGGGCGGGTGCGTCAGGGGGGCATTGTTGCCGAAGCGGGTGGGGGAGCGCTTTGCTTGAACTGACAGCGCTGGTTCGCGGTCAATCGAAAACTCTGGATGGTCCGAGGCTTTGAAAATCAAGACCTGACACTCGGCCCTCGTGATCTTCGACCCCTCACGCTATACGCCCAAGCCAACGCAGTAGACGCCATCCACAGCACCAAGGCCGTGGGCGAAGCGCCTCTATTTGTTACTTCCCTTCTCGGTGCTGTTGACGATCAGGTAGGCGGTCGCTGCAGCAGTCCTTGAGGGCTTTGACCAAAAGTTGTGGGTGCCGGTGACCGCGGAAGGAGTACTAAAGGCGGTGGGTGGGGTGAACCGCGGCGCAAGACCGCTAAAGACCGAAGCACCGATCGCTTGCTCGGTGCAAATCCAGCGGCCCCATCCGTCCCAGGCATCCTGGCGGTCAATGATGTCCATCCGACAAGGTAAGCCACCTCAGAATTTTGAGCACCTGCCAGACCTAACGCCAAAAATACTGGCAACATACCGCCCAAACCTGTATTTCTTCAGCTTAGACGCGAAGTTCCAGTGTATGCAGCACATTTGGTCGAACCGATAGATCTGATGCAATTGAAACTGTGCGAATAATCCTAAAAACCTAATCAATAAAACTTAGGCAGAATTTTCAGGTGCTCTGCATTGCAGTCGCGACTGCGATGTGCAATGCAACTAATAGATGCGAAGCGCAACATAAATTCAATATTTTAAAGTTGAATAAAGCTATGCGAATTATTAAATCTATTGATATAAAAAATTTTAGATCCATTAAAAATACTGGCGGCTCAATAGAGCTATCGGATCTGAACATCCTTGTTGGTCAAAATGACAATGGAAAATCCAATATACTTCGCGCCCTGAACTTATTCTTTAACAATCAAACGGACATAGGCCAAGCCTTTCGGTTCAGTGAAGACTATTGTTACCACGCCAACTCAGGAACGGGAAGTAGGCGTGAAATCAAAATATCACTGACCATAGATCCACCGACGGCAAGATTTAAGCACGCCAACACTGTGAAGTGGACTAAGCGGTGGAAAATCGACGGATCAATAATTGAAGATCGGATTTACACCCACTCCAATAAGAGCCTCACTTCGAGTGATAATATATCAAAATGGCTCGATAAATTAAAATATCGATACGTTCCGGCCATCAAAGGAAGAGAGTATTTTAATGCATTGATGGGCGAGCTTCACGACGTTCTCAATGAAGCGCATGGTGCCCTAATGGCTACGCAAGGCCAAGGATTCATATCAGGAATCCAAAAGGTGACCAGTAGCATAACAAGCGAGCTGTTCAGTCAAATAGGTATACCAAGCACTATCCAAGTCCCTTCAGATTTTAAGCAGCTGTTTTCAAATCTGGACTTTGGAGCCACAGTTGGAAAAAATACATACCACCTAAAGCAACGTGGTGATGGAATAAAGGTAAGACATATTCCTGTTATTTTAAAATACATGGCTGAGCAGGAGAAAAACATCTCCATTCCAGGTTACGTGAAGCCCGACACAATTTGGGGCTTCGAGGAGCCGGAAAATAATCTTGAACTCAAGTATGCATTTGAGCTGGCGGAGACAATCAGAATATATGCATCCGACATACAGATTCTTGTCACAACGCACTCTCCTGCCTTTTATGCGCTCAAATCTATCGCAGGCACAGAGGCAAATAAGTACTATATTAAAAAAGATGCCGATCACTGCACCACAATAAAACCAATTGATGCGCAAGGCGACGGAGAGTTGCATGAGCAGATGGGGCTTCTCCCAATAATCACTCCGTATCTCAAAGAGGTTAATGAGGCCCAAAAGACTATACAAAAATTAGAGCTCGAAATCTCAAAAATACCTTCCACCAAGAAATATTGCGTAATAACCGAAGACGCTAAGAATGCGAACTTAAAAATACTCTTGTCGGCAAATGGTTTCAATCTCGATGAGATGGAGATTTTTTCATACGATGGCAAGGGGCAGATAAAAGGCGCAATAATTCTCGGAAAGTATTTAAGGGCGAAAAATTCTGACATCAAAGTAATAATCCATCGGGATCGGGATTATTTAAGTGAAGAAGAAATACTCGACCTTAAAAAGAAAATTAACGGCGCGGGCCTGACTTTCTTTTACACAACAGGCACAGATATCGAAAGCCACTTTGTTAGGCTTGACCACGTTCTAAAATTATGCCCAGCCGCTGACGTTGCCGTAGTGGAAGCAGCCATCAAAGAAGCGACAGAAGAAGCGAAGGCTGATTCAATATCTAGGTTTATTGATCACGTACTGCAAAAACAACGCCCTGCCGAGGGTGGGTATTCTGCGGAGATCGAGAGGATCAAGAGCGCCTACAATGCGCACCCCAGTCGCTATCGCTATGGCAAGAAGGTATTAGGCCTACTGAAGAGTAAATTACATAGGGCCGGATATAAGGCGCTCAAATTAGAAGCCGAATCAGAGGCGCTACGAGTACCCATGCTTGAGAAGCTGGCGTCATAAATGCATGTGCGCTTTCGAAGAAGCTATAAGTTCGGGAGGCTTAAATCCAGTTTCATGTAGTTTCTGTCAAATCTTGAATTCAAAGTAAAAATTACCTCTTTATGGATTTTAGCTAAAAAGAATACAAGTAATTATGCGATGGAAACTCGGAGCTAAGTTAAAAGGTAAAGCGCGGGAGCGGAGCGGCGGGTCTAAAGTTAGTGTTTAGGATTTGACTGCGAAATTTATCTCGCAAGCCTAGCTCTTAGGGGAGTCGAGAGATTTGCCATCGCATCATTCTATAAAAATATGATGATGAAGGTGGTAGTGACTTGCGATCAATAGAAATCTTGCAAAAGGGTTGCCAGAATTGAAATCTTCAAACTTCGCATTTGCCGTCTGGCTCGCAATAGGTATGTCTGCTTCGGCCGTTGCGCAGACTACTTTTAGTTTTTCCGGCCTTCAATGGGGTGAGAATGTTGATCAAGTTAATACCAAGCTCAGGACAGCAGGTTTCTCAGGTTGCGCATTAATAGAGAGAATTAAGTGCAAGCTGGCATCTGAGTGCATGTGCAACTTCAATGGGCCCTCGATACGCAACGGCTGGGCGACATTCAAAGACAACAAGCTCGATCAAGTTTCAGTGAATGTTGCTGATCTAGCGGGAACTACGTCTGCTTTGCGCAGCAAATATGGCCCGCCGCTACCTAAACTGCCCGTGAAAAGTCAAGACACTCTTGCGGAAATTGAAGAAGTACTTACATCCAGATGGAAATCTCAATACGGCGAGACACTACAGATTGGCCACACTGGGCATGTAGAGTATCGGTCTGGTGAAAAAGTCCGCGCGCAGGAAGATCGCGTGAAGCGTGAGTCTTCAGTTTTTTAGTCCCGACTAGCAATCAATCCCAGTCAAGCTCCGAGGCTGCGAGGATCACCCATTAGCCGCCCCCGTCAAGTAGCAAACACGCGCCCCTGCACCGCAAGAGCGCACTTGTTCTCCTCCTCACTCAAGACTGAGTTCCCTGCTCGTCGAACTCACCGCGCACTTGGTTCTCAATGCATGGTTGCGCCGCAGCGCACCAGTCACCCATCAGAATCAAGGCAGCTCGTGTTGGTAGACACGCGCGCCCTTGGCGGCTTTGGCCGCCCCAGCGAGGCCGCGAGGGTCAGACCGTAAATTTGAAGTCCCAGGCCGTTTTGCCCGGGGTGCCACTCGGCCTCTAGCTGCCCAGCTTGCCGCTTCGCACGCCGACTGGCTTTGACTGACCCCATCTGCTGAAGACACCATGCCCGACTCCCCCCTCCTCCGAACCCCACGCCTCCTCCTCCGCGAAATCACCGAGGCCGACGCCGAGGACCTGTTCCGCATCCACAGCGACCCACGCCACATGGCCTGGTTTGGCAGCGAACCGCTGACGGACTTGAGCGAGTCCAAGCGGCTGATTGCCACCTTCGCCAGTTGGCGGCAGTTGCCGAACCCCGGTGTGCGTTGGGGTCTGCAGTTGAAAGAGAAAGCCTGCCCGGCCTGATCGGCAACTGCGGAATCGCACCGACCGGCGCATTGGAGCCAGCCTCCGATCGGCGTCATGGAGCCACTGGCCCAGCCACCGGCCGCTGAACGACACCCCGAATTGACCGGCGCTTGTCTCTACCCTTTGGGCTTTTGCCTGGAGGCTCAGGGAAGACGCGCAGGAGATGCGAGATGCATCACGACCGACGGGCCCCGCTGCGAACGCGCCAGGGCGAGTCCGACCAGGAGGCCCCGGCGCCATGCGATCCATCTCTTCCCGGAACATGCGTTGCCGCATGCGCTTGCTCGATGGACGCTGTCCAAGATTCGTCTGGCCTCAAGACCCGAATCGTCTGAGCTGCGCATGCAGCCGCGTAGCTGATTGGCCCTGGGGCCTTTTGCAGACCAAACCTGATTGATCAAGGCACTATCTGAGCCGGGTATGCCCCCGCCTGAACGTGCTCTTCTTACTTAATATCCTCGGCGCATGTCAACCGTTTGCGGCAATTCGCCTGTTCTGCGATAGCGTTCGATATTGCCAGCGACGATGAGTGACGCAGTACCCTTGTCTGTGGGGGCGCTGCAATGGGGCAGAACGGTCACCTGGGGGTGTTGCCATTGCCATGCCGATTTCGGTAGGGGTTCAAGCGTGAAAACATCCAAAATCGCATGGGATAGATGGGCTTGATTGAGCGCACCCAGCAAATCCTCATCATTCACGATGGCCCCGCGAGCGAAATTGATGAGAGACGCGCCTTTCGGCAGCTGTGCCAGAAAGCTTGCATTAATCAGGCCTTGGGTCTGAGGCGTCAAGGGCAGCAGGCAAACAAGGATGTCGGTCTTGGCCAGCATGGCCGGCAAGCTGCCTTCGCCACTAAAGCATTCAATGCCCGAAACCGACTTTGCGCTGCGGCTCCATGCACACACATTGAAGCCAGCTTGCAATAAGCTGATGGCCGCTGCCTCGCCCAAAGCACCCAGGCCCAATATGCTTACAGTCCTGTGCTGTGCTTTTACATACGGGCGTCCAAGCCATATTTTCTCTTTTTGCTGCTTTGCATAGCTTGGGATTTCCCGGTGTAGATACAGCGTCCAGGTTAATACGGCTTCGGCCATCGTGCGCGCCAATTGCGGGTCGACGAGCCTCACGACCTTGAGTTCAGTCTTTGCGACATCGGCTGCGAGTCGATCGACGCCGGCCCAAACACTCTGCACCCATTCCAACTGGGGCAGTTGTTGTAGTTGCTCAGGATCTGGATTGGCGACGATGGCGACTTTGCAGGATGCTTTGGCGGCTTCGCTCAATTCATTGAATGCAATGATTTTTTCTTCTGGCATGGCCGCCTGTAGAGCCGCCACCCAAGCCTCGGTAGAAGTGCTAGCAGGCGCAGCCAAAAATGGAATGGTGCGCATGGTGTTATTTTTCGTAGACACCGGATAAATCTGTAAAGCCCTTGAATTCCAAGGCATTGCCCGATGGGTCTCGGACAAATGCGCTTGCTTGTTGTCCTGCCTGGCCGGCAAAGCGCAAACTTGGTGAAACTTCGAATACCACACCTTGCTGCTCAAGTTGTGCCATCAATTTTTCCCATTCCGGCATTTCCAATATGACGCCAAAATGAGGTATGGGAACATTGTGCTCGTCAACGAGTGATGTGCTGGTTTGATCTGCGGCTGCGCCGAGGTGCAACGATAATTGGTGGCCGAAGAAATTGAAATCTACCCACCTATCTGTGCTGCGGCCTTCGGTGCAACCAAGTATTTGACCGTAAAACCGGCGCGCTGCATTAAGATCGTGGACTTGAAAAGCCAGGTGAAACAGTGGTGACATGCGAGCTCCTTTTGATTGCTTTAGCGGGCACAAAGCGTAGCTGTTTCCACCTTGCAGGGATAGCATATATTTCTTATGCTCTTCGAAAGAACTACTTATGGATAGTCGCTATTTGAGAAGTTTGATTGTGGTTATCGATCGTGGCTCCATCGCCGAGGCGGCGCGTGTCGAGCAACTGACGGCAGCGGCAATTAGTCAAAGAATTAATGCGCTTGAGCGGGAGTTTGGATTCGATCTGTTATCTCGCATCGGTCATTCGGCAAAACCGACACAAGCCTGTTTAAGCATCCTGCCCAGGGCCAGGCGTATCGTCAAAGAGTTTGATTTGCTGGCGGGTGATAATGATCCGACCGGCTTGAGTGGAACATTGAAGCTTGGCGCAATATCGACCGCGTTAACAGGCCTGCTTCCAAGTGCGATGCGATTACTTGCGAAAGACGCGCCGGGCATCAAGCTGGAAATAATTCCTGGTGCGTCAAAGTTCCTGTACGAGGCGGTGATGAGCGACGAACTCGATGCGGCGATTATTGCTGCCCCGCCTTTCGCCTTGCCTAAACTCATAAAGGCAAGCTCACTCAGGAAAGAGGCCTTGGTATTTTTGTCGAAAAATAGACCCGATGCTGGGCTGGCCGAGATCTTGTGTCGGCGCCCATATCTGCGATATCTGCCAGAAACCTGGGGCGGGCGTCATGCAGCCGCCTTCCTCCAAGACCATGGCCTTGCGAGCACGCCCATGTGCGACTTGGATGCACTCGAAACCATAGCCATGCTGGTTGCCGATGATGTTGGGGTGAGTCTGGTTCCACATTGGTCCAATCTAGAGAGACTGGCTCAATCCTGTTGCCTCACGCCAATTGAGGATGATCGGTATCAGCGCGAGCTGATTTTGATTAGCAAGGTGCAAACCACTCGGCCGAGCATGATCGCGGCATTGGCAGATGCTCTCCCATCCTTAGAGTAAGGCCACCAAAACTGGTGCCCTCAGAAAGCATACTTTGAGTTCTTTAAAGGTGATTAGATGACAAAGGTCGCGATTGTTTTTCACTCGGCAACTGGCACAACGAAACAGCTGGCCGCAGCCGTTGCAGATGGAGCTTTGTCCATAGCCGAGGTCGATATTGTCAACGCTGAGATCGTGGGCGCCGATATTGTCGAGGGGCGCTTTAGAAATTCAAGCTTGATCGAGCGATTGAAGGATGTGGATGCGATGATTTTCGGCAGCCCCACATTCATGGGCTGTGTGTCAGCGCAATTCAAGGCTTTTGCCGATGCAACAGGCGATCTGTGGGCTGATAAAGCATGGTCCAATAAAGTGGCTGGAGGGTTCACGATTGGCTCGAATATGAGTGGCGATCAATTGAACACCATTCAGTACATGCAAATATTTGCATCTCAGCATGGCATGTTATGGGCAAGTTTGGATATTCCAGGCAATTGTGATGCTGAAGGTCGGAACAGGCTTGGTGCGCAATCAGGCTTGATTGCTCACTCAAGAGATGGCGAGCTGCACGAGATTGATTTGATTACGGCAAATTACTTGGGGAGGAGAATTGCCCAGGTTGCCAAAATATTTGCGGCTGCAAATGCACCCGATTCGCAGCCTGGCCTTGCCGCGGCTTAGTCTGAAGACTCAGGCCATTTTTTCCGTTCCCGAGCTGCCAGTCGGCCATTGGCTTGCGCCTCGAATCGGACGACAGCGCCAAACGCATTCCTGGCAGCTCGGTTGGTCGGTCGTTTCGCAAGCCGCCCCGGCTCTGACACACGCAGTTGAATACAACATGCCCGACTTCCCCCTCCTCCAAACCCCACGCCTCCTCCTCCGCGAAATCACCGAGGCCGACGTCGAAGACCTGTTCCGCATCCACAGCGATGCGCGCCACATGGCCTGGTTTGGAACCGACCCGTTGACGGACTTGAACGAGGCCAAGCGCCTGATTGCCACCTTCGCCAGCTGGCGGCAGTTGCCCAACCCCGGTGTGCGTTGGGGTCTGCAATTGAAGGACCAGCCCGGCCTGATCGGCAGCTGCGGCTTGTTCGCTTGGAACCGTGGCTGGAAGAAATGCAGCTTGGGCTACGAGGTGGCGCCCGAGCTGGCGGGCCGGGGCCTGATGCGCGAAGCGCTGACGGCGGCACTCGACTGGGGTTTCGGCGAGGGCATGCAACTTCACCGGGTGGAGGCCCAGGTCCACGAAGACAACGTGGCCTCGGTCGCCCTGCTGCAGCGCCTGGGCTTTGCCCGAGAAGGCCGCCTGCGTGAAGTCGCGTTCTGGGGCGGGCGCCATCACGATCTGTTGCAGTACGGGCTTCTGGCGCGTGAATGGCGAGAAGCTGCTGGCTCCCGACCTGCCATTTGAATCGAAGGGCTCGACCGATCTTCGCGATGCACCTCAATGTCTTCTCGGCGCCCCTCCTGAGTGGGTCAGACCTTGCTCAACGCCAGGAGCCGCCTCCACCCAGGAGTTTGCCGATCACCAGCAGGGGCACGCCCACCAGCAGCAAGACGCCGTCGGCGGCTACCGTGACCGGCGATTTCAGCAGCTTCTCGGCGCTGCGGTCATCCACTTGCTTGCCCCACACCGAGATGTTGTAGGTGTTGTGCAGGGCGGTCAGCTGATTGGCGGGCACGGGTACGGGCGCATAGCGCTTGCCCACGAAGGACAGTTTGATCTGGCCATCAGGCTTCAAGCCGATGCGTTCGCCTTCCTTCTTGTCCTCGGCGTTGCGCAAGACGACGGAGAGCCCAATGCTGCAGCGCACCGTCTGGTCGGGTTCATAGTTGCAGCTGCCGTGCTGGGACCACAGCATGCGGGCCGCCAGCGGGCTGCGGATCAGCTCCGCCAGGCCCGGCATTTCCTGGAACACATAGTGGTACTGCTTGCCGATGAACACGACATGCTGCTGGTCCTTGGCAATCAGCACCGAAGACACCGATTCGTTGTAGTGCTGCGCCTGGTCCTCACGCCAGAGCTTGCGTGTCATGCATCCGGACAGCAGGGTCAGGGAGAGAAGCAGGGCGGTTGTCTTTTGGACGCGGCTGGATCGCATGGAAAAAGGGGTTCGCGGGTTGGCGGCAAAAAGCCGGCCAGTCTGAAGCCGCCGCCGGACTGGCCGACTCGGGAGATTCCCCAGGGCCAAGGGATTCTGCGCAGGGCAAGTTGCTGATCTGTGTGGTCCACTCCGCGGCGGCGGGCGCGATGGAAGTCCTGCAGCGTCCCTTGTGATAACGGTGAGACGCATGGATGCATCGGGGCCAGCTGAAAGCCTGGCGCCAGGGAGATTGCAGTCCAGCGGTTTTGGCGCTGAGCTCGTCGCTGTGATCGGCGTGCAGGAGACAAGGCAAGAGGTGACTTCGACATGAAAAAGTTGGGTGGCATTCAGCGCTGGCGGAGCACGGGTGCGGCACTGTGTATCTCGGGCGCTGTGCTCGGCTGTGGCGGGGGCGGAGGTTCTGGCGGCGGTGGAAGTTCGAGCGGCACGGTGGAAGCGACGGCGAAGATCAGTGCCGTTGCCTGGTCTGCGAGTGCCCTGAACGTGGAGCGCGATGTCTTTGCCACGGAATCGAGCTTGCCGAGCAAGGTCGCCCTGTCGCTGCGAAATACCGGGGGAAGCTACTGGTACAAGTACAGCTACGACAAGGCCTTTGCTGACGTCAGTCATTCTCATCGGACGGCCGATGAGGGCCTGGATTTCAGTGTTGGGTTTCCTTTGTTCCCGGCCCCAGCAGTCGGTAGCTATTCCGATACCTTGTCGGTCCTTCTTTGCTACGACGCGAACTGCAATCGCGAGGTGCCCGGCGGGCCTTTCAATCTGCCGATGCGCCTGGATGTCGGTTATTTCGCGGTCGCGGAAGCTGATGTCGAGCCCTTGCAGCCGGCGCAGACCACGGTACTGACTCACGATGTGCTCGGCGCGGCCTACAGCGCTGCGCTGGATGCGGTGGTCACCGTCTCGGCCCGCCCGACCGCGACTCTGCGGCTGCACGATCTGCGCAGCGGCCAGGTGCGCACGGTGCCTTTGGCGGTTCCGCCGACTTCTTTGTCGCTGAGCGCGGACGGCCTTCGCGCTGCCGTTGGCCATGATGCCGCTGTGACGCTTCTCGATCTGCGGGCCGAGAGCCCGGAGCCTGCGCGTCGCTTTGATGTGCCTCTTGCGGTGGGCTCGCTGGTCCTGGCCGGAGATCGGGTGGTGGCCATGGGTTCGGTCAGCAACAACTCCAACCCCATCTATTGGCTGGACACCAAGACCGGGCTTGCGAGCCGCTTCGACGCAGCGCTCGGTGGATTTGGGATCTATGGCACCGCCGCCTCTGCGCTGCATCCCAGCGGGGATCGGCTGTATATGGCCGATCTTGGCGTGTCACCCGATGATGTCTGGCGCATGGATCTGTCTGGCGATGCGGGGACCGGCAAGGCACGCAATTCGCGCTATCACGGCGAGCACCGCTTCTGTGGGCGCCTGGCCGTCGCGCCCAACGGGCTTCGCATCTACACGGCGTGCGGGACCGTCTTGAGCAGCTCGCCGAACTGGACCGACGATCTGGTGTATGCGGGAAGCATGAAGCTGTCTGCCACGGACACATGGGGCAATAGCGACTACAGGGCCGCGGCCTTGAATGTTGCTCCGGACAACGCCAGCATCGCCTTGCTGGAAGAGCACTGGCAAAACTGCCGCCCTTTGACCGGACATTTGAGCAAGTGCTACACCCGCTTGGCTGTCTACGACGCGACCACGCTGGAGCGGCGCAGCCTGAAGGGCCTGGCCCCGTATGTGCGCAACCGCGACCGCCTGCAGCAATGGGGCCGCCACCTCATGCATCGTTCAGACGGCAGCCTGCTCCTGCTGGCGGAAGTTCGCACCCAGAATGAAGCTACGCCCACCTGGTTGCTGCACCGCGTGAGCAAGCCCTGAGCGCATTCCCGCAGCGCGGGAGATCCCTGCGCGCCTGCCGTGAGGCAGTGCTGGCTTGAGCTGAATCGAAACGATCGATCAGAGGCGCCTGCCTCGCGGGCTCCGGGTTTCCACCCCCTTGCCTTGAACGACAACAAACGTAAACATTGCGACCGTTAACGCTTGTTGTCGATTGCGGTCGAGAGGCCGCGAAGTACAGAAAAGGTAAGGGGCCAGACGATGGGATCGATCTCCGACGCGGAAAGCCGCATCTTGCAAGTTCTTTGGGCGCAGCCCGATCTGCAGCCTTTGGCGGCCGAGGACATTGCCGCTGCGCTGGCGGCCCAGGCGGCCGAAGCGCCGGGTGAGGCCAGCGAGTGGCAGCTGGGCACGGTGAAGACCCTGCTGAACCGCTTGCTCAACAAGGGGGCGATCAGTGCCGAGCGGGACGGGCGGCGCTACCTTTACCGCCCCGTGCTGGAGCAGCAGGCCTGGGAGGGGCAGGAGTCGCTGGGTTTGCTGGACCGGCTGTTCCGCGGCCGGCTTTCGCCGCTGGTGGCGCATTTTTCGGCCCAGCGGCAGCTGAGCCCCGAGGACGTGCAGGCCTTGCGCGAACTGCTGGACCAGCAGCCGCCAACGGTCGCACCCACACCCGGCGCCAAGGCCAAGCCAGCGAACGCTCGGACAGCGGCCAAACGGCGAGGGGGTGTGCGATGAACAGCCTCGTTATCTCTGTGCTGGGCGATGTCGATGCCGGGTCGGCCTTGGCCTTGCTGGGCCGGGTGAGCCTGGGCTTCGGTCTGGGCTTGCTTGGGGTGCTGCTCTTGCGCCGGCCGCTGCGCGCGTGGCTGGGCGCGCAGGGCCAGTACAGCCTCTGGGCCTTGCCGCCGCTGATGGCGCTGGCGCTGGCGGCTGCGCCCGGCCTGGCGGCTCAGGCCAGCGGGGCCGAGGCGCTGCAGCTGCCCGCGGTGGTGATGGTGCTGCAGGCCTGGAGCGAGCCTGCGCGGGGCCTGTGGCAGGCGATCGCGCATGCCTGGCTGGCGGCCAGCCATCCGGTCGCCGCCCCTGCCTTGCTGCTGGCTTGGGCCGTGGGCGTGCTGGGCCTGGGCCTGTGGGCTGGCGTGCAGCACCGGGTCTACCGGCGCCGGCTGCGGCCCGGCCCGGGCCTGTGGTGGGCGCCGGCGGGCAGCAGCCCGGCCTTGCTCGGCTGCTGGCGGCCGCGCCTGGTGCTGCCGCAGGATTTTGTGCAGCGTTTCAGCGCCGAGGAGCGAGAGCTGGTGCTGGCCCATGAGCAGGGCCACGCCGCCCGCCACGACAACGCGTTGCGTGCGCTGGCCTGGGCCCTGGCGGCGCTGCAATGGTTCAACCCCCTGGTCTGGCTGGCCTTGCCCCGCCTGCGCCAGGACCAGGAACTGGCCTGCGATGCGCAGGTCTTGGCCAGGCGCCCCGAGGCCTGGCCGGTGTATGCCCAGGCCTTGCTCAAGGCCCAGGGCCTGTCTTCGGCAGTACCGCCTCTTGCCACGGCTTGGCAATCCACCCATCCCTTGATTGAAAGAATCGCCATGTTGAAGAAGATGAACCGTCTGAGCCTTGCCTCATCCACATCCTCACCCGCCTCCCACCTGCGTCGTCACGGCGGTCTGGCCCTGGCTTTGAGCCTGGCCGTGGCCAGCCTGGGCGTGTCGGCGGCGCTGTCGACAGGCGGCCAGACCGAGGCCCCGCCGGACACTGCGGCCAAGCCGGAGAGCGCCAAGACCTACTGCCACAAGATGGCGCGCCCGGAAGTCCCCGAGCTGAACATCCGCGGCGAGTTCATCCTGACGGCGCGCTTCAGCATCGACGCTTCGAACCAGGTGAAGGTGCTGAGCCTGCAAGGCGACGAGCGCCTGCAGCCGGCCGTGCGCCGCGCCATCGAGGCTTACCAATGCAGCACGGGCAAGAACAAGAAGTTGGTCGAAGCCATGCAGGAGTTCCGCTTCCGCTTTGATTGATTCGCGGCGGGGGCCGGCGAGCTGTGACCCGCGACCAGCGGCCCGCCGTGGCTGGCCCCTTTCGCTACAGTCGCCCCATCATGTGCAATCTCTACAACGTCAGCCCCAAGGAAGAGGTCGAGCGGCATTTCCGTGTGGTCGTGAAAGCCGGCGGGGCGGGCGAAGAGGCCTACCCGCAGGCGGCTGTGGGGCCCTTCGGGCGCGGCTTGTTCATCCGGGCTGGCAGCACCGCTGCGAGCGATGAACCCGGCCGCGAGGCCGTGATCGGCCAATGGGGCATGGTGCCGCTGCGTTCCAGGCAGCCGCGGCCGGCGGGGCGGGCGATTCTGACGAACAACGCGCGGATCGAATCGGTGGCCGAGCGGCCCACGTACCGCGATGCCTGGCTCAGCGGCCGGCGTTGTTTGATCCCGGCGCAGAGCTACCAGGAACCTAACTGGGAAACCGGCCGCAACATCTGGTGGCCGCTGCGCCGCGCCGATGGCCTGCCCTGGGCGCTGGCCGGCATCTGGTCGGAGTGGCAGCACCCCGAGACGGGCGAACTCATCCCCAACTATTCGATGCTGACGCTCAATTGCGACGCACACCCGCTGCTCAATCGCCTGCACAAGCCCGACCCGGCCCTGCCGCCGGACGCGCAGGACAAGCGCGCCGTGATGACGATACGGCCCGAGGACTGGCAGGCTTGGTTGCGCGGCTCGGTCAGCGAGGCGCAGGCCTTGCTGGCGGCCGAGCGCCTGCCGGCGCCGGAGGCGTTTGATCTGGGCCCGGCCGAACAGACCGACGCGCTACTGGCGCGCTTGCGCCAAGGGCCGCCGCAGGGCAGCCTGTTCTGAGCAGGACAAGGCTCAAGCCTCGTCCGCCCCCTCATCCTTGAGCCAGCCGATGCGCCCCTGGCCCGACTCCTGCAGCCGCGCCAGCAGGGGCGCCACGGCAGGCACAGGCAAAGCAAAACGGAACTCGACCTGGCTGCCATGCTGCACACCCAGCAGCTCGGCGCCGGCGCCTTCGATCTCGCGGCGCAGCAGGCCCTCAAACGCATAGGGCACGGTGCAGCGCAGGGTGTGCAGGGCGACGCGTGGCACTTTCTCGGCCTGCAGCAGGGCCTGGGCCACGCTGTCGGTGTAGGCGCGCACCAGGCCGCCGGCGCCGAGCTTGGTGCCGCCCCAGTAGCGCACCACGGTGGCCAGCACGCCTTCCAGATCCTGGTGGCGCATCACCTCCAGCATGGGCCGCCCGGCCGTGCCGCTGGGCTCACCATCGTCCACCGCCGCCGATTGGCCGCCGGCCAGCAGGGCCCAGCACACATGCACAGCGGTGGGGTGCTGTTCCCGAAGCTCTTGCACCCGCGCCAGCGCCGCCTCGCGCCCGCTGCAGGGCTCGACGCAGCCGATGAAGCGGCTCTTCTTGATGATCAGCTCGCTGTGGACGGCCTGGGCGATGGAGAAGCTCGAAGCAGGAGAGGACATGGGCGCGATTGTCCCCGAGCACCCACAGCCAGTCCGGGCGCGCGGCTCAGAAAGGCTGATGCCAGGCCAGGCTCACTTCGCGCGCCCGGGCACCGGCGCCGGGCCGGTCACCACCCAGGGCCATCTGCCAGTGCGTGCCCTGAAGGCGCAGGCTGAGGCGGCGCTCGTGCGCGGCCCAGTGCAGGCCCCAGCGTTGCAAGCCCAGGCTCTGGCTCCAGCCTTCGTTGGCCGCGGCCCAGTCCATGCCCAGCTCGGGCAGCAGCGGGCCGTAGCCCTGCAGCCGGATCAGGCGCAGCTGGGCGCGGCCCCAGCCGGTCTCGCCCTGGGCCCGCAGGGTCCAGCGCTGGCGCGCCTGCTGGCGGTAGGCGGTCTGGCTGTAGCGGCCGCTGAGCATGGGTTTGTAGATCAGGTAGCCGTCTTCGTCATAACTTTGGGTTTGCGTGGAGAGCTGCAGCCACTCCTGCGGCATTTGGCGCCAGCGCAGCTGGCCCAGGTTCTCGCCTCGCAGGGACAGGCACCAGGGCTGGACACCGGCCTGGCACCAGCCCAGCTCCGCCTGGGCCAGCAGGCCCCAGCCCTGGCGCGGGTGATCCTGCTGGAAGGGAAAGCGCAGCGTGTCCTGCACGCGCAGGCCTTGCAGATCGAAGGCATAGCTTTGTGAAGACGTCTGGTAACGGGCCGTGCCGTGGATCTCGGTCTCGCGCAGGCGGCGCAGCTGCAGGGCTTGCAGCTCCAGCTGGCCCTGCCAGCCCTGGCTGCCCAGGCTGGCTTCGCCCCAACGCCGCGCCAGGGCCAGCCCGAGGCCCGAGAAGCCGCGGTAGCTGAGGTCGACGCGGTAGTCCTGATCCTGGCCGGGCTTGCGGCGTTCGATCAGGCCCTGGGCCAGCTGCAGGCCCGAGGCGCCGGCCACGATGCTGGCGCTCTGGCGCCCCAGGGCGCTCAAGCGCCAGGGGCCTTGGTCCCAGGCCAGGCGGATCTCGTTCTCCTCGTACGCGAGGTTGTCACCCGCGCGGGGTTGCAGCGCGGGCGCGCCTTCGCGGCCCATCTGGCTGAGGCGGGTGGCATCGTTGAAGCGCTCGCTGCTGAGGCTGAGGCTCAGGCCGGCGCTCGAGCCCTGGGCAAGTGCGGCACTGCTGGCCAGCAAGAGCCAGGCGGCCCGCCAGGCGCGGTTCAGGGTGAGAGGTGCTGAGCGAGCGATGAAGGGGAGTGGAGCGGGCATGTGGCTGCTTCCTGGGCGCACAAAAGAACACGGGGGCATGATGCCCCCGTTGTGGCGGGGCGCAGCCAGGGCTGGCCCCAAGGTGGTGGTTCAGGCTCAGTTGAGCGACCAGAACTCGCCGTTGGTGAAGGTGATGCGGCTGCTGTCGAGGTCGATCACACCGATCTTGACATCGCCCTTCTTCAGGTCGAGCACGCTTTGCTTGCCGTCGGTGGCGAAGTTCAGGCCCGAGGTGGCTTCGCTGAGCTTGAAGCTGGCCTTGCCGTCGCTGGCCGCCTGGCTGGCGCTCAGGTTGATGACCAGGGTCTCGACCTTGTCCTTGTTCAGCACCTTGTACTGACCGTCCAGCTTGGCGTCGTTGGCGCCACTCCAGGCCGAGCTGCTCAGGCCCAGATTGAGCTTGAGCTGCGGGCGCTGGTCGGCCGTGAGGCTGCCGTCCAGGGCCAGGCTGACCTTGTAGTTGTTGGTGGCGGATTTGGGCAGGGTGTCGTCGTACTGGGCATAGCCGGTGAGGCTGGCGCTGATCTTGCCGGCGAAGAAGCTGGCCTGGGCCTTGCCATCATCGCCCTTGTTGCGCACGGCGCCGCTGAGCAGGGCCTCGCTGGGCGTGAGGGTCTTGCCGCTCTTGTCGTTGACCAGCTGGGAGACTTTGAATTGACCTTCGATCTCGGCCTTGGGCGTGCCTGCCAGCAGCTGCAGATTGAAGCCGCCCATTTCGCGCGCTTGCGAGCCGTCGGCGACGACCACGCTCTGCAGCTGGCTGCCGGTCAGGATGGAGAGCTCGCTGTCCAGGCTGCCGGCGCCGTCTTTGTAGATGGCCAGCTTGCCCTCGACGTTGACGGTCTCCACATCCCCCTTCTTGGCGGTGGCCGGCACGATCACATTGCGGCTGCCCTTGAGGCTGAAGCTGGCCTTGCCGTTGGGGTTGTAGAGGATGTCGGCCGAGCTCTTGGGTGCCGACACCTCGTCCTTGAACTTGGCCGGCAGCTCGCCCTGGATCTCAAAGCTCTTGATGCGCAGGGCTTCGACCGTCACCTTGACCGTGCCGCTGAAATCCACGGCCGGTTGGGATTGCAGGTCGTAGACCTTGAAGGCCTGGCCGGTGGAGCAGAAGTTGGTGTCCTTGCAGACGATGGCCTGGGCGCGTGCGCTGTAGCTGTACTCGCCGGCATTGCTGCCGGGTGTGATGAAGAGGCGATGGCGCACATGGGCCAGCACGTACTTTCCGCCCTGGTTGACATCGTTGAAGGCGGTCACGCCATAGCGCACCGAGCAGCCCAGGAAGCGGGCGTTGTCGGCCGATGTGGCGGCCACCGTGCGGGCCTCGTCCTGGTAGATGGTGCAGCCCACGGCATTGAGCTGGGCCGGACCGCCGGGCACCTCACCGTACAGACCGCCGCCGTTGTTGGGGCCCAGACCTTCCTTGTAGTCGATCAGACCCTGGATACCGCCCAGCAGGGCCGAGCTGGTGTGGGTGGCCAGCATGACCGGGGCCTCCACGCTGTCCAGCGCGGCGCCGAAGCGTTCGGCCTCCTTCTGAAGTGCGCCGGTGGTGGCGCCCGCATCGGGCTTGACCAGGGCCTGGGCCGAGCTGCGCAGCTCGTCGAAGAGCTTGCGCGCGGCGGCCACGTCACCACTGTTGCTGATCGGGGCCGGCTTGCCGTCGCCCTTGAGGTTGCCCAGGGCCACGTTGACGATCTTGTCGTCGACCTTGCCCTGGTTCAGCTCGGGCGTGGTGACGACCTTGTTCACCGCTTCGACCAGCTTGTCGGCGACATTGACGCCGCCCACGGTGCCCGGCTTGGTCGAATCGATCTTGGCGGATTCGGCCAGCTTCTGCACCACGCAGCGCACGCGCTCGCCGGCCTGGGTCTGGTCGGCGCAGCCGAGGGCGCCGTCCTTGGCCAGCTGGGCCACCGAGGTCAGCATGACGGCCAGCTTCTTCTCTTCGTCGGTGCTGGCGTTGGCGATGTCGGTGGGCTTCACCTTGGCCGGATCGAAGCCCAGCATCTGCACCACATTTGACTGCGCCTGGTCCTTGTTGGCCACTGTCAGGCCGCCACTGGCCTTCTCGGCGGCGGCGGTGGCCATTTCGGTGAAGGGGGTGATGTTGAGGTCGGTCTTGGTGACGCTGGCGCTGGCGGCCACCACGGCGCGCAAGGCGAAGCTGGCGGGCAGGGCCTGGGCCTGGCCGGTGATTTCATCCTTCTGCGTGGTGCTGCCATCGGCCTTGGCGCTGATGCGGATCACGTAGAGCTTGCCGGGCGTGGTGGGCACGCTGAGCGTGTACTTGCCGTCTTGATCGGTCTCGGTTTCCTTGAGCACGGTGGCGAGGTCGGCCTGGCCGTCGTCCTTGACCGGGTGGGCGCGCACGATGGCCTTGGCCAGCAAGCCCTTGGAGGCCACGCCGCTGACTTCCACCGGAGTGGGCGCAGGTGCCGGTGCGGGGGCTGGCGCCGGTGCGGGCGCAGGTGCAGGGGCTGGATCAGAACCACCGCCGCCGCCGCAGGCGGAGAGCAGGCTGGCGGCCAGCAATGCGGCCAGGGTGGGATGCGGAGCTTTCATGGGTCGGGCCTTTGGTTGCAGCTGCAAACGAGACGGAATGACAGGGCCGCCGGCGGTGCGGGCCGCTCATGCGCCCGCGCCGAGGCGAGGCGGCCTGCAGCGGAGCGGATGCTAGAACCGTCTCAGCGGGCACACCATCGTCCATTTGGCCGAGGTGTGGGTTTTTGCCGAAACATCTGGCGAGCTGCCTCGGGGCGCGCGCCGAGCTGGCCTGTCATGGGCCGCTGACATAATTTCCGCTCATGAACATCGCCTTGGTTGATGACCATACCCTGCTGAGGGAGGGGCTGGTGGCCCTGTTGTCACAGGCGCACCCGCAGATGCAATGCCTGCAGTACGCCAGCCTGGGCGCCTTGCTGACCGGGCTCGAGTCTCAGGGGGCGCCCGATCTGGTGCTGCTCGATCTGGGGCTGCCCGATGCACAAGGCCTCGATGCGCTGCAGCGCTTGCGCGAAGCGCTGGAATGGGTGCCGGTGATCGTGGTGTCGGCGGACGAGCGCCCGGCCACGGTGCTGGCCTGCCTGGAGGGCGGCGCGGCCGGCTTCATCCCCAAGACGGCGCATTTCGAGCTGCTCTGGTCGCAGCTCTCGGCGGCGCTGGAGGGGCGCATTGCCCTGCCGGCCAGTTTTCGGCTGCAGAGTGAGGAGCTGGGCGAAACCCCGCATTTTTCGGATCGCCAGCAGGAGGTGCTGGGCCTGCTCTTGCGCGGCCTCAGCAACAAGTCGATTGCGCGGCGGCTGGAGATGTCGGAATCCACCGTCAAGACCCATCTGGCCGTGATCTTTCGCAAGCTCAATGTGAGCCGTCGCGCCGAGGCCATGGTGGTGGCGGCCCGGCTGGGCTTCAGGTTGCCGGCTTGGTCGGCAGAACCGGCGCTGTTGTCGTCTGCGACAGCAAGGCTTGCAACACCTGCGGGCTGAAGGGCTTTTGCAACGTCGGCCATGCGGCGCTGCGCAGGATGGCGCCCGAGGCAGGGTCCAGGTCGGCGGTCATCAGGGCCAGGCGGCTGGGCCCGCCGAGGCTGGCGATGCGTTGCAGCAGCGTTTCACCCTTCATGCCGGGCAGGCGATGGTCGGCCAGCACCCAGTCGGGGGCCGGGTCGGGCGGCGCCGGCCATTGCGCCCACAAGGCCTCGGCGGTGTCGAAGCTGCAGACGCAGTGCCCCCAGGCTTCCAGCTGTTGGGACAAGGCCTGCTGAAGCTCCACATCGTCCTCCACCAGCCAGATGGTTTGCGGCGCCACGGCCGGGCTCTTGTCGGCCTCGCTGGGGCCGCTGGGCGCTGGCGCCGCGGAGGCTTCGCTGGGCGCTTCGCAGTGCGGCAGCAGCACGCTGAAGCAGCTGCCGCGGCCCGGCGCTGAACGCAGCTGCAGCGAATGGCCCAGGCGGCGCAGCGCCTGGTCGACGATGGCCAGGCCGAGACCGCTGCCATGCTGTCGGCTGCGCGCGGGGTTGCCCAGCTGCACAAAGGGTTCAAAGATGCGCTGCTGCGCCTCGGGCGGGATGCCGGGCCCGCTGTCGCGCACCTGCAGGCAGAGCTGGGCGCCCCGCCGGCGCGCGACCACCATCACCGAGCCCTGGCTTGTGTGCGTGATGGCATTGCTGACCAGATTGCGCAGCACCTGCTCCAGCAGCAGCGGTTCAGAACGCACCCACAAGGCGCAGGGCCGCACGCGCAGGCGCAGGCCGCGCTCGCGCGCCAGCGGGCCGGCGTGCACCAAAACCGCATCCAGCAGGGGCTGCAATCGCAGCGGCGTGGTTTGCACGGGCCGGTCCTGTTGATCGAGGCGCGAATGATCGAGCAGGCCTTTGAGCAGGCGCTCAAGCCCGCGCACGCCTTCGCCGGCTTGGTCGAGCAGCTGGCGCAGCCGCGGTTCCTGGGTCTGGAGTCGCGCCATGCCCACCAGCAGGCCCAGGGCGGTGACAGGCTGGCGCAGGTCGTGGCTGGCGGCGTCCAGCAGCCGGCTCTTGGCCAGATGGGCGGCTTGCAGCTGGGCGGTGCGCTCGGCCACCTGGCGCTCCAGTTCGGCCTGCTGGCGCTCACTCTGGCGCAAAGCCACCACCAATCGCTCCGCCAGCAAAGTGGCGAAGGCGATCATGGCCAGAGGCTGGATCCAGGGCATGGCGTAGGCATGCATGACGCTGAGCCGACCCTGACCGACCAGATAGTCGAACACGGCTGCCCCCATCATCAGCAACATCGCCCCCGCCAGGGCAAGTCGGCGCCAGCCGCCGACGCGGAAGGCGCGCAGCCCCACCAGGCCCAGGGCCGGCAGGCCCAGCAGCAGCACCACGGGGTAGGCCCAGCTGCGCCAGGTTTCCAGGGCGCCCAGCCACGAGGCCAGCACCCCTCCCAACAGCAAGGGCCAGGCGGTCCAGCGCAGGCTGTGGCGGTACCAGGGCAGGGCGCGTTCGGACCAGGCGAGGGCAAAGCGACCGAGAAGCTGGATGCTCGCCACCTGGGCCAGGTAGAAAAACAGGTCCAGGGCTTGCACCCAGGCGAGCGGCAGGCTCAGGCCGTACACGCTGTTGCGCAGCGAGGTGAGCAGGCACAGCCAGGCGAACAGGCCCAGGCTGCGTTCGTGGCGACGCTCCATCCACACCAGCAAAAGCAGCAGCGAGAAGCCGGCAGCCAGCATATTGATCCACTGCGGCAGCTGGGCTTCGCGCCAGCGCATCCACTGGTAGCCGGGCTCCAGCTCGGCAGCGGGGCCGATCCAAAGGTCGGAGAGGCCGGCACGACGCTGGTAGTACAGCTCCAGCACGAGTTCGTTGGGCCCCGGTCGCAGCAGGGCGCTGGGCAGCTCCAGCCAGGTTTGGGCCGGGGAGGCATGCAGGCGCATGGCCTCCGAATCGGCTTGCTCGTGCACCACGGCGCCGTTGAGCAGCACGCGATGCAGCCGGCTCAGGCGCTCGGCGCGCAGCGCCCAGGCCTGGCCATGCGGGGGCGCATGGTCCAGCGTGAAGTGCAAGCGGTAGCGCCCCTGCCCTCGGGCGGGCAGACCGCGTTGGCGCCAGGTGTCGGGCAGGCTGATCTCTTGCTCAAGCGGCGCCAGCTCATGCGAAAACTGGGCTTGGCGCAGGTTCAGGCGCTCCTGGCCCTGCGCGTGGGAGATTTGCCCAAACAGGACGAAGAGGATCAACAGGCTGGGCCAGAGCTGGCACCCGCGCAAAACGAGGCGTGGGAACATGAAGCCATTGTCCCGTGATCGATCCTGGCCGGACTTGGGGGTGATCCTGGGGGCAGCGCTTGAAGGAGGCTTCGGCGGCCCCAAGCCCTTGGGAACATGCTTAAATCATCTTTGCCATGTCTGCATCAGAAAACGAACATCGCATCTCCGTTGATCAGTTGCGTGTGGGCGTTTACGTCTACCTGGATGTGGGTTGGATGGAGCATCCCTTCAACTTCAACAACTTCAAGATCAAGACCGAAGATCAGCTGCAGACCATTCGCAGCCTGGGCCTGGCCAGCGTGCGCTGGGCACCATCCCTGAGCGATGTGAAGCCTTTGCCCAAGAGTGAGCAGCCCCCGGCCGCCCCCACTGCGGAGGAGTTGGCCCGCCAGGCCGAGCTGGCCGCCTTGATGGCGGCCAAGCAGCAGCGCATTCGGCAGATGGCCGAACACCGCGAGAAGATCGAGCGGGTGGAGCGTGCCTTTGCCAATGCCGCCGGGGTCATCAAGGGCATCAACAAAACCATTTACTCCCAGCCCCAGCAGGCGCTCAGTGACACCACCGAGCTGATCGGCGGCATCGTTGACGAGATGCTGGCGGCGCCGGACCTGGCCATTCAGGTGATGGGCGACAAGCCCGGCAATGAGGATGTCTATCTGCACTCGCTCAATGTGGCCGTGCTGGCCATGGTGTTGGGCAAGGAGATGAGCATGCCGGCCGAGCTGGTCAAGATGGTGGGCATGGCCGCGGTGTTCCACGACATCGGGCTCAATGACATTCCCGAGAACATCATGCGCAAGGCCGGGCCCTTGAGCAAATTCGAGCGCGAGGCGCGCGAGCTGCACTGTCAGTACGGCCTGGACCTGGCGAAGAAGATCGGCCTGTCCAATGTGCTGTGCAACATCATCCATCAGCACCACGAGGCGTATGACGGCAGCGGCTACCCGAAGAAGCTGGTGGCTGAGGCGATCGATCCCTTGGCGCGCCTGGTGGCGGTGATCAACACCTACGACAACCTCTGCAACGCGCCCCATATCGCCCACTCGCTGACGCCGCATGAGGCCTTGTCCCAGATGTTTGCCCAGCAGCGCAGCCGTTTTGACCCGCGCTTTTTGCAGGCCTTCATCAAGTTCATGGGCGTGTACCCGCCGGGCACCATCGTGGGCCTGTCCAATGATGTGATCGGCCTGGTGATTCGCGTCAACGCCGCGCGGCCGCTCAAACCCACCGTCATCACCTACGACGCGGGCGTTCCGAAAAGCGAGGCCATGATGCTGGACCTCAACGAAGAGGGCGATGTCCACATCAGCAAGGCCTACCGCCCCAGCCAGCTGCCGGCAGCGGTGTACGAGTACCTGGCACCGCGCAAACGCGTCAATTACTACTTTGACGGGGGCAAGCCCACATGAGCTGGGACCCTGCCACCCTGGATCGCGTCATGTGCGACCAGAGCTCCGAGATGCTCTTGGTGGTGGACCCCAAGTCGCTCCAGATCATCGCGGCCAATCGGCAGGCTGAAGTCACCCTGGGCTACGAGGCCACCCCGCTGGTCGGCCGCGCCATCACCGAGGTGGAGAGCAGCCTGGCCGATATCTTCTACTGGGAAGATGTGCGCGTGGGCGGGGGCAGTGATATCGACAACGCCGAGTCCATGTACATCTGCGGCGATGGGGTGGCGCTGCCGGTGATCAAGTCGATCCGCCGCCTGCGTGGTGATGTTGAAGACGTCTTGGTGCTGCGCGTGCGGGACGGTGCCAGCCTGAAGCGCGGCGAGGCCCAGTTGGCGGCGCTGTCGGGTCAGTTGCAGGCCACCTTGGAGTCGATCTGGGAAGGCGTTTTGGTGCTCGATTCGGCCGGCCATATCGTCAATATGAACCGCCGCTTCAGCGCCATGTGGGAGATCCCCGAGGCGGTGCTGCTGCAAGACAGCGAAGCCATCATCGCCTTCCTGATGGAGCAGCTGAGTACGCCGTGGCAGCTGCAAGACGACTTCACGGCCTTCAGCCAACAGGTCGGCCTGGATTCGCAAGCGGGTTGTGAAATCACCAAGCTCAAGAACGGCCGCTTGTTCGAGCGTCGCGTCCGCCCGCAGATGGATCGTGGCGAGGTGATCGGCCTGGTCTACAGCTTCCATGACATCAGCGATTTTGTGCACGCCCGCCAGGAGGCCGAGGAAGCCTCGCGCTCCAAGAGCCGCTTTCTGGCCAATATGAGCCACGAGATCCGCACGCCCATGAATGCGATCCTGGGCCTGCTCAAGCTGCTTCAGCGCACCGAACTCAGCACGCGCCAGCGCGACTACGCCAGCAAGACCGAGGGCGCGGCTCGTTCGCTCTTGGGGCTGCTCAACGACATTCTCGATTTCTCCAAGGTCGAAGCCGGCAAGCTGACGCTGGATCCGCAGCCGCATGCCCTGACGCAGATCTTCCGCGACTTGTCGGTGATCCTGGCTGCCAATGTGGGCGCCAAGCCGGTGGATCTGTTGTTCGATCTGGACCCGCAGTTGCCGCCCTTGCTGCACGTGGATGGCTTGCGCCTGTTGCAGGTGCTGATCAATCTGGCCGGCAATGCGCTCAAGTTCACCTCAAGCGGTGAGGTGGTGGTCGGCGTTCAGCTCATGCAGCGCCTGGAGGATGCGGTGCGGCTGGAGTTCACGGTGACGGACACCGGCATCGGCATCGCGCCAGAGCACCACGCCAAGATTTTTTCGGGCTTCAGCCAGGCGGAAGCATCCACCACGCGCAAGTTCGGTGGCACGGGCCTGGGGCTTGCCATCAGCCTGCGCCTGCTGGAGCTGATGGGCGGCCAGATCACGCTGGAAAGCGCCCTGGGGCAAGGCAGTCGTTTCAGCTTTCAACTCGACTTGCCGGTGGTGCAGGGCGAGGCTGATGGCGCCCAAGCTCCGGCACCGGCGAGCCAGGGGCTGGTCTTGTTGATCGACGACAACGCCCGTGCCCGCGAGCTGCTGAGCCGCATGTTGATGGCCGAAGGCTGGCAGGTGGTGGCGACAGCCAGCGTGGCCGAGGCGCAGGCCTGGATGGCGGCGGCGCCCGAAGGTTTGGCGCTGAACCTGGTGCTGGCGGATGCACGGCTGCCGGGTGAGGACGTTTGGGCCTGCCTGGCGCAACTGCGTGCCCGGCCCGGCTGGGCCGAGCTGCCCCTGGTGATGAGTGGCACGCCGCTGCAGCTGGAGGCGCTGACACCGGGCGAGCAGGCGTTGCTGAAGGCCTTCCTGGTCAAACCCTTGATGGCGGTCGCCTTGCGTGAGGCGCTCTGTCCAGCCACGGCCTCGCCCTCAGACGGCCAGCACGACAGGGAGGGCGCCGCTGCAAACGCCGGTGCGGCGCCGCTGGCAGGCATCCGCCTGCTCGTGGTGGAGGACAACCTCAACAACCAGCAGGTCGCGCGTGAACTGCTCGAGGATGCCGGCGCCACGGTCCGCCTGGCCTCGAATGGGCAGGAGGCGGTGGACTTCATGCGGGCCGAGGCGGGGGCGGTGGACCTCTTGCTGATGGATGTGCAGATGCCTGTCATGGATGGCTACACGGCCACCCGCATCTTGCGCGAGGAGCTGGGCCTGCGTCTGCCCATCGTGGCCATGACGGCCAATGCCATGGCTTCGGACCGCGAAGAATGCCTGGCCGCGGGCATGGATGAGCATGTGGGCAAGCCCTTTGACCTGGACCGGCTGGTGCGTCTGATCCAGAAGATGGGCCGGCCCACCGGGCGCAGCTCGGACGGTTCGATTGAAAGCGCAGCAGAGGGCGTTGCAGAAACAGCAAAGTTTGCCTTTCCCACCTTGCTGGTACCCGGGCCTTTGCTGGAGCAAGCCCTGGCCGATGGCATTGAGATCCAGCTGGCCATGGACCGTTTCATGGGCAAATTGCCGAGGTATCAGAAGAGCGTGGCGAGCTTTTCCCGGTCCGCCGCCGAGTTGCCGGCGCAGATCGAGGCGGCGCTGCAAGCCCGCGATTGGCCCGCGGCCCAGTTGCAGGTTCACGCCAACAAAGGCATGGCGGCCATCTTGGGCGCTGAGCGCCTGGCTCAAATGCTGGCCGAGGGTGAAGCGCGGCTGGAACAGGGCGAGGCGCCAGACGCCACCTGGTTGGCCGCCTTGCCCGCGCAGCTGCAGGGCACGGTCGCCGCCTTGACGGCACTGGCCGATGCCTTGAAGGCCGTCGCGTCGGGTGGCGAGAAGTAGCGCAGCGGCTTCGGGGCAGACTGCGCCCATTGCACCTAGGCCTCGAATGCGGGGCGGTCGAGCTGGCATGCCCAAACTATTTGGCGCTGGATGAATCCAAACACCGCCACCCGCGCATCCAAGCCTGCGTCCCGATCAGTTTTCTCTTCTTGATCGCCCGAGCATTCCCCCAACCTCTGCAGGAGCAGCGCCAATGGACTTCCTCAATATGCGTCACGTCCTTCCCTTCCTGGTGCCCATCATGGCGCTGATGATTCCCATCGTGGCCATCATCATGGGCATCCAGGCCAAGATGCGGCGCGAGCAGCTGCTGCACGAGACCCTGCGCCAGCTGGCCGACAAGGGCCAGCCTCTGCCGCCGGAACTCTTGAATCAGCTCTCCGGGGATGGCCAGGCGAGTCTTGATGCCCAGCGGCGACGTACAAACGGCGGCCTGCAAGCGGGCGCGATCAATGTGGCCGCCGGTCTCGGCTTGGCGGTGATGTTCTACCTGATGAACCCAGGCAGTTGGCTCTGGGCCATCGGCTGCCTGCCGGGCTTCATCGGCATCGCTTTGCTGATCGTGTGGCGGGTGGAGACGCGCGGCCAGAAGGATGCTCAGGCAAAGGTTTGAGATCAGGCTCCGCGCATGGATGACGAGGCCTTCAGTCGCGAGGATGCACAAGACGCCCAGGACCGCCTCTGGGTGCGCCAGGTGCAGCTGCATGACGATCGTGCGGCCTTTGCCTGCCTGCTGCGGCGCCACCAGGGCATGGTGCGCGCCCTGCTGCGCCGCCTGACGCGGGGCGATGCGGCGCGTGCCGATGAGCTGGCGCAGGAGGCCTTTCTGCAGGCTTACCGCGCGCTGCCCGGTTTTCGCGGCGAGGCGCGCTTTCGCAGCTGGCTCTACCGCATCGCCTGCAACTGCTTTTTGCAACAGCAGCGCCTGGTCGCGAGCGAGCTGGCGCAACGCAGCGAGAGCCTGGCGGAGGACGATGGGGCTTGGGAGGGCGAGACTGCGGCTGATGCACAGGCCGAGCTGCCGCAGCAGGTGGCACTGCGCCTGGACCTGGGCCGGGCGCTGGCGCGGCTGAGCGCGCCGGAGCAGGAGGCCATCGTGCATTGCTATCTGGCCGAGCTCTCGCACAGCGAGGCGGCTGCCCTGCTGGGCTGGCCGCTGGGTACGCTCAAGACCCATGTGCTGCGTGGCAAGATCAAGCTCAAGGAATATCTGCAGGCCTGGGCGCCACACGCGACTGAAGAAGAGGTGTTGCCATGACCCCAACCCCGCCATCGATGCAAACCAGCGAGCGGCTGGACGCTGCCGACGAGGCCTGGCTGGACGGCCTGCTGCGCGAGGCCGCGGCCGATCTGGCCCAGGAGGCCGCGGCGCTGAGCGAAGACGCCGGTTTCAGCGCCGCGGTGCTGGCCGCCTTGCCGGCTGCCTTGCCGGCGCCGCGTGCTGCGGCGAGCGCGGTGCTCCAGCCTTCAGCCGCGGCCCGCCTGCTGGCCTGGCTGATGCCTCTGGCCCTGGGCCTGGCCGCGGCGGCCTTGCTCTGGCTGTTGCCCGAGGGCATGCACGCCTGGGCCTCGCCCGAGGCGCTGAGTCTGAAGGGCCTGGAGCGCTGGCTGCCGCCGCTGGCGCTGGCGGTCTGGCTGGCCTGGGGCTCGACCCAGCAGGCCCTGGGCCGCTGGGATGGCGGTGTCTGAGGCGCTGCCCCCACCCCGGCGGCCACGCCTGCTGCGACAATCGCGCTCATGCTGAAGTTCGAACTCCTCAAGACCGAAGGCCACGCCCGCCGTGGCCAGATGACGCTCAACCACGGGGTCGTGCAAA
Source organism: Paucibacter sp. B51 (assembly GCF_027863535.1). Lineage (NCBI taxonomy): Bacteria > Pseudomonadati > Pseudomonadota > Betaproteobacteria > Burkholderiales > Sphaerotilaceae > Roseateles > Paucibacter sp. B51. The sequence continues at coordinate 603,469 of NZ_JAPIVN010000001.1, read as the reverse complement.
CGCCGATCTTCATGCCGGTGGGCACCTATGGCACCGTCAAGGGCGTGATGCCGCGCTCGCTCGAGGAGATGGGCGCCCAGATCATCCTCGGCAACACCTTCCACCTGTGGATGCGGCCGGGTCTGGACATCATGAAACAGTTCGGCGGGCTGCATCAGTTCGAGAGCTGGAACAAACCCATCCTGACCGACAGCGGCGGCTTCCAGGTCTGGAGCCTGGGCGAGATGCGCAAGATCAGCGAAGAGGGCGTCAAGTTCGCCTCGCCGGTCAACGGCGACAAGCTCTTCCTGACGCCCGAGATCTCGATGCAGATCCAGACGGTGCTCAATTCCGACATCGTCATGCAGTTCGACGAGTGCACGCCCTACGAGACCAAGGGCCACATCACCACCGAGCTGGAAGCCCGCAAGAGCATGGAGATGAGCTTGCGCTGGGCCAAGCGCTGCCAGGACGAGTTCGCCCGCCTGGAGAACCCCAACGCGCTCTTCGGCATCGTCCAGGGCGGCATGTTCGAGAACCTGCGTGACCATTCCCTGGCCGGCCTGGCCGAGCTGGATCTGCCGGGCTATGCCATCGGCGGCCTGTCGGTGGGCGAGCCCAAGGCCGATATGCAGCGCGTGCTGGCCCATATCGGCCACCAGCTGCCCGCGCAAAAGCCGCGTTATCTGATGGGTGTGGGCACGCCGGAAGACCTGATCGAAGGCGTCAGCCGCGGCATCGACATGTTCGATTGCGTCATGCCCACCCGCAATGCGCGCAACGGCCATTTGTTCACCCGCTTCGGTGACCTGCGCCTGCGCAACGCCCGCTACAAGACCGACGAGCGGCCGGTGGACGAAACCTGCACCTGCTACACCTGCAAGACCTTCAGCCGCGCCTACCTGCACCACCTGGACCGCTGTGGCGAGATGCTGGGCCCCATGCTGACCAGCATTCACAACCTGCACTACTACCTGAACCTGATGCAGGAAGCGCGCGACGCGCTGGACCTGCCCGGCGAGGGCGGCTTCGCCGCTTTCCAGGCCAAGTTCGCGGCCGACCGCGCTCGAGGGGTTTAGCACGGTGTTCGTCGGCAAGGCGCTCAATGTCGAGCTGGGCTGGTCGCTGGACGACATCGCCCTGCTTGAAGAGGCCTTGTTTGCCGAAGACGCCGGCCTCGACCAGCCCATGCAGGCGCCCATGATCGATGGCTTCATCTGCGCCCTGGTCAGCGGCCCCGTGCCGATCACCCCCGAGCAGGCCATGGCCTGGGTCCTGGATGCCGAGCAGGGCGTGCAGCAGCCCAGCTTTGCCGATTCGGATCTGCGCGCCCGACTGCAGGCCCTGCTGCTCAAGCAATGGCAAGCCACGGCCGCGGCGCTGCGTGAGCCCGACCGCCCGGCCTACCAGCCGCTGTTCGGCTGCACCGAGGGCGAGGACGGCCGGCCTCTGGTGATCCTGGATGACTGGTGCCGCGGCTACCTCTGCGGCATTGCGCTCGCCGCGCCCGCCTGGCAGCCGCTGCTGCAGGCCCACCCGGACTGGTTCAGCACCTTGCTGCTCTACGGCAGCGAGGCCGGCTGGCGGCGTCTGGAGCAGCAGCCGCCCAGCGAGGCCGCGCACGATGCGGCGGCCGCCGGCCTGGCCCAGCAGGCGCGGCAGATCCAGCGCTACTGGCAGGCGCAGCGCGATGCGGCCGAGGCCGCAGCAATGGCCGGGATGGCAGACCGGGCCGCCAGTGGTGCGGCGCTCTGCCCTTGCGGCAGCGGCCGCCCCTACCCGCTCTGCCACGGCGCGAACTGAGCCGGCGCCTGGCTGCGGATCTGCTCTTCGTTTTTCAGAGCACCTGCGCCACCTGCTCGAAGCCCAGGCGCGGGCCGCGCGGGTAGTTGCCGGCCGGGTCGCCGTAGCCCAGGTTGATCAGGAACTGCGATTGAAAACGGCCGTCGGGGAAGAACTCGGCGTTGACCTTGGCGGTGTCAAAGCCGGCCATGGGGCCGCAGTCCAGGCCCAGCAGGCGCGCGGCGATGATGAAGTAGGCGCCTTGCAGGTGCGAGTCGCGGCTGGCGGTGCCGGCGGCCATGGCGGCATTGCCGGCAAACATGTCGCGCGCACCGGGCACGGCCGGGAACTGGGTCGGCAGGTGTTCGAAGAACTGGCTGTCAGCGGCCACGATCACCGTCACGGGCGCGGCCAGGGTCTTGGCCAGATTGCCGGCGGCCAGGGCCGGCGCCAGGCGCTGCTTGGCCTCGGGGCTGCGCACGAAGACATAGCGCACCGGCTGGCCATTCATGGCTGTGGGGCCCCACTGGGCCAGCTCGACCACCTGCTGCAGCAGGGCATCGCTAACCGGCTCCGGGCGGAAGGTGTTGAAGGTGCGGGCTTGGCGGAAGGCTTGGTCCAGGACCTGGCTGTCGATGTGGCTCATGCGCGGGCTCCAGTGCAGTGGTGGTATGCGCTGAACTGTAGGGCGCTTCGAGGCCGCCATCGGCGCGCTGGCTTGAAGTCAGGCTTCAATCCGATTGAACGCTGCAGCGTCGCCCTCACCGGCCTTGTCGGCCCAGGTCCGCAGCCTGTTCCAGCCATTGGGCCCGCTGCTCCGGTGTGCTCTTGATCACGGGCGCAAAGCTGCTGATGCGAATCGGCGCGATACCGCAAAAACCCAGCACGGCGTTTTTCATCATGCGGTGGGCCGGGGCCCCCTGGAACCATCGGAAGTACCAGGCGGGCGTGTCCATGCAGACCAGCAGGCGGGCGCTGCGGCCTTTCAACAGTTGTTCGGGCAGGCTCTGGCTGCCGTCGTAGCGGAAGGCGAAGCCGGGCAGCAGCAGTCGGTCCAGCAGGCCCTTGAACAAGGCCGGCACCGAGCCCCACCAGACCGGGTAGGCCAACACCAGGTGTTCGGCCTCCAGGATCTGCCGCTGCAGCTGCTGCAGATCGGGCTCCAGCCCTTGCGGGTTCGCGTAGCCGCCGCGCAGATCGGGCTCGAAGCGCAGCGCATGCAGATGCACCAGCTGAACGGCATGACCAGCCGTGCTGGCGGCCTCGGCATAGCGCTCGGCCAGGGCCTGGCTGAGGCTGGCGGGTTTGGGGTTGGCGTTGAGGACGAGGATGCGGCGGGGCGGGTGGATGGAGGACATCGGCGGATGGGTGTCGACAAGGGACTGCAGCTGGGCGCGAACGCGAGGCCGCCAGTGTCCTGTCTGCCCCTAGGGGCAGAGTCAAGCGCTGCCGGATCGCGCGTCCTGGGCTGAAGGTTGGGGCTGCTCCGTGCTCCCCTCCGTGCAAAGCGCCGTGGGCAGCCGTGGGTCACTCAAGGCGGCAATGCAGCGGTCCAGCGTGCCGGCCCGTGCTTGCAGCTCATGGATCTGCTGGTCCAGCTGCCGGCGTTTGTCGCGCAGCGCCGGCAGCGCAGTGTCGGGGTTCAGGGCCTGCGTCAGCGGCACTTCGGCCGCCAAGGCCTGGAGTTCATGCAGCTTGAAGCCCAAGGCCTGGGCTTCGCGGATCAGCCGCACCACGTTCAGATGCACGGCGCTGTAGACCCGGTACTTGCCCTCGCGTGCCGGTGCGGGCAGCAGGCCCATTGCTTCGTACAGGCGCAGCGCGCGCGGTGTGGCTCCGCTGAGCCGGGCCAGGGCACCGATGCGCAGAGCGGGCGTGTCGCCGGCGATGTTCACAGGGCGCCCGGGGCGCGCTGGAACAATCCCACGAAGCGCTGCAGATACTCCGGCACGCGGATGAAGACGTAGAGGCTGACGGCCAGATTGGCCAGGCCTACGGTCAGGAAGAGCTCGGGGATGCTGAAGCCGGCGGCGCTGAGCAGCAGGCCGGCGCCCAGGGAGCTGGCGATCATGAACAGGGCGTTGAGGATGTTGTTGGCAGCGATGATGCGGGCGCGGTAGGCCGGCTGCGAGCGCAGCTGGATCAGCGCGTACATGGGCACGCTGTAGAGGCCGGTGAACAAGGCCAGCAGGCCCAGATCGGCCATCACCCGCCAGTGCGCGGGCTGGGCGAAGAAGACCGACAGGCCCTCGAGTGCCGCCTTGGCCGGCAGGCCGCGCGAGGCGAAGTACAGGTCCACCGAAAACACCGTCATGCCGATGGCGCCGACCGGCACCAGGCCAATCTCGACCGCGCGGCGCGAGAGCAGCTCGCACAGCAAGGAGCCGATGCCGATGCCGACCGAGAACATCACAAGCAAGGCGGTGGCCACTTGCGCGTCGCCATGCAGCACCTCCTTGGCAAAGGCCGGGAAGTTGCTCAGATAGACGGCGCCGAAGAACCACATCCAGGAAATGCCTAGTAGGGAGCGGAACACCACCGGCTCTTCATGCGCGAGCTTGAGGTTGCGCCAGGTCTCGGTGAAGGGGTTCCAGTTGATGGTGAGGCCGGGGTCGGTGGGCGGCGAGGCGGGGATGTAGTGCGCCAGCCAGCGGCCGAGCACGGCGGTCAGCAGGCAGGCGATGGCCACGTACTGCGCGCCCACGCCGGGCAGGGCGATCAAGAGGCCGCCCAGCACCTGGCCCAGCAGGATGGCGACAAAGGTGCCCATCTCGACCATGCCGTTGCCGCCCAGCAGCTCGCGCTCGCTGAGCTGCTGCGGCAGGTAGGCGTATTTGACCGGGCCGAACAGGGTGGAGTGCAAGCCCATCAAGAGCACGCAGGCCAGCAGCACCGGCACATGGCTGGCCAGATAGCCCCAGGCGGCCAGGGCCATGATGGCGATCTCCACCGATTTGACCCAGCGCATCAGCCGCGCCTTGTCCAGCTTGTCGGCCAGCTGCCCGCTGGTGGCTGAGAACAGCACATAGGGCAGGATGAACAGGGCATTGACCACCAGCCCGGCCTGCGAGGCCGGCAGCCAGGCCAGCTGCAGCTGGTAGGTGATCAGGATGATCAGCGGGAACTTGAAGAGGTTGTCATTGCCGGCATTGAGGAACTGCACCCAGAAATAGGGCGCGAAGCGGCGTTGGCGCAGCAGCGCGAACTGGCTGCTGTGCGTCGAATCGGCTTGAGACATGGGGGGCGGTTCCGGCGTGTGGGGTCAGGTCTTGCGGTGAGCGAGGGGCGCAGCGCTGATGCTCACCAGAACTGCCATTGCCCCGAATGGACCACCCAGATGCCCAGCAAGCCATTCGTCACGGCATGGGCGATCACGGCGCACCAGAGCCGGCCGGTGCGCACATACAGCCAGGCATAGGCCAGGCCGGCGACAATGGCGGCCAGCCACAAGGTGTGGGCCAGCATGAAGACAAAGGTGGACAGGGCAATGGCTTTGAGGCCGACGCGCTGCGGGTCCACGGTTTCGAACTGCGGGCTTTCGATCCAGCGCATCAAAAAGCCGCGCCAGAACAGCTCTTCCATCACCGGCACCAGCAGGGCCGCGCCGATCCAGCGCAGCACAATCAGCGGCCAGTCGAGCTGGCCCTGGTCGTTCACCGGCACAAAGCTGGCGGTGGCTTCGCCCAGCTGCATCCAGGGCGCGTCGAGATGGATCCAGAGGCCAAACACCGCCACGCCGATGCCCACGCTCCAGAGCGTCTGGCGGGCGTTGGGGCGGTTCTGGCGGGCCAGCTCGCCGTAGTCCTTCCAGAACCAGAACAGGGCGCCGCCGACGATGGCCACGCTCAGGCCGTAGACCCAGCGCGGGTCCAGCGCTCCGCCCGCTGGCAGCGCGCCCCGCAAGGCCAGCAAGCCCATGAAGAGGACAAAAGGAATGCTGCGCGCCAGGGCGGCGGAACTCAGGCCGAAGGGTGGGGCGGTCTTCATGGTCGGTGGGCGGTGCGGGCGGATGAAACGCAATCGATCAAAGACGCGCAGCGTACCGCGAAACCATGACAGGCCTTCCCGGGGTCAGCCCGGTGGGGCGGCACTCAAAAAGGCCCGCAAGGCGGCGATGGCATGGCGCACCTTGGCTGGCTGGGCATCGCGCTGCGGCGTCAGCGCATGGATGGGCAGGGGCGGCAGCTGCAGGCCCGGCAGCAGGGGCAGCAGATGGCCGGCCTGGACCGATTCGCTGACATCGTCGCCGCCCAGCATGGCCAGGCCCAGGCCGGCTTCGCAGAGCTGCTGCAGGCTGAGCTGGTTGTTGCTGCTGGCGCGCGGCCGCACGCTCAGCTGCAGGGCTTCGTCGCCGCGCCGCAGGCTCAGGGCGAAGGGCTGGTCGGTGCCGCTGCGCAGGGCCAGCCAGTCGTGGCCCGTGTCGGCCAGGTCCGACAGCTGGGCCGGCACGCCGCGCTGCGCCAAGTAGGCCGGTGCGGCGTAGAGGGCGATGCTTTTTTCGCCGATGCGCTGCGCCACCCAGCTGCTGTCGGGCAGACGGCCGAAGCGGATGGCCAGATCGATGCGCCGGTCGACCAGGTCGGTGAAGCCGTCCTCCACCTCCAGATGCAGGCTCAGGCCCGGATGGGCCTGCAGCAGCGGCGCCAGGGCCGGGCCCAGCTGGCGGGCAAAGCCCACGGGGGCGGCGATGCGCAGCTCGCCTTCGGGTGCGTCGCGCAGCTGGATCAGCTGCTGCTGCGCGCCGCGGGCCGCGCTGAGCATGGCGGCGCAGCCGGCGTGAAAGCGCTCGCCGGCCGGGGTCAGGCTGAGTTTGCGGGTGCTGCGGTGCAAGAGCGTGATGCCCATGTCGCGCTCCAGCGCCCGCACCTGTTGGCTGACGGCCGAGGTGGTGGTTTGCAGCTGGCGCGCGGCGGCGACAAAGCTGCCTTGCTCCACCACCGTGGCCAGCACGGCCATGCGCTTGAGTTGGTCCAGCATGAAGTTTTTCTAAAGAGTGCAAGGCGATTCTGAGGACTTATGGTTGGATTGTGAAGTCCATAAAGTTGAGCCCATCACAACACGCCGGCCGCTGTGGCGGGCATCTGGACGGAAGGACTGAAGATGAAGATCGCATTGATTGGCGCCACCGGTTTCGTGGGCTCGGCGCTGCTGAAAGAACTGCTGGCGCGCGGCCACAGCGTGCGAGCGCTGCTGCGCGACCCGGCCAAGCTGGCCGCGCAGCCGGGCTTGGAGGTGCATCAGGCCGATGCCACCGAGGCCGAGGCCGTGGCTGCGGCGGTGCAGGGCTTGGACGCGGTGCTGAGTGCCTACAACCCCGGCTGGGGCCACCCGGCGCTGTTCGAGGAGTTCCTGCGCGGCTCGGCCGCCATCACGGCCGGCGTCAAGCTGGCCGGCGTGGCGCGGCTGCTGGTGGTGGGCGGCGCGGGCAGCCTCTACGTGGCGCCCGGCGTGCAGCTGGTGGACACGCCGCAGTTCCCGGCCGAGTGGAAGGCCGGCGCCCTGGCGGCCCGCGAGGCGCTGAACCGCCTGCGCGGCGAGCAGGAACTGGACTGGGCGTTTGTCTCGCCGCCGATGCAGCTGGAGCCGGGCGAGCGCAGCGGCCAGTACCGCCTGGGCGGCGACGAACTGCTCAGCGATGCGCAGGGCCAGTCACGCATCAGCGTGGCCGACTTGGCCGTGGCCTTGGTGGATGAGCTGGAGGCGCCGCGGCATCACCGTCAGCGCTTCACCGTGGCCTACTGAATCGCAAAAAGGTTCAGGACGTGCGCTGCTCCAGCAGGAAGTTGGCGCCGTCGTACTGGCCCAGCTTGTCGACGAGATAAGGCATGGAGGCCTGCAGATCGTCGTGCAGGGTGAAGGGCGGGTTGACCACAAACATGCCGCTGCCCAGCATGCCGAAGCCGCGCACGTCTTCCTGCTGCTCAACAGTCAGGCGCACATGGAGCCAGCCCTTTTTGGCGCCGGCATCGGCGGCGGCCTTGAGCCGCTGCACCAGTTGCGCCGCTTCCAGCAGCTGCAGCTGCGGGTACCAGATCAGGAACACGCCCTCGGCAAAGCGCTCCAGGCCTTCGCGCAGGGCGGTGACGACCTTGCCGTAATCGGTCTTGAGCTCGTAGGACGGGTCCATCAGCACCACGGCGCGGCGCGAGGGCGGCGGCAGCTCGGCGCGCATGGCGCTGAAGCCGTCTTTGTCGCTGACCTGGGTGTTGGGCCGGGTGGAGAGGTAGGTGTCGAGGATGCGGTAGTCGGTCGGGTGCAGCTCGTAGACGCGCAGGCGGTCGGTGTCGCGCATCAGCAGGTTGGCGATGGCCGGCGAGCCTGGGTATTGGCGCAGCTGGCCGTCTGGGTTGAACAGGCGCACCGGCTCCATATAGCGGGCCAGGGGTTCGGGCAGGTCTTTGGCATCCCAGAGCTTGGAGACGCCGTGGACGTATTCGCCCTTCTTCTGCGCGTACTTGCCTTCGATCGAGTAACCGCCGGCACCCGCATGGGTGTCGACGAGGGTGTAGGGCTTCTCTTTTTCCGCCATATAGCGGAGCACCTGGGTCAGAACCAGGTGCTTGAGAACATCGGCATGGTTGCCGGCATGGAAGGCGTGACGGTAGGCGAGCATGGGCGAACTGTAGCGTGCGCGGCCCGCGCGAGGGGTTTTCGCCCGCCCCAGCGGGGCCGGGAAAGCGTGCTCAATCGAGCGGAAAGGCGCCCGGGCTCAGGCTCCGGCCGGCGGCGTCGGCCAGGGCCACGCTGTGGTGCGGGGCCTGGAACTGGCGCTCGGGGCGCAGGATCAGACGCGGGCCGCTGGGTGCCTGGGCCAGGCCGGCCTCCACGGCCCGGCCCTGCCAGCGCGAGCCGGGGCTCAGGCTGTAGTCGCCCTCAGACGCGTTGACGAAATCGTCCCAAGCGGCGTGTCCATTGCCCGAGGCTTCCCAGTCGCGCGCCGGCACCATGCGGCTGGGGCCGGCGAAAAGGTTGTTGAGCAGGCGCACGCGCACCGGCGCCGGGCCGCTCTGCGTTTTCAGCTGCAGATAGCTGCCACCCGAGGTTCGCCGGTCGATCAACGTGTTGTGTACCAGGATCAGCTCGTTCTCGGGCCAGACCTGGCCCTCGGCGCCGTAGGTCAGCAGGGCCGGGTTGTCGGTCTGCGCGCCTTGCACGATGAGATTGCCCATCACCCAGGCGCGGCCGCCGTTGGGGAACTCCAGCTCGTAGCTGGCGCGGCCGTTGGGCTCGTCGCTGAGGCGGCTGTAGAGCAGCTGGGTGAATGCGGCGCGGCTTTTCAGCAGGTGGCCGAAGTGGCCGTGGTGGAGATGGCAGCCGATCACGCGCAGCTCGGCGATGCGGCCGACGTAGAGGTTGTGGTTGTGGCGCTGGCCCGGCAGGATGGGGCCGAATTCGCAGTCTTCGAGGCTCAGGCGCGCGTCGGCCTCGTTGTTGGTGAGCAGGCCTGTCTGGTTGTCGTGGAAGCGGCAGTCGCGAAGCTGCAAGGAGCCGCGGTCCATGCGGATGCCGGCGCCATTGCCATCGGGCACGCGGGCGCCGCTGAAGTCAAAGCCTTCGATGCGCTGATCCTGGCCGGCCGTGACGAAGATGCCTTTGCCCATGATGTGGGCGCCCTCGGCCTTGAGCTGCACCCGGCCGCCCACGGCGCGCAGCAGCAGACCGTTCTGCGGCCAGTAGGCCACGTCGGCCCGGTACTCGCCGGCGTCCACCTCGATCAGGCAGTGGTCGCCCGCGGCTTGTGCGGCGGCGGCGAGGCTGCGCAGCGCGCGGCGCGGGCCGACTTGCAGCACTTGCCGCGCCTGCGCCCAGGCCGCCACACTGCTGCCGGCCAGGGCGGCGGCCAGCCAGCGGCGCCGCGTGAGCTGGGTTTGGGCACAAGCAAGGGGATAGGCAAGGGGATACGCAGGCATGGCGGCAGAGTCTATCCAGCTCCGGCATCCCGGCGCCGAGGGAGCCTTGCCACAGCGCGCAAGAACTTGCAGCCCAAAGGCCGTGCTGCGGGGGCGTTAATCTGCGCGTCTTTCTTGCTCGTTTGCTGCAGCTCATGCCCAGTCTTTTCGACCCCATCCAGATCGGCGATCTTTCGCTGGCCAACCGTATCGTCATGGCGCCGCTGACGCGCAGCCGCTCACCCGGCTTGGTGCCCGGGGAGCTGGTGGTCGAGTACTACCGCCAGCGCGCCACGGCCGGGTTGATCATCAGCGAGGGCACGCAGATCTGCGCTGAAGGCCAGGGTTATATCGACACGCCCGGCATCCACACGCCCGAGCAAGTGGCGGGCTGGAAGCGCGTGACCGACGCGGTGCATGCCGCTGGCGGCAAGATCGCCGCCCAGCTCTGGCATGTGGGGCGCATCTCCCACACCAGCTTCCAGCCCGAAGGCCGGGCGCCGGTGTCCTCGACCGCGCGCCAGGCTGCGGGCCAGAGCTTCACGAAAGAGGGGTTTGTGCCCAACTCTGCGCCGCGTGCGCTGCGCACCGAGGAGATCGCCGGCGTGGTGGCCCAGTTCGCGCATGCGGCCCGCTGCGCCATGGAGGCGGGCTTCGATGCGGTGGAGGTGCACGGCGCCAACGGCTATCTGCTTGACCAGTTCATGCGCGACAGCATCAACGACCGCACAGACGACTACGGCGGTTCCATCGCCAACCGTGCACGCTTCACCATCGAGGTGATGACGGCGGTCAGCCAGGCCATCGGCAGCGGCCGCGCCGGCCTGCGCCTGAGCCCGGTCACACCGAGCAATGACGCCGGCCCCGACAGCCAGGCCCAGGCGTTGTTCAACCATGTGGCCGAGCAGCTGGCCCCGCTCAAGCTGGCTTTTTTGCATGTGGTGGAAGGCCAGACCGGTGGCGCGCGCGACTACGCGCCGTTTGACTACGCCGCCATGCGCGAACGCTTTGCCGGCCCCTGGATGGTCAACAACGGCTACACCCGTGAGATGGCGCTGCAAGCCGTGGCCGACAAGCGCGCCGACTTGGTCGCCTTCGGCCGCCCCTTCATCGCCAACCCGGACCTGGTGCGCCGCCTGCGCCTCAACGCCGAGCTGCAAACCCCGGACCGCGCGACGATGTACGGCGGCGGGGCGCAGGGGTATACGGACTATCCGGCGTTGGGGGGCTGAGGCTCAGCTGGTGCTACGGCCGGGACCGATGGTCTTGGCGAGGAACTTCTCCAGGTCGCCAAACAGCCGCAGGCGATAGGGATAGTGGCTCAGCTGGTGGTCGCCGTTCTCCAGGGTCACAAACTCGTGGGGCTTGCCGGCGGCCTTGAGGGCTTCGGCCATCCAGACGCTGTGGCGGAACATGGCTTGGCGATCGTGGGTGCCATGGATCAAGTAGATCGGCACCTGGATCTTGTCGGCATGGAAACGTGGTGAGGTGGCGCGCAGACGTTCGGCGTCGTCTCTGTAATGCCCCAGCTGTCGCCGCATGGTTTCCTTGCTGGAGTCCTGACCTTCTTCTTCGGTCAATTCCAGCAGATCGGTGACTGGAGCAAATGCGAACGCGCCTTTGAACAGTTTGGGTGTCTTGATCGCACCCATCAAGGCCGCGTAACCGCCGTAGCTTGCGCCGACGATGGCCACTCGGTCGGGGTCGGCGATGCCTCTTTTGACGAATTCGGCGACGGCATCCGTCAAGTCATCCTGCATCTCCAGTCCCCAGCGCCGCAGGCCGGCTTCCATAAAGGCGCGCCCTTGGCCGGTCGAGCCCCGGAAGTTCACCTGTAAGACGGCATAGCCACGGTCGGCCATGAAGGAGACCCATTCGTCGAACTCCGGGCCGTCATCAGAGATCGGTCCGCCATGTGGAAACAGAACCAAAGGCAGGGGTTTGCCCTTTTGGGCGCCGAGGGGGGGGGTCAAATAGCCCTTGATGAGCAGTCCGTCTCGCGCCTTGTAACTGATGGGCTGTTTGACAGCCAGCTTGCTTGGATTCAGCTCTGGGTACATCTGCGCGAGCTGCTTGATGCTGGGGTTGTCACCTTCCTCACCGAGATACCAGGTGGCCGGTAGTCCTGTTTTGCTGGAGCGAAGCACGTAGCGCAAGCCATTGCCGCTGACGCTGCCGATCTGGTTGAACCGATTCGGCAAGGCTTCATCCAGCGCCTTCTGCCATTCCTTGTACTTGGCGTCCCAGAAGTAGATGCTGGAGTCTCCTTCTCGCGTCGTGTTGATGCCGACGGCTTCGCCTCTGGCGTCATAAATCAGGCTTCCGTCCAGGTCATAGCCTTCGTCGCCGAGTTTCAGGGTCAAGGGGTACTTGGGATCGCGCAGGTCCAATGTATGGACGGCCGACAGGCCTTTGTGCGTGGCCAGCACATAGAGTTGCTCGGGATCCAGGCCAAAGCCAAGGACCGACAAATCATGGTTGGCCCCCGGCGCGTACTGTCGGAGCACACGCCAGTTGCTTCCATCCGTGTTGCAGACCCAGATCGAATACTCGCCCAGTTCATCCATGCACATGGCCACACGCGCCCGGTGTTGTCGATCCGTGATCCAGCCCACCGCCTCTGGGCGTCCGCCCGAATAGAACACGCGTTCGCCGGTGTCCACGTTGATCTTGAAGATGACCCGGGTATAGCTGCGCTCGCTGTTGGGAAGGTGCATCAGGATGTGCTTACCGTCCTCAGGCAGCCAGTCGATGACGCGGTCTTGGTTGGCGGCCCAACGCAAGGCGTTGCTGCCAATCTTGGCCTTGACGAGGTTGATCAGGTTGCTGCCATCCGCGTTGACAGCCATCAGACGTGTCTCCATCGTCGGGATGCTTTGCACCACGTTGATCATGCGTTGTGACGGGAACCGCAAGCTCAACACCAGGCGATCGTTGTTGACCCAGCGAATCCACTTGAAGTTGAACTCCAAGTTTTCAGTGGACAGCACGGACTGGACGGGCCCGCCCGTAAATGCGCGCGTGATCAAGGTGCTGGTACTGCCGTTGTTGATGATGGCGGCCAGGCGTTCACCATTGGGCGAAAGCGCGATCCGCTCCATCAATGGGCGCCGGGCAAAGGCCTCGATGGGGTGCTGTTTAGGGACTGCTTCGGTATCAGCCCAAGCCGTCAGTGCAGGTTGAGCAATACAACTGCCCGCCATGCCTTTCAAGATCCAGCGACGATTCTTGTTATCCATATTCCCTGCTCCCCCCTGGGCCTGTCGCCCGTCCTTGTGGAAATGGGGCGCATTTTTGGGGGTAGTGGGCCTTGGGGCGATGGGTATTTGCCCGGCCCTCCAAGGAGGGAGTGTTATGGCTCGTCTTTTCTCAGCGCTTGTTTTTCGCTCGGAACAGCTCCGTCACCCCGACCTCACGTGGCCCCGCAATCAACTCAAACGTCTCACCCGCACATAACTCGCCAGCTACCTTGACCGCCAGGTAGAAGCCGCACCAGCCGCTTTCACTCATCAGCTTGGCGGCCTTGTTGAAGCCCATCAAAGGATTGAACTTGAAGCAAGGGAAACGCGGCTCGGTGACGATCAGTTCGACCTGCTCGAAGCGCAACACATCGCCGATCCAGACCTGGCTTTCCAACAGGCCGGACAGGGTCAGGTTTTCGCCCAGGCTGCCCGGCGGCAGCGGCGCACCCCATTCAGCCACGCCAGCCTGCGCGCGAACGGTTTGCCAGAAGGTGTAATGCTCTTGCGGGTAGGCGTAGACGGCCTTGCTCAGCCCACCGTGGACGCTGAGGTCTGCTTGCTCATCGCCGGCCAGCCCCAGGGCCGTGAGGGCAACCGGCCCGTCGACCGAGCGCTTCTGGATGCCGCTCAGGGTTTCTCGGCCGTCGAGGGTGCGCAAGGCTTGCGCCTTGGCGATGTTGATGCGGGTCAGGGTGCTCATGCCCCGGAGTGTGACAAATCTGGCGCCAGACCCGGCGGCATCCGTTGGATTTCGCCCCAGGCATGAATCTATTCAGGAAATGCATGACCTCGGGTTCTCCGAGAGTTACGGTGTCGTTACATTGGGGTGACAATTGCCAACCCGCCGAAAACGGCGGAGTTTTGGACGCCAAACCGCCGCTTTCCCACGAGGACCGGCGTTGCCTGAGAGAGCCAATGCCGGACACGCCGGTGCTGGTCATCAGCGGCATTGGGTCAGGCCCGGCTTGCATCCGCTCCTGAAAATGTGAGTGCATGCTTACGAGCTTGACCCAATTCTGCTTTTATATTGATTGGGAACGCTATGAACCAACCCGTGATGGAAGGGCTGCGCCTGAACGTGCCGGCTTTTGTGAAACACCAGCGCTTGATCGCCTGGGTGGCCGAGGTCGCTGCACTGACCCACGCCAAGGATGTGTACTGGTGCGACGGCTCTGAAGAGGAGTACGACCGCCTCTGCGCCCAGTTGGTCGCCGCCGGTACCTTCAAGAAACTCAATCCGGCCCTGCGCCCGAACAGCTACCTCGCCTGCAGCGACCCCAGCGATGTGGCGCGCGTGGAAGACCGCACCTACATCTGCTCGGCCAAGAAGGAAGACGCCGGCCCGACCAACAACTGGATGGACCCGGCCGAGATGCGCAGCCTGCTGCAGACCGGCGACAAGGCTCTGTTCAAGGGCGCCATGGCCGGCCGCACGCTCTACGTCGTGCCCTTCAGCATGGGCCCGATCGGTTCGCCCATTGCCCACATCGGCATTGAGCTGTCCGACAGCCCCTACGTCGCCGTGAACATGCGCACCATGACCCGCATGGGCCGTGCCGTGCTGGACGTGCTGGGCCAGGACGGCACTTTCGTGCCCTGCGTGCACACCGTTGGCGCGTCGCTGCAGCCGGGCCAAGCCGATGTGAAGTGGCCGTGCAACCAGACCAAGTACATCGTCCATTTCCCGGAAACCCGTGAAATCTGGTCCTACGGCTCGGGCTATGGCGGCAATGCCTTGCTGGGCAAGAAGTGCTTTGCCCTGCGCATCGCTTCGACCATGGGCCGCGATCAAGGCTGGCTGGCCGAGCACATGCTGATCCTGGGCGTGACCTCGCCGGAAGGCAAGAAGTACCACTTCGCCGCCGCCTTCCCCAGCGCCTGTGGCAAGACCAACTTCTCCATGCTGATTCCGCCGGCTGCGTTTGAAGGCTGGAAGGTCACCACCATCGGTGATGACATCGCCTGGATCAAGCCCGGTGCCGACGGTCGCCTGTACGCCATCAATCCTGAAGCCGGTTACTTCGGTGTCGCCCCGGGCACCAACACGCTGACCAACTTCAACTGCATGGCCAGCCTGAACAAGAACGTGATCTTCACCAACGTCGGCCTGACCGACGAGGGCGATGTCTGGTGGGAAGGCATGACCGACACCCCGCCGGCCCACCTGATCGATTGGCAAGGCAAGGACTGGACCCCGGCCATCGCCAAGGAAACCGGTGCCAAGGCCGCGCATCCCAACGCCCGTTTCACCGTGTCGGCCATCAACAACCCGGCGCTCGATGCCGATTGGGACAACCCCGCCGGCGTGCCCATCGATGCCTTCATCTTCGGCGGCCGCCGCTCGACCACCGTGCCTCTGGTGACCGAAGCCCGCGATTGGGTGGAGGGCGTCTACATGGCCGCCACCATGGGCTCGGAAACCACCGCCGCCGCTGCCGGCCAGCAAGGCGTGGTGCGCCGCGACCCCTTCGCCATGCTGCCCTTCATGGGCTACAACATGAGCGACTATTTCCAGCATTGGCTGGACATGGGCAAGAAGTTGCAAGCCTCAGGTGCTAAGTTGCCGGCCATCTACTGCGTGAATTGGTTCCGCAAGGGCGCCGACGGCAAGTTCGTCTGGCCCGGCTATGGCGAAAACATGCGCGTGCTGAAGTGGATGCTGGACCGCGTCGAGGGCAAGGGCCAAGGCGAGGAACATGCGTTCGGCGTCACCCCGCGCTACCAGGACATCAACTGGCAAGGGCTGGACTTCAGCCAGGAGCAGTTCAACATCACCACCCACATCGACAAGGCCGCCTGGGCGGTCGAGATGGGCCTGCATGAAGAGCTGTTCGCCCAGCTGGCGTATCACCTGCCGGCCGAACTGCCCGCCACCAAGGCCAAGATCGAAGCGCGCTTGGCCGCCGAGTGATGCCTCTCGGAGCCTGGCCTTTGTCGCAAGCGCAGCAAAGGCCGGTTCGGAAAGCAAAAAGCCCGCAGAAGCGGGCTTTTTTACGGCTGTAGGCAGCGCGAGGCTGCCCACTCAAGCTCAGCGGCGGCAGTTGGCTGCGCGCAGTTCGGCGGCGAAGGTGGGCATGCTGTCCTGGTAGAAGTCGGCCAGGGCCAGCAGCTCGCGCTGGGCACGGGCTTCGGCGGCAGCGGCCATGCGGGCCTTGACGGATTCGATCAGACGCAGCCAGACGCGGGCGCCGATGGCGGTGAAGGTGCCGCCATGACGCACGTTTTGACGCAGGTTCTGACGTGCGGGGAGGCCGAAAGTTTGGGTCGCGATGCTCATGGCAATTCCTGTTGGGTGGTTTTTTGAACCGATGCGTGATTTTCGGGTAAACCCTAGTGCGATTGCCAATGAATTGTTGGAATTGAAGATATAAACAAGTCATATATCTTGGAGCCCCGGGCGCCGCCATGAACTTCCGCCATCTCGATCTGAATCTGCTCCGGGTCTTCGATGCCGTGATGGCCGAACAAAGCCTGACCCGGGCGGCGCAGCGCCTGTCCATGACCCAGCCGGCGGTCAGCCATGCGCTCAAGCGCCTGCGCGAGGCCATGGGTGAAGACCTGTTCGTTCGCCAGGCCTTCGGCATGAAGCCGACCTCGCGGGCCGAAGGCCTGTGGCCCGAAGTGCGCCTTATCCTGCAGCGCTTGCAGGCCTTGCTGGCGCCCGGCGAATTCGAGCCCGAGCGGGAGGACTACACCTTTCGCATCGCCATGGCCGATGCTACGGCGGCCTTGCTCCTGCCGCCCCTGGTGGCGCAACTGGAACAGGCGCGCGCCCTGGCCAATGTCCATGTGCTGCCGCTGACGACCCGCGATCCGCGCGCGCTGCTCGATCAAGGCGAGGCCGATGTGGCGGTGGGCTACTTCCCGGGTGCGCTGGCGGCGCTTCGTGCCCAGGGCAGCCAGTCGGTGATCCGCCAGCACCGGCTGTACGACAGCGAGTACGTCTGCGTGATGCGGCGCGGCCATCCGCTGGCGGAACAGGTGTTGGATCTGGATGCCTACTGTGCGGCCCACCACCTGCTGGTCAGCTTCTCCGGCCGGCCGCATGGCTTTGTGGACGAGGCCTTGAGCGCGATGAACCGAAGCCGGCGCATCGTGCTGACGGTCAACCAGTTCTTCACTGCCGGCCGGGTGGTCGCGCAGTCGGACTTGCTGACCGTGCTGCCAGCCAGCTTTGTCGAGGCCACCGGCTACCGCAGCCAGCTGATCGAGCGCCCCTTGCCCGTGCCTTTGTCGCGGGTGCATGTGGACATGCTCTGGCATCTGCGCAGCGAAGGGCGCAGCGCCGAGAACTGGCTGCGCGAGCGCTTGATCGAGGCGGCGCGGCGCGCGCAGGCGGTGGGCGTGCTTGCGCCCGAGGCCACTGCGGCGACAATCAGGCCATGAGCATCGATCTGACCGACACCGAGTTCGCCGAACTCGACGAACTTCTCGCCACCACACCCGCCCCGCTGCAGGCTCTCGACGCCTCCATGCTGGACGGCTATCTCTGCGGCGTGCTGGTGCAGCCCCGCATGATTGACATCGAGGAGTGGCTGCCCAATATCTTTGATTACGACGGTGGCGTGCTGCCCGAGGAGGTCGATGCCAGCTGGCTGGCCCGCATCCGCGAGCTGGTGGAGCGCCGCTATACCGCGCTGAACAAGAGCATGGTGGAAGACGGCTGGTTCGACCCGGTCGTGCTGGACCTGGAAGAACCGGCTGAAGGCGAAGGCGTTGAGGCCGCGGCGGAAGCCGCGCCTGAGGGCGAAAGCGCCGAGGACGCGCAGGCCCGCGTCACCTATGCCGGCATGAGCCTGATCTCTCGCACCCTGATGCCCTGGGTCGCTGGCTTCCAGCATGCCACCCTGTGTTTCCCCGATCTGGCCGACATGCCTGACGATGCCGTGATGACGGCCCTGGCCCGCCTGTACCGCCACCTGCCGGCCGAAACGCCGGAAGAGAAGGAAGTGGTCGCCACCCTGGACCGCGAGCACCCGCTCAAGGACCTGGACGAGGCGATTGAAGAGCTGGTGGTCACCGTGGCCGATTTGCGCGACCTGACCGAAGAGCAGCGCTACCGCGTCGAAACCCTGCGCCGCGAAGGCCCCAAACTCGGCCGCAACGACCCCTGCCACTGCGGTTCCGGTCGCAAGTACAAGCAGTGCCACGGCGCCAACTGAGCGTGGCGTCGTATTGCTGAAAAGGCGCAGCCGCCATGCGCCTGCAACTGCTGTCCGATCTCCATCTGGAGACGGAGGCCTTCGATCCTGAGCCCGCTCCCGGCGCTGATCTGCTGATCCTGGCAGGGGATGTGGACAGCCGCTGGGACGGCCTGCGTCGCTTCCGCGATTGGCCGGTGCCGGTGATTTTTGTGCCCGGCAATCATGAGTACGACGGCCGCGATGTCGATCAAGCCCGCTTGGGCTTGCAGGCCCTGTCGGCCGAGCTGGGTTTCACCCTGCTCGACGACAGCGCCTGCATTCGCCCTGACGCTGCCGGTCGCCGCGTGCGCTTTCTTGGCAGCACGCGCTGGAGTGATTTCGACACCTTCGGCCCGGCGCAGCGCGAGCGCGCCATGCGGGCTGCCAGTTATTTTCAGCGGGTCATGGGCGCCAGCCGCAACGGTGCCAGTTTCGATGCGGTCGCCGTTCGCGAGCAGGGTTTGCGCTGCCGCGAATGGCTGGCCCAGCAGCTCAGCCTGGGTGAAGCTGACACCAGTGAGGCGGCGGCCTGGGATGCCACGGTTGTGGTCACCCATTTCGCCCCCAGCTTGCGCAGCGCCGATCCGCGATACGGCAAGCAGCCGGGCACAGCCAGCTTCTGCAACGACGATGAAGCCTTGTTGCCAGGTGCGCGCTTGTGGCTGCACGGGCATTTGCACTGCCAGAACGACTACCTTTTTGAGCATGCGAACGGCGCCACACGCGTCATTTGCAACGCCCGCGGCCATGCCCGCAAGGGCGAGCCGGCTCGGTTCGACCCCCAGCTGCTTATCGAGGTGTTCTCGGCCTGAGCTTGACGTGGCTCAGCATCTTTCTCACGGTCTGTGTCAGACTGCGAGCACGCGATGCAATCCCGCGCCTATGAACCCGGAAGGAGCCCTGATGAAAATCCTCGTTGCCGTTGACGGAAGCAGTTACACCAAGCGCATGCTGGCCTATCTGGCCGCGCATGATGAGTGGTTGGGTGGCGCCCATCAGTACACCGTGCTGCATGCCGTGCCGGCCGTGCCGCCGCGCGCAGCTGCGGTGCTCGACAAGGAGTTGTTGAAGGGCTACTACGCCGATGAAGGTGAAAAAGTGCTCAAGACCTTGCGCACCTTTTTTGCCAAGCAGAAGCTACCGGCTGAGTTCCTCAACAAGGTGGGCCCTGCGGCCGACGTGATCGCCAGCACAGCCGAGAAGGGCAATTTTGATCTGCTGATCCTGGGTTCACATGGCCACAGTGCGATCGGCAATCTGGTGCTGGGGTCTGTGGCCACCAAGGTGATGGCGCACTGCTCGACGCCGGTGCTGTTGGTGCGCTGAAGCCAGCGCAACGCTCAGTTGCGCTTGGAGGACAGCCAGGCCAGGGGGGATTCGAGTGCGGCGCGGGAGCGCTGCGACTCCAGCTCGATCTCGCTGACGCTGGCGCGGTAAGCGTCGCCGTCCTCCAGGCTGGCCTCCATGCCAAAGGCGGTACCCAGGTCGGCGGGGTCCTGCTCCTGCGGGAGCGTCGAATGGCGACGGAAGAAGCGCAAAGCTGGGGTGAATCGCATATCGAACCTCGCACATCCAGGGGAAGCAGTCATGCTGCAGGGGCGATTCCAGTGTGCTTGATCCGCGACGGTGACGAATCCCCGAACTGGGTGCTCTTCGCGGTCTAGTTGGGAAAACCACACGCTCCCGCGGAGGTGAAATTTCCCTTCGCATACTTCATATCGAGGGATAAAGGGTGAAAACCCGATCATCCCCCCTTAGATGGGTGTTCGCGCGGCGGGTTTATGGCTATTCTGCCGGTCCTGCTGTGATGCCAACTGCGTCACACGCCACTGCCACAAGAACAGCTATGAACGCACTTTTGATGAAGTATTTGGCCCTGGGCATGGTTGCGCTGGTCATGGTGTGCGCCCTTGGCCTTGCGCATTCCATCCAGGATCGCAAGAAGCCGGGCCAGCAGCGCATGGCCTTGCTGGAATCCAAGTCCATGGTGGCCTCGGTGGCCCTGGCCGCATCGGCCGCCGGCCGCGACTGACTTTTCTGACCTATTTCAAGGCCGCGCGCGCACCTCGCGCCAGGGCCTGACCGATCTGGTCCAGCAGCGCCACCCGCGCGGGGGCCGGTGCCAGATCTGAAACCAGCTTCCACTGGTGCCAATACAGCGTGACATCCACGCTCAACTCCGGCCGCAGCGCCACCAGGGCGCCACTTTGCAAGAGCGGCCGCACCTGTAACTCCGGCGCCACGCCCACCCCCCAGCCCATGCAGACCGCCCGCACATAGGCCTCGCTGGATGGCACATAGCGTTCCTGCAGCCGCGGTGACTGCACCTGGAAGGCCTTGGCCACCCACTGCACCTGGCTGTCGTCCTTGCGGTTGAAAACCAGGAAGGGCGTGCTGGCGAAATTGGCTTCGTTCAGGCCCTCGGGCAACTGCCGCTGCAGAAACTCAGGGCTGGCCACCGCCACATAGCGCATCACGCCCAGCGGTTGCACCAGACAGCCGCGCAGTGCCTGGCTGACCGTGCTGACGCAGCCCAGCACCTCGCCCTGGCGCAGCCAGTCATGGGTGAAATCCTGATCGTCCACCACCAGCTCGAGGCCGTAGCCTTCGCGCAGGCCGACCTGCACCACCGGGTCCAGCGCCGGCAGCACCCAGGTGGCCAGGCTGTCGGCATTGATGGCGATGGCGATGCGCTCGTTTGGCGCCACCTGGGCGCCCAGCTCACGCGCCACGTCGGTGCGCAGCGCTTGCAGCTGGCGTGCAAAGCGAAGCAAAACCTTGCCCGGCTCGGTCAGGCGCAGCGGCCGCGAGCGCACCACCAGCAGCTGGCCGACCTGCGCCTCAAGACTGCGCAAGCGCTGCGAGATGGCGCTTTGGGTGATGGACAGGCGCTGAGCGGCACGCTCGAAGCTGCGTTCATCGGCCAGGGCGGCCAGGCAGTCCAGTCCGGCGGAATCCAGGTCTTTCATAAGTACGGCTAATGTACGCCGACAAATATGAATTGCGCTTCTGGTTTGCACGGACTCTGCCGACAATCCGCCACCCATGATGGACAGCAGCCCCAGCGCCTTCGGCGCCCTGACACAAGGCTGGCTCAGCGGAGCCAGCCTGATCATGGCCATTGGCGCGCAAAACGCCTTGGTGCTGCGTCAAGGTTTGCTCAGAAGCCATGTCGGACCGGTGGTGGCCCTGTGCGCTGTGTCGGATCTCTTGCTGATCTGCCTCGGTGTTTTTGGCCTCGGCGCGGCCATTGCCTCCAGTGCGGGCCTGATGAATGCGTTTCGCTACGGCGGCGCCCTGTTTCTCATCTGGTACGGCGTACAGGCCGCCCGGCGTGCCTGGCGTGGCTCGGGTGCGCTGGAGGCCGCTTCCGGTTCGGCGGGTTTGTGGGCCACCTTGCTCAGCGCGCTGGCCATGACCTATCTGAACCCTCATGTCTATCTGGACACCGTCGTGCTGCTGGGCCTCTTGGGCAACCAGCAGCCGCTTGATTTGCGTTGGGCCTTTGCCACAGGGGCCTCACTGGCTTCCGTGATGTGGTTCACGGTTTTGGGGTTCGGTGCGGCCGCGGCGGCCGGGCCTTTGAGCCGGCCGTTGGTTTGGCGCGGCATCGACGCACTGATCGCTTTGCTGATGTTTGCCTTGGGATTACAACTGCTGCTGGGTCCCCTTGGCGTTTGAATTTGAACTTGTGGAGTACACGCAATGAAAGTCGTCGTCCTGGGAGCCGGCATCATCGGCATCAGCACCGCCTGGTACCTGCTGGAGCAGGGCCATGAGGTGACCGTGGTGGATCGCCAGCCCGATGCGGCGCTGGAAACCAGCTTCGCCAACGGTGCGCAGATCTCGGTCAGCTTCTGCGAACCCTGGGCCAATGCCGGCGCACCTTTCAAGGTGGCCAAGTGGTTGCTGCGCGACGACTCGCCGCTGCTGTTCCGCCCCAGCCTGGACCCCAAGCAGTGGATATGGGGCCTGAGCTTTCTGACCCAATGCACGAACGCTGCGTTTGAGCGCAATGTCGAGCAGCTGGTGCAGCTGGGCCGCTACAGCCACGAATCGTTGAAGGCCCTGGTCAGCCAGACCGGCATCGAGTACGAGCGCCTGGAGCGAGGCATCCTGCACTTCTTCTCTTCGCAAGCCGACTTCGAGGCCGGCGCCGCCGGGGCCGAGATCATGCGTCGCCACGGCGTGGACCGCCGCGTCCTGGGCCGTGACGAGGTGCTGAAGATCGAACCGGCCCTGGCCGCCTTCGGCCGCAACATCCACGGCGGCACCTTCACGCCCAGCGATGAGTCGGGCGATGCCAAGGTCTTCACGCAAAAGCTGGCCCAGCTCTGCCAGCAGCGCGGCGCCACCTTCCTGTACGAGCACGACATCCTGCAGCTTTCGCGCAGCGGCCAGCAGATCGACGCGGTGCAGATCGCTGATGTGCGTAGCGGCAAGAAGCGCGAACTGCGCGCCGACGCCTTCGTCGCGGCCATGGGTTCCTACACGCCGATGTTGATCAAGCCGCTCGGCGAGTTCCTCAACATCTACCCGGCCAAGGGCTATTCGGCCACGCTCAAGCTCAAGAAGCCGGAGCAGGCCAGCGTCGTCAGCCTGCTCGACGACACCCGCAAGATCGCCATTTCGCGCCTGGGTGACAGCATCCGCATCGCCGGCACGGCCGAGCTCTGCGGTTTCGACAGCGACCTCAATCGCCCGACCTCGCGCACCCGCTGCGAAGCCCTGGTCAAGCGCTACGAAGAACTCTTCCCCGGCGTGGCCGACCTCAGCGAAACCAACTACTGGACCGGCCTGCGCCCGAGCACACCGACCAACATCCCCTACATCGGCCGCAGCAAGAAGGCGTCCAACCTCTGGCTCAATGCCGGCCACGGCACCCTGGGCTGGACCCATGGCGCCGGCTCCGGTCACGCCCTGGCCGAGTTGATGGCCGGCCGCCGCCCGCCCATGGCGTTCAATTTCTACGGCGCGGTGGCTTGACCCTGCGCCCGCGCTTCGGGCGATTCAGGGCGGCCCGGTACAATCCGCGCCCCCCTGCCGTTCGGCTCATCACAGCCGCTTCTCCATGAGCCACGCCTCCGCCCCGTCTTTCTGCGCCATTGACTTTGGCACCTCCAACTCGGCCATCGCCGTGCCGGCGGAGGGCGGTGGCATGCGCCTGGTGGCGCTGGAGGGCGAGCACACCACCATGCCGACGGCGGTCTTCTACTTCGTGGAAGGCCGGCATGACGCCGACGGCCCGCCGCGCGCCTTCGGTCGCGCCGCCGTGGCGGCCTACGTCGAGGGGGCGGACGGCCGGCTGATGCGCTCGATGAAGAGCATTTTGGGCTCGGGCCTGATCGAGCAGACCACCGATGTCGGCGGCGGCCGTGGCGTCAAGTACTCGGACATCCTGGCCGGCTACCTCAAGCGCTTGCGCAACACCGCCCTGGCCTCGGGCGCGCCGGGCCCGCTGAACAAGCTGGTGCTGGGCCGGCCGGTCTTCTTCGTCGATGGCGAACCGGCGCGTGACGCCGCGGCACAGGCCTCGCTGGAGGCGGCCGCCCACAAGGTCGGCTTCGACGAGGTGCATTTCCAGTTCGAGCCGATCGCCGCGGCCTTCGACTTTGAGCACCAGATCGACCGCGAACAGATCGTGCTGGTCGCCGACATCGGCGGCGGTACCTCCGACTTCTCCGTCGTGCGCGTCGGCCCCGAACGCATGAACCGCCTGGACCGCCGCGACGACATCCTGGCCAACCACGGCGTGCACATCGCCGGCACCGATTTCGACCGCCACATCGAGCTGGCCAGCATCCTGCGTGAGTTTGGCTACCGCAGCTTCGGCCCTGAGCGCGCTGGCTCGCCGCCGCGCGAAGTGCCCAGCGGCGTCTACTTTGACCTGGCCACCTGGCACTTGATCAACACCGTCTACAGCCCGCAGCGCGTGGCCGAGCTGCGCCAGATGCGCAGCTTCTACGGCAATATCAAACACCACCAGCGCCTGATGACGGTGGTGGAAGAGCATCTGGGCCATGAGCTGGCCGGCCGTGCCGAGGGCGCCAAGATTGCCGTCTCCGGCGGGGGCGACACCGTCATCGACCTGGGCCTGGTCGAAAGCGGGCTCGAGGTCGCCCTGAGCGAAACGGTGGCGGTGCAGGCCCTGGAGGCTGACATCGGCCGCATCGTCCAGGCCGGGCGCGAGGCCGTGGCCCAGGCCGGCTTGCGGCCCGATCAGATCAATGCGCTCTACTTCACCGGCGGCTCCACCGGCTTGCGCTTCCTGGCCGAGAAGATCGCTGCCGACTACCCGCAAGCCCAGCATGTGCGCGGCGACCGATTTGCCTCGGTCGCCACCGGCCTGGGTCTGCACGCCGCACGCCTGTTCAGCCAATAAGCCGGCCGGGCGCGGCGCCGGGGCGGGCGCTGCTAGAGTCGTTGCTTCGTTTCAAAACGGCGACACCTCACCATGCGCTTCAGCCCCGTTCCTCGTCTTTTGCCCCTGGCCATCGCCCTGGCCCTGGGCAGCTTGAACACCGCCTCGTTCGCACAGGCACCGCAAGCCGCGGCCGCCGGTCCGGCGAGTGCTGAGGGCTATCAGCAGCCCTCTGCGGCCATGCGCGCCGTTCTCGATGCGCCGGGCCTGCCGGCCCACCAGCTCTCGCCCGATCAGAAAACCCTGGCCGTGGCCCAGCTGCAGCGCCACCGCACGATTGCCGATCTGGCCCGCCCCATCCACCGCCTGGCCGGTGGCCGCTACGACGCTGCGGCCGGCGGCCCGCAGATGATCACCGCGATCGAATCGCTGCAGCTGCGCGACCTGGCCCGGCCCGAAGCGCCGGCGCGCGAGGTGCGCTTGCCGGCTGGTGGTGCTTTCCACCAGCTGCGCTGGTCGCCGGACGGCCGCCGCTTCCTGCTCAACCGCCGCACCGACAAGGCCATCGAGCTCTGGGTTGGTGATGTCGCCAGCGGCGCGCTCAAGCCGCTGCGCGGCCTGCGCCTGAACCCCATGTTCGAGCGCAATGTGGCCTGGCTCAATGCCGACGAGCTGGTGGCCGTGGCCGTGCCCGACCAGCGCGGCCCGGCACCGCAGTTCAGCGTGCCCAGCGGCCCGTCCATCCAGGAGTCCATGGGCCAGACCTCGCCCGAGTTCACGCGCCAGGACTTGCTCAAGAACCGCCAGGACGAGGCCCTGTTCCAGCACCAGGCCAGCGCCGTGCTGCGCCGGGTGGACCTGCGCAGCGGCGCCTCGCGCGAGATCGGTGCGCCGGGCCTGATCGCCCAGGTGCAGACCGTGGGCACGCAGGGCACGCTGTTGGTCGAGCGCCTGGTGCCGCCCTTCAGCTACCAGGTCGGCGCCAATGACTTCGGCCGCGAAGTCGAGTTGCGCGACGCTCAGGGCAAGCTGCTGCGCAGCCTCGGCGCCGTCAAGATTCGCCAGGGCGTGCCGGTCGAGGGTGTGATCACCGGCCCGCGTGACTACTGGGCCTCGCCTCTGGCCGATGGCGCCGTCTACTGGGTGGAAGCCCTGGACGGCGGCGACCCGAACACCAAGGTCAGCCACCGCGACCGCCTGATGCGCCTGGATGCGCCCTACCATGGCGAGGCGCGCGAAGTGCATCGCACCGCCGGCCGCCTGGTCAACCTGAGCTTTGTCGAGGCCAAGCCCCGTGCCTTGGTGGCCGAGTACGACCGGGACCGCCGCTGGCTCAGCGTCGACCTGCTGGCGCTGGACGGCAGCGCGCCGCCGCAGCGCCTGCAGGATCGCTCGCAGCGTGACCGCTACAAAGACCCCGGCCAGCCGCTGACCCGCGTGCTGCCCAACGGCCACAGCGTCGCGCGCCTGGATGCCGAAGACCGCCTGCTGCTGGTCGGCCAAGGCGCCAGCCCGGCCGGTGACCGGCCTTTCATCGACCGCCTCAGCCTCAAGACCGGCCAGACAGAGCGCCTGTTCCAGTCCGGCAGCACGCACTACGAGCGGCCCATCACCTTGCTGGCCGATGGCCGCCTACTGAGCAGCCGCGAGACTTTTAACGAGCCGCCCAATCTGGTGCTGCGCAGCGGTGCCGATTTCGGCCAGATGCAGGCCCTGACCCAGCACCGCGACCCGACGCCGCAGCTGCGCGACATCCAGCGCGAGCTGGTCAAGTTCAAGCGCGCCGATGGCGTGGAGCTGAGCTTCTGGCTCTACCTGCCGCCCGATTTCAAGAAGGGTGAGCCGCGCCCGACTTTCGTCTGGGCCTACCCGCTGGAGTTCACCGACGCCTCCACCGCCGGTCAGGTCAGCGGCTCGGCCACGCGCTTCAACACCTTCGGCGGCACCAGCCCGCTGATGTTGCTGCTCGACGGCTATGTGGTGTTGATGGACGCCACCATGCCCGTGGTCGGCGATCCGAAGACGGTCAACGACAGCTTTGTCGAGCAGATCACCGCCAATGCCCAGGCCATCATCGACAAGGCGGTGGAGCTGGGGGTCAGCGAGCGCTCACAGATGGTGGTGGGCGGCCACAGCTACGGCGCCTTCATGACGGCCAATCTGCTGGCCCACACCGATCTGTTCAAGTCCGGCATTGCGCGCAGCGGCGCTTACAACCGCACGCTCACGCCCTTCGGTTTCCAGAGCGAGCGCCGCACCTACTGGGAGGCGCAAGACGTCTACCTGCGCCTTTCACCGTTCAATTACGCCAACAAGCTCAAGGAACCCATCCTGCTGATCCACGGCGAGAACGACGACAACCCGGGCACTTACCCGATGCAAACCCAGCGCTTGTACCAGGCCCTGGCTGGCACCGGCGGCAATGTTCGTTATGTGACCCTGCCGCTGGAGTCTCATGGCTATGCGGCACGCGAGTCGCAAGGCCATGTGCTGCGCGAGATGAGCGACTGGATGAAGCGCCAGACCCGCGATCCGCGGGCCCCCAAGCCCTGAGTCGGCTTTTTCAGTAGCGGCCGCGCGGCGGCGGGCCGCGCCGAGCCGGCGGTCGCTGCGGGGCGGCAGGTTTCGCTTGCGGCCGGCTGACATCGGCCAGCATCAGGCAGGCGCTGACCAGGCCCTCGACCGCCTCTTCCAGATCCTTGGGCGGCTCCAGCGACTCGATCTCCTCGAGCAAGTCGTCGGCGTCCTCGAGGTCGTCCGGGTCCAGGTGCATGAAGAGGGCGGCCAGGGGTTCCAGCAGATCGGCCGCGTCCTCGCGCATCAGCTCGGGGAACAATTCGGTGGCCAGGGCGAAGCCGGCCACCCAGGGGAAGACCACCTCGGAGGGCTCGGCCTCTTCGTCTTCATCCTCGCCCTGCATCTCGAACACCCAGGGGTCGAACCACTGGCGGTCGACGATGGCCTGGTTCAGTTGCTGGTAGCGGCGCTTGACCAGGGCCAGCAGGGGCCGGCTGTCGAAGCGCTCGGGCGGGTTGCGGCCTTCCTCGCTGTCCAGCACATGGCGGGTCCACTGAAAGGCCGGCACGGCCTTGGGCTGCAACAGCACGCCGACCAGATAACCGTCCAGCATGCTGACATCGAGCGGTTCCAGCGGCGCCGGCACCTGGTCGAGCAGCGCCTGCAACTGATCCAGCTCGGCCTCGCTGAGCGGCTGGATTTGCGGCTTCGCCATGGGCGGCTTGGCGGCCGGGGCTGCGTGGCTGCCGCGCGGGCCGGGGCGGCTGGCGGCGCCTGGGCTTGATGCGCCGGGGCCCGGCCGGGGGCCCGGACCGGAGCGGTGGCTGGAGCCCGGGCGCGCAGGGGCGGCGGACGAACGCGGGCGGGACGGCTTGTTTGAACTCATGCCGCTATTGTCCGGCCGAACCGGTAGCCGTGGCGTGCCGTGCAAGTCAAGCCTGAGCGACTCCTACCCATTGGGGATACCGCGTCGGGCGTCGGCCCTCTAGAGTACGCGTCAAGCGAGTGGCTCACGGCCTTTTGCAACCGTCCCAACGACGTCCTTTCGAGGACTTTCAACGCTCACCCGGCTTGCTTGGTGGGCGTTTTTTTTGCCCGCCTCCCTTGGGCGCAGCGGCAAAGCCACCCGCCAGCGCCTCGCGCAAAGCCGCCACCAGCAACTGCACCGGCCGCGACGTGGCGCTGCTCCAGGGTCGCAGGGCGTAGATGGCGTCACCGAAGAAGCCGACCGGCCGCCAATCCGGCAGCAGCTCGACCAGCTCACCACGGGCCAGGGCCTCGGCAGCGCTGAAATCAGGCAGCAGGGCCAGGCCCAGGCCGCTCAGCGCCGCCTCGCGCAGGATCTCGCTGTTGCCGGCGCGCAGCGGGCCTTGCACCTGCACCTTCACGCGTTCCACCTCGGCGCCGTCGTCCTGCCGCTCGAACAGCCACTGCGCCGGCCCGGGGCGCAAGTAAGCCAGGCAGGCGTGTTCCGCCAGATCCTCGGGGCTTTGCGGCGCCGGATGTTGGCGCAGATAGGCCGGGCTGGCGAGCAGCAGGGCGCGGCTGTCGCAGAGCTTGACGGCGACGTGGCTGTCGGGCGGCGCGCTGCAGTGGCGCACGGCCAGGTCGAAGCCTTCCTGGGCCAGAGAGACCAGGCGGTCGGACAGATCGAGCTCGATCTGGATTTCGGGGTAGGCCTGGCAAAAACGGTTCAAGAGCGGCGCCAGATGCTGCCGCCCCAGGGCCACCGGTGCGCTCAGGCGCAGGCGGCCGCGCGGCTGGCCGACGGCGTCGCGGCTGGCGCCCAGGGCGGCCGTGATCTGGGCCAGCGGCGCGGCGGTTTCGGCCACCAGGCGCTGGCCGGCCTCGCTCAGGCGCACCGAGCGTGTGGTGCGTGCCACCAGGCTCTGGCCCAGCTGGCGCTCCAGATCGGCGATGCGCTGGCTGACCGCGGCCTTGGACAGGCCCAGGCGCTGCGCTGCCTTGGTGAAGCTGCCCAGCTGGGCGATCACGCTGAGGGCGTGGAGCTGGCCCCAGAGCTGATCGGGGCGGGCCTCGGTGGGTGGCGGTGTGGTGCTCATGATTGTTCACTTTACCGAACAATCAAGTTGCCGAATCTGGATTGGCAGCCGGGTCCGCTCTGCCTAGACTGGGCCATCCCCTGGAGAGCCCCGCCATGAGCCACAACCCTGTTCCGCCCTTCGAGCGCCGCGACGATGTCGGCCACTTCATCAACGGCCGCGTGCACGTCACCAGCGCCGCGCGCAGCCAGCCGGTCTACAACCCGGCCACCGGCCAGGTGGCGCGTCAGGTGCAGCTGGCCTGCGCGGCCGATGTCGAGGCCGCCGTGGCCGCCGCACAAGCCGCCTTCCCGGCCTGGGCCGATGCGCCGCCGCTGCGCCGCGCCCGGGTGATGTTCAAGTTCCTGGAGCTGCTGCATGCGCACAAGGACGAGCTGGCCGCCATGATCACGGCCGAGCATGGCAAGGTCTTCACCGACGCCCAGGGCGAGGTGGCGCGCGGCATCGACATCGTCGAGTTCGCCTGCGGGGCACCGCAGCTGCTCAAGGGCGATTTCAGCGACCAGGTCTCGTCCGGCATGGACAACTGGACCCTGCGCCAGCCGCTCGGTGTGGTGGCCGGCATCACGCCCTTCAACTTCCCCTTCATGGTGCCCATGTGGATGGCGCCGCTGGCCCTGGTGACCGGCAACACCTTCATCCTCAAGCCCAGCGAGCGCGACCCCTCGCCCAGCCTGTTCGTGGCCGAGCTCTTGCAACGCGCCGGCCTGCCGGATGGCGTCTTCAATGTGCTGCAGGGGGACAAGCTGGCCGTGGACGGCTTGCTGCACCACCCCGATGTGAAGGCGCTCAGCTTCGTCGGCTCCACCCCCATCGCCCAGTACATCTACCAAAACGGCGCGGCCCAGGGCAAGCGCGTGCAGGCCCTGGGCGGGGCCAAGAACCATATGGTGGTGATGCCCGATGCCGATGTCGAGCAGGCGGTCGATGCCTTGATCGGCGCCGCCTACGGCTCGGCCGGCGAGCGCTGCATGGCGATCTCGGTGGCAGTGCTGGTCGGCGATGTGGCCGATCGCATCATCCCGGCCGTGGCCGAGCGGGCCCGCCGCCTCAAGATCAAGAACGGCATGGAGCTCGATGCAGAAATGGGCCCCATCGTCAGCCGCGAAGCGCGCGACCGCATCGAGCGCTGCATCGCCCTCGGGGTGGAAGAGGGCGCACAGCTGGTGGTGGACGGGCGCGGCCTCACAGTGCCGGGCCTGGAAGGCGGCTTCTTCACCGGCGGCACCCTGTTCGACCATGTGCGGCCCGAGATGCGCATCTACCGCGAGGAGATCTTCGGCCCGGTGCTGGCCTGCGTGCGCGTGCCCGATTTCGCCGCGGCGGTCGATCTGGTCAACACCCATGAGTTCGGCAACGGCGTGGCCTGCTACACCAGCGATGGCCACATCGCCCGCGAGTTCGTGCGCCGCATTCAGGTGGGCATGGTGGGCATCAATGTGCCCATCCCCGTGCCCATGGCCTGGCAGGGCTTTGGTGGCTGGAAGAAGAGCCTGTTCGGCGATATGCATGCCTATGGCGAAGAGGGCGTGCGCTTCTACACCAAGCAGAAGAGCGTGATGCAGCGCTGGCCGGCCAGCGTGGCCAAGGGCGCCGAGTTCGTGATGCCGACCAGCCGTTGATCGGCGGAGCCCCTGGCCATGCCGGGCGCGGCCCGAGCTGGGCGAAGATGGAGGACCTTTGCCCTCTTCTCACACCATGGAACTCTTTCCGGCTGATGCCTACCAGGCCGCCCTGGCGGCGCGTTTCGATGCCGTAGCCGCCCCGCTGCGCGCCTGGGTGCCCGAGGGGCGGCTGGAGCACATCGGCTCCTCGGCAGTGCCCGGCGCCGTGTCCAAGGGCGATCTCGACCTCTGCCTGATCGTGCCGGCCGCCGCCCATGCCGACACCGTGGCCTGCTTGCAGGCCCAGGGCTATGTCGAGCAGCAGGACACCTTGCGCACGCCTGAGCTGTGCATGCTGATTGCACCCGCCGCCTTGCCCGAGCATGCGGTGCAGGTGGTGGCCGCGGGCTCGGAGTTCGAGGACTTCCTGCAGTTCCGCGACGCCTTGCTGGCAGATCCCGAGCTGGTGCATCAATACAACGCCATCAAGCGGGCCCATGCCAGCTCGGGCGAGGCGGCCTACCGTGCGGCCAAGAGCGATTTCATCGCCCGCGTGCTGCAAGGCCAAGCCACCCCACCGCTCGCCTGAGGGGGCGCAGGCGCGCCCAGATCGGCTACGCTTGCGCCTCCATTGATTTGAGACGCCCATGCAAGCAGTACTGCACAGCGACGAGGATGCGGCCGCGGCGGCGGTCGGCGGCGAGACCCTGGCGGATTGGCTGGCGGTGGCGCGCGCACAGGCCCAGGCCGATCTGGGCCTTGGTTTTGCCGCCGCCACGCGAGCCTGGGAAGTGGCCAGCAGCCAGGGCCAGTTCAGCGAATACCTGGAAGCCGGGCGCTGGCGCTGCTTCTACATGTACCGCCGGGGCGAGATGGCCGGCATGCTGGCGGCGGCCCAGCAGCTGATGCCCGCCTTTCGCGAGCAGGGCAGCAGCGCCTCCCTGTGCGAGCTGCTGCGCTGGATGGCGTTTGCCGCCGCCGAGATGGGCGACTTCGAATCGGCCCTGGCCCATGTCAACGAAACCCTGGCGCGCGCCCGCGAGTTGGCCGAGCCCAAGCTGGTGGCGCTGGCGCTCAATGCCGTGGGTGCCGTGCTGGAGCGCATGGGCGACCCCTGGCAGGCCGAGCGCCTGATGAACGAGGCAGCCGCTCTGGTGGCCGAGCAGGCCGGTCCGACCGAGCGCCTGATCGCCCATAACAATCTGGCCACCGTGGGCCTGAGCCACTACAAGCTGCTGCGCCACAGCCAGTCGCCCGAGCAGCGCCGCGAAGGCCAGGATGCGCTCTCGCGCGCCTTGCAGCACACCTTGGCGGCGCGGCCCCATGGCCTGGCGGTGGGGGAGTGTTTTGTGCTGGCCATCAGCGACAGCAACCGCGGCGAGATCCTGCTCCATCTCGGCCGATTGGACGAAGCCGAGACCGTGCTGCACGAGGCCTTGGCCGACATCGATGCCCATGGCTATCTGGGCCTGGGATGGCGGGCGCGCTGCTCTCTGGCCGAGCTGCAACTGGCGCGTGGCGATGCGGCAGGCGCCGCCCAGGCCCTGGCGGCCGTGCTGGCCGAATCCGCCGGGCGGGCGCAGAGCGAGCTGCTGATGCGTTTGCACCATGCTGCCTACCGTGCCACGCAAGCCTTGGGCGACGCCGCCCAGGCCTTGCACCACCTGGAGCAACACCTGGCCGTGGCGCGCAGCCGCGCTGTGGCCCAGCTGGCGGCCCAGGCGCGTTTCTTTGTCACCCGGGTCGAGGCGGAGCGCTCGTTGGAAGAGCGGCGCCCCCCTCCGGCCAGCGGACGCGAGGCCGCGCTCGGCAGCGAAGTGGCCGAGCCGCCGGACGCGTCCTGGCGCGACCCGCTGACCGGCCTGGGCAACCGCGAATGCATGGCGGCGCGCATGCCGGCCCTGGTGCGCGCCGCCGAGCTGACGGCCGCGCCCCTGACCCTGGCCTTGATCGATGTCGATCGCTTCACCGCCCTGACCCGCCAGCATGGCCTGGACGTGGGCAACCAGGTGCTGCAGGTGCTGGCCCAGATGCTGCGCGACAACACCCGGGCGCGCGACCTGCTGCTGCGCCTGGCCGATGACCAGATCCTGGTCGCCCTGCCCGACACCGTGGCCGATCGGGCGGTCGAGGTCTGCGAACGCCTGCGCAGCGCCGTCGAGCTCTACCCCTGGTCGCAGCTGGCCGAGGGCCTGGATGTCACCCTGAGCATCGGCCTGGCCAATGCGCCGCCCTACGCCACCGACCTGCTGGTGGCGCGCGCCGAGAGCGCGATGTACCGCGCCAAACACCTGGGCCGCAACCGCGTGGCCTTGGCCTGAGGGACGGCGCGCGGCACGGGCCGCGCCTGAGCCCGGTCGGTCTCAGTGTCGGCGGCTGCGACGACCTTGCAGGCCCAGGATCGCCAGCAGACCGGCGCCCAGCAGGGCCCAGCTCTGCGGTTCGGGCACGCTGGACACCAGCTGCACGCTGAGCAGGGGGCGCAGGCTGGCGTTGCTGGCTTCGCTGCTGTGGAAGTCGATGCCGTTGCTGCCGGCGGCAAAAGGCTGCAGCAACCAGCCATGGTTCGCCACCGTGCCGGCCTGCATGGCTTGCAGCGAAGCGGTGACGTCGATGCTCAACAGGCCGGTGCCGATATTGGCATTGCTGTTGTTGGCGCCCACGCTGGCCAGGCTGCTGGCGCTGGCTTCAACACCATGGGTCTGGATGCCGGCGCCGACCAGGTTCCAGCTCACGGTGGATTGGCTCCAGTCGCGCAGCATCTGGTGCACGGTGAAGCCGCTGCCGGCGTCGAAGACCTGCAGCTGCAGGGTGGCCGAGACGATGGTGTCGCCGCCGCGGATCTGGCCGGCAGCCGTGCCGAACAGCTGCTCGAAACGGATCAGACCTTGGTTGGGCTTGGCGCCCGGGCTGCCGTCGTCGCCGTCGATGCTGAGGTGATCGAGGCTGCCGTAGTTGACGCCGCGGCTGTCGCCACCGCTGGTTTCATTGCTGCGGATGTGGGCGTCTTGCGTGCCGGTGTAGCCGTTCACGCCTTGCTGGAACTTCAGCGTGACGGGCGCGTCGGCCGCCAGGGTCTGGCCCCATGGGGCCAGCAAGAGGGCGGTGGTGAGTGCGAGGGTGGTTTTCATGACGGTGCGTTCGGTGGGTTCTGGAACTCGGGCTCAAACGCTGCGGCGGCGTGCGGCCCAGCCGAGCACGGCCAGGCCGGACAGCAGCAGGGCATAGGTTTGCGGCTCCGGCACTGCCACGGTGATGCTGAAGGTCTCGCCGACCTGCCGGCCGCTCAGGTCCAGCGACCAGTCTTGGGCGCCGGCTTCGAGCAAGGGGTTGCCGATGTAGAACTGCGTGGTCACGCCCGGGCCGCCAAACTGCGCCCAGAGGCTGTCAGCGCTGTGGCCCGAGGCCAGCACCGGCTGGAAGCCATCGGTGCTTACCGTTCCGGCCGGCGCGGCAAAGCGCGCGCCGTTCAGTCGCACGCTGGCGGCCTCAAAGCCCAGACCGGACAGGTTGCTGACCAGGGCGTTGAAGCTCAGGGTCTGGCCGAGGTCTTGGGCCTCGACCAGGAAGTTCAGCGTGACCTGGCCTTGCCGGGCGAAGCTCAGATCGAAGAACAGCTGGCTGGCGCTGGCGAAGCTGCTGTCCACGCTGGCGGAGCCGGTGTTGGCGCTGCTGCCGGTGTAGACGGCGGCCTGGGCCTGAGCGGCCAGGGCGAACAGGGCGGCTGCGGCGATGGAGGAAATCTTGTTCATGGAAGGGTCCTGGGTTCGGTGAATGGGCGGGGCGGCTTCAGAGCGGGCCCTTGCCCCAGGGGCCGGTGATGGCCAGGGTGATGCCGGGGGTCTGGATGTTGACGAAGAGGTAGCGGCCGGTCGGGTCGAAGCAGGCGCCGCAGAACTCGGAGCTGCGGCGGTCACCGGCCAGGCTGCTGAGCTTGCCCGCGGCAGTCAGTTGGGCGGCGCTGACGTTGACGTTGTTCTTGACCAGGATGAAGGTGTCGCCCTCCGGGGTCAGGCTCATCAGGCGGCTGCCGAAGCCAAAGCTGTCGGTGGCGCCGCCGCCGTCCTCGCAGATGACGATGCCGCCACGCGGGCTGACAGTCAGGTTGTCGCCGGCATCGCCGACCAGCTCGGAGGCACTGGCGTAGATGCAGACCAGGGTCTGCGTGGCGAGATCGAGTTCCCAGATGGCACCACGGCCGACATTGCCGCCCGAGGTGTCCATCACATACATCTTGCCGGCGTGGTGCCAGATGCCTTCGCCGCGATTCATGCGCAGCGCGCCCTGCGCCCAGCCCTGCACGAAGGGGCCGGCGCAGTCGTTGATGTTGACGCCGTTCAAACCCCTGGCGGTGCCGCGGTTCTGGTCGGGATCGGCGATGTCCACCCACTCCAGCTCATAGCTTTGCTCCAGCTGAGCCGGAGCGATGTTGACGTTGTTCTGGCCCTTGACCTTGGCCATCTGCAGGCGGCCGCCTTGCGCCAGGCTGCCCACGCTGCCGGGCGTGACCAGGGGGATGTAGCGGTAGAAGCCGGATTTGCCCGACAGGTCTTCGGTCAGGTAGGCGATGCTCGAGACGGGGTCGATGGCGACCGCCTCGTGGCCAAAGCGACCCATGCCGACGATGGGCTGGCCGGTGGTCTGGCTGGGGTCGGCGGCGCACTCGAACACATAGCCGTGTTTCTTGCCTTGGCTGCTCATGCTGTCGGAGCTGACCTCCTCGCAGCTCAGCCAGCTGCCCCAGGGCGTGGGGCCGCCCGCGCAGTTGCTGCGGGTGCCGCCCAGATTGGCGTCGGTGCGCACCCAGTTGCCGTCACGGAAGACCAGATTGGTGGTGCCGCCGTTGAAGTAGTTGCTGCCGGACATGCCGGTGTCGTACACCGCGGGCGCGCCGAAGTAGCTGGCGTCCGGACCGGTCGAGACTTCGTGGTTGCGGATCAGCACCAGCTCGGTGCTGCGGCCCACACGGCGGCTTTGCACCACGGCCATGCCATCGTGGGCGCGCGGCGTGGGCTTGCCATTGCTCATGGCATCACCGGTCCAGCCATAGCTCTTGTAGCTGAAGCCGGCCGGCAGTTGCAGCAGGGGCAGGCCGGTGCTCAGGTCATTGACCGGTGCGATCGGGCCGTAGGGGCTGTCGATCAGCTGGGTGTTGCCGGCAGCCTGGGCCTCGCGGCTGTGCAGGGCGCCGAGGGTGGCGATGAAGGGCAGCGCGGCGGCCGCCGAGGCGCTCTTCAGCAGATGGCGACGGGAGGGGGCGAATTCTTGTTCGGACATGATGGGGGTGGCAGCGTGGCGACCGGGTGGTTGAAAGCCCGGCGCATTCTGTTCAGCCATCACGACAGCTCCGTGGAAGCCCTCACACGATTCTGTAAGCCATTCGGCTCATGGTCGTCAGGCGTCCAGCGCCTGCACCACATTGCGCCCCTGCGCCTTGGCGCGGTACATGGCGCGGTCGGCGCGGCTCAGCACGGCGTCGGCGCTGATGTCGCCGGGCTCTGCCTCGGCGATGCCGAAGCTGGCGGTCAGCGGCCAGCTCTGGCCCTGCCAGAGGAACTCGCTTTCTTCCAGATTCAGGCGCATGCGTTCGGCCACCAGGGCGGCGCCTGCAATGTCTGTCAGGGGCAGCAGCACGCAGAACTCTTCGCCGCCGAGGCGGCCCAGGGCATCGACCTCGCGCACGCAGGGTTTGAGCACCTCGACCAGGCGCTGCAGGGCCGCGTCGCCGGCGGCGTGGCCGAGGCTGTCATTGAGCTGCTTGAAGCGGTCCATGTCGATCATCACCAGGGCATAGGGCTTGCCGCGTTGAAGGCGGGCATGCTCGGTGTCGATGGCCTCGCTGAGGGCGCGCCGGTTCAGCACATCGGTCAGCGGGTCGTGGCGGGTCAGGCGCTGGATGCGCCGGATCAGCTTGGCCAGGATCAGAAAAGCCATGGTGGTGTTGAGCACCAGATTCATGGCCAGCATGGACCAGAGCCAGGCGATGTTGAAATCCCCCGAGCCCAGGATGTCGGTGTTGTTGCCCGGCAGGACCAGGGACTCGATCAAACGCCCGACCAGCAGCACGCTGATCAGGAACAGCGGCCCCGAGAGCAGCAGGGACATGTCCACCGACACCCGCTGGCGCAGCGCCCGCCAGGCGTCCAGAGCGCTCATCAGGGCCAGGGCACCCAGGCTGCCGAAGACCACCCGGGTTTCATTGCGCATATCGCCGCTGTAGGGCAGATGGGCCAGCAGCAGGGCGGCCGGCACGAGCAGGGCCAGGGCGCTGCGCCAGGCGAGGCGCCCTCGGACCAGGGTCGGGACCACCGCACGCAGCACGGCAAGGGCGCCGATGGACAGCACGTCCGAGGCCCAGAAGCTCAGCCAGTGCGGCGCTTCGCCGCGCAGGGCATGCAAGGTCAGCGAGGCGGCCAGCATGGCATTGACCAGGGCCAGGCCGAAGGACGCGCGCGGCGCCAGGCGCGCGCCCTGGGCCATCACCCACCAGAACAGGCTGGCCACGGCAAACACCAGCACCGTGGCGGCCAGCAGCGTCAGTGCATCCGTGGGGCCGCCACCGAGGTTCATGCTGACAGCTCCCGACCCAGGCTGGCGCCCGGTTCGGCCACGCAGACGCGGTCGCGGCCCAAGGATTTGGCCCGGTAGACCAGCCAGTCGGCCATGGCCAGACTGCTGTCGCCCTGCGGATCGCCCGCCTGGCAGGGCACCACGCCGAAGCTGGCCGTCAGTGGCAGCGACTGCTCGCGCCAGACCAGGGGGCTGCGACGCAGGGCTTCGCACATGCGCTGGGCCACCCGCGCGGCGTCGGGCAGTGGGGTGTGCGGAAGCAGCACACAGAACTCCTCGCCCCCCAGCCGACCCAGGCGGTCGAGTTCGCGCATCGAGGCGCGCAACACCTTCACCAGGTGCAGCAAGGCGGCATCGCCCGCGGCATGGCCCAGGCTGTCGTTGATCTGCTTGAAATGGTCCACGTCCAGCATCACCAGGCTGTGGGTCTGGCCCCGCTCTACCTGGGCCTGCAGCTGGGCCAGCTCGGCCGCCAGGGCGCGGCGGTTCAGCGCGTCGGTCAGCGGGTCGCGCAGGGTCATGTAGCGGATGCGGTCGATCAAGCGGGTCACAACGACGCCCACCAGGCCGATGCCGATGGCCAGGCTCAGCACCAGATAGGCCCCGGCCAGCCAGACGCTGGCATGCTGGCCTTGCACGAAGAAGGGCCGTTGCTCGTTCAGCCACAGCAGGCTCAGGCTGCGGCCCAGCAGCATCAAGGCCATCAGCAGATAGGGAAAGACGATGAAGGCCCGTACCCAGGGCAGCAAGGTGGCGCGTCCGCCGGTCAGCACATCGCGTGCGGCCAACAAGGTCAGTGCGCCCATGCCGGCCGAGTTCAGGGCCAGGGCAGCCGCTGGGTGCCCGCTGAAGCTGAGGGCCAGCATGGCCGCAGCGGCCAGCCCGGCGACACCGGCGATGTCCAGCCAGCGCATGCGCAGCCGCATCATGCGGCGAATGCCGAGGGTCATGAGCGCGAAGCCCAGCAGGCTCAGCAGTTTCTGAACCCAGCCCTGCAGCGCGGCCGGCCACCAGGCCTGGCAGTCGAGGCAGAGCAGGGCCGGGATGATGCACAGATAGGCCGTGGCCAGCAGCAGGGCGGCGCGCGGCGCGATGCGAAAGACCTGGGCCATGATCAGCCATACCAGGGCCGTGAAGCCGTGGAACACGGCGTTCACCTGCAGCAGGGTGTTGGCATCGAGGGACTGCGTCATCAACGGCTCGGTAGGGGCGCGACCCGCGCGAGGCGGGGCCGGCCCTCATGATCGCCGAGCCCCCGGGGCGACACAATGGCCCGCCGGCCCGAACAGGCGGCAATTTGCCCTGTTGTTCCCGCGTCAGCGGCGCTCCACCACCACCGCATTCATGGCCAGGGCGCCGCGCACCTTCTCGGCCGCTTGGCGGGCATCCTCGCGTGAGGCGTAGGGCCCGGCCTGCAGGCGGTGCAGGCCGCTGTCCTTGAACACGGCCAGCAAGGGCGCCAGCCAGTCCAGTTCGGCCAGCAATTGGCGGCGCATGGCCTCGGCGCCGTCCATGCGCGAATAAGCGCCCAGCTGCACCCAGAAGCCGCGGCTGGCGGCGCGTGGCGCGGCTGGCAGGGGTGGCTCGGCCGCCGGGCGTGCGGCCTCGGCCAGGGCGAGCTGCTGGGTGTTTTCCAGTTCGGCTGCACCGGCGGCACCGGCCGCGGCATAGACCGGCGGGTTGCTGTCGGGCAGGGGTGGGCTGCCCGGCGCGGGCTTGTTGTCCTTGCGCTGCCAGGCGCCCGTGCGTATGTCCTCGAACGTGATGCGTTCCACCTCGACCGGCGTCACGCCCTTGAGGATGCCGAGCTTGAGCGCCGCCGTGTAGCTGAGATCGATGATGCGGCCGCGGTGGAAAGGGCCGCGGTCGTTGATGCGCACCAGCACCTCGCGGCCATTGGCCGGGTTGCGCACGCGGGCGTAGCCGGGGATGGGGATGGTGGCATGGGCCCCGGTCATGGCGTACATGTTGTAGATCTCGCCGCTGGAGGTGGGCTTGCCATGGAATTTCTTGCCATACCAGGAGGCCAGGCCGCGCTCGATCAGGGGCAGGTCTTCGGTCATGGGTTCGTAGCGTTGCCCGAAGACCTCGTAGGGCTTGTTGGGGCCGCCCTTGCGGATGGGCTCCAGCTTGGGCGTGGCGTCGGGCACCTGATCCAGCCCGGGCGGGATGACGGCCTCGGGTCCGTCGCGGTCGGAACTGGCGGGCGAGGGCCGGGGCTTGCCGGCACTGCCGGCCGGGGATGGGTTGGGGCTGCTGGCGCAGCCTACCAGGGCGGCGAGGCAGCAGGCACTCAGGGCATGGGTCCAGTGGAGCCGCGGGGGCATGGATCGTGGGGGCAGGGCAGTGCGGCACTTTGACATGGCCGCCACCCTACACAGGGCGCCCGCACTTGCCAAGTGCAGCCGCGAATCGGGCCGGCGCGGTCGTATGCTTGGCAACCTCACACCGGCACTGCAGGACCGATTGGCCATGAGCACGAACTACATCTT
Organism: Paucibacter sp. B51; assembly: GCF_027863535.1. NCBI lineage: Bacteria > Pseudomonadati > Pseudomonadota > Betaproteobacteria > Burkholderiales > Sphaerotilaceae > Roseateles > Paucibacter sp. B51. The sequence continues at coordinate 563,787 of NZ_JAPIVN010000001.1, read as the reverse complement.
CCCCCCCGCCGAGCAGCCCAGCGTGGCCGTGCGCGGCAGCCAGGCGCGCTATGCCGTCAGCCGCATCTTCTGCGTCGGCCGCAACTACGCCGCCCACGCCCGCGAAATGGGCTCCGACCCCGATCGCGAGCCGCCCTTCTACTTCAGCAAGCCGGCCAGCGCCCTGGTGCCCTCGGGCGCCACCGTGCCCTATCCGCCCGGCACGCAGAACTACCACTACGAGATGGAGCTGGTGATCGCGATCGGCGCGCCAGTCTTCAAGGTCACGCCCGAGGCGGCGCGCGCCGCCGTCTGGGCCTATGCCGCCGGCCTGGACATGACGCGCCGAGACCTGCAGGCCGAGGCCAAGGCCAACGGCCGACCCTGGGACACGGCCAAGGGTTTCGAGCAATCGGCCGTCATCACCGAGCTGGTGCGTGTCAGTGACACCGGTGTGCTGCGCGCGGGCACGATCAGCCTGGCCGTCAACGGCGTACAGAAGCAGCGCGGCGATATCGCCGACATGATCTGGAGCGTGCCCGAGATCGTGGCCAATCTCTCGCAGTACTACCACCTGCAGCCGGGCGACCTGATCTACACCGGCACGCCCGACGGTGTCGGCGCCGTGCGGCCCGGCGACGAGATCAGCGGCCACATCGACGGCTTGCCGCCGCTCAGCCTGCGCATTGGCGAGCCGGACTAGACTGTCGCCCTTTCTTTGCTCCTGACCGAGACCGCCCGCCATGTTTGACCACAACGAAACCCTGGACCAAGCCCGCCAGCGCAATGTGCGCGACGCCCTGTTCGAGGATGTCGGCGTGTGCGACTGGACGGCCCAGCTGGTGCCGGCTGGCCGGCGCGTCAAAGCCCATGTGCGGGTGCGCGAGGACGCCGTGCTGTGCGGCCGCGACTGGTTCGAGGCGGTGTTCGCCGCCCTCGACCCGAGCAGCCGCATCGAGTGGCTGTACGCCGAAGGCGCGCGCATGGCCGCCGACACCCTGGTGTGCCAGATTGAGGCAGATGGCCGCCTGCTGCTGACGGCCGAGCGCCCGGCGCTGAACTTTCTGCAACTGCTCTCGGCCACCGCGACGCTGACCCGCGCCCACGTCGACGCCATCGCCGGCGCCAGCAGCAACCCGCGCGGCTGCGTGGTGCTGGACACCCGCAAGACCCTGCCCGGGCTGCGCCTGGCGCAAAAGTACGCGGTGCGCGTGGGCGGCGGCGCCAACCAGCGCCTGGCGCTGTATCACGGCATCCTGATCAAGGAAAACCACATCGCCGCGGCCGGCGGTGTGTCCGAGGCCTTGCGCGCCGCCCAGGCGCTGAACGCAGGCGTGGACATCCAGATCGAGGTCGAATCCCTGGCCGAGCTGCAGGAGGCCCTGGCCGCCGGTGCCGTTAGTGTGCTGTTGGACAACTTCAGCGAGGCCGAGATGATCGAGGCGGTGCGTCTCAATGCCGGCCGCGCCCTGCTGGAGGTCTCCGGCGGCGTGGCCCTGGATCAGCTGCGCTGGATCGCCGCCACCGGTGTCGATCGCATCTCCATCGGCCGCCTGACCAAGGACATCAAGGCGGTGGACTTCTCGATGCGGGTGGACGGCCCGGTCTGAGCCTGGACCATGTGCAGGATGGGGCTGGGCTCCGCAGTGGCCGGCCCCGGTGTTTTCCCATCCCCCCTGTTTTTGCGGATCCCAGGTTATTGCCGCTGCGCTATTCTTTGACCACACAGCGGCTGTTTTGCCGCAGCGATGGTTTTGTGGGATCGTTCGGTCCGCAGATCGTCACACAGAGAAAGAAGGGCTCCGGCATGAAATTCTCGACTTTGGCTTTGGCCGCCACCTTGGCGCTGGGCGCTGGCGCGGCACAGGCTGCCACTTACAACCTCGGCGACATCACGGCCACGGGCGCCTTGCAGAACTCAGCGCCTTTCGGCAATGGGGTCAGCTTCAGCGATACCTGGAATTTCACGCTGAGCAGCTTCAGCGATGCGTCGGTGCTGATCAGCGCCAACTTTTCGCGCCCTGAATTCGCCTTCAGCAATTTCCAGGCAACCATCAGTGGCGGCGCTTTCCCCGGCCCCGAGGCCCTGAATTTGACGACAGGCAATTCCTTCCAAATCCTGGAAGGCGCCGGTCAAGCCATTGCCGGCAACTACACCATCACGGTCAGCGGCATCTCCAACCGCAACAACAGCTTCTACACCTTCGGCATCGACGTGACGCCGGTGCCCGAGCCCAGCAGCTATGCCTTGCTGATGGCCGGTCTCGGTGTGGTGGGTTTCATGGCGCGGCGCAGCCGCAAGCGCTGAGTCGGCTCGGACACCGAAAAGAAAGCGGGCTCGGCCCGCTTTTTTCATGCCCGGCCGAGCCGCATCAGGCGAAGCGGAACACCGCCACCGCCTGCGCCAGCTTCTCGGCGTGGAACTTGAGGCTCTCCGCCGCCGCCGCGGTTTGCTCGACCAGGGCGGCGTTCTGCTGCGTGCCGGCATCGATGCTGGACACCGAGGCATTGATCTGCGAGATGTCCCGGCTCTGGGTTTCTGCTGCCCGGGTGACCTGGGCGATGCGGGCGGAAACCTGGCGCACTTCGTCGACGATGCGTTCCATCGATGCCCCGGCCTCATGGACCAGGCGGTTGCCTCGCTCGACCCGCTCGACCGAGTTCGTGATCATCGACTTGATCTCGCGCGCGGCCTGGGTGCTGCGCTGGGCCAGCTGTCGCACCTCGCTGGCCACCACGGCAAAGCCGCGCCCCTGCTCGCCGGCACGGGCGGCTTCCACCGCGGCATTGAGCGCCAGGATGTTGGTCTGAAAGGCGATGCCATCGATCACGCCGATGATCTCGGCGATCTTGTGGCTGGCACCGGCGATCTCGTTCATGGTGTGCACGACCTGCTGCACATGCTGGCCACCCTGCTCGGCCACGCTGCGGGCCGAATCGGCCATCTCGGTGGCCGAGCGGGAATGGTCCGCGGCCTCGCGAATCGAGCCGGTCATCTGCTCCATGGCCGCCGCGGTTTGCTGCAAGGAGGAAGACTGCTGCTCGGTGCGGCCGCTGAGGCTGTGGTTGCCGGCACTGATTTCCTGCGCCGCCAGGCTCATGCTTTGTACCGCTTGCGCAATGCCTCCAGCCAGCTGCGCCAGCGATTGGCGGGTGTGTTCCAGCTTGTCCATCACGCTGCCCGGCCGGCCCTGCAGCGGCACGCTGAAATCGCCCGTGGCCAGGGCCTGGCAGACCCGCATCAAGGCCTGTGGTTCGGCCCCCAGCTGGCGGCTGATGCGCCGGGACACCCAGAGGCTGATGCCGATGGAGGCGCTGGCCAGCAGCACGAGGCCGAGGACGATGCCGGTGCGTGAGCGCTCGGCAGCGTGGATGGCGGCCTCGGCCTGCGCGCGCACCTGCTGTGCCTCCTGATTGACCAGCTGGCGCTGCTGCGCGGTCACCTGGTTCAGCGCCAGCTGGGCCGGCCGCACCTTGTCGGCCACCAGGGCTTTGACCTCATCAAACCGGCCCTCATCGATCATGCCGGGCAGGGGGCTGGTGAGGGTCGCCATGGTCTGCGTGCCGGCCTTGAGCCGAGCCCATTGCGCGGCTTGCTCGGCGGTCCACGGCGTCTGGTCCAGCTCGGCGTTCAGCGCGCTCAGCGCCTCGGCCTGGGTCTTCAGCTCGACCTGCAGCTGTGCCTGAACCTTGATGTCCTCGTTGAGGGCGAGGTCGCGCACGGTGATGGCGCGGCTCAGGTTGACGGCTTCGAGGCTGGCCACCGAGGCCAGCTTGGCCACCAGATTCTGCGTGGCCGACTGCAGCTGTGCGCTGAGCGCGTGAACCTGCCACAAGGCCAGGCCCGCCAAGGCCGAGAGGCTGAGGATGACCGCAGCAAAGGCCGTCAGCAGCGTGTGTTGGATCGTGATCTCTTTGTTGGTCATGTTGAACTCCCTGGATCCCAACCGGCTGAGGCTGTGTTGCTATTGCAGGAACTGCTTCTTGGCCTCCGTGCTTTGCAGGTAGTCCAACACTTTGCGCACCTCGGGCGAGGGCTCGCCGACGGTCACCAGGCCCAGGGGGCGAGAGAGGGTGGGTGCTTTGATTTCCTTGATCTTGCCCTTGGCCGATTCGGCAGTGCCCGAGCCGACGTAGCCGATGGCCCCTTTCTCGCGCGCCACTTCGGACAACTCGGCGGCGCTGGTGCGCAGCTCCTTGGCCGTGCTGGCAAAGGCCTGGCCAGCCAGCAGTTGCTTTTCGATCACGCCGCGCGTGCCCGAGCCGGGGGCACCGGTCACCACCAGCACCGCCAGGTCGGGCCCGCCCACCTCTTTCCAGTTCTGCAGCTTGCCGCTGAGCAGTCCGCGCAGTTGCTCGCGGCTCAGTTCCTTGACCGGGTTGTCGTTGTGCACGATGGGCACGAGCTGATCGGTCAGCAAGGTGTGCAGCTTGAGCCCGGCCGGAGTTGCGCTCGCGCCGGCCTTCTTGGCATCGTCCACGGCCTCGTCCAGCGAGGCAGACACGGCCGCCACCTTGACCTTGCCGTCAAACAGCATCTGCATGCCCTTGCCCGTGCCCACCGACAGCATCTTCAGCTCGATGCCGGTGGCCTCGCGCAGCTTGGCTTGGCTGGGTTCGACGATGGATTTGGCCACGGTCGATGACCCCGCCACTTCCACGACCTGCGCTTGGGCGGTCGAGAGCGCGAGGAAGAGCGCGGCAGGCAGGGCGGATGCCAGGCGCTTGCCCAGCTTGAGTTGGAGTGCAGACAGCATGCAAAGTCCTCAGAGTGGGGCAAACAAAGGGCGAGGGTCGGAGCATCGGGGTGTGCGCTATGGCACCCCCGTCACGACCTGCGGACCATTCTTTGGACGCTCTGTGACGCAACCGTGACAGCGACCGGCGCTGGCCGGTGTTTCTGCGGGTTTGGCAACGCCGGGCGCCGCCGCGCCTCAGGCCAGGCCCTGGTACAGCTCGACAAACTCCAGCGTCAGCTTGTGGCGCGGGTCGAGGTGGATCATGGGCCGTGAGAGCTCGTGGGACTCCTTGACCTTGACGCTGGCGCTCAAGTAAGGCGCCAGCACCGGCAGGCCCTCGTCGATCAAGGCCTGCACGGTGCGCTGGGGCAGGGCGGCCCGGGCCTGAAACTGGTTGACGACGATGCCTTCGACCTGCAACTCGCGGTTGTGGTCGGCCTGGATTTCCTTGACGTTGTCCAGCAGCTCGTAGAGCGCGCGGCGTGAGAACTCGTCGCAGTCGAAGGGGATCAGGCAGCGCTGCGCGGCGATCAGGGCCGAGCGGGTGTAGAAGTTCAGCGAGGGTGGGGTGTCGATCCAGATCTCGTCGTAGTCCTCGCCGAGCTCGGCCAGGGCGTCACGTAGCTTGTAGATCTTGTAGCGGCTCTCCAGCTTGCTGTGCAGCTCGTCGAGCAGGGGGCTGGCGGGCATCAGGTGGAGCTGTTCCCAGGGCGTCTCGACGATGAAGTCGCTGGTCTTGGGCTTGCGAACGCTGAAACCCAGCGTCGTCTCGAAGAACTCGGCCGCACCGGCTGGCGCTTCATCGGCGCCCTCGCCGAGCAGGTAGCGGCTGGAGTTGCCCTGCCGGTCCAGGTCCACCAGCAAGGTGCGTCGGCCCTGGGCCGCGGCAATGGCGGCGAGGTTGGCGGTGATGGTCGATTTGCCGACCCCGCCTTTTTGATTGAACACAACACGGCGCATCCCTGACCCCTGGCTTGTTGCAGACGGGTCTATTGTGCACTGCAGCATTGCGCGCCGCATGCCCCCTGTTTCATGCCGGCTGCAACGCCCAGCCCCCCGTGTTCAGGTGGTCTGTCCACATCGGCCTGTCATACGGCCTGCAGACACTGGCGCGCGGCTTTCTCCTCCACCCTCGCAACGACTCGACAAGGCAGACCCCATGAACGCAGCGCGCTTCTTCTCTTTCCGCTTCTCCCCTCGGGCGGCTCCTTTGGTGGCTCCTGTGGCAGCCTTGCTGGCGCTGGCAAGCACGCCGACCCTGGCCCAGCTGAGGATCACCGAGGTCTCGGCCTGGTCCAGCGGCAACTCCGCCTACGGCGCCGATTGGTTCGAGCTGAGCAATCTGGGCACCACCGCCATCAGCCTGAGCGGCTGGACCATGGACGACAACTCCAACGGCACGGCCAAGGTGGCCCTGACCGGCATCGCCAGCATCGCCGCGGGCGAGACGGTGATCTTCACCGAGAAGGACGTCACGGCCAGCTTCCTGAGCACCTGGTTCGGCGCCCAGGCGCCGGTGGGCTTGCAGATCGGCTTGTACAAGGGGGCCGGTGTCGGCCTGAGCACCGGCGGTGATGCGGTCAATATCTTCAACGCCAGCGGCGTGCTGCAGGCCCGTGTGGAGTTCGGTGTGTCCAGCACCACAGCGCCCCTGCAGACCTTTGACAACGCAGCCGGCCTGAACAACGCCCTGATCAGCCAGCTCAGCGTGGTCGGCGTCAACGGCGCCTTCCGGTCGGCCGATGGCCAGGAAATCGGCTCGCCCGGTCTGATCGCTGCCGCCCCGGTGCCGGAGCCCGAAAGCTATGCCCTGCTGCTGGCCGGCCTTGGCCTGCTGGCCGCTGTGGCGCGCAAGCGCCCGCGCTGAGCTGTCGCTGCACGCGCCCGATCTGAAACCTATTCCTTGAAGCTGAACATGAAACTCAAATCCCTCGCTCTCGCCTTGCTGGCCGCCGCCAGCGGCCTGGCCCAGGCCGGCGATCGCCTCGATCTCGGCAACTACCAGGTCAAGGCCAGCTATGCCCTGGATCTGCTGGGCGGCAGCAGCGCCAACCAGGTCTCGGGCCTGGAGGCCTCGGCCGTCAGCTACGCCCGCGACCGCGGCACCTTGTTCTATGTCGGTGATGAAGGCACCGGCGTGGTCGAAATCTCGCTGACCGGCCAGACCTTGGGCAAGATGGCCTTCAACTGGAGCGGCACCGGCAGCACCAAGCGCGACACGGAAGGCCTGGCCTACCTGGGCGGCGGCATGCTGGCCGTCAGCGAAGAGCGCTTGCAAGATGTCTACCGCTTCAGCTTCGTCAATGGTGGCAGCGCCGTCCTGAAGAGCAACTTCGTCTCGATCGCCAACAATTCGGTCGGCAACAACGGCATCGAGGGTCTGGCCTACGACACCCGCAACGGCGGCAGCTTCATCAGCGTCAAGCAGCAGTCGCCGCAGAACGTCTTGTCCGGCAGCCTGAGCTTTGCGGCGGCCACCGGCAACCCGCCGTCCAGCTCGGGCGACGGCTCGACCCCGCCCGGCGGAGGCGTGGCGGCGATGAGTGCCTTGTTCAATCCAGCCTCGCTGGGTCTGAGCAGCTTGTCCGATGTGGCCACGCTCTCGGGCGTGGATCACCTGGCTGGCAGCTCGGCGGCCGACAACCTGCTGCTGCTGAGCCTGGGTTCGCGCAAGCTGGTCGAGGTGAACCGCCAGGGTCAGGTCTTGAGCAGCCTGGATCTCAGCCAGGTGTTGCCGAACAACGGCATCGAAGGTGTCACCATCGACGAAAAAGGCACCATCTATCTGGTGGCCGAACAAGACCAGACCGGCTCAGCCCTGCCAGGCGCGCAGTCCCAGCTGATCGTGCTGTCAGCGACGGCCCCGGTGCCGGAGCCGTCCAGCTATGCGCTGATGGCGCTCGGCCTGGCGGGTCTGCTGGCTGTCGCCAAGCGCCGTCGCAAGGTCTGAAGACCTGAGGCGCTGAGGGCGCCGAAGTGACAGCAAAAGGGGCTGCGTGAGCAGCCCCTTGTCCATTCCAGGTGGCGTTTGTGCCCCGGCTTCAGATGCGGTAGCCGATCCAGGCCAGGGCAGTGCTGCCGGCGCCGACGAACAGGGCGGCGGCGACCCACAGCGATCTCAGCACGCGGCGGGGCCGGCGTTCCGACTCGCTCCACACGGGCAAGTCAGGCAGGTCTTCGGCAAATGCCTCGCTGCGGTAGAGAAAACTGGGGGCGGCGGGACCGCTGGTGTTCATGGCTGGCTCCTGGGTTCAGCTGGGGTGGGATGACATGGTTGCCAATATCGCCGCTGGCGCACGCCATGCCATTCCTCATGCGGGTTTGATTTGTTTCAAAACTTGTCAAACTGCACGCCGAACTCGGGTTTGCAAGGCCGCCCCGAGGCAAGACCTGCCCCCCGAAGGTGCGCTGCATGCACCACAAGCGCCCGTGGTGCGCATTTTTCGATACCGCCGGGGGCGGCTTGCGCGTCCGCGACAATCAAGGCCTTCGCGGCCGTGTCGATGCGGCTGATCAACAACAGATTCATCCAGCCAACAAGGACACAGCCGCATGGGCGCACAGTGGAAAGCCAAACACAAAGACCTGGCGGCCAATGCCAAGGGTCGCATCTTCGGCAAGCTGTCCAAGGAGATCCAGCTGGCCGCCCGCAGCGGCGCCGACACCGACCTGAACCCACGCCTGCGCATGGTGGTGGAGCAGGCGCGCAAGGCCTCGATGCCGCGTGAAACCCTGGAGCGGGCCATCAAGAAGGGCGCCGGCCTGCTCGGTGATGCCGTGCACTACGAGCGCGTCACCTACGAAGGTTTTGCCCCGCACCGTGTGCCGGTCATCGTCGAATGCCTGACCGACAACATCAACCGCACGGTGTCCGAGATCCGCGTGCTGTTCCGCAAGGGCCAACTAGGCGCGGCGGGTTCGGTGTCCTGGGACTTCAGCTATCTGGGTCTGATCGAGGCCACGCCGGCGCAGCCTGGGGCCGATGCCGAACTCGCCGCCATCGAGGCCGGTGCCCAGGACTTCGAGCTTGGCGAGGCGGATGAGGACGGCGAAGTGGCCCCCACCGTCTTCCTCAGCGATGCCGCCGATCTGGACCTGGTCTGCCGTGCCCTGCCACAGCATGGCTTCAATGTCGTCTCGGCCAAGCTGGGCTACCGGCCCAAGAACACCGTCAGCCTCAGCGGCGCCGAGCTGGAAGAGGTCGAAGCCTTCCTCGCCGCCATCGACGAGCATGACGATGTGCAGGAGGTCTACGTCGGCCTGGCGGGCTGACGCCGGTTGAGCCGCCCGGCTCTCAGGCGAACCAGTCTTCGTCCGGCAGCTTGGCGAACACCCGCTTCAGCCCTTCGCCCCAGCCGCGGCGCAGCTTGTTGAAGTAGGGGTCGTCGGCGGTGACGCGGTGCGGTGCGGCCGGGGCAAAGCTGTGGGCGCGGTAGAGCAGCATGTCGATCGGCAGGCCGACCGAGAGGTTGCTGCGGATGGTCGAGTCGAACGAGATCAGCGTGCACTTGGCCGCTTCCTTCAGCGAGGTGCCGGTGTTGATGACGCGGTCGATGATGGGCTTGCCGTACTTGGATTCGCCAATCTGGAAGTAGGGCGTGTCCTCGCAGGCTTCGATGAAGTTGCCCTGTGCGTAGACATGGAAAAGCCGCGGCTCCTCGCCGCGGATCTGGCCGCCGACGATGAAGTTGCCGCCGAAATCCACGCCCTGGCCCAGGCTTTGTGAATTGGCGTCGCGGGCGACGATTTCCTTGACCGTTCGCCCGACCAGTTCGGCCACGTCGTACATGGAGCGGCGGTTGAGCAGGTGCTCGCCCTCATGCTCCAGGCGCTGGCGCAGCAGGCTGATCACGCTTTGCGTGGTCGCCAGGTTGCCGGCGCTCAGCAGCACGATCAGGCGCTCGCCGGGCGCCTCGAAGACATTCATCTTGCGGAAGGTGGCGATGTGGTCGACGCCCGCATTGGTGCGCGAGTCCGACGCGAACAAGAGGCCGGCGTCGAGACGCATGGCAACGCAGTAGGTCATGGTGCAGCCCGGGGAGTGGGTCAGAGCAGGAGCGGGGCGATTATCGCCGTGGGCTCATTGCTGCTCGGCCGGCGCGGGTGTGGGTGCCACGCGCACGGCGGCGCGCAGCGCCTCCTGCCCGCCGCCCAGGCGCATGCCGCGCACGGGGCAGGCGTCGAGGTAGTCGGCGCCCATGGCCAGCTGCACATAGCGGCCGTCGGCCAGGCATTGGTTGCTGACATCAAAGCCCAGCCAGCCACCGCCTTCTTCCGCCGAGCCCGGCAGCCGGGCCTCGGCCCAGGCATGGCTGGCCACATGCTCGGTGTCGGCCGCAAGGTAGCCGCTGACATAGCGCGTGGGGATGCCGAGCAGGCGCGCGCAGGTGGCAAAGACCTGGGCATGGTCCTGGCAGACGCCCAGGCGGGCGGCAAAGGCCTCGGCCGCCGGCGTGGCCGCGTCGGTGGAGCCGGGGGTGTAGGGCATGTGCAGGGCCAGGGCCTGCAGCATGGCCATCAGACCTTCGCGGGCGTCGGCCGACACGGCGGCGGCATGGGCGGCGGCGAAGTCACGCAGGGCCGCATCGGCCTGGGTCAGGGGCGAGTCGCGCAGAAAGACCTCGGGCGGGAAGCGGCCGTCGCGCGGGTCGGGCGTGGGCGGGCCGTCGTCGGTTTCGACCACGCCGCAGGCATGGAGGTGGATCTCGCTGTGCGGCCGGTCCAGGGTCAGTACATGCATGGTGTTGCCGTAGGCATCGAGCCCGCGGCTGGCCGCGGCCGGAAGGTTCAGCTCCCAGCGCAGCACGCGCTGGCGGCTGCCATCGGTCGGTGTCAGGCGCAGAACCTGGGTGCTGCGCTGCACCGGGTGCTGGTAGCGGTAAACCGTTTCGTGGTGGATAGCGAGGTGCATGGTGGGGGGGCAGGTGAACAGGTGAATGGGTGAATGGGTGAATGGTGAGAGGGTGCTGTCGCAGGTGCTCGCTTGGTATTCACAAGTTCACTGGTTCACCTGTTCACTCGTTCACCCCACGACTCAGTTCGCCTCCAGATAGGCCAGGCGGATTGCGTCGCTGAGCTGGGCCGATTCCTCCAGAAAGCCGGTCAGCCAGCGGTGCACGCCGGTGGCCAGGATCTCGCCCACCTCGCCATAGGCCAGGCGCAGGGCCAGGCGGCCGGCCAGCAGCTTGACCTGGCGGCCGGCGTCGAGCGCGCCGCTGCGCGCCTCGATCAGGGGCAGGATCTCACGGATCTCGTCGCAGCAGGCGCGCAGCGAACGCGGCACATCGGGGCGCAGGATCAGCAGCTCGGTCACACGCCTGCTGTCCAGCGCGTCGCGGTAGACCGCGTGATAGGCCTCGAAGGCCGAGAGCGAGCGCAGCAGCGCGCTCCAGGCGTAGAAATCGGGCGCGCTCTCGGTGGGCATGTCCAGCGGCATCAGGCTGTCCACGGCCGGCTCGATCAGCTGCGACTTCACATCGAGCAGGCGGGCGGTGTTGTCGGCCCGCTCGATGAAGGTGCCCAGGCGGATGAAGCAGTAAGCGTCGCTGCGCTGCAAGGTGCCGTAGGTGGCGCCTCGAAACAGGTGGGAGCGCTCCTTCACCCAGTCGAAAAAGCTGGAGACGCTGGCGATGCCGCGCTTGGGGAACTCGCGCCCCTCCAGCCAGGTGCTGTTGATGGCCTCCCACATCTCGGCGGTGATCTGTCCGCGCACCGCATGGGCGTTCTCGCGCGCCTGGCGCAGGCAGCTCAGCACCGAGGCCGGGTTGCTCAGATCCAGGGCCATGAAGTTGAACAGGCGCTCGGCCTCCAGCGGCTGCTGGCTGGCAGTGAAGGCCTCCAGCGTGCCGGTGACGGCCAGCGGCGCCGCCAGCTCGGTCATGGCGCCGCGCGACTGCGGCAGCAGCGAGAGGGAATGGGTGACGTCCAGCATGCGCACGAGGTTCTCGGCGCGCTCGACATAGCGGCTCATCCAGTAGAGCTGGGCGGCGGTCCTAGACAACATGGAAGCACTCCGTGGTTGGATGGGGGCGCGGCTGGCACAAGAGTGGCCGAGCCCAGCGGAGCCCGGGGCTCCGGCTTGGCCGGGCCCACGGGCTTGCCCCCTTGCAGGGGGCATTGCCCGGACACAGGCGGTCCTGAGGGCCGCTTGTGCCTGGCGATGGCCAGAACCTCTGTGCTCTGGCGCGCGAAGCGCTACGGGGGTGGGCCTTCATGCTTCCAGGATCCAGGTGTCTTTGGTGCCGCCGCCTTGGGACGAATTCACCACCAGGGAGCCTTGCTTCAAGGCCACGCGGGTCAGGCCGCCGGCCACCATATTCACCTCACGGCCGGTCAGCACGAAGGGGCGCAGATCGATGTGGCGCGGGGCGATGCCGGCCTCGACAAAGGTCGGGCAGCTGGACAGGCAGAGCGTGGGCTGGGCGATGTAGTTGGCGGGGTTGGCCTTGACCCGTTGCTTGAAATCGGCCACTTCGGCCGCCGTCGAGGCCGGGCCGACCAGCATGCCGTAGCCGCCCGCGCCATGCACTTCCTTCACCACCAGCTCGGCCATGTGGGTGAGCACATGGTCCAGATCGGCCGGCTTGCGGCATTGCCAGGTCGGCACGTTGTGCAGGATGGGCTCTTCGCCGAGGTAGAAGCGGATCATGTCCGGCACATAGGGGTAGATGGACTTGTCGTCCGCCACGCCGGTGCCGATGGCATTGGCCAGGATCAGGTGACCCTGCTTGTAGACGGACAAGAGCCCTGGAACGCCTAACATCGAATCGGCACGGAAGGCGATCGGGTCGAGGAAGGCATCGTCGATGCGGCGGTAGATCACGTCCACCCGCTTGGGGCCGACCGTGGTGCGCATGTAGAGAAACTCGTCCTTGACGAACAGGTCCTGGCCCTCGACCAGCTCCACACCCATCTGCTGGGCCAGGAAGGCATGCTCGAAGTAGGCGCTGTTGAAGGGGCCCGGGGTCAGCACCACCACGGTCGGGTTCTCGGCCACCGAGGCATGGCGCAAGGTGTTGAGCAGCAGGGTGGGGTAGTGGGCCACCGGCGCCACGGGGTATTTGGCGAAGAGCTCGGGGAAGAGCCGCATCATCATCTTGCGGTTTTCCAGCATGTAGCTGACGCCGCTGGGTACGCGCAGATTGTCTTCCAGCACGTAGTAGCCGCCGTCGGCGTGGCGGATCAGGTCGACGCCGGTGATGTGGGCGTAGATGCCGTGCGGCAGATCCAGGCCCTGCATGGCCGGCTGGTACTGGGCGTTGGCGAAGACCTGCTCGGCCGGCACCAGGCCGGCTTTGACGATCTCATGGTCGTGGTAGATGTCCCAGAGGAAACGGTTCAGCGCATTGACGCGCTGGCGAAGGCCTGCTTCCAACATGCGCCACTCCTCGGCCGGCACGATGCGGGGCACGGTGTCGAAGGGGATCAGGCGCTCGGCGCCGGCCTCGTCGCCGTAAACGGCGAAGGTGATGCCGACCTTGTGGAAGAGCAGGTCGGCCTCGGCCCGTTTCTTGGCCAGGGCTTCGGGGGTCTGGGCATGCAACCAGTGCGCGAAGGACTGGTAATGCGGCCGCAGGGCGCCGCTGGGCAGCAGCATCTCGTCGTAATGGCCCGGGGCGGGCAGGGTGAGGGCGTGCATGGCGTGGTCGTCTCCGTGGCCTTTGCGGGGGGCTGAATGCAAGCCCTGTGCCCGTTTGGGATCGCTGCTGGCCGAGGCGGCTGGCGCTGGCTTGCGCACGGTCTCGCCCGAGCATGCGCCGCTTTGGTGCGCGGCGCGGGCCTGCCTGGGCCTGGTGCATGGGGCTTGCCGCAGATTGGTGCGCGCAGCGCTGCGGCTATGCTTGCAAGGCCATGTGAACGAGGGAGAAGCCGAGTTGATGCACGTGTTCCGTTTCGGGGGCTGCCGTCTGCGGCCCTGGCATGTTCTCGCGTCGCTCCTGCTCTGGTTGACGGGCGCGGTCGCCTCGGCCCAGGTGGTGGCACCGGCGCCAGCCGCATCCGCAGTGAGCGCGGCGCCCAGCGCCCCGGTGCAGATCCTGAACCGCCGCATTGCCGAGTACCGCGCGCCCTTTCTGGGCGTCAGCCCTGCCGAGCGGGCGCGCCGCACCCATCTCTACATGAACGAGGTGCTGGCCCGCTCAGGAGCCGGCGAGGTGACGGTGCGCAAGGAAGCCCAGGGCCAGATGCTGATGCTGGACGGCGAGATGGCCCTGATCCTGACGCCCGAGGATGTCGATGTGGCCAGCGGTGCCACCCTGGACAGCACCGTGGCCGAGGCCAAGCGCCAGCTGGAGCAGCTGATTGCCGAGACGCGCGAGAGCCGCGACCAGCGCCGGCTGTGGCATGCGGCGCTCTACAGCCTGGCGGCCAGCCTGGTCTTTGTCGGCCTGCTCTGGGCCGTGCGGCGCGGCCAGCGGGCGCTTGATGCACGCCTGGCGGCCCGCATGGCCTCGCGCAGCGGCGCCTTGCACCTGGCCGGCACTCCGCTGCTGCAGCGCGACAAGCTCTTGAGCTTCAGCCACTGGCTGGTGCTGGGCCTGGGCTGGGGCTTGATGGCCTTGATCAGCTACCAGTGGCTGAGCCTGGTGCTGAGCCAGTTCCCTTACACCCGGCCCTGGGGCGAGCAGCTGAGCGCCTACCTGCTGGCGGTGCTGCTCAAGATCGGCAGCGGCGTGCTGCATGCCCTGCCCGATCTTTTCATCGCCCTGGTGATCTTTGCCATGGCACGCGCAGCCACCGGCCTGCTCAAGCCGGTGTTCGACCGCATCGAGGCCGGCCAGGCCAGCCTGGGCTGGATGGACCGCGACACCGTGCGCCCCTCGCGCCGCATCATCAACACTGGCATCTGGTTGTTTGCCCTGGTGATGGCCTATCCCTACCTGCCGGGCTCGGGCAGCGAGGCCTTCAAGGGCATGTCGGTGCTGCTGGGCCTGATGATTTCCCTCGGCGCCTCCAGCATCGTCGGCCAGGGCGCCAGCGGCTTGATCCTGATGTTCTCGCGCACCATCCGCGTGGGCGAGTACGTGCGGGTGCAGGAGCATGAGGGCACCATCACCGAGCTGGGCATGTTCACCACCCGCATTCGCACCGGCCTGGGCGAGGAGCTGACCCTGCCCAATTCTCTGGTCATGGGTTCGGTCACCAAGAACTATTCGCGCGCCGTGCAGGGCGTCGGTTATGTCGTCGACACCACGGTGACGATCGGCTACGACACGCCCTGGCGTCAGGTCGAGGCCATGTTGCTGGAGGCGGCCCGGCGCACGCCCGGCGTGCTGGAGCTGCCGCCGGCCCGGGTGTTCCAGACCGCCTTGTCGGACTTCTACCCCGAGTACCGCCTGGTCTGCCAGGCCGCGCCCAGCCAGCCGCGCCCGCGCGCCGAGGTGTTGAGCCAGCTGCACGCGAACATCCAGGATGTGTTCAACGAGTACGGCGTGCAGATCATGTCGCCGCATTACCTGGGCGACCCGGCCAGCCCGAAGTTTGTGCCGCGCAGCGCCTGGTTCAGCGCGCCGGCCCGGCCCGAAGGGGCGCAGCCAGCCCGGTGAGGGCAGGCTGCCTCAGGCTGCTGGCATGCCCCGGGGCTCGTCCTGGAGCACGCTGTAGATGGTGTCGTCGTCGCTGATGAGCAACTGGCGCGCCAGGCGCTGCCGCATCAGACCCAGGGCAATGGCAATCGCCAGGGCCAGGCTGGCGGCATAGAGCGCCATGAAACCGGGGTAGTGCAGCACGATGGCCAGGGGCTTGGCCACACCCAGGAAGGCCGCAAACAGCCAGGACGCGCTGCTCACACCACCCAGTAGGGCCGGCAGGCCGGCGGCTTTGTGCGGCGCTTCCTGAGGCGATGCCAGGCGTGGAAATGCCCAGCGGTGCAAGGCCCAGCCATTGAGGGTGAGGATGGATACGACGCTGAGCTTGGCCAGCAGCTTGGGCTTGTCCAGGATGACGGTCAGATCGAATCCGGTGTCGATGCCGATCAGCACCAGGCCCGAGACCCACAGCGCCAGCAGAGACAGAAAGACCAGGCGCGAGGCCTTGCGCAGCAGCACCCGATCCACCCGTTTGGGCATGAAGATGGCCACATCACCCAGAACCACACTGGCTGCCGCCGCAAAACAGGCCAATACATGGGTGTACAGGGCCAGCATGCGCAACAAGGCCGAGGTATCGAGCAGTTCCACGAGCAGGTCCCTTCCCTGGGGTGTTGAAAAACCGCGTTGCGTTGACAAGCATCCCTTGTCTTGAGGATGTGACTTTGTTCACGCTTCGGGCCGCGAGTCTAAGAGGGCTCTGTGACACCCGCATATCAGGGCTTGCCAGGGGTGTCAGATGTTGCTATGGCGCGACTGGAGGCCCTGTTGTTGCGACTCGTTGCAGATCGAGCCTGCCCGCCCTGCTTGACGAATTCGATTACATCGGTAAACATACGCTTCGTTTACGAAAGTAATCGATAAACCAGTAACTCGATATCCCGACTGAGCCCGCTTGCCATGGCCAAGAAAGACGCAGCACCGCCGCCACCGATCAGCATCTCGGACGCCGAAGCCCAGGTCATGGAGGTGCTCTGGCAGCGCCACCCGCAAGGCGCCGACGAGATCGCCGAGGCCCTGGCCGAACGCCAGGACTGGCAGCTCGCCACCGTCAAGACCCTGGTCAACCGCCTGTTCACCAAAGGCGCCATCAGCGCCGAGAAAGACGGCCGGCGCTACCTCTACAGCCCGCTGCTGAGCCGCGAAGACTGGCTGAGCAGCCAGAGCCTGGGCTTGATCGACCGCCTGTTCCAGGGCCGGCTGACGCCGCTGGTGGCCCATTTCTCGGCCCAGCGCAAGCTCAGCGCGGCCGAGCTGAAGGCGCTCAAGCAACTGATTCAGGACTATGAAAATGACTGAGGCTTCCCTCGGCACCGCCCCGGCCGATCTGGCCACACAGCTGCTGCCCAGCCTGGGCTTGCAAACCCTGGTGCTCAGCGGCGCTCTGCTCTTGCTGTGGCTGCTGCGGCCGGCTTTGCTGCGTCTGCTGGGCGCAGGCGCCACCTACGCGGCCTGGCTGGCCCTGCCGCTGCTCCTGCTCGGCATGGCCTGGCCGCGCTCCGACGCCTTTGTGCCCGCGGTGGTGCTGCGCCTCCAAGCCCAGGCCTTGGGGTCCTGGAGCCCGGACTCCTTGCTCGACTGGTCGGCCTTGCCCGAGGCGGCGGGCGACAGCGCCGGCTTCGCTTGGCCTGTCTTGCTCGTCCTGATCTGGGCGCTTGGGGTGCTGCTGTGCCTGGGCCTGCTGGCCGCGCGTCATGCCCGCTTGATGGCGGGTCTGCGTTTCGATGCCGAGGGCGGCTGCTGGCGTTCACCGGCCGGCACCGGCCCGGCCCTGGTGGGCCTGCTGCGCCCGCGCCTGTGCCTGGCAGAGGATTTTGAGTCCAGCTTCAGCCCCGCCGAGCAGCGCTTGATCCTGGCGCACGAGGCCGTGCACCAGCAGCGCCGCGACAACCTCAGCCATTTGCTGGCTCATCTGATCTGCGCCCTGCACTGGTTCAACCCGTTGGCCTGGTGGGGCCTGCGCCGCCTGCGCGCCGACCAGGAGCTGGCCTGCGATGCCCGTGTGCTGCAAGCGCAGCCGCGCGCCGCCCTGGCCGCCTACGCCAGCGCCTTGCTCAAGGCCCAGGACCTGCAGTCCCTGACGCCCCATTTCCGTGGCAGTACCTTGGCCTGCAGCTGGCAGGCCCAACACCCTTTGCTGGAGAGAGTTCAGATGTTGAAAGCCCACCACCGCCTGCCGCAATGGCGCCGCCGCCTGGCCCTTTCCCTGACCCTGGGGCTCAGCCTCGGCAGCGCCGGCCTGGTTCATGCCCTGAAGCCCGCGCCGGCCACGGCCGCCAAAAAGCCAGCCGTGCCGCCGGTGCAGGCGGGCTATCACCTGGTGGAGACCGACATCGACATCCGCATCAATGGCGAGTTGAAGCGTGCCCTGCGCGGCACCACCTGGCAGTCCAAACCCAATTTCTTTTTCACCGACAAGCCGGGTGAATCGCGTCAGGACTCGTCGTGGTTGATCCGCATGGAACCCACAACGCTGGCCGATGACAAATTCCGTCTCGACTTGGTCATCCTGCGCGGAGACGCCAGCGTGCCCTACGCCTCGGGTGAGGATTGGCACGGCAATCTGCGCGTGGTTGCGAAGCCGG
The DNA here is from genome assembly GCF_027863535.1 of Paucibacter sp. B51. Classification (NCBI taxonomy): domain Bacteria; kingdom Pseudomonadati; phylum Pseudomonadota; class Betaproteobacteria; order Burkholderiales; family Sphaerotilaceae; genus Roseateles; species Paucibacter sp. B51. The sequence continues at coordinate 545,898 of NZ_JAPIVN010000001.1, read as the reverse complement.
CGCTGATCGTCAAGGCCGGAGAGCCGGCCCGCATCGAAGTCAGCGACGACAAAGACGGCCAGGTGCTGCGCCTGGATCTGAACACCCACTGGGTGATCGCCGAAAGCCTGACCGTCCTCAAGCCAGTGGTGGACCGCCCTCAACCCTGAGGCACTGCCGGCCCACCCTCACGAGCTGATGAAGGCCGCTCCCAGTGAAGCGCGCGGCCGGGCCGACGGTGGCTTGCCGGCCTGGATCCAGGCCTGCAGGCTGGCGCCCAGGCTGTCCAGCGGGTGGCCGCTGGGCAGGGTGGCGGGGCGGCGTGTGAGGGCACGGTCCAGGCTGGCCTGGGCGGCTTGGGTCTCGCCCTGAAGCAGCTGGGTGTAGGCCAGGTCCAGATGGGCCGACCAGCTGAAGGCGGTGGCCGGGTCGGTGCTGGCTTCCAGCGCCGCCACGCGCTTGTCCTGCAGGCTGCGGCTGCGGGCCAAATCGCCCTGGCCGCGCGCGAGCTGGGCCTCCACCATCAGCAAGCGTGATCTGCCATGCGCTTCGCGGCGGTTGCTGGCGTCGATGGACTGCATGCAGAGCTCGGCCAGCGCGGCCTCGTCGAAGGCCAGGGCCACCTCGGCCAGGTCCAGGGCAATGCCGCTGCGCTGCCTTTGCGTGAGGCTGCTGTTCTGGCGCAGGCGATCGAGCAGCTGCATCAGCTCCTGCCGCGTGCGGCCTGGCATGGCTGGCACTTCGCTGCGGGCCTGCGGCGGCTTGTTGCTGCCGCCGGCGGTCTGCAGCTGGTGGCGGGTCTGGGCGATCAAGGCCATGCTGAGCAGGCGCAGCTGCGCGCTCTCGGGCCAGGTCTTGTCGCGCGCTGCCGTGTCGATCAGGCTTTGCACCTCGCGCTGCGCCTCGCCGTATTGGCCGCGTGCGAGGAAGTATTCGGGAATGAAGCCGCGGTGCTCCAGGAAGCTCAGGTCATTGCCCGGGCCCAGCACACGGTTCATGTCATCGATCAGCTTGCGGTGGGTTTGCAGCGCGCCCTCGAACTGGTTCAGTCGCAGCAGATCGGTCAGGTGGTTCTGGCGGATCACCAGCATCTGCATGGCCAGCTTGGGATCGCGCGTGTCCCACAGGTCGCGCGTGGCTTCCAGCGCGGCCAGGGCCTCGCGTGGCCGGCCCTGCTCGTTGCGCAGCACGCGCAGATTGTTGAGATAGTCGGCCCGCTCGAGCGCGCCGCCCGGGTGCAGGCGCTGCTGCAGGGCGCCGCTTTGGGTCAGGATGCGTTCGGCGTCGTCCAGCCGCCCCAGGTGCATGGCATTGGCGGCCAGCACCTGCAGGGTCAGGCTGTGCGGTTCGGAGATCTCGCCAAAGGTCTTGACGATGGCGCCGTGCAAGGGCTCGAGCAAGGCCATGGATTCCACATGGTGGCCGCTGATCTGCCACAACCAGGCCTGGCCCAGCTGGGCTTGCAGGGCCTGCGGGCTGCCGGCGCCGTGGCGCTCCAGGGCCAGCTGGGTCCATTGCTCGGCCAGGGGAAAGGCGGCGTCGAAATGGTTGAGGGCGCCAAAGGTGTTGCTCAGCACCTCGAGCAGGCGCAGCCGGGTGTCGGGGTCGTTGGCGAACTTCTGCGGCAGCTCGTCGCGGCTTTCCATCAGCAGCTGCAGCACGGTGGGCCACTGGCCGCCATGGGCCTCGGGCGTGGCGGTGGCCAGCAGGTCGGTCAGGTAGCGCGTCACCTGGTCGGACTGGCGCGCCGCGGCATCGGCCCGCTGCCACTGCCAGGTGGCCACGCCCAGGCCGGCGCCCAGGCTCAGCAGCACCAGGCTGCCCGCGCCCACCGCCAAGGCATTGCGGCGCAGCAGCAGGCGGGTGCGATGGCGCCAGTCTTCGCGGCGCACGCTCACCGGGCGGTGCTCCAGCCAGCGCTGCAGGTCGTTGATCAGCTCGCGCACGCTGCCGTAGCGATCGGCCGGCTTCTTGCGCAAGGCCTTGGCAACGATGGCCTCCAGATCCCCTTGGGCCAGCTGGGCATCGGCCGGCAGGCCCGGGCTGGCCGGGTCGTAGTGCGCGCCCGTGTGCTCCGCGGCCACGGCCAGGCGCAGCGGTTCATCATGCAGCAGCGCGCGCTCGGTGGCGGTGCGCTTGCTGCCGCGCGGCGCGAAGGGCAGGCTGCCGCTGAGCAGCTCGAACAGCATCACGCCGAGGGCGAAGACATCAGCCCGGGTGTCGATCAGGTCGCCCAGCAGCTGCTCGGGGGCGGCGTAGTTGAGCGTCAGGCTCAGGCCGGCCTGGCGGGTCAGGTCGTGGTTGGCGTCGCCCTGCTCGTCTTCCAGCAGGGCGGCGATGCCGAAGTCCAGCAACTTGGGCTGGCCATCGGCCTGCACCAGCACATTGGTGGGTTTGAGGTCGCGGTGCACGATCAGCTGGGCATGGGCGTGGTCCACCGCCTCGGCCACGCGGATCAGCAGCTGCACGCGCTCGGTCAGGCGCGGGCATTGGTGCAGCACATGGTCGTTGAGCGCGCGGCCCTCGACATGCTCCAGCACCAGATAGGCCTGGCCCTGGGCGCCGATGCCGGCGTCCAGCAGGCGGGCAATGCCGGGGTGGTTGAGCCGGCCCAGCACCGCGCGTTCGCGCGCAAAGCGGGCGCCCAGCTGGCGGGCATCGAGGTCGCTGCGCAGCAGCTTGATGGCGGCGCGGGCATGGTAGAGCCCATCGGCCCGCTCGGCCAGCCAGACCTCGCCCATGCCACCCTGGCCGATGCGCGAGAGCAAAGACCAGGCGCCCAGGCGCTGGGCCGGCGTCTGCGGGGCGGGCACCGGGGTGGTGGGCGTGGCTTCGTGCGTGGCCGGCTCGCGATCGACCGATACGGCGGCAGCCGGCCTCGGTGCCGGCTCGCGTGGGCTGGTGGTTGGGGCTGCAGCCACCCGTGGCCCGATGCTGGGCAAGGTGGCTTCATTGGCCAGCAGATCGGCCACCTGCCGGGCCAGCTCTGCATCTTCCTGGTGCAGCCGGGTCAGCCAGGCCTGCCGCGCGCCGGCGCTGAGATCCAGCGCTTCATTGAGCAGGGCGGACAGGCGTTGCCATTGGGCACGATCGGCAGACATGGGTGGGTAGAGGGGCGCAAGGCCGGATCAGCAGGAACATCAGGGGAAGGGCTGGGCGACTGTACGCCAAGCTTGTGACGGCCGAACCCCCCACTTGCCCCTAGCCATGAGCCCCGCTCCGCACCGGCCCGACCGTGGCCGGTGTCAGCGCCAGAGCTGCAGCAGCAGGGCCTTCAAGGCCGCTGGCTGCTGCATCAGCTGGCCGCCCAGCTGCTCGGCCAGAAAGGCCAGCTGCAGCCACAGCAACCAGACCACCGCCACGCTCTTGAGCGAGCTGGCCACCGAGGCCACATTGAGCTGTGGCGCAAAGCGGTTGATCAAGCCCATGGCCATGTCCATCACCCAGCTCAGCAGCAGGGCGGGCGCTGCGATCAAGAGGCTCAAGGCCATCAGGCGGCCGAAGCCGGTCTCGAACAGGCGCGCGCCGCCGGGCCACAGGGTCAGGTCTTGCCCATGCAGGGGCAGCAGGGCATAGCTGTCCAGCAAGCTGCCCACCATCAGCATGAAGCCGCCGCTGCTCATGAACACCCAGCCCCCCAGGCGCGAGAGCAGGGCGCCGTTCAGCGAGGTCTGGTGCCCGCCCAGCGGATCGACGATCTGCGCCGTGGTGGCGCCGATCTTGGTGTCGATGATCTGGCCCGCCGCCTCAAAGGCCCAAAGCAGCAGGGCCCAGAAGAAGCCCAGCGCCGCACCGATGAACACCTCGCGCCCCAGGCAAAGCAGCAGGCCCCAGGCATCACCCCAGGGCAGCTTCGCCTGCAGCAGGGCCGGCCCTTGCAAGGCCATGGCCAGGCCGGCCAGGCTCATGAAGATGGCATTGCGCACCAGGCTGGGCACGACATCCTGGCTGAACAGGGGCAGCAGCAGGAAGGCCGTGGCGATGCGCGCGGCGCACAGACCCCAGAGCAGCAGGGCCTGGCCCAGATCCAGGGTGGCGAGAAAGTCCATGCGGCGCGCCCGCGCTCAGCGCCGCACCAGGCTGGCGAAGTCGCTGAACACCCGGTCGCTGAACTGGTACAGCCCGCCGCCCAGCAGCGAGGCGGTGACGAAGAGCGTCAGCACAATGGCCAGGAACTTGAGCAGAAAGGGCAGGGTCTGCTCCTGCAGCTGCGTGGCCGCCTGCACAAAAGCCACCAGCAAGCCGACCACGGCCGCCACCAGGATCGGCGGTGCCGACAGCAGCAGCACAAACCACAGCGCCTGTTGCGTCAGCTGGATCACTTCGTTGTTCATGGGTTTGGGCCTCAGTGGTAGGTCAGGATCAGGCCGTGCACCAGCTTCACCCAGCCGTCGATCAGCACGAACAGCAGCAGCTTGAAGGGCAGGGACACGGTGGTGGGCGAAAGCATCTGCATGCCCATGGCCATCAGGATGTTGGCCACCACCAGATCGACCACCAGAAAGGGCAGGAAGATCAAGAAGCCGATCTCGAAAGCCACCGACAACTCGCTCACGGTGAAGGCCGGCACCACGACGATGAAGTCGCGCTCGCTCAGGGCTTCTGCCGCATCGGGGGGCAGGGAGCGTTGCGCGGTCTTCAGAAAAAAGGCGCGCTCCAGCGGCCGGGTGTGGCGGATCAGGAACTCGCGCAGCGGTTCCTTGGCCTGGTCGGCCGCGGCCAGCATGGCCTGGGCATTGCTGCCCAGGGGCTTGTCACCGATGCGCTGCTGCATCTGCACCCCGACCGGGTACATCACATACACGCTCAGCACCAGGGCCAGGCCATTGAGCACGATATTGGGCGGGGTCTGCTGCAAGGCCAGGGCATTGCGCAGCAGGCCGAACACCACCACCAGCTTGGTGAAGGAGGTCACCATCACCGCGACGAAAGGCGCCAGCGACAGCAGCACCACCGTCAGCAGGGCCGAGGCGGGCGAGAACTGATTCAGATCCATGCACGCTCCGCCTGCAGCTGGGCGCAGCGCTCGGGCGCGCACAGCTCGGTCACCCGCAAGGCCTGACCCCGGCCCCAGGCCAGGCGCTCGCCGCGCGCCAACTCGCAGTCGGGCTGCTGGCCGCTGCGGTCCACCCACCACAGGCTGATGAGCGTGGAGGGCAGCAAGGCCGTGGCCAGCGGCGCCCAACCGAACAGGCGCTCGGCCGGCAGGGGCTCGGCCAGGGCCTGGCGGAACTCCAGCACGCCGCTGCCCGGCGCGCGCGCGGCCAGGCCGCTGGGGCGGTCGAACCAGCTGGCTTCGCTGCCGGCGCACAGGCTGCGCCCCCAGGTCGGGGCCATGGCGGTGCAGGCGGCGGGCAGGCGCAGCCAGGCCTGCCAATCGCTGCAGAAGCTGGCCTCGATCAGCAGCACGCTGCCCAGGGCCAGGCCGGCCAGGTCTTCGGGGGGCAGGTCTTGCCGGCCCAGCAGCAGCTCGGCCGCCAGGGCCGGCCATTGCAGGCCCAGCAGGGGCGGCGGCGCGGGGCGCTGGAACAGGGGCGCGGCCTCCAGCTCCAGGCCTTGCGGGCCGCCGAACTCGTCGGTCCGGTGGCCCCAGGCGATGGCGGCGCGCAGCCGGCCCGGTGCGGTGCCGGGGCCCGCCGCCTCGGCCGGTGCCCAGTGCAGCAGCTCGCCCGGGGCCAGCCAGTCCTCCAGCGCATCGAGCCAGGTGGCTGCGCGGTGCAGCAGCAGGGCGGCCTGGGCGGGGCTGTGCAGCTCGGGCGGCAGCAGCAGCTGCACGGGGCCGCTCGGGCTGTCGGCGGCCAGGCTGAGCCGGGTCGCATGGCCCTCCGCCGCAGGCTCGTGCAGGCGTTCGCCCCGCGCTGCGGGTGCTTGCGGGGCCGGGCTCAGCATGCGCCCTCCACCTGGCGGCTGACCATCATGCGCGTCAGCTCGGCCACCGAGCGTGCGCCCATCTTGCCCATGCCGCGGGCGCGGTAGAGCTCGATGGTCTTGACCGAGAGCTGCATGCGGTCGGCGATGTTCTTGTTGTAGATGCCCTGGATCACCCAGCCCAGCACCTCGCGCTCGCGCGGCGCCAGCGTGGCCTCGCGGCGGCGGAACTCCTGCGCGCCGGGGCTGTCGCCGGCCTCGGCCTTGCTGTGCGGGCCGGCCTCGTCCTCCGGCGCGATCTGCTTGGCCTGCTGCTGCCGCGCTTCCATGCGGGCAAAGGCCGCTTGCAGCGCGCGCTCCAGGGCCTCCTCGTCGAGCGGCTTTTCCAGAAAGCTGACCGCGCCTTTTTGCATGGCGCGCACCGCCAGGGCCACATCGGCATGGCCGCTCATATAGACCACGGGCAGGTCCAGGCCGCGCTCGTTCATGCGGTCATGCAGATCCAGGCCCGAGATCTCGGGCATGCGCACATCCATCAGCACGCAGCCGCGCTCGGCGCTCGGATGCCGGCCCAGGGCTTGCAGCGCCTGCTCCGGGTCGCCGAGGGCCTGCACCTGGTAGCCGGCGGCATCGAGCCAGAACTCGGCCGAGGCGCGGAAATCGGCGTTGTCGTCGATCAGGTAGATGGTGGGTGAGGGCTGGGACATCGGGCTTCACTCCAGGCGGATGGGTTGGGGAGAGGGCGCGGCCAAGCGATCCGCCGCGCTGGCGGGGGCGCCGCTGTCGAGCGGCAGGTCGATGTGGAAGCTGCAGCCGCGCTCGGGATTGCGGCTGAACCAGAGCCGGCCCTGGTGCAGCTCGATGAAGGAGCGGCAGATGGCCAGGCCCACACCCATGCCCGAGGGCTTGGTCGAGGCGAAAGGCACGAACAGGTTTTTCTCCGCCGCCTCGCTCAGGCCGCAGCCGTTGTCCTGCACCTGCAGCAGGGCCTGGCCCTGCTCGCTGCGCAGGCGCAGACCCAGGCGCGGTACCGTCTGGGCGGGAGGCTGGCGCATTGCGTCCAGGGCGTTGCGCATCAGATTGACAAGCACCTGCTGCAGCATCACCGCGTCGCCGCGCACCAGCAGGGGTTGGCTGGGCAGGTCCAGGCTCAGCTGCACCTCGCTGCGCTGCAGGTCCCAGTCCAGCAGGCCCAGCGATTCACGCAGCAGGGCCGCAAGGTCCAGGCGCTGCAGGCGCGGTTGGCGCGAATGGGTGAACTCGCGGATGCGCGTGATCACCCGGGCCGCAAAACTCAGCTGTTCCAGCGCCCGTTCGAGCGCGCCGCTTTCCTCGCTGCTGAGCGCGGCGGCGGGCTTCTCGGCCGCGCGCCGCGCCAGGCGCATGCGCAGGCCGCGCAGCAGATTGCTGGCCGCGCCGATGGGCTGGTTCAGCTCATGGGCCAGGGTGGTGGCCATCTCGCCGACCGAGATCACGCGCGAGGTGAAGAGCAGCTGCTCGCGGTCGTCCAGCTGGCGCTGCAGCACGCGGGCGCGCTCGCGCCGGTCCTTCAGGCGCAGCAGGCAGCGGCCCGGGGCCAGGGGCAGGGCGCTGGCCTCCCACTGCGCGGCGGGGCTCAGGCTCAGCGGCTGCAAGAGGCCACTCGGCGCCAGCGCCTGCAGGGCCAAGAGCAGGCCAGGCAGGGCCGCATCGAGCGCTGCCAGGTTGCTGCCTTCCGGCAGGCTGGGCCAGGCGGCCTGCCAGGTGCGCGAGGCCCAGACCAGGCGGCCTTGCTCCAGCAAGGCAGCGGTTTCGCCCAGGCGGCTGAGCAGACTCAGGCTGTCGGCCGAGAGGCGCTCGCTCCCGGCTTCGGCGTCAGTGTGGGTGTCACAAACAGCAGCGTTCATCGTCATCCTCGTTCAATTCCAGTCCGTCGAGCCGCACATCCAGGGCTCCGGGCTGGCCAGCAGCCACACGCTCCACTGCGGGCCCAGGGCGCTGCGAAAGGCGCGCGCCGCATCCAGGCGCAGGCCCAGGTCCTGCCAGCGCTGCCCGGCCTCGCACAGCGGGCCCAGCTGCAGGGCGATGCGGGCGCGCGCCTGGCCGGGCTCGGGGCTGGGGCGCAGCTGCCAAGCCAGGCCGGGCGAGGGGGCTTCTTTCACCGCATGGGCGATCAGGCAGGTGGCCGGGCCCGCGTCAGGGCGGCCAGCCGCTGCGGCATGGCGCCACTGCATCTGCACCCGCCAGCGCGGACCGCTCAGGCTGAAGCCCGCGGGCCCAGTCTGCCCATGCAGCAGGGCCGCCCAGCCGGCCAGGGCGCCGAGCTCAGAGCCTTGCGTGGACAGGGACTCGGCCGGGCAGGCCAGCAGCACACGCCGGCCCAGCGCCCATTGCTCGCGCGCACGCTGCAGGATCAGCCGCGCCTCGGGCAGGCTTGATTGCTGCCAGCGCCGCAGCAGCAGGGGGCGCCAGTCGGCTGGCTCGGCCTCTTCGGCCGCGCCGGGGCGGGCCGGGCTTCTGTGTTCTTTCGCCGCGCGGTGTTCCTGCTCCTCCTCTTCCTCCTCAAGCTCGGCCTGCACCGGTGTCGGGCGTGTGCGCGCCAGCTGGGTCGGGTCGGCCAGCAGGCTGCTCAGGCGCAGGGGCTGGCTGGGCGCCACGGCTTGGGCCGCGGCGGCTTCGGGCGGCAGCTGGGCCTGTTCGGCCGGCTCGGCGCTCTTGCCGTCCGCGCCGCCGACCGTGCTGGTGATCGGGCTGCTGGCGCCCAGACCCTCCTGCGCGCTGCGCCAGAGCGCGCTCATGCGCAGGTTCTGGTCGAGAGGGCTCAGGCCGCTCACCGCAGCGAGTCCTTCGACGCCACTCATGCCCGCCCCTCGCGATGGGCGCGCAAGCCGCGGGCACGGCGCGCACGTGGCGACAGGGCGAGGCTGTCCTGCCAGGCACTGCGCTCCAGCTGGGCGTAGACGGCTGTCTGGCCTTCGTACGCGTCCAGCCCCTGCTCGGCAAAGCCCAGGGCAGCCAGACAGGCCCGGGCCGAACGGTTGGCCGGGTGGCAGGTGGCCCAGACGCGCGCCAGGCCCAGGCCCTCGAAGGCATGGCGCAGCAGCAGCTCGCCGCCTTCCAGCGCCAGGGCACCGCCCCAGGCGCTGGGCAGCAGGCGGCTGCCCAGCTCCACCGCCTCCGGCCCACGGGCGGGCAGGGGCATGAGGTTGAACCAGCCGATGAAACGCGGCGTCAGCCCCGGCTCGGCCTGCGGCGTCGAGGCATGCCAGATGCCCAGGCCCTCGTGCTGGCGGTAGAGGGCCTGGATGTTGTGCAGAAAGCGCCAGGCCACCAGGCCCTGGTCCAGGGCGGCATCGTCCAGCAGCCAGGCGCGCAGGCGCGGCTCCTGGTGCATGGCCACCAGGTCCATCAAGTCCTCGCCCCAGAACTCGCGCAGGGCCAGGCGTGGGCCGCGCAGCCAGGGTTCGGGCCGTTGGTTGGGCAAGGGGCTGGGCAACAGGAGCGGCGTGAGCATGGGGCGGGCGTCGGCCTCAATCGTGTCCATGCGCGTCCTCCTCGGCGCTGTTGTCTTCATCGGCCCGGCTCGGGGCGCGGCCCTGCAGGCTCAGGCCCTCCAGCTGCAGGCCTTTGCGACGCAGGCGCTCGCTGAGCGCCTGGCCTTGCTGTTGCAGCAGCAGGCGCTGCTCCTGCCCGGCCGTGTGGGCCAGCGCGGGCGCGGCCAGCTGCAGGGTCCAGGCACTGCCGCCGCCCGGGGCCAGGGCCTGGCGCTCGGCCTGCAGCAGCCAGCCGCTGTGCAGGGGCTGCGGATTCAGCTCCAGCTGCCACTGCTTCGCTTCCGCGGAGCTGGACGCGTCGGGCAGCATCGGACGCGCCGGCTCGGGCAGAGGCGCGGCGCTGGGGCCAGGTCTTGCCGGCTCGGCGGGCGCCGGCGGGCGCAGCGGCGCCGGGCCCTCGCTGGCGGCGGGCGGGGCATCTGTTGGGATAGGGCGAGGCATGGCCGGGGGTGACCAAGTCGGCAGTGCAAGCTGGGCCAGGGCCTCGGCGGGCAGGCGGGCTGCTTCTTCCTCGCTTGCCGCGCGCTTGTGGCTGCGAGGTGTCGGGGCCGCGGACTCGCGCTGCGGCGTTCGCGGCGGCTGCTGGCGCTGGCGCAGGCTGCGCTCAAAGCGCAGGGCCAGGCTGTCGAGCGCGGTCCCGGGCTCGGTGCCGGACGAACGCTCCGGGGCGCCGGTGTCCTTCGGCGTTTCGGATGAGGCGGGGCTCAGGCGCATGGTCGGCGTTCCTCCAGCGCCAGTTCGCGGCGCTTCTCCTGAGCGGCCAGGCGCTGCTGGCGCTGGGCCTGCAACAGGCCCTGGGCCAGGTCCTCGCGCTCCTGCAGCCGGGCCAGCTCTTGCTGGCGCGCACGCAGCGTGTCCTGCGCCCGCTCCAGCGCGTGCTCGTCGTCCAGCAAGGCGTATTCCTCACGTTCCAGCCATTCATCGAGCTGGGCCTGGCGGGCGCCGGCTTGAGCGCTCCAGCGCGGCAGCTGCGGCGCCAGGCGGCCGCCCAGGTCCTCTTGCAGTTGCTGGCGTTCGCGGCGCCGCTGCTCGATCCGCCGCTGGCGTTGCTGCACGGCCTCCTGCGCCTCGGCCAGGGCTTGCGCGGCCTGGGCCCAGGCACTTTCGGCGCGGCGCCGCCGCAGCTGGCGCAGCTGCAGCAGCTGCTGGGCAGACGCGGGCTCCAGCTGCAGATGGCGCAGCTCGCGCAGCTGACCGTGCGGGGAGGCGCTCGGGTTCATGCCAGGGCCTCGCGCAAGGCGGCCTGGGTCTGCTCCCAGCGACTGGCCTCCAGCGGCGGCTGGCGCAGCAGGGCCTGCAGCTGCGGCAGGCGGGCGATGGCCTCGTCGGCCAGTGGGTCGCCGCCGGCCCGGTACTCGCCCACGCGCAGCAGGAACTCCACCTCGGCATGGCGGGCCAGCAGGCGCCGCAGATGGGCGGCCTGCGCCTGCTGCTCGGGCGTGGTGACGCGCTGGAACACGCGGCTGACGCTGGCCAGCACATCGATGGCCGGGTAATGCTGCTGCTGCGCCAGCTTGCGCGAGAGCTGCACATGGCCGTCGAGGATGGAGCGCACCTCCTCGGCGATCGGGTCCTCGCCGTCCTCGTCCTCGGCCAGCACGGTGTAGAAGGCGGTGATGGAGCCTTGGTCGTCATTGCCGGCGCGCTCGAAGAGCTGGGGCAGCTCCGCAAACACCGAGGGCGGGTAGCCGCGCCGCACCGGCGGCTCGCCGGCCGACAGGCCCAGCTCGCGCAAGGCGCGGGCGTGGCGTGTGACCGAGTCCATCATCAGCAGCACCCGCTGGCCCTGGGCCCGGAAGCCCTCGGCCAGGGCGGTGGCGGCCAGGGCGGCGCGGGCGCGCTCCAGGGCCGGCCGCTCCGAGGTGGAGACCACCAGCACCGAGCGGGCCAGGCCCTCGGGGCCCAGCGCGTCCTCGATGAACTCGCGCACCTCGCGGCCGCGCTCGCCGATCAGGGCGATCACATTGACATCGGCCCGCGCATGCCGGGCCAGCATGCCCAGCAGGGTGGACTTGCCGCCGCCGGCCATGGCGAACACGCCGACGCGCTGGCCCTCGCCCACGGTCAGCAGGGCGTCGATGGCGCGCACGCCGGTGCAGAAGGGCTGGGCCACCATGCGCCGGGTCAGCGGGTGGGGCGCCGGGCGCATCAGGGGCACGCGCGCCAGCCCGGCCGGCAGGGGGCGGCCGTCCATGGGCTCGCCCAGGCTGTCCAGCACCCGGCCCAGCAGGCCGGCACCGCAGGGCAGGCTGGCCTGCTCGGCCGCCACCTGCACCAGGGCGCCGACCGGCAGGCCTTGCAGCGAGCCAAAAGGCGCCAGCAGCAGTTCACCGTCCAGGTAAGCGACCACCTCGGCGCACAGCGCTGGATGCTCGGGCCGGGCCGGGTCGAAGACGCGGCAGCTCTGGCCGATGCGCGCACGCAGGCCACGCACGCGCAGCAAGGTGCCCAGGGCTTGCACCACCCGGCCCTGCTCGGCCACGGCCTGGGTATGCTGGAGCTGGTGCAGCAGCTGCGCGGTGGGGCGGGCCTCGGCTGCGGGCAGGGTGGCTGTGTCCATCAGGGCTGTACCTCGATGTCCACCGCCACGCCCAGGCCCCAGCTGGCGGCGATGCGGGCCAGCTGGGTGGCCAGGGCGGCATCGGCTTCGCCAAGGGCCGAGCTCAGGCGGCAGGCCTCGCGCGGCAGGGCGGCGTCGGCCAGCAGCTGCATCTGGCCAGACGCCAGGCTGGGCGCCAGCAGCTCGCGCAAGCCCTGTTCATGCGCGGGGTGCACGCGCAGCAGCACCGGCGCCGCCTCGGGCAGCAGGCTGCGTGCGGCTTCCTGCGCCAGGCGGGCCAGTTGCTCTGCCTCGGGCAGCTGGCCGATCAGCTTGCGCGCCACCTGCAGGGCCAGCAAGGCCGCGTCCTCGCGGCGGCTGTGCAGGGCCTGTTGCTGGCTGCGCTCCCAGGCTTGCAGGGCCGCGGCCCATTCCTGCTGCACGGCGGCCAGGGCGGCCTGGCGGCCCTGTTGCAGGCCTTGGGCCAGGCCCAGGGCCTGGGCATCGGCATGGGCTTGCTGGCAGCGCAGCTCTTGTTCGCGGGCCAGCTCCAGCAGGCGCTCGCGCAGGGCTTGCAGGCTTTCGAACTCGGGCAGCTCATGAGCCGCGAACAGGCGGCGCGGGCTGGCCAGCGAGGGGGCGTGCTCATGCCACAGCAGATAGCTCATCGCGAGTCTCCCGGGCTGTCCGGAATCGAGAGGGTCAGGCCTTGCGCCAGCGCCTGCGCGCGCTGCAGCAGGGCCTGGGCATGGGCGGCCGGCATCATCAGCTCGGCCAGCGGCGCCAGGGCCTGGCTGGCGGCATGGCGCAGGGCGCCGTGCGGCAGGGTGCCGATCAGCACGGCGGCGCCACAGCTGCGCAGCAGCTCGGCCACGGCCGCCGGGTCTTGGGGGCTGGGCTCGCTCAGCGGCCAGTCGGGCAGCTCGGCCGGCAAGCTGGCATCGCGCGCCCGGTCGGGCTCTTGCAGCAGGGCTTGCACAAAGCTCGGGCCCAGGGCTTGCAGCAGGGCCTGCACGCGCGTGCGGCAGATCCAGCGCCGCAGAGCCGGGGCGCAGAACACCGCGCCCACCTGCATCTGCAGCTGGCGCAGCTCGGGTTCGGGGCGGGCCAGCCATTCCGGGGCGGTCTCCAGCGCCTGCCAGCTGAGCTGGGGCGTGGCGCGCGGGGCGCTGCGCATCAGGCGCAGGGCCAGGCGGGCCAGTGCGGCCTGGTGCTCGCGCAGCCGGCGGCGGTCCTGCAGATGGGGGTGGTGATCACGCATGGGGCGTGCCTCCGGGGGCGCTGGTGGGCAGGGCCAGCTCGGCGCCGGGCTCCTGGCGGGTGGCCGCACTGCGACGCTGGCGCAGCAGCCAGGCAACGCCGACCAGGCTCAGGCCGGCCAGGCCCAGGCTCAGGGGCCAGAGGGCCGAGGCCTGCGTGGCCACCGGCGCCTCGGCGGCCGGGCCCCGCTGGGCCGGGCTGGCCGGGCTCGCGGGAAAGAGGGCCACCGTCACCTTCTCGGCCGGCAGGCCCTCCACGCTGTTCACCACCAGGGCGCGGATCTTGGGCGCCAGCAGGGCCAGGTCGGCATCGGGCCGGTGCTTGATGAAGATGGAAGCGGCCGAGGGTTGGGGCTTGTCAATCAGCGGATGCTTCTCGGGCACGACCAGGTGCACGCGCGCCGCCACCACGCCGTCGATGCTGGCCACCGTGTGCGAGAGCTCTTGCGAGAGGGCATAGAGCAGGCGGGCGCGTTCCTCCAGCGGCGTGGAGACAAAGCCCTCGCGCTTGAAGACCTGGCCCAGGTTGTCGAAGCTCTCGCGCGGCAGGCCCTGGGCGCGCAGCAGGCGCACGGCGGGCGGAAAGTCCGCCGCCTGCACCTGCACGGCGTAGGCTTTTTCTTCGCGCAGCTTCTGCGCCTCGATGCCGGCCTCGCGCAAGGCGGCCACCACCTCGTTGGCCTGGCGTTCGCTCAGGTCGGCGTACAGGGTCTGCTCCTGGCAGCCGGCCAGGGGCAGCAGGGCGGGCAGGCAGATCAGCAAAGCGCTCAGAGGGCGTCGCATATCGGGCTCCTAGCCTTGTTGGCGGAACAGCTGCTGCAGCCCGTCCGAACTGCGGTTGGCAATGTTCGAGGTCAGCTGGCAATGGAACATGAACTCCTGGCAGCGCAGGGTCAGCTGCACAACTTCGCCCGGGCTCAGGTCGGCGCCGGCCTGGCGCGCGGCTTCGGCCATCTGGGCCAGGCTGCTGGCTTCGCTGTTGATGTGGTCGAAGGGCTTGAAGACCTGGGCCACGGCCGTGGACGGGGCGGACACCGGCTCGGGGCCCAGGGCCGAGCCTTGGCTCTTCAGCTGGGCGCGCTGCAGCGCCTGCTCGAAGCCGCCCAGGTCGGCCAGCGACAAGCCATAGCCGGCGGACAGGCCCGCAGACTGGCCCGGGTTGGGTGCGCCCAGCCCCAGGGTGGGGCCGGCGCCCAGCGGCGCTGCCAGTGCCGCGGACGAGGAGGCGATGGCCAGGCTGCTCATTGCTTGCGCGCCATGGTTTCCAGCGCCGAGCCCACGGCCGCCAGGGCGGTGTGCGAGGCATTGCTGAGGTAGCCCATCTCCATGGACATGGCGGTCAGCTGGGTCACATCGGCCGGCTTGTCCTGGCCCTGGTCCATGGCGGCGGACTTGGTGCTGATGGCGTCGGCCTTGGCGTCCAGCACCTTGCCCCAGGCGTCGGCCATGGCTTCGAACCAGCTGCCGTTGCCGCTGCTGCTGCCGCCGGCGATGGAAGAGGTGTTGTTGATGCTGCTGCGTTGGATGTTGTTGCTCATGATCGTGGTCCTCGTGAAGGGCTGTGGTTCTGGGGTGGGGGTGAAGGCGGTTCAGAAGTCGATGCGGCTGGTGCGGCCTTCGCGCTCCAGCAACAAGGCCTGGGGCTGCACAGCCACCAGGCGGTGGCCGCTGGGCAGGACGGCGCCGACGAAGTAACGCGCACCATCGGCGGTGATCAGATGCGGCAGGCCCTGGCTGACCAGGGCGACGATGCGCTTGCCCGGCTCAGCGCCGGCCGAGGGCAGGGTGGGCAGGCGGCTGTCGCTGGCGGCTTGGGCGCTGGCGTCTGCCCGCACCGGGGCGGGTGGCGCGTTCAGCTCCAGGCTGCGCAGCTGGGGCAGGGCGCTGCGCAGCTGGGCCAGGGCCTGCTGCCAGGCCTCGGGAGAGGGGCCGGGCTGGGCGCCGGAGGCCGCGGGCGCAGCCGGCTCCAACCGCACCTGGCCGAGGCCGAAAACGTTTGCACGCGCTTGGAAGCCTTGCATCTGCAGCAGTTCCTCCACGGCCGCGGCCAGCTGGCTGTCGACCTGCAGCGCCTGCATCGAGGGCAGGGGCGGCCGCAGGCCCAGAGCCAGCAGGCGCTGTTGCAGCTGCGCCTGCTGGCTCTGGCCGGCCACACGGCCGCTCAACACCGGCTGGCCCTGGGCATCGCGGCTCAGCTGCAGGGCCGCGAACTCGGGCTCACGCTGCAGCTGGCTGATCAGGGCTTGCAAGGCGGGCATGGGGTCGCGCACCGGCGCGGGCGCGGCGGGCCGCCCCTGCCAGGCCCAGGCCAGGCCGGCCAGGGCCAGGCCGGCGCCGGCCGCGGCCAGCCAGAGCTCGTGGCGACGCGTCGGGCCTGCGGGGGCCGCTGTGTGGCCTGCTCCGTGGCCGGTATCGCCACTTAGCTCCGCCACGGCCAGGGGCTCGTCCGTCGAGGCGGCCCGGGTGCTGACCGGGTGCAGCGACCAGATGGCGGCCGTGCGCTCGCCAAAAGCCAGCACCAGATCCGGCCCCAGCTGCAGGGCGCAGTGGGCCGGCCAGTCGAAGGCCTCGCCGGCCTGCAAACGCTGTTCACCGAGCAGGGCCTGACCTTGCAGCAGCTCGGCGCGGCACAGCGGGCCTTCGAGCTGCAGGCGCAGCAGGGCGGGCTCGCGCGCCTGCAGCAGCAGATCGGCCGATTCGGCCTCGGGCCAGTGCAGGGCCGGGCCGGCCGCCAGACTCAGGGCCCGGCCCGGCCGCAGATCGGCCCGCGCGCCCGCTTGCGTGCCGCTGAGCACGCGCAGCTCCAGCGCCGGCAGGGCGGCGAAGCTGGGTTCCTGGGCGTGGGGCTGCGCGGGGCGGCTCATGGCTGGCTGCCTCCGGCGGGGGGCAGGGTGCTGTCGCTGGCGGCCGGCGCCGGGCTGGGCTCGGCGGCCCGGCCCAGTGCGCTCTCTGCGGCCGCCAGGCGGCCGGCCGAGGCCAGGCGCGGCGTGATCAGGAACATGCGCTCGACCCGCGAGCCCTTCTCGCTCTGGCTGCGGAACAGCGAGCCCAGCAGGGGCAGATCGCCCAGCACCGGCACCTTGTCCTGGCCGCTGGAGCTGCTGTCGCGCACCATGCCGCCGATCAGCAGGCTCTCGCCCTCACCGATCAGGGCCTGGGTCTGGATGGTGGCGCGCTCGACCACGGGGATCTGGTCCACCTGGTTGGGCGTGACGTTGCCGTCCTCCACCTGCACCAGCAGCTTGATGCGGGTGCGCTCCTTGTCCACGAAGACATGCGGCATCACGCGCAGCGAGGTGCCGGCCGTGATGTTGAACAGGTCCACCTGTTCGCGCCCGGCCACCCGCACGTAAAAGGTGGAGCTGTGGTCGAACACCGCCTCGACATTGGACAGGGTCAGCACCTGCGGGCTGGACACCACCTTGGCCGCGCCACTGCCCTGCAGGGCATTGATGCGGGCGACGAACTGGTTGCGGTTGCCCAGCACGGCCGAGACAAAGCCGCCGCGGCCGCTGGGCGTGACATCACGGTCGCCGCGCAGGACCAGATCGCTGGCCGTGCCGCGGCCGAACAGCAGCTCGCTGCCGCCGCCACCCGACCAGCGCCAGTTGATGCCCAGCTCGCGCAGGCGGTCGGTGTTGATGTCGATGACGGTGGCCTCGATCTCCAGCGCCTGCGGCTCCACATCGAGGGCCTGGATCAGGGCGGCATAACGCTCCAGCTTCTCGGGCTGGTCGCGCACGATGATGGCGTTCAGGCGCGGGTCGGCCTCGATGCGCGGGCCCGGGCCGGGGCCGGCGCTTTCCGCACTGGGCTCGGCCGCCACACTGCGCGGTGCCAGGGCGGTCTTCAGTGCATCGGCATCGCGGTCCTTGGCTGCGGCGTTGGCAGCGCCTGCGGGAGGCAGGCCCAGGGTGCCGCTGCCGGCTTGCAGGCCTTGGGCTGCCAGGCCCTGACCGCGCAGGCCGGCCTGGTTGCTGGGACGCTCGCGGCTGGTGTTGCTGCTGTGGCTGACGCCGCTGGGCGCCGCGCCGACCAGGGCACGCAGGATGCTGGCCACGCCGGGCACGGTCAGGCTGCGGCCGGCCATGGCCATGTTCACATCCTGGGCCCAGGCGTAGCGCAGGTAGTAGACGCGGAAGTCCTCGCGCCCGACGCTGGGCTTGGCAGGGGCCTGGGCCGGGTCCAGGGCGCGCGCCAGCTCGGCCACCATCTCGATGAAAGCGGCATGGCCGCGCGCCTGGATGGCGCCATCGGCGCTGCGGCGCAGGCTGTTCTGGGCGTCGACGAGCTGCAGCTCCTCGGCGCTGCGCAGCAGCTTCTGCGCGGCCAGGGCGTTGAGGCTGAAGCTGCGCTGCTGGGCCTCGCGGGCGCTGGCGATGTGGGTGGTGTTGCCGTCGTGGAAGACCAGCAGCTTGTAGGCGCGCGCGATCTCGCGCAGCAGCTGCTGCGCCGGCATCTGGCTGAAGCGGCCGTTGACCTGGCCGCGCACGCCGGGGCTCAGCGCCACCGGCGCTTCCACCTGGGCGAACAGGTCTTCGAGAAAGGCGTCCAGGCCCTGCTCGCGGGCCGAGAGGGTGACCGGGCGCTCGCCCACCGGCCAGGGCACGGCCTGGGCCGGGCTGGCCAGCAGGACCAGGCTCAGCAGCAGGGCGCGACCGGCCGCAGGCAATGGGCAAAGAGGGGGCAGGGCACAGGGGAACATGGAGGGCTTCATCGCTCAGGCCGCCTCTTGCAGCAGCGGCGCCTGGGGCAGGTCCACCCGCTCGGCCACATCGAGCTGCAGGCTGGGGCTCAATTCATGGAAGGACAGCACCGGGTGGTCGAAGCACTCGGCCTCGATCAGCCGGCGCACATGCCAGCGCACATCGACGGCGGTGACGATGGCGCGGGCGCCGCTGCGCGCCAGGCTGGCCTGCAGCGCGGCGCTGATCTGCTGGGCCAGCTGCGGGTCCAGGGCCAGCTGGGCCACGCCGCCGTTGACGCGGATGGCCTGGCGCAGCAGGTCCTCCAGCGCGGGGCTCAGCATCAGGCAGGGCAGGCGGCCATCGGGCGCCAGGCGGTGGCTGGTCTGGCGCTTGAGTGCAATGCGGGCGAACTCGGTCAAGGTCTGCACGTCTTTTTCACGCTGACCGGTTTCGGCCAGCGACTCCAGCACATCGCGCAGATTGCGGATCGACACCTCCTCGGCCACCAGCCGGCGCAGCACCTCGGCCACGCGCTGGATGGGCAGGCTGCGCAGCACCTCCTTGACCACATCGGGCAGCTCGGTGGAGGCGCGGGTCAGCAAGGCCGTGGTCTCCTGGATGCCCAGGAAGAGCTGGGCATGGCGGCGCAGCACCTGCTGCAGCTGGGCCAGCAGGGCCTGGCGGTCCATGCCTTCCTGCAGCGGGCCTTGGGCGATGGGCACCTCGTAGGCCAGCAGCTGCCAGCCGGGCTCGGCCTGGCTGGCGTTCGCTTGCCCGTTCGCATCGGCGCTTGCGATGCGGGGCGTGCGGCCATGCAGGGCGATGCGTGGCAGCTGCAGGCCGGCGGCCAGCTGGAACTGCTCGGTCATCTCGCCCAGCTCCTGGGCCAGGCGCTGGCCGGCCTCGCCCTGCAAGGCTGCCGGCGGCAACAGCAGCAGCAGGGGCAGGGCCGGCGGCAGCTGGGCTTGCGGCGCGGCCGCCACCGGCTTGGCCGCCTGGGCCCGGGCGGCCTGCAGCTGCGGCAGGGCGCGGCCGCTGGCGCGCTGCCAGCGGGCCGCCCATTCGGGCATCAGCAGCAGGCCGGCGGCCATCAGCACCGCGCCCAGCAGCACAAACACGGCGGCCGGAAAGCCCGGCACGGTGGCGAACAGCATGCACACCCCGGCCGCCACCACCAGCACGCGCGGCTTGGCGCTGAGCTGGCGGCGGATGGCATCGCCCAGGTGGCGCTCGTCTTCGTCGGCGGTGCGGGTGACGATCAGGCCGGCGGCCATGGCGCCCAGCAGGGCCGGGATCTGCGCCACCATGCCCTCGCCGATGGACAGGATGGAGTAGCTGTGCATGGCCTGGCTCAGGCTCATGTCCTGCTGCAGCACGCCCACCGAGAGCCCGCCCAGCAAGTTGATGGCGATGATGATGATGCCGGCGATGGCATCGCCCTTGACGAACTTCATGGCGCCGTCGAGGCTGCCGTGCAGCTTGGATTCCATCTCCAGCGTGCGGCGCTTGCGCTTGGCCTCGTCCTTGTCGATCAGGCCCGAGCGCAGGTCGGAGTCGATGGACATCTGCTTACCGGGCATGGCGTCCAGCGAGAAACGCGCCGCCACTTCGGCCACCCGCTCGGCGCCCTTGGCGATGACGATGAACTGCACCACGGTGATGATCAGGAACACCACCAGGCCCACCACCAGATTGCCGCCGGCCACCAGCTTGCCGAAGGTGTCGATGATGTGGCCGCCGTTGGCGTGCAGCAGGATCTGGCGCGTGGTGGCAATGGACAGCGAGAGCCGGAACAAGGTGGTGATCAGCAGCACGCTGGGAAAGACCGCAAACTCCAGCGGGCTGCTGATGTAGATGGCCACCAGCAGCAGCACCACGCCCATGGCGATATTGGCGGCCACCAGCAGATCGAGCAGCCACAGCGGCAGGGGCAGCACCATCAGGGCGATGATGGCGATCACGCCCGCCACCAGCAGCAGGTCGACGTAGCGCGCCAGCAGGCTGTCTTCGCCCAGGGCCGCGGCGCCAGCGCCCTGGCGCAGGTAGGCGTGCAGGGCGCTCATGGCGCGGCCGCCCAGTCCCGCAGGCCCTGGTAGGCGCCCAGCACCTGCTGCACATAAGCCTGTGTCTCGGCATAGGGCGGCACCCTGCGGCCATGGCGCTCCACCGCGCCTTCGCCAGCGTTGTAGGCCGCCAGCACCAGGCGCAGGTCATTGCCAAAACGAGCCTGCAGGGTTTTCAGATAGGCGGCGCTGGCCTCGACATTCAGCGGTGCCTGCATCAACTCGCGCACCGGGTCTTTCAGGCCGAAACGCTTGGCCGTGGCCGGCATCACCTGCATCAGGCCGCGTGCGCCGGCCGGTGAGATCGCCTGAGGGTTGTGGCGCGATTCGACATGCGCAATGGCATGCAGCAGCAGGGGGTCGATGTCATGCCGCTCGGCGGCGGCGCTCAAGGTGCCGGCCACGCCGACGATGCGCTGTGTCTGGCCGGACTGACCGTTCCTGGTGGTGATGGGCGCGCGGCGGCTGAGGTGCGTGGTCGCGGCGACGGGGGCCTCGGACTGGGACTGGGTGTTCGTCTGCAAGGAACCCAGCTGCAAGATGCCGGAGACCGGGCCGCCCTCATACAGGTCCAGCTGGGCTGAACGGCTGGCCGCAGCGGCCGATGCGGGCGTGGGCTCGGTCTGTGCCAGTTCGGTACAGCTTTGTTCGATCAGGCGGAATTTGCTGCCGGCGTGGAACTGGCGGGGGCTGGGCGCGGCGATGGCATCGGCCGTCGAAGGCAAGCTGCAGCTCATGGCTTGGAGGGTCAGTGGGGTGACACCCAGACACACAGCGAGCAGGGCTCGCAATGGCTGCAGACCGCAGCGTCGTGCGCTGGAGGCTGAAGGCATTTCCGGCATGGCCAGGCGACCATGCGCGCGGTCCACCGGGTGACCGCTGTCTTGTGGGTACTGCATTTTTTGACCACTCCCTGAATGCCTCGCACTATCCCGGCGCGATGTGCTGGCTTCAAGACCCGGAAGCGGAGTTTGTAATCAAGTGTGAGCGTCAGCGGATGGGTCGAGACTTCGCCTTCAGGTGTGTAAATAGCGGGTTAGCTGTACATCCCCCCTAGGACATAGTTGCTTACAAAAGATACGGATCTGTCATCGGCAGCCTGTCGGCCCTGCTTCAAAGTGTGCGTTTGTTCACGCGCTTCTGCGCGGGGTCGGTCCTGGCTCTGCCTCGCTTGAGCAGCGACAACAGCCCCTGGCAAGCGCACAGAAAGCATGAGATGGCCGAGAGCGGCGGCGACAAGACCGAGAAGCCCACACCCAAGCGATTGCAGGACGCGCGCAAGAAGGGCGATGTGCCCAAGAGCCGCGACCTGGGCACGACGCTGACCCTGCTCGTGTGGCTGGGTTTGTTTGCCGCGCTCTTGCGCCCTGCAGCCCAGCGCCTGCAGGCGCTCAGCGAGCAGCTCTTCCATGCCCTCGCTCAGGGCTGGGATGCCGGTGGCTTCATCCTGGTGGCGCGCTCCCTGGGCGGGGCGGCGCTGGAGAGCCTGCTCTGGATCTGCCTGCTCCTGCTGCTGCCCGTGGTGGCGGTGGGCCTGCTCAGCGAGTTTCTGCAGGTGGGCGCGATCTGGGCCATGGACAAGGTCACGCCCAAGATGGAACACCTGAACCCGGCGGCCGGCATCAAGCGCATGTTCTCGATGGACAGCCTGATCGAACTGCTCAAGAACATCATCAAGGCCAGCCTGCTGCTGTTTCTCGCCTGGCTGCTGCTGCGCTCACGCCTGCCGCAGTGGCTGGGCCTGGCACGCCAGGGCGGCGAAGACCTGCGGCCCCTGGCGGCCCTGCTCTGGGATGCCAGCTGGCGGCTGTGTGCCTGGGCCTTGTGCGCCTTCTTGATCGTGGCCTTGCTGGACCTGCTGTGGCAGCGCCACTCCTTCACCAAGAAGATGCGCATGAGCCTGCGCGACATCAAGCAGGAGTACAAGGACAACGAGGGCGATCCCATGATCAAGGCCCAGCGGCGCCAGGCCCATGCCGAGTGGGCGCAGCAGAACTCGAACCAGGCCGCCCGCACGGCCAATGCGCTGATCGTCAACCCCACCCATGTGGCCATCGCCATCGACTACGAGCGCGAGCGCTGCCCCGTGCCCCTGATCAGCGCCAAGGGCGAGGGCGATGTGGCGGCGGGCATGCGCGCCGCGGCCGAGCAGGCGGGGGTGCCCATCGTGCGCAATGTGCCCCTGGCCCGCGATCTGCTGGCCCGCGCCGAAGTGGGCGAAGCCATCCCGCCCGATCTGTTCGACATCATCGCCGAGGTCATCCTCTGGGCCGCCGAGGTGCGTGAGGACCTGGTGCGGGCTTCGGAGCCGGCCGCAGGCGCTCAGACCGGGCCGGGCGCCGAGGCCGACTCCACCGCGAGGCGCAGCCCGGTCCCCGGTGAAGACCTGACGCCCTATGCCGCACTGCGTGGCCGTTATCGACCCGAGCCTGCTGCCGCTGCTTCGAATGCGGACAACCCTAGTTGGGGCCGTTCCTGACTGCCGATGGTCCTGACTTACGAAAGTGAGTTGAAAGGCGTGAAATTCATTCCGTCGGCACTGCAAGCCAAGCCCGCGAATCACCAACCCGTGATCCACGGACTCAAGGCAGCGGCCCTCAAGCAGCTCGCTTCCGACAGGAAGTGAACCTTTGTTTTCAAACCCGGCCTTGCCACCAGGTCTTCTTAAGCAAACGACCGGCCAAGGCCCCCTCAGGAGAATTGCAATGTCTGGAGCTTTGAACAGCGTGGTGGGTGGCGGTGGTGGTCTGCTGAGCAGCATCGGCAGCGTCATCGGTGGTGCGTTTGGCGGCCCGCTGGGCGCCATGATCGGCCAAGCCGTGGGCAACCTGGTCCAGTCGGCCATCGGCGATGCCATCAAGGACGGCATCAACCAGCTGCAACAGCAGCACGGCATGCCCAAGTTCCTGGGCGACCTGATCAAGGACCGTGCCGACAACGTCCTCGGCGGCCTGCGCAACAACGCCGTTCCGGCCGATGTGCAGAGCCTGGCTCAGCAGCAGTTCGGCGGCGCGATTGCCAAATTCAAGACCGACTTCCAGCAAGACTTCGTGCAGTCCGTGCTGGGCAACCGCAAGGCCCAGGGCAGTGGCGAAGAGTCCGACGGCGCCGGTGGCTGGCTGCAAGCCATTGCCAAGGCCATGGGCCAAGCCCTGGGCGACAAGGCCAAGCACTTGGTGGAGCTGTCGGCCAAGATGACCGATCTGCAGCAAGCCAAGTCCACGGCCACCGACCCCAAGGTCAAGCAGGAAGAAGACGGCAAGAACGCTCAAGAGTTCAACAAGACCATGACCGAGTTCCAGGCCACCGGTCAGGAATACAGCATGTTGAACAGCGTGTTCTCGACCGCGATCAAGTCGCTGGGCGAAGCCCTGTCTTCGATGGCTCGCAAGCAGTAAGTCTGCGAGCAAGCCCGGGGCTCCTGGCCCCGGGTGTGGGCGCCCGCGAGGGGGCCCTGCGGCGGAGGGAGCTTTGGCTCTCTTCGCCGTTGGTGTTTGTGGTGCGCGTGTGGCCGCGGTTTCATGTGTGTGCTGTGGTTCCGTTTCAATCCAGAGTGAGGGAGTTTTGTCATGCAAGTCCAAGCCTTCGGTTCAGCCCCAGCGCCCAGGCCGGGCACCTCGATGCCCAACAAGCCGGGTTCGCGGCTGCTGGTCGTCGCCCTGCTCGCGGCCCTGAGCGCCTGTGGAGGCGGCGGTGGCGGCGGTGGCGGCGAGGCCCCTGCCCCTGCTCCAGCTCCAGCTCCAGCTCCCGCGCCCGCGCCCGCACCTGCACCTGCACCTGCACCTGCACCCGCGCCCGCGCCCGCGCCCGCGCCCGCACCCGCACCCGCACCCGCACCCGCACCCGCGCCTGCGCCTGCGCCCGATCCTGCTTCGCCCAGTGTGCTTGGCCTGCTGGTGCGTGACCCGGCGGACACGCGTGTCGATGCGCAGGTGTTGGATCTGGCGACGGGGCAACAGATCGACCTGCCGCGCAGCGCGCGGGCGCAGGCGCTCGGCGTGTCAGATGCCTGGGCGGTCAGTCGGCCCACACGGGAACTGATCCGTGAAGACGGGGCCGAAACTGTGGACATCTTCAACTGGCCCGCGCTCACACTCGGTGCCAGTTTCAAGCTCGCGACGCAGACCAGCCCCGACGAAAAGGCCAAGCTCTTGCGCCTGCGCATGTCGCACGATGGCAAGTACCTGGCGGCCTATGAATTTGCCACCAACTCCTCTCGCAAGACGCGGGCGCTGGTCTTCAATCGTCAGGGCCAGATTCTGTTGACCGGCTCCTATCAAGAGGCGGATGGTGGCGGTGGGTTTGACTGGCTGCCGGACGGTCGCCTCGCGTACTTCGAGAAGGGCCAGGTTTTGATCTACGACCCGGTTCAGAATCAGTCGGCCGCTGTGGCCATCCAGTTTCCGCCGGAGGCGCGTGCCGGCAATGAGAACCTGGCGGTCAGCCCGGACGGCAAGACCCTGGCCGTCGTCAAATGGGCGGGTCTGCGCAACAGCAAGGGTGAGACCCGTGAGGTGCCGGTGCTCTATCGTGCGCCGGTGTTAGGTGGTGCTGTGAGCGTGGTCGCTCAAGCCAGCCCGGAGCGGATCGATGATCCGGTGCGTCTGTCCATGCTCGACCTGTCCTGGTCGGCGGACGGTCAATGGCTGAGCTTTGTCGCGCAGGTGGGCGATGACCGCTACGGCGGCGGCCTGGGCGTCAGCGGATGCCCCTTGGCCTATGCCGTGTCTGCCACGGCCTCCACGCCCACTTTGATCGATGGCGTTCGTGACAGCGACAAGGCTTTGCGTGCCGCCAGCACGGGAGGCGGGCGCGAGGCGGTGTACAGCTGTGGCCTGTTGAGCTGGTTCTGATCCCTGCGCTTGAATCGGCTGCGTCTCGGGAGCCAGGGTTTGAGCCTGGATACCGAGCCCAGCCGCGCTGCGGCCGAGGCAGCGTACCGCTGAGTGTCGGCACCTATGCAGACGCCCACGAATTGAACAAGCCCGCCAGCGCGAGAGGGAAGCCCCATCATGTTGTCCATGCGTTTTTTGAAGCCTTTCGCCAGTCCAAGGTCTCGGCAAGTCAGGTCTCTTCGTCTCCAGCTTCGAGCCCACGCCTTGATTTGGCGCCTGGCCCTCGCGCTGCCGGTGCTGCTGGCACAGCAGGCCCAGGCCCAGGTCTTGAATCCCGTGGCGCCCGCCGAGGCGGGCGCGGATTCGCGCACGCCCATCTCTGGTTTCTCGATCTCCTCGGGCCTGCGCCTGGCGGCCGATGGCGCCGAGCAGTGGCACAGCAATGCCGAGCAGTTGTCCAAGGTGTTC
The DNA here is from genome assembly GCF_027863535.1 of Paucibacter sp. B51. NCBI lineage: Bacteria > Pseudomonadati > Pseudomonadota > Betaproteobacteria > Burkholderiales > Sphaerotilaceae > Roseateles > Paucibacter sp. B51. Next base: position 520,666 of record NZ_JAPIVN010000001.1, on the reverse strand, counting down.
CCGGCCGCCCACCAGGACCGCATGCGCAAGGCCTATCTGCAGAGCAAGGATGTGTTCGTGCAGATCGAGCAGCGCCTGGGCTGGCCGCGCAACGATGTGGCCGGTGCGATGGCGGCGTTCATCGTGGGCAACTACATGGTGATGCGGGGCGTCGAGGTCAGCGATGCCCACACCCAGGCCCTGGCCGAGCAGCTGGCGGCTCAGCCGGACATGGTGACCCGCCTGGGCGCCCAGACGCCGCAAGCCCTGCGCGGCCTCTACGAGCAATGCGCCATGGTCGGCACCTTCATGGCCCTGGCCCAGCTGAGCCAGAAGGCCAACCCCCAACCCGCGGCGCAGCAACAGCATCTGCGCGATGCCGCCCGCGCCAATCTGCAGCGGGTGCTGGGCCGCGAGCCCGAGCGCCTGAGCCTGGGGCCGAACGGTTTGGTGTGGCAGTGACTGTTGGGCGGGGCGACTCGTCAGCGAGCCGCTGAACTGCGGCGGTAGCGAAACGCAAAGCTGCCGCCGTTGCCGCACAGCGAATCGGCCGCGGCTTGGGTGGCCGCGTCGTTGGCGATCTCCAGCGTGCCGTCAGCCTGGAGGCTGGCGGCCACCGGCTTGGTGCCGGGCATGAGCAGCTGCAGCCGGGCAGGCTGCGTGGCGCTGGCAGGCAGCAGATCGGCCTCGCCCTGCCATTCGCAAGTCCAGCGCGAGGTCTTGGGCTCGGCCGTCTGCAGGCTGACGCGGTAGCGCGTTGCAGCCGCCGGGCCGGTTGGTGTGGCCAGCACCGGGTAGAGGGCCAGGCTGCCCGTGCCGGGCAGCTCGAACACCCCCGCCCAGGGCAGCGGGCCGCCGCCCCGCAGCTGGCTCAGGCGCCCCTGGTAGGCCTCGGTGATGCAGGCCGCATCGGCCGCGCAGCGATCGCGCGCCTTCAGCCAGGCCAGCTGGTCCTGCTTGAGCGCGCCATGCTGCGGATGCTCCTGCAGCGCGCTGTTCATGGCCTTCCAGGCCTTCTGCTGCTGCCGGTCCAGCTGACTCAGCTCGGCGCTGGCGCAGATGGCCTTCTCGGTCGAGCTGCTGGCTTTGCGGCAGTCGAAGGCCGGGCCTGAGCTCGCGCTTGACTCTGCAGCGGCCCCCACGGCCGAAGCCGAGAGGGCAGCGGCATGCGCGAGCAGCAGCAAACTCAGTGGTTTCAGGCGCCAGCCCCGGCTGAGTGGTGATCCCCAGCGACACGATCGGGCCGAGGTGGAGGCAGAAGGGCGGGCGGCAGCGAGAGGCATGGGTGGGAAGCGGCGATCGCCGGGGTCAAGGACGATGCGGCGCCGCCGGGAAAGGCGACAGCATCTGCAAGGCCTGCTTGCGCTCCTGCTCGAAGCGATGTCGCACGCCGGCCTGCACATCATCCGTGGATTTGGAGAAGTACTTCAGCACCGTCTTGCCGGACTTGTCCAGCTTCTCGGCGCCACGCTCATCGTAAATGGCATTGATGATGTCGGCATCTTTGAGCTGGCTGACATCACGTCCCGCCAGCGCCTTGGCGATGACCGAGGAGCCCGAACCATGCTGCACCGCCACCGACCAGACCACATCGCGCAGCGCTGCTGAGCGCTGCGACAGGTCCAGGCCCTGTTCGGCCTTGAGTCGGGCCGCCAGTGGCTCGTAGTGCCGGCTGGCAATGAAGCTGTGCTGCAGGGCTGCGAAGCGCGGGTCAGCGGCCAAGGTCACCCAGGCCTTCTTGAACTCTGCCGTGCCCGCACGAGCGGCCTCCAGGCCGCCTGCGGCTTTCAGAGCCTGATGCATCTCGGGCGCGTGCGTGGCGGCGTGGTCGAGGAACTTGGCCATGGTGCCGCGCTGGGTTTCGATCTGGTACTTGCCGTAGGACCAGCCGCCGGTGTTGTCGTAGCCAATGGCCGCGCTGCCACGGCGACCCGATTCGTAGCGAGCGCTGAGTTTGCCCAGCTCGGTATCGGCGTTGAGGCCGCCGCCGTTGTTGTTTGCCGCGGGTCGTTCGGCAGACGGCGCTGCTGCTGCCTGTGCCGAGGCAGCCGGGGCCTCCAGCCGTGCCAGCAGGGACTTGACGGCTTCGACCAAGGGGTTGGCCAGCAGCAGCTTCTTGAGATCCACACCCCAGTGCTCGGCAATGCCGGGCAAGGTTTCTCCGGGCACGACGCGGTGCTCACGCTCCAGCCCCGGCGTGGCCACCGGGATGCGCAAGACCTGGCCGACGCGCAGGCGGTCCGGGTCGCGGGGGCTGCTGCCCACACGGCCGTCGGCCAGCTTCGGATCCATGCCATTGGCTTGCATCAAGGCTTCGGCACTGATGCCATGGTTTTTGGCAATGCGGCTGAGGGTGTCGCCGCTGTGCACGCGGTAGCTCGGGTTCGTGAGGTTCATGTCTGGGCTCCTTGGCCTTGGCTCTTGGGGCGGTGCCCCGATGCCATGCATTGGAGAAGAAGTGCGCTGCCGGCGAAAGACGGGACCATCCGCAATCGGGTCTGGAGCCCATGCCGCCGATTAGGGGCGTTGCTAGCTGGGAGCGGCCCCGGCTATCGCGAGTCAGCGAGACGGGCTGCAATCGCAGCGATGCGAGCTGACTTCGGTCAGTGACATGCCAACACACACGCACACGCAAGAAGGGTCCATCATCATGAGTACCACCATCGACACCGGCCGCAGTGCTGGCAGGTCCGGCAGCGCCGCGTCGGCAACCGGCTCCGCCGGTGAACTGCTGAGCCTGGCCCGCGACTCTGCCAGCGGTCAGCTGGACACGCGGCGCCTGGCCGGCTGGGTGGCGCAGGCCAGCCAGCATGACTTTGGCAAGGCCTCGGCCGCTCATGCCGCGATCGAGACCGAATTGGCCGGCCGTGATGCCGGCGCGCTGGCGCGCTTCAACCAGGATGTGGTGGCCGCGGTGGCGGGCTTGGCCGAGGCCGCGCCGAACGGTCTGGCGGCCGCAGGCCAGGCCTGGGCCAGCGAGGGCCGACGCTTGTTGGTCGACAACCCCATCCTGGTCAAGCAGTGGGTGTCCACGACCAGTGCCTGGACGGGCAAGAGCGGCTTCACCGATGGCCTGCGTGCCATGCTCGAGAGCCATGGCATTACCGTGGAACGCCTGGCCAACCCGGTGCCGCCGGGCTCGCTCGGCAAGAGCTCCGGGGTCCCAGCCTCCCTGGCCAACAACCGCAACGGCGACCTGGCACGCGATGCGATTGCGGACCGCTGGCGTGCCCAGGGCCTGCAGGTGGAGATCGAGCAGCCGCGCCAGGGCGGCGCACGGGTGGTCGATGTGGTGGTGGATCGCCCGGCTGCGGATCCGCGCCGGAGCCAGCGTCTGGAGATCGAATCCAAGGTCGGTCGCAACAGCATGGACTCCGACCTGGCCCGCCAGGCCGGGCTGGACGGTCAAGCCCTGCGCGAGAACCGCCTGCTGCGTGGTGCCGGCCACGTGCTCGAGGGCGTGGGCAAGGTGGCACGACCGCTTGGTCTGGTGATGGATGCCGTCGAGGTCGGCAGCGCCTTCCGCAAGGATGGCGACCGCGTCGGGGTTCACACCGGCCGGGCCGCTTCCGGCCTGGCCGGTGGGGCGGCTGGCGGCTGGGGCGGGGCCGTCGGCGGCGCAGCCCTGGGCACAGCCATCTTCCCCGGCGTGGGCACGGTGATCGGCGGCGTTGTCGGAGGTATCGCCGGCGCTGTGGTCGGCGACCAGGCCGGCCGCGGGCTGTTCGACACGCTCAAGTCCTGGTTCTGATGCCGCGATTCGCTTGCATCGGAGCCGGGTTCCGCGCCGCGCACCCCATGGCATGATGCCTTCCATGTGGTCCTGGCTCACACGAAAAACCGAGCGTTCTGAAGGCCAGGCGCTGCTGCAGCGCCTGCGTGAGCGCTATCCCGTCTATGCGGCGCCCCATGCTTACCGTCGAGATGGGCAGTTGCTGAGCCTGGCTCAGGCTCAGGAGAACCTCGAGTATCTGCGGACTCAGCGCCCGACGCGGTTGGGCATCGTCGGCGACTTCCTGCACACCGAGGCCGGGGTCGATGTGGCGGTGGCTCTGGCCGGTGCTGAGCCGGCGGCGCTGCTGGATGGCCTGCACCGCTGGAGCTTGCGTGTGTTTCCCGCGCTCCAGAAAGCCGCGCCGCAGCTGGCGCGTGACGAGGTCTGGCTGGCCAGCGATCGGCGTGGCCCGGAGATCGTGTATTCCCTGCTGATGGATCTGGCGCTGCTGTTGGGCGAGCTGATCCTGATCCGCCGCCCGGCCTTTCAGTGGGCGCTGGATCTGGACGAGGGCAATCTGCTGGACGGCATGGACAGCGTGCGCCGGCCGGTGCTGCAGTTCCTGCCAACCTCGACCGCTGCCGGTGATGCCTCGATGCCCCCGGTGCAGCTGGATGTCGAGGCCCTCGTCGTCCATCGCTACCGCGAGCCCGACAGCCCCAGTCTGCAGTGGATGAATGGCTGGGCCCAACTCGTCCAGGACGCCCGCAGCGGGGCCTACGAGCGCGTGTTCTAGATCGCTGCGGCCGCCGGTGTTCGGGCTTGCACCTGAAATGAAGGGGCTGCCCATCCTCAAGTCTTGCGGGTTCGCCCATCCAAACGCAAACGCCCGCTCCCCAGTGCGGTGAGCGGGCTGCAAGCCCCGTGAATACCGCCGATGAAGGCCGCCGACGAAGGCTGGCGGCCGCGGGGCCGGTATGGCGGCTCAGGCCTGCCAGCGGGTCAGCGTCAGGTTCAAGCTCAGCTGCGCGCTCAGGGCCCAGCCCTGCGGGTTGGCGGCTTCGTTGAAGTTGACCGTGCCGCCGGTCCAGGCGCGGCCGCCGCCGGCCACGCCGGTGTTGGCGCGCGAGCCTTCGCTGTCCTGGCCCAGCAGATTGCGCAGCAGGGCGCCGCTGAGGCTGATGCTGAGGATGCTGCTCATGGCCTGGAAGGCGCCCTGGAAGATCTGGGCCAGCTGCTGCAACTGCTGCTGTTGCTGGGCCGCCGCTGCGGCGGCGGCGCCGCCTTTTTGCAGGTCGGTGCCGTTGATGTAGTTCTGGTTCACCTGCACCAGCTTGCCATTGCCGTCCACGGCGACAAAGCCCTTGCCGTTGGCGTTCTCGAGCAGCACATTGCCGTCGTCGGTGACGCCGTCCAGGGTCTGGCCCCAGCCCTTGGCTTCGTCGATCTTGAGGTCGCCGCGCTGGTTGGTGTCGATGCCGCTGATGCGCACGCCGTAGTCGCCATTGGTGATGGTCAGCTTGCTGGGTAGGGTCATGTCGTTGCCGGCCGGCACGGTTTCGAAGGTCAGCTTGGTGCCGTCATCGAGCTTGAAGGTGGTGGTGCCCCAGAAGTCAAAGGCATGCTGGCCATCGACATTGACATGCGGGTCGCCCCAGACCACATAGTTTTCACCGGTCTTCTTGTTGGTGATCTCCACGCGGTTGGCATCGGCCGCGGTGATGCGGTAGTTGTCGTTCTCGAACACCGCCTTGCCGCCCTGCATCGAGGTGCTGGCGTGGCTGGGGTTGCTGCGGTCGACGGGGCCGCAGCCGCCGATGGCGATACCGGCGCTGGCCGACGAAACAGAGTTGGTGAACATGGTCGGGCTCTCCTTGCAATAAGTTCAGTGGATGAATGAATGAGTGCTTGAAAAGACTCATGGGTGTTGGAACCTCGCCCGTTTTGCATCCGTCGGGATGCAAGGTTTGGGCGTCGCAGTGGCATCAGTAGCCAACCGCGATCAACTGCCTGGTCATTGAAACGATTTGCAAGCCGACGCGTAAGTTGGGGGCGTTCGCAATGCGGATGACCGCAACTAGGGCTGTCCGCAATCGATCGAATGCAGTGCCGCAGCGGCGGGCGATTAGGAACAGCCGCAATTTCCAAAGCAGCTCTGCCGGCTTAGGCTTCGGGCCTCGAACGATGCACCCAGCCCCTCTTCATTCATGAACACGCTTGCCAGCTCTGCGTTTGCCTTCAGCCTCCCTCACGGGGCGCTGCCTGTGGCTGCGCCCGCGGCAGGGTTGGCCTCCCTGGGTTCGCCTTCGACTCCGTCCATGGGTGGGGCTGCGGCACTCTTGCGCGCCGAGGTCGAGCCGCAGGCGCGCGGGCTCTCGGTGCAAGCCCATGCCGAGCGCGTGCTGGCGGCCATGCGGACTCAGGGTTGAGCGTCCATGGCCGACGCGCGCCGCGAGCCCGACTGGACGGCCGCAGCCCAAGCCCTGCTGTCCGGATGTGTGGATCTGCCTGACGAGGAGCTGCGTCTGGCTTTGCTGGACCAGGTCTGCCGCAGCTTGGGCGATGCCCTGTATCCCGATTTCTTGAACCTGCTGGCCGTGGTCGGGGAGCGCGGCGATGCCCAGGCCTGCGCGGTGCTGGCCCAGACCTTGTTGGCCGGGCTGCAGACCGGCCGCCTGCCCAGCGGCCGCCGCCAGGCCTGGGGCGCCCCGAGCCACTCCGGCTCGGCCGCCTCGCTGGCTGCTCAACAGTTTGGTGCCTGGCGTTCCCTGGGGCCCTTGGAGTATTGGGTCTGTCTGAGCCAGGATGAGCCTCGGGGGGCGGGCTTGGCTGAGCCTGAGTTCCTGCGCCAGGGGCAGGCTTTGCTGCGCCTGATCAACAGCAGCGAGGCGGCTCGGCAGCTTTACATTCAACGCCTGCAGGCCTTGGCGGCCGATCCGGTGGAAGGCGGCCTGTCCCGTCATGCCCGCCAAGTGCTGACGCGGTTCGCCGAAGCCTGGGCCCAGGGCCAGTCGCCCGATGCCTTGTGCCAGCAGGTGCTTGGCGCCATGCCGGTGCGAGCTCATGGGCTCAGCGCACTGGCCGGCTGGGGCTCGCGCTGAACATTGGGCTCTGGGTGTGGGGGAGATCGGGGCCGCGCCGCAGCTTGCGGCGGGTCTTCAGCAAGCGCCGCAATATCGGGGCTTGCTGACAGGGAGGTATCCGGTGGTGCGACCGGCAAGAATCGAACTTGCGCCTAAGCCTTCGGAGGGCCCAATGATATCCACTTCACCACGGTCGCCGGGAGCGCGCATTCTAACCTCAGCGGCCGCGCCCGCCGTGACGAGCGTCAATCCTTGCAGTCAGCCCCAGGTGCTGACAGATATAATCTGCCGGTTTTGCGTCCGGTGAACCGCCGGGCATTGCATCTTCCCTTGCCGACGCCAACGAGGATTTCATGAGCGGAAACCAGAATCACGCACACGAGCACGATCATGCTGACGAAGCCCATGAAGGCCCGATCAAGACGCCCAAGCAACTGGCCTGGGCCGTGTTCTTTGCCTTTGTCGTTCCTGTCATCGTCATCATTCTGCTGGCCAACTATGTGACCAGCGACTCCAAGCCGTCTGCCGGTACCGAGGCCCTGGAAGCACAGGCTGTGGCCGCCCGCATCCAGCCCATCGGCGCGATCGAGCTGAAGGACATGAACAATGTCGCCGCCCTGAAGACCGGCGAGCAGGTGTTCCAGGCCCAGTGCGCGGCCTGCCACTCGACCGGCGCTGCCGGCGCCCCCAAGCTGGGCGACGAAGCCGCCTGGGGCCCGCGCGTGAAGACTGGTTATGACGCACTGCTGACCTCGGCCCTCAAGGGCAAGGGCGCCATGGGCGCACAGGGCGGTGGCGATTTCAGCGATTTCGAAATCTCCCGCGCCGTGGTCTACATGGCCAACCAGGGCGGTGCCAAGTTCGACGAGCCCAAGGCCCCGGCCGCGGCAGCTTCGGCCGCCAACTGATGCGCAATGTGGCGAGCTCGGGCATGTCCCGAGCATGCGCCGCACCGACAGCCGACCCTCGGGTCGGCTTTTTTTCGCCGCGTGTTTTTGGCTTTGTGCGCGCCTGCCGTTCGGGCCGCGGGGCCAGGTCTTGCGCGCGACGCCTTGTGCCGGGGCGGCTGGCCTGCCGGTGGTAGCCTGCAGTAAGCTCAAGGCCATGAACCGGCTTGCTCCGCTCATGCTGATCCTGGCCTTGTGTGCGGCTGGGCCGGCCGCCGTTCGGGCGGCCGAATCGGCGGGCCTGCCCACGCGCTGGCGGGTGTGTGTCACCGACCTTCAAGCGCCTCCGTTCCTGAACAACCAGGCGGAGCATCCCGGCACGGTAGAGCGCATGCTGCAGGACAGTGCGCGCCAGCAGGGCTTGGAGCTGGAGTTGCTGCGGCTGCCACCGCGTCGTTGCCGCCTGATGCTGGATCAGGGGCAGATCGAGGCAGCGCTCGCCGGCCCCACGCCGGTCAATCTGCAGGAACTGCAGTTCCCTCTGCGGGCCGGGCAGCTGGATGCGTCACGCAGCCTGATGCAACTCCATCTGGTCTGGCTCAAGCGCGAGGATTCCACGCTCGACTGGGATGGCCAGGCTCTGCGGGGACTCGGCGCTGGCGGGAAGGTGCCCGTGATCGGCGTGCGGGCTGGGGTGCGCATCACCGCGGAGCCCCTGCTCGGTCTCGGCCTGCGCGTCGAGGATTCCGCGCACAGCATGGCGCAGTTGCTGGCCAAGTTGCGCGCCGGTCGCGTCGATCTGGCGGTGGTTGCAGCGCCAGAGCTCAATCTGTCACCCGATGCGCAAAGCCTGCACGGCCTGGCCGTCTTGAGCAAGCCCTTGCTGCAGATGGACATTTACCTCGTGCAGCGCAAGGATGCCGGTGCCGAGCGGGCGGCACTGATGGAGCGTTGGTGGGCGGCGATTGCCCAGCTGCGCGAGGCCGAGGCGCATCGCACAGCGCCCTGAGTCGGTGCAACAGGATCAGCTGCCGTAACCAAGGTCCTTGACGGACACCAAACGGCCGTCCTCGAACACCAGCTGCTGCATGAACTGCTGAGGTCCGAAGTTGTAGACCCATTCTTCGATCAGCACCTGGCGTTCGCGCTCCAGCTCCACCGTGCTGCCGGGTGGCAGGCCGCTGTTGGGCGCGGCGGGCACGCGCAGACGGATGACGCGGCGGTCGAGGCGTTGCTCCTGCAGGCTGGGCGTGCCGCATTTGCGCAGCACCTCGGGCTTGGCCATGCCGGCGTCAATGACAAAGGAATTGCAGCGAAAGGCCCAGGCCGAGGGGGTCAGCAGCAGCGCACTGAAGGCCAGCGCGGCCAGGCAGGGTTTGCGGGCAAGCATGGGCGAGCGAAACAGCGGTGGCATGGCAATCCCCGGGAAGCGGCAGTCCTGTGCAACGCGCGCCAGGCTGCGGGCGTTGACCGAGGCCGGCCTTGGGCCTCCTCAGCCGAGGCTGAAGCGCTGTCGCAGCGCCTGGCTTTGCCGGCGCGACACCGTCAGCCACGGGCCGCTGTGCAACTGCAGCTGCAGGCTGCTGTCGTCGCCGGGCTGCAGGCGGGCGATGGCATCCAGGCGCACCAGTGCCTGGCGGTTGATCTGCTGGTAGCGCTGCGGGTCCAGGCGCGGCAGCAGGCGGCTGAGGCTGCCGGCCAGCAGAAAGACGCCTTGTGGCGTGTGCAGCTCAAGGTAGTTGTCGCGGCTTTCGATCAGGGCGATGTCGCCCAGGCGGATCAGGGCCATCTGCTCGCCGCGGCGTAGCAGCACGCGATGCTCATCGCTCAGATAGGGGCTGCTGCGCGGCTCCAGCTCGGCTCGCAGGCGCTGCAGCGCCTGGGCCAGGCGTTCGGCCGCGACCGGCTTGACCAGATAGTCCAGGGCATTGAGGTCGAAGGCCTCGACCGCAAAGCTGGCATGGGCGGTGCAGAAGATGATGCGCGCCTCGGCGTTGAGGGCACGGGCTACCGCCAGGCCATCCTGCTCGGGCATCTGCACATCGAGCAGCAGGGCATGGGGCTGCAGCTGGGCGTGCAGGGCCAGGGCCTCCTCGCCACTGCTGGCCTCGGCCAGCACCTCGACATCCTCATGCGCTGCCAGCAGGCGGCGCAGCTCCAGCCGGGCCAGGCGTTCGTCGTCCACCAGCAGCAGGCGCAAGTGAGGGGGCTTCATCATCGTCATGGGGTGCAGGCGTCCTGCCAGGGCAGGCGCAGTTCAGCGTGAAACTGCAGGCCCGAGGCCTCCGGGCGGGCATGCAATGTGGCCGTGCTGCCCAGCTGCAGGCGCAGGCTTTCGCTCAGATGGGCCAAACCGCTGCCCAGGCCGGTGCGCGCGGCAGGGTCGGCCTGCGGTGCCAGCGGGTTCTCTACCCGCAGGGTCCACAGCGGGCTGCCGGCCTCATGCGCCGCATGGATGCGCAGGCGGCCGCCCTCGCGGCGCGCACCAATGCCATGCTTGATTGCGTTCTCGCACAAGCCCAGCAAGGCAAAGCGCGGCAGGCGCTGGGCCATCAGCGCGGGCGGCAGGCTGATGGCCAGCTGCAATCGATCTTCGAGCCGGCTCGCTTCCAGGGCCAGGTAGCGCTGGCAGAGCTGCCACTCCTCGTCGAGGCGGCAAAGGCTGCCACTTTGTTCGAGGCTGGCGCGCAAGAGGGTGGACAGCTCGGTCAGCAAATGGGCGGCGCGCTCGGGGTTCTCGAAGATCAGGCCGCGCACGGTGTTCATGGCATTGAACAGAAAGTGCGGCTTGAGCTGGTTCTGCAAGGCCTGCAGCTGGGCCGCGCGCGCCTGCTGCTCCAGCGCGGTGCGCTGCCGGCGGTCCAGGTGGCTTTGCCAGGCCAGGCTGAACAGCAGGTACTGGGCCAGCGCCACCACCCAGCTGCCGCCCTGGCTGATCCAACGCAGCTGCACGGGGCTCAGGTTCAGGGCCTGGGGGTCCAGGGGCACGCCGCTGCCCAGCCACTGGGTCAGGGTGTGGATGCACAGCGCGTCGATGGCGGCCAGGGCGGCCAGCAAAGGCAGGCGGTGCGCCCAGGGCTGCCCTGGCCGTGCCTGGCTGACCAGCAGGCCCAGCAGGCCCCAGCGCAGCAAGGCCATCAGGCCGACGCGCTGCACCGTGCCCGGGCGCAGCCCCGGGTCGCCGAACAGGGCGAACTGGATCAGCAGGATCAGCAGCGCCTGCAGCCCGCACAAGGACAGCAGCAAACCGGCCTGGCGCCACAGGGGCCAGGCCGTGGAGGCGGTGTCGCGAGCGAGGGTCTCAGTACGCGACACGCGTCACCTTGAAACCCTGGGCCTGCAGCAGGGCCGGCAGGCCCTCGCTGCCCAGATGGGCGGGCGCCACGGCCACGAACAGTCGCTGGCCTTCTCGCAGGCGCTGGGCGATCTTGAGGCTCCAGGCCTGGTCACGTTCGCGCTGGATGCGCTCGCGCGTGGCCGGTGCGAAGGCCGAGCTCTCGAAGCTGGCTTGCAAGGCCGCCATATCGCCGCGGCGCCAGGCGGCATAGCTCTGCACGCTGTCCTGGCCCTGGCTGATCAGCAGGCGGCGCAGCAGGGCCTGCTGGTCGGCCTCGGGGATGGACTGCAGCAGCTGGAAGCCGGCCTGCAGCCCTTCCAGCTCCAGCAAGGGCTTGTCCTTCATGGCCCGGTGCACCAGGTTCATGCTGCTGTGCTGTTCCTGGCTTTGCAGGCCGGCTTTCTGGGCCATCAGCTTGTGCAGGGCGGCCACCACGAAGAAGGGCGGCAGGCTGTCCAGGGCGCTGCAGGGCAGGCCTTGCTGCTTGCACAGCTGATCAAAGTCGCCGAGCAGATCGGCCGGCAGGGTGGCGCGGAAGGAAGCACCGGGTTGGCGCAGTGCAGCCAGCAAGGGGGCGGCCTCGCTGGGTGCGACCGGCATGCGCAACTCACTGGCCAGCTGATCGCTCTCGGTCAGGGCCTGCTGGACCGTGCCGGGCAGCGCCGTCACGCCGGCTTCGCTCCATGGCAGGGCGCCGAACAGCCAGGAGCGCCGGCCCTGATGCTCCACCGACCACAGGGCGGGTCGGTAATCGGCCTGCGCGGCAGGCGGGGTGTCGGGGGCGGCCGGGCTGCCCAGGCTCGGCGCCGTGAAGGCGGTGAGCAGGGGCAGCAGGCAAGCGATGGCGAGGCGGGACGGTTTCATGGGCGGTGAATCGTGCGGTCAATCAGGCAGTGAAAGAGGGTCGAACATGGCGCTGTGGGGGTGTCAGCCGGCTGCACTGTGCCGGTCACCTTCGCGCCTGTCGCCTGCTTTCAGGGCCAGCGGCAGCAAAGCCGGGCCGAACGGTCAGCCGGCCGCTGCGGCCCCTGCGGCCACATTCACCTCGGGCGCCAGGCACACGCCAAAGCGCTGCAGCAAATCGGCATGGCGGCAGAACTCGGGCGCCCACAGGCCCTGCTCCACGGCCTGGGCGGCCCAGTCCATGTCCAGGCTGTGCACCAGGCCCAGGCCCAGCGGCGTGCTCAGGAACAGGCGGTCCTGCTCATCCAGCCAGCTGGCGCTGACGGTGGTGCTCAAGCCGGTGTGGCTCTGCACCGTGCCGCCCGGCTGCAGGGCTGCGGCATCGACGCGCCAGACCCAGGGCGCGGCCTCCAGCTGCAGGTACACGCGCTGCGGGCCGTTCTGAAAGAACCAGGCGCCGCGCGCGTCGGCCGCGTAATTGCGGGCGATGAACTCGCGCAGCTTCTCGTGCGTGACGCGGCTGCCCTTGACCTGCGGAAACGAGCCCGCCGCCTGGCAGCGCTCGTCGCGCATATACCAATCGCCCCGGGCATCCAGGGCCAGCCAGCCGTAGCAGTGCGGCACATTGGGCCATTTTTTCAGGGCCGCTTCGACGATTGCATCCATGCCGCCAGTGTAGGTTCGGCGGACTGGCCCGCGCCTCGTTCAGATGTGACCCAGCACGCCCAGATGGCGCGCCTGTCGCAGGCAGGCCCGAAAGATCGCCAGACCCGCGGCCAGGAACACGGCGCTGTTCAGCGCCACCCAGGCCCAGACCTCGACCGGAAAGGTCTGGCCGCCCGCGGCCGCGCGTGCTGCGGCGGCGGCCAGGGCATAGGGCAGGGCCGACAAGCCCGAGAGCGGCAGCGCCGGTAGTGACACCAGGCCGATCACCAAAGGATAGGCCGCCATCATCAGCAGCTCGCCGCGCTTGACCAGCAGGCTCAGGCCCGCCAGCGCATAGCCCAGGCCGGCCATGGACGGTGCACCCAGCACGGCCAGGCCCAGGGCAGGCAGGCTCAGCTGCACGCGCCCGTCGGTCAGCCAGGCGATCACACCGAGCGTGAGCACCAGCAAGATCAGGCCCACCACGCTTTGCAGCAACAGTCGTACGGTCAACAGCTGGCCCAGGCTCATTGGTGCCAGCTGCAGCTGCTCCAGCGTGCGCTGCTGCGTCTCTTCGACGATCTCTTGGGCGCTGCCATGGGCCAGGCCGCTGGCAAACATCCACAGGGCAAAGCCGATGATCAGCCCATCGGCCTGGCCCGAATCCAGGGACTGGCCGCTGGCCTTGAGCACGGCGAAGACCAGGCCGCCGAACAGGCTGAAGATGAAGCCGATGCCCAGCACGGCCTCGACCCAGTAGCGCCGCGCCAGGGCCAGGCTGCGGCGGGCCTCGTTGAGGCCATGGCGAATCCAGGGGCGGCGGGTGCTCATGGGGTGGGTGCTCCCTCGAAGGAGGTTTCAGTGGCGGACAGGCCGAGGTGTTCCAGGTAATGCTCGCGCAGCTCGATCGCGCGCAGCTGCAGCGCGCTGCAGCGGCCCAGCCAGGCGGCCCATTCGGCCATCAGCCGGGCCGCCTCGGGCGGGTCGCGCAAGGGCAGGCTCCAGCCGCCGGCCTCGCCCGGCGCTGCTTGCCAGTCCCTCGGGCCCAGCCATTCGGGCGGCGGCGGGCAGGCCTGCTCGCTGCGCACCACCAGGCGGTAGCGGTAGTCCTGGTGCACAAAGGCCTCACGAGCGCCGTCAAAGCGCTTGCGCCCGCGGTGGATGCAGACGATGCGCGGGCACAGGCGCTCGATGAAATGCAGATCGTGCGAGCCGATCAGAAAGGTCTGGCCTTCGGCCGCGCCCTGGTGCACCAGCGCGTGCAGGCGCTCCACGCCTTCCAGGTCCAGGCCCAGCGTCGGCTCGTCCAGCAGCACCAGGGCCGGCCGGTGGATCAGGGCGCCGATCAGGGCGGCGCGCAGCTTGTTGCCGGTGGAAAGCTGGCGGATCGGCGTGTCGAGATCACTCAGGCCCAGCAGATCGGCCATCTGCCGGCAGCGATCGAGGCTGAAGCGCTGCTCACGCAGCTCGCAGAAGTAACGCGCGTTCTCCAGGGTGGTCAGGCGCTCGTAGGCGGCGCCGCGGCCCTCCAGCAACACGCCGATCTCGCGCAAATGGGGGCCGGGCTGGCCAGCCGCCCGAGCGGGGTCTTTGCGCCAGCGCAGCTCGCCCTGGTCGGCGTCGCAGAGCCCGGTCAGGATCTTGACCAAGGTGGTCTTGCCCGAGCCATTCGGCCCGAGCAGGCCGATCACTTCGCCGGCTTTCAGCTCCAGGTCAAATTGGTCCAGCGCTTGGACCGAGCCGCCGCCCCGTGTGTAGTGCTTGCTGGCCTGCTGGAGCTGCAGCAAGAGTCCGGCTGTTGTGTCGTTCGTCGACCGTTCTGGGTCCATGCCCTGTTCCTCCTGCCCTTGATCGGGTCGGAGGCAGCATAAGGGCGCAACTTGACGGTGTCAGCCTGGGCCGGACGAGCAGGCTGCTACGCCGTTGAATGGCAGGAAGTCCGCAATGAATGGCTGCCGTGGCGACTCAACCCAGCGCCCGGCTCAGCCAGTCGCAGACCTGCTCGGGCATGGTGAAGACCTCGCCCGGCGGCTTGCCGTGGGTGAATCCGACATGGCCGCCGTGGGCCGGCTGCCAGAGCGTGACGAAGGCGCCGACATCGCGCGCCTGCGGCAGGCTGTGCGCCGGCACAAAGGGGTCGTTGCGGGCATTAAGCACCAGGGCCGGGATGCCGATGCGGCGTAGATGCGGCTTGGCCGAGGCGCGCGCCCAGTAGTCCTCGGTGTCGCGGAAACCGTGCAGCGGGGCGGTGAAGATGTTGTCGAACTCGTAGAGATCGCGGGCGCGGCGCAGGCGTTCGCCATCGAACAGGCCCGGGTGCTGCTCCAGCTTGCGCAGGGCCTTGGGCACCATGGTCTTGAGGAACATGCGGGTGTAGACCAGGCGGCTGAAGCCGCTGCCGATGGCCCGGCCCGAGGCGGCCAGGTCGATGGGCGAGCAGACGGCGGCCACGGCGCGGGCGGTCAGGGCGGCGCTCTGGCCATGCTCCTCGGCCCAGCGCAGCAAGGCATTGCCGCCCAGCGAGATGCCCACGGCCAGCACCGGGCCGCCGTGCTGCTGCTTGCAACGGGCCAGGATCCAGGCGATCTCTTCGAAATCGCCCGAGTGGTAGGCGCGTGGCGCATGGTTCAGCTCGCCCGAGCAGCCGCGGAAATGCGGCAGGGAGCAGGCCCAGCCGCGCGAGCGCGCGACGGTGGCAAAGGCTTGGGCGTACTGGCTTTGCGAGCTGCCCTCCAGGCCATGGAAGAGCACCAGCAGCGGCGGCCGTGGCGTGCCCTCGGGCGGGATGGCGGGCAGGGGCCAGAAGGCGTCGTCGCCGGCTTCGGGCGGGGCGTAGTTGAGCCAGTCGACGTCGATGAAATCGCCGTCCGGCGTGTCCCAGCGCTGGCGCTGGAAGCGCAGGGCCGGGCCGCCGTGGTGGCGGGCCCAGAGGGCAGACCAGATGGTCTGGGCGTGGCCGCCGGGCAGCCAGCGCGGCGCGGAGTACTGCATCTCGGAACGGTTCGGGGTGTCGGCCTTCAGTGCAGCACCGAAGGCTCTTCGATCACTTCCTGGATGTCATGCGCGCTGCCCGGGCTGGCGTGGTGCAGCACCATGCGCCAGCCGAAGGCGGTCTTGAGGTAGACATTGGTGGCGATCACCCAGGCGCTTTGCTGGCCGTCCGGGCCGTCCACCTGCACGCGCTCCAGCACCTGGTGGATGGCGGTGTCGCCGGTGTGCAGGCGCCGCACGCGCTCGGGGTGGGCTGGGATGGCGCCTTGCAGAAAGACGGTCTCGAAGGCGGCGCGGATCGCGCCCAGGCCCACGACGCGCGGGCCGCCGGGGTGGACACAGGAGATTTCCTCCTCGTCGGCCCAGACCTCCATCAGCCGGTCCAGATCGGCCTGCTGCAGGGCTTCGTAGAACTGCTGTTCGGTGTCCTCGGGCGAGGCCAGCAGGGCGGCGGCCTGAGCTTTGCTGCGCGACTGCATGCGGCTCAGTGGTGGCTGTGCAGGGTTTCGCCGGCTTTCAGCTTGTAGACGGTGCCGCAGTAGGGGCACTTGCCCTGGCCTTCATGGCTCAGGTCGATGAAGACCTTGGGGTGGCTGCTCCACTGCGTCATCTTGGGGTTGGGGCAGGCCACAACGCCCGGGCCCTGCACATCCTGAGCCGTGACTTCGACGATGGATTTGGCTTCGCTCATGGGAGGTTTCTTTCGTGTCAACAACAGGGGCGGGAGGTGAGGGCCGGGCCAGCGCACCCGGGCGGCGGCGGCAAAGACCCTGATTTTACGAGGCTTGTTGCTCTTTCGGAGCGTCCTCCGGGCGCAGCAAGCTCCAGCTGCGCACCGTGCCGCCTTCCATGTGCAGCTCGACCCGCACGCCGCCGGCGTCGGTCCAGCCATAGACCTCGGGCTGCTCGCTGATCTTCTGGCCCAGGCTGCGCGTCAGCGGCAGCACATCGACCAGCTTCATGCCGGCGCGCAGCTTGGCATTGAGCATGACGGCGCTCTCGACCCGACCGATCGGCGCCTCCGAGGCGGCGCGCATCACCCGCATCAGGCGCGAGAACTGCAGCAGCAGCCAGAACACCACGACCGTCAGGGCCAGGATC
This sequence comes from Paucibacter sp. B51, assembly GCF_027863535.1. Lineage (NCBI taxonomy): Bacteria > Pseudomonadati > Pseudomonadota > Betaproteobacteria > Burkholderiales > Sphaerotilaceae > Roseateles > Paucibacter sp. B51. The sequence goes on along the minus strand of NZ_JAPIVN010000001.1, from coordinate 504,025 downwards.
ACCCCTTGCCAGCCGTACACCAAGCCACCGCCTACCAGGGCCACCAGGGCCAGGGCGCTTCCAATCCATGTATTCATGGGCCGGCATGGTAGTGCAAGGCGCCCGGACGGCCGTGATTTCGCACAAGCTGCTTGGGCAAGTCATGGCTTTGGCGTATCCTCAGTCCCCCTAAGGGAAATCCCGAATCCAGGCGCCGGCAGGAAAAGAGCGACCACGGGAACGACGGCATGAGGGAGTCCGCACGGTGAGGTGGCGCTTACGGAGTTCAGGGTCGAGGCAGCGGCGCCGGCTGTGGGCCGACGGCTTGTTTGCGGCCCTCGGTTTCGGCCTGATCGGGCAGGCCGTGCAGGCCCAAGCACCGACCCCGGGGCCGGATTGTTCGCGCCCATTCAGCCTGGCCTTGCATGAGCACGGCTTGCTCTACTCGGCGGCCACCGGCAGCGGCATCGACAAGGACATCGCCGACGAAATGGCCCGGCGCAGCGGTTGCAAGTTCTTCGTCTCGCTGATGCCACGTGCGCGCATCTGGCAGCTGATCGAAAGCGGGGCGCTCGATTTCAGCCTTTCCGGCATCAGCAATCCGCAGCGCGAGAAGTTCGCCAGCTTTGCCTGGTGCTTTCGCAACCGTTACCAGCTGCTGCTGCGGCGTGACGCTCAGGTGCGCACGCTCGAAGACTTTGAACGCCAGCGCAAGCTGCAGCTGGGCGTGATCCGCAGCTTCCGTTACAGCGAGAGCGCCAACCGTCTGGTCGACCGCCTGGCCGAGCAGCAGCGTCTGGTCCACGCCAACGGCTTGACGGCACTGTTCGATGCCCTGGTGGCCGGCCAGATCCAGGCCATGATCGTTGAGCCCTTTGACCTGCCGAGCCTGGAGTCAGCCCGGATACGCGAGCAGACCCAGGTGCTGGAGTTCGGCGATGCGCCGGTGCCGCATGGCTTGATCATGTCGCGCGCCAGTTTGAGCGACGCCGAGCAAGCACGCTGGCGCGCCTTGATCCAGGACATGCAGGCCGACGGCAGTTTGCTGCGCATCTTTGAAAAGTACTTCAAGCCCGAGCTGGCGCGGGCCATGGTGGCGCGACCATGAAACTGCGCTGGACCCTGCCGGGCCTGAATTCGCAAGCGCGCTGGCTGCGTTGGCGCGGCCTGCCGCTGGCCGTGTTCCTGATCAGTCTGGGCCTGACCTTGAGCTTCTGGCATTCCGAGCAAAGGCGTGAGCAGGCCGTGCAGCGCCAGGCTTTTGACGCCAGCCTGCGCGACGTCAGCGAACGCATCGAGCAGCGCATGGCCGCCCATGCTCACCTGTTGCAAGGTTCACAGGGCTTTCTCGCGGCCAGCCCTCAAGTCGATGCTCAGGCTTTTCGGCGTTATGTCGAGGCCCTGCCCCTGGGGGCGGATTTCGCCGGGGTGCAAGGTCTGGCCTGGGTGCAGGCCCAGCCCGGGCCGCGCGGACCCGCCTACCGGGTGATGCAGATGGAGCCCGGCGTGGCGCGCAACCAGGCCCTCTTGCAGCTGGATCTGGCTGCCCAGCCGGCGCTGCGCGAGCTGCTGCAGCAGGCGCAGGAGTCCGGCCACCTGGCCTTGTCGGCCCGTCTCAATCTGGCCGATCTGGGGCTGCCCGCCCAGCCCGGCTTTGTGCTGGCGCTGCCGGTCTACCGCGGTGTGGCCTTGCCCGACACGCCCGCTGCCCGCCGCGAGGCGCTCAAGGCCTGGGTGCTGGCGCCGGTGGCGGCAGGCGAGCTGATGGCCAGCCTCTACGGTGAGCTGCCGGCCGCGCTCTCGCTGGCGCTGTACGACGGCCAGGATTTGTTGGAACGCCATCTGCTTTACCGGCGTGCCGACGCCAGTTGGCAGCGCAGTGCCCAAGCCGGCGTGCAGGCGCCGCCGGCAAGTGATCGCCAGGCGCGTGAGTATCTGGTGCTGGGCGGTCGCACCTGGACCCTGCAACTGTCCGCCGGCCCGGCTTTCGCTGCCCGCCATGGCGCCGACTACGCGCCCAATGTCTTGCGCATGGGCGTGCTGCTGAGCGTGCTGCTGAGCCTGCTGGCCTGGATGCTGGGTCATGCCCGCGAGCGCGCCCAGGCCCTGGCCGAGCAGATGACCCGCGCCCTGCGCGAGAGCGAGCAGCGCTGGGCTTTTGCGGTAGAAGGTGCGGGCGATGGTGTCTGGGATTGGGACCTGCCGCACGGCCGGCTCAGCAGCTCGGTGCGCTGGAAGCAGCTGATGGGTTTGCCACCGCTGCCGGCCGATTTGCCCATGGAGCAGTTCTGGAGCCTGATCCACCCCGAGGACCTGCCGCGCGTGCGCAGCGAGGCCCAGGCCTGCCTGGACGGCAGCCAGGCGCAGTTCTCCACCGAGTACCGGGTGGCTGGCGGTGTGGGCCGCTGGAACTGGGTGCTGGCTCGCGGCACCGTGGTCGAGCGCAATCGCCAGCAGCAGCCCCTGCGCATGATCGGCACGCTGTCGGACATCAATGCCCGCCGCCAGTCCGAGGAGCGAGTGCGCTTCATGGCCTTGCACGACCCGCTGACCGAGCTGGCCAACCGCGCGCATTTCGACGAGCGCCTGCGCTTCGCCCTGGCCCATGCCCGGCGCTACCACGAGCCGGTGGGCCTGATCCTGCTGGACCTGGATCGCTTCAAGCCCATCAACGACCAGTTCGGCCATGCTGTGGGCGACCAGCTCTTGCAGACGGTGGCGCGCCGCATCAAGGCTGCGGTGCGCGAGACCGACACCGTGGGCCGCATCGGCGGCGATGAGTTCGTGGTCTTGCTCAGCGGGGCCCTCAGCCGCGAATCGGCTCAGGGCGTGGCGGACAAGATCTACACCCAGGTGGCCCAGCCCATGGAGCTGGGCGGCGTGCGTCTGGAGATCACCTGCTCACTGGGCCTGGCCCTGTTCCCCGACGACGGTCAGGACGAGCTGAGCCTGGCCAAGAGCGCCGACGATGCCATGTATCGCAACAAGCGCGCCGGCCGGCCCTGGCTGCGAGACGACTTGGCGCGCCCGCTGAATCGAGGCCGTTTTCAAACATAACCCTACAATGCGCAGACCAAGGAGCGGAGGGTCAATGAGTTCAGCAGAAGCGGTTTGGAGTGCATTTCGGGCGAGTTGGGGTGAGCTAATGTCCACTCCTGGTCCATGGGGTGCGGATGAAACACGCGACTTCTTACAGGCAGTATTTGAAGTTCGGGGTTTGGGAGTCAGTCCCGACACAAAAGCAAAAAATGGGGTCGAAAACAAGCTTGATATGTATCGGGAAGCGATACCGGACTTGATTCAGGCAGTTCGAGAGATCGGGCTGGGCGAGGGAGAAGACTTGATCTGGAAGAACGAGATCAAGGCTGCAACCCTAAAGCGGAAAGTTGCGTTCTTGAGCTATGAGCCTACCAACGATTGGTCGAAATTCTGCTTGTTGCCAATCTATTTCGATAAAAAGGGTCGAGAGAGTTTTTTTGCTCGGCTCGGAATTCCCGTAGATAGCAGCACAGCGGATCAGAGCTATCGCGAGTCGTGTAAAGAGGTACTGCGGAAAAGACCTCCCAACCCAACTCAAAGCTACTGGGAATACGTTGACATGGTGTTGCAGAGTTCTTGACTCAAGAGCTTTATAGCCCCCTGACGCAGTCCATCGCTTCCTCGATGCGCTCGACCGCATGCACGGTCAGGCCTTCGATGGGCTTCTTGGGCGCATTGGCCTTGGGCACGACGGCGACGCTGAAGCCCAGCTTGGCGGCTTCTTTCAAGCGCTCCTGGCCCCGCGGTGCGGGGCGCACCTCACCGGCCAGACCGACCTCGCCGAAGGCGATGAAGCCCTTGGGAAGGGGCCGGCCGCGCAGCGAGCTCTGGATGGCCAGCAGCACGGCCAGGTCGGCCGCCGGCTCGTTGATGCGCACGCCGCCGACGGCGTTGATGAAGACATCCTGATCCTGGGTGGCCACGCCGGCATGGCGGTGCAGCACGGCCAGCAGCATGGCCAGGCGGTCGCGGTCCAGGCCGACCGAGAGCCGGCGCGGGCTGGGCCCGCCGCCATCGACCAGGGCTTGCAGCTCGACCAGCAGGGGCCGTGTGCCCTCCAGCGTCACCAGCACACAGCTGCCGGGCACCGGCTCGCCGTGGGTGCTCAGGAAGATGGCGCTGGGGTTGGCCACGCCCTTGAGGCCTTTCTCGGTCATGGCGAAGACGCCGATCTCGTTGACGGCGCCGAAGCGGTTCTTGATCGCCCGCACCAAGCGGAAGCTGCTGTGGGTGTCGCCCTCGAAGTACAGCACCGTGTCGACGATGTGCTCCAGCACGCGCGGCCCGGCCAGTGAGCCTTCCTTGGTGACATGGCCGACCAGCACCATGGCGCAGCCGCTGGCCTTGGCCGTGCGCGTCAGCTGGGCCGCGCATTCACGCACTTGGGCCACCGAGCCGGGGGCCGAGCTCAGGTGTTCGGAGTACAGGGTCTGGATCGAGTCGATGACGCAGAAGGCCGGCGTCTCGGCTTCCAGCGTGGCCAGGATTTTTTCCAGGCTGATCTCGGCCAGCACGCGCACCTTGTGGCCCGAGAGGCCCAGGCGGCGCGAGCGCATGGCGATCTGCGCGCCCGACTCTTCGCCGGTGACGTAGAGCACGGGCAGCTTCTGCGACAGGTCTTCCACCGCTTGCAGCAGCAGGGTGGACTTGCCGATGCCCGGGTCGCCGCCGATCAGCACCACGCCGCCAGCGACGATGCCGCCGCCGAGCACGCGGTCCAGCTCGTCCTGGCCCGTGGGGGTGCGCTCGAAATCGGTGGCCTCGATCTCGCTCAGCGTCGCCACCGGCTGGCTCTTGGCCAGGGCCTGGTAGCGGTTGTTCTTGCCACCCGCGCCGGGCGCCTCGGCCACGCCCTCGATCAAGGTGTTCCAGGCGCCGCAGCTGGGGCATTTGCCCAGCCATTTGGGGCTGATGCCGCCGCAGTCCGAGCAGGTGTAGATGGATTTTTCTTTGGCCATGGGGCGATTGTCCTCGTTCACCGTCGCCACCTCGGCGGCGCTTGCGCGGGCGATGCTCGCCCCAAGCAGGCGCTGGCCCGTGGTGCCAGAATGTCGGCCTGGCCGACGTCGTGTGCAGGCCCGAAGGAGCAGTCAATGGAGTTTTCGACCTGGTTGGCATTTTTTGCCGCCTCCTGGGCCATCAGCCTGTCGCCGGGTGCCGGCGCGATCGCGGCCATGAGCTCGGGCCTCAACCACGGTTTTCGGCGCGGCTACTTCACCACCTTCGGTCTGATCCTGGGCATCCTGACCCAGATCCTGCTGGTGGGCGCGGGCTTGGGCGCCCTGATCGCCACCTCCAGCATCGGCTTTGCCATCGTCAAATGGCTGGGCGTGGCCTACCTCGTCTACCTCGGCATCCAGCAATGGCGCGCGCCAGCCACGCCCATGGTGGCGGCCGACAACGACGCGGCCCAGGTGACGCGACGCCAACTGGTGCTGCGCGGCTGGGCCATCAACGCGGTCAACCCCAAGGGCACGGTCTTCCTGCTGGCGGTGGTGCCGCAGTTTCTGGATCTCAAGGCCAGCCTTGTGCAGCAGTACCTGGTGATTGCGGCCACCCTGGGCTTCACCGATCTGGTGGTGATGGCCGGCTACACGGTGCTGGCCGCAAGGGTGCTCTCGGCCCTGCGTTCACCGGCGCATATCAAGGCCATGAACCGCACCTTCGGCGGCCTCTTTGTCGCCGCCGGGGCCTTGCTGGCCAGCTTCAAGCGCAGTGTCTGAGGCGCCGCGCCTGCCCTGAGCCACCTCTGCTCCGATTCATCTTCCGCAGGCCGCCTGTTCCGGGCGGCCTTTGCTTTTTTGGCGAGCTGTCATGTCGACTTCTGCGATTTCCACCCGCTGGCTGTTCTGGGGCCCCACGCTGATCTGGGCCAGCACCTGGCATGTGATCCTCTACCAGCTGGACAGCGGCGTGCCGGTGCTCAATTCGGTGGGCTGGCGTTTTGCCATCGCGTCGGCCTTGCTGTTCGCGCTGGCGCGTTGGCGGCGCGAGTCCCTGGCCATGCCAGGCTCGGCCCATCTGCTGATGCTGGCCACCGGCATCGTGCAGTACAGCGGCAATTACTACTCGGTCTACGAGGCCGAGCGTCACATCCCCAGCGGCCTGGTGGCGGTGCTGTTCTGCCTGATGGTGTTTGGCAACGCGCTGAGTGGCCGGATCTTCTTCGGTCAGACGGTGACCCGCCGCTTCTTGCTCTGCGCCAGCGGTGGCGTGGTCGGCGTGGTGTTGATTTTCTGGCCCGAGATCGCCGAGACCGGCGCGCGCCCCACGGCCGCCCTGGGCTTGGGCTTGGGGCTGCTGGCCGTGCTGGCCGCCTGCATCGGCAATGTGCTGACCCTGACGCTGACGCGGCGCGGCCTGCCCCTGGTGCCCATCCTCGCCTGGAGCATGGGCTATGGCGCCGCCTTTCTGCTGCTGATGTCGCTGCTCAGCGGCCAGGGCCTGCATTTCGACTGGCATGCACCCTATGTGCTGAGCCTGCTCTACCTGGCGGTGTTCGGCTCGGTCACCGCCTTTGTTCTGTATTTCAAGCTGGCGCAGTTGCAAGGGCCGGCGCGCGCCGCGCTGACCGGGGTGGTGATCCCGGTGATCGCCCTCGTGATCTCGGCGGCGCTGGAGGGCTGGGCGCCCAGCCTGCTCTCGCTGGCCGGCATGGCTTTGTGCCTGGGCAGCATCTATCTGGCCACGCGACCCGTGCGCTGAAAGGCTCGTGCCACTCTGGCACACAGGGTTGGCCCGAGACTCTTGACCGGGACAGTTCCCCCTAGCTCGCAGTCTTGTGAGCGCCTGTCACGCTGCTGACACTGAAGCCACGAAGCGCCGCTTGCCTGTGACGCCTCGGATCGCGAACACCACGCAATGACTTCAAGGGAACTGTCCATGTCGCTCACCTCCAAATTCCTGATCAAGCCTCTGGCTTTGGCCGCACTGGTCGCCGCCGCCGGCGCTGCGCAAGCTTCCGTGACCGTCTACACCTCGCAGGCCGCCTTTCTGGCGGCGGTGACTGCGCCCGGCGTCGACACCTTCACCGGCTTCTCCATCACCGGCTCTACGCCCAGCCCCATCACCCGCAGTGCGGGCGCCTACGGCTACACCGCCTCGGTCACCACCACCTCCTTCTTCGGCGCCGGCACCACGGCCAATCCCTGGCTGTCCACCAACACCGCCACCGACACCATCACCTTCAACAACTTCACCGGCGGCGTCAGCGCCTTTGGTGGCAACTTCTTTGGCTCCAACATCGCGGGTCTGTTCGCGGCCGGCGATGTGGTGCTGACCGCCACCGATGCCAGCGGCACCTACACCCAGTCCATCACCGGCGCCACCACCAGCAGCTTCCTCGGCTTTGTGTCCGATGGCCCGCTGCTGTCGGCCACCCTGGCGGCAGTGCAACCGGCCTCCGGCTTCCTCTGGCCCACGGCCGACAACCTGACCCTGGCCGCTGTCGCCGCGGTGCCGGAGCCGGGCACCTATGCCCTGTTGCTGTCGGGTCTGGGCGTGCTCGGCTTCATGGCGCGCCGCCGCCGCGAAGGCTGATCGCCGACACCCCCGGGCAAGCCCTCTCCGGCTTTGCCCGCTTGACGCTGCCCATGCCCCGGCCTACCTTGGGACCGGGGTTTTTGTTGTTGAGTGCTCACGGGCCGTGAGGCCGTCTGAAACAAAGGAAAAGTCATGAGATTGTTCAAGCAAGCTGCAGCTCTGCTGCTGAGTGGTGCCGCGTTGCTGGCCTCGAGCCTGGCCCACGCGGACACGGTCTGGGCCTGGTCCTACAGCGGCTCGGGCGTGACCGCGTCCGGCACCCTGACCACCGGCGGTGCCGCCCTGGTGCCCGAGGACATCCTCAGCATCAGCGGCACGCGCAATGGCCAGACCATCCTCGGCCTGGTGCCGCTGGGGCAAGACAGCAACTTCCTCTACGACAACAAGTTCGTCAACGATGGCGCTTACTTCAGCGAAGCGGGTCTGCTGTTCGACGTGGGCGGCGGCGATGCCGGCCACTTCAATGTGTACTTTTTCGAAGGCCAGCACTTCGACTTGCAAGTGATCGACGGTCAGGCGATCGAGATTCCGATCAGTTTCTCCGTCACGGCCGTGCCTGAAGCTGCCACTTATGTCTACATGGCCCTGGGCCTGGCAGGTCTGGGTGCACTGAGCCGTCGTCGCCGTGGCGTCGCCACCTCGGCCTGATCGAGAAACCTGCATTCAAGCCTGCCGATCGCAGGCCACAAGGCGAGCGCCCGCACCGGGCGGCTCGCCTTTTTCGTTTCAGCTCAGCGCCCCACCATATCCTCGACCCGCACCCATTGGTCGAACTGTTCGCCGCTGAGCTCGCCCAGTTGCAGGGCCGCCTCGCGCAGGCTCAGGCCATGCGCGTGCGCGTGTTTGGCGATGGCGCTGGCCCGGTCGTAGCCGATGTGCGGCGCCAGCGCCGTCACCAGCATCAAGGATTCGTTCAGCAGCTGCTCGATGCGCGCACGTCGCGGCGCGATGCCGGCCACGCAGTGGCGGGCGAAGCTGCGCGCGCCGTCGCTGAGCAGGCGGGCGCTTTGAAGGAAGTTGTGGGCCATCATGGGCCGGAAGACGTTGAGCTCGAAGTTGCCGCTGGCGCCGCCGATATTGAGCGCCACGTCATTGCCGAAGACCTGGCAGCAGATCATGGTCAGCGCCTCGCTCTGGGTCGGGTTGACCTTGCCCGGCATGATGGAGGAGCCCGGTTCGTTCTCCGGGATCTGCAGCTCGCCGATGCCGCAGCGCGGGCCGCTGGCCAGCCAGCGGATGTCGTTGGCAATTTTCATCAGGCTGGCAGCCACCGTCTTGAGCACGCCGTGGCCGTGCACCAGCGCATCGGCCGCCGCCATCACCTCAAACTTGTTGGGCGCACTGACAAAGGGCAGGCCGGTCGCCTCGGCGATGCCGGCCGCGGCCCGGGCGGCAAAGGCCGGGTGGGCGTTAAGACCGGTGCCAACCGCCGTGCCCCCCAGGGCCAGCTGGTAGAGGTGGGGCAGGGCGGCCTGCAGGTGCAAGCGGCCCTGTTCCAGCTGGGCAACATAGCCCGAGAACTCCTGGCCCAGGGTCAGCGGCGTGGCGTCTTGCAGATGGGTGCGGCCGATCTTGATGATGTCGGCAAAGGCCTGGGCCTTGAGGTCGAGTTGGCCGCGCAACTCGTCCAGGGCCGGCATCAGCTGCTGCTCGATGGCCAGCGCGGCAGCGATGTGCATGGCCGTGGGAAAGACATCGTTGGAGGACTGGCCGAGGTTGACCTCGTCGTTCGGGTGCACCCGCCGCGCCGGCCCGCGCACGCCGCCGAGCAGCTCGCTGGCGCGGTTGGCCAGCACCTCGTTGACGTTCATGTTCGTCTGCGTGCCTGAACCGGTCTGCCAGACCGAGAGCGGAAACTCTTCGGCCCAGCGCCCGGCCAGCACTTCATCGGCGGCCGCGACGATGGTGGCGGCCTTGTCGGCGCTCAGCAGACCTAACTCCCCATTGACGCGGGCGCTGATCTTCTTCACCAGCACCAGTGCATGGATCAGCTCGGGGGCCTGGCGTTCGGTGGAGATGGCGAAGAACTGCAGCGAGCGCTGTGTCTGCGCGCCCCAGAGGTGATCGGCCGGCACGGCGATGTCGCCAAAGCTGTCGTGCTCAAGCCGCTGGGCTGCGGTGTGGGTGTCGGGCATGGTGGGCGCTCCAGAAATGGGCGCCACGGGCTTTGCGGCAGCGAAAGCGGGGGCGGCGCACCCCCGAGCTTGGCACAGGGGCGCCAGGGTCCCGGAGGTCATGGCCGCGCTTGTTTGTGTGCGGCCACAGACGCAGCGCGCGGCCGCTTTCGCCGTTGACGCCGGGCCGGGCGCGTCTTTAGCCTGGGTTCAGGCCGGCGGTTCCGAAGAGCCGCGGCCCTGGCTTGAAGACGCGTTTGCTTTGATCGAAAGGATGGCTCTCATGACTCCGCAGCATGCCCCGCAGTTCGGTTCCTCTTCTACGTCCTCTTCCACCTTGACGGTGTTCGACGCGGGGCTGAAGCCTCAGCCCGGTCTGGCTCGCTACACCGGCTTGGGGTTTGCGGCCCTGGTGCACGTGGCCCTGGTGGTGGGTCTGATCCAGGGCTTTGCCCGGCCCGGCCTGCCCAAGCCACCGGCCCAGACCGATGTGCAGGTGCTGATCGACACGCCCAAGCCGCCCGACCCCGTGCGGCAGCCGGTGCCGGTGGATCTGCCTCAGCAGCTGCGCGACATCCCTTTGCCGCCCCAGGTGCCGGTGCCTGAATTCGTGATCCAGCGCGATCCCAGCCCCAATGACATCGTGACCCGCTACGACGGACCGCCGGTGGTGGATTTCACGCCGCGGCCGGCCGTGGTCGAGCCGGTCCTGAACCCGCCGGTGGCCGAGCCGGCGATTCGCCAGGCCGGCATGGTCTGCACCCAGATGGCCCGGCCCGAGCTGCCGGCCGTCAGTTGGACGGGTGAGGCGGTGTTCAAGATCCTGGCCACCGTGCGCGAGGGCCGGGTGGTGGCCACCGAAGTCCTGCTCGCGCGCGGCGCGATGGATGCCAAGACCCGCCGCCTGCTGATGGCGGCGGTGGATGGCACGTTGCGTGAGCATTACGTCTGCCCGGGCAACCATCGTTTCGAGCAGGAGTTCGCCTTCCGCGTCGATTGAGTTGGGGCTCAGAGCGAGGGCGCCTTGCGAGTGCTCTCGTCGTTGTGCCAGCCCAGGCCCGGGACGGGCTTGGGTGCTTCGGGCACCAGCAGCCAGAGCACCAGGTAGGTGATCAGGCCGGCGCCGTGGCAGAACAGCAAGGCCAGGAAGAGCAGGCGCCAGATCCAGGCGGCCGTGCCGCTGACGGCCATCAGGCCACCGCAGACGCCGCCCAGCCAGCGCTCTTCGCGGCTGCGTTGCAGGCGGTTGATGGCTGAGCCCAGGCCGGCGTCGGCCGCGGACGAGCTGCGGTTCTGTGCACCAGCTTCGGGGCTGGCCGCTTGACCCTGCAACAGCCGCTCCTTGGCGCGCTGAAACTCTTCGTCGGACAGTTGGCCGCGTTGATGGAGTTCGGCCAGGCGTTCGAGTTCGTTGCTGAGGGACATGATGGTGGGCTCCGGTCTTGCTTGCATGGCGAGCTGCCATGGAAGCCAGTGTGCGCAAGCAGCCCGCCCCGGGCCAGAGGGCTGCGACGAACTGCAAACTGCGCCGACCCAGCTGCACGCACCGAGGGTGAACCCTAGGTATCAGTCGCCCTGGACCCGCCCCCGCCCCGCCTTGACGCCGCTGCGCAAGGCCTTGCCGGCCAGGCGGCGCTGCTGCGAGCCCCAGGTGGGCTTGGTGGCCCGGCGGGCTTTGGGCGTGTGGGCCACGCTCTGCACCAGCTCCTGCAGCCGGGCCATGGCCTCGGCGCGGTTGGCCTCCTGGCTGCGCGAGTCCTGGGCCTTGATGACGACCACGCCCTCGCTGTTGATGCGCTGGTCCGACAGAGCCAGCAAGCGCTGCTTGATCAGCGGTGGCAGGCTGGAGCGCTGGATGTCAAAACGCAGATGCACGGCGCTCGACACCTTGTTGATTATTGACCCTAGTAGGCAAGGTACTCAAACCGCTAAAGCGCCCCGTTGGCTGCGACTTCCCGGCACTTGAGTAGTCCAGTGTTGCCCCTCGTGCTACCCATACTCAAACCAGAAGCTTTGATAGGGTGACCATGACTGGCTTAGTGGGGCAAGTCCCCGTAAGGGGACGCGTCAGGGCTGTTCGGAGTTTGGGGAGAGCGCGAGAGGGTTGAACAGCCTGTTCATAACGTGTGTGTAATATGTTGATAAGTTGGGGCCGGATTCTCAAGCCGAAACCTTGCCACGGCCCGCCTTCACCTCAGAGCGGGAGGCCTTTGTCTTAAGCCGACGCTGTTTCGAGCTGAACGTTGGTGTTGTCGCTCGGCGAGGCTGCCGCACTAGGCTGACGCACTGGATCATGTCGTTTAGTCTTGCCAGGGCCTCCGTTCGATTTTTCTCGTGGCTGCGCGATGTTTGAACCTTTATGACAATTTCTCCGTCCTTGGTCACGCGATGATCCGAAAGGGAAAGTAGCCGGGCCTTTACGTCGGCGGGGAGACTCGAAGCGCGAATGTCAAATCTCAAGTGGACCGCGCTTGAAACTTTGTGAACGTTTTGACCGCCAGGCCCACTCGAGCGAATGGCGGAAAAATCAACGTCATGCTCGGACGCTCTTGCCGGCATAGGTATTCCTTTTTGGGTTCGACTGACCATCCATTGGCGCTGCTAGGCTCAAACCTCCGCATTGCTGCTCATTGTTTGCCTGCTACTAGCCAGCTCAACCGATGATGCCGCAGAACGGACTCAGTCCACTGTCGCCTCCGCCAGGGCAGCGGCTCCGTTCAGCACGGTATGCTGGGTGGGCGTGGTGCTGGACCTCGAGCCAGGAGCTTCCTGAGCATCCGCCTCGACATTGGCCGGCGAAGGTCGTATCCGTCCGGCCAACTCACCTTGAACGGCCCAGGGCCGGCAGCCAGGACGATGCCCATCAAGCAACCGCGCCTGCTCGCAGGTCACCGATATGCTGCGTCCTTGCAGTTGTTCGACGGGTCGAACGTTGCCGCAGTCCGTTCCTTTCCCCAAATCTTCGAACCGGCGCGTTTGGGGTGCTTGGCGAAATGGCGATTGCGATCCGCGAAGTAGCGGTCGATAGCTGCACGCGCGGCGTCTACGGAGGGGTAGTCGCTGGAGTGGATGATGGCTCGCGCCATGCCACTGAAGACTGATTCGATGACGTTCAGAAATTGCGCGGACGCAGGCAGCGGTACGAGTTCGAGCTTCGGCAGCCCAAGCCCGTTGGCGTTGTGCTTCTCGATGAATGCGAGGAGTTCCTTGGACATGTGCCACGACGCTGCATCCCAGGAAAGGTAGACGGTGCGTACATCCCGGTACTCCTCGATAAGGAGCTCGGCCATCTTTGTCATTTCCTGAGTGTTCTTGGCCCGCGAGTAGAAGTGCGTGACCCGGTTCCGCGACAGCTCCAAGGCGGCCGTCAGGATGAGCCATCCCTTCGACTTCTGCCACTGGGGAACACTGGGATATTCGCCGGGGGCAGCGAGCAAGCGCCCGGGCTTTGCCTTCACAGCGAACGGGCCGAACTCATCAATCGAAAAGAATCGCTCGTCGTCCGCAAGGTTCGACAGGACGGACTGGACGTGGTCCAGCTTCTCTCGGTACTCGGGGTCCGTGCTGGTCAAAACAACCTTGGCTGAACGCCACTTGAAGCCGGCGGCTTGAATGGCTTGCCGGATGACGCCCTTGCTGACGCTGGCGCCGCGACGTGCCAGGGACTCCTGAAGGTCCGCAAGACGCCAGGTGGTCCGGTTGTAGCCGGACAGCGCCGGCGGCTCGTGAAGCAGCGCGAACAGCGCAGAAATGAACAATGGGTCGTCGGCCTTTCTTGGACGCGGCTTTCGCTCGAGCAACGCACTGACGCCACCCACACGGAAGGCTGCAAGGCGCGTACGGACCGTACCGCGCGCAAGCGCCAGGTGTTCGGCAATCGCTCTCTCGGAAAATCCACCCTTGCGCGCCATTGCAGCGAGCACGAGCTTGCGGGCGTGCCCGCTTTGCTGCGCAAGCTCCGCACCCAACGGGTCGGAGCCCGAATTGTCACCTTCTACGCTGTAGAGCCAGTCCTTCCATCGCTGTAGCTCGATGTCGGACCTTTTGGGGGCGCGAGGTGGGCCGGTCTGTTCGGCCGGTGCCTTGGTCAACATGTTGGCCCGCCGGTACCTTGGTGGTGCATCCAACGCCAGCAGGCGCTTGAGGGTGTTTCTACTCATTCCTTCGCACTTGGCTACAGAGCGCATCGACTCGCCATTGACCAGCACTCGGGTGCGCAGACGGCGCCATTGAGCAGGGTTCGAGTACATGGCTCCTCCTGGTGTAGGCTTGGCGCGATGAGACGGGAAACCGGTATGGACGCTGTTGAGGGGCAGGCACCAAGCTACCGAAGCTCTTGGTCAATGGCGCCCGTCGACCGCATCGCAATTGTCCAAGCATGGGGCTCGCCGGGCCTGACGCATCGTCTCGCTCGGGACCTTGGAGTTCCCCAAGCCCTGCTGTGCAAATGGCTGAACGTTTCGCCGAGGGGGCCCGCCGTACGTACCCGGGCTGCCCGCATAAAGGCGGAGCGTCTGCTGGGCCTAGCCAAGCTTGTCGGTGAGGTCGAGCAAATCATGCTTGAGTCGTCCTATCAAGTAGATTTCGATGCCGCGCGCTGGGTCGGTAGGTGGCTGACTGAGCCCCAACCGGCTCTTGGTGGCGCAGCGCCCTGTGACTACGTCGACTGCGGCGACGGTCGCGAATTGCTGTCGACCCTGCTTCGTCAGCAGCAGAGTGGTGCTTACCTGTAACGGTCCGATGCTTCGTCGGACGCAGCGCTTCCGAGAATGCATGCCGTTGATCGGGGGCAGGCCATGGTGAGCGAAGTCGCCAGGTTGTGGGCTGGGCTCGGATTGTTTCCGCTGGAAGTGATTGCGGCATGCGAGGGCAAATCGACCAAGAGCTTTCTGGCCGAAGCAACAGGTCTATCGCCAGCGCACTTGAGCAGCAGCGGGCTGCAAATCAAGAACCAAAAGCGGTTGAGTAGGCTCCGACAGGACTCGCTTGACTATGCCCGAAACGGTCTGGCGGCCAAGGGCTACGCGCCGGATGAAATCGAACAGTACATCGCCGCCTGTCCGGAGACCGCGCTGGCTGGCCTCGCCTACAGACTTGGTCATGCGGGGCCGGCGCCCCTTTCGCTGGCGATGTCCCTCGGCGCACGCTTGGATCGACTGGTACTGGACGTACTCAGGTGCGTCGAGAACGATGAGGTATCCGAGTACCAGTGCCTGTTGATTGACTTCCTGGATGAGGAAAAGCACTTCGTCGAGGACCAAAAGTACACCGCTGATATTGCCGAAATCCGTCGCGCGCTTTCAGCTGCCACCGATTGGGCAAGCCTGCAAGGTCCGTCTGATGCCGTGGTTCAGCATGTTCTGCTCGCGGTTCTTGCCGCCATCGACGTCGAGTGGGGTGCCCGCTACTTCGGCAGCCTTGCGCCGACACCGACCTTCTTGTGGCTCGCCCCGCAGTTTCATCCTGACTTCGATGCCTCGAACTCCAAGGGGATGAAGCGAAACGTCGTCACCCGCCCGGTGTCCAAGCTTTTCGATCTGCTCTGGGCCGTCGCAAAGAGGGGAACCAGCCAGCACGCCAGGTGGCCTGCGAAATCGCCCAACCCATCGGGGCTGGCCGCGGACATTGCCGATGAGAACACAGCCGATGGTGTCATCCGGAAGTGGACAAATGGCGCGAAGCCCATTCGACTCGACCAAGTGGCCGAGCTTTGGGCGAGCCTCACGGCGAACTTGTCAGGGGGAACGAAATTCGAGGTGCCATTCCCATGGATCGCCGTTGCCTTGTGGATGGAACGCGCGCTTGTGAAACGTTCGTCGAAGGAGAACTCCACCAAGCCGGGCACGGTCATCTTTCTGTCGGACATCGCCTACCAAGCCATCTGGGCGGGCCACCGGAAGCGCTGGGCAGACCGACTCCCCGAGCCAGGGAAGCTTCCCTGGCCCGATTGGTTGTTAGCTCAGTCGTCCTGGCCTGACTGGATGCGGTCTTCCCAGTCGCCCGGCCGGCCGCCTTCGCCCCGCGATTGCCAGTAGGCGTCGTTGTTGGGGTTCAGTTGGTCAGCCCGGTTGTCTTCGTTATGCTTGCTGGGCGGCTCGGAGCCGCCGGTACGAGGGCCGGCCGCCATGTCATTTCCCCCCTTTCGTGGCCGCCTTTGATGCGGCGCTTTCGATTCGGCGGACATGTTGCGGTGGCAGGGTGCCGCCACCAAGGGTCTTCGCGTAGCCGGACTTCATTCTTGCGACGTCAGCCACCGTCGGGGCCTGGCGAGGTCCTGTGGGCTTCTTGCTCATCATCTGCTCCTGTTGATGCGGTCACGCCGACCGCCAGGCAACTGTGGCGTGGACCCAGCCAATCCTTGTTCCGGTTTCGTTCAGAAGAGACGGATGAGAAAGGCCCCCCGCCCTCGCCCCGGATGTGCTGCAAGGGTCAGGGTCGCAAATTGAGCATGGCCATCGGCGCGAGACAATCGCAGTAGTCCGCTGGGCTCAACGCTTGGACGCCGCAGGGCGCAGCGACGACCGCCTGGCATAACGCTGGAGGTCGCGATGCCACCCAAACAATTGGAGTCCGAGTTCATCTCCCCCGTCGCTGACGAGATTTCGGCGGTGCTTGAGCACTACCGCTTTGTGTTGCCAAGCCTCGAGGCCGAGGGACGTCGCGCCAAGGAACAAAGCACGGAACTGCAGCAGTACCGAGCTGACGCCCGCGAAAGGCTTGGCCTTGCCATCTCTGACGTTTGGGTCGAGCACTACCAACGCGGCCCCGTGGATCAGAACGAACTGAAGCATCTCCGGACCGCCGTTGCACGCAGCACGATTGGGCTGTCCGGCGAGGAGTTGGAAGGTCTGCTGTCCGTACTGAGGGTCCGCCACTTCTTGCAGATCGCTGTTAACCCTCAGCTTCTTGCCGGAAGCAAATACCACCGCCGTCGCAAGCCGCCAACTGCATGACCGTCGGCGCCAGTCGCGAGAGGGCCGAGCACTTTCAGCCGGATGCGTTCATCCGAGCGGCCACTTGGTTCATGAATCCAGTCAGTTCCTCGACCGCCAGGTCCCAGCCCTTGTTGTCAACGCCGCGTCGTACCTTGGGCAGCAGCGTCACGAGGATCGTCCCCGGTTATTCGGCCAACTTCCGGTGGCGGTATGCGGTTAACTGGTCGACCAAGTCCACGCAAGTGTCATAGCGGGCGTAAAGCTCTTTGTCGGTGCGTCCTTCGACATACCGGCCACTCGTGGCATGCGCTCGCTTAATCTTGCGGCAGATTCTTTGAAAAGTCACATCAAACTCTTACTTAGGGCCAGCACTTCTGAAAGGGTGTCGGGCCCAACAAGTTCGTCGCGAGTACCGGACTTACGCCGGACCCTACCTCCCGTAAAAGTTAGGCCAACAGTGCTGAGCTTTGCCTCGTCGGTTAAGGCCGTTACCAACCGATGCAATGCATCGACTTGCACACCAGGGATTTCCGCTCTTGTCTGATCGGGCAGCGCGGCCTGACCCGAAAGGAGCCGATCCAAATCCGCTCCAGGCTGCAACGTCTTGAACAGCAACTTCGCGCGGGCAAGCGCCCTTTCGGCAATGACCATTCGGTCAAGTATGTCGTACATCGTGGACCGAACATCTATGTCACGAATGAGATCAATCGTAGCAATCGCAGTCGTCTCTGCCGCCCCACTCGGCCGAGGACGCCGGGGGGATTGGGCCGCACTAAGTTCACGCCCACGAGCGTCAACGTAGTGGTGCATCCCTAACGGCTTGCGTCGCTCGTTAGAGATTGATTGCGCCTTAGGCCCAGCATCGCGTCCATATTTCGCCTCCACCATGCGCTGCACGTCGGACAGCGTGATTGGAGTCCCCTTAGCCGCAATCGCATCACATGCCTCTTTGAGACGCTGGAGTGTTTGCCGCCGTCGATCATTTCCTGCCTCAGCTATCAGGCTGTTAAAGATCATCTCGGACGTGGACTGCACCGGGTGCTGCGAAGTAAGAGTGCTCATGTCACAGCTCCATAGAAATGACTTCCGCCTCAACCCCATCTGCCGACTTGTTCGGCAGTGCGAGGCGCTGAACCTGCTTTCGGAGGTCGTTGAGCAGCGCAGCGGCACTGGGATAGTCTTCCAGTTTCTCGGTACCAGATCGAAGGTCGTTGTGGCGCTCATCAGGAACAAGGGTCGTCACGATGCGCCCTAGCATTACAGCGGCCTTGTCGCGAATTGTTCCGCGCAGCTTTAGGAGGAATGGATCGACTCCAGACGCCGTTAACACCTCATTTAGGAACTCTCGGTGATCTGTGAGAGCCGCGGTAGGCCGGAACCCAGGCCAAAAGTCTGCGCCCTCTGCGAGAGACTGCAATAGATTCAACTCAGATTGATTCGTGATCTTGCTTTTGACCGCATCACAGTCGACGCCACCAATGAGCGCAGGTAGGACATCCGAAGTGGAGCTTTGCTCTGCAAGGAAGCTTTCAAAAAGCCTTTCAGCAACGTGTACGTATTGAACCTCGGCGGCCCATTCAGTGGCGACTATGTCAGTTTCACGGTACAGCTCTTCGATGCGAGCCTTAACGCTATGTGTCGGTTTTCCACAATCGTCCAGCCGCTCGCGTTCTTCGTTCAGCGCGCCAATTTCTTTACCCTTGGTCCGAAGCTCGTGTACGAGGCGGTTCGCATTTAGCACGAGCCCTGGCAAAAACATAGGCCCCGTGAGCCGGTAACGACAGAGCGAACAAGCGGCCGCGCGGGGTACCGGGCCGTATCCGAGGGCCTGATTGAGGAAATCCCCCCCCGTTGAACAATCGCCACCCGGGCATATGCCGTGAATCATGACTTCAACTGCGCCATCCCCCTTTCCCCGACGCTCTCTAAGCAGAGTCTTGCCAAAGGCGTCTTCAGGAGCCCGGTTGTTTACGAGAAGCGCTGCCAGTCGCTCATACTCAGCCTCCTCCATCCCGTCAATGCTGTCGAGGTTCTTGCTCAGCAGATCGAGGTGCTTGGATAGTGACTCATTCAGCCGGGCTGCCTTGATCTTGTTGTAGTAGAGGGTCATGACGAGGGTTGCATGACCTGCGACCTCCTGCACAAGGTCCGGAGGCATGCCCGCTTCAATCAGCGCACTTATTCCGGACACCCGAAGTGTGTGAATGTCATACGCGGCCAAGCGCTTTGTCACTGGCGCCTTGTTCGGCCCCTTGCTGACCTCCTTCGTCTCCGTTAGTCGGACCGGCTTGCCTTCTGCAGTCAACACATCTTCGGCATACGCAAGCAATCTGCTCCAGTAGTCAAAAAGCTTGTCTCGACTAATGGGCCATCCCTGTGGGTCTTCAGGGTCTCGGAAAAGTGCAAAAGTAGTCTTGATTCCAGCTATAACCTCTGGGTTCTCTGTCGCGCTGTATTCATGCTTCTCCATGCAATGCACGGGCTTAGCTACGGGGTTGTGTTCAATCTGCCAGTCTCTCAACATCCTCAGGCTTTCCTGCAGCTCAGGCGAACACCATGCAATTTCATAGCCCGATGCGCGGTCAACCGACGTTTTGTTCGTGTTGACATAAATTCCGAGCGTCGGCGTTCCATCTTTGGCATCAAAGAGGTAGAAAAGCCCTTCTCGGCGCTTGACGGTGGCTGTAGATAGCGGGTTTGGCTGCAGTTCCAATCCGTCGGCGCCCGCAGTTGCTATCAATTCGTCGCCTTCGCCTGAGTCCAGGAAACGCGCTTGAAATCCGCGCAACGGGAGTTGCAGGAGCAGGTCAACTATGACTGCGAAGCCCGGGAACCATATCGGCTCATATTTCCCTTCGGCGTTGAGCGTAGACCGATGGTGTGCCTCGAAACTCCGTGATAGAGCATAGTCGTCCTGCCTATTCAATTTCCTCAGAAGGTTCATCAAGTCACGACCCATCGGCCGTCGCGGGCTTTTTCCTCGAGTAAAAGGGACCTTGAAGCCATCAAACCGAATGTTCACTGGGTTGGCAATATCTAGCCGGTCTTCTTCAATAATTGCTTGGAAGCTCCAAGACAGCCTCAAAAGATGTGCATTGGACGTTTCAGGAATTGTCCCGTCTCGGGACAGATGAGCGCGAAAACATTGGCTGTCGGACAACGCCTTGCCATCATTGATATGTTCACGTCTTAGCTGAGAGAGGGTGTCCACACGCGCCCCGCTCATCGCGAGCCATACAAGAAATCTCTGGAGCGTGCTGACCGTATTGCCGACACTCTTAATGGGCAACTTGGCTAGCAGCGTCGCGAAACGGTCTCCCCACGCAATGACGTGCGGCATGGGGCTGTAAGGGCCGGCGAGCCCTTTCGGAAAGGTACTCTTTCGGTAGTCTCGCGTATCCAGACGAGTCCACGCGAAAGGATGTTCAAGCTCAGGGTTAAGGCTCCTCCTAGGCTTGAAGGTTGGCAGCTCTTTGCGTCCGAGGCCGTCTCGCAACGGGCGATAAATTCGATGAAGCATGTCAACAACGGCACGGTCGAAGCGCTGATTCATCAACGCGTATGCTGCCTCGAACAGCTCAAGGCTCACATCATCTGCCGTCCGCAATGTGGATGCGAGAGTAAGCGTCCTGAATGCCACACGCAGGCGAGGGAGAACGGTCGCAGGACTCTTGGCAATCGCGTCAGCGTGCGCAACCGCTAGGGCGTTCCAGGTTGCATGGATTTCTGGGCTCGTTAGCCGATCTTCAATGTTGCCTCTGACATCGCCAATGATTGGTTGAGAGGCGAGCGGAAAGAGGACGATGCTATGTTGTGCGAGCCAATAGAGGAACAAATCCGGAATCGAGCAGCGCATGAAGTTCCGCGAGCTTCGCTGACGCGACCGCTCGTATGCGGACCTGGCGATCAACGCGTCCAAGAAGGAAGAAGGATCGCGATTTTTTTCGAATGCCTCGGTGAGCCAACCGAACACAAGGGCATCGCGATAGACCGGTCTCAGCAACGCTCCGATAGAGTCAAGACTGGTTCCCATCGCTGCAAGCAGGAAACTTTTCTGTAGTTCCAAGGGGGCGTTGAGTAGTCTCGTTGAGTCCGGTGAATCGGGCTCCGGTTGGACATCCTTCAACACTTCCCAAGCATTGGGCGGGACGGCATCTACGCCAATCACATGTAGGCTCGCAAGTGTGGGGCGCTGTCCATTCTTTGCGGACTGGCCTTTGACCTTGGACCAGGTCAGGCCAAACAGGTAGTCTCGGCCGGGAACTGGCGCGCAAAGGTATTCGCGTAGCCACGCAAGCTGGTGACGCCGAAATTCCTCTAGGAGCTCCCGAAGCTCATCTCTTGTCGGCACCCGTAAGACGCGATGATTTGATCCCCTGTTCAGCCAGGTCTGCTGGCCGCCGAATGAAGTGAAGCTAGCGACGTCGCTCATGACGCGCTCCATTGGCTAAGGGCAGGGGACATCCTCTCGTTGAGTAGCGCCGAGGATTGACCGTAATTTCCTTGACTCATAACGGAGACGTGATGCATTGCCTTACGAATCTCCTCTGGCGTAAGTCCGAGCCGTTCGAGTCTTGCCTTGTAGAAATGTCGAAGGCCGTGAACTCCTTCGTGAAATCGGCTGACATCCGCGCCAATGCGGGCGCATGCGCGAGCGAATGCCTTGCGAATGTTGCTCATCTTCATCGGCTGCCCAAATTCCTGTCGATGCGGGTCGTCGTTGATTGCAAGATAAGGATGACTGCCACGAAGTGCTTCAGGCATTAAGGGCAGGACTCGATCCCTGAGTTGCTGAAACAGGTCGTAGTAGGCTCGAGCCCAGCCTCTATCAGCCCAAAATATCTGAGAGATGAGTAGTTCTTCGTTGTCGAAGGCAATGCCTTTCCACCCCGCCCACAGCGGCTCGGACTCCAACATGGGTCTGGGTTTGAGTCCATATTGCAGCCAAAGGTGCTGCAACCTGTCTGTGACGCCAGGGCGCGTATCTCCAACAAAGCGAGACTGGGAAGGATGGGCTAGGACTACCAGCGGAACGTCGGACGCTTTATCGTCGGGGAAGAGCACCGGCCGGTATCGGCCGGGTAGCACGTCACAGCGCCATTCCTGAAGGATTTCAGAGATGCGCGGGCCACCGTAGGCCGCCTGAATGAAAACCATCCGCTGAACGATGCTCGGTGTTGACGAGACCAGGTCTTCGATCAATGCAGCCGACATGAAGGTCTTGCCCATACTCCGTCGACGGACCACCTTTTCCTGAAGCTCGATTTCAGGCTTGAACTTGGCCCAGTCTCGCGTGCCCGCGACGTGTCGAAGGAGCATCGAACTCTTCCGAACCAGTTCCCGACTTACTGATTGGAAGCATTGTCCGGAGACGTCAAACGGGAACTTGGCCCGCATGGGGACTAGCGGCCAGTGACCGTACGTTTCGGCGCAAAACGTCGAAAACAGACTTAGGTAGTGTCTGTCTCGCCGCACGGTCTCCACTTTGACCGGAAGCCAGGAGAGGTTGTCAGCGTCCGCGCCCAAGCCTCTGCGGCGACGCAAAAATCCTGCGACGACCGCGGCCAGCGACTCAGGGGAAACAGATGCCGATCCTTGGACTAGGTGTATGTAGTCATGCAGCAAGGCCAGAGTGTTCGCAATACCTCGAAGCGTCGCCGCCGATTCGCCTCGGATAGCCAGTGTCTGCATGAAGGCGACAACCTCTTCAACAATTCGTGGAGGGCCACCAACTTCATCCACAACGAATACAGGTACCAAGGTGGCATCTTTGCACCGCACAAGGAAGTACGAAGCCGTCTGGGTCTGACCGCTTGTTGATGCCACGCTCTCCATCGCACTGGACTTGATAACCCGTGATGGGGAGATGGTCATGGCGCACTTGCTCAAAGGCATGCATCGGCGTAACTGAAAGGCGGGCTGCTGCCAGCTACGGATGCCACTTCTGACCAGGCGTGTCTTTCCGTCCAGTGAACTCCGTCGTTATCACGCATGCCCAAGTTTCCCAATGCACCCAACATTCGCTTTCGTCCCCTCGACGACAAAAAATGTGTAGGATTGATCCGTCTCGGGATGAGACGGACCTGCCCAAACCAACTTCCGATTGGCAATTTATGACCCCGCATGACGGGGGGGCAATGTTTGTAGAGGGGTGTTTGGCAAAGGGATAATTTCGCGCTATGCGGGTCGTTGCGCGTGTGCGACAAAGCGGCCTCCCATTAGCCGGCGTACTCCTCGTGCCGCAGGTCATGCGTGGCCTCCAGGACTTATATGGAGCCGGCGGCCTACAGGCGTTTTTCTGCAGGCAGGCTTTCTCGCTGGCCTAGCACATGGCTCGGACGTCGCGGATGCCCTGAGCTGGCAGCCGCTCCTCGACCGTGATCCAGTGAGTCGCAGAGGTTTAGCGATAGCGCGACGCCGAATGGGAGTGCAGCCGACTTCACTCAGGCAACCTCAAGCCGGTCGGGCGCCCGGAGGCTCACGTCGATGACGCTGTGTGCAAGGGCGCCGGCCTGACGGCGAACCAACTCGGCGAGGAGGATAGCTGCGGCATAGCACCCCACAAAGGAAGCTCCGACGGACCTCGTGGCCAAGGTCGTAATGCCGCAAGGGTCGCGGCCAGACTGCAGAAGCTCCAGGTACGCGGGCGCGAGTTGAGGCAAGGCTCCGAGGTCGTCGCTAGCCCAGACTCTCGAGGCCGACGACGCGCCCGGGAATCCCCGCACCCGCAATGCCCTGAAGTCTCTGTGACCCGAGCCTAGCCCGGCGTCCAAGACCAGAGAGAAGCCGGCGCCCTCGCAGACTCGGCGTGCGCTAGGGTTGTCCACGCCGAAGAGCGCAGTTGTTGGCTCGCCGGCCGCAAGGCGGGTGTTTGCGTCAAACCGCCGCTCAACGATTCGCGTATCGAAGCCACGTGCCTCCATCCAGTAGGCCACGGTTCTGGTCTTCTTGCTTCCGATGTCGTTCGGGCTCGACAGCACCGAGGTGGTCAGAGTCGACTGCGTGATGATGTCAATGTCCTGCAGAACCAGTCGCGTGAAGCTGCTGCGCTTCATCATGCTCAACGTCCAGCAGTAGGCTTGTCCAAGGTGACCAAGTCCGACGACCCAAAGGTCGCCACCAACCGCACTGCCAACGTTTTCAGGAGGTTGCGCTGCATCGGCTTTCATCGACCAGAGGGACATCGCCAGAGGGCGGCGCCCCGCATACGGGTTGTCGCTACGGAGCAGGGAGAAGGCCTCACTCACAGCGAGCGACGCGGCTGCGATGCAGGCCGGCGCGAAGACTTCGTGCCTGGATGCGGGGGCCGGACCGATGCCAAAGCTCCAACCCGCTGCCCAAGGCTCCAGCGACGTGCGACAGATCGGACCTGGACAACGCCCCACTCGAATTTCCGGCCAGGCCTCTGTAGGGATGCAGGCGGCGTTCACACCTGCCCATTCGACGAATGAAGCCAATGTGGAGCCTTCAAACCCAGGCAAGTTCAGCGTCAAGCTGAGGTCACCGACGATGTGGACATTGCCCTGAAAGCTCCTCGCAGCGGTGTTAATAACGGTCAGCGCCATGATCTGAAGCCCGCTGTCTTGCGCGACGTCTTCGCCTAGCGTCAGGCACACGCCGTAGCCAGAGAAAGTAATGATCGCCTCGTCGATAGTCGCCACCTCACCGCTGTCGACGAGCATCTTCATCAACCGATGGAACGAATCTGCATGCATGAAGGTATCCCCTTTAAACCAAGTGAATGCGTGTCTCGGCCTCGAGGTCCAGGTAGCTGGCCCAACTCTTCGCGCCCAGGTAAACATTGACGCTGACGGAGCGGGGAGTCACCTTGCCCTGCGCGTAGCGCGGCACGATCAACGCCATGTGCCCGGCCTGGGACACCATCGGGTTCGTCCGGTCAGACAGGCTTTGATACGGCCCTCGCGGGTGGGTATGCACGTCTGCAACCACCATCTGCTGGCGGGCAGCGCACACGGCCCACAACCTCGTGAAGGCTGCTGTTCCCAACCTCACGTAGCCCTTCGTCAAGGCTTCCGGGTCGAGGTCGTCGTACGGCACCCAAGAGTGCACATGCCGGGTATTTCCCTGCACCTGTCCGAGCAAGAACGCCCCCGACTCTCTCCTTCCACCCCCGCGTTGGCGGAGGTCCGCCATCAGGTCGAGCCACGTCCCCTTCGATACTTCAAGCCGGTTGGAGTTCATTGCTCTGCAGAACCTCGTGGATTGCTTCGACGTACTGGACAAGCCCGCGCGCGGGATTCCAGATGAGGTGCGGCAACTCGGAATACCAGTTGTCGTGACCCACGATGGACTCACGATCACAGGGGATGTAGAGCGCAGCGCCGCCCTTCCAGCCAGGGTTGAAGACCTGGGACACGCGGCCGCCGCGCGGCCAGAGGTTTCCAGGGAGCTGCTGCTGCGAACTGCGGTCCCAGGGTGTTCCTTGAGGCGGTCGCGCCGGGTAGCCGCTGCAATCGAATCGGATGCAGGTTGGCCGCCCGTCGCGGTCGAAAATCTCAATGAAGGCGAACGGCCAGGCGAGAGTGACCAGTCGCCACCTTCCGCGACTGACCCCCGCCTTGAAGCGGCCCTGAGCGAGGTGCGCCTCCAGCGCTTGGAGTTCCTGGTTCATTGCGTCCTCTTAGCCGTTGACGCGAGGAGCAGGCACGAGGTCGAAGCTGACCGATTGCTGTGGCGCCTTGACCAGGCTACCGAGGTGCACATCCGGGTCCGGGCGGATGTCAGTGCCGGCGATTTGGAGCATGAGCTCCGCTGCGTCGGAGGCAACGATGCCGAACTCATCTGTCGCCCAGCGCTTGACGCGAGAGATGGTGGCGTTGGGACGGAAGGTTCGGTGCGCCTCACGGCCGGCGTAACGAACGTTGACCGTGATGGCCTTGAGCCGGTGCAGGTGCAGACGCAGGCCGTCCACGATGGCCTCGAGCTTGTCGATAGCGCCCTCGTCGTCATCGTCCTCGATGAAGAGGATGAGCGCCTCGTGGTGCTCGCTGGAGGGCATGCGTGCCAGGCAAGCCTGGCGCAGGTCATGCTTTGTGGCACCCTCGTGGAGTTCGAGAACCTCGACGTCGGAGAGCAGTTCGGACTGCAGGAAAACTTGGGTCATGGTCTTCTTTCAGCGGGCCATGCAACATGTGGCCCTCACCTACTCAATCGACGCATCTCTCCCAAACCCGAATTGCTCTTACCTCGAAAACCTCAGGTGGATGGTAGGGACGGGCAGACATACGAGTACGCGCAACGCGCGCACGGATAGCGGCCTCCGCTGGGATTGAAGTCGCCGCTCGCGAGCCCCTGCGAGCGCGTCGAGAGCAGCGACCTATCCGCCACGTAGATAGGCGTAACGTCCCGCGAAGTACCTCGACTTAGATCAAGCAATGACGCGGCGACTACTTTGCCCCCAATGGGGGTGAGGTGCATCAGCTGGCCGAGGAACTTGTCATGCCGTTCGAGCGTGGTTTTCGATGCGCTGTAGAAGTCAACGCAATGCAGGTGCCATCCGCCAGGTGCACGGATCACCACACCCCATGGCAGTCCAATCTCAAGGCTTCGAACGTCCGCTGAAGCCTGAAGGAACTTTCCTTGGAGCCCCGATAGGTAGGTTGAACCGCTCACGGCTGACGCCCAGGCTTGTGACCAAAGCTGGGGGTCGGCACTCGTGTCCGGAAGGCGCGCCTGCGCCCAGGCCCGAGCAAAAGTCTCCGCAAGCCTGTCGTACTGATTGGCTTCGGCGAGCTCCTTCAATGTTCGCCGTACCAGCGCACGAGCCTGCAGCGCCGGATTTGGCGACAGCTCTTGGCCCAGCTCGAAGCCAAACCGATAGAGATACTGACGTGGGCAGCGGTCATAGGCCATGAGTTGCTCATGTGCAACGTAGGCCGGCGCAGTGCCGCTTGTCGGCTTGGTAGCAGAGGACGTTGCGCCTTTCCCGATGGGCCCATCTTGCTCGATCAGGCCCCCACTTTCCACTGCCTCCTCAAGCGCAACTACATGGTGAAAGGGGAACTCCTTGCTGTTTTCGTAGATGGAGATTGCATCTTTCGCGCGTGAGACGGCGACGTACAGCAGGTTATGTTTCTCCACCTCCACTTCGAACTGGTGCTGTTCCACGGTGCTGCGGATAGCTTCGGGCGGCAACAACGGGTTAGCTTCATCGTCGCCGGCAAAGTCGCGGCCGTTGACACACGCGAGATGCACAGCCTGGAACTCAAGGCCTTTGCTGCCGTGGACGGTCAGGACTCTGACGCCTTCCAGTCCGTTCGTCTCAGGCGGCAGCTCGCGGTCCACGTAGATGTCGCGGACTTGCTGACGCAGTCGGATGCGGTGGAGCAATCGGAACAGCGTCGTTCGCTTCCTGTCGCCATCGCCCACGCGGGCCATGTAGGCGAACTGCCACTGAGCCAATCTCCGAAGGTGCCCATCAATTGAATGGTCGTCGAGGTCTGCAAGGAGGAATCGTCGCTCAAGTAGCAGCTCGCACAAGAAGTCCCAGGGACTTGAAGACCAGGAGAAGCCACGCATCAATCTAGCGAGGGCACGTCTGCTTGCGTGCCCGCCCCGCGACAACGGAACCTCGCTTGAATTGACCCACTCCGCTCGGTGAAGCGAAGAGTCATCGGTAACGGCCTGAAGGGTCGCCATGATGTCCGCGGTGCCCATCTTTGGCTCGACGAGCTCGCCGATGCGTAGCAAGGCCCGCGGGCTTCGTTCGACGACCAGCTGAATAAACGCCAGCAGGTCCTTCACCTCCTGACGCTCCATCAACTCGCCAACGTACACCACTGGGATGCCCGCTTCCTTCAGCTCCTTGGCGGCTGCGGCAACGACAGCACCCTTGCGGGCTAGTACCACCTGGTTTCGCAGCGCAATTCCGTCTTTGAGCTCCTGCCGGATGTTGTTCGCCAACGCGGTCCACATTGCAGGCCGAGACGTAGACCGGTAGATGACCGGTGGGCGCCTGCTGGGACCTCGTTTGCACTTGGCTTCGGTCAGCGGAAACTTGTCCTGTAGGGGGTGCACCTCACCGGCGAATGCGGTGAGGTCGATCACCTCCTGCACGCTGCGTCGGTTCTCAACGAGGTCGTACCGCTTCGCGCGTGCGAAGCGCCGTTCGAAACCCAACAGGGCATCCAAGGATGCTCCGCGCCAGTGATAGATCGCTTGGCGGACATCTCCCACCACCCAAAGGGATTGAGCATTCCTGGACAGCTCTGCGGTCATCGCAAGCATGGCGGAAGTCAGGTCCTGAAACTCATCCACCAGCACATGCTCGTAGCGGTCAGCGACATCAGTGAATTTCGCTCGGTCCACTGCTATGGCCTGCGCTGGCATGGCCACCAGGTCGACGAAGTCGACAACGCCTCGCTCTTGAAGTGCGTCCTCGTAGGTCCGTGCGACGGTCGCTACGTCGCGGAAGCGAGCCCGTTCTATGTCGTCATCCGTCGTTTCCAACGCGGCTGCGAGGTACTCGTCGATGGGAACTAGCTCTTCCTTGACGCGCAGCGCGGTCTCGAGGACCGGTGGCAGCCATTCGTAGGGGTCGTCGGTGCGCTTGTAGAACTCGAGATGCGCGTTCGCCAGCGCCCGAGCTGTGAGCGTCAGCTGGGTAATCTTGTCCGCTACAGCTACGTCCTGCGACACATTGAAGTGCTGGAAATACTTGCGTAGGAACTCCAGTCCGAAGGCATGGAAGGTGCCTGCCCAAATCTCGGACGCGCCTCTGACCCCGGCCCGCTGCAGCCTGTCGACCAGCTCCGCCGCGGCCTTGTTTGTGAACGTGAGGACCAGAATCTTGCGTGGATCGACGTTGTCCTCCTCGATGAGCTTCTTGACCCGATGAACAAGCGTAGTCGTCTTGCCGGTTCCTGGGCCGGCAACTACATGGACGTGTTTCTCCGTCGCGTAAATGGCCTTTAACTGGTCCGCGCTTGGCTTTGGAAGGGGCCCTGGAGGCAGAGGCACGTAGGGTGGCAGCAGCACCGCATCCAGCACCTGTTGCCGGGCAACCTCCAGCGGAATGCCCAGGTCCTTCGCGATAGCTCGGGGTCCTTGGCCCGCAAAGAACATCGCACGAGCAACCTGGCGCGGCAACAGCAACTCTCTGCCGAAGACGTTCTTCTGCAACTCGTCGCGTTCTCTTGCCCCGTAGGCTTCGACGTGTGCCGCCGTGGGTGACGCCGGCACGAACTCCTCAGCGTCGCGATGGAGGTCGTCTTCATCGACATCCGGATCGAGCCTGAAGTGCCCCAACTCATGGGCAATGAGATATGCCTGCTTGGGCCAGTCGTAGTCGTCGCGGTAGTAGATGAATCCTTCATTGCGCCTAAGCGTCGCCTTGGCGCCCCGCAGAACTCCGCTGGCCTTTGGCACTGGTTGAATGCCAAGCTCGCCGATGACCTCTTCGACCCGGGACAACAGGTCTTTCGAGGAAACCGGCGACCCCGCCTGCTTGCCCACCAGCTCTTCTCGAAGCTTCAACGCCTCTTCACGCGCACGCAGAAAAGGATTCACCTCAGTCCATCTCTTTCTCCAGGTGGAGCAGGCGAGCGGCCTCCTCCCCGGTGATCCCAGCATCCCTGACCGCTTGCTCCCAGCTCACGGGCTGCCGAAGAGCATTCGGTTTGCCATCCGCCTTATAGGACTGAACCGGCTGGTTCTGGAAGTTCAAGGCGAACACCTCCGCCAGGGCCGTCATGCGCACCTGCAAGGTCTTAGCGAGGCGCTTCACGAGCACGTACGGGGCGGAGAGTTCTCCGGCAAGCATCTGGTTGAATAGGTCGACACGCTCACCCAGTCCAATTTCTCGCGCATATCGGCGTGCAATTGGCCCCCGACATACCTTCAGCGCGGTCTTGGCTGCCGCGACCGGGACACTACTCAGGTGGACGGCGTTGAGCATCGCGCTACGAGTGGCGTTGAACAGTTCGACATCCAATTCCTCGGCATCAAAGTCAGCGTCATCGAGCGTCAGCATCAGCGCGGTATCGGCGATCTGCGCCGCATGCTCCGGATTCGCAAGGGTGAACGCCTTCCACTGCTCCGAGGAGGGGAGCGGGTTGGCCGCAAGGAAGGCTTCAATCAGGTCCGAAGCTTCACTGCTGGCCGAGCGCGTCATGTCAGTCATGCCAGTCTCCATTTCGCAGCGCGTTCAGCGCCGCCGTCACATACTTTTGCACTGAGCTCTCGCCCAGGCCCATCACCTTGCCGGCTTCCTTGTGCGTCATGTTCTGATGAAAGCAAAGGAGCACTGCAGTTCGCTGCTTGTCCGGCAGCGAGAGAACGGCACTGCGGCAGCTTGCGAAGAGTTGCTTCTGCTGCAGGGCGGCCTCGGGGGTGAGCCCAACCTCATCGGGCACCTGGTCAGCCAACGAGAGCTGGTTTCCGTCCTCGTCCTTTGGTGCCAGCTCACCGTCCACCGACGGCGCCTTGTTCTTCAGCGCCGTTTGCGACTTGAACCAGTCCAACAGCCGCATGCCGACGAACATTCCAAACCGGACCTCGGCAAAGCTCACCTCAGCTCGACTCCGGAAGATGCGTTCGCGTACGTACGCCACGCCCTCCACCTGCGCCTCGCTGCTGCGCGTCACCACCTTGAACCATTTGAGGTTGCGGTTCAAGTAGCCCTTGAACCCGATAACCAGGCGCTCGTTTAAGGCGATGGCGATGGCATTCCGCACTCGCGCGCTACCGCCATAGCCGTTGCGAGCCAATGTCACGAGCACTTCCGATGGGATGTAGCCCGCTAGGCTGTGCTTTTTGATGGCAAGCGCTGCGAGCAGCTGGTCGCTGTCCATCTTGAACACCTGGGCCAACCAGAGCTCGTGCTCAGGCAGCCGCTGGTAGCTTTTCAGGCTTTCCGCGTCGTCTGCGTCGATGTCGACGTCCGCTTCATCTACTGCTGCTGGAATCATGATTTCCTTCTCGTCGTAGCACCCCGATGCCCTCCCATGCTCTGTAAATCGAGGCATCTCCGCCGAATCGGAATTTCCGCAGGATTCTTAGGGTTATTGATTTCCCCCAAGCTGCTGCGCAGATGAGCTGCGACTACCCTGGCCGTCCTGGGCTGCTAGTCGTGTTAGTCAAAGGCAACTCTATGTGCGCCGAGGCCTTTGAAGCCAGCGCAAGCGCCGACTTGGCAATCCCTACGGCTTCTTCGTTGGATGCAAAGTACCTCCAGAATCCGCGACGGTCTGATGGGTCAGGATCAAACATCGTCTCGAGCTGCGATGCCGAGAGCCCAAGGGCTCGGCCGACAATGTGTTCTATGGTCGCGGCAGCGTGCCTTGCCGACTTCGGCTTAGCGCCTCTTACCCTAGACTCGTGCGCCCAGGGAACCGTCGTAGTTTGATCTTTCGTCAACCCACTGCGAGGCTGTGCGACGCAAATGCTCCAGGCGCAATGCGCGACGAGCTCAAGCTCGGAATGAGTCAGCTGCGGCCAAACGAAGCCCTCGAGAATGAACTTGTTGAGGTGCAGACCGCTCGTGAGGCGTCGGGCAACCCAATCGAAGACAAGCGAGTTGAGGATTCCGAGGCCCGCAAAAGCAGCCACGTAGCTCTCGAACTCCAGCACAGGCGCCGTATTGCCGCAGCGCCAAGTCTCGGGCACCCAGGTAGCTATCACTGTTCTAGTGTTTGTGGCAGCCGTTACGTCGCAGATAGCTATGCGTGGTGGCGCCGCTACGGCCGGCGTTGTTACGTACTGTGGCTTGCACTCTCCAAGAGAGTCTTCGCCGTTCTCTCTCCACTCTGCTGTTCGACCGCTTCCAGATACCCAGCTCTTTTGGGAGCAGTCGAATGCTCCAACGGACCGGCCCTCTAGCAGAGGAACCAACATGTTCCCCTTAGTGTCCAAGAAGGTTCCATCCCCGCAGGCATGAAGTTTCAGACTACTTACAGGTCTGAACTGATCCTTGGCCAAACTAAGGTCCACTTCCCGTCGATACGTAACTTTTCCAAGCGCTCCACCGTCGAACAAGGGGGTGCCCTTGGACAACACCACTCGGAGCAAGTCAAGTTCGCGTCGCTGGGACAACTCGGGAATGATGTGGTACTTACGACCGATCAGGCTTATGTCAGAACGCTGAAGCGCAATATGGGGCGCGTCGACCTCATCCGGCTCAACGGCGAATCCACGGACGCTAAGCTGGCGGGTTCCTTTGCGTGAGCGAGTGGCCGCCAATAGGCCGAACTTGTAGCGCCCATCAATCGGGAAGTATCCCGCTCGATTCTCGTAGCTTGTCCAGCGCGCAATCTCAAACTGGCTGAAGTAGCGCTTGCGTAAGTCTGTGAGACCTGCATCGGACGCAAATGCAGCTGGCAGAAGGGCACCCAAACGGCCGCCGTCATTTAGCAGATGGGGGGCCAACTCGACAAATGCCTTGAACAGATTTCGGTCACCAGACCCCTGAGCGGTGAACAGTGCTGGCAAGTCTGGATGCCCCTCTGCCGGGTTGGAGAGTCTGCCGAGCGTCGCCGCCCTTTCTTGCGCGTGCTCTTCGTCGGCATCTACTTGGTGCCGCAGGGACTCCCATGGCGGATTCATCAGCAGAACTTCGAACAAGTCCTGCTTCGCCCACCAGTCGTGCGTAAGCGCGTTACCCAAAACGATGTTCTTGGCAACCTGCTTCAAAGTGACGCCAACCGACGCTCCTGCGAGCCAAATCAGTAGGCAGCACAGTTCGCGCGCTCGTGGGTCCAGCTCCATGCCGTGCAGGGACAGGACGAGCCTCTTACGGTCGGCATCGGTGGCGGTCCTGCCTCGCAGCTCTAGCGCAGCAAGCAGAAGGTTGCCAGCGCCAACGCTTGGGTCCACGATGCGATATGTGCCGCTCGCGGGAAGAGATTTCAGCGTGATTCGCGCAAGCGCGCTCGCAAACGAGTTGTGCGTCGCATAGGCCCCGAGCGACTTCTGAGTCGTTGACGCTCTCTGGTACGCAGCTGCCCACGAGTGCATGCCTTCAGCACTTGCTCCGAGATGACTGGCCTCAAGGGCGCGCTCTGCCAACCTAGCCCAGAGTAACGCGTCGGTTGAGTAGTCGGGCAACGGTGTGAGTGCGAGTTCCCGAACGATTCTTTCGGCGGTGGCCCCACCCCAGTTCGATTTCCTATTGGTAGCGCTAGAGTGCCGCGCAGCTGCGGCAATGGACAAGTTGCTTAGGCGGAAGGAGTCAGATGGGCAGACTTCGCGAGCAACTATGTGGACCGCATCCCAAACCGAACTCATGCTGCCACCAACTGAACCGAGCTCGCAGCGCCGCCCTGGCCGCCGCTCAACGCTGCAATGAGCTGTGCAGCCCTTGAATCGGCATGCGACGGCGGCGGCCAACGAAACATATCGAGACCGATTGCGATGAGGCGTGATGGGCGGCTCTGGAAGCCGGAAACGTTCCAAGACATGGGGGGGAATTTTTCGGGGTATACAAGCACGGCTGTCGATGCGCCGCACGCGGCCGCCGTGCTAAGGCTTTGATAGATGTGCTCGCGGCTAGGAACGCTGCCGTCGAAGCGCGCGTACTTTGCTTCAAATGTCGCCAGCAATTGACCGTCACGAAAGAGGCGACCATCCGGCTCGGGAGAAAAGGGGCGCTGAGGAAGGGCGCCGGAGGGAGTGAGCAAGGGCACGGACCCTTGCATACGGTACGTATAGGTGTGCCCGCTGGCACGCTCCACCCTTTGAACATCGGCCAGGGTCTTTGCCAACAAGGTCTCGAGGAGAGGCCAGGCCTCGATAGCTAGACCAACGCCGGTCAGACTCCCGCTGGCGCCAAACAGCGAAGTCCTGGTCAGGATCGCCTTAGCGAGAGACCAGGCTGGCTCGTAGGCCTTCCACTGCTCAGGGAGGGCTAGAAGCGTGCTGGGCGCGACTGGACGCGACGACATGGGTAGGCCAGCGGAAAGGTCGCGTGACACAGTATGGAGGCCGTTCCTGACTGTCGGGTCCGCGGAGATGTGGGCGAGCCTGTCCGCGACATGCATCAGCCCTCGGGTGTACGGGTTGTCCTGTGCTAGTTCGGTCCGGCTGACCGGAAACATGTGCGGCCGCCACGCGGCCGCTCTTGCCCAACGTGTGACATCCAGCTTCCCGTGAAGGTAGGGCAGTGTTCTTGAGACACGCTCCATCAGAACGATGGGCCCGTCCTGACGGTACGCCCTCTGCAGTCGGGTCAAGTAGATTCGCGCCAGGGCCTCGAGCAGATTTTTGTGCAGCGAGGACGTTCCGGCCCGGCGTTGGCCTGCCACTTCAATGTCCTCACTCCCGGTCAGCAGCCAAGTGGCAGCGGCTACCCAATCTGTCGAAGTGGGAACTTTCGGTGAGACGTGAATGAGCGCGCCGCCACCGAGGTCGATGGTTCCAATGACATTGGAGATTCTGAATGTGCCGGCACGCTCATGGAGTATTTGAAATCGCGGGTTGAGCTGAGCGCGCACCCGTTCAGCCGACTGCCGAAGGCGCTGGGCATGCTGCAGGTCAAGGGAGAACTCGTCTCCTTCGCGAACGTCCAGTGGGAACAAGAGGCCACCTGCTACAAGAGCGCGTTGAGAGCGGCCAGTTGTTCTTGGCTGTCCATGGCGGTCAGACTACGCACGGATAGGCGCTTGTCAGCAATAGATGCCAAGCCTTGCGGCGCCTCTTTCCAATACGCGATGAGTCCAGTGGGCGCGGGTTGCCCAAGGGACGCGCGCGAGGCGTCGCTAACACACAGCACGGCCGCCAGCGCTTCGTCCTGATCCACAAAGGTCATGCGAAGGGTCGGCACGACCTTGGTGTCGACAAGCATACACAGCTGCGTAAGCCGTTCGGCAACCGCTGTAGCGGTGAGGTGCCAAAGCAAAGCGTGACCGAGTTCGAAATCCTCACCAAGGCAGAACTCGATGCGCGCATTCACGGCTCGCAGTACACGGACGGCGAGACGAGATACATCGTCGAGCTGCCACCCCGTGACAGGCGCGACCGGCGGCAATCCTTGGTCAACGCTGTTGGCTGCCAATCCCAGGTGCTGAGCCAGTGCTTCATAGTCTGGTCCCACGCGAATAACGGTGAAGCGCCGTCGCATAGCAGCATCCACTGGAGCCACGGACCGGTCAGTGCTGTTCATCGCCGCAAGGATGTGCACGCCCGCTGGAAGTCGCACCTCGCTTGCGAAGTTCTCGGCCGTTCCGGGGACGTCCCAATATGGCTCTGGGACGGGCATCTTCTGTCCCGGGTATGGCCTGGTGATGCGTGCGCCCGCATGGGACGAGGAACTGCGCTTGTCTTTGTCCAGCAAGCTAAGGCAATCGCCAAAGATGGCCGCAGCCGAGCCACGATTGAACTCGTCGATGACGAGAAGGGCTTGGCGATTCCCTTTGCCTACCCAATGGCTGAGACAAAGCAACGGACCCGGCTTGGCCTCAAGCGAGATGCCATGTTGGCTCGAAGTTGGGTAGAGACCGGCAACGAAGTTCTCGTAGCTGTATGAAGGATGGAAGACGAGAACTTCGCTTCTGGACTGAGGCGCGTTCCAGACAGACCAACTGTTGCCCCAGGCTGTCGTGTCGAACAACACGGTACCGACCGGAGCGGGATAGTCGTACAGCGCCTGAAGGTCTTCAAGGGCGACGGTCTTCCCTGTTCCAGGGGGGCCAACGAGCAGAACGTTGGGCTCACGTTGCAGGGCCTCTTGAATCCGCGATACCAATGCAGGAACACGGGGGGTAGGACGCGGTCCCAGTGCTGCGATGGCTGGCAGAACTATGGTCCCGGACCCGTCGCCATTCGGGAGTGCGTTGATGGCGTCTAGTACGACTGTGGGCAGTTGAGCGAGAGCTCTGTCCGCAAACTGAGGAGCCGGATTGCGGAAGTAAGTTCGCACATGCAGCTTGTGGTCCTCGCCAGCTAGCTTCACGGCGACCAGCCATGGCTCTACACCAGACGCGTTGATAGCCGCGTGCTCAGCGTCAGCCGCCGCCGGCTCCTGGAGTCCAGGGTTACCTGGAATGCTGACTTCTGCAGTGTTTGTGTTCCCGATGGTCCAGGGCAGCGGCTTCTGGCCCGTTGGCCACTTCATCTGCCAACGTGGGTCACGCCAAAGGAATTTTCCTGGGCAACGTCCCGTGGGCCACACGTACTCAATGTCGGTGTCTTGAGTGCGCGAAGCCGGCAGCACACCTGCCAAGGCGTCGCCGGCCGCCTGAAGAACTTGGAAGAAGTCCTTGGTGTATGTCGCGTTTGCGTCAGTGGGGAGCCGCCCATACACCGCGCGAAAATTCGAAGCGGTGTACTTCGCGAAGAAAACAGCTTGTACGGCCTGGATAGTCAACTTTTGGGTCCTCCCACAACCACCACTTCTGGCGAATCCTTAGGCTGCACATGTCGCTTCGTCTGAGCAGCGACTGAACGCCTCGTTGTGAAGGGCACAACGGTAGCGTGCGAGAAAATTTCTCTGATGTGCTCGTTATCCCGGTTCGATACCATCCAATGAACACCCTTCTTAGTGAGGTGTTTACAAAGGTCGGCTAGCTCTTCGAGGTCATTCTTTCGAAAGCGCTTCCCGTTGTATCCAGCGAACTTGCTGGTGTCCGAGATGGGAAGGTATGGCGGGTCAAAATAGATAAAGTCGCCGCGCTCAGTGTTCTTCGCTGCATCACGGAAATCTGTTTCTCGAATCGTCACTTCTTGAAGCGCGAGACTCACAGCGGATAGAAATTCGACGTCCACCCCGCGGAAATCTCGAGCACCCCAAGGAACGTTAAAGATACCTTTTTGGTTTTCTCGCCAGAGGCCATTCCAGGCGGTTTGGTTGAGATAGAAAAACCGAGCAGCGCGTTCAAGGTGATGGTCAGGAGACTCGTCGCGGATAACGTAGTAGGCGTCCTCGCCTTGCCTCTTGTAGTAGGGCTGAATGTGCTCCCAGAATGCCCTCGGCTCCCGCTGAATAACGCGCCAGAGGTTGACTAGCTCGGTGTTGAGGTCCGCCAGGAAGCAGGCCTGCGCTCGATTGCGCAGCGCAAAGAACATCGCACCGGACCCCAGGAACGGCTCATGGTAGTTGCGGAACTTTGAAGGAACTAGCGGCAGAAGGGCGCCAAGAAGACGGGACTTGCCTCCCGCCCAGCGCAAAAAGGGTTTTGCCGTGGGCGCCTGCTCGACCCCATTTACGTCTTGAAATAGCAGCGACTCTTGCGCTGCTGGGCGTGAAATTAGTCTTTCCACTTGGATTACGGCTTCATTCATGTTGTTTTCTTTTCTCTGGTCCGTACTCAGTGAGGCGTTGATGTCATTTCTTTTTCGATCCGTTCTGGGCCCGCCGGCACTCCTAGCCCTTTGGCTTGGCAATAGTCTTCGATGAGTACCTCGAGCATGTTGGACAGCGTTCGCCGCTCATGCGCGGCGGCAAGCCGCAAAAGCTCCTTAACACTCGGGGCCATCCTCAAATTGACCACTTCAGTCTTACGCTCAGACATCTTGCTTGCCTACAGCTTGCCTTTACAATGAGTAGACTGTACCTCAAGTCTCTGCCCAGCGCGTAGTGTGAAGCAGAGGTGGCTCATGGCGTGAGCCATCAAGTGAGAATGGTCGTGGGATTGACCACGTCGCCCTAGGCAGCGAAGCTTTAGTCACCGAGCCTGAATGCGGCAAGGGCATCATCTAGGCGGAAGGCAGCCGATGTCACAACCGAGGCAGAGTCGACGCGATGAGGTAGGTTCGCGTGCTATAACATCGGACTACTGATGACCAACTGGGAGAGCGCCTTGAACACAAAGACATCCAGCTTCCCCTCAGTAGTGGCAGCGAAGCGCGCCGCTACTAGCCAGTTGGGCTACTACCAAGCGATGATGGCACCCCAGGCTGTCAAGTTGGCTGCCAAGCCGGCGAAAAAGGCTGCCGTGAAGGCAGCTCCGGGGAAGAACCCGAAGAAGTGAAGTCCGCAGAGACCGCTAAAAGCCACCCGTGAGGTGGCTTTATTTTCAGGGGGGAGCAATGCTGTACTCAGACGGTGATTTCAAGCGCGCGAAACCAGAGGAAAGTCCAGCGCAAGAACTCGGACGCAGCGACTTCCGGCGCGACTACGGCAGGCTGCTTCATAGCCCCTCGTTTCGACGTCTGCAAGGGAAGACGCAACTCTTCCCTGGTCATGAATCTGACTTCTTTCGGAATCGCCTTACGCATTCGCTGGAAGTCGCTCAGGTCGCCAAAGGAATTGCGCTAAAGCTGAACGCGGATACTGAATGCTTCCGTGAGTTTCCCATTGATACTGACCTTGTCGAACTCGCAGCATTGGCACACGATTTGGGACATCCGCCATTCGGCCACAATGGTGAGAGAGCTCTCGATGACTGTATGAAACGGGCCGGAGGTTTCGAGGGCAACGCGCAGACTTTGAGGCTTCTCAGTCGGATCGAGAAAAAAGTTCTCGACGACCCTAGCTCAGAGGCGGATGCCTCGGACCTATGCGGAATTTCCCGCGACGGCACTGACCGGCGCCTGGGGCTGAATTTGGCGTACCGGTCCCTTGCCGCCGTCCTGAAGTACGACAAGGCCATTCCAGTACAACGCAAGGCATCTGACTCACTGGCGAAGGGGTATTACTCATCGCAGAGCGACTTGGTCAAGAAGATCAAGGCCCACGTTGGCAAGCCACCGGCCGAGTTGAAGACGTTCAAGACCGTTGAGTGCCAAATCATGGACCTTGCGGATGATATTGCTTACTCGACGTACGACCTTGAGGACGCAATGAAAGGGGGCTTTTCGCATCCGCTGGCCATCCGGACCAGGCTCGGAACTGACAAGGAACTTGTCGAGCGAGTGCACGCGAAGGTTCAGAAAGAAATTCCTGATGCAACGGAAGTTGAAGTCTTCAGGACATTGCAGGCACTCTTTGATTTGGGCTCGACCGAGGGCAGTTCATCCGCCGATGCCGCAACGCTGTTGGCATTCAATCACTCGATGTTAGTCGCCGGTCAAGGCAACGCCCGAGTAGGATTTACCTCGAATCTAGTTCAAAAGTTCGTCAGCAGCATTAGCGTCAAGCCGCTATCCGGCACGGCGCTGAGGTTCTCGAAAGTATCCTTAGAGAGAAGCACGCAGCTCGAAATTGAGGCGCTCAAGCACCTGAACTACGAGCTGATGATTATGTCGCCCCGACTTAAGGTCGTTGAGTACCGGGGCTACGAACTCGTTCAGACCATCTTCGATGCGCTGAACAACGACGATGGGCACCTGCTGCTCCCGGAGGACTATCGCCAGATGCATGGCCGGGCTACATCCGTCGAAGGCCGGATGCGTTTGATTTGCGACTTCGTGGCCGGTATGACGGACCGCTATGCCGTCGAGTTTCACAGCCGACTCAAAGAATCCGGCGCCTCGATTTTCAAGCCCATCTGACAGGCGCGCTTGTAGGGGCCGCAGTAGTGCGGCCGCCTGGGTCATGCGAGATGAAGCCCCCTGTTTAACGGGTAGGTGTTGGACCCAACGCGGGAAAGAGTACGGTGCAAGGCGATCAGCACGGCAGTTAGGTCTTCGCCCGGCTCGGGAGGGCCACCGAATTGTCGGCGCAGTAACTCATTCAAGCGTTGGCAGAAGTGGACATTCAGGGCTCCAAGCGAAGGGGTGGCTGGAGTCCATGCGCTGCACGGCCGTTTTCCGCGCACGACGGCTGCGCGTGGCCACTCGTTTAGTACGTCATGAGACCAGTGATGCTGATGGCCCTGATTGGCACCCTCAGCCTTCTTGCCACGGCACGCTGTGCACGGCCCACGAGCCCATCCGGCTTGCCCGACCCAGGAACCATCGCAACGATCTCGATGCATCCGGAACTCTCATTGCCACCCGGCACGCGAACCACGTAGCTGACGCGCTCAGACACGGCTGTTCCTTTCTAAACGACCTCATACAGAGATAACGCTCGAAGCGCGATTCATACCGTATCCGTACCGTACTGGTGTACTGGATACTGGCACGATTCGAACCCAAGCGGCCACCCCGCCAGTGCCTTTGCTCAATCTGAGGTGCTTAGCATTCCCTGCAGCAGCTTTGCACGCACGCAGTCGACCAGAGTTTCGACCTGCGCCTCGGTCAAGCATGTGCCGGGCGTGAGCGGACTGACATCCAAAGCAGCCCAGCTCTGCACGTCGCCAGGTTCCCCACCCATGGCGACCGCAACGCGCTGCATCACCCAGTCGAATTCCTCGACAGCAAGGTCCCAGCCGCGCTTCACAACGCCAGCCCGAAGCCGCCGCAGGAATTCCCGTTGGCTCAACTTCGCGTACTGGCCACGCTTGCGCTGCGCGTGCTCGGTCAGCTTCATGGCCAGGTCCCGGCAGGCGTCGTAGCGCACCCAAAGCTCTTCATCGGTCATGCCACCAACGAACCGACCGTCGATCTTGCGGACGATGAGCTTGCTCTGCGCCCCGCTGACGGAGCCACCGCTTGAACGTGGGAAGTCAGCAGGTACGAGCTCGATGACGGGCTTGTCCGATGTCATAGCGTTGCGTTCCCTTCGGCTGCCTCGACACCTTTGAATACCGCCTCCAACGGCATCGAAAGGTCGATGCTGCGCAGTGTCATCACGCCGTCCCTCGTCTGGTCCGCATAGGAGCACGCACCGGTCTCGCTCATCGTGAAGACTTCGACCCGACGGTCGACGGCATCAATCAGCGCGTACTCCTGCAACGACACAAGCGTGCGATACGCGTTGAACCTATCGTGCCGGTCGCCCCGCTTGTTCGGCGACCGGATTTCGATCACGAGCTTCGGGTCATGGACAAGCTGTTCATCGCCTGCCGCCGTCTTACCGCAGGTCACCAGGACATCGGGGTACAGAATCGACTCATCTGCCTGCACTTTCATGCCTATGGCAAAGACTTGGCAAGCTGAGCCGTCGAGGTGCTTGTCGATGCGGCTCGCTAAATTCATGGCGACCCGGTTCTGGCGAGCAGGGACGTCGCCCAGGCGGAGAACGTGGCCTCGACAAAACTCGAAGCGCGCGGGTTGGGACGCTTCCCAGGCGAGAAATTCCGCCAAGGTCATTTTCTGAAGGAGCATGCTCATTGCGCCGCCTCATCGGAACGGAATAGATGGATGCCAAGCCGCACGGCGGGAGTGCCACGTGACAACGGCCTCTCGGTTGTTCAATTGCGTCCCTTTCGCATGCAGCCACCGACATGCAGCCTCAATCCTTCAATCGAGGTTGTGGCGACACAACCGCCAGGGCTTGGTCGAGCTCACTGTCCTCCAGCAAACGGCCCTTGGTCATGTCGACCAGGCCCTCGAGAGCGGCGTGGGCAAGGGCCAAGGCAGCACGCTCGGACAACTCGTTGAGCTGATCCGGGTTTTCACTGCTGGGTGCCCCGTCGTTCGGTCGCGAATTCATCACCGTGCCTTGATGCTTTCCGGATCATGAGTACGCGCCGCTCTCCAAGCGCGCCAGTAGCTCACTGACGATCTGTGGCCCGTCCGAGCGGAGCAGGTAGTCACCTGGGCTCACCCCGCCCAACGCGGGATGCGCAGCTTGCAGCCAGGCGCCCATCCATGCCGGCGCGTTGAAGCCCGCGGACTTGCCTGCACGGTCGACCATCTCCTCGGCCTGACCAATCAGCCGGGCCATCCAGAGCAGGCGCAACCCCTGGTCCAACTCGAGCGTCTTACCGGGCACCGGCTTCATGGCTGCCGTTACGGACAGTCCGGCCCACTCGGCAACGCGCTCTGCCGGAACGCGCATCTCATCAGCCAAGTAGCGCACCAGTCGCACGCGCAGACTAGCCTTCGCGAGCAGCGCCAACTTCTCCGGGCCAACCAACCACCAGTCACGATACTGACCTTCGAATAGCGGGACGACCGCCGCGGGATAGCCGATGTCGTTGGGCGCGGTGTCGTCGGCGTCTTTCAGTGGCAAGAACTGGCCGGAAGAGCATTCGCAATGCCGGCAGTGGGTGATGCTGTAAGCACGCTCCTCATCCACGTCGACGAGTGCGGTCGGGCGAACAATTTGATGGAGCACCCGACAAACTGGGCATAGGGCAAGTGTCATTAGAGTTGATCCTTTCCGCGCCCGAGCCAACGCATACGCTGGCCCCGCGGCATTCACTAGCAGACCGACCAGGTCGACACACATGTCTCCGAGCCCGCCTTTGCCCAGAGCGTCACTGTCCGGCGGACGC
Source organism: Paucibacter sp. B51 (assembly GCF_027863535.1). NCBI lineage: Bacteria > Pseudomonadati > Pseudomonadota > Betaproteobacteria > Burkholderiales > Sphaerotilaceae > Roseateles > Paucibacter sp. B51. The sequence continues at coordinate 462,259 of NZ_JAPIVN010000001.1, read as the reverse complement.
CTTGGTGCCCTTGAACTCTGCGACTTGGCGCAACAGGACTTCTCGCTCGATTGCTTTGTGGAGCAACTTCCCGTACGACTGGCCCCGAGCCGGCCGCTCTGTTTGCTGGGCGCCCTCGACTACACCGCAACAGATCAGTTCAGATAACTGAGAGACGGCTTGCTCAGGGGCGTCTGGGCAGAATTCGAATCCTCGGTCATCGAGAAATACGGCAACTGCAGCTTCGCCGAGTGTGCCGATCCAAACTTCACGAATTGAACGAAGCACCCAGTCACTGCCATTGGCTGTTAAGCACAGGATGTGCAGGATTGGCGTTCGAGAACTTGCCAGGTCGTGCGCGACTTCTTTGCCGGAGTCAAACATGGATGTGTCAATGTGCGACTCCTCGCCAGGGTTGCCCACTCTGAGGACGATGACCCAAGGTTTTGTTGTCTCTGGGGACCGGTAGGCAGATTCGGCAATCTGGAGGATGCTTGGTGAGTAGCAGGTTGTGTGCAAGGCGAACTCCATCTAGGCAAATCCGGTTGTCGAAGGGGGGCGGGTGCGGGCGGGGCGAGTGTGTGAAGCCGTCAGAAGGCGAGGCATTGGGCCGAAGGCGACCCGGCCGTAACGACACGCTTAGCGCCCACTCTCCTCAATAATGCACACTATAGAGGATTTATTCAAGTTAACAGAATAGGAAGACTGTCCCGTTTTAACGATGGGCAGGTATGGTTTCTTCACCAGAGTGGGACTTTGCGGTCGGCCTCGCCGTGGCCACTCTGCGTTTCAAGACGTCGCAGACCCAGGAAGAGTTAGCCCACGCCGCAGGCATTCACCGGAATTACCTAGCCGACGTTGAGAGGGGCAAGAAGAGCCCGACGATGGGGGTGTTCTTCGCGCTGTCGTTGGCGCTCCAAACCACGCCAGACAAGCTAGCCCGCCAAGCGCTGGGCTACCTAAATGACCCAAACAAGAGGGATGCTGCGCTTGCTGCGCTGCCACTGCGGCGCCGTGGCCGGCCCAGGGTGAGCCGCTAGTGCCATCGCGATGCGGGTCGTGGTCAAAGCTGATCTGCTCGGCGATTGGTGAATCAAGTGGACACGGGAAGAGCTATCAACCTAGCTCTCCTCCTCCATACGTCCTTGACTCCCAATAGCCCCGACAGGGCTTGTCCCACCACAAAACCCGACTATCGCGCGATTGTTTGGGGCTGCGTCAGGCACCGCCACCAAGAGGTGATGACTGACCGGGCCGAGTATTTGCAACGACGCGAGCCACCTCCAGTGCAACCAGGCAGACTGCCGTGCACGCCGGGAGGCAGTGCAGAACTTCGTAGGGTAGACCGTCGATGAGATGTCAGAACGTGTACTTCCACCGTTGGTTCAACGCGGGCGATTGGAAGCTTTAAGTAAGCACTCAGATCGAAGGGCACTAAACCCCCATTCGATGCGGCGCTTGGAGCGCCGCAGAAGCGATACCACAGCAGTTTGAGTAGATGCCCGAAGAGCATCAAGAAAGAGTAGCATCTTCGGTAAAGGTACTGCCGCTAAGTTGTTGCTGGAGAATAATAAGTATAAAAACTAGGGACGTTCCTGTTCTCGTTCTGCCCACCCGGGCCGCTGGCGCGGATGAAGCTGAAATCCAGCTCCCAGTCGGCGGGTGTCCAGGCGAGGTTCATCGCAGCCCCGCCTTCTGGGCTTCAGTCACCGTGCACCACGGTGACGGGCACGCGCTTGGTCAGGGCGCACATCAGCTCATAGCCGATGGTGCCGGCGGCCTTGGCCACCTCGTCGATGCCCAGCACGGCGCCTCGGCTGCTCTGGCCCCAAAGCGTCACTTCGCTGCCGAATCCGGCCTGGGGCAGATCGCTGAGGTCCACCGCCAGCATGTCCATGGAGACCCGACCGACCGTGCGGCTGCGCAGGCCATCGACCAGCACCGGGGTTCCGGTGCCGGCATGGCGAGGGTAGCCGTCGGCATAGCCGCAGGCCACGGTGCCGATGCGCATGGCTTTGTCGGCGGTGAAGCTGCTGCCGTAGCCGACCGTGTCGCCGGGCTGCAATTGCTGGACGCCGATGACCTTGGCGCGCAAGCTCATGCCGGGCTTCAGGTCCCAGTGTGTGGCGTCATGCTCGGGGTAATCGGGCACGCCGCCATAGCTCATGATGCCGGCGCGCACCCAGTCGGCGCGCACATGGCCCAGCTGGTTGTAACGCAAGGTGGCGGCACTGTTGGAGAGTGAGCGCTCACCGGGCAGGTCGGCGGTAGCCGTTTGGAAGGCGGACACCTGGTGGGCGATGCCATCCTGGCCGAAGCGCTGGGCATCGGCGTCGGAGAAGTGGGTCATCAGAGAAATTTCGTCCACCTGGGGCAGGGCGTTGAGCCGGGTCCAGGCGGCGCGGAAGGCTTGCGGGCTGAAGCCCAGGCGGTTCATGCCGCTGTTCATCTTCAGGAACACGCGGTGCGGCTCGTGCGTCTTGTGCATGGCCAGCCAGTCGATCTGTTGCTCGCAGTGCACGGCGTGCCAGAGCTTGAGGCGGGAGCACAGCTCCAGGTCGCGCGCTTCGAAGCAACCCTCCAGCAGCAGGATGGGCCCGCGCCAGCCGAGGGCGCGCACGCGCTGGGCTTCGTCCAGGTCCAGCAGGGCAATGCCGTCGGCGGCCCGGAAGGCCTCGAAGACATTTTCGATGCCGTGGCCGTAGGCATTGGCTTTGACAACGGCCCAGACCTGGGCGTCCGGCGCGCAGGCGCGGGCGCGGGCCAGGTTGTGGGCCAGGTGGGGGAGGTGGATGAGGGCTTCGATCGGACGTGGCATGCCCGATATTGTGGCACCCGCGCCTGTGCTTCGCGGGATGGCAAAAGTTCGGTGAAAGTGCTGCGTGCTATAAACCGGGCGCGGCCACGGGCGTGGCTGCAGCCTGGGGAAAACCCGGAATCAACCGTCCCAGCTTGACCGTCGGCGCGCATCCGTCGTCTCGCTCATTGCTCGACATTTCCCCGCAGTACCGATTGGGTTCATGAAAAAAGGCTTCTTTTCCATCATGTCGGCGCAGTTCTTCAGCTCGCTGGCGGACCAGGCCTTGCTGGTCGGCGCCATCGAGTTGTTGAAGAGCACAGCGGCACCGGCCTGGCAGATTCCGGCTCTGGGCCCGATGTTTGCGCTGTTCTATGTGGTGCTGGCGCCGTTTGTTGGCGCGTTTGCCGATGCAGTGCCCAAGGGCAAGGTCATGTTCTATTCGAACCTGATCAAGATCTTTGGCTGCTTGATGATGTTGTTCGGCGCCCACCCGCTGCTGGCCTATGCCGTGGTGGGCCTGGGCGCTGCGGCCTACTCGCCGGCCAAGTACGGCATCCTGACCGAGCTTCTGCCGCCTTCGCAGCTGGTCAAGGCCAATGGCTGGATCGAGGGCCTGACCATCGCATCCATCATCCTGGGCATTTTGCTCGGCGGACAGCTGGTGGGGCCGCATCTCTCGCCGATCTTGCTGAGCCTGGATCTGCCATTTATCAACACCGGCATTGACACCGCGCCCGAGGCGGCCATCAGCAGCCTGGTGATCCTGTACCTGATCGCGGCCTTCTTCAATCTGAGCATCCCCCGCACCCAGGCCCCGCTGCAGCCGCTGGCGCACAGCCCGGTGGAGCTGGTGCGTGATTTCGCCTCCTGCAACTCCCGCCTCTGGCAGGACAAGCTGGGCCAGATCTCACTGGCCACCACGACCTTGTTCTGGGGCGTGTCGGCCAATCTGCGCATCATCGTGTTTTCGTGGGCGGCGCTGGCCCTGGGTTACAGCACCACTCAGGCTTCCAATCTGGGCGGCGTGGTGGCGGTGGGCACGGCGGTGGGTGCTGTGGTGGCCTCCATCTACATGCGCCTGGACCGTGCGACCAAGGTCATTCCGCTGGGCATTTTGATGGGCGTGCTCATCATCGTGCTGAACGGCATCACGCATCTGTGGGCAGCGATTCCCTTCCTGATCGTGCTGGGCATGATCGGCGGCTACCTGGTCGTGCCCATGAATGCGCTGCTGCAGCACCGCGGCCACAACCTGATGGGCGCCGGCCGCTCCATCGCGGTGCAGAACTTCAACGAACAGGCCTGCATCCTGGGCCTGGGCGCGCTCTACACCGGCATGACCCGCATCGGCTTGTCGGCCTACATCGCCATCTCCATCCTCGGCTTGATCGTGGCCGTGACCATGTGGCTGGTGAAGCGCTGGCATGAGCGCAACTGCGTGGAGCACCGCGAAGAGGTGGAGCGCCTGCTGGTGCTGGCGCGCTGTGACGAGTGCCACTGAGTCGTCGGAAGGCTGAAAAGAACAATCCCGCCGCAGGCTGTACGCCCCGGCGGGATTTTCTTGTGCGGCGCCCTGGCGGGCGAGTTTGCTCAGGGCCGCTTGCGCACGGGTTCGACGGTCTTGACGCCGCTGAGCACGGCCTCGATGTGCTCCGACCAGGCACGGGCGATCTTGAAGCAGCCGCTGTGATTGAGGTGGATCTCGTTGTGCCAGTCGCCGCTGCTGCCGCTGGTGCCGGGTGTTGCCGGGGCCAGGGGCACGGTGGTCGAGTCAAACACATGCAGGCCCGGGAACTGCTCCTTGTCCGCGGCCATGCTCTTGAGCAGCTGGGCCAGGTGGAAGACCATCAGGCGGCTGACCGCGGCCCAGTCGGCGCTGGGCAGGGCATAGGCCTTGAGGGCCGGGTAGAGCCAGGGGCCGGAAGCACCCAGGCCGCTGTCGTCGGCGCCGGCCGGGCGTGGCATGGGCACGGCATAGCAGTGCATGAAGACCGGCTTGCCGGCCGAAGGGCCCTGGTCGCGCAGGGTCAGCAGGTGGCGGACATTGGTGCGCAGGTAGTCGCTGTAGGTCTGCCAGCCGGGCTCTGAAAAATAACGCGCCACCCCGGCGGATGGGGCCCCCCACTCGGTCTGGTGGCGGATCAGGCGCAGGTGCAGAGGCACATCGCTGCCGTCGGCCGCATGGGCAGGGGTCTGGGCGGCGGCAATCAGGTCATTGCCGCCGACCGAAAGCAGCACGCCGTCCCAGACCGGCGCGCCATCGTCGCTGAGCAGGCTGACGAAATCGGCGGCCGATTCCAGGTCCACCATATGGCTGAGCGCCTCGCCCGAGCCGGCGCAGTTGACGGCACAGGCCGGGTCCTTGAACACCATTTCCTGGAGCAGATTGGCATGGGCGTTCAGCTTGGCGGCTGAGGTGGAGAACCAGGAGTCGCCCTGGGCCAGCAGGCGCCAGCGGTAGCTTGTCAGGTCGGGCGCCGAGGTGGACGACAGGTCCCCCGGCTTGAAGCAGGCCAGATGATCCAAGGAAGACTCTCCCTTTGTAGCGAACAACGACAACAAGAAAACTCGAGCTTGCGGACGGGCAGACGGTGGCTTCCAACGCGTGAAACACCCCCTGCGGATTGCTTGCGATTGAAAGCCAGGCGGCCTTGTTTCGCCATGCTATAAACCCTGGGCATTGTTGGCTGGCGAGCGGTCTTCTTGCCAGTTGTTTTCGGCGCTTTCCAGCCCTTTTTTCCCGGCCTGTTGCGGCCGCCCAACCGAGCCTGTGTTCGCCTGGCCCTCCTGCCGCGCTGCGTCGCCGGCTTGTCATGAAAGCTGCGCCCGCGGCCGCCTCCCTCTCCCTCATTCCGACCCCTCTCGGCCGCCCTGACCGCGGCCCGCTCTCCTTGCCATGCCCGTTCTTGCCCTGATGTTCAACGCCCTGGTCTGGGGCCTGTCCTGGTGGCCCTTCCGCCAGTTCCAGGCAGCCGGCCTGCACCCCTTGTGGACCACGGTCTGCCTCTACCTGCTGTCCTTGCTGGCCGTGTCCTTCAGCCAGCGCCAGGCCTGGCGTGAGTTCCTGGGCACGCCCTCGCTCTGGCTGGTGATGCTGGCGGCCGGCCTGACCAACACCGCCTTCAACTGGGGCGTGGCCCTGGGTGATGTGCTGCGCGTGGTGCTGCTCTTCTATTTGATGCCGCTCTGGGCGGTGCTGCTGGCGCGCCTGATCCTGGGTGAGCGCCTGACCCTGTTGGCCGGCCTGCGCATGGCCCTGGCCCTGGGTGGCGCGGCCTTTGTGCTGGCGCCCGAGGGCGGCGGCCTACCCTGGCCGCGCAGCCTGGCCGACGGCCTGGGCCTGTTCGGTGGCTTCTGCTTTGCCCTCAACAATGTGATGCTGCGCCGCGAGGCGGCCCGCGGCGCCCATGCCCGGGCCCTGGCCATGTTCAGCGGCGGGGTGTTTGTGGCCGGCGGCGCGGCCGCGGCCATGGCGGGCGCGGGCCTGGTGGCCTGGCCGGCTTTGCCGCATGTCGGTTGGTTGTTGCCGCTGGCGGGCATGGCCGTGCTGTTCTGTCTGTCCAACCTCTCGCTGCAGTACGGCGCCGGGCGTCTGCCGGCCAATGTCACCGCCATCGTCATGCTGATCGAGGTGCCGGTGGCGGCCTTGTCGGCGCTGTGGCTGGGCGGCGGGCAGCTGGATTTCAAGACCGCGGTGGGTGGCGCCTGCATCCTGGCGGCTGCCCTGCTCTCGGCCCTGGAGCGCTCGCAAAAGCCGGCTCAGCAAGCGCCGGCCAGCCCGGCTACCATGCAGGCTTGAGGCGAATTTCCGCCTTCCAAGAATCACAAGGAACCTCGCCATGGCCGCCAGCGTCTACGACTTTCAGGCCCTCTCCATCGACGGCAAACCCGCCGACCTGGCCAGCCAGCGCGGCAAGGTGCTGCTGATCGTCAACACCGCCAGCGCCTGCGGCTTCACGCCCCAGTTCGGCGGCCTGGAAGCCTTGTGGCAGCGCTACCGCGACCAGGGCCTGGTGGTGGTGGGCTTCCCGAGCAATGAATTCGGCGGCCAGGATCCGGGCGAGAACAGCGAGATCGCCTCCTTCTGCCAGCTGAACTACGGCGTCAGCTTTCCCATGATGGCCAAGGTCAAGGTCAACGGCGCCGAAGCCCACCCCCTATGGCAGTGGCTCAAGTCCGAGAAGCCCGGCCTGCTGGGCACCGAGGGCATCAAATGGAACTTCACCAAGTTCCTGGTCGGCCGCGATGGCCAGGTCATCAAGCGCTATGCGCCCAATGACGCACCCGAGAAGATCAGCGCTGACATCGAGGCTGCGCTCAAGGCTTGAGACCCTCGGCCTGCTCGCGCAGGCGCCGCCGGATGCGTGACAGGGCCACATCGGTGATGCCCAGATGGCTGGCCAGCTGGCGCTGCTTGAGGCGCCGGGCCAGCGCGGGCTGCTCGGCCAGAAAGCGCAGATAGCGCTGGCTCGCGTCCAGCATCAGCCATTGCTGTTCCCGCCGCAGCTGGCCTTGCAGCTGGGCGTTCAAACCCTGCCAGAGCAGCTCGGCCAGGGCCGGTTCCTCGGCCTGCCAGCGCTGCAGCTCGGCATAGGGCAGGACGCAGACCCGGCTGGGCTCCAGCGCCTCCAGGGTGACTGCGCTGGCTTGTGGCGCGCCCGGCAGCCCCAGCCATTGCTGCTCCGGGTAGAACGCCAGATTGCGCTCGCGGCCGCTGGCGTCCAGCAGGCTGGCGCGCAGCAGGCCCTGCTCCACCCACCAGAGTGCCTTCGGCGTGTCGCCGGCACGCAGCAAGACCTGACCCCGCTTCAGCGGCAGCCGCGGCAGCGCCGCCCAGCGAGCCAGGCGCGCGGGCGATTGCTGCAGCTGGGCCAGCAAGGCCTCGCCGCAAATCGGGCAGGGGGCGGGGCTCTCGGCGATCTCGGGGTGCGACATGAACCGAGGTTAATGCATGTCGCGCCGGGCGGCCCCAGCATGCACTCCCATGAACACCGATCTGAAAACAGGCGCCAGCGTGCCGCGCCGCTTGCACACCGTGAACTGGCCGCATCTGCTCTTGCTGGCCGCCCTGCCGCCAGCGGCCTGGGCCTTGCGCGACTGGCCGCCCGAACAGGTGCTGGCCCTGCTGGGTCTGGCCTCCTTGGCTTTTTTGATGCTGGCCGAGCGGCTCTGGCCCCTGCGCAAGGACTGGCAGGCCCGCGGCCCGGAGCTGGCGCGTGATGGCGGCTTTCTTGGCCTCAATGCCCTGGTGGACAGCCTCACCGGCCTGCTGCTGAGCAGCCTGGCTTTGCGCTCAGGCCTGGGAGGGCATGGGCTGGCCGGGGATCTCCACCCCGGCCTGGCCCTGCCGCTGGCCATAGCTCTGGGGGAGTTGGGCCCCTTTGCCCTGCATCGCTGGGCACATCAAAGCCCCTGGCTGTGGCGCTTTCATGCCTTGCACCACCAGCCGACCAAGCTCAACGCCGCCAATGCCGTGCTGGCCCATCCGCTCAATGCCGCCTGGAACCAGGCGGCGCGTCTGCTGCCTTGGCTGCTGCTGGGCTTCAGCGCCGAGGTGATGCTGTGGGCGGCGCTGTTTCTGCAGGTTCAGGGCCTGGCCGTGCATGCCAATCTGCGCGGCAGCCTGGGGCCGCTGAACTGGCTGATCGGCAGCGCCGAGCTGCACCGCTGGCACCACAGCGTGGTCGAGGCCGAGGCCCACAACTACGGCACGGCCATCCCTTTGTGGGACCAGCTTTTCGGCAGCTTTGTGCACCGGCCGGGCCAGGCGCCGGCGCGGCTGGGTCTGTTTGCCGGTACGGCGCCGCCGACCTGGCTGCCGGCCTGCTGTCGCGGCTAGATCATGACGCGCAGATGCAGCTGGCCATAGCTGCAGTGCAGCCGGCCTTCGGCCTGCGCCTGTTGCAGCAGCTGGTTGACGGTCTGACGCGAGAGGTTGGCCACGGCGGCCAGCTCGGCCTGGGTGGCGCGCAAGGTCTGCCAGCCCTGGGCATCGGGCGGGCCGGCGGCGCGGTCGCGGCGCAGCTGGGCCAGGGCCAGGGCAAAGCGCTCGGGCGCGCTGCGGTGGCGCGAGGCCTCGAGCAGGCGCAGCGTGCCGTCGTAGCGGCGCGCAAATTCGGCCATCAGGGCGCGGGCAAAGCCGGGCCAGCGGTCCATCAGCAAGGTGTAAGCCGCCGAGCCGATCACCAGCACCTGGCTGCTTTGCGTGGCCAGGGTTTCATAGCTGGCCGCCTGGCCGGCTGCAAAGGCGGCCAGTCCGAACAAGCGCGGCGCCTGCACATGCTCCAGCACCGAGACCGTGCCGTCCAGGCCGGTGAAGCGCGCCTCGATCTCACCCGTCACCAGGCCGTAGAAGGCCAAGGCCGGCTGCCCTTGAGCGAACAAGGTGCGGCCGCGGGCCAGACGGCGCAGGCTGACGCTGCCTTGCAGCACGGCCTCGGCCGGCATTTGCGCGCCGTCCAGCTCGGGGAAATTGGCGCACATCAAGGCGCGCAGGGCGGCGTTGGCGCTGGTGGCTGGGGGCGTGCGGTCCATGGTGAAGGCAAAAGACGCGTGCTTTCGCGATTGTCGGGTGCCCGACATTGTGCCGGGCGTCGGCCTCGTAAGCTGGGCGCATGGATGACGACCTGACCCCTTCCACCGATCTGCAGCGCTGGGCCCGGCAGTACCGCCAGTTCGCGGTGCAGGAATGCCCGAACGACCCGCTCTACGTGGCCCTGTGCCAGATCGTGGCCGATTCGCCCGAGCTGCTGGCCTTGATGGTCCATGTGCGGCATGCCCCGCAGGCCCGGCCCAATCTGCTGCTGGCAGCTCTGCACGAGCGGGTGCTGGCCGGCGTGCCGCATGACTTGGCGGCTTACTACCCCAGCGTGGGCGGCGAACGCGCGCCCGATGCGGCACTGGCGGACAGCCTGCACCGCTTTGTGCGTGCCGAGCGGCCGCGCCTGCTCGAGCATCTGCGCCTGCGCAGCACCCAGACCAACGAGATCGGGCGCTGCGCCGTGCTCTGGCCGGCGCTCAGCGCCATCGCCGCCCAGACCGGCCGGCAAGACCTGGCCCTGTTCGATTTCGGCTGCAGCGCCGGCCTCAATCTGGGCGTTGATGCCTACCGCTATGACTACGGCCGGTTCCAGCTGGGCGCCCCGGCGGCGCCAGAGCGGCCCACCGTGGCCTGCCAGTGGCGCGGCGCTGCCGAGCCGCCGCGCACGCCCTGGCGCTTGCGGGCCCGCTTGGGCGTCGATCTGGCGCCGGTCGATGTGCAGGACGAAGATGCGGTGCGCTGGCTGCGCGCCTGCCTCTGGCCGCACGACCGCGCCCGGGCGCGCCGTCTGGACCAGGCCCTGGCCCAGGCGCGAGCCGACCGCCACCCGGTGCAGCGGGTCGAGCAGGGGCTGCAGACCCTGGCCGTTTGGCTGCAGGGGCTGCCTGCCGGCGTGCAGCCGGTGCTGTTCAACAGCTGGGTGCTGGCCTATTTCGATACACCCAGCCTGGCCGCCCACCGGGCTGAGGTCGAGGGCTTGATGCGCCGGCACAGCCTGCTCTGGCTCAGTGCCGAAACCGCCTCGCTGCGCCCACCCGGTCTGGCTCTGCCGCCCGCGCCCGAGGGCGAGTCGGCCGAGAGTGCCTCACTCTGGACTGTTCAAGCCCTGGCGCCCGATGGCCAGCTCAGCGCTTGGGTTTTGGCCTGGTCCCATGCCCACGGCCATTGGCTGCACTGGCTGGGCTGAAAACGGGGGGAAATCGCCACAGCCGTGGCGCCGCGCTTGCGGCATGATCCAGCCTCCTCCACTTGAAGCAGGTGATGGCGGATGGGGCGATGGACGGGCGGGTGGCAGCGGGCGAAAGCGTGGGCGCATGTCGATGCGACCCTGGCCCGTGGCTTGCTGTGGCGGCTCAGCCTGGCCCTGATCTGCAGCATGCTGGGCCTGACCTGGCTGGTTCAGCATGTCAGCCAGCGCGATGTCGAGGCCCAGGCCATGGAGGAGTTGCGCAGCACCGTGATGGAGCGGGCGCGCGCCAGTGGCGAAGACTTTGCCCTCGCCGAACGCAATGTCGAGCTGCTGCGCGCCGAGTACCTGCGCCGCCTGGCGGCTGCCCGGCCGCCGGGCTGGCAGGGCGAGTTCCGGCGCTGGTTTGCCCGTTCGCCCGACCAGCTGCTGCGCCTGCGCCCCGAGCTCGATGACCACCGCCGTCTGCCCAGCGTCTACCTGCGCGCGCAGGCCGAGCTCAACGACAGCCTGATGTGGCAAACCCAGGTGGCCTTCGATCTGCTGCGCGAATGGGGCCCGCCGCTGACGGCGCGCTACTACTCCGCCTACTTCGACCTGCCGGGCCAGGGCCTGATCATGTTCTCGCCCTCGGTCAACTGGGGCGCCGAGGCCACGCCGGAGACCAACAACTTCGACTACCCGCCGGTGGCTGGCGCTTCGCCTGAACGCAACCCCAGCCGCAGCAATCGCTGGACCCCGGTCTACTACGACGACAAGGCGCGCATCTACATGGTGTCGACCGTGCTGCCGATTGATTTCGAGGGGCGCTGGATCGCTTGCGTCTCGCAGGATGTGTCGGTCGCCAGTCTGCTCAAACGCACCGTCAGCGACAGCCTACCCGGCACCTACAGCCTGATCCTCAGCCGCGATGGCCACCTGATTGCCCACCCCGGTTTTGCCGAGCGCATCGAGGCGGCCCAGGGCAAGCTCAAACTCGACCAGATCCGCGATCCCCTGCTCGATGAAATCGCCGCCCTGGCGCCGCCGGCCGAAGGCCAGGCTGCCGTCAGCCTCAGCGCCGATGGCCGCCACCTGCTGGGCGTGGCCCGCATTGCCGGGCCCGACTGGCTGTTCGTCAGCGTCTATCCCCGCGCGCACCTCGATGCGGGCGTGGCGCGCAGCAGCGAGAACATCCTGATGGTCGGGGCCGTGGCCTTGCTGGTGCTGATGAGCCTGCTGGGCTGGATCGTGCGGCGCCAGATCAGCCGGCCGATAGCCGAGCTGCGCAGCGCCGTGCAGGGGGTCAGCGAGGGGCGGTTTGAGATCGCGCACGGCGAGGCGGAGCTGCGCGAGGACGAGCTCGGTGACCTCGGCCGCAGCTTCGCGCAGATGGGCGCGGAGCTGGCGCAGCGCGAGGCGCGGCTCAAGCGCGACGCCCAGGCCTTGCAGGAGGCGCGTGATCAGCTGGAAAACCGGGTGCAGGAGCGCACCGCCGAGCTGCACGCCAGCAATGCCGAGCTGGTGCTGGCGCTGGACGATTTGGGCAAGACCCAGAGCAGCCTGTTGCGTGCCGAGCGCCTGGCCAGCCTGGGCCGTATGGTCGCCGGCGTGGCCCACGAGCTGGGCACGCCCATCGGCAATGCCCGCCTGGCCGCCAGCACCCTGGCCGCCGATGCCGAGCAGATGGCCCGCGATGTCGAGCAAGGCTTGCGCCGTTCGCAGCTGAGCAAGTTCTTGCAGCGCCTGGGCAGCGGCAGCCAGATCCTGCAAGGCAATCTGGAGCGGGCCAGCGAGCTGCTGCAGAACTTCAAGCAGGTGGCGGTCGATGGCAGCAGTGCTCAGCGTCGCGTGTTTGCGCTCGATCAGCTGGTGCGCGACATCCTGATGACGCTGCAACCTACGCTCAAGCGCCTGCCGCTGGACATCCAGGTCGACATCCCGGCGGGCCTGGAGATGGACAGTTATCCCGGCGCGCTGGGCCAGGTGCTGAGCAATCTGATCCAGAACGCGGCCATCCATGGCTTCGAGGGGCGCGAGCAGGGGCGGCTGGAGATCCTGGTCGACTGCCCCGATGCCGGGCATGTGCGCTTGCGCATCCGTGACGATGGTTGCGGCATCGCGGCCGAGATCCAGCCGCGCGTCTTCGACCCCTTCTTCACCACCCGCATGGGCCGTGGCGGCAGCGGCCTGGGCCTGAATATCAGCCACAACCTGGTCAGCAATGTGCTGTGTGGCGAGATCCATCTGCACAGCGAGGCCGGCGCAGGCAGCTGCTTTGAGCTGCTGCTGCCTCGCGTGGCACCCAACCACGCCGAGGCCGAGACCTTGCCGCTGCCGCTGAGCCAGTTTGCTGGCCTGACGGAGGCCGAGGAGTCGAACGCTCAGTCGGCCGGCACACGCAAGGCTTGAGCCGGCCCCAGCTGCCCGAGACCTCCCACCGCGCGCAGCACCAGGCCCTCGACGCCCGCGGCCGGCAGGCGCAGCTCGGCGCTGCCGTCGGCCTGGCTGCCCATCAGTCGGCTGCGCCAGCCTTCGCGGGCATGGCGGATCTGCACCCAGTAGCGCCAGCTGCCGGCATGCCGGGTGCCGGGCTGCAGGCGCAAGATCAGCTGCGCCTCACCGTTGTTCTGGACGTCGCGATGGCAGCGCCAATCCAGGGCGGGAACGTCGGGCGCTGCGGCCCCGGCCAGCCAGGGCGTGGCCGGCACCAGGGCGGGCTGGCTGTAGGCCTGCTGGCGCAGCGCATCGGCCAGGCCGCGCCGGTTCTGCGCCAGGGCCACCATGCTGAAGTGGGCGTGGCCGCTGCCGGGCCGGCGCTCGCGCAGCAGGGCGATCTGCTGTAGCAACTCGTCCACCGGCCAGCTGTCGGCCTTGTCGGTCACCTTGCTGCTGAACAGGCCCGGCCAGATGTGGCGGCCCAGCGGGTTCTGGCCATGCCAGTAGTCCAGCAAGGGGCCGAAGGCCTGGGCCTTTTGTGCGATCGGCCAGTAGAGCTGGGGCACCAGATAGTCCACCCAGCCCTCGGCCAGCCAGCGTTCCACATCGGCATACAGCTTGTCGTACTGGCTGAAACCGGCGATGCCCTCAGGGCGCAGCGCCGGCTTGCCGATGCCGAAAGGGCTGATGCCGAAGCGCGCCTCGGGGCGCACGCGACGCACCGCCTGCTGCAGGCGCTGCACCAGCTGGTCCACGTTCTGGCGCCGCCAGTCGGCCCGGTTCAGCGTGCCGCCGGCCTCGCGGTAGCGGGCCCAGCTGGGTTCGTCCGGGAAATCCAGCTCGCGCCCGGCCGTGTCATTGACCGGGTAGGGGTAGAAGTAATCGTCCAGGTGCAGGCCGTCGATCTCGTAGCGGCGCAGCAGGTCCTCGACCACGGCCAGGGTGTGGTCGGCGGCGGCGGGCTCGCCGGGGTCGATCCAGAGCTGGTCGCCATAGCGCCGCACCCATTGCGGCTGGCTGCGGCTCAGGTGTTGGGCGGCGGCGGCGCTGCTGGTCTGGCTCTGGCGAGCGCGGAAGGGGTTGAGCCAGGCATGCAGCTCCAGGCCGCGCTGGTGGGCGTGATCGATCCAGAAAGCCAGCGGGTCGTAGAAGGGCTCGGGCGCCTGGCCCTGGCTGCCGCTGAGGTACTCGCTCCAGGGCTCCAGCGGCGAATCGAACAAGGCATCGGCACTGGGCCGCACCTGCAGGATGACGGCATTGAGCTGCAGCTGCACGGCCAGGTCCAGCAGGGCGATGGCTTCCGCCTGCTGTTGGGCGCTGCTCAGGCCCTTGCCGCTGGGCCAGTCGATATTGGCCACCGTGGCCACCCAGACGGCGCGGAACTCGCGCAGCGGCAGCGGCGCCTGGGCCAGCAACTCGGGCGCGGGCTCCAGGCGCAGCTCACCGGGCAGGGGCGGCAGGCGCAGCGGGGCCTCGGCGCAGCCAGCCAAGCCCAGGCCGCTGCCGATCACGGGAGACAGCCCGCAGGCCAGAAGCTGGCGGCGCTTCACGGGGCCTCCGCCTTGCGGCCGAAATCAGCCGGTATCTTGAGCAGGGCGGCCATGGCAAAAGAGGGCAGGGTGGCGACCAGCACCCAGACAAAGAAGGCGGTGTAGCCGAGCTGATCCTGCAGCCAGCCGCTCCACATGCCGGGCAGCATCATGCCCAGGGCCATGAAGCCGGTGCAGATGGCGTAGTGCGCGGTCTTGTGCTCGCCCTCGGCCACCAGAATCATGTACATCAGGTAGGCGGTGAAGCCCAGGCCATAACCAAACTGTTCCACGGCCAGGGCACCGCTGATCAGCCACAGATTGGCGGGCAGCCACAGCGCCATGGCCAGGAAGGCGATATTGGGCACATGCATGGCCAGCACCAGCGGCCAGAGCGCTCGCTTCAGGCCCACGCGCGAGATCACCCAGCCACCGACCAGGCCGCCCAGGGTCAGGGCCGTCAGGCCCACGGTGCCGTAGGCGATGCCGACCTGCTTGGTGCTCAGGCCCAGGCCGCCGGCCGTGGGTGGGTCCAGCAGAAAGGGCGTGGCCAGCTTGAGCAGCTGGGCCTCGGGGAAGCGGTAGAGCAGCAGGAAGCCCAGGATGACGGCGATGCCGGGCTTCTGGAAGAACAGCGCAAACACGCGCACGAACTCGGGCAGCAGCTGGGCGGGCTGCACACCCGAGGGCCGGTCGCTGGCCGGGCGGGGCAGGCTGAACAGGCTGTGCCACAGGGCCAGCAGGCCGAACACGACCGCCACCGCGCCAAACACCCAGGACCAGGCCGTGACCATGCTGCCCGTGCGCTCTTGCAGCTCACCGGCCAGATAGACCAGGCCGCCCTGGCCGCCGATATTGGCCAGGCGGTAGAAGGTGGAACGCACGCCGACAAAGGCCGCCTGGCTGCGCTGCGGCAGGGCCAGCATGTAAAAGCCATCGGCGGCGATGTCGTGCGAGGCGGAGGCAAAGGCCATCAGCCAGAACAGGGCCAGCGTCATCTGCAGCGCCCGTTCACCGGGAATCGTCAACGCCACGCCGGCCAGGGCCGCGCCGATCAGGAACTGCATGGCGCCGATCCAGCGCCGTTTGGTGCCCAGCAGCTCCACCAGCGGCGACCACAGCGGCTTGATCACCCAGGGCAGGTAGAGCCAGCTGGTGTAGAGCGCAATGTCGGTGTTGCTGAAGCCCAGGTTCTTGTACATGACCACCGACAGCGTCATCACCACCACATAGGGCAGGCCCTGGGCGAAGTACAGCGAGGGGATCCACAGCCAGGGCTGGCGGGAGCGGGGCAGATCGTGCGGACGAGGGGCGGTCATGCGGGAGGCAGGCAATCCAGGGGCAGCGGAGCTGGGATATGCGCATTGCGCTCGGGCCCGAGCCAACGAATTCAATGCGCGCCGCACATTATCTTGGCCGCCGGCCACCGCCGCTGGGTGCGGTGGGCGCAGACAAACCCTTGCGGGCGGGAGGCGGATTCGGTTTTCGGCACATTGCGGGCCTTCCTTGCGTCGATCGCTCACGCTGCGGTGGCTCGGCCCGCCGCCGGGCTCATGGTTCGCGGGTCGGCTCTGCGAGCCGACTCCCCTCGGTGCTCACTCCTCGGCTCAGCGGCGCCAAACTCCCTCCGTTCGCTGCGCTCACTGTGGTCAAACAGTGGCGCCGAGTCAGAGCTTGAAGCGCGCGGGTACGCGCGCCTGAGCCGCTCCGCTGCGCCCTCGGCCGCGCACAAATCGCCCGTCGGCGGGCCGAGCCACCTCCGGAGGTGGCGTGCTCCACTGTCGAAGGGGCAGATCGACCGCGATGCAAGCGCCCTGCAGCCCGGGCCGCTGCCGGGCGATTTGTGAAGGGCCGAGCAGCGCAGAGCCTCGGGGCGCGCGCGTACCCGCGCGCTTCAAGTTCTGACTTGGCGCTTCTGTCTGAACGAAGCGAACGCAGGGAGCGGAGTGAGTTATGCGCCAGCCCCGAGGCGCGAGCAGCGCAGGGAAGTCGGCCCGCCAGGGCCGACCCCGGAACCATGAGCCCGGTGGCGGCACGGGCTGCAGGGCCTCACGCGCAAATCCTGGGGCTACCGCGCACTGCAAACCGCCCGGCAGTTTCCGGGCCTGTTGCCGCAGTCGAAAAAAGTTCAGCAAGCGCTGTAAGGCTGCGACTGCCACCACGACTCACACCAGGACAGCGTGATGCATTGATCGTGCTTGTCGCCTTCCCTCATCGTTTTCCCTTGACCCTCAACAGGAGTTCCTATGAACCACAGCACCCTCAAGACCGGCCTGAGCATCGCCACCGCCGCCGCAGCCCTGTTTGCCAGCACCGCCTTCAGCGGCGCCGCCCAGGCGGCCGAGGACGGCATGGTCAAGTGTTCCGGCATCAACAGCTGCAAGGGCAGCTCGGAATGCAAGACCGCCAAGAGCGCCTGCAAGGGCCACAACAGCTGCAAGGGCCAGGGCTGGGTCTCCAAGAAGACCGCCGACGAGTGCAAGGCTGCCGGTGGCACGGTGCTGAAGTAAGCAGGCATAACCCGCCACCGCTTTGGACGACCCTCTCCAGCCATGACGACCCGCTCACCCCTTCACGGCATCCAAGGCTTCGGTCTGGGCCTGCGTAGCGAGCATTACGCGGCGCTGTCCCAAGCCCTGCCGCCCGGTCGGCGGCCTGATTGGCTGGAGATCATTTCCGAGAATTACATGGTGCCCGGCGGCCCGCCGCTGCGCCATCTGGACCGCCTGCGGCGTGACTACCCCATGGTCATGCACGGCGTGTCCCTGTCCATCGGTAGCAGCGATCCGCTGAACCGTGGCTACCTGCGAGAACTCAAGACCCTGGCCGATCGCATCGAGCCCGGCTGGGTGTCCGATCACCTGTGCTGGACCGGTGTAGACCACCAGCAGCTGCACGACCTGCTGCCCATGCCCTATACCGAAGCGGCGCTGCAGCATCTGCTGCCACGCGTGGCCGAGGTGCAGGATGCTTTGCAGCGACCGTTCTTGCTGGAAAACGTATCCAGCTATGTCCGTTTTGCCGGTGATGAGATGAGCGAAGGCGAGTTTGTGGCCGAGCTCATGCGGCGCAGCGGTTGTGGCCTGCTGCTCGACGTCAACAATGTCTACGTCTCGGCCTGCAATCATGGTTTTGATGCCTGGGACTACATCGCGCGCCTGCCTGCCGCCCAGGTGCTGCAGATTCACCTGGCCGGTCATGAGCAGCATGGCGATCTGCGCGTGGACACCCATGACCAGCCGGTCTGTGAAGAGGTCTGGCAGCTTTACCGCCAGACTATCGTGCATCTTGGAGCGCGGCCGACCATGATCGAGCGAGACGATCAGATCCCTCCGCTTGATGTTTTGCTTGATGAGCTGGATCACGCACGCCAGTGCAGCGCCCAAGCCCTGGCGGTTCAGCAGGAGGCCGCATGAGCGTCAGCCTGCTGGCCCAGCAGCAGCGTGAGCTGCAAGCGCTGGTGTGCAGCCCGCAGGCCCTGCCCACGGCGGGGCTTTTGCGCGAGCCCGAGGCCGAACGGGGCTTGTCGGTTTATCAGCAGGCCTACCGAGCGCGCTTGATCAGCGCCTTGCGCGACAACCACGAGGCGCTGCATCGCGCCCTCGGTGACGCTGAATTCGAGGCCCTGGCGCTGGCCTATCTGCGTGCCCAGCCGCCGCGACACGCATCCCTGCGATGGTGGGGCGATGGCTTGGCCGATTTCATGGCGAGCTTGCCGGTGGCCGGCGAGGGATCGAATGAGGCCGATCTGCGGCAGCAGCAGGGTCAGGTCTTGCCTCACGCCGCCCTGGTCGATCTGGCCCGCATGGACTGGGCCTTGCGCATGGCCTTTGACGCGGCCGAGAGCGAGGCCTTGGCGGCCGAGGATTTGCGTGCGGTGCAGCCGGAGGCCTGGCCCGCGCTGCGCTTGCGCCTGCGACCGGGTGTGCAGCTTCTGAGCTTGAATTGGGCCGTGGGCCCGGCCTGGCGGCGCCTGCGCCGTGAGGCGCAGGACCTGCCAGGTCTGGAGGCGGGGGCCGAGGCCGAGCCGCTGGCCGCCCCTGAATTTGGCCCGCACACATGCCTGGTCTGGCGGCCGTTGCAGGAGACGCGCTGGCGCTCCTTGGCGCCGCTGGAAGGTCGCCTTCTGCAAGGCTTGCGCTCGGGCTGCAGCTTCAGCGATTTGTGCGAACTGGCCGCCGAGCAGCTGCGTGATGTGGAGGGTGCCGACCCGGCCGGTGTGGTGGTCGGCTGCTTGCAGGGCTGGTTGCAGGAGCGCCTGCTCCTGCCCTTGGCGCGGCCTTGATCAGAGCCGTGCGTCGTAGCTGATGCTTTGGCTGGCCGCGCGCTCACCGCGCACCGTGCTGTGGCGCGAGAGGGTGCTGGCCGTGCTGCCCATGCGGTAGACGCGCCAGCTGACCGCGATCTCGCAGGTTTGCACCGGCGAGGTGTTGGGTGCATTCGTGTCCAAGCTGCTGCTGTGCTGGTTCAGCGACAGGTCCAGATCGGCGGTGTTGATCCGCACCCAGGGCGAGCCATTCACGTTCTCGATCACAAAGGGCAGGCTGTAGTTGTCGCTGCGGCCGCCCGAGAAGCTGCTGCCGTCCTTGCGGGTGCAGCGCAGGCTGCTGAGGTTGTCCACCGAGCTGCCGCTGGCGTGCCCGAGGTTGACCATCAGCTTGCCCGTCTTGAGGCCCAGATTGACCGGCCCCACCGGCGCCAGCACGCTGAAACTCTTGGGCAGGGTGACGTTGTTGACATGCTGTTCGCCGCGCCGTTCGAGCACGATGCTGAGGCTGGGCTCTTCAGCGCTGACCGTCAGCGAGCCGGTGTAGCTGCTGCCCTTGCCATCGCTGTCGCGCAGCTCGATGCGTTGGCTGCTGGTCTGCGCGAAAAAACGGTCAGCGCCTGTCAGGCGCACACGGGTCAGCAGATTGGCGCTTTGGCCGAGCTGGGCGCTGATGTTCAGCACGTTGCCTTCACCACGGATCACGGCATGCGGGCTCAAGGCGTCCGTGGACAGCAGCTCCGAGTCCTTGCAATTGGTCAGCACACAGTCGTAGACCTCCACGATCTCGGCGCCCGGGCTGCCGCCGCACGCCGCCAACATGCTGGCCACGCAGCCCAGGGCCAGCAGGCTGATGCCACCGTGCAGGCCCAGGGCGCTTCGGGTGCTGACGGGACAGGGGCTGGTGGCGGGCAGGGGCTTCATGGGCTTCCTCGAATCTTGGCTTTATGTGGGGAGGGTGAGGTCCGTGTCGGCCCGACTGCAGCCCTGACGCGGAAACCGGGCGGACTGTGTCATGCCGCCTGGGCCCGCGCCACCCCCATGAGGGGGAGCGGCTTGGGCCCTGCAACAAGTACCGAATCCTGCCTCGCCTTGGTGCATCGCTTGCCACCGCCGGGCCGGCCTCGGGCTGGGCCACAATGGCCGCGAGCGTCGGCCCGCGGCCGGCCCCAAGTCCGGAGCGAGCCCATGTCTTCCAGCGTCCCGATCTCCCCCTCGCAGCCCCTTCTGCATCTGTGGTCGGCGGTCGAGCTGACGCAGGCCTTTGCCGATCGACAGCTATCTCCGGTTGAGGCGACGCAGGCGGTGCTGGCCCAGATCGAGCGCTGCGAGCCCCGGCTGCATGCGCTCTATGCCCTCGATGCCGAGGCCGCGCTGGCCCAGGCACGCGCCAGCGAGGCGCGCTGGCTGCGCGGCCAGCCACTCTGCCCGGCGGGCCTGGACCCGCGCCTGAGTCTGGACGGCGTGCCGCTGACGCTCAAGGAAAACATCGCCACCCGCGGCACGCCCATGCCCCTGGGATGCGCCGCCAGCGAGCTGCGCCCGGCCGAGGAGGACGCGCCCCCGGCCGCCCGCCTGCGCGAGACCGGCGCCGTGCTGCTGGCCAAGACCACCATGCCGGACTACGGCATGCTCAGCTCCGGCCTGTCCAGCTTCCATCCGCTGACCCGCAACCCCTGGGATCTGAGCAAGAACCCCGGCGGCTCCAGCGCTGGCGCGGCCGCGGCGGCGGCGGCCGGCTATGGCCCGCTGCACGTGGGCACCGACATTGGCGGATCGCTGCGCCTGCCAGCGGGCTGGTGCGGCATCTTCAGCCTCAAGCCCAGCCTGGGTCGCATCCCCATCAAACCGGCCTACGCCGGGCGTGTGGCCGGGCCGATGACGCGCAGCGTGGACGATGCGGCGCGCCTGATGGCCCATCTGAGCCGCCCTGACTGGCGCGACGCGAGCAGCCTGCCGCAGCAGCCCATCGATTGGCAGGACCTGAAGCGCGATCTGCGCGGCCTGCGCCTGGGCCTGCTGCTCGATGCCGGTTGGGGCACACCGGCCAGCGCCGAGGTGAGCGCGGTGGTGCAGGAGGCGGCGCGTCGTTTCGAGCAGGCTGGGGCCCGGGTCGAGCGGCTGGCGCCTTTTTGCAGCCGGGCCATGATCGACGGCCTGGACAAGTTCTGGCGCATGCGCTCCTGGCTGGACTTTCGCGCCCTGCCGCCCGAGCGTCAGGCGCGCGTGTTGCCCTATATCCGCGCCTGGGTCGAGGGCGCGGCCGATCTGGCGGCGGACGAGTTGTTCCAGGGCTACAGCCAGATGCAGGCGCTGCGAGAGGCGGCGGTGGTGGCCTGCCAGCCCTTTGACTACGTGCTCAGCCCGGTCAGCCCGGAGCCGGCCTTCGCGGCCGAATGGGCCAGCCCGCTCAACGACCCGGCGCGGCCCTTCGAGCACATCGCCTTCACCCTGGCCTACAACATGAGCGAGCAGCCCGCCGCCAGCATCAATGCCGGCTACAGCGCGCAGGGTCTGCCCATCGGATTGCAGATCATCGGTCGGCGTTTCGATGATCTGGGCGTGCTGCAGCTGTGCGCCGAGTTTGAGCGGCTGCGCGGGCCGCAGCGGCCTTGGCCGGTCGACCCCGTGGTCTTGGGTGGGTGATCCACAGGAGGTTTGTGCGATGTACGAGTTGTACGGAAGCCGCGGTACGGGTTCGGCCGCCATCGAGGCGGCCCTGGTGCTGGCCGGTCTGCCCCACCGTCTGGTGGAGGCCGCCAGCTGGCAGCCCAGCCCGGGCCTGGAGGCCCTGAGCCGGATCAACCCGCTGCAGCAGATACCCACCCTGCGCCTGCCCGATGGGCGGGCCATCAGCGAGAGCGCGGCCATCCTCATCCACCTGGGCCTGGACGCGGCGCCCGGGTCCGGCCTGCTGCCGGCCGAGGCCGGCGAGCGGGCACAGGCGCTCAGCGGCCTGGTGTATGTGGCGGCCAACTGTTATGCCGCCATCGGCGTGATCGACTACCCGCAGCGCTGGTGTGCCGACGCCGACGGCGACGCTGCCGTCCAGGAGCGCATACGCCAAGGCACGCGCGCCCGCCTGCACCGGCTCTGGGAGCTGTTTGCCGATCAATACGGCAGCGCCTGCGCCGGCGCGGGCCGGCTCAGCGCCCTGGCTTTGCTGGCGGCGGTGGTGTCGAAATGGTCGGGCAGCCGCGCGCATCTGCAGGTGCAGCGGCCCGAATTTTTCGCGGCCCTTCGCGCCACCGAAGACGAGCCCGCGGTACGCGCTGTGTTTGCGCGTCACTGGCCGCCGGCTTGAGACGACCCGGCTGGGGCCGATTTCAGGGCTGGGGCGCCTGGAGGGGGCCGAATGCCCCGGGGTATCCGCGCTTGCTTTGACATTTTTGCTGCGCCATCATGGTTTGCGAAAAGGCCATCCTTCGGATGGTTGCGAACCTTTCAAATCAACGGATGGAGTGAAGCAAGCATGAATACAAAAGCCTATGGCGCGGAGTTTCTGGGCACCTTCTGGCTGGTGCTGGGCGGCTGCGGCAGTGCCGTGCTGGCCGCGGCCTTTCCCGGCGTGGGCATCGGCCTGCATGGCGTGTCCCTGGCCTTCGGCCTGACCGTGCTGACCATGGCCTATGCCGTGGGCCATATCTCGGGCGGACACTTCAACCCCGCGGTTTCGGTGGGCTTGTGGGCCGGCGGCCGTTTCCCGGCCGGCCAGTTGCTGCCCTATATCGTGTCCCAGGTGCTGGGTGGCCTGGCCGCCGGCGGCGTGCTCTACCTGATTGCCAGCGGCAAGGCCGGCTTTGATCTGGCCGGCGGCTTCGCCTCCAACGGCTTTGGCGAGCATTCGCCGGGCCAGTATTCGATGGTGGCGGCCCTGGTGACCGAGGTGGTCATGACGGCTTTCTTCCTCATCATCATCCTGGGCGCGACCGACGGCCGCGCACCGGCCGGCTTTGCGCCCATCGCCATCGGCCTGGCCCTGACCCTGATCCACCTGATCAGCATTCCGGTCACCAACACCTCGGTCAACCCGGCGCGCAGCACCGGCGTGGCCTTGTACGTGGGTGGTTGGGCGATCGAGCAGCTGTGGCTGTTCTGGGTGGCGCCCATCGTGGGTGCGCTGTTGGGCGCCGGCGCCTACCGCGTGGTGGGCAGCAAGGACTGAGGCCGCAAGCGGGATGGGGCTGCCGGCTTGCCGGCGGCCACCCCGGCTTTTTTCCCGGTCCGTCGGGCGCGCTGCGGTGGTAGATTCAGCGCTTCCAAAGAATCAAGGCCCGTTGCCATGCGCCTGAGGCCTGCCAGGCCCGGGACGGGCGGGGAATGCTCACCATGTCATTTGAAGTGCCGGACCTGCTCGGTCCCTACCTCCTGCCCTTGTTGATCGCGGTGCCGCTGGCCATCGTGGTCTTCATCATCAGCCTGCGGCGGGGTGACCATGAGGTGCCGCCGGCCGGCCACAACACCGTGATGCCGCCGCTGCCGGAGGATTACGCGCCGGTCAAGCGCGTGGCCACCGCGCCCTTGGCGCCGGAAGCCCCGGTGGCCACGGCCCCGGTGCAGGCGAGCGGCCCGATCCCGCTGCTGGTGGTCGACGACTCGGCCGTGGCCCGGGCCAAGCTGGCCCGTCTGTTCGAAGGCGTGGGCTACCAGGTGACCGTGGCCAAGGACGGCCTGGAGGCCTTGCAGCGCCTGGCCGAGCAGCGCTTTGCAGTGTTGATCACCGACCTGGAAATGCCCAACAAGGACGGCTTCGAGCTGATCGCCGATGTCCAGGGCAGCCTGGAGACCGAAGACCTGCCCATCATCGCCATCACCGGCCACGATGAAATGCAGGCCCGCGTGCATCAGGTGCAGGGTTTGTACGGCATCTTCAAAAAGCCTTGGAACGACCGCGAGCTGCTCAAGCGCGTGGAAACCCTGGCCAGCCTGCGCCGCCGCTGAGGCTGGCGCCGCCGGGCCGGCCCTCCGGGTAGGCCAGCATGGCCGGGTCTGCGGCCGACCGGGATAATCTGCCCCACAACAACACGAGGGGCGCGCCCGCCGGCGCGCGGATGAGCGCATGAGATTGCCCAATCTGCTGGGAAGCCGCAACGGTCGCCTGTCGGCCTTTTTCTTCTTGTACATGACCGAGGGCATTCCCCTCGGTTTCGCCGCCACCGCCGTGGCCACCCAGCTGCGCCGCATGGGCGTGGGGCCCGCCGAGATCGGGGCGTTTGTCGCCGCCTTCTACCTGCCCTGGGCTTTCAAGTGGGCCTTCGGCCCTCTGGTCGATGTGTTCCGCTCGCAGCGCTTCGGCCATCGTCGCGGCTGGATTCTGTTCACGCAGCTGATCATGGCCGCCACCCTGGGGGTGCTGGTCTTCGTCAAGCTGCCTGAACAGCTGGCCTTGTTCACGGCCATTCTGCTGGTGCACAACACCTTTGCGGCCATGCAGGACGTGGCCATCGATGCCCTGGCCTGCAACACCCTGCACCCCGAGGAGCGTGGTCTGGCCAATGGCCTGATGTTCGCCGGTGCGGCCGTGGGCCAGGCGGTGGGGGGCAGTGGCGTGCTCTTCCTGATGGCTTACATCGGCTTCCAGAACAGCTTTGTCTTCGTGGCCCTGAGCATCCTGGCCGTGACGGGCTTCATTGTCCTGCCCATGAAGGAAGCCCTGGCCCAGGCCGGTGATGCGGCCCACCAGGCCGGCCGCGGCCTGCGCCACGCCCTGGGCGAGATGCGCAGCTTTGCCATGGACGCCTTCCGCTCCTTCATCGGCACGCGCGGCGCCTACGCCGGGGTGTTCTTCGCCCTGCTGCCTTGCGGCGCCATGTCGCTGAGTCTGGCCTTGCAGTCCAACCTCTCGGTCGAACTCGGCCTCAACGACGACCAGGTCGCCTGGATGAATCTGGCCACCAGCGTGGTCAGCGGTGCGGCCATGGTGCTGGGCGGCTTGCTGTCCGACCGCATTGGCCGGCGTGTGGTTCTGAGTGCGGCAGTGATTCTGATGAGCCTGCCGGTCGCCTACCTGGCCTTGGTGCTGCAACAGCATGGCTATGTGATGCCGCGTGCGGCCGACAGCAAGGCGGCGGTGGAACCGGCCCTGGTCACGGCCTTGTGGGTGGCGGTGCTGGGCTTCAATGTCTTCATGGGCCTGATGTACGGTGTGCGCTCGGCCCTGTTCATGGATGTGACCAACCCCAAGGTTGCCGCGACCCAGTTCACGGCTTATATGGCCTTGATGAATTTGTCCATCGCCTACACCGCAACCTGGCAAGGCCTGTCCATCGAGGCTTTCGGCTACCCGGTGACCCTGGCCATCGACGCCACTGTGGGCTTGTTCTGCCTTGCGCTGATGCATCTGATGAAGAAGCCGGCCTCGCAGGCCGCGCAGATCAGCGACTCCCTGGCCGAACACCGCGCCCGCAAGAGCGCCTGGGGGATTGGTCTGCTGTGCCTGGCCTGGCTGCCTTTCTGGGCCCTGCGTGCCGAGCTCGGCGCTGCCCTGCCGATTGCCAATGTCTTCTTCACCATGCTGTTTGTGATCGCGCCGCTGTTCCTGCTGGCCGGCCGTGAGGTGCTGGGTGCGGGCATCAGTCCGGCCTTGCGCCGCAGCGCTGCCTGCTTGGCTTTGCCACTGCTGGCCATCTACGGCCGCAAATGGGTGGACGGCTTGCAGGCGGGTGTTGCGCCCTGGGCGCAGAACTCGGTCGGCCTGATGGTGGCCGACAGCCTGATCTACTTGCTGCCCCTGTTGTCCGGTCTGGTGTTGATCCAGCTGGCACGCCAGGACTGGCAGATTCTGAGCCCGAAAGTTGCATCCGGCGCGACTGTGTGAACACCCTCGTGGGGGCGATGGCCGGCGACAGCCCGGCTTGCTAACCTGCCACCTCCAGAGACAAACGAGGAGAGGCTTGTGTTACAGAACGAGAAGAGGAAACAAGCAGACGGCGCCCGCCTGCTGGCCCTGGCGGCCGCGGGCCTGTTGATGCTGCAGGGCGTGGCTCAGGCGGGTCCGGAGCTCGATGGCAAGGGCTTGTACCTGGGCGCCAGCTTCGGCAGCGCCAAGGGCAAGTCCAAGGTCTATCTGGGCGACTCGGACCCGTCTGTGGCCTTGGCCGTGGGCTACCGCTTCAACCCCCATCTGTCGGCCGAGCTGTTTGCTCGCAACCTCAACTTCAACATCATTCCTGGCCTGTTCGAGCGCGAGGACTATGTCTACCCCGACAGCCATGTCGGCACTGCCCTGCGCCTGAGCGCGCCGCTCAACGAGTCCTTCCAGGTCTACGGCCGCCTGGGCCTGGGTCGCACCTCGATGAAGGCCACCCGGGTGGGTATGCAGGCCAAGTCCCTCACCGAGGCCAGCGTCGGCGCCGGCCTCGGCTACGACTTCAACGCCACTTGGGGCCTGCAGCTGGAATACAACCGTTTCCTGAAGAACGACATCAACGTGCTCTCTTTGGGCGTGCAGCTGCGCTTCTGAGCCCTGAGCCCTGAGCCCTGAGCCCTGAGCCCTGAGCCCTGAGCCCGGCTTCAGGGCAGCTTGAGTGCGCGCGCCACCTCGCTCCAGGGCAGCAGCTTGAAGTTCTGCGGCCCGTCGGGCAAGCGCTTGTGGCCGTCCTGCACGACGATCAGGCCCTGGCCGTAGACCCCGCCGAAGTTGGCGGCGCTCACTTCCAGGCCATCGGTTTCCGACGCGCCGTCGATGCCCAGCTCGGCATTGATGCCGATGCGAAAGCCGCCGCGCAAGGCGTAGGGCGGCTGGGCGTCGAGCACCAGATAGCTGTGATTGCCTTGCGAGGACACCAGCAGATAGCCGGCGTCACCCGGCCGGGCGCGGTAGATCGCCAGGCCTTCCACATCGGCGACCAGGGCGCCGCCGACTGGCATGATCAACCTTGGCTTGCCTGTTCCGGCACTGCTTCCGATGTCAATCTGCCAAATCCCGCGCTTCTCTTCGCCGACAAAGAGCCGTCCGTTCGCCTCGTCCACCACGCAGCCCTCGGGCTGGCTGGCCAGCTGGAACTGGCGCAGCAGGCGTGACTGCCACTGCCCTTCGGCGGCGCGCGTGATGCGGATCTGCTGCACGCGGCCGTCCTTGTCGTTGGGGAAGGCGTCCAGCTCGCCCTCTGCGCTGCGGCCCACGCAGAGGCCGTAGATGTCCTTGAGATCGGTGGGCAGCCGGGCCAGCTCGGACACCAGGCCCTGTCCATCGATGCCGAAGAGCAGGAGCGCGTTCTCATCGCGCTGGGTGGCCACGGCCAGGTCCATGGACTGCCCCGGCGTCACTTGCAGGCCCTGGCGCAGGTCGACATTGTTGATGCGCCCCACTTCCAGCAGCTGCCGCTCCTCGCCTTGCAGGTTGTAGACCAGCAGGCCTTGTTTCTTGTTGGTGCCGAGGATGCGGCTGAGACGGGCGTCGCTCGGGTGCACCCAGATCGCCGGGTCGTCCGCCGCGTCGCCGAAGCGCGCCACCGGCGCGGTCTGCCCGCTGGGTTGCAGCACCGGCCAGTCCCAGGTTTTGCTCACCGGGGCCTTGGCCTTGCGGCTCGCTGCGCGCAGCAGCTGGCGCTGCGGCTTGCCCTCGACGCGCGTGCTGTGTTCCCACAGGCCCAGGCCGGGCTCATCGATGTGCAGCAGCTCTTGCTTGTCATCGACCACGCAGCCCTTGGCGCCGGGCGCCGTGGCCAGGCGGCGCAGCGGGCGTGCACCCTCGGGGCCGGCGATCAGCCATTGCTCGCTCAGGCCTTCCTCGCCGAGCAGGAAGAGCTGCAGCAGGCCTTGCGGGTCGCGGTGCAGGCAGAGCGCTTCGACGGCAAAGCTGGGCTCGGGCAGGTCCTGGGCGCGCAAGACCTGACCCTCGCTGCGCAGCAGCACCGGCCGGCCACGGTCGGCATCGAGCAGCACAGCGACATGGTCCTGGGCGCCTTCCGCGCGCTGATCCCAGCGCTTGGCGCGCACGGCATAACGGGCCAGTTCCCGGCCTTGGCGGTCGAGCAGCTGCAGGCCCTTCTTGTCGAGCTGGAGCTGGGTCGGGTTGAGGTCGGCTGTCTGGGTGGCATGGGCCGGGCCCAGCAAGCCAAGTGCCATCAAGAGTGCGAGTGTGTGCTGCCTCATGCTCAGAACACCGCCAGTTTCAGACCCAGCTTGACGCTGCGGCCGTACTGCTCGTACTGCGCGTTCAGGGCGCGCTGGCCGGCGTAGACGTAGTAGGCGCTGTTGTTCAGATTGAGCAGCTCCAGGCTGAGCTGCAGTTTGGCGCTGAGGTCATAGCGCAGCGAGAAGTCCCATTGCGTCTGGCCGTCCACCCACAAGTCCTTGGCCGGGTTCAGCACATCGCCCACCTCCAGCAGATAGGCCGATTTGTGGTTGACCGCCAGGCGGGTGCTCAGGCCCTGGCCTTCCCAGCCCAGGCTGAGGTTGAGGCTGCGGTCCGATTGGCTGGGCAGGGCCAGCTGGCGGCTTTGCAGCTGGCCGTTCTTGTAGCCGGCGATGGTGGCCTTGGAGTGCACCAGGGTGGCGTTGGCGCCCAGCACCAGGCCGTTGAAAGGTGCCGGCAGGCCGCGCAAGGCCTGACCATAGGCCAGCTCCAGACCGCTGACTTTGGCGTCCTCGCCGTTGGCGTAAGTCAGGGCGGAATCGAAGCCGGCCCATGTGCCTTGGCCGGCCAGATTGGTCCGGTAGACGAAGTCGCGGATGCTCTTGTGGAAGGCATAGGCGGACAAGCTGCCGTCGCGGTCCAGGCGCTGCTCGATGCCCAGGTCCAGATTGCGCGAGCGCAAGGGCTTGAGTGCCGGGTTGCCGAACTCGGCGCTCTTGTCCTCGATCACAAAGCCCGGGCTGAGCTGGCCGAAGGTGGGGCGTACCACCGATTGCGTGTAGGCCGCGCGCAGCTGTTTCTCGCTGCTCAGCTGCTGGCGCAGCAGCAGGGCCGGCAGCCAGTGGCGGCTGCGGCTCTCGCTGTGCTGGGCGCTGAACTGGCCCTTGCTGTTGCCGGTGCCATCGGCCTCCAGGCGCAGGGTTTCATGGCGCAGACCGGTGATCAGCTGGGTGTGCTTCCAGTCGATCGTGGCTTGCAGGTAGGCGGCGTCGCTCTCTTCTTTGATGCGGTAGTCGGCAATGGCCGAATCGCTGGCCTCGCGGAACTCGGCCGGCTTGAGGCCGGCCACCAGCTGGCGCACCGCCTGCTCGCTCAGGTTGGGGCCCAGCTCACCCCAGGGATAACGCGGCATGCCCTCGGCCACCACGCTGGCCATGGACAGCTGCGTGCTGCTGAAACCGTACGGCGCCTTGGCCAAGGTCTTGCCGCTGTAGCTCCAGACCTCGCGGCCGTTGTCCTTCTGGCGGCGGGCGATCTTGACGCCGCCCTTGAGCTCGAGCTCGGCGCCGTCGAGATCCAGGTCCTTGAGCAGGTCGACGCGCAGATTGCGCTCGCGGTCGGTGGCGCGGCTTTGCTCCAGCTTGATCTTGTCGAGCGTGAAGCCGCTGCTGCTGGCCAGGCCGGCCGGGCCGCTGATCACGGGCTTCTGGCTGTCGGCGAAGCCGAGGCCGCTGAAGGCCGTGGCGTTTTTGTAGGTGGCGCCGGACAAGGTGTCGGGCTTGTTCTCGCTGGCGCGGCCGGCGCCCAGGGCGGCGCTGAGCTTCCAGTCGCCCCAGCGGCGCTCGCCGCCCAGGCTCAGGGAATCGACCTGCGAGATCTCCTCGCGCGCCTTCAGCGAACGGGCTGCCTTGGCCTTTCCATCGGTCTGGCCCGCAGCCAGGGCGGGCGAGAACTCCAGGGTCTGCGCCTGGCGCTGCTCGGTGTCGGTGAAGCGGCTGCTGAAGCTGCGCAGGTAGTAGCTCTGGCCGGGGTCGGGTCGCAGGTCCAGGTTCAGGGCGCCGCCGTGGCGCACGCGGCTGATGGTGTAGCTGCGCCGCTCCAGCTTGCTCAAGGCCGGGCTGCTGCCGCTGAGGTTCCAGGCACCGCCGGTCTCGACATTGTCGGAGCCGAAGCTGCGCTCATCGCTGCTCAGGGCCAGGGCCAGGCCCAGGGTGTTGGCGAGGAAACGCTCGCTGTAGATCAGGGCGCCGTTCGGGCGCGTCTTGCCGCTCAGCGCGGCGTAGCTGGCGCCGGCGCTGAGGTTCAGCACGCGGCCGGGCTGGTCGAAGGCCGACACGGTGTTCACCGCCACCGAGCCGCCGAGCGAGTTGGCGTCCTGGTCCGGGCTCAGGGTCTTGCGCACTTCCAGCGAGCGGATCAGGCCGGCCGGCACCACATCGAGGCCGACGGCGCGGCGGTCGGCTTCGGCCGAGGGCACCAGGGTGCCGTTGATGCTGACCGCGTTGAGATCCGGGCCCAGGCCGCGCACGCGGATGAAGCGGCCTTCGCCCTGGTCGCGCTCGACCGAGACGCCGGGCAGGCGGGCCAGGGCCTCGGCGGCATTGATGTCGGGCAACTGGCCGATACCGTCGGCATGGACCACGCTCAGCACGCCGGTGGCGGCGCGCTGCTTGTCCAGCGCATTGCGCAGATTGGCCGCCTGGCCGCTGAGCTGCACGGTCTCCAGCGTGGTGGTGGGCGCGCTGGCGGCGTCGGCCGGGGCGGGCGCGGCGCTTTGTGCCGAGGCGGGCGACGCGGCCAGGGACAGCAGGGCGGCGCTGAGGCCGAGGCTCAGCGGCGTCAGGCGTGGGCGGCGCAGGGCTGGGCAGGGCAGGCGGAAGGAGTGGGACATGGTGGGTGGGGGGCTCCGCAGCGGAGCACAGACAAGCGCCGGATCGGCAATGGCTCCGCACCTTAGGCAGGCGGTATGGCAGTTCCGTGACGACCAGCCCTCGGGCGGCCGCAGCGGCTGCAAGAGCGCAGATCCGGCCCCGGACTGAGCTGTTTCGACCCCCGCCGTCCACAGCGCGCCGCTGCATGACGGCCTGTCACAAAGCCTCTTTAGGATCGCCAGCCCATGCTCATCTCACCTTTGCTCAAGGCCTTGCAGCCCGTGCCCCAGGCGCCCGTGCTGGGCCTGGCGCATTTCGGCCATCTCCTGGCCTTGCTGATGGCCGGCCTGATGGCGGCCTTCGCCTGGGGCGGCGAGGCCAAGCCGCTGCAGGACTGGCGCTGGATGGATGTGGCCGGCGAGGGCGGCATGGTGCTGATGGCCGCCATCTGGATCACCCAGCTGCGCAGCAGCCGGCCCGGTGGCCGCGTCACCAGCTGGCTGTGCCTGGGTCTGGCCGGCATCCTGCTGGGCGAATGGGTCGATGTGCTGGACGAGTTCTGGCGCCTGCCCAAGGCCGTGCTCTGGGACAACTGGCTGGAATCGGGCCTCACGCCCCTGGGCATGCTGGTTCTGACCATCGGCCTGCAGCATTGGCGCGAGGAAGAGCGGGCCTTGAGCGCCCAGCTGCTCAAGCGCGAGCGCCTGATCCGCGAGCACCGCAGTTTTGATGCCATCACCCAGCTCGGCGATGCCGACTACCTGGCCCGCCAGATCGCCTTGGAACAGCAGCGCGAGGGCCAGCCCGGCGCGGCCCTGCTGATGCTGAGCCTGGACGGCTTTGACAGCATCGCCCGCGAGCATGGCCTGGCCGAGGCCGATCGCCTGCTGCAGGCGGCCGGCCATCTCTTGATCCTGAACCTGCGGCCCGAGGACCTGCTCTGCCGCTATGCCGCTGACCGCTTTGCCTTGCTGATGCCCGGCGCCGGCCCGGCCCTGGCGGCGCAGACCGCCGGCCATTTGCAGCAGGCCCTGGGCAGCCTGGCCCACCACAGCCGCCAGGGCCAGCGCATCCAGCGCCCGGCGCGGGTGGTGTGGAGTGCGGTTGATGCGGACGAGCCCGGTGCGCAGCAGCTGCTTCGGCTGGCGGCCCGGCTGTGAACGCGGCCCTACCCGGTCTCAGCCCGGCCTTGAGCGCCGTGGCGCCGGCCAATGTGTATCAGCTGGGCACACGCTGCCTGGTCTGGGAACACCAGGCCGTGCTGCTGCTGGAGTTTGCGCGCAGCCGCGGCCTGGCGCCGGCCGATCTGCTGGCAGCCGCTGGCTTCAGTTCAATGCCGAGCCTGCTCAGCCCGCAGCAGCTGCTCGATCTGCTGGCCGCCTTGCAAGCCCAGCTGCAGGCGCCGGATACGGCTTTTGTTCTGGGCCAGCTCAGCCTGCCCGGCCATGCCGGCCTGGCCAGCCATGCCCTGGCTCAGGCGCGCAACGGCCGCCAGGCCCTGGAGCTGCTGGCCGCGCACAGCGCCCGGCTCTCGCCCCTGCTGACGCCGCGCCTGCTCTGGCATGAGGACGAGCTGCTGCTGATCTGGACCGAGGCCTGCGGCGTCGGCGCGGCGCAGCGCAACTTCGTGGTCGACATGCAGATGAGCGCCGTCACCGGCCTGTGCCAGTGGCTGGGCGGCCGGCGCCTGCCCTGGCGCTACAGCTTCAACCGCAGCCGCCCGCGCGATCTCTCGCAGCATGCGGTGTTCCTCGGCGCCGACCTGCAGTTCGATTGCCAGGTCGACGCCATGCGCGTGCCGGCCGCCTGCCTCGACGAACCCTGGCCGCGCGGCGTGGCCGACAGCATGGCCGCCCAGGCCCTGGCCCAGGGCGCCGACCCCGGCGCCGCCGGCCGCGGTCTGCTGGCTGCGCTCTACGACCATTTGCTGCCGCGCCTGCGTGAAGCGCCCACGCTGGAGCAGAGCGCCCAGGCCTTTGGCGTCAGCAGCGCCACCTTCAAGCGCCATCTGGCCCAGCATGGCACGCATTTTCAGGCCCAGCTCGACCAGGTGCGCACCCACTGGGCGCTTTATCTGCTCCTCTTGCAAGGCCAGAGCCATGAGCGCGTGGCCCAGGCCCTGGGCTTTCACGACCGCAGCAACTTCCGCCGCTCCTTCAAGCGCTGGACCGGCCTGGTGCCCAGCTTGCTGGCTTGAATGATGAAGGCCGGGCTGTGCTGCAATGCAGCTCAGGCCCGTTCCGGGCCAGGAGCCTGGCATGAGCATCCCCGCGAGATCCCACCCTGTTTCCCCTTCCAGTGCCCGGCGCCGTGCCGCCTGGCTGCTGCTGAGCGCTGCGCTGAGCGCGCCCTGGGCCGTCAGCGCCGAAACCCTGCCCGCGCCAACCGCCTTGCACCGCCAGCTGCTGGCCCAGGGTCACAAGGCGCAGGCCGTGACCGTCGTCGAGCCCCACCTCAGCAGCAAGGACCAGCCGGTGCAGCGGCGCTATCTGGCCTATCCCGTGGAGGCGGTGCTGAGCGCCACCCTCGGCCCCAGCTGGCAGGCCCAGCCCGACCGTGAGCTGGAGTTCAAGGCGCTCGATGGCTTCATCGCGCGCATGCCGGTGGCGCGTTTTCTCAAGTACCGCGCCTACCTGGCCGTGGGCCTGGCCGATGGCCAGCCCTTCAGGGTGGACAACCTCGCGCAGGGCGAAAAGCGCGTGGCGCTCGGTCCCTACTACCTGATATGGGACAACCTGAGTGCCCCCGCCCTGCAGGCCGAGGGTGGCACGCACTGGCCCTACCAGGTGGCCGAAATCAGCCTGCGCGCCGTCAACCCCGAGGCCTTGCTGCCCTCGGGCATGGACAGTGCGCGCTGGGCCGAGCATGCGGCCCTGGCGCAGACCTATTGCCTCAGCTGCCACCAGATCAACGGCTTTGGCGGCGCCAAGATGCCGCTCAATCTGGCCGTTCGCGCCAAGCTGATCGATGCCCGTACCTGGCAGAGCTGGTTGCTGCAGCCCCAGTCCGTCAAGCCCGGCACCGCCATGCCGGCCCTGCCCGATGGCCTGAGCGCGGCCGAGCGCCAGCGCATCGCCAGCCAACTGCACGACTACCTCAAGGCCTTGCCGGTGGCGCCTTGAGGCGGCGCCTCCGGGCGCGTGTGACTCTTGCCATTAGGGGGTGATGCGCCTACCGCACGCCCTCGCACATCGAGTACCCTTGCCCACTTTCCGAATCGCTTGTTGGCTCGCTCATGTCGGACACCCCCATTGACCGCACCGGACTTCGCTCGCCAGGCCTGCCTGTCGACGACGTCAATGCCTTGCCCCCCGGCACCCGTTTCGGGGCGCTGGAGATTGTGCGGACCCTGGGTGTGGGCGGCTTCGGCATCGTCTACCTGGCGCGCGACCATGCGCTGGAGCGCGAGCTGGCGATCAAGGAGTACATGCCGGGGCAGCTGGCCCAGCGTGGCGAGGGCTCGGTGGTGTCGGTGCGCTCGGGTTCGCTGAGCGAAACCTTCGAGATCGGTCGCCGTTCCTTCGTCAACGAGGCGCGCCTGCTGGCCCGCTTCGACCACCGCTCCCTGCTCAAGGTCTACCAGTTCTGGGAGGCCAATGGCACGGCCTATATGGCCATGCCCTATCTGCAGGGTCAGACCTTGCGCCAGCGCCGCGAGGACATCAACGCCGGCCGGGCGCCTGCGCTGGACGAGGCGGCGCTGCGGGCGCTGCTGCTGCCGCTGCTGGAGGCCTTGATCCTGCTGCATGCCTCGGCCGTTTACCACCGCGACATCGCGCCCGACAACATCTTGATGCCGGCCGATGGCAGCGACCCCATCCTGCTGGATTTCGGTGCGGCGCGCCGCGCCATCGGCGACCGCACCCAGACCTTCACCGCCATCCTCAAGCCCAGCTACGCACCCATCGAGCAGTACGCCGAAAGCTCGGCCCTGCGCCAAGGGCCCTGGACCGATGTCTATGCCCTGGGTGCTGTCGTTCACTACCTGCTGACCGGCCAGCCGCCGCCGCCGGCCACGGCGCGCGCCGTGGTCGATGACTACGAGCCGCTGGCGGGCCGGGCCCTGCCGGGCTGCTCGCGCGCGTTTCTGGCCGCCGTCGATTGGGCCCTGGCCGTGCGGCCGCTGGAGCGCCCGCAAAGCATGGAGGCCTTCCGCGACGCCCTGACCGGCCAGCGCGAAGCACCCGGGCTGCATGAGGCCGATCTGCCCTTGCCCTTGAGTGAGGACGGCAGCGATGGCGCGGATGACGATGTGACGGTGATCCAGCCGCGCCCGCGCACCGTGCCGCTCGCCAAGCCCGCGCCGAATCCCCTGGCCGAGGCTGCCACCCTGGTGCAGCCGCCGCCTTCCGCGGCGCCGGTGTCGCGCCCCGCCAAGGCGGCCGTGGCGCCCGGGCCGGCCCCGGTGCCTGCCCCTGCGTCGGCCCCGGTGGCCGGCAAGGCCCGGTCGGTGCCGCCCTTGGCGATGGCGGCGGTGGCGCTCTTGCTCGTGCTGGCTGCGGGCGGCTGGTGGGCCAAGTCCAGGGATACAGGTGCTGCGCCGTCGCTGGAACTGGCGGCGGCTTCCGCGCCGTCGTCGGCTTCTTCTGCTGCTTCGGCTGTGCCTGTCCCGGCATCCGCGCCGGCGACCGATCCAGCACTGGCACAGGCCGGACGCGCGCCCGCCTCGGCGCCGGCTCAGACCATGGTGCCGGCCCCTGCGGCCGTGGTCTTGGGCCCTGCGCCGGCGCCTTTGCTGAACCCGAACGGTGGCAACAAGGCCTCGCCGTCCGCGGCTGCAGCTTCGTCCTCGCGCCTGGCCGCGCAGGCGCCTTCGCAATCTCAGGTGCAGACCGTGCGCACCGATGCGCGCCGCCCCGGCAAGGAGGGCGTGGCCTCGGCCCCGGCGCCCGGTGGGGCGGCCAACAAGCTGCCGCCCATGCCGCAGCAGGATGCCAGCCTGGCTGTGGCCACGCCGGCCCAGATCGCCGCGGCCGCGACCCAGGCTGCGTCGGCCGTCCAGGCCGCAGGCCACGAGGAGGCCCCGGCCGCCCCCCTGGACCCACGCCAGGCCTGCGCCAAGGAGAACATCCTGCTGCGCGTCTGGTGCGTGGACCGCCGTTGCGAGAAGCCGGCTTATGCCGGCCATGCCGAGTGCGTGCGCCTGCGCGAGATCCGCGAGCAGCGCCGCGAGCGCTGAGCTTGGGTTTGGGCTTGGGCTTGGGCTTGGGCTGGCGCTTTGCCGGTGTTCGACTGACGGGCATGACCTTGGGACTGCGGCTGCGCTTCTGTTGAAATCCTCGGCATGAGCCCTGATTCCCCCTTTCTCATCAGCTGCGATCCGGTGCGCCTGGATCTGGACCTGATCCACCGCTTCCTCAGCGAGCAGGCGCCCTGGTGCCTGGGCATTCCCAAGGCCACGGTGGCGCAGGCCATCGCTGGATCCTTGTGCTTCGGTGCGTACCGCGAGGGCGCCCAGATCGGCTTTGCCCGCGTCATCACCGATCGCACGACCTTTGCCTACCTCTGCGATGTGTTTGTGCTGCCCGAGCACCAAGGCCAGGGCTGCAGCCGGGCGTTGATGGATGCCGTCATGGCCCACCCCGATTTGCAACAGCTGCGCCGCTTCATGCTGGCCACCAGCACGGCGGCCGGGCTCTACGCCAAGTACGGCTTCAGCCCCGCGTCCAAGCCGCAGAGTTTCATGGAGCGCCTGGACCCGGAGATCTATTTGCGTGCGCCCCAGGGGGCCAGTTGAGCTCCATCCTGTTTTCCTGCGGCGCCGGCCGATACTGCCGGGAGCTGACGGCGGCCGATGTGCCGGCGGTGCAGCGCTTTCTGGAGGCCAACCCGGAGTACTTCTGGACCGTCGGAGACGAGCCGCCGCGGCCTGATGAGGCACAGCAGGAGTTCGACGAACGCCCGCCGGCCGAGCTCAGCTACAGCCGCCTGCGCCAGCTCGGCTTCTACGCCGAGCCCTCGGGTGAACTGCTGGCCTATGGCAGCGTGGTCGAGGACCTGATGCGGCCCGGGGTCTGCCACCTCGCCCTGTTCATCGTCGCCACGGCGCGCCATGGCCGCGGCGATGCCGCCCCGCTCTACCAGGGCCTGGAGCAATGGGCGCGCGCGCAGGGCGCCCGCTGGATGCGCTTGGGGGTGGTGCTGGGCAACACGCGGGCTGAGCGCTTCTGGCAAGGCCAGGGCTTTGTCGAGCTGCGTCGGCGCGACGGCGTGCCGGCCGGTCGCCGCCTCAACACCTTGCGGGTGATGCTCAAGCCCCTGCTTGCGGCCGGCGCGGCGGGCAAGGCCGAGGCAGACGAAATCGCCGACTACCTGTGCCAAGTGGCACGTGATCGGCCCGAGCCC
Organism: Paucibacter sp. B51; assembly: GCF_027863535.1. Lineage (NCBI taxonomy): Bacteria > Pseudomonadati > Pseudomonadota > Betaproteobacteria > Burkholderiales > Sphaerotilaceae > Roseateles > Paucibacter sp. B51. The sequence goes on along the minus strand of NZ_JAPIVN010000001.1, from coordinate 425,524 downwards.
TGAGCCGGGTTGCCGCAGCCCGGCAGCCCCTCTGTTAGATTCAGACCCAAGGGTTGGCCAGGCATGGGTCGGCCCGAGACTTCGGAGCCGGCAAAGGCGTGACAAGGTGAATGGTGTTTGGTTTTCCTGGCTGCGCGGAGCTTGCCTCTGTCTGGCGCTGCTGGCGTCGGCCGCCCAGGCCCGCGAGTTCCGCGTGGATCTGATCCAGTTCGACCCCTGGGCCAAAAAGAACCCCGACCCCGATGCCGCCGAACCCTATGTGGGCATCGTCGTCGACCTGCTCAAGGAGTTCGAGCGCCGCAGCGGCCACCGCACGATCAAGACCTTGACGCCCTATGCCCGCGTGGAGCGCGATCTGGAGCTGGGCGATTGCGATTTCTCCATCATGGCCTGGGGCGAGGCCCGCGCAGCCTATGCCAACCGGGGCACGGCTTTTGTGCCGCTGGAATTTGGTGTCCGGGCGCGCAAGGGCGTGCGGGTGCGCAGCTATGAGGACCTGAAGAAGATCATCGTCGGCGCGCCCCGCGGGCTCAAGGTCGACCCGCGCTTCGATGCGGACCCCGAGATCCGCAAGGACCTGGTGCTGGACTACACCCTGGCCATCCGCAAGGCGGTGGCCGACCGCGACGCCATGGCCGTGGCCGGCTCTCTGTCCACCCTGGGCCACATCATCCGCAAGCTCGGGCTGGAGGCGGAGTTTGGCGATGTGCTGGTGCTCAACACCACGCATCTGACCGTGGCCTTTTCCAAGAAGTCCAGCCAGATCGGCGCCGAGGCCCAGGTCAATGCGGTGTTCAAGACCATGGTGGACGACGGCACGGCGCGGCGCATCTACGAGCGCTGGATGTTCCCGCCCGATTGAGCGCGGCGCCGGGCCTCGTCAGCGCGCCTGGGCGTTGGCGCGCCGGCAACGCTCGATGTCGCAGGCCGTGGGCAGGGTGGCGCGGTACTCGCCAAAGGCCTTGAGCAGGCCCGGGTCGGTGGTCTGGCATTGGCCGCCCTTGCCGTCGGTGTAGTAGGAGGTCACATCGATGCAGCGGCGCGAGTGCGCCATCAGGCCGAAGAAATGTCCCATCTCGTGCGAGACGACCATTTGCAGCGTCTCGCCGGCCGGGTGCCTGGGGTTGCGCTGCCGCAGCAGGGTGAACATGGCCGGGTTCAGGGCCAGGCTGCGCTGGCCCAGATCGGCCAGGCCGAAATTGCCGCGGCTGGCCGCCGCACTCCAGTGCACAAACACGGCGCCGGTCGGCAGCTCGTCGCTGGCCTGCAGCCGCCGCACCTCGCTGGGCACACCGCAGCGCGACCAGCTGCTGGCGGCGCTCTGCAGCGCCTGCATCACCTGCTCGGCCGTGAACCAGGCCGGCGCGCCGGCGTGGGCATAGCGCAGGCGCAGCGGCGAGGCCAGGGCCGGGCGGTCGCGGCCATCGCCCCAGGTGGGCACCTCGGCCAGCGGGCATTGCGCCATCTCCTGCTCGCGCAGGCGGATCTGCTCGGGGCTTTGCGCCAGGGCCGGGCCCCACAGCGCAGCCAGGGCCAGGGGCAGCACCGGCCAGGCACGAGCCCGGCCGCGCAGGCGCTTCAAAGCGCGCATCCCACCTCGCCGCGCGCACCCGGCTCGGGCCCCTGGCTGCGGATCCGGACACCGTAGCGTTCGGCCGTCATGTGGGCCAGGATGGACAGGGCAATCTCGGGCGGCGTGCGGGCGCCGATGTGCAGGCCCACCGGGCCATGCAGGCGGGCCAGCTGCGCCGGTGTCAGGCCAAAGTGTTCGGCCAGGCGCGCCTTGCGCTTGCTCTGGTTGACCCGCGAGCCGATGGCGCCGACGTAGAAGGCCGGGCTTTGCAGCGCCTCCATCAAGGCCAGGTCGTCGAGCTTGGGGTCGTGGGTCAGGGCGACGATGGCGCTGTGGCCGTCGGGCTGCATGGCGGTGACGACATCGTCGGGCATGTCGCGGCTGAGCGTGCAGCCGGGCACGGCGAAACCGTCGGCGTATTCCTCGCGCGGGTCGCAGATGGTGACGCGGTAATCCAGGCCCAGGGCCATCTGCGCCAGATACTGGGTCATCTGGCCGGCGCCGATGATGAGCAGGCGCCACTGCGGGCCGTGGTGGCTGCGCAGCGTCCGGGCGTCCAGCAGCAAGGTGTCGGCCCCGTGCTTGGGCGCCAGCAGCTGCACCCGGCCACTGTGCAGGTCCAGCAGGCGCTGCACCCGCTCGCCGCGGTCCAGGCGCTCCAGCAGGGCTTCGATCTGCGAGGCCTGGCTGACCGGCTCCAGCAGCAGCTCCAGCGTGCCGCCGCAGGGCAGGCCGAAGCGCTGGGCCTCCTCGGCGCCGACGCCATAGCGCAGCAGTTCGGGCCGCTGCAAGGCCAGGGCGCCTTCGCGCAGCTTGGCGATCAGATCGTCTTCGATGCAGCCGCCCGAGACGGAGCCGGCAATCTGCCCGTCATCCCGCACCGCCACCAGCGAGCCCACCGGCCGCGGGGCCGAGCCCCAGGTGCGGGTGATGGTGCCCAGCACCGCGCCGCGGCTCTCACGGCGCCAGGCGGCCAGCTGCCGCAACACTTGCAAGTCGACGTTGTCCATGGCGGCATCCTATGCGCTCGGCCCGGCGCCCGCGGCGCACAATACGCTTACCCGATTGCTTTGCTGTGGCTGCCCCGCGCATGCCAAGCCCGCCATGAAACCCAAGCCTCAAGAACCGCTCAGCGCCGAGCCTGCGACGACGGCGCCGCCGCCTGTGGCCAAGCCGCGCTGGTTCGAGGCCTTGCTGGCCTGGTATCTGGGCTGGCTGGGGCGCATCTTCACCGGCAAGCTCTGAGCCGGCCTGCCGGGCCCGCGTCGACCCCTTGGACTTGCCTATTTCGGCGTCTTCATCGGCGCAATGCTGCCGCAACCGGCGCCCAGCCAGCGGCCACTGCCGTTCACCACCAGGGTTTCGTTCTTGCCGCTGCTCTTGTTCTTGCTGACGGTGTTCAAGGTCGAGGTGTAGGCCTCGGGGCTGGTGAGTGTGGTCGTGCCCTGGCCGCTGACTTCGGGGTCGCTACAGCTGAACTGGTTGAGGATGTGCGCGCCCTTGCGCTGAATCTGGTGCTTGCATGAGCCCTGGCCCTGGCTGTGCACTGGCAGCTCATTGAGGGCCGCCTGATCGGCCGTGATGCAGACCTTGAGCGTGACGGCGCCGGTGGCCAGATTGGCGTTGACCCCGGCCTTGGCCATCATCTCTTCCATCATCTTGCGCTGATCGGCCGGCATCTGGGCCAGCTGCTGTTGGGCCTGGGCCATGGCCGCCTGGCGCTCGGGGCTGAGCTGGGGGTTCATCTTGATTTCCCACAGCCCCGGCTTGATGGCTTGGGCCTGGGCTCGTGTGGGCGCGAAGGCGCTGGCACTGAGCAAGCAGGCCGCGATCAGCAGCAAGGCAGGAGGGCGAGCCTGGGTGGGGGCGTGCTGGGTCTTCATGCGCGGCTCCTCGGGCCCGTTGGGCCGTGGCGGGTGGGGGGTGAAGAGCCAGTGTAGCCAGCGCTGCCGATCAAGCCAGCAGTCGTTCGCGCAGCTGCGGTGTGGCCTGCTCCACGGGCGCCAGCAGCAGCGGCCAGATCTGGGCGCCCAGCTCGCGGCGGAACATGCCGAAATGGCCGATGGCGCGCAGGCCCAGCTGGCGCGGGTCCAGGGTGTGGCGCTGCAGCGCGGCGCTGCGGAACTGCTGGCCCAGGTGGTCCACCGCCGGGCCGGGGCCGAACAAGGTGTCGTCGCTGATGTTCCAGAGGTGCACCGGGCCGGTGAAGCGGTGGTAGCCCAGGTCAGCCTGCACTGCCGGGTCGGTGAACAGATAGCCGCGCCGCCGGCCCCAGCGCGCCCATTGCAGGGCCGCAGCCTTGGGCAGGTCTTGCGCGCGGCCGCCCAGCACCCAGCCGGGCGCGTGGCCGAAGAGATGGCTCAAACCCGGCAGCAAGGCATGGAAAAACAGAGCGGCCTTGGCCTTTTGCACGCCGGCCCAGAAGCGCCAGTCGGCCGCCTGGGCGGCCACGCCCAGCACCGCGTCCAGCTGCTCGAAGCCGGGCGCCAGACCGATGGCCTGGCCGCCAAAGGAATGGCCGATGGCCAGCACGCCCAGCGGCTGGCCTTGCGCCCGCTGCTCGCGCTGGCGCCGGTGTTCGATGGCGCGCAGGGCGGCGGCCATGTCCAGCTGCGCCCATTCACGCAGGCCGGCCCGCTCCTGCCGCACCGAGCCCTGCAAGCTGCGGCCGATGCCGCGGTAGTCGTAGCTGAGCACGGCATAGCCGCGCCCGGCCAGCCACTCGGCAAAGCCGCGGTAGAAGCCGCTGGCCACGGCCATGGCCGGGCTGATCACGGCCAGGGCGCGCACCGGGCCCGCCGGCTCTTGCCAGCTGGCGTGCAGCAGGCGGCCGTCGGCGCAGCGCAGCTGCACGGCTTGGACCGGGGGCAAGGCGTGGGGCAGGGAGGGGGCAGTGGGTTTCATCGGGATTCTTGGCGGGTGGCGGCCGGTGGATGGCGGTGGAGGGCTGTGGAACCAAGTGGTAGGCCGTGGAGGACACGGGAACTCAGTCTAGATTGGCGAGATTTCAGCGACTAGACTGCGTTGAATCGACACATTGGTAATCAAACGTTGACAAACAAGCCGCGCCACCCGCCCGTTTCGCCATCGCCATCGCCTGCTCCGTCGACCCCGGCAGCAGTGGCAACCGTAACGACAACGACAGCAACAACAAAAACAAAAGCAAAAACGAGCAGCGCCCCGCGCCTGTCGCGCAGCCGCCGCACCGCCGCCGATCAGGCCCTGGACGCCAATGCCCTGGAGCTGTTCGCCCGCATCGCCCAGGCCGGCAGCTTTGCCCGTGCGGCGCGGGATCTGGGGCTGACGCGCGCGGCCGTCAGCCGCCGCGTGGCCGCGATTGAATCGGCGGTGGGCCTGGCCCTGTTCGCGCGCAGCACCCGCAGCCTCAGCCTGACCGAAGCCGGCCGGCGCCTGCAGGCCCGCGCCCGGGTGGTGCTGGAGGCCACCGAAGGTGCCCGCCTGGCCCTGCGCAGCGAGCGTGACCAGCTCAGCGGCACCTTGCGCATCAGCGCGCCGCCGGTGTTCGGCAACCATGTGCTGCCGCCGCTGCTGGCGCGCTTTCAGGCCTTGCACCCGGCGCTGCGCTATGAGTTCTTGTTCACCTACCGCCGCGTCGATCTGCTCGCCGAAGGCGTGGACCTGGCCTTCCGCGCCACCGCCCAGCCGCCCGAGGACTGGGTGGCCCAGCCCCTGCTGCGTTATGCCGTGCGCGCCTATGCCTCGCCAGCCTGGGCGGCCGCGGCCGGCCCGCTGCAAGGGCCGCAGGATCTGCTGCATCTGCCCTGCCTGCTGGTCGGCCAGCACGAAGACGCCAGCGAACGCCGCTGGCTGCGCGAAGACCCACAGGGCCGCCCGCTGGAAGAAGCCGCACTCAGCCTGCGCGCCGCCGCCTGGGGCAATGACCACGAGGTGCTGCTGGCCATGGCCCGCGCCGGCGGCGGCGTGGTGCTCAGCCCGGATTTCTGCGTGCCCATCGCCACCGAGAGCGGCGGCGGCCTGGTCGACGTGCTGCCGGGCTGGCGTTTGACCGTCAAGGAAGGCGAATGGATCCAGGCCCTGAGCCTGCCCATGCCCGCCGGCTCAGAGACCGCCCGTGCGCTGGTGCGCTTCATCAAGGAGGCCTTGGCGGAGGAGGGGGCGGGGGCTTAGCGGGAGGGGCAGAGCCCGGCCGGCGCGGCCATGTTTGGCTGGGCACCGCTGTCGCGCCCAGCTGGGTGACCCCGCTGGCCTCGGAGCCGGGAGTTTGGGCGCGCGACATTCGAGGGTTGGCCTGAGGAACTAACGCCATGAACTGATGGCAATATGGCGAGCCATCGACCGGCTGGATGTTGCGTTGCAGCCCAAGCCGAGTGTTTGTAACAGGCGCGGCTTTTGTCGTGGAGATTAATGCCGTTTGAAATCTCAAACCAGCAGCGAAAAGGCGTGATCCGACAGGCACTTGCTTGGGTTTTCGCCTGGCCGGTTATGGCGACAGCGGCCGTGATATGCGGCGTGCAGCTGCGACATACAACACGTTAGGCATCGCGCTTATGTCTATTGATCTGAAGGTCTGGCTAGTCCGCGTGGCCCTATGGCTGCTCTCCATACTGATCGTTGGGGCGCCACTCGAAATCGCTAGGCGGCACACTGGCGATGCGATCTACCTCCTAGCATCAGCCGCCGTCTTATTCCTGTGTCACTTCCTCGGGCGTGTGATTGCAAATCGAATGCTGAACAGGGCCAAAAAAGGCTAGGACCACATTCAATGCGCCACTCCATCTTTTTGCTTTTCGCTATTGCACGGTCAGAAATCGATGGCGATTCTGATCAATTGCAGTCCACCAAGCCAAGCGCGCTAGCCTGGGGTGCTAGTCCAGCTTTCGAAGAAGGACGGATTGGCAGAGCAGTGAAGCCTAACCGGGCGCTCGAGTGGACCTACGCCAGCTGGCCGCGCTACGCTGCCTGTATATTTTCAGCTCCGCGCGGCCAGCTGGCTGCGGCCCCTCAGCTTCAACGTTAGAGCGCACATGCTTGCACCGCGCAATAAGGATCGCCTTCTCCGCCTTGCAGCGGCCACCGCAGCGCTTGCATGGTGTACGCCGGCATACGCGCATAGCGAAGCAGTCGTCCTTGGTGTACTGGTCTACTTTGGTTTAGGTGGTGGTTTGGTCGCCGGCCCCATTGCTGTCGTGGCCAAGCGCGCCAAGCTCAGCTTCGCTTGGCCATTCGCTGCATTCCTGGGCATCTTGTCAGTCTTTGCAGCTGTTTGGTCGAGATCTATTGAAGTCATTCCATACGCCATTGCATATGGTGCTTTTGTGTCAGTGCTGCCGTTTGTTATTTCCTATTACCTCAGCCGATTCGTTGCGCAGCGCATCAATCAAGCCATCAGTGCGCGAAGTAGGGGCCTGCCGTGAGTGCGGAATCGCCAATGCGCTCTAACCTGCCGCTCAACCGGACCCGCAACGGCATGCCGCCTTCGGGCCTCATTTCATTCTGGCCCTTCGGCGTCCTGCCGTCGCTGGCCGGTTAGCTTCAACGTTAGGCCGCTGTTGGAAGATCCTGTCCTGCTTCCCGCTGAAGAGATCGAATCGAACTTGGTGCTTTGCGCTTCGTGTGTTGGGTATCTAGAGGATTCTGGTCGCTACGAGATTCGCGACCTGATCGCTCCGGAGTGCGTGGCGCTCGTCCACATGCTTCGCAAGATGCTGCCCGACGGAGAAGATCGTGTACTTCGGCTCGCCCGTGAACACCCGGTTCCTTGGGTCCGCTACTACACTGCAGCCGCCATCGAAGGAGACTTCCCAAGTGTTAGTTGTGCTGTGTACAAAGAACTCCAAGTCGTTGGCGGCATCGTCAGCGCCGTAGCCCTGGTGGCGGAGAAACTCCTTGCACAGCCAAAGCACTGAAAATTCGCGGCCTAACCCAGCATTCGAGTGGACCTTCGCCATCTGGCCGCGCTACTTTGTCATTGCATTCTCACCTCCGCGCGGCCAGCTGGCTGCGGCCACTCAGCTCGAACGTTGGGCCCACAGTGACACCTGTCGAGCAGTTAGTCCAGTTGGCGCGCGAAGCGGAGGCGAAGCTGAGCGTCATATTTGACGCGCCTGATGCGCTGCCATTTGCCTCTGAAGCATTCGAAATCATCGCAGCGAATCCTGAATTGCAAGGTGAGTTTGAAGCGGCGTTTCTTGAGATGCCTCCGTATGCGCCGACGGAGTTTGTCGAAGTCTGCATGCATGTCCTTCGTTGGCCAAACGTCCGAGTGGAGTTCGAAGCGCGCCAGCGTGCAGCGATCGCTCGGAACGACTGGCGCACCGAACCGGTGTACCGGCATTACCTGGAGGCCTTTGAACCTGATTGGGAAGGCGAAGTGGTCCGCCTATCGAGATGCGGAGTGCAGCTTTCGAAGTGCCAGGTTTGGCGACGGAACCGGGGCTCCCGCCGAGGGCATGGGGTGCGAGGTCGAGCTGGGGCGCGCCCGCCTGGACTATCTGGCGACCCTCTGATGAATGCGAGGCTGGGGTTCCCCATGGTTCCAGGCTGTCTGGCGACCTGGCTATCATCTTGAGCGGAGTCATGCTGGCAAGCTGCCGCTTGCTGCTCGGCTGCCAGCTGTGGCCACCAAGCCATAGCAGCAACTCTGCTTGCCGGTCAGAACCCTCTACGGGAGAGCGTTTGTGAGAACTACAAGCCCATCGCAGCCTCTGCTCTTGCTTCTGCAGCAAGGCCTGAAGCATCGAATCCTCTGCGCAGCCATCCCTGCCGCATGTGCCGTGGGCGCTGCGACGCTTGCGGCTGGCGCCGGTGACCGCGTGGCCGGGGCCTTGGCCCTGCAGTTCTGCCTGTGGGCCTTGCTGGGGTTCAGCTGCCCGCTCATCTGGACGGGCGGGTTCAGCCGGCCCTTTCCGCCGAGCCAACACCTGGCTTTGCTCAAGGTCAGGACGCAGAAGCTGGTTCTGGTCCTTGGCGCCATGCTGCCCTTGCTGGCCATGGCCAGCCGCTACTTTGCGCCTTGAGCTTTGACGCCTGAGCCGGGGGGGGCGAGGCGCAGGCGGCGAGTTTTCGCCGCCTCAACCCACGTCTGCTGGCGGTTCCGGCGGCATCCGCAGCACCACCTGGTCGCGCCCGCCCGCCTTGGCCTCGTACAGGGCTTCATCGGCGCGGCGGTAGGCGGCGCCCAGGTCCAGCCAGGTGGGTCGGCCCAGCACGGTGGCACCGATGGAGATGCTGAGCTGGCCGCTGGGGCTGGCTTGGTGTGGCCGGTGCAGATCGCGCACGGCTGCGTTCAGCTGCGCCAGCACTGGCTCCAGGGCCTGGCCTTCGGTCAGCATCAGCAGCACCGCGAACTCTTCACCGCCCACGCGGAATAGCAGGTCTGAGCTGCGCCGCAGCGCCGCCTGCAGGGCCTGGGCCACGGCGCGCAAGGCCTGGTCGCCCTCGGCGTGGCCGTAGTGGTCGTTGTATTTTTTGAAGTGGTCGATGTCGATCAAGGCCAGGCCCAGGGCCCAGCCCTGGCGTTGGGCCAGCGCCCATTGCTGCGGTGCCAGGGTGTCGAAATGGCGGCGGTTGTAGAGCCCAGTCAGGCCGTCGTGCTGGGCCAGGGCTTCGATCTGGCGGTTCTTGCGCGTCAGCGTGAAGACAAAGCCCAGGCTCAGGGCCAGCACCAGAACGGTGGCCAGGTGCCCGGCGCTGCTGTGCAGGCTGCTGCGCAGCAGGTCGTCCTCGCTGAGGTGCAGCTCCAGCGCCCAGGGCGCGCTTTTCAGCGGCAGGCGCAGGCGGATGTGGGGGCGCAGCTCGCTGTCGTCCTCCTGGCCCGGCGCAGGCGCCACGGCGACGATGCTGCGGCCTCGCGCATCGACCAGGTGGACATGGGCATGGGGCAGGGGCGTGGCGGCCAGCCCGCGCTGCAGGCTGCTGACGCGCACATCGATGCTGACGCTGCCACGGAACTGGCCGTTCTGGTCGATGGGCTGGGTGACGGTGACGATGGCTTCGCGGTCACCGGCGTCGAGGTAGGGCTGGCTCCAGAAAGGGCGGCGCTCCGGGTTGGCCTCGGGCCGGGCATGGGCGAAGTACTCGCGGCCCAGCAGTTCGGGGCGGAACTGGAAGGTCTCCGCGCCCTTGGCCGGGAACACGAACATGAAATGGCGCGCCGAGGTGTACTGCACCCAGGGCACATCGGGGCTGCGTTCGCGAATCGCACGCATCAGCGGCGTCAGGCCTACGGCCATGGTCAGCTCCTCGGCCACCGGGTCGTCCAGCGCGGGCAAAGGCCCAAAGCCGGTGACCCGGCCCAGCGAGGCCGGGTCGCCGAATTGGGGCGGCAGGCGCGACTCGTAGGCCTGGCCGCCGTCGCGCGCATGGAGGCGGATCACCGGGTTCTCGGCGCCGCGGATGCGGCCGCTGAAAAAACGCTCGGCCAGGTACTTCATGGCCAGCAGGTTGTAGACGTGGATGTCCAGCTCATGGTCGAGCGCCTCGGCCAGCTGCAGGCCGCTGCGCCGGGTCTGCTCCTGCGCCTGGGCCATGCCCTCGCGCACTCGCAGCACACTGCCCCAGGCGGCCAGCAGCAGGCATACGCTCAGGCCCAGCAGCACGGCCCGGTCGCGGCGCTGGCGCGAGCTCAGCGGGCTCAGCGGGCTCGGGGGTGCCGGGGTGGGCTTGGAGGTGGCAGCGGAGGATGAGGATGAAGAGGATGAGGGGCTGGACTCAGGCATGGTGGCCAGTCGGAGCGGCAGTGCCTGGAACACTTTACGCAGCCTGGATGAATTTGTCGTCCATCTCGGAGCAGGCTGCTGCGGCTATGCTTTCGGCCCTGCGTCGTCTCACCAGCCCTGCCATGTCAGCCCATCCGCCCCGCGAACCCGTCGACGAGCCCCGTCTGACCTCCCTGTCCCACGGTGGCGGCTGCGGCTGCAAGATCGCGCCGGGCCTGTTGAGCGAGATTTTGCGCAGCAGCCAGGCCGGCATGCCCCTGCCGCCCGAGCTGCTGGTGGGCATCGAGACCTCGGACGATGCCGCCGTCTACCGCCTGAATGACGAGCAGGCCCTGGTGGCCACCACCGATTTCTTCATGCCCATCGTCGATGACCCTTTCGACTTCGGCCGCATCGCCGCCACCAATGCGCTCAGCGATGTCTACGCCATGGGCGGCCGCCCCATCATGGCCCTGGCCTTGGTGGGCATGCCGATCGCGCGCCTGTCCACGGCCACCATCGGCCGCGTGCTGGAGGGGGGCGCCTCGGTCTGCCGCGAGGCCGGCATCCCGATCGCAGGCGGCCACACCATCGATTCGGTCGAGCCGATCTACGGCCTGGTCGCCCTGGGCCTGGTCCACCCGCAGCGGGTGCAGCGCAATGCCGGCGCCCAGCCGGGCGATGTGCTGCTGCTGGGCAAACCGCTGGGGGTGGGCGTGCTCAGTGCCGCGCTGAAAAAAGGCCTGCTCGGCGCCGAGGGCTATGCCCGCATGCTGGCCAGCACCACCCGGCTCAACACCCCGGGCCCGGATCTGGCGGCCCTGGCAGGCGTGCATGCGCTGACCGATGTCACTGGCTTCGGCCTGGCCGGCCATGCGCTGGAGATGGCGCGCGGCTCGGGCTGCAGCCTGGCCCTGGACTGGTCCGCCGTGCCCCTGATCGAGGGCGTGCGCGAGTTGGCGGCGCAGGGCTGCATCACCGGGGCTTCGGGCCGCAACTGGGCGGCCTACGGCGCCGAGGTGGAGCTGCCGGCTGGCTTCTCGGCTGAAGACCTGGCCCTGCTCAGCGACCCGCAGACCAGCGGCGGCCTGCTGCTGGCTTGTGCGCCCGAGGCGCTGCCTGCCGTGCAAGCGGTGTTCGCGCGCCATGGCTTTGGGCCGGCGGCCGTGCTGGGCCGGGTGCTGGAGCGCAGTGCAGCGCCGCGCTTGCAGCTGCAGCGTTCCGCGGTCTGAGTGCGTCTGATTTGAGGATCGCTTGCCGATGAACCCCGCCGCGCCACCGGGCGACGAGGACAGCACCCGCTTGTCGCTGGACGCCTGGGCCACGCTGGCGCCCGAGGCGCTGCCCCAGGCCACCGAGGCCCAGACCACCCGGCCTGCCACGCAAGGCCGGGTGGGCGACGCCCTGTCGCCGCCGCCGCCCAGCCCCGAAATCGGCGATGTGCTGGGCGCCTGGCGCCTGGTCGGCCAGCTCGGGCGCGGTGGCATGGGCCAGGTGTTTCTGGCCGAGCGCAACGACGGTCATTACCAGCAGCGCGCGGCCATCAAGCTGCTGCTGGGGCTGAGCGGCAACCCAGCCTCACTCGATCAGCTGGCGCGCGAGCGCCAGATCCTGGCCTCGCTCAACCACCCGCACATCGCCCGCCTGCTGGACGGCGGCAGCACGCCGGCTGGCCTGCCCTATCTGGTGATGGAGTATGTCGAGGGCGAGGCGATTGACCGTTATGTGGCGCGCCAGAAGCTGAGCCTGCCGGCCATCCTGGCGCTGTTCTCCATGGTCTGCGAAGCCCTGGCCTACGCCCACGGCCAGCTGGTGCTGCACTGCGATGTCAAACCGGGCAATGTGCTGGTGGGCGCCGATGGCCGGGCCATGCTGCTGGATTTTGGCGTGGCCCAGCTGCAGGGGCGCAGCGCCGCCGGCGAGCGCCAGCCCGGCGCCACCGATGGGCCGCGCAGCCTGGGCGCCACGCCGCGCTTTGCCAGCCCCGAGCTGCTGGCCTGGCAGCCGGTCAGCGCGGCCAGCGATGTCTACAGCCTGGGGCGCCTGCTGCAGGAGCTGCTGCAGCTGCACCAGCCGCAGGGGCCGGGCCCCTCGCCGCTGCGCCGGGCCGAGCTGGCGGCCATCATCGCCAAGGCCACCCAGCAGCGGCCCGAGCAGCGCTACCGCAGCGTGCCCGAGCTGCAGGCCGATCTGCGCCGCTTCCAGCGCCAGCTGCCGATCGAGGCGCTGCCGCGCCGCGGGCCCTATGTGCTGCGCAAGCTGCTGCGGCGGCGCTGGCTGGCCTTGTCGGTCAGCGCCGGCGTGCTGTTGCTGGGCCTGGGCTTCAGCTGGAGCCTGATGCACCAGCGCGACCTGGCCGAGGCCGCGCGCCAGCAGGCGCAGCAGGAGGCCGAGAACGCCAAGCGCGTGCGCCAGGTGGTGATCGCCATTTTCGAAGACTTCGATCCGTTCCTGATCGGGCGCCAGCCCAAGAGCTTTGCCGAGTTCATCGACGATGCGGCGGCGCGGGTCGACGCCGATCTGAAACAGCAGCCGGCCGTGCAGGCCGAGATGAAGCATGTGCTGGGCCTGGTCTACCAGCGCAGCGGTCGCTCGCTGCGCGCCATCGAGCTGCTGGAGCAAGACCTGGCCCTGCAGCGCGGCCTGCCCCAGCGCGACCTGAACAAGGAAGCCCTGGCCCTGCACGAGCTGACCGTGGCCCTGGTCAACGCCGGCCTGGCCCCGCGCGCCTTGCCTCTGGCGCGCGAAGCCCTGGGCTTGCGCGAGGCCGCCTACCAGGCGCGGCCGGGCCAGGCCACGGGCAGCCTGCTCGGTGATTCGCTCGCGGCCCTGGGCCTGGTGCTGACACGGCTGAGCGCGTTCGAGGAAGCCGGCCGCCACTACCAGCGCGCACTGGACATCCGCCGCCAGCATGACGGTGCGGAATCGGCCAAGGTGGCCTCGTCCCTGCACAGCCTGGGCGCCCTGGCCGAGCGCGAGGAGCGTTATGCCCAGGCCCAGGCCTGGTTCGAGCAATCGCTGGCGCTCAAGGCCCAGCGCCTGCCGCCTGACCACCCCTACACCCTCAATTCACGCCACGGCCTGGCCCAGGCCTTGCTGGGCCAGCAGCGCCTGGACGAGGCTTTGCCGCTGCTGCGCGAGCTGCTGGCGCAGCGCCGCCGCATCCACGGCGAGCGCAGCGTGTTTGCGCTGGAAACCCAGAGCCTGCTGGCGCGGGCCTTGCTGCGCGCCGGCCAGGGGCGAGAGGCCCTGGCCTTGCATGCGCAGGGCCTCAGCGAGCTGCAGGCCTTGCTGGGCGCCAGCGCCATGCCGGTGGCGCAGGAGCTCTTGTGGCTGGCCGAGGCGCAAGAGGCCCAGGGCGAGGCGCGCGCGGCCCTGCGTTCGCGGCGCGAGGCCCTGGCCATCCAGCTGGCCCAGGCCCCGTCGGACCCGGTCCAGCAGGCCTGGGCGCGGCTGCAGCTGGGCCGGGCCTTGCTGCGCGCGGGCGAGGCGCAAGAAGCCCGGCCGCTGATCGTGGCCGCCGCGGCCGAGCTGCAGAAGCGGCGTTGGCCCGCCGGCCACAGCCTGGAAACCCAGGTCAGCGCCGCCCTGGCGGAGCTGGGGCGCTGAGCCTGGACGGGCGGCGTCATCGCGCGCCGCCTGCAGCCCATGTCGGCGAACCCGCAGCTCATCGCTTGAGCTCCCGCGCCGCCGGGACTGGCCCCTATCGTGCAGCCATCGTTTACTTTTTGTCCTGTTGGACAGACCCAGACATGTCGCACGCCAAGACCCTGATTTCGCTGGCCGCCCTGAGCCTGCTGAGCCCCCTGGCCATGAGCGCCTCCGCTGCTAGCTCGGGCGCCGCTGCCGCGCCGGCCGAGGCCGCCAGCGCCGCCCGCCAGCCCATCACTCGGGCCGACCAGCTGCCGCGCCGCACCGTCACCCTGACCAAGCTGCCCAGCGAATACCTGAGCGCGCCGCTGAGCGAGTTGCTGGCCATGGGCGCGCAGCTGGAGGCCGAGGTCCAGTCCGACCTGGCCCGCTACGACATCCAGGACGCCTCGACACTGCGCAGCTACTACAGCGCCCTGGCCACGCTGGCCCAGCTGCGTGGCGACTGGGCGGCCGTGCCGGCCTGGACGGCCAAGTCGCGCGCTCTGCAGGAAAAGATCGGCGGTCAGCTCAGCGCCGGCCTGCTGACCGACCTGCTCTCGCAGCAGCGCCTGGAGAAGCGTGATGCCGCCTGGCTGCGCGCCGAGGTGGAAAAGCGTTACAGCACGCTGCCCTGGGCCGATGTGCAGGAGAACGTCAAGTCCGGCAAGGGTGGGGCCGAGACCTACAACCCCGAGCTGGTGCTGGGTGCCTTCCGCAGCCAGATCGATGCCATGGCCACCAACGGCAAGATGGTGGTGCCGGACAGCATCGCCCTGGCCATCATCAGCAACCGTCTGCAAGCCGAGCTGTTCGCGCCCAACAAGGCCGCCATCGTGGCGGGCCTGCAGGCGGTGATCGATGCCAACACGAAGACGCAGGCGCGTGCCGACCTCTGGACGCCGCGCACCTTTGCCATCCCGGCCGAGGCGAAAGCCACGCCGGTGGTGGTGGCGGTCTGGGATTCAGGCGTGGACATGGCCTTGTTCAAGCCGGCCGCGCCGCTGGCCGGCCTGGCTTTTGACGAGGACGCCAAGCCCAGCCGCGAGCTGCTGCGCCCTCTGGGTGAAGCGCAAAGCCGTTGGCCGCAGCTGCGCAGCCTGATCAAGGGCGCCATGGACCAGCGTGCGGCCCTGGACACGCCGGACTCGCGCCAGTTTCGCGCCACCATGTCCGGCCTCAAGGCCGAGCAGGTCAAGGGCTTCAGCGAGGACATGAGCCTGACCAGCCTCTACGTGCACGGCACCCATGTCGCCGGCATTGCCGTCGAGGGCAACCCCTTTGCCCGCGTGTTCGCCGCCACCCAGCTCTGGAGCGCCAAGCTGGAACCCAAGCTGCCCAACGAAGCCCAGGCCCGCGCCACCGCCTTGGCCTACGGCCAGATGGTCGAGAGCTTCAAGAAGGCCGGCGTGCGGGTGGTCAATATGAGCTGGCGTTATGGCCCCAACGCCTACGAGGGCGCGCTGGCCTTCCACAACGCCGGCGGCACGCCCGAGGCGCGCAAGGCGGAAGCGAGCCGCCTGTTCAAGATCGAGCGCGACGCCCTGCGCGCGGCCATCGCCGGCGCACCGGAGATCCTGTTCGTGGCCGGTTCGGGCAATGAGGACAACAGCGCCGACTTCCAGGAATACATCCCGGCCGGCTTTGAGCTGCCCAATCTGATCACGGCCGGTGCGGTGGACACGGCCGGCCAGGAGACCAGCTTCTCGACCTTCGGCAAGACCGTGGTCGTGCATGCCAACGGCTTTGAGGTCGACAGCTTTGTCCCCGGCGGCGCGCGCATGAAGCTCAGCGGCACCAGCATGGCCAGCCCCCAGGTCGCCAATCTGGCGGCCAAGCTGATCGCCCTCAAGCCCGCGCTCAAGGCGGTGGAACTCAAAGCCCTGATCCTGCAAGGCGCCGAGCGCATGAAGGGCGCCGATGGCCAGCCGGGCCGTGTCAACCTGATCCACCCGCGCAAGAGCGCCGAGCTGGCCGGCATCCGCCTCTGAACGCTCAAGCCTGGCCGGCGTTTAGAATCTAGGGTTTTCTCGGATGTGCCCGCCCCGCCTTGGGGCGGCTGGGCCCCGGGCTGGCACCGGGGCCTGCTGCATTGTGCGCAGGGCCTTGGCCTTGCTGGCCGGGCAGCCCCAAACCCTGGATCTGGAACGCAATCTGCGCCCGCGGCCACAAGCCTCGGGCGCTTGGCCATGAGCACAAGCAAGACCCCTGTTGCCCGCCCCCCTGTCACTCGTCTCTTGCATGTCGACGGCCTGAAGGCCGCCGCCGCCCAGCTGATCGTGCTGCACCACCTGTCCGCCTACGGCCCGGTGGCGGAGGCTGTGGAAGAGCTCTTGCCCGCATTGATGGCCTGGGCCTACCAGTACGGTCGCATGGCGGTGCAGGTGTTCCTGGTGCTGGGTGGCTTTCTGACGGCGCGCGCGCTGTCGTCGCAGGGCCAGTTGCTGGAGGGGGGCTGGTTCTCGCTGTTGGCGCGTCGCTACCAGCGCCTGGCTCTGCCCTTCATGGGCGCAGTGCTGCTGACCCTGGCCTGCTCGGCCCTGGTGGCGCGCTGGTTGCCCGAGCTGGTGCCGGCTCAGGTCGGCTGGGGCCAGTTGCTGGCCCATGCCGGGCTGGTGCACGGCGTGCTCGGCTATGAGGCGCTGACGGTCGGTGCCTGGTACGTGGCCATCGATCTGCAGCTGTTTGCGCTGCTGGCCGGCGTGCTCGCCTTCAGCCGCGGGCTGGCTTTGCCGCGGGCATGGCGGCGCTGGATCGGGCCGGGGCTGGTGGCCGTGCTGACGGCTGCATCCTTGCTGGTCTTCAACCGCGATTCCGCGTTGGACAACTGGGGCCTGTACTTCTTCGGCGCCTACGGCCTGGGGGCGCTGGTGCATTGGCTGGGCCTGCTGCCGCAGCGCCGTCTGGGGCTGATGCTCCTGGCTGCGCTGGGTCTGGCAGCCTTGCTGTTGGACTTCCGTGAGCGCATCGCCCTGGCCCTGGCCACCGCCCTGGTGCTGGCCTGGCAGCAGCGTCGTCACGACGCTGGCTTGCCCTTGCTGCTGACACCGCCGCGCTTGCAGCCCCTGCTGGCGCATCTGGGCACGCATTCCTATGCCCTGTTCCTGGTGCATTTCCCGATCTGCTTGTTGATCAACGCCTTGTTCGAGCGCCATGATCTGGGCGATGGCTGGCCAGGCCTGATGGCCATGCTGGCCGCCTGGGGCTTGAGCAATCTGGCCGCGGTCTCCTTCTACCGCTGGATCGAGCAACCGGCCGGCCGTCTGCGCCTCGGGGCCCTGCTGGCACGTCTGTGGCCGCGCACCTTGCGCGCCTGAAAGCTGCTTCAGTCCAGCGGCTGGGTCTGCGGCGTCCGTCGGAAAGCGTTTTTGTCGTAGCCCAGGCTTTCGGCCTTGTCGAGCAAGGCCTGCAGCTTGGCCTCATCCATCTGCGGCGTCCGCGACAGGATCCAGCCGTATTTGCGGCTGGGCTCGCCGACCAGCACCTGCTGGTAGTCCGGGTCCAGGTCCAGCACCCAGTAGTTGCCGTAAAACGGCCAGAAGAAGGTGACGCGCAGCTTGGCATTGCCGCTGCCTTCAACCGTCTTGGCGTGGCCGGCGGTGCGCTCCACCTCGCCCGAGGCCTTGCGGCAGCGATTCACCACTTCCACGCGCTCGCCATCGAGGCGGTAGCGCGCTTGCGTGTCGGCCGCGCATTGCTTTTGAAAGCGATTGGGCAGCAGGGCGATTTCAAACCAGGCGCCGGCGTAGCGGGTCAGGTCGACCTGGGCCACGGTCTCCAGCGGCACGGCCGATTCGGCCGCGCGAGCGGGTAGGGCGACGGCGAGTGCACAGGCGGCCAGCAGGGCGCAGGCCAGTTGGGGACGCAAGAGCATGGCGAGATCTTCAGGCAGCAAGAAGGCTGCAGCCTAGCCGGTCTGCCATAGGCCCGAGCGTCAGAGGTCTTTGCGCGCGCAGGTGTTCATGCCGATCAAGGGATAGGCCGGGCAAAAGCGGAACACACCGGTGAGCACGGGTACCACCCCGATCCAGCCCCAAACGCCCACCTGGCCGGTGGCGGCCAGTGCGATCAGGGTGAGGCCGCCCACAATGCGCAGGCCGCGGTCCAGAGTTCCAACATTGGCTTTCATGGGGATGTGCTCCTGAGAAGGGCGAAGCCGGACGATTCCGAGCTCGCGGACTCCCAGTCTGCGCCGGCAGCCCGGCACCCTCATTGATCCAGCTCAAGCCCGATCGGTCGAGGGGGTATCGCTTTGCTCGAAGGCGCGGCGCATATCGGCCAGGGTCTTGCCCGGCTCGTCGCGGAATCGTTCGTCCAGTACCTGCAGGCTCTGAATGCGGTCGACGCGGAAGTTGCGGAAATCGCCTCGCACCTCGCACCAGCCGGCCAGGGTCCAGCTGGGGCCCCAGAAGTAGCAGGCCAGGGGCCGCACGGTGCGTTGGCTGGCCGTGCCGGCCAGGTCCAGGTAATCGAGGCGCAGCTTGTGGCGGTTCTCGGTGGCTTCACGCAGGCGGGCCAGGCGTTCGCGCATGGCCTCGTCCAAGCCGGTCAGCGGCGCGAACACGGCCAGGCTCTCCGCCGCGGCGCGGGCTGGCGCCGGCAGCACGGCCAGGATTTTGGACATGGCCTCTTCCGCCTGGCGGGCCAGCACGCTGTCGAGCTGGCCCTGGGCCAGGCGCAGGGCGGCCACCAGGGCTTGGGCTTCGTCCTTGCTGAACATCAGCGGCGGCAGGTCGAAGCCGGCGCGCATGCGATAGCCCACGCCGGCCTCGCCCTCGATGGGCACGCCCTGCTGCTGCAGGGCGGCGATGTCGCGGTAGACAGTGCGGGCCGAGACCTCCAGGCGCTGGCTCAGGAACTCGGCCGTGGACAGGCGGCGGCCACGGATCAGCTGGACGATTTGAAAGAGGCGGTCGGCGCGGCGCATGGCGGGCATTGTCGGCCAGGCCGGGGCGGGTGGAGCGGGTGGACGGCGGCCAGGCCTCGGCCTTGGCATGGCGCTTGCGTACAAACCCTGCATCTCCCGAATCGACCTGCCCGCCGCCCGGCTGCGGTGCAGGTCTCCCCAAAAAGGCTTGCTGCCATGCCCCGTCTTGCCACCGCCCGCTCCGCCCTGCCAGTTCTTGGTGCCATGCCGCTGCGCATGGCTTTCGTGTCTGCCGCCCCGGCGGCGCGCGTTTCACCGGAGGCCCGACCCATGAACTTCCACAGCCTTGGTTCGTCCCAGATCTGGGTGGCGCGTGCCGGCGACCCGCCGCCACGCTCGGCCATTCGCAGCCCGGCGGGCCAGTTGCAAGGCCTGAGCCTGCTGCGCGAAACCGTCGATCAGCCGCAGCTGCGGGCGCTGTTCGAACAGTTCGAGGCCGAGGCGCGACAGCTCAGCCCTGCCGGCCGTGCGGCCTGCGCCCCGGACCTGGCCCTGCTGCGCAGCCCGCAAGCACGCGTGCTGGCGCTGCGCGATGCGCAGGCGCGGGTGCTGGCCTGCGCAGCCTTGCTCTTGCACGACGAATGGGCCGAGCTGCAGCTGTTGATGGTGCAGCCCCGCTGGCGCGGCCGCGGCCTGGGCGAGATGCTCTTGCAAGCCCTGGAGCGCGAGGCCTTGCGTGCCGGCCAGCCCCTGCTGCGCCTGCAGGTGGGCGTGCGCCAGCGCTCGGCCCAGCGCCTGTTCGAGCGCCTGGGTTTTGCCCGCTGCGGGCCCTTCGGTGCGCACCGCGCCGACCCGTTTGCGCTGTTCATGGAAAAGCTGGCCGGCGACTGAGCCCGGGGCGCTGCGCGCGCTCCTCGCACGCGAATGGCAAAGACCCCCTGCCATTCGGCCTAGGGACTGTCATCAGGTCTGCAAATCGCCTCACTAGATTGCGCGGCATCCGCTGTCGTTTTGTGAGGAATTCCCCATGTCCTGCTCCAAGTCCCTGCGCCGCGTGGCGCTCGCTGCTGCGCTGCTGTCCAGCCTGTCCTTTGCCGGCGGCGCCCATGCCGCGGTGTTGAATTTCGATGACCTGGCCGATGGTCTGGTGCCGCTCAACTATGGCGGCCTCGATTGGTCGCGTTTCGGCTGGACCGCCTTCTCCACCGCTGCCGAGCCCTACACCGCCCACTCGGGTGCCGGCCGCGTGGCCAGTGGCTTCCTGGCCGAAGACGCCGCCAGCCGGATCGGTTTCAGCCAGGCCGTGCGCTTTGACGGCGCCTGGTTCGCCGGCCAGAGCGGCGCGGTGCTGAGCTTCGAGCTCTTTTACCAAGGCCAGCGTGTCGCCAGCTCGCAAAGCCTTGACCCATCGGCCACCCCGAGCTTTCTGGCCAGCGGCTATGCCGGCCTGGTCGATGCCGTGCAGGTGAAGAGTCAGAACCACGGCGAGTTCGTCATGGACGACTTCAGCTTCACCGCCGCACCGGTGCCCGAGCCGCAGACCTATGCGCTGCTGCTGGGCGGTTTGATCGGCATTGCCGCCGTCCTGCGCCGCCGCGCGGTTTGATCCAAGCCCGGCTCGCCCCGGCCCGACTTCAGCGTCGGGTCGCCCCAGTTTTCTGATTCTCAGGACCTCCTCCATGACCACCCAAGACCGCCGCAGTTTCTTGCGCAGCGCCAGCGCCGCCGCTGCGCTGACCGCCTTCCCGCCCGCCATCCAACGCGCCTTGGCCATCCCGGCCAATGTCCGCAGCGGCACCATCCATGATGTCGAGCACATCGTCATCCTGACCCAGGAAAACCGCAGCTTCGACCACTACTTCGGCACGCTGAACGGCGTGCGCGGTTTTGCCGATCCCTTCCCGGTGCCTGTGGTCGACAAGACCGGCATCAACGGCAAGAGCGTCTGGATGCAGCCCAATGCCGTGACGGCCACGCCCGGCCGCCCGCCGGTCAACCCGCTGGCGCTGGCGCCCTTCCACCTGAACACGCAGCAGACCTTTGCGCACATGCGCGTGTCGGGCACGCCGCACTCCTGGCCCGATGCCCAGGCCGGCTGGGACCAAGGCCGCATGAACGCCTGGCCCAAGGCCAAGCAGAACCACTCGATGGGCTATTTCAAGCGGGCCGATCTGCCCTTCCAGTTCGCGATGGCCACCGCCTTCACGATCTGCGACCACTACCATTGCTCCAGCCAGACCGGCACCAACACCAACCGCCTGTTCCTCTGGACCGGCACCAACGATCCGCTGCGCAAGGGCAACGGCCCGTCCACCGACAACAGCCACGATTGGTTCAAGCCTGATCCGGCCGATGACTACACCTGGACCACCTACCCCGAGCGCCTGCAGGATGCCGGCATCAGCTGGCAGGTCTACCAGAACATGGCGGACAACTTTACCGACAACGCCCTGGCCGGTTTCCGCCCCTTCCGCGACGCCTGGTACGGCCGCCCCGGCTACTCGCAGCAGCTGAAGGACCGCGGCATCAGCACGCGCGACCTGGACAAGCTGCGCGAAGACGTGCTGGCCGACAAGCTGCCGCAGGTCAGCTGGATCGTGGCCACGGCCGAAGGCTCCGAGCACCCCGGCCCGTCCAGCCCGGCCCAGGGCGCCGACTACACCGCCAAGGTGCTGGAAGCGCTGACCGCCAATCCGGCCGTCTGGAGCAAGACGGTTCTGTTCATCAACTTCGACGAGAACGACGGCTTCTTCGACCACGTGCCGCCGCCGGCCGCCCCCAGCTACATCAGCTGGGATGCCGACCCGGCCAAGGCCGACCTGGCCGGTGACTCCACCATCGACACCACCGGCGAGTACCACCACATCCTCAACGGCACGGCGGCCACCCACCAGCACAAGCCCTACGGCTTTGGCCCGCGCGTGCCCATGTACGTGATCTCGCCCTGGAGCAAGGGCGGCTGGGTCAACTCCGAAGTGGCCGACCACACCTCGGTGATCCGTTTCATCGAGAAGCGCTTCGGTGTGATGGAGCCCAATATCAGCGCCTGGCGCCGTGCCGTGGCCGGTGATTTGACGTCGGCTTTCAACTTCCGCGACCCGGAAGACAGCGCCTTCTTCGCCCAGCTGCCCAAGACCCTGGAGCTGGCCAACCGTGCCCGCGCCCTGCCGGGCACCACCACGCCGCCCACGCCGACCACGCTGAACGTGCCGGTGCAGGAAGCCGGCCCGCGCCCGGCCCGTGCCTTGCCGTATGAGCTGCACACCACGGCCGCGGTCAAGGTCAGCGCCGGCCGCGTGGGTGCCGCCCGTGTCGAGCTGCAGTTTGCCCACACGGGCAACGGCCTGGGTGACATCAGCGGCCCGGCCGCCGTCTTCCATGTCTACGACCGCCTGAACCTGGCCGCTCTGCCGCGCCGCTACACCGTGGAAGCCGGCAAGCAGCTGACCGGCAGCTGGCAGCCGGCCGCCAACGGCGCCTACGACCTCTGGGTCCTGGGCCCCAACGGCTACCACCGCCACTTCACCGGCAATGCCCGCCGCGTGGCCGCGGCCGCCCAGCCCAACCCTGAGGTGCGCGTGACGCCGGACGTGGCCAATGGCGAGCTGCAGATCGAGCTGAGCAACAACGGCAGCTTTGCCTGCACCTTCATCCTCTCGGCCAACAAGTACTACAGCGTGGCGCCGCAGCAGATCCACCTGGCCGCCAAGACCCGCACCACCCTGCGTCTGCCGCTGCGCGAAAGCGCCTACTGGTACGACTTCAGCGTGCGTGTGGCCGGCCAGGGCGACTACAGCCGCCGCTTTGCCGGCCATATGGAAACCGGCGAGGCCTCGATCAGCGATCCGGCCATGTCCGGCCCGGCCCTGCTGGACCAGTACCGCCTCGGCGCCTGATCCATCCGCTCTCTTTATTTGAAACCTCAAGCATTTCTCAAATCATGAACCACAAGCTCATCACCCGCGGCGCTCTGGCGCTTTCCCTGTTCGCTGCTGGTTTCGGCGCCCACGCTGCCACCCTGGGCCAGAACCTGATCGTCAACGGCAACGCCGAAGGCGGGGTCGCCGGTTGGACCGCTTTTGCCGGCGTGGACCTGTTCCAGTCGGTCGCCTACGGTAGCAACTGGGTTTTGCCCAGCCAGCCGGGCCCGGTCGACCGTGGCAGCTTCTTGTTTGCCGGCCAATCCTCGCCGGCCTCGGCGGGCTTCCAGCTGTTTGACGTCAGCAATCTGAGCAGCCTGATCGCCACCGGCAGCGCCAGTTTCAAGCTCGACGGCTACCTGGGCGGTTGGACCAGCCAAGGCGACAACGCCCTGGTTTACGTGTCCTTCCTGGATGGCAGCAACACCGAAATCGGCTCCGCCACCCTGGGCCCGGTCACCCCGGCCGACCGGGGCAACCAGACCGGTCTGCTCTACCGCCAGACCCAGGGCTTCCTGCCCGTGGGCACGACGACGATCAACCTGAGCCTGTCCATGGAACGCCTGAACTCCAGCGACAACGACGGCTACGCCGACAACCTGTCCTTTGTCATCAACACCGCCCCGGTGCCCGAGCCGGAAACCTATGCCCTGATGGCCCTGGGTCTGGGCCTGCTGGCCGTGGTGCGCCGCCGCCAGCGCGGCTGACAGATTGGGCTTGAGAGCTGGCGCGGGCTTGAGGGCCCGCTTCACAGCTCGTGCTCCTACCCTCCAAAGGGGGACGCTTTGCGTCCCCCTTTTTGCGTTTCCGTGCGCTACGCTTGCCGGCCTCGCGCTTAGGGTCAGAGCGATGGCCAGAAGTCATGGCTGCTTAGATAATCGATTAATCAAAGGCCCAACCGGCCACCACAAGAGAGTACGAGCATGAGGTATCGGGAGCCATGCCAGCGCAGTTTATTGAATCGATTTCGGCAGCGAGGGGTCGGCCTCGCGTGTGCAGTGCTTCTGTCTGCATGTGCGACCAACCCCAATGCGCCGAAGCAGGGCCTGGGTGCTCAGATCAAGGAGACCTTCGCCAGCGATGACCCTTGCTCCAACAGGGCGCGCAATGTGGGTGTTGTTGGTGGCGCGATTGCCGGCGCCTTGGCCGGCTACTTGCTTGGCGATGGGAAGAAGGGCGCTGTGATCGGCGGTGGCTTGGTGGGAGGGCTGGTGGGCGGCTTGATCGGTTCCGATATGGACCGCAAACGCTGCGAGCTCCAAAAAGTTGCGCAGCAGTACAAGCTGGACATCCGTTTTGCTCCGATCGATGCACAGGGCAATGTGGTGACGACCAAGGCAGGGGCCGCGGCAGCCGGTCCATCACCGTCGGGCAGTGCGCCATCGTTGCCGGTGGCCACTGCGAGCGAACAGGGGGGCGACGCGTCTGCGGCAGCTGACGTATCACCCTCAGGCCCCATCGTCGGCAGCAGCTTGGTGGTGCGCAATCTGGACGGCGCCAGCGGGCATTTCGAATCGGGATCAGACCAGCTCACCCCCAGAGCACGCGAGTACTTCGCCGCCATCGCCAGGCAGTACGGCGCCGCACAGATGCTGCAGGGCCAGAACGAACCCAAGCAGCGCGATGAGATCTTGCGGCAGTTGAAGCAGCGGCGCCTGTTCCTGATCGGCCACACGGATGACAGCGGTTCCTCGGCCCTGAATGCCTCCCTGTCCGAGCGACGCGCCAAATCTGTGGCGGCCTTCATGCGGCAGCAAGGCATCAGCGAAGACTCGCTTTACTACCAGGGTGCCGGTGAAGCCCTTCCGATTGCCGACAATCGCAGCGAATCCGGTCGTGCGGAAAATCGTCGGGTCGAGCTGGTGGAGATCGCCGATGAGGCAGCTTTCAAGCAGTACCTGGCCGGCCGCCGCCCGAACTACCAGTTCTATAGACATCAGGTCGACCTGCCCATGGCGGCGGCCGCGGACAAACCCGCCCGACCCGCCCCGGCCCCGGTGGTGCCGCCCCTGCCGGCCAAGCCCGCTCGGCCGGCTCAGCCACCCGCGGCCATCGGCCAGTCCGCCGCACCCGCGACTGTCACGGCTCAGGCTCAGGAAGGCCGAGCCCCGGGTCTGGACTTTGGCGGCCTGCCCTACAGCCGGCAGGAAGCCTCGCTGAACTTGAGGAGCTTGCCGCCGACACGGACGGGCTTTAGCCTGATCTCGACCGCGCGTGCAGACGAGAGTGTTTTGCTCGGTGATTGCACGCTGGACCGCCCGCGTGCCACCGGCACGGTGCGTTCACTCAAGGACGGCAGCAGCTATCGCACCCAGGAGCATCTGCCGCAGCTGTACGGCAAGACCTGGGCCGCCGATGTGAACGGTCATCTGCTGGTGCTCAATCGTCTGGCTGTGCTGCGCGACGGTGCGGCGCCGGCCAACTTGCCGGAGCTCAAGGTGTACGGGCAATACAAGCCGGGTTCGAACAAAAAGCCGGATGTCAGCGAGGAGCCGGCGGTCAATACCTATCTGGTCAACCAGGGCTTGCTCTATCGCATGTTCCCCAGCGGTGAAGGCGGCCTGCGCTGCGTCGATGTGTTGTTCGCGCTTGATGGTTCGACCAGCGCTCGCGGCGGCAAGCTCATTTACGGCAGCGCGGAGGCGCGACGCGTGGCGAACGTTCAGCCCCGCATGCAGTAGCGTGCTTCCCGGAAATTCGGGTCAAAGAAAAACTGGACAACAAGGATCAAACGATGACGGAGTTCTTTCAAGCATCACCGCTGCTGGCTTGGAGCCTGGTCAGCAGCATGCTGGCCCTGTTGGCCGTGTCACTGCTGTGGAGTCGCATCCGCTGGTGGTGGCACAACACCGCGTACAGCCTGCCTTTGCTGGGCGGGATCACGCGCCTGTCCCGCGACACCAACCGGGACAGCAGCGACAAGGCCTGGTTCAAGGCGGAAAAAGCCTTGTGCCGTGACTACAAGAAGTTCATCCGCATTCAGGACGAGCATGACTTCAACGAGAAGATCAGCTACCTGACCAAGGCCGGTGACAACGGGCGCCGAGATACCCCCAACCTGATCTGGCTGCTGACCGTGGCGCTGGTGTTTGTCGAGGCCATGGGTTTTTCCTATGTGCTGGCGGGCTACACCTTGCCGGGTGCCAGCGAGAACCTGCAGCAGATGGGGGCCTATGGCATTGCCTTCTTGATTTCCGTCATTCTGGTTGCCTTCACCCATTTCGCCGGCCATGAGCTGTATCGCTCCGGGAAGATCAAGGAGGCGCGGCAAGACTGGGTGGAGTCAGGCCGCGAGGGCAAGACCCGGACCGAGAACATCGCCTTGGCTCGCCCGCAGTCGGTCGACGATGCCCAGCCTGGCTATGTCCAGCTGATGAATCGTGTCGGCACCCAGCCCGGCTATGCCATCAGCATCGGCACCGCGATCTTCGTGGTCATCGTGGCCATCGGTGCGACCTATGTCCGCGGGCAGGTGCTGGAGAAGCAACTGCATCAGCAAACCACGGGCCAGGCCGGCGGTGCCGGGGTCGAGCTCGCCGTCAAGGCCGGTGCCGACGGGCTCGACATGAGCGCCAAGGAAAGCAAGATCCAGTTGCCGGCGGCCGACTCGGTGGAGAACCAGCGCGCCGTGGACAAGGCCCGCGATGATGATGTCAGCATTGACCGTCATGGCGGTTGGGGCACCTTCATCGTGCTGGCCTTCATCTTTGTGTTCCTGCAGATCCTCGGCGTCCTGTTCGGCTATCGCTGGGGCTTTGCGGGCCGTGAAAGTCGTGCGGCATTTCTTGCCATCGGTGCGGGTCGCTACACCAGCTATGCCGATGTGCGCGAGCACTACAAAGAGATCGCCGATACCGCGCAGTCCAAGCTGGAGCATCTGCAGCAGCGCTTGATGAATCGCAACAGCCTGTCCGGCAATGACGGCGCGCACACCACCAAGACTTTCTACGATTTCATGGAAGCCGAGCGGCGACGTGAGACCGAGGAGCGTGGGCGCGAGCTGGAGCGCGCCCAGCAAGGCCAGCGCATGAAAGCACCAGCACCGCAGGCAGCTGGCGCTTCGAGCGTGAAGGTCGCCAGCGTGGATTCCGTGTTGCAGCAGCTGGACGAGCTGGGCCAGGACAAGGAGGCCAAGAAGGCTTTGATCCAGACCTTGCCCGATGCCTTGCGTGACCAGGTTCAGGCTGAGCTCAAGCGCCGCAAGGAGGACGAGCAAGCCCGTCGCGTCAATCAGCGCGATGCGGAGCTGGACGGCTTGCTGTGAAGACCGCAGGCATGAACTCGTTCGGCCGACCGCTGCTCCTGGGTCTGGCCCTGCTTTGCGCCGTGGCCCCGCTTCGCGCCGAAAGTCTGGCCTCCTGCTACGGCGGCAAGCTGTCAGCCCCCCAGATCGGCTTGAGCAAGGAGCTGTTTGTCGTGGTCGACCAGACCGTGTTGCTGGACGACGGACTGAAACAGCAGGTGGCCAATCAGGTGCGGCCCTTTTTGGCGCCTAATCACGCGGTATCCCTGATCGTCTTCTCCGCCTACACCCAAGGGATGTACACCCGGGAGCTCGTGGCGGTTCAGCACGATGCGCAGCTGAGTGCGGCACAGCGCAACGAAGTACCCAAGCCACTCTTGAGCAAGCTGGATGCCTGCCTGTCTGCGCAAGCGCCACGTGCCGCGCAGATCATCGGTGCGGCATTGCGAGATGCATTCCAGGGCAGCAGCGGCGGCATTGCCAAGTCCGATGTGATGGCCAGCCTTAAGGACATTTCATCGCGAGTTCGGCAGTCCAAAGCCAAGGAGCGCGTGGTTCTGTTGGTCTCAGACATGCTGGAGAACTCTTCGGTCAGCAGCTTTTACAGTGCCCAATCGGTTCGCAAGATCGACCCGGTCAAGGAACTCCAGCTGGCGCAAGAGCAGCAGCTCTTTGCCGACTTTGACCAAGCCCGGGTTTATGTCGTGGGCGCGGGCTTGCTGAATGATGCGGGCAAGAGCAAGACTGCCTACCGGGACCCCAAGACCATGGCGGCTCTGAAGGCCTTTTGGCAGCAGTATTTCGAGAAATCGAGCGCGCGATTGCAGGAGTTCGGACAGCCAGCCTTGTTGAACCCGGTTCAGTAGCTCGACGACACTGGCCCGCTTCTTGCGAGCCGCACGGGGATGCAGCGCATCCCCGTTTCTCCATCGGCTTCGGCCCTTTTTACACCCCAGCCCGAGCGCGGCGAGGCCTTGCCCTGCACACCCGACAGCCTGGGCTGGCGGGCCCGGCTGGCGCTGGACTACCGGCTGGAGGGCGGCCGTTGCCTGCTGCGGCACCGCCACGAGGGGCCGCTGCGGGTGCTGAAAAGCCTCTACCCCGAGGGCGAGGCGATCTGT
Source organism: Paucibacter sp. B51 (assembly GCF_027863535.1). Classification (NCBI taxonomy): domain Bacteria; kingdom Pseudomonadati; phylum Pseudomonadota; class Betaproteobacteria; order Burkholderiales; family Sphaerotilaceae; genus Roseateles; species Paucibacter sp. B51. The sequence goes on along the minus strand of NZ_JAPIVN010000001.1, from coordinate 397,492 downwards.
CACAACGTGCTGGTCCATCCGCCCAGCGGCCTGGTTGCGGGCGACCGCTTGGAGATCGAACTGAGCGTGGGCGAGGGCGCCCATGCCTTGCTGAGCACGCCGGGCGCCACCCGCTTCTACCGCAGCAGCACTGGCGCCCTGGCCACGCAGAGCCTGCAGGCCCGCCTGTCCCCCGGCGCGCGGCTGGAATGGCTGCCGCTGGAAGCCCTGGCCTACCCGGGCTGCCGGGCGCTCAACGAGGCCCGCTTCGAACTGGCGCCGGGCGCCGAGCTGATGGCCTGGGACCTCACGGCCCTGGGCCTGCAGCAGGCCGGCCAGGCTTTTGATGAGGGGCAGTTCCAGCAGCACCTCGAGATCCCAGGCATCTGGCTGGAGCGTGGCCTGATCGACGGCGGCGATGCCTTGCTGATGGATGGCTCCCTGGGCCTGGCCGGGCGGCGCTGCCTGGCCAGCCTGGTGTTTGCCGGGGGTGAGGTGCTGTCGCGTGAGCGGCGCGAGCGGGCGCTGGAGGCCGTGCGTGCCTGTATCGAGGCCCACCCGCTGCGCGATACCGCGGGTGTGACGGCGGCACAGGAGCGCCTGCTGGTGCTGCGCGTGCTGGCGCCCCTGGTCGAGCCGGCGTTCGAGCTGCTGCGGCAGTGCCGGGCCGCCTGGCGGCGCGAGCTCTGGGGTTTGGACGAGGCCTCGCCGCGGCTTTGGGCGATGTGAGAACCGCCCTGCTGGCCTCGGGTATGCTGGCTCCAGCAGATGGCGGGGGCGGGTACGGCACGTGGACCAGAGCAAGAAGACGTGGCAAGACAGCGACGGGCGGCAGCAGGTCGGGGCACGCGCCCGGGCCAGTGCCCGCGGGCTCGCGCTGGCTCTGTCGCTGGCGCTGTTCGGAGCGCCCGCCGCGCGGGCGCAGGCGGCGCAGGCCGCGGCCTCCTCCGGCCCGGTGATCGAGAAAGAGACCTTGCAATGGGTCATGGTGCATTCGCCGCCCACGGCCATTCTGCAAGGCCTGGGCCAGGGCCGGGGCTTTGTCGACAAGGCCTTGCTGCTGTTCCAGGCCGGCCTGCCCGAGCTGCAGCACCAGGTGCTGGACGCCAACTACGCCCGCGCCGCCGTGGAGCTGCGCAACAAGCCCAATGTCTGCGTGGCCGCCTTTTTGCGCCTGCCCGAGCGCGAGGCCTTTGTGCATTTCAGCGAGCCCTATCTGACCGCCTTGCCCTACCAGCTGGTCACCTTGCAGCGCGAGCGCCCCGGCCGCCTGCCCTTGCTGCCCGATGGCCAGGGCCGGGTCGATCTGGCCGAGCTGCTGCAAGCGGTGCCGCCGGGCCATCTGCCGCAAGAGGGCTGGCGGGTCGGTGTGGCCGGTGGGCGCTCGTTGGGGCAGCGCTATGACCAGATGATCAAGAACCTGCCGGTCGGCGCTCGGCTGAGCGTGCGCCACGGCAACCCGAGTGTGTCGGGCCTGCTGCGCATGCTGCTGGACGACAAGGTCGACGCCATCATCGCCTTCCCCACCGAGCTCAGCTTTGCCGCCCGCGAGCTGGGCCTGCCCACCCAGGAGCTGCGCCTGCTGCCGCTGCGCGGCGCGGACGCGGCCACCACCGTGCATGTCGGTTGCTCGCGCTCGGCCCTGGGGGCGCGGGCGGTCGAAGGTATCAATGCGGTGATCCGCAAGCAGGGGCCGCGCCTCGAGAGCTTTTACCGCGAGTGGTTGCCCTCGCCCTCGCGCGCCAATGCGCTCGGTCCGCGGCCCTGAGCCGCTTTGCGGGCTTCACTCAGATCGAGACCAGCTGGCGCACGCCACGGCTGACCATCTCTGAGCGGCTGCCGGCCGAGATGACGGCGCCGCGCTCCAGCACCAGGTAGTCGTCGGCCAATTCCTCGGCGAAGTCGTAGTACTGCTCGCACAGCAGCACGGCCATGGGCTGGCCGCCATTGGCCGCCAGGCCGCGCTCGGCCAGGCGGCGGATGACGCGACCGATGTCCTGGATGATGTTGGGCTGGATGCCTTCGGTCGGTTCGTCCAGGATCAGCAGGCGCGGCCCGGCCGCCAGCGCGCGGGCGATGGCCAGCTGTTGCTGCTGGCCACCCGAGAGATCGCCACCGCGCCGCTGCAGCATCTGCTGCAGCACCGGGAAGAGCTCGAACAGCTCGGGCGGGATGGGCGTGCCGGCCGGCCGCGTGGCCAGGCCCAGGGCCAGGTTCTCGGCCACGGTCAAGCGGCCGAAGATCTCGCGCCCTTGAGGCACATAGCCCATGCCGGCGCGGGCGCGTTCGAAGGGCTTGGCGCGCGTGATGTCCAGGCCGTGCAGCCGGACCTCGCCGCTTTTCACCGGCACCAGGCCCATCAGCGACTTGAGCAAGGTGGTCTTGCCGACGCCGTTGCGGCCCAGCAGCACAGTGATGCGGCCGGGCTGCACGCGCAGCGAGACATCGCGCAGGATGTGCGAGCCGCCGTAGTACTGCTGGAGGTTCTGGGCGATCAGCATGGCAGGCAGAGGGATGATGATGGGTTGAGGGAACTGATTCGCATGCCGCTCAACGTCCGAGGTAGACCTCGATCACGCGCTCGTCGGCCTGCACCTGGGACAGCGGGCCCTGGGCCAGCACGCGGCCTTCGCAGAGCACGGTGACGGTGCCGCCCAGGCGGGCGATGAAGCCCATGTCATGCTCGACCACGATCAGGCTGTGCCGACCCTTCAGCTGCAGAAAGAGCTCGGCCGTGCGCTCGGTTTCCTGGTCGGTCATGCCGGCCACAGGCTCGTCGAGCAGCAGCAGCTTGGGCTCCTGGATCAAGAGCATGCCGATCTCCAGCCACTGCTTCTGGCCGTGGCTGAGCAGGCCGGCCGGGCGTTGCGCCTCGGCCTGCAGTTGGATCAGCTCCAGCACCTCGGCCAGGCGGTCGCGCTGCGCGCCGCTGAGCCGGTGCCACAGCGCCGCCGCCACGCCGCGCGGGCCTTGCAGGGCCAGCTCCAGGTTCTCGAACACGCTCAGCGCCTCGAACACGGTGGGCTTCTGGAATTTGCGGCACAAGCCCATGGAGGCAATCTCGGCCTCGCTGTGGCGCAGCAGATCGATGGTGCCGCCGAAGAAGACCTCGCCGCGGTCGGGTCGGGTCTTGCCGGTGATGATGTCCATCATCGTGGTCTTGCCCGCGCCATTGGGGCCGATGATGCAGCGCAGCTCGCCCGGCGCGATGTCCAGGGACAGGCCGTTGATGGCTTTGAAGCCGTCGAAGGCGACGTGCACGTCTTCGAGGTAGAGGATGCGGCCGTGGGTCAGGTCCAGCTCGCCGGCGCGGTGCGGGCGGGCGTAGCCGGGGCTGCGGTCGCCGCCATGTTTGCCTTGCTGTTCGGCCAGACGTTCCTGGCCTTGTTCGAGCAGATCGGGGCTCATGCCTGGCCTGCCTTTCGCTGTGTGCTGAATCGGGAGACCAGTCCGGCCAGCCCCTGCGGCAGGAAGAGGGTGACGGCGATGAAGAGCGCGCCGAGGAAGTAGAGCCAGAACTCGGGCGCGCTGACCGTCAGCCAGCTCTTGGCCCCGTTGACGACGAAGGCGCCGGCGATCGGCCCCAGCAGGCTGCCACGCCCGCCGACCGCGGCCCAGACCGCGATCTCGATGGAGTTGGCCACGCTCATCTCGCTCGGGTTGATGATGCCGACTTGCGGCACATAAAGCGCGCCGGCCAGGCCGCACATCATGGCCGAGAGGGTCCAGATGCAGAGCTTGTAGGGCAGGGGCGAGTAGCCGCAGAACATCAGTCGAGATTCGGCGTCACGCACGGCCTGCAGCACGCGGCCGAATTTGGATCGCGTCAGCCAGCGCGCCAGCAGATAGCAGCCCACCAGGGCCAGGCCGCTGAGCGCGAACAGGACCATGCGGGTCTGCGCCGTGTGGATGGGCTGACCGAGTATGCGTTTGAAATCGGTGAAGCCGTTGTTGCCGCCGAGACCCGTCTCATTCCGGAAGAACAGCAGCATGGCCGCGTAGGTCAGGGCCTGGGTGATGATGGAGAAGTACACGCCCTTGATGCGCGAACGGAAGGCGAAGTAGCCGAACACAAAGGCCAGGCCGCCCGGCACCGCCAGCACCAGCACCAGGGTGGCGAGAAAGCTGTCGCTGAGCTGCCAATGCCAGGGCAGCGTCTTCCAGTCGAGGAAGACCATGAAGTCGGGCAGGGTGCTTTGGTACTGGCCTTCGCGACCGATCTGGCGCATCAGATGCATGCCCATCACATAGCCGCCGAGCGCGAAGAACAGGCCATGGCCCAGCGACAGGATGCCGGCAAAGCCCCAGATCAGATCCATGGCCAGGGCGCAGATGGCGTAGCACATGAACTTGCCCAGCAAGGCCACGCCGTAGTCGCTCAGATGCAAGACCTGACCCTCGGGCACCCACAGGTTCAGCACCGGCGCCAGCACGCAGATCAGCAGCAGGGCGCAGGCGACGAGCAGCCAGGCGCGGGGGCTGAGGAAGGAGGGGGAGTTCATGGTCTTTGCCGGCTCGCTTGAGTGGGGTCTTGTTCGGTTCGGGTGGTCAGGGTGGCTGGGCGCTCTGTTGCGCTCATGTCCTCCGGCCCGGGCTGCGCCCGTGCCTCCCCCTTGACTTCGCTCCACAGAGCACCCAGCCACCCTTCCTTTCGGGCAGACCCCCACCCATGCATCGCGAGCGCCCATCGTTGGCTGGAAGCGGGCTTCGGCCGAGTGTCGAAGCGAAGTCAAGGAGGAGGGCGGGGCGCCGCCCCGCCCGGGGGACATGAGCGGAGGCACTCGGCCGAAGTCCGCTTCCTTCACACAGGCTGGAAGACCTCAACATTCAGGCCTCCACCACCCGCCCCTTCATCGCGAAGATGCCCTGCGGCCGCTTCTGGATGAAGACGATGATGAACACCAGCACGGCGATCTTGGCCAGCACCGCGCCGACCATGCCTTCCAGCAGCTTGTTGCCCAGGCCCAGGCCGAGGGCGGCGTAGACCGTGCCGGCCAGTTGGCCGACGCCGCCCAGCACCACCACCATGAAGGCGTCGACGATATAGCTCTGGCCCAGGTCGGGGCCGACATTGCCGATCTGGCTCAGCGCGCAGCCGGCCAGGCCGGCGATGCCCGAACCCAGGGCGAAGGCGTAGGTGTCGGTGCGGGCGGTGTTGACGCCCATGCAGGAGGCCATGGCGCGGTTCTGCGTCACGCCGCGCACGAACAAGCCCAGGCGGGTGCGTCGCAGCAGCAGGCTCATGCCGGCCAGCACCGCCAGGGCGAAGCCCATGATCAGCAGCCGATTCCAGGGCAGGGACAGCGAGGGCAGCAGCTGCAGGCCGCCGCTCATCCAGGCCGGGTTTTCGACGCTGACGTTCTGCGCGCCGAAGAGGCTGCGCACCGCCTGCATCAGCACCAGGCTGATGCCCCAGGTGGCCAGCAAGGTTTCCAGTGGCCGGCCATAGAGCCAGCGCAGCACCAGGCGCTCCATCAGCGCGCCGACGGCCGCCGCGGCCAGAAAGGCGGCCGGCAGGGCGGCCAGCAAGTAATAGTCAAACGCAGCGGCAGGCAGCCAATGGCGGAAGGCCAGCTGCACCAGATAGGTGGCGTAAGCGCCCATCATCATCAGCTCGCCATGGGCCATATTGATCACGCCCATCAGCCCGTAGGTGATGGCCAGGCCCAGGGCCACCAGCAGCAGGATGCTGCCCAGGCTCAGGCCGGTGAACAGCTCGCCCAGGCGCTCGCCCCAGGCCAGGCTGGACTCCAGCTTGCGCAGCGAGGCGGCCAGCGCGCTTTTGACATTGGGGTCGGTCTCTTCGGCCAGGCGCTGGTTGATCAGCAGCTGGGTGGCGGGTCGGTTTGAGCGGCCCAGCTCGCGCGCAGCTTGCAGACGCAGGCTCGGGTCGCTGCTGCCGGCCAAGGCGGCGGCGCGCGCCAGGCTCAGCTCGGCCCGCACGTCTTCATGGCTCTCGCGGGCCAGCGCGCGGTCCAGCAAGGGCAGCTGCTGCTCGCTGGCATTCGGTTGCAGAGCCTGAGCGGCGGCCAGGCGTTCGGCAGGTTTGGCGCTGAACAGTTGCAGCGCGGCCAGGGCTTGGTCCAACTCGCCGCGCAGGCGGTTGTTGATCATCACCTCGGCCAGGTCTTGCGGCACCGGGTTGAGCGGGGCGCCGCTCAGGGCGTCCTCGGCGCTGCCATCAGCGTGCAGGATCAGCAGGCGCGTGCCGCTGGTCTTCAGTTGCTCGGCGGCCAGGGCCTGGATGAAGGCCTGCAGGCGTGGGTCGGGTGCTTGCGCGGCGGCGAGCAAGGCGGCATGCAGCGCGGCGATGCGGGCCTCGCTGTCTTCTTCGCAGGCCATGGCGCGCGCATGCGCCAGCGTCAGTGCTTGGGCTGGCGGTGTCGGTAGCAGCATCAGCAAGCTCAGCAGCAGCGCGCTCAGCAGGGAGGCCGCGCGGTGCACGAGTGTGGCCATGAGGGCTCCGCGTTTCAACAAGGGAAGGCAGCCAACCACGGGCCTCGCGGCCCGTTGAGTCAGCTCAATAAAAACGTTACTTCTTCATCGGTTCATCGGGCTTCTTGTCATTGCCTTCGATGTAGGGGCTCCAGGGCTTGGCCTTGACCGGGGCCGGGGTCTTCCAGACCACGCCGAACTGGCCATCGGCCTTGATCTCGCCGATGAACACCGACTTGTGCAGGTGGTGGTTCTTCTCGTCCATCTTGGAGGTGATGCCCGAGGGCGCGGTGAAGGTCTGGCCGGCCATGGCGGCGATGACCTTGTCCACGTCCGTGCTCTTGGCCTTCTCGACCGCCTGCTTCCACATATTGATGCCGATGTAGGTGGCCTCCATCGGGTCATTGGTCAGCGGCTTGTCCATATGGCCGGGCAGCTTCTTGGCCTTGGCGTAGGCGCTCCACTTCTGGATGAAAGCGGTGTTGGCCGGGTTCTTGATGGACATGAAGTAGTTCCAGGCGGCCAGGTGGCCGACCAGGGGCTTGGTGTCCACGCCGCGCAGCTCTTCCTCGCCCACCGAGAAGGCCACCACCGGCACATCCTTGGCCTTCAGGCCGGCATTGCCCAGCTCTTTGTAGAAGGGCACGTTGGAGTCGCCGTTGATGGTGGAGACCACGGCGGTCTTGCCGCCGGCCGAGAATTTCTTGATGTCGGCAACGATGGTCTGGTAGTCGCTGTGGCCAAAAGGCGTGTACTTCTCGTCGATGTCCGTGTCCTTCACGCCCTTGCTCTTGAGGTAGGCGCGCAGGATCTTGTTGGTGGTGCGCGGGTAGACGTAGTCGGTGCCCAAAAGCACCCAACGCTTGGCGCCGCCGCCGTCCTTGCTCATCAGATAGTCCACCGCGGGGATGGCCTGCTGGTTGGGCGCGGCGCCGGTGTAGAACACGTTTTTGCTCAGCTCTTCACCCTCGTACTGCACCGGGTAGAACAGCAGGCCGTTGAGCTCCTCGACCACCGGCAGCACCGATTTGCGCGAGACCGAGGTCCAGCAGCCGAAGATCACGGCGACCTTGTCCTGCGTGAGCAGCTGCTTGGTCTTCTCGGCGAACAGCGGCCAGTTGGAGGCCGGGTCCACGACCACGGGCTCCAGCTTCTTGCCGAGCACGCCGCCCTTGGCATTGATCTCGTCGATGGCCATCAGCACCGTGTCCTTGAGCACGGTTTCCGAGATGGCCATGGTGCCGGACAGGCTGTGCAGCACGCCGACCTTGATGGTGTCGGCCGCCTGGGCCGACAGGCTGGTGACGCTGAGGCCGGCCAGCGCGCTGACGGCGGCCAGGGCTTTCAGCGAGAAGACGCGGCGGCTGGGGGTCTGGGACGGGACGGGCATGGCGGGGCTCCTAAGGATTCCGGGTTGGTGGGAAGCTGCGGTCTGACGAAGCCAATGTAGGCAGCCGGCTCGCGCTGGCATATACGGCGGATGGCGTACAGGGCTGGCCATGCCGCAGGAAAGTCGCCGCCGGTTTGCCGCGGGCGGCCGGGGTGGTCACAATCGCCTGCAGCCTTCCCACCACACCCACACTTGGCCGATCGGAACCCCGCCATGAGCTCCATGCCCCATCTCGACCTGGTCCTGCAACGCGTCATTCCGACCCCGGTCGCCCAGGTCTGGCGCTGCTGGACCGAGCCGGCGCTGCTGATGCAGTGGTTCTGCCCCAAGCCCTGGCAGACGGTCGAATGCGAGATCGATCTGCGCCCGGGCGGCATCTTCCGCACCGTCATGCAGTCGCCCTCCGGTGATCAGCACCCCAATGAGGGCTGCTATCTGGAATTGATCCCGAACGAGCACCTGGTCTGGACCGGCGCGCTCAAGGCCGGTTTCCGCCCGGCCGACGCGGCCGCCCATCCCTTCGTTTTCACCGCCGTCATCAGCCTGGCGCCGCATGCCGATGGGGGCACGCTCTACACCGCCACGGTCATGCACAGCGATGAGTCCGGCCGCCAGACCCACGAGGCCATGGGCTTCCATCAGGGCTGGGGTGCGGCGCTGGATCAGCTGGTGGCCGTGGCCGCTGGCTTGTGAGGGGACTCACCCCATGGCCACCGATCCCAAACCCCGCCCGCCCGAACGCCTGAGCCTGACGGGCTCGCAGACCCTGAGCGTCGATCAGGACCTGACCGTCACCGTCGGGCGCAAGCTGCGCATCGAGGCGGCCGATTCTCTGGAGCTGGTGGTTGGCAAGACCCGCCTGCTGCTGAAGAAAGACGGCAGCATCCTGATCCAGGGCGGCCGTGTGCAGATTGAGGCCAGCGGCACGGTCGATGTCAAGGCGGGCACGGATGTGAAGCTGCGCGGCTCCAAGATCACGCAGAACTGAGGCCTGGCGCTGGGCTCCTGTCTGTCCCGCACCGGGGTCTCAGCAGCCGGGGCTGGCCTCGCTTAATATGGCGCCGACCCCCCGCCTGGAGCCTCTCATGTCTTACCCCGTGCCTGCTCAGGAAGCCGAACGCTTGAAGGCCTTGCAGGCATCGGAAATGATGGACAGCGGCCGTGATCCGGCCTTTGACGATCTGGTGCAGCTGGCGGCCGAATGGTGCGGCGTGCCGGTGGCCGCCATCAGCCTGATCGATGCCGACCGGCAGTGGTTCAAAGCCTGTTGCGGCCTCGATATCCGCGAGACGCCGCGCGAGGAATCCTTCTGCACCCATGCCATCGTGCATCCACATGAGTTGCTGCAGGTGCGTGATGCCCGGCTGGACCCGCGCTTTGCCGACAACCCGCTGGTGACGGGGGCACCCCATGTGCGGTTTTATGCCGGTGCGCCTCTGCTGACGACCGAGGGCCATGCCCTGGGCGCGCTCTGCGTCATCGACAGCCAGCCGCGGGAGCTGACGGCCTCGCAAGTCCATGCGCTGGAGGTGCTGGCGCGCCAGGTGGGCCTCTTGATCGAGCTGCGCAGCAAGCGCGCCCGGCTGGAGCAGCAGGAGCGCACCCTGCGCACCAGCGAGGCGCGGCTGCGCGGCGTCACCGACAACGTGCCGGCCGTGATTGCCTACGTCGACGCACAGCAGCGGGTGCAGTTCTGCAATCGCAAGCTGATCGATTGGTGCGGGCGCCCCGAATCCGAGGTTCTGGGCCAGACCCTGCAGGCGGTGCTGGGCGATGCGGAGTACGCCCGCCACCGCGAGCATGTGGAGGCGGCCTTGCAGGGCCAGCGCCGCGATTTCGGGCTCTGGGCACTGGACCCGGAGGACGGGCGTTTTTTCCAGTTCAGCCATGTGCCCGATTGCCTGGATGGCAGCGGCCCGGTGCAGGGTTTTTTCGTCCTGGCCAGTGATCTGACGGCGATGAAGCAGCTGCAGCTGCAGCTGGCCGAGGAGGCACGCTTCGACGCCCTGACCGGCCTGCCCAACCGCCGCCATTTTCACGAGCAGCTGGATCAGGGCCTGCTGCGCGCCCAGCGCCACGGCACCCAGCTGGCCCTGGGTTTCCTGGATCTCGATGGCTTCAAGCAGATCAACGACCGCCACGGCCACGCCATCGGCGACGAGGTGCTGCAGGAGTTCGGCCGGCGCCTGCGCCAGAGCCTGCGTCAGACCGATTTCGTCGCGCGCCTGGCCGGCGATGAGTTCACCGTGCTGCTCGAAGACGTGCAGCAGGCCCACGAGCTGGAGCCTCTGGCGAGCAAGATCCTCGCCCACATCCGCCAGCCCTTTGTGCTCAGCAACGGTCTGAGCCTGGCCGTGCGCACCAGCCTGGGCTTGGCTCTGGCCGGTTCAGGCGAGAGCGCGGCGGCGCTGATCGAGCGGGCCGATGCCGCCATGTACCGCGCCAAATCGCAGGGACGCGACAACTTCGTGCTGGAACTCTGAGCGTGCGTCGCCTTGGCGCCGCGACGCTCAGCGTTCAGCGCTCAATCGTTGCGGTGAGCCGCGGTGTCGCTGGCGATGTGGCTCAGAAAGTAGCGCACATAGAACGCGCCCATGCCCAGCGTGATGGCAATCACGGCGGCGCTCATCAGGCCGACATCGGAAGAGAACAGGTCTTTGAACAGGTTCAACATCGATCACTCCTTGCTGTTGCTGCTGCGGGCATGCTTGTTCGTGCCCATGCAAGCATTGGGCGCCTGCCGCCGCCGCGCCGCTTTGAGCTGACGCAAATTCTGCGCAGACAGCTGAAAGCGTCTGCGACCCGGCTGTGGCTCGGGAACAATGGGGCATGAGCGACGCATCTGCTTCTTCGTCTTCCGAGTCCCTGGAGTCGCCCCCGTTGCACGGCCTGTCGGCCGCCCAGATCGCCCATGCCCTGGAGCTGCTGGAGCAGGCCGATCTGCTGCTGGTGGCGGCCGGCGCGGGCATGGGCGTCGATTCGGGCCTGCCGGATTTCCGCGGCCGCGAGGGCTTCTGGCGTGCCTACCCGGCCCTGGCCCGGGCGAGCCTGAGCTTTCAGCACATCGCCAACCCCTTGGCTTTCGAGCGTCAGCCGCGCCTGGCCTGGGGCTTTTACGGCCACCGCCTGCAGCTCTACCGCCAGACCCAGCCCCATGCCGGCTTCGACATCCTGCGCCGCTGGGGCGAGCGTCTGCCGCTCGGCCTGGCGGTGTTCACCAGCAATGTCGACGGCCAGTTTCAGAAGGACGGCTACGCGCCGGAGCTGCTGCATGAATGCCACGGCTCCATCCACCACCTGCAATGCCTGGCCGGCTGTGGCCAGGCGATCTGGCCGGCCGATGATTTCGAGCCCGAGGTGGATGCCGAGGCCTGCCTGCTGCTCAATGCCGCACCGGTCTGCCCGCGCTGCGGCGGCCTGGCCCGGCCCAACATCCTGATGTTCGGCGATTGGAGCTGGCAGGACGAACGCAGTGCCGAGCAGGGCGAGCGCCTTCAGGCGCTGCTGGCCCGAGCCCGCCGGCCGCTGGTGATCGAGATCGGCGCGGGCAGCGACGTGCCCTCGGTGCGGCATTTCAGCCACCGAGTGATTCAACATCACCAGGGCCGCTTGCTGCGCATCAACCCGCGCGAGCCTCAGGTGCCCGGTGGCATGGATCTGGGCCTGGCCCATGCGGCATTGGCGGTGCTGCAAGCCCTGGATTCGGCCGGCACCGGAGCCGAGGCCTGAAGCACGTGCGTCGGGCCCAACCGGCGCTCATGCCCACAGAATCCCGCTTCGTCTGATGGGCTTGGCCGGCTTGGCGGCTTGCGGAAAGAATCAGGCCCTTGCTGGCGGGCTGCGGGGCAGACCTGGCCGCTACCTTTCCACCTCGCTCTTCCACTCGACACAGGGTTCACCATGCCATCTGCCTTGCTTCCAGAGTTCGCGCCCGTCTCGCGGTCTGCGCCTTCCATGATGATGAAGAACACCGGCCTCGGTCTGCGCCGCAGCGTGCAGCTGCTGGCACTGAGCCTGCCCTTGCTGGCCGCCGCACCGCGCTGGGTGGAGGCGGCCGAACCCGCCGCGGCCGTGGCCGCCCCGATCCTCAGTCCCAATGCCAATCTGCTCTTGCAAGGCGTGCCGCCGGTGCCCCAGGCCCTGGCCGATGCGGTGGGCCGCTACAACGATTTCCGTGGCCACAGCTTTGTCGACTGGCACCCCAAGAAGCGCGAGATGCTGGTGGCCCACCGCAAAGCCGGCGGCAACACCTCGCAGCTGTTCCGCCTCAGCCAACCGGGCGGCGCGCTGGAGCCGCTGACCGATGCCGCCGATCCGGTGCAGGACGCCAGCTACGAGCCGCGCCAGGGCCGCTACATCGTGTTCGCCCGCGCCAGCGGTGGCAATGAGGTGGCCCAGCTCTACCGTTTGGATGCCGCCAGCAAGGAGCCGGTGCTGCTGACCGACCCCGACCAGCGCCACGCCATGAATGGCTGGCTGCATCAGAGCAGCCAGATGCTGGTGACCTCGGTGCCGCTGGACCGCACGGCCCAGGGCGGCAGCCGCGCCCAGGTGATGACCGAGCTCTGGTTGATGGACCCCGAAAAGCCGTCGGCCAAGCGCAAGCTCGCCGAGCTGCCCGGCGGCGGCTGGGGCGTGGGCGCGGTCTCGCGCGACGACAAGCGGCTGGCGCTGAGCGAGTACATCTCGGCCAATGAATCGCGCATCTGGCTGATGGACCTGGCCACCGGTGAAAAGCGTCAGGTCTTGCCTGCGCCTGGCGAGCAGTTGCGCGCCACCCATGCGCCCGGCGCCTTCACGCCCGACGGCAAGGCCTTGCTTGTGGTCAGCAACCGTTTCGGCGAGTTCAATGAGCTGGCCCGCTACCAACTGGCCGATGGCCGGCTGGAGCGCATCGCCACCGGCGTGCCCTGGGACGTCACCGGCGCCAGCCTGACCGAAGACGGCAAGCGCCTGGCCCTGCAGTTCAATATCGACGGCCGCAGCGAGCTGCGCTTCTTCGATGGCCGCAGCTTCAAGCCGCAGCCCTCGCCCAGCCTGCCCAGCGGCAGCATCAGCGCCGCCAGCTTCGACCCCAAGCGCGGCGAGCTGATGTTCAGCCTCAACGGGGCGCAAGGCCCGAACCAGATCTACAGCCTTGATGCCAAGGGCAAGATCGTGCGCTGGACCGAGCCCTACGCGCCGCCCGGCATCGACACCCGCCGCTTCGGCGACCAGCAGGTGGTGCGCTGGAAGAGCTTTGATGGCCGCAGCATCTCGGGCCTGCTGAGCCTGCCGCCGGCCGACAAGTTCAGCGGCAAGCGCCCGGTGCTGATCAGCATCCACGGCGGCCCCGAGGGCCAGGCCACGGCCGGTTTCATGGGCCGCAGCAACTACTACCTGCAGGAGCTGGGCGTGGCCATCATCCAGCCCAATGTGCGCGGCTCCAGCGGCTTCGGCAAGACCTTCCTCGACCTGGACAACGGCTACCAGCGCGAAGACTCGGTCAAGGACATCGGCGCCTTGCTGGACTGGATCGCCACCCAGCCCGGGCTGGACGCCTCACGCGTGATGGTCACCGGCGGCAGCTACGGCGGCTATATGAGCCTGGCCGTGGCCAGCCACTATGCGGACCGCATCGTCGGCGCCATCGACATCGTCGGCATCTCGCACTTCGTCACCTTCCTCAACAACACCGAGAGCTACCGCCGCGATCTGCGCCGTGTCGAGTACGGTGACGAGCGCGATCCGGCGATGAAGGCCTTCCTGGACCAGATCTCGCCCCTGACCCATGCGGCCAAGATCAAGAAGCCGCTGTTCGTGGTGCAAGGCAAGAACGACCCGCGTGTGCCCTACACCGAGGCCGAGCAGATCGTCGCCAAGGTGCGCGAACAAGGCACGCCGGTCTGGTACCTGCGCGCCGAGAACGAAGGCCATGGTTTCGCCCGCAAGGAGAACCAGGACTACCTGCTCTACGCCACGATTCTGTTCATGCAACAGAACCTGCTGGCCAAACCCTGAGCCGCGGGCCTGCCGGAAGGAGCAACCGCCCCGAGGGGCGGTTTTTTCTTGCCTGAAACTGAATTGCGCACTTTTGCCGATTTGCCGATTTGAGTGTGGTGTCGGCGCAGAAGCGCGCCCGCAAAAGATAACGGCACCTTAAAGTGCATCACCGGTCGCGATCTTCTTTGCGACGAATTGGGTGCTCTATGAAGAAGTTGAATAGCATCAAGTCGCGTCTGGTTCTGCTGGCTTTTGTGCTCATGGCCTTGCTGGCTGTGGTGGGCGGCTGGTGCCTCATGAGCATGGGGCGCATGAATGACAGCATGGACACGGTCTACTCGGACCGGGTCGTTCCGCTCAAGCAGCTCAAACAGGTGTCCGACGCCTACGCCGTCAACATCGTCGACACCACCCACAAGGTGCGCGCCAAGCAGCTGGACGCCGCCACCGGGCTCAAGCTGGTGGATGAGGCCCAGGAGCTGGTGCAGCGACAGTGGGCGGCCTACACCGCCACCCGCATCGAAGGCAATGAAGCCCGCCTGCTGGCCGAGGCACAGCCCCTGCGCGGCAAGGCCGATGCGGCCACGCTCAAGCTGCGTGCGCTGCTGCAGAGCGGCGATACGGCCGGTTTGGAGCAGTTCGCCACCCAGGAGCTGTACCCCGCCATCGACCCCTTCACCAATGCCGTGTCGGCCCTGGTGGACGAGCAGTTGCTGGTGGCCGAGCAGGAGTACCAGGCCAGCCAGCAGCGCTACCGCCAGTCGATCTGGGTGGTGATGGGGGTTTTCGGCCTGGCCCTGGCGGCCGGCGTGGGCCTGGCCTGGCGCATCATTGCTTCCATCATGCGGCCGCTGCGTCAAGCCCTGCATGTAGCGGCGCAGATCAGCCGGCGCGATTTGAGCGAACCCATCTCGGTCGAGAGTGACGATGAGATGGGGCAATTGCTGCAGGCCATGCAGCGCATGCAAGACCAGCTGTCGCAGACCGTGGAGCAGATCCGTGAGAGCGCCGTGGCCGTGTCCGGTGCCTCGGGCGAGATTTCGCTGGGCAGCCACGACCTCAGCGCCCGCACCGAGCAGCAGGCGGCCGCGCTGGAGGAAACCGCCGCCTCGATGGACGAGATGGCCGCAGCCGTGAAGACCAATGCCGAGACCGCCCAGCAAGCCAACGAGCTGGCCCACCAGGCCTCACGCACGGCTGAGCTCAGTGGCGAAGCGGTGCATCGTGTGGTCAGCACCATGGACCAGATCAATGGCAGCTCCAAGAAGATCGCCGACATCATTGGTGTGATCGATGGCATCGCCTTCCAGACCAACATCCTGGCCCTCAATGCCGCCGTGGAAGCCGCACGTGCTGGCGAGCAGGGCCGCGGCTTTGCCGTGGTGGCTGGCGAGGTGCGCATCCTGGCCCAGCGCAGCGCGCAAGCGGCTCGCGAGATCAAGGCCTTGATCGGCGACAGCGTCAGCAAGGTCGAGAGCGGCTCGGAAGTGGCCGCCGAAGCCGGCCGGACCATGGAGTCCCTGGTCGGCCAGGTGCGACACGTGACCGCCTTGCTGGGCGAGATCTCCACCGCCACACGCGAGCAAAGCGCGGGCATCACCCAGGTCAACACCGCCGTGTCCCAGCTCGATCACAACACGCAGCAGAACGCGGCCTTGGTCGAGGAATCGGCCGCAGCCTCGGAAAGCCTCAAGCAGCAGGCCCAACAGCTGGAGGCTATTGTCGGCTCCTTCCGTTTGCAATCTTCTTCGTGATGGGGTGGGTGACTTCTGAAAGTTGGCACGGAAGCTGCATTAGCTCTTTCAACTTCAGTTGTCTCCTCCACCGCCCCTGGGTGGATTCCAGCCTCAGGCTTTGTGCCTGGGGCTTTTTTTTGGGCCAGGCAAGACGGCCTTGGGTACGAAGCCGCCTTTGGTTTTGCTCGTGAGGCCCTGCAGCCCCTGCCGCCACCGGGCTCATGGTTCCGGGGTCGGCCCTGCCGGGCCGACTTCCCTGCGCTGCTCGCGCCTCGGGGCTGGCGCATAACTCACTTCGCTCCCTGCGTTCGCTCCGTTCAGACAGAAGCGCCAAGTCAGAACTTGAAGCGCGCGGGTACGCGCGCGCCCCGAGGCGCTGTGCTGCTCGGCCCTTCACAAATCGCCCGGCAGCGGCACGGTCTGCAGGGCGCTTGCATCGCGATCGATCTGCCCCACGACGGGCCGAAACACCGCAGCGCGAACGATCAACACAGCGCAGTTCCGCGATGTGCCGATCTCGGCTGCGAACCCATGCTCTGCTCGCGGCGGTGCATCTGCACCAGAGGCGTGCCCCGTTTGCACCAAGCGAGGGCCAGGGCCAGCAGGCGCGCTCAGTGGAACTGCAGGCTTTGCAGCTGGCCGCTGGCGTCGGTGTGGCTCAGTTCGTGGGCCAGGGTGGCGAAGTTCACATGCAGGGTGGCCTGCTGGGCGCCGGCTTGCCAGCGCAGGGTCAGGTCTTGCGGGCTGGTGGTCTCGCTGCTGAATTCGCCGGCAAAAGCCGGGTGGCTGTTGCGCAGGCGGATCAGCTGGATTAGCTGCTGCACCACGGGGCGCTGCAGCTCTGCGGCAATCTCGGCCTCATCGTAGTAGTGGCGATTGATGTCGCGGCCGACGCCGCTGCGGGCCAGCAGCTCCATGTCGTTGTGGCCGGCCAGCAGGCCGACGTAGTAGACCTGGGGCACACCGGGCAGGAAGAACTGCAGCGCCCGCGCCAGCAGATAGCGCACATCGTCGCGGCCCAGGGCGTCGTAGAAGGTGCAGTTGACCTGGTAAAGATCGAGGTTGGAGGCGGCAGCGCCGGTGGCTTGACGGCTCGCGCCGCCACTGTTGCTGTGGATGCGCTCGACCA
The DNA here is from genome assembly GCF_027863535.1 of Paucibacter sp. B51. Classification (NCBI taxonomy): domain Bacteria; kingdom Pseudomonadati; phylum Pseudomonadota; class Betaproteobacteria; order Burkholderiales; family Sphaerotilaceae; genus Roseateles; species Paucibacter sp. B51. The sequence goes on along the minus strand of NZ_JAPIVN010000001.1, from coordinate 380,841 downwards.
GAGCATCGAGCTCGGCCGGCGGCACCAGGCCGGGCTGGCCTTCGCGGTCGCTGGCGTCAGCGCCGATGTCGATGATGCCGATGCCGTCGTGGGTGTCCAGCACCGTCAGCGCATTGCAGGGGCGCTGTTCGATCCACTGCTGCAGCGGGCCGGATTGGGCGAAGAAGAAGGCATGCAGCACCAGCGGCGGCAAGGCGAAGTCGTAAACCCAGTCCACGCGCGCAGCGATCTCGATCTGGCGCCGGTAGTAGGCATGGATCTCCACCAGCACCTCGATGCCGAGACCTCGGGCCTGTGCCGCAAACTCGTCGATGAAGGCAAAAGTCTCCGGCATCATGAAGCAGCTGGCGCCGGCTTTCTTGATGGCATAGCCCACGGCATCCAGGCGCACCATGCGAATGCCTTGCTCGGCAAAGGTCTGCAGGATGCTCAGCAGGTAGGCGCGGCCCTGCGGGTGGTGCACGGCGATGTCGATCTGGGCGGCGGTGAAGGTGGTCCAGAGCAGCTTTTTCTGGCCGTTCTTCAGCGTGGCCATCTGCACCGGCAGGCCGGGGCGCGGCCGGTAGACGGCCAGCAGATCGGCTTCGGTGGCGCCCTGCGGAAAGACCGCATCCAGAGTCAGGAACAGGCCGGCATAGGGCGAGGCGTCGCCGTGCGTCGAGTAATCCAGAAACTGCGGCGAGCTGCTCGACATATGGTTGACGATCACATCGCCCATGACGTCGAGGGTGGCCGTCAGGTCCTTGATGTCGCTCCAGCTTCCCAGTCGCGGGTCGACCTGGGTGTGGTCGATCGGGTCGAAGCCGGCGTCGGCGCCGTCGATGGCATGGAAGAAGGGCAGCAGGTGCACGCCGCCGAAGACCTCGCCGAGCGCGCCGCCCGGGCCCAGCAGGCGGCGCAGGCGCTGCAGGTCCTGGCCGTCGAGGCGGCCGCCGAGGCGGTCGACGTAGGTGATCAGTTGGACTTGGTTCTTCATGATTTCAATTCGGACGGGGAAGGCTGGGGCGTGGTCTGCACGCGCAGCATCGCGATCGCGGCGCAGACCAGCAGAGCGCCGGCCAGACGGATCACATGGTCCGGCCGGCCGCCCAGCAGGCTGTGATAAATCAGCGGCAGCGTCACCATCTGGATCAGCATGGGGATCACGATGAACATATTGAAGATGCCCATGTACACCCCGGCGCGTTCGGGCGGGATGCTGCCGGCCAGCAGCACATAGGGGTTGCCCATGATGCTGGCCCAGGCCAGACCCACGCCCAGCATGGGCAGCAGCAGCAGCCAGCGGTTCTGGATCTCGGGGATGGCCCACATGCCGGCGCCGGCCAGCACCAGGCACAGCGCATGCACGCGCCTGGGGCCGAAGCGCCGGGTGAAGGGCACCATCGCAAAGGCCGCAAGGAAGGCCACGAAGTTGTAGAAGCCGCCGATCTGCCCGTTCACCAGGCCGGCCTCGCGAAAGCCGGCGGAATGCGGGTCGCTGCTCTGGAATAGCGTCAGCGCCAGGGACGGCACGATGTAGATCCAGTAGCACATCATGGCGTACCACTGGAACAGCTTCATCCACCAGAGCTGGCGCATGGTGCGCGGCATTTCGCGCAGCGCGCTCCAGATCTCGCGCAGCGCCGCGCCCAGGCCGCGCGGTTGCCGGCGCATCTGCGCCAGCTCCTCGGCGCTGAGCGGCAACTCGGGCACCCTCCGCACCGACCACCAGACCGTGCTGATGGAAAACACGGCACCGATGAGAAAAGCCGTCAGGGTGATCTGCGGGATGTTGTTGCTGCCCAGCGCGTCTTTGTCCATGCCCATCAGGACCAGCAAGGTGGGTGCGAGATAGGCCAGGGTCTGGGCCAGGCCGGTGAAAGCGCTTTGGGTCAGGAAGCCCAGGGAATGCTGGCTGGCGTCGAGCCGGTCCGAGACGTAGGCGCGGTAGGGCTCCATGGTCACGTTGTTGGCGGCATCCAGGATCCAGAGCAGGCCGGCGGCAAACCACAGCGTCGGGCTGAAGGGCATGGCCAGCAGGCCCAGGCTGCAGAGCAGGGCGCCGATCAGGAAGTAGGGTGTGCGCCGGCCCCAGCGGCTGACCGTGCGGTCGCTGAAAGCACCCACCAGAGGCTGCACCAGCAGGCCGGTCATGGGTCCGGCCAGCCACAGCAAGGGCAGGCTGGCTTCGTCCGCGCCCAGGTACTGGTAGATCGGGCTCATATTGCTCTGCTGCAGACCGAAGCTGAACTGGATGCCGAAGAATCCGATGTTCATGTTGACGATCTGCCAGAAGCTGAGTCTGGGTTTGCTGGAGAGATTCATGCGGCCTCGCCCTGGGTCATTGCGGGCTTCAAGACCTGCCGCCAGGGCAGGAAGAAGGCGTCGTCCTCGGGCATGGGGCCGCGTTCGCCACACAGGGCGGCGGCATAGCCATTGGCCAAAGCCAGGCTGTGTGCCAGGGCTTGCCCGCTCAGCTGGGCGGCCAGCAGCATGGCGCTGAAGGCATCGCCGGCGCCGACGGTGTCGATCATGCGTGGCAGGCTCAGGCCTGGCCCCTGCGCCAGCAGTCCACCGTCCGCGCCGAAGGCGGCATAGCCCGCGCTGCCGCGGGTCAGGATCAGCCGCTGCAGGCCGAAGCGCTGCATCAGCGCCGCCACGGCGGGGCTCAGGGCCTCGGCCTCGCCCAGCGGGTTCAGCGCCGCATCACCCGCGCGGCCGAACCAGCGCAGCAGCAGGCCCAACTCCTCGTCATTGACCTTGAGCCAATCGGCTTGGGCCAGCGAGGCGGCGGCCAGCTCGGGCGTGTCGGTGCCGGCCCGCAGGTTCAGGTCCAGGTAGCGTGTGCACCCGAGGCTGCGGGCGCGTTCGGCCAGGGCTTGGATGCTGGCGCCCGAGACCGCGCCACGCTGCGCCAAGGTGCCGAAGTAGAAGAAGCGCGGCCGCAAGGCTTCGAGCGCGGCCAAGGCCGGCTCGGCGGCGATGAAGTCCCAGGCGGCCGGCGTGTGGATGTGAAAACTGTGGCCGGCCGGGCTGCCGTCAGCAGCGAACTGCTCGCTTACGGTGACACGGCCCGTCGCATGCGTGGGGTCGATCTGCACCGCCTTGGTCGCCAGGCCGAAACGTTGCAGGCTGGCGCGGATCAGGGCGCCACCGGCATCGTCATGGCCGATGCGGCTGACCAGGCACGCCGGGGCTGAGCCACCGCCCCCGTCGGCCAGCAAGGCCCCCAGCGAGCGCGCCACATTGAAGGGTGCGCCGCCGGCGATCTGGCGCTCGTGGAACTCGTCCACCAGCGCTTCGCCCACCAGCAGGATGGCGGAGTTCAGCTCCTTGTGCATGAGGCCGCCGCGATCAGAAGTTGTACTTCAGCGTGGCGCGCAGGCTGCGGCCGTTGAAGGCGCGTGCGGCATGGCCATCGCCCTCGATCTCGGTGTAGGCCAGGGTGTTGAACAGATTGTTGGCCGAGAGCGAGAGCTGGGCCTTGTCACCCAGGGGCACATTCACAAAGGCATTGACCAGGGTGTAGCCCTTCATGGTGATGGTGTTGGCATCGTCACCGTAGGATTTGCCCGAGCCGACCAGGGCGGCGCCCACCTCGATCTGGCCCAGCATCACGCTCGGTGCCAGCTGGTAGACGAAGTTGGCCTGACGGCGCGGCTTCTTGCCGACGATGGCGGCGTCGTTCGAGGCCTTGATCTTGGCGCTGGTGAAGGTGGCGCCGCCGCTCAGGCTGAAGTCGCCCCAGCTGTAGGCTGCTTCCAGTTCCAGGCCGCTGGCCTTGTACTTGTTGGCGCTGAACTTCTGGGTGGTGACCTCGAAGTTGCTTTCGGTCGTGCGGGCGTTGAACACGGTGGCGAACAGGCTCAGGCCGGCCTGGCGCCATTTCAGGCCGCCTTCGACCTGGTCGATCTCGTTGACGCTGATGGGCACCGAGCCGTCCAGCGGATTGCCGTAGAGCAGGCGGTCGGCGCTGAAGGACACGCCGTTGCTGACGCGGGCGAAGCCGGCCAGATTGGGCGTCACGCTGTAGTTGGCGCCCAGCGAGTAGGAGGTGTGGCCGACCTTGTAGTTGACCGTCTTCTGGCTGGCTGCATCCCAGGTCTTGGCCGTGTTGTTGCCGGACAGGGTGTAGCCGCTGGCCTTTTGCTCATCGCGGCGCAGGCTGCCGTCGAGTGTCAGGCTGCCCAGGTCGACCGCAGCCGCGGCATAGGGCGAGGTCTGGGTGTATTGCACATCGAAAGTGCGGGTGCAGCAGCCGCCCCAGGTGGTCCAGCCTTCGGCGATCGGGCCGGTGCCCGGCTGGCCTGCGGCGTTCAGCACCTGCGAGCCCTCGCCCTGCATGCTGAGCTTGTACTGGTTCCAGAACCAGGTCTGGGCCACGTTCTGCACGCCGTAGAACAGGCCGGCGACCAGGGTGGTCTTGACGCCGTCGCTCTGCATCACCTTGCTCAACTTCAGGTCGTTGAAGGTGTTGTCGAAGTTGTCCAGCGAGGTGTTGAACAGGGTGCCGGTGAAGGAGTTGGCCGCGCCGTTGTTGCCGTTGTCGGCCGGGAAGAGGGCGATGAAACGGCCCGAGTTGCTGGCCTTGCGGAACTTTTCTTCCACGCTGAAGCCGTTACCCAGATCCAGGCCGGCCTCGAAGCCCAGGGCCAGGCTCTTGATGCGCAGGCCGTCGCGGGTGTTGCTGGTCGTGGTGCCGCCGTCCTTGTTGTAGCCGGTGTCCTTGGCCAGGCTGGGGGTGATGAAGAAGGCGGTGCGCGGGTCGATGCCGGAGATGGTGCGGATCGTGCCCTTGTCCACGGTCACGGGCACCGGCATGAAGGAGGGCGTGCGGTCGTTCAAGGCCTTGAGGCTGACGCTCACATAGCCTGCGTCGATCTTCTGCGTCAGCTTGGCGCGGATCTGGCCGCCGTTCTCCACATTCATGCCGGTTGGCCGGCCGCCTTCGCCGATGCGCTGGAAGCCACCGATGTGGAAGCTGGTGCCGTTGCCGATGCTGCCGCCGTAGTCGGCGTCGAGGCGCATCAGGCGGTCGTCCAGGCCCACGCTCAGGCCGATGGCGCCGGCGGGCTTGCCGGCGCCGGTCTTGCTGATGAAGTTGATGAGGCCGCCGGGCGAGTTGGATGCCAGGGTGGAGGCCGAACCGCCGCGCACCACTTCCAGGCGGGCCGTGCTGTAGTCGGCGCGCAGGAACTGGTCGGCGGTGCCGAAGGAGATGTCACCGAAGAGCAGCACGGGCAGGCCGTCTTCCTGCATCTGCACATAGCGCGAGCCGCCGGCCGACAGCGGCACACCGCGCACGGTGACGTTGGCATTGCCTTCGCCGCCGGTCGATTCCGAGCGCAGGCCCGGCACGCTGCGCAGCAGCTCGGCCGCGTTGCTGGCGCCGGTCTTGGCGATCTGTTCGCTGTCGATGGAGCTGACCGAGAGGCTTTGCTTCATCTTGGTCGTGCGCACCGAGCTGCCGGTCACCACCACCTGGTTGAGTTTCAGCTTGTCCTGTTTATTGTCCTGAGCCGCTTCGGCCTCGCCGGCGGGCGCGGCCGCTTGCTGGGCCAGGGCTGGCAGTTGCAGCAGGGCCAGGGTGATGGCGGCCAGGGCCGGGCGCGCGGCTCGGCGAGAGAAGGTGGCGGTGGTGAACGAGGGCTGGTGCTGTCGCATGGTGTCTGTCTCCTTGGAGGGGCGGGTCACGCTCAGGGAAGGCGGCGCGACCCGCGGAACATCGAGACCGCTGGCGGGCTTGCTGCCTTTTGGGGCATCGTGCACCACTGCCGTCTTCTTGGGCACCATTCTGGAACTTTTTGCAATCGATTGCAAACAAGGGAAAACGCCTATCTGCCTTGAAGCAACAAGGTTTTTGCAAAATTTATTGCAATCGATCGTCAGGCGGCGCTGCGCCGGACGATCAGGCTCACGCCGAGGGTGCGTGAGGGGCTGCGCTCGCCGCGCAGCTGGGCCATCAGCGTGGCCACGAGTTCGGCCCCGGCTTCGGCCACCGGCTGGTGCACGGTGCTCAGCGGCGGGTCGCAGTAGGCGGCCAGAGGCATGTCGTCATAACCGACCACTGCCACGTCTTCCGGCACGCGCCGGCCCGCCGCGCGCAGGGTGTGGATGGCCTGCAAGGCCAGCAGATCGCTGCAGGCCACCACGGCGTCAAAGGCCGGCGCTTGCGGCAGCCAGCGTTCCAGCGCCGTGCGGGCACCGCCGGGCTCAAACGGCAGGGCCAGCTCCAGAGCGGGCTCGCCCTGCAGGCCGGCTTCGCGCAAGGCCTGCTGGTAGCCCTCGCGGCGCAGCCAGACCTCGGGCAGGGCAGCGTCACCGAGGAAGGCAATGCGGCGCCGGCCCAACTGCAGCAGATGGCGGGTGGCTTGCAGGCCGCCGTCGGTGTTGTCGCCGCCCACGGTGCAGTACAGCTGTTGGGGCATCGCTCCACCCCAGACCACCAGGGGCAGATGGCGTGCGGCCAGGGCGTTGAGCTGGTCGTGATGGCGCCACTGGCCCACCATGATCACGCCGATGGCCTTGCCCGAGTCGTAGAACTGCGCGGCCAGGTCCAGGTGTTCGGCGTCCACGCGCGAGAGCAGCATGTCGTAGCCCTGGTCGGTCAGGGCATCGGCAATGCTGCCCACCAGGGCCAGGAAGAAGGGGTCGGAGATGTGCTGGCGCGAAGCCGCCTCGAAGGGCACGACCACCGCCACGGTGCGGTTCTTCTGCAGGCGCAGGTTCTGGGCGCCGAGGTTGATCGAATAGTTCAGCGAGCGGGCCAGCTCGGCCACGCGCTGGCGCGTCTCGGCATTGACCAGCTTGCTGCCGCTCAGCGCGCGCGACACGGTGGACACCGACACCCCGGCCAGGCGGGCGATGTCGGCCATTTGCAGGCGGCGTTGTTCGGCCAGACCGCCCGCGGCGGCGGTGCGCGGCGCCGGGCTGGCGGCGGGAGATTCAGCGGCAGCCTCGGCCGGCGGCGAAGCCGGTGAGGCCGAAGGCAAGGAGCGCTTGGACATGGGCCGGGATTGTGCCGCAGCCCCCGTGGGCCCTGCGGGATCGGGGCGAGCTGCGCAGCCATCCGCCAGGGCCGGCGGCCACGCGAAGCATCGCCTGTGGGTCCGAAAAGCAAGGCCGATGCGAGCTGCGCTTCTGTTGTGGGCGCAGATCGCGCCGTTCGGCGGGCCGCCGTCCTGTCCGCCGCGCCCGGGCGTTCCACCCGCTGCGCCTTTCGCCCCAACCCCAGCAAACACGGGGTCTGTACGGTGGAATTGCAATGTTAAGCATTGTTAAGATTTGCTGCGGTTTCAATTTGATACACCTATCGCCCAGCTCTGAGGCCCCGGATATGTCGCTCGCCAGCCCTGCTTCCAGCCCCGCGCTCACCATCGTTCACGTGGTGTTTTCTTCGCGCATCGCCGGCGGCGAACGCCATTGCATCGATCTGGCCCAAGCCCAGGCCGCGCTCGGACACCGGGTGCACGTGATCGGCAGCCGCGGTTCGGCCGTGGCCGGCGAGCTGGGCCCCGGCATCCAGTTCCATGGCCTGGCCCTGCCGCTCTTGCGTGCTTGCCGCGTGCGCCGTCTGGCCCGTCGCCTGGGCGCCGATGTCTGCCACGGCCACCTGGGCCCGGCCTGCAAGGCGGTGGCCGCAGTGCGCGGCGCGGCCCGTGTGGCCACCCTGCATGTCGGCTACAAAGCCCATCACCATGCCCGCCAGGACGGCCTGATCTGCGTCAACCGCACGCAGGCCCAGCAGCTGCCGGCCTTCGACGGCGCGGTCAGCGTGATCCACAACTGGGCGCCCGAGCGTGCGCCCGCGCCCCTGTCGCTGTGCCTGCGCCGCGAGCTGGGCTTGCGCCCCGACCAGCCCCTGGTCGGCTCGGTCGGGCGCCTGCATCCGAGCAAGGGCATGGACTTGCTGATCCAGGCCTTCCGCGACCACGCGCCGGCCGATGCCGCTCTGGCCATCCTCGGCGAAGGCAAGGACCTGGAGGCCTTGCAGCGCCTGCGCGGCGGTGATGCCCGCATCCATTTGCTGGGTTACCGCGCCGATGTTGAACAGGCCTTGCAGTCCATGGATCTGTTCGTGTCACCCTCGCGTGAAGAGGCTTTCCCGCTCGCCATCCTGGAGGCGATGCGCGTCGGCCTGCCCATTCTGGCCACGGCGACTCAAGGCCCTTCGGAGATGCTGGCTCAGCAGCCGGCCACCCTGGTGCCAGTGAACGATGTTGTGGCCCTGGGCCGCGCGCTGCGTGAACGGATCGAGGCCTTGCGCGCGCTGCCCGGCCAGGCCGTGGACCGCCAGCGGGTCGAGTATTGCCTGCAGGCCTACCAGCGCCCGCAGGCTGTGGCCCGTGTGATCGCTTTCTACCGCGATGTGCTCAGCCGCCGTGCCAAGGCGCCGCGAATGCAGCCGCGTCTGCGGAGCGGCGCGGCCCATGTTTAAGCGGCCGCGCACCGATTTCTGGCAGGTCGGCATCGTGCCGGCACCGATTGAGGCGCTCGACGCCACCCGTTTGCAGGCCCTGGCCGGTGCCATCACCTGGCTGCCTTCGGCCGGGCCCTGGCGCTATCTGGCCGATCCCTTTGGCCTGCGTCGTGGTGACACCCTGCATGTCTTCGTCGAGGCCTTCGACTACCGGACCAAGCACGCCGTGATCGAGCGCCACGAGCTGGGCGCGGCCGATCTGCAGTGGCGCAGCCGGCGTACCGTGCTGGCCCGGCCTTTTCATCTGTCCTACCCCCAGGTCTTTGAGCATGAAGGTGCCACGTTCATGGTGCCCGAGAGTGCCCAGGCCGGTGAGGTGGCCCTGTACTGCGGCGACGACAGCCTGAACCACTGGCAGCGCGAATGTGCCCTGCTCAGCGATCTGCCCGTGGCCGATGCCTCGCTGATCGAGCACCAGGGCCGTTGGTGGATGTTCTTCTCCCTGGTGGGGCCGGGCGCGCGCGACCAGCGCGAGCTGCATCTGGCCCATGCCCCGGCGCTGACCGGGCCCTGGAAGCTCCATGCCGGCAACCCCATCCGCGTCGACCGCAGCGGCGCGCGCCCGGCGGGCCGGCCCTTCCACGCCGCCGATGGCGCGGTGATGCTGCCGGTGCAGGACAGCTCGCGCACCTATGGCGGCGCCACCCGCATGCTGCGCTTCGAGCAGTTGGGCCTGGACCGCGTGCACTGCGCCCCCACCGGGCTGCATCTGCATGGTGCCCTCGCGCGCGCCGATCATGCAGACGGCTTGCACACCCTGTCCGCCTGTCAAGACCTGACCCTGATCGATGTCAAGCGCTTCGACCACTCGCGGGCCAAGCAATGGCTGGATTTGAAGCGCCGAGCCCGCCGCCTGATCGGCCGTCCGGCACCACTGCCGCCCTTCGTCTGATCTGAGGGCGGAACCACGGCGCCACCGGCGCTGGCGCCGCGAGAAAGCCACACCGTGCCGCTGTGGCATGCCTGCAAGTTAGCCCTGCGCCGGTGGGCGGCGTACCATGGCCTGCAGTCTTACCCGGAGCGAGCAGGCTGAAGTGCAAACCTTGACCCGACTCGCGTCGCTCGACGCCCAAGCCCTCTGTGCCTCTCTCGACCACGCCTTCATGGGCCTGGTCTGGGTCGATGGCCAGGGCTGCATCCGCCACGCCAACCGTTTCTTCCTCGAGCGCGCCGTGCCGGCCGATCGGCTGGCGGACTGTTTTCCCGACATTCTGAACAGCTGCTGGCAAGCCTTGCTCGACCCCAGCCGCGGCGCCCAGCGCGAGAGCTTTCATGCCCAGCTGCGCCTGGCTGCCGGTGGCTTGGCAAGTTATGAGTTGCAAGTCCAGGCCCAGGGCCAGGAGCCGGCGCAGGCCGGGGCTGTGCCCGGCGTCCTGACCCTGCTGGCCCTGCGCCCCATGGACGAGCGGGGTGAGCGCGAAAGCGTGGCCATCCTGCAGCGCCAGGTGCTGGAGGCCGTGGCCCTGGGGCGGCCGTTGCCTGTGGTGATGGATCTGCTGTGCCGGCGTGTCGAGTCGCTGGCGCCGGATGTGATCTGCTCGGTGCTGGCGGTCGATGCCCAGGGGCGGCTGCGCCCCTTGGCTGCGCCCAGCCTGCCGTCCAGCTACAGCAATGCGCTGGACGGCCTGCCCATCGGCCCGGCCGTGGGCTCCTGCGGCACGGCGGCCTGGCGCAAGCAGGCCGTTGAGGTGCGCGACATCGCCGAGGACCCGCTCTGGGCCGATTACAAAGGCCTGGCCTTGTCGGTGGGCTTGGGGGCGTGCTGGTCCACGCCCATCCTGCTCGACGGCACGCGTGTGGCCGCGACCTTTGCGCTCTACTACCGCGAGTCGCGCGAGGTGGCGCCCTTCCACCGGCGCATGGTCGAGGCCTGCGCCCAGCTCTGCAGCGTCGCGCTCAAGCACGACGAGCATCTGCGCCAGATCGAGCGCCTGGCCTATTTCGACGGCGTCACCGGCCTGCCCAATCGCAGCCTCTTCCACGACCGCCTGGGCCAGGCCCTGCCGGTGGCCATGCTCAGCGGCAGCCCGGCCGCGCTCCTGCTGCTGGACCTGGACCGCTTCAAGACCGTCAACGACAGCTTTGGCCACGCGACGGGCGACGAGGTGCTGCGCCAGGTCGCGGCCCGCTTGCAGGCCTGCCTGCGCGAAGCCGACACCCTGGCCCGCTTCGGCGGCGATGAGTTCGTCGCCTGGCTGCCCGGCTGCAGCGGCAGCCAGGCCATGCAGGTGGCTGACAAGCTGCTGGCCGCCTTGCAGCCGCCCCTGCAACTGCCCAATCAGGCGCCCTTGCTGATCAGTGCCAGCATCGGCATCAGCTGCTTCCCCGAGGACGGCCAGGACCCCGAGCTGCTGTTCAAGAACGCCGACATCGCCATGTACGAGGCCAAGCGCGCCGGCCGCAACTGCGCGCGCTTCTTCCTGCCGGCCATGAACCAGGCCCTGGATGAGCGCGTGGCCTTGGAGGGGGCGCTGCGCCAGGCCCTGTCCACCCAGGCCCTGCGCCTGCATTACCAGCCCAAGCTGCGCTTGAGCGACCGTGCCGTGGTCGGTGCCGAGGCCTTGTTGCGCTGGACCGATCCGCAGCGTGGCGCGGTGCCACCGGACAAGTTCATCCCGGTGGCCGAGGAATGCGGCCTGGTCAATGCGCTGGACGCCTGGGTGCTGGAGGCCGCCTGCGAGCAGCTGGCCCGCTGGCGCGAGCAGGGCGTGGCCATCCGCGCGGTCTCGGTCAATGTCTCGCCCACCCGCTTCCAGCAGGACGATGTGGCCGCGCATGTGGCTTCGCTGCTGGCGCGCCACGGCCTGCGGCCCGAGCAGCTGACATTGGAGGTGACCGAGCGCCTGCTGCTGGATCACGACCCGCGCACCGCCGGGCAGCTGGCCAAGCTCTTCGCCATGGGCGTGCGGCTCTCGCTCGATGATTTCGGCACCGGCTACTCCAGCCTCAGCTACCTCAAGCGCCTGCCTGTCAGCGAGCTCAAGCTGGATCGCAGCTTTGTGCGCGATCTGGAAACCGATGCCGACGACCGCGCTCTGGCCAGCGCCGTGCTGGGCATCGGCCGGGCCCTGGGCCTGGCCGTGGTGGCCGAGGGCGTGGAGACCGAGGGCCAGCGCCAGATCCTGATCGAGCTCGGCTGCGAGGAGGCTCAGGGCTATTGCTTCGGCCGGCCCATGCCGCCGGCCGAGCTGCAGGACTGGCTGGCCGCGCGGCGCTGATCAAGCCAGCCCGAGGGCGGATTCACAACTCCCACTGCGGGTGCAGCTGGCGCAGGCGGTTCAAGGCCATGGCCGCCGCCGAGGTGCGGGTCTCGACGCCGAGCTTGGCGAAGATGCGCTCCAGATGTTTTTTCACCGTGGCCGGGCTGGCGCCCAGGATGTCGCCGATGTCGCGGTTGATCTTGCCCTTGACCACCCAGTAGAGCACCTCGGCCTCGCGCGCGGTCAGGCGGAAGTTCAGGCCCATGGCTTCGATCAGGGCGGCGTCGCTGTGCTCGCGCATGACCAGCAGGCATTCATCGCCTTCGTCCACGTTCTCCAGGCCCGAGGGGTGCAGGGCAAAGCTGAGGCGGCGAGCGCCTTGCTCATGCTGAAAGCGCGGTGGCTCGCGTAAGTGCTCCTGAGCCCTGAGCGGCTGCTGCGCCAGCCATGCGCGCACCGGCGCGGGCAGCAGGCCGCCGGGCTCGGCCGGGAAGTGGCGCTGCAGCAGTTCGCGCGCCAGCGGTGTCTGCCACATCAGGCGGCCGTCACTGAGGCGCACGGTGACGCTGGCGTAGCCGAAGGCGTCGAGCGCGCGCCGCGTCTGCACGGCGCCCTGGGCTTGCGCGGCAGCGCGCAGATGGACCTGCATGCGCGCCAGCACCTCCTTGGGCTTGATGGGCTTGGTGACATAGTCGGCGCCGCCCGCTTCGAGCGCGGCCACCAGATGCTCGGTCTCGGTCAGGCCGGTCATGAAGATCAGCGGGATACCGGCCGTGGCCGGGGTGGCTTTGAGCCGGCGCGCCAGCTCAAAGCCATCCATGCCGGGCATCACCGCGTCCAGCAACACGATGTCGGGCTGGGCCTGGCGCGCGCGGGCCAGGGCCGCCTCGCCGCTGGTGGCGACGAAGACGGTGTAGCCCGATTCATCGAGCGCGTCGTGCAAGAGGGCCAGGTTGTCCGGCACATCGTCAACGATCAGCACGCGCTCGCTGCGCGGCCCCTCCGTGCCGCTGCATGTCGGCGTCAGCATGGCGCATCCTCCAGGTTCAGTAGCATGGCTTCGAACTGGAACTGCCGCGCCTGCTCGCGCAGCTGCTCCACACGAGGCTGGCATTCGGGTTGGCTGGCTTGCATGCGGTCCAGGGCGGCCAGCACGCCGCGGTAGTGGCCCAGCTCCAGGGCCTCGCGCAGGGCCGGCAGGTGTTCAGCGGGCAGGGGCGTCTGCTTCGGCGGCAATGCTGCCGGCGCTGCAGTGGCTTGATCCAACCACTGCAGCGCCAAAGCCTGACCCAGCCAGTCCAGCAACTCGGCATGGCGCACCGGCTTGGTGATGAAGTCGACGGCGCTGATGCCGCCCTCATGCTCCTGGCCTTTCTCGAAGGCATTGGCCGAGACGATGGCCACGCGTGGCAGCTGGGGCAGGCTCAGGGCGCGCAGGCGGCGCAGGGTCTCCCAGCCGTCGATGCCGGGCATGGCCAGGTCCAGCAGGACGGCGTCGGGCCGCAGGCCGCCGCTGACGATCAAGTCCAGCGCATCATGGCCGCTGCTGGCGCTGCGCAGCTCAAAGCCCAGCGGCGCCAGCAGCTCGATCAGCAGCTGGCGGTCGGCCTCTTCGTTGTCGACCAGCAGCAGCAAGCGGCGCGGCCCGGCATAGCCCAGACGCGGGCGGGGCGCGCGCGCCGGCGGCAGGGCGCTGTCGGGCAAGGCCGGCAGGAACAGGCGCACGCTGAACACCGAGCCCTGGCCCGGCGTGCTGCGTGCGTTCAGCTCGCCGCCCATCAGCCGCGCCAGCATCTGCGCCATGGTCAGGCCCAGGCCGGCGCCGACGGTGGCGCCGGTGCCGCGGCTGCTGCCGCGGGTGAAGGGCTCGAAGATGCGCGCCAACTCGGCCGCGTCCAGGCCGGGGCCGCTGTCCTCCACCTCGATCAGGGCCAGCTCGCGGGCATGGCGCACGCGCAGGGTGACCTGACCCCGCGGCGTGAACTTGATGGCATTGCCGATCAGATTGATCAGGATCTGGCGCAGCCGCCGCTCGTCGCCGCGCACGCAAGCCGGCAGCTCGCCCTGCACCTCGAAGCGGAACTGCAAGCCCTGGGCGGCAGCCTGGGGCTCGAACATCTCGGCCAGCTCGTGCATGCAGTCTTCGAAGCGCAGGGGCGCCAGCTCCAGGCTCAGGCGGCCGGCCTCGATGCGGGCCAGGTCCAGGGTGCCGTCGATCAGGCTCAGCAGGTGCTCGCCGCTGCGCTTGATCACCTGCACGGCCTGGCGCCGGCGCGGCGGCAGCTCGTGCGTGTCCTCGGCCATCAGCTGGGCATAGCCGAGGATGCTGTTGAGGGGGGTGCGCAGCTCGTGGCTGATGGCGCTGACGTAACGGCTCTTGGCCTGGTTGGCGGCCTCGGCCGCGGCTTGCGCGCGCTCGGCCAACACGCGGGCCGCTTGCAAGGCCTCGTCGGTGCGGCGGTGCGAGGCGATCTCGCGCATCAAGGCCTCGGTCTGGCGGTTGGATTCTTCTTGCGCCACCTCGCGGCTCTGGTGGGCCAGCACCAGCCACCAGGCGGCAATGCCCAGGCCCAGGCTCAGCAGCACATAGGCCTTCAGGAAGCCGGCTCGCAGGCTGGCCGGCGTTTCGCCGGACCCCAGGCTTTGCAACTCCTGGTGGTAGAGCAGGCCGAACAGCGCCGCCAGCAGGGGCAGCAGCACGCCCATCAACAGCAGGAAGTGGCCCAGGCCTTTGTCCAGCACCGGCCAGAGCGGCCGCGGCAGCAGGCAGCGCAGCGCGCCCGACCATTGCGCCGAGAGCCGGGCCTGGGGCTTGCAGAGATCGCCGCAGCGAGCGTCCAGGCTGCAGCAGAGCGAGCAGATGGCGCCCTGGTAGGCAGGGCATTGGGCCATGTCCGGGCCTTCGTACTCGCGCTCGCAGATGACGCAGCGGCGCGCGCGCAGGGGGCGGCCTTCGTCTGGGTCCTCGCCGAACGGTGCACGGGCCAGGTAGTAGCGCCCGCGCGTGGCCCAGGCGATCACGGGCGAGGCGATCAAGGCCGTCACCAGGGCGATCAGGGCCGAGAAAGCCTGGGCATCCGGCCCGAACAGTCCCAGGTGAGCGCTGACCGAGAGCGCCGAGGCCAGGGCCATGGCGCCCACGCCGACCGGGTTGACGTCGTAAAGGTGGGCGCGCTTGAATTCGATGCCCGGCGGCGACAGCCCCAGGGGCTTGTTGATCACCAGATCGGCCACCACGGCCATGATCCAGGCGATGGCCACATTGCCGTACAGGCCCAGCACGGCGCTCAAGGCCTCGAAGACATTCATCTCCATCAGCAAGAAGGCGATCAAGGTGTTGAACACCACCCAGACCACCCGCCCCGGGTGGCTGTGCGTCAGGCGCGAGAAGAAATTGCTCCAGGCCAGCGAGCCGGCATAGGCATTGGTGACATTGATCTTGAGCTGCGACACGATCACGAACAGGGCCGTGGCCGCCACCGCCCAGCCGTAGTGCGGGAACACATACTCGTAGGCGGCCAGGTACATCTGGTTGGGGTCCACCGCCCGCTCGGCCGGCACGGCGTGGCTCAGCGTCAGCCAGGCCAGCAAGGCGCCGCCCAGCATCTTGAGCACGCCCAGCAGCACCCAGCCCGGCCCGCCCACCAGCACCGCCGCCCACCATCGCCGCCGCTGCGCCGGCGCGGCATCGCTCGGCAGGGCGGGCATGAAGCGCAGGTAGTCGGCCTGCTCGCCCATCTGCGTGATCAGGGCAATGCCCACGGTCAGCGCCGCACCAAAGTGGCGCAACTCGAAGCCGGCCGTGCCCGAGAGCGCGCCAGCATGGTGCAGTGCACCGGCAAAGGCCTGCGGCTCTTGCCACAGCACGGCCGCGAAAGGCAGCAGCAGCAGGACCAGCCAGAGCGGTTGCGTGATCAGCTGCAGGCGGCTGATGACCGACACGCCGTGGGTGACCAGGGGAATCACCAGCAGGGCGCAGATCAGATAGCCCCAGCGTGGCGGGATGTCCAGTGCCAGGTCCAGGGCGTAGGCCATGACGGCCGCTTCCAGCGCAAAGAAGATGAAGGTGAAGCTGGCGTAAATCAGCGAAGTCAGGGTCGAGCCCAGGTAGCCGAAGCCGGCGCCGCGGGTCAGCAGGTCCATGTCCACGCCGTAGCGGGCGGCGTAGATGCTGATGGGCAGGCCGGCCAGAAAGATGATCAGGCCGGTGGCGACGATGGCCCAGGCCGCATTGGCCCAGCCGTACTGCAGCAGCAAGGTGGCGCCCACGGCCTCCAGGATCAGGAAGGAGGCCGCGCCGAAGGCCGTGTTGGCCACCCGGAAGCCCGACCAGCGGCGAAAGCGCTGCGGCGTGAAGCGCAGGGCGTAGTCCTCCAGCGTTTCGCGCGCCACCCAGGCGTTGTAGTCGCGCCGGATCTTGATGACGCGCTGCGGCGCCGGGCCGCCTTCAGGCGGATGAAGGGGCGGATGCAGGGGCAGCGGCACATCGTGGGGCAGGGCGCTCATGGGCGAACTGCGAGCAGGTTTCGTGCCGCCTGCGCGTGGCGGTCTCCAAGTCGGCACGGGACTTGCAAACAGCCCTCGCAACACCCGAGCAGGACACCATGGAACTGACGCCGAGAGAGAAGGACAAGCTGTTGATCTTCACCGCCGCCCTGCTGGCCGAACGCCGCCGCGCCCGCGGGCTCAAGCTCAACTATCCCGAGGCCGTGGCCTTCATCAGCGCCGCCGTGATGGAAGGGGCCCGCGACGGCAAGACCGTCGCCCAGCTGATGAGCGAGGGCCGCGAACTGCTCGGCCGCGCCGATGTGATGGACGGCGTGGCCGAGATGATTCCCGACATCCAGGTGGAAGCGACCTTCCCGGATGGCAGCAAGCTCGTGACTGTGCATCAGCCCATCGTTTGAGCCGTCCCCGCATTCATTTCAACGACACCGACAGGAACCCGCCCTCATGAAACGCGCCCTCGTCTCCGCCCTCGCTGGCTTGCTGCCCCTGGTGGCCGTGTCGCACACCGGCGATGCCGCCCATGGCCATGACTTCATTACCGGTTTCTTCCACCCTTTGAGTGGGGCCGATCATCTGGCGGCCATGCTGACCGTGGGCTTGTGGAGCGGCCTGGCCCTGCGCCGGCCCTGGCAGGCGCCGCTGGCCTTTGCCGTGCTGCTGCTCGTCGGCGCGCTGTTGGGCTTGAGCGGCCTGGAGCTGCCGGCGGTGGAACCCATGATCGCCGCCTCGGTGCTGGCCCTGGGTCTGCTGGCCGCCACCCGGCGCGCCCTGGCGCCTGCCCTGGCCATGGGCCTGGTGGGCTTTTTTGCCTGCTTCCACGGCGTGGCCCATGGCCGCGAGCTGGACGGCGGCCTGGCCTTGCTGGGCATGGTGCTGGCGACCTGGCTGCTCCATGTGGCCGGCCTGGGCCTGGGCCTGTCGCTGCGCCGCACGCAGGCGCGCTGGGCCCTGCCGCTGAGTCGCGTGCTGGGTGGCGGCATTGCGCTGCTGGGCCTGGCCCTGATGAGCCGGGTGGTCGGCGCATGATTCCCGGCGAGTTGTTCACGCCCGAGGGCGAGCACCTGCTCAACCCCGGCCGGCGCACGCTGAGCCTGGTGGTGCAGAACACAGGCGATCGGCCCATCCAGGTTGGTTCCCACTACCACTTCGCCGAAACCAATGCCGCCCTGCAATTCGACCGCGCCGCGGCGCGCGGCATGCGGCTGAACATCGGTTCCGGCCTGGCCGTACGCTTCGAGCCCGGCCAGCAGCGCACCGTGGAGCTGGTGGACCTGGCCGGCGCGCGCATCGTCCACGGCTTCCGCGGCCTGGTGCAAGGGAGCTTGTGATGGCCACGCTGGGACGACGCGCCTATGCCGAGATGTATGGCCCCACCGTGGGCGACCGCCTGCGCCTGGCCGACACGGAGCTGATCATCGAGGTCGAGCAAGACCTGACCCTGCGCGCGGGCGAAGGACGTATTGACGCCGCCGGCAATGCCGTCGGCTACGGCGAGGAGGTCAAGTTCGGCGGCGGCAAGACGATCCGCGATGGCATGGCGCAGTCGCAACGTGCTCGTGATGAGGGTGCTGTCGACACGGTCATGACCAATGCCCTGATCCTCGACCACTGGGGCATCATCAAGGCCGACATCGGCCTCAAGAACAGCCGCATCGTCGCCATCGGCAAGGCCGGCAACCCCGACACCCAGCCCGGCGTGGACATCATCATCGGCCCCGGCACCGAGGTGATCGCCTGCGAAGGGCTGATCGTCACCGCCGGCGCGGTGGACACCCACATTCATTTCATCTGCCCGCAGCAGATCGAGGAAGCCCTGGCCAGCGGCGTGACCACCATGCTGGGCGGCGGCACCGGCCCGGCCACCGGCACCCTGGCCACCACCTGCACGCCCGGTGCCTGGCATCTGGAGCGCATGCTGCAGGCGGCCGATGCCTTCCCCATGAACCTGGGTTTTCTCGGCAAGGGCAATGCCAGCCAGCCCCTGGCCTTGCAGGAGCAGATCGAGGCCGGCGCCATCGGCCTCAAGCTGCACGAAGACTGGGGCAGCACGCCGGCCGCCATCGACAACTGTTTGAACGTGGCGGAGGCCACCGACACCCAAGTCGCCATCCACACCGACACGCTCAACGAGAGCGGCTTTGTCGAGGACACGGTGGCGGCTTTCAAGGGCCGCACCATCCACACCTTCCACACCGAGGGGGCAGGCGGTGGCCATGCACCCGACATCCTCAAGGTGGTGGGCGAGGCGAACGTGCTGCCCAGCTCCACCAACCCGACCCGGCCCTACACGATCAACACCCTGGACGAGCATGTGGACATGCTCATGGTCTGCCACCACCTGGACCCGGCGATTGCCGAGGACCTGGCTTTTGCCGAAAGCCGCATTCGCCGCGAGACCATTGCGGCCGAGGACATCCTGCACGACCTCGGCGCTATCAGCATGTTCAGCTCCGACTCCCAGGCCATGGGCCGGGTCGGCGAGGTGATCCTGCGCTGCTGGCAGACGGCGCACAAGATGAAGCTGCAGCGAGGGCCTTTGCCTGGCGACGGCCCTGGCAATGACAACGCGCGGGTCAAGCGTTATGTGGCCAAGCTGGCCATCAACCCGGCGATTGCGCATGGCATCAGCCACGAGGTGGGCAGCGTCGAGGTCGGCAAGTGGGCCGATTTGGTGCTCTGGAAACCGGCCTTCTTCGGCGTCAAGCCCAGCATTATCCTCAAGGGCGGCAGCATCGCCTTGGCCGCCATGGGTGACCCCAATGCCTCCATCCCGACTCCGCAGCCGGTGCACTACCGGCCCATGTTCGCGGCCTTCGGCGGCGCCCTGGCGCGCAGCTCATTGAGCTTTGTGTCGCAGGCTGGCCTGGCGGCCGGGGTGGGCCAGCGCTATGGTTTGCAAAAGACCCTGGCTGCCGTGCGCGGCATCCGTGGCCTGGGCAAGCGCGACATGATCCACAACGATTACGCGCCGCGCATGGAGGTCGATGCGCAAAGCTATGCCGTGCGGGCGGATGGCCTCTTGCTCAGCTGCGAGCCGGCGCAGAGCCTGCCCATGACCCAACGCTATTTCTTGTTCTGATGTCCCCACTTGCCATGACCACCGAAACCGACTTGCTGATCCGCCTCGATGACCTGAGCGACCCGCGCATTGCCGCCTTCATGGAAGAGCATATGCAGGACATGCGCGCCACCTCGCCGCCGGAAAGTGTGCACGCGCTGGACATGAACAAGCTGCGCCAACCGGAGATCGCTTTCTGGACGGCGTGGCTGAACGAGCCCGCAGGCCCGGTGCTGGCGGCCACCGCCGCGATCAAGCGCCTGGATGCGGAGCACGCTGAACTCAAGTCCATGCGCACCGCGGCCGCGCTGCGTGGCCGCGGCCTGGCGCGCCGCATGCTGCGCCATGTGCTGGCCGAGGCCCGTCAGCGCGGCTATCGCCGCTTGAGCCTGGAAACCGGCACGCAGGCATTTTTCGAGCCGGCCCACCAGCTCTACGCCAGCGAGGGCTTTGTCGTCTGCGAGCCCTTCGGCAGCTACCGGATCGACCCCCACAGCTGCTACATGACCTTGGCGCTGGCATGAGCGCCGCAGCGCTCTTGCAAGTGGCCCGTCTGATCCCGCAAGGCCAGGGCCTGGCGCCGGTGCTGCTGCGCCGTGCGGCCTGCCTCAGCCTGGACTGGGACACGCGGCAGAAGAGCCGCTTTCAGGCTGAGGACTCCAGTGGTCGAGTCTTGGGCGTGTTCCTGCCGCGCGGCACCCAGCTGCGCGGCGGCGATGTGCTGCTGGCCGAGGATGGCAGCCTGATCCGCGTCGAGGCGGCGCCCCAGGCGCTGCTGCGCATCAGCGCTTGCGCGGAGCACGGCTCGCCCTTTGACTTGACTCGCGCGGCCTACCACCTGGGCAACCGCCATGTGCCCATCGAGCTGCAGCCCGGATATTTGCAGATCGAGCCCGACCATGTGCTGGCCGAGATGCTGCGCGCCCAGCCGCATCTGCAGGTGCAGGCGCTGGACGCGCCGTTTGAACCGGAGGGCGGGGCGTATGCGGCGGGGAATGGGAACAGCCATGACCATGGGCACGACCACGGTCATGCTCACCCTCCTCACCATCATCATCACGCCCATCCATGAGCGCCCTGCTGCAACTGCTCTGGTTGGCCTCGCCGGCTCTGCCCATCGGCGGCTTCTCCTATTCCGAGGGCATCGAATCGGCCGTGGCCCATGGCTGGGTGCATGACGAAACCAGCACCGCGCACTGGCTCTCGCAGCAGCTGCGCCTGAGCCAAGCGCGCGGTGACCTGTCCTTGGCGGCCCAGGCCTTGCGAGCCTGGCGCGAAGACGACCGGGCGACTCTGCGCCGCCTGAACGACTGGTTGCTGCAAACCCGCGAGAGTGCCGAGCTGCGCCTGCAGTCCGAGCAGATGGGCCGTTCGCTGCTGGACTGGCTGCGCAACCACGACACCGCCACGCCGGCACAGATCGCGCAGTGCCAGGCTTTGGGCCAGCCCTGCTACCCGCTGGTGATGGCCCTGGCCCTGGCAGCCAGCGAGGCTGCGCCCGAGGATGCGCTGCTGGCCTACGCCTTCGCCTGGGCCGAGGCCATGGTCGGCGCCGCCATCAAGTCGGTGCCCCTGGGGCAGAGCGCTGGACAGCGCATCCTGGCCCGCCTGGCCGCCGAGATTCCCGCGGCGGTTGCCGAGGCGCTTGCCACCGATGAATCTCGGCGTCAGGCTTTTTCTCCCATGCTGGCGATTCTCTCGGCCCGCCACGAAACCCAGTACTCCCGCCTGTTCCGATCATGAATCCAAGCACTTCGCACCCGACCCCGCTGCACCACATTCCCGGTCGCAGCAAACGCCTGCCGCCTCTGCGCGTGGGCATCGGCGGCCCGGTCGGTTCGGGCAAGACCACTTTGCTGGAAATGCTGTGCAAGTCCATGCGCGAGCGCTGGGACTTGGTGGCCATCACCAACGACATCTACACCAAGGAAGACCAGCGCCTGCTGACCCTCAGCGGCGCCCTGCCAGCCGAGCGCATCCTGGGCGTGGAGACGGGCGGCTGCCCACACACCGCCATCCGCGAAGATTGCTCCATCAATCTGGAGGCGATCGACCGCATGCTCGCGCAGTTCCCCGACGCCGATGTGGTCTTCGTTGAGTCCGGCGGCGACAACCTGGCCGCCACCTTCAGCCCCGAACTGAGCGACCTGACCATCTACGTCATCGACGTCGCTGCCGGCGAAAAAATCCCGCGCAAAGGCGGCCCCGGCATCACCAAGAGCGATCTCTTCGTCATCAACAAAACCGATCTGGCCCCGCATGTCGGCGCCAACCTCGAGATCATGGAAGCCGACACCCGCCGCATGCGCGGCGCCAGCAAGCCCTTCGTGATGAGCAACCTCAAGACCCTGGCCGGTGTGGCTGAGGTGGTGCGATTCATCGAAGAGCGGGGGATGTTGAGCTCCGGAGGCTGAGCGAGGGCATGTTCGTTACGAAACTGATTTGGGTCTTTCTCGTGAGGCCCTGCAGCCCGTGCCGCCACCGGGCTCATGGTTCCGGGGTCGACCCTGGCGGGCCGACTTCCCTGCGCTGCTCGCGCCTCGGGGCTGGCGCATAACTCACTCCGCTCCCTGCGTGCGCTTCGTTCAGACAGAAGCGCCAAGTCAGAGCTTGAAGCGCACGAGTACGTGCGCGCCCCGAGGCGCTGTGCTGCTCGGCCCTTCACAAATCGCCCGGCAGCGGCCCGGGCTGCAGGGCGCTTGCATCGCGATCGATCGGCCCCATCAACGGTGGATCCCGCCGAATCCGGAGGTGGCTCGGCCCGCCGACGGGCGATTTGTGCGCGGCCGAGGGCGCAGCGGAGCGGCTCAGGTGCGCGTACTCGCGCGCTTCAAGAACTGACTCGGCGCCACTGTTTGACCACAGTGAGCGCAGCGAACGGAGGGAGTTTGGCGCCGCTGAGCCGCGCAGTGAGCAGCGAGCGGAGTCGGCTCGAAGAGCCGACCCGCGAACCATGAGCCCGGCGGCGGGACGAGCCACCGCAGCGTGAGCGATCCGCACAAGAGTCGACCGCAGGGTTCTGCTCCCCGCCACTGGGCCCAGGTGGTTCTCGCTGTCGCGGCAAAGAAAAGCGCCCCAGAGCCATGACAGACTCGAGGGCGCTGATCACCGCCCAGGATCGGGCGATGAGTGGGCCAGCGGTTCAGCGATTTACTTCTTCGCGGCCGCCTCCAGGCCCGGCACATGCTCCGCACCGGTCACGATTTGTGCGGTGGACTGGCGCACGGTCTCGCCCAGGGGCTCGACACGGCCGCCCAGGCATTGGCCCAGGAAGGCCTCCGCCACGGCGTTGAAACCGATGCGGTTGTTGGGCTTGTTGAAGCCATGGCCTTCGTCGGGGTAGAGCACATAGGTGACCGGGATCTTCTTGGCTTGCATGGCCTGGACGATCTGGTCACTTTCGGCCTGTTTGACACGCGGGTCGTTGGCACCCTGGCCGATCAGCAGGGGGCGGACGATCTGGTCGGCCTTGTAGAGCGGCGAGGCGGCGCGCAGGATGGCCTTGCCTTCCTCGGTCGTCGGGTCACCCATGCGGCTGTACATCTGCTTCTTGCCGGCCTCCCAGTACGGGGGAATGGTGCTGAGCAGGGTTTCCAGGTTGGAGGGGCCAACGATGTCCACGGCGCAGGCAAAAGTGGTGGGCGTGAAGGCCACACCGGCCAGGGCCGCGTAGCCGCCATAGCTGCCACCCATGATGGCGACCTTGTCCTTGGTTGTGACGCCTTGCTTGACGGCCCAGTCCACGGCGTCCAGCAGGTCGTTGTGCATGGCCAGGCCCCATTGCTTGTTGCCGGCGTTCAGGAACTTCTTGCCAAAGCCGGTGGAAGCGCGGAAGTTGACCGACAGCACCGCATAGCCGCGGTTGGCCAGCCATTGGTGGTAGCCGTTGTAACCATGGCCGTCGCGGGCCCAGGGGCCGCCGTGCACAAACAGCACCAGGGGCACAGGCTTGTCGGCCTTGCCGTCGCCGTTCTTGTCGGCCTCCTTGGGTAGGCTCAGGTAGCTGGGCAGGATCAGGCCGTCGCGGGCCTTGATCTCCAGGCCTTGCATGGGCACCAGCGGTGCGTCCTGCAACTCGGGGCGGGCGACATAGAGCGCCTGCAGCTTCTTGGCCTTGCGGTCGTAGAGGTAGGTGGCAGCGACCTTGGAGACCGGATCGATGCCGACGATCCACTTGTCGTCGGCGCGCGTGCGGCTGGAAACGATCACCTCGCCCTGGCCCAGCTGCTTTTGCAGCCAGTCGAAGTCGGCCTTCAGCGTCTTGTCAAGGAACTTCCATTCGGTCTGCAGATAGTCCACAGCATAGGCCTGGATCACGCCGCTGACCGGGTCGCGCAAGCTGGCCCCCAGATCGGCCCTGGCGTCCTCGGCCAGCAGGGTGCGTTTACCGCTGGCTACATCCTCGGCGAACAAGGCCGTGGTGTCGCGTTCGCGCGAGTCCATCCAGTACAGGGTCTTGCCGTCACGGGTGTAGCCCAGCGGCGAGGTGGCGCTGTCTTCCAGCGTCGTGCTCAGCACTGGCTTGTCGGCGGTCTTGCCGTTCTGGACCGGGAAGAAATCCTGCCCGCCCGCGGCATTGGGGCGCAGGGCCATGCGCACATTCAGATCGTCGTCGCCGAGGAAGCCGGCAAAGCCGTCGCCCTGCATCAGCAGCTTCAGCTCGCCGGTCTTGAGATTGAGCAAATGCACATCGTGCCAGCGCGGGTCGCGGTTGTTAATGCCGATCAGCAGCTCGTCGGGTCGCGTGTTCGAGCGTGCCATCATGCGCACCCGCACCTTGTTGTAGGGCGTGTAGTCGCGCTGCTGGCCGCTCTTCAAATCGACACCGTAGAGGCGGAAGTTCTCATCGCCGGCGTTGTCCTTGATGAACAGAACCTGCTCGCTGTTGCCCGACCAGAAATGACCGGGGATCGGGCGGTCCTTGGAGTCGGTGACGGCCTTGGCCGCCTCGGGCTTGTCAGCCGGCGCCACCCAGACGTTCATCACGCCATTCACCGGTGCCATCCAGGACAGCCACTGGCCATCCGGGCTCAGCTGGGCGCCGCTCTTGACCGGGTTGCCAAACAAGGCTGAGCGGGCGATCAGCGGCGTTTCGCCACGGGCATTGGCCGTGGCGGCCACGGCGCTTTGGGTCAGCGTGGCGCTCAAGGCCAGGCTGGCCAGAGCCAACAGGGTGGGGGCGAAGGGGCGAACCGCAGAAGCAGACGATGTCATGTGCACCTCAGAAAGAGACAGGGCAGGTGGAAACGTGCGGGCCTTCGAAGCTCGGCGGCCCATTCTGAGGAAGGGGACGTCGGGCATGCGCTGGGCCCAGGATTTGGAACTGCAGGCTTGCAGCATAGTCAAACTTGCTAGAGCTCCACCCGCTTGCGGCGACAGACGGGAGGCTGGCCGACATGAGCTGCCGATCGGCCCGATGGGTGCAACCCATCGACAGCCTGGGGCCGCTGCCCTGCCGCGCTCTGGCATATGCTGGCGCCCGCCACTTGGCTCACGGGTGCCCACCATGCTGCAACTCTTCATCGCCAACAAAAACTATTCGTCCTGGTCCTTGCGACCCTGGGTGCTGCTGAAGCAGCTGCAACTGCCCTTCGAGGAGCGACTGGTGGTGTTCGGCCAGGCGCCGGGTAGCGCCGGGGACTACTGCTTGTTCTCGCCGAGCGGCCGCGTGCCCTGCCTGCATCACGAGGGCCTGACAGTTTGGGACTCCCAGGCCATCGTCGAGTATCTGGCCGAGCTGGACCCGCGGGTCTGGCCGCAGGACCGTGCGGCGCGCGCCTGGGCGCGCAGCGTCTGCGCTGAAGTGCACTCCGGCTTCCAGCGCCTGCGCGATGTCTGCACCATGAACTGCGGCCTGCGAGTGCAGGTGGGCGATTGGTCGCCTGCCTTGGTGGCCGACTGGCAGCGCATCGAGGCCTTGTGGCTGGAGGGCTTGAAGCGCTTCGGCGGCCCCTACCTCACCGGCCCCGATTTCACGGCTGTGGATGCGTTTTTCGCCCCGGTGGCTTTTCGGGTGCAGAGCTATGGGCCGGCCTTGGGCGAGGCCGCGCAGGCCTATGCCCAGCGCTTGTTGCAGCTGCCGGCCATGCAGGACTGGTACCGCGCGGCCCTGGCTGAAACCTGGCGTGATGAAGCGCATGAGGCCGAGGCCCGGGCGGCGGGCCTCTGGCTGCAGGATTTGCGCGCCTCTGCGCCCGCATGAATCTTGGGTGGCCCAGAATCTGGGACGATGCGGGTCTGACCTTCAAGCCTGGAGCCCCGTCCCCGTGAGTGTTTCTTCGCCACCGCCCAGCCCTTCCGTCATGCCCGTCGCTATCACTCTGGATCGGCCCGATCTGGAACAGTTCGCACGCGAAGATGGCGGCTTCCCGCAGGCCTTCATCCGCGCCCTGGCCGCGCTGGCCGCGGCCGACGGCTTTGTCACGCTGGGGGAGTTCGAGCGGGTGTCGGCCTTGGCCGCCCGGCTGCAGGATTCGGCCCTGGGCGCCCACGCAGCCCTGCGGGCGCTGGAGTCGCCTGGCGAGCAAAAAGCCGCCTTTGCTCAGCTCAAGCGCGCCAGCGCCGAGCTGCCCGAGGCCCAGCGCCGCCAGGCCTTCCTGGATGCCCAGCCTCTGCTGCAGTTGCAGGGCGAGCAGGCGCACAAGTTTGCGCAGGAGCTGGCGGTAGCCTTGCTGCTGCCCAGCCAGGAGCTTTCGCGCCTGGCCGAGGCGGTGGGCCCGGCGCCCTCGTTGTGGAAAACCGTCAGCCGCCAATCGGCCCGGCTGTTCGGCGGCCGGCCATTGTTGCCGGCGGCGCAGACGGCGGCGCGACTGTCGGGCGATATCGATCTGGCCCTGGGCGTGGGCCGTTACCTGGACGGCGCCAGCAGCGATCAGGTCTTGCAGCAGGGTATGAGCTCCAGCCTGACCGTGCTGGCGCGGCGACTCAGCGAGTTCGAGCGCGGCCTGCAGGCGCCGCCGCCGGAGGCCGGCTCGGCCGCCGCGTACGCGCAGCGGGTGGAGCAGCTGTTCCAGCAGGTGGGTCAGCGCATCGCCATGGTGGAAGCGCGCATCGCGCATGAAAAACGCAGCTTCGAAGAGGACTTTGAAGAGCTGATCCACGATGCCGGCAATGCCGTCGAGCTGCAGATGCTGGAGCGCCTGCGCACGGACGATTGGACCGAGCACAAGGTCTGGGCCGAGATGGCCCGCTCGACCTTTGCCAAGGAGCTGGAGCGCCGCCTGGACCGTGCCGCCCGCCGCCAGGAGGGGCAGCTGCGCCTGCTGAAGGAAGAGCTGCGCCTGTTCCGCGAAGAGTTCAGCCTGGTCCACGCCAGCGTGCTCGAGCGCCCGCACCACAGCCAGCTGCGCCGCCTGATGCCGGCCCTGCAGATCAGCACGCGGCTGAAGAATTCCACCGAGAGTGCGGCCGAGCTGACCCTGGGCGCCGGCGCGGTGGCTGCCGCAGGCACGGGCGCGGCGGTCTATGCCCTGGGTGCAGCCGCCGTGCTGCCGGTGATCGCGCCGGTGGCGCCGTTTGCGGGCGGTGCCTTGCTGGTGGCCGGCCTGCTCAAGTGGATGATGGACAAGAGCGGCCGCAAGGATGAAGAGCTGCGCCACAAGCGCGAGGCATTTGAGGCAGCGCTGCGCGAGCGCCTGTCCGCCATGCGCGTCGACAGCTTCGCCCAGCTCGACACCCTGGGCCAGGAGTTCCGTGCCAGCGCCAATGCCTTGCTGCGGCCGTTGCTGCTGGAGGCCGAAGCGGCGCGCCAGCTGCCCGAGACCGAGCGCCGGGTGGCGCAGCGTGTGATCCAGGACACGCGCCAGGCCATGCAGGCCCTGGGGGCGCCAGAGGCGTGATCCGGCCCCGTCCCGAGCGGACTCATCAGGCCCAGATGTCCGCCTCGGTCCAGCCCAGATCCTGAAACTCTGTGGCGCGCAGATCCGCCTCGCCGGCACAGAAAAACTCGTCCAGCTGAGGCGGCTTGACGGCGGTGCCGGCCAGCATGGCGTGCACCTGACCGCGGTGGTGGATCTGGTGCTGGAACAGATGGGCGAGCAGGCGTGTGCGGCTGTCCTGCTGCGCGCCCCCCGGCCGGGCGATGGTGACGATGCGGCCCAGCTCGCCGTCGCGCTGGGCGGCGCAGTAGGCCCGCAGGCGCTGGTCCACGGCCGCCTGCTCGCGCTGCAGCTCGGCGGCGGTCTGAAACGGCTGCTCCACGGCAAAGAACTGGTAGCAGTCGGGGTGCGGCGCGTCGCCGGCCAGCTCGCGCTCCAGCGCATCGACGTAAAACCAGTCCACGCAGAGATTGTGGTTCAGGGTCGCGAGGATGCTGGGGAAGAAGTTGCAGCGGGTCGCTTGCAGCTCAGACGGGCTCAGATGGGCGCAGGCCGCCAGCAGGCGGTGGTTGGCCCAGGCATTGTTGTAGGCCATGCTGAGCAGATGGTGGGCCAGAGGGTCGGTGTGGGGGTTGGGCTTCATGCTTGCCGTATCCAGTGTCGTCAGGTCTCAACGGGGTGCCAACCCCAGGTCGTCCAGACGCAGCAAGGCTTCGCTGCGCCGTTCGCGGGCGATGTCGCGCCAGTCACGATCTTCCTGTGCACCCATCAAAGCGTACAGAAGATTGAGGCTGGCCCCGGGCCACCGTGCCTTGAGCTTTGCGTAGAGCGCATAGGCATCGTGCTGGCGCAGTTGGTCCAGATCGTGGATGCCGAGCGCAGCAAGTTGTTCCCGGCTGCGGGGCCCGAGACCGCGCATGGTCCTCAGCCCATGGGCGTGCACAGCTCGACCAGGCTGCCATCCGGGCAGCGCACATAGGCGACCGTCTGGCCCCAGGGCTTGGTGACCGGTTCTTTCAGCGGCGCGGCGCCGGCGGCCACGGCGCGGGCAAAGGCAGCGGGCACGTTCTCGGTGCTGAAGCCGATCTCCATGCCCAGCGGGCGGGCGCTCTCAGCCGCCACCACATAGGGCTGGCCGACGCTTTCCAGCGCGGTTTCGTGGTCGACAAAGGCCAGGGCGGTGGCGCCGGTGTCCAGTTCGCCGTAGGCGCCCGATTCATGCAGAAAGCGGCGCTTCAGGCCGAAGGCGGCCTCGAAAAACTCCAGGGAAGCGGCCACATCGGCCACGTAAACAATGGTGTAGGCATAGTTCATGCGAGGGTCTCCGGCAGTGCGTGTGGACGGGGAGGGGGGATGGCTGCGGCGCATCTTGCCTGCCCGCTGCTGACATCGGCTGTCAGCAGTTAGGGGGAGGGCGCCCGGCGGCGGCATCCGCAGCCGGGCCGACACGGCCGAGCCGGTTCCTTGTGGCAGCATGGGCGCCTGCGCACGGCGCTTCGGCCGCCGTGGGCGCATCAGAAGAAGACGATGATGGGATCAGCGTGAGCAGCATGCACAGCAGAGAACGACGAGAGCCAGGACAGCAGGTCGGTGCGGGAGGGGCCGGGGAAGCGCAGGGCATGAGCGGCGCGCGTCGCCGCTTTCTGAGCCTGGGCCTGGGTCTGAGCCTCGGCACGGCCGGCTCGGCCTTGCTGGCCGGCGCCAGCCCGGCGGTCTGGGCGCAGACCGCCGCCGAGGGCACCGTGGCGCCGCTCAAGATTGCGCCCCTGGCCTTCGAGCGCCGCATTCTGGCCAATGGCCTGGAGCTGATTGCCCTGCCTCAGGCCGGGGCCACGGTCAGCGTGCAGGTCTGGTACCGCGTGGGCGGCAAGGACGACCCGGCCGGTCGCAGCGGCTTTGCGCATTTGTTCGAGCACATGATGTTCAAGCGCACCCGCTACATGGCCAACGAACAGTTCGACCGCATGACCGAGGATGTCGGCGGCAACAACAATGCCTTCACCGCCGATGACATGACGGCTTACCACAGCGTCGTGCCGGCCAACCACCTGGAACCCCTGCTCTGGGCCGAGGCCGAGCGCATGTCCAACCTGACCGTGGATCAGGTCAATTTCGACAGCGAGCGCGCCGTGGTCAAGGAAGAGTTCCGCCAGCGCGTGCTGGCCGAGCCCTACGGCCGGTTGTTTCACGCCGTGCCGCGCCTGGGCTACCAGCTGCACCCCTACCGCCGCCCGGTGATCGGCAGCATCGACGAGCTGGACGCAGCGACCCTGCAGGACGTCAGTGCCTTCCATGCCCAGTACTACCGGCCGGACAACGCGGTGCTCATTGTCACCGGCGCGTTTGACCCGGTGCAGCTGAATCGCTGGGTGAACCATTACTTCGGCAGCATCCGCCAACCGGCCAGTGCCATCCCGCGGGTGCAACAGAGCGAGCCGCGGCGTGCACGCGACGAGCTGCATCAGCTCAAGGCGCCCAATGTGCCGCTGCCGGCGGCCTTGCTGATCTGGCAAGGTCCCAAGGCCTCCAGCGCCGATGCGCCGGTCTGGCAGGTGGCCCAAGGG
Source organism: Paucibacter sp. B51 (assembly GCF_027863535.1). Classification (NCBI taxonomy): domain Bacteria; kingdom Pseudomonadati; phylum Pseudomonadota; class Betaproteobacteria; order Burkholderiales; family Sphaerotilaceae; genus Roseateles; species Paucibacter sp. B51. Next base: position 351,235 of record NZ_JAPIVN010000001.1, on the reverse strand, counting down.
CTGCTGGCCATGGGCGAGTCCTCGCGCCTGAACGAGAGCCTGGTCTACCGCCAGCAGCTGGCGCAGAGTGCCGGCTTCGAAGCCCAGCTCAATGCCGACGCCGGCCTGTTGGTGGCCCATGCCATTGCCAGCGGCAAGCAGAGCGCCGCCGAACTGGTGGCGCCGCTGATGCGTGAGCTGCAAAAGCTGGCCGAGGAGCCCATCGCCGCGGCAGAGCTGGAGAAGGTCAAGGCTCAGCTGCTGACCGCTGCCTTGATTCGCCGGCAAACGCCGCTGGGCCTGGGTGAGGTGCTGGGCGAGGCGGCCTTGCTGCGCGGTGATGTGCAGTGGGTGAACCGCGAGTTGAACGATTTGCAGGCGGTCAGCGCCGCCGATGTGCAAGGCGTGCTCAAGCGCGATGTGCTGCGCGGCGCCCGGGTGACCGTGTTGTACGAGGCCGAGGCAGCGCCGGCCCGCAAGAAAGTGGGCAAGCCATGAGCCGCCGGACCATGTTTTCGTTCGTTCGCCGCCCGCCTGTGTTGGCTGCGGCCCTGGGCCTGGCCTTGGCCGCCTCCTTGGGCTGCGCCTGGGCCCAGACCGGGTTTGAGTCGCCGCCCCGCCCGGCCTCGCCCCAGCCTTTGCAGGTGCCCGATTTCATTCAGCAGCGCCTGGCCAATGGCCTGGGCCTGGCCGTGGTCGAGCGTCATGCCCAGCCTCTGGTCACGGCCTGGCTGTTGGTCCAGTCGGGTGGGGCTTATGACCCGGGCGGCAAGTCCGGCCTGGCCGAGCTGAGCCTGGCCCTGATGGGCAAGGGCGTGCAGCGTGGCGCCGGCCCGGTGTCGGCCGCGGCCCTGGCCGCCGAGATCGAGGCCTTGGGTACGCAGCTGGAGATCGGCAGCGCCGCTCGCAGCAGCCACCTGGGCGTGACGGTGGCCAGCCACCGCCTGGACGCCAGCCTGGGCCTGCTGTCCGAGATGTTGCGCAGCCCCAGCCTGGCGGAAGAGGAGTTCCAGCGCCTGCAGGCCCAGGCGGTCGATGCGCTCAAGCTCGGCCGCTCCGACCCGGGCCAGTTGGCCGCCCAGATCGGCCGCCGCCTTTACTGGGGCGACAGCCCGCATGGTCAGCAGCCCACCCTGGCCAGCCTCAGCCGCATCCAGCTTGACGATGTGCGCGCCTTCCACCGCCTGCATGTGCGGCCCGAGCGGGTCACCCTGATCCTGGCCGGCGACATCACGCCGGCCCAGGCGCGCAGCCTGGCGGACAAGCATTTCGGCAAATGGCGAGCCCATCGCATGGCACTGCCGCAACAACCGTCCTTGGTGCCCAAGCCGCTGGCGGCGCGCACGGTACTGGTCGACCTGCCCGGTGCCGGCCAGAGTGCGGTGCAGGTGATGGCCCCGACCGCCGGCCCAAGCCCCGTGCCCTTTGCCCGCCTGACACCCGAAGCCCAGGCCACCGAGGTGCTGACCCAGCAGGCCAACGCCCTGGCCAATGCGGTCCTGGGTCAGGGCTACTCCTCGCGCATCAACCAGGAGGTGCGCATCAAACGCGGCCTGAGCTACGGTGCCACCAGCGGCATCGACGCGCAGCCCGGGGGCGCCCAGCTGATCACCAGCGCCCAGACCAAGCATGAAAGCGCCGGTGAGGTGGCGGCCTTGCTGCAGCAGGAGATCCGCCGCCTGTCTACGGAGCGTGTGCCCGACCCCGAGCTGGTGGCACGCCGCGCGGTGCTGATCGGCGACTTCGGCCGCCAGCTGGAAACCACGGCCGGCCTGGCCGCCCTGGCGGCCGAGGGCCTGATGCGCGGCCGACCCCTGGCCGAGCTGGGCCGGGTGCCGGATGAACTGGCGGCCCTGGACGGCGACATCGTGCGCACCCTGGCCACCCGCCACTGGCAGGGCGAGCGCTTGCGCACCGTCATCGTGGCCGATTTCAAGCAGGGCGGTCTGGCCCTGCGCCAGCAGTTCCCGGATGCCCTGGTGCTCAAGGCCGAGGAGCTGGACCTGGCCAGCCCGACGCTGCGCCGCGGCGGCCGCAAATAGGCCGGCTTCAAGCCCGCGGCTACAATGGTCGGGTCATTGGGGAGTAGCCGCTGCAGCCGCCCTGGCTGCCGGCCCGCGTCAACACACTTGGTCGAGCGTTCGGCCATGGCGCGGGCAGTGTCATCTCTTGTGCAGTGCGCAAGACCTGACCCCTGGCAAGACCTTTGGCCACCCACACCTGCTTTGCGGCCGGCGTGTGCGTGGTCATCGGTTGTTTTCATGCCGGCCGCAGGAACAGTGTTCGCCCACCATGGAAGCCTTTCTCGTCTCCACCGGCATCGTCGCCCTCGCTGAAATCGGCGATAAAACCCAGCTCCTGGCCTTTTTGCTGGCTGCCCGCTTCCGCAAACCCCTGCCCATCATCCTGGGTATCTTCATCGCCACCGTGGTCAACCATGCCGGTGCCGGCGCCCTGGGCGCCTGGATCACCGCGCAAGTCAGCCCCACCGTGATGCGCTGGGTGCTGGGCGTGGGCTTTGTCGCCATGGCTGTCTGGACCTTGATCCCGGACAAGATCGACGAGGAAGAGGAGGGCGGCAAGGGCCTGAAGCTGGGCGTGTTGGGCACCACCATCGTGGCCTTCTTCCTGGCCGAGATGGGCGACAAGACCCAGGTGGCCACCGTGGCGCTGGCGGCTCAGTACCACGCCTTTGTGGCTGTGGTGGCAGGCACCACCTTGGGCATGATGATCGCCAATGTGCCGGCCGTCTTGCTGGGCGAGCGCATCGCCGGTCGTATTCCCGTTCGCCTGGTCCATGGCATTGCCGCAGCCATCTTTGCGGTGATCGGGGTGGCCACCTTGGCTGGTGCGGGACAAAAGCTCGGTTTCTGAGCCGTTTACTTCTGCATGCTGTTGCGCAGCGGGGCTGGTCGCCGGCCCGGTTTGCTGGTTCAATGCTTCGACGGGCGCAACACGCACAGTCAGAGTTGCGCCCGGACATGGAACAGTTCGCCAGGGGAGTTCTAACAATGACGGTGCGATCTCATGTCTTGCTGGTCGACGACGACGAGCTGACGCTGCAAATGCTGGAAGCCACACTGGAAGCTGACTTCAAGGTCAGTCAGGTCAGCAGCGGGGCGGAAGCCCTGAGTCGCTGTGACAGCGACCCGCCCGACCTGATCGTGCTCGATGTGGACATGCCTGAGATGGACGGCTACGAGACCTGCCGCCGCCTCAAGGACAACTTCTCCACAGCCGACATCCCGGTGATCTTTCACTCCGCTCGCACCAGCATTGACGAGCGATTGCAGGGTTATGCCGCCGGCGGCGCCGATTACCTGCCCAAGCCCTTTGATGCGCCCGAGCTGCTGGCCAAAATCAATCTGGTGCTGGCCCACCGCGACCGGCAGCGCGAGCTCAGCGGCCAGCTCGACGAAGTGATGAATGCCGTGCTCTCGTCCGCCGATATGGTGGGTGAGGCCGGCGTGGTGCTGGAGTTCCAGCGCGCCCTGGTCGGCTGCGCGGACAACGCGGCCGTGGCGCGGGCCATCCTCGATGCCCTGCACCGCTACTCGCTCGATGGATGCGTGCGCATCCGCGGCGGTGGCGAGGTGTATTCGGGCAATGCCCGCGGGCCCTGCAGCGCGCTCGAGAACTCCATCCTCGACCATCTGCAGGCCCAGACCGAGGGCCAGCGAATCCGCCCCTTCGGCCACCACACCGGTTTCTCTTACGACCGCGTGGTGCTGTTCGTGCGCGACCTGCGCATGGACCGCGGCGCCGACATGGACCGGGCCGAATCCGAACGCATGGGCCGCGCCATCGACAACGTGGCCCTGCTGGTCGAGGGCGCGGTGCAGCGGGTCGGGGCGCTGGAGTCCCTGGTCGCCACCCGCGATCTGGCCGATGTGCGTCATCTGGTCAGCATGACGCGCAATGCCTTGACCGACATTTCGGCCCGCAACCAGGCGCAGCAGCGCGAGGTCAAGCAGGTGTTCGACAGCCTCAATGCCGAGGTCGAGAACAGCTTTCTGCATCTGGGGCTGACCCAGAGCCAGGAGGACCACCTCAGCAGCATCATCAAGCAGCATCTGGAGGCGGCCTTGGCGGTGCTGGGCAAGAGTCAGGAGGTGGAGGCCTTCCTGGGCCGTGTGATCCACAAGCTGGGCCAGGCTGCGAATTGAGTCCAGGCCTGCTGCGTCCAGATCATGGCCGCCCTCCAATCTGCACCGCCGGCCGAGGCTTTTGACGAGCCCTCGGCCATCGAGCCCCCGCTGAACGCCGCGCAGCAGGAGGAATCCCTGCGCGGTTTCAAATCGCGCCTGGACGCGATGATGCTGCGCAGCGCGCGCGTGTTCCTGGTGCTGGTGATGCTGGGGGCCCTGCTCCAGATTGCCGGTACCTTGAACCAGACCGAGCTGGCCTGGTCTCTGCGCCTGAGCCGCGCCGGGCCGGCCACGGCCGTGTTGTTGATCTGTGCGCTGGCCTTGTTGCTGGCGCTGCGCTGGGGCGTGCGCCTGGCGGCAGGATTCTTCAGCGCTGCGGTGATGCTGGCCCTGTTTGCCTCGGCCGCCTGGCATGGCAACGGGGTGCGCTCCTCGGGCATGGGCGCGGTGCTGGCGGCCCTGGTGGTGATGGGCCTGATGGTCGGGCCAAGGGCCGCCATGCGCGGCACGGTGCTGGCCTGTCTGGGCTTTCTCGGCCTCTGGCAGGCCGAGGTGCGCGGCCTGATCCCGGGCCTGGTGGTGCAGAACACGCCGCCGCTGAGCAGCTTCGCGGTCGTCTACAGCTTTGGCGCCGTCATGATTGGCTGGCTGGTGCTGCGCTACGGCACCGTGTTCTGGGAGGTCACCTCCTCGCTCGAGGGCTCTCGCCGATTGCTGGCCGATACCGTGCGTGCGCAGCAGAAGGTGGCGCAGGAGCTGCGCGACAGCGAAGAGCGCTTGCGCATGTTGCTGGACAGCTCCATCACCAGCATCCAGATCCTGGAAGGCGAGACCGGCGCGCTGCGCTTTGCCAATGCGCAGACCCTGGAGAAGTTCGGCTGTGCGCGACCGTCCGATCTGGCCGAGGCCTTGATGTACCCCGGTGGCTTGTACGCCAAGGAGCAGCTGATGCAATGGGTGCAGCGCACCCTGGATCAGGGGCCACAGTATTTCGAGTGGCAGTCGCGCCGTCGCGATGGCACGCCGATCTGGTGGGACATGAAGATGGACCGCATGCGCCTGGCCGGCCAGGCCTGTGTGGTGCTGTTCGGTCACGACATCACCGCCCGCGTGCGCGCCGAGGCCGAGCTGCGCGTGCAGCAGGGCCGGCTGGAAGACGATGTGCGCTTGCGCACGGCCGAGCTGCAGGCCGAGAAGCAGCGCATGCAGGACATTCTCGAAGCCCTGCCCATCACCTTGAGCATCCGTGACACGGCGGGGCGCTACATCCTGATCAACCGCGCTTTCGAACAGGCCAGCGGCTTCAAGCGCGAGCAGGTGCTGGGCCAGACGGCCCGGGCCCTGTTCAACGAAGAAGTGGCGGCCGAGATTGCCGAAACCGATGCCCAGCTGCTGGCCGGCAGTGCCAGCAGCCTGAGCAGCGAGCGCCAGATCGTTCATCCCAAGGATGGGCCGCACGACTACCTGCTGACCATGGTGGCCCTGGTGGACGCGCGCAAATCGCTCTATGGCATCCTTAATCTCGGCACCGATGTCACCTCGATCAAGCGCCTGCAGCGCGAGCTCAGCGTGGCCAAGGACGAGGCCGAGCGCCTGGCCCGGGTCAAGAGTGACTTCCTGGCCAATATGAGCCACGAGATCCGTACCCCGCTCAATGCGGTGCTCGGCCTGGCCCAGCTTGGCGTGAGCCGCAGCGCCGATCCGCTGGCCAGCCGCAATGGCTTCGAGCGCATCGTCCGCTCGGGCCGCCATCTGCTGGGTGTGATCAACGACATCCTCGACTACTCCAAGGTCGAGAGTGGCAAGCTCGACATCGAGAGCCTGCCTTGCAACCTGGTCCACCTGGCCAAGGAGGTGGTGGATCTGGTGTCCGAGCGCGCCGATGCCAAGAACCTGCGCCTGCGCATGGAATACAAGTGCAGCTTCGACTGGGTGGCGCTGGACTCTCTGCGGGTGACCCAGATCCTGGTCAACCTGCTGGCCAACGCCATCAAATTCACCGACAAGGGTCGGGTCACCCTGACCCTGGAATCGCAGCGCGACTGGTTGCGCCTGTCGGTCACGGATACCGGGCCCGGCATCCCGCCGGAGCAGCAACTGCGCATCTTCCGTGCTTTCGAGCAGGCCGACAGCTCCACCACCCGGCAGTTCGGCGGCACCGGCCTGGGCCTCAGCATCAGCAGCCAGCTGGCGCGCGCCATGGGCGGTGACATCGAGGTCGACAGCGTTGTGGGCCAGGGCTCCTGCTTCACGCTCAAGCTGCCTTTGGTACGTGTCGAGCCGGGCCAACTGGAGCTGGTGGAGCAGCGAAGCGAGCTGCCCCCGCTCAGCGGGCCGGGCGTGCTTGACGATGCCAGCGAGGCCAAGGTCAGCCTGCGCGGCCTGCGCATCTTGATCACCGACGATGTGGACATCAACCGCGAGATCCTGCAGGACATGCTTCAGGTGGCAGGCGCCGAGGTACTCAGCGCCGAGGGGGGCGCGCAAGCCATTGCCCACTTGCGTGAACAGGGGCCGGCCGGCATCGACCTGGTGCTGATGGATGTGCAGATGCCCGAGATGGACGGCTATGAGGCCACCCGCCGCCTGCACCAGCTGGCGCCCCAACTGCCCGTGATCGCGCTGACCGCCCATGCCCTGGCCGAAGAGCGCCAGCGCTGCCTGGCGGCCGGCATGGTGGCCCACATCAGCAAGCCGATCGATCAGGCCGAGCTGCTGCGTACCTTGACGAGCTTGAGCGCAGGCATCCCCCGACGCGCCAGTCTCAAGCTGAGCAGCATGCAGCAGCCGGACACCGCTGTGCCTGCAACGCCGGCCTCCATGCCAGCGCCTGTGCCGCCGGCTTCAACAGAGGCGATTCAGGCGCCTGCTCCCGCCAGTCTCTGGCCCGATCTGCCGGGCACCGACTTCGCCGCGGCGTTGACCCGCTGTGCGGGTCGCCAGGAGTTGCTGGCCAAACTGCTGGGTACTTTCGCCAAGCAGTACAGCCAGCACCAATCGTTGTTCGAAGAAGCCCTGGTGGCTGGCGGCAGCACCTTGGCCAGCGCCGCCCACCGACTCAAGGGCCTGGCTGCCAATCTGGGCATGAACCGCCTGGCCGACTGCGCCGCTGCCTTGGAGCATGCCGCCGGCCCCCAGGGTGAGCCCGGCCAGATCACCCCGGCCCTGATGGCCTTGAACCGCGAGCTCTCCCCCATGATCGGAGCGATTCAGGCCTGGCGCGAGCGGGCGCAGGGCTGAGCGGAAAGCCAGGGCTGGGCACCCTGGAAATGTTTGCCTAGCCCCACCTTGCTGCACTGCGTCTGTACGGGAAGTCATGTCCCTTGTGTCGTCGATGCTTTCGGGCAACGAACAGGGTTAGCCCTGCGACGTGCGCTGCGACTGAGACGAAAAATCCGACCACCGCACCTCCTGTGTGGCCCCGTGCTGGGCGAGCCGCTTGGACGCGGGTTCATAGCCATCCCATAAAGATCAAAAAGGAGAACTTGATGCTGAAGCAGAAACGTCTGTGTACCGCGCTGGCATGCGTGTATGCCGGTGGAATGAGTTTGATGGCGCCAGCCTTGGCTCAGGAAAGCCTGGAGCGAGTGTCCGTCACAGGCTCCTCCATCAAGCGCTTAGATTCGGAGACTGCTTTGCCTGTTTCCGTAATTACACGCGAACAGATCGACAAAAGCGGCGCAACCAGTGTCGAAGACTTGTTGCGCCGAGTGTCTGCCAGCGCTGCTGCATTTTCTGATGCAACTCAGGGTGTAGGTTATGCAACATCCAACGCGAACATGCGAGGACTGGGCGCCAACTCCACCTTGGTGCTTCTGAATGGCCGCCGCTTGGCCAACCATCCCTTCGGTTCGATTGGCGGCAATGTTTCGGTGGACCTGAATAGCATTCCATTCGCTGCCATCGAGCGCGTCGAGGTTCTGCGTGACGGTGCTTCCGCCGTTTACGGCACGGATGCCGTGGGCGGTGTGATCAACTTCATTACGCGTCGCGATTACAAGCGTGGTGAAGTTTCTCTTCGTTACGGTACGACCAGCGCGAACATTGGCGGTAGCGAAAAGGGCGCATCCCTGTCTCTGGGTTTGGGTGACTACAACTCCGACAAGTTCAATTTGTTGGTGACCGCCAATCTGCAGAAGAACACCCGTCTCCGTGCGGTCGATCAGAAGCTGTACAACCGATTCGACGAAATCGCCGATGCTGGTGCGCCGACATCGGGTCGTTCTTTCCCTGGCCGCTTGGTGGACTTCAACATCACACCGGGCGCCTACCCCGAGCTGAACCCTGGGGCTGCGTTCTCCGCCTGCGATCCTGAAAGCACTGTCTTGCAAACCCTGGCCGCAACCACACCCAATGGCACGGCCAAGAAGCGATGCCGTTTCATTTACGCCGCGGTGCTGGACAACCTGCCTGATCAAGACAAAGGTGATCTGTTCGGTCGCTTGAGCTTCAAGATCGACCAGAACCACGAAGTGTTCGCAGAGGCGTCTTATGCCCGTGCGCATGGCATCGGTCGCATTGCACCAGTTCCCATCGATTCCACGGCCGGCCATTTCGATCGAAAGACGGGTGAGTATCCGTCCTTCAAGATGCCGACCAGCAGCCCATACTTCCCCAGGGATTTACTCACCAAGTTGGGCTACACCGCGGCCACCTGGGATCCAGATGGCGATGGTTTCACGGAGGTGGCGCTTCGCGCAGTGCCCCTGGGCAACCGGATCAACGACAACACGAACGAGCAAACCCGTCTGGTGCTCGGTGCACGCGGCATGCTGTCGGGTTGGGACTACGACAGCGGCCTGACGCTGTCTCAAGCCAAGGGATCGCTGTCGTACGAGAACTATGTGCACGAGGGCCGTTTCATCACGGCCCTGGCCACTGGGAACATCAACCCTTTTGGTGCCAGCACAGATATGGCGGCCTGGAACAGCGCTCGCATGGAAGGAGCAATGCGCCGCTCCAAGGCCCGGACCTTCGGCTTTGATGCCAAGGCCAGCCGCGATCTTTTTGAGATGGCTGGCGGCGCGGCTGCATTGGCTGTCGGGCTTGACCTGCGTCACGAAAAGGCGGACGACCAGCCGGTCAATCCGGACTACGCTGCGGGTTTGCATGTTGGCGGTGAGGGCACGGTGCCAGCGACAGCGGCCTCGCGTTCCATCAGCGCCGTGTTTACTGAAATGAGCCTGCCCTTTGCAAAGGGGTGGGAGGGCACGCTGGCGGCTCGTTTTGACAAGTACAGTGACTTTGGTTCGACCTTCAATCCACGCGTGGCGCTGCGTTTCCAACCGAGCAAGGAAGTCATGTTCCGCGGGTCTTTTGGGACGGGGTTCCGCGCCCCGACGCTGTGGGATGTGCACAGCCCGGCAGCCTTCACGAATACCGCAAACCCCGCCACCGACAAGAACTGTCCTGCAGCCATGCTGGCTGATGAGGACCCGCGCTGTGTGGACAACCAGTTCAATGTGTTGAATACGGCCTCGGCCAATCTCAAGGCAGAGCGCTCCAGGCAGTACACCCTGGGCATGGTGTTCGAACCCAGCAAGGGCTTGTCTGCGACCGTGGACTACTGGGCCATCTCCAAGACCGATCAGATCAGCCAGATCGGTGGCGATGCCATTCTTAGCAACGACTATCTGTTGAATCTATACGCCTCCCGCGTCCATCGCATCACCACCGGCGCCAATGCAGGCATCATTTCCTATATTGATACCCCGATCGAGAACCTTGGCAAGCTCAAGACCTCGGGCCTGGATGTGGATCTGCGTGGCAGCTGGAAGCTGGCCGACATGGGCATGTTCAATGCAGGCATCACTGGTACTTATGTTGCACAGTGGAAGCGGCAAGTCGGCAAGGACACACCCTACATCAGCTATGTTGGTACGGCTGGCGATGGCGCAGTGGTTCAGCCGGTGCCTCGTTGGCAGCACACGGCCTTCTTCGAGTGGCAGATGGGGAATTGGGCCCTGGGCTTGGAGAATATTTACATCAAGGGTTGGACCGAGTCGGCCAAACAGGTCTACAACAATGTGGGTGGTAGCAGTGCCCACGATGTCAAGGACTCCAGCCGATGGAATCTCTCCACCAGCTACAAGGGTTTCAAGGATCTGACTTTGCGTCTGGGCATCCGCAATCTGGGTGACAGCGAGCCGCCGTACACTGCCGTGCCGTCCTACGGCTCGCATGCCGCTGGCTATGCCGGTTCCTTCGTCGATCCGCGTGGCCGCTTCTGGTACCTCTCGGCCGGCTACCAGTTCAAGTAAGTCCCAGATTCATCGGTGTGCCGGCTTGCCGGCCGCCGATGACCATTGCCCAGCTCAAACCCCGCCCAGGTCACGGACTTCGGCGGGATTTATTGGGGCGCCGTGCTGTCAGGCCGCCGTCACCTGCCGCACCGCATGCTCCCATGCGGCCATGCGTTCGGCGGCCTGGGCGCGGTTGCCGCTGGGCTCAAAGCGGCGCTCGTCCTGCCACTGGGCGCTGAGCTCATCCAGGCCGGTGTAAACGCCGCAGCTCAGGCCCGCCAGGTAGGCGGCGCCCAGGGCGGTGGTTTCGATCACGCGTGGGCGCACGACAGCGATGCCCAGCAGATCGGCCTGGAACTGCATCAAGAGGTCGTTGACGCAGGCGCCGCCGTCCACGCGCAGCTCCTGCAGCGGCGCGCTGCCGGCGGCGTGGGCGTCGCGGCTCATGGCTTGCAAGAGGGCGGCGCTCTGGAAGGCGATGCTCTCGATGGCGGCGCGGGCGATGTGGGCCTGCGTGCTGCCGCGGCTCAGGCCCAGGATGGCGCCGCGCGCCTCGGCCCGCCAGTAGGGCGCGCCGAGGCCGGTGAAGGCCGGCACGAACATCACGCCGCCGGCATCGGGCACGCTCTCAGCCAGGCTTTGCACGGCGCCGCTGTTCGGGATGATCTGCAGCCCATCGCGCAGCCACTGCACCACAGCGCCGCCAACAAAGACGCTGCCTTCGAGCGCGAACTCGGGGCTGGCCGTGGTCTGGGCGGCACTGGTGTTGATCAGGCCGTTGGCCGAAGTCTGGAACTGCCGGCCGGTGTGCATGAGCATGAAGCAGCCGGTGCCGTAGGTGTTCTTGGCCATGCCGGGCTGGAAGCAGGCCTGGCCGAACAGGGCGGCCTGCTGATCGCCGGCGACGCCGCCGATGGCGATCTCGCCGCCCAGGTGGGCGGCCATCACGCGACCGAAATCGCCGCTGGATGGGCGCACTTCGGGCAGTAGGGCGGGCGGGATGTCCATGAGCGCCAGCAGCTCCTCGTCCCAGCGATTGCGCTGCACATCGAAGAGCAGGGTGCGCGAGGCATTGCTGACATCGGTGGCGTGCACCCCACCGCCCGTGAGATTCCAGATCAGCCAGCTGTCGATGGTGCCGAAGGCCAGTTCGCCACGCTCGGCCCGGGCCCGCGCGCCAGGGATGTGGTCGAGCAGCCACTTGAGTTTGGTGCCGGAAAAGTAGGGGTCGATCAGCAGCCCGGTTTTGGCTCGCACCATGGGGGTCAGGTCTTGCGCGCGCAGCTGGGCGCAGAAGGGCTCGGTGCGGCGGTCTTGCCAGACGATGGCGCGGTGCAGGGGTTGGCCGGTCTGGCGGTCCCAGAGCACAGTGGTTTCGCGCTGGTTGGTGATGCCGACAGCGGCAATGTCGGCGGCGCGCAAGTCCGCTTGGCGCAGGGCGGCCTGGGCCGTGGCCCGCTGGCTTTGCCAGATCTCCAGCGCATCGTGCTCCACCCAGCCCGGCTGCGGGAAATGCTGGGCAAACTCCTGCTGGGCCATGGCCACGATGCGGCCGCTGCGCTCGAAGACGATGGCGCGCGAGCTGGAGGTGCCCTGGTCGAGAGCGAGCAAATAGGACATGGCGTCAAGCCCTTGGCTTAGAGTCCGGGGATGGACCATTTTGACGTACTGGTGGTGGGCGGCGGCATCAATGGCGCCGGCATCGCACGAGACCTGGCGGGCCGCGGCTGGCGGGTGTTGCTGGCCGAGGCTTCCGATCTGGCGGCGCACACCTCCTCGTCGAGCACCAAGCTGATTCACGGGGGCCTGCGCTACCTGGAGTACTACGAGTTCTCGCTGGTGCGAAAGGCGCTGCAGGAGCGCGAGCTGCTGCTCAAGAGCGCCCCGCACATCATGTGGCCGCTGCGCTTCGTGATGCCGCATGACCGGGCCATGCGCCCGGCCTGGATGATCCGCATCGGCCTCTTCCTCTACGACCATCTGGCCCGGCGAGAGTGGCTGCCCGGTTCTGCCGGGCTGCGCCTGCGTGACAGCCCCTTCGGCGCGCCACTGAAGCCCGAGTTCGAGCGCGGTTTCGAGTACTCCGACGGCTGGGTGGACGATGCCCGCCTGGTGCTGCTCAACGCCCTGGATGCGCATGCCAAGGGCGCCGAGATCCTGACCCACTGCACCGTGACCGAAGCGCAGCGCGAAACCGCGGAGCAGGGCGGGGGCTGGCGCGTCCGCCTGCAGATGGCTCACGGCGAGCGCCGGGTCCAGGCGCGCGCTCTGGTCAACGCGGCCGGCCCCTGGGCGGAGACCTTTTTGCGCCAGGTGGCGCGCCCGGCCGCGGGCGAGCCCCTGGCCACCAAAAGCCTGCGCCTGGTCAAGGGCAGCCATATCGTCGTGCGGCGTCGCTTTGACCACGACCATGCCTACATCTTCCAGAACCCCGACCGGCGCATCATCTTCGCGATTCCCTACGAGGGCGAGTTCACCCTGATCGGCACCACCGATGTGGAGCTGCCCGACGCCGCCATCGCCGGCTTTGCCAAGGCGGAGATCGAGGCGCAGGAAGTGGCCTACCTGTGCGAGCAGGCCAGCCGTTATTTCAAGACGCCGGTGCGGCCCGATGAGGTGCTGTGGAGCTATGCCGGTGTGCGACCGCTGCTCGACGATGCCTCGGGCGATGCCAGCGCCGTCACGCGCGACTATCTGCTCGAGACCCATGGCGACGGCGCGCCGCTGCTGAGCGTCTGGGGCGGCAAGATCACCACCTTCCGCAAGCTGGCCGAGGATGCGGCCGATCTGATCGGCGAGATGCTGGGTGAAGAGCGCCCGGCCTGGACGGCCCCGGCCCCGCTGCCGGGCGGCGATCTGTCGGACTGGATCGGTGCGGCGCAGCGGCCGGACCAAGATTTCGAACGCTTTGTGCTGGCGCTGCAGACGCGACATCGCTACTTGCCGCCTCAGCTGGCGCGGCGCCTGGCGCGGGCCTATGGCTCGCGCGTGGGCCTGCTGCTGGGCGCGGCGCGGACGCTGGCCGATCTGGGTGCCGAGGTGGCGCCGGGTCTGTTCGAAGCGGAGCTGCGCTACCTGCGCGAGCATGAGTGGGCCCGCGATGCCGAGGCCGTGCTCTGGCGACGCTCCAAGCTGGGCCTGCATTACAGCGAGTCCGAGCGGGCTGCCGTGGCCGCCTGGCTGCAGCAAGCGGCGGGCCGCAAAGAAAACGCCGCGCTCGGAGGCGCGGCGTTTGGAGATCGCAGCGGCGGGCCGCTGCTCTGACCAACTGGGCTTATTTGCTTCGCTGACGGCGCGCCAGCAGGCCGATGCCGGCCAGGCCCGCCAGCATCAGCGCATAGCTCTCCGGCTCGGGCACGGCGCTGACCGTGGCGATGGTGTTGCCGCCCAGCAGGCTCAGCGTGGTGCTGGCCGAGCCACCGGCGTCCAGGGCCGGTGTCAGCTCGATCTGGAACAGGGCGCCGTTGGGGTTGCCCAGATAGCTTTGCTGGTCGCCCGCCAGCAGGCCGAGGCTGAAGCTCGTGCCCGCTTGGCCCGGCGTGCTGAAGACATCGCCGCTGAAGCTCAAGTCAAAGCTGAAGCTGCCGCCCAGCTGGATGGCGTGGAACAGGTCGTTGAAGGCCGTGCCATTGGCCAGCACGAAGCCGCTGGCGAGGCTGCCGGCGGCCTGGCCTTCGAGGAAGAACTCGCTGCCAAAGCTGCCGCTCAGATTGCGGATGCGCACCTGGGCTGCAGGAGCCGAGCCCAGGCCCGGCAGGAACTGGAAATCCAGCCAGCCGGTCTGGCCGGTCCAGGCCGCCGTGTTGACGCTGGCGTGGAACTGCGTGTCGGCCCAGGCGCTGCCGCCAAACAGGGCGCTGGCCGCCAGGGCCAGGCTCGAAGCCATGTGCAGCGCGCTGCGGCGCAGCGGCGAAGAGGTGCGGAGGTGGTTCATGGTGTGGAAATCCTTGTTGAATCAGGTGTCTGTGGCGCTCAGAAGCTGCCCGAGTACAGGCTGGCGCTGTAGTTCAGGCCCAGCTTGCCCGGGTTGCGGATGCTCAGCGGTACGCTCACGCTGGCGCCCGCGGGCAGGCTGGCGGCATTGAGGGTGATGTAGGGCAGGCCGTTGTGGCTGCCGCTGGCGTTGACCAGGGTTACACCGGCCGGCAGGCCTTGGATCTTCAGCTGCAGCGGGCCGGCCAGCGGCGCGCCGCTGATGTTGGCGAGGCTGATGCTGCCGCTGTAGAGCTGGGTCACGCGGTTGTAGACCAGGCCGGAGACGGTCTGGCGCACGCTGGCGCTGACGTCCTGGGCCAGGCTGACGTTGAAGCTCACCGGGCTGGAGGCGCCGACATTGCCGGCCGCATCGACGGCCCGGGCCACCAGGCTGTGGCTGCCATTGCCCAGCGAGGCCGGGTCGAGGCTGATGGCATAGGGCGCGCTGGTGTCGCTGCCCTTGGCCTGGCCGTCGACGAGGAAGTCGACGCGGCTCACGCCCACATCGTCGCTGGCCTCGGCCTTCAGGCTCAGGCTGCCGCTGGCGTTCTTGCTGACGCTGGCGCTGACCACCGGGGCGGTGTTGTCCTGCACCTGGTTCACCCAGATCGGCGCCGACCACAGGATCTTGCCGTCGGTCTGCGTGACCTTGGCGTAATAGAAATGCTTGCCGACCGAGGGAGTGAAGTTGTTGACCGCGCTGCTGGACAGCTCGGTGACGGTGCCGTTGCGCTGTGGCACGCCCTCGTAGATCTTGACCGTGGCGGCGCTCTTGCCGGCGCCCGGCGCGTAGTTGGCGACCAGGTTCAGCGGGCCGGCGTTGGTGAAGGTCTCGCCCATCATGCGGCCGTTGGCCGTCAGCACCAGCTGCGAGGTCTTGTCCATGGTGGCGAACAGGCGGCGGGCGCGGATCGCTTCCATGAAGGACTCATTGCTCAGCGGCGTGCCCGTGGGGATCAGGATGCCGTTGCGGTTGGTCGAGGACGCGCCCCAGTTGGCGCAGTGGTTGTCCTGGTTGGTGGTGAAGGCGATCTTGAAGCCGGCCTCCAGCGCCTTCTTGCAGGCGCCTTCGTAGCCGCTGTTGCCGTTGTCGCTTTCGTTGGTGGTGTTGGAGAAGGCGGGGGTGTTCATCACCTCGCACAGCGCCATCGCCTGCTCACCCTCGGGCGTGTAGCCCAGGGCCACGTTGTTGACCAGGTACTGGCCCGAGCTGGCCGGGTGGTTGAACTGGCCCAGCAGGCCGCGCTGCGCCATCAGGGCGTAGAGCTTGGCGGCATTGTTCTTCTCGGTGAAGACATCGGCCAGCAGCTCGCCCTTGGCGTTGTATTCCCAGCCCAGCAGCTCGTTGGAGTTGAAGATGTTGATGTGGCCGCCGCCGCTGATCGTGCCCCACTCCATGCCGTAGACGGCCAGGAAGTTGGGGTGGGCGGCGTTGAAGTTCTGGGCGGCCAGGCGGCCGGCCTTGTACAGGTCCTTGGCGTAGGACGGGGATTGGTTGGCATCGGTACCGGTGGAGCCGTCGAACATATGGTTGTGTTCGGAGGTCATCAGGATGTCCAGGCCGCGATCCATGGCGTACTGGTAGGCCTGGGCCGGGCCTTGGTTCATGTTCGATTGCGGATGCTGCTCGCCGCTGCAGTTGCCGATCGTGCCGCCGCCGTCGCTGTGGCCGGTCTGGCTGTGCAGATTGCCGAGGTAGACGGTGTAGGGCAGGCCGCCGGTCACCGGCGCGGCCAGGGCTGCCTTGCCGCCCAGGCGGCTGCCGGACTTGGCGGCCTTGAGGGCGGCGCCGGTCTGCATCGGCTTGAAGGCCGGCATCTGCGGCGGGGCCACATAGCCCACTTGCATGTCCCAGCTTTGTTCGATCACTTCGGCCTCGGGCGCGTTCAGATGCGCTTCCACGAAATCGGCCGTCACGCCCACCGAGGGCAGTTCCTGGGCCGGCACCGAGGTGGCCGTCAGGCGCACCTGGTAGATGCCATCCACCGCAGCCACGCCGCCTTGGCGGCCGGCCCAGTCGACCTTGGTTTCGATCTCGCCCTTGACCAGGGTCTCCACACCGTACCAGCGCTGCGCCACCTGGCCGGCCGGGTCCAGCAGTTCCAGGCGCCAGGACACAGTCTGGGTCTGCTCGACCTGCGGGTACTCGAAACGCAGGGTGAAGCTGCGAGCCTCGGCAATGGCCTTCGCATCGGCCCGGAACGGCACATGCAGGCTGGCCTCGAACTCCTGATGGTCCGGGCTCAGGCGCCCGCCGCCCAGGGCCAGGCCCGCCGCCGAGGCGCTCAGCAGCAGCGCGATGGCGCGTGGGACATGTTTCATCATCATCAGTCGGGCGGTGGCGTGAGGCATGGTGGGACGATCCGGCAAAAGAATGGGGAGAGGGGCGAGAGGGGCGAAGGGGCGGGAGGAAAGAGCGAAAACGAAAACAGCAAGCCGGGCGCCGCATCGAGGCGGCACGCGCAGGCTTGTTCAAAAAATGGGGGAGGCGGAGCGACATCAGGCCGCTCCGCCGGGTCAACTCAGGTTTGAGTTGCTGGGCGCGTTCGTGGTGACGAACGCGGGTTCAATCCATGAACCGATCTGTCAATCAGACTGCCTTGCGGCGGCGGGCGATGAAGCCCACGCAGCCCAAGCCTGCCAGCAGCATGGCGTAGGTGCCGGGTTCCGGCACGGCGCTGACGGTCTGGATGCTCAGGTTGTCGATGGCCAGGCCGTGGTCGTTGCCGGCGTCGTTCTTTTCGACCCAACGCACCCACAGGGTGTCGCCAGCGGCCCAGTTGGTCGTCAACTCACCACCGCGGCCGGCTACCAGGCCTGCGCCATTGCCGTCCACGGCAGCTGCCGTGGAGCCCAGCACGGGGGCGGTGAAGTCGAAGTTGCCGCCCGGAGCGGTCCAGCTGGCGACGGTGGAGAAGCTGGCACCGAAGCCGTACTCCAGCACCATGGTCTGGGCGGCGGTGTTGCCGCCATTGCGCCATTGTTCGCCGTCGAAGCTGATCTTGAAGCCGCTCAGAGCGGCGCCGGTGTCGTTGGTCAGAGCCACGGCGATCCAGCCGGCCACGGTGTTCGAGGCCGGCGAGCCGAAGTACGCGCCGCCCGAAGCGGAGCCGCCCAGAGCGCGCTCGGCCACGCCGGTGGCGCCGTAGCTGCGGAAGCTGCCGGCGTTGGATCCGCCGTTGTCGGCGGTGTAGGTGCCGATGGCGGCGCCATTCTTGTTGAACAGGCTCCAGCCGGCCAGGGTGCTGTCGTTCACCCAGGCCACGGCGGCGGTGCCGCTGTTGGCCAGGCTGTCGAAGGACTGGGTGTAGGTGCCGCCGGTGCTGGCGACGGAGATGCCGGCTTGCGCGGCCGGAACGGCGGCCAGCAGGGCCAGAGCCAAGGCGAGGGAAGTCTTTTGGATCGTCATGGGATGGTTCTCAGACAGAGGTTGGACAGATGAGGATGAATGACAAGAAAGGTGTGCGTCAGATACAAAACACAGCGCTTGCAAGGCCGGCGCCTATCGCATTCATGCGCGGCCTGGACGGGGTACTGGTCCGTCGGCCCGGGTCTCCTGGCGGGGCGCACCTGCATTCATTCACGCATGCAGGCGCTGCCGCCCTGAGGCTCAAGTCCGGCGTTTCAATCAAGGGCATTTGCAAGACATCTGTGGGCCTGAATCCAAGCTGCCAAACGTTTGCGAATCATGGAAAAAGAGAGAGGACGTCTCCGAATCGGGCGCTCTGCGCACGGGGCAAGATCTGACCCTGCGCGTGAATGCCCGGGAGCGTCTTCCGACTTCGCTTCCACTCCTCCAGCACTTTTCCGCTGACCAGCATACCCAACTGACCGTGACAGACCCGTGTCAGCGCTACGGGTGTTCCCTGAGTTCCCCCGCGCTTGAGGGGGTGAGCGCTGCGGGTGCAGGAACCCGCGTGGTGCGGCCTTGCATCGCGGCGGTGTGGGCGGCGCCCGATCGTGGCGCGGGCACCGGAACGGTGCGCTGGCTGGCGGGGTCGACCCGGGCTTGATCGCTCGTTGGGGTCAGGTCTTGCGTGTGGCCGAGGGGCTCAGACCTTCTGGAACATCACGCGCTCGGCCAGCTCGCGCTGGGCCACGGGCAGGGCGGCGGCGCGGTCCAGGATCTGGATCACCGCTTCACAGCGGCCTTGCGCGGCGCGCCCGGTGGGCAGGGGCGTGGGCTCGGCCCACAGCCCGGCCAGCAAACCCGGCGCTTGTGCGCCGAGGGTGCGGCGGATCACCTCCAGCTCGATGGCCGTGGCTGGCTTGGGCGCAAAGCGGGGTAGATCGCTGCGCGCCGCTTCCACCAGCCAGGCGGTTTCCTTGACCTGCAGTTCCAGCGGCAGCTGGCGGCGCAGCGCCACCTGGCCGGACAGCAGGCCCAGGCAGCTGCCGCCTCCCGGCGTGGCCAGGCCGGCCTTGAGCTGGCTGCGCAGCAGCTGGGCGTACTGGCGGCGCTGGTTGGGGCCGACGGAAGCGAGCAGCTCCGGCATGCGGGTGCTCAGCTCGGCCCAGCCCAGGGCTTGCAACTCCTCGTCGCTGGCTGCGGCGGCGCGAGCGGCCTGCATGCGGCCGGCCAGGCGCTCGAGCGTGCCGGCATAACGCTGGTTCAGCGCATGCCAGGCCGGGCTGCCCTGCAGGGCATCGGCAAAGTCGGCCGCCTGCGCGTCCTGCCCGGCGGGCAGGGCCACATCCAGGGTCTGCGGCAGGGCGGCGATCAGCGAATTGGCCACCAGCTCGTCGCTGTGCGGGTACCACATGCTGTGCGAGGGGGTCTTGACCGTGCGGTGGATGAAGTACTCGGGCAGCCCCACCTTGCGGTAGATGCCAGCCAGCTGCTGGTTGGCCAGCTCGTCGAACACCGGGTTGTAGGTGCCGGTGGAGGCACGGTGGAAACCCAGCTGGGCACCGGGCATCAGCTGGCGCTCGCGCCCGGCCAGGAAGAGCAGGGTGCAGGCACTCTCGCAATTGCCCACGGCGCGGGTGTTGTAGCGGCTCTTGCTCATCAAGGCCACCACCTGCTCGGCCTCGTGCACGCGGCCGCCGGGCGAGGCCAGCTCCAGCCGGCGCACGCTGGGGGATTCGTCCAGCATGCGTTGCAGTCGGCCGGCGTCCCCCATGCCGATGGGGCCGCGCAGTTGCAACACATGGCCGTCGGCCGAGACCTTGAGCGTGGCCTGGCCGATGGGATCGATGCCGCGCGCCATCTGCCAGTACTCGCCCAGATCGGGCAGCAGGCCGAAGATCAGGGACACCCCCAGCTGCACGGCACCCAGGCCCAGCGAGATGCGCGCCAGCCAGGCCCAGAGCCCGGCACCGCCGATGCGCAGGTACTCGCCCGCCGCGCGCCAGGCGCCGACGATGCACCAGATATTGAAGGCAATCAGCAGCGGCCAGCCGATCAGGGTGGTGATGGCGCTGATCTGCAGCGATTGGCCCTTGACGCTGATCCAGCTCATCACCCCGGTCAGCAGCAGGGCAAGGGGCACGGACAGGAGCACATTGTTGACCCAGAAGCTCTGCGCCAGGCTTTGCTCGCCATGCCAGTGCGAGGCGAGGTAGCCGGGGCGGCGCTCGGTGGCCACCGGGTGGCGGGGGCGCTGGCCGCCGCGGCTGCTGGGGGCGCGCGGCTTGGCGGCTTGCTGCCAGGCAGTCGGGTCGCTCGTGGCATCGCTGCCCGGCGCCTTGTTGGCCGATTCCGAATGATCGGCCTGTGTGGGGTCGTAGTTCTTCAGGCTCATGCCGCGGCTCCCTGCTGGAGCGGCTCACTGTAGCGGAGCCGCCCCCCGCGCTGTCGTGACAAAAGCCGCGGCGGCAATGTTCACTTTCCCCTCTGAATGGCCTTGCTTATCCCCTCACTCCTCCCAGCTGAAGCGGGCGATGGCCAGCGCACCAAAGGCCAGGGCAAAACCCAGCATCACGCCCACCGGGGCGAGTGCTTCGCTGGAGGGCAGGCCGCGCCAGGTCATGGCGTCGAGGCCATCGACGGCCCAGCGGGTGGGGATGAAGAGCGAGGCGGTCTGCAGCCACTCGGGGAAGACGAAGGAGGGCACCCAGGCGCCGCCCAGCATGACCATCAGCAAGGTGGCCAGGATGGCCAGGCCGCGCGTGGCCTCGGGCGATTTGCCCAGGGCCGCGATCAGCAGGCCGAAGCTGGCCGTCAGCAGGGAGAAGGCCAGCAGCACGGCCGCAAAGCCCAGCCAGCTGCCCTGCACCCGCACCCCGAAGGCAGCCATGGCCACGGCGTAGATCAGCACAAAGATGATCAGCGAGATCAGCGTGCAGCTGGCGATGCGGCTGCCCAGCAGGCGCGCCTTGCTCAGCGGCGCCGCGCGCAGGCGCTGCCACAGGCCTTGGCGGCGCATCAGCAGCAGGGCCACGCCGATGTCCACGCCCATCATCAGGATGAACTGCACGCCCATGCCGGCGAAGGAGTGGGCATAGCTGTTGTACGGAACGTCGGCCTGGGCGCTGGCCTCCAGCTCTCGGGTGCTGAAGGGCGGGCTCATGGTGAAGCCGCTGCCGCCTGCCTCAGCTGCTGAGGCCGCCGAAGCCCCCGCTTGCGGCGCCCGGGCGCTGCGCTCCTGCACGCGGGCGATGCTGTCGAACATGGCGGTCAGCTCCTGGCGCTGCTCGGCGGGCAGCGCCAGGTTGTCGGCCACTTGGGCGCGCATGTCCTTCATCACCGGCACGCCCTGGCCGCTGAAGGTGTCGGCGCTGACCACCTGCATCACATGCTGGGCCAGCAGGCCGCGCACCATGGGCAGGACCATGGCTTGCGAGGGGTCATAGTGCAGGGTGATCTCCGGCCGCTTGCCCTCAGGGCCGGCGAACAGGGCGCGGCCGGCCTGCTGGCCGAAGCCGGCCGGCAGCACGATGGCCGCGCGCAGCTTGCCGGCCTTCACCTGCGCCAGGGCGGCGTCGGCGTCCAGGCTTCGCACGGCCAGGCTGGAGTCGGCCTGCAAGGCGGCGCTGATCTTGGCCGTCAGGGGGCTGTGGTCCAGGTCGCTGATGGCGATGGGCACCGGGCTGGGCTTGTCGCCGCCCTTTTTGTTGTTGCCGAACAGGCTGCCGAAGAAGGCGGCGATCAGGATGGGCGCAATGATGCTCATCAGCACCGCGCGGCGGTTGGAGAAATGCAGGAACAGGTCTTTGCGGACCAGGGCGAGGAAGGCGTTCATGGCGGCGCTCTCTGTGGGTTTCTTGTGGGGCGGTGGCGCGGAACTCAGTCGCGCAGCTGGCGGCCGGTGAGCGAGAGGAACACGTCCTCGAGATTGGCGCGGCCCGAGCTGATGTGGCGCGGCGCCACGCCGGCCGCGGCCAGGGCGCCCAGCACGGCGGCGCTGCCCTGGCCCAGATCGCTGAGGCCCAGCTGCAGCTGGCAGCCGCGGCGCTGCAACTGCTGTACACCGGGCAGGGCGCGCAGCGTGGCTTCCAAGTTGCTGTCGATCTCACGCTCCAGCTCCAGGCTCAGGGTTTCGGCCGCGGGCAGCAGGCGGTAGAGCTCGGCCAGGCTGCCGTGGGCGACCTGCTGGCCATGGTCGATGATGAGCACGCGGTCGGCCAGGCGCTCCACCTCCTCCATGTAATGCGTGGTGTAGACCAGGGCCATGCCGGCGCGCTTGAGTGCCTCCAGCTGCTCGAAGATGGCATTGCGGCTTTGCGGGTCGACGCCGGCGGTGGGCTCGTCCAGCAGCAGCAGCTCGGGGCCGTGGATCAGAGCGCAGGCGATGTTGAGGCGGCGCTTCATGCCGCCGCTGAAGCTGGCCGGCTTGTCCTGCGCCCGGTCGGCCAGGCCCACCTGGGCCAGCACCTCCAGGGCGCGGGCGCGGATCTGCGCCGCCGGCAGCTCGTAGAGCGCGCCGAACAGCTCCACATTGGCCAGGGCCGGCAGGTCCTCGAACAAGGCCAGCTCCTGCGGCACCAGGCCGATGCGGCGCTTGTAGCCGAATTCGTCCTGGGCCAGGGCCGTGCCGCCCACGGTGACGCTGCCGCCGTCCGGCCGGCTCAGGCCGGCCAGCATGGCGATGGTGCTGGACTTGCCGGCGCCGTTCGGGCCCAGCAGGCCCAGCACCTCGCCGGCCGAGACCTGCAGGCTGATGCCGCGCACGGCTTCGCGCTCGCCATAGCGTTTGCGCAGGGAATCGGCTTGCAGCAGAGGGGAGCTTGCAGTGGTGTTCATGGGCGGGCGGGCTCGAAGCCAGGGTTCGGTGAGCAGGTGAAAACTGGACGCGATGCTAGGGCTGAGCCCGGGCCCTGCCCAGGGGGCTGCGACGGATGGACAGCGCGCGGCGCGAATCGACAGCGCGGGGCGTGAATGATCACAAGGCCGGGTCAACCTGGATTTGCAATCCGCGGCCGGCCGCTATCGTGGCGGCTGCCTGATTGGGGCCCGTGGATCGGGGCCGCTGGATCAGGGCCGCCGAACGCACCATCACCCGCTGGAATCGGGCTGCCCACCGGCAGCGCGCAGGCCAGCCCAGGGAGGAGAACACCACCATGTCAGATCGCTTTTTCTCATCGACGCCAGCCCTGCGCTGGGCCCGTTTCAGCGAGCGCACCCGCGCCGCCACGGCCGCGGTCTTGCTGGCCCTCGCCAGCATCGGGCCGGCCCAGGCCCAGCACCCGATTCCGCAGCCCGAGGACAAGCCCTACCTCGGCCCCATCCGCATCCAGGTCGATGCCACCGATCTGGACCGCCACATCTTCCAGGTGCGCCAGCAGCTGCCGGTCAAGCCCGGGCGCCTGACCCTGCTGTTTCCGCGTTACTTGCCCGGCGCCCATGGCCCCTACGGCACGGTGGACCGCCTGGCCGGCCTCAAGATCCACGTCGGCACGCAGGAGCTGGCCTGGCTGCGCGACACGGTGGACCCGTTTGCCTTCCATGTCCAAGTGCCGGCGGGCGTGAACGAGCTGAATCTGGCCTTCCAGTTCCTGAGCCCGGTGCAGCGCGAAGGCGGTCGGGTGGTGATGACGCCTGAGATGCTGAACCTGCAGTGGATCAGCATGCTGCTCTACCCGTCCGGCCACCACGCCAGCGCCCTCCAGATGCAGGCCGAGGTGACCCTGCCGGCCGGCTGGACCCAGGCCAGCGCCCTGCGGGTGGAGAGCCAGAGCGCCGATGGGCCGAAGCGCCAGCGCCTGCGCTTCAAGCCGGTCAGCCTGGAGACCCTGGCCGATTCGCCCCTGTTCGCCGGTGCCCACACCCGCCGCATCGAGCTGGACCCGCCCGGCCATCCCAAGCCGGTGGTGCTCAACCTCATGGCCGACGACCCGGCCGAGTTGCAGGCCAGCGAGGCGCAGATCCAGGCCCACAAAAACCTGGTGGTCCAGGCCGACCGCCTGTTTGCCTCCCGGCATTTCAAGCACTACGACTTTCTGCTGGCCATCTCCGGCCGCATGAGCGGCATCGGCCTGGAGCACCACGAGAGCAGCGAGAACGGCGTGGGCCTGGGCTATTTCAAGGACTGGGGCAAGCGCGCCGGCAGCCGCAGCCTGCTGCCGCATGAGTACACGCACTCCTGGAACGGCAAGTTCCGCCGCCCGGCCGACCTCTGGACACCGCAGTACAACGTGCCCATGCAGGACAGCCTGCTCTGGCTCTACGAGGGCCAGACCGATTACTGGGGCCGGGTGCTGGCGGTCCGTTCGGGCCTGGTCAGCCCCGAGCAGGCGCGCGACGCCTGGGCCGAGATCGCCGCCACCTACAGCCACCGCGCCGGCCGGCTCTGGCGCAATCTGCAAGACACCACCAACGAGGCCGCCATGGCCAAGAGCCGCAGCGGCCACGACTGGAACAGCTGGCAGCGTGGCGCCGACTACTACGCCGAGAGCGGCCTGATCTGGCTCGATGCCGACACCTGGATCCGCGAGCAGAGCGGCGGCGCGCGCAGCCTTGATGATTTCGCGCGCCTGTTCTTCGGCGTGGAAGACGGCCGCATCGCGCCCCTGACCTACACCTTCGAGGACATCGTCGCCACCCTGAACCGCGTGCAGCCACGCGACTGGGCTGCCTTCCTGCGCCAGCGCCTGGACCACAAAGGCCCCGAGGCGCCCCTGGACGGCCTGGCCCGCGCCGGCTGGCGCCTGAGCTGGGCCGAGACACCCAGCGAGTTCGCCCGCGCCGACGATTCCGAATGGAAGAACGACGACTTCGCCTACAGCCTGGGCCTCAACCTCAAGCGCGACGGCAAGGTCGAGTCCGTGCTCTGGGGCAGCCCGGCCTTCGAGGCCGGCCTGAGCCGCGCCGTCACCGTGGTGGCCGTCAACAACCAGGCCTACAAAAGTGAACGCCTGGCCGCCGCCATCAGCGCCAACAAGGGTGGCGCGGCGCCGCTGGAGCTCTTGCTGCGCGAGGGCGACCGCTTCCGCCAGGTCAAGATCGACTACCGTGGCGGCCTGCGCTACCCGCGCCTGAGCCGCGTCGAGGGCAGCCCGGAGCGGCTGGACAGCGGGGTGCTGGCAGCGCGGCCGTGACGCTTCGGCAGCTCCCGGGTGCTGCTCCTCCATCGACGTGCGCAGGCCAGGCCCTCGCCTGGCGGCAAACACAAAGGTGAATCTGCGCTGCCGCTGAGCCCTTGGGCGCGGGTACAGTGCGCGGGTTTGGCCGAATCCTCTCGCTGCTGCGGAGGAGGGCCGAGCCAAGCGGCACAGACCGTGTCTTCTGGAGGAAAAAAGCAATGACGACTGCACAAGCCGGCGCCGTGGCGCGCCCGCTCTGGGCCACACGCCCCATGGCCGCCCTGATCCTGAGTTCCCTGAGCCTGGCGCTGACGGCCTGCGGTGGTGGCGGTGGGCGGCCCGGCACCTCGGTCTTCGGCGATGCGGCCTATGCCAACAACAATGGCAACAACAACGCTGGAGGTGGGGCCGTCAGCCCGGCCCCCAGCCAGCCCGACACCGAGGTGCTGGCCGCCAGCGCCACCCTGGCCCAGCAGTGTGCACCCGACAACCCGCTGGCCGAGGCCAGCAAGAAGAACGGCAGCCTCAATCTCGAGAAGCAGTGGATTCGCTCCTACGTCGACGAAGCCTATCTGTGGCGCGAGCAGGTGCCGCGCGTCAATGCCGCGCTCTACACCGGCCCCTCGGTCGAGCAGGCGCTGGACAGCTACTTCAACGCCTTGCGCACCCCCGAGCGCACGGCCAGCGGCGCCCTTCGTGACCGCTTCAGCTTCACCTTGCCCAGCGCCGAATGGCAGGCCTTGAC
The DNA here is from genome assembly GCF_027863535.1 of Paucibacter sp. B51. NCBI lineage: Bacteria > Pseudomonadati > Pseudomonadota > Betaproteobacteria > Burkholderiales > Sphaerotilaceae > Roseateles > Paucibacter sp. B51. Next base: position 325,682 of record NZ_JAPIVN010000001.1, on the reverse strand, counting down.
GCAAGGCGGCGTCGAGATGGGCTATGGGCTGGAGTGGTCACAGGCCTCGAAGACGCCGCCGCGCGGCCTGCGCATCGCTTACGTAGAACCGGGTGGCCCCGCTGCCCAGGCCGGCCTGCAGCGCGGCGACCGCCTGGTGATGGTGGACGGCGTCAATGCCGATGCCATGGACCAGGGCGGCATCGATGTCCTCAATGCGGCGCTGTATCCCTCAGCCAGCGGCCGTGGCCACAGCTTTCTGTTCAGCCGTGCAGGCGGCATGGAGGTGTCGGCTTACCTGAGCAGCGCCGCGGTGGCCAAGCAGCCGGTGCTGCTGCGCCAGGTGCTGACGGCGGCGGATGGGCGCCGTGTCGGCCATCTGGTGTTCAACGACCATATCGCGCCGGCTGAAGCGCAGTTGATCGAGGCGGTGCGCGAGTTCAAGCAGCAAGGCATTGCCGACCTGATGCTGGACCTGCGCTACAACGGTGGCGGCTATCTCTACATCGCCAGCGAGCTGGCCTACATGATCGCCGGCCCGCAGCGCACCCAGGACAAGGTCTTCGAGCAGCTGCGCTACAACAGCCGGCGCAGCGCCGACAACCAGTCACCTTCGGCGCGCACGCCGTTCTTCGCCGAATCTTGTCTCTACGACGGCAAGGCCTGCACGCTGGAGCAGCCCCTGCCCACGCTGAACTTGGCCCGCGTGTACGTGCTGACCCAGGCCGGCACCTGTTCGGCCAGCGAGTCCATCATCAACGGCCTGCGCGGCATCGGCGTCGAGGTGATCCAGATCGGCGGGCGCAGCTGCGGCAAGCCCTATGGATTCACGGCCAAGGACAACTGCGGCATGTCCTATTTCCCGATCGAATTTGTCGGCAACAACGCGGCCGGTTTTGGCGACTATGCCGATGGCTTTGAGCCCGGCGGCAGCGGCGCCGCCGGCTTGCCCGGCTGCCGGGTGGCCGATGACCTGAGCCGCCCGCTGGGTGACAGCCGCGAGGCCATGCTGGCCGCCGCCCTGGCCCACCGCATCGACGGCCGCTGCCCGCCCGAGAGCGCCTCGACGAGCAAGCCTCTGGCCGCCCCCGGCGACGCCGGCCTGGCCTGGACGCTGAAACGATCGCCGCTGCGCGAGAACCGTTTCCTTGGCGGGCGTTGAACGCACATTGAGGGTTGGCCTGAGGCGCGATTGAGGCGCCGCAAGCGCGCCGCAAGCTGGGCGGCCTAGGATGAGGTCAGGAACCACCCCATCCCCCGGCACCGGCCGGTGCGAAAGGCTGCCCATGTCGACCGTTCAAGACCTCTACCTCCGCAAGAAGCTGCCCACGGCCGAAGACGCGCTGAGCCTGCTGCGCAACGGCGATTTCATCATCGTGCCCACCGGCGTGGGCGAGCCGCCGACGCTCTTGCATGCGCTCTCGGCCGCGCGGCGTCAGTTTCACGACATCAAGCTGGGCCAGATCCTGGCGGTGCGCAAGTACGGCTACTTTGACCCCGAGACGGTCGAGCATGTGCGCCATGTGGCCTTCTTCTACGGCGCCGCCTCGCGGGCCGGCGGCAAGGAGGGCTGGGTCGATTTCATCCCCAGCTACTTCTCCGAGATGCCGTCCCTGATCGAGCGCGGCCAGATCCCGGCCGATGTGGTGGTGTCCATGGCCTCGCCCATGGATGCGCATGGCTACTTCTCGCTCAGCCTGGGGGCGGACTACACCATGGCCGCGGTCAAGAAGGCGCGCGCGGTGATCCTCGAGGTCAACCCCAACGTGCCCTTCGCCAACGGTGCCTGCACCGTGCATATCTCCCAGGTCAGCGGCTTGATCGAGAGCAGCGAGCCGGTGGCCGAGGTGGGCCTGCCCAAGATCGGCCCGGTGCAGGAGGCGATCGGCAAGTATGTGGCCGACATGATTGAAGACGGCTCGACCCTGCAGATCGGCTACGGCGGCATCCCCGATGCCGTGGTCATGCAGCTCAGCGCCAAGCGTGACCTCGGCGTGCACACCGAGATGATCGGCGACGGCATCATGAGCCTGGTCGAGAGCGGCGCCGTCACCAACCGGCGCAAGAACTACCTGCCCGGCAAGATGGTCGCCACCTTCGCCTTGGGCTCGCAAAAGCTCTACCGCTTCATGGACCGCAACCCGGGCCTGGAGATGCACCCGGTCGACTTCACCAACGACCCCTATCTGGCCGGCCAGAACGACAACTTGGTGGCCATCAACGCCACGCTGCAGATCGACCTGCTGGGCCAGTGCGGCTCGGAAAGCCTGGGGCCCACGCCTTACTCGGGCACCGGCGGCCAGAGCGATTTCGTGCGCGCCGCCAACCGTTCGCGTGGCGGCAAGGCCTTCATCGTCCTGCCCTCCACCGCCAAGGACGACAGCATCAGCCGCATCGTGCCCACCCTGAGCCCGGGCACGCACATGAGCACCAGCAAGAACGACATCAACTACGTCGTCAGCGAGTTCGGCGTCGCCCAGCTCCGCGGCAAATCGGCCAAGCAGCGGGCGCTGGAGCTGATCAATATCGCCCACCCCAACTTCCGGGAGGAGTTGCGGGAGGCGGCGAAGAAGATCAATTTGTTGTGATCCTCAGGCCGGGCGCCCGGCGGCTCAGATCCCGCGCAATTCCATCTTCATCAGCTGGAAGTGCACCTCGCGGCCCACGGGCTTGAGCGAGACCAGGCGGAAGTTCTTCTCGGTGCCGACCTTGTAGACGCGCTCATTGCGGTCGCCGCCGACGTCGCCGCAGCCGTTCGGGTCCTTCTTTTCGCCTCGACTCTTGCGGGCTTTGGCTTCCAGGGCGGCCGGGCTGCCGGCGCTGCAGTCCAGCACCGGGCCGTAGCCGGCGAGGGCATCCTGGTAGTAGCGGGCGATGCGGTCCAGGTCGTCGCTGCTGGCGAACTTGGAGACCACCAGCTTCATGCCGAAGGGGCCGAAGGAGAAACCGATGGTGGCGCTTTCCTTGTCGTCCTCCTTGTCGCGCTGGGGCCGTGCGCCGGGGTAGGCGGGCAGGCCGATGTCCTTGAGGTCGGCCTGTTCGCGGATGTCCAGGCCGGCGGTGAAGGCTTTGGCGGGTTTGCTGTTGCTGGCCTCGTCGCCGGCCATGGCGGCCGAGCTCATGAGGCCCAGACCGAGAGCAATGGCCAAGGCGTTGAAGAGGTGGCGGTGTGTCGTCATGGTGAGGACCTTGCTGGCGAAGTGGTGCGGGGCTTGCTTGTTGCCTGCTGATGAGGCATGGCTACGCAATGTAGGAGCGAGTGTGCGCGCTAGCCAGCCGGCTCCGACCAGCTGCAGCCTGAGCGGCACAGACCGCACAAAGGAAGCATGAGCCGGAGCGAAAGCGGTGCCGCTGAGACGGTTCAGGCCACGATTCATGCAGTGGGTCGCAAAGCTCAGGACGGCCCTGCCTGCCTTTTCTAGGATGTGTCCATCTGCCGCGATCCAGGCTTCAGGCCTGAATGCATCGGCAGTGTCAGTCCAGACCCCACTCACCTTTCAGTTCAAGTCCAGCGCTTTGCTGGCGCCCCATCCATGAAAACCTCCCTGCGCTCCGTCTTGTCTTTCTCCGCCGCCGCCGCGCTGGCCTTGCTGGCCAGTGGCTGCGCCATTCATGTCACCCACACCGAGAGTGGCAACGGCAGCAGCAAGCTGAGCCAGAGCGCCGCCGGCAACGCCAGCTTCCAATGCGTGGCCAGCCCCAGCGGTGAATGCCACTACGCCCTCTACACCAGCCGCTGCAGCACGGCCGAGGGCGAAGGCGGTCAGCCGGCCACCACCTGCACCCATCAGGTGATCAGCCAGTTCACCGTGGCCGCCGGCCAGACGCGCGAGATGCGGGACCTGCCTCAGGGCTTCAAGCAATGCATGAAGACCAGCCATAAGCCGCAAGTGCCCAGCTGCGGCGCTTGAGTGCCCGGGCAGGCCGGCGCGTGTCAACCCTTGGGAGAGAGCCGGCCTTCGGCCTCGCAGCGCTCGACGGGCGTGGGAATATCGCCTTCCAGGTCTGAGATCCAGCAGGCATCCAGCACCGAGCAGTAGCAGGCTTGCACGCTCAGCTTGTGTTGGCGGTGCTTGTCGAAACGAATCCATGCGTCGTGGCTGACGGTATCGCTCCCGACAGGGCGATCCCAGCTGAACAGGCGGATTTCCTTGCCGGCCGAGATCAGGCGCGGCGCAATCGTGGCGGTGGTGAAGTAGGCCTTGCCTTGCAGCTCCGGCGCGACCGCATCCACCATGGCCGCCACGTGAGGCACGGGCTTGCCATCGGACTTGAGTTCGAACCACACCACGCGGGCCGGCCCGTTACCCACGTTTTGCACCGAAAAGCTCAGCTGCGGCTTGCCATCGGTCACATTGCCGCTGCTGAACTCCAGCAATGGCGTGGAGCTGGCCATCACCAGCCGGGTGTTCTCCTTGACCAGGGCGCTCATGGTCTGGCTGGTGCGCCAGGAGCCGTAAATGGCGGCCACCGAGCTCAGCACCATGCTGCCGGCCACGGCGATGTGAAACCAGCGCGGCGCCGGGCCGGCCTCGGGTTTGTTGAGTTTGGGCAGATCGATCACAAGGCGTGCTTCAGAGTCGGTCAGGTGAGGCCCGAACTGTAGCGGGAGTGCTTGCGAGCGAAAGCGCCCTCAGGTTCTCAGGGCGTGTAGTTCACCTGCAGCGTGGCGCCGCTGTAGCTGGCATAGGCATACAGGCCGATGTAGACGTAACCCGGGGTGGGCGTGGGCAGATTGCAGGTTTCGTTGTTGCCGCCGCTTTCCTTGAGGCAGTCATAGCTGCCCGCGTCGGGCGCCTGGCCGTAGCGCACGAACAGATCGAGGTCACCCGTGCCGCCGCTGGTGCTGACCACCAGATTGCGCGCACCCTGGGGCAGCAAGACGCGGTAGAAGCGCCAGCTGCCGGTGCTGCCGGACAGGTTGCTCACGCTTTGGCCGTTGTTCAGCACCGGTGTGGTGTCGGCCGCCACGCTGACGGTTTTGCTGGTGCTGCTGCTCTTGCCTTCGTCGTCGGTGACGGTGAGATTCACCGTGTAGCTGCCATCGGCGGCGTAGACATGGTTGACGCTGGCGCCATTGCCGGTCTGGCCATCGCCGAAGCTCCAGATGCGGTTGACGATTTGGCCGTTGTCGGCGCTGCGGTCGGTGAAGCTGACGCTGCGTTCCTGCGCCACCGCGTCGAAGGCGGCCACCGGCGCGGTGCTCGCATTCGGGTCGATGCGGATGAAGGCGGCGCTCAAAGCGCCCCAGTTGCCGGCGGCATCGCGGCCGCGCACATAGACCAGATGCGGGCCCGGCGCCCAGGCGCTGGTGTCCACGGTGGCGCGCACGGCTTCCTGCTTGCTGTCAAAGGCGCCGTCCACCGCCTGCATCGGCCGCGGCGAGGCCTGGCGGCCGCCCGGTGGGTGATCGACGTAGAACTGCGCGGCCGTGATGGTCTGCGTGGGCTCGGCGCCATTGCTGTTGTTGTAGCGCGTGTCATCGAGGGTGGCGCTGAGCTGCAGCACCGTGCCCGGCGGCACGCCGGTGGCGGCCAGGCCGCTGACGCTGACATTCAGCGCATCCGGGCCGGCCGGCGTCTGGTAGGGCGCGCGCACCACCTTGGCGGCATAGATCAGGGCCTGCAGATTGCTGGGCAGCAAGGTGTTCTGGTAGTAGCCGCAGGACTCAAAAAAGGCCGTGCCCAGCTCGAAGGTGAAGGCGGCCACGCCCAGCTCGCCATAGCTCGGGCCGTCGCTGGTGCCATCGGTCTCGTACAGGGCCAGGGAGCGCTGCGGTGTGTGGTTGTTGAAGAAGGCGAACTTGCGGCCCAGGGTGCTCAGCTGGCTGTCATTGGGCGCCGGTGTGCCGTTTGTGCCCCAGGGCCAGAGCAGCAGGCGGCCGTGGCTGTGGATGTCCAGGTGGATGCCGCTGGCATCCAGCGGCGCCGGGTCGTCGCGGCCGGTGCCACGGCGGTCGCGCCAGAGGCGGCGGATGTAGGCCTCGACGGCCTGCGTTTCGGGCTCGGAGGCGGCGCTGGGGCCGCGGTAGGTGTCGGAGCAGGCATTGCCGCTCGAACCGCTGGCCGTGCTGAACCAGCCAAAACCGAAGTTGCGGTTCAGGTCGGCGCCGCGGTTGTTGCTGGTGGCGCCGCAGTAGGCGGTGTTGGTGTTCTTGCGCCAGAGCAGGCCGGTCTCGGCCTTTTTGCGGCCATCGGGGTTGGTGGCCAGCAGCAGGTGGATCTCGTGCTGGTCGAGGATCCAGGTCATGTCCGGGTCCACACCATGGCCGTGGACCAGGCGCTTGGCGAACTCCAGCACCAGGGGCGTGGTCGCGTACTCGCGGGCGTGGATGCCGGCATTGATGAAGAGCTTGGGCTTGCCGCTGGGGTAGGCGGCATTGCTAAGGCGCAGCACGCGCAGGTCATAGCCGCCTTGGTTCTGCGTCTTTTGCCAGGAGTCACCGATGTCCACCCAGCGGGCCAGGTCGGGGCGCGCCGCGATCAAGGCATCACCCTCGGCAAACACCTCTTCAACCGTTGGGTAGCAGCTGTAGTTGGGGATGCCGACGAAGCTGGGCTGCGGTGCCCCGGCAGAGCGCAGGCGGCGTTGCTTGGCTGCTTGTTCTTCGCTGCGTGCCAGGGCCAGCTGGCGGTTCTGCCATTTGGCATCGGCTTGCAGGCTGAAGCCCAGGGCGCGCAGCTCGCGTTGCTCTTCGGCATTGGCGTTCACCACCACATAACCGAGTTCGTACTTGGACTCCAGGGTCTCGAAGCGGCTGTGGGCGATGGAGCGAGCCAGGGCGATGTCGCGGAAATAGGCCCGAACGACGCTGCGGCTGCCCACGTCCTGACCCGCGATGGCCGGCGTGAGCGCCGCCGCGCCAGCGCGCTGGATCGTCTCATGCGACCGGGCGGCACCGCTGTGCAACAGGGCCATGCCGGCGAGGATCAGCAGGGCGGATGAGCGCGATATCGGGTGCTGCGGCTTCATGGGGCGGGTCTCCTTGTGGGGGCGCGCCCGGGGGATGGGTCGCTCCTCCAGCCGGGCTGGAGGGCGGGGGGCGCGACAAGCGGCCAGTTTCAGCAGCCGCTGGATCCGCGGCCAGCGGTGAAAACCCACCTGCTGCTGTGCTGTGGCGTCGCCGCGTTAGGGGTTTACCTGGGCGATGTGCGCCCGCTCGGGCTGGCACTCGCCGGCCCGCAGCAGCGCCTGTTCGCGCTCGCGGCTGAGGCAGGGGCTGGCGCTGCGCGGCCCGGCGCGCAGCCAGGCCACCGTGTCGGCCAAGGTCTGAGGCAAGGGCGTGAAGCGCAGGCCGGCCGCTTCGGCGCGCGGGTTGCGCATCTCCATCATGGCGTTGTCGGCCTCGGGCAGCCAGTAGGGCAGATCGGCAAAGGGCTGAACCCCGGCGGCCAGCAGTTCGGCCTCGGGCCGCCAGCACAGCTCGGCGCGGCTGCCGCAGGCGCTGCGTGCGGCCGTCAGCAAGGCGCCCATGCTCAGGCCATCGGCACCCGTGGTGTTGAACAGGCCGCCCTGGCCTGCCTCGGCCTGTTGCAGGGCGAAGCGGGCGATGTCGCGGGCGTCGATCAGGCGCACCGGGCGCTCGGGCCGGCCCGGGGCCAGCACGGGCGCGCCGTCTTCCGCAGCATTGAGCAGGCGCAACAACCAGTAAGGCAGGCGCGGGCTGTAGTCGTAAGGGCCGACGATGAAGCCGGGGCGCAGGATCAGGGCGCGCTCGCCCATCACCGCTTGAACCGCCCGTTCGCACAGCACCTTCAGGCCGCCGTAGGCTGCGCCATAGCCACCGCCTGATTGCGAGGCACCCGCGGTGGCCTGCGTCTCGGCTTGGGCCAGGGCCTCTGCGCTGAGCTCGGCCACGGGCGAGGTCTCGTCGGTGTCGGCGTCGATCTGCGGGTAGACCGAGATGGTGGAGATCAGGGTGTAGTGCTCGCAGGCCTCGCGCAGCAGCTCGGCGCTGCGCTGCGCGGCGCTGGGCAGGTAGCAGCTGGGGTCGAGCACCGCATCCCAGCGCCGGCCGCGCAGGATGGACAGGTCGCCGCGCCGGTCGCCCTGCAGCTGCTCGACGCCGGCCATCAGCCGTCGGCCCTGGCTGCCGCGGTTGAACAGCGTCACCTCATGGCCGGCGGCCAGGGCCTGTTCGGCCATGTGGCGGCCGAGGAACTGGGTGCCACCGAGGATCAGGAGTTTCATGGCGCGGGCTGGAAAGTCAGGGATGGGCGTGCTTCCGATTGTGGGTGGCCCGGATCGCCGATCCATTGGTCATGCGGGGGAAACCCGTGCCGGGGCCGAAGCGCGCCCGGCCCCTGAGGTCAGAGCCTCGCCTTGATGCGCTCGGCCCGCATCTCGGCGTCGCTCAAGGCCTTGGCCACCAGGACGGAGCCGCTGGCGCTGTTGCGCAGGCCCAGGGCGTAGACGCCGCCCTCCAGGCGGGCGACGACTTGGGAGCCGTCGTCGGCGCTGACGGTCAGCGCGCCATCGGCACTGACGCTCATCTTCAGCGGCAGGCCGATGGCCGGCGTGCTCTTGATGCTGAGGCTGCGCTCGCTGTAGAGGTAGCCATCGGCCTTGCGGCCCGCGAAGCGCAGATCGCCGTAGTCACGCTGGCTGCCGAGGTAGGCGAAGTTCAGGCTGCCGCTGGCATTGAAGCTGCTGCCGGAGGGGATGTCGAAGTTCAGGTCGGCCGTGACGCTGATCTCGGGCGTTTCGCTGTAGAACTTGGCCAGCAGCAGTTTGTTCAGGCGGTAGCGCACCCCGGCGGTGGCAGCCAGGCTGGTGTCCACCTCCCAACTGCCCGAAGTCGCCTGCACATTGCCCTGGTTGCAGTTGTCGGCCGTGTAGTGCCAGAGCGTGGCACCGCTGCGTTCCAGCGTCACGGTGCCGCCCTGCAGGCAGGGGTAGCGGCCGGCCACGTTCTGGGTCTTGTAGAGATCCAGCAGAAGGGGGCGCAGCACTTGGCCCACATCGACCTGGCTGTGCTGGTCGGCCATCTGGGCCACGGCCACGGCACGCACCATATTGTCGATGTTGAGCTTCTTGACCTCGCGGTCCGGCGTCAGTTCCAGGGTCACGCCAGCGCCGCCGCCGCAGGCGCTCAGGCCCAGCAAAGCCAGCAGCGGCATCAGGTGCGCCCAGCGCGGGAGGGCAGAAAAGCGAGGGGCGGGCAGGGTGTTCATGGTGGGAGCCATTGTCGTTGGTCAGGAGGGATCGTATGAATGACTGAAATGCGAAGGCTGCGGTCACCAGACCGGTCCGACGAAGAAGTAGAGCCGGCTGCCGCCATTGCGGGTGCTGCCCAGGCCCAGATAGACCGGGCCGAAGCGGCTGTCGATGGCCAGGAAGGCGCTGGCGGCGTTGCGTGCCTGGCGGCGCAAGCCGGTTTCGCCAAAGGGCACCGAACGCTCGTTGCCAAACTCCAGCGAGGCGCCGATGCGCAGGGTGTCGCCCAGGCCGATGGGCATCTGGCCGATCTTGCGCGCCAGCACCAGTCGGCCGAAGGCATAGGACTGGGTCTTGGAGCTGGGTTCGCTGCCCGAGAGGCGCAAGAAGCCGCCCAGGCCCTCGCCTTGGGGCAGCTCCACATCCACGCTGTTGAAGCTGCCGGCCAGGGCACCGTAGACATGGCCTGCCCAGTCGCCCGAGCGGAAGGCGCGCATCACGCGGGTCTGGTAGGTCGAAGGGCGGCCGGTCAGCGTCACCGGGTAGCGACGCAGGGCCACATGGATCAGGGTGCCGCGCGTCGGGAAGGCGGGCGCATCCAGGGTGTCGCGGCGCCAGCGCAGCTCGGGCAGGCTGAAGGTGGCGCGGATCTGGCGGTCGGCATCGCGGTAATCGGAATGGATGCGCAGGCCCACCAGCTGCAGATCGCCCCAGAAACCCATCTGCCGGCCCAGGGCCAGGCCGGTCTGGCTGAGGTTCCACTGGTAGGGCTTGAGCGACTCCGAATCGCGAATGCCGAGGTACTCCACGCTGGGTTCCAGGTACCAAGGTGAACCGGGGCCCAGTGGCTGCATCAGCGCGGTCTTGAACTCGCGGTAGCCGCCCAGCTTGGCGCTGGTGCGCAGCTCGGCGCCCCAGTCGTTGAGCCAGCTCAGGGTGTGCATGGCGGCCAGGGTGTTGCGGTTGAAGCTCTTGAAATCACTGGCCAGCTCGATGCCCAGGCGCAGGCGGCTGCGCGTCCAGGGAGCCTCCGTGACCTTGATCAGCACATCGCGCTGTTCGCCGTGGTCGTGGATCTGGGTCTGCACGCGTTCGAAATCGCCACGGCCGTAGAGCTGGGCGCTGGCCAGCTGCACATCGGCGCGGCTGACCGGCTGGCCGGACTCCAGGCCCAGCTCCTTCTTCAGCGCCTCGGGGTTGGTGAACCTGCTGCCCTCGATGCGCAGCGTGCCCAGGGGCAGGGTGGCGGCCATGGGCCAGAGCGCGGCATTGCGGCGCGCCTCATGCTGGGCGTACTCCTCCTGGCTCAGGGCCAGCGCCTGCAGCTGCGCGGCCATATCGGCGGTGGCCTGCTCGCCCTCGCGAATGGCGCCGGCGCTGCGCTCGAAATCGGTCAGGCCCAGGCCCGGCATTTCGGGCGTGATCAGAAAGTCGCCCTGGCGCAGCTCGGCCAGCGAGCGCTCCACGTTCTGCGTGGTCAGGATCTTGATCATCTGGTCGGTGACGCTGAGCGCGCTCTGGATCTGCTGCTCGTCCAGCAATGGCGAGCCGACATTGACCGCGATCACCACATCGGCGCCCATCTGCCGGGCGATGTCCACGCCCAGATTGCGCACCAGGCCGCCGTCCACCAGCAGCCGGTCCTTGACCCGCACCGGCGAGAACAGGCCCGGCACCGCCATCGAGGCGCGCAAGGCCAGGGACAGGGGCACATCGTCCAGCACCACCAGGCGGCCGTTGACCAGGTCGGTGGCCAGGGCTTTGAAGGGCAGGGGCAGCAGGGGCAGCGGGGTTTCGGCGCGGGCATCGGGCGCCAGGCTGTCGAGCGTGAACTCCAGCGCGCTATTGCCGGCCGCCGCGGCCGGCAGCATCACGCCCTCGGGCCCCAGGCCGAACTCCAGGCGCGAGGCCAGCATGCGGTCGTCCTCGCGGCGGCGCTGTGCCAGCTCGCGCCGGCCGGGGCGGTCGGCCAGGATGCTGTTCCAGTCGGCCTCGGCCACCAGGGTTTCCAGGTCCTCGACGCTGCGGCCGGCGGCAAAGGCGCCGCCCACCACCGCGCCCATGCTGGTGCCCACCACCAGGTCCACCGGGATGCGCTGCGCCTGCAGCGCCTTGAGCACGCCGATATGAGCCAGGCCGCGCGCGCCGCCACCCGACAGCACCAGGCCGATGCGCGGGCGCGTGCCCGGCGTTGGGGCGGTGCTGGTCTTGGCGGTTTCGCTTGGTCCGGTGGCGGCCTGCAGGCTGTTGCTTGAAAAGCCCAGCAGCAGGCCCAGCAGCGGGGCTGCCCATGCCGCGCGCCATGCCCCGCCATGCCGCTGCTGCCGCCGCCGCCGTCCTCGGCCGTCGGGCGCCTCCTCGTTTCCGCTCACGTGTCGTCCTCCTGCGCGGTCTGCCGCCAGGTGGGCGGTCTGCCGCTGTCTCTTCATGCCTGCAGCTCGAGCGTCGGCCCCGTCTGCGGGCGCGATTGTGCGCGACTTGCATGACGGTGCCGCTGCTTCGCATAGAGTGCTGTCTTTCGCACCCGTCCGGCTCTGACGCACCGGGTGAGAACCCTGAGTGGGCGCCGAGGCTGGCCCCGAATGAACCGCTTGCCGAGGTGCTGCGCCGTGTTTCGACTGTTCCGTTTTGCTTCGCGCGCCGCCGCTGACCATGCGGCGGACCCGCGCGCCACCGTCAAGCCCGAGGATGTCAATGTCGCGCCCGCCCTGCTGGGCCAGCCCCTGGCTACGCCGCGCCAGCGGGCCCTGGCCATGGGCATCGATGTGGCCGTGCTGGCTTTGGTGAGCCAGCTGGCCAACAACTGGCTGATGATGGCGGCCGCCCTGGGCCTCTACACCTGGCTGCGCCAGGTCCGGCCCGAGGTGTTCGCCCGCCTGCGCTGGCGACGGGGTCGCGCGAACCTGGCTGCCGGCGCCACAGAGTCGGCGGACGCCGACCTGGTCTTGGCGCCGCCGCCGCCCCAGGCCCCGCGGCGGCGCTGGCTGTCCTGGCTGCTGGTGGCCTGGTTCAGCTACCAGGGCGTGACGCTGCTCTTCCACGGCGACCCGGAAGCCGAGGCCGACGCTGCGGCCGAGGCGGCCAGCGAGCTCGGCACCCCGCTCAGCAAAGCCGAGCTGCGCGCGCTGCGTGAGCAGGCGGAGGAGGAGCCGGAGGCCGCGACCGATGCGGCGGAATCCGTGGCTTCAGCGGCTTCAGCGGCGGAGCTGGCGCAAGCGCTGCAACTTGCGCAGGCGCAGCATCACCAGGCCTTGCACCGCCTGCTGCGCGAGCAGGAGGCACAGCTGGAGCATTTGCGCGAAGAGGTGGTGCTGGCCGGCCAGCCGCAGGCCATGCGCTGGCTCAAGGCCGGCAAGCGCTGGCTCGATGAGCTGCTGCGCCACTATGTGACGCCGGCGCTGTACTTCTGCCTGCTGCCCCTGCTCTGGCCGGGCCAGACCCTGGGCAAGCGCCTGCTCGGCCTGCGCGTGCAGGAACTCAGCGGCAAGCCCATGACCTTGATGCTGGGCTTCAGGCGTTTTGGCGGTTATGCCGCCGCTACCGTCACCGGCGGCATTGGTCTGCTGCAGATCCTCTGGGACCCGAACCGGCAGGGGCTGCAGGACAAGACGGCGCACACGGTGGTGATTGATGTGCGCGGGCAGCAACCACCTGCTCCCGCCTTGCAAGCCACGCCCCAGGAAAATTCAAGCCTTGATTAGGGTGCGAATGGTTGCCAACGATCATTCATCGTTGGTGTTGCTGATGCTCGGGTCGGTGGTGATCGGTGCCCCACTCAGCGCATCGATGACGGTCATCGTGTACTTGTAGGACTGCGCGTTGTTGTTGTAGTCGCCCAGTGCCAAGGTGGCTGCATTGATCAACCAAGCGATAGGGAACTCCGCATCCGCGTCAGCGCTGTTGATGACCAAGGCAGAGCCATCCGACGGGAAGTAGTAGCCCGGACTGACCAGGGAGTACACGATCAGTGCATTGGCCTGATTGCTCAGAGTCACCGGGTCTGGGTTGAAGACCAAATAGGGTTCGGTGCCTTGCGCTGCTTTGACCGTGACGCTGACGGCGAAGACATTGTTTTGAATCGGGGTCGATTGGTTCGAGGGCATGGTGGGGCGATCGTTGAGGTGGATTGATAGGGTCGCGTGAGTCCAAGGATGAACCTGGCTTGCAGGAGGCGTAACCCAGCGGGCTGCGTCAATGCTGCTGTACCTTCTCTGCGGCCATGCGCCGAGCGAGACCAACCTGCCATTCAGGGTGGCGGAAGCCCGATGCCTCCAAACCTTCGGCCATTGATCGGGCTTCTTGAGTACGCCCGAGGCTGAGCAAGGCATGGGCTCGTAAGGATTTCACGCGGGCTTCGCTCACGCTCTCCCCAATTCCGGCGAGGTGCTCCAAAGCTTGGTTCCAGCGTGTTCGCGCTTCTGTCGGCGCTGCATTCGCGATGGCATTGCCAAGTCGATATGAGGCCAAGGCCAGGGACCATTGAGTGTTCACATCGACTTTGCCTCGCCCTCCGCCCGACCTCGTCAGTGAGTGCCGATCCACAAAGCGCGTCAAGTCCCGGAGCGGGGCGGCGGTAGGTGACAAGGATCGTTCTTTTGTTGCCAGCTGCGCTTGCGCAGCCAGGAAGCGGCCAGGGATCTTGATTGCGGTATCAGGTTTGTCCGGCGTGGCGGCCAGAAGCCTGATGTACTCGGGTTCCAAGGCAGAGAGTTCCTCGCGAGCCTCCTCGGTGCTGCCGAGCGCCAGAACGGTTTCGATCAGATGAAGGCGGGCGTAAGCCAGGCGCTCGACGAACAACAGGTTGTCGGTATCGACGGCCACCAGTTTCACAAAGGCATCGCGTGCCGCCCTGCCCGTGACCAATGCCGCAGAGCCCTGGCCGATGCTGAGTTGCAGGCGGCTCAAGGCCGACAACGTCGTGGCCTCATCATCTTGGGCTTGGCGATTCAGTACCTTTTCGGCGCGCAGGACTTGCAGTTTGGCTTCATGGCTTGAGATGCTGGCTTCGAACTGGCCCAGTTTTTCTTGCGCGCGCGCCATCCAACCCCAGGTCTTGGTCAGTTCCGATTGCAAGTCCGCATGCGCAGGAATCAGGACCTGCCAAATCGTCCGCGCACGGGTGAAACGCTCCAGTGCAGACTCGACGCGCTGGGTGTTGAGCAAGAGCACGCCCAAGTTCACTTCTGCATGGGCCAACTCGGTTTGCCATTTGCTGTTGGCCGGCTCACTTTGGGTGAGCGTTTGGGCCAGCTGCAGATAGGTTTCGAAGTTGTTTTCGGCCGCTTCTTGCTTACCTTGCCGCCAAGCCGCGTAACCCACCCAATAGCTACTCTGCGCATGGTCAAACAGCCGCTGCGTGTTCTTGGCGTCGCGCGCCAGCAGTTCCGCCGTGCTGTCGGCGGCCTGCTTGAAGCGCTCCTCGGCCTCGGCCATCTGGCCGCGCTTCTCGGCAATCTCGCCCATCAGATGCAGGGCCCGGGCGCGCCGGCCCAGTGCGTCTGCATCGCTGCGCCGCAGGTCTTGCTGCGCGTAGTAGGCCAGCGCCTTCTCCCCCACCGCATCGAGCACATCGAGCCGCCCCACCGGGTCCAGCTTCTTGCGCAGATCGCCGAGCATGAATTCGATCAGGCCTTCGGCCTGCACGCGCTGTTCATGCGCTTCCTGGGCTTTCCAGACCGCCGCGCCGGCGCCGGCGGCAATGGCCAGCAGGGCCGTGCAGCTGGCCGCCACAGCCAGCCGGTGGCGGCGGATGAATTTGCCGACGATGTAGGCGCGGCGGTCTGGCCGGGCGCTGATCGGCTCATGAGCCAGCCAGCGCTGGAGGTCCTCGGCCAGCGCGGCGGCATTGGCATAGCGCTCGGCCGGCGCTTTTTTGAGCGCCTTGGCGACGATGGTGTCCAGGTCGCCGCGCAGCTGGCGCGCCACGCCGCTGGGCACGCGCTCCGACACCTTTTTGGGTTCCACCTCGACCAGGGTTCGCAGGCGCTCCAGGGGCGTGGTCAGGGCCTCGTCCTGGCCCTCGGTCGGATGCTGACCGCTGAGCAAGAGGTAGAGCAGCACGCCCAGGGCATAGACATCGGTGGCGGTGGTCACCTCGCCGCCTTGCACCTGCTCGGGCGCGGCATAACGCGGGGTGTAAGCGCGGCCGGCCAGGCGGGTCAATTCGGTGGCCGCGCCGGGGGCGGCGGTGTCATCGTCGGCCGGGCGGGTGAGCAATTTGGCGATGCCGAAATCCAGCAGCTTCACCTCGCCGGCCGCCGTCACCAGGATGTTCGAGGGCTTGAGGTCGCGGTGCAGGATCAGGCGGGTGTGGGCATGGGCCACGGCGGCCAGCACATCGAGGAAGAGGCGCACCCGGGCTTCGCAGTCGAGACCACGCTCGACGCAAAAACGGTCCAGGGGCAGGCCGTCGATGTACTCCAGCACCAGATAGGGCTGCTGGTGTTCAGGCGCCACGCCGGCATCGATCAGGCGGGCAATGTGTGGATGGGTCAGGCGTGCCAGGATCTGGCCTTCGCGGGCGAAGCGGCCCGCGTCGCCCCGTCCGATCAGGCCGGTGTTCAGAAACTTGATCGCCACCTGGCCTTCGAAGCGGCCGTCGGTGCGGCGCGCCAGCCAGACCGTGCCCATGCCACCCTGGCCGATTTCGCGCTCCAGGGTGTAGGCGCCCACGGTCTGGCCGGCCTGGTTGTGGGCGCTGGCGGCTTCGGCCACGCTGAGGGCCGGGCTGGCGAGAAAGTCCTCGGTCTCCAGGGCCTCTTGCCGGCGCAGCAACTCGGCCAGGTCCTCGATCAGGTCGGGGCTCAGCTCGGCCTGATCACGCAGGGCTTGCAGGTGGGCAGGGCGCTGCTCGGGCGCCAGGTCCAGCAGTTCATCGAGCAGGGGGCTCAGGCGAGCCCAGCGGGCTTTGTCGATCTCGGCCATCCGTTCAGCTCAGGGACAGGGACAGGAACAGCCGGGCTTTCTGCCAATCGCGCTGCACGGTGCGCTCGGTCACGCCCAGGCTTTCGGCGATCTCGCTCTCCAGCAGGCCGCCGAAGTAGCGCATCTCCACCACCTGGGCGAGGCGCGGCTCCAGCGCGGCCAGCTCTTCCAGCGCCTCGTGCACGCGCAGGATCTGCTCGTCGCCCTGGGGCGGCAGATTGGCCACGGCCGTGTTCAGGGTCAGCTGCTCCAGGCCGCCGCCATGGCGCTCGGCCTGGCGGCGCCGCACCAGGTCGATGACGATGCTGTGCATCACCTTGGCGGCGTAGGCGAGGAAATGCTTGCGGTCGGGGAAGTCGAGCTGGCCGCTGGCCTGCAGGCGCAGATAGCTCTCGTGCACCAAGCCGGTGGGGTCGAGCAGGGTCAGGTGGCCGGCCTGTTGCAGGCGGCGTCGGGCCAGGCGCTGCAGGTCGGCGTAGAGCAAGGCCATCACCTGATCGGTGGCCTGGCGGTCGCCGTTTTGGGCGGCACGCAGCAGTAGGGTGATGTTGTCGCTCATGGTTCGGGCTGGGCAAAGCACTCTAGCAGCCGGCCATGAAATTTTTTTCGAGAGGCGTGTCGGGTTTGTCCTGCGGCTCGCGTTTTATTCAAGGAGGACGCGGCAAGGGCGGGCAGCAGGGAGGCCCGAAAAGGGGTTGTCAGCCGCTGCCGTGTCTTCACCCGCTGCAGCCTGTGCGCACCGCGGCCCTTCTGTCAGGGGTGCGGCGCGGCTGGCCTGTGGCCCACGTACAAGACATCGACGCTGTGAACCACACATCCATGCCGGCCCCGGGGAGCCGAACCCTTTTGTCTTCCACCATCCAACCCAAGCATCAATCGGCCCTGTCGGCCGCCTCGCCCTTGAGCCGGCGGCGCAGCCTGGAGCCGCAGCCGATCGAGATCGTGCCGGACATGCTCAGCCTGGCCGGCTTGCTCAACCGCGAGCTGGGTGCGGCGCGGCGCTACGGCACCCGGCCGGCGGTGCTGCTGCTGCAGGTGGAGGTGCGGCCCGAGGCCGGGGGGATGGCGCCGCGCACCGACCAGCAGGAGGAACTGATCGCCGCCCTGGGCGCACGCCTGCGTTGCCGGGTGCGCAGCCACGATGTGGTGGCGCGGGTGGGGCGTGCCCGCTACGCCGTCGTCCTGCAAAACATGGCGCGTGCGCCGCTGCCGGCGGTGCAGGCGCGCTTGCAGCGGGCGCTGGGCGGGCCGTATGAGCTGCAGTCGCAGCTCTTGTTTGCCAGCCTGCGCATGGGCGCCGCCCTGTGTGGCCCCCATCGCTGCAGCGGGCTGGAGCTGAGTCAAAGCGCCGAACTGGCCATGGAGCAGGCGGCGCCTGACACGGTACCGACCCTGGTCGCAGATCGCCGCCGCAGCGAGGACAGCCCGCCGCGGCTCTGAACCGCGGGCCGCTGCCGGATCACGCGGAGCCCCGCGGGCTTGCCCGGGCCCGCACTTATGCGTTTGGCGCGACACTTTTTTGCATGCGTTTTGGCGAGCCGCAGGTTAGGCTGGCGGCCGATGGGGCTGTGCCCCGAATGGAACGCGCGCCTGATGCCGATCCCCGCTCTCTGCTGCACCCACCGCGGCGGCCGCCTCTTGCGGTCCTGCGCGCTCGCCCTGCTGATGCTCTTGCTGGCCGGCTGGGGTGCGGTGGTGCCAGGTCTTGCCTGGGCCTCATCCCTGCACGGTTTGCGTTTCAGCCAGCTGGGCACGGAAGATGGTTTGCCCAGTTCGGCGGTGACCAGTCTGCTGCAGGACCGACAGGGCTTGGTGTGGATCGGCTCCGGCAACGGCCTGGCACGCTACGACGGGCGGCATTTCAAGGTCTGGGGCGCCGACCCCGAGCAAAGCGACATGCTGCGCCACGGCATGATCTACAGCCTGCTCGAAGACCCCGAGAACCAGGCGATGTGGGTGGGCACACGCACCGGCCTGGACCGCATCGATCTGCGCGACGATTCGCTGCGCCGCATCGCTATGCCCGAGGCGCTGTCCCTGCAGGACCGGGCCGTGCTGGGCATCGCCCCGGCGGGGTCCGGGCAGCTGTGGCTGGCGCTGCCGCATGGGCTGTATCGCTTCGACATCGCCAGCGTGCGCTTCGAGCGCTGGCACGATCCGCAATGGGCGGCGATCGCCCAGGACAGCCAGATCCGTGGCCTGCTGGCCGACGGCCAGGGCGGACTGTGGCTGACGCAGGGCCACCAGGTGGGCCACATCGACCGCCAGGGGCGCCTGAGCCAGCAGCTCAACACCCTGCGCGGCAGCCCGGCCGGCAAGTTCAGCCCGGTGGAGTTGCACGCGCGCAGCCTGGCCTTTGACGCCGAAGGCCGGCTCTGGGTGGGCATGGCCGCCGGTCTGCAGATCTGGCGCATTCCGGCGGATGGGCGGGCGCCGCCTGAGCCCGATCCGCTGGCCGAGCAGCTGCAGCCGGCGCGCGGCGTGGTGCATGCCATCCTGCGCGATCAGGACGGAGCCATGTGGGTGGGCTCCGGTCGAGCGCCCGGCTTGCAACGCTGGCAGTCGGGCAGCCGCCAGCTGCAGTCCTTCTACAACCTGCCTGGCGTGCCCAGCAGCCTGGCGGGCAATTCGATTGCTTCGCTGATGCAGGATCGCAGCGGCACGCTCTGGGTCGGCACCTGGGGCTATGGCATCAGCCTGGCCGATCTGGCCACGCGCGGCTTCACCAGCTATCTGCAGGTGCCGGGCGATGAGCGCAGCCTGTCCAACAACGCGGTCATGGCCATGCTGCAGGACGGGCCTGAGCATGTCTGGCTGGGTACCTACGGTGGCGGCCTGAACCGCCTGCACCTGCCCAGCGGCGATGTCGAGCGCATCCCGCCCCAGGCCGTGCCGCTCAGCCATGTCAAAGCCTTGCTGCCGGGCGCGCCGGGGCGGCCTGGTGAAATCTGGGCCGGCGGCGATGGCGGGCTGGTGATCTACGAGCCCAAGCGTGGCCGCAGCCAGGCCCTGCCCCTGGAGAACACCACGCCGGCCGGCGCCTCCATCAGCGCCTTGCTGCGCGACCGCAGTGGCCAGGTCTGGGCCGGCAGTGCGGCCGGTCTGCACCGCTTCAGCCCGGACCTGAAGCACCGCGTGTTCCGCAGCGCGAGCGGCCAGGCCGGCAGCCTCAGCCACGATGTGGTGGACAGCCTGCTCGAGGACCGCGAGGGCCGCATCTGGATCGGCAGCAAGGGCGGCCTGCAGCTCTGGGACCCGCAGAGCGACAGCTTCAGCCAGCCGGTGCGCGCCAATGCCGACATGCCGGCGCCGGGCCGCCTGCCCGTCTTCGGCATGCGCGAGGATGCCCAGGGCCGTATCTGGCTGGCCACCGAGCAGGGGCTCTACCAGCTGCTGGCCACGGCCCAGGGCTGGGAGCTGAAGTCCTGGCGCCAGGTGCCGGGCATGCCCGCAGGCGAGTTCAGTGCCATCCAGGATGCGCTCAACGGCGAGATCTGGCTCAGCAGCGAGCATGGCCTGACGCGCTTCCAGCCCGACCGTCGCCAGGCGCGCTTCTACCCCGGGCGCAGCCGTTTCGGCGGCGGCTTCTCGTTTGCCTCGGCGGGGCGCGGGCCAGATGGCAGCTTGTATTTCGGTGGCCCGGGTCTCTTGCGTTTCCAGCCCGAGGCCTTGCGCGACAACCCGACGCCGCCGGCCGTGGTGCTCAGCGACCTGCTGGTGCTGAACCGCTCGCTGCGCCCGGACGCACAAGCCCAAAGTCAGCCGCGCGAGGGCGAGGACGCACCGCCGCGTCTGGCCGACCTGGGCATCCAGGGGCCGCTGCATCAGGCCAGCCGCGTGCGGCTGACGCACCGGGAGGCCATGGTCAGCTTCGAGCTGGCGGCGCTGCAGTTCCACAACCGGCAGCAGAACCGCTATGCCTGGCGGCTCGAGGGTTTCGACCGCGACTGGATCTACGGCATTGGCGACTTGGGTCTGGCGGCCTACACCAATCTGGACCCCGGGCGCTACCGCCTGCTGGCACGGGCGGCCAATCCGGATGGCGTCTGGAGCGAGGACCACCTGGTGCTGGAGCTGGAGGTGCTGCCGCCCTTCTGGCGCAGCTGGTGGTGGCGCAGCGGCGTGGTGGCCGTGCTGCTGCTGGCGCTGGCGGCCGCCTACCGGTGGCGCGTGCGCGTGCTGCACCAGACCCGGCTGCGCCTGAGCGAGCTGGTCGACCGCCGCACGCATGAGCTGCTCGAGCAGCAGCAGCAGCTGGCGCGCGAGAAGCAGAGCGCCGAGGCGCAGCGCGAGGTGGCCGAGAAAGCGCGCCGCGACATCGCCCTGCTCAGCGAGATCGGCCGCCAGATCACCGCCTCCCTCGATGTCGGCGCCATCCAGCAGACCCTGTACCGCCATGTCAACGAGCTGGTCGATTGCAGCGTCTTCGGCCTCGGCCTGGTGGACTGGCAGGCGCGCGTGGTCACTTTTGACTTCGTCATGCAGCAGGGTCAGCCCTTCCAGAGCTACCAGCGCCGGCTGGACGAGTCGGGCCAGCCCTCGGTGGACTGCGTGCTGCAGGCGCGCGAGCTGAACTTTGGCCGCCTCGCGCACGACGCCCGCGTGCTGCGCGCCGATGGCGCCACGGTCGAGCGGGTGCGTTTGCTCAATGGCGAGGAGCCGCAGCCGGCGCTGTCGGGCCTCTACATCCCGATGATGCGCCAAGGCCAGGTGATGGGGGTGATCAGTGTGCTGAGCGGCCGCGCCGAGGCTTTTGGACCGGCCGACCTCGACATCCTGCGTACCCTCGGGGCCTATGCCGCCGTGGCTCTGGACAATGCCGAGGCCTACCGCCGCCTCAAGATCACACAGAACCAGCTGGTCGAGCAGGAGAAGCTGGCGGCCCTGGGCTCGCTGGTGGCCGGCGTGGCTCATGAGCTGAACACACCCATCGGCAACAGCCTCCTGATGGCCAGCACCTTGAGCGACAACAGCCGGCGCTTTCTGCAGCAGGTGCAGGCTGGCGCGCTGCGTCGTTCGGAGCTGGAGCGCTTTTGCCAGACCGCTGAGGAATCCAGCCAGCTGCTGGTGAAAAGCCTGGGCCAGGCGGCCAGCCTGGTCACCAGCTTCAAGCAGATCGCGGTGGACCAGACCTCCGACCAGCGCCGCGTCTTCGACCTCGCCACCCTGTGCCGCGAAGTGGCCCTGACCCTGGGCAACCGCCTGCGTCGCGAGGAGCATGAGCTGCAGCTCGACGTGCCCGAAGGCCTGATGCTGGACAGCTTCCCCGGCCCCCTGGGCCAGGTGCTGACCAATCTCATCATCAATGCCATGGTCCATGGCCTGGAGGGGCGCAAAGGCGGCTTGATGAGGCTCACCGGCGAACGCCTGGAGGGCGAGCGCCTGTGCCTGCGCTTCAGCGACAACGGACGCGGCATTTCGGAAGACAACCTCGGCCGCATCTTCGACCCCTTCTTCACCACCCGCCTGGGCCAGGGCGGCAGTGGCCTGGGTCTGCACATCAGCTACAACATCGTCACCGCCACCCTGGGCGGCAGCATCACGGCGCGCAGTCGCCTGGGCGAGGGCGCGCAGTTCGAGATCGTCATTCCCTGCGTGGCGCCGCGAGGCCTCGGCCAGATCGACTAAGCTGACAGGCTCTGGAAGCCTCTCACTCTTTTTGCCTGCTCGCCTGTTCGCGTGCACTGCCTGCCCATGAATCCTCTTGCTTCGTTTTCATCTCCCTTGGCCGTGATGCTGCCGCGTCTGAGCGTGCTGGCGCTGGCGGCGACCCTGGCGGCCTGTTCGACGACGGCGAACTCGCCGGCAGCCGCTCCGACGGCCCCCTCGGCCACGGCCGCTCAGGCCACCAAGGCGCCACCCAAGCTGATCGTCTTCCTGGTGGTGGACGGCCTGCCTATGCGCCAGGTCACGGCCTACCGCGAGCAGCTGCAGCCCGATGGCTTCCGCCGCTTCCTGGACCAGGGGGTCTGGTTCTCGGACGCCCGCTACGCGCACGGCCACACCGTCACCGCCGCCGGCCACGCCACCATGCTGACCGGCGCCTACCCGCAGCGCAGCGGCATCATCAGCAATGAGTGGAACGACGCGCAGACCTTCGCCCCGGTCTACAACACCGGCGACACCGCCTACCGCTACATCGACCACAAGACCGACCCGCTGGCCGGTACCAGCCCGCGAAGTCTGCGCGCCGAAACGGTGGGCGATGTGCTGCGCGGCCTGCAGCCGGCATCCAAGGTGATCGGCATTTCGGGCAAGGACCGCGGCGCCATCCTGCCGGCCGGCCACAAGGGCTCGGCGTACATGTACATGAGCGAGGATGGCCAGTTCGCCTCCAGCACTTACTACATGCAAAGCCACCCGCAATGGGTGCGCGACTTCAACGCCGCCAAGCCGGCCGATGCCTTCTTCGGCAAGGCCTGGGCGCCGCTGCTGCCCGAAGCCGCGTATGCGGGCTCGGTGCCCGACGGCCAACCCTGGCAGTACAACGGTGGCAATGGCAACAAGCTGCCTGCGGTGCTGGGCGCCCAGATGGACGGCCCCGGCCCGCGCTTCTACGGCAACATCCTGCCCAGCCCTTTCGGCGATGAGCTGACCCTGGCTTTCGCCCGGGCTGCCATAGCCGGTGAGCAGCTGGGCGCCGATGCACAGACCGACATCCTCTCGATCAGCCTGTCCAGCCACGACTACGTCAACCACGCCTTCGGCCCCGAGTCGCGCCTCTCGCATGACCATTTCCTGCATCTGGATCGTTATCTGCAGGGCTTCTTCCGTGACCTGGATGCCAAGCTGGGTCGCGACAACTACCTGGTGATGCTGACCGCCGACCATGGCTTTGCCGACTCGCCCGCCTGGGCCAAGACCCAGGGCCGCGATGCCGACCTGCTGAACCCCGGTGTGGTGATGAGTCAGCTCAACACCGGCCTGGTACAGAAGTTCGGCCCGGGCCGCTGGGCGGTGAGCTTCTCGGCCGCCGGCGTGCTCTTCGATCACAAGCTGATCAAGGAGCGCGGTCTGGCCCCGAGTGCGGTGCACGAAGAAGCCGCCCGCCTGCTGCGCGGCATGGATGGCGTCGTCGCCGCCTTCACGCCCGAGCAGCTGCGCGGCAGCGACAGCACCACGCCCTTCCTCGACGCCATGCGCAAGGCCTGGCACCCCGAGGTGTCGGCGCCGGTGCAGTTCGTCATCAAGCCCAACTGGCTGTTCAGCTCGCGCGTGGGCGGCAGCTCACACGGCACGCCGCACCGCTACGACCAGCATGTGCCCATCCTCGGATGGGGGCCGGCCTGGTTGGGCCGTGGCGAGGTGAAGACGCCGGTGGAGGTGGTGGACATTGCTCCGACCTTGGCGCAGATCCTGCGCGTCCCGGCGCCAGCGCAGTCTCAGGGCAAGCCCTTGCCCTTGCCGCTGCCGCAGGCGGCCGCTCGTTGATGCGCTTCGCCTGGTTCGAGCGTCGGGTCGATCCCTTCCCGGACGCGCCGCCGCCGCGGCCGCCGCAGGGCTTCTTTCCCTTCGTCTGGTCGGCCACGCAGGGCATGCGCGGCCTGATTCTGGCCATGACCCTGCTGACGGCCGGCATCGGCGCTTTCGAGGCCCTGCTCTTCGCCATGCTGGGCTCGGTGGTGGATGTGCTCAGCCAGGTGGCGCCCGAGCGGCTCTGGGCGCAGGAAAAGGGCCGGCTGGCCCTGCTGGCCGGCATCCTCTTGCTGAGCCCTCTGCTGATCGCTCTGCAGGCCCTGAGCAAGTACCAGGGCCTGTCGGCCAACTTCCCCATGCGCCTGCGCTGGAACTTCCACCGCCATCTGCTCGGCCAGAGCATGAGCTTCTTTGCCGACGAGTTCGCCGGCCGGGTCTCGGCCAAGCTGATGCAGACGGCGCTGGCGGTGCGCGATTGCGTGTTGATCGTCACCGACATCCTGGTCTTCATCACCATCTACTTCATCACCATGCTGGGCGTGGTGGGCAGCTTCGATCTGGTGCTGGTCCTGCCCTTTCTGGGCTGGCTGCTCTGCTACGGCCTGGCGCTGTATTTCTTCGTGCCGCGCCTGGGCCGGGCGGCCAGTGCGCAGGCCGATGCGCGCAGCCTGATGACCGGCCGCATCACCGACGCCTACACCAATATCAGCACCGTCAAGCTGTTCTCGCACAGCCAGCGCGAGGCGCAGTTCGCGCGCAGCGCCATGCAGGAATTCCTGGGCACGGCCTACCGGCAGATGCGCCTGGTCAGCGGCTTCGAGGTGCTCAACCATGTGCTGTCCATGGGCCTGATCGCCAGCACCGCCGGCATGACGCTGTACCTGTGGATGCAGGGCCAGGTCGGTGTCGGCGCGGTGGCGGCGGCCACGGCCATGGCCTTGCGCCTGAACGGCATTGCCCACTGGATCATGTGGGAGATGTCCAGCCTGTTTGAGCACATCGGCACGGTGCAGGACGGTATCAGCACCCTGGCCCGCGATGTGGCCGTGCGCGATGTCGAGGGCGCACAGGCCTTGAAGGTCAGCCGCGGCGAGATCCGCTTCGAGCAGGTCAGCTTCGCCTACGGCGGCACGAAGCCGGTGCTGAAAGCACTGGATCTGCAGATCCGCGCCGGCGAGAAGATTGGCCTGGTCGGCCGCTCGGGCGCCGGCAAGTCCACCTTGGTCAATCTGCTCTTGCGCTTCCATGACCTGGAGCAGGGCCGCATCCTGATCGACGGCCAGGACATCGCCGGCGTGAGCCAGGACAGCCTGCGCGCCCAGATCGGCATGGTCACGCAGGACACCTCGCTGCTGCACCGCTCGGTGCGCGACAACCTGCTCTACGGCCGGCCCGATGCCGACGAGGCACAGATGCGCCGGGCCGCCGAGCGGGCCGAGGCCATGGCCTTCATCGAGAGCCTCAGCGACCCCAAGGGCCGCAGCGGCTTCGAGGCCCATGTCGGTGAGCGCGGCGTCAAGCTCAGTGGTGGCCAGCGGCAGCGCATCGCCATCGCCCGGGTGATGCTCAAGGACGCGCCCATCCTGCTGCTGGACGAGGCGACCAGCGCCCTCGATTCGGAAGTCGAAGCCGCCATCCAGACCAGCTTGTACCGGCTGATGGAGGGCAAGACCGTGGTGGCGATCGCCCACCGGCTGTCCACCATCGCCGCCATGGACCGCCTGATCGTGATGGACCAGGGCGAGATCGTCGAGCAGGGCGACCATGCCAGCCTTCTGGCCCAGGGCGGCTTGTACTCCCGCTTGTGGGCGCACCAGAGTGGTGGTTTCCTGGGCGAATCGGACTGAAGCGTCGTCAGGCGGCGCGCCTGCGCGCTCAGTCCGGTGCCTGGATCGGATGGCGGGCCGCGATGGCCGCCACCGTGCCGTCGCGCCGCATGGCCTCCCAGGTCTGCTGCAGGCGCAGAAGCAGGGCCGGGTCACTGTTCAGGCTCAGCGCCATCGACGGGCGCGATTCGGAAAAGCGCAGCAGCAGCTCGACCTCGCCCGGCTCGTAGCCAAACTGCCTCAGCATGCCCGGTGCCATGGTCTGGTTCAGCGCCACCAGCTCGGTGCGCTCGGCAAAGAAGCGCCGCAACATGCTGCCATAGTCGCCGCTGCGGTCCAGCTGGGCGCTGACCTGTGGGCCCAGGGCCAGCAGCTCGCGCTCGGAGACATCGTCCTTGACCACGCCGATCCGGTAGCTGCCCAGCTGCTGCAGGCTGCTCAGGCGCACATCGTCGCGGCGCTTGAGCCGGTAGAGGGCGCCGTAGCGCACGGCCGTCTGACCCACCCAGAGGTAGTGGCGCTCGCGCTCGGGCAGGCGCACCACGGCCGGAATCAGCACATTGGCTTCAAGTTGGGCGCGCTTCAGGATGCGCGGCCAGGAGCTGAATTCGTAGCTGCAGTCGAGCCGCGCGCGTTCGCACAGCTGCTGGGTCAGATCGACGGCATAGCCCTGGGGCCGGTCCCCGGGGCCACGCTGCGAATAGGGCGGCAGGTCTTGCAGCAGCACGGTCAGGCGGCCGGCCTCGGCGCCGGCCGATGTTGCGGGCGTTGTGGCGGGCGGTGGCGCCGCGTGTGCGGCGCCGGGCCAGCACCCGAGCAGGGGCGGCAGCAGGCTGGCCGCCAGCAGGGCGTGCAAACGGGATCGGCGAGCGGGCTGCATGGCCTGGATTTTGCGGTGTTTGCCCGGCGGTTGCGCAGCATCGGCGGCGGTTCAGTCCGCCAGGAAGATCCGGTTGCGCCCCTCGGCCTTGGCCTGGTAGAGCGCCGCGTCGGCCCGTGCCAGCAAGGTGTTGGCGCTTTCGCCCCAGATGGCCTGGGTCAGGCCAATCGAACAGGTGTAGCCGCGTGACGCCGGGCCGGTGGGCCCCTCCAGCGGCCGGGCCTTGCGCACCCGATCCTGCAAGCGCTCCATGATGGCCTGGGCCTGGGGCGCGCCGGTGGCGGGCAGGATCAAGAGGAACTCTTCACCGCCGATGCGGGCGCAGCCGTCCTCACGGCGGATGCTGGCCTGCAGCTGGCGGGCGAAATCGCAGAGCACACGGTCGCCGGCCGCGTGGCCGAGGCCGTCGTTGATGGCTTTGAAATGGTCCAGGTCCAGCACGGCAATGCACAGCGGCCAGGGCTCGCTGCGCGAGAGCACATCCTGCAGCATCTGCATGCCGTGGCGGCGGTTGCTCAGGCCGGTCAGCGGGTCGGTCTGGGCCGCGGCCAGGGCGCGCACATGGGCCAGGCGCAAGGAGCGGTTGTCCTGGCGCAGGCTGGTGATGTCGCTGGCCACCAGCAGCATCCAGCCCTGGGCCTGCACGGTTTCGGTGACCCAGAGCCAGCGGCCGTCGCACAGGTCTACCTCGAAGGCGCGGTAGGGCAGCTTGCCGCGGCGGTTGCTGACGGCGCTGATCCAGGCCTCGATGTCCTCGGTTTCGATCAGCGCGCCACGGCCGTGGGCATGGTTGTCGCGCATCATGTCGGCCCAGGTCAGCAAACCATCAGGTTCGACGCAATAGGCCTCCCGGAAGGCCGGGTTGGCATGGCAGAGCACATCGCGTGCATCGAACAGCGCCACCAGCAGCGGGCTCTGCTCTTGCAGCTCCAGCAGGGTCTCGGCCAATCCCGAGGGCAAGCGCGCGGGGGCAGTGGTCATCAGGGGGCAACTCCGGCGAATGCCTGCATTCTGCGGCATCCGCGCCCCCACGGAGCGCAGTGGTTCAGCGGCGGCTGATTTCGCCCGAGCCGCTGATGGATTGGCGCAACTGTGGCCGGCCGGCATAGCTGAGGTCGCCAGAGCCGCGCAGATTGGCGTCCAGGCTTTCAGACACGCCCAGGGCCAGGTCGCCGGAGCCGCTCAGTTCGGCCTTGATGCTGCGTCCGCTGAGCGCACGGGCGTCGACATCGCCGGAGCCGTTCAAGCTCCAGACCTGGTTCTCAGCGCGGCCGGCCACCTGCACATCGCCCGAGCCGTTGAGGCTGGCGTTGAGTTCCTTGACCTCCAGCAGACCGACCCGTACATCGCCCGAGCCTTGCAGACTCAGGCTGAGACGTTCACCCTTGAATCGGTCCAGATGCAGATCGCCCGAGCCATCGACCGTGATCTGCTGCAAGGCCTTGCTCTCGACCAGCACCGTGGGCGCCAGCCGGGTGCGGAACCCAGCATCCTTTTGCAGGCGGATGACCAGGGTGTCGCCCTCGACCTTGGTTTCGATCAGGGGCTCGATATTGTCATCGGCCGAAACCTTGACGTTGTCGTTGTTGCCCTGGCTGAGGCGCACGTCCAGCGAGCCCTCCAGGCGCAGCTTGCTGAAGGCCGCCACGCTGCGCGCTTTCTCGACCCGCTGGCCCGATCCCTTGATGCGCGGGCTGCCGCTGCCGTAGTCCTGGCTGCTGGTGAAGCTGGCGCTCCAGCCATTCTGTTCCTTCTTGATGCGCAGATTCCAGTCCACTTCCTCAGCCTGGGCGGCGCCGGCCAGAAGGCCCAGCCCCAGCAAGATGGCGGTCAGGAAACGGGTGGGTGAGGGCAGCAGCATGAGGCACTCCTGAAGCGCAGATGTAGGGATGGGCGCAGTGTCGACAGGCCTGTCGCAGCCGCCAAGCCGGCTGCGACGGTCTGCAAGATCGGCAGGCTAGGATGCAACAGCGGCGCAGAAAGCCGTAGGAGGCATCGCATGAAGTGGGAAGGTCAGCGCGAGAGCGACAACGTCGAGGACCGGCGCGGAGAGGGCCTGTCCGCCCGAGGTGGCTCGGGTCTGGGCGGCCTGGCCGGCGGCAGGGGGCTGAGCCTCGGCGGCGTGGTGCTGGCCTTGTTGCTGTCCTGGGCCCTGGGCATCAATCCCATGACCTTGCTGGGCCTGGCGCAGACCGGCGGCTCGGAACCGGCTCCGCCCGCCCGCCACGCACCTGCCGGGCCACCGGCCCAGGATACCGGCGCGCGCTTTGTGCGCACCGTGCTGGCCGATACCGAGGACGTCTGGGACGCCTATTTCGCACGCAGCCAGCAAAGTTACGAGCGGCCCAAGCTGGTGCTGTTCAGCGGGCGCTCCGAGACGGGCTGCGGCACGGGCGAGGCGGCCATGGGGCCGTTTTACTGCCCGGCCGACCGCAAGGTCTACATCGACCTGAGCTTTTACGACACCTTGCGAGACCGTCTGGGCGCGCCCGGCGACTTCGCCCAGGCCTATGTCATCGCCCATGAGGTCGGCCACCATCTGCAGAAGCTGCTGGGCACCAGCGACAAGATGGACCAGGCGCGCCGGCGCGTCAGCGAGCGTGACTATCGCGCCCTGAGCGTGCGCCTGGAACTGCAGGCTGATTGCTTCTCGGGCGTCTGGGCCCACCATTCCCAGCGCAGCAAGGCCTGGCTGGAGCAGGGCGATATCGAGGAGGCCCTGAACGCCGCCGCACAGATCGGTGACGACACCCTGCAGCGGCGCTCACAGGGCACGGTGGTGCCGGAGAGCTTCACCCACGGCAGCAGCGAGCAGCGCGTGCGCTGGTTCAAGCGCGGCCTCGAAGCGGGCGAGCTGCGCGCCTGCGACACCTTCAAGGCCGGCGCACTCTGAGCCGGGCCGGGCTCAGTCCAGGGCCACAAAGGGGTGGCGAGCGGCGATGGCCGCCACCGTGCCGTCTCGCTTCATACTGTCCCAGGCTTTCAGCAGCTGGTTGTGCAAAGCCTCGCCGCTGCTTCGGCTCAGGGCCATGAAGAGCGGGGTCTCGGACAGCTTCACCAGGGGCTCGATCTGCTTGTAGTCGTAGCCAAACTGCCCGGTCACTGTGGCCGCCACCGTGCTGTTCAAGGCGACCAGGTCATCGCGCTGGATGAAGAGCTTGCGCAGCATGGCGGCGTGGTCGGGGCTTCGGTCCAGCTGCTTGCCCAGCTCGAAGCCATGGGCCAGCAGGTCGCGCTCGGCCGCATCTTCACGCACCACGGCGATGCGGTAGGCCTTGGCCGCCTCCAGCGTGGGCACTTGCACATCGGTGCGACTGCGCAGGCGGTAGAGGTAGACCCGGCGCGCGGCGGTGGGCCCCAACCACAAAAAGCTGGTCTCGCGCTCCGCCAAGCGGGCCATGCTGACCACCAGCACCCGCGGTTGTGACTGCGCGCGTTGGTAGATCCGTGTCCAGGAGTTGAACTCGGCCCGGTAGCCGAGGCCTGCCCGCTTGAGCAACTCCTGCATCAGCTCCACCGCATAGCCCGCCGGCTGCCCGCTCGCGTCTTCGTAGGAGAAGGGCGGGACGGGTTCAAGCAGGACGGTCAGGGGCTCGGCATTGAGGGGGTTCGGCGTCTGTGCCGGCGCCGTGCCAGCCATGATCAAGCCGAGGCCCAGGAGCAGAGTTTTCAACAACACAAGACGGGAACTTCTCATCGATCGGAGCCTCTCCAGCGATGGGGCCGGCTGGGCGGCCTCGACGCTCGTTCGGGGGGGCGAATAGTCCTATTGGGCCAGAAAGCCGTCCGGTGAAGCGGTCACACGGCACATCAAGCCTTGATTTTGTGAGTAAAACCCCCGCCGACCCCCCGAATTGAGGGCTCGGCCGACATCCATCCTCGGGCCTGCTTCCTCTACGATAGCGCCAGAGAAGGCTGGACAGTCCAGAGTCCGGCCGATCATGCCGTCTGCGACACTTCAGTTCTCGCACGACGGACAGGGTGAGCAGCCCAACTGTCGGCCCGCGAGCATTCCGCAAGCGCCGCACTGAAACAGAGGCAAGAACGTGAACAAGATCGAAAACCAGCAGCCATCGAGCTCCGCCCCCCAAGAGACCAGCGCCGTCGCGGCCCCGGTGGCCTCGGGCAGCCGCCGTCGTCTGCTGCGCGGTGGCCTGGTGGCTGCCCCGACCTTGTTGGCGCTGACCACGACTCCCGTGCTGGCCTGCAATTGCAAGCTGCCCTCGGGCTTCACCGCATCGGGCAATTTCAGCCAGACCGGCAGCTACAACTGTGCGGCCCCGGGCACCAAGCCGACGAGCTGGAAGACCATGGTGGACGCGCAGGGCAAGTTCAACAACACCGGTGTCTCCAAGACGACCACCTTCGCCAGCGTGTTCGGTGGCACCGACACCACCACGTTCTATGCCCTGTTCTGCTTGACGAGCGCCAACAACGACGCCCGCGCTCTGGCTGCTGCGGTCTACCTGCAATCCATCGTCAACGGCGGCTACCAGTTCCCCTATATGAGCCTGGTGCAGAAGATGTGGAAAGACACCGAAGGCTCGGGTCGTTTCACCGCCGTGACCGCCCCGGTCGTGACCTGGACCCGTGCCGACGTGGTGGTCTACTTCAAGTACCTCACCGGCCTGTCGATCTGACCGGTTGTCAGCCGCTGATCCTTGGTACCTCTCGATGACGGCAGCGGCGGCCTGAGCCGCCGGTTTTCGCTTCGACCCAAGCGGCTGATCTGGAAGTCTTACGACGACGGCTGCGTTTTCTTTGACCTGGACAGCGCCGAGACCCGGCTGGTATCACCCCTGGGTCACTTTCTGCTTGAGCATCTGTCGCGTCACCTCGGGGGCTTGCTGGGCGCAGACTTGGTGCAGCGCGTCCACGAGGAAGAGCCTGAGGTCCCGATGCCTGAATGCCAGGCCGAGGTGCGCGAAGCCTTGGAGGCCTTGCTGGCGGCCGGTTTGCTGACGAGTGAGCCCTGTGCAAGTTGATCAGCTGAGCTTGGCCGAGTTGCGCGCCGCGCTGGCGGGTGATGGCCTGCGCATCGCCACCGGCCCATTCCATTGCCGCCTGCAGTCCAATTTGCCAGAGATTGCATCCGAGCTGGCGCAAAGCTATGCCCACCACCGCGTGTTGGGGGCGGATGACTTCATCGACTTTCATGTCGCCGTGAAGTCCAGCCGCGGCCTGCGTCGCTGGATCCGGCCGCAGGCCTTGTTCACCGTCGACGGGGTCGAGCCTTTCACGCCGTTGCCACGCGAGCAGGCGGTGGCCATGGTCGAGTGGGGCTTGAACTGGTGCATCACGGCCTACAGCAACCATGTGCTGATCCTGCATGCGGCGGCCGTGGCACGCGACGGGCGCACCGTCATCCTGCCGGCGCCGCCGGGCTCAGGCAAAAGCACCTTGTGCGCGGCCCTGGTGCAGCGTGGCTGGCGATTGCTGTCCGATGAGCTGGCCATCATCCGCCTTGACACGGGGGCCATGCTGGGCATGGCGCGACCGGTGAATCTGAAGAATGCCTCGATCGGCGTGATCCAGCGCTTTGCGCCCCAGGCCTGCTTCACCGCGCCGGTCCATGACACGACCAAGGGCACGGTCGCTTTGATGGCGGCACCGCAGGCCAGCGTCGAGGCGGTGGACGAGCCGGCCTGGCCGGCCTGGATGGTGCTGCCGCGCTACCGCGCTGGGGCGGCCACACGGCTCACTCCCATGCCCCGTGGCGAGGCTTTCATGAAGATCGCCGACAACGCGATGAACTATCACATCCTCGCCGCCGACGGCTTCCGTGCCGTGGGCGATCTGGTGGACCGTTGCCAGCATTTCAGCTTCGAGTACAGCGATCTGGAGGAGGCCATGCAGGTGTTCGATCAACTGGCTGCATCTCCGGTGGCAGCCCCCGGTGTCTGAGCCCGCCATGAGCCTCTTGCAAGACATCCTGCGGGCGCCGCGTCGCATCGCCGGCCTGTCCTTGCAGGACTGGGATGTGCTGGTGCGTCAGGCCCGCCATGCCAATCTGCTGGGCCGCTTGTACCGGCGTCTGGAGGTGGCCGAGCTGCTGCCTCAGGTGCCCGAGCAGCCGTGCAATCACATGCGCTCCGCGGCGGTCATGGCCGAGCGTCAGCACATGCTGGTTCGCCACGAAACCCGGTTCCTGCGCGACACCCTGGCCGGCCTCGGCCTGCCGCTGATCCTGCTCAAAGGCGCCGCCTATGTCGTGGGCGAGCTGCCAGCGGCCCAGGGCCGCGTGTTTGCCGACATGGACATCCTGGTGCCGCGCGAGCGCATCGGTGAGGTCGAGTCGGCTTTGATCCTGACCGGCTGGATCGGCGCGCCGCTCGACGCCTACGACCAGCGCTACTACCGCGAGTGGATGCATGAGTTGCCCGCCATGCAGCAAATGCACCGCGGCACGGCGCTCGATGTGCACCACACCATCCTGCCGCCCACCGCCCGGCTCAAGCCCGATGCCCGGGCCCTGATCCGCGACAGCGTGGAGCTGGCGGGCTGGCCCGGCGTGCGCACGCTGCAGCCCACCGACATGGTGCTGCACAGTGCCTGCCACCTCTTCCACGAGGGCGAGTCCGACAACCTGCTGCGCGATCTCAGCGACCTGGATCTGCTGCTGCGCCATTTCTCGGCCGATCCTCAGTTCTGGCAGGCCTTGGCTGCCCGTGCCGCCGCCATGGATTTGCAAGGGCCGCTGCGCCTGGCCATGCGCTACCTCGTGCAGGTGCTGGCCTGTCCGGTGCCCGAAGCGGCGCTGCGTGCCCTGCGGGCCGATCGCAGCCAAGGCCTGGCCGAGCATGCGCTGGGCTTCATCTACCGCCGCACCCTGCGCCCTCAGCACGCCAGCACCCGCGATTGGGCCACGCCGCTGTGCCGCAAGGCGCTCTACATCCGTGGCCACTGGCTGCGCATGCCGCCGCACCTGCTCTTCGTCCACCTGGCGCGCAAGGCCTGGAAGGGGCCGACCACGGTGTCGGCCTCGGTGCTGCAGAAAGAACCGCGCTGAGTGGTCCTCGCGCCCGGCGTCCGCGCATGCGGCCGCGCCCGGGGCTGTCAGCGCCCGTGCGGCGCCATCCTTTATGCTTCCCAGCCTATGACTCGACCCAAACCTTTCGCCATGATCCGCGAGTTCCATCTCGCCGACTGGTTCACCCTGGCCAATGCCTTCGCTGGCATGGGCGCGCTGTTCGCGGTGATGAGCTATTTGCAGACCGGCGCGGTCGTGCACATCTTCTATGCCTGCGCGCTGATCCCGGTCGCCCTGGTGTTTGATGTGCTGGACGGCCGCGTGGCGCGCTGGCGCCAGCAGACCTCGGCCATGGGCCGCGAGCTGGATTCGCTGGCCGACGTCATCTCTTTCGGCGTGGCTCCCGCCGCCATTGCCTATGGCTGCGGCATGCAGGGCCTGTACGACCGCATCGTGCTGGTGTTTTTCGTCGCCTGTGGCGTCTCGCGCCTGGCGCGCTTCAACATCACGGCCGAGGCGCTCAGCGAAGGCGGCGACAAGGTCAAGTACTTTGAAGGCACGCCCATCCCGACTTCTCTGATTCTGGTGATGGTGCTGGCCGCCGCCGCTGCGCAAGGCGCCATCGGTGAGCAGCTCTGGCTGGGTCGCCTGGAGTTGGGTGGTTTCTACCTGCACCCGCTGGTGTTGATCTATGCCCTGTCGGGCTCGCTGATGGTGAGCCGCATCCGCATTCCCAAGCTCTGAGCCGGCGCTCAGGCCGTGCTGGCTTGGGGTTTGATGCGCAGCGCGAGGATCACGCCGGCGATCAAGAGGCCGATGCCGCCCGCCGTCCAGCCCGAGGGCCAGCGCCCGGCCAGGGCAAAGGCGTAAGCCAGGGCGGCCAGGGTTTCAAAAACGATCAGCTGCCCGACCAGGCTGGTCGGCAGGCGCTGGCTGGCCTCGTTCCAGCACAGGGTGCCGATCCACGATGAGAACAGGCCGATGGCCGCCATCAATGCCAGGTAGGCTGCGGGGCGGGGGCCCAGGGGGAGTTCGAATCCTGCTGGCAGCAAGCCCCAGTCCGTGGCTGGCAGGCCCATCAGCAGGGCGAAACACAGCAAAGCCATGGGCAGGGTGACCAAGCCCTGGGCCGTGGCCCAGACCCGCGGGCTGCGTTCCTGATGGGCGCGCAGCCAATCGGCATTGCGGATCGGGTACCAGGTCCAGCAGGCCACGGCCAGCACCGCCAGGACAGCACCCTCGCCATAAGCGCGCAAAGCCTCCGTGCCGGCATCCAGTTGCGCAGTCAAGCGCTGCAGCTCGGCGTGGTTGACGCAGGCAATGCCAGCGGCGATCAGGGCCAGGGCTGGGCTCAGTTGCAGCCAGGGCAGGCGACCATCGCGCCGGTGGTCGCGCAGATTGGAGCTGATGGCAATCACCACCGGAAGCGTGCCGATGATGACCGTGGGCAGGGCCGCACCCGCGCGTTGGATGGCGCCGGCCAGGCAGAGGTAGTAGAGAAAATTGCCAATGGCGCTGAGCTTGCAGGCTTCCAGCCAGTCGCTGCCAGCCAAGCCCTTCAGGCTGCGCCGGTCGGCCAGGGCCAGCGGCAAGGCGATCAGCCCGAAGGCCAGATAGCGGCCCGCCACCAGAAGGGCGGGCGGGTAGTCCGCCATCAGCAGCGGCGCCACAAAGACCAGGCCCCACATCAGGCCGGCGCCCAGGGCAAACATCAATCCTGTCCACATATCAGCTGGGGGTTGGATTCGCGCGCAGGCGCGTGGAAAAAAGAAAAGACCGGGGTCCCCGTGGGACACCCGGTCTGTTCGGTGTGTGCTGGCTGGCTCGGCAGAAATTCTTGGAGCGCTCTGTCAAGGTGCTTGGCTGCACTCGCTTGTGGCCGGGCTGGCTGGCTGGGAGCTCGGTTCGACCAGTGGCTCCACCCTCCTGTATTGAGCGGCCCATTGTGGGAAAACCGGTTTGAAACTGGTCTCGGTGTTTGCCCGTGTTTGTGCGCTATGCGCACGAACGGCATTTGTCGATGTTCAGGCCAAGGCGAGGTCGAGGACTTCGACCCAATGCCGCACCGGCATGGCGGTGCCGCTCTGCAGATGCTGGATGCAGCCGATATTTGCCGAGACGATGGTGTCGGCATGCACCGGCGCAAGGGCCTGCAGCTTCTGGTCGCGCAGTTGTTTGGACAGCGCGGGCTGCAGCACCGAATAGGTGCCGGCGGACCCGCAGCAGAGGTGGCTGTCGCAGGGCGCCAGCTGCAGATCAAAACCCAGCTCGCGCAGGCCGGCCTCGACCCCGCCGCGCAGCTGCTGGCCGTGTTGCAGGGTGCAGGGCGGGTGGTAGGCCAGCTTGGCGCGCGGGGCGCCGCCGCTGGCTTTCTTGAGCCGTGGCTTGAGCAGGGGCAGCAGCTCGGGCAGCAGCTCGCTCAGATCGCGGCACAGGGCGCTGACGCGGGCCGCCTTGTCGGCATAGGCTGGGTCATGCGCCAGGGCGCGGCCGTAGTCCTTGACCGTCACGCCGCAGCCGGAGGCATTCATCACCAAGGCCTCGATGCGGCCGGCTTCGGTCAGGCCGTCGACCAGGGGCCACCAGGCGTCGATATTGCGGCGCATATCGTCCAGGCCGCCGGCATGGTCACCGAGATGGCTGCGGATGGCGCCGCAACAGCCGGCGCTGTCGGCCACCAGGGTCTGGATGCCGGCGGCGTCCAGCACCCGCGCGGTCGCGCTGTTGATATTCGGCGCCATGGCCGGCTGCACGCAGCCCAGCAGCAGGGCCATCTTGCGCGGGTGGCTGCGCGTCGGCCAGTCGTGGGCGCCCGCGGGGGCCGGGGCCGGCACCTTGTCTTTCAGCACGGCCGGCAGCAGGGGCCGCAGGGCTTGGCCCAGCTTCAGCGCCGGGCCGAAGGCGGGCGAGGTCAGGCCTTCCTTGAGCAGCCAGCGCACGGCCCGCTCGCCGCGGGGGCGCGGCACCTTGGCCTCGACGATGCCGCGGCCGATCTCCAGCAGCTGGCCATAGGGCACGCCCGAGGGGCAGGTGCTCTCGCAGTTGCGGCAGGTCAGGCAGCGGTCCAGGTGCAGCTGGGTCGAGGCGGTGGCCGGGCTGCCTTCCAGCACCTGCTTGATCAGGTAGATGCGTCCTCGCGGGCCGTCGAGTTCGTCGCCGAGCAGCTGGTAGGTCGGGCAGGTGGCGGTGCAGAAGCCGCAGTGCACGCAGCGGCTCAGGATGTCGACGGCGGCCTGGCCTTCAGGCGTGCCTTGGAACTCGGCGGCAAGTTGGGTTTGCATGCGGGCTGCGCTTCGCTCAAAGCTCGGGGTAGAGGCGGCCGGGGTTGAACACGCCGGCCGGATCGAAAGAGGTCTTGAGTTCGCGGTGGATGCGCATCAAGGCCGGTGCTGCGGGTGCAAACACCTGCTGGCGCTGTTCGTCACGGCACAGGAACAAGGTGGCATGACCGCCCAGCGAGGCCGCGGCTTCGCGCATTTGTGCCGCCGGCAAGGGCGTG
The DNA here is from genome assembly GCF_027863535.1 of Paucibacter sp. B51. Taxonomy (NCBI): domain Bacteria; kingdom Pseudomonadati; phylum Pseudomonadota; class Betaproteobacteria; order Burkholderiales; family Sphaerotilaceae; genus Roseateles; species Paucibacter sp. B51. The sequence goes on along the minus strand of NZ_JAPIVN010000001.1, from coordinate 289,032 downwards.
GTCACCCAGCGCTGGCCGCCACCCCATTCGATCAGCTGTTCGCCGGGCAGCTGCAGCGCTGGCGCCGTCTGCGGCAGGCTCAGGCGCCAGAGCGCGGCACCGCCGGCCACGGCGCGCGCTGCACCGGTGAAGAACTCGTCGTTGTGATCACGCAGGCCGTCCCAGAAGGGCTGGGCCAGGGCCTCTGGGATCTCGTCGCCGCCCAAGCTCTGCTGCGCCGCGCGCACGGCGGCTTCGGCGCCGGCCAGGCGCAGCAGCAGGGCGCCATCCCACCAGGCGCTGGCCTGGATGGGCAGGGGCTTGCCGCCCCAGCGGTTGAGCTGGTTGAGCGCCTGAGCCTGTCCCAGTTCGAAACGCAGGGTGGCGCGCGCCATCGGCTGGGGCATGACCTTGAGCGAGACTTCGAGGATCAGGCCCAGCACGCCCAGCGAACCGGCGATCAGGCGCGACACGTCGTAGCCGGCCACGTTCTTCATCACCGTACCGCCGAAGTTCAGCAGCTCGGCCCGCCCGTTGAGCAGGCTCAGGCCCAGCACATGCTCGCGCAGCGCGCCCTGGCTGGCCCGTGATGGGCCGCTCAGGCCGGCCGCCACCATGCCGCCCACGGTGCCGCGGCCTTGAAAGCGAGGCGGCTCGAAGGCCAGATGCTGGCCCTGGCGGGTCAACGCGGTCTCCAACTCGGTGATGGGCGTGCCGGCCTTGGCCGTGATGACCAGCTCGCTGGGCTCATAGCTGCTGATGCCGGCAAAGCCGCTGACATCGAGCGGCGCGTCGCCGCGCGGGCGCTCACCGTAAAAATCCTTGCTGCCCTGGCCGCGGATCTGCAGGCTGCGGCCCTGCGCGGCGGCTTCACGAATCTGGTCTTGAAACAAGGCCACGTTCATCGCTCAGAACCTCTCCAGCTCGGGGTGGGCCAGCAGGCCGCGGTGCACATGCATGCGGCCGTACTCGGCGCAGCGCTGCAAGGTGGGGATGACCTTGCCCGGGTTGAGCAGGCTGTGGGGGTCGAAGGCGCGCTTGAGCGCGAACATCTGCTCGCGCTCCTCGGGCGAAAACTGCACGCACATGGAGTTGAGCTTTTCCACGCCCACGCCGTGCTCGCCAGTGACGGTGCCGCCCAGGGCCACGCTGGTCTCCAGGATCTCGGCGCCAAATTCCTCGCAGCGTCGCAGCTGATCGGGGTCGCGCGCGTCGAACAGGATCAGCGGATGGAGGTTGCCGTCGCCGGCATGGAAAACATTGGCGCAGCGCAGCTGGTACTTCTTCTCCATCTCGGCAATCGCCAGCAGGATGGCGGCCAGGTTTTTGCGCGGGATGGTGGAGTCCATGCACATGTAATCGGGGCTGATGCGGCCCGAGGCCGGGAAGGCGTTCTTGCGCCCGCTCCAAAACCGCAAACGCTGGGCCTCATCGGCACTGACCTGGCACTGCGTCGCCCCATGGGCCAGCAGCACGGCCTGCATGCGCTCGATTTCCTCGGCCACCTCTTCGGGTGTGCCGTCGCTCTCGCACAGCAGGATGGCCTCGGCGTCGAGGTCGTAGCCGGCATGGACGAAATCCTCCACCGCCGCCGTCATGGGCTTGTCCATCATCTCCAGCCCGGCCGGGATGATGCCGGCGGCGATGATGGCCGCCACCGCCGCGCCCGCCTGGCGCACATCGGCGAAGCTGGCCATGATGCAGCGCGCCAGCTGCGGCTTGGGGATGAGCTTGACCGTCACCTCGGTGATCACGGCCAGCATGCCCTCGCTGCCCAGCACCAGGCTGAGCAGGTCCAGGCCCGGCGCGTCCAGCGCTTCGGAGCCGAACTCCACCGCCTCGCCCGCCATGGTGTAGCCCCGCACGCGCAGCACGTTATGCAGAGTCAGGCCGTATTTGAGGCAGTGCACGCCGCCGGAGTTCTCGGCCACATTGCCGCCGATGGTGCAGGCGATCTGGCTGCTCGGGTCGGGGGCGTAGTACAGGCCGTGGACCGCCGCGGCTTCCGAAATGGCGAGATTGCGCACCCCGCACTGCACCCGTGCCGTGCGGGCGATCGGGTTGATCTCGAGAATCTTCTTGAACTTGGCCAGGGCCAGGGTCAGGCCTTGCGCATGAGGCATGGCGCCGCCGGACAGGCCGGTGCCGGCGCCACGCGCCACCACGGGTACTTGCAGCTGCTGGCAGATGCGCAGCACGGCGCCGACCTGCGCTTCGGTTTCCGGCAGGGCCACGGCCAGCGGGCGCTGGCGGTAGGCCGTCAGACCATCGCACTCGTAGGGTGTGGTGTCCTCGTCGGTCCAGAGCAGGGCATGGGCCGGCAGCTCGGCCGACAAAGCCTGGATCAGGCGCTGCTGTGCCTGGCTGCGTGGGCTGGTGGTGGGTGCGAGCGCGCTCATCGGCCGGGGTCAGGCCTTGCGCTTGCGGGCTGCCGGGGTCTTGGCCGTGGTTGTGGCCGCGGTTTTGCTCGGCGCGCGGCTGGCGCTGGCTTTGGGCGTCAGGCTTTTGGCCACCAGATCGACCGCGCTGCCGGCCATGGCGCCGGGCACGGTGGCCGCCTTGCGCAGGGTTTCACCGGCCGCGTCGAAGGACTGCTTGACGATGCTGCCGGCCAGGTTCTTGGCCGCATCGGTGGCGCTTTCCTTCATGGCATTGGCGGCCAGCTGGGTGAACTGCTGACTCAGGGCGCCCCACCACTGCATGGGATCGACCACGGGCATGGCGGGTGCGGCCGGAGCCGGGGGCGCCTTCTTGGCCTTGCTGGCGAGCGGGGCTGGGGCGGGGGCCGGCGCGCTGGCCTTGGGGCTGGCGGCCTGGGCGGCGGCCAGCACCTCGGGCGGGACGCCAGGCCAGCCGCCCAGTCCGGCGCTGGCCTCGGGCGGGGTGACCTTGAGCGCCTCGCTGAGCTGGGCCAAGGGTACGTTCATGGACTTCAGGGTGGACAGCGTCATGCGTTGCACCTCGAGCGCCTGGATGGTGGCGCCCAGCATGCGGGCGTTCTGCTCCAGCCAGAACTGCACGGTGCGCAGCTCTTCGATGCGTTTGCCCAGTTCCTCGGGGTTGAGCGTCGGGGCCACCCACTGGCCAATGCCGGGCAGGGCGGCGCCGGCGTTCTTGACCAGGCCTTGCAGGAAATCGAAACCCGGGACAAATTTGCTGAAGCTGTTGTTGTCGGCCATGAGTTCTCCTTGGGTGGGGCAACTGGGTGGCATGGTACGACGCGGAGCTAGCGTTTGTCTGACGCGGGCACCAGGCGCTCGACCTCAAAGCCGCGCGCTGCCAGCAAACGGGGCAGCGATTGATCGCCACTGAGGTGCAAGGCGCCCACCGCGGCCAGCACCGGCTGGCCCTTGGCATGCAGGGCTTCGATGCCGCGCGCAAGCTCGGGGTTGCGTTCGTCGTTGAGTCGGCGCAGCTCGATGCGGTCCTGTTCATCCTCGATGCATTCGCACCAGCGCTCGTAGTTCTGCAGCAGCTCCAGGTCGCCGTCGGCCCAGGCCTGGGCCAGGCGGCGCAGCACCGGCCGCACCTGGCCCCGCTCCAACTGATCCAGGCCTTTGAGCAAGGCCTTGCGAGCCTCGGCCGCCCGGGCCGGAATCAAGGCCTGCTGCTGACGCTCGGCCGATTCCAGGGCCAGAACGGAGCGGCCCTGCTGTCGGGCCCAAGCACTCAGCATCTGCTCCTGGCCGAAGCTGGGGTCCAGCCCATCCCAGCGCGCCTGCAGCACGGTGTAGGTGCTCAGCTGCAAGATGGGGTGCAGGCTGGCCAGGGCTTGCTCGGGCAGGCAGGCGGCGCGCGCCTGGGCGCTCATGCGTTTGCGCAGGGGCTCGCTGAGTTTCAGGGCTTCGGCATGGCGTGGCGGCTGGCTCAGGATCTGCAGGGTGGCCGGATCTTGCAGGTCCAGTTCCAGGGCCAGCACGCGGCTCTGCGTCATGGCTTCGCGCAGGCGCGGGCCGGGGAACAGCCATTCCATGCGGCCGACATGCAAGGTGCCGTAGAGGTAGGAGTCCACCCCGTCGCGGCGCAGGCGGTAGAGCAGGCCCCGGTCGGGCGCCTGGGCTGCCAGGCTTTGGGCTTGCGCCTCGCTGGGCATGGCGATGGCTGGCGGGCAGGCCGGCGCGGCCGTGCTGGCCGTGGGAAGCAGTAGGGCCAGCGGTAGCAGGCAGGTCAGGAGGGCGGGGAGGCGGGCCGTCAAGCTCGGTCGGTCCGCAAGGGAAGGAAGAGGCGCAGCGTTCATGCCCGCCACCATGCCACAGCTCGGTGGCAGCGCGGGCGGGGCTTCAATGCTGGAAGCCGATCTGGCGACGGCTGCGAACGCCGGGCTTGACCCGGTGCTCGGCCTCCAGCTGGGACAGGAACTCGTCCGGCGTCAGCGGCTCGCCGAGGATCTCGACCTGCTGGCGCACGGCCGCAAAGTCGCCAGGCGTGAGCTGGTCCAGCGCGGCCAAACGTTCGCGTTGATCGGCATCCAGCGGCGCGGCGTCGTCGCCGCAGGCTTCGCGGGCGAACATGCGCTCGCGCTGCTCCACGCGCAGCGCCTTGAAGCCGATCTTGAAGGCAAAGCGCCGCAGAGCGGCCTCGTCCAGCTCCTCGAACAGATTGGTGGTGCAGATGAAGATGCCGGGAAAGCGCTCCATGCCGGCCAGCATCTCGTTGACCTCGGAGACCTCGTAGTTGCGCTCGGCCATGCGGCGGCTGCGCAGAAAGCTGTCGGCCTCGTCCAGCAGCAGCACCGCACCCTCGGCGGCGGCGGTCTCGAACATGCGGGCCATGTTCTGCTCGGTTTCGCCGACGAACTTGCTGGCCAGATCGCTGGCCTGGCGCACCATCAGCGGCCGCTGCAGGGCTTGGGCGATGTGTTCGGCCAGGGCCGTCTTGCCGCTGCCCGGAGGGCCGTAGAAGCAGAGGTTGCCGACGCCGCGGCGCTGCAGGGCCGCGACGATGCGCGGCACCTCGAAGCGCGATTCGCAGTTCAGCAACTCAAGCGCGTACTGGGTCACCGCCGGCCGCACCGCGCGGCCATGCGCGCGGTGGCCCAGGGCTTTGTCGGCGTTCTCCAGCTGGCGCTCGATCATCTGCTCGCAGTCGGTCGCCTGGCCGGCCAGCTGGGCGAAGCGCACTGCGGTGCGGATCTGCGCCGGCGTCAGCCCGCGGCGCTCGGCCAGGCGGACGGCGAACTCGGCGCTGACCGGCACATCGGCCAGGGCCTTGCTGACCAGGCCGAGGCGGGCGCCCGGCGGCGGGGACTTGAGCTCCAGGTGGTACTGAAAGCGGCGGCGGAAGGCCGGGTCGATCTGCTCGATGCGGTTGGTGATCCAGATCACCGGCACCGGGTTGGTTTCCAGGATCTGGTTGACCCAGGCCTTGCCCGAGACCGAGCCCGAGGTCGGCGCCTCGGCGGCCGAGTCGAGGCGGGCAATCAGCTGGGCGGTGTCTGTGGACAGAGGCGGGAAGACATCTTCCACCTCGTCGAACAGCAGCGCCACATGGGCGCTGGCCTTGAGGAAGACCTGGCTGATCTGCAGCGAGCGGTAGCGGTCGCGGCCCGAGAGGCTGTTGCCGTCACGGTCGGCGTACTCCACCTCGTACAGATCCAGGCCCGCGGCATGCGCCGCCACCTTGGCCAGCTCGGTCTTGCCGGTGCCGGGCGGGCCGTAGAGCAGCACATTGACGCCGGGCTCGCGCCGCGCCACGGCTTGGCGCAGCAAGGTGTTGAGCAGGGCCAGGTCTTCGGCGACGAACTCGAAGTCCTCGGCCTTGAGCTGGCTGGGCGTGGCCGGGCGGGTGAAGACGGCCATCAGGTCGTGCGGACCGGGGTACTCGCGCATCAGCACCGGCGGCAGCTGGTCGCTGACCTTCATCAGATCGGCCAGGTCGGTGATGTTGTGTTCGGAGATCAGGTTCTCCACCATGCCGATGCGCTCCAGGCGCGAGCCGGCGCGCAAGGCCTCGGCCACCTCCTGCTCGTTGACGCCGGCCACCGCGGCAATCGCGGCAAAGGCTTCCTGCGCGGTATTGACCTTGAACTCGACCAGGGCGCCGCGCAGCTCGCGCTGGTAGCGTGCCAGGGTGCCGTAGAGCAGCAGGGCGCGCTCGGCCGGGTTCAGCTGCAGCAGGGTGCCGAGCGCGTCGATGTTCTTCTCCACCAGGGTGGATTCGCGCTTGAGCTGGCGGTCCAGCCATTCGCTGGTGGTGGCCAGCAGGGCCAGCATGTCCTTGGGCGCGTCCTTGACGTATTCGTCGAGGTAGAAGAACAGGGTGGCTTCCGAGAACGGCCCGCTCCAAACACCGTGGCGCTGCAAGAAGGCCTCGTCACTGAGCGCCTCGTGGCCGCGCCAGAGCTCATTGCCCTGGCAGCGCTGGTTCAGGTAGTCACGCAGGCGGCCCAGCACACGCAGGGGCCAGACCAGGTGGCGGCCGGTGAAAGACAGCAGACCGTTGAAATCGCGGCGCAGATTGAATCGGCCGGCATGTTTGACCGTCAGGGTCAGCACGAACTGCGAGCACATGCGGTCCAGCACCGGCGCGTCCTTCAGGCCCGGAGAGGGCAGAACGCGGCTGGGGCTGCGCGCTTCGCTGGCTCGGCTGCGCTCCTCGGCGCGGCCCACGGTGGACGGGCCCTCGCTGGTGAGGGCCCGGGCTTTGGCGGGCCGCGGGCTCGCTGAACGCTTGACCATGGGCAGGTTCCCTTGCTGACGACAGCGCGCCACCGAAGATGGCGTGGCGCTGCCCCATCTTGGCGCAGCGGCGCGTCAAGGACAAGGGCTTGGCGCGGTGATTTTTAGCGCCAGTTCAGTGCATCACCACCGGTTGATGGCCCATGCTGGCATAGCTCTCGATGAAGTCATCGAGGTCTTCCTCGCTCGGGTCTTGCTCGATCAAGGCCTCGACCCCATCCTGGAACTGCTGGGCCAGGGCGCCTTCGATGAAGATCTCGCGGCGCGAAAACTTGTCGACGATTTCATAGCCACCGCGATGCAACTGCAGCTCGGGATTGGCTTGCAGGAATTCCCCAGGCACCGGTTCGGTGACCTGCACGTCGAACTTGACGACACTGAAACTGGGGGAGTTGTAAAGCATGTGCATGGTTCGGCTCCTTTCAGCTTCAACTGCGGCCAGCGTGCCGGCTTTCAAGGCTTATCGGCAGCCCCAGGCACCTGACCGTGGGTAAATAGTGTCAGATCGCAGCGCTGTTCGGCGCTTTCCTTTGCGAGATTCGTGGTGGAAGCGTCAAAAAACACACGTGGATGCGGGGGGCTCAGGGTTTGTCAGAGGGCGTGTTGCTGAGCTGCAGCTGCCAACCCCTGTCGTCGGGCAGGTCCATGATCAGCTGCACGGGGATGTGACCGCGCGCCGGGTCCAGCCAGACTTCAATCTCCCCGCTGTAAGGCCCCAGGGCCAGGCGCCGCAGATGCAGGGCGCGGGCGACGCTGGCGCCGGGCAGCTCCAGGGTTTGCTGGTCCAGCACCTGGAATACCCACTCGCGCGCCTCACCTCGAAAGGCGGCCACCGGCAGGCGCAGCTCGCTGCCCGGCGGGTAGTGTTCGGGCCTCGCCTCGATCAGGGCTGCCAGCTGGATCCACCAGCTCAGCCGGTCTTGCACGCCGGCCGGCAGGGGCACCAAGTCGGCGCTGGTGGAGTAGCTGATCAGGCCCTCGTCGCGGCGGAAATTGGTGGCCATCATGTCGCGGCCGCGGCGCTGCTGTACATAGCGCTCGGGGCTCAGGCCTTGTTCGTCGATCTGCCCCTGGCTTTTCCAGGCGGGCAGGGGGCGGCCTTCCAGTTCGCGCTCCAGCATCAGGCTGTAGTCGCGCCCCGAGGGCTGCCAATTGAGCCGGGCGCGGCCGTAGGCGCCGTTTTGCAGCAGGATGTAATGCCACTCGCCGGCGGCCGCGAGGCGGGCGGTATGAGGTGGGCTGGGCGCTGCCGTGGCTGGCGCGGGCTCGGGCGTTGTGGCCTCGGCTTGGGCCGCTGGGTTGGCCGCTGGTACCGGCTGCGTGTGGTTGGGCGTGGCGACGGGCGCTGCGCTGCGCGAGCGTGCGGGTGGGAGCTTTGGCGCAGGCGTGCGCGTCGCTTCAGGCGAAGCCGCGCTGACCGGCACCGTGCTCAGCACCCGCACCGTTGCCCGCCCGGGGCTGGCCTGCGGTGCTGGCGGGCGCGGGGATTCAGCCTCGCCGCTCTGCTGCTGCAGCAGCCAGGCATGGGCGACCGTGCTCAGGCCGAGGGCGAGCAGCCAGGGGCGGGCGCGCTGCCAATCGCGCTGGGAAAACACAGGAGAAAAAATGGGTCGCATCCGTTCGCATTGGACAATGCCGTCATCGCAGCGCTGTATTGTCACCATCCGATGAAACTTGCCACCTACAAGGACGGCTCCCGCGACGGCCAGCTCGTGGTCGTCTCGCGCGACCTGAGCCAGGCTCACTACGCCAACGGCATCGCCAGCCGCCTGCAGCAGGTGCTGGACGACTGGGGCTTTCTCTCGCCGCAGCTGGAAGAGCTGTACACCAGCCTCAACCACGGCAAGCTGCGCCATGCCTTCAATTTCGACCCCAAGCAGTGCATGGCGCCGCTGCCGCGCGCGGGCCAGTGGCTGCGCGGCTCGGCCTATCTGAGCCATCTGCAGCTGCTGCGTCAGGCGCGCGGCGAGACCGGCGATGCTGGCCTGGATCTGGACCCGCTGCTGGCGCAGGGCGCCAGCGATGACTTCCGCGGCCCCTGCGAGCCCGGGCGTTTTGCCTCCGAGGCCATGGGGATCGACTTCGAGGCGGGGCTGGCTGCAGTTACCGGCGATGTCGAGCAAGGCGTCACGCCGGCTCAGGCGCTGGAAGGCGTGCGCCTGCTGATGCTGTGCAATGACTGGAGCTTGCGCCAGCTGCAGGCCTCGGAGCAGGCCAAGGGCCAGGGCGCGCTGCAGAGCCGGCCGGCCGTGGCCTTCAGCCCGGTGGCGGTCACGCCAGACGAGCTCGGCGCGGCCTGGAGCGGCGGCCGGGTGGATTTGAGCCTGCAGACCATGTGGAACGGTCGCAAGGTCGGCCAGTGCGACGCCGGGCCGGAGATGGGGTTTCATGTCGGGCAGTTGATCGCCCATGCGGCCAAGACCCGCCGCCTGCGCGCCGGCTGCGTGATCGGCACCGGCCCGGTCAGCAACAAGGACGCCAGCCGTGGCTACAGCTGCATCGCCGAGAAGCGTGCGCTGGAAACCCTGGACGGTGGCGCGCCCAAGACCGCGTACCTGAAGTTCGGTGACACCGTGCGCATCGAGATGAAGGGCCGTGACGGGCTCAGCCTCTTCGGCGCCATCGATCAGGATGTCATGTCACTGCATGACGAGGAACCGGTGGACACAGCCCCGGCCACGACCTTCGCAGCCGATGCCGCGGAATGATCCATCCCCTCGCCTGTTCCTCTTGAAACCGGAGCCCACCATGCTGCAACGCCGCCCCCTCTTGCTTTTGCCCTTGCTGGGCCTGGCCAGCCCCTGCGTCCGCGCCGGCCTGACGGAGGGCGATGCCGCCTCGGGCATTCGTGCCGCGCTGGAGCGCGGTGCCGCCGCCGCCGTGGCCCAGCTGGGCCGCAGCGATGGCTTTCTGGGCAATCCGGCGGTGCGCATCGAGCTGCCGGGGCATCTCAAGGACGCTGCCAAGCTGCTCAAAACCCTGGGCCAGGGCCGTAAGGTCGACGAACTGCTGACCGCCATGAACCGCGCGGCAGAGGCGGCCGTGCCGGCGGCCCAGCCCTTGCTGCTGGCCGCCGTCAAGGGCATGAGCGTGGAGGACGGTCTCAAAATCCTGCGCGGCGGTGACGATGCCGTGACGCAGTATTTCGCCGGCAAGACCCGCTCGCCGCTGATTGAGAAGTCCCTGCCCCTGGTCACCCAGGCGACCCAGAAAGTCGCCCTGGCCGACAAGTACAACGCCGTGGCCGGCAAGGCCGCCGGCCTGGGGCTGATGCGCCAGGAGGACGCCAACATCCAGCAGTACGTGACGGGCCGCGCCATCGATGGCCTCTTCCTGGTGATCGGCGAGGAAGAGCGCAAGATCCGTCAGGACCCGCTGGGCACTGGCAGCGCCTTGCTGAAAAAGGTCTTCGGGGGTCTGAACTGAGGCTCGTGAGCTGCGTCCGGATGGGGCGCAGGCTTGTGCTTTGGCGGCACCGCGGGGCGCGCAGCGCCCTGGCTTTCGGCCGCTTGGGCCGCTGGGTGGACAATACGGGTTGGTTTCCCTTTGCAGTTTTGCCGCACTTGCTCTCATGAACGACATTCCCGATTCGACGCAGACGCCCACCACCGACGCCGCGGAGGCGCCGCCCGTGGCGCCTGTGGCCGATGCCAGCCCGGTGAGCGAAGCCGCGCCGGCCGAGACGCCCGCTGCGGCAGCCCCTGCCTCAGAAGCACCGGCTGCGCCCGCGGCCGACATGAGCCCGGCGGCCTGCGCGGCTCAGCTCAAGGCCCTGTTCCCGGCCCTGTTCAGCGGCCCTTTCAAGCCGCTGAAGCTGCGTGTGCAGGCCGACATCCAGGCGCGCGCGCCGGGTCAGTTCACCAAGGCCCAACTCTCGGCATTCTTGCGCCGCTACACCGGCAACACGGGCTATCTGATTGCCCTGGGCAAGGCCACGCAACGTTTCGATCTGGATGGCCAGCCAGCCGGTGAGCTCAGCGAAGAGCACCGTGCAGCGGCTCGCGAAGAGCTGGCCCGCCGCCGTGGTTTGCAGCAGGAGCGCCTGGCTGCCGAGCAGGCCGAGCGCGATCTGGCGCAGACCCAGCGCCGCAACCGGGCGGGTTTGCTCTACGACTTCGAGCGCACCACCCTGACCTTGCCCAACTTCTGCGTGCTCAAGGGCGTGAGCCCGGAGGAGCTGCCGGCCTTGCTGGACCAGGCACGCGCCGAGCGGGCCGAAGCCCCGGTGCGCGAGCCGCGCGAAGCACCCGGCCGGCGCGATGGCCGTGAGGCACGCGATCCGCGCTCGGCGCCGCGCGGTCCCCGCGGGGATGGCCGAACAGAGGGTCGACCGGGCGCACGCCGGGATGGCCCGCGTCGCCCCGGTGGCCCAAGTGGCGCCGGGCGTGGCAAACCCAGCGGCGGGCGTTGAGCCTTGATCCCTGGTCGAGGAGTTTGAAAGCAAAGTGAAACGGCCTGCATGATGCAGGCCGTTTTTCTTGTCAAGCTGTGGTTTACCTGAGCGTACTTCCTTGGATGTGAAGTATTTCCGCGACTGTTAACTTGCAGGCTCGATGGCGTTCGGGAGTTGTGCGCCAAACGAGGGATGCAGAACCGGGGCTTGGACTCCCCGGGCTGCGGATGAATGCAATTCAATGACGGAGTGGAAATGAAAAAACTGATCCTCTTGAGCGTGCTGGCCGCTGCGGGTGCAGCCCATGCCGACGTGATTTACAGCAATGGCCCGGTGGTCGGCGGCAACGGTCTGTCCGTGCTGGCCTCGCCGGCCTCGACCTATGGCTTCGGCATGAATACCGCGGCCGGCATCTCGGTGGCTGATGACTTCACCGTGGCCGCTGGCACCGTGTGGAATGTGCAAAGCCTGGACTTCTTCGGCTACCAAACCGGAGCCAGCGGCTTCACCTTCACGGGCGCCACCTGGAGCATTGTTTCGGGTGATGTGAACAACGGCACCGTCGTCGCCTCGGGTTCGGGCGCCGTGACCAACGGTGGTCTGCAAGGCTATCGTGTCCTCGAAAGCACGCTGACCAACACCCAGCGCGGCATCTACAAGGCCAATGCCGATGTCAGCGACTTCCAGCTGGCGGCCGGTACCTACTGGCTGCGCTGGAGCCTGACCGGTTCCCTGGCTTCGGGCCCCTGGCAGCCGCCGACGTCCGACGCGCGCGAAGGCAATGCCGCACAGGCGCTGTCCGGCGCGCCCTTCGCCACCCTGACCGAAGCCGGTTCGGGCCTGACGGTGGAGCTGCCCTTCGGCGTCAACGGCACCATCGCCGCCGCCGTGCCGGAACCGTCCACCTATTTGCTGATGCTGGCCGGGGGCCTGGCTGTGGCCGGTGTGGCACGTCGCCGCCGTCAAGCCCAGTGAGTTGAGCCGCGCCTAGCGCGGGAATGAGATGAGAAAAGGCCTGCGCTGCAGGCCTTTTTTTCGTCCGGCTGGCGCAGGCGCTGACCGTGCTTCAGCCTGGCACAGTCGGGTTTCCTACAATGCCGCTATGAATACGCCCACCTCCACTGCCAGCACCTACACCCGCGGCGGCCGCTTGGCCGAGATCATGCAGACCCGCATCGCCGTCCTCGATGGCGCCATGGGCACCATGATCCAGCGCTACAAGCTGACGGAGGCGGATTTCCGTGGCAGCCGCTTTGCCGAGCATCCGACCGATCTCAAGGGCAACAACGACCTGCTGGTGCTGACGCGCCCCGATGTCATCAGCCAGATCCACGAGCAATATCTGGCCGCCGGCTCCGACATCATCGAGACCAACACCTTCGGCACCACCACCGTGGCGCAGGAGGACTACGGCCTGCAAGCCCATGCCTACGAGATGAATGTGGCGGCGGCGCGCCTGGCCCGCGCGGCCTGCGACAAATTCAGCTCGGCCGACAAGCCGCGTTTCGCCGCCGGCGCCCTGGGCCCGACTCCGCGCACCGCCAGCATCAGCCCCGATGTCAACGACCCCGGCGCCCGCAACATCGATTTCGACACCTTGCGTGCGGCCTATTACGAGCAGGCCAAGGGCTTGCTGGAAGGCGGGGTCGATCTCTTCCTGGTGGAAACCATCTTCGACACCCTCAATGCCAAGGCCGCCATCTTTGCCCTGGATGAGCTGATGGAAGACACGGGCGAGCGCTTGCCCATCATCATCTCGGGCACGGTGACCGACGCCTCGGGTCGCATCCTCTCGGGTCAGACCGTGACTGCCTTCTGGCATTCGGTGCGCCACGCCAAGCCCCTGGCCATCGGCCTGAACTGCGCGCTGGGCGCGACTCTGATGCGTCCCTACATCGAAGAGCTGGCCAAGGCGGCGGGCCCGGTGGCGGTCAGCTGCTACCCCAATGCCGGTCTGCCCAACCCGATGAGTGACACCGGCTTCGACGAGACGCCCGATGTCACCGGCCGCCTGATGAGCGAGTTCGCGCGCAGCGGTTTCTTGAACATCGCCGGTGGTTGCTGCGGCACCACGCCCGATCACATTGCGGCGATCGCCAAGGGTGTGTCGGCCTACCAGCCGCGGCCCTGCGGCTCCAAGTTCTTCACCGAGCTGACGGACCAGGCGGCCTGAGCCCAGGCCGCCCGCGTCAGCCAGCGCCTGCGAGCTTGAGCAGGCGCTCGATATTGATGTGCAGCTTGAGCTCCTGAGGCGCCAGGCTGGCGCTGATCGCCTGCGTGGCCAGGCGCGTGTCGCGCGGCACCGGTTCGCTCAAGGGGCTGCCGCTCTTGCCCAGCAGGGCGGCCACCAGGGGCTCGGTCGCGCTGTGGCCGCGTTTGAAGACGATGCCCACCTCGCCATTGGCCAGGCGCACCAGGCTGCCCGGCGGGTAGAGGCCGGTGGTCTTGATCAGGGCGGCGCCGGCTTCGTCGGGCTGCTTGAGTTCATCGAGGTAGACCGCCCGTGCGGCCGACGCGCCGGACATGGCCGCGCGCGAGCGCCGTGGGCTTAGCCGCGCACCGAAGATGTCGATGCGGCGCAGCAGGCGCGCCAGCTGCTCGGCCGGGGCTCGCCCGGCCAGGGCACCGGGGCCGGCGTCGTGGTGCAGGCAGACGGTTTGCAGCCACAGCTCGGACCTGACCCCGAGCTTGCTCAACAAGGCCGCGCTGCGGTCGCCGTGCGAGACCAGCTCCTGCTGCTGGGCCGGGCTCGGTTGGCCGGTCTGGGCCGCCAGGCGGTCTTGCTGGTTGGTGATGCTGAGGTTCATGCTCAGGGCCGCCTGGGTCAGGGCCAGGCGCCAATCGTCCGGCCAACCCAGCTGGCGGGCGCACAGCTCGGCCAGGGCCAGGCAGAGCAGTGCGTGACGGTCGCTGTAGCTTTGGAAGTTCTGGCTGGTCTCGAAGATCAGCAGCATCAGCACCGCATCGGGCTTGGCCAGCAGGCGGCGCAAGGCCTCGTTGTGCAGCTGCTGGAAGCGTGGCTTGAAATCCTCGACCCGCGGCTCGCGCAGCAGGCTGTGGGCATGCATTTGCAGATCGGCCCAGGCGGCCTGTTCGCCCAGCTCGACCTTCTGGGCCTTTTCCTGGCGGAAGTCGGCCTGCACCTTGACGATGTCGGCCAGCACCGCGCCCTGGTGCATCAAAGTGTCCATCTTGTGCGCCAAAGCACGCTGGTACTCCTTGGTTTCATGGGCCTGGACCCAGGCGCCGCGGGCGATCAGGGCCTGCACCTGGGGCGTGTTGGGCAGGGGCTGGCCGGCGGCGAACAGCAAATGGCCCTCGGCATCGCGCAGGGCGAAGCTGAGGACCTGGCCGACACGCAGGCTGTGGGGTGGGAGCTGGATCAGTTCCAAGATGGCGGGGTGGGGTTCACAAGGAGTTGTCGGCTTTCTGGCCGCTTTGCTTGAGTTCGCGGCGGGCGGGGTGCGTAAAATGCGCGGGTCCGAGGAGCGTTGCGACGGTTGCCCGCCTGATGTCTGGAATGTCAGCGAGTGTGCCGCCAGGCTCGGACAGGTGCAGCCCCGGCTTTCCCGGGGCCCGTCACCCGGCAACGACGCTCACCGATGATTCCTCTGTGTTTTCTTGTTGGAGCACGTGCGGGGCTGCGGTGAGTGACGCAGCCCTGCCTTTGCGCTGAAGGCCGCTGCCATGACCACCACCTCTCCCGCCGTTGTTGCTACTGCTGCTGCTGCCGCACCTGCTGTTCCGCCCATGAAGCTCTCGGGCCTGGAACCCGTGCAGATCGGCGAGGGCTCGCTGTTCGTCAACGTGGGCGAGCGCACCAATGTGACCGGCTCCAAGGCCTTTGCGCGCATGATCCTCAATGGCCAGTTCGAGCAGGCCCTGGCGGTGGCACGCCAGCAGGTGGAGAACGGCGCCCAGGTCATCGATGTGAACATGGACGAGGCCATGCTGGACAGCCAGGCGGCCATGGTGCGCTTTCTGAACCTGATCGCCGGCGAGCCCGAGATCGCCCGCGTGCCCATCATGATCGACAGCTCCAAATGGAGCGTGATCGAGGCCGGCCTCAAGTGCATCCAGGGCAAGGGCATCGTCAACTCAATCTCCATGAAGGAGGGCGAGGCCGAGTTCCGCCGCCAGGCCAAGCTGGTGCGCCGCTACGGCGCCGCGGCCGTGGTGATGGCCTTTGACGAGCAGGGCCAGGCTGACACCTTCGCCCGCAAGATCGAGATCTGCGAGCGGGCCTACAAGATCCTGGTGAACGAGGTCGGTTTCCCGCCCGAGGACATCATCTTTGATCCGAATATCTTTGCCATCGCCACCGGCATCGAAGAGCACAACAACTACGCGGTCGACTTCATCGAAGCCACGCGCTGGATCAAGCAGAACCTGCCCGGCGCCAAGGTCTCGGGCGGCGTGTCGAATGTGTCCTTCAGCTTCCGCGGCAACGACCCGGTGCGCGAGGCCATTCACACGGTCTTTCTGTACCACGCCATCCAGGCAGGCCTGGACATGGGCATCGTCAACGCCGGCATGGTGGGTGTGTACGACGACCTCGACGCCGAGCTGCGCGAGCGCGTGGAGGATGTGGTGCTGAACCGCCGCCCCGATTCCGGCGAGCGCCTGATCGAGGTGGCCGAGCGCGCCAAGGGCATGGCCATTGACGACACGGCCCGCCTGGCCTGGCGCGCTGGTGATGTGAACCAGCGCCTCAGCCACGCCCTGGTGCACGGCATCACCGATTTCATCGACGCCGACACCGAAGAAGCCTGGCAAGCCATCCAGGCCAGCGGAGGTCGGCCCCTGCATGTGATCGAAGGCCCGTTGATGGCCGGCATGAATGTGGTCGGCGATCTCTTCGGCGCCGGCAAGATGTTCCTGCCCCAGGTGGTCAAGTCAGCCCGTGTGATGAAGCAGGCGGTGGCCCATTTGCTGCCTTACATCGAGGCCGAGAAGAAGGCCCTGATCGACGCCGGCGGCGAGGCCAAACCCAAGGGCAAGATCGTCATTGCCACCGTCAAGGGCGATGTGCACGACATCGGCAAGAACATCGTCACCGTGGTCCTGCAGTGCAACAACTTCGAGGTCGTGAACATGGGCGTGATGGTGCCCTGCCAGGACATCCTGGCCAAGGCCAAGGAGGAAGGCGCGGACATCATCGGCCTGTCTGGCCTGATCACGCCCAGCCTGGAGGAGATGCAGCATGTGGCCGCCGAGATGCAGCGCGACGAGCATTTCCGCTCGCGCGGCACGCCGCTCTTGATCGGCGGCGCCACCTGCAGCCGGGTGCACACCGCGGTCAAGATCTCGCCGCATTACGAAGGCCCGGTGGTTTATGTGCCCGATGCCTCGCGCAGCGTCGGTGTCTGCAGCGATCTGCTCTCGGACGAGCGTGCCGCCAAGTTCATCGCCGAGTTGCGCAGCGATTACGAACAAGTGCGCCATCTCCACGCCAACAAGAAGCAGACGCCCATGGTCAGCTTGGCCGAGGCGCGCGCCAACAAGCATGCCGTGGACTGGGCGAGTTATCGGCCGCCGGTGCCCCAGTTCATCGGCCGCCGCGTGATCCGCAACTACGACCTGGCCGATCTGGCCGAAGCCATCGACTGGGGCCCGTTCTTCCAGACCTGGGATCTGGCCGGCCCCTTCCCGGCCATCCTCAAGGACGAAATCGTCGGCAGCGAGGCGCAGCGCGTCTTCAGCGATGGCAAGCGCATGCTGGAGCGCCTGATCAAGGGCCGCTGGCTGCAGGCCAATGGCGTGTTCGGCCTCTACCCCGCCGCCCAGGTCAACGACGACGACATCGAGATCTACAGCGATGAGAGCCGCAGCGAGGTGCTGATGACCTGGCATGGCCTGCGCATGCAGAGCGAGCGGCCGGTGGTGGACGGCATCAAACGCCCGAACCGCTGCCTGTCCGATTTCATCGCGCCCAAGGGCGTAGTGCCCGATTACATCGGCTTGTTCGCGGTGACCGCCGGCCTGGGCGTGGAGAAGAAAGAAGCCCAGTTCCTGGCCGACCACGACGACTACTCCGCCATCATGTTCAAGGCCCTGGCCGACCGCCTGGCCGAGGCCTTTGCCGAGCGCCTGCACCAGCGTGTGCGCACCGAGTTTTGGGGCTATGCCGCCGACGAGGCGCTGAGCAATGAGGCGCTGATTCAGGAGCAGTACCGCGGCATCCGCCCGGCACCGGGCTATCCGGCCTGCCCCGACCATCTGGTCAAACGCGCCCTGTTCCAGACCCTGACGCCGGAAGAGATCGGCATGGGCCTGACCGACAGCATGGCCATGACGCCGGCCGCCAGCGTCTCGGGCTTTTACTTTGCCCACCCGGATGCGGCTTACTTCAATGTGGGCCGCATCGGCGAAGACCAGGTGGCCGATTGGGCGCAGCGCATGGCTTTGAGCAAAGAAGCGGCCGAGCGGGCCCTGGCGCCCCTGCTCTGACGACGGCGGCGGGCCGCGCGCAGAGTTGCAGCCAACGCCCGCTTACATCTTGAGCGCATCGTTCACGGACAGCGTGCGATGCGCGTGGCATCCTCAAAGCCTGCCCGCCTCACTTGTTCCCTTCCCTGGCGGGCGCGGAGTGATGTTGCGATGAAAGCCCCTGTTTCTTTTTCTGCCAGTCAAATCGTCGCCAGCGTTCTCGGCGCGGGCGTGTTGCTCGGTGGTGCCTATGCCGTCGGTCGCGCCCAGTCGCCAGAGGCACCGGCGCCACAAACGGTCGCCGCCGAGCCGGCCCCGCTGAAAGCGCAGCTGGCCTCGGAGAAAGCCACATCGTCCCGGCCTGAAAGCAAGGTCGTGGACGAGCCCAAGCCGGCGAAGCCCGAGTCCGCCGCCCTGTGCGCCGATTGCGCCCGCGTGCTGGCCGTGCATGAAGAGACGCGCGAAGGCAAGGCCAGCGGCCTGGGCGCTGTCGGCGGCGCCGTGATCGGCGGCCTGCTGGGCAACCAGATCGGCGGCGGCACCGGCAAGAAGATCGCCACCGTCGGTGGGGCGGTCGCCGGCGGCATGGCCGGCAACGAGATCGAGAAGCGCCAGAAGTCGCACCGGGTCTGGGTGGTGCGCGTCAAGCTCGATGATGGTCGCGTGCAGAGCTTTGTGCGCGAGAACGATCCGCAGTTCCAGGTCGGCGATGTGCTGCGGGTCCGCAACGGCCAGTGGCAGCGGCAGCCCTGAGCCTCAGGGCGCAGCCAGCCCTCGCCGGTACTGAATCGCTTCGCTGAGGTGAGCCACCTCGATCTGTGCGCTGCCCGCCAGGTCGGCCACCGTGCGGGCCACGCGAAGCACGCGGTGGTGGCTGCGGGCGCTCCAGGACAGGCGTTGCGCGGCCTTGATCAGAAAGGCCTGGGCGGCGGGCTCGAGCGCGACATGCGAGTCGACTTGGGCGGCGCTGAGCGCGGCATTGCTGCAGCCTTGGCGTTCCAGGGCCCGCAGGCGAGCGCGGGCGACGCGTGCGGCCACCACGGCGCTGGCTTCGCCATCGGCGGCGCTGTGCAGCAGCTCGGGCGGCTGCACCGGCACCTCGACCAGCAGGTCCAGCCGATCCAGGAATGGGCCGCTGAGGCGCGACTGATAACGTGCAATCTGATCGGGAGCGCAGCGGCAGGCGCGCAGCGGGCTGCCATGGTTGCCGCAAGGGCAGGGGTTCATGGCGGCGACCAGCTGGAAGCGGGCCGGGAACTCTGCCTGGCGCGCGGCGCGCGAGATCAGGATGCGGCCGGTTTCCATCGGTTCACGCAGGGCTTCCAGGGCCGAGCGGTTGAACTCGGGCAGTTCATCGAGAAACAAAACGCCATGCTGGGCGAGTGAGATTTCGCCCGGCCGCGGCGGTGAGCCACCGCCGACCAGGGCCACGGCCGAGGCGCTGTGGTGCGGATTGCGCATCACGCGCTGGCGCCAGCGCTCGGGCTGAAACTGGCCGGCCAGGCTGAGCACGGCGGCCGATTCCAGGGCCTCGTCTTCGTTCATCGGCGGCAGCAGGCCGCACAGGCGCTGGGCCAGCATGGATTTGCCCGTGCCCGGCGGCCCCACCATCAAGAGGCTCAGGCCGCCAGCCGCGGCGATCTCGAGCGCGCGCTTGGCGCCGGCCTGGCCCTTGATGTCGCGCAGATCGGGCGCCGCCGTGATCGGCTGGGCCGGCAGCAGCGCGCGAGCGCGGGGCAGCAGGCTGTCGCTGCCGGGGCGCAAAGCCTCAACCAGATCAAGCAGATGCCGCGCCGCATGCACCGGCACGCCCTCGACCAGGGCCGCCTCGGCCGCGCTGGCCTCGGGCAGCAGCAGGCGCCGGCTGCTGCCTTCGCGCCGCAACGCCAGGCTCATGGCCAGGGCGCCACGCACCGGGCGCAGCTCGCCGCCCAGGGACAGCTCGCCGGCGCACTCCAGGCGCTCCAGCTGCTGCGCATCGATCTGTTCGCTGGCCGCCAGCAGGCCCAGGGCGATGGGCAGGTCGAAGCGGCCGCCTTCCTTGGGCAGCTCCGCCGGCGCCAAATTCACCGTGATTCTTTTGTTGTGGGGAAAAGCGAGCCCGCTGTTTTGCAGGGCCGCGCGTACGCGTTCGCGCGATTCCTTGACCTCGGTTTCGGCCAGGCCGACCAAGGTGAAGGAGGGCAGGCCGTTGGCCAAATGCACCTCGACGCTGACCGGCGCGGCGGTCAGCCCGTCCAGGGCGCGGCTGTGGACAACGGCCAGAGACATGGTCTTCTTGCTCTCCCTTGCAGGCGCCTGGCGGGCCGGGTCGGGCCCGCCGGCTGGCTTGATTGTGCCCGCCGGCCCGAGCTTTCAGGCACACAAAGCGTGCCTTGCACCAAGAGAGTGCGCTTGGGCTGGTGCTCGGTCTCGGTCCTGCGAGCAATTGGTGCATGGGCCTCGGTGTTTGCCCTGGACAAAGGATCTGCCGCTGCCCGCCTGAAAGCTGGCACGGAAGCTGCGATGCCTAAGCCAAGTGCCCGCAAGTGCCCGCAATGGCCCCGGCTTTCTCGTCTCCCCGTCTTTCACGGCTTTTGTTTGTCCTTTTTGAATCAACCTTCCAGGAGTTCCGCATGAAGACAACACCGTTTGCTTTGGCCACGACGTTTGCCCTGGTTCTGGGCACCTTGCTGCCCCTGGCGGCACAGGCCGAAGAGGCTGCCAGCCCGCTGAGCTTCAATGCCAGCGTCACCACCGATTACCGCTACCGCGGTATTTCGCAAAGCCGCCTGAAGCCCGCTCTGCAAGGCGGCGCGGACTATGTGGCTGCCAACGGCTTCTACATCGGCACCTGGGCCTCCACCATCAAGTGGATCAAGGACGCGCCCTACAACGGCGGCGCTTCGGTGGAGATCGATGTGTACGGTGGTTACAAGACCGAGGTGGCACCGGGCCTGACCCTCGATGTGGGCGCGCTGACCTACATCTACTCGGGCAATGACCTGAACCCCAGCGCCAACACCACCGAGGTCTACGGCGCCCTGAGCTACGGCGTCTTCACCGCCAAGTATTCGCACAGCACCACCAATCTCTTCGGCACCGCCAACAGCAAAGGCAGCGGCTACCTGGACCTGAGCGCCACGCTGGATCTGGGCGAGGGCTTCAGCCTGGTGCCGCATCTGGGCCGCCAGAAGGTCAAGAACAACCCGGCCGGTTCCTACACCGATTACGCGGTGACCCTGAACAAGGACTACGCCGGGATCAGCTTCGGCGCCACCTTGATCAACACCAACACGGACGCCTACGTCGGTGGCCCTTCGTCCAAGAACCTGGGCAAGAGCGGCTTTGTGCTCTCGGCCAAGAAGACCTTCTGATCTGCTCGGATCGAACTCAAGACTTCGGAGACTCTCCCCATGAAACTCATCACCGCCATCATCAAACCCTTCAAGCTCGACGAGGTGCGCGAAGCCCTGAGCGCCATCGGCGTGCAAGGCCTGACTGTCACCGAGGTCAAGGGCTTCGGTCGCCAGAAAGGCCACACCGAGCTCTACCGCGGCGCCGAGTACGTGGTGGACTTCCTGCCCAAGGTGAAGGTCGAGGCCGCCGTGGCCGACGCCGTGGTGGAGCAGGTGATCGAGGCCATCGAGGGCGCCGCCCGCACCGGCAAGATCGGTGACGGCAAGATTTTTGTCTCTCCGCTGGACCAGGTGGTGCGCATCCGCACCGGCGAAACCGGTCAAGACGCGCTCTGAACCCGCCCGAGCGCACCTCAAACAAGACGCCAGCAAGGCACACCCCACATCCGTAGGAGATCCGCAATGATCATCAAGAAACTTCTCGCCACCTTGGCCCTGGCCGCCGCGGTGCTCGCACCGGCTGCCTGGGCGCAAGACGGCGCAGCCTCGGCCCCGGCTGCGGTGGCCACCGCAGCGGCGCCCGACGCCAGCGCGCCCGCCGCCGTCGCGCCGGTCGCACCTGCCCCAGAAGCCTCGGCCGCAGCGCCGGCCAGCGCCGCCCCGGCCGATGCGGCCTCGGCCCCGGTGCTGGTGCCCAACAAGGGCGACACCACCTGGATGATGCTGTCCACCCTGCTGGTCATCCTGATGACCGTGCCCGGCCTGGCCCTGTTCTACGGCGGCCTGGTGCGCAGCAAGAACATGCTGTCGGTGCTGATGCAGGTGATGGTGGCCTTCTCCATGATCGTGGTGCTGTGGGTGATCTACGGCTACAGCTTCGCCTTCACCGAGGGCAATGCCTTCATCGGCGGCACCGACCGGCTGATGCTCAAGGGCGTCTGGGACAACGCGGCCGGCACCTTTGCCAACGCGGCCACTTTCAGCAAGGGCGTGGTCATCCCGGAGATCGTGTTCGCAGCCTTCCAGGCCACCTTCGCCGGCATCACCGCCTGCCTGATCATTGGCGCCTTTGCCGAACGCATCAAGTTCAGCGCCGCCCTGGCTTTCCTGGCTCTGTGGTTCACCTTCAGCTACCTGCCGGTGGCGCACATGGTTTGGTTCTGGATGGGCCCGGACGCCTACACCGCTGCAGGTGTGGTCGATGAAATGAACGGCAAGGCCGGTCTGCTCTGGCAATGGGGCGCGCTGGACTTCGCCGGCGGCACCGTGGTTCACATCAATGCCGCCGTGGCCGGCCTGGTCGGCGCCTTCATGGTGGGCAAGCGCATCGGTTACGGCAAAGAGGCCTTCACCCCGCACAGCCTGACCCTTACCATGGTCGGCGCCTCGCTGCTGTGGGTGGGTTGGTTCGGCTTCAACGCCGGCTCGGCGCTGGAAGCCAACGGCTTCGCCGCCCTGGCCTTCATCAACACCCTGGTGGCCACCGCCGCTGCGGTGCTGTCCTGGTCCATCGGTGAAGCGCTGCACAAGGGCAAGGCTTCGATGCTGGGCGCGGCCTCCGGCGCCGTGGCCGGCCTGGTGGCCATCACCCCGGCCGCTGGCAATGTGGGTGTCGGCGGTGCGCTGATCATCGGCGTGATCGCGGGCTTCGCCTGCCTCTGGGGCGTGTCGGGTCTGAAGAAGCTGCTAGGCGCGGACGACTCGCTCGATGTCTTCGGCGTGCACGGCGTGGGCGGCATCGTCGGTGCCCTGCTGACCGGTGTTTTCAACTCGCCCAATTTGGGCGGCCCCAGCCTGGTCGCTGACTGGGTGACGGTCAGCATGGTGACGGCCGATGCCTACACCATCGCCGGCCAGGTGCTGACGCAGGCCAAGGCTGTGGGCGTGACCGTGATCTGGTCGGCTGTGGTCTCGGTGGTCGCCTACAAGCTGGTGGACCTGGTCATCGGCCTGCGCGTCAGCGAAGAAGACGAACGCCAAGGTCTGGACATCAGCTCGCATGGCGAGACGGCGTACCACAAGTGATTTTCTAGGACGGGCTGTGCAGGGGTTTGATCACTGCGCGGTACCGGATTGAGAACAAGCCGCCCGATCCTTGGATCGGGCGGCTTTTTTTTTGTGTGGCGAGGGAGGCTGCAGACGGCACATTGCGGACTTCCGCCGTCTTGATGGATCTTTCTCGCTGCGGTGGCTCGGCCCGCCGCCGGGCTCATGGTTCGCGGGTCGGCTCTTTGAGCCGACTCCCCTCGGTGCTCACTGCGCGGCTCAGCGTCGCCAAACTCCCTCCGTTCGCTGCGCTCACTGTGGTCAAACAGTGGCGCCGAGTCAGAACTTGAAGCGCGTGAGTACACGCGCCTGAGCCGCTCCGCTGCGCCCTCGGCCGCGCACAATTCGCCCATCGGCGGGCCGAGCCACCTCCGGATTCGGCGTGCTCCACCGTTGATGAGGCACATCGACCGCGATGCAAGCGCCCTGCAGCCCGTGCCGCTGCCGGGCGATTTGTGAAGGGCCGAGCAGCACAGCGCCTCGGGGCGCGCGCGGTCACGCGCGCTTCAATTTCTGACTTGGCGCTTCTGTCTGAACGAAGCGAACGCAGGGAGCGAAGTGAGTTATGCGCCAGCCCCGAGGCGCGAGCAGCGCAGGGAAGTCGGCCCGCCAGGGCCGACCCCGGAACCATGAGCCCGGTGGCGGCGCGGGCTGCAGGGCCTCACGAGCAAAACCAAAGACAACTTCGTGCCGAATCCGGTCCTGCGTCCGACCTGAGCGCTGCTGAAGCCCGTGACCTCATGGCCCCGAATCGGGCGGGGCGCTTTGCTGTTGGCGCTTCTTGATCAGCACCTCGGTCAGTTCCAGCAGTTTGGCGGGGCTGAAGGGTTTGGCGAGGAAGAAGTTGGCACCGGCTTCGAGGGCGCGAGTCTTGGTGGCTTGGCCGGCGTCGGCGGTGAGCATGACGATCAGGGCCTGGGCGAGCTTGGGGTCGGCGCGCATCTGGCGGCAGACCTCCACCCCATCGATACCACCGGGCATCATCACATCGAGGTAGACCAGGTCCGGCTGCATGGTGCGGGCCAGGTCCAGGGCCAGGCTGCCATTGGGCGCTTCGTAGAGCTGGTGGCCAGTGTCCTCCAGGGCCCAGCGGATCAGTCGGCGGATGTCGGCTTGGTCCTCGACGATCAGAATCTTGGCTTTCTTCATCGCGCGGGCGGAATCCTCGGCTGTGTCACCGACAAGCATATCGCCTGCCGGAAACTTTTCCCGTGCAGGACTTGGCATTGGCGCCACTGTCCCCACATGCTCCCTCCTAGAATCGAAACGCTCGCCCCTGAACCGCCGCATTTCCGGCCCGACCCGAGACCCTCGCACATGGTTCCCCACCTCACCACCGCGCTGACCGGCCCCATCAACGAGTTGGAGCAGCGCATCCTGGAATCCATGCCCGCCATCGAGCGCTGGTTCCGCCTGGAATGGATGGAGCACACGCCGCCGTTTTACACCTCGGTGGATTTGCGCAACGCCGGCTTCAAGCTGGCACCGGTGGACACCAATCTGTTTCCCGGTGGCTTCAACAACCTGACGGCGGACATGCTGCCGCTGTCGGTGCAGGCCGCCATGGCCGCGATCGAGAAGATCTGCCCTGAGGCCAAGAACCTCTTGCTGATCCCCGAGAACCACACCCGCAACACCTTCTATCTGAGCAATGTCGCCACGCTCAAACGCATCTTCACGCAAGCCGGCTTGAACGTGCGCCTGGGCACGCTGGACCCGGACGTGACTGAGCCGACCGCGCTGAACCTTGCCGATGGCTCCAGCTTGACGGTGGAGCCGCTGGTGCGCAACCGCGGGCGCCTGGGCCTCAAGGATTTCGATCCCTGCACCATCTTGCTCAACAACGACCTGTCCGCCGGCGTGCCGCGCGTGCTGGAGCATTTGCATGAGCAGTATCTGCTGCCGCCCCTGCATGCGGGTTGGGCGCTGCGCCGCAAGAGCCAGCACTTCAAGGCGTATGAAGAAGTGGCCAAGAAGTTCAGCAAGCTGCTGGGCATGGACCCCTGGTTGATCCATCCCATGTCGGTGCCGGTCGAAGGCGTGGACTTCAGCGAAGGCCAGGGCCTGGAAGCCCTGCAGGCGCAGGTTGACCTGGTGCTCAGCAAGACGCGCAAGAAGTACAAGGAATACGGCATCAACGAGAAGCCCTTCGCGGTGATCAAGCCCGATGCCGGCACCTACGGCATGGGCGTGATGACGGTGCGCGATGCCAAGGAACTGGTCGACCTGAACCGCCGCAGCCGCAACAAGATGAGTGTCATCAAGGACGGCCAGGAAGTGCACCAGGTGCTGGTGCAAGAGGGCGTGGTCACGCACGAGCGCGTCAACGACGCGGTGGCCGAGCCGGTGGTCTACATGATGGACCGCTACGTGGTGGGCGGTTTCTACCGCATCCATGCCGACCGCGGCGCCGACGAAAACCTCAACGCTCCGGGCTCCAGTTTTGTGCCCCTGGCCTTCGCGCAGAGCTCGCAGCTGCCGCGCCCGGGCGAGAAGCCCGGCGCCAGCGCCCCGAACCGCTTCTACATGTACGGCGTGATTGCCCGCCTGGCCATGCTGGCGGCGAGCTATGAGCTGGAGCTCACCGACCCCGAAGCCGAGGTCTACGCTTGAACGTTTTTTACTGCGCGCCTGCCATGCGTCGTTGGTCCGGTGCTCGGAATCCTCACGTACAGGAAGTACGTTCCGGTTCCTGTGCTCCGTCCGCCTAGCCTGCCAGGCGCTCGCTACAAAAACGAGGCGCTTCGAGTAGGTGTGGTGTTTCAGCCGAGCTTCTGGCTGGCCTCCAGCATCAGCTGCTTGAACCGCTCCACCACCTCGCTCTGCGGCTCGCGCAGATGCCAGAGGGTCAGGTCGGCCAGACCCAGATCAGCCTCCAGGGGCAGGATCTTGGCGATGCCGTTCTGCGCCGCCAGCTTGGCCACATGCTGGGGCAGCAGGGCCAGGATGGGCATGCGCTTGAGCAGGCTCAGGGTCAGCATGACATCGCCGGTTTCCACCAGATTGGTGGGCAGGGTTTGGCCCATGTCATGCCAGAGCCGATCCTGCAGGCTGCGCGAGCGGGTGCCGGGCAGGGGCCAGATCCAGGCCTGCTGATTGAGCGTGTCCCAGCCCAGCTTGTGGCTGGTCTTGGCCAGTGGGTGCACGGTGCTGATGGCCGCCACTTCGGGCTGGGCGATCAGGCACAGGGGCTCCAAGTCGGGCGGCGCCTCATGCGGGCGGATGCGCGCCACCACGAGATCGAGTCGGCCTTCGCGCAGCTCGTTGATCAGCCCGGTCAGGGCATGGGTGCGCACGCTCAGGGTGATGTGGGGGTACTCCAGCTTCATCGCTGCCATCGCGTCCGGCAGCACCTGGGGCAGGGCGGCATTGGTGGCGCCGATCAGCAATTCACCCGAGGCACCGCGCACGATGGAGGCAATGTCGCCGCCGCCTCGATGCAGGTCGGCATCGAGTTTTTTGGCCAGCTGGATCAGCCGTTCGCCCAGTGCTGTGGCGCGCAAGCTGCGTCCGCGACGCACGAACAGGGTTTGTCCTAGGCCTTGCTCGATTTCGCTCAGCGCCTTGCTGACCGCGGGTTGGGTGACATGCAGGGCATCGGCCGCTGCGCCCAGGCTTCCCGCCTCAGAAAGCGCTTGCAGCACCCGCAAATGACGCAGGCTCAGGCGCTTGCGAACAAAGCTGTCAGCGGCTTCAGGGGCAGAGGGAAGGGCCTTGGGCACGCTGGAGATAACCATTTTTTCACTTTAACAAACCTTTACTCATGTCGATTTTGTGACGCGCTTCTATGGTTGGCGTGAGCCCTGACGCCAGGCCGCCAAAGCCTGGTGCCAAGCCACCCATCCCATCAAAAAACCGTTGGAGAGTCTTCGTGCAACAGCAGCGTCATCACCTCATTGCCCTGGCCGTTTTCAGTTTGGCCGCGTCCGTTCAAGCCCAAAGCTCTGGCACAGCAGGCGCGCCTGTGGCCTCGACTGAAAAGCTGGAGCGCATTGAAGTGACGGGCTCGTCGATCAAGCGGGTTGACAAGGAAACCGCCTCGCCAGTTCAAATCCTGAGTGCTGAAGACATTGCGCGATCGGGCGCCTCCAGCGTCGCCGACCTGATGCGTTTGCTGCCAGCCGTGACAGGTGGCGGCCAGGTGGATTCGACGTCCACCAGTTTTTCCGAAGGCGTGGCGACTGTCTCCATGCGCGGCTTGGGTTCCGCGTCGACGCTGACCTTGATCAACGGCCGGCGCATGGCTGCCACCGCAACCGCCAATCCCAACGCCGGGCAGTCGACGCTTTACAACCTGAACAACATCCCCTTGGCCGCGATCGAGCGGGTTGAGGTGCTCAAAGATGGCGCATCGGCTGTCTATGGCTCGGATGCCATCGCCGGCGTGGTCAATTTCATCCTGAAGAAGGAGTACCAGGGCCTTGAAGGCAAGCTGAGCACTTCGGGTGCCACGTCCGGAGGGTTCACGTCCTCCACCGCCAGCTTGTTTGGTGGCTTTGGGGATCTGGTGCAGCAGCGATTCAACGTGATGGTTGGGCTGGACCTGTCCCGCCGCGGTGAAACCCCTGTCAGCCGTTTGGATGGCATTTCGTACGAGGAGTGGCAACTCGCTTCGACCTCGGCCACCACAGGCTTGCCGGGTGACATCTATCGTCCGGACAGCGCCATCACATTCGCCCCCAACTTCTGGCGGGAAACCGGGGTCGGGACCGGCGCATACAACACGACGACGCCTCTCGTGCCCAAGTCTTGCCCGGCCCCTTCTCAGCTCAGCACCACGATTCTGGCCAACGGGGCGCCAGCCTGCGCCATGGACACCAGCATCTACGAGCGCTTCACTGATCCGTCCAAGAGCGCCAAGCTGTTTGCTCGTGGCAACTTCTGGATTTCCGAGGACCTCAACGCTTCGGTCGAAGCCGCTTTCTCTCGGATCGAGAACTCATACGTCAGCTCATCGGGCTTCGCCACCTTGGGTTCGGGCCTGAGCGAATGGTTCGATCCCAAGGGCAACCGCCGTACCTTCCGCCATGTGATGGCGGCCAATCACCCGGACAACCCTTTGTTCCAGGCTGATCCGAACAACAAGCTGCGCGTGCTGACCAGTGCGCGGCTGGGCGACATTCCGCGCGACAGCCGCGTGAATCAAGACGATGTGCGTTTGGTGCTGGACCTCAGTGGCAGCCACTTCGGCTGGGATTGGAACGGCGGAGGCCTGTACAACAAGTCCAAGCGGGAGGAGGTGGAAACCGGCATGATCCATTCGCTGAAGGCTCAGGCTGCTTTGGACAAGTACCGCTTTGGCGGACAAAACAGCCCGGAGCTACTGGCTCAGATCAGCCCGACATCGACCAACACTGGCGAGACCAAAGTTTCGATCCTGAACTTCAAGGGCAGCCGTGAGATCGGGCGCCTGGCTGGTGGCATGGCAGGCCTGGCCTTGGGTCTGGAACATCGTCGCGAGAGCATTTCCATGATCCCCGATGCCGACCTGGATGCCGGCAACTTTGTCGGCCGGGGCGGCTCCAAGGCGAATGGTTCCCGTCAGGTCTCGTCGGCCTTTGCCGAGGTTGTGGCCCCGGTTCTTCAGTCTCTGTCCTTGGAAGCGGCCGTTCGTGTCGACAAGTACAGCGACTTTGGCAACTCGACGACACCGAAGCTGGGTTTCAAGTGGACGCCCATGAAGACCTTCGCCGTCCGCGGTACGGCGGCTTCGGGTTTTCGTGCGCCCAGCTTGAGTCAGATGTCCGAGTCTTCGGTCACGAGCTTCCAGTCCATCGGAACCTGGCGTGACGCGTTGCGCTGCCCGCTGGGCACTGATGGCCTGCCTGCCAAGATTCCTGGCGCTACCGGCTATGACTCCCAACTGGCAAATGAATGCAATCGCAATGCGAGCAGCGGCAACTCGCGCACGATTGCGGCCTTTATTGTGGCCAACCCGGCACTTCGCCCCGAGACATCACGCAGCTACACACTCGGTTTGGTGTTCGCTCCGTTCGATTCTCTCAACGGCACCTTTGATGTGTACCAGATCACTCGCAAGAACGAGGTGGATCGCCTGAGTTCCAGCGATGTGCTGCAGCGACTGTATGAAAACGGTGATCTCAGCTACGCCAACGATGTGATCCGCAGCGCCGATTCAACGACGGCCTTGAAAGATGCGCAAGGCAAGGTCATTCCCGGAACCGAGCGCATTGCCCTCGTCAAGCGCAAGTACCTGAATCTGGGTCAAACCCAGGTGCGAGGCGCCGATCTTGAGTTGACACATCGAGCCACGTTCGAGAACGGCGGGCGCTTGAATTCGAGCTTGTTCCTGGGCTATGTGCACAGCTATCGTTTCCAGCGGGACAAGGGTCTGCCGATGGTCGACATCAACGATTCCATGGCTGATGATCTGCCGAAGTACAAGGCGCGCGTCAACGCCAGCTACAAGCTGGACAAAGTGACGGTCACGGCCGCTGTGAACTACCTCCACAGCATGGGTCTGCCGCGCTACAACACCCTGACGGGCGTGCGTGACACCTGCAACCCAAGCTACGCAGCAAGTGCCAATCAGATGGCAGCCCTGGGTGGTGATTGCCGTGTCGCTTCCTTGACGACGCTGGACCTGGGCATGGGCGTGCAGCTGACGAAGGGCTTGAACGTGCGGGCCACGGTGCTCAATGTGTTCGACAAGAAGGCGCCTTACTCGCCCACCTTTGACCTGTATGGTTGGGACAAAGGTCAGCACAGCGCTGCGGGGCAGAGCCTTTCGCTGAGCGCGAGCTACAGCTTCAAGTAAACCGACCTTCGATCGACCTGTCGATCAGTCCCGAACGCGGCTGTGGCCGCGTCGGTTTCAGGGGCGCTGCGCAGGCAGCCGCCCCTTTTTCTATTGTTGAGGGTCTTGAGCCATGGGGCTGCATTTCAAAACCCGGTCTTGTTTCGCCGCTTTGCTGTGGTTGGCCTTGGGCTGTCTGGCCCCGGCCACGGCCCGACCCTTGTTGCCGCCGCCCGGCCTGCAGGCCGATGGGCTGCCAGCCTTGGAGCGTGTGCAGGCAGCGACCCGCGCCGAGGCGCCGGTGCTGCGCTTTCTCGGCTGGCACCCGCAGCGGCGCGAGATGCTGGTGCTGGCCAGCGCCGGCGGCAGCCAGCAGTTGCACCGGCTGGCCGAGCCCGGCGCGCGCCCGCAGCCGCTGACCGGCGGCCGCGAGCGGGTGGACAGCGCGCAGTGGGAGCCGCAGCGCGGCGAGTACCTGGTGTTCAGCCGCGATCGTGGGGGCGATGAGGCCTTCCGGCTCTACCGCCTGCAGCCCACCGATTCCAGGCGGGACGCACTCGCCGAGCCTCTGGCGCTGACGCCAGACGGCGCGCGCGTCAGCGCTTTTCAGTTCCTGCCGCAAGGGCAGGGCTTGGTCTATGTGCTGGACCCGCTCGATGGCCGCCGCAGCCCGGCGCCGAAGGCGAGTGTGGACGCCGAGGGTGATGAGGTGTCGGAGTCGACCCCCTCGCCGTCGGCGCAACCCAGCAGCGCCCGCAGCCAGCTGTTCTGGATGGACCCGCTGCGGCCCGAGAGCGCGCGCCTGCTCGGCGACAGCGTCGGTGGCCGCTACACCGATCTGCGCGTCAGCACCGCCGGCACGGTGGTGGCCCTGCACACCCGCCAGGGGCGCAGCCAGACCCTGCGCTTCGATCTGGAAGCCGCCGTCCCGCCCGGCGGCCAGGCCCTGGGCGCCCCTGGCGGCGCCGAGCTGCGCGAAGACGATGTGCTCTTGCAGCGCCAGGCTTTGGGTGGCGACTTTCGCCAGCTGGTGCTGTTGCGTCTGAACAGCGGCCAGCGCCAGGCGGTGAAGCTGCCCGCCTTGGCCGGCGATCTGGAAGCCCTGGCTGTGCCGCCGCCGGGCAGCGCCATGCCTCTGGCCCTGGTGCACAACGAGGCGGGCGTGTCGGTGCTGCGCCTGGCGCGGCCGGGCAGCGAGCCGCCGCTGCAGCGGGTGGCGGCCGAGCTGCCGGCCGGCGTGATCCAGGGCCCGCAGTGGCACCCGCGCCTGCCCTTGCTGGCTTTCAACCACAGCTCGGCGAGCAGCCCGGGGCGCATCGTCAGCTGGTCGCCGGAGGACGCCGGCCTGCAAGCCTGGTCGGGCCGGGAGGCCGAACCAGAGGCCGGGGTGTGGTTGCCCGAATACGCCCCGCTGCGCTGGCAGAGCTTTGACGGCCTGGAGATCAGCGGCCTGCATGTCGCGCCGCCGCCGCAGTTCAAAGGGCCGCGCCCGGTGCTGATCAGCATCCATGGCGGTCCCAGCTCGCAGGCGCGGCCCACGCACCTGTCGGGCAGCCTGCGCTACCTGGTTGAGACCCTGGGCATGCACCTGATCCTGCCCAATGTGCGGGGCTCCGAGGGCTTTGGCCAGCGCTTTCTCAAGCTCGACAACGGCCGCCAGCGTGAGGATGCCGTGCGTGACATCAGCGCCTTGCTGGACCTGATCGCCGCCCGGCCCGAAATGGACGCGCGCCGCGTCATCGTCTCGGGCGGCAGCTATGGCGGCTATATGTCCCTGGCGGTGGCCACGCGCGAATCGGCCCGCATTGCCGGCAGCATCTGCCGCGTCGGCATCGCCAACTTCGTCTCTTTTCTCGAGAACACCGAGAGCTACCGGCGCGACAACCGCCGCGCCGAGTACGGCGACGAGCGCGACCCGGATATGCGCGCTTTTCTGCAGCGCATCTCGCCCCTGAGCCGAGCCGCAGCGGTGCGCAAGCCGCTGTTCATCATCCATGGCCGCAACGATCCGCGCGTGCCCTACGGTGAGGCCACGCAGATGGTGGCGGCGGTGCGGGCGGCGGGCACACCGGTGTGGTTCCTGACGGCCGAGGACGAGGGCCACAGCTTCAGCCGGGCCGAGAACCGCGACTATCTGTTCAGCGCCACCGTGGCCTTTGTGCAGCAGACGCTGGCGGCGGTGCCGCCTGATACCGGGCCCGATGCCCAGTCTGTGGCGACTGATGCCGATGTTTCATCAGCTTTGACGCAGCGCAGCAAAGCAGGCGCAAAATAGCGCTTTTGGCTCGCCAGCGCCGCATGCGCGCTGCAACAACACGTGAGTTCTTCCAACACGGCCCGCTCGCCCTCCGCCTTGGCCGGCCTGACCCTCGGTGCTCTGGGCGTCGTCTACGGCGACATTGGCACCAGCCCGCTCTACGCGCTCAAAGAAGTCTTCCACGGGGGCCATGTCGCCACCACGCCGGACAACATCCTCGGCGTGCTCTCGCTGCTGTTCTGGACGATGACCATCATCGTCTCGCTCAAATACGTGCTGCTGATCCTGCGCGCCGACAACAACGGCGAGGGCGGCCTGATCGCCATGTTGGCCCTGGCCACCAATGCGGTGAACAGCAGCCCGCGCTTGCGGCGGGTGCTGATGCTGGTGGGCTTGTTCGGCACCGCCATCTTTTACGGTGATGCGGTGATCACACCGGCCATGACGGTGTTGGGTGCCGTGGAGGGCATCGATGTCTACGCGCCCAAGCTGCATGACGCCATCCTGCCCATGACCCTGGTGGTGCTGGCGGGCTTGTTCGCCGTGCAGCGCTTTGGCACCGGCGGCATTGGCAAGGCCTTCGGTCCGGTGATGCTGCTCTGGTTCGCCGCGCTGGCCCTGCTGGGCCTGCCCCATGTGATCGCCAACCCGCATGTGCTGGTGGCGGTCAATCCGGCCTATGCGGTGGCTTTTTGCCTGGAGTACAAATGGGTGGCCTTCGTGGCCCTGGGCGCCGTGGTGCTGGTGGTGACCGGCGGCGAGGCGCTTTACGCCGACCTGGGCCACTTCGGCAAGCAGCCCATCCGCATCGCCTGGTATGGCATCGTCATGCCTTCGCTGGTGATCAACTACTTCGGCCAGGGTGCCATGCTGCTGGACGAGCCGGCCTCGGTCAGCAACCCCTTCTTCAATCTGGCGCCGGCCTGGGCCGAGATCCCGCTCTTCATCCTGGCCACCTGCGCCGCGGTGGTGGCGTCCCAAGCCCTGATCACGGCCGCCTTCTCGGTCACCAAGCAGGCGGTGCAACTGGGCATCCTGCCGCGCATGCGCATCCTGCACACTTCCGTGCGTGACACAGGCCAGATCTACGTGCCCTTCGTCAACTGGGGCCTGTTCGTCTTCATCGTGCTGGCGGTGGTGCTGTTCGGCTCGTCCAGCAAGCTGGCCGGTGCCTATGGCATTGCGGTGACCATCGACATGACCATCACCACGGTCATGACCTTCTTCGTCATCCGCTACGGCTGGAAGTACCCGCTGCCGCTGTGCCTGCTGGCCACCGGTTTCTTCTTCATCATCGATGTGATCTTCCTCGGCTCCAACCTGCTCAAGTTGTTCGCCGGTGGCTGGTTCCCGCTGATGATCGGCATCGGCATGTTCACCCTGATGCTGACCTGGAAGCAGGGCCGGCGCCTGCTCAGCAGCAAGCTGCGCGAGGACGCGATTGACCTCAAGAGCTTCCTGGAGGCCGTGTTCCTCAGCCCGCCGCAGCGTGTCGAAGGCACGGCGGTGTTCCTGTCCGCCGAGGCCGGTGTGACGCCCAACGCCTTGCTGCACAACCTCAAGCACAACAAGGTCCTGCATGCGCAGAATCTGTTCGTCACGGTCAAGCACCACGAAGTGCCCTGGGTGGGCTTCGACAAGCGGGTCCATGTGGAGCCGCTGGGCAATGCCTGCTGGGCCGTCAGCCTTCATTTCGGCTTCAAGAACGAGCCTGACGTGCCCTATGCGCTGAAGATGTTGGAGCAGAACGGCGTGCATCTCGACGAGATGGAAACCAGCTACTTCCTCTCGCGCGACATCGTCATCCCGACGATTGGCAGCGGCATGGCGCTGTGGCGCGAAAAACTGTTCGCCAGCATGCACCGCAACGCGGCCGCCGCGGCCGACTTCCTGCACCTGCCGACCAACCGCATCGTCGAGCTGGGTTCCAAGGTCGAGATCTGATCGCAGTGCCGGCCCGTGCGGCCGGCTCGGGGCAGCGCCCCTCAGCCCAGCGCCAGCCGGCTGAAACCCTCGCGCCCCAGGCGCAGCACCATGCCCTGGGGAATCAGCTCCCAGCCTTGCTGCTCGTCGGCCAGGGGCTCGGAGGCCACGACCAGGCCGCGTCCGCCCTCAGCCTCGCTCGCTTCGCGCATATAGAGCGTGGGCGCGCGCTTGTCGCTGGAGAAGCGGAAGGCATGCACCTGCTCGCCATCGGCCAGGGCGGCGGCAAAACGCAGGGGCTCGTGGATCTGCAGCACCTGCATCATGGCCAGGGTTTCGTTGAGCACCTGGTTGACCGCATCGGGCACCGATTCGCCCATCTCCATGCGGGCGATGATGAGCAGGAACAGCAGCTCCGAATCGGTGGCGCCCTTGCGCTGGGCGTAGAGGTGGTCGGGCAATCGCGCTTCCATCGCGCGGCGGATCTGGCCATAGCCGCCGATCTGGCCGTTGTGCATGAAGAGGTAAGGCCCGTAGTGAAACGGGTGGCAGTTCTGCCGCGCGATGCCGGTGCCGGTGGCGGCCCGCACATGGGCGAAGAACAGGTGCGAGCGTACATTGGCACACAGGGCCAGCAGGTTCTCGTCCGACCAGGCCGGCATCACCTCGCGGTAGACGCCCGGGGTCTCGCGCTCGCCATACCAGCCGATACCGAAGCCGTCGCCATTGGTCACGGCCTTGGCCTGATCGGCGCGCAAGGACTGTCGCACCAGGGAGTGCTGGGGCTTGCACACCAGCTCGTCGAGAAAGATCGTGTCACCGAGGTAGGCAAGAAAACGGCACATGGCGGCAGTGGCGTCAAAGTCCGGTCTTGAGCTTGCCACAACAAGGGCGCAGGCAGCCCGCTATGCTGCGGGCATGCAGACAAAAAACGACTGGTTCCGGGATCTTTCCCTGTCCACGGCAGTGGCCGGTTTTGTGGCCGTGCTGGTGGGCTTCACCAGCTCGGTGGCCATCGTCTTTCAGGCCGCGCAAGCGCTCGGCGCGACCCCGGCTCAGACCAGCTCCTGGATGTGGGCCCTGGGCCTGGGCATGGGGCTGACCAGCCTGGGCCTGTCCTGGTGGTCGCGTCAACCGATCCTGACCGCCTGGTCCACGCCCGGTGCGGCCTTGTTGGCCGCCACATCGGGCCTGAGCATGCCGGAGGCGGTGGGCGCGTTCCTGTTCTGCGCTGCGCTGATCCTGCTCTTCGGCCTGACCGGCTGGTTCGAGCGCCTGATGGACCGCATCCCCCTGGCCGTGGCTGCGGCCTTGCTGGCGGGTGTGCTGGCTCGCTTCGGGCTCGATGCGGTGCTGACGGTCAAGAGCGCGCCCGAGCTGGTGCTGGTCATGGCCGCGGCCTATCTGCTGGGCCGGCGTTTCTGGGCTCGCTATGCCGTGCCGGGCGTGCTGCTGGCCGGCGTGGCCGTGGCGGCGCTGCAAGGGCGCTTGCACCTGGATGCCGTCGAATGGGCCTGGGCCGCGCCGGTCTGGACCGCGCCGCAGTTCAGTCTTGCTGCCCTGGTGGGCGTGGGCCTGCCGCTGTTCCTGGTGACCATGGCCTCGCAGAATCTGCCCGGCGTGGCGGCGCAGCGCGCGGCAGGCTACCGCACGCCGGTGTCGGCCAGCATTGCGGCCACCGGCGCTGCCAGCCTGCTGCTGGCACCGTTTGGCGGCTATGCGCTCAATCTGGCGGCCATCACCGCCGCCATCTGCATGGGCCGCGAGGCCCATGAAGACCCGGCCCGCCGCTACACCGCGGCCATGGCGGCCGGCCTGTTCTACATTGCCCTGGGCCTGGCGGGCGGCGCCGTCGTCGGGCTGCTGGTGGCCTTTCCGCGCGAGCTGGTGGCGGCCGTGGCCGGCCTGGCCTTGCTGGGCACGATTGCCGGCGGCCTGCACAGCGCCCTGGCCGAGCCTGAGCATCGCGATGCGGCCATGCTGACCTTTCTCGTCACGCTCTCGGGCCTGAGTCTGCTGGGCATTGGCGCGGCCTTCTGGGGTCTGGTGGCCGGCTCGGCCGCTCTCGCCGTGCAGAAGCTGCGCAAGACCTGACCCCGATTTGTTTTTTGCCCCTTTTTGTGTGAGTGCATCCCCATGAAACTGCTGTTCGTTGCCGATCCCCTGGAGTCCTTCAAGATCCACAAGGACACGACTTTTGTGATGATGCGCGAGGCCTTGCGTCGTGGCCACCAGATCTGGGCTTGCGAGCCGCAGGATCTGGTCTGGCGCAGCGGCGGCCGCGTGGTGGCGCGCCAGGCGCGCGCGATTGCGCTGACCGGCCAGACCTCGCCCTGGTTTGAGGTGCTGGCCACCCAGGAGTTGGTGCTGGCCGAGACCGACGCCATCGTCATGCGCAAGGACCCGCCGTTCGACAGCGAGTTCTTCTACGCCACCCATCTGCTGGGCCAGGCCGAGCGCGAGGGCGCGCGTGTCTTCAACAAGCCGGCCGCGCTGCGCGACCATCCCGAGAAGCTGGCGCTGATGGAGTTTCCGCAGTTCTGCCCGACCACCTTGGTCACGCGCAGCGAGGCGGCCATCCGCGCCTTCCATGCCGAGCAGGGCGACATCATCCTCAAGCCGCTCGACGGGATGGGCGGCATGGGCATCTTCCGCGTCGGTGCCGATGGCCTCAACCTGGGCGCCATCATCGAGACTCTGAACAAGGACGGCGCCGAGACCGTCATGGTTCAGCGTTATCTGCCCGCCATCAAGGACGGCGACAAGCGCGTGCTGGTGATCGGCGGCAAGGTCGTGCCCTTCTGCCTGGCGCGCATTCCGCAGGGGGGCGAGGTGCGCGGCAATCTGGCGGCGGGCGGCAAGGGCGTGGCCCAACCCATCAGCGCGCGCGACCGTGAGATCGCTGAAGCCGTCGGCCCGCTGCTGGCGGCACGCGGCCTGCTGCTGGTGGGCCTCGATGTGATCGGTGAGCACCTGACCGAAGTCAATGTCACCAGCCCGACCTGCTTCCAGGAAATCTTCGACCAGACCGGCTTTGACGTGGCCGCCATGTTCATCGACGCGCTGGAGAGCGCGCTGGCGGGCTGACGCCGCCCAAAAACAAAAGCACCGTGCAGCCTGGGCTGACGGTGCTCTTGGCAGGCGAGTGAAGCAAGGCGGCCTCAAGCCGCCTGAGTTCAAGCGCGCTTGCTGTTGCGGCGGCTGTATGCCAGGCCGCCGAGGGCCAGCAGGGTCAGGGCCAGGGAGGCGGGCTCGGGGACGTTGCTGGTCTTCAGGTTGTCGAAGTAGACGCTCTTGGACGAGATCCAGCTGGCGTTGAGCAGATTGCGCTCATTCAGCTGGAAGGTCTGGAAGCCGGTCCGGCGGTCCAGCTGGACGGTTTTCTTCGCGCGGCTGCCGTCGGCGTAGCTGAAGCTGAAGTCGATCGAATAGTCGCTGAACAACGAGCTTGGCAGGTTCAGGTATTCATCCAGATCGATGCTTTCGAAGTTGAAGCTGTGGCCGTCTTCGCGGGCCAGGGTGGTGGTGCTGGCGTTGAAGACGTTGTAGGCGAACACATTGCGCTTGTTGCCACGACCCGATGCGTCGCTCATCAGGCAGGTCTCCAGGGGCTTGCGGCCGGACTTGATGTTGGCGCAGTCATTGCTGACCGTGAAACCCTCTTCGGTCACGGACTTGACGGCCTTGCGCAAGGTGTTGGCGCTGAAGTCGCTGAAATCGACGGTGGTGACTGGGGCAGCCAAGCTGGCGGCGCTGCTCAGGCCAAGCAGGGCACTGAGGGCGAGAAGACGAAAGTTCATGGGGATCCCTGGTATTCAGGTGGTATTGGTGCAACGCCGCGAATCCTAGGGATGGCATGCCGAACGGGCCATCGTGTAGCTGCGGGGGGTGTGTTGAAATCCGTGATCCAGTTCACGAAGTCCAGGGTCGATCCCCCTTGAATTGGTGAGCTGTCCGGAGGCCCCGGATCCGGATTGGCACATGCAGCAAGGCGCCAACCGGCGTTCGCCAGCAGACCCGGTGCCGCGCGTTTATGCTGCGGCAGCCGTACTGCCCCAGTTGCCCTCCCTCCGCTTTTTTCAGGAGCCCCACATGATCAAAACCCGTGCCGCTGTTGCCTGGAAAGCCGGCGCCCCTCTGAGCATCGAAGAGGTGCAGCTGGACGGCCCGCGGGCCGGTGAAGTGTTGGTCGAAATCAAGGCCACCGGCATCTGCCACACCGATTACTACACGCTTTCGGGCGCCGACCCGGAGGGCATCTTCCCGGCCATCCTGGGCCATGAAGGCGCCGGCGTGGTGCTGGAGGTGGGCGAGGGCGTCACCTGGTTGAAGCCGGGCGACCATGTGATCCCGCTCTACACGCCGGAATGCCGCCAGTGCAAGTTCTGCCTCTCGCGCAAGACCAACCTCTGCCAGGCCATCCGCAGCACCCAGGGCAAGGGCCTGATGCCC
Organism: Paucibacter sp. B51; assembly: GCF_027863535.1. Taxonomy (NCBI): domain Bacteria; kingdom Pseudomonadati; phylum Pseudomonadota; class Betaproteobacteria; order Burkholderiales; family Sphaerotilaceae; genus Roseateles; species Paucibacter sp. B51. The sequence continues at coordinate 250,781 of NZ_JAPIVN010000001.1, read as the reverse complement.
GACGGCAGCGCCCGCTTTTCGATCGACGGTCAGCCCATCTTTCACTACATGGGCACCTCCACTTTCTCCAACCACATCGTCGTGCCCGGCATCGCCCTGGCCAAGATCCGCGAGGACGCGCCTTTTGACAAGGTCTGCTACATCGGCTGCGGCGTCACCACCGGCGTGGGCGCCGTGCTGTTCACCGCCAAGGTGGAGGCGGGCGCCAATGTGGTGGTGTTCGGCCTCGGCGGCATCGGCCTGAATGTGATCCAGGGCGCCAAGATGGTGGGGGCCGACAAGATCATCGGGGTCGACATCAACCCGGGCCGTGAGGCCATGGCGCGCCAGTTCGGCATGACCCACTTCATCAACCCCAAGGAGGTCGGCAACGTGGTCGACCACATCGTGCAGCTGACCGATGGCGGCGCCGACTACTCCTTCGAGTGCATCGGCAACACCAAGGTCATGCGCGACGCGCTCGAGTGCACGCACAAGGGCTGGGGTCGCTCCATCATCATCGGCGTGGCCGAGGCCGGCGCCGAGATCAGCACCCGGCCCTTCCAGCTGGTGACCGGCCGCAAATGAGAAGGCAGCGCCTTCGGCGGCGCCCGGGGCCGCACCGACGTGCCCAAGATCGTCGACTGGTATATGGACGGCAAGCTCAATATCGACTCGCTGATCACACACAAGCTCAAGCTGGAGCAGATCAACGAAGGCTTCGACTTGATGAAGCGCGGCGAGTCGATCCGCGCCGTGGTGGAGTTCTGAGCATGGCCGAGCTGCAAGCGCTGGAGCTGCTCAGCGAGCATGGCTGTTTCGGCGGGCGTCAGCGCTTTTACCGCCATGCCTCGGCCGAGATCGGCCTGCCCATGCGCTTTGCGCTCTTCCTGCCGCCCGAGCCGAAGGCGCTGCTGGTGTTTCTGGCCGGCCTGACCTGCACCGAAGAAACCTTCACCATGAAGGCCGGCGCCCAGCGCCTCGCCGCCGAGCTGGGCCTGGCCCTGCTGATGCCCGACACCAGCCCGCGCGGTGCGCAGCTGCTGGACGAGGCCAAGGACTGGGACTTCGGGGTTGGCGCCGGCTTTTACCTCGATGCCAAGCAGCAGCCCTGGGCGCGCCACTGGCGCATGGAGAGCTACTTGATGCACGAATTGCTGCCGGGCGTGCAGCGTGAGTTCGGCCTGGCGGCCGAGCGCACCGGCATCTTCGGCCACTCCATGGGCGGCCATGGCGCCCTGGTGCTGGCGCAGCGCCATCCCGGCGCGTTCCGTTCGCTCTCGGCCTTTGCGCCGATTGCCGCGCCCATGCAGTGCCCCTGGGGGCAGAAGGCGTTTCAGGGCTACCTCGGCGGCGATGCGGCCGATTGGGCGGCCCATGACGCGACGGCTTTGATGCTGATGCATGCCAAATCACGGCGGCCGCAGTTCCCGGGCGGCATCCTGATCGACCAGGGCCTGGCGGATCGTTTCCTGGCCGAACAGCTGCACCCCGAGGCCTTCGAAGCGGCCTGTGCCGTGGCCGGGCAAGCCCTGACCCTGCGCCGCCATGCCGGCTACGACCACGGCTATTACTTCATTGCCAGCTTCGTGGACGATCACCTGCGCCACCACGCCAAGCAGCTCTGTGCCTGAGTGGGGCGCCGCATGCCGAGCCCGGCGCGGGCTCGCAGCGGGCTCAGGTTTTTTTTCGTCCTGGCTCGGCGCGCTGAGGGGCCGGGGGCACCAGGGCCGCTATGGTGCCTGCGTCGCTGGGCTTGGCCGGTGCATGGGCCGCCTGCTTGGGTTTCTTGACTTCTTTGTTGCCGCGCTGACTTTTGGTCATGGGGTGTGCTCGCTGAAAGGGGTTGAAGCAACCCCGGGGTGAATCGAGGCCTCAGCATGCGCGGCCGCCTGGCGCTGCGGCGATGCGCTGGCGCACGCAAGCGGCGGGTTCGTGAAACCGGGCGCGCATTTCCTGCGATGCCGCTGGCGCCGCCCGGCTACCATGCGCATCCCCGCCCAGCGGTTTTCTCGCGGGCGGGCCCGCCAAGGCCTCTCCCGTCTGCCCCTCCTTCGCTCCCTCGTACTGCCTGCGCCATCGCCCGCTGTGGACCTTCGCACCCTGTTCCTGGCTCAAACAGCCTTGCTGGTCACCATCGCCGTGATGTTGTGGCTGGCGCGCGGCGTGGCCGACGAGGCCAATGGTCTGCGTTGCTGGACCTGGGGCATTGCTGCCGAAGGGCTGGCCTACTCTCTGCTGGCGGGTGCGGGCCATTTGCCGACCTGGCTGTCGGGCGGCGTGGCCAATGCCCTGGGGGCGCTCAGTGTGGCCTTGCTGTTCGTGGCCATCCGGCAGTTTCTCGGCCTGCGCTGGCGCTGGCCGCCTTTGTTCTTGATGGGCCTGGCCGTCACCGTGGTCGGTACGGCCTTTGGCGGCCGCTATGTCGGCGCCACCATCTTCAACGGCTTTGTCTACGGCTTGCTGCAGTTGCTCAATGCCCATGTGCTGTGGCGTCACCGGCACAGCGCTGCGCCGGCTGCTGCTGCGGCGCCCGATGGCTTGTCCCGCGTGCAAAGCCTGGTGGCCCTGGCCCATCTTGCCATGGGCTTGGTGCTGCCGGCGCGCGCGCTGTTTTTGGCCCTCGGTGCGGCGAGGCCGGACTACCTCGATCTGCACACGGGCTGGCAGCAGCCACTGTTCGCATTCAGCTTTGTCTACCTGGTGGTTTGTTGCCTGGGCTTTTTGCTGATGTGCAAGATGCGCGCTGAGCAAGAGGTGCGTGAACTGGCATTGACCGATGGTCTGACCGGTTTGGCGAACCGCCGTGCCCTCGACGAGGACATGGCCCAAGCCCTGTCCGGCGCGGCGCAGTCCGGGCGATCGTTCGCCGTGTTGATGATCGACATCGACCACTTCAAGGCCTTCAACGACCAGCATGGCCATCGTGCTGGCGATGCCGCCCTGCGCCAGTTTGCCGCGCGCCTGCGCATGCAGCTGCCGGCCCAGGGGCGCGCCTACCGCTATGGCGGCGAAGAGTTCACCGTGATGCTGGCGGCCGCCGATGCCACGCAAGCCCTGGCGCAGGCCGAAGCCTTGCGCGCGGTGCTGGCCACCGACCTGGCTTCGCCCGAACCCGGCGTGCGCAGCGCCAGCATCGGCGTGGCGCTGTGGCAGCCCGGCGATCATGCCGACCGCCTGTTTGGCCGCGCCGACCGTGCGCTCTACCGCGCCAAGGCCGGCGGGCGCAATCGCGTCGAGCTGCAGGCCTGAGCGCCGGCGCGCATATCAGCGCCCGCAATGAAAACGCCCCGCAGAGCGGGGCGTTGCTGTGAGGCTGGCTCAGCCAGGGTCCCGGCCGAGAGGCAAGCAACCGACCGATCAGCGGTCTTGCATTTGCTTGCGGCGGCGCAGGCCGATGGCGCCCAGGCCCAGGGCCATCAGGGCGTAGGTGCTGGGTTCCGGCACGGCGGCAGTGATGCTGACGCTGTCGATGCCGATGTAGTCGGAGTTGTCGCCAGAGGGGCCACCCGAGTTCACGGTGTAGCGGAAGGCGATGGCGCCGTTGGTGGCACCGCTCAGGCCGCTGATGGTGGCGCTGTACTGGGTCCACTCACCGGGGTAGCCGCCTTGCTCCAGATTGGGGTTGATGCTCAGCAGCAGGGTGCTGAAGCTGCCAACGCTGGTGGCGGTGTTGCCGACATCGGTGCCGCCGACATTGCTGAAGCGAACTTCCAGGCGATCGGGGTAGAGCGAATCGGTGACGCTGCGGCTCCAGAAGGTCAGGGTGTCGCCGTTGTTGAAGCTCAGGGTCGGGGTGATCAGCCAGTTGCTGATTTCGCCGGCGCCGGCCGTGTTGTTGAAGTTGGCGCCGATGTAGGAATTGGCCGCGCCCGATTGCGAAGTGAAGACGGTGGCATTGCCCTGGAACCAGTTGGTGGTGCCGATGGGGGCGCTGTTGTTCTTTTGGGTCCAGCCGGCGGGCAGGACGGTGTCGAAGCCTTCGGTCAGGTTGGCAGCCGCGGCATTGCCTGCAGCCAGGGCAGCGATCACGGCCGGCACCAGCGCGCGGGCAAAGATGGAACGTGCGGACATTAGGGTTCTCCTCAAAAGCGTTGGCAAGAGGCCGCGCGGCGAGCGCTCGGCGAAGTCTTCGGCGATCCTGCATGTCTTCAAAACCGTGCAGGACTGCACGTGTTCTCCTTGTACCCGCCCGCTTGAAATGACAAACCCATGAAATCCCTGGGGGACCCACCGGATCAAGGGGAGGGGAAACCAGCAGCTGCGCTGCGCCCGCCACACGCCGGCTGTCCCGTTTCGGGGCCGGCCTCGTCCATCGGGGACAATGCGCGCCATGGCAGTCCTATCCATCTCCAATGCCCATCTCGCGTTCGGCCATGTGCCGCTGCTGGATGGTGCTTCTTTCTCGCTCGAAATGGGTGAGCGCGTCGGCCTCATTGGCCGCAATGGCACCGGCAAATCGTCCCTGCTCAAAGTGCTGGCTCAAATCGAGAAACTCGATGACGGGCTGCTGCAACTGCAGCAAGGCCTGACCAGCGTCTATGTGCCGCAGGAACCACTGTTGCGGCCCGAAGCCACCATTTTTGACGTGGTCAGCGAAGGCGTGGCCGAGGCCAAGGCCTTGCGCGAGCGCTACGAAATCCACGACCCCAATGACGATCTCGAGTGGATCGGCGAGCGCATCGAGCACATCGGCGGCTGGACCTGGGAGCAGCGCGTGGATGAAACCTTGCAGCGCCTGGGCCTGGATGGCTCGCGTGTGGTGGGTTCGCTCTCCGGAGGTTTGAAAAAGCGCGTGGCCTTGGGCCGCGCCCTGGTCGCCCAGCCCGATGTGCTGCTGCTGGACGAACCTACCAACCACCTGGACCTGGATGCCATCACCTGGCTCGAAGGTCTGCTCAACGATTTCAAGGGCTCGCTGCTGCTGATCACCCACGACCGGGCCTTTCTGGACAATGTGGCCAATCGCATCGTCGAGCTGGACCGTGGTCAGCTGCGCGGCTACCCGGGCAATTTCGCGGCCTTCACCGCCGCCAAAGCCTACGAGCTGGAGAACGAGGCCCTGTTCAACGCCCGCTTCGACAAGCTGCTGGCGCAGGAAGAGGTCTGGATCCGCAAGGGCGTGGAAGCCCGCCGCACCCGCAGCGTGGCCCGCATCCAGCGCCTGGAGGCCATGCGCCTGGCCCACGCCGCGCGCCGCGATGTGCAGGGCAAGGCCAAGCTGGACATCGACACCGGCGCGGCCAGCGGCAAGATCGTGGCCGAGCTGGAAAACGTCAGCAAGAGCTATGGCGACCGCGTCATCGTGCGCGACTTCACCGCCACCATCCTGCGCGGCGACAAGGTCGGCCTGGTCGGCTCCAACGGCGCCGGCAAGACCACGCTGCTGAAGATGATCCTCGGTGAGCTGGCGCCCGACGGCGGCGAGGTGCGCCAGGGCTCGCGCCTGACGGTGGCCTATTTCGATCAGATGCGCGACACGCTGAACCTCGACGCCACTTTGGCCGACACCATCAGCCCCGGCAGCGAGTGGATCGAGATCGGCACGCAGAAAAAGCATGTGAAGAGCTATCTGGGCGACTTCCTGTTCTCGCCCGCGCGCGCCAATTCGCCGGTCAAGAGCCTCTCCGGCGGCGAGCGCAACCGCTTGCTGCTGGCCCGCCTGTTTGCCCGCCCGGCCAATGTGCTGGTGCTGGACGAGCCGACCAACGACCTCGACATCGAAACCCTCGAGCTGCTCGAAGAGCTGCTGGCCGATTACGACGGCACGGTCTTCCTGGTCAGCCATGACCGCCGTTTCCTGGACAACGTGGTCACCTCGACCATCGTCAACGAAGGCGATGGCCGCTGGCGCGAGTACGAGGGCGGCGTGCAGGACTGGTTGATCCAGTCCAAGCGCGCGGCGGCCCTGGCTGCCAAGTCGGCGCCCGCAGCTGCTTCGGCCCCCGCGCCGGTCGCCGCAGCGGCGCCCGCACCTGTGGTGGCCAACAAGAAAAAGCTCAGCTACAAAGAGCAGCGCGAGCTGGACGAGCTGCCCGCCAAGGTGGCGGCGCTGGAAGCCGAGCAGAAGCAGCTGCACGCGCTGCTGGGCGGCACCGAGCTCTACAGCCAGGGGGCTGCCCGCATCGCCGAAGTGACCGACCGCGCCGCGCAGATCGACGACGAACTGCTGGGCCTGATGGAGCGCTGGGAAGTGCTGGAAGCGAAATGACGGCGCAGGCGGACCCGGACCGCGCGCAGGCCTTGGGCCAGGAATGGCGGGCCTTGTTCCGCGCGCATGAGTGCTACGAGTTCGGTGCCTTGGCGCTGAAACTCTTCGCCCTGGTCTTGTGCGGCCTGGCCTGGGGTGCGAGCTGGCTCTGGGTGCTGCTGCCGCTGCTGTGGCTGCAGGAGGGCGTGCTCAAGACTTTCCAGTCGCGCTTGTCCGATCGCCTGCTGCGCGTGGAACAGCTGCTGCGCGAGCCCGCCCCGACAGCTACAGCGTTTCAGCTGCACAGCGAGTGGCTGCAGCAGCGGCCGGTCAGCGTGGCGCTGATGCTGGAGTACCTGAAGTCGGCCTTGCGCCCGACCGTGGCCTTGCCGTATCCGGTCTTGCTGCTGGCCCTGGCCTTTGTCTGAGGGTTTGAGGGCTCGAGCGTCGCGCTGCTTCAGAGCTGAACCTGCACCTCGCCCAGCCCTTCGAAGCGGACCCACAGCCGGTCGCCCGCCGCCAGATCGGGCATCACCAGCCAGGCGCCGGTGGTGACCACCGAGCCGGCAGGCAAGACCTGACCCTCGCGGGTGGCATGGCGCAGCCACTGCGGCAGCAGCCAGAAGGGATCGCCCAGGGAATGGCTGCCGCGGGCACGCTGCGGCGCCTCGTCATTGCGTTGGATTTCGCAGACCTGCTGGGCCCAGTCACGCCCGGCTTGCGGTGGCAACCAGTCGCCCAGCACCAGGGCGCCATGCGAGAGTGCATCGACCTGGCGCAGCCAGGCCGGCGCGGCCTGGGCTTGCAGCCAGCGTGAGCTGACCAACTCGGCCGAGACGGCCATGCCGTCCACCAGGGCCGCGGCCTGCAGGCCGTCCAGCGTGGCAGCCCGTGCGGCATCGACATCCTGGCCCAGGCGCAGGGCGATTTCGGCCTCGATGCCGGGGCGGTTCAAGCGCAAATCGTGCAGGGTGGCCGGGCTGCGGCGCACGCCGCGTGGGGGCAGGGCGGCATGGCCCAATGCCGCTGTGCGCGAGGGGCCGCCGCTCTTCCATGCTTGGGGCTCATGGGCCTGATTGCAGCCCAGGCGGCGCGCCAGATCTTGCTGGGCGCAATCGATCAGCGCGGAGTCTGGGGGATCGATCGGCCAGGCGCCGGCATCCAGCAAGGGCCCGCCCCACCAGGCGGCAGCCAAAGTAGCCGGGAGTTCATCGCGGACACGCGCCCTGTCTTCGGAGTTCACAGGCGCTGCAGCTTGTGGGCCGGGATCAGCTCGGTCTTGTTCTTGAGCTGCACGACCAACTCACCGCTGCGCACCACGACGTACTGCACGGTATCGGACTGGCCCTCGTACTTGACCTTGTCGCCCGCGCGCAGCTGCGGCGGCAAGGGCGGAAGCACGATCTTGGGTGGCAGATGGCCGGGACCTTGTTGTGCCTTCATCACGGCATTCAGTCGCTGCGCCAGCTCCGGGCGTTCCTGAGCCAGTTGCTCCAGCGAACGGCGCATGGTGGTCTTGAGGTCATCGGCGGTGAAGGGCTTGCGCAGCAGAAAGCGCGAGCCGGCTGCCGCGGCCTCGGCCTCATGCGCCGGCGTGATCTCGAAGCTCAGCAGGGCGAGGCGGCAACCGGGGTTGACTGTTTTCAGTCGTTGGAAGAGCGCGATGCCGCTCAGATCGGCCTTGGGGAACCAGTCCGTGATCAGAAAGTCGGGCTTGAATTCCAGGCCAATCGTCAAGGCCGAGGCGGTGTCGCCAGCATTGCGGATGGAATGGGAGGGAAAGCCAAAGCCTTCCAGCAGTTGGCGGGCAAAGGTCTGAACACCCGCCAGGGCATCGACGACCAGAAAACGGAGCTCGTTGTTCGCGGGGGCACTCATGACCAGGAAACGGGGAAGGGCGGCTGCACGAAACGGTGAATTCCCCGTGGAAGGGGGGCCGAAAAGGGCGATGTTAGCCCCGTGGCACGTTGTTTTCGGGTCGCGCGACGTTTGTAGTACCTCGAGCCATGTACGAATGCCGCCCGCGGCGGTCGCCGCGGCGACAGGCGGTACTTGAACTTCTGTCTTTTTGAGTGGGATAATTTCCCACGCAACAAGATTTCAAGAACCGACGAGGGATGAGGCCATGCAGATGAAATCCAAACATGACTGGTTGCGAGCCGGTTTGCGTGAGTTGATCTGGTTGTGTCCGGCCGTGGTGGTGGCCGCGCTGGCCCTGAGCCTGGCTTCGTGTGGCAGCGGCATGGCCGATCTGGCCTTGCGGCCGGTCGAGGCCGACGCGGCCCTGCCCGCGCGCATCAGCGAGCCGATGGCGGACACCTGTTGCAGCCCGGCCCAGCCGCGCTGCCTGGCCTGAAGCACCGCCCGGGATTCAGGCCTTGCGCAGCTCGGCCAGCAGGCGCCAGAAGCGCGCGTCTTGCGAGGTGGCGAAATTGATGCGCATCAGGGTGCCGGCGCGTCGTGTCGGACTGAACAGCAAGCCGGGCGCGATCAGCCAGCCGGCGTCCAGCATGCGCTGGGCCAGGCGTTCGGTGTCCACGCCCACCTCCAACCAGCCGAACAGGCCTTGCGGCGGGGTCACGAACTGGCAGCCCGCCTCTTCGGCCAGGCGCACGGCACGCTGCCGCGCGGCGTCCAGGCGCGAGATCACCCGTTCGGCATGGCGGCGCAGCTGGCCTTGCTCCAGGCAGATGGCCACGGCCCGGTCCATCATCGGGCTGGTGGTCAGGGTGGACAGCAGCTTCAGCTCGGTCAGCTGGTGCACGATTTTGGCGCTGGCCGCGACAAAGCCGACCCGCCAGGCCGGGGTCAGGATCTTGGAAAACCCGGAGACGTAAATCGTGCGCTTGAGCCCGTCCAGGGCTGAAAGCCTCGGCACATGGTTGGGTGCCAGGAAGGCATAGGTGTCGTCTTCGACCACCAGCATGTCGGCCGCTTCGACCAGCTTGAGGATCTGGTGCGCGCTGGCGAGTGACAGGCTGTTGCCCGTGGGGTTGTGCAGCACCGAGACGGTCACATACATGCGCGGCCGGTGCTCGGCGATCAATCGGGCCATGACCTCCAGGTCGGGCCCCTGCGGCCCACGCGGCACCGGCAGCAGGCGCATACCCGCTTGCGACAGGCGCGCGTACTCGATGGCCCAGCCGGGATCGTCCACCAGCACAGCGTCTCCCGGGGTCAGCAGGCAGCGCGTGATCAGGTCCAGGGCATGGGTGGCGCCCACGGTGCTGATGATCTGCTCAGGCGCCGCGTGCACGCCCAGATCCTCCAGGCGCCGGCTCAAGGCGCTGCGCAGACGCGGGTCGCCGCCGGGCTCGCCATACTGCAGTGCCAGTTGATCGGGTTCCTCGCTCTGGCTGACCACCCGGCGCATGGCGCTCTGCAACATGGGCAGGTCCAACCAATCGCCGGGCAGGGTGCCCAGGCCTGGGGCATGGCGGGCGTCTGCCTGAAACATGCCGCGGATCAAGGCGCTGGCATCGATGGGTGCCGGGGTGGTCGTCGCCGTCTGGGCCGGTGCCGACTTGGCTCGGGGGGCGTGGACCTCGCGCACAAAAAAGCCACGCTGCTTGCGCGCTTCCAGCAGGCCGGCAGCCAGCAGCTGGTCGTAGGCCGCCACCACGGTGTAAGGGCTGACGCCATGGTGGCGCGCGCACTCACGCACCGAGGGCAGGCGGGCGCCGGGCAGGATCAAGCGCTGCTGGATGCGTTCGGAAAACCGCAGGGCCAGCTGCTGGGCCAAGGGCAGGCTGGCGCTGCGGGACAAAGCTGTGCTGGTGCTCATGCCGATACAGATTCTGAAAATGTGCGGCGAAGTGTATTGGGTCTGTATTGGTTGAGGCCGCTAGACTGGGCCCATGAAATTGCTGGGCATCCTCGGGGGCATGAGTTGGGAATCGAGCGCGCATCTGTACGCGCTGCTCAACCGTGAGGTGGCGGCTCGCCTGGGCGGCCTGCACAGTGCCCGGCTCGTGATGCACAGCGTGGACTTCGCCGAGATCGAAGCGATGCAGGCGCGCGGCGACTGGGCCGCGGCCGCCCGCCTGCTGGGCGAGGCCGGCGCCGGGCTCAAAGCGGCGGGCGCCCAGGCCTTGCTGCTGGCGACCAACACCATGCACAAGGTGGCCGATGAGCTGCAGGCGCAAGCCGGCCTTCCGCTCTTGCACATCGTCGACGCCACCGCCGCGGCCTTGCAGGCCCAGGGTCTGCGCCGGGTCGGCCTGCTGGCCACGCGCTACACCATGGCGGCTGACTCCTTCTACCAGCAGCGCATGGCCCGCCATGGCATCGAATTGCTGACCCCGCCGACTGAAGCGGCGGCCGAGATCCACCGCATCATTTACGACGAGCTGTGCCGCGGCCAGTTGAACGCGTCGTCGCGGGCCCAGTACCTGGACTGCGTCACCGAGCTGGCCGTCCGCGGCGCCGAAGGTGTGATCCTGGGCTGCACCGAGGTCGGGCTCTTGCTCGATGACGCGGCGCAGGCCTTGAGCCCCCTGCCTTTTTTCGACTCGACCGTGCTGCAGGCACGGGCCGCGGTTGATTGGATGCTGGCCGACGCCGAGATCGCCCCGCACGGTGGTAAAAGCCAGGGTGAGCTTGTCCCCACGCAGGCCGCGCCGACCTCAGGCACGCAAGAATCCACGCCTTGACCGAATCGCCTTCCTTGAATGAATTGTTGATGAATCCGCAGGAGACAAGAAGCATGAGCAGCATCTGGAACCAAGCCCGCCGCGCCGCGCGCATGAACCCGTCCATCATTCGCGAGATCCTCAAGGTCACCGAAAAGCCGGGCATCCTGTCCATGGCCGGCGGTCTGCCATCGGCCGATACCTTCCCGGTCGATGCGCTCAAAGCTGCCTGCGATCAGGTGCTCAGCCACAACGCCAAGGAAGCCCTCCAGTACGCCGCCAGCGAAGGTTTTGCGCCGCTGCGCGAATGGGTGGCCCAGCGCATGGCCAGCCTGGGCATGACGGTCAGCCCGGATCAGGTGCTGATCACCAGCGGCTCCCAGCAAGGCCTGGATCTGGTCGGCAAGATCCTCTGCGATGCCGGCGCGCCGGTGGCCGTGGAGACGCCCACCTACCTCGGCGCCCTGCAGGCCTTCACGCCCTACGAGCCCAACTTCGTGAGCCTGGCCAGTGACGAGCAGGGTGTGGACCCGGCCGAGTTTGCCCGCCTGCCGCATGACGCGCCCGGCACCCGCTTTGCCTATCTGCTGCCCAATTACCAGAATCCCACCGGTCGGGTGATGAGCCTGGAGCGCCGCCAGGCCGTGATGGCCGCGGCCAAGGCCGCCGGCGTGCCGGTGATCGAAGACAACCCCTACGGCGACCTCTGGTTTGACGAGCCGCCGCTGCCGGCCCTGGCCTCCTTCTGGCCGGAAGGCACCATCTACCTGGGCAGCTTTTCCAAGGTGCTGACGCCCGGCTTCCGCCTGGGCTTCATCATTGCCCCGAGCGAGCTCTACCCCAAGCTGCTGCAAGCCAAGCAAGCGGCCGACCTGCACACCCCGGGCTTCAACCAGCGCGTGGTCTACGAGGTCGTCAAGAACGGCTTCCTCGACGAGCATGTGCCGCTGATCCGCGCCCGCTACAAGGCCAACCGCGATGCCATGGCCGAGGGTCTGAAGAAGCACCTGCCGCCGGGCTGCGTCTGGCAGAGCCCCAAGGGCGGCATGTTCTTCTGGATCCGCCTGCCCGAAGGCCTGAATGCCATGGACCTGCTGCCCAAGGCGGTGGATGCCGGCATCGCCTTCGTGCCCGGCGCGGCCTTCTACGCCCAGAACCCCGACCCGCGCACCCTGCGTCTGTCCTTTGTGACCCTGACGCCGCCGCAGATCGAGGAAGGCGTGGCCATCCTGGGCAAGGTGCTGCGCGACGCGCTGGACAACGGCGCACAGCCCACGCCATGAGCCTGCAAAGCCGCCGCTTCGCCCAAGTCGACGTCTTCACCGCCATGCCCTTGCTGGGCAATGCCCTGGCCGTCGTCATCGACGGCGAGGGGCTCAGCGACGCCGCCATGGCCAGCTTTGCCCGCTGGACCAACCTCAGCGAAACCACTTTTCTGCTGCCGCCCACGCAGCCGGAGGCGGATTACCGGGTGCGCATCTTCACCCCCGGTGGCGAGCTGCCCTTTGCCGGCCACCCGACGCTGGGCTCGGCCCACTGCTGGCTGGCTGCCGGCGGTGTGCCCAAGCACAAGGGGCGGGTGGTGCAGGAATGCGAGATCGGTCTGGTGACGATCAAGCGAGGCGGCGATCACAAGCGCGAACGCCTGGCTTTTGCGGCACCGCCGCTCAAGCGCTCGGGCCCGGTGGCGCCTGAGCTGCATGAGCAGGTCTTGCGCTCGCTGCGCCTGCCCGCCGAGGCGGTGCTCGATGTGGTGTGGGTGGACAACGGTCCGGGCTGGATGGCGGCCCGCTTGGCCTCGGCAGAGGCGGTGCTGGCCTTGCAGCCCGATTTCGCGGCCATGCAGGGCCTGAAGCTCGGCGTGTTCGGCGCCTACCCTTCGGGCTCGCCCCAGCAGTTCGAGGTGCGGGCCTTTGTGCCGGATCTCGGTGTGCCGGAAGACCCGGTCACCGGCAGCTTCAACGCGGGCCTGGCCCTGTGGTTGATGGATGCGGGCCTGGCGCCCGTGCGTTACACCGTAGCCCAGGGCGCTAAGCTGGCGCGCGCCGGCCGCATCCATGTCTTGCGCGATGACGAGGCCACCTGGATCGGCGGCGATGTCGTGCCCTTGATCGAAGGCGAAGTCCGCCTTTGATGGATGTTTGAAGGGACAACTGCGCCATGACCCTGCAACTGCTGGGCAAGGCTAGCTCCATCAATGTCCGCAAGGTGCTGTGGACCTTGGCCGAGCTGGGGCTTGAGTTTGAGCGCCAGGACTGGGGCGCGGGCTTTGCCGCCACCGACACGCCCGAGTTCCGCCGCCTCAACCCCAATGCCTTGGTGCCGGTGCTGTGCGACGGCGATTTCGTGCTCTGGGAGAGCAACAGCATCTGCCGCTACCTGGTGGCGCGCGAGCAGCGCCATGAGCTCCTGCCGCAAGCGCCCCGGGCGCGAGCGCAAGTCGAGCAGTGGATGGACTGGCAGGCCGGCGAGTTCAACAACGCCTGGCGCTATGCCTTCATGAGCCTGGTGCGCCAGAGCCCGGCGCACCAGGACCCGCAGCTGCTGGCCCAAGGCGTGGCGGGCTGGCACCGCCATGTGCAGATCCTCGACGCGCAGCTGGCCCGGACCGGCGCCTTTGTCTGCGGCGAGACCTTCACCCTGGCCGATGTGGTGCTGGGCCTGTCCTTGCAGCGCTGGCGCGTGGCGCCGCTGGACGAGGCGGGCCGGCCCGAGGTGCCGGCGGCCCGCGCCTATCTGCAGCGCCTGGAGCAGCGCCCGGCCTTCATGGCCCACGGTGCCAACGGTCAGCCCTGACATCCAGGGCGGGCCGTCAGCCTGGCCGCTTACTCGTTGCGGAAGTTGTCGTGACAGGACTTGCAGGTGCTGGCGGCCGGACCGAAGCTGGCCTTCAGCTGTTCCACGGTCGCGGGTTTGGCGGCGGCCAGCTTGGCCACTTCGTCCTGCATCTTCTTGGCGGCTTCGTCGAACTTGGCGCGCTCGCTCCAGATCTCGGCCTTGGCGCCGCCCTTGTCCTTGCTGGCCGTGCCTTCGACAAAGCCGTGGAAAGGCAGGCGCGAGAGGCTGGCGACGACCTCGGCATTGCTGGCCGCAGCGGCGGCGTCAAACGGGGCGCGGCCCTGGACCATGGCGCCCATGCGGCTGAAATGGGCACCGATCAGGGTGAAGGCGGCTTTGCGGTACTTGACGGCATCCTCGGGTTTTTGAAACTGGGCCTGTGCCGGCAGGCTGGTGCCGAGGGCGGCGACGCTCAGGAGGGCCAGGCTGAGGGTGTGCTTCATCGAGATCTTCTTCATGGTGCGTGAGGTCCTTGTGGCAGAGGAAGGAAGGCAGGAATGAACGAACAACAAGAGAAAGAAGCGTCGGCCTGGGGCCGGCGCGCTGAGTGTACGGAAGACCTGGAACTTGTGCGGGGCTGCCGCCGCGTCGCCGCTGGGTTATCGTTGCCAGCTGTGAGGCCGCATGCCTGGGTGCTTGCGTTGCCCGGTGGCAAAAGGAGGTCCGTCCATGTCTGAGGACTCGACGAGGGTGGGTGTGCAGGTGCGGGTCTGGGACCTGCCGACCCGTTTGTTCCATTGGGCGCTGGCGCTGTGCGTGCTGGGCTCGGTGCTCAGCGCCAAGATCGGTGGCAACGCCATGATCTGGCATGCGCGCCTGGGCTATGCGGTGCTGGCCTTGCTGGCTTTTCGACTGGCTTGGGGTCTGGTGGGCGGGCGCTGGTCGCGCTTTGCCAGCTTTCTCTACAGCCCCGCCGCTCTGCTGCGTTATCTGCGCGGACAGCCGCGCGAGGGCGATCATTTCGATGTGGGCCACAACCCGCTGGGCGCCTTCTCGGTGCTGGCCATGCTGGCCTGGCTGGGCCTGCAAGTGGGTTCGGGACTGATCGCCGATGACGAGATCGCCTTCAGTGGCCCGCTGGTCGCTTGGGTCAGCTCTGAGGTGAGCTTGGCCTGGACCCACTATCACAAGAGCTACGGGCAATGGGGGCTGTTCCTGTTGCTGGGCCTGCATCTGCTGGCGATCGCCTTCTACCGCCTGCGGCGCCGCCAGGACTTGATCGGCCCCATGCTCTCGGGCGACAAGCATCTGCCTGCTGCCGTGCCGGCCAGTGCCGACAGCTGGGCCACACGCCTGTTTGCGCTGACCTTGTTGCTGGCCTGTTCCGCCGGGGTCTATCTGCTGGTGACGCCGGCCCCGCCCACGTGAGGCAGGTGGCCAGTACACTGCAGCGCTGCATGGAAAGCCCTCGCATCACCCTGATCACCCCGGACGACGCTGAAGCCTGGTCCGCCACGCGCGAGATCCTGCGCGATTACAGCGCCAGCTTGCAGGTGGACCTGTGCTTCCAGGATTTCGAGGCCGAACTGGCCTCGCTGCCCGGCCAGTATGAGCCGCCCGGCGGCTTGATGCTGCTGGCGCTGGTGGATGGCGCCGTGGCCGGTTGCGGCGGGTTTTGCAACCTGCCCGAGGTTGACTACCCCAACGCCTGCGAAATGAAGCGCCTGTTTGTCCGCCCGGCCTTCCGCCGCTTCGGCCTTGGGCGCATGCTGGCCCAGGCCTTGATCGACCGCGCCACCCAGGCCGGCTATTCCAGCATGCTGCTGGACACCCTGGACGATATGGAGGCCGCTCGCGGCCTGTACGAGAGTCTGGGTTTCGAGGCCGTGCCGCCGTATTACTTCAACCCGATCCCGGGTGCGCACTACCTCCGTGTCGAACTGGCCTGAGGGTCGCCGCGCATCAATCGCGGCGCGGGTCTGAGTTTCATCGGGTTACGGTCGTAGCATGGGGTGTTGCATCCCGCCTCCGACCCCGCCTCGATCGCCATGAATTCAGAAGCCTCGACCCCGCCCTACACCATCACGCCCGCCGGCCCGACGCCGGCCTTGCTCGGTGAATCGCCGCTGTGGAGCGTGGAGGAGCAGGCGCTCTACTACGTCGACATTCCTGCCAAGCAGGTGCTGCGCCTGCACCCCGCCTCGGGCGAATTGCGGCAATGGCCCGTGGCCAGTGAGCCAGGCTGTATCGCGCTGATCGAGGGCGGTGGACTGGCCGTGGCGCAGCGCCAGGGGCTGTTTCGACTGGATCTGGATAGCGGTGCCTGCAGCCTGCTGGCGCCGCCGCCTTACGACCCGGCGCGCCAGCGCTTCAACGATGGCAAGCCCGATGCGCAGGGCCGCCTCTGGGTCGGCGGCATCGACGATGCCCGCGCGCCTGACGCTGCGCTGTACCGTTATGGGTCAGCCGGCTTTGTGCGCGCCGAAGGCGGCATCACCACCTCGAACGGCCTGGCCTGGAGCCCGGATCAGGCCTGGATGTACTGGTCCGACACCAAGGCGCATGAAATCTACCGCCTGCCTTTCGATGCCGAGACCGGTGCGCTGGGAGCGCGCCAGACCTGGGTGCGTTTCGAGCCGCGTGCGGCCGGCCAGTCGCTGGACGGCTACGGCGGCCGGCCCGACGGCGCGGCCGTGGACCAAGAGGGCTGCTACTGGGTGGCCATGTACGAAGGCCAGCGCCTGCTGCGGCTCTCGCCCGAGGGGCAGGTCTTGAAGGAGGTCAAGTTGCCGGTGCGTTGCCCGACCATGCCGACTTTCGGTGGGGCCGATCTGCGCACGCTCTACATCACCACCGCCAGCGATGGCCGCCCGGCCGAGGAGCGCGCGGCCCAGCCCTGGGCCGGTTGCGTGCTGCAGATGCGGGTGGAGGTGCCCGGCTGGGCGCCCCATCAACTCAAGCTCTGAGCCGCTGGCGCCCCAGAATCGGGCGCCCATGCCCCTCGGACTTGCAGGGCTGTCAGCCAAAAGTCATGGTCCTTGAAGATCATGCCGCCGGGCCTGGAAAGGCCGGCCGGCGGGCGCTTTGAAGCTAGCTTGGCATCGGTCTTTCGGCCTCGGGCGAGGGGCTGCGGCAGGGGTTTGGGAGGGCTCCCGGTGGCGCTGGCTTTCCCAGGCTACGGGTTTCCACATATAATCTTTGGGTTTTGCCGACAGCCGTCATCCATTCATGAGCGAATTTGAAGGCGATGAACTGGGCGGACATTCGGGTGCCAGGGCAGGGGATCAGCGATCAGAGCGATCGCCAACGTCCGGTCCAGTCGAAGGTTCGAAAACAGCCCAGCCTGCAAGTTCGCTGACTCTGTCGCCGGGGTCATCGCCTGAGCGCAAGTTCAGGCAGCTGGCTTGGGATGACGAGGTGTCTGAGGATGGTTCCCAGGATGGGGCCGCCGAGGCTGCTTTCAAGACGCTCACGCGTGAGGAGGCTCAAGCCCTGGTGGCGCAGCATCCGCCTTTGTCGCCCTGGCGGGTGGTGGGGGCGCAGGCCGTGATTGGCGTGCTGCTGACCGTGCTCTGGGGGCTGGGTGCCTGGTTGGTGGGCGACAGCAGCCTCGGTGGAATGGAAAAAGCGCGGTCGGCCTTGTGTGGCGTGGCCGCGGTGGTTTTGCCCAATGCCTTGATGGCCTGGGGCATGACCGGGCTCTTCAGGGGGATTCCTGGCGCTGCGGTGCTGGGCTTCATGTTCTGGGAGCTGATCAAGATCATGCTGGCCGTTGCCATCTTGGCAGCGGCTGCGAAATGGATGCCCGGGCTGTACTGGCCAGCACTGCTGGTTGGGCTGATCGGGTGTTTGAAAGTTAATTGGGTGGCCCTGCTTCTGCAGGGTCGTTTCAGCAAAAATCGCGTGGCCGCAAGCCACGCCAAGCGGGACGGAAACTGACAATGGCAGCCGAAGGACACGCGCCGAACGCGGGCGAATACATCCAGCATCACTTGCAGCACATGCAGGTGAACTTTGCGGGCCAAGCGGTCAAGCAAACCAGCATTGTTGATTTCAGCCTGTTCAACCTCGACTCGCTGATCTACTCGGTGCTGCTGGGCGTGATCGGCTGCTTCTTCCTGTGGCGCGCCGCGCGCAAGGCCACCTCGGGCGTGCCGGGCCGCTTCCAGGCTGCCGTGGAAATCCTGGCTGAAATGGTCGAAAACCAGGCCAAGGGCGTGATCCACAACGCTGCCAGCCGCAAGGTGATCTCGCCCCTGGCGCTGACCGTCTTCGTCTGGATCTTCCTGATGAATTTCATGGACATGCTGCCGGTCGACCTGCTGCCGGCTGCCTGGACCCACGCTTACGCCGCCATGGGCCATGACGCACACCACGCCTACATGCGTGTTGTGCCGACGGCCGACCTGTCGACCACCCTGGGCCTGTCCACCAGCGTGCTGCTGGTGTGCTTCTGGTACAGCGTGAAGATCAAGGGCATCGGCGGCTGGACGCATGAGCTGCTGGCTGCGCCCTTCGGCGACAAGTGGTTCCTGTATCCGATCAATTTCCTGATGCAGATGATCGAGTTCGCGGCCAAGACCGTGTCTCACGGCATGCGACTGTTCGGCAATATGTTTGCCGGCGAACTGGTGTTCATGCTGATTGCCTTGATGGGCGGTGTGTGGGCCTGGGAGCTGAACCCCTTGTCGGGCGGCTTCTGGCTGGGTCTGGGGCACTTGGTGGCAGGCACGGTGTGGACGCTGTTCCACATCCTGATCATCACCTTGCAAGCCTTCATCTTCATGATGCTGACCCTGATCTACACCGGCCAGGCGCACGACGCGCACTGATCGCAGTCAGTCTGTAGTTTTTCGTTTGACCTTTCCCTTTCCCTTTTCTTTTTTCTATCCCTTCTGGAGCTAATCATGGAAAACATCCTCGGTCTCGTCGCGCTGGCTTGCGGTCTCATCGTTGGTCTGGGCGCTCTGGGCGCTTCGATCGGTATCGCACTGATGGGCGGCAAGTTCCTGGAATCTTCGGCTCGCCAGCCTGAGCTGATGAACGAACTGCAAACCAAGATGTTCATCTTGGCTGGTCTGATCGACGCTGCTTTCCTGATCGGCGTGGCTATCGCTCTGCTGTTCGCATTCGCCAAGCCCTTCGCCATCTAATTGAACGGCCAACCTTTCACGGTTGAAAGGATCGTGCTGTGAATATCAACGCAACCCTGTTCCTGCAAGCGATCGTTTTTGCGATCCTTGTTTGGTTCACCATGCGCTTCATCTGGCCGCCGATCACCAAGGCGCTGGATGAGCGTGCGCAGAAGATCGCCGACGGTCTGAAGGCGGCTGAACTGGCCAAGTCTGAATTGGCCACGGCCAACAAGAAGGTCGACGAGCAACTGGCCCAAGCGCGCGGTGAAACCACCAAGCAATTGGCTGACGCTGAAAAGCGTGCCGCTGCCATCGTGGACGCTGCCAAAGTGCGTGCAGAAGAAGAAGGCGCCAAGATCGTGGCCGCTGCCAAGGCTGAAGCCGAGCAGCAAGCCGCACGTGCCCGTGAGGCCCTGCGCGAGCAGGTCGCCGCACTGGCCGTCAAGGGTGCCGAGCAAATTCTGCAGCGCGAGGTCAACGCCAGCGTCCATGCCGAGTTGCTGGGCCGTCTGAAGACGGAGCTGTAATCATGGCTGAGCTCGCAACCATTGCCCGTCCTTACGCGGAAGCGCTCTACCAAGTGGCGCTGAAGTCTGACGTCAAGGCCTGGGGCCAGCAGATTTCTGCGCTGGCCCAGGTGGCGCAAGACGCCGAGCTGCGCCAGTTCGCTGACAGCCCCAAGGCCCAGCCCGAGCAAGTGCTTGCCATCATGACGGCAGCCACGGGCCTGGCCTTGGCCGACGGCATGCAGAGCTTTCTGCGTGAAGTGATCGCCAATGGTCGCCTGGCAGCCTTGCCGGCCGTGGCAGCGCAGTTCCATGCGCTCGCCAATGCCGCTGCAGGTGTGGCTGATGCGACCATTTACAGCGCCTACCCGATCGAGCCGGCTCAGCTGGCCGAGGTCGTGGCGGCGCTGGAAAAGCGCTTCGCTCGCAAGCTGCAAGCCCAAGTCACGCTGGAGCCGGCATTGATTGGCGGCATCCGGGTGGTGGTTGGCGATGAGGTGCTCGACACCTCGGTCAAGTCCCGCCTGGAGCGCATGAAAGTGGCGCTCACCGCCTGAGTTTCGGGCACGAGCGCAACGCCACCCCCTTTCGTTCATCCCTGTGTCTACCGCTCTGGCAACAGACGCTAGTCCAGATGGGAGCCATAGCAATGAATTTGAATCCTGCTGAAATTTCCGAAGTCATCAAGTCCCGCATCGAGGGTCTGGGTGCATCGACGGACGTCCGCAACCAGGGCACGGTCGTGTCCGTGTCCGATGGCATCTGCCGCATCCATGGTCTGTCTGACGTGATGCAAGGCGAAATGCTGGAGTTCCCGGCCGGTGCCGATGGCAAGCCGACCTACGGCCTGGCTCTGAACCTCGAGCGCGACTCCGTCGGCGCCGTGATTCTGGGCGCTTACGAGCACATCTCCGAAGGCAACACCGTCAAGTGCACGGGTCGCATTCTGGAAGTGCCCGTCGGCCCCGAGCTGGTGGGTCGCGTCGTCAACGCCCTGGGCGAGCCGATCGACGGCAAGGGCCCGATCAACGCCAAGCTGACCGACGTGATCGAAAAGGTCGCGCCTGGCGTGATCGCACGTAAGTCCGTGGACCAGCCGGTGCAAACCGGTCTGAAGTCCATCGACTCCATGGTGCCCGTCGGCCGTGGCCAGCGCGAGCTGATCATCGGTGACCGCCAGACCGGCAAGACCGCCGTCGCCATCGACGCCATCCTGGCCCAGAAGGGTCAGAACATGACCTGTATCTACGTCGCGATCGGCCAGAAGGCTTCGTCGATCAAGAACGTGGTGCGGGCTCTGGAAGCCAACGGTGCGATGGACTACACCATCGTCGTGGCCGCCTCTGCGTCTGAATCGGCGGCCATGCAGTACGTCTCGGCCTACTCGGGCTGCACGATGGGCGAGTACTTCCGCGACCGCGGTCAAGACGCGCTGATCATTTATGACGATCTGTCCAAGCAAGCTGTGGCCTACCGTCAGGTCTCGCTGCTGCTGCGCCGTCCGCCGGGCCGTGAAGCCTACCCGGGCGACGTGTTCTACCTGCACAGCCGTCTGCTGGAGCGTGCCGCTCGCGTGAATGCCGACTACGTCGAAGCATTCACCAAGGGTGAAGTGAAGGGCAAGACCGGTTCGCTGACCGCGCTGCCCATCATCGAAACCCAAGCCGGTGACGTGTCCGCCTTTGTGCCGACCAACGTGATCTCGATCACCGACGGCCAGATCTTCCTGGAAACCAATCTGTTCAACGCCGGCATCCGCCCCGCGATCAACGCCGGTATCTCGGTGTCGCGCGTCGGTGGCGCTGCTCAGACCAAGCTGATCAAGGGCCTGTCCGGCGGTATCCGTACCGACCTGGCGCAGTACCGTGAACTGGCTGCGTTCGCGCAGTTCGCTTCCGATCTGGACGAGTCCACCCGCAAGCAGCTGGACCGCGGTGCCCGCGTGACCGAACTGCTGAAGCAAGCTCAATACTCGCCGCTGCCGATCAGCCTGATGGCTGCCACGCTGTACGCGGTGAACAAGGGCTTCATGGACAGCCTGGACGTGAAGAAGGTTCTGGCTTTCGAACACGGCCTGCACCAGTTCCTGAAGACCAGCCACGCCGCTCTGCTGGCCAAGCTGGAAGCCGACAAGGCCATGGACAAGGATGCGGAAGCCGAGTTGAACGCCGCCATCACGACGTTCAAGAAGTCCTTCGCTTAATGCCCATGACGGGGCGGAACAAGCACCACGCGCTGAACCGCCCCATCTGAACAGGAGAAATCATGGCATCAAGCAAGGAAATTCGCGGCAAGATCAAGTCGGTCGAGAACACCAAGAAGATCACCAAGGCCATGGAAATGGTCGCTGCGTCCAAGATGCGCAAGGCGCAGGAACGGATGCGCTCGGCTCGGCCCTACAGCGAGAAGATCGGCAGCATCGCTGCCAATCTCTCCAAGGCCAACCCCGAGTACCAGCACCCCTTCATGGTGACGAACGAGTCGGCCAAGCAGGTCGGTTTCGTGGTGGTCACGACGGACAAGGGTCTGTGCGGCGGTTTGAACACCAATCTGTTGCGCGCAGCCACGGCCAAGTTGAAAGACCTGGAAGCGGGCGGTCAGAAGGCTGAAGTCGTTGCCATCGGCAACAAGGGCTTGGGCTTCATGAACCGCATCGGCGCCAAGGTCGTTTCGCATGTGACGCAGATGGGTGACCAGCCGCACATCGAGAAGATCATCGGCCCGGTCAAGGTTTTGCTCGACGCGTACGCGGAAGGCAAGCTCTCGGCGGTTTACCTGTGCTACACCCGTTTCATCAACACGATGAAGCAGGAGCCGGTTGTGCAGCAGCTGCTGCCGCTGAGCACCGAGGGTCTGGCCGGTGGCGCTGAAGGCTCCAAGGCCTCGCACGCTTGGGATTACATCTACGAACCCGACGCGGCGACCGTGATCGACGAGCTCTTGGTGCGTTACACCGAAGCGCTGGTTTATCAGGCTGTGGCGGAAAACATGGCGTCCGAGCAATCGGCACGCATGGTGGCGATGAAGGCCGCAACCGACAACGCCGGCACCTTGATTGGTGAGCTGAAGCTGGTCTACAACAAGACCCGCCAGGCCGCCATCACCAAGGAACTGAGCGAAATCGTCAGTGGCGCGGCCGCGGTGGGTTGATCCCGCTGCTCGCCAAACCATACGCAACGAATACTGATTGAAGGAATCGATATGTCGAACACTCAAACCAACGCGGTTGGCAAGATCGTTCAGTGCATTGGCGCCGTGGTGGACGTGGAGTTCCCGCGCAACCAGATGCCGAAGATCTATGACGCGCTGAAGATGGAAGGCTCCGCCCTGACGCTGGAAGTTCAGCAACAGCTGGGCGACGGCGTGGTGCGTACCATTGCTCTGGGCTCGTCGGACGGTCTGCGTCGCGGTTCGCAGGTGTACAACACCGGCGAAAACATCCAGGTGCCGGTCGGCAAGGCCACCCTGGGTCGCATCATGGACGTGCTGGGTTCGCCCATCGACGAGCGTGGCCCGGTTGATCAAGCCCAAATCGCTTCGATCCACCGCGCTGCTCCCGCCTACGACGAACTGAGCCCCTCGCAAGACCTGCTGGAAACCGGCATCAAGGTGATCGACTTGATCTGCCCGTTCGCCAAGGGCGGCAAGGTGGGTCTGTTCGGTGGCGCCGGTGTGGGCAAGACCGTGAACATGATGGAACTCATCAACAACATCGCCAAGGCCCACAGCGGTCTGTCGGTGTTTGCGGGTGTGGGCGAGCGTACCCGTGAGGGCAACGACTTCTATCACGAGATGGCCGATTCGGGCGTCGTGAACCTCGAGAAGCTCGAAGACTCCAAGGTCGCCATGGTCTACGGTCAGATGAACGAGCCTCCGGGCAACCGTCTGCGCGTGGCCCTGACCGGTCTGACCATTGCGGAATCCTTCCGTGACGAAGGCCGTGACGTGCTGTTCTTCGTGGACAACATCTACCGCTACACCCTGGCCGGTACCGAAGTGTCCGCACTGCTGGGCCGTATGCCTTCCGCCGTGGGCTACCAGCCGACGCTGGCCGAGGAAATGGGCCGTCTGCAAGAGCGGATCACCTCGACCAAGGTCGGTTCGATCACCTCCATCCAGGCCGTCTACGTGCCAGCGGATGACTTGACCGACCCCTCGCCTGCCACGACCTTCGCCCACTTGGACGCCACCGTCGTGTTGTCGCGTGACATCGCTTCGCTGGGTATCTACCCCGCTGTGGACCCGCTGGACTCGACCTCGCGTCAGATCGACCCGAACGTGATCGGCGAAGAGCATTACTCGACCACCCGTGCGGTGCAGGGCATCCTGCAGCGCTACAAGGAACTGCGCGACATCATCGCCATTCTGGGAATGGACGAGCTGGCACCGGAAGACAAGCTGATCGTGGCTCGCGCCCGTAAGATCCAGCGCTTCCTGTCGCAGCCCTTCCACGTCGCTGAAGTGTTCACCGGCTCGCCGGGCAAGTACGTGCCGCTGAAGGAAACCATCCGTGGTTTCAAGATGATCGTGGCTGGCGAGTGCGATCACCTGCCGGAACAAGCGTTCTACATGGTTGGCACCATCGACGAAGCGTTCGAAAAGGCGAAGAAGCTGGGTTGATGGAAGTTCGCCGCCGCGGGGCTCAAGCCCTCGGCGGCAGTTCCCTCTAACTCTCTTTTTCAACGCTAAGGACGATACAAATCATGGCAACCATTCATGTTGACGTGGTCTCCGCCGAAGAGCAGATCTTCTCCGGCGAAGCCAAGTTCGTCGCGCTGCCGGGTGAAGGTGGTGAGCTGGGCATCCTGCCCAAGCACACCCCGCTGATCACGCGCATCAAGCCGGGTGCCGTGCGCATCGAGAAGGCCGATGGCAGCGAAGAGTTCGTCTTCGTCGCCGGCGGCATTCTGGAAGTGCAGCCGGGCACGGTGACCGTGCTGGCCGACACCGCCATCCGCGGCAAGGACCTGGACGAAGCCAAGGCCACCGAAGCCAAGAAGTTGGCCGAGGAAGCGATGAAGAACGCCAAGAGCGACATCGACTTTGCCGCCGCGCAAAGCGAGTTCGCCGCCATGGCGGCCCAAATCGCGGCGCTGCGCAAGTTCCGTCAGAAGTAATCTGCAAGACGCTTCCGCCGGGAACCCAGGTTGCCGGCCGGAACCTCAGCGCCCGCCGACGCAAGTCCGGCGGGCGTTGTCCATTTGAAGTTCTCCATTCCCCCTTTCCCCTTTCGCCTCCCTTCGCCCTTCTGCCGCCGAGAGAACCGCCATGACCGCCGCCACGCCCCAACCCATTGCCATCTCTCGCCACCAGGGCCTCGATGCGATCGAGCTGAAGTCGCCGGATGGCGCGCGTGCCACGGTGCTGCTGCACGGCGCGCACCTGCTCTCCTGGGTACCCGCTGGCGGCGAAGAGCAGCTCTACGTGTCGCCCAAGACGGCCTATGCCAATGGCGAGGCGATCCGCGGCGGCGTGCCGGTGATCTTTCCGCAGTTCTCCACCCGCGGCCCGCTCAAGCGTCATGGCTTCGCCCGCAGCAAACCTTGGCAGCTGGTGTCGGCCGAGCAGGGCGCGGACGACGCGCTGGCCGTGCTGCGTCTGACCGACGATGCCGCCAGCCGCATGTTCTGGCCCCACGCCTTTGAGCTGGAGCTGAGCGTGCGCATCAGCGGCCGCGAGCTGCAGATCGAGCTGGCCTGTGAGAACAAGGGCGACACCGCCTTCGACTTCACCAGCGCACTGCACACCTATTTGCGCGTCCACGATCTGGACTCCAGCAGTGTCGAAGGCCTGAGCGGCCTGCAGTACGAGGACAGCGCTGCCGGCGGCGAGCTCAAGCGCCAGCGGGTCGAACTCTTGCTGCCGGGCGGCGATCTCGACCGCATCTACCACGGCCTCAAGCAAGACCTGACCCTCAAGGAACAGCTGATCAACCGCGGCCGCCAGCTGCTGATCCGCCAGCAGGGTTTTGAGGACACCGTGGTCTGGAACCCCGGTGCCGAGAAATGCGCCCAGCTGCCGGACATGCCGGCCGATGGCTACCAGCACATGCTCTGCATCGAAGCAGCCCAGATCCGCCAGCCCGTGCAGCTCGCGCCCGGTGAGAGCTGGGTGGGCATGCAGACGCTCGTGCAGGCTTGAGCTGAGCACGTATGCTGGCCGCCTCAGACCGATCTCGGAGGTGTCATGGCCGGCAAGAAAGACAGCAAGAACAGCAGCAAGACCAAACCCAGGTCTGAACCGAGCAAGCTCAACAAGTCCGAATACCTCGAGCGCATGGCGCCGCTGCAGCTGGAGCTCAATGCCATGGCGCAGTGGCTGCAGCACAGTGGCAAGCGCCTGGTGGTGCTGGTCGAGGGGCGCGACACGGCCGGCAAGGGCGGCACGATCGCAGCGATCTCGGAGACCTTGAACCCGCGCCAGTGCCACACCGTGGCCCTGGGCAAACCCAGCGAGCGGGAGCAGGGCGCCTGGTACTTTCAGCGCTATGTGCCGTATCTGCCCTCCGCGGGCGAGATCGCGCTGTTCGACCGCAGCTGGTACAACCGCGCCGGGGTGGAGAGCGTCATGGGCTTTTGCACGCCGGCCCAGACCGAGGCTTTTTTGCAGCAGGCGCCGGTGTTCGAGAAGCTCTTGGTGGACGACGGCATCCTCTTGCTCAAGTACTGGCTCTGCGTGGACCAGGAGCAGCAGGAGCTGCGCTTTGCCGAGCGCCTGGCCGACCCGCTCAAGCGCTGGAAGCTCTCGCCCATCGACCTGGAGGCGCGCACCCGCTATGCCGAGTACGGCCAGGCCCGTGAGCGCATGCTGGCGGCCACGCACAAGACCTACGCGCCTTGGACCCTGGTGGATTTCAATGACCAGCGCCAGGGTCGCCTGACCTTGATCCGCCACCTGCTCGATCAGCTGCCCGATGTGCGCGTGCCCCAGGCCAAGCTCAAGTTTCCGCCGCTGGGGCACAAGCCGCTGACGGAGACGTTCAGCGGCAGGCTCAAGCCGCTTCGAGCTCAGGGCGGTGCGGCTGCAGGCAAAGGGTCAAAGGCGTAGCACGGCGTCGGGCAGTTCGTTGCGGGCGGTCTCACCTTCGCGCAACGGGAAATGCTCGCAAAGCAGCTCGCTCACCCCGTTCACCGCGGCCGCCAGTCCGGGCTCGAACTGGCCGGCCTTCAAGGCCTCACCAAGCGAGGCCACCAGGGCTTGCCATTGCTGCGGGCTCACGCAGGGCTTGAGGCCGCGATCGGCCACCACCTCGATGGCCCGGTCGGCCAGCAGCAGATAGATCAGCACGCCGTTGTTGGCCTCGGTGTCCCAGACCCGCAGCTTGCCGAACAAGGTGATCGCGCGGTCACGCGCCTGCAGCCCTTTCCACAAATAGGAGGTGGGCAGGCCGGCTTCGACGCAGACGCAGATCTGGCCTTGGTGACGGGCCTCGCTGGCGCGCACCTGGGCCTCGATGCGCGCCAGTGCCGCATCGGGCAGGGCGCGTTCGGCATCCCGGCTGTCCATCCAGCGGTGGCGCCACCAGCGCAGCCAGCCCTGCTTTCTTGTCTTGCTTGTCGATCCAGCGTTCATCACCAGTCTCCCGAGGCGCCGCCGCCACCAAAGTCGCCGCCGCCGCCTGAGCTGAAACCGCCACCGCCACTGTCGCTGCCGCCGCCGCCTCCGCCCCAAGATCCGCCCGACCCTCCCCAGATGACGGGGCCGCTGTCGCTGCGGCCTCGGCCACCGCGGCGAACGCTGTGGCTCCGCGATCCCCCCAAGCCCATCACGCCCACCACGATCAAGGCCACAAATCCCACCAAGCCGCCGATCAGCGCGCTGGACGCCATCCAGCCGGCCGCCGAGCCCGCCACCGCACTGGTGAACAGGCTGCCGAGCTTGCGCCCGAAGATGCTGCTCAGAAGGGACCCCAAGATGGGTACGCCGATGAAGAAGAGGGCGCCCAGGGTTTCGAAATCAAGGCCGCCATCGCCGGACGCCGTGCCTCGGGCCGGCGTGGCGCCGGGCGCGGGCGCGGGCAGCGCTTCGCCGCGGATGCGTGCTTGAAGTTGGTCCACTGCCAGGTTCAAGCCGCCGGCATAGTCACCCGCCTTGAACGCGGGGCTGAGGGCGTTCTGGATGATCTGGCGTGCGGCCAGATCGGGCACGGCACCTTCCAGCGCCTTGGCCACTTCGATGCGCACCTTGCGGTCGTTCTTGGCCACCACGATCAGAAGGCCGTCGCCTACATCCTTGCGGCCGATCTTCCAGGCATCGCCGACGCGCTGCGCGAAGGCGGCAATGTCCTCGGGCTGGCTGCTGGCCACGATCAGGATCACCAGCTGCGAGCCGCTCTCGCGCTCGAAGCGCTCCAGCTTGCTCGTCAGGGCCTCGCGCTGCGCGGCGCTGAGCGTGCCCGTCTGGTCCATCACCTGCTGGGTCAGCACAGGCACGGGGCGCAGCTCCTGCGCGCGCGCCGGCCCGCCGGCCAGTGCCAGCAGCAGGCTGAGCAGCCCGCCGAGCAGGAGTAGCGGGTGCAGCCGCAGTGCCTTGCTCATGGCGGGCTTATTTGGACGCCGGTTTGTCGAAGCTCACGGCCGGGGCGTTGCTGATCGCCGCCTCGTTCTGCACCGTGAAGTTGGGCTTGACCTCATAACCAAACACCTTGGCGGTCAGGTTGTTGGGGAACTGGCGGGTGTGCACGTTGTAGTCGGCCACCGACTTGATGTAACGGTTGCGCGCTACGGTGATGCGGTTCTCGGTGCCTTCCAGCTGCACGCGCAGATCCTGGAAGCCCTGGTTGGCCTTGAGGTTGGGGTAGTTCTCGCTGACCACCAGCAGGCGTGACAGCGCGCTCGACACCTCGCCCTGGGCGGCCTGGAACTTCTTCAGCGCCTCCGGGTCCTTGGCCAGCTCGGGTGTGACCTGGATGCTGGTGGCCTTGGCACGCGCCTCGATCACCTTGGTGAGGGTCTCTTGCTCGAAGTTGGCCTCGCCCTTGACCGTGTTGACGATGTTGGGGATCAGGTCGGCGCGGCGCTGGTACTGGCTTAGCACCTCGGCCCAGTTGGCGTTGACCTGCTCGTCCAGGGTCTGGAATTCGTTGTAGCCGCAGCCGCTGAGCGAGAGCGTCAGGGCGAGTGCCGCAGCGGCGCTGAGGGCGCTGCGGGTGTTGCGGGCGTTGCGTGAGGTCTTCGAGATGGCCGTCATGGAAATCCTCCGGTGTGGAATCGTTCAAGGGGCAGCGCTTCAGGTGGCGGCCCGCTCTGCGAAATCAAGTGCTGCCCCAGTATCGCAGCGTGCGATGACAGGGCTGGTGTGACACGCTTGCTCTGCAGCAAGATCAGGCACGTTGGGCATCGGATAATCCGTGCATGAATGCACCTCTGCAAAACGACACCTTCCTGCGCGCCTGCCTGCGCCAGCCCACCGACTACACCCCCGTCTGGCTGATGCGCCAGGCCGGCCGCTACCTGCCGGAGTACCGCGACACGCGGGCCAAGGCCGGCAGCTTCATGGGTCTGGCCACCAACCGCGACTATGCGACCGAGGTGACCTTGCAGCCGCTGGAGCGCTACGAGCTCGATGCAGCCATTCTGTTCAGCGACATCCTGACCGTGCCCGATGCCATGGGCCTGGGTCTCTCCTTTGCCATCGGCGAGGGGCCGAAGTTCGCCCAGGTCGTGCGTGACGAGGCTGCCGTGGCTGCCCTGGCCGTGCCCGACATGGACAAGCTTCGCTATGTCTTTGACGCGGTCAGCTCCATCCGCAAGGCCTTGAACGGCCGCGTGCCCCTGATCGGTTTCTCCGGCAGCCCCTGGACCCTGGCCTGCTATATGGTCGAAGGCGGCGGCTCGGACGACTACCGCCAGGTCAAGAGCCTGATGTACGCCCGCCCCGACCTGATGCACCGCATCCTGCAGGTCAATGCCGATGCCGTGGCGCAGTACCTGAACGCCCAGATCGAAGCCGGCGCCCAGGCCGTGATGCTGTTCGACAGCTGGGGCGGCGTGCTGGCCGACGGCATGTTCCAGCGCTTCAGCCTGGAGTACTCGCGCCGGGTGTTGGCCCAGGTCAAGACCGAGCATGAAGGCCAGCGCATCCCGCGCATCCTCTTCACCAAGGGCGGCGCGCTCTGGCTGGATGAGATCGCCGATGCCGGCGCCGATGTGGTGGGCCTGGACTGGACGGCCAACCTCGGCCGTGCCCGCGCCCAGGTCGGTGGCCGGGTTGCCCTGCAGGGCAATCTCGACCCGAACGTGCTGTTCGCGCCGCCGGATGCCATCCGCGAGCAGGTCCGTTCGGTGCTGGACAGCTTCGGCAATCCGCAGCGGGCCGATGGCGGCTGGGACGGCCATGTGTTCAATCTGGGACATGGCATCAGCCAGCACACCCCCCCCGAGCATGTCACCGCCCTGGTGGACGAGGTGCATGCCCATTCGCGTCGCCTGCGCCAAGGCGCCTGAGTGACCGCAGGGCCCGGCCGCCCTGCGTGCCGGGCCAAAAAACACGGCCACAAAACGTGAAGTAAGCACTCAGGGTAGAGACTTATCCCCACAAATCCCGAAGCGGGACAAGCCTAGCTTTCATGCTGCGCTGCAGCTCCGTGTTTTCCCGGTTGAAGGCTAAGTGCTTGATTCATAACAAGTCCGGGACCCAAGCACGAGAATGGTCTGTGATCGGTACGCTGGGTGACAAAGCGGCTGCGGCCGGCTTCTTCGAACGTTCCCCACAAAGTTATCCACAGTTTTGGTGCATTGTTTTCTGAGCCCTTTCAAATCATGCACTTAGGCCTCAAAGCTCATTCAAACTCGCAGGAGCAACCGCTTCGGCGCCGGCGCCATGGCTGAATTGCCGGTGCAGCGCATTCGCGTCGCCGTGGAGGCGCCGCAGCACAGCGGCCTCAGCGGCCCGCTGGACTATCTGAGTGAGCGTGCGCTCGCACCGGGCAGCCTGGTGCGGGTGCCGCTGGGGCGGCGCGAGCTCATGGGCATCGTCTGGCCCGGTGAGCCCGACGGGGGCGCCGAGGCGGCCGCCCTGCGCCCCATCCTGGCCGAGCTGGACGGCGTGCCGCCGCTGAGCGCCAGCTGGTGCCAGCTGGTCGAGTTTGCTGCCAGCTATTACCAGCGCAGCATCGGTGAGCTGGCCCTGGCCGTGCTGCCGCCCCAGCTGCGCGAGCTGGACAACACCCAGCTGCGGGCGCGGCTGAAGAAGCTGGGCAAGTTCCTCGCCAGCCCTGCCGAGGCGCAGGGCAGCGCGCCGGATGCGGGCGAAACCCCGGCCGGCCGACCGACCCTGAGCCCGGCCCAGCAGCAGGTGCTGGATGAACTTGACGCGCTGCTGGATGCCGCGCGCAACAGCGCCCCCGCGCCCGTGCTGCTCTACGGCATCACCGGCAGCGGCAAGACCGAGGTGTATCTGCGCGCCGCTGAGCATGCACTGGCCCAAGGCCGCCAGGTGCTGGTGCTGGTGCCCGAGATCAATCTGACGCCGCAGCTGGAGGCCCGCTTCGCCGAGCGTTTTGGCGGCTCAGCCGCGAGCGGCGGCGCCGCGCATCGCATCGTCTCCCTGCACAGCGCTCTGACCCCGGCCCAGCGCCTGCGCAACTGGCTGGCCGCTCATCTGGGTGAAGCCGATCTGGTGCTGGGCACGCGCTTGGCGGTGTTCGCCTCCATGCCGCGCCTGGGCCTGATCGTGGTGGACGAGGAGCATGACCCGTCCTACAAGCAGCAGGATGGCGCGCGCTACTCGGCCCGCGACCTGGCCATCTACCGCGCCCATCAGGAAAAGATCCCGGTCATCCTGGGCTCGGCCACACCCTCGCTGGAGAGCTGGCAGCGCGCCAACGAAGGGCGCTACAAGCGCCTCCTGCTGCCGGGCCGCATCGGCGGCGGCGCCTTGCCGCGCGTGCGCCTCTTTGACATGAAGCGCATGCCGCTGAGCAAAGGCGTCACGACGGCGCTGACCACGCCCCTGCTGGACGCCCTGCGCCTGCGCCTGGAGCGCGGTGAGCAAAGCCTGATCTTCCTGAACCGGCGCGGCTACGCCCCGGTGCTGCACTGCGCCGAATGCAATTGGAAAAGCGATTGCCCGCACTGCAGCGCCTGGCGCGTGTTCCACAAGGGCGACCGCACCCTGCGTTGCCACCACTGCGGCTTCACCGAGCGGGTGCCCAGCGCCTGCCCGAGCTGCGGCAACCAAGACATTGCCCCGCTGGGCCGCGGTACCGAGCGCCTGGAAGAGCAGTTGCAGGAACAGCTGCCCGGCGCCCGCGTGCTGCGCATCGATGCCGACAGCACCAAGCACAAGGGCGAGCTGGAGGCGCAGCTGGCCGCCGTGCACAGCGGCGAGGTGGACATCCTGGTCGGCACGCAGATGGTGACCAAGGGGCACGACTTCCGCCGCATCACCCTGGTGGCGGCGGTCAACCCCGATGGTGCCTTGTTCAGCAGCGATTTCCGCGCACCTGAGCGCCTGTTCGCCCTGCTGATGCAGGCCGGCGGCCGGGCCGGGCGTGATGCCGAGGCGGCCGCGCGCAGCGAGATGTGGGTGCAGACCTGGCACCCCGAGCATGCGCTCTACCAGGCGCTCAAGCAGCATGACTTCGAAGCCTTCGCCAAGAGCCAGCTGGCCGAGCGCGAATCGGCCGGCCTGCCGCCCTTTGCCCACCTGGCCCTGCTGCGCGCCGAGGGGCGCACGGTCGAGGCCGCGCAAGGCTTTTTGAAGGCCGCCGCAGCCTTTGCCCAGGCCATGCCCGAAGCGCAGGGCTGCCTGGTCTATCCGGCCATTCCCATGAGCGTGGCTCGGGTGGCCAATGTCGAGCGCATGCAGATGCTGGTCGAAGCCGGCAGCCGCGGCGCCCTGCAACGCCTGCTCTGGCACTGGATGCCCGAGCTGCACGCCCTCAAGCGCGAGCACAAGGGCTTGCTGCGCTGGGCGCTGGACGTGGACCCGCTGGCGATCTGAGCCGCACCCCCGTGCGGCCTCAGAAGCTCTCCCACTGCGCGTCGTGGGTGCCGGTGGCGGCCGATTTGCTGGCCTGAACCCGGGGCGCTGCCACCGGGGCAGCCGAGGAGGCCTTGAACTCGGGCCGGACCACGTTCTGCGCGCGCTCGGCGCTGCGGCGCTCCTGGCCGGCCCAGCCGGCGTTGGCGGCCGCCGCGGGCTGGAAGGTGCGCTTGTGGGCCACGGCTTTGAATTCGGCCGCCGCAGGCTGTTGCGCCTGCTCGCTCAGGCGGAACACCGCCACCGATTGCACCAGACCGGCCGCTTGCGAGCGCAGGCTGTCAGCTGCGGCCGCACTTTCTTCCACCAGGGCGGCGTTCTGCTGGGTCGTGTGATCCATCTGGGTGACCGCGTCGCTGATCTGGCTCATGCCGGCGTTCTGTTCAACGCTGGCGGCGCTGATCTCACCCATGATGTCGGTGACACGCTGGATGGCGCGCACCACCTCGTCCATCGTGGCGCCGGCCTCGTCCACCAGCAGCGTGCCTTTTTCCACCCGCTCGACGCTGGCGGTGATGAGGCTCTTGATCTCCTTGGCCGCCTCGGCGCTGCGCTGCGCCAGATGACGCACCTCGCTGGCCACCACGGCGAAGCCGCGGCCCTGCTCGCCAGCCCGGGCCGACTCGACGGCGGCGTTCAGCGCCAGGATGTTGGTCTGGAAGGCAATGCCGTCGATCACGCTGATGATGTCGGCGATGCGCTGTGAGGCCTCGTTGATCTCCTTCATGGTGCTGACCACCTGGCCGACGACGTGGCCGCCCTTGGTCGCCACCAGGCTGGCGCCCTGGGCCAGCTGATTGGCCTGCTGGGCGTTTTCGCTGTTCTGGCGCACGGTGGCGCCCAGCTGTTCCATCGAGGCCGCGGTTTGCTGCAGGGCGCTGGCTTGCTCCTCGGTGCGGCTGGACAGTTCCAGATTGCCTTGCGCAATCTCGTTGCTGGCCGTGGCCACGCTCTCCGAGCTGCCGCGCACCTGCGTGACCAGCTCGGACAGGCCGGATTGCATCTGCTGCAGCGCTTGCAACAAGGGGCTGAACTCATCGCGCCGCTCGTCGGCAGGAACGGGGCTCAGGTCACCGTCGCGCACACGCTCGGCCACCTGGCGGGCCAGGCCCACGCGCTGGCGCAAGCCCCGGCCGATCAGAAAGGTGGAGCTCAGCAGCAGGACGATGCAGCCGATGACCAGGGCTTCCAGTCCGCGCTCAATCTGGGCGGTGCGGGTCTCGACGTCTTGCAGGTCATGGACCAGCAGCTCGGTCTGGTAGTCGACCAAGGGTTCCAGCACGGCCAACACCTCGTTGCGTTTGGGCACGGTCTGCTCTGCCAGATGGGCGAAGGCCTCGGCCTTCTGGCCCGCTTCGAGCAGGCGGATGTCCTGCTCCGCGGTTTGCCAGAAGCTCTGCAGCTTGGCGGGCAGGCTGGCGAACATCTGCCGACCCTGGCTGGTACTCAGGTGTTTTTCAAAGCCATCGAGCTCTTCCTGGATCAGTTGGCGGCGGGTGCTGATGTCGGCCAGGGCCTTGGCCTGCTCCTCGGGGCTGCGCGCCAGGATGGCATGGCGCAGCTGCAAGGAGGCGCGCGTCATATTGAGCTCCATCTGGCTCATGCGCGAGAGTTGCGGAACGCGCACGGTTTCGGTCTGCCGGGCAGTGGCCGTGACCGAGCCCAGATTGGACCAGGCATAGACCGTCACGGCAGCCAGGCTGCTGCACACCAGCGCGGAGACGAGGTAGAGGCGCTGGGTGATGCCCAGCGAGGCGATCAGCTTCATTGCGGGACTCCGGTGTGAAAAGGCGAGCTCAGGGCGTGTTGTGGAGCACTGATGCACATCAGTTCAAGGCCAGCATTTCGGCCGGCAGCAGGCCCATGGCCGCACCGCCAAGCAGGCGCTTGATGTCGAGCAGGATCAGCATGCGCTGGGTGTCCTCGGCATCCGGCGTGCCGATGCCGGCGATGTAGCCGGCATCCAGCGCTTGGCTGAAGCTCGGTGCGGGCTTGATCTGGGGGCCGCTCAGGGCCAGCACATCGCTGACCGAATCGACCACCACGCCGATCACACGCTCCCGCAAGTGCAGCACCACAGTCACGGTCAGCGCGTCATAGTTCACCTGGGGCAGGCCGAAGCTCATGCGCAGGTCGACGATGGGCACGATCACGCCGCGCAGATCGACGATGCCCTTGACCCAGGCGGGCGCGTTGGCAATCTGGGTGGGCGCTTCGTAGGAACGGATCTCCTGCACGCAGCGCAGCGGAATGCCGTAGGACACGCCGCCCAGCTGGCAGCTCAAGAACTCCTGGCTCCGACCACGGTCCAGATGCTCTTGCATCACGGACAGCGTGTGGCTGCTGGTCTCAGGGATCATTTGAAGCGCGCTCATGTGGGAGTCCTCGGTGGGTCGGTACAGGCCTCCACTTTAAATAATCAAAATGATAAAAACCAGCTTTGCTAAATGATAAGACCGCCTGCCGTGCGCTTGTTCACGCAGGTTCAGGCGGCCTTCATGCGCCGCAGTTTGGCGGGCCGGCGCTGGCCCGGCCGCTTGCGCTGGCTTGTCAGATTTGCGGTGTTCTCGGCGTACAGCCGAGCTGCGTGCGACGCCGGAGCCCCCAGCCCAACAGGCCCAAGCCTCCCAGCAGCAGGGCCGCGCTGCTCGGCTCGGGCACGGCAGCCACCTGGCCCAAGACCAGGTCATTGGCCGCCACCCAGGTCAGGCCATCGCTGGGCTGCACGGCGCTGATCTCGAAGTAGCGGATCTGGCTGGTCGAGGCAAAGCCGTAGAACGTGCCCGGTTGGGCGTTCTCGATGATCACCACCTGCTCGATGCCGTCGGCATCGAGGGCATTGAGCTTGATGCTCTGGCCCGGCAGAAAGGCGCCGAGTGCATCGGTGCCGAAGAAGAAGCCGCCAACGCCGTAGACCTTGTCCGTGTAGTTGAAGTCGAAGCTGATGACATCGGTGGCCTGGTCGGTGGACAGCCAGACATCGCTGTCGCTGCCGGCGTTGTAGAAGCTCGAGTAGTCACTGCCGTCGAATTTCAGCGCATTGACCACATAGCTGTAGCCGCCACCGGGTTCGCGGTACAGCGAGCTCGGGCCCTGGGCCCAGAAGAGGTCGTTGAAGCTGTCCGTGACCGGCGCCGAGATGGCGGCGTTGAAGGCGGCTTGGGAGCTGTAGAAGCGCATGTCCGCCTGGGCGGGTAGGGCGCTGCCCAGCAGGGCGGCGCAGGCCAGGGCCGGAGCGGCGAGGCGTGTGAAGTAGAAATTCATGCGTAGTGCCTGTTTGGTTTCATGTGAAGAGGAAGGGCGGTGCGCGGGATCAAAGCGGCTCACAGCTTTTCGCAGCGGCCCATGCGGGCGCCGGCCTTGATCTGGTCGCGGAACTCATCGGGGAAGCGGGTCGGCAGTGACTGGCCGGCGCGGCAGACGTAGGCCGTGCTCAGGTCGATGCGCCAGGTGGCTTGCACGCCGGTCATGCCGCCCATCAAGACCTGACCCTTGCCGCTCAGGGCGATGGGGTTCTCCAGGCCGTACTTCTCGGCCTCGACCACACCCTGCTTCTTGAGGAAGTCGTTCAGGCCGATCCAGCCGATGTCTTCCACCCACATGAAGCCGGCGAACATGGTGAAGAAATCCCCGGCCCGGGCCAGCACCACGCGGCCGTCATCGCTGATGGCGCTGATGTTGATGGGCGGGCGACCGGCATTGGCTTCCACCCAGTCGGCGCCTTCCACGGCGCAGTGGTCGATGCCGTCCCAGCTGATGAAGGGCATGTCGGTGCAGTAGCGCGGGCTGCTGCGCGGGGTGAAGGCATCGGGTCCGGTGCCCTTGAGGGCATTCCACATCACCATGCCTTGCGCGGTGGCCAGGGGCACGCGGCTGCCGTCGTAGTTCACCACCTCGGCGCTGGCTGCGCCGGTCAGGGCGGTCAGGTCCACGGGGTTGGCGTCACCGACCCAGGCGATGGCGCGGTCGAAATTGGCCGTGCCCACCACCACGCGGCCGTCACCGGAGATGCCATCGGCGCGCATCCAGGGCAGGCCGCGCAGGTCCAGGCCGTCGAGCTTGAGGGCCTGGCCGCCGCCTTCGGCGGTCCAGCGGTAGGGCACGACTTGCAGGCCGAGATCGGTGTTCCAGTCGTGCACGACGCAGCTGCCATCGGGGTTCTGGTGGCCGCTGTAGCCCACGGCGGCCGTGCCGGTGGCATTCATGCTGAAGCCGTAGCTGCTGGTCACGCCGGCCGCGCCGCCCAGGCCGCACGCATCGCTGAGCGCACCCATGGGGCTGGCCTGGCCGGTGTCGAAATCCCACAGCGCCATCTGCTTGATGGTGTAGCTGTAGCCATCGGGGTCGGTGTGGACGATGCCGTCGAAATTGGCTTCCACCAGCATCTTGCGGCCATCGGCCGAGAGGTTGCTGCGCGAGGAGGCGAGCAGGTCCAGGCTGTCGGGGAAGAGCTGGATGCCGTCCTTGGCGTCCCAGTACAGCGGGTAGCCGAAGCCGTAGCCGCCGCCAGCGCGCTGGCCGTCCAGCGACAGGCTGCTCAGGAACACGCCGCCGATGAAGTCGTACTGCACGCCGTCGCGATGGCCGTTGAAGACGATGTCGGCCTGGGCCACCTGGCCAGCCTGCACTTCGATGGCGCTGGCCTTGCAGGGCGAATCCAGCGCCGGATCGTGGCTTTCGCCAGCGTTCCAGTATTCGGCCTGCGAGAGCAGCATGGCCGGCCGGGTCGGGTAGCCACCGCCGCTGATTTCCTCGATGTAGAGCTGGTAGCGCTCGCCCGGCTTCAGGTTGTTGATGCGGAAGCGCCCGTCCGGGCCCAGCTTGCCCTGGCTCTGGTCACCCGACATGGCCGAGACCGCGTCGCCGAGCGGGTCGCGCACATTGCGTGCCACGACATTGATGCCGCTGAAGCCGGTCTTGCCATCCTTGAGCAGCAGGCTGCCGGCAATGGAAGCGCTGCGCGTCAGGTAATCGGCCGTGGGGTAGAGGTTGGAGATGGCGGCGATGTCATCGGCCCGGTCCACCGTGCTCATCTCCTGCCCGATCGAGCGGCCCTTGGCCACATTGTGCGGATCGATGAAGGGGAACATGGTCTCGACCTGCTTGGGGTCGATGTGGCTGGCGGCGGGGCCGTAGAGCCAGTGGTGCACCGGCGCCACGCAGCCGAGCACACCGGGGTAGAGGTCGCGGTTGTAAGTGGGCTGACTCATGAAGGCGAGCTGGCCATTGACCTGCGAATGCGAGAGGTTGATGGCGTGGCCGAACTCGTGGGTGAAGACGCCGGCATAACGCGCGCCCTTGACGTCCGCCGGCGGTGCCGAGCGCTGACCGATGGGCGGGTTCTCGTGGCTGACCATCCAGCCGTTCATCAAGGCGGTGGCCTTGACGATGGTCTCGGGGTAGCCGTCGCCATCGCGGTCTTCGGCGAACTCGGGCATGGCGATGCCCAGCACCTGGTCGCGCGGCACGCCGAAAAAGTCTTCCAGCACCCGGCCGTCTTCGTCGTAGATGACGTAGAAGCCGCCCTGGTTGTACTGACCGTAGACCAGCTGGGCGCTGGCCGCATCATTGACGTCGCGGCCGATGCTGGGCACGGCGGTGAAGGGGGTGAACTGGGCGGGGTTGGTCTGGGCGCGCCAGGTCGAGGTGGCCACCGAGCTCCATTGCTGGAGTGCAAACGCGGTCACGGCATTGGCCTGCTCGGCGCTCAGGAAGACGCTGCCGTCGTTCTTGCGCGTGAATACGCCGACATCGGTGTAGACCTTGATCGGGCCTTGCGTCGTGTCCCAGCGCAGGGGCTGCGGGTCACCGGGCTTGTCGTTCAGATAGAGCGGGCCGGCGGCCTGGCTGCCGGCGGCCAGCAGCAGAAGTGCCGCGAGCACCGTGCGGCGCAGGGGTTTGCGAATGGGGGGGGTGAAGAAGGTGTTCATCAGCGCATCGCTCCCGTGGCCAGCCAGTTGTTCTTGACGGTGCGTTGCACCAGACCTTGCAAGGTGTTCAGGTCCACGCCGCCGGCGCGGCTTTCCAGCATGCGGGCCTCATTGCGGCGCAGCAGACCCGGCGTCACTTCCAGGCCCTCGAACAGGCCGACGTTGTTGAAGCCGTTGGTGGCCTTGTTGCCATTGATGGTCAACTTGCCCTGGGCCAGGCCCACGGGGGTACTGAAGCCCGAGCGGGCGGCCGGCTTGTTCATGAAGGCCATGACCTTCTCGCCCACCTGCCAGTTCGGCATGCCTTCGATCTTGGCCGGCAGCAGGTAGCGGCCATCGTCCATCTTGCGGGCGCGCAGCAGGCCGTACTGGCGGAAGGTGTAGGCGCTTTGCGGCGCCAGGGGCTTCTTGGCGCTGCTGCTGACCTTGAGCGTGATCTCGGTGTAGGGCAGGCCGTCCTGGATGCCGTCTTTCACGGCCGTGACCTGGCCATTGACGATCAGGTCGGCACGGCCGATCAGCTGGGCCAGGTTCTGGTTCGGCAGCTGGGTGGCCTGGGCTGCTTGCGGCAGCAGCAGGGTCAGGCCAGCAATCAGGGCCAGGCCGGCGCCAAGGCGCGCGCTCCCGGCCAGGGGGCTGTGGTTCATGGGGGATTCCTCCGTTGCGGTTCGGTGCTTGCGAGGGTGGGCCGGGCCGGCCCAGTGCAAGCCCGCACCTTAGCCAGCCGGGGCGGGCACCACCCCCCCCGCCGCGGGTGGTGGGGTGGCCGCGGCCCACCCGGGAAAACCTGAGCCCCTGCGGGCGTGCCGGGCACCGCCCTGGTGCAAAGTGGTGCAACCCGGGGCGGATCGGGGTGGACCCCAAGGGTTTTGGAGGCCCGGCCGGACCCCATGGGTGGGGGCTTTGCCTGAGGCAGCGGCCCCGGGGCTGCCCCTAGACTTTGGCCATGAAGTTCGAGCTGTGCGATGAGGAGTTGGCCGGGCTGGAGCAGGAGCTGGAGGACGCCGGCGGCCTGGCCCGTTTGCAAGCCTTGGCCGAGATGGCCTGGCATCTGCGCCAGCGCGACAGCCTGCGCGCCCTCAAGCTGATTGCCGAGAGCGAACGCCGCCTGGCCATTGCCCAGGCCGCCGGCAAGCCCCTGCCGCCGCCCTTGGCCGCGCGCCTGGGCCTGCGTCTGGCCCTGGCGGCCAGCGAGATCGCCGTGCATTTCTGTCGTTTGGACGAGGCCCACACCCAGCTGCGCCGGGCGCGCGCCTGCCTGCTCGGGCTGAGCGAGGTTGATTACGCCTGGGCCGTGGGTGACTGCTGGCTGGTCGAGGCGGCCCTGGCCAAGGCCAGCGGCGAGCGCAGCCGCGAGCTGCAGGCCTTGCGCCAGGCCGAGGCGGTCTGTGCCGCCAGCGGCGACGCCCAGCGCGCCGGCATTGCCCGCGGCGTGGCCTGCAGCGAGTTCAGCATCAGCCAGTCGGCCGATGAACACGCGCCCGCCGCCAGTGGCGCCCCGGTCGCCGGCGGCCCGGCGGCCGAGGCCTGGCAGCTGGCGGCCCAGGCCTTCCCCTTGTGCCTGCGCGAGCCGGCCACGGCGGCCGGTCTGTTCCTGCGCGCGGCCGAGCTGGCGCGCGGCATGGGCATGCGCCGCTTTGTCTGCATCGTCACCATGAATGCCGGCAACGCCTGGCTGGAGCTCGGTGACCTCAACAATGCCGCCAGCTGCTTCGAGCAGGCGGCCGAGCTGGCCGCGCGCACCGGCTGGCCGGTGCTGATGGGCACCAGCCAGACGCAGATCGGCCGGGTGCTGCGCCATCTGGGTCGCTTCGAGGAAAGCCAGACCGTGTTGCACGAAGCCCTGGCCCTGCTGCGGGTGGCGCCGCCCGGCACCATCAAGGCCTTTGCCTGCAGCGAGCTGGCCCTGACCCTGCTGGCTCTGGGCCAGGCGCCGGCCTCGGTGGCGGTGATGGACGAGGCCATCTCCCTCTACCGCGCCGCCCAGTCGAATGTGAACCTGGCGCTGAACCTGGTGCGCCAGGCCCGCGCCCAGGCCCAGCTGGGCGCCACCGAGGCGGCCCTGGCCGCGGCTGGCGAGGCGCAGGCGCTGATCGAACGCTTTGGCTACACGGCCCTGGCCGTCGAGCTGGACGAGGCCCTGGCCGAGGTGCACCGCCACGGCGGCGCCAAGCTGCCGCCGCCGCCCGGCATGACCGCGCCCAGCGCCACCATCCATTTCGCCCAGACCGCCTTGCACCGCGGCATGAGCATCCCGGGCTGGAAGCCGCCGCCGGCCCTGCTGGCCTATCTGGCCGACGCCTGGGCCGAGGCCGACGAGATGGCCCAGGCCTATTCCTACGCCCGCCTGGCCCGCCTGGCCCATGAGCAGGGCGACGCCCTCAAGCTCAAGGACCCGCGCACCATGCTGCACCTGCTGGGCTACCGCAGCCTGCTGGCCGCGCGGGCCAGCGAGCCGGTGGCGCCCCCGCCCTTGCGGCCGGCCGCGGAACCCACCCTGCCGGCGCCGGGGCCGCTCAGCGCCGGCGCCGAGTCCCTCACGCCCAAGGAGGGCGAGATCCTGCAGCTGCTGGCGCGCAACTACTCCAACAAGGAAATTGCGCAGGCCCTGGGCGTCAGCGCCGAGACGGTGAAGTGGCACCTCAAAGGCCTGTACGGCAAGCTGGCTGCGGGCTCGCGCCGCCATGCGGTGACCAAAGCCCGCACGCTGGGCATGTTGCACAGCAGCGCCTGATCGCCCCCCCCTAATTCATGGACGCCGGCATGTCCGGTTCGGCTGCTGTGCTGCCGTTGGCTTTCCCTGAGTGCGCAAGGTGCGCCCTTCAAGACTCCAGGAGCCATGACCATGAAAAACCGCCTGTCCAGCCTCGGGCTGAGCTTTGTCCTTGCCAGCACCCTTGTGCCGGCTGCGCCCGCCCGGGCGCAGAACTACCAGATCACCGGCAACGTCAACACCCTCGCCGCCCTGTTCTCGCCCGGCCCGCGCGAGGACCAGCAGCATGCCGCTGATTTCAACTGGTACGACCGGCCCGAGGCACGGGTGCTGCAGTCCCTGGACCAGTTCTCCCAGGTCAGCAACGGAGGCTTTGGCCGGGCCACGCTCTCGGCCGGCATGGGTGAGCTGCGCGCCTTTGCGCATGCGGCCTATCCGAGCGGCATCCCGGAGCCGCATTACTACGGCTATGCCTTCGGCACCGCCCAGGCGACCTTTGCCGACACGGTGCGCGTGCAGGGCGCGGGTCTGGCCGTGGGCACGCCGGTGCGCTATGAGCTGCGCCTGTGGATCGACGGCCGGCTAAGCAGCCCCAACCTCGAGATCGGGGGTGTCCTCAATGCCAACGGCCTGGCCCAGATGCAGCTGATCGACCGCAGCAGCAATCTGCGTGAGAGCTTCAGCTGGGACGCCAAACGCGACGCCACCGGCTGGTACCGCATCGGCCTCGACACCGTGGTCGGGCATGACCTCATGATCACCGGCATGCTCTACGCCGGGGCCGACATCTCCTCCAGCGCCACCCTGGGACGTGAGGTCGTGGCCGACTTTGGCCACACCGCGCGCTACTACCTGCAGACCTCGGAGCCCGGGCTCAACACCACCGGGATGAGCGGCCATGACTTCAACATCAGCGCCGTGCCCGAGCCGGGCTCGGGCCTGCTGCTGGGCGCCGGGCTGCTGAGCTTGCTGGGCTGGCTGCAAGGGCGTCGGCGCTGAGCGTTGGAGTCGCTGGGCGCGGCCCTGGCATGATGGCCCGCCATGACACGCCTGCCTTGCGCGCCCGAGCACTGGACCGAGTTCTCGGCCCTGCTCGATGCCGCCCTGGAGCTGCCGGCCGGCGAGCGGGCCGCCTGGCTGCAGGGCTTGCCGCCGGAGTCCGCGCACCTGCGGTCGGCGCTGAGCCGGGTGCTGCGTCAGGACGAGCCGGGTGCGCCGCAGCTGGAGCTGCCGCATCTGGCCGGGATGGGGGAAGACAAGGGGCCTGGCATCGAATTGCAGCCCCAGCAGGTTCTCGGCCCCTGGCGCCTTCTGCGCCGGCTGGGCCAGGGCGGCATGGGCGAGGTCTGGCTGGCCGAGCGCTGCGACGGCGCCTACCAGCGCCAGGTGGCGCTCAAGCTGCCCCATGCCCAGGCCCTGGCCGGCCCGGGGCGGCAACGCTTTGCCCGCGAGCGCGACATCCTGGCCGCGCTCCAGCACCCCCACATCGCCCAGTTCTTCGATGCCGGCACGGCCGAGGACGCCGCGGGCCAGGACCAGCCCTGGCTGGCGCTGGAGTATGTCGAGGGCCAGTCCATCGCCGAGGATTGCAAGGCCCGGCGCCTGCCGCTGCGCGAGCGCCTGCTGCTGATGCTGCAGGTGATGGAGGCGGTCCAGCATGCCCATGGCCGGCTGCTGGTGCACCGCGATCTGAAGCCGTCGAACGTGATGGTCACGGCCCAGGGCCAGGTCAAGCTGCTGGACTTCGGCATCGCCAAGCTGCTTGGTGCCGAGGGCGATGCGTCGGGCGGTGCCGAGGCCACCCGCCTGCTGATGGCCACGCCCGCCTATGCCGCCCCCGAGCAGCTGAACGGCAGCCCCATCACCGTGGCCACCGATGTGTTTGCCCTCGGCGCCTTGTCGCACACCCTGCTGTGCGGCCAGCCGCCAGCGCGCGGAAGCCGCGAGCGTTTGGCCTCGCAGAGCGTGAGCGAGGGGCAGGCCGAAGGCTGCGGCCTGAGCCGGCGCCGGCTGCAGCGGGCTTTGCGCGGCGATCTCGATGCCTGGCTGGCCAAGGCTCTGGCCGAGAACCCCTCAGACCGCTACGGCAGCGTGCAAGCCATGAGCGAGGACCTGCGCCGCCACCTTGCCGGGCGGCCGCTGCAGGCGCGCCGCATCGGCGCCTGGTCGCGGCTGCGTCTGGCCTGGCG
This sequence comes from Paucibacter sp. B51, assembly GCF_027863535.1. Classification (NCBI taxonomy): domain Bacteria; kingdom Pseudomonadati; phylum Pseudomonadota; class Betaproteobacteria; order Burkholderiales; family Sphaerotilaceae; genus Roseateles; species Paucibacter sp. B51. The sequence continues at coordinate 207,746 of NZ_JAPIVN010000001.1, read as the reverse complement.
GCGCCACTGGCTGATGGCCACCCTGCTCACCGCCCTGATCCTGAGCCTGGCGCTGGGTCTGGCGGGCACGGCCTGGCAGGCCCAGCAAGCGCAGCGGCAGGCCCAGCGTGCCGAGGCGATTCAGCGTTATTTGCTGGGTCTTTTCCGCACCCTGGACCCGCGTGAGAGCGATGCCCAGGATCCGGCTGCCGCCATGCGCCGCCTTCTGCAGCAGCAGATGTCGCAGATCGAGCAGCAGCTGCCGCAAGACCCCGAGACCGCCGATGCCTTGCTGCGCCTGAGCAGCACGGTGGCCACCTACCTCAGTGACGAGGCCCGCAGCCTGGAACTGGCCGGCCTGCGCTGGCGCCTGCTGCAGCAAAGGCTAGGCCCCGGCCACCCGCGCAGCGGTGAGGCCGGCCTCAGCTGGTTCTGGGCCCTGTGGTCGGGCGGGCAGCGCGCGCAGGCGGCCGAGGTCTTGGCACTGCTCGACACGCAGCTGCCGGCGCGCGGCCTGCTGCGCGCGGAGTGGTGGCTGGCGCGGCACGATGTGTTGGAAGAGCGGGGCGCCGTGCCGGCTGCGCGACGGGATGCCCTGCAGCAGGCACTGCAGCGCTACCAGGGCGAGGCGCCGCTGGACAGCGGCCATGTGGTGGTGCTGGGGCATCTGGCGCGCTGGCATCTGGCGCAGGGTGAGCGCGCCGAGGCCAAGGCCTGGCTGGACCGGGCCCTGGCCCTGGCGCCACGCGCCGAGCCGCCGATTGCCCTCGACCAAGCGCGGCTGCTGGGTTTGCGCGCCGAGCTCTGGGCGGCCGAGGGCCAGCCTGAGGCACAGGCACGCGATCTGGCCGAGGCCGTGCGCCTGCTGCGTGGCAGCCTGGGGCTGGCCAATCCGCTGGGCTGGGCCTTGCTGGGGCAACAGCTGGGGTTTTTCTGCAAGGGTGGGGCGGCGATGCAGACCCAGGCCGAGGCTTTGTGGCAGGAGTTGCAGCCCCTGGTCGTGGCCAGCCGTGATGCGCGCGCTCGCCCGCTGCTGGCCCAGGCCGAGGCTTGCGGGCTCAGGCGCTGAGCATGCTCAGCAGCAGGGCGCGGGCCTTGAGCCAGTCGCGCCGCACGGTGCGTTCGGTCAGGCCCAGGGCTGCGGCGATCTCGCTTTCGCTGAGGCCGCCGAAGTAACGCATCTCCACCACCTGGGCCAGACGCGGCTCGACCGCCTGCAGGGCGAGCAAGGCCTCGTGCACGGCCAGGGCCTCGGGTTCGGGCGCGGGGCCGGGCAGGGCGGCCAGGCTCTCGGTGTCGAGGCTGAGTGCGCCCTGGCCACCGCCGCGGCGTTCGGCCGCCTGCTCGCGCGCCAGGTCCACCACGACCGAACGCATCACCCGCGCGGCGTAAGCGAGGAAATGGCCGGGGCTGGCGAACTCGGGCGCCGCGGATGCCGGGGCGGCCTCGCTGCGCAGCAGGCGCAGATAGCTCTCGTGCACCAGGGCCGTGGTGTTGAGTTGCAGCTGGTCGGCGCCGGCCCGGCGCAGGCGGGCTCGGGCGATCAGCTTGAGCTCGCTGTACAGCGCGGCGAAGCGTTGCGAGCCCGGGAGCTCGTCGTCGCGCGTGGCGGGCGCCTCGCCGGCGCTCATGGCGTGGCAGTTTCCGCGCTCAAGGCTTGCAACTGGGCGCTCAGCTCGGCCCAGAGGGCTTCAGCGCCAGCAGGCCAGGGCTGGCCTGTGGCCAGGGCGGCTTCCAGCTGGCGCTCCAGGCGGCCGGCCAGATCGCTGCTGGCCTCCAGGCCCAGGATCAGCAGCACGCTCTTGAGGCTGTGGGCCAGGCGGCGCACGGTGGCCAGCTCGCGCGCGGCGCAGGCGCGCTCGCCTTCGGCGCGGTCCATGGCGAACTGCTGCAGGCTGGCGGTGCGAAAACCGCGGTAGAGCGTCATATCGCCGCCGAAATTGCGTTGGATGGCTTCCAGGTCGGGCGTGGGGGCGACGCCAAGCTCGGGCGCAGCTGTCGGCAAGGTCTGTGCGGCCGCCGCGGGCGGCTGGTCCAGGGGCATCGGGCCCAGGGCTTCTTCGACGCAAGCTTCCAGCTCGCTGACCGAGCAGGGCTTGAACAGCATGCGCTCCACGCCCAGGGTCTGAAGCTGGCTGCGCACCTGGGGTTGCAGGCCGGCGCTGAAGGCGACCAAATGGGCCTGGCCGCGCAGGGCGGGGCGGGTCTGCAGCTCGGCCAGCAGGTCCTGGCCCGAGCGGTCGGGCAGCATCAGGTCGGTGATCAGGAGATCCACCGGCTGCTCGGCCAGGGCTTGCAGGGCGCTGCCGACATTGCCGCAGACCCGCAGTTGCACCGCCAGGTCTTCCAGCACCATGGCGACAAAGCGCTGCAGCGAGGGGTCGTCTTCGACCAGCAGGACCCGGCGCGAACTCATGCCGCCTGCTCCGGCGCGCCCAGGGCCTCGCGCAGAGCCTGGGGCAGGTCCAGCACCAGGCGCGGCTTGTGCACCAGGGGCACGCCGGCCAGGGCGAAGGCATAGGGCTGGCGCTGGTCTTCGTCCAGCGAGGTGACGACGACCAGGCGGCTGTGCGCGAACTGCACATGCGAGCGCAGGCTGGTGATCAGGGTGGCGCCGTCGATGCCGGGCAGCAGGATGTCGACGATCAGCACCTCGGGCTGCAACTGGCCCACCATGGCCAGGCCGACGATGCCGTCGTGCGCGGTGTGCAGCTCCACATCGGGGAACTGCTGCTTGAGCAGCATGGCGATCAGGTTCTGGTAGTGCACCGAGTCTTCGATCACCAGCACGCGGCGCGGCCGGCCAGCGCTGCTTTCCTGCGCGACCGTGGCCTGCAGGCGCCCGGCGGCCCGGGCCAGGGCGCCCGGCCCCTGGCGTTGCAGCTGCCAGGCCTCGACCGATTCACGCGAGATGCGCCGGTGGCCGCCGGGGGTTTTCCAGGCGGTCAGTTCGCCGCGGTCCACCATCAGCTGCACCGAGCGCACCGCCAGGCCCAGCATGCGGGCCACCTCCATGGTGCTGTAGTCGGGGCTGTCCATGTCTTTGCTGTGTTTGGATTCAGGCATTGTGTGATTTTGCCGAATTTGCCCGACGGGCATGCGTTTTTTTATCGCACTTCAATTGATACAAATGATAAATTGAACGCACTGAAGTTCAGTTTGCAGGAGCCCGCCATGAAAAAGATCTTGATCGTCGATGACCACGCGGACATTCGCCGCCTGATCCGCATGACGCTGGAGTTCGAGGACTATGAGATCCACGAGGCCTCCAACGGCGACAGCGCGCTGGAGCGAGCCCTGGCCCTGCAGCCGGACTTCGTGCTGATGGACGTGATGATGCCCGGCGGCATGGACGGCCTGGAAGCCTGCCGCCGCATCCGCGCCGAGCCCAGCCTGCGCAACACCCATGTGATCCTGCTCAGTGCCCGCGGCCAGTCGCAGGACAAGGAGGCCGGTCTCAAGGCCGGCGCGCACGACTATCTGGTCAAGCCCTTCAGCCCGCTGCGTCTGATCGACGCGCTGGCCTCGCTCTGGTTGGTGGACTGAAGCCATGGCAACTCTGGACCGGTCTGGCTTCCACCAGAATTCCAACTTCGCGGATCTGATGGCCATGAAACCCAACGACACCCCTGTCGATCTGCTTGCCGAGCCCGAGCGCCTGGCCGCCGGCGCGCGCCAGTTCGATGCCATGGCCTCGGCGCAAATGGAATGCATTCTTTCCGACCTGGGGCGCATGTACCAGGAGCGCAACGAGGCCTTGCGCGAGGTGGCGCAAGCCCATCACGAGGCCTTGCTGCGTCTGGCCCGGGCCGCCGATTTCCGCGATGACGACACCGGTGTGCACATCGTGCGCATCGGCTTCCTGGCCGAGGCCCTGGCCCTGCTGGCCGGGCAGACGCCTCAGGCCGCCCAGATGCTGCGCTGGGCCGCGCCCATGCACGACATCGGCAAGATCGGTGTGCCCGACCATGTGCTGAAGAAACCGGGTGCCTACACGCCCGAAGAGCGCCAGATCATGAACCGCCATCCGCTGATCGGCGCGCAGATCCTGGGTCGCTCGCGCATCCCGCTGTTCCAGCTGGCGGCCGAGGTGGCCATGAACCACCACGAGCGCTGGGACGGCAGCGGCTACCCCATGGGCCTGGCTGGTGCGGCGATTCCGCTGTCGGGGCGTATCGTGGCGGTTGTGGACTTCTTCGACGCCCTGACCATGGACCGCTGTTACCGCCCGGCGCTGGACGACGCCACAGCCCTCGAGATGCTGACCGCGCAGCGCGGCCTGGCCTTTGACCCGCATCTGGTGGATTTGGTGCTGGCACACGCCGGCGAGTTGATCGAACTGCGCGAGCGCATCAACAGCGACCCGCCCAGCTTCGAGTCCATGATCGACGCGAGCTGAGGCCATGAAGCTCGACGCCCTTGTGCTCCAGGAACACCGGCCCACCGTGGATCGGCAGCGCCTGGCGGTCTATCTGGCGGCGGTGTTGCTGAGCTTGGCCTTGCTGGTGTCCCTGGCCGGCCTGGCCTGGTACGAGCGCGGCGAGGCGGTGGATGCGGCCCAGGACCGCAGCCGGCTGATGAGTCGGGTGTTGGAAGACCAGATCACCCGCGCGGTGGAGAGTGCCGCGCAAGGCCTGCGCAGCCTGGGTGACAGCCCGGCCCTGGCGGCCGCCCTGGCCGGCGGCGAGGGCCACGCGGCCGGTGAAGCGCTGAGCCAGCAACTGAGCCAGACCCTGCAAGGCCAGCCGGTGTTGCGCAATGTGGCGGTGCTCAGTCTGCAAGGCCAGGTGCTGGCCAGCTCGGAAGCGGGCGAAGCCGGCCTGCAGCTGAGCCTGCCTTTGCTGGGCGCCCTGCCGCCAGAGGGGGGCGACCGACTGGCTGCCTTGTTGCCGGGACGTGGCTTGCGCGATCTGCGCCTCGGAGCTCCGGCCTCGCCGGTGTTCATGCTGCCCCTGCTGCGCCAGCATCGACTGCCAGGAGGTCGCCATGTCCTCTTGCTGGCCTTGATCAACCCGGATGCACTGGCCAACTACCAAAGCCAGGCCTTGGCGGACGCCAAAGGCTCGGCCCTGCTGAGCAGCTTCGATGGCCAGCTGCTGGCCGCCAGCGAGTCGGTCAGCCAGGACCCCGGCACGCGCCTCAGCCACCATCCGGTGTTTGCCCAGTGGCTGCCGTCCCGTGAGCACGGCAGCTATGTCGGCGTGGGCGCCCAGCCGGGCACCCAGGTTGTGGCCTTCCGCGTTTCCCGCACCCGACCCCTGGTGGTGCTGGTGGAGGAGCGCCTGGACCTGGCCCTGCAGGGTTGGCGCGAGCTGATGCATGTGCTGCTGGCGGTGGCTGGCGCCGGCCTGGTGCTGGTGTCGGGCGCGGCCTGGGTGGCCTTGCGCAGCCTCAGCAACGGGGCGCGCGCCCGCGCGGCGCTGGACCGCGCCCACCAGCGCGTGGCCGCCCGTGAGCATGATTTGCGCGTGTTGCTCAAGAGCCTGCAGGAGTTTGTCTTCCGCACCGATGCACAGGGCGGCATCACCTTCGTCAATGCGCGCTGGTCCGCCCTCAGTGCCTTGCCCATCCGTGAGGCCCAGGGATTGCGCCTGCCCGATCTGGTAGCGCCACAGCACCGCCAGCGCATGGAGGCCTTGTTTGCGCCCGAAGGTCAGCCAGGCGAGTCGCGCAGCACGCAGTTCGCCTTGCAGGCGCCCGATGGGCAGATGCGTCGCTTTGAAATCTCGGTGCTGCCCCTTCGCGACGAACAGACCCAGGCCCTGAGCGGATTTGCCGGCAGCGCGGTCGATGTGACCGAGCGCTGGGTGGCCCAGCAAAGCCTGCAGCACCAGCTCGCCTTCAGCGCCTTGCTCCAGGAGATGAGTCCGCTGCCGGTGTCCATGTTCGATGCCGAGGGCCGCTACGTCACCGTCAACCAGGCCTGGGAAGAGTTCACCGGGCGCAGCCGGCAGGTGACGCTGGGTCAGCCGGTCGGCAATTTCATGCCCAAGGCCGAGCGCCTGGTGCACGACGAGCAGGATGCGCGCCTGTTGCGCGAGGGTGGCCGCATCCGCTACGAGACGCAGATCCAGCACCGCGACGGCAGCCTGCGCGACATGCTGATCACCAAGGTGCGCGTGCCCGACCAGAACGGCGGTGTGGCCGGCATCTTGTGCACACTGGAGGATGTCAGCGAGTTCCGCGCCGCAGAGCGCGCCACCCGCGAGGCGCGCGATGTGGCCCAGGAGGCCTCGCGCGCCAAGAGCGAGTTCGTGGCCAATATCAGCCATGAGCTGCGCACGCCGCTGCAGTCCATCCTGGGCTTCTCCGAGCTGGGCATGGCACGCGGCCGTGATGCGCCCAAGCTGGCCAGCATGTTCAGCGACATCCAGCAGGCCGGTCAGCGCATGCTGGCCTTGGTCAACGATCTGCTTGATGTCTCGAAGATCGAAAGCTCGGTCGGCACCTTCGACCTGGAGCGCTGCGATCTGCGCGGCCTGATCCAGGGCGTGATGCGCGAGCTGGAGCCGCTGATGGCGCGCCGCCATCTGCGCTTGTCGCTGCGCCAGCCGGCCACGCCGCTGGCGGCCAAGGTCGACCCGCTGCGCTTCCAGCAGGTGGTGCGCAATGTCATGGCCAATGCCATCAAGTTCTCACCCGAGGGCGGTGCGCTCGATGTGCGGGCTCAGCTGTCGCCGCAAGGCGAGGTTCACATCCGTGTGGCCGATCAGGGGCCGGGCATCCCGCCGGCGGAGCTGGAGAAGATCTTCGATGCCTTTGTTCAATCGAGCCAGACCAAGGATGGTTCCGGCGGCACCGGCCTGGGCCTGGCCATCTGCCGCAAGATCATCGAGATCCACGGTGGCCGCATCTATGCCGAGAACCTGGGCGAACCCGGCAGCGAGGGCTCGGGCGCGGCCTTCCACATCCTGCTGCCGCTGCGCCAGCAGGGTGATTCGCAGGTCATGAGCACCTTGGACTGAGGCCTTGCGCCCGATGCGCCGGTCCTTGGCTCTCGCGCATGGCTTGATGCACGCTCCAACCCTAGCCCCACCGCAGTTTCCGCCCACGGATGCCGCCACCGTGTGCGCGGTCAGCCTCAGCGCGCTTCATGGTTTTTCCAAACAGACCGTTGCGGCCATCGAGCTGGAAGCCGGTTTGGGTGTGCGCGGTGATGCCCACCGCGGCGTGACCGTGCAGCACCGCTCGCGCGTGGCCCAGGACCCCAGCCAGCCGAATCTGCGCCAGGTCCATCTGATCCAGCGCGAGCTGTTCGAGGCGCTGGCGCCGCGTGGCCTGGTGCTGGCGCCCGGGCAGCTGGGCGAGAACATCTGCACGGCAGGCCTGGACCTGTTGGCCTTGCCGACCGACACAGAGCTGCAGATCGGCGAGCAGGTGCGCCTGCGCATCACCGGCCTGCGCAACCCCTGCGCCCAGATCGAGAACTTCATGCCGGGTCTGCTGGCGGCCGTGCTGGACCGCGGGCCCGAGGGGCAGCTGATCCGCAAGGCCGGCATCATGGCCGTGGTGCTGCAGGGCGGCTGGGTGCGCCCCGGCGATGCCATCCGGGTGCAAGGGCCGGCGCTGCCGCACCGGCCCTTGGAGCGGGTGTGAGCTTGGTGCTTCAGCCGCCGCGGCCCTCGCCGCGCTCGTAGACCACATTGGCCCGGCCCACCAGCAGCGGGTCCAGCGGGCCGATCTTGCTGAGGTCCTTGTTGGTGTAGGGCAACTGGTGCAGCACATGGCGCAGGGCGTTGAGGCGCGCGCGCTTCTTGCAGTCGGACTTGACCACGGTCCAGGGCGCCTCGGCGATGTCGGTGTGGAAGAACATCGCCTCCTTGGCCTTGGTGTAGCTGTCCCATTTGTCCAGCGAGGCCAGGTCGATGGGCGAGAGCTTCCACTGCTTGAGCGGGTGGGCCTCACGCTCCTTGAAACGGCGGCGCTGCTCCTCGCGGCTGACCGAGAACCAGAGCTTGACCAGATGGGTGCCGCTGCGCACCAGATTGCGCTCGAACTCGGGCGCCTGGCGCATGAACTCCGTGTACTCGTCCTGGCTGCAGAAGCCCATCACCCGCTCGACGCCGGCGCGGTTGTACCAGCTGCGGTCGAACAGCACGATCTCGCCCGCGGTGGGCAGGTGCTGGACATAGCGCTGGAAGTACCACTGGCCGCGCTCGACCTCGCTGGGTTTTTCCAGCGCCACGACGCGCGCGCCGCGCGGGTTCACATGCTCCATGAAACGCTTGATGGTGCCGCCCTTGCCGGCCGCATCGCGGCCTTCGAACAGGATCACCAGGCGCTGACCGCTGGATTTGACCCAGGCCTGTAGCTTGAGCAGCTCCACCTGCAGCGCGTACTTCTGCTTTTCGTAGCTCTTGCGCGAGAGCAGGTTCTTGTAGGGGTAGGCGCCACTGCGCCAGTGGCTGGACAGCACCTGGTCGGGGTCGGGGCCTGCCGCGCCATCTTCGGGCGCTTGCAGCTCTTGCAGCAGGGCCTGGCGCAGCGCTTGCGCATCGTCCGGCGCGCAGCCGGCGACGATGGCCCTCACCGAGGACGCCAGGGCCGCCGGACCCTGGCTGGCGACGATGTCTTTCAGCGCCTCCAGCTCGCGGGCCTGGGCGGCATCCACGGCTTTCTGGATCACCTGGCGGGCGATGCCCTGGCTGCTGTGGCCGCGGGTGGTGTCGCCGCTGCGGCTGGGGCGGGGCGCGCTTTTCTTGCGCGCGGCGCGTGGGGCCGGGGTGTTCGAAGTCTTGGCTGTGCTGGTGCTCATGGCGGGTGGGGGTGCTGTCATGAATCCGTCACATTCTCATCCTTGTGGCTGCTTTGTCTTGATGCAACTCAAGAAGCGGCGCTTGTGCGGGCACAGCCGGCGACCGGCTGCGCAGTGCGTCACACCGCCGGGCCCAGCGGATGGGCCTGCAGCCACCAGGCCAGGCCGCTGAAGCTGAGGAAGGCCAGGCTGGTGCTGGCCAGGATGATGCGGGCGATGCGGCCGTTGTCGGCGCCATAGCGCTCGGCCAGCAGGGAGACATTGCTGGCGCTGGGCAGGGCAGCGGCCAGGGTCAGCACCGTCAGCTCGAAGGAACCCAGCCCCGCCCCGAGGCGCTGCGCGGCGAGGCCCAGGCCCAGCACCAGGGCCGGATGCAGCAGCAGCTTGAGCGCAGCCACCGGCAGGTAGAGCGTCGGCGGCGTGCGGCTGTGGGCATGCTGCCCCGCGCGCCAGAGCACGGCGCCGATGGTGAAGAGCGCCACCGGCGAAGCCGCATCGGCCAGCATCTGGATGACGCGGTCCAGCGGCCCGGGCGGCCGCAAGCCCGTGGCGCTGGCCAAGGCGCCCAGCGCAATCGCCCAGGGCAAGGGGTTGGAGAGGGCGCCGCGCAAGGCCTGTGTTGCAGCCAGGCGAGCGGCGCTGCGGCCGGGCGCGCCGGCCACCGCGTCGTGGGCGCGCGCCAGTGCAATGCACAGCGAGCTGGTCACAAACAGATCGGCCAGGATGGTGCAGATCACCGGCCCGGCCGCCGCCGGCCCGAGCAGGGCCACCAGCAGGGGCACGCCCATGAAGCCGGTGTTGGGAAAGGCGGCGACCAGGGCGCCGAAGGCCGCGTCCTTGAGTTGCACCCGCGGCGACAGGGTCAAGGCGATGCACAGGCCGACGATCAGCAAGGCCGCGGCCAGGTAGACCCCCAGCACGGTCGGATTCAGCAGCTGCAGCACCGGCGTGTTCATGCCGAAGCGGAACAACAGGCAGGGCAGGGCGAAGAAAAGCACAAAGCCATTCAGCCCCGGAATTGCCGTCTCGGCCAGCAGGCCCTGGCGGGCGGCGACATAACCGCACAGGACCAGGGCGAAAAAGGGCAGCGTGACGGCGAGAATGGCGCTCATATGAGGCTTCAGTATCGCAAGGGTCAGGCTCTCACTTCGCAGCGCATTTGGCCCGCTGGGCGGGCTGGTGGGCGCCTGGCGTGGGCCGACCATCGCTTTGGGGGGTGTGAATAAGCCCCAAATCGCGTGAGCAAATGCGCATCGCCCCCCGGTTCAAGGGCTGATGCGCTTCCCCAAGCGGGGCGCTATCCCCTAGCATGTCAGCACAAACCCTATGCGAATGCCCGAACTTGCCCTTCCCCCCCCGGCAGCTCCGACCACGTTGAGCGAAGGCACTGCCCTGGGCGTCTGGCGCCTGACCACCGCGCTGCATGGCGCCGATGGTGGCCCCAGCGGCCAGTGGTACCGCGCCCAGCATGCCTTGGCCGCTGACCAGGCCGCGGCCGTGCTGGTGCTGCCGCGCAGCGAGCGCGCCGCCGGCGTGATGCTGCGCTTCGCCGACCAGGCGCTGGACATGGGCCAGCTTTCGCATCCCAGCATTTCCGTGCCCAGCGACAGCGGCGTCACGCCCTTGGGCCAGCCTTACATGATCCTGCGCTGGGCCGAAGGCCAGCCCATCGTGCGGGCTTGCTCTCACCTGCCGCTGCGCGCACGCCTGAACCTGATCGTCAAGCTCTGCGAGGTGCTGCGCTACGCCCATCAGCAAAGCTGGCTGCTGGCTGAGGTGGATCCCGGCATGATCTGGGTGACGCCCGACCAGCGTCTGACCCTGATGGGCATGGGCCTGATGCGCATGCCCGATCCGGAAGATCCGTTCGAGCGCGGCATGGGCCTGGGCTCGGTGCCTGGCTACGCCAGCCCGGAAGCCCTGGCCGGCGAGCCACCCAGCCTGGGCAGCGAAGTCTTTGGCCTCGGCGCCTTGCTTTACATGCTGGTCGATGGCCGCCTGCCCTCGGCTTTTGGCGGCGATGTGGACGAGGCCTCGCCCTCGGCCAGCTGGTCCAACCTCAGTGGCGCCGAGCAGTTCAGTCTGGATGCCTTGTTGCACAAGGCCGTGGCGCCGCGCGCCGACCGCCGCCATGTCAGCGCCGAAGCGTTGGCCGATGATTTGCGCGCCTGGCTGGCCGGTGAAAACCACTCGGCCCTGACCCTGAACCCCATGCCGGTCGCCGGAATCGGTGCTGACGCGGTGGACGGGCCCGACACCCTGTCGGCCTTGCCCGAGACGGCCACGGCCGGCAGCGAGCCGCGCTGGAGCCGCCGCCTGGCCCTGGCCAGTGTGATCACCGCCACCTTGCTGGTGGGCGGTTGGTTGGGCAAGCAGTACCTGCAGGGCCCGGCCACGGCGCAGAGCGCGCCGACCAACACCTCGCTGGCGCGCACCTGAGCGCGGCGCCCGCGCTGGCGGCTCAAGTGCCCTGAATCGCCCCGACCCGCCCGTTCTCCACCGTGAAGCGGGCCGAGGTTTCGAGCGCACTGTCGGCCTTCCACAGCTCCTGCACCGAGCGCAGCTCGGCCTCCAGGCGGTCCGGGCGCAGCAGGAATTGCACATAGCCATGCTGATCGGCGTGCCCGTAGCGCAGATGCGGGTTGTGCGGCAGGGCGCGCTCGATGCGGCTCTGGTCCAGGCCCTGGCTGCTGATCGAGGTGCCGCAGAACTCGGTGGCCAGCAGCGGGTTGGCGGCGCTCACCGGCGCATCGAAATCGGCGCGCAGATCGGCCACATAGTTGGCGTGCACATCCCCGCCCAGCACGACGGTGTTGCGCAGCTTGCGCGCCGCCATATCGCGCAGCAGGCGCTGGCGCGCCAGCGGATAGCCATCCCAGCCATCGGTCCAGTAGACACCCGGCTCGCCGGCCTGGGTCTGCCAGTTCATGCGAGCCATCAGGGTCTGCTGGGCCAGCAGGTTCCAGGGCCGTGAGGCGTCCCAGCTTTGCGCCAGCCATTGCTCCTGGGCGGCGCCCAGCAGGCTGCGGCGCGGGTCGAGAAAGTCCGGGCAGTCTTTGAGCGACAAGGTGTTGGAGCCGCCGCGACCGGGTTTGGGGCAGACCTGCGGATCGCGCCATTGCCGGCCGTCCACGCTGATCAGCCGCGCCAGCTGGCCCCAGTCGTAGTGCTCGTGGATGCGGATGTCCTTGCCGCTCGGGCGCAAGGCCTTGGGGAAGGGCATGTGCTCCCAGTAGGCCTTGGCGGCGGCGATGCGGCGCTGCGGGAAGTCAGCCTCCAGGCCTTGTGAGTGGTCGCCGGCCCAGTCGTTGTCGACCTCGTGGTCGTCCCAGGTGACGATCCAGGGCGCACGCGCATGCATGGCTTGCAAGGACGGGTCGCTTTTGTACTGGGCGTAGCGCTGGCGGTAGTCGTCCAGGCTGCGGCACAGGCCACCCACATGCACGCGCGGCGCCGGGCCGCTGGCCGAGGCGTTGGAGATCGCCGCGCTTTCGTAGATGTAGTCGCCGAGGAAGAGCACCAGATCGAGGTCCTGGCGTGCCATATCGGCCCAGGCGGCGTAGCGGCCATGGTCCCAGCGCTGGCAGGAGGCAATGGCGAAGCGCAGGGAGCTGACTTTGGCGTCAGGCGCCGGCGCCGTGCGCGTGCGCCCGACCGGGCTGCGCGCGCCCAGGGCGGTGAAGCGGTACCAGTACCAGCGATCGGGCTTGAGCCCGGCCGGCTCGGCATGCACGCTGTGCGCATCGGCCGCCAGCGCCATCTCCTGGCCCTTGGCCACCACGGTCTTGAAGGCCTCGTCTTCGGCCAGCTCCCAGTCCACCGCCACCTGGGCCGGCAGTGCCGGCCCACTCAGCCGGGTCCACAGCACCAGGCTGCTGGGCCGCGGACAGCCCGAGGCGATGCCGAGGGCGAAGCGCTCGACCGTGTCGGCCGCATGGACGTGGCGGACCCACAGCGGGGCGCTGCCGGCGGCCAGGACCGCTTGCAGCAGTTGACGTCGTTGCAGGGCAGGGTGGGGCGGTCTCGTGCTCATTGCGAGCAGGATAGCGAAAGAAAATGGCGCAAACTGCCTTCACAAGCAGTGCCTCAATCCGTCAATCCGGAATCCGCACAGCCCATTGCCGCGCGAGCTCGCGCAGCGTGCCGTTGCTGCGCAGCGCCTCCAGGCTGCGATCGAGGTTGACGCGGAGCTCCTCGCCACTGGCGTTGCGGCTGTAGGCGAAGTGGCCGGTCTGGACCGCGATCGGTGGCTTCAGCACCAGAAACTGGGCGCTCAGGCCCATGGCCTCGAGCACCGGCGTGGTGTTGCGTTCATTGCTGGCGAGCAGGTCGATGCGGCCGCGCTGCAACATGCGCAGGCCGGTGGCCACATCGCCAGGGTGGCTGATCAGCAAGCTGCTGCGCGCCTGCTCCATCGCGTCGCCGTAGGCCCAACCCAGAACCAGGCCGACCGAGCGCCCGCTCAAGCGGCTCCAGTCGCCCTGCCACAGCTCCGCCTTGGCGGGGCTGGCGTAGAACACCAGGGCGTCCTCGTAGAACGCCAGCTGTGAAAACAAGAAGCGTTGCAAACGCTCAGGGCTGCGGTAGGGGCCCACCAGCACATCGGCCAGCCCCTGCTCCACCACCAACTGCGCGCGTGCCCAGGGCAGGTTTTCGAAACGAACCGTGTGGCCCTGTTGGGCAGCCGCGCGGGTCAAGAGGTCCACGGCCAGACCGCGCGCGTTGCCCCTGGCATCAAATTCCAGGATGCGCGGGAACTGCGTGCCTACAGCCAGCAGTTCTCTCGCCTGCGCCGCGCCGCCGAACAGCAGGGCGCACAGCAGCATCAGGGCCCAGTTTCGAGTCAAGGCGTTGTTCCGCATGCTGGGGCGATTATGGAGGGCGAAGCCCACGCAGCGGGTGATTGGCTATCATCGCCCGTTCTCCCTCGCGCCCATCATGTCCGACACCCTCAATCCCGCCCAGCTCGAAGCCGTTCACCACCTGAATGGCCCTTGTCTGGTGATCGCCGGGGCGGGTTCGGGCAAGACGCGGGTGATCACCATGAAGATCGCGCGCCTGCTGCAGGCCGGCTATGCGCCCAAGCAGATTGGCGCCATCACCTTCACCAACAAGGCCTCGCAGGAAATGCGCGAGCGGGCGCGCCATCTGGTGGGCGCACGGGCGGCCAAGGATCTGGTGATCTCGACTTTCCACAGCCTGGGCGTTCGCATCTTGCGCCAGGAGGGCACGCGGGTCGGGTTGAAGGAGCAGTTCTCCATCCTCGACAGCGACGATGTGCTGGGCCTGCTGCGCGATGCCGGCGGCACGGCCGATGCCAACCAGGCCAAGTCCTGGCAATGGACCATCTCGATGTGGAAGAACCAGGGGCTGACCGCCAAGCAAGCCCTGGCCATGGCGCGAGACGACAATGAGAGGGCCGCCGCCATCGTCATGGAGCGCTACCAGGATCGCCTGGCGGCCTACCAGGCGGTGGACTTCGATGACCTGATCAGCCTGCCGCTGCGCCTGCTGACCGAGGACGCCGAGGCGCGCGGCCGCTGGCAAGACCAGCTGCGCTATGTGCTGGTTGACGAGTACCAGGACACCAATGCGGTGCAGTACGACCTGCTCAAGGCCCTGGTCGGGCCGCGGGCCATGTTCACCGCCGTGGGTGATGACGACCAGAGCATTTACGGCTGGCGCGGCGCCACCATCGAAAACCTCAAGCGCCTGCCGGTGGACTTTCCGCACCTCAAGGTGATCCCGCTGGAGCAGAACTACCGCTCCACCGGCGCGATCTTGCGCGCCGCCAACAATGTGATCGCCACCAACCCCAAGCTGTTCGAGAAAAAGCTGTGGAGCGATTTTGGTGACGGCGACCCGGTCGTGCTGGTCGAGGCCGATGGTGAGGACCACGAGGCCGAGCGCGCCGTCGCGCGCATCCAGGCCTTGCGTGGCGACGGCAAGGCCAAGGATTTCAAGGAATTCGCCATCCTCTACCGTGCCAACCACCAGGCGCGGGTGTTCGAGCAGGCCTTGCGCCGCGCCAACATCCCCTACAAGGTCTCGGGCGGCCAGAGCTTCTTCGACAAGAGCGAGATCAAGGACTTGTGCGCCTGGCTGCGCCTCCTGGTCAACCAGGACGACGACCCGGCCTTTCTGCGCGCCATCACCACGCCCAAACGCGGCATCGGCCACCAGACCCTGGGCGCGCTGAGCCAGTTTGCCGGGCAGTGGAAGTGCAGCATGTACGAGGCCCTGTTCGCCGAGAGTCTGGGCACGGTGCTGAGCAAGAAGGCCATCGGCTCGCTCCACGAGTTTGGCCGTTATGTCAACGAGCTGGAGTACCGCGCCCGTCACACCGAGGGCGCCGAACCGGCCAAGGCCTTGCTGCTGGAATGGCTCAAGGACATCGGCTACGAGCAGCACCTGATCGAGAGCGAAGAGAACGAAAAAGTGGGCATGGCCCGCTGGAACAATGTGCTCGATTTCGTCGATTGGGTGGCCAAACGCTGCGGCGGCCAGGTCACCAACGATGGCGGAGTCACCATGGAGGCGCAGAAGGAATCGGTGCTGCAGGTGGCGCAGACCATCAGCGTCATCATCTCGCTGTCCGAGCGCAACGAAGAGCAGGACCAGGTCACCCTGACCACGCTCCATGCCTCCAAAGGGCTGGAGTGGCCGCATGTCTTTCTTGCCAGCGTCAACGAGGGCTTGCTGCCCTTCAAGGCCGACGACGAGGAGATGACGGCCCAGCGCCTCGAGGAAGAGCGGCGCCTGATGTATGTGGGCATCACCCGCGCGCGCAAGACCCTGGCCGTGAGCACCCTGCGCCGCCGCAAGAAGAGCCGCGAGCTGGTGATGGGCATTCCCAGCCGCTTCATCACCGAGATGCGCTTGAACGAGAGCGAGGTCAAGGAAGACCCGCGTGAAAAGCTCAAGCGGCTGCGCGAGACCTTTGCGGCCAAGGGCGCCGCTTCGGCGGCCGCTCAGGCCCAGGCGCAAAAAGACCAGGGCTGAGGACGTTTGCCGGCTGCGGCAGGCTCAGCACTCGCTGGATTCAGGCGAATCGCTACCCGGCTCAGCGCCGCTGCCTTCCTTGGGTGGCCGGCCGCGTGGGCTGCGGTTCACAGCGGGCTTGATGCCGCGCCGCGCCAGCGCTTCGCGCAGCAGGTATTCGATCTGTGCATTGGCTGAGCGCAGCTCCTGCGCGGCCAGGCGCTCGACCTCGGCCCAGAGCGCCGGGTCCAGGCGCAGGGCGAAGCTTTTTTTGTCGGGGCTGGCCATGGTCGATCAGGGCAGAGGCGGGGTGGGCCTCAGTTGTACAGCGTGCCGGTGTTGACGATGGGCTGCGTCTCCTTGTCCGAGCACAGCACCACCAGCAGGTTGGACACCATGGCGGCCTTGCGTTCGTCGTCCAGCTCGACGATGGAGCGCTCGCTCAGACCCTTGAGCGCTTCCTCCACCATGCTGACCGCACCGAGCACGATCTTCTTGCGGGCGCTGATGATGGCCTCGGCCTGCTGGCGGCGCAGCATCACCTGGGCGATCTCGGGCGCATAGGCCAGGTGGGTGATCTTGGCGTCCTGCACTTCCACGCCCGCGTCACCGAAACGCTCCTGCAACTGCTTGACCAGGGCCGCGGCCACTTCGTCCTGGCCGGCGCGCAGGGTGATTTCGCCCGAATGGATGTCGTCGCCCTCGTCGTAGGCGAATTGCGCCGCCAGATGGCGGATCGCGGCTTCGGCCTGGATGCGCACATAGACCTCGAAATCATCGACCTCGAACACCGCACGCGCCGTGTCCTGGACCCGCCAGACCACGGCGGCGCTGATCTCCACCGGGTTGCCGCGCTTGTCGTTGACCTTGAGCGTGGGCGCATTGAAGTTGCGCGAGCGCAGCGAGATCTTGCGCTTGAGCATCAGCGGGTTGGCCCAGCGCAGGCCTTCGCGCCGATCACTGCCGCAGTAGCGCCCGAACAGGGTCAGGATGCGCGCCTCATTGGGCTGCTGCATGTACAGCCCGGCCAGGGCCAGGATGCCGACCAGCACCAGGCCCAATCCCGGCAGCAAAGCCCAGGGGCCCAGGGCCACGGTGCTGATCACCAAGGCCGTCCCCCCGGCCAGGCCGATCAGGGCCAGGCCCACGGCCAGGGCGCCGCTGTGGGTGCGGGCGGCAGTTTCGGTGCGAAATTCTTGCTGGGTTCTCATCGCGTCCTCCGATTAAAGGTGATATCACTTTAATCTCAATTTTCGCGCTGTCAACTGGGCTGGGATGAACTGCGGAAATCGGCGGTGAATGGTGGTGAATCGCGGCTGGCGGCTTGTTCCGGTCCTTCGTTGTACTCGGCGTTCGCGCTGCGGTGTCTCGCCCCGCCGCCGGGCTCATGGTTCGCGGGTCGGCTCTGCGAGCCGACTCCCCTCGCTGCTCACTGCGCGGCTCAGCGGCGCCAAACTCCCTCCGTTCGCTGCGCTCACTGTGGTCAAACAGTGGCGCCGAGTCAGAGCTTGAAGCGCGTGAGTACACGCGCATGAGCCGCTCCGCTGCGCCCTCGGCCGCGCACAAATCGCCCGTCGGCGGGCCGAGCCACCTTCGAATGTGGCGTGTTCCACCTTTGATGGGGCAGATCGATCGCGATGCAAGCGCCCTGCAGCCCGTGCCGCTGCCGGGCGATTTGTGCAGGGCCGAGCAGCACAGCGCCTCGGGGCGCGCGCGTACCCGCGCGCTTCAAGCTCTGACTTGGCGCTTCTGTCTGAACGAAGCGAACGCAGTGAGCGGAGTGAGTTATGCGCCAGCCCCGAGGCGCGAGCAGCGCAGGGAAGTCGGCCCGCCAGGGCCGACCCCGGAACCATGAGCCCGGCGGCGGCACGGGCTGCAGGGCCTCACGAGAAAACCGAGAGAATGCTTCGCGCCGAAAGCAGCCCCACCCCAGAGGCCCACAGACTCACATGCCCTTGAACAGATGCGTGTAGCTGCGGCTGACTTCGAGCTTTTCGCTCAGGCCTTTGACGCCGACCATCTGGCGGCCGCGGAAATCGCGGGTGATGCCGTCGATGGCGCGGGCATTGACCAGGGTGGAGCGGTGGATCTGCCAGAACAGGCTGGGATCGAGCTCGTCGACCAGTTCCTTGATCGGCTTGCGGATCAGGGCTTCGATGCGGGCGGTCTGCACGCGGGTGTACTTTTCATCGCTGATGAAGAACAGCACGTCCTCGACCGGGATCATCTGGATGGCCTGGCCGACCGTGGCCTGGATCCATTGCAGGTAGTTGGGCTTGGCGCCCGGGTTGAGCTGGCTGGAGAGCTTGTGCAAGAGCTGCTGCAACGGCGCGCCCGCGGGCTCGGCCACATCGGGCACGCTGGCGCCGTCCTGGCGCTGGGCCAGGCGCTTCTTGATGCGCTGCACCGTCACCAGCAGGCGCTCGCGTTCGGCGGGCTTGAGCACATAGTCGGCGACGCCCTGCTCGAAGGCTTCGACCGCGTACTGGTCGTAGGCGGTGATGAAGACGATCTCGGGCACCAGCCAGGAGTCATCCTCGGGCAGCTGGGCGATCTGGCGGGCGGCATCGACGCCGGTCAGGCCGGGCATGCGGATGTCCAGAAACACCAGGTCGGGCCGGTGCTCGCGCACCAGCTCCACCGCCTCCAGGCCGTTCTTGGCCTCGGCGACGATGTCGAGATCGGGCCAGACCTCGGTCAGGCGGCTGCGCAGCTGTTCGCGCATCAGGCGCTCGTCGTCGGCCAGGACGGCGCGCACGCGGGTGGGGGCGGGGGTGTTTGGCTGGTTCATGCGCGGATGTTAAGTCGGCTTCGGAGGTGTTCAGGCCTGCGCATTGCGCTTGGGGCGGCGGTCGCGCAGCAGCAGCCAGAGCACCAGGCCCAGCAGGATCAGCGGTGAACCCAGCACCGCGCCGACGCTGAACAGCGCCGCCAGCACCGTGCCCACCACGCAGACCAGCACGCCGCCGACGATCAGCAGGGGCAGGCCCACGCCCAGCAGCAAGACCAGGGGTAGCACAAACAGCAGCACCACGCCGGTGATCAAGCCGCCGACCAGCAGCTCGGCCCACTGGCCGGAGGCCATCTCACCGAGGTACAGGTCTTCGCCATTGATGCTGATGCTGACGCCCGGGTGGCTCCACATTTCCTGCCAGAGCCAGACGCCGGACACGGCGGCCACCAGGGCCAGAACCAGGCTCAGGGCCAGGGTGAACTTGGCAAAGCTTTTCATGCGGAGGCTCCTTCGTGCTCGTCGGCGCGGCTGCGGTAAGGCACGGTGATGGTCACCACGGTGCCGCTGGGTTGGTTTTCGGTGACGGTGACGCTGGCGCGTGAGCCGTAGAGGATCATCAGGCGCTCGCGGATATTGGCCAGGCCCACGCCGGTGCCGGCGGTGGCGGCGCGGCCGAAGCCCAGGCCGGTGTCGGCCACGGTCACGGCCAGCTTGCCGTGCAGCACCTCGGCCTTGACGCGCAGCAGGCCGCCTTCGGCCTTGGGCTCCAGGCCATGCTTGATGGCGTTCTCGACCAGGCTCTGAATCATCATGGGCGGGAACTCGGCCGAGAGCAGGCCCTCGGGCACATCGATCTCGGTCTGCAGCCGCTCTTCCATGCGCATCTGCAGGATTTCGAGGTAAGGCTTGATGACCGCCAGCTCGCGGCCCAGGTCACGCACGCCGCTGGCATTGGCCTCGCGCATGGTGGGCATGGAGGCGCGCAGCAGGGCGATCAGGTTCTTCTGCATCTGCGAGGCACGCGGCGGGTCGGTTTCGATCAGGTGGTCGATGGAGGCCAGGGTGTTGAACAGGAAATGCGGCTCCACCTGGGCCTGCATGGCGGCCATGCGGGCTTCGATGACCTGGCGCTTGAGCGATTCGGCCTCCGCCGTCTCGGTCGCCTTGGCGGCTTTCACCTCGGCCTGGATGCGGCCTTTGTAGGTGATCTTGATCAAAAGGGAGGCCGCAACCCAGAACACCGCCCATTCAACCAAGAAGTCTCCGGCATGGATGACGCGCACGCGGGATCTCGGCCCGCCGCTTCGGGCCTCTTCGATCAGCCGCTCGGTCTCGGCGCGTGCTTCTTCGATGGCCTGCTTGGTTTCCTCGGCCTGCTGAGCGTCTTGTTCGGCCTTCTCCTGGGCTTCGCGCGCTTCCTCGGCGATTTTTTCCAGGGCTGTCCGCGCGTCTTCGACGGCGCGCCGGATGTCCTCGCGCTCGGCCGACTCAGGGAAGCGGATGTTCACGCCCGGCCCTGCGCCCTCGCTGCCGGCTTCCGACGCGGCCTTGTCGCCCGAGGCCGCGCGGGGCAGCACGCGCACGCCACGCTCGTCGATGCTGATCTCGTAGTGGATGCCCTTGCCGCTCTTGTCGGTTTTCTCCGCCTTCTCAGCCTTTTCTCGCTTCTCGGGCTTCTCAGCCGGCGGCAGACGCGGCAGCTTGTTGTAGGGCACCGATCCGCTTTCGACTTCCTCGGTGATGCGCCAGGTGAAGAAGGGCAGATTGGAAATCAGATTGGCGCCGATGATCAGCGCTGCCGAGAAGATGATGAAGTTCTTCCAGCTAATGCTGACCAGCCAACCCGCGTAGATATGGAACCAACGCAGCAGCTGGGCGTAGAAATGCTGCAGGCGCTGCAACAAGGTAGGAGGGAGCGAGGGCGAGGGGGACATGGCGGAGGAAACCTTGGGTCTTTGCACGCACTGTACGCAAGCTGCACCAGCCGAGCGACGGCAGCGCGACGCGCCGTGCGGGCAAGGGGCTGAATTGCAGGAACGAGCGACAGTCCGGAGGCCGGGTTTCAGGCTCGCCGGCCCCGAGGGAATGGGGGCAGGGTGTCGGGCGTGAAGTCCATCACGAATGGCCCGAGCCCACGAAAAAAACCCGCCGGCCTCGTGAGGCGCGGCGGGCGGGCGAGCGATCGGCCCCGCTTGCGCCGGAGCCGGCGCAGGGCCAAGGGATCGACTTATTGCTTGACGGCTTCGACCTGGATCACCAGCTTCACCGCCTTGGGGAAGCCCCAGGCCAGGCCGTAGTCCACGCCCCACTGGGTGCGGTCGAGGGTGGCCTCGAAGTCGCCGCCGCAGACTTCACGCTTGAGCATGGGGCTTTGGTAGCAGCCGAAACCGACAGCCTTGAGCGTGACCGGGGCGGTCTTGCCCTTGAGGGTCAGCTCGCCGGCCACTTCGGTGACCTTGTCGCCGCTGAAGCTGAACTTGTCGCCCACGAACTTGGCGGTGGCGAACTTGCCTGCGTCGAAGATGTCTTCGCTTTGCAGGTGCTTGTCAAAGGCGGCCGAGCCGGTGTTGACGCTGGCCATTTGTAGGGTCAGCTCGACGCGGCCGGTCTTGGCGGCGCGGTCCAGGGTGACCGTGCCTTCCTTCTTGTCGAAGCGGCCGCGGTTGGTGGACACGCCGAAGTGCGAGATCTCGAAGGTGGCGTAGGTGTGGGTCGGCTCGATGGCGTAGGTGGCCGATTCCGCTTGCGCGAAGCTGGAGGCGGCCAGGGCCAGGGCTGCGATCAGGGTCTTGTTCATCTCAGGGCTTCCTTGCTGGGTCAAAAAAAGTTGAAAAAGGGGGCGGGGGAAATTGGGTGGGTGATCTGCTTGCTGCGAAGGCTCAGAGTGCCGCCACGCCGCTGAACAGCAGCTTGAACTTCACTTGCACTTCGTTGGCGACCATGGAGGTGTCGGCCCACTCGCCGTCACCGATCTTGAACTCCAGGCGCTTGAGCACAAAGCTGCCATTCGCGGTGGTGATGCCGCCGGCCTGGCTCAAGCTGATGGGCACGCTCAGGTCGCGGGTCTGGCCCTTCAGGCTCAGCTTGCCGCTGACTTCGAACTTGCCGCCGCCCAAGGCCTTGATGGCGCTGCTCTGAAAACTGGCCTGCGGCAGGCGCTTGCTGTCGAACCAGGCGGCCTTGCCCAGCTCGGCGTCGAACTCGGGCGCACCCAGGCTGGCGCTGGCCAGGTCGATGGTGAAGGCGACACGGCCGGCCTCGGGCTTCTTGGGGTCAAAGCTCAGCTGGGCGTCGAATTTCTTGAAGCGGCCTTCCACCGGCACGCCCATCTGGCGGCTGACGAAAAGCAGCTCGCTGCCAGCCGCCTGCAACTGCGGCGCGGCGGCGGGCGCCGGTGCGGCCGCTGCGGGCTTGGCTGCAGCGCTGGGTTTGGTTTGCGCCCAGCTGGTGCTCAGGCTGGCCAGCAGGGCGGTCATCACCATCAAACGGATCGGTTTCATCGCAAAGCCTTTCGCTTCGGTTTCGAAAAAAGGAGGTGGGGCAGGCAGGGGCCGAAGGCTTCAGCGCCGCGCCGGCATCATGCGCAGCAGCAGGCCGTCGCGGTCCAGCAGCTGGTGCTTCAGCGCAGCGGCGATGTGCATCAGCACCAGGCCGGCCATGGCAAAGGCCAGCAGCTTGTGCGCTTCCTTGAGGGTGTCGGCCAGGGTCTTGTCCACCGGCACGAAGTCAGGCAGCTGCAGCACGCCAAACCAGACGATGGGGAAGCCGGCTGCCGAGCTGTAGGCCCAGCCGGCCAGGGGCACGGCGAAGAACAGCACGTAGAGCAGCAGATGGGTGGCGTGGGCCGCACGCGCTTGCCAGGCGGGCATGGGGGCATCGGCCGGCGGGCGGTGGCTCAGGCGCCAGAGCAGGCGCAGGGTGGACAGCAGCAGGATGGTCACGCCCGCCCATTTGTGCCAGCTGTAGAGCTTGATCCGGCTGGGCGAGAAGGGCAGGTCGGCCATGTACACGCCGAAGGCAAAGGTGGCGATGATCAGCAGGGCCAGCAGCCAGTGCAGGGCCATGGCCACCGGGCTGTAGCGCGGCACGGCGGCGCTGGGTGCGGGCTCAGGTGTGGACTCGGGGGCGGAGGCTGGGGCTGGTGCTGAAGCGGTCATGGCGGTCTGGCGCGGGGCGCCGGTGTGTCGCAATGTCGGCAGTGTGCGCCGTCGCCGCGGTGTGGCGGTTCATGGCGCTTGATGCCTGGGTTCAGGGAATTTGAATGGCCGCCCGGGGCATTCTTCACCTTCACGGGGTGCACATGCGGGCGTCATGTGCGGGTCACGGTCGCCAGCACAAGATGCCGGGGGCGATGGATCGCATCGTCCGTTTCTCGGGAGCCCCGCCATGGATATCGTCAGCAAGATCGAAGCTCTGTTTCAGCGCCGCGGCGCCCTGGTCTACACCGGCCAGCGCCTGGAGCGGCGCGAGGCCGTCAGCGCGCTCGAGCATGCCTTGCAATGCGCCCAGCTGGCCGAATGGGCCCATGCCGACAACGCCCTGGTGGCGGCCGCCTTTCTGCACGACCTGGGTCAGCTGATGGATGCGCCGGCCGAGGCCGAGCTGCAGGACGACCAGCACGAGACCCGCGCCCTGGTCTTTCTGGCCAGCGGTGGCTTCGCGGCCGATGTGCTGGAGCCCATCCGTCTGCATGTGCAGGCCAAGCGTTTTCTGGTCGGCAGCGACCCGGCTTATGCCGACAGCCTGTCGGCAGCCTCCCTGCATTCCCTGTCCCTGCAAGGCGGCCGCATGAATGCCGAAGAGCGCCTGCTCTTCCTGGCCCAACCGCAGGCGGCGCGGGCGCTGCAGCTGCGCCGCTGGGACGACCTGGCCAAGCACCCGGGCAAGCGCACGCCGCCGCTGGGCTACTACCTGGACTTGCTGGACGGCGTCTTGCAGGACGCGCGCCAGCCCAGCCGGGTGGCCCTGGCCTGAAGCGCCCAGCACACATCGATCGGGGCGAAACGCGCGACAAGTGCACAGCGGGGCGGGCCTCGCCTGCCTCGGCATGGGCTAGCATCGCAGCATGATCGAACACCATCGCGGCCCACGTGTGGCCCTGTGCATCCTGGCCAGCCTGGCAGTCTTGAGCGGCTGCGCCAGCATGAGCGAATCGCAATGCCGTCAGGCCGACTGGCAGGCCCGTGGCCTGGCTGACGGCCGCGAGGGTCGCAGCGCCCAGCGCATCGAAGACCATGTCGAAGCCTGCGGCAAGATCGGCATCAGCCCCGACAGCAAGGCCTGGACCGAGGGTTGGGAGCGTGGCATCCGCAGTTATTGCACCGCCAGCAATGGCTGGCGAGAGGGCATGCGCAACCAAATCTACTGGGAAGGTTGCCGCGGCCAGGCAGGTGAGGACGAGTTCCTGCGTTACTACCAGATCGGCCAGCAGCTCTATGGCTTGCAGCAGCAAATCGTTCGCAACGATGCCGAGCTGCAGCGCCTCGAGCGCCTTCTGCGCGACTCCAAGAACGATGAAGAGCGGGCGCGCCTGCGTGAGCAGATGCGCCGCCTTGACATGGATCAGCTGCGATTGCGTGCGCTGATCGCGGGCTTGCATCTGGCCGCGCCGCGCTGACACAGGGCATCCGGCCGGGGGATACTGGCCCCGGTCCTTCACCCACCTCCATGACACGAGCGATCTCGGCCGAACAGGCCAGTGTTGACGAAGAGCTGCTGCGCCTGCTGGCCCAGCAGGGCCGGCGCATGCCGTACCCGGTCGGATTCAGCGCCGCCGTGATCGCCATCATGGCTTGGCAGGGCACCCAGCACTGGCTCGCCATGCTCTGGTTGGCCCTGGTGGTGGGCGTGCTGGCGCTGCGCTGGTGGGGCTTGGGCAAGTTGGCCGTCTGGCGCCATCTCTCGTTGCGCCGCCGCCTGCGCGCGGCCACCGGCTTGAGCCTGCTCAATGGCCTGGTGTTCAGCGCCTCGCTGATGTTTGTGCCCTATTTCGACGACTACCAGCGCATGGTGCAGACCATGCTGCTGCTGGGTTTGTGTGCCGGTTCGGTGGCCACCACGGCCGGCTCGGCGCCGGTGCTGCTGAGTTTCTTGCTGCCGGTCAGCCTCAGCAACAGCCTGGCCTGGCTGGGTTGGCATGCCGGCGGTCGCGAAAGCACCTGGCTGGAGGTGGCCCTGGGGGCCTTGATCCTGGGCTTTGCCTGGATTCTGGCCAGCCTCGGGCGCGATGCCTACCGTGTGTTTGTGGAGTCGGTGTTGATCCGCCAGCAACAGACCCAGACCAACCAGCAATTGCGTCTGGCCCTGCAAAAGGCGGAGCAGGCCATGGAGGCCAAGACGCGCTTTCTGGCGTCCGCCAGCCACGATCTGCGTCAGCCCATGCACACGCTGTCCTTGCTCGGTTCGGCCCTGGTGCGGCGGCCTCTGGATCCTGAGAGCGCCGAGATCGGCCGCCACATGAATCTGGCCCTGCAGTCCCTGGCCTCACAGATGGACGGGCTGCTGGACATCTCCAAGCTCGATGCCCAGGTGGTGCCGGTGGCCAACCAGGTGTTCTGCCTGAGCAGCTGGCTGCGCCGCATCTGCCTCGAGATGCAGGCCACGGCCCAGGGCAAGGGCTTGAGTCTGGTGTTCGAGTGCCCGGATTCGGTGTTCGTGGAGAGCGACCCGCTGCTGCTCGAACGGGTGATGCGCAATCTGATCGACAACGCCATCAAATACACCGAGCGTGGCGGCGTGCGGGTCGTCGTGTCTCCGGAATTCGGCGATGACGATGAGGACGGTGATGACGAGCCCATGTGGGCCATCCGCGTCATCGACACCGGCCGCGGCATCGCGCCGGCCGAACAGGCCCGCATCTTTGAAGAGTTCTACCAGATCGGCAATGCCGAGCGCGACCGGGCCAAGGGCCTGGGCCTGGGCCGGTCCATCGTCAGCCGCATGGTCGACCTGCTGGACCTGCCGCTGCAGCTGCAATCCGAGCTGGGCCAGGGCAGCACCTTCAGCCTGAGCATCGCCGGTGCCCCGGCCTCGGCCGCGCCGATCGGTGATGGTGCGGCAGCCTCAGCTGCCGCCCAGCCGCGCCTGCCCCGCCTGCATGTGCTGGTGCTGGACGACGAGGCGCCTGTGCGCGAGGCCATGCGTGCCCTGCTGAGCAGCCATGGCTGCGAGGTCACCACCACCGGCAGCACGCGCGAAGCCTTGCTCAAGTGCATGATGCGCCGCCCCGACATTGTGCTGACCGACTTCCGCCTTCGTGATGGCGACGACGGCATCTCCGCGCTCCACACCTTGCGCAATGCCCTGCCGGGCCTACCCGCGGTACTGATCACCGGCGACACGGCGCCCGAGCGCCTGCGCGAAGCCCATGCCGCCGGTCTGGTGCTGCTGCACAAGCCCGTGTTGGAGGAGCAGCTGATCGCGGCCATCCACCAGGCCCTGGTCGAGGCTGGCGGAATCAGCCCGATCAGCCGGGTGCTGGCCGGTACGGCCTGACCGCTCAACTGGCGTGCGCATGGCGGATGCCATGCGCTGAATCTCGGCGTTTGCACCGGCGCGGGGCCTGGGCTTCGACGATTCCTGTGGTGACACTGGCTGCCGAGAGCTGGCACTACGCTCCAGCGTTTTCTTGGACCCGCGCGGCGGTGGCGGCTGGCTCTGCCCTGGCGTGATCGATCCCTCATCGCTGCCACCCCATGCCGATCCCCTCAACTTTGACTGCAGCTTCGCCCCCTTCGACCGTTTCGACCGCTTCGGCCCCGCCGGCCGTGCGCCTGACCGCGCTGGATGGCCTGCGCGGGCTCAGCATGCTGGGCATGGTGTTGGTGAACTTTCGCCTGGCCATGGGCGTCGAGGCCTCGGCCGACGCGGGCTTGGGCTCGCTGTTTCTGGCCCTGGAGGGGCGCACGGCCGCCATTTTTGTCACCCTGGCCGGCATGGGCCTGGTGATGGGGGCGGCCCGCCAGCCCCTGGCCCAGGCGCGTTCGCAAGCGTTGCGCCGTGCTTTCTGGCTGGCTGTGATGGGCCTGTTGAATCTGCTGATCTTCCCGGCCGACATCCTGCATTTCTACGCCTGCTACTTCGCCCTGGGTGCCGTTTTTTTGGGGCGCTCGGGTCGCTTGTGCATGGCACTGGCCCTGCTCTTGCCGCTGTTGTACGTGGCGGCCTTGTTCCGCTGGAGTTATGACAGCGGCTGGGATTGGCAGACGCTCAGCTACATCGATCTGTGGCAGCCCCAGGGCTTTGTCCGTCACCTGCTGTTCAACGGCTTCCATCCGGTGCTGCCCTGGATGGCGTTTTTCCTCTGGGGCATGGGCCTGGCCCGCTTGCCTTTGCAGCAGCGGCCCGTGCAGTGGCGACTGATGCTGGGCGGTGCGTCGGTGTTTCTGATCTGCTTGGGTGTGCGTGAGGGTGTGGCCCTGTGGCTGCCCGCTTGGGCCCCACTGTGGGGCACGACGCCCTTGCCGCCGGGGCCTTTGTACATGTTCAGCGCCGGGGCGCTTGCCACGGCGCTGGTCGGGGCGGCCTTGCTGGCCTTGCCCGACTGGGCGGCCCTGCGGGCCCTGGGCCGCAGCACCCTGTCGGTCTATCTGGCTCACATCCTGCTCGGCATGGGCTTGCTGGAATCAGCCGGGCTCTTGTCCGGGCGCAGCCTGGCCGAGGTGCTGGCCTTGGGCCTGGGCTTCGGTGCGTTGGCCTTGCTGGGCTCTTGGGCCTGGCTTCGCCGCTTTCCACAGGGTCCGGTTGAAATGTTGATGCGACGACTGATCCGAAAACCCGGGCAGTTCTCGCGCCTTGAAGCCGGGGGCAGCCCGTAAGATGCGACCACGTTGACCAAGGCCTGATCCAGGCCCCGCACGCGCATGTGGAATCGTCGCAGCCTGCGTTTGAAGACTCTGGGCATTCTGGGCCTCTTGCTGTGCGCCGTCGGGGCGCTCAGTTTCGCGGCCAGCGCCTGGATGCTGGACAGCAGTCTCGGTGATTTCGAGCAAAGAGTGGCCCAGGAGCGCGTGGCGCGCGTGGCCGCAGCCATCCAGCAAGACGTCAGCGCACGCATCCGTGTGGCCAGCGATTACGGATTCTGGGACGATGCCGCCGCTTTCATGAGCGAGCCGGACGAGAAGTTCCTGACGGTCAATTTCACCGCCGAGTCCCTGCGCAATGCCCAGGTCAGCGCGGTTGCCTTCTTTGCCCTGGATGGCCATTTCCACGCCGGTGTGGAGATGCGCGATGGCCAGCGTGAAACCCTCGATGAAACCCGTCCTCTGGTGCAGCGCATGCGCGCGCTGGCCATGGACCAGGCCCTGGTGAGCCGCAGCATTGGTGGCGATGTCAAGCGCTGGGTCGATGGGCGGCCCATGCTGATGGTGTTCAGCCCGGTGCGGCGCACCGAGCGCCTGTCGCCGCAGCTCGGCTGGTTGGTCATGGTGCAGGTGATGGACGAAGCCAATCTGCGCGAGCTGTCGCTGAGCACGGGGTCAACGTTTCGTCTGCTGCCGGCGGCCGGCGGCGAGTTGTCGCCTGCTTCCCCGGCCATGACCACGGCTGCGGCTCAGATCACCCAGCCCCTGCGCGATGCCCTGGGCGAGAGCGAGCTGCTGCTGCAGGTGGACCTGCCGCCCACCTTGGAGCGGCAGCGCCAGACCGGCTTGCTGGTGCTGCTGCTGAACAGCTTTGTGCTGGTGCTGCTGGCCGGTGCGGCGGCGGTCCTGCTGCTCGACCGGCTGATCCTGCGTCGCCTGGCCGAGTTCGCCCGTCTGGCCCGGCGCCATCGCGGCGCGGGCCGCGCTCGCCCTGGGCAGGCCCAGGCCCAGCGCTGGCCGGTGCAAGGGCAGGATGAGCTGGATGAACTGGCCCTGGCCCTGAACGGCATGGTGGGCAGCCTGGATCAGGCGCGCGCCGAGCTGGAGCGGGATGTCCGCACCGATGCCCTGACCGGCCTGGGCAACCGCCGCCAGCTCTACGAGCAGATCGACCAGCTGCTGGGTCAGAAGGCCCGCCACCGCGAGCTGACCCTGGCCCTGCTCTTGATCGACCTCGATGATTTCAAGCTGCTCAACGACTCGCTTGGCCACGAGCTGGGCAACCACCTGCTGGTGCAGACCGGGCAGACGCTGAAGAAGCTGGTGCGCGCCTCCGATGTGGTGACGCGTTTGGGTGGCGACGAGTTCGCCCTGATCTATGTGGCCGAGAAGGGCGAGCTGGGCGTGCTGAGCTTTGTGCGCCGGCTTCAGCAGGCCCTGGCCCAGCCGGTCAGCTACCAGGACATGGAGGTCACGGTCACCGGCTCCATCGGCATCGCCTACCTCCACGCCAAGCCCGGCCAGACGATCAACAAGGACGATCTGCTGCGCAATGCCGAGCTGGCCATGTATGCCGCCAAGCGTGCCGGCAAGGGCCGCTACAGCCTCTTCAACGATGCCCTGCTCGGTGATGTGCAGGAACGCATGCTGCTGGAGCAGCAGCTGCGCGAGTGCCTGCGTCAGGATCAGCTCGAGGTCTGGTTCCAGCCCATCCTCGATGTGCGCACGGGCGAGGTGGCCATGTTCGAGGCGCTGGCCCGCTGGCCACTGGAGGGCGGCTATTGCTCACCGGCCCGTTTCATCCCGGTGGCGGAGGAGACCGGCCTGATCAACGAGCTGGGCGCGGCGGTGGCGCGCAAGGTGATTGCTGCCTTGCCCGCCTTGCTGGCCCTCGACGCCCGCCATGTGGTCAACGTCAACCTGTCGCCGCGTCAGCTGATGAGCCGGCATCTGGTCGAGCAGATGTGCAGCCTGGTCGACGGCGCCGGCCTGTCGCGCGACAGCATCCACTTCGAGCTGACCGAATCAGCCCTGGCCAGCAATGCCGACTTTGCCAAGCAACAGCTCGACGCCCTGGCCGCCGCCGGCTTCCACCTGCATCTCGACGATTTCGGCACCGGCTACTCCTCGCTGCACCGCCTGCAGAGCCTGCCCTTCTCGACCCTCAAGCTCGATCGATCCTTCGTCGTCATGCTGGGCCAGGGCGATGCCCGCATCGCCCGCTCCATCATCTCCCTGGCCGAGCAGCTGGGCCTGCAGGTGATCGCCGAAGGCATCGAAACCCTCGAGCAGCAAGAGCGCCTGCTCGACCTCGGCTGCCACCTGATCCAGGGCTATCTGCACGCCAAGCCCATGCCGCTGCCGGATTTGTTGGCGTGGTTGGCCCGGCGCGGTTGACGGGCTGCCTGGCCCGCGCGGCCCCGCTCAGTTGGCGAGTTGGGTCGGCGTGGTCGATCCGGGCTGCAGCAGGCCAGCCAGATTGTGGGCAATGCCGGTGATGCCCTCGTTGCTGAGGCCGGCATCCTTCATCACCGCGTCGACGATGGGCTTGGCGATCTGGTACTGCAGGGCCGAGTTCATGACCTGCTCCGGGAAGGTGCCGGCCGGCGCGTTGGTGGCGCCGTCTTGTGCGCCACCGTTGTTGCCCCCATTCATGCCATTGACCTGGAAGATGCGGATCGAATCGATCTTCTCCATCGGTCGCACGGCTTGTTCGATGATCTGCGGCAGTTGCTGCAGCAGCAGGGTGCGCACCTGCAGGTCGATCTGCGCGGCCGACAAGGTGTTCAGCGCCTCGTTGATGGCGCGCTTGCCTTCGGCTTCGGCCAGGGCTGCGGCCTGCTTGGCGCGTGCTTCGATGGTGATGGCCTCGGCGCGGTCCAGCGCGGCTTCCTTCTCAGCCGAGGCTGAGACCTTGACCGCAATCGCCAGCTGTTCGGCTTCCTTGCTGGCTTCGATCAGCTGGATATTCTTTTCCCGCTCGGCCACCGCCACCTGACGGGCGGTGTTCACGCCTTCCTCGGCCTTGACGGCATCGGCACGCGCCTGGTTGGCCAAGGCGTCGGCCACCGATTGTTCCTTGCTCTTGTTGGCAATCGCGATCTGCATGTCCTGGCGAGCGATTTCCACTTGCTTGCGCTGCTCGGCGCGCTGCATCTCGGTCTTGCGCTCCAGCTCGATCTCGCGGGTCTGCACGACCAGGTTTTTGTCGATCTCGGCCGACTTGATCTCACGCTCGGCTTCGATCTTCTTCTGGCTGACCTGGCGCTCGGCCTCGATCTTGGCGGCTTCGGCTTCGCGGCTGCGCTCGGCTTGCTGGGTGGCGATCTGCGCGGCCTGCTCGGCGCGCGCGGTTTCCACCTGACGCTGCTGGGCTAGGGTGGCGAATTCCTGATCCTGTTCGATGGTCAGCTTCTGGCGCTGCGCTTCCAGGTTCTTGGTGCGCACCTGCATCTCGGTTTCCTGCTCGACATCGTTGCGCTGCTTGCGGCGCGCCTCGGTCTGTTCGGTCAAGCGGGTCAGGCCCTCGGCGTCGAAGGCGTTGTTGGGGTTGAAGAACTGCTTGTCGGTCTGGTCCAGGCTGGTCAGCGAGACCGACTCCAGCTCCAGGCCGTTCTTCTCCAGGTCTTCGGCCACCGCGTTCTGCACCGCCTGCACGAAATCGCGGCGCTTGTCTTGCAGCTCCTGGATGGTCATGGTGGCGGCGGTGGCGCGCAGGGCGTCAACGAACTTGTCTTCCACCAGGGTTTTCAGCGCTTCCGGTGCCAGGGTGCGCGTGCCCAGGGTCTGGGCGGCGGTGCTGACGGCCTCGGCCGTTTGCTGCACGCGCACGAAGAATGCGGCGGTCACGTCCACGCGCATGCGGTCCTTGGTGATCAGGCTCTCGCGCTCGCGGCGCATGACCTCGAGCTTCAGCGTGTTCATATTGACCAGCACGCGCTCATGAAACACCGGCAGCACGATGGCGCCGCCGTCCATGATGACCTTTTGCCCGCCCAGGCCGGTGCGCACAAAGGCGGTTTCCTTGGTCGAGCGCTTGTACAGGCGCGCGAACACCAGGCCGATGGCCAGAAGGCCCAGCAGGGCGATGCCGGCGATGCTGCCGAGTTCAATCAGATTGTTGTCCATGGCTTTCTTCTTCCTCCTTGAATCAGTGGGGCGCCTCAGCGCTCGACCAGGCCCGGGTGCGGGTTGCGGATGGCGCGGTAGATGGCGCCGTTCTTGCGCACCAGCAGCAGCTCGCTGCCCTCTTCGAAGACCTCGTCCGCCAGGTCGGGCTCGACCAGCAGGTGGTGCACGCGGCCATGCTCGTCGCGCACCCGCGCCTGGGCGGCCAGGCCCTGGCGGGCGTGGCCGGCATAGACCGTGGCAACCCGGCCCAGCAGGGTTTGGGCGCTGACCGCCGAGCTCTCATCGCGCGGCACGATATGGGCCACCAGGGCGCCGAGCGCGCGCACCGTGGTCAGGCCTGCGGGCACGGCCACCAGGCCGGCGATCCATGCCGGCAGGTAGTGGCCGACCAGACCTCGGCTGACCATTTGCAGGCTGTAGCCGAACAAGGCGTAGCCGGTCAGGAACAGCAGCAGCAAGACCAGGGCCGGCACCCGGCCCAGATGCAGCCAGCCCAGCACCCGGTCGAGCGCGCCGTCGTGGCCGGCTTCGGGCAGCCAGTCGTCCAGCCAGTTGCTGGGGCTCATCGAGATCATCATGCCCAGGCCTTCCAGCAGGGCGATGCCGACGATCAGGGCGAAGGCGATGCCGAAGGGCAGGTTCTCCGGGGTGGTGAACAGGCTCATGCTTGACCGTCAGCGCCGGACTGTTTCAGCTGGGCCAGGCGCGCGTCGATCTGCGTCTGCCGCACCAGATCTTCCAGCGTCTGCAGCTTGCTGGCGTCGTCCAGCCGGCCGGCGCGGGCCACGCCCGAGAGGCCGGTCTGGCGTTCGTAGATGCGGTCAAAGGCGTCGGTGGCGCCCGCCATGCGCTGTTCAATCTGGGCCGCGCTGCTGCCGGGCTTGGCCGCGGTGCCGGCGCTGCTGGCCCGGCTTTGCCGGAACTGGCTCAGCGCCGCTTCCATCTCGCGCCGCTTGGCCAGCAGGGCATCGACGTAGCCGCGGTGCTCGCCTTCCTGCTGGGCCAGCTCGGCCAGGCTGGCCTCCAGCAAGGGCAGCTGGGTTTCGATGTCCAGTTGGCGGCCCACGGCGGCGCGCGCCAGGTCTTCGCGGCCCTGGCCCAGGGCGGTGTCGATTTGCGCTTTCAGCGTGTCGTGCTGGCGGTTCAGCTCGGCATGGCGCTGCTGGGCCAGATGGCGGTTGGCGGTGACCGTGCCCAGCTCATGGCGCACTTCGTCCACCACCTGGTCGAGTTCGCGCAAGGCTTGCTCCATCATGGCCTCGGGCGCATGGTCTTCGATGCGGTCCAGCAAGGCGTGCACGCCGCCAGCCATGGCACGGGTGACGCGGGATCTCAGGGTTTCGGCCATTTCACGCTCCTTGTTGACGGGCTTGTTGCAGACATTGGATGGCTTGCGCCAGTTGCAGCGTGGCGCCGATATGGCGTTGCACGCCGTCGGGGTCGAAGGCCGCAGCCTGGGGGGTGGTGGCTTGGCGCAGCAGGGATTCGGTGTGCGCAAAGCTGCGCCGCAGCAGCTTGTCTTCCAACTGCTTGGCCTGTTCCAGATTGCCGACCTCGGCGCTGATCAGCAGCGCCATGGCATGGCTGATGTGCTCCAGCGCCTGGCTGAGCACCTCGGAATGTTGGCCAGTGCTGGCCTCCAGCTGGGCCAGGGCGGCACGCGGCCGGGCGGCCAGATCGCGGCACCAGGCCAGAGCGGTGACGAAGTCAAAAGCGCCGTCATGCTGGCGCTTGAGCTGCCCGAGCAGCACGCGCAGCTTGTCGCTGTTGGTGCTGGCGCCCTCGACCTTCAGCTGCGCCAGCCAGAGGTAGAGGTCGCTAGGGATGCGCGCCGACAGCGGCTCCATCGTCGTGCTCGTCGCTTGCGTCATGGTCCTGCTCCTGCGGGCTTGAGACGACCCGATGCGAGGCAGTGTATTCGTTTGAATTCAAACGACAACACCCCCAGAAGGGGGTGAAAGGACCGAGTCCTACAGATAGCGCTCCCAGAGCTGGTTGCTCAGCTTGCCGGCCGGGTCGTGCGCTTGCTTCAGCCGGCGCAGCTCGCTCACCTCCGGGTAGGCGCGCTCGAACTGCGCGCGGCTGGCGTGCAGTTGGTAGGGCAGGTAGTAGCGCCCCTCGTGTTCCAGGGCCAGGGCGATCAGTTCGCGCGTCCAGCCGGCCACCAGGGCTTGGGCGTTTGCGCCCGTGCCTTGCTTGTAGTACAGCACGAAGCAGAAGACCTCCTCTTTGGCCCAGGGCAGAAGGCTGTCGGTGTCGGGCGGCGCGTGGCGGATGGACACATTCAGCGCCATCACCTGGCGTTGGCGCAGCAGGGCCGCCATGGCTCGGGTGAAGCTCAGGAAATGGCGTGGCGGAATGAAGTACTCCTGCAGCACATAGCTGGAGTGCCTGCGCTGGCGCGGCTCCAGCTGGGCCACATCAAGGCTGGCCTCGTGGTTCAGCCATTGCACCGCCTTGCCAGCGCTGAGCAAGGGGTGCACGACCTGGCTGCGCAACAGCGCTCCACCCGGCAACTCGCTCATGGCCCAGATCAGGCTTTGCTCCAGCCGGTAGCTGGCGCCGCGCGGCACCAGGCGGGCGGTCTCGGTCAGCGCCGTGCCATCCGGGCAGCGGCGCCAGCTCACAGCGACCGGCTGGTCGAAGCGTGGCGGCAGCAGATCGGCGTTGTGCAGCACGCAGTCCCCGCGCGCCAGCACTTCGCGCTGGAAGTAGGCCGGGTAGTCGGCCAGCGCCAGGCTTTTCACCTCGCGGCGGATTTTGCAGTTGCGCGCGAGCTCCAGCTCCACCTCGCTGATCACCGCCAGCACCCCGTAGCCACCCAGCGCCGCGCGGAACAGCTCGGCGTTCTCGCTGCGGCTGGCTTCGACGATGCGGCCATCGGCCAGCACCAGTTGCAGTGCCTGCACGGTGCGGCCCACAGGCCCATGGCCGACATAACGGCCATGGCAGTTGACCGAGACCGAACCGCCGATGCTGAAGTTGGCATAGCTCTGCATGGTCTTGACGGCCAGGCCCAGCGGGTCGAGATGGTCTTGCAGATCCCGCCAGCTCATGCCCGCCTGCACCCGCACCCGCATCTGTTCTGGTCGCAGCCAGACCAAGGCCCTCATGCCGCGCAAATCCAGCTGCAGGCCGCCGGCTATCGCCACCTGACCGCCCATGCTGAAATGCCCGCCGCCCACAGCGACTTGCCCGGGCCAGGCGCGCAAAGCGGCCGCGATCTCGGCGGCCGAGCGCGGGTGCTCGATCCCGGCGACCGGCACGCTGTACAGACGGGTGACGTTGTGCACCCACAGCTCCGGCGCGCAATGCACCGCCGTGGGCAGCAGGCTGAGCAGACCGGCCTGGGCCAGGCCCAGAACCAGGCGGCGCCGGCCCAGCGCGGGCAGCGCGGCAAGATCGCTTAATCTCTGATCGCTGCTAACTTTTGGAGTCCCTGCCATGTCTTGCATCGTTCCGCGCTCCCTGGTTTTCGCGCAGCGTAGCGCAAGCCGCATGCGGCCCGGCCTGTTCGGCCTGCTGCTGGCCCTGCTCGGCGGCGCCGCACCGGCGCTGCAGGCGGCGCCCGGGCCGGCCTTCGACTGCGCCAAGGTCCAGCCCGGCAGCATGGCGGCCCTGGTTTGCGCCGATGCGGGCCTGGTGCAGCTGGACCGCCAGCTGGCTCAGGTCTACGGCCAGGCTCTGAAGAAGGCCGCCAAGGAGCGCCCGCCCCTGCTCAAGGCCGAGCAGCGCGGCTGGGTCAAGGGCCGGGACGAGTGCTGGAAGAGCCAGGACAAACCGGCCTGCGTGAAAGACAGTTATGTCCGCCGCATCGCCGAGCTGCAGGCCCGTTACCGACTGCTGCCGCCGCAGGGGCCGATCCGCTGGGCCTGTGATGGCAATGCCGCCAAGGAGGTGGTGGTGAGCTTCTTCGCCACCGAGCCGCCGACCCTGGTGGCCGAGTTCGGCGACAGCAGCTCGCTGATGTTTGCCGAGCGCAGCGCCAGCGGCAGCCGCTATGTCGGCCGCAATGAGAGCTTCTGGGAGCACCAGGGCGAAGCCCGTATCGTCTGGGGCTACCAGGCGCCGGAGATGGTCTGCCGCCAGCCCCGATGAAGAGGAGCGCCGTGCCCTGCCGCATGTGGCCGGGCGCCTGGGGCTTGGGCGTTAGAGCGGCGATGGCGCGGCGATGGCGCACTGCTTGGCCAGGCGAGTCGCTCGCCCGACCGCCCGCCGGTGCTGGTGCCTGAGTAACGCGGCACCCATGCGGCCTGCACGAGTGGGCCTTGGCAGCCAAAGCTGCGGCGCACTCGGTGGGCTTCGCGGCAGACTGTCGCCAATCTTTACAACTTGTTTCGTGAGCCGTTGCCGATGTGGCCATACCGCCTGGCCTTGCAAGGTTCCCCGCGTTTCGGGGGGGCGTCCCTGACCGCGAAGCAAGACGCGCTTGCTCGTTCTCAAATCCGGCCATCTGCTCGCAAACAGGGCTGCCCTGAGTCGTCTTGTGCTGGACTCCTCTTGGCGCAGCACTCGCCTTGGCATGTCATTTGCTTAGTGGCGTTTGCTCTCCACTTGGGGGAGCCCGTCCATGCGATAGGGGGGGCGGAACACCATGAATTCGAAAGAGCGACAGAAAGATGACGAAAAACGCAATCCATTCCTTTGCCATCGCAACCCTTGGCTTGGCCCTCGCAGGCGCCGCCCACGCTGGACCCGTCCATGTTGGCGTGATGAACGGCGGCGGCTTCGGTGGCGTCAATGGCAATGCCAACACCGCGCAGCAAGGCATCCTGTCTTCGACCCTGGGCTTCGTCAACAGCGGGTTTCAAGTCCAGGCCGGCGACAAAGTGCAGGTCACGGCAAGCGGCACCCTGTGCCTGAGTGGCAATGCGGGCTGTGGCGACGCGAACGGGCAAGTGATGCAGGGTCTTGGCAACGGGACGGCGCACTTCACGGGGCTGAACAATCTCTTCGGCGCCTTGGTCGGCAGCATTGTTGGCGACGACAGTGGCAACTTCCAGGCCTTTGATGCCGCCGACGTGGCAAACGGTATCTCGCAAAGCTCCTTGTTCGCTCTCGGTACGAACGTGCAGTTCACCGCGACCCGCAGCGGCCGCCTCTACCTGGGTGTGAGCGATTCGGCCTTCTGGGACAACGCGGGCGCCGGCTTCGAAGTGACGCTGTCGCGCATCCCTTCGGGCAATCAAGTGCCCGAGCCCTCGTCCTGGGCACTGGCCGGGCTGGCTCTGTTCGCAGCCTTCGCTGCACGTCGCCGCGGCGCCTGAGCTTGACGTTCGAGCTCGGCTAGAGCCGGCTGAACACGGCGCCCAGCATCGGCCGCCCGAAGAGGCGATGCTCGGTGAGTGGGTGGCCGTGATGTGGCCGCCCTTGAAGAGGGAGCGCGGGTGCGATTGAAGCGCTTCGAAAAAATGTAGCCGCTGCAAGCCGGCGTTAGCTAGCTAGTTAGCCGCAAACCCGCGCCCATCTTTTGGGGGCTGACCTCAGTAGCCGCTGGCCGGCAGGCGCGGGGCCACCAGGCGCCGGCCTTCATCGCCCTGTACCCGGCCAAAGCGCGGGCCGCCGGCCTCGCGTTGCGCATCCCAATCGGCCTGCGCCCGGGCCACCGCTGAGCGGCTGAGGCCGACGAAGTTCCACCACATTTCGATCTCGGCCGGGAAGGGCTCGCCGCCCAGCAGCAGAAGGCGGCCGCCGGCGCTGAGGCGAATGGACGCGGGCGCCTGCCCCGGCGCCAGATAGGCCAGCTCGCCCGTGCCCAGGGTCTCGCCGGCCAGGCCCAGCTCGCCTTCCAGCGGCAGCAGGCCATGCTCGAAATCGCCGCGCAGCTCCAACTGCAGCTCGACGGCTTCGTTCGGTGCATGGATCTCCAGGCCCAGCAGCGGCGTGTAGACCTTGGGCGCCGCCGTGCGGCCGGCGTGCGTGCCGGCCAGCAGGGTCCATTGCGCGCCTTGCTCCTGCCAGCGCGGCAGGCTGGCATGGTGCTCGAAGGCCGGCGGCCGGTCTTCCTCACCCGGGGGCAGGGCGATCCAGAGCTGGGCCGCGTGGATGCGCGCCGTGCCGGCGGGTGCATCCTCGGTGTGGACGATGCCGTGGCCGGCCGTCATCAGGTTCACCTCGCCGGGCCGGATCAGCTGTTCGCTGCCCAGGCTGTCGCGATGCAGGATCTCGCCCTCGATCATCCAGGTGAAGGTCTGCAAGCCGATGTGCGGATGGCCGCCGACATGCAGGCCGCCGTTCGCCAGCGCCTGACCCTCAAACTGCACGGGCCCGATGTGGTCCAGAAAACACCAGGCACCCACGCGGCGCCGCTGCGCCGTCGGCAGGGCGCGGCGAATGGTCAGGCCCTCGCCCAGCTCGGTGCGGCGGGCGGGGATGCGGTCGAACAGAGGGCTTGTCATGGCGAGGCTCCGGTTGGGCTGGGCAACATCATCGCCTGAAAAGAGTAAGCAAGGCCTGCGGCGTGGGTCCAGGCGGCGGGGCTTGCTTGGGCATGCCGAAAGCCGGAGGTTCCGGCTCGCTATCAGGCAGCAGCTACTGCTGCGCAGCAGCGTGATGGACTTTCTGCCCACGAGTCTTGACCCGGCGCTGCCTCACTGTGACCGTGGTTGGTGAAAGCCGGCGCTGTTCGAGCGCCTTGCATCGAGAGGCGCGGGATGCTT
Source organism: Paucibacter sp. B51 (assembly GCF_027863535.1). Classification (NCBI taxonomy): domain Bacteria; kingdom Pseudomonadati; phylum Pseudomonadota; class Betaproteobacteria; order Burkholderiales; family Sphaerotilaceae; genus Roseateles; species Paucibacter sp. B51. Next base: position 169,706 of record NZ_JAPIVN010000001.1, on the reverse strand, counting down.
TGAGTCGTGGTGATGTCCGATGACCATCAATAGGCGGGCTGATCCCTGTGCGGGAGCAGCGTTCCGGGAAACGAAAGCCAGCTGTGCTTTCAGCAAAGGCCTTCAAATTCAAGGCCTGACCCCGGCCGCGCACGGTGCGCGCTGGCGGTGGATCGGCGGGGCGGGGGGGGGGCTTAACTTTTGAGACTTGACCCCGGACTTTGCGAACTTGCTTGACCCCGAACTTGTTTGAGACTTGCCCCCGAACTTGCCCAAATCGACTCGTTCGACCGTGTACCCCGCAGCAGGGTAGAGTGGATTGCTAACGCAAATCATGCAGACGGGTTCGTAAACGTCGAAAACAGGCACACATTTTTGTGCGCTCTCTACCTAGCTGCCTAGGTAGTCAGACCTGCGAAATCCATTTCGGCGGGGGTTCGCAGTCGGGAGTGGACGGCGAGCAGCTTGTGGTCATGCTGGACTGAGCGGCGACCAACGCTGTTGAGCAGCTTTGGCGCCGAGGAGGCCGTTCAACACGGCCATGAGGCCCACCAGCCAGGTCGCGCATAGGGCGATTGAGGCCAAGCAAACGTGCTTCAGGCTGCCGGCCAGACGCTGGCGCTGCAGCGCCCGCATCAGCCAGCGGATGTTGAAGCCGGCAGCACACAGCACGGCGTGCAGCGCGTCCCCGTCGGAGCCCTTGAGCCAGCACTTGTCCATCCGGTGGTCGTGCTTGGTGTGGCCAATGGTCGGCTCGATCGCCTGCCGACGTTTGAGCCAGCGCCGCTGCTGCGCATTCAAGGACTTGTACTTGCCCCAGTGGATCAGTTCCACGGGGCTGATGTCGCTGTCGACACCGCGATAGCCCAGGTCGACGACGGCGGTCTTGGGCTTGACGCCGAGGTCTTGCAGCAAGGTGCCGGTCTGTTCGAGTTGCTGCGCCAGCGTGTGCCCATCGAAGGGGTTGCCGGGGAAGCTGCGGGCGCCGACGATCAGGCCGCTCTTGTGCGCCACCGCCAGGCTCACCTTGACGCCGAACTCGTAGGGCTTGCGGGCCTTCCCTTTGCCGATGCATTCGACCTCGGGCGCGTGCAGGGCGTAGAGCTTGTTCTTGTCGTGAGGTCGTTGACTGCGGATGCGTTCGGCGCGCTCCAGCCAGGGCTTGAGCTGATCCTGCGTGGCCTGCGCGAGCGTCGTCATCTTGCGCTGCACCTCGCGCAGCAGCACGCCCAGGATCGTGCGCTGGCGGCGTACCACTTGGCGCAGTCGCTTGAACTGCTTGGCGTGGGCGTAGCCGCCGGCACGGCGACGCAAGGTCTGCCCCTCGCGTTCATGCGTCTTCTTCAGCTGCAGCCCTGCACGTTTGGCCAAGTGGGCGATCTTGGCTCGGGCGACCTCCAACAACCGGCTGTCCGTCGGGTGGGCAACGGCCTTCTCCTGGACGGTCGTGTCCACCGTCACCCGCTCCAGCTCCACGGGCTTGACCGCCTTCATGGCCACGGCCGCCTCAATGGTCGTCTTGAGCAACTGCTCCACGCCGGCTTCGCCCAGCACGCGCCGGAAGCGCCCGATCTGCGTGGCGTCGCAGGGCAGCTTGCTCTGGTAGTGCTCCATGCCGCTGAAGAGCTGCCAGACCACGTTCTCCGACCAGCGCTCCACCACCGATTCGTCGCTCTCGTTGAAAGCATGCTTGAGGTACAGCAGCGAGACCATCAGCCGGATCGGCAGGCGCGGCCGGCCCGCGCGGCTGACGCCGCCGGCGGCCACCACCAGCGTGGGGCCAAACATATCGGCGTCCTCGCGAGACTTGCCCATGCGGGCCTTGCGCGCGAACAGCGGCGCCAGCGAGGCTTCAATCTGCGACCAGGGCATCCGCCGACCAAGGACTGCAAGCGGATGGCGGGGATCCACCATGCCGTCCAGCCGTGCGCGGAAGAAGTCGTCAGTCGCCATCGCCAGCCCTCCAGAACTCCCAGGAATCAGGGGCCATTGAATTTGATTCTGGGAGTTCTGACCATCGGCATTCACCCCGCATCACCAGTGTTCATGCGGGTTCTAGGCGTTTTGCATGGTCGACTAGGTATGGGATTGCCTTCTCGCAAACACGCACTTGCCGTTCTCAGCCATCTTCTTGACCAGCTCGCCAACGGTTGTGGATGGGCAGCCGCGCGGCGCTCCTTCAACTACTCGCGCTGAATTGTGAACACGCGCCCGCTCATACGCAGTTGGAAAGGCATCCTTAATCAGCTGGAAGTCCACTATTGCCCCCTTGTCATGATCGTAGTTCGGCATTTCCTCGCGGAGTCTTGCCTGCACGGCGTGGCGCCCATCCTGCGCGCCGTAGTCAATCAGGTGAAGGAGCGGCCAGATCTCAAAGCATGGATTGGAGTACGCAACGTCAATCTTGTTTTCTTCCGCAAGGCTCAATGCCTCGTCGACGTTTGGGTGCGCGTCTCTATCGAATACTGCCCACACGCGGAACACGTCAAAGCTGTCTTTTGACCTGTTCCTCTGCGCAATGAGTCGTTGCCGCTCTTCTATGGCCGCGTTCACTACCGTAAGCGGAACACCGGTGATTGGAAGAAATCGAAGCTTCACTAACCCTGCACCGTACTCCGATTTGCAATCCTCCAAGTAGCGACGCTCGGTGTTTTTGCCTTCACACGCTACGACCAGCTCCACTTTGGGACTTGCAAATGCCGAGCGTCGAACAATGGATGGAGTCGAAGGAGGCTTCTTCATTTGCTATCTTCCTGGATAGCTTTTTGAAACAGATTTGCGAAATCGGTTAACCCGCATCCCATGAATGGGATCGCGCCGAAGCGTCCCATTAAGTAGCCCCGCTCCAAGTTGTCGTTGGCCCGCACCTTAATGTCGCTCAGGGCATAAACGTGGGTAGCGCCAGTGGGATCTTTCTCTGTGAACCAAACTTGATCTCGCCTGAGAAGACCACCACTCAGCAAGTTGGTGTCGTGAGTCGTGAAGATGAGCTGCGCTTTGCCTGGGTTCGTAACCGGGGACGAAAAGAGGCGTATCAGTTCTCTAGACACGAGGGGGTGAAGGGCACTATTCAGTTCATCGACTATGAGCAGGCCGCCGCTGCCCAGGCGCGCAAATGCGGGGCCCAGAAGCTGCAAGAGTGCACGCGTTCCTGAGCTTTCTTGTTGAAGTGCAATGGGATATTTCTTTCCGTCTGCCCCAAGGTGCAAAAGGCTTACCTTGGCGCGTTCCTTTTTCTTGCCGTCAATAAGCGAAATTTCCTCGCTCTTTGGATAGTGTTTGCGAAGAATTTGCTCGAGCTCTTGTAAGAGCAGAGTTTCTCGTTCTCCGATTGGGGCTTTGGAGAAATCAATCCCGGCTATTCCAATATCTGCAGCCTTGAGGAATTCGACAGCTGTTGCTCGGCGAGCTTCATCATTTCCGAAATACGTTTCTAGCTGTTCTGGAATAGTTGATTCTTCAATGGCGCTGTCCAGCCGTTGGGCCACGTTCTTATAAAAGTAGTCAAAAAGTGGTCCGAGCTGTGGATGCGCGTTCTGTGCTGCGGCGGAGAGGAATAAGCTATTCGGACGAACAAGCTTCGAAATTAATTTGTTCTCGCCCCGCAAGCTCTTGCTGAACTGAAATTCAGTAAGGAGTTTGTCATCGGTCTCTCGGATGAACAGGATGGTGCGCGCTTGACGGCTAGCGGCCAGGTCAAAAGAGTAGAGCCACTCACGCGCAATCTTCTTGCCATCTACAACGTATCCGTAGTGATATCGGATGCCATCCAAGACGACATCGGCGTCGTATTGGGACGGGAGCTTGCGAGATTCTTCGTCGAGGCGGAATGGAAAGTAGGGCGTTCCCGCGCTAGCAGCAACTCCTGTGTGCGAGGTAACAATTCCGCCAATGAAGAACTCGAACGCTGACAGTAGCGTCGACTTCCCTGACGCGTTCGCGCCATAGATGCCCGCAACAGGCAGTACGCGGAACACTTTGCTGGCAGGGCTCCCTTCGCCCGTTCCAAATACGAATAGCCCATGCTCCGCATCTTTGAGCGCGGTAGCAGTCAGCTGAAGCTCTTGGTATGTGGCGATAGATCCGTGGTTCGCAACGCCAAATCGAAGCAGCATTAAGCCCTCCAAAATTAAAAATTTGCTTGATCTTCGCACATTTTGTGGTTACGGATGCTTGTTGATCCACGGAAGTGCCGAAGACCAGCATTTCGCGCCGACCCAAGCTTCGAGCGCCTCCGTGGGTGCCGATTCAGGTGTTCAGGCACGGGACTCCTTTTGGCGCGCGCTCGGGACCCCGCCCCGCCCGCGGTCTAAATGGGTCGCTTTTGCCGGTCCTGGCGAGCGAGGGCACCGCAAGGCCTGGTGCGGCCCGTAGGGCGTTCAGCGGGGGGGCGAAGGGTGCCGGGAATTGACGGGCTTTTGAGCGAGCTTGTGGGGCCTGTGGTGGCGCGCAGGGCTCATGCCTTCTGAGGTTGTTCGCGGAAGTCGCAAGGGAACTTCCTAACTTCCGTCCACGGATTTGGCAAATCCCTCAATTCGGGCTGCCACGCTCGCCGCATTTGGACTCAAGGTCGCCTCCACGCGGCTCTTCAAATCAAGCAGTCCGGCAATCACCTCCGTGTCTGACTCACGAAGCTTCTTTCGCTCTTCCTTCGTCAGCTTCTCGAGGGCAATGACCTGCTCCAACCTCCGATTTCACTTCACACCTTAACAAGGTGTCCATGAAACCGGCAGCAGCCCAGACTTCCTCCGTGTCTCCGTGTCTCCGTGGTCGATTCCTGCTGTTCAAACGCCAACGCAATCACGCAAAAGCCCAAAGAAAAAGCCCGCCGTATCCGGGCGGGCTTTTGTGTGCAGGTGAGTGCCCGGCAATCAGGCCTGCTGCTTCCACTGCTGCATCAGCGTTTCCCACTTGGCCTTGGCCGCGTGGACATGGCGCTCCTTGACATGGCCATAACCACGAATCTCTTCGGGGATGCGGGCAATCTCGGTGGCCAGCTTGAGGCGATCGGCGCTCAGGCCCTTGGCCAGGATGGCTTCGATGCTGGCGCGGTATTCGCCGATCAGGGCGCGTTCCATCTTGCGTTCAGCCGTGTAGCCGAAGATGTCCAGCGCCGTGCCGCGCAAGCCCTTGAGCTTGGCCAGCAGGCCGAAGGCCGGGCGGACCCAGGCGCCCATCTGCTGCTTGACCAGCTCGCCCTTGTCGTTCTTCTTGGCCAGCAGCGGCGGGGCCAGGTGGTGCACCAGCTTGTAATTGCCTTCGAACTGGCTGGCCACCTTCTCGACAAAGCTCTTGTCGGTGTGCAGGCGGGCGACTTCGTACTCGTCCTTGTAGGCCATGAGCTTGAACAGGTACTTGGCCACGGCCTCGGTGAGCGCCGTGCTGTTCAGGCTGCCCTCGGCCGCGCGCACCTTCTCGACGAAGGCCTTGTACTGCGCGGCATAGACCGCGTTCTGGTAGCCGGTCAGGAAGTCCACGCGCTTGGCCACCAGCTCGTCCACGCCCGGGCGCTTGACGATCTGGATCACCTGCTGAGCGGCGAACAGCGATTGCACGCCGGCCAGATCATGGGCGCAGCGGCGGCCCCATTCGAAGGCGGCCTTGTTGTTGTCGATCTGCACGCCGTTCAATTCGATGGCGCGCATCAGCGCGGCGTGGGACAACGGGATGCGACCCTGCTGCCAGGCATAGCCCAGCATCAGCGGGTTGGTGTAGAGCGAGTCGCCCAGCAGCTTGACGGCCACGTCCTCGGCATCGAAGGCGCGGAAGTGATCGGCGCCCACGGCCTTGGCCACGGCGGCCTCGCAAGAGGCGCCGGGGAAGGACCAGTCGGCGTTGTTCACCAGGGCCGCGGTCGGCGAGCCGTGGGTGTTCAAGGCCACAAAGGTGCGGCCCTCGCGCATCACGGCCAAGGTGGCCTTGTTGGCGGCGACGATGGAATCGCAGGCGATCACCAGCTGCGCCTCGGCCGTGCCGACCTTGGTGCAGTGGATGTCTTCGGCACGGTTGGCGATCTGGATGTGGCTCCAGGTGGCGCCACCCTTTTGCGCCAGACCGGCGGCGTCCTGCGTGATCACGCCCTTGCCTTCCAGATGGGCCGCCATGCCCAGCAGCTGGCCGATGGTGATGACGCCGGTGCCGCCGACGCCGGCGACGACGATGCCCCAGGCTTCCTGCGCGTTGGGAATGCTGGGCTCGGGCAGGGCGCCCAGCTTGGCATCAAAGGGCGAGATGCGCTTGTCTTTCTTGGGCTTCTTCAGCTCGCCGCCCTCGATGGTGACGAAGCTGGGGCAGAAGCCTTTGACGCAGCTGAAGTCCTTGTTGCAGGTGTTCTGGTTGATCTGGCGCTTGCGGCCGAAATCGGTCTCCAGCGGCTCGATGGACAGGCAGTTGGACTGGATCGAGCAGTCGCCGCAGCCCTCGCAGACCAGCTCGTTGATGACGGTGCGCTTGGCCGGATCGGCCAGCTTGCCGCGCTTGCGGCGGCGGCGCTTTTCGGTGGCGCAGGTCTGGTCGTAGATGATGGCCGTGGTGCCGGGGATCTCGCGGAACTGGCGCTGGATGGCGTCGAGCTCGTCGCGGTGGTGCACGGTCACGCCGCTGGCCAGGGCCACGCCCATGTACTTGTCCGGCTCGTCGGTGACGATGACCAGCTTGGCCACGCCCTCCGAGACCAGGCTGTTCATGATCTGCAGCACCGTGTGGCCCTCGGCGCGCTCGCCCACCTGCTGGCCGCCGGTCATGGCGACGGCGTCGTTGTAGAGCACCTTGTAGGTGATGTTCACACCGGCGGCGATGCTTTGGCGGATCGCCAGGATGCCGCTGTGGAAGTAGGTGCCGTCACCGAGGTTGGAGAAGATGTGCTTCTCGTTGGTGAAGGCGGCCTGGCCGACCCAGGGCACGCCCTCGCCACCCATCTGGGTGAAGGTGGCGGTGTTGCGGCCCGGCATCCAGGTGACCATGTAGTGGCAGCCGATGCCGCCCACGGCGCGCGAGCCCTCGGGCACGCGGGTGCTGGTGTTGTGCGGGCAGCCCGAGCAGAACCAGGGGGTGCGGTCGGCGCCACCGGCGGCTTTCTCTTCCTGCTTGAGGGCGTTTTCCTTGCCGTCGATCAGGGCCACGCGGGCGTCCAGGCGGGCGGCCACATCGGCATCCACGCCCAGCTTCTTCAGGCGCTTGGCGATCGCGCGGGCGATGATGGCCGGGGTCAGGTCGGCCTGCGGGCGCAGCAGCCAGTTCTTGCTGGGGTTGGGCAGGCCCCACTCGCCACCCATGCCGCCTTCGGCGTCGTCGTCGAACTTGCCCAGCACATGCGGGCGCACGTCGGAGCGCCAGTTGTAGAGCTGCTCCTTGATCTGGTATTCGATGACCTGGCGCTTTTCTTCGATGACCAGGATCTCCTGCAGGCCGGTCGCGAAATCGCGCGTGATATTGGCCTCCAGCGGCCAGACCACATTGACCTTGTGCAGGCGGATGCCGAGGCGGCGGCAGGTGTCGTCATCAAGGCCCAGGTCGTGCAGGGCCTGGCGGGTGTCGTTCCAGGCCTTGCCCGAGGCGATCAGGCCCAGGCGGTCGTTCGGCGTGGCGATGACGTTGTAGTTGAGCTTGTTGGCGCGCACATAGGCCAGGGCCGCGTACCACTTGTGGTCGAGCATGCGCGCTTCCTGGTCCAGCGGCGGGTCGGGCCAGCGGATGTGCAGGCCGCCCGGGGGCATGGGGAAATCGTCCGGCGTGATGATGTTGACGCGGTCCGGATCGACGCTGACGCTGGCACCCGACTCGACGATTTCCTGGATGGTCTTCATGCCCGACCACAGGCCCGAGAAGCGGCTCATGGCAAAGGCGTGCAAGCCCATGTCCAGGATGTCTTGCACGCTGCTGGGGAAGAAGACCGGGAAGCCGGCGGCCTTGAAGACGTGGTCGCTCTGGTGGGCGGCGGTGGAGCTCTTGGCGATGTGGTCATCGCCGGCGATGGCGATCACGCCGCCATGCTTGGAGGTGCCGGCCATGTTTGCGTGCTTGAACACATCGATGCAGCGGTCCACGCCCGGGCCCTTGCCGTACCAGATGCCGAACACGCCGTCGAACTTGGCCTTTTCCTTGAACAGCTCGAGCTGCTGCGTGCCCCAGACGGCGGTGGCGCCGAGTTCCTCGTTGACGCCGGGCTGGAAGACGATGTTCTGCTTGGCCAGATGCTTCTTGGCCGCCATCAGCGCCTGGTCGTAGCCACCGAGCGGCGAACCGCGGTAGCCCGACACGAAACCGGCGGTGTTCAGCCCGGCGATGGCATCGCGCGTGCGCTGCAGCATGGGCAGGCGCACCAGGGCTTGCACCCCGCTCATGAAGGCGCGGCCGTTGTCCAGCGCGTATTTGTCGTCCAGCGTGACCTTTTCGAGCGCGCGCAGGACGTGATCGGGCAGGGGAGCATTCATGGTGGGGATCTCGGCTTGTCTCGGGGTGGAACCGGGCTGGCTGCTGCCGCTTGTGGCGGCCATGCTCCCGTGTGCATTGGATGCCGGCACTGGGTGCGGCACAGTATGTCCGGCCTGCAGGCCCTGTGTACAGGGCCGCAGCACGGTATTTGCCCTTCAAAAGGCAGGCGCCAGTGTAGGGAAAGGGTCGCGAGCGGTGCTTTCTATTTGGTCTTGGAAACCCGGGCGCTGAGCAATAATCTTTCCAGCAATCTGTTTTGGGGCAAGAAATGGCATCGAGAAAGCCCGGACCTAGTAAAAACCCGCAGTCTTTTGCCGGCGCCGCGGACCCGGCCACGGACGCGGGCGCCGATGCCGCTGCCGCCGTGGATCTGCTGCCCCAGGGCGACACCCTCGACCGTTATCACATCGCCATCCTGGCCGAGCTGCAGCGCGACGCGCGCCTCTCCAACGCCGAGCTCTCGGCCCGCATCGGCCTGTCCACCGCGCCCACCTGGCGGCGCGTGCGCTGGCTGGAGGAGCAGGGCTTCATCACCGGCTACCGCGCCGAGATCGACCGCCGCAAGATCGGCCTGGGCGTGCTCGCCTTTGTGCGCGTGGACGCCGACCGCAACACCGGCACCTCGACCAAGCCGCTGGAAGACGCACTGCGCCAGCTGCCCGAGGTGATCTCCTGCCACTACATCTCGGGCGCCGGCACCTTCGAGTTGCAGGTGCTGGCCACCGACCTCGACGCCTTCAGCCGCTTCACCATCGACACGCTGCTGCACCTGCCCAATGTCAAGGATGTGCACACCAGCTTCTCGCTGGGTGAGGTGAAGGCCGGCGGCGGTGTGCCGCTGCGGCATTTGCGCGGCGGCTGAGGGGCGGCTGAAGGGCTGCCACTGCCATGGCCTGGGCCGATCTGGACGCCATTGCCGCCCGCCAAAGCCAGGCGCTGCGGCGGGCCATGCGTGCGGCGGTGCGCCGCAGCAATGGCGAGCAGTCGGGCCTGCGCCTGCTCGGCCAGGGGGTGTTCGGCCTGCTGCTGTGCCTGCTGCCGCTCTGGGGGCTGGGCTTCTGGGGCCTGATCTTCTGTGCGCCGGGGCTGTGGTTCTTTTTAATGCCGGCCCTGGCGGAAGGGCTGCCCGAGCTCTGGGCCTGGGCCGCGCCGGCGCGCTGGGCCGATGTCCAGGGTCAGCGCTACAGCTTCATGGGTGCCTACCTGCACATCGAGCGCGACGCCGAGGGCCAGCCCTGGCTCTCCTGTGACGAGGTGCGCGCCGCGGGCGTGGACCTGCCGCAAGCCTGGGTTGTGCAGGCCCGGCTGGACCCGGCGCGCTGCCGCCTAGATGCGCGCGGTCGCCGCCTGCAACTGCGCGCGGACGCTTTGCTGGCCGGCCTGCAGGGCACGGCCCAGCCGCGCGGCCACAAGTTCGCGCTCTGGCTGCAGCGCGTGGTCATCTACCCGGCCGATCGGGCGGCGCGGCGGCGCTGATTGCTTCTTCGTTGGCGTAGGCTGGTTTTCCCTGGTGCGAAGCTGGGGGAAAGAACTCTATATTCCGCTCCCCGACTGAACCGACCGTTAGGCGGTAAGGCGGCGGAGCCGTCGCGGGCCAGTTCAATGCCATGCGCGCCAGGCCCGCACTCACAACATCGATCGAGGAGGAGACCTTTCTCATGAATACCAAGCCCCACAATATGTTCCGACTTGCGGCCCTGGCCGCCGCCTGCCTGCTCAGTACCGCTGGCGCCGCCCACGCTGAGACCTACCAGTTCAGCGGCGACATCAGCAGCAGCCCGACCTTCCAGCGCCTGATCGGCAGCGGCCCCAATCTGTCCACCGTGGCCAATGCGGTGCATTTCAATGCCTTCGAGTTCAGCGTCAGCCAAGCCGGCAGCTACAGTTTTGAAAGCTTGGTGCCCGGTGACACCAGCCCGACAGGTGGCGTGTGGGACAACTACCTGTTCCTCTACCAAACCGCCTTCAATCCGGCCGATGCGCGGGTCAACATCCTCAAGGGCTCCAGCGGCCTTGGCTTTGGTGCCGCCAAGCTGAGCCTCGACCTGAGCGCCGGCAGCCGTTATGTGCTGGTGACCAGTGGCTATCTGAACAAGGACATGGGCAGCTTCGTCAACACGATCAATGGCGCTGGCCAGGTGTCGCCGGTGCCGGAGCCCGCCAGCGCGGCTCTGCTCTTGGCGGGTTTGCTGGCCCTTGGTGTGATGGTCAGCCAGGGGCGTCGCCGGGCCTGATGGCTTGATGGGGCTCATGGGCGGTGGCCGCCCGGCCGGATCCGGCAGAGGGCAAGCAGCTGCTAGGCTTGGGCGCACCCACCCTCGACGCCTAGCCCTATGAGCGCCAGCAACCGCCTGCCCTTCGCGCACTTTTTGTTGGCCTTGGCCGTGGTGGCCATCTGGGGCAGCAATTTCGTCGTCATCCGGCTGGGACTTGACGCCCTGCCACCTTTGCTCTTTGCCACCCTGCGCTTCAGCTTTGCGGTGCTGCCGGCGGTGTTCTTTATCCAGCGGCCCGACTTGCCCTGGCGCAATCTCGCCAGCTATGGGCTCTTGATCGGCGTCGGTCAGTTCGGCCTGCTGTTTCTGGCCATGCGCGGTCCGCAGCCGGCCATCTCGCCCGGCCTGGCTTCGCTGGTGATCCAGACCCAGGTCTTCTTCACCCTGATGCTGTCCATGCGCCTGACCCGCGAGCCGGTCAAGGGCTACCAATGGCTGGCCCTGGGCCTGGCCGCCTCCGGCATCGCCCTGATCGCCAGCCACACCGACGGCAGCGCCACGCCGCTGGGCCTGGCCATGGTGCTGGCCGCGGCCTTCAGCTGGGCCTGCGCCAATATGGTGGGCAAGCAGGCCGGGCGCGTGAACATGCTGGCCTATATGGTCTGGACCAGCGTCTTCGCCGTGCCGCCGCTCCTGCTGCTGTCCCTGCTGGTCGAGGGGCCGCAGGCCATGGCCGCGGGCTTGCACAAGGCGGATCTCGGCACCTGGGCCGCGGTGCTCTGGCAGGCCCTGGGCAACACCTTGTTCGGCTACGCCGCCTGGGGCTGGCTGCTGGCCCGCCATGCGCCGGCCACCGTCGTGCCCTTGGCCTTGCTGGTGCCCGTCTTCGGCATGAGCACCGCGGCCCTGGTGCTGGGCGAAGGCCTGCCGGCCTGGAAGCTGATCGCCGCCGGCCTGGTGCTGGCCGGTCTGGCGCTGAATCTGTTGTGGCCGCTGCGCAAAGCCAGAACGCAGGTGGCGTGACCCAGCGCAGAGTCAAGGCCTTGATGCTGCATTAGGCTGAGCCCATGGACATCTCGACTACCCCGCGTTTCCAGTTCTTCACCGGCAAGGGCGGTGTCGGCAAAACCTCTTGCTCCACCGCCACCGCCTTGGCCCTGGCCGACGCCGGCCGGCGCGTGCTGCTGGTCAGCACCGACGCGGCCTCCAACCTCGACGAGATGCTGGCCATCCCCTTGCGCCAGCAGCCGGTTTCGGTGCCAGGAGCGCCGGGCTTGTCGGTCATGAACATCGACCCCAACCAGGCCGCCGAGGACTACCGCCAGCGCGTGCTGGCCCAGCTGGGCGCCGGTGCCAGTGCCGCCGAGCGGGACACGGTGCGCGAGCAGCTCAGCGGCGCCTGCACCACCGAGATCGCGGCCTTTGACGAGTTCGCCAGCCTGCTGGCCGAAGGCGCGCCGGGCTTTGACCACATCGTCTTCGACACCGCACCCACCGGCCACACCCTGCGCCTGCTCAGCCTGCCCAAGGCCTGGAGCGGCTTTCTGGCCGACAACGATCGCGGCGCTTCCTGCCTAGGCCCGCACTCGGGCTTGAAGATGCAGGAGGCACGCTTCCAGGCCGCGTTGGCGGCCTTGTGCGACCCGGCGCTGACCGAGGTGGTGCTGGTGGCCCGGCCCGAGCGCGGCGCGCTGGACGAGGCCGCGCGCAGTGCCGTCGAGCTGCAGGGTTTGGGCTTGCAGCGCCAGCGCCTGCTGGTCAACGGTGTCTTCCATGCCAGCGTGGCGGATGACCCGGTGGCGGCCGCGCTCGAGGCCCAGGGCCAGGCGGCGCTGGAAGCCATGCCGGCGGCCTTGGCCGCACTGCCGCGCCGCGAGTTGCCGCTGCGGCCGGTGGACATGGTGGGCCTGGCCGCGCTGCGCGCCTTGTTTCAAGAGCCTGGCGCGCCGCTTCCGATGCAGCCGAGCGAAGCTGTGAGCTTGGCAGCGCCCAGTGAATCCGCCCGCCTGTCGGCCCTGTGCGATGAGCTGGCCGCCGCCGGCCGGGGCCTGATCCTGGTCATGGGCAAGGGCGGCGTGGGCAAGACCACCATCGCCGCGGCCCTGGCCATCGGCCTGGTGCAGCGCGGCCATGCGGTGCACCTGAGCACCACCGACCCGGCCGCCCATGTGCTGCCCACGCTGCAGGGCGAGCTGCCCGGTTTGCGCGTTGATGCCATCGATCCCAAGCGCGAGACCGAGGCCTACATCGCCAAGGTCATGGCCCACAAGGGCCGCGATCTGGATGAGGCCGGCCGCGCCCTGCTGCTGGAGGATCTGCAATCGCCCTGCACCGAAGAGGTGGCGGTGTTCCACGCCTTTTCGCGCGTGGTCAGCGAGGCGCGCAGCGCTTTTGTCGTGCTGGACACCGCGCCCACCGGCCACTCCCTGCTGTTGATGGACGCCACCGGCGCCTACGACCGCCAGATGCGCCGCGAGCTGCAGGGTGGTGGTGGCAGTGGTGGTGGTGGTGGTGGTGGTGGTGGTGGTGGTGCGAGCGCACGACTGATCACGCCGCTGATGCGCTTGCAAGACCCGGCCTACACCCGCATCCTCTTGGTGACCCTGGCCGAACAGACGCCGGTCTCACAAGCAGCCGCGCTGCAAAGCGATCTGCGCCGCGCCGGCATCGAGCCCTTTGCCTGGATCATGAACCGCAGCCTGCTGGCCGCTGGTGCGCACGATCCCTTGCTCAGCGCCCGCCTGGCGGGCGAGCGGCGGCAGATGCAGCGCATCGTGGACGAGCATCTGGTCCAGCGCCTGTTCTGGCTGCCCTGGTGCGCGCAGCCGCCGGTCGGCATTCCGGCCCTGGCCGCGCTGGCGCGCTAGGCCGGGCCGGCCTATGCTGGGCGCATGAACGCACTCCACTTGCTTCCCCGTCGTGCCTGCCTGCTTCTTGCCGGACTGGGCCTGATGCCGCTGCTCGCGCTGGCCCAGCCCGCGGCCAAGCTGCCCCCGCGCAATCTTTGGGTCGAGATGCGCTGGGTGGAAAGCCGCATGGACGGCGCCAGCCTGGCCGGCGTGCGCGATGGCGCGGTGGTGGTGGGCACGGGCGGCAGTGTTTCGCCCACGCCCGGTGTGAGCCTGAGCACGAGCAGCCACAGCCAGAGCGGCCAGCAGACCCAGCGCGTGCTGGTGCTGAACGGCCGCCAGGCGCAGTTCCAGCTCAACGAGAAAGTGCCGGTGCAGTGGGTCGATGTCTCGGTGCAGATGGACGGCGCCGCGGCGGCGGGCGGCGGCGTGCCCGGCATGGCGGATGCGCGCGTGCGTGCCGTGCCACGCAGCGGCTTTGTCAAGCAGACGCGTGGCTTCACCGTGGCCGTGTTCTGGCCCGGCGGCCAGCAGCCGGCGCGCCTGGACATCAAGGTGCAAACCCCCTCGGGCGAGCCCGGCCCGAACGGCGTTCCCGCGGGCCAAACCCAGCTCGACAGCAGCGTGCAGCTGCGCCTGGGCGAATGGCTGACGGTGGCGCGCACCGGCGCGGCGGTGCAGGCGCAGGAGCGCGGCGTGCTCAGCACCCGGGCGGCCGAATCGCAGACCCAGCGCGAGCTGCAGCTGCGCGTCGATCTGGCGCCGTGAGTGATGGCCGCCGTGCGCGGCCTGCGCCCTCATTCGTGAGCCGCTTAAGCCAATCTTGAGGTGGCGGGGCGCCTGCCCCTGCTAGTCTCCGGCGTCGCTGTTTGGAGCCTGCTGTTCGATCATGTTGAAGTTGTCGCTGTTTCCCTCTCGCCCGGCCCTGGCCGCCTCTGCGCTGTGCATGTTGCTGCTGTCGGCTTCGGCTCAGGCTGCCGATGCGCCGCCGTACCCTGTGTTCGGCGCCAAGCCCCTGCCGGTCGAGCGCACCAGCGCCAAGGTCGTGGGGGTCTACGTGCCCATGTGGGAGAGCGCTGCCCATGTCGACCGCATCCCGGCCGGCAGCGTGACGCACTTGCTGTATTCCTTTCTGCGCCTGTGCGGCCCGGGTCAGATCGTCAAGGACGCAGCGCGCTGCGAGGGCAAAAAGGATTTCCAGCTCAGCACCGGCGGCGCCGAGAAAACCTTTGACGCCGCCTTCGCGCGCTTGAAGGCGCGCGAGCCCCAGGTCAAGGTGCTGGCCTCGGTCGGTGGCTGGGGCGGCTCGGACGGCTTCTTCCACATGGCGCCCGATGCGGCCAAGCGCGCGGTCTTTGTCGAGTCGTCGCTGCAGTTCTTGCGCGATCACCCGAGCTTCGACGGCATCGACATCGACTGGGAGCACCCCGGCGACAACGGTTCCGCCAACGGCGTGCCCCTGGGCGGCCCGGCCGATGGCCAGGCCTATGCCGATCTGATGGTGGACCTGCGCCGCGGCCTGCAGCGCCTGGAGGCCGAGACCGGCCGGCCCTATTTGCTGAGCACGGCCATCAACAGCGGCGAGACGGTGGTCAAGCGCATCAACTTCAAGCAGGCCGCCCCCGCGCTCGATCTCATCTTCATGATGACCTACGACTTCTATGGCAACTGGTCAGCCGCGGCGGGCCACCACACGACGCTGATGAGCAGCCGCAACACCGCCGGCATCGAGGCCGACGACAGCCTCGACCGCTCGGTGCGCAACCTCGAGGTCGCCGGCGTGCCGCGCGCCAAGCTGGTGGGCGGCGTGGCCATGTACGGCCGCGGCTTTGCCGGCGTCGAGCGTGCGCAGACGGGGGCCAGCAAGACCGGCGGCTACCCCGGCGCCGATGGCTCGGCCGGCTACCGCGAAATCGCCGCCCGCTACCTCGGGCCCAAGGGCCAGGGCGTGAACGGCTATCTGGCCCAGTTCGATGCCCAGACCCAGTCCTGGAGCCTGTTCCACCCCAAGCACAAGCTCTGGATGGGTTACGACGACCCGCGCGCCGTCATCGCCAAGGGCCGGTACGCCGTCAAGCAGGGCCTGGCCGGCCTGTTCGCCTGGGAGCTGACCCAGGACAACGGCGATCTGCTCAATGCCATGAACCACGGCGTGGGCAATCTCTTGCTCACGCGCTGAGCCTGCGTTCACCAGGGCAGTCGCTCGCCCTGGTAGCTCAAGAAGCTGCCGCTGTCCTCGGCCTGCACGCGGTCCAGCACGGCCAGCATTTCCTGTGCGGCCAGGGCCGGCGGCCGGCCGATCTCGTCGCCGCGAAACGGCCGTGACAGGGCCGAGCTGACCGTGCCTGGGTGCAGAGCGATCAGGGCCGCGCCGGGCAGCTGGCGTTTGGCTTCAATCGCCGCGGTCTTGATCAGCATGTTCAGCGCCGCCTTGGAGGCCCGGTAGCTGTACCAGCCGCCCAGGCGGTTGTCCTCGATGCTGCCCACCTTGGCCGAGAGCAGGGCCAGCAGGCTGCGCTGCCTGTCCATCAGGGGCACCAGGTGGCGCAGCAGCAGGGCCGGGCCGAAGGTGTTGACCAGAAAGGTGGCCTGCAGCTGGGCATAGCTGAGCTCGCCGAGCTTTTTCTCGGGCATGAAGTCGGCGCTGTGCAGCAGGCCGGCGGCGTTGATGAGCAAGTGGAAGGGCGCTTGCTCACGCAGGGCTTGTGCGGCCGCGGCGATGCTGGCTTCGTCGGCAAAGTCCAGGGCGGGGACGGAGTGCCGGTGCAGACCGGTCACGCCCGCACAGCGCGGGTCGGCCTGCAGCTGAGCCACAAAAGCCGCGCCCAGGGCGCCCGAAGCGCCGATCACCAGGGCGCGGTAGCTCTCGGGCAAGCTGGCCATGCCCTGGAATGGGGGGGCCTCACTCATGCCAGCCACCCCTGGCGCCAACGCTCGCTGTCGCGCAACTCGCGCCAGGCCAGGCGCTGCACCCGCTTGGACAGCACCGCCTCCAGCTCGATCCACTCGATCGGGCCCGGCTGCCCGCTGGGGCCGATCTCGGGCGCGATCACCCGGCTGACCAGGAAATGCCGCTCGCGCTGCTGCGGCTGCAGCGCGGTCCATTTGCTGTGCAGCAGTTTCTTGGGGTGCAGGGGCGGGGCCGGGTGTGAGGAACTCATGGGGCGCAGCCTAGCCCAAGCCCGCGGGCCGCGCAGCGCCGGCCGGCAATGCCCGAGCCCGGCCGCGGCGCTTGTGGCGAGCGACCCACCCGCAGGCCTGCGGGCCCGCACAATCGGCAACCTGTTCGATCCTGATGCCCCAGCCCATGTCTGCTTCTTCCGCCGCCCCCGTGGCCATCGTCGGCGCCGGCCTGGCCGGCCTGTCCTGCGCCCAGGCTTTGCAAGCGGCGGGCGTGCCGGTGCAGCTGTTCGAGAAGAGCCGCGGCCCGGCCGGCCGCATGAGCACGCGCCGCGGCGAGGGCTGGCAATGCGACCACGGCGCCCAGTACTTCACCGCGCGCGCCCCCGAGTTCCGCGCTGAGCTGGCGCGCTGGCAGGCGGCCGGCGTGGCCGCGCCCTGGCAGCCGCGCCTGCGTGTTTTCGGGCCGCAGCCCGAGGCGCGCGGCGCCGGTGAGACGGAGCGTTTCGTCGGCCTGCCGCAGATGACGGCGCCGGCGCGCTGGCTGGCCCAGTCGCTGCCGGTGCAGCTGCAGGCCACGGTGCAAGGCCTGCAGCGCCGTGCCGATGGGGCCTGGCAGCTGCAGCTGGCTGAAGCCGAGCATCAGGCGCTGGCGACCCAAGCGTTTGCCGCGGTGCTGCTGGCTGTGCCCGCGCCGCAGGCCGTGCCCCTGCTGGCGGGCCACAGCGAGGCCCTACGTGCCCGCGCTGCCGCCGCCCGCATGCGCGGCAGCTGGGCGCTGATGCTGCACTACGAGCAGGCCCTGGGCCTGGATTTCGATGCCGCCTTCGTCAACCAGGGCCCGCTGCGCTGGGTCGCACGCGACAGCAGCAAGCCCAGTCGCGCCCCGGCCGGCGTGGCTGAGACCTGGCTGCTGCACGCCGAGGCCGAGTGGAGCGAGGCGAATCTGGAGCTGACGCCCGAGCAGGCCAGCGAACCTTTGCTGGCTGCCTTTGCCGCGCTGGGCGGCCGTGCGCCCGATCAACTGGCGGTGCACCGCTGGCGCTATGCCGACAGCGCGCCGCCGCTGGACCTGGGCTGCGACTGGGATGCCGCCGCCGGCCTCGGTCTGTGTGGCGACTGGCTGATGGGCGGCAAGGTCGAAGGCGCCTGGCGCAGCGGCCGGGCTCTGGCGCAAGCCTTCTTGCAATCGCGCGGCTGAGCTGGCCCGCGGCGGGCTGACGGATCAGGGCGAACCCGGGTGCGGCGCCGGCGGCGGCGCCGCACAATCGATTGCAAGAATCGCGGCGCGCCGCCCGGATGGCTGGGCAGGCGCACAGCAGGAGGGGCCCATGTCGCAGATGTTGCCGCCTTCGGTGGAAACCGAGCGCCTGGCTGCCTTGCTCGCGCTGGAGGTGCTGGACAGCGAGCCCGAGGCCGAGTTCGATGCCCTGGTGCAGGCGGCCGCCCTGGCTTGTGATGCGCCCGTGGCCCGCCTGGCCTTGGTGGATGCGCGGCGGGTCTGGTTCAAAGCGGGGGTGGGCTGCAGCGAGGTCAAATCCCTGCCGCGTGAGCTGACCTGCTGCGACAGCGCCATCCAGGGCACGGATCTTTTTGAGGTGCCCGACGCGGCGCTCGATGCCCGGTTTTCGGCCCGCCCGCTGGTGCGCGGCGGGGCCGGTCAGCCAGGTCTGCGTTTTTATGCCGGCATGCCGCTGCGCCTGCGAGACGGGCAGGCGGTGGGCACGCTGTGTGTGCTGGACCATGTGCCGCGCCGGCTCACGGCCAGCCAGGCCGGGGTCTTGCGCCAGCTGGCGCAGGCGGCCGCCCTGGCCTTGCAAGGCCGGCGCGCCGAGCTGGATGCTCAGCGCATGGCGCGCGAGCTGGCGGCCCGCGAGGCCTGGCTGCGCACCCTCAGCGAATCCTCGCCCCTGGGCATCTTTGCCACCGATGCCGAGGGCGAATGCACCTACACCAACCCGCGCTGGCAGGCGATCTACGGGCTCAGCCATGCGCAAAGTCTGGGCCGCGGCTGGCCGGCCACCCTGCACCCCGACGATGCCGGGCGGGTCCTGGCCGAGTGGCAGCGCTGTGCCGCCCTGCGCAGCGAGTTCGACCAGCAGTTCCGTTTGCGCCGGCCCGACCGCAGCGAGCGCCATGTCCATTCGCGCGCCCGCCCGGTGCTGGGGCCGCAGCAGCAGGTGCTGGGCTTTGTCGGCACGGTCGAGGATGTCAGCGAACAGGTGCAGATGCAGGCCCGGCTGCGCGCCAGCGAAGAGCGCCTCTCGGTGGCGGCCGACAGCGGCCAGATCGGCATCTGGGAGTGGGACCTCGGCAGCGGCGAGATGCACTGGGACAGCTGGATGTACCGGCTCTACGGCCTCACCCCGCCGGCGCCCGGCCTGGGTGCGCGCTCGCCGGCCAGCGCCTACGAACTCTGGTCGCGCCATGTCCACCCGCAGGACCTGGCCGCCTCGCACCAGGCCATGCTGCAGGCCATCGACAGCGGCCAACCTTTTCTGACCGAGTTCCGGGTGGTCTGGCCGGACGGCAGCACTCATCATCTGCGCGCCTCGGGCCGCGTCATCCGCGACGAGCAGGGCCGGGCCTTGCGCCTGGTCGGCAGCAACTGGGATCTGACCGAGATGCGCCGCCTGGCGGCCGAGCTGGCCGAGCAGCTGGCGGCCGAGCTGGCCGAGCAGCATGAGCTGCTGCGCGTGACCCTGCGCTCGATCGGCGATGCCGTCATCACCACCGATGCCCGCGGCCAGGTGCGTTGGCTCAACCCCGCGGCCGAGCGCATGAGCGGCTGGCCCGCCGCCAGCGCCGCCGGGCGGCCGCTGGAGCAGGTCTTCCATGTCGTGCACGAGACCAGCGGCGAAACCCTGGAGAACCCGGTCGCGCGCTGCCTGGCCACGGGCCGGCCGGCAGGGCTGGCCAGCCAGGCCCTGCTGCTGACGCCCGATGGCCGGCGCCTGGGCGTGGAGGATTCGGCCGCGCCCATCCGCAACGAGCGCGGCGAGCTGCTCGGCGCCGTGCTGGTGTTCCACGATGTGACCGAACAGCGCCGCCTGGCCGGCGAAATGAGCTTCCGCGCCAGCCACGATCCGTTGACCGGCCTGTTCAACCGCAGCGAGTTCGAGAGCCGGCTGCGGGGCTTGCTGGAGCGCATGGCGGCCGAGGGCGTGCCCGAGGAGGTGCCTGAGGATGGAGCCCAATCCACCCCGGCCCGCCATGCCTTGCTCTACATCGACCTGGATCAGTTCAAGGCCGTCAACGATGCCTGTGGCCACGCCGTCGGCGATGTCTTGCTGCAGCAGGTGGCGCGCCTGCTGGCCGGGGTGGTGCGCGGCCATGACACCCTGGCGCGCCTGGGCGGCGACGAGTTCGCCCTGCTGCTGGAGCATTGCCCGCCGGCCCAGGCCGAGCGCGTGGCGCGCCAGATCTGCGAGCGCATGGAGGCGTTCCAGTTCAGCCACGACGGCCGGCGCTTCCCGATCGGCGCCAGCATCGGCCTGCTGCCGCTCGATGGGCGTTGGCACCATCTGGAGTTGGCGCTGCAGGCAGCCGATGGCGCTTGCTACGCCGCCAAGCAGGCCGGGCGCAACCGGGTGCAGGTCTGGCAGGACAGCCCGGCCCACCGTGCCACGCGCAGCGCCGAGCAGCAGTGGCAGGCGCGCATCGCCCGGGCCCTCCGCGAGGGGCGTTTTGTCCTGCACGGCCAGCGCATCGAGGCCTTGGCGGGCCCGGCCCATTCGGCCCACCCGGCCGAGGCCGGCAAGGCCGGCGAAACCGGTGTCGGCCAGGCCTGGCGCCGCTCGCTGCGCGGCCAGCGCACCGCCCTGGCGCCTGGGGCCTTACGCGCCGAGGTGCTGCTGCGCATGCGCGAGGAGGCGCCCACGGGCAGCGGCCAGGCCGAGGCAGCGGCGACGGCTGCTGCTGCTGCGCCGGGCCTGGTGCTGCCCGCCGCCTTCTTGCCGGCGGCCGCCCGCTTTCAGATGGCGGCCCAGATCGACCGCTGGGTGCTGGCCGAGGTGGTGCAGTGCCTGCAGGCGCGGCTGCCGCGCCAGGTGGGGCTGCTGAGCCTCAATCTGTCCGAGCAGGCCATCGGCGACCGGGCGTTTCACCGCTGGGCCCTGGACTTGCTGCGCGCGGCGGGCCCCGAGGTCTGCGCCCAGCTCTGCTTCGAGATCAGCGAGCACACGGCCCTGGCCGGCTTGGCCGATGCGGCCCTGTTTCTGGAACAGGTGCGGGCCCTGGGCGCCAGTGCCGCGCTGGATGAGTTCGGCGCCGGAGCATCGAGTTTCGGCTATCTCAAGAGCCTGCCGCTCGATTACCTCAAGATCGCCGGCCAGTTCGTGCGCGATCTGGCCGAGGATCCGCTCGACGAGGCCGCGGTGCGCGCCTTTGTGGATGTGGCCCAGGTGGTGGGCCTGCGCACGGTGGCCGGCTGTGTCGACAGCGAGGCCGCCCAGGCCCGCTTGGGCCGCCTGGGGGTGGATTTCAGCCAGGGCTTTCTGCTGCATCGGCCGGTGGCCCTGGAGCAGCTCCTGCCGCCCGGCGCAGGGGGCTGAGCGGGCGGCCGGTCCAGGCTGGCCGAGAACACAGTAAAATCCCAGGTCCGATCCATGACCCACCCTGCCGCAGCCGCTCCAAGCCGGTGCGGGCGGCGGCAGTGGATTGGTTCGCAGGACCCCAGGTTTTGCAGTTTTTTTCCGACTTCTTTTTCCGTACCGGAGCCATCATGGGCAACAAGATCATCACCGAAGCCGCTGCACGCGCCACCCCCCGTCCCGTCGCCCCCAAGGGCGTGACCTTCACGGCTCCCCGCGGCCAAAAGATCAGCCTGGAGCGCGGCTCGCACACCCGCAGCAAGAAGAACCCGGGCAAGCGCGCCAGCAGCGGCGGCTGATCCCTCCCAGCCTTCTGTGCCCGGGCCTGCGACGCAAGGACACCCGGCACAGCCTGAGCTGATCACAGGCCCTTCCTCGCGGTAGGGCCTGTGCTTTTTTGGGGGCCGGCCGCCCGCAGCGGCCATGCGCAGCCCCATCTCGCGTCCTTTGTTCGCTCACCCTGAACCACTCCGACACGCCATGCTCCGCATCACCGAACTCCGTTTGCCGCTGGACCACGCCGAGGAGGCCTTGCGCCCCGCGGTTTTGCAGCGCCTGGGGCTGAAAGACGATGCGGCGCTGCTGGGTTTCACCGTCTTCAAGCGCAGCTACGACGCACGCAAGAAGACCGCCATCCAGCTGATCTACACGGTGGACTGCGAGCTCAGCGACGAGGCGGCGGTGCTGCAGCAGTTCGTCGGCGACCCGCACATCAAGCCCTCGCCGGACACGCAGTACAAATTCGTCGGCCATGCGCCGGTGGATTTCTTCAAGGGTGGCGAGCGCCCCCGGCCGGTGGTCATCGGCTTCGGCCCTTGCGGCATCTTTGCCGCCCTGATCCTGGCCCAGATGGGCTTGCGCCCCATCGTGCTGGAGCGCGGCAAGCAGGTGCGCGAGCGCACCAAGGACACCTGGGGCCTGTGGCGCGAGCAGCGCCTGAACCCCGAATCGAATGTGCAGTTCGGCGAGGGCGGGGCCGGCACCTTCTCCGACGGCAAGCTCTGGAGCCAGATCTCTGATCCGCGCCACCTGACCCGCAAAGTGCTGACCGAATTCGTCAAGGCCGGCGCGCCGGAGGAGATCCTGTTCGTCAGCAAGCCGCACATCGGCACCTTCCGCCTGGTCAGCATGGTGATCAAGATGCGCGCCGAGATCGAGGCCCTGGGCGGCGAGATCCGCTTCGAGCAAAAGGTCAGCGATGTGCTGATCGAAAAGAGCGCCGATGGCAGCCAGCACATCCGCGGCGTGACGCTGGAGTCGGGCGAGCAGATCCGGACCGACCATGTGGTGCTGGCCCTGGGCCACAGCGCCCGCGACACCTTCACCATGCTGCATCAGCGCGGCGTGTTCATGGAGGCGAAACCCTTCTCCATCGGCTACCGCATCGAGCATCCGCAAAGCGTGATCGACGCGGCCCGCTTCGGGCCCAATGCCGGCAACCCCATCCTGGGCGCGGCCGATTACAAGCTGGTGCACCACGCCAAGAACGGCCGCTCGGTCTACAGCTTCTGCATGTGCCCCGGCGGCACCGTGGTGGCCGCGACCAGCGAGCCCGATCGCGTGGTCACCAACGGCATGAGCCAGTACTCGCGCAATGAGCGCAATGCCAATGCCGGCATCGTCGTTGGCATCAGCCCGCAGGACTACCGCCAGGACGGCAAGCACGAAGGCCCGGTCAGCCCGCTCGACGGCATGGCCTTCCAGCGCATCTGGGAAAGCCGCGCCTACGAGCTGGGCGAGGGCGGCTACCTGGCGCCGGGCGCACTGGTCGGTGATTTCATCAAGCGCCAGCGCTCCAAGGTGCTGGGCAATGTCGAGCCCAGCTACAAGCCCGGTGTGACCCTGACCGATCTGCAGCAAAAAGGCCGTGGCAGCCTGCCCGACTACTGCCTGGACGCGATCCGCGAGGCCTTGCCGGCCTTTGAGCGCCAGATCAAGGGCTTCTCGCGCCCCGACGCCGTGCTCACCGGCGTCGAGACCCGCACCTCCTCGCCCCTGCGCATCACCCGCGGCCGCGACTACCAAAGCCTCAACATCAAGGGGCTCTACCCCGCCGGTGAAGGTGCTGGTTATGCCGGCGGCATCATGTCGGCCGGCGTCGATGGCATCGAGGTCGCAGAGGCGCTGGGCGCGGCTTTGTTGGGCCAGGGCTGAGCGCGGATCATTCCGGGTTCATCGGCTTGCTGCGGCGCTGAAAGAACTGCTCGATCTGCGGCGCGTAGCGCTCGCGGGCCTCGGCGCTGAGCCAGTCTTTGCCGATCTCCCGCAGGCGGGCGGCGCCAGCCGGTGTGCCCAGGGCCTGGTCGATGGCCCGGATGGCCGCGCGACCCCAGGCGTTGCGTGGGCAGGCGATGCCCAGCACCAGGGGCTCGGTGGCGCCGTGGATGGGCAGGGCGATGTAGTCCTCGGCCGCCAGGCCCAGCTTTTGCAGCTGGAGCAGCGCGCCGGGCGCGTCGATCAGGTAGTCGGTGCGGTCCCGGGCCAGCATGTCACGCATGCGGTCGCCCCAGGCGGCGGTGGCGTAGTCGGCCAGCATGGGGTTCTTGCTCTGCTGCTCGGCGACCAGCAGGGCGTCCACCGCGTCACCAAAGCTGCGCCCGCGCGCGAAGGCGCCGCGCAGACGCTTCTGGGCCAGTAGCGCCCGGAGATCGGCCGCGCCCTCGGCGTCGCGCGGCAGCAGATGCAGCTTGTCGCGCCGCAGCACCAGCTCGGGCGGCGGCGCCAGCAGGGTGTCGGCGAAATAGGCCTCGGCCGCGCGCGTCCGGGTGTGCACCGTGCTCGGCCGGCAGGCCGGCTCGCCGCGCTGGACCATCTGCCAGCTGCGCACTGCATTGACTTCCAGGGCCTCGTGGCGGACGGCCGGGAGTTGTTCCTTCAAGTACGCCACGATGGGGTTGAGACGCGCGCTGCTGCCTTGCAGCCAGAGGATGTGCGTCACGTGCGGCGCGCTTGCCGGGCTGCGGTCGGTGCCTGCGTGCGCCGGGGTCAGCTCGATAGCGGCCCCGCAGATGGCCCACCAGATGGCCAGCGCGAGCGCGTGCTGGCACGCGGTCTTCGGTGCCTTCATGGTGATGCTCCTGGCTGGGCTCGCTTTCGGTAAAACTGATCGAGCTGGTTGGCGTAACGGCGCCGGACCTCCGCAGGATAGCGGTCCTCATGTGCCTGCTTGAGCGCTTCGACGGCCTCGGGCGTGCTCAGGATGCGATCGACGCGTGCAATCGCGGCCCGGCCCCAGTCGGTGCGTGGGCAGGCGATGCCGCTGCGCGTGAGCTGGTTGGCGCCCTGGATGGGCACGGCCACCAGGCCGTCGGCGGCGCGGTCGCCGGTGCCGGGGGCGCGCAGGATCCACTCGTACTCGATGGTGTAGTCGGCACGGCCCCGATGCAACATGGCCAGCAGGGGCGATCCGAAGTCTCTCGGTGAGTAGAAGCTCAAGCCCGGGGTCTTGTTTTCGGGGCCGAGGGCACGTAGCAGTCCATCCACCACCGGGCCGTAGCTGCGGCCGCTGACCAGGGCGCCACGCCAGTGACCCTGGTGCACCAGCGTCACCAGATCGACCTCGCCGGCCGCGTTGCGCGGCAAGGCGGCCAGCCGATGGCGCGCCACGATCAGACTGGGCGGTGGGGTCATGGCCGTGGTGCTGAACAGCAGCAGGGCTTCGCGTTCAGGGCTGCGGATCATGGCCCCGTGGCAATAGGGCTCGCCGGCGCGCAGCATCTGCATGCTGCGCGAGCCGTTGGCGCGCAGGATCTCGTGCTCCTGGTCGCGCCAGTGGACTTGCAGGTAACGAACCACCTGCTCGGGAGGCGATGCATCCACCACCTTGCCTTGCGCGTCCTTCAGCTCCGGCGAAAGCAGCCAGCGCATCGGTGGCGCGCTGGTGTTGGCGTGCGGGCCGGAGTCCGAGGGCGCTGCAAGGGCCGCGCTGCCGATGAGCGCATGCACGAGCGTCCCCAAGAAGCGCAAGCGCTGCAACCCGCCCGCTGAGCGACGAATTTGAATCTTCAGGGGCAGGGCGCGCGAGCACGGCGAGTCGGAGCGAGACACGGCAAGTCAAAGCGGGCAGCGGATCAGGCCCTCAGCATAGCCCGCCCAGCCTGGCCTGGGTGTGCCGGAAAGGGCTGCTTTCTCTGCCGCGTGCGGACTGGCCGGGCGGGCCTCAGCCCGGCTTGGAGGGCCGCGCGCGTTCGCGGTAGAAAGCGTCGATCTTGGGGCCGTAGTGGCGCCGGATGTCGGGGCTCAGCAGCCCCTCCACGGCTTCGCGCAGAAAACGTGCACCGGCAGGTGTGCCCAGCACACGGTCCACCTGGCGCAATGCGCCCATGCCCCAGGCATTGCGCGGGCAGGCCATGGCGCCAATCATGCCTTCTTCGGCGCCCTGCACCGGCAGGGTCAGCAGATCGGCATCGCCGCCCGGGCCGCTGGCTGGCGGCGGGCTGCGCTGGATGGCCTCGTGGTCCGGAGCGCGCAGACGCAGCATGAAGTTGTAGTCCAGGGTGTAGTCGGCGCGATCCGCCAGCACCATGTTCAGCAGCTTGTCGGAAGCGCCCGCGTGGGCGTAGAGCGCGATCGCGCTGCTGCCTTGGGCTTGCTTGAGCAGATTGTCGAGGTGGGGGCCGTAGCTGCGCCCTTCGAACAAGGCGCCGCGCAGCTTGCTGTCGCTCAGCAAACGGGCCAGATCCACCTCGCCGGCGCTGTTGCGCGGCACCCGTTCGACCCGGTCACGCCGAACGATCAGCTGGGGCGGGGGCACCCACTGTGCGTCGATGAAGTAGGCCAGCGCTTCGCGCTCGGGGGTGCGCAGCGCGGCGGGAATGCACACGGGCTCGCCACGCGCCAGCAGTTGCCAGCTGCGCTTGCTGTTGGCGACCAGGCTGCGGTGTTGGATGTGGGGCAGGTGTTCGCTCAGATAGCCGACCAGCCGATCGGAGAACCCCAGGCTGCGCCCGGTGCCGAGGCCGGCCACCTTGCTGTCGGGCATCAGCCAGGTGATCTGATGGACTTCGGCATCCGTCGCGCGAACTGCGGCTGCGGGTTCACCCGCCAGCGCCGGGAGGCCGAGGCCGAAGTTCGCCAGAGCCAGCAAGGAGGCGGCGAGCCGCACGAAGTTGAAGGGCGCAGAGGCCGGAGCAGGGCAGGAGACAGGATTCACACGAGACAGTCGGAACCGGAAGGCTGAAGCGGGGGAGGCGTCAGGCCTGAAAAAACCAGCGAAGTTGCAATACCGGGGGGGCAAGCGTCCTGCCCAGCGACGGCCTCCCCCTCCAAGGCGGGCCGAGCATAGCGGGCGCTCCGCGCTGTCTGGCTCAGGGTTTTGCCGCGCCGCCGCGCATTTGTGCGCAAGGCGGCAAGGGCGTACCGGGCCGGGTGGCCGAGCGCTGAGTTCAGGCCGTGCCCACCATCAGGTCGATCAGCTCCTTGACGAAGTCCAGGGCTTCTTCCGGCGTGGCGAAGTAGTACTCGCCGCCGAGGTCGGCGACATCACCGTCCGGGCCGATATGGACGACGGACCAGCCCTCCGCGCCGCCGCCGATGGCGCAGACCCCGAAGCTGCCCGGGGCCAAGGTCTTGGCCGAGCCGGCCGTGACGAAGATGTCTTTGTTGTGGTGGGAGTGGTAGCGTTTCACGGCGCCATTGTCGCCGCCGCGGGCTCGGGCTCTGTGCCGCGCTCGTTCGCCGCTTCGGCGAACAGCCAGTCGCGGAAGGCCTGCAACTGCGGCAGCTCGCGACCCGCCTCGCGGTAGACCACGTGATAGGCCAGGGGCGAGGCCCAGCGCAGGGCCGGAAACAGGCGCTGCAGTCGCCCGGCGGCCAGGTCCTCGCGCGCCATCACGCTGCGTGCCAGGGCCACGCCCTGGCCTTCGCTGGCGGCTTGCAGCACGGCGGCCGAGTTGTTGATGTGCAGCAGGCCGCGCAACTCAGCTGCCACGCGCAAGCCGGCAACCTCGCGCAGCCAGCGGGGCCAGTCAGGGAAATCGGCATGGCCATCCATCGAGTGGTCGTGGATCAGTACTTCTCGCAGCAGATCGGCCGGCTCGCGCAGGCGATCGCCCCGCTGCAGCAGACGGGGGGCGCAGACCGGGAACAGCTCCTCCTGCAGCAGCGGTTCGGCCAGCAGGCCGGGCCAATGGCCGCTGCCATAGCGGATGCCCAGATCGATGTTCTGGGCCACGAAGTCGGCCGGTTTGAGGCTGGTGTCCAAACGCAGTTCGGTGCCGGGCCAGGCGGCCTGGAAGCGCTCGATGCGGGGCAGCAACCATTTGGCGGCAAAGGCGGGGCTGCAGGTCACGGTCAGGGTCGGGCGCAGGCGGGCCTGCTGCAGCTGGGTCAGGCCGGCGGCCAGGCGCTCGAAGCCGGCGCGGATGTCAGGCAGCGCCTGCACCGCCGCAGCGCTGGGCAGCAGGCGCTGACGCCCGCTGCTGCTGCGGTGGAACAAGGGCAGACCCAGGCTGTCTTCCAGGGAGCGTACCAACTGGCCTACGGCGGCGGCGCTCACATGCAGCTCGGCCGCCGCGCCGGCAAAGCTCTGGTGGCGGGCGCTGGCCTCGAAGGCGCGCAGGGCGTTCAGGTGGACGGGCAATTTCATGAGCGTGAGAAAGTTTTTCTTTGTGGAAGGACAACTTTAAGTGCTTTGCTGAAGCCTTGTAAGTTCGAAAAAATTTGGATCTGGCACGGCGAAACGCGGTTTGAAAAAGGAAAGTTTTTCTTCTCATTTCGGTGCCCCGCGACCGCATTCTTCTACTCATTTCCAAACACAAGGACACACCCACATGAACACCCATTCCACCGAATTCGAAGGCAAGACGCTGCTGGTGCTCGGGGGCAGCAGCGGCATGGGGCTGGAAAGCGCCCGCCGGGTGCTGGCCGGCGGCGGCGCGGCCGTGATCGTCGGCCAGCGGGCCGAGAAGCTGGAGGCCGCGCGCCAGGATCTGGCCCGGCTGGGCCCGGTCACGGCGCTGCAGGCCGATCTCGCCAGCACGGCCGGCACCGAGGCCTTGATCGCCACCTTGCGTGCCGAACACGGCGATGTGGACCTGCTGCTCAATGCCGCCGGCGTGTTCTTCCCCAAGCCCTTCCTGGCCCACGAACTGGCCGACTACCAGCAGTACATGGCCCTGAACCAGGCCAGCTTCTTCATCACCCAGGCGGTGGCGGCGCGCTGGGTCGAGACGCAGCGGCCGGGCGTCATCGTCAACATCGGTTCCATGTGGGCGCAGCAGGCGATTGCGGCCACGCCGACCTCGGCCTACTCCATGGCCAAGGCCGGCCTGCATGCCCTGACCCAGCATCTGGCCATGGAGCTGGCGCCGCACCGCATCCGCGTCAACGCGGTCTCGCCCGCCGTGGTGCAGACGCCGATCTACGAAGGTTTCATCCCCCAGGCTGAGCTGGCGAGCACCTTGCAGGGCTTCAACAGCTTCCACCCCATCGGCCGCGTCGGCCTGCCGCAGGATGTGGCCGAGGTGATTGCCTTCCTGCTCTCCGAGCGCGCAGCCTGGGTCACCGGCGCGATCTGGGATGTCGACGGTGGCGTGATGGCCGGCCGCAACTGAGGCCGTTGCCACCGGCCTCCTAGAATCGGCGTTCGATGAATGGAACGAACCCAATCGGGGAGGCCGCAGGCATGACCAAAGCAATCTGGAACGGCGTCGTGATCGCCGAAAGCGATGACACGGTGCTGATGGACGGCAACCACTACTTCCCCGCCGAGTCGCTGAAGCGCGAGTACACCAGCTTCAGCAACCACCGCAGCAGCAGCGACAAGGGCCAGGCCCAGTACCTGAGCCTGTTCGTCAACGGCGAGTTCAACCCCGATGCGGTCTGGTTCTATGCCGAGCCGACCGAATCGGCTGCCGCCATTCGCGGGCGTTATGCCTTTTGGAAGGGTGTGCAGATCAGCGACTGAGCGTCGCTGACCAGTCGCTCCCGAGCTGAGCTCAGGGGCGCGTGCCCAGCACCTGCCCGCCCGCGCCCAGGCTCTTGCGCGGCCACAGTGCCCACAGGCGCAGCGGCTGCTTCATGCGGCCGGCTTGCGCTTCGGCGTCGCGGCCCCAGCCCCAGAAGAAATCGGCGCGCACGGCGCCGGTGATGGCGCTGCCGGTGTCCTGGGCCATGACCAGGCGGCGCAGCGGCGAGTTGCCGCTTTGCAATGGGTCGCCGGCTTCCAGCCAGAGGGCGGTGCCGTAGGGGATGCTGCCGCGGTCCACCGCGACCGAGCGCCCGGGTGTCAGCGGCACGCCCTGGGCGCCGCGCGGGCCGATGTTGGGGTCGGCCAGGGGCTCCTCACGGAAGAAGACATAACGCGGGTTGCTCCACAGCACCTCGCGGGCCTGCTGCGGGTTGCGCCGCAGCCAATCGCGGATGCCGGGCCAGGACGCCTCGCCGGGGCGCAGCTCGCCGCGCTCGATCAAGAGCTTGCCGATGGATTGATACGGGTGGTCGTTGTGGCCGGCAAAGGCCAGGCGCACCCAGCTGCCGTTCTCGTCGCTGGGGTGGCTTTTCACCCGCAAGCGGCCCGAGCCCTGGATCTGCAGGACCAGCAGGTCCAGCGGGTCGTCCAGATAGGCCAGCTCCAGGCCTCGCAGGCGCTGGCGCTGCTCGCCTTCCAGCTGCTGGCGGCTGAAGTAGGGGCGGCGTTGCTGCAGATCGGGCGGTGCGGCATGCACGGGCACCTGGTAGCCGCCCAGCGGCTTGCGCGTGGCGTCCAGCATGGGTTCAAAGTAGCCGGTCAGCAGGCCTTGCGTCTCGCCCTCGGGCGATTCGACGCGAAAGGCTTGCAGGTGCTGCATCAGCCACAGCGTGACCTCGTGGTCGTCGCCCGGCGAAGCCAGTGCGGCGCGGGCGCAGAGCTCGGCCCAGCCGGCCGCCGGCCGCGCGCAGCCTTGCAGCAGCGCCGGCCAGAGCTCGGCGGCGCGGTCTTCGCCCCAGCCGGGCAGCTCGCTCCAGTCCACCGCCACCCAGCGCGAGCGTTCGCGCTGCAGCACCAGGCGCGCGCGCTCGGGGCTGCTGGCGCTGCTGGCTCCGCTCGGGTCGCTGGGGGCGGAGGTTTTGCTGCCGGGGACGGGCGGTGTGGCCGGTGGCAGCGGCGTGCTCGAGCAGGCCGCCAGCAGCCCTAGAATCGCGGCGGCTGTGCCCTGCTGCAGCCGCTCACACCACGCATTCGAGGCCGACGCCATGGGATTGATCTTGCTGGAGGCCTTGGGGGCCTTGGCGCTGTTCGTGTTCATCATCTGGTGGACCATGTTTTCCGGTCGCAAGGGCGGCGAGCGTCGCCTGCCGGAGCAGGACGAGCAGGAAAAATAAGTCGTCGGCGCTCAGTCCTTGGGCGGCAGGAAGAAGCTGCGCGGCTGCGCCCGGAAGCGCTGCCAGATCGAGCGGCGCAGCAAGGCCTGGTCGGCCAGCTGAATGCCGCGTGAGCGCAGCGCCACACGCAGGGCCAGGTAGAAGCTGACGCCCAGGTTCAGCACACCGGTCAGCGCGATGCCGGCCACGCACCACCAGAACGCCGGCTGCTGCAGCACCTCAAATCCCAGCGCACCCACGGCCGCGGCCAGCTGGCCGGTGGACAGGGTCACGTGGCGCACCTCGATGGGCAGGCCGATGAAGGACAGCAGGGCCGGCACCAGGCCCAACATCAGGCCCAGCGAGATATTGGCCGCCAGGCCCGAGACATTGCCGCGCCACCAGGCCGCCCAGCGTTGTGCGCGCGCCTGGCCCAGGCGGGCGATCAGTCCTGGGTTCCAGGCGATGGCGGCGTCCACGCGGTGCAGCACGAACCAGTTCTCCACCCAGCCGGCGATCAGGCTGCTGGCGAACAGCAGCACGCCGGTGAAGGCCGCGAACAGGGGTGAGGGGCCGAGCAGGCTGAGCGAATGCAGCACGTAGTGCGCATTCTTTTCGCCCACCAGGGGCGCGCCCATCACGAGGCCGCTGAGCAGCTGCACGCCCAGCACCACCGGCGCCACCACGGCCAGATTGCCCAGGATGCCGGCGATCTGCGAGCGCAGCAGATGCGCCACCTCATCGACAAAGCTGCTCAGGCCCTCCGGCGTGTTGATGTGCTGCAGCTTGGCGGCCATGGCCGGCGCCGTCATGGCCGGCTGCTTGGTGGCCACCGTCCAGTGCAGCAGGTGGATGATGACGAAGCTGGCGGCGTAGTTCACGCCCGACCAGAAGCCGGCCCAGAAGGCGGTCAGGCCCAGCGCCATGACCATGAACTTGGCGAAGGTGGTGCCAGCGATGATGGCGCCGCCGCCTGCCGCGTGGCGCAGCATCTGGCGGTAATCCTCGCGGCTGCGGGTGATGTAGTGCTCGCCGGTCTCGGCGCTGCGCTCGGCCACCTTGCGGGCCAGCAGCGAGTAGTGGTGCGAGAACAGGGTGCGGATGCTGCGCCGCTCATGGCCCACGCGCACCAGGCCGGCCAGCAGCCGGGCCAGCTCGCGCGGGCTTTGCTCGGCGCCCAGGCAGTCCAGCAAGGCCTCGATGCGCTGCACGCGCGCCAGCATCTGCTCCACGGCAAAGACGATGTCCACCGACACGCCGTAGGCCTCCAGATGCTCAGGCACGCTGGCCGCAGCGCGCTGGCACACATCCAGCAGGGCGCGCAGCAGCTGCAGGGCCTGGCCGCTGCGCGCCGCGTCGCCGCTGCGCAGGGCCTGGATCAACTGGTCGCAGGCGCCGGCCAGTTGCTCGAACGGTTGATCGGCCAGCAGCTCGGGGCTCATGCGCTTGCGCAAGGGGCCCGAGAGACCGGCCGCGCGCACGCTGCTGACCAGAACGGTCAGGCCGCGCAGCATGGCTTCGCGCCACTGCGGCTTGGTGTCGGGCGCTGCGCTGGTCTCGCTGGCGGCGGGCAGGGCCGGGTTCAGCAGGGCGGCCAGGCGCTGCAGCAGGGGCTCGTCCAGGGCCAGCAGCCATTGCTCATCGCTGTCTTCGGGGAAGAGCAGGCCGAACAGCTCGGCCAGATCGCGGGTGTCGGCCGTGCGCGGCAGCAGGCGCTGCTGCAGGCGGTGCTGGAACTCGGCCCAGAGCGCCACACGCGGCGCAAAGCCGACGTCGGCGAACAGGCCGCTGGCGTCGATGTCGCGCCAGATCGAGTTGAGCAGCAGGCGCACCGCCTGCGCGTGCTCGGGGTTGCGCTCCAGCACATTGAGCAGGTGCTTGAGCCGCAGCACGGGCAGCAGGCTGCTGCCGCTGCGCTCGCGTTCTTCTTCGCGGCTGGGCGGGTGGCGCAGCCATTCGAGCAGCCGGGCCAGCCAGAGATTGCGTGCGGCCAGTTCCGCGCGCGGATCGGCGGCGTTGAGCAGGGCGGTCAGGTCCCAGCTCGGCGCGCGGCGCAGCGAGCCCCCCATCATCAATGCAGGGCGCCGCTGTCGGCGAGCAGGAACTCGGGCACCTCGGCGTAGAACACTTCGGCGTTCTCGGTGGCGCAGAGGAAGCGGCCGCGCATGCTGCCTTGCGGCGTGGCGATCTGCGCCCAGGAGCTGTACTGGAAGCTCTGGCCCGGTGCCAGCAGGGGCTGGTGGCCCACGACCGCCAGGCCATGGACTTCCTGTTCATGGCCGCGGGCATCAACGATG
The DNA here is from genome assembly GCF_027863535.1 of Paucibacter sp. B51. NCBI lineage: Bacteria > Pseudomonadati > Pseudomonadota > Betaproteobacteria > Burkholderiales > Sphaerotilaceae > Roseateles > Paucibacter sp. B51. The sequence continues at coordinate 136,938 of NZ_JAPIVN010000001.1, read as the reverse complement.
TGCCAATGCCGGCCGATCAGCTGGGCACTGATGTCGCCGGTGTTCTCGATCGTGATCGTGTAGCTGAAGGCGTACAGGTCTTGCGCGACATCGGTCTGTTCGGGCAGGACTTGCACGAGCGCGGAGCATTTGAACTGAGGCTTGGGCATGCGGCCGATTCTAGGTTGTCCCTCTGGCCGGGGCGCTATGCTGCGACCCAAGCCCTTGTGTTCGGGCGGCCTTGGTCTTTTTGCCTCTTCTTCGCCACCGTCATGACCCCGCAACAAACCCTGTATCTGCCGGCCGATGGCTGGCCCCGCTGCCGCTGGTGCGCCGCTGCGCCCGGTGATGCCGTCTATCTGGAGTACCACGACAGCGAGTGGGGCTTTCCTGTGGCCGATGACCGCCGCCTGTTCGAGAAGCTCTGCCTGGAGGGCTTTCAGTCGGGCCTGTCCTGGCGCACCATCCTCAACAAGCGTGAGGCCTTTCGCGCCGCCTTTGCCAACTTCGAGATCGAGCGCATGGCCCGTTTCGGCCCGGCCGATGTCGAGCGTCTGTTGCAGGACGCCGGCATCGTGCGCCACCGCGGCAAGATTGAGGCGGTGATCCATAACGCCGCCCGCGCACGGGAGCTGGTGGCCGAGCAGGGCTCGCTCGCGCGCTACATCTGGGGCTTCGAGCCCAGCCACCACGCCGAGCCGGTGCCGGGCGAAATCGCCACCGAGTCCGACGCCTCGCGCGCCTTGTCCAAGGACTTGAAAAAGCGCGGCTGGAAGTTTGTCGGCCCGACCACCATGTACGCCTTCCTGCAATCCATGGGGCTGATCAACGACCATGCGCCGGGATGCATCACGCGCGAGAAGGTGGCGGCGGCGAGGGCGAAGTTTCGCTCGCCGGCGGGTGGATGAAAGCGGCACATTGCGGACTTCCGCTGTCTTGATTGATCTTTCTCGCTGCGGTGTCTCGTCCCGCCGCCGGGCTCATGGTTCGCGGGTCGTCTCTACGAGCCGACTCCCCTCGGTGCTCGCTGCGCGGCTCAGCGGCGCCAAACTCCCTCCGTTCGCTGCGCTCACTGTGGTCAAACAGTGGCGCCGAGTCAGCGCTTGAAGCGCGTGAGACCACGCGCCTGAGCCGCTCCGCTGCGCCCTCGGCCGCGCACAAATCGCCCGTCGGCGGGCCGAGCCACCTCCGGAGGTGGCGTGTTCCACCGTTGGTGAGGCAGATCGATCGCCATGCAAGCGCCCTGCAGCCCGTGCCGCTGCCGGGCGATTTGTGAGGGGCCGAGCAGCACAGCGCCTCGGGGCGCGCACGTACTCGTGCGCTTCAAGTTCTGACTTGGCGCTTCTGTCTGAACGAAGCGAACGGAGTGAGCGAAGTGAGTTATGCGCCAGCCCCGAGGCGCGAGCAGCGCAGGGAAGTCGGCCCGTCAGGGCCGACCCCGGAACCATGAGCCCGGTGGCGGCACGGGCTGCAGGGCCTTCCGAGCAAACCCAAGGGCTGCTTCGTGCCGCAACCAGCCTCACGTCAAAGCACAGCGCGCGAGCCAAGAAAACAAGAAGCCGCCAGGGTGCTCTCGCACCGCTGGCGGCTGGGCGGGCGAATTGCCCGCTTACTTGGGCATGATCACGCTGTCGATGACGTGGATCACGCCGTTGTCAGCGGCGATGTCGGTGGCGGTGACCTTGGCCTTGTCGACCGTGACGCCGCCCGTGGTGCCGATGGTCAGCTCACTGCCTTGCACGGTCTTGACCTTGCCGGCCTTGACGTCCTTGGCCATGACCTTGCCCGGCACGACGTGGTAGGTCAGCACGGCGGTCAGCTTGGCCTTGTCCTTCAGCAGCGCTTCCAGATCGGCCTTGGGCACCTTGGCGAACGCTTCGTCGGTCGGGGCGAAGACGGTGAAGGGGCCCTTGCCCTTGAGGGTGTCGACCAGACCGGCCGCTTGCAGGGCGGTGGCCAGGGTCTTGAAGTTGCCGGCGGCGACCGCGGTATCGACGATGTCCTTGGCTTGGGCAGACAGGGCGCTCAGGCTCAGGGCGGTGATGGCGATGAAGTGCTTCATGGTGTTGCCTTTGGTGGTGGGTGGGTGAACGAAAAGTGGAGAGTTGGGTGATCACTGCTTGGGCAGGATGACCTTGTCGAGCAGGTGAACGACGCCGTTGCTGGTCATCACGTCGGTGGCGGTGATGCGGGCTTTGCGGCCGTTGCGGTCGGTGATGTCGAGGTTGGCGTCCACCGTCAGGCTCTCGCCTTGCACGGTGTTGACGGCGGTACCGATGGGCACATCGGCCTTGAGCACGCGGCCCGAGAGCACGTGGTAGGTCAGCACTTTGGTGAGCAGCGGCTTGTTGGCCAGCAGTTCGGCCTTGGTGACGCCCAGCTCGGTCAGCAGCGCGGCGAAGGCCGCGTTGGTCGGCGCGAAGACGGTGAAGGGGCCGGTGCCGCTGAGGGTGGCGCCCAGGTCGGCGGCCACCACGGCTTCGACCAGGATGCTCAGATCGGGCGTGGCGATCGCCGTTTCCACCAGGTTCTTGTTGGCGGGCAGGATCACTTTGTCAATCACGTGGATCAGGCCGTTGCTGCCAGCCACATCGGTGGCGGTGATCTTGGCCTTGCGGTTGCGGCCGTCGGTGATCACCAGGTCACTGGCCACGGCATCGACCTTGAAGATGCCACCCTGCACGGTGGTGATCGCCTTGCCGGCCGGCACCGCGGCCTTGGCGACGCGGGCGGGCAGCACGTGGTAGGTGAGCACCGTCTTGAGCAGGTCCTTGTTGGCCAGCAACTGTTCCTTGGTGACGCCCAGCTCGGTCAGCAGGGCGGCGAAGGCGTCGTTGGTTGGCGCAAAGACGGTGAAGGGGCCGGGGCCCGACAAGGTGGTGGCCAGGTCGGCGGCGACCACCGCTTCGACCAGGATGCTGAAGCGCGCATCGGCCTTGGCCACGTCGACCAGGGTCGGTTCCGGCTTGGGTGGCGGTGCAGGGTCATCGCCGCCGCCGCAGGCGCTCAGCATCAGGGCGGCAGAGCCCAGCAGGATCCAAGGTTTCAGCCAATTGATGAGGGACATCGTCGTGCTCCTGACTTGAATTGAACAAAAGAGAAGTTGAGGAACGAGGGCAAGGCCCATGCGAGAGACAAGCAACAAGACAGGCAGGCTCGCGCCCACCCGGCCGCGCCTGGAGGGCGTGGCTGGAGAGAAAAGGAACAGTGAGAGGAGATGAACCGCGGCTGCGGTGCCGGCCTCAGTGCGCGTGGCTGCGCGGTGCGCAGGGCGGCGCTCGCCAGAGCGGCAGCGGGATCACCGTCAGCTCGTCGGCGGCAGCGTTCGCTTCGTGTTCGTCCTGCAGCGAGGGCGGGATCAGCAGCTGCTCCACCTGATGCAAGCGGCCGTTGCGGGCCAGTTGATCACTACCGGGCAGCAGCGGCTGGAGCTGTTCGCCTTCGCCCAGCAGGCCCAGCGCACTGAAACTCAAGGCCTCGCCAGCCGCGGTGCGCAACTGGCCGCCCCAGGGCAGATCGTTCACGGGGCAGTCACCCGGCAGCAGGTGTTGCAGCAAGACCTGGCGCAGCAGCGCCGGCTGGCGGGCCAGCTCGCGCTCGCGCAGGCCCAGCCGCGGGGCCAGGCGGGCCATGCCGGCGTTGCTGGGCGCCAGCACCGTGAAGGGGCCACTGCCGGCCAGCAGCGCGTCCAGGCCTGTGCTGCGCAGGGCGGCCAAGAAGTCCCGGTGCTCAGGGTTCTGGGCGAGCAGGTCCAGCAGGCCCTGCGTCGCTGGCTGCAGCACCCGGTCGATCACATGCAGATGGCGCTGCGGCCCGGTTTGGCGGCTGCTCAGCAGCTGGGCGCGGCGGCCGCGGGCGTCGAGCAGGGCGGGCGCGGCCAGGCTGTCGGCGGCGGGGGCCAGGCGCAGGGCGTGGGCGCCCAGGGTGTCCAGCGCCGCGCCGCGGTAGCTCCGCAGTGTTTGCGCCGTGCAGGGCTGGGGCAGCACATGACCGAGCAGCCAGCGGCGCAGGGCGGCGCGGTCTTCGCAGAACGCGGCCCAGCTGCTGCCGCTTTGCTCCAGCTCGGCCTCGAAGGCGGCGAAGGCGGCGTCTTCGGGCACCAGCAGGCTGAGCTGGCCCTGGGTGGCGGTCAGGTCCAGCGCGCGTTCCATGCCGGCCAGATGCACCGCGGCGCGCCAGCGCTCGAGGCGCGGCGCCTCGACCGGGGCCGACGGGCGCGGCGACACGCAGGCGCTGTCGCGGGGCAGCAGCTCGCTGCGTGCCATGCGTGCCAGGCGGGTGGGATCGATGAGCCAGTTCAACATGGGTGGATCTCCGTGGGCTGTCTTGGGCTCTTGGGTGGCCTTGACGATGGAATGGGCGAAGGTCTTGGCGAATGCGCTCGGTGCGAGCCTCGTGTTGCTAGGCAGCGCTGCACCGCTTGGGATGAAATGTGAACTGAGTAGTTCACAAAGTCAACTGTTGCGTTTAAAAAGTTACGAATTAGGGTGTTTGGAAACGGCGCTGTCGTTTCCGCGGCCGATGGCGCCTAGAATCGCGGCATGGCAAAAGTCTCTTTTCGCGAACAAGTGTTGCAAGTGCGTGAGGACGCCATCGTGGCCTCCGTCAATCGCTTGCTGGCCGAAAAAGGCTTTGACCTGATGACGGTGGACGAGGTGGTGGCCGATGTCGGCATCGCCAAAGCCAGCCTCTACAAGCACTTCTCGTCCAAGGAAGAACTGGCCGCCGCCGCCATGGTGCGCGTGCTGGATCTGGCCCTGGCCGAGGTGGAGCGCCTGCGCCAGCAGCCTGCGGCGCCCTTGGAACAGCTGCGCGCCGTGGCCCGCTGGACCATGCAAGTGCAGCTGGCGGGCGAGATGCCCTCGCTGCCCTCGCAGAACTCGACGTTGCGCGCCGCCCTGGTGGCGCACAAGGGTTATATGGACCGGCTGCTGCGCCTGTCTGACCTGCTGGGCGAGTGGATCGAAGCCGGCCAGGCCGACGGCAGTCTGCGCGCCGAGCTGCCGCCCGAGGTGCTGCTCTACACCTTGTTTGCTCGCGCCTGCGACCCAGTGCTGGGCCTGCTCAAGGCCGCCGGCCAGTACAGCGACGCGCAGATCATCGACATCCTGCTGCTCAGCTGCTTCGGCGGCCTGTCCACCGGGCAGGAAGCGCAAGCGGCTGCCGCCACCAAGCGGGTTCGCAAGGCCTGAGCGATTGCAGGGGGGAGCCCGGCTCGCCGGCCCCGTGACCGGGGCGGCAATCGCCCTGAAGTCCATGGCACAGGCCCTTAGGCCCATTGCTGGATGTGCTGTATGAATATACAGTATCTAGTACCCGGCTGATGCGCAGCCAGGCCCCCCCAAACCCTTTGCCAGGAGCCAAGCCATGCTGGACCACATGACCTTCCGCGTGCGTGACATCGCCCAAGCCAAAGCCTTTTACGCCGCCGCGCTGGCGCCGCTGGGCTACACCCTGGCGCTGGAGGGCAATTTCGGCGCCAACATCGTCGGCTTCGGCCATCCGGATCCCAGCGAGCCCGAGGGCAAGCGCACCGATGTCTGGTTCATCGACGGCCCGTCGCCCTACGGTGGCCCGGAGGCGACCATGGGCTGCCACCTTTGCTGGCGCGCCGCCAGCCGTGCCGAGGTCGATGCCTTCTACGCCGCCGCCATCGCCGCCGGTGGCCGCGACAACGGCGCGCCGGGCCTGCGCCCGCATTACCACCCGAACTACTACGGGGCCTTCGTCATCGACCCCGAGGGCAACAATATCGAGGCGGTCTGCCACCGCCCCGAGTGAGGCGGTGGGCCAGGCGCGTCAGCGTGCTGTCCGGGGCTGAAACCGGCCCAGGCGCCGGGGGCTTCTAAAATCCCCGCTCATCCGCCCCACCGAGCGCCCGCGCGCCAGCAGCCAGCCATGAGCACCCCCCAATACCGCATCGCCCCGAGCATCCTGTCCGCCGATTTCGCCCGCCTGGGCGAGGAGGTCCGCCATGTGCTGGCCGCCGGCGCCGACTGGATCCACTTCGACGTGATGGACAACCATTACGTGCCCAATCTGACCTTCGGGCCCATGGTCTGCGAGGCGCTGCGCAAGCATTCGGTCAAGCCCGATGGCACGCCCGCGCCCATCGATGTGCACCTGATGGTCGAGCCGGTCGATGCCCTGGCCGTGGCCTTTGCCAAGGCCGGCGCCGATCTGGTGAGCTTCCACCCCGATGCCTCCAAGCATGTGGACCGTACCCTGCAGCTGATCAAGGCCGAGGGCAAGCAGGCCGGTCTGGTCTTCAACCCGGCCGAGCCGCTGGATGTGCTGGAGTGGGTGATCGACAAGGTCGACCTGATCCTGATCATGAGCGTCAACCCCGGCTTCGGTGGCCAGAGCTTCATCCCCAGTGCGCTCAAAAAGTTGGAGGCTGCGCGCAAGATCATCGACAAGAGCGGCCGTGACATCCGCCTGGAGATCGATGGCGGCGTCAAGGTCGACAACATCCGCCAAATCGCCGATGCCGGGGCCGACACCTTTGTCGCCGGCTCGGCCATCTTCGGCAAGCCCGACTACAAGGCCGTGATCGACGCCATGCGCGCCGAACTCGCGCGCTGATCGCCGTGTCCGCCGTTCTCTTCGTCTGCACAGCCAATCTGTGCCGCTCGCCCATGGCCGAGGCGCTGCTGAAGGCCCGCCGGGCCGGCTTTGGCCCGGGCGGCGAGGCGGCGTTTGCCGATGTGGCCTCGGCCGGCGTGCATGCCGGCTCGCGCGGCGAGCCGGCCGACAAGCGGGCGATCGCAGCGCTGGAGCGCGTGCGCCTGGGGATCGACAAAAAGTGGCGCACGCGCCGGATTCGGGCCGAGGATTTCCAGCGTTATGAGCTGATCCTGGCAATGGAAAACGACCATCTGGTGGCCCTGCGCAAGCAATGCCCGCCCGAGCTGCAGCACCGCCTGCATCTGTTCATGGACCTGGTGCCCGGCATGGCCGGCCAGGACGTGCCCGACCCTTACTTTGGCCCGGCCAGCGGTTTTGATCAGGTGTTGATGCTGCTGGAGCGTGGCCTGGTGACCTTGGGTCAGGCCTGGCGCAAAGGGGCGCTGCCGCGCGCCTGAGCAGGCGGCCGGCCGAGTCGGGCCTGCAACTTACTCGACCATGACGTGGCGGTTCTTCAGGACCAGATGAATCTTGTCGCCGATGGTGTCCTTGTTGAAAGGCTTGACCACATAGCCGCTGGCGCCCAGCTGGGCGGCGCGGATGATGTCTTCCTTGCGGCCCTCGGCCGTGACCAGCAGCACCGGCACCTGGCGCAGCACGGAACCTTCGGGCTTCTGGCGCAGGGCTTCCAGCAGCTGGAAGCCGTTCATCACCGGCATATTGATGTCGCTGAGCACAAAGTGCACCGGCTCGCCCGATTCGGCCGCCAGCTCCAGGGTGCGCAGCGCGACCTGGCCGTCCTCGGCCTCCAGGATCTTGCGAAAGCCCAGCTCGCGCAGCAGGCCCGAGATGATGCGGCGCATGGTCGAGAAATCGTCCACCACCAGAAAACAGAAATCGTCGCGTTTGATCGTCGTGACCATGCCGGGGCATCCTTCATCGTGTCTCCTCATCCTACCCAGTGACACGCAGGCGCGCCCCCAAACACAGCGGGCAGCCCGAAGGCTGCCCGCAAATGTGTGGAGTTTGGCTCAGCTCAGCGCGAGCGCCGGAGCCTCACTCAGAGCGTCGGGTAGTCCGTGTAGCCCTTGGCGCCCGGGGTGTAGAAGGTGCTGGGGTCCGGTGCATTGAGGGCGGCGCCGGCCTTGAGGCGGGCCGGCAGGTCCGGGTTGGCCAGGAAGCTGGTGCCGAAGGCGACCGCATCCAGCTGGCCCGCCTCGATGGCCTGGCTCGCTTCTTCACCGCTGTAGCCCATATTTCCGATCAGCACGCCCTGGTACTTGGCGCGGGCCACGGGCATCACATCGGCTTTCTGCACCTGGAAGAAGTCGGCGCGCATCACGTGCAGGTATGCCAGCTTGTAGGCGCTGACCTTCTCGGCCAGGAAGCCGATCCAGCCTACGGGATCGCTGTCGACCATGCTGTTGTAGCTGTTCAGCGGCGACAGGCGCAGGCCCACGCGATCAGCGCCGATGGCGGCCGTCACGGCATCCAGCACCTCGAACAGGAAGCGGGCGCGGTTCTCCAGCGAGCCGCCGTAGGCGTCGCTGCGCTTGTTGACGCCGTCGCGCAGGAACTGGTCGATCAGGTAGCCGTTGGCACCGTGCACCTCGACGCCGTCAAAGCCGGCGGCGATGGCATTGCGTGCGCCCTGGGCATAGGCCTCGACCAGGGCCGGGATCTCGTCGGCGCGCAGCTCGCGCGGCTGGGCGTTGGGCTCCTTGCCATTGGGGGTGTGCACCTCGCCGTCGATGGCGACCGAGCCGGAAGACACCGGGGTCGTGCCTTCGTTCATGGCCGGGTGGGCGGCCCGGCCAGCGTGCCAGATCTGCATGAAGATGCGGCCGCCTTTGGCGTGCACGGCGGCGGTGACCTGCTTCCAGGCTTCGATCTGCTCGGCGCTGTAGATGCCGGGCTCATTGATGAAGGCCGAGGTGTTGGGGGCCACCATGGTGCATTCGGTGATCAGGAGGCCACCGCTGGCGCGCTGGGCGTAGTACTCGGCCATCAGCGCATTGGGCATGTGGCCGGCGTCGGCGCGGGTGCGCGTCAGCGGGGCCAGCAGGATGCGGTTGGGCAGGGTCAGGGCGCCGACTTGGAGGGGAGAGAAAAGCATGGCTGTGTTCAGTGGGTTGGCGCTGCGCCGGGCAGCAAGTGCGAGAAGTTAGCACCGCAGCAAAAAACCTGCAGCAGCGCGCGCGCCGAATTTGCGCTAGCGCAAACGGCTTCAGCTCGGCTGGGCATGGGGGGCTGCAGCGCTGTCCTCGATGACCCGGGTGTCCGGGCCCTTGCCGCTGAAACGGTCCAGGGCCAGGTAGATCACCGGGGTGATGTAGAGCGTCACCGCCTGCGACAGGATCAGGCCGCCGACCACGGCCAGGCCCAGGGGCTGGCGCAGCTCGGCGCCGGCGCCCAGGCCCAGGGCGATGGGCAGGGCGCCCATCAAGGCGGCCAGGGTGGTCATCATGATGGGGCGGAAACGCAGGATGCAGGCCTCGCGGATGGCCTGGGCCGGGCTCATGCCGCCGTGGCGCTGCGCCTCCAGCGCGAAGTCGATCATCATGATGGCGTTCTTCTTGACGATGCCGATCAGCATCAGGATGCCGATGGTGGCGATCAGCGTCAGGTCCATGCCGAACAGCTCCAGCGTGATCAGCGCGCCCACGGCCGCCGAGGGCAGGCCGGCCAGGATGGTGATGGGGTGGATGTAGCTCTCGTAGAGCACGCCCAGCAGCACATAGATCACCGCAATCGCCAGGCCGATCAGCAGCAGCTGCCCACCTTGCGAATCCTGGAACACCGCGGCATCACCGCCGTAGCTGGTGATGATGCTGGCCGGCAGCTGGATCTCCTTGACATAGCCATCCAGCTTGGCCGTGGCATTGCCCAGGGGCACATCGGGCGCCAGATTGAAGGACAGGGTGATGGCTTGCAGCTGCCCCTGGTGGTTGACCGAGGTGGGCCCCAGGCCGCGCTGCACGCTGGCAAAGGCCGTCAGCGGCACCAAGGCGCCGCCCTTGCCGCGCAGATAGATCTTGCCAAAGGCCTCTTCGTTCAGGCGCTCGCTGTCGGCTGCCTCCATGATGACCTGGAAGGTGTTGCTCTCGGCATAGATGCTGCTGACCTGGCGCTCGCCGAAGGCGGCGTAGAGCGCGCTGCGCAGGTCCTGCATCTGCACGCCCAGCAGGGCGGCGCGTTCGCGGTCGATGATGAGATTGGCCTGCAGGCCGCGCAGCTGGGAATCGCTGGTCACATCGCGGAACATGGGGTCGCCGCGCAGCTTCTCCTGCAGCTTGCTGGCCCAGCTGTTCAGCTCACCCGTCGCCACCGATTGCAAGCTGAACTGGTAGCGGCTCTTGCTTTGCCGCCCGCCCAGCTGCAGGTTCTGCACCGGGCGCAGGTAGACGGCCAGGCCGGGCACGGCGCGCAGCTTCTTGCGCAGGCCCTCGACCACCTCTTTCATCGGCGGGCGCTCGCCGCGTGCTTTCAAGTTGATGAACATGCGGCCGGTGTTGACCGCATTGCCGCCGCCACCGCCGGCGCCCAGCGCCGCCGAGACGCTGGCCACGGCCGGGTCCTTGCGCACGATCTCGGCGGCCTGCTCCTGCAGCACCTGCATGGCGTTGAAGGAGATGTCCTCGGAGGCCTCGGTGCTGGCCTGGATCTGGCCGATGTCTTCCTCGGGGAAAAAGCCTTTGGGAATGCGGTCGTACAGCCAGGCGCTGGCGGCAAAGCTCAGCAGGGCCACGCCCAGCACCCAGCGGCGGTGGCGCAGGGCGGCGTCCAGGCTGCGGGTGTAGGCGCCCAGCACGGCCTTGAAGCCGCGCTCGAACAGGCGGCCGAAGCGACCTTCCTCCTGCGGCTCGTGGTAGCGCAGAAAGCGGCTGCAGAGCATGGGCACCAGGCTCAGCGAGACCACGGCCGACACCAGGATGGACAGGCTGACCACCACCGCGAACTCGTGGAAGAGAAGGCCGATCACGCCGGGCATGAAGAAGATGGGGATCAGCACCGCCACCAGCGAGATCGAGATCGAGACGATGGTAAAGGCCATCTCGCGCGCGCCGCGCACGGCGGCCGCAAACGGCTCCATGCCGTCCTCGACATGGCGGACGATGTTCTCCAGCATGACGATGGCGTCGTCAACCACCAGACCCACGGCCAGGGTGATGCCCAGCAACGAGATGTTGTTCAGGCTGTAGCCCAGGGCGTAGAGCAGGGTCAGGGCGCCGATCAGCGAGATCGGCAGCGACAGGGTCGGGATCAGCGTCGCCACCGCCTTGCGCAGAAAGATGAAGATCACCATCACCACCAGGGCCACGGTCAGGGCCAGGGTGAAGTAGACATCGTGCAGCGATTCGCGCACCGAGAGCGAGCGGTCGTTCAGCGTGCTCATCTGCACCGAGGCCGGCAGCTGGGCCTGGAAGCGCGGCAGCATGGCCTTGACCGCATCGACCACCTTGACGGTGTTGGCATCGGGCTGGCGCTGCACGGCCAGGGTGATGGAGCGCTCGCCGTTGAAGCTGGCGAAGGATTTGACCGTTTCGAAGCTGTCCTGCACCTCGGCCACATCACGCAGAAAGATCGGTGCGCCGTTGCGGCTGGCGACGACGATGGCGCCGAACTCGCGCGCATTCTTGAGCTGCTTGTTGGCCTGGATGGTCAGGGTCTGGCGCGTGCCGTCGAGCACGCCCACCGGGGTGTTGGCATTGGCGCCGCGGATCGCGGTCTGCAGCTCTTCCAGCGTCAGGTTGCGCTGCTGCAGCAGCTCGGGCTTGACCTTGATGCGCACCGCATAGCGCTTCTGTCCAAAGATGGAGACTTGCGCCACGCCGTCCAGCGTGGATAGGGCCGGGGTGATCAGGTTCTCGGCAAAATCGTTCAGCTCGGACAGGTTGATCGAGGGCGAGGTCAGCGCCACCAGCAGCACCGGCGCATCGGCCGGGTTGACCTTGCGGTAGCTGGGCGGCGAGCTCATCTCGGTGGGCAGGGCGCGCAGCGAGCGGAACAGCGCCGCCTGCACATCCACCGCGGCCGCATCGATATTGCGCGAGGGGTCGAACTCCAGGGTCAGCGAGGTCGAGCCCAGGATGCTGCTGGAGGAGATCGCGCTCAGGCCCGCGATGGTGGAGAACTGTTTCTCCAGTGGCAGGGCCACCGAGGAGGCCATGGTCTCGGGCGAGGCGCCGGGCAGGCTGGCCTGCACATTGATGACGGGTGTGTTGTAGGAGGGCAGGGCGGCCACTGGGATCTTGCTCCAGGCCGCCAGGCCGGCGATCACCAGGGCGAGATTGAGCAGCACGGTCATGACCGGCCGGCGGATGAAGGCTTCCGTCAGGCGCATGCTCAGGCTCCGGCGGCGGATGCACTGGACGCAGCGGAGGCCGCAGAAGCCGCCGCCCCGCGTTTGCCGCCTCCACTCTGGGCCGGGTTCAGCTGGGCCGGCTGGGTCTTGAGCGGCGTGCCGGGGCGCAGGTTTTGCTTGCCTTCCACCACCACGCTGTCGCCGGCCTTCAGTCCTTCGACCACCACCCAGTCACCGAAGGGGTAGCGGGTCTGCACCGGGCGCATCTCGGCGCTCTTGTCGGCGCCCACCACGTAGACGGAGCGCTCGTTGCCGCGCTGGATGATGGCCGCCTGCGGCACCACCACCGCGTCCTTGATCGTGCGCAGCGTCATGCGGATGCGCACGTACTGGCCGGGCCAGAGCGTCTGCTGGCTGTTGTCGAACTCGGCCCGCACCTTGATCGTGCCCGTCGTGCTGTCGACGAGGTTGTCGACAAAGCCGAGCTTGCCCTTCAGGGGCTGTTCCTTGGCCGCTTGATCACTGCCCCCGCGGGCGCCGGGCATCAGCAGCTGGGCATCCAGTGCGGGCGGGTTCTTCTCGCCCGGCGCCGCGCGCGTGGCCGCCAGCAGCGAGGCCAGCTGGGTTTCCGGCAGATTGAAGCTCACGCCGATGGGGTTCATCTGCACGATGCTGAGCAGGGGTGTGGCCGCCGCGCTGCCGCCTTGCACCAGGCTGCCGGGGTTGACGCTGATCAGGCCGACGCGGCCGTCCATGGGCGCGCGCAGCTCGTTGTAGCCCAGGCTCAATTCAGCCGTTCTCAGCGCGGCCTCGTCGGCCTGCACGGCGGCGCGTTGCGCTTCCATCGCGGCCTGGCTGCTGTCCAGGGCGCTGGGGGCGATGAAGTTCTGGGCGCGCAGCTCTTGCGCGCGCTTGTACTGGCGCTCGGCATCGGCCAGGCTGGCGCGGTCGCGGGCCAGCTGGGCGCGGGCGCGCTCGACATTGGCCCGGTCCGGCCGGTCGTCGAAGCGGAACAAGACCTGACCCCGGCGCACCGTGTCGCCGTCCTTGATCAGCACCTCGCGCACCACGCTGCTGGTCTGGGCGCGCAGATCCACGGTCTTGAGCGAGGCCACGGTGCCGCTGGCTTCCACCGTTACCGGCACGTCCTGCAGGCGGGCGGCCATGACGCCCACGGTTTGCGGCGGGCTCTTGCTGCTGGAGCTGCCGGCTGCGCCGCTGGCCGCGGAAGCGGGGTTGGCAGGCGCCGCGCTGTCGACGCCTGGGTTTGATTTCTTGTGCTGCTGGAGGTACCAGCCGCCGCCGGCCAGGCTCAGCAGGACGACGGTGCTCAGGGCGATGGGCTTGAGGCGCATTTCTTGTTCGCTTTCGGCGCAGGCACCCAGGCAGGGTGCGCTGTGGGAGGGGTGCCGAAGCTTAAGCGATCAAGAAATGGCCTGTATTGCTGCTCCGTGAACGGGCCTGGGCTTCAGGCCAGGGCTTGCATGGCGCGGGCGAGCTGCGCACCGACACGGGCGTTGTTCTTCACCAGGGCGATGTTGGTGGCCAGGCTGCGGCCTTCGGTCAGGGCTTTGATGCGCGCCAGCAAGAAGGGCGTGACGGCCTTGCCCGTGATGCCTTGCGCCTCGGCCTCCTGCAGGGCTTGGGCGGTGATGGCGTCGATTTCCTCGCGCGGCATGGCTTCGGCCGCTGGCACCGGGTTGCTCACGACCACGCCGCCGCGCAGGCCCAGCGCCCATTTGCAGCGCAGAAAGCGGGCCTGCTCGGCGGCGCTGTCGAGGCGGAAGTCGGCCTTGAAGCCGCTGTCCGGCGTGTAGAAGGCGGCGAAATTGTCCTGGCCCACGCTGAGCACGGGCACGCCGTGGGTTTCCAGGTATTCCAGGGTCAGGCCGATGTCCAGAATGCTCTTGGCGCCGGCGCAGACCACGGCCACCGAGGTCTGCGCCAGCTCCTGCAGATCGGCCGAGATGTCGAAGCTGGTCTCGGCGCCGCGGTGCACGCCGCCGATGCCGCCGGTCACGAAGACCTCGATGCCGGCCAGCTCGGCGCAGATCATGGTGGCCGCCACGGTGGTGGCGCCGATGCGGCCGCTGGCCAGCACAAAGGGCAGGTCGCGGCGGCTGACCTTCATCGCCTCGGGCGAGCGACCCAGCAGCTCCAGCTCGGCGTCCGAGAGGCCGATGCGGATCTTGCCGTCCAGGATGGCGATGGTGGCCGGCACGGCGCCCTCGGCGCGGATGAGGGCCTCCACCTCGCGCGCGGTCTGCACGTTCTGCGGGTAGGGCATGCCGTGCGAAATGATGGTGGACTCCAGGGCCACCACGGGCTGGCCGGCGGCGCGCGCGGCGGCCACTTCGGCGGAGAAGACCAGGAAATCGGCGGAGGGGGTGGTGCGGGCGGTACGGGAGGAGGGGTTCATGCGTGTGGCTTCGTGAAGTCTTCTGGCTCTTGCAGCAGCGCGGGGCTGAGCTCGGGGTGAACGGTGTGGGGGCTTTGCACGGTCAAGGCCGCCAGGCGCAGGCCCAGGCGGCAGGCGCTGGCCAGGCTGGCTTCGGCCTGCAGCAGGCCGGCGCAGACGCCGGCGGCCAGGGCATCACCGGCGCCGGTGACATCGCAGACCGGCACGGCCGGGGCGCGCAGATGCTGCGGGGCCTGGCCGGCCTCGCTGCAGATCAAGCCGGCCTCGCCCAGGCTCAGCACCAGCTGGGGCAGGCCACGGGCATGGAGCTCGGCCAGGGCCGGGGCCAGGGCGGGCAGGGGCTGCTGCGGGTCGTGGGCGGGCAGGGCGTGGCCGAGCAGGGCCGCCAGCTCGCCGCGGTTCAGCAGCAAGGTCGTCAAGCCCTGCAGCTGGGCCGGCAGGTGGCGCATCTTGGCCTCGGAGACCGCCACGGCCAGCAGGCGCCGGCCCGGGTTCTCTTGCGCCTCGCGCAGCAGCAGGGCGATGCTATCGGCCGGCAGATTGAGGTCCAGCACGATCATCCGCGCTTGCTGGCGCTGGGCGCAGCTGCGGCGCAGAAACTCCGGGTCCAGGCGCTCGGCCAGGGGCATGGCGGCCAAGGCCAGCTGCATCTCGCCGGCTGCATCGAGCACGGCGGTGTAGCTGCCCGTCGGTGCGTCCGCCGCGCGCAGCGTGCCCTGGGTGGACATGCCCACCGCCGTCGCTTGCGCCAGCAAGGCCTGGCCAGCGGCGTCCTCGCCCACGGCGGTGATCAGCTGGGTGGGCAGGCCCAGGCGGGCCAGGTTCTCGGCCACATTGCGCGCCACGCCGCCCAGGCTTTCGCTCATCACGGCCGGGTTGGAGCTGCCCATCTGCAGCGCGCCCAGGGTGCGCAGCTTGCGGTCGATGTTGGCGCCACCGATGCACAGGACCGGCGCCTGCTGCGGCAGCACATAGGCCCGGCCGAGGATGCGGCCCTCGCGCGTCAGCGCCGCGATATGCCCGGCCACGGCCGAGCGTGACAGGCCCAGGCGCTCGGCCAGCGCCTGCTGGCCGATGAAGGGGTCTTGCTGCAGCAATGCCAGCAGCAGCTTTTTTTTGCTGTCCATGCGAGCATTCTAGACAATTGTCGAGAATGCAAACTATTGTCTTGATGGCGGCAGGGTGGGACTCAGGCCCATCGAACCACGCGGCACTCTGCCCAGCTTGAGCCGGGCCGGCGGACGCTCAGTTGGAGCACACCCGTTCGCCGTTGCTGCGGGTGATGCAGATTTCACCCGGGCGCTTTTTCTCCTGGCCGCGGTCGCGGTCTTCGTTTTGCTGGCGCACCTGCTGGGCCTGCCGCTCGGTGGACCGCACTCGTTCCAGGCAGGCGCTGCGCTCGCTGCTGGGCAGCAGGCTCTGGCAGCGTTCCCGCTCCTGTTCCAGCCGGGTGTCGTAGGCCAGCTCACCGATGGCCACACAGGCGCTGAGCGGCATGAGGCACAGGGCCAGGATCAGGCGCGGCAGCGCGGACGGCGTCGTGAGGCGGGGCGCAGTTGTGGGTGCGGGTGTGAACATGGCAGGCGTGTCAGGGCAGGGCAGCGTCGGGTCAGCAAACAGGACGTCGACCAGTCTGCCAGCGATGCGGCATCGGACCCTGGGTTACGTAAGGAGTGCCGCGGGATGCACCTGCGGGTCCGTCATGCCAGCGAGTGTGCTCCCGCCATCGCGCAGCGAGGGGCGGGTGTGCCGCCGGGCGATATGCTTGGCGCCCAACTCGATGCCCGCCTGAACCTCGGTTCGCCCAACACCTGCGCCCCACCATGAGCCTGATGCCCGATGCCTTCATCCTCGACCTGGACGGCACCCTGGTTGACACCCTCGGTGATTTCGTCGCGGTTCTGAACCGGGTCTTGAATGAGCTGGGGCTGCCCGAGGTGCGGCGCGCCTTTGTCGAGCGCACGGTCGGGCAGGGCAGCGAGCATTTGATCCGCAGCACCCTGGACCATGTCGGCGCCGACCCGGCCCAGCTCTACGAACCGGCCTGGGCGCTGTACCAGGCGCATTACCGCGAGCTCAACGGGCAGTTTTCCAAGGTCTACCCCGGCGTGCGTGAGGGTCTGGTGCAGTTGCGTGCGACCGGGCGGCCCATGGCCTGCCTGACCAACAAGCCGGCGGCTTTTGCGCGCGAGTTGCTGGCGCGCAAGCAGCTGTCAGGCTTCTTCGATTTCGTGTTCGGAGGCGATGACTTCGAGCGTAAAAAGCCCGACCCCTTGCCCCTGCTCAAAACCTGCGAAGCGCTGGGCACGGCACCGGCGCGAACCTGGATGATCGGCGACAGCAGCAACGATGCGCGCGCCGCGGCGGCGGCCGGCTGCCCGGTGCTGCTGCTCAGCTATGGCTACAACCATGGCGAGCCGATCACGGCACTGCCCGCGCTGCAGCACCTGGACCGGCTCGATCAGATCAGCCTCGCTCCCGCAGCGAGCGCTTGACGCCCAGCAGGGCGTCTTTCAGCTGATCGTCGGCGGGCGATTTGCCCAGCCAGATGCGCAGCAGGGCGCTGAAGAACTCGGGTTCCTTGATCGGTGCGCCGATGGGTTTGCCGTTCAGGAAGACGGTGGAGCCGGTGCCGGGCACGTAGTCGATCCAGAAGTATTCGCCCGAGGTCAGGCTCTTGCGGGTGGAGAAGATCTCGGCCACGCGCAGCACGCCGTTGATGGCCTTGCCGAATTCCTCGCGCGAGGCGTTCTGCTCCATGCCCTTGGTGAAGAGCTTGCCGAGTTCGTTGCCATCCACCTCGCGCAGCATGACCAGGTGGATGCGCTTGGCGCCGGGGGCGGCCAGGGCGGCCTCGGCATTGCTGGTCTTCTCGGCCAGATACAGGCCTGCGGTGTAGACCTTGAACACGGCCTTGTAGCGGATGCCCGCACCGTTCAGTTGCAGCTTCTGCCCGCCGATGTCGGCCTGTCCCTCGTACTTCACTCCGGCCAGCTCCACGGTCTGCGCCTGGGCGCTGCCGCCCATGGCGAACAAGAACAGGCCGGCCAGGGCGCTCAAGCCCAGGGCTCGCCGGGAGCGAAGTGAAAATCCTGCTGCGTCACGCATGCGTGTTGTCTCCGTCGTCTTTGTTGTGGTGTCATGCTTTTGCGCTGGAACATGCGCCAGGTAAGCAAAAGTAAGCGGCAGTATGGCTGCAAGCTCAAGACTCTGCCAACGCCTGTTTGAATGGGGCTGCTACACTCGCCCGCACTATGTTCATCACGCGCAAGCACATCAAGGGGTCGCACGACCGGGGAGCCTGGCCCTGGCGTCGCCCGCTCGCCTTCCTTCGCTGAAGAAGACGCCGCTTGGCCTGCTGCTTGCCGCAGGCGTGATGTCCGAGCCGCCCCGCGCGCAGCTCGTCACACCATGCCTGACCATGGCCTCCTGAATCGACGCTGCTCTACGTGCGCCCAAACCTGGGTGTCGCCTGTCGTTGATCCGGTCCCAGCGCCCGTCGTCTCTTCTTTGTTGATGCGCCGCGCCACCGCCACCCCCTGATTCCCGGTGCGCGTCGCCTGCCTGCAAGGGTTTGACGTGATGATCACTGAACTTGAATTCCAAAGCCTGGCCAGCCTGGGCTACAACCGCATCCCGCTGATCAGCGAGGCCTTCGCGGACCTGGAGACCCCGCTGTCTCTGTACCTGAAACTCTGCTCCGGCGCTGGCGCCTACGGTGGCAGTTCGGGCAAGCACAGCTTCCTGCTCGAATCCGTGGTCGGTGGCGAGCGCTTCGGGCGCTACTCCTTCATCGGCCTGCCCGCCCGCACCGTGCTCAAAAGCCATGGGCGCAAGACCGAGGTGATCCGCGACGGCGCGGTGATCGAGACCCACGAAGGCGACCCGCTGGCCTTCATCGAGGCCTATCAACAGCGCTTCAAAGTGGCCCTGCGCCCCGGCATGCCGCGCTTCTGCGGCGGCCTGGCCGGCTACTTCGGCTACGACGCGGTCCGCTACATCGAGCCCAAGCTGGCCAAGACCGAGAAAGCCGGGGGTCTGGATACGCCCGATGTGATGCTCCTGCAATGCGAGGAGCTGGCCGTCATCGACAACCTCTCGGGCCGGCTCTACCTGATCGTCTACGCCGACCCGGCCCAGCCCGAAGCCTTCCACAAGGCCAAGAAGCGCCTGACCGAGCTGCGCGACAAGCTCAGCTACAGCGTCAGCGCGCCCCAGGTGAAGCGCGGCCAGGCGCACCCGGTGCAGCGCGAATTTGCACGCGCTGATTTCGAAGCGGCCGTGCTCAAGGCCAAGGACTACATCGCCGCCGGCGACTGCATGCAGATCGTCTTCGGCCAGCGTCTGTCCAAGCGCTACACCGAGTCACCGCTGAGCCTGTACCGCGCCCTGCGCTCGCTCAACCCCAGCCCTTACATGTATTTCTACGACATGGGCGACTTCCAGATCGTTGGCGCCTCGCCCGAGATCCTGGTGCGGCATGAGCGCACGGCCGAGGGCCAGCAGGTCACCATCCGCCCCTTGGCCGGCACCCGGCCGCGCGGCGGCACGCCAGAGCAAGACCTGGCCCTGGAAACCGAGCTCAAGGCCGACCCCAAGGAGCGCGCCGAGCATCTGATGCTGATCGACCTGGCCCGCAACGATCTGGGCCGCATCGCCGAGATCGGCTCGGTCAAGGTGACCGATGCCTACGCGGTGGAGCGCTACTCGCATGTGATGCACATCGTCAGCAATGTCGAGGGCCGGCTGCGCGAGGGCTTGTCGAATATGGATGTGTTCCGTGCCGCCTTCCCGGCCGGCACGCTCTCGGGCGCGCCCAAGATCCGCGCCATGGAAATCATCGATGAGCTGGAGCCAGTCAAGCGCGGTATCTACGGCGGCGCCTGCGGCTACCTGAGCTTTGCCGGCGATATGGACCTGGCCATCGCCATCCGCACCGGCATCGTGCAGGATCAGACCCTGTACGTCTCGGCGGCGGCCGGCATCGTGGCTGACTCGGTGCCCGAGCTCGAGTGGAAAGAAACGGAAGCGAAAGCCCGCGCCTTGCTGCGCGCCGCTGAACTGGTGGAAGAGGGGTTCTGAGCCATGCTGCTGATGATCGACAACTACGACAGCTTCACCTTCAACCTGGTGCAGTACTTTGGCGAACTCGGCGCTGAGGTCAAAGTCGTGCGCAATGACGAGATCACCCTGAACGAGATCGAGGCCTTGCGGCCCGATCACCTGGTGTTCTCGCCCGGGCCGTGCTCCCCGGCAGAGGCCGGCATCTGCGTGCCGGCCATCCAGCATTTCGCCGGCAAGCTGCCCATCCTGGGCGTCTGTCTGGGCCACCAGAGCATGGGGGCGGCCATGGGTGGCAAGATCATCCGTGCCAAGACCCAGATGCATGGCAAGGCCAGCACCATCAGCACCGATCAGAAGGGCGTGTTCCATGGCCTGCCGCGTGATTTCAGCGTCATCCGTTATCACTCGCTGGTGATCGAGGAGGCCTCGCTGCCCGCAGTCTTCGATATCACCGCCCGCAGCGAGGACGGCGAGATCATGGGCGTGCGTCACCGCGAACTGGCCGGCACGGCCACGCCGATGGAGGGGGTGCAGTTCCACCCCGAGTCCATCCTCAGCGAGCATGGCCATGCCATGCTCAAGAACTTTCTCCAACTGGCCCTTTGATCACCATGAGCACTGTTGTCGATCTTCGCAGTGATACGGTGACTCAGCCGACGGTCGCGATGCGGGCTGCCATGATGGCGGCTCCGTTGGGTGACGATGTGTTTGCCGATGACCCCTCGGTCAATGCCTTGCAGCATGCCCTGGCCGAGCGTCTCGGCTTTGAGGCGGCACTCTTCATGCCCACCGGCACGCAGAGCAATCTGGCGGCGCTGATGGCGCATTGCCAGCGCGGCGAGGAGTACATCGTCGGCCAGTTCGCCCACACCTACCGCTGGGAAGGCGGCGGTGCGGCCGTGCTCGGCTCCATCCAGCCCCAGCCACTGCCGCATCAGGCCGACGGCTCGCTGTCCTTGGCCGATATCGAGGCCAATATCAAGCCCGATGACGCCCATTTCGCGCGCACCCGCTTGCTGACGCTGGAGAACACCATCGGCGGCAAGGTGTTGCCCATGGACTATCTGGCTGCCGCCTCGGCCCTGGCGCAGAAACATGGCCTGACGCGCCATCTGGACGGCGCGCGCCTGTTCAATGCGGCGGTGGCGGTGGATGCCGCGGACCCGTACGCCGCGGCCCGGCGCATCTGCAGCCATTTCGACAGCGTTTCGGTCTGCTTTTCCAAGGGCCTGGGCGCCCCGGTCGGTTCGGTGCTCTGCGGCTCGGCGGCGCTGATCCAGCGCGCCCACCGCTGGCGCAAGATGTTGGGCGGTGGCCTGCGTCAGGCCGGTGTGCTGGCGGCAGCGGCCCATCATGCGCTGGATCATCACGTCCATCGCCTGGCCGAGGACCACGCCCTGGCCCAGCGCCTGGCCCAGGGCTTGCAAGGCATTGCCGGCCTGAGCGTGGAGGCGCCGCAGACCAATATCGTGTTTGTCGATGTGGCTCAGGGAGAGCGTGCTGCAGGCTTGTTGCCTTTCCTGAAATCGCGCGGCGTGCTGGCCACGGGCCTGTATCGCCTGCGTTTTGTGACCCATCTGGATGTGGATGCGGCCGGTGTGGACCACGCTGTGGCGACCGTGCGCGAGTATTTCGCTTGAGAGGAAACTGAGATGCCGATCACCGACACCGAAGCCCTGACCCGCGTCATCGAACACCGGGAAATCTTTCACGACGAGATGCTGACCCTGATGCGCCGCATCATGGCCGGCGAGATGTCGCCTGTGATGGCCGCCGCCCTGCTGGCCGGCCTGCGGGTGAAAAAGGAAACCATCGGCGAGATCACCGCCGCCGCGCAGGTGATGCGCGAGCTGTCCAACAAGGTGCCGCTGGAGCCGGCCCTGCATCCGCATCTGGTCGATGTGGTGGGCACGGGCGGCGATGGCGCCCACACTTTCAACATCTCCACCTGCTCGATGTTCGTGGCTGCCGCTGCCGGCGCGCAGGTGGCCAAGCATGGCAACCGCAGTGTCTCCAGCAAGACCGGCAGCGCCGATGTGCTGGAGCAGCTGGGCGCCAACATCATGCTCAGCCCGGCCCAGGTGGCCGAGAGCGTGGCCCAGACCGGCATCGGGTTCATGTTCGCGCCCAACCACCATCCGGCGATGAAGAACATCGCCCCGGTGCGCAAGGAGATGGGCGTGCGCACCATCTTCAACATCCTAGGCCCGCTGACCAACCCGGCCGGCGCGCCCAACATCCTGATGGGCGTGTTCCACCCCGATCTGGTCGGCATCCAGGTGCGTGTGATGCAGCGCCTGGGCGCTGAGCATGCGTTGGTGGTCTACGGCAAGGACGGCATGGACGAGATCTCGCTGGGCGCCGCCACTCTGGTCGGTGAGCTGAAGAACGGCGAGGTGCGCGAGTACGAGATCCACCCCGAGGACTTTGGCCTGGCGATGGTGTCCAACCGCAGCCTGCGCGTGGCCGGCCCTGAGGAGTCGCGCGTGATGCTGCTCGGCGCCCTGGCCAATGAGGACGGCGCGGCGCGCGACATCGTGCTGCTCAATGCCGGCGCCACCCTGTATGCCGCCAATGTGGCCAGCTCCATCGCCGACGGCATCGCCCGCGCCCGCGCGGCCATTGCCAGCGGCGCGGCCCGCGCCAAGCTTGACCAGTTTGTGGCCGCCACACAGGCCTTAGCCCGGGGCTGAGCGCCCTCGCATCTTCCCTCTGCCGATTCACACCATGTCCGACATCCTCCGCCGCATCGTTGCGGTCAAACATGAAGAGCTGGCCGTGCTGCGCCGCCAGCGCTCGCTGGCCAGCTTGCGCGAGGAGGCCGAGAGCGCCGAGCGCCGCGCCGACCTGCGCGACTTCGAAGCGGCGCTGCGCGCCCGGATCGCCGCTGGCAATCCCTTGAAGGGAAGTGCCGTGATCGCCGAGATCAAGAAGGCCAGCCCCAGCAAGGGCGTGCTGCGCGCCAACTTCGAGCCAGCCGCCATCGCGCAGAGTTATGCCCGCCACGGCGCCGCCTGCCTGAGCGTGCTGACCGATGCGCAGTTTTTCCAGGGCTCGGTCGCCTACCTGCAGCAGGCTCGCGCGGCTTGCGCGCTGCCGGTGCTGCGCAAGGACTTCATGGTCGACGAGTACCAGGTCTTTGAAGCGCGGGCCATGGGGGCCGACTGCATCTTGCTGATCGCAGCTTGCCTCGATGACGCGCAGATGGCCGATCTGGAGGCCGCGGCGCAGAGTCTGGGCCTGGCCGTGCTGGTCGAGGTGCACGACGGTGCCGAGCTGGACCGCGCCCTGCGCCTCAAGACCCCGCTGGTCGGCATCAACAACCGCAATCTGCGCAGCTTCGAGGTCACGCTGGACACCACCCTGGGCCTGCTGGACCGCGTGCCGGCCGAGCGCCTGCTGGTGACCGAGTCCGGCATTCTGGCTGCGGCCGATGTGCAGACCATGCGCGCCGCGAACGTGCATGCCTTCCTGGTTGGCGAGGCCTTCATGCGTGCGCCCGATCCGGGCGAGGCGCTGGCCGCCTTGTTCGCCTGAGGCCTTGCCGGGCGAGCCTGTGAGTCTGGACCTGCTGGCCCCCGTGGACCCCGGCTGGCAGCCGGTGCTCGAGGCCTGGGTGGCCAGCGCCGAGGGCCAGCGCCTGCTGGCTTTCTTGCAGCGCCGCCGTGAGGCCGGCGCCCTGATCTACCCGTCCGAGCCGCTGCGTGCCCTGCGCCTCACGCCCCTGGCCGAGACCCGTGTGCTCATCCTCGGTCAGGATCCGTACCACGGGCCAGGGCAGGCTGAGGGTCTGGCGTTCTCGGTGCCCGAGGGGGTGACGCCACCACCCAGCCTGCGTAATGTGTTCAAGGAACTGCAGCGCGATCTGGGCCAGCAGCCGCCCATGTCGCCGCATCTGGGCGCCTGGGCGCGGCGCGGTGTGCTGCTGCTCAACAGCTGTTTCACCGTGGAAGACGGTGCGCCCGCCAGCCACGCCAAGCAGGGTTGGGAAGCCCTGAGCGACGCCCTGATCGCCGCGGCCGCGCGCGACCCCGCGCCCAAGGTCTTCATGCTCTGGGGCGCCTACGCGCAGGCCAAGGCGCCGCTGATCGCGGCCGCCCAAGGCCCGGGCGCTGCGCCGCACTGCGTCTTGCAGGCCAACCACCCCTCGCCGCTCTCGGCCTTGCGGCCGCCCGTGCCTTTCATCGGCTGCGGGCATTTCAGCGCCGCGGCGGCCTTTTTGGCGCAGCACGGCCGCGCGCTGGACTGGTCGCTGGACTGAGGGTTGCCGCGGCCCGACTCAGGGCTATCCCCGAGGCATCACGCCCGGAAACGAAAGAGCCGTCAACGACAATCTGTCGTTTTGCCGGTCGATGGAGCTTTGCTCTAAAGACCTCTTCAAGACCTGCTCAAGGTTTGCTCAAGATTCACATGCACTCCGGGCTGCTACCAGTCGCCAGCTTGGTTCTAAACTGGTATGGTGTTTGCCCAGGGTGCTGTGCAGTTCTGTACCTCTGACTCGGCACTGACAAGGCGCCCATGTGGCGTTTCTGCACGGCTGCAACCAGGGTAGACCAGCCATTGACGGGTCTTCATTTTTGGTACTAAACTGGTATTAATATGAAAACGGTCATCCTTCGTTCACAAGCCCTGCAGGGCGCCACGGCTTCCGATCTTTCGGCAGCGGTGCAGTACCTGATCGGGGTGGACGGTGGCGGCACCGGCACCCGCGTGCGCTTGAGCGACCGGGACGGCGTGCTGCTGGGGCAGGGCGAGTCCGGCCCTTCGGCCCTGGGTCAAGGCGCCGAGCAAGCCTGGCGCCACATCCAGCAGGCCGTGCAGGCCGCGGCTGCGCAAGCAGGCCTGGGTGAGCTGGATCTGTCGCGCTGCGCCATCGGCCTGGGCCTGTCGGGCACCGGCGTCGAGGCGCAGGTCGAGGCCTTCTCGGCCCTGCAGCCTGGCTATGCCCTGGTGGCCCTGGACAACGACGGTTTCACCACCTTGCTGGGCGCCCATGGCGGTGAGCCCGGCGCGGTGGTCGCGGCGGGCACCGGCACCATCGGTGAAGGCCTGCGCCGCAATGGCGAGCGCGCCTACATCAGCGGTTGGGGCTGGGTCTGCGGCGATGAGGGCAGCGGTGCCTGGCTGGGCCTGAAGGCCATGCGTCATGCCCAGCAGGCCCTGGATGGCCGCGCTGAAGCCGGCGCGCTGGCCCGCGCTGTCTGGGCCGTGGCCGGCCAGGACCGCGCCACCATCCTGGCCTGGTGCGCTGCCGCCGGTCAGCATGGTTATGCCAGCCTGGCGCCCCTGGTCTTCGACCACGCGCCGAACGATCCGGTGGCGGCAGGCTTTGTCGCCGACGCCGTGAGCGAGCTGGAACGCCTGGCCCACGCCCTGGATCCCCAGGCTGAACTGCCTCTGGCGCTGTGCGGCAGCATCGCTTTGCGTTTGAGTTCCGAATTCTCAGGCACCATTCGTGCCCGCTGCGTGTCACCTCGGGGTGATTCCGCCGAAGGTGCGCTGCACCTGGTGCGCAGTGCACTGCAACGTTGAGGATTTCGTGATGAGCATCGCATTTCAATTCAAGCCCGATCCGGACGCCGCCTCGCCGCTGTACATGCAGCTGGCTCACAAGCTGGCCCAGGCCATCCGTGAGGGCGTGTACCACGCCGACGAGGCGCTGCCTTCGGAGCGGGTGCTGTCGGAATCGCTGGACCTGTCGCGCGTGACCGCGCGCAAGGCCATCGATCGCCTGGTCGAGCAAGGCCTGATCATCCGCAAGCGCGGTTCGGGCAACTACATCGCGCCCAAGCTGGAGCAGCCGCTGTCGCGCCTGACCAGCTTCTCGGAAGAGCTGCAGCAGCGCGGATTCAAGCCCAGCTCGCGCTGGCTGACCCGCAGCTTCACACCGGCCGCACCGGACGAGCAGCTGAGCCTGGGCCTGTCCACTGGCGAGCGCGTGGCGCGCCTGGAGCGCTTGCGCCTGGCCGACACCGTGGTCATGGCCTACGAAGTGAGCGTGCTCCCCGAGGCCGTGCTGCCCGATCCGGCCAGTGTGCAGGCCTCTTTGTACGAACACCTGGCCAAGCTCGGCGGTGCCCCGGTGCGCGCGCTGCAGCACATCCGGGCCATCAATGCCGACACCAAACTCGCCAGTCTGCTGGAAGTGCCGGTGGGCCAGGCCGTTTTGTTCATCACCCGTGTGGGCTATCTGGAATCGGGTCATGCCGTCGAGCTGACGCATTCTTACTGCCGCAGCGATTACTACGACTTTGTCGCCGAGATGCGGCGCGAGGGATAGGCGAAGGATGACCTCAGTACAGCACATCGACGCAGACATCCTCACGCCGCAAGGCTTTGTACGGGGTCGACTGGACTATGTTGAAGGGCGCGTGAGCGCCATCCACGGCAGCCCGGTCACGGAAAGCCAGGTCCGGCACGATGCCGGCGAGCGCCAGATCGTGCTGCCTGGTTTCATCGATGTGCATGTGCACGGCGGCGGTGGCCGCGACACCATGGAAGGCGGCGACGCCGCGGGTCAGATCGCGCGCTTGCATGTGCGCCACGGCACCACCTCCATGCTGGCCACCACCATGACGGCGCCGCTGGACGAGATCCGCTCGGCGCTCAGCGCCCTTGGCCCGTTTTGTGCCGAGCGCGCGCCGGGCTCGGCCCGCCTGCTCGGCGTGCACCTGGAAGGCCCCTACATCAACCCCGGCAAGCTCGGTGCCCAGCCCGACTTCGCCAAGCCCGCGACCCTGGCCGAGATCCATGCCCTGCATGCGCTGGCGCCCATCCGCCTGATCACCCTGGCGCCGGAACTGCCCGGCACGCTGGAGCTGATCGCCGAGCTGCGCGCCGAGGGCTTCCAGGTGCAGATCGGCCACACGGCCGGCACTTACGAGGACGGCGTGCAGGCCCTGCAGCATGGCGCCGGCGGCTTCACCCATCTGTTCAACGCCATGTCCGGCCTGCACCACCGCGAGCCCGGCATGGTGGGCGCGGCCCTGGCCCATGCCAAGTTCGCCGAGATCATCCCGGACCTGCTGCATGTGCACCCGGGTGCCATCCGCGTGGCCATGCGCTCGATCCCCTGCATGTTCTGCGTCACCGATTCCACGGCCGCGGCCGGCATGCCCGATGGTGAATACAGCCTGGGCCGCCACCGCGTGACCAAGTGCATGGGCGGCGTGCGCCTGCCCGACGGCACCCTGGCCGGCAGCACCCTGACCATGGATCAGGCCCTGCGCAATCTGGTCGGCCTGGGCCTGGAGATTGAAGACGCCTCGCGGCGCGTGTCGACCTACGCGGCCGACTACATGGGTTTGGAAGATCGCGGTCGCCTGCAGCCTGGGGCTTGGGCGGATTTTGTTGTACTGGACCGTGATTTGCAGTTGCAAGGCGTGGTCGTTGAAGGAGAAAAAATTGACCTCGCCTGAGTTGGTGCATGCCTCGCGCATGTTGCAAGAAGCCCTGAGCGCCCCCGCCGCTGTCGCGAACCAGCTGGCCCACGACCAGAACGCCTACGCCGAGCTCGGCGAGGCCCTGCGCGAGCAGCCGCCCACAGCCCTCTTGACCGTGGCCCGTGGCAGCTCGGACCACGCCGCCCATTACATGGCCTATCTGATGATGGCGCGCATGGGCCGCCTGGTGACCTCGCTGCCGATGTCGCTGGTGACGCTGTACCAAAGCAAGATCGTCTGCGACGGCCTGGTGTCCCTTGCCTTCTCGCAATCGGGCCAAAGCCCCGATCTGGTCGCACCGACGAAATTCTTCCGTGAAGGCGGTGCCCGCACCGTGGCCTTCGTCAATGCCGAGAGCTCGCCCCTGGCCGATGCCGCGCAATTCGTGTTCCCGCTGCGCTCGGGCCCCGAGCTGAGCGTGGCCGCCACCAAGAGCTATATCGCCCAGCTGGTGGCCGGCGCCCGCGTGGTGGCCGCCTGGAGCGGTGATGAAGACCTGCAGGCTGCCTTGCAGCAGCTGCCCTCGGCCCTGGAAGAGGCGGCCAAGCAGCGCTGGGATGTGGCGGTGGACGTGCTCAAGGGCGCGGACAAGCTCTTCGTCATCGGCCGTGGCACGGGCCTGCCCATCGCCATGGAAGCGGCGCTGAAGTTCAAGGAAACCTGCGGCATCCAGGCCGAGGCCTTCTCGGGCGCCGAGGTCAAGCACGGCCCCATGGCCCTGGTGGACGAGGGCTACCCCATGCTGGTGTTCGCACCGCGTGGCCCGGCCCAGGCCGGCCTGATTGCCCTGGCCGAGGAAATGCGCGGCCGTGGTGCCCGCGTGCTGCTGGCTGCGCCGGCCGGCACGCCCGGCGCCGAGCTGCCCCTGGCCTGCACCGGCAATGAAGACCTGGACCCGATCGCCGTGGTGCAGAGCTTCTACCCCATGGTGGAGGCCCTGGCCCGCGCCCGCGGCCGCAACCCGGATGCGCCGCCGCATCTGGCCAAGGTCACCAAGACGAACTGATCGGGGCCGGCTGTCATGACTGCTTTTCATCCCGGCCAGCTGGTGATGGTCGACATCCAGGGCAAGTCCCTGGACGCGGCCACCGCCGAGTTCCTGCGCGCCAACCAGGTGCGCGCCGTCTGCCTGTTCCGCAAGAACCTGGGCACCGAAGCCGAAGTGCGCCAGCTGACCCGCGATCTGCGCGAGGTCATGGGCCCCGGCGCCCTGATCGGCCTCGACCAGGAAGGCGGCTCGGTGGTGCGCGCCACCTTTCTGCCGCAAGCGCCCTCGGCCATGGCCCTGGGCGCGGCCGATGATGCGGCCCTGGCCGAGAAGGTCGGCGCCGCGGTCGCTCGCGGCCTGGCGTCCATCGGTGTGAACTGGAACTTCGCGCCGGTGCTGGACATCAACAACAACCCGGCCAACCCGGTGATCGCCGAGCGCAGCTTCTCCGAAGATGCCGATGATGTGACCCGTTTGGCCGGCGCCTGGATGGCCGGCTCGCTGCGCGAAGGCGTGGCCTGCTGCGTCAAGCATTTCCCCGGCCACGGCGACACCCATGTGGACTCGCACCTGGCCCTGCCGACGGTGGACAAGAGCCGCGCCGAGCTGGATGCGCTGGAGTTGCGCCCCTTCAAGGCCTTGCGTGATGCGGCACCCGCCGTGATGACGGCCCACATCGTCTACCCGAAGATCGACCCCGATCACCCGGCCACCTTGTCGACCAAGATCCTGGGCGACATCCTGCGCCGTGAGTGGGGCTACGACGGCGTGGTCATCACCGACGCGCTGATGATGAAGGCCATCTTCGAGCGCTACGGCTACGCCCGCGCCGCCGTGATGGCCATCCAGGCCGGTGCCGACATGATCCTGGCCCAGGGTTCGCTGGACGAGCAGGGCCAGTCCATCCAGGCCTTGAAAGACGCCTTCGAGCGCGGCGAGCTGACCCTGGAGCAGGGCCGCATCGCCGCCGCCCGCCTGGACAAGCTGGCCGCCGCCTACCCGGTGCGTCACGACGACTACCAGGGCGAGCCGCGCGGCGCCGATGACCGCCTGATGCGCCAAGCCTGGGCCGCCGGCCTGACCGCCTTGCGCGGCGCCACGCCGCCGGTCCGCGACGCGGCGCTGCGCGTGTTCGTGCAGCCCGAGGTGCCGACCGATGGCGTCTCGGAAGCCGGCCCCTCGGGCGCGCAAATCGTCGAGCTCTTCCGTGCCTTCCCGAATGCCCAGATTGAGTTCGTCGAGGACATCCTGGCCCTGGACTGGGCCACGGTGCCGCAGGATGGGTGCCTGAACATCGTCGCCTCCACCCACCGCATGCGTTACGGCCAGAACGCCCGCGCCTGGACGCCTGACCTGCATCTGGTGCTCTGGAACCCTTTCCAGGCCCTCGATGTGCCGGGACCGACCGTGGTGAGCTGGGGTTATGCCGATGGCGCTCTGGCCGGCCTGCAGGCATGGTTGCAGGGCGAGCATGTGGCCGCTGCGCAGTCGCCTGTGCGTCTGGACTGACGCCCTTTCCCTCTCCACCCTGGGGCTTGTTGAGACATGAACACCACCACCTTGAACGCCGAGCGCACCGAGACCTCCATGAGCCCAGCCGACACGAAGAACAAGGCCCGCGCGCCCGGCACCTGGGTGCTCAGCCTGTACTTCCTGCAGGGCTTGCCCTTCTTCATGGTCAATCTGGTCTCGGCCCTGATGTTCAAGAGCCTGGGTGTGTCCAACGAGGACATCACGCGCTGGACCGGTCTGCTCGGTCTGGCCTGGGTGTTCAAGCCCCTGTGGAGCCCGCTGCTGGAACTGGCCCCGAGCAAGAAGTGGATGGTGATCAGCTTCCAGGCCCTGGGTGCGGCGGCGCTCGGCCTGATCGCGCTCTCGCTCAATCTGCCGAGCTTCTTTGTCATCTGCATCGCCTTGCTGGCGGTGGCCGCGATCGCTTCCGCCTCGCATGACATCGTCTGCGACGGCCTCTACATCGCCACTCTGAGCGGCAAGCAACGCGCCGTGTGGGCGGGCTGGCTGGGCACCTGCTTCAATGGCTCCAAGCTCTTTGCCATGGGCGGCCTGGTGATCCTCGCCGGCACGCTGGAAAAGAGCGCCGGCCCGGTGGTGGCCTGGGCCACGGTCTTCGGCATCGCGGCCGTGACCATGGCGGTGCTGGCGGCCTACCACGTCTGGGCCTTGCCCGACACGCGCAGCAGCGTCGAGGCCGGCGGCAGCATCGAAGTGGCCGGCACCCTGGGCGATGTGATTCGCAGCTTTTTCAAGCTCGAAGGCGTGTGGGTGGCCATCGCCTTCATCATCCTGTTCCGCGCTGGCGAGGCCCAGGTGCAGGCCATGGGCCCGCTGTTCATGAAGGACGCCCGCGAACTCGGCGGCCTGGGCATGGCCACCACCGAGGTGGGCCTGTCCTACGGCACGGCAGGCACCCTGGCCTTTCTGGCGGGCAGCATTGCCTCGGGTTACTTCACCGCCTGGTTGGGTCTGCGCCGCGCCATGATCTGGCTGCTGTTGGCGATGAATCTGCCCAATCTGGCTTTCTATGCGCTGGCGGTGAGCCAGACCACCAACCTCTGGTGGATCTCCCTGGCCGTGAGCCTGGAGACCTTCGGTTATGGCTTCGGTTTCGTTGCCGTGATCCTGTTCATGATGCAGTTCGTGGCCAAGAGCAAGTACCAGACCGCGCACTACGCCATCGCCACGGGCTTCATGGCCCTGGGCTATGTGATCTTCAAGGCCATCAGCGGCGATGTTCAGAAGTTGCTGGGCTATCAGAACTTTTTCCTCTGGGTGGTGCTCTCGGCGATTCCGGTGTTCCTGATGCTCAAGGTGCTGCCGATTCGCGAGGACGAAGCGGCTGAGCCCACGCCCGAAGCATGAAGACCGTTTCTGCGGTGCGCGTGGGCTTGCGCATCGGCGCGCTCACGCTGGGATTGAGCTCGCTGCTGGCGCCGGTTGTGGCGGCTCCGGCAACGAGTCCTGCGCCAGCACCGGCCGGCCTGTTCTTCGATGACTTCAGCTACCGCGACCTGAGCGGCCTTTGGGCCCAGGGCTGGACGCCGCGCAGCAAGGCCGGCCATCCCGGCGTGACCGGTGCGCGCTGGAGCGCCGAGCAGCTGAGCCTGGTCGATGATCCTCAGCAAGCCGGCAACCGCCTGCTGCGCCTGGCCGCGCAGACCGACGGCAGCGGCGCCGGCACGGCACAGGCCCAGATCTGCCACCAGCGCAAATACCTGGAAGGCACGTATGCGGCGCGCCTGCGCTTCAGCGATGCGCCGGTGCGCGGTGTCGATGGCGACCCAGTGATCCAGACCTTTTATGTGGTGGCGCCCTTGCGCCATGACTTCGATCCTGAGTTCAGCGAGATCGACTGGGAATACCTGCCCAACGGCGGCTGGGGCAGCGAGAAGACGCGGCTCTATGGCATCGCCTGGCAGACCGTGCAGCTCGAGCCCTGGAAGAGCTACAACCAGTCGCACGAAGAGTTCACCAACCTGAATGGCTGGCACCAGCTGCTGATGCAGGTGTCAGGGGGCCAGGTCAAGCTCTTCCTCGATGGCCGGCAGCTGGCCACGCATGGCGGCCGCAACTACCCGGTCTCGCTGATGTCCATCAACTTCAACCTCTGGTTCTCGCCCGGCGGCCTGCTGCCGGCCAGCAGCCAGGCGCGCGCGTACGAGCAGGATGTGGACTGGGTCTTTCATGCTCGCAACAAGGTGCTGAGCCCGGCCGAGGTCGATGCCGAGGTCAAGCGCCTGCGCGCCGGCGGCGTGGCGCAGCTGGACACCGTGCCGGCGGCTGAGCCGGCGCTCAGCAGCCTGTGTGATTTCTGATTCCGGGTGCAGCGACCCCGCACCCCAGCTGGTCGGGGCGGTGACCGGGTGTTTTTGTGTGAGTGTGATGGAAAGGGCGGGCCGCGATGAGCGCTAGCCAACGGTTTGCGTCGGTGGACGCTTTGCGAGGTCTGGCCGTGGCCGCCATGCTGCTGGTCAACAACCCCGGCGATTGGGGCCATGTCTACGCGCCTCTGGAACATTCGGCCTGGCATGGCTGCACGCCGACCGACCTGATCTTCCCCTTCTTCCTGTTCATCGTCGGCGTCTCGCTGGCCCTGGCCCTGGGGCCGCGGCTTGATGCGCAGGCGCCGGTCGCGCCCTTGCGCCGCACTGTGCTGGTCCGCGCGGCACGCATCCTGGCCCTGGGCATGGTGCTGCACCTGCTGGCCTGGTGGCTGATGGGCAAGCCCGAGCTGCGCATCCCAGGTGTGCTGCAGCGCATCGCGATCTGTTTTGCGCTCAGCGGCCTGGTGGTCCTGCATTTGCGCCGCTCGGCCCAGCAATGGGGCTTGCTGGCGCTGCTGCTGCTGGGCTACGGCCTGCTGCTGGCCTGGGGCGGCAGCCTCGACAAGGTCGGCAACATCGCCTCGCGGTGGGACGCCGCCTTGTTCGGCCGTTTCGGCTACGAGTGGAATGCGGCCACCGGCCTGGGCCACGATCCGGAAGGCCTGGTCAGCACCCTGGGCGCGCTGGCCACCAGCCTGCTGGGCCTGCAAGCCGGCCAGTACCTGCGCCGCGCCCAGTGGCAAAACCTCTGGCTGCTCGGTCTGGGCAGTGCCTGTCTGGGCCTGCTGGTGGCTGAATTCCAGCCGCTCAACAAGCAGCTCTGGACGCCGAGCTTTGTGCTCTGGACCGGCGGCCTCGGCGCCCTGGCCCTGGGCCTGGCTCATCGCCTGATCGACCAGGCCGGCTGGCCGGCCCTGGGTCGCAGCTTCGGTGTCAACGCCATCGCCGCGTATGCCGGCGCCTGGATGTGCACCGTCATCCTCGAAGGCTTCGGCCTGATGGCGCCGCTCTATGCCGGCGCCTTCGGCTGGATCGATCGCCTGGCCGGCCCTTTCAATGCCTCCCTGGCCTTTGCCATTGCTTTCGTCGCGGTGTGGGCGTTGATCGTGCGCTTGCTCGACAAGCGCGGCCTCCATTTCAAGGTCTGAACGGCGCCGGCGCGCAGCACGCGCCCGACGCCGGAACGGCGCTTGTTCATCGCCCGGATCTGCCCGCTTGATTGCTGACGCGCTGCTTCAGCGGCTTTGGTGTGGCCCGATTCCGAGGGGCGGGCTGCCATGGCGCGCCCTCATGTTCGACGCATGCAAACCGTTAGTGGCTCTCAACTGGTATTTTCTATGCCGCCTAAGTAGAAAGCCACTTGACTACCAATAAAAGACCAATCAGCATTGCGGCATGCAGTAAAGAAACCCTCGGACGCAGTACCAAAGAGGGTGCCACCGGTTCAATGACCCGCGGAGGAGACGATGTCTGACGCAGCTGAGGTGCAGTACGAAGTGGTAGTCAACGGCGAGGACCAGTACTCGATCTGGCCCGCCGATCGGCCTTTGCCCACAGGCTGGCAGGCGGTGGGCGTGCGTGGTCCCAAGGCCACCTGCCTGGCCCATATCGAGGCCGTCTGGGTCGATATGCGGCCGCGCTCGCTGCGTCAGTTCATGGAGCAGCAAGCCGCCCAGTGAGGTGGCCAAGAGGGGCCGGCGCCGCACAGACGGCGCGGGCTGGGTTGGGCAGGAGCGATCTCGCGCCCTTGGGGTGCAGCGCTTTCCTTGGCGGGGCTGTGAGATGTTTCCACTGGAATCACCGTGGCTGGACGCGGAGTTGCTGAGCTATCGGGACAGCGTGCGCCGCTTTGTCCGCGAGCAGCTCGAGCCGCAGCAGCCGCGTTGGCATGCCCAGGGGCATGTCGATCGCGAAGCCTGGCTGGCCGCCGGGCAGCTGGGCTGCCTGCT
Source organism: Paucibacter sp. B51 (assembly GCF_027863535.1). Lineage (NCBI taxonomy): Bacteria > Pseudomonadati > Pseudomonadota > Betaproteobacteria > Burkholderiales > Sphaerotilaceae > Roseateles > Paucibacter sp. B51. The sequence goes on along the minus strand of NZ_JAPIVN010000001.1, from coordinate 103,323 downwards.
GGCCGATGTGCCGGAAGGCTATGGCGGTGCCGGTGGAGATTTCCGCCATATGGCGGTGTTTTGGGCTGCTCTGGCCGAGGTCGGCGATACGGCTTTTGGTGCGCCCTTGCAGGCCGTCGTGGCCCGCTATCTGCTCCACCACGGCACTGAGGCGCAGCAGCAACGCCATCTGCCGGCGCTGGCGGCGGGCCGCAGCATTGCCGCCATTGCCATCACCGAGCCGGCGGCAGGCAGCGATCTGCAGGGCCTGAAGTGTCGCGCGGTGCCGCATGAGGGCGGCTATCGGATCAACGGCAGCAAGTGTTTTGTCTCCAACGGCCATCTGGCCGATCTCGTGCTGCTGGCCGTGCGGACCGATGAGCGGCCGGGGCCGAAGTCGCTGTCGCTGATGCTGGTCGAAACGGCCGGGCTGCGCGGCTTCGAGCGTGGGCCGATCGAGCCGCTGCTGGGCCGCCCGGGGCATGACTGCTGCGAACTGTTCTTCAACGAGGTCTGGCTGCCGGCCGAGGCGCTGCTCGGCGGCGAGGCGGGCAAAGGCCTGGCCCAGTTGCGCCGCCAGCTGGGCTATGAGCGCGCCATGCTCGGCGTGATGGCGCAGGCCAGCATGGAACGAGCGCTGGCGCTGACGCTGGAGCACAGCCGCAGCCGACGGATCTATGGCCAGCCGCTGTTCGACTTGCAGCACACCCGCTTCACGCTGGCCGAGGTGCAGGCCCATGTCGTGATGGGCCGCCTGCTGGTCGACCACTGCATTGCTGCGCAACTGGAAGGCCGGCTCGACGAAGCGACCGCAGCGCTGGCCAAGTGGCGGCTCAGCGAGATGCAGGGCGAGGTGATGGATCGCTGTCTGCAGCTGTTTGGCGGCGCTGGTTATGCGCGCGAACACCCGATGGCCAGGCTCTATGCCGATGCGCGCGTGCAGCGCATCTATGGTGGTGCGAATGAACTGATGAAGGAAGTGGTCGCCTACGCCCTGCCGTGACGCGGGCGAGCGAGATTGATTGATTGAGAAACGCAGTCAGGTGAGGAAGCCGGCCAGTCGAGCGGTGCCCAGCATCTTTTGAGGAGTTGAGCATGAACGAAGCCCTTGGGGCGGCGCTGCAGGCGGGCGACATCATGTGCCGTGCCGAGGCCCTGGTGCCCATGCTGCGCGAGCGCAGCGTTGAGATCGACGAGGCCCGCGCGCTGCCGGCCGAGGTGGTGGACGCGCTGCGCAACAGCGGCGCCTTCCGCATGCTGATGCCGCGCGCCTGGGGCGGGCCGGAGATGACGCCGATGGCGATCAACGATGTGCTCGAAGTGCTGGCCAGCGGCAATGCCTCGGCCGCCTGGTGCGCGATGATTCAGATGGACGGGGGGCTCTACAGCGGCATGCTCGATGCGCAGGTGCGGCGCGAGCTGTTTCCCTCGCTGGACCTGGCCACCTCCAATGTGCTGCGCATCAGCGGCTATGCGCAGGTGGTCGAGGGCGGCTTCATCGTTGACGGGCGCTGGGCCTATGCCAGCGGTTGCGGCCATAGCGACTGGTTTGCCGGTGGCGTGATGCTGCATGAGGGGGATTGCGACAAGCCCCTGCTCGACGCGCAGGGCCGGCCGCGCCACTGCATGCTGCTGATGGCGCCGCGCTCGCTGAACCGGCTGGACACCTGGCAGACGCTGGGCCTGCGCGGCACCGGCAGCCATGACCTTGAAGCCGTACAGCTCTTTGTGCCCGAGGCCCATGCCTTCTCGCTTGATGCGCCGGGGCACGAGGGCGCCATCTACCGCTGGCCGGCGGTCCTGTGCGGCAAGATGCCCGGCGTGCCGCTGGGCATCGCCCGCGCCGCGCTGCAGGAAGCCCGCGCGATGATGAGCCAGCGCCAGGACTTGCCCCCGATCTGGGCGCTGGCCCTGGCCGAGGCGCACACCGCCTATCACGGCGCGCGCGCCCATGTGCGCCAGTCGCTGCAGGCGATCTGGGACCGGCTGCAGGCCGGCGAGGCGCCCAGCACCGAGGAGCGGGTCGACGTCTTCCTGGCCCGCAGCGAGGCCTTTCACCGCGCACGCCATGCGGTCGAGGTGCTGTTCGATGCCCTCGGCGGCGGCGCAATCTACTGCGAGCGCAGCTCGCTGGAGCGCCATTTGCGTGATCTGAACACCGCCTGCCAGCACATCATGGCCCAGCGCCAGGGCCAGCTGCCAGCGGCGCAGCTGCTGCTCGGCCGCGAAGACGCCGCCCAGTTCGCCTTTCTCTGAACCCTGACCGGCTGCCGGTCCACCGCCCCTGCGGTGGCCGAGCGGCAGCCTGCGCGGAGCGCTAGATGCCGATGACTGATGCCTTGCCGGAAACGGCAAACACCTGGACCGAACTGTGGCTGGCCCAGTGCGAGCGTGACCCTGCTGCGCCGGCGCTGCTCAGCGCCGTGCCCGGCCAAATGGGCTTGTGGAGCCGGCGCGAGCTGGAGCAGCGCATCGAGGCCTGGGCCAGGCGCTTGCGCGAGTGCGGCATCGGTGCTGGCGACAGCGTGGCGGTGCTGCTGCCCCGCGGCCCGGCGCTGGTCTCGGCCTGGCTGAGCCTACAGCGCCTGGGTGCGGCCTTTGTACCGCTCGATCCCGCCTACCCGGCCGCACGCCAGCAGCTGATCCTCAATGACGCCGCGGTCGTGGCCCTGCTCAGCGATGCCGAGCAGGCCGAGCTGCTGCCGCCTGGCGTGGCCTGCATCGACGTCAGCGCCTGGGGTGAGGGCCTGCCCGCGGGTGAAAGTGCGGCAGCGGTGCTCACCCACCCCGAGCAGTTGGCCTACCGGCTCTACACCTCGGGCTCGACCGGGCGGCCCAAGGGTGTGCTGGTCGGCCAGCGCGGTCTGGCGACGCTGGTGCGCGCGCAGGCCGAGGCCTTTGATCTCGGCCCCGGGGACCGCGTGCTGCAGTTCGCCAGCCCCGGCTTTGATGCCGCCGTCGCCGAAACCTTGGTCAGCCTGGGCGCCGGGGCGACACTGGTGCTGGCGCCGCAGGCCGAGCTGATGCCCGGCGAGGCCCTGGCGCGCACGGCTCAGCACCTGGCCATCACCGCGATGACCTTGCCGCCATCGGCCTTGGCGGTGATGCCCGCCGACAGTCTGGCGACCGTGCGCAGCCTGGTCCTTGCCGGCGAGGCCTGCCCGGCGCAGCTGGTGGCGCGCTGGTCGATCGGACGGCGCATGGTCAATGCCTATGGGCCGACCGAGGCCACCGTCTGCGCCAGCGTCAGCGCCCCCTTGAGCGGGGCGCTGACGCCGCCGATTGGCTACCTGTTGCCCGGCTTCGAGGCGCTGCTGCTCGACGCAGAGGGGCAGGTCTTGCCTGGTGCTGAAAGCGGCGTCAGCGGCGCCAGCGGCGAGCTTTGCCTGGGTGGGCCCGCTCTGGCCTGGGGTTATGCCGGCTTGCCGGGCTTGACGGCCGAGCGCTTCGTGCCGCATCCGAGCGGCCGCGGTGGCGAGCGCCTCTATCGCACCGGCGATCGGGTGCGTCGCCGCGACGACGGGCAGTTCGAGTTCCTCGGCCGCGTCGACGAGCAGATCAAGCTGCGCGGCTTCCGCATCGAGCCCGGCGAGATCGAGGCGCTGCTGGGCGCTGAGGCGGGCGTGGCCGCTGTCAAGGTCTGCCTGCGCCAGTTGAACGAGACGCAGCAGGCGCTGGTCGCCTATGTCCATGCGCACGACGGGGCCTCGCTCGATCGCCAGGCATTGCGCCGGGCGCTGCAGGCGCGGCTGCCGGCGCATATGGTGCCCTCGCATCTGGTGCTGCTCGATCCGTGGCCGGCCAACAGCCATGGCAAGCTCGACACCCAGGCGCTGCCGCTGCCGTGTGCGGCCGACAGCTGGGCCGGCCAGGAGGCGGCGGACGACAGCCTGCCGCGGGATGAACGCGAGAACGCGCTGGCGGCCGTCTTTGCCGAGGTGCTGGGCCTGGCCGAGGTGCCTTGCAATGCCAGCTTCTTCGACCTGGGCGGCCATTCGCTCAGCGCCACGCGGCTGCTGAGCCGGCTGCGCGCGCGCTGGCCATCCAGCGCCGATCTGGACCTCGAACAGCTCTTCGATGCGCCCAGCGTCCGCGAACTGGCGCTCTTGTTGGCCGGGGCTTCGCGATGACTCTGCAGCAGCGCCCGGCCCTGTCCGCCGCCCAGCGGCGGCTGTGGTTCATCGATCGGCTGATGGGCCCACAGCCGGCCTACCACATCGTGCTGGCCCTGGATCTGCACGGACAGCTGAACGTCAGGGCGCTGCAGCAGGCGCTGGAGGATGTGGTCGAGCGCCACGAGGCGCTGCGCACCGTCTTTCCCGACGAGCAGGGTGAGCCCTGGCAGCGCGTGCTGCCGGCCGGCCCGGGCCTGCCGCCGCTGCGCCATGCCTGCCTGGCTGCGGGTGTCAGCGAAGCACAGCTGGAACAGCAGCTCGCCGATGAGGCCGATCAGGCCTTTGACCTCGTGCATCAAGGCCCGCTGCGCGCGCTGTGCCTGCGCCTCAGCGCCAGCCACCATGTGCTGCAGCTGGTGCTGCACCATATCGCCGGCGATGGCTGGTCCATCGTGCCGCTGGCCGAAGATCTTGGCCAGGCTTATGCGGCGCGCTGCACAGGCCAGGCGCCGGCCTGGTCGCCCTTGCCGCTGCAATACATCGAGTTCAGCCAGCAGCAGGCCCGTCAATTGGGCGACGCGGCCGATCCTGACAGCCTGCAGGCGCGGCAGCGCGCCTACTGGGTCGAGCGCCTGCAGGGCGCGGTGCCCCTGTGCAGCCTGCCCACCGACCGGCCGCGGCCGGCACAGACCAGCCATCGCGGCGCGACGCTGCGCTTTCAGGTCCCGGCGCCGCTGCTGGCTGGCTTGATGGCGCTGGCGCGGGCCGAGCGCGCGACGCTGTTCATGGTCCTGCAAACGGCCATGGCCCTGCTGCTGAACCGCCAGGGCGCAGGCGAAGACATCGTCGTCGGCAGCCCGATTGCCGGCCGCGAGGATGAGTCGCTCTACGGCCTGGTTGGCTTCTTCGCCAACACCTGGGTGCTGCGCAGCCACTGCCGCAGCGAAGACAGCCTGCTGGCCCTGCTGCGCCAGGTGCGCCAGCGTTGCCTGGAGGCCTACCGCCATCAGTCCCTGCCTTTTGACCGCCTGGTCGAGGCGCTGCGGCCCGAGCGCAGCCTGGCGCAGCACCCGCTGTTCCAGGTCATGCTGGTGCTGCAGAACAACGAGACGCCGGGCTTTCACCTCGACGGCCTGCAGGCGCGCCAGCGCGCCATCGCCCATCGCGGCGCCAAGTTCGATCTCAGCATCAATTTGTTCGAGACCCGTGCCTCGCGCGAGCAGGGCCTGGCAGCCGAAATCGAGTACGCCACCGACTTGTATGACGAGGCGAGCGTGCAGGGCTTTGCGCGCCGCTTCATCCATGTGCTGGAACAGCTGGTGCGCGACCCGCAGGCACCGGTGGGCGGCGGCTGGTGGCTGCTGCCGGGCGAGCGCGAGGCGCTGCTGCGCCAGCCGCCTGTCGAGCCTTTTGCACAAGCCTTCGATCAACGCCCGCTGCACGAGCAGCTGCTGGACCTGGCCACGCGCCACGCCAGCCGGCCGGCACTGCTGGATGAGACCCAGCAGCTCAGCTACGCCGAACTGGCCGAAGCGCTGCGCCGCCAGGCCATGGTGCTGCGCCGCTGGGGTGTGGGGCGCGGTGTCGTCGTTGGCTTGCACCTGAACCGCGGCGTGGCCACGGCGGTCGCGCAGCTGGCCGTGCTGGCCGCCGGTGGCGCCTTCCTGCCGCTGGACCCGGCCTATCCGGCCGCGCGGCTGGCCTTCATGTTGGAAGACGCCCGGCCCCTGCTGGTGCTCAGCGAACACGAGGCGCCCCCGCAAGACCTGAGCCCGCAGCCGGGCTGGCGCTCGCTGGCCGCGCTGCATGCCGAAGCAGAAGCCATCGAGCCTGAGCCGCTGCCCGCGGTGCAAGGCGCCGACCTGGCCTATGTGATCTACACCTCCGGCTCGACCGGCCAGCCCAAGGGCGTGCTGCTGGGCCATCGCGGCCTCAGCCACCTGACTCACGCGCAGGGCCGGCTGTTCGACATCCAGCCGGGCCAGCGGGTGCTGCAATTCGCCTCGCTGAACTTCGACGCCTCGGTGTCCGAGCTGGCCACCACGCTGGCCGCCGGGGCGCTCTTGTGCATCCCGCCGCGCGAGGCGTTGATGCCCGGCCCGGCGCTGCAAGCCACGCTGCAGGACTGGGCCATCGAGGTGGCCACGCTGCCGCCGGTGGCACTGAATCTGCTGGACGCCGAGACGCTGCCCGAGCTGCGCCTGTTGATCACCGCCGGTGAAGCCTGCCCGGCGGCGCTGGCGGCACGCTGGCTGCCGGGCCGGCGCCTGCTCAATGCCTACGGCCCGACCGAGCTGACCGTCTGCGCCACGGCCCAAACGCTGCAAGCCGAACAGCTGGAACAAGGCGTGGTGCCGATTGGCCAGCCGATCGCCAATGCGCGCGCCTATGTGCTGGACGAGCAGGGCGAACCGGTGCCAGCCGGCGTGACCGGTGAACTCTGGCTCGGCGGCGAAGGCCTGGCCTGGGGTTACCTCGGCCGAGCCGGCATGACGGCCGAGCGCTTTGTGCCGGACGCCTTGAGCGGCCAGGCCGGGGCGCGGCTGTACCGCTCCGGCGATCTGGCGCGCTGGCGGCGCGATGGCACGCTGGAATTCCTCGGCCGCAGCGACGACCAGCTCAAGCTGCGCGGCATCCGCGTCGAGCTCGGCGAGGTGCAGGGCGCGCTGGCGGCGCTGCCGGGCGTGCAGGCGGCGGCGGTGCTGGTGCAGCGCAGTGCACAGCAGCCGGAGCTGGTCGGCGTGCTGGTCGCCCCGGGGCAGACGGCCATGCAGCTGCGCCAGGCGCTGGCCCAGCGGCTGCCGGAGCACCTGTTGCCGGGGCGGCTGCTGCTGCTGGAGGCCTTGCCGCAGACGGCCAATGGCAAGGTCGACAAGGCCGCGCTCGAGCGGCTGCTGGCCGAGCGGCCGCGCGAGGATGCGGCGGCCTACGAGGCGCCGCAAACCGAGCTGCAGCAACAACTGGCGCAGCTGTGGCAGCAGCTCTTGGGCTGCGAGCGGGTCGGGCTCAACGACCACTTCTTCCTGCTCGGCGGGCATTCGCTGCTGGCCGCCCAGGTGATGGCGCGGGCGCAGACCCAGCTGGGCGTGGCGCTGCCGCTGAAGACGCTGTTCGAGGCGCCGGTGCTGGCGCAGCTGGCCGCGCGCTTCGAGCAGGCGCTGGCCGGTGAGCCGGGCACCGCAGCACTTGAAATGGCGCAGTTTCTCGATGCCGATCCTGCTGCTGCGCCGCAGCTCTCGCGGGCCCAGCAGCGCCTCTGGGTGCTGGACCAGCTGCAGCCCGGCGCGGCCGACTATGTGCTGCCCACGGCGCGCTGGCTGCAGCTCGATGGCGAGCTCTGGCCCAGCGCCAGCAGCCTGGCGGCGGCGCTCGGTCAGCTGCTGCAGCGCCACCAGGTGCTGCGCACCGCGCTGGCCGCCGATGCGCAGGGCCGGCCGCAGGCCTTGCCGCTGGAGGCGGCCGTTGATGTGCGCTGGCAGAGGGTGCCGGCGGCTGCACTCGATGAGGCCCTGCAGCATGCCTTGCTGCAGCCCTTTGATCTGGCCCGAGGCCCCTTGCTGCGCGCCCAGGTCTGGCAAACCGGCGCGCAGGAGGCGCTGCTACTGATCGAGCTGCACCATGCGGTCGCCGATGGCTGGTCGGTGCCGCTGCTGTGGAACGAACTGGGCGAGTTGTGGAAGGCTGCGGCGACGGGCCTTGCCGTGCTGGATGGCTGCCTGGCGCCGCTGCCGCTGCAATTCCATCACTGGGCACGCGCCGAGCAGCGCTGGCTGGACAGCCCGGCGGCCGAGGCACAGCGACTCTACTGGCAACAGGCCCTGGCCGGTGCGCCGGCCGCTGCCGAGCTGCCGCTGGACCGGCCGCGCAGCGCCACCCTGGCGCCGGCCGGGGCCTGGCAGCGTTTCGAGCTGGGCGCGCCGCAGGCGCAGGCCTGGGCCGACTGGAGCCGTGCGCAAGGCCTGACCCCCTTCATGGCCTGGCTGGCCCTGCTGCAGCTGTGGCTGGTGCGGCTCACCGGTCAGGCCGAGGTCTGCGTCGGCGCGCCGGTCTCGCACCGGCCGGACCAGCGTCTGGAAGGTCTGATCGGTTTTTTCGTCAACACCGTGGTGCTGCGTGGCCGACCGCAGCTCGACGGCCCGCTGAGCGATTGGCTGCGGCAGGTGCGCGAGCAGGTGCTGGCCGCCCTGGCCCATCAGGACCTGCCTTTTGATGCCGTCGTCGAGGCGCTGCAGCCGCGGCGCGAGCCGGGGCGCACGCCGCTGTTCGAGGTCATGCTGGTGATGAACCCGGGCCAGGGTGATGCCGGTGACTGGGGGCCTGGCCTGCGCACTCGCGCGGCCGAGCTGCCGGCCGCGGTCAGCAAGTTCGACCTCAGCCTGCTCGTGCAGCCGCAATCCGACGGCCGCATCGCACTGGCCTTTGAATACCGCACGGCGCTCTTCGATGCCGCCAGCGTGGCGGCCTGGGCCGACTGCCTGCTGGCGCTGCAGCGGGCGATGATGAGCGCTGGCAGCGCGCGGCTGGCCGCGCTGCCCTTGCTCTCGACGGCGCAGCAGCAGGCCTTGCTGCAGCTCGGTGGCGGCGAGCCGCTGCCGGCCGTGCCGGCACAGGGCGTGCTGGGGCTGTACCGCCAGCAGGCGCTCCGCCAGCCCGAGGCCGACGCCCTGCTGCTGGGCCAGAGCAGGCTCAGCCATGGCGCGCTGCACCGCCAGGCGCTGGCGCTGGCGCGGCGGCTGCGCAGTCTTGGCGTCAGGCCTGGCGACCGGGTGGCCCTGTGTGCCAGCCGCTCGCTTGAGATGGGCATCGGCCTGATGGGCATCCTGCTGGCCGGCGCCGCTTATGTGCCGATCGACCCGCATTACCCGGCGGCGCGCCGTCAGTTCATGCTGGAGGACGCGCAGCCGCGGCTGTTGCTGAGCCGGGCGGCCTGGGCCAGCGAGACGCTGCTCTGGCTGGACCTGGCGCAAGACTGGGCCGCCTTGGCAAGCCAGGACGAGGGGCTGGCCTTGGGTTCGGACGACTGGGGCCCGAGCCATGTCGACCAGCTGGCCTACCTGATCTACACCTCGGGCTCGACCGGCCAGCCCAAGGGCGTGGCCGTGGCCCACCGCAGCCTCTGGGCCTCGACCGAGGCACGCTGGCGTTATTACGGGCCGCTGGGCCGCTATCTGCTGCTCTCGTCCTTTGCCTTCGACAGCTCGGTGGCGGCGCTGTTCGGCGTGCTGGGCGCCGGCGGCTGCCTGGTGATGCCTTCGGACGAGGCGCTGCAGGACCCGGCCGCGCTGGCCCGGCTGGTGCTGGCGCAGCGCGTCAACACACTGCTGTGCGTGCCCTCGCTGTGGCAGGAGATGCTGCTGGGCTGGCCCGCTGGGGGATGCGGCGAGTTGCAGCGCGTGATCCTGGCCGGCGAGGCCTGCCCGCCGGCGCTGCTGGCGCAGACCCGCGCGCGCTGGCCGGCGCTGCAGCTCTTCAATGAGTACGGGCCGACCGAGGCCAGCGTCTGGTCCAGCGTCTGGCAGATGCCGGCCGAGGCCGAGCTGGCCACGTCGGTACCGATCGGCCGGCCGATCGCCGGCGCCCGGCTCTATGTGCTCGACGAGCGTGGCGAGCTGCTGCCGCCCGGCGCCCAGGGCGAGCTGTGCATTGGTGGCCGCGGCGTCAGCCAGGGCTATGCCGGCCGGCCGGGCCTGAGCGCCGAGCGCTTTGGCGTTGACCCCTGGGGCGAGCCCGGCTCTCGGCTTTACCGCAGCGGCGACCGGGTGCGCTGGCGCCACGATGGGCAGCTCGAGTTCCTCGGCCGCTTCGACCATCAGCTGAAGCTGCGCGGCCTGCGCGTCGAACTCGGCGAGATCGAGGCGGCGCTGACGGCTCAGCCCGGCGTGCGCGAGGCGGTGGTGTTGGCGCGGGCCCTGGGCAGCGAGGCCGAGCCGCAGCTGATCGCCTACCTCGGCGCCGCCGGCACCGAGTCGGAGCACCCGCCTGTCAGCCAGACCCTGCGCGACGCGCTGCTGGAGCGCCTGCCCAGCTATATGGTGCCGGCGCACTGGGTCTGGGTCGAGCGCTGGCCGCTGACGCCTAACGGCAAGATTGACCGCGCTGCGCTGCCCGATCCGCAGCGCCAGCGCGTCACCGGCCTGGCCGCCCAGGGCGCCATCGAGCAGGCGCTGGCGCCGTTGTTTGCCGAGCTGCTGGGCCTGGCCCAGGTCGGCCGCGAGGACAACTTCTTCGAACTCGGCGGCAGCTCGCTGCTGGCCGTCAAGCTGCACCGCCGCATTGATGCGCTGTGGCCGCAGCGGCTGCAGGTCGTCGACCTGTTCCGCTGGCCCACGGTGCAAGGCCTGGCTCAGCAGCTGCAGGGCCGCAGCGCTGGCGATACGCCGACAGAGGGCACGGCTGATGCGGCCCGGCTGCGCGGCGAGGCCCGCCGCCAGCGCCTGCAACGTCCGCGCGCCGGCGAGCGCCCCGCCGCCTGACACGACATTCAGACAGGACTCCATCCCATGCATTCCCTCCCGCACGTCGAGAGCAACGACGATAGCAACGACGACAGCGATCCCGCGCTGAGCCTGGCCATCATCGGCATGGCCGGTCGCTTCCCGCAGGCCGAGGCGCTGGACGCCTTCTGGCAGCTGCTGATCGAGGGCCGCGAGGGCATAAGCCGCTTCAGCGTCGAGGAGCTGCGCCAGGCCGGCGTGCCCGAGGAGGAGTTCTCGCGGCCCGACTATGTGCCGGCCGGCGCGGTGATCGAGGACGTGGCCGGCTTTGATGCCGCCTTCTTTGCGATGAACCCGCGCGAGGCGGCCTGCACCGATCCGCAGCAGCGGCTCTTCCTCGAAGTGGCCTGGGCGGCGCTGGAGCATGCCGGGGTCGACCCGCAGCGCGAGCCGGGCCGTATCGGCATCTTTGCCGGCAGTTCGCGCAACCAGTACCTGGTCGATCATCTGCTGAGCCAGCCCGAGGCCCAGCTGCCTGGCGCGCTGCAGTTGGTGATGGGCAATGACAAGGACTACATCGCCGGTCGCAGCGCCTACAAGCTAGGCCTGACCGGGCCGGCCGTCAATGTGCAGTCGGCCTGTTCGACCTCGCTGGTCGCCGTGCACCTGGCGGCGCAAAGCGTGCTCAACGGCGAGTGCGAGCTGGCGCTGGCCGGCGCCGCCTCGCTGACCCGGTTGGGCACGCAGGGCTATGTCTTTACCGAGGGCGGCATCGCCTCGCCCGATGGCCATTGCCGGCCCTTCGATGCCTCGGCCCAGGGCACGGTGCCGGGCTGCGGCGTGGCCGCCGTGGTGTTGAAGCGGCTGGACCGGGCGCTGGCCGATGGTGATCTCGTCCACGCCGTCATCCGCGGCTCGGCCATCAACAACGATGGCCGCGACAAGAGCAGCTTCACCGCGCCCTCGGTGGCCGGGCAGGCGGCGGTGATTGCCGAGGCCCTGGCGGTGGCCGGTCTGGAGCCGCAGGACATCGACTTCATCGAGGCGCATGGCACCGCCACGGCGCTGGGCGATCCGATTGAGGTCACCGCGCTGCAGCAAGTCTATGGCGCGGCCGGCGTGCCGGCCGGCGCGGTGGTGCTCGGCTCGCTGAAATCGAACTTCGGCCATATGGACGCCTGCTCCGGTGTCGCTGGCCTGATCAAGACGGTGCTGGCCTTGCAGCACGCCGCGCTGCCGCCGACGCTGCACTACCAGCAGCCCAATCCAAATATCGACTTTGCCTCCAGCGCTTTCCGCGTCAGCGCTAGCGCCGAGCCCTGGCCCGCGCGTGGCCGGCCGCGGCGGGCAGCGGTCAGCAGCTTTGGCGTGGGCGGCACCAATGCGCATGTGGTGCTGGAGCAGGCGCCGGCTGCGGCGTACGACGCTGAAGCTACGGCCGGGGCTCAGCTGCTGGTCCTCAGCGCTCGCAGCCGCAGCGCGCTGCAGGCCCAGCAAGCGGCGCTGCTCGCGCACTGGAATGCTCATCCCGAGCTCGATGCCGGCGCGGTTGCGGCAACGCTGTGGCATGGCCGCCAGCAGCTGCGCTGGCGCGCGGCCCTGGCCTGCACGGATGCCGCCGATGCCCGCCAGCGCCTGGCCCAGCTGCTGCCCTCGCGTGAGGCGCCGGCACAGCGGCCAGCGCTGGTCTTCATGTTCCCTGGCCAGGGCGCCCAGCAACTGGGCATGGGCCGTGCGCTGGCCGCGCAGCTGCCGGCTTTTGCCGCCGAGCTGCAGGCCTGCCATGCGGTGCTGCAGCGGCTCGGCTGGGGCCATGATCTGCTGGCGCTGATCTGGGCCGAGGGCGCCGACAAGGCGCGTGCCGAACAGCTGCTGGCGCAAACCGAGCTGACCCAGCCGGCGCTGTTTGCGATCGAATGGTCGCTGGCCACGGTGCTGCGCCAGCTCGGCCTGGAGCCGGACGCGATGATTGGCCACAGCCTCGGCGAATGGGTGGCCGCCGCGCAGGCCGGCGTGTTCACGCGCGATCAGGCGCTGGAGGCGGTGATGTGGCGCGGGCGTCTGATGGCGGCGCAGCCCACCGGGCGCATGCTGGCCGTCGGTGTCGGCGAAGCGGCGGCCGAGGCGCTGTTGGGCCCGGGGCTGTGGCTGGCCGCCGTCAACGGACCGGCGCAATGCAGCCTGTCTGGCGAGGCGGCGGCGCTCGAGGCACTGGCCGCACGGCTGCAGGCCGAGGGCCTGGCCTGCCAGTGGCTGGCCACCTCGCACGCCTATCACAGCGGCCTGATGCAGGGCGCGCTGGCACCGTTTGGTGAGCTGCTGTCGCGCTGGCAGCTGAAAGCGCCGCAGCGGCCCTTTGTTTCCAATGTCAGCGGCGACTGGATACGCGCCGAAGATGCACAGTCGGTTGCCTACTGGCAGCAGCAGCTGCTGGCGCCGGTGCGCTTCCATGCCGGGCTGCAGACGGTGGCGGCGGGCGCGGCCCTGCTGCTGGAACTGGGCCCCGGCCGCGCGCTCAGCCGCATGGCCGGCGCCTGCTGGCCCGACGATGCCAGCCGCCTGGCGCTGCCGCTGCAGCCCAAGGCCGACATGCTGGGCACGGCGGAAGGCTGGCGCCAGTGGCTGGATGCCTGGGCGCAGGCCTGGACCTTTGGGCTGGCGCTGCCCGCCGCCCTGCAGCCGCGTGCGCAGCGCAAAGCGGTGCTGCCCAGCTACCCCTTCGAGCACCAGCCGCATTGGGTGCCGCCTTCGCGTTCGGCACCGGCCGGTGGCCGCCGCGCCGAGCTGCGCGACTGGTGCGGTCTGCCCAGCTGGCAGCGCCTGCCGGCCGGTCCGCGTGTTCAGCCGCAGGCCCAGTCACGGCGCTGGTATCTGGCCCGTGAGCAGGCGCAGGGCCAGCCCTGGCTGCCGCGTGCCGCCGGCTGGCGCTCAGTGCAGGCGCCGGGCCCGCAGTCCTCGGCCTGGTCGCATTGGCTGGAGGAATGGCGCGAGCAATGGCGCAGCGCGCCGGGCGCCGTGGTCTGCGCCTGGGGCCTGGCCGAGCCACTGACACCGCGGCAGGAATTCCTCTCGCTGCAGCAGTTGCTGCGCGGCCTGGCCGCCGATGTGCAGGCCCTGGATCTGGCTGAACCGCTGCCGGTGCAGCTGCTCTGCCGCGGCAGTGCGGCCGTGCTCGATGGCGAGGCGTTGCTGCCGGCGCGTGCCGTCTGGCGCGGCCTGGTCGGCACGGCGGCGGCCGAATGGCCGCAGCTGGCGCTGCAGCTGATTGATCTGGGCGCCGAAGCGCCGAGCGAGGCGCAGGCCGAGCGGCTGGGCCTGGCTTCCACGGCGGCTGCCGCGCTGGAGCCCTGGTGGCAGGCCTGGCGGGGCCAGAGCCGCTGGGTGGCCGCTGAGTTCAGTGGCAGCGTCGAGCAGTTGCCCACCGGGTTCTCGCTGCCGAGCGGCAGCCATGTGCTGATCAGCGGTGGCCTGGGCGGCATGGGCCTGACGTTTGCGCGCGCACTGGCCGGCAGCGTGGCCGATCTGCGCCTGACGCTGCTGGGCCGCAGCCCGCTGGAGCAGGGGCCGGCCGCGGTGGTCGCGCAGCGCCGCGAGGCCTTGCGCGAGCTGCAAGGGCTGGGCGCGCAGCTGCGCTATCTGGCGCTGGATGTGGCCGATGCGGCGGCACTGCAGGCGCTGGCGCAGGACTGCGCCCGCCCCGGCGCCTTCGGCGGGCCGGTGAACGCGATCCTGCATACCGCCGGTGTGGCCGGCGGCGCGCTGCTGGACCAGCTCGACGAAGCGGCGCTCGATGCCGTGTTCGCCCCCAAGGTGCAGGGCAGCCTGAATCTCTTGCAGGCCTTCGATGGCCCCGAGCTGGCGGTGATGCTGATGTGCAGCTCGCTGAGCCCCTGGGCGCCGGGGCTGGGCCAGGCGCATTACGCCGCGGCCAATGCCTTCCAGGCCGCGCTGGCGCAAGCCTGGCGTGGTGTGGCGCGGCTGGTGGCGGTGGACTGGTGCGCCTGGAGCGAGGTCGGCATGGCCGCCAGGATCAGCGGCTCGCTGGCCCAGGCCGGCGGCCACAACGAGATCCAGCCGGCCCAGGCCGCCCGACTGCTGCCGCTGCTGCTGGGCTCAAGCGAACCGCTGTGGATGGTGTCGCCGCAGCCGCTGGCCCTGGTGCAGCAGCAAACGGCCGTCTTCAATCGCGAGCTGCTGCAAGGCAAGCTGCCCGACGCCGAGCTGCAGGATCTTGCTGCCGATGAGGGCGTTTCGACGCTGCAACGCCGCGTGTCGGCGCTGTGGCAGCAGCTGCTCGGTGTGGCGGCACCCGCATCGGACGCCGACTTCTTTGCCCTCGGCGGCCATTCGCTGCTGGCCACGCAGTTACTGGCCCAGCTGCGCCGCCAGCTGCAGCTGGAGCTGCCGCAGAACTTTGTCTTCGAGCATCCCGGCTTTGCGTCGATGTGCGCGGCGCTGGAGGCGCTGCAGCTTGCGGGCGCCGAGGCACCTGCAGAAGCGGCGACCGAAGCGTCGCCAAGCCTGCCGAGCGATGAGCATCCGGCCTCTTTTGCCCAGCAGCGCATGTGGATGCTGGAGCAGATGGCGCAGGGCGCGCCGCTGTACCACATGCCCTCGGCCTGGTGGCTGGATGGTGGTGTGGATGAGCAGGCGCTGGAGCAGGCCTTGCAGCAGCTGTTGGCTCGCCACGAGGTGCTGCGCAGCGGCCTGCATTGGAGCGAGACCGGCTTGGTGCAGCGCGTGCTGCCGCCGCCGGCACGTCTGCTGCACGCCGAGGCCTTCGAGGGCGAGGCCGAGGCAGCGCTGGCTCAGGCGCGGCAGTGGATTGCTGAGCCTTTTGCGCTGCAGCAGGGGCAGATGATCAAGGCGCGGCTGTGGCGCTGGGCCGATGGCCGCGCGCTGTTCGTGATCTGCCAGCACCACATCGCGTCCGACGGCTGGTCCACCGGCATCCTGCTGCGCGAGCTGCAGCAGGCCTATCGCGCCGCCCTTGCTGGACAAAGCCCCGCGTGGCCGGCGCTGCCCATGCAGTACCGCGACTACGCGAGGGCGCAGCGCGAGCTGCTGCGCGGCCCGCGGCTGGAGCGCCAACTGGCCCATTGGCGCGAGCGCCTGGCCGACGCGCCGCTGCTGAGCAGCTGGCCGGCCGACCGGGCCCGGCCGCCGCTGCCGTCCAGCACCGGCGGCGTGCTGCAGTTCGAGCTGAGCGCCTCGCTGTGCCAGGGCCTGCAAGGGCTGGCGCAGGCGCATCAGGCCACGCTGTTCATGACGCTGATGTGCGCCCATA
The DNA here is from genome assembly GCF_027863535.1 of Paucibacter sp. B51. Classification (NCBI taxonomy): domain Bacteria; kingdom Pseudomonadati; phylum Pseudomonadota; class Betaproteobacteria; order Burkholderiales; family Sphaerotilaceae; genus Roseateles; species Paucibacter sp. B51. The sequence goes on along the minus strand of NZ_JAPIVN010000001.1, from coordinate 87,508 downwards.
TGCTGATGCTGGCGCGGCTCAGCGGCCAGGATGAGGTGTGCGTCGGCACGCCGGTGGCCGGCCGCCAGCAGGAGGGCTGGGAGCCGCTGGTGGGCTTCTTTGTCAACACGCTGGTGCTGCGGGCTCGTTTCCCCGCCGAGCAGACGCTGAGCCAGGCCTTGTCGGCGGTGCGTCAGGTCGCGCTGGATGCGTTTGCGCACCAGGACGTGCCGTTTGAGCAGGTGGTGGAGCAGCTGCAGCTGCCGCGCGACAGCAGCCGCACGCCGCTGTTCCAGACCCTGCTGACGCTGCAGGCCGGCAACACCCAGGCGCTGGACCTGGCCGGGCTGAGCAGCCGTGCCGAAGCGCTGCATCCGGGCGGCTCGCAGTTCGATGTCTCGCTGAGCCTGACACCGCTGCAGCAGGGCCTCGGCGTCAGCATCGAGTACCGCCGCGATCTCTTCGATGCCGAGACGGTGCAGCGCCAGGCCGCCCGCTTTGTCCACGTGCTGGAACAGCTGGTGCGCGACCCGCAGGCACCGGTGGGCGGTGGCTGGTGGCTGCTGCCGGGCGAGCGCGAGGCGCTGCTGCGCCAGTCGCCTGTCGAGCCTTTTGCACAAGCCTTCGATCAACGCCCACTGCACGAGCAGCTGCTGGCCCTGGCCACGCGCCACGCCAGCCGGCCGGCACTGCTGGATGAGACCCAGCAGCTCAGCTACGCCGAACTGGCCGAAGCGCTGCGCCGCCAGGCCATGGTGCTGCGCCGCTGGGGTGTGGGGCGCGGTGTCGTCGTTGGCTTGCACCTGAACCGCGGCGTGGCCACGGCGGTCGCGCAGCTGGCCGTGCTGGCCGCCGGCGGCGCCTTCCTGCCGCTGGACCCGGCCTATCCGGCCGCGCGGCTGGCCTTCATGCTGGAAGACGCCCGGCCCCTGCTGGTGCTCAGCGAACACGAGGCACCCCCGCAAGACCTGACCCCGCTGCCGGGCTGGCGCTCGCTGGCCGAGCTGCATGCTGAAGCAGAAGCCATCGAGCCTGAGCCGCTGCCCGCGGTGCAAGGCGCCGACCTGGCCTATGTGATCTACACCTCCGGCTCGACCGGCCAGCCCAAGGGCGTGCTGCTGGGCCATCGCGGCCTCAGCCACCTGACCCACGCCCAGGGTCGGCTGTTCGACATCCAGCCGGGCCAGCGGGTGCTGCAATTCGCCTCGCTGAACTTCGACGCCTCGGTGTCCGAGCTGGCCACCACGCTGGCCGCCGGGGCGCTCTTGTGCATCCCGCCGCGCGAGGCGTTGATGCCCGGCCCGGCGCTGCAAGCCACGCTGCAGGACTGGGCCATCGAGGTGGCCACGCTGCCGCCGGTGGCACTGAATCTGCTGGACGCCGAGACGCTGCCCGAGCTGCGCCTGTTGATCACCGCCGGTGAAGCCTGCCCGGCGGCGCTGGCGGCACGCTGGCTGCCGGGCCGGCGCCTGCTCAATGCCTACGGCCCGACCGAGCTGACCGTCTGCGCCACGGCCCAAACGCTGCAAGCCGAACAGCTGGAACAAGGCGTGGTGCCGATTGGCCAGCCGATCGCCAATGCGCGCGCCTATGTGCTGGACGAGCAGGGCGAACCGGTGCCAGCCGGCGTGACCGGTGAACTCTGGCTCGGCGGCGAAGGCCTGGCCTGGGGTTACCTCGGCCGAGCCGGCATGACGGCCGAGCGCTTTGTGCCGGACGCCTTGAGCGGCCAGGCCGGGGCGCGGCTGTACCGCTCCGGCGATCTGGCGCGCTGGCGGCGCGATGGCACGCTGGAATTCCTCGGCCGCAGCGACGACCAGCTCAAGCTGCGCGGCATCCGCGTCGAGCTCGGCGAGGTGCAGGGCGCGCTGGCGGCGCTGCCGGGCGTGCAGGCGGCGGCGGTGCTGGTGCAGCGCAGTGCACAGCAGCCGGAGCTGGTCGGCGTGCTGGTCGCCCCGGGGCAGACGGCCATGCAGCTGCGCCAGGCGCTGGCCCAGCGGCTGCCGGAGCACCTGTTGCCGGGGCGGCTGCTGCTGCTGGAGGCCTTGCCGCAGACGGCCAATGGCAAGGTCGACAAGGCCGCGCTCGAGCGGCTGCTGGCCGAGCGGCCGCGCGAGGATGCGGCGGCCTACGAGGCGCCGCAAACCGAGCTGCAGCAACAACTGGCGCAGCTGTGGCAGCAGCTGCTGGGCTGCGAGCGGGTCGGGCTGAACGACCACTTCTTCCTGCTCGGCGGGCATTCGCTGCTGGCCACGCGTTTGACGGTGCAGCTGCGCGAGCAGCTGGGCTTGACGCTGTCGCTGCGTGATCTGTTCGAGACGCCGCTGCTGGCCGATCTGGCGGCGCGCTGCGAGGACTTGCAGCAAGCGGCTGCCGAGCTGGACGACATCGAGTATTGAGCCGCGCAAGCGGCATAGGCGTCGGGCCCGCAGGGGCCTTGGACGCTGGAGGACGGGGCAATGGACATCGAACACACACTGACGGCCAGACTGGCTGATTTCGCGGCTCGCGGCGCACGCTTCAGCGTCGTCGAGGGCAAGCTGCGCAGCCAGGGCGCGCAGGCGGTGCTCGACGCCGCCGAGCTCGCCTGGGTGCGCCAGCATCGCGACGCCTTGATCGCTCTGCTGACGCAGAACCAGGCGGCGACACGGCTGCAGGCACTGCCACGGCCGGCGCAGCTGCCGCTGTCGGCCGCGCAGCAGCGGCTCTGGTTCATGGACCAGCTCGATCCCGGTAGCCCCAGCTACAACATCCCGGCTGCCTTTCTCGTCGAAGGTGATCTTGATGTGGCGGCGCTGAGCGCGGCGATTGACGCGCTGGTTCAGCGTCACGACAGCCTGCGCACCGTCTTCATCGCGCCCAGCGAAGCGCAGCCGCAGGCCACGCAGCGGGTGCTCGAAGCCATGCCGGGCATTCTGCGTGTCGAGACGCTCGCAGGCAGCGGCCGCGAGGCCTGCCAGCGCCGCGCCGATCAGGAGGCGCGCGAGCCTTTCGATCTGTCCCAGGGGCCGCTGCTGCGCGTGCGCTATGCACAGCGCCCCGCAGGCGAGACCGGGCCGCAGCTGCTGAGCATCACCGTTCACCACATCATTGCCGACGGCTGGTCGATGGCGGTGCTGACCCGCGAGCTGGCCGAGGCCTATGCCGCCGCGCTGCAGGGCGGCAGCCCGGACTGGACGCCGCTGGCCTTGCAGGTGGCCGACCACGCTCTGTGGCAACAGCAACCGGCGCAGCAGCGCCAGCTGCAGGCGGCGCTGGGCTACTGGCAGCAGCGCCTGGCCGGCGCGCCGGCCCTGCTGGCCTTGCCGACCGACCGGCCGCGGCCGGCGGTGCAGGGCCAGGCCGGCGCGCACCACGGCTTCATCATTCCGCCGGGGCTGGCCGAGCGCTTGCGCACGCTGGCCCATGAGGAAGGGGCGACGCTGTTCATGGTGCTGCAGGCGGCGCTGGCGCTGCTGCTCGGGCGGCTGTCGGGGCAAACCGATGTCTGCGTCGGCACGCCGGTGGCCGGCCGCACCGAGGCGGCGCTGGAGGGCTTGATCGGCTGCTTCCTGAACAGCCTGGTGCTGCGCACCGACCTGTCCGAGCCGGGAAGCTTCCGCGAGCTGCTGCGCCAGGTGCGCGCCCAAACGCTGGCGGACTTCGACCATCAGGCGCTGCCCTTCGAGCGTCTGGTCGATGCGCTGAATCCCGAGCGCAGCAGCGCCTACAGCCCGCTCTACCAGGTGATGCTGGTGCTGCAGAACACGCCGCCGGTGCGCTGGGCACTCAGCGGTGCGCAGCTGCAGCCACTGGCCGGTGAATCGGGCGCGGCCAAGCTGGACCTGCGCCTCTCGGTCACCGAGATGCCCGAAGGCCTGTACTGTGGCATCGAATACCGCTGCGCCTTGTTCGATGCAGCCACGATTGCCGGCTGGGCCGCGGCCTGGCAGACGATGCTGGATGCGCTGTCCTTGAACCCCGATCTGCCCTGCCAGCGCCTGCCCAGCTGCTCGGCCGCCGAGGGCGCGCGGCGGCGCCGCTTCTGGGCCGAACAGATGCCCGGCATTGCCAGCGAGCCGCAGGACGCGCTGCGTCTGCTGGGGCTGCCGGCCCATGTGCTGGCGCTCTGGCAGCGCCCGCTGCAGCAGGCGCCACAGGCCTTGGCCGTTCAACAGCATGAGCGCCGCTACAGCCATGCCGAGCTGGCCGCACAGGCGATCTCTCTCGGGCGGCAGTTGCAGGCCTGCGGTCTGCAGCCGGGCCAGACGGTGGCCGTGCTCAGCGACGATCCGCTGCTGCAGCTGCGCAGCATGCTGGCCCTGATGTGGGCGGCGGCGCTGTTCATGCCGCTTGATCCCAAGCAGGCGCCGCGGCGTCTGCAATCGATGCTGGCCGCCGCCCGACCGACACTGCTGCTGCACGATGCTGATAGCGCAGCGCTGACTGCCGAGTTCAACGCCTCATGGGGAGACAGCGGCCCGCGCTGCATCGATGCCACCGGCTTCGCGTTCGACAACGCAGCGCTATCGCCAACCGATGCCGACTTCGCCGGCCCCTGGCAGGCGCTCGCGCCGGACGCGCCGGTCTATCTCTACTTCACCTCGGGCAGCAGCGGCGAGCCCAAGGGCGTGCTGGGGCGCTCGCAGGGCCTGGCCCATTTCATCGACTGGGAATGCCGCAGCCTGGCGCTGGATGCCGGCACGCGGGCCAGCCAGCTGACACCGGCCAGCTTCGACGTCTATCTGCGCGAGGTCTGGGCGCCGCTGGCGGCCGGCGGCAGCGTTCATCTGCCGCCGCCGGTGCGCACGCTGTCGCCGGAAGCGCTGTGCGACTGGCTGCAGGCGGCCGGCGTGACGCTGATGCATGCGGTGCCGACGCTGTGGCGCCATCTGATGGCGGCCGCGCTGAGTCCCGAGCGCCTGCCGGCCTTGCGCCAGCTGGTGCTGGCCGGCGAGCCGCTGCTGGGCGTCGATGTGCAGCGCTGGCGCACGCTGATGGGCGCCGCGGCTGAGCTGTTCAATCTCTACGGCCCGACCGAGACGACGCTGGCCAAGTGCGTCTACCAGCTGCCGACAGAAGCTAACCCCGAAAAAGGATGGCCGACGCAGCTGCCGGTCGGCCGGCCGCTGCCCGGCGCGCAGCTGCTGCTGCTGGACGAGGCCTTGCAGCCCTGCGCCGAGGGGCAGCAGGGCGAGGTTTATCTGCGCACGCCATATCGCAGCCTCGGCTATCTGGGCGCCGATGAACGCAATAGCGAGGTCTGGGTGCCCAATCCCTTGCGCCGCGACGCTGCCGATCTGCTCTACCGCAGCGGCGATCTGGGCCGCTGGACGGCCGCCGAGGGCCTGACCTTGCAGGGCCGGCGCGATGGCCAGATCAAGCTGCGCGGCGTGCGCATCGAGCTGGCCGAGGTCGAGCAGGCGCTGATGCAACTCGAGGGCGTTCAGGCGGCGGCCGCAGCGCTGCAGGGCGAGGATGCACAGCGCCGGCTGATTGGCTATCTGCGCCTGGCCGATGGCGCTGCCAGCGTCGATGAGGCCCAACAGCAGGCCTGGATGCAGGCCTTGCGCGAGCGTCTGCCCGAGGCCGCCTGCCCGGCCGAGCTGATGGTGTTGGAACAGTGGCCGTTGACCCGCAGCGGCAAGCTCGATCGCCGTGCACTGCCGGCGCCGCTGCCACAGGCCGAGGCCGAGCAGCCGCTGCAGACGGCCACCGAGCAGGGCCTGGCACGGCTCTGGCAGGCGCTGCTGGGCGGCGAGCCGCCGGGGGCGCTGGCGCATTTCTTCCGTCAGGGCGGCCATTCGCTGCTCGCCACCCGGCTGGTGGCCGGGGTGCGCGAGCAGTTCGGCCTGGCACTGCCGCTGCGTGCGGTGTTCGAGGCACCGCAGCTGCGCGCGCTGGCCGCCGCCATCGATGCGTTGCGTGAGCAGGCTGCCGAGGCCGCCCCGGCGCTGCAGGCGCTGCCCCGGCAGCCCGAGCAGCTGCAGCGTTTTGCGCTCAGCCCGGGCCAGGAGCGGCTGTGGTTCCTGCACCAGCTCGAAGGCGAGGCGGCGGCCAGCGCCGGGCTCTACAACACGCCGCAGGCACAGTGCTGGAGCGGCCCGCTGGACGCGAGGGCGCTGGCGCAGGCTTGGACGCAGCTGCAGCGGCGGCATGAGCTGCTGCGCGCCGACATCGAGCAGCAGGCCGATGGCGAGTTGCTGTTGCGCGTCCACCCCGAGCCGCTGGCTGTGCTGCAGTGGGCCGAAGCGGACAGCGAGGCGGCGCTGCAGGCGCTGGTCGATGCCTGCGTGGCCGAAGCTTTCGCGCTGGACCGTGCGCCGTTGGCGCGGCTGCGGGCGATACGCGGGCCGGCTCGAGTCCATGAGGGAGCGCCTAACGAAAAGGTGGCGCAGACGGTGCTGGTGCTGGTTCTGCATCACGCCATCACCGACGGCGTCGCGCTGGCCCTGCTGTTCGAGGAGCTGTTCAGCGCCTACCGTGCCGCCTGTGGTGAGGGCGTGGTACTGCCCGAGCTGGCCCTGCAATACGTCGACTACGCGCATTGGCAGCGCAGCGCGGCGGCACAGCAGCAGGCCCAGGCGCAGTGCAGCTTCTGGCAGCAGACGCTGGCCGGCCTGCCGGCGCTGCTGGAGCTGCCAAGCGACCGGCCGCGCGGCAGCCAGCTGAGTGCGTCGGCCGATCGCGTCGCCTTTGCGCTGCGGCCCGAGCTGCGCGCACCGCTGGCCGCGCTGTGCCAGGCGCAGGGCTGCACGCTGTTCATGCTCAGCGCGGCGCTGCTCAGCCTGCTGCTGGGGCGCAGCAGCGCGCAGCGCGATGTCTGCCTGGGCACGCCGGTGGCCAACCGCCAGCTGCCGGGCACCGAGCAGATGCAGGGCTTCTTTGTCAACACGCTGCCGCTGCGTCTGCAATGGCAGCCCGAGCTGGGTCTGGCCGACTATCTGCAGCAGGTGCGCGAGCGGGCGCTGCAGGCCTTTGCCCATCAGGACCTGCCCTTTGAGCAGATCGTCGAGGCGCTGCAGCTGCCGCGCAATACCGGCCACGAGCCACTGTTCCAGGTGCTGCTGCTGGTTGCCGAGGGCGGCCGGCCGCTGAGCTCGGCCGCCGGGCTGACACGTCAGAGCTGGCCGGTCGGCGGCCGCGGCGCCAAGTTCGACATCAGCGTCGGCTTGCAGGACGGCGAGCAGGGACTGGTCGGCGCCTTCGAGTACCGCAGCGATTTGTTTGATCGCGACACCATGGCCCGCCTGGCCCAGACCTTCTGCCGCTGGCTGGAGCTGGCGGCTCAGGCCAGCACGCTGCCGCTGGGCCAGTGGCCGCTGTGCACGGCGCTGGAGTTGCAGCGCGCCGCCCACGAATGGAACGCCACCGGCCACGCCGCGCGGCCGCTGGTCTGGATGCACCAGTGGCCGCAGCGGCAGCTGCCGGCCCATGCCGATGCGCCGGCCTTGGTTGTGGACGGTCAAATATGGAGTTATGCGCAGCTGGAGGCGCGCAGCAACCAGCTGGCGCGGGTGTTGCGGGCACGCGGTGCGGCGACCGAGCGGCGTATCGCCGTCTGTCTGCCGCGCACGGCTGAACTGATCCCGGTGTTGCTGGCGGTGTTGAAAGCCGGCGCCGCCTATGTGCCGCTGGATCCGGCCTATCCGGTCGGGCGGCTGCAGCACATGTTGGCCGACAGTGCCGCGCTGCTGTGCATCAGCACCGCCGAGACGGCGGCGCTGCTGGGCGCGGGCGAGACTGAGCAACTGCCGCTGGCCGCGCTGTGGGCGCTGGCCGATGCCGAGCTGGACACGCCCTTGCATGTGCCCATCGCCGCCGAGCAGCTGGCCTATCTGATCTACACCTCGGGTTCGACCGGCCGGCCCAAGGGCGTGGGCATCAGCCACGGCAATGCGGCCAGCTTCCTGGCCTGGACGGCCACCGTGTTTGAGCCGGCGGCGATGCGCGCCGTGCTGGCCGCCACCTCGGTCTGCTTTGACCTCTCGATCTTCGAGATCTTCGCGCCCTGGGTGCAGGGCGGTGCCTGCTGGCTGGCGCCCTCGGTGCTGGCGCTGGCCGAAGATCCCGCGGCCTACCCGGTCAGCCTGGTCAATACCGTGCCTTCGGCAATGACCGAGCTGCTGCGCCTGGGCGCGCTGCCGGCCACAGTTCAGGTCGTCAATCTGGCCGGCGAGATGCTGCCGCGTGCGCTGGTGCAGGCGTTGCACGACAGCGCGCCGCAGCTGCAGGTCTACAACCTCTACGGGCCGACCGAGGACACCACCTATTCGACCTGGGCGCTGATGCCGCGCGGGCAGGGCGGGCTCTGCGATATCGGCCGTCCGATGCTGGGCAGCCAGGCCTATGTGCTGGACGAGCAGGGCCAGCTCGTGCCGCCCGGCGTCGTTGGCGAGCTCTATCTGGCCGGCGACGGCCTGGCCCGCGGCTATCTGGGCCAGCCGGGGCTGACGGCCGAGCGCTTTGTGCCCAATCCCTGGTCGGCCGAGGGCGGGCGCATGTACCGCACCGGCGACCGCGCCCGCTACCGCCGCGACGGCGTGCTCGAATGCCTGGGTCGCATCGATCACCAGATCAAGCTGCGCGGCTTCCGCATCGAGCTGGGCGAGGTCGAGGCCGTGCTGGCCGAGCACCCGGCCGTCGAGCAGGTGCTGGCGGTGGTGCGCGCCGATGGTGCCGGCGATCAGGCGCTGTGCGCCTACTACAGCTGCAAGCCGGGTCAGGCCGACCCCGGCGCCGCCGTGCTACTGGCGGGGGCGGCACGAAAGCTGCCGGCCTATATGCTGCCCAGCCATCTGATCGCGCTGCAGGCCTTTGTGCTGACACCCAATGGCAAGCTGGATCGCAGCGCGCTGCCGGCGCCGGCCACGGCGTCTGAGGCCGAATCTGCCGAGGCGCTCGATGCTGAGGGCCCGCTGAGCGAGATCGAGGCGGCGCTGGCCGCGGCCTGGCAGCGGGTGCTGGGGCGTGCGCCGGCGCACAAGCGGCAGGACTTCTTTGCCGCCGGCGGCCACTCGCTGCTGGCCACGCGCCTGGTCGCGGCGCTGCGTGCCGATACCGGCCTGGAGCTGCCACTGCGGCGCATCTTCGAGGGATCGACCTTTGCCGATCTGGCCACAGCCTTGCAGGCGATGGCGGCTGCAGCCTCGGCGCAGCCCTCGCTGCCGGCGCCGCAGCGGCGTCCGGCGGACGCGCCGCGCCGCGCCTCGCCGGCGCAGCAGCGGCTGTGGTTTCTGCAGCATCTGGACGGCGATCGTTCGCCCTACCAGATCGCCACGGCGCTGCAGATCGAGGGCGCGCTGAACGCCGCCACGCTGCAGTCCGCGCTGGATGCGGTGGTGCAGCGCCATGAGGGCCTGCGCGCGGCCTTCGACACCGTGGACGGCGCCGTCGTGCTGCGCCTGCATGAGGCACCGGGCTGGCAGTGGCAAACGCTGGAGCTCGCGGCGCTGCCGCTGGCCGAGGCGCGGGCGCAGGCGCTCTGGCGGGTGCAGGCGACCGTGCAGCAGGGCATGGACATTGCTCGCGATCCGCTGTTCCAGGCGCTGCTGATCAAGCTGTCGCCCGCGCAGCATGTGCTCTTGCTGCGCATGCATCACATCGTCTCGGACGGTTGGTCGCTGGGCGTGCTGATGCGCGAGATGGGCGAGGCCTACGCGGCGCTGGCCGCTGGCCAGGTGCCGGACTGGGCGCCGCTGCCGCTGCAGTACGCCGACCATGCCCATGCCCAGCTGGACGCGATGGCCAGCGGCGCTCTGCAGGCGCAGCTGGACTACTGGACCGGGCGGCTGCGCGCTGCGCCGGCGCTGCTGGATCTGCCGCTGGATCATCCGCGCCCGGCGCGGCCCAGCTTCCAGGGTGCGCGCTTGCCCTTCAGCGTCGACGCCGCCACGCTGACTGGCCTGCAGGCCTTGGCGCAGCGCCAGGGCGCCAGCCTGTTCATGGTGCTGGCTGCCGCGCTGCACGTGCTGCTGGCACGGCTGTCGCGTCAGCATGACATCTGCCTGGGCCTGCCGATTGCCAACCGCCGCCATGCCGAGCTGGAAGGCCTGATTGGCTATTTTGCGAACACCCTGGTGCTGCGCACTGAATCGACACCGGCGCAGCCCTTCACCGAGCTGCTGGCCCAGGTGCGCGAGCGCCTGCTGCAGGCTTACGAACACCAGGATCTGCCCTTCGAGAGCCTGGTCGATGCGCTGGGCCTGTCGCGCGAGGCGGCGGTCAATCCGCTGTTCCAGGTGATGCTGGTGCTGCAGAACGCGGCCACCGAGGCCCCCCAGCTGCCGGGGCTGCGTGTCAGCCCGCTGGCCTTCGAACGGCTGGAATCGCAGTTCGACCTGACGGTGGCGGTGCAGGAGCAGGACGGCGCACTGCAGGGCGTGTTCGAGTTCAGCAGCGATGTGCTGGAAGCGCCGACGGTGCAGGCCTGGGTCGCGCTGTGGCAGCAACTGCTGGCCGCGATCAGCGCTGACGCCAGCCGGCCGCTGCTGGCGCTGCCGCTGGCGCCCGAGCCGCAACGTGTCGCGCTGTGGGCCGCCCGCCAGGGGCCGGCCTGGAGCGACGGCGGCTGCTGCCATGCGCTGCAGGCCTTCGAGACGCAGTGCCGCGCGCATCCGACGCGCGCGGCCGTCGTTGACGGCGGCGAGACGCTCAGCTTCAGCGCGCTCGACGCCTGGTCGACCCGCTGGGCCCAGCAGCTGCAGGCGGCCGGTGTGGCGCCTGAGCAGCGGGTGGCGATCTGCATGGACCGCAGCTGGCGCATGATTGGCGCGCTGCTGGCGGTCTGGAAGGCCGGCGCTGCCTATGTGCCGCTGGATCCCGCTTACCCGGCCGCGCGCCGTCAGGCCATGCTTGACGATGCGCAGGTGGTGCTGCTGCTCAGCGATGTCCGCCATCGCGAGGCGATGCAGGCGCATGGCCTGCCGCTGCATTGCGTGGACGAGAACCTGCCGGCAGACCTTGCGCCCTTGGTGCAGCCGCCTCGCCATGCGCTGCAGGCGGCCTATGTGATCTACACCTCCGGTTCGACCGGCCGGCCCAAGGGCGTGGTCGGCACACATGGCGCGCTGATGCGCCTGGCCCAGGTTCATGCCGAGACGCTGCTGCGACCGCTGGGCCCGGGCCCGCATGCGTGCAGCTTCAACGCTGCGCTGGTGTTTGACGCCTCGCTGTCCGAGCTGAGCCTGTTGCTGGACGGCCAGACCCTGCACGTCTTCCCCGACGAAGTACGGCTCAGCCCCGAGCTGCTGCGCGCCTTCCTGGTTCGCCACCAGATCGCCGTGTTCGACAGCTCGCCGGCGCAGCTGCGCTATCTGCTCGACGCCGGGCTGGACGCGCCCTGGCCGGCGCGCATCGTCTGCGGTGGCGAGGCGATCTCGCGCGATCTGTGGGCGCGGCTGGGTGGCCTGGCTGGCACCCGGGTCTTCAATGCCTATGGCCCGACCGAGGCCTGCGTCGATGTGGTGTGGGCGCCGGTCGAGGGCGAGCGGCCCGTGATCGGCCGGCCGCAGCCGGGCGTGCGCTTTGCCATCGTCGATGCGGCGGGTGAGCCGGTCGCCGAGGGCCAGCCGGGCGAGCTTGTCCTCGCTGGCGTGGCGCTGGCGCGCGGCTATCTGGGCGCCGCAGCGGCCACCGCCGAGCGCTTTGTGCCCGACCCCGACGGCCCGCCGGGCAGCCGCCGTTATGCCACCGGCGATCTGGTGCGCTGGCGCGAGCCGCAGGGGCTGGAGTATCTGGGCCGGATTGATCAGCAGGTCAAGCTGCGCGGCTTCCGCATCGAGCTGGAGGAGATCGAGGCGCAGCTGGCGCAGCTGCCTGGCGTGCAGGCGGCGGCGGTGCGCCTGCAGTCGAGCGAGCAGGGACCGCAGCTGGCCGCCCATCTGCAGCCGCAGCGCTGGATCGGCGTGCCGCCGCGTGGTGCGCTGGGGCTGGGTGGCCCGCTGGCGGGCGTGGACCGGCTGGACGAGGGCTGGACCGGCGCCTGGCCACTGCAGGCGAACACGGCGGCGCAAGCCTGGCCGCTGGGCCTGCTGCGCCACCGCTCGCCGCTGCGCCTTCCGCTGGCCGATGGGGGCGAGGCCCGCGTCACCAGCCTGGCCCTGCATCCGCAGTGGCGGCGCTGCTTTGATGCCCTGCATGCCGAGGCCTGGCCGGCCTACTTCGCCGGCTCCGCCGTGCTGGGCGAGGACTGGGACGCGATGTACCAGACCTTCCCGCAGGCGCAGATGCTGCTGCGCGAGGGCCGCGACACGCTGCTGGGCATCGGCAATGCGGTGCTGCTGCACTGGGATGGCGATGCGGGCTCGCTGCCGGCCGGCTGGGAGGGTGCGCTGCGCGAAGGCCTGGCTGGCGCCGAACGCGGTCAAAACCCTAACGCCTTGGTCGTGCTGGCTGGGGTGATCGATCCGCAGCACAAATCGCGCAAGCTGGCCGGGCTGATCGTTGACGGTTTCAAGCGTCTGGCCGCGCAACTGGGGCTGGCGCATGTGCTGGTCGCGTTGCGGCCGCTGGACAAGGTCGCCCATCCGCAGATGGCGATTGCCGACTATGCCCAGCTGCGCGATGAACAGGGTCGCGTCTTTGACCGCTGGTTGCGCCTGCATCTGAACGCCGGCGGCCAGCTGCTGGGCAGTGAGGCGCGCTCGCAGCGGGTCGAGGCGCCCTTGACCGACTGGGCGCGCTGGTGCGGCATGTCGCCGGCCGAGGCCGGCAGCTGGACACCGGGCGACACGCTGGCGCCGGTGCAGCTCGACCCGCAGCGGCAAGTGGGCGTTTATGAGGACCCCTGCATCTGGGTCCGCCATGAGCCGCTGGACATGGGCGCAAGGCGCGACGATCCCTGGCAGGCTTGGCCGAGCCCGGTTGCGCTGGCGGTGCAGCAGCTCTGGGTGGTCGAGCACGAGGCCTGGCCGGACGGCGATCTCCAGGCGCTGCAGGCGCTGGCCGATGCCGAGCCGCAGGCCGGCTGGCCGCAGCCGCTGGCTGCCTTGCGCGAGCGCCTGAGCCGGCAGCTGCCGGCCTATATGGTGCCGGCTTGCTGGGCCTGGGCGGCACGGCTGCCGCTGACGCCCGGCGGCAAGCTCGACCGCCAGGCCCTGCCGGTGCTCAGCGCGCAAGCGCTGGGTGAACGTGGCGATGTGGCGCCGGCCCATCCCAAGGAGGCGGCGCTGTGCCGGGTCTGGGAAGAGGTGCTGGGCGTGCGCCCGGTGGGCCCGGAAGACAATTTCTTTTCGCTCGGCGGCGATTCCATCCAGTCCATCCGCATGCTGGCGCGCGCCAAGGACATCGGCCTGGTCTTTTCGGCCCGCCAGGTCTTCGAGCACCAGACGGTGCGTGCCTTGCTGTCGCAATGGCGCGAGCTGCGGCGTGACAGCGCCGAGCAGGGGGCGGTGAGCGGGCCGCTGGAGCTGCTGCCCATCCAGCGCCAGTTCCTGCGCGCGGGCGGCGGCGATCTGCATCACTTCAACCAGGCGGTGCTGCTCGTGCCGCCGGCCGCGCTTGGCCTGGAGGCGCTGCGTGCGATGGCGGCGGCGCTGGTGCAGCGCCATGATGCGCTGCGCCTGGTCTTCAATCAGCATGACGGCCAGTGGCAGGCCGAGCATCGGCCCTGGGACGCGGCGCAGCTCGATCAGCTGGTCGGCGAGTGGCAGCTGCCCGACCGCGAGGCGCCGGGCGCCGCCGCGGCACTGCAGGCGCAGCTCGATCAGGCGCAGGCCAGCCTCGATCTGACCGAGGGGCCGCTGTGGCGTTGGCTGCTGTGCAGTGACGCGCGCGGCGCCTGGCGGCTGCTGTGGGTGGTGCACCACCTGCTGGTCGACGGCGTGTCCTGGCGCATCTTGATGAAGGACCTGCAGCTGCTCTGGTCGCAATGGCAGGACGGCGGCGCGGCGGCGTTGCGCCTGCCGCCCAAGACCGATGCGCTGCAGCACTGGGGCCTGGCGCTGCGTCAGCGCGCCGACAGCCTGGAATTGACCACCGAGCGCGCCGGCTGGCAGTGGATCAGCCAGGCGCCCGTCGACCCCTGGCCCATCGTGATGGCGCCCGCGCTCGACACCGTGGCCCAGACCCGCAGCCTGCGGCTGCGCCTCGACGAGGCCAGCACCCAGGCCTTGCTGGGGCCCTGCCATCAGGCACTGGAGACGCAGATCAACGACCTGCTGCTGGCGGCGCTGGCCTGGGCGCTGCGGCGCTGGGCCGGCATCCGCCATGGCCGTATCGAACTCGAAGGCCATGGCCGCGAGCCCTGGAGCGAGGAGATGGATCTGAGCGAGACGGTTGGCTGGTTCACCAGCGTGTTCCCGCTGCTGCTCAGCACGCCGGCCGACGACGGTGATTGGGCCGGGCTGATCCGCGGCGTCAAGCAGCGGCTGCGCGCTGTGCCGCGCCGCGGTCTGGGCCACGGCCTGCTGCGTGAGCTGGCCACCGCGCCGCTGGCCGCCGGCGAGCCGGCGCCGCTGCTGTTCAACTACCTGGGTCAGTTTGGCGAGGCGGCAAGTGACGAGGGCGATCCGGGTCAGCAGGCCTGGCAACCGGCACCCGAGTCGCCCGGTGCGCTGATGGGCGCAGCAATTCGCCGCACCCATGCCATGGTGCTCAATGGCGGGGTCTACCAGGGCCGGCTGCAGTTCACGCTGGACTTCAACGGCGAGGCCCAGGATGGCGGGCAGATGCAGGCCTTCATGGACGCATTGCAGCTGGGGCTGGAACAGATCGCCCAGGCCTGCCTGGCCATGGCGCCGCCTCGCTGGCCCGACCCGCAAGGCGCGCAGCGCGAACTGCTGCACGGGCCGGTGGCCGACATGCCCAACCGCGGCTGGTTCTTCCGGCGCCTCGATCTGCATCACTGGAACGTGGTGGATCTGCTGAACCTGGATGCCGAGCTGGCGCCGGCGCTGCTGGCGCGGGCAAGCGAGCTGCTGCTGACCCATCACGACGAACTGCGCAGCGTCTGGGCCCATCGCGACGGGCGCTGGCAGCAATGGGTCAGGCTGCCGGAGGAAATGCCGCCGAGCTTCTTCTCGGTCGATCTGTCGGCGTTGCCGGCGGCCGAACAGCGCGTAGCGGTCGAGGCTCTGTGCGCCGAGCTGCAGGCCAGCCTGGACATCGAGCATGCGCTGTTCAAGCTCGTGCATCTGCGCCTGGCCGACCAGTCGGCCCGGCTGCTGCTGCTCTATCACCACCTGTTGGTCGACAAGTACGCCTGCACGGTGGTGCTCGACGATCTGCGCGCGCTGTGCGAGGCGCTGCAGGCCGGCCGTGCAACGCAGCTGCCGGCCAAGACGGGCTCGATGGTCAGCCTGGCTCAGCTCTGGCAGCGCCGCGCGGCCCAACTGGGTGAACCGGATGTCGAGGGCTGGCGCCGCATCACGGCCGCCCGCTTCCGGCCCTGGCCCGAAGAAGCGGGCGAGCGGCCGGCATCGCCGCTGCCGGGCGCCGGCTTGCCTGGCTTCTCGCTGGTCCGCTGGACGGCGGCGCAAACGCGGCGCCTGCTGGAGCGCAGCCAGCGCAGCGGCGCACCGGCGCTGAACGATTGGCTGCACGCGGCCATTACCGAGGCCTACGGTCGCTGGACCGGTTCGCCGGCGGTGCAGATCATTCAGGTGCACAACGGTCGCAGCCATCTGCCCGAAGACCTGGATTTGACCCGCACGGTCGGCTGGTGCGGCCATTACGCGGTGCTGGCACTGGATCTCAACGGTGCTGACAGCGTCGAGGAGCGGCTGGAGCGGGCGCGCCAGGCGCAGGCCGCGCTGCAGGGCCATGAGGCCGACTACAGCCTGCTGCGCGATGCCCATGCCGACCCAGCGGTACGCGCCGCGATGGCGGCCTTGCCCGATCCGCAGCTCGAGTTCCAGTACCACCCGCCCTCGATGCAGCAGCTTGGCGCGGCCAGCGATGCACAAGCCTGGAGCAAGGCGCTGGAGGCGGCCGGCAGCACCGACGGGCCGATCCGCGCGCGCTTCCGGCCCTTCTCGGCCTGCTCGATTGACGAGGGCGTGCTGACCTTTGTCTGGGCCTACTGCCGCACGCAGTTCGACCCACGCAGCTTCGAGCGCTTCACGCACAGCGTCACCCAGATCCTCGATGAGTGGCTGGACGCCACCGCCCTCGAGGCACCGAACCCCGCCCATGTGTTGAACCCACAGTCATGAATCAGAACTCACAACATTCCGAAGACGCCTTGCTGCCGGCGCTGCGCCGTGATCCGCTGCTGCGCCGCCTGCTCGGTGGCCAGCTGCTGTCCCATCTGGGCGCGCAATGCTCACAGGTCGCGCTGCCCTGGCTGGTGCTGGCGCTGAGCGCCGATCCGCTGGCGGTGGGCACGGTGCTGGCGGCCATGCTGGTGCCGCGCTCGTTGCTGATCCTGCTCGGCGGCGTGGCGGTCGACCGCTGGGGCGCCCGGTCGGTGCTGCTGGCTGCGCAACTGGCCAATGCGCTGTTGCTGGGGCTTTTGTCTGCGGCGGTGTTTGCTCAAGCGCTGCAGATGAGTGGCGTGCTGGTGCTGGCGCTTGCATTGGGAACGGCCACCGCATTCAGCAGCCCGGCGGCAGCGGCCCTGGTGCCGCAGGTGATACGGCCGGAGCGACAGCGGGTGGCCAACCGTGCCATGGTCGGCATGTCGCAGCTGGCCCTGTTCGCCGGGCCGCCGCTGGCCGGCGGTTTGATCGTCTTGTTGGGCGCTGGGCCGCAGGCTGGGCAATCGCAGCTGGGTCTGGCCTGGGCCTTTGGCCTGGATGCCCTGGGCTTTCTGGCCTCGACGCTGAGCGTGCTGGGCCTGCCGGCCTTGCGTCCAGCCGCTGCAGCCGAGAGCACCGAGGCCGCCGAACGGCCGGCACGACCGAACGTGCGCCAATCGCTGCTGGAGGGTTTTCGCGCGGTGCGCGCCGATCGGCAGCTGCTGACCAGCTTCGCCTACGGCGCCTTGGTGGCCCTGTGCGCCGCCGGGCCCATGCAGGTGGCGCTGCCGGTGCTGGCCGAGCAGCTGGGCCGCAGCTGGGGCGCTGGCGCCTACGGCCTGCTGCTGGGCGCATTCGGTGGTGGCTGTGTCGGCGGCACGCTGCTCGCCGGCTGGCGGCCGGACTGGCGCGCCGGCACCGTCGGCAACACCATGCTGCTGTTCGACGCCATCATCGCCTTGATGTTCCTGCTGCTGTCTCAGCTGCAGCAGCTGTGGCTGATGGCCTTGCTGCTGGCCTTGTCCGGCCTGCTGTTCGGCTTCCTGCAGAACATGGTCTACCACTGGACCCAGCAGCGGGTGCCGCCGGCCCTGCTGGGTCGGGCGATGAGCCTGTTCATGCTGATGATGTTGTCGATTGCGCCGCTGTCCATGCTCGGCTTTGGGGCGCTGCTGCGCTGGTGCTCGCCCAGCCAGGTGTTTGCCGCCAGCGGCGCTGGCGTGTTGCTGGTCGTGGCCGGCGCCTACTGGCATGGCCTGATGCCGCAGCTGCGTGACCGCAGCACGCTGGCCGGGGAGGCGGCATGAAGCGCCGTGATGATCTTGAGGTGCTGATCGTCGGCGCCGGGCCCACGGGGCTTTCAATGGCGCAGTTGCTGGCCCGCCAGGGCATCCGGGTGCGGGCGATCAGCCGCCACCGCGGCACGGCGCACACGCCGCGCGGCCACATCACCAATGCGCGGACGATGGAGGTGTTGCGCGATATGGGCCTGGAGTCGCGTGCCCGTGAGCTGGCCATGCCGCAGGCCCTGATGCGCCACAGCCAGTGGGCCACGCAGCTGGCCGATGGTGAGGTGCTGGCCTCGCTGGACAGCTGGGGCGCCGGCCCTGAGCGCCTGCCCGAGTACCAGCGTGCCAGCCCCTGCGCGCCCTGCAATCTGCACCAGCACCGGCTGGAGCCACTGCTGCTCGATGCCGCACAGGGGGCTGGTGCCAGGGTCGACTTCGAGCAGGAGTTCCTGTCACTGAGCCAGGACGAGGAGGGTGTGCGCGCCGAGCTGCGCGATCTGCGCAGCGGCGAGGTCTACGAGCTGCGTGCCCGCTATCTGGTGGCCGCCGACGGCGCCAACAGCCGGGTGGCGACGCAGCTGGGCGTCAGCATGGACGACGAGCTGGTGCTGGGCACGGCGATCAGCTGCTGGATCGAGGCCGACCTGAGCCCCTGGGTGGCAGACCGCCCCGGCGCGCTGTACTGGCTGTCGGCGCTGCATGCCGAGCGAGGCGTGCAATGTGCGACCTTGGTCAATGTCGAGCCCTGGCATCAATGGATGATGGCCTTTGGCGTGCCGCCCGATCAGATCGAGGCCGAGCTGCAACCTGCCGCACTTCTGGCGCGGGCGCGGGCGGTGATCGGCGATGCCAGCGTGCCCATTGCGATCCGCGATGTCAGCCGCTGGACGGTGCGCCGGGCGGTGGCCAGCCGGATGCGCGTCGGCCGTGTCTTCCTGGCCGGTGACGCCGCCCATCGCCATCCGCCGACCAATGGCCTGGGCACCAACACCAGCATCCAGGACAGCTTCAACCTGGCCTGGAAGCTGGCCCTGGTGCTGCGCGGGCAGGCCGCAGACAGCCTGCTCGACAGCTACGAGGCCGAGCGGCTGCCGGTGGCGCGCGCCGTCGTTCACCGCGCCATGGAGTCCTCCTTCGAGATGCACGCGATGTTTGAGGCCATCGGCCTCTACCCCGGCCTGCCCAGCGAGGCGGCGGCAACGACGCTGGCCGGGCTGAAGGCTTCCAGCCCCGAGGGAGAGGCCCGGCGCGCGCGGCTGCAGCAGGCGCTGGCGCTGCAGAACTACCAGCTCAATGCGCTGGGCATCGAGATGGGTCAGTGGTACGAGCAGGGCGCCGTTGTCGGCGCCGGGCCGCGTCCCGCTGGCGATGCCGATCCCATCCTGCACTACCAGCCGCATGCAGTGGCCGGCGCGCCGCTGCCGCATGCCTGGCTGCAGCGGGGCGGCCAGCGCTGCTCGACGCTGGATCTGGTCGGCCATGGCCGTTGGGTGCTGCTGTGCGGCGCCGAGGCGGGGCCGTGGCGGCAGGCTGCGCAGCGGCTGTTCGAGGATCGCGGCCTGGGCCTGACGGTGATCTCGATCGGGCCCGACGCGGAGGTTCAGGATGTGGAGGGCAATTGGCTCACGCTCGCGCAGGCCGGGCCGTCGACCGCCTGGCTGGTCCGGCCCGATCGCCACATCGCTTGGCGCAGCGACAGTGCCGAGCAGGCGTTCGAGCAGCTGGATCAGGTGATGAACCAGTTGCTCGGGCCGCAGCCATGAGCCTCTGGCCGGGGTTGGCGACCTGCCAGGTCTGGCAGTTCAGCCTCGATGACGAAGCCTGGGACCAGGGCAATGGCTGGTTGAGTGCCGAGGAGTGGCAGGGCTTTGAGCGGCTGAAAGTGCTTGAGCATCAGCGCCGCAGCCGCCGTGCTCGCATTGCCCTGCGCGGCTTGCTGGGCCTGGCTTGGGGTCTGGCGCCTCAGCGCCTGCTGTTGCAGCGAGGGCCGTTTGGCAAGCCCTGGGTTCACGGTGTGCCGGGCCATTTCAACCTGAGCCACAGCGGCGGCCTGGCTTGGCTGGCGCTGGGGCCCGAGCCGGTGGGCCTGGACGGCGAGAGCGAGGCCTTGCTGGGCGACGATCTTGCCGGTTTGATGGACATCGTCTGCCATGCCGAGGAGCACCAGGCGGCGCCGCTGGACCTGGCGCAGCGCCGACGCTGGTTCTGCCGCCTGTGGACGCAGAAGGAGGCCTACTGCAAGGCGCTGGGCCTGGGCTTCCAGATCAATCCCTTGCAGCTGTGTGTCAAGGCCGACGAAGGGTGCGATGCCGTTCGTGATGAACGGCCGGGCGGGGCCGTGGCGCACCGGCTCTGCAGCCTGCCAGCGCCTGCCGGTCATGCGCTGAGCCTGTGCGTGCTCGGGCGTACCCTCACCGGACGTGTGCAGCCGACCGATGCCAAACAGACCCTCAGTGCTCTGGCCGCGGCCAGGCTTTGAAGCGTTCGCCGGGCGCCGAGCCGGCTTGTAGCTCGCGCCATGCCTGCATCAGCTCGCGCATGCGCAGCAGCTTCAGCCCTTCGACCTCGAGTGCCTTGGGTAGGCGCGGGTCCAGATGCAAGCGGGTGTCAGCCACCCGTGCCGCCCAATCTGGCGCCAAGGCGGGCAGTTCCAGTGGGAATGGCGAACCTCGCATCGGCACCTCCGATGGAAATCGCGACGGACTGCCTGGGCGCTCTGCGGAACCTGACTGCTTCTTTGAGCGATCCCCTCCTTGCCAAAACCACACGGTCTCGCATTTGCACGGGCCCGTCCGTCTCGACTTCGGCGAACGCCACGCACATTTCATGCTGCCGGCGGTAAGCGTCGTGCAAGGCAATTGCGCGCGCGCGACTAGCTGCGCGCGCTGTCAACATCGAGGAAAGCGACCATCAGAGACTTGGTGCTTCGCGCACTGAAGTTGCGCGCAGCGGCAGCGCCGCGTGCGCCGCCGTTGCGAACATAACGCGCGCGCAATCCGGTGTCGATCGCAGCCGCCACCACGTCTGCAGTGCGGCCATCCTGCCAGTCGCCGTCATCATCGACGATGACCTTCTGTGGGGCTAGGCCCTGTCCGGCGACACTGTCCAACGCCCGGGCCATTAGCGTGGGCCGGTTGCGTGTCGGGATGATCAGTGCGATTTGCGGGCTGGTCATGGGGCGGCCTTGCTAGCGGCAGGGCGACACAGTTTTACGGGTTGAAAGCGGCCGTCCACAACCCCCATGCCTACCGCTATGCCGCTGGGGTCTACGCTGGTCACGAACCTCAGGCTGTCGGCAACCTTCGCCGGCAGCTTGATGTCGCTGTTGCTGCGCCGGTCGCGGGCATAGATCCGGCTGACGGTTCGATCAGGATGATTGACGAAGCCATACAGCGTGTCAGAGTCACCTGTGTTGAGAGTCAACATCGACGGCGAAGGCACTTCCAGCGTGATTTGCTTTCCCGCGTCCCAGACAGCCCCCACCGACCTGGTACCCCGATCGATGTTCCCGACGAATTGGCCAGAGGCGGTACGTGCCAATGCTGCGCCGGGCGAATTGGACAGCAGCGTCGGCGCCGAAACATTGCAGTGTCCGTCGATGCGCCAGTAAGCTGGATGAAAACCGTCAGACTGGCCAACGGCACCGACGATGTAGCCATCATCCGTGATTGCGTTCGCTAAGGTCGCGCCGCTGTTGAAACTCGAGTCCCTTGCGGCGACTAGGCCAGGCAGCAATCTGGGCGTCGAGTCATGTGAACACCACACCATGGCGACTGACCGTCCCATTCCGCGGTTCACGGCCGGGATCTGGCCAATTCCAATGATTCGGCTAGACGAATCGATGCCGACCGCCTGCATCTCCTCGACATGGGCGAGCGTCGCCAATCGTTTCGCGGCCTCACCGCCCGGCCAGACGACCGGCAAGAACAGCGGTTCGAATCTTGCGGAGTCATACGCGTATCCGACAACCGTGCCATCGTTGGCGACGGCCCGCGCGAAACCTTCGGCGAAGCCGCTGATCGACGGCATCGGAATTGCAACCCCTTTCTTGAGTACGAACGCCGTCGAGCACTGCCGAGGGCCGCGGCAGGGAGTAGTCCGCTTCAGCAGGTCTTCGCCACTGGCCACCACATGGGTCCCATCGACGCTCATCGCGACGGTGCCCCACCAATTCACGGAGTTTCCGCATTGCGTGCACAACGGCTCTAGTGAGGCTGCTTCGGCGAAACTTGGCGTCCATGAAACGGTCAGAACTGCGAATACAGCTGCGAGCCAAAGTGGGTAGTGCATAGCCTTCTTTCCTTAGTGAAGATCCGCGGGCTGAGCGGTTGCCAGGGGCCCTGTGATGCGGAGTCCCTGATGATCGGCTGCGCGTGACCGTGAGGGTCGACGGAATCAAAGATGCAGCGCAGGCTACCGTCGTTCCACTCACGCCAATGAAGTAGGTAGCTCGGCTCGCGCTGGCATGCCGACAAGTCGGCATCGGTGAGTGTGGCCCAAGGCATGAAGCCGACTGGGGCATCGGCATCGTTGAAATGAACGATGAACTGGGGCGCGGATAGGGTCGGTTTGATGAGCGCGACTTGTTGCGTGCGCGTGAGCGAATACAGCGCTGCGGCGTTGCCGATGGTGTGTCTAGGCCGACGAAGGGTGCGATGCCGTTCGTGATGAACGGCCGGGCGGGGCCGTGGCGCACCGGCTCTGCAGCCTGCCAGCGCCTGCCGGTCATGCGCTGAGCCTGTGCGTGCTCGGGCGCACCGTCACCGGACGTGTGCAGCCGATCGATGCCAAACAGACCCTCAGTGCTCTGGCCGCGGCCAGGCTTTGAAGCGTTCGCCGGGCGCCGAGCCGGCTTGTAGCTCGCGCCATGCCTGCATCAGCTCGCGCATGCGCAGCAGCTTCAGCCCTTCGACCTCGAGTGCCTTGGGCAGGCGCGGGTCCAGATGCAAGCGGGTGTCGGCCACCCGTGCCGCCCAATCAGGCGCCAAGGCGCGCAGTTCCGGCGCATCGACGGCCGGGTGGCTGATCAGCAGCGACACGCCTTCGGGCAATCCGCCTAAAAGCCGTTGGCAGTGGCTGAAACGGTCGCCGGCATCGTTCAGCGGCAGTTCGGCCCAGGCATCGAACAGCACCTGGCCCGCAGCGCTGGCCTGCAGCAGCTCACCATGGGCGCGCTGGGCGGCCTCGGCGCCGATATTGCACAGCCGGGCCAGGCCGTCGGCGCTGAGCCGTATCAGGCTGATCGGCAGGCCGTGCGTCATGCCCAGTTCGGCATAGATGCTTAGCAGGCCGGGGGCGACCAGGGTCAACATATGGCTGTCCAGGTGGCTGGGGTTGAGGCCCAGGCTGCGCAGCCGCTGGATCTGCGCCTCCAGCTCCAGCCGCACTTCGCCAGGCCGGGCATGGGCATGGGTGTCGCGCGCCGAAGCCCAGAAGTAGCCCTGCGCATCGACCAGGCTGGACGCAGCCGCCAGGCCGCTGACCGGCGCGAAGCGAAAGCTCGACCATTCGCTGTTGAGCACCAGGTGGACGCCCAGATCATGGTCGCCGCGCAGGCACAGCTCGGCCAGTGCCGGCAGCCAGGGCGAAGGCGCCATCACCGAGGCCGAGCTGAGGCAGCCCTCGGTGTGGATGCGTCGGTACGCCTCCAGCGTGGCCTGACACAGGCCGACGTCGTCGGCATGCAGCACGACCGCGCGCTCGCCCGGGCGCAGGCCCAGCTTCTCCAACCATTGCAGACGGTTCATGGCGCGCTCAACTGTCGGCGCCGAGCAGCCGGCTGGTGTAGATGCCCGGCGTGGACCCCGGGATTTCAACCGCCTTGAAGTAGCGGCGCTGCAGCGGGGCGAAGTCGGGGCGTATGCCGCCGAGCACGGCGTAGGCATGGCCGTCGTCAGCCATTGCATGGAAGACGCAATTGCTCAGCGCATGGCAGAGCTGGGTGCCGCGCAGATCTGGGTGCAGGCCGATGGGGCCGGCAAAGCCGCGGCAGGTCACCTCGTAGGCCGCGAAGCCGACGATCTGCCCTTCGCGAATGGCCAGGAAGAGGCTGATCGGGTCACGCGCAAAGGCGGCACTGATCTCGTCGGCCCAGCCGCGGCTGAAATGCTGTCTGACCCAGTCCAGCACCTGGCTCTTTTCATAGGAACGGGCGCGGCGCAGGTCCAGCGCCAACTCGTCCAGGCAAGGCTGATAACGCCCGCGCGAAGGCAGGTCGTAAAGCCGAATCAACATGTCCATGGCATCCCTCCGGCACCGCCGGTGGCTGGGCCGTCGGTCTGCGCCGACAGGGCTCGTTGGGCCACCAGCAACACTTCTGCTCTGTCCGGTGCCTTGGCAATGGCCAGGCCCGGAGGCTTACGAAACCGGCCGTACAGCTGTCCAGTTAGGAGATGAAATGTATACCAATGTAAGTCCAATTTATTCAGTGAAACCTCGGGGCTCAGCCCCTGCTCCGGCGGAGTTCGGCGGCGTCCTCGACGGCTGAACGCCACCCTGCATCTGTCGTGCTTCTGCTCCGCATCGCTCCTGGGATGCGAGCCTGTTCCAGGCAGAACGATGGCGCTTGTCGGCGGCGCCGGCCTTGTGTCCGGTCGGGCATGTGAGCAGCCCCGAGGCGGGGTATTCCCACATGGCGACCAATAAAATACCAGTCACGATGGCAACCCTGGCCGACCCGCTCACGTCGGCTTGATTCCGAATCAACATGCCCATGAAGACCCAACGCATTGCCATCATCGGCGGCGGCACCGCCGGTTGGTTGGCTGCCAACCACCTCGGCCGCGAGTTGCACGCCGATCCTGAGGTTGAGATCACTGTGATCGAGTCCGAGGATGTGCCCATCATCGGGGTGGGCGAGGGCACGGTGCCTTCGATCAAGGCGGCGCTGCGCCGATTTGGCATCTCCGAGGCGGAGCTGTTGTTGTCTTGCGAGACCACCTTCAAGACCGGCATCAAGTTCCAGGGCTGGTTGGATGCGGGCCGGCATGGCCCCGAGAACTTCTACTACCACCCGTTCGCGACACCGTTCCCTGGTGGTGTGGACATCGCTCCGTGGTGGGTGCAACAGGGCCATGAGGCGCCAGCCTTCCACCATGTGTCCATGAGTGCGGGGCTGTCCGAGGCCGGACGCTGCCCCAAGCGGGTCGAATCGGGCGCCTACGAGGGGGAGGTTGACTATGCCTACCACGTCAACGCGCATCAATTTGCCAAGCTGCTGGCGCGCAATGCGCAGCAACGCTTTGGCGTCAAGCATCGCCTGGCGACGGTGCTGGGCGCCGAGCGCCAGCCAAATGGCGACATCGGAGCCCTGAGAACAAAGAATGGCGAGCGATGGGCCTTTGACTTCTATGTCGATTGCAGTGGGTTTGCTTCATTGCTGACCCAGCAGGTGTTGAAAGTGCCCTTTGTCGACAAGTCTCACCAGGTCCTGACCGATACGGCGCTGGTGCAGCAAGTCCCTTTCGAGCCCGGTGCAGCGATTCCACCCTACACCCTGGCGCGCGCCCATGAAGCGGGCTGGATCTGGGACATTCCGGTGACCGAGCGGCGCGGCACGGGCTTTGTTTATGCCAGCAGTTGCATGAGCGAGGATGCCGCCGTCCAGGCGTTTGCCCACTACCTGGGACGTCCGCTTCAAGGCTTCGAGCCACGCAAGATCGCGATGAAGATCGGCTTCAGGCAGGAGTTCTGGACGCACAACTGCGTGGCCTTGGGCTTGGCGCAAGGCTTTGTCGAGCCTCTGGAGGCCACGTCCATCCTCTTGACCGATTTCAGTGCCAACCTGCTGGCCAAGAATTTCCCGCGCCAGCTCGGTGATGCCGGCGCCTTGCGGGGGCATTTCAATGCAGCGACCCGGTATGCCTGGGAGCGCGTGATCGATTTTGTGCAGCTGCACTACCACCTCTCGGATCGTGAGGATTCCGAGTTCTGGCGTGCGCAGCGATGCCCGACCCATCTCTCGGCCGTGCTGAGGGAGCGGCTTGCCAAATGGCGCTTGCTGCCGCCCCATTCCACTGACTTTTCAAGCCGGTTTGAGCTGTTCAACGTCGAGAACTTCCTGTACGTGCTCTACGGCATGCACTTCGCGACACAAGGCTTCCCGATCTCCGACTTGGAGCGGCAGGATGGTGTCGAACAGCTGGCGCAGATCCACGCCCATACCCGGCAACTGCTCAAGACCTTGCCATCGCATGAGGACTGGCTGCGGGGCCTGCGTCGCGCGGCGGGACGCTAGTCTTCGCTGGAGGCGCCCGGCGATCGCGGGCGGGCCAAACAGCCGTTCCAGAGCGACTGCAAGACGAAAAAAGGCCCGGCATTGCCGGGCCTGAATGCCGGGGCGAGCGGTTCTTAGAACTTCACGCTCAGACCGAGGCGGTAGCTTGTTTCACCCATGAAGGACCAAGCGGGATAGCCGAGCTTCATGTTCGACTTCACGTTCTTGTTGTCCACTGCGGCAACGCCGTACTGCACATCGTCTTGTTTCAGCAGGTTGACGGCTTCAAACGTCAGGCGCAGCGACTTGTTGATGTTCCAGCCGGCGCTGAAATCCAAGGAACCGTAGGGATCGTGCATGCGGTAGTTGTAGTAACCGCTTTCACGAATCATGTACTTGGAGCGCCAGTTGTAGGCCAGACGCGCAGAGTAATCCGCAGTTTCATAGAACCCGACCAGGTTCATGTTGTGCTTGGAAGAATCCGTGAACACCGTCAGCTCATCGGGATAGCTGTTGGCAGGTGCCTTGGCATCTGAATAGGTGTAGCTGCCAGCAAAGCCGAAGCCATTGGCGAAGCTGTGGTTGAGCTGCAGTTCCAGGCCGTTGATCTTCGCGCCGCCGCCGGTGACATAGGTCGTGGTCGTCCAGCTGTCGACCTTGCTGAGTGGATCCACCACGTTCAGCTTCTGGTCGCGCTTGACGATGGCCGTGCCAAAGTTGTCGATGCTCTTATGGAACAGGGTGGCCGCGACCATATTGCCGCGCCCGTAGTAGTACTCGATGCCCAAGTCAAACTGCTTCGACGATTGCGGCTTCAAAGCCACGGAGCCGTAGAACATGTTCTCGTTGCCCGCACGATCGTCGTCATAGCCAGCCTGCTTGACAAGCATCCGGTCGAAGTTGGGGCGTGTAATGGCCTTGGCCGCCGCAACACGCAGGATCGTGTTGCGATCAAGGTTGTAGGCCGCATTCAGGCTCGGCAGCCAGTCGCTGTAGCTGGCCTTCTCCTCGCTGATGTTCTTGCTCCAGCCCGAGTTGTTCGGGATGTCGTTGGGCTGCGGTTTGCCATCAAACACATAGGCACGGCCCGTCACATTCGTGTGGATGTAGCGCAGGCCGAAGTTGCCGCGCCAGCCGGCTTTCTCGAACTCGAACATGCCGTAGGCCGCCGTGTTCTTCTCCTCGATCTGGCCGAAACTCGAGCGCTGCTGGGTCCAACCCGCAGTATTGGCCGTGTAGATCGCCTCCATTGCATCGAGGTTCGCACCGGGGAAGGACCAGCCATTGGTGCCCATCTTGATGGTGCCGTTGCCGTAGAGATCGCTCACGTTGCCGGGCGTCTTCGTGGCTTTCCAGCCGGTCGCGCGAATGCCGTCTTGCTCGTACTTGTGGTGGGTGGCGCGCAGGCCTGCCTTGAATGAGGTCAGGCCGTTCCAATCGAGATCAAACGTGCCATCGACCTGGGCGAAGCGCTCTTTGTCCGAGTTCGGCTGCTGCAGGTCCCGCGCCCAGCCGGTGGGCAGCACTTGCTTGGGCAGATTGGACAGAGAGACATCCATCGAGCTGGCCGGAGAGATGACCACTTCTTTGCCGGTAGCATCGATCGTGCCCTTGAACTTGGGCAGGTTGGGGGTGCCGAAGCCGTCATCCCACCAGCCGAACCCGTAGTTCATGGTGTGGCTGGTGCCACCCTTGGCCTTGGTTTCACCCGCCAGCGCATCCAGCTTGAAGCCGTCGGCCTTGAAGCTGCCGTTCAGGACCAGGCTGTCCGAGCTCATCTTGCCGCGGCGAGCCCAGGTCTGCATGAAGGTGTTGATCGGGCTGGTCTTGCCGTTCATGCCGTAGTCGCCGGCCACGCACAGGCCCGCAGCGTTCTTCTGCGTGCAGTTCGACACCTGGCCCGGGTCTTCGTTCAGGCCGAAGAACAGGTAGTGGTTGCTGTTCAGGTTGTCACCGGTGAGCTCCAGGTTCAGATAGTTCAGGCCGAGCTCGATGTTGTCGCTGGGCTTGGCCTGCAGCGTCACGTTCACAGCATTGCGCTTGCGGTCCTGAACGAAAGTGGCAGGAGCCACGTCGCCAGCCCAGCTGTTGTCCGACTCGATACCGCGGCGAACGTACTCACTCTTCTCCATCGCCCCGGCCACCAGCACACCGAAGGTCTTGGCTTCGTTGCGCCAGCTGTACAAGCCAGCCACATCCTTGGAGAGGTCCGTGCTGACCGTACCCTTGCCGAGCTTGACGCCACCGAACACCGAGTTCGGCTTGAGGTCCAGAGGCTTGCGCGTCTTGACGATCACGGTTCCGCCAATGCCACCTTCGGTCAGGTCGGCCTGGGAAGACTTGTAGACCTCCATGCCGCCAATCAGCTCGGAAGGCAGCAACGAGTAGTTGAATGAACGATCCACGGTCGCTTGGTCATACCAACCCGTCGATGCGACGGTCTGGCCATTGAGCGTGGTGTAGGTCATCTGCGGGTCCGAACCCCGGATTGACACCGAAGCGCCCTGGCCGAAGGCTCGTCCCACCGAAACACCCGGCAGCCGGCCCAGCGACTGGCCAACGTCGGAGTCGGGCAACTTGCCCACATCTTCGGCCGACACCGCGTCCACCACGGCGCTGGCGTTCTTCTTGATGTTGACGGCGGATTCCAGCGAGGCGCGGATGCCGGTGACCACCACCTTCTCCAGCTGACTGGAGTCCGTGGCCTTGGTGGCGTCGGCCTGCTGCGCTTGCACGGCCAGCGCCGTGCTCAGCAGTGTCAGAGCCACCGCAGTGGCGATCGGCGTGTGCTTGACCTTCATGAATGCTCCTTGGTGTGGCCGGCGTCGGAAACGGTCCGGCATGTTTTGTGGGTGAGGACCGGCGGCTGCGATGGCCGGATGGACTGGTTCGATCTCGGCTGCCCAAAAACGAACAACCAATGAAATACCAATGCGCAAAATGTATGGTGCCACTATGCTACCAATTAAGGGCCCGTGCTTACCCTGTTGTTGCATCCTCGCGATCTGAGTCTTGGAGGCGCACTAGGATCATCAAACCGGGCGGTGGCCTGTTTTTTCCGCATTGCGTCGAGGGGCATGGATGAAGTCAGTGGAGGTTTGCACGGCTCAGGACGAGCCAGTGCTGCGCGAGCGTTTGGAGGCTCGGCTTACACCGTTGGTTCTCAGGGGTTTGGTCGCCCAATGGCCGGCCGTGCATCGAGGCCGCGAAGGCGAGACGGCCATTTGCGACTACCTCGGCCAGTTTGATCGGGGGCATTTGGTGGTCGCCACCAAGACCCGCGCCGCTGCACGTGGGGTGATGGGCTACAACGAAAGCCTGACTGACTTTTCTTTCGTCAAAGCTCGCATGAGCTTGGGGGAGTTCATCGCCAACTTGAAGGCATTTCTGCCGGTGCATGGGGCCCCCGCGATCGCGGCACAGTGCGCCAAGGTCAGTGAGGTGATCCCGGGTTTCAGCGAGGAAAACCGATTGCAGGCCTTGCCCGGTGTGGTGCCCAATTTTTGGTTGGGCAATGCGCTCACCGTGCCGGTGCACCACGACCATCCTTACAACGTGGCTTGTGTGGTGGCCGGGCGTCGGCGCTTCACCCTGTTCGCACCTGAACAGGTGAGCAATCTCTACATCGGCCCCTTGGAGCACACCCCATCGGGTGCGCCCATCTCGGTCGTTCACCCCCAATCGCCGGATCTGACGCGCTATCCGCGCTACCGCGAGGCGCTGGCTTCGGCCTCTGTGGCTGAACTGGAGCCCGGTGATGCGCTGTACATACCTCCGCTGTGGTACCACCAAGTCGAAGCGTTGGAGAAGGTCAATTTGTTGATCAATTATTGGTGGCCGGTGCAGGGGCAGCCGCAATTGCCCAGTCCGGCTGCCACGCTGATGCAGGCGATCCAGGTGCTGAATGCGCTGCCGGCCGCGCAACGCGAGGCCTGGGCGGCCCTGTTCAATCACTATGTGGTGCAGCGCGAGCTTGATTCCAGTGCGCATATTCCTGAGCCCTGGCGTGGTGCGCTGGCCCGGCGATCCTGAGACCGAACGAGGACGAGTTCAATGCAAGCGATGAAGGAGTTAGGCAGCATCAGCCGCACGCAGTTCGAGCGCGAGGTGCTGCCTGCCTATGAGCCGGTGGTCTTGCGCGGCGTGGCCGCGCATTGGCCCCTGGTGCAGCAGGGGCGGGCGGGGCTTGAGCCCTGTCTGCGCTATTTGATGGGTTTTGACCAAGGCAAGCCGGTCGATGCCTTGCTGGCCAAGCCCGAGCCTGTGCGCGCCTTTGGCTACCGGCCAGAGCTGGACGGCTTCAATTTCATGCATGACAAGCGGCCGCTTGCCACCCTGTTCGAGCAGCTGTGGCGCTACAGTCATTTTCCGGATCCGCCGAGCCTGGCCGTGCAGAGTGTGGCGGTGGCGGAGGCTTTGCCAGGGCTGGCGCAGGCCAACGAGCTTGTGTTGCTGGATGCGGCGCTCGCGCCCCCACGGATCTGGATTGGCAACCGTGCCACCGTGCCCGCGCATTTCGATGACTCGCACAATGTGGCCTGTGTTACGGCAGGCCGGCGCCGCTTCACTCTTTTGCCGCCACAATGCGCGCCCTTGCTCTATATGGGCCCGCCCGACCATGCGCCGACGCAGGCGCCGATGTCGGTGGTTCGTGACTTGTACCAGGCCGATCCGGCAAGCTTCCCGCTGGTTCCGCAAGCACTGGAGCAGGCTCAGGTGGCCGAGCTGGAACCCGGCGATGCGATCTACATCCCGCCACTCTGGTTCCATCAGGTCGAAGCCTTGGCACCGCAGCTCAACATCCTGATGAACTACTGGTGGCGGCCGGCCCCTGCGCCGGGCCGCAAGGATGATCTGCATCTGCCGGCGATGCGTTTGTCCATGCTCGCTTTTCGCCACCTGCCGGCCGCTGAACGCCAGGCCTGGCTGGCGCTGTTCGCGCACTATGTCTTTGGCGCCGAAGCGGAGGCGCTGGCCCATATCCCGGAATCGCAGCGTCATCTGTTCGGCCGCATCGATGCTGGCACCGAGGCGAGGCTCCGCAAAGAGCTGGCGGACTTTCTGAAGGTCTGAGGCGCTCTTGCGGCTTGCGGCCGCTACCAGAGGTAGAGCTGCAAGGTCTTGTCGCCCACGCGCGGCGGGATGTTGGCCAGCAGCTCGCGATGGTCCGGAAAGTTCAGGCTGCTGCGTGCAACAAAGTCGTCCACCGCATCGAGGCGATGCCGTCCCTCATGCGCGCTGGGCGGGCGCAGGTCTTCAGCTTCGGGAAAGATGCCCATGCCAGCCAGCAGTGCGTACCAGGAGACGATGGGGTAGCCGTGTCCGCAGCGCCCTGCTTTCAGCGCTGCAGCCAGAGGTTTGCGCGCCATCCAGGTCATCAGCACAGTCTGCAGTGATTCCGACAGGTTCATGTTTGCAGCGTTGGCGCGCCAGTAGTCCGTGTCGCTGCGGGAGTTGGTCTTGTAGTGAGCGACGATGTAGTCCCGCGTGTTCTCAAAGCGAGAGGCCATCCCCTCGTTGAACTTGTGCTGTGCGGCCGGGCCGACATCGCCCTGTTCCAGGGCTTCCACCAGCATGGATGCGGTGCGTTGCACGAACAGCAGCGCGGTGGCTTCGAGCGGTTCGATGAAGCCTTGAGACAAGCCCACGGCCACGCAGTTGCGATTCCATTGCTGGGCCATACGGCCGACGCGCATCTTGAGATGCCGGGCCGGTGTGTCCGCGTCCAGCAAACCCAGGTGCCGGCGCAGCTCGGTTTCGGCTTCATCCGGGGAGCAATGCGCGCTGCTGTAGACATAGCCATTGCCATATCGGTTGGTCAATGGAATCTTCCAGGCCCAGCCATGACGCAGCGCGGTTGACACGGTTTGCGATTCGATCGGCCCCGCCAACTCGGTCGGCATGGCGATGGCCGCATCATTGAAGAGATTTTCTGCGTAGGAAATGAAGGGTGTCTGCAGCGCCTGGCCGATCAGCAGCGACGCGAAGCCGCTGCAGTCGACGAAGAAATCGGCCTCCACCGACTGCTCGCCATCGAGTTGCAGGCGGGCGATGTCACCGTGCTCGTTGAGCTGCACCCGTGTGACATGGCGCTGCACATGCCGAACTCCGCGCTCCACGGCCTTGCGCCCGAGGAACTGCCCCAGCAGGGTCGCGTCGAAGTGATAGCCGTACCAGATGTCAAAGGGAAAGCTGTGTTGGGCTCGCGGCCCACGGCCCTGACGGGCCAGCGCCGCAGCGACAAAGAAGCGGTCAGGGTGGGCGTACACATCGGCACCTTCCAGCCGGGCGTGCACGTTGTCGACGAACTGATGCATGGTCATGTTGTCCAGCATCGACGCGAAGGGGTGGAAATAGCGCTCGAAGCCCGGCTTGGTGGACCAGTTCTGAAAGGTGATGCCACTTTTGTAGGTGGCGTTGCAAGCGGGCATCCACTCTGATTCTTCGATGCCCAGACCGTCGAAGAAACCGCGCAGCCAGGGCGTCGACCCTTCGCCCACACCGATGATGCCCACCTGCGGTGACTCGACCACGGTCACTTGCAAGCGCGGCCCATAGGCCGTACTGGCGAGCATCAAGGCCGTCATCCAGCCCGCTGTTCCGCCGCCGACCACACAGACGTGGCGAACCGGTGGCGGTGCGTCCGTGGTGCCGCCCGCCGGGCGTGCATTCAGTTGTTGGTTGAAAACGGTGGCAGTGTCGGCCATGAGCAAGTCGCCAGTAAAAAGGGGAGCGTGATGAACACGCCCCCCTTTGATTGTGGTTCAACCTGGGCACTGCGGAAGCCCGAAGGCATCGCGAGCGCCCTGGTGCATCAATACTTGATGGTTGCTGTCACGTAGAACTGGCGGCCATTCTTGTAGATGGCGCGCGGCTGAGACTCAAAGTCACCGAAGTACTTCAGGGTCGGGTCGTTCAAGTTCTGGGCGTCCAGGCTCAGCGCAAAGTTGTCGTTGAACTTGTAACCCAGCGAAGCCGACAGGACGCCGCCGCCTTGTTGGTAGTAACGGCTGCCACGGTCACGTCCGAGGTAGTTGTTGGACGAGTAGCCGTAGTTCACGCGGGCCGAGAAGTTGTCGTTCTCGTAGTAGCCACCCAGATTGGCCGAGTGCTTGACTGAGCCACGCAGATCCTTGCCGTCTTCGTCGTGCGCGTCAGCATAGGTATAGCTGCCGCTGATGCCGAAGTTCTGGAAGACCGGGGTTTCAAACGCGAACTCCAGGCCCGTGACGCTGGCCTTCTTGTTGATCTGGGTTTGCAGATCGAACTGGGCCGTCACGAACGTGCCGGGTGGCACCACGGGGCCGCCCACGGTCTGACGCAGGTCGGTGGTGTAGGTGCCACGCTTGACGCCTTCGGTGATGTAGCTGCCCAGATGCATGTGGAAGGCGCCCATCGAAACGAAGGCGCGCGGTGCGAAGTACCACTCCACATTGGCGTCAAAGTTCGTCGAACGGATCGGATCCAGATCCGGGTTGCCGGCGCTGCCGGTGCCGATCGTCTTGCCGGTCGCATCGGTGTAGCCACCCAGGTTGCGAGCAGCCGAGAGCGCCGTGTAGTCCGGGCGAGTCAGGGTACGCGACAGGGCCAGACGAGCCACGACCTTCGGCGTCACGTCGATGCGGACGCTTGCGCTCGGGAGCAGGTCGGTGTAGCTGTGCTTGTTGTATTCCTGATAGGCGCCGCCTTCGGCGTACCAGGGCGAAGCTGCCCAGCCCGGCTTGGTCTTGTCGGCGGTAGGCACCCAGATCAGAGTCGTGGTCTTGGTGTTCACCACGCGCAGGCCCACATTGCCGCTCCAGCCATCACCTTCCAAGTTGCCCTGCACAAAAGCGGACTTGACGGATTCCTTGACGGAGTATTCGGCGTCCAGGCGACGACGAGTTTCGGGGTTGCGGTTGGCATACTTCGCGCCCCAGGCCGCCATCGCTTCAGCCGAGGGGAAGCGGATGTTGGTCGGGAAGCCGCTGCCCAGACCCGAGCCGAAGTTGCTCGGGTAGGCGCCGGTGTACTCGCTGTCCTTGATGGGGTTCTTGCCGGCGTCCGGGCCTGGGCCTTGGCCGACGATGGGGCCATCGGTGTAGCGCTTGTGCTCGGCACCACGCAGACCGAAGGACAGGCTGCGCAGCATGCCTGCGTCCAGCGCGTACTCACCGTCCACTTGGGCCCAGGTTTCCTTGTCTTGAACGACGACGTTTTGGTCACCGAACACCCAGTCCATCGGGTAGGTCACACCGTCCACAGCCGGGGCTTGCGTGATGCTGAAGGAGGGAGCCGAGCTGCCACCATTCAGCTTGAAGCTGGAGGCGGTGCCCATGATGGCGCCTTCAAACACGTCCTGGCGCAGGGTCTTGCCCTTGCCGTTGGAGGTGCCCACATTGCCCTTGAACTTCAGCGCGTCATTGACCTTCCACGAGCCGTCCAGGCTCACGAAACCGGTCTCGGCCGATGCCTTGCGCGAGATCAGGTCATACGCACCAATCTCAATCGGCTTGGTGAAGGTGTAGCTGGCGCTGGTCAGGATCTTGGTGGTCGGATCCACCGTGATGTTGGAAATGGTGCCTTCACGGCCTGCTTCCGTGCGGCCGAGCGACCACCAGTTGGACAGCAGGTAGTTGCGGTTGTAGTTGTCCGCATCCATCTTGGACGAGAAACCTGTCAGGGTCAGGTCGATGTCCTTGGTCGGCTTGATCTGGGCGCTGATCAGGCCGCCCTTGCGCTCACGCTCTTGGGTGAAGTAGGCGGAGCCCATCAAGTTGGGGAAGGTCGCGCCCTTCAATTGCGGGTGGGCGGCGATCAAGGCGTCGCCATTGCCCAGGTCGGTGAAGGGCTGCAGCGCGATCAAGCCGTCATGGGCCAGGGTTTCGACGCCGTCACGACGCAGCGAACGCTTTTCGTTGAAAACCTGCACCAAGACGCCGAAGGTCTTCTGATCGTTCTTGTAGTTCAGCAGGGCGCTCAGCTGCGGGTCGGTCTTCTTGGGCAGGTCGGCATGCACGGCACCGACGCGGGCTTCAAAGGTCAGGGCCTTGGCGAAGTCCAGCGGCTTGCGGGTGATGATGTTGACCGAGCCGGCGGTGCCACCTTCAATATCCGAGGCTTGGGCGTTCTTGTGGACTTCCACGCGGCTCACCAGCTCGGAGGGCAGCAGCGAATAGCTGACGCTGCGGCCGACGCCGGAGCCGGTCTGGTCCAGAACAAACCAGTCGCCGTTTGCCACGGCGTGGCCGTTCAGCAGGGTTTGAGTCAGGCTGGGGTTGGTGCCGCGCAGACCCACACGATCACGCTCGTCAAAGCCGCCCGAACCACCCGAAGGGCTGTTCAGAATGGTCACGCCAGGCACGCGGGCCAGCGAGTCGGCGACGTTCTTGTCCGGCATCTTGCCGATGTCTTCGGCCGAGATGACATCCACGTGGGTGTCGGCATTGCGCTTGACGCTCAGAGACTTCTCTTGCGAAGCACGAATACCCGTCACGACCACTTGCTCAAGCTGATTGGCTTCAGGCTTGGCCGGCTTGGTTTCTGCGGTTTGAGCCTGCGCTGCCAGCGTCACGCTCAGCAAGGTGAGCGAAACCGCTGCCGCGATCGGCTTTTGTTTGACCTTCATAACTGCTCCTCGATATGGCCGGTATGGATGAGTCGGCCTGTTAAGACGCGGAACCGGCAGCAGACCAATCTGCAAATTGGTCTGAGCCTGGTGCCTCCTTTGACGTACGAATGCAACCAATGCCATGCCACTATACGGCCCGCTAGTGCCACTTTGCTACCACTTTTCGGTTCGTGTTTTCCCTGCTGTGGCGAGCGTGCCACCATGTTTTTTGGTACTTGCTCATGCCGCCCGCGCTGAGTCGAGAGGAGTGGGGTAAAACTCGCACTGCGGACCACTGTCACGCAATCTTGGTAGCACATTGGTATTGCTGGGCGGGCGACCTGCCTTGTGCTGGAACAGGGCTGGCTATGGGCTTGGGCTTGCGTGAAACGCCTGCGTGTGTGGAGCCTGCCTTCGGTCGTGAATCTTTCGCTCGTGAATCTGCTTGGCTTCAGTTGATGGGGGGAGTCTGTTGCGGAGGCCAGTGCGGAGAAGTGTGTCCAAAAGAGCCGGCTGCGACCAACGGTCCTTTGTTCAGGGTGTTCGCCACCGGCAACCCTCCCCTGAGTTCTGGGGCGTTTCGGGATGGGTGTCTGGGTGCGTTCAAGCGCTCGCGGCCATGGCTCTGAAAGATTTTCAGAAAATTTGTTGGCGCAGGAAAAATGCTGTGCTACAGTAGCGGGCTTGCCTCGGAGGGGTGGCCGAGTGGTTAAAGGCAGCAGACTGTAAATCTGCCCGCTTACGCGTACGCTGGTTCGAATCCAGCCTCCTCCACCAAGGCAAACGCTTTTCTTGATTCGAGCTGTCGGCTGGTCCGGCAGCTCGATCCCAAGTCAAGTGGCAAGGCTCCCGGGCGGGAGTAGTTCAATGGTAGAACCTTAGCCTTCCAAGCTAATGACACGGGTTCGATTCCCGTTTCCCGCTCCAGAGTTGGGTGAGAAGCGAAGCAGTGTCAGTTTGTGTCGTCACGGGTTTGTGGTTCTCTGCAAGCAGCCTGCAAACCCGTGCCGATGCCCATGTGGCTCAGTGGTAGAGCACTCCCTTGGTAAGGGAGAGGTCACGCGTTCGATCCGCGTCATGGGCACCACCTCTTTTCTTCTTCTAGTCTGATCGAGTCCTTCTCAGGAGCGCAGAAATGGCAAAAAGCAAGTTTGAACGCACCAAGCCGCACGTCAACGTCGGCACCATCGGTCACGTGGACCATGGCAAGACGACCCTGACGGCTGCGATCGCGACCGTGCTGTCGAAGAAGTTCGGCGGCGAGGCCAAGGCCTACGACCAGATCGACGCTGCGCCTGAAGAAAAGGCTCGCGGCATCACCATCAACACCGCTCACGTCGAGTACGAAACCGCTGGCCGTCACTACGCCCACGTGGACTGCCCCGGCCACGCTGACTATGTGAAGAACATGATCACCGGCGCCGCACAGATGGACGGCGCGATCCTGGTGTGCTCGGCCGCTGACGGCCCGATGCCCCAGACCCGCGAGCACATCCTGCTGGCTCGCCAAGTGGGTGTGAAGTACATCATCGTGTTCCTGAACAAGTGCGACATGGTGGATGACGCCGAGCTGCTGGAACTGGTGGAAATGGAAGTGCGCGAGCTGCTGAGCAAGTACGACTTCCCCGGCGACGACACCCCCATCATCAAGGGTTCGGCCAAGCTGGCTCTGGAAGGCGACACCGGCGATCTGGGCGAGCAAGCCATCATGCGCCTGGCTGACGCTCTGGACAGCTACATCCCCACGCCTGAGCGCGCTGTGGACGGTGCTTTCCTGCTGCCGGTCGAAGACGTGTTCTCGATCTCGGGTCGTGGCACCGTGGTGACCGGTCGCGTTGAGCGCGGCATCATCAAGGTCGGCGAAGAAATCGAAATCGTCGGTATCCGCGACGTGCAGAAGACCACCGTCACGGGCGTGGAAATGTTCCGCAAGCTGCTGGACCAAGGTCAAGCCGGCGACAACGTCGGTATCCTGCTGCGCGGCACCAAGCGCGAAGACGTGGAGCGCGGCCAAGTGCTGGCCAAGCCCGGCACCATCAAGCCGCACACCCACTTCACCGCTGAGGTGTATGTGCTGAGCAAGGAAGAAGGCGGCCGTCACACCCCGTTCTTCAACAACTACCGTCCCCAGTTCTACTTCCGTACGACGGACGTGACCGGTGCTGTGGAGCTGCCGGCCGACAAGGAAATGGTCATGCCCGGCGACAACGTCGGCATCACCGTGAAGCTGATCGCTCCGATCGCCATGGAAACCGGTCTGCGCTTCGCAATCCGCGAAGGTGGCCGTACCGTGGGTTCGGGTGTGGTTGCCACCATCCTCGCTTAAGATTTGTAAGGCCACAGGGGCATAGCTCAATTGGCAGAGCGTCGGTCTCCAAAACCGAAGGTTGGGGGTTCGAGACCCTCTGCCCCTGCCAGCCACCGTTGATCGCGGAAGCTGGTTTGTTGGTCCAGGCATCGGCCCGCGGGAGTTCATCCCGGCGGGCTTTGCTGCTGGTGGGTATCGCCACCGACACTTCCGAAGAATTGAATGCGCAGCTGTGAGGCTGGGCATGGAACCGAATCAATGTCGAATCCTCAAGTCGAAACCGTGACCACCAGCGCCGACAAGGCAAAGCTGGGTGCCGCCGCCGTGTTGCTGGCTGCTGCGCTGTTCGCGTATTACTACCTGGCCAAGCAGGGGCAGTGGGTTCAGTGGGGTGCCTTGCTGGTCTTGCTGGCGGCAGCGTTGGCGGCGTTTTTTACCTCCGAAGCGGGCAAGTCGTTGATTGCTTACGGTCGTGATTCGAGTCGCGAAGTGCGCAAGGTCGTGTGGCCCACGCACAAAGAGGCGCGCCAAATGACCGGCTATGTGTTTGCCTTTGTCGTGGTGATGGCCTTGTTCCTCTGGATCACGGACAAAACCCTGGAATGGGTGATTTACGACTTGATTCTGGGTTGGAAGCGTTGACCGAATCGTGAACAGACGCCTGCGGGCGTCTTTCGCGCTGGAATTGAGCCGCAAGGCAAGCGTTGTAGAGCGTTGAAGGATTGCAATGACTGAAGAACAAGGCACTGTCGTGACCGAGGCTGCTGCAGCCCCCGCCGGGCTTCCCAAGCGCTGGTATGTGGTGCACGCCTATTCAGGCATGGAGAAGGCCGTCGAGCGCAATCTGCGTGAGCGCATTGATCGCGCCGGCATGCAAGACAAGTTCGGTCGCATCCTGGTGCCGACCGAAGAAGTGGTGGAACTGAAGAACGGCAAGAAGGCCGTGACCGAGCGCCGTTTCTTTCCCGGCTATGTGCTGGTGGAAATGGTGATGGAAGACGACACCTGGCACTTGGTCAAGCACACCTCGAAGGTGACGGGCTTTGTGGGTGGTGCGAAGAACCGCCCGGCGCCGATTTCTGAGTCTGAGGTGATGAAGATCGTCAGCCAGATGCAGGAAGGTGTCGAAAAGCCCCGGCCCAAGGTCGAGTGGATGGTCGGCGAAATCGTGCGCGTCAAGGAAGGCCCGTTCACGGACTTCAACGGCGCCATCGAGGACGTCAACTACGACAAGTCCAAGGTTCGTGTGTCGGTCACCATCTTCGGCCGCGCCACGCCGGTGGAGCTGGACTTCTCGCAAGTCGAGAAGGTCTGAGCCACATCTGCTGTTCAAGAGCCTGACAGGGCTCGCGTCGTTCGCAAGAGCAGCGCATCCTGTCCGTAGTCAGCCTGCGACGAGACGCGGGCAAGAGGAGCAAGGGTAAGAGGCGATATGCCTTCAGCCCCTTGCGCTAGCACTCAAGAGCTGCGGCGAGGCCGCTGTGGCTCTTTCAGGAGAAATCATGGCCAAGAAAATTGTCGGCTTTATCAAGCTGCAAGTCGCGGCAGGCAAGGCCAATCCTTCGCCTCCGGTCGGTCCGGCGCTGGGTCAGCGCGGTCTGAACATCATGGAATTCTGCAAGGCGTTCAACGCTCAGACCCAAGGCCACGAGCCGGGTATGAAGTTGCCGGTGGTGATCACCGCCTTCGCAGACAAGAGCTTCACCTTCGTGATCAAGTCGCCCCCGGCGACCGCCCTGATCAAGAAGGCTGCCAAGATCGACAAGGGTTCGCAAAAGGCCCACCTCGAGAAGGTTGGCAAGCTGACCCGCACCCAGCTGGAAGAAATCGCCAAGATCAAGGTCAAGGACTTGACCGCTGCTGATCTGGACGCCGCTGTTCGTACGATTGCTGGTTCCGCTCGCTCGATGGGCGTGCTGGTGGAGGGTGTCTGAAATGGCAAAGCTGACTAAACGCCAAAAGGCCCTGCAAGGCAAGGTCGAAACCACCAAGCTGTACCCCCTGGGTGAAGCGCTGGCCCTGGTGAAGAGCCTGGCCACTGCCAAGTTTGACGAGTCCATCGACGTGGCCGTGCAACTGGGCGTGGACGCCAAGAAGTCTGACCAAGTCGTTCGCGGTGCGGTCGTGATGCCTCACGGTCTGGGCAAGACCAAGCGCGTCGCTGTGTTCGCCCAAGGCGCCAAGGCTGAAGAAGCCAAGGCCGCCGGTGCAGACGTGGTCGGCATGGAAGACCTGGCCGAGCGCATCAAGGCGGGCGACATGCCCTTCGATGTGGTGATCGCTTCGCCCGACACCATGCGTATCGTCGGTACCCTGGGTCAAGTGCTGGGTCCCCGTGGCCTGATGCCTAACCCCAAGGTCGGCACCGTCACCCCCGATGTGGCCACCGCTGTCAAGAACGCCAAGGCGGGTCAAGTCCAGTTCCGCGTGGACAAGGGCGGCATCATTCACGGCACCCTGGGTCGTCGCTCGTTCGAGAACGACAAGCTGGAAGGCAATCTGCGTGCTCTGATCGAAGCCCTGAACAAGGCCAAGCCGGCCAGCAGCAAGGGCGTCTACCTGCGCAAGGTGGCGATCTCCTCCACGATGGGCGTTGGCGCCCGCGTGGATGTGGCCAGCATCAACGCACAAGCTTCGGCCT
Source organism: Paucibacter sp. B51 (assembly GCF_027863535.1). Lineage (NCBI taxonomy): Bacteria > Pseudomonadati > Pseudomonadota > Betaproteobacteria > Burkholderiales > Sphaerotilaceae > Roseateles > Paucibacter sp. B51. Next base: position 47,330 of record NZ_JAPIVN010000001.1, on the reverse strand, counting down.
GATCGGTCGCAAGCGAATTCGATTGAAATGCGGCGCTGGTCTGGCGCTGCATTGATGAATTGGTGGGGCGTCGGCGAATTCCGGTTCGCTGGCGCGTCATCCAAGACCGCTGGTGCGAAGTGCGAGCCCTTGTGGCTGCAGCGCTTTGCTTAATCGGTGAATTTCGGGTGCAAGCCCGGGTTCACGGCCAGCGCAGATGGCGGTCCCGCTGAAAGGAATTGAAAAGCCGCAAGGCTTGGGTTTCCTGACAGAAGGTCGCTGAACCCCGGTGTGTCGGATGCCGCAAGGCGGAAGACACGTTTTTGTGAGGAGTAGACCTTGAGTCTCAATCGCAACGAGAAGGCAACCGTCGTCTCCGAAGTGGCCGCCCAGGCAGCCAAGTCGCAGACCCTGGCGCTGGCCGAGTACCGTGGCCTCACCGTTGAAGCCTTGAACAAGCTGCGCGTCACCGCGCGTGCCCAAGGTGTGTATCTTCACGTGCTGAAGAACACCCTGGCTCGCCGTGCTGTCGCTGGCACCCCGTTCGAAGCTGCTGCGGAGAGCATGGTCGGCCCGCTGATCTACGGTTTTTCCGAGGACGCGGTCGCTGCCGCGAAGGTCATCGCTGACTTCGCCAAGACCAACGACAAGCTCGTCGTCAAGGGTGGCGCCTACGGTGGCAAGGCTCTGGATGCCAACGGCATCAAGGCCCTGGCATCCGTGCCCAGCAAGGAAGTCTTGCTGTCGCAAATCGCTGGCCTGCTGCTGTCGCCGGTGCAACGCACCGCGGCCGTGCTGGCAGCTCTGGCTCAGCAAAAGGGCGGTGGCGCAGAAGCCCCGGCCGAAACTGCTGCAGCCTGAAGCGCGTAGCCCCGTACTCTGCAATCTATCTGTTATTAGGAAACTATCATGGCATTCGATAAAGACGCATTCCTGGCCGCTCTGGACAGCATGACCGTTCTGGAACTGAACGATCTGGTCAAAGCAATTGAAGAGAAGTTCGGCGTGTCCGCCGCTTCGATGGCTGCTCCTGCTGCTGGCGGCGCTGCTGCTGGTGGCGCTGCTGCCGCTGAAGAAAAGACCGAGTTCAACGTCGTGCTGACCGACGCTGGCGCCAACAAGGTGTCCGTCATCAAGGCCGTGCGCGAAATCACCGGTCTGGGTCTGAAGGAAGCCAAGGACCTGGTCGACGGCGCTCCCAAGGCTGTCAAGGAAGGTGTTGCCAAGGCCGACGCCGAAGCCGCCAAGAAGAAGCTGGAAGAAGCTGGCGCCAAGGTCGAAGTCAAGTAATTGGCTTGGGGGTGAGCTGCCTGGCAGCTTCGCTCCCATCGACCCGGCTGCAAGCGGGTCTTGCATGTGCGCTGGCCCCCTGCCTGACGAGGATTGGGGTAGGGCAGCGAACCGCGAGACGGTGGCTTGGAGCCTGAAAGGGGTAGGTCTGAGGACCTCCCCCTTTTGCTGTTTTAGGGGTTAGTCCTGTTGAGAATAGTTGAAAGCTTCGCGCGAGGTATGATGCGCGGTTCTTTCAAGTGTTCTCTGATCCGACTGCAGAGAGCCGGTTTGGTCGGACTTCGGTTCACATGAGCATGTGACCGGGGTTGTCCGCCAGCGGTTGGTAGTGGCCAACCACCAAGCGCGAGCGCAATGCTCGAGTAGCCAGTCGCCGACGAAGCCCGTCCCACGGCCAGGGGTGGGCTCTCGACACGGAGTGTTTATGGCGCAAGCAACCCCCTATAGCTATACCGAGCGCAAGCGGATTCGCAAGAGCTTCGGCAAGCGCGAGAGCGTTCTCAACGTTCCCTATTTGCTCACCATGCAGCGGGAGGCCTATGTCGCCTTCCTTCAGAAGGATCTGCCGCCCACCAAGCGCAAGGCCGAAGGCCTGCAGGCAGCCTTCCTGTCCGCGTTCCCGATTGTTTCGCACAACGGTTTCGTGGAAATGAAATTCCTCGAATACAACATCGCCAAGCCGCCGTTCGACACCCGTGAGTGCCAGCAGCGTGGCCTGACCTATGCAGCCGCCGTGCGCGCGCGTCTGCAGATGATCATTTACGACCGTGAATCGCCCCAGGCGAAGACCGTCAAGGAAATCAAGGAACAAGAGGTCTACATGGGCGAAGTGCCCCTGATGACCGACTACGGTTCCTTCATCGTCAATGGCACCGAGCGTGTCATCGTCTCGCAGCTGCACCGCTCGCCCGGTGTGTTCTTCGAACACGACAAGGGCAAGACCCACTCGTCCGGCAAGCTGCTGTTCTCGGCCCGCATCATTCCTTACCGCGGTTCGTGGCTGGACTTCGAATTCGACGCCAAGGACATCCTGTTCTTCCGCGTTGACCGCCGTCGCAAGATGCCGGTCACCATCCTGCTCAAGGCCATCGGCCTGAACCCCGAGCAGATCCTGGCCCACTTCTTCGTCTTCGACAACTTCCGTCTGATGGACGTGGGTGCGCAGATGGAATTCGTGGCCGATCGCCTGAAGGGCGAAGTCGCTCGCTTCGACATCACCGACAAGAGCGGTGCCGTCATCGTCGAGAAGGACAAGCGCATCACCGCGCGCCACACCCGCCAGCTGGAGCAATCCGGTACCCAGCACGTTACTGTGCCCGAAGACTTCCTGCTCGGCCGCGTGCTGGCCAAGAACATGGTCGACGGCGACACCGGCGAAATCATCGCCAAGGCCAATGACGAGCTGACCGACGCGCTGCTGAAGAAGCTGCGCGCCGCCGGCATCAAGGACGTGCAGTGCCTGTTCACCAATGAACTGGACGAAGGCGCCTACATCAGCCAGACCCTGGCCACCGACGAAACCGTCGACCAGCTGGCTGCCCGCGTCGCCATCTATCGCATGATGCGCCCCGGCGAGCCGCCGACGGAAGACGCCGTCGAGGCCCTGTTCAACCGCCTGTTCTACAACGCCGACACCTACGATCTGTCGCGCGTGGGCCGGATGAAGTTCAACGCCCGTGCTGGCCGCGACACGCCCGAAGGCGCGATGACGCTGTCCAACGAGGACATCCTGGACGTCGTCAAGATCCTGGTCGAGCTGCGCAATGGCCGCGGCGAAGTCGATGACATCGACCACTTGGGCAATCGTCGCGTCCGTTGCGTGGGCGAACTGGCCGAAAACCAGTACCGCTCGGGTCTGGCTCGTATCGAAAAGGCTGTCAAGGAACGTCTGGGCCAGGCCGAGACCGAAGCCCTGATGCCGCATGACCTGATCAACAGCAAGCCGATCTCGGCGGCACTGAAGGAGTTCTTCGGTGCCTCGCAGCTGTCGCAGTTCATGGACCAAACCAACCCGCTGTCGGAAATCACGCACAAGCGTCGTGTCTCCGCACTGGGCCCGGGCGGTCTGACTCGCGAACGTGCCGGCTTCGAAGTCCGGGACGTGCACCCCACCCACTACGGCCGTGTCTGCCCGATCGAAACGCCGGAAGGCCCGAACATCGGTCTGATCAACTCCCTGGCGCTGTACGCTCAGTTGAATGAGTACGGCTTCCTGGAAACGCCGTATCGCCGCGTGGTTGAAGGCAAGGTCACCAAGCAGATCGACTACCTGTCCGCCATCGAGGAAGGCAAGTACGTCATCGCTCAGGCCAATGCTTCGCTGAGCAAGGAAGGCGCGCTGATCGACGAGCTGGTCTCGGCCCGTGAGAACGGCGAATCGGTGCTGACCTCGCCCGAGCGCATCCAGTACATGGACGTGGCGCCTACGCAGATCGTGTCGGTCGCTGCCTCGCTCGTGCCCTTCCTGGAGCACGACGATGCGAACCGTGCACTGATGGGCGCCAATATGCAGCGTCAAGCCGTGCCCATCCTGCGCCCCGAAAAGGCCCTGGTCGGTACCGGTGTCGAGCGCGTGGCGGCCAAGGACTCGGGTACCGTGGTGGCAGCTCGCCGCGGCGGTATCGTGGACTACGTGGACACCAACCGTATCGTGATTCGCGTCAATGACGCGGAGACCGTGGCCGGTGAAGTCGGCGTCGACATCTACAACCTGATCAAGTACCAGCGTTCCAACCAGAACACCAACATTCACCAGCGCCCGATCGTCAAGCGCGGTGACCATGTGGCGGCTGAAGACATCATCGCGGACGGCGCCTCCACCGACATCGGTGAGCTGGCTCTGGGCCAGAACATGCTGGTCGCCTTCATGCCCTGGAACGGCTACAACTTCGAAGACTCGATCCTGATCTCCGAACGCGTGATCGCCGAAGACCGCTACACCTCGATCCACATCGAGGAACTGGTGGTCAACGCGCGTGACACCAAGCTGGGCAGCGAAGAAATCACTCGCGACATTCCCAACCTGTCCGAGCAGCAGCTGGCTCGCCTGGACGAGTCGGGCATCGTCTACGTCGGCGCCGAAGTGAACCCCGGCGACGTGCTGGTCGGCAAGGTCACGCCCAAGGGCGAAACCACGCTGACGCCGGAAGAGAAGCTGCTGCGCGCCATCTTCGGTGAGAAGGCCTCCGACGTGAAGGACACGTCCCTGCGTGTCGACCAAGGCACCTCGGGCACCGTCATCGACGTTCAGGTCTTCACCCGTGAAGGCATCCAGCGTGACAAGCGCGCCCAGCAGATCATCGACGATGAACTGAAGCGTTTCCGCCTGGACCTGAACGACCAGCTGCGTATCGTCGAGGCCGACGCCTTTGACCGTATCGAGAAGCTGCTGATCGGCCGCGTGGCCAACGGCGGCCCGCAGAAGATCGCCAAGGGCACGGTCATCGACAAGGCCTACCTGGCCGGCGTCGACAAGTTCCACTGGTTTGACATCCGTCCTGCCGAGGACGAAGTCGCCAACCAGCTGGAATCGATCAAGAACTCCCTGGAGCAGACCCGTCACAGCTTCGACCTGGGCTTTGAAGAAAAGCGCAAGAAGCTCACGCAAGGCGACGAGCTGCCGGCGGGCGTGCTGAAGATGGTCAAGGTTTACCTGGCCGTCAAGCGCCGCCTGCAGCCTGGCGACAAGATGGCAGGCCGTCACGGCAACAAGGGTGTGGTGTCCAAGATCGCTCCGATCGAAGACATGCCTTACATGGCCGACGGTACGCCGGCTGACATCGTGCTGAACCCGCTGGGCGTGCCCTCGCGGATGAACGTGGGTCAGGTGCTGGAAGTTCACCTGGGCTGGGCCGGCAAGGGCATTGGCCAGCGCATCGGCGACATGCTGCAAGAACACGCCCGCGTGTCCGAGCTGCGTCAGTTCTTCGATGAGCTGTACAACAAATCCGGTGGCAAGCCTGAAGACCTGGATCAGCTGAGCGACGACGAAGTCATCGAAATGGCGCGCAATCTGCGCCACGGTGTGCCTTTCGCCACGCCGGTGTTCGACGGTGCCAAGGAAGATGAAATCCGCGCCATGCTGAAGCTGGCTTACCCGGATGACATCGCCGCCAAGAAGGGCCTGACCGCCACGCGCACCCAGGCTTATCTGTCGGACGGCCGCACCGGCGAGCGCTTCGAGCGCCCGACCACCGTGGGCTACATGCACGTGCTGAAGCTGCACCACTTGGTGGACGACAAGATGCACGCCCGTTCGACCGGCCCGTACAGCCTGGTGACCCAGCAGCCGCTGGGCGGCAAGGCCCAGTTCGGTGGCCAGCGTTTCGGTGAAATGGAAGTGTGGGCGCTGGAAGCTTATGGCGCCTCCTACATCCTGCAGGAAATGCTGACGGTCAAGTCCGACGACGTGAACGGCCGGACCAAGGTCTACGAGAGCATCGTCAAGGGCGAGCACACCATCGAAGCCGGCATGCCGGAATCGTTCAACGTGCTGGTCAAGGAAATCCGTTCGCTCGGTATCGATATTGAGTTGGAGCGCAACTGAGGCAGGGCGGGGTCAGCCCGCCGCGGCGCTTGAAGCGCCCGGCGCGGCCCCTTCTCTTGAGCTGACTGTTTCCGTATCCGACTAAAAAACCAAGGAGTTATGCATGAAAGGCTTGCTGGACCTTTTCAAGCAGTTCACACCCGACGAACATTTCGACGCAATCAAGATCGGGCTCGCATCGCCCGAGAAGATTCGCTCGTGGTCTTTCGGCGAGGTGAAGAAACCTGAGACCATCAACTACCGCACGTTCAAGCCCGAACGCGACGGCCTGTTCTGCGCCAAGATCTTCGGTCCCATCAAGGACTACGAATGCCTGTGCGGCAAGTACAAGCGCCTGAAGCACCGCGGCGTCATCTGCGAGAAGTGCGGCGTTGAAGTCACCCAGACCAAGGTGCGTCGTGACCGCATGGGTCACATCGACCTGGCCGCGCCTTGCGCTCACATCTGGTTCCTGAAGTCCCTGCCTTCGCGCCTGGGCCTGGTGCTGGACATGACCCTGCGCGACATCGAGCGCGTGCTGTACTTCGAAGCGTATGTGATCGTCGATCCGGGCATGACCCCGCTGAAGAAATTCGCGATCATGACCGAGGACGACTACGACGCGAAGCGCGTGGAATTCGGTGACGAGTTCATCGCGCTGATGGGCGCCGAGGGCATCAAGAAGTTGCTGGAAGAGATGGATCTCGACATCGAGATCGACAAGCTCCGCAACGACATGACCGGCTCCGAGCTCAAGGTCAAGAAGAACTCCAAGCGCCTCAAGGTCATGGAAGCCTTCAAGCGTTCGGGCATCAAGCCGAGCTGGATGGTGCTGGAAGTCCTGCCCGTGCTGCCGCCGGACCTGCGTCCGCTGGTGCCGCTGGACGGCGGCCGCTTCGCGACCTCCGACCTGAACGACCTGTATCGCCGCGTCATCAACCGCAACAACCGTCTGGCTCGCCTGCTGGAGCTGAAGGCCCCCGAGATCATCGTGCGCAACGAAAAGCGCATGCTGCAGGAAGCCGTCGACTCGCTGCTGGACAACGGCCGTCGCGGCAAGGCCATGACCGGCGCCAACAAGCGCGCGCTCAAGTCCCTGGCCGACATGATCAAGGGCAAGAGCGGTCGTTTCCGTCAGAACTTGCTGGGTAAGCGCGTCGACTATTCCGGTCGTTCGGTGATTACCGTGGGCCCGACCCTGAAGCTGCATCAGTGTGGTCTGCCCAAGCTGATGGCACTGGAACTGTTCAAGCCCTTCATCTTCTCGCGTCTCGAAGCCATGGGCATCGCGACGACGATCAAGGCCGCCAAGAAGGAAGTCGAATCCGGCACCCCCGTGGTCTGGGACATCCTGGAAGAGGTCATCAAGGAGCACCCGGTTCTGCTGAACCGTGCGCCGACGCTTCACCGCCTGGGCATTCAGGCTTTCGAGCCCGTGCTGATCGAAGGCAAGGCCATCCAGCTGCACCCGCTCGTCTGCTCGGCCTTCAACGCCGACTTCGACGGTGACCAGATGGCTGTTCACGTGCCGCTGTCGATTGAAGCGCAGATGGAAGCCCGCACCCTGATGCTGGCCTCCAACAACGTGCTGTTCCCCGCTTCGGGCGAACCGTCGATCGTGCCGTCACAAGACGTGGTGCTGGGTCTGTACTACGCGACCCGCGAACGCATCAACGGCAAGGGCGAGGGCATGGTGTTCTCGGACATCGCGGAAATGATCCGTGCGCTGGAAAACGGCGCCGTCGAGATCACGGCCAAGGTCAATGTCCGCATGACCCAGTACACCAAGGGCGCGACCCCGGGTGAATGGATCCCCGAGACCAAGCTGGTGAGCACGACTGTCGGTCGCGCGTTGCTGAGCGAAATCCTGCCCAAGGGCCTGCCGTTCTCGAACATCGACAAGGCCCTGAAGAAGAAGGAAATCTCGCGCCTGATCAACACCTCCTTCCGCAAGTGCGGTCTGAAGGAAACCGTGGTGCTGGCCGACAAGCTGCTGCAGTCCGGTTTCAAGTTGGCCACGCGCGCCGGTATCTCGATCGCTGTGGACGACATGCTGGTCCCGCCGCAGAAGCCGGGCCTGATCGAACGCGCCGAGAAGGAAGTCAAGGAGATCGAGCAGCAGTACGTCTCCGGTCTGGTGACCGCGGGCGAGCGCTACAACAAGGTCGTGGACATCTGGGGCAAGACCGGCGACGAAGTCGGCAAGGTCATGATGAGCCAGTTGTCCAAGCAGAAGACCATCGACCGTCATGGCAAGGAAGTGGACGAAGAATCGTTCAATTCCATTTACATGATGGCCGACTCCGGCGCCCGGGGTTCTGCCGCTCAGATTCGCCAGTTGGCAGGTATGCGGGGTCTGATGGCCAAGCCGGACGGCTCCATCATCGAGACGCCGATTACCGCGAACTTCCGCGAAGGCCTGAACGTGTTGCAGTACTTCATCTCCACCCACGGTGCTCGTAAGGGTCTGGCGGATACGGCGCTGAAGACCGCGAACTCGGGTTACCTGACCCGTCGTCTGGTCGACGTGACGCAGGATCTGGTGGTGATCGAGGACGATTGCGGCACCGACAACGGCATCGCCATGCGCGCCCTGGTCGAAGGCGGTGAAGTGATCGAATCGCTGCGCGACCGCATCCTGGGTCGTGTCGCCGCCACCGACGTGCTGCACCCTGAAACCCAGGCCGTGCTGCTGACTGCCGGCACCATGCTGGACGAAGACAACCTCGACGTGTTGGAAGCTGCCGGCGCCGACGAAGTCAAGGTCCGCACCCCGCTGACCTGCGCCACGCGCTACGGTCTGTGCGCCAAGTGCTACGGCCGCGATCTGGGCCGCGGTGGCCTGGTGAACGTGGGCGAAGCGGTGGGCGTGATCGCTGCACAGTCGATCGGTGAGCCGGGTACCCAGCTGACCATGCGTACCTTCCACATCGGTGGTGCGGCATCGCGTGCAGCTGTGGCCTCGAGCGTGGATGCCAAGTCCGACGGTCTGATCGGCTTCAACGCCACCATGCGTTATGTGACCAACGGCAAGGGTGAGTTGGTGGTGATTTCCCGTTCCGGCGAAATCATCATCGCCGACCAGCACGGTCGCGAGCGTGAGCGTCACAAGGTGCCGTACGGTGCGATCCTGAGCATCAAGCCGGATCAAGCCATCAAGGCTGGCACCATTCTGGCCAATTGGGACCCGCTGACCCGCCCCATCATCACCGAGTTCGCCGGTCAGGCGAAGTTCGAGAATGTGGAAGAAGGCGTGACCGTGGCCAAGCAGGTCGACGAAGTGACCGGTCTGTCCACCCTGGTGGTGATCGATCCCAAGCGTCGCGGTGCTGCCAAGGTGGTGCGTCCGCAAGTCAAGCTGCTGGACGCCAACGGCCAGGAAGTGAAGATCCCCGGCACCGACCACTCGGTGACCATCGGCTTCCCGGTCGGTGCGCTGGTGCAGGTGCGTGACGGTCAAGACCTGGCCCCGGGTGAAGTGCTGGCACGTATCCCGATGGAAGGTCAGAAGACCCGTGACATTACCGGCGGTCTGCCGCGTGTGGCCGAGCTGTTCGAAGCCCGTTCACCCAAGGATGTGGGGGTGCTGGCCGAACTGACCGGTACGGTGTCGTTCGGTAAGGAGACCAAGGGCAAGAACCGCCTGGAAATCACCGACCCCGATGGCAAGAAGCACGAAGAGCTGGTGCCCAAGGAAAAGAACATCCTGGTGCACGAAGGCCAGGTGGTGAACCGCGGCGAACTGATCGTGGACGGCGCTGCAGATCCGCAGGACATCCTGCGCCTGCTGGGCATGGAAGAGCTGGCTCGCTACATCGTCGACGAAGTGCAGGACGTGTACCGTTTGCAAGGTGTGAAGATCAACGACAAGCACATCGAGGTGATCGTTCGCCAGATGCTGCGTCGTGTGCAGATCACCAATGCCGGTGACTCCAGCTACATCATCAACGAGCAAGTGGAACGCTCGGAGCTGCTCGATACCAACGATCGTTTGCGCAAGGAAGGCAAGGTTCCGGCCACCTATTCCGACGTGCTGATGGGTATCACCAAGGCTTCGCTGTCGACCGACTCCTTCATCTCGGCCGCTTCCTTCCAGGAAACGACCCGCGTGCTGACCGAGGCTGCCATCATGGGCAAGCGCGACGAGCTGCGTGGCCTGAAGGAAAACGTCATCGTCGGCCGCCTGATCCCCGCAGGTACCGGCATGGCTTTCCACCGCGCCCGTTATGCCAAGGAGAAGATGGACGACGCCGAGCGCCGCGCCATTGCTCAGCAAGAAGCCGAGGAATTGGCGTCTGCACAGATGGCCAGCGTCGACGCAGGCGCCGAGCCGGCTGCCGAGTAAGCCATCCACCGCGTTTGACACCCGGGCGCCCACAGGGGCCCGGATTCAAAACAAAGGCCGCCCGATCGAGAGATCGGGCGGCTTTTTTACATCCGCGACGCTTTGGAGTGTTTGCTTGCTAGAGCGTGTCTTGCTTCATAAAGCAGTGACTCGATTTTCTCGTGAGGCCCTGCAGCCCGTGCCGCCACCGGGCTCATGGTTCCGGGGCCGGCCCTGGCGGGCCGACTTCCCTGCGCTGCTCGCACCTCGGGGCTGGCGCATAACTCACTTCGCTCACTGCGTTCGCTTCGTTCAGACAGAAGCGCCAAGTCAGAACTTGAAGCGCACGAGTACGTGCGCGCCCCGAGGCGCTGCGCTGCTCGGCCCGGCACAAATCGCCCGGCAGCGGCACGGGCTGCAGGGCGCTTGCATCGCGGTCGATGTGCCTCATCAACGGTGGAACACGCCACCCCCGGAGGTGGTTCGGCCCGCCGACGGGCGATTTGTGCGCGGCCGAGGGCGCAGCGGAGCGGCTCTGGCGCGCGTAATCGCGCGCTTCAAGCTCTGACTCGGCGCCACTGTTTGACCACAGTGAGCGCAGCGAACGGAGGGAGTTTGGCGTCGCTGAGCCGCGCAGTAAGCACCGAGGGGAGTCGGCTCGCAGAGCCGACCCGGGAACCATGAGCCCGGCGGCGGGCCGTGCCACCGCAGCGTGAGCGATTGGCTCAACGAGGGGCCGCGATATGCCGCAAGTTGTCGTCCGGCCATCGCCAGCCTTGCGACAAGCGCAAAGTTATTCGTCCCCGAACAACTGCCCGTGTGCTTTCGGTGGGGTCATGCCCAGATGGCGGTAAGCGGCCAGCGTGGCGATGCGGCCGCGTGGGGTGCGTTGCAGAAAGCCCTGCTGGATCAGGTAGGGTTCGATCACGTCTTCGATCGTCCCGCTTTCTTCGCCAATGGCGGCGGCGACGTTGTCGAGCCCCACCGGACCACCGTCGAAGCGGTGGACGATGGCCTCGAGCAGCTTGCGGTCCATCAGGTCAAAGCCTTGCGGGTCCACGTCCAGCATGGCCAGGGCCTTGTCGGCGATGTCCTTGCCGATGTGGCCATTGCCTTTCACCTCTGCATAGTCGCGCACGCGGCGCAGCAGGCGGTTGGCAATGCGCGGGGTGCCACGTGAGCGGCGCGCGATCTCGAGCGCGCCCTCGGCATCGATGGCGCTGTTGAGCAGGGCGGCGGAGCGGGTGACGATGCGTTGCAGCTCGGCCGCGGTGTAAAACTCCAGCCGGGCGACGATGCCGAAGCGGTCACGCAGCGGGTTGGTCAGCATGCCGGCGCGGGTGGTGGCGCCGACCAGGGTGAAGGGCTGCAGGTCCAGCTTGATGGAGCGGGCCGCCGGGCCCTCGCCGATCATGATGTCGATCTGATAGTCCTCCAGTGCGGGGTAGAGGATTTCCTCGACCACGGGCGAGAGCCGGTGGATCTCGTCGATGAAGAGCACATCGTTCTTCTCGAGATTGGTCAGGATGGCGGCCAGATCCTTGGGCTTTTCCAACACCGGCCCCGAGGTCTGGCGCAGGTTCACGCCCAGCTCGGCGGCGATGATGTGGGACAGCGTGGTCTTGCCCAGACCCGGGGGGCCGAAGAGCAGCACGTGATCCAGCGCTTCGTCGCGTTTGCGTGCGGCGCCGATGAAGATCTCCAGCTGTTCGCGCGCCTTGGCCTGGCCCACGTACTCGTCCAGCAGCTTGGGCCGCAGGGCGCGTTCGATGGCTTCTTCGCGCGGCGAGGCCGGCGCCGCGCTGATGACGCGGCTGACTTGGCTGGCGAAATCGTCGGTCTGAATGCTCATGCGAAAGGTCTCCGGCCGCAGCCCATCAACACCTTGATCATCAACGCGACAGCGACTTCAGCGCCTGCTTGATGCCCTCGCTGACGCCCACATCGGGCGGCAACAGCTTGAGCGCGGCGGTGGCTTCCTTCTCGCTGTAGCCCAGGGCGACCAGGGCTTGCAGGATGTCGCCCTGGTTGTCGTTGGCCAGGCTGGCCGGCAGGGCCAGATCGGGGCCCAGCTTTCCCTTGAGTTCCAGCAGCAGGCGCTCGGCCGTTTTCTTGCCGATGCCGGGCACCTTGACCAGGCGGCCGGCCTCCTGCTTGGACACGGCCTGGGCCAACTCGGCGACCGACAGGCCGGACAGCAGGGACAAGGCCATCTTGGGGCCTACACCGCTGATCTTGATCAGCTGCCGGAAGGTGGCACGCTCCTCGGCAGTCAGGAAGCCGAACAGCACATGGGCATCCTCGCGGATGCTCAGGTGCGTCAGCAGGCTGGTGCGCTCGCCCAGGGCGGGCAGGTTGTAGAAGGTGCTCATGGGCACGTCGAGCTCGTAGCCGACCCCTTGCACATCGATGAGAACCTGCGGGGGCGATTTTTCCGCGATGACGCCGCTGAGCTTGCCAATCATGAGCGCGGATTATCCGCGTTTAGCGCGGGTCTGCTGGATGTTCGTCCAGTATTTTGCTGCGCACCTTCGCCGGCGGCGCGCCGCTCAGTTCCGACCGAACAGGCCCAGGCGCTGCGCTTCCAGTGCCGCTTCGGCGCGCGAGGACACATTGAGCTTGCGGTAGATCTGCTTAACGTAATCGGCAATCGTGTGGCGCGACAGGCCCAGTTGCACGCCGATCTCGGGCAGGGTGAAGCCCTTGGCCACACGCAGCAGCACCTCGGTCTCGCGGTCGGTCAGGGAGACTTCATGCAGCACGGCGGCCGCTTGCGGGCGCTTCTGGTTGGCGAAGTGCGAGATCACCTTGCGGGCGATCGAGGGCGACAGCGGCGGCTCGCCCTGGCTCATGCGCTGCAACTGCTCGACCAGCAGCTCGCGCGATTGCTCCTTCAGCAGATAGCCGAAAGCTCCGGCCTGCAGGGCGGGGAACAGGTGCTCGTCGTCGTCGTGGATGGTGACGATGACGGATTGCACCTCGGGCTGCTTCTCGCGCAGCGCGGCAATCACATCGACGCCCGAGCCATCGGGCAGGCCCAGGTCCAGCAGGGCGAGGTTGAAACGTTGGCTGTTGACCAAGGCCAGCGCATCCTGCACGCGGGAGCACTCGGTGATCTGGGCATTGGCGAACACCTGTTTCACCAGCGCCTTCAACCAGGCGCGGATCTCGGGAATGTCTTCAAGCAGCAGGATGTGGTCCATGGCGTTCTCGGTCGGCCCTGTGGTCACGCGGTATGCGCGCCTGCAGGGTGGCGTTCAGGGTTGGGCTGGACATGGGTCCAGCGGTATGACAATTTCGGCAATTGCAGCGTCAAACTGAATGATGCGCGGGTTTGGGGTTGAAGGGTCAGAGGGGAATCGTGAGGCGGATCACGGTTCCCCAGCCAGGGCCCGACTCCACCAGACATTGGCCATGCATCTGCTTGGCCCGCGACTTCATGCTGGCCATGCCGTGGCCTCGGTCCAGGCGGCCGTCCAGCTCGGCCGGGATGCCCTGGCCATTGTCCTGAATCACCACCACGAAGTCTCCGTCCTGCACGCTGCAGCTGATGGTGCAGTTGGTGCCGCCGCTGTGCTTGATGATGTTGCTGACCGCCTCGCGGAAGATGCGCGTGGTTTGCACGTAAGCACGCGCCGGCAGGGTGTGGGTGATGTCTTCGGACGGCGACTTCCACTCGGCATTGATATTGGCCTGACCCAGGCGCGACACCACCTCGGCGCGCCAGTCGCCCAGAGCGTCGAGTAGATGCACGGGCTTGCCGGTCAGGCCGCGCACCGACAGGCGCATTTCTTCCAGCGCCTCCCGGGCCAGGCTGGAGATGCGGTCCGACTCGCTGGTGTGCACGATGGTCAGCAGCTTGGCGCCCAGGTCGTCGTGCAGGTCGGCGGCAATGCGCTTGCGCTCGCGCTCGGTGACCTGCTCGAGACGCTGCTCCGCCAGCGCACCGAAATTGCGCTCCATTTCGGTGACCCGCTCCTGCATGCGGTGCTCGAACTGGGCATGTTCCTTCTCGGCCTCCAGGCGGTCCTGGGCGAAGCTCAGCAGGTACTGCAGGCCCAGGGCCAGCAGGCTCAGCGGCAGCAGCAGACCCAGGGCCAAGCCAAGCTCGATGGCTGCCACGCCGGTCAGGGCTGCGGCCGCCGCGCCGGCCAGCAGACCGAGGCCGCAGACGAGCAGCAGAGTCGGTGTGAAGCGGGCCTCCTGCCGACGGCTGGCCGCAGCGTTGCCGCCATCTTTGGCTTCAGCGTCAGGCCGGCGCACGCGCCGCTTCCAGCCGCTGGCCATGGCCAGCAGCGATTGCAGCGCCAGCCAGGTCGGCGCGAACTGGTGCAAAAGGCCGGCCCAGGCCGCCGTGGCCGGGCTGGGGCTGTTCTGCAAGGTGCTGGACAGGGCCGGCAGCAAGAGCATCTGGCCCAGCAGCAGCAGGTCTTGCCACAGCGGCATGGGCAAGGTGCGGCTCAGGAAGAACTTGAGGCTGCACCAGGTGGCCAGGGCCAGCAGGCCCAGGTTCAGGGCCGGCGCCAGCGTGGCGCTGCCGATCGGTCCCACCACGCTCAGCACGGCCGTCAGGGCCAGGCTCAGCATCCACCCGCCCAGACCCAAACCGGCACCGCGCTCATGACCGTGGCGGTAGGCCAGGGTCAACACACTCAAGGCCATCATCAGGAGCATGCCCGCCAGGCCGAAGCTCAGCCCCGCGTGGCCGCTCGATGCCCCGGTGCCCGCGGCCAGCGCGGGGCTGCCGATGAAGCAAAGCGTCAGGCCGGCCAGTCCTCGAAGTGCGGGCTTTGCCGCGAGGCGATGGGAGCAAGGTTCAGAGGCCGCGGCTGCGGCCGCGAGCGGGTGGGGCGTTTCTTCTTGTAACAGGCTCAGCATGGGGCCCGATTGTGCAGGACAGAGGCGTCTCTCCCATGTGCAAGAAGCCCGCGCGACAATGCACTTGTTGCCAAATCCCTAGAAGAAAGTGCCCCTGTGATTCTTCACCACGAGTTTGCCCCGGTCGACAACAAGCGTCTGGCCCATTTGTGCGGCAGCCTGGATGAACATCTGCGCCAGATTGAGCTGGCCCTGGCCGTGCGCATCGGTCGCCAGAACGAGCGTGTGCGCATCGAGGGCCCCAAGGCCGCGGCCGAGCGCGCGCTGCAGCTCTTGCTGGCTTTGTACGAGCGCAGCCGCCGGGCGATTCCGCCCGAGCTGATGCATGTGGCCCTGGCCGAGGCGGTCGCCGAGCTGGGCCCGGCCCGCATGTCCCGGCGCAGCACGGTGAAGCGCGCTGCCGCAGTCTTGCCCCGGGCCGCGCCCAGCGAGATCGTGCTGCGCACCCGGCGCGCCGATCTGGCCGCCCGCACGCCGCGCCAGCATGAATACCTGCACCAGATCCTGAGCCAGGACATCACCCTGGGCCTGGGGCCGGCGGGCACGGGCAAGACCTTTCTGGCCGTGGCCTGTGCCGTCGACGCGCTCGAGCGCAGCACGGTGCAGCGCATCATCCTGACCCGCCCGGCCGTGGAGGCCGGCGAGCGCCTGGGCTTTCTGCCCGGCGACCTGACGCAAAAGGTCGACCCCTATCTGCGCCCGCTCTATGACGCGCTCTACGAGCTGATGGGTTTCGACAAGGTCAGCAAGGCGTTTGAGAAAGGCCAGCTCGAAGTCGCCCCGCTGGCCTTCATGCGCGGCCGCACGCTCAACCATGCCTTCGTCATCCTGGACGAGGCCCAGAACACCACGCCCGAGCAGATGAAGATGTTCCTGACCCGGCTCGGCTTTGGCAGCCGCTGCGTGGTCACCGGCGACACCAGCCAGATCGACCTGCCCAAGGGCGTGAACAGCGGCCTGGTCGAGGCCGAGCAGGTGCTGGCCGGCGTCGAGGGCGTGGCCATGACCCATTTCAGCAGCGCCGATGTGCTGCGCCACCCGCTGGTGGCCCGCATCGTCGATGCCTACGAGGCACACAGCCGTTCAGCGAGCCCGGCCTCGTCCACCAAAACCAAGAAAGCCGCGCCATGAGCCTGCCCGAACTGAGCCTGTCCCTGCAATTTGCCGACCCGCGCCACAAGGCGCTCTTGCCCCGCCACAAGGTGGCGCGCTGGATCCGCAGCGCCCTGGAGCTGCCGGGCGAGATCACCGTGCGCATCGTCGATGCCGAGGAGGGGCAGCAGCTCAACCGCGAGTTCCGCAGCAAGGACTACGCGACCAATGTGCTGACCTTCGACTACAGCCACGAACCCGTGGTGACGGCCGACTTGGTCATTTGCGCCGAAGTGGTGGAGCGCGAGGCGAAAGAAGCCGGCCTCGATCTGGCAGCGCACTACGCCCATATGCTGATGCACGGCACCCTGCATGCCCAGGGTTATGACCACGAAGACGACGACGAGGCCGCCTGCATGGAAGCGCGTGAAAGCGAGCTGATGCAGACCCTCGGTTTTGCCGATCCGTACGCGGCGCGCTGAAACGACGCCTCAGCCGTGGCGCGTGCCCAGGTAGCGCTTGCGCCAGAAGAACAGGCCCAGGCCCAGGCCCACGGCCAGCATCAGGCCGAAGGCGACCCAGAAGCCGGCGGCCTTGTGGATCAGGGGCAGGCCGTCGAAGTTCATGCCGAAGATGCCGGTGATCAGGTTCAGCGGCAGGAAGATGGCGGTCAGCACCGTCAGCGTGCGCATGATGGAGTTGGTGCGGTGGCCCAGGGCCGAGAAGTGCATCTGCACCGCCGACTCGCTGGACGACTCCATGCGCCGCACATGGGCCAGCACCCGCTCGATATGCTCCTGCACATCACGTGAGCGCACCCGCAGCAGCTCGCGCTCGCGTTGTGCCGCTGGCTCCTCAGCCGAGGGCCAATCGTCCAGCACATCGATCCATTCCTGGATGGCGCTGCGCTGGTCCTCGCAGGTGTCCTCCAGCCGGTGCAAGGCGTCGCGCGATTCCAGCAGCAGGGGCCAGTCCTCGAAATGGCTGTTGGCATCCATCAGCGTGCGCTGCAGCGCCGTCATCTGCCGGGTCAGCAGGCGGCGCAGTTCCAGATAGCTGTCCACCATGTGGTTGACCATGCGCAGCATCAGATCGGCCGGGCTGTTGGGCAGGCGGGCGCTGCCACGCAGATCGCGGCCTTCGGCCAGGGCGCCCATCTTGCTGGCGAAGTAGTCGCGCACCAGGCAGTCGGTCGGGTGCACGGTCAGCAGCACCCGGTCGAAGACCGCAAAGCCCACCGGGCTGGTGTCGATGGCCTTGAGCGCCTCATGGGTGCTGTGCAGGGTGCCGTGCTCGGGGTCGGCGAGCAGATGCTCATGGCCGGGCGCAGCGGCCAGGCGCCGAAACACCAAGAGGTCGTACCAGCTGGTGTAGTCGAAATGCGAGGGCAGCTGGTTGTTCAGCAGGTCAGAGACATGCAAGTCCACCAGCTGACCACAGCCCCAGCGCTGTAGGCCTTGCTGGATCTCGCCCAGCTGCAGCTCGAACTCGCGTCGGCCATAGCCCAGCCAGAGGAAGCCATCGGCGGGCAAATCGGCCGGCAGCTGGCTCAGCTCGGTGAACTGGTCGCCGTGGATGTGGAACAGGCGCATCCCAGGGATCAGCCGGCTTTTGCTTGCTTCAGCAGGCGCGCGGCTTCCAGCGCGAAATACGTCAGCACGCCATCAGCGCCGGCGCGCTTGAAGGCCAGCAGGGATTCCATCATCACCGCATCGTGGTCCAGCCAGCCGTTGGTGGCCGCCGCCTTGATCATGGCGTACTCGCCACTGACCTGGTAGGCGAAGGTGGGCACGCGGAACTCGTCCTTCACACGCCGCACGATGTCGAGGTAAGGCATGCCGGGCTTGACCATCACCATGTCGGCGCCTTCGGCCAGATCGAGGCCGACTTCGCGCAGGGCCTCGTCGCTGTTGCCCGGGTCCATCTGGTAGGTCTTCTTGTCGGCCTTGCCGAGGTTGGCGGCCGAGCCCACGGCATCACGGAAGGGACCGTAGAAGGCGCTCGCGTACTTGGCGCTGTAGGCCATGATGCGGGTGTGGATGTGGCCATGGGCTTCCAGCGCCGTGCGGATCGCCCCGATGCGGCCGTCCATCATGTCGCTGGGCGCCACGATGTCCACGCCGGCAGCGGCCTGCACCAGGGCTTGCTGGGCCAGGATCTCAACGGTCTGGTCGTTGAGGATGTAGCCGCGCTCGTCCAGCACGCCGTCCTGGCCGTGGCTGGTAAACGGATCCAGGGCCACATCGGTCAGCACGCCCAGCTCCGGCACTTGTTCTTTCAGTGCTCGCACCACGCGCGGCACCAGGCCGTCGGGGTTGGTGGCTTCGCGGCCGTCAGGGGTCTTGAGCGAGGCATCGATCACCGGGAAGAGCGCCAGCACCGGAATGCCCAGGTCCACACATTCGCGCGCCACGTCGAGCAGACGGTCCAGGCTCAGGCGGGCCACGCCAGGCATGGAGGCCACGGGCTCGACCCGGTTCTCGCCCTCGTGCACAAACACCGGCAGGATCAGATCGCTGGCGCGCACATGGTGCTCGCGGACCAGGGCCCGGGTGAAGGCATCGCGGCGCAGGCGGCGGGGGCGGCTGGCGGGGTAGGGGGCGGGCAGGGACACTGATCAACTCCGGGAGAGAGGGCGTGGCAGGAGGCGGCGCGCGCGCCGGGGCGGGCCGGATCGGCCGCTTCCTCGTTCGCATGCGTGAGGGACTGCGCAATCTACGCGACTTCCCTGATGCGCCCTCCGATGACGCTTATGTTAAAATTCACTTTGAATGATAGCCGCAAGGTGGTCGTTCCCTGCTTTTCCTCCCTGAGCAGGAGCCTTAGCGTGATGACAGCGATAAGGCTTTCCAGCCCCGGCTTTGTGGCCGGGGCCTTTTTTTGCCCGCAAGATCTTCGCGTGGCATTTGCAGCCGGTTTGCAGAGCGGTTTTGCTCCCACCTCAAGCCCGGTTCCTGCCCCGGCGAAAGCGCCCCGCATAATGTGGCGATGCTCTGGATCAAAGCCTTTCACATCGTTTTCGTGGCCAGCTGGTTTGCCGGCTTGTTCTACCTGCCGCGCATCTTCGTCAACCTGGCCATGGTGCCGGCCGACAGCCATGCCGAGCGCGAGCGCCTGCTCCTGATGGCGCGCAAGCTCTACCGCTTCGCCACCTTGCTGATGATCCCGGCGCTGGTCTTGGGCGGCTGGATGTGGGCGCTCAATTTCGCCGGCTTCAACCAGGGCTGGATGCACACCAAGCTGCTCCTGGTGATCGGGGTGATCGGCTATCACCATGTTTGCAAGGCCATCCTGCGCAGCTTTGAGCAGTCGGCCAACCGCCGCAGCCATCGCTGGTTCCGGGTCTTCAACGAGGTGGCCGTGCTGATGTTCATCGCCATCGTCGTGCTGGTGGTCGTCAAGCCCTTCTGAGCCACGGGCTCGCCATGGTGCGCCGCCAAAGCTCTGCCTCCTGGCTGCTGCTGGCTTGCACGGCACTGATCGTCTACGCCAGCCTCTACCCCTTCGGACCCTGGGTCTGGCCGCCTGGCCTGGACGGGCGCGGCATGCTGGGCCTGCCCTGGTCGCGCTATGCCAGCTGGATCGATTTGCAGGCCAATCTGGCGGGCTATCTGCCCTTTGGTTTTCTCTGCTTTGCCGCCGCCATGCGCAGTGGCTGGCGTCTGCGCAGCGGGGTGCTGCTGAGCCTGCTGGCCGGGCCGCTGCTGTCCTACAGCCTCGAGAGCCTGCAGTACTTCCTGCCCAACCGGGTGCCCGCCCTGGGCGATTTTTTGCTTAACAGTGCCGGTGCCTGGCTCGGGGTGGGGCTGGCCTGGCTGCTCTACCGCCTGGGCGGTCTGCGGCGCTGGGAGGATGTGCGCGATTACTGGTTCCAGCCGCACAGTGCCGGTGCGCTGGCGCTGCTGGCGCTCTGGCCCTTGGGCCTGCTGTTCCCGACGCCGGTGCCGCTGGGCCTGGGCCAATGGCTGCCGCGCCTGCAGATGGCGGCGGTCGATCTGTTGGCCGGCACGCCCTGGGCTTTGCAATGGGGCGATGAACTCAGCGAGAGTGCGGCGCGCGCCCTGCCGCCGGGGCTGGAGGCGATTGCCATCGCGCTCGGCGTGCTTGCCCCCACCTTGGTGGCTTTGTCGGTGGCGCGGCCGGGCAAGCGTCGCCTGGCGCTGGGCTTGAGTGCACTGGGCCTGGGCGCGCTGGGCACGGCCATTTCCACCGGCCTCAACTTCGGCCCGCAACATGCCTGGTCCTGGTTGACCCTGGCCAGCGGGCCGGGCTTGCTGGTGGGTGCGCTGCTCGGCATGGCGGCCAGTGCCTTGCCGCGCCGGGTCAATGCGGCCCTGGGCCTGATCGTGCTGAGCAGCTTGATCGCCCTGGTCAGCCAGGCGCCGACCGACCCCTACCTCGAAGAACGCCTGCAGACCTGGGAGCTGGGCCGCTTCATCAATATGTACGGCCTGGCCCAATGGCTGGGCTGGGTCTGGCCGTTTGCGGCCCTGGCCTGGCTGCTGCGCGTGATCGCCCGCCGCGAGTCCTGAAACAAAGGGTGAACCCCAGGGTTTCTTGCCTCGGCTCCCTACAATGGCGGCATGAGCTATTTCGAGCGCCACATCTTCTTCTGCCTGAACCACCGCGAAAACGGTGACAACAGCTGTGCTCAGCATGGCGCTCAGGCGGGCTTCGACCACTGCAAGGCGCGGGTGCGCGAACTGGGCCTGGGCGGCCAGGGCGGCGTGCGCGTCAACAAGGCCGGTTGCCTGGACCGCTGCGCCGGTGGCCCGGTGGCGGTGGTCTATCCCGAGGCCGTCTGGTACACCTACGTCGACCAGACCGACATCGACGAGATCGTCGACAAGCACCTCAAGGGTGGCGAAGTGGTTGAGCGCCTGGTGCTGCCCGACAGCGTCGGCCGCTGACGCCACCACGGTTTCGCGATGAATTCCCTAACCGAAAAGCGCCTGGTGCCGGGCCCGGCCGGCGCCATCGAATGCGCCATCGACCGGCCCGCCAGCGGCCATGCCGATCTGCCCATGCCGCCCACGCGCGGCCTGGCCCTGGTCTGCCACCCCAACCCGACCCAGGGCGGCACCATGGACAACAAGGTGGTGCAGACCCTGGCGCGCGCCTTTGTGCAGCTGGGCTACCGCGTGGCCCGCTTCAACTTCCGCGGCATCGGCAAGTCCGAAGGCGGCTGGGACGAGGGTCGCGGCGAGATCGACGATGCCCTGGCCGTGCTGGCCGCTCTGCGCGAGCCGGGCGAGCCTCTGGTGCTGGCCGGTTTTTCCTTTGGCGGCTATGTGGCCTCGCAAGCCGCGCTGCGCCTGCCCGAAGACCAGCGCGCCGAACGGCTGGCGCTGGTGGGCCCGGCGACCAGCCGCTTCGACACCGCGCCCGTGCCGCCCGAGACCCTGGTCATCCACGGCGAGGTGGACGATGTCGTGCCCCTGAGCTCGGTGCTGGACTGGGCGCGGCCGCAGTCGCTGCCGGTGGTGGTGGTGCCGGGCGTCGGCCATTTCTTTCACGGCCAGCTGCCCCTGCTGCGCAATCTGGTCGTGCGCAACTGGCGCGCTTGAGCACGCCTGCCCCTGTTTTCCTGCCTGGACTCGCCTGAACCCGAGTCGAAAGAACCCCGTGATGAATCGTTATTCGCTCCCCCTCGCTATCTCTCTGGCCGCGGCTTCGGCCCTGGTCTCGCCCGTGGTGCTGGCTCAGGCGCCGGCCGCTGCCAGCCAGGCCCAAGCGGCATCGCAGATGCCCGGCCCCGAGATTGCCGCGCGCAGCTATCTGCTGCTGGACATGAGCGCCAACCGCGTGCTGTCCGAGCGCGATGCCGACACGCCCAATGACCCCGCCTCGCTGACCAAGCTGATGACGGCTTATGTGGTGTTTGGTGCCCTGCGCGACAAGCGCCTGACCCTGGAGCAGGCCTTGCCCGTCTCTACCCGCGCCTGGGACGAGCGCAAGGGCGACCCCTCGCTGATGTTCATCAACACGACCATGACGCCCAAGGTCGACGAGTTGCTGCGCGGCATGATCATCCAGAGCGGCAACGACGCGTCCGTGGCCCTGGCCGAAGGCGTGGCCGGCACGGTCGAGCAGTTCGTGGCCTTGATGAACCGCCAAGCCCAGGCCTGGGGCTTGAAAAACACGCAGTTCAAGAACGTGACCGGCATGACCGAGCCTGGCCACAAGAGCAGCGCGCGCGATCTGTCGATCATCGCCTCCAACCTGATCCGCGACTTCCCCGAGTACTACGGCTACTACTCGCAGCGCGAGTTCACCTTCAACAAGATCCGCCAGGAAAACCGCAATCTGCTGCTGCGCCGCGACCCCAGCGTCGACGGCATGAAGACCGGCTACACCGAAGCCGCGGGCTATTGCCTGGTCTCCAGCGCCCAGCGCGAGTTCCCCAATGGCAAGCGCCGCCTGCTCAGCGTGGTCATGGGCACGGCCTCCAAGGAAGCGCGTGCGACGGAGAGCCAGAAGCTCCTGAACTGGGGCTATTCGGCCTTTGACGCCGTGCGCCTGTTTGACAAGAACGCCGCCATCAGCACCGTGCCGGTCTGGAAGGGCGCCAGCCCGCAGGCCAAGCTGGGCGCGGCGGGTGCGGTGTTCGTGGCCGTGCCGCGTGGCGACGGCGCCAAGCTGCAGACGCAGATCGAGCGCACCGATCCGCTGGTCGCACCGCTGAGCAAGGGCCAACGCGTGGGCACGCTCAAGGTCAGCACGGCCGGCGGCGTGCCGGTGGCCGAGGTGCCCCTGGTGGTGCTGGAGGAGGTGCCGCTGGCCGGCATCTTCGGTCGCGCCTGGGACGCCATGCGTTTGTGGATCAAGTGATCTCCTGAGCCTGGCCCGCGCGCCGCGGGCGTAAGCTTGGGGCTGACGAGAACGCTGTTTTTTGGAGCCGGAGGCCCGCCCCATGCTTGCTTTGCCTGATGTCCGTTGCTACCTGAACGGCGCGTTTCAGCCCTTGGCCGAGGCCAAGATCTCGGTCATGGACCGAGGCTTCATCTTCGGCGATGGGGTCTACGAGGTGCTGCCGGTCTACGAGCGCCGCCTGTTCCGCTTTGACTCGCACATGGAGCGGCTGGAGCGCAACCTGGCCAAGCTGCGCATCACCAGCCCGCTGCTGCGCGCGCAGTGGCTGGAGCTGGCGCGTGAGCTGGTGCGCGGCGTGGCTGCGGACGAGCAGCTGATCTACCTGCAAGTGACGCGCGGCGTCGCGCCGCGCAACCACGCCATGCCCGAGGGCGCCGTGCCCACGGTGTTTGCCTACAGCATGGCCTCCAAGCCGATGTCGGCCGAAGAGCGGCACCGCGGCGTGGCCTGCATCAGCGCGCGTGATTTCCGCTGGCAGCGCGGTGACATCAAGAGCATCTCCCTGCTGGGCAATGTGCTGGCCCGGCAGATCTCGGCCGACGAGGGCGCGGCCGAGACGATTCTGCTGCGCGACGGTTTCCTGACTGAGGGCGCCTCCTCCAATGTCTGGATCGTCAAGGAGGGCGCTTTGCTGGGCCCGCCGCGCAGCGAGGACCTGCTCGAAGGCATCCGTGTCGAGCTGCTGCGCGAGCTCTGCGAAGAGTGCGGCATCGGCTACAACCTGCGGCCCATCTCCGAGGCCGAGCTGTTTGCGGCCGACGAGATCATCCTCAGCTCGGCCGGCAAGGAAGTGCTGGCCGTGACCCGCCTGGACCACCAGCCGGTGGGCCATGGCGCCCTGCATGGCAAGCCCGGCCCGGTCTACGCCCGGCTCTACGAGGCCTACCAGCGCGCCAAGCCCTTGCAATCGATCTGAAACGACGCATCTGCGTCCCTTGATCCGAATCTTTTGATTGTTGAAGAAGCACCATGAGCCAATTCCCTCCCATGCAGCCGCCGCCGGACATCCCGCCCGAGCAGTCGCTGATCACCTACCCCTCGCACTTCCCAATCAAGGTCATGGGCGCCAAGGTCGAGGGTTATGTGGAGGCCATCGTGAAGGTGGCCCAGGCTTTCGACCCGGACTTCGACGCCGCCACCGTGGAGCAGCGCCCCAGCAAGGCCGGCAACTACCTGGGCCTGACCATCACCGTGCGCGTGACCAGCCGCGAACAACTCGACGAGCTGTATCGCACGCTGACGACTCACCCCATGGTCAAGGTCGTGCTCTGAGCAAGCTGGGGCTTAGTTTCCCAACTGCGCGTCGATCGCCTTGATCTTGTAGGGCGCACCTTCGTCGCCATTGCGCGCTGCGATGTCGTACCAATAGCGCGCCAGGCGCAGGTCGGCCGGCACGCCATACCCGCTCTCGTACATCGAGCCCAAGAGGTACTGAGCTCCTACATCCCCGGCCTTGGCCGCCTCGCGGTACCAGTGCGCAGCCTGCTCCGGGTCCGCCGGCGTGCCTCGGCCGAGGTAGATGGCCGTGGCCAGGGCGACCTGGGCCTCGCTGCTGCCGCGTTTGGCGGCGCGCAGATTCCATTCCTTGGCCTTGGCCAGGTCCGGCTTGCCCAGCAGGCCTTGCTCGTAGAGCTGGGCCAGGGCCAGCTCGGCGCGCACCAGGCCGCCTGCTGCCGCTCGCTTCAGCAGGCGCTCGGCTCGGCGCGCGCTGGGCTTGGGTAGCTCTTCGCGCAAATGCATCATGGCCAGGTTGTAGTCGGCCAGGGGCAGGGGGCGAGCCTGGGCCGACAGCGCGGTGAATGCGCGCGCGGCAGTCTTCAGCTCGCCGGCTTCGTAGGCTTGAACGGCACGCTCCAAGGGGGTGGGCGGAGTCTCGGGCGCTGGGGTTTCCTGGGCATGCAGCGCGGCGCTGCTGCTCAAGGCGAGCAAGGCCGCCGTCCAGACGGTTTTCTTCCAAAGAGAGAAAGTGTGTATCGGCTGCATCGGTGAAAGCTTCCGTTTCGGAAAGGGCCAGACGGTAGCCGATTTCCCGCCGCCCTGCAGGCTTGGCTACCATGTCGCCATGATTGTGAAAAACCTGGGCCGGGTCGACTACGCCGAGACGGTCGACGCCATGCGGGCCTTCAGCGAACAGCGCGGGCCCGAGGCCGAAGACGAGCTCTGGCTCTGCGAGCATCCCCCCACCTACACCCAAGGCCTGGCCGGCAAGGCCGACCATGTGCTGGCCCCCGCCGGCATCCCGGTGGTGCAGACCAACCGCGGCGGCCAGGTGACCTACCACGGCCCCGGCCAGGTGGTTGCCTACCCGCTGGTAAACCTGCAGCGCCTGGGCATCTATGTGCGTGAGTTTGTGTTCCGCCTGGAAACGGCGGTGATCCAGACGCTGGACAGCTACGGCGTCACCGGTCACCGCGTGGCCGGCGCGCCGGGCATTTACGTGCGCCTGGACGACCCGTTTGCCCATGCGGCGCTGACCGGCCCGGCGCCGGCCGACGACCCCTTCCGCGGCCTGGGCAAGGTGGCGGCCCTGGGCATCAAGGTCACGCGCCACTGCACTTACCACGGTGTGGCCCTCAACGTGGCCATGGACCTGCAACCCTTCTCGGGCATCAACCCCTGTGGCTATGCGGGGCTGCGCACGGTGGACCTCGTTACACTTGGGGTTTTTGCGGATTGGCCCGAAGTGGCCCAACGCTTCGGGGAACGGCTGCAAGCCCAGCTGGAGCGTTGACGAAACGAGGCTGGCATGGCGACCGAGAACATCACTCACGAAGCAAAGACAGGCGAGGCGTACGACGCCACGGCCAAGCAGAAATCCCAGGCCAAGACGGCGCGCATCCCGATCAAGATCGTGCCCGCCGAGACGCTGAAAAAGCCCGACTGGATTCGCGTCAAGGCCGGTTCGCCCAGCACCCGTTTCTACGAAATCAAGCAGATCCTGCGCGAGCAAAAGCTGCACACGGTTTGCGAAGAAGCCTCCTGCCCCAATATCGGTGAATGCTTCGGCAAGGGCACGGCTACCTTCATGATCATGGGTGACAAGTGCACCCGCCGCTGCCCCTTCTGCGATGTCGGCCACGGCCGCCCCGATCCGCTCGATGTGAACGAGCCCGAGAACCTGGCCAAGACCATCGCCGCGCTCAAGCTCAAGTATGTGGTGATCACCAGCGTGGACCGCGATGACCTGCGTGACGGCGGCGCCGGCCACTTTGCCGAGTGCATCCGCAAGGTGCGCGAACTCAGCCCCTCGACCCAGATCGAAGTGCTGGTGCCCGATTTCCGCGGCCGCATGGACCGTGCGCTGGACATCCTCAAGGCCGCACCGCCGGACGTGATGAACCACAACCTCGAAACCGCGCCGCGCCTCTACAAGGAAGCGCGCCCGGGTTCGGACTACGAGTTCAGCCTCAACCTGCTCAAGCGCTTCAAGGAAGAAGTGCCGGGCGTGCCCACCAAGAGCGGCATCATGGTGGGCCTGGGCGAGACGGATGAGGAGATCCTCCAGGTCATGCGCGATATGCGCGCCCACCACATCGACATGCTGACCATCGGCCAGTACCTCGCTCCTTCCGGTCACCACCTGCCGGTGCGCCGCTATGTGCACCCGGATACCTTCAAGATGTTCGAGGAAGAGGCCTACAAGATGGGTTTCACCCACGCCGCCGTGGGCGCCATGGTGCGCAGCAGCTACCACGCCGACCAGCAGGCGCATGGCGTGCTGGCCGCCGGCGCGGAAGCCCCGGCCGCGTCCTGAACGTGGCCTGTCGTCGGGTCGGCGCCGCGCTCAACGGTAGCGGACCCGGCGCCTGAACTCGTCGACCAGGCGCTGGTAGCTGCCGTCTTTGCGCATCTGCGCCAGGCCCTGGCTGAACTGCTGGGCCAGGCGTTCGCCCTGCGGGTGCTGCTTGGAAAACGCGACCCAGAAGCCATCCATGGAGATCAGCCCGGTGCGGCGCAGCTGGCCACGGAACTCGGGCGTGTTGTCGATGCGCAGCCAGGCCGGCGTGCGGTTCAAGAGGATGTAGTCCACGCGTTTGCTCAAGAGCATGCGGATCAGGGCGGCATCCGAGACGGCGCTGAACTTCTGGATGCGCGCGTCGTGCATGAACTCGCTGGGATAGGTGTAGCCATTGGTGTAGGCCACCCGCTTGCCGCGCAGATCGGACAAGCGCATCTCGGGGCTTTTGTCATCGGCCCGGCCGAAGATGGACAGCTCTTCTTCGAACATGGCCGGCTGGTGCCAGACGTAGTCGTTGCGGTTGTCGTCGGTGATGGTGGCGTTGAAACAGCCCGCGACTTGACCAGTCTTGGCGTAAAGCATGCACCTCGAAAAGGGCACGGTGACGATCTGCACCTGCACACCCTGCGTGGCCAGGGCCGCGCGGATCAGGTCGACGCTGAAGCCGACCGGTGGGCGCTGCGTGTCGGCGCCGGGCTTCTCGGCGGCGCTGTAGGGCGGCCAATCGTCCTCGCCGGCCAGGACCAAGGGCGCCGCGGGCTTGGTGCCCGGGCCGTCTTCAGCCCAGACCTGGTGCTGCGTGCCGAGCGCAAACGCCGCGAGCAGGGCGCAGAGGCAGCGCCTGTGGGTGGTTGGCCGCGTCCTCGACATGCAAGCGCTCGCGCGGGCCTCAGGCCGATTCGGCCAGCAGCTTTTCGACCAGGGCGTGCAGGGCCGCGAAATCCGGTTCGCCGACATAGCGCTTGACCACCTCGCCGCGCTTGTTGATCAGCAGCGTGGTCGGCGTCAGCTGCACGCGGCCGAAGCTTTGGGCGATCTGGCCGGTGTTGTCGATGGCCACGCCGAAGGGCAGCTGCCGGCTTTCGGCGAACTTGGCAACAAAGGCCGGCGGGTCGTAGCTCATGGCCACCGCCAGGGTGTCGAAGCCACGGCCTTTGAACTTTTCGTGCGTGGCGACGATCTGCGGCATTTCCTTGACGCAGGTGGTGCAGCTGGTGGCCCAGAAATTGACCAGCATGACCTGGCCCCGCCACTGGCTGGAATCGGCCTTCTTGCCGTCCAGCAGCACATAGTCCACCCGCGGCACGGTTTCGCGGGCACCCAGGCTCTGGTAGGCCAGGTAGGCACCGCCGGCCAGGGCCAGGGCCAGCAAGGCGGGGGCGAGCAGGCGGGAGGTCTTCGATGTCGTCATGGCCTGGAGTTTAGAGCCTGCGCCGTGGCGCTGCCTTCACAGGCCTTTGGACAGTTCGAACAGCAGCACCGAAGGCAGGGCGTCGTTGAGATGCTGGCGCGAGATGCGGGCCAGGCCGTCGGGGGTGGCGGTGGAGAGCTGGGTCTTGTGCGCCTCGTCCAGCACTTCCACAAAGCTGAAGTCCTGCACTTCACGCATGGCCTCGGCGTAAAGACGGTCGAACTCGGGCCCGCGCAGGCGGGCTTCGAAGACGATGCCATGCGGCAGGCCTTCGGAACAGAACTGGGCGGCCTCCTCCATGCTGCCGACCACATCGATGATCAGGCCCATGTGCTGCATGGCCGCCTGCAGCTGGCTGCGCAGCTCGCGGCGCTGGGCGATCACCAGCACATGGCTGCCGGCCAGGGGTTTGGAATTGCTGGAGGGCGGATAGTCCTGCGAGCTCTCGCCTTCGCTGGGTGCGTCGAGCGCGCGCTCGGTGGCGGCCAGGCCATTGGCCTCGTCGCCGACGATGTGGGGGAACTCCAGCGTCAGCACCGTGATGCCGGCTTCGTCCTCGCGCAGCGGCAGCACGCCCAGGGTGATGGCCGTCTGTTCGACCAGGCGCCAGGCCAGGGAGTTCAGGGTGGCCGGGGTTTCAGCGGCGCGCGGGTCATCCAGCAGGTCCAGCGAGCGATGGGCAAAGCGGCAGACCAGGCGGGCCTTGGCCGGCCAGGGCGTCAGGTCCAGGCGCAGGTCGATGGAGCTGTGCGTGCTGGCCAAGGCCCAGTCCATCAAGGCATTGAGCAGAGCGAACAGCAAGGAGCCATCGGTCATCACCTCGATGGGCTTGAGCACCTGGCGCACCTGGATGCCACGTGCCTGGGTCTCGCGGCTGCGTTGGGCCAGCACGCTGCGCAGCACCTGGGTCAGGTGCATTTTTTCGCGCGACAGGTGCAGGCGCCCGGAGGCCAGTCGGGCCAGCTGCTGGCCGACCATGCCGGCCTCGCGCGCCTGGCTGACGCTTTCACGCAGGGCACGCAGGCTTTGCCGGTCGATCTGTCCGGTGCTGACCAGCTTGTGGATGCGCTCCAGCGCGGAGCTCAGCGGCCCGGCGATCTCGGCGCCCAGCTGCTGCACGATCTCGGCCCACTGCGCATGGCTCGGCTCGCCAGCGACATCGTTCGCAGCGTTGGCGTTGGCAGAAGGTGGGAGCGGGGTGCGCATGACAGGGGCGGGGGCGGGGGCGGTGGGATGTGCTGCTGAAGCAGGGCGTGGAGTTTCTTGTGTTTATCGGCCTGGGAAGCGTTCGAGAGGGCGTTTCCCGCAGCGGTCGCCATGGTCATGGTGAAGCGGTGCAGCGTCCATCCCCCGATCCGGGGGCAAACCCGAGTGGCAGGCCGGCTGGCGGCATTTCGGTGAACTCTGCACGCTGAAGCTGGGGATTTGCATGCAGATACCGCTGATTTGAGGGGCTAGGGTGAAGCGCCTGCTGCCGCTTCAGGCCACCGCGCCGCTGGCGAGCAGGGCCTCGATCTCGGCCTCGCTGCAGCCGGCTTCGCTCAGGATCTCGCGGGTGTGCTGGCCTAGCAGCGGTGGCGCGTGCCGGTAGCTCACCGGGGTCAGCGAGAGCTTGATCGGGTTGGCCACCACGCGCAGCTCGTCGCTGAGCGGGTGGGCCAGGGGCACGACGGTGCCGCGCGCCTGCACCTGCGGGTCGGCAAAGGTCTCGGCCAGGTTGTTGATCGGGCCGCAAGGCACTTTGGCGGCCTCCAGGGCGCGCAGCCAGTGGTCGCGCGCTTGGGTGAGCAGCGCCGCCTCGATCAGCGGCACCAGCTCGGCGCGGTGGCGCACGCGCGCGTTGTTGCGGGCAAAGCGCGGATCCAGCGCCCATTCGCTGTGGCCGGCGATTTCGCAGAACTTGGCGAACTGCGCGTCGTTGCCCACGGCCAGAATCAGGTGGCCGTCGCTGGCCGCGAAGACCTGGTAGGGCACGATATTGGCGTGGGCATTGCCCAGGCGGCCGGGCGCGCGGCCGGTGCACAGGAAGTTGGCGCCGACATTGGCCAGCATGGCCACCTGGGTGTCCAGCAGGGCCATGTCGATGATTTGGCCGCGCCCGGTGGCTTCGGCATGGCGCAGGGCCGCCAGCACGGCCACGGTGGCGTAGAGCCCGGTGAACAGGTCGGCCACCGCCACGCCCACTTTTTGCGGGCCGCCGCCGGGCTTGTCGTCGCGCTCGCCGGTGATGCTCATCAGCCCACCCATGCCTTGGATGGCGTAGTCGTAGCCCGCCCGGTCGCGGTAGGGCCCGGTCTGGCCGAAGCCGGTGATGGAGCAGACCACCAGGCGCGGGTTGGCCTCTTGCAGGCTTTGCGCATCGAGGCCGAAGCGGGCCAGATCCCCGACCTTGAAGTTCTCCACCAGCACATCGGCTTGCTGTGCCAGGCGCCGGATCAAGGCCTGACCCTCGGCGCAGGCGATGTCGATGGCGATCGAGCGCTTGTTGCGGTTGGCGCCCAAGTAGTAGGCTGCTTCCGAGGTGTCTTGGCCTTGCGCGTCTTTCAAATAGGGCGGGCCCCAGGCGCGGGTGTCGTCACCGCTGCCGGGGCGCTCGACCTTGATCACATCGGCGCCGAGGTCGGCCAGGGTCTGGGTGCACCAGGGGCCGGCCAGCACGCGCGACAGGTCCAGCACGCGCACGCCGGCCAGGGCCATGGGCGGGAGCAGGGAGGCGAGGTGCGGGGCCTGCGGAGTGGAGACCGTGTCCGCGCCCGGCATCGAGGAGGAATTCGTCTGCGATGGATTCATGCGAATCATTGTGCGTGCTGGCGCTGCGTGCCGGGCTCCGATAATGCCCGGATGACATCGCCTCGCCCGTTCCGCCGCCGCCCCGCGTTTTCGCGCTGGGCTTGTGTTTTCCTGGTGCCGGCTTCGCTGGCGGCCTGTTCGCCAGGGCTGGACTGGCGCGAGGTGCGACCGGCCGATTCGGGCCTCTTGCTCATGTTCCCCTGCAAGCCCGAAGTCCACAGCCGCCCGGCCACGGCCAGTGAGCCGGTGCGCATGGGCATGGCGCAGTGCAAGGCCGACGGCATCACCTTTTCGGTCTCCTGGGCCGAGGTGCGCGACCCGGCGCTGGTCACGCCGGCCATGCGGCAGATGCGTGAGTCGGTGATGAGCAAGCTGGGTGCTGCAGAGGCCGGCGCGCCGCAAGCCCTTCAGGTGCCCGGCATGACGCCCAGCCCGGAGGCCGTGCAGTTGCATCTGCGCAGCCCGGCTCGCCCCGGTGAGGCGGGCGCGAGCGAGGTCGACCTGGCCCTGTTCACCCGCGGCCTCTGGGTCTACCAGGTGTTGATGCTGGCACCCAAGCGCCAGCCGGCGGCTTGGGAAGGCTTCATCAACGCGATGAAGCTGGAGACTTGAGCTTCGGTATGGATGAAAAAGACCGCTTCTTGCCGTGTGCGGCAGAGCGGGTTTCAGCCGGCCAGCGGCTGAGCTGCATTGATAATGGGATGCCATGTCCGGACTGCTCTTGATCGCTCACGCCCCGCTTGCCTCTGCCCTGAAAGCCGTGGCGGAGCACACCTTTCCGGATTGCGCCCGGCAATTGCAGGTCTTGGACGTGACGCCCGAGATGTCCGCCGAGGCGGTGGAGAGCGCGGCACGCGCCTTGCTGCTGGCTGGCGGCCATGCCGAGAACCTGGTGCTGACCGATGTGTTCGGCGCCACGCCCAGCAACGCGGCCTTGCGCTTGCGCAGCGCCACGGTGCAGGTGATCAGCGGGGTCAATGTGCCGATGTTGTGGCGCTCGCTGTGCTACGCCGGCCAACCGCTGGCCAGTTTGGCCGAGCGGGCCAGTGGGGGCGGGCAGTCGGGCATTGTTCTGTCCGAGACCCCGGGTGCTGCGCCCTGATTCGCAGGGCGCTCGCGTATCGATGGATGCCGACGGTGAATCGTCTTTCTTTGGAGTCCTGAGTTTCAATGATCAAGTCCACGCTCACCATCAGCAACAAACTGGGCTTGCACGCCCGCGCCTCGGCCAAGCTGACCAAGCTGGCGGGCAGTTTTCAGTGCGAGGTCTTCATGAGTCGCAACAGCCGGCGCGTCAATGCCAAGAGCATCATGGGCGTCATGATGCTGGCGGCTGGACTGGGCTCCCAGGTTGAGCTGGAAACCGATGGCGTCGATGAGCAAGCGGCTCAGGACGCCATCACGGCCTTGGTCAACGACAAGTTCGGCGAGGGCCAGTGAGCCCCGCCCGGGCGGCCCTCACTGGCCGCCCATGAAGTGCCGGCGGTAGCGCGAGGGCAGGTCGGCCAGGCGCATCATCATCGGCAGGTCGGCGGTGTTGAAGTCGGGATCCCAGGCCGGTGCGCCCAGGATGCGGGCGCCGCAGCGCAGATAGCCCTTGATCAGCGGCGGCGCTTCCACCACCAGATCGTGGCGCAGTTCTTCCACCGGCAGCGGCAGGCGAGGGCGCACCTGCCACTCGATGCTGGCCAGATGGCTTTGCTCCAGCTGCTTCCATAGGCTGGCCGCGAAATGGCCGCCGTCGCGCATGCTGACGCTGGCGCAGCCGATCATGGTGTCCAGCTTGTTTCGCATCATGAATTCCGCCAGCGCGCCCCAGAGCGCCATGATGGCGCCGCCCGAGCGGTGATCCGGGTGGATGCAGGAGCGGCCCAGTTCCACCATTTGCTCGCGCAGGCCGCGCAGGCGGGTCAGGTCGAACTCGGTCTCGCTGTACCAGCCGCCGGCTTGCTTGGCGGCGGCCGGAGTCAGCACGCGGTAGGTGCCAATCACCTGGCCGACGCGGCCATGGGCGTCGACTTCGCGCACCAGCAGGTGTTCGCAAAACGCATCGAAAGTGTCGATGTCGTGACGGGCCGGTGCGCCGGGCGGCACGCTCAGGCGGGCGCCCATCTCTTCCGCGAAGACCTGGTAGCGCAGGCGCTGGGCTTCGCGCACATCGTCTTCATGCCGAGCCCAGCTGACGTCCAGACGCGCGGGTGCCGCGGCAGCCGGCGCCGGGCGCAGCGCCGCGGGCGGAGTCATGCCGGGGCGGCGCTCGGTCTTCAGGGCGCGCAGATCGGAGAAGGGCAGCGTGGGCAGCGGAAGATCCCTCATTGGTGGCCTCGAGCGGTTCGTTGTTGGCCTCGCCATGCTCGGCGGCCGCAATGACGGGGCCGTGACGCTGGAATGACGTCTCGATGACGCCAGTCTTGAGCCATCGGCGCTGCTAAAGTCGGCGCATGAGCTTCCAGGTCTTTGGTATCCCTGTTTCGCGCGGCGTGGCCATCGGCCGGGCGGTGCTGGTGGCGTCCAGCCGGGTCGATGTGGCGCATTACTTCATTGCCGAGGCGCAGATCGAATCGGAAATCCAGCGCGCACTGCGGGCCCGCGATGTGGTGGCCGCCGAGCTGGAGGCCCTCAAACAAGACCTGCCGGGCGATGCACCGCACGAGCTGGCCGCTTTGCTCGATGTCCATTTGATGCTGCTGCACGACGACGCGCTGACCGGTGCCACCAAGCAGTGGATCATCGAGCGCCACTACAACGCCGAATGGGCGCTGTCTGCCCAGCTGGAAGTGCTGGCCCGGCAGTTCGATGAGATGGAAGACGATTACCTGCGGGAGCGCAAAGCCGACCTGGAGCAGGTGGTCGAGCGGGTACTCAGCGCCCTGGCGCGCGAGCAAGGCCATGCGCCGGTCGATGCTGCCAGTGTGGTGCAGCGTGATTTCGCTGGCGAAGACCCGCTGTTGCTGGTGGCGGCCGATATTGCACCGGCGGACATGATGCAGTTCAAGCGCAGCGTGTTCCACGGCTTCATCACCGACATCGGTGGCAAGACCTCGCACACCGCCATCGTGGCGCGCAGCATGGACATCCCGGCGGTCGTGGGCACACGCGAGGCCTCGCGCCTGATCCGCCACGACGATTGGGTCATCATCGACGGCGATGCTGGTGCGGTGATCGTCAACCCCTCGCCCATCATGCTGGAGGAGTACCGCTTCCGTCAGCGCCAGAGCGAGCTGGAGCGCGCCCGCCTGACCCGTTTGCGCCACACGCCGGCGGTGACGCTGGACGGCGAGCGGGTCGAGTTGCACGCCAATATTGAGCTGCCGGCGGATGCAGCCGGGGCCATCGAATCCGGTGCCACGGGCGTGGGCCTGTTCCGCAGCGAGTTCTTGTTCATGAATCGCGGCGGTGAGCTGCCGAGCGAGGAAGAGCAGTTCATCGCCTACAAGGCAGCGGTCGAGGCCATGCGCGGCATGCCGGTGACGATCCGCACGGTGGATGTGGGGGCGGACAAGCCGCTCGATCGCATGAGTGCCAGCGAGCTGCGTCACGAGCATGTGCTCAACCCGGCCATGGGTTTGCGCGCCATCCGTTGGAGCTTGGCCGAGCCCAGCATGTTCCGCCAGCAGCTGCGTGCGATCTATCGCGCCAGTGCTTTTGGCAAGGTTCGCCTCTTGATTCCCATGGTGGCGCATCTCGGCGAGGTGCGGCAGATCCTGGAATCGGTCAAGAAGGTGCAGCAGCAGCTGACCGACGCCGGCCAGGCCTTCACGAAAGTGGATCTGGGGGTGATGGTGGAGATTCCCGCGGCGGCCGTGATGCTGCCGCTGATCCTGCGTCATGTCGATTTCGTTTCGGTTGGAACCAATGACTTGATTCAGTACACCCTGGCCATTGACCGCGCCGACGAGGCCGTCGCCCATCTGTATGACCCCTGGCATCCGGCGGTGTTGCAGCTGTTGTCGCGCTCCATCGCGGAATCGGTCGCCGCCGGCAAGTCTGTGAGCGTCTGCGGGGAAATGGCCGGGGACCCGGTCTTCACGGACCTGCTGCTGGCCATGGGGCTGCGCAGTTTTTCCATGCACCCGTCGCAGATCCCGTCGGTCAAGCAGCGCATCTTGCGCGCAGATGCCGCCCGCCTGGCTCGCGTGTTGCCGCAAGTCTTGGCCAGCGAAGATCCTCAGCGCGAGGCGCAGGCGGTGTTCGCTTCGCACAAGGGTACGCACAGCCTGCAGTGATGGCTGGCCGGCGGGCATCGGGCGCGAGCAGCGCTTGATGTATCCGTGTTGACCGCGCCCGCAGCGGCATGTGAGCGAGCAAAGCGTTTGGATTCAGGCGGGCCACCTCACGGCTTTGTCGGGTTGAGTGCCGCCCTCGATCCGTCCTTGATCCTGTGTGACGATCCGGTGACCTCTGGATCGCCATGAAACTTTTGAGCGAAAGTCTTGCTGAGTCAAAAATTCCTGTGCTACAGTAGAGGGCTTCGCTGCACAGAAACGAAACACTTCTTCGGAAGTCAGCGAGTGGCTCGAAAGAGTTGCTTGAGTATCTGGGTGGCGAGGATCGAAGCTATTCGATGTGATTTGAGATTCAAAACAAATCTTGCAGAAATGCTTGACGAGTAGAAAGAAAATCAGTCATAATCTCGCTTCTGTGCTGTTGACGAGCTGCAAAGCAGTCGACGGACGCAAGACTCGATGCGAGTCGGTCTTGTCAAGATGAGCTTGGCTCTCTTGGTTCTTTAAAAATTAACAGCCGATAAGCGTGGGCGTTTGAAGGTGAGTTTTGATGCTCGGTGACGAGTATCAAGTCTCTTAGACTTTAAACGCTCACGGAAATTAGATGGAATCATGTAAATGGTTTTGTCGATTCCGTTGAGTAAATCAAGATCGAACTGTAGAGTTTGATCCTGGCTCAGATTGAACGCTGGCGGCATGCCTTACACATGCAAGTCGAACGGTAACAGGTTAAGCTGACGAGTGGCGAACGGGTGAGTAATGTATCGGAACGTGCCCAGTCGTGGGGGATAACTACTCGAAAGAGTGGCTAATACCGCATACGACCTGAGGGTGAAAGCGGGGGACCGTAAGGCCTCGCGCGATTGGAGCGGCCGATATCAGATTAGCTAGTTGGTGGGGTAAAAGCCCACCAAGGCGACGATCTGTAGCTGGTCTGAGAGGACGACCAGCCACACTGGGACTGAGACACGGCCCAGACTCCTACGGGAGGCAGCAGTGGGGAATTTTGGACAATGGACGCAAGTCTGATCCAGCCATGCCGCGTGCGGGAAGAAGGCCTTCGGGTTGTAAACCGCTTTTGTCAGGGAAGAAACGAGTTTCTCTAATACAGAGACTTAATGACGGTACCTGAAGAATAAGCACCGGCTAACTACGTGCCAGCAGCCGCGGTAATACGTAGGGTGCAAGCGTTAATCGGAATTACTGGGCGTAAAGCGTGCGCAGGCGGTTATGCAAGACAGAGGTGAAATCCCCGGGCTCAACCTGGGAACTGCCTTTGTGACTGCATAGCTAGAGTACGGCAGAGGGGGATGGAATTCCGCGTGTAGCAGTGAAATGCGTAGATATGCGGAGGAACACCGATGGCGAAGGCAATCCCCTGGGCCTGTACTGACGCTCATGCACGAAAGCGTGGGGAGCAAACAGGATTAGATACCCTGGTAGTCCACGCCCTAAACGATGTCAACTGGTTGTTGGGAGGGTTTCTTCTCAGTAACGTAGCTAACGCGTGAAGTTGACCGCCTGGGGAGTACGGCCGCAAGGTTGAAACTCAAAGGAATTGACGGGGACCCGCACAAGCGGTGGATGATGTGGTTTAATTCGATGCAACGCGAAAAACCTTACCTACCCTTGACATGCCAGGAATCCTGCAGAGATGTGGGAGTGCTCGAAAGAGAACCTGGACACAGGTGCTGCATGGCCGTCGTCAGCTCGTGTCGTGAGATGTTGGGTTAAGTCCCGCAACGAGCGCAACCCTTGTCATTAGTTGCTACGAAAGGGCACTCTAATGAGACTGCCGGTGACAAACCGGAGGAAGGTGGGGATGACGTCAGGTCATCATGGCCCTTATGGGTAGGGCTACACACGTCATACAATGGCCGGTACAGAGGGCTGCCAACCCGCGAGGGGGAGCTAATCCCAGAAAACCGGTCGTAGTCCGGATCGTAGTCTGCAACTCGACTGCGTGAAGTCGGAATCGCTAGTAATCGCGGATCAGCTTGCCGCGGTGAATACGTTCCCGGGTCTTGTACACACCGCCCGTCACACCATGGGAGCGGGTTCTGCCAGAAGTAGTTAGCCTAACCGCAAGGGGGGCGATTACCACGGCAGGGTTCGTGACTGGGGTGAAGTCGTAACAAGGTAGCCGTATCGGAAGGTGCGGCTGGATCACCTCCTTTCTAGAAAATGGTCGAGCAGTTGTTTGCTGCGTGCAGCAGATGACCAGCGAGATCCACATGACTCATTTTTAAGCGCCCACACTTATCGGCTGTGAATACAACATCAGAGTAATAGCGTGAGCCTGCCGAGCTGGCCTCAACAGGCGAGCGTTACTGAGAGGCAGTGCACGCAAGAAACGCGTGGGTCTGTAGCTCAGTCGGTTAGAGCACCGTCTTGATAAGGCGGGGGTCGCTGGTTCGAATCCAGCCAGACCCACCACGGATTTGAAGAGATCCCGGGGGATTAGCTCAGCTGGGAGAGCACCTGCTTTGCAAGCAGGGGGTCGTCGGTTCGATCCCGTCATCCTCCACCAATTTACTCTGAAGGCATGGTTGACAAACCAAAGCATCCGTTGCGCGAAGGCGTGAGCGGTTGTTCTGGTTTGTCAGTCATAAGGCTCGAAAGAGTCGGCTGTTGTTCTTTAACAATTTGTAGAGTCGAATCAGCGCTGCTAGCGGAAAGCGCCATCTCGTAAAGGGGGTGAGCGTACCGTGCCGCTAGTAGCTTTTGATTGCGTCAAACACAAGACTTCAACTGAGCAAGAAATTGTTTAGATATGAAGAACGGCGTAACGCGTGAATACTCAATAAACGTATGGAGCTGAGAGGCTCTGTACGAGTCCTTGACGACAGTGCAGTCAGCGCTGTCAAAGTTATAGGGTCAAGTGACTAAGTGCATGTGGTGGATGCCTTGGCGATTACAGGCGACGAAGGACGTGATAGCCTGCGATAAGCTTCGGGGAGCTGGCAAATTAGCTTTGATCCGGAGATTTCCGAATGGGGAAACCCACCCCGCGAGGGGTAACTCTGACTGAATACATAGGTCATTGTGGCGAACCGGGTGAACTGAAACATCTCAGTAGCTCGAGGAAAAGACATCAACCGAGATTCCGAAAGTAGCGGCGAGCGAAATTGGAGTAGCCTTTACGTTTTAGCATCGTGTATATCAGAACGGAATGGAAAGTCCGGCCATAGCGGGTGATAGCCCCGTATGAGAAATGCTGCGGTGTGGAACTAAGCGTAAGACAAGTAGGGCGGGACACGAGAAATCCTGTCTGAATATGGGGGGACCATCCTCCAAGGCTAAATACTCGTAATCGACCGATAGTGAACTAGTACCGTGAGGGAAAGGCGAAAAGAACCCCGGGAGGGGAGTGAAATAGATCCTGAAACCGCATGCATACAAAAAGTAGGAGCCCGCAAGGGTGACTGCGTACCTTTTGTATAATGGGTCAGCGACTTACATTCAGTGGCGAGGTTAACCGAATAGGGAAGCCGTAGAGAAATCGAGTCCGAATAGGGCGAATTAGTCGCTGGGTGTAGACCCGAAACCAAGTGATCTATCCATGGCCAGGATGAAGGTACCGTAACAGGTGCTGGAGGTCCGAACCGACTAATGTTGCAAAATTAGCGGATGAGCTGTGGATAGGGGTGAAAGGCTAAACAAACTTGGAAATAGCTGGTTCTCTCCGAAAACTATTTAGGTAGTGCCTCAAGTATTACCATCGGGGTAGAGCACTGTTATGGCTAGGGGGTCATGGCGACTTACCAAACCATTGCAAACTCCGAATACCGATGAGTACAGCTTGGGAGACAGAGCACCGGGTGCTAACGTCCGGACTCAAGAGGGAAACAACCCAGACCGCCAGCTAAGGTCCCCAAAATTGGCTAAGTGGGAAACGAAGTGGGAAGGCTAAAACAGTCAGGATGTTGGCTTAGAAGCAGCCATCATTTAAAGAAAGCGTAATAGCTCACTGATCGAGTCGTCCTGCGCGGAAGATGTAACGGGGCTAAGCCAGTTACCGAAGCTGCGGATGTGCAATTTATTGCACGTGGTAGGAGAGCGTTCTGTAAGCCTGTGAAGGTGGGTTGTGAAGCCTGCTGGAGGTATCAGAAGTGCGAATGCTGACATGAGTAGCGTTAAAGGGGGTGAAAAGCCCCCTCGCCGAAAGCGCAAGGTTTCCTACGCAACGTTCATCGGCGTAGGGTGAGTCGGCCCCTAAGGCGAGGCAGAGATGCGTAGCTGATGGGAAACAGGTAAATATTCCTGTACCGATCAATAGTGCGATGTGGGGACGGAGAAGGTTAGCTCAGCCAACTGTTGGAATAGTTGGTTCAAGCGTGTAGTCGTGCTCTTTAGGCAAATCCGGAGAGCTTAGATGAGGCGTGATAACGAGTCTGCTTGCAGACGAAGTGAGTGATACCCTGCTTCCAGGAAAAGCCACTAAGCTTCAGCTATTGACGACCGTACCGCAAACCGACACTGGTGCGCGAGATGAGTATTCTAAGGCGCTTGAGAGAACTCTGGAGAAGGAACTCGGCAAATTGACACCGTAACTTCGGAAGAAGGTGTGCCTCTAGTATGTGTAGAGATTTACTCTCGAAGCAGAATGGGGCCGCAGAGAATCGGTGGCTGCAACTGTTTATTAAAAACACAGCACTCTGCAAAGACGAAAGTCGACGTATAGGGTGTGACTCCTGCCCGGTGCTGGAAGATTAAATGATGGGGTGCAAGCTCTTGACTGAAGTCCCAGTAAACGGCGGCCGTAACTATAACGGTCCTAAGGTAGCGAAATTCCTTGTCGGGTAAGTTCCGACCTGCACGAATGGAGTAATGATGGCCACACTGTCTCCTCCAGAGACTCAGCGAAGTTGAAATGTTTGTGATGATGCAATCTCCCCGCGGAAAGACGGAAAGACCCCATGAACCTTTACTGTAGCTTTACATTGGACTTTGAACAGATCTGTGTAGGATAGGTGGGAGGCTTTGAAGTGAGGACGCTAGTTCTCATGGAGCCAACGTTGAAATACCACCCTGGTGTGTTTGAGGTTCTAACCTTGGTCCCTTATCGGGATTGGGGACAGTGTATGGTGGGCAGTTTGACTGGGGCGGTCTCCTCCCAAAGTGTAACGGAGGAGTTCGAAGGTACGCTAAATACGGTCGGAAATCGTGTTGATAGTGCATTGGCATAAGCGTGCTTGACTGCGAGACTGACAAGTCGAGCAGGTACGAAAGTAGGACAAAGTGATCCGGTGGTTCTGTATGGAAGGGCCATCGCTCAACGGATAAAAGGTACTCTGGGGATAACAGGCTGATACCGCCCAAGAGTTCATATCGACGGCGGTGTTTGGCACCTCGATGTCGGCTCATCTCATCCTGGGGCTGTAGCCGGTCCCAAGGGTATGGCTGTTCGCCATTTAAAGAGGTACGTGAGCTGGGTTTAAAACGTCGTGAGACAGTTTGGTCCCTATCTTCCGTGGGCGCTGCAAGATTGAGAGAGCCTGCTCCTAGTACGAGAGGACCGGAGTGGACGCACCTCTGGTGTATCGGTTGTCACGCCAGTGGCATCGCCGAGTAGCTAAGTGCGGAAGAGATAACCGCTGAAAGCATCTAAGCGGGAAACTCGTCTCAAGATGAGTCTTGCCGGGGCCTTGAGCCCCTGAAGGGTCGTTCGAGACCAGGACGTTGATAGGCTGGGTGTGGAAGCGCAGTAATGCGTTAAGCTAACCAGTACTAATTGCCCGTGAGGCTTGACCCTATAACTTTGACAGTTCAGGCGATGGAAACATCAGCCGGTCTGATCAAGGATTATTGAGGACACAAGTTATACCGTTCTTCAGAAGTCAGATCATTCAACGAAATGATCCAACGTGTGAACGCAATCAAAACCAGCTGATTCGAAGTGCAATACATGACAAACTCATGTATACTGCGCAGCTCTACAAATTGGGCCTGTTGAAAATCTCTGACGAGACTTCAGCAAGCCAACCAGTTAAGCCTGATGACCATAGCGAGGCGGTCCCACTCCTTCCCATCCCGAACAGGACAGTGAAATGCCTCAGCGCCGATGATAGTGCGGGTTCCCGTGTGAAAGTAGGTCATCGTCAGGCTAATATCTATGCAAAACGCCCGGTCACATGGCCGGGCGTTTCTGTCTCTGAGTGTGGGTCTGCTAAGGCAGGTCGGGCACTCGGTCCCTAGATGCAAGCGAAGTCTGCCTGGTGTGTGGCAGCGTTTGCATCTGTGGATCCCGCCAGGCTAGGCCTGATGGTAAGCAGAGCAGAAGTTGCAGGCTGATGAAAATCGCATGCAATAGGTGTTGACGATAGTAAAAACATCAGTCATAATCTCGCTTCTGTGCTGTTGACGAGCTGCAAAGCAGTCGACGGACGCAAGACTCGATGCGAGTCGGTCTTGTCAAGATGAGCTTGGCTCTCTTGGTTCTTTAAAAATTAACAGCCGATAAGCGTGGGCGTTTGAAGGTGAGTTTTGATGCTCGGTGACGAGTATCAAGTCTCTTAGACTTTAAACGCTCACGGAAATTAGATGGAATCATGTAAATGGTTTTGTCGATTCCGTTGAGTAAATCAAGATCGAACTGTAGAGTTTGATCCTGGCTCAGATTGAACGCTGGCGGCATGCCTTACACATGCAAGTCGAACGGTAACAGGTTAAGCTGACGAGTGGCGAACGGGTGAGTAATGTATCGGAACGTGCCCAGTCGTGGGGGATAACTACTCGAAAGAGTGGCTAATACCGCATACGACCTGAGGGTGAAAGCGGGGGACCGTAAGGCCTCGCGCGATTGGAGCGGCCGATATCAGATTAGCTAGTTGGTGGGGTAAAAGCCCACCAAGGCGACGATCTGTAGCTGGTCTGAGAGGACGACCAGCCACACTGGGACTGAGACACGGCCCAGACTCCTACGGGAGGCAGCAGTGGGGAATTTTGGACAATGGACGCAAGTCTGATCCAGCCATGCCGCGTGCGGGAAGAAGGCCTTCGGGTTGTAAACCGCTTTTGTCAGGGAAGAAACGAGTTTCTCTAATACAGAGACTTAATGACGGTACCTGAAGAATAAGCACCGGCTAACTACGTGCCAGCAGCCGCGGTAATACGTAGGGTGCAAGCGTTAATCGGAATTACTGGGCGTAAAGCGTGCGCAGGCGGTTATGCAAGACAGAGGTGAAATCCCCGGGCTCAACCTGGGAACTGCCTTTGTGACTGCATAGCTAGAGTACGGCAGAGGGGGATGGAATTCCGCGTGTAGCAGTGAAATGCGTAGATATGCGGAGGAACACCGATGGCGAAGGCAATCCCCTGGGCCTGTACTGACGCTCATGCACGAAAGCGTGGGGAGCAAACAGGATTAGATACCCTGGTAGTCCACGCCCTAAACGATGTCAACTGGTTGTTGGGAGGGTTTCTTCTCAGTAACGTAGCTAACGCGTGAAGTTGACCGCCTGGGGAGTACGGCCGCAAGGTTGAAACTCAAAGGAATTGACGGGGACCCGCACAAGCGGTGGATGATGTGGTTTAATTCGATGCAACGCGAAAAACCTTACCTACCCTTGACATGCCAGGAATCCTGCAGAGATGTGGGAGTGCTCGAAAGAGAACCTGGACACAGGTGCTGCATGGCCGTCGTCAGCTCGTGTCGTGAGATGTTGGGTTAAGTCCCGCAACGAGCGCAACCCTTGTCATTAGTTGCTACGAAAGGGCACTCTAATGAGACTGCCGGTGACAAACCGGAGGAAGGTGGGGATGACGTCAGGTCATCATGGCCCTTATGGGTAGGGCTACACACGTCATACAATGGCCGGTACAGAGGGCTGCCAACCCGCGAGGGGGAGCTAATCCCAGAAAACCGGTCGTAGTCCGGATCGTAGTCTGCAACTCGACTGCGTGAAGTCGGAATCGCTAGTAATCGCGGATCAGCTTGCCGCGGTGAATACGTTCCCGGGTCTTGTACACACCGCCCGTCACACCATGGGAGCGGGTTCTGCCAGAAGTAGTTAGCCTAACCGCAAGGGGGGCGATTACCACGGCAGGGTTCGTGACTGGGGTGAAGTCGTAACAAGGTAGCCGTATCGGAAGGTGCGGCTGGATCACCTCCTTTCTAGAAAATGGTCGAGCAGTTGTTTGCTGCGTGCAGCAGATGACCAGCGAGATCCACATGACTCATTTTTAAGCGCCCACACTTATCGGCTGTGAATACAACATCAGAGTAATAGCGTGAGCCTGCCGAGCTGGCCTCAACAGGCGAGCGTTACTGAGAGGCAGTGCACGCAAGAAACGCGTGGGTCTGTAGCTCAGTCGGTTAGAGCACCGTCTTGATAAGGCGGGGTCGCTGGTTCGAATCCAGCCAGACCCACCACGGATTTGAAGAGATCCCGGGGGATTAGCTCAGCTGGGAGAGCACCTGCTTTGCAAGCAGGGGGTCGTCGGTTCGATCCCGTCATCCTCCACCAATTTACTCTGAAGGCATGGTTGACAAACCAAAGCATCCGTTGCGCGAAGGCGTGAGCGGTTGTTCTGGTTTGTCAGTCATAAGGCTCGAAAGAGTCGGCTGTTGTTCTTTAACAATTTGTAGAGTCGAATCAGCGCTGCTAGCGGAAAGCGCCATCTCGTAAAGGGGTGAGCGTACCGTGCCGCTAGTAGCTTTTGATTGCGTCAAACACAAGACTTCAACTGAGCAAGAAATTGTTTAGATATGAAGAACGGCGTAACGCGTGAATACTCAATAAACGTATGGAGCTGAGAGGCTCTGTACGAGTCCTTGACGACAGTGCAGTCAGCGCTGTCAAAGTTATAGGGTCAAGTGACTAAGTGCATGTGGTGGATGCCTTGGCGATTACAGGCGACGAAGGACGTGATAGCCTGCGATAAGCTTCGGGGAGCTGGCAAATTAGCTTTGATCCGGAGATTTCCGAATGGGGCCCCGCGAGGGGTAACTCTGACTGAATACATAGGTCATTGTGGCGAACCGGGTGAACTGAAACATCTCAGTAGCTCGAGGAAAAAGACATCAACCGAGATTCCGAAAGTAGCGGCGAGCGAAATTGGAGTAGCCTTTACGTTTTAGCATCGTGTATATCAGAACGGAATGGAAA
The DNA here is from genome assembly GCF_027863535.1 of Paucibacter sp. B51. Taxonomy (NCBI): domain Bacteria; kingdom Pseudomonadati; phylum Pseudomonadota; class Betaproteobacteria; order Burkholderiales; family Sphaerotilaceae; genus Roseateles; species Paucibacter sp. B51. The sequence goes on along the minus strand of NZ_JAPIVN010000001.1, from coordinate 3,093 downwards.
GTCCGGCCATAGCGGGTGATAGCCCCGTATGAGAATGCTGCGGTGTGGAACTAAGCGTAAGACAAGTAGGGCGGGACACGAGAAATCCTGTCTGAATATGGGGGGACCATCCTCCAAGGCTAAATACTCGTAATCGACCGATAGTGAACTAGTACCGTGAGGGAAAGGCGAAAAGAACCCCGGGAGGGGAGTGAAATAGATCCTGAAACCGCATGCATACAAAAAGTAGGAGCCCGCAAGGGTGACTGCGTACCTTTTTGTATAATGGGTCAGCGACTTACATTCAGTGGCGAGGTTAACCGAATAGGGAAGCCGTAGAGAAATCGAGTCCGAATAGGGCGAATTAGTCGCTGGGTGTAGACCCGAAACCAAGTGATCTATCCATGGCCAGGATGAAGGTACCGTAACAGGTGCTGGAGGTCCGAACCGACTAATGTTGCAAAATTAGCGGATGAGCTGTGGATAGGGGTGAAAGGCTAAACAAACTTGGAAATAGCTGGTTCTCTCCGAAAACTATTTAGGTAGTGCCTCAAGTATTACCATCGGGGTAGAGCACTGTTATGGCTAGGGGGTCATGGCGACTTACCAAACCATTGCAAACTCCGAATACCGATGAGTACAGCTTGGGAGACAGAGCACCGGGTGCTAACGTCCGGACTCAAGAGGGAAACAACCCAGACCGCCAGCTAAGGTCCCCAAAATTGGCTAAGTGGGAAACGAAGTGGGAAGGCTAAAACAGTCAGGATGTTGGCTTAGAAGCAGCCATCATTTAAAGAAAGCGTAATAGCTCACTGATCGAGTCGTCCTGCGCGGAAGATGTAACGGGGCTAAGCCAGTTACCGAAGCTGCGGATGTGCAATTTATTGCACGTGGTAGGAGAGCGTTCTGTAAGCCTGTGAAGGTGGGTTGTGAAGCCTGCTGGAGGTATCAGAAGTGCGAATGCTGACATGAGTAGCGTTAAAGGGAAAGCCCCCTCGCCGAAAGCGCAAGGTTTCCTACGCAACGTTCATCGGCGTAGGGTGAGTCCCCTAAGGCGAGGCAGAGATGCGTAGCTGATGGGAAACAGGTAAATATTCCTGTACCGATCAATAGTGCGATGTGGGGACGGAGAAGGTTAGCTCAGCCAACTGTTGGAATAGTTGGTTCAAGCGTGTAGTCGTGCTCTTTAGGCAAATCCGGAGAGCTTAGATGAGGCGTGATAACGAGTCTGCTTGCAGACGAAGTGAGTGATACCCTGCTTCCAGGAAAAGCCACTAAGCTTCAGCTATTGACGACCGTACCGCAAACCGACACTGGTGCGCGAGATGAGTATTCTAAGGCGCTTGAGAGAACTCTGGAGAAGGAACTCGGCAAATTGACACCGTAACTTCGGAAGAAGGTGTGCCTCTAGTATGTGTAGAGATTTACTCTCGAAGCAGAATGGGGCCGCAGAGAATCGGTGGCTGCAACTGTTTATTAAAAACACAGCACTCTGCAAAGACGAAAGTCGACGTATAGGGTGTGACTCCTGCCCAGTGCTGGAAGATTAAATGATGGGGTGCAAGCTCTTGACTGAAGTCCCAGTAAACGGCGGCCGTAACTATAACGGTCCTAAGGTAGCGAAATTCCTTGTCGGGTAAGTTCCGACCTGCACGAATGGAGTAATGATGGCCACACTGTCTCCTCCAGAGACTCAGCGAAGTTGAAATGTTTGTGATGATGCAATCTCCCCGCGGAAAGACGGAAAGACCCCATGAACCTTTACTGTAGCTTTACATTGGACTTTGAACAGATCTGTGTAGGATAGGTGGGAGGCTTTGAAGTGAGGACGCTAGATCTCATGGAGCCAACGTTGAAATACCACCCTGGTGTGTTTGAGGTTCTAACCTTGGTCCCTTATCGGGATTGGGGACAGTGTATGGTGGGCAGTTTGACTGGGGCGGTCTCCTCCCAAAGTGTAACGGAGGAGTTCGAAGGTACGCTAAATACGGTCGGAAATCGTGTTGATAGTGCATTGGCATAAGCGTGCTTGACTGCGAGACTGACAAGTCGAGCAGGTACGAAAGTAGGACAAAGTGATCCGGTGGTTCTGTATGGAAGGGCCATCGCTCAACGGATAAAAGGTACTCTGGGATAACAGGCTGATACCGCCCAAGAGTTCATATCGACGGCGGTGTTTGGCACCTCGATGTCGGCTCATCTCATCCTGGGGCTGTAGCCGGTCCCAAGGGTATGGCTGTTCGCCATTTAAAGAGGTACGTGAGCTGGGTTTAAAACGTCGTGAGACAGTTTGGTCCCTATCTTCCGTGGGCGCTGCAAGATTGAGAGAGCCTGCTCCTAGTACGAGAGGACCGGAGGGGACGCACCTCTGGTGTATCGGTTGTCACGCCAGTGGCATCGCCGAGTAGCTAAGTGCGGAAGAGATAACCGCTGAAAGCATCTAAGCGGGCAACTCGCCCCTGAAGGGTCGTTCGAGACCAGGACGTTGATAGGCTGGGTGTGGAAGCGCAGTAATGCGTTAAGCTAACCAGTACTAATTGCCCGTGAGGCTTGACCCTATAACTTTGACAGTTCAGGCGATGGAAACATCAGCCGGTCTGATCAAGGATTATTGAGGACACAAGTTATACCGTTCTTCAGAAGTCAGATCATTCAACGAAATGATCCAACGTGTGAACGCAATCAAAACCAGCTGATTCGAAGTGCAATACATGACAAACTCATGTATACTGCGCAGCTCTACAAATTGGGCCTGTTGAAAATCTCTGACGAGACTTCAGCAAGCCAACCAGTTAAGCCTGATGACCATAGCGAGGCGGTCCCACTCCTTCCCATCCCGAACAGGACAGTGAAATGCCTCAGCGCCGATGATAGTGCGGGTTCCCGTGTGAAAGTAGGTCATCGTCAGGCTAATATTTAAGCAACGCCCCCGGTTCGAAAGAATCGGGGGCGTTTTGCTTTGTGGAGCCGACGTTGCGTGGTTCAACTTTGCATCGTTTTGGATCTCAGACGCTGGCGAGCCGATGTTCGATGCCCAGCTCAGAAGGATCACGCCGAGCATGGCTCTGAAGGTGTCGAAACCGACTTCAAGGAAACTCTGCAGTTCGGTCAGCC